>NZ_CP024894.1:0-4800000 GCF_002796545.1 Amycolatopsis sp. AA4
GGCGGGCGGTTCTGTCGGCAGTTGCAGACATGCAGCGGGCGGAAGGTTTCTCCGCAGCTGTCCCCAGAGTTGTCCCCAGGGTTGTCCACAACTCATCGCGCCTGTGGACAACTCCCTTCGGCGGCCCGGATCTGTCGGGGTGCGTCGTTACTGTCGGAGGCATGGCAGTTCTTCGGCTGTTCCTCCTTTTCCTGATGGCACCCGTGCTGGTCGCGCAGGCGGTCCGGGTGCGTCGGACGACTCCGCGGCTTCCCGGCGCCACGGGGCCGGTCGAGGGCTCTCTCGGATCCGGGCGACCGCTGCGGCTCACCGTCATCGGCGAATCGACGGTGGACGGCGTCGGCGCGCTGACCCACGCCGACGCGCTCACCGGGCAGCTCGCGGTGGGGCTCGCCCGCGCGTATCCGGACCGGGAGGTGCAGTGGCACGCGCTGGGCATCACCGGCGCGTCCGCGCGGGTGGTTCTCGACGAACTGGTTCCACGCGTCCGGGCGGTGGACGTCGTGGTCGTCGTGCTCGGCGTGAACGACACCCTGGAGCTGCACTCGGCCGCGCGGTACCGAAGGGATCTGCTGGCGATCGTCGTCGAGGTGCGGCGAAGGGCGGGCGACGTGCCGATCGTCCTCGCGGGCGTACCGCCGCTGGCGAGTTTCCCGTCCCTGCCCCGGCCGCTGCGGGACGTGCTGGGCGCGCGGTCGGTCGCGCTCGACCAGGCGGCGCGCACTCTGACGCGGCTCCCCGGGGTCACGCACATCCCGTTGGCGCCGGGATTGCTCCGTGCGGGAATGTTCGCCGCCGACCGTTTCCATCCCGGCCCGGTCGGTTACCGCGCCTGGGCGGCCGCGCTCTCGGAGGGATTACCGATCGTCACTGACGGTTGGCATCCGGGGGAGGTGACGCCGCCGTCCTGACCGGCAGGTTCGCAAAAATCCCAAAAACTTTGGCGCTCCGTGTATCTAGGCGCACCCTGGATGCGTCCTATAGGGCGAACCAAGGAAAGGGAGGGCCACATGCCTGCGGATCAGAAGGACGAGCGGCAGCCGGGAACCACCGTTCCGCCCGTCAAGACGAGCCCCGCGCCTGGGGCTAACCAGGGTGTGCAGCCGGACGGCAACCACGAGCCGTTCGACGACACCGGCACCGCCAAGTAGCCAGACGGGCGGCGCCCGGGAGCCGAGGGGGCTGCCGGACGTCGTCAGCCGGAGGGGTTCGGGGAGGAACTCTCCTCCGGCGGGGCCCGAAAGGGGAGCGGGCTCCCCTGGGGGCGGGAAGTACCGGTCGGCACGCGGAAGAGCAGCCGCTGCCGTCCGGTACGCACCCGCGCGACCGGCGACCTGCTCGGCAGAAGGGGGCGAGCAGGCCGTCGGCCGCTGCGACGCGAAAGACACTCGACAAGGACCGGCCGCCGCCGGTCCGGCAACGCGCTCGGCGCGGGTCTGGGGGACCCGGCTCCGGCCAGCCGGGTTCGGAGGGGACCCGGCTGGGCCGCCGAGCCCGCCGGAGGAGCGGAACGGCCATTCCTGGCTGGACTGGTCCGACGGGCTGGCGCGGCGGGACAGGCTCGGGGAGGGGCCTGTTCGGCTGGCGGGCTTTGCGGGCTGGTCCGGCGGAACTGGCGAACGGGTCTTGCTGACTTGTCGGGCTGAGCGGATCTCGGGGAGGGGTTCGCGAGGGCGACGGGTTGCGCGGGGCCGGTTCGGCGGATCGGCTCGCGGGCTGGTGCGGTTGGGCGGATTCGGGGAGGGATCTGTTCGGCTGGCGGGCTTTGCGGGCTGGTTCGGCGCAACCGGCGAGCGGGTCTTGCTGACTAGGCGGGCTGAGCGGATCTCGGGGAGGGGTTCGCGAGCGCGACGGGTTACGCAGGCCGGTTCGGCGGAACGGGCGGCTCGCCAGCCCGTCCGACCCAGCGGACTTCGGGGAGGAGTTCGCGCGTCAGACGGGTCGCGCGGGTCGGTCCGGATGGAGAGTTGGCTCGCGGCTCGGTTCGGCGAGGCGGGTTCGGGGAGGAATCCGCCCAGCCACATCGAGCCGGTGAGCCGACCCTCCGGAGTGGGGCAGCGGCTTCCGGGCCGGTGCGAGGCGGATTCGGGGGAGGGATCCGTCGGCCGAACCGGTCCGGCGGGGCGCGATGGGTCGTTTGGGGGACTCGTCGCGTCCGGACGGAGCTGTCGGGACACGGCCGTGCTGGAGGGGGAGCCCAGCCGGTCGTGTCCCGGCACCACGCCGGAGCAGCATCCCGCTTGACCTGCGCAAACCCCACAACCGAACAGCACGGAACCCGCACCGGAAGCCGCCCCGCCGGGCGCCACGAAAAAACTCACCCGAAAAAAGTCAGAGATTCATGTATCCCAGACCCAGTTGCCCGCTCCTCAACCAAGAGCCCACCCACCGGGCACCCGTCGTGCCCCTGGACACCGTCCGCATCATCCGTTCCACCGAAAGAGCGCGCACCATTCACGATCGATCCGGTACCCGACCGGAGAGGCGACCCGCGACGGGCCCGGCCGTGCCGACACGACCGGAGGCTTGCTCGCCCAGGTCGGCCCACCTCCGGAGTGAGGCAGCTACGGTGACCGACGTGCACACCACCGAGGTAGACCCGCCCTGGGAAGGCCTGACCGGCGCCGACCTGCACGCCGCTTGCATGGAGGCGGCGCGGGGCGGCGATCGGCGCGCGATGGCGAAACTCGTCGACGAGCTGACGCCGCTCGTGTGGCACGTCGCGCGCGCCAACGGGCTCGACCGGCAAGTGGCCGAGGACGTGGTCCAGACCGTGTGGCTCGCTCTGTTCAGCCAGCTCGCGAAGCTGCGCGACCCCCGCGCGCTCGCCGCTTGGCTGATCACCACGACTCGCCGGGAGGCGACGCGTCCCTACGGCAGGCGGGCCCAGCCGGTGCCGCTGTCGGACGAGGTCGCCGCGACGCTGGAAAGCGATCATCCCGCGCCTGAGGAGGAAGCCGTCCGCGCCGACCGGGACCGCCGGGTCTGGCGCGCCTTCCTCCGGCTGCCCGCACGCTGCCAGGAGCTGCTGCGGCTGACCGTTCTCGCCGGCCGCGCCGAGTACCGGGCGGTGGCCGAGGCCATGCAGATGCCGCGCGGCAGCGTCGGGCCCACCAGGGGCCGCTGCCTCGACTCGATGCGGGATCTGCTCGCAGGAGAAGGGGGTGCCCGGTGAGCGACCACATCGGCAGGCCGGGACACGGCCACGCGGTTCCGGACGACGAGGCCATCCTGGCCGACATCGGCCGGTTCCTCGACGAAATCGACCCGCCGCCGGACGGTCTGGTGCAGCGGGTCCAGTTCGCGCTCGAGCTCGAGAACCTCGACGTCGAGGTCGCGCGCTGGGAACGGCTCGACGAACTGGCCGGCGTGCGCAGCACGGCGACCGGCACGATCACGTTCACCGTCAGCGACCTGACCGTGATGATCAACCTGACCAAAATCGGGAAGGTGCACCGGATCGACGGCTGGCTCGCGCCCGCGGGCGCGTACGACGTGGAAGTCCGGGTCGCCGATCACGGCACGTTCGCGACGGCGACCGACGAGGGCGGCCGGTTCGTGCTCGAACGCGTTCCCTGCGGAACCACGCAGATCCTCGTGCACCTCGGAGCGGGCCCGCACCGCCGCACCGTCGTCACGCCGACCGTCGTTCTCTGAGAAACCCGGACGGGCGTTATGGAGAGTGGCGGAGGTGTGCTCCCATAGAGTCCGTGTCCGCGCCCGTCCATGATCGAACGATCGCGGCGGCGACCGATCTGTACGCGCGCGGCCGGGCCGCCGCGTCCGACCAGCGGCCCGGCATCGCGGTGCGGTTGTTCCGCAGCGCGCTCACGCGGCTGGCGCGCGTCGCCGATCCGCTGCCCGAACACCGGCAGCTGCAGGCCCGCGTCCTGGTGAGCCTCGGCGCGGCCGAGGCCGAGGTCTCCTCCACCGACGCCGGTCTCGTGCACCTCGACACCGCGCGGCAGCTTCTCGACCAGCTCCCGGAAAGCAAGGCCGTCCGCGAACTGGGTTTGCTGGCCACCGGTCAACGAGCCGTGGTGCTGATGCGCGGCGGCCGGTTCAGCGAATCGCTGGCGATGTACGACGCCGTCATCCCCGGCATGGAGGCCGAGTTCGACGACGGCCGCCGGACGATGGTCGTCGTGCTCCTGAACCGGGCGCTCGTGCACATGGCGCTGAACCAGCCGAATGCGGCGCAGGCCGACCTCGAGCGCGCGCTCGGCTTCGCCCGCGAAAACGGGCACACCCTGCTCGAAGGCAAGATCCGGCAAAATCTCGGCGACCACGCGCAGCTCATCGGCGACGTCCCGCAGGCCCTCTCCAGCTACGAACAAGCCGCGCGCATCCTCGTTACCGAATCGCCCGGTTCGATCCCGCTGATCCGGCTCGACCAGGCCCGCGCGCTGCTCACCGCGGGCCTCGCCGACGAGGCGGGCAAGCATCTCGACGAGGCGCTGCCGGCGTTGCGGGCCAACGGATCCGGCCAGCACATCGCGGAAGCCGAGGTCGCGCGGGCCGCGGCCGCGTTGCTGGAGGGCGATTTCGCGTTGGCGCGAAAGTGCGCGTCCGACGCGCGGCGCCGATTTCTCCGCCGCGGCAATCGAACGTGGGCCGAGATCGCCGGTCTGGCGCGGTACCGGGCGGAAGCGCAGCAGGTGCTGTCGGACCGGGAAGGACGCTCTACCTCGCGGTTGCCCGCCGAACTCGTCTCGAGCGCCGAACGGCTGGCCGCGCTCGGGCTGCGGGACGAGGCGGCGGTCGCGCGGCTCTTCGCGGTCCGATTGCTGATCCGCCGCAAGGAAATCGCCGAAGCTTCCCTCGTGCTCAAGCACGTGCCCGCGCCGCGCGCGACGTCGCCGGTCGACCACCGGATGCTGTTCCGGTTGTGCCGGGCGGAATTGGCGGTGGCCGAGGACCGGCCGCGCGCGGCGCTCGCGCAGGCCCGCGCCGGACTGCGCGAACTCGGCACGATCCGCGACCGGATGGGCGGGCTCGACCTGTTGTGCGGCACGGCCGTGCACGGCGAGGAACTCGGCAGGCTGGCGATGCGGCTCGTGCTGCGGCGCGCGCGGCGGAACGCGGCGGGCGCGCGGAGGATGTTCGCCTGGCTCGAACGCACCCGGGCGCAGGTTTACCGGTACGAACCGCTGCCGGTGATCGAGGATCCGGTGCTGGCCAAGCACATGAACGAGATGCGGCA
Organism: Amycolatopsis sp. AA4; assembly: GCF_002796545.1. Taxonomy (GTDB): domain Bacteria; phylum Actinomycetota; class Actinomycetes; order Mycobacteriales; family Pseudonocardiaceae; genus Amycolatopsis. Next base: position 5,204 of record NZ_CP024894.1, read on the forward strand.
CGTCCAGCGCACCATTCAGCGCGCCCGGCTGGAGGGCGAGCCGGTGAAGGCGCTGGAGCAGCGGTATGCCGAACTGCAGCGCGAGGCGAGCCGGCTCGGCTGGTACACGAGCCAGTGGGGCCGTCCGCGTCCGGTCGCGACGCCGGACGAGGTCGTCGTCGCGCTCGGCGACCGCGTGCTGGTGAGCTTGGTGCCGTACAACAACCAGCTGTACTCCGTGGTCGTCGACCGCGGGACGTTCCGGCTGCTCAAACTGGGCCCGCTGGACGACATCGTGGAGACCGCGACTCAGCTGCACGCCGACCTCGACGCGCTCGCGCCGGACCATCTGCCGCCGATGATGGCCGAAACGGTGTCCGCGTCCGCGCGCCGCCGGGCCGAGAAGCTCGACGCGCTGATTTCCGCGTCGCTGGTCAAAACTCTCGACGACCGCGAGCTGGTGATCGTCCCGATCGGCCAGCTCTACGCGATGCCCTGGGGTGCGTTGCCGTCGCTGCGCGGGCATCCGGTGTCGATCGCGCCCTCGGCGACCGCGTGGATCACCGCGAAACGTCCGGCGGAGGACGGTCCGGTGCTGCTGGCGGGCGGTCCGGGCGTGCCGGGCGCGGTCGGCGAGGTGAGCAAGCTGCGCTCGGTCTACCCGGACGCGCAGCTGGTCGAGGGCGACGACGCGACGAGTGCCACGGTCCTGACCGCGCTGGACGGAACCCGCTTGGCGCACCTGGTCGCGCACGGCGCGCACGAACCGGCGAACGCGCTGTTCTCCCGCGTCGAACTGGTGGACGGCCCGCTGTTCGCGCACGAGACGACCCGGCTCGCGAACCCGCCGGAGCGCGTCGTGCTGGCCGCGTGCGAGCTGGCGATGAGCCACATCCGGCCGGGCGAGGAAGCGCTGGGCTTCGCCGGAACGCTCCTGGCGAGCGGCTCGAAGACGGTCATCGGCGCGGTCGCGCGAGTCGGCGACCGGGCAGCGGCGGACACGATGGCGGACCTGCACCGCCGGCTCGCCGAGGGGACCTCGCCCGCGTTGGCCCTGGCGGAAGCGATCGCGGTGGACCCGATGCGGCGGCCGTTCGTGTGCCTCGGAGCTGGCTGAGCGCCGGGTCTCGTGAGCGGCTACGCCGGTTAGAACCGGCGTGCGCACTCACGAGCGGGTGCGAGGTGTCGGCTCAGCCCAGGAAGTCGGCCAGCGGGACCGGCGTCAGGCCGTCCTGCTTGGCCCGGGCGATGAAGGCTTCGTAGTCTTCCTTGAAGGTCTTGCGGAAGTGCATCAGCACGATGTCGCCCGGGCGGAGCTTGTCGCCGGACTGGAACTGGACGACGCCGTCGTTCACCGAGGCCGTCCACAGGACCGACGCGCGCATGCCGCACATCGCCGCGGCCTTCAGCGTGTTCTGGTCGTAGTTGCCGAACGGCGGGCGGAACAGCGTCGGGCGGATGCCGAGCGAGGCCTGGAAATCGTCCGCGTCGTCGCAGATTTCCTTTTTCTGGAAGTCGAGCGGTTTGCCCTTGAGGTTCGGATGGTTGACCGTGTGGTCGCCGAGCACCGCGCCGGTCGAGTCCAGGATGGCCTTGAAGTACGCCTCGTGGCCCTTCACGTACCGGTTGTTCAGGAACAGCACCGGATGCCCGCCGGACTGCTGGATCAGGCTCAGCGCCGAGGGGTCCTTCACCGCGCCGTCGTCCATCGTGATGAAGACGTACGGCTTGTCGGTCTGGATGCGGCGGACCACGGGGACCTTGCCGTCCTGGATCGGCGCGACCTTCTGCTGCACGGTCCCGAACGGGTACGGCCCGGGCGGCGGACCCGGCGTCCGGGCGCCCGGCGCGGGGTTCGCCTGTTCCGGGGGTTGACTCGAATCCGGACCGGAGCATGCCGAGAGCACGAGCAAACCGGCCAATGCCGCCGCCAGCAATCGCTTCGCCATGCCGCTTCCTTTCCCTCGGGGTCACCCGAGGGGATGACGTCTCTGCTCCGGTCTTCGTTGATCGTTGTGGTGCAACGCACCTCGGTCAGGCAGCACGCTCGCCTGCTTTCGCCAGCTTCGTGGCCAGGAGTCCGATCACCCCGCGCAACGCCGCGAGGGCGGCCGGACCCGTTCCGGGGATGCCTTCGGTGAACGAACCCGACCACCTGAGGTCCGTGCCGCCGGCGGCGTTCGGGGTGAACGCCACCTCCGCACGATAGTCGCGGACCGGGCCGAAACCGTCGAACGCGTAGCCGTGCCGTCGATCCGGTACGTATTCGACGGTCTTCTCGCGCAGGAGAACCGGCCACAATCCGACTTCCCGGACAGCGCCGACGCCGCCGTCGTCGCCCAGCTCCGCCCACCGGGCCTGCCACACGAGCGGCCGCGCCCACGTCGACCACCGCGGCCCGTCGCTTTCCAGCCGGAACAGCACCGGCGGGGCGGCGGCGCTCACGCGGTTGACCTCGAACGAGTACCTGCGACCCGCCATGAAAGCTCCCTGAAGACGTTGTTGACCGTGCGACAAATCAATCCCGGACGGCCCCGGTAGGTCAAGATGGTGCGGTGAGCCGCCCCGATTTCGCCGCGCCGCACTGGCTGACGCAGCTTCTGCGTTCCAAACCGGTTCCCATTCCGTGGAACATGGTCGCTCGCGCGGTGGTCGCGCTGGCGACTCCGCTGGCGGTCGCGTACGCGGCGGGCGACATCGCGGTGGGCGCGCTGATCTCCACCGGCGCGCTGCCGACCGTGCTGTCCGAGGCGGCCGGGGCCTACCGCTACCGCGCGCGACGGCTGGGCGGGGCGACGTTCGCGGCCGGGATCGGGTACCTCGTCGGGCTCCTGACCGGCGGCATGCCCGCCTGGTCGATCCCGGCGATCGTGGTCATCGCGGCGGTTTCCGCGCTCATCAGCGCCGCGGGCAGCAACGCTTCGGTGGCTGGGCTGCAGATGTTCGTCTTTTGCGTGCTCGGCACCGCGCAGCACGCGACCGGCGTACGCACCGAAGTGCTCTTTGGCTACTTCTGCGCGGGCGCTGGCTGGGGACTGCTGGTCGCGCTCGGCACCTGGACGCTCCGCGCGACGAGCCCTGAACGCACCGCCGTCGCGCAGGTCTACATCGAACTCGCGGCGATGCTGTCGGCGGAAGACGAACCGACTTCGCGGGTCGCGCGCCACCAGCTGACCACCGCGATGAGCACGGCGTACGACCGGTTGCTCGTCGCGCGCTCGTGGCTGTCCGGGAGAGACGCGGCGTATCGCCGGTTGCTGAACCGGCTGTCCGCGACAACGCCCGCGGTCGAGGCGTCGGTGGCGATGGTGAACGCCGGACAGCGCGCGCCGGACGAGGTGATCGACTACCTGACCCGCGTGGCCGCGTCAGTGCTCGCGAATCAGCCGCTGCCGCCCGCGCCCGAGTTGCGGGACGAGAACGCCGACGCGGTCGTCAGCGCGCTCTACGCCGGACTGGCGCGGATCGGGAAGCTCGACGACCGCAAGCGCCGCAAGAAAGTCTCGTTGCTGCGCCGCCTGCGCCAGTGGGCGAGCGGGTTGTCCGGCCCGCTGACCTGGCTGGCGACGCTGCGGCTCACGCTGTGCGTCGCGGTCGCCGAAGTGGTGGCGCTGATGGTGCCTTTCGAGCGGTCGTACTGGATCACGCTCACCGTCGGCGTGGTGCTGAAACCGGACTTCGGCTCGGTGTTCGGCCGCGCGGTGCTGCGCGGGATGGGCACCGTCGTGGGCGTCGGGATCGGCGCGGTGGTGCTGGCGTTCGGCGCGCGCGGCTGGGTGCTGGTGGTGCTGATCGCGGTGTTCGCCGGCGGGGCCGCGGTGGGGAAGGTGCGCAACTACGGGATGCTCGGCACGTTCGTGACGCCGCTGATCATCCTGCAGATGGACCTCGCCAACACCGGCAGCTGGCCCGTCGTGCTGGCGCGGCTGGTCGACACCGTGATCGGCTGCGTGATCGTGCTCGTCTTCGGCTACCTGCTGTGGCCGGGTTCGCGGCGGCCGACCGTCGGCGGACGGTTGGCGGACAGTTTCGACACGGTCGCCGAGTACGTCCGCACCGCGATGGTGCTGACCTCGACCGCCGAATCCCGGCTCGCCCGGTCGCGGGCCCGGCGCGCGGCGTACCGCGCGCTCGCGGACCTGCGGACGGCGTTTCAGCAGGTGATCGTGGAGCCGTCGCCGGCGGGACGGCAGGCGGTGGCGTGGTGGCCGGTGATCGCGGGGCTGGAGCGCGTGACCGACGCGGTGACCGAGGTCGGCGTGACGATCGGCGAGGGCGCCCCGGCGCCGTCGCCCGCGGACATCGAGCTGCTCACGGACGCGTTGGCGGAGCTGGCTTCCGCGGTCCGCGAGCAGCGGGACCCGGATTCCGTGCCGATGCCGGACAACCCCCGCCTCGCCGGGGTGGTGGACCAGCTCGGCTCGACCTTCGACGCGGTCCGCGGGCCGGACCTGGTGGAACGCTCGCCGCTGCGGCTGGTGCGCCGGTTCCTGCCGTACCACCGGCGCACCTGAGCCGGTCCGAAGCGCCCCAATGCCACATTGGGTGCGTGGGACGCACCGAATGTGGCGTTGGGTGCGTGGGATGCACCCAATGCCACATTGGGGCGCAACCGGGCCCAACCTGGAGGCGGAGGGTTACTGCTGTCCGCCGCCCTCGGGCTTCTCGCCGCCTTCGTCGTGCTTGCCGGTGACCTTGCCGAGCAGGTCCTTGGCCTTGTCGACGCCGCCGTCGATCTGCGAATCGTGGCCGCTGACCTTGGACTTCGCGAATTCAGCCGCCTTCTCGAGACCCTGCTCGAGCTTGCCGCTGTTCTCGCGCAGCGCCTCGGTCGCCTTGTTCTTGAGCTCGTCGAAGTTGATGCCCATCGAATGCCTCCCCGGGGTTGGGATTGAGAGGATTCAATCGTCACACACCAGGCGTTCCAGGCAAGTCAAGACACTTCGCCGAGTGCGACGGCCCCGTCCAGGCCGGTGATCCGGCCGCCGCGTTCGCCGAGCGCGACGAGGCCTTCGCGGGCGTCGGCGGCGGTGAGATCGATGCGGACGCCGGACAACGCCGCGTCGCGGGCCGCTTCCAGCGCGAGGGCGCCTTCGTGACCTGCGTTGATGGTCGCGGCGAGGCCTCCGGTCGAGGCGAGCGAACCGCGGGCCGCGCCGAGGCGGCCGAGTGCGTCGTCGACGATCGGGAGCAGGGCGTCGCGGTTGCCTTCGGTCATCGCGCGCACCAGGTCCGGCGACGATCCGGCCACGCGGGTGCCGTCGCGGAACGAACCGGCGGCCAGCGACATCGCGAGCGGGCCGCCCTGCGCGCCGACCGAGGCGAGGATCGCGGCGAACAGGTGCGGCAGGTGCGAGATCCGGGCGACCGTCTCGTCGTGCGAATCGGCGGGCAGCGGCACGGCGTGCGCGCCGACGTCCAGAACGAGCCGGGTGACCTCGGCCCACGCCGTGAGGTCGGTTTCCTCTTCGACGCCGACGACCCACGCCGCGTCGCGGAAGAGCATCGTGTCGCCGGCCAGCCAGCCGGAGTGCGAGGTGCCCGCCATCGGATGCCCGCCGACGTAGCGCGTGTACGGCGCGCGCCTGCGGACGGCGTCGAGCATCGGGCCCTTCACGCTGACCACGTCGGTCAGGAGGCAGTGCGACGCGTGTTGCGCGACTTGGCGCAGCAGGTTCTCCACCGCGGGCAGCGGCACCGCGATGACCACGATCGCGTCCGCGGCCGCCGCGCGTTGCAGGGCGGCTTCGGCGTCGGTGGTGACGTCGTAGCCGCCGCGGCTCGCCGCGTCAGCGTCCACTTCGGACACTGTGGTTCCCCATACGGTCCTGCCGCTCGCCGCGGCGGCTCGCAGCAGCGATCCGCCGATGAGCCCGAGCCCGATTACGCATACGTCTCGCACGGGGCCATCCTGCCAGTGCGCGCAAGCGGCTACAGGATCGCGGCCAGCCGGGTGCCCTGGTCGATCGCCCGTTTGGCGTCGAGTTCGCGGGCTTCGTCGGCCCCGCCGACGAGGTGCACCGGCACGTCGCCGAGCGCGTCGGCGAGTTCCCGCACGGATTCCTGGCCAGCGCAGACCACGACGGTGTCGACCTCAAGCAGCCGCGGTTTCCCGTCGACCGTGAGGTGCAGACCGGCGTCGTCGATCCGGTCGTAGGAGACGCCGCTGATCTTTTCCACGCCCTTCGCGCGCAGGGCCGCGCGGTGCACCCAGCCGGACGTCTTGCCGAGCCCGGCCCCGATCGGCGACTTCTTGCGCTGCAGCAGGTAGACCTGCCGCGGCGACGGTTCCGGCTTCGGCTTCGCCAGTCCGCCGGGCGCGAGCGCGGGATCGGTGACGCCCCATTCGGCCATCCAGGCGTCGCGATCCAACGCGGGCGACGAACTGTGCGTGAGGAATTCGCTGACGTCCACGCCGATGCCGCCCGCGCCGATCACCGCGACGCGTTCGCCGACCGGTTTGCCGTGCCGCACGACGTCGACGTACGAGAGCACCTTCGGATGGTCGATCCCGGGCAGCGCCGGGACCCGCGGCGTGACGCCGGTGGCCAGCACGACCTCGTCGAACCCGGTCAGGTCGGCGGCGGTCGCCCGGGTGCCGAGCCGCACCTTGACGCCGGTGACCTCCAGCCGCCGGGTGTAGTACCGGATGGTCTCGGCGAACTCCTCCTTGCCCGGAATCCGTTGCGCGATCCCGAACTGGCCGCCGATTTCGTCGTCGGCCTCGAACAGTTCGACGTCGTGTCCGCGTTCGCCGAGCGCGGTCGCGGTGGCGAGCCCGGCCGGCCCGGCCCCGACGACGGCGATCCGCTTGACCCGCCGGGCCGGCAGGAGATTCAGCGTCGTCTCGTGCCCGGCCCGCGGATTCACCATGCAGGACACCGGTTTCCGGCTGAACGCGTGGTCGAGGCAGGCCTGGTTGCACGCGATGCAGGTGTTGATCTCGTCCGTGCGGCCGGTTTCGGCCTTGCGGATCCAGTCCGGGTCGGCGAGCAGCGGCCGGGCCATCGAGACCAGGTCCGCGTCGCCGTCCGCGAGCGCTTGCTCCGCGACGTGCGGCAGGTTGATCCGGTTGGAGGTCACCACCGGCACCGAAACGTGCGGCTTCAGCTTGCCGGTGACCCAGGTGAACGCGCCACGCGGCACCGACGTGACGATCGTCGGCACGCGCGCTTCGTGCCAGCCGATGCCGGTGTTGATGATCGTGGCCCCGGCCGCCTCGACGTCGCGGGCCAGCGCGACGACGTCGCCCCAGCTCTGTCCGCCTTCGACGAGGTCGAGCATGGACAGCCGGTAAATGATGATGAAGTTCGGCCCGACCTTTTCCCTGGTACGGCGGACAATCTCGACGGCGAACCTGCGGCGCTTCTCCGCGGTGCCGCCCCACGCGTCGGTGCGCCGATTGGTGCGTTCGGCGAGGAACTGGTTGATCAGATAGCCCTCGGAACCCATGATCTCGACGCCGTCGTACCCGGCGTCGCGGGCCAGCGCCGCGCAATCGGCGAACGCGCGAATGGTGCGGTGCACGCCGTACGAGGTGAGCGCGCGCGGGCGGAACGGGTTGATCGGCGCTTTGCGGCTCGACGCGGAAACGCTCAGCGGGTGGTAGGCGTAGCGGCCGGCGTGCAGAATCTGCAGCGCGATCTTGCCGCCCTCCGCGTGCACCGCGCTCGTCAGCAGTTGGTGCTGCTTCGCCTCGGCGGGCGTGGACAGCTTCGAGGCCAACGGCAACAGCCAGCCGGTGCGGTTCGGCGCGAACCCGCCGGTGACGATCAGCCCGACCCCGCCGCGCGCGCGTTCGGCGTAATACTCGGCCAGCTGCGGAAAACGGGACGCCCGGTCCTCCAGACCGGTGTGCATCGAGCCCATCAGGACGCGGTTGCGCAGCGTCGTGAAGCCGAGATCGAGCGGGGACAGCAGGTTCGGGTACTCGGTCATCGTCCGTCCTTCTGGTCGGCCCGCAACGCGGTCAGGATTTCTTCCAGCCACTCGACCTGGCCTTCTTCGACCCGGATTCCGCCGCGCAGCACGAGGTACTGGTGCAGCGAACGGCCGCGGAGCCGGTCCGGGGCGGGGAAGTCACGCTTCTCGATCTGGTGGTACAGCTCGAGCCGCTCGGCGTGCGCGTCGCGGTGCCGGGTGATCTCGGCGGCGACCGCTTCGGGGTCGCCGAACGACGCCCCGCGCAGCTTCACCGCCAGCTCTTGCGGCCCAGCCTGCGGAGAGGGTTCAGCGAGCCAACGCCGCAACTCGACCCGGCCCGGCTCCGCGACGGTGTAGACCTTCTTGTCCGGCCGCCCGTCCTGAACCACGACGTCGACCGCGACCTGACCGGCCTCCTCCATCCGCTTCAGCACGCGGTAAATCTGCTGGTGAGAGGCACTCCAGAACAGCCCGATGGACTTCTCGAACCGGCGCGCCAGCTCGTACCCCGAGCCGGAGCGTTCCGAGAGCGAGACGAGGATCGCGTGCTCCAGTGCCATGCCGGACAGTGTCATATGCAACTAGGTGCAGTGCAACTGAGTGCAATCCAGGTCACCCGCAGAGGGGGCAAAACGGGTCGATCCACCCCGCGGAAAGAACCAAGATGGAGGGGTGGATCCGGTTCTCGAACTGCTCGCCGCCCGTATCGCCGAAGGCAGCGTGCCCGGGCGGCGGACGGACGGCCGTCGGCTCGCGCTCGCCGTCGAGGGCGGGAGCAGTCGGGGCACGTATTCGAGCGGGATGGTGCTCGCGCTGGAAGAACTCGGGGCCGCACTGGCCTTCGACGACGTTTACGGGGCCTCCGCCGGTGCGCTGAACGCCGCGTGGTTGTTGTGCGGGCGCTCGCGGACCGGCGTGCGGACCTGGTGGAACCCGGCTGTCATGCGGCGGATCATCAACCCCTTGCACACCCTTCGCGGGCGCGCGGTGATCGATCTCGAGTATCTCGTCCACCAGGTCTACTCGGTCCTCGAACCGATGGATTTCCCCGCGATCCTGGCGAATCCGGTCGGCTTCCATCCGCTCGCCACCGACGCCGACACCGGTGAGTCGACCGATCTGCGGCCGTTCATCGAGGACGTCGACGGGATCAAAACGGCGCTCGCGGCGTCGTCGTGCATGCCGGTGCTGGCCGGGCCGCCGATCGCGATGGGCGGGCGGCGGTTCGTGGACGCGGGGATCGCCGAGCCGCTGCCGTTTCGTACCGCGTTGGCGCAGGGGGCGACGGACGTTCTGGTGTTGCGCACCCGGCGCGAGGACGAACATCCGGTGCCGCCGCCGCGCGTGCAGGACGTCGTGGTGCCGCGCTTTCTCCGTCGCCACGCGCCGGGTGCCATCGATGCTTGGCGCACGCAGTATCACCGGGATCTGGAGGACGAACGCCAGTTGCGGGAAGATCCGCGGCTGGCGAGTGTGCGGCCGCCCGCTGGGGCACCGGATGTTGTTGTGCTGGAACGGGATCCGGCGGTGCTGCGCCGTGCGGTGGAATTGGGGCGGGACGCGGTTTACGCGGCGTTGGAGGGCCTGCGCCGGGCGTCCTGAACCGGCCGGGTCCCTCGCAAGAGCTACCCGAGGTGTCCGTTCTCGAGGGATTTCCGCGGTCTCCGTGCTGCCTAGCGTTCGGTGCATCGAGCGAAAGGACGCACTGACATGGATTCCCAGACCGCGAACCCCGCAGTCGGATGGCGGAAGTTCCGTTTTCCGTTGTTGATCGTGGCAATGGCAGCGCTCATGGTGGCCGCCGGAGCGTTGAACTCCGCATTGACCGGCCTCGGGGTGCTGGAGTTCGCGATCGGCGTCGGCACCGCGGCCGCGGCGCTGTGGTGCTATCTCCGGCTGAGCCGGGTCGTGGAGCAGCGGCCGGTCGCCGAGTTGTCGCCCGCCAACGCACGTGCGGGGGTGCTGCGCGGAATGGCGATCGGTGCGGCGGCCTTCGTCGCCACCATGCTGCTGGTACTCATCTTCGGTGGCGTGGACGGGTTTTCCGGCGGTTCGTTCTGGGGTTTCACGGCGACGGCCGGGCTGATGGCGTCCGTCGCGGTGACGGAGGAACTGCTTTTCCGCGGAGTGCTGTTCCGCATCGTCGAACGGTGGCTGGGCACCTGGGGCGCCTTGGCCCTGTCCGCGATCCTCTTCGGTGTCGCGCATCTGGTGAACCCGGGCGCTTCGCTGTGGGGCGCGCTCGCCATCGCGGTCGAGGCTGGCCTCATGCTCGGCGCGGCCTACGTCGCCACCCGCACGCTGTGGCTGCCGATCGGCCTGCATTTCGCGTGGAATCTCGCTGAGGGAGGCGTTTTCGGCACCACGGTGTCCGGCGCGGACGGCGGGGCCGGCAGCCTCCTGCATACTCTGCTGTCCGGTCCGGACGTGGTGACCGGCGGGGCGTTCGGTCCGGAGGCGAGCATTTTCGCCGTGCTGGTCTGCGCCGTGCCGACGGTCTTTTTCCTTCGCTCGGCCGCGCGCCGGGGCCGGATCGTGCCGTTGCGCGGGCGTCAGTCGCGATCGGACACCAGTCCGGTCCGGTAGGCCAGCACCACCGCCTGGACGCGATCGCGCAGGTCGAGTTTGGCCAGGATGCGCGACACGTAGGTCTTCACGGTTTCGATGCTGAGCACCAGTTCTTCCGCGATTTCCGCATTGGACAGTCCGCGGGCGAGCTGGACGAGCACCTCCCGCTCCCTCGGCGTGAGGTGTTCGAGCGGACCGGGACCGGCGGCCGAGGCGGGGCGGATCCGGTCGGCGAACTGCCCGATCAGGGCGCGGGTCACGGTCGGCGCGAGCAGTGCTTCGCCGCGGGCGACCGTGCGCACCGCGTTGACGAGTTCGGCCGGTTGCGCGTCCTTCAGCAGGAAACCGCTCGCCCCGGCGCGCAGCGCGGAGAAGACGTACTCGTCGATGTTGAAGGTGGTCACCACGAGCACCTTCGCCGGATTCGCCGAGCCGGGGCCGACCAGCCGCCGGGTCACCTCGATGCCGTCGAGGAACGGCATCTGGATGTCCATCACGATGACGTCCGGGCGCAGCTTTTCGGCGGCGGCGAGCGCGGCGGGACCGTCTTCGGCCTCGCCGACCACCTCCAGGTCCGGTTGCGCGCCGAAGATCGTCACGTAACCCGCGCGGATCAGCGCTTGGTCCTCGCACACCAGCACCCGCACGCGCTCGGTCATGGCTCTCTCCTCGCTGGAATCCGGGCGTGCACCCGGAAACGGCCGTCCGGTCCGGCCCCGGCGGTGAGTTCGCCGCCGACCTCCCGGACCCGGTCTCGCAGGCCGTCGAGTCCGCGTCCGCCGGACAGCCCGTCGGCGGTTCCCGGCGTGGTGCCTTCGGTCGTCACTTCGAGGTCGACCTCCTCCGGCCGATTGCCGATCCGGACCGTCGTCGGTCGTCCGGTGGCGTATTTGACGGCGTTGGTCAACGCCTCCTGCACCACCCGGTAGGCGGTGAGCCCGGCTTCCGCGGACAGTTCCGGCCGATCTCCTTCTTCGGCGAACTCGATTGGCTGTCCGCCGATCCGGGCCCTGCGCACGAGGTCGGACACCGAACGCAGCGACGGGGGTTCCCGGTCCGGGACCCGCTCGCCGGTCGCTTCGAGCACTCCCAGCAGCGAACGCAGTTCGCGCAGCGCCTCCCGGCCGGACTCGCCGATGCTGCCCAATGCCTCGGTGACCCGCGCCGGAGACTCGACGAGGACCTGAGCGGCGCCGGACTGGACGACCATGGCGGTCACGTGATGGCTCACCACGTCGTGGAGTTCCCGCGCGATCCGGGCGCGTTCGGCCGCCGCGGCGGCGTCGGCTTCGAGCCGCCGTCGCTGGGCTTCCGCGATTCGCCGGCCGCGGACGAGCCCGCCGATGACCGCCGCCGCGGCCAGCGCGGCGTAGAAGACGACCGCGTCGATCGGGCGTTCGGGCGAGCCGCGCAGCCGCAGGACGAGGTAGAACACCGCGTAGACCGCGGAAGCGCCGAGCGCCAGCGGGATCCGGAACCGGCGCTGGTGCGCGCCCGCCGAGTAGAGCGCGAACACCAAGGCGAGGCCGCCGAAAGTCGCGTCGTAGCCCAGGGATTCGTAGCAGGCGAACGACAGGCCGGTCACCGTCAAGCACGCCGCGGGCCAGCGCGTGCGGACGGCGAGCGGCACGGTCATGCCCAAGGTGAGCAGCACCGATCCCGCGTCGGGCGCGCGGGACGGCAGGCCGCCGAAAGTGGTGCCGATCAAGGAAAGCGGCGGCGTGAAAGCCAGAACGGTCACCAGCGCCGCGAGCCATCGGTCGGCTACCGCGGCGTCGCGCACGGCTCTGCTGATCCACTCCGCCGGGCGCGTCGACATGTCCGCAGCCTAGTGCTCGCGCGGAAACCCCTGTCAGTCCTGCGGTTTGCGGGCCACGCCGCCGATCACCCGCGACTCCGACGGAGTCTTCGCGAACAGCGTGCCGGCGTCCGGATGCCACGCCGGCGCGTACACCAGTCCCGGTTCGAGCAGCGGCCAGCCGCCGAAGAACCGTTCGAACTCCGCCTTCGTGCGCAGGATGCCCGGGTTGGTGGTCGACTCGTAGTACTTGATGATGTCGACCAGCGCCTGGCGTTCGTTGTCGTCCACCGGGTTTTCGTTGGTCATCTGGGAAAGAATGAGCAGCGATCCCGGCGCGAGCTGCTTGCGGTAGAACTCGAGGATGCCGTCCGGGTCCTGCTCGTCCTTGATGAAGTGCAGCACCGCGTTGACGATCAGCGCCACCGGCTTCCGGACGTCGATGACCGCCGAATCGGCGACCCGGTCCCACAATTCGGCGGGCTGCAGGAGGTCGGCGGCCATCGCCTGGTGCCGGTCCTCGTCCGCGGTGTCGGCGAGCAGCACCTGCGAATGCGCGAGCGCCACCGGCTCGTTGTCCAGATACAGCACGGAAGTGTCGTGTTCCGGGCGCTCGTCGTCGGCCACCTCGTGCACGTTGCCCGCGGTCGGCAGGCCGGACCCGATGTCGACGAACTGCCGGATGCCCTCGCGCACGCTCTGGCGCACCGCGCGGCCGAGGAACTGCCTGCTGGTGCGGCAGTACTCGCCGATCAGCGGCAGCCGTTCGCGCACCTTCTCGGCGAAGACGCGGTCGATCGCGTAGTTGGTGGTGCCGCCGATGAAGTAGTCGTAGACGCGGGCCGCCGACGGCCGGTCCAGACTGGCTTCCACCGCGCGCAGTGCTTCGTCCTGTGTGCTCATCGCCGTCCTCACGCTCGCCCTGGCGCTCATGCTAACCATGGCGCCGCGTTCAGCTCGGCCGGTAGGACTCCCGGTAGGCGTTGACCGAAGCCGTCAGCTGATCCATCGCGGCGCGCATCTTGGCCAGTTCGGCGTTGTCCAGGTTCATCGCCGCTCCGACGTGCGGCGGGATCCGTTCCGCCTTGGCGCGCAACGCGGTTCCCTCGTCGGTGAGCCGGATCCGGACCGAGCGCTCGTCGTCGGACTGGCGTTCGCGCTTGATCAGCCCGGCCTTCTCCAGCCGCTTCAGCAGCGGCGACAGCGTGCCGGAGTCGAGGTTCAGCGCGGCTCCGAGCTCCTTGACCTGCTGTTCGTCCTGCTGCCACAGCGCGAGCATCACGAGGTACTGCGGATAGGTCAGGTCGAGCGGTTCGAGCAGCGCGCGGTAGAGCGCGGTGACTGCCCGGGAGGCCGAGTACAGGCCGAAGCACAGCTGGTCGTCCAGCAGCAACGAGCCGGTTTCTCCGGTGTCTGGGCTGGTCATCGGCGGCCTCCCTGGGGTTTCTCGGTGCCAGCTCTCCATCCTCTCTCGGCTGCGCGAGAAGGGCAACTCAAGTGCTCCAGATCTCATTGAGTGTCATTTAGTTGTGCACAACTTAGTTGCGAGCTATGTTGGTGCGGTCCGACCGATCCGCTACCGGAGGAAGCCATGACCGCGAACCCGCAGAACCTCGTCCTCGAACCGGCCGCCCAGGCGTTCGCCGAGGCCACCGACCAGCCTCCGTACCTGTTCCAGCTTCCGCCCGCCGAGGGCCGCAAGGCGGTCGACGGCGTCCAGGACGGCGACGTCGAACTCGCCCCCGCCGACATCGAGACTCTGACTGTCCCGGGTGGACCGAACGGCGACGTCGAGGTCCGGATCGTGAAGCCGGAGGGCGGCACCGGCGCGCTGCCGGTGCTCGTCTACCTCCACGGCGCGGGCTGGGTTTTCGGCGATTTCCACACCCACGAGCGGCTGGTCCGCGAACTCGCCGCCGGCACCGGTGCGGCAGTCGTTTTCCCGGAATACAGCCGTTCGCCCGAGGCTCGTTACCCCGTCGCGATCGAAGAGAACTATGCCGCTGTGAAGTGGGTTGTCCAGCACGGTGCGGAGAAGGGGCTCGACACCACGCGAATCGCGATCGCGGGCGACTCCGTCGGCGGAAACATGACCGCGGCGCTGACGCTGATGGCGAAGGAGCGCGGGGACGTGAAGTTCCTGCAGCAGGTGCTGTTCTACCCGGTCACCGACGCGTCCTTCGACACCGAGTCGTACACGAAGTTCGCCGAGGGCTACTTCCTCAGCCGCGAAGGCATGAAGTGGTTCTGGGACCAGTACACGACCGATGAGGCACAGCGCGCCGAGATCACCGCTTCGCCGCTTCGCGCCACTGTGGAGCAACTCGCCGGACTGCCGCCGGCGCTCGTGATCACCGGCGAGGCCGACGTCCTTCGCGACGAAGGCGAGGCGTACGCCGCGAAGCTGCGTCAGGCGGGCGTTCCGGTGACGGCGGTTCGGTACCAGGGCGTGATCCACGACTTCGTGATGGTGAACGCGCTGCGGGAAACGCACGCGGCGGAAGCGGCGATCACCCAAGCGATCACGGTGTTGCGGGGCGCGTTCGGCAATTGAGTCGTCGCTGATTCCGGGAGGCGCCACGGGACGCCGATTCTCGTCAATTGCCGAGAAAATGGAGCCTTTCGCGTCAGCCGACTCTGGCCAGATTCGGCTGTAAGCAGGGGCCAGGGTGCTACGCGCTACGGCAAGCACGATCCCCCCGCCGCTGCTCGAATGTCAGGAGACGCACCTGATCAGGAACGAACGGGCAATCCTGAGATTCCGCTGAGTTCGCCGCAGCCAGTCTGGCGTGATCGATGTCACGTGATCACAACGCGAATGGCCCCTCAAACGTATCTACAGCAGCGGGTCCCGCCTTCCGGGCGCGCGATCGGTCCTGGAGGTTTTCCCGTGCACCTGAGCGCAATCAGGTTGGATTCGCCCGTCATGCTCGCGGTCGTCGGCGTGCTCGCGCTCCTCGGGGTCATCGCGGTGCCGTGGTTCTGGGACAAATGGCGCAAGCGCAAGCAACTCGGCCGCAGCGCCACGGTGCTGGTCGCGCTGTGCCTCGTGATCGTGACGCTTGGCTTGACCGGCAACATGATCGGCGGATTCTTCCCGACGCTCGGCTCGCTGCTCGGGACCGGCGCGTTCGCCGCCGAGGGCATCGACGTCGAGGGCGGCGACAACGGCGTCGACCTCGGCCGGGCGCGCGACCTCGGCGTCGCGCACGCGCGGGTCGGCAAGGGGACCATCGCGCACGTGACGGTGACCGGACGGCGCACCGGCCTGACCCGCGACGTGACGGTTTACCTTCCGCCGCAATACTTCCAGCATCCGTACAAGGCGATGCGGTTCCCGGCGATCATCTGGATCCCGAACTACCCGTCCGGCCCGGAGGTCACCACCGCGCCGATCGGGTACCACCTGCCCGAACAGCTGGACTCGGCGATCTCGAAGCATCTGCTGCCGCCGGTGATCGTGCTGATCCCGGACCCGACCGGAACGCCGAAAATCGGCCACGACACCGAATGCGTCGACGAGGTCAACGGAAGTCCCAACGACACGTACTTGTCGGCGGACGTCCGGGAATGGGGAATCCAGCGTCTCGGCCTCAATCCGGACCGGCGCGCGTGGACGATCGCCGGCTGGTCGTCCGGCGGCTATTGCGCGCTGAACCTCGTGACGCGGCATCCGCAGTGGTACGCGCAGGCGGCGAGCGTGAGCGGCTACGAAAAGGCGCAGGTGGACGGCGAGACCGAGAACCTTTTCCGCGGCCGCAAGGACATCGAGGACGCGAACAACGTCAAGATCAACGTCCGGCAGCACCCGGCCCCGCTGGAACTCCTCGCGATCTCCGGGGAGAAGGAACAGAACGAAAGCCGCGCGGTCGACCAGATGCGGGCCGCCGCGCAGCCGCCGGTGCAGTTCACGACGTGGCGGATCCCCGACGCGGGGCACAACATGAACACGTTCAAGGCGCAGCTGCCGGACGTCCTGACATGGATCGGGCAGCGGATCCCGGGACCGTCGGCTCCCGGGCCGCGGGCCGACGTGACCGGCGGGGTGAAGCCGTGGCCGTTGCCGAGTACGGGTGGGCGGGGTGCGTTGACCGCGGCGGAGCAGTGACGTTCAGCGGATGCCGGGAAGGTGCTTGACCACTTCGGTGACTTGCCCTGCGGCGGTTTCGTAGCCGACCGAGCGGGGATTCTCGGTGAGGACCGTGACGAGGTACCGGTTGTCGTCGACCAGGCCGGTGGAGTGCAGGATCCGCCCGGGATTGCAGCAGGACCAGCCCTGTTTGACCGCCCAGGAACCGGGGCCGAGGGCGTCCGGGATGCCAAAATACTGCCGGAAACCGTCGGCGCCGTTTTCGGTGGCCTCGCGGAGCGCCTGGAGAATCGTCTCGCGGTGCGGGGCCGGTGCGCGGTCCATCAGGTAGCGGTAGACGCGCGTGATGTCGGCGGCGGTGATTTCCGTGTCGCCCCAGCGTCCCGGGTCGTGCGGCGGCTTGGTTTCGGCGAGGCCCATTTCGGCGACCGCGTCCCGGACGATGCTCGTCTCGCCGCCCTCGACCCACAGTTTGCTGGCGGTGTCGTCGTCGCTGCGGGACAGCATTGCCCGCACGGTTCCCGGACTGCTGCCGCGATCGAGCGCGTCGAGGGCGATGAGGAGTTTCACGAGGGACGCGGAGGTATAGCGCCGATGCGCGTCGACGGAGACCGGGGTCGTCCCGGTGGCACGGTCGTAGACGACCACGCTGACGTGCCCCTGCGGGACGAGCGCGCTGAGTTCGGTGCCTTGCTGGGGTGCGGAGCTGCCCAGACCGGGGCCCGGGGAGCCCGAGCCGGTGGCCGGGGAGAGGACGCCAGGCCCGGACGTCGACGGCCCGGCCGCGGTGACCACCTGCCGGTGCGGCTCCGCCTCGGTGGCCAGAAACGCGAGCACCGCACCGAGAACGAGGCCGAGCAATAGCAACGAGTTCGCCCTGCGCATGCCCCGACTTCCCCGATCGCCTGATCAGGGTTCGCCGAACGGGACGGTTGTGTGGGATGGGTCTCGGTACCGGCCGGCACGCGTGACGCTCGGCCGCGCTGCGGGCAAGCGGTGGTGGATCAGACCACGACGAGCCGTTCCACCAGCAACTCGATCCGCTGTTCGGCGAGTTCCCTCGGCAGCCGTCCCGCGCGGGTCAGGGTCGCGATCCCGTGCAGGGACGCCCAGAACAGCTCGGTGAACAGTCCCGGGTGGACCCCTTCTCCGGCGACCTCGCCGAGGGTTTCCAGCAACGCGGCGAAGGCGTCCTTCAGCGGTTCCGGGGTGTCTTCCTGCGCGAACGCGAGACCGCCGTCGAGCTGGAAAATGGCGTCGTAGACCGCCGGGTGGTGCTCAGCGAAGTCGAGGTACGCCCGGGCGAGCGCGGTGGCCCGGGCGCGCGGCCCCGCCACGGCGTGGGTCGCGGCTCGCACCGCCGCGGCCAGTTCGGCGGCTCCCTCGAGGGCGACCGCGCCGATGATCTCGCGTTTGCCGCGGAAGTGGCTGTACAGGACGGGTTGGCTGTACTCGATGCGCTCGGCCAGCCGCCGGGTGGTGACCGCGTCCCAGCCTTGCTGTTCGGCGAGTTCGCGGGCCGTCGCCACGATGAGGCGCTCGCGTTCGGCCTGTTCGCGCTGTTTCCGGGTGTGTACTGACATAAGCCGACTCTAGCACTGCTAGACAACCGAGCGGCAGTAGTACTAGCATCGATTCATCGGCTAGCAACGCTAGATCTTGGGAAGGTCATCATGCTCAGCGCACTCGCGGTCTGCACCATCGTGGTGGTCGGCGTGATGGTGGGGGTCGAGTTTTCCGTCGCCTTCGTCATCAACCCGATCCTCAGCGGGCTCTCGGACGACAGCAATCAGCAGGGCCGGGCGCACGGCGGCCGGATGCTCGGCGCCCTCATGCCGTTCTGGTATCTCGGTTCGCTCGGGTTGAGCGCGATCTGGGCGATCCTCGCGTGGGACCGGCCCGGCACCACCCTGATCGTGCTCGGCGCCGGGCTGCTGGTGGTCAGTGTGGTCATGTCGATCCTGCTGCTCGTCCCGATCAACAACCGCGGCAAGACGTGGACGCCGGAAAACCGCCCCGCGGACTGGAAGGAGCAGATGAACCGCTGGGACCGCTACCACTACGCGCGGGTCGCGGTGCTCATCGCCGCCTTCGCCCTGCTGGTCGCCGCGCTCGTCTGAATGCCCCACTCGGCCACCCCGTGGCTCAGCAGCCACAGCAGCCCCGATCTTGCCCAGTGGGCGCGTCCGGGACGCCGAATTCGGGTTTCGGCCCGGTTTGACCGGGGGTATTCGTTCAGCGTTGACCCACCGTCACCTCGGTACGGGAAGGACTGGAGTCATGGTTCGTGCGCATCGGGCCCGCGTCCGGGTGGAAGGGGTGCAGCCCGCCCAGGTGCTGGCCGTTCTGCTCGGGGTCCTGTTTCTCGCCTACGGCATCATCGGGCTCGTGAAGTCCGGGTTCGGGGATTTCACCGGACACGGTGTCACTTTGTGGCGGTTTTCCGCCAATCCGCTGAACAACGTCGTCCACGTGGTGACCGGTGTGATCGGCCTGCTGCTGGCCCTCGGTTCCGGCCGCGCGCGGACGTTCGGCTGGCTGCTCTTCATCGGCTACGGCGCGCTGTTCGTCTGGGGCCTGATGCTGGCCGGGACGATCACCGTCAACCCGGTGTCCGGCCTCGGCAACCCGCTCAACCTCGCCGACGCGGACAACTGGCTGCACCTCGGCATCGCGGTACTCGGTCTGCTGACCGCGGTTCTCCCGGCGCGGCACGGGGTGCTGCTGCCGGAGGACGAGGAACCCGTCGAGGTCGATCCGGCGGTCCCGCCGCGTCGTCCCGAGACGGGCGGGCATGGTCTGGCCCACTAACCGGTCCACAGTGGAGTGACGGGATCGCTTGCCGGGAGTTCGTTTCCCCGGCGGCGATCCCGTTTTTTAGTGCGCGGGGTCTTCCAACGCCCGGTCCACCAACCGCCTGGCCGCCCCGACGTACTGCGCCGGGTCGAGAAGATCGGCCAGCGTCGCCGCATCGACGACGCTGGTGATCTCCGGCGTGTCCGCCAGAATCTCCGCCAGCGGACGGTTTTCCTCAATCGCGCGCCGGGAAGCGGTGCCCAGCAAGTCTTTCGCGCGAGCCTTGCCGATCCTTGGCGCCAGAGCGGCCGACAGTCGTTCCGAGACGATCAACCCGTTGGTCAGCTGGAGATTCTCCTGCATGCGTTCCGCGTGGATGTCCAGTCCCCGCACCAAATCCACCGCGGTGTGCGTGGCCCCGCCGGTCAACCGGAGACATTCGCGCAACAGCTGCCATTCGGCCTGCCAGACCCCGGCCGAACGCTCGTCCTCCGCCAATCCGGACTGAGTCACTCCGGCCGCCAGCACTGGCAGTTGCAGCGCCGCCGACCGGATCAACGCCGACCGCACCGGGTTCTGCTTGTGCGGCATCGCCGACGACCCGCCCCCGGTCGCTTCGGTCACCTCACCGATTTCGGTGCGGGCCAAGACCTGAACGTCGACCGCGATTTTGCCCACCGCTGTCGTCACCCCAGCCAACGCGGAAGCCAGCTCGGCGACCGGCGCGCGATCCGCATGCCACGGCAGAACCGGCGCGGCCAACCCGGTTTCCTCGGCGAAGGCCGCGACTAGCCGTTCCGCGTAGTCGTCGGTCCCGTCGCCGTACTGGACGTACGCGGCCAGCGTCCCCGCTGCGCCACCAAGCGACACCGGCAGCCGCAGCGCAGCGATCCGGCGGGCGGCTTCCTGGACGCCCTGCCGCCAGATCGCCGCTTTCAGCCCGAAAGTCGTCGGCACCGCGTGCGCGGTGAGGGTGCGCCCGGGCATGACCGTGTCGCGGTGGGCGCGCGCCAACTCGGCGAGAGCGTCCGCGATCGCCGTCAGGTCCGCGGTGATCAGCCGCAGCGTGTCCCGCGCGACGAGCATCATCGCCGTGTCGACGATGTCCTGACTGGTCGAGCCACGGTGCACGTAATCGGCCGCGTCCGGCACCTTGGCGGACAGCGTACGCACGAGGCTGACCACCGGGTTCCCGGTCTCGCGCGCGTCGCGGGCCAGCTGGACGACGTCGAGTCCGCCCTCGCCCACCAGCCGCGCGGCCTTGGTGATGCGCTCGGCTGCCTCGGCTGGGACCGTGCCAAGCCGCGCCTGCGCCCGAGCGAGGGCAGCCTCCGCCTCAAGCATGGCGGCAGCGAAGGCGCGGTCACCGGTCACCGCTTCGGCCGGGGTTCCGGCGCGCACCGGGGAGAGCAGGCCGGAGTCAGGATCGGCGGTCATGCCGTCCAGCATCGCACGCCGGGTGCGCGGGCGAGAGCACGTCACTGACCAGCCGCGGTGTGGGTGGCGTCGCCCTGATCGGGGCGCGAGCTTCGCTGAGCCGCTCCCGAAGGCGATGTCGCTGGCTGCAGCTCCAATCAGGACTTGAGCCCGACTTGCAGCCTTGCCATCGCATCACTCCTCATCGGACGCAGCCACGACTCTCCGCCACATCACCTCCCGTTCCCGCCCACAGCTCAGGCTCCGTCGCGCCACCTCCCGCCGGATACCGCAGCCGGATGCTGCACGGCTTCGCTTCGCGTTCGGGCCCGCAGCTCTGGCTCCGTCGCGCCGCCTCTCGCCGGATACCGCAGCCGGATGCTGCACGGCTTCGCTTCGCGTTCGGGCCCGCAGCTCAGGTGCCATCGCACCGCCGCTGGCCGAATGCCGCGGTCGGATGCTGCACCGCGTCCCCTCCAGTTCGGGCACGCAGCTCCGGCCCGATCGCATCGCTTCCGGTCGGATGCCGCGGTTGGATGCTGTGCCACGTCATCTCTCGTTCGAGCGCGTAGCTCCGGCCCGATCGCGCGCTTGCGTTCGGATGCCGCGGCCGGGTGCTGCGCCGCACCGCCCGTCGTGCGCCGCGGTCGGGTGCGGCGCCGCGTCACCTCCTGTTCGAGCCCGCGCTCAGGCTCCAGCGCGCCCCCTCCCACCGAACGCCGCGGTCGGACGTTGCACCGCATCACGCCCGTTCAAGCCCGCCACTCAGGCCCATCGCCCCACTCCCGCCGGGTGCCGCAGCCAGATGCTGCACCCCATCACCGCCCACTCCAGACCGCAGCCAAAGCCCGCACGGACCGCCCCTCACCGGCCCGTGGCGCCGTCCGTCACCTCCCGTAACAAATCCGCATGGCCGTTGTGCCGGGCGTACTCCGCGATCATCGACACCAGCATCCACCGCAGCGAGAACGGCCCTCCCGTCTTCCCGGCCCCCTCCGCGTCCAGCGACGAGGCGGCCGCCACGATCTCCCGGCTCCGGTCGCATTCCGCGCGCCACAACGCCAGTGCCTCGCCGAAATCCCCGTCCAGGCGGTCGAAGTCCTGGTTCGGGTCGTCGTCCGAGTAGTGCAGGAGCGGGACGTCCTCCCCGGCGAACTGGATGCGGAACCACCATCGCTCGCAGCCCGCCAGGTGCCGGACCAGGCCGTGGAGCGACATTGCGGACGGCGGGACCGCGCGGGTGGACACGGCTTCCTGGCTGAGGCCGGCACACTTCAGCGCCAGGGTTTCGCGATGCCACTCCAGATAGGACAGGAGGGTCTCGCGTTCGCCCGCGAGGCGGGGGATCGGCGGCCGGTCGCTCTCGGCGACTTTGGACAGATGCTTCGGAATCTGGGTCATGAGACGAGCGTCTCACCCGCCACCGACAATTTCCGGCGCCGTGCCGCCGCATCGGGTGCACGGGACACCGGCCGCGCGCAGCAGTGGGCTAGACCACATGGCGGGGGCAGGTAGCTGCAGAATCCGTTCCTGTCGATGCGGAATTCAGGTGAATTCCGGTGTTGATCAGCACACTCAGGCACGGTTTCGAGACGGTGTTGTCGCTCCGTCAGAGGTATCGTGATCGGCATTCCGGGGATTAATCTTCTCGGCGGCCCTCGAACGCCCGCTCCGCTGAACAGCGGATGGTTCGCGGGGCCGAACGCACGAATGAAACGGTGAATACAGCGCCATGGTCGGAGCGAGTGTGCCGATGGTCGACTTGTCGATGTACACCCATGCCGGAGGTCAGCTCGACCGGTTGTGCCGCGCAGTGGGATTCGATCCGGAAGAACGTCGTCACCTGGAACTTCTCCGGTTGTTGCTCGGCGAGTCCGGGGAATCGACCGTCGGCGCTCCGGCGCAGTTCCCGTGCAATGTGGCGGACGACACTACGCCCGTCGAATTCTCGGTCGCATTCGACGCCAATGGCGATTGTGTGGTACGGGTGCTCGGCGAGACCGTCGGGGCCCCGGACCCGCGCGGGTTCCTCGCTCAGGTGGCCGGCGAATACGGCCTGGTCACCGACCGGCTCGACGCGGTGGCCGACCTCTTCCTCCCGCACGAGGAGCGCCGCGGGCCGTTCACGCTGTGGTACTCGCTCATCTTCCGCAACGGCTCCGCGCCGAAGATCAAGGTGTACCTGAACCCGCAGATCAGCGGTCCGACCATGGCCGATTCCCTGGTCAGCGAGGGGTTCCGGCGGCTGAACCTCGGCGAGGCGTTCGACCCGGTGGTCGAGCACGCGCTGCGCCGCGGCGAGCGCGACAACTTCACCTTCTTCGCGCTCGACCTCGACGACGACCCGCTGTCCCGGGTCAAGGTGTACGTCTCGCACGACGCCGCCGAGGCCGAGGACGCGGTGCGCGCGGCCGAGCTGGTGCCGGGCACGGATCCGATGCTGATCCGCGAGTTCCTCGCCGTGCTGGGCGGCGGAAAAGGACCCTTCGAAGGCCGTCCGCTCGTTTCCAGTTATTCCTTCGTCGAAGGCATGGGCGGCACGCCGGGAAACTACAGTCTTTACCTCCCTATTCGAAGTTACGTGCCGGACGACGAGATCGCGCGGGCTCGCGTGCACGCCATTCTCGCGCAGTACGACTTCGACCCGACACAACTGGACAAAGCGCTGGCAGCGGTTTCGCAGCGACCGCTGCGCGACGGTGTCGGACTGATCGCGCACGTCTCGCTGAGAATGGGCGAGTTCGGTTCCGGAATCACGGTCTACCTGTCCTCCGAGGCTTATGCGGTAGCCCCGCCGAGAAAGCGGCCGGTGCTCGGCCGAATGACCTGACCCGGCAGTTTTCGGCCGGCACCAACCACTGGAGGAAACACCCTGATGCGGACCTTCCCGCCGTACCGCTCCCAAGTCGTCGCCGAAATTCCGGTCACCACCCGCGCCGAACGGGAGCAGGCGCTCGCCGAGGCGGGCTACAACGCCTTCAACCTGCCCGCGAACAAGGTCAGCATCGACCTGCTCACCGACTCCGGCACCGGCGCGGTCTCCACCGCGCAGGAGGCCGCCGCGGCCGCCGCGGACCGCTCCTACGCCGGGTCGGACTCGTTCTACCGCTTCCGCGACGCGCTGCGCGAACTCACCGGCTACCCGCACCTCCTGCCGGTCCACCAGGGACGCGCGGCCGAGCGCGTGCTGTTCTCCAGCGTGTTGCAAAGCGGCCGGATCTCGGTCAGCAACACGCATTTCGACACCACCCGCGCGAACGTCGAACTGCTCGGCGCCGTGGCGATCGACCTGCCCTGTGCGGAGTTCGGCGACCTCGACAGCCTCGAACCGTTCAAGGGCAACATCGACCTCGACGCCCTGGAACGCCTCCTGTCCGGACCGGACGGTTCCCGCGTCGGCCAGGTGCTGCTCACCATCACCAACAACGGCGGCGGCGGACAGCCGGTTTCGATGGCGAACCTCGCCGCGGCGGCGAAGCTCGCGCGGGCGCACGGCGTGCCGGTTTTCCTTGACGCGGCACGGTTCGCGGAGAACGCGTGGCTGGTCATCCAGCGCGAGCCGGGGTATGCGGACAAGACGCCGCGCGAGGTCGCGCTGGAGGCGTTCGGCCTGGTAGACGGCTGTGTCGCGAGCCTGAAAAAGGACGGCATCTCGCCGATGGGCGCGTTCATCGGCCTTACCGATCCGGACCTCGCCCAGACCTGCGAAACCAACCTGATCGCCACCGAGGGCTTCCGCACCTACGGCGGTCTCGCGGCACACGACCTCGACCGCGTCGCCAAGGGTCTGCGGGAAGTCGTCGACCCGAACTACCTCGCCGCGCGCGCGGGCGAGGCGGCCCGGCTCGCCCAGCAGGCCAACGACGCCGGAGTGGACATCGTGCAGCCGCCGGGCATCCACGCGCTCTACCTGAACGCGGGCCGCCTGCTGCCGCATCTGTCCGCCTCGCGGTTCCCGGGCCATTCGCTGGCCTGCGAGCTGTACCTGGCGGGCGGGATCCGGTGCGTGGAACTGGGTTCGCTCTACCTCGGCACGCTCGACGAGCAGAACGAGCTGATCACCCCGGCGCCGTTCGAGCTGGTCCGGATGGCGCTGCCGCGGCGGGTGTACAGCCAGGGCCACTACGACTACGTGGCCGAAATCCTCGGCGACATCGCGAAAAACCCGGAGAAGGTGCCCGGCTACCGGATCGTGGAGGCGCCGAAGATCCTCCGGCACTTCAACCTCCGGATGGCCCCGGTCCACTAAGGTCCACTAAGGACAGACGCGAACGAGGGGGCTCCCCGCGCCGGGAACCCCCTCGCTAGTCCGGAAACCCGGCTCAGGCGGGCTGCGGGACCACCGTCATCGCGTGCTTCACCAGCCGGATCAGCGCGATCTTGCTCGAATCCCGCTGCCGCGCGTCGCACATCACGATCGGCACGCCGTCGGGCACCACGAGCGCCTCGCGGATCTCGTCGGCGGTGTAACGGGGCGCGTTGTCGAAGCAGTTCACCGCCACGACGAACGGGATCTTCCGCCGTTCGAAGAAATCGACCGCCGCGAAGCTGGTCTCGAGCCGGCGCGTGTCGACCAGCACGACGGTGCCGATCGCGCCGCGCGCCAGGTCGTCCCACATGAACCAGAACCGTTCCTGGCCCGGGGTGCCGAACAGGTACAGCACGTGCCGCGGCGAGATGGTGATCCGGCCGAAGTCGAGCGCGACCGTGGTGGTCTTCTTCTGCTCCACGCCGGAAAGGTCGTCGACGCCGGTGCTCGCCTCGGTGAGCACCTCCTCGGTGGACAGCGGCGGGATTTCGCTGACCGAGGCGACCATGGTGGTCTTCCCGGCGCCGAACCCGCCGGCGACGATGATCTTGACCGGGGTCGGCACCGACGCCGCGGCGTCTTCAGAGCTTGATGAGGCCATCGAGAACCGCCTGGAGAGTTTCGTGGTCCGGCGCCTGGGCCGGCTGACGGGACGGGGCGCGGGTGATGACGAGACCGCGGTCGATCAGGTCGCCGCACAGCACGCGCACGACGCCGAGCGGCAGCTTCACGTACACCGCGATCTCGGCCACCGACAAGGGTCTGCGGCACAGCTGCGTGATCGCCAGGTGCTCCGGGCCGAGCCCGACCGGGTCCGAGCCCTGCTGGAGGGTCATCACCTGGGTGGAGAGGTCGAGCTGGTGTTCGGACGGGGTCCGTCCGCTGGTGATCGTGTAGGGCCGGACCAGCGGCCCGGCGGCCTCGTCGTACCAGCCGTCGTCGCTCATGTCGCCTCCCGCAGCAGGTTCGCGGCCTCGCGCGGGGCCGACGCCAGATAGTCGCCGACGCGCTTGACCAGCCGGTTCATCTCGTACGCGATCATTTCGACGTCGATGTCCGCTCCGGCGAGCACGGCGAGGCACGCGCCCTGCCCGGCGGCCGACACGAAGAGGTACCCGCGTTCCATCTCGATCATGTTCTGCAGCACCGGCCCGCGGTTGAACTGCCTGCTGACGCCTTTGGCGAGGCTCTGCAGGCTCGACGCGATGGCCGAGAGCTGGTCCGAGTCGTCCTTGCTCATCCCGGACGACTTGCCGAGCAGCAGGCCGTCGGCGGACAGCACGATGGCGTTCTGCGCGCCGACGACGCGGTTGACGACGTCGTCGAGCAGCCAGTTGAGATCAGGGGTGGAGTTCCCGTACTCGTTCATGCGGACAGACCCTGACTTTCGGTGTGATGAGGTGTTCGGTCGTTATGAGTCATTTTGCCCGCCTCGCGCCCGGCGGGTGCCCTTGTGGAACGCCATCAGCGTCCGCGCGGTGGTCTCGCCCGCGTTGGTCACGTCGATGTCCTCGGCGGTCGGGTCGTCCTGCAGCTGGGCGACGAGGTTCTGCTGCGGCTGCCGGCGCGGGAGCCGGGGCCGGTCGTCGCCCTGGAGCCCGCTGAGATCCGGCTCGGCGGCGGGAACGCGCGGCGCGGCCGGGACGTCCGGGATCTGGCCCGCGGACGGCGGATACGGCTCCGGGGTCCGCGGATTCGGCGTCGGAAGCGCACGGGCGGGGTACGGCCGCGGCGTCGGCTGCGGAGCCTCCGGGGCCGGTCGCTGCGCGGCGCTTTCCTGCGCGGGCGCGCCGACCTGGGCGAGCGCCGGGGCCTCGTCCGCGGGTTCGGGGGCGTTCGCGTCGGCCAGGTGGTTCGACGGGATCAGCACGGTCGCCCGGGTGCCGCCGTACCGCGACGGGTCGAAGGTGACCGTGATGCCGAGCCGGGAAGCCAGCCGCGCGACCACGAACAGGCCGAGGCTGGAGTCCGCGCGCAGGGCCATCGCGTCGAATTCGGGCGCGTCGGCCATCATCGCGTTGGCCCACTCGCGCACGCCTTCCTTCATGCCCAGCCCCTGGTCGGACACGTCGACCACGACGCCGCGCGCGACCATCCGGCTGGTCACCTCGACCTGCGAACCGGGCGGGGAGAACGACGTCGCGTTGTCGACCAGCTCGGCGACGAGGTGAATGGTGTCCGCGACCGCGGTGCCGACGATCGCGACGTCCGGCACCTGCTCGACCTGCACCCGCGAGTACTGCTCGGTTTCCGAGACGGCCGCGCGCAGCACCTCCATCAGCGAAACCGGTTTGCGCCAGCGCCGGCCGGGCTGCTTGCCGCCGAGGATGATCAGGTTCTCGGTGGTCCGCCGGGCGCGCGCGGCGAGGTGGTCGAGCTGGAACAGCGATGCCAGCTGGGTCGAGTTCTCTTCGCGGCTTTCCATTTCGTCCAGGATCTGCAGCTGCCGGTGCACCAGCACCTGGTTGCGGTGGGCGATGCCGAGGAACACGTTGTGCACGCCGCTGCGCGCCTTCGCCTCGCTCGCCGCCGCGTTGACCGCGGTCAGCTGCGCGGTGTTGAACGCCTCGGCCACCTGGCCGATCTCGTCCCGGCCGTGGTCCAGCTTCGGCAGCTCGGCCTCGATGTCCACCGGATCGCCGTTCTTGAGCCTGCCGACGATGTTCGGCAGCCGGTTGCGGGCGAGGTCGAGCGAGTCGTTGCGCAGCCGCTCCAGGCGCGTCATCAGGGTCCGGTCGACGAGCGAACGCGACACCCGCACCGCGACGATGATCGCGGCCAGCGAGGCGAGCAGGGCCACGATGCTGCCGATGATCGCGTTGCGCAGCTGCGCGTTCCCGGAGTCGATCGCGGCGGCGGAGACCTGGTCGGCCTGTTCGATGGTGAGCTGGTTCAGACCTTGCGCGACCTGCGCGGTCAGCGCGTGCCAATCGCCCGACGAAACCGGGACGCCGCTCTGGTCGCCGCTGGTCCACGGGCCGTGCTTGATCAGCGCGTCCTCGGCCGCGTTGAGCCGTTTCCACGCGTCGCTGGTCGAAAGCTGCTGGTAGTGCTGGCGCACCGCCGGTTCGAGGAACGGCGAGATCTGCGCCAGCTGCGTGCGGTAGTAGCCGACCAGCTGGGAGAACTGGACGAAGTCGTCCGGCGCGAAGGCTCCGCCGGAGAACGCGGCCGACACCAGCGACGTCTCGCGCGACATCAGGTCGCCCGCCCGGAACAGCGAGGTCGCCGAGATCGCGCCCTGCACGGCGGTCGCGTCGGGGACGATGCGCGCCTGGGTGTCGAACAGCGTCGCCGCGGAGTCGAGGACGCCGTTGTAGTAGGCGTTGACCTGTGCGCGGTTGATGCTGCGGAAATTGACCTGCGAACGCAGCACCGGCAGCTGGTCTAGCTGCGCCTTCAGCGCGGTGACCTTGCCGGCGATCTCGTCCGGGGCGCTGGAAATGGTGGCCGCGAAGGCTTCCTGCAGCCCCTTCAGCTTGCCGTCGCTGTCCTGTTCCTGCTGCTGCAGCTGCTGCGGGCCGGAACTGGGGCTGTCGAGGTACTGCAGGGCGAGCTGGCGCTCCTGCTGCAGCGACGACAACGCGGTGAGGGCGGGGATCGAAACGTCCCGCACCGAGCCCGCGACAAGCCGCACGTACAAGCCGTTGATGAAGAAGGCCGTCGCCAGCACCGCCCACAGCACGAGCAGAGTGATGCTCGGGATCAGGACCGTCCGGGTCAGC
The DNA here is from genome assembly GCF_002796545.1 of Amycolatopsis sp. AA4. Classification (GTDB taxonomy): domain Bacteria; phylum Actinomycetota; class Actinomycetes; order Mycobacteriales; family Pseudonocardiaceae; genus Amycolatopsis. The sequence continues at coordinate 33,808 of NZ_CP024894.1, forward strand.
CTCTTCCGGATCGACTTGTCGTACGCCTTGCCGGGATCGTCCTTGGTCTCCACGATGATTCACGAACTCCTGGGTCACCCTCGGCGAGAGTGCGGACACGGCCGGGGAAGCGGACACGCCAGTGGGTGCGAGTGGTCCTCGTCACGGAAATCTCGGATACACCCTTCGTAGGCCCACCGAACGGAACAGCCCCGGTTTCTATCACGATTGGGGGCCTCGTGGTTCCGCTGAACGAGCAGCCGAACGCCGTCTTGACGGCGGTCACCGACGGTAGCGGCGAGTTCCCCCGGCGTTTTCCGAGGCCCCGGCCCTGGCTGCGAATTTCGGACCAGCGGGCTGGGCTGAATGAGTGATTCAAAAAGTGTCCGGACACTCAGGCGCGGTTCCGCGTGGTGGAACTGTCGGCTCATTGACTTGTCGACACGTGTCGTCGCGGGTCGCCGGTGCGTCCACAGTGGACTACTGGCTCACTCGCGGGGTCGGGCCGAGGAACGGGAGCAGTTCGATGCCGTCCTGGAGCGCGGCGAGGGTGCGCAGGACGCCCGCCCCGCCGGTGGCCACGTCGGCGGACAGCCGCAGCAGGCGGGCGCCCGGGAAGGCGAGGCCGCCGCGGAACGGGACCGCGTACCAGGAAAGCCGCGTCAGGTGCCGGTCGATCGCGTCCTGCGTGCGCCGGTCCGGCGTGCTGCTGAACGCCAGCCCGGCGGCGAGTCCGCAGCGGCCGTTCAGCAGTCCGGGATGGAGCGCGAACTCTCCGCGGCACGCGACGCGCAGCGCGGGCAGGCTGCGCGCGGCCTTCGCGTCGAAGCGGTACCGCGCCAGCTGTTCGGTGACGATCAGGATTCCGGCGCTGCCGATTCCCGCCCCGCGCCGCGAACCCCGGTTGCCGTCGCGGACCGGCAGCGAGCCGTCCAGCGCGGGGACGCATTCCTCCAGATCGCGTTCGAGTGCCTGGTCGGCGAACGACAGCCACGCCGGCTCGCCGGTGCGTTCGTAGAGGCGCAGGAACAGCAGCGCCGGGCCGGACCAGCCGTACAGCAGCCCGGCCTGCGCCTCCGCGCCCGGCGGTTCCGCGGTGTCCAGCGCTTCGGCGAGCCGGATGCCGATGTTCAGCGCCTGCCTGCCGAATTCGTTGTCGCCTCGCGTCGCGGCGAAGTGCAGCCGGGTCAGGCCGATGCCGGCCAGCCCGCTCGCGAGGTCGTGGCCGACCGTCTGGTCCACCAGCGCGCGCGAGGCGGCGAGGAGAGCGCCCGCGGCCTTCCGGTAGCCGAATTCCTCCAGCACGTAAGCGATTCCGTGGCTGCCGTCGTAGAAACCCGCGCGACTGGGCTGTTTCCCGTCGACCGCGTCGAGGAGCCACTGCTCGTGCTCGGGAAACCGGCCGACGCCCGCGACGTGCAGCGAGTGCAGCACGCCCGCCGCGCCGGTGCCGAAGGTCGCGCCGCCGACGCGGAACTGCTCGATGTCGCCGGGGAACAGGCGATCGCGGCGTTCCGGGGTCGCGCACGCGAGCAGGGCTTCGGCGATCTGCTTGCGCACCAGGGTCCAATCGGGACGGGGTTCGTCGAGTTCGGTATGGGCGGGCTCGGTCCGCGGCGCGATGCTGTCGGCGTACCCGGCGGGCAGGGAGAACCGGCGTTCGGTCAGCTCGGCGGCCCAGCGGAGGCGTTCCGGCACCAGGTGGTACAGCGGGGCCAGCGGAAGGAAGAGGCGCAGCCGCAGGGCCGTCTCGTCGCGGTCGAAGCCGATCAGCGAGACCGTGCCCGAGCTGTCGACCAGGATGTTGTGCGGGTTTTCCAGGACGACGCCGCGTTCGGCGGCTTCGGCGACGATCCGGTCGACCTGTGCCAGCACGGACGACGCCTGTTTGCGGTAGACGGCGAGGTCGGTTTCGGGGCAGTCGCGGCGGGTGAGCGGGTAGTGGCGGGTGAGCCAGGCGTCCAGCGGGAGGCCGGGCCGGTACTCCCGCACCAGGTAGTGGCGCTTGCCGGCGAGGTAGGCGTGGGTCTTCGGGACGCCGGGGATTCCGGCGAGCCGCTTGAAGAGATCGTGCTTGTGCTCCAGCCGCGCGACCGCGTCGACGCCGCCCGCGTCCAGTCCGGTGTAGGGCCAGGCTTCCTCGACGAGCACGCGTTCGCCGCCGCGTTCGGCCAGGTAGACAGCGGTGCCGTGGGCCTGGCGGAGCACCTCGACGACCGGATGCGGCGGCTCCGGCGCGTCGGTGTACTCCGCGACGCAGTCGGGAATCCGGACCCAGTCCGGGACGGAGAAGCCCGGGCCCCGCGGCGCCGGTTCGAGCGCGCTGCTCGGCCTGCGCAGCGCGGGCACGCGGGTGCCGTCGTGCTCGGTCCACAATGGCGTGAATCCGGTGTAATGCACGTGAACCGGACATTCTCCGCAGCGGAGCGCGCCGTCGATATCCGGTCCGTGCTCGCCGGCGAGGAGTTCGGAAAGATCGTCGAGGATCTGTTCGAGCGCGTTATTGTCGGGCGGATAAATAGTGGCCAGTGCACCGGTTCCGCCGGTCGTCGGATATTCGGCATTGCGGTCGAGGAAAATCGACCGGGAACGCAGGTGCCGGTGGGGCAGCTGGTGGGTCCGGCAGTACTCGCGCACGCGGTCCAGTATCCGGTCGACGTTGCCCGGGGCGGCGGAAATCTCCACTGCCCAGCCCTGTTCCGGCAATACGGCCCCGGCAGGGCGGAGGTGGTGCCAGTGTTCCGACTCCGCTACTGTCCACTGTGGACTGTCTGGCGGGACGACGAGGTCGTCGGCGGATATTTCCCGTCGGCGGTCGAAGAACCACGGATCGGCGAGGCAGAATGCCTCGTGCCGGACGTTCATAAAAGTGGATCCTTCCGCGTGTGCGCTTCTCCGGTGCTCCGGCGACGGAAACTATTCCCGCACAGCTTCGCCGTCGCGCCAATCCGCCATTTCAGCGTTCGGCGGACCCCGGCGGGGCGCGGGTAAAACCGGCAGTGGCGAACCGAGGGTGATTCCCCGTCGCCCGGTCGAGCGGGATTTCCGTGGCATTCGGGAATTGACGGAATGCCAGCGACCCGATCCGGTGAACGTGGTCCCGGCCACGCCGTCGGCCCCTCGCCCGTCCGGGTCGGCGGGCGAGGCGGGTACGTTGAGGCCGGCGGGCAGAAGGAGGAACGGGTGATCGTCGGGTTCGCGATAGCGGTCGCTGGATGCGCCGCGCTCGTCGCGCTGTGGAGTTTCGTCCAGGCGGCGCGCAAGAAACTCCCGGACACCCCGCTGCTCGTCGCGCTCGCGGTGATCGAGGTGCTGCTGGTCGTCCAGCTCGTGATCGGGATCGTGCTGCTCGCGAGCGGACACCACCCGGGCAGCCTCGCCACCTACCTCGCCTACCTGATCGGCTGCCTCGTCGTGCTGCCGGTCGGCGCGGCGTGGGCGCTGGCCGAGCAGAGCCGGTCGAGCACGGTCGTGCTCGGCATCGCCTGCCTGGCCATTCCGGTGATGGTGCTGCGACTGAACGAGGTGTGGAGTGGAGCAAGCGCGTAAGACGGCCACCGGTCCCGGCCGGATCCTGGTCGCGGTGTACGCCATCTTCGCGCTCGCCGCGACGTCGCGGGCGGGCGTCCAGATCGGCACGAAATTCCACGAGGCGCCGCTGGCGTACGTGCTTTCGGCCTTCGCCGCGGTCGTCTACCTCCTCGCCACGATCGCACTCGCCCGCGGCGGCCGGACGTGGTGGCGGATCGCGCTGGCCGCGTGCACGGTCGAACTGCTGGGCGTGCTGACCGTCGGGACCCTGAGCATTTTCGACCGGCAGGCGTTCCCGGACGCCACGGTGTGGTCGGTCTACGGGCAGGGGTACCTGTTCATCCCGCTGGTGCTCCCGGTGGTCGGCCTGTACTGGCTGCGCCGGACGCGGGCCGGCGGCTAACAGTACGCGGAACTGTCCGTAGCGGCGGCGGTCGCGGAAGAACAGGTGGTCCCCGGCTACTTTCGCCGGTTCTGGTTCCTGGGCGCGGCCTTGATGATCGAGGCCCCGTCCCCACCGGAACCGCGGCGACGAAGCCGCAGAAACGAGAGACCATGCGTTTGCGCACCTGTTTGCTCGTGCTCGCTACCGCGCTCGGCCTCGCCGGATTCGCCGGTCAGGCCGCCGCTGCCAGCGGGCCGTCCTCGACCCCGGCGATCATCGGCGGCGGTTACGCCTCGAACGCCCCGTGGGCCGCGCGGCTGTTCGTGAACGGGCAGCAGAACTGCACGGCCACGATCATCGCGCCGCAGTACATCCTCACCGCGAAGCACTGCGTCGCCTCCAGCGGGACGTACACCTTCCGCATCGGCAGCCTCGACCAGAGCAGCGGCGGCACGATGGCCACCGGTGCCGCCATCACCCGCTACCCGGGTGCCGCTGACCTGGCCATCGTCCGGCTGTCCACGTCGGTGAACGCGACGTACTCGCCGCTCGGCACGTCGACCGACGTCCGCGCGGGCCAGACCGTGCAGGTGTACGGCTGGGGCGCGACGAGCCGGTGCGGTTCGGAGATCAACTGCCAGTCGCGGTACCTGAAGGTGGCGAACGTGCGGGTCACGACGCCGTCGTGCAGCGACTACGAGGGCGGCGTCGCGGTCTGCGCGACGTACGGCGACGGCATCACGGCAGGCGGCGACTCGGGCGGCCCGATGTTCGCGTCCGGACGGCAGGTCGGCGTCGCGTCGACGAGTGACCGGCAGAGCAGCACCGCGTACACCAACATCACGCGGTACCGGAGCTGGATCTCGCAGGTCGCCGGCGTCTGATTTTCCCGACGTCTGATTTTGTCGGTGGTCCGGCCTAGTGTTGGGAGTGCGCACCGCTTCCGTTGCGCGGAGGAGGAGAACCATGCCCGACAAGCTGATCCCGGGGCCGGACCACCCGATCACCGTTGAGCCCAACCCCGCGCGGGTGGTGGTCAAAGCAGGCGAGAAGACCATCGCCGACACCACCCGCGCGCAGGTGCTGCGCGAGGCCAGCTACCCGCCGGTGCAGTACATCCCGCTGGAGGACGTCGACCTGGCGATGCTGTCGCCGACTGACCACCGGACGCACTGCCCGTACAAGGGCGACGCTTCGTACTACAGCCTGGCCGCGGTGCCGGACGGCGAGAACGCGGTGTGGGTGTATGAGGCTCCGTACGATGCGGTCGCCGCGATCAAGGGGCATGTCGCGTTTTATCCGGACCGGGTGGAGATCGAGGAGGTCGGCTGAGGGGTTCGTGGCGCTCGGCTGCTGGCTGCGGCCCAGATCAGCGCGGCGTGCGGATCATCTGGGCCGCCGAATGCGTCCGGGCAATCGCCGCTCTTGCTGCTCCGGTGGCCTCGTCGCGTTTGGCGCCGGCGGAACGGGTGTCGGGTCGGTTCTTCGCTTGGCGCGCGCGGCTGACCCGAGTGCGGCGCTGCTCCAGGCCGCCCACTGAGGCGCGTTCGTTGCTGCTCCGGATCGGCGCTGTTCCGGGCTCGCCGTTGCCGCGGATTGGTCGTTTTCCGGGGCAGTTGCTCCGGGGTCGCCGTTGCTTCCAGTCCGGCGTCGATCGCGGTCGCGTACTCGCCAGCGCTCCTGGGGCGGGTTCAGCGATCGTCCTCGAGCCAGGACGCCTCCCCGGCCTGTTGCAGCGCGTTCCACAGCAGGTTGAGCGGATGGCTGTCCGGGTACGAGGAGCGTTCGCCGCGCCGGGCGAACACGCCGACGAGCAGTTCGAGTTTCGGCTCGATGTCGTCGACGAGCCCGATTGTGCGCAATCCGGAGGCCGCGTGCAGCCGGTTTTCGCCCGCGGCTTCGCCGAGTCCTTGGGTGACGAGCATGCACCCGCGGATCAGGCCCGAGCGGAGGAGTTCGAATCCGTATTGCGCGGAGTCGATCTCGGCGACGATGTCGAGCCGGTTGCGGTAGTCGGAGCCGAACCAGCCGCGCATAAAGTCGTTGATCACGCCGCCGCTGGGCACGACGAGCGGAAGCGTCGGCAATTGGCTGGTGGCGACGGACTCCCCGGGTTTCGGAGTGTCCATATTGGTCACGATGCCGAGCCCGCTGCGCCGCCATTCGAGGACGTCGACGGAGTCGAGCGCGCTGGTCGTGACGACACTGCCGCACACCAGGTCCACGTCCTTGGCCAGCAGACGGTCGATCAGGTCTTTGGTGCGCACGTGCACCACGTTCAGCTCGATGTCGCGGGCGCGGAACTGCTCGGCCACGAGATCGCCGGCGTGGGCGAGGCTGCCGAGGGTGTAGCGAGTCGCGCCGACGGTCAGCGTTCCCCCGAGTTCACGACGGCATTCGTGAATGGTGTCGAGCCATTCGGCAAGGGTGCGGCGAGCCTGCTGTGCGACTGCGCGCCCGGTGTCGGTAAAAAGCACGTCGCGGCCGCGGCCCTGGCGGTGCAATAATGGTTCTCCGCACAATTCGGAGAAATTGCGGTTGAGAGTGTCGAGCTGTTTTTGCACACTGGACTGGTCGCGGCCGAGCGTGCGGGCCGCGGCGAGGGCGGTTCCGGTTTCCGCGACCGTGATCAGCGTGCGCAACTGGTCGAATGTCGTGTCGAGCAGGGCAGGCGACGAGCGCAGGAGCCTGCTGAGCACGTTGAACGACGGCGACCGGAACGGGCTGGGTGCGGACATCAGGGCAGGACTCGCCTTCTCATTCTCTTCGCGGACGCCGGAGAGCTTAACCCGGCCTTCCTGATCTCGCGGCCAGTTAAAAAAATCTACAGATTTTATCGGTGAACCAGTGGACGGCGCAAGCGGTCGGCGGGAAACTGCGTGACGCTTGATTCGATTGCTGATCCAAGGAGTTCGACAGAAGTGAGTTCGTACAGTTCCGCCGGCGCGCGCCGCTCGCGCACCCTGACGGTCGGCGGAGGGCTGGGTTTGCTCGGCGCGCTCAGCGGACTGCTGTGGGGTGCGATGGTGCTGGTGCAGGGCGAAGGTTTGCTTCGCCCCGCCGTGCAGGAATACCTGCAGACCGAGGCCCGGGACCTCGCTTCGAGCGGCCTGCTCACGGCCGACGATTTGACCAAAATCGCCATGGCGTCGTTCACCGCCCGCGCGGCGATCTGGCTGGTCATCGGCTTGGTGACGCTGGTGTCGGCCGCGATGGTGCTAGCCGCGCACAACTGGGCCCGAGTGGTGCTGACGGTCTTCGCGGTCTTCGGCATCGGCCTCGGACTGCGTGATCTCATCGACGTGAACCCGGCCCTGCTGAACGCCTTCGACACGATCGCGGTGCTGAGCCTGCTGGCAGTGCTCGTGGTGCAGTGGCTGCCCGGCGCCAACCGCGCGGTTCGGGCACGGAAGAACGCGGTGCTGTCCCGGAAGGCCGCCGCGTTCGCGGTCTGAGCGGTGCTTACGGGCGGCACGTCTGAGGGGTCGTGCCGCCTGGCAAGCCGAACTGCCGAGGCGGTGCCGGAGGGTCGACTGCGTTGGGGCAGTCGGGGGCGTCGCTGGAGGGGGAATTGTTCGAGGGGGCGAGCTGTCCGGCAGCGTTTCGGGGGAAGCGGTGCGTCAGGTGAGGCTGCGCGGGGAACGGCGTGGGAGAGGCGTCGTTCGAGGGGGCAGCCGTCGGCGGCAGCGCTTCAGGGGAAGCGACGCCGGGAGGGGAGTCCCGGGTGAGGGGGAGTTCCGCCTCGCCGCTTGACGGGCGGCGAGGCGGGACCGGGTCAAAAAGCAGCTGAGCACGGTTCAGGCCGACAAGTATCCGGCAGCACAGCTCTAGGACAACGCCCGCTTCCACACTTCCGCGGCGCACTGGCACAACTCGCCCGGCTCCACCGCGGCCGGGTCGAGCAGGCGTTGCAACGCGATGCCCCGGAGTTGCCCGACGATGGCCACGGCGATCTGTTCCGGGACGACCTCGGCGCGGATGGTGCCCTCGGCGATGCCCGCGGAGATTTCGTCGCGCAGGTCGTCTCGGAAGGCTTGGTCGCGTACGCGGAAGATCGGGGCCAGTTCTGGCGCGGTCATGGATTCCGCCCACAGCACCAGGAAAGCCCGGCTCAGCACGTCCGGTTCGCTGAGCTGGGCGAGGTAACCGTCGATCAGCCGCAGCAGGCGGTCCAGGCCGGGTGGCAGGTCGGCCAGACCGGGGACGAAACCGGGCTGTGCGGTGCGGGCCAGGTGTTCCAGCAGTGCTTGTTTGCCGCCGAAATGGTGGGTCACCAGGCCGCGGCTGTACCCGGCGCGTTCGCCGACCCGGGCCAGCGTCACGGCGCGCACGCCTTCCTCGACGACCAGTTCGGCGGCGGCTTTCAGCAGGGCGGCCGACGCCTGGTCGCGGCGTTCCTGCTGCGTGCGGCGCGGCGTGGGCATGGGGAGAAACCCTACAAACATACTTGCCAGCTGACAAGCAAGTATGCGTAGAGTGGCCACGACGACAGGGAGGAAGTCCGATGACCGCAGTGTTCGTCCACGGCAATCCGGAAACCGCCGCGGTGTGGGAGCGTCTGCTTGCCGAGCTGGGCGACCGGTCGGCGGTGTGCCTGTCTCCGCCCGGGTTCGGCGCGCCGTTGCCGGACGGGTTCGGCGCGACGGCTGTCGAGTACCGCGACTGGCTGATCGCCGAGCTGGAGAAGTTCCCCGAGCCGGTCGACCTGGTCGGGCACGACTGGGGCGGCGCGCACGTGCTCAACGCCGTCATGGCGCGTCCGGAGCTGGTGCGCAGCTGGGCCAGCGACACCGCGGGCGCGTTCGAGCCGGATTACGTCTGGCACGACCTCGCGCAGGCGTGGCAGAAACCGGGCGTCGGCGAGGAGACCGTCGCGGCGATGTTCGGGGTGCCGGTGGAAGCCCGGACCACGCGCCTGGTCCGCGGCGGGATGCACGAATCGGCGGCCGCCAAGGTCGCCGAGGGGATGAACGACGACATGGCCCGCGCGGTGCTCCCGCTCTACCGGTCCGCGGCGCAGCCGGCGATCGCGGAATCCGGCCGGGACCTCGAACGCGCGGCGGAGCGTCCGGGGCTCGTCATCCTGGCGACCGAGGACCACTTCGTCGGGACGGACGAGCAACGCCGCCGTTCGGCCGCGCGCGCCGGGGCGAAGCTGGCGGTGCTGGAGGGGCTCGGGCACTGGTGGATGACGCAGGACCCGGTCCAGGGCGCGCGGGTCCTCACGGAATTCTGGGAAGCGTCCGAATAGGACAGTTCAGGCACGCGCGACGAGGTGGAACACCCGGCTGAGCCGCCGGTACGGATCTCGTCGCGCGGCCTCCAGTTCGACCGCCGCGATCTCGTCGATCCGGCTTTCGTCGCCGTCGAGGTCCATCCAGTCGGCGAACAGCCAAACCCCGTACCAGGCAAGCGGTTCGGCACCCTGTCCGACCAGCAGCTGCGACAGTCCAGCGACCGTGTCGGCCCGGGTGTTCACGCCGAGGACGCCCGGCTCGGTCTGCGCGTCGAACGCCGCCAGTGCGTCGCTCCATCGTCCTTCCAGCGCGGGGAGAACCGCCAGCGTCTCGGCGTTGAGCGCCATCACCGAGACGATCCCGCCGGGTGCCGCGCAGGCGCACAGCGCGTCGATCATTGGCACGGGATCGTCTATGTACATCAGCACGCCGTGACACAGCACCGCGTCGAATTTCTGGCCCGCGACCGCCGCGACGGCGTCCTCGCCGCGGCTGCGCACGAGCCGGACGCGTTCCCGGACCTCGGCCGATTCCGCGGCGAGACGCTGCTCCGCCATCGACAGCATCGCGTCGGACGAATCCAGCAGGACGACGTCGTAACCCAGGCGCGCCAACGGAAACGACTGGTGCCCGGCCCCGCCGCCGACGTCGAGCACGGTCGCCGGCGGTGGCGGCAGATGCGCCAGCAGCTGCTGATGCAGGACGTACGTGCGGACTCGGCCCTTGACGGTCGCGTACGCGCCTTCCACGAACGGACTCGCCAGCGCGGCCCAGGCGTCGGGTTCCATGCCGTTCATAGTGCGCCCGGATCGAGAGTGACGCGCGTCACATAAGCTCCATGTCCAGAACCCGCCCGCGCCTCCGACCACTTCGCGAAAGACCCCGAAACCGCGAGGAGCAAGACGATGAAGTTCCTGATCAGCCTGCACATCAACCAGTCCGTCCTCGACGCGCTGACCGACGAGGAGAAGGAAGCTCTCGGCAACGGCGTCAGCGCGTTCATGGAGTCGACGAAGAAGTCCGGCGAGCTGATCGCCGCCCAGGCGCTCGCCGATCCGTCGCAGGCCGCGGTCGTGTCGGTCCGCGGCGGGCAGCCGGTGGTGACCGACGGGCCGTTTCTCGAGGCCAAGGAGTTCCTCGGCGGCTACTACCTGATCGACGTCGAGAGCAAGGAGCGCGCGATCGAGCTGGCCGCGCAGGTCCCGGACGCCGCGATCGAGGGGCTCGGCGTCGAGGTGCGCCAGGTGATGTTCTCGGAAGGGCAATTGGACGCGTGAAGCCTCCCTCCGTCGAGGACCTGCTGCGCGAGCTCGTGCCGCAGGTTCTCGGCGTGTTGGTGCGCCGGTACGGCCAGTTCGAGGGCTGCGAGGACGCGGTGCAGGAAGCCGTCCTCGCCGCTTCCCAGCAGTGGCCGGTCGAGGGCGTGCCGAACAATCCGCGCGCCTGGCTGTCGACGGTCGCGTCCCGGCGTTATGTCGACCAGCTCCGCAGCGATCAGGCGCGCCGCGAGCGGGAGCTGGCGAACGCCACCGAGACCGCGCCCGAGGTGCCGGACACCGACGACACGCTGCTTCTGCTGTTCCTCTGCTGTCATCCCGCGTTGACCCCGGCGTCGCAGACCGCGTTGACCCTCCGCGCGGTCGGCGGCCTGACCACGGCCGAGATCGCCCGCGCGTTTCTGGTGCCGGAGGGCACGATGGCGGCGCGCATCAGCCGTGCCAAACAGCGGATCAAGGCGGCGGGCAGTTCGTTTCCGGGTGCCGAAAGCCCGGAGCGGCTGAATGTAGTGCTGCAGGTGCTGTACCTGATTTTCAACGAGGGCTACACCGCGTCGTCCGGCAGCGATCTGCACCGCGCCGACCTGGCGTACGAGGCGATTCGCCTGGCCAGGATGGTGCACGAGCGACTGCCGGACGACAGCGAGGTGACCGGTCTGCTCGCGTTGATGCTGTTAACTCACGCTCGTCGCGCGGCCCGCACCACGCCGTCCGGCGACCTTGTCCCGCTGGCCGAACAGGACCGCACGACGTGGGATCGCGCGATGCTCGACGAGGGCACTGAGCTGGCGAAAGCGTCGCTGGGCGGTGCGCAGCTCGGTCCGTACCAGCTGCAGGCGGCCATCGCCGCGACGCACGCCGACGCGGCGACCGCGGACGAGACCAACTGGCGGCAGGTGCACGCGCTTTACCTGATCCTGGAACGGATCGCGCCGAATCCGATGGTGACGTTGAACCGCGCGATCGCGCTCGCGGAAACCGAGGGGCCGCGCGCCGGGCTCGCTCTGTTGTCCACATTGGACAGCGAGGAGCGGATGGCGCGGCACCACCGGTTGCTGTCGGTGCGGGCGCATTTGCTGGAGAAATCCGGGGATCTGCCCGGTGCGTACGAGAATTACCGGCTGGCCGCGAAGGCGACGGCGAGTATCGCTGAGCAGCGTTTCCTGACCGCCCGGGCCAGTCGGGTGAAGCCGAGCCGGTAACGCGCGGAAGCTCAGGATTCGGCGAGCTGGTCCGTCGCCTGCTGGTAGGCGTCGGCGGCCCGGGCGAAGTAGTCGAACAGGACCGCCACCTCTTCCGGCCGGTAGCCGCGCAGGATCTCGCCGATGCTGGCGCGCGCGGGGGCGAGCGCCTTGTCCAACCCTTCGGGCTGGTGCAACGGCTGGACGACGACCTTGCGCCGGTCGCCGGGGTCCGGTGCGCGGCGGACGTAGCCGCCCTCTTCGAGGCGGTCGACCAGACGCGTGGTCGGGCCGGTGGTCAGGCCGGCCATCCGGCCCAGCTCGCTGGGGGTCATCGCGCCGTGCAGTTCCAGGATGTTCAGCGCGTACAGGTCGGTCGCGCCCAGTCCGACGGCTCGTGCACTGGCCTGGGAGTGCAGCAGCACCGCGCTCAAGTAGCGCCGGTAGACCGCCGACGGATCCTCGGCTGTTGACATCCCGCCTCCCGTCTCATAATCTCTTCCTCAACGAAGAGAAATCTTCAGAGCAGTTACTTCTCTGAAGAAGATACCATGGGGAGACATCATGAACACGCTGGACACGGACGTCGCTGCCATCACCGCCGTGCTGGATCGGCTGGTCGCCGCGTGGGACAGCGCGGACGGTGCCGCGTACGCCGCGGAGTTCACGCCCGACGCCACCTACATCACCTATGTCGGCACCCTCTACCAGGGTGCGGAGGAGATCGGCCGGGCGCACCAAGCGCTCTTCGGCAGCTTCCTCAAGGGCACCCGGTTGCTTCACGAGGTGCAGAGCATTCGCCGCGTCGGGCCCGACTCGGCGCTCGTCATCACCCGGGGCGCGACCGGCAAGGGCGCGAAATCCGCTGAGCTGGACAAGGTCCAGACCTACAGCCTGGTCCGCACCGAGGCCGGGTGGAAGGTCGCGGCCTTCCAGAACACGAAGCGCAAACCGTTGCTGGAAGCGGTGTCCTTCAAGTTCCAGCCGGCGAGCAAACCGGCCGCCGCCTGACCGCGCGGAGGAGTGCCATGTCTTCGCTCGCTGTCGTCGCCGCGACCGGGCGCACCGGCCGGCTGCTCGTCGAACGCGGTCTGGCCGCCGGGCACGAGGTGACCGCCATCGCCCGCGAGCCGGGGAACCTCGACCTCGACCATCCCCGGCTCACCCGCCGCGCCGCCGACGCGCTGGATCCGGAATCGCTGCGCGGGGCGCTCGCCGGACACGAGGCGGTCGTTTCCGCGCTCGGCTCGACCGGTCGCGGCCCCACCACCGTCTATTCCGCCGGGACCGCGGCAATCGTCTCGGCGTTGCCGCCCGGCGCACGGCTGGTCGTGCTCTCCTCCGCCGGTCTCGCGACACCGCCGGACGCCGGGCCGGGTGCCCGGGCGGTCAGCCGGATCCTGCGCTGGGTGCTGCGGCATCCGTACGCGGACATGGCGCGGATGGAAAAGGTGCTGGCCAGCTCCGGGCTCGCGTGGACCGCGGTGCGGCCAAGCGGATTGACCGACCGGCCGGGAACTGGCCGTCCTCGCGTTTCCCTCGATGCCGCCGAACGTCTCGGCCCGCGTACAGCCCGGGCCGATTTGGCCGCCTACGTGGTGGACCACCTGGACGATCCGCGGATTTTCGGGCGGGTGGTCGCGGTCTCGTCGTAGCGGGTAGCTTCGCGGAGGTGTCCCGCACGGTGCCCGACGAGGTCATGCGCGTCTCCATTGTGGACCGGCTGTTCGCCCGCGCCGGCGACGAACGGCCGTTGTTCACCCACCAAGATCACCATCGCGGCGTCGAGCACACGTTGACGTGGGCGGAATTCGCCGCCGAAGTCCGGATCGTGGCGGGGGAATTGCGCCGGATCGCGGAACCGGGCGAGCGCGTCGCGATCCTCGCCGGGCAGGAACTCGCTTATCCGCTGGCGTTTTTCGGCGCGCTCGCCGCCGGGATGGTCGCCGTTCCGTTGATGCTGCCCGGCAATCGCGCGCAGGCCGACCGGCTTTCCGGAGTCCTCGCCGATTCCGGCGCGCGGGTGTGGGCGACGTCGTCCGCCGTCGCGGCGAAGGTGCGCGAGTTCAGCGATTCGGCCGACCTCGTAGTGGTGGACGAGCTGTCCGGGCCGGGCGCCGATCCGGTCCGCGCCGATCCGGAAAGCCCGGCCTACCTGCAGTACACGTCGGGGTCGACGCGCGAACCGGCGGGCGCGGTGATCCCGCACCGGGCGATCGTCGCGGCCTGCTGGCAAGCCAGCCGCGCCTACGGTTCGGACGAGCAGACGACGTGTGCCGGCTGGATTCCGTTCTTCCATGACATGGGCCTGATCCAGTTGCTGTGCCTGCCGGTTTACGTCGGCGGCCGGTCGGTGTTCATGTCCCCGGCGGAGTTCGTGCACCGGCCGCAGCGGTGGCTGCGCCAGCTTTCGGACTATCCGGCCGTCTTCACCGCGGCCCCGAATTTCGCCTACGACCTGGCCGCCGACGTCGGCGCGGAGGACGACCTCGACCTCTCGGACGTCCGCGTCGCGCTCAACGGAGCCGAGCCGGTTCGGCCGCGCACGGTCGAGCGGTTCCACGAAGTATTCGGCCCGTACGGGTTCCGTCCGGAGGCACATCGGCCGTCGTACGGGCTGGCGGAGGCCACGGTGTACGTCGCGAGCGCGGGCGAAGAAGGACCGCGCGGCGCGGTGCTCGACCGGGAAGCGTTGGCCCAGGGCCGCGCCGTCGAAACGCCGGACGGCCAGCCGGTCATGTCGGTGGGACGGCCGGTCGGGCAGCTCGTCCGGATTGTCCACAACGGACACGAGCAGCCCGAGGGCGAGGTCGGCGAGATCTGGGTGCACGGCCCGAACGTCGCGTCCGGCTATTGGGGCCGCGGCGACGCGGAAGCGTTCGGCGGGGTCCTCGACGGGCTCGACGGCTGGTTGCGCACCGGCGACCTGGGCGTCTTCCACCGCGGCGACCTCTACGTCACCGGCAGGCTCAAAGACCTGATCGTCGTCGATGGCCGCAACTTCCACCCGCAGGACCTCGAAGCGGCGGCGGGCGAGGCGCATCCGGCGATCCGCCGCGACCGGGTCGCCGCGTTCGGCGTCGCCGACGAACAGGGCGAGGGCGCGATGGTGGTCGCGGAATGGGCCCGCGACGCCGAAGCCGAGGTCAAGGACGTGACCCGGGCGGTGCTGCGAGCGGTGTCACGAGAGCACGATCTCACCCTCCGCGCGGTACGCCTGGTCCCTTCTGGCGGACTTCCGCGCACTTCCAGCGGGAAGGTCGCCCGGTCCGCCGCCAAGGCGCGTTACGGTGGCGTCCGTGGGTGATCACTGCGCCGAGGTCACGAAGGTCGTCAGCGACACCTTCCGGCTCGACCCGGCCCTCGTCGTGCCCGACGCTCCGCTCGAGGAGCTCGGCATCGACTCGAAGGGCCGGATCCGGCTTCTCGCGGCGCTGGAGATCTACTACGACGTGTCGATCGATCTGGACGAGCTCGATCGGTTCACCGACGTGGAATCCGTGGCGGACGTGCTCGCGGAGGCCCTGGCAGCTAGCCGAGCTGAGGAGAAGCACTGAAATGAGCGGTGGGGGCGGGTACACCGCGACAACCGAAGCGTTGTCGAAGGCGTCGAAGAACATCGGTGACCTGGCGGAGAAACTCCTTGACGACAATCCGGACCTGGAAAACTCCGAGCTGACCAAGGAGAAGTTCGGGCGCGTGCACCAGGCGCACGCCGACAAGTACCTCGAGGGCGCCAAGCAGCTGTGGGGCGCGCTCTCCGGGTACAGCAAGGCTCTCGAAGCGTTCGGCACGAACATCGGCACCGCCGGGTCCGCGTACGGCAAGAACGAGGACAACCAGGCCGGCACGATCGACAAGACCGGCAACGGCGTCGACGGGATTCTCTGATGGCGGACGAAAACAAGCCGAAGACGTGGCCGGATGTCAAGGCGCTGCTCGACAACTCGGCGGTGCCGCCGGAGCTGAAGGACGGGCTGCTCCGGGCGTGGGTCAACGAACATCCGAACCCGGGCGGCGACGAGGGCAAGGACGTCGAGAAGTACCTCAAGGCCTACGGGCGGACGTTCATCACCATCCCGAAGAATCCGTTCGAAATGCCGGGCGGCGCCCCGAAACTCGACGAGATCTACGAGGAGGCCCGGCGGAAGGGCCAGCAGAACAGCTACAACCAGGACGAGAAGAAGAAGGAAGTCGACAAGGGCAAGGGCGAGCTCGACAAGAAGCAGCCGCCCGCGCCCGGCGAGGGCAAGGACGCCGGGGCCACCGGCACCAAGACTTCCGACGAACTCTTCGACCCGGCGGCCGCCGCGCTGCGAGTGTTCGAGACCTTCGGCGGGCTGCTCGAGAAAATCCCCGACGACTGCAAGGGGAACACGCGCAAGCTCGACCTCGACAAGGACATCCGCGGTCCGTTCGACGAGCAGCGCGGGATCAGCTTCGAGAGTTTCGTCAACGACGCCATGCATTTCAAGCACGGCTCGGAAACCGTGAAGGCGACGCTGACCGACACCGGGACCGAACTCGGCACCCTGTTCGGGACCTGGACCGGCGCCGGTGCCGACGCGGCGTCGGACCGGTACAACGAGAGCATCCAGAAGAAGGCGGCGAAGCTGGGGGAGGACCTCAGCCACGCCAGCGAAGCGACGCTGCACACCACGAAGACGCTGTTCGACCTGTGCAAGGGGAAGGCCGACCAGGTCATCGCCCTGTACCGCGACCAGGTCGGCAAGGCTGATTACACGATGGCGCAGAAGGTCATCGCGGTCGCCAACGGCGAGCACGGCAGCGTCAACGACCTGGCCCAGATCGCCGGGTGGATGGACTACAACTTCGGCACCAACCTGGTCGACACCCTCAACGACCAGGGCTGCTGCGACGACGACGAGATCCAGAGCCACGGCAAGGACCTCGCCAAGCAGTGGATCATGAACCAGTTCAACCCCGACATGTGGGACACCATCTACCTGGGGTTCGAGAAGGCCTGCAAGGACGCCAAGGACCTCGTCGACAAGGCTTACGACGCCCTCGACAAGGAGATGGGCAAGCTCAAGAACAAGTTCGAGGGCGCCACGGACGGCGGAGCTGGCGGGGCCGGGGGCTCGGGTGGTCCCGGCGGGCCTGGTGGCGGTGGTCCTGGCGGTGGCGGTCAGGGGCCGGGCGGGGGCGGCCAAGGCGGCGGTCCGGGTTCTGGCGGTCCGGGTTCTGGCGGTCAGGGTCCGGGCGGTTACGGCGGTGGCCAGGGTGGCTACGGCGGTGGTTCCGGCAGCGGTCACGGTGGCGGCACTGGGGGTGGCACTGGCGGCGGGTCCGGTTCGGACATTCCGCAGGGCGACCACTCCGGCGGCGCGGGCGGCGGCTTTGGCGGCGGTACGGGAGGCGGCACCGGCGGCGGATCCGGTTCGGGTGGCGGTTCCGGCAGCGGATCCGGCGGAGGCGGCGGGAAAGTTCCCGACCTCGACGTCCCGTCCGAGGTGCCGGGCGGCGGTCCCCTCGGCGGGGGCTCGGGCGGCGGGACTGGCGGCGGCGGTCCGGTGGACGGCCCGCCGATCAAGACCGACTCCGGCGGCGGATCCGGCTCCGGCGGGCCTGGTTCCGGTTCGGGCTCGGGCGGTTCCGGGGGGCCGGACCAGGGCCAGTCCGAGGAAGAAGCCAAGCAGCGGGCCGAGGAAGAGGCCAAGCAGAAGGCTCAGGCGGAGGCGAAGCAAAAGGCCGAAGCCGCGATGGAGTCGCTGAAGAAGGACTCGCAGGGCAGTCACGGCGGCGCTCCCCTCGGCGGACCGGGCGGCGGCGAACCCGGTTCGCCCGGCCCCGACGGCAAGGGCCCGGACGACAAGGGTTCCGACGGCAAGGGCCCGGACGACAAGGTTCCCGGCGACAAGGGCGGCGGCGGTTCGCCCGGCGGCGGCGGTCCGGTGGACGGCCCGCCGATCAAGACCGACCCCGCCGACGGCGGCCCAGGTGGCGACGACGGCAAGCCGGGCGACGGCAAGCCCGACGACGACAAGAACCACGACGGCAAGCCCGACGAGGACGGCCGGGAGGTCCTGAAGGTCAAGCAGGGCGACAAGACGTTCGAGATGTCCGAGCCGGATCACGACGGCAAGATGGACATCAAGATCGGCGAGGGCTCCGGGCCCGTCAAGGACTTCAAGATCGACTGGTCCGACGACAAGTCCGCGCACGACGGCGGGGACGGTCAGCACGGCGACGAGGTCCACCACCCCGGTCCGGACGGCAAGATCCACCTCCGCGACGGCGACACGAAGATCACCGCCGAGCGTCCGGACGGGCCGAACGGGCCGACTGTCGTCACGGTCGACGACGGCAAGGGCAACCCGACGACCTACACCCTCGGCGAGGAGGACAAGCCGCACGGCACGCGTCCGGTCGACCATGGTCCGGAGATGCCCGGCGACAGCACCGGCCACCACGCGGGCGACGGTCCTGGCCAGCACCCCGGTGACCACAAGGGACCCGACGGTCCCGGGCACGGCGGTGCCTCGCCCAGCAGCCACCCCGTCGGGCGTCCGAGCGAAGGCGGCCCGGGCCCGGAAATCTCGCACACCGGCGACCCGCTCGGCGGGCATCCGGCAGGCGACCCGGCGCATCCGGCGGGAGACGGCCCCGGGCAGGGAGCGTCGCACGGCGGCGGACACCACGCGGGAGAACCGGTCCAGCCGCTGGACCACGGCGTTCCGAGCGGCGCGCCGGGCCATCCGATCCAGGGCGGTCCGGGACCAGAGGTTTCGCACACCGGCGTGCCTGCCGGTATCCCGAGTGCTCCGCTGCACGGCGGGCCCGTAGTCGGGGTCGACAGCACGCCCGTGTCCGGTACCCACACCGGCGGCGGGTTCTCGCAACCCGCGGGCGACCACTCCGGCGGGGGTCAGCCCGGTGGCGCCGGAATGCCCGGCATGGGCGCGATGGGCGGCGGACACGGCGGCGGTGGCGGCGGTGGCGAAACCGAGCGGCGCGCGGCGTACCGCGTGGAGGGCGCGGTCTTCGACAACCTCGCCGAACCCGCCAGCCGGATCACTGGTTCACTCGACGATGACGACGACGCGCCGATCATCCGGACCAGGTAGGAGGGACGCATGAGCGAAACCGCCGCGATGAAGGCCGAACTGGACGCGCTGGTCCGGGAGCAGGCCGATCGCCGGGCGCTGCGCGAGCAGAAGGCCGAGGAGATCAAGGCGCAGTCCCAGGAGTACATGACCAAGCAGGTGCAGGCGGCCGAACGGTACGTCCAGCACCGGCGGGAATTGGGCAAGCGCAAGACCAAGTCCGGCTGGAGCACGGACCGGCCGAGCACCGACCCGCCCTCGGCGTTCGACTCCGACGAGTTCGGCAACGAGCCGGGTTCGGCCTCCCCGTTCGCGGTGACACCGAACCAGCCCGCCCTGCGGACCGAGGCACCGCGTCGTCCGGCGCGCCGCCCGCGTCCGGTGGAGGACGACGAGGACGACGACGCTTTCCTCAACAACCGCTGGCGCGATTGAGGTCCTGAACCGGGAGGGGCTGCGCGGCCCCTCCCGGTTCAGACCCGGACGAGCATTTTCCCGACGTTCTCCCCGCACAGCATCCCGATGAACGCGTCCACGATGCCGGAAAACCCTTCCGCCACAGTCTCATTCACCAGCACTCGCCCGCTGCGGACGTGCGGGACCACGAATTCCTCGAACTCTTCGCGGGCGTCCAGGTGATTGCGCACCAGAAACCCTTCGATCCGAAGGCTTTTCCCGACGACGTCGAACAGGTTGTGCGGCGCGCTCGGTGGCGTGCGCAGACTGTTGTACTGCGCGACCGAACCGCACCAGGCGACCCGGCCGTGGTCGCGGAGGGCGTCGATCGCGGCAGCCAGGTGATCGCCGCCGACATTGTCGAAATACACGTCGATCCCGTCCGGAGCCGCTTTCGCGAGCAGATCGGTGACCGGGCCGTCGTGGTAGTTGAAGGCGGCGTCGAAACCGAGATCGCGAGTTAGGTGCTCGACCTTCGCCGCGGACCCGGCGCTGCCGACGATCCGTTGTGCGCCAAGCAACCGGGCGAGCTGTCCGGCCGCGCTGCCGACCGCACCGGCCGCGGCGGAGATGAACACGTCGTCGCCGGGACGGACCTGCGCGATCCGGGTCAGGCCGACGTACGCGGTGAGCCCGGTCCCACCGAGAATGCCCAGGTAGGCGCTGAGCGGAACGCCGTCCGCCGGGGTGATCGTCCGGAGGTCGGCGGTGGTGAGGACGGCGTGGGTCGCCCAGCCGTGCCGGTGGAACACCGTCGTGCCGACCGGCAGCGTCGGCTCCTTCGACTCGACGACCTCGCCGATCGTGCGTCCTTCGAGACCCGCGCCGAGTTCCCAGCCACCCCACTCCATGAACTCGCGCATATACGGATCGACGGACAGGTAACGGTTCTCGACCAGCACCTGTCCGTCGGCGAGGTCCGGCAGCGGCTGGGTGACGAACTCGAAATCAGCGGCACTCGGCGCGCCCTCGGGGCGGCGGACCTGGCGGACGGCGGTCAGGGACACGGGATCTCCTTGGTTGGCTCTGACCAGCAACTTAAGCGTGACAACGCCACTCGGGCAGATCTCCGGATCGATGGACCGGCTTGATCCATGAATCTCGCTCATGGTGGCAGCTAGGCTGGCCGCATGGATGCTGTCGACCTCACGCCGGGCGAGCTGCGCCTGCTGCTCGCGGTGGAGCGCACCGGCAGCTTCACCGCCGCGGCCGCCGAGCTGAGCCTGACTCAGTCCGCGGTCTCGCACGCCGTCCGGACCTGCGAACGCAAGGTCGGCGCCATCCTGTTCGACCGCGGCCGCACCGGCGCCCGACCCACCGCGGCCGGTGCCCGCGCACTCGTGCACGCCCGGCTGATCCTGCGCCAACTCGACGTCCTTCGCGCGGAAGCCCGAGGCGCGGCCGCCGGGGCACTGACCGGTCCGTTGCGCATCGCCGCTTTCCGCAGCGCCGCCGCACATCTCCTGCCCGCGGCACTGGAACGCTTGACCGCCAAGCATTCCGGTCTGCACCCGCAGGTCCTGATCGTCCCCGAACTGGGCCGCGGCACCGCGGGCGAGGTCGCCGACGGCCGCGCGGACGTCGCCATCGCCACCCTCGGCGAGGACGAAACCCCACCGACCGGTTTGGTCGCCGGGGAACTGTTCCGGGAGCCGTACTTCCTGGTCAACCCAGGAAACCAGCCCGAACCGCGCGGCCTGCCGCTGCTTGACTGGCCGGAAAACTGCTCCTCCTACACCCGCTCCTGGTGGGCCCGGCAGGACTGGCTGCCTTCCACGAAAATGGAAGTCGCCGACGACGGGGTGGTCCTTTCCATGGTGGCGCAAGGGATCGGCATGGCGATCCTGCCGAAACTCACGCTCGCCGCCGCCCCGCCGGGCGTCTCGGTCACCCCGATCGCCGACCCGCCCACGCGGCGGATCGGATACGTCGCGACTTACGCGGGTGCGCAATCCCTCGCGGTGCGCGAGTTGGTCCGGGAATTGCGCGCGGTGGCCGAGTTGCAGGCGGTCGAGGAGACCGGCCTTACCGCACCGGGGTGAGCTGTTCCCGGCCGATGACCCGGTCGCGGTACCGGACCGTCAGGTCGAGTCCGGAGATCTCGTAGTGGTAATCGCCGTTGGAAGCAGTGAATCCGGCGGAAGTCTTGTCGGCCGGAAGCGAGACGTGGTTCTCCGCCGTGACCGGTTTGCCCTTGATCTGGCCGTTGTAGCGGTAGGAACCGTCCGAGCCGACGCAGATCGTCACGAGGTGCTTGCCGGTGTCGTACCTGGCCACCAAACTCGCTCCGGCTCCGGAGTCGGGAAGCCACTGGGCCGCCTCGGCCGGGCACGGTGCCGTGGCCGAGGTTTGCGGGGGTTGCCGCAACTGCGAGCCGAGGTTGGCGAGGAAGTCGCTGCCGTACACGAGGGCCAGGAAGCCGAAGACACCCAGCATCACCCACGGGAAGACCCGCCGTTTCCTCCGGCGCCGGACATACGGGCGCGGAGTGCACGACGGCGGCTTCGGCAGGGCCTTCGGCGGAGGCGGCCGCATCGGCGGCGGGGGTTTCGGGGCCAGCGCGATCGTCGGCCGCTCCGCTTCGGTGTGCTTGGATTCCACGAACGCGACGGTTTCCTCGGCCGAGATCGCGAGCGGACGATGGTCGGGCAGGGCCAGTTCTCCGGTCGCGCTGCCGGCTTCCCGGCCGCAGACCCGGCACGTCGACTGTTGTGCGTAGTTGTTCGTATGGCAGGAGTCGCACGACCAATCAGCTTTGTCCGGCATCGAATACCACCACCTCGTCGTCGTCTCCGGAGCGGAAGGTCACCCAGTTCTCGTCGCGGGGAGCGCGACGGACCGGAAGCGGCGCGAGCACCGGAGCCGACGGCGGCGCGGGCGGCCTCGGGGGAGCGGAACCGTGGTGCCCCACCGCGGTCACCTCGTCGACCAGCCTCTGCAGGAAGATCCGGTGCCGCTCCGGGAACCACATCGGGAGTTCGACCAGTGCGTCCCGGCCCCAGCGCGCGGTCAGGTCCAGCCGGAGCAGTTCCTGGCCCGCCAGCCCGGGTTCGACCGAGAGCGCCGCCGCGGTGCAGTTGCGGACCGGGACCCGGAACACCGCCTGCGGAGTCCCCGGGCGCGGGCGTTCGCTGATGATCAGCAACGCCCGGTCCCGGTACAGCACGACGTCCGGCCCTTCGATCGGCGGCGGCAGCGGACGAGGGGGAGCCTGCGCCGGCGGCGGCACCGCCTGGCGGCGTCGGCTCGGCCAGCGGAAGCGCCTGCTCAAAGGCTGCTCGCGATCGTCGCGATGATCTGGTCCATTTCCCATTCCTCGAGCCCTTCGCCCGCGGTGGACGGGAAGAAGAGCGTGTTGTTCCAGTCGTCGGCGATGTCCTCCCACGGATAGGCCTCGGGGGCGAAGAGCAGGAGCCGTTTGGCCGAGTTCTCCATGCGTGCTCCGCGCTGCTGGGCGTGGCCCCACCAGGAGAAAAGCTCGTCCAGCGAACCCGGGATCGAGGACGGGTAGCCTGCCGCGCCGCGTTGCCGCGGATCGCCGAGCCGGTGCGCGGGCGCGTCGGTGAAGAGAACGATCACGTGCCGCCGCCGGTCGAGACCGGTCTCCCATTCGGACTGCATCGCGACGGCGAGCGCTTCCAGCCCGGACTCGGGTTCGTCCCCGCCGCCGACCGGACGCAGTGCGCGGACGGTGCGTTCGAACTCGTCCACCTTCGCGGGGACGGAAAGGAACTCGGTCTCGGCCAAGGCGTCGTCGGCGCGGTCCCCGAAATCGCGGAACGCCACGACCTTCAAGCGCAGGCTGCGGATCCGCCTGCCCTTGTCGGCCATCTCTTGCATGAGCCTGCCGGGGAAGGTCAGCGCGCTCTCCTTCACGTTGTCCAGGATCGGCTGCATGCTCGCCGTGGTGTCGATGCACAACACGATGTCGACGGCGTAGCCGAGATCGGTCGCGGTTTGCTGGCTCATCGGTTTCCTTTCGCTGGAACGCGGCCGGTGAGGTTGATCCGGACCCGGCTGCGCGCGGCCGGCTGATGCTGCGCGCGCAGCAGGGAAAGCACGTCGTCGATGGCGGGCCGGGCCGACGGACGGTCCCGCATCGTGCCGGACAGCAATTCCGCCCAGTCCTCCGGCAATGCCGGGTCGAGTTTCAGGTCGGCGCCGGCGAGGACCGCCGCGGCGGGGGATTCGAATTCCGCCGGGAACTCGGGCGGGGTGCCGGCCACATAAGTGTGGATCAGCAGTCCCAGCGCGAAAATATCCGCCGCGGTGGTGAGCTGGGACGACCGGACGCCCCGCTCGCCGCGCAGATAGCTGAGCCATTCCGGCGCGCCGTAGTACGGGTTTCCGCCGACCTCCCCGGCTTTCGGCGGTGCGCCCGAAACGTAGGAATCGTCGAAGTCGATCAGTTTCGCGATGTGCAGATCGCTGCGCGGCGGCCGGTGGATCAGCACGTTCTCCGGCCGGAGGTCGCCGTGGACGATCTTGTGCTCGTGCAGCAGCGCGACGCTCTCGCAGAGGGTGTGCAACAGGATGGCGCGATCGCGCGGGGCCAGGTCCGCGGGAGCCACGTCCACCGGGTCGATCCGGTCGGTGATCTTGTAGTAGCGCGTCCCTTCGGCGAAAAAGTCCTTCGCCAGCACGAGATTTCCGGCGTGCGGATGGTCCGCGCGCAGGATCCGCGACAGTTTTTCGTGCCGTTGCTCGAATTTCCGGCAGGCGGCGAGGCGGCGTTTCTTGTCCTCGACCGAGCCCATCGAGTCCGGACGCGGGCGTTTGGGCTCGAGGAACTCCTTGACGAAGAATTCCTTGCCGTCCTTGCGGGCGAACGCCCACAGGCATTTGCCGGCGTTCGCGTTCGACGGGCGCGTGACGATCTCGTAGCCCCGCACCGCCGAGCCGAGTTTCACGAGCCGTTCCTTTCTCGCGGGGGAAGCCGTCGTTCGTAGTGCCCGCGGTAGGCGAGCCAGGAGCGAGTTCTGGTTTCGACCAAGGCGGTCCGCCCGCCCGCGGCCGCCCGGCGCATCGGTTCGGCGTGTTCTTCGCGCAGCCGGTCGAACCGGGTCCGGAAGCTCGCGCGGACGGCGGCGAAATCCTCGAACCCGAGCGCGACGATCGCGATCGACGCGTCGTCCTGGGTGTAGGACTGGACCTTCTCGGTGAGCAGAATCGACCAGTGCAGCTCGTCCTGCGCGCTCAGCAACGTCTCCCACAGCGCGTGCTCGAACTCCGCGGGAGTGCCGACGTAGCCGAAGAATCCGTCGGTCGCCGTGACGAGCAGGCACGGCAGCCGGGCGGTTCCCTGGCCGCCGTGGATCTGGAACGGGCCGCCCGCCTGGACCAGGTTGGTCATCGGCGGGTCTTGCAGCAGCAGTTCCAGCGCGTCGCCGGGCTCGGCGTCGTCGAGGCTGAGCTGCTGCAGTCCGGCGCGGGGTTCCGCTACGTAGCAGCGGGAATCCCCGGCCCACAGCACGTGCCACGAGACCTGTCCGTCGGCCAGTTCGAAGGCCAACCCGGCGAAGGTGGTCGGAAGTTCGCGCTGGAGCTTCCCCCGGATCCTTCGCGGGCGCAGCACGCCGGCGCCCAGCCGGTTGCCGAGATGCGCCGCGAGCACGTGCGGGGCGATGTTCGCCCGCGCGTCGGTGAACCACTCTTCGACGAGCGCGCGGGCCCGGCGGGACGCGAGCCAGGCTTGGGTGCGCAGTTGCCCGGACGGCGTTCGGCCCGCCGGGGCCCGGCCCGCGCCGCCGACCCCGTCGAAGACGGCGAGCAGCCCGGACCTCGACGGCCGGTGCAGGAGCACGAGCGGGTCGGCGTCCTCGCCCTTCCCCGGGATCCGTTCCGTCCACACCGCGACCGCGGCGAGTGCTTCTTCGGTGTAGTGCCAGAGGCGTGCGCCGCCTCGCGCACCGGGAGGTACGTCCATGCCTCAGCTTTCGTTCTCCGGCTCGGCCGGCCGCAGGGTGCCGCGCAGCCGGCTGGCGCGTTTCGAAGACGGCACCTCGTCCTCGGCGGTGTCCTTCGCCGGGGGAACGTTGCCCTCGACGACTTTGGCTTCTTCGATTTCCGCTTTGGCGCGGGATTCGAGGCTGTCGCGGAGTTTCCGCCGCTTGCCGGGTACGGCCTTGCTGCGGTCGAAGAACTCGCCGAGGACCTGTTCGCGTACCTCGGAGATGCTGAAGTCCTCCATGTCGGCGCCGGTGAAGGCGCGCAGCACGTCGATCTTGGCCTTCATCTCGGCGGCGCGGTCGGCTCGTTCCCGGTCCAGAAGCGCCATCGGGTCGCCGTCGTCGATCGACATGATGTGGGCGAGCATGTCCTCGCGCGTGCCGCCCGCGATCGGCCGCATGGCGTCGTAGGACAGCTTGCGCACGCGGATTTTCCGTTGCTCGGTCACGAAATCCTCGTTGTCGACCATCGAGACCGACACCGAGTAGGCGCTGAGCCGCACGGCGGGCGAATCGCGCGCCGAGTTGAGCCGGGAGGAGATCGCGCTCGCCGCCGCCGCGGGTTCCAGCACGTCGAACCGGGCCGCCGCCTCGCGGACGATCCCGGTGAGCGACGGCAGCAGGCTGGCGGTCATGTCGGTGACCTTGTTCAGCGCGATGGCGACGGGATCGGTGACCTGGCAGGCGAACTCGACGGTGACGCGGAAGGTGAAGGCCGGATCTTTGCTCGCCACGTGGATCGCGAAGGACAGGCCGCGAGTGGCCACGTCGATCAGATGCATCCGGCGGTAGTTGCCGGTCCGGGCGTCCGGCACGCGTTCGCCGTGGTTGACGACGATCGGCGCGCCGGCGGCCCGCTCCAGGACCATCGCGACGCCGAGCTCGGGCGAGCGCAGCGGGGCGCCGAGGCGCATCCGGCGGACTTCGACGCAGCTGAGGACCGGGTTGTACGTGCTCATGATGCTTCTTCCTCGAGGTCGAGCAGGGTGTCGTGGAATTCGGCGGCCTGGTCCGACGGGTCGTGCGGGTCGCTCGCCCAGCCGCGCAGGAGGTGCAGGATCCGTTCGAAATCGCTCGTCCCGCGGTCGGCGATTCCAGCCAGCACGCTGAGTACGGGTTCCGCGGTCGAACGGTCGCGGTCGCAGATGCGGACCCACGACCGCAGCGCGTCCTCGGCGAGGCCCCGGGCCGCGGAGTTGGCCAACGCCCGCCCCCAGAGTTCGGAGAGCACTTCCCGGTGCCGGGATTCTTCGCGCATCAGCAGCGGACGCTCGCCGCGGCCGGCTTCGGGCTCGACGGCGAAGGCGAACATCGTCAGGGCTTTGACCTCGGATTCCCCGTCCTCGGAACGCTCGGTCCATTCGAGCAGGGCCTGCAGCACCTCCCCCGCGCAGCCGGACTCGAGCAGTGCCTGAGTGCTGACGGCGACGGATTCCAGCAGGCCCCAGTCGCCAAAGCGGACGAGGCGGCGCAGGACGCGCAACGCCCGCCGGGGGTTCTCCGTGCCGAGCTGCCCGCCGACCGCGAGGCCCGCGGTGATCGGCAGCCTGCGGATCTTCGGCTCGCCGACGAGTTCCGCCCACCGCTCGACATACGACCAGGCGATGCCCGCGTTGCCCGGACTCTGCGTCCCCGCGACGTTGAGCCCGTACGCGGCGCTCTGCTGCAGCAACGGCGATTCGGACGTGGCCCAGTGCAGCAGGTAGCCGTGCACGCCGTGCTCGAAATCGGTGTTCGCGAGGATGCCCGCGGCGTGGGCCGCCCTGGCCCGCACGTCCACGTTCGTGTGGTCGGCGAGATTTTTCAGCCAGGTCAGGATTTTCTCGCGGGCGCCGTCGAGCTCGAGCCACAGGATGCGGAGCACGGCGACCCGCAGGCGAACTGATTTGAACCGCAGGCTGGCGCTGCCCCCGGCTTCGTCGGAATCCAGCTCAAGCCAGCTGCGCTCGGCGACGATCTTGCGGAGGTAGCGCAGGGTGAGCGTCGCCGAACTGCCGTTGCTGAGCTGCCGATGGAGTGCGATCGCCGCGTCCGCGACGTGCAGATAGCTGGCGTTTTCGAGCACTGCGGTGGCGAAGACGAGCGCGACGTCCACACTGCCCGGGTTCTGGCTGAGCCATTCCCGGACCTGCCCGGTCGGATCGCGCAGTTTGTCGAGCGCCTTGCCGAGATCCTCGCCGGCGCGGACGGCGGCGACCACGGCGCGCGCGACGCGAGCGGCGAACTCCGGATTGTCGCGTTCTTCAAGCAGTTCCTCCACCCCGGCCGCGGCCAGCTGATCGCGGAGGGTTTCGGGGTCGGCCCACGGAATCTCGCCGTCCAGCCGCTTGCGCACGATGTCCATCGGATCCGGCAGTTCGAGTTCCTCGACGACGAACTCGACGCGTTTCGTCGCGGTGGCAAGGGATCCGGCGGCCGGGCCGGTCACGACCACGAGGTGGCTTCCCTCGTCCTGCAGGCGTTCGGCGGTTTTCGCGAGCCAGTCGTCGGTGAGCTTGCTCGCGGAGAACTTGCCGTCGCCGTTGTCCGGGTCGACGACGAGGCATCCGCTGCGCGGCCGGGGAATCCGCCAGCTCGGGTTGCCCAGGATCGAGGTGGGCAGGCGGTAGATCACCGCGTCCTCGTCGACCACCTCCCGCAGGGCGGCCAGCGCGCGGCTGAACCGTCCGGTGCTCGCCGCGTCGGCGATGATCAGCAGGTTGGTGTCGCGCAGCCGGTCCACGCAGTCCTGGAAGTCGGGCGGGGGCGCGAAGTATTCGATCGCGGCGAGGTCTTGCGGCTGAGCCCGGCTTCTGCCCGACCGCCGCGCGGTGCTCCGGCTGCCCGGCCCGGCGAGGAAGTCGCCGTCGGCGTGCACCTCGTGGAAGATGTTGACGTTCGTGACGCCTCGCAGCCTGCCGGCGGCTTCCGAGACGATCTTGCTGAACTGCACGTTCAGCAGATCCGAGGCCTGGCCGCGCAGGTCGTGCACGGCCTGGTCCCGGTCCGAGGGCGGCGGGGGGTCCTTTTCGGCCGAGGCGGGCTCAGGGGACGGCGATTCCGCCGGCTCCTTCGGAGCTTCCTCGGCCGGAGTCTCTTCGCTCAAGAGTCAGCTCCGGGGGAAACGGGTTCGGGAATTCGGTCAGCGCGGTCCGGCGTGGAAGTCGCCGCGCACGTCGACCCGGTCGTACTGGTTGACCACGCCGCCCTGGTGCGCGTGGGCGGTGAACTTCGCGGCGGTGGCGGTCCCGGTCGAGGCGGTTCGGTGCAGTTCGGGAACGAGCTGCTCCAGCCGGGTGGCGAGGCGGTCGATGTCGGGCACGGCGTTGCGGAAGTGGACTCGGGCGTCTTGCACGTCGGCGAGCTGGCGAAGCGGCGCGGGCAGCTCCTCGCGCGGAATCCGGGGAGTGTCCAGCAGTACCGGAATAACGCGTTTTCCCAGCTCGAATGCGGTGGTGATCTCCCGGCGGACGAAGTCGCGCGGGTCGTCGAGGAGCCGGTTCCCGTCCTCGTCGGCGGCGTTCAGCCAATTTCTCCCGATCACCACCAGCAGGGCCTGCGAGGCCTTGACCGCGTCGAACAGGTATTGCTCCCATTCGGAGCCGAGTTCGATCGACTTGGAAGCGAAAAAGACGGCTTCCGGGCCGAACGCGCGAGACAGTTCGTGGTCGAGCAGCGCCACGCCGAACCGTTCGTCGACCGTGCGGTAGTTGAGGAAAATCTGGTTCAACGCGGGGCCTTTCCAGGTCTGTCCGCTCGCGTGCGGCACGGCTCGGGGCCGGTCGGGGCGGAGGGTCGGGGGAGCAGAGAGCAATCTTTGGCATCCGAACGGCTGCTTGACAAGACCTACTTGAGGGTAGGGGACCGTTTCCTGTTTCCTCTTGCCGGCGACGCTTTTGTCCAGCTTTTGACTACCGTCGCGGCAGTGCAGTAACGATCTACGGAATCGTCGCAGAATGATCCGATTCCTGGTCTAAATCGCACCGCACGGACTGATCGTTTCCTGTTTCCGGATGTCGCGGGGAACGTTAACCCGCTCGGCGGAGGATTGCCGGTCGGGCAGGATGGGAAACCGACGAAGGGCGGTGCGCCAGGTGTCTTCCGTGCCGGAGACGTTCGGATCGAGAGTGCGAGCGATGCGGATCGCCGAAGGGCTTTCGCTGAGCGAGTTCGCCCGGCGGCTCTACTACAGCAAGGGCCACGTGAGCCGGGTCGAGACCGGTGCGCAGGCGCCGTCGCCGGAGTTCGTGCGGAAGTGCGACGCGGTGCTGGGGGCCGGGGGAGAGCTGATCGACCTCGCCGGGGAAACCGAGCGGGCTGCCCGGCCGGCCGCGGCCGGGGCAACCGAGGAGGAAGTGTGGGTGATGACGATGATGCCCGAGGGCGGCGGCTCGTTCAATCCGGTCGGACGGCGGGACGTGCTGCTCGGCGGAATGGCGGTGATCGCCGGGCTCAAGGTGTCCGGCACCGGCGTCGTGGCCGTGGACGCCGAGGCGCAATTGCTCCAGCACCGGCGTTTGTTCGACGCCGCGCGGGCGTTGGGCCAGTCCTCTTCGCCGGACGTCGTGCTGCCGATGGTGGTGGGGCAGGCGCAGGCGTTGCGCACGCTCGCCACGCAGGTCACCGGCGGGGCTCTGCCGAAGGTGGCCTCGCTGGCGGCACGGACGGCGGAGTACGCGGGCTGGATGGCCCAGGAGTCCGGCGACGACGCTGCCGCCGCTTGGTGGACCGCGCGGGCGGTGCGTGTCTCCGGGGTCGCCGGCGATGACTACCTGTCGAGTTACGCCTTGGTCCGGCAAGCCCTGATCGCCATGTACCAGGGGGACGGGGCGGAGACCGTCGCACTCGCGCAACAGGCGCAGGAAAGGAAAAACGTCCCGGCCCGGATACTCGGGCTCGCGGCACAGCGCGAAGCTCAAGGCCGCGCCCTCGCCGGTGATCCGGATGGCTGCCTGCGGGCGCTGGACCGGGCGCGAACCTGGCTGCAGGACCCCGACGGCGTGCCGGACGGACCGGTGATCGGCACGTCGCAGGTCGCCGATCCGGTCGGGGTCGCGACCGGCTGGTGCCTTTACGACCTCGGCCGCCCGGCGGAGGCAGCGGAAGTGCTGGACCGGGAACTCGCGCGGATCCCGCTCAGCGCCGTACGCGCTCGCACCCGGTTCGGCCTGCGCTTGTGCCTGGCCTACGCGGCGTCCGGCGAATTGGAGCAGGCGTGCCGCCTCGCGCAGCCGCTGCTGGTGCAGCTCGCCCAGCTCGGCTCCGCGACAATCCGCACCGATCTGCGGAAACTGGCGGTGGTGTTGCGAAGGTGGCACGCCCATCCGGACGTCCGTGCCGTAGGTCCCGAGCTGACCGCGGCCTTGAGCACGGCGAGATAACCGGGTCCAGATATGCCTCCTGCTTTTCTCGCGTTCTTCCGCCTTTGCTCCCTGGCAAAAGACCATCGTCCCCGGGAATTTGACCCCTCTCGCGCGCCCGAACGGAGGTTGTGCCTCCCCTCGCGGCCGCCAGACTGAAGGCACGCGGGACCCGTTCCCGCCGCGATGGCCCCGTTGGTCATCGGTCGAGCCCATGCCGGTAAACCGCCTCGGTGCGTGGTTGCTGCTCGTCGTTCCTCCCCGGCCAGGCGGGAGCGAAGGAGGACGGATGAGATTCCGCGGAAAGGCGCCCGCTGTCTTGGCGACTGTCGTCGGGGTGGTGCTGTCGCTGGCCGGATCGGCGGCGCTGGCGGGCAAGGTGCGCGCGCCAGCGTGTTCGCCGGGTACGACGGTCCCCGCCGATGACGGGCCGGTGTGCGGTGTCGCGGGCGCGGGAATCACGTCGTGGCAAGGGATTCGCTACGCCGCGCCGCCGGTGGGCGAGTTGCGTTGGGCCGCGCCGCAGCGTCCCGCGCCCTGGACCGAACCGTTCCCCGCGACCGCGGAGGGCAACGAATGTCCGCAGCCGCCGGGTACCGGTCCGGGGTCGGACAACGAGGATTGCCTCAATCTGACCGTGCGCGTGCCCAACAACGCGGGTCCCGGTCCGTTTCCGGTGATGGTGCAGATCCATGGCGGCGGATTCCTGCTGTGGAAGCCGACCGACGCGAGTCGTCTCGTGGCCGCGGGGCACGTCGTCAGCGTGGAGTTCAATTACCGGCTCGGGATTTTCGGCTTCCTGGCCCACGAATCGTTCGGGGCGCACGCGGGCAACTACGGACTCCAGGACCAGCAAGCCGCGCTCCGCTGGGTGCAACGGAACATCGCGAAGTTCGGCGGCGACCCCCGCAACGTCACGATCTACGGCGATTCCGCGGGCGGTTCGAGCATCTGCGCCCACACCGCTTCGCCGACCTCGGCTGGGCTGTTCAAGCGTGGAATCAGCCAAAGCGGCGAGTACAACTCGCTGCTCGGCGTCGACATCATCTGGCAAACGCAAGACTGCAAAGCAAACCTGCCCACCGAGAAACAAGCGCGGCAAAAGGGCGCACGATTCGCCGCGGCACTGGGTTGTTCGACCGCCGCGTGCCTGCGCGCGCTGCCCGCGCAAGCGGTGCTCAAACAGGCCGACCACGGGAGAAACCCGGACAACGGCACGGTCGCGCCGATCGTCGACGGCAAGACTCTGCCGATGTCCCCCGCCGAGGCTTTCGCGACCGGACAGGTCAATCGCGTAACGCTGATGCACGGCGTCGACCGCGACGAAACTCAGCTGCCGTCCGCCGAGACCGCAGCCGATTACGAGAAATTCCTGAAGCAACAGTACGGAAAGCACGCCGACGAGGTCCGCAAGACCTACCCGCTGAAGCGCTACCCCGCGCCAGCCCCGTACCTCGCGTACCGAACCGCCGTCGCGGATTCCAACTCGGTCTGCCCCGCCCTGCTCAACGACGAGCGGTTGTCCCGGCACCTTCCGGTCTTCGCCTATCAGGTCGATGACACCGACATCCCGCCGCAGTTCTTCGTCGACCCCGCCAAGCCGAACGGCGCCTACCATGTCGCCGAATGGCAGCTGATGTTCCCGGACGGGGTCCAGTTGACGCCCAACCAACAGGTGCTCGCCGACCAGATCTTGACGCAGTGGGCGGGTTTCGCCCGCACCGGAAACCCCACTGTGGACGGTGCTCCGCAATGGGATCCGTACACAAAGGACAAGCCGGTGGTGCTGGCGCTCAACGCGGCGGGAGACAGTCAGCTCACGACGGAGATCCCGCGGCAGCATCACTGCGCGGAACTCTGGAACCCGTTGACTCCCTTCCAGCACCGATAAAGCTTGCCTGATCGGGCGGTTTAGCCGGTCTCCAGTGGCAGTGCCTGCCGCCGGACACAACCCTGGTTCGCGTTATCGGACGACACCTCGGAAAGGAGCAGTTTTCGTGAAGCGTGTACTCGGGGGCCTCGGACTGGGGCTGGCACTGGTCTTTCTGTCCACCGCGACGGCACAGGCCGCGCCGTCGGCGATCGGACAGGACAGCCCGGGCTCGAGCCCGGGCGCCAACAGCGGCCTCGGCGGCGTCGGCGACCTGGTCGGCGGCTTGGCCGGAGGCGCGGGAACGCTCGGCTTCCTGCTGCCCTCCCCGAACGGTTCGGGAGCCAACTTCGTCAACGGCCTGATGAACAACCCGGCCGGAGCCATCACCGGAACCCCGGACAGCATCCTGCCGTACGGCCTCCTCGACGGCGGCAAACCGCAGCCGCTGCCCTCGAAGTGACCGCCCCGGGTGCGTCGGCTGGTTCGGCGCACCCGGGCGCTCCCCATCGCAACCGGGTCGTCAACAGCGCCGACCTCGCCGGAGCGGTATTGCCCTGCCCGTGAAAATGACATACGGTTCCGCCACTGACACGCGATTCCGCCGAGGTGGCCGATGACCCAACGCGCACTGGTGCTCGGGTGCGGCGGCACGCTCGGCTTCGCCTGGACCGCCGCTGCCCTCGCCTCGGTCGAGGACCAGCTGGGATGGGACGCGCGCGAGGCAGACGTCCTGGTCGGCACCTCCGCGGGCGCGGAAATGGCGGCACTTCTCGGCGCTGGCATCGGAGTCGACGAGATCATGGCCGCGCTGGTCGGCGAACCCGCGGACGACCGCGTCGTGCGGCATCTCGCTCAGCATCCGGGCCTGCTGCCGCCGTTGCCGACGCCGGTTTGGCCTGGCCTCGGCCTCACCGCGGCGGCGCTGCGCGGGCGAGTCGATTTGCTGGCCGGATTGGCTGGTGCGCTGCCGAGAGGACGCGGCGACGCTGGCTGGCTGCGCGACCTCGGTGCCGCGTTGGCCAATGCCGACGGCTGGGTCGATCATCCGCGGACCTGGCTCGTCGGGGCCGATATCCGCACGGGCGAGCGGGTCGCGTTCGGGAATTCGCAGCGGACCCAGCTCGGCACCGGCATCGCCGCATCGTGGGCCATTCCGGGATGGTTTCCGCCGGTCGCGATCAACGGCCGCAAGTACGTCGACGGCGGCACCGTCTCGCCGACGTCCGCCGATCTCGTCCTTCAGACCGGTGTCGAGGAGGTCGTGCTCCTCCCGCCGATGTCCACCGAGGGCGGCGCGCCCGGCCGCGGTTTCGCCCGTGTCGAGCGACTCGCCCGGCACGCGATGACCCGCCGCGTCGACGCCGAGGTCAAGCACCTCCGCGCCGCCGGAATCCGGGTGCTCCGCATCGAACCCGGCGCGGCTGAACTGGACGTCATGGGTCCCAACTTCATGGACCTGCGCCGCCGCGCCGACGTGCTCCGCGCCTGCCGCACTCTGACCCCAGCGCGCGTGCGCGCCGCCATCGAGCAAGGAGCGACCCGATGAGCTACCCCAAGATCGACCTCGACGGCGCGTCCGTCGCGATCACCGGTGGCGGCGCGGGGATCGGCCGCGCGGTCGCCAAGTTGTTCGCGAGCAAGGGCGCGCGCGTCGCGATCGGCGACCTCAACGAGACGGCCGCCAAAGAGACCGCGGAGCTGATCGGCGGCACCGCGCACCACCTGGACGTCGCCGACCGCGGCTCGTTCGCGTCCTTCCTCGCTGCGGCCGAGAAGGCCCATGGACCGTTGCGTGTGCTGGTGAACAACGCCGGTCTCACGCCGAACGGCGGATTCCTCGAACTCGCCGACGCCACCGACCGGCTGCAGATCGATGTCAACCTCGGCGGCGTCCTCAACGGGATGAAACTGGCCCTGCCCGGCATGGTCGAACGCGGGTCCGGACACGTCGTCAACGTCGCCTCGCTGGCGGGCAAGTTCCCGGTCAAGGGACTGGCCGTCTACAACGCGACCAAGTTCGCCGTCGTCGGGCTGACGGCCGCGACCCGCCTGGAGTTCGCGGACGCGGGCGTCAGCCTCACCGCGGTGCTGCCCTCGGCCGTCGACACCGCGCTCGCCTCGGGCCTGGACATGCGGCCCATCCCGAAGGTGCAGCCGGAAGACGTCGCCAGGGCGGTCGTCGAGTCGGTGCACCACCGGCGCGGGGAGATCGCCGTTCCCGGCTACGTCGGCCTGCTCGCGGCGGCCGCGGGCGTCACCCCGGAGCCGGTCCTCAACCGCATCCGGCGTCTGGTCCGCGACGACCGCGCGTTGCACGCGGATCGCCCGGAACGAACGGCGTACCGGGCAAATCTCGAGGCACAGCAAGAAAAACAGCGGTAGTCGGGCGACCAAGCGCGGCCTGGCCTCGGCGAGGCCGCGTAAGAGAGCGGTTGCTGCCTGTGCCGACCCGGTCCGCCCGCGCCGGACATCGTCCGGGTGGACGCTTCGTTTTCCGGATAGGCCGGGAGTTCGGTTACCCCGCTAGACCGTTCCAGGCGAGCCCTGCACCGTGGAGGCAACCCCGTTCGTTCCGGAGCGAAGAGGCCCGGAAGCCGAACAGCGAAATTCAGCGGTGTCTTCGGGAACGATTCCCCGTCGCGGCGTTGGCCACACTTACGACAGGGAGAACTCCGCTGATGTCCGAAACCACCGACCGGTCGCTACGCCCTGGCGACCTGGCTATCCGCTGCGGCTCCGTGGGCTCGCTCCTGCTGGTGAGACTGGGCGGCGCGCTCGATCTGGCCACCGCCGACGACCTCGCCGCCGTGCTCGACCAGCAGCTCCGTACCGGCCGCGACATCGTCCTTGACTGCACCGCCCTGGACTTCATGGCCGTCGTCGGGATGTCGCTGATGCTCGAAACCCACCGGGCCGCGCGCGCCCGGCACCAGAAGCTCATCGTGGTGACCGGCGGAAACCGCGCCGTCCTGCGTCCGCTGCGCGTCACCCGGGTCGACGTCCTGCTCCACCTCGCCGCCACCATCGACGACGCCTGCGCCCGGCTCGGCGGTTTGCTCCCCGGCCAACGCGGGTAACCGGGAGCCTGCCCCGCGACCGCACACGTCGGAGGTTCTTGCACGACGCCCAAGGACCCGCCGGGGTGACGGTCGGCGTGGGACGGAGGGCGAACCGGCGGATGTCCACCCCGGGAAAGGTGGTTTTCGAGAGCGACGACCTGGACCGCACCGAGGAATTCCTCTGCGATTCCTACGCCCCGATGCGGATCGGCAGCGGAAGCCGCGACTCGGGCGCGCGCATCACCCGGGTCGCCACCGACGCGGTCAGCGCCGACGAGCTGGACCTGGACTTCGACATGAGCTACGACGTCAACCCGCTGGGCCGGATCTGCCTGTGCGACATCGCAGCGGGAACCATCGAAGACCACCGGGTAGCCGGGTGGACCGAACCCGCCGACTTCGCCCCCGGCGACCTGTTCTCCTTCGCCCCGCCGGACCGCCCGTACTCCGGCCGGATCTGCCGGGCCCGCTACAGCATCACGATGCTCGACCCGGAGTTGCTCACGCGCGTCGCCGGTGTCGAAAAGCCCGTCGAACTGCTCGACCACAACCCGGTGTCCGCCGCCGCGGCCCAGCACCTGCGCGCGGCCATCACGTTCCTGCGCGAACAAGTCCTGTCCGCCCCGGACATCGCCGAGCACCCGCTCCTGGTCAGCACCGCGACCCAGCACCTGGCCGCGGCCGTGCTCACGGCTTTTCCCACGACCGCGCTGGACGAACGCGCCGGCACCGACCTCGACGCGCATCCCCAGGCGTTGCGCCGCGCGATCGCGTTCGTCGAGGCCAACCCCGCCCGCGACCTCACGGCGACCGACCTGGCCCTGGCCGCCGGCGTCTCAGCGCGCGCGGTGCAGCTGGCCTTCCGACGCCACCTCGACACGACGCCGATGGCTTACCTGCGGCGCGTGCGTCTCGACCACGCACGCGCTGAGCTGCGGGCTGCGACGCCGGGGGAGACGACGGTTACGCAGGTCGCGGCGCGGTGGGGGTACACGCGGCCTAGTGCGTTTACCGCGCACTACCGGGCCGCGTATGGGGAGCTGCCTTCTCGGGCTCTTCACGACTGACGCCCGCGCAGAAAATCTATGCTGACTGGAGTAGACATTCGGTCGCAGTCGTGTGTAGTCTTCTGTTCGTACCGAGAAAGACAACGTCAAGCAGGCGCGGGAGATGACGTAACTGCCCGCGAAGTGAGATGAGCCGGTCGGGAAGCGCGGAACCGAGCAGTAAACGGGTTCCGGCTGGTGACCGGGAGCAGTACCCCGGGGCCGGGGTTGGTTCGGATGTGCGGCCCCGGGGCGGAAAGTGCAGGAAGCGGGCGGAGCAGGTGCGCCCGTGAAGTCCAGTTGAGTGAAGTGGCAAGTGCAGGACCGGTCAGGTGGCCGGGGCCGATCAGTGAACGGGCTCCGGGCAGTGGCCAGCGGCGTCAGCGTGCTGGGACCGATCAGTGGAAGGGTTCCCCGGCGGTGGCGTTCGCAGCGAGGAAAAACGCAGTACCCAGCAAGTGGAGAAAACCGGAAGGAAGGGAACGGGAACATCATTGGATCGCCCGCGGCGGTCGGAAAGCGCCGCGCGGGTGCCGCAGTCCCATCGAGTTCGGAGGTGGTTCTCGGTCACGAATGAGCGATCCCCGCGAAACCCGGCGTGGTGCCGGAAGCGGGTGCAGGAAGCCGGCGTTCGCGCCGGTTGGCAATGATGAAACCCAACCCTTGAGGACCCCGGGTGCCGTGCATGGCACCCGGGGTCCTTTCTGACGTGGAGGTGGAATTGATCCCTGACCAAGAAGGACCGGCCACGCCCAGCGGGGCCGACAAGTTCGACGACGAGCACTACCCCGCCTACACGATGGGCCGGGCCGCCGACATGCTCGGCACCAGTCAAAGCTTCCTGCGCAGCCTCGACGAAGCGGGTTTGATCACGCCGCAGCGTTCGCCCGGAGGACACCGCCGCTACACCCGGCACCAGCTCCGCCTGGCCACCCGGGTGCGCGAACTGGTCGACCAGGGCACGGCCGTCGAGGCCGCCTGCCGCATCGTCACCCTCGAAGACCAGCTCCACGAAGCCCAGCGCCAGAACGCGGAACTCCGCGCAGAGGACTGACTCCCGCTCGGCACGCGGCCCTTGTCGCCGCGTGCCGTTCGTGCGTTCTGGGCCGCGGTTTGCAGGTCAGCTTCCGCTGTTCCGGCCGGGTTCGCGGTCGGCGACATCGGACGACGGCGTCGTGGGACGCCGCCGCGCAAGGGAAGTCGCGCCAAGGCAAACTGGAGCCTAGTCTCTATTTCATGCCTCGCCCGCCCCGTTATGACGAGACGTTGCTGCTGGACACCGCTCTGGAGATCGCCGCCGCTTCGGGACCGGCGGCGGTGACCATGTCGGCGGTCGCCAGAGCCTGCGGGGCGCCAAGCGGTTCGCTCTACCACCGGTTCCCGCAGCGGCTGGCGCTGCAGGCCGAGCTGTGGCTGCGCACGGTCGAGCGCTTCCAGGACGGATACTTCGCCGCGCTGGGCTCCGACCCGGATCCGCTGAAGGCCGGCGCGGCCGCGGCGCGCCACGTCGTCGCCTGGAGCCGGCTGAACCCGCAGGAAGCGGCGGTGTTGCTGCACGGGCCGCAGGCGTTCGGGCGCGACGAATGGACCGACGAACACGCGCGGCGCGGCGAGGACGGCAACAAGCGTGTCCTGGGAGCGGTGGCCGAGCTCGCCAAACGTGTGGGCGCCGACACCGAAATGGACCTCGACCGGGTCGTGCTCGCCCTGGTCGAGCTGCCGCTGGCAATGGTCCGCCGGTATCGGCGCAACGGCCAACCGCTGCCTGCGCATGCCGAGGACCTCGCCGAACGCTGCGCGCGGGATCTGCTGGCCTAGGACGAGTCCGCGAAGACACCTTCTAGAGACGACTCTCCATATTGAATTAGAGAGAACTCTCCGATACCGTCCTTGGCACCGGGGTGCCCGGAGCGGTTCGAAACGGGGGAGCGGACGTGTCGACGGTGTTGGCGGAGCGGGAAGCTGAGACCCGGCCGGCGGTCCCGCGGTGGGCAGTGTGGGCAGCCTGGGCGACCGTGTTGTGCACGGCGCCGTCGTGCGTCTGGCGGGTGGCGGCCGGGTTCGGAGTGGACGTCGGGTTCACCGGCGAACTGGGGCGGCTGTACCACGGTCCGTCGTTCATTTTCTATGTCTGGACACTGACGATCGTCTCGCAGGCGGCCGCGTTCTTGAGCTTCGGACTGGTGCGGCCGTGGGGTGAACGGGTGCCGAAGTGGATGCCGTGGCTGCGGGGGCGGCGCATTCCTCCGCTGGTCGCAATCGTGCCGGCGACAATCGGCGCGCTGACGGTCACCACGGCGACAGCAGTGATCGCACTGATGGACGGCGGACCGTTGTCGCACCCCGATTTCCCACACGGAACGGCCGGGCTCGTCCTCCGGATTTGCTATGCGCCGTTGCTGGTCTGGGGGCCGCTGCTGCTGGCGATCACAGTGGACTACGCGCGGCGGCGGTATGGGTTTGATTTCTTGTTACGTCGATGAAGGAGAGTGCTCGCGGAATGAGCGGGTTGAGCGGTGTGCACATGGTGGTCTACCCGGCACGTGATCTGGCCGCGGGCATCGCGGTCTGGACCGCCGCGCTGGGCCGGGGGCCGGTTTATCAGAACGACGATTACGCGACTTTCTCCGACGGCGGCGTAGAAATCGGGCTGTCCCGGCTGCCGTGGGTGGACCACCCGCTGGTCTTCTTCAAGGTCGAGGATGTCGAGAACGCCCACCGCGCACTGATCGCCGATGGCGCGACGGCACTGGCACAGGACGCGGCGGGTGTGCTGCACCCGAGCGATGGTGGCGCGACAGGAATCGTCGACGTCCCGGGCCGCCGGTTGGCAGTGCTGAAGGCCGCGGACGGGAACCTGATCGGGATCGCACAGGATGTCCCGACTTCTTGGTGACCCGCGGGGCGCCAAGGGGGAAGACGTCGACTTCGTCGCGGGACGATCGACGTCACGCACGCGGCGGAGTCAAGGCGAAGGGCTGCTTCGGAAGCCTCGGCCGATGGCGGAATCCAGCCCCGCGTGCGCTTCCATTGCCGTCGTGGGCGTTGGCGTTGCCGAATCGGAAGGCGGTCGACCCGGTAACGGCGATGGCCCTTGAAGGGTTGCCGGATAATCCGTCCCAGCTCAAACCCGGGGAGCTGATCTTGACTGGCCACGAGCAAAGAGCCGCTGACCTGGAAGTTTGAGTGGGCCGCCTGGGACTCGAACTCAGAACCTGCGGATTAAAAGTCCCAAGGTATTGATTTCCGGAAATTCCGGGAAGTGTCTGGCTGTATCAATTTATGCAGGTGGCGGGCGGTTTTAGTGGTTGATTGAGAGATGGTTGATGTTGCGCGGTGGCGGGCTTTGCTTCGGCTCTGGAGCATATTCTGGGCGTATGGACCGCGCCGGGAAATGCTCGCGGCGCGGCTGGGCAGTCGTTGCCCTATGGTATGCCGTTCGCGGCTTGCGTTCGCCGCGGTCGGGCAACTGTCAGGTCGTTCCGAAGCATCAGCACAGTACGTTCTTGGCAGGTGCAGGGCTCTCGCTGCGCGGCGGCTGCTCGGTCTGAGCGGCCCAGCTAACCTTGCCGGTTGTCCTCTTGGCGCTGGCTGCAGTTCGCGTGTGCGCTGTGCTTCCTTCATCGCCTCCACTGTGCGCGGGCGGCCTGTTCGTCGACGTCGTAGTCTCCGGCTCGCAGGTCGGCCGCGGTCTGCTGCTGGGTGACGCGGTCGCGCCGCCGAGCCCGCGCGCCACGACAAGACTGCCGACCAGGCCAGGGGCACCCGAACGATGTCGGACGTGAGAGGAGGCATGATGCCTGCTTCTGGAGAGGCAGTCGCGCACCTCGATGGCCCTCGGCGGCAGCTTGGTTCTTTCCGAACTGCTGCGCTTCGCGGTGGCCGCGCTTTCTTCGAAGCCCGGGTGCTGCGGACGGCGTCGAGCGAGGAGATCTTGTCGTTCAACGCGTCCGGCTGGGCTGACAGGCCGCGGTGCTTGTCTTGCCGCCGCGGATCGGACATTGTCAGCTCGTCCACCCGGTGCAGGGGTGGTCGCGCACGGCGGTGCCTCGAGGTCTTGCGCGATGTCGCGGGAGCGTCCGGGAACGTCGTGTTCACTTGCCGGTAGCAGCAGGGATCAGCCGGAGCGCCACTGCGAGACCCGAGGGCGTGGACGGGCGCGGGGAGCGGCCGCAGGCCAGTCCGAACGCGTCCTTCAAGGCAAAGGCGTCGGCCTCGTACGAAGACCCGCATCGTCCTCGTGAAGCCGGTCTTCCGCAGTCGCACGCCGGCGGGAACAACAACCAGCCGTCGACGGGAAGAGAAATCCGGCCATTGGCACGCCCTTCAGGTGAATGAATTTATCACCAAAACAATAGCGGCTTCGATGTCGCCTGGACGAACAGGTTTTCGTCACCTGTTCGAGGCTTGCGTGACGCGGCGGCAGAGCGTGAACTGCGACAGGTTGGTTCGGCGAAGGCTGGTGTGCGGCGTTCTGTCGAGGTCGCAATGAGCGGCGATGCCGGGACGCGATTCGATCCCAGGGGGTGAGCAGTGGAGGAGATGACATGTATGGACCGGGCCTCGCGGGCTCCTTCGGCATTCGCATGCCCGGGAGCGGTCGAAGTCCTCGATTCGGCGGGTGCGTCGGTGATCGCCTTCGCCGGTGTTAATGCGCGGAGCGCTTGTAGCGGCCCGTCGAATGGTTCAAACTGCGTGGGAGCCGCAGGCGGTCCTGGGTGCCGGCGACCGGACGGCGCGCGGGTTCTGCGCATTGCTTTTGGGCGACGGAAATCATTTCCATCGTATCGGGACGCCGCGTTCGAAAGTGCGTACCATCGCGACAAAGGAACGCTCGGCCTTTGCCTCGTCGGCCGGTGCGGTCTCCGCACCGTATCGGAAGTCGGCAATCGGGGCGCACGAGAATCTGTGCGTCCCGGGCTTTGTTTCCGTAACAGTCGAACTGTGCGCGGAGGCCCTGTCGATGAAGTCCGAGAGAGATTTCGAGGGGCGCATGTTTGCTTGGCGGGCTTGAAGAAAGTCGAGGGCTCGCGCGGGAGGGTAAACCGACGTCGAATCACCTCGTGCACTGGCCGCGGCGCGAAGCCGCCGGCGGCCGTTCTGTGCTGCTCATCGCGCACCGCATGGCGACGGTCCGGCGTGTTTGCTGGGGCCGCCTGCCGGAGCCGGGCCTCGCAGTCTTGTCCAGCCCGGCGTGGGGCGCCTGTCACTGCTTGCTGATCTGGAGGAACCATGAAGGTTGCATCGCTGTCTCGCTCGTTGGGCCTGCAGGTCAGCGGCGGCGCGCTGCAGGACTGCTCGTCTGGCGAACTGGCCGAGGCGCTGCGCCTGGTCGAGCGGGCCGGGCTGGTGGTGTTTCGCCGTCAGTGCCTGGACGACGGCGACTTGCACGCGCTGGCGCGGCGGATCGGCCCGCTGGAGGAGTCGTCGCGCAAGGTGTGTCTCTCCCCGGAGCACCCCGAGATCAGCTACCTGTCCAATCTGCGCGACGAAGACGGCCAGTTCATCGGCTTCCCCGGGGCGGACACCGACTACTGGCACTCAGACCAGCAGCACCGCGAGCGCCCCGCGACCCTGGCGGTGCTTTACTGTGTGGTTCCGGCCGCGTCCGGGGGCGCGACCAGTTTCGTGTCCGCGGACGTCGAGTCGGCCGGGCTGGACGAGGCCACGGTCG
Organism: Amycolatopsis sp. AA4; assembly: GCF_002796545.1. Lineage (GTDB taxonomy): Bacteria > Actinomycetota > Actinomycetes > Mycobacteriales > Pseudonocardiaceae > Amycolatopsis. The sequence goes on from NZ_CP024894.1 coordinate 75,860, forward strand.
CCGATCTGGCCGGACGGCGGGCAGTGTACGAGCCGGCGTTCAACCACGACAACGCGCCTCGGGTGCGGGTGTCGCATCCCGCGCTGCTGACCAGCCGCACCGGGGACCGGCACTATGCCTACGTCAGCGACAACACTCTCGGGTTCACCGGGTTGGCGGCAGACGAGTCGGCGGCTCTCAAGCAACGGGTGCTGAGCCGGCTGCTGGAGCCGTCCCGGATCTATGCCCACCGGTGGCAGGCGGGGGATTTCGCCCTTTACGACAACACGCAATTGCTGCACCGCCGTGAGCGGTTCCAGGGTCGGCGGTGGCTCAAGGCCGCCAAAGTTTTCGCTCCGGAGGAGATCTTTGCCGTCCCGTCGGGCGAAGTGGTCTCCGAGTGCGCTGCCGCGACGTCCAGCGCGGAATGAGGAGGACCGTGATGAATCTCGGCCAGGGACCGGCAGCCTCCGTCGCGCCTTCGGCGATCCGGGCCGTCCGTGCGGCGATCGCGGAGAGTTCCGCGGTCATGGTGGCGGGTCGTACTCTTGGGGTGCCCGACCCAGTCACGATCCGGGCGGGGCGCCGGGGCGGGCTGCCTTTCGACAGCATCACGTCAGACCTTTATCTGGGCTGCCTGCCCGCGACCCAGATCTGCTACGGCAGTTGCTTCGCCGCCCGCGGCGCGTTCGCCGCCGGTTACGACTTCGGCACTCGCGTGGAGAATCTGCTCGATCCCGACGTGCTGCGCGCGGACCTGCTCGCGCTGCCTGCCGAACAGCGGTTCCTGCGCAATGGCTGGAACAGCGACGCCTCGTGGAACTGGCCGAAGGCGCGCCTGCTCGCCGAACTCGTCCGGGACTCCGGCCGGTGCACCGTGTTCGTCACCAAGTACTTCCGCTCGGTCGATGCCGACAGCCTTGCCGGGCTGGCCGGGGCCGGCGCGGAATTGCGGGTGTCGGTGAGCGCGATGGACACTCCCGGCCAGCTCCGCCAACGGCTCGCGGGAATGCTGGCTTATCGGGACGCGGGCGGGACCGCGGTGCCGGTCGTGATGAGTTCGGTCTATGCCGACGAGCGGCTCAACCGGCGGCAGGACGAACTGGTCGACTGGATAGAGCACAACGACCTGCCCGGCGCGGAGAACAGCCTCCGTTTCCCGCAGGAGCTGCCGGCGGCCAGGCTGGTCGATCGCGACCGCGTCGGCGTGCTGGACGGCAGCGGAGATCTCTGGGCCGGCCGTCTCTACTGCGAGCGCCTCCCGGTGCCGACCATCACGTCCGTGCCCGCGGGCTATCCCGGGCTGCCGTGGCGGCGGCGGTCGTCGCTGGACCTCGACCAGTTGGAGGCGTGGAGGCAGGACCCCGTGCGAACCCATGACGAAGTGATGTCCGGCGCGCGATTGGCCAAACCGCGGAAGTGCGGGGTCGTCAGGACGTGGCTTCCCGACCCGCGAGCCTGAACCCCGAGGAGACGATGAACATGGCGGGGCCCGCAAAACCGGCGCCCGGCAGCGGCACCGGGTCAGGGCTGAAAGGTCGGCTGCGCGGGGGCGGACATGCGCTTTCCGCTGGTGCCCCTGCCAGCTTCGTCACCCGCACGGCGCGCCTGGCCAGGCACAAGGCAAAGCTGCCGGCCAGGCGGTGGTGCGTATCCGGGATCGCCGGTTTCGCGCCGCCGGCTGGACGCGGATGCAGCTCGGCCTGGGATGGCGCGGAAGCGGGGCCTGCCTCGGCGGCGAACACGACCGTGAGTCCACGACTGGGGGGCGGCGGCGCGGGCGAGCCGGTCCTGGAGGACGCGTCGGTACGCGACGCCAGCAGCGCCCTTGCTCAGCAGCGTTCCCCGAATTGCGCCGCACTCGACGGGGCACGGGACACCAGGTGCCGAGTGGCGATCCCCCGCCGGCTCGGGGGTCGGCCTCACCCCCGGCAGCGCGCGGATACCGGGCTGCCGGACCGGGCCTGTTCACGGCGAAGGTTCCCACGATTGGAGTCCGGGTTCGCCGCCGGACGGGCCCTCGTGCCGAAGCACCTGGAGGTGTCGTGAAAGTTGGCAACATCGCGCCGCGCGTCAGCGGCGTGCGACTCGACCGGCTCGAACCCGGCGAGTTCGACGGGCTCTTCACCGCATCCAAGGTCCACGGCAGCGCGGGTCCCCGGTTCGCCATCGGAGACGTGCAGCGAGTCGACGACACCGCACGCGCCGGCAAGGCCTTCCTTCACCCGCTGGTGCACACCCACCCGCTGACCGGCCGCAAGGGGCTCTATGTCAGCGCCTGCCCCCTGACCGGAGTGGCCGGGCTGGCCGACGCCGAGGCGGCTGAGCTGATCGAACAGCTGTTCCGGCAGGTGGTCGCCCCGCGTTTCGTCAGCAGGGTGCGATGGGCGGCCGGACTGGTCGTGATGATCGACAACCGCTGCGTGCAGCACTACGCGCTCAACGACTACCACGGTCAGCGGCGCGAGATTCACCGCGTGCCGGTCAGCGATGACGGAGCGCCAAGCCGGAAACGCCTGGTAGGAGAAGCTGGTGCGCTTTCTTGCTGAGGTCGTCGAACAGCCGGGCGGGGACACCGTGGACGTCGTCGGCGAAGCACTCGCCGAGCACAAGGTGGTGGTGCTGCGCAGAGCCGCCGATGTCGACAGCGACGCCTTCTACTGGCGGCTGGCCAGCGCGCTCGGTCATTTCCATTTCCATTTCCGTGACGAAGACCCCGGCGGGCTGGACAAGCCCGGCCGGCTGGACATCCGCTACGACCCCGATCTGGCGGCCGGCTCGCGCTACCGTTACGGCAACGGCCGGATGCCGCTGCACGTCGACGGTGTGTACAGCGACGTGGACTTCGACGTCTTCTTCATCCGCTGCCGTGCCGCCGCCCGCTTCGGCGGTGCGACCTTCGCCGTGGACGGCACCACCGTAGTGGAGTACCTCTCGGCCAGCGATCCGGCGTTGCTGCGCGCGCTCCTGAACGTGGAGGTCCGCTTTTCCAAGGGCGAACGGGTGGTGACCCGGCGGGTCATCGACTACGAAGGAGGCGACCCGGTGTTCAACTGGAGCAGCACCAGAGTCGCCGGGGACAACCCGCCCGAAGTAGTCCGGATGTGCGCCCGGTTCGCCGACTTCTGCGAGCAGCGGCTCGTGGACGGCGGCCTGGTCGAACAGATCCGGCTCGCGCCGGGGGACGCGGTGTTCGTGCACAACCGCAAGGTCCTGCACGGGCGCTACGCGTTCTGGGGCGAGCGGTGCATGCTCAAAGGCGTCCTCGACCTGCGCCCGCGCATCCGCGGGGAGGAACCGGCGTGACCGAGGCACGACCGGAGTCCGAACAGCCCGCGGCTTCCCTGCTGTCCTCGGCGCAGGAGGAGATCTGGCTGGCCCAGGCCCCGCTGGGGAGACGGGATCCCTATCTGGTCGGCGAGATCGTCGTGCTGACCGGGAACCTCGCGCGGACCGCCTCGCCCGCGCCGTCCGGTGGGTCGAGGAGCGAGACGGCCGACTGGATCGTGGTCGAGGACGGGGCCGGACACGTTTCGCGAAGTGCCTCCGGCCTCGCGCCATCCCCGCAGTCGTCGACCTGACCGGCCGGGCGAACACACTCACGACGGGATGGCGATGGCTGCGGGAGTGGTTGTCCGGGCCGGTTCTCACCCCCGAGGACCGAGCGTGGACGCTCGCCCTGGTCGCGGTGTCCCCACATCGACACCTGCTGGCCAGGCGCGCTCATCACGTGGTCGCGGACGGCTACACCGGCCGATGGCGGCTGTGGCGCGTCGCGGAGGCTTACCGTGCCCTCGGAGCCGGAGAAGTCCCTCTGGCTCCCGAGGACGTCGCGGTGGGAGAGGTCCGTCGTTCGGACGCCGACTACTGGTAGTCGGCGTTGGCCGATTTCGCGGGACTGCCGGGCACACCGGTGCCGGCCGAGGCTCCCGCGCGTGTTCGTTGCTGCCTGCCCGAACGGCTGTCGGCCGCGGTCGAGTCCGCGGCACCGGGAGAGTCCCGGGGCTGCCGCGATGATCGCCGGCTGCCTGTCAGTGCTGCTGGGCGGCGACGAGGTTCTGAACGAACTGAGCGCGGCCGGGCGGGTCTCCGACACCTTGCGGCGCACGACGGGGGTCCTGGCCAACAGGCTGCCGCTGCGGCTGTTCGTGGGCTCGGACGACACCTTGGAGTCGGTCCCCGCCGCGGCGCGTCCGGCGTGCGTTGCCGCACCAGCGGTACCGGCGTGAACAGGTGCGCCGCGACCTGGTTCGGCGGGGACGTTCCTCCCGGCCGGTGCCGGGGAACATGCTCCTGTTCGGCGCGGCGTGCCCTGACTTCGGCGACGTTGACGCCTCGGTCCACCCGTGGAACTGCGGGCCGGTCCATGATTTGGAGCTGACTGCCTGCCAGCCGGCACCCGGCGGCGCCGTGCAACTGGAGCTGGCGGGGAACCCGGGCAAGTACCCGACCACCCGGTTGCGCGGTCTGCTGGACCGGTTGTGCGAGCTGATCCAGCACGCCGTCGACGCTCCGCGCACCCCCGTGTGCGAGATGCGCGGAGGGGGGAGCGCGCCGCTTGAGCGGCCGGATGCGTCGTCCAGGTCGTGGACCAGCGGCCCCTGCCAGCTCATCGTGGTCGACAACGATCTCGACAAGGAGGTCGCCAAGCGCTGTCCGGTGCACCGCTTCGACCGCGGCCACGGCCTCATCCTCGGACTCGCCGATCCCCACCGCCTGCCTGGCATCGCCCAGTAACTGCCCTTCGGCACCACCGACCTCGACGAGGACGATCCCACTGCCGAGACAGCCTCCTGACTCCCGCCGCGGGTCACCGGACTGTTTCAAGATCGGAGTTTCCGGCCCGGCACGCCGGGCTGAAGTCTGTGGGGAGGGGCACTGTGAGTGATGACATCGGGCCTGGTGAATCTACGCAAAAGTGAGGCCAAGCCGACGCTGGACCTGCCGCCGGAGCAGGCCGCCGCGGCGGTGATGGTCGCTGAGGGGACGGCGCGACGGCTGGCGTCGACCGGCCCGGACGAAAAGAACCAGGTCGAGCCGGGTCGAGAGTCGGCGAATGTCCGGAACGGGCATTCGGCCTGACCCGGTGGTTTCCGATGCTGCGGGCGAGGTCGGCATCAACGTGTCGCGGAGGAAAGCAAAGGGGCCGGGCCGTTCGACGCGGTGTACGCGATCTACGTCCAGGTCCGTGAAGCGCAGGTTGCTCCGGCCAGTGCCGAGGAGAGTGCCCCTGTCCTTGCGAAAAGATATCTCGACCAGCAGATCGCATGGGGCGACTGTCCGGGGTTGAACAAGACATTGGCGGCGATGGCTCCGACGCCGGTCCGGCAGAAATGCGGAACGTTCCTCGCGCCCAAGGATTACTATCATCAGGATTTGGGTGATATCAAGGTCGGAATTACCCAGGTTGCCCGCGACGATAATTTCGGCCCGAAGCGGGAGCTGTTCATCAATCCTGGGGGGCCGGGTGGAGCCGGGTTCCCGATGCCGGCGGCTACCGCGATCAAGCAACCGCAGTTGCTGCTCGACCATGATTTCGTGGCGGTGGATCCACGGGGGACCGGGTTGGGCACGCGGGTGGATTGCGATGACAATGAAGCGGATCCGTCGGATGGAGCGGAGCCGTCGGCCGACTCTCGGGACCTGTCCGACGTCGCGATCGCAAAAGCGCGTGCGAACGTGAAGAAGTGGATTGCCGTCTGCGCGGCGAAGCACGGTGACCTCCTGCCCTATCTCACCACTGAGCAGACGGTCCGGGACATGGATCTGGGGAGAGCGCTGCTGGGCGCGCGAACCATCGACTATCAGGGCACTTCTGCCGGAACGTGGCTCGGTGCCCAGTATCAGAAATTCTTCCCGGAGCGAGCGGGCCGGTTCGTCCTGGATTCCAATGCCCAGTTCTCCGACGGCTGGCAAGCCACCTTCGAGACGCAGCCGATGTCGGTGCAGCGGCGGTTCGAAAAGCAGTTCCTTCCGTGGGCGGCCCGGCATGACTCGAAGTATCATCTCGGCGACACGCCGGAAGCGGTCGGCAAAACCTATGAGGCGATTCGCGCGGCCGCCGGAAGCGGCAAGCTCGGCCGCCTGACGCCAGATCAGTTGGACGCGGCCGTGACGTCCTCGCTGTACAGCTCGTCCTCCTTTGAGGAGCAGGCAGGGAAACTGCATGAGCTGGACCAGGCGGTGCGGAGCGGAAAGCCGGTGGAGGGCGGCTCCGTGCTTTCCTGGATCGTCGACGCCGTGAAGAAGATCTTCCCCGAAAACACCCCACCGGTCGAGTCCAATGCGGTGTTCACTGCGATCACCTGCAACGACACCGCCTGGCGTGGCGAGGATTACTGGGTCGATTTCGCCAGGAAGCAGGCCGCCAACGGCAATTCGCTGATTGGTTCCGGCTTCGCCGTTCAGCCCTGTAATTACTGGCCGTACCGGCCGGTCGGCCTGACGCCGGTGACCGGCCGAACCGCGCCGGGCGCGCTCATGCTGCAAAACACGCTTGACCCCGCCACTGCCTATGAGGGTGCCGTCGCCGCGCACCGAAACAACCCCGCGACCCGCATGGTGACCGTGATCAACGCGGGCGACCACGGCGTGGCCGGAAACAACTCATGCGCTGATGCCGCGGTAAATCGATACCTGCAACAGGGGGTGCTGCCCGGGAACGACGTGGTCTGCCAGGGCACGCCCATGGTGAAGGAGGACCGCGTATACGAAGAAGGACCACAGCTGCCGGATGCTCAGCCAGCTGCGGGCAGCGGCCGGGCGCCCACTGTGGCGCAATATGTCGACGCGCTGCTGATGGCGATCTCGACCCGAACCTGGAGCCAGATCTTCCCCGCTGGCTGAGGCGGCCTCGGTCAGACGAGAGACGGGGGAGGTTCCCGAGCAGCCGGTACTGATGGAAGCCATTGGCGTCGCCTGCACTGAGAACCGCAGCTGGAGAGTGATCACGGGAGGGGCCTGCCAGGAGTTGGCGGGCCCCTCCTGCCCGCTCGTCTCGTTCGAGCCGAGCAGAGCACAGATCCGCTGCGGGTTGATCGGCATGCCGCCGCTGCGGCTGTGCGGCAGGGTTGACATCGCGCGCCGATGCGGCGGCAGGAGGGCGGGACTTCGGCGAACGCTTATTTTGACCGGTGTTCGGCAGCGCACTCCGCTGGAGGACAGGTGGCGTCGGCGGCCGCACGTTCTTGCTCGCCGCAGCCGGGATCGCTGGGGATCATCCTGGGCGTAGCCAGCACGCCAGTGCGGCGAAGGTCCTGGACGAAACCGATGACATCGGCCAGTCCGCCTGGTATGCCGTGCAGACGCTGGTCTGCCCGCACCGGCTGGTGGTTCGCACGGCGCGCATGCCGCTGCGGAAACCTGGTTGCCGATCGCGCCGAGCATGTTGATCGCGGTCTTCCTCGCATTCGCCTTTTCCTCAGGTGCAGAAACCCACGGGCACCGTGAGCCGGTCTGCTCTTGCTGGTTCTGGCCCGCGGCGAGTGGGTTTGGGCAGCAATTCCGGCACCGGGCTGGTCTCGGTCACGCAATCCTGGGCACGGCCGACGTCCGGGTTCGCTGCCGCTCCGTCGAGCTGTCCGAGGAGAATGCCGAAATCGCACGGGGAACGCACCCGCATTTCGCGCGATCTGCCCGATCGGCTCGGGCGCAACCTCGTGTCGATCATGCTGCGCACGTGCTGGCCAGGCAAGAGATGCGGAGCATCGCGCACGGCACGCTGGTGGCCGATGTCGACGCGGAACTCGCCGCGGCGATCGACCCGCTGCCGGCCAGGTTGACGGCAGCGTCTTCGCGTCGGCTGCCTCGGCCACTTCGATCTCACGGGGGACGAGGTCGGCGCGCTCTCCGAAGGGCCCTGCGGCGCGGTGAGGGCCGCTCATCGCTGGAAATCCCAACTTCGCCGATGGTCTTAACGGGTTTCTGGATCACTATAATTTCGTGATTATCTCATGTCCGCGATCATGGTTATTCAATTGTTCGAAAGGGTGATCTTCGGGGTAAATATTGCTCATTGCGCGGGAAGTCGGTCACTATGCTTCCGACCGCAACGGTGCCGCTTCGCTCGTCGCGGTTTGTCTATCTTCGATCGGGTGACCTTAAGGATGATGTTCATGCGATTGAGGCAGATCGTCGCGCTCGGCGCGACAACGGGCCTGATGGGAGCCGGACTGGTAGTGGGAACGGCGGGGGTGGCGGCCGCCGCGCAGGCCACTCCCAGTGCCTACGGATACATCGCCGGCGCGTCTGGGAGTCTTCCATTGAGGTACTGGCCGAGCGGGGCGAACATCCTGTCCGCCGCTGCCCCGGCGGCACCGGAGTCCGATCCGGGCGCCAAAGTTCCTGGGAACGCGGCAAAGTCAGTGTCGATTCCCGTCGGCGACATCAACCTTCTGCTGGAAGGTGACGGCGTCGGCGGGGGCGTGCTGGCGGTTGACACCACGGCAAACCCGGCCACGGGGGTGTCGACCGCGAAGGCGGCCGCCTTGACTGCGCGAGTTGATGTGAAGCTGACGGCGGGGAAGCTGATCGATTCGATCATCGGCGGGGTCCCGGACGGCGTGGGCAAGAGGTTGCTGCTGGCGGCGAAGGCTTTTGCTTACGATGTTGAAGCAAGTGCGAAATTCTCTTTGTCCGGACTTGGCACAAGCTGTCAGGCAGGCCCGGCCGGTACGCCGGCTGCCGCCGAAGTGTCCCCTCTGAAGATCGATGCCGAAATCTCCATCGCGGGGTGGGCCCCGTTCCCGCCGGTGCACATTAATCAAGCCGTGGCCGGCAAGGGGTTTGACGCTCCGGGAATTGTCAACATTGGTACAGGCGTGGTGAACGACCTTCCCGATGGGGGCATCTCGGCCGATGCGGCTTCGCTCAGCGTGGCGGGCAAGTCGTTCAACCTGGGGCATGTCGAGTGCCACCCGGGCGTCTTGGCGGATGACCAAGAGTGACGTTCTCGGCGGCGGGAGGCGGCGCGGCAATGCTTTGCCAGTAGTCGTCTGAGCTGTTCGTCTTCAGCAGCTGATCACGGGGTGGGGCGCGGCTTGTGAGCGTCTCACCCCGCTTGCCGATGGTCGGCGCTACCAGCCCCGGCGCGAAGTTCGTGATCGTAAAAGGAGGACCTCGAGCCTGAAGGTCGGCTCTGCCTGGAACTCGAGATCCAGGTGCAGTTGTCCGGGAGTTCGCTGGCCTAGCCGTTGAAAGCGAAAGCCGATCCTGGCTTCGGGCCCGGGTAGGCCTTGGCTCCGCTTTTGTTGTCTGACTGAAGATGCGGGTTCGGTCGATGCGGGATCTCTGACCGTCCTGGACGGAGCCGGCCCGCGGGGAATCGACCCGCGCATTGATTTTCACGGGAAGCTTGACTATTCGCTCATGTTCCGGGATGCGGGGAATGAGGCGGTCCGAGTCACTACGAAAGTTCTGGCTCGATGCTGGGGTTTCAGCTCGCATACCTGTTCTCCGAGCGGAAATTGACTTACGTTCGCGACTTCGCGCAGGTGAACCGGAGGAAAGGTATCTCGTGTCACAACGATCCCGAGCTCTCAGCAGGACCTTTGTCGCGGTCGGCGTTCTGGTAGCGGCTGCGGCCGGTGCGGCCGTCCCGGCGGCGGCCGCGCCGAAGCCTTCGTCGGTGGAGAAGGACATCGCGCAGCTGGAGCGGGAATACGAGGACCTCTTGAAGGCAACGTATTCAGCGAGCGCGCTGAGCGAGGCCAAGCCACGGATCGAGGCGCCGGTTTCCGGGTCCGGCCGGAAAGCCGAAGGCGAGCCGGGCGCCATCCCGGGTTGCACCCCCGGGCCGCAGGATTCCGAGTACAACAAGCTGAGGGCGCCGCTCACGGATGTGGAAAAGCGAGCGGTGGACGTCATCGGCGGTCTCGATTACCTGTACGCGTCGGTTGTCGCGAACGACAAGACCCCGCAGGTCTTCGGCACCGACGGCCAGTACACGGCCCGTGCCGCGGCCGCGATCGACAAGCTGCGCGGGTTCTGGGACATCGAGAGCTGGAACATTCAGCTGGTGGCGCACAAGGGCACGGACGCGGCCAGCCCGGAGAAGATGACTCAGACGTTCGCGCGCGGCTTCGCCCCGGCGCGGGCCGCGGCAGCGGGTGCGCTGGCGAGCAAGGTGGTGCACGAGGTGCCGGCCTTGCAGGGCGGACGGAACCCGTTGCTGTCGCTCAACGCGTTCGCGTCGCCTCCCGGCGACCCGGGCGGCAAGCGCATCGTGCTGGGCGACGGCGCGCTCGAGCTGGACGCCCGGGCCGGCTTCGGCGACGTTTCGGTGGAAGGGACCTTGGCGCACGAGTACGGACACCAGGTTAACTTCGCGCACCACAACTCGCCGGAGGACGAGTCCGGGGAACTGGGTCCGGACGCCTACGCGGGCTATTTCCTCGCGCATGCGAAGGGCGCGGCGTGGGATGCCCGCGCTCAGCAGGAGTTCGCCTACCTGAGCGCTTCCAACGGCGACTGCGAGCACAGCCACGGCACTCCTGAGCAGCGCAAGGCCGCGGCTGCGTGGGGCGAGAAGCAAGCCCTCACGCAAGACAACCCGAACAAGATCGTTCCGTCCGCGACGATGATCGAGAAGTTCCGGAAGGAATACCCGAAGCTGATGAAGCCGCGGCCCTAGCCGCGGCTCGCCGCACACTGACCTGGCCCACGGCGCTCAGCGCACCGAAACTCGTCTTCAGCCGAAATATGCTTGATCACTGTGCACAACGTATATGCCTGCTCATGGAGATCATCGACGATACGGGCGATAGTCTCGGCCCGGTGAGGATCGAGCGGCGCCATCTCCTCAATTGTGCCAGCGATGACCTCAGCGTCGTGAACCCCCAGGGGTGCGACCGCCGGGCGCGAGCGTGCCGTCCGGGGGCTCGATCGCCGGTTCGCGGTCGCCGTCGCCAGTCTCGAGGAATCATCTGGCGAATCCGCCGTAGCGCAGGTACGGCGGCTCCTGATTCCGCCGCGGATCGCTCGGGACGTACGGGCCGGGCTCGCTCGCCGCCGATCACCGCGTCCAGGTCCTTCAGCGCCCTTCGCATCTGGAGTTCGCCGGTCGGCAGAGGGTCGCGAATTTGCCGCTGCCCCGCGGCCGGCGTACTTGACGTCGTGCATGAACAACGCCGTCCGCCCGGACAAGCACTTGAACGGCGCCGACCGCTCCACGCAGTAGTCTCAGACCGCGTCCAGGACGGTCTCGGCGTTGTCCAGGCGCGCGGAGACATGAATCTGCCGCTCGAAGTCCTGCTGCATCAACTGAATTCGCTGCTGGGGGGCTGGACCACCTACGTCCGGCCGGGGTGTCGCACGCGACGTTCCGCTACCCGCGCGCCGTCGTCTGGCGACAGGTATTCGGATGGCTGCGAGGCAAACACCGCCGGGCCACATGGAAGGAAGTCCGGCACCGCTGCGGCGGCGGTTGGCGGGCCGCCGAGGACAAGGCGATCCGGCGAAGGTGCGGACCACCCGCTGCCGATGCCGGGGAACGGCGATCCCCTCGCCTTGGCCGAGCGCAACATGAGGCGAGCCGCCTGCACCGCGCGGACTTGCGGAGAGCCCGTTGCTCAGAAACGGGCGCGGCGGGTTCAGAGGGCGGCCTGAGGAAACGAGTTGGCCGAAAGGCCGGCACCGCGCCTTGGGCCGACGCTACGCGACCGCACCTCCGGTATGCCGACTCTTCCGGTCACGGCACGCCGTCCGGACCTGTTGCGTCGCCGACGGCTGCGGACTGAGCACCGTGCCGCGCCGCCACGACGCCCGCCGTTCCGCAGCAGCCGGTCGACAGGGCCTGCGGAGTCCCATTGGCGCCCGGCTCCGGTTGTCCGCAGGGCGTTCGCGCGCTGGCCCGAAAGCGCCGATCCTGCCGAACACGGCGTTAGCATTGGCGATGTGGTGGCGCACGTGCCGCCAGCAGCGCCGTCACCGAGCTTCTGCGGCCTGGCCGTGACGTCCCGCTCGCGAGTTCGCCTCCGCCATGACTCCTGCGCACGAATCGTGATTACCTTCTGTAAGTGCGGAGGAAGGAATTTGTGACCGCGGAAATAGCGGGAGGATTTCCGTGTCGCAGCTGGCATTGTTCGAGTGAGACACCTTGAATAAATCATCAGGCGACCGTTCGAGTGTCATGGCTGCCGAATGAACAATTGCACTTGCTTGCCTGGTCGACGCACTGAATCTTGACACTCAGCTTCGCTTAAGGTTTCCTAGTCTCTCCGGCAGGGTCAGCTGTTCGGCAAGAAACCCGAACTCGCGATTCAGCGCGAAATGTCCACCGACGGAATGATTCTCCGGTTGTTTTGCCGCCCTCCCCAGGGGAATTCGCTCGGCGGGGCGGTCCGGTTTGTTCCGGTATTGCGGGTGTTGTTCCATGGCCGGTCGCGGCCTGACGGCGGGTACTCCGACAGAGGAGAGCGGATGAATGTGAGCAAGAGACGGCTTCGGGCCAAGATCGCCGCTGGGGTGGCGGGACTGCTGGTCGTCGGGCTGCTGGTCGGCGACGGGGTTCTGATCGACCGGGCCGCGCCCCAGGCCGGCGGGCAGCCGGGCGCGGCTCGTGCCGACGGCCCGGTGCCGCGCGGTGCGGAAGCGCCGCGGCAGCAGGAGGGCCGGCCGGCACTGCCGGAACCGGCGGCCGCGCCGGGGCGTCCGGAGGTTCCGACACCGTCCGCGAGGCGCGAGGCGGCGACGAGGCACGGGACGGCCGCGACGCGGGCGGACGGCGAGGCGGACTTTGCCGGGCTGGACGACCGGCCCTCGCCTGCCGAGCAGGTGCGCCGGCAGGCGGCCGCGGACAAGGTGGAACGCGAGCTGTCGGCGGTTGCCGACAGTCCCGCGGGGCATCGGTCCGGTCCGGCCGCGGCGTCCGGCTCCGCGGACCCGGCGCCCGGCACGGCGGAGTCGTTGAAGGCGGTCGGGACGCACAAGGTGTTCGTGCTGGCCGTCGAGTTCGGCGACGACACGACCCCCGCCATCGGCGGGCCGGCCGGCCCGGTGCACAACCAGATCCCCCGCCCGGACCCGAAGAAGGACAACTCGACGTACTGGGTCCCGGACTTCGACCGGCAGCACTACCAGGACGTGTTCTTCGGCGACCGGACGCCCTCTTTCAAGGACTTCTACCGGCAGCAGTCGCAGGGCCGCTTCGGCGTGACCGGTTCGGTGACCGAGTGGATCAAGCTCCCGCACAGCGAGGCCTATTACAACAACGTCGACTACGGAGAGCTGGACCAGCTCATCGCCGACGGCATGAACGGATGGGTCGCCAACCGCAAGGCCGCCGGGTGGTCCGACGCCCAGATCAAGGCCGAACTGGCCACGTTCGACACGTGGAGCCGCGCCTCCCGCCAGGACAAGCCGGACGGCCGGATCGACCACCTGACGATCATCCACGCCGGGGTCGGAGCCGAGGCGACCGGAGTCAGCCCCGATCAGACGGACGACCCCCGGTACCGCGACAACATCTGGTCGCACAGCTCGGAGCCGCTGGATCCGGTGGACGTCGGCGGCACCGGGATCAGCGCCGCCGACTACACCATCGAGCCGGAGAACGCCGGGGTCGGCGTCATCGCGCACGAATTCGGCCATGACCTCGGTCTGCCCGACCTCTACGACACCGTCGGTGAGACCCACAACACCGCGGGCTTCTGGTCCATCATGGACAAGGGGTCGTGGCTGTCGGATTCGGACACCGCCATCGGCACGGCGCCGTCCGGATTCGGGCCGTGGGAGAAGCTCATGCTCGGCTGGGTGGACTACACGGCCGTCCGCTACGGGGAGGGAGGCGATGTCGCTCTGGACGCATCCGACGCGAAACAGGGCGACAACCCGCAGGCGCTGGTCGTCATCCTGCCCAAGGGCCCGGACGGCAAGGGCCGCTACTACCTGGCGGAGAACCGGCGTTACACCGGATACAACGCCGATCTGCGCAGAGCGTACTTCCGCAGCGATCCCGACGGCTCCGTCGTGCAGCGCTTCGGCTACGAGCCGGGAATGCTGCTGTGGTACTGGAACCGGTCCTACACCGACAACAAGATGGCTGATCATCCCGGGGCCGGGCAGGTGATTCCCATCGACGCCCACCCCGACCAGATCTCGTCCGACGACGGCCGTGCGGCCCCCGTCGCCGTGCAGATGTACGACGCGGCCTTCACGCTGACCCCCACGCCCGCGCTGGACCTGCGGTGGTTGAACCGGAACGAGGACAACATCAAGTACCAAGCCAGGATTTCCGCACCGTCGGCTCCCGCGCAACCGGTCTTCGACGATCGCCTCTGGGCAGCGAAGAAGCTGCCGGGAACCGCGGTGGCGGTGCCGGACACCGGCACGAGCGTCACGCTGGCCGGCGAAGCGCTCGACGGCGGCACGGTCACCGTCCGGCTCGCCTTTACCAAGCCAGCAGCGCAATAACCGGAGACGGCGAACGCCCGAACCGTCCGGAGATGCCGGGCCGCGCGGCAGGGAGGTCAGCCACGAGCTGCTCCCTCCGCGCGGCCCGGCTGTCCGGTCTCGTCAGGTTGTGCAGGCAACACGAGCCGCAAGAGGCCTCGGGGAGAATCCGGGTGCTGGATTCCCGGTCGCCTTTCATCGCTTCTGGCCAGGGAGTTCGGTGTCGTCAGCCGGTATGATCGACGCCTCCAGCCGAACCGATGCCGTCCAGGGCGTGCCGAGCACGCTCGTGAAGACGGCATGTGAAATGCCGATCGACGCGCTTGGCAAAAGAACGAACCCGATACGGCAGCACGATTCATCTCCGGGACGAGCGGATGCAGGTCGTCAACGACGGGCCGAGTGATCCCGTAATGCGTGGCCAGGTTGGAACGCCCCGATCGCGGTTTCGGCACTGACTGCCGACAATCGGACTTTCGCCCGAACGCCGTTGCCGGAGAAAGCTGCAGCGGTATGGACAGGACGATCGGGGCGAGTTCCGGCTGTACGCGGGGAATCTTGATCACGTCGTTAGCGAGCCCGGGCGGCAAGGCGGCGTCGGTTACCGCGATCACCGGGCCGCCCCGGGCTTTGATTTCCTCGATGGTCGAGATGTTCTTGGCGAGCAGTTCGTCGTCGGGCACAGTGGCCCGTGTTTGAGTTCGGACGGCTGGTACGCCTCTGCGTGGACGTGGGAGATCTCCTTGAGCTTCTGCGCGCCTTCCCTGGCGACCGGCCAGCCACGCACGCGGCCGACGAAGAACATGTGCTCCGCCTCGGCGTAGCGTGCGGCGATCGCGGCGATGTCGTCTTCCGTGGCGAGGATCTCGCCGATGCGGGCTGGCAGGTCGGCGAGCCCTTTCACCATGCGGCGGTCCTCGCTCAGGGGACAGGTCTCGCACCCTGCCGAGCTCCAGGGCGAGCAAGGCCAGCGCTACTCCCCTGTTGGTGAAGGATTTGCGGGCCGTGACGGAGAACTCGGGGCCGGCGTGCAGGAACATGCCGCTGCCGCATTCTCGTGCGATCGAGCTGCTGACGACATTGACCAAACCGACGACCCTGCCGCCCTTGCTCTTGAGTTCGTGCAAGGCGCCGTCGCGTCCGTGGGTGCAGACGGGATGATCGCGAGATTGCCCGGGGGATAGGCCGTTCGCATGGTCGATGGCGGGGCCTTTCCGCAGGACAGTGGCAGCTCATCGCGCTGGCCCGCGCCGCGCTCGTGCACCCGCGACTGCCGCTCCCGACCGCGGCACCGTGCGATGGGCCGGATCAGCTGCGAACGCATCACGCTGGTCATCCTTCACCGGCTCACCACCGCGCAAACCGCAGACCGGATCGTGGTCACGCGCCAGAGCCAGATCGCGGAAACAGGCACCCGCGAGGCCTTGCTTGCCGCGAACGGCGAGTACGCACGGCTCTGGGGCATCCACCGGGAATACGTGGGATGGCCCCGGTGACAGACCCATTTCCGGCCGCTCTTCGACAGCGCGGAGAGCAGCGAGAACGCGAGGGCACGCGCCGCCGGGAGCAGGTTGGCTTGCCGCGGTGTGACTCGGTCTCGCCTGTCTCGTGGAACGTGGTCGACGTCGTCGGCGGATTCGGATCGCCGTCCGGGCCGGGTTTCGGGCCCGGGTAGGTCTTGGCTCCGCTTTCGTTGTCTGGCTGAAGATGCGGGTTCGGTGGGTGCCGGACCGTGGTCGGTTCGCGGTGTTGTGCGACTGGTTCGTGGGCGCGGCTCGGGCAGTGTGCGGCCGTGCTGTGGCTCCTCGTTGTGCGGGTGAGGTCGCGGTCGGCGATCAGATTGGTTTCTTGCTCGCCGGCGCACCGTGAAAGTTATTGAGTGCACAGGGATTTCCGCGGTCATCGTCGTTGTGTGCGGCGGCGACACGGTCTGGTCCGCATCGGTGTGCCAATGCTGCCGTTTGTTCGCAGCCAGTGTCACGGACGGGTTTTCGCGATGCCGTGGACGCTTGTGCTGGATCTCGCGGGCGGGGTCGGAGGGCGCGGTTTTATGCCGGGTGCCGTTCCGTGCGCGGCTCGGTTCCCGGTCCGGCTCCGGCCGGTTGTTGTGGTGGCCGGCGTGTGTTCACAGGGTGCCGCCGGCGGTGAGGATATGTTCGGTGGCGGCGCGTGCTTGGTAGGGATGCAGGGGGCCGAGTTCTAGGGCGCGGGTGGTGTGGGCTTCGAGGAGGTGCCAGCGGGGTTGTCTGCTGGGCGGGTGGCGGGGGTGGGGGTACAGGTGCCACCAGTGGCCGTTGCCGGGCGGGGAGTTTCGTGCCAGGTACCACCAGGTGCGGTCGTCGGGGGACTGGAGCCAGCGGTGGTGGCGGTCGTGCTGGTCGCACAGTGTCAGCCATCGGCTGGTGCCGGTGCCGGGCTGGAGGTGTTTCATGCTCAGGGGCGGGGCGAGGCAGTAGGTGCAGCGGCTGTGGGCGCGGTGTGTGCGGGCGGTGATGCGCTGCGGGTCGTAGGGGACGGGGGCGGCGAAGCCGGCGGCGGCGGGCGGGGGGTGTTCGGGGGGCCGGGTGCGGGGGTCGAGGATGAGCAGCCGCACGGGTTTTCCTGTCTGTGAGTGGCGGGCGGCGCTGGCCGGAGCCGCGGGGCGCGGGACGGTTGCGCGGACCGGGTGCCGTCCGGCCGGTGGCGCGGGCCGGACGGCAGCCGGGGCGACGGGGCGGAAGTGCGGGTCAGCCGGCGTCTGCCGGTTCCGGCACGGGAGCGGGCAGGGGTACCGGCATGGGAGCCGGCATAGGAACCGGCATGGGCTGCTGGCCGAGGAACGCTTGTGCCGCCGCGAGAATATTGTCGAGGATGCTCTTGGCAGCGTCCGAGAGCTGGCCTGTGTCCGCTTGGGCGTGGACTGTGGCGTCTAGTCCGGAGCCGTGGAGGTCGGCGTCAAGGCCGGCACCGGTGGCGTCGGCGCTCGCGGTGAGGCCGGGGATTTCGAGGGCGGCGCTGTCGCCGGGGCCGCCGCCGTCGGGGCCAGCTCCGTGAGTGACGGAGACGGAGGCAGGACCGGGGGAGACGGCGTTGCCGATGATGCCGTCGAGGGCGTGGCTGCCGAGGGACGCGGTGGCGCCGCAGAGGCTGATGCCGCGCGAATCGCAGCCGTCGGCGGCGGGGGTGCCGGTCGCGGCGGCCGCGACGGCGGGCGAGGCCAGGACCGCGCCGGCGCCGGCGAGGGCGGCCAGCAGCCGGGCGAGTGTGGTGCGCATGGGTTTTCTCCCGTGTGTTCGGGGCCCCGGGGCGGGGCTGAGAGGGGTGTGCGAATTCGGGACCAGGCAAAACCTCCGGACGTCGTTCCGCCAAAGCCAATCGGCCGCAATCACCCGGACGGGAGACAAACCGCCACCCGTCCGGGCGACGCCGGCCACCTTTTCCGGTCCGCCGAAAAACCTGAAAATAGTAGTGGGAACTTCGCGTTAATGGGTGCTTGCGAAGCGGAGAATCGCGGGTTGCGCCGGGCGGCGTTTATTGTCCCCGGGGTTCGTCCTGCGGATTCGGCGGCGATCGCCTCTGCGGGACGCGGTCTTCTGAGCAGGGGTTTCGGCGGTCGTCTGGGCCTTGAGCGGGATCGGCGCGACGGAACGGCGCTTGCGAGAACTGCCTGCGCAGGCCGGAAAAATGCGACGTGATCCGGATCACGATCGAGTGGTTTTGTGTCGGATGCTGGACGGGCAACGGGCGTTTTCCTAGATTTCCCCGACATGAAGTCTTTCCGGGCGTTTTCTGGGGTGCTGCGCGGTTCGCTGGTCACGACAGTGCTCGCGGCGCTGGTCGCGTCGTTGACGCCCGCGGTCGCGGCGGGGAGTCCGGCGGCGTCGCCGGTGCGCCAGGCCGCGGCGGCGGAATCATCCGGCGGGGGGCTGGCGACGAGCGGTGCGCGGATGGCGGGGCCGGCGTCCGGCGGCGTCGGCGTCCGGCAGGCCGCGCCGCCTCAGGTGCCCGAGGACGTCGAGGTCACCTTGCCAGGCACTTCTTCCCGGATGCGTGGCGTGCGGATCCCGGTTCCGGGCGTGGAGAAGTCCGGGATCGTCGTGGTGAAGGATCTGTACGGCCCGGCCATCGAGGACGCCAAAACCCCGAAAGTGGTCAAGTTCGAGGATGCTCCGGGCGGGGCGGCGGAAGCGGAGCGGTTCGTGAAGCGCATGCAGGACGCGGTCGCGGAGATAGCGAAGTCTCCGGACGGCGCGCGCCTGCTGCGCGGGATCAGCGAGATGCGTCCCCTGGACCAGGTCGGCATGGACTTGGCGACCGGGCAGAAGGACGTGACTGTCGTGCTCCACCGGAGCGCGTGGGGCGAGCGCGACGCCAAATACAGCAACACCGCGTTCACGATGGCCTACGACGACACGCGTGCGGCCAACGGTGTCGGGTCCCCCGCCGAGATCGTGGTCCCGAACGAAAGCTACGCCATCTTCGGGGTCAACCTCGAAAACAGCCGACGGTACATGATCCGCGAGCAGGACGCCCTGGCACACGAGTTCATCCATGCGTCCCACTACCTCGAGGGGAGCAGGTACCCGCATTCAGCCGACGGGTCGCCGGTGCCGATCACGTACACGTACACCACGTACCTCGGCGAGAAGAAGCACAGGGAAGTGGACATTCCTCTCGAGGAGATCCGCACGCTCGGCGGCCCGGACGCGCTCCTGGCGGCCGAGCAGCAAAAGGTGCACGGCCTGCAGCGTCTCGTGGACAAGGCGATCGCGAACTCGCGGCTGGTAATGGACACGTACATCAAGCTGGCTCCAGACCGCGCCACGAAGAAATTGCTGAAAAAAATCCGGGACGCGCGCAACGCCGCCCCCGACGTCACCGAAACCTCGATAGCCCAGCAGCTGGGAATCACCCCTCGCCGGCACTACGCGAACATCTCCGGCACCGCCGACGCGGTGACGGCCGCGGCGAACGAGATCAGCCAGGACAAGGGGATCCACTGGAAAATCGTCGAGGGCGAAGTCAAGATCGTGCGAGCCGGGACGACGATCACCGTCGAGGACACGCGCGACCCCGCCGCGGTCGAGCAGAGGCTGGGCGGGCAGCCGCAGGCTCTTCCCTTGTGCCCCAGTTCCGGGGCCAGGGCGGCGTGCATCCCCAAGCAGGAGCCCAAAGACGTGCCCGAGGCAACCCGTTCCAGGGTCAACGAGAACTTGCAGTTCGTGAAGAGCAATCCTGATGCGGTCCTCTACCGGGGGGAGCCGATCGGGCATCCAGGGCTACGGGAGCAGGGAAGCGTCGCGAAGCCCGATTCCGTGTACCTGGGAGTGGAGGACGAGCGCGGGCCCGCGAAGGTGTTCTCGGCCGGGATCAGCGCGCCGGGGACGGAATACTCCACCCTGACCGACCAGTGGCTGCAGAACTCCCATCTGGACGTGCTGAAAGACTCGGGGTGGGTCACGACCACGGAGTCCGCGGACCGGGCGAAGGCCGAGGCCGTGCCGCTCTCGCGGGCGCAGTTCCAGCCGGGCACGTACCGGAGTCCGCCGAGGCTGGTGGCGTGGGGGTGGGTGTACGAGATCGAGCCGACCGAGTTCTTCGTGTCCGCGCAAGCCTCGGCCGCCCGGATCAAGAACGGATACCCGGACCTGCCGGCGGACAAGAAGGCCGTGTACAAGGATTTCGAGACGGCGACACCGCTGAGCGCGGCGACGCAGGCCACCCGGGAGTGGTCCGCGATCCGGCGAATCTCCCCGGAGAACATCATCGGCGCCAAGCACTACCGGGCGACCTATCAGGCGACCAGCGACGGTCGGGTCGCCGATCCGAATCCGAAGGTCGAGGAACTGCCGGCCGGCGACGCAGCGGCGAACCGGGCGTACAAGCCGGCCGCCGCGGGCTACGACCCGTACGCGGACCGCGGGTCGGGGTGGAGCGACACGGCGACGGTGTTCAAGCCGCTGGACCGGGATCCGTGGCGCGGCGCGGTCGAGGCGCAGAAGATCCTCCGCGGCATCCCGGTGACGGCGCAAACCGGCGGCACGCGCACGGGAGTGCAGCCCGACGCGGTGAACCGGCGGGCGAGCGACATCGTGCGGGACCTCCTGCAGGACAAACAGTTCATGGCCGAGATACCGAGGCCGGTCCAGAAACCGGGCAGCAAGGAGCTGGTCTGGAGCAAAGAGAACGCGAAGGCGGCCCTGGACAAGGTCCAGGGCCGGCTGAAGAACCAGTTCAACCTCACCGAAGGGCCGCTCAACAAAGCCTTTCTGGCGTTGTGGGCCTACGACATGTACGAACTGGCCAAAACCCACGAGAACGTCGACGGTCTCGAGATCGCGGCCCGGGTGACCGCGCTGGTGCCCGGCCTGGGCGACGCGCTCGGCCTCGCCGACGGGATCAACCGCGGGGACGCCGAAGCGATCGCGGTGAACTCCGTGGCGATGGCGGCCTTCATGGGGGCGCTGGTGGTCCCCGCCCTCGGCCAATTGCTCGGCGGCGCGGTGCTGACCTACACCCTGGGAAAGCTCGCCAGCGAGGCGGTCCGCTACGTCGTCAACGCCGTGGCACAGTGGTTCACGCCCCCGCCGGAATTCTCCCCCGACGCTCTTCGGCCGGGGGAGATCCCGACGATGCCGGCCGTCGACGTCCAGAACGACGTCGTTCCGTGCAGCACCGAACGCGTCATCACGTGGAAGCCCGACCCGCGGCTCAAGAAGGACGTCGACCTCGTCATCAGGGTCACCGCGGCCGACGGCGGAACTTACGAGATGGGCGCCGACCCGCAAGCCGGACGACGTGTGTTCCTCGACAGCAGCCAGACGCTCACGGCCGACCTGTTCTACCGGGCGAAACGACCCTGGGGAACGTTCGTGTCGCACCAGATCACCCGGCAGGACATCACCTACCGGATCGGGGCCGCCGGGCCGTTCCCAAGCCCGCGCAACAGGTGCATAGCGGACGCGGACCGGCGCGTGAGCTGGCCGGTTCAGGACGTCGGGTGGATCGCCGCGCGGTTCCCCGCCCTGTTCGAGACCCGGATCCCCGGCCGCGTCTCGGCGGCGTTCGCTTATCCGAACAGCTGGGACCAGCGAGACGGGCGCTACACCGCATTCGGGTTCTTCAAGGGCGACACGTTCGTCAGCTACGACGATCGGGAAGACCGCCTGCGCGACAACACGCCCAAGAAGATCGGCGACGCCTGGCCAGGCCTCGGGGGGAGCGCGTACGCGTCCGGAGTGGACGCCGCGGTGGACGTCAGGGACGACTACGGCGGTGCTGTCCTGCTGCTGTTCAAGGGAAACAAGATGGGCCGCTACAAGTACGCCGGGAGCAGTTCCCGGCTCGAGTGGGACGACACGATCGCCAACCGGCTTCACGGGCTCCCGCCGGAATTCGCCGACGGCGTCGACGCGGTCCTGCCCGACAGTCCCCGTTCGGGCGGATTGCCGGGCACTGACCGGATCGTATTGCTCAAAGGGGACCGGTACGCGCTCTACGACCTGCGGGAGCAGCGCAGGATCCCGACGGGCAGCGACCTGATCGCGGCCCGCTGGCGGGTGCCCGCGGGCGTCGACCTGCGCCGCGGCGTCGACAGCGCGCTCGCGATCAGCCCGGACCAGGCGATGCTGTTCGCCGGGCAGCGCGCCATCCTCGCACGCGACTCGGGGGAAGCGGCCTCGGTGCCGACCGGGTTGCCGGTGTCCGTGCAAAGCGCCTTCGAGGGCCGGCCCGACCGGTTCTGGAGTTACGAGGACGGCCCCGGCGGCTCGCCCCGGGGGCGGATCCGCACCGCCGCGGTCACGGACGCCTCTTCTCCGGACGAGAAGAAGAAGGCCACCTTCGCGCTGATGCCGTCCGACATCCCGAGGTGCTACCGCCTGCGCACCTCAGCCTATCCCGACCCCCCGCCGGGGGGTTTCGCCGACTGGGAGCAGCGGGCAGCCAGCGCCGACGATATCAAGTACTCCGAGGCGGGCCGCTACGTGTGCCCGAGCCGCGCGCCCGGCGGCGGGTTCGTGCTGCACCCCGCCGACCTCAAGAAGAAGACCGCGGACAACGGGCGGGTGCTGTACGCACAGGCCGGACTCGGCCAGACCGGCCCGTACTTCGCGAACCCGGCCGACCTCAGCCTCGTCGACCAGCGCGAGTTCGCGGCGCGGACGACCTGGCACATCCTCGCGCCGCACTGGAGCAGCGAGGTGGATCTCCCGACCGAGAACACGGCGTCGCTGGTGGACGTGGCGACCCGGCAGGCCGTCCTCAAACAGCGCGACGAGACCAACCTCGAGCTCGCCGCCGACAACGGCGACCTCGCATGGGAGCCGGGCTGGCGCTCGAAGTTCCGCCTCTACACCGCCGACGCCGACCAGTCCTGCTACACCTTCCATGATCCGTGGTCGAGGAAGGACCTCTACTGGGACAGCGAAACCAACAAGGTCTCGTTGCGAGACCCCAGGACCGCGAACGACCGGGGCTTCGCGTTCTGCACGGCGGCCGCCGGCGACGACGGCAAAGGGGGCAAGGCGTTCTCGCTGCGCCCGCTGGGCTTCGACGACCGAGTTCTGGGCTGGGACCCGGCCGCGGGCGCGTTCCGGATGACGGCGCGCGCGGGCGTGCAAAGCCTTCGGCTGTCGTTGGGAACGCCCCACCGGGGCACCATACTGCCGCTGATGGACGCGGTCGACACGACGCAGCCGTCCTCGGTCCACCGCCCGCCCGCCGTGTCTTTCGATCCGGTGCTGGGGCTTTCTCCGCTGGCGCCGGGAAAGACCGGCGAGGCGAAAGTGGTGTTCCGCAACACCCAGTGGTACACCTTCGACGTCTCCGGCACGGGAGCGGCGGTCACCCTCCTTGCTCCTGCCCATACCCGGTTCGTGCCGCAAAACCAGCTTCAGTGGGAGGTTTCCGCGGACGGCGGAAAGAGCTGGAACAAACTCGGCATCGCCTCGGCCGACTGCAAAGCGCTCGACGAGGGACAGCGCCTGGAGTGCCCGAAGTCGTCCGCCGGGAGTATCGCGCCCGGCGCTCTGATCAGGCTCTCGCCCGTGGTGTCGGTCGCCGCGGACGCCCCCGCCGACCGGATCCCGCTCCCCGGGCGTGCACTGATCGCGATGCGCCTGTCCCTGGCGCAGCGAGTCGGAACCGCTACCGCGGGCATTCACGTGTACATCCAGGATCCGAACAGGTCGGTCCGGGTGCGGCGGAGCGTCGTTGCGGCCTCGGCCGGCGAGCAGGCGCGGTTGCCGTTCGTGCTGGAGAACGCCGGGCATCACGTGGAGGCCGATTTCGGCCCGGTGACGTTCACCGCCCCGGAGCACTCCCGGTTCGAGAACCAGGCGGAGGTGTCCGGCCACACGGTGGGCAACGGGATTCCCGACACCCCGTTCACGGTGTCGGAGTGCGCGGTGCGCAGCCTGGAGGCCGGGAAACACGACAACAGGATCCTGGCCTGTGCGCACAACTCCCTGGGCCGCACGACCTGGCGGGGCGCTCTCGGCGACGCCGACGGCAAGGACAAGGCCGACGAGCGCATCGTCCTGGGGCCGCTGCTTCTGAGGGTGGATCAGGATGCTGCTCAGGTGGTGCTGACCGGCGGGACCGTGGCGATGACGCTGGCGACCGCGGTCGTCAAGCGTCCCGAGCTCGACGGCGGCGCGGTGCCGCTGGGCACGTACCCGGCGGGCGGGGCCGCACTGGCCAGCATCGTGGTAGTCGGGTCCGTCGGCTTCGCCGGCGCCGCCCGGGTGCCGTGGAGCGACGAGGGGATGCGGCCGTACGCGATGCTCGCTCCGGGGCACGAGGGCCCGGTCCCGTGGATGATGCGCAACACCGGGTACGAGCTGAAGTCCGACATGACCGGGACGGTGACGTTCCGCGCGCCCGCCCACGCGAGGTTCGTCGCGCCGAAGGACGGCAAGATCCCGATGGAGTACAGCTTCGGGACCTCGCCCGCATCGTGGCGGAACATGGAACCGAGCGGCGGCCGCGACCCGGCCAACACTCTGCACGACTGCGTCGCGACCGTCGACGGCAAGACGATGACGTGCCAGAACACCGGCCGGAAGCAGATGCGCTGGCAGGGCGGGCAAGGAGCGGAGGGAGGAAAAGACAAGAACGCGGCGGTCGTGCGGTTCCGCCCCACGATCAGGGTCGACGACGACGCTCCCGTCGACGCGCGGGCCCCGGGCGAGTGCGGGTCGGCGTCGGGCGACGGAACGCTGGAGCTGGCGAACGCGACGCAGTACACCGACGGCGGGAAATGGGTTCCGCGCGGCGACACGGGGAGGTTGTCGGTGCGGTCGGATCTGGCGCTCTGCATCGTCGACAAGACCGATCGGATGTCGCAACCCGACTCGCCGCCCGCGAAGGTCTTCCCCGGCGGCGAGACGACAGTGACGTGGGAGATCGCCAACAACGGGTACCAGCTCAACGCCGACTACACCGGGGACGTTGTGTTCACCGCCCCGGACAACATGGTTTTCCTCGCGCCGCCGGACCAGAAGATCCCGCTGCAGTACTCCGAAGACGGAGGCCGGACCTGGCGCACCGATCCGCGCAACCCGGCCCTGTTCGGTTGCTATTTCGCAAATACGGCGAAGATAATGACATGCAGGAACATCGGTGACAATAAAGCGTATCCGTACAATGACAACGCTTGGGCAGGACTGTGGGGCAACGACCTGGGCGGGAAGAAATTCGCGCTCCGGTTCCGGTTCCAGGTTCAGGCCAGGATGAACGACGACGCCCCGGTCGGGACGTGCATGAACGGCGGGACCGCGACAATGAACCTCGCCAACGCGCGCCGCGCCAACGGCCAGGGCGGCGAGGACAAAGCCGCTCGATGGAACCAGCTCGGTTCGATAGCTCTCACCGGGAAGCTCGCCGTCTGCACCGAGAGCGGATTCCCGGACGCGAAGGACCGCTCCGACACCGGCAAGCCCGCGCTGAGCGGGCGGCTCTCGCCCGACGGCACCGGACCCGTCCCGTGGCTGGTGAGCAACGCGGGACCGAACGTCTCGATGGACTACACCGGGACGATGGTCTTCCACGCCCCCGACCACACCACCTTCGTACCGCAGCCGCGCGACTACATCAGGCTTCAGTACTCCTACGACGACGGGAGGAGCTGGGTGGACGCTGACGGGAACGCGGGCCTGTACCGCTGCCGGACCTCCTCGGACAAAAAGACGATGACCTGCAATAACACCGGCTGGAAGGGGCAACAATGGTACGGTTCCTCTGGAGACGGCAACGGGAAACGGAAGTTCCAGATGCTGCGTTTCCTGCCGATTTTGCACGCGGACGCGGACTCCCCAGTCGGCAACTGCTCGTCGGGGAGGCAGCCCAGCTGGTTGACCCTCGACAACGTCGAGCAGGACAATCCGCAGGGCGGGAAGAACAAGTACGGCACGCAGTACGCGTTCGGGACCTTGCGCACCTGCTTCGTCAACGGGTTCGAGGGCAGCAAAGACAGGGCGCCGATCACCAGCGAGCTCGCGCAGTGGGGGACCGCGGAATGGCAGGTCAGCAACAGCGGATACGAAGTCGTCGGCGACTTTGCCGGCAAGGTCGTCTTCCACTTCGGGGTACCCGGGTACGCGGGCTTCGTCAAACCGCAGGAGGGGAAGCTCCCGTTGCGGTATTCACTGGACGACGGGAAGACCTGGAAGAGTGACCGGGCGCTGACCGGCTGCGCGATCAGCAATGACAAGCTGACAATGACGTGCGACAATACGCAGAATTCCGGAACCCGATGGTACGGAGCGCTCGGGAACGCGGCCGGCCCGGACGCTGAAAAAGACAAGCGTGAAGGGATTTATCAAATTTTGCTGCCTATCTGGGTCAGCCCGACACTGCGTGGACGGTGCCTTCCGGACGGCACCGGAGTGCTGTCCATCAAGAATGCCGTTCAATGGGACGGCCTGGCCGCCCGCCCGATCCCTCGCGGTGAGATGAAAGTTACCGGAAAATTGAAAGTCTGCGTGGCGAAGCCGGAGAAGTGAGGCGATCAAGGTTTCCCGGAACGCGTCTCGCGCGCCGTTCGCGGGGGTAGCCGCGGAAGGCCGGCACTGGATGCCCCAGCCCGACGGAACCCTCGCCGATCGCAACTCGAGCCTGTGCCTGGACACCAAGGACGTCGGCACCGCCGTCGGCACGCCGCTGGTCATCAGACGGTGCATCGGAAGCGCCAGCCAGAAATGGCAGCCCGGCGACAGCCAGCCGTCCTGACCCCGGCCCGCCCGGCAGGGGCTGCGCACCGGCGGAAGCAAGGCCGCGCCCACAGCGGCCGGTTATGCGGACGCTGTGGGCGCGCCCCTGCCGGGTGCCGATGCGGAGCGTCGGTCGTAGTCGTCATGGTCGTCGCGTCAGCGCACCCCGCGAGGCTCGCGGCAGCCGCAGGGCCCGTCGCTGGCTTCCCGATGCTCCTCCGCGGCCCCGGACACGGCCGCACCGCCGTCACCTGATAGGTGGGTGTCCCGCTCCGGGGTTGCAATTTTCCAGGGGTGGCCGCAGTATTTAATCCCAGTTTTGCTTTTCGACCGGAAAACCGCCCAGAGCTTCGCACAAGGGGAGTCGTCATGCGTTGGAAGCGACGTTCCGTCACCGCCGCCCTCGCGGTTTTCGCGGCGAGTGCCCTTCTGCCCGTCGTTCCGGCAGCTGCGTCCGCGGCCGACAGCTGCGACACCAGCAAGCTCGGAATCGCCGCGTGGACAGGCAGCCTTGCCCCCGGACTCGTCGGCACATACAGCGGCACCGTCACCCATCAGACCGAACCGCCCGCCTTCAACGACGGCCCCGCCACTGTCGTCCTCGCGAGCCTAGGGCCGGTCCTCACCACCACTGCCAGCGGAATCTACGCGTCGCAATGGTTCCCCGGCACCAACCCGAACGGACCTTTCGCCACCCTCTCATGGAAAGCGGGCGGGCTTGATTTCGTCCTCTCCGCAGAGAGCTGCGACGCGAACAACAGCGTCACCCAAGCCGAACTTTCGATCTTCAAGGGCGACGACAGCGGAGCTATCGCCTCGGGCATGCTGAACCAGGGTCTGTAGAAACTCCTTCCGCTCAACCAGTGCCGCGGCCCAGGACTCCCGATGACCTCCACCGCGGCACTGGCGAGGGCGGGGGTCGGCGTTTCCGTTTGGTCGGCGCGGCGCGGTTCTGGTCCGGGCCTGCAGCACAGGGGCGACGGCCGAAGGAGGGCCGCGAGCCGAGCCTGGCGGACGGGCGCGTTTGTCAATGGCCAGATTTCTCCGGCTCTGGCTCAAAGTCCGTGACGGGCAGCGCCCGGCGATCGGCGGTTCTGCGCGGGGGCCTCGGTCCGGCGGTCGGCCGGTCGCGCGGCGGTGCGCTGACGGTTCGTCGGCTTTGGCAATGCGGTGAACGGCGTCGTTCATCGCGTTCTCTAGTCGTGCTCATTGATGTGAATCCGGTTGGGCTCAACGCTTCGCTCTCGCCCACATGACAGCCGCGACGACGGCCACGACCCCGGCTGACGCGATCACAGACGCCCCGTGAGACCGCTGGCGCACCGTTACGGATACCGGTTGCGGTGCTGGTGCGCTCTGCGCCGCCCGTGCCTGGCCGGTTCTTACCTCCTTGCGTGCGTCCACCAGTACCGGGATGAAACCGATGCTGACCGCAAGCAGTGCCGGTACGGTAGCGGCACGTGCCAATGCCTTCGGATCGGGAACAGGGCACGTTCCCGGGACACACACGAACATGGAGTCGAACGCTCTCGCGAGGACCAGCCCTGCGATGACGATCAGCCAGTACGCGAAAAACTTCCAGAGCGCGGATTGGACATTGGCTACCGTTGCGCCGTCGTTCAACCGGACCGCAAGAACGAACGCTCGGATCAGCAACAGGCCCAGCAACCCGGTGAACCCGAAATATACTCCCAACGTCACACCGAACGCCTGATCCGAAGGGCTCCAGCTAACCCCGGTGAAAGACAGCCAGCCCAAGGCCGTCAGGACAAACGAGACGCCGGCGAGAAACAGGGCTACGAGAGTCGTGCCGTAAACCAAGGTGTATGCGGCGCGGTCTGGGAGGCCGACCGTCTCGTATTCGGCTTTGGACAAGTTCAACCGGCCCGCGGGCGTTCCGAAAAGAATCCGTTGGAGACGCGTTCGTGAGTCTGTTCCCGTTAACTTGCGAATGTTCATAACGCGCCACGATGCCACAGCAAGACCATAAACCCTTCAGGATCGGCGGCAGTCGCGCAGCCGGAAGCCTCCGCGCACCCCGTTCGGGAGCGATGGCGGAGACGTCGGGCACGCTGGTCGCGAGCGAAAACTTCGGCCCGACCGCGCAGGGGCCGACGACGATGCGGCGTGCGCTCATGAAATCGCCGACGAAGTCAAGCCCGGCGAAACCCCGGACCGTCTACGCCGAATACGACCCGATCGCGGGCGTCTGCTCGCAGGACCTGGTTGAAGAACCCGGAAACGCAACGGAGTCCGGGACCATCGGATGGCCGGCGGTGGTGCTTTCTCCCGACGCGGACCGGCTCCCGCGGTCGGGCGGCTGAGTGGTTCTCCTCGGCCGCGGTTACGTAGCTGTCCGCATTCCGGCGGGTCATGCCCCTGTTCGGGGGCGGAAAGTTGATCACGCCGTCGTGTTCCCCATGGCATGACGAGGTGGCCGAGGGAGGGGAATGATGGGTTCGCGACGGTGCCGGACAGGTTGAGAGCGGCGAGAGGGAAGGCCGGGCGAAAGCGGCCAGGTACGGCGAGGCGGACTGTGCCGAAGTGGTCGGGCGGATCGGGGCCGCGATCAAGGGCGGGGGGCGCGGGGGTCGGCGGGCACTGCCGGGAATCTTTGTCGACCACGTTCGTCCAGCGGCGCTTGTCGGTGCGGGCTTTCGGCGAACACCTGGGTGTCGCGGCCGAACGGTTCGGCAAGGGCGACCGCTCGACGGCCAGGGTCTTCCCGGAAACCCCGACGATGCCGCCGCCGGGCAGCACAGGGCGCCGATGCGTGGTCTGGACACCAACGCCGCCGGAGTCGTCACCCTGGGCAAAGCCGTCAGTCAGGCTGCGGAGGCCATCGCCGCGGTGCGGGCCACGATCTGCGACGCCGACGAGCTGGCCCGCAAATACGGGTCCCGCCGCAGGCTTTCGGATCCGGCGGCAAATCGGCACGGCGGCACAGCGGCACAAACGGCACAAACGGAGGCGAAACGGGGCACACTGGCCTGGACACGCCACCGCTAAGTGGATCTTCAGGACGTTGTATGTGCTGGTCAGGGTGCTATGAGAGTGGTGGGCCGCCTGGGGCTCGAACCCAGAACCTACGGAGTCAAAGCCCAGGTGAGTGGCTGTTTCTCGTCATCTGCCGATCTTGGCCGTGACCTGCGCGGGTGCGCTCCGCGGATGATCATGCCCGGTCGCCGGTTCTCGTCGTTTTCGATCGTTTTCCGGGGGAGAACCGGGGAGTTGATCATGCTCTCTGACGGTGCCTGACGCTCGCGCGCTCAGCCCGCGTCTTACCTGCCCACACTTCCCCCAACCCCGATACGAAGCTCCCACGCGGTCGGTAGGACCGGGTCAAGGCACGCTTTCCCGCCTTGACGCGGTGCTACCGACCGTTGTCACGATCAGGCTTCGGGGTGGTTCTAGGCGATGCTTCTGCGTAACAGGTCGAGGATCCTTGGCGACTGTTTCCGCATGGGTGGGATGTCCGGTTCTGGTGCGAGGGCCATGCGTGTTGTCGGCGGGCGGCGCTGGGGCCCGGCACCGCTGGCGGCCGCGCGGCCCGGCCGGTGGGCGGAGCGGAGCGGGAGCCCGCCGTGCCGGGATCGCGGCGGCCGCCCAGGTGAGGGGCTACGGACCGCAGCAGGCGCGCCGCCCGGCGGCGCGCCCTTGATCCCATAGAGCCAAGTTCGGCAGCTACTACGAAAGGCGCCAAGTTGTCCGAAGTCGTTGTCAGTAATGAGCACGCTCCTCGTGGGCAATTCCTTCGTGACTATTTGTATTTAGATATTGAAAAAGTCAGGTCTATTGCCGGGCAGCTAGAATTCGGTGTACCCGAAGAGTTTCGTGAGACTGATGCGACCAAAAGGAAGAGATCGCTCGGCTGGGAGAAATTTGTCTCCGGAAGCAATGAATCAACGGAGGAGCGCTACTTGCAGCGCTCAGTCGTTGATTCTCTCTTCCCAGAGCTAGAAGCAGCCTTGGAGGACGGTTGGCTTGTTGATATTACCGAAGAGTTTGGGGCAGGCGTTGATAAGTTCTCGGCAATCAAGTCGATTAGGCCGGAAGGTTCCATCTTTCGTTTAACTGCCCCAGGGGTTCTTTTCGACTTTGAATATTTTGCAGATACATTATCCAGCTTCTCTGCAGCCGCTGGAGGGTTTGAGGATTTCACGAAGTTGATGCTCGCCGATGATGGCGGTTCTGGGGACAACCTCAAGAAACCCAGTCAAAAGCGTCCTCCGAAGGCGGCGAGGATCGAAAACTCATCTCGCTACAGATCCATTCCTGCAGACGCGACAGCAGAAGACTATATTGAAGAATTTGAAGCAGCGGACGGCACTTCTCCTGCCCTATTTCGAAGTATGGCTCGCTTGACTAGAGGAATTTCGCGTCCTGGCATGACCTTGATCGTCGAGTCAAGCGCAGACGAGGATGCACTCGTGCTTGCCGCTCGATTCCAGCAGAACCGCAGGTACTTCGACGCCGATTCTGCAACTGTCGCAGCAAGGTATGGCTTGTCTAAGCAGAACTGGACGATCATCGGAACAATTGGCCATTGCACGCAGTCTGTCGAAGATGTCAAGCTGCTCAATCAATTAATGAATGCTCGTGGATCCGTAGATTCTAAAGGTAACTTTTCGAGAAAGTACTTCATCGACACGGTGTCATCCTTAATCCAGAGCTTTGGAGCTTTTGGCCTATCGGATATTCCTCAGCATCCGGGTATATCTGTGATCCCGATCGCTGTCTATCGGTCTTTTTCAAGAAACCCGTAATAGTGTTAATGCCTGATTGAAAGAAGTATAAATTGACCCTTCTTGAGAATTTGATCGAGGGTGCTTCTTCCGGAAATTCCAAGGTGGACGCCCTTCTCCGTCAAGTCAAGGTGCTCGCGGCAAGAGCTGATTCTATTGTGCTTGATCATTGGGTTGAGAAAGAACTATCCGGGTATGGATCAGGTGACGAACTTCCGCAGTATCGACATGCGGTCGAGGTGGAGGTCATCGGTCATTTCAGTGGCCCGTTTAATTCCGGTTTGCAGAACGCGCCTATTCCGAAGATGGCATTCCCGGAGTTCTTTCGAAAGAATGGACTGTTCCAAATCGCCATCGTCGATCCAATATCCGTTGTGGAGGAGTTCTCGAATTCGAAGACGCCTCTAAGGGCTCCTTGGCCCGCCGACGTGGTTGCACTGGCGAATGGGTTGATTCAGTCGGGACAACTGGAATTATATCCTCAGATGGGCATTCAGCAGGCGTGGCGGCAAATTTCTCCGACTGTTTTCAAGGCAGTGCTGGGGAGCGTGCGAACCAGAATTCTGGATTTGGCTCTAAGTCTCGAGAAAACCTCACCGATGGCTGGTGAAATCGGTGAGCCTGGAGTAGGTAAAGAGTCTCTGGCTAAGTATGTCACTAATATTTTTGGCGGCAGTAACAGTGTTGCCGTTGCTAGCTCAAACTTTTCTCAGACCATTGATATGGTCCCGAAAGGGGACGAGGCGGCACTTCTTAAGGCGTTATCTGACGCCGGGGTGGACGAGTCTGATATCCATGAGCTAGAAGAGTGCCTCAAGTCGGATCGTGCTGATGCGGGCGGACAAGACCCAGATAAGCCGGGTTCGCGAGTCCAGGGTTGGCTTGGCCGAATTTCACTCGGCGTAGCCGGCGCGGGCGGAAAAGTGGCAACGTCGGCCGCGGGCGGTGTGGTTGCCGCATTGATCAAGTCGTATTTTGGAATGTAAATAATATGAGACTATTATGAATAGAATGGCTCTATGAATAGAATGGCTCGGGATCATTGAGGAGTCCTCGATTAATTCGCGCCCTAATGGAATGATGAATTCTCAATTCATCTACTTGCTTTGGGGCAGTCCACTCAACTTCACGGCTCTCGTCGCTTGTGCGGAGAGTGCCGCCGGTCGCTTGAGCGCGAAAGCAAATCGAAAACTCTTGCCTAACTTCGCCGTCGTCGTATGCGATGACGTGTTTTGGGTCTGAGTACAGGCCGATAACTCCTGTAACTTCGCATTCGATTCCAGTTTCTTCTCGTACTTCTCGAACAGCTGCCTGTGCCAGGGTCTCACCAAGCTCCAGTTGGCCCCCCGGGATTGAATACAGATCGTTGTCGGTCCGGCGGATCATCAGAATCCGCCCTTCGTCGTCCTGGATGAAGGCCGATACCGCGACGGCAATGCTGTTTGCCTTGGGAGCGTTCGGATCGTTGTAGTAGTCGACGCGTGCCATGGAGTGCCTCCTAGATGGTGGCGGGCTTGGCGAGGTTCCAGACGGTCTCGAAGCTCTCCGAGTAAGTCTCGAAGAGGTCCCCTGCGGAGAGTCGGCGCAGGTGAAGGGACGGCGCGTGCGCGCCCTGGAACCCGTAGACGTGCGTGTTGATGATCATCTCGTCGTCGAAGCGGAAGATGGAGTTGTAGAGCGTCGTGTTGTGGAATCGCATCTCGACGCCTTCGACGCCGACGAGCGGCCGGTAGAACGCCAGCGCGTTGCGGACGCGCGCGGGGAGCGTCCCGTCGCCGAGCTGCTCCTCTTCCCCGCGCAGGGCGACGCTGTCGCCGTCCGGGTCGCCGAATGCCAGGCGGATCTTCGCGCCGGCCGCGGCCTTGGCTGCAAGGTCCTTGATGAACCGCGGGCGCTCGACCAGAAACAAGGCGGCGTGTACCAGGATCTCCACGGTCTCTGACGCGTCGTTGATCAGCCGGTCCCACAGTTCGACCGGGATCGCGTTCCGGTGCGGGAACACGCTCACGACCTCGGCGGCGGCGGTCTCGGCCCGGCGTTCCGGTGCGACGGAGTCCGGCCACAGGTAGGTTTCCGATTCGCGCGCCATCGCGGCGATCTTGTGCCGGTGTTTCGGGTACGGGGTGCGGCCTTTGGTGATCCACCGCTCGACCGTCTTCTGGTCGACGCTGAGGGCCTTCGCCACCTGTTCCAGCGTGAGCCCGTTGCGCAGCAGCGCGTCACGCAGCCGTTCGTTCGGCATCCGTACCCCCTTGGGACTTTTAGGGACGTCTTCGACCGTACCAGGGACGTCCCAAGATGTCCCGCCATGTGGTGATCATGTCCCGCCTTTTGCCGGAGATTGGGTGGCACGTTGCCGAGACTCGCTCGGCGGCAGAACCCGAAGGAGGCAGACATGATGACTGAAAGGACGGCCTCGGCCCTCGGCGGCGGGTCGAGCGGTCCGGCTGCGCAGGTGTCTCGCAAGCGTGTGGTTTAGGCGCGGGCGACATGCGCGACACGGTCCAGATCCACGTGACGGCAGACCTGCCGATCCGCGTCCGCGCTCTGACGTACGCGAACCGAGCGGAGATCCGCTTCGGCAAGGCGTTCCCCGTGGTCCTGCTCGTCGACTCTGACGCGATCGCGGTTCTGGGCAAGCAACTTCACGAAGCAGAGACAGCGCTGAGCGCAGCGACACGGACGGACTGCGGCGGCGAGACGCCGGAAACGACTGACTGACAAAAGACACTGGGAGCTAGCGGTTATGGCTATCGAAAAGGGACACCGGTTCGCGATCGACTTCGACGAGGCGTTCCCGCAGGGGCTTGTGATGGTGGGCGAGGTGATTCCGGACAACGAGTTTCAGTCGCGGGAGGATCGTGCTGCGGGTCGGCCGGTGCGTCAGCGCGTTGACGAGGCGACTGGCAAGCGGCAGTGGCGGGCGGCCGTGACCGATCCGGGCGAGACGAAGGCGAAGCGGGCCTCGTTCGAGGTGACGTTCCTGGCGGACGTGCAGCCGGTGCCGACGACGGCGGAGGCGTTGCCGGGGATGCGGCCGGTGGAGCTGGAGGGCCTGACGGCGGAGCCGCGCGTCGGCGGGCAGGGGGAGTTCAAGTACCAGACGTACGTCTTTCGGGCGACGGGGTTCAAGGCTGCTGCGGGGAAGTCGTCGTCGAGGTCGGCGGGGGCGTCGTCTCCGGCTGGTGAGGGCAAGGCGGCGTAGATGGGTGTTCTCGTTTTGCAGACAGGGACGATCCCGGGCCGGAGGTGTGGTTGATGCGTGGGACGGATATGGCGAGCCCGCGTGCCCGCGGCCTGGGTGCGGCGTTGCGGGATGCTCGGATCGAGGCCCGGTTCGGGCTGCGTGAGCTGGCGCGGCGGATCGGGGTGAACCCGGCGTTGTTGTCGAACTGGGAACTCGGGCAGCGGGTCCCGACCCCGGAGGAGGTGTCGAACGTGCTCGGCGCGCTCGGCGTGACCGGGGAGCGAAAAGCCTGGATCATGCTGCTGGCTCACGGCGTGACGGGGCCGAGCTGGTCGTCGGTGGGGTCGCAGGCGGACCCGGCGCACTACACGATGTTGATCGCGCACGAGCGGGTCGCGACGTCGGTGACGGTGTGGGCTCCGCTGTTGATCCCGGATCTGTTGCAGGTTCCCGATTACGCGCGGCTGGTGTTCGGCCCGGATCTGCGGGACAAGGACAAGCTGGAGCAGGTGGTGGAGAGCCGCATGGACCGCAACCGGATCCTGTTCGGCGCGGGCGCGGTGAAGGCGCAGATGTTCATCGGCTCGGAGGCGCTGCGGAACCACTTCGGGGACGCGGAGGTGATGCTGCGGCAGACCCGGTTTCTCAAGGATCTGATCGGGCTGTCGCGGACGATGACGATCCGACTGGCTCCGAGTCAGGCGGTGACGGAGGAGGCGTTCAGCCGGTACACGCTGAAGGACACCTCGGACGTCGTGTACTGCCCGCATCGCGCGATGGGCGTGTTCCTGGTCGGCAATGAAGCAGCCTCGTACAAGGTGACGATCGATCGGCTTTCGGCGGCGGCGTTGTCCCCGGCGGAATCGCAGGCGCGCCTGTCGGTCGTGGTCGACCAGCTTTTGAAAGAGGTGAAGGCGCAGCGGCGGGCGACTGACGCCGGGCTGAACCGGCTCCTGACCGGCGAGGAACCCGAGGACTAGCCGAAAAACCAAGCGAGTACTGAAAAAAGCGCACGGCGACGTGTGCTGTGTTCAACGCGCCCTGATGCGCTTGGAATTGTTCCGTATAAACGCAGAACCGGCCTCTGGATGCCAACCTTCACCGGTTCTGCGCTGTCCACTGGGAAGTGAACAATGACGAACATAACCGGTTCTGGACGGCGTGCGTCAACGGGGGTCACCCGGATGCGTTGCGCCGCATGCAAAAAGTTCACTCGCCTCGTGCGGGGCGAAACGAAGTGCGCGGCATGTCAAGGAATGCTGCCGCTTGACCTCGCCGCGGCTGAGGGCGGTGAGCGCCGATGAATGCGGCGGTGTTGATTGCTGTCGGCGCGGGTGTCGCGGTGGTGTTGTGGGTGCTGGCGAAGCTGGGGCGTGCGTTGGCGTCCATTGTGGAAACGCTGGCGGCGTTGGCGTTTCTGGGTTTCGCGTTCTGGACGGTGCTGCGGGCGGTCGGCTGGCTGGTGCGGCAGATCGTGACTCGGTGGCGGACCTGTCTCGCGTTGGTCGTGATCGTGGTGTGGTTGCGGTGGTGGGGCTGGCTGTCGCTGACGGTCGTGTTCGTGACGCTGGTGCTGATCGCGGTGGTCTGGAATCAGCTCGACGTGGTCGGGTTCGATCGGTGGTGCGGTCGGTGGATGCGGGCGTGGTGGCTGCGCTGGGCGGTCTACGGGCGCAAGCTGCCGGACTGGTTGCATGCCTGCGGACTGACTGTCCGCGACGAAGCGATCCCGGTGGACGTGACGGTGAACCTGGTGTCGCGGCGGCGGAAGCGCCAGGCTGTCACGCAGGCGCGGAAGACGTCGGGGGTGGCGGTGCCTGCGTTGGTGCGGGTGCGGTCGGGTGCGTCGTGGGACGAGGTTCGCGTCCGGTTGGTGCCGGGGCAGAAGCCGGAGGATTTCGACGAGGCGGCGCGGGCGTTGGCGACGGCGCGGAAGGTGTCGCGGGTGCAGGTGCGCGAGATCGCGCCGGATGTGGTGTCGCTGGACTTCATGCGCCGCGACCTGCTCACCACCCCCGTGAAATCCCAGCCCCTGCCCGGCTTGGAACCGGCTCGGGTGAACCTGCGCGCGGTGTTCGCGGGAACCACCGAGTACGGGACGCCGTGGCGGCTGCCGCTGACCGGTGCGGGCGCGCACATCCTCGTCGCCGGTGCCAGCGGTGCGGGGAAGAACTCGGTGATGTGGTGCCCGCTGGTGTCGGCGGCCTCGGCGATCCGTTCCGGGCTGGTGCGGGTGTCGGGTGTGGACCCGAAGGGCATGGAACTGGCTTACGGGCGCGGGATCTTCGCCCGCTACGCGGTCTCCGGCAAGGACACCCTCGAACTCTTGGAGGGTCTGCGGGACGAGCTGGAACGGCGGAAGCGTGAGTTCGCTGGGAACACGCGGGATGTGCCGTTGTCGGCGGAGTTTCCGTTGGAGCTGCTGGAGTTCGACGAGATCGGCGCGTTGACCCGCTACACCGACCGCAAGACCCGCGAGGCGATCGTGGAGCACGTCGCGGTCCTCAACACTCAGGGCCGGGCGTTGGGGGTGTCGGTCCGCGGCTATGTGCAGGAGCCGACGAAGGACACGGTGCCTGTGCGGGAGCTGTTCACCCGCCGCGTCTGCCTGCGCGTCACCTCCAAAAACCACGTCGGGATGGTGCTGGGCGACGGCGCGTACGAACGCGGGGCGTGGGCCAACCGCATTCCGGAGACGATGCCCGGCACCGGTTACGTGTGGGGCGAGGGTATTCGCGAACCCCTGCGGGTCCGTGCGGGCTGGGTCTCGGACGAGACGGTGAAGGCCCTGGAGCAGTACGTCACCAACGGCGGCGCCCACCACCTCGACCAGGCACGGGCTGAGGAAAGGAGGGCGGCATGAACCGGCTCATGATCTTCCTCGACGCCATCCGGGACCACCTCGACCTGCACCAGCTGCCGCCGGTCGCGTCACTGGACGTCTCCGCGTGGTCTAGGCCGATCACGGTGCAACTGGACGTCGACGGCCTGGCCGAGGTCGCCCGGGCGCTGCTGACCTGGGCGAACACTCTCGACGACGTCACCGCGACGTTGTGGCGGATCGCTGCGGGCGGCTGGGTGCACGTCGGGATCGTCGGCCGGACGCCGTGCGGGATCCCGGTGCGCGTTTACGGCGCGGTGGTGTTCGACCCGAGCGTGTTCCCGGATCTTCCGGCAGGGGACAGGCAGCCGATGCCGGTGCAGGTGCTGCGCGGGTGGGCTTCGCGAGGGGAGGCGGCGGCCTGATGGAAGGGACACGAGCGGAGCGGATGCGGATGCCGTTGGCCGACGATGTGATCCGGGCGACGGCGGAGAAGCACGGGGTGTGCGTGCGGCCGTTCACGATGGAGGTCGGCGACCAGGACACCGGAGAGTTGCGGTACGTGCCGGTGCCGTGCGGGTCCACTGTGGAATCGGTGTGCCTGCCGTGTGCGCGGAAAGCCAAGGCGCTGCGGCAAGTCCAGTGCCGCGAGGGCTGGCACCTGACCGAAGAACCCGACCTCACGCCCGACGAGCCAACCGAGGACCAAACCGAACTGTTGGCCTACCGGGCTGATCTCGTCGCCTCCTACCGCGAAGTCGCCGACACCGACCCCGCAGAAGCGGAAGAACTGAGGGCCGAGATCCGTGGTGTGGACGAAGAACTTCGGCAACTCGGGGTCCGGGGCCGTCTCCCCTCCGTAGACCTGCCGACCAAGAAGCCGGTGAAGCGGTCGACCAAGCGGCGACAGGACGCGCCGAACCTGCCCCGGCGCAAGGTCGCCAAGACCACGGTAGGCAGGGAGTACGCGGGGCGGTTCCGTCCGTCGATGTTCGTCACGCTGACCTGCGACACCTACGGCCCGGTCCGCGGTGACGGTTCGCCGGTGAATCCGGCCGCCTACGACTACCGGCGGGCGGCTCGGGATGCGGTGCATTTCTCCGCGTTGGTGGATCGGTGGTGGCAGAACCTGCGCCGGGTCGTCGGGTGGGACGTGCAGTACTTCGCGACCGTGGAACCGCAGAAGCGGACCGCGCCGCACCTGCACGCAGCGATCCGGGGAACGGTGCCGCACGAAGTGATCCGGCAGGTCACCGAGGCGACGTATCACCAGGTGTGGTGGCCGAAGCACGACGAGATCGTCTACGCCGACCGGATGCCCGCGTGGGACGGCCCGGAGCGGGGATTTGTCGACCCCGACACCCGTCGACCCCTGCTGACCTGGGACGACGCGGTGGACCAGGTCGAGGAACCGGCGCACGTGGTGACCTTCGGCCGCCAGGTCCACTCCAAGGGCATCCTCGGCGGCACCGAAGACGCCGGCCGCCACATTGGCTACCTGACCAAATACCTCACCAAGTCCACCGGCGAAGTGGTCGAGGCTGACACCCCGGCCCTGGCCGATCACCACGACCGGCTCCATGCCGAACTGGCCGTCACGCCCTGTTCGCCTCGCTGCGCGGTGTGGCTGCTCTACGGCATCCAACCCAAGGGAGCCAACGCAAAAACCACCCCGGGGCACTGCAAGGGCCGGGCGCACCGACGGACCACCCTCGGCCTGCCGGGCCGTCGGGTTCTGGTGTCGCGGAAGTGGTCGGGCAAGACGCTGGTGGATCACAAGGCCGACCGGAAGGCGTTCGTGATGGACGCCCTGGCCGCTGTCGGGATCGAGAAGCCGCAACCGGATCCGGCGCGGCTCGTCTGGCGCAAGGTCGACGCCGCCGACCCGCACGTGCCACCCAGACCGCATCTGGTGATGCACGCGATCGCCGAACGCATCGCCTGGAAAGCCGAATACGACCGCGCGCTACTCGCGGCTAGTCCGCCGGAAACTTCGGCAACTCAGCTCGCGGCTTGATCGGGAAGGGGGAAACTGATGGACAACTACGTGCAATTCAGTCGTTTGTGGACGGTGGAGGATGTCTCGGAGTTCCTCGGCGTCCCGGTCTCGACGCTGTACCAGTGGCGTACCAAGGGTTACGGCCCGGCTGGTCGGAGGGTCGGCAAGTACATCCGTTATCGGCCGCAGGACGTCAGTGCGTGGGTCGACCAGTTGTCGGACGAGGTGGCGTGATGCCTCGCCCTCAGCTGGAGATCGGGACGTACGGCGAGATCCGCTATTCGGCAATTCCGACCGGCTACCGCGCGCGTGCTCTCTTCCGTGACTTCGACGGCAAGACGCGCGAGGTCGAGCGGTCGGGGAAGACGAAAGGCAAAGCGGCGCAACGGCTTCGGGACGCATTCAAGGACTGGACCGGGTCGACCACGGGCGAGATCACCCGGGAAACCAAGTTGAAGGATCTCGCCGACGTGTGGATAGAGCAGATCCGCAAGGATGTCCGCGAGGGAACCAAATCGCCGACGACGGCCACGACGTACGAGTCCATCCTTAAGCGCCATGTGACGCCGGGCGTGGGGGAGTTGCGGGTGCGCGAGGCGACGGTGATGCGGCTGGATCGGTTCCTCGGCGCTCTCCAGTCGACGGTCGGGCCTTCGACGGCCAAGACCGCGAGGACGGCACTGTCGGGGATGCTCGGCCTCGCCGCGCGGTACGACGCGGTGGACAGCAACCCGACGCGGGACACCCGGCGTATCCCGAAGAGCAAGAAGAAGCCGCGCGCCCTGGACGCGGAGGAGCGTGCGAAGTGGCTGGCTCGGGTCGAGGCCAACGAGAAGGCGCGGCGCTGGGACCTGCCGGATCTGTCCCGCTTCATGATGGCTGCGGGTGTCCGGGTCGGTGAGGCGCTGGCGACGTATTGGGAGGACATTGACTTCGTGGCGGGGACGGTCGACGTCACGCACACGGTGGTCCGGGTCAAGGGCGAAGGGCTGCTGCGGAAGCCTCGGCCGAAGACGGAGTCCAGCCTGCGTGCGCTTCCGTTGCCGTCCTGGGCGTTGGCGCTGTTGAAGCGGCGGTGGGCTGAGGCGCGGAAGGACGGCCGGTCGCTGGCGAGTCCGGTTTTCGCCAGCACGGTTGGCGGGCTGCGGGACCCGAACAACGTCCTGCGGGTCATCCGGGAGATCCGCGGTGGCGATGACTTCATCTGGCTGACGTCGCACAACTTCCGGAAGACGACGGCGACCGCGCTGGACGACGCGGGCATCCCGACCCGGCTGATCTCGGACCACCTCGGCCACTCGCGGGTGTCGATGACGCAGGACAACTACCTGGAGCGGAAGGCGGTCGACCCGGTCACGGCGATGGCCCTGGAGGGGCTACTGGATAATCCGTCCCAGCCCAAAACCGGGGATAAACCGGGGAGCTGATCTTGCTCGGTCGCAACCAGATAGCCGCTGACCTGGGGTTTTGGTGGGCCGCCTGGGGCTCGAACCCAGAACCTACGGATTAAAAGTCCGCAGCTCTACCAATTGAGCTAACGGCCCGCGCGCTCAGTCTAGCGGGCTGCGCCCAGCCCTTCGCCAGGGCCTGGCACCGCGAGTCGCGACCGGGGGTTCGTCGCGAACCGGGCGAGGTCGGCTGCGTAGGACTCCGGCTGGTCCATCGCGATGAAGTGGGGTCGGTCCGGGTTATCGAGAGGCCAGTGGGCGATCTCCGACGCCCGCTACCGCCAGCCGCCGGATCGCCAGGCATTCCGCTGTGCACCCCGGTCGGGCCTCGTGGCCAGGCGAGCCCGGCACTCGAGTAGAACGACCACGGACCCGGCGGAGTACGTGACCAGGAAGCTGCACACTTCCCGCCCGACGAGTCGGCAGCCCGGCCGACACCCTGGAGTGGCTCGGCTGACCAGCCTCGGCCGCGCGTTCGCGGTGCACGAACCTCCGGAGCTGGCGGAACACTTGCGCGAACCCGGGCGGCCGGCCCGGCGTGCTCAACCAGCCAGTTCCGCCAGCGATTCCCGCAGCTTCCCGGTCACTTCCACCGGCCGCCGCGATTCGCGGTCCACGAAGACGTGCGCGAAATGCCCCTCCGCCACCAAGGTCTCCGCCGCGGTGTACATCCCGATCTCGTACCGCACGCTCGACCGGCCGAGGTGCGCTACCCGCAGTCCGATCCGCAGCGTGTCCGGGAACGAAACCGAAGCGTGGTAAGCACAACGAGATTCCACGCACAGCCCGATCACCGGCCCGGATTCGATGTCGAGGCCGCCGCGTTCGATCAGCCAGGTGTTGATCACAGTGTCCATCAACGAGTAGTGCACCACGTTGTTCACGTGGCCGTAGACGTCGTTGTCCTTCCAGCGCAACGGAACCGTCTGCCAATGCGGATAGTTCACCACAGCTGCACCGACTCCCGCAGAATGTCCGCCAGGTCCTTTTCGGACGGGGTGCGGGGTGCGGTGGCCAGCAATCGTTGCTGCTTCAGCGTTCCCTCGACTAGAGAGTCCACATCGGACTCGGTGTAGCCGACCGCGCCGATTCCGGCGGGCAGCCCGATCTCCTTCATCAGCGTGGTCAGCACGGCGGGCAGGTGGTCGGCGAAGTCGCCGGACCATTCGAAGTCCGGGGCCAGCAGCCGGGCGACGCGCTGGTGTCGTTCCGGGTTCGCGGCGAAGGTGAACCGGAACGCGGCGGGCGCGGTGAGCGAGACGGCCATGCCGTGCGGCACCATCGCTTCGTCGCCGGGGTAGCCGTCGGGGTGGAAATCCCGGACCTGCCCGGCGATCGGGTACGCGTTGGCGTGCGGGATGTGCACGCCGGCGTTGCCGAAGCCGAGCCCGGCGAACGTCGCGGCCAGCGCCATCGCCTCGCGCGCGGCCATGTCCTCGCCGTCGCGCACCGCGGCGGGCAGCGCCCACGACAGCAGCTGCAGCGACTTCTCCGCGA
Source organism: Amycolatopsis sp. AA4 (assembly GCF_002796545.1). Lineage (GTDB taxonomy): Bacteria > Actinomycetota > Actinomycetes > Mycobacteriales > Pseudonocardiaceae > Amycolatopsis. Next base: position 118,115 of record NZ_CP024894.1, read on the forward strand.
ACATGTCCGCCAGCGGGTTCGCCCCGCAGTACGGCACCCGCTCCTCCGGCCGTTTCCGGTCGAACTCGGTGTAGGGCTTGGCGGTGTAGCTCTCCGCGGCGTGGCACAGGATGTCCATCCCGCTCGCCGCGGTGACCCCGGCGGGCTGGCTGGCCGTGAGCCGCGGGTCCACGACCGCGAGCGTGGGACGCAGCCGCAGGTGGCTGATCCCGCTCTTCACCCGCAGCGACAGCACGTCCAGCACGCACACCGTGGTGCTTTCCGACCCGGTCCCGGTCGTCGTCGGCACCGCGACCAGCGGCTTCAGCGGGTTCGCCGGCGCGCGGCCGCCGCCGACCGGCGCGTTGACGTAGTCCATCAGCTCACCGTCGTTGCTGGTCAGCAGGTTGGCGGCCTTCGCGGTGTCGATGCTGGAACCGCCGCCGACCGCGACGAACGCGTCGTACGGACCGGTGCCGCGGGCGAAGTCCACGGCCTTCCGCATGCTGACGTCGGTGGGTTCGACCTGGACGCCGTCGAAGGTTTCGGCCGCGATCCCGTAGCCGCGGATGCCCTCGGCGATCCGCTCCGGCCATCCGGTCGCCGCGACGACCGGGTCGGTCACCACGAGCACGCGCCGGGCGCCGAACTGGGCGAGATCGTATCCGATCTCGTCGCTCGACCCGCTTCCGTATTTGAGCGCCGGAGCCCCGTAAGTGAAAACAGTCTCATGTTCGGCGGATGTCACGACGGCGTCCTCCCAACTGGTGGGCGGCCCGATCCGGCAATCGGCACAATCCGGCGGCGAGTTGCTCAAGATCACTTGACGCCGGTTCACGGTGCCGCCCTAAGCTCTCCTCATTAGATACCAAGTGGGAACCACCGTCGCGCAAACGGCCGTACGCGTCTTGAACGAGGCCCGGGTCCGCCGGGTGTACGCGGTCGTCGGTGAGTCGTTCCTGGAATTGCTCGACGCGCTCCGCCGCGAGCGCGACGTCACGCTCGTTTCGGCGCGCCACGATTCGGGCGCGGCCTTCATGGCCGAGGCCGAGGGCAAGCTCACCGAACGTCCCGCCGTGCTGCTCGCGAGCCGCGGCCCGAGCGCTGCCGCGCTGGTCATGGGCGTGCAGACGGCGTATCAGGACGAGACGCCGATGGTGGTGCTGCTCGAAACCCCCGCGCTCGACCCGGTGCTCACCGGCGAGGTCCCGACGTCCGATTCGACCGGGATGTTCGAGTCGATCGCCAAATGGTGCGTCCGCGCGGACGATCCCGACGACGTGCCGCATCTGCTCGCCGAAGGCCTCGCCCGGTGCCGAGAAGGACGGCCGGGTCCGGTCGTGATCGGCGTGCCCAGCGACGCGTGGGGCGTCCCGTACGACTCGGCCAAACCGGTGGCGAAGGTTCGCCCGCCGGCCACCGGAACGCTGGGCCGTTCGGCGGAAGCGGTGGCCGGGCTGGTGGACGAAGCGCGCTACCCGGTGGTCATCGTCGGCGGACGCGCCCGGTCCGCGCGGGACGAACTGATCGCGGTCGCGGACGAGCTGGCGCTCCCGGTGTACAACGCTTTCCGCCGCCAGGACGCGTTCCCGGAGAACCACGCGCGCTACGCCGGACACCTCGGTCTCGGCATCCCCGCGCGTCAGCTCGACGCACTCGAACGGGCCGACCTCGTGCTCGCGCTCGGCACACAGCTCGACGAAGTCACGACGCAAGGCTTCCGCTACCCGACTCCACAGCAGACGCTTGTCCTTGTCGGCACTGGCATCGACGAACAGCGCCGTCGCGGCCTGACCTTCCGCGTGGACACTGAGGTCGAACCGTTCCTGAAGGAGCTGCGCGCGATCGCTTCGCCGCGTACGCGCCGAGCGTCGGCCGCGAACGCCGCCGTGCACACCTTCATGACACCGCCGAACACAAGCAACAACACGCGCGTACATCCGGTCGACGTCGTGCGCGCGCTGCGAAAGCTCGCGCCGGAGGACACCATCGTCACGAGTGACGCTGGCAACTTCGCGCAGTTCATGCACCGCTATTGGTGCTTCACCGCTCCGCGCAGCCAGCTCGGCCCGAGCAACGCCGCGATGGGGTACGCGGTCCCTGCGGCGATAGCTGCCAAGCTCGCCGAACCGCGGCGCGCTGTGGTCGCGATGGTCGGCGACGCGGGCACGCTCATGACAGGGCAAGAGATCGAGACCGCTGTGCGTTACCGCGCACCGGTGATGGTGGTCGTGTTCCAGAACGGCTTGCACGGTCCGCTCGCGATGCATCAGGCGCGTACGCACGGACGGCTGTCCGGAGTGACCATCCCGCTGACTGACTTCGCTTCGTGGGCGCGTGGGCTCGGCGCGGCGGGGTACACGGTGGACGATCGCGAGCGGCTCGAACCGATCATCGCGAGCGCGCTCGTCCGGCAGCGGCCGTGCGTGATCGACGTCCGGACCGACCCGGATGTGGTGACCCCGGACGTCCGGCTGAGCACGCTTCTCGGAGCCCCGCGTCCCTCCGGGACCTGAAATCTTCCTGAGAACACAAGGAAACGCCGGGAATGTTCGGTGGCTGGCGGGGGTTGGCTCAGGTAACCTGACGGTGTTCCCGGGGTTCGGCATCCGGACCCGGTTCGCCCGGCGAGGTTCGGCAGGCGTTCGGTTGGGGAAATTCCCGGGTGGACACGTTCCCCGGCTCGTGCGCGGCCATTCGGCGCGTTTCAGGGGTGGGGACAACCGGTTTCGGCCGGATTTTGTCGGTGCCGGATGGCACCATCGCGGTCATCCCCCGCTCGGGGCGGGGAAGGAACGAGGGGAGTTCGTCATGGCCGACGAAAAGGACGGGAAATCCCGTACCGCAGCGGCGACTGCTCGCGGCCGCGCCCGGTCCGCGCGGGCCGGTGCGCTGGTGTCCGTAGTGCGCGAGGAGCCGGAACAGGGACAGGCCGTCGAGGTGCCCGCCCAGAACCGGTCCGGAGTGGTTCCGGTGCTGTTCAGCGCCAGTGCGGAAGCCCACGACGAAGCCGTGGTCGCGTCCGACCAGGGCGCGGACTGGCGTTCGCCGTTCGACGCGCCGCTGCGCCACGCCAGCGGGGAGTGACCCGGTCTCGCGAACTGGGGTGAGTCGGCTTGTCCGGTCCCGCTCCGCTGTGCTTTACTTTCCTTGGTCTCGATTTTTGTGTTCGTGGTAATGCACGCTCGCAGAACTCAGCGGGCGTGGGCTTCCTCCACGAGGAACGCATCTCGCCCGTGTCTGGGCCCAGGACGTCGGTCGGCTTCCTGTTTTGGTGTTATGTATGGAGATTGTTTAGATGACTGAGGGCACCGTGAAGTGGTTCAACTCCGAGAAGGGGTTCGGCTTCATCACTCCCGACAACGGCGGCGGCGACGTCTTCGTGCACTACAGCGAGATCCAGGGCAACGGTTTCCGTACCCTCGAGGAGAACGCTCGCGTGCAGTTCGAGATCGGCCAGGGCCAGAAGGGCCCGCAGGCCACGTCGGTCAGCCTGATCTGACCTGCGTCTAATCGCTAAGTCGCCACCACTCCCGGTCGCGGGGGTGGTGGCTTCTTTCGTCTCCGCCCTCTTCCGGCCGTCTCACGATGCGGATTGTCTTGCCGGACAAGGCTTTTTATGCCGGACCGGCCATTGTGGATCACCCGATCGTGGACAGTCCGGGGGCTCGTAGGCTCGCGGACATGAGCGAAAACACCTACCTCGTCACCGGGATGTCCTGCGGCCACTGCGCGCAGTCGGTCACCGAGGAACTGACCGAGGTCCCCGGGGTCGAGAACGTGACTGTCGACGTCGAAACCGGGCACGTGACGGTCCGCAGCGCCGAAGCCCTCGACGAGACCGCCGTCCGCGCGGCGGTCGAAGAAGCCGGGTACACCTACGAAGGACTTGCTTCTCTCGTCTGAACGACGGGTAGCCGCGCGAGAACCCAAGGTAGGCTCTGGCCGGCGTGGAGGCACGGCCGATGCAACGTCCGTGCAACCCTTTCCTCCGCGCGGCCGGACGCGTGTGCTGGTCCCCTGGCGGCAGCGGATTGAGGGGGTTGTCGATGGGGGAAGTCGTTGCGGGAATCGTGGCGAACCCCGCGTCCGGACAGGACATCCGGAGACTCGTGACGCAGGCCTCGGCCGTTCCGGTCGAGGAGAAGGCCAACCTGGTGCGCCGGCTGCTGTCGGCGTTCGCGGTGACCGGCGTCGAGCGCACGCTGCTGTCCACGGACCTCGGCGGCATCTCCGCCGCCGTGCTGCACGACCTCGGTCGCGAACCGCTGCCCCAGGTGGAGTTCTGCGACGAGGACACGCTCACCGGCACCGCGCAGGACACCGTCAACGCGGTGCGCCGGATGGTCGACGCCGGGGCAGGCGTGATCGTGTGCCTCGGCGGCGACGGCACCGCCCGGGTCGCGGCCAAGGCCTGTGGCGACGTCCCGCTGCTCGCGCTGCCGACGGGCACCAACAACGCGTTTCCGCAGGCCGGAGAGGCCACGGTGGCCGGGCTCGCCGCCGGGATGGTCGCGAGCGGCCAGGTCGACGCCGACCTCGTGACCCAGCGGGTCAGCATGCTGGAAGTCGTCACGAAGAACCGGCGCGAGATCGCGCTGGTGGACGTCGCGGTCTCGATGAACAAGCACGTCGGCGCGAAGGCGCTCTGGGATCCCACCGCGCTCACTGAGCTGTACTGCACCTTCGCCGAGCCGGACGGCATCGGCCTGTCGAGCATCGCCGGCCAGCTGTGTCCGAGTTCTCGTTCCAGCGCGGATGGCGTAGCGCTCCAGCTTGGTCCGGTCGAGAGTTCCGCATACGTGGTGCACGCCGCGATCGCGCCCGGCGTGGTGCGTCCAGTCGGTGTACGCGGCTGGGGAGTCCTGCGTCCCGGCGTGCGCGTGGACCTTGCCGCAGGTGGCGGTGTTATCGCAGTCGACGGAGAACGCGAGCTGGAGCTGAAGAACGGTGAAGGCGCGTACGTCGAACTGCGCGCCGACGGTCCATGGTGCGTCGACGTACGCGCGGCGATGGCCGAAGCGGCAACCCAGGGGTTGCTACGCAGTGCCGCGACAAGCGGAACCGCGGAAAAAGGCCGAAGCCACGGTCGGTGCGCTGGCTGAGATCACGTGCAGGTGACACCTTCCGGGTGTCGTTCGCTGCGGCTTGCCCGACCGGCTACCTTCTGCGAGTGGCACATGGGGAGGATCGGGGATGAGCAGCACTGCGACGCGGCCGGAAACGACTGCCGAGCCCCCACCGGAGGAATTTCGGGGCCGCAGCGGAATCGCCGGCCTGCTGGACCTGCCCGGCCAGGCGGTGCGCGCGGTCGTCAGATCCACGACCACCACGCCCGGCAAGCTTTCGCTGATCGCGGTCGCCCTGGTGCTGCTTTCGCTGGTGGCCGGCCTCGTGGGCGTGTTGTCCGTAAAAGACAAGGACAACACGATCAACGGCCTGATCGACCACCGCGAACCTCTCGCGGCGGCCGCGCAGCAGGTGTTCCGCTCGCTGTCGGACGCGGACGCGACGGCCGCCAGCGCGTTTCTTTCCGTCGGCACTGAACCGCCCGCGCTGCGGAAGCGGTACGAGCAGGACATCGCTGAAGCGGGATCCGCGCTCGCCCGCGCGGCGTCCGACACCGCCGACGTCGGCGACGCCGCCCACCAGGTGGACATCCTGAACCAGAAGGTCCCGGTCTACACCGGGATCGTCGAGACCGCGCGCGCGAACAACCGGCAGGGTTTCCCGTCCGGCGCTTCGTATCTGCGCGAGGCTTCGCAGCTCATGCGCACGACGATCCTGCCCGCCGCGGACGCGCTCTACAACGCGCACACCAAGAAGCTTTTCGACGAGCAGGACAGCAGCAGCGACGTGCCGTGGGCGGCGGTCGCGCTGGTCGTCGTGCTCCTCGCGGCGCTCGTGGCCGCGCAGATCTACCTGACCCGGCGGACGAACCGGGTGCTGAACATCGGACTGCTCGTGGCCACCGGCTGCGTCGTGCTGTCGCTGCTGTGGGGCGCGGTCGCGCTCGTCGTGCAGGGCAGCCTCGTCGCGACCGGGCGCACCGACGGCACGTCGCAGGTCGACATCCTGGTGCGGTCCCGCATCTACGCGCTGCAGGCCCGGGCGGACGAAACCCTGACGCTGGTCGCACGCGGCGACGGCGGCGCGTACGAGCAGCAGTTCATCAAGCTGGCCGAGAAGCTCGTCGGCGCCGACGGCAAGGGCGGCCTGCTCGGCGAGGCTCGCGGTCTCGCGTCCGGCACCGCGGGGGAGCAGAAGATCGAAGCGGCGGAACAGGCCGCGCGCGAATGGTCGCTCGCCCACCTTCAGGTCCGCCGCCTCGACGACGGCGGGCAGTACCAGGAGGCGGTCGACTTCGCGACGAGCGTCAGCCCGAACAGCGCCGCCGCCGCGTTCGCCCGGCTCGACACGAACCTCCAGGCCGCGATCGACGTCTGCCGGCAGGAATTCCTCGACAGCACCAGATCCGGCGACAACGCGCTCACCGCGCTCGCGGCGGGCGTCGGCGTGCTGGCGGTGTTCGCGGCGGGCGGCATCACAGTCGGCGTGCGGGAGAGACTGAGGGAGTACCGGTGATCCGGTCGCGGCACTTCGTCCGGACTGCCGTGCTCGCGGTGGTCGCGGTTCTCGCCGCCGCCTGCGGGACGGCGGCCCAGCCGATGGAGGCCGCGCCCGTCACCGACGCGGCCTGGCCGACCCCGGCGGGAGTCGGCGGGCCGGACGCCGCGGCCGGCGGCGACTCCGACACCAGCTGCAACCCGCTGGCCAGCCTCGCGCCGAACGGTCTGGACACCTCCGGGCCGAGCCTGCAGAAGATCAAGCAGCGCGGGAAGCTCATCGCGGGCGTCGACCAGACGACCTACCTCTTCGGCTTCCGGAATCCGAAAACCGGCAAGCTCGAGGGCTTCGACATCGACCTGGTCAACGAGATCGCCCGGCAGATCTTCGGCTCCGACGGGCACGTGCAGTACCGGGCGATCACGTCGTCGCAGCGGGAAACCGTGCTCAAGGAACACCAGGTCGACGTGGTGGTCCGGACCTACAGCATCACCTGCGCCCGCCGCAAGCAGGTGCAGTTCTCGTCGGTGTACTACGTGGCCGGGCAGAAGATCCTGGTCCCGAAGTCGTCGAACGCGCAGTCGCTGACCGACCTCGCCGGGAAGCGCGTGTGCGCGGCGGCGAAGTCGACCTCGCTCGCGAAGATCGCCACCGACCCGGCCAAACCGGTCGCGGTGTCGGTGCCGAACTGGTCGGATTGCCTGGTGATGCTGCAGCAGGGCCAGGTCGACGCGGTGTCCACGGACGACACGATCCTGGCCGGCATGGCCGCGCAGGATCCGACGGTGAAGGTCGCGGGGGACCCGATGACGCAGGAGAATTACGGCGTCGGGATCCCGAAGGACGAGGAGGACCTGGTCCGTTTCGTGAACGCGGTGCTCGACAAGATCCGCGGCGACGGCACCTGGGCGAACAGTTACCAGAACTGGGTCGGCGCGCGGCTGGGACCGGCGAGCCCGCCGTCCCCGCAATACGGGTGACCAGGCCGGTCTCGCGGCGCGAGTTGTACGTTTTGAGCGGCAGGTTTGCCGCGGGGAGCTCGGGAGGTAGTTGTGTCGGAGGAGGCGCGCCGTCCTCGGCACGCAGCACCGGAGGGGGACGGCGACGAGGCGAAGGCCGCGGACCAGCCGTCCGGGCGGGGCGAGGCCGAGTGGACCCCGCCGCCGCCCGTGCGCTGGGACACCCCGGAACTGTCGGTGTCCGGGCGGCTGAACCCGCAGGCTGACCCGGACGCCGAGACGTTGATCAGCGCTCCGGTGCAGCGTCCGCAAGCCCCGGGCGGGCAGCCCGGTCAGCAGGCTCCGCGGGTCGGTCAGCCAGGCCAGCCGGGACAGCCGGGGCAGTCGGCACCGTCGGGTCAGCCCGCTCAGCCCAGCCAGCCGGGACAGCCCGCTCAGCCGGGGCAAGCCGGGCAGCAGCCGCGCACGCAGGGCCGTCCGGCTCCGCGCGGCGGTCAGCCGATGCCGCCGCAAGGCCGTCCGCAGCCGCCGTCGCAAGGCCAGCCGTACCCCGGTCAGCCCGCGCCGCCGTCGCAGGGCCAGCCGTATCCGCCGCAGTCGCGCACCGGTCAGCGGCCGGTCCCGCAAAACCGTCCGCAACAAGCGCAGCAGGGCAACCGCCCGTCGCGCCCGCCGGAGAACCGCGCCACCGGCCCGAACTCCGGCCCGATCCCGATGGGCGCCGCGGCGCAGGGAAAACCCCCGGCTGACGGAGGGGAGGCCCCGACGCGTCCGCCGGGCGACCTCGCGCCGGTGATCCTGCCGCAGTCGAACCAGCCGGTGGCTCCGGCCGATCCGGCCGCGCCGATGCCGACCAGCGTGCTGGCCAGCCCGACGCCGCACACCCAGAGCATCATGCCGCCGACCCCGCGGGTGGCCCCCGCCGACGGCGGCCCGCTGCCCGACCACGGCACGGACAGCGTCCTGCCGTCCGGACCCAGCGAGGGCCACGGCACCGGCACGCACGGTTCGCACGGCTCGCAAGGCACCGGCACGGGTACCGGAACGGGCTCGTTCCCCGGCACCTCGCGGCGCACCGGCTCGCGCGGCACCCGCCGTTCCCGGCGCGGCCGGCTCGGCGCGGGTCTCATCGACATCCCGCCGGTGCCGTACCGCGATCCGTCGACCGCGGTGCTGGCGAACCCGGTCGTGGCCGAGGACAAGCGGTTCTGCGGCAACTGCAGCGCGAAGGTCGGCCGCGGCAAGGACGGCCAGCCGGGCGAGCCCGAGGGCACCTGCGAGAAGTGCGGCACGCCGTTCTCGTTCGTCGCGAAGCTGAAGGCGCACGAGCTCGTCGGCGGCCAGTACGAGGTGCTCGGCGCGCTCGCGTACGGCGGTCTCGGCTGGATTTACCTGGCCAAGGACCACAACGTGTCCGACCGCTGGGTCGTGCTGAAGGGCCTGATCGACACCGGCGACTCCACCGCGATGGCCGCCGCGGCGAACGAGCAGCGGTTCCTCGCCGAGGTCGAGCACCCGAACATCGTCAAGATCCACAACTTCGTGCAGCATCCGGACCCGCAAACCGGCAACACCGTCGGGTACATCGTGATGGAGTACGTCGGCGGCCAGTCGCTGCGCGAGCTCGCGCTGCAGCACCACCGCGAGAGCAACCGCCCGGAGCCGCTGCCGATCGGCCAGGTCATCGCGTACGGGCTGGAGATCCTGCCCGCGCTCGGCTACCTGCACAGCCAGGGCCTGCTGTACTGCGACCTCAAGCCGGACAACGTCATCCAGACCCGCGAGCAGCTCAAGCTGATCGACCTCGGCGCGGTGCGGCGGATCGACGACTACGAGAGCCCGCTGTTCTTCACCACCGGCTACAGCGCGCCCGAGCTGGCGTCGCAGGGCGCGTCGGTGTCCTCGGACCTGTACACGGTCGGCCGGACGCTGGCGGTGCTGAGCTTCGAGTTCGCCGGGTACACGCGGGAGTTCAAGAACACGCTGCCTGGGCCTGATGCGGTGCCGTTGTTCGCGCTGTTCGGGTCGTATTACCGGTTCCTGAAGCGGGCCACCCACGCTGATCCGGATCGGCGGTTCATCGCCGCGGACGACATGGCTGATCAGTTGACCGGTGTGCTGCGCGAGATCATGGCGCTGGGGACTGGACAGCCGCGGCCTGCCGCGTCGACGGTGTTCGGGCCGGAGAGCCGGACTTTCGGTGTCCATCTGGTGGTGCCCGAGCAGGGTGAGCGGGTGCCGTTGCCGGACGCGGCCGAGGTGGTTGCCGGGCTGCCGATTCCGCAGGTCGACACGGATGACCCGGCTGCCGGGGTGCTCGCTACGACGACTGCGCTTGATCCGCATGAGGCGATCGAGGCGTTGGCTACCGCGCCGCGGGAGTCGATCGAGGTGCGGTTGCGGATCGTGCGGGCTCGGATTGAGCTGGGCGAGTTCGTGGAGGCGCAGCGCCAGTTGCAGGCGGCGCAGTATCTGGCGATCCGGCACGGGTTTCCGCATGACTGGCGGATCGACTGGTATCGCGGGCTGATCGAGCTTGCCGGCGGGCGGCCGCGGGTGGCGCACGTGGCGTTCGATGCGGTTTACGACGATCTGCCCGGGGAGATCGCGCCCAAGCTGGCGTTGGCGGTCAGTGCGGAGGGCGTGGGGGATTACTTCGGGGCGGCTCGGTTTTACGAGCTGGTTTGGCGGACGGACCGCACTTATGTGAGTGCTGCGTTCGGGCTTGCTCGGGTGTATCTCGCGCAGGGGGCGCGGCAGAGTGCGGTGGAGGTGCTGGAGGGGGTTCCGGCTACTTCTACGCATTATGTGGATGCGCAGGTCGCGGCGATCAAGATCAAGACCCGGGCTCACGGGGGTGCGGCTGGGGAGCAGCCGACCGTCACCGAGGGAGACCTCGTCGACGCTTCGGGCCGGTTGCAGCGCCTCAACCTGGACGCCGAGCGGCACACGCGGCTGAGCGCGGAGGTCCTGGAGGCGGCCTATGACTGGCTTAAGGTGCCAGGCCAGGCCAAGTCTGGGGCTTCGAAGGTGGTGGGGTGCGAGCTGGAGGAGCGGGACGTCCGATTCGGACTTGAACGTTGCTACCGGTCACTGGCCCGGCTTACCGACAACGCGAGCGACCGGATCGCGCTCGTGGATCGGGCGAACGCCATCCGCCCCCGCACCCTCACCTGACCGTCCGTGAAGGGCTCCTTGAGGGACTCAGATTCCCTCAAGGAGCCCTTCACGGACATCAGGGGTTGATGTCCCACTCGCGTTTGTTGCGGCGGTGCTGTTCGGCGAGCTTTTCCAGTGCTTGGGGGTCGCCGTGGGTGCTGAAGTGTTCGAAGCCCACTGCGATGAAGACTGCTCGGGCGTTTACCGCCACTGGCCCGTCTGGGGCGTCTAGGTGGCCGTCCGCGCTTACGTAGATCTTCCGGCCTGCGATGCCGTCCAGTCTGGCCTCGATGTACAGCGTGGAGCCGACCGGTACTGGGCGGCGGAAGTCTGTTTCCAGCTTGCCCGTCACTGCGGGGCGGTGCAGCAGGTTGCCTACCGTTGAGCCGAGCGCTTCGTCGAAGGCGCAGGCCAGCAGGCCGCCGTGGGCCAGGCCGGGGGCGCCTTGGTGCGCGGAGGTCACGGTGAACTTCGAGTGCACCGTGTAACCGTCGCCGATGGCTGAGCGCAGGTGCAGGCCGTCGTCTACCTCGTCGCCGCAGCCGAAGCATTCGGCGAAGTGGGTACCCAGTTCAGTGCCGGGCGCGGGGGCTTTCGGGTGGATCTCCGGCGGCTCCACCGGCACTGGCGGCCACGGGCCGGAAACAGGACTCATGCGACGACGTTAACCCGGCGGAAGGACCCGTCGGCACCCGCCCTGACCGGGCCGTCCGGCTTTCTTCAGCGCAGGGTAGTCGGAAAATTCCGCACGGTAGAAATTTCGCGACTCATCCTGCCAGCACGGTTCAACGGGGCAAGACTGGGGAAATGTGCTCCAACGGATGGACCGGGACGCGTGCAGGAGGAGGTCACCGCCGGGATGAGTGAGCCAAAGACGGGGAAACCCGAGGTCGATCAGAGAACAGTCAAACGCGCGGTGATCGCGTCCGCGATGGGTAACGCGACCGAGTGGTACGACTACGGCGTATTCACCTCGGGCGCGATCGCGACGAGTATCGGGACCCTGTTCTTCCCCGGCGAGGGCAACGCGGTGCTGAAATCGCTCGCCCTGCTGGCCGTCGGCTTCATCGTGCGACCGTTCGGCGGAGCGTTCTTCGGCCCGTTGGGAGACAAGCTCGGCAGGCAGAAGGTCCTCGCGCTCACCATCCTGCTGATGTCCGGCTGCACCTTCCTGGTCGGCGTGCTGCCGACGTACGCGGGCGGGTACAGCATGGGCATCGCGGCCCCGATCGCGATCTTGCTGCTGCGGCTCATCCAGGGTTTCTCGACCGGTGGCGAGTACGGCGGCGCGGCGACGTTCATCGCCGAATACGCTCCGACCAAACGGCGCGGGTTCTTCGGTTCGTTCCTGGAGATGGGCACGCTGGCCGGCTACGTGCTCGGCAACGCGGTCGTGCTGATCACCTACCTGTCGCTGTCGACCGAGCAGTTCAACTCGTGGGGCTGGCGGATCCCGTTCTTCATCGCGCTCCCGATCGGCGCGATCGGGCTCTACCTGCGGTCGAAGCTCGAGGACACGCCGGAGTTCCGCCGGCTCGAGGCGGCGGGCGAGAAGGCGAAGAAGGCTCCGCTCAAGGAGACCATCCAGCGCAACTGGCGGATGATCCTCAACCTGATCGGCATCGTGCTGCTGCTGAACATCGCCGACTACATGCTGCTCACGACGATGCCGACGTACTTCACCAACACCCTGCACATCGGCGACACCGAGTCGAGCCTGATCGTCATCGGCGTGGAAATTGTGCAGTTCTCGCTGCTGATCCCGCTCGGCGCGCTGTCCGACCGGATCGGCCGGAAACCCCTGCTGCTCACCGCGGCGATCGGGTTCATCGTGCTGAGCTGGCCCAGCATCAAGCTGATGCAGAGCGGCAGCCTGCTGTGGCTGATCGTCGGCTTCCTGGTCGTGGCGATCCTGCTGGCGCTGATGCTGGCGGTCATCGGCTCGACGTTCCCGGCGATGTTCCCGACGCGCGTGCGCTACGGCTCGTTCGCCATCGGCTACAACATCTCCACGTCGCTGTTCGGCGGCACCTGCGGCGTGATCGTCACGGCGTTGATCGACGGCACCGGCAACGCGGACTGGCCGGCGTACTACCTGATCATCGCGGCCCTCATCGCGCTCGTCCCGATCATCAAGATCCCGGAGACGGCCCGGGTGCCGATCGAGCAGATCGACACCGCGGACACCGGCGGCAAGCTCGCCGGGGCCAGCAAGTGAGCCGCTGAGCCGGTACGAAAAAACCGCCCTCCGTCCATTAAGGACAGAGGGCGGTTTTTCGTGCGAAGTCAGCTGTTCTGCGTCGCCTCGACCGCCTGCGGAGCGAAGCGCTTGCGGGCCCAGGCTGCCAGGCCACCGGCGACCACGACGGCAACAACGGTTTCGATCATCAGTGCAACGAGCACCATGGTGCTTCCTCCTCAGGTTCTCGGGCCGGCCAATGCCGTGCCGGCTGAGCGACTGGTTCGACGACCGCTCCGGCCGCCACTGAGAACATCGCCCCGAAAGCCCGGGATATTTCGTCGAAAACCCACTGAATCCGGTGACCTCCGCCACTCTTGCCGCGAATGCGTTTCAGCCGGAGGTCGAGCTGGGTAACGAGGTGCTTCCCGCAGGTGAACGCAGGGACGCGGGGGCCTGTTCGGTCGTGGTCGGATGCGCCCGCGGCGGCTGCGGCGCCCGGGACGTGCCCGCCCGCGGACCGGTCGGTTCCGTCGGCGGTTCCTTGCCCGGCGAGCCGGGGCTCACCTTCGGACCGGGCGTCGGGACCTGTGCCGGACCCGGGGAAACCCGCATCGGCGCGACCGGACTGGACGGGGCGGGCGAGACGGTGGCGAGTCCCGGCCCGGCAGGCATGACCGGCGGCTGCTCGGCCCCGCGGCTGCCGACCGCGAGACCGGCCACCACGAGCACCGCGACCGTCGCCGCGGAACTGCCCGCGACCGCCCAGCGCTTGCGCGCGCGCCGGACCGCGGCCCCGCGCACGATGACGTCCGCCGCGTCGAGTTGCATCGGCGGGCCGTCCGGCGTCCGCGCGAACAAGGCGCGCACGTCTTCGGTGTTCTCGAAATCATCGGAGACCATCTCGTTCACCTCCCTCCAGGGACGGGCAATGCCTCGAAATGCGGGCCCAGCCGGGCCCGCAGGGTGGCCAGACCGCGCGCGGCCTGGCTTTTCACCGTTCCGGTCCGGCAGCCGAGCGCCGCGGCGGTCTCCTCGACGGACAGGTCCTCGAAGTACCGCAGCACCAGCACCGCGCGCTGGCGCGGGGCCAGTGCGGCGAGTGCCTGCTGGATCAGCTGGTCGTGCTCGGTCTCGGCGGCCGGAGCCGGGACGTCGGGCGGTGCGTCGGTGAGCCGCTCCCGTTTCCAGCGGCTGCGGCGGTTTTCCGCGAGGAAAGTGCGCAGCACGATTTTGCGCGCGTAAGCGTCGAGCGCGTCGTGCCGGGCCAGCCGCGGCCACGCGAGGTACAGCTTGAGCAGCGCCGCCTGCGCGAGATCTTCGGCCCGGTGCCAGTCCCCGCAAAGCAGGTAGGCGGTGGACCGCAGGCTGTGCGCGCGCTCGCCGAAGTACCGGGCGAACTCACCGTCCCACGGTGAGCTCGGCCTGGACGCCGGACGGGAGCGGGAGGGCACCGGGCGATCAGCCCCAGACCGAGGGCAGGTGCAGGTCGCCGGTCGGGCCCGCGGGCACCGCGGTCGGGACGCGCTTGGACTTCGCCGGCTGACCCGGCGCGGCGACCTTCGGCGCGGTCGTCGCGCGCTGCGCCGGTGCCGGGGCGGCGGTGGGAACGCCGGGCGCGGCGGTCGGGGCGGCGGTCTGCTGCGGGGCCGGCTGGGAGACCGACGGCGGGGCGTCCGCGGCGAAAGCGACCGCGCCGCCGGTCAGCGCGCCTCCGGCGAGCAGCAGCGAACCGATGGCGAGAGCGAAGCGAACACGCACGAGTTTCCTCCTGGTTCAGGCGAGCGCCGGGCGGCACTCCTCTGCTCTAGTCATGCGGTCGGTCCGCGCCGGGGTTGCATCGAATTTTTCCGCCCCGGACAGCCGAACGGCCGGGAGCGTTCGAAGCTCCCGGCCGTCCGGTCGACGCTGATGCGGCTGTGCTCAGGCGGCCAGCGCCGACAGCTTGGTCCACGACGCCCAGTCGTAGGTCCAGTCGCTGTAGTCGCCGTCCTTCGCGCTCAGCTGCTGGGTGCTGCCGGAGATCTCCACCGGGTCGCCGGGAAGGACGCTGTCGTAGTAGATCTTCGCGTTCGCCGGAGACAGGTTGAGGCAGCCGTGCGAGATGTTCTTCTTGCCCTGCGCCCAGATCGACCCCGCGAGACCGTGGATGAACTCGCCGTTGTTGGAGATCCGGACCGCCCACGGCACGTTCACGTCGGTGTAGTTGTAGCGCGGGTTGCTCATCGAGTACGTCGCGTGCTTCGACATCACCACGTGCGTGCCGCTGTGCGTGACCCGGCCCGGGTCGGAGTCGAGGCCGTAGCTCACCGGGAAGTCCATGACCTGCTGGCCGTCGCGGATGACCTGCATGGTGTGTTCCTGGGTGTTGCCCTTGACGATCTGCGAGCGGCCGATGGTGAAGCTCGCGGAGACGTCCTGCTTGCCGTAGACGCCGTCGCCCATCGGAACGCCGTAGATGTTGGCCGAGACGACGACCTTCGTGTTCGGCTTGAAGTACTCCTTCGGCCGCCAGTGCACCGAAGTGTCGCCGTTGAGCCACGCCCACGCGCCCTCGGTTTTCGGCGTGGTCTCCACCGACAGCGCGCGCTCGACGGCGGCCTTGTCCTTGACCGCGCTCGGGAACGTGAGCGCGATCGGCATCGCGATGCCGTAGGTCTGGCCGTCGCCGACGTTCAGGCTGCCCTGCATCTGCCTGCGCGGTTTGACCGTGGAGAACGAGCCGCTGATCTGGACCTGCTTGCCGTCCTCGCCGGTGGCCTGTCCGGACCAGGTGTAGGTCTTGCCGTAGCCGAGGTCCTCGGTGCTGCTCCAGCTCTTCTTGTCCGGAGACTGCTGCCCCTGCACCTGTTTGCCGTCGGCGTTGGTGAGCGTGACGGCCCCGAGGATGCCGCCCGCGACGGTCACCTTCGCCGGTGCGCCCGGCGCCACGTCGCCCGCCCCGGACGCCGGCGTGAGCGTCACGGCCGCCGGTTTCACGGGCGTGGCGGGAGCCTCGGTCGGCCCTCCGCCCGCGGTTCCGCCCGCGTTCACGCTCGACCCGCCGCTGCTGCACGCCCCGAGCGTGAGCGCGGCGACCAAGCCCAGCACCGCGACGCCGGCCCGGCGGCGTGCGAAGTGTCGGATAGTCACACCGATCCCCAATCTCCCCTTGGTACCCCGAACACCCAGACGTCCCGAGCGCCCTTCACGTTCACCGGAAACAGGGTGACCAGCATCACACTGCACCGAGTGACCATCACGGAAGCGGCTCGACCGACCGCGCACTGTGCATCCCCGAAGTGCGCTGGGCGTCCTGGACCAGAGTAGCCAGGGGTCCGACTTCGGTGCGTAGGCGGCGATACGACGTTCCGGTGATGCGCGCACGACGGAACCGATCCTTGCGATCAACGGGGTTCAGATTTGGTGAGATCCCGGTAGGCTGCTGACCAGGCCGTCGTTTTGCGTGTTCGTGGCTTCACACTCGCGGAACTTCTGACGCGAGCCGTGGGGCCGAAAAGCTCTTCGCTCGTCTCGTTGGAACCGCCCGGGACGGCCTGGGTGCCGCTTCGGTGGCATTCGAAGCGGATCTGTTACGAGGAGTACAGCGGTGGCGCAAGGCACTGTGAAGTGGTTCAACGCGGAGAAGGGCTTCGGCTTCATCGCGCAGGACGGCGGCGAAGGCGACGTTTTCGTGCACTACTCGGAGATCGAGGGACGCGGCTTCCGCACCCTCGAGGAGAACCAGCGAGTGGAGTTCGAGGTCGGCCAGGGGCAGAAGGGCCCGCAGGCCCAGAAGGTCCGCGCGATCTGAGTCAGGCCCGCGCGTTTTCTCAGGCCTGAATGAAGGGCCCCGACGGGATTTCCCGTCGGGGCCTTTTTTCATTGCGGGTTCCGTTGTGGGGAATGGTTGGAGCGACGGTTACCGCGGGTTGCTCCGGGGTCATGCTCGAGCGGGTGCGGCCTCGCTTGGCCGGGTGTCGCGGGAAGTTGGCCGAAGGCCAGCACGTACGGGCGACGCCGGATCGGTTGATTGCCCGACTGTGTGTGGGTGTGCGGGAGTCGACCCGTTCGGGTGGTGCTGGTCGGGGTTGGGCCGGTAGCTCGGGTTCGGCGGGCCGTGCTGGCGGCCGGAGTGGCTGACGAGGTGGAGTCAGCAGGATCGGTCGGCGTCGCGGGGTGCTCTGGCGCGGGCTTTCGGGCGGCGATCACGGTTCTCGGCGCTCATGACCCGACCCAACCTGATCCAGCCCGCGCCGCGTCGCCGCCGCCCGGGGCCGGATCGCGCCACGACTGGCTTCCGGCCCGGCGTTCTCACCCCTCTGCCCGCCTGCCCCGAATCATCAGCCGCGCCGTCGTCGGCGGGATCCTGGAGCGTGTCCCGCCCACTGGGACCCGGACAAGGGAAAACCCCCGGCCGTCGGGGGAAGCCGGGGGTTTTCGTTCGGGGGGGGGCGGGGATCAGCGTCCGACGAGGGGCTGCTGGTCGAACGCGTCCGCCGGGAAGTGGAACTCGTCGGTCATCGCGTCGGAGTGGCGGCGCTCCTGGGCGGAGGCGGCCTGGCCCTCCCACGAGAGGCGCTCCAGGATCCATTCCTGCGCCAGGGCCTGCGGGGTCAGGTTCCGGGCGAGGGCGATGTCCTTGAGCTGCTGGCTCGCGATGAGGTTCATGCGCAGCTGGTAGACCTGCGCGTCGCCGAAGCGGCTGCCGGTTCCGGTGCTCTCCGGGTCGGAGTCCGGGGCGAGCGCGGCGAGGTAGCTGGTGAGCTCCTTGTCCTCGACGACTTCGTCGCCGGCGGCCTTGGCGGCATTGCGATGCCGCCCGCTCGAGACGGCTTTGAGATTCGTGCGGCTGCTGAGGCGGCCGAGGGAGGGAAGAGGCACGCGGACACGATAACGGTTGGGTCTCGACAAGGAAACCACTGTGAGCCACGACACACGCATTTCCGTGCCCGGCAAGCCTAATTCGATCACCTGTTCAGCCCACTCGGCAAACACATTTCGCGACTGTCTGTCGATCAGCGGTACCGAGAGTAGATCCGCAGGTCAGTGCCGGTGTGCGGAAATGGAGAGACCCCCGCGCCAGGGGGAGGAACGCGGGGGTCGGAGGGGATCTCCACAGGCGCTGACCGGGGGTGTGTCAGCAACACCGATTGTTGCACGAGTTCCGGGGATCGGCGAGGGGAAGCCGCGAGAAATCGTTCTGCGCGATCTTGGAATGCGTTACCAGGGAAGTTTCGGAGAGTGGTCGCAGGTTCACTCTCCGGGGGGCTGCCGGGGTTGCTCGCCGCTGGTTAGCCTCGCGGCCAGTTGTTGCGAACCGCGCGGAGGGGCCATGAGCGGATCGGTCGAAGTTCGTCAGTTCCTCCTTCGGTACGAAGGTGCCGACGGGGGAAGCACGTCACTGTCCGGCGGAGTGCCGGCGCAGCGCGGGTCGTCGGAAGGGCAACGGGTCTCCGACGACCAGGTCCGCCGGGCACGCCTGGCCGTCGCGGCCGGTGCGCTCGACGCGGAGGACTGCGTGCAGTTGCTGGAGATGCTCGGGCTGAGTCCGGGCGACGACGGTCAGGCACCCGTGCAGCGCTGATCCGGCGGCACCTCCGCTGCGTCTTGACGGCCGGGCGAGACCCTGTCCGGCGTAGAGTGGCGTGGCGCACACCGATCGCTCGGCCCGGCTTCTGGCGGGGCGATCGGCGGGAGGCGGCGCGGTCGAGTCGTCGGCGCGGACGTTGTCGCAGGTCGAAGGCTTGCCGATCGCTTAAGGAACCCCCGGTGCACGGCCCCCGGAACGTGCCCTATGCTTGTAATCGCTCCCAGGGGAACACCTGAGAGCGCGGTCGGTCGGTCCACCGAAACCGATCGGGCTCCCATCGTTCAGTGGCCTAGGACTCCGCCCTTTCAAGGCGGCAACGCGGGTTCGAATCCCGTTGGGAGTACGCAGTACCAGTAAGGCCCTGTGGCGCAGTTGGTTAGCGCGTCGCCCTGTCACGGCGAAGGTCGCGGGTTCGAGTCCCGTCAGGGTCGCAAGATCGTTCGGCTCCTAGCCGGCGTTCCCGGCCAGGTAGCTCAGTTGGTACGAGCGTCCGCCTGAAAAGCGGAAGGTCGCCGGTTCGACCCCGGCCCTGGCCACAGCCATCTACCTGCGAAACAGCCCCCACCCAGACCGGGTGGGGGCTGTTTCGTGTCTCGGCCGTCTCAGCTTCCGTCTCAGTCCGACGTCGTTCGGGTGGGTGCTGGTGTCGCTCCGGCCAAGGGGTTTGCGCTCGGCGGGAGCTGCCTGAGCAGTGAACTGAAAGCGGAAGGTCATCCCGGCCCTGGCCGCAGCCAATTTCAGTGACGCAGCCCCGGTCCCCGGCGGATGGGGCTTTTCGTCGTCGCGGCGGAGTCACCGCTGCGGCGCGTCACTGTCGAGCGCGGTGCTGCCATTCGGAAGCAGTCTTGCCAAACCTCAAGATCGCTCCCTAGCCTCGATACCATCTCAAAGGTCTGGACCACTGGAGGTCGAGCATGCCGGGAGAGATGGGGCGCCGCGGGTTTCTTGCCGGGTCGGCGGCGGTGGGGGTGGGGGCGATGGCTCCGTTCGGAGCCGAGGCGGAGGCCGTCGAGGGGCGGTCCGGGGTGGCGGTTTACGCGAACAACGTCGGTTACGCGCCCGGCGCGCCCAAGCGGGCGGTGCTCGCGGTCGAGTCGCCGCGGGCGGTTCCGAGGTTCACCGTCGTGGACGTCGCCACCGGGAAGGTTGTCTTCACCGGCACCCCGCGGGCGGCGGCGCAGGTTCCGGGCTGGGACGATCGGCATTACTGGACCGCGGACTTCTCTGCCCTGACGACCGAGGGAGAGTACGTCCTGCTCGCCGCCGACGGGCGGTCTCAGCCGTTTCGCGTCGAGCAGCTGGTGCTGGAGCGCTACACGCTCTCCCACGTCGTGCACTACTTCAAGGGCACCCGCAGCTCGGACCGGTTCGATCGCCAGGACCGGCAAGCTCCGATCGGCCCCAAGGGCACGCAGGTCATGGACGCGCACGGCGGCTGGTACGACGCGACCGGCGACTTCGGCAAGCATTTCACGCAGCTGTCGGACCGCAGCTACTTCAACACCCTCCAAATCCCGCTGACCGCCTGGGTGCTGGCGAAGGCGTACCAGCGGCTCACCGCGCGCGGCGACACCAACTTCACCCAGCTGCGGACCTGGCTGGCCGACGAAGCGCTGTTCGGCGCCGATTACCTGCGCCGAGTGAAGCTTGACGGCGGCACGTTCGTGACGTCGGTCATCCAGCCCGGGCCGCCGAAGGACCCGAAGCTGCGGTACGTCCTGGCGAACGGTGACGGCGAACCCGTCCAGGTGAACTACCGCGAAGGCGGCGGGGTCGCGATCGCGGCGCTGGCCGCCGCGACCACGCTGGACGCGTCGGGCGACTATTCGCCCGAGGAGTATCTGGCGACCGCCGAAGCCGCGTTCGATTTTCTCGAGCAGCACAACGTCGAGATGACCAATGACGGCAAGGAAAACATCCAGGACGACTACGGCGCGTTGCTGGCGGCGGTCGAGTTGTACCAGGTGACCAAGAAACCAGTATACCGCGAGGCGGCGGACCGTCGGGCGCGAAATCTGTTGCAGCGCTTGGTTTCCTGGAAGTCTTACCGCGATTACTGGCGCGCGGACGACGGCGACCGGCCTTACTTTCATCCCTCGGACGCCGGTCTGCCGGTGCTCAGTCTGCTCGCCTACGCCGAGATCGCTGACGAGGCAACGGTTTCCGCGGTGCTGCAGGTCGTGCGCCGGTCGCTGGAGTTCGAACTCGCGGTGACCGCCGAGGTGCCTAACCCGTTTGGGTATGCGCGGAATCTGGTGCAAGATGGGGAGGGCAAGAGGTATAGCTCGTTTTTCTTCCCGCACAACGTCACGCCGCGCGCGAAAGACCAGTGGTGGCAGGGCGAGAACGCCCGGATCGCGTCGCTGGCGACCGCCGCTCGCCTTGCCGCGCAACGGTTTCCCGGCGAGTTCGCGACGCGCCTGCGGTCGTACGCGGCTGACCAGCTGAACTGGATCTGCGGAACCAACCCGTACGGCGTGTGCATGCTGGACGGCAGCGGCCACGGCAACCCGCAGTACAGCTGGCTCGGCTCGTGGCAGTTCCTGCCGACGGCGGGCGGGATCGTCAACGGCATCACCGGCTTGAACGAGGACGGCAGCGGCATCACATGGGACCGGGGCTACGTGGTGACCGGAAAGGACGACGACTGGCGGTGGGATGAACAGTGGCTGCCCCACTCCACGTGGTACCTGTACGCGGTCGCGGTGGGTGATTGACGCGGGGCTGCTGGCTGCATTGGTGGCGGGATTCCTGAGGAGGTTTCCCTTGGATCTCGTCACGAACGGTTAGGTCCGCGGCGCGTGGACTTACTCGGGATGGCCGTCGGAGGAGTAGGTGCGTCTGCCCGCGAGCCCGCGGTCGGTACGACTCGGATGGCGCTGGCTGGGCGATGACGGACTTTCGCAGGAGTGTGCGTGGCATCCGCGGGCGAGGGAGCCTGGCCGGTGCGCAGACATGGGTTGCGTCGCGCAGGGAAGCAGCGATCGTCGGTTCAGCGGTCATGGAATCGACCGGCCCTGGGGCGAACTGAATCGTGCCGGTCGCCGCAGGCTCGCGGCCGTTGATTCAGCGGGTTACGGGGGCCGGCATTCGTACCGTGGCTGTCACGGCTTCACCGGCCCGCCGAGCCGATCTGCCCGGCACAAGCCTGCGCTCGCCTTGCCGTGAGCGGAAGGCAGAAGCGGGGCGCAGAACCAGACCGTGCCCGGCACGAACTGAATCGTGCCGGGCACGGGCGAAGCAGCAAACCTAGATCAACGGCCCACGGAACTTAGCCGTCCCCGGAACCAGTTGCACAGTCCCAAGTCCGCCGTGCGCGTTCGCGTACGCCAGTTCCCGCGAAAGGTCTCCAACACCATTCGTGCCTGGCTGCGGCAGCAGGTTCAGCGTGCTCAGCACCCCGAGCGCATTGCCGTCGCGGTCGAGGAAGCCGCTGCCGGAGTCGCCGGGGATGCCGGGGGTCACGGTGAACACCGTGTGGCTCCAGCCGCCGCCGGTGTCGCCCAGGCTGGCGCCCTGTTTGGGGGACAGCTGGGTGATTCCGCCGCGCAGTTCGGAGTTTCCGTAGCTGAGGACGGTGGCGAGTTGCGTCGTTCCGGTGGTGTTCACGCCGGTCGGCCCGCCCCAGAACGGCAGGCTCGGGTTCACTGTGGACACGTCCGAGGGATCGATTTTCACCAGCGCCAGGTCGTTGTACTGGCAGGTGTTCGCGTCCGCTTCGTGGCGGGACTGCATGGTCAGCCACGAGTTGTAGACGAGCGTTCCCGGCTTGCTCGCCCCGGCGATCTCGACCGGGGTGCCGAGCGGGAGCGAACCGGCGGAGCAGCCGTTCGTTTCGGTCGAACCGCCGGTGCCGGAGCAGTGCGCGGCCTGTCCGAGGAACACGTCGGTTCCGTTGCTGTACACGAAGTTCGAGGTGCATTGCGCCCCGTTGGTGCGCGTCTGCACCCCGGGGTGCACGGCGGCAGTGTCCGCGGGGGCCCAGGCGGGGGTCGCGGCCCAGGCGGTCGCGGGAAGCAATGCGGCGGCGGTGGCCAGTGCCGTCACCGCACTGGCCCTGGCCAGTGGTCGAGGGGTCTTCATCGGGCTCCCTTCGAAAAGCCAGCACCACTCGAACGTGTGCTACTGACTGGTAGGCATCGCGGGGTACATCACACCAGAGAGTGGTGCCAGTCACAACCGTCGTGACCCTGGGTGACTTGACCTTGAGCAAGCTGGAGGTTGCAGACTGTCCGCATGGCTGGGGAATGGAACATCGAGGCAGTAGACGTCGACGCTTACCTCGCGCGCATCGGACAGCGCCGGGAGGAACCGTCCGCGGCGGCGCTCGAGCGGTTGGCGCGGGCGCACGTCGAGACGATCCCGTTCGAGAACGTCGACGTGGTCATCGGCCGGCATCGCGGGATCGAGCTGGATGTCGTCAGCGAGAAGCTCGTCGGGCGGCACCGGGGCGGCTATTGCTACGAGCAGGCCGGGCTGTTCGCGGCCGTCGCCGAGCAGCTGGGTTACGAGGTGCAGCGCACGGTCGCGCGGGTGCAGCCGCGGAAGAGCGGGCCGTACACGCACATGACGCTCGTGATTACCGTTGCGGGGCAACAGTTTCTCGTGGACGTCGGGTTCGGGGCCGGGATCCTGCTGCCGATGCCGTTGATCGACGGGGCCGAGGTCGACCAGGCCGGGTGGACGCACCGGATGAAGCTGCGCGACGGCTGGTGGGTGCTGCAGAAACAGGACGGCGACGGCTGGGAAGACCTGCACGAGTTGCTGCCCGTGGTGCACAGCCGCCCGATCGATTACCAGGTGTTCCACCACTACACGTCCACGCATCCGAAGTCGCCGTTCACCGGGCGGCTCGTGGTGATGCGGCTCGAGCCGGGACGGCTCCGGCGGCTGCTCGGGCGCGAGTATCAGGAAAGCCACCCGGACGGCACGGTCGAGAAGCGCACGATCGAACCGGTCGATCTCGGCAAGACGCTGGAGGATCTCGACGTCGTGCTGACTGAGGACGAGCTGGCGGCGCTGCTCGAGACTTACTGAAACAGCTCCGCGGCAGCCAGCGGCCGGCCCAGGTGGTAGCCCTGGGCCTGGTCGCAGCCGAGTTCCCGCAGCAGCGCCAGTTCTTCGGCGGTCTCGACGCCTTCCGCGACCACGGTCAGATCCACCGCGTGCGCCATCGCGATGATGCTCGTGACGATCGCGGCCGCGTCGCGCGAGTCGGCGATTCCGGTGATGAAGGAGCGGTCGATCTTGAGCGTGTCCAAGGTCAGCCGACGCAGCTGCGCCAGGGAAGAATAGCCGGTGCCGAAGTCGTCGATCGCCAGCAGAACACCGAGAGAACGCAAGGCGGACAACACTTCCGCGGCTGCCGAGGTGTCGCGCATGAGCGCGCTTTCGGTGACTTCCAGCGTCAGCGAGCCGGGCGGAAGGCCGGTGGTGGCGAGTGCGTCGCGGACCGCGGGCACCAGATGCGGGTCGTCCAGCTGCCGCACGGAGAGGTTGACCTTCAAACTCAGGTCGAGGCCTCGGCCGGTGCGCAGGGCGGCCAGTTCGCGGGTGGTGTCGCGCAGGACGTACTTGCCCAGCACGTTGATCAGTTCGCTTTCCTCGGCCAGGGGGATGAATTCCGCGGGCGAGATCGCGCCGTGTTTCGGGTGGGTCCAGCGCAGCAGCGCCTCGACGCCGACCATTTCCCCGGTGCGCAGGTCGACCACCGGCTGGTAAGCCGGCCATAGCTGTCCACTGTGGACAGCGTCGCGGAGGTCCTGCTCCATCCGCAGCCGGCGCTGCATGCGTTCCCGCAGGGCGACGTCGAAGAACTCGAACCGGCCGCGGCCGCGGGATTTCGCTTGGTACATCGCGACATCCGCGTCGCGCAGCAAGTCCTCGGCGGTGCGGCGGTCGTCCGGTTCGACGAGGACGATGCCCATGCTCGCGTCGAGATGCAGCTGTCTGCCGTGCACGGATACCGGTTCCGACAGCACCGACCGCAGGTGCGCGGCGAACACGCCGACCTGGGCCGGGCCGGTCGTCGCGGACGTGACGACCACGAACTCGTCGCCGCCCAGCCTGCCGACGACGTCGTCGGGGCCAGTGGCCCGGCGCAGGCGTTCGCCGGCGATGCGCAGGACCTGGTCGCCGACCGGATGCCCGAGGGAATCGTTGATGAGCTTGAACTTGTCCAGGTCGAGGAACAGCACGGCGGCGGACTCGGCCCCGTCGCGGCGGTCGAGCCGGTCCAGCACCAGGGTGCGGTTGGCGAGCCGGGTCAGCGGGTCGTGGGTGGCCTCGTGGGCCAGCCGGGCGCTGATCGCGCGCCGTTCGGTGATGTCGGTGAAGGACGTGACCACCGAGACGCCGTTCGGGTCGTCCGAATCGAGCAGCCGTGAGGTCAGCGACACCCACACGTCGCGGCCGTCGGGGCGGCGCAGGCGCACGACCAGTCCGTTGTGCGTGACCCCGGTGCGGCGCGTGTGCATGGACGGCAGCTCGTCGTCCGGGATCCGGTTGCCGTCCTCGTCGAACAGCACGAGCGTGGTGCACGACACGCCGAGCAGCTCCGGCTCGGGGACGCCGAGGATGCGGCAGGCGGACGGGTTCGCGGACTGGATCAGTCCGGTCGGCCCGATCACGAGCACGCCCTCGTCGAGCGCCGCGACGACCGTCGCGTAGTGCTGTTCGACGCGCCGACGCGCGGTTTCGTCGGTGCAGACCAGGAGGAACCCGTCGACGGTTTCGGTCGCGGACACCCGGACCTGCCGCGGCGAACCGTCCCGGCCGCGGTGGGTTTGCTGGGCGACGCCGTCGCGGATCGACGCCGGGTCCGGGTCGATGCCGAGGACCTCGTGCACCCGCCTGCCGAGCGCCTCCGGGGCCGGCCAGCCGTAAACGGTCTCGGCGGCCGGGTTCCATCCGGTGACGATGCCCTCGCCGGTGATCGTGACGATGGCGTCGCTGACGTGCGTGACCAGCGCTTCCTGCGCGCGGACGGCGGCTGCGGCGGCGTGTTTGACAGTGCTGTCGCGGATCACGACCTGGAACGACGGCGGGTTCGAGTCGCTCGTGCGCACCGACACGGTTTCCGCCACGAATTTGCTCCCGTCCAACCGTTTCAGCACCGCTTCGCGGGGTTCCGCGCTGGGATCCTCCAGCAGCTGCGTGGATTCCGCGGCCACGAAGTCCGCGAACTCGCGGCTGACGACCTCGTGCGCCGCCCGTGCCCCGAACAGGTCGAGCGCGGCCTGGTTGGCGTAGGTGACGACGCCGCCCGAGTACACGCAGATCGCGTCCGGGCTTTGCTCCATCAGCAGCTGGTAGCGGTCGGACAGCTCGGCGAGCTCGGACTTTTCCGGCGCGGCTTCCGCGACCGCCGAGGCGACGCCGAGCAGGCCGGTCGTGTGGTCTCGCTCGCCGACGGTCCGCGCGCGCAGGCGGATGCGGCGCGGCGTGCCGTCGGGGCCGTCCTGCGGCTGTTCGAGTTCGAAATCGCGGCCGGGCGGGGTGCGGCGGAGGTTCGCGGTGAGCGGGCGGAGCAGCTCGGTGAGCCGGTCGCACAGCTCCTTGCCGGTCGCGCCGGGGAGGCCGAGCACCGCGTCGAGGCCGGGCAGCCAGGTGAGGGTCGCCGGTTCGGAGGCGTGCAGGGAGAACAGGACCCCCGCGCCGGCGTCCGGCCGCAGGCCCGCGAGCTGGGCGCGCCGGGTGATCCCACCCGGTTCGCCGGCCAGGGCGTCAGCCTCCATGGTGCTTCCGATCCCCCTTGTCGGCGTATGGCCCGTCGATTACACCACCGAGTGAAGCCTGTGTATATCCACACGGGGAGCCGCCTGCGTCACTCGTCCGGACCAGGAGGGCGGGTGCTATCGGGCGACGCGAGGCACGCTGCGCAGTCGCGGACCCCATACGAGCAGGCCGAAGTGGGCCGCGCAGGCGTGTCCGAGGAGGGTCACGACGGAGGCGAGAGTGGCCGGATCGTCGGTCACGTAGACGCCGATAACGAATAGCTCAAGGGCCACGATTCCGACGATCCTGGCCCGCCCGCGCAGCAGCGCGACGAGCACGCCGGCGGTGGTGAGGAAGCCGTAGCTGACGCCGATGTCGAGCCAGCGGCCCGCGGAATGCGGGAGGACGTCGGTGCGGATCAAGGCCATCACCGGCAGTTCGGTCGCGATCGTGGCGAGCACGTGCCCGCTGAAGAAGACCAGTGCCGTCCGGAGCCCGCCGAACCGCCGCTCGAACGGGGCGACGGCGATCGCGAAGATCACCGCGTACGGCAGCCAGCCGCCGTCGGCGATCCAGAACGCGCTGGTCAGGAGCGCGGTGAGGGGGTGGCGCGCCATGTTGTGCGCGTCAGTGCTGGAGACCGCGAGGAGTTTGTCGGTGAGCTTGGCGCTGCCGAACCGGATGAGCAGCGAGGTACCGAGGAGCAGGACCAGGTAGCCGAAGGTGAACGGCGTGGACCGCGGGCTGGGGACGAGGCTCAGCCAGGCTCGTTTCGGCCGCCAGCTGACCGGGATCGCGGCGAGGAAGGCGGGCCGGGGAACGGGCTGGACGAGGTCGTCCTGCGTCAGCACGGCCGTCGCCGTCGGGGAGCCCAGGGGGTCGGCCAAACGGGTTCCGCCAGCCGGGGCTGTCGCCGGTTCGAGGAGGCCGACGGGTTCGGTCGGCGAGACGGGGTCGGGAGCGGGCGTGCGCAGCCACGACCAGAAGCGCCACTTCCGGGGAGTTCCGGTGGTGGCAGCACTGCGTGCCGGGCGGGGTGCCGGGTCCGGCTCACGCAGCGACATGCGTCCAGAGTGGCTGGGCATGCTGGGATTTTGGCTAACCGCAGCTGTGAATGCGCTGTGATTCACACCCGCTAGAGTGAGCACTCTGGGTAGAAGGTTTTACCCTTTGTCACCCGTTCGGTGGCCGGATCCGGTAGGACTAGGCCACTCCTGGTGAAAGGTCTCGCTGGTGAACGACGAGGTTTCGGTCGCCGAGCTGTTGGTGCGCGAAGGACACGAACGACGGATTCCGCCGCCGTCCCGGTCCAGGTGGCGCATGGTTTCGGTGATGCTCGCGGTGATCGTCGGCTGCGGGGCCGCGGCCATGCTCGTCTCGTACGGGACCACGGCGAACGACGGGGCCTCCCGGATCACCGAGATGCGCGTGATCGAGATGCCGGACCGCACCGGCGGCGCGGGCGGCGTCGACGAGACCAACCCGCCCACGCCGACCGGCACGGAGTCCGAAGAGGGCACGGTGACCGTCGGGGATGCCCCTTCGCGCAAGGCGAACGTGAATCCGTTCGGCGAGGACAGCAGTGCGCCGGAGCGCCCGGCTGATTCCGCGCCGGCGCGGCCGTCGTCGAGCGAACGGCCGGAAACCACCGGCCCGACCGGTCCGACGCAGGCGCCGTCGAGCTCGTCGGGGCCGTCAAGTTCGAGCCAGCCGTCGTCGCCGAGCAGCCACGAGCCGCCGTGCGTCCTGAACATCATTTGCCTTTAGGCGCTCTGAGCGCCCGCTGAGCTTGGTCCGCGCGAAGCGGCAGAACCCGGCATGATCGACCGCGTGTCGAATACAAAGCTGAGAGCCTGGCTTCTCGAGGGCGAGCACAAGCGCGCCCAGCAGATGACCGGTGGGAAACGCGAGACCACAAAGGCCGAACAGCCGTGGTGGAAGGTCATGTGCCTCACCGGCGTCGACTACTTCTCCACGCTCGGCTATCAGCCAGGAATCGCCGCGCTCGCGGCCGGAGTGCTGTCGCCGCTGGCCACTGTGGTGCTCGTGGTGCTGACGCTTGCCGGTGCGCTGCCGATTTACCGCCGGGTGGCGAAGGAAAGCCCGCACGGCCAGGGGTCGATCGCGATGCTGGAGAAGCTGCTGTCCCGATGGGGCGGCAAGCTGCTGGTGCTTGCGCTGCTGGGGTTCGCCGCCACTGACTTCGTCATCACGGTCACGCTGTCCGCGGCTGACGCGACCGCGCACGTTATCGAGAATCCGTTCGTTCCGGCTGCGCTGCATGGCGGGCAGGTCTGGATCACGCTGGTGCTCATCGCGTTGCTGGGGGCGGTGTTCCTCAAGGGGTTCGCTGAGGCGATCGGGGTCGCGGTGGTTCTCGTGGGGGTTTATCTCGCGTTGAACGTCGTCGTGGTGGTTACCGCGCTGGCGCACGTGTTCGGGGCGCCGCAGTTGATTGTGGACTGGCAGCACCTGCTGATCAGCGAGCATCCCAATCCGTGGTTGATGGCGGGGGTGGCGCTGGTGGTGTTTCCCAAGCTGGCGCTGGGGTTGTCCGGGTTCGAGACCGGGGTTTCGGTGATGCCGCTGGTTCGCGGGGCCAGCGGGGACACGGAGGCAGATCCGGCGGGGCGGGTCCGGAATACGCGGCGGTTGCTGGTGACCGCGGCGTTGATCATGAGCGCGTTTCTGATTACGTCCAGCTTCGCTACCGCGGTGTTGATTCCGCAGCGGGAGTTCCAGGCTGGGGGCAAGGCCAACGGGCGGGCGCTGGCTTATCTGGCGCACAGTTATCTCGGTGACGGGTTCGGCACGGTTTACGATGCCAGCACGATCGCGATCTTGTGGTTTGCCGGGGCGTCGGCGATGGCGGGGTTGCTGAACATCGTGCCTCGGTATCTGCCGCGATACGGGATGGCTCCGGATTGGGCTCGGGCCACTCGGCCGTTGGTGATCGTGGTTTCCGTGATCGCGTTCGTGATCACGCTGATCTTCGACGCTGATGTCGAGGCGCAGGGCGGGGCGTATGCGACAGGGGTGCTGGTGTTGATTTCGTCGGCGTCGGTCGCGGTGACGTTGTCGGCTCGGCGGCTGCGGCAGCGGGCGTTTTGGGCTTATCTCGTTATTACGCTGGTGTTTTTGTATACGACGGTGGCCAATATCGTGGAGCGGCCGGAGGGCGTGAAGATCGCCGGGTTCTTTATCGGGGCGATTGTGGTGACGTCCTTGGTCTCGCGGGCTACTCGGTCGTTGGAGCTGCGGGTCGAGAAGGTGGAGCTGGACGCGGCTGCTCGGCGGATCGTGGACAAGGCGGTGCGGTCCGGGGCGGTCCGGATCATCGCCAATGAGCCGGACGCCCGGGACGAGGCGGAGTATCGGGAGAAGGAGCGGGAGGCCCGGGAGGACAACCATATTCCTCGGGACAGTGCGTTGTTCTTTCTTGAGGTCACCATCTCGGATGCGTCGGATTTCGAGACTACGCTGCGGGTGCACGGGGAGAAGCGGGCCGGGTACCGGATTTTGCGGATGAAGAGCCCGTCTATCGCCAATGCTATCGCGGCGGTGTTGTTGTATTTGCGGGACGAGACCGGGGTGCAGCCGCATATTTACTTTGCCTGGACGGAGGGGAATCCGTTCAAGTTTCTGGTCCGGTATTTGTTTTTCGGGGACGGGGATGTGCCTCCGGTTACTCGGGAGGTGCTGCGGAGGGCGGAGCCGGATCCGCACCGGAGGCCGTTGGTGCATGTCGGGTGACTGCTTAGGGCAGCAGGTCTTCTTCGCGTTTCCGGCCTAGGTGGTTGAAGAGCAGGTTCAGCACGAAGGCCAGTACTGCGGCGACGGTGATGGGGCTGCCGCAGATGGTTCGCAGCCAGGCGGGGAAGTGTTGGAAGAACACCGAGTTGCCGAAGCGGTCCAGGCCGAAGGCGGGCAGCAGTCCGACGCCGATCGCCACGGAGGCCACGAAACCGTTGTGATTGCCGGAAAAATCGACCTTCTTGAGCGTCTGCACGCCGACCACCGCGACCATCGCGAACATCACTACCGCGACGCCGCCGACTACTGGTTCCGGGATCGCGGCGATGAACGCGCCAATTTTCGGTACCAAGCCCATCACGACCAGCATGGCACCGGTGGTGGCGACTACCCAGCGGCTGCGGACGCCGGTCATTTGCACGAGTCCGACGTTCTGTGCGAACGCGGTGTCGGGGAAGGAGTTCATGAAGCCGCCGAAGATGGCGGACAGGCCGTCGGTGGCCAGGCCGCGGGAGAGGTCGGCGGGGGTGACTGGGCGGCCGGTGATCTCGCCTACCGCGATCAGGTCTGCGGTGGTTTCCGTGAACGAAACCAGCATGACCACGCACATGGACACCACTGCGGCGACCGGGAACGTCGGCGCTCCGAAGTGGAATGGCGAGGCCAGGCCGAACCAGCTCGCGTCGCTGACGCCGGAGAAGTGCGTGCGGCCTAGCGGGATCGCGATCAGGACACCGGCGAGGAGAGCGACCAGCGGGCCGATCTGGCCGAGGAAGCCGCGCAGGACTCGGGTGAACAGGACGACCAATGCGATCACCCCGAAGGCGAGCCCGAGGTTCGCCGGATCGCCGTAGGACGGGTCGCCGGTGTCGTGGCCGCCGATCATCGCTGTGCCGGGGCCGAGCAGGGAGATGCCGATGACCAGCAGCAGTGTCCCGGACACGAGCGGCGGGAAGAACCGGATCAGCGCGGCGAACGGCCGGGCGATCAGCAGGCCGAAGACGCCGGAGGCGATCATCGCGCCGTACACCGCGGTGATGCCGTACTGCGCGGCGATCAGGATCATCGGGTTGACCACGGTGAAGGTCGCGCCCGCGACCACCGGCAGCCGGACGCCGAACAGCCGCCCGATGCCGACCGACTGGACCAAAGTGGCCAGTCCGGCGACGAACAGGTCCGCGTTCACCAGCAGCGCGATCGACGCGTTGTCCAGGTGCAGCGCGCTGCCGATGACCAGCGGCACGGCGATGCAGCCGGTGTACATGATCGCCATGTGCTGCAGTCCGAGCAGGAGCAGCCGTCCGGCGGGAAGGCCCCGGTCGACCGGGTGCGCGGCGTTGGTCATGAGCGGCTCCTTCTGTGTGGTTCCGCCGGATTATCGCTGCACATACCACCGGTTTGTGTGTGACGATGCCAGCATGACTGCACGACCTCCGTTCCGTGCCGATCATGTCGGGAGCCTGCTGCGGCCGCCGGTGCTGCGCGAAGCGCGGCGCGACCACGCGGCGGGGGAGATCTCCGCCGAACAACTGCGAGCCGTCGAGGACGACGCGATCCGCGACGTCGTGAAGATGCAGAAGGCGGCCGGCCTGCACTCGGCGACCGACGGCGAGTTCCGCCGGTCCTCTTGGCACATGGACTTCATCTACCAGCTCGGCGGCGTCTCGCGCAGTGACGAGCGGCTGCACGTGAAATTCCACAATCTGGCAGGCGACCTGGAGTTCAGCCCGCCCGGCCTGCAGGTCGACGGCAAGGTGCGGCTCGACAATCCGATCTTCGCCGACCACTTCGAGTTCCTCAAGGCGCACACCGACCCGGGCATCACGCCGAAGCTGACCATCCCGTCGCCGAGCATGGTCTATCACCGCGGCGGCCGGGCGGCGGTGAGCGAGACCGTGTACCCGGAGCTGGACGAGTTCTTCGCCGACCTCAGCGCGGCGTACGCGGAGCAGCTGCGCGCGATGAGCGGGCTGGGCTGCACGTACCTGCAGCTGGACGACACCAGCCTGGCGTATCTCAACGACCCGAAGCAGCGCGAACTCGTCGCGCGCATGGGCGGCGACCCGGACACCATGCACCTGCGCAACATCTCGACGATCAACGCCGCGCTCGCCGGGAAACCGGACGACCTGACCGTGACGACGCACCTGTGCCGCGGCAATTTCCGCTCGTCGTGGGTGGCGTCCGGCAGCTACGAGTTCGTCGCCGAGGCGTTGTTCGGCGAGCTCGCGGTGGACGGGTTCTTCCTGGAGTACGACGACGAACGCTCGGGCGGCTTCGAGCCGCTGCGGTTCGTGCCGAAGGGAAAACGGGTCGTGCTCGGGCTCGTGACCAGCAAACGGCCGGAGCTGGAAGACGCGGACGCGCTGGTGCGGCGGATCGAGGAAGCGTCGCGGTACGTCGACATCGACCAGCTGTGCTTGTCGCCGCAATGCGGGTTCTCGTCCACTGAGGAGGGAAACGACCTGACCGCCGGTGAGCAGCTGCGGAAGCTGGAGCTGATCGTGGCGACGGCGGAGCGGGTCTGGGGCCGCTCGTGATCACCTGCGTCGTCGACTACGTGATCGACCCGGAGAAGATCGCGGACTTCGAACGGTTCGCCGCCGAGTGGATGCGGCTGGTGCGGCGCGAGGGCGGGGTGCACCACGGGTATTTCCTTCCCGCGGAAGGGGCCAGCGACGAGGCTCGGGCGTTGTTCAGCTTCGACAGCCTGGCCGCCTACGAGCGGTATCGGGAGCTGTTCGGAGTGGACCCCGAGTTCGTGGCCGCGGACCGGATCCGGGACGAGAGCGGCTGCGTGATCCGGTACCGGCGGACGTTCATGCGGCCCCTTTTGCCGGAGGATCAGCCGAGGTAACGCGACAGCTGGGCGGCCCCGTCCAGCATCGCGTGCGCCCGTGCGGTGAGCCGGGAACGCCAGGTGCGCAAGGCTTCTTCCAGCGGCGCGACCCCGCCCGCGTGCCGGACCTGCTCCAGCACCGCCGCGATCCGGGCGAGCGGGTAGCCGCCGCGGCGGAGTTGGTGCGCGAGGCGGGCGTCGCGGACCGCGGCCGGCGGGTAGCGGCGGTTTCCGGCTCGGTCCCGCTCCGGCTGGAGGATCCCGGCGGCCTCCCATTTCCGCAGCGTGGCGGGGTGCACGGACAGCTGGTGCGCGAGCGCGCCGATCGACGGCACGGTCTGGCGCACGTCCGGTTCCCGGGTCAGGTTCCGCAGCGCGTGCTCGACTTCGGTGAGGGTGCCGCGGTCGCGCAGCAGCTCGGCATGGCTCTCGTCGATCAGCTGGAACGCGGTGTCTTCCGAACGCTCGTTGAGCGCGCGGAGGATCGCTGCCGCGCGGGCGTGGCCGAAGCCGGAGCGCAGGGCGAGGAAGGCGCGCAATGCTTGGGCGTGCTGCTCGGTGTACGTCCGGTAGCCCTGCGGTCCGCGCTCGGCGGGCGGGAGGATGCCGTCCTCCTCGTAGTTGCGGACAGCCTGGGTCGACAAGCCGTGCTCGCGGGCGAGGTCCTTCGGCCGCATCTCGCCTCCGATTTGAGGGTTTCGGAGCCATTCAACCAGGTGTTTCGCGCAAAAGTGCCAACCGAGAGTTCAACGATACGGTCAAAGCAATGAAGACCCTTGACGACTTCCTCGCCCGCCGTTCGCCTACCCTGCTCGGGCTGGGCGAGCCCACGCACTGGACCGAGGCTTTCCCGTTGTTCCGCAACGAAATCTTCCAGCACCTGGTCCGCGAACACGGCTACCGGTCGATCGCGCTGGAGACCGACTGCCTGGCCGGACGCCTGGTCGACCGCTACGTGACCACCGGCGAAGGCGACCTCGACCAGGTGCTCGCCACCGGGTTCAGCCACGGTTTCGGAGCGTTCCCGTCGAACCGCGCGCTGGTCGAGTGGCTGCGTGACCACAACGCCGGCCGCGCGCCCGAAGATCAGGTCCGCTTCCACGGCTTCGACGCCCCGCTCGAGATGGCCAGCGCACCCAGCCCGCGCGCGGTGCTCACCGAACTGCATGGCTTCCTGTCCAAGCATCTTGACGACGTGCCGCACGACGTCGCGACCATCGAGCGGCTGGCCGGCGACGACGCGGCCTGGGCGGACGAAGCGGCGATGTGGGACGGGGCGAAGTCCAAAGGGGACAGTCCGGACGCGCGGGAGCTGCGGTTGGTCGCCGACGATCTCGCTGGCCACTTCGAACGGGCGCGTCCGGCGTTGCCGGAAGGCGGCGACCTGCTCGCCCGGACCGCGGTCGGGCTCTGCCGCTACCACTCGCTGATGGCCGACACCTCGCCGGAACGGCTGGGCCGGCTCGGGGCGCAGCGCGACGCGATGATGGCGGACAACCTGCTCGCGCTGCCGGGCACGTTCGTCTCCGCGCACAACCAGCACCTGCAGCGGCGCGCGGCGTCGATGATGGGTGCGCAGTGGTGGAGCGCGGGCTCGCACGTCGCGCACCGGCTCGGCGACCGGTATGTGTTCATTGCCACCGATTTCGGCTCGTCCGATGCGGTAGGGAACCCCGCGCCGGGGACGCTGCAGGCGTATCTCGCCGCGACGGTGCGGGACCGTGAACTGGTCGAAACCGCCGGAATCGACCCCGGGCTGCCCGCGCGGCCCGGTGACGGACGCGGGTATCTGCCGTTCGACGCGGTCGAAGCGGCGGACGCGATCGCGTTCCTGCACCGGGTGTGACGGCCGCTCCTCGACGATCTTGGCCGAGGTGTGCTCAGATGGAGCCCGAGATGTCGGGAGGAGCGAGATGAGCACCGAGACCGTTCTCGTCGTCGGCAGCGGGCAAAGCGGGTTCCAGGCCGCGGCGTCCTTGCGGGACAAGGGGTTCGCCGGCCGCGTGGTGTTGATCGGCGACGAGCCGGGGGTGCCGTATCAGCGACCGCCGCTTTCGAAGGCGTACCTGGCGGGCAGCGCGGGCGTCGAGCAACTGGTGCTGCGGCCGGAGGACTACTTCGCCGAAAAGGACATCGAGCTGGTCCGCGGCCGGGTCGCCGCGATCGACCGGGACGCGGCGAAAGTCCGGCTCGAGGACGGTGCGGAGCTGGGGTACGACCATTTGGTGCTGGCCACCGGCGCGCGCAACCGCGCGTTGCCGGTGCCCGGCGCCGACCTCGAAGGCGTCCTGACGCTGCGCACCCGCGCGGATGCCGACCGGCTGCGGGCTTCGCTGGACGCGGCGGGCGACGTCGTGGTGATCGGCGGCGGGTTCATCGGGCTGGAATTCGCTTCGCACGCCGGGCGTCCGGTCACCGTGGTGGAGGCTCAGGACCGGCTGCTCGCGCGGGTCGCGTCGCCGGAGATCTCGGAATTCTTCGCCGAACATCACCGCGCGGCTGGGCACACGTTGCTGCTGGGCGTCGGGGTCACCGCGCTGCACGGGGCCGGGCACGTGGAGTCGGTCGAACTCTCCGACGGGCGACGGCTGCCCGCGGACCTCGTGGTCGTCGCGGTCGGGGTGCTGCCGGAGACCGCGCTGGCCGAGGCGGCCGGGCTTGAGGTGCGCAACGGCGTCGTCGTGGACGAACACCTGCGCACTGCGGACCCGAAGATTTTCGCGATCGGCGACTGCGCGTGCTTCCCGTGCGTGCAGGCCGGTGCCGCGACGCGGTTGGAGTCCGTGCAGAACGCCGTTGACCAGGCCCGTTCGGTGGCCGCGGCGATCGCCGGGGAGCCCGCGCGGTACGACAGCCTGCCGTGGTTCTGGACCGACCAGACCGGCGCGAAACTGCAGATCGCGGGCATTCTCGGGGCCGCGGACCGGACCGTGGTCACCGGTGATCGGGCCGCCGGGAAGTTCTCCGTGTTGTCCTTCCGCGACGACGTGCTGATCGCCGTCGAATCGGTCAACCGCGCGCCGGACCACATCGCCGCGCGCCGGTTGTTCGCCGCGGACCCGCATCCGGCGTACGCGGATCTGGAAGCCAGTTCGTTTGATCTGAAAGCACACCTGAAGTCGCGCACCGCGGCTTGATCGGAGGTTCCGTTGCGCACGCAGGTCGCCGTGATCGGTGCCGGCCCGGCCGGGTTGCTGCTGTCGTATTTGCTGCACCAGGCGGGTATCGAGGCGGTGGTGCTCGAAGCCCGCGACCGCGAGTACGTGCGGCAACGCGTGCGCGCCGGAGTCTGCGAACAACCGACGGTCGACCTGCTCACCGAGATCGGCCTCGGCGGACGGCTGGCCGCGGAAGGCTTGCCGCACGAGGGTTTCTCGCTTCGGTTCGACGGTGCCGACCACCGGATCGCGCTCACCGAGCTGACCGGCAAGGCGATCACCGTGTACGGGCAGCAGGAGATCGTGAAGGACCTCGTGGACGCGCACGAGGCCGCGGAATTGCCGCTGCACTTTGAGGTTTCGGAAGTTTCTCTGTCCGCATTGGACACCTCGCGCCCGGTGGTGCGCTACCGGGATTCCGCTGGGGTTGTGCAAACCCTCGAATGCGATGCGGTGGCAGGCTGTGATGGCTTCCACGGAGTCTCCCGTCCGTCCATTCCGGACGGTGTGCTGACCACCTTCGAGCGGGAGTACCCGTTCGCCTGGCTCGGGGTGCTGGCGCAGACGCCGCCGTCGCACGAGGAGCTGATCTACACGCATCATCCCCGGGGATTTGCCTTGCACAGCATGCGGTCTCCGGACGTCACGCGGTTGTATCTGCAGGTGGCCCCCGGGGAGAACCTGGCGGCCTGGTCGGACGACCGGATCTGGACGGAACTGTCGACGCGCCTGGCGGTCGACGGGGAGTTCACCCTGCAGGAGGGGCCGATCCTGGACAAGGGCATCACGCCGATGCGCAGCTTCGTCACCGAACCCATGCGCCACGGCCGGCTGTTCCTGGCCGGCGACGCGGCGCACATCGTGCCGCCCACGGGAGCCAAGGGCATGAACCTGGCCGTCGCGGACGTGGTGGTGCTTTCGCGGGCTTTGGCTGCGTTGCTGCAAGGGGATTCGGCACTGGCGGAGTCCTATTCGGACACTTGCCTGCGCCGGGTGTGGCGAGCGGAGCACTTCTCGTGGTTCATGACGACGATGCTGCACGTGGACCCCGGGGCGGACGCTTTCGCCCGGCGGCTGCAGCTCTCGCAGCTGAGGTACACGGCTTCGTCCCGGGCGGCGGCGACGAGTTTGGCGGAGAACTACGTGGGGCTGCCGTTCGCTTGAGTCCGCTCACCTGGTCAACCCAGGGTTGACGCCCGGCAATCGTCAACCTACAGTTGACGCCATGACCGACTCAGTGAAACTCGACGACCTCATCAGCGCCATCAAGGCCAACAACGAGAAAGACGCCCTCGCCCAGCTCACCGACGCCGTCTACGTCGGCCAGCATCTCGGCGACGTCGCGGACCACCTGATCGGCCACTTCGTCGACCAGGCGCGGCGCAGCGGGGCCTCCTGGACCGACATCGGGGCCAGCATGGGGGTATCCAAACAGGCCGCCCAGAAGAGATTCGTTCCGAAGAGCGACGATTCCTCCGGCGGAATACAACGGATGTTCGGCCGCTACACCGACCGGGCGCGGCACGTCATCGTCGCCGCTCAGCAGGCGGCCATCGACCACAAGAACCCCGAAATCGACACCGTTCACCTGCTGCTCGGCCTGCTTTCCGAACCCGACGCGCTCGCGGCGGGCACCATTGCCGCGCAGGGGATCACTCTCGACGCGGTGAAGGAAGCGGCCGAGGCGAGGCTGCCGGAGCCGGTCGACGACGCGCCGGATCCGGTGCCGTTCGCGGCCGCCGGCAAGAAGACCCTCGAACTCACTCTGCGCGAGGGGCTGCGGCTCGGCCACAACTACATCGGCACCGAGCACATTCTCCTCGCCTTGCTGGAACAGGGCGAGGGCGCGGGCTACGAAGTCCTTGCCGCACTGGGGGTCGACAAGGACCGGGCCGAAATGAAGATCAAGGAGTTCCTCGCGGAAATTCTCAGCACGTTGCAGAAATGATCGCGGTCGCGCTCGCGGTGTTGTTCGTCTTGACCCTCATCTAGCGAAGAAGGGCTCTCCCCAGACCGGGGAGAGCCCTTCCGTCGCAAACAAAAATCAGGCGTCGACCTCGGACTGGTCCCCGGCCCACAGCGTGTGGAACGAGCCGGGGCGGTCCACGCGCCGGTAGGTGTGCGCGCCGAAGAAGTCGCGCTGGCCCTGCACCAGCGCGGCCGGCAGCCGGTCCGCGCGCAGGCCGTCGTAGTACGCCAGGGCGGTCGAGAAGCCGGGCGTCGGGATGCCGAGCCGGACCGCCGTCGAGATGACCGAACGCCACGAGTCCTGCGCGTTTTCGACCGCCGCGCGGAAGTCGCCGGACGTGAGCAGCGTCGGGAGGCCCGGCTCGGCGGCGTAGGCGGAGGTGATGTCGTTCAGGAACTTCGCCCGGATGATGCAGCCGCCGCGCCAGATCGAGGCGACGCGGCCCAGGTCGATGTCCCAGCCGTACTCCGCGGCGCCGGCCTGGATCTGGTTGAAGCCCTGTGCGTACGCGACCACCTTCGACGCGTACAGCGCCTGCTCGACGTCGTCCGCGAAGGTCTCCAGCGCGGACCCGGTGAGCGGCGTGCGCGTCGGGCCGCCCAGGCCGCGCGCGGCCGAACGCAAGCCGGTGGACCCGGACAGCGAACGCGCGAACACGGCTTCCGCGATGCCGCTGATCGGCACGCCGAGGTCGAGGCCGATCTGCACGGTCCAGCGGCCGGTGCCCTTCTGCTCCGCCGCGTCCTCGACCACGTCGACGAACGGTTTGCCGGACGCGCCGTCGACGTGCTTGAGCACCTGCGCGGTGATCTCGATCAAGTACGAATCGAGCCGCCCGGTGTTCCAGGTGCCGAACACGTCGGCGATCTCCGCCGGCGAGTAGCCGGCCGCGCCGCGCAGCAGGTCGAACGACTCGGCGATCAGCTGCATGTCGGCGTACTCGATGCCGTTGTGCACCATTTTGACGAAGTGCCCGGCCCCGTCCGCGCCGACGTGCGTGCAGCACGGTTCGCCGTCGACCTTCGCCGAGATGTCCTCGAACAGCGGCCCGAGCGACTCGTAGGACTCCTTCGACCCGCCGGGCATGATGCTCGGCCCGTGCAGCGCGCCTTCCTCGCCGCCGGACACGCCGGTGCCGACGAAGTGCAGGCCGCGTTCGCGCAGCGCCTGCTCGCGGCGGCGGGTGTCCGCGAAGTGCGCGTTGCCCGCGTCGACGATCACGTCGCCGGGCTCCAGCAGCGGCGCGAACTCCTCGATGACGGCGTCGGTCGGGCCGCCCGCCTTCACCATG
This sequence comes from Amycolatopsis sp. AA4, assembly GCF_002796545.1. Taxonomy (GTDB): domain Bacteria; phylum Actinomycetota; class Actinomycetes; order Mycobacteriales; family Pseudonocardiaceae; genus Amycolatopsis. The sequence continues at coordinate 157,256 of NZ_CP024894.1, forward strand.
ATCACGATCTGCCGCGGCCGCTCCAGCGCGTCGACGAACTCCTGCGCGGTGTACGCCGGGATGAAGTCGCCTTCGTCGCCGAACTGCTCGACGAGCGAGCGGGTGCGCTCCTCGGAGCGGTTGTGCAGGGCGACCGTGTGCCCGTGCCGGGCCAGGTTCCGCGCCAGGTTGCGGCCCATGACCGCGAGGCCGGTGACCCCGATGCTCGCCTTCTTGCTCATCCGAAACCTTTCCGAAAACCTCTGCCGGATTCCGAGCCTAGCCACAAAACCGGTGCTCACGAGAAGCAGCGGATCGGGCCCCCGTTCCAGGCCAGCATGTCCTTCAGCGGAGCCGCCAGATCGAGTGGCGCACCCCACCCTTCGCCGTCGAGTTCCGCGTACGCCCGGTGCAGGTTCCCGGCGAGGCGCTCCTGCTCGGTCAGCTCGGCGAACCGGCCGAGGTCGGTCGCCTTCGCCTGTTCTAGCGGCGAGCGCCCGGCCGCCTTGCCGGTTTCCGCCGCGCGCTGGACCAGCTCCAGGTAGTCGTCGACCGCGTCCACCGTTTCGAGCCCGCACACCGGGCCGTGCCCGGGCAGGATGACCGCCGGGTCGAGTTCGCGGATCAGGTTCAGCGCGGCCCGCCAGCCCGCCACCGACCCCATCAGCGCGAACGGGCTGCCGCCGTTGAACACCAGGTCGCCCGCGTAGAGCAGGCGCTGTTCGGGCAGCCAGACCAGGACGTCGTTGGTGGTGTGCGCGGCGTGGCCGGGGTGGATGAGGTCGATCCGGGTCTGTCCGGCGTAGAGGGTGACCGTGTCGTCGAAGACCAGGTCGGGCACGCGCAGTTCGAGCTTGCCCCAGTCGCTGTCGGTGAAGACTCCCTCGTACCGCTGGATTCCGTCGGCCAGCAGGGTCTCGCGGGTCTTGCGGTGGCCGACGACGGTGGCGCCGCCGACCAGGTAGTTGCCGTTGGTGTGGTCGCCGTGGTGATGCGTGTTGACGAGCGTCGTGACCGGGCCGACGGTGTCGCCGACGGCCGAGAGCAGCGCACGCGTGCGCCGCTCGGTCGCGCATGTGTCGATAAGCACAGCGTGCCCGTCGGCATCGACGAAGCCGCAGTTGTTGATGAACCAGGAACCGTCGGGCTGGACGTAGCCGAACGCGCCGTCTGCCAGCTGTTTGACGCTCGCCGCGCCGGGGGATCGATCGATCACGCCGCCACTATGCCGTCCCGGGCGGCGCAGTGGTGGACCGGCGGATCAGCTGTGCCCGGAAGTCTCCTCTTAATCCGAATGGAGTAGCCGGGATGTCCGCGGCGCCCGGAATCCACTGCTCCGGCAGGGTGACATGCCGGGTGACTGGCGTTCTGGCGCATTTCCTGAAACGCTGCCGGGTGTCATCATCGAACTCCGTTGGGTCGCAGTGGCCTGGGTGGTTCGTAGTTCGCGGTCCGGCGGAAAGCCCGTCGGCAGTAGTGGTCCAGGAGAGCAAGGGGAGATGGCGAGCACCGTCACCTCGCGCCGCAAGCAGCTCGGCAATGAGCTCAGGCATGCTCGAAACGCCGCGAAGATGACGCAGCAGCAAGTCGCCGAGGTACTCGGCTGCACCCAGGGCAAGGTCAACAAGATCGAGTCCGGTGCGGTGGGGGTCAAGCTCGGAGATGTGCGGACCATGCTGAACGCGTTCGGGATCAACGGCGAAGAGGCCGACACTCTGATGAACCTGGCCCGGGCCGCGGCCGGGCAGCGCGGCCATTGGTCGGGCTACCGGTCGGTGGTGCCGCACTGGTTCCGCACCTTCACCGACCTCGAGCCGGCCGCCGCGGAGATCCTCACCTGGCACGGCGAGCGCGTGCCGGGGCCGCTGCAGTCCGAGCACTACATGCTCAAGCAGTTCACCGAGGCGGGAGCCACCGACGTCACGTCGCTCGTGCGCAACCGGCTCGACCGCAAGGCGGTGTTCGACCAGCAGCAGCCGCCGTACTACCGGTTCATCATCAGCGAGGGCGCGCTGCGCCGCGCGCCCGGCGGGTTCGCGCCCGCGGTGATGCTGGACCAGGTCGAGCACCTGCTCGCGCTCGACCGGCACCCGCGCGTCTACGTGCACGTCCTGCCGTTCAGCGCGAAGCTCGCCGCGGTGCCCAACGACTTCACGATCATGCGGTTCCCGGACCGCACGCGCGACTTCGTCTACATCGAACACTCCGCGGGCGGGCTGTACCTCGACGACGTGAAGGACTTCAACATCTTCGTGGACTCGTGGGACCGGCTGCGCGGCGCTGCCTTGGAGCGCGGCGAGACGCGGCAGTTCCTCAAGGAGCTGGCGGAAAGCTACCGCTCGCAGATGATGTGACGAGTGCTTCGAGCACCGGCACGGCGGCCTCGGCGGCGGGCAGGGCGTTGATCTCCGCCTGTACGCGCTGCGCGGCCGCGCGGTAGCTGGGATCGGCGAGCATCGCCGCGGCCGCCTGGCAGATTTCGTCCGGAGTGGACGTTTCCGGGTCGAGCGCGCGGCCCACGTTCAGCGCGACGCAGCGCCGGGCGTTGCCGGGCTGGTCCGCGCCCATCGGGAAGAGCAGCGACGGCAGACCGTGCGAGAGCGCGCCGATCACGCTGCCGGACCCGGCGTGCGAGATCATCAAATCGAGGCGAGGCAACAGTTCGGCCTGCGGGACGAACCGTTCCACCCGGACGTGCGCGGGTTGCGGCCCAAACTCGGCGGGGTCGATCTGGGTGCCGACGGTGGCGGTCACCTCGGCGTCCAATCGGCCTAGCCCGGCGAGCGTGCGCTCGATCAGGTCGCCGGACTCGAGGTTGAAGTTGGTGCCGAGAGTGAAGTACACGTGCGGTTTCCCGGCGGGCCGGCGCGGCGCGACCGGATCTCCTTGGCGGAACGAGAAAGTGCCCGGCGGCAGCGGCGCGCTGGGGTCGCGAAAGGACGGCGGGAGCGGCGAAAGCACCTGGCCGCGGGTCAGCATTTCCAGCTCCGGGTCGTCCGGCAGACCGTGCGCGGCGCGGGCCTCGGCGAGCGGCTCGGCGAGGAGTTCCTTGCGCAGCAACGTTCCCGCGGCGAGCACCAGTACGGTCGCGCACGGCAGGCCCAGCACCTCGGCGGCGAGCGCGGCGGAGAAGTCGACCTCGTCCCGGACGATCAGGTCCGGCCGCCATTCCCGGGCCAGCTCCAGCAGCACCGGCACGTGTTCGCGCGTCGCGCGGCGGGCGAACAGCTCCCGGATTTCCCAGTCGTCGCGCGCCGGATCGACCGGCGGCATCGGCTGCCGTGTCGCCTCGACTTCGCGGGGCTCGTTCACCGCGAAGGTCGTGAACCCGGCTTTGGCCAGCGCCGGTACGTGCGAACCGCCGCCCGCGACGGCTACGGTGTGCCCGTGCGCGGCAAGCGCTCGCGCGACCGGCGCCATCGGATCGAAGTGCCCGCGACCGCCGACGAACGAGAAGAGAATGCGCATCCACCGCAACCTAGTAGCCCGGACGTACCGAAGTCGTGGCATTTTCGGGCGGTTGCCGGGGGCGGCGGCACGCGGCCGCGGCGAGTGGGCAGACTGGTACCCGCACGGAAGGGGAAGCTGATGACTCAGGCACCGGATCCGGAAGCCCCGGAGGGCGTCGACCTCGATCGGCCGAACGCGGCGCGGATTTACGACTGGTTCCTCGGCGGCACCGCGAACTGGGCGATCGACCGCGAGTTCGGCGAACGGGCGGTCCAGACCTTTCCGATGATCAAGACCATCGCCAGGGCGGGCCGCGAGTTCCTCGGCCGCGGCGTGCGGTACATGGCCGAACAGGGGATCGACCAGTTCCTCGACATCGGGTCCGGCGTGCCCACGGTCGGCAACGTGCACGAGATCGCCACGTCGGTGAACCCGAACGCGCGCTGTGTCTATGTCGACAACGAACCGGTGGCCGTCGCGCATTCGCAGGTCCTGCTGGAACGCGAGGGCGTCGCCGACCGGCACGCGGTCCTGCAGGGCGACCTGCGCGACCCAGCCGACATCTGGCCGCGCGCGCTCGACACCGGCGTCCTCGACCCGAAGCGCCCGATCGGCCTGATCATGGTCGGGGTGCTGTACTTCATCGGCCGCGACGAACCGGCACTGGAGATCGTGCAGAAGTATCTGTCGCTGCTGCCGTCCGGCTCGTACTTCCTGTCCTCGCACCTGACCGACGACGGCGTGCCGACCAGCGACGGCGAAAGCCGCGACGCGATCCACAAGCAGTACCAGCAGTCGAGCACGCCGTTCCACTTCCGCTCGCGGGCGGAGTTCGCGGAGTTCTTCTCCGGGCTCGAACTGGTGGAGCCGGGCATCTCGTGGGTCTCGGCCTGGCACCCGGAAGCGGGCGAATCGAGCGCGGGCGACCGGATGGCGGACGATCCCTCGTTCAGCGGCGGGATTTGCGCTCTGGGGCGCAAGCCCTGACGGGCCGGAGCCGGCCGGCTCCGGCCCCGGGGGGTCATCCGTTGAGCTGGGCTTGGAAGATCGCGCGATTGAAGTAGGCGCGGGCCTCGCTGATCAGGCCGTCCTCGCCCAGGTCGTAGACGTTGATGCCGGACCAGTTGACCGGAACCCCGCTGCCGGTGACGGCCGCGCCGCTCCAGGAAACGGCGACCGATCGGCCGACGGCGTGCGCCTCGCGCGGGGTGAGGCCGAGGAACGGGCTGAAGTTCGGCAGCACCGACGCGATGAACTCGCGAATCGCGGCGCGGCCGACGATCGGCGGCTCGCCGACCGGGTCGTGGAAGACGCCGTCGGCGGCGAACGCGCCGGCCCAGGCGTCCGCGTCTCCGGATTGGGACGCGGTGAAGAACTGCGTGACCGCAGGGGGCATCGCGAGCATGGGAATCTCCTTGGTGCTCAGGCGGAATTTCGGTCGGAACGGCGTGCGGCGGGCAGGACGGCGAGACCGGCCACGGCGAGGATCCCTTGCAGTGCGCAGACTCCAAGCCAGCCGAACGTGCTGTAGCAGGCCACGGCCAGCGCCGCGCACAGTGCGCCGCTGAGGAAAACCGCGACCATGTAGACGGTGTTGGCGCGGCTGCGCGCGTCGGGGAGCCGGGCGAAAATGCGGGCCTGGTTGGCGATCTGGCTCCATTGCACGGCGATATTGACCGCGACGATCGCCGCGACCAGGAACGCGAGCCAGACCTGGCCGAGCGCGTAGGCGCCGGCTGAGCCCAACGTCAGCAGCAGTGCCGCGGCGACGATCGGCAACGCGCCGCGCCGGTCGATGTACCGGCCCGCCCACGGCGCGGCGAACGCGCCCGCCAGTCCCAGCAGACCGAACAATCCGGCGGTCGCGGTGCTGAAGCGGTACGGATCGTGGGTGAGCACCAGTACCAGCGAGGTCCAGGTGGCGTTGTACGCGCCGAACAGGCACGCGTGCAGCAGACAGGACTGCCGCAGGACAGGTTCGCCGCGCAGCAAGCGAGGCAGCGACGCCAGCAACTGCCCATACCCGACGGCGTTCGCCCGGACGGGTTCGCGCGGCACCAGCGCGACGGTCGCCAGGCCCGACGCCGCGGTCAGCACGGCCGCGAGCAGATACACCGCACGCCAGCCGACCGCTTCGCCGACCGCGCCGCCGAGCACCCGGGATCCGATGATCCCGGTCATCAGCCCGATCTGGACCCCGGCCACTGCCGAAGCTCGCTTCTCCGGCGGGGCCAATTCCGCGGCCAGCGGGATCAATACCTGCGGGAGCACGGTGAACCCGCCGACGAGCGCCGCGGCCGCCGCTACCAGCGACAGGCTCGGCGCGGCCGCCGCGAGCAGCAGGGCGGCGACCGTCCCGGCGAGCAGTGCGCTCAGCAGCGGACGCCTGCGGCGCACGTCGCCGAGCGGCACCAGGAACAGGATCCCCGCCGCGTAGCCGAATTGCGCGCACGTCACCACCAGCCCGGCCGAGGACGCTCCGCCGCCGAACTCCCTCGCGAACAACGTGAGCAGCGGCTGCGCCAGGTACACGTTCGCGACGGCCGCGCCGCTGCACACCGCCATCGCCCCGAACAGCAACGGCCGGGCGAGCGGCGGGCTTTCCGCCGTGGTCATCAGCGTCCTCCCAATCGATCGAACTAGTTGGTTCGGTCAGTTAAGGGGAGACGGGCGAGGGTTGTCAAACGAACTGGTTCGTTACCCTGGTCGCATGGCCTACGACTCAGCCGCGACCAAGGACCGCATCCTCGCCGCCGCGTCGGCCGAATTCGCCGCGTACGGGGTGGCCGGTGCCAGGGTCGACCGCATCGCGGGCGCTGCCGAAGCCAACAAGCGGGCGATTTACGACTACTTCGGCGACAAGAAGGCGTTGTTCGCGGCCGTGCTGGAACGGCTGATGACCGAACTGGCCGAAGCTGTCCCGCCCGCGGAGGGCGCGGACCTCGGCGCGTATGCGGGAGCCCTGTTCGACTATCACCGCGCCCACCCCGAGGCGCTGCGATTGCTGTTGTGGGAAGCGCTGGAGATGGGCGACGAACCGGTGCCCGAGGAAGCGGCCCGGACCCGGCATTACCTGGACAAGGTCGCGGCCGCGGAAACCGCGCTCGCGGGCGGTGGCGAGGATCCGAAGGCGTTGCTGTTCTTCACGATGGGGCTCGTCGGCTGGAGTCTGTCGATGCCGCAGCTGCGCCGCATGGTGCTAGGGGAGGACTACTCGCTGGACCAGCTCGGCGCTCAGGTCTCGGCGGCGGTCCAGGCGATGGCCGGGAAGGCTCGCGACCGGTCCGCGTCCTCGGAATGAGCGGGTTTTGGTCCAGACCTCTGAGGTGGTCTGGACCGGGGCGGGGCGGTCCGGACACGAAAACGCTCCCCGGCAAAGAAGTTCCGGGGAGCGTGGACGATGCGGGCGGCGGCTCAGCCGAGCCCGTGGAGCAGCGGTACTCGTGTCTCGCGACGGTGGGTGGCGTGGACGGGGTCCGCTTGGCGCGGAGCCGGTACTTCGATTTCGGTGTCCACGACCATCGGGCTGCGCAGCGGGGCCTGGATCAGGCTGAACCCGAACCGGTTGCGCAATTCGTGATTGATCCCACGCCGGCCGCGAGTGTGTTCGTCCTCACGGCGGAAAAGCGTGGTGAGCCGTACGGCCATGGGATCACACCCCCAGTTCGGATAACGGGAACCGGCGCGGGTCGGCGCCGGCCGGATCGGGGTGGTTCGCGCTCGGCGGGTCAACGCCGGGCACCAGGGAAACCGCTCCGTTGCGGCGTCTCCGCAGGGTCGTCGCAGCACCTGGACCAGCGCCGATTCCGGCGAGGCTCGCGGATGGGATCGCCGGTCCGAACGGGTCGGCTCGCATCCGCACTCCTCCCGATCTCTCGCGGCTGTTCCGCCGCCCGGGCCGGGTGCCCGGGCCGGTGCTGCCGGTGTTGGGCTGAATGTCGCAAGCCATTCACCCACCACTGACGCCCCGATCGCTGCGATTAATCCTACTCCTGGAATAATCTTCATGTCGAGATCGGGGCGAGTTGATCACCCGCTTGGCCCTGCGGTTTGCTCCGTAGTGACGCAAAGAAGCCGGGGACGTGCACCAGACCGCACGCCCTGCACAAGGCTCGGAGGTGGACGACCCATGGCGGATTATCCGTCGCCCCAGGATTACGACCCGGACACGGCGGAGTCGCTGTTCGCGGCCGCGGCCTGGGCGAAGTCGTTCGCGAGCGAACCCAACGGCGGAAACTGTGTCGAGGTCAACCTCTCCCGTCCCGGCCTGATCGGCGTGCGCGACACCAAGCTCGCGGCGAGCCCGGTGCTGGTGTTCGACCGCGGCGAGTGGGACGCCTTCCTCGTCGCGGTCAAGGCGGGCCAGTTCGACCTGCCGCCGAGCGAGTAGTCCACCACGACGAGGTCTCGGCTGAGAGCGATTCGCAAACAGTCACTCGATCGGGTGGAGCGTGGATCGGACCTGGTCACCGTGAGTGCCGGGCGGTGTGGGCTCAATGTCGGTTTGGCGAGGGTCGCCAGCTGAGTAGGTTGAGCGGCCCGACCTCGCGGAGCGCGCCATGACCCCACTCCACTACCTCCCCGCCGGCGAAGCACTGCGCCTCTTCCGGACCCGGCAGCTCTCGCCGGTGGAGTTGATGCGCGCGGTCGTGGAACGGGCGGAGCGGGTCGAGCCGGACGTCAACGCGTTCGCCGAGCAGTTGTTCGAGCAGGCGCTGCGGGCGGCGGCCGTCGCGGAGAAGCGGTACGCGCCCGGCGGCCAGCCGAGGCCGCTGGAAGGACTGCCCATCGCGGCGAAGGAAGAACAGCCGCTGGCCGGGCACTCGGTCACCGACGGCACCCTCCTGCGCCCGCCCCGGATCGCGCGGGAAACGGCGATCGGGCTCAGCCGGATCCAGGCGGCCGGCGGGATTCTGCACGCGCGCACGACGACGTCCGAGTTCTGCTGCATGCCGCTGTCCCACACGCGGCGCTGGGGAATCACGCGCAACCCGTGGAATCTCCAGACCGCGGCGGGCGGCTCGTCCGGCGGTTCGGGTGCGGCGCTGGCGGCCGGAACCGCCTTCCTCGCCACCGGGTCGGACATCGGCGGTTCGCTTCGCGCGCCCGCGTCCTTCACCGGCGTTGTCGGGTTCAAGCCGCCGCACGGCCGGAATCCGGTCCTCCCGCCCGCCGGATTGGATACTTACTACCACCACGGCCCGATGGCCCGGACCGTCGCCGATTGCGCGCTGCTGCAGAACGTCATGGCGGGCGAGGACCCGCGTGACCCACACTCCCGGCTTCCGTCGGCGCCGATCGAGTTGGGCGACGTGCGCGGGCTCCGCGTCGCGTGTTGCCCGGTGCCGGGTGATTTCCCGGTGGCCGCGGAGGTCGCCGTCAATACCCGCGCCGTCGCGCACGCGCTGGCGTCCGCCGGTGCGGTGGTGACCGAGATCGAGATCGACTGGACGCTCGACATGGTCAAACAGGCCCTCTGGGCGCACTTCGGGACCGGCCTGGCCGCCGAAGTCCTGGAGCTGGACCGGCGGAACCCGGGCGTGATTACCCCGTACTGCCAGGCTTTCGCGCGCAAGGGCGTCGAGAACATTGTGGACGCGGAAACCGGCCGCGCGGTCGAAGCGGCGATCCTTGACCGCCTCGACGCGGTGTTCGCGCGCTTCGACGCACTCATCGTGCCGACGCTCGGTGCCACCGCTTTCGCCGCCGGGGAGGATTACCTTTCTGCGCAGGTCATGGTCGATGGCATTGCGCTGGAACACTTTTCGGACGCTTCGCTCACCCCGGCATTCAATGTCGGCAGCGAACATCCGGTGCTCGCCGTGCCGTCCGGGTGGGCGAGCAATGGCGTGCCGACCGGGGTCCAGGTGGTCGCGGGCAAGTACGCCGACCGCACGGCGTTCCGGGTCGGCGCGGCGATCGAGCAGACGGTGGGTGCGGGTTTCTCGCGAATTTCGTTAACTGGCCAGGAATTCCCGAAGATGCGCGACGACCTGTGAGGGTTGTTCCTCGGGCAGGAAGTGTCCGCAGTCTTCGAGGCCGATGCCGGTGACGTGGTCCGCGTAGTCGCGCCAGATGTCGAGCGTGGGCAGGTTGCCGAGCAGGCCGGCCTTGCCCCACATCGCCAGTACCGGCTGGGTGAGGCGTTTCCCGGCGGCGTAATCCGCGTTGTCCAGTTCGGCGTCGTCCGGGAATGAGGCGCGGTAGTCGTCGAAACCGGCTCGGAGCGCGCCGGGTGCTTCGAAGGCGCGCACGTATTCGGCGATGTCCTCGGCGGGCAGGCCTTGGCGTTGGAAGGTCCAGTGTTCGAAGAAGTATCCGAGGTAGGCGGCGACGTTTTGGCCCGCCAGCAGCTCCGGCAGGTCTGGCTGGAGGTGGAAAAGCCAGTGCCAGTACGCCTTTCCGAGGTCTTTGTCGAGGCGACGCCACATCTCGCGGGTCGGCGCGATGTCCAGTACGGCCAGGCGTTCGACCTGGTCCGGACGGTCGAGTGCCCACCGGTGCGCGACCCGTCCGCCGCGGTCGTGCCCCGCCACCGCGACCCGGTCGAACCCGAGCTGCTCGGCCAGTTTCGCGACGTCGGCGGCCATCGTGCGCTTGTCGTAGCCAGTGCGGGGTTTGTCGGTGCGCCCGTATCCGCGCAGGTCAGGCGCGATCACGGTGTACTCCTCGGCCAACGGTCCGGCGACGCGGCGCCAGCAGTGCGAGGTCTGCGGCCAGCCGTGCAGGAGGAACAGCGGCGGACCGTCGCCGCCCCGGAGGTAATGCATGCGCAGGTCGCCTACCTGGGCCATGGCTGCTTCTAACCGGCTCATGGGGTTAGACGGTAGCGCGCGTTCTCACCGGTTTCAATGGTTAGAATGGGCGGCATGGAGTGGGTGTTCGACGGCGGACGGCCGTGTCTGCACCTGGTGAATACGCTGCGCTCCCGGCATCTCCCCGAGGGCATAGAGCTGCTGACCGGCCCGGACGCGCTGGCGGAATGGCTTGAGCTGGCCGGGTTCGGCCGCCTGCCAGTGACCGTTGCCCAGCTGGAGTCGGCGAAGGAGCTTCGCGAGGCGGTGAACCGGTTGCTCACCGCAAAGCCGATGGTCGCCGACGTCCGGTTGGTCAACGACGCGCTCGCCGCCGCCCCGAAACCGGACCGGCTGGTGGTGAAGCACGGGATCCTGCAGCGGGAAGTACCTGCTCCGGCAGACCCGGTGGCGACGGCGTTCGCCGTGCTGGCCGCCGACGCCGTCGACCTCGCCACCGGCACGGAAGATATCCGCATCTGCTCGGCCCACGACTGCGGCTTGCGGTTTGTCGACACATCGCCCCGCCGGACCCGCCAGTGGTGCTCGATGTCCCGCTGCGGCAACCGGGTGAAAGCCCGGGCACATTACGAGCGGACGAAGAACCGTTAAGCCCACGGGTGCGCGCGCAGTCCCCCGTTCAGCTTGCCGATCGCCCCCTGGGGCGGTGAGCACGGACTCTCCACAAGTCGAAGTCACTGTGGACAACCCGCCCGAAGTGAGCCGGGTTGTCGGTGAGGGCGGATAGACTGGACAAGGGCCGTCCCCCGGAGGAGGGCGGGGCTGCGCTGGCGGGTCGGGGCGAAGGGGCGCGTCCGGCATGCGGATCAGGAACATCTGTGCGCTTGAGTGTCCTCTTTGGACCTGAGCCCGCTGACAAGTGGGAGAACGGGTTCCGGACCGAGTCGATGGTCTCGAGCAGTGTGCGGATCGTCTCGTTCGGAACCTGGCGATTATCTCCCGGTAGTACCGCTCGAATTCCGGGCCAGGTCGGCGGCGGATCGCGTTCGCGCACGCCGAGGATCTGCATCTGCGTGTGGTGCTCGTCAAGCTCCGAAGTGGACATTGGGTGGCTCAATAACCGTTGTGCGGCAACGGGAGTCATCGCCAACGCCGCGTGCACCCATGCGTATGCACCAGGGCCGAGCGGGTTGTATCGGCGGTTCCGGTGAACGATCAGTGCAGTTTCCGCAACCGCGCGGCCTCGACTTGCGTGCCTTGTCTCGCCGCACGCGTAGATCGACAGCGGAGCGACGGTGCGCATAAAGCGGGCGGTAGTCCGAATGATCCCGTACCCCGGCCGCGACGACCGGATGCGCGACCTGCAGCACGAGCACCTTCCCAGCGAGCCGCCGAGATACCGCCAAGCCGCGGCGGGGCCGGGTCAGCCTCGCGCGCCGTGCAGCAGCATCATCAGCGGTTCGGCGGCCGGAACGTCCGTGCCGGTCGCGAGCCGACGCAATTGCAGTCCGGCGATCAGCGCGACCACCGGTCCGGCTACCCGTTCCGGGTCCGGTATGCCGAGTGCGGTGAGGATCGTGATGGCCAATTCGTCGTACGCCGCAAAGCATTTCGCCGACGCTTCGTGCAAGCCGGGGTCGCGTGCGGCTTGCAGATACAGCTCATGCGGCGTGAGGTCGTCCGTGCCGAACGGCAATTGCCCGATCACGTGCACCTGTCCGGCGAGCAGCGCGCCGCGGAAGTCGCCGAGATACCGCCAAGCCGCGGTACCTCGAACGACCGGCGGGGCCGGGTCAGCCTCGCGCGCCGTGCAGCAGCATCATCAACGGCTCGGCGGCCGGAACGTCCGTGCCGGTGGCCAGCCGACGCAATTGCAGTCCGGCGATCAGCGCGACCACCGGTCCGGCTACCCGTTCCGGGTCCGGCAGGCCGAGTGCGGTGAGGATCGTGATGGCCAATTCGTCATACGCCGCAAAGCATTTCGCCGATGCTTCGTGCAAGCCAGGGTCGCGTGCGGCTTGCAGATACAGCTCGTGCGGCGCGAGTTCGTCCGTGCCGAACGGCAATTGCCTGATCACGTGCTCTACGACGGTCGCCGCTTGTTCGAGGCTCAGCCCCTGTTCCCGGTACGCCTCGACGATTCCCGCCAGTTTCGCCGTTTCCTCCTCGGCGAACAGCAGCATCGCCTCGCGCAACAGCTCGGTCTGGCTCGGGAAGTGATACGTCAGCGTGCCGAGCGAAACGCCGGCCGCGGCGACGATGCGTCGGTTGGTGAGGCCGCCGACGCCCTGTTCGCCGACCACTTTGAGGGTGGCCCGGAGGATCGCGTCGCGAGTGGTCACCACCCCGGCTCGGGGCGTCGGTCCGGCCATCGCAGCACCTCTTCCAGTTGCGCGGCAACGGAAATCAGCCGCTCCTCGGAATGCGACGGGCCGAGCAGCTGGGTGCCGAGCGGCAGCCCGTCCGCGGTCAGTCCGGCAGGCACGTTCAGCCCGGGCCAGCCCAGCACGTTCCACGGCCAAGCGTACGGGCACGCGGCGATCATCGTCTGATCGGTCTGCCAGCCGGAAAGCCCGTCGAACGACCCGATCGCGGGCGGCGGGGTCGCGGTGGTCGGCGTGAGCAGGACGTCGATGTCGCCGAACACCCCGCCGATCCGGCGGCGCAGCACGGGTTCCACCGCACGGGCGAGTTTCAGCGCGGGACCGGCGAGGAGGCCGCCTTGCTGGGCGTTGCTGCGAGTGCGCGGGTCCAGCGCGGACGGTTCCGGCACGCGCCGGGTCCAATCCCGCACGCCGGTCAGCGATCGCGGCAGGAAGGTGAGGCCGATCAGTCCGTACCCGGGTTCGACTGGCACGATCTCGTGTCCCAGTCCGGCGAGCGTTTCGGCGGTTTGCCGCACCGCCGCCTCGACGACTGGGTCGAGCCTGGTTTTCGTGGCGGTGAAGGGAATCCGGGTGGACAGGCCGATGCGCAGCCGTCCGGGTTCGCGTCGCGCGGCGGTCTGGAACGCGGTGCCGGTGCCCGCGGTGACGTCGAGCAGGGCGGCCGCGTCGGCGACCGTCCGGGCGAGCGGGCCGAGCACGGTGAGGCCGTGGAACAGTTCACCGTCGGTCGGGATCCGGCCGCGCTGGGTTTTGATCCCGACTAGCCCGGTCCACGCCGCCGGGATGCGCACCGAACCGGCCCCGTCCGACCCGAGCGCGGCGGCCACGATCCCGGCCGCCACCGCCGCGGCCGATCCGCCGGACGACCCGCCCGGCGTGTGCGCGGGCTGCCACGGATTGCGCGTCGCGCCGAAGGCCGGTCCCTCGGTGAACGGCCATTGGCCCAGCTCAGGCGTGTTGGTTTTGCCGATGATGACCGCGCCGGCCTGCTTGAGCCGCGCGACCGCGGGCGCGTCCGCCGTCGCCGCCGGGAACTCGCCGGGACAGCCGAACGCGGTGGGCAGACCGGTGATATCGACGTCGTCCTTGATCGCCACCGGCACGCCGAGCAGCGGTGCGCGATCCCCGGCCGCGCGACGCCGGTCAGCCTCCGCGGCCTCGGCGAGCGCCGCTTCGTCGCGCAGCACCCGGAACGCGTTGAGCACCGGCTGGCTCGCGTGCGCCCGCTTGAGCGCGAGTTCGGTGAGCTGCCCGGCCGTGACCTCGCCGGAGTCGAGCGCGGCGGCCTGGTCGGCAAGGGTCGGGAACTCTGTGGTCGCGGAAGGCATCGGCGGCTCCCCGTTCTCTCGTTCGCTCGAACGAACGTATCACGGCGACGGCCGGGAAAGCACCCTTGACCACGGCAGACGAAGTTCGGGCATGCTCGGGGGCGTGATCGATGACTTCGCGAAGGAGTACCTGCACAGCGACCTGAAAGAGGTCCGGCAGGTGATGCTGCGGAAGCTCGACGGGCTGTCCGAGTACGCCGTTCGCCGCCCGCTGACGTCGACCGGCACCAACCTTCTCGGCCTGGTCAAGCACCTGGCGGTGGCCGAGGCCCGGTACTTCGGCGAGGTGTTCGGCCGCCCGTTTCCCGAGCCGGTCCCGCGGTGGGACGACCTCGAACAGCGCGGCCGTGACCTGTGGGCGACCGAGCACGAAAGCCGCGAGGAAATCATCAGCCGCTATCAACGCGCCTGCGCGCATTCCGACGCGACCATCACCGCTCTCGCCATCGATTCGCCGGGGCACGTGCCCTGGTGGCCACGTCCGGACGTGCTGCTGTTCAACGTCCTCGTCCACCTGCTGACCGAGACCAACCGGCATGCCGGGCACGCTGACATCCTGCGCGAACAGCTGGACGGCGCGGTCGAAATGGACCTCGCCGCGCACGGCCGGGACGCGGCCTTCTGGCAGGCCCGGCGAGCCGAAATCGAGCGGGCCGCCAAAGCCGCGGACGCGACCACAGCTGGGTAGCGCCACCTAAACTGCACGTCACCAGCCCGGCCAGCGCACGGAGGATCGATGACGTTCGACTTCGCCCGGTTCCCCTCCTTCGACGGCTTTCCGCGCGCCGGTCTCCACCACGGGCCGACGCCGCTGGTCCCGGCACCGCGGCTGGGCGAAGCACTCGGCATCCCCCGGCTGCTGCTCAAGCGCGACGACGTCCATCCGCTCGGCGTCGGCGGCAACAAGCTGCGCAAACTCGACTTCCACCTCGGCGCGGCGCTCTCCGAAGGAGCCGACACCGTGCTCACCTTCGGCGCGGTACAGACCAACCACGGCCGCCAGACCGCCGCAGCATGCGCGAAGCTCGGGTTGCGCTGCGAGTTGGTGTTGACCGCAGCGGTACCGCGGTCGGGCGACGCGTACGAGCGGTCCGGGAATGTCCCCCTCGACCACCTCTTCGGCGCGCGGGTGCACATCTGTGCGTCCGATGTGGAAGCGTCCGCGACCTACGAGCGACTGCTTGCCGAGGCAGCGGACGAGGGCCGGAAAATCAGGACGGTCCCCGTCGGTGGGTCCGACCCACTCGGCGTTCTCGGCTATGTGGATGCCACCCGCGAGCTGGCTGCCCAGCTGGTGGAGCTGGGGCTGGACCACGCCCGGATCGTCGGTCCGCACGCCAGCGGGGCCACGGCGGCCGGACTCGCGCTCGGCACGGAGCTGCTCGGGTCGCTGGACCTGGACATCGCCTGTGTCAGCCATCCGCTGAATGAGGCTGTGGACAACTTGGCTCACCTCACCGCCGGGGCCGCGGAGCTGCTTGGGTTCGACCCGCCGAAGCTGGAGCACGTCTGGCTCAACGACACGACGATCGGCGAGGGCTACGGCATTCCGGCGTCGGGAACCTGGGAAGCGATCCGGTTGTTCGGCCGCACGGAAGGCGTGGTGCTCGACCCGGTCTACACCGGAAAAGCCGCCGCCGCCCTGGTGGAATGGGCGGCGGCGGGCCGGTATTCGCCCGAGGAGACCGTCGTGTTCGTGCACACCGGCGGACTTCCCGGACTGTTCGGTTACGCGCCCGAATTCATGGCCGAGGCGCAGAAGTAACGAGCACCGCGGCGCGAGCGGTTTCGGTTCGCACCGCGATCCGCAGCAGGACCAGCAGCAGGGCGACGTTCGCGATCAGCGTGAGCCGCTGCGTCGCGCCCACCGGCAGCACCTCGGTGAGCGCGTGGAACGGCGGCACCCCGGCTTCGTCGAGGCGGACGAACAGGAAACTCACCGCGAAAAGGCCGACCGCGGCGAGGCCGAACTTCAGCCAGCGCACCACGAACACGCGCTCCGCCGTGCCGCGCAACGGTTCCAGCAGCGTGATCGCCGCGCCGGGGAGGCTCGCGAACGCGATCAGGCACGAGTACAGGTGGATGTCGCCGCTGATCGGATTCGGGCTTTGCGGGTAACTGGCCGGAAAAACCGCGGCGACCGCGAGCCCGAGCGCCCACAGCATGAGCAAAGCCTTGGTGCTGAACGTCATCGGCACGCCACCGGCGACCAGCGCGCCGAGCACCGCGAGAGATCCGACGGCCACCGACAGCACGCTCGCCCCGAGCATGCCCTCCCCGCGATCGGTGATCGTGTAGCTCGAAAGCGTGTCGTAGATCGGATCGTGCGAGCTGATGATGTGCAGCACAGTGATCGTGAACAGCCCCCAGGCGATCGCAGCGAGCGCCGTCAAGCGCCATCCCCGGACGCCTCGTGAGTTCCCCATGTAGCCAGATTGGCGGTTCCGCGGCGTTTCGTGATCAGGGAAAACCCCTGATTCAGCCCCTACCCCGTGAAGTCGGCGAGGACGAGCACCTGGTCGTCGTGCCGTTTGGCGCGCGGCCAGCGGACCGCGTGCGGATCGTCGTTTTCCGCGGCGCGCACTGCGTCGAGTACTGCTTCCAGGCCCTTGTTTTTGGCTAGCTGCAAGACTTCCGGCCAGGTGAAGAGACCGTATTCGTCTACCCCGATCGCGACGCCGTCGGTGGCGATGAGGACGGACTCGACGTCCTTGCGCGGCCAGCTGCGGCGGACTGCTTTGTGGGCGGCGGCGGGGTCGGCTTCGGCTACCCAGAAGCCGTCTTCGGCGTTGCGTCTTTGGCGGACGTCTTTGCCGGTTTGGAGGAGGCCGTTGTTGCGCAGGGCGATCAGGCGGTCGTCCGCTACTACGTCGGTGCCGAACTGTCCAAACGCGACGATGGGGCTGTCGGCCAGGACCAGGGCTTCGATTTCCTGGTCGGTCCAGCGGAGGATGGAGACTGTGCTGGAGGGGGAGTTGCCTGGGGTCAGGTGGTGGGCTTTGGCTACTGCGGCGATTGCGGTGGCCAGGGCGGCGCTGAGGTCTTTTTCGGGGTTGGTGCGTAGTTCTTGGGCCAGTTGGTCGCGGAGGAGGTGGGCGTACCAGCCGCCTGGGGGGAGGTCTGGGCTCGGGGAGGTGGCTCCGTCCAGGACCAGGACGGCATGGTCGAGGAGGGCGATGTGGTCTTCGGTTGGGCGGGGGAGGCCGTCGGAACCGACTCCGGCTCGATCGGCGGTCGAGATGTCGGGCACTGGTCGACTGTAGCTCGGTCGGCCTTGGTGGGGCGGCTCGTCGCCGGGCGGCGACATTGCGCCCGGGTGGTTTGGCGGCGGTTTTAGTGCCGTGAGGGGAACCCTGAGGGACTCAGAGTCCGTGAAGGTGGCCCTCACGGACGGTTGTGTCAACCAGGGTTGACAAGGGCGGAGTGTCAACCTAGATTGACATTATGACGGAGGCGACGGATTTGGCCGCTCGCGCTGGTGACCGGGATCCCCGGGTGGGGCTTCGGGCGGTGGCTGCGTTGAGGCGGTTGCTTGAGCAGTTGGAGGCGGTGCAGGTGCGCAGTGCGCGGATGCACGGCTGGTCTTGGCAGGACATCGCGGCCGAGTTGGGGGTCAGCCGGCAGGCCGTCCACAAGAAGTACGGGAGGCATTGATGTTCGAGAAGTTCACCCATGACGCCCGGAGAGCGGTCGTCGAGGCACAGGCGGCGGCGCAGGAGGCGGGGGCGCGCGAGATTTCCGCGCAGGCAGTTTTCGCTGGGTTGGCGCGGGTCGAGAGCGGGGAGGCCGTGCGGCTCCTGCAGGCCCTTGGGGTTTCGCGTGAGGACGTCTTCGCAGAGCTTGCCCGGGTACGTCGGCGTGGCGGGCTCAGTGACGCCGATGCCGAGGCGCTCACCGAGTTCGGGATTGACGTTGATCAGATTGTCGAGCGGATCGAGCAGACGCACGGTCCGGGCGCGCTTGCCCAGGCGAGCCGGCCGACCAAGCGCAATCACTTGCCGTTCACCGAGGACGCGAAGAACGCGTTGCAGATGAGCGTGCGGGAGGCGCAGGAGCTCGGCGACAAACACTTGGGGCAGGAGCATTTGCTGCTCGCGCTGGTGAAACAGCGCGGTCCGGTGGCCGATTTCCTCGCCGCGCGCGGGGTCGATTATCCGGCGGTTCGGCAGGCCGTCGGCAAGCGCTAATGCTGTTCTCGCTGGTGCGCCCCGGTGCGCCAAGTGACCAGGGGGAGCAGGGCTTGCGTCAGCGGGCCGATGCTGAGGGCGTACAGCACGGTTCCGATGCCGACCGTGCCGCCGAGCAGCCAGCCCGCGGCCAGGACCAGTACCTCGATGCCGGTCCGGACCAGGCGGACGGACCAGCCGGTGCGCGCGTGCAGGCCGGTCATCAGGCCGTCGCGCGGGCCGGGGCCGAGACGGGTGCCGACGTACACCGCGGTCGCCACCGCGTTCAGTACTACGCCGCCGACCAGCATCAGGATCTGCCAGACGAGCACGTGCTGATCCGGCAGCACGGCGCGCACCGCGTCGACGGCCACCGCGATCACCGCGATGTTCGCAACGGTTCCGATGCCGGGGCGCTGGCGCAGCGGAATCCATAGCAGCAGCACGAAAACCGCCACGACGGCGCTGATCGTGCCGAACGTCAGCCCGGTGATCTTGGTCAGGCCGTCGTTCAGCACGTCCCACGGGTCGAGACCGAGGCGGGCGCGGGTGAGCATGGCCATGCTCGCGCCGTAGAGCGCGAGGCCGGCGAGCAACTGGACACCCCGGCGCGCGGGGGCTCGGCGAATGCTGAGGGGACTGAGGTCGGTAACTGCCACTTCTCCACTATTGGTTACCACTGGCCTGATCTGCCATGGCCAATGCGCGATAATTGGCCTTATGGAACCTCTCGGTGGACGCATCTCGGGACGGCGATTGGCCACATTGCTGGGGGAATGGCGGCAGCGTGGCTCCCGGCAGGGTGCGTCCGACCTCGCCGCGGCGATCGAGTTGCACGTGCTCGACGGGCAGTTGCCGATCGGGACGCGGCTGCCCGCCGAGCGCGAACTCGCCGACGCGCTCGGCGTCAGCCGGACGCTCATCGGCGCGGCGCTCGACCGGCTCCGGGCAGACGGCCTGGTCGCCAGCCGGCGCGGGGCCGGGTCGTGGGTGGCCGGCGTCGGAAACCGCGACGAGGCCGAGGCGGTTCGCGACGACCTCCTCGACCTCGCGCGGGCCGCGCCGCCCGCGGTACCAGGGCTGATGGCCGCGTTCGACACCGCGCGGCGGGATCTGGTCGAGTACGTCAGCGGCAACGGGTACCTCACCGGCGGACTGCCGCGGCTGCGCGAGCGGATCGCCGAGCGCTACACGGCGCGCGGCCTGCCGACCTCGCCGGACCAGGTGCTGGTGACGTCCGGTGCGTACTCCGCGTTCGTGCTCTGCCTGCGGATGCTGGCCGGCCCGGGCGACCGCGTCCTGCTGGAGCAGCCGACGTATCCGAACGCCATCGACGCCGTCCGCGCGACGCATGCGTTGCCGGTACCGGTCGCGCTCGATCCGGTGCACGGCTGGGATCTGCCGGGGATCGAGGCCGCGCTGCGGCAGGCCGCGCCGCGGTTCGGTTATCTCGTGGTGGACTTCCAGAATCCGACCGGGTTGCGCCTCGACGCGGCGGGCCGGGAACGGCTCGGCGGGCTGCTCGCCCGGACGCGGACGCCGGTCGTGGTCGACGAATCGCTGGTGGAACTGGACTACGAGGGCGATCCGGTGGACGGTCCGCCGCCGCTGGCCGCGTTCGGCGGGGATCTGGTGCTGAGCGTCGGGTCCGCGGCGAAATCGCAGTGGGGCGGGTTGCGGCTGGGCTGGATCCGGGCGTCGACGGATTTGCTCGACCGGCTGCAGTCGTCGCGGTTCGCGGTCGACCTCGGCGCGCCGGTGTTCGACCAGCTCGTGCTGGCGGCGCTGCTCGAACCGGAGGGCTACGAGGTGCTTGCCCGGCGCCGGACCGAATTCCGGGAGCAGCGGGACATCACGGTCGCGGCGCTGCGCAAGTACTGTCCAGAGTGGACTTTCGAGGTGCCGTCCGGCGGATTGTCGGTGTGGTGCCGGTTGCCGGAACCGATGAGCACGCGGCTGGCGGTGTCGGCGGCGAACCACGGGGTGCAGATCGCGCCCGGGTCGAGGTTCGGGGTGCACGGCGGGATGGAGCGCTGGCTGCGGCTGCCGTTCGGGCTTGCGCGCGAGCAGCTGCCGGAGGCGGTGCGGCGGGTGAGCGTGGCGGCTGCCTCGGTACGCGGCTGCGCGGACGTGCCCGCGGAACGGATCGCGGTGACGTAGCGCGGTTCTCTCTCCGAAAAAGTGAACAGCCGGTGCACCGGATGGGATCCAGCCACTCCAGGGAGGGTGGCGGTCACCTGTCCGGCGCACCGGCCGATCGTCCGAGGCGCTTCCCGGCACAGCCCCTCGAAGTGCCGGGAAGCGCCCTCGGTTCAGGCGGGCTTCGGTTGGCGCAGGCCCTCGCTCGGCGCGGTGAGCGAAAGCCTCCGGAGCACGCCCGTGGTGGGTCCCGGCGCCGCGGGGGCAGCGCGGCGCCGGGACCAGGACCCGATCCGGCCGGGCGCGGTCGGCCGGTCGGGAAGTGCGGTCATGGTTCAGCCCCTGGGTGCGAAGTACTGCGGAAGGGGTGAGCCCGGCGCGGCGAACGGGCGCGCGCGATCAAGAAGTTGATCTTGAGGTGGACGGAGCTCTCCCCGGATAACCGGTTGGGCGGTCAGTCCGGGGAGGTGGTCGGCAGGGCGGCGTCCCTGCCCGCGCCGTCGACCTCGTGGTCGCGGCTGACGCCGATGAGCTTGAGCTGAGTGACGGTGTCGCCGTCGCCGGCCAGCGCGAACAGCTGGCGCAGGCCGCCGTGCCCGTCGTGTCCCGGGGAGACAGTCGACGCGGGCGCGGCCGGCGCGGCCGGCGCCGCGGGGAGGCCTTCGCCGCCACCGCTGCTGCCGCCTCCGGCCTGGCTGCGTTCCTTGACCGGCGGCGCGGGCTCGGTTTCCTGCTGGGCCGCGGACTGCACGGTGAGGACGCGGGCGGACGCGGCGTGCTGGACGACCGGAGCCTGCTGGGCGGCCTTCCCGGCAACCGGTGCTTCCGGCTCTTTCGCCAGCTTGGCCGCCGGGACGGCGGCGGTGATCGACCCGCCGGCGGATTGCGCTGGCTCGACCGGGGCGACGGGCGGTTCGTCGACTCGGACCGGCGCCGCGACGAGCACGGTGTCGACTGAGGTGACGGTGGTGTGCAGGGTCGTGTCGACGGTGTCGTCCACGGTTCCGAGGATGCCGCCGAGCAGTCCCGGCTGCCCGGCTTCGGGGCTGCCGAGGAGTCCGCCCAGGAGACCCGGGCCGGATTCGCTGCCGGATCCGCCGAGCAGGCCGCCGAGGAGTCCTTGCTGGGGTTCGCGGGTGGTGCTGAGCAGGCCCTGGCCGGGCTGGCTGGTCGAGCCGGTGATGCTGCCGAGCAGGCCCTGGCCGGGTTTGGTGGTCGAGCCGGTGAGGCTGCCGAGCAATCCCGGCTGGGGTTCACGGCTGGTGCTGACGGGGCTCGGTTTGGTGCTGCTCACCGGGGTGACTTCGGGGGTGGGGTGTTTCGCGGTGCCCGGGCTCTTCGCCTTCGCGGGCTTGGCGATCTTGACCGCGGTGCCGGGGTGGTCCGGCTTGCTGTTCGAGCCGCCGCCGGACGCGGTGATCGGCTGGAAGCTGACGTCCGGCCGGTAGTCGCCGGCGGAGAACCGGAACCGGTGGAGGTGGTCGTGTTTCGCGCCGGTCGCCGTGCCGGGCATGGCCCAGGTGAGCGTGCCGGACGTGGCCGTTCCGGCGTACCGGTTCTCCGGTTCGGGGTCGTGCGCCGAGGCGATGGGACGGTCGGCGTGGTCGTCCGTCGTCGCGTTCGCCTGGGACAACGCCGCGCCGAGCAGCCAGCCGGCCAGGGTCAGCCCGCCGGCGACGGCGATCCGGGCGGCCGGGCGGGCGAGCGGAGCCGCCCAGGCGCGCGGCCGTCGTCGCGCGCCCGCGCGCGCGAAGGAGGAGTCGCGGTCGGCCATCCCGAGCAGCGCGGAACCCGTTGTCCCGAGTGGACTGGAGCCGGCCGTCGCGGAGGGTGCGAGGCCGCGCGAAGTCGCCATGCGGGTCACGCCACCACCACCGTCCGCGCCTGAAGCTCGTGCCGCCGCACGAGACTGATCTTGCTGGGGCTGTCTTCCGGCCAGGTCGCAGGTCCCCCGGGGCTGCCCTCTTTCTAGCACCGGACGCGAGTGTTTCATCTCTCCCGCGCTCGATCCACCCCGTAAGGCGGAACGTCCGCACCGGCTCTGGTGTCCGATCCGCCCTAGTCGATCACCCTGCGTCGCGTCAACCGGGGCGGATGCGGCCATCCGGGCGGCCCCTCCGCGGCGCGAATTCGGGCGTTGACCCGATGTTTCGGCCGCCGGGACACTCTCGGTGTCCCCATTCCGGACCGGGGAAGAGCCGCCGGACGGCAGTCGTCAGACGAGTTTCCGCAGGCGTTCGACGGCCTCGTCGATCACCTCGTTGCGCTTGCAGAACGCGAACCTCAGCAGATGTTTCCACTCGTCCGGGTGATCCGTGAACACCTTGACGGGTACCGCGGCGACTCCGGCGCGTTCCGGCAGCGTCCAAGCGAGTTCGGCGGCGTCGGCGAATCCGAGCGGACGCACGTCAGCGGTCACGAAGTACGTCCCGGCGCTCGGCCGGACCGCGAATCCCGCATCGGCGAGACCGGCGGACAGCCGATCGCGCTTCTCCTGCAGGCTCGCGCGCAGGTTTTCGACCCACTCCAGCTCGTTGTCGAGCGCGTACGCCACGGCCGGCTGCAGCGGTCCGCCGGAGACGAAGGTGATGAACTGCTTCGCCGCCTTCACCGCGGCCACCAGCTCCGGCGTCGAGCAGATCCAGCCGATCTTCCAGCCGGTGCAGTTGAAGGTCTTGCCCGCGCTCGAAATCGCGACGGTCCGCTCGCGCATCCCGGGGAACGAGGCGAGCGGAAGGTGCTCGGCGCCGTCGAAGACCAGGTGTTCGTAGACCTCGTCGGTGACGGCGATGAGGTCGTGCTCGACGCACAGCCGCGCGACCTCCTCCAGTTGCGCGCGCGAAAACACCGTGCCGGTGGGGTTGTGCGGCGAATTCAGCAGCAGCGCGCGGGTTTTCGGGGTGATCGCATCGCGGAGGGCGTCGAGGTCGAGTTCCAGCTGGCCGTTCTCGGTTTCGACCAACCCGACCACGCGCCGCTGCGCGCCCGCCATCGCGACCGCGGCGGCGTACGAGTCGTAGTACGGCTCGACCACGATCACCTCGTCGCCGGCCTCGGTCAGCGCGATCAGCGACGCCGCGATGGCCTCGGTCGCACCCGCGGTGACCAGGATCTCGGTGTCCGGGTCGTAGCTGGCGCCGTAGCGCTGGCAGTGCCGGCTGATCGCGGCGCGCAGCTCCGGGCGGCCCGGTCCGGGCGGGTACTGGTTGTCGCCGCCGAACAGCGAGTTCTTCGCCGTTTCGAGCATTCCGGCGGGCCCGTCGGTGTCCGGGAAGCCCTGGCCGAGGTTGACCGCGTCGTGCCGGACGGCGAGCGCGGTCATCTCCGCGAAAACCGTCGAGGCGAACGGGCGAAGGCGGGGGACGAGAGCTGGTTCACGCACGAGAACGCATCCTCACGGACAATGGCGGGGTGGAGCAACTCACCCCGGCCAAGGGCACGCCCGCGGACCCGCCCGGCGGCGCCGCCGGCGAAGAGGCGAAACGGCGCGCCCTGCGCAAGATGAAGCTGGTCGCGCTGTCCTTCCTGCTCGGCGCGACGATCGTGTTCCTGCTGACGAGCTGGGCGGAGTCGGCGGGCTGGTCCGGCTGGGTCGGCTACGTGCGCGCCGCGGCCGAGGCGGGCATGGTCGGCGCGCTCGCGGACTGGTTCGCGGTGACCGCGCTGTTCCGGCATCCGCTCGGACTGCGGATCCCGCACACCGCGATCATCCCGAACAAGAAGGACCAGCTCGGCAACAGCCTCGGCGAGTTCGTCGGCTCGAACTTCCTGTCCCCGGACGTCATCCGCGACAAGCTCCGCCGCGTCGAGGTCGCCAGCAGGCTCGGCGGCTGGCTCGCGCAGCGCGACAACGCGGAACGCGTGACGTCGGAACTGGCGACGGTCGTCCGCGGCGCGGTCACGGTGCTCCGCGACGAGGACGTGCAGGCGATCATGGAGCAGGCCGTGGTCAAGCGCGTGATCGACAAGCCGTGGGGCCCGCCGCTGGGCAAGATCCTGGCGGGCGTCTTCGAGGACGGCGCGCACCACAAGCTGGTGGACCTGATGTGCGACCGGGCTTACGAGTGGGTCCGGGACAACCACCAGACGATGCTGCGCGTGGTCTCGGACCGCGCGCCGAGCTGGTCGCCGAAGTTCGTCGACGAAATGCTGGCGGACAAGGTGTACGGCGAGGTCCTGACCTTCGCCTGGGCGGTGAAGACGGACGTCAACCACCCGATGCGCCTTGCGCTGGACAAGTTCCTCGGCGAGTTCGCGCAGGACCTGCAGACCGACCCGAAGACCATGGAGCGGGCCGAGCAGGTCAAGGGCCAGATCGTGAACCACGGCGAAGTGCAGAAACTGATCGGCAACGCGTGGGCGACGGCCAAGGAAATGCTGCTGAACGCCGCGGAGGACCCGTCGAGCGAACTGCGCCAGCGCGTCCGCGGCGGCCTCGAATCGCTCGGCAAGCGCCTCGTGGACGACCCGTCGATGACCTCGAAGGTGGACGGCTGGGTCGAGAGCGCGGCGGTCTACCTGGTGACCCATTACTCGCGCGAGATCACGACGATCATCACGGACACGGTGGAGCGCTGGGACGCCGAGGAGACGTCCCGGAAGATCGAACTGCAGGTCGGGAGGGATCTGCAGTTCATCCGCATCAACGGGACGGTGGTGGGTGCGCTGGCCGGGCTGGTGATTTACGCGGTGGCGCAGTTGCTGTTCTGAGGCTCTGTGCTGCTCGGTTCTGACGGTGCTGGTCTGGTGGGATGCTGCGGCAATCGTTCGCGCGCTCGCCATTGCGCTCCGCGGGGGACGCGCCGTGACGATCTTCAGCGACCCCACCGCCTCGGCTTCGCACCGAGGGTGCGCGCGAGGGGTTTTCGACCGCTCGCACCTCCGCTACCTCGTTCCGCGTGGAGGACGTGCGCGGTGAAGACCTCCAGCAACCACCCGGACTCCCGCCGCTCCGCCCTGCGCCGAGGGGCGCGTGAACGGATTTTCGGCGACCGGCCGCGCCCGCTTCCTAGGCCGAGGTGGATTTCGTTGTGGTTGAGCGGAATTCTCCACTGTGCCCGCGTTCGCTGGCTTGTCCGGGACGCCAGCGGAGCGCGGCTCAAAGCGCGCGGGGTCCCTGGCGGTGAGTGGGTGCGGCGGGTGGTCGGCCGGATGCGCGCAGTCCTATACCACAGCCGCGGGCCGCTCAAACCAGTTGTCCACAGGAAGCTGAGTTATCCCCGGGGTTATCCACAGGAATTCACGGTGATGGCCTAATCGCTGTCCACAACTTGTGGGGATCCGGGGCATCTGCACGTGCACATGTGGTGTGTGTGGACAAGTTGTCCACAGGGGGTCAGTTGTGCACAGCCGCCGTGCGGGCGCGCCAGGAGCGGGCCTTTTCGCGGTTTCCGCAGACGCGCATCGAGCACCAGGTGCGGGAGCGGTTGCGGGATTCGTCGAAGAAGGCCCAGAGGCAGTCGTCGGCGGGGCAGATCTTCAGGCGGACCCAGTCGCCGCGGATGGCCAGGCGGGTGGCGGCGGCCAGGGTCGCGGTGACGGCGTCGGGAGCCAGCAGCGTCGGGCCGGTATCGGTGAGGGTGAAGCGGAGCGGGACGTCCAGCGTGGTCGCGGGCAGCCGCGGATCGCCGACGGCGGCGCGCAGGCTGTCCCGTACGGCGCGGGCTTCGGCGGGATCGTTCGGTGACACGTCGTGGTCCGCGGCCCACTGCCGCCAGAGCTCCGGATCGTCCAGCAGGTCGTCGCCCCGTTCGATGTCCACGGTGTTGAGAAAGGCGACCACCAGGGAAGCGTCGGTGTGCACCTCCCCAGTGTACGGGCGAAATCTGTTGCGACCTGGCTTCCTAACCGACATACTCGCTTTACTGGTTACGAACCGAGGAAAGGGAGGACCCGACATGGGTGCGATTCCGACGTTTGGCGGCGTGGCGATCGACTGTCCGGACCCGGGGGCGCTCGCCGGTTTTTACCGTTCCTTGCTTGAGTGGGACGAACCCAAGATCGCTCCGGACAACCACTGGGCGACGCTCGTCGACCCGCGCGGCGGCGTCCGGCTGGAGTTCCAGCGGGTGGCCGGCTACCAAGCGCCCGAATGGCCGTCGCAGGACCGCCCGCAGCAGGCGCATCTCGATCTCGACGTCCCCGATCTCGAGGCCGCTCACCAGCGCGTTCTCGGCTTGGGCGCGAAGTTGCTCGACGATTCCCCGGAGACCTTCCGCGTGTACGCCGATCCGGTCGGCCACCCGTTCTGCCTCTGCGCCTGCTGACACGGCGCGGCGTATCCGCGTAGGGTCAAATGCGTGATTTGTCCGAAGTGTCAGAACGTGATGCGCACGGTCGACAAGAACGGCGTCCACATCGAGCAGTGCGACGGCTGCCGCGGGATCTTCCTCGACCGCGGCGAGCTGGAGCAGATCGCCGGCGCGGAGAGCGCGTTCTACCGGCAGCAGCCACCGCCGTACGGCCGTCCCGATTCGCCTCGCCCGTACCGGGGCGGGTATTCGGATTCGCCGCGTCCGTATCGAGGCGGGCACGCGGACTCGCCCCGGCCGTACCGCGGTGGTTACGCGGACTCGCCGCGGCCGTACGGCGGACGCCGCAAGCGCAGTTTCCTCGAGAACCTCTTCGACTGAGTTGTCCACAGTTCCGGTAGCACTCGATCTGCGGATCTGTCCGGCCTGCGGCGACCGGGCGAGTTGTCCACAGGCCGACGGGGACCTCTTGCGGTGCGCGGAATGCGGACATCGGTGGCCGTTCCGGCGGCTGCCGTTGTTCGCGTTGACGGGGCCGAGCGCGGGCGGCAAATCGACAGTCGGGCCGAAGCTGGCGCAGCGGTTGGCGGGCGAGGCGGTCGTGCTGGAGCAGGACGTGCTGTGGACTGGCGCGTTGCGCGACGACGTCCCGGGGAATCCGGCGTTTCGCGGGGCCTGGCTGCGGATGACGGCGATGCTGCACCAGAACGGACGGCCGGTCGTATTGTGCGGGACGGTCGCTCCCCAGGAGCTGGAACCGTTGCCAGAGCGCGTTTTCTTCTCGGACGTGCACTATCTGGCTCTGGTCGCGGACAACGAGACTCTCCGGCGTCGGCTGCGCGCCCGGCCGGCGTGGCGGGAGTGGGACGAGCCGCGCATCGAGGAGATGCTCGAGTTCAACCTGTGGATACGCGGGCAGGTCGAGTCCATCGACACCACGCAGGCCCGGCTCGACGACGTCGTGACCGCGGTGGAAAAGTGGGTCCGGGCCAGAATTGGGTCGGACCTAGGAATTGGTGCGTAGGCACCCGCGATCAGCCGCACGGCCAGCGGTTCTCGGATTGCGGATCGTCCAGCCAGAAAGTCTGCTCGTCGCTGGTGACCGTGAGGCCGAAGCGCGAACGGCCGGGCCGCCCCAGCGATTCCCAGCGGCGGTGTGCGTCCTCGGCGAGATCCCACAGCGCGCGCGGACCTCCTTGCGCCACCTCGAAACCGGAGTCGGTTCGACGGGTGCGGACCCAGGAACCGTCCGGATGAGACAGCGCGAAGGCGCCGTTCGGGTCTACGTGCACCGGGCGAACGTCAGGCAACTCCAGCGACGCGAAAAACTCGAAATGCCGTTGCGGCTTAAGCACATCCGTCATCGAAAGCTCCGTCGGACGCCATTGTGCCTCCTCAGCGGGCGGCAGTTCCGCGAGCGGCGGCAGGCGATGCGCGCGCAGAGGCATAAAGCGGCCGTCCCGGGCAAGGACTTTGCCCTCGGCCGTCGCGCCTTCACCGGCGGTGAGGCGGACCAGCCCGCCGCCGAGCGGGCGGTTGAGGGTGGTCACGATGTGGCCGCAGGGGAGTGTTTGAGCAAGCCAGGCAAGGGGAATCCGCGATACCGACGCGGTGCACAGGATCCGGTCGAAGAGCACCCCGGCCGGGAAGCCGAGTGCGCCGTCGCCGGTGGCGCACGCGGGGGCGTAGCCGCAGGAGGTCAAGCGTTCCTGCGCGGCGGCCGCGATGGCCGGGTCGATGTCCACTGTGGACACTTGGCCGGAACCGCAGCGGTGGCACAGCAAAGCCGCGTTGTAGCCGGTTCCGGTGCCGATCTCCAGTACCCGATCGCCGTCGCGGACCAGGAGTTCTTCCAGCATGATCGCCATGATCGCGGGCATGCTGGACGAACTGGTCGGCACGCCGGGGACCGGTCCGTGCGCGCGGGCGCGGTCCCAGAGCGCCGGGTCGTCGTCGAGCTGGGTGACGAGGACGTCGCGCGAGTAGACGCGGTCCAGCCAATCCGGGTCGCTGCGGTCGACCGCCGCCCAGAGGTGGCCGGCGGGCACGAAAAACCGCGGCAGGAACACGTGCCGCGGGACGGTGGCGAAGGCGCGCGTCCACGCTTCGTCGTGCAGCACGTCCTCTTCGACGAGGTGCCGCACCAGCCGACGACGCAACCGTTGGGCCCGCATAAGCCCAGGGTAACGGGGTGAGCGGAACCACACCCGATGGTTGCAAGCAGGGTGCTTGCAATAGCTAGCACGCGAGCGTACTGTCGAGTAGGTCGCGAGGAGGTGACCGGATGACAGAACCCGGCGGAGCACAGCGCCCCATGGACAAGGTCGCGGACATCGCCTCCGACATCGGCGAGTACATCCGCCAGCAGCGCAGTTCCGCGAAGATTTCGCTGCGCCAGCTGTCGAAGCTCGCCGGGGTGTCCAATCCGTACCTGAGCCAGATCGAGCGCGGGGTCCGCAAACCCAGCGCGGAGATCCTGCAGCAGATCGCCAAGGGGCTGCGGATCTCGGCCGAAGCGTTGTACGTGCAGGCCGGGATTCTCGACCTGCCGACCGGCGGCCCGGTCGGCGACGCGATCCGCGCGGACGCCGAGCTGACCGAACGGCAGAAGCAGGTCCTGCTCGACGTCTACGAGTCCTTCCGGCGCGAAAACGCCGCCGTGAACACCGCACCGAAGACCACCCAAGACACCACTGAGGAGTCGGCATGACCACGCCCAAGACCGAGGACGTCCGCAAGGCCGTCAACACCGCGCTCGACCAGGTCCGCACCCCGCTGCTCGCCGCGCTCGGCGCCGGCAACCTGGCCAGCCAGGCCGTGACCGACGCGGTCGCCAAGGCCCGCGCCAACGTCACCAAGAACACCGAGGCCGCCCGCAAGGGTCTCGAGGAGCTGCCGACCGACGTCGAGAGCCTCCGCGAGAAGCTCGACCCGGCCGAACTGCGCAAGGCCATCGACGAGTACACCGAGGCCGCGCTGAAGCTGTACAACAAGCTGGCCGAGTCCGGCGAGCAGGCGTGGGACAAGATCGCCGCGCAGCCGCAGGTCAAGAAGGCCATCGAGCAGCTGGAAGACGCGCTGACCGCCGCGCAGGAGCGCGTCGAGGGCCTGACCGAGGAGACCCGCGAGCGCGTCGACGGCGTGCTGGCGAAGGTCACCAAGCGCACCCGCTCGGCCGGCGAGAAGGCCGCCCGCAAGGTGACCGAGGTGGCCGGCGAGACGGCGGACGCGGTCGAGGAGATCGGCGAGAACGTCGCGCACGAGACCCGGTCGGTGGCCCGCAAGGCCGCGAACCGCACCGCGCCGAAGACCGCCACCCCGGCCCGCCGCACGACCACCAGCACGACGACGGCGAACGCGAAGAAGCCGGCCGCCGCGCCGAAGACGGAGAAGTGACGGCGGTTTCCCTGCCGCGGCTTCCGCGCTGACGGCGGTTCGGTACTCCGGTGCCGGAACCGTTGGGGTGACTCGGTTTGCGCCGGAGTCGCCCCGGGCGAGAATTGAAGATCGAGGGGTCGCACGGCGGCCGGGCCGAGGGTTGGCCCGGCCGCCGTGTGCTGTTTTGGCCCGGCTGTCGTGGGCGGTCGCGGCGTTTGGCGGTGTGGTCGGGCCGCAGTGTGAGGCGGTTGCGGTGCCGGGTCGGACCCGACTCGGCTGAGTCTCGTCGGGCTCGACCTGGGTTCGCGAGAAGCAGGCGAGAAGTGACCGTTGTCACCCCGGGTCCCCGGCGGCGCGGCAAACCGTGGCCAAACGCCGCCGACCCGATCCTGACCAGCAGTCACGTGGCGAGGCCGGGGTTCGGGGGAGCGGGCGGCGTGGGCGGTTTGCCGTAAGCTGGCGTCGTGCTGGTTGCCGATTGGATCCTCTGGGTCATCCACTGGGGCAGCGCCTTGGTCGGGCTCTTCGCCTTCGTTCACGCGCTGCTCCAGCGAGCCGACGCGTACTCGGCGGCCGATCGCAAGACCAAGCCGATCTGGATGCTGATCACCGGCGGGGCCACGCTCGCCCTGGTGCTGTTCCAGATTCAGGGGCCCGGGTTCATCTTCTGGGTGCCCGCGATGGCGGCGGCGCTCGTCTACATCGTCGACGTGCGGCCGAAGCTCATCGAGGTGCAGCGGGGCCACCGCAACTGGTGACCGGGGCGCCCGGCGGATTACATTCGGGCCGGTGACCACCTGGACTATCGCCGGAAGCCTCACCGTCGTTCCCGCCCCGACCCGTACCGACCTGCTCGCCGAGCCCGTCGCCAAGGCGCTGGCCGCGATGCCCGCGCCGGACGACCTCGGCGTCACCGAGATCGATCCGGAACTCGCCGACACCGCCGCGTTCTGCGAGGCCTACGGGTCGCCGTTGGCCGCGTCCGCGAACTGCGTCGTGGTCGCCGGCAAGCGGGCCGGGGAGGTCCGGTTCGCCGCGGCGCTCGTGCTCGCGACCACCCGCGCCGACGTCAACGGCGTCATCAAGCGCAGGCTCGACGTGCGCAAGGCGTCCTTCGCGCCGATGGACGAGGCCGTTTCCCTCACTGGCATGGAGTACGGCGGCATCACGCCCGTCGGGTTGCCCTCGGACTGGCCGATCCTCATCGACCAAGCCGTCGCGGACGCGCCGGAGCTGGTGATCGGCAGCGGGATTCGCGGCAGCAAGCTCCTGATCTCCGGCGCGGCGCTCGCGGGGCTGCCGAACGCCGAGGTCATCGACGGGCTCGCGCGCTGAACTGTCCATAGTGGACGAACCAGTCGAAATCAGCCCGGGCACTCTCGAAGCGCTCAGGCAGCGGCGCGAAGCGATGCTGGCC
This sequence comes from Amycolatopsis sp. AA4, assembly GCF_002796545.1. Classification (GTDB taxonomy): domain Bacteria; phylum Actinomycetota; class Actinomycetes; order Mycobacteriales; family Pseudonocardiaceae; genus Amycolatopsis. Next base: position 188,506 of record NZ_CP024894.1, read on the forward strand.
GCGCTGAGCGACGACACCCCGATCTACGGCGTCAACACCGGCATGGGACGGCTCGCCGGGACCCGGCTGACCGTCGCGCAGCAGGCCGAGCACCAGCGGAATCTGCTGGTCGGCCGGGCGGTCGGCGGGAAACCGTGGCTGTCGCCGGAATTGACCCGGGCGTTGCTGCGCATGCGGCTGCGCGGCTTTCTTCGCGGCGACGCGGCGGTCAGCCCCGAGCTGGTCACCTTCCTCGCGGACCGGCTCAACGACGGGTTCCTCCCGGCCGTCCCCAGAGACAGTCTCGGCAGCGCGGGCGAGATCATCCCGCTCGCGCACGCGTTCCAGACCTTCGTCGGGCTCGGCACGGTCATCGAGGACGGTGCCGAGGTCCCGGCGGCGGAAGCGCTGCAAAAGCGCAGCGTGCAGCCGTTCGTGCTGGGGCCGAAGGAAGGGGCGAGCCTCATCCAAGGTTCGCCGCTGGCCGAGGCGTACGCGTGGGTCTGCGGCAAACGCGCGCGTCGGCTGATCGATTGGCAGACGCTCTGCGCGGCGATCACCGTGGACGTTCTCGGCGCACCGCAAGCGATCTACCGCGGCACCCGCGTCGAGAAACTCATCGAAGGGGCCGCCGCGAAAGACGGAGTCGTGCAGGCGCCGATCTCGGTGCGAGTTGGCCCGAAGGTGCTCGGATACGTCAGCCGCACTGTCGAGGAACTACGGGAAACCCTGCAGGACTCCGGGGAAACGCCGGCGGACTCCCCAGCCTTCGTGGACGGTGAGTTCCTCCCGACCACCGGCTATCACGCCGCAGCGCTCGGGCTGAGGATGGACGCCGTCAAAGCCGCGCTGATCCATGCGGCGGAGGCCTCGGTACAGCGCCTCCATCGCCTCCTCGACCCACAGTTCAGCGGTTTGCCGCCGCAGCTCGCGGTGGATCCGGGGCCGCAGGCCGGACTGACGCCGTTGCACAAACGCGCGGCGGGCGAGCTGCACGCGATGCGCCGTCTAGCCGCTCCGGCGACGCTCGGGTCGCTGGACACCTCCGCTGGTCAGGAGGACGTGCAAGCGTTTGCCAGCCAGGCCGGAGCCGAACTCGAGACCGTCCTCGGACACTTCTTCGCCATCACCGCTTGCGAGCTGATCGCCGGACGGCAGGCGCGGTATCTCCGCGAAACCTCAGGCGCGCCGAAGCTCAGTGACACCTACGCCTGGCTCGCGGAGAGGATCGAACCGGTGGTGGTCGACCGGTCGCTGGGGCCGGAGATCGACCGGCTGGCCGAGGTCTGCCTCACGAGTCCCGACGGGCCTGCTGGAGTGCGAGACCGCGAGGCGTAGCCAGCTTGGTCAGCAGCGCGAACAAGCCCTCGCACACCCACGCCAGGACGACCACCGCCAGGCCGCCGCCGAAGATTTCGCCGTGGCCCTGCTCGCCGAGGGCGAAGCCGTCCACGATGTAGCGGCCGAGGCCGCCGCCGTCGTTGACGATCGCGCCGATCGCGACCGTCGCGACCAGCTGCAGGAACGCCACTCGCGCGGCGGCCACGATCACCGGCGACGACAGCGGCAGTTCCACGCGCAACATGATCTGCCATTCGCGATACCCGGTGCCGCGCGCCGCGTCGACGACCTCCTGTTCCACCTGCACCACCCCGGCGTAGGTGTTGGTGAACAGCGGCGGCAGCGCCAGCGCGACGAGCGCGAGCAGCAGCGGCCAGAAGTCCGTGTTCGCGCCCCAGCGGCTGGCCAGGAACCAGAACAGGATGATCAGCCCGAAACTCGGGATCGCCCGGCCGATGTTCACCGCGCTGCTGGCCAGGAACTGGCCGCGCCGGTAGTGCCCGAGCACGAGCGCGAGCGGGACGGTCAGGACGATCGAGAGCGCCAGCGCCAGCGCGGAGAACCACAGATGCTGCACGGTCCGGAACGGAATCCCGGCCGGATCGGTCCAGCTCCAGCGGTTCGGATCGGCCAGCCAGTGGCTCAGCTGCTCGAAAAAGCTCATCGCGCGGCCCTCCGAGCCCACGGGGCCAGCGCGCGTTCGCTCAGCCACAGCAGCAAATCGACCAGCACGGCCAGCGCGATCGACAACACGACGCCGACGATGATCGGGCTCGGGTTCGGGACCGTCGTCTGGATGCCGGCGCGGATGAAGTAGCCGAGGCCGCCCTTGCCGAGCAGCGACGTGACGGTGACCAGGCCGATCGTCGTCACCGCGGCCACCCGCAGCCCGGCGATCACGACCGGCAGCGCGAGCGGAAGCTCCACCTGCCACAACAGCCGCCGCGGCGTGAAGCCCATGCCGATCGCCGCTTCGCGCACCTCGGTCGGCACCTGTTGCACGCCGGTCACGATGTTGCGGATCAGGATCAGCAGCGTGTACGTCGCCAGCGGGATCACCGCGGTGGCGAAGGAAAACCCGAGCAGCGGAACCAGCAGCGCGAACGCGCCCAGGCTCGGGATCACGTAGAGCGCGCCCGCCGCGCCGACGACAAACGGATAGAACCAGCGGTAGCGCAGGCACAGCGTGGCCAGCGCGAGCGAGAGCACGAGGCCGACGCCGAGCGCGGTCGCGGTGAGGGCGATGTGCTCGCCGAGCCGCTGCAGAATCGCGTCGGCGTTGCGTTCGACCCACCGCCATTCGAAGAGGGGGCGGCTGCTGTCGGCCAGCAGCGGGGTGACGGACGCGTGCACGGCGTGACCTTACCCCGATCGAGCGACAATATTCCGGCCCTTGGGATTCCGTGGCGAGGATTCCTAACCAGTGGTTTCTGTCGGGGGGCGCGGTTAGGGTCCATTCCCACAAACGAGTGAACTGAGGAGTGTGGGGACACGTGCGCTGGACCCGGAACATCCGAGTGGCCGCGCTGCTGGCGACGGCCGCGCTCGGCTTGACCGCGTGCGGTGGGGGAAGCGACCAGCCGGCCGCGCCGAGCAAGGGCGGCGCTCCGATCGTCGTCGCCTCGTTCAACTTCACCGACAGCCAGATCCTGGCCGAGATCTACGCGGGCGCGCTGGAGGCCAAGGGCTATCCGGTCACCCGGAAGCTGAACCTCGGCTCGCGCGAGCTGGTCTACCCGTCGCTGAAGTCCGGCGAACTGCAGTTCCTGCCGGAGTACCAGGGCGCGGCGATCACGACCGGCTTCGGCAAGGAGGCCACGAAGGACGCCAAGGCCGAGCACGACCAGCTGGAGAAGCTTTTCGCGCCGGAGGGCGTCGGGCTGCTGAACTACGCCGCCGCCGAGGACAAGAACACCTACATCGTGAAGGCCGATCTCGCGAAGTCGAAGGGCATCGCGTCGATCAGCGACCTGAAGAAGCTCGACAAGGTCGTCATGGCGGGTGCGCCGGAGTGCGAGAAGCGGCTGCCGTGCTTCAAGGGCTTCACGGACGTCTACAAGCTGACGAACATCACCTTCCAGACCGTGCAGGAAGCCGGGCCGCGCGTGCAGCAGCTCAACTCCGGCGCGGTGACGGTCATCCCGGTCGACTCGGTCAGCCCGCTGGTCGGCGACCCGCAGTACGTCGCGCTCAAGGACGACCTCGCCATCGTGCCCACCGAGAACGTGGTGCCCGCGGTGAACAAGAAGGTGCTCGACGAACGCGGCCCGGACTTCGCGAACGTCGTCAACGCGGTGAGCGCGAAGCTCACCACCGACGGCATGCGCGAGCTGAACAAGCGGGTCGACGCGGACGGCGAGCCCGCCGCCGACGTGGCCAAGGACTGGCTGAAGCAGCAGGGCCTGTCCTGACGCTCTCCCGGGAGCGGCGGGTGCGTACCGCCGCTCCCGGGGTTTCCGCGCGTGTGCGAAGGTTGCTGCGGCGGAAACCGACGAGAGCAGGGGAAACGACATGGGCAAGGTCACGGCCACCGCGGAGCGCACGATCGACGCGCCGGTGGAACGCGTGCGTGAGCTGGTCGCGGACTACGCCGAGACGCGGCCGAAGCTGCTCACCGAGCACTACCGCGACTACCAGGTCAGCGAGGGCGGCGTGGGAGCCGGGACGAAGGCCAGCTGGAAGCTGCAGGCCACGTCCAAGCGCGTGCGCGACGTCGCGGCCACGGTGACCGAACCGTCGCCGGGCACCTTCGTCGAGACCGACGCGAACTCCAGCATGGTCACCACCTGGACCGTCACCGCCTCCGGCGAGCGTTCGCTGGTCCGCATCCAGACCAGCTGGGACGGCGCCGGCGGCATCGGCGGCTTCTTCGAGAAGACCTTCGCGCCGGCCGGGCTGAAGAAGATCTACGACGGCGTGCTCGGCAAGCTCGCGGAGATCGTGTAGCGCTGGCCACAGCTCCGGGGACAATCGGAATGCGCGCCCCGGTTTCTCCGTTGGCCGGGGTAGACGGGGCGCGCGCCCCGCTTCAGTCCGGCTTGAACGAAACGGAGTTCGACGGTGAACGCACCCGCAACGCCCGCCAAGGCGACCGAGATCCGGCTCGCGGCCCGTCCGCACGGCGTCCCGACCATGGACAATTTCGACATCGTCGAGACCGAGGTGCCGAAGCCGGGTCCCGGCCAGATCCTGGTGCGCAACCTGGTGATGAGCGTCGACCCGGCGATGCGCGGCCGGATGAACGACGTGAAGTCCTACTCGCCGCCGTTCGTGGTGGGCGAGGCCATGCAGGGCGGCGCGGTCGGCGAGGTCGTCGAGTCCACTGTGGACGACTTCGCGGTCGGTGACCACGTGCTGCACCAGGCGGGCTGGCGCACGCACGCGGTGCTCGACGCCAAGCGAGCGGTCAAAGTGGACGATTCCGTCGCGCCGCTGTCGACCTACCTCGGCGTGCTCGGGATGCCGGGCCTCACCGCGTACGCCGGGCTGCTGGTGAGCGCGGAATTCAAGCCGGGCGACACGGTTTTCGTCTCCGGCGCGGCCGGTGCGGTCGGCTCGCTCGTCGGGCAGCTGGCGCGGCTCAAGGGCGCCAAGCGCGTGATCGGCAGCGCGGGTTCGGCGGAGAAGGTCCGCTACCTCACCGAGGAACTCGGCTTCGACGCCGCCTTCAACTACAAGGACGGACCGGTCGCCGAGCAGCTCGCCGCGGCCGCGCCCGAGGGCATCGACGTCTACTTCGACAACGTCGGCGGCGAGCACCTGGAAGCCGCGATCGCGTCGATGAACCTGCACGGCCGGATCGCGATCTGCGGCATGATCTCGCAGTACAACGCCACCGAGCCGACGCCGGCCCCGCGCAACCTGGTGCAGCTCATCGCGAAGCGGATCACCATGCGCGGCCTGCTCGTGCTGGACCACTGGCACCTGATGCAGGAGTTCGTGGCCGAGGTCGCGCCGCTCGTCGCGTCCGGCGAGATCAAGTACTCCGAGACCTTTGTGGACGGCATCCGCAACGCGCCGGACGCCTTCCTCGGCCTGCTCAGCGGGGCCAACACCGGAAAGATGCTGGTGCGCCTCAGTTCCTGACGATCGCCTCGGCCAATTCGGGCAGCGTCGCCGCGGTGTAGGTCGCGGCGGGAAGGCCGGGCAGCGGATGGACTCCGGGACGCGCGAGCAGCGCGGTCCGGAGTCCCGCGGCTTGTGCCCCGGCGATGTCCCAGCCGTGCGCGGCGATCATCACCGCCTGGCCGGGTTCGACGCCGAAGGCACGCAGCACCTGGAGGTACGGCTCCGGCGCGGGCTTGAGCCTGCTGACCTGCTGCGCGGAGAAGATCCGGTCGAATTTCGTTGCCAGGCCAGCGTTTTGCAGCTGCGCCTCGGCGGTCGCGAGCGGCGAGTTCGTGAGGGCGACGACCTGGTGCCCGGCTTGGCGCAAGCGGTCCAGGCCGGGCACGACGTCGGCGTGTGCGGGCAGCGCCCGCAGGCCGTCGCCGACCTTCGCCAGTTCGATGTCGGTCAGTTCATGGCCGTGCCGCGCGCACACGGCGGCCGCGGCTTCCCCGGCGATCTGCGCGAAATCGCGGTACTGGCCGGCCGCGGTCACCGTGAGCACGGTGTGGATCGCGAGCGTGAACCATTCCTGCCGCGCGTGCGGGTCTCCGGTGAATTTGGCGAACAGCGGGTCGAGCACCTTCAGGTCGAGCAGCGTCTCGTTGACATCGAACACGCACAGCATCGCGCCTCCTGCCGGTGAACCGCTCGAAGACCAGGGTCCTCCGTCGGGCGCGGGCTAGGCAAGCGCGGTGATCAATTCGGCGAGAACTCCCTGCCAATGGCGGCGCTGCTGCTCCCGTTCGGCGGCGTCGGCCAGCCGTTCCTGGTGAATGCGCAGCATCGCTTTGTCCGCGCCGCTCGCGCGGACCGCAAGCTGCAGCGTCGTCTCGTGCGACCAGCTGGCGGGCTGCCAGGTGAGCCGGATCCGGTCCAGTTCGCGGAAACTGCGCGTCTCGCCGCGGATTCCGTCGGCGGTCTCGTAGCCGACGCCAGGTTCGGGCTGGACGGTCACCCCCTCGCCGAGCCAGATCGCCACGCCTTCCGCAGACGTGATGAAGTCCCACACCTCTTCGGCGGAGCGGCCGACCGTCTTCGACACCCCGATCTGCCAGCCCGCGTCCTTGGTCTTCCCGACGGTCACCGGGCCACCGCCGCGATCGCGCTGACCTCGACGAGCGCGCCCGGCACGGCGAGCCCAGCCACGCGCTGCGCGGTCACCGGCGGCGTCGCGCCCGCCAGGCCCGCGGCGGCGACCGGGTAGGCCTGGGCCAGGTCGACGTCCTCGACCAGCAGGATGTTCAGCATCACCACATCCTGGACGGTCGCGCCCGCGGCGGCCAGTGCCGTTTTCAGGTTGGCCATCACGCGCTCGACCTGCGCGGCGACGTCAGTTCCGCCGACGAGCTTCCCGCTCGCGTCGACGGCGTTCTGGCCGCCGACGTAGACCGTGGTCGCGCCCGGCGGGACCACGGCGACGTGGGTGAAGGCGGGGGACTGGACGAGCCCTTCGGGGCGGAGCAGTTGAGTCATGAACCAAGGATGACCGGATACCCAGTCGGATACTGTCCTAGTTTTGCGCGAGAATCGAAATCATGACCACCACGAGCCGTCGCCTGGAGACGCTGGCCCTGCTGCAGGCGCGCCCGGGCATCTCGGCCACCGACCTCGCGGCCCGGCTCGGCGTCACCGAGCGCACCACGCGGCGCGACATCGCTCAGCTGCGCGAACTCGGCTATCGCATCGACGGCGAACCGGGCCGGGTCGGCGGCTACCGGCTCGCGCACGGGACCGCGATGCCACCGCTGCTGCTGGACGCCGACGAAGTCGCCGCGGTCTCGCTCGGCCTGCAGACCGCGGTGGCGGTCGACGGCCTGGAAACCGCCACGGTGACCGCGCTGGCCAAGCTGACCCAGGTGGTACCGACGCGCTGGCAGGCTCGGCTTGCCGCGCTCGCGAGCGTGGAATCGTTGCCGGGCAAGCCTTTCCGGCAGGCCGCCCGGGACATCCTGGTGCCGCTCGCGTTGGCTTGCCGGGCTGGTGAAGCGGTCCGGATCCGACATCGAGCCTTGGACGCTCCGTCCGCGAAACCCTTGGATGTGCAGCCTTATCGGCTCGTCACGGTGCGACGGCAGTGGTACCTCGTGGCGTGCCCGCGCGGTGCCGCGGACTGGAAAACCTTTGCGGTGGACCGGATCGAGGCGGTCCAGCCGTTGGGGAGCAAGTTGCCCGCGCCGGAACCACCGTCCACTGTGGCCGATCTGATCACGGATGCGAGGTGGCGGTATCGCGTCCGGGGCCAGGTGCACACCTCGGCCGACCTGGTCCGGGAACTCGTCGACCCGAGTGTGGCCACGGTGGTCGGGGACGGCGACGAATGCGAACTCCGGTTCGGCACCGACGACCTCGACTGGGCCGCGCGTTGGCTGGCTTACCTGGACGTGGACTTCGACGTCCTCGAACCGTCCGCGCTCGCCGATCGGTTGCACGCCTTCGGTTCCTGGCTGGCGGCCCGCTACGTCACCACTCCGCCGGGCTGATCGCCGGATTGCTCGCGCGATAAGCCTCGATCACGATCCGCGCCGCGCGCCGCGACTTCGCGACGACCTGCTCCGTCGGATAGCCGAGCCATTGGTAGACGCCGTTGAGGTAGAAATCGCCGTAGCCGTACGCCTGGGTGTGGAGCTGTTCCATCAGCTCCAGCGCGATCGCCGGGTCCGGCGCGATCGCGAGGCAGCGCAGCAGCGACGCGTCGACCAGTTCGCGGCGGGCATCGTGCAGTTCGACGTACTGCACGTCAGCCAGCTCCGAGGCGAAGAAGACGTGCAGGCCGATCCGGGTGTCGATCAGGTACCGGGTGTGCGCGGCGGCGACGGCGGCCAGCGCGGCGCCTTCGTCCGTCTCGGCGGCGGCTGCCTCCTCGGCGAGTTCGCGCAACTGGCGCGCCGCGACCGTGCCCACTGCGGCCAGCAACGCCGCGCGGTCCGGGAAATGCCGGTACGGCGCGGCGGTGGAAACCTTCGCCCGCCGGGCGGCTTCGGCGACCGAGAAGCCCTTGATCCCGTTCTCCGCGATCAGATCGAGCGAGACGCGCACGAGCTCGGCGCGCAGATTGCGATGGTGGTACTGCGCCGCCATGTCGTGCGTCACACCCGATCGTGCTCGTGTCGAGGAATAAGGCGAGGCCTACGGTAGTCGATGTAAGAGGGTTCTTACATCGACTTTGTCCCGGACCGGCCGGGACACCCAGGAGGCCTTCATGACCACGACCACCTCCGCCATTGCCGCCGCGACGCCGGGCGGACCGCTCGCGCCGACGACGATCGAGCGCCGCGACCTGCGGCCGGACGACGTGCTGATCGACATCGCGTACGCCGGCATCTGCCACAGCGACCTGCACCAGGTCCACCAGGACTGGGGGACCGCGATCTTCCCGATGGTGCCCGGCCACGAGATCGCCGGCGTGGTCGCCGCGGTCGGCTCGGACGTCACGAAGTACCGGGTCGGCGACCGGGTCGGGGTCGGCTGCATGGTCGATTCCTGCGGCGAATGCGAGTACTGCCGCGCCGGGTCGGAGCAGTTCTGCGTCAAGGGCAACGTGCAGACCTACAACGGGGTCGGCTTCGACGGCGAGAACACCTACGGCGGATACAGCCGGCAGATCGTCGTGAAGGACGCGTTCGTCTGCCGGATCCCGGAGGGCATCGAACTGGACGTCGCCGCGCCGCTGCTGTGCGCGGGCATCACCACGTACTCGCCGCTGCGCCGCTGGGGCGCGGGGCCGGGCAAGAAGGTCGCCGTCGTCGGCCTCGGCGGGCTCGGGCACATGGCGGTCAAGCTGGCCGTCGCGATGGGCGCGGAAGTCACCGTGCTCAGCCAGAGCCTGAAGAAGCAGGAAGACGGCCTTCGGCTCGGCGCGAAGGACTACTACGCGACCAGCGACGAGTCGACCTTCGAGACGCTCGCCGGCCGGTTCGACCTCATCCTCAACACCGTCTCGGCGAAGCTGCCGGTCGACGCATACCTCAGCCTGCTGCGCGTCGGCGGCGCGATGGTGAACGTCGGCGCGCCGGGGGAACCGCTGGAGTACAACGTCTTCTCCCTGCTCGGCGGCAACCGCGTGCTGGCCGGTTCGATGATCGGCGGCATCGCGGAGACCCAGGAGATGCTGGACTTCTGTGCCGAGCACGGCGTCGGCGCGGAGATCGAGACGATCAGCGCGGACCAGGTGAACGAGGCGTACGCGCGGGTCGAGAACAGCGACGTGCGGTACCGCTTCGTGATCGACACCTCGACGATCGGCTGACCCCTCGCCGAGCGCGCTCCCATGCCAGGTGAAGGTCCGTGAAGGGCTCCTTGAGGGAATCAGATTCCCTCAAGGAGCCCTTCACGGACGTCTGCGGGACAGAGAGCCAGCGCGTCAGAGCACCATGGTGCGGTTGCCGTGCACCAGAACACGGCCTTCCAGGTGCCAGCGCAGGCCACGGGCGAGGGTCACCTTCTCGATGTCGCGGCCCTTGCGCACCATGTCCTGCACCGAATCGCCGTGGTCGACGCGGATCACGTCCTGTTCGATGATCGGCCCGGCGTCCAGGTCGGCGGTGACGTAGTGGCAGGTCGCGCCGACGAGCTTCACGCCGCGCGTGTGCGCCTGGTGGTACGGCTTCGCGCCGATGAACGACGGCAGGAAGCTGTGGTGGATGTTCAGCGCGCGTCCGGCCCACGCCGCACACAGGTCGGCGGGCAGCACCTGCATGAACCGCGCCAGCACGATCGCGTGCGGGTCGTGCGCGTCGACCAGTTCGCGGACCTGGGCGAACGCGGCCGCTTTGCCGTCCGGGTCGCCTGCCGGGAACGGCACGTGGTGGAACGGGATCCCGTGCGCGCGCGTGATGTCCGCGAGCGAATCGTGGTTGCCGATCACCGCGGCGATGTCGACGTCCAGTTCCCCGGAGGCGACCCGGCCGAGCAGGTCGTACAGGCAGTGCCCGGCCTTCGAGACCAGCACGACCGCGCGCGGCCGCTCGCCGGTGTCGCGCACCTGCCAGCTCGACTCGGCGGACAGTTCGCGGGCGACCGCGCCGAACCGCTCGCGCAATCCCTCGGCGTCGAACGGCAGCGAATCGGCGCGGACGACCTGGCGGGTGAAGAACCAGCCCGAGTCGGGGTCGGTGTGATACGCCGCCTCGACGATCATTCCTCCGTGGTCGGCGAGGAAGCCCGAGATGCGGGCGATGATGCCGGTGCGGTCGGGGCAGCCGAAGGTGAGCACGTAACGCTGGGGATCTGACACGCGCCCATTCTCTCCGGCCGCTGGTCAGGGCGCTGCGAGGGGCTCCAGAAGGGTGGCGTCGCCGACTTTCCCGGCGTGGTTCGGACGGCCCCACAGCGCGCGGTAGACGTCGTCGGCCGGGCCGGCGAGCGTGAGGTCCGGGACGCCTTCGCCCAGCGTCGGCGGCTGATCGGCGCGCAGCAGCACGGTCCACGTCCGCGTGTCGGTGCTGACCTGGACGATCCCCTCGCGGCCGCTCGGCTTCGCGCGGCGCGGGGTCAGGAAGGCGAGGAACTCGTCGATGCCGTCCTCGGCGAATTCCGTCCGGTACCGCGTGACCGGCGGCGTGAGCAGGGCGCTTTCCGCGTCGAGCCGGTGGATGGCGAACTCGTGCGCGAGCCGGCGCGTCCAGTCTTCGACGGTGACGGGGCCGCCGTGCGGGAACGGCGAACGCAGCGGGGTGTCCGCCGGACGGCGCAGGGCTTCGCGCACGGCCATCCGTTGGCCGTCCCAGCAGCCGAGGGCGTCCTCCCAGGTGCTCGCGCGCGGTGGCTCAGCATTCCGGTCGGTGATCGCCGCGACCGTGTACGAGAGCACCGCCGTCAGGTGTGTCACCAGGTCCTGCACCGTCCACTTCGGACAGTTCCGGACCGGCGCGGCCGGACCCGCGGCGAGCGTCGCGGCCTTGATCCGGTCGGCGTGGATGTCGATCGCTTCCAGCAGACGTGGCGCGTCCATGCCCTGACCGTAGCCTGCGCACGCGCACCCGTCGGCCGAATTCGATCAGCACGACCAGCAGCAGCCCGAGCAGCAACGACAGCAGCAGGCCGTAGCCCGGCCGATCGGCGAACGCGGCCCCGCCAGCGAGCCCGATCAGCGCGCTGTACAGCGACCACAACGCCGCGCCCAGGGCGTCGAGCGGAACGAACCGGCGCAGCGGATAGCCGAGGCTGCCGTTGGCGAGAGCGCTCGCGACGCGGCCGCCCGGCAGGTAGCGCGCGGCGATGATCAGCAGCGGCGCTTGCCGGCGGACCTGGTCGCGGGCCCATTCGTAGCGTTGCCGTCCGGACGGTCCGCGCTGCAGCCAGGCGACCGCGCGCGGTCCGGCGGCGCGGCCCACGGCGTAGCCGAGACAGTCGCCCGCCCACGCGCCGGCGGCCGAGACGACGACCAGCAGGGCGAGCCTGCCCAGGTCCGGTCCGATCAGGACGGCGACGGTCACCACGGTCGTTTCGCTCGGCATGAACGGCAGCAGCGCGTCCAGCCCGGCGATCGCGAACACGAGCACCCACAGCCAGGGCGAGCCGAGCGTGCCCCGGATCAGCTCGGTGACGTGTTCCAGCAGTTCCACCCGCTCATCGTCAGCACTGAAGGTCACCACGGGATGACCCAGCGGGGTGCGGGCGGTGAACAGGTGGGTTCAGCGCGGCGCGACGCTCTCCCAGGCCACGGTCAGCTCGCCGAGCCTGCGGCGCTCCGGATTGCCGATGACCGGCCAGCCGCGGTCGGCGAGCATGGCGACGGTGGCGGTCCAGCGGGCCCGCACGCCGAACGAACGGTGCGGTGCGGCGGCCGCCCAGCATTCGTCCAAAGTGGACATCAGGGCGTGCACGCGTTCGCCGGGGATGTTGCGGTGGATGAGGATTTTCGGCAGTCGTTCGGCCACTGTGGACGGACGGTCGAGTTCGGCGAGGCGCAGCGACAGGGTCAGGGTGCGCGGACCGTCGGCACCGACCGCGACCCACGTGACCAGCCTGCCGATCTCGTCGCAGGTGCCTTCGACGAGGAGACCGTCCGGCGGCATCGCGTCGAGCATCAGCTGCCACGCGCCCGGGACCTCGTCTTCGGCGTACTGCCGGAGCACGTTGAACGCGCGCACCAGGACCGGCCGCGTTCCGGCCAGTTCGAAGCCGCCGCGCCGGAAGTCGAGCCGGGGCGGATCAGCGGCGGGCAGGGCGGCGGCGACGCGCTCCGGGTCGAGTTCGAGCCCGAGCACCCGGACGTCCGGCCGCACGCGCGCCAGCCAGCGGGCCAGTTCGACCGTCGTGACCGGCGACGCTCCGTAGCCGAGATCGACGACCAGGGGACTTTCGCCCCGACGCAGCAGCCGGGTGACGGCCGGGTCGCTCGCGAGCCAGCGGTCGACCCGGCGCAACCGGTTGGGGTTGGTGGTGCCCCTGGTCGGGGTTCCCACCGGGGTCAGGCGTGCTCGGCCAGCCACTGTGCGGTGAACTCGTCCTCGTTCCGCAGCAGGTTGACCACCTGCTCGGAGACGAACTCCTCGATCCGGCCGCCGAAGAGGGGGATGCGCACGACGACCTCGCCGGTAGTGCGGAGGACGACCTTGCCGTCCTTCGGGGTGAGGTAGGTCGAGGCGCTGATTTCGCCGGGGACGCCGCCCACGCTGACGTCGGAGCGGCCGGTGTACTCGTCGCCGGACCGCTTCCAGGTCTGGGTGCGGTTGACGATGATGTCGCCCTTGTGCAGGGCGCGGACGGCTTGGGGGAGCTTGGCCGCCTTGATGCCGTGCTGGAGTTCGTAGCGGACGGAGTCGCCTTCGGCGGTGTAGGTCAGGAGTTTGGCGTCTTCTCCGCCTTGCGCGGCGAGGCGTGCGCGGAGGGCTTCTTCTCCGGCTACTGCGGTGAAGACGGTTTCGAGCGAGCCGTCGAATTCGCCGCGGTGCTCGATGCGGGATCCCATGTAGCGGACAGTACCGGGTGGTGACGGCCGGCAGCTCTGACGGAGCCAGCATCAGCTTGTGCCTTCACCTTGAACGCGATCGGGTTTCAGCCGTGGCGTTGCTGGATAGTATTAGCGGATAGTGCCGGATAACGGGCTGTAGCGTTAGGCCTCGTGAATGCCGCTCAAACGCCTGGCCTGACCCGTCTCGCTGAGTACACCACCCTCCGTCTCGGTGGACCAGTGCGCCGGTCTATCACCGCCACCACTGCTGACGAGCTTGTCGCCGCTGTGCGCGCGGCGGACGAGTCCGGCGAGCCGGTGTTGTTGCTTGGTGGTGGGTCGAATCTCGTGGTGGGGGATGCGGGGTTTGACGGGACCCTCGTGCGGATCGCCAACACCGGGTGGACTCGCGATGGCGACGTCGTCGAGGTTGCTGCTGGGCAGGAGTGGGACGCGTTCGTTGCCGCGCTCGTCGACAGCGGGCTTGGCGGGCTGGAGTGTCTCTCCGGGATCCCGGGGTCGGTGGGGGCGACGCCGATTCAGAACGTCGGGGCGTACGGCGGCGAAGTGGCCGAATCGATCGTCTCCGTGGAGTTGTACGACCGGGCCGCCAAGGAGGTGCGGACGGTCAAGGCCGACGAGTTGGGCTTCGCTTATCGCACCAGTGTGCTCAAGGGCACAGACCGCGGTGTGGTGCTCAGTGTGCGGTTCCGGATCGACCCCAGCGGGCAGTCCGCGCCTATTCGGTACGCCGAGCTGGCGCGCACGCTGGGGGTCGAAATCGATGCGAAAGTCCCCGCCGCGCGGGCGCGGGAAGCGGTGCTCGGGCTGCGGCGCGGGAAGGGCATGGTGCTCGACCCGGCTGATCACGACACGTGGAGTGCGGGGTCGTTCTTCACCAACCCGATCGTTCCCGAGGAGGAAGCGCCGGCGGTGCTCGCGAGGATCGCGGAGTCGACCGAGGGCAAGATTCCGCAGTACCCGGCCAGCGGCGGGGTGAAGCTGTCCGCCGCGTGGCTGATCGAGCGGGCTGGGTTCGGCAAGGGGTACCCCGGTCCGGGCGGGCGCGTTTCGCTGTCTGCCAAGCACACTTTGGCGCTTACGAACCGTGGCGGGGCCAGTACGGAGGATCTGCTCGCGCTGGCTCGCGAGGTCCGCGACGGGGTCGAAGCGCGGTTCGGCGTGCGGCTGTATCCGGAACCACTGCTGATCAACTGTTCGCTCTGACGGCTCCCGGGGTAACCCGGGCGAGTCAATCGACAATAAATCGGCAGCAACCGGGCGCCGGGTGAAACGTCTTGCGGGATGGAGAGGAATTTCCGGTTCGCAGGTAACGTCGAGTCGCTCACCGGCGCTGATGTGCGTGGGAGATGCCGGTGCGGGGGACAAGTGGAGGTAAGACCGTGATCGAGCGCCGTACGGTGTTCAAGGCCGTTCTCGCGACCGGCGCGGCGGCGCTGGCCGCCGCGTGCTCGGGCGGCAGCAATGACGGCACCGCGTCGCCGCAGGGCGGCAGTGGCGACAACGGCGGCAAGCCGGCCGCCCCGGTGGCGAAGCTCACCGCGACCCCGGCCGTCGGGGCCAAGGACGTGGGCGTGCGCGAGCCGGTGGTGGTGAAGGTCACCGAAGGCAAGCTGACCGAGGTCAAGCTCACCAACGAGGGCGGCGACGAGATCAAGGGCGAACTCGCCCCGGACGGCCTGTCCTGGACCAGTTCCGAACCGCTCGGCTACGGCAAGACCTACAACTACGCGGCCAAGGCGACCGGCACCGACCAGCGGCCCGCTGAGCTGAAGGGGTCGTTCGCCACGGTCAGCCCGGCCAAGACGGTGCGCGCCACGCTGAACCCGGGCGACGACGCCGAGGTGGGCGTCGCGATGCCGATCAGCGTGAAGTTCAACGGCGGCGCGCCGAAGGACCGGGCGGCGGTCGAGAAGGCGCTCAAGGTCAAGACCAGCAAGGACGTCGAGGGCTCGTGGGCCTGGCTGTCGCCGAACCAGGTCGACTGGCGGCCCAAGGAGTACTGGCCGGCCAACACGACCGTCGAGGTCGAGGCGAACCTGTACGGCGTGGACCTCGGCGGGGGCGTCTACGTGAAATCGGACGTCAGCACCAAGTTCAAGATCGGCCGCAACCAGGTGGTCAAGATCCACACGCCGGACCATGTGATGAAGGTCTACCGCGGCGGCGCGGAGAGCGCGAGCTACCCGTGCTCCAACGGGCTCGACTCGGACGTCCAGCGCAACACCCCGAACGGCACCTTCATCATCATGTCGAAGGAGCCGCACGCGGTGTTCGACAACGCCCGGTACGGCTACACCAACGTCAACAAGAAGTGGGCCTGCCGGTTCTCCAACCACGGCGAGTTCATCCACGAGAACCAGGACAACGCGGCCGCGATCGGCAAGACCAACAACTCGCACGGCTGCGTCAACCTGCTCGAGGCGGACGCCAAGGCCTACTTCGATTCGGCGATGATCGGCGACCCGGTCGAGGTCACCGGCTCCCGGCTGGGCAGCCCGACCAGCTCCGACGTCAAGGACTGGTTCTACGACTGGCCGACCTGGAAGTCGATGTCGGCCGCGAAGTGATCCACTAGCGGTCTGCTAACAAGTAGAAGTGAACACTGAGGTAACCGGGGCCGGCGGCGTGCGGATCGCACTGCGCGTCGAGGGCCCGGACAACGCGCGTCCGATCGTCTTCGTGCACGGCTGGGCCCAGTCCGCCGCGGCCTGGTCCGCCCAGCTGGCCGACCCGGCGCTGAGCGAGCGGTTCCGGCTCGTCGCGATGGACCTGCGCGGGCACGGGGCATCCGACGTCCCGAAGGACGGCTACGACGATCCGGCGCGGTGGGCGGGCGATCTCGCCGCGGTGCTCGACTTCGCCGGTCCGGACGCGATCGTCGTCGGCTGGTCCTACGGCGGGCTGGTGATCACGGACTACTTGCGCGAGCACGGCACCGCACGGCTCGGCGGCATCGTGCTCGTGGGCGCGATCACCGAGATCGGCCGCAAGCGCGAGGGCGGCGCGACTGGCCCGATCATGCGGGCCGCGCTGCCCGCCGCGCTCTCGGAGGACGCCGAGGTCGCGATCCCCGCGCTGGTCGAGTTCACCCGTGCCCAGGCCAGCCCGAAGGTGCCGGGTGCGTACGCGCAGGCGTTGCTCGGTAGCTCGCTTTCGGTGCCGCCCGCGGTGCGCGGCGCGCTGTTCCGGCGGGACATCGGCAGCGGCGACGTGCTCGCCGCGGTCGACAAACCGACCCTGGTGGTGCACGGGTCGGCCGACGGGGTGGTGGATCCTTCGGCGGCAGAGTATTCGGCCGGGAAGATTCCGGGGGCGGTCCTGCGTTGGTTCGTTGAGGCCGGGCATCTGCCGTTCGTCGAGGAGCCGGAGGACTTCAACTCCGTGCTGCGGCGGTTCGCCGGGGACGCAGCCGAGTAGCAGGAGTGACCAGGTGACCCTCAAGGGATTCATCGCTGAGCCGCGCCGGATCGCGGTCTTGTCCGTGCACACCTCCCCGCTCGAGCAGCCGGGCACCGGCGACGCCGGGGGGATGAACGTGTACGTCAGCCAGACCGCGCAGGAGATGGCGCGGCGCGGCATCGAGGTCGAGGTCTTCACGCGGGCGACCTCGTCGGAGCAGCCGCCGCTGGCCGAGCTGGCCCCCGGCGTCACGGTGCGGCACGTGCCGGCCGGGCCGTTCGAGCCGCTGGCGCGCGACGAGCTGCCCGCGCAGCTGTGCGCGTTCACCTCGGGCGTGCTGCGCGCGGAGGCGTTCCACGAGCCGGGCTACTACGACCTGATCCACTCGCACTACTGGCTGTCCGGCCAGGTCGGCTGGCTCGCCCGCGACCGGTGGGGCGTGCCGCTCGTGCACACCGCGCACACGCTGGCCAAGGTCAAGAACGCGCTGCTCGCCGAGGGCGACAAGCCCGAGCCGCGGACGCGCGTGATGGGCGAGGAACAGGTGGTCGCCGAGGCCGACTGTCTCGTCGCGAACACACAGGTCGAGGCTCGGCAGCTGGTCGACCTTTACGGGGCTTCGACGCACGCGGTGCACGCCGTGCCGCCGGGTGTCGACCTCGAACGGTTCACGCCCGGTTCGCAGCTGGAAGCGCGGCGCGAGCTGAACCTGTCCCCGGACGCGGTCGTGCTTGCCTTCGCTGGACGGATCCAGCCGCTCAAGGCACCGGACGTGCTGTTGCACGCGGCGGCGGAAATGCTGCGCCGGCGGCCGGAATTGGCTTCGCGGCTGGTGGTTTTGGTGGTCGGCGGACCGTCCGGCACCGGGTTGGAGCAGCCGCAGGCCTTGCGGGAATTGGCGGTGTCGCTGGGCATCGCCGAGCAGGTGCGGTTCCTGCCGCCGCAGAACGGGCTGAAGCTGCGCACGGTGTTTCGCGCGGCCGACGTCGTCGCGGTGCCGAGCTACAACGAATCCTTCGGCCTGGTCGCGCTCGAAGCGCAGGCCTGCGGCACGCCGGTGGTGGCGGCGGAGGTCGGCGGGCTGCCGGTCGCGGTGCCGCACGGGGTTTCCGGGCTGCTGGTTCCCTCGCACGGTGCGGCGGAATGGGCCGACGCGCTCGCCGCGGTCGCGCTGCGGCCGGACCGGCGCGCGGAACTGGCGTCCAACGCGGTGCGGCACGCGCAGCGGTTTTCCTGGCGGCGCACCACGGATTCCTTGCTCGACATCTATGCTCAAGCGACCAGAGCGTTCCGGCAGGCGCTGGAACTGCGGGCGGAGGTGGCAGTGTGAGCCTTGACGCGACTATCAAGTCCACTTTGGACTCAAGTGGGCTCAAGTACGACCGTCGCGGCGAAGGCCGTTATTTCGTGACGTTGCCGGGAACCAAGAAGCTGCAGACCAACTGCTGGCTCGTGGACGGCGACCACGCGTTCTCGGTGGAGGCGTTCGTCTGCCGCCGTCCGGACGAGCGGCACGAGGACGTGTACCGGTTCCTGTTGCAGCGCAACGCCCGGCTCTACGGCGTGCACTACACAGTGGACAGTCTGGGCGACATCTACCTCGTCGGCCGCTTCGGCAAGGAGACGGTGACCGAGTCCGAACTGGACAAGATCCTCGGCCAGGTGCTCGAGGCCGCGGACGGCGATTTCAACATCCTGCTGGAAATCGGGTTCGCCACGTCCATCAAGCGCGAATGGGACTGGCGCGTCTCGCGCGGCGAATCGCTGGCGAATCTCCAGGCGTTCAAACACCTCGCCGAACCCGCCGGCGGGCACGAACCGGGGTTGACCGAGTCGTAACCGATTCCGTGCAACGGCTCCGCCCAGTCGCTTCGTCTCACCGCCAACGACTGGAGGGAGACGGGAATGCGGACTCGATGGAGATGCGTGCTCGCGGGCGCCGCGCTGGTGCTGCTGGCCGGATGCAGCGGCAACAGCGCGGATTCGGCGAGGTCGGCTGTCGCGCCCGCGCAGCGGCAGGAGCAGGGGGCGGCGCCAAAGCAGGGGAACGCGCAGGCGACCGTGCCCGAACCCGGCGCGACTGATCGCAAGCTGGCGCGCAGCGCGCGGCTGGAACTGACCACCCCGAAGACGGACGACGTCGTGTCCCGCGCGAAGTCGATCGCGACCGGTGCGGGCGGTTACCCCGGACAAGAGAGCGCGACGGACGATTCCGCGTCGCTGACCTTGTCGGTGCCCGCGGAGAAACTCGACGGCGTGCTCGACCAGCTCAGCGGGCTCGGCCAGGTGAAACGGCGGGAAATCAGCGCACAGGACGTGACCGCGCAGGTGGTCGACGTGGACGCGCGGCTGGCGACCCAGCGGGCGAGCGTCGAGCGGATGCGCGCGCTGCTGGCGAAGGCGCAGTCGGTGTCCGAGATCGCGTCCGTCGAAAGCGAGCTGACCAGCCGCCAGGCCACGCTGGAGTCGCTGGAGCGGCAGCAGGCTTCGCTGGCCGGACGGGTCGCGATGGCGACCGTGTCGCTCTCGGTGACGCGGCAGGAGGCCGCCGCCCCGGCGGAGTCCGGCGGTTTCCTCGCCGGGCTGTCCGGGGGATGGGACGCGTTCGTCGTCTTCTGCACCGGGCTCGTGCGCGTGCTGGGGGTGCTGCTGCCGTTCGCGGTCGCGTTCGGGATCCCGGCCGGCGCGGTGTTCTGGTGGCTGCGGCGGCGGAAGGCCAGGCCCGCGGAGTGAGGGGCTGGCGGAACGGCTCGAGGGAGGGGGAGTCGCGATCTCGAGCCGTCCCGCTGCAGGTCCCGCCTTGCTGGACCCGGTGACGAGGGGGATGCCAACGGGGCCGGCGGGCCGCGGCTCGGCAGGGGGGAGACGAGCCGCGGTCACTGCCCGTGATCAGCCGGGAGTGCGTGGAATCCGGCTGAGCGGGACATGCCCAACCTGTCAGATGTCGACCAGTAATCACAAGACTACTGGTTACTCCGTTCGAGTGAAATTTGCGGACGGGGATAACAGTGTGCAGCGCCTTGCACTCTTTGGCCTGCTCGTCGGCAACCCTCCTGCGCGTCGGGGGAAAGTGTTACTCCCGGGTAACGCACTCTGGGTAGAGGGGTGGACGCACTACCGGCCGCGCTGGCGCGCTCTGGCAGGCTGGTGGCCATGGCCGAACTTGGGACCCTGGTGCTGCTGCGGCACGGACAGAGCACGTGGAACGCGGAAAACCTGTTCACCGGCTGGGTGGACGTGCCCCTTTCGGAGACCGGCGAGCGCGAAGCCCGGCAAGGCGGGCAGCTCCTCGCCGAGGCGGGGCTGCTGCCGGACGTGGTGCACACGTCGCTGCTGCGCCGGGCGATCAGCACGGCGAACATCGCCCTCGACGCCGCCGACCGGCACTGGATCCCGGTCAAGCGCGACTGGCGGCTCAACGAGCGGCACTACGGCGCGCTGCAGGGCAAGAACAAGAAGCAGACGCTGGACGAGTTCGGCGAGGAGCAGTTCATGCTCTGGCGCCGCTCGTACGACACGCCGCCGCCGGCCATCGACCCGAAGGACGAGTTCAGCCAGTCCGGCGACGCGCGGTACGCCGACCTCGGCGACCAGGCCCCGCTGACGGAATGCCTGAAGGACGTTGTGGCCCGCCTGCTGCCGTACTGGGAGTCGGCGATCGTCCCCGACCTGCGGGCAGGCCGCACCGTGCTGGTCGCCGCGCACGGCAACTCGCTGCGCGCGCTGGTGAAGCACCTCGACGGGATCTCCGACGACGACATCGCCGCGCTGAACATCCCGACCGGCATCCCGCTGCGCTACGACCTGACCGCGGACCTCAAGCCGGTCAAGGCGGGCGGCGAGTACCTGGACCCGGAGGCGGCGAAGGAAGCCGCCGCCGCGGTCGCGAACCAGGGCCGCTGACCCCTCCGCTGCTGACCCGCTCGTGAGTGGCGGCGCCGGTTAGAACCGGCATCGCCGCTCACGAGCGGAGTGGGCGGTCTGGCGGCAGTGCGGCGTCGCGTGGCTTCGTGGTGAGCGGCGGCACCGGTTCTCACCGGCATCGCCGCTCACGAGCCGGAAGCGGTGATCGCCTTCATCCCGGACACCTTCCACTCGCTGCCCTGGCGCACGAGGTCGAGGTGCACCGGCAGCCGGTTGGCCCCGGGGTGCTGGCCGCCGGTGGTCGTCAGCTGCGCGGCCAGCAACGCCGACGCGTGCGTGCCGTCCGGGCTTATCTGCGTCAGCGCGGCCGTCGAATCCGCGCCGTAGGTCGCCTTCGTCCCGGTCTGCTTGATGCGGTCCACGGTTTCCTGGCGGCTCTTCCGGAATTCGGTCAACAGCGGTTCCGCGGCCACGTTTTCCCAGGCCGCGTAGTTCCCGTCGATGTTCTGCGGGTCGACGGTCATCAGCACCCCGCCGTCCCGGCGAGCCGCCTCGACCGCGGAATCCCGGTTCGCGGCAAGGCCTTTCGCCGGCGCGGCGGCCGAGGCGATCGGGCCGCGCGGGTCGAAGTTCAAGTCCTCCAGCTGCCAGTGCCCGCTCGTCCGGACCGCGGTGACCAGCATGAGCGCGCCGGCCTGGTTCTTGGCCCCGTCCGGACGCTTGCTGTGCTGGGTGGCCGCGACCAGCATCCGCGCGTGGTCCGGGGTCAGTTCGGCCAATCCGGTTTCCATCACCTGCGTCTGCGTGGTCACCGGTTCGGCGCGGACCTCGGCGAACGTCTTGTCGAACTGCGCGCGGGCCCCGCCGGTCAGGTACTCCTGCTCGGTTTTCGCGACCTCGTCCGGTTTCGTGGAGTCGTAGCTGAACGCGGCCTCCACGGCTTTCTTGATGCCGGACATCGCGTCGCTGGTCGCCTGCGGGTCCACATAGGCCACATTCGCCGGTGCGGGAGCAGGAGAAGGCGCGGGCGGCGCGGGTTGCTGGGACGCGGCGCATCCGGCGGTGAGCAAGGCCGCGGCGAGAACAGCGCGCCTCACAGCAGACCCGCCTCCCGCGCGAGAGCACCCGCTTGGAACCGCGACGTCGCACCCAGTACATCCATCAATTCGGCCACCCGCCGACGGTACGTCCGCAGCCCGACGCCCATCGCCCGGGCCGCCTTTTCGTCGGTGGAACCGGAAGACAGCAGGTCGAGCAGCTGTGGCGTGTACTGGCGCAGTTCGGCGAACCGCGTCTCGTACGCCTCCATCGCGGTCGACGAACGCCACGCGGCCTCGAACAGCGACGAGATTCCGCGCACCAGATCCGGGGCGGTCACGACGTGGTAGCCAGGCCCGGCGGCGAGGATGGCGACGCGGCCGTCGAGCAGGATCGTCTCGTTGATCTCGTGGTCGCTGATCCGGACTTCCGCGCCGAGCTGGCGCAGCGTCTGCAGGTGCTCGGCGCCGGCCGGATCGAGCAGCACGCGCGACAGGTAGACCTTGCGGACCCGCAGCTTCGGCCGCGCGGGCAGCTCCCGGGCGAATTTCTGCATCGCGGACCAGGTGTGCAGGTCGTTCGCGGCGCAGGCGAACTCGTCGGCGCCGGCGAGCAGGTGTCCGGCGCGCTCGACCAGTTCTCGTTCGTCGCGGATGGACGCGACTTCCTCGGCTCGGGGCACGGCGTCCAGTGTTCCCGCGTTGGCAGCTTGCTGCCAATTCCGCCGCCGGAACCCGCCGCGCCGCACAGTGGAGACATGACCGGAACGACACTTCCCGCCGCTGCCGCGGGCACCTGGCAGCTCGGCTCCCGCACCGTCAACCGGCTCGGCTTCGGTTCGATGCGGCTCGGCGGTTCGCTCGACCCGAACGTGCCTGCCGACGCCGACCGCGCGATTTCGGTGCTGCGCCGGGCCGTGGAGCTGGGCGTGAACCACATCGACACCGCGGCGTTCTACTTCGGAGCCGGCTGGTCGGCCAACGCGTTGATCAAGACCGCGCTCGCGCCGTACGGCGACGACCTCGTGCTCACCACCAAGGTCGGCCCGTCGCGCGACGAATCCGGCCAGTTCCGGCCGTTCGCCCGTCCCGACGAACTGCGCGGCCAGGTCGAGCAGAACCTGCGCGAACTCGGCCGTGACCGGATCGACGTCGTCAACCTGCGGATCGGCACCGGCCTCGAGCGCGGCACCGGCTCGCTCGCCGAGCATTTCGGCGTGCTGGCCGAACTGCGCGCCGAGGGACTGATCGGCGAGCTGGGCATTTCCAACGTCAGCGCCGAACACCTCGCCGAGGCGCAGGCGATCGCGCCGGTGGTGTGCGTGCAGAACCAGTACGGCCTGTCCGCCCGCCGCGAGGACGACGAGCTGTTGCGGCTGTGCGGCGAGCAGGGCGTGGCGTTCGTGCCGTTCTTCGCGGTCGCGAGCGGCGCGAGTGGACAGTCCGACGAACGGGTCGCCGAGGTTGCGCGCCGGCACGGCGTGACCGACGCTCAGGTGCGGCTGGCGTGGACGCTCGCGCAGGGCCCGCACGTGCTGGCGATCCCCGGCACAGGTGACCCCGCACACCTGGAACAGAACGTCGCCGCGGCCGCGCTGAAGCTGTCCGACGAGGACCTCGAGACCCTCGACGCGCACTGAGCGCTAAGCGGGTCGACTTGGCGGGAACATCTCGATCGGGTGAACAGGGCCTGACCCCGAGGCGAATATGTACCCCTCAGGTGTCACTCGCCTCACGACAGGGCTTCCAGGACTAGGCCGGAAGGCTACCGGGATGCTTACGATTCCCCCGTGACCACGCCTGTTGTCCTGCTGACGGCCATCGGCGCTCTTGTCGTCGGCGCGGTCGCCGGGTTCCTCGCGGCCAGGGTCCGCGCCCGGCGAGAGGCGGCGCGGCCCACCGGCCCGACCGTCGCGGAGCTGCTCGAACGGCTGATCCGCTCCTCGAACAACGGCGTCATCGTGCTCAACCGGTTCGGCGACCTGGTGCTGCACAATCCGCGGGCGTACGAACTCGGCCTGGTCCGGGTGAACCAGGCCGATCCGCGGGCGCGCAAGGCGGCCGAACAGGTGGTCGAGACCGACGAGCCGATGGAGGTCGACCTCTCGCCGCTGGAGAACCGCGGCCGCCGCCAGCCCGAGGCGGTGCTCGGCGAGGTCCGGCCGCTCGGCGACGGGTTCACCGTCGTCGAGGCCGTCGACCATTCCGAGGCGATCCGGCTGGAGGCGGTCCGCCGGGACTTCGTCGCGAACGTCAGCCACGAGCTGAAGACCCCGGTCGGCGCGATCGCGCTGCTCACCGAGGCCGTGCTGGACGCCGCCGAGGACGTCGAGGAGGTCCGCCGCTTCGGCGGCAAGATCCTGCGCGAATCCACCCGGCTCGGCCAGCTCGTCACCGAGCTGATCGCGCTGTCGCGCCTCCAGGGCGCCGAGCGGCTGCCGGACCTCAACGTGGTCGAGGTCGACGCCGTCGTGCGCGAGGCGCTCGGGCGCACCACGCTGTCCGCGGAATCCGCCGACATCACCATCACCACCGACACGCCGAGCGGCCTGCTCATCGAGGGCGACCGGACGCTGCTGGTCACCGCGTTGTCGAACCTGCTGGAGAACGCCGTCGCGTACTCGTCGGCGGGCAGCCCGGTGTCGATCTCGCGCCGGCTCGCCGACGGCATGGTCGAGATCGCGGTGACCGACCGCGGCATCGGCATCGCCGAGGACGAGCAGCAGCGCGTGTTCGAGCGCTTCTACCGCGCGGACAAGGCGCGTTCGCGCGCCACCGGCGGCACCGGCCTCGGACTGGCGATCGTGAAACACGTCGCGGCCAACCACGGCGGTTCGGTCGGCCTGTGGAGCCGTCCCGGCACCGGGTCGACCTTCACCCTGCGCATCCCCGCGCACGTGCGCACCGAACCCGCCGACACCGCACGCAAGGCCGCGCCCGCGCGGCCGGACAAGACCCCCGAGCGGACACCCCGGCTCGTGGCAACCGGGCAGGAAGTCTCCAGCCCAGACCATGGAGGAAACCTGTGACGAGGGTTCTCATAGTCGAGGACGAAGAGTCCTTCGCCGACCCGCTCGCCTTCTTGCTGCGCAAGGAGGGCTTCACCGCGGCGGTCGCGGTGACCGGCCAGCAGGCGCTCGAAGAGTTCGACCGCAACGGCGCCGACATCGTGCTGCTCGACCTGATGCTGCCCGGGATGAGCGGCACCGACGTCTGCAAGCAGCTGCGGCAGCGTTCCGCGGTGCCGGTGATCATGGTGACCGCGCGCGACAGCGAGATCGACAAGGTCGTCGGGCTGGAACTCGGCGCCGACGACTACGTGACCAAGCCGTACTCGGCGCGCGAGCTGATCGCGCGGGTGCGCGCGGTGCTGCGCCGCGGCGGCGAGCCGGGCAGCGACGGCGAACTCGCGCCGCTGGTGCTGTCGGCCGGACCGGTGCGGATGGACGTCGAACGGCACGTCGTGACCGTGGACGGCGGCGAGGTTTCGTTGCCGCTCAAGGAGTTCGACCTGCTGGAATACCTGCTGCGCAACGTCGGCCGGGTGCTCACCCGCGGCCAGCTGATCGACCGGGTGTGGGGCGCGGACTACGTCGGCGACACCAAGACCCTCGACGTCCACGTGAAGCGGCTCCGCTCGAAGATCGAGCCGGACCCGGGTTCGCCGCGGCACCTGGTGACCGTGCGCGGGCTCGGCTACAAGTTCGAGACCTGAGCCGCCCTTTCGAACCGTCCGTGAAGGACTCCTTGAGGGAATCTGATTCCCCCAAGGAGTCCTTCACGGCTTTTGTCCGGGTTTCCGTGCACACCGTGCCGGTCCGCGCACGCTGAGTTGATGTGGATCCGAGTGGAGTTGGTTACAGTTTCGAGACCTGGCACTGGGACCGGTACGCTGAATCCTCGTGCGCCTAGGGGTACTCGACGTCGGTTCCAATACCGTCCACTTGCTCGTGGTCGACGCCCACCGTGGCGCCCACCCGACCCCGATGCACTCCGAGAAAACGATGCTGCGGCTGGCCGAACAGCTCACCGGGTCCGGCGAACTGAGCCGTCCCGGCGAGGACGGCCTGGTCCGGGCGGTCGAATCGGCCAAGGCCGCGGCCGCGCGGCTCGGCTGCGAGGACGTGCTGGCGTTCGCGACCTCCGCGGTGCGCGAGGCGAAGAACTCGGCGAAGGTGCTGGCCAGGGTGGGCGCCGAGACCGGCGTCGACCTGCGCGTCCTGTCCGGTGAGGACGAGGCGCGGCTCACCTTCCTCGCGGTCCGCCGGTGGTACGGCTGGTCGGCCGGGAAACTGCTGGTGCTGGACATCGGCGGCGGATCGTTCGAGGTCGCGATGGGCCGCGACGAGGAACCCGAACTCGCCGAATCGCTCCCGCTCGGCGCCGGGCGCACCACCCGCACCCGCTTCCGCAACGACCCGCCGACCCGTTCCGAGGTCGTCGCGACGTCGGCCTGGCTCGAGGACCAGCTCGCCGGGCTCGCGAAGAAGGTCGCCGCGCAGGGCCTTCCGGACCGGGTCGTGGCGACCTCCAAGACGTTCCGCTCGCTCGCCCGGCTGACCGGGGCGGCCCCCTCGGCGGCGGGCCCCCGCGTGCGCCGTACGCTCACCGACACCGCCCTTCGCCAGCTCATCGCCTTCATTTCGCGGATGACCGCCGCGGATCTGGCCCAGCTGGAAGGCGTCAGCGCGAGCCGGTCGCACCAGCTCGTGGCGGGCGCGCTGGTGGCGCAGGCCGCGATGCGGGCGCTCTCCCTCACGGAGTTGGAGATTTGCCCCTGGGCGCTGCGAGAGGGTGTCATCCTGCGGCGGTTGGACCACGCCAACGGCGCGGACGAAACTGGGACCGCGGTCGCCGGCGTTTCGGCGAGCGGGGAGGACCGGTGACAGCAGCGGACTGGACTTGCCCGACGAAGACCAGGCACGGTGAAGAGGTGACGGACATGCACTGCACGGTGTCGATCGCGCGCGGCTCCGGAGGCAGGTGTGCCCGAGTGACCACAACCAACCCCGAGCGCGCTTTGGACAGCACGGTATGACGGACCAGACCGGCGGCGACCAGCCCCAGAAGACCGTGGCCGAACTGCTCGCCCAGCACGGGCAGCAGGTCGATGGCGGACGGCGACGCAGGCGCAGGGCGGCCGATGACGAGGACGAGGCCGCCCCGCGGCGCTCGGGCCTCACCGACACCGGACCGCAGGCGATCATCGACCGGGTGGCGTCCGAGGGCGGCACCCCGCCGCCTCCGTCGCGTCCCCCGGGCGGCCGCCGCCGTCCGGGCGCGGCCCCGCAGCCCGCCCCGCAGGACTCGGGCCAGTACCCGCGTCCCGGGCAGCAGCCTTCGGGCCAGTACCCGGCGCCGCAGGAAGCCGCGCCGCCGCCGCGGAACGGCCAGCCTTCCGGGCAGTACCCGGCTCCGCAGGAGTCCGGCCAGTACCCGGTGAACGGCCAGCAGGATTCGGCGTACGTGCGTCCCCCGGCTCCGCCGCAGGAGTCCGGGCAGTACCCGCGGCCGGCCAACGGCCAGCAGGATTCGGCCTACGTGCGCCCGCCCGCGCCGCCGCAGGAGTCGGGCCAGTTCGCCCGCCCCGCGCCGCCCGCGGCCGGTCCGCAGGGCACCGGCTACCTGCGTCCCGCCGCGCCGCAGGAGTCCGGTTACGTGCGTCCGCCCGCTCCGCCGCAGGAATCCGGGCAGATGCCGGTGCCGCCGCGCGGCCGTCCGCCGCGTCCGCAGGCCGCCGACGAGGAGACCCGCGGCGCGGTGCCGCCGGTCCGCCGTCGTCCGGCCCCGCCTCCGCCGTCCGCGCCGCCGGAGGGCGGCCTGGCCGCCCGGCTCGACGGTCTCGACGGCGACGCCCCGGAACCGCCCGCGACGCCGATGGCGAGCGGCGCGTTCCCCGCGCCCGGTGCTCCGGCAGCCCCTCCGAACCGGCCGCGGCGCGCCCCGGCCCGCCGCCCGGCGCCGAAGCAGGAGCCGCACACCGAGCAGTTCGACGCGATCGACGGCCCGCCCGCCGAGGGCGTCGCCGAGGACGCGCCGCCCGCGGGTCTCGCCGGCTGGCGCCAGCGCCGGCAGGCGGAACAGCTGGAGGACACCGAGGTCGGCATGATGCCGGCCGTCCCGCCCGCCGGGGCGAAGCCGGAGCAGGCTGAGGATTACGTCGAAGACGACTACGTCGACGACGGTTACGAGGACGAGTACCCGCCCGCCGCCGCGGATTACGACGCGGGCCCGCCGACCGCGGGCTACCCGGCCCCGATGCCGTTCGCGCCGGGCGGCAAGGACCCGGTCGAGGACGACCTCGCCGAGTACGAGCGCGAGTTCGCCGAGCCGTCCGGTTACCCGGAGAGCCAGCCGGACTTCGAGGGCGACGACGGCTACGGGTACGAGCACGCCGAAGGCTACGAGCACGCCGAGGGCTACGCCGAAGGCGACGAGTACGACGACTACCCCGAGGAAGCCGTCGCCGAGGACGCGCCGGAGGCCGAGCCGGAACCCGCGGTGTCCGCGGGCAAGCAGTGGCTGACCCTGGCCGGGCAGCTGGCGCTGGGCGTCGTCGGCGGGGCCGCCGTGTGGCTGGGCTTCAACTGGCTGTGGGTCAACCTCGCGCCGGCCGCGCTCGTGGGTGCGTTGCTGGTGATCGTCGCGCTGGTCTGGATCGTGCGGAAGATCCGCCGCGCCGAGGACCTGCAGACGACTCTGCTGGCGATTCTGGTCGGTCTGGTGGTGACGGTGTCGCCCGCGGCGCTGTTGCTGGTGGCCAAGTAGCGGGCCGCCGAGGACGCTGGGGCAGGATGGGCGCGTGAGTGAGAGCGCGCCCGTCCCCGTGGGTTTGAGCACTGCCTCGGTGTGGCCGCTGCGCGCGGGCGCGGCGTTCGAGCTGGCCGCGGATCTCGGCTACGACGGCGTCGAGGTCATGGTCTGGGCCGACCCGATCAGCCAGGACGTCTCGGCGATCCGGCGCTGGTCGCAGCGCACCGGGATGCCGGTGCTGTCGATCCATTCGCCGTCGCTGCTGATCACGCAGCGGATCTGGTCGCCGGACCCGGAGGTGCGCCTGCGCCGCTCCGTGGACGCCGCGCTGGAACTCGGCGCGCGCACGGTGGTGGTGCATCCGCCGTTCCGCTGGCAGCGCCGGTACGGCGACGCGTTCGGCGATCTGGTGGACGAGCTGGAGGACGCCAGCGGGGTCCACGTCGCGGTGGAGAACATGTTCAAGGTCCGCCCGCTGGGCGGCTCGCGGGACGCCCGCGTTTCGGCTTTCCGGCCGTCGATCGACCCGACGGACGTCGGATTCCGGCATTACACGCTGGATCTGTCGCATTCGGCCGCGGCACGGATGGACGCACTGGCGCTGGCCGACCGGATGGGGGCGGGATTGAGCCACGTCCACCTGGCGGACGGGACGGGGATCCCGAAGGACGAACACCTGATTCCGGGGCATGGCGGGCAGCCGTGTGCGGAATTGCTGGAGAAGCTGGTCAGTGACGGCTTTTCCGGTCAGGTGGTGCTGGAGGTCAACACGCGGCATGCGACGGGTGCGGCGTCGCGGGCCCGGGCGCTCGCGGAAGCCCTGCTCTTCGCCCGGTTGCATCTCGGGCAATGATGCGCGGGTGATCTTGCTCGGCTGTCCGGGCGGTCCCTGCCCGGCTCGGCTCGCGAAGGCGGCTGGGCACCGTAAAGTGCGGGCGTGACCTCGTTGCCATCGCCGTCTCCAGATTTCGCCGGACCCGGTTCCACGCGCCGTATCGCCGTGGCCGGTTGTCCGTGAGCGCGGCCGACGACACCGCGACCGCCTTCGACGCGGCCACCTCGGTCCGGTCGCTCGGGGACGGCACGTTCACCGCGACGTTGCGCGCGGAATGGGCGATCGGGGTCCATCCGCACGGCGGGTTTCTGGTGGCGTTGCTGGCGAAAACCGCCGCCGCCGCGTTGCACGAGCGCGGGGACGCGACGGTCGACCCGCTCGCGGTGAGCACCGAATTCCTGCACGCGCCCGCGCTCGGGCCGGTTTTGCTGCGCGCCGACGTGCGCAAAGTCGGCCGCCGGGTGTCGGTGGTCGCGGTGTCGCTCGAACAGCGCGGGCGGGCTTGCGTCGAGGCGAGGGTCACGGTCGGGCGGCTGCCGATGCGCCGTTCCGAATGGACGGATCTGCCGCAGATGCCCGCCGAACCGCCGTCGAGCGCGCCGCAGCTCGGCAAGGACACCCCGGAAGGCCCGTTCCACCTGTCCGCCGCCTGCGACGTCCGCCTGGACCCGGCGACCGCGGGGTTCCTGTCCGGCCGCACCGGCGACCCGCCCCGGCTGCGGATGTGGGCGCGGCCGCGCACCGGCCAGCCGGACGTGTACTTCTCGCTGCTGGCCGGCGACCTCAACCCGCCGGTGGTGGCGAACCTCGGCAGGCACGGCTGGGCCCCGACCGTCCAGCTGACCTCGCTGGTGCGCACCCGTCCGGCCCCCGGCTGGCTGCGGATCCTGGTCGAATCGCGCTCGGTGCACGAGCCGTGGTTCGACTCGGACGCGACCGTCGTGGACGCCCAAGGCCGCCTCGTCGCGCAGGTGCGGCAGCTGGCGCTCGCCCCGGCACCGGGCGGCTGAGCAGCGTTTGGCACGCTGAAGCGCATGAGTGTGATCGCGGTGCTGGGTGCGGGAAAGATCGGCGAAGCCCTGCTGTCGGGCCTGCTCAACGGCGGCCACGAGCCGGGCGACCTGCTCTTCACCGAACGGTACGAGGAGCGGGCGCGCGAGCTGGAGACGCGCTACCCGGGCATGAAAGCGGCGACCGTCGCGGACGCGGCGCGGCGGGCGGACATCCTCGTGGTCGCGGTGAAGCCGCAGGACATCGAGCCGGTGCTGGACGAGCTGGCCCCGCTGCTCGGGACGGGCTCGCTGGTCGTCTCGCTGTGCGCGGGGCTGCCGACCGCGTTGTACGAACGCCGGCTCGCCGAGGGCGTCCCGGTCGTGCGCGTGATGCCGAACACCCCGATGCTGGTCGGCGAGGCGATGAGCGCGATCTCACCCGGCAAGCACGCGACGGTCGAGCACCTCGCGACGGTCAAGGAGCTGCTGTCGCACGTCGGCCAGGTCGTCGAGGTGCCGGAGCGGCAGCAGGACGCGGTCACCGCGCTGTCCGGATCCGGTCCGGCGTACTTCTTCTACCTGGTCGAGGCCATGATCGACGCGGGCATCCTGCTCGGGCTGCCGCGTGCGCTGGCCGGGCAGCTGATCATCCAGTCGGCGGTCGGCGCGGCGAAGATGCTCGCCGAGGGCCAGGACCACCCGGTGCTGCTGCGCGAGGCGGTCACGTCCCCGGCCGGGACGACCATCAACGCGATCCGCGAACTGGAGAAGCACGGCGTGCGCGCGGCGCTGCTCGACGCGATCGAGGCCGCCCGCGACCGCTCCGAGGAGCTGGGCCGCGCCCACGAAAACTGAGCTCCCGCCTCCACCCCGGACCGGCCCCAATGCCACATTGGGTGCATCTGACGCACCCAATGTGGCGTTCGGTGCGTCGCATGCACCCAATGCCACATTGGGGCGCTTCGGGCCGTGGGGTGCGGGAAGGTGCCGGCGGAGACCGCTGGGCCGTTCAGGGTCGCCTATGCCGTAGCGGGGCAGTCGGCTGAATCCGGCAAACCGGACTCTGCTGGGCCGTCCGGGCTACGCGAAGGCCCAGGTGAGGGCCCATCCTGGTGACAGGCGTCGCACGAGTCCCACCTGTCCCGCTACCCTCGGAAGAGCACGTGCGTGTCGATACCACAGGTGGGGAAGCCTCGTGGCGCGACACGTGTCGAAGGACGCGGTAAACATGTCGCCGAACAAGAGGGAGGATTTGCCCGCGGTAGGGCAGGTCCAGTTTTTGACAGTCGCCGAAGTGGCCACGCTGATGCGGGTCTCGAAGATGACCGTGTACCGCCTGGTGCATTCGGGCGAACTTCCCGCGGTCAGAGTCGGGAAGTCCTTCCGGGTGCCGGAAAAAGCGGTGCACGAGTACCTGCAGGGTGCTTACTTCGACGTCGGGTAAGGGCGCCGCGTGGCTCCGCCGCTCCGTTGAGGGCGGTGGCGGGGCGGGGTCCGGGCGGTCGCCGGGCATGCGTGAAACCATGCCCGCCGACCGGCCCGCGCCGGGACGCTAGTAGCCTGGTAAACCGCTCGTGCCTGTGCGCTCCACCCGTTGGACGCTGCGCCGGGCAGCGTGACCGACGACCAAAGAGGAGCGCCCATGGGTTCCGTGATCAAGAAGCGCCGCAAGCGCATGTCGAAGAAGAAGCACCGCAAGCTGCTGCGCCGTACGCGCGTGCAGCGGCGCAAGGCCGGCAAGTGAGCCGTCCTCGCGATTGAGGTTTCGTGGCCCGTCCAGTCTCTGGACGGGCCACACTCATGTTCGGGCCTTTCTGCGCCCGATCGAGTGAGGTGCGGATCGCAATCCGGACGTCCCTCGTAAAAACGAGGTAAGCCCTGGTCAGAAGGGTGTCCCTGGCCGGTAACATGGCAGGCGCATCAGCGCGATGCTTTCAGCGAGTGCAAGTTCGCGCACCCCGAGTGATCACTCCGTCTTGCACACTGCTGCCGATCAGGGAGTTCCATGGCCTCGAACATCGTGCTCGTCACCGGGGTCGCCGGCGACCTTGGCGGGAAGCTGCTCGCCAGGCTCGGCGCGCATCCGGATCTCGAGCGGGTGATCGGCGTCGACACCGCCCCGCCCGCCAAGGACATCCAGCAGCGGATGGGCCGCGCCGAGTTCGTCCGCGCCGACATCCGCAATCCGCTCATCGCGAAGGTGATCAGCAGCGCCGAGGTGGACACGGTCGTGCACACCTCGTGCACCGCGCATCCGGCCGGGCCGAGCCGGCGCGCGGCGGTCAAGGAAGTCAACGTCATCGGCACGATGCGGCTGCTCGCCGCGTGCCAGCGCGCGCCGAAGGTGCGCAAGCTCGTGGTGAAGTCCAGTGCCGCGGTGTACGGCGCGGGCGCGCGTTCGCAGGCGGTGTTCACCGAGGATTCGGAGCTGATCCCGCCGTCGTCCAGCGGCTACGCGAAGGACGCGGTCGAGATGGAGGGCTACGTGCGCGGCCTCGCCCGCCGCCGCCCGGACCTGACGATCACGCTGCTGCGGTTCGCGAACATCATCGGCCCCGAGGTCGACACCGTGCTGGCCCGGTACTTCTCGCTGCCGGTCGTGCCGACGGTCTTCGGCTACGACTCCCGGCTGCAGCTGTTGCACGGGTCAGACGCGCTGTCAGTGCTGGAAATGGCGACGGTGGAAGACCGGCCGGGCGTGTTCAACGTGGCCTCCGAGGGCGTGCTGACGCTGTCGCAGGCGATCCGCCGGGCGGGCCGGGTCGGGCTGCCGATGCCGCGGGCCGTGGTGCCGTCGGTCGGCAAGCTGCTGCGCGGCGCCCGGGTGGTCGATTTCTCGCCCGACCAGGTGCGGCTGCTGAACTTCGGCCGCGCGGTCGACATCACGAAGCTCAAGAAGGAGTTCGGGTACACGCCCCGCTGGACCACCCGCGAGGCGTTCGACGATTACGTGGCCGGCCGAGGCCTGCGTCCGGTGCTCGACGGCGGCGCGCTGGCCGGGCTGGCCGGCAAGGTGCTCGAGGCCGCCGCCACCGGGCAGGCGCGCCGATGAGCCACGCGACGAGGGCCGGAAGCGAGGCGAATCCCGTGAACAGTGCCGAGGCACAGGTCATTCCGCTGCATGGACCCGGCCGGGAGAAGCCGGCCGACGCGCGCGAACCGGTCGAGGAGCGGGTGGACGCGCCGGTCGTCGAGTTCCCGGCGCAGCCGTCCCGTCCGGTGCGCGAGCCCGCGGGCGATCCGTTGTCGGAGTCGGTGCGGAGCGCGCTGACCTTCCTGCGGCATCGGCTCACCGGCGACTACGCGGTGGACGAGTTCGGGTTCGACGCCGAACTCACCGAGACACTCCTGCTGCCGCCGCTGCGCGCGCTGTACGAGAAGTGGTTCCGCGTCGACACCTTCGGCGTCGAGAACCTGCCGAAGGCGGGCGGCGCGCTGCTGGTGTCGAACCACTCCGGCACCTTGCCGCTCGACGCGTTGATGACCGCGGTCGCGGTGCACGACGAGACCGGCGGACGGCACCTGCGCGGCCTCGGCGCCGATCTGGTGTTCAAGCTGCCGCTGGTCGGGTCGTTCGCGCGCAAGTCCGGGCAGACGCTCGCCTGCAACGCCGACGCCGAACGGCTGCTGACCAACGGCGAGCTGGTCGGCGTGTGGCCGGAAGGGTTCAAGGGCGTCGGGAAGCCGTTCTCCGCGCGGTACAAGCTGCAACGCTTCGGCCGCGGCGGCTTCGTGTCCGCGGCGATGCGCGCGGGCGTGCCGATCATCCCGGTGTCGGTGGTCGGGGCCGAGGAGACGTACCCGAAGATCGGCGAGCTGAAGGTGCTGGCGCGGCTGTTCGGGCTGCCGTACTTCCCGGTGACGCCGTTCTTCCCGCTGCTGGGCCCGCTCGGCGCGGTGCCGCTGCCGACGAAGTGGACCATCGAATTCGGCGAACCGATCCGCACCGACGACTACGGCCCGGACGCGGTCGAGGATCCGATGCTGGTGTTCACGCTCACCGACCAGGTGCGCGAGTCGATCCAGCACGCGCTATACCGGCGACTTTCGCAGCGGCGCAGCGTTTTCCGCGGCTGAGCGTCAGCCGGGCAGCCGCCAGCCGCGGCGCACTGAGCGTTCGCAGCGCTGAGGTTCGTCGCCGACGCTGACGAACAGCGCGGTCAGCAAAGGCGCGCCGTGGTCGAGCGTGGTGCGCGGCAAGGGACCGTTGGCGACCAGCGAGACCAGGCCGTGCGCGATGGCCCAGCTTTGCGTGGCGAGTTCGAGTGCGTCGAGGCCTTCGCGGTACCGGCCGGTGTCGCGGCCTCGGGCGGCGGCTTGCACCAGGTATTCGAGGGTGTCGTCGGCGGCTTGGGCGTCTTCGAGCTCGAAGTTGGCGTCGAACATCACGCGGTACAGGTCCGGGTGGTCGAGCGCGTTGCCGAGGTACGCGGAGATCAGCGCGGCGTGGTCGCGCACCGGATCGGCGGACTGGCTGACCTCGGCCATCCGGTGCGCCAAACGGGTAAAACCCTCCTGGCGCAAGGCTTTCCAGAGACCGTCCATATTGTCGAAGTGCGTGTAGACGGCCATCGTCGACACTCCGGTCCCGGCGACGAGCGAGCGCAGGGTGATCGGTTCGCGGGTGCGGAGCATCTGCGCTGCCCGTTCGAGCAGCAAGGTGCGCACTGCCGGATCCTTCGCCCTCGCCATGGCGGCATTCTATAGCATTGCAATGCTATGTTTGAAGGACCGATGATCTTTCCCGGCTTCAGGAGGAGAACATGACTGTCACCCTGGTCAACCCAGCTGCGCTGCCGCAGGTCGGCCTCTACCGCCAGGTGTCCGTCGCGACTGGCTCCAGGACGGTCCGCATCGCCGGGCAGGTGGCGCGGACTGCCGACGGCGGGCACGTCGGGGACGGGGATCTGGCCGCGCAGGTCGAGCAGGCTTACCTGAACGTGGCCGCGGCGCTGGCCGAGGTGGGCGCGACCTTCGCGGACGTCGCGCGGCTGACGGTGTACTTCGTCGAGTGGTCGCCGGAGAAGATGGGCGAGTTCGTCGAGGGCGTGCAGCGCGCGGAGAAGAAGCTGGGCATCGCGATCCAGGCCCCGTTGACGGGGATCGGCGTGGCGTTCCTGGCGGAGCCGGACCTGTTGGTCGAGGTCGAGGCGACCGCAGTCCTGGACTGAAGCCTCAGCGGCGGCGGTACGCCATCCCCGCGGCGACCGCCCCCGCGACCGCGCCCGCGCCGAGTACCGACGGGACTCCGATGCGGGCGGCTTTGCGGCCGGTGCGGAAGTCGCGGATTTCCCAGCCTCGGGCGCGGGCGACGTCGCGCAGGCCGCTGTCCGGGTTGACCGCGACCGCGGTGCCGACGACCGACAGCATCGGGACGTCGTTCTGCGAATCCGAATAAGCCGTGCAGCGCTTGAGGTTCAGGCCTTCGCGCGAGGCGAGCGCGCGGACCGCGTGCGCCTTCGCGCGGCCGTGCAGCATGTCGCCGACCAACCGTCCCGTGTAGACGCCGTCCTTGGTTTCCGCGACCGTGCCGAGCGCGCCGGTGAGGCCGAGGCGGCGCGAGATGATCGCGGCGAGTTCGATCGGCGTCGCGGTGACGAGCCACACGCGCTGGCCCGCGTCGAGGTGCATCTGCGCGAGCGCGCGGGTGCCGGACCAGATCTTGTCCGCCATCAGCTCGTCGTAGATTTCCTCGCTCATCGTGGTGAGCTCCTCGACCGTGCGACCGGCCACAAAGGACAGCGCGCGCTCGCGGTGGGTCTTGATGTCGGCCTTGTTCTCGCGCCCGCCGATGCGGAACTTGACCTGGTCCCACACGAAACCGGCGAGGTCGGCCGAGGTGAAGAACTTGCGCGCGGCGAGCCCGCGCGCGAAGTAGAAGATCGACGCGCCCATCATCATCGTGTTGTCCACGTCGAAGAAGGCGCCCGCGGTGAGGTCGGGCGGCGCGGGCGGAACCGTCGTCGCCAGCTGAGCCGAGGAGGCGGCCGCCTCGGCCGAAGCCTCGCCCGCGAGCGTGGCGAGCCGCTCCAGTTCCTGACTCTTATCCTTGCCACGCCAAGCTGACACGCACACCGCCTCCAGGTTCGGGCACGTCCCGGCGGACGACGCCGACCGGGTCCTGCAGCACAGGGTAGCGACCGGGCGACTCACCCGTTGGAGATGTGGCGGGGACCTCGGACAGGGGTTGCCGGGTTGTGCTGATCACGGCTCGGGGGAGTGGCGAAGGTCGCGTCAGCCGACGACGATCGGCGGGAGCCCGGGCAGCAGCGGCGGGATCGAGACGACCGGCGGGGGCGCGGGCCGGGTCGGGATCCGGGGCGAGGTCGGGGCCGTGATCGGCGGCGGGAAGCTCGGCGGCGCGGGCGGGTGCGGGATCTCGGCCGACGTGCGGGTCGGCGTGGGCGTGCCCGGGCTGCTGAGCGTCGGCGACGAGACCGAGCGCACCGGCAGCGGGGAGTCCGAGGGCGGGACGCTCGTCCCGGGAGCCGGCGGAGGCGGGCTGCTCGGCGTGGAGCCGCCGGGCGACAGCGGTTGCTGCGTGCACGCGCCGCGCGCGGGCAGCAGGCCCAGTTCGTCGGTGGTGCCGGTGGTGATCTGGTAGCAGCTCAGCCGCGAGCCGAGCGCGGAAGTCCGCTGCTGGACCCGGTCGAGCAGGAGACGGGCCTGCCGGAAGTCCTCGAGGGCGGACGCCGGAATGCCGGTCCGCTCCGACTCCAGCTGCCGCGCCTGGCTCTGCGCCCACGCTTCCAGCGAGGTCAGCCGGGTGCGGTTGCCGCTCGTGGTCGCCAGTTCGGTGAGTTCGGCCACGCCCGCGCGGACGTCGTTGCCGAAATCGTGCAGCGCGGTTTCGTACGCCGCCGGGCTGGCGTCGTTCATCCGGCCCAGTTCGGTGACGCGGTTCGCGGCGAACTTCAGGTGCTTCTCGGCCTTGGCTTCGTCGCCGAAGGTCAGGCCGAGCGACGTGACCTCGCCGGCTCGCTTGACGCTGTACAGCGCGTCTCCGGGCAGGGCGTCGCGCGAAAGCAGCAGTGTGAGGCCGCCCAGCCCGAGAATCAGCGCGATGCCCGCGGCGGCGAGGTCGGCCATGCGCGGCCGCCACCGCCGGCGCGGAAGCGGTTCGCCGATGCGGCCTTCGATCTCGGCGCGGATCCGGGCCCGGGTCGCGGGATCGGGCGCCCCGGCTTGGCCTAGTTCGCGCAGGGCGCCGACGAGGGCCAGCTCTTCGGCGAACTCGTCCGCCTGCTGCCGGGAGGAAGCATTGATCGCGTCGTCGAACCGCTCGCTCTCGGTCCGACCACGCGAAAACCACCCGGGCACGCCCACGGTGCTGCTCCGTCTCACCCAACGCCCGGCCCTGACCGCCGGTCTGCGTGAGAAACGATTAAGACGCCGGAAAAGTTACGGCTGTTCGTTGAACGATCAACGCAAGCCGGTGGGCAGCAGCTGCGCGAGCCGCCGGACGGCCCGGTGCTGCAGCGCCTTCACCGCGCCCTCGTTGCGGTCCATGATCTGCGCGGTCTCCGCGACCGACAGACCCTGCAGGAACCGCAGCACAATGCATTCGCGCTGGTCCTCGCCCAGCTCGGCGACGCAGCGCAGCAGCTCGGCCCGGGTCGCGCCCGCGATCGCCTGCTGTTCGGGCCCGGCCTGGGCGGCCGGTCCGACCGGTCCGCCGGGCACGCCGCCCGGTTCGGCGAC
The DNA here is from genome assembly GCF_002796545.1 of Amycolatopsis sp. AA4. Taxonomy (GTDB): domain Bacteria; phylum Actinomycetota; class Actinomycetes; order Mycobacteriales; family Pseudonocardiaceae; genus Amycolatopsis. The sequence continues at coordinate 226,435 of NZ_CP024894.1, forward strand.
CTCGTCGGTGACGACCTCGAGCCGGAACCGGCTGGACTTCACGTGGTCGAGGATCAGGTTGCGGGCGATGGTGACGAACCACGCGCCGACGTCGCGGCCCTGGTAGCTGACCGACGTGATCCGGCGCAGCGCGCGCAGGAAGGTCTCGCTGGTGACGTCCTCGGCCAGGTCGCGGTCGCCGAGGCGGAAGAGCGCGTAGCGGTAGACGACGTCGACGTACCGGTCGTACAGCTGGCCGAACGCGGAGGAGTCGCCCGCCTGCGCGGCCCGCACCAGCTCCCACGCCTCGGCCTTCGCGACCTCGGCGGCGTCCGGTTCGGATTCGGCCTTGGGCAGCGGCACGGCGGCCGCGGACGAGCCGAACACGCGGTCGGCGAACATCGCGACCGGACCGCGGTGCGCGGCGGCGGACAGGGTGATCGGACGGGTCATCGGGCGGCACCTCCGGCTGTCCCTGGTGCGGCCGGGCGCGTACCCGAGGGCGTGCGGGCGTGCCGCGGCGCGTGTTCCACACCCTCGTGGACCGGCAGCTTCGGCACGACGACTCCCTTGTTCGGGTCACCCGGCAGTGATCAACGCCACCCGGCGACGCACAGCAGCATACGTGTTGTTACCGCGAAGTAGGTAGTGTCCCGGTCAGGCAGAGGTGCGACGATCTCGCGGCATCCCCATTACGGGTGACAAGATGACGAATCCGCAACGGAACGGGAGGGGTGGGGGTGGACCGGATCAGCACCGCCCACGGCGTCGCCGGCCTGCTCGCCGACGCGGCCGGCCGCTGGCCGGAGCGCACGGCGATCACCGAGACGGGCACGGGCGTCACGCTGACCTGGCGAGAGCTCGACGAGGCGGCGCACGCGCAAGCACGCCGGCTGGTCTCCTCCGGCGTCGAGCCGGGCGACCGGGTGGTGCTGCGGCTCCCCACGTCGGCTGACTTCGCGGTCGCCCTGTTCGCAGTGCTGCGCGCGGGCGGCATCGCCGTGCCGCTGTCCCCGCAGGCCCCCGCGCCCGAACTGGAACGGCTGCTGGAGCATTGCGGCGCGAAACGCGTGGTGCAGCGCGACGACGCCGAACTGCCTGAGGGCGTCACCGGTCTGCCGCCGCGCGGCACCGAGCCGGGCGACCCGGTCGACCTCGCCCGCTCCGGCGAGGACATCGCGGTCATTTCGTACACCTCCGGCACGACCGGGCCGCCGCGCGGAGTGCTGCTCTCGCACCGCGCGTTGCTGGCGAACCTGGCCCAACTGTCCCAAGTGGACGGAGTGACCGAGCACGACGACCGGGTGCTGGTGTCGATCCCGCTCTTCCACGTCTACGGCCTCGGTCCGGGGCTGCTCATGGCGACCGCGGTCGGGGCGACGCTGGTGCTGTCCGAGCGCTTCGAGGCCCGGCGGACGCTCCAGGACTGCGCCGAGCATCGCGTCACGGCGATCACCGGCGTGCCCGCGATGTACAACGAATTCGCCGCGCTCGAACCGGAAGAACTGGCGCACGGGCTGGCGACGGTGAAGCGGCTGACGTCCGGGGCCGCGCCGCTGCATCCGAAGGTGCTCGCGGCGATCCGCGAGGCCGCCGGGCTCGACGTGTACGAGGGCTACGGGCTCACCGAATGCGCGCCGGTGGTGACGTCGACGCTGGTCACCGGCTATCCGAAGCCCGGCTCGGTCGGGCGGCCGCTGCGCGGGATCGAGCTGCGGCTGGTGGATTCCGACGGGTCCGCGGACGAACTGCCGCTCGACCCCGACGAGCCGGACGACGTGTTCGAGGAGGGCGGCAGCACCGGGCTGGTGTCGGTGCGCGGCGCGAACCTGTTCTCCGGGTACTGGCCGGACGGCGCGCACGGGCCGGACGCGGAAGGCTGGTTCCGGACCGGCGACGTCGGCTACCTCGACTCAGACGGCGACCTGCACCTGGTCGACCGGGCCAACGACTTGATCATCGTCAACGGCTTCAACGTCTTCCCGCACGAGGTCGAGGAAGTGATCTCGCAGCTGCCCGGGGTGGCCGAGGCCGCCGTCGTGGGCGTGGTCGACGAGCGAAGCGGCGAAGCGGTGAAGGCGGTTGTGGTGCCGGCGGAGGGCGCGGCGTTGTCGGAACAGCAGGTAGTGGACCAGTGCGCCGCGAATCTCGCCGGCTACAAGGTGCCGCACACCGTCGAGTTCGCCGAGACGTTGCCGCATTCGGCGACCGGGAAGCTGCGCCGGCTGAAGCTGCGCTGATTAGGCTGGTCCCGTGCACAAAGTGACCGTGATGAGCCGCGAAGGATGCCACCTGTGCGAGGTGGCCGAGGCGGACGTCGCGCGGATCTGCGGCGAGCTGGGCGTGCCGTGGGAAACCGCGGATGTCGACAGCGACCCGGAATGGCAGGCCGAATACGGCGACCAGGTGCCGGTGATCCTGATCGACGGCGTCGAGCACGGGTACTGGCGCGTCGAGGAAGAACGGCTGCGCGCGGCACTGCGGTAAGCAACCCGTAACCGCTTCGAACGGGCCAGATGCGGCCGCACCCGCCGAAGATGGTGGGGTGAGTGCGTTGAAAGAAGCCCCGCCGACCGCCCGGCCGCGCCTGTCGCTGGGCATCGCGACGTTCATCGGCCTGGTCTCGCTGGCCGTCGCGCTGGGCGTGGGGCATCTGGTCGCCGGATTCGTCGGATACAGCGCGTCGCCGTTCGTCGCGGTCGCGGATTTCGTGATCGCGCACAGTCCGCACGCCGTCGTGGTGTGGGCGGAGCAGACGATCGGGACCGCCGACAAGACCGTGCTCAAGATCGGCCTGGCCGTGGTGCTGCTCGGGTTCGCGGTGCTGGCCGGACAGCTTTCGCGCAGTCGTCCGCTGCCGGGCCAGCTGCTGGTGGTCGTGGTCGGCGCGTTCGGCATCTACGCGGTGTTCGAGCGCACGGACGTCGGACAGCTCGCGTTGCTGGCTCCGGTGCTGGCGCTGGGTGCTTCGCTGCTGGTGTTCAGCTGGCTGCATCGCCGGGCATTGCCGCCGGAAACCGAACCGCGGCAAGGACTCAACCGTCGTCAGGTCTTGCAGCGCGGCGCGGGAATCGCGGCCGGCGCGGGCGTGGCGGCGATCGTCGGCGAAGTCGTGGCCACGACCGGCAGCGCGACCGGCTCGCGCGCGTCGATCGGGCCGCTGGTCGCAGCGAAGAAAGCCCCGCCGCTGCCGCCGGACGCGGACTTCCACAAACTCGGTTCGCCGCCGTTCATCACGCCGAACGGGAGCTTCTACCGGATCGACACCGCGTTCGTCGTGCCGCAGGTGCGGGCCGAGGACTGGACGCTGAAGATCCACGGCATGGTCGACCGCGAGGTGAGCTTCTCCTACGCGGACATCCGGAACCGCCCGCTGGTGGAGCGGACCGTGACGCTCACCTGCGTCTCCAACGACGTCGGCGGCGACCTGATCTCCACCGCGAACTTCATCGGCGTGGACCTGGTCGACCTGCTCGACGCGGCGGGCGTGCACGCGGGCGCGCAGCAGATGTACGCGACGAGCGTCGACGGGTTCACCTGCGGCACCCCGGCCAACGTCGCGCTCGATCCGGCCCGCGGCGCGATGCTGGCGATCGGCATGAACGGCGAGCCGCTGCCGGTCGAGCACGGCTTCCCGGCGCGGATCGTGATCCCGGGGTTGTACGGCTACGTCTCGGCGACCAAATGGGTCACCGACCTGGAGTTCACCACCTGGGACGCGCGCCAGGCGTACTGGCTGCAGCGCGGCTGGGCGGAACAGGCCCCGATCAAGACCGAATCGCGGATCGACGCGCCGGCCAGCGGGACGTCGGTGCGCGCGGGCAAGGTCCGGGTCGCGGGGACGGCGTGGGCGCAGCACGTCGGGATCGCGAAGGTCGAGGTGCGGGTGGACCAGGGCGCGTGGCTCCCGGCGACGCTTTCGGCCGAGGTCAACAAGGACACCTGGCGGATGTGGTGGGCCGAGGTGCCGGTCCCGCCGGGCAGCCACACGGTGACGGTGCGGGCGACGGACCAGTCCGGGTACACGCAGACGGACCACCCGGCGGACCCGGTTCCGGACGGCGCGACCGGGTGGCACACGGTGCCGTTCACCGCCGCCTGAACCTGCTCGTCTTCTACGCGGCCGCGAGCGGGGTTGTGCTTCTGGTCATGCGGATGACCAGTGACTTTGTGCATGCGTTCACAAGTGGACTACCGTAGGAACCCGTCCCCGCGAGGACCGGCATCGAACCGGACGGAAGCTGCGGGGTCAAGGGTTGGTTTTCCACTGCCGGTCGAGGCAGGTGGGGGACAGCGCGGGCACGAAGCCGGATTGAGGAGAAGTCAGCGTGGTGACACAGCGGGGCGGGCGCGGCGGTGCCGAACCGCCGGCCACGCCTCCCCGCGACGAATCCGGGGGTGCCGAATCCGCGCCGCCGGCCGCTCGCCGGTCCGGTGGACGGCACGCCGCGGGCAGTCGCCGTCGAGCCACGGTGAGCGAGAACGGCTTGGCGCGCAACGGAAACTCCGCCGCGGACCCGGAGAATGGGCACGACCAGGTCGCGGGCGGTGGAGAGCACGCTGCGGGCAATGGGCGAGTCAACGGCAACGGCCGCGCCAGCCGGGCAGCCGCCCGAGCCGCCGCCGAAGCCCAGGCTGAAACCCCCGCGGACAGCGAAGCCAAACCCCGCACCCGCCGCGCCGCCCGGACTCCCCGTCCCGCGCCCGACGCCGACAACGCCCCGACCGCCGAGATGCCCGCCGTCTCCGACGCGGAGGACACCGCGGTCCGCGCGAAGCAGATCCCGGAGGCCGCCGTCGCGCGGCTGGCCGTCTACCTGCGGATCCTCTCCGGTTTGGCCGAGCAGGGCGCGACCACCGTCTCCAGCGAGGAACTCTCCGCCGCGGCGGGCGTGAACTCCGCCAAGCTCCGCAAAGACCTCTCCTACCTGGGCTCCTACGGCACCCGCGGCGTCGGCTACGAGGTGCAGGTGCTCGTCAGCCAGATCGAGCGGATCCTCGGCCTCACCCGGCAGCACCGCGTCGCCGTGGTCGGGATCGGCAACCTCGGCCACGCCCTCGCGAACTACGGCGGCTTCCCCGGCCGCGGCTTCCCGGTCGAGGCGCTCTTCGACCTCGACCCCGACCTGATCGGCGTCCCCGTGGGGGGTCTCCCGGTCTCGCACATGGACGACATTCCTCGCGTTTGCTCCGAACGGGAGATTTCCGTGGGGATCATCGCCACACCTCCTACCGCCGCGCAGTCGGTGTGCGACAGGCTGGTGGCAGGCGGCGTCCAGTGCATCCTCAACTTCGCGCCGGTAGTGCTCCAGGTGCCGGCACACGTCGAGGTCCGCAAGGTCGACCTGGCTGTCGAACTGCAGATCCTCTCGTTCCACGTGGCCCGGCGCGCCGACAGCGCGGCGAGCACGGGGTCCGCTGGGGAAAACCAGGGGAATCCCGGGTTACCCGGAACCGGCGGGGCCGCCGACAATGGCAACGGCGGACGTAACGGCGCCGGCACGGACGGCGGTCTCGGAATGGTGGTGCGCTGAATGAGCGTGTTGGCGGTCGGGCTCTCCCATCGCAGTGCGGATCTCGGCACGCTCGAGCGTGCGGCGATCCCCGCGGACGAGCTGACCAAGGTCCTGCACGACCTGCAGCAGGCCGAGCACATCAGCGAGGTCATGCTCGTCTCGACGTGCAACCGCATCGAGGTCTACGCCGTGGTCGAGACGTTCCACGGCGGCGTCAACGACGTCTCGGAGGTGCTCTCCCGCAAGGCCGGGATGGAGCCCGCCGAGCTGTACGACAGCCTGTACGTGCACTACGCGGGCGCGGCCGTCGAGCACCTGTTCTCCGTCACCTCGGGCCTGGACTCGATGGTGGTCGGCGAGACGCAGATCCTCGGCCAGATCCGGTCCGCGTACGCGACCGCGCGCGACGCCGGCACGGTCGGCCGCACGCTGCACGAGCTGATCCAGACCACGCTGCGCGTCGGCAAGCGCGTGCACTCCGAAACCGGGCTCGACCAGCTCGGCGCGTCCGTCGTGTCCGAGGCGCTGGCCGCCGCGGGGGACATCGCGGGCAAGCACGCGCTGATCGTCGGGGCCGGTTCGATGGGCGCGCTCACCGCCTCGCAGCTGCGCAAGGCCGGGATCGCCGAGATCACCGTGGCCAACCGCACCGAAGCCAACGCCGTCCGGCTGGCCGAGAAGGTCGTCGCGGAGGGGATCCCGGCCCGTTCGGTGCCGCTGTCCGCCCTCGCCGAGGCGGTCGAGCTGGCCGACGTCGTCGTGGCGTGCACCGGGGCGCAGGACGCGGTCTTCCTCGCCGGGCACGTGCCCGCGCGCGCCGGGCGTCCGCTGGTCGTCTGCGACCTCGGGATGCCCAAGGACGTCGACGCCGCGGTCGCCGAACTCGCCGACGTCACCGTGGTCGACCTGGAGACGATCCAGCGCCGCATGCGCGACGCGGGAGCCCCGACCACCGAGCGGCAGACCGCCAAAGCCAACGGCATCGTGCTCGACGAGGTGCGCGAGTACCTCGCCGGACAGCGCAGCGCCGAGGTCACGCCCACGGTCACCGCGCTGCGCAGGCGCGCGGCCGAGGTGGTGGACGCGGAGCTGCTCCGCCTGGACAACCGGCTGCCGGAACTCGACAGCCAGGTTCGCGAAGAGGTCGGCCGCACGGTTCGCCGCGTGGTCGACAAGCTGCTGCACGCGCCGACGGTGCGGGTCAAGCAGCTGGCCGCCGAGACGGCCGACACCGACTACGCCAACGCGTTGCGGGAACTGTTCTGCCTCGACCCGCAGGCTCCTGCGGCCGTGGCGAGCCCGACAGCGCCGGACACCGAGAAGAAGCGGTAAGTGACCAGAGTCATTCGCATCGGCACGCGGGGCAGCAAGCTCGCCCTCGCGCAGACCGGCATCGTCGCCGACACCATCCGCGCCACCGGGGCGGAGGTGGAGATCGTCACGGTCACCACCCCCGGCGACCTCTCCAGTGCGCCGATCTCGCAGATCGGGGTCGGCGTGTTCACCTCGGCGCTGCGGGAAGCGTTGCTGCGCAACGAGATCGACGTCGCCGTGCACTCGTACAAGGACCTGCCCACCGCACCCGAGGCCGGCCTCGTGCTGGCCGCGGTGCCGCCGCGCGAGGACCCGCGCGACGCGCTGATCGCCCGCGACGGCCTCACCCTCGGCGAGCTTCCGCCGGGCGCGAAGGTCGGCACCGGCGCGGCGCGGCGGATGGCTCAGCTGCGCGCGCTGGGTCTCGGTTTGGAAATCGTGCCGATCCGAGGCAATATCGATACCCGCATGCGCAAGGTGACCGACGGCGAGCTGGATGCCGTGGTCCTCGCGCGTGCCGGACTGGCCAGGGTCGGCCGGGTGGACGAGATCACCGAAACCCTCGACCCGATCCAGATGCTGCCCGCCCCCGCGCAGGGGGCGCTGGCGCTGGAATGCCGGGCCGCCGACGTGGACATCGAGCACCTGCTCGCGTCCGCGGTGGACGACGAGACCACGCGGGTCGCGGTGACGGCCGAACGGGCTCTGCTCGCCGCGCTCGAAGCCGGGTGCAGCGCGCCGGTGGGCGCGCTCGCCGAGATCGTCGAGGACCTCGACGACGAGGGCGCGGTGGTGGAACGGATCTCGCTGCGCGGCACCGCTGCCGTCGAAGGCGAGAACGGCGGCGTCGACATGGTCCGGGCTTCCGCGATCGCCGGGATCGGCGAGGCGGAGAAGCTCGGCCGGGAGCTGGCCGCCGAACTGCTTGACCTGGGTGCCGGGGCGCTGCTCGGCCCCGCGCTGTGACGCCAGCCGTCACCGACCCGCACGACCTGCCCGACACCAGCGGCCGGAGCACCGGCCGCCCAAGAGGAGAAGAACACCAACGATGACCCCTGCTCGCAAGACCGCCGGGCGCGTCGCCTTCGTGGGCTCGGGCCCCGGGGACGCCGGGCTGCTCACCGTCCGCGCCCAGGAACTCCTGGCCAAGGCCGAGGTCGTGGTGACCGACCCGGACGTGCCCGCCAGCGTGCTCGCCTTCGCCTCCCCCGACGCCGAGGTCCGTCCCGCCGTCGGCGAACCGTCCGACGTCGCGAAGGACCTGACCGCCGAGGCCAAGGCAGGCCGGCTCGCGCTGCGGCTGGTCTCCGGCGACCCGCTGACCAGCCCGGCCGTCGTGGCCGAGGTCCAGGCCGTCGCTCGCACCTCGGCCGTGTTCGACGTCATCCCGGGCGTCGCGCCGGGCACCGCGGTGCCGGCGTACGCGGGGGTCGCGCTCGGCGGCACCTACACCGAGGCGGACGTCCGCGGCGAGGTCGACTGGGGCGCGCTGGCCGCGGTCCCCGGCCCGATCGTGCTGCACGCGACCTCGGCGCACCTGGCCGAGGCGGCGAGCCAGCTCACCGAGAAGGGGCTGGCTCCGACCACCCCGGTCGCGGTCACCGCGAACGGCACCATCAACACCCAGCGCACGCTGGACACCACCCTCGCCTCGGTCGCGAACGACGCGGGCGAGCTGGTCGGCCCCCTGGTCGTGACGGTCGGGCAGGCCGCCGGGCAGCGGTCGAAGCTGTCCTGGTGGGAGTCGCGGGCGCTGTACGGCTGGAAGGTCCTGGTGCCGCGCACCAAGGAGCAGGCGGGCGAGATGGCCGAGCGGCTGCGCGGCCACGGCGCGACCTCGCACGAGGTGCCGACCATTTCGGTCGAGCCGCCCCGCAGCCCGGCGCAGATGGAGCGGTCGGTCAAGGGCCTGGTCGACGGCCGGTACCAGTGGATCGTCTTCACCTCCACCAACGCGGTGCGCGCGGTGTGGGAGAAGTTCGAGGAGTTCGGTCTCGACGCGCGCGCGTTCTCCGGCGTGAAGATCGCCTGCGTCGGCGAATCGACGGCGGCGAAGGTGCGGTCGTTCGGGATCATCCCGGAGCTGGTGCCGACTGGCGAGCAGTCGTCCGAGGGGCTGCTGGCCGAGTTCCCGCCGTATGACGACGTTTTGGACCCGGTGAACCGGGTGCTGTTGCCGCGGGCGGACATCGCGACCGAGATTCTGTCGGCTGGTCTGGTCGAGCGTGGTTGGGAAGTCGACGACGTCACGGCTTACCGGACTGTGCGGGCCGCGCCGCCGCCCGCGGAGACTCGCGAGATGATCAAGACCGGCGGGTTTGACGCGGTCTGTTTCACCTCGTCGTCGACCGTGCGGAACCTGGTCGGGATCGCCGGGAAGCCGCACACGCGCACGCTGGTCGCGTGCATTGGGCCGAAGACCGCCGAGACCGCGGTGGAATTCGGTCTGCGAGTGGACGTCCAGCCGGAGAAGGCCGACGTGCCGCACCTGGTGGACGCGCTCGCCGAGCACGCCGCCCGGCTTCGTGCGGAGGGCGCGTTGCCGCCGCCGCGCAAGGCCAAGCGCACCCGGCGCAGCTGAGGTTGTTGTCCGTGAAGGGCTCCTTGAGGGAATCAGATTCCCTCAAGGAGCCCTTCACGGCTTTCCGGGGAGGCGCGGGAGTACCTTGGAGGGGTGTTCCCTGAGCAGCGACCCCGCAGGCTTCGTACTACTCCGGCAATGCGCAGGTTGGTCAGCGAGACCACGTTGCGGCCACGGCAACTGATTCTGCCGATGTTCGTGGCGGAGGGTCTTGATGCGCCGCGGCCGATTGCCAGCATGCCTGGGGTTGTGCAGCACACTCGCGACACCTTGCGCAAGGCCGCTGTCGACGCGGTTAACGCTGGGGTCGGCGGGCTGATGCTCTTCGGTATTCCGGAGAAGCGGGATGCGCAGGGCTCTGGCGCGGTGGACGAGAAGGGCATTCTCAACGTCGCGTTGCGGGATCTGCGCAGCGAACTCGGCGATTCCACCGTGTTGATGGCGGACACCTGCTTGGACGAGTTTACCGACCACGGGCACTGTGGCGTGCTCGACGCGGACGGTGTGGTCGACAACGACGCCACGCTCCGGCTGTACGCCGAGATGGGGGTCGCGCAGGCGGAAGCCGGGGCGCACGTGCTCGGGCCGAGCGGGATGATGGACGGGCAGGTCGGCGTGATTCGCCGGGCCCTCGACGAGGTCGGGCACAGCGAGACCGCGATTCTGGCCTACTCGGTCAAGTACGCCAGCGCGTTCTACGGGCCTTTCCGCGAGGCCGTCGACTCCCAGCTCAAGGGCGACCGCAAGACTTACCAGCAGGACCTCGGCAACGCGCGCGAGGCGATGCGCGAGCTCGAACTCGACCTCGCCGAGGGCGCGGACATGGTCATGGTCAAGCCTGCTCTGTCCTATTTGGACATCATCAAGGCGGCCGCGGACATCTCGCCGGTTCCCGTCGCGGCGTACAACATCTCCGGCGAGTACGCGATGGTCGAGGCGGCCGCGGCGAACGGCTGGCTCGAGCGTGAGCGCACGGTCCTCGAGGTGCTGACGTCCATCCGTCGCGCGGGGGCGGACCTGATCTTGACCTACTGGGCGGCCGAGGCCGCGACCTGGCTGGACTGAGCCCGGGTAGGGTCTTTCGGGTGGCCGAGAAGGACAAGAACACCCCGAAGCCAGCCGAGGTGACCCCGGACGATCTTTCCGGGCTCACCGACGACGAGCGCCGCAAGCGCGGGCGCGCGCCGGATCCGGTGCTGCCGGGGCAGATCGCGCCGAAGGCCAAGCCGCCGACGCCGGTGCACGTCGCGTTCGTGCTCGCGATCGTGGCCGTGGTGCTCGTGGTGATCGGGCAGGTCGTCACCGTCTTGCTCAAGCAGCAGCTGGTCGACCACGCGATCGAGCAGGTGCGCCAAAGCGGCCAGAAGGTCGACCCGGCACAGGTGCAGGCCAACGCCAACGTCCTCGTCTGGGCCATGCTGATCGGCGCGCTGTGCTTCGGCGCGCTGCTCGTGCTGTTCGCCTGGAAAGCCCGCGAGGGCACGCGGTCGGCGCGCAGCATCGCGACGCTGCTGGCGGTGCTCGGCGTCGTGTTCGAACTCGGCGTAGTCCGCAGCATTTTCGCGCTCGCCGCTTCGCTGGCGCTGGTCGTCATGCTGATCCTGCTGTACCTGCCGAAGGTCGCGGACTATTTCCCGAAGGTCGGCAAGAACCTGTAATGGCGGCGAGGACGCTGTACTCCGAGGCCGGTGTCGGCTGGTCGGCGCTGATCTGGGGCCCGCTGTTCGCGCTGCTGGGCGCGCTCGCCGAACTGGCCACCGGCGGGCCGACGCACGTCGTCGGCTGGGTGCTGATCGGGGCCGCGTTGTGCGGGCTGACGCTGCCCTGGGTTTACGCGCGGCGGCGGTTTCTTTCGCTCGAGGTCACCACCGAGGGGCTGCGGCAAGGGCGGGAGACGCTGGCCGCCGAGCGGATTGCCTCGGTGACCGACGTCGGCGCCCCGGTCGGGACGCGCGTGCTCGGCGGCGGCTGGTCGGTGCCGCGGAAGTACGACGAGCTGCCGGTCGAGCTGACGGACGGCACGGTGGTGCTCGCCTGGGCCCGCGACGTCGAGGCGCTGAAGTCCGCGCTCGCGGAGCTGGCCGCGAAGAACCGACCCGAGGAACAGGCCGATGACTCCCGGAACTGAACCCCCACGAGGGACGCGGAACGGCGGCGAACCTGAAAGGCTGGACCCCGTGATCGACCTACCCCAGCCGACCGGAGCCGGGCTTTGGCCGCCGGAGGAAATCCAGCCGCAGACGAAGCTCAACCAGCCGTGGCGCGCGTTCGTCGCGCTCGGCGAGGTCGTGGCGGCCGCAGCGGTGCTCTGGATCGCGTTCGCGCTGTGGCACGCCGGGGTCGTCCCGGTCGTCACCACGGCGGGCGACGGCACCCCGTTGCCGTCGCAGCGGTACCTCGGCGGACACATCGCCGGGGCGCTCGGCCTCGGCACGCTGTCCGCGGTATTGGTCGTGGACGCGGTCCGGCAATTGCTGCTCGCGGTGCGGGCGCGGCACAAAAAGAAGAAGGACTGATTACACAGCTGGCCCACAGGGAACCAACAGCTGACTGCTAACCAGGCCCCGCAGTCTTGCGCCCATGACGCGGCTGCGCACACGAACCTGGGTGATCAACGGAGTCCTTGTCGTGCTGCTCGGCGGCGCGGCTTTCGGGATTTATCAGGCCTTTTCCCCGAGCAGTTCCACCGCGCAGGCGCAAACCCGCACGACGCCGGTCCGGCGCGCGAACGTTTCCCAGACCGTTTCGGCGGCGGGCACGATCGCGAGCACGTACACCGGCGTCGCGAACTTCACGACGTCCGGCAAGGTTACGAGCATCGACGTGAAGGTCGGCGACGTCGTGAGCGCCGGGCAGAAGCTCGCCACGATCGACTCTTCCCAGGCCAGCAAACAACTTCAGGTCGCGAAGGCCAACCTCGCGGTCGCCGAGGACAACCTGACGACGGCGGAGGACAACCCGCCCGCGAACCAGACCGCGGCCCAGGCGCAGAGCAGCACCGCGTCGCTCCAGGCCAAAGTGGATCAAGCGCAGCTGGACGTCGACAACGCGGAAACGGCGCTCGCCGCGACCACGTTGACCGCGCCGGGCGCAGGCACGGTTACCGCGATTAACGGGACAGTCGGGCAGCAAACGGGCAGCGGTTCCAGCAACAGTTCGGCGGGCGCGTCCTCGGCCAATTCCGGATCCGGTTCCGGCGGTCAGTCCGGACAGCAGTCGTCGTCCAGCAGCAGTAGCAGCACGGGCTTTATCGACATCACCGACATGGGCAGTCTCGTCGTCAATACCTCGGTGGCGGAAATTGACGTGAGCAAGGTCAAAACCGGTCAGAAAGCCACGGTCACGCTGAACGCGACGCCGGATCAACCGTTGCAGGCGACCGTTTCCAGCATTGACCTCACGCCGACCACGAGCAGCAATGTCGTCAGTTACGGCGCGAAGCTGGCGTTGACGAATCCGCCGACGGGACTGCGTCCCGGACAGTCGGCGAGCGTCGTCATCACGGTCGCGGAAGCCGATGGCGTGCTGAGCGTTCCGGCCGCGGCCGTCCGAACCAGCGGAACGACGAACGTGGTCACCGTGGAGCAGAACGGACAGCAGGTTTCGCGGCAGGTCGAGGTCGGCGTGCGCGGAGAGTCCACTGTGGAGATCAAGTCCGGGCTCAACGAAGGCGACAGCGTGGTGCTCACCGCCGCGTCGCCGACGACGTCGAGCGGATCCAACGGGCAGCAGCGGTCCGGCGGCACCGGCGGTCTGGGCGGGTTCGGCGGCCAGCAAGGCGGATTCGGCGGCGGACGCCAGGGCGGCATCGGCGGCGGGGGCCGGGGATGAAGCCGGTGATCGCGGTCTCCGGACTGCGCAAGACCTACGGCAGCGGGGAAACGGCGGTGCACGCGCTGCGCGGGGTCGACCTGCAGGTGTGGCCGGGCGAGTACGTGGCGATCATGGGCGCGTCCGGCTCCGGGAAATCGACCCTGCTGAACATGCTCGGCTGCCTCGACACGCCGACCTCCGGCCGGTACCTGCTGGACGGATTCTCGGTCGCCGATCTCAATGAACGTCAGCTTGCCTTGCTGCGCAACCGAAAGATCGGCTTCATTTTCCAGTCGTTCAACCTCGTGCCCCGCACCAGCGCGTTGTCCAATGTGGAATTGCCGCTGGTCTACAGCGGACTCAAGCGCGGGGAGCGCCGCCGGCGCGCGCTGGCCGCGCTGGAGATGGTCGGGCTGACCGATCGGGCCAAGCACCTGCCGAACGAACTGTCCGGCGGACAGCAGCAGCGCGTCGCGGTAGCGCGGGCACTCGTGGGCGGACCGGCGTTGCTGCTCGCCGACGAACCGACCGGAAACCTCGACCACGCAAGCACTGTCGACGTCCTCGGCGTCTTCGACCGGCTCAACGCACTCGGCCGCACGGTCGTGGTGATCACGCACGAGGACGAGGTCGCACAGCACGCGCACCGTGTCGTGCGGGTCAGCGACGGGCGGATCGTGTCCGACGAGGCGCGCACCGGGGTGGTCGCGTGAACTTCGTCGAGATCATGCGGTTCGCGGTGCGCGGACTCGCCTCGAACAAACTGCGTTCGGTGCTCACCACGCTCGGCATCACCATCGGCGTCGCATCGGTGATCTTGTTGGTGGCAGTGGGAAACGGGGCTTCGGCGGCGATCACCGCGAGCATCCAGGGGCTCGGCACCGACGTGGTCAACGTGACGCCGCTCCGCGGTGGCGGGCAGACCAGCCAGGTCCGGCCGCTCACCGTGCAGGACGCGCACGCGCTGGTCGACCCGGTGGGCGCGCCGGACGTCAAGGCGGCGGCTCCGGTGGTGAACACCAGCGGGACCGCGACGTACGGGCAGACCTCCTACGACGTGTCGAGCGTCGTGGGCACCGAACCCAGCTACTTCACCACCACGAACCGCCAGATCGCCGACGGTCAGCTGTTCAGCGCCGAGGACGTGACGCAGGCGCGCAAGGTCGTGGTGCTCGGGCCGACGACCGCCCAGTCGATCTTCGGCGCGAGCGAACCGGTCGGCAAGAACGTGCTGATCAACAGCATCCAGTTCACCGTGATCGGCGTGCTGCAGACGAAGGGCAGCACCGGGCTGCAGAACGCCGACGACGTCGCGATCGCCCCGATCAGCGCGGTGCAGAACTCGCTCGCCGGCTACGGCGGGCTGAACCAGATCGCCGTGCAGGCGGCCAACGCCGATTCGATCGGGCTCGCCCAAGCCGAGGTCACCGCGATCCTCGACGCCCGGCACGGCATTCCGGCCTCGGCCAATCCGGACTTCCAGATCCAGAACTCCGCGCAGCTGCTGCAGACCCGCACGTCGGCGATCCAGACGTTCACCGTGCTGCTCGGCGCGGTCGCGGCGATCTCGCTGCTGGTCGGCGGGATCGGCGTCACGAACATCATGCTCGTCACGGTCACCGAGCGGATCCGCGAAATCGGCATCCGCAAGGCGATCGGCGCGCCGCGCTCGGCGATCCTCGGCCAGTTCCTCGCCGAGGCGACCATGCTGAGCCTGTTCGGCGGACTGCTCGGCGTGCTGATCGGCGTGGTCGGCAGCCGGTTCGCCGTCGCGGGCATCCAGCCGGTCGTGGTGCCGTCGTCGATCGCGCTCGCGTTCGCGGTGTCCGCGCTGATCGGGCTTTTCTTCGGCAGTTTCCCGGCGAACCGGGCTTCGCGGCTGCGGCCGATCGACGCCCTCCGGCACGAGTAGGAGCGTCATGTCCGCGTCGACCACCCAGCCCATTCCGACCCCGCCGGAGGAGCCCGCCCGTCCGGAAGAGCTCATCGCCGAACCCGCCGTCCAGGGCGATCTCACCGCCGAGCTGAAGCAGGTCGCGCGGCCGTTCGGCAAGCCGACGCTCGTGCTCGCCGGGCTGCTCGTGCTGGCGCTCGCGTTCGCCGGCGGCGCGTGGACGCACGCGGCGTTCGGCCCGTCGAGCAGTACTTCCAACGCCCGTTCTGCTTCCCCGGACGGACAACCGGGATTCGGCGGCCGAACGGCGGGCGGCCGCGGGACGGTCGGGACCGTGGAGAAGGTGGACGGCAGCACGGTCACGCTGAAGACCGTGCAGGGCAGCGAAGTCACCGTGTCCACTTCGGACAGTACGACGGTCGGCGTGACCCAGCCGGGCAAGCTCAGCGACCTCAAACCGGGACAGACGGTGACCGTCCAGGGCCGCACCGGATCGGACGGTTCGGTGGCCGCGCAGGCGATCGTGGCGCAGCCGGGCCGTTAGGGCACGTCGTTGAGCGCGATGATCGCGACGTTCAGCGCGGTCGTGTAGAGCAGCCACGCCAGATACGGCACGAGCAGCAGCGCGGCGACGCGGGACCGGCGGTAGAAGAGCGCGATCGTGACGATGACGGTGAAATCGAGCAGCACGATGTCCACGCACGCGACCTGCGTGGAGCCGCCCGCGAAGAACAGCGAGATCCACATCAGGTTGAACAGCAGGCCGATGCCGTACGCGGCGAAGCCCTGGTTCTCGCCGTCGGTGCGCCAATAAGTCCAGCCGGCGACGGCGAGCACGAGGTACAGGACCGTCCACACCGGACTGAACAGGGACGAGGGCGGGGCCCACTCGGGCAGCACGTACCGGCTGTAGGCATCCGGCGCGGTCGTCGCGGCCAGCGCTCCGACCAGCGCGATGACGCCGACCAGCCCGACGAACACCGCGAGCATCAGCCACGGATTCCGCCGATGTGTGGGCGCCGTCACGTTTCCTCCATGGCTCGCCCCGTCCATGCGCGCCCATCTTAGGAGCGGCGCGGCCGATGTGCCGGGTGGCAAACGGGTGGCAGCTTGGGCGCCGCCGACACCCGAACGGAGGATTTGCAAGACTGGGACGGTGAGCACTGGCACCGAGCAGTCCAAAGCATGGTTCGCACGCGCCAAGGCAGCCGTTCCGGGCGGGGTGAACTCGCCGGTGCGCGCCTTCAACTCGGTCGGCGGCACGCCGCGGTTCATGGTCCGCGGCGAGGGCCCGTATCTGTGGGACGCCGACGGCAACCGCTACGTCGACCTGGTCTCCTCGTGGGGCCCGATGATCCTCGGGCACGCGCATCCCAAGGTCGTGGCCGCCGCCCGCGCGGCCGCCGAGCACGGGCTTTCCTTCGGCACGCCGACGATCGGCGAGGTCGAACTGGCCGAGGAGATCATCGGCCGGGTCGGTCCGGTCGAGCAGGTCCGGCTGGTCAACTCCGGCACCGAAGCGACGATGAGCGCCATCCGGCTGGCTCGCGGATTCACCGGTCGCGCCAAAATCGTCAAGTTCGCCGGCTGCTACCACGGCCACGTCGACGCGCTGCTCGCCGAAGCCGGTTCCGGGGTCGCGACGCTCGGCCTGCCGACTTCGCCGGGCGTCACCGGCGCGCAGGCCGCGGACACGATTGTCTTGCCGTACAACGATCTTGACGCGCTCCGGAAGTCTTTCGCGGAGAACGAGGGCCAGATCGCCGCGGTGATCACCGAAGCGGCTGCGGGCAACATGGGTGCGGTGCCGCCGGATCCCGGCTTCAACGCCGCGCTGCGGGACCTCGCGCACGAAAACGGCGCGCTGCTGATCATGGACGAGGTGATGACCGGCTTCCGCGTTTCGCGATCCGGCTGGTTCGGCCTCGAAGGCGTGGCTGGAGACCTGTACACGTTCGGCAAGGTGATGTCCGGCGGGCTGCCCGCCGCGGCGTTCGGCGGGCGCGCGGACATCATGGCGAAGCTCGCGCCCGGCGGTCCCGTCTACCAGGCGGGCACGCTGTCCGGTAACCCGGTGGCGGTCGCCGCGGGGCTTACCGCGCTGCGCGAAGCCGACGACGCTGTGTACGCGAAGCTCGACGCCAACGCGAAGCGTCTCGGCGGGCTTTTCGACAAGGCGCTCAGCGAAGCAGGTGTCACGCACACTGTGCAGTTCGCGGGCAACCTGGTGAGCGTTTTCTTCACCGACAAGCCCGTACGCAACTACGCGGACGCGCAGGCCACCGAGACGTGGCGCTTCCCGGCGTTCTTCCACGCGCTGCTCGAAGCGGGCGTCTACCCGCCGCCGAGCGCGTACGAAGCGTGGTTCGTGAACGCGGCGATGGACGACGAAGCGTTCGCCGTCATCGAAGCCGCGTTGCCCGCAGCAGCGCGCGCGGCGGCTGAGGCGGTTCGCCCATGACCACCGTTGTGCACATGCTGCGGCACGGTGAAGTCCACAACCCGGAGAAGATCCTCTACGGGCGGCTGCCGAACTTCCGGCTGTCGGAGCGCGGGCAGCGTCAGGCGCTCACCGTCGCCGAAGCGGTGGCTGGGCACGACCTCGCGTACGTCGTCGCTTCGCCGCTTCAGCGCGCGCAAGAGACCGCGGCGCCTATCGCGGGCGCGCACCGTCTCGACATCGCTACGGACGAAGGTCTCATCGAAGCGGCGAACGTCTTCGAGGGCCAGCGCGTGGCCGTGGGCGACGGTGCGCTGCGGCAGCCGAAAGCGTGGCCGCACCTGGTGAACCCGTTCAAGCCGTCGTGGGGCGAGCCGTACGTCGAGATCGCGCACCGCATGCTCGGCGCGGTCCACCGTGCGCGCGTAAAGGCCGAAGGACGCGAAGCGCTGTGCGTCTCGCACCAGCTGCCGATCTGGACGCTTCGCCGGTTCCTCGAAGCGAAGCGGCTGTGGCACGACCCGCGGCAGCGACAGTGCTCGCTGGCGTCGCTCACCAGTCTCGTGTTCGACGGCGAAGAGCTGCTGGAGATCGTCTACAGCGAACCCGCGGGCACCACCGACCCCAAGGTGACCGGCGCATGAAACGGCGGCTGCTCGGGGTGCTGACGGCCGCCGCGCTGGTCGTGACGGGCTGCTCGACCGGCAAGGACGCGGTCGTCTCGGGCGGCACCTTCACCTTCGTCTCGCCCGGCGGCAAGGTCGACATCACGTATCCGGTGAACGAGCGCCAGAAGGCTCCGACGCTGGCCGGCGACGACCTGATGCACGAGGGCAAACAGCTCTCGATCGAGGACTTCCCGGGCAAGGCGCTGGTGATCAACCTGTGGGGCCAGTGGTGCGGCCCGTGCCGCGCCGAAGCTCCCGAGCTGGAGACGGCGAGCAAGCAGATCGCCCCGCTCGGCGCCCAGGTGATCGGGCTCGACGTCCGCGACCCGGCCCGCCAGGTGGCCCAGGACTTCGTGCGCGACCGCGGCCTGACCTACCCGTCGATCTGGGACCCGTCCGGACGCGTGCTGCTGCAGCTGGCCGGATACCCGCGCAACATCATCCCGTCGACGCTGGTGCTGGACAAGCAGCATCGCGTGGCGGCGGTGTTCCTGCGGCAGGTGCTGGCTTCCGACCTGGTTCCGGTGGTGCAGCGGCTCAGCGCGGAGAAGTAGCCTGGCCGCGCTTCGCCCCGCTGCCGAGTCCGTGAGGGCCACCTTCACGGACTCTGAGTCCCTCAGGGTTCCCCTCACGGACCGCCCAGCTGCCCCGCGCGTCCACAGCGGCGGGACCTAGGTCCCGGCCCCGCTGTGGCGTAGGTCCTGTGAGCGGGACCCGCCCGCCTCACGTCCAGCTCACTGCCTACTCTCAAGTGCGTGAACTCCGTGTCCGAGCTGGCGCTCTCCGGGCCGCTGCTGCTCGCCGCGGGTGTCGCGCTGGTGGCCGGGGCCATCTCGTTCGCGTCGCCGTGCGTCGTGCCGCTCGTGCCCGGGTACCTCGCCTACCTCGCGGCTCTCGTCGGCGCAGACGCCCCGGCGGTGCGCGACGGCGAGGAACGCAAGAAGGGCCGCTACGCCGTGCTCGGCGCGGCGGGGCTGTTCGTGCTCGGGTTCACCGTGGTGTTCGTCGCGACCATGGGCACGCTGGTCTGGCTCGCGAACACCTTGCTGGTCAACCAGGATCTGCTGCAGCGCGTCGGCGGCATCCTCACCATCCTCATGAGCCTGGTCTTCCTCGGCTGGATTCCCGGGCTGCAGCGCGAGGTCCGCTCGCACCACGTGCCCGGCGGCGGGCTGTGGGGCGCTCCGGTGCTCGGCGCGGTCTTCGGACTCGGCTGGACACCGTGCATCGGGCCGACGCTCTCGGCCGTCACCAGCCTCGCCAGCGCCACCGGCGGGGCCGCGGTCCGCGGGTACGTGCTGGTGCTCGTCTACTGCCTCGGTCTCGGCGTCCCGTTCCTGCTGATCGCGCTCGGCACCCGCTGGGCCGTGCGCGCCACCGACTGGCTCCGCCGCAACGGCCGCCGCGTGCAGATTTTCGGCGGGGCGCTGCTGATGGTGGTCGGCCTCCTGCTGGTCACCGGGCTCTGGGGAGACGTCATGGGCTGGCTCCGCAACTCCGTCGCCTCCGATCTCGAGCTGCCGTTGTGACCACTACCGAAGCGCCCCCGAAGAACCCTCAGCCGTACCGGCCGTCCGCGGCCAAGCAGTTCCTGGCTTTCCTGCGCAACACCTGGCGCGGCCTGACGTCCATGCGCACCGCGCTGGTGCTGCTGTTCCTGCTGGCGCTCGCCGCGCTGCCCGGCGCGCTGCTGCCGCAGCGGCGGCTGAACGCGCCGAAGGTCGACGAGTACATCAGCGCGCACGGCTGGTGGGGTTCGCTGCTCGACAAGCTGGAGTTCTACGACGTCTACTCCAGCGTCTGGTTCTCCGCGATCTACATCCTGCTGATGATCTCGCTGATCGGCTGTCTCACGCCGCGCAGCTTCGAGTACCTCAAGCAGATGCGGGCGAAGCCGGTGCTGACGCCGCGCAACCTCGCGCGCATGCCGCACCACCGGATCGCCCGCACCGCGCGTACGCCGGAGACGATCCGCGAGGACGTGCGCAAGCAGCTGTCCGGCTGGCGGCGCATCGAGCGCGAGGAAGAAGGCGGCGGATTCAGCGTCTCGGCCGAACGCGGCTACCTGCGCGAGACCGGCAACCTGCTCTTCCACTTCGGCATGCTCGGTCTGATCGTCTTCTTCGCCCTCGGCAAGCTCTACAGCTACGAGGGCCAGGTCATCGTGCAGGCCAACGGCGGCCAGTTCTGCAATTCGGGCATCTACAACTACGACTCGTTCGAGGCGGGCCTGCGGGTCGACGGCACCGACCTCGACCCGTTCTGCGTGAAGGTCAACGACTTCACCGCCCGCTACACCGCCACGAACCAGGCCGACTACTACCACTCGCACATCGAGTACCAGTCCGGCGCGGACCTGCAGACCGGCACGTGGAAGCCGTACGACCTCGAGGTCAACGAGCCGCTGCGCACCGTCGGCGACCGGGTTTACCTGCTGGGCAACGGTTATTCGCCGCAGTTCACGGTGACCTTCCCGAACGGCGAGAAGCGCACCCAGAACACCCAGTGGATGTTCAGCAACCCGGCGACGATGCTGTCCGAGGGCGCGACGAAGTTCGACCAGCCCGGCGTCACCGACGAGATCCAGCGGCGCACGAAGCAGCTCGCGATCACCGGCCTCTTCGCGCCGTCGTCGTTCATCCACGGCGGCGTGCTCACCTCGACCGCGCCGCAGCTGAACAACCCGATGGTCGCGGTCGACGTGCTGCGCGGCGACCTCGGTCTCGACGCGGGCCGCGGCCAGTCGGTGTTCTCGGTCGACCAGTCCCGCGTCCAGGACGGCAGGCTCAAGCGGGTCGCCCGCAAGAACCTCGCGGTCGGCCAGGAACTGACGCTCGACGACGGCACGAAGGTGCGGTTCGACGGCGTCAACAAATGGGTCAACCTGCAGATCTCGCACGATCCGACGCAGGGTTACGTGCTCGGCTTCGCGATCGTGATGTTCGCCGGACTCGGGGCGTCGTTGCTGGTCAAGCGGCGTCGCGTCTGGGTGCGGGTGCGGCCGGGCAAGGACGGGGGCGCGAGTACCGTGATCGAGGTGGCGGGGCTCGCGCGCACGGATCAAGCCGGATACGGCGAGGAATTCCAGCGGATCAGCGAACGGCTGGTCACGGGCCGGAAGGGCAGCTGAGGCATGGAAATCAACGAGAGTCTCTCGCAGTACAGCGACCTGCTGTACACGACGACAGTGGCGATTTACGTGCTGGCGCTGCTGTTCACGCTCTTCGAGCAGGCGTTCGGGGCCAAGGGCCGGCTCGCCGCCGAGCGCAGCCGCCAGCGCGTGCTGGTCGGCGCGGGCGGACCCGACGCCAACGACGCCAGCATCGAAGATGGCGACGCTCCGGTCGAGCCCGAAGCACCGCGTGCGGTCGGCCGCGCGGAGCGGATCGGCCGGATGGGCGCGGCGCTGCTCGTGCTGGGAGCCCTGCTGCAGCTGTCGGCGATCGTGCTGCGCGGACTCGCGGTGCACCGCGCGCCGTGGGGCAACATGTACGAGTACGGCATGGCGGTCACCTTCATCACCGTCGTCGCGTGGCTCGTGGTGATCAAGAAGTTCCCGGTCCGCCACCTCACCGGCTTCCTGCTGCTGCCCGTCGTGATCCTCATGTTCATCAACGGCACGATGCTGTACACGGTGGCCGCGCCGGTCGTGCCCGCGCTGCAGTCGTACTGGCTCGTGATCCACGTGTCCGCCGCGATCATCGGTTCCGGCGTGTTCCTGGTGCCGGGCGTGGCGAGCGTGCTGTACCTCTTCCGCACCGCGCACGACCGCAACCCGGCCAAGTTCGCCGGCTTCGGCCCGAAGCTGCCCGCCGCCGACGTGCTCGACCGCATCGCCTACCGGGCCACGATCGTGGCGTTCCCGATCTTCACCTTCGGCGTGCTGTGCGGCGCGGTGTGGGCCGAGGCGGCGTGGGGCCGGTTCTGGGGCTGGGACCCGAAGGAGACCGTCGCGTTCATCGCGTGGGTCGTTTACGCGGCGTACCTGCACTCGCGGGCCACCGCGGGCTGGCGCGGGACGCGGGCCGCGGTGATCAACATCGTCGGGTTCTCGGTGACGATCTTCAACCTGTTCTTCGTCAACCTGGTGACCGCCGGACTGCATTCCTACGCCGGAGTGGGCTGAGCCGGGGGTCCACCGCCCGGACTGGGCCTCGGGCGACTACCGTCGTCGGCAGGGGCCCTTCGACGTACCCGGGAGGTTGGCAACGGTGACCGGACCCAGTGAAGAGACTGCCGGCGAACAGCAGTCCGAGCAGGCCCAGGAACCGGCTGCCATGTTCTCCGAGGAACGCACCGACTCGACGCCGCACCCCGGCACCGGGCCGTACGACGCGCAGCCGACGCAGGTCGTCGACCCGCCGCCGCCGGGGGCGTACCAGCCGCTGCCGCAGCCAGGCGGCTACCAGCCGCACTACGACCAGAACCTGCCGCCGTTGCAGCCGCCCGCGCAGCCGCACCAGCCGCAGCACGCCGCGCCGCCCGGGTACCAGCAGCCCGTGCCTCCGCCGGGCGTGCCGGGCGCTCCGGCCGCGGCCCAGGGGCTGCCGCAGCCCGCGTCCAGCGCGGACGAGCTGGCCACCGCGCACCTGGTGAAGCAGCAGAAGCGCACGCCGCAGTCCGGCTGGCGCAAGGCGGTGTACCTGGGCAGCGGCAAGCTGATCAACCCGGGGGAGAGCCCCGCGGACACGCGTCGGCGCGAGCTGATCGCGCGGGTCAACCAGCCGCTGCGCGGGTGCTACAAGATCGCGATGCTGAGCCTCAAGGGCGGCGTCGGCAAGACCACGACCACGACCACGCTCGGCGCGACCTTCGCGTCCCTGCGCGGCGACCGCGTGGTGGCGGTGGACGCGAACCCGGACCGCGGGACGCTGTCGCAGAAGATCGCCATCGAGACCACCGCGACCGTGCGGCACCTGCTGCGGGACGCGGACAAGATCACGCGCTACAGCGACGTCCGGTCGTACACGTCGCAGGGGTCGAGCCGCTTGGAAATCCTGGCCAGCGAACAGGATCCGGCGGTGTCGGAGGCGTTCTCCGAGAACGACTACCGGCGCACGGTGAACCTGCTGGAGCACTTCTACAACATCGTGCTCACCGACTGCGGCACCGGTTTGATGCACTCGGCGATGAAGGGCGTCCTCGACGTCGCCGACTCGCTGGTGGTCGTGTCCTCCGGTTCGGTCGACGGAGCCCGCAGCGCCTCGGCGACGCTGGACTGGCTCGAGGCACACGGCTACGGCGACCTGGTGAAACGCTCGGTCGTGGTGATCAACTCGGTGCGCCCGAAGGGCAGCTCGGTCGACCTGGACAAGCTGGCCGCGCACTTCGGCGCGAAGGTGCGTTCGGTGTGCCGGATCCCGTTCGACGCGCACCTGGAAGAGGGCGCGGAGATCGAGCTGGAGCGCCTTGGCGGGGACACTCGGCTAGCGCTGCTGGAACTGGCCGCGACCGTGGCGGACGGGTTCAACGGCAGGGCTTGATTGCCCCGGCTCCGCCGCGGCGCCGAGAAGCCGGTTTCTTCCCTCCCGATTCGCCCGGCCTGGGGGCCGGTCGAATCGCTCAGTCCAGAAACCGGCGCGATCTCGGGTGGTGGTTGCGGCGCCGGTGGCGAGCCTCGGGTCTCAGGACTCGGTGTCGTCCGGGCGGCGATTGCGCTGCTGTTCGGCGAGCTTGCGCAGGAATTCGGGATCGTCGTCAGGAGCGACGGCCGGGCGACGCTGCGGGACGCTGATCCGCTGTGCCCCCAGCGCCCGCCACAACAGAACGGCGATGGTGATCGCGCCCACCGCTGCGAGCAAAGGAATCATGCCCGGGGTCCTTCCGTGTTGATGGCGCCGACTCCGTCGTCGCGGCGAGATCGCCGGGGAGCCGGTTTCTTCCCTCCCGATTCGCCCGCCCTGGGGCCGGTAGAATCGCTCAGTCCAGAAACCGGCGCGATCTCGCGGCGTGGTCGCGGAGCGCGATCTCGCAGCGTGGTCGTGCGGCGTCCTCACGGAGCACTTTACGGGATTTGGCCCGGACGCGGCGAAGGGTCGTGACCGGCAAGCGATGCGGGAGGCACCCCTTGCCAGTCACGACCCTTCGGCGTATTCGAGACCCGCGGATCAGATCTTGCGGGTCGGTTCGCTCGCGTCCGTGGTGAGTTCGGCCAGAAGGTCGTTCACCTCGGACTCGCGGAACCTGCGGTGTCCGCCCGGCGTCCGGATCGAGCCGATCCGGCCCGCGGTGGCCCAGCGGGTCACGGTCTTCGGGTCCACCCGGAACAGAGCGGCCACCTCACCCGGGGTGAGCAACCGTCCGCCCATGGTTGCGGTCATTTTCCGCCTCCTTAACGCCCAACTTGCTATACCGGGGGCATCGGGCGATTTCGCCCGTCGCGCCCGGGTGGCCAACGCGGCAATCGTGGCACTTCACCCGTCGGGTACTCGAACGGTTGTCCTTGGGTAAAGAGCCCTTAAAGTGCAAAAGGGACATAACTCAGCAGATTCTCAGGATCGCTCAGAGCCCGTCCGCGCCCCGCTGACCAGGCATTTTCCGACCGGATGCAGCGAGATTCGGGTAAAGACCAAGCAAAGGCCGAGTCTGGGCGGCGTCCGGCGCCGAGGTTGCTGTGACGCAGGAGACAATCCGGGGCCTACCGGGATGAGCCGGTCGCGCGGACGCGCCGCATAATGAGCCGGTGGATCAGCTGGACCGGAAGATCATCGCCGAGCTGCGGGCCAACGGCCGGGCTACCTACGCCGACCTCGGCCGGACGGTGGGGCTCTCCGCGTCGTCGGTGCACGAACGCGTCGGGAAGCTCGAGGCGGCGGGCGTGATCACCGGGTACCACGCGATGGTCGACCCGAACACGGTCGGGCTCGGCGTCACCGCGCTGGTCGGCATCCACCCCACCGACACCGCCACCGACGAGGACGTCGCCGCTTCGCTCGGCGAGCTTCCCGAGGTGGAGAGCTGTTACGCGGTCGCGGGCGACGAGGCCTTCGTAGTAAAGGTGCGGGTTTCGACGGTCGACGAGCTGGAACTCACGCTCGGCAGGCTGCGCCGCATCCCGGGCGTCGGCCGCACCAACACGACGGTGGTGCTCTCCACCCGCTTCGAGGGCCGCCCCAACAACGCGGGCCTGGACGAAGACCCGGCGAGCGGGGCGTAGCCTGTTTCGGTGTGAGCGAGACACCGGACAATCTTCCCCGTGACCTGACGGTGTACTTGATCGCGCGGTTCGCGCTCGTCGCGGTGGTCGCGGTCGTGCTTTCGCTGGTCGGCGTGCCGCTGCTGGTCGCTTTGCTGATCGGGCTCGTCGTCGGCCTTCCGCTCGGCCTCCTGCTCCTGCGCGGCCTGAACCAGCGCGTGACCGCCGGCCTGGCCAAGCGCAACGAATCCCGCGCGCGTGCTCGTGCCCAGCTGCGGTCGCAGCTGCGCGGCGAGACCTCGGCCGACGATTCCGCGGCATGAGCAAACCGCACAGCCGCGCCTGGGTCCGCGAAGCAGTCCGGATCATCGAGGCCGACGCCAACCGCAGCGCCGACACTCACCTGCACGTCTTCCCGCTGCCGCCGGAATGGGGCATCGACCTTTACCTGAAGGACGAGTCGGTGCATCCGACCGGCTCGCTCAAGCACCGGCTCGCCCGCTCGCTGATCCTGTACGGCCTGGTCAACGGCCACATCGGCCCGGACACCGTGCTGGTCGAGGCGTCCAGCGGCTCGACGGCGGTGTCCGAGGCGTACTTCGCGCGGATGCTCGGCCTGCGGTTCGTGACCGTCGTGCCGCGGCGGACGAGCAAGGAAAAGATCGCGCTCATCGAGTTCTACGGCGGCGAATGCCACTACGTCGACGCGGCCCCGGCGATGTACCCGGAGGCCGAGCGGCTGGCCGCCGAGTGCAACGGGCATTACCTCGACCAGTTCACCTACGCCGAGCGCGCGACGGACTGGCGCGGCAACAACAACATCGCCGAATCGGTGTTCGCGCAGATGCGCGCCGAACGCCATCCGGTGCCGTCGTGGATCGTCGTCGGCGCGGGCACCGGCGGGACGAGCGCGACGTTCGGCCGCTACGTCCGGTACAAGCGGCACACCACGAAGATCTGCGTGGTGGACCCGGAAAACTCGTCGTTCTACGGCGCGTGGGAAACCGGCGCGCTGGACTACGCGACCGGAATGCCGTCGCGGATCGAAGGCATCGGACGGCCGCGCTGCGAACCGTCCTTCGTGCCCGGCGTGATCGACGAGATGTTCCAGGTGCCCGACGCCGGTTCCCTGGCCGCGATCCGTTTGCTGCGCGAACGGACCGGGCACTGGGCGGGCGGCTCGACCGGGACCAACCTGTACGGCGCGTTCCAGCTGATCTCGCGGATGCTGGCGGAAGGCCAGGCGGGTTCGGTGGTGACGCTGCTGTGCGACGGCGGCGAGCGGTACGCGAACACGTACTACTCCGACGAATGGCTCGCCGAGCAGGGGATCGACCTCGCGCCGTACCGCGCGCGGTTCGACGAGTTCCTGCTCACCGGCCGGTTCGACGCCTAGCTTCCTGGTAGCCCAGCGGAGTTCGTGGAGGGGCAGGCGATCGCGGTCGGCCGCTAGAGCGCCAGGGCGACGGCGCTCAGCACCGCCCACGCCAGCATCGCCATGCCGGTGTCGCGGAGGGCCGGGATCAGCTCCCGGCCCTTGCCGCCCCCGCCGACGGCCTTGATCGGCTTCAGCAGCAGCGGTGCGGTCACGAAGGTGATGAACAGCAGCGGGTGCCAGATGCCCATCAGCACGGTGAGCGCGTACGGCACCGTCACGAGGGTCAGGTACAGCTTTCGCGTGCCGCCGTCGCCCATGCGGGTCGCGAGGGTGCGCTTGCCGGACTCGATGTCGGTGGGGATGTCGCGCAGGTTGTTCGCGACCAGCACCGCCATCGAGAACGAGCCGACGGCCACTGCGCAGCCGAGAGCGTCCCAGCTGACGCGACCGGCCTGTACGTAGACCGTGCCGAGGACCCCGGCCAGGCCGAAGAACACGAAGACCGCCAGTTCGCCCAAACCGTAGTAGCCGTAAGGCTTTTTGCCGCCGGTGTAGAACCACGCGCCGAGGATGCACAGCGCGCCCATCGCGAGCAGCCACCAGTAACCGCTCAGTGCGACGAGCGTCAGGCCCAGCACTCCGGCGAGGCCGAGGGAGGCGAGGGCGGCGCGGAGCACGGCCTTCGGGTTCGCCGCGCCGGAGCCGACGAGACGCAGCGGGCCGACGCGGTGTTCGTCGGTGCCGCGGATGCCGTCGGAGTAGTCGTTGGCGAAGTTCACGCCG
Source organism: Amycolatopsis sp. AA4 (assembly GCF_002796545.1). Taxonomy (GTDB): domain Bacteria; phylum Actinomycetota; class Actinomycetes; order Mycobacteriales; family Pseudonocardiaceae; genus Amycolatopsis. The sequence goes on from NZ_CP024894.1 coordinate 253,936, forward strand.
ATGATCAGCGACAGCGCGACCAGCAAGGCGAGCAGCGAACGCCACCAGGAGAACGCGTCGAGCGCGATCGCCGCCCCGACGCCCGCCACGACCGGCGCGATCGCGTTCGGCAGCGTCCTCGGCCGAGCGCCTTCGATCCACTCACTGACTGTCGCCATGGGGTCCATTCAACGCCATGCGATCTTCACCCGTTCGGTGACCGGCCGCAAGCCGTGAAGGACTCCTTGAGGGAATCAGATTCCCTCAAGGAGTCCTTCACGGAACGAGCCGGGACCGCACTGCCTGGCGGTCGATCTTTCCGGGCCCGCGCAGGGGCAACTCGTCGGTGAACTCGATGCGTTTCGGCGTAGCAGCGGCCCCCAACTCCGCCCGGACGGCGGCGCGCAGCGTGGCCTCGTCCGCGGAGGCCACCACCATCGCGACCACCGCCTCGCCCCACTGTGGATCCGGAAGTCCGACGACGCACGCGTCCCGCACCCCGGGCTGCGCGCCGAGGAGGCGTTCGATCGCGGCGGCGGACACCTTGACCCCGCCGGTGTTGATGACGTCGTCCGCGCGTCCGAGCACCTCGACGCGGCCGTCCGGCAGCAGGCGGCCGCGGTCGGAGGTGCGGAAAGAGCCGTCGCGGAACGACTCCGCGGTCAGTTCCGGAGCGAGACGGTAGCCGTGCGAGAGGACCGGGCCGGAGATCCACAGGCGCTCGTCTGCGTCGGGCTCCACGCGGACGCCGTCGAGCGGGACGCCGTCGTAGACGCAGCCGCTGGCGGTCTCGCTCATCCCGTACGAGGGGACGATCCGCACGCCTTCCTCGGCCGCTTGCGCGCGCAGCTTCGGGGAGGTGGCGGCAGCGCCCAGGATGATGCCGTCGAACGCCTTCGCGGCGGCTAGGCCAGCGCCGCCGTCGTCGAGGAGCCGGACTAACTGGGTCGGCACGAGCGCGGTGTAGCGCGGGCCGTTCTCCGCCAGCACGGGTGCGGCCGCGGCGGCGAACTCGTCCGGACGGAAGCCGGTGCCGGTCAGGAACGCCGGTTTCGTGCCGGCCAGCCGCGCCCGGATCAGGACCTGCAGACCGCCGATGTAGTGCGCGGGCGTGGCGAGCAGCCAGTGTCCGGGGCCGCCGAGCCGGGCGTGCGTGGCCGTCGCGGACGCGGTCAGCGCCCGCGGCGACAGCAGCACGCCCTTCGGCGCCCCGGTGGACCCGGACGTGGCGATCACCACGGCGGTATCCGGCTCGACGGGCTGCGAGGGGGCCATCGCTTCGAGCAGCGCGGGGGCCGACGGGTCTGCGGAGTTCAGCGGAAGCACCGCCGGACCGCCGTCGAGGGCGGCCGCGAGGGCCGCGTCGAGGGCGTTCAGCGCGTCGGCGCTGCCGTCGAGCCACACCACGTGCACGAGGGACGACCTATCTCAGTAGTAGTACGGGTAGTCGGACCAGTCCGGGTCGCGCTTCTCCAGGAACGCGTCGCGGCCTTCGACGGCCTCGTCCTGCATGTACGCCAGCCGGGTGGTTTCTCCGGCGAACAGCTGCTGTCCGACGAGCCCGTCGTCGATCGCGTTGAACGCGTACTTCAGCATCCGCTGCGCGGTCGGCGACTTGCCGATGATCGTCCAGCCCCATTCGAGCGCGACCCGCTCCAGCTCGGCGTGCGGCACGACCTCGTTGACCGCGCCCATCCGGTGCATCTGCTCGGCCGTGTAATCCCGGCCGAGGAAGAAGATCTCGCGCGCGAATTTCTGCCCGACCTGCCGGGCGAGGCCCGCCGAACCGTAGCCCGCGTCGAACGAGCCGACGTCGGCGTCGGTCTGCTTGAACCGCGCGTGCTCGGCCGAGGCGAGGGTGAGATCGCACACGACGTGCAGCGAATGCCCGCCGCCCGCCGCCCAGCCGGGCACCACGGCGACCACGGGTTTCGGCATGAACCGGATCAAGCGCTGCACCTCGAGGATGTGCAGCCGGCCCGCCCGCGCCGGGTCGACCGTGTCCGAGGTCTCCCCGCTCGCGTACTGATACCCGGAGCGTCCGCGAATACGCTGGTCACCGCCGGAGCAGAACGCCCAGCCGCCGTCCTTCGGCGACGGGCCGTTCCCGGTGAGCAGGACGCACCCGACGTCCGCGCTCATCCGGGCGTGGTCGAGCGCCCGGTAGAGCTCGTCGACGGTGTGCGGGCGGAAGGCGTTGCGGACCTCCGGACGGTCGAAAGCGATCCGGACCACCCGTTTGCCGGAGCGGGCGTCTCGCGAACGGTGGTAGGTGATGTCGGTGAAGGAGAACCCTTCGACCTCGGACCAGGCGGCGGGGTCGAACAGCTCGGAAACTCGGGCGTCATCCACGTTTGGGAGAATAGGACCTGTGGACATGATCGCTGTGCCTGACGCCGCCCCCGGGGATAGCCCGTCGGACGGTGCGCTAACCGGGGCCTGCCGGTGAACCCGTCCACCGCGCAGGCCAGGGTCATCGTCGACGAACTCGTCCGCAACACGGTGTCGCACGTCGTGTTGTGTCCAGGATCTCGCAACGCGCCGCTGTCCATCGCGCTCTACGACGCCGCCGCTTCGGGACGCCTGCAGCTGCACGTCCGCATCGACGAGCGCGGCGCGGCGTTCCTCGCGCTCGGCATCGCGGCGCGCACCGGCCGTCCGGCGGCGGTGGTCTGCACCTCCGGGACCGCGGCGGCGAACTTCCACCCGGCCGTGCTGGAGGCCGACCGGGCGGGCGTGCCGCTGATCGTGCTCACCGCCGACCGTCCGCCGGAGCTGCGTTCCGCGGGCGCGAGCCAGGTGATCAACCAGTACGAGCTGTACGGCGACGCGGTCCGCTACTTCGACGAGCTGGCCGTCGCCGAACGCCGCGCCGGGCAGAACTCCTACTGGCGCAGCCAGATCTGCCGCGCGTGGAACGCCGCGTACGGCGAGTGGCGCTGCGGGCCGGTGCACCTGAACATCCCGTTCCGCGAGCCGCTCGTGCCGGATCTCGACGACGACGGCGAGTGGTACGAATCGCTCGAAGGCCGTCCGGACGGCGAACGCTGGACCGAACTGCCCGACTTCGGCGCGCTGCCGTCGTTCGTGGTGCCCTCGGCGCGGCACGGCCTGGTGATCGCGTGCGACACCGGCGCGCAGGCGGCCAGCGAATGGGCCGAACAGCACGGCTGGCCGGTGGTTTCGGAGACCGGCGGGCTCGGCCTGTCCGGCGCGACCGCGATGTCGTCCGGCGCGTGGCTGCTCGGCGTGGAGGAATTCATCTCGCGGCACCGTCCCGAGCAGGTGCTGTGCCTCGGCCGTCCGACGGTGTTCCGGCAGGTCCAGAAGGTGCTGTCGGACCCGGAGGTCGAGGTGCTGCTGGTGCGCCCGGATTCGGACTGGCCCGCGCCCGCGCACAACGTCCGCCAGGTCGGGCAGTGGTTCGCCGAACCGACGAAGCCCGCCGACCCGGAATGGCTGGCGAGCTGGCAGCGCGCGGACGCCGCGGCCAGCCAAGCGGTCGCGACGGCGCTGGCCGCCGAGCCGTGGCCGAGCGGCGTACGGGTGGCGACCGAGCTGGTCGACGCGTTGCCGGAAGGCGCGCTCTTGGTGGTCGGCTCCTCGAACCCGACGCGTGATGTGGCGCTGGCCGGACGGTTGCGTCCGGACGTCCTGGTGCACCGCAACCGCGGCGTCGCCGGGATCGACGGCACGGTGTCGACGGCCATCGGCGCGGCCACCGTGCACCGCGCGCCGTCGTACGCGCTGCTCGGCGATCTGACGTTCCTGCACGACGCGTCCGGCCTGCTGACCGGGCCCGCGGAGCAACTGCCGGACCTGACGATCGTGGTGCTGAACGATGACGGCGGCGGGATTTTCTCGCTGCTGGAACAGGGTGCGCCGGAACACTCGGCGAGCTTCGAGCGGGTCTTCGGCACCCCGCACGGCGCGGATTTGGGTGCGCTGTGCGCGGGCTACCGGGTGCCGCACGTCGTGGCCGAGACGGTCGAGGAGTTCCGCGCCGCGCTGCGACCCGCGCCGGGCCTGCGGGTCGTCGAGGTCCGGGTCGACCGGGCGCAGCACCGGAATCTCCACGCGCGGCTGAAGTCGGCGGTCGCGCAAGCGGTGGGGACGGTTTAACCGGCGGGGGGCCGGTGAAAAATGGGGGAGTTCTTGAACGAGGCGGACCTGCGCCCGCGAGGCCGGTGGGCCTGGTTCAGCGCGGCGGTGGCGGGCCTGGCCCTGATCGGGCTGGTGTGCTCGTACTTCTCGTCGTTTCTGGTGCTGGCCGGCGACGATTGCTTCGCCGGGGACAGCCGGGCGATCTGCAGTTCCGCCGGGCAGCAGGCGGTCTTGACGCTGCCGTGGGTCGGCTGGCTCGCCGCCATCGCCGGTTCGTTCGCGATGGCCGGGCTGGCCGCGCGGCGCGGCTGGGGACCGTGGCCGGGGCTGTATGCGGGCCCGATCCTGTACGGCATTCCGATCGCCGTCGCGTGGTGGATCGCCGAATCCGGGTGATCTTCCCAGTGGGTAAGAACCCGTCGTTCGGACGTACCTGTGAAGTGCTGGCGTGGATACGTTCGGTCGCATTGGCCACCTTGGAGGAACCATGCGATCGAGAACTCGGGCCGGAATCGGGGCGGTTGCGGCTGGAGTCGCGACGGTGCTGCTGGCAGGCACCGCTTCGGCGGTCCCGGCACCGGGCGCGCCCGGCGTCGGCGACCCGTACTACCCGAACGCCGGCAACGGCGGCACCGACGTGCAGCACTACGACATCCGCGTGAGCTACCAGCCGGACACCGACGTCCTGTCGGGCACCACGACGCTGCTGCTCACCGCCACCCAGGACCTGTCGCGCTTCGACCTGGACTTCGCGCTCAAGGCGTCGGAGGTGCTGGTGAACAACCGGCCCGCGCAGTTCGCCAATCAAAACGGCGACGGCGAGCTGGTGATCACCCCGGCGCAGCCGCTGCTCAGGGGCCAGTCCGCGACAGTCGTCGTGAGCTATTCCGACAGCCCGTCGACGGAGAAGGTCGGCGGCCTGAACACGTGGAAGAAGGGCGCTTTCGGCGCGCTCGGCATCGACGAGCCGCAAAGCGCGCAGTGGTGGTTCCCCTCCAACGACCACCCGACCGACAAAGCGACCTACGACGTGTCGATCGAGGCTCCGGACGGGCTCGCCGCCATCTCGAACGGCACGCTCGTGAAGAAGACCAAGAAGCGCCCCGGCTGGACGCGGTGGAACTGGCGCAGCACGAAACCGCAGGCGACCTACCTGACGTCGTTCATCGTCGGCAAGTACGACGTGGTCCAGTCCACCACGCCGGACGGCAAACCGTTCATCACCGCCTACGGCGCGGATCTCGGCGATTCGCTCGACGCGGCCAAGGCGAGCGTGGAGCGGACGCCGGAGGTCGACGAGTTCCTGGCGTCGCAGTTCGGGCCGTACCCGTTCGAGGCCGAGGGCGGCGTCGTGACCAGCGGGATCGGCTTCTCGCTGGAAAACCAGACCCGGCCGACCTACGGCGCGCGCAACTTCGCCGCCGGCTCCAACACCACGCTGATCGCGCACGAGAACGCACACCAGTGGTTCGGCGACAACGTTTCGCTGGGCAAGTGGAGCGACATCTGGCTGAACGAGGGCTTCGCGTCCTACGCCGAGTACCTGTGGTCCGAGCACCAGGGCGAGGGCACGACCGCGGAACTCGCCCAGTACGCGTACGACTCCTACGCCGCCGACGACCCGTTCTGGCAGGTCCTGCCGGGCGACCCGGGCGAGCCGAAGCAGTTCGACCGCGCCGTCTACGACCGGGGCGCGATGGCCGTGCAGGCCCTGCGCACCACGGTCGGCGACCAGGCGTTCTTCTCGATCCTCCAGCAGTGGCAGACGGCCAAAGCGGGCAAGGCGGCGGTGATCCCGGACTTCGTGGCGCTCGCGGAGAAGGTGTCGGGCAAGCCGTTGCAGGCGCTGTTCCAGACCTGGCTGTTCACGAAGGGCAAGCCCGCGGTCGGTCCTAATGGGACGGTCGCGGCGGCGAAGGCGTTCGCGGCGGTTCCGGCGAAGCCGAAGGCGTGGGACCAGATCCAGGCGAACCACCGCGCGCTGGCGGAGGCCGGGCGGCACTGAAATTCGCTTGCTGGCCGCGGGATCCTGGAGAGTTCCGCTCTCCAGGAGGAGGATTCGGTGGCCCTGAAAGTGCGGGCGCAGCTCCGCCACGCTCGGCTCGACGGCCGGGAGTGGCGGGTGCTGCGCCCGGATCCCGCGCTGGATACCGCCGTGCTGTACGAAAACGGCCCGTGGCCGGGGATGTGCGTGGATCGCCGCGCGGCGTATCGGATCGGCGTGCTGTGGCTGCTGGCGGCACGGTCTCGGCACACGGTTATCCACCTGCCGTTGCGGGCGAGCCGCACTCCCGCCGAGCCGGAGTTCACCGGTCGTCGGCTGGACCTGGTGCTGAGCCACCACACCGCGCAGCTGCGTCCTTCGCAGTGGCCGAGGCTGCGGGCGGCGCTCGGTCCGGCCCGGCCGCACACCGTGCGGGTCCCGGCGGATCGGCGTCCGGTGGAGTGGCCGTGTTGGCGGACCCGGGACCGGCTGTACGACCGGATTCACGCGGACACGATGTTCCTCACCGGCAGCGCGGCGGTTTTCCGCCATACCGCTGAGTACTTTTTCGCTCTCGCGTTCCGTGCGCCCGGTTCGGCGCCGGGAGAGGAAACGGCGCACCACGCGTGCACGGAGCTGTACGGGTCGGCGGGAGAGCTGGTGAACAGCGACTGCCTGCACGTGCTGTACCGGGCGCACTGGCTGCCGCGTGCCCGGCTGGTCGGCGTACCCGACTAAACTCTCGGTGTGGCAGCCAGGAGGGTGAAGGCACGGCGGATCGCGTGGTTCGCGGTGCTGGGCGTCGCTGTGCTGCTCACCGTGATGTGCGTGAGCCTGGTTTTCGCCGCGTTCCGCAACGACAGCGCGATCGAGGCGCATCTGGGCACGGCCAACGCGACGGTCGAGTCGGTGGCCTTCGACCGCACCATCATCCAGTACCAGACCCCGGACGGCATCGTGCACAGTCCGGCGACCGGGGTGCTGTACCCGTCGGGTCTCGCCGCCGGTCAGCTGGTGGCGATCGAGTACGACGCGACCAACCCGGACCTGACCCGCGTCGCCGGCCGGACCGCCACGTTGACGCTGCTGCCGGTCGGGATGACGGTGCTGATCACGTGGCTGGTCGCGGGCCCGCTGCTGTGGTGGCTGCGTCGGCTGATCAAGCGGGACCGGTCCGCGGCCGCTCCGGAGCCGGTGCCCGCGAAGGTGTAGCCCGGGCGGCTCGGCACTGTCCGTGAGGGGAACCTTCACGGACTCTGAGTCCCTCAGGGTTCCCCTCACGTACTTCAGGCATCAGGTACCGGCGGTTTCCTGCCACCAGCCGAGCACCTCGTCGGCGACCCCTGGCGCGGCGACCAGCAGCCCATCCGTAGGCAAGGCGGCGTCTTCCCCGTGCTTGTCGAGCACGACCGCGCCCGCCTCGATGGCCATCGCAACTGAGCCCGCGACGTCCCATTCGTGGTAGCTGTGCAACACCGCCGCAGCCGCGTGGCCCAGTGCGACCTGGGCGATCGACAGCGCGGCCGACCCCAGCACCCGCACGCCAGCGTGGGCGGCCGCCGCGCGTTCGATGAACTCGCCCATTCCCGGCCACGGGCCCTTGCGCGCCAGTTCGGTGCAGACGATCGCGCCGGCCGTGCCCGTGCGGTCCACCAGCCTCAGCGGTTTCCCATTGGCCCGGGCGCCGCGTCCGCGCGCGGCGGCGTAGATCTGTGCCCGGTACGGGTCGGCGACGACGCCCACCACGGGGCCGCTCGCGTCGACCAGGGCGAGGCTGTACGCGCACCACGGCACGCCGGCGACGTAGTTCGCGGTGCCGTCCACGGAATCGACCACCCAGCGGTACTCCGCGACGTCCGCGCCGTGGTCCGCGCCGAATTCGTGGCCTACCACCGGGATTCCGGGGAACTCCGCGGTCAGCACGCGCCGGGTGTGCCGTTCCAGGATCCGATCGGTGTCGGTGACCCAGTCGAACGGCGAATCCAGCGTCGCCGGGTGCGCGCCGCGGCCCGCGGTCGCGGTGATCACGTCGGTGGCGTCGTTCGCCAGCCGCCCCGCGACCTCGAGCGCTCGGGAGAGCAGCCCGGGTTCCACGGGCCGCGACGGCCTGGAGGACAAGAGGGTCATGCCTGCTTAGTCTGGGCGTTCCTGGTGTCCGGGACGCGACCGGAAGATGACATGTCGTGGCGAATTCTTCGACAGTCGGCGCCGGGACGCGGACGCTGCGCAGTGTTTCGCCACCGTTGGCCGGTCGGTTACGCGGGATTGGCCCGCCCTGCCTGCGGTTTTGCGACAGTGACGCCGTGCGAGTCGCCATAGTCACCGAAAGTTTCCTGCCCCAGGTGAACGGCGTGACGAATTCCGTCCTGCGGGTCGTCGAGCACCTGGTCGAATCCGCGCACGACGTGCTGGTCGTCGCGCCGGGACCGGGTCCGGCGAGTTACCGCGGCGCTCCGGTCGTCCGCATTCCGGCGCTGGACTTCCCCGGCGTGAACTCGCTGCCGATCGGCCTGCCGACGCGCACCGTGCTGACCGCGCTGGCCGATTTCGGCCCGGACGTCGTGCACCTGGCCTCGCCGTTCGTGGTCGGCGCGCGCGGGCTCGCCGCGGCGAGACGGCTGCGCGTGCCGTCGATCGCCGTCTACCAGACCGACATCGCCGGGTTCGCCACGTCGTACGGCTTCGGCATCGGCGCGCGGGCGGCCTGGCGCTGGGTGCGCCGCCTGCACTCGCGGGCCGACCGGACGCTCGCGCCGTCGTCGGACTCGATCGAACAGCTGAAACTGCACGGGGTTCCGCGGGTGCACCGCTGGGCGCGCGGCGTGGACGTCAGCCGGTTTTCCCCGGCGCACGCGGACCCGGCGCTGCGGACGGAACTCGCGCCGAACGGCGAACTGCTCGTCGGGTTCGTCGGACGGCTCGCGCCGGAGAAGGAGGTCGACCGGCTGACCGCACTGGCCGGGATGCCGGGCGTGCGCGTGGTCGTCGTCGGCGACGGACCGGAGCTGCCGGCGTTGCGGGAACGGTTGCCTGGCGCGGCTTTCCTCGGGGCGAAGTACGGCGACGAGCTTTCGGTCGCGTACGCGAGCCTCGACGTTTTCGTGCACACCGGACCGCACGAGACGTTCTGTCAGGCGGTGCAGGAGGCGATGGCGTCCGGGCTGCCGGTGCTCGCGCCGGACGCGGGCGGCCCGAAGGATCTCGTCTTGCCGGGCCGGACCGGCTACCTGCTTCCCGCCGACCGGGAGTCGTTCGGTCCGGCGCTGGTTTCCAAGGTCGACGACCTGCGGGACGCGGCGTTGCGGACCCGGCTGGGCGAGAAGGCGCGGAAAGTGGTCCTGGGCCGGACGTGGCCCGCGGTGTGCCGGGAGCTGGTCCGGCACTACGAAGCGGTGCAGGGCCGAGTCGCGCGTGCGGCTTGAGCCATGCACATCGTCCAGCTGGCGAACTTCTACGGACCTCGGTCCGGCGGGTTGCGGACCGCGCTGAACCACCTCGGCGCGGGGTACGTCGCGAGCGGTCATCGCGTGACGCTGGTCGTGCCGGGCCGGCGGTACGCGGTGGAAACCCTGCCGAGCGGGGTGTGCCGGTATTCGTTGCCTGCCTTGCAGATTCCGGGCACCGGCGGCTATCGCGCGGTGGATCCGCAGCGGGTCCGTTCGGTGTTGCGGCGGCTGGAGCCGGATCGGCTGGAGGTGTCCGACCGGCTGACGTTGCGGGGCATGGGCGTCTGGGCGCGGCGCAACGGCGTGCCCAGCACGGTGATCTCGCACGAGCGGCTGGACCGGTTGCTGGAGCAGTTTTTGCTGCCCGGGGCGATGGCCCGGCACGTCGCGGACGTCGCCAACCGGCGAATGGCGGCGTCGTACGACACGGTGGTGTGCACGACTGCCTTCGCGCACGCGGAGTTCGAACGGATTGCCGCGCCGAACGTCCGGCGGGTGCCGTTGGGGGTCGATCTGGCGACCTTCGCGCCGTCGATGCGGGATTCCGGGTGGCGGTCGACGCTGGCCGGCGGAGCGGACGCCCTGATTGTCCATTGTGGGCGGTTGTCGCCGGAGAAACACGTTGAGCGGAGCGTGGATACGGTCGCCGAGCTGACGGAATCCGGGGCCAGGGTGCGGTTGGTGATCGCGGGCGACGGACCGCGGCGGCGAGCGTTGGAAAGGCGGGCTCGGGGGTTGCCGGTGACGTTCCTGGGTTTTCTGTCCGGGCGCGGAGAAGTGGCTCGATTGCTGGCCAGCGCGGACGTTTCGCTGGCGCCGGGTCCACATGAGACATTCGGGCTGGCGGCGTTGGAGGCACTCGCTTCGGGGACGCCGGTGGTGGTTTCGGCGTCGTCGGCGCTGCGGGAGATCGTGCGGCCCGGGTGCGGGGCGGCGGTGGACGATCACGCGCCCGCCTTTGCCAGCGCGGTGACCGGATTGCTGGACAGCCCGGAGGAGCTCCGACGAGCGGCCGCGAGGGCGCGGGCGGAGGAATTCGCCTGGCCGAACTCGGTGCGGGGAATGCTCGCCGCACTCGGCTGACGCTGCGGAAGGTCCGTGAAGGACTCCTTGAGGGAATCAGATTCCCTCAAGGAGTCCTTCACGGACGACTAGCCGCGGTAGCCGGGGTGGATGCCGGGCGTGAGGCCGCGGTCCTCGGCCACTCGGGCCAGCAGGTCGCGCAGGGTCGCACGTTCCTCTGTGGACAGTGCGGACATCAGCTCGTCCTCGTGCGCCGCGGCGGCTTTGCCCAGTTCGGCCATCGTTTCCTGGCCTTTGTCGCTGAGGAAGACCGCGTAGAGACGGCGGTCCTGCGGATTGCGGCGGCGTTCGATCAGGCCTTGCTGCTCCAGGCCGTCGACCAGGGCGACCAGCCGGGTCGGCGGCGTGCCCAGTTCCGCGGCCAGCACCTGCTGGCTTTCGCCGGGCCGCCGCGCGATCGCGCGAAGCAGTCCGGTCTGCGGCGGGGTCAGGCCCAGGTCCGCGACGCGTTCGGCGAAGCGCTGGGTCGCGTGGGCGCCCAGCTGGGCCAGGAGGAAGGCGCTGCCGAAGGCCGGGGGTCCTTGCATGCCCTGAACCGTATCGCTTGACAATCCATTACACCAGTGTAATCGTTATAGTAGTGAAACTAATTGACCTGGAGGTTTGCCATGACGACCGTGACTCGGCAGCAGAGCGGCCCGCCGTTGCTGGCACCGGCGCTCGCGTTCGGGGTGCTGACCGTCGCGTCGGCGGTGCTCGGGGCGGCGGGGACGCGGCCGGATTCCAGCGCGGCTGAGGTCGCCGCGTATCTCGTCGGCAACCAGGGCGTCGTGCGGCTGCTCGCGTTCGCGGTGTTCGGCGCGTCGGTTCCGTTGGCGATTTGGGCCGCGACGGTCTATCGCAGACAGCGGCGGCTCGGGGTCGCGGCTCCAGGTGCGGTGATCGGGCTGACCGGCGGCCTGCTGGCCGCGGCCGCGCTCGCGATGAGCGGGCTGATCACCTGGACCGCCGCGCAGTCCAGCGAGACGCCTGCGGTGGCGCGGGCGCTGACCAGCCTCGCGTTCGCGTCCGGCGGCCCGGGCTTCGTGGTGCCGCTGGCGTTGCTGATCGCCGGGCTCGCGGTGCCGGCGTGGTTCCTGAACCTGTTGCCGCGCTGGATGTCGATCGCCGGGCTGGTCGTCGCCGCGGCGGCGGTGCTCGCCTCGCTGTCGCTGCTGGCCCCGGCGCTGTATCCGCTGATCCCGGTCGGCCGGTTCGGCGGGCTCGTCTGGCTGGTCGCGGCCAGCGTCCTGCTCCCGCGCGACCGCGCGGCACGGACGGACTAATCTCGGTCCCATGCCCCGAGCGAGCCTGGACAAGGATCCGCACGAAGTCGCCGCGATGTTCGACGGCGTCGCGTCCGGTTACGACCGCGCGAACTCGTTCATGACGTTCGGGTTCGACCGGCGCTGGCGCACCACCACGGCGCGCGTGCTGGACGCCAAACCGGGGGAGAAGGTGCTCGACCTGGCGGCGGGCACCGGGGTGTCCACCGTCGAGTACGCACGCGGCGGAGCCTGGTGCCTCGCCGCCGACTTCTCCGTCGGGATGCTCAGGGCGGGGCTGCACCGGAAGGTGCCGATGGTCGCCGCGGACGCGATGTGCCTGCCGTTCGCCGACAACAGCTTCGACGCCGTCACCATCTCGCTGGCGCTGCGGAACTTCGTCGACACCAAGGGCGCGCTCGCCGAGATCCTGCGGGTGGTCAAACCGGGCGGCCGGCTGGTGATCTGCGAGGTGTCGACGCCCACCTTCGCCCCGATCCGGTTCGTCTACCGGCGGTTCATCCTCAAGCTGCTCACCTGGGTCGGCAGCCGGTCCTCGACCAACCCCGAGGCCTACTCCTACCTGGCCGAATCGATGCTCGCCTGGCCCGATCAGCGCGGGCTCGGCGAGATCATCGCGAGCGCCGGATGGACCGAGGTGGAGTGGCTGAACCTCACCTTCGGCGTCGTCGCGATCCATCGCGCGCGCAAGCCTGCCTGACTCCGCCTTCCTCCCCTCCACCGCCCTCAATGGAGTGGCTGCGCCACGCTGTATTTTCGAGTGCATGACGACTTCGCGCCGCAGCCCGGACCACGACGCCGAAGTGATCGTGGTCGGGGCGGGACCGGCTGGTTCGACCGCGGCCACGTATCTCGCCCGGGCCGGGGTGGATGTGTTGCTGCTGGAGAAGACCGTCTTTCCGCGCGAGAAGGTCTGCGGGGACGGGCTCACGCCGCGGGGTGTGAAGCAGTTGATCGATCTTGGGCTGGACACCAGTGAAGAGGCTGGCTGGGTGCGTAGCCGGGGGCTGCGGATTCTGACCGGGGATCTGACGCTGGAGTTCGATTGGCCGGATCTCACTGATTACCCGCCGTATGGGGTGTCGCGTACTCGGCAGGACTTTGACGACCTGCTGGCCAAGACCGCGGTGAAGGCTGGGGCGCGGTTGTACGAGCGGACCACCGTTACCGGGGCGATTACCAACGCGTCTGGCCGGGTTGTCGGGGTCGAGGCGAAGGTTGGGCCGGAGAAGACTCCCGTCAGTTATCGGGCGCCGTTGGTGCTGGCTTGCGACGGGGTGTCGGCTCGGCTGGCGTTGAGTGTCGGGATCGACAAGAACGAGAAGCGGCCGATGGGGGTCGCGGTCCGGCGGTATTACAAGAGTCCCAAGCATGATGATCCGTTTATCGAGGGTCATCTTGAGTTGTGGGACCGGTCTGATCCTCGGGATCCCAAGTTGTTGCCCGGCTACGGCTGGGCGTTCCCGCTCGGCGACGGGACGGTCAACGTCGGGCTGGGGATGTTGTCTACGTCGGCGGCTTTTCGAAACACCGATTACCGGGCGTTGTTGCGGCAGTGGCTCGATGGCACGCCCGAGGAGTGGGGCTATCGCGAGGAAAATGCCATCGGCAAGGTCGGTGGAGCTGGGTTGCCGATGGGGTTCAACCGGACGCCGCATTACCGGAACGGTTTGCTGTTGCTCGGCGACGCGGGCGGCATGGTGAGTCCGTTCAATGGCGAGGGGATTTCCGCGGCGATGGAGTCTGCGCAGCTTGCGGCTGAGGCGGTCGTGCAGGCGTTGGCTCGGCCGGAGGGGCCCTCTCGGGAACGCGCGCTGGAGGGGTATCCGCGGGCTGTTGCCGAACTGATGGGCGGGTATTACCGGCTGGGGAATGTGTTCGCCAAGTTGATTGGGAAGCCGAAGATCATGCACGCGGCTACCAAGTACGGGTTGCGGGTCAACAAGATTTTGCCCTTGGTGTACAAGGGGCTTTCCGGGTGTTACGACGCTCGGGGCGGGGATGGGGTGGATCGGTTGATCTCCGCGTTGGCTCGGGTTACGCCTAGTCCTCGGTGAAACTCCGGGGGGCGGGTGGCTCGTCGCCTGGCGGCGACATTGCGCCTCGGTGTGGAGGCGGGCACCCCGATTTTTTAGTGTGACTACGGCGCTGGGGTGCTTGTCAAGGCGGGAAAGATGCCTTGACAAGCACCCCAGCGCCGTGTTTTTGGCTTCGTATCGGGGGCGGGGGAGGTGTGGGTGCCCCGCGTTGGGTGTATCTGTGCGGTTGGTGGGTTACCCGGGTGGAGCAATGGGTTGTCCGGCCGGTCAGTGTGATACGTCACAAGATCGAGTCCGCTGTCTGGCTTGGCGCGGTTGGTCAAGGGGGCTTTACCGCTGGTCTCGCTCGTGCGGGCGGGGGTGGGCCTGCGGAACGTGCCCTCCCTGTTAGGGCTGCCTTAGTCGGTAACCCCTCGGGACAAGAGTGTGACTCACGTCCTACACTCCCCCCATGCTTTGTGAATCGCTTCACAACCGCGACTTGTCGCTTGTGAACTATTTCACAAGCGTGCCGTGGTCCGGACACGGGCCGTAAGGGCGCCCTGACCCTCGGCGGTGTGACCCAGCTCCCTTAGGGTCGCGTCGAGGGACTCGGACCACCACCCGAGAACAACCGCAGCGGCGCGGAAAGGATGGCGAAGACCCCGTGCTGATGGTGCCCGTGCTGGCGCAGGCCGATCCCGGACCGGCGGCGCCCGGCCTCAACGTGTATCTGCCGCTCGTTCTGCTTTTCGTGCTCGCGGCGGGGTTCGCCGTGTTCTCCGTGCTGCTGGGCCCGCTCGTCGGGCCGAGCCGGTACAACCGCGCGAAGACCGCTGCTTACGAATGCGGCATCGAACCGTCGCCGCAGCCGCTGGTCGGCGGCGGCCGGATGCCGGTGGCCTACTACATCACGGCCATGCTCTTCATCCTGTTCGACATCGAGATGGTGTTCCTCTACCCGTTCGCGGTGAACGCCAACGCCCTCGGTGTCTTCGGCCTGGTGGAGATCGTGCTGTTCATCGTGACGGTCGGGTTCGCGTACGCCTACGTGTGGCGGCGCGGCGGCCTGGATTGGAACTGAACCCATGGGCCTGGAAGAAAAACTCCCCAACGGCATCCTGCTGGCCAGCCTCGAGGGACTGGTCAACTGGGCACGCAAGAACTCCCTGTGGCCGGCCACGTTCGGCCTCGCCTGCTGCGCGTTCGAGATGATGTCGGTCGGCGGTTCGCGCTACGACATCGCGCGGTTCGGCATGGAGCGGTTCTCCGCCACGCCCCGCCAGGCCGACCTGATGATCGTGGCCGGCCGGGTGACCCAGAAGATGGCCCCGGTGCTGCGCCAGATCTACGACCAGATGGCCGAGCCCAAGTGGGTCCTCTCGATGGGCGTCTGCGCCTCGTCCGGCGGCATGTTCAACAACTACGCCGTCGTGCAGGGCGTCGACCACATCGTCCCGGTCGACATGTACCTGCCCGGCTGCCCGCCGCGGCCGGAAATGCTGCTCGACGCGATCCTCAAGCTGCACGCCAAGATCCAGGACGAGCCGATCAACGCCCGCCGCGCCGCGATCCGCGCGGCCAGCGGGGCCCGTACCGAGCTGATCCCGTCCTCGATCAAGTACGCGAAGAAGTGAGCACCGGTGCCTGAGAACCCCGAAGAGACTCCCGAAACCGGCGGCCCGCAGTCCAGCGCGGAGCGGCCCGAAGCCGGACTCGAAGCGCACGGCCCCGGCGCGGCCGAACCGGTCGTCGCCGGTCGCGAGCGCAAGGGCATGTTCGGTGTCCGCGGCAGCGGGGACACCTCCGGGTACGGCGGCCTGCGGCTGCCCGCCTACAGCCCGCCGCCCGCCGAGCGCCCGTACGGCGGCTGGTTCGACGAGTTCGCCGACGAGTTCATGGCCGCCTTGGCGGACAACAAGATCCCGCCGTCCGCGATCCTCCAGACCACCGTCGACCGCGGCGAGATCACCTTCTACGTCAGCCGCGAGCACCTCGTCGACATCGCCAAGGTGCTGCGCAACGACCCGGGCCTGCGGTTCGAGATGCTGATGGCGGTCACCGGCGTCGACTACGGCGTGGACGTCCCGCAGCGGATGCACGCGGTCTACGACTTCCTGTCGATGACCTACCGCCGCCGGATCCGGCTCGAAATCACCATGGACATGGACGACCTGCACGTCCCGTCGCTGGTCCCGGTCTACGCGACCGCGGACTGGCACGAGCGCGAGGCCTACGACATGTTCGGCATCGTCTTCGACGGCCACCCCGGCCTGACCCGCATCTTCATGCCGGACGACTGGGACGGCCACCCCCAGCGCAAGGACTACCCGCTCGGCGGGATCCCGGTCGAATACAAGGGCGCGGAAATCCCGCCGCCAGACCAGCGGAGGTCGTACTCGTGACGATTAACGACGAAACGACGGAAGCCGAGTACGCGGAAGTCCGGGAAACCACCGAAGGCCCGGTCTACCACGTGTCCGGCGGCGACTGGGACGAGGTGCTCGGCGACGCCCAGCACGACGACCGCATGGTCATCAACATGGGCCCGCAGCACCCGTCGACGCACGGCGTGCTCCGGCTCGTGCTGGAGCTGGAAGGCGAGCGGGTCACGCAGCTGCGCGCGGTCGTCGGCTACCTGCACACCGGCATCGAGAAGAGCGCGGAGTTCCGCAACTGGACCCAGGGCGTCACCTTCGTGACGCGCGCGGACTACCTCGCCCCGCTGTCCAACGAGATGTGCTACTGCCTCGGCGTCGAGAAACTGCTGGGCATCAAGGCCCCGCCGCGCGCGGAACTGCTGCGCGTGCTGCTTCTCGAGCTGAACCGGATCACCTCGCACCTGGTGTTCATCGCGACCGGCGGCATGGACCTCGGCGCCACCACCGCGATGACGCTCGGCTTCCGCGAGCGCGAAGAAGCCATGCACCTGCTCGAGTACCTGACCGGCCTGCGGATGAACCACGCGTTCATCCGGCCCGGCGGCCTCGCCCAGGACTTCCCCGAGGACTGGACCGAGAAGGTCCTCGACTTCTGCAAGATCATGGACAAGCGGCTTCCGCTGTACGACAAGATGTTCACCGGTCAGCCGATCTGGCGGAACCGGCTCAAGGACGTCGGCGTGCTGCCGCTCGACGCGTGCCTCGAACTCGGCGTCACCGGTCCGGTGCTGCGCGCCGCGGGCCTGCCGTGGGACCTGCGCAAGACCGAGCCGTACTCGCGCTACGACGAGATCGAGTTCGACGTGCCGACCTCGACCGACGCGGACAGCTGGGCGCGGTACCTGCTGCGGCTGGAGGAAATCCACCAGAGCCTGCGGATCATGAAGCAGGTCGTGAAGATGGCCGAGCCGGGCCCGGTCATGGTGGAGGACAAGAAGATCGCCTGGCCGGCGCAGCTGTCCATCGGCAGCGACGGCATGGGCAACTCGCTGGCGCACGTCAAGAAGATCATGGGCCAGTCGATGGAATCCCTGATCCACCACTTCAAGCTCGTCACCGAGGGCTTCCACGTGCCGCCGGGCCAGGTCTACACGGCCGTCGAATCGCCGCGCGGCGAGATCGCGGCGCACCTGGTGTCCGACGGCGGCACCCGTCCGCTGCGCGTGCACCTGCGGGAGCCGAGTTTCGTGAACATGCAGGCGATGCCCGCGATGGCCGAGGGCGGTCTGGTCGCCGACCTCGTCGTCGTGATCGCCTCGATCGACCCGGTTCTGGGGGGAGTTGACCGATGACGAACCCGACCGCAGTCCCGGAGCCGGGACCGCACGACGCGACGAAGACGTACGCCGCGGCAGGTTCGGACACCGATGTCGCGGCGATCGCGCCCGACCCGGCGGTTGCCGAGGGCATCCTCGCCGACGCGCCCGCGGCGGACGTGTTCGACGCCGACACGCACCGCGAGGCGAAGGAAATCATCGCCCGCTACCCGATGTCGCGTTCGGCGCTGCTGCCGATGCTGCACCTCGTGCAGTCGGTGCAGGGCTACGTGAGCCAGGAGGGCATCGCCTTCTGCGCGCGGCATCTCGACCTGACCGACGCCGAGGTCACCGCGGTCGCGACGTTCTACACCATGTACAAGCGCCGTCCGTGCGGCGAGCACCTGGTGAGCGTCTGCACCAACACGCTGTGCGCGGCGCTGGGCGGCGACGACATCTACCGGAAGCTCCAGACGCACCTCGGTTCGGCGGAAAAGCCGCTGGGGCACGAGGAAACCGCGGGCACGCCGGGCGAACCGGGCTCGATCACCCTGGAACACGCGGAATGCCTCGCGGCCTGCGACCTCGGTCCGGTCCTCCAGGTGAACTACGAGTACTTCGACAACCAGACGCCGGAGCAGGCGGTCGCGCTCGTCGATGCGTTGCAGGCAGGCAAAAAGCCCGCCCCGACGCGCGGTGCGGCGCTGACCGACTTCAAGGGCGCGGAGCGGCAGCTCGCCGGGTTCTGGCCGGAGGACGAGGCCGCTTACCGCAGTGCGGTGGACGGCCCGTCGCAGGCGGTCGAGACCCTGCGCGGCGCGCAGCTGGCGGCCGACCGCGGCTGGTCCGCCCCGGGCATGCAGGACGTCCCACTGCCTGAAGTGGAGAAGAAGTAATGGCCGATCCCATCACTCCGGTCCTCACGAAGCGCTGGCTGTCCCCGGAATCCTGGCGCATCGAAACCTACGAGGCGCTCGAGGGCTACACCGCGGCGCGCAAGGCGCTGGCCGCCACGCCCGAGCAGCTCGTGCAGGTGGTCAAGGACTCCGGCCTGCGCGGCCGCGGCGGCGCGGGCTTCCCGGCGGGCGTGAAGTGGTCGTTCATGCCGCCCAACGAGGACAAGCCGCACTACCTGGTGATCAACGCCGACGAGGGCGAACCCGGTACCTGCAAGGACATTCCGCTGATGATGGCGGACCCGCATTCGCTCATCGAGGGCTGCATCATCGCCTCGTACGCGATGCGGTCGCACCACTGCTTCATCTACGTCCGCGGCGAGGCCCTGCACTGCATCCGCCGGCTCAACGCGGCCGCGCGCGAGGCGTACGCGAAGGGCTACCTCGGCAAGAACATCTTCGGCAGCGGCTGGGATCTCGAGCTGACTGTGCACGCCGGCGCCGGCGCGTACATCTGCGGCGAGGAAACGGCGTTGCTGGACTCGCTCGAAGGCCGGCGCGGCCAGCCCCGGCTCAAGCCGCCGTTCCCCGCGGCCGCCGGTCTGTACGCGGCGCCGACGACGGTGAACAACGTCGAGACCATCGCGAGCGCGTCGTACATCATCAACGCCGGTTCGTCGTGGTTCCGCGAGATGGGCCGCGAGAAGTCGCCCGGTCCGAAGATCTACTCGATCTCCGGTCACGTCGAGAAGCCCGGCCAGTACGAATGCCCGCTCGGCACCACGCTGCGCGAGCTGCTGGAGCTGGCCGGCGGCATGAAGGACGGCATCCCGCTCAAGTTCTGGACGCCGGGCGGTTCGTCGACGCCGATGTTCACCGCCGAGCACCTCGACGTCCCGCTCGACTTCGAGGGCGCGGCCGAGGCCGGTTCGATGCTCGGCACCACCGCGGTCCAGGTCTTCAACGAGACCGTTTCGGTGCCGTGGGCGGTCATGAAGTGGACGCAGTTCTACGAGCACGAGTCCTGCGGCAAGTGCACGCCGTGCCGCGAAGGCACGTACTGGCTGGCGCAGATCCTGGAGCGGATGGTCGAGGGCCACGGCACCGAGGAGGACATCGACACCCTCCTGGATGTGTGCGACAACATCTTCGGCCGTTCGTTCTGCGCACTCGGCGACGGCGCGGTGTCGCCGATCCAGAGCGGCATCAAGTACTTCCGGGACGAGTTCCTGGCCTTGTGTGAGAGCAACAAGCGCGAGTTGGTGGGAGCGCAGGCATCATGACGATCGCGCCCGACAAGCCGGAAACGGCTGAAACCCCCGTCCCCGAGGGCTACGTCAAGCTGACCATCGACGGCGAAGAGGTCATCGCGCCCAAGGGCGAGCTGCTGATCCGCACCGCCGAGCGGCTCGGCACGAGCATCCCCCGGTTCTGCGACCACCCGCTGCTCGACCCGGCGGGCGCGTGCCGCCAGTGCCTGGTCGAGGTCGAAATGGGCGGCCGTCCGATGCCGAAGCCGCAGGCCTCGTGCACGATGACGGTCGCCGACGGCATGGTGGTCAAAACGCAGCTCACCTCGCCGGTCGCGGACAAGGCGCAGCAGGGCGTGATGGAGCTGCTGCTCATCAACCACCCGCTCGACTGCCCGATCTGCGACAAGGGCGGCGAATGCCCGCTGCAGAACCAGGCGCTCGCGCACGGCCGCGCGGAATCGCGGTTCGTCGACACCAAGCGCACGTTCCCGAAGCCGCTGCCGATCTCGTCGCAGGTGCTGCTGGACCGGGAACGCTGCGTGCTGTGCCAGCGCTGCACCCGGTTCTCCGACCAGATCGCCGGCGACCCGTTCATCGCGCTGCTCGAACGCGGCGCGCACCAGCAGATCGGCACCGCGGAAACCGCCGACGTGCTCGACCTCGCCTCCCGCACCACCGGCGGCGAGCCGTTCCAGAGCTACTTCTCCGGCAACGTGATCCAGATCTGCCCGGTCGGCGCGCTCACCAGCGCGGCGTACCGGTTCCGGTCGCGGCCGTTCGACCTGGTGTCGGCGCCGAGCGTGTGCGAGCACTGCTCGTCCGGCTGCGCCGAGCGCACCGACTTCCGGCGCGGCAAGGTCCAGCGCAAGCTGGCCGGCGACGACCCGGAGGTGAACGAGGAATGGCTGTGCGACAAGGGCCGCTTCGCGTTCCGCTACGTGCAGGCCGGTGACCGGATCCGCCGTCCGCTCGTCCGCAACGCCAGCGGCGAGCTGGAAGAAGCGTCCTGGACCGACGCGCTCCGGATCGCCGCCGCCGGGCTGCTGAAGGCCCGCGAGGGCAAGGGCGGCGCGGTGCTCACCGGTGGCCGGCTGACCGTCGAGGACGCCTACGCGTACTCGAAGTTCGCCCGGATCGCCTTGCGCACCAACGACATCGACTTCCGCACCCGTGCGCATTCGGACGAGGAGCTGGCGTTCCTCGGGTCGACCGTCGTGGGCACCACGCCGGAGACCGGCGTGACGTTCAGCGAGATCGAGAACGCCCGCACGGTGCTGTGCGTGGCGTTCGAGCCCGAGGACGAAGCGCCGATCGTGTTCCTGCGGCTGCGCAAGGCGGCCCGCAAGAACCGCACCCGCGTTGTCCACTTGGGACAGTGGACGACCTCCTCGGTGCGCAAGACCTTCGGCGAACTGCTGGCCTGCGTACCCGGCGGCGAAGCGGCAGCGGTGGACGGCATCGCGCAGCACGCGGCCGACGTCGACGCGGCGCTCAGCGGCGAGGGCGCGGTGATCCTGGTCGGCGAGCGGGCCGCGGAAATCCCCGGCCTGTTCTCCGCGCTGCTGCGGCTCACCGCCCGCACCGGGGCCCGGCTGGCGTGGATCCCGCGCCGTGCCGGCGACCGGGGCGCGCTCGAAACCGGTTGCGTGCCAACGCTTCTGCCGGGCGGCCGTTCGGTCGCCGACGAGGCGGCCCGCGCCGAGGTCGGCAAGCAGTGGGGCGCCGAGCTTCCGGCCGAACCGGGCCGCGACGTCACCGGCATCCTGCAGGCCGCTTCGGGCGGGCAGCTGGACGCGCTGGTGGTCGGCGGCGTCGACCCGAACGACCTGCCGGACCCGGACCTGGCCCGCCGCGCGCTCGACAACGTCGGCTTCGTGGTCAGTCTGGAACTGCGGGCGAGCGAGGTCACCGAACGGGCCGACGTGGTCCTGCCGATCGCCCCGGCGGTCGAGAAGTCCGGCAGCTACCTCAACTGGGAGGGCCGCCGCCGGGAATTCGACATCACGCTGGAGGGCACCGGTTCCCTTTCCGACGGCCGGGTGCTCGACACCCTGGCCGTCGAGATGGACGCCGACCTGTTCACCCAGACCCCGGCCGCCGCGGCCGCCGATTTCGCTCGCCTGGGCACCCGCCCCAATGTGGCATTGGGTGCATCTGACGCACCGAACGCCACATTGGGTGCGTCTCACGCACCCAATGCCACATTGGGGCGCTCTGAACCGGGGCCAGGGCAGGCGGTGCTCGCCACCTGGCGGCAGCTGATCGACAACGGCTCGCTGCAGGACGACGAACCGCACCTCAAGGGCACCCAGCGGCCGCCGGTCGCGCGGCTTTCGGCCAAGACCGCCGAAGGGCTCGGCGCGACGGTCCGGGTGTCGAACGAGCGCGGGTCGATCACCCTGCCGGTCGAGGTCGCCGACCTGCCGGACGGCGTCGTGTGGCTGCCCGGCAACTCCGACGGCTCGGCCGTCCGCGCCGCACTCGCCGCCGGACACGGCGCGCTCGTGCAGATCTCCGGAGGTGACCAGTGAGCCCGCAGCTCACGCAGTTCCTCGCCGCGTACCCGGACGCGGC
Source organism: Amycolatopsis sp. AA4 (assembly GCF_002796545.1). GTDB lineage: Bacteria > Actinomycetota > Actinomycetes > Mycobacteriales > Pseudonocardiaceae > Amycolatopsis. Next base: position 276,235 of record NZ_CP024894.1, read on the forward strand.
GGAACGCGCCCGGCTCCTCGCCGACGACCCGTGGTGGCTCGTCCTGATCAAGGCGGTCGTGGTCCTGCTGATCGGGCCGGTCCTGACGATCTTCCTGATCGTGTGGGAGCGCAAGGCGATCGGCCGGATGCAGAACCGGCCCGGCCCCAACCGGGTCGGCCCCGGCGGCTACCTGCAGTCGCTCGCCGACGCGATCAAGCTCCCGTTCAAGGAGCAGATCATCCCGGACACCGCCGACCGCAAGGTGTACTTCCTCGCCCCGGTGCTGTCTGCGGTCCCCGCGCTGATCGCGCTGTCGGCCATCCCGTTCGGCCCGGTCGTCTCGATCTTCGGGCACCGGACGGTGCTGCAGCTGATGGACCTCCCGGTCGGCGTGCTGGTGATCCTCGCCTGCTCGTCGGTCGGCGTGTACGGCATCGTGCTGGCGGGCTGGTCGTCCGGTTCGCCGTACCCGCTGTTCGGCGGCATGCGCTCGGCGGCGCAGGTGATCTCCTACGAGATCGCGATGGGCCTGTCGATCGTCGCGGTGATCCTGTACTCCGGTTCGCTGCAGACCTCGGAAATCGTGCAGGCGCAGGCGCACGGCTGGTACTTCTACATGCTCATCCCGAGCTTCGTGATCTACGTGATCTCGATGGTCGGCGAGACGAACCGCGCGCCGTTCGACCTCCCGGAGGCCGAATCCGAGCTGGTCGGCGGGTTCCACACCGAGTACAGCTCGATGAAGTTCGCGATGTTCTTCCTCGCCGAGTACGTCAACATGGTGATCGTCTCGGCGTTCTGCACGACGCTGTTCCTCGGCGGCTGGCGGTTCCCGTTCGTCGGCGACGATTCGCCGCTGAACCAGAACTGGTGGCCGGTCCTCTGGTTCTTCGCCAAGACCTTCATCCTGCTGTTCGGCTTCATCTGGCTGCGCGGCACGCTGCCCCGGCTGCGCTACGACCAGTTCATGCGGCTGGGCTGGAAGGTACTGGTCCCGGTCAACCTGGTGTGGATCGTGGTCGTGGTCGCGATCAAGACGATCCAGTGGAGCTGGCCGCAGATCCTCGTCGGCGTCGGCATCGTGCTGGTGGTGCTCGTGCTGCTGAGCCTCGCGCTGCCGGACAAGAAGCTGCCCGAATCGGACTACGTGGACCTGGCCGGAAGCGGCTATCCGCTGCCGCCGCTCGACCTGCGGGTCCCGGACGCGACGCCCCGGCAGAAGGCGCTGGCCAAGGCGGAGGCGAAGGCCGCGCGGCGCAAGCCGGCCAGTGTCGCCGCGACGGCCGCACAGGAAGGAACGGAAGATGGCGGCAACTGACTTCCTCAATCCCATCAAGGGATTCGGCGTCACCTTCGGGATGATGTTCAAGAAGGTCGCGACCGAGGAGTACCCCGAGGCGGGCGCCCCGGCCGCCCCGCGCTACCACGGCCGCCACCAGCTCAACCGGCATCCGGACGGGCTGGAGAAGTGCGTCGGCTGCGAGCTGTGCGCGTGGGCGTGCCCGGCGGACGCGATCTTCGTCGAGGGCGGCAACAACACCGACGAAGAGCGGTACTCGCCGGGCGAGCGCTACGGCGCGGACTACCAGATCAACTACCTGCGCTGCATCGGCTGCGGCCTGTGCATCGAGGCGTGCCCGACCCGGTCGCTCACCATGACCAACTTCTACGAGCTGGCCGACGACGACCGGCAGCGGCTCATCTACACCAAGGAAGACCTGCTCGCCCCGCTGCTGCCGGGCATGGAGCAGCCGCCGCATCCGATGCGGCTCGGCGACAACGAGCAGGACTACTACGTGAACGGTCCCGAGCTGGCCGCTCAAGCGCAGCGGGAGGCGAAGAAGTGATCGCCGCCCTTCTCGCGCAGGCCCCGGCGGCCAGCGTCGACGCTTCGGTGACGACCGGCGAGGCCATCGCGTTCTGGATCCTCGGCCCGCTCTCGCTGCTGGGCGCGCTCGGGATGATCTTCTCCCGCAACGCCGTGCACTCGGCGCTGTGGCTGGTGCTCACGATGCTGACGCTCGGCGCGCTGTACATGACTCAGTCCGCGCCGTTCCTCGGGTTCACCCAGATCATCGTCTACACCGGCGCGATCATGATGCTGTTCCTGTTCGTGCTGATGCTGGTCGGCCGGGACAGCTCGGACTCGGTGGTCGAGGTGCTGCGCGGGCAGCGGCTCGCCGCCGGGGTGCTCGGCATCGGGCTCGCCGCGCTGATCGCCGCGGGCGTGTTCCGCGCGATGGCGAACGTGACCCCGGCCAAGCCGCTCGACCCGTACCAGCAGACCGGCGGCGGGCCCGGCGGCCTCGGCCGGTTGATCTTCACCCAGTACCTGTTCCCGTTCGAGCTGACCTCGGCGCTGCTGATCACCGCCGCGCTCGGCGCGATGGTGCTCGCCTTCACCGGCCGCAGCGGCAAGAGCAAGCTCTCCCAGCGCGAACTGGTCAAGCTGCGCTTCCAGGGCAAGCACGACCGCCCGTCGCCGCTGCCCGGACCCGGCGTGTTCGCCACCGCCAGCTCGGTCTCCACCCCGGCGCTGCTGCCGGACGGTTCGGTCGCGCCGGAATCGCTGTCGGAGATCATCGAATCCACCTCGGCGATCCGGCTCATGCGCGAGCGCAAGCTCATCGCGGACGAGGGCCCGAAGCCCGACGCGCACGCACTGGTCGGCGGTTCCGAAAAGGCCGCGCCGGCCGAGGAAGAAGAGGGGGAAGGAAAGTGACCCCGAGCTACTACCTGCTGCTGTCCGCGCTGCTGTTCTGCATCGGCGCGGTGGGGGTGCTGGTCCGCCGCAACGCGATCGTCGTGTTCATGTGCATCGAGCTGATGCTGAACGCGGTGAACCTGACCCTGGTCACCTTCGCCCGCATCAACGGCGGGCTGCACGGCCAGGTGATGGCGTTCTTCGTGATGGTGGTCGCGGCCGCCGAGGTCGTGGTCGGACTGGCGATCATCATGGCCATCTTCCGCACCCGCCGCTCGGCCTCGGTCGACGACACGAACCTGCTGAAGTACTAAGGGAGACGACCGAGTGACCGCATCATCGTGGCTGCTGGTGGCCCTTCCCGCCCTCGGCGCCCTCGTTCTGCTGCTCTCCGGCAAACGCGCGAAAGCGTGGGGGCACCTGCTCGGCTGTGCCACCGTCACGCTCGCCTTCGTGTACGCCGTGATCCTGTTCTTCTCCACCGACAGCCACTCGGTCACCGACACCAAGGTCTACTCCTGGATCCCGGTGACCCAGCTGCAAGTGGACTTCGGGCTGCGCATCGACGCGCTGTCGCTGACGTTCGTGCTGCTGATCACCGGCGTCGGCATGCTGATCCACTTCTATTCGATCGGCTACATGGCCGACGACGAGGGCCGATACCGCTTCTTCGCGTACCTGAACCTGTTCGTCGCCTCGATGCTGATCCTGGTGCTGGGCAACAGCTTCGTGACGCTGTACCTCGGCTGGGAGGGCGTGGGCCTCGCCTCGTACCTGCTGATCGGCTGGTATCAGAACCGCCCGTCCGCGGCGACCGCGGCGAAGAAGGCGTTCCTGATGAACCGCGTCGGCGACGTCGGGCTCGCGCTGGCGATCTTCCTGATGTTCAAGTACGTCGGGTCGACCGGCTACGCGCAGGTCTTCGAGGGCGTCGCGCAGGGCAAGATCCCGCCGGGCGCGGTCACCGCCATCGCGATCCTGCTGCTGCTGGGCGCGTGCGGTAAGTCCGGCCAGTTCCCGCTGCAGGCGTGGCTGCCGGACGCGATGGAGGGCCCGACCCCGGTGTCGGCGCTCATCCACGCGGCGACGATGGTCACCGCGGGCGTGTACCTGGTGGCCCGCTCCAACGTCATCTTCACCGCGACGCCGGACGGACGGCTGGTGGTCACCCTGGTCGGCGCGGTCACGCTGCTGCTCGGGTGCGTTGTCGGCTGTGCCTACGACGACATCAAGAAGGTGCTCGCGTACTCGACGGTCAGCCAGATCGGCTACATGATGCTGGCGGTCGGCCTCGGGCCGGGCATTTACGCGCTGGGCATCATGCACCTGGTGGCGCACGGCTTCTTCAAGGCCGGGCTGTTCCTCGGGGCCGGTTCGGTCATGCACGGCATGAACGACGAGGTCGACATGCGCAAGTTCGGCGGCCTGGCCAAGCGGATGCCGATCACCTTCGTCACCTTCGGCCTCGGCTACCTGGCGATCATCGGCTTCCCGTTCCTCACCGGGTACTACACGAAGGACGCGATCATCGAGGCCGCGTTCGGCCAGGAAGGCTGGCGCGGCTGGGCGTTCGGCCTCGCGACGGTGATCGGCGCCGGGCTCACCGCGTTCTACATGACGCGGCTGATGATGATGACCTTCTTCGGCAAGGAACGCTGGAAGGACATCAAGTCCTCGGACGGACGCGACTTCCACCCGCACGAGTCCAAGCCGATCATGTGGGTCCCGATGGCGATCCTGGCGGTCGGCTCGGTCGGCGCGGGCGCGTTCTTCGCGATCGGCAACCGGTTCGTCGACTGGCTGGCCCCGGTGGTCGGCCAGTTCGAGGAGGCCGAGCACACCCCGATCCCGTCGTGGACGGTCCCGGCGGCGACGCTGGTGCTGGCCGCGCTCGGCGTGCTGCTCGCGGTCTGGCTGTTCCGCCCGTCGCGCGACGTCCCGATCGAGAAGCCCGAGCGGGTGTCTTGGCCGGTGCGCGCGGCGCGCAAGGACCTGTACGGCAACGCGCTCAACGAAACCCTGGTCGCCCGTCCGGGCACCTGGCTGGCGCGGGCGCTGGTGTACGTGGACAACCGCGGCGTCGACGGCGCGGTGAACGGCCTCGCCGCGGCACTCGGCGGCGGGTCCGGGCGGTTGCGCCGGACGCAGACCGGATTCGTGCGGTCGTACGCACTGTCCATGCTCGGCGGCACGTTCCTGCTTCTCGCGGCCCTTCTGCTGGTGAGGTTCTCCTGACATGACTTGGCTTCTGGCGCTCATCCTGCTGCCGCTGGCCGGCTCGCTGGTGCTGGCGTTCCTCAAGGGAAACGACCGGGCCGCGGTCGCCACGGCGCTCGCCGTGTCCATTGTGGAGTTCCTGCTGGTCATCCCGTTCTGGGCGAGCTACTCGCCCTCGGGCGAGCGCATCCAGCAGGCCACCACGATGGACTGGATCCCGAGCTTCGGCATCCACATCTCGTTCGGCACCGACGGCATCTCGCTGATCATGATCGCGGTGATCGCGCTGCTGGTGCCGATCGTCGTCGGCGGGCTCGGGCTCACCGACAAACTGCCCGCCGGCCGCAGCGCGGGCGGGTTCCTGTCGCTGATCCTGCTGCAGGAGGCGATCACGATCGGCGTCTTCGCGGCGACCGACGTGTTCCTCTTCTACGTGCTGTTCGAGATCATGCTGATCCCGATGTACTTCCTGATCGGCGGCTACGGCGGCGCGAACCGGCAGTACGCGGCGGTGAAGTTCTTCCTGTACTCGTTCCTCGGCGGCCTGATCATGCTGGCCTCGGCGATCGGGGCGTACTCGCTGGCCTCGGACAAGCTCGGCGGCAAGGGCACGTTCGACTGGGCCACGCTGGTGACGGTGGTGCGCGACGCGCCGACCGGCACGCAGATCTGGCTGTTCCTCGGCTTCTTCCTTGCGTTCGCGATCAAGGCCCCGCTGGTCCCGTTCCACACCTGGCTGCCGGACGCCGCGGGCCAGGCCCCGATCGGCGTCGCGGTGCTGCTGGTCGGCGTGCTGGACAAGGTCGGCACGTTCGGTTTCCTGCGGTACTGCCTGCCGATGTTCCCGGAGGGCAGCAAGGCGCTCGCGCCGCTGGTGCTGATCCTGTCGGTGATCGGCGTGCTGTACGGCTCGATCCTCGCGGCCGGGCAGCAGGACATGAAGCGGTTCATCGCGTACGTGTCGATCGCCCACTTCGGGTTCATCGCGCTGGGCATCTTCACCTTCAACGAGCAGGCGATGGTCGGCTCGGTGTCGTACATGCTGAACCACAGCCTGTCGACCGGGATGCTGATCGTGGTGATCGGCCTGATCGTGATGCGCGGCGGGTCGAGCCGGATCTCGGACTACGGCGGCATGGCGAAGGTGACCCCGCTGCTCGGCGGAATGCTGTTGCTGGCCGGGCTTTCCGCGCTGTCGCTGCCCGGGACCAACTCGTTCGTGAGCGAGTTCCTCGTGCTGCTGGGGTCCTTTGTGGACCAGCCGGTGTACACGATCCTCGCGACCGTGGGCATGGTGCTCGCCGCGGCTTACGTGCTGTGGCTGTACCAGCGGATCATGCAAGGCCCGGTTCGCGGCGATGCTCTCGTGGGCGTCGGCGGTGGGCCGGGCACGGCGATCGCGCCGGAACTCGGCGCGCGCAAGGCCATTACCGACCTGGGCAAACGCGAGATCGCGATCCTCGCGCCCCTGGTCATCCTGATCATCGGACTGGGTTTCTATCCCAAGCCGATGCTCGACACGATCACCCCGTCGGTGCAGGCGACGCTGTCTGCCGTGCAGGGAGGCAAGTAAACCGTGCTCGACATGTTCCTGGCGCAGGCGCCGGCAGCGCCGCTGGAAGTGCCTTCGGTCGATTACGCGGCCGTGCTGCCGATGCTGATCGTCTTCGGCGTCGCGTGCATCGGCGTGCTGGTGGAAGCGTTCGCGCCGAAGGCCACGCGGTGGGGGATCCAGGTGACGATCTCCCTCGTCGCGATCCTCGCCGCGGGGGTTTCGCTGATCCTGTACGCGACCGGCGCTTCTGCTACGAAAGCCGGTACGACGACGTTCTCCGGTTCGATTTCGGTGGACCGGCCGTCGTTGTTCCTGTGGGGCACGCTGCTGTTGCTCGGCCTCGGTGCGGTCTTCCTGATCGCGGACCGGAAGGTCGAGCCGGGCGGCGCGTTCGTGGCGCAGGCGGCGATCCGGCCGGGCACGGTGCAGGATCGGGCGCAGGCGGCTACTACGTCGCAGACTGAGGTTTTTCCGCTGACGCTCTTCGCGCTTGGCGGGATGATGACATTCTGTGCGGCGAATGATCTTCTTACGATGTTTATCGCGTTGGAAGTGCTTTCGCTGCCGTTGTATCTGATGTGCGGACTGGCTCGCCGTCGTCGGCTGATCTCGCAGGAAGCGGCGGTCAAGTACTTCCTGCTCGGGGCGTTCTCGTCGGCGTTCTTCCTGTACGGGCTGGCGTTGCTGTACGGGTACGCGGACTCGGTGAAGCTGGTCGACATCGCGCACGCGGCGGCTGGGTCGGACCGGTCGGACACGTTGTTGTTCGCTGGTCTTGGGCTGCTTGTCGTGGGGCTGCTGTTCAAGGGCTCGGTCGGGCCGTTCCACACGTGGACGCCGGACGTTTATCAGGGGGCGCCTACTCCGGTCACCGGGTTTATGGCTGCCTGCACGAAGGTCGCTGCCTTCGGAGCGATTCTTCGGGTGCTCAGCGTCGGGTTTTCCTCGACCAGCTGGGAGTGGCGCGGGGTCATGTGGGCCGTGGCCATTATTTCGATGGCGCTCGGGGCTGTGCTGGGTCTGACGCAGACGGATGTCAAGCGGATGATTGCTTACTCGTCTGTGGCGCACGCCGGGTTCTTGCTTGTCGGGGCTATTGCGATGACTGAGGACGGGCTGTCCGGCACGCTGTTCTACTTGCTGGCGTATGGGTTTACGACGTTGGCCGCGTTCGGCGTGGTATCGCTGGTTCGGGATTCCAGCGGGGAGGCCACGCATCTGTCCGCTTGGGCTGGGTTGGCTAAGCGGTCGCCGTTGCTGGCCGGGGTGTTTACGTTCCTCTTGCTGGCGTTGGCTGGGATTCCGTTGACCAGTGGGTTTGTCGGGAAGTTCGTGGTGTTCTCGGCGGCGTTGTCGGACGGGATGGCGCCGTTGGTGGTTGTTGCGCTGGTGTTCAGTGCGGTGGCTGCGTTCTTCTATCTGCGGGTCATTGTGTTGATGTACTTCTCGGAGCCTGCTGCGGACGGGCCTACGGTGACTGTGCCGGGTGGGTTTACTACTGCGGCTATTGCTTTGGGGGTTGTGGTTACGTTGGTGCTTGGGGTTCTTCCGGCCTTTGCGTTGGATTGGGCTGGGGCCGGGGGGTTTGCTTCCTGAGTCTCGGGCGGCTCGTCGCCTGGCGGCGACATTGAACCGCCCCGGGTTTGATGGAGGCTCCATCGTGTGAGTGAGGATGGAGTTATGGGCCGGTCTTCGAGGCATCCGCGTGAGGTGCGTGAGCGCGCGGTTGCGTTGGTGTTTGAGCAGGTAGAGCAGTACTCGTCGCAGTGGGAGGCGATCACGTCGATCGCGGCGAAGGTGGGGGTGTCGGCCGAGTCGCTGCGCCGGTGGGTGCGGCAGGCTGAGACCGATCAGGGTGCGCGGCCGGGTGTCACGACTGCGGAGTCGGAGCGGGTGCGCGAGCTCGAGCGTGAGAATCGTGAGTTGCGCCGGGCGAATGAGATCCTGAAAGCGGCATCGATTTTCTTCGCGAGGGAGCTCGACCCTCGACCGCCGCGCTCGTAGCGTTCATCACGGATTATCGGGACCGGTTCGGAGTCGAGCCGATCTGTGCCGTGCTGACCGAGTTCGGGATCAAGATCGCTCCGTCCACCTATTATGCCGCGCTTTCCCGTCCGATGTCGGCGAGGGAAGTTCGCGATGAGGAGTTGAAGAAGGAAATTCAGCGCGTGTACGACGAGAATTACCTGGTGTACGGTGCCCGGAAGGTATGGCGTCAGCTGAACCGGGAAGGCGTTCGGGCGGGCCGGGGCCGGGTGGAACGACTGATGCGCGCGATGGGCTTGGCCGGCGCGGTCCGCGGGAAGAAGGTGCGCACCACGGTGTCCGATCCCGGCGGTGCCCGCGCCGCGGACCTGGTGAGCCGCCAGTTCACGGCAGGTGCACCGAATCGGTTGTGGGTAGCGGACTTCACCTACGTCGCGACCTGGGCAGGCACCGTCTACGTCGCGTTCGCGATCGATGTGTTCTCCCGCAGGATCGTCGGCTGGCGCGTGAGCATGTCCAAGGAAACCGACCTCGTGCTCGACGCGATCGAGCAGGGACTGCGTCATCGGGACTACCGATGGCGAAAGGGGCAGGACAAGCTGATCCACCATTCCGACGCCGGAAGTCAATACACGTCGTTCCGATTCACGCAGCATCTTGCTGATTCCGGTATCGACGCGTCGATCGGCACGGTCGGCGATGCCCTCGATAACGCGCTCGCGGAATCCACCATCGGGCTCTACAAAACCGAGTTGATTAAACCGAACGGGCCATGGCACAATAAGCAAGAAGTCGACGTCGCGACTGCCGCGTGGATCGAGTGGTACAACACCCAGCGCCTCCACGGAGCATGCGGCGACCGGCCACCCGTCGAATTCGAGACCCTGTACGAGGACGGCGACCTGATCAGTCTGGTCGCCTGACCCCAACAACGAGTCTCTACCGAACCCGGGGCGGTTCACATTGCCGTTTTGGTGGTTGTGTGGGCACCCCGATTTTTTAGTGTGACTACGGCGCTGGGGTGCTTGTCAAGGCGGGAAAGATGCCTTGACAAGCACCCCAGCGCCGTGTTTTTGGCTTCGTATCGGGGGCGGGGGAGGTGTGGGTGCCCCGCGTTGGGTGCATCGGCTGCGGTTTGGGTGGGGTGGGGCGGCTAGCGCCCCAATGTGGCATTGGGTGCATGTGACGCACCGAATGCCACATTGGGTGCGTGGGATGCACCCAATGCCACATTGGGGGCGCGGCGATGCGGAGGGCGTGCGGGCGGGCGGCAGCGGGTCGTGAAGGGCTCCTTGAGGGAATCTGATTCCCTCAAGGAGCCCTTCACGGACTTCAGGGAGTGGGCGAGCAGGCGGTGTGGCCGATGGTGACCGAGCCCGTTGCGCCGGAAGCGGGGGCGAAGTCGATGCGGAGCATCGTCAGGGTCATGCTTCCGTCGCCGGGGAGGGTTTGGATGTTGAAGACTGCGTTTGCCAGCAGGGTTCCGTCGGATTTCGTCAAAGGCTTGGTGTAGTTCGCGGGGATCGGCGAGGGCAGGCCGGTGATTCCGGTTAGGCCGCTCAGGGTCCAGTTCGCGTTTGTGCCGCTTTGGGTTGCTTTGCAGGTCACCGTGTAGGTCGAGATGCGGATGCGTTTGCCGCCGGAGCTCACCAGGGCCGACAGTTCGAAGTTGTTTCCCGTCGCGGTCGACGTCGTGGTGGTGACGTCGTTCGCGGGATCGGTGACCTGGGTGGTGCACGAGGAAGTGCCGCCGCCGAAGGTGACGCCGGGTTTGGCCACCGCGGGCGACGAGGCGCTGGTCGGGCCCTCTACGGCGCACGCGGACTGCGTCGGGACGGAGATGGTGGTTCCGGCCTTCGTGAAGTTCGCGTTGCCGATGTCGGCGACTCCGGCCGGGGTGTCCGCGGCGGCGGTCCCGGCAGCGGTGAGCAAACCGGCGGCGGCCAGTGCTGCTCCGGCCAAAACGGTGCGCTTGATGATCATGGTCGTCTCCTCGCTGCTGATCCTGCTCCCACGGACTATCCGCAGGTCCGAATCGCCCGTTGCGTCCTTGGGCGGCGATCACCCGTCCGGGAGCGCGGATCAACCCGTTCGTGGACCCGGGCGCGAGTGTCGCGTTCGTCACCGTTTCCGCAGGACAGCGGGTAAAGGCAGGCCGCGGGGCAACCACTACCCTGAAGGGGGTAACCGACTGGCGAAGAGCGCCACGAGAGAGCGGAGCCGACGTGTCTGTGTCTTCACCACCTCCGGGGGCGGCCCGGGATGGCGCTGTCGAGGACCTGCGCGCGACCGTCGGGCTGCAGATCCAGGACGAGCCGTTGCTGCGGGCCATCGCGAGCGGGCTGGCGGACGTCGAGACGATGCTGCGGGACGTCGTGAAGAGTGACGTGCCGGCGGTGCACGACGCCGCGTTGCACCTGGTCGAGGCGGGGGGCAAACGTTTTCGTCCGCTGTTCACGCTGCTGTCCGCCCAGTTCGGGCCCAAGCAGGGCGAGCAGGTGCTGGTCGCGGCCGCGGCGGTGGAGCTGGTGCACCTGGCGACGCTGTACCACGATGACGTGATGGACGAGGCGACCATGCGCCGCGGCGCGGAGAGCGTCAACTCGCGCTGGGACAACACCGTCGCCATCCTCACCGGCGACTATCTCTTCGCACACGCCTCCCGGCTCGTCGCCGACCTCGGCACGGACGCCGCGCGGATCATCGCCGAGACGTTCGGCGAGCTGGTCAGCGGGCAGATGCGCGAGACCGTCGGTCCTGGGCCCGGCGACGACCCGGTCGAGCACTACCTCACCGTGATCGCGCAGAAGACCGGTTCGCTGATCGCGACGTCGGGACGCTTCGGCGGCATGATGTCCGGCGCGGCCGAGGAGCACATCCAGGCGCTGCGCCGCTTCGGCGACATCATCGGCGCGGCCTTCCAGATCTCCGACGACGTCATCGACATCGCGTCGCCGTCGGTCGAGCTGGGCAAGGCGCAGGGCACTGACCTGCGGGAAGGCGTCCGTACGCTGCCGATGCTGTACGCGCTGGCCGATCCGGGCACCGACCCGCGGCTCGTGGAGCTGCTCGCCGGCCCGATCACCGACGACGCGCTCGTCGCCGAGGCGCTCGAGCTGCTGCGCCGTTCCAGCGGCCTCGAACGCGCGCGGGAAACCCTTTCCGACTACGCTTCCCGAGCACGTGCCGAGCTCGCCTCGCTGCCCGCTTCCCCTGCGCGCGACGCTTGCGAGTCGGTCGCCGACTACCTGGTCGCGCGAACGTTCTAAAAGGGGCGAGAAATGTCCATTTTCGGGCAGGTGTGGCTCTGGAGCCTGCTGGCCTTCATTGTCGGTGCGGTCCTCGCATGGCTGGTGCTGGCTCGTCCGGCGCGCAAGCGGGTGGGCGAACTGGAAGCGGAACTGGCGAGCGCGCACGCCGACACGGCCCGCGCCGCGGCCAGCACGCCCGCGCGCACCGCGGTGCTGCCGCCCGCGGAGGACTGGACCAGAGACCGCCGCGAGCACGCTCCGACGGAAGTCATCCAGGCGACTAGCGCTTTCGAGCCGGAAGCCGAGTACGACGCGGAGTACCGCACGGCTCCCGAACCGGCGGCTGCCGCTGCCGCGGAAGCTCCGGAGGACGACGTCGACGAGGCGTTCGCGCAGGCCGAGGCCCGCGAACACCAGAACGGTCTTTTCGACAGCGCACCGGCCGAGACCGCTCCGGAGGACTCCGGTTCGGCCTACCGCGCCGCGGCCACCGAGTACCTGCAGCCCGCCGAAACCGGTTCGCACCGCATCGCCGAACCGGCCGAGGACCACGACAGCGGCTACCACCGGATCGCGGAACCGGCGGACGAGCACGACAGCGGCTACCACCGTCTCCCGGAACCGGCCGAGGACTACTCGGAGCCGGTCGAGGAAGAGCCGGGCCGCCACGTGGCCGAGCCCGCCGACGGTCTGTCCTCTTTGGAGCGACGGCTTGACCCGACTCCGTTGGACAGCACCGCTTCGGAGCCCGAGCCGGTCTCGCTGTTCCGCCCGGGTCCGGGCCGGGCGGCCGAACCGGAACCGGACTGGTTCAACCAGCCGGACGCCGCGCAGCGCTCGCCGTTCCAGGAACCAGCCGAGCCGGCGGTCGGCCACCTCGAAGAGGATTCGACGACCGATCACCTGATCCCGAACGCCGGGCCCGTTGCCGAACCGGCGGTTGGGTCCGTCGGGGGGTCCGCCGCCGAGTCCACAGAGGACACCGCGGAAAGCAGCCAGGGCTTGCCGAAACGCCAGCGCCGCGAATCCCCGCGCGGCGGTTTCGACCCGCCGCGGCCGATCCAGCCGTCGATGCGCCCGGTCGAGCGCCGGGAACCGGACCTGGCCGGCGGACACAGCGGTTCGCTGTTCGAGCCGTCCGTGCAGCCGAACCAGGCCGCGATGGCCGCTCCGGAGCCGCCGCCCGCGCGGCAGACCGCGGACGACGCGGTGCCGCCGGGGCCGTTCGGTCCGGGTTCGGCGATGCCGCGGCCGGGTGGTGGCCGTCCGGCCGAGGGTTTCACGGTGAAGGCGAGTGTGACGGCGTTGCGGTATTGCGGGGAGGATTCGCCGCAGTTCCCGAAGATGGTGGCTGAGGTGTGGTTCCGCAGTGCCGCCGACGCGGAGCGGGTCGGGTTCCGTCCCTTGCATTGAGTCCACATAAGACAGAGGCCGTCACTCCCGAATCCAGGAGTGACGGCCTCTGTCGTGAGTGGACTAAGCGACAGTCCAGGTGTCCTTGCCCCGCAACAACCCCTGCAGGTCCGGCTTCCGGGCCTCGCGCGCCTGCTCGACCTGGGCCCGCGCGGCGTCGTCGTACGTCGGGCGTTCGACCTGGCGCAGGATGCCCGTCGGGACGTGGTTCAGGTTCTGGTCGCCCAGGCGGGAAAGCGCGAAGGCGTACGACGTGTCCGCGATGGACGGGTCGTGCACCACCAGGTTTTCCTCGCCGATTTCCGCGACCTTGCCGACGTCCAGGCCGCCCCAGTCGCCGCGGCGGACGCCGAATTCGCCTTCCGGGCCGAAGCGGATCGGTTCGCCCGCGTGCAGCGGGATCAAGCGGGACGCGGCTTCGTCCTTGTCCCTCAGCACATCGAACGCGCCGTCGTTGAAGATCGGGCAGTTCTGGTAGATCTCCACCAGCGCCGAACCGCGGTGTTTCGCCGCCGCCTCAAGAACCTCAGTCAGGCCCTTGCGGTCGGAGTCCAGCGCGCGGCCCACGAACGACGCTTCCGCGCCGATCGCCAGCGACAGCGGGTTGAACGGCGTGTCCAGCGAGCCCATCGGCGTCGACTTGGTGACCATGCCCTGGCCCGACGTCGGCGAGTACTGGCCCTTGGTCAACCCGTAGATCCGGTTGTTGAACAGCAGGATCTTGATGTTCACGTTGCGCCGCAACGCGTGGATCAGGTGGTTGCCGCCGATGGACAGCGCGTCGCCGTCGCCCGTCACGACCCACACCGACAGGTCCGGGCGCGTCGTGGCGAGCCCGGTCGCGATCGACGGCGCGCGGCCGTGGATCGAGTGCATGCCGTAGGTGTTGAGGTAGTACGGGAACCGCGACGAGCAGCCGATGCCCGAGATGAAGACGATGTTCTCGCGCTTGAGCCCGAGCGTCGGCAGGAACGACTGCACGGCGTTGAGCACCACGTAGTCGCCGCAGCCGGGGCACCAGCGCACTTCCTGGTCGGACTTGTAGTCCTTGGCCTTCTGCGGTTCGTCGGTGGTCGGCACCAGGTCGATGCCGCCGAGCTGCGGCAGCCCGAGATCGATGGCGGTCACTTGACGCCCTCCGGAACGAGGTTGGCGATGATGTCGGAGAACACGTTCTGCAGCTCCTCGGCCTTGAACGGCAGGCCCGCGACCTTGGTGTGCGAGTGCACGTCCACCAGGTACTTCGCCCGCAGCAGCAGCGAAAGCTGCCCGAGGTTCATCTCCGGGACCACGACCCGGTCGTAGCGGGCCAGCACCTCGCCGAGGTTGTGCGGCAACGGGTTCAGGTGCCGCAGGTGCGCCTGCGCGATCGGCATCCCGAGCTTGCGCACGCGGCGGCAGGCCGCGCCGATCGGGCCGTAGGACGAACCCCAGCCCAGCGCCAGCACGCGGGCCTCGCCGGACGGGTCGTCGACCTCCAGGTCCGGCACGTCGATGCCGTCGATCTTCGCCTGGCGCAGCCGCACCATCTTGTCGTGGTTGTCCGGGTCGTAGGAGATGTGGCCGGTGCCGTCGGCCTTCTCCAGCCCGCCGATGCGGTGCTGCAGCCCGGGGGCGCCCGGGATCGCCCACGCCCGCGCGAGCGTCTCGGGGTCGCGCACGTACGGCCAGAACTCGCCGGATCCGTTGTCCGAGTTGGGTTCCGAGGCGAATTCCACGCGCAGGTCCGGCAGGTCCTCCACATTCGGGACCAGCCACGGTTCGGAACCGTTGGCGATCGCGCCGTCGGACAGCAGCAGCACCGGTGTGCGGTACTTCAGCGCGATCCGGGTGGCCTCGATCGCCGCGTCGAAGCAGTCGGCGGGCGACAGCGGCGCGATGATCGGCACCGGCGATTCGCCGTTGCGGCCGAACATCGCCTGCAGCAGGTCGGCCTGCTCGGTCTTGGTCGGAAGGCCGGTGGACGGCCCGCCGCGCTGCACGTCGATGATCATCAGCGGCAGTTCGGTCATCACGCCGAGGCCGATGGTCTCCGACTTCAGCGCGACGCCGGGGCCGGACGTGGACGTGATGCCCAGCGCCCCGCCGTAGGACGCGCCGAGCGCGGCTCCGATGCCGGCGATCTCGTCTTCCGCCTGGAACGTGATGATGCCGTAGTTCTTGTGCTTGGACAGCTCGTGCAGCACGTCCGAGGCCGGCGTGATCGGGTACGTGCCGAGCAGGATCTGCAGCCCGGATTGCTGTCCGGCGGCCACGATCCCGTACGCCAGCGCGGTGTTCCCGGTTATCTGCCGGTAGGTGCCCTTGTCCAGCTTCGCGGGCGCGACCTCGAAGGTGGTCGCGAACGATTCGGTGGTCTCGCCGTAGTTCCAGCCTGCCCGGAAGGCGAGGATGTTCGCCTCGGCGATGTCCGGCTTCTTCGCGAACTTCTCGCGCAGGAACCGCTCGGTGCCCTCGGTCGGCCGGTGGTACATCCACGACAGCAGGCCCAGCGCGAACATGTTCTTGCAGCGTTCGGCGTCCTTCTTGCCGAGGCCGGTGTCGGCGAGCGCGCCCTGGGTCAGCGTCGACATGGCGACCCGGTGCACCTGGAACGGCGAGAGCGAATCGTCGTCGAGCGGGTCGGTCTCGTAGCCGACCTTCACCAGGTTCCGCTTGGTGAACTCGTCGGTGTTGAGGATGATCGTCCCGCCGTGCGGGACGTCGCGGACGTTCGCCTTGAGCGCGGCGGGGTTCATCGCGACGAGCACGTCCGGCCGGTCGCCCGGCGTGAGGATGTCGTAGTCGGCGAAGTGCACCTGGAAGGACGAGACGCCGGGGATGGTGCCCTGCGGCGCCCGGATCTCGGCCGGGAAGTTGGGCATGGTCGACAGGTCGTTCCCGAACGCCGCGGCCTCCGAGGTGAACCGGTCGCCGGTCAGCTGCATCCCGTCGCCCGAGTCGCCGGCAAACCGGATGACCACCCGGTCCAGCTTGTTCACCTCGGTGGACCGGGACGCGGTCAGCGCGCCGTTACCGGCCTCGCTGCCGTTCGCACTGGTGCTCATGGGTCAGGGAATCCCTCTCTCCCGGCGTGCTGCGGGCCAGGGTCGGCTCCCCGGGGAGCCCGCCGAGGCCTGCTTCCGAGGTTACTCGCCGCGCCCCTGGCCGCGGCCCGAGTGCGGTCAAGTGTGGGGTACGCAGACCGAATGCCCGCCGGGGTGCCCTCGATCGTAGGGCGAATCGGGCCGCGCTCCGGAGTGACGCGCGTCTCTTGCCGCCCGCGCGCCACTGACCAGCAGCTTGCTCCAGGTTGAGGGTTCCCGGAATGTGGGAATTTGTGCGCGGCCCGGCTCAGCGGCGGCTGATGCGGGCCTTCATCGCCGCGAGACGTTCCGCGAATGCCGGTGCGGCCAGCGATTCCAACTGTGGAACGAGCTCGGCGTCGACCGCCGCGGCGTGTTCGGTCAGGCCGCTGGTGTGCCGCATAGTCCGCTTGGTGGACACCACGACCTCGCGCGGAGCGGCGACCGTCGGGGCGGCGAGATCGCGGGCGGCCTGGACCAACGCGTCGTGGTCGCCGTCCACCAAACGCAGCGCGAACCCCGCCCGGACCGCGGATTCCGCGGTAAGGGTTTCGCCGAACAACGCCATCGCGGACGCCTGCTGCGGACCGAGGATGCGTTGCGACATCCAGGTCATGCCTCCGCCGGGATGCAAGCCGAGTTCGAGGAACCGCGGGATGAACTTGGCGTGCGGTCCGACAAGACGGACGTCGGCGGCCAGCGCGAGGTTCAGACCAGCGCCGACGGCGGCCCCGCCGACCGCGGCGATCGTCGGCAGGCTGCAGCCGGCCACGGCGAGGAAGCCCGCGTACACCGAGCGCAGTCCCTCGGCGTCGGCCTTGCCGAGTGCGGTGAGGTCCGCGCCCGCGCAGAACGCCGGCGGGGCGCCGGTGACGATCACGGCGTGCACGCTCTCGTCGGCCTCGGCGCGCGCGACCGCCGCGGCCAGCTCGGCGGAGAGGTCGAGGGTGAGCGCGTTGCGGCTCTTCGGGGCGTCGACGGTGAGCAGCGCGACGCCCTGGTCGTGCTCGCTGTGGATGCGGTCGGTCATGGCGCTCAGCATCGCAGGCGCGCGCTCGCCGCCGCCGGTTAGAACCGTCACTCAGGACGGCGTCGGCGGCCGTTCCAGCAGCCGGGACAACACGACCGTCGACACCGTGCGGTCGATGATCTCCAGCCCGCGCAGCCGCTCGAGCGCGGTCTCCAGGTGGTGGATGTCGGCGGCGCGCAGGTGGACGATCGCGTCCGCCGCGCCGGACACCGTGTAGGCGGCGACAACCTCGGTCAACGGTTCGAGCCGGGCCCGGATCCGGCCGGGCGTGACGTTGCCCTGGCAGTGCACCTCGACGAACGCCTCGGTGCCCCAGCCGAGCGCCTCCGGGTCGACGACCGCGGTGAAGCCGCGCAGCACGCCGGTCTCCAGCAGCCGGTCCACGCGTCGTTTCACCGCGGGGGCGGACAGCCCGACCACCTTGCCGATCTCCGCGTAGCTGGAACGGGCGTTGGCCACCAGGCAGGAAACGATTCGCTGGTCGATGGTGTTCACACGCAATGTTTAGCACGCAGGTGCGCAGTGAACAGCGATTGATTGCGAGATTAGGTCGACCTTAGCCTGTTTGCATGCAGGGAGAGGTTGTGCCGCCGCGGGTGCCCACGCCCCGCCGTTACCTGATGTGCCCGCCGCGTTATTTCGCCGTCGACTACGCGATCAACCCCTGGATGGACCCCTCGAAGCCGGTCAGCGTGGACGTCGCCGTCGCGCAGTGGACCGAGCTGCGCGACACCTACCGCCGCCTCGGCCACACCGTCGAGGAGATCGACCCGCAACCCGGCCTCCCGGACATGGTGTTCGCGGCCAACTCGGGCACCGTCGTGGACGGACGCGTGCTCGGCTCGCGGTTCCGCGCCCCGCAGCGCGCCGCCGAGGCGGAGCACTTCCGCCGCTGGTTCCTCGAACACGGCTACCGCGACCTGACGATGCCGGAGAAGATCAACGAGGCCGAGGGCGATTTCGCCTGGACCGGCAAGCTCCTGCTGGCCGGCACCGGCTTCCGCACCGACCCGGCGGCGCACGCCGAGGCGCAGGAGGTGCTCGGCGTCCCGGTCGTGTCGCTGCGGCTGGTCGACCCGCGCTACTACCACCTGGACACCGCGCTGTTCGTGCTGGCCGAGGCGACGGACACGACGACCGCGCAGGTCGTCTACTACCCGGACGCGTTCTCGCCGGGCTCGCAGCGGGTGCTGCGGCGGATGTTCCCGGACGCGGTGCTCGCGACCGCGGCCGACGCCGAGTGCTTCGGCTTGAACGGGGTGTCCGACGGCCGCAACGTGGTGCTTCCGGTCGAGGCGACGGACCTGGGCGCGCGGCTGGCCGAGCGGGGGTACGAGCCGGTGTACGTGGACATCTCAGAACTGCGGAAGGCCGGTGGCGGGCCGAAGTGCTGCACGTTGGAGATCCGCAAGTAGGGGTTACTTCGACAGCAGTTCGAGAACCGGGACACCGGCCGTTTTCCGGACTGTGCGGCGGTTTTCTCGTTGCCGAGCCCGGTTACTTCAGGACCCGGCCGAGGAAACCGCGCAGGTAGCCCGCGACGACGTCCAGGTGGCTTTCCAGCAGGAAGTGCCCGCCGTCGATCAGGTGTACCTCGGCGTCCTTGGCGTCGCGCGCGAAGGCTTCCGCTCCGGCCGGGGCGAAGATCTCGTCGCGTCGGCCCCACACGGCGAGCACCGGGACGTCGTGGGTGCGCAGGAATTCGTGCAGTCGCGGGTAAAGCGGGCGGTTGTTCCGGTAGTCGCGGAACAAGGCCAGCTGGATTTCGTCGTTGCCGGGGCGGGAGACCCGGGCGTAGTCGTGCTCCCAGGTGTCCGGGCTGACCAGGCTCGGGTCGGGGACGCCGTGCAGGTACTGCCAGCGGATGGCGTCGTAGCTCAGCGCGGTGCGGACGGCCGGTTCGGTGTCCGGGCCGGGGTTCGCGCCGTAGGCCCAAAGCCCGGCCCAGAACGAGTCGACGAAGCCTTCCTCGTATCCGTTGCCGTTCTGCGTGACGATCGCGGAGATCCGGTCCGGGTGCTGGAGCGCGAGCCGCCAGGCGATCGGGGCGCCGTAGTCCTGGACGTAAACCGCGTAGCGGTCCAGGCCGAGCTGGTCGAGCAGGCCGGACGTGAGGTCGGCGAGGGCGTCGAAGGTGTAGTCGAACTCGTCGGCGCTGGGCGCGGCGGAGTGGCCGAAGCCCAGGTGGTCCGGCGCGATTACCCGGTAGCGGTCGGCCAGCAGCGGGATCAGGTTCCGGAACATGAACGAGCTGGTCGGATATCCGTGCAGCAGGACGATCGCGGGTGCGCCGACGGGACCGGCCTCGCGGTAGAAGAGCTGGTGGCCGTCGACGGAGGTCGTCCGGTGGCGGATCATGGCTAACCCCTTTGTAGATTTGATCTGGTTAGTTGCTCGCCATGCAAGCACGGGCGGGCTAACCTGTCAAAGGGTTCGATCTGGTTAGGGAGCTTCGATGGACGTGCTCGCCCTGCTCAACAGCAGGCCGCTGGTCAACGGCGAGGAACAGGACGCGCTCGACCGGCAGTGGGCGCGCGAGCGCGGTGGCGACGGGAGCGGCGCGGAGCTGGAACTGCTGCGGCGGGCGCGGGATCTCCTGCGGGACGTCGTGCGCGGGGTCAGTTCGCCGGTCGTGCTGCGTCCGCTCCTGGACGGGGTGCGTCAGGTGCCGGAGCTTTCCGCGGACGGTCTCCGCTGGGAGGTGGAGGCGCCGCCGCACGCGCGATTGGCCGTCGAAGCCGTTCTGGATTGGGCGGCGCTCGAAAAGGATCTCCCTGGGCGATTGCGGGCCTGCGCCAACGACGAGTGCCAGCTGTTCCTGCTCGACCGCAGCCGGGCGAACCGCGCGCGCTGGTGTTCGATGGCGGCCTGCGGAAATCGGGAGAAGGTGCGGCGGCACTACCAGCGCAATCATTGAATCTTCACCCAAACGTGTGAAGATGAGTTCTGTCTACAAGTGTGGACGTATTCCGATTTTCCTGCGGGAGTGTTTACCTCGCGCAGGAAAACCTTTGTTGACCATGGGATCGGCGCTGGTAACTACTCCGTTTGCCAATCCGATTAATCGGGTACGGTACTTCGGACGGGAGGCGCGATGATCACCTTTGCGGTGCACGGCATTGGCAAGCCCGAGCGAGCCCTCGATCCGGGTGAGGACGAGCGGTGGATCACCGTGGAGCAGTTCGACGCGCTCTTGGACGTCGTCTCCGGGACGGGGGCGCAGCTCACCTTCGACGACGGCAACTCCTCGGACGTCGAGATCGCCTTGCCGCGGCTGGTCGAGCGCGGGTTGTATGCCGAGTTCTTCCCGTTGGCCGGCCGGGTCGGCGAGCGCGGGTACGTCGACCGCGCCGGGCTGCGGCAGCTGGTGGACGCCGGAATGCACGTCGGATCGCACGGCTGGGACCGGCTGGACTGGCGACGGCTCGACGGGTCGTTCGCGGTGCGCCGGGAGCTGGATGACGCGCCGCGGCTGCTGGAGCAGCTGAGCGGAACCCCGGTGCGGCGGTTTTCGCTGCCGGAGGGCCGGTTCGACCGGCGAGTGCTGACGCATCTGCGCGAGGCCGGCGCGACGCGGGTGTACGCGAATGTCGGCGGCGTGCGCGGGGCGGCGCTGGTTCGGCCCCGGACGGAGATCCGCTCGGACCTGAACCCCCGCTGGGCCGAAGCGGTGAGCCGCCGGCCGCGTCGATTCCCGGCCCGCTGGGCTTCCCGGCCGGGCCGGTAAACCGGGGTCCGTGAAGGGCTCCTTCACGGACTTAGATTCCCTCAAGGGGTCCTTCACGGACCTCGATTCCCGGCGGGCCACCTTCACGGACTGCTCGGTTCGGCGGGAAAAACACCCTCTTTCGGCGGGTTGTGACCGCATCCGTACGGCGGCATCCTGAGCGCGCGCCGCCGTAAGGAAAGTTTCCTAATAAACAGGGAGCGTCGATGCGGAAACTCGTCCTGCTCGCGATTCTGGCGATCGCCGCCGCCGTCCTGCCCGCCGCGCTCGCCACCGCGGCGACCCCCGCCGCGGAAGCGGTTCAGGCAGGCCCGACCGCGGACCAGATTCTCGCCAAGGTGGCGTCCTGCAAGCAGATCTCCAACGGCAAATACAAAACCGACGAGGACTCCGGCAGCGCGACCGTGCCGGTCTGCGATGCGGGCAAGGCGGTCTTCTGGAAAGCCGACATGGACATCGACTGCGACGGCCAGCGCACCTCCGAGTGCAACGAGAACACTGACTGCTGCTTCTACCCCGACACCGCCTTCCCGCAATCCGACGGCAAACCGCTCAACGCCGCCAAGCTGCCGTACATCGTGGTCCCCAGTTCGAGCAGCATCTGGAATTACGCGAACTCCGGCCTTCGCGGCGGCGGTTCCTGCGCGGTGATCTACAACGGCAAGGTCGAGTACGCGGTCATCGGCGACACCGGGCCGAACAAGATCATCGGCGAGGCCTCGTACGCGACGGCCAAGGCTCTCGGGATCAACCCGGACCCGAAGAACGGCGGCGTCGACTCCGGCGTGACGTACGTGTGCTTCAAGAACTCGAGCGTGAACCCGATCGAGGACCACGCGGCGGCCACGAGCACCGGACAGAAGCTGGCGTCGGCGTTCGTGAGCGGGAGCTGAACCCCGGTCCTTCGCCGCACCGTAACTATCGCCGCGTTTTGCGCGATTAGTCCGATGGTGCGGCGAAGGGCGGGCGATGGCAGGCAAGCTGGTGAATCTCACGGTGCACGGCATCGGGACACCCGTGCGTCCGCTGGATCCCGGGGAGGGCGAAACCTGGGTCCGGGTGGACCAGTTCGAACGGGTGCTGGACGCCGTCGCGGGCCGTCCCGAGGTCCGGCTGACCTTCGACGACGGGAACTCCTCGGACGTCGAGATCGCCTTGCCGCGGCTGGTCGAGCGCGGGCTGCGCGCCGAATTCTTCCTGCTGGCCGGACGGCTCGGCACTCCGGGATCGGTGGACGAGGCCGGGATCGGGAAACTTCTGGCCGCCGGCATGAAGATCGGCTCGCACGGCTGGGCGCACCGCGACTGGCGGCGGCTGGAGCGCGACCAGGTCGGCGAGGAGCTGGTGCGGGCGCCGCAGGCACTCGCGGCGCACGTCGGAACGCCGGTGCACCGGGTCGCGATTCCGTTCGGTTCCTACGACCGGACCGTTCTGCGCCGGTTGCGCCGCGCGGGCGTCCAGCGGGCTTACACCAGCGACGGAGGGCCTGCGAGGGAGAGGGACTGGCTGCAGCCGCGGACCAGCCTCACGCGTGATCTCGACGCCGCCTGGATCGCGGATGTGCTCGACGGATCGCCCGGCGTGCGCCGCAAGGCCCGGCGGGCAGTCGCGAAAGTGGTGAAGCGGTGCCGCGGTTAACGGGTATCCCCGTTGCCGCCCAACGAAATCCGTCGTAACAGGCCGGTCGTCCAGCGCGACATTTCGAGCGTGAGTGAGCCGCGATTCCGGGTTGCGATCATCATCGTGACCTACAACAGTGCCACTGTGCTGGCGGGATGTCTCGCGTCGCTGCGTGCCGCCGCGCAGGGCACCGACCTCGTCGAGGTGATCGTGGCCGACAACATGTCCTCCGACGGCACCGAGAAAATCGCCTCCCGGGAATGGGACGTTCCGGTCACCTTGCTGCGCACCGGACATAACGGGGGCTATGCGGCCGCAGTCAACGCGGCGCTCGACGAATTGCGAACTGCCGAAATAGACGGGGTTTTCGTGCTCAATCCGGACGCCCGCCCGCGTGCGGGCGCGCTGGAAATCCTCGCTCGCGCACTCGAATACCCGCGCCGGGGCATCGTTTATCCGCGGCTGCTCAACGAGGACGGCACGCTCCAGCCCTCGATCCGCCGGGACCCCACGGTGCTGCGCGCGCTGGCCGAATCGATCGCGGGCGGCCACCGGGCGGGCCGGTGGGGCACGCTGGGCGAGCTGATCACCGATCCGATGCAGTACGAGTACGCGCGCCCGGTCGCCTGGGGCACCGGCGCGGCGATGCTGATCAGCACGGACACGCTGCGCGAGATCGGCCCGTGGGACGAATCGTTCCTGCTCTACGGCGAAGAGACGGAATTCAGCTTGCGCGCCAAGGATTTCGGCTGGCAGCCGTGGTACGAACCGTCCGCGGTGGTCGAGCACATCGGCGGCGAATCCGGGACGAATCCGGTGCTGTGGGCGTTGCTCACGGTCAATCGGGTCGAGCTTTTCCGCCGGCGCAGCGGGTGGCTGGCCTCGGCGGCCTACTTCGCGGCGGTGGTGCTCGGCGAGCTTCTCCGCTCGCTCGGCGGCCGGCGGACTGCTCGGGCCGCGCTTGTCGCACTGGTGCGGCCTTCGCGCCGCCTGACCGCGCTTCCGGGCTGAACGGCGGTGCGCGTAGTCGAGTTCGGTCGCCTCACGGCTCGGGAATTGGATGCCTGGCATGCCTTGCGGGCGGCCAATTCCGCGTTGGACAGCCCGTATTTCCATCCGGAATTCGCCGCGGCGGTGCACGCGGAAGGGCCGCCGGTCCACGTCGCCGTCGCGGAGGCCGCCGGTGCGGTCACCGGTTTGTTTCCGGTGCACCGCAACGGGTCCGCGGTACGCCCGGTCGGCTGGCCCGCCGCGGATTTCCAGGGGCCGATTCAAGCGGAAGGCAGCCGATTCCCGGTCGAGACGCTGCTGCCGGCGTTGCGGGCCCGGACGTTCAGCTTCGATCACCTGCTGGACACGGCCGAGTTCGAGCAGCGGATCGACACCCGGCGGCCCTCGCCGTACCTCGACGTCACCGGCGGGCTGGAGGGCTATCTGGGGCGGGCTTCGCGCAGCGGCAAGGACAATATGGGGCAGGCCCGGCGCCGAGCGGCCAAAGCGGGCCGCGAGCACGGGCCGCTGGTCTTCACGGCCGACAGCCGGGATCCCGCGCTGCTCGACGAGGTGATCCGGCTCAAACGCGAGCAATACGCGGCGACCGGTGCGCGGGACTACTTCGCCGATCCGGCTCGGATCGCGCTGTTGCACCGGCTTCTCCGGACTCGGGAAGGATCCTTCGGCGGGCTGCTCTCGGCTGTCCACAGTGGAGGGGAACTGCTCGCGGCACACTTCGGTCTTCGGGACGGCCGGGTGCTGCATTGGTGGTTCCCGGTCTACGAGCCGCGGTTTTCCCGGCTGGCCCCGGGCTGGATCCTGCTGCGGGAAATAGTGCAGGCCGCGCCGGAATGGGGCGTCGAGCGGATCGACCTCGGACGCGGCGAGGACGAGTACAAGCGGCGTGCGATGACGGGTCAGGTCATGGTCTGCCAGGGGGAAATGACCAGCGGCGAGTTGCGGGGTCTCGTTCGGCGGGCGGGCAGGCAGGCGGTGTCGGCGGTCAAGGCGTCGCCGATCGCGCCGCAGTTGCGTGCTGTGCTGCGGCGCTTTCGGTGAGCGTCAGGCGGCGAGGCCGAGGCCGGTCCAGCTGAATCCGGAGCGGCGGAGCACGTCGGAGTCGAGCAGGTTGCGGGTGTCGACGACGATCGGGCGGCGGACGACCTCCGCCAGCTGGGTCCAGTTCAGCGACCGGAATTCCGGCCATTCGGTGAGCAGGATCAGCGCGTCGACGTCCTTGGCCATCAGCAGCGGGTCTTCGACGAGGCTGACGTCGCCGAGTTCCGGGCGCAGCGTGTCCGCGCGCAGGGCCGGGTCGTAGCCGACGAGTTCCGCGCCCGCTTGCCGCAGCAGGGCGGCGATCGCGAGTGCGGGCGAATCCCGGACGTCGTCGGTGTTGGCCTTGAAGGTCAGGCCCAGCAGGCCGAACCGGAGCCGGGCGATCGAACCGTTCCGGCTGCCCGTCACCGCGAGGCGAATTTTGTCGACGATGCGCTGTCGTTGCCGTTCATTCGTGTCGATCGCCGCGCGCAGCAAGCGGAATTCGAAGTCCGCGGAGTCGGAGATCTGCAGCATCGCCCGGGTGTCCTTGGGCAGGCACGAGCCGCCCCAGCCCGGGCCGGGCCGCAGGAAGGCCTGTCCGATCCGGTGGTCATATCCCATGCCCTCGGTGATGTCCGCGAGGTTGGCGCCGAGCCGTTCGCACAATTCCGCCATGGCGTTGACGTAAGACAATTTCATCGCCAGGAAGCAGTTCGCCGCGTACTTCATGAGTTCCGCGCTCGCCGCGTCGGTCAGCACGGTCGGCGCGCCGAGCCGCGCGTAGAGGCCGGCGATCCGCTCGGCCGCGTCCTGCGCGTCGCTGCCGACGACGATGCGGTCCGGGCTGAGGAAGTCGCGCACCGCGGTGCCTTCCCGGAGGAATTCGGGATTGCTGACGACCGCGACGTCCTCGCGGCGCAGGAGTTCCTTGGTCCGCTCCGCGGTCCCGACCGGCACTGTCGACTTGTTGACCACCACGACCCCGGAAGGCAGGCGCTCCCGGATCTCGTCGAGGACGGCTTCGACGCTGGACAGGTCCGCGACCCCGCCGACGCCCATCGGGGTGGGCACGCACAGGAAAACCACCTCGAGGTCGGCGTCGATCGCGGCCGCCGCTCCGTGGACGAACTCGAGCCGTCCCGCCGCCAGGCCCTCGGCGACGAGGTCGGCGAGGCCGGGTTCGAGGATGTCGACCTCCCCGTCCGCGAGCCGGGCGATCTTGTCCGGGTCGAGGTCGGCGCACACCACGCGGTGCCCGAGCGACGCGAGACACGCGCCGGTGGTGAGTCCGACGTATCCCGTGCCGACTACCGCAATCCGTCTCGCGAACATGTCAATTCTTCTCCTCGTCGAACAGGCCTTGGTAGACCGAGAGATAAGCCCGGGCCTGTGGCGCCCAGTCGAGTTCCTGCTCCGCCCGGACGCGACCGGCCTTGCCGAGTTCCGCCCGGCGTTCCGGATCGTCGAGCAGCGCCACGAGTTCCGCGGCGAAAGTCCCGGTGTGGCCCGGTTCCACGTAGACGGCGCAATCGGCCGCGGACACGACGGTTTCGGTCAGCCGGTAGGCGAGAACCGGCAACGCGAACGCGAGGTACTCCATGGTCTTGTTCATCGTCGAAAGATCGTTCAGCGGGCTGTAGGGGTCGGCGGAGAGACCCACGTCCGCGGTCGAGAGGTAATCGGCGATTTCCTCCGGGCCGACCCGGCCGGTGAACCGCACCCACTCGTCGAGCCCCATTTCGGTGCACTGCCGGCGGAGGTCTTCGAGACAGTCTCCGAAGCCGAGCAACGCGAAGGCGACGTCGGTGCGCTGATGGTCGCGGACGACCCGCGAGATGACCTCCAGCACGCCGTCCACCCCGTCCTGCGGTCCCATGATTCCCAGCCACACCACGAGAAACCGCTTGCCCTGGCGAAGTTCCGGTTTCGGCGGCCGCGGCCGCATGACCGAGGTGTCCGGCCCGGAGCGGACGATCGTCGTGCGGGAAAGCGGCACGTTCCCGCGTTCGACAGCGATTCGCCGGTACGACGCGTTGGTGGAAACAACCCGATCCGCGGTCCGGAAAGTCATGCGCTCCAGCCAGTACAGGCCGGCCAGTTGCAGACGGGCGGCGAAGTTCTCCGGTTCTCCGAAGCGGGAACGGAACACTTCCGGGTTGAGGTCGTGGTGGTCGAAGACGAACCGCACGCCCCGCAGCCGCCAAAGCCGCGCGAGTGCCCAGAAAGTGTCCGGCGGGTTACAGGCTTGGAGCGCGTCGAAGCGACGGCGTTTCCAGACTTTGCGCGAGAGGTTCGCGGTGCGCAGCCAGCAGTAGACGAATTCGACCAAATAGCTCAGAGCGCCCGAGGCGTTCGGCGGAGGCGCGTACTTGTAAAGGTGTACTCCGTCCAGCACTTCGTACTTCGGATCGCCGGTTCCCTTGGGGCAAATCACGGAAACCTCATAGCCGGATTCGGTGAGTGCACGGCATTCCAGCCACACCCGGCGGTCGAGCGGGACGGGGAGGTTCTGCACGATGATCAGTACGTGGCGTCGCGGCACCGGCGACCTCATCTCCTGGGTGCAGGGAGCAGACGCTACTTATTCGCTGGCGCGCGGCTTTTCATTACGCACATCTCGGTAACGGAAAGGTGCGTTCTCGCGACCTAACCGCAGGCTGTCCCGAGAGAGGTACTCAGATGGCACACGGCGATGCCGGACCCAAGCTGCGAGCGGGAGATCGAGTGCGCGTGCGCGGCGCCGAGGAAATCCTGGCCACGCTCGACAAACAGGGCAGAATGGACGGCTTGCCCTTCATGCCCGAAATGCTCCGTTTCGCCGGTCAGGAGATGCGGGTGTACAAACGGGCCGGAAAAACGTGCGACACCATCACTCCCAGTACCGATCACCGGAAACTGGAACGCACTGTTCATCTGGCCGGTGCGCGCTGTGACGGAAGCGCGCACGGGGGCTGCCAAGCCGCGTGCCTTCTTTTCTTCCGGGAGGAGTGGCTCGAGCCCGCACCGGAACCCGCCGGTCCCGCCGAGGCGACCGTCGAGACGCTGACTGCCGACACAATCGCGCCGCCGGACGAGGACGGTGTCGAACGTTATCGTTGCCAGGCAACGGAACTGCTCAACGCTTCCGCGCCGCTGAGCGCCTACTCGCCCGGGCAGTACCTGGAAGACATCCGCTCCGGCAACGAGAAACCGGCGGTGGTCCTGCGCGGGCTCCTCGTCGTGCTCTTCAACAAATTCCAGCGGCTGAGCACGCGGCTGCCCGCCCGGCTGCGCATCCGCGGCGGCGAGACCTATCCGTTCCTGCGGGGCACCGGGCCGTCCGGGCCGAAGCCGGAACCCCTGCGGCTGGAGCCGGGAGAGCTGGTCGAGGTCCGGAGCAAGGAGGAGATCCTCCGCACGCTTTCCCCGGAGAACAAGAACCGGGGCATGCTCTTCGACGTCGAAATGCTGCCGTACTGCGGACAGCGCGCCCGGGTGCTGCATCGGGTGGAACGTATCATCGACGAGAAGACCGGCCGGATGCTCCGGTTGCGCGATTGCGTTGTGCTCGAAGACGTTTTCTGCCGTTCGCTCTACCACCGGTTCTGCCCGCGGGCGATCTACCCGTACTGGCGGGAGGCCTGGCTGCGCCGCGTCGAGGGCTGAACCGGGCCGCGCCCGGCTCCCGTTTATTGATCACCGAATTCCGGTGATCAATTTTTGCCCGCCGCCGGCGGGTTGTGTTCATGGTGCGTTGCTGATTAGGGTGCCGTGTCGTTCCATTTCTTCTTGGCATCGACACGATCACAGTGGAGTAACGCAACGTGAGAAAAATTGTTCTTGCCGCGGCGGCGTCCGGCGCGGCCGCGATGGTGCTGACGGCGTGCCATTCGATACCCGGGGCCGCCGGTTCCGACGTGCCCGAGTCGCCGGCGGCCGCCGCGTCCCCGACCTCCGCCGCGCCGAGCCCGACCGCGCCGGGCACCGTGGCTCCGGTGGAGCAGAGCAAACCGGCGAGCGCTCCGGCCGCCTCCGCCAGCATGGGTTCGGGCACCTCGGCGAACCGGCCGTCGGCGACCGGCGGCCCGGTCGGGCAGTCGGGGGCCGGCGGATACGGCGTGCCCGCCGGAACGCCGCTCGCGAAATCCGGGTCGATCACCGCCAAATCCGGCCAGGTGATCGAAAACCTCGACATCACCGGCCGCGTGCTCATCGGCGACGGCGTGCACGACGTGGTGATCCGCAACTGCCGGTTCACCGGCGACGGCACGGTTCCGTGGGGGATCGACACCGAGGGCGACGGATCGGTGAACGCGGACCACGTCACCATCCGCGGCGACTACACCGACGCCGGAATCGGCTACCACAACGTCACCGTCTCGCACGCCGACATTTACGGAATGACGAACGACGGCGCGAAAGTCGGCAACAATTTCACGATGACCGACTCGTGGATCCACGATTTCACCCCGGCCACCGGCGCGCACGCCGACGGTCTCCAGATCATGGAGCGGGTCGCGAACGTGCTCGTCCAGCACAACGTCGTCAACCCGGGGCTCGGCGGGGAGTGGAGCAAGGACCCCGCCGCGGACCGTTCGGTCAACTCGGCGATGATCATGAACGACAGCATCGACCGCGGCACCGCGGGCCGGATCGTGGTCGACGGCAACCAGATCGGCGGGGGCGGCTACTCGGTGTACTTCGGCGTTCCCGGCGACACCGCCTTCACGAACAACCGGTTCGTGCGGGACAGCTACCGGTGGGGTCCGGTCGAACCCTCGGCCAAGACCGACGTCTGGTCCGGGAACACGTTCACCGACAACGGAGCCGCGGTGGCGCCCTGACGCGCCTTCCGGCGGTTCCACAGCTTCCGGGCGCTGAACGCCCAGCTGAGCAGGATCACGACCACGAAAACGGCGCGCAGGTAGTTGATGTGGTGCTCGGGGTAGAGCACGCCCTCGACATACCGGTACATGAACGGGCGGTCGTCGGGGACCTGCCCGTCCCGGTGCCGCGCCCAGTTCTCGACCGTCGTCACCGGGCACCCGACCGCCACGTAGAGCGTCAGCACCGCCCACCCGACGTAGAGCGCGTGCGGGATCGCCATCCACCACCAGCGGGCCGCGAGGAATCCCCCGACGAGGAGGTAGAAAAGCAGAGCGAAATGCAGCACCACCATGGATTGAGCAAGCAGCGCGTACATTTCGCTCCGCCTTTCGTTCGAAGCGATTACTTGCTGCTCAAGCGACCCGCGAGGTCGGCGAGGACGGGCGGCGTCCAGCGCTTGGCGACCTGGCGGAGGTTGCTCTGCCACGATTCGCCGGGACGCTGCTTGAAGACCGTGGTGTGGTCGTCGCGCACTTCCTCGGCGGGGCGGCCGTTGGTGTAGTAGTACAGCGCCATCGACCGGCGGGCCCGGTCGTCCGGGCAGGTCAGCGGATCCGGATGGCCGTGGTTGGCGTCGTCGGTCGTGGCGAAGAGCACGAACCGGTTGAACACCGGCAGGATCTTGTGCGCGCACTCGGACATGTCCTGGTTCCACAGCTGCAAATGCCCGCCGTAGGACTCTTCCCAGTCCTTGTTGAGATACAGCAGGCCGTTGAGCCTGCGGTCGAGGTTGAGCCTGCGGTGCCGGTTGAAATCGACGTGCACCTTCAAGAACCCGCCGGGCCGGATCTGGTGCAGGCCGCCGCCGTCGAAATGCGGATCGGGGACGAGGTGCTCGATGCCGCTGAGCCGTTCGAGGAAGTCGGTGAACACCTGTCCGTTGAACTCGGCGAGCAGTTCCCGGGTGGCCGGTCCCATTCGCTCGGTGTCCGCGAGCGCGAGTTTCACCTCTTGCGACGTGTCGAACTTCTGCCACTGGGCGTCCCGGGGCTCCGGGAATTCGGCGAGGACGGGTTCCAGGACCTCGGGCGGCAAGAAGTCGTCGATCACGATGTGCCGGAACGGTTGTGCCGTCACGAACTGCTCGTGCAGTTTGTCGGCAAGAGGCAACAGGTCATCGCGGCGGAAGGCGAATTTCCGGACTTCTTGCATGGTGTTACCCGTCCTTTCCGTGGCGGACTCGGCGGCGGTCACCTGGCGCGGTTTTCGTGCGTCGAGATGAGTCTGCTGGTGTTATCGGTGGACCATTCCGATTCGTTCCCGCGAATGCGGCGAAATCGCGCGATCGCCCGGTCGGCGAGCACCACGGCGCTGAAACTGGCCGCTTCGGTGACGGAAACGGCCCCGCCGCGCACGAGCTGCGACAACGTGCGCAAGCCGGATTCGGTGCCGGGCTGCGCCGGGCGGCCCAGCTGGTCCAGTTGCCGGTGCCCGAGCCGGACCCGGGCCCGGCGGCGCACCAACGCGCGCACCGTGGCGGCCGGCCGGACCGCGGACCGAGCTTCGGGGACCACGATTTTCCGTTCGGCGGGAACGGCACGGTGCACCCAGGCGTCGTCGGCGAGGACGTCGGGAAGCGGGAAGGCCAGTGCGTGTCCCTGCTCGTTCAGCGCGTAGACGCCGGAGCCGACGCCTGATTGCCGCACGGAAGGCAGCTGGGCCCAGGCGCGGTGCGCCCGGGAAACGACGGGGCCGAGGCCGTCCAATTCGAGCAGCGGCAGCGGGGTCGCCATGGCGATGTCCGGGGCCGCGAGCGCCTCGACGAGCGCACGGACGTCGTGGATCGACAGGACCACGTCCGCGTCGACGTACAGCCGCGGGTAGCCGGTCAGGACTTCGTCGCCGAGCTGCAATGCGGTGACTTTGCCCGGGACGGCGGTTTCGAGGACCGTCGTCCCGGCCGCCTTCGCGACGGCAGCGGTCCGGTCGGTGCACGCGCTCGCCACGACCACGATCTCCAGCTCGCCCGGCGCGGCGTCGGCGGTCAGCGCGTCCAGCAGCCGGGGGAGGGTCTGTTCTTCGTTGTGGGCGGGGATCACCACGTGCGCACGCGCGTTCATCGGTCAGTCCTCCTTCGCCGAAACGCTGCCGAGCTTGCCCTTGGCGAGCAATTTCGCGACATGCAGCGATTCCCGGAAAAGTTGCCGGTCGATCAGGCGCAACAGCACGAGGTAAGCCACCGCGACGACGGCCAGGCTCGCGAGGAGAGAGACCGGGGCGGGAAAACTCGCGGACTTGGCGAGCACCTCCTGCACGAACCAGCCGAGCGCGGCGGACGGCGCTCCGGCGGCGAACGTGGGCCAGACCGCCCGCAGCCAGTCGCCGAGGCTGAACGCGGCGACCCGCCCGATCGCCCGCACCTGGAACGGCGTGAGCACGAACATGGCGATCGAATAGGCCGCGGCGACCCCGGTGACTCCCCACGGCAGACCGGCGAAGAACGCCGGAACGCACACGAGCAGCGGGATCCAGGACCAGCGCAGCGCGAGGTCGGCCCGGCCGAGACCCATGAACACCGAACCGCCCGGCGTGGTCAGCGACTCGAGGATTCCGGTGGTGGTCAACGCGATCATCACCGGGACCGCGGGACCCCATTCGGCGCCGAACACCGTGCGCACGACCTCCGGGGCCAGCACCGCGACCGCGAGCATGCCCGGCACCACCGGAACCGCGATCACCTGGGTGACCCGGAGGAAGAGCCGGCGCACCCGCTGCGGATCGTCCTGGGTCCTGGCGAAAATGGGGAACGCCACCCGGTTCGCCACGTTGCCGAGGAGGCTCACCGGCACCAGCATGATCCGGTACGGAACCATGTAGTACGACAGCGCGGCGGGGCCGAGGAAGTGGCTCACCACCACGTTGTCGGCGTTGCGGCCGACGTAGCCGAGCGCTTGCGAACCCAGCAGCGGCACCCCGAAGCGGCGCACGTACCGCAGCGCGGCGCGGTCGAGCACGAACGCGGGCAGGCCGGCCGCGCCGAGCCAGATGACCAGGACCAGCGCGTCGGTGCAGACCTGCTGGACCACGAGCGCCCAGTAGTGCATGCCGAGTTCCGCGGTGGCGATGCCGATCCCGCCGCCGAGCAAGGTGGCGACGACCTCGCCCAGCGACAGCGCCCGGAAACGCAGATCGCGCTGCAGCCGGGCGGCCGAAACGATGGTCAGCCCCTTGAGCACCGGCCCGATCGCCAGGACCATGAGCACCGGCCGCAGCTGCGGGATGTCCAGGAAATCGGCGATCGGCCCGGCGAACGCCACGGTGAGGAGGCCGACGGCGGTGCCGAGCGCGGTCACGGTCCAGAACGCGGCTCCTTCGTCCTGCCGGCGCAGCTGCGCCTTCTGCACGATGCCGGTGGCGAGCCCGGTCTCCAGGAGCACCGCGGTGAGCGCGACGTAAATGGTCGCCGCGCTCGCCACGCCGAAATCGGTGGGACCGAGCAGCCGCGCGAGGACGAGCGCGAAACCGAGGCGGCCGAATTGGCGCGCGATCATCGCGATGACCGTCCACCGGGCGCCGTGCGCGGCGGTGGCGGCCGCGCTTTCCGCGGGCAGTGCCGGTTCGGGGGCGGTGGACTGCCCGGGGCCTGGACGGTGAGCTGTCACGTTAGTCGTCTTCCGCCCGATCTCGCTGGGACAGTGGGATATCCGTGAAGTCGCCCGGCCGCCGCGACGGGTTACAGCAGCGGAGATCTCGAATCCGACTCGGTTGGGCGGCGCAGCACCACGAGCGTCGTTCCGGCGATGGCCAACCCGAGCAACAGCCCGCCCGCGACGTCGCTGACCCAATGCGCGTCGACGTAAATCCGGGCGAAACCAACGAGCGCCGACCAACCGCCTGCCGCCGCCAGAGCACGTTTCCGGTTCTCCAGGGCCAGCAGTACTACGAAAAGGGTCGACACCACGACGGCGGTCGCGGCGTGGCCGGACGGGTACGCGGTGCCGCCGACGTGGAGCGTGTCGGGAGTCTGGTCGGTGCCCGCGCGGCCGATCAGGAGCTTGGCCGCCAACGTCGTCGCGGAGAGCAACAGCAACGGGAGGCCGCAAGTGAGCACCGGTGCCCACGAGGAACGGCGTACGGACCGAAACACCGCGTACGCGAACAAGATCGGCGCGGACACCGGAAACTGCGCGACAGCGCTCACGATGGTCAGCAGCACGTCGAGGACCACGCTGTGCTCGCGAGTGATCAATTCGTGCACCGGTTCGTCCGCTCGGGTCAGCGGACCGAGCGTCAGCACCTGCTGGGTGAGCACGACGAAGCCGAGGAGCGCCAACGCCGGGATCAGCCAGTCTCTGGCTCGTACGGCGCTTCGGAGGTCTGAGCTGTCCACGATGCTGACGGGCTCACGTCCTGGCGAGCGGCGCGAGGGCCGTTTCGGCGACGCCCCGGGCGAGGCTCCTGGCGAACTTGATCCGGTTGGCCGCCGCCCATTTGGCGAGCACGGCATACGCCTGCTGCCGCTGCGGCCTCGTGAGTTCGGCGCGGTGGACCGCGCGGCGCAGTTCCGCGGCGTGCCGCCAGGTGAGGAAACGCGAGCCGTAGCCAGTTTTCCGGTTGAACGCGCTCACTTGCCGATTGGCGACCTGGGTGGTCAATTTCGCGCCGTGCTCGCGTTCTTGGAACAACGGTTCGTCGAGCACCACGATCGGCCCGGCCAACGCCAGTTCGGCGAGGAAAACCCGGTCGCTGCCCCAAAACGGGAGCAGCAGCCGCGTGCGTTCGGCGAGCGCGCGGCGCTGGACGCCGAAGGCGACCGCGCACGAGTAGTCGTAGCGGATCAGGTCCGCGAACCGGTCCGCCGGCTCCGCCGCGGCCGAAGCACGGAGGTCCTGGGTGACGCCGAGCGAAACGCCGTCCTCGTCGATGTGTTCGATGGCGGAACACGCCGCGGCCGCGGTCGGGAATTCGGCCAGCGCGGTCACGCAGCGCTGCACGAAGGTCTCGTGCTGAAGATCGTCCGCGGCCGCCCACTTGAACAGTGCGCCCGAGGTGGCCTGGAAAACGTAGTTGAAATTCGCCGCCGCGCCGATGTCGTGGGCGTGCCGGTGATAGCGCACGCGCGGATCGCGCCGGGCGTAGTCGTGGACGATCTCCGCGGTCTCGTCGGAAGATTCGTTGTCGGCTACCAGCAGTTCGAAATCGCCGAACGTCTGCGCGAGCAGGCTGTCCAGCGCGCCGGCGAGGAAGCCCGCGCCGTTCTTGACCGGCAAGCCGATCGACAGGGGTGCTGCGGAGTTCGGCACACCTTGACGGTCGTCTCCGGCGGCGCTGCCGTTACGGACGCCGGTCAGGAATCGGCGGGAGGCCACGGCACCGCCGTTCCGTCCGGGAAATGGTTGCCGGAGAACACCTTCGGCGGCGGACCCGGATAAATCGGCTGGTAGCGGTAGTCGCGCCGGAAGGTGTTGCCGGTGATCTCGACGTCCGGGTAGTCCGGATTGTGGTAGAGCGTGTTCGCCCCGCCGCCGAGGACGTTGTCCCGGATCACCACCGGCCCGCCGACGGACGGGGTCGGGTCCGGCGAGGACGACAGGATGATCGCCGAGGTGATCTCGTCGTCCTGGCCCGGGTCGATCACGTTGCCCGCCACCAGGATCGACCCCGCGAGGTGGTCCGACTGGGCTCCGTCGGCGTGCGCGCCCTTCTCCGGCGCGAAGTCGTGGATCCACGAATCGGTGAGCCGGACGTTGTTGCCCAGTTTGACCCCGTCGTGCGTCATGCCGGAGATGTCGACCCGTTCCGCGCTCCAGTTGTGGAAGGCGATCGCCGCGCTGAGGTAGTTCCCGCGGATGCTGACGTCGCGGATCGTCACCGATCCCGCGCCGATCGTGGTGATCGCGAAGTAGTCGGCCCCGGTTCCGGTGAACCGGCTGCGCTGGATCACCACGTTCGGCGCGGACACCGTGACGCCGCCGCTCACGTCGAGCCCGTCGAGCACCTGCCCGGCCTGGCTGGCGGTGAACGAACCGGACGGCCGCAGCGATTCGGACGGCGGTACTCCAGTCGACGGACCGGCCGGGGTCTGCACGGCAGGCGTGGCCGTGGCGACGCACGCCGCCGAGGCCAGCAGGACGACTCCGGCCACCGCCGCCGCGGCGAGGCGTTTCACCGGACGCTCGCGAGCGGCTGGACCGCGCGGTCCCGCACGGCGATCCGCCAGAGCGCGGCCGCGGCGCCGAGCAGGCTGAAGGTCGTCACGAACATGATCTTGTAGCCGAACGCGTCGAAGGTGAACGCGGCGACCGCGGCACCGGCGATCGACGCGGCGATGGCCTGGGCCAGGCTGCGCACGGCCGGATCGGCGACCGTGCGGTGCACCCGCCGGGCGAGGGAATAGCCGGTGGCGAGCAACGCCAGTTCGGCCGCCACGCCGAGCGCGCCCATCGTGGCGAGAGTGAACAGGTATTCGTTGTCCAAGATCCGGTACAGCTTGGGAATGTAGGTCCCGACGCCGAGCCCGAGCAGCGGATGCTCGTGCCAGACGGTGAACACGGCGGTGTAATCGTCGGTGCGGCCCTGGATGCTCGGGTCGGTCGCCAGCGTGCTCGGGAGCAGGATGCTGCGGAGACTGCCGAGCAGCCCCGGCACCAGCGCGCTCATCGCGACCAGGCCGCCGATCGCGAACGGGATCAGGTTGAACACCATCCGCAAGCGCACGCTGATCAGGTACACGGCCATCGAGACGCCCGCGGTCAGCACGCCGGAGCGGGACACCGACAGCGGCATGCACCCCGCGATGAGCACGAACAGCGCCCACCACCGCAGGCTGCGCCCCTTCGGCGCGTTCAGCGCGAGATGCAACGCGATCGGCATCGCCAGCCCGAGCACGACGGCGTACTCGATCGGATGTCCGGCCAGTCCTTGCACGCGGTGGAAGCCGGAGCGGGCGAGCGCGTCGACGTCCTCGGTGAAATGGAATGTCAGACCCGGCAGCCGCATTTGCTGGAAGAGATCGACCACTCCGAAGAACTGGAGCAGCGCGCTGACCGCCAGCAGCCCGCAGGCGAGCACGATCACCCGCATGAGGCGGGTGACCCCGTTGAGGTCGCGCACGGTGTCGGTGACGAAGAGCAGCAGGCCCATCGCACAGGCCTGGCCGAACAGCGACGCGTCGGAGGCCGACGCCTCGAGCGGGGAGAGCCCGCGCAGCTGGCCCGCGACGTAACTGGCGAGCACCACTCCCACGAAAACCAGGCAGACGATCCGCATCGGCTGCCGTCCCCGGTCGGTGCCGAGCGAATTGTCGACCCGCCCGTAGCACCAGAGCACCAGCAGGAGCGCCGCCACGATCAGCCCGGGCACCCCGATCTGCCCGAGCGGTTTGATGATCAGCGACGCCGGGACGAGGAAGGTCAGCGCGAACAGGATGCCGAGCGCGGTCTGCTCGTCGCGCCGGGCGTTCAGCCAGAGCGCGGACACCACGATGACCGCGACCACGACGGGCGTCATCGCCGGGGCGATGATCGGCACGGCCAGCAGGGCGAGCGCCCCGGCCGCGCAGATCGCCCGCAGGATCGGCCGCGCGGCGAGATCGGTGCTGAAGCGCGCGATGCCGCTTCCCGCGAGCGAGTCCAGGGGTCGGTGGCTCATTGGCCGCGCCGGCCGAGCGAACCTCCGGTACCGGTCTTGTCGCCGTCCCCCTGGTCGGCTTGCGCGGGTGCGGTCACCGGCCGCAAGCGGGTGGTTTCCTCGCCGTGCCGGCTCAGGTCCGCGGCGACCCGGGCGGGGGCGGCTACCCGGTCGGGCCGCTCGGGAAGCAGGTTGACCGGCAGTTCGCCGCGGTGGTTTTCCTTCTCCGGCGGGTGGCTCGGCTGGCTCTCCGGCACCGGCTGGCTCGCCGGGCGCTTGCGCGAACGCAGTTCCACGACGACGCAGGCGGTCAGCGAGAGGATGAGCCCGAGCGCGCCGGCGGCGAGCGCGGTCTTGAGCTGGTTGCTGTGCGACACCGCGGCGTCCTGCGGCTGCACGACGTCGTCGACGGTCACCCGGAACGGGCCGGGGATCTGCTTCTGCGCCTGCAGGTCGTCGAGCCGCTTCGCGAGCTGGGCCGCGATGGCGCGATAGGTGGTGAGCGTGTTGCGCCGGTCCGGGTCGGTGACGGTGACGGTGAGGACCGCCTTGCCGCTGTCGTCGATCTGGTACTTGGCGGTGCCGCCCGCCGCGGTGATCGCGGCGGCGACGTCCGGCGATTTCGCCAGCTGCCCGAGCACGAGCGCGGTCGCGGCGGTGTCGTAGTAGGGGTTGCTCTGGAGCCGGGCCGATTGGTCGGCGGTCGAGGCGAACGGATAGCTGACCTTGAGCGCGCCGTCCACCTCGTAGGTGGGGGACACGCTGCTCGCCAGGATCCAGCACGCGACCGCGGACACGACCAGAGCGGGGACGAGGATGAGCCAGCGACGGAGAGCGACCTGGAAGATTGCGAGCAAGTCCATCGGAGTTCCCCTCACCTCCTGCTTTTCCTATGATGTCGACGGTGCCGAGCCGCCGTCCGGCGTCATCTGGTTGTCGCGATCGGGCGCCCGGATGTGACAACGAAACCTTCCGCTCTCCGGAAAGGCATCGAATCGTGACCGTGCCGAAGATCGGGTTCGCGTGCGCCTGGGACCGTCCGCCGCGGGGGACGTGGTCGCACACCCCGTGGAATCTTCGCGCGGCGCTGCGCGAGCGCACCGAGGTCGTCGACCTCGGGCTGGAGTGGTCGCTCCCGGTGCGGTCGGCGTTGCGGGGCCTCGGCGCGCACCGTTACGAGGGCCGCTGGGGGAGCCACTGGAAGCACCTTCCGCTGACCATGGCGCTGGCCGGGGTGAAACTCCGGGCCGCCGAACGCCGCCTCCGTCCCGACGTCGTCCTGCAGATCGGCGACCTCGCCCGCACGGACACGCCGTTCCTGCTCTACCAGGATTCGAGCTTCGACATCCTGCTCGAACGCCTCGACAGCGAAAGCGGGCGGGCACTGCATTTCCCCGGCCTCGACCTCGCCGCGCTGCACCGGCTGCGGGACCGGCAGCACCGGATCTACCGGGAGGCCGCGGGATTGTTGACGATGAGCCAATGGCTGGCCGAGCACGTGGTGCGGGTGTCCGGGGCGGATCCGGACAAGGTCCACGTGGTCCCGCCCGCCGCCAACGGCCTTCCGGACGGTCCGGTGGAACGGCATCGCGACGGGCCGCGACGGCGATTGCTGTTCGTGGGAAAGGATTTTTCCACCAAAGCGGGCGATCTGGTCGTCGAGGCTTTTTCGGTGCTGCGCAAGGAATCCGATCCCGGGCTGACGCTCACCATCGCGGGTCCCAAGGAATGGCCGCTGCCCGGCGCGGTGCCCGACGGCGTCGAATTCCTCGGCCGGGTTCCGGTGGAGCGGGTGCGAGAGCTTTACCTGACGCACGATCTGTTCGTGATGCCCAGCCGGTTCGAGGGGTACGGGATCGCCTTGGTGGAGGCGCTCGCCCACGGGCTGCCGTGCGTGGCCCGGCGGGATTGCGCGATGCCGGAAATCGTTCGCCCGGGGGAGAACGGCGACCTGATCGACTCGGACGGCCCCGCGGAACTGGCGGCGGTGATCGCCGGGCTGCTCGCCGACGACGGGGTCTACGAACGCGTGCTGGCCGCGGTCCCGAAGGTGATCGAACAGCATTCGTGGAGCCGGGTCGCCGACGACGTACTGCGCGTCGCCGCGACGGTGCGCTAGTCCTTCTCGACCGCGTCGGACGGCACCCAGCGCCCGCCCGCCGCTTCGATCTCCGGAAGCCGCCGCCGTACTTCGGGCAGCAGGTCGGGGAGGAAGAGCAGGACCGCGTCCGGACGCGCGTCGACCAGTTCATCGGGGGAGATGATCGGGATTCCGCTGGAGGGCATTCGCCTGCCCTGCTTGGCTTCCGACGCGTCCGCGATGGCGGGGAGAAGTTCGCGGGTGACGCCCGCCCGGCAGAGTTGCGCGACCGCACGCGACGCGGCGCCGTAACCGAGCACGCGGTTGCCTGCTGCCCGCTGCTTCTCCAGCCAGACGGCGATCGAATCCGAGCTGCGCACGGCGGCTTCCTGTAGCCCAGCAACGATTTCCGTTGTGGTGACTCCGAAATCTGACTCCTCGCTGACGAGGGACCGCACCGAATCGTCCGGGGTTCCTTCGCGGGTGGCAGCGACGAGAATCGTCCCGCCGTAGAGGTCGAAGCGAAACGCCGTGCGCGCAACGAGCCCCACGGCGCTGAGCATTTCGACCAGCACAGGCATCGAGTAATACGCGTAGTGGCCGTGCCGCAACGCGCTCCACTGTCCTTCGCGCAGGATCGCGGCCAAGGTGTGAAACTGCAGCAACAGCACGCCGTCGCCAGCCAATCCGGCGACGCGCTCGCGCAAGGCGGCCCGTTGATCGGATTCGTGCATGAGCCCGAAACAGTCCACGAGCACGTCGGCCGTCCCCGCGGAGACCGGGGTGAGCCCGCGTTCCTCCAGCAGGGAAAGCCACGATCCACCGTGTGGGCTGCCGTATTCGCGGACCGTGCCGCTGGCGGGCAACAGCACGGCGGCACGACCGACCGCGTCCGCCGCCTGTTCGACGAGCGCGGCCGGTTCGACGCCGCGGGGTTCGTCCGGATCGGTCTCGTCCTCGGCGAGCTGAGCGAGTCCGCACGCCGCGCACAACCACATGCGGAGCGGGAAAACGACGTCCGGCCCCGGGTCGCCGAGCGCGGGGAAATGGTCGGCGGGCGGCTGGGCGCCGAGATCGAGCACGACGGAACCGTCCGCCGATCGGCACCAGCGGCAGCGTGGCGAGGTCACCGCGAGAGTCCTTCCGGGGGGAGACTGGAGGCATGAGAGTCGAACCGTGCGACCTTGCCGGAGTTCTGCTGTTCGTCCCCGAACCGCACCACGACGATCGCGGGCTGTTCACGCGGACGTTCGACACCGAGATCGCCGCCGAGCACGGCCTGAACGCCGCGGCGTTCCAGCAGGATTCCCAATCGCGGTCGCGGCTGGGCGTCCTGCGGGGCATGCACGGCCGGTCCGGGCGCGGCGAAGCGAAGCTGGTGCGGTGCGCGCGCGGCGCGGTGCACGACGTTCTCGTGGACATCCGGCCGGGCTCCGCGACCTTCGGCAGGCAGCAGGCGTTCCGGCTCGACGACGTCGAGTTCGCGCACCTGTACATCCCGCCGGGTTTCCTCCACGGGTTCCAGGTGCTCACCGAGTACGCCGACGTCTGCTACCGGATCGACCGCCCGCACGATCCGGCCGAGGACCTCGCGGTGCGCTACGACGATCCGGACCTGGCGATCGACTGGCCGCTGCCGGTTTCGGTGCTCAGCGCGCGCGACGCGGCCGCCGGCACGTGGGCCGACCTGGCCGCGCGCCTCGGCGAGTGACGTCACCGGGCTTGCGGCCGCAGGTCCGCGCCCAGCGTGCCGTCCGCCCGGCGGACCGAGAGGTGGGCGAGCCGGGTGAACCGCTGTTCGAAATCGGACCGGGTGAGCTGGTGCCGCCGGTAGGCGTCCGCGAGTTCGCGGGCTCCGGCGGGCACCGACCAGGCGCACGCGAACTCCAGCAGCGCGGCGCGGATCCGGCTGAAGTCCACCCGGTACGACCGCGGATCGGCCCCGGCCTCGCCGGTGATCTGCAGTTCGGCGCCCGGCACGGCTTCCACGACGGCCTCGGCGATCTCGGAAACCCGCAGGTTGTTGTCCTCGGTGCCGACGTTGAACGCCTTCGCGTGAACCGCGTCCCGGGGAGCGGTCAGCGCCGCGGCGAACGCGGTGGCGATGTCCTGGGCGTGCACCAGCGGACGCCAAGGGGTGCCGTCCGACAGCACCTTCACCGTGTTGGTCAGGATCGCGTGGCCGACCAGGTTGTTGAGCACGATGTCCGCGCGCAACCGCGGTGAGAAGCCGAAAGCGGTGGCGTTGCGCAGGAACACCGGGCTGAAGTCGTTGTCGGCGAGACCGACTAGATCGTCCTCCACCCGCACCTTCGACTCGGCGTACGGCGTCACCGGCCGCAGCGGCGCGTCCTCGTTCACCAGGCCGTCGTTTCCACTGGCCCCGTAGACCGAACACGTTGAGGCGTAAAGGAATCGGCGCACCCCGGCGTCCTTGGCCAGCTGGGCCAGCCGGGTCGAGGCGCGGTGGTTGATCGCGTAGGTGATCTCCGGGTCCAGCGCGCCGAGCGGGTCGTTGGACAGCGCGGCGAGGTGGATCACCGCGTCGAAGCCCGCGACGTGCTCGGGCCGGACGTCGCGCAGGTCGACCGACACGGCCTTGGGGTCGGTGACCTCCGGACCGAGCACGCAGGTCGAGTACAGGCCCGAATCAAGGCCGACGACGTCGTGTCCCGCCGCGGCGAGCACGGGCGCCATGACCGTGCCGAGGTAGCCGAGATGTCCGGTCAGGAGTACGCGCACGGGTCTTCCTCATTTCCTCAGTTCGCGGAGCGAGCCGCCGCGATCGTCAATTTCGGCGTGTGGAAGGCCTCCGCGTAGCGCTGCTGGCACTGCACGCCGCGCACGCGGGCGAGGCCGGAGAACGCTTCGTGGTCGAACCAGCCTCTCCCGTGCTGCGACGGGTAGTGCGTGGCGAGCAGATCGCTC
This sequence comes from Amycolatopsis sp. AA4, assembly GCF_002796545.1. GTDB lineage: Bacteria > Actinomycetota > Actinomycetes > Mycobacteriales > Pseudonocardiaceae > Amycolatopsis. The sequence continues at coordinate 318,262 of NZ_CP024894.1, forward strand.
TTCTCCCGGACCGTTTCCTCGCTCAGCGGGAAGAACACCGAGGGCTGCGCGAGATCGGATTCCCACTTCAGGATTTCGTAGCCGAGGACGAGGTGGTTCCGGAAGACGGTCGGCACGAGTTTCGCCAGTCCGCGGTGGTCTTGGTGCGCGTCGTGCGGGGCCGGCGCGAAGACCAGGTCCGGTTCGCATTGTTTCCGCACCTCTTCGAGCGCTTCCTTGGCCAGCTCCCATTGCGCGGGGAACCGTCCGTCGCGGAGGTCGAGCACCGTCACGGCGAGATCTGCTTTGGGACAGAAAGCCGCGAGCGCGGAACGTTCCTCGCTTTCTCGTGGCGTACCGGCACCCGACAGCACGAGCGCGGTCACTCGGGTGCCCGGGTTCGCCCGGCACAGTTCCAGCAGGCTTCCCCCGGCGCCGATCGCGATGTCGTCGCAGTGCGCGCCCAGCACCGCGATTTCCGAACAGGACTCGGGGACGAGCGGCCGCATCAGCGGCCCGCCCGCGCGGTTTCCCAGAGCATCCAGGGCCGGTCCCCGTGCGCGTACGCGGTGTTGAGGGACAGCCGTTCCTTGACCGTGTCGGTCGGTTTCCAGAACCCGCGGTACGGGTAGCCGAGCAGCTTGCCCGCTTTCGCCAGCTGGACGCACCCGTCGGCGACGAGGTCGCCGTTCTCCGGGATGTGGTCGAAAATCTCTTGGCGCAGAACGAAATACCCGCCGTTGGACCACAGCGGCATGTCGCTCACCGGCGTGATCCCGCCGACGCGGCCGTCCGGGGCGAGGTCGACGCAGTGGAACGTCGATTCCGGCGGGACGACCATCATCGAGGCGCCCGCGTCGGTGGCCGCGAAACGCGTGATCATGTCGTCGAGCGGGGCGTTGGTCAGCACGTCCGCGTAGTTGGCGAGGAACATTTCCTCGCCGTCCACGTAGTCGCGCACCCGGCGCAGCCGTTCGCCGATGGGGGATTCGATGCCGGTCTGCACGAAGGAGATCGACCAGTCGCTGATGTCGGTCGACAGCAGTTCGACCTGGCCGTCGCGCAGCACGAAGTCGTTGGACTCGGTCTCGCGGTAGTCGAGGAAGAAGTTCTTGATGTGGTGCGCGCCGTAGCCGAGGCACAGCACGAATTCGGTGTGCCCGAAGTGCGCGTAGTAGCGCATCACGTGCCAGATCAGCGGCCGGGGACCGACCGCGGCCATCGGCTTCGGCAGGTCGTCGTCGTTGCCGCTGCGCATCCGCATGCCGTAGCCGCCGCAGAACAGGACTACCTTCACTTCACGTCACCTCGACGATTTCCAGGCGCGGAATCGGGAAGACGAGCTTGCCGCCCCACGCGCCGACGTAGGAAAGCTGCTCGGTCAGTTCGTCCCGCAGGTTCCAGGGCAGGACGAGCACGTAGTCCGGCCGGTCGGCGGCGATCCGGTCCGGCTCCACGACCGGGACCCGGGTGCCCGGCGTGAACCGGCCGTGCTTGTAGGGATTGCGGTCCACCGTGTAGGCCAGCAGGTCCGGCCGGATGCCGCAGTGGTTGAGCAGGGTGTTGCCCTTGCCGGGCGCGCCGTACCCGACGGTCGTTTTCCCGGCTTTCCGGGCGGCGAGGAGAAATTCGAGCAATTCGAGCCGGACGCGGGTGACCCGGTCGGCGAATTCGGTGTACCCGGACAATTCGTGCAACCCGGCGGCCTTCTCGCGCGCCAGTACGTCGATCATCCGCGCGCTCGGCTCTCCGGCAACTTCCGCGGGCTGGGCCCAGAGCCGGATCGACCCGCCGTGCGTCGGCAGGAGTTCGACGTCGACGAGGGTCAGCCCGCCGGTCGCCAGCGCCTGCCGGGCGGATTCGACGGTGTAGTACTGGAAATGCTCGTGGTAAATCGTGTCGTACTGGTTCTTTTCGATCAGCGTGAGCAGGTGCTGCACCTCGATCGACACCCAGCCGTCGTCCGCGACGAGCGCGCGCAGCCCGTGGGTGAACCCGCGGATGTCCGGGATGTGGGCGTAGACGTTGTTCGCCACGACCAGGTCGGCCGGACCATGCTCGGCACGCACCTGCTTGCCGGTTTCTTCAGAGAGGAACGCCGTGTGCGTCGGCACCCCGGCCTCGCGCGCGGCTTGCCCGACGTTCACCGAAGGTTCCACGCCGAGACAACGGATTCCGCGCTCGACGACGTGCTTCAGCAGGTATCCGTCGTTGCTGGCGACCTCGACGACGAAAGACCGGTCGGTCAGTCCGAGCCGCTCGACGGCGGCGTCAGTGAACCGTTTCGCGTGCTCGACCCACGAGGTGGAAAAAGACGAGAAATACGCGTAATCGGTGAACGTGTCGGCCGGATCGAGCAGCGGCGGGAGCTGCGCGAGCCAGCATTCCGTGCACACTTCGAGATGCAGCGGGAAAGTCGGTTCGGGTTCGGCCAGCTGCGCGGCGGTCAGGAACCGTTCGCACGGCGGGGTCGCGCCGAGGTCGACCACGCTGGCGGTTCTTTCCGAACCACAGAGTCGACATGTGGTCATGTACCAGGCTCCTCCGGTCGCGAACGCGATCTGCGTAGGGCAGGTCGATCCGCGCCCGGCCGCCGTTACAAGGGGTCGGGAGGCGCGCCGGAGTCGATTCGGAACCGAGACCATGCCCGCGGCGGAATGCCGCGAGCTGCTGCGCCGAACGGAGGGCGGACCAGTGCCGGGTGACCCTCCGTTCGGCGGCGGATCACAGCTTTTCCGCGGCCGGGATCACCTCGGTGGCGAACCGTTCGAGCACCGCCGGGTCCGGCACGCCGTGCGCCCAGCCGGTCGCGACGGTGAACCCGAGTTCCGACAGCCGGCCGAGTTCATCCAGCAGCTGCCCGGTTTTCTCGCCGTTTTCACCGGTGTCGAGCCGCAGCGAAGCGGTCTTCGTGATCTCGGAGTAGTCGCGGCCGACGTCCGCGCAGTGCTGCTGCAGGACTTCCAGTTTGCGCGGAAGGTCCGCGTTGGGCAGCAAATTGCAGATGTCGCCGTACTGCGCGACGAACCGCAGCGTCTTCTTCTCGCCGCTGCCCCCGATCAGGATCGGCGGATGCGGACGCTGGATCGGCTGCGGGCTGTTGAGCAACCGCTCGCCGCTGACGTGCGTGCCGGTAAAGGGCTCGTCGCCCTCGGCCCACATCTGGTGGACGTACCGCAGCGCGTCCTCCAGCTGCTCGAACCGCTCCTTCATCGGCGGGAACCGGAACCCGAGCGCGCGGGACTCCTCCTCGTTCCACCCCGCGCCGATGCCGAGGATCGCCCGCCCGCCGGACAGCACGTCGAGCGTCGTCGCCGCCTTCGCGAGCAGCCCGGGGTGCCGGTAAATGACGCCGGTGACGAGCGTGAGCAGCTTGACGCGCTCAGTGTGCGCGGCGAGGAAGCCGAGCGTGGTCCACGCTTCCAGCATTTCGTGCTCGGGCGGCCCGTAGCTGGAAATCTGGAAGAAATGGTCCATCACCGACAGATATTCGAACCCCGCCTCGTCCGCGGTCCGCGCCACCCGCGCCAGGTCCGCGCCGAGCGCCGCCGGCCCGTTCGGCCAGGTCTGCTGAGCCAGGTGCAACCCGAGTTTCATGCCAACTCCTTAACCGCCGGAATGATGTCTTGCGCGAAAATCTCGATCCTTCTGCGGTCGACGCCGCCGGGGAGCGGCCCGATCACGGCCTGCACCCCGAGCCGGTGCAGTCTTTCGGCCTCGGCGAGAAATTCGCCGGTTTTCTCCCCGGTCGGCCCGATGTCCAGATAGTGGTAGACGGTTTTGGTGATCTCGCCGTAGTCACGGCCCTCGGTTTCGCAGTGCCGCTTGAGCACGTCGAGCTTGCGTTCGAGATCCGGGCCGTTGCCGATGTTGCAGAAGTCGCCGTACTTCGCGACGAGCCGAAGCGTCTTCTTCTCGCCGCTGGCCCCCGACTCTGCTTGATTGCCCCGGCTTCGCCGGGGTGCCGCGATCTCGGTTGTGGTTCCGAAGTGGACGGAAACGGAAACCCGAGCCCGCGGGCCTCTTCCTCGTTCCACCCCGCCCCGATGCCGAGCATGGCCCGTCCGCCGGACAGCACGTCGAGAGTGCTGACCGCCTTCGCGAGCAGGCCGGGATGCCGGTAAATCGCGCCAGTGACGTAGGTGAACAGTTTCGCGCGCCGGGTGTGTGCGGCAAAGTAGCCGAGCGTCGTATAGGCCTCAAGCATCGGACGATCACTCGGGCCGACGCTGGGAATCTGGAAGAAATGGTCCATCACCGCGAGATAAGCGAACCCGGCGTCGTCGGCCGCCCGTGCCGCTTCGGCCAGTTCCGTGCCGAGCGCGGCCGCCCCTCCCGGCAGCGTGAAGTCGGGGACCTGGAGACCGAGTTCCATACCCGACACCGTATACCTGGAGTAACTTCATGCGAGCAGTCAGAAATCGCGCACGACGTTGATCGTGCCGTGCAGCGGATCGGTCACGTACACCGTGCGCGTGCGCTGATCCACCGCCACGTCGCCCGGGTTCACCCCGAGGCTCAGCTCTCCGGCGAGGGTTCCGGTCCGTCCGTCCACACGAGACAGACCATTTTGCCCGCCGTTGGTGTACACGACATCGGTGCCCTGATGCACCGCGAGCGAGGACGCCTCGCTGCCCAGCAGCACCGTCTTGACCTGGGCCCGCGCCGCTCCGTCCACAATAGACAGATGGTGGATCGCCGAATTGGCCACGAACACCGCGCCGCTCGGTTCGTGCACGCCGATCCCAGTCGGGGAAGCCCCCACCGGAACGCTGGCGGTGAACGATCCCGAGTCGAGGTCGCAGATTTCGACCGAGTTCGTGGTCGGGCTCGTGCAGTAAGCGCGCCGCCGGCCGCGGTCGAGGGCGATTCCGGCGAGGCCCGGTTTCGGCGCGGGCAGCAGGTCCTGCTGGGTGAGGCTGATGCTGTCGAGCACCGCGAACGTGCCGGTCTTGCCGCTCACCGCGTACACGAGGTTGGCCTGCGGATCGATCGCGAGCGCCGACGCGCCCGCCCCCGCGCTGACGACGCTCAGCAACCGATGCGTCTGGCCGTCGAAGGCGAGCACCGTGCCGCCGGGCGGGTTGGCGACGTAGATCCGCTCGGTGTCCACCGCCACATCGCTCGGCTGCCCGCCTACCGCGAGCGCGGACACGACGCGCCCCGCGTCCGGATCGAGGACGAGAACCATGCCGGACGCCTGGTCGGCCGCGTAGACGAGCCCGGTGACCGGACTCACGGCCAGTGCCGAAATCGTCCCGCCGACCTGCACGCTGGTGACCCGCCCGGCCGCCGTCGCGGTACTGCCGAGCAATGCCGCCGCACCCGCGCTGACCAGGCCGAACAGTCCTCGCCGGGAGAACTGGGAACCGCGCATCGCTCACCTGCCCCGGTCGGTTGGGTTGCCCGCCGACCCTAACTCGGACAAGGATCGGGCGAAGGAACTTCGGGTCCCCCGATCGCGTTGTTTCCAGTGAGTAACCCACCTTGCGGCACCTGCCAGAGCGGACGGAGGCGAGCGCGCGTGCACAAGCACCACAACGGGCTGAAGACGGCGATGCTGCTCGGTCTGCTCTCGGCGATCATCATCGGGATCAGCGGATTGTTCGGCCGCGGGGCGCTGGTGATCGGCCTGATCGTGGCGCTCGGGATGAACGCCTACGCCTACTTCAACTCCGAGAAAATGGCCCTGCGCGCGATGCACGCGCGGCCGGTGTCGGAGGTCGAGCAGCCCGCGATGTACCGGATCGTGCGAGAGCTGGCGACGTCCGCGCGGCAGCCGATGCCGTCGCTGTACGTGAGCCCGACCGCGGCGCCCAACGCCTTCGCGACCGGGCGCAATCCGCAGCACGCGGCGGTGTGCTGCACCACGGGAATCCTGGAGCTGCTCGACGAGCGCGAGCTGCGCGCGGTGCTCGGGCACGAGCTGTCCCACGTCTACAACCGGGACATCCTGATCTCTTGTGTCGCCGGTGCGCTGGCGAGCGTGGTCAGCGTGCTGGCGAACATCGCGTTCTTCTTCGGCGGGAACGACCGCGAGGGCAACCCGTTCATGTCGCTGCTGCTGGTCTTGATCGGGCCGATCGCGGCGGGCGTGGTGAAGATGGCGGTGAGCCGGTCGCGGGAGTACCAGGCGGATGCTTCCGGGGCGGAGCTGACCGGGGATCCGCTGGCGTTGGCTTCGGCGTTGCGGAAGCTGGAGATGGGGACCCGGGCCGCTCCGTTGGCTCCCGAGCCGGCGGTGGTGTCGCAGTCGCATTTGATGATCGCGAACCCGTTCCGGCCCGGGGCTGGGTTGAGCCGGATGTTCTCGACGCATCCGCCGATCGAGGATCGGATTCGGCGGCTTGAGGAGATGGCTCGGGGGCGGTGAGGCCTCTGGGTGTTCCTGGGCGGCTCGTCGCCTGGCGGCGACGTTGCGCCTCGGTGGTGAGGCTGGGCACCCCGATTTTTTAGTGTGACTACGGCGCTGGGGTGCTTGTCAAGGCGGGAAAGATGCCTTGACAAGCACCCCAGCGCCGTGTTTTGGCTTCGTATCGGGGGCGGGGGAGGTGTGGGTGCCTGGGTGGGTGTTATTCCCACTCTGCTGTTGCTGGGTTTACGCCGTGGGCGATTGCGTTGGCGAAGATCACGTCTCGCAGCCAGGTGGCCAGGCCGGGGGCCAATCCGTCGTAGTACTCGCTGTATCCGGTTTCTTCTACGAATCGGCGGCCCAGGCAGACCTGCATCGAATGAGTGCAGTCGAAGTACTTGGAAAGGGTGGCTCGGTGGCGCTCCGCGAGGGTGTTCGCCTCGGGGGTTCCTGGCTCGACTCCGGCTCGCCGTGCTGCGGCCAGGTCGGCGTGGAGCGTTTCGTGCTCGGCCGCGGCCTGTTGCCAGTCTTGCGGAGTCAGGTCGGTGGTCCGCTCGCGGTATTCCGCCCACTGCTTGGTGTCGCCCCAGCGCTCGGCGGCCTCGTCGATCCACTCCGGATTCCAGTCGGACCCGAAGATCTCGACCTGCTCCTCCGCCGTCAGCTGCATCCCGCCGCGGGTGGCCGCCGCCATCCGGTCCACCGCGGACACCATGTGCTCCAACCGCGCGATGCGTTCGCGCAGCTCGCGCCGCTGGCGGGTCAGATGGGTGTGCGCGTCCACCGACGGGTCGTCCAGAAGGCGGCCGATCTCCGACAGGGGGAAGCCCAGCTCCCGGTAGACGAGCACCCGATGCAACCGCGTGATGTCCTCGGCGGAGTACACGCGGTAGCCGGCGCTGGTGCGCCCGCTCGGGCGCACCAGGCCGACCGCGTCCCAGTGATGCAGTGTTTTGACGCTCACGCCGACCAGCGTCGCCGTGCGTCCGACAGTGAGGCCGTCTTGCTCGGGCACGACCTCAGTGTCGCAGTTCACGACCGGGGGACGTCGATCCCCACGGCGCGCATCCGCTCCGCGACGGGACCGTCCGGGTCGATCGGCACCGCCGCGGTCATCACGACGTTCGTGCCCTCCGGCGTGACGACCGTCAGCTCCCGAGAGTTCCACGGCATCAGCTCCGGCCCGGTCGTGCAGCCCGGCGCGATCTCCTCGCACCGCTTGGCGATCTCGTCGAGTTCGCTGAGCACACAGGAAAAACTGATGCTGACCTCGCTCGGGGCCGCCGGGGTTCCCGGCTTGAGCAGCACGTCCTGAAACGCCCAGCGACGCAGGTGCACGAGCTGGCCGGGGAGGGTGAAAAGGTTGTCGAAGCCGAGCCCGCGAAGCCAGAAGTCGGTGGAGGCGTCGAGGTCGGCAGTGGGCACGTTGGGAAACATCGGCATCCCGTAGAAGCCGAGGTAGTTGCCCGGAGACACCGCGTCGTAGGCGGGAGTCGGAACCGGGCCGCGAAATTCGTTCATGCGCACCAGCGTGGAGCCTCCTGTCGCAGGAGGGTCAAGCCCGAGCGCGTTCCAGGCTCAGACGACGCCGTCCTGCGCCGGATAGTCCATGACGAACACCCCGCCGCTGGCGTAATTGGCGACGTCGGCGGACACCTTCTGCCCCTGCGGAGACGACCTAGCCGCGGACAGCGTCGCAGCGTCCGGGAAGTCGGCCTCGAACACCGCGAAGTACGGAGTCTGCCCCGGCGCCGCGGTGATGTCGAAGCTGTAGCGGTATGCGAGCAGGCCAGGCATCTGCGCGACCAGCGGAAGATGGGTGCTCACGTAGTAGTCGCGAAAGTGCTCGGGATCGTCGGGCTTGGGGTACAGAACTACCAGCTTGTGCATGCGAACCTCCGTCCAGCGGAGAGCGACGGTAGCACTCGGCGGCCCGTGGGGAGGCGGTATTTACGACGAACGCCCCGGCAGTGGACAGCCGGGGCGTTGGTCTGTGGGTGGCAGGTGAGGGATTCGAACCCCCGAAGGCTGAGCCGTCTGATTTACAGTCAGATCCCTTTGGCCGCTTGGGTAACCTGCCATGGCCGGGCGAACCGGCCGGGAAGAAGGATACCCAACGGTCCGGACGGCCGGTCAACCGGGATCCCCCGGCGCTACGCTGGGGGTCCCTGACGAGCTGAGACAAGGTGTGAGGACACGTGGCGGATCCCTCTTTCGACGTGGTGAGCAAGGTCGACCGCCAGGAGGTGGACAACGCGCTCAACCAGGCCAGCAAGGAACTGGGCACGCGGTTCGACTTCCGCGGCACCGGAACCGGCATCAGCTGGTCCGGCGAGGAAGCCATCGCGATCGAGTCGGAGACCGAAGAGCGCGCCCTCGCGGCGGTGGAGGTCTTCAAGGAGAAGCTGATCAAGCGGAACATCTCGCTGAAGGCCTTCGAGGCGGGCGAGCCCGCGATCTCCGGCAAGATTTACAAGATCAGCGGCAAGATCCTGCAGGGCATCGCGTCGGACAAGGCGAAGCAGATCGCGAAGTTCATCCGGGACGAGGGCCCGAAGGGCGTGCAGGCCCAGATCCAGGGCGACCAGCTGCGGGTGTCGGGCAAGAAGAAGGACCAGCTGCAGGAGGTGATCTCGTTGCTGAAGGGCAAGGACTTCGAGATCGCTCTGCAGTTCACCAACTACCGGTGAGCCGCCGGCGCTGCGGATGCCCCGGCGTCCGCAGCGCCTAGAAGGCCGTGAAGGTCCAATCCGCCTTGTACGTCTCCACCGCCACATACGTGGGCCCGGTGAGCGGAAACTCCCCGGTCGTCTCCCCGATGTGGTTCACCGCCAGATGCGGGTAGCCGTCGGCAAGGACCCAGACGCCATTCGAGCCCTTCGAACCCGTGTAGAACTTCCCCCACACCAGGCCCGGCGGCACTGCCAGCACCGCGTCGCCGTGGCCGTTGTACGGCTTTCCCGGTTCGACGACCGGCACGCCGCGGTGGTCGGTGATCGTCGCGGTCCACGAGCCCTTTGCCTCGATCGTCAGCGTGTGCACCGATTTGCCGCCGGGGGAGACGTTGAACCAGGCCGTTCCGTGGTAGGCGTCGGCGTCGTTGACCAGCAGGCCTTCCGTTCCGTCGGTCGTCACGGCGACGTTTCCGGTGCACTTCGGACAGTCGAAGGCGAGGAATCCCGCGACTCCGGACGGCCACGTCAACGGCACGGTCGCGTTGTTCTTGCCCTGGTGCGTTTCCGTCGGGTTCTCGGCGAGGCGCGGCTTCTCCGGCCGCGGCGGCGGAGGCTGCACCGGGACGGGGGCGCGGCCTGGTTCGTCTTCCGGGTACCGGATCGCTCCGATGCCGGTCGGCTGCAGTGCGCACGACGCGGTGAGCGCCACCGCCGCGCAGACTGCGGCCAGGCGAATGCGGCGCATGGTTCCCCCTAGCGTGCCCCGACGGGGCCTCCGGATGATCTTTCGTCACGCTCCGCCCGGTCGTTACGCGGCGGGTGTCCCTGAACAGCCCAGCGGCCCGCTCGAAGGGGTGGATTCACGCGGGTGACCAGGCGAAATCGATGGTGTCGGGGCGAACACGTGGTGTAATCGCGAGTCCGGTCGTGAGAGGAGTTTCTGGATGCGCCGCTGGACTCCCGTGCTTGCCTTCCTCACCTCGCTGGCGGTCCTCGTGACCGCGCTGACGCCCGTCGCGGAAGCCGCCGAGAAGAAGCTGCTCGTGCCCGGCTTCGGCTCGTACCCCCGGCTGATCCGGCTCGAGCACTCGCCGTTCGGGCGCGGGAACATCATCGCGTCGCTGACCAGCGAGGACGGCGACGGCCGGTTCGCGCCGATCCTCGAGAGCACCGACGAGGGCGCGAGCTTCCACCAGATCGGCGTGATCCGCGACCCCGACGCCAGGTTCGGCCAGTGCTGCGGAACCCTGTACGAACTCCCGCAGCGCGTCGGCCGGATGCGGGCGGGCACGCTGCTGTGGGCGGCGACCTACCGCCAGGACTCGGGCCCGGAGCGCCGGATGGGGATCAAGGTGTGGGCCAGCCGCGACGGCGGGCACAACTGGCGCTATCTGTCCGAGGCCGCGCTTTCGCACAACCACGACGGCATCTGGGAACCGGAGTTCACTGTGGACGCCGGCGGCACGCTCTGGCTGCACTACGCCGACGAGACGCAAGCGCCGAAGTACGGCCAGGTGCTCAACCGCGTCGCCTCGACCGACGGGATCACCTGGGGCACCAAGCAGCTCACGATGGCCATCGGGCCGTCCCGGGTGCGTCCGGGCATGCCGAACATCCGCAGGCTGCCCGACGGCCGGTACTGGTTCGGCTACGAGATCTGCAACTACCGCGAACGCTACTGCGACCCGTATTACAAAATCTCCGCCGACGGCGCGAACTGGGGCGATCCGGCCGATCCGGGCACGCGCGTCAACACCGCGAGCGGCAACTACTTCCAGCACGCCCAGACGACCAGCCTCTTCCCCGGCGGCCCGAACGGCGTGCGGCTGGTGATGGTCGGCCAGATCTACACGACCGCCGACGGCGACCCGGTGTCCGGGAACGGGCAGACGCTGCTGGCCAACGACGACTTCGGCGCCGGGAACTGGTACGAACTCCCCGCGCCGGTACACATCAGCGGCATCTACAACAACTACTGCCCCAACTATTCGTCCACGGTGCTGCCGGTCGACGGCGGGAAGAACGTGCTGGAGATCGCCACCGAGTACGCGAACGGCTGCCAGGCCTTTTTCGGCAAGGGCCCGGCCTTCTGAGAGTCGAGGGAAGCGCCAGACGGCCTCCGCGCTCACTCGGTACGGTGAACCCCACCACCGCACGTGAGGAGGGGCTGTGAAGGGCATCGTGCTCGCCGGGGGCAGCGGAACCCGTCTGCATCCGATCACGCAGGCCGTGTCGAAGCAGCTGCTGCCGGTCTACGACAAACCGATGATCTACTACCCGATCTCGGTGCTCATGCTGGCCGGGATCCGGGAGATCCTGATCATCTCGACGCCCGCCGACCTGCCGAACTTCCGCCGCCTGCTCGGCGACGGCAGCCAGTTCGGCCTGTCCTTGTCCTTCGCGGAACAGCCGAGCCCGAACGGTCTCGCCGAGGCGTTCGTGATCGGCGCGGACTTCGTCGGCGACGATTCGGTCGCGCTGGTCCTCGGCGACAACATCTTCTACGGCCAAGGCTTCTCCACGACCCTGCGCACCGCGGCGACCGACCTCGACGGCTGCGTCCTGTTCGGCTACCAGGTGAAAGACCCGGAGCGGTACGGCGTCGGCGAGATCGACGAGAACGGCAACCTGCTGTCCATTGAGGAAAAGCCGAAGAAACCGCGGTCGAACAACGCGATCACCGGTTTGTACTTCTACGACAACGAGGTCGTCGACATCTCCCGCAACCTGAAGCCCTCCGCGCGCGGCGAGCTGGAGATCACCGACGTCAACCTCTCCTACCTGCGCCGCGACCGCGCGAAGCTGATCGAACTGAGCCGCGGTTTCGCCTGGCTCGACACCGGCACGCACGATTCGCTGCTGGAGGCCGGCCAGTTCGTGCAGGTGCTGGAACACCGGACCGGGGTGCGGATCGCGTGTTTGGAAGAGGTCGCGCTGAAAATGGGCTTCATCAGCGCGGACGAATGCCATGCGCTGGGCACGAAACTGGCTAAATCGGGATACGGCGAATACGTGATGAACGTGGCCTTGCTCGCGGGTGCGCGGGGCTGATTCTCTTTCGGAGGAGAGTCGTGAGCTACGACCTGGGCCGAGGATCCCGAAGAATCCCCGTGGAACGCGGCAACCATTATGTCCAAATAGGACAGGGCAAGTTCGCGGCGGCTCCGCGGCGGGAGTTCGACTTCTCCTGACGTGCCGTGAAGGGCTCCTTGAGGGAATCAGATTCCTTCAAGGAGCCCTTCACGGACCTACGGTCAAGCCGCCTGCGGAACCTCCGACGAAGCAGGCGTCAGAGCCAACTCCAACACCTCCCGCACGTTAGCCACCGCGTGCACCTCCAGCTGCGACAACACCTCAGCAGGCACGTCGTCCAGATCCGGCTCGTTCCGCTGCGGGATGATCACCGTCTTCATCCCCGCCCGGTGCGCGGCCAGCAGCTTCTGCTTCACTCCGCCAATAGGCAGCACCCGCCCGGTCAGCGAAACCTCTCCGGTCATCGCCACATCAGCCCGGACAACCCGCCCGGACAGGAGCGAAGCCAGCGCGGTCGTCATCGTGATACCCGCGGACGGACCGTCCTTCGGCACCGCACCAGCCGGGACGTGGACGTGGATTCCCCGCTCACGCAGGTCTCCCACCGGCAGTTCCAGCTCCGCACCGTGCGAGCGCAGGTACGACAGCGCGATCTGCACCGACTCCTTCATCACGTCACCCAGCTGCCCGGTCAGCTGCAGGCCCGAAGCCCCGCTTTCCGGATCGGCCAGCGACGCCTCGATGTACAGCACGTCGCCGCCCGCGCCGGTGACCGCCAGACCCGTTGCCACGCCGGGCAAAGACGTCCGCTGGGTCGCCGTCGGCAGCGACGATTCCGGCACGTGCCGCGGGCGGCCGAGGTAGGTCTCCAGGTCCGCCGCCGACACCGAAAGCGGCAGCGAGACCGAACCCAAAGCCACCTTCGTCGCGATCTTCCGCAGCACCTTCGCGATCGTCCGGTTCGCGTCGCGCACCCCGGCCTCGCGGGTGTACTCCGCGGCGATCCGGCTGAACGCGTCGTCGGTCAGCACCACGTCGCCGGACGCCAGACCGGCCCGCTCGAGTTCGCGGGGGAGCAGGTGATCCCGCGCGATGGTGACCTTCTCGTGCTCCGTGTAACCGTCCAGCGTCACCAGTTCCATCCGGTCCAGCAGCGGGCCGGGAATGGTCTCCAGCGCGTTGGCCGTGGCCAGGAAGACCACATCGGACAGATCCAGTTCCACCTCGAGGTAGTGGTCGCGGAACGTGTGGTTCTGTTCCGGGTCCAGCACTTCGAGCAGCGCGGCCGTCGGGTCGCCGCGGTAGTCGGCTCCGACCTTGTCGATCTCGTCGAGCAGCACGACCGGGTTCATCGAACCGGCTTCCTTGATGGCCCGCACGATCCGGCCCGGCAACGCGCCGACGTACATGCGCCGGTGGCCGCGAATTTCGGCCTCGTCGCGGATGCCTCCCAGCGCGACGCGCACGAACTTGCGTCCCATCGCCTTCGCGACCGACTCGCCGAGCGACGTCTTGCCGACCCCCGGAGGACCGGCGAGCGCCAAAACAGCACCAGACCGCCGTCCGCCGACCGGGCCGAGACCCGATTCCGCGCGCCGCTTCCGCACGGCCAAGTACTCGATGATCCGTTCCTTGACGTCGTCCAGGCCCGCGTGGTCCGCGTCGAGCACGGCGCGCGCGGCGGCGATGTCGTAGACGTCCTCGGTCCGCTCATTCCACGGCAGCTCCAGCACCGTGTCGAGCCAGGTCCGGATCCAGCCGCCCTCCGGCGACTGCTCGGACGTCCGCTCCAGCTTGTCGACCTCGGCCAGCGCGGCCTTGCGCACCTCGTCCGGCAGGTCGGCGGCTTCCACGCGGGCGCGGTAGTCGTCGTCGGCCGCGGTGCCGTCGAGCTCGCCCAGCTCCTTGCGGATCGCTTCGAGCTGGCGGCGCAGCAGGAATTCCTTCTGCTGCTTCTCCATCCCGTCCGCGACGTCCTTGCGAATGGTCTCGGTGACCTCCAGTTCGGCCAGGTACTCCCGGCTCCACTCGAGGGCCTTCTCCAGCCGGACGCTGACGTCGAGCGCGCTCAGCAGCTCCAGCTTCTGGTCGGTGGACAGGTACGGCGCGTTGCCGGCCAGGTCGGCGATCGCGGAGGGCTCCTCGACCTGCTGGACGGCGTCGATCATCTGCCAGCCGCCGCGCTGCTGCAGCACGGAGATGACCACGGCCTTGTACTCCGCGGCGAGCTGCGCGGTGCGGTCGTCGGAAGTCTCGTCGGAAGTCTCGTCAGCGGCGTCGGCGTGCACCCAGCGGGCCGCGCCGGGTCCGTCGGCGATCCGGCCGACAACGGCGCGCGCGGTGCCGCGCAGCAGCACGGCGGACTTGCCGCCGGGGACGCGGCCGATCCGTTCGACGGTCGCGACGGTGCCCAGTTCGGCGTACTCGCCGTGCACGCGCGGGACGATCAGGACCTCGGCCTTGCTCGCCGCGCCCGAACGGATCCCGGGGAAGGAAGGGGTCTTGGCCTGTGCGGACTCCACTGCGGCCCGGGTCTCTGCGTCGCCGAGGTCGAGCGGGACCACCATGCCCGGCAGCACGACGTCGTCATCGAGCGGGAGGACGGGCAGGAGGCGGGGGTCGGACATGTGCACTCCTCGAATAGTTGAGTCTGAGGTGCTCAACTCTCCGAAGGGCGGGTTTGTTTCCGCGGGAGTGTTCGCTGGGAGAGAAGTCAGGGCTTGACCGCGACGGCGCCCCATGCGAACGGCCGGACCTCGGCGGCGAACTCCGTCACCGGCTCGTCCGGCCGCCAGTCCGGCAGCGCGCTCATCCCCGGCTCCAGCAGCGGCCAGCCGCCGAACCACGGCCGGATTTCGTCGGCCGAGCGCAGGTACGCCGGATTCGACGTGTCCTGGTACGCGTCCACGAACCGGCGGACCTCGGCGGCCCGAGCCGGTGGTGCGTCGTCCCGGCAGGTGGCGTGCGTGACGGCCAGCCACGAGCCGGGCGCGAGCTGGTCGCGGTAGGCGGCGACCAGCTCGTCCGGCCGGTCGCCGGGGCCGAGGAAGTGCAGCACGGTGATCATCAGCAGGCACACCGGCTGGGACCAGTCGATCAGCTCCTGGGTGATCTCGTCGGCGAAGATCGCCTCCGGATCGCGGATGTCGCGTTCGACGATCCCGGCCCAGTCGGTCGCGTCCTCGCCTTCGAGGATCACTCGCGAGTGCGCCGCCGCGACCGGCTCGTAGTCGACGTACACGACCCTCGCGGGCAGGTGGTCGCGCACGATCTCGTGCACGTTGCCCGCCGTCGGCACGCCCGACCCGAGGTCGACGAACTGCCGGATCCCCGCGTCGAGCGCGGCGCGCACGACCCGGTTCATGAACGCCCGGTTCTCCCGCGACATCGGCCGGATCAGCGGCCACACCTTCTCGGCGCGGCGGCCGAATTCCCGGTCCACCGCCCAGTTCTGGGTGCCGCCGAGGTACCAGTCGTAGATCCGGGCGGCGGACGGCTTGTCGACGTCCACGCCCTCCGGTGCGTCGGGGGCGGTCACGGCTTGCGCGCCACCGCGCACCAGGCGAACGGCCGGGCCTCCGCCTCGACCGCGTTCAGCTCGCGCTCCGGCCGCCAGTCCGGCAGATGCGTGATCCCCGGCTCCAGCAGCGGCCAGCCGCCGAAGAACGGCTCGATCTCGTCGCGGTCGCGCAGCCACATCGGGTTGCTCGTCTTGCGGTACTGCTCGACGAACCAGCGCAGCCCCTCCAGTGCCGGACCGCTGCCGTCGCCCTCGCTCATCTGCGAGATCGCCAGCCAGCTGCCCGACACGAGCTTGTCCCGGTAGGCGCGCACGATGCCGTCCGGATCGTCGTCCGGGCCGACGAAGTGCAGCACCGCCATCAGCATCACGCACACCGGCTTGTCGAAGTCGATCAGCTCGCGGGTGCGCGGGTGGTTCAGCACGGCCCGGGGATCGCGCAGGTCGGCCTGCACGATGCCGGCCCAGTCGGTGGCCGCCTCGTCTTCGAGGATCAGCGTCGCGTGCGCCACGGCCACCGGCTCGTAGTCGACGTACACCACGGTGGCCTCGTCGTCGTCGCCCAGCGCGGCCTCGACCACCTCGTGCACGTTGCCCGCGGTCGGCACCCCGGAACCCAGGTCGAGGAACTGCCGGATGCCCGCGTCCAGCGCGGCGCGCACCACGCGGTTCATGAACTCGCGGTTCTGCTTCGCGCCGGGCCGGGCGAGCGACCACATCTTCTCGACCTTGCGGCCGAATTCCCGGTCCACCGCCCAGTTCTGCTTGCCGCCCAGGTACCAGTCGTAGACCCGCGCGGCCGAAGGTTTCTCGACATCGACGCCTTCCGGCGCTTTCGGTGCGGCGTCGGGCTTTTCGGTCACTGGGACTCCCCTCGGATGGCCTGGCGAACGCCAGACTAGCGAGAACGCACGGCGGGCCGGCGTTGCCAGCCGGTCCACAGCGGGCGGTAGCCCTGCGCGTACCAGAACGGCGTCGACCGGGGGTTCGCCACGGCGTGGTGCAGCAGCACGACATCCGCGCCCGCCTCGTCGAAGACCTGGTGCGCGTGGGCGGCCAGCGCGGTGCCGACGCCGGACGACCGGGCGGCCTCGGAAACCGCCAGCGACGAGAGGTAACCCACGCGGGAAGCGGCTACCCGGTGCCGGATCCAGCCGGTCTCGTCGGGCATCTGCAGCACGACCATGCCGAGCGGCTGGCCGTACAGCTCCGCGATCCACACCTGCGGCTCGGGCCGTTCGAGGTGGTGCAGCAGTTCCTTGGTGATCAGCTCCTCGACGCCGGGCCGGAGCGTGATCCGGCCGAACTGCGCGTCGTACCGCTGCAGTTCGAGCTGCAGCGCGACCGCGGTGGAGAGGTCGTCCGGGGTCGCGTGCCGGATGCAGACGCCCGGCGTCGTGTCGGGTCCGGCGGCCATGCGCTGGGCCGGGCGGACCGCGAGCACGCCGACCGGAGCGAAGCCGTGCCGGAGGAGTTCGGTGGCCCCGGCGGTGTCGCGGCTGGGCCGGGAGAGCACCGCGGCGCACTCCGTATCCCCCACTCGGGCGAGGGACCGCAGGTGTTCATCCCATCGAGTGAGCAGGGCGTCGAGTCCGGCGGCCGGATCGGGACCGGCGAGCTGGACCTCCAGCCGGTGCTCGACCAGCGCCCGCCACATCGAACGGGGGCTGTCCGGACCGAGTCCGGTGCAGGTGCTCAGACCCGCCGCGGTGGTGTCGCCGACCTCGGCGGAAAGCAGGACGGAATCCCCTCCGACCTCGAAGGGGAGCGGCGCGGGAAGCAGCGCGTCCACCGTGGCGATGCGCGCCGCATGGCCGGTGGCTGTCACGTCGTTGTGCATGCCGCCATTGTCCGCCGACCGGGCCGGAAAAGACCCCCAGAACACTCCCCGGCCCGGGGGTTCCGGGGTGAACCGGGAGTTTCACTCCTTGGTCCACGCAGGTCAGAGAAGAACGCCCATTGTTAACCCTGGGGTGATCTCCTACTGTCTCGAAAGGGACGCCGGTACGCCCTACGGGGTAAGGTGGCGCCCTCGCCCACACCTGACGTCACGGACGAGCGCGACCGGGCAGCCGGGAAGGAAGGTCGGATGCCGGACAGCAACGCCCATCCCGGTACCGCGCCGGAGGCGATGGGCTCGGGAGGTGCTGGCTCCGCACCGGCCGAAGGCCGCACGGACGAGAGCCGCTTCCGGGTTTACACCTTCTTCGTGCTGGGCCTCGGCCTGCTCGCGGCCCTCGCCGTCGGCGCGTGGCTGCCGTTCCACGGTTCGGCCAAGCTGTGGTGGATCGGCCCGGTGCTCGCGGTCGCGTTCCTGCTCGCCGAACAGCTCGGCATCAACGTCGACGTCCGCAGCGGCATTTCGTGGACCATCTCATTCACCGAGATTCCGCTGGTAATCGGTTTCTTCGTCGCCCCGTTCGAAGTGGTGCTCGCCGCGCATCTCGTGGCGGGCATCGGCACGCTGCTGGCCCGCCGGGTCGCCGGCCGGGTCCTCTACAACGCGGGCGCGTTCCTGCTCGAAATCACCGGTGCGTTCGCCGTCGCCGGAGTGGTGCACCTGGCCATGGGCGGCGGGCCGACCATGCCGTGGGTCGCCGCGCTCGCCGGCACGCTCACCGCGCCGCTGGTCAGCACGCTGCTCGCGCTGGCCGCCGTGCGCGTGCTGCGCCGCCGGATGCGCGTGAGCACCGCGATCCGGCTGACCGGCCGCATCCTCGTGGTCGGCTTCGTCAACGCGTCGGTCGGCCTCACCGGTTACCTCGTCATCGCGAGCACCCCGCAGGCCTGGCCGCTGGTGCTGGCGGTGTTCCTCGGCCTGACCGCGCTGTACTGGGCGTACTCCGATCTGCTTCGCGAACAGCGGGACATGGAAGCGCTGTCCGACGTCAGCCTGATGGTCGCGCGGTCCGGTCAGCAGGCCGCGGCTCGTCCGGCGAGCCGCGCCGAGGAACTGGTCGGCGGCGTCGACGTGCGCGAATGGGCCACGATCGCCGAACGGATCAAGGACCAGCTCGCCGCCGGACGCGTCGTGCTCCGGCTGCGGCTCGAGGCCGACGACCCGATGCGCGTCGTGGTCGCGGGCAACGAACTGCCGCCCGCCGACCCAGCCCACGACGACCCGCTGCTGCGGCTGCCCGGCGCACACGTCCGGCACTTCCGCATCACCGAGGCCAACCCGGACGTCCGTGCGGCGCTGCTGGAACGCAGCGCGCAGGAAGCGCTCGTGGTGCCGTTGCGCAGCGCGAACCAGCTGCTCGGCGTCGTCGAAGCGCACGACCGGCTCTCGCGCTGGCGCGGCTTCGGCAAGTACGACGTCCAGCTGCTCGGCACGATGGCCAGCCACCTCGCGACGTCGCTCGACAACCGGCGGCTGCTCGCCACGCTCCGCCACGACGCCTACCACGACCCGCTCACCGGGCACCTGAACCGGCCGGGATTCCAGCAGGTCTCCCGGGATCCGCTGCGCGAATCCGCGGAGGTCGTGGTGCTGCGGATCGACCTCGACGTCTTCTCCACGGTCAGCGACGCGCTCGGCTACTCGTGGGCGGACCGGATGGTCATCGCCGCGGGCACGCGCATCCGCGGCGCGCTCGGCCCGGACGTCCCGCTCGCCCGGCTCGAAGGCGCGTCCTTCGCCGCGCTGCTGGTGGACTGCACGGTCGACGACGCGCATCGGGCCGCCGAACGACTTCGCGTGCAGCTGTCCGAGCCGTATCCGGTGGACCGGCTTTCCGTCGAGGCCAACGCGATGATCGGCTACGCCAGCTCCGCGGACGACGCCGGCGAGGTCGACGTCGACGGCCTGCTGCAGCGCGCCGACGTCGCCGTCCGCGCCACCCGCGGCGGCGAGGAAGTGCGCGGCTACGTGCCGAGCATGGGCCAGATCTTCCTGCGCCGGTTCCAGATGGTCACCCAGTTCCGGCAGTCGCTGGAAGACGGCCACGTCTCCGTGCACTACCAGCCGAAGGTGACGCTGCCGAACCGGCAGGTCCAGGGCGTCGAGGCGCTCGTGCGCTGGGTGCACCCGGAATTCGGCAGGCTCGGCCCGGACGAGTTCGTGCCCGCGATCGAGGCGGCCGGCCTGATCGGCGTGCTGACGTCGTTCGTGCTGGAGCAATCGCTGAAGCGCGTGCGGAAGTGGCTCGACGAGGGCCTGCGGATCTCCGCGGCGGTCAACCTGTCGGTGCGCAACCTGTCCGACGACGACTTCCCGGCGAAGGTCCAGCACGAACTGGAGCGCTTCGACGTGCCGCCGGAGCTGCTGACGTTCGAACTGACCGAGTCCGGCGTGATGTCCGACCCGCAGAAGGCGCTCCCGATCCTGCGCGAGCTGCATTCGCTGGGCATCGTGCTGGCGGTGGACGACTTCGGCACCGGTTATTCGTCGCTCGCGTACCTGCGCCAGCTGCCGGTCGACCAGGTCAAGATCGACAAGAGCTTCGTGCTCGGCATGGGCACGGATCTCGGCGACCTCGCGGTGGTGCGGTCGATTGTCGAACTCGGGCACTCGCTGGGCCTGACGGTCGTCGCGGAAGGCGTCGAGGAGGACGTGGCGCGCGATCAGCTCGAGGCGATGGGATGTGACGTCGCCCAGGGTTATCTGATCTCGCGGCCGCTGCCGGAGGACCGGCTGGAGGCGTGGCTGCAGGCCCGCACGGCGCGCTCGCCGGGACGGCACTCGGAGACCGTGCTGACCCTGCTGACCTGAGGTTTTGCGGTTAACCGACCCCGGTTGCACAGCCGGGTGAACCCCCTTGCTAATCTTTCCAAGTCCTCGCGAGAGGCAAGGCCCCTTTAGCTCAGTCGGCAGAGCGTCTCCATGGTAAGGAGAAGGTCTACGGTTCGATTCCGTAAAGGGGCTCGCGAGTAGGCGAGCTATGTCTGCGGAAAACGCAGACGTGGCTCGCTTCGCGGCGTCCATCTGGGGGTCGAACCCCCAGACCTCCGCCAGGGGGCTAGCCCCCTGGACCCCCGGCCGGGGTTAAGTCCGGCTTGACGGGTCGCGGCGGGGTGGGTGTCACGTAGGGCGGTGTAGCTCAGTTGGCAGAGCAAGCGGCTCATAATCGCTGTGTCGCCGGTTCAAGTCCGGCCACCGCTACGCGGTAACGACGGGGCTGGCCCCCGGATCTGAGAGAGAAGGAAACGCTGTGGCTGCCACCGACGTGCGACCCAAGATCACGCTGGCGTGCGAGGAGTGCAAGCACCGCAACTACATCACCAAGAAGAACCGGCGCAACAACCCGGATCGCCTGGAGATGAAGAAGTTCTGCCCGAACTGCGGTACGCACCGGACTCACAAAGAGACCCGCTGACGCAGGCGGTCTTTTACCAGCTTCGAAAAGCCGTCCCGGCACTCGCCGGGGCGGCTTTTCGCTGTCTACTGGCCAGTTTCGGCACCCGCGCGGGACGGCGCCCGGGTTCGGTTAGCCTCTTCGCGTGCCTTTGGACCAGTCGTTCACCGGGCGGGAGTACCCGTCGGACAGCAAGTACTACGTGAGCCGGGAGAAGATCCGCGAGTTCGCCGACGCGATCGACGACCCGAACCCGGTGTACCGGGACCCGGAGGCGGCCCGCGCGGCCGGTCACCCGGACGTGCTCGCGCCGCCCACCTTCCTCACCATCCTCAACCTGCCGAAGATCAACGGCATCGTGACCGACCCGGCGCTCGGCCTCGACTACTCCCGGATGGTCCACGGCGACCAGGGCTTCCGCTACGAACGCCCGGTGCACGCCGGCGACGAGCTGGAAATCTCGGCCACGATCGAGTCGATCATGGCGCGAGCGGGCAACGACTTCATCAACCTCCGCGCGGAAATCACCGACGCGGACGGCAAACTCGTGTGCACGACGCGGGCGCAGCTCGTGGTTCGGGGGGCGGAAGCGTGAACGTCGGCGACGAACTGCCTCCGCTGGAGGTCCGCATCACCCGCGCGCAGCTGGTCCGCTACGCCGGCGCTTCGCTCGATTTCAACCCGATCCACTGGAACGAGAACTTCGCGACCAAGGTCGGCCTCCCGGACGTGATCGCGCACGGCATGCTCACGATGGCCCTGTCCGGCCGCATCGTCACCGACTGGCTCGGCGACCCGGCCCGCCTCGTGGACTTCAGCACGCGCTTCACCCGCCCGGTCGTGGTGCCGGACAACGACGAGGGCGCACTGGTCGAGGTGACCGGCAAGGTCGCCGCCCTGACCGACGAGGGCCTCGCCCGGATCGACCTGACGGTGAAGTTCGAGGGCAAAACCGTGCTGGGCAAGCCGCAGGCCCTCGTCCGCCCCTGACCCCCCGGCAAAGGTCCGTGAAGGGCTCCTTGAGGGAATCAGATTCCCGCAAGGAGCCCTTCACGGACCTCGGCGGCCTCAGTGCACCCCGAGCACCGACTCCACCACGCCAGCCATCCCGGCCTCGCCCCGCGCGTTCGGGTGCAGGGCCGCGGCCGAGGACGTCGGGACCAAGCCTTCGACCCACTTGACGTCCGAATTCGCGCAGACGTCGTGGCCCTTGCTCGGCTCGGCGGTGTCGGCGAACCCGGCGTCGTGCGATTTGGCCTGGTCCGAAAGCGCGTCGTTGAGCTTGCCGAGTGCGTCCCGCAGGTACGCCACGTCGCCGGAGCCCAGCGGCAGCACCGGCCAGCAGCCGTCGCCGTCGGGGAGGACCGTCGGGTAGCCGACGACCACCACCCGCGCCTTCGGGGCCTTCTTGTGGATCTGGTCGAGCGCGGTGCCGACCTTCTTCGCGGTCGCGCTGATCCGGTCGGCCAGTTCGTCCTTGCCGCCCGCGGTGAGCCGGTCCTTGCACGGCGACGCGCTCTGGTGGGCGGTCACGCAGGTCTGCGCCAGTGAGATGAACCCCACATCATTGCCGCCGATGCCCAAGGTGACGAGCGTCGTGTCCGCGGTGACCGAATCGAACTGCGGCGGGTTCGAGCCGTTGCGCGTCGACTGCGCGTCGGTCAAGTCCTCCGTCGTCGCGCCGCTGCAGCTGACGTCCACGAACTTCGCCGGCTTCAGCTTCGCCGACACCAGGTGCGGATAGTTGTTGTCCGACCGCGCGCAGCCGCCCGGCGAGCCCGCCTGTTTCCCGGTGCGCGGAGCCGACGTGTACGAGTCGCCGAGCGCGACGTACCGGCCGCTGCCGCCGCCGGTGTCCGCGCCGGACGGCGGCGCGGACGACGAATCGTGCTTCGACTTGTAGTACCCGACGGCCAGCAGCGCCCCCACGACGACGAGGACGAGCAACCCGCAGCCACCGCTCTTGTTTGCCCCCACCCGACCGTTCTACCGGTCCGGCCCGTCGCCGACGACCCGCTTACGGGTGATCACGCGAAGACAGCGGAGTGGAGTTCGCCGGCCAGTTCCAGCGCGTGCGGAACGGTTTCGGCCACGTAGTGCAGATCGACCAGCGCTTCGGTGATTCCGTCGGCCTCGGCGGCCTTCAGCAGGGCCGCCACATCCTCGACGGTCGACGTCTTCGAGCCCGGCGTCGGGTTGATCCGCAGCACCCGGCGCAGCGACTCCGGATCCCGGCCCGCCTTCTCCGCGGATTCGACGACGATCTCCCACTTCTGCCGCAGCAGCGGGATAGGGAGCCCGGCGGGCAGCCAGCCGTCGGCGATCCGGCCGACGCGCCGCAGTGCCGCGTCCGACGCCCCGCCGAGCAGCACCGGCGGACCGGGCTGCTGCAGCGGACGCAGGCCGATCAGCGAATCCGGGATGTCCCAGCGCTCGCTGTGGTGCCCGGCCGGGTCCGCGGTCCAGAGCGTCCGCAGCACCTTGACCAGTTCGGCCAGCCGTGCGCCGCGGTGCTCCCACGGCACGCCGGCGGCGGTGTACTCGTCGCGGAGCCAGCTGAGCCCGAGGCCGACGTCGAGCCTGCCGCCGGACAGCAGGTCCAGCGACGTAAGGGAACGCGCCAGGAGCACCGGCGAGTAGAGCGGGCCGTTGAGGGTGCTCGACCCCAGCCGCGCGGTCTCCGTCGAATTCGCCGCGATGGTGAGCGCCAGCAGCGGATCGACGAAGCGGACGAACTCCGGCGGGTACGGCTGTTCGGGTGTACCGGACGGGTAATAGGTCTTCGGGGCGACCGGGGTCAACACCCGGTCTCCGACCCACAGCGAGGCGAAGCCCAGCCGCTCGGCTTCGGTGGCGAAGCCGGCGATGGCGGAGGGGTCGGCGAGCTTGCCGTACTGCGGCAAAGCGAGCCCGAGCCGGAATGTGGTCACCGATGCTCCTTGATCAGAGTTTCGCTTGCGGGTCAACGAAGATCATCTTCCAGCGCGCCGATCTTGGCTTCCCGACGGGGAAAATCGCCAGGGCGGAAGCGATTTCGCTTGCCGTGCCGGTGATCCGGAGCGGCCGCGAAACCGGGCGGGGCGGCGGTCGCCTGCGGCTTTACGATTAATCGGATAACGGGGCACGGGCCTATGTTCGCACGATCGGGTGATCTTCGCCGCGCGTTCCGGGATGCCGCCCGAAGGCCCCGGAACGACCCCCTCCGAGCCGCCGCGGGGCCGTCGAGGGGGCTGGGTTGCAAGGCGACATCCGGCTTGCCGTAGACTTCGGAACTCGGAACGCACTACGGTCATCCCCGCCGGATGGTGGGGACGATGGAATGCGTCCTCCGGAGCCAGGGTGACCCGGCTCCACAGGGGTGTAGCTCAATTGGCAGAGCAGCGGTCTCCAAAACCGCAGGTTGCAGGTTCAAGTCCTGTCACCCCTGCGTACGGGAACTGGTGGAGCGGAGGAGTGGTCGTGAGCGACAGCGACGCCAGCGGCGAGCACGAGCAGGGCGATTCGGGCAAGCAGCCCGGAGTCGAATCCCGCCCGGTGTCCGCCGCGGCTCGGCGCGAACGCCGCGCTTCCGCTCGGCCGGCAGGCAAGTCCGAGGCACGGCCGGGCTCGACCCGTCCGTCCGGCAAGGCGGGCGACAAGGTCGCGAAGCCCGCCGACGCCAAGGGCGCGCCCACCCCCAAACGGGACCGGAAGCCCAAGAAGGCCTCGGTGTTCGCCCGGTTCACGCGGTTCATCCGCGAGGTCTGGGCCGAACTGCGCAAGGTCATCTGGCCCAACCGCAAGCAGATGGTCACCTACACCGCGGTCGTTCTGGTGTTCGTGGTGTTCATGGTGGCCCTCGTGAGCGGTCTCGATCTCGGCTTCAAGGAGCTGGTCGGGCTGGTCTTCGGCTGACGCCCGACGGGCGCGCCACCGCGCTGGCCGGGCCCCGGTCCGGCCCGGCAAGCGATCAACTGAGAGGACGGAACGTGACCTCCGACAACGGCACCGAAGCCGGTCGCGACCTGACCGAGCTTTCCGACGAGCAGGTGCAGGCGGCGCCCGGCGACGAGGAGTCCGCCGAGGCCGTCGAGGTGCCCGTCGCCGAGGACGAGGTCGCCGCCGAAGAAGCCTCCGCCGACGACGCGGACGACACCGACGACGACGCCGAAGCCGACGTGACCGAGCCCGCCCCCGAGGCGGACGACCCGGTCGCCGCGCTGCGCGCCGAGCTCAAGGCCGCGCCGGGCGAGTGGTACGTCGTGCACTCGTACGCCGGTTACGAGAACAAGGTCAAGACCAACCTCGAGACGCGTACCCAGACCCTGGACGTCGAGGACTACATCTTCCAGATCGAGGTCCCGACCGAAGAGGTCACCGAGATCAAGAACGGCCAGCGCAAGCAGGTGCAGCGCAAGGTGCTGCCCGGCTACATCCTGGTCCGGATGGACCTCAACGACCAGTCGTGGAGCGCGGTCCGCAACACCCCGGGCGTCACCGGGTTCGTCGGAGCCACCTCGCGGCCGTCGCCGCTGACCGTGGACGAGGTGCTGAAGTTCCTCGCCCCGCAGGTCGAGAAGGAAGCCCCGGCCAAGGCGGCCAAGGGCGGCGAGTCCGCGGCGGCTGCCACGTCCGGCGCGCCCACCGTCGAGGTCGATTTCGAGGTCGGCGAGTCGGTCACCGTCATGGACGGCCCGTTCGCCACGCTGCCCGCCACGATCTCCGAGGTCAACGTCGACGGGCAGAAGCTGAAGGTCCTGGTGTCGATCTTCGGCCGGGAGACCCCGGTCGAGCTCTCGTTCAGCCAGGTCTCCAAGATCTGACGGCCGGGCCATCCCGGTCGGCAGTCCCCGCGTACTGGCAGGTGTGCGGGGGACTCACGTCAGTTAAGAAGGACACAAGGTAATGCCACCCAAGAAGAAGAAGCTTGCGGCGATCATCAAGCTGCAGATCAAGGCGGGTGCGGCCAACCCCGCGCCGCCGGTCGGCCCGGCGCTGGGTCAGCACGGCGTCAACATCATGGAGTTCTGCAAGGCCTACAACGCCGCGACCGAGTCGCAGCGCGGGGACGTCGTCCCGGTCGAGATCTCCGTGTACGAAGACCGGTCGTTCGACTTCAAGCTGAAGACGCCGCCGGCCGCCAAGCTGCTGCTCAAGGCCGCGGGCGTGGAGAAGGGCTCCGGCGAGCCGCACAAGACCAAGGTCGCCAAGGTCACCTGGGACCAGGTCCGCGAGATCGCGAAGACCAAGGAGACCGACCTCAACGCGCACGACATCGACCAGGCCGCGAAGATCATCGCCGGCACCGCCCGTTCGATGGGCATCACGGTCGAGGGCTGAGTTCAAAGCAACCCGTGGGAGAGCCAGGTGCTGGCTCGCCACCACACTGATCCACTGATTTGAGGACAGAAGCATGACCAAGCACAGCAAGGCCTACCGCCAGGCCGCGGAGCTGATCGACAAGGCGCGCCTGTACGCGCCGCTCGAGGCCGTGAAGCTGGCGAAGGAGACCTCCAAGACGAAGATGGACGCGACCGTCGAGGTCGCGATGCGTCTCGGGGTCGACCCGCGCAAGGCCGACCAGATGGTCCGCGGCACCGTGAACCTGCCGCACGGCACCGGTAAGACCGCCCGCGTCATCGTCTTCGCCGTCGGCGACAAGGCCGCCGAGGCCGAAGCCGCCGGCGCGGACGCGGTCGGCACCGACGAACTGATCGAGCGCATCCAGGGTGGCTGGCTCGACTTCGACGCCGCGATCGCGACGCCGGACCAGATGGCCAAGGTGGGCCGCATCGCCCGCATCCTCGGCCCGCGCGGCCTCATGCCGAACCCGAAGACCGGCACGGTGACCCCCGCGGTCGAGAAGGCCGTGAAGGACATCAAGGGCGGCAAGATCAACTTCCGCGTCGACAAGCAGGCGAACCTGCACCTGGTGATCGGCAAGGCGTCGTTCGACACCGAGAAGCTGGTGGAGAACTACGCGGCCGCGCTGGACGAGATCCTGCGCGCCAAGCCGTCGTCCGCGAAGGGCCGCTACGTCAAGAAGGTCACCTTCACCACGACGATGGGCCCGGGCATCCCGGTCGACCCGGCGCGGACCCGCAACCTCCTTTCCGAGGAAGCCGCGGTCTGAGTCGCACATCACGCGAAAGGGTGGTCACGCTTCGTGCGTGACCACCCTTTTTTCGTGTCTCATGGACATATGCCAACGACGTTCCTCGCCCCCGACGGGCTCCAGCTGAGCTACACGGTCTGGGAGGGCGACGGACGGCACCGGCGGCCCGTCGTGCTGCACCACGGTTTCGCCGCCGACTCCCAGGTGAACTGGGTCAACCCCGGGGTCGTGGACGCGCTGGTCAAGGCGGGGTTCACGGTGATCGCGCTGGACGCGCGCGGGCACGGCGCGTCGGAGAAGCCGCACGACCCGGCGGCCTACGGCGAGGACATCATGGCCGCCGACCTGACCGCGCTGTTCGACGAACTCGGCCTGGACGAGGTGTGCCTGGCGGGCTACTCGATGGGCGCGATCGTCTCGCTGCTCGTGGCTACGCGTGACCGCCGAGTCCGCTGCCTCGCGGTCGGCGGCGTCGGGGCGGGGATCGTGGACTTCGGCGGGGTCGACGCCCGGGTGATCAACCGGAGCCAGATCGCCGCCGGACTGCTGGCCGAAGACCGGTCGGAGGTGCCCTCGGCGGCGCGCCCGTTCCGTCGGTTGGCCCGCAGGGCAGGCGCGGATGTCGAAGCGCTGGCCGCGGTCATGCACGCGACCCCGCACGGACCGATGCGGCTGACGAACCTTTCGGCGGCGACGCTGATCCTGGCCGGGGAGTCGGACGAACTGGCGACGCAGCCGGAACGCCTCGCCGCCGGGATCGCGGGAGCGCGGTTGGTGCGGGTCCCGGGGAACCACATGGAAGCGGTGGCACACCCGGCTTTCGCGGCGGCGCTGGTGGACTTCTTCGCGTACTCGGACACGGGGGAGACCCGGTTGCCGATCAGCTCGCCTGCCTGACGGTCAGCCCGGGGTGGAGGTCGCCGTCGGCGGCGGGCATTTCTCCGGCCCGGAGGAGTGGCCGGTGATCAGCCACTGGCCTTTGTCCACTTTGGTCACCTGGAACACGCCCAGCGCCGGGCCGCCGCTCACGGTGAACGAACAGGAATCGATCGTCACCACCGGCGGGGGAGTCGGGCCGGAGACGTAGGACGGGAGCGATTCGGCGTAGTCGTTGACGTTCTTCACTTGTGCGTGGAGCTTCTCGACCGCGACCTTGCAGTCCGGCTGACCGGTGGTGTCCTTGGCGAACTTGTCCTGGATGTCCTCGCGGAAGCGCCCGCAGGCGTCGGCGACCCGGCCCTGGGCGATGTTGTGGTAGACGAACCGCACCGCCTCGTTCGGATTGGTCGAGAAGATGTGGTTCGTGTGATAGGTCCCGCCGCCCTCGGCGGCGATCTGGGCTGAGGATTTCCCGTCGTCGCTGGGGAAGATCTGGTGGTACCCCCAGTTGACCAGGATGCCGAGGATGACCAGGGCGATCACCCAGCCCAGGATCTTCCCGCCCAGCCGCTTCACCCAGCGCGGCACCGGGCGGCGGTTCTTCGGCGGTTCCTCGTACTCGGTCAGCGCGCCCGGCTGGTTCGGCGGCACGGGAGGCTGGCCACCCGCGAGCGGTCGCGGCTGCCGGTTTCCGGCCGGGACCAGGCCCGCGTCGGGAGCCGGGGCCGGTTCGGCGCCCTGCTGGGCCTGGGTGAACCGCAGATACTCCTGGAACCGCTGGAATTCCTGGAACTGCCGCAGCTGCTCCGGATCCAGCTGCGGCTGGTTCGGAGCCGCCGGTTGAGCGGGAGGGCGCGGCGCGACCTCGCCCCCGCCCGGCTGCGGCAGTGCGGGCGGTTGCGCCGAGGACCCACCCGGACCGGGAGAGGGGGTTTCTTCCGGCTTTCCGTGATCACGCTGTTCCGCCACGTCACCAATGATGCCCGCTCCGCCGCGATTTCCCGAGACTGCCCCGGTTCTCGCAGCTCAGCGAGGGGGCGCCGGAAAACCCCGGAAACCCCTGCCGTATGCTGGTCGACGGTTCTACCAAAGACCGCTGGTTCTCTCCGGATTCCCGGGGAGCGAAGGCTCCGCAGTATGGCGGACGGCCCGCGCAGGAGGAACGAGGCCCTAACCCCAGCCGTCAAGGCTGGGCAAACGCCCCGCGTCTGTCTGCGCGTGGGCGTTTTTGTCGTTCGGGGGCGCCTCCGCCGAAGCCAGTGGTGACACTAGCCAAGAGAGGAGGCGACCATGGCGAAGCCCGACAAGGTGGCGGCCGTCGCCGAGATCGCGGAGAGCTTCCGCAGCAGCTCGGCCACCGTCGTTACCGAGTACACCGGCCTCTCCGTGACTCAGCTGTCCCAGCTGCGCCGCGCTCTCGGCACCAGTGCCAAGTACCGGGTCGCGAAGAACACCCTCGTCAAGCGTGCCGCTGAGGACGCCGGTCTCGAGGGCGTCGAGGACCTGTTCGTCGGCCCGACCGCGATCGCTTTTGTGCACGGCGAGGCAGTCGACGCCGCGAAGGCCCTTCGCGACTTCGCGAAGGAAAACAACGCGCTTGTCATCAAGGGCGGCTACATGGACGGCAAGTCGCTGTCCGTGGACGAGATCACCAAGATCGCCGATCTCGACAGCCGCGAGGTGCTGCTTTCCAAGGCGGCGGGCGCGTTCAAGGCGAAGCTTTCCCAGGCCGCGGCGCTGTTCCAGGCGCCGGCGTCCCAGGTGGCCCGCCTGGCTGCCGCGCTGGAGGAGAAGCAGCGCAACGCCACCGGTACCGAAGCAGCCGAAGCACCCGCCGAGAGCTGAACCACCCCACCCCCGAACGTCTCGTTCGTTTTTCTGAGAGGAAGCCATCATGGCGAAGCTGAGCACCGCCGAGCTGATCGACGCCTTCAAGGAGCTGACCCTTCTTGAGCTGTCCGAGTTCGTGAAGGAATTCGAAGAGGTCTTCGACGTCACCGCCGCCGCCCCGGCCGCCGTCGTGGCCGCCGCCCCGGGCGCCGCCGCCGGTGGCGCCGAGGCCGCTGCCGAGCAGGACGAGTTCGACGTCATCCTCGACTCGGCCGGCGACAAGAAGATCCAGGTCATCAAGGTCGTCCGCGAGGTCGTCTCCGGTCTGGGCCTGAAGGAGGCCAAGGAGCTGGTCGAGGCCGCTCCGAAGGCGCTCCTGGAGAAGGTCGACAAGGAGGCCGCCGACGCCGCCAAGGAGAAGCTCGAGGCCGCCGGCGCCAAGATCACCATCAAGTGATCCCGGGCGCGCAAGCGCCTGCAGCACCACCTCGAAAGGGGCGGACACCCGACACGGGCGTCCGCCCCTTTCGCTGTCCGAGGCAAAAAAGACGCACCGTCGCCGAACCGGACACCAAGGACCCTCGTTCAGGCGAACAAGCCGGGCTCCCGGCGACCTCGGCTCACCCCCTGTTTGCCGCGTTTCCGCCGGTTAACCCGTCAGGGTGAGCGACAAGCGGCCATCTGGCTCTGCGTCCGAACGTGACGTGCACTACCGTGCTGCCAGCGGTCGCCGTACTGGATCCCCGTCGCGTGAGGCGTGCACGGGGGCTGGCCAGAGAACAAAACTGGTGAGTAACCTGTTCGCGCTCAGCTCGTTGCACCTGGTTGAAGCGGAGTTCGCCGCGCGAGCTCCGCCGCTGCCAGCGGGTGACGGGGCGGCGGTGCGCGACGACGCGGAACAGCTCCTGGAGGTGCGATGGGTGCCGAGGTGGTCATCGAAGGTCTGACGAAGTCCTTCGGAAAGCAGACCATCTGGCGGGACGTGACGCTGACCCTGCCTCCCGGCGAGGTCTCGGCGATGCTCGGCCCGTCCGGAACCGGCAAGTCCGTGTTCCTGAAGTCGATGATCGGCCTGCTCAAGCCGGACCGCGGGCGCTGCGTCATCAACGGCGTCGACATCGTCACCTGCTCCGAGCACAAGCTGTACGAGATCCGGAAGCTCTTCGGCGTCCTGTTCCAGGACGGCGCGCTGTTCGGCTCGATGAACCTCTTCGACAACGTGGCCTTCCCGCTGCGCGAGCACACGAAGAAGTCCGAGACCGAGATCCGCCGGATCGTGCTCGAGAAGCTCGAGATCACCGGTCTCGCCGGCGCGGACAAGAAGCTCCCCGGCGAGATCTCCGGCGGGATGCGCAAGCGCGCCGGCCTCGCCCGCGCGCTCGTGCTCGACCCGGAGATCATCCTGGTCGACGAGCCGGACTCCGGTCTCGACCCGGTCCGCACGACCTACATCTCGCAGCTCTTCCTGGACGTCAACGCCCAGATCGACGCGACCTTCCTGATCGTGTCGCACAACATCAACCTCGCCCGCACGGTGCCGGACAACCTCGGCATGCTGTTCCGCAAGGAACTCGTCATGTTCGGTCCGCGCGAGGTGCTGCTGACCAGCGACGAGCCAGTGGTCGAGCAGTTCCTCAACGGCCGCAAGCTCGGCCCGATCGGCATGTCCGAGGAGAAGGACAGCGCCCAGATGGCCCGCGAGCAGGCCGAGGCCGCCGCCGGGCACGGCGACGTGCTCAACGAGGACGTGCGCGGCGTCGTGCCGCAGATGCAGGTCAGCCCGGGAGTTCCGGAGCGGGCCGGGGCGAAGCGGCGGATGGACCGCGTCATGCGGATCCTGCACACGCTCCCGCCGAGCGCGCAGGAGGGGATCATCGAATCCCTGACCCCGGAGCAGCAGCGGCACTACAACGTGCGGCCCAACCCCGGCGCCTTCCACCACCAGCGCGGCCCCGAGGAGACCCAGCAGCTGCCCCCGGTCAGCCCGCCGGGCCCGGTGCCCAACCAGCACCAGGGACAGCTTCCCGCCGACCAGGTCGCGCGCATTCCGGGCGCGGACCGCCGGTCGCCCCGGCACGGGCAGGGTGGCGCGTGACCACCAGCACGGCCAAGATCCCCGGCTACGGAATGCTGCGGGAGACCGGGAACCTGTTCGCGCTCGGCCTCGACATCGTCCGCGGCATCTTCCAGCGCCCGTTCCAGTTCCGCGAGTTCATCCAGCAGGCCTGGTTCGTCGCGAGCGTGACGATCCTGCCGACCGCGCTCGTCGCGATCCCGTTCGGCGCGGTCATCTCGCTGCAGTTCGGCGCGCTCGCCCGCCAGCTCGGCGCGCAGTCCTACACCGGCGCCGGTTCGGTGCTGGCGACCGTGCAGCAGGCCAGTCCGCTGGTCACCGCCCTGCTGGTGGCCGGCGCGGGCGGCAGCGCGGTCTGCGCGGACATCGGCGCGCGGACCATCCGCGAGGAGATCGACGCGATGGAGGTGCTGGGCGTCTCCGCGGTCCAGCGCCTGATCGTGCCCCGCACGCTCGCCATGATGCTCGTCGCGCTCCTGCTCAACGGCATGGTCAGCGTCATCGGCGTGCTCGGCGGCTACTTCTTCAACGTCGTGCTCCAGGGCGGCACCCCGGGCGCGTACCTGTCCAGCTTCTCCGCGCTCGCGCAGCTGCCCGACCTGTGGGTCGGCGAGATCAAGGCGCTGATCTTCGGCTTCATCGCCGCGGTCGTGGCGGCCTATCGCGGCCTGCACCCGAGCGGCGGCCCGAAGGGCGTCGGCGACGCGGTGAACCAGTCGGTGGTCATCACGTTCCTGCTGCTCTTCGTCGTGAACTTCGTGATCACGCTGATCTACCTGCAGCTCGTGCCCGGAAAGCTGGACTGACCATGACGTTCCTCGCGGGGGCGAAGCGGATCGCCAACCGGCCGCTGGAGACCCTGGACACCCTCGGCGACCAGATGTCGTTCTACGGCCGGGCTCTGCTGTGGACGCCGCGCACGCTGCGCCGCTACACCAAGGAAGTGCTGCGGCTGCTGGCCGAGGTGAGCTTCGGCTCCGGCTCGCTCGCGGTCATCGGCGGCACGGTCGGCGTGATGGTCGGCCTGACGCTGTTCACCGGTGTCCTCGTCGGCCTGCAGGGCTACTCGGCGCTGAACTCGATCGGCACCTCTGCCTTCACCGGCTTCCTCACCGCCTTCTTCAACACCCGCGAGATCGCGCCGCTGGTCGCCGGGCTGGCGCTGTCGGCGACGGTCGGCGCGGGCTTCACCGCGCAGCTCGGCGCGATGCGGATCTCCGAGGAGATCGACGCGCTCGAGGTGATGGGCGTGCCGAGCCTTCCGTACCTGGTGACCACGCGGATCATCGCCGGGTTCGTGGCCGTGATCCCGCTGTACGTGATCGGCCTGCTGAGCTCGTACCTCGCCTCGCGGCTGGTCGTTATCTATATCTACGGACAATCCGCGGGTACCTACGACCATTACTTCGACCTGTTCCTACCACCTCAAGACGTGCTCTATTCGTTCATCAAGGTGCTGATCTTCAGCGTTTTGATCATTCTTTCGCACTGCTACTTCGGGTACCGGGCCAGTGGCGGACCGGCCGGGGTGGGCGTGGCCGTCGGCCGCGCGGTGCGGCTTTCCATCGTCACGGTTTCGGTCGTGAACTTCTTCATCGGTTTCGCGATTTGGGGAACCGACGTCACGGTGAGGATTGCGGGATGACCACACTACGGCGCAGGTTGCTCGGCCTGCTGCTGGTGGCGGTGCTCGT
Organism: Amycolatopsis sp. AA4; assembly: GCF_002796545.1. GTDB lineage: Bacteria > Actinomycetota > Actinomycetes > Mycobacteriales > Pseudonocardiaceae > Amycolatopsis. The sequence continues at coordinate 351,686 of NZ_CP024894.1, forward strand.
CGGCGGGATCGCGCTCAGCATCGCGATGTACGACAAGGCGTTCAGCAAGTTCGTCACGGTGAAGCTCGACGCGGGCAGCATCGGCAACCAGCTGCTCAAGCAGTCGGACGTGAAGGTCCGCGGCCTGATCGTCGGTTCGGTGCAGGACATCAAGGCCACCGAGAACGGCGCGGAACTGACGCTGGCGATGGACCCGGAGTCGGTGAAGCTGATTCCGCAGAACGTGTCCGCGCGATTCCTTCCGAAGACGTTGTTCGGCGAACGCTACGTGTCGCTGGAGATTCCGAAGGACCCGTCGGCCAAGACGCTTTCCCAGGGCGACGTGATCACCCAGGACCGCACTTCGAGCGCGGTCGAGCTGGAGCAGGCGCTGGAGCACCTGATGCCGGTGCTGCAGGCGGTGCAGCCGCAGAAGCTGTCGAGCACGCTCACCGCGATCTCGACCGCGCTGCAGGGCCGCGGCAAACCGCTCGGCGAAACGCTTTCGCAGCTGGGCCAGTACATCGGCGACCTGAACCCGCACGAGCCGGAACTGCAGCACAACCTGCAGGCGCTCGCGGAGTTCTCCGGACACCTGAGCAACGCGACGCCGGATCTGGTGCAGAGCCTGGACAACTTGAGCACGACGACGCGCACCGTGGTCGCCGAGCAGGCGAACCTGTCGAGCCTCTACGGCAACCTCACCACCGCGTCGCAGGACCTGCAGTCGTTCCTGGAAGCCAACTCGCAGAACCTGATCAGCCTCGCCAGCACCGCGCGCCCGACCGCTGAACTGCTCGCCAAGTACTCGCCGGAATACCCGTGCGTGCTGAAGCAGATGGCGAAGGTCGTGCCGGTCGCGGACGCGGCGCTGGGCAAGTACAACGGCAAGCCGGGCCTGAACGCGACCATCGAGGTCGTCGTGAACCGCGGTCCGTACAAGCCGGGCGAGGAACCGCGGTTCGAGGACAAGCGCGGTCCGCGCTGCTACGACCTCAACCCCGCGCCGGACCCGTTCCCGCAGCAGCCGCCGGACGGCCCGTTCAAGGACGGCACCAAGCAGGGCGCGGCTCCGAAGACCGTCGGCGAGGGCCTGAACCCGGCCAACTTCAAGGCGGACGCGGCCGGGGCCAACGGCGGCGGCACCTCGGGCGGCAACCCGGTCAACACCGCGGCCGAGAACACCTTCCTCGCCGCTCTGGTCAGCCCGGAGATGGGGATTTCGCAGGACCAGTTCCCGGGCTGGGGCTCGCTGCTCGTCGGCCCGCTCTACCGGGGCACGGAGGTGACGGTCAAGTGAGGGGACTCGCCGCACCGCTGATCAAGCTGACGATCTTCGTGGTCGTCACGGTGCTGTTCACGACCGTGCTGGGCATCAGCATCGCGAACATCAACACCACCAGCACCAGCGCCTACTCCGCGCGGTTCACCGACGCCACGCTCCTGCTGCCGAACGACGACGTGCGCATCGCCGGCGTCCGCGTCGGCCAGGTCAAGGACGTGAAGATCGTCGACAAGCGCCAGGCGCAGGTGGACTTCGAGGTCGACTCCGGGCGCAAGCTCCCGGCGGGCGTCACCGCGCAGATCAAGTTCCGCAACCTGGTCGGCCAGCGCTACGTCTCGCTCGGCGAGGGCGACGACACCAGCGGCGCGACGCTCAAGCCGGGCGACACCATCCCGCTCGAGCGCACCACGCCCGCGCTGGACCTGACCGAGCTGTTCAACGGCTTCAAGCCGCTGTTCACCGCGTTGAACCCGAGCGACGTGAACAAGCTGTCCTACGAGGTCATCCAGGTCCTGCAGGGCGAGGGCGGCACGGTGGAAAGCCTGCTGTCGCACACCGCCTCGCTGGCCACCACGATCGCCAACAAGGACCAGGTGATCGGCCAGGTCATCGACAACCTCACCTCGGTGCTCGACACGGTCAACCAGCACACCCCGCAGCTCAACGACCTGATCGTGAAGCTGCAGCAGCTGGTCTCCGGCCTCGCCGCGGACCGCAAGCCGATCGGCGACGCGATCGAGGGCCTCGGCAACCTGGCCAACACGACCGCCGGTCTGCTGACCGACGCGCGGGCCCCGCTGAAGGACGACATCGCCGCGCTGGGCAAGCTCACCACGAACCTGAACCAGAACGAACCGCTCGTCGAGCACTTCATCCAGTTCATGCCGAAGAAGGTCAGCGCGCTCACCCGCACGGCCGACTACGGCTCGTGGTTCAACTTCTACTCCTGCGAGATGACCGGGACGGTCGGCGTGCCAGGCCTGCTGCCGCCGACGGACTTCACGCTCGCGCCGGTGAACCGGGACAGGTGCAAGCCATGAAGTCCTTCCAGAAACGCAACCCGATCCCGATCGCCCTGGTCGGCATCGCGGTGATGGCGCTCGGCCTCGTCGCCGCGATGAACTCCGAAGACCTGCCGGTGATCGGCGGCGGCACCACCTACAGCGCGGACTTCTCCGAAGCGGCCGGGCTGCAGAAGGACAACGACGTGCGGATCGCCGGCGTGAAGGTCGGCAAGGTGTCCGACATCAAGCTGGACGGCGCGAGCGTCAAGGTGTCGTTCAAGGTCAAGGACGCCTGGATGGGCGACAAGACCACGGCGGCAATCAAGATCAAGACGCTGCTGGGCCAGAAGTACCTCGCGCTCGACCCGCAGGGCAACGGCAACCTCGACCCCGGCTCGCCGATCCCGCGCGACCGGACGATGTCGCCGTATGACGTGCTCGACGCGTTCCGCGGCCTGTCGCAGACGGTCGACGCGATCGACACGAACCAGCTGTCGAAGAGCTTCGAGGCGATCACCCAGACGTTCTCGAACACCCCGCAGGACGTGAAGGGCGCGCTGTCCGGGCTGTCGAAGCTGTCGGACACGATCGCCAAGCGCGATTCGCAGCTGGCGAACCTGCTGGCCAACACGCGCCAGGTGTCGCAGACCCTGGTCGACCGCGACGCCGAGGTGCAGAAGCTGATCACCGACGGCAACCAGTTGCTCGACGAGATCGGCAAGCGCGAGCAGGCCATCAAGACCCTGCTCGACGGGTCGAAGCAGCTGTCGACGCAGCTGCAGGGCCTGATCGACGACAACGACGGCCAGCTCAACCCGGTGCTCACCCAGCTCGACCAGCTCACGTCGATGCTGCAGCGCAACCAGGACTCCCTGGCGCAGGGGATCCAGAAGTTCGCGCCGTTCATCCGGGTCTTCAACAACACGATCGGCACCGGACACTGGTTCGACAACTACATCTGCGGCCTGGTGCTTCCCTCGGTCGGCCCGCTCAATCCGGAGGGGTGCAACTCCCGATGACCGACACCCGCTTCGGCCAGTCGCTCACCCGCGGCTTCACGATCGCGATCGTGCTCGCGCTCGTGGTCGCGGGCGCGCTGTGGTGGACCCTCAAGGACGCCGGCCGCAACCACCTGACCGCGTACTTCGCCGGTGCCGTCGGCCTGTACGAGGGCAACAGCGTCCGGATGCTCGGCGTGGACATGGGCACGGTGACCAAGATCCAGCCGATGGGCAACCAGGTCCGGGTCGACCTCGAATACGACCGCTCGGTCGCGGTGCCCGCCGACGCCAAGGCGCTGATCGTGGCCCCGTCGCTGGTCAGCGACCGCTACATCCAGCTCGCCCCGGCCTACACCGGCGGCCCGCGGATCTCCGACGGCGCGACGATCGGCCTCGACCGCACCGAGGTGCCGCTGGAGGTCGACCAGCTCGCCGCCAGCCTCGCCAAGGTCAGCGAGACGCTCGGCCCGAACGGGGCCAACAAGAACGGCTCGCTCTCGGACCTGCTGAACACCGCGGCGAACAACCTCGACGGCAACGGCAAGGCGCTGCACGACACGATCACCAAGCTCGGGCAGGCGTCCGGCACGCTGGCCGGCAACAAGGACGACCTCTTCCAGACGGTGCAGAACCTCGGCAAGTTCTCCCAGTCGCTCGCCAACAGCGACGGCCAGGTGCGCCAGTTCGAGAGCCAGCTCGCCGACGTGAGCGGATTCCTCGCCGGGGAGAAGGACAACCTCGCCCAGACCGTCCAGCAGCTCGGCACCACGCTGCAGTCCGTGCAGGGCTTCATCGAACGCAACCGCGGCCGGTTGAAGTCCAATGTGGACAAACTGGCCAGCGTGACCAAGGTGCTGGTGGACCAGCGCAGCTCGCTCGCCGAGATCCTCGACGTCGCGCCGGTCGCGCTGTCCAACATCGTCGGCGTCTACAACGGCTCGTCCGGCACGCTCGACGCGCGGCCGAACCTCAACGAGCTGACCGCCCCGCCGCTGGTGATGGTCTGCCGGTTGCTCAAGCAGACCTCGGTGACCAAACAGCTGCTCGGCAACGCCTGCGACGGCATCGCCAAGGTGGTCGACGGCGTGGTGCCGCTCCCGTCCGCCGCGCAGGTGATCCAGGCGATGCAGAACGGCCAGCTGCCGCCGCTGCCGCTCCCGCTGCAGGGCCAGGTCTACGGGACGCAGGGGAGCTGACGTGAAGCGACTGACGAAGTTCGCCGCGGGCGGGGCGCTCGCCACGACGGCCGCGCTCGTGCTGAGCGGCTGCGCGTTCAACGGCGTCTACGACGTCCCGCTTCCCGGCGGGGCCGACCTCGGCAGCCATCCGTACACGGTGAAGATCCAGTTCAAGGACGTCCTCGACCTCGTCCCGCAGTCCGGGGTGAAGGTCAACGAGGTGCCGGTCGGGCAGGTCAAGTCGATCGGGCTGACGCCGGACGGCTGGCACGCCGAGGTGACCGTCGAGGTCAACGGCGACGTCAAGCTGCCCGCCAACGCGATGGCCAACGTGAAGCAGTCGAGCCTGCTCGGCGAGAAGTACGTGGAACTGGCCTCGCCGGGCGGAACCGAGGCGACCGGGGAACTGGCGAACGGGGCGACCATCCCGCTCGCGCGCACCGGCCGCGACGTCCAGGTCGAGGAGGTGCTCGGCGCGCTGTCCCTGCTGCTCAACGGCGGCGGCGTGGAGCAGCTCAACACGATCACCAAGGAACTCAACAACGCCACGGCCGGCCGCGAGCCGGACCTCAAGGCGCTGCTGGCGAACGCGAACGAGCTGGTCACGAACCTCGACAACCAGTCGGCCAACATCACCCGCGCGCTCGACGGCCTCAACCGGCTGTCCATGACGCTGCGGGACCAGAAGGACAAGCTGGTCGGCGCGGTCGACAACCTCGGGCCCGGGCTCGGCGTGCTGGAGCAGCAGCGCGGCCAGCTGGTGACCATGCTGAACGCGCTCAACAACCTCTCCGGCGTCGCGACCGACACGGTGAACAAGAGCAAGGCGGACCTGGTCGCCGACCTCAAGGCGCTCACGCCGACGCTGCAGAAGCTCGGCGAGGCGGGCAGCGACCTGCCGAAGGCGCTGGAGATCCTGCTGACCTACCCGTTCACCGACCAGGCCTACAACGACGTCAAGGGCGACTACTTCAACCTGTTCGCCAAGGTCGACCTGAACCTCAAGGACGTCATCGACAACCTCGGCCGCAGCAGGCAGAACGGGCTCAACGGGCTCCTCCCCGTGCCGGGGCTGACCGGCGGCGTCGAGGGCACGCCGGCGAACCAGCCGCCGCCGCTGTCGTTCCCGGGCAGCCAGCCCGCGCCGCAACAGCAGCAGGCCCCGACCTCGACCGGCGGCCAGGGCGGCGGGCAGCCGTCGCAGGGCGGGTTGTCCGGCCTGTTCGGGGTGCTTTCCGGAGGTGCTGGCTGATGTTGCTGCGCAGGACGAAAATCCAGCTGGTGGTCTTCGCGATCATCTCGGTCGTGGCCATCGTGTACGCGCTGATCCGGTTCGCCGGCCTCGGCACGGTGTTCGGCAGCAGCGGGTACACGGTCAAGCTGCAGCTCAACGAGTCCGGCGGGATCTTCACCAACGCCGAGGTCACCTACCGCGGCTTCAACGTCGGGCGCGTCGGGCAGCTGCGGCTGACCCAGACCGGGCTCGAGGCCGACCTGAACATCGACCCGTCGGCCCCGCGCGTGCCCGCGGACCTCGACGCGGTCGTCGCCAACCGGTCCGCGGTCGGCGAGCAGTACGTCGACCTGCGGCCGAAGAACGACCAGGGCCCGTACCTGGCGAGCGGTTCGGTGATCCCGGCCGCGCGCACGACCACCCCGGTCAGCACCGACCGGCTGCTCGGCGACCTCGATTCGCTGTCGGCCTCGGTGCCGACCGACGCGCTGCGGAAGGTCGTCGACGAGTCCTACGACGCGTTCCGCGGCACCGGCGGCGACCTGCAGAAGCTGATGGACACCGCGCGCAGCTTCACCACCACCGCCCAGCAGTACCTGCCGCAGACCGTGCAACTGCTGCAGGCCGGCGGGAAGGTGCTGGACACGCAGAACGACGAGGCGTCGAACTTCGCGTCCTTCTCCAAGAGCCTCAACCAGCTCAGCGGGACGCTCAAGAACTCCGACGGCGACCTGCGCAAGCTGATCGGCGTCACCCCGCAGGTGGCGACCCAGATCAGCCAGGTGCTCAAGGAGACCGGGCCCGGCCTCGGCGCGCTGACCGCGAACCTGCTGACCACGGCCAACCTGACCGTGACCCGGCTGGACGGCCTCGAACAGGGCCTGGTGACCTATCCGGCGCTGGCGGCCGCCGCGCCGTCGGTGGCCCCCGGCGACGGGACCGCGCACCTCGGCCTGGTGCTGAACCTGTTCAACCCGCCGTCGTGCACGAAGGGCTACCTGCCCTACAGCCAGTACCGGCCGGGTTCGGACACCTCGGTCCGGCCCGCGGACGACAAGGTCTACTGCGCCGAGCCGAAGGGCAGCCCGATCAACGTCCGGGGTTCCCAGAACGCGCCGTACAACGGCGTGCCGGTGCAGCCGTCGCAGCAGGACATCGCGGCCAACCAGAACCGGCCCGCGCAGGAGCTGCAGGAGATGCGCGACGCTCAGGTGCCGGGCGTCGTCGGCAGCCCCGGGGTGTCCCTGAACAGCATGGGCTCGCTGCTGGGACTCGGCTGACCGGGATTTGATGACTGTTACCTACCCTGGAGTGTTATGAGTGCCGAACACGCGGTCGCCGAGGACGAGGCGACCGCTGATACGCCCGAACCGGCAACGGAGGGGGCGGCGAAGGAAAAGTGGGCGCTTCCCGGATCGCCGCGCGTCTGGCTGTTCGGGTCCGGGGCGTTCGCGCTCGCCGCGCTGGTGGTGGCGATCGTGTTCGGGATCATGTGGCTGGTCGCGGAGACGGACGGCGACCGGGACCTCGCCGCGGCGCGCGACGACGTCCTCAAGGACGGCACCGCCGCGGTGCTGGCCTACACCCAGGTCGACTACCAGAACCTGGACGCGTACTTCCAGAAGCAGAAGGACGTCTCCAGCGACGACATGGCCAAGCAGATCACGCAGGCCCAGCCGAACTACTCGAAGGCGCTGACCGACCAGAAGGTCAAGGTCACCACCACGATCCAGGACATCGCGGTCGAGGAGCTCAACGACCACGACGGCAAGGCCAGCTTCCTGGCCGCGATCAGCACGGACACCTCGGCGGGCGGCAAGCAGGCCACCAAGGCACTGCGCCTCGAGGTCCAGATGACCCGGGTCGGCAGCGACTGGAAGCTGTCCGGGATCGACCAAGTGCCGCTCGTCGCCGCCGGCCAGTAGCTTCACCCGCAGATCGGAGTTCCGCAGTGCCCCCCTCCCGTCGCCAGCCACCGCGCAGCAGCACGCCACCGGCCCGCCGGCCGAAGGTCGCCGGGCTGCGCAAGCCGTCGGACCCGGCGGCGCCGGCGGCCTCGCCCAAGCCGCGCCCCCGGCCGCGGCCGCTCCCCGACGCGGATCCGGCCGAGGTGACCCAGGAGCTGCGGATTCCCCGCGGCGGACTGGCGCGTCCGGCGGAGCCGGAGCAGATCGAGCCCGAGACCGAGGTCGCGGAGACCTCCGTCGAGGAAGAGGCCGAACCCGAAGTTTCCGGGGTCGCCGAGGAGGCCCCGGCCGACGAGGTCGACGCGCTCACCGGCGAGACCGTCGAGGACGAGAAACCGGCCCGGCCGAGCCCGCGGCGCAAGAAGCGGGACACCGGTTCGGAGAAGCCCTCGGACGTCGAGGAAGCCGAAACCAAGGCTCGGACGACGGACGCCGAGGCCGGGGCCGCCGCGGTCCCGGCGCAGCGGTCGGTGGTCAGCCGCAACACCGTCCGGGTCGCGCTGCTGCTGGTGGTCGGGCTCGCGCTGGTCGCCGCGGCGGTCATCTTCCAGGTCAAGGGCTCGGACGCGGCCGATTCGACGAGCAACCGCGCGGTGCTCGACGTGGCGAAGACCGCGCAGGTCAAAGACCAGGTCTCGAAGGCGATCGAGACGCTGTTCTCCTACGACTTCAACAACATCAAGAAGACCGAGGACGCGGCCAACCAGCTGCTCGCGACCGACCAGGTCAAGGCGAGTTACAACGCGCTGATGGGCCAGGTCAAGAAGCTGGCTCCGCAGCAGAAGGTGGTCGTGACCTGCAAGGTCACCCGCAGCGCGGTGATCCGGCTGAACGGCGACCTGGCCCGGGTGATGCTGTTCATCGACCAGACGTCGACGCGCGCGGACACCAAGCAGACCGCCGCCGGCACGGCGCAGATGCACGTGGACGCCCAGCTGCAGGGCAACACCTGGAAGATCACCGACATGGACACCTACAAGGCCGCTGGGCCGGCCGCGGGCGCTCCCGCTCCGTCGGCGCCCGCCTCGGCTCCGCCGTCGAAGTAAGCGTCCTAGACAGCCGTCACGGCCCGTTCCCGGAAGCCCCGGGGGCGGGCCGTTGTCGCGACAGCGTCCGGAAGGCCGTCCGAAGCGGCTCCTGCTTCAGCTTGTCCGGCGTTTCCGGCGGCTCGAGGGGTTCGGGCCCGGCCGCGGCCAGCCGATCCAGCAGAGCGACCGTGAGCGCGTCCAGTTCGGCCCGGAGCACGGACAGGTCGCGGCCGCCGTCGGGCCGGTCGCCGGGGTGCGCGGTCCAGTGCGCGAAGAGCCGGTGCTGGACCTGCTTGCTGGCCGCGATCTGGTCGGAGAGAAAGGCGGCGGCGAGGTCCGGGTCGAGGCCCGTTTCGCGGGCAAGGCTCCGGACGCGGACCAGCTCCCGCTGCTCGCGGACGGGATCGTCGACCGGCCGCCCGGCCCCGAACTTCGCGGCGGCGACCTGCTCGCTGATCGCCAGCCTGCGCAGGACCAGTTCGGGAAGCGACGCGTCGGGTTCCGGCATCGTGGCGCACCTCCGGGAGTTCGGGCAGGCCCAGTTGATCACCGGGACGCGTCCGCCGCCAACCGCTTCGTCCCCTCGCGCGCAACCCCTGTCCGGGGGACCCGGAATCCGGTGCCGAGCTGCCCGAAGTTCCCCTGTTCGGCTACGGAATCAGGCACCGGACCGCTCGCGGAATGTGATCCATCCCGCGCCCGCCGCGCCGACGCGGAAACCGCCGCCGCACCCGCGCGCAACCCTCCCACCTGCACCGCTGCCCGGCCGACCTGCGCGGCGATCCCCGGGTACCCGGCGGTAACCGCGAGGCACGCCCGGGCGGTCACCCTGTGCTGTCCGGGTTCAACGCTGCGCCAACCGGCGGGAGAGCCGCGCGGCATCTTGACTCCAAAGCCGCGTGGGTTCACGCTTACTGCCAACGGTCACGGCCGGGGAACGCGAACCTTGCGGGAGGGGCGCGAAAACCCGGTGCGAAACCGGGAGCCGAAGGACGCAGTGAGGCTCAGGGAGACGCACTGCCCGAAGGTGACGCGATGCAGGCTGGGCCCCGTCTGGAGTGCCCCCTGGACAGACCGCGCCATCCGGGCTAGACTGCCTCTTTGCGCTGCCCTCTTTCAGGCTGCCCGGAGCCGGTAGTTAGGATAGTGGGCACACGGCACCCCTGACAGTCCGCGACAGCTGTTGCCATCGCGGCTGCTCACCGCTCATTGTCCCCGGAAGGACGCATCTTGGCAGTCTCTCCCGCGAACCAGGCCACTGCTGCGACCACCTCGGCTGAATCCCGCGCGCAGGCCACGGGAATCCCCGGAGCGCCCAAGCGGGTCTCCTTCGCGAAGATCCGCGAGCCACTCTCCACCCCGAACCTGCTTGACGTCCAGATCCAGTCGTTCCAGTGGTTCACCGGCAACGAGGCGTGGTTCGAGCGCCGCGTCAACGAAGGCGAAGAGAACCCGGTCGGCGGTCTGGAAGAGGTCCTCAACGAGATCTCGCCGATCGAGGACTTCTCGGGCTCGATGTCCCTGTCCTTCTCCGCTCCGCGCTTCGACGAGGTCAAGGCCTCGATCGAGGAGTGCAAGGACAAGGACATGACGTACGCGGCCCCGCTGTTCGTCACCGCCGAGTTCGTCAACAACAACACCGGCGAGATCAAGAGCCAGACGGTCTTCCTGGGCGACTTCCCGGTGATGACCGACAAGGGCACCTTCATCATCAACGGCACCGAGCGGGTCGTCGTGTCCCAGCTGGTGCGTTCTCCGGGCGTGTACTTCGACAGCAGTGTCGACAAGACGACCGACAAGGACGTCTTCAGCGTGCGCGTGATCCCGAGCCGCGGCGCGTGGCTCGAGTTCGACGTGGACAAGCGCGACACCGTCGGCGTCCGCATCGACCGCAAGCGCCGCCAGCCGGTCACCGTGCTGCTGAAGGCGCTGGGCTGGACCACCGAGGCGATCCGCGAGCGCTTCTCGTTCTCCGAGACGCTGCTGGCCACCCTCGAGAAGGACCACACCGCGGGCACCGACGAGGCGCTGCTCGACATCTACCGCAAGCTGCGCCCGGGCGAGCCGCCCACGAAGGAGAGCGCGCAGACGCTGCTGGAGAACCTGTTCTTCAAGCCGAAGCGCTACGACCTGGCCAAGGTCGGCCGCTACAAGGTCAACAAGAAGCTGGGCCTCGACACCCCGTACGAGACCGGCACGCTGACCGAAGAGGACATCGTCTCGGCCATCGAGTACCTGGTCCGGCTGCACGCCGGCGAGGACAAGATGACCAGCTCCGCCGGCGTCGAGGTGCCGGTCGAGACCGACGACATCGACCACTTCGGCAACCGCCGCCTGCGCACCGTCGGCGAGCTGATCCAGAACCAGATCCGGGTCGGCCTCTCCCGCACCGAGCGCGTCGTGCGCGAGCGCATGACCACGCAGGACGTCGAGGCGATCACGCCGCAGACCCTGATCAACATCCGCCCGATCGGCGCGGCGATCAAGGAGTTCTTCGGCACCTCGCAGCTGTCGCAGTTCATGGACCAGAACAACCCGCTGTCGGGCCTGACGCACAAGCGTCGTCTTTCGGCCCTCGGCCCGGGCGGTCTGTCCCGTGAGCGCGCCGGCATGGAGGTCCGCGACGTCCACCCGTCGCACTACGGCCGGATGTGCCCGATCGAGACGCCGGAAGGCCCGAACATCGGCCTGATCGGCTCGCTGTGCTCCTACGCGCGGGTCAACCCGTTCGGCTTCATCGAGACGCCGTACCGCAAGGTCGTCGAGGGCCAGGTCACCGACCAGGTCGACTACCTGACCGCGGACGAGGAGGACCGTTACGTCAAGGCGCAGGCCAACGCGCCGCTGACCGACGACGGCCACTTCGTCGAGGAGAAGGTCCTGGGCCGCCGCAAGGGCGGCGAGGTCGAGCTGATCGACCCGCTCGAGATCGACTACATGGACGTGTCGCCGCGGCAGATGGTCTCCGTCGCCACCGCGATGATCCCGTTCCTGGAGCACGACGACGCGAACCGCGCGCTGATGGGCGCGAACATGCAGCGCCAGGCGGTTCCGCTGCTGCGCAACCAGGCTCCGTACGTGGGCACCGGCGTGGAGCTGCGCGCCGCGGTCGACGCCGGGGACGTCCTGGTCGCCGAGCAGGCCGGCGTGGTCGAGGAGCTGTCCGCGGACATCATCACGATCATGCACGACGACGGCACGCGGAAGAGCTACGGACTGTACAAGTTCCGCCGCTCCAACCACGGCACGTGCTTCAACCACCGGCCGATCGTCAACGAGGGCGACCGGGTCGAGCAGGGCCAGGTCATCGCCGACGGCCCGTCCACCGAGAACGGTGAGATGGCGCTCGGCAAGAACCTCCTCGTCGCGGTCATGCCGTGGGAGGGCCACAACTACGAGGACGCGATCATCCTCTCCGAGCGCCTGGTGCAGGACGACGTGCTGACGTCGATCCACATCGAGGAGCACGAGATCGACGCCCGCGACACCAAGCTGGGCGCCGAGGAGATCACCCGGGACATCCCGAACGTCTCCGAGGAGGTCCTGGCCGACCTCGACGAGCGCGGCATCATCCGGATCGGCGCCGAGGTCCGCGACGGCGACATCCTGGTCGGCAAGGTCACGCCGAAGGGCGAGACCGAGCTGACCCCGGAGGAGCGCCTGCTCCGCGCGATCTTCGGCGAGAAGGCGCGCGAGGTCCGCGACACCTCGCTGAAGGTGCCGCACGGCGAGACCGGCAAGGTCATCGGCATCCGGGTGTTCTCCCGCGAGGACGACGACGAGCTGCCCCCGGGCGTCAACGAGCTGGTCCGCGTCTACGTGGCCCAGAAGCGCAAGATCCAGCCGGGCGACAAGCTCGCCGGCCGGCACGGCAACAAGGGTGTCATCGGCAAGATCCTGCCGGTCGAGGACATGCCGTTCATGGAGGACGGCACCCCGGTCGACATCATCCTGAACACCCACGGTGTTCCGCGACGGATGAACATCGGCCAGATCCTCGAACTGCACCTCGGCTGGCTGGCCTCCCAGGGCTGGACGATCGAGGGCAACCCGGACTGGGCGAAGAACCTGTCGCCGGAGCTCTACGACGTCGCGCCCGGCACGAACACCGCCACCCCGGTGTTCGACGGCGCGAAGGAAGAGGAGCTCACTGGCCTCCTCGGGGCGACCAAGCCGAACCGCGACGGCGAGCGCATGGTCAAGGAGAACGGCAAGGCCACGCTGTTCGACGGCCGCTCCGGCGAGCCGTACCCGTACCCGGTGTCGGTCGGCTACATGTACATCCTGAAGCTGCACCACCTGGTCGACGACAAGATCCACGCCCGTTCCACCGGCCCGTACTCGATGATCACCCAGCAGCCGCTGGGCGGCAAGGCGCAGTTCGGCGGCCAGCGCTTCGGCGAGATGGAGTGCTGGGCGATGCAGGCCTACGGCGCGGCGTACACGCTGCAGGAACTGCTCACGATCAAGTCGGACGACGTGGTCGGCCGCGTCAAGGTGTACGAGGCGATCGTGAAGGGGGAGAACATCCCCGAGCCGGGCATCCCGGAGTCGTTCAAGGTGCTCCTCAAGGAGCTCCAGTCGCTGTGCCTCAACGTCGAGGTGCTCTCCAGCGACGGCGCGGCGATCGAGATGCGCGACTCCGACGACGAGGACCTCGAGCGCGCCGCGGCGAACCTCGGCATCAACCTGTCCCGCAACGAGTCGCCCTCGGTGGACGACGTCGTGCACTGATTCGGTGTCGAGCCGGGATCTGCCTCCCGCGGATCCCGGCTCCACCGCCGACCCCTCCTCTAGCCGAATCAACCCCAAGGGGATCTAGACGTGCTGGACGTCAACTTTTTCGATGAGCTCCGGATTGGCCTCGCCACCGCCGACGACATCCGTCAGTGGTCCTTCGGCGAGGTCAAGAAGCCGGAGACCATCAACTACCGGACCCTCAAGCCGGAGAAGGACGGGCTCTTCTGCGAGAAGATCTTCGGTCCGACCCGGGACTGGGAGTGCTACTGCGGCAAGTACAAGCGCGTCCGGTTCAAGGGCATCATCTGCGAGCGTTGCGGCGTCGAGGTCACTCGCGCCAAGGTGCGCCGTGAGCGGATGGGCCACATCGAGCTGGCCGCGCCGGTCACCCACATCTGGTACTTCAAGGGCGTTCCGTCGCGCCTTGGCTACCTGCTGGACCTGGCGCCCAAGGACCTCGAGAAGATCATCTACTTCGCTGCTTACGTCATCACCGGCGTGAACACGGAGCTGCGCCACAACGACCTGCCGACGCTCGAAAACGAGATCGGCGTCGAGCGCAAGAACCTCGAGACGAAGCGCGACGCCGACATCGAGGCCCGCGCGCAGAAGCTGGAAGCCGACCTGGCCGAGCTGGAGGCGGAGGGCGCGAAGTCCGACGTCCGCCGCAAGGTCAAGGAGGGCGGCGAGCGCGAGATGCGCCAGATCCGCGACCGTGCCGGTCGCGAGCTGGACCGTCTCGAGGAGGTCTGGACCACCTTCACCAAGCTCGAGCCGCGTCAGCTGATCGCCGACGAGCTGCTCTACCGCGAGCTGATCGACCGGTACGGCGAGTACTTCACCGGCGGCATGGGCGCGGAGGCGATCCAGAAGCTGGCGACCGAGTTCGACGTCGCCGCGGAGGCCGACAGCCTGCGCGACACCATCCGCAACGGCAAGGGGCAGAAGAAGCTCCGCGCGCTGAAGCGGCTCAAGGTCGTCGCCGCGTTCCAGGCGACCGGCAACGACCCGCGCGGCATGGTGCTCGACGCCGTCCCGGTCATCCCGCCGGACCTGCGCCCGATGGTGCAGCTCGACGGCGGCCGCTTCGCCACGTCGGACCTGAACGACCTGTACCGCCGCGTGATCAACCGGAACAACCGGCTCAAGCGGCTGATCGACCTCGGCGCGCCCGAGATCATCGTCAACAACGAGAAGCGGATGCTGCAGGAGGCCGTCGACGCGCTGTTCGACAACGGCCGCCGCGGGCGTCCGGTCACCGGCCCGGGCAACCGGCCGCTGAAGTCGCTGTCCGACCTGCTGAAGGGCAAGCAGGGCCGGTTCCGCCAGAACCTGCTGGGCAAGCGCGTCGACTACTCGGGCCGTTCGGTCATCATCGTCGGCCCGCAGCTGAAGCTGCACCAGTGCGGTCTGCCGAAGGACATGGCGCTCGAGCTGTTCAAGCCGTTCGTCATGAAGCGGCTGGTCGACCTGAACCACGCGCAGAACATCAAGTCTGCCAAGCGGATGGTGGAGCGGTCGCGGCCGCAGGTGTGGGACGTGCTCGAAGAGGTCATCACCGGCCACCCGGTGATGCTGAACCGCGCGCCGACCCTGCACCGGCTGGGCATCCAGGCCTTCGAACCGCAGCTGGTCGAGGGCAAGGCCATCCAGCTGCACCCGCTGGTCTGCGAAGCGTTCAACGCGGACTTCGACGGCGACCAGATGGCGGTGCACCTGCCGCTGTCGGCCGAGGCGCAGGCCGAGGCCCGGATCCTGATGCTGTCGGCGAACAACATCCTGTCGCCGGCGTCGGGCCGTCCGCTCGCCATGCCGCGGCTGGACATGGTCACCGGTCTGTTCCACCTGACCCGGCTGAACGAGAACGCCGAGGGCGCGGGCAACGCGTACTCGTCGCCCGCCGAGGCGATCATGGCGTTCGACCGCAAGGCGCTGAGCCTGCACGCCCCGGTCAAGATCCGCGTCACCGACCGGCAGCCGGCGAAGGCCGACGAGGCGGCGCTCGCGGAGAAGGGCTGGGAGCCGGGCAAGCCGTGGCTGGCCGAGACGACCCTGGGCCGCGTCCTGTTCAACGACCTGCTGCCGGCGGACTACCCGTTCATCAACGAGCCGATGCCGAAGAAGCGGCAGGCGGCCATCGTGAACGACCTCGCCGAGCGGTACTCGATGACGCAGGTCGCGCAGACGCTGGACAAGCTCAAGGACGCCGGTTTCTACTGGGCGACCCGCTCGGGCGTCACGGTCGCGATCTCGGACGTGCTGACCCCGGTCGGCAAGAAGGCCATTCTCGACGAGTACGAGGGCAAGGCCGACCAGGTCGAGAAGCGGTACCAGCGCGGTCAGCTGTCCCACGCCGAGCGCAACAACGAGCTCGTCAAGGTGTGGACGCAGGCGACCGAAGAGGTCCACAAGATCATGGAGACGGCGCTGCCGGACGACAACCCGATCGCCATGATCGTGAAGTCGGGCGCCGCCGGAAACATGACGCAGGTCCGTTCGCTGGCCGGTATGCGTGGTCTGGTGTCGAACCCGAAGGGCGAGTACATCCCGCGTCCGATCAAGGCGAACTTCCGTGAAGGCCTGTCGGTGGCGGAGTACTTCATCGCGACGCACGGCGCCCGGAAGGGTCTGGCGGACACGGCGCTCCGTACCGCGGACTCGGGTTACCTGACCCGTCGTCTGGTGGACGTTTCGCAGGACGTCATCGTCCGCGAGGTCGACTGCGGCACCACGCGCGGCATCATGATGCCGATCGGCGAGGACCTCGGCGACGGCAAGATCGTGCGCGACCAGCACGTCGAGACCTCCGTGTACGCGCGGAACCTCGCGACGGACGCGGTGGACGCCAAGGGCAACGTCGTGCTGAACGCGGGCGACGACATCGGCGACCCGGCCATCGAGAAGCTGCTCTCCAGCGGCATCTCGAAGGTCAAGGTCCGTTCGGTGCTGACCTGCGAGTCGGCGGTCGGCGTGTGCGCGACCTGCTACGGCCGTTCGATGGCGACGGGCCAGCTCGTCGACGTCGGCGAGGCGGTCGGCATCGTCGCCGCCCAGTCGATCGGTGAGCCGGGCACGCAGCTGACGATGCGTACCTTCCACCAGGGTGGTGTCGCCGGTGACGACATCACGACCGGTCTGCCCCGGGTCACCGAGCTTTTCGAGGCTCGCGTGCCGAAGGGCAAGGCTCCGATCGCGGACGTCGACGGCCGCGTGCGGATCGAGGAGAGCGAGCGGTTCTGGAAGATCACCCTGATCCCGGACGACGGGTCGGAGGAGATCGTCTTCGACAAGCTGTCCAAGCGGCAGCGGCTCGCGAACACCCCGAACGGCCCGCTGGGCGACGGCGACCACGTCAACGTCGGTCAGCAGCTGCTCGAGGGCACGCCGGACCCGCACGAGGTCCTGCGCGTCATGGGCCCGCGCGAAGCGCAGATGCACCTCACGGACGAGGTCCAGAAGGTGTACCGGGCGCAGGGTGTGTCGATCCACGACAAGCACATCGAGGTCATCGTGCGGCAGATGCTGCGCCGCGTGACGATCATCGACTCCGGGGCCACGGACTTCCTGCCGGGCGAGCTGCCCGAGCGGACGAAGTTCGAGGCGACGAACCGGGCCGCGGTCGCCGAGGGCGGCGAGCCGGCTTCGGGCCGTCCGGTGCTGATGGGCATCACGAAGGCGTCGCTGACCACGGACTCGTGGCTGTCGGCGGCCTCGTTCCAGGAGACCACGCGAGTCCTGACCGACGCGGCGATCAACGGCCGTTCGGACAAGCTCGTGGGCCTCAAGGAGAACGTCATCATCGGTAAGCTCATCCCGGCCGGTACGGGCATCAACAAGTACCGGAACATCCAGGTGCAGCCGACCGAGGAGGCGCGGGTCGCGGCGTACGCGATCCCGTCCTACGACGACGGTTACTACACCCCGGACGTGTTCGGTTCGGGCACCGGCGCCGCGGTTCCGCTGGACGACTACGACTTCGGTCGCGACTTCCGCTGAACCTCGCACAGCTGAACGAAAAGCCCCCGGTCCTCGTGACCGGGGGCTTTTCTTCTGCGTGCTCAGACCGCGGCGGGCACGTCGATCCGGTCGAGGAAGCCGGCGACCAGGTCGATTCTGGCGACCAGGGTCGCCGGGTCGATCTCGTCCCGGTACACCGCGTAGCACCACCCGCGCTCGACGCCGATGAGGTCCGGAAGCAACTCGTGGTTGCCGCGCAGCCAGTCCACGGTGTCCGGGCTGGCGACCCGGGCCGAGAACTCCTGATCGCTGGTGTATCCGGTGAACTCGTTCTCGGCCAACGGAAATTGCTCCCAGCGGGCTACTGAGGGAGAACTTCGCGCCTCCGCCTCGAACAGCCTTTGCTGGTAGTTGAGATAAACCATGGTCCGCCCGAACATCCGCACCGGTTCGGTCGGATACGCCTTGGCGATCTTCATGCTCGGCGTCGGCCCGACCTTGGTTTCGATGGTGTACTCGTAGATCCTTCTGGTGCTGTTGGCCCCGACCCGGAGCGTGCACCAGTACTCGCTGACCCGGAACTGCCGGTCCCGCCACGGCAGGTCAGCCGCGAACTCGACGGTCGGAGGACTGCTGGGGAAGGTCATGCCCTCCGAGATGGTCTTCGGCCGGTACATCTCGCCAAGAGGTTTCCGGCGTTGCGCGGACCGAGGCCGCCCGTATTTCAGATCGGCGACCATGGATCCGCCCAGTTCCTCGGGCACCGCGTGCAATGCGGCCTGCCGGGCTCGCTTCGCCCGTTTCTTCTTCAGATGCCAGCGGAAGCCGAGATAACTCGGGAGCACGACCATGACCAGGAGTCCGAGGATCGGCCTGAGCCAGTACCAAGCGTCGTGCTCTGCGAGGGCGAGATCCACGGCTCAGAACTCCAGATCTTTTTTGGTCTCGTCTTCCGAAGTTCCGTCCCCGGTCGCCGCGTACTCGACGGCCTTGCGCGCGTTCTCCAGATGTCCCAACGGTTTTCCTGGCTTGACCGGCAGGTCGGGATCGTTCTTGTCGTGGCTTCGGAGCCCGATCTGCGACCGTGCCTCGTCCAACAGCTTCCCGCCGACGGTTTTCCCGAAACCGGCCTTGGCCCGCTTCGCGGTGGTCTTGCCGCCCTCCACGGCCATCTTGGCCACCTCGTCCTTGGCCGCCTTGAAGAACGTCTGGAACCGCGCGATCAGGTCCTTGATCAGGTCCAGCAGCTTCTGCAGCTTGCTGACCTGCTTCGTCGCCTTGCCCGCGGTAGTCGCCGCGCGCACCCCGGTGGCCGTGCCCGCCGCCGCGGTGGACGCTCCGAACGACGGGACCGCGGCGGCCAACGCCGGGATCCAGATCATGATCAGCCAGG
Source organism: Amycolatopsis sp. AA4 (assembly GCF_002796545.1). GTDB lineage: Bacteria > Actinomycetota > Actinomycetes > Mycobacteriales > Pseudonocardiaceae > Amycolatopsis. The sequence goes on from NZ_CP024894.1 coordinate 370,452, forward strand.
TGATCAGCTCGGTCAGCAACGCCTTGATGAAGTCCTCGATGACGGTCATCGCCATGCTGCAGACCTGCAGCATCGTCGCGATGTCTCCGGCCTGGTCGGCGGTGCCGGTGATCCCGGTCGAGAACTTGGCCAGCTTCTCCGCCGCGGTTTCGGCCGCGCCGCCCTCCCACTGCGAGAGCGAGCTTTTCGCCTGCTCGCTGAACTGGTGCGCGAACTGCTCCAGCCCGCGCCCGATCGCCGTGAAGTTCTCGGCCGCTTTGGACAGCGCCGGGCCGTCGCCGCTGACGAAGTGGATCGCGTCCTGGAGCGGGTCGCAGACGGCCAGCAGGAAGTTCAGTCCCTGGCCGACCAGCCAGCCGATCGGGTCGGAACTGATGCTCATCGCGGTCTCCGCGCACGACTGGACGAAGTTGGTCGTCTCGGAGACCACCCCGCTCAGCCCGGTCGCGGTGTCGCCTGCCTTGATCGCGTCGCTGGTGCCCGCGTCGTAGATCTTCACCGCGCCGCCCACCACCGGCAGCGCGTTGACGATCTTCTTGCCGGTGCCGTCCTCCGGCTTGATCTCGATCTTGCCCAATGGATCGGACATCCCGCCCCCTACTTCCGTCCGCTGCCGAGGTTGTCGAGCTGGCCCATGACGTCTTTCCAGCTGCGGCAGTGATCCTCTTCGGTCTGGTCGTAGAACTGGCCGGCGCGGTTGATCTTGTCGGACGCGGACTGCAGGCCGGTTTCCATCGCGGTCAGCAGGTCTTTCAGGTCGTTGACCATGTCCGTGTACATGTGCTTGACGAGGATGCCGACAATGCCCCAGGACTCGTCGCCGACGTCGGCCTGCGCCACCTTGCCCTTGACCCCGGCGACCGCGGTCTTGTTGCCCGCCAGCTGGCGGGAGTAGTCGTAGAGCTTCGCCGTCTGCACCTGGTAGCCGGCCATCAGCGAGGGTCCTCGTCGTCGAACAGGTTTTTCAGGAAGTCGTCCCCGGCGGACCCGGCCGAGGACGGCGGTGGCGGGAGAGGGGTCCGCTCCTCGGGGTCGGCCAGCAGTTCGCGCTCGGAGTAGTCCTCGTGCTGGTCTTCCTCGACGCTCCGCTGCGGCGCGGGCGCGCCCCGCTCCATCGCGGCACGCAATTCCTCGACGTCGGTGCCCAGCAACTCGGCCTGGGTTTCCAGCACCTGCTCGGTGAGCCGCATCGAATTGCCCGTGTGCTGGTCCACCAGCACGGCCTGCTGCCGCGCGGACTCGGCGACCGCCTGCTGCAGCGTCGCCATCAACATCCCGGACAACTCGGTCCCGCCGTGGCGCAGCGCGGCATCGGTCACCTGGATGTTCTTGATCGACCCGCCCGGACCGGCGACCACCGTGACCGACCGGTCGGGCGACATCGCGGTCGCTTCGAGCGCACTCAGTTCCTCCTGCATCTGGGCGATGCCGGAGAACTGGTCGTCCACCCGCCGCAGCCTCGATTGGAACCGGTCGAACTCCGCGACCAGCCGGTCGAACTCGTCGGACATGCTGTCTCCCCCTGTGCTCGGTTGCTCTGCCAATCCGGCATTTTACGGACGGTAGCTGACTAAACAGGCAAAACCGCAAAAAACCCTGCCGCGCGGCCTCCGCTCACGATGCGTAGCGGGTCTGGAGTCGGTACTTGTACGGTCGTGCCCCGTCGTCGACTTGGCGTACTTTCGCGCGCGTGGCTGATGTCGTGCCGTTCACGGACAACTTCTCGGATCTCTCCAATGCCCAGGGCTACCAGTTCGAGTTCCGTTGCGAGCGCTGCGGAAACGGGTACCGCTCGGCATTCCAGCGGGACGCGATGGAGACCGGACGCAGCATGCTGCGCGCGGTGGGCTCCTTCTTCGGCGGGACGCTTCAGCAGCTGAGCAGCTCCGCCGACCAGTGGAAGTACGACCGAGCGACGAACTCGGCGGCGAAAGACCGCGCGCTGACCGCGGCCGTCGAGGAGATCACCCCGCGCTTCCGGCAGTGCCGCGGCTGCAGCGACTGGATGTGCGCGGACCAGTGCTGGAACGAGGAAATCGGCCAGTGCCTGCGCTGTTCGCCCATCGTGGCGGAGGAAATCTCCCGGGCACAGGCGGCGGCGCAGCGGGACCAGATCTGGGACAAGGCGCGCGAGAAGAACTGGACCAAGGAGCTGGACCTGGGCACCCGCGCGAAGCTCACCTGCCCGGACTGCGGGTTGAAGGTGGACGGCGGGAAGTTCTGCACCGGATGCGGGAGTTCACTGGCCCCGACCGTCCATTGTGGAGAGTGCGGCAAGGAGTCCACGGCGGGGGCGGTGTTCTGCGCGGATTGCGGGCACCGGCTCTGAGGTCCTTCCGCGGAAGCTCGCATAGCTGAACGAAAACCCCGCCGGGACTCCCGGCGGGGCATTCCACGTTGGGGCTACGCAGTTGCGAGAGTCTTGCGCATCTTGCGGACCCGCCGGGGCGGGCGGGGCAGGTATGTGCGCTTTGCGAGGTACAGGCCAGGGACAAGCCAGACCAAGGCCATCAGCAAATCGGTCGGGGCGGACGACGGACCGTCGGCCTGGTAGGCGATGTCTCCCCACAACGGTCCCAGCGAGACCTCGACGGTGTCGCCCTTCCTGGGCAGATCACCGACCCATCCGATGGTGATCTGACGAGTGGTGCCGTCCTGGCTGACCGTCCCTCGCACACTGGGCTGGTCGGTGACACAGCGGTAGTCGCCGGCGGCGCTGAAGCAATGCTGGGTGCCGCCCTCGCTCATCGTGGCGACCGTGAGCTGGACGTGCGGAGCCAGCCCGGTCATCGCTGCCGATGCGTTGACCGCGGGACCGATCCCGATGGCCAGCAGGCCGAGCGCGAGCAACGACCGCATGGTCAGCGAAATCGACGTCACCGGCTGCCGGTCGGCGGCCTCGCGGCGGCGGTTCACCGGCGTGCGGACGAAGCCGCCGCGCTTGCCGAACCAGGCGTCGTAACTCGTATCGGACCGGGTGGCGACGTCGGGGAAATCCCGGTCCCCGCCCCATACTTCCCACACCGGTGCCGGAACGGTGGCCGCCAGCATCGCGAGGCGACGGGAGTTGCCGAACATCCGGTCCTCGGTGAGGCCGCCGGCGTCCGTGGTCCACAAAGCGTTTCCGCAGAACGCCACTTGATGGACGCGGAACCACAGGTCGTGCATGATCATTTCGCGGCATTCGCCGGTGAGCACCGCCGCGGCGAACTCCGGGTCCGACGTAGAGACGGAGAACCGGCGGTCGAACTCGGGGTCGACCTCGAAACTGTGCAGCGTCGTATCCGGCCGTAGCCAGCCGAACTGGTTGCGGACGATCCGGGCATCCTCCAGCGGGGTGAAGAAGTCCGGCTCGAACGCCCGCGTGTTCGGCGAGATCGTGAGGGCGGGCACCTCCGGAACGCGCAGTGCGACGACCGCGTTGATCGAATCGAGCTCTTCGGACACCTTTCCGAGTTGTTCGAAGGTCTCGTTCCGGAACGGCGATGGGGTCGAGTACTCCATGCCGAGCAGCCGGTGGCCTTGGTGCGCGAACTCGACAGTGGTTCGCCGAGGCCAGGGATCGGGATGGGCAAGCGCCACCGCGCGGCCGTGGTGCGGCAGGAAGCCAAAGGTCGGTTCGCCTGCTGAATCGAGACGGTTGATCCAGTTTCGTTGATGCCAGCCCCGCCACGAGAGCAACGCGGTGACGACGAGCGGGAAGGCGATCCATCCGAACAGCGGGACCGAACTGGCCGTGCCTGCCGACAGCCAGTAGAGGCTCGTCAGCGAAAACGCGATCCCGGAGAGCGCGTAACAGATCGCGGCCCTGGCCGCACGGCGCGCCTCGAGCCAGTTCGCGAGCCACAGCAGGCCGAAGGAGAGCGCGTAACCGCCGACGATGAACCAGGGGCCGAGCAGATCTGTCATCCGCTTACTGGCCCATGTCGAGATCTTCGCGGGTTTCTTCGGCGCTCTGGCCGTTGCCGGGATGCTCTCGCTTGAGATAGTCGATCGTCTTGTTCGTTCCCTTGTAAGCGGCCTTGCCGGTGTACGCCGAGCCCTTCGACAGGTCGCCAGGGGTGATCCCGGTCGTCTCTTTGACGGTTTCGTCGAAGAACTTGCGCGGCACGCTCGTGAACACGTCCTTCGCCGCCTGCCCGTACGCGGCGCCCTGTGCGTTCAGGCCTTTGGCCAGTGCGCCGGTGATCGCCTTCTCCTCGCCGGGGGTCATGCCGACCTTGCCCGCCTTGGTGAGCTTCGAACCCTGCTTGACCAGGTCGTCGCTCCACTTCATCAGGAAGCCCATGAACTTGTCGAGCAGCTTGCCGAGCTTGCCGAGATGCTTGGTGATCTTGCCGAGTGCACTCGCCGCCTTCGCGACCGATGCCGCCATCGCCCCCGCGACCGACGAGCCGAAGCTCACGATCGAAGCGGCCAGTGCCGGCAGCCAGATGTAGATGAGCCAGCTGACCAGCTCCGAAATGATGGCCTTGACGACCTCTTCGATGACGGTCATGACCATCGACCACATCTGCAGCGTGTCGGCGACCGCGCCGGCGGCGGAGCCGATGCCCTCGATGCCCTGTGCGAACTCGGCCAGCGCCTTCTTGGCCGCCCCGCCTCCCTCGCCTTGCCAATCCTTGAGCGCTTCGTCCCCGACCTGGACGAACTCCTCGGCCAGGGTGACGAAGCCCTTGCCGATCGTGACGAAGTTGCCGGAGGCCGTCTTGAGCACGGGGCCGTCCCCGGTCACCATGTGCAGCGCGTCCTGGAGAGGCTGAACCAGCTCGAGGAGCATGTTGAGGCCGTTGCTGACCAGCCAGCCGACCGGGTCGAGCGCGAAGCTGGCCATGTCCAAGGTCGCGCCTGCCACGAAGCCCGCGCCGTCCTGCAACAATTGCCCGCTCGCCGCGGCGACGTCGCCGACGTCCTTCGCGGAGCCGAACTTCCTGTAGGCGTTCTCGATGGTTTCGACGCCCTTGCCGACGACCGGCGCCTTCTTGGCGGTGTCGCCGACATTCTTCAAGAAGCTGTCGTCGTAGCCTTTGAGGTTGTTCTTGACGCCGTCGGCGACGCTGTCCTGCCCCATGCTTCCCCCTTGCTCAGAGCGGTCCGTCGATGTCGGCCTTGAACTTGCCGAAGGTCAGCACGGCGTCCTTTTCATGGCCGTCGTAGATGCTCGCGGCCTGATTGAGCTTGCCCTGGAACGCGCCGACCCCGGTCTTCATCAGCTCCAGCAGCTGTCTGAGCTCGTCGAGCTTGCTCGTATAGGTCTGCTTGACCGCCAGCCCGATCAACCCCCAGGACCGGTCGGTGACGTCGGCCTGGTTTACGAGGTCGCCGAACTTGGCCGCTTCTCCCGTGTAGTGATCGAGGCCGGTGGCGTACTTGGTGATCGCCGCGGTGTCGACCTGGTGACCGCCGTTCGTCGGGCTCATCGGTGGTCCTCCTCGTCGCTGAACAGGTTCTTGAGGAACTGGTCGCCCGCCGAAGCCGAGGGCGGCGCAGGCGGAGGCGCCTGAGGCGTCCGGCGGTCGTCACGGAGAAGACCGTTGTTCGCGAAATCCTCGTCGTCCGCGGCCGGCGCTGCCTGCCGCGGCTGCTCCTCCGGCAGGTTGGACTCCAGTTCTTCGACGGTGGTTCCCAAACCGGCTGCCTGAGCTTCCAGGACTTGTTCGGACACATTCAGGCCGAAGGCCGTTCCCACGTGCTCGTCGACGATGCCCGCCTGCTTGCGCGCGGATTCGGCGACGGCCTGGTGCAGGGTCGTCAGGATGGCGGACGCCAGCTGGTCCGGCTGCTGCCGGAGCGCGTCCGCGGTGAGCCGGAGATCTTTGATCGACCCGCTCGGGCCCGCGACGACGGTGACCGACCGGTCCGCCGACATCACTTCGGCCTCGAGCGCGTTCAGCTCCTCCTGCATGTCGCCGACCTTCGCGAACTGCGCTTCGGCCTGCTTGAGCTTCGTCTGGAACTTGTCGAACTCCGCGACGAGCCGTTCCATCTCCGCCGACACTGACGCTCACCCCTTCCCCTGCTCCCTGGCGTGCTGTGCGGATTATGCCGCTTCTGTCGCGTTCGCGCCGGAGGGTCGCGGAATCCGGCCTGGGTGGTTCAGCGGAGCGTAAGTGCGAAAGTTCCCGGGATTCGATCACGAAAAGGTAACGAACATAACGGGCGAACGGCCCCTCTCCGGCGGCCGAAATGCCGAACATACGGTGGGCCGAACGGAGCATCGCAGGTCAGCGCCGCCGCTCGGGTCGCGCGCGGGGTCGGTGGGCAGGCAACTCGGCCCAGTTCGTGGGATATTCACCCCTTCGGTCGACGTTCCCATGATTGATCACCGCATTGACAGTGCGTGCGGTTCGCCAGAGTATTTCGCGCATGTCCTTTCCGGTTGCCCTGGTGTGGCGTCTGCACGTGGATCTGCGCCAGCAGGCCAGTGCGCTGTGTAGGGATTCCTGACCTTTCTCCCGGCCGTCTCCGGCTGGTTGATTTCTCTTGCCCCGCAACGGGTTTCGCTGATCCGAGGGGATGAACGCTTTCTCTGTTCGGGGTGGGTTCCGTGCTGCCCTCGGAACGGGGAAAGAAGTGCCTTCGCGGGCGCTTCACGGAAACACAAACAGGGAGACACAATGCGATTCAGCTCCTCCTCGGGCGCCCCGCCCCGATGGCGGAAAGCGCTGACCGTCGCCGGTGCGGTCGCGCTCGCGATCGGTGCGGTGACCTACACCGGGTCCAGCACCAGCGCTTACGCCGACGTCCAGGTGGTCACCGACGCCAAGACCGCGTCCGACGGCAAGCAGTACTGGGTGCAGAACCACCTGGTGAGCAAGGACCTCGCCGCGCAGGCGCGTTCCGCGGACGGCACGCCGAAGAAGTGGCTGCTGGTCTGGGCGGGCGACGAGAACATCGCCGACACCGCGGTGAAGGACGTCAAAAACCTGCCGGGTTCGCTCGGCGGCGGGCTCGGCAAAATCAAGAATGCCTTGCCCGGTCCCGATTTCCTCGCGGTGATCGACGCGACGCAGGGCTCGCCGACGTACGGCAAGGTGGTGAACACCGCGACGGTCGGGCCGCTCGTCGAAAACGAGCCGCACCACATGCAATACGTGTGGCACAAGGGCGACACGATTTACGCCGGTGCGTTGTTCGCCGCGGCGACGTACGCGTTCGACGTCAGTGCGTTGCCGCAGTTGAAACTGAAGGGCATCAGCCTGCCGACGCAGACGCTCGGCGGCTCTGTGCCCGACGCGTACTGGGTGCTGAAGGACGGCACCGCGTACGGCACGTACATGGGCGGTCCGGTCGTGCCCGGTCCGTACGCGTACCAGGACGGCTCTACGCAGATCGGCAACGGTTTCGCGGGCAGCCCGGGCGAGGTCGTGCACTTCGACCAGAACGCGCAGGTGCTGTCGCAGAATCCGGCGGCGACCCCGCAGGGCGACAACGCGAAGCTGTGCGACAACCTGCCGCAGCTGGGCAAACCGTCCTGCGCGAACCCGCACGGCGTCCAGGCGCGCGAGGACCTCAACACTCTCGTCACCAGTGACTACGCCGAACCGCGCAACATCATTCTCGACCCGGTGAAGCAGCCGTCGCCGTATCTGCGGCGTCCGACGATCCGCACCTGGGACATCTCCGACCGCAACCACCCGAAGCTGAAGGCGGTGTCCTACCTGCAGGACGGGCCGCGGGCGAACCCGGCGGACCCGCTGCATTCGGAAAGCCGCGCGGTCATGGAGACCACGGTGACGAACCTGCCCGGCCACAAGGGCGCGTTCGCCGAGACGATGCAGGGCGGCGCGATCTTCTACACGCCGGACATCACGGCGAAGGATCCGCACTGGATCGAGGTGTTCGACGACGGCGCCGCGGGCAAGCCGATCTACTCGCAGAACGACTCCAACGGAGCCAGCTCCAACGGCGGCTGGCTGCAGACCAGCCCGGACGACCGGTTCCTGTACCACGCGGTGCAGGGCAGGCAGAAGGGCGCGCTCGGCCCGGACGACCCCGGCACCACCGGCGGCGTGTACGTGCTCGACATCCAGAAGCTGGTCGCGGCGGGCGACAAGGTCGAGGACATCAAGGGCCGCGTCGACACCAAGGAGAAGGCGCAGCAGGGCGGCGGGGGAGACCTGCCGACCGTCGTCGGCTCCGCGCCGATCAACCCGGGTGTGCCCGGGGCGGGCCCGCACTGGGGCGCGTACGACAACTTCGCGCTCGGCCCGGACGGTTTCTACCACGAAACCACGCAGCCGCAGCACATCGCGGTGTCGAACTACTTCGTCGCCCGGTCCGGTTTGGACGGTGACCACAAGGTCAACCTGCTGAACCTGTCGCCCGACGGGAAGCTCGCGGTCGATCAGAACTTCCGCGACGAGTTCACCGGCCAGGTGGGCATCAACTTCAACCGGAAGTCGTGGCCGCACGGGGACTTCGGCAACGCCAAGCCGCACTCCGAGCTGTTCGTGGTCGCCGACCAGAACGTGAAGTAACTCCTCCCCGGTGCGCGGGCGCCCCGTCCGCGCACCGGGATCTTCTCCCCGGAAGGTCTCCATGGATCACCACGTCACTCCGGTCGCCACCGGATCGTCCGGTGTGGACAGTGCCGCGCTGGTGCTGCGGCTGATACTGCTGCTGGCGACGGCATTCCTCGCCGGCACCGGGATTCTGCGTCCGCTCGTCGGCCCGCTGCCGCGCAAGCTGTGGATCACCACCGGCGCGCTGGGCGTCGGCTCTGCGGTGCTGGCCGCGGTTTCGGCGGCCACGGTCGACGTCAACCTCGTCGCGCTGATCGTGCACATCGTGCTCGCGCTGGCGGTTCCGGTGCTGCTGCGGTGGCCCTCGGCAGGCCGTTGGGCTTCGCTTGCTCTCGTCGTGCTCGTGGTGCTCGAGACCTCTGTCGATGGCACGGGTATCTCCTTCGCCATCGACACCGTGTACGTCGCCGCGGCCGCATTGTGGTTCGGCGTGACACTGCTGTCGGCATGGGTGCCGGTGGAGGAGTGGCGCTCGACGCCGTTGCGCGTCGGTCCGCTGTCGGTCAGCCTCGCCGGACTGTTGACTCTCGCGGGCGTTGTACAACTCGGCGTCTCTGGAGTCGCCTTCGACCGACGGCTGTACGAAACGCTCTTCGGCATCTCGCTGATCGTGGTGGTGCTGCTGCCCGCGGCGGTCACCGTGGTGTCGGCAATCTTGTTGTCCCGCAACGCTTCCATCCGCGGCTACCGATACGGCGTCGCGGGCGTCGCACTCGGCTTCGTCGCGTGGAGTGCGCTGGCCGCCGTGCCGCAGCCCGCACCGCTGCCTGTGCCCGGCGTGCCGCTGCTGGCGGACGCGACCGTCGGCGGCGCGACCGTGCCGGTGCTGGTCAGCCCGCAGCGGCCCGGACGCAACCTCGTGCACTTCCCGTCGAGCGCGGGCACGGACCTGTCCGCCGGCGTCGAGGGCGGGATCGTGACCACCGCGTCGGCACGCGCCGGTGCGGAAGGCAGCTGGGTCGAGGTCGACCTTCCGCCCGGACGCAGCACTCTCGTCGTGCACAAGGGCGACGCGACCACCACAGTCGACGTCGACGCGGGTACCGAGGCAGGTCCAGCGGGGTCCGACGCCGACGCGCCGGAATGCGCGGAAGCCGCGCTCGGCGGTCTGGTGGCGGGGAAACGCGACGTGCTCACCAGTTGCCCGGCGGACGCCTTGTCGCCCGAGGACCGCGGTTCGCTGGTGAAGCTGGTCGAATTCCTCGCCTCGCGGAAGCCGTCGGCGATCACCTTGGTCGAGGACCGGTCCCCGCGGGGCGGGCAGGCCGCGCAGCTCGTGCGCGAAACCGCCGGCCGCGTCGGCCTGCCGGTGCGCCCGGACGCGGCGGCGGACACCGCGCTGGTCGTCGTCTCCGGCTGGAGCGACGGGTACCTCGCGATGAGCCGCGCCGCCGAATCGCAACGGCTCAAACCGACCCACCAGTTCGGCCTGTACCTCGCGCCGTGGCTGCTCAACGGACCCATCGTGAACACCGTGGCCAGCGCCGCCATGCCGCTGCGCTTCGACCCGCGCGACCAGCTCGCGGTCAGCTACGCGGTGGCGGTCGGCAACAGCTTCGGCGGCGAAAGCCCGTCGCTGGGCGGTTTCCGGACCTGGCTCGGTCCACAGTGGACAGCGGTGAACGGCGAGGTGCAGCTCTTCGCGGCCGCCCAGGTCAACGCGATGCCGATGTACCCCAACGAACCGCACGCGCCCGGCATGCAGGCCGCGCGCGACTACGCCGGGCAATGGATTCCCGACGGAACCATCGTCCCGATCAGCGGCGCGCTCCGCTGACCCGCAGTTCCCCGAAAAACCCCGAAGAAAGACATCTCAGGTTGTTAGAAGTCAAGCCGTGTGGGCTGGAGGAGGTGGGAAGGCTTGGTGTTCGTCGTAGAGGCGGTCCGTCTGCAGGCAGTGGTGGAGTTGTCCGAGGAATTTGTTGAACAGGTGGCGTTGGGCTTGGTGGTTCCAGTCTCCGGCGGCGCGGCGGGTGTCGAAGTGGCGTCGTGCGCCGGGGCTGGCTCGCAGCGAGGCGAGCGCCCAGACGGGTCCGACTGCGGCGAGGCGGCGGTTTTTGATGTGGCGGTGCGAGACCACGGTTTTTCGGCCGCTGGCGCGGGTGATCGGTGCGGATCCGGCGTAGGCCTTCAGTCCGCGGGGATCGGTGAAGCGGGTGCGGTCGTCTCCGATTTCGGCGAGCACCCGGGCGCCGGCCAGCAGTCCGAGGCCGGGGAAGCTGGTGATGATCGTGGCGTCCGGGTGCTGTTCAAAATGTGTCCGTGCCGCCTCCGCCAGACTGTCGGAGGCGGCGCAGGCGGCCTCGAATTGGCTCAGCAGAGCCGAAAACTGGATGCCCATCGCGTTCTCCACGATCGGCGGTTGCCGCAGCCGCTCGGACCGGAACACGCCGTGGAGGCGGTCGACGTCGGCATCGACGTTGCGGCGGCGTCCGGCCTTGGTCAGCAGTGTCCGCAGCCGGGCGCGGGTCAGTGTCGCTGCGAGCGCGGGTGTCGGGGCGGCGGCGAGGACGGTGCGGGCGTCGCGGCGGGCCAGGCCGCCCTCGGGCTGTCCGGCGAACGCTTCCAGCGCCGCGGGGTAGAACTCCTTGAGCAGCGACCGGAGCTGGTTGCCCAGCTGCTGGCGGGCCCAGACCGCGTCCTGTTGCGCTCGTGCCAGCACCCGCACCGCTTGGGCCAGTTCGGTGTCGGCCGGCAGCGGTCGGTGCGCGGCCGCGTCGGTGCGCACGATGTTGGCCAGCAGCGCGGCGTCCGCGGCGTCGGACTTCGCGCCCGACACCTGGTGCCGGGCCCGGTAGCGCGATGCCGAGAGGGGGTTGATCGCGTAAATGGTGCGGCCGGTGGAGCGCAGCGCGGCGACGAGCAGCCCGTGGTCGGTTTCGATGCCGACCGGGATCTGCGCGTCGGCGGTGTCTCCGGCCTCGGCGAGCAGGTCGAGCAGCCGGGCGAACCCGGTGGCGTCGTCGCCGATGCGGGCTTTGGCGATCACGGTTGCGGTGTCGTCGATGATGGCGACGTCGTGGTGGGATTCGGCCCAGTCGATGCCGCAGAACAGTGTCAAACCGTCACGTTTCCTTTCCTGTTGCTGCTGCTCACGGGTCCAGGCGGGGTCACGCAGCGCCCTAATCGCGGGACTCGGCGGTCCGTCATCTCAGTAGCCGTTCGTGACTCCAGCACACCGCAGGGTCCTCGTTCTGTCGAAGAGCTCGAAGCTCGGGAACACATCGAGAGGTCACCTCCTGCGGCGGACTCGGGCCACGACATCCCACCACCACGATCACCAGTCCACCGGCGGACGCGCCGTTCTTTCACAAGTCGTCGAACGACGGGAACCCACAGGCGTCGCCCGCCGGCGGACCAGCACCAACCGACCCGGTCACGAGCCGGAAGAACTATCCCTACTACCGATTAGGAAACCCCTGATGAAACGCACTGCCGTCCGGATCCTGCTGCCGCTCGCCGCGGCCGGGGCGTTCGCCGGATTCGCCGGGGGAGTGGCTGACGCCGCTACCCCCGCCGCCCCCGGCACGCCCGCCGCGGGACTGCCCTCGCTGCCGACCGGCGGGCTCCCCTCCCTTCCGACGGGTGGCCTTCCGTCGCTGCCGACCGGCGGCCTGCCCTCGCTGCCGGGCCTGCCCGGACTCCCCGGCGCGCCGACCGGCGGCAACCCGTCGGTCTGGGTCGTCCCCGGTCTCGACGCGGGCAGCCTCCTCGGCCCGACCACCCAGGCCCCGGCCCAGCTCCTCGCGCCGGTGTTCAACCTCGTGACCGCCGTTTCCTGAGCCGTTTCCCGAGCACTGAAGGAGAAAGCCATGAAGAAGACAGTCGTCCGCGCCGTCGCCGCCACCGCGCTCGCCGGGGCCTCGGTGCTCGGCGCCGCGGCTCCCGCGCTGGCCGCCACGCAGGACCAGCCCGGCGTCACGGTCGTCGACGAGCCGGACACGTCGAACTTGAACAACATCTGGACGTTCGCGCCGCTGGGCGTGCCCGTGCTGGGCCTGATCCAGTCGCTGAACGGCGTCCCCGGCCGGATCCTGCCCGGCTGACCCGGCTCCGCCGGCGGTTCCCCTCGTCCCCGGGAACCGCCGGCGGCCCGGGCGAGGTCCCGAAAGAAGGAACATGGACAGACAGCTGATCGGCCGGCTCGCGATCGCCGGCATCGCGGTGGCCGCCGTCGCCGCGACCGTCGTGATCCTCGGCGCCGGCGACGACCCCGCGCCCGCCCCGGCCGCCGTCTCCGCGCCGACCGCCGGCGTGCCGCCGCGCGCCCCGGACCGCACGATCACCCGCACCCTGGCCCCGACGACGTCCACCGCGTCGGTCGCGCCCGCTCCGTCCAGCTGGCAGATCACCTACGAACTCGCGGGTTCCGGCACCGCCACCGTGGTTTACGACGACAACGGCCTCGGCCTGGTGCACCAGGAACTGTCCGTGCCCCTGCCCTGGAGCAAGACCCTGACCTGGCCGAAGACGGCCGTCGCGCCGACCGTGCAGCTGATGGGCCAGTCGAGCGGCCCGGTCGAATGCCGGATTTCGGTGAACGGCGTGCTGGCCCGGTCCGCGAAAGCCGCCGACGGCGAGGTCGCGAGCTGCGCGGGACGGCTCAGCTGAGGTTCTTGGAGAACCAGTGTTCGGCGTACTGGTCGTCGTTGAACGCCTCGACCTCCGTGTAGCCCATCGACGCATACAGCGCGCGTGCTTCGACCAGATCGTCCCGGGTGTCCAGCCGCATCCGGGACGAGCCCAGCCGCTTCGCCGCTTCCTCGGCCGCCGTGACGATCAGCTTCCCGCCGCCGTGCCCGCGATGCTCCGGGCGGATGTAGACCTTCGTCAACGCGCTCAGCCCCGGCTCGACCATCCGAACCCCGACACAGCCGGCGGGCTTCCCGTCCCGGTAGGCCATCAGGAAAGCCCCGGTCGGCGGGACGAGGTCGTCGCTGGGCTCGTCGGCCAGCGCTTCGTCCACCTCGGCGCGCGTGGCCGGGCGGCCGTAATACCGCGACGCGACCTCGTCCAGGTACTCGCGCAGAATCGCCGCGGCCTCGGGTTGTCCGGGCGCGATTTCGCCGATCTTCCAGTCCACGTCTCTCATCTTGGGGAGGCCGTCCACCGATTTCCCCGGCAGGTACCGTGCAGAACGGCAGGGGAACCGAACGAGGAGGCGACATGGACGGCAGCCAGAACGTCGACCAGCCGGGGGACAAGAAGACCGGCGGCAGCCATGCCGCGCCGGAGGGGGCCGGAGTGCACCCGCTGATCGATCTGTCGCGCGACCCCAACCCGGGCAAGCCCGACCACGCGAAGCCCGACGAGGACTGACCCCGGCCCGGCCCGGCGGGTGCACGCCGCCGGGCCGGTTCCGCGGTCCCGTCCCGGTGAGGCGATCGTCACCCCGGGACCCGCTCCATTGTGGAGCTCCCAGCGGCTCTTCTTCTTGCCGCCGACGAATTTCTCTCGCGTTTTTGACGCCCCCCGCGCGCCCGGCCGGACTATTCCGGCGGACGGCGCCCGCCGCGGGTCCATCCCGTGGTCGTCCCGTCCCGGCATCCGAACCGGAGGGCGCTCTGACCGCGGCAACTCCTCCGGGAATAGCGTCCCGGCGCGTGGCGTTCTGCATCCCGGGAAGTCCCGCGCGGCGCCGTCCCAAGGCCCCGATCTGGGGTTACGATGACCGGTCGGCGACCGTAGCGACCCCCCGCCCGGACCGCTCCGCGAGTGGACGGGTATCTTTGGAGACCGTGCCCGGCAGGCGTCGGGCCGCTCCGCGTGCCGTTGGGCATGAGCGGGGTGCTTTTGCACCCGGTTCACCGGCCTCGCCACGTGGGGTTCCGACGGAAAATCCCTCCGGGAAGTTACCGGTCGCGAGACCGTGACGCGGGCCGACACGCCCGACCGCGGGGACCGGTGAAGACACGAAGAAGCAAGATCACGACAGGAAGCTGGTCCATTGCCCACGATCCAGCAGCTGGTCCGCAAGGGCCGCCAGGACAAGGCTGCCAAGCAGAAGACCGCGGCCCTCAAGGGGAGCCCGCAGCGTCGTGGCGTGTGCACCCGCGTGTACACCACGACCCCGAAGAAGCCGAACTCGGCCCTGCGCAAGGTTGCTCGTGTGAAGCTGACCAGCGGCATCGAGGTCACCGCATACATCCCCGGTGAGGGTCACAACCTCCAGGAGCACTCGATGGTGCTCGTGCGCGGCGGTCGTGTGAAGGACCTGCCGGGTGTTCGGTACAAGATCATCCGCGGTTCGCTCGACACCCAGGGTGTGAAGAACCGGAAGCAGGCGCGCAGCCGTTACGGCGCGAAGAAGGAGAAGAGCTAATGCCTCGCAAGGGTCCGGCGCCGAAGCGGCCGCTGATCTCCGACCCCGTCTACGCCTCCCCGCTGGTCACCCAGCTGGTGAACAAGGTGCTGAAGGACGGCAAGCGGTCCCTGGCCGAGCGCATTGTCTACGGCGCTCTCGAAGGCGCTCGCGAGAAGACCGGCACCGACCCGGTCGTCACGCTGAAGCGCGCGCTCGACAACGTGAAGCCCACCATCGAGGTGAAGAGCCGACGCGTCGGCGGCGCCACCTACCAGGTGCCGATCGAGGTCAAGCCCGGCCGCTCCACCACGCTGGCCCTGCGCTGGCTGGTCTCCTTCTCGCAGCAGCGCCGCGAGAAGACGATGATCGAGCGTCTGCAGAACGAGCTTCTGGACGCGAGCAA
Organism: Amycolatopsis sp. AA4; assembly: GCF_002796545.1. Lineage (GTDB taxonomy): Bacteria > Actinomycetota > Actinomycetes > Mycobacteriales > Pseudonocardiaceae > Amycolatopsis. The sequence continues at coordinate 385,684 of NZ_CP024894.1, forward strand.
CGGCCTTGGCGCCAGCGTCAAGCGCCGCGAAGACACGCACAAGATGGCCGAGTCCAACAAGGCCTTCGCGCACTACCGCTGGTGATGACCGCCCGGCTGCCGATAGAAGCCATGCCGGGCCCCACGTTCGAGACAGGGGAACATTCTCGTGGCACGTGAAGTGCTGACCGACCTCAACAAGGTCCGCAACATCGGCATCATGGCGCACATCGACGCCGGTAAGACCACCACCACCGAGCGGATCCTGTTCTACACCGGGATCAACTACAAGCTCGGCGAAGTCCACGACGGCGCCGCCACGATGGACTGGATGGAGGAGGAGCAGAAGCGGGGCATCACCATCACCTCGGCTGCGACCACCACCTTCTGGAACGACTACCAGATCAACCTGATCGACACCCCCGGGCACGTCGACTTCACCGTCGAGGTGGAGCGCAACCTGCGGGTGCTCGACGGCGCGGTCGCCGTCTTCGACGGCAAGGAAGGCGTCGAGCCGCAGTCCGAGCAGGTCTGGAGGCAGGCGGACAAGTACGACGTCCCGCGCATCTGCTTCGTCAACAAGATGGACAAGCTGGGCGCGGACTTCTACTACACCCTGAAGACCATCGAGGACCGTCTCGGCGTCCGGCCGCTGGCCATCCAGCTGCCGATCGGCGCGGAGAACGACTTCGAGGGCGTCATCGACCTGGTCCGGATGAAGGCCCTGGTCTGGCGCGGCGAGGTCAAGAAGGGCGAGGACTACGCCGTCGAGGACATCCCGGCCGAGCTGGCCGACCGCGCGGCCGAGTACCGCGAGAAGCTGATCGAGGCCGTCTCGGAGACCGACGACGCGCTGATGGAGAAGTTCCTCGAGGGCGAAGAGCTGTCCGAGGACGAGATCAAGAACGGCATCCGCCACCTCGTCGTCACCCGCGAGGCGTTCCCGGTCCTGGCCGGCTCCGCGTTCAAGAACAAGGGCGTGCAGCCGATGCTGGACGCGGTCATCGACTACCTGCCGTCCCCGCTGGACGTGCCGCCGGTCGAGGGCCTGCTGCCGGACGGCGAGACCCCGGTCACCCGGCACGCGACGACCGAGGAGCCGTTCTCCGCGCTCGCGTTCAAGATCGCCGCGCACCCGTTCTTCGGCAAGCTGACCTACATCCGGGTCTACTCGGGCAAGGTCGCCGCCGGAGCGCAGGTCGTCAACGCGACCAAGGAGCGCAAGGAGCGCATCGGGAAGATCTTCCAGATGCACTCCAACAAGGAGAACCCGGTCGACGAGGCCCTGGCCGGCCACATCTACGCGGTCATCGGCCTGAAGGACACCACGACCGGCGACACCCTCGCGGACCCGCAGAACCCGGTCGTCCTCGAGTCGATGACCTTCCCGGACCCGGTCATCAAGGTGGCCATCGAGCCGAAGACGAAGGCCGACCAGGAAAAGCTCTCCCTGGCGATCCAGAAGCTCGCCGAGGAGGACCCCACGTTCCAGGTCAACCTGGACGAGGAGACCGGTCAGACGATCATCGCCGGCATGGGCGAGCTCCACCTCGAGGTGCTCGTCAACCGGATGAAGTCCGACTACAAGGTCGAGGCGAACATCGGCAAGCCGCAGGTCGCCTACCGCGAGACCATCAAGAAGACCGTGGACAAGCTCGACTACGTCCACAAGAAGCAGACCGGTGGTTCCGGCCAGTTCGCGAAGGTCATCGTGAAGCTGGAGCCGCTCGAGCGCACCGACGGTGCTCTCTACGAGTTCGACAACAAGGTGACCGGTGGCCGCGTGCCGCGGGAGTACATCCCGTCGGTCGACGCGGGCGCCCAGGACGCGATGCAGTACGGCGTGCTGGCCGGCTACCCGCTCGTCGGGTTGAAGTTCACCTTGTTGGATGGCGCGTACCACGAGGTCGACTCTTCCGAAATGGCGTTCAAGATCGCCGGTTCCATGGCGATGAAGGAAGCCGCGAAGAAGGCCGGCCCGGTCATCCTCGAGCCGATGATGGCCGTCGAGGTCACGACTCCCGAGGACTACATGGGTGACGTGATCGGCGACCTCAACTCCCGCCGTGGCCAGATCCAGGCCATGGAGGAGCGCGCCGGTACCCGTGTCGTCAAGGCACTGGTCCCGCTGTCGGAGATGTTCGGCTACGTCGGCGACCTGCGGTCCCGTACCCAGGGCCGGGCGAACTACTCCATGGTGTTCGACTCCTACGCCGAGGTTCCCGCGAACGTCGCGAAGGAAATCATCGCGAAGGCGACGGGGGAGTAATCCCCTCCGCTCGCGGGCATTAAGGGACTCTCCTGAACGTCCGCAGCAACGACGAAGGAACATTCGCGGGGCGGCAGCCACGCTGCCCCGCGAGCACAAAGCAAATCCAGTCCAGGAGGACATTCCAGTGGCGAAGGCGAAGTTCGAGCGGAGCAAGCCGCACGTCAACATCGGCACCATCGGTCACGTCGACCACGGCAAGACCACGCTGACCGCGGCGATCACCAAGGTTCTGCACGACGCGTACCCGGAGCTGAACGAGGCCCGTGCGTTCGACCAGATCGACAACGCGCCGGAAGAGAAGCAGCGCGGCATCACGATCAACATCTCGCACGTCGAGTACCAGACCGAGAAGCGTCACTACGCGCACGTGGACGCCCCGGGTCACGCTGACTACATCAAGAACATGATCACCGGCGCCGCCCAGATGGACGGCGCGATCCTGGTGGTCGCGGCGACCGACGGCCCGATGCCGCAGACCCGCGAGCACGTGCTGCTGGCCCGCCAGGTCGGCGTGCCCTACATCGTGGTGGCGCTGAACAAGGCCGACATGGTCGACGACGAGGAGATCCTCGAGCTCGTCGAGCTGGAGGTCCGCGAGCTGCTGTCCTCGCAGGAGTTCCCGGGCGACGACGCGCCGGTCGTGCGCGTGTCCGGCCTCAAGGCCCTCGAGGGCGACCAGAAGTGGGCCGACGCCGTGCTCGAGCTGATGCACGCCGTCGACGACAACGTTCCGGACCCGGTGCGTGACCTCGAGAAGCCGTTCCTGATGCCGATCGAGGACGTCTTCACCATCACCGGTCGCGGCACCGTCGTGACCGGTCGCGTGGAGCGCGGCCAGGTCAACGTGAACGAAGAGGTCGAGATCGTCGGCATCCGCGAGAAGTCGACCAAGACCACCGTCACCGGTGTCGAGATGTTCCGCAAGCTGCTCGACTCGGGCCAGGCGGGCGACAACGTCGGCCTCCTGCTCCGCGGCATCAAGCGCGAGGACGTCGAGCGCGGCCAGGTCGTCGTGAAGCCGGGCACCACCACCCCGCACACCGAGTTCGAGGGCCGGGTCTACATCCTGTCCAAGGACGAGGGCGGCCGGCACACCCCGTTCTTCAACAACTACCGCCCGCAGTTCTACTTCCGCACCACGGACGTGACCGGCGTCGTGACCCTCCCCGAGGGCACCGAGATGGTCATGCCGGGCGACAACACGGACATCAGCGTCGTGCTGATCCAGCCGGTCGCCATGGACGAGGGTCTGCGCTTCGCCATCCGCGAGGGTGGCCGGACCGTCGGCGCGGGCCAGGTTACCAAGATCATCAAGTGACGTCGGCGCCCTGAATTCGGGTCAATACACCCCCGAGTTCAGGGCGTCAACTCACGTGTGCGACACTATTCAGGTTGCTCGTCCTGGGGCGGCCGAATCCTTCTCGGTTTTCAATCGACTGGGTTCCGGCCGCCCTGGCGCGAGTGGCCACGGTCCGTGGAGCTCTTCCTTCGGGTGAGGCTAGCGGGCAAAGGCCAGTAGGGACGACCTCCGGGGCGGCCCGCGGCCTCCTCACGTAGAGGAAGACCAGGCAAGACGACGATCCTTAGGGATCCGTCTGTGCGGCGGGCGCGACACGCCCGACCGCGTGGACCGGGGACAGGGCCGTTGAACTGCTGAAACCCGGGTTCCGGCCCAGGTTGACGAGACAAAGCGGCACGAGACGACAAGGAACGCAGCCACCATGGCGGGACAGAAGATCCGCATCCGGCTCAAGGCCTACGACCACGAGGCGATCGACACCTCGGCGCGCAAGATCGTGGAAACGGTCACGCGCACCGGCGCCCGTGTTGTCGGGCCGGTGCCGCTGCCTACCGAGAAGAACGTTTACTGCGTCATCCGCTCGCCGCACAAGTACAAGGACTCGCGCGAGCACTTCGAGATGCGCACGCACAAGCGTCTGATCGACATCCTCGACCCGACGCCGAAGACGGTGGACGCGCTCATGCGCATCGACCTCCCGGCGAGCGTCGACGTCAACATCCAGTAAGCGTTGGGCGAGCGGCGGAGATAAGAACTCATGTCTGACAGGCAAATGAAGGGCATCCTGGGCACCAAGCTCGGCATGACCCAGGTCTTCGACGAACAGAACCGGGTCGTCCCGGTCACTGTCGTCAAGGCCGGTCCGAACGTGGTGACCCAGGTCCGGACCACCGACAAAGACGGCTACGCGGCCGTGCAGCTGGCGTTCGGCGCGGTCGACCCGCGCAAGGTGAACAAGCCGCGCACCGGCCACTTCGACAAGGCGGGCGTGACGCCGCGCCGGCACCTCGCCGAGCTGCGCACCACCGACGCCGAGACCTACGAGGTCGGCCAGGAGATCACCGCCGAGGTGTTCGAGGCCGGCACCACGGTCGACGTGACCGGTACCAGCAAGGGCAAGGGCTACGCCGGTGTCATGAAGCGCCACGGCTTCAAGGGCCAGGGCGCGAGCCACGGTGCGCAGGCCGTGCACCGCAAGCCGGGTTCCATCGGCGGCTGCGCCACGCCGGGCCGCGTGTTCAAGGGCCTGCGGATGGCGGGCCGGATGGGTAGCGACCGGGTCACCACGCAGGGCCTGACCGTGCACGCGGTGCGTGCCGAGGACGGCCTGCTGCTGATCAAGGGCGCGGTGCCCGGTCCCAAGGGCGGCCTGCTGTTCGTGCGCAGCGCCGCGAAGGGTGGTAACTGACGATGACGAGCGTCGAGCTGAAGACCCCGGCCGGTAAAGCCGACGGCACCGTCGAGCTCCCCGGGGAGATCTTCGACGTGCAGGCCAACGTCGCGCTGATGCACCAGGTCGTGGTGGGCCAGCTGGCCGCCGCGCGCCAGGGCACGCACGACACGAAGACCCGCGGTGAGGTCTCCGGTGGCGGCAAGAAGCCGTACCGGCAGAAGGGCACCGGTCGCGCCCGCCAGGGTTCGACCCGCGCGCCGCAGTTCGCCGGCGGTGGCGTCGTGCACGGCCCCACGCCGCGCGACTACACCCAGCGCACCCCGAAGAAGATGAAGGCCGCCGCCCTGCGTGGCGCCCTCTCCGACCGGGCTCGCGCCGGCCAGCTGCACGTCGTGACGGAACTGGTCACCGGCGAGAAGCCGTCGACCAAGGCCGCCAAGACGGCGATCGCCGCCGCGACCCAGGCCAAGCGCGTTCTCGTGGTCCTGCACCGCGACGAGGAGCTCGCCTGGGTGTCCGCGCGGAACCTGCCGTACGTGCACCTGATCTGGGCTGACCAGCTCAACACCTACGACGTCCTGGTCAACGACGACGTCGTGTTCACCAAGGCCGCCTACGACGCGTTCGTGGCAGGTCCCGTCCGCGGGAAGGTCGTCAAGGCCCTCGCGCGTTCGAGCGAGGTTTCGGAAGGGAGTGACGAGAAGTGAGCTCGGTCGCCATCCCGGACCCCCGCGACATCCTGCTCGCGCCGGTGATCTCCGAGAAGTCCTACGGGCTGCTCGAGGACCACAAGTACACGTTCATCGTCCGTCCGGACGCCAACAAGACCCAGATCAAGATCGCGGTCGAGAAGGTGTTCGGCGTGAAGGTCGTCAGCGTCAACACGGCCAACCGCCAGGGCAAGCGGAAGCGGACTCGTACCGGCTTCGGCAAGCGCAAGGACACCAAGCGCGCCATCGTGACTCTTTCGCCGGAAAGCAAGGCGATCGAGATCTTCGGCGGACCCACCGCGTAAAGGACTGAGCTGAGTATGGGCATCCGCAAGTACAAGCCGACGACCCCGGGTCGTCGCGGTTCGAGCGTCTCGGACTTCGCCGAGATCACCCGGTCCACGCCGGAGAAGTCGCTGCTGCGTCCGCTGAGCAAGACCGGCGGCCGCAACGCTTCGGGCAAGATCACCACCCGGCACAAGGGCGGTGGCCACAAGCGCGCCTACCGCGTGATCGACTTCCGTCGCCACGACAAGGACGGCGTGCCGGCCAAGGTCGCGCACATCGAGTACGACCCCAACCGCACCGCGCGCATCGCGCTGCTGCACTACGCCGACGGCGAGAAGCGCTACATCATCGCGCCGGACAAGCTGAAGCAGGGCGACACGGTCGAGAACGGCCCCCGGGCCGACATCAAGCCGGGCAACAACCTGCCGCTGCGCAACATCCCGGTCGGCACCGTGATCCACGCGATCGAGCTCCGCCCCGGCGGCGGCGCGAAGATGGCCCGGTCCGCCGGCGCCCGCGTGCAGCTCGTCGCCAAGGACGGTCCTTACGCCCAGCTGCGTCTCCCCTCGGGCGAGATCCGCAACGTGGACGTGCGCAACCGCGCGACCGTCGGCGAGGTCGGCAACTCGGAGCACTCGAACATCAACTGGGGCAAGGCGGGCCGCAACCGCTGGCGCGGCAAGCGCCCGACCGTCCGCGGTGTCGTGATGAACCCGGTCGACCACCCGCACGGCGGTGGCGAGGGCAAGACCTCCGGTGGCCGTCACCCGGTGAACCCGAACGGCAAGCCCGAAGGCCGCACCCGCAAGAGCAAGCCGTCCGACAAACTGATCGTCCGCCGCCGGCGCACCGGCAAGAAGCGCTGAGCAGGGAGGTAGAAGCACATGCCACGCAGCCTTAAGAAGGGCCCGTTCGTGGACGACCACCTGCTCAAGAAGGTGGACGCGCTGAACGAATCGGGCAAGAAGACCGTGATCAAGACTTGGTCGCGGCGCTCCACGATCATCCCGGACTTCCTGGGACACACGATCGCGGTGCACGACGGCCGCAAGCACGTCCCGGTGTTCGTCACCGAGGCGATGGTGGGTCACAAGCTGGGCGAGTTCGCCCCGACGCGGACCTTCAAGGGCCACATCAAGGACGACCGCAAGTCGCGCCGCCGCTGAGCGGGCCAGAGAAAGTTAAGGGAAGCAGATGAACGCCCAGTCAAACGCCACGGCCACGGCAGAAGAGCTGCCCACGGCCGTCGCGCGGGCTCGTTTCGTCCGGGACGCGCCGATGAAGGTGCGCCGGGTGATCGAGCTCGTCAAGGGTCGTAGCGTCAGCGAGGCCTTGGCCGTGCTCCGGTTCGCGCCGCAGGCGGCCAGCACGCCGCTCGCGAAGGTCATCGCCAGCGCGGCGGCCAACGCCGAGAACAACCTCCAGCTGGACCCGGAGACGCTCTGGATCAAGTCCGCGACCGCCGACGAGGGCCCGACCCTCAAGCGCATCCGTCCGCGTGCCCAGGGCCGTGCGTACCGGATCCGCAAGCGCACCAGCCACATCACCGTGGTGGTCGAGTCGCGGCCTGCGGAGAAGAAGAGCAACAAGAAGGCAGGTGGCCGGTAGTGGGCCAGAAGATCAACCCGCACGGCTTCCGCCTGGGTATCACCACTGACTGGAAGTCGCGCTGGTACGCCGACAAGCAGTACGCGGAGTACGTGGCCGAGGACGTCAAGATCCGCAAGCTGCTCTCCACCGGCATGGAGCGCGCCGGCATCTCCAAGGTCGAGATCGAGCGCACCCGTGACCGCGTCCGCGTCGACATCCACACCGCCCGGCCGGGCATCGTCATCGGCCGCCGCGGCGCGGAGGCCGACCGGATCCGCGGCGCGCTGGAGAAGCTGACCAAGAAGCAGGTCCAGCTGAACATCCTCGAGGTGAAGAACCCCGAGGCCGACGCGCAGCTGGTCGCCCAGGGCGTCGCGGAGCAGCTGAGCAACCGCGTGGCGTTCCGCCGCGCGATGCGCAAGGCGATCCAGACCTCCATGCGCTCGCCGCAGGTCAAGGGCATCCGCGTGCAGTGCGGCGGTCGTCTCGGCGGCGCCGAGATGTCCCGTTCCGAGCACTACCGCGACGGCCGGGTCCCGCTGCACACGCTGCGCGCTGACATCGACTACGGCTTCTTCGAGGCCAAGACGACGTTCGGCCGCATCGGCGTGAAGGTGTGGATCTACAAGGGCGAGCTGGTCGGCGGGCTGAAGGCGCGCGCCGAGCGCGACGCCGCCGCGTCGGCAGCGGACCGCGCGCCGCGCCGCGACCGCGGCGACCGGCCGTCCCGGCCGCGTCGTTCCGGTTCGTCGGGCACGACCCCGACCTCGACCGAGGCCGGACGCGCCGCCGCCGCTGCGAAGAGCGACAACGCGACCGAGGCGGCCCCGGCCACCGAGACCGCAGAAAAGACGGAGGGCTGAGACGTGCTCATCCCGCGCAGGGTCAAGCACCGCAAGCAGCACTCCCCGAAGCGCCACGGCGCCGCCAAGGGCGGTACCAAGGTCAACTTCGGCGAGTACGGCATCCAGGCGCTTGAGCACAGCTACGTGACGAACCGGCAGATCGAGTCCGCTCGTATCGCCATGACCCGTCACATCAAGCGTGGCGGCAAGGTGTGGACCACGATCTACCCGGACCGCCCGCTGACCAAGAAGCCGGCGGAAACCCGCATGGGTTCCGGCAAGGGTTCGCCCGAGTGGTGGATCGCCAACGTGAAGCCGGGCCGCGTGATGTTCGAGATCAGCTTCCCGAACGAGGAGACCGCCCGCGAGGCGCTCCGCCGCGCGATCCACAAGCTGCCCATGAAGTGCCGCATCGTGACCCGGGAAGGTGAGTTCTGATGGCTAACGGAGCCGCACAGGCATCCGAGCTGCGTGAGCTCACCGCCGAAGAGCTCGTGCTGCGTCTGAAGGAATACAAGGAGGAGCTTTTCAACCTCCGCTTCCAGATGGCGACCGGGCAGCTGGACAACAACCGTCGGCTGCGCACCGTCCGCACGGACATCGCGCGGATCTACACGGTCATGCGCGAGCGCGAGCTCGGGCTGTCCGTGGCTCCCGACGCCGAAAGTGAAGGTGCCGCATGAGCGAGGCAGCCACCGAGAAGACCGTCCGGAACTACCGCAAGGTCCGCGAGGGTTACGTCGTCTCGGACAAGATGGACAAGACGATCGTGGTCGAGCTCGAAGACCGCAAGAAGCACCCGCGCTACTCGAAGGTCGTCCGCACCACCTCCAAGGTGAAGGTGCACGACGAGAACAACGAGGCGGGCGTGGGCGACCGGGTCACCCTGATGGAGACCCGGCCGCTGTCGGCGACCAAGCGCTGGCGTCTGGTGCAGGTCGTGGAGAAGGCCAAGTAAGCAGGGCTCCTCGGAGTCCTTGGTTCCGCAAGGCTCGCCGGCAGGCGAGAACCAGCGCGACATACAGGAGTTGACGTGATCCAGCAGGAGTCGCGGCTTCGGGTTGCCGACAACACCGGTGCGAAGGAAATTCTTTGCATCCGCGTGCTCGGCGGCTCCGGGCGGCGCTACGCCGGCATCGGCGACATCATCGTCGCCACCGTGAAGGACGCCATCCCGGCCGCCGGGGTGAAGAAGGGCGATGTCGTCAAGGCTGTCATCGTCCGCACGGTGAAGGAGCGCCGTCGTCCGGACGGTTCCTACATCCGGTTCGACGAGAACGCCGCCGTGCTCATCAAGAACGACAACGAGCCCCGGGGCACCCGCATCTTCGGCCCGGTGGGCCGCGAGCTGCGCGACCGAAAGTTCATGAAGATCATTTCGCTCGCGCCGGAGGTGCTGTGATGAAGGTGAAGAAGGGCGACACGGTCGTCGTTATCGCCGGCAAGGACAAGGGCGCCAAGGGCAAGGTCATCCAGGCCTACCCGGACCGCGAGCGCGTTCTGGTCGAGGGTGTCAACCGGATCAAGAAGCACACCCGGATCACCCAGACCCAGCGCGGCGCGCAGTCCGGCGGCATCGTGACCCAGGAAGCGCCCATCCACGTCTCGAACGTGATGGTCGTGGACTCGGACGGCAAGCCGACCCGGGTGGGCTACCGCATCGGCGAGGACGGCAAGAAGGTCCGGGTCTCGCGCCGGAACGGCAAGGACATCTGACATGACCACCGCAGAGAAGATCGTGCCGCGTCTCAAGACCCGGTACCGCGAAGAGATCAAGGGCGAGCTCCAGAAGGAGTTCTCCATCCCCAACGTGCACCAGATTCCCGGCGTCGTGAAGATCGTCGTGAACATGGGTGTCGGGGACGCCGCCCGGGACAGCAAGCTGATCGACGGCGCGGTCCGCGACCTCGCCCTGATCACCGGGCAGAAGCCGGAGATCCGCAAGGCCCGCAAGTCCATCGCGCAGTTCAAGCTGCGCGAGGGCCAGCCGATCGGCGCGCGCGTCACGCTGCGCGGCGACCGGATGTGGGAATTCCTCGACCGGCTGCTGACCATCGCGCTGCCCCGTATCCGCGACTTCCGCGGTCTTTCGGCCAAGCAGTTCGACGGCAACGGCAACTACACGTTCGGTCTCAACGAGCAGTCGATGTTCCACGAGATCAACCCGGACGACATCGACCGCCCCCGTGGCATGGACGTCACCGTCGTCACCACCGCCACCACCGACGACGAGGGCCGGGCGCTGCTGCGCAAGCTCGGTTTCCCGTTCAAGGAGAACTGAGATGGCCAAGAAAGCGCTGATCAGCAAGGCCTCGAAGAAGCCGAAGTTCGCGGTGCGCGCCTACACCCGTTGCAACCGGTGCGGGCGTCCGCACTCGGTCTACCGCAAGTTCGGCCTGTGCCGGATCTGCCTCCGGGAAATGGCGCACGCAGGTGAACTGCCCGGCGTTCACAAGTCCAGCTGGTAAGGCTCGAAACTCTATTCCCAGTTCGCCACAGGCCCCGCCGACCCGGCCGGACACCGCTCCGGCCGGGCGAGGCGGGGAACCAGGCGAGAAAGGTTGACAGGTCACCATGACGATGACCGACCCGATCGCAGACTTCTTGACCCGTCTGCGCAACGCGAACTCGGCGTACCACGACGAGGTCGTGCTTCCGCACTCGAAGATCAAGGCGAACATCGCCGAGATCCTCAAGCGCGAGGGCTACATCGCGAGCTACCGCGACGAGCCGGGCGAGAAGCACAAGAACCTGGTCGTCGAGCTGAAGTACGGCCCCAACCGCGAGCGGAGCATCGCCGGCCTTCGCCGCGTCTCCAAGCCGGGTCTGCGGGTCTACGCAAAATCGACCGAACTGCCGTCCGTGCTCGGCGGCCTCGGCGTCGCGATCATCTCGACGTCCGCGGGGCTGCAGACCGACCGGCAGGCCAAGCGCAACAACGTGGGCGGCGAAGTCCTCGCCTACGTCTGGTAAGGAAGGGGGCACAGACATGTCACGCATCGGAAAGCTGCCGGTCTCCGTCCCCTCCGGGGTCGAGGTGACCATCGACGGCCAGAACGTCAAGGTCAAGGGGCCGAAGGGCACCTTGGAGCACACTGTCGCCGAGCCGATCACCGTCGAGCGCGGCGAGGACGGCGCGCTGCTGGTGAAGCGCCCGGACGACGAGCGCACCAGCCGCGCCCTGCACGGCCTCACCCGCACGCTGGTGAACAACCTCGTGGTGGGCGTGACCGAGGGCTACGAGAAGAAGCTGGAAATCCACGGCGTCGGTTACCGCGTGCAGGCCAAGGGCTCGGACCTCGAGTTCGCCCTCGGCTACAGCCACCCGGTCAAGATCGAGGCTCCGGAAGGCATCACCTTCAAGGTCGAGTCGCCCACCCGGTTCTCGGTGTCCGGCATCGACAAGCAGAAGGTCGGCCAGACCGCCGCGGTCATCCGCAAGCTGCGCCGCCCGGACCCGTACAAGGGCAAGGGCCTGCGCTACGAGGGTGAGAAGATCCGCCGCAAGGTCGGAAAGACGGGTAAGTGATGAGCGACACGACTACCACGAAGCGCAAGCCGGTCGGCAAGGACATCTCGACCCGCCGCCGCGTCGCCAAGGCCCGTCGGCATTTCCGCCTCCGCAAGAAGATCAGCGGCACGCCGGTGCGTCCGCGCATGGTCGTCAAGCGGTCCTCGCGGCACATCACCGTGCAGGTGATCGACGACCTCGCCGGTCACACGCTGGCGTCGGCGTCCACCCTCGAGTCGGACCTGCGGTCCTTCGAGGGCGACAAGAAGGCCAAGGCGGCCAAGGTCGGCGAACTGGTCGCTTCGCGCGCCAAGGACGCCGGCATCGAAGCCGTGGTGTTCGACCGTGGCGGCAACGCCTACCACGGCCGCATCGCCGCGCTCGCCGACGCCGCCCGCGAGGCGGGGTTGAAGTTCTGATGCACATGCTCGTGAATGGAAGGAAAGCCTGATGCCGGGACGTACACGGCAATTCGGCGGCGGCCAGGGCGGACCGGGTCAGGGCGGCAACGACCGCGGTGACCGTCGGGACCGTCGCGACCGGCGCGACGGCGGCCGTGGCGGGGCGGCCCAGGACAAGACCCCGCACCTTGAGAAGGTCGTGACGATCAACCGCGTCGCCAAGGTCGTCAAGGGCGGTCGTCGCTTCAGCTTCACCGCTCTGGTGGTCGTCGGCGACGGCGACGGCCAGGTCGGCGTCGGCTACGGCAAGGCCAAGGAAGTTCCCGCGGCCATCGCCAAGGGCGTCGAGGAAGCGAAGAAGAACTTCTTCCGCGTTCCGCGCGTCGCCGGCACCATTCCGCACCCGATCCAGGGTGAGGAAGCCGCCGGGGTCGTGCTGCTCCGTCCCGCGTCCGCTGGTACCGGCGTCATCGCCGGCGGCCCGGTGCGCGCGGTGCTGGAGTGCGCGGGCGTCCACGACGTGCTGTCGAAGTCGCTCGGCTCCGACAACGCCATCAACATCGTGCACGCGACCGTGGCGGCTCTGAAGGGTCTGCAGCGTCCGGAGGAGGTGGCCGCTCGCCGCGGTCTGCCGCTCGAGGACGTCGCCCCGGCCCGGATGCTGCGCCAGCGTGCCGGCCAGGGGGTCTGACATGGCTCAGCTCAAGGTCACTCAGGTCAAGAGCAAGATCGGCACGAAGCACGCTCACCGCGAGTCGCTGCGCACCCTCGGGCTGCGCAAGATCCGCCAGAGCGTCGTGCGTGAGGACACCCCCCAGGTGCGCGGCCTGATCCACACCGTCCGCCACCTGGTGGAGGTCGAGGAGGTCCAGGCATGACCGCCATCAAGATCCACCACCTTCGTCCGGCTCCTGGCGCCAAGCGCGACAAGATCCGCGTCGGCCGTGGTGAGGGTTCGAAGGGCAAGACGGCGGGTCGCGGCACGAAGGGCACCAAGGCCCGGAAGAACGTGCCCGCCGGGTTCGAGGGTGGGCAGATGCCCATCCACATGCGGCTGCCGAAGCTGCGTGGTTTCAAGAACCGGTTCCGCACCGAGTACCAGCCGGTGAACGTGGGCGACATCGCCCGGGTGTTCGCTGATGGCGGCAAGGTCGGGCCGGAGGAGCTGGCTGCGAATGGGCTGGTTCGCAAGGGCAAGCTGGTTAAGGTGCTCGGGAACGGGGACCTGAACGGGGTCAAGCTTGAGCTGACCGCGCACGCTTTCTCTGGTTCTGCCAAGGAGAAGATCGAGGCTGCTGGTGGTTCGGCCACCGTCAGCTGATCTGGCTTCGGTTTAGAAACGGGTCCGTCCGGGTTTTCCGGGCGGGCCCGTTTTGTTTCGGCTCGTCGCCCTGGCGGGCGACCTTGCCGTGGGTCTTACGTGGGGCACCCCGAAGTTTGATTGTGCTGACGGTCTGGGGGTGCTTGTCAAGGCGGGAAAGATGCCTTGACAAGCACCCCCAGACCGCAGGGAGGCTTCGTATCGGGGTGTGGGGGAGGGGCTGGGTGCCTCGATCGTTAGGTGCACCGGTTGCTGTTGTTGGTGGGTGGGGCTTGCGCCCCAATGTGGCATTGGGTGCATGCGACGCACCCAATGTGGCGTTCGGTGCGTCTGACGCACCCAATGCCACATTGGGGCGCGCATTCCTGCGGCAGGTGGAGGCGGTCCGTGAAGGGCTCCTTGAGGGAATCTGGTTCCGTGAGGGGCTCCTTGAGGGAATGCGGTCGTGAGGGGAACCCTGAGGGACTCTGAGTACGTGAAGGTGGCCCTCACGGAACTCAGTCCGGTGCCGTTTTCCGTGCTGCGGCGGGAAAGCCCGCCTAACGGTGCGGGCCGAACAGGTGATCATCTGTGCTCCGACCGGCCTCACCTGCGGCTCTTGGGTGCTCGGTCGGCTCGTGGTGAGACGTAAAACGCACACGCGCTGCGGGTGGCCCATGCGAAGCTGTTAGAGTCGGCGGCACGCTTCCGGGCCTGTTTGCCCTGAAGCGTTCCTGGCTTGCCAGTGAGTCAGACATCCCGCCGGTCTCGTACCGGCCAAGCCGATCGTCGGTTGGGACGACCGACGACGCCGAGGAGGTCCCCCGCGTGCTCAGCGCATTCCGCTCGGCTCTCGCGACGCCGGATCTACGCAAGAAGATCCTGTTCACGCTAGCCATCGTCGCGGTCTACCGGATCGGTGCAACCATCCCGGCTCCGGGGGTCTCGTTCGCCGCCGTGCAGGCCTGTACCGCACAGGCCGACCAGCAGGGCGTGTACCAGCTGCTCAACCTCTTCAGCGGCGGCGCGCTGCTGCAGCTGTCGCTGTTCGCGACGGGCATCATGCCCTACATCACCGCGAGCATCATCATCCAGCTGCTCACCGTGGTCATCCCCCGGTTCGAGGAGCTGAAGAAGGAAGGCCAGTCCGGCCAGAACAAGCTGACCCAGTACACCCGGTACCTCACGATCGCGCTGGCGATCCTGCAGGCCACCGGCGTGGTCGCGCTGGCCGACCGCGGCACCCTGTTCCAGGGCTGCTCGCAGCCGATCATCCCGGACAACAGCATCTACTCGCTGACGCTGATCGTGGTCACCATGACCGCGGGCACCGCGGTGATGATGTGGCTGGGCGAGCTCATCACCGAGCGCGGCGTCGGCAACGGCATGTCCGTGCTGATCTTCCTGAACATCGCGGCCCGCATCCCGGCCGAGGGCGCCAACATCATCAGCAACGGCGGCGGCATCGCGCTGGTCGTCGTGCTGGCGTTCGGACTGGTGATCATCGCCAGCGTCATCTTCGTCGAGCAGGGCCAGCGCCGGATCCCGGTGCAGTACGCCAAGCGCATGGTCGGCCGCCGGATGTACGGCGGCACGTCGACCTACCTGCCGATCAAGGTGAACCAGGCCGGTGTCATCCCGGTCATCTTCGCCTCGTCGCTGCTGTACCTGCCGCAGCTGCTCAGCCAGCTGATCGGCGACCCGCAGAGCAACTCGGGCTGGCAGTCGTTCATTCAGAACTACCTGGTCAACCAGAGCAGCTGGGTGCACATCCTGCTCTACTTCCTGTTGATCATCTTCTTCACCTACTTCTACATCACGATCACGTTCAACGTGGACGAGCGTGCGGAAGAGATGAAGAAGTTCGGCGGCTTCATCCCGGGCATCCGGCCCGGCCGTCCCACCGCCGAGTACCTCAGCTTCGTGCTGGGCCGGATCACTCTTCCCGGCTCGCTGTACCTGGGCATCATCGCGATCCTCCCGAACTTCTTCCTGTCCCTCACCGGCAGCGGGAACAACCAGAACTTCCCGTTCGGTGGCACGGCTGTGCTGATCATGGTCGGCGTCGGGCTCGACACCGTGAAGCAGATCGAAAGCCAGCTGATGCAGCGCAACTACGAAGGGTTCTTGAAGTGACGCGACTGGTTCTCGTCGGACCGCCCGGCGCGGGCAAAGGCACGCAGGCGGTTGCCCTGTCCGAGCAGCTGCGGATCCCGCACATCTCGACGGGCGACCTCTTCCGGGCGCACGTCGGCCAGGAGACCCCGCTCGGCCAGGAGGCCAAGCGGTACCTGGACTCGGGCGAGCTGGTCCCCGACTCGGTGACCAACGAGATGGTCCGCGAGCGGCTGGCCGAACCGGACGCGAAGGCGGGCTTCCTGCTCGACGGGTTCCCCCGCAACACCAAGCAGGCCGAGGTGCTCGGCGAGATGCTGAGCGAGGCCGACACCAAGCTCGACGCGGTCATCCAGCTCGACGTGGCCGAGGACGTCGTCGTCAGCCGCCTCATGTCGCGCGGCCGCTCGGACGACACCGAGGACGTCATCCGCCGCCGCCAGCAGGTGTACGTGTCGGAAACCGCGCCGCTGCTCGAGTACTACGCCGACATCCTGGTGAAGGTCGACGGCGTCGGCGAGGTGCAGGAGATCTCGGACCGCGTGCTGAAAGCGCTGCGCGACCGCACGTGAATCTCGGAGGATTGCGTGTTCTGCAAGTGCTCCGCCGCGGGCGCATGATCGAGGTCAAGACCCGCGGCGAGCTGGAGGCCATGCGGGCGGCCGGTCTCGTCGTCGCCCGCACCCTCGCCGCCGTGCGCGAACTCGCCCGGCCCGGCGTCAGCACGGCCGAGCTCGACGAGCTGGCCGAGCAGACGATCCGCGACGCCGGCGCGGTGCCGTCGTTCAAGGGCTACCACGGATTCCCGGCGTCGATCTGCGCGTCGGTGAACGAGCAGATCGTGCACGGCATCCCGTCGGCCAAGCAGGTGCTCGCCGACGGCGACCTGATCTCGGTCGACTGCGGCGCGATCCTCGACGGCTGGCACGGCGATTCCGCGGTCACGCTGGAGATCGGCGAGGTCAGCGAGAAGGACCGGCAGCTGTCGGAGGCGACCAAACGCGCCATGTGGGCGGGCATCGAGGCCGTCCGCGCGGGCTCCCGGCTCACCGACATCTCGTTCGCCGTGCAGACCGCCGCTCGCCAGGCGGGCGAGGACGACGGCCGCGAGTACGGCGAGATCCTCGAATACGGCGGTCACGGCATCGGCCGCCAGATGCACATGGAGCCGTTCCTGCCGAACGTCGGCAAACCCGGCAAGGGCCCCCGGCTCAAGCCCGGCATGGCGCTCGCGGTCGAACCCATGCTGACCGGCGGCAGCGGCGAAACCCTCGAGCTGGAAGACGGCTGGACGGTCGTCACCATCGACGGGTCGCGCGCCGCGCACTGGGAGCACACCGTCGCGATCACCGAGGACGGTCCCTGGGTGCTCACTCTGCCCGAAGAGTCCTGAGCGGCCACTCACACGGGTTTACTTCGACCCCGGTCGCCGGGGTCTTACACGGGTTGCGTACACTGTCAAGTCGGCGCGCTCATGCGCCGGTTCCAGCATGCTCGTGAATTCTCGCGAACCACGTGGACCCGGACCTGAGTGTGGCCGAGCACCACCCAGTAAGCAAGGACTCGAGCTCAAAACCGATCACGCTGTGCACATCAAGCGTGCATCAGGGATTGCGGAGGACATGGCTAAGAAAGACGGGGCCATCGAGGTCGAAGGCCGCGTGGTCGAGCCGCTCCCCAACGCGATGTTCCGCGTCGAGTTGGAGAACGGCCACAAGGTCCTGGCACACATCAGCGGCAAGATGCGGCAGCACTACATCCGCATCCTGCCCGAAGACAGGGTTGTCGTGGAGCTGTCGCCCTACGACCTCTCCCGTGGTCGCATCGTCTACCGCTACAAGTGATCACGCCAGAGCCGAGCAGAGCAGGAAGCAGGAAGACGTGAAGGTCCAGCCGAGCGTCAAGAAGATCTGCGACAAGTGCAAGGTGATCCGCCGTCACGGCCGGATCATGGTGATCTGCGAGAACCTGCGCCACAAGCAGCGTCAGGGCTGACCACCGCACTGCAGCAGGCCGCTTGACGGCTAACCCACCCTCCCCGTACCTGCCGGGCCGCGAAAGCGGTCCGGTGCACCCCCGGACTTCAGGCCGGGGCCGGGACACCCGGGGCGCAAGCCACGGGCACGACAGGCGAGTCGGTTCCGGAACCGGACGGGGAGCAGACCTGGAGACGAACCCGAAAAAGGAGCACCAGTGGCACGACTCGCTGGCGTCGACCTTCCCCGCGAGAAGCGGTTGGAGATCGCGCTGACTTACATCTACGGGATCGGCCGTACCCGCTCGAAGCAGATGATCGCTGCTGCCGAGCTGAACGCCGACACCCGCGTCAAGGACCTCAGCGACGAGGATCTCGTCAAGCTGAAGGACTACATCGACGAAAACTTCAAGGTCGAGGGTGACCTTCGCCGTGAGGTGAACGCCGACATCCGGCGCAAGATCGAGATCGGGACCTACCAGGGTCTGCGCTGGCGTCGCGGTCTGCCGGTGCGCGGTCAGCGCACCAAGACCAACGCCCGCACCCGCAAGGGCCCGAAGAAGACGGTCGCCGGCAAGAAGAAGGCTGGCAAGAAGTGAGCACCCAGGGCAAGAAGGTCGTTCGCATGGGCGGTTCCGTCCGTCGCTCCACGGCTTGTGTCTCGCCCAAGGCGCTCTACGCCCGCCCGATGGCGCTGCGGAACCTCTACACCGACGCCGGATCCATCATCCGGCGCGGGCAGCAGGAAGCGGTCGCCGCTCACCAAGAGAACGCGCGTTAACAGGAGAACCCTCAGACAATGCCACCCAAGTCCCGCACCGCGGGGGCCAAGAAGGTCCGCCGCAAGGAAAAGAAGAATGTCGCGCACGGTCACGCGCACATCAAGAGCACCTTCAACAACACCATCGTCTCCATCACGGACCCGACCGGCGCCGTGATCGCGTGGGCCTCCAGCGGCCACGTGGGCTTCAAGGGCTCGCGCAAGTCGACCCCGTTCGCCGCGCAGATGGCCGCCGAGAACGCCGCCCGCAAGGCGGCCGAGCACGGCATGAAGAAGGTCGACGTTTTCGTGAAGGGCCCGGGTTCGGGCCGCGAGACGGCGATCCGCTCGCTGCAGGCGGCCGGCCTCGAGGTCGGCACCATCCAGGACGTGACCCCGCAGCCTCACAACGGCTGCCGCCCGCCCAAGCGGCGCCGGGTCTGAGGAACGGGGAGGAGTACTAAGAAATGGCTCGTTACACCGGCCCCGCGACGCGTATTTCGCGTCGCCTCAAGGTTGACCTCATCGGCGGCGACCAGGCTTTCGAGCGTCGCCCCTACCCGCCGGGCCAGCACGGCCGCGGGCGCATCAAGGAGTCCGAGTACCTCCTGCAGTCGCAGGAGAAGCAGAAGGCTCGCTACACCTACGGCGTTCTCGAGCGCCAGTTCGTCCGGTACTACAAGGAAGCCGTGCGGCGTCCGGGCAAGACCGGTGAGAACCTGCTGCAGATCCTCGAGTCCCGGCTGGACAACGTGATCTACCGTGCCGGCATCGCCCGCACCCGCCGTCAGGCGCGGCAGCTGGTGAGCCACGGCCACTTCCTGGTCAACGGCGTCAAGGTCAACGTGCCGTCCTACCAGGTGACCAAGTGGGACATCATCGACGTGCGGCCGAAGTCGATGGGCATGCTGCCGTTCGTGGCGGCGAAGGAAGCCTTCGGCGAGCGTCCGGTCCCGGCCTGGCTGCAGGTCGTGCCGTCGAACCTCCGCGTGCTGGTCCACCAGCTGCCGGAGCGCGCGCAGATCGACGTTCCGGTCCAGGAACAGCTGATCGTCGAGCTTTACTCGAAGTAACCGGTCTCTGCGACTGGTTACGGGGCGGCGGCGTCCAGTGCGCCGCCGCCACGCCATCCCTTCGACGTCATATGGCGGGCGTCGTCTGGAAAGGAATTAAGGAATGCTGATTTCCCAGCGGCCGGCTCTCGGCGAAGAGACGGTCAACGAGACCCGCTCCCGGTTCACCATCGAACCGCTGGAGCCCGGCTTCGGCTACACGCTCGGCAACTCGCTGCGGCGCACGCTGCTGTCGTCCATCCCGGGCGCGGCCGTGACGAGCATCCGCATCGACGGCGTGCTGCACGAATTCACCACCGTTCCCGGGGTGAAGGAAGACGTCACCGACATCATCCTGAACCTGAAGGAACTGGTCGTGTCCTCGGAAGAGGACGAGCCGGTCACCATGTACCTGCGCAAGCAGGGCCCGGGTGAGGTCACGGCTGCCGACATCGTGCCGCCCGCGGGCGTCACCGTGCACAACCCGGATCTGCACATCGCGTCGCTGAACGGCAAGGGCAAGCTCGAGATCGAGCTCGTCGTCGAGCGCGGCCGCGGTTACGTTCCGGCCCTGCAGAACAAGCAGGCGGGCGCGGAGATCGGCCGGATCCCGGTCGACTCCATCTACTCGCCGGTGCTGAAGGTGACCTACAAGGTCGAGGCCACCCGTGTCGAGCAGCGCACCGACTTCGACAAGCTGATCCTGGACGTCGAGACCAAGCCGTCGATCACCGCGCGCGACGCGGTGGCCTCGGCAGGCAAGACGCTGGTGGAGCTGTTCGGTCTCGCTCGCGAGCTGAACGTCGACGCCGAGGGCATCGAGATCGGCCCGTCGCCGCAGGAGGCGGACACCATCGCCGCCTACGCGATGCCGATCGAGGACCTGGACCTCACCGTCCGGTCGTACAACTGCCTGAAGCGCGAAGGCATCCACACGGTGGGCGAGCTCGTCTCGCGCTCCGAGGCGGACCTGCTCGACATCCGCAACTTCGGCGCCAAGTCGATCGACGAGGTCAAGCTGAAGCTCGTCGGCCTCGGCCTCGCGCTGAAGGACAGCCCGCCCGGGTTCGACCCGTCCGCGGCTGCCACCAGCTACGACGGCGAAGGCTGGTCGGAAGGGGTCGCCGGCATCGGCGGCGGGATTTCGGACGACGGCCACGACGATGGCCAGGACTACGCAGAGACCGAGCAGCTCTGAGGCCTCGTGCCCGGACGCTGTGAGCTGAACTAGGAGAAAGTCATGCCCACCCCTACCAAGGGAGCCCGGCTCGGCGGGTCTGCCGCGCACGAGCGGCTGATCCTGGCCAACCTGGCCACTCAGCTGTTCGAGCACGGCAAGATCACGACGACCGAGGCCAAGGCCAAGCGGGTCCGCCCGCTGGCCGAGAAGCTGATCACCAAGGCGAAGCGGGGCGACCTGCACAACCGTCGCCTGGTGCAGAAGGTCGTCCGGGACAAGGACGTCGTGCACAAGCTGTTCGCTGAGATCGGCCCGCACTTCGCGGAGCGCGCCGGCGGCTACACCCGCATCACCAAGACGATGCCGCGCAAGGGCGACAACGCCGCCATGGCCGTCATCGAACTGGTCGCGGAGAAGACCGTGACGTCCGAGGCCGAGCGGGCTCGCAAGACCAAGTTCGCCAAGGACGAGGTCGCCGCCGCTCCGGTCGCCGAGGAGGCCGCTGAGGCCCCCGCCGCGACCGAAGAGGCCCCGGCTGCCGAAGAGGCTCCGGCCGCTGACGAGGCCGCTGCCTCCGAAGGCGACGCCGACGCCAAGAAGGACTGAGTCCTGCCGGCACTGTCTGCATCGGACGAGCCCGCCGCTCCCCACGGGGAGGGCGGGCTCGTTCGTCTGCGCTTGGACGTGAGCTACGACGGCACGGACTTCTCCGGCTGGGCCCGCCAGCCCGGCCGCCGCACCGTGCAGGCAGAACTGGAGCAGGCGCTGCAGCGGCAGCCGCCGGGGGAAGCGGTGCCGAAATCCGTGGTCGTCGCGGGCCGCACGGACGCCGGGGTGCACGCGACCGGACAGGTCGTGCACGTCGACGTCGTCCCGTTCGCGCCCGGTGCGCCGGGCCGGATACCCGTGGACGAACGGGGAATCCCGGACCTGACGCGCATGCGCGGCCGCTGGAACAAACTTCTGCCCGCCGATGTGCGGGTGCTGAACGCACGCGTGGCCCCGGACGGTTTCGACGCCCGGTTCTCGGCCATCCGGCGGCACTACCGTTACCGCGTCTCCGACGCTCCGTGGGGCGTCGATCCGTTGCGCCGCAACGACACCCTGGCCTGGGGCCGTCCACTGTCGACAGAGCGGATGAACGCTGCCGCGGCGGAATTGCTGGGACTGCAGGACTTCGCGGCGTACTGCAAACAGCGCGAGGGCGGCACGACGATCCGCGAGCTGCAGCGTCTGGAGTGGACGCGGATCGACGAGCACCTGCTGGAAGTGCGGGTTTCCGCGGACGCGTTCTGTCATTCGATGGTCCGCAGTCTGGTCGGGGTCTTGCTGCTCGTGGGGGACGGGCGGCGGGGAACCGGGTGGCCGGGCGAGGTGCTGGCGAGCGGGACGCGGGACAGCGCGGTCGCCCCGGCGCACGGGCTGACGTTGACGGCGGTGGACTATCCGCCGGACGAGCTGCTGGCCGCGCGGGCGGAGCAGACCCGGAACGTGCGGTCGTCGACCGAGCTTTAGGTCAGGGTGGGTCGGATTTTGTGGTTGAACGACGAGGCGGAGCGTGCGCTCGCGCTGCTGTCCGAGGCGGACGGGGTGAGCGAGCACGAAACAGCGGCGCGGACGATCACGGACGCCGCAGCCCGCCGGGTCCGGAACGGCCGGGTTCACGAGCTTTCCCTCCAAGGCCGCTCCCGCTACACCGCCCTGTTTGATCGCCTGGCGCAGTGAAAAACGAGTACCTGACGCTGGACAACCTGCTCCTGCTGTCGGCTGACCTCCGCGTGCCCGGAGTGCGCGACCTAGGCCTGCCCGACGCACCGGCGGCAGACCTCGCTGAGGGGGGCGGGCTCAACGGCTTCGACCTGGACGCGCCGGAGGACGAGGCGTACGACCTGGTGATCGCGACCGCGACTTTGCCGTATCAGTCGGTGGCTGAGCGGCTGGCGGAATGGGCTCGCGCGTCGCACACCGCCGATCGCTGAAAATGGTGAAGGCCTCCTTGCCGGAATCCCGCAAGGAGGCCTTCACCGTTCTGATCGTGCTCAGTCGCCGCGGCGAACCGGGCCGAGCAACTGCTGTTCCTTCTGCGTCGTGACCAGCCGCAGCGGACGCCACAGGTTCGTGCCCAGCGCCACGACCTGGTCGTCCTTCAGCGTGGTCAGCTGACGCATCATCTGCGGCGGCAGCCGCCAGATCCGGGCGGCCAGTTCGGCCTGTCCGGCGGGCAGCCGCTGCATCAGCACGAGGTCCGCGGCGTTCGCCGTGGTGCCCGCCTGCGGGTGCAGGTACGGGAGCACGTACACCGTGGTCTGCCAGGGCGAGCGGGGCGGGAACAGGTCCTGCGGGGTCGGTCCGCCGTCGGTCACCACGAGCAGTGGGGCGTCCTCGGACGGGCGCGGCAGTTCGACCGGCGAGAGCCGGCGGATCTGCACCAGCGGCGACGGGCGTCCGTCGCGGCTTCCGGCGGCTTGCTGCAGTACCTGCCACGCTGCCGGACGCCCGGTGGCCACGACCACCCACGCACCGGTTGCCATGGCACGCAGCGCGACCTGGCGGGCCAGGTAAAGGCCGCCGACGAGCACGATGCGGGTCGGCTGCGAGCGCAGCGCGGAGACGGTCAGCGGTTCGCCCTTGAGACCGGAGCCGAGGACGACGCCGCCGCGGTCGCCGGACGGGCTGATCGCGTCGAGCATGGCCGGGTCGACGGTGAACTCCGGGGCGAGCCCGGTGTTCTGCCCGGCGTCGCGAACTCGAGTACTCACGCGGTCCCTCCGATCGGCAGCGTCGCGGAGAACGCCGGGATCTGCATGCCCTTCATCGGGGTCAGGTCGACGTCCAGCCGCTCCGCGATGCTCTGCAGCCGCTGGTCGGCGGCGTCCAGCTCGCGCGGGTTGCGGGCGCTCAGCCGCACTACGCCGCGCAGGCCGATGCGGCCCTCGTCGGCCGACGGCGAGATCGCCATGGCGACCGTCGCGGACAGCGCGCGCACGCTGGTCAGCCCGTTCAGGCTGCCGCTGATCTTGCCCTTGGGCCAGCCGGTGATCGCGTAGCTCGAGTGCCCGATGCCGGCCGCGGTGACGCCGGTCCAGCTCTCCTGCAGGCTGACCTTCTCGTTCGAGCCGGCGACCGCGGTGAGTTCGGCCGCCGAGATGCTGGCGCGCAGCAGTTCGTCCGGGTCCAGCGGCCGGGTCGGCACGCCCTGGGACTCCAGCGCGTTGCGCACCCGCGACAGCGCACCGATCATCGCGCGGTGCGCGCCGACGACGCCGCCGCCGCGTTCCCGGATCGCCTCCGGGCAGCGCCGCGGGTCGAGCCGGACCGCGATCCACGTCGTCCGCCGGGCCGCCGCGGGCAGCGGGCCGAGCACCTCGAGATAAGAACTGAGCGCCGGGGCGTCCGCGGGCATCGCGGCCGAACCCGGGTAGCTGTGCCAGATCATCTGGATGGAGTCCAGCAGCACGCCGCGGTCTTCCAGGCACGGCGCGAGCGCGGACAGCGGAAGGCTGGGCGCGCCGCCTGCTTGGGAGATCATCGCCGGCATCGGCTCGACGAGCAGGACCGCGGTCCAGGTGCCCTCGTTCCAGGCGATGCCGACTTCCTGCCGTTCGTGGTCGACGGCGTGCGCCACCACGAGGTCCGGCACCGCCAGCCGCAGCAGGCTGACGCGCGCGTCCTCCGGGCCGGTGACCGCGCTTTCCTCGGCGAGTTCCTCGATGCTGGTCGGCGGCGGAGGGGTCGCCACGCGGCCGTGCGAGCGGAACCGGTACCGCAGCGTCAGCGAGAGCCACTGGGTGAACCAGCGTCCGCCCACGCGCAGGAAGGCGAGGATCAGGCCGAGCGCGGCGACGCCGATCGCGACGTACTTGAGCTGCATGTTGATCGCCAGCAGCACGAGTCCGATCGCGACGCCGACTTCCAGCACGACGAGGTTGACCACGGGCAGCGGGCCGAGCGTGATGCCGCCGGAGCGCCGCCGCGAGGGCGGGGCCATCCGGAGCGCCGTCGCGGTGCCGCCGGTCGGGGCGGGTTCGCCGCTTTCCGGGCCGCCGCCGCTGGGTCCGCCAGGGCCGCCGGGACCACCTGGTCCGCCGCCGCCGGGTCCCCCCGGACCACCGGGTCCGCCGCCGCCAGGTCCGCCCGGACCACCGGGACCACCAGGTCCGCCGGGACCTCCGGGACCTCCGGGACCTCCGGGACGAGGAGCGTTAGGTCCGCCGCCGCCAGGACGTCCAGTCCTCGGGCCAGCGGGACCGCCCGGACCGCCAGGGCCAGCGGGGCCGCCGGGCTTCGGCCCGCCAGGACCGGGCTTGGGACCACCGGGACCGCCGGGTCCGCCAGGCGGGGGCCCGCCCGGACCCGGAGCGCCGGGCACGCCAGGACCGCCGGGCTTGGGAACGCCGGGTCCGGGAGTGATCGGTCCGCCGGGACGACCGGGACCGCCCGGGACGCCGGGAGGGGGAGTGCGCGGGGGAAGGCCGGGTCCGCCGGGAGCCGCGCCGGGGCCGCCGGTTCTTCCGGGCCGCTGCGGCGGGCCCGGGGGACGTCCCCCGGGAGGCGGCGGCGGCCCCTGCGGACCAGGCGGACGTGGAGGCGTGCTGACGGACATCCGCGCGTTCTCTTCCCCTCGTGAGTGCTGCGTACCCGGAAAGCCGGTCCCGGGATGCCTGACCCTAACCGGAGTTGGTAGAAACCCCACACCAGACGGTCCCCGTACGGCTATCCTGCGGAACCGTACCGCGACGGGGAGGACTGTAGGTCGAGAATGCCATCAACACCCACGACTAAGTCTCAGGTTCAGGCATACAAGTTCGTCCTGCGCCGGATGCAGTCCGCGCTGGTCCGCCGCGACGCGGTGATGTTGCACGACCCGATGCGCTCCCACGGGCGCGCGACCGCGGTCGGAGTGATCCTCGGCGTCCTGGGCGCCGTCGTTTTCGTGCTGTGGGGGCTGTTGAGCCCCGCGCCGTCGGTGCCGTCGTCGGACAACATCGTGATCGGCGAGCAGTCCGGCACGGTATATGTCGTCACCGGGAACCCGGCGAGGCTGATCCCGACGTTCAACCTCGCGTCGGCGCGGCTGATCCTCATGGCGCAGAAGCAGCAGGGGGGCCAGGGACAGCAGGGCGGCCAAGGCGGCCAGCAGGCGTCCGAGGTGAAGAACCCGACTGTCGTCTCCGATGAACAGCTGAAGAACATGCCGCGCGAGAAGCTCACCGGCATCCCGGACGGTCCGCAGCTGATCCCGTCGGCGGACCAGCGGATTTCCCCCAACTGGGCGGTGTGCGACGAGGTCGTGCTCGACCCGTCGCTGCCGCAGCAGGACTCGGTCAACAAGACGAACACGGACGTGATCGCCGGCGTCGACAAGCTCGGCAGCGAACTGCAGGAGAACCAGGCGCTGCTCGGCGACGCGGGCAACGGCAAGACCTACCTCATCTACCGGCTGCCGGCGACGCAGAGCCGGCCGAACGCGAACACCGTGCGCGCCGAGGTGCCGTCCGGTTCCAACGACCCGGTGCGGTCCGCGCTGCATCTTCCGACGAAGGCGCGCAAGGTGTCGCAGGCCTTCCTCAACGCGATCCCCGAGGTCACCAAGCTGACCCCGCCGCTGGTGGCGGGCGAGAACACGACGCCGTCGAGCAGCTTCGACGGCCTGACCGTCGGCAACGTCTTCTCGACCCAGCCGACCGGCGGCGCGCAGGAGTACTGGCTGATCGCCAAGAGCGGCATCCAGAAGGTGTCGCCCGCGGTCGCGGACATCGTCCGCACGGCGAAGAGCGGCGGCACGGCCACCACGCCGACGCTGGGCCTCGACAAGATCAACAACGTCAAGGTGCTGCAGAAGGGCGACCCGGACTACGTCCAGGTCGACGACTACCCGAAGGTCGTCCCGACCGTCCTCGACGCCACGCAGGGCTCCCCGGTCGCGTGCCTCGGCTGGTCGCTCAACGCCGACCACACCCAGGCGCACACCTCGGTGTACATCAACAAGCAGATCCCGGTGGAGAAGAACGCCGACGGCACCTCGAAGATCCTGAGCGTCGGCAACACCGGCCCGAACGGCGTGCCGATCACCGGTTTCTACATGCCGACCGGGTACGGCGCGGTGGTGCAGTCGGCCACCGAATCGGACAAGACCTTCGGCAAGGGCCCGATCCAGCTGATCTCCGACCGCGGCATCCGCTACGGCGTGCCGGACGCGGCGACCGCGGAGGAACTGGGGCTGAACAACCGGCTTCCCGCGCCGGAGTCGATCATCGGGCTCCTGCCGACCGGGGCGTCGCTGAACGTGCAGAACGTGATGAAGCAGTTCGATTCGGTCCCGATCGACCCGAACGCGGGCTCGTACAAACCGCAGGCGGCCGGACAGCAGCAACCTGCCGGGAACTGACGGCGGATTCCGTCCGTCACACTCGGACCAGAGCCGGGTGAGCGGAGGGTTTGACGTGGCAGCGCCGGGAAGCAGTCCGGGAACAAGCGCCGTGCGGATCGACGGCGCGGTCGTCGGCGGCTACGCGGCGAAAGTCGCGCGGGCGGCCGACGAACTGGAGACCGCCGCGGGCAAGGTCGGCGCGGGAGCGAGCACCGCCGAGGCGTACGGCGAGCTGGGCGCGCGGCTGGGCGTGCCGGAGTCGTACGCACAGGCCTCGCAAGCGTTGCGCGGTCAGCTCGCGGCCGGGGTGGCCGCGCTGCGATCGGTCACCGCGGCGCTGGAGCAGCTCACCACCGGCCACACCGAACGGGACGCCGACGCGGCCGAGCGGATCGAACGCGCCGGGAGGATCTCGTGACCGAGCCGTCTTTGGCGTACGTGACCGAACTGGCCCGCGAGCTGGGCGTGCCCGATCCGGTCGCCGCCTACTACCGGCCGCTCACCGGCCGCTGGGAGGAACTGGACGCGGAGGCCGAGAGCCTGCGCGGCGCGGCCCGCACGGCGGCCCGGGTGTCCGCCGACCTCGCGGAGGATCTCGGCCGGATCGACGCGTCGTGGTCCGGTCCCGACGCGGACGCGTTTGTCGCGTACCTGGGCGAAATCCGTGCCGCGAGCGAGGGCGCGGAGGACGCGCTCGACGCGCTCGCCGGTTCGATCGACCAGCTCGCCGAATCGCTGCGCAAGATCGCGGGCGCGGCGGAGGAGATACTGGTCGACGCGGCCGATCTGCTGTCGGAATCGGCGATGCTGCCCAGCGGCGGCGCTTCGCGGGCGCGGTCGCAGCTGCGGGAGACCGAACAGTCGCTGAAGTCCTTGCACGAGGCCGCGGAGGACGTCCTGCGCGAGTTCGGCCGGTTGTGCGCCGGAGTGGACGCTCCGGCCGGGAGCCCGTCGAGCATCGAACTGCGGCACCACTATCCGGCGCAGCAGTTCCGGCTGCACGACGCGGACGCGCCCGCGAGCGCACCCGCCGCTGCCGCCGGAGAGTCCACAGAGTCCACAGTGGCCTCTTCGGACGATTCGGTGACGCCGTCCGCCGCGGAGGATTCCCGGCACGGCAAGGAAACCGCCGCCGATCCGCGGCTGGAGCAAGGGCAGGCGGGCATTCCGCCCGTCGAGCCGGTGGCCCCGGCCGCGCAGCCCGCGGCGAACCAGGGGTCGGGCACGTCGATGATGCCGATGATGGGCTTCGCCGGAATGGGCGGCGGAGGCGGGGGCGGCGGCAGTTCGCAGCACAAGCCGAGGCAACGCACGCCGGCGAAGACGTCCGAGATCTTCGGCGAGCCCGCGCAGGTGACTCCGCCGGTGATCGGCCAGGACCCGCCCGCGCGGCGGCCGGAGAAGGACGGGAAGCCGCCGAAATCCGGGAAGTGACCCGGAAGGCCGCCGTCGCGATATCCGCGGCGCGCGGCCTTTTCCTTGCCCGGAACCGGATTCCTCCGTTGCGCTGGAACACAACGGGCCGCTCCCCTCGGGGAACGGCCCGTTGTGGTGGCGCGAAGCTATCGCGGAGGTGCCGTTCCGGACCGGTTCCGCCGGATCGTGTGCACCACGAACAGCGTGATCAGCAGCGCCGCCACGCCGCCGCCGGTGCCGGCGAGCGCGACGATCATCGGGGTCGAGCTGATGCCGTCGGCGGGCGGCAGCTTGGCCTCCTGCACCACCGGCTTCGGCAGCGAGAGGTTGCCGGTGTCGCCGGGCAGGTTCGCGGTGAGCGCGGCCACCGGGTCGATCACGCCGTAGCCGACGAAGTTGTCGCGCCCGCCCGGAGCGGCCGGATGCTGCGCGGTCGCCTTGAGCCGCTTGACCACGTCGCGTGCGTCCATGTTCGGGAACATCGAGCGGACCAGCGCGGCGACGCCCGCCACGTACGGCGCGGCGAAGCTGGTGCCCTGGATCGGCGACGGGTTGCCGTTCGCGATGGTCAGGTTCGCGAGTCCGGTCGAGTGCTCCGCCGGGTCGAGAGACACGATTTTGGTGCCCGGCGCGGCGACGCCGACCCACGGGCCGTGCACGCTGAACGGCGCGACGCCGCCGTCCTCCTGGATGGCGGCGACGGACAGCACGTCGTCGGAGAACCACGGCGGAGTGACGATCGACTTCGGCTTGTTCGGGTCGGCCTGGTCGTTCTGCGGGCAGTTCTCCGAGACGTTGCCCGCGGCCGCGACGACCACGATGTTCTTCTCGACCGCGTAGTGCACCGCGGCCTGGACCTTGCGCTCGCCCTCCTGGATGTCGCCGGGCGCGGTGCCCGCGCGGCAGTGGTCGACCGACATGTTGATCACGCCGGCCTTCTGGCTGTCGGCGATGCCGCGGATGATCTGCGCGAGCGTGTTCAGCGTGCCCGCGGTGCCTTCCTTCTGCAGCTGCCGGTTGTCGCCCTTGTTGTCCTGCTGGGGCGCCGTGCCGCTGCCGCTGCCGGTGCCGCCGCCCGAGGACGGGGGCAGCTGGCTGTTGCCGCTACCCGCCGGGGGTTGCTGGCTGTTGCCGCCCGAGGGCGGCTGGCCGGTCCCGCTCGACGGGGGAGCCGCGGGCGGCTGCGGGTTGTCGTCCTTGGCGTAGTTCTCGCTCAGCTGCCGGTAGGACACGATGTGCGCGTCCGGGGCCACGCCGATGAAGCCGACCTTCGGGTCCTGCGGGTTGCCCGCGATGATCCCGGCGACCTCGGTGCCGTGGCCGTCGCAGTCCTGCAGGCCCGGGTCCGCGCCGTTGTCCGGGTTGGCGACGTAGTCCCCGCCGCTTTCCACCCGGCCCTGGAACCACGGATGCGGCGTGACGCCGGTGTCGATCACGGCGACCCGCTGCTTGCCGCCGACCGATCCGGTCGCCGCGCGGACGATCTCCTGCGCCTTCTCCAGCTGCAGGTATTCCTGGCCCCATGGGCGGAAGTTGATCTCGACGTTCTGCCCGAGACTGCGTTGCACGCACTCGTTTTTCTTCTTGTACGTGGTGTCCGGGCGGCCGCTGTCGGCGGGCGGCGCGTCGCCCGGGCCCAGCGGCGGCGGAGTGGCCCAGGTGCCCGCGGGCGCGCTTGACGTCTGCGCCGCCGCCGGAGCGGCGGCGAACGGGGACGCCAGCCCGAGCCCGGCCGCGAAGAGCGCCACCCCGGCCCGGCCCGGAAGGCCGAGCCGGCGCGGGAAGGAACGTCGGGAGCCCATCGCGGCGCTCACTTGAGGTTGAGGTGGCGCAGCGTCGAGTAGAGGTCCATCACGCCGAGGGCGAGCGGAAGCACCACGGCGATGCAGATCGCCTCGATGATTTCCACGGTGCGCCGCAGCGGCGGCGAGAAGCGCTGGTCCGGGAAGACCACGCCGACCACGAGGGCGGCCGCGGCGATCAGGATCAGCGCGCCGAAGACGTACAGCAGCCGCTGCTCGGCGGTGGCGGAGAAGAACAGCCAGCCGAGCAGGATGCCCGCCGCGGCGACCATGCCGGTGGTGAGCAGCGCGATCGCCTGCGCGCCGTTGGCGTAGGCGCGGGCGCGCAGCAGGAGGACCAGCGTGGCGATGACGCCGAGGATGATGCCGAAGACGTTCGGGGCGGTGGCCGCGAGGATCGCCGCGACGGCCGTGGTGGCGCCGCAGCCGATCATCAGGCCGGTCATGTAGTCGTGCGCGACCGCGGTGCGCTGCTCGATCGCCTGGTAGTCCGGGAAGCCGGAGTCTTCCTTCAGTTCCTCGGCGGTGCTCGGCACGTACGGCAGCGGAAGCTTGGCGAGCCAGATGGTGGCGCGCGGCAGGAAGGAGATGCAGCCCAGCGCGACGGCGACCGTGCCCGCCGCGACCGACGCGGTGTCGGCGCTGGTCACCAGCGTCGCGACGAGGAAGGCGAGCGCGCCGAACACGCCCGCGGTGGCGGTCGCGATGAACACGCGGATGCCCGCGCTGACCACGAGGATGCAGACCGCCGAGACGATCAGCACCAGCACCGCGCCGAGCAGCAGGTTCGCCCGTACCGACAGCCCGGGCACGATGTAGAAGCCGCTCACGAACGCCAGCGGCAGGCCGCCCGCGGAAGCGATCAGCACGCCGGTGGCCTCGGCCTGGTAGGCCTTGGCGAGCGTGGCGCCGACCGCGACGCAGGCGATCGCGCCGAGGCCGCCGGCGATCGCCGGGCCGAGCGCGGAACCGCCGTAGAGGGAGCCGCTGAAGAACAGGGCCAGCGCGGAGAAGAAGAGGGCGAGCCCGCCGGCGGCGTGGCCGAACCGGCGCGCGGTTTCCTTGGTCCACGGGCGGAAGGTGTCCGGGTCGGCCTCCGCGATGGCGTCGACGACGTCGTCGTACATCGGCGGCGGCGGGTTCTCGTTGCGCTTGCGCAGCTGCAGCAGTTCGCCGTCGACCACGCCGAGGGACGCGAGCGTCCGGCTCGGGTCGAGCGGGGCGTCGCCGAGCTTGGCCAGCGCCCACCCGCCGTGCCGGGCCCCGCCGTCCGGAGTGACCTCCTTGGCCATCTCCAGAAGCATGGGCAGCAGGTCGGCCACCGCCACGTCGGCCGGAAGCGCGACGTCGATGCGCGTCGTCGGTGCGACCACCGTGACCCTGCTGAATACCGTCGTGCCCGTTGCCACTAGATCCCCCGCTCTGAAGAGTCAGCTCCCGGGGAACTTATACCGAACCTGGGGACAGGTTTCAGCGCGTCTCCGCAAATCATCGGCGAAAGTACCCGTACCGGCCGGGCTGGGCCAGATCGACCAGCGGGTTCGTCCGCCTGGTCCGATAACTGTCGGTGGCGGTCCTTACACTCGGGCGCACTGGGAGGACGGGCCCCGCCGGGGCCTGGGGGAGGGGTGCGAGGTGCCGATCCTGGAGTTGGCCGGATTTCCGGGACGACGTTCGATAGGTTGTCCCGCGCACCCGGGTGCAGGCGTCGAGCAGGAATAGAGGGGTCCTTCGAGATGAGCACGCTGCAGTTCAAGAAGTCGCCGCGGCTGGCCGCGCCGCGCCCGCCGGGCGGCGAGGTGCATCTCGAGCCGCCGCCCGAGGTGCCCCGCACGATCCCGGGAAACATCGTCGCCAAGGCTATTCCGGGCGTGATGATCTTCGCGTCGCTCGGGATGATGGTCTTCATGTTCACGGCGGGCGGCAAAAACCCGACCACGATCATGATGAGCGGCATGATGCTGATGGGCACCGTCGGCATGCTCGCCGGAGGCGGCGGAAAGGGCGGCGGCCAGAAGAAGGCCGAGATGGACGAGGACCGCAAGGACTACCTGCGGTACCTCGGCCAGATGCGCGACCGCGCCCGCGAGGCGATGGTCGACCAGCGCGCCGCGCTCGAATGGGTGCACCCGGACCCGCAGTCGCTGTGGTCGCTCGCGGCGAGCCGCCGGATGTGGGAGCGCAGGCAGAACGACCAGGACTTCCTGCACCTGCGCGTCGGCCGCAGCTCGCACCGCCTCGCCACCCGGCTGGTCCCGCCCCAGACCGGCCCGGTGGACGAATTGGAACCGATCGCCACCCTCGCGCTGCGCCGGTTCGTGCGCGCGCACTCGATCGTGCCGGACCTGCCCACCCAGATCACCCTCCGCGGGTTCGCGGCGGTCAGCATGCAGGGCGAGCGGCACCGCACCCGCGCGCTGACCCGCGCGATGCTCGCCCAGCTGGTCACCTTCCACAGCCCGGACGACGTCATGATCGCGGTCGCCACCGCGGGCCGGGCGAAGCAGGAGTGGGAATGGGCGAAGTGGCTCCCGCACGCCCAGCACCCCACGCTGTCCGACGGCATCGGCCAGCTGCGCATGATGGCGGGTTCGCTCAAGCAGATCGAAGACTGGCTGGACGAGGAACTGCGCGACCGCCAGCGGTTCTCCCGCAACGCGACGCCCGCGCCGGACCAGCCGCACGTCGTGATCGTCATCGACGACGCCGAGGTCACCCGCGAGGAGCAGATCATCCTCGAGGAGGGCCTGGTCGGCGTCACCCTGGTCGACCTTTCCGATTCGATCGGCAACCTGGCCGCCCGGCGCGGCCTGCGGCTCGTGGTCGAGGAGGAGCGGCTCGGCGCGCGCAGCGCGGGCGGGGTCGAATGGTTCGGCCGCCCGGACTCGCTCAGCGTGGTCGAGGTCGAGGCGCTGGCCCGGCTCATCGCGCCGTACCGCGTCGGCGGGGGCGGCGGAACGGACGTCAGCGAGGAAGAGCCGCTGCTGTCCAACCCGTCGCTGCTGGAACTGCTCGGCATCCCGGGCGACCCGATGACATTTGACGTGCAGCAGGCGTGGCGGCCCCGGCCGATCCGCGACCGCTACCGCGTCCCGTTCGGCGTCGGCGAGTACGGCCAGCCGGTGGAGCTGGACATCAAGGAGGCCGCGGCCGAGGGCATGGGCCCGCACGGGCTGTGCATCGGCGCGACCGGTTCCGGCAAGTCGGAGTTCCTCCGCACGCTGGTGCTGGGCATGCTGGCCACGCATTCGTCGAGCACGCTGAACTTCGTCCTCGTCGACTTCAAGGGCGGCGCGACGTTCCTGGGCCTGGACAAGGCCCCGCACGTGTCCGCGGTCATCACCAACCTCGCGGACGAGGTCACGCTGGTCGACCGCATGAAGGACGCGCTGGCCGGCGAGATGAACCGCCGCCAGGAAGCGCTGAAGAACGGCGGCAACTTCAAGAACGTCTGGGAATACGAGAAGGCCCGCGAGAACGGAGCCGACCTCGACCCGCTGCCCGCGCTGTTCATCGTCTGCGACGAGTTCTCCGAACTTCTCGCGGCGAAGCCGGACTTCATCGACCTGTTCGTCGCCATCGGGCGGCTGGGCCGGTCGCTGCAGATGCACATGCTGCTCGCGTCGCAGCGGCTGGAAGAGGGCAAGCTGCGCGGTCTCGACTCGCACCTGTCCTACCGGATCGGCCTGAAGACGTTCTCCGCGGCGGAATCCCGCGCGGCGATCGGCGTGCCGGACGCGTTCGAACTGCCGTCGGTCCCCGGTGGCGGTTACCTCAAGTACGACACCTCGACCCTGGTGCGGTTCAAGGCTTCCTACGTGTCGGGGCCGTACCGGCCGGCCGGCATCAAGGCGGCCGGGCCCGCCGCCACGGTGGTGCGCGCGGACAAGCGGCCGCAGCTGTTCGTGCCGGACTTCGTCGAACTGCCGAAGGAACCCGAGCCGGAGCCGGTCGTCGAGGAAGAGGCTCCGAAACAGCAGGAGTCCGAAGAGGCGGTCGAGCCCAGCGAGCTGGACGTGATCGTCAGCCGCCTGGTCGGGCAGGGCCCGCCGGCGCACGAGGTGTGGCTGCCGCCGCTGAACGAGCCGAACTCGCTCGACACGATGCTGCCGAACCTCAACCCCACCGACGACCGGGGGCTCTCCCCGGTCGGGTTCTTCGGCAACGGCAGGCTGCAGGTGCCGATGGGCATCGTCGACCGGCCGTACGAGCAGCGGCGCGACCTGCTGTGGGCGGACTTCTCCGGTGCGCAGGGCCACGGCGTCATCGCGGGCGGCCCGCAGTCGGGCAAGTCGACCATGCTCCGGACGCTGATCATGTCGATGGCGCTCACCCACACCCCCGAGGAAGCGCAGTTCTACTGCCTCGACCTCGGCGGCGGCACGCTCGCCGGCCTCGCGGACCTTCCGCACGTCGGCGGGGTCGCGGTGGCCCGGCGCGAGCCGGACAAGGCGCGGCGCATCGTGGCGGAGCTGACCACGCTGCTGACCGAGCGCGAAGGCCGGTTCGGGGCGCTGGGCGTCGACTCGATGACGGAGTTCCGCAACCGGAAGCGCCGCGGCGAGATCACGGCGGAGCAGGACCCGTTCGGCGACGCGTTCCTGATCGTGGACAACTGGCGGGCCCTGCGCGACGACTTCGAGGAGCTGGAGACGTCGATCACGCGGCTGGCCACCCAGGGTCTCGCCTACGGCGTGCACGTGATCATCTCGGCCAACCGGTGGGCGGACCTCCGCCCGGCGATCAAGGACATGCTCGGCACGCGGTTCGAGCTGCGCCTCGGTGACCCCACGGAGTCCGAAATGGACCGCCGGATCGCGGTCAACGTCCCGGCCGGGCGCCCGGGCCGCGGGCTCACCCGCGACAAGCTGCACCTGCTCACCGGCCTGCCGCGGATCGACGGGTCGAGCGATCCGGAGACGGTCGCGGCGGGCGTCGCGGACGCGGTCGCGAAGATTCGCGGGGCGTGGCGCGGCCGGGTGGCTCCGCAGGTGCGCCTGCTGCCGGAGATGATCACCTACGAAGAGGTCCTGAAGCTCGACCAGAAGCGGGACACGAAGCTCATCCCGATCGGCGTCAACGAGGAGGACCTGCAGCCGATCTACCTGGACTTCGACGCGGATCCGCACTTCTTCGCGTTCGCCGACGGCGAGTCCGGCAAGACGAACCTGCTGCGGCAGATCGCGCGCGGCATCACCGAGCGCTACACGCCGCAGGAGGCCGTGGTCCTGCTGGTCGACTACCGGCGCACGATGCTCGGGTTCCTCGAGGGCGATTCGCTGCTCGGCTACGCCGTGTCGTCCGCGCAGCTGGACAGCATGGTCCAGGACGTGCACGGGTCGATGACGCGGCGGCTGCCGGGTCCGGACGTCACCCAGGAGCAGCTGAAGACGCGGTCCTGGTGGACCGGTCCGGAGCTGTTCATCCTGGTCGACGACTACGACCTGGTGGCAACGCAGTCCACCAACCCGCTCAAGCCGCTGTCGGAGTTCCTCGCCCAGGCGAAGGACGTCGGCCTGCACCTGATCGTGGTCCGGCGCACCGGTGGCGCGTCGCGGGCGGCGTACGACCCGATCATCGGCAAGCTCAAGGAGCTGGCGGCCACCGGCATGGTGATGAACGGTTCGCGCGACGAGGGCGTGCTGATCGGCAACATCCGGCCGAGCGCCATGCCGCCGGGCCGGGGCAACATGCTGAGCCGCAAGAACGGGAAGCAGCTCGTGCAGGTGTCGTGGATCCAGCCCGACTGACCGACCGGGGAGCCGTCGCGGCTGACGGAAGGGGTGCCCGGTGACGGTGCGGGTCGCGGTCGACTTCGGGACCTCGAGCACCTGCGTCGTCGTGTCGGTCAACGGCCGCGAACCGCAGGTCGTGGTGATCGACGGGCAGCCGCTGATGTCCTCGGCGGTGTACGCGGCGTCCGACGGCACCCTGTTCGTCGGCCAGGAGGCCGAGCGGCAGGCGGCCGTCGACCCGTCGCGGTACGAGCCGAATCCGAAGCGGCGGATCGACGAGGGCGATCTGCTGCTCGGCGATTCGGTGCTGCGGGTCATCGACGTCGTGCACGCGGTGCTGGACCGGGCGGTCGCGGAGGCGCGGCGCGTCGCGGGCGACGTCGAGGTGGACCTGCTGGTGCTCACGCACCCGGCGGACTGGGGCGCGATCCGCACCCGGCTGCTGCGCCAGGCCGCGGGCCGGCTGGCGCGCGAGGTGGCGCTGGTGCCGGAACCGGTGGCCGCGGCGGTGTACCACGCGGCCACGTTCGCCCCGGAGGCCTCGCCGGGCGGGCGGACGGTCGAGTTCTCCGGCCGTCCCGGCGACGCGCTGGCGGTGCTCGACCTCGGCGGCGGCACGGTCGACGTCAGCGTCGTCCAGCGGTCGCCGGAGGCCGCCCGCGCGGCGCGAGTGCCGGGCGCGCCGCCGCAGCGGGGCGGGTTCCAGGTGCTGGCCACGCGCGGCGACCCGAGTTTCGGCGGGGCCGACATCGACCAGGCGTTGCTGGAGCACGTCGGTTCTTTGGTGTCCGGCACGGATCCGCAGGCGTGGCGGCAACTGGTCGAGGGCCGCGAGCTGGCTGAGCGACGGCGGCGCCGGGTGCTGCGCCAGGACGTCCGCGGCGCGAAGGAAACGCTGTCGCGGCACACCTACACCGATGTCCCGTTGCCGCCGCCGTTCGCGGACGCGCACGTGACGCGGGCGGACCTGGAGCGGTTGATCGGGCCTCAGCTCGGCCGGGTGGTCGAGCTGACCAGCGCCGCGATCGCCGACTCCGGCCTGCGCCCGAAGCAGCTCGCGGCGATCTTCCTCGTCGGCGGTTCGAGCCGGATCCCGATGATCTCCCGGCTGGTGCACGAGCGCACCGGCGTGGTGCCGACGAGCCTCGACCAGCCGGAGACCGTCGTGGCGCGCGGCGCGCTGCGTGCGGTGCTGCTGGAACCGGACCGCACCGGCGTGCTGCCCGGGTCGTCGATTCCGGGGCCTGCCGAGCACCGCACCGAGATCGTCCGCGGGGACGCGCCGGTCCGGCGAGGTCCGGCGCCGGTGCCGCGCACCCCTCCGGCACAGCCGTTGCCGCCGCGCGGGTTCTCCGCCGCGGAGGCGGCCAGGGGACCGCAAAGCGCGCCGTTCGGAGCGGTAGCGCCCGTCGGCGCGAGTCCATTGCGGACTGGTCCGGGCAAGAACGCGTTGGGGCAGAACGGTTCCGGGAACGGGGCGTTCGCCGTTCCCGGTGCGGAAGACTCCGGTGGCGGGGCGAAGAAACGCCGTCGGCTGTGGTTGATCACCGCGGCGGTCGCGGTCGTGGCGCTGGTCGCGGCCGGAGTCGTCTACTTCGTCAGCCGCGGGAACACCTCGGATCAGGGCCGTTCGTTCTCGCAATACGACTTCAGCCTCGTCGCGCCGAGCGACTGGATCCAGACCACCGACGAGGTCGCGGACCGGCAGGTCATCCTGCACCCGCAGGACGCGGCCAACGGCAACGATCTCGTGCTCGCGCAGGAGTTCGTGATGGACTACGACGCGACGGCGGACCGGCAGAAACTCGTCGACGCTTTGCGGTCCGGGGTCAGCGGAAACGCGAACTACACTGCGTTCCGCCCCGATCTGACTTACGGTGGCCGCAACGTGATCGGCTATGTCGAGAGCAAACCGGAACGGATTACCGTCCGCTGGTATGTGCTCGTGCAAGGGCGGATCCGGGTGCACGTCGGCTGCCAGTACCAATCTCCCGCGGTGCAGCAGCGCGTCGACGCCGCGTGCGAGCAAGTGGTGCGCACGCTGAAGATCACCAGCTGAAGGAGCGCCTGTGCCGTCCGAACCGGAATCCGCGCCGGCGGCATTCACCCGAGCGGGACAGGACGCCGTCACCTTCTCGCGCCGCGTCGCGGGCACCGCGCTCGCGCGCAGCGAACGGCATCGCAGCGAAAACCGGGAATTGCTGAAGGAGTTCGGCAGGCGGCGGCTTTCCGGAGCCGCGGAACCCGCGCCGTCCGCGTTGCGCGGGGCCGCCCGCCGGTTCCGCGCCGCCCGCGGATTGCCGATGCCCGCCGAGCCCGCCGTGCCCGAGCCGGTTCCCGTTCGTCCCGATATTTCGCCCGAACAGCCCCGGACGAGTGAAGAGGACGAGGACTTTTCGCAGTCGCGAATCATGAGCCGGGACTCCTGAAACGTTCCGGGAACCGGCTGTGCGTGTGCTAACCACGCTGGTGGACAAGGTTTTTTCGGGGACACCGGGAAGCCGTTCACCG
Source organism: Amycolatopsis sp. AA4 (assembly GCF_002796545.1). GTDB lineage: Bacteria > Actinomycetota > Actinomycetes > Mycobacteriales > Pseudonocardiaceae > Amycolatopsis. The sequence goes on from NZ_CP024894.1 coordinate 424,189, forward strand.
GGCCGTTGCCGGGCGGTTCCCTTGGCCCGCGTTCACGCAAGCAACTACTTGCGAAGAAGTCGCGACAAGTGTGAACCGAACTGGCAATGTCTTCGTCGTAGGTGCAGTGCCGGAAACACCAGCCGGCGCGCACAACCACTGACGAAGGGGGTAGCTCCCATGGCTGCTGGCGGTTTCACTGGGGATCCGAAGGAATTCACCGCGGCGGAGGGGCGCGTCGTCGACGCGACCAGCCGGATGAACAAGAACCTGAGCGACCTGCGCTCCAACATCGAAGCGACCCGCGCGGGCTGGGAAGGCGACGCGCAGCGCGCCTTCGACAACGTCATGCGCCGCTTCGACGACTGCGGTCGCGGCCTGAACGACGCGCTGCACCGTATCGGCGAGCTGCTCCAGGAAGCGGGTTCCACCTACGCCAAGAGCGAGGCGGCTCAGCACGAGCACATCAACTCGCTCAACAAGGGCTTCGGCGTTCTCGGCTGATCCAGTTCTTTTCCGTTCAGATTCGCCTTTTCCTCATTCTTTCTTCTGACAGGAGTTCGACATGCCTGACGGCCGCATTGTTGTTGACCCGGGTACCATCCACCGCGCCGCGGAGGACTGCACCGCCACCGGCGGCGAGCTGAAGACCCTCTTCGACAACCTGCAGAGTGACCTCAGCCCGCTGACCAACAGCTGGACCGGTGAAGCGAAGGACCAGTACCACCAGGCCCAGAACGAGTGGAACCAGAAGTTCGAGGAGTTCACTCAGCTGCTGGCGCAGATCGCCGCCGTGCTGCCGCAGATCGCGGACGGCTACCAGGCGACGGACCGCTCGGTGCAGAACCTGTTCTGAGCCAAGCTCCGAAACCACGGCGGGCCAGGCACCTTCGGGTGCGGGCCCGCCGTTTTCGTGTGCGTACTTCGAGGCCGCCCGGGTCGGCGGATTCTCCCGCAGGGAAGCCATTTCCCCCACCCGCTTCTCGTCGGAGGAACGGGTTTCGGCGCTCGGCGCGAGGCGTTGCCGGAATATTCTGGCGCGCTGCGGGCGGCTCGTTGCGCACCCTGGGAAATGCCCTCCCGCAGCGACTTCTTTCCGCGGTGCCCGGTCCGGGCCCACGGCTTAAGACCTCGTCAGTGCGGAGCGCCGACGGAATATTCCGGCTTGTCGTTCAGCACCCGCACGGTCACCTTCTTCGGCTGCCCGCCGACCTGCACCGTGCAGTCGAACGTGGTGCCGTTCTCGATCGGCTGCCCGGACGGGCACACGACGTTCTTCACGTCCGGCTCGCCGTAGTTCTCGTTCAGCACCCGGGAAACGCCCTCTTGCAACGACTTCTGGTCGAGGGTGTCCCCGCTGAACACCCCGGCCGCCCACGAGATCCCGCCCGCGGCGGCCAGCACCACCACGACCGCCCCGGCGATCAGGAACGGTTTCTTCGACCGCGGTTTCCCCGGCTTCGCGGAGGAAAACGCGCCGAGTCCGCCGTACTCGGACGGCTGGAACCCGCCGCCGTAAGGACTTCCGGAGGACTGCTGTCCCGGCGGGACCGGGGTCGGCTGGCTCTGCGGCTGACCGGGTCCGCCGTACGGCGCGGGCGTCGGCTGGCTCGGCGGCTGGCCGTAGGGCTGGGCCGGATAACCCTGCTGCGGGTACTGCCCCTGCGGAAACTGTTGCTGCGCCGGAGGTTGCGGCGTCCACTGGCCGCCCTGCCAACCGGAGTTGTCCACTTCGGACGGATAACCCGGCTGCTGCTGTGGCTGGTTCCCCGGCTGCCACCACTGCGGCTGCTGGTCGGGAGGCTGGGTCATCGGTGCTCACCTCGGGGGTCGATCGGCGCGGGGGCCGGCGGAAGGGCGCGCATCAACGCCCCTGCAGGTCGGCGAGCCTGCGGTAGAAGTCCTGTTTGGCCGCGTCGTCCGCGAGGACGGTGACCTGCGAGGCGTCCGGCACCGTCGGCAGGTCCGAGACGGTGGCCTGCCCGGTGAACTTGAACTCGTAGCGCAGTTCGACCTTGTGCCCGTCGCCCTCGAACTTGGCCGCCATGGTGAACGCGGCGAGCGAACCGTCCGGCTTGAGCGTGATCGTGCTCGGCACGACGGCCTTGCGCAGTTCCGGCCCGACCTGGTTGACGACCTTGTCCGGCAGCAGTTCGACGCGCTGGTCGAGGAAGATCGCGAACGGCACGTTCACGCTCAGCTGCTCGGTGCCGTCCGCGGAGCTCTTCGCACCGCGCAGCGCTTTCTTGTCCGCCTTGTACGCGCTGTCGACCGCGGCGCCCATCTTGCACGCGATGTGCACCCCGCCCCACACACACGGCTGGACGAGCCCGTTCTCCGGCTTGGGCATCGACACCCACGGCGTCGGCGCGAGCGATTTGTAGGCCGGGCCCAAGTAGAGGTACTCGACGGCGCCGTCGGCCGGGGTGAACGTGTCGAGGAACTCGTTGGGGTTCTTCTGCGACCGGTTGTGCACGATGCGGCTCTCCGGGCTGCCGGTGCGCGCGGAGGTGACGATGTTGTGCAGGTACCTGTCGTCGAACTTGAAGTACCGGTCCGCGGAGTTGGTCACATCGCGCGGCTCGGTGATCGTGTCGCCCAGCTTCGACATGGCCTTCTCGAACTTCGCGCCGACGTACGCGGCGGCCTGGTCGCCGTCGGGCAGCGCGGTGCCGGCGCGGGCCTGCCCGCACGCGGTCGCGAGCGCCAGCACGGCGGCGACGGCTCCCGCCGTCCGTGCGGCCCGGATCGTCCTCGCTCGTGTCTTCAACTGCTGTCCCCAGGTGCTCGTCGTGCTGGCGCGGCTGCGCGCCCGAATCGTCTCATCCTGGTACGACCCGCGCGGCGGCGTGGTGGTTCCGGGAGCAGGTCGGGTAAGCTGCGACCGGCCGACGAGGCGCCTTCGCACCCCCCGCTGCAAAGCAACGGGACCACAGGGGTATCTTCATATGTCGTTGTGCGTTGCGGCGCGTCAGCGCTCGGCCCGCACATTACCCACACGCAATGACGACGAGGTAGACCCTTGCCCACGTACAGCCCCAAGCCCGGCGACGTCACTCGTGCCTGGCACGTGATCGACGCCGAGGATGTCGTGCTCGGACGGCTCGCGACCGAGGTCGCCACGCTGCTGCGCGGCAAGCACAAGCCGACCTACGCCCCGCACGTGGACACCGGTGACTTCGTCATCATCGTCAACGCCGAGAAGGTCGCTCTCACCGGTAACAAGCGCGAGCAGAAGTTCGCGTACCGGCACAGCGGTTATCCCGGCGGTCTGCGGAAGCGCTCCTTCGGCGAGCTGCTCGACACCAAGCCCGAGCACCTCGTGGAGAAGGTGGTCAAGGGCATGCTGCCGAAGAACAAGCTCGGCCGCGCCATGGCCAAGAAGCTGAAGGTGTACGCCGGCCCGCAGCACCCGCACGCCGCGCAGCAGCCGCAGGCGCGCGAGATCACCAAGATCGCGCAGGTCGCGCAGTGAGTGAGGAACAGTTGACCAGCACCGAGACCGAGGTCGTCGCTTCGACCGAGACCCCCGCCGAGGCCGTGGCGACCAGCGAGTCCGCCGCCGCCCCGCGCCCGTCGCGTGCCGCCGGTGGCAACGCGCAGACGGTCGGCCGCCGCAAGGAGGCCGTGGTCCGCGTCCGCGTCGTGCCGGGTACCGGTGAGTTCAAGCTCAACGGCAAGTCGCTCGAGCAGTACTTCCCGAACAAGGTCCACCAGCAGCTCATCCGCGAGCCGCTCGTGACCGTCGAGAAGCCGGACTCCTTCGACATCTTCGCCAACCTCAAGGGCGGCGGGATCTCGGGCCAGGCGGGCGCGCTGCGTCTCGCCATCGCCCGTGCGCTGGTCGAGGTCGACGCCGACGACCGTCCGGCCCTGAAGAAGGCCGGCTTCCTGACCCGTGACGCGCGCGCCACGGAGCGGAAGAAGTACGGCCTCAAGAAGGCCCGCAAGGCCCCGCAGTACTCCAAGCGCTGATTTTCAGCCCTGGCGCAACCCTGGAAGCGCCCATCCGTCCATCGGATGGGCGCTTCCGGCGTTTTCGGGGCTGGTTGATGCGTTTTCCGCCACTGGCACGACTGTCTTGGGGTAGGGCAGGGGAGTACCCCTGCCGGGTCCGGCGCTAGGTTTGTCGAGGCCCGGCACGCCCCGAGGCCGGTGAATCAAGACAAGGAGGTCGAGATGGCTCGACTGTTCGGCACCGACGGGGTACGCGGTCTGGCCAACGCCGACCTGTCCCCGGAGCTGGCCCTGTCGGTCGCGGCGAGCGCCGCCCGGGTGCTGGCGGCCCACGACCGTTCGCACCGTCCGGTGGCCGTGGTCGGCCGCGACCCGCGGGCGAGCGGCGAGATGCTGGAGGCCGCCGTGGTGGCGGGCCTCGCGTCGGCCGGTGCGGACGTCCTGCGGCTCGGCGTGCTGCCGACGCCCGCCGTCGCGTACCTCGTGGGTGCGCTCGACGCGGACCTCGGCGTGATGATCTCCGCCTCGCACAACCCCATGCCGGACAACGGCATCAAGCTCTTCGCCGCCGGCGGGCACAAACTGCCGGACAGCATCGAGGACGAGATCGAATCCGGCCTCGACGCGACCGGGATCACCCGCCCGACCGGCGACGGCGTCGGCCGCGTCACCGACGTCCCGGACGCGCTCGACAAGTACATCGAGCACCTGGTCGCCGCGACGCCGCACCCGCTGACCGGCCTGAAGGTCGTGGTGGACTGCGCGAACGGCGCGTCGTCCGCGGCCGCCCCGGAGGCGTACCGCCGGGCCGGCGCCGAGGTCGTGGCCCTGCACGCGGAGCCGGACGGCATCAACATCAACGACAACTGTGGCTCGAACCACCCCGACCTGCTGCGCGCCGCGGTCGTCGAACACGGTGCCGACCTCGGCATCGGCCACGACGGAGACGCCGACCGCTGCGTGGCCGTCGACGCCGCCGGCGAGCTGGTGGACGGCGACCAGATCATGGCCGTCCTGGCGCTGGCGCTCGCCGAAGAAGGCGCGCTGGTGAAGGACACGCTCGTCGCGACCGTGATGAGCAACCTCGGCCTGCACCTGGCGATGAAGGCACACGGCATCACGGTCGTCACGACTGCGGTGGGTGACCGCTACGTGCTCGAGGAACTGCGCGCCTCCGGCCTGGCCCTCGGCGGCGAACAGTCCGGCCACGTAGTCCTCCCCGCCCACGCCACCACCGGCGACGGCCTCCTGACCGCACTGCGCCTGATGGCCCGGATGGCCGCCACGGGCAAACCGCTGGCCGAGCTGGCCTCGGTGATGAACCGGCTGCCGCAGGTGCTGGTCAACGTCCCGGTCGCGGACAAGGCAGCAGTAGCCGGCTCCGCCGAGGTCCGCGACGCGGTCGGCGAGGTAGAAGCCGAACTCGGCGAGGAAGGCCGGGTCCTGCTGCGCCCGTCCGGGACCGAACAGTTGGTGCGGGTCATGGTGGAAGCCCCGGCCCACGCCACGGCCCAGGCAGCGGCGGACCGGCTGGCCGGGGTCGTGTCCGCGGTCTCCTGACCGAACTGCCCGAATCGCTGCGCCCCTCGTCACTCTCCGGGTACATTCCGTAGACGAGTGTCCGGCACCGCCGACGGCTTCCGTGCGTCCAAGGTCCGGAAGCACTGGGCAGTCGAGGAGGGGCGAGCGTGGGGAACCGGCAGAATGTCGATCCGCAGATGCTGGAGACGGCGGGCGGATTCGTGCGGGACGCGGCGAAGGACCGTCTGCAGACGACGCTGCCCGCGTTGAAGCAGATCCAGATCACCGAGGCGGACTTCGGGCGCAAGCACCACGGCTCGTTCCAGCTGTACAAGACCGGGATCGAGGCGGTCGGCAAATGTGTCGACAGCTACGTGAAGGCCTGTGAGGACTTCGGGAACAACCTCGGGTCGGCGAGCAAGAAGTACACCGCCAACGAGGCGAGCAGCTCGGACTCCATCACGAAGAGCGGCAAGCGCTGATGGCCAAGCGCAGCGGGAACTTCCCGACGTTCCAAGAGTTCCAGCAGTTGATGAACGACCCCAGCATCGACCGCAACACCAAACGGGGACTGGCACTTCGCTACTTCGACTACGTCGAGGACGAAGACGACGACGGCGAAGCGCAGAGTTACGGCTTCCAGAGCGACGAAGACCGCAACCACTGGCGCGACTACTACAAGCAGACGCTGTCCATCTCCGAAGGGGACATGGACTGGGAGTGGTCGAGCAAGAGCGACGTCTACGACTGGTACGGCAAGGCGAAAGACGAAGCCGACAAAGGCGCGAAGGCGGCGCAGGACAAGCAGCAGCAGGCCGTTGACGGCGACAAGCAGAAGCTGAAGGACCAAGGGGCCAAGAACACCGACACCGATCCGGGTGTCGCGAACTCGAACGAGATCCTCGACCTCGGCGTCTCGGGCTTGCAGCCGTTCCGGAACCTGCTGCCGCTCTACAACCGCGCCCGCGGCCTCGTCGCGCAGAACCTGCCGGAGCACCCGTTCCAGCCGCACGTCGGCGACCCGTTCGACGAGCAGCGGGACATCCCGTTCGACAAATTCAAGGCCGCCGCCAAGGAATTGACGGACGTCAACGCGTCCATTGTGGACGCCGCGGCGGATCAGGACAACCGGATGGCGACGGTGTTCGCCAACTGGTCGGGCGACGCACGGGACAAGGCCCAGCAGTCCTGGAAGGGGATCACCGACGGCACGAAGACCGTCGAGCAGACCCTGAAGGACGGGGCGGGGCTGATTGACCGCAGCATCGCGTCGATCGCGAAGCTGATCCGGGCGAAATGCCAGTGGCTGCAGGATTACTACATCACCGAGTACCCCAACAAAGGCGACTTCTCGCCGGGCGACATCGACCGGCTGATCCGGGTCGCCGAGATGGGGCGCAACGCCAGCGACGACGACTTCAAGCATTTTCTCCGGCTGATGCCGAAGGACCTGCAAGACACGATCAAAGACGACTGCAACGACCTCAACGACGAGACCAAGGACGCCGGGCAGGAATGGGCCAAGAAGTGGCTCGCCGGGTTCTGCGGCTTCATGGACAAGCATGTCACCAACTGGCAGCAGGTCTGCGAGCACACGCGCACCAGTGTCGACCAGGTGTGGAACGAGCTGGGCGCGTCGTTGGGCAAGGCCCGCGAGGACCTCTTCACCACGTCGTCGAAGCCCGCTGACCAAGGCGGCGGCCAGCAGTCGGACGGAGGCGGCCAGCAGACCGTGCCGTCGTCCTCCGGCGGCGGTGGCAAGGATTCGGGGATGCCGAGCACCGGCGGCTCGGGGCCGATGCCGGCCGCGGCGCAGATGCCCAAGACGCCGGAACCGCCGCAGACCCAGCCGCAATCGGCCGAGGGGCTCAACCCGGTCACTCACCAGCCGCTCGAGGTAGATCCGAAGACTGGGCAGCCGTATCCGATCGACCCGAAGACGGGCGCGGCCCTCAAACCCGAAGAGCCCGAGACGATGACCGTCGAGCACGACGGGCACAAGATCTCCATGTCCGAACCCGGCAAGGACGGGCACATGGGGATCAGCGTCGACGACGGCACTGGCAAGCCGAAGACCTACGACCTCGACTTCGGGGACCAGGCGAAGCCCGGCGCGACGCAACCGCCGGGGACTTCGCTGCCCGGGCAGCAGCATCCGGACCCGGCGACCGGGTTCGGGCCGCAGGGCCACGACGGGGCGCAAGGGACCGGCCAAGGCCACGAGGGAACCCCGGACGCCGCGAAGAACCCCGACGGCACGCAGGGAGCCGGCCAGAAGTACCAGCCGGGCCCGGACGGCAAGATCCACATCCAGGACGGCAAGCTGTCGATCGTGGCCGAGCGGCTGTCCGGGGCCGACGGTCCCACGGTCGTGACGATCGACGACGGCTCGGGACATCCGACGAAGTACACCCTCGGTGACGACGGTGCGCTGAACCCCAGCGGCCACCACTCCGGCGGCGGAGCCGCGGCCGGCGGGCAGGCCACGCCGGGTGTGCCGACGCCTCCCGGGACGCCGGTGCCGGACGCGGCGGCAGCCGCGGGCCAGCCGGTCGTCGCGGCGGCCAACCAGGTCGTTCCGGACCAGGTCGCCGCGCAAGGTCAGCAAATCGTTCCCGAGCAGCCCGCCGCGCAGAGCCACCAGGCCGTTCCGGACCAGCCAGCCGCCCATGAGCACCGGATCATCCCGGGCCAGCCGTCCTCGCACGAACTGCCGGTGACCCACGAGCCGGCGAGCGCGCCCGCCGCGGCATCAGGCCCGGACGAGTCGACGAGTGCCCAGTCGGTGCTCGACCCGTTCTCCTCCGACCCCGGGATCGGCACCGTTCCCCACCCCGGCCTTGGCGACACCGGCGATCCGATGGCCGCCTCGGCAGGCGATGCCCCGCCGACCGACACCTCGCAGCTCGGCACCGCCCCGGTGCACCACGAGGCGAGCGGCTCCGGAACCCCGGCGATGATGGGCGGCGGCATGATGGGCGGGCTCGGCAACGCGCCGGGCGGCGGACAGGAGCAGGAACGTTCGTCGAGCGCGTACCGGGCCGACGGCGGTCTTTTCGGTTCGCAGGCCGGCTCGAACCGGATCAGCGGGTCGCTGCTCGACGACGATCAGCCTGGCCGTTAGAACGGGGGAGGACGCGGTGAGCAGCGAAGACCTGGGGGCGGGGTTCCGCCACAAGATGGCTCAGATCGAACGCGAGGCCGAGGAACGGCTCGCGTTGATCGGCAGCCGGGTCCGGAAAGACCTCAAGGAAAGCAAAGAGGCCAGCGACAAGCAGCTGCGCACGGTCGGCCAGGTGATCGTCCGCGTGCAGGAGAACGCTCGCCGCGCGGCGAAGGCCGGCGGCTGGGTGATGGAGTCGACCGTCGGCGACAAGGCCAAGGGCGAGGTCAGTTTCGGTTTCGAAGACGAGGAAGCGGAGAAGGAACGTCGCGCCGGCTATGTGCCTGCCGAGCCTGCTCCGCAACGGCCCAGCACGCCTCCGCCGGCTCCGGCACCGCCTGCCGCGGCGTCGGGACGGCATCGGCGTGGCGTGCACCACGACGAGGACGACTACACGAACACCGACTGGCTGGCTACCTGACCGGCATCCGCTGATCAGGCAGCCGGTTCCTCGTCCTCCGGAACCTCGATCGGCGCGCGTTTCACATCGGCGTCCAGCAGCGGCAGGTACTTCTCCGTACCCGTCAAATGCGTGAGAAAGAACGCAGTGAACAGCGCCTTCGTCAGCTGCTGCGTCGCGCGCTGCGGTTTGCCCTGCAGCAGCAGCTGGCTCCAGTGCCGGCCCTCGGTCACCGCCAGGTGGGAGGACTTCGACAGCGTCCGCAGCTGCACCGGGCCGGCCCACGCCTGGGCGATGGCGTCCGCGTGGCCGACCGCCGGGGCGACCAGGTCGCCGTCCACCGCCAGGTGCAGGCCGGGGGCGTTGATGACCTTCGCGGCGTCCGTGGCGGGCGGGAAGGTCTGCGCCGCGGCCACTGTCGCCACCGCGCGGACCTTCGGGCGGGCGTCGTCGCCCGCGGCGGCGGACTGGGCGGCTGCCAGCACTGCCGAACCGCCGCCGGTGGAGTGGCCGGCCAGGCCCAGTTTTTCCGGGTCGACGCTGATGCCGTCCGGGCCGAGGCGGACCGTGGTGATGACGTCGAGCGTCGTCAGCAGGTCGCCGGCCAGCAGGCGGTGCGACGGGAGCGGGCCGAGCTGCGTCGCGGGGGCCGCGGCGACCACGCCCCAGCTCGCGAGGTGGTGCAGCAGCTGTCGGTAGCGGGTGGCGGGCTGCAGCCAGCCGTGCCCGAACGCGATGGCCGGGAGGCCGAGGCCTTGGCGCGGGGTGAACACGACGCCGGGCAGTCCGACCAGGGCGAGATTGCCGCGCAAAACCTCGTGCGGACCCGGGTGGGACAGCTCCGTGAGCAGCTGCTTGGGCTTGCTGGCCATGCGCGTGACCTTACTGCCCGTGCCCAGTCCCGGCCCGGTGCGCCACCCCGAGCGGTTTAGGGGTCCGCCGCCACGGTGCGCGAAGAACCGGCCAATGGTTGTCCGGAAGGCCGCTCGCCCAGCTCAGCGGCACTGAAAACCCCGCTCTAGGGACCGGAGTAGGGGACTGGACTTGTCTCGTTACGCTAGTTCGCGTGTGTGGAATCGTGGGATACGTCGGACACCGCCCGGCTCTGGACGTCGTGCTCGGTGGGCTCCGCCGCATGGAATACCGGGGCTACGACTCGGCTGGCGTGGCGGTGCTGGACGGCGCCGGCGCGCTGACCGTCGAGCGCAAGGCCGGCCGGCTGGCCAACCTGGAGGCTCGGCTCGACGAGGTCGGCCGCGACGCGTTCGCCGGCACCGCGGGCATGGGCCACACCCGCTGGGCCACGCACGGGGCCCCGATCGACCGCAACTCGCATCCGCACCGGGACGCCACCGGTCGCGTCGCGGTGGTGCACAACGGGATCATCGAGAACTTCGCCGCCTTGCGCGCTGAACTCGAGGCCGCGGGCATCGAGATGGCCAGCGACACCGACACCGAAACCGCCGCGCACCTGGTCGCTCTCGCCTACACCGAGGGCGACACCAAGGGAGACTTGCCGGCCAGCGTCGCCGCGGTCTGCCGCCGTCTGGAGGGCGCGTTCACGCTCGTCGTGACGCACGCGGACGAGCCGGACACGATCGTCGCCGCACGCCGGTCTTCGCCGCTGGTGGTCGGGGTCGGCGAGGGCGAGCACTTCGTCGCGTCCGACGTCGCGGCGTTCATCGAGCACACCCGCGAGGCCGTCGAACTGGGCCAGGACCAGCTGGTCGTCATCACCCGCGACGGCTACCGGGTCACCGACTTCCACGGCGACGCCGCGCAGGCCAAGCCGTTCACCGTCGACTGGGACCTGTCGGCCGCCGAGAAGGGCGGCCACGAGTACTTCATGCTCAAGGAGATCGAGGAACAGCCCGAGGCGCTGGCGAACACGCTGCGCGGCCACTTCGAGGCGGGCCGGATCATCCTCGACGAGCAGCGCATTTCCGACCAGGACCTGCGCGACGTCGACAAGGTGTTCGTCGTCGCCTGCGGTTCGGCGTACCACTCCGGGCTCGTCGCGAAGTACGCCATCGAGCACTGGTGCCGGCTGCCGGTCGAGGTGGAGCTGGCGTCGGAGTTCCGCTACCGCGACCCGGTGCTCGACCGCGACACGCTCGTCGTCGCCGTCTCGCAGTCCGGCGAGACCGCGGACACCCTCGAAGCCGTGCGGCACGCGCGCGAGCAGAAGGCCCGCGTGCTCGCGGTCTGCAACACCAACGGCGCGCAGATCCCGCGTGAGTCCGACGCCGTGCTGTACACGCACGCCGGTCCGGAGATCGGCGTCGCGTCGACCAAGGCGTTCCTCGCGCAGATCGCCGCGAACTATCTCGTCGGCCTCGCGCTGGCGCAGGCGCGCGGCACGAAGTACCCGGACGAGGTCGCCCGCGAGTTCGCCGAGCTGGAAGCGATGCCGGCCGCGGTGCAAAAAGTACTGTCCACTGTGGAGCCGACCCGCGAGATCGCGCGGCGGATCTCCGATTCGCGCGCGGTGCTGTTCCTCGGCCGCCACGTCGGGTTCCCGGTGGCGCTGGAAGGCGCGCTGAAGCTGAAGGAACTCGCGTACATGCACGCGGAAGGCTTCGCGGCGGGCGAGCTGAAGCACGGTCCGATCGCGCTGATCGAAGAGGGCCTGCCGGTCGTCGTCGTGATGCCGTCGCCGAAGGGCCGCGCGGTGCTGCACTCGAAGCTGGTGTCGAACATCAGCGAGATCCAGGCGCGGGGCGCGCGCACGATCGTGATCGCCGAGGAGGGCGACGAGACCGTGCGCCCGTTCGCCGACGAGCTGATCGAGGTGCCCGCGGTCCCCACGCTGTTGCAGCCGCTGGTGTCCACCGTGCCGCTGCAGGTGCTGGCCGCGGAGATCGCGAGTTCGCGCGGGTACGACATCGACAAGCCGCGTAACCTGGCGAAGTCCGTCACCGTGGAGTAGGGAGCCGCCGCCGTGCAAGGAATCTGGACGACAGAACGGATTCGCGCGGCGGAAGATCTCCTGCTCGCCCGCACCCCGGACGGCGAGCTGATGCGCCGCGCCTCCTTCGGCCTCGCCGCCGAGGTGGCCGGGCTGGCGGCCGAGGACACCGGCGGCGTCTCCGGTCGCCGGGTCGTGCTGCTGGTCGGCTCGGGCAACAACGGCGGCGATGCGTTGTGGGCGGGCGCTTTCCTGCGTCGGCGCGGCGTCGCGGTGGCGGCGGTATTGCTGAAGCCGGAGAAGGCGCACCCGGCCGGATTGGCCGCGCTGCGGCGCTCCGGTGGTCGCGTGGTGTCCATTGCGGACAGTCCACAGTGGATCGAGAAGGCGGACGTCGTCGTGGACGGCATCGTCGGCATTTCCGCTCGCGGCCCGTTGCGTCCGGAAGCGGCCGAGCTGGTCGCGCGGATCGAAGCACCGGTGGTGGCGGTGGATCTGCCGAGCGGCGTCGACCCGGACACCGGAGCGGTCGACGGCCCGCACGTCACCGCCGCGCGCACGGTCACCTTCGGTGCGTTGAAGCCGGTGCACGTGCTGGCTCCCGAGGAATGCGGCGAGGTCGTGCTGGTGGACATCGGCCTGCGGCCCTGGCTCGACGACCCGGATCTGCAGCGCCTCGACCTGTCGGACGTCGCGGAGGCGTGGCCGATCCCCGGTCCGGAGGACGACAAATACACCCAGGGCGTGGTCGGCATCGCGGCCGGCTCGGCGACCTACCCCGGTGCCGCGGTGCTCGCGTCCGGTTCGGCGGTCCGCGCGACGGCGGGCATGGTTCGTTACGCCGGGCACGCCGCGGACGTCGTGCGCTCGCGCTGGCCGGAGATCGTGGCGACCGGCTCGGTCACCGACGCGGGCCGGGTGCAGGCGTGGGTAGTCGGCCCTGGCATCGGCACTGGCGGGGAAGGCCGGGAAATCCTGCGGCACATCCTCGGCCAGGGCGTCCCGGTGTGCGCGGACGCCGACGCCACCACGATCATCGCGAACACCCCCGAGGTCCTCGATGCCCGCGACCCGGACACGCCGCTCGTGCTCACTCCGCACGCGGGCGAGTACGAACGCCTGATGGGCCGCCGCCCGGGCGCGGATCGCGTCGCGGCGGCGCGGGAAGCGGCGAAGAAGTACGACGCTGTCGTGCTGTTGAAAGGCCACTGCACGGTGATCGCCGCCCCGGACGGTCGCGTCGCGGTGAACACCCCGCACGGATCGTGGCTGGCCACCGCCGGCTCCGGCGACGTGCTGACCGGTCTGGTCGGCTCGCTGCTCGCCGCCGGGCTGGACCCGTGGCTGGCCGCCGCGGCCGCCGCGCAGGTGCATTCGCTGGCGGGCGCGCTCGCTGCCGAGGACGTGCCGACGTCGGCGTCCGGTCTGGTCGATGCCATCCCCGCCGCGCTCCGGCTGGTCCGCGCGACCGCATAGTTATCGAGTTACGTGTTAACTCGGCTCTCGATATCTGGTAAGAACAAGATGTGAGTCGAGACACGCCAGGACGGCCGAAGACGCGCCCGTCCGACGCCGCGGTGGAGCAGCGGCGGCAGGAGATCCTCGACTACGTCATCGACCAGGGCGAAGTCCGGATCGACGACCTCACCGCCCGGTTCGGCGTCAGCCTCATGACGATGCACCGCGACCTGGACGACCTCGCCGACAAGCGGCTGCTGCGGAAGCTGCGCGGCAAGGTCGAGGCGTATCCGGCGCTCACCATGGAGACCGCGAGCCGGTTCACGCTGCACTCGGCCGAGAAGGAAGCCCTCGCCGACCTCGCGATCCAGCACGTCGAGCCCGGCCAGGCGGTGTTCGTGGACGACTCCACCACGCTGTTCCCGCTGGTCGAGCGGCTGGCCCGGGTCGAGCGGCTCACCGTCATCACCAACTCGCTGCAGGCCGCGCGGCTGCTGGGCACCGGCGTCGACGTGCTCCTCGCCGGCGGGCGTTACGACCCCGAGTACGACTCCTGCTCCGGCCCCGACGTGCTCGCGCTGCTCGAGCGCATTCGTGTGGACATCGCGTTTGTCTCGGTGAGCGCGGTCGCGGTGGGCCGGCTGTTCCACCCGGTCCGCGACTACGCCGAGCTGAAGAAGGCCGTGCTGCGCGCCGCGAACCGCAACGTGCTGGTGCTCGACCACTCGAAGTTCGGCCGCACCGCGACGTACGCGCACGGCGACGTCGGCGATTACGACCTCCTGATCACCAGCGAAGCCACTCCGACCGAGGAGATCGAGGCGGCGCTGAACGCGGGAACGGCGGTCGAGGCCGCGGAGTACGTCGAGGAGGGGCAGCTTTATGACAGCTGAGCTGGTGGCCGGGGTCGATTCGTCGACCCAGTCGACGAAGGTCGTGGTCTGCGACGCCCGCACCGGCGAGGTCGTGCGCACTGGCCGGGCACCGCATCCGGACGGGACCGAGGTCGACCCCGCAGCGTGGGCGCAAGCGTTTGCGGACGCCACTCGCGACGTCCTCGACGGCGTGCGGGCCATCGGGGTCGGCGGTCAGCAGCACGGCATGGTCACGCTCGACGAGGCAGGCGAGGTGGTCCGGCCGGCGTTGCTGTGGAACGACACCCGCTCCGCGCAGGCGGCCAAAGACCTCACCGAAGAACTGGGCGGACCCGGCGTGTGGGCGAAGTCGGTCGGGCTGGTGCCGGTCGCCAGCTTCACCGTCACCAAGCTCCGCTGGCTCGCCGAGCACGAACCGGAGAACGCCGACCGGGTCGCCCGCGTTCTGCTGCCGCACGACTGGCTGACCTGGCGATTGCTGGGCCGCCCGGAAACGGCCGTGACCGACCGTGGCGACGCCTCGGGCACCGGCTATTTCTCGCCGACGGACAACACGTATCGCCAGGACGTCCTCGCGCACGCGTTCGGCGGCCGCACTCCGGAGCTGCCGACGGTCCTCGGTCCGTCCGACGTCGCCGGACACACCAGCGACGGCATGCTCGTCTCCGCGGGCACCGGCGACAACATGGCCGCCGCCCTCGCGCTCGAACTGGCCCCGGGCGACGCGGTGATCTCGATCGGCACCAGCGGCACGGTTTTCGGCGTCACCGAGACCGGCGCGGCGGACGCGAGCGGCCTGGTCGCCGGATTCGCCGACGCCACCGGCCGGTTCCTCCCGCTGACCGCCGCCCTCAACGCCGCCCGCGTGCTCACCGCGGGCGCGGCGATGCTCGGGGTGGACCTGGCCGAATTCGACCGGCTCGCGCTGGCCGCCGAACCGGGCGCGGGCGGGCTCACGCTGCTGCCGTACCTCGACGGCGAGCGCACCCCGAACCTGCCTGGCGCGACCGGCTCGCTGCACGGGCTGACCAGGGCGAACATGACGCCGGAGAACGTCGCGCGGGCGACTGTCGAGGGCATGGTCTGCGGGTTGGCCGCCGGGCTCGACGCGGTGCGCGCGCAGGGCATGGACGTGAAGCGCGTGCTGCTCATCGGCGGCGGCGCGCAGTCCGCCGCGGTGCGGGCGATCGCGCCGATCGTGCTCGGCCTGCCCGTCGTGCTCCCCGAGGTCGGCGAGTACGTCGCGCTCGGGGCCGCTCGACAGGCGGCTTGGGCGCTCGCGGGCTCCGCCGAACCGCCCGCGTGGACCGGAACCAAGAACCAGCTCGTGTTGGACGGGCCGACCGGGGCGCTGCGCGCCGCGGGCATCGAGATCCAGCAACGCCACCTCGAGGCGCGCGAGGCCGCGCACGGGGTTTCCGCGAAATTGGGAGAGGACTGACCGATGGCCAGCATCACCTACGACAAGGCGACCCGGCGCTACTCCGGGACCGAGCGTCCCGCCGTCGACGCGCTGGACCTGGAGATCGCCGACGGCGAGTTCCTCGTGCTGGTCGGGCCGTCGGGCTCGGGCAAGTCCACCGCGCTGCGGATGCTCGCCGGACTGGAGGACATCGACGAGGGCACGGTCTGGATCGGCGACCGCGACGTCACCCAGCTGCCGCCGCGTTCGCGCGACATCGCGATGGTGTTCCAGAACTACGCGCTGTACCCGCACATGACGGTCGCGCAGAACATGGGCTTCGCGCTGAAGATCGCCGGGCGGCCGGCGTCGGAGATCAAGCAGAAGGTGCTCGACGCGGCGAAGCTGCTGGACATCGAGCAGTACCTGGACCGCAAGCCGAAGGCGTTGTCCGGCGGTCAGCGCCAGCGCGTCGCGATGGGCCGCGCGATCGTGCGCGAGCCGCAGGTCTTCCTGATGGACGAGCCGCTGTCGAACCTCGACGCGAAGCTGCGCGTTTCGACCCGTACGCAGATCGCCGCGCTGCAGCGCCGGCTCGGTGTCACCACTGTCTACGTGACCCACGACCAGGTCGAGGCCATGACGATGGGTGACCGCGTCGCGGTGCTGTCGGACGGGCTGCTGCAGCAGTGCGACACCCCGCGCGCGCTGTACGACCGGCCCGCAAACGTTTTCGTCGCGGGCTTCATGGGCTCGCCCGCGATGAACCTGGTCACCGCGAAGCTCACCGCGGACGGCGCCGAGGTCGGCGGCATGCGGGTGCCGCTCAAGCCCGAGGTCCGGTCCGCGGCCGACGGCGACACGGTCACCATCGGTTTCCGCCCGGAGGCGCTGGAGGTCACCACCGACAGCGAGGGCGCGCTGCCGATCAAGGTGGAGCTGGTCGAGGAACTGGGCTCGGACGCGTACATGTACGGCAAGCTCGGCGCGGGCGTCGCGGAGAGCGCCGAGGGTTCGTCACGCAACGTGGTCGCCCGCGTCGACCCGCGTACGCCGCCCGGCATGGGCGACACCCTGCACCTGCGGATCCGTCCGGACGAGCTGCACGTGTTCTCCGGCACGTCCGGGCAGCGTCTCTCCTGAGCCGATAGCGTGGGAAACTGGCAGTCGTTATGACTGCCAGTTCTCCGCACGCCGAGACGGTGATCGATCTCGGCGCACTGCGGCACAACGTTTCCTTGCTGGCCGCCCGGGCTCCCGGCGCGGCCGTGATGTGTGTGGTCAAGGCCGACGGATACGGCCACGGCGCGGTACCCGTCGGCCGCGCCGCGGTCGAAGCCGGCGCGAGCTGGCTCGGCACCTGCTCGCTGCAGGAAGCCCTCGACCTGCGGGCCGCGGGCCTGTCCGGGCGGCTGTTCAGCTGGCTGGACGTGCCCGAGCTGGACTTCACGCCCGGCATCGAGGCGGACATCGACCTCGGCGTAAGCTCCCTCGGTGAGCTGGCCCGCGTCGAAGCCGCGGCGGAGCGGGCCGGAAAACGCGCCCGCGTGCACCTCAAAATCGACACCGGGCTGTCTCGCAATGGCTGCCCTCCCGCTGCCTGGCCTGAGCTGGTCGAAGCGGCGGCCAAAGCGCGTGGCGTCGAGGTCGTGGCCATCTGGTCGCACCTGGCCTGCGCCGACGAACTGGGGCACGCGTCGATCGACGCGCAGGCGAAGCTGTTCGCCGAGGCGTACGACGCGGCCCGCGCGGCCGGTCTCGACCCGATCCGGCACCTGGCCAACTCCGCGGCCACGCTGACCCGGCCCGACCTGCACTTCGAACTCGTCCGCCCGGGCATCGCGATGTACGGCCTCAACCCGGTGCCCACCGACGACGACCTGCGCCCGGTCATGACGTTCCGGTCGACCGTGGTGCTCACCAAACCGCTGGCGGCCGGGGAATCCGTCTCCTACGGCCACACCTGGACCGCGCGGGAGGACACCACGCTCGCGCTCGTGCCCGTCGGATACGCCGACGGGGTGCCGCGCACGCTGTCCGGCCGGATGGACGTCTGGCTGGGCGGGAAACGGCGGCCGGTCGTCGGGCGGATCTGCATGGACCAGCTCGTGGTCAACGTCGGCAACGAGGACGTGCCCACCGTCGGCGACGAGGTCGTGCTGTTCGGCGCGGGCCGCTCCGGCGAGCCGACCGCGCGCGAATGGGCGGACAAGCTCGGCACGATCGACTACGAGATCGTCACCTCGATGTACCGGCCGCGCGTACGCCGCCGGTACGTGGGGGAGCGGGCGTGACTCCTTCGACGCGGCTGTGGGCGATCGTCGGCGGAGTCGGAGCGGTAGTCACGGGTGCGGCAGCGGCAGTTGTCGCGTCGCAGCAACGCAAACCGACTGAAGACCCGTTCGTAGACGAGCCGTTGGGCGAGCTGAAGCCGGACCGCACGTCCACTGTCGCGGCTGAAGACGGTACGCCGCTGTCGGTCGAGGAGATCGACCCCGGGGACGACGAAGAGCCGGAGCTGACTCTCGTCGGCGTACACGGCTTCGCGCTTTCGCGGCGCTCGTGGCACTTCCAGCGTCGAGACTTCGCTTCGCTGCGACTGCCGCGCGTACGCCAGGTCTACTTCGACCATCGCGGTCACGGTCTGTCCGGCGAAGCGTCTACGGAGACGTCGACGATCGAACAGCTCGCGCACGACCTCGACAGCGTGCTGCGCGCGTTAGTGCCCGAGGGGCCGATCGTCCTCATGGGACATTCCATGGGCGGCATGGTGATCATGGAACTGGCCGCGCAACGGCCAGACCTCTTCGAGGACCGCGTGTGCGGCGTTGCCTTCATCGCGACCGCAGCGGGCGAAGTCGGCGCGCGCGGGTTGCCGCGGCCGTTGCTGTCCAAGTACAACCCGCTCACGCGTGGTGTCGGAGAGCTGGCCGGATGGCAACCCGGGTTGGTGGAGTTCGTCCGCGCGGCCGGGGGCCAGCTGACTCGGCAGGCAGTGCGGCGGCTCGCGTTCGGCAGCCGTGATGTCTCGCCTCGGCTGGTCGACTTCATGCTGGAAATGCTGGCCGTCACGCCGGTGCGCGGGCTGATCAACTTCGTGGACACCCTCGGCAGCCACAATCGCTACGCTGTGCTGGCCGGGCTGAAACACGCGCACGTGCTGGTCATCGGCGGCGACTCGGACCGCTTCACGCCGTTCGCGCACGCCGAGCGCATCGCCGAGGAGCTGCCGGACGCCGAGCTGGTGCGCGTGCGCGGGGCCGGGCACATGGTGCAGCTCGAACAGCCTGAGCTGGTGAACAGCCATCTCATCGACCTGCTGCAGCGCTGTGCGGGCAGCGCCGCGCCGAACCGGCGAAACTGGTGGTGGACAAGGTGATTCTGGAAACCCCCGAGGACACGATGGCCTTCGGGCGGACACTGGGCGCGGCCCTGCGCGCGGGCGATGTGGTGCTGTTGGACGGTCCGCTCGGGGCCGGGAAGACGACGCTGACCCGCGGGATCGCGGACGGTCTCGGCGTCGGCGGGCGGGTCAGCTCGCCGACCTTCGTGCTGGCGCGGGTGCACGAAGCCGGTGCGGCCGGAGTGCCGCTGATCCACGTGGACGCGTACCGGCTCGGCGGCGATCTGTCCCAGTTGGACGACCTCGATCTGGACACTGACCTGGAGTCGTCCGCGGTGGTCGTCGAATGGGGCGAGGGCAGCGCGGAGCGGCTGTCGGAGGACCACCTGGTCGTTCGCCTGACCCGGCACGACGACGACACCCGGACCGTTGTCCTGGAACCGCACGGCTCGTGGACCACCCGGGTCGCCGAACTGCAAGCGGCGTAGCGCTCGCCGTCCGGCAATCCTCTACGACCCGGTTTTCGACGGTTCCTTCGTCAGCGCGTGGTTGAGCGCGGTCAGGAAGGCCAGCAGCCGAGGGCCGAAGCGACGCAGGTCATTGTCCTGTTCGACGCCGCCGTACCAGGAGAGGCCGGCCTGGCCGTCGGCGTCCGGGTCCAAGTCGGCGAACGCGCCGAGCCAGCGTTCGGTGTCGCCGAGCACCACCGCGTACGGCAGAGAACGGGAGAACACCATCTCGCGGTCCGCCGGGCGTTCGATGTCTTCCGCGCGCACCCGGTGCAGGTAGCGCAACAGCCCGCGGATCTGGCCGGCGACCGCGCGGCCGCGGGCGGTGCGGGACGGCAGCAGCGCGCGAGCCGCGGCGAGACCCAGGCCGGCGAGCGCGACCGCGACGCCCAGCAGCGCGTGCCCGACGGTGAACGAAAGCACCGCCGTCGCGACCAAGCCGAGCACGAACAGCAGGATGCCGGGCAGCGCCAGCACCCCGCGCGCGGTGTCCGGACGACGCGAGAACCATTGGCTGGCAACGGCGTCCCGGTACATCGCGTCCTGGATCGGTGCCGCGTCGAGATCGTTCAGCCGGGACAACAGGACGGTGTCGGCGCCTTCCGGCAGCAGCGTTTCGTAGACCACCCGCTCGAAATCGCGCAGGTGCTCGTCCGGCGGGTTCCGCCGGGAGATCTGCCAGTCCGGCCCGGGAAGCTCGGCCAGCCACAGGTAATTCCGCACCGCCAGATCGACGACGGTGGCCGCGATGTCCACCGGGTCCACCGACTCGTCCATCACGGTGCCGATCTGCCCGGGAAGCACCCCGTCCGGAGAAGCGAACCAAGTTCGGCCGTTTTCCTGCAACAGGACTTCGATTGTGGTATCGCCGGCGCTGGTCGCGAGTTCGTCTTTCTTTCGGAGCCGCCATACGAATAGCGCGAGGGCAATCAGCAAAACGGCAACCGCGGCGAATCCGATGACGGACGGCAAGGTGAGCGAGAACGCCGCCGCCAATGCGCTGGCCGGCACGAAATCGGCATTCGCCGGCGCGGTGCCCGGCGGCAGTCCGACAGACAGTTCCATTCGCGCGCCCGGCGGCAAATCGTTCTGCTGCAGCCGCAGCACGCCGGTGTGGTCGACCTCGGACAGCGTGCACGGCTGGTTCGCGCCGATCGAACAGGTCACCGGCGCCATCTGCCGGGCCGGGGCGAGGAAGGACGCCTTGATTTCCTTCACCGGCCGGTCGAAGCCGCCCGCGACGAGGGCGCGCACCTGCTGGCCGCCGCCCTGGTCGGCGAGGGCGCCGGCGAGTGTGTAGACGACGGTGGATTCGCCCGCGCCGAAGGTGAGCGTGAACTGGTCGTCGGCCTGCGCGACGGCGCTGCCGCCGATGGCCTTCGCGTCCCGCACCGTGTAGCGGAGGTCCTGCCCGTCGTCAGCGGGCAGCCGCAGCGGCAACGTGGACACCAGTCGCTGTCCACCTGGGACAGTCACCTTCTCGGTGACTTGGAAGCCGCCGTCGCGCAACAGTTTCAGTGCGATTTCCGCAGTCGCTTCGGGGGACGCTTGCGCATTCTCGGAATGCCGCCCGGTTCCGGAGAAGGCTGCCGCCGGACTCGGGCCGGATAGCACCGCCAATGCCGCGATCGCCGCCGCGGAAACCCATTTCCTCGCCACGGCAGCAGAGCCTAGAGCACACCGGCTAGGCTGGGCGCCCCGGCAGCGAAAAAAGCCGGATTACGCGAATCACGCAATCGCAGGGGGAACGATGACCTGGCCACCGCAAGGCGGTCCTTATCCGGTTCCGCCGGGAACTGCCCCGCTCCCGCCGCCGCGGCCGCTGCCGCCGGGTGCCGGGATGCCCGGCGGTGGAACGGCGGGGCCGGGGATGCCGCCGGGACAGCAGTTTCCGGGCGGGCCGCCGCTTCCGCCGGCGCCGCAGTTCCCTCCCGGGCCGCCGTTTCCCGCTGCCGGCCCGGTAGTTCCGTTGCCGCCGCCCGCCGTGCCGCTGCCGCCACCGCAGGTCGCTCCGGTGCCGGGACCATTCGCCGCGTCCCCTGGGGCGCCCGCGCCGGCGTTCGGTCCGGACGCCCGGCTCGACGGCTATCGCACCGCGCGCCCGCCGAAGAAATCGCACGCCGGGGTGATCGTGCTGGTGTCCGTGCTGGGGGCGATCGTGCTGGTCCTCGGGGGACTGGCAGCGCTCGGTTCGGCCGTGCACAAAGACAAGCGCGTCGACGCGGCGAGCACCCCGCCGCCGACGTATTCCTCGATCTCCAGGGAAATGCCGTCCACTCGGTACCCCACCGAAAGAAGCACTTCGACCACGACCGCCTCGACAACCAGGGAAACCCGCGAAACCACCAGCGGCTCGGAACCGGCGTCCGAGGCCCCGCCGGCGCCTCGCGGTCCGCGACCGGTGAAGGAGACCGCGCGGAACCCGCTGTTCGCCAGCGCCGACGCCGGATTGCGGAACGTGGCGTGCACGCTCAGCCGCTGGAGTTCGGACCGGGCCGGCGCGGAACGGTTCTTCCAGTCCGGCATCCGCTGCCTGGACACGGTGTGGGCGCCGGTGCTCGGTGACGCCGGCCTTCCGTTCGAGAGCCCGAACCTGGTGGTCGCGCAGTCCGGCCAGATGCAAAGCCCGTGCACTTCGTCCGGTGACAATTTCGCCGCCTACTACTGCCCGACGAACGAGACCATCTACATGCCGATGGACAAGCTCCAGATCGAGGACTACGGCGCGCATCCCGGCATCTACCTCGCGGTGCTGGCCCACGAATACGGGCACCACGTGCAGAACCTGTCCGGCGTCGAGGACGCGATGAGCGAACAGCGGTACGACGCGGGCGCCGACTCCGCCGCCGGGCTGGAGCTGTCCCGCCGTCTGGAACTGCAGGCGCAGTGCTTCTCCGGCATGTTCCTCGGTGCGTCGTCGAACGCGGGCGGGTCGATCGACCGCAACATCTACAACGAGGCCTGGAACTCCGAGGACCGCGGAGACCACGGCGACGGTCCTCGCGACCACGGCACCGACGAGCACTCCGCCGCCTGGTGGCGCCAGGGCGCGACGAAGAACCGCACCCAGCAGTGCAACACCTGGGCGGCGAACTCCTCCGACGTGGCCTGAACGCCGTGAAGGACTCCTTGAGGGAATCAGATTCCCTCAAGGAGTCCTTCACGGATCGTCAGGCGGTTACTGGCTGGCCCTGGCCGCAGCGTCCTCCGAAGCGGACAGCGCCGGAGCAGACCCCAGCAGCGGCTTCTTCGCGGTTTCCTTCAGCTTCAGCAGCGTGAGCACGCCGACCACGCCCGCTATCATCAGGTAGTAGCCGGGCCACTTGAGATCCCCGGTCGCCAGCACCAGTGCGCTCATCACCAGCGACACCGTCCCGGCGAACGCGGACACGAAGATGTTGAACGAGATCGACAGCCCGCCGTAGCGGATCTCGGTCGGGAACAGCGCGGGCAGCGTCGACGGGCAGGTCGACGAGAAGCAGATCAGCAGCAGTCCCATGAGGACCAGGCCGAGCAGCACCGAGATCAGCGAGCCGCTCTTGAGCAGCAGCACCATCGGAAGGCCGAGCACGATCAGCCCGCCCGCGCCGACCCACAGGATCGGCTTGCGGCCGACCTTGTCGCTGAGCCTGCCCAGCAGCGGGATCAGCAGCACGCCCAGCCACAGCACGCCGATCTGCAGCCACTCCGCCGCGGTCGCCGAGATCGCCTGCCCGCCGTTCGCGGACATCGTGCGGTCGTCCTTGAGGTAGGTCGGCATGTAGCTGGTCAGCATGTAGTTGGTGACGTTCCAGGTCACCACGAGGCCGCCGGCCAGCAGCATCGTCGGCCAGTACTTCGTGAAGATCGTGCGCACGACGTGCTGGGACTGGGCGTCCTCGCGCTTGCCGGATTCGTCGAGCAGCTGCTGGAAGGCCGGGGTCTCCTCGAGCTTCGTCCGGAGGTAGACCCCGACGATGCCGAGCGGAAGCGCGACCATGAACGGGATCCGCCAGCCCCAGGTGTCCATGAAGGCCGGCGTGGAAACCAGCGGGAGCACCGACGAGACGGTCGCGCCCAGCGCGTACCCGATGAAGGTGCCGAACTCCAGGAAGCTGCCGAAGTAGCCGCGGCGGCGGTCCGGGCTGTACTCGGCGATGAACGTCATCGCGCCGGCGTACTCGCCGCCGGTGGAGAAGCCCTGCAGGACCCGCGCGCAGACCAGCAGGATCGGCGCGGCCAGGCCGATCGAGGAGTACGACGGGATCAGTCCGATGAGGAACGTGCCGGTCGCCATCAGGATGACCGTCACCGCGAGCACCTTGGTCCGGCCGATCTTGTCGCCGAGCGGACCGAAGAACAGGCCGCCGAGCGGGCGCACCAGGAACGCCACCGCGAAGGTCGCGAACGTCGCGAGCTGGGCCAGCGCGGGATTGCCGGGCGGGAAGAACTGCGCCTCGATGGTGGTGGAGAGGTAGCCGTAGACCCCGAAATCGAACCACTCGGTGATGTTGCCGACCGCGGCCGCGCCGACCGCCCGGCGCATTGTCGCGTCGTCCGTGACGGTGGCGCCGCCCGACGGCCCCCTCCCGTCTGCTGCCTCTGTCACATCGCTCCCTTCGCGTTTTCAGGACTCACTGCGCAGAGCCCCCGCCATCACCTACCGCGAGCGGTCCAAAGCCTAACGTGATGCGTCTCACTCCCGCTCGGGGGTAGCGGAGGTAACGCAGACCGGGGAGCATGCGTTGTAGCAGGTAGATACCTGTAAAACCCCATCAACTCGCTCGCGTCTGCCAGCGGATCACCCGGATTCGCCGACGGCAGTGACGTGCGCAACCCGTGAGGAGGAGCCGCAATGACGGCAGTATTCGTGGCCATCGCAAGCTGTGCAACCGCGGGAGTCGCTGTAGCGGCCACCCTCGCGTCCTACGCGCAGCGCAAGTGGCGGGTTCGCGCCGTCGAGGCGTGACCTGTCCTAAGGCTTGACGATCCCGACGGCCAGGCCGAGGTCGACCAGGTCCTGCGGACGCAACCGCAGCTGGTCGGCCACGGCGGGCACGTCGGTCATCGGGCGTTTGAGGATCGCCGCCGCCGCTTCCGGGGAAGTGACCGAGAAGTAGGCGTCCGGGGCGATCCAGGTCGCGCCCGGAGCGGCGAAAGCCAGCGCGCCGCCGGAACCGCCTTCGCCGATCACCAGCGTGGTGACCGGCGCCGCGGCGGTGGCGATCGCTTCGAACAGTTCCGCGATAGCGGGTCCGATCCCGCCTTCTTCCGCTTCCGCGTCGTTTGCCGCGCCGGGAGTGTCCACCAAGGTCAGCACTGGAATCCCTAGCCGGGACGCCAGCTGCACGAGTCGTGCTGCAGTGCGGAAACCTGCCGGCCGGGTCGCGGTGCCGCACTGTGCTGCGTACGCGATCGCGCGGCCGTCTCGCCAGCCGAAGCCACATTGGACGCCTTCGTCCACGTGACCGGCACGGTCGCCTTGTACGTTCTCTCGCCAGTCGAAGTACGCGTCGAGGTACTCGGGTGCGCGCGCTCGCGAAGAAGCGCGCGCTGCACGTACGGCGTCCCAGCCGGTTTCGGGCAGCGTGGCACCGCGACGGGCGTTGGGCGGGGGCGCGGGCTCTGTCGACGGCGAAGCCAACAGCTGTAGCCATCGCGCGAGTACGTCGCCTAGCTCGGCTGTTTCAACGAGACGGTCGACCTGACCCCACTCCAGCTTCGCTTCAACGGTGTACGCCTCTGCGGGAGACGTCGCAGGCCGTACGCGGGAGCCTGCGAAGCCCACCTGCGCGTCTGGGAGCCCCAACACGACATCGGAACCGGCACCGAGCGTCGCCCAGCCGCCGCCGGTCGACGGGTCGCGCAGCACGGAAATCTGCGGGACCCCTGCCGCGCGCGCTTCCGCGGCGGCGCGCGCGATGCGTTGGAGCTGGGAGAGCGCGCGCATGCCGTGCTGCATCCGGCTGCCGCCAGTCGCGACCAGCGAAACCACTGGCAGGCCACGTTCTTTCGCGTGGGCGAAAGCGGCCTCGACGCGGTCGCCGGTCTGCTGTCCGATCGAACCGCCGAGGAAACCGAACTCCCAGGCGATCAGCACCGTCGGCACGTCGCCGATCCGGGCTTCCCCGACGACGACCGATTCGGTCTCGCCGGTGCGCGCGGCGGCGGCCGCCCGGGCCTCCGGATACCCCGGCCAGCCGAGCGGATCGTCCGCGGGAGCGTCCGGAAGGGACAGGTCGGTGAAGCCGGTGGAGAGGCCGGCCAGCAGCTCGCGCGCGGTGGTCCTCATCCCAGCGCTCGCTTCATGACTTTGCCCATGTCGTTGCGCGGCAAGGCATCCAGGTAGCGCACGACGCGCGGCCGCTTGTGCGGGGCGAGCAGCTTCGACACGTGGTCGGCGAGTTCCTCGACCGTCGGGCGCGCGCCGTCCGGCACGACCCAGGCGACGATCCGCTCGCCGAGGTCGTCGTCGGGTTCGCCGGTCACCGCGACCTCGGCGACGTTCGGGTGTTCCAGCAGCGCGTTCTCGATCTCGCCCGCGCCGATTTTGTAGCCGCCGCTCTTGATCAGGTCGGTGGCCTTGCGGCCGACGATCCGGACGTAGCCGTCGGGGTCGCGGGTGGCCATGTCGCCGGTGCGGAACCAGCCGCCGTCGAGCGCGGCGGCGGTCGCGTCCGGGCGGTTGAGGTATTCGGTGAACAGATTCGGCCCGCGGACCTGGATCTCGCCGACCGCGTCGGGATCGCTGATTTCGGCCCCGGTCTCGTCGACCAGCCGGAGGTCGACCCCGGCGAGCGGGACGCCGACCGAACCCGGCTTGCGCTCGCCATCGGCGCGGACGCTGGTGTTCATCAGGGTTTCGGTCATGCCGTAGCGCTCGACGACCTGCTGTCCGGTCGCGGCGGTGATCCGCTGGTGGTCGTGCACCGGCAGCGCGGCCGAGCCGGAGACCAGCAGCCGCGCGGACTTGAGCGCGCCGGCGAGGGCTTCGTCGGTCGCGACCGCCTCGGCGATCCGGTGGTACATCGTCGGGACGCCGAACAGCATCGTCGCGCCGTTCGCGAGTTCCTCGGTGACGCCTTCGAGCGAGAACCGGCCGAGGTGGCGGACCGTCCCGCCGCGGCGCAGCGGACCGAGGATGCCGAGGATCAGGCCGTGGACGTGGAAGAGCGGCAGGCCGTGGACGAGCACGTCGTCGGCGGTCCACTGCCAGGCGTCCTCCAGCGCGTCGAGCGTGGTCGCGATCGCGCGGCGGGGGAGCACCACGCCCTTGGGCGGGCCGGTCGTGCCGGACGTGTAGACGATGAACGCCGGTGCTTCGGAGTCCGGCTCGCTTGCCGGCGGCGTCCCGTCGCCCGCCAGCGGAATGTCGCGCCGCGGCAGGTCGAGCGCGGCAGGCAGTGCGACGCCGGGTTCGGCGAGCACCAGCGCGGGTTCGCTGTCGGCGAGGATGTGGCCGAGTTCGCGTTCGCCGATCTTGGGGTTGAGCGGCACCACCGGAACCCCAGCGAGCAACGCGGCGACCACCGCGACGCTGGTGTGCAGCGTCGGCGTCGCCCACACCGCGACCCGGCGGTCCGCGGGCAGGTCAGCGGCCAGTGCGCCGGCGACCGCGCCGAGTTCGGCGTAGGTGAGTTTTCGGTCGCCGAAGCGCAGCGCTTCCTTGCCGGATCCGGCGGCGACTGCGGGAAACAGCGGATCGGGCACTTTCGCGGACCTCCTGCGTCACCGGCGGCTGGAACCGCACCGTACCGCCTTGTGGCGGTCGCCACCTGCGACGCGATTCACAGCTCCTGATTGTCAGGGGTACCCAGGCTCAGGCGAGATTATCGAGCAGCGCGCGCACCCGCTCGACCATCGTTTCGTAACGGGCCGGGGCGACGTTCACGTACCGCTCGCCGCCGTCGGTTTCGGAGAACGAGAACAGGTAGCGGCCGTGCTCGGTGTCGTAATACGTGCAGATGTCGCGCCCGCTGATCCGCCGCCCGCCCAGCCCGTCGCGCACCCCCGCGGTGATCTGGCCGCCGCCGACGCGCGGCAACGCGGCGACATCGAGCAGATGCCGGACGTCCTGCCGGGCCGGGCCGCCGTCGAGCGCCAGATTCAACGCCGACTCCGGCACCGACACGGCCTGCCCCTGTGCCGGCTGGACGCGCGGCAACTCGCGGATCAAGTCCTCCGCCAGCGCGTCCGGCCGAGCGGGCCGCAACACGACCGTGCTGGTCGAGGGCATGTGACAGGCGAGCACCGCGTCCTTGCCCAAGGCCGCGACGACCAGCCGATACCGCCGATCCCGCCCGCTCTCGACGGTCGCCGACAGTTCGCTGGCCCCGCGGCACAAGACGGTCATGGTCCGGGCGAACGTCTCGTCCAACCCGCCGCGGCCCCAGACGCCTTGGTCGGCCATCGCGCTCACCGCAGCTTCGCGGTACGCGCGTGCCTCCTCGGGATCACGCCACAACGGGTCGGGCGCGAGCGCCGTCGGGAGCGAAACCCCCGCCAGCTCCGCCGCGAGCGGCAAGCAGTCGGCAGGGAGCACCACCTCGCGGGTGAGCACGAGCATCGTCAGAGCCCGATCACCGGCGGAACCGCCTTGGGCAGGTCCCCGATGAGCGCCGCGTCGGGGTCCTGCTCGACCAGGTAGTCGGCGGTCTCGTGGACGAGGTCGTCCTCGCCTTCGCCCTTCTGCCCGCGGCCCATCGCGCCCGCACCCATGCCTCCCGGCGCTCCGGCGCGCCCGTTGGCCCCCGCCGCCGCCCCGCCTCGCGCGGTGACCTCGGCGTTGGGTCCGGAGCCGATTCCCGCTCCCCGGCCGACGTTGCTGCCCGCGTTGCCGCCGTTGCCGCTGCCTGGCCCGCCGATGCTGCCCGCGCTGCCTCCGCCGGTACCCGGTAGGCCCGTTGGGTAGAAGCTGCTGCCGCCGTTGCTGTTTCCGGTGCTGGGATTGCTGCTGTTGACCGACCAGGAGGTGCTGTTGGGGCTGCCGGTGCTCGTCAGATCCGGCGGAACATACCCGGACGTCCGAGTGTCGTCCGGCAGGTTCGCAGGCGGAGGCACATGCCGCCCCGACTCCGGCGGATTCCCGGGCGGCGGGGTGTAGCGCTCCGGATCCCACCGATGAGTCTCCGAAGGCGGCAAGGTTCCCGGCGGACCGGTGCGATCGTTGGTGTGATCGCGGTGGCCGGAGCTGCCGCTGGTGTCGCCGGTGCTGGCGGTGTTGCTGGTGTTGCCCGTGTTGCCGCCGACGTAGCCGCCCTCGGAGTAAGTGCCAGCGGTGCCGCCAGTACCGCCCGGGGTGTAGTGCGTGGGCAGATGCGCGGTCCCGGTGCCGCCGGGCTGGGTGATGGTGAAGTCACCGCCCGCGGAGGGGAGAGCGAGCTGCCCGTATTGGGACGGGTCTGCCCAGCGAGCGGAGTTCTCCGTCGACTCCCCGTGATACGACTGGTAGCTGTTGACGACTTCTTGCGCCTTCTTTTCCCACTCCTCGATTTCGCTGGCCCGGTTGGACATGAACGACAAGGGAGTGTCGCTGACCCAGTCGTCCGCCGGCTTGTCCCCGAGATCGCCGACGGCAGCGATTTTGTCGCGGAGTCCGTCGAAGGAACCGCCTTGGCCGGAGTAGAGCGCCTGAGCTTGCGCGAGGTGCTGGCCACTGGTCTGAGACGCTTGGACCAGCGGCCCGGCCCCGACGTACGCCCGCCCGGCGGCGTCGCCCTTCCAGTACGCGTCCATGGCGCTCTGGAGCTGCCGCATCTCGTTGGCGATGTCCTCGTGCTGCGCGGAAAGCGCCGCGGACTGGTCGGAACCGTGGAACATTCCGCCGGACCCCTTGCCCGATTTGACCAGGCGAACGATTTCCTGCGGGGTGAGGTTGGCCATCAAGCACCTGCCTTGATAGTGGTGACAGCAGCGGCGGCGGTTTTTGCTGCCAGCGCGCACGGATCGGCGTAGCCGGGGAACGATTTGTCGAGCATCACGGAGGCGGTGAAGGTTTCGTCGTCTTTGATCCCGACCGCGATTTGGCAGCCGCCGCGCTTGCGGTCGTCGGTGGTGCCCGCGAAGACGGCGGGGTAGCCGTTGACGTCTGGGGCGACCTCGAAGTACCCGGATTCGCTTTCGCTGTTGGTGTAGGCGCCGGCCAGACCGCCCTGCCCGGGGAGCAACCCGAGACCGACGCTGTTGTCCCTGTCGTCGTACCAGGTGCACAGAGGTGCGACGAGGCCCTGCCCTTGCCGGTGGCGGACGGCGTTGATGACTTCGGTTGCCTGGGCTTGGCTGAGCAGGGCGCAGGGGTTCTGCTCGTATTTAGTGGCGTCGAGAGGGTTGTTCACCTTGGGCACGCTGCGCGCGGTGCTCGTCGCCGATGTCGACTCGGGCGTCGCAGGAACCGGCGTCCCTGGAGTCGAGGAGCAGGCCGTAACAGCGAGGAGCAGCAGGCTGCCGGTGGCAGTGCGCACGACCGGCCTCACGGACGCTGATGTGCTGGGCGGCCTGATGACGTCCAGCACAATGCGGTTTGCCATCAGGCACCCGCCTTGATCGTGGTGAGAGCGGCCGTAGCTGTTTTCACCGCGAGCGAGCACGGGTCGTTATACAAGGGGGAAGTCGTCCGGAGCCGCACGGAGGCGGTGAAGACCTCGTCGTCTTTGATTCCGACGGCGATTTGGCAGCCGCCGCGTTTCCGGTCGTCGGTCGTGCCAGCGAAGACAGCGGGGTAGCCATTGACATCCGGTGCGGCCTCGAAGTAGCCGGATTCGCTGCCGCTGTTGGTGTAGGCGCCAGCGAGGCCGCCCTGACCGGGAAGCAGCCCGAGGCCGACACTGTTGTTGTCGGCGTCATACCAGGTGCAGATGGGTGCGACGAGACCCTTGCCCTGGCGATTGCGGACCGAGTTGATGACCTCGGTCGCCTGAGTTTGAGTGAGCAGGGCGCAGGGGTTCTGCTCGTACTTGGCGGCGTCGAGCGGGTTGCTCACCTTGGGCACGTTGTGCGTGGTGCTGGTCGGTGCTGACGACGACACAGTTGTCGCTGGAACCGGGGTGCCTGGGGTCGAGGAGCAGGCAGTGACGGCGAGCAGAACGAGGCCGCCGGCCGCGGCCAGAGCGAAGGGCTTCACCGGTTCATCCTTGCTTGCGCAGGCTGTTGGTGTTGGCGTGGTCCTGGCTCTCGTATTTGGCGATGGCGTCTCTCAACTTGTCCGCGTATCCCTGTGCGTAAGCCTGTTGCTGCTGAAGGCTGGTCACATAAGCGTCGGCGTGGCCGTCAGCGGCCTTCTTCTGCATCGTGCTGGCCGGATCGTCGGCGGGTGGGGGAACGACCTTCAGCTGGTCGCCGACCCGCACCATGTCGTTGAGCTTGTCCGCGATTTCCTGCCACTTAGGCTGCAGCCTCTTCATCGCGTCGATGTCCATGTTGAACCCGCCACCGGCCGCCGCAGCGTTGACCTTGGCGTCTTCGGCCGCGCGCTGCTGGTAGACGCGCACGCCGTTGGAGTTCATCGCTTCGCCGAACTGCTTGTCCTGGCGGTCGCGTTTGGCCTGCTCTTCCGGGTCGACGTACCCAGCGCGCCCGTCCGTCGGCTCGCTGTTGCTGGACGGCTGCCCATTGCCCACGATGACGCTCCCCCTCGCTCCCGGCGGCGCTGTCTGCGGCTGCCGATGCTGTGACTCAGCTTAATCGGTCGAGGTTCCGCGTGCGGACAAAATCCCCCAAGCCGGGCAGGTGCCAGGGAGGCGGTGGTAACGACCGCCTTGGTCACGCAGCGTATCCACGTGGAACCGGCCTGCCCGCTCCTCGGCTCCCATCAGACCCGAGCTATCCTGGGAAATCGTGCTGGTATTGGCGATCGACACGGCTACTCCGGCGGTAACGGCGGGCATCGTTGCCGTCGACGAGGCTGAGCTTGTCACCCGGGCGGACCGCGTCACGGTGGATGCTCGGGCGCACGGCGAGTTGATCGCCCCGCACGCGCTGGCGGCCGCGGAGGCGGCTGGGGTCACGCTGCGCGAGCTCGACGCGATCGTGTGCGGCGTGGGGCCGGGGCCGTTCACCGGACTGCGCGCTGGCATGGCCACGGCGGCTGCGTACGCGCACGCGCTCGGCATTCCGGCGTACCCGGTGTGCAGCCTCGACGCGATCGCGGCGGACGTCGTACGCACGGAGAAGCCGTTTCTCGTCTTCACAGACGCGCGGCGGCGCGAGGTCTACTGGGCTGCGTACGACGCTTCGGGTGCGCGCACGGACGGTCCGCACGTACAGCGGCCCGCGGACATCGAGACTGACATTCGCGTAGCGGCGGGCGACGGCGCGTTGCAGTACGCGGCAGCGGTGGGCGTGGTGCCGATAGAGCCGCGGTTTCCGTCGCCGGCTGGGTTGGTGCGCGTCGCGCGTACGGCGCTTCTCGAGCACGCGGAGCCGGAGCCGTTGACGCCGCTGTACCTGCGCCGTCCGGACGCTGTTGAGCCCACTGCGCGCAAGAGGGTGACCGCACTGTGAAGCTCGACCAGTTGCGCCGCGCTGACGTCGCGAGGTGCGCGGAGATCGAGAAGATCCTCTTTCCCGGCGACGACCCGTGGAGTGCGCGCGCGTTCCATTCCGAACTCGACCAGGGGCACTACTACCTGGCGGCGCGGTCGGACGACGGGGAAACGCTGCTCGGGTACGCGGGGCTCGCGGTGGTCGGGCGACGCGGGGACTACGAGGCGAACGTCCACACGATCGGCGTGGTGCCGGAGGCGCAGGGGCAGGGCATCGGCAAGGCGCTGCTTCGTGCGTTGCTGGCACGCGCGGACGAGCTGCACGCGGCCGTGTTCCTCGAAGTGCGCACGGACAACGACCCTGCCGTGAAGCTGTACGAGGCGCACGGTTTCCAGAAACTCGGCATCCGGAAGCGCTACTACCAGCCCTCCGGCGCTGACGCGTTCACCATGGCCCGCCCCGCGCAGGCCCCGGCACGAGACGAGGTGGCCGGCTGATGGCACGCGTCATCATGGGCATCGAAAGCTCCTGCGACGAGACCGGAGTCGGCCTTGTCCGCCTGCACGACGACGGCACGGTGGAACTGCTCGCCGACGAGGTCGCGTCCAGTGTGGACCAGCACGCGCGCTTCGGCGGGGTCGTGCCGGAGGTCGCCAGCCGGGCGCATCTCGAAGCGATGGTGCCGACCGCGGAGCGCGCGTTCGCGACCGCCGGGCTGAAACTGTCCGATGTGGACGCGATCGCGGTGACGGCCGGGCCAGGTCTCGCGGGCGCGTTGCTGGTGGGGGTTTCGGCGGCGAAAGCGTATGCGACGGCGTTGGATGTGCCGCTGTACGGCGTGAATCACCTCGCTGGCCACATCGCGGTGGACACATTGCAGCACGGCCCGTTGCCGGCGCCGGTGTTGGCTTTGCTGGTTTCCGGCGGCCACACGCAACTGTTGCGAGTGGACGACATCGCGTCGAGCATCACCGAGCTCGGGTCCACTGTGGACGACGCGGCGGGCGAGGCGTACGACAAGGTCGCGCGCGTGCTGGAGCTTCCGTATCCGGGCGGGCCGCCGATCGACAAGGCGGCCAAGCAGGGCAACCCGAAGGCGATCGCGTTCCCACGCGGGATGACCGGTCCGCGCGACGCGAAGTTCGACTTTTCCTTCTCCGGCTTGAAAACCGCGGTGGCACGCTGGGTGGAGAACGCCGAGCGAGCTGGCGACGAGGTGCCGGTGAACGACGTCGCGGCGTCCTTTCAGGAAGCGGTCGCGGACGTTCTCACCGCGAAGGCGATCCGTGCCGCGCGCGAACAGAACATCGGCACATTGGTGATTTCCGGTGGCGTGGCAGCGAATTCGCGGCTTTCCGAGCTGGCGGCGGAGCGCTGCGCGGAGGCTGGCATCGAGCTGCGCGTACCGCGACCTCGCCTGTGCACGGACAACGGCGCGATGATCGCGGCGTTGGGGGCACACGTGGTGGCGGCAGGCCGTCCCGTGGCACCGCTGGACTTCTCGGCGAACCCGGGCCTTCCGGTCAATGTTGTGTCCCTTTAGGACTCACCAGGGCGGCGGAGTTCTCGGACACCCCCAGCAACGCCTCGATCGCCGCGGCGGACAGCGCGGCCGCGGAGCCGTCTCCGTACGGATTCGCTGACGCAGCAGCACTGAGCTCGCCCCGAAGAATCCGCGCGGCGGTATCGGTGATCAGGTCCGGATCGGTGCCGACCAGCCAAGCGCAACCAGCTTCGACAGCCTCCGGGCGTTCCGTGGTATCGCGCAGCACCAGCACCGGCGTACCGAACGTGGGCGCTTCTTCTTGGATGCCACCGGAATCCGTCAGCACAAGCGACGCCAACCGCAGCGCGCGCACGAGATCCGGGTATTCCAGCGGCTCCGTGACGGTCACCCGCGCGACCCCGCCCAGTACTTGCTCAACCTGCTCCCGCACCGCCGGATTCGGATGCGCCGGGAAAAGCACCTGCACCCGCGGGTGGGCATCCACGATCTGCCGCACCGCGGTCAGCGTGCGCGTCAACGGCTCGCCCCACGACTCGCGGCGATGCGACGTCACCAGCACCAGCTGTTCGCCAGCTTCGGCGATTCCCATCTCCAGCAAGGCAAGCGCCGGATCGCGGGCGGGCAAGTCGCGCGCGGCAACCGCTAGCACGGCGTCCACAACGGTGTTGCCAGTACGCGTGATCCGTTCCGCAGGCACGCCTTCGGCCAACAACGCCGCGCCCGCGGCCGCCGTCGGAACCAGGTGGAGCGCGGCGATGCGCGAGATCATCTGCCGCGTTCCCTCCTCGGGGAACGGCGACGCCAGGTCGTGCGTGCGCAGTCCGGCTTCGAGGTGGACCACCGGAATGCCGAGCCAGAACGCGGCGAGCGCGCCGGCCAGTCCGGTCGTGGTGTCGCCTTGCACGACGACTGCCGACGGCTGGTATCGGCGCAGCGCGGCGTCGAGCGCGGGCAGCAGGCCGGACACGAGTTCCGCCTGCGTGCCGGACACCCGCGGCGGCACGTCGAGCCACGCGTCGATCCCGACCTCGAAGGGGGCCAGCGCCTGTTCGACCATGCCCTGGTGCTGACCGCTGTGCACGACGAGCGGCCGCAACCCGGGCCGGGCGTCCAGTGCCAGCGCGAGCGGCGCGAGCTTGACCGCCTCCGGGCGCGTCCCGGCCAGCAGCATCACGTCCAACGTTTTCACCCTTTCGAGTGTCCCGGAAATCCGGGCTGCCGGCGGGGTCAGCGCCGGCAGCCCGGATTCTTCAGCCGTCCAGGCGGGCGAATCGCCGATTCCGGCGGCGGACGGCGACCAGCGCGACGATCCCGAGGATCACCAGCGCCACGCCGACCGCGAGCCACCAGCCGACATCGGCACCGGTGGCGGCGAGGGTGCCCACCCCGCCACCGGCGACGCCGACCCCGGCGCCAGGCATCTTGTACATCGATCCCTCACCTCACCGGGGTCAGGCAGCCGAACGACGCCGGGAGAAGCGAAGGCCGACCGGCACCGCGATCGCGGCCACCACGCCGAAGCCGATCCACATGCCGGCGCCCGAGGCGAGCGGCATCGGCGGAGCGGCCGGGCCGCAGGTCGCCGAGGACAGGATCACGTCGCCCGAACCGAGCGCGCCCAGCGCGTCGCCGCCGAGCAGCTTCAGGTGCAGGGCGTTGACGGTGAGGCTGCCGTCGCTGTTCTTGATCTGCTCGTTCAGGATCAGCGTCGCCACGTGCAGCGGGCCGACCTGGACCTTCAGCTGGGTGTTCGCCGCCGGGGTGGCGTCGACATTGCCCAGGCTGCCGAGGTTCGCGCCGACCAGCGTGGTGCTGCCCTTGACGCCTTCCTGCGTCGCGGTGCAGACGGCTTCGACCGCCTTGGCGCCGACGTTGCCGACAGCGGCCTTGAGCAGCGGCAGCCCGACGTCGGCGACGGACGCCTTCGACGTGACCGCGCCGGAGTTGTCGTCGCGCACCGCGGACGTGTTGATCACGCCGGTGGTGAGCACGCCTGGCACGTTCGCGGAGACCGCGGTGTTTTCCGTCGGGCCGTTGGTGTTCGCGGCCGCGAGCGGGCCGAGATGCACCGCGGGCTGGCCGAGCAGCGTCACGTTGACGTTGACGCCGTAGGCCGACCCGTCACCGGGAGCGGCGCTGGCCGGAGCGGCTCCGGCCAAGGCGATGCTCGCCACGACAACGGCGAGCATTCCGCCTCGTCGCACGAGGTGTCTCTTCACTGGTCCTCCGATTTTTCTCAGGGCGAGCCGCTGCACGGACGAATCCCGCTGAGCAAGAGTCGGCACGCGGATCGGTTATCGGCGGAGGTTTGCGAAATGGCACAGTTTTTTGTCCTCAATCACCACATCGGGTGATATTGATTCGCTTTTCCCCAGGTAGCGTGAAGCATCACTCGAACGGAGTAGCAAGCTTAGGTAAGAATATGCCGAAAGCTGCTCGGGTGTCCCCGGAACGGGGCTGCCCGGCGAAGGGCGGAAACCGTCGCGGCCACGACCGTGGCCGGGGTCCGCCCCGGTTCCGCTGGGTTTCTTCTCGAGAGGGTCGTCGTGACAGCAGTCAACGCGCCGGTGTCGGGCGCATCCCGGTTTTCGCTGCGTATCGCGGTGTTCGGGGTGCTCGCCGCGGGGGTGGCGCTGGTGCTCGTGGAACGCGGGTACCGCGAGCTGGAGGTGCGACTGGCCGGGGCCATCCTCCGGGTTGTCACCTCTTCGGGGGTCTACGTGGCCGGAAACCGGGAATCGGTCTACTTCGGGTTGTCTGGCGATACTCCATTCGGGTTGCGGATGACTCCGGAATGCTCGTCGGTCTTTCTTCTTCTACCGTTGCTATTAGTGACGGCCGCACTTCTGTGGTTCCGGCCACAAAATGCCCGTCGGCTCTTTTTCTCGCTGGGAATCGCCGCGATCGCGGTGGTTTTGGTTAATCAGTTACGGATTCTCACCATCGTCGGGCTGGTCAACGGCCTCGGCACCGACGAGGGCTACTACTGGGGCCACACCCTGCTCGGCTCGCTGGTCAGCGTCATCGGCGGCGCGATCTCGCTGGTGCTGTTCGTGTGGCTGGCGACGCGGAAGACGAAGGCCGAGAAGCGGGCCGCGGCGTGAGCGACTCCGGCCTGAAGATCCTGCTGTCGATCACGCAGGCGTTCGCGCTCACCATGAGCGTCGCGTTCCTCGTGTACGTCGTGGTGATCGTCGTGCCGTACCTGCGCCGCAAGCCCGCTCCGGTCGGCGATCCGGACGACTTCTCCTGGCACTTCTTCGTCCCCTGCCGCGACGAGGAAGTCGTGATCCGCGAGACGGTGAAGTACCTGCGCGGCACCTTCCGCCGCGCGCACTTGTGGGTCGTGGACGACGACTCCGACGACCGCACCGCCCGCGTCGTGCGCTCGGTCTGGCGGCGCAACGGCGGTTACGACGCGAACCTGCACCTCGTCGCCCGTCAGCGTCCGGAAGCGCGCACGGGCAAGGGAGACGCGCTCAACGCCGCCTACCGCGAACTGGACGACTGGCTCGGTCCCGACGCGGACCGGGAACGGGTGGTGGTCGTGGTGGTCGACGCGGACGGCCGTCCCGCGCCCAACTGTCTCGAAGTGTGCGCGGCGGACCACCTGTTCGGCGACGAAACCGTCGGCGCCGTTCAGCTCGACGTCCGGATGAGCAACTTCCGGAGCCGTCCGCCCGGCCGCACGTGGTTCTCCCGTGCCTTCGGCCTCAAGCTCGCCCAGCTGCAGGACTTGGAGTTCCGCACCGCGATCGCGGCGATCCAGACGTCCCGCGGCTTCACCGGCACGATCTCCATGGGCGGCAACGGGCAGTTCACCCGGCTGTCCGCATTGGACTCGATCGCGGGCGACGAGCTGGCCCCGTGGCGCGGTTCGCTCCTGGAGGACTTCGAACTCGGCGTGCACCTGCTCACCGCGGGCTGGCGGACCGGGTTCACGCCGGATTCCCATGTGGCGCAAGAAGGTCTGTACAGCCTTCGCCGGTTCCTGGTGCAACGCACGCGGTGGGGCCAGGGGACCATGCAGTGCATGCGGTACCTGCGCCGGATCTGGGACTCGCCGCACGTGTCCACTTTGGGCGCCGCGGAGATGATGTACTACCTGGCGCAGCCGTGGATGCAGCTGCTCGGGTCGCTGCTGTACCCGGTTCCGTTCATCCTGCTTCTCGTGAGCACCGCGGGCGATCCCGGCCAGGTGTGGACGTGGTTCACGAACGGCGCCTGGATCCTGTTCGCGATCTACGGTTCGTTCGGGCTGCTGCCGTTCGTCGTCTGGGGCCCGATCTACCAGATGAAATGCTTGCGCAGCAAGAACATCTTCCGCGGCATTGGCATGGGCCTGCTGTACGCGGCCTACATCTACACCTTCTACATCACGTCCTGGCGCGCGCTGTTCCGGCTGGTGCGCGGGCGCAACGGCTGGGCCAAGACCCGGCGCAACACCGAGGCCAGCGCGGGCGTGAAAGTGGCCCTGGACGCGTGAATGCCCGGGCCGCACGCACGCGGCCCGGGCATTCAGTGCGCGATGGTCAGGACGCCGGTTCGAGATCCACGTCGTCGCGGCTGACGAACGCCACGCGGTGGCCGAGCTGGATTTCCACGTACTTCGCCTTGCCCTTCACGACCTTGTTGGTCGCGACGTCGAAGGACGCCGAGTAGTACTCCGAGCCGGTCAGGCCGCCGACCGAGTACTTCTGGCCCGCGCCGAGCTGATACGGCAGCGGCTTGAGCTCCTGCACCGGAATGTCCTTCGGGTACGCGCTGGCCTCCGGGTACGCGCTCCCGTAGACCGGCACGGTCGCCTTGCCCTCCTTGGGAGTCGCGACGAATCCGTCCGCCGGATACGCGGTGGGCGCGTCGGCCGGATTGCGGAACCAGCCCTTCTGTCCGAGGTACCAGATCGCGGTCCAGCCGTCCTTGGCGTCCGCGACGGCGTACTTCTGGCCGGTGGCGACGCGGCTGCCGATGTCCGAGACGTCCATTGTGGACGGGTCAGGTCCGTGCATGCCCGCGTCGGACAGCAGCGGCGCGGATTCGCTCGGCTCGGTGTGCAGCACGACCGACCCCGAACTCCGTTCCGGGCAAGGGTTTCCGGACCCGATCTTGTCGCAGCCGGTGAACACCGGGCGGTTCGCGGAGAACTCCGGGTCGATCATGACCAGCGCGGAATCCGGCGCGCCGTCGTGCTCCAGCGGGGCGCCGAGCAGGTCGAAGTAGTGCGCCCAGTCCCAGTACGGACCCGGGTCCCAGTGCATGCTCTTGATCTTGTCCGCGTTCGGGCCGGGCACGTTGTCGTGGCCGAGGATGTGCGCCCGGTCCAGCGGAACGCCGAAGCGGTGCGCGAGGTAGCGCACGAGCTTGGCGGACTGGCGGTACATCGCCTCGGTGAACCAGGTGCCCTGCGCGGCGAAGCCCTCGTGCTCGATGCCCAGGGATTTCTCGTTGAGATACCAGTTCCCGGCGTGCCAGCCGACGTCCTTGGTCGGCACGTGCTGGGCGACCTGGCCGTCCGAGGAGCGGACCGTGTAGTGCCACGCGGTCTGGCCCGGGGTCTGGGCCTGCTTCAGCACCGAGTCCCAGGTGCCCTCGGTGTCGTGGATGACGATGTAGTCGATCTTCTGGTCGTGCGGCCGGTCGGCCTGGTCGTAGTTGCCGTAGCTGTCGCCGATCTTCTGGAACGGCGCGGGCGCCGATTCGCAGGCCATCGACCTCGGGCACTCGGTGGCCGGCGGCTGTCCGGCGCGCAGCCCGAGACGGTCCGCCTGGGCGCGATCCGGGGTGACGCCGGGCGTCGCGGCGAGCTTAACGGCCTGGCCGTCGTCGGTCGTACGCGCGATGCCGCTGGTGATAGTGGCGAAGACCTCGTCGGCGAAGGTACGCGCGCCAGTGACGTCCTCGGAGCCGCTGTAACGCGCGACGGCTCCGTACCAGTCCTTCGCGTTGTCGCTTTTGACGCCCAGCTCTCGCTGGTACTCGGCCAACAGTGCCGCTCCGCCGCGGATGTTCGCTTCGGCGTCCGTATGCAGCTTCGCCGCGTCGGTGTGCAGCAGCTGGGCGGCCTTGTCGATGGTCTGGCTGCCGGGCCGGGGAGTCGGGGCTTCGAGGGCGCGCAGCCGCAAGGCCGGGCGAGAGTCGTCGCCGCGCGGGTCTTCGTCGGGATTGTCGAATTCGCTGGTGCGCAGCCCGGTGGTCCGGACGTCGGTGAGATGCATCGGCCCGTACCCGGCGGCGGCGCTGGGCGCGCCGGAGTGGGTGTCCCAGCGGGATTCCAGGTACGAAACGGCCAGCAGGACGTCCACCGGGACGCCGAATTCGGAGGACGCGTCAGCGAAGGCGCGCTGGCGGGCTTCATTGGCGGGCTGCGCGGAGGCGGGCACGGCGACCGCGACCAAGGCCAACAGCCCGGTGGTGGCAGCGGCCAGGCGCCACGGGAGGGAGCGGGGCATAGGAGGACTCCAGGAGTGAGATGCCTGTCTGTGCGGATCCAACCAGGTGCCGAGAGGAGTCGGGAGTGGTTTTCCGCCGGTTGGGTCCGAACGGGCACGCGGCGGCGCCCAGGCTGCGTGGCGCCTGGTCGAGGGGGTCGCCCGCGCCCTGGAACAAAGTGGCCGGTCAGCGGCTTCCGTCCCAGGATTCACCAGGTCCGGCGGACCCTCCTTGCGAAGCTGGCACTCACATGGCTAGAGTGCTAATCGAACGGCCCGGACACGCCCCGGCACCCGCGACGGCGGGGGTGGTATGAGCCGTAACCAGTCATCATGCCGACGCTTTCGACGACCGTGGAGGTCAACCCGGTGAGCGTGAACATCAAGCCGCTCGAGGACAAGATCGTTGTCCAGACGAGCGAGGCCGAGGAGACGACCGCTTCCGGCCTCGTCATCCCCGACACCGCCAAGGAGAAGCCCCAGGAGGGCAAGGTTCTGGCCGTGGGCCCGGGCCGCATCGACGACAAGGGCAACCGCGTTCCGCTGGACGTGGCTGTCGGCGACGTCGTCATCTACTCCAAGTACGGCGGCACCGAGGTCAAGTACAACGGCGAGGACTACCTGATCCTCTCCGCCCGCGACGTGCTGGCCGTCATCAACTGACGCGTCACTCGCAGCGCAAGGACGCCCCGGGCCCCGCTCATGCCGGGGTGCGGGGCGTTTTGCGTCGCACGACAACCGAAAGGTAAGCGGAAAGCGTTATGCCCAAGCAGATCAGTTTCGACGAGGACGCTCGTCGCGCGCTCGAGCGCGGGGTGAACAAGCTCGCCGACGCGGTCAAGGTCACCCTCGGCCCGCGCGGTCGCCACGTCGTCCTCGACAAGAAGTTCGGCGGCCCGACGATCACCCTCGACGGCGTCACCGTCGCGCGCGAGGTCGAGCTCGACGACCCGTTCGAGAACCTCGGCGCGCAGCTCGCCAAGAGCGTCGCCACCAAGACCAACGACGTCGCCGGCGACGGAACCACCACCGCCACGGTGCTGGCCCAGTCGCTGGTCAAGCACGGCCTGCGCAACGTCGCCGCCGGCGCCAACCCGACCGCGGTCGGCAAGGGCATCGAGGCGGCCGCGGAGAAGGTCGTCGAGGTCCTCAAGGCCAAGGCCACCCCGGTCAAGGGCCGTGACAACATCGCCCAGGTCGGCACCGTCACCTCGCGCGACGCGGCGATCGGCGCGCTGCTCGGCGAGGCCGTCGAGCGCGTGGGCGAGGACGGCGTGATCACCATCGAGGAGTCGTCCACGCTGGCGACCGACCTCGTGATCACCGAGGGCGTCCAGTTCGACAAGGGCTTCCTGTCGGCGCACTTCGCGACCAACCCGGAGGACCAGAAGGCGATCCTCGAGGACGCCTACATCCTGCTGCACCGCGAGAAGATCTCGGCGCTGGCCGACCTGCTCCCGGTGCTGGAGAAGGTCGTCGAGGCGAAGAAGCCGCTGCTGATCATCGCCGAGGACGTCGACGGCGAGGCGCTGTCCACCCTCGTGGTGAACTCGCTGCGCAAGACGATCACCGCGGTCGCGGTCAAGGCCCCGTTCTTCGGCGACCGCCGCAAGGCGTTCCTGGACGACCTGGCTGTCGTCACCGGCGGCGAGGTCATCTCCGCGGAGATCGGCCGCAAGCTGTCCGAGGTCGACCTCGGCTCGCTGGGCAAGGCCCGCCGGGTCGTCGTCACCAAGGACGACACGACGATCGTCGACGGCGCGGGCACCAAGGACGCCATCGCCGCGCGGACCGCGCAGATCCGCAAGGAGATCGAGACCACCGACTCCGACTGGGACCGCGAAAAGCTGCAGGAGCGGCTCGCGAAGCTCGGCGGCGGCGTGGCCGTGATCAAGGTCGGCGCGGCCACCGAGACCGAGCTGAACGAGCGCAAGCACCGCATCGAGGACGCCGTGGCTTCGACGAAGGCGGCCGTCGAGGAGGGCATCCTGCCCGGCGGTGGTTCGGCGCTGGTGCACGCGGTCAAGGAACTCGAGGGCGACCTCGGCCTGACCGGCGACGAGGCGACCGGCGTGCGCATCGTCCGCGACGCGCTCACCGCCCCGCTCTTCTGGATCGCGACGAACGCGGGCTACGAGGGCGCGGTCATCGTGAACAAGGTCCAGGAGCAGGGCTGGGGCCAGGGCTTCAACGCCGCCACCGGCGAACTGACCGACCTGATCGCGGGCGGCATCGTCGACCCGGTCAAGGTCACCCGCTCGGCCGTCGCGAACGCGGCGTCCATCGCCCGGCTGGTGCTGACCACGGAAAGCTCCGTGGTCGAGAAGCCGGCCGAGGAAGAGCCGGAGGCCGCTGGCCACGGGCACTCGCACTGACGCGGTTCGCTTTTCGGCGGGGCGGCACTTCCCTGGGGAGTGCCGCCCCGTTGCGCGTTGGCCTCCGCTCCGCGGCGCTGTGGACAGCTGCGGTCGAGGACGGGGTCCGGGCCGCGGTTCTTCCCTGTGGTTTTGATCGTGGTCGCGGCGACGCGGTCGCAGGCGACCAGGTGCCGTCCAAGATGAGGTGCGCGTCCCCCGTGGAGGGTGGGGGCCGGTCAGGCCGTGAAGCCGCCGTCCACCGTAATGGACGTCCCCGTCAGGTACCGGCCGTCCGGCCCGGCCAGATAAGCCACTGCCGCCGCGATGTCGGTCGGATTTCCGTAGTGCCCCAACGCGATATGCGCCAACTGGTCCCCGGAATGCGGACCGTCCGCCGGGTTCATTTCGGTGTCCGTCGAGCCTGGGTGGACCACCATCGCCGTGATGCCGCGCGGTCCCAGGTCGCGGGCCAGGCCCTTCGTCATCCCGGCCAGGGCCGACTTGCTCGCTGAGTACAGGCTCAATCCGACGAACGGCGAGCGCTCCGCCAAATCGCTGCCGATCGACACGATCCGGCCGCCCCGCTGCATGTGTTTGACCGCGGCCCGGGCCGCCACCAGCGGGGCCTTCACGTGGATCGCCAGGGTGCGGTCGATCGTTTCCGTGGTCAGGTCCTCGACCGGTGCCGCCGGGAAGACCCCGGCGTTGTTCACCAGCACGTCCAAAGCGCCCAGTTCGGCGGCCGTCCGGTCGACCGCGCTGGTCACGGCGTCCGCGTCGGCGGCGTCCGCCTGCAGGGCCAGGCCTCGCCGGCCCTGTTTTTCGATGGCCCCGACCACGTCCGCCGCCCGGTCCGCGGCGCGTTCGTAGGTGATCGCGACGTCCGCGCCGTCCTCGGCCAGCCGGAGTGCGATCGCGGCGCCGATCCCGCGGCTTCCGCCGGTGACCAGCGCGACCTTGCCGTCCAGGGTTCCCATGTCCCACCTCTTTCTGTAGTGATAGCTACATAAATAGCCGCGTACGATGGGCGGGGTCAAGATTTCTGTATCGCTCACTAAAGAAGGTGGTCCATGTCACCCCGCGGCCGCCCGCGCGCGTTCGACCGCGAGCACGCGCTCACGCAGGCCATGTTGGTCTTCTGGGAGCGCGGCTACGACGGTGCGTCGCTGGCGGAGCTGACCGAGGCGATGGGGATCAAGCCGCCGAGCCTGTACGCGGCCTTCGGAGACAAGGAAGCACTGTTCCGCGAAGCGATCGAGCACTACCAATCGGTGTACGGACGCCACACGATGCGCGCGCTGACCGAAGAGCCGACAGCGCGCGCGGCGGTTGAAGCGCTGCTTCGCGACAATGCTTGCGCGTACGTGGAACCAGGGCATCCCAAGGGGTGCATGGTCGTTCTGGCGGCTACCAACTGCACGCCAGCGAATGCGTCCGTGTGGAAGTTTCTCGCTGCTTCGCGCGACGAAGTGCGGAGCAGGCTGCGCGAGCGCCTTCGTCGTGGAGTGGAAGAAGGCGACCTCGCGGCCACTGTGGACATTGACGCGCTCAGCGCGCTGTACACGACTGTCTTTTATGGACTGACCCTGCAAGCGCGCGACGGCGTCAGCCTCGACTCGCTGATGGCCGTCATCGACCTCGCGCTCTCGCTGTGGCCCGAAAACGGCGGAGGGACGGCGTCCACTGTGGACACCGCCCCTTCCGCGCCGCGATGAAAGTCAGACGTGCGCCATGGTCAGCGCGCGTTTGTCCTGCTTGATGATGTGGTCTCGTTCCGATTCGGACAGCCCGCCCCAGATGCCGTAGGGCTCGTGCACGGCGAGCGCGTGCTTGCGGCACATCTC
Organism: Amycolatopsis sp. AA4; assembly: GCF_002796545.1. GTDB lineage: Bacteria > Actinomycetota > Actinomycetes > Mycobacteriales > Pseudonocardiaceae > Amycolatopsis. The sequence goes on from NZ_CP024894.1 coordinate 468,299, forward strand.
CAGCACCGGGCACGACAGGCAGATCGCCTTGGCCCTGGCCTCGCGCCGCGCCCTCGCCGGTCCCCGCTCTCCGTCCGGGTGGAAGAAGGATCCGCTGTCCATCCCCCGGCACGACCCCTCCAGCTGCCAGTCCCACATGTCTGCGTTGGGGCCGGGGAGCCTGCGCGTGTCTGCCATCCTGACCGCCTCCGTCATCCGGTCGATGCCATTAGCTGCTCTGCTGTGGTGCCGATACTCCATTCGGTGCAACGGCGGTAACGTTAGAAGCGCGCCAATAGTTGTTCAATAGATCGGCGGCGATTCAGCCGTTAGGCATCCCCCAGATGTGTGAGCAGGGCTTTTGGCTCGGGTTGCCGTTACCGCGAGCGGGCTGGATATTGACCGGGTGGGATCCGGATCAGGCGATGGAGAACCCACCCTGCCGGTGGCCTCGGTCGCCCGTCGGCTCGGTGTCGCGCCGTCCACCCTGCGTACTTGGGACCGCCGTTACGGCCTGGGTCCCAGTCGCCACACCGACGGCAGACATCGCCGCTACGGCAGCTCCGACATCGGCCGTCTCGAACTTATGCAGCGCGCGCTCCTTCGCGGCGCTTCTACGGCGGAGGCCGCGCGGTACGCGTTGGAGCAGATGCCGCGCGCGGACTTCGTGCCAGCACCGGCCGAACCTGCCGAGGCGACGGAGACGAAGGCGGCTGACGACGTCGAAGTCCCTTCGCGGCTCGCGCGTCGCCTGAGTACCGCTGCGTTGGCCATGGACGTCGGCGCGGTACAGCGAATGCTTGTCGACGCCATCAGCGAGCTAGGCGTGCTTCAGGCGTGGTCGGGCGTGATCGACCCGGTCCTCACCGCGCTCGGCGCGCGATGGCGAGGCGTGCACGCGGGTGCGGAAGTGGAGTACCTGCTCGCTGAGTGCGTGTACGCGGCCTTAGTGCGCGCGACGCCAGTCCTCGACCAGCCTCGCAACCAACGGCCGGTCCTGATCGCGTGCGTGCCCGATGAGCGGGACAACATGCCGGTGTACGCGCTCGCTGCGGCTCTCGCGGGTCGACGGATCGGCGCGCAACTCTTCGGCCTTGCGCTGCCGCAAGAAGTGCTGGCGGTAGCGGTGCGGCGAAGCGCGCCTGCCGCGGTGGTGCTGTGGGCGAATCGGGCGGACGCGGACCCGCGGCTCTTCGCGCGCGTGTCTCGCGGACGGCAGCGGACTCGGCTGTTCGCTTGCGGGCCTGGATGGGAGCCGGCGTTGTTGCCGCCGAAGGTCGAGCTGCTGGCGGATCTTTCCGCGGCGGCCGACCGCGTGGAGCACGTTCTTGTCGGTGCTCCACGCTAGAAAGGTCGGGTGGACGAAGAAGCTCTGACTGCCCTCGCGTTCGGCTCGGACGCCGGGTCGTCGGATCCGATACCTCGCGACGGCTCGCCAAGAGAGCGCCTCCTGGCGGCGATCGTGCTGGGCGCGCGCGGCCGGTACGCGGCGGCCGCGGACTTGCTCGACCCGCTTCGGCGCGGCCGGGATCCGCTGACGGCCTCGCTGGCGGCGAGCACGCTCGCGTCGCATCGGCGGCAGCTGGGCGCACACGTCGCGGCGCGGAAGCTGGACGGGGAAGCTCTGCTGAAGATCGGGCTGCGCGACGCCGGTGCGCCCGCACCGACCCCAGCGCGGGCCGCCAGCGGGGGAGCGGCACAGGAAGACCCGCACGGACTGGACCGCCAAGGCGCCCGAGCCGACGCCCTCCTCGGCCTGGCCGCCGACAACCTCGCCCTCGGCCGCATCTCCGCCGCCCGCCGCCTGGCCATCCGGGCCGCCCAGGCCGACCGCCGCTGGCGCGCGAATATTCGAGGCGGCTGGGTGGGCGCCGAGATCGAACTCGCCGACGGACACCCGGAAGCGGCCGTCGCTCCGGCCCGGCTGGCGTACGAGACCGCCGTCGCCCGTCACGCTCGGCGACACATCGTGAAGTCCGGCATCGTCCTCGGTGTCGCCCTGCTCGCCGCCGGACAGGACGGTGCGCGCGAACTCGTCCTCGCGGCCGCCGCGGACGCCGAAAAATATGAGCTGGATTCACTTAGTTGGGTGGCCACCCGCGTTGCCGCCGATCTGGACCCCGGCGGGGCAGAGGAGTATCGATTCAGGAGCCATCAGGTGTTGCACGCAGTGTTACGGCACGCGGATCCTTGCGTGATGCGCATCGCACACGAATCGCCGTGGGTGCCCGTCAGACCCGGGTAGGCCTGCGGGAACGCGCGTTCCGGCATCCGGGCTAAGAAACTTCAAAAAAAGCCACCGGATCGTGTCAAGGTTCGGGCTAAAGCGTCCGATAGGGGAAGTGGAATGTCACCCGGCTGCAGGAAGGAAACCCCGTGACGACGGTCTTGATCTGCGACGACCGACGCAGTGTCCGCGAAGGGCTCACCCGTGTGATGTCCGCGGTGCCTGGGGTCAGTCGCATCGACTGCGTAGCGCACGGTGACGAGCTGCTGGCCCGGTACACCCGTCAGCCGGTCGACGTCGTGCTGGTGGGAACGCAACGCGCGGTCCCGACGGGCGTCGAGGCCACCCGCCGGCTCGTCTCCGCGAACCCCCAGGCGAATGTCATCGTCTTCGGAGCCCCGGACGACGCGGGCAGCATCGCGGCCGCCATCGCCGGCGGAGCGCGCGGCTACCTGCGCTGGGACGCCTCGCGGCCCGAACTGGTCGCCGCGCTGGCGCACACCCTGGCCAGCACCTCGGTGCCCGCGCCGCGGCAGCCGTCCGACCCGGGCGTGCAGCTCACCGAGCGCGAGCTGCAGGTGCTGCGCGGCATGAGCCAGGGCAAGAGCAACGGCCAGATCGGCCGTGAGCTGTATCTCTCCGAGGACACGGTCAAGACGCACGCGCGGCGGCTGTTCCGCAAGCTCGGCGTCCGCGACCGCGCGCAGGCCGTGGCGCACGGCTTCCGCCGCGGCCTCGTGTCCTGATCGAGGACGAGCAAGCCAAAACGGGACTTCCGATCCGGTTCCCGCGGTGACGAACGGGCCAGGGCAGCAAGCCCTGGCCCGTACCTGTTGTCCTGGCCCCTGCTCTCGTGCCTCGCCCGCGTCCCCACCGCGTGACGGCACTGCCCCAGCCCGTCTGCCTGCGACAATCGCCGCCCGGCCGCCTCCGGCGCGCCGGTCACCACCTCTGGCGGTTGTCTGGTAGGACTCCGACGGTACGGTAGCTGTGACCGGCGCTGGACGGGGACGACCACGCGCCGGATTCTTTGCACGCCTACACGTAACGCTGGGACTGTTGTCTGCGATGGCCACTGTGGGGGATGGACTGGACGAGCCGGTCGCCGCCGCTGTCGAGGGAGACCCTCAGGCAGTCGAGCGATTGCTGGCCGCCATTCGTCCCCTTGTGGTGCGGTATTGCCGTGCCAGGGTTGGCAGGCAGGAGCGTTCGTTCGCTTCGGCAGACGACGTTGCGCAGGAGGTGTGTCTCGCGGTGCTTACGGCCTTGCCTTCGTACCGTGACCAGGGCCGCCCCTTCCTGGCGTTCGTCTACGGCATCGCCCAGCACAAGGTCGCCGACGCGCACCGCGCCGCGGCGCGCAACCGGGCGGAGCCGGTCGCCGAGATCCCCGACGAGATCGAGGGCGGCGTCGGCCCGGAGCAACGTGCCCTGCAGGGTGAGCTGAACGAGCGGATGGCGCAGTTGCTGCAGGTGCTGCCGGACAAACAGCGGGAAATCGTCGTTCTGCGGGTCGTGGTCGGACTGTCGGCGGAGGAGACGGCGGAAGCCGTCGGTTCCACGCCGGGCGCCGTCCGCGTCGCCCAGCACCGGGCGCTCGCCCGGCTGCGCAAGGTGCTTGCCGCCGAGGAGGTGATCTGAGTGACCGATCGCGAAGACCGGGACAGAGACCTGTCACCTTCCGCGCAGGCCAGCGGCCTGACCGGGTACGAAGCGGAAGCCGACGGCGACCTCACGGCCATCCAGGCCGACGACGCGCTCCTCGACGCGCTCGGCGGGACCGATCCGGCTGTCGCCGACGGGCTCGGAGACCAGGAACTGAACGCGCTGCTGCTCGCGTGGCGCCGCGACATCGACAGCGAGCCGCTCGCCGAGCTGGTCGACGTCGACACCGCGGTCACCACGGTGAAGACCGCCACGCTGGCGCGCAAATACCAAAGCCGCGGCCGGCGCCGCCGCTATCTCGTGCCGGTGGCCGCCGCGTGCGCCGCCGCCGCGATCGCCTTCACCGGCACCGGGCTCGCCGCCCGGGACGCCCAGCCCGGCGACACGCTGTGGGGCCTCACGAAGGTGCTCTACGCCGACCACGCCCGCTCCGTCGAGGCCGCCGCCGCGGCGAAGCTCGACCTGGAGAAGGCGAACCTGGCGCTGGCCGACAACCGGCTCGCGGACGCCCGGCGCGCGCTCGCCGACGCGCAGGCCGCGCTCACCCAGGTCACCGACGCGGACAACCGCAACCAGCTGCTGCAGCAGCACCGCGAACTGGCCGCCCAGCTCGGCCAGCCGACGGCTCCGCCCACCGGGCAGACGTCGTCGTCGCCCGCCGTCCCGCCGGTGCACGACCCGGTCAGCAGCGCGGCGCAGCCGCCCGGCCAGTCGACGTCGCTGCCCGGCACCGGCCACACGAACAACCCGCCGCCGGTCTCCTCGGTGACGCCGCTGCCGCCGGTCACGTCCACGCCGAGTTCGCCGCCGCCGTCGCCGAGCGCCACCCCGAACGATCCGGGCACGGGCAGCAGCCCGCGCAACGAGTCGTCGCAAGGGGTGCAGGCCCCGAACGGCACCAGCGGCTCCTAGGTTTCCCGAAGGTCCCGGCACGAACAGTGCCGGGACCTTTTTCGTACTCGACGGGGGAGGCACGGTGCTGGTTTTCGGAGAGCCCTACGAGACGTCTCAGGGGACGGTGCTGATCACGGTCGCCCGGCAAGGCCGCCGAGGCGGGCCGGGGCGCGCGGTCGGGCTGTACGCGATCAACAAGGACGGCGTGACGTGGACGCCGGCGGTCGATCAGGGCCGGATTTCGTTGATCGCCGTGTGCACCGGCTTCGTGGCGGCGGCGTTGTCGACGCTGGCCGTGGTGCGCCGTCCACCGTGGCCGGACCTGACCGAGCGAGCGATGATCGCCCAGGCCAGGAACGGGAAACCCCGGCCCTGACCCAGGCTGTCCACAAGTCGACATCCCTGTGGACAACCCTTGTGGACAACTCCGCGCACGCCAAGAAGGCCCTGGTGGCCAACCTCACCAGGACCTTCTTTTCACTGCTGGGGAACGCTCAGTACGCGCTTTCGTTCGCGGTGACCCCGTCCGCGAAACCGCGGCAGTAGTCCCAGCTCACGTAGTCGGTCGGGTTCGGGTCGAAGGCCGGCTCGTGCGGGCGCATCCGGCCGTCGGACAGGAGCTGCTCCAGACTCGCGCGCAGCAGCGTCCAGTCGTGGTAGTGGGGTTCGTCGCACTCACCGCAGTCGACCACGATGCCGCGAACCCCGCGAGGCTCCAGCAGGGCCTGGTACACGGCGAGGTCGGACAGGTCGGCCAGCAGCTCGGTGCGCTCGTCCGCGCTGATCGGCTCTTCGAGGTGGTCGTCGGGGTCGGGGATGGCCCGGGCCGGATCGTCCGGGTCGTCCGCGAACGGATCGGGGGGCAACACATCGTGCGGCACGGCCTGCACGCTACCCGCCGGGCCACCCGCCCGGGCCAGGGCCCCGGCCCGGATATCATGAGGGGAAGGCCCGACCACCCTCGGCCCACGCCAGGCACCGCTGCCCGCGACTCCAGCCCACTCCCGCCAGGAAGGCCCTTCGCCCCTCATGACCAGCGAAAGCATCACCCCCGCAGTGCCCAGCAAGTTCGCGATGCTCGGCTTGACCTTCGACGACGTGCTGCTGCTGCCCGCGGAATCGGACGTGGTGCCCAGCGCGGTGGACACGAGCACACAGCTCACCCGCAATATCAAGCTCAACGTTCCGCTGGTCTCCGCCGCGATGGACACGGTCACCGAGGCGCGGATGGCGATCGCCATGGCCCGCCAGGGCGGCATCGGCGTGCTGCAGCGCAACCTGCCGATCGAGGAACAGGCGGCGGCGGTCGAGGTCGTGAAGCGGTCCGAGGCGGGCATGGTCACCGACCCGGTCACCTGCTCCCCGGACGACACGCTCGCCGAAGTCGACGCGCTGTGCGCGCGGTTCCGGATCTCCGGCGTCCCGGTCACCGACGCCTCGGGCGCGCTCGTGGGCATCATCACCAACCGCGACATGCGGTTCGAGGTCGACCACACGCGCCTGGTGAGCGAGGTCATGACCCGGACGCCGCTGGTGACCGCGCAGGTCGGCGTCACCGCGGAGGCCGCGCTGGGGCTGTTGCGCAGGCACAAGATCGAGAAGCTGCCGATCGTCGACGGGGCGGGCAAGCTGCGCGGACTGATCACGGTCAAGGACTTCGTGAAGACCGACCAGTACCCGAAGGCCTCGAAGGACCCGGACGGCCGCCTCATCGTCGGCGCCGCGGTCGGCGTGGGTGCCGATGGCCATAAGCGCGCGATGGCGCTGGCCGAGGCGGGCGTGGACGTGTTGATGGTGGACACCGCGCACGGCCACTCGCGGGCGGTCATCGACGCGGTGCGGCTGCTGAAGAAGGAACTCGGCGAGACCGTGGACATCGTCGGCGGGAACGTCGCCACCCGGGCCGGAGCCCAGGCGCTGGTCGACGCCGGTGCGGACGGGGTGAAGGTCGGCGTCGGACCGGGCTCGATCTGCACCACGCGCGTCGTTGCGGGGGTCGGGGTGCCGCAGATCTCCGCGATCTACGAGGCGGACCTGGCCTGTCGTCCGGCGGGCATCCCGGTGATCGGCGACGGCGGCATCCAGTACTCCGGCGACATCGCGAAGGCCATCGCGGCGGGTGCGTCCACCGTCATGCTGGGCAGCCTGCTCGCGGGCACCGCGGAGTCGCCGGGCGACCTGATCCTGGTCAACGGCAAGCAGTTCAAGGTCTACCGCGGCATGGGCTCGCTGGGCGCGATGCAGTCGCGCGGCGAGGCGAAGTCGTACTCCAAGGACCGCTACGCGCAAGACGACGTGCTCTCCGACGACAAGCTGGTGCCGGAGGGCATCGAAGGCCGCATCCCGTTCCGCGGGCCGCTGTCGAACGTGGTCCACCAGTTGATCGGCGGGCTGCGTTCGGGCATGGGCTTCACCGGGGCGCGCACGATCGCGGAACTGCAGGAGCGGCAGCTGGTCCGGATCACCGCGGCCGGGCTGAAGGAAAGCCACCCGCACGACATCACCATGACGGTCGAGGCACCGAACTACACGACCCGCTGATCGACCCGGTTCGCCCGCTCCGTCTTGCCGCCACCCTGGATCTCCAATCGACGGCGAGGGGAGCGGGCGAATGCGCTTCCCGGACAGCTTCGCTCAGGAATCCGTGCTGCGGACCGATTCCACCGCGCGCGTCTCGTTCTGAGCGCGGTTCCACCCGAGCAGCAGCAACGGCGTCGCCAGCATCAACGCGCCCGCCAGCCCGAGCGCGCCGCGCGTGCCCAGCCACGCCGCCACCAAGCCCCACAACAGCGTCAGCCCGGCGGTGCTGGCGCTGCCGCTGATCCGCCATGCGGACAGCATCCGGCTCACGTAGCCGTCTTCGGTTTCCTCGAGCCGGTACGTCGCGAGGACTGTGTTGTACGCCGCCGCGCAGACGATCAGGCCGAACTCCACCGCCATCACCCAGAACAGCCCGCCGATGCCGGGCGGCACGAACGCCAGGAGCACGACCCAGCAGGTCCGGATCGTGGCGAGGATCGGCAGCAACCGCACCCGGCCGTAACGCGGCACCAGCCGGCGCGCGAGCCGGGAACCGACCAGGCCGCCGAGACACGGGACGCCGAACGCGAGCCCGTACTGCCAGGTCGGCAGACCGAGTTCGCCGAGCAGCAGCACCGCGAGCACCGGTGCGGTGGCCATGATCAGGCCGTTGACCAGGCAGGAGTTGAGGAACAGCATCCGCAGCCGGGCGTGCCGGAAGAGGTAGCGCCAGCCTTCGACCAGGTCGGCGGCGCGGAAGGCGGCGGGGCGGGCTGGTTGCGGCTCGCGGGTGCGGATCGTCGAGAGGGAGAGGGCCGACAGCAGGTAGCTGACGGCGTCCAGGAGCACCGTGGCCAGCGGGCCGAAGAACCCGATCGCCGCGCCACCCGCTGGCGGGCCGAGCGCGGTCGCGGTCCAGAGCGTGGTCTCGAACCGGCCGTTGGCGATGAGCAGGTCTGGACCAGTCGCGAGTGATTTCAGATACGCGCCGCTCGCCGAGGTGAACGCGATGTTCGCCGCGGCCACGACCACCGACACCGCCACGAGCTGGGCAAACGTCAGCAGGTCGAGCAGGTACGCGGGCAGCAGCGTGAGCAGCGCGGCGAAGCGGATGAGGTCCATGGCGACCAGCACCGGTCGTTTTCGCCGGAATTCGACCCACGGGCCGAGCGGGAGGGCGGCCAGCGAGCCCGCCGCCAGCCCGGCTCCACCCAGCAACGACACCTGCGCGGCACTGCTGCGCAGCACTCGCACCGCGACGATCGAGAAGGCATCGAGGGCGAAGTAAGTGCCCGCGATGCTGACCGCATAGGCCAGCCACAGCCGGTGAAAGTCCTTGCCCAGCGCCAAATCCGTCCCCCTCGTTCAGCCGGGCAGCCAACCATCCGCCCGCGCCGGTGGCAAACAACCGCGCGCACAACCGGTGGTTGTCGCCACCGCAACGGTCCCCCGCGCGCAGGTCACCCGCGCCGACTCGCGACAATGGACCGCGAAGGCGGCAGGCGCGAGAAGGGACATCACGTGCGGGATCTGGTCGAGATCGGCATGGGCCGCACCGCGCGGCGGGCGTATGACCTCGATGACGTGGAGATCGTGCCGTCGCGGCGGACGCGGTCGTCGTCGGTGGTGTCCACTGCCTGGCAGATCGACGCGTACCGGTTCGACTTGCCGCTGGTCACCCACCCGACGGACGCGATCGTGTCGCCGGGCACCGCGGTGGCGATCGGCGAGCTGGGCGGCCTCGGCGTGCTCAACGCCGAAGGGCTGTGGGCCCGGCACTCGAACGTCGAGGAGGCGATCTTCCGCCTCGTCCGCGCGGCCGAGGACAGCGACGACCCGACCGCGGTCGTGCGCGAGCTGCAGGAACTGCACTCCGCGCCGGTCCGGCTCGACCTGCTGACCGAGGCGATCAAGACGGTCCGCGAATCCGGCGTGACGGTGGCCGCGCGGGTGAGCCCGCAGCACGCCGCCGAGCTGACGCCGGACCTGATCGCCGCGGGCGTCGAGATCCTGGTCGTGCAGGGCACGATCATCTCCGCCGAGCACGTGCAGCGCGACGCGGAACCGCTCAACCTCAAGGAGTTCATCGGCCGCCTCGACGTGCCGGTGATCGCGGGCGGTGTGAGCGACTACCGCACGGCCATGCACCTGATGCGCACCGGCGCGGCGGGCGTCATCGTCGGCCACGGCTACACCGAGGGCGTCACCAGCACCGACCGCGTGCTCGGCATCGGCACCCCGATGGCGACGGCGATCGTGGACGCGGCCGCCGCCCGCCGCGACTACCTCGACGAGACCGGCGGCCGCTACGTGCACGTCCTCGCCGACGGCGGCATCACGACCTCGGGCGACATCGCGAAGGCGATCGCCTGCGGCGCGGACGCGGTCATGCTCGGCGCCCCGCTGGCGACCGCGTCGGACGCCCCGGGCCAGGGCCTGTACTGGACCGCCGCGGCGGCCCACCCGTCGCTGCCGCGCTCCCGCGTGGTGGCCGGCCCGGACTCGGACTACGCGGTGGACCTGAAGACGCTGCTGTTCGGCCCGTCCTCGGACGCGGAGGGCGTGGTGAACCTGTTCGGCGCGCTGCGCCGCGCGATGGCGAAGACCGGGTACTCGGACCTGAAGGAGTTCCAGCGCGTCGGGCTGACCGTGCGCGGCTGAAGCCCCAGTTGTCCGTGAAGGACTCCTTGAGGGAATTTGATTCCCTCAAGGAGCCCTTCACGGACTTTGCCCAGGTGGTGTAACTCGTCAGTAACTTACCTCTGGTCTGGCGGGCGCCGGAGGGTTACCCTCTTATCTGTGACTGCCAGTAACACCACCACCGCGCGGCAAGAACCCGACTACGACGTCCTCGTGGTCGGTTCCGGGTTCGGCGGCAGCGTCGCGGCGTTGCGGCTGACCGAGAAGGGCTACCGCGTCGCGGTGGTCGAGGCGGGCCGGAGGTTCGCCGACGACGAGTTCGCCAAGACGTCCTGGGATCTCAAGCGCTACCTGTGGGCGCCGCAGCTCGGCTGTTACGGCATCCAGCGCATCCACATGCTCAACGACGTGATGGTGCTGGCCGGCGCGGGCGTCGGCGGCGGTTCGCTGGTCTACGCGAACACGCTGTACCGGCCGCTCAAGCCGTTCTACCAGGACCGGCAGTGGGCGCACATCACCGACTGGGAAAGCGAACTCGCGCCGCATTACGACCAGGCCAGCCGCATGCTCGGCGTCGTCACGAACCCGACGATCACGCCGTCCGACGTGGTGATGCGGGACGTCGCGAAGAAGATGGGCGTCGAGGATTCGTTCCATCCGACGCCGGTCGGGGTGTATTTCGGCAAACCGGGCGAGACGGTGAAGGACCCGTATTTCGGCGGGGCCGGACCGGATCGGGTCGGATGCACCGAATGCGGTTCGTGCATGACCGGTTGCCGCGTCGGCGCGAAGAACACGCTGGTGAAGAACTACCTGTACCTCGCGGAAAAGGACGGCGCGCAGGTCATTCCGCTGACCACGGTCACGTCGGTGCGCCCGCACGGCGGCGGTTACGAGATCACTCTGCAAAAGACCGGCACCCGTTCACGGCAGTTCCGGACGACGGTCACCGCGTCGCAGGTGGTGTTCGCCGCGGGCACCTGGGGAACGCAGAACCTGTTGCACCGCATGAAGGACACGGCCGCGCTGCCGAAGTTGTCGCAGCGGCTCGGGGAATTGACGCGGACGAATTCCGAAGCCATTATCGGCGCGGCCCGGACCGCGGTGGACCCCCAGCAGGACTTCAGCCGCGGGGTCGCGATCACCTCGTCGATTCATCCGGACGAGAACACGCACATCGAACCGGTGCGTTACGGCAAGGGCAGCAATGCGATGAGCCTGCTGCAAACCGTGGCCACCGACGGGTCTTCGAAAGTTCCGCGCTGGCGGCAGGCGCTCGCTTTCCTGGTCAAACACCCGGTGCAGTCGGCGAAACTGCTGAACGCGTACCGGTGGAGCGAGCGCACGGTCATTCTGCTGGTGATGCAGAGCCTCGACAATTCCATCACCACCTACACGCGGCGCGGCCTGTTCGGACGGCGGAAGTACACGTCGAAACAGGGCCACGGCGAGCCGAACCCGAGCTTCATCCCGGCCGGGCACGAGGCGAACGTCCTTACCGCGGAACGGATCGGCGGCATGCCGGGCGGCACCTGGGGCGAGGTCTTCGACATCCCGCTCACCGCGCACTTCATCGGCGGCGTGCCGATCGGCGACAGCGCCGACACCGGCGTGATCGACCCCTACCACCGGGTTTACGGCTATCCCGGACTGTCCGTTGTGGACGGTTCGGCGATCACCGCGAACCTCGGGGTGAACCCGTCGCTCACCATCGCCGCGCAGGCCGAGCGCGCGTTCTCGTTCTGGCCCAACAAGGGCGAGACCGACCAGCGGCCGGACCAGAGCGCCGGATATGCCCGGATGGAGCCGGTCGCGCCGAAAAACCCGGCGGTTCCGGCGAACGCGCCCGCCGCACTGCGTCGCTGACCTAAGATCGTCCGGTGACTACCGCGGCGCTGGACCGGATCCGGGAACTGCACGACGAGTGGGTGCGAATCGCCGAGGCCATGCCGGCCTCGGCGTTCGGGGAGCCGAGCGCGCTGCCCGGCTGGACGCGCGCGCATCTGCTCACCCATCTCGCGCGCAACGCCGACGCCCTCGGCAACCTGCTGACCTGGGCCGAAACTGGGGTCGAACGGCCGATGTACGGCCCCGGCAACGCCCGCGACGACGAGATCGAGGCCGGTGCCGGCCGTGCTCCGGCGGAGATCGTGGCCGACCTGGCGGCGTCCGGGAAGCGGCTGACCGACCACGCCGCACGGCTGTCGGACGAGGCCTGGGCAGCACCCATCCGGCACCGGCACGGCGGTGAGCTGACCGGCGCGGACGTGCTCACGCTGCGGCTGTCCGAGACCACGATCCACCTCGTCGACCTCGACGCCGGCCACGATTTCGACAGCGCCACCGCGTTGCTCGGAGACCATCTCGACGCGGTGGTCGCGACGCTGATCCGGATGTGCCCGCGTCCGCTGCCCTCGTTCCTTCTCACCGATGGCGTCCGCACCTGGAAACTCGGCGAGGGCGGCGACCTCGTCACCGGTACGCCGGGCACGGTCCTGGCCTGGCTGACCGGCCGCGGCGACGCGTCGGCGCTTTCCGGGCCGGTGCCGGACATGGCCCCGCTGCTCTGATTCAGCTGGCTTTCCGTGCGCGCAGACCAGGCGCGCACCCCCCTTTCGGGGCATTGCCGACCGTGCTTTTCGCAACCGACCCGTGGTCTGAGGCGTCTGAATGAACATGACAGTCGGGAGAAGGACGTTCTTGCGCGCCGCCGGGTTGACGGCGGTCGGCGCGGTGGCCGCGGCCTGCACGGCGAAACCGGGACCGACGGTGCCGCAGACCAGCCCGACGACGAGAGCGTCCGTACCGCCGAGCACCAGCGCGAAGCCGTCCGGGCCGCCGGACTGGAACGCGTTGCGCGGCAAGCTCTCCGGCGACCTCGTGCTGCCCGGGGACGGCGGTTTCGCCACCGCGAAGCGGGCTTTCAATCCGCTTTTCGACGGACGTAACCCCGCGGCGGTAGCGAAATGCGTGAAGCCGGAGGACGTGCAGGCCTGCGTCGAAGCGGCCGGCGGCCGGGTCCCGCTCGCCGCGCGCAGCGGCGGGCACAGCTATGCCGGGTATTCCGCGCCGGACGGCGGGCTGGTCATCGACGTCGGCGGCATGGCCGGCGTGGACGTCCAGGGCGACCAGGTGGTGATCGGCGCGGGTGCGAAACTCGGCGACGTCTATGCGGAACTGGCGAAAGCGGGTCGCTGCCTGCCCGCGGGTTCGTGCCCGACTGTCGGCATCGCCGGGCTCGCGCTCGGCGGCGGAATCGGCGTACTGACCCGCAAATACGGCCTGACCTGCGATCGGCTGCAGTCCGCGCAGATCGTCACGCCGGACGGCAAACTGCGCACGGTGAGCGCGCAAGCGGACGACGACCTGTTCTGGGCGCTGCGCGGCGGCGGGGGCGGAAACTTCGGCGTGGTCACATCGTTTACCTTCACGACGGTGGAAGCGCCGACCGTCACGGTGTTCTCGCTGAAATTCCCGTCCGGTTCGGCGGGCGACGTGGTCGACGCGTGGCAGCGCTGGCTGCCGAGCGCTCCACCCGAATTGTGGTCGAACTGCGTGGTTTCCGGCGGTCCGAACGGGTCCTGCCGGGTCGGCGGCGCGTACGTAGGCAATTCAGCGGGTTTGACGTCGGCGCTCAGCGGATTTTCGGTGACGCCGTCCAGCCGCACGATGAAAACCCTCGGCTACGGCGCGGCGATGAACTACTTCTCCGGCAGTTCCGAGCGGCAGACATTCGTGGCGTCGTCGCGCATCATCACCGACCCGGTCGACGGCGGGAAGATCGCCGATCTCGCTTCCGGGCACAAGGGAATGGACCTGCTGATCGACGGCCTCGGCGGCGCGGTGGGCCAAATCGCGCCTACTGCGACGGCATTCCCGCACCGGAAAGCACTGGCGAGCATTCAGGTTTACGCCCCGGCCACGGCGAGCAGCCAGGACAGTGCGCGCAAGTCAGTGTCCACTGTGGTCGCCGGGCTGGCGGACGCGGGCGCACGCGGCGGCTACGTGAACTACATCGACCCGGACCTGCCGGATTGGAAGTCGGCCTACTACGGCGATAATGCCGCTCGACTGGACCAGGTGGCGAAGAAATACGACCCCAATGGGGTTTTCAAGTTCGCTCAATCGGCCTGAGGTGGGGGCCAGACGTAACGCACGTCTGGCTCGCCCTCTTCATTTCGCTGCCCGTCGGTGTATTCGACCGCGGCGAAACCGTGGCGGCGGTAAAACCGTTGCGCTGGCTCGTTGATCTGGAACGTCCAGAGAGTCAACCCGTCGGGGCGCAACTGTTTGGCCAAGTCGACCAGTCGGTCGCCGATTCCGTGCCCGCGCCGCGGAGGGTCGAGATAAAGCTGCGACAGCTCCGCACCCTCGAGCACGAGCAGACCGACCACGGTGGACTCGACGACCGCGACCCAGGTTTCCTGTTGCGGCACGACGATATTCGCGAACCACCAGCGCACCGCCTCGTCGTCATGGGCGCGGCGGACTGTCGGCAGCGCGGCGGAGAACGACCGGAGCCACACGTCGGCGAGGTCGCGTGCGTCAGCGGCCGTTGCCCGGCGCAGGTCCACTGTGGTCAGAGGTCGACTCCGGTGAAGACCGTGACCCGTTCCTCGGTCAGGTCGTTCATCGCCGACAGCACGCCTTCCCGGCCGACGCCGGAACCCTTCACGCCGCCATAGGGCATTTGGTCCGCGCGGTACGACGGCACGTCGCCGATGATCACGCCGCCGACTTCCAATTCCGCCGACGCGTGGAACGCCAGCTGCACGTCACTGGTGAACACCCCGGCCTGCAGCCCATAAGCGGACGCGTTCACCGAAGCGAAAGCCTCGTCCACGCCGTCCACAATGGACACTGCCAGCACCGGTCCGAAGATTTCCTCCGACCAGGCCTTGGCCTCCGCGGGCACGTCGGTCAGCAGGGTCGGCGCAACCGTGGCGCCCGAACGGGTTCCGCCGGTCAGCACCCGCGCGCCACCGGCCACCGCTTCGTCGACCCACGCGATGATCCGTTCCGCGGCTGCCTCGTCGACGACCGGGCCTACGTCGGTGTTGCGGTCATACGGGTCGCCGGTCTGCTGCGCCTCTACGGCCTCGGTCAGCGCGGGCACGAACTCCTCCGCGATCGCCGCGTCCACGATCACCCGCTGCACCGCGATGCACGACTGGCCCGCCTGGTAGTTCCCGAACGTCGCGATCCGCTGCGCGGCGCCCTCGACGTCCGGCCAGTCCCGCAGCACGACCGCCGCGGCGTTGCCGCCCAGTTCGAGCACGACGTGCTTGCGCGCCGCCGCGTCCGCGATCGACCAGCCGACCGGGCCTGAACCGGTGAACGACACGACCGGCAGCCGCGGGTCGGCAACGAGTGCCTGAGTCTCTTCGTTTCCCAGCGGCAGCACGGAAAACGCGCCCTCCGGCAGGTCGGTCTCGGCGAGCAGTTCGCCGAGCACCAGCGAAGACAACGGGGTGCGCGGCGCGGGCTTGACGATGATCGGTGCCCCGACCGCCAGCGCGGGCGCGACCTTGTGCGCCACCAGGTTCAGCGGGAAGTTGAACGGCGCGATCCCGAGCACCGGTCCGCGCGGCACCCGGCGGGTCAGCGCGAGCCGGGCGTCGCCGGACGGGTCGGCGTCGAGGCGCTGCACGTCGCCGCTGAACCGGCGCGCCTCCTCGGCCGCGATCCGGAACACCGACACCGCGCGCTTCACCTCGGCCTCGGCCCACTTCAGCGGTTTGCCGTTCTCGGCCGTGATCACCTCGGCGAGTTCCTCGGCCCGCAGCGCGATCCCGCGCGAAACGTGCTCCAGCGCGGCCGCGCGCTGATGCGCGGGGGTGCGCCGGAACTCCTTCGCGACCGCGGCCGCCGCGGCCACCGCCCGTTCCACCTGGTCAGCGCCGGGCACCGCGACCGTCGCCACTTCGCTGCCGTCGAACGGGTGGTGCACCACGAGGGTGCTCGCGCCCTGCTCAGCCTGCCCGGCGATCCACGCGGCCCGCGGCTGTGGGGTGATCGTGTCCATGGGCTCAAGGTATTAGGGAGCGCCAGGCCCGGCACGCCGGACTCGGTCCTTCGATTGTGGCGTCTGTCCCGGTGCCGGGATGACATTTGTCGGGGGTCTCCGGCATTCGTCCGGCATATCTTCAGCGCATGACCAATTCGGTGGCCTCTCGCTGGTCCGAAAGCCCGCTGCGGATCTTCTTCGCGCGCGTCGGAACACCGCGCCGTCCGGTGCTGACCGGCGCGGTGTTCCTCGTGACCGCGGTCGCGCTCGTCGCCCAGCTCGCGGACCCGTCGCTCTTCGACCGCTTCAAGCGCGACGCCACCACGATCGACGCAGGGGAGTGGTGGCGGCTGCTGACCGGCATGTTCTTCCAGGACGGCAAGCTGCTCGGCGGCCTCTTCAACCTGGTCGCTCTGGCCGTGGTTGGCACGTTCGCGGAATGGTGCCTCGGCCGCGTCTCCTGGTTCGTCCTGTACTTCGGTTGCGGACTGTTCGGCCAGTTCCTCAGCTACGTCTGGCTGAACCCGGTGGGGGCCGGCAACTCGATGTGCGTCGCCGGGCTGCTCGGCGCGCTCGCGGTCGTGGTGTGGCGGGCGCGCGCCGCCGAGCCGCCTCAGGGGTTGTACCTCGCCGCGCTGCTGATCGTGCCGCTGGCTGTGCTCGACACGGTGCTGCACGACAACCACGGCATGCCCGCGCTGCTCGGCATCGCGCTGGGGCTGTTGGTCACCGGTTCCGGTAAAGGTCGCGCAGCAGCAGGACCTCCGCGCAGTGATGGATCATCTCTCGGTTGATGTGCAGGACGAGCGCGGCCATCGTCAGCTCCGCGTACGGCCCTTCAGCCGGACCGCACGGCCGAGCCAACGCTTCGGCGTCGAGGCTGCGTACGCCGGCGATCCAGGTCGCGTACCCGTCGTCGAGCTGCTTCAGCGCTTCGTCGGCTGAGCCCGCGTACGGGAAGTCCTGATAGGTCATCGGCGGCCCGCCGAAGTGCGACGCGGAGCGCATGCCCAGCACGCCCACGATGACGTGGGCCAGCCGCCACGCGATGGTGGTCACCGGCGGCGGGGTCGGCTCCGGGAACGAGAAATCGACCGTGAAGTCGCCGGTGCCGGGATCGTTTTCGCTCGTGCGGGGACGCACCGTCCAGCAGTCCGCGACCGGCTGCCACAGGTACTCGTCGTCGGTGAGCCCCTCCAGCTTCGGGCGCACGTGGTGCTGCCAGTGCCAGTCGAGCTGCTCGGTCAGTTCGTTGGTCCAGTCATTGGTCATGCGGGAACCGTAAGCAGGTTCGCGGACAGCTGCTGTCCTCATTCCGGGGGCATTGCCGACGTGACGGGGCCCACCTGGGACGATGGTGGCAAAAGCGCTGATACCTGGAGGTCTTGGGTGGCCACTCCCACCGGTCCGGTACTCGTCATGGACTTCGGGGCGCAGTACGCGCAGCTGATCGCCCGTCGCGTGCGCGAGGCGCAGATTTTCTCCGAGGTCGTGCCGTCGAGCTCGACCGCCGAGGAACTGCTGGCCAAGAACCCGTCCGCGATCATCCTGTCCGGCGGCCCGTCGAGCGTGTACGCCGAGGGCGCCCCCGCGATGGACCCGAAGCTGGTCGAAGCCGGCGTGCCGATCCTCGGCATCTGCTACGGCCACCAGCTGCTCGCCCGCGCGCTCGGCGGTGTCGTCGAGCCGACCGGCGTGCGCGAGTTCGGCCGCACCGACGTGCGGATCGTCGGCGAGGGCGGCGTCCTGCACACCGGGCTGCCCGGCCACCAGACGGCGTGGATGAGCCACAACGACAGCGTCACCAAGGCTCCCGAGGGCTCGGTCGTCACGGCCAGCTCCGACGGCGCCGAGGTCGCCGGGTTCGAGGACGTCGAGCGGCGCTTCGCGGGCGTGCAGTACCACCCGGAGGTGGCGCATTCGCCGCACGGCCAGGAGGTGCTGCGCCGGTTCCTGTACGAGATCGCCGGCGTCCGGCCCGGCTGGACCACTTCGTCCATTGTGGACGAACAGGTCGCCGCGGTCGCCGCGCAGATCGGCGACGGACGCGCGATCTGCGGCCTGTCCGGCGGCGTCGACTCCGCGGTCGCGGCCGCGCTCGTGCAGCGCGCCATCGGCGACCGGCTGACCTGCGTGTTCGTCGACCACGGCCTGCTGCGCGCGGGCGAGCGCACCCAGGTGGAGCGCGATTTCGTGGCCGCGACGGGCGTCAACCTGGTCACCGTCGACGCGCGCGAGCGGTTCCTGAACGCGCTGGCCGGCGTCACCGACCCGGAGCAGAAGCGCAAGATCATCGGCCGCGAGTTCATCCGCGTGTTCGAGCAGGCCGAACGCGACCTCAAGGCACAGGGCGACTACCGCTTCCTCGTGCAGGGCACGCTGTACCCGGACGTCGTCGAATCCGGCGGCGGCGAGGGCACCGCGAACATCAAGAGCCACCACAACGTCGGAGGCCTGCCCGACGACCTGCAGTTCGAGCTGGTCGAACCGCTGCGGCTGCTGTTCAAGGACGAGGTCCGCCGGGTCGGGCTCGAACTGGGCCTGCCGGAGACGATCGTGCAGCGCCAGCCGTTCCCCGGGCCGGGCCTCGGCATCCGGATCATCGGCGAGGTGACCGCGGACCGGCTGGAGACCCTGCGCGAGGCCGACGCGATCGCCCGCGAGGAGCTGACGGCGGCCGGGCTGGACCAGGAGATCTGGCAGTGCCCGGTGGTGCTGCTCGCGGACGTCCGCAGCGTCGGCGTCCAGGGCGACGGCCGGACCTACGGCCACCCGATCGTGCTGCGCCCGGTGTCGTCGGAGGACGCGATGACCGCCGACTGGACGCGGCTGCCGTACGAGGTGCTGGAGCGGATCTCGACCCGGATCACGAACGAGGTGTCCGAGGTCAACCGCGTGGTGCTGGACGTGACGAGCAAGCCGCCGGGCACCATCGAATGGGAATGACATGAAAAAGCGGGGCCCGGACTTGCCGGGCCCCGCTTTTTTGTCGCTTCGTTACGGCCGTCGGTTGCGGAACGACGCGCCGAGCATCAGGATCCCGCAGAACACCGCGCCGCCCGCGATGATCCAGCGGAAGTCGAAGGTCGGCAGCCAGCTGGAGCCGTCGGTGAGGACGTAGCCGGACACCAGCAGCGTCGCGACCCCGACGATCAGCGTGATCCAGTCGACCCCGCGGCGGCGGCAGGCCGGGGCTTCGGGCTCGTCGTAGGAGTACGGGTTCTCAGCCACGGCGCACCTCCACCTGGCCCACGCCGTTGGTGACGTGGAGCGTGATCTTCTGTCCGCCGACGTTGTCGTCGCCGTTGTCAGTCCCCGTGATGGCCGGCTGGCCGACCCCGTTGGACGTGCGGTTCAGGCAGTCGACCTCGCCGGCGCTGTTCTCGCAGGTGAAGGTGACGTCCGCGGTGCGCGGCACGATGACCTCGGTGTTCCCGGCCCCGTTGGAGACCGTCGTGGTGACCGGTTCGCTCGCGACCAGCTGGGTCAGGTCGATCTTCATGTTGCCCGCGGTGTGCCGGTACACCGGCTGCAGTTCGGCCGCCGTCCGCGGGGTGGCGTACAGGTCGCCGACCCCGCCGCGCACGTCGAGGTTGTCGAACGTGCTGGTCGTGAGCACCATCCCGGCGATCGACAGCGGGATCGCGAGCCCGATCAGGCCGCGCGCGCCGCGAGCGAACGCCCCGGCCACGAGCCCGACGCCCAGCACGGCGAGCGTCATGCCGATGATGTGCCGCAGCGAGAACCAGTCGAACCCGTTCAGCGAGAGCGCGACGCCGATGCCCGCCACGATCACCGCGACCCCGAGCGTGGCGGCGCCGATCTTGGACCGCCGCCGCGGCGTCCTCGGCACGGAGTTGTTGTAGTCCCCGCTCGGCGGCGGCGGAGGCGGCGGTGCGGCCGGGTCGGGCAGATCCCAGCCCGCCGGGTCGGCGGCCAGCGGATCCCAGCCCGGTGCCGCCGCCGCGGGAGTCGGGGTGTCGCTGTTCATCGTGAAAGCTCCGGTTCCGGAAGCGGTTCCGTCCGCCGCGAACGCGACGACCGGCGCCGGTCGGTTGTCCTGCCCGCGGGTGCGATGCAGGAGATAAAGGCACGTGGCGAGCAACGCGAACCCGATCAGGCCGCCGCCGTCGAACCAGCCGCCGCCGAAGGTCCACCCGACGACCGGAATCAACGCGACGGTCAACACGGCCGCGAAGGCCTTCGTCATGCTCGACTGCCCGCGCCCGAGCAACGCCTCGAAGCCGGAAACCTCGTCGCCCTCGGAGGGGAAGAACAACCACCCGAGCAGGTAAAGCACCAGCCCGAACCCCCCGAACACGGTCGCCGCCGCCAACGCGACCCGGATCACCACCGGATCGATCCCGTAGCGATCCCCCAGCCCAGCCGCGACCCCAGCAACCTTCCGACCCGAGTGCGGCCGCCGAGGCCTGCTGGCCCAGAAGTCCTTGACGGTCTCCTCGAACCCGTTCAGGGGGTTCG
Organism: Amycolatopsis sp. AA4; assembly: GCF_002796545.1. GTDB lineage: Bacteria > Actinomycetota > Actinomycetes > Mycobacteriales > Pseudonocardiaceae > Amycolatopsis. Next base: position 488,713 of record NZ_CP024894.1, read on the forward strand.
TGCGCGGAGGCCGCACGTCGTTCGCACCACTCATGCCGTACAGCATGGTCGACTGGCGGGGGCGGCACATCGGGGAAGGTCCCTGAGGTTATCCCCGAGATGGGTCCCTTGCTGAGGGACGGGGGTCGGCGATGTCAGCTCTCAGGCAAAGACCGCGTGGGATTGGCGCCCAGGTCGCGGGGAGGGAAGGGTCACCCCTTGGGCAGGAGGGGGTCCAATTTCTTGGTCAGGTCTTCGGCCGTACCGCAGGACGCGGCGGTGTCGTTGCCGCCGGTCACGATGATGATCGCGCGCGAACTGGACTCGACTGACATGGAAATCGAGCATTGGCCGCTCGACCCCAGCGGTTCGCGTTCTTCGATGAACGAGCGCCCGTTAAGCGTTCCGCTGCGCGCCTTTCCGGGATTGTTGATGTTATCCGTGTAGCGTTGTCCTTCTTGCAAGAGGAGTCCGATAGAAGTGGCATTTATTCCGCCGCTGGCTTTTTGGGTTACGCAGGCTTTTTGGCCTTGTGCTATCGACGGGGCTGCTTTAGGGAATCCTGCACCGCTGAGGATCTGGTCCAGGAGCGCGCATTGATTTCTGTCGGAAAAGGGATTTCCGGACGAGGCGGAGGGATGGGGAGTAGCCGGGGCGGTCCCGCTGGGCTGGGCGGTGCCGTCGACGGTGCTGCCGCATGCGGTCAGAGCCAACGCTGCTGAGCCGAGCAGAAGAGCGGCTTTCGGGGTCCGAAATTTCACTGGCTGTCAATTTTCTTGTTGAGTTCAGCAAAGGACACCGAATGTGCGCTTTCGGTTTCGCGATAGTTTTTCCGCGCGATGGAGAGAGCTTCTTGGGCGGCGTAGACGGCCTCTCTCATGAGGATGAGGTTGGGGATCATTGCCTCGTGGTCGCCGTTTGCTACTTGGACATTGAATTTCGCGACGGATCTCCCGTAGTCGAAATTGCCCATTTCTGCGGCTTTGGTGAGTGTATACATCTCGTCGAGCATCCGGTTGTGCCCGCTCAGGAAGAAGTCGCACGCCGCCATGTACGCGCGGAACCCCTCCTCATTCACCGCGAACGACCCGTTCTGCGCCAACGTCTTCAGTGTGTTCCCGGCCGTCTTCATCTTCTGCGCGGCCTCATGGCTACCCGGGCCTTCGGTCAGCCCGGCCAGGAAGTCGTTGCCCGCCGTGCCCGCGGCGGGAGAGCTTCCGGCCACCGGCTTCTGGTCCCAAACGATGTCTGCCATCGGTTGCTCCTAGGTCTGCTCGAAGGAAGGGGTCAGCCGCCGAGAACCGGGGGCGTGATCTTCTCCCCGTCCGGTCCCCGCTCCGGCTTGACCTCGAAGACCTCGTCCGGATCGATCTGCGTCGGGATCTTGTTCTTGTGTTCCTTGTCCTCTTCCTTCTTCTTCCCGGCACCCGCCGCACCAGCACCAGCGGCACCCGGTTTCCCGCCCTTTCCAGCGTTCGCGGCGGCAGTAGCGCCGCGCTCAAGCCGTTCGGCGGCACCCTTGCCACTGGACTCGCCGGGCTTTCCGGAACCACCCGAACCAGCCCCGCCAGTCACCCGGCCACCGGCACCGCCCCGGCCAGCACCGCCTCCCGACCGGCTGCGCGGAGTGTCCTCACCGGAGCCGGAGTTCCCACCGCCGCCTCCGCCTAAAGCGAGTCCCTCCGGAGAGAGCCGGCCGCCGATGTTCGGCGGCGTGCGCAGGTTGTTGCCGCCCCCGGTGAGGCCGGTGTTGCCGAGCGGCCCGGTGCCGCTGGTTACGCCCGGCCCGGGGCCGTAGGGCACTCCGGCCGGAGGCACGCCGGGGGTTCCTCCGGCCGGCGGGCCGAAAGTGTTCATAGCTGGACCGCCCAACGGCGGATTCGTGCCGTTGAAGCCAGTCGCTGGCCCGCCGGTAACCGGACCGCCAGGCCCGGCATAAGGCCCGCTCGACGTCCCGCCGGGCACAGTCACCGGCGAAGCACTGCTCGCATGAGTGCTGTCGTTGTTCATCTGCGGCGGCGGCGAGTAAACCGGCTGCGTAGCCGACGTCTCGTGATACGTCGTGTCCAACCCATGCATCACCTGGACCGCCTGCTGATGCGCCGCGTCGGCCTGTTGCTGCGTGGCCGCCACGTCGCCCATCGCGATCACGCCCTGCAGCGGGTTGCCGTTCTGGAACTGCTCCGTCGCCTTGGCCATCTCGGCCTTCTGGTCGAACCCGGTCGGCTCCGGCATGTTCTTGTGCGCGTAATCGGCCGCCGCGGATTGCTGGGAGTACCGGTTCGACACCAGCTGCATCGCGCTGCCGGTTTTCTCCGTGTGATCGGCCGTGCTCTGGAAGAACGAATGCGCTTGCGTCGCGGCCGTGCCCTGCCACTCCGCACCCGCGGTACTGGCCGCGGCGCGGAACTGGTTGGACACGTCGGCGAGCCAGTTGCCGTAGAAGTTCGTCACGCGGCTGCGTTCGTTGATGCCCTTGAAGTCCAAGCCCTCGTTGACCATTTTGTGCAGGTCTTCGTGGCTGTACGACGCGTAGTTCGCGTCCGGTGCCGGCGCGTCGCCCCTGGTCTGCTGACCCTGGAGCAGCTGCTGCCCCTGCTGGACCGAGTACTGCGAGGCATCCCGCTCAGTCGCGCTGCGCGTCTCCGGCGAGTCCTCGCCGACCGCGAAAATCTGGTGCACGTTCTGCGTCCGGGCGTAGTAATCGCCCGCGGACTCGACGTGCTCCGCGCGATGCTGCTCGGTCATCCGGCCTCCCCGCCCCGTTTACGCACTGTGATCGCTCGCCCCCTGCATCGTACCGAGTCCCGGCGGGCGGCAGGAGGGTTCGCGGAATTTCGCCCGCGCGGCCATCTGGGGGAATGGATCAGGGCCTTCCCCGATGTCCGCGCCGCTCCCGCGTGTGACGATGGGACTCGTGCAGGACTTTCTCGACATCAGTGCCCCAGGGCGGGTTTCCTCGACCGCGGAGGAGCCCTCGGCACTCATGTCCGCCCCGGCGATGGAGGTCGCCGAACCCGAAGCGCGGCCCAAGATGTACCGGCGGCGCTCCGGGCGGGCCGTCGCGGGCGTCGCGAGCGGGCTCGCCGACCACCTCCGGGTTCCGGTCGTCTGGGTCCGCGTCGTGTTCGCGTTGCTGGCCGCGCTCAACGGGGCGGGCCTGCTCGCCTACGGCCTGCTCTGGGTTTTCGTGCCGCAGAGTTCCGAGGAAAGCGAAACCGCGCCCAAGGCCCGCGACCGGCAGCAGGCGTACGGGCTGATCGCGCTCGGCATCGGGCTCGCGATCGCCAGCAGCACGCTCACCGGCGCCATCCGCGGCTGGGTCGCGGTGCCGATCGCGCTCGCCGCGCTCGGTGCGGCCGTCGTCTGGCGGGAGGCGGACGAATCGCAGCGGCGGCGCTGGCGCGTCGGGGCCCGCGACGGGCTGGTCGGCGAGGGCGGCAGGCTCGCGGCGTTCGTCCGGATCCTCGCCGGGGTCGCGCTGGTGGCCACCGGCATCGGTTTCGTCGTGTTCGCCAGCGGCGACTTCGACCAGGTCAAGTTCGCCCTGATCGCGGTGCTCGCGACGCTGATCGGCGTCGCCGTCCTCACCGTCCCGTTCTGGCTGCGGCTGGTACGCGACCTCGGCGAGGAACGCCAGGCCCGCATCCGCACCGACGAACGCGCCGAGATCGCCGCGCACCTGCACGACTCCGTGCTGCAGACCCTCGCGCTGATCCAGCGCCAGGCCGACCAGCCCGCCGAGGTCGCGCGCCTCGCCCGCGGCCAGGAACGCGAGCTGCGCGGCTGGCTGTACGGCCCCGGCGGCTACGGCAAGCCCAGCGACAAGCGCACCAAAGAAGAGGAAGAGGGCACCCGCCAGCAGCTGTCCGAGGCGCTCGCCGCGGCGTGCGGCGAGGTCGAGGACCAGTTCGCGATCTCGGTCGGCCAGGTCGTGGTCGGCGACGCCGAGCTGAACCCGCCGCTCACCGCCCTGGTGCAGGCCGCGCGCGAGGCGATCGTCAACGCGGCCAAGCACGCCGGGGTCGCCGAGGTCAGCGTGTTCGCCGAGGTCGAGCCCACCGAGGTCACCGTGTTCGTGCGCGACCGGGGCAAGGGCTTCGACCCGGACGTCGTGCCCGCCGACCGGCACGGCCTCGCCGACTCGATCCGCGGCCGGATGGAACGCCACGGCGGCACCTGCAAGCTGCGCACCGCGCCCGGCGAAGGCACCGAAGTCCAGCTCGCCATGCCGGTGAAGGCGGGCAAAGGGGTGGCATGACCTCGCTATGCTCGGGGACAGGCGAAGCGAGGGAGTGGGCAGTCGTGACGGAGAGCCAGCGGGAACCGGTCAAGGTCTTCCTCGTGGACGACCACGCGTTGTTCCGTGCGGGAGTGCGCACGGAACTCGATTCGATCACCGACGAGGTGCAGGTCGTCGGCGAGGCCGGGTCAGTCGCGGAAGCGGTCGCCGGCATCGCGCGCACCCGCCCGCAGGTCGTGCTGCTCGACGTCCACATGCCCGACGGCGGCGGTGCCGAGGTGCTGCGCCGCGTGCGCCCGGAGCTGCCGGATGTCGTGTTCCTCGCGCTGTCGGTGTCCGACGCCGCCGAGGACGTCATCGCGGTGATCCGCGCCGGCGCGCGCGGCTACGTCACCAAGACGATCTCGTCGAAGGAACTCGTCCGTGCGGTCGTCCGGGTCGCTGACGGCGACGCGGTGTTTTCCCCGCGCCTGGCCGGATTCGTCCTCGACGCCTTCGCCGACCGTCCCGGCTCCGCGCCGATCAACGACCCCGAACTGGACCTGCTCACCCCGCGCGAGCGCGACGTCCTGCGCCTGCTCGCCCGTGGTTACGCGTACAAGGAAATCGCGTCCGAGCTGTTCATCTCGGTGAAGACGGTGGAGACGCACGTGTCGAGCGTCCTGCGCAAGACCCAGCTGTCGAACCGCTACGAGCTGTCCCGCTGGGCCTCGGACCGCCGTCTCGTCTAGGCCGGAGTCAGTTCCTCTTCCGGGGCCACCGCCGGTTTGCGCTGCAGCCGCGTCAACGCGACGCCGAGCAGCACCACGACCATGCCCGCGATCACGCGCAGGTTCAGCTGCTCGTGCAAGAACACCGCGCCCAGCAGCACGGACACGACCGGCAGCAGATAGCCGACCACCGACGCGGCCACCGCGCCTTCGCTCGCCAGCAGCTGATAGTTGAGCGCGAACGCGATCCCGGTCGAACCGAGGCCGAGGATGACCACCGCGATCATCGCCACCGGGCTCAGGTGCACCGGCGTCAGCCCGCCGAACGGCATGGCCAGCACCAGAAATCCGGTGGCCAGCAGCATTTGCCCGGCCGCGATCGCGTACGGCGAGGAGCCGGTGTTCGACAGGTACCGGCCTTCGTAGACGAACGCGAACCCGTAGCTCGCCGCGGCGGCGAGGCAGGCCAGCGCGCCCCAGCTGAGCAGCCCGGACGCCTGCCACGGCGCGAAAATCAGCAGAATCCCGGCGAGGCCGATCACCAGACCGGCGATCCGCGTCGCGGTCATCCGGTTCGCCGCCCCCAGGAACGGGGCCGCCACGAGCACCCACAACGGGGTGGTCGAGTTCAGCACCCCGGTGATGCCGGAGTCCACAGTGGTCTCGCCGACCGCGAAAAGCAGGAAGGGCAAGGCATTGTGAAAGAACGCCGCGACGAGCAGATGCCCCCAGGTACTCCGTTGCGCGGGCAGGCTCCGGCGGCCGATCAGGCACAGCGCGAGCAGCACCGCCGCGCCCAGCACAAGCCGCGCGAGCACCAGCTGCACGGGAGAAAACGCTTCGAGCCCGAGCTTGATCCAGAAAAAGCTCGAACCCCACATCAACGCGAGCGCCGCGATCCTCAGCAGCGTCTTCGTCTCGCCCACCCCAGGTTCCTCCTTCGCCTCGCTAGCCAGCTTTGCCGCGCCGAGGTGTAAGGACAAGCGAAAATAACTGCAGGGACGCTTAAGCAAAGCTGTAGGATTGCGGCCATGCTCGATGTACGGCGCATGCAGGTGCTGCGCGCGGTGATCACGAGCGGTTCGATCACTGCCGCGGCGAGGAATCTCGGCTACACGCCGTCGGCGATCAGCCAGCAGCTGGCGGTGCTCGAACGCGAAGCGGGCACGCCATTGCTCGAACGCGTCGGCCGCGGCGTCCAGCCGACCCCGGCCGGGACTCTGCTGTCCGAACACGCCGAGACGCTCAGCGCGGAGCTGGCCCGAGCCGAGGCCGCGCTCACCGAGCTGAAGGAAGGCCGCACCGGCAAGCTCGCCATCCGCTACTTCGCCACCGCGGGCGCGACGATGGTGCCGTACGCGGTGGCCGCGCTGCGCCGCGAACATCCCGGCGTGTGGCTCGACCTCAAGCTCATCGACCCGGGCGACCCGCTCACCGAGGTCGAGGAAGGCCGCGCCGACCTGGCGATCATCGTCTACCCGCGGCCGTCCGAGCCGAGCCGGGGCATCGAGCTGGTGCCGCTGCTCGACGATCCGTACCGCGCGGTGCTGCCGCGGGCGCACCGGCTGGCCCGCAAACGCGTCCTCGACCTGGCCGACCTCGCCGAGGAACCGTGGGTCGGCGTCGACCCGATCCCCGGCGCCTGCCGCGCGATCCTGGAGGGCGCCTGCGCGTCGGCCGGGTTCCATCCGAACGTCGTGGTCGAGTCCGAGGACTATCCGTCGGCGCAAGGGTTCATCGCCGCCGGGCTCGGCGTCGGGCTGGTGCCGGAGCTGGGGCTCGGCACGCCGCATCCGGGCGTGGTGGTGCGGCGTATCCGCAATCCGCAGCCGAGCAGGCACATTCACGCCGCGGTGGCCGCGCGCGTGGCGGGCAGTCCGGCCGTGCAGACGTTCCTCGAAGCCATGCAAGAGGCGATCGAGAACGTCGCCTGACGCTGGCTCAGACGAACAGCAGCTGCGAGACGCCGATCCCGATCAGGATCGCGCACAGGATCGCCGCGACGGTGAGGATGATCCGCCGTCGCGCCGCCGCCTTCTCCCGGACCGCCTGCGCGGACGCGGCCTGCTGCGCCGGAGTGGGCGTGTACCGGGCGGTCGGCTGCTGCATCGGCTGCATCGGCTGCGCCGGTGCGGGAGCCTGCGGCACCTGCTGGACCGGAAGCTGCATCAACGGAGCCGGTTGCTGCGGCGGCTGCGGCGGGAGGATGTGCTGCGTGGCGTTCGGCTGGATCTGCTGGGTTGGCTCCGGAACGTTCGGCTGCTGCGCCGCCATCGGCCGCGACGCCGGAAGGGTCGGCAGCGCGGGCGCGGTCGGCGGGATGAACGCGGTCTGCTCGCGTCCGACAGTGATCGCCTTCAGCGCGTGCACGGTGTCGTCCATGGTCGGCCGGGCAGCCGGGTCGGCGCGCAGCATCTTCTGCAACGCGCCGGCGAGCGGGCCCGCGTTCTCGGGCGGCCGCTCGGGGGACTTGCCGTCGTCGCCGAACGGCGGCACACCCTCGACCGCCGTGTACAGCGTCGCGCCAAGGGAGAACACGTCTGCAGCTGCAGACGGAGGCGCGCCGCGGGTGACCTCAGGCGCCCGGTAAGCGGCGTGCGGACCGCCGCCGGTGATGCCGATGTCGGTCAGCTTGACGCTGCCGTCGTCGGCGAGCAGCACAGTGTTCGGTTCGAGCGTCCGGTGGACGATGCCCGCCGAGTGAATCGACGCCATCGCGTCGCCGAGCTGGATGCCGAGGAACGCGGCCTGTTCCGGAGTGAGGCGGCCGTGTTCGGCGAGGAACACCGACATCCCGCGCGACGGGATGTACTCCATCACCAGCCACACGTCCGGGCCGTCGGGCAGCACGTCGTACACCGTGATCGCGCACGGATGGTCGATCCGGGCCGCGGCCTTGCCCTCTTCCATCGCCATCGCGCGCGCCTGTTCGGCACGGTCCGGCGGCAGGCCGACGGGCAGGTACATGCGTTTGACGGCGACGGTCCGGAACAGCCGCGTGTCGAACGCGAGCCACACGATGCCCGCGCGGCCGCGCCCGATCGGCTGGTCGAGCCGGTACCGCTCGCCGACGATGCTGCCTTCTGAACTCAATGCTGTCCCTGAATCATCCGCCGCTGGCCGAACTGGCCGTCGTTGGCGCCGACGATGCCGTTTGCTTCGAGCTGGTCGGCTTGTCGGCAGTGCTGTCCCGTGTCTTCGTGGGCTGTTCCTGCGTCGGAGTGTCCTCCGCAGTAGTAGGCCGCCGCGAGTGTCGCGTCGACTGGGTCTCGCGGGTCGCGCTTTCCCGGAAAGACGTAGGCGGGGACGTGGTGGTTGCTTCCGAAGGCGGCTGTGTGACGGACGTCGGCGCGACCGCGGACGACGAAGCAGGCGGCGCCGGCTGCGAAGCGTCGGGCGGGTTGCCCGGGGTCAGCAGCCACACGCCCAGCGCGACCAGGCCGATGACCACGATGGCACCGATGATCGCGGGCTTCTTCCACGCGCCGGGTTTCTCGTCCTCTTCGTCCTCGGGCGCGGTCTGCACGCGGGTCCGCGGCGCGGGCTCCTCGTACGGGTCGTCCTCGTAGCGGTCCGGGACGGGGACCGCGCGCGTGGCGGCGAGGCCGTTGCGGCTCGGGTCGCCGTAGAGCGGCGGCTCCTGGTGGTAGCCGTCCTGCTGGTAGCCGTGGTCGTCGTAGTCGTTCTCCGGGTAGCCGGAGCCCGGCGGGTACGGGTCCTCGTCGTAGTACTGCTGCGCGCTCGGGTCGTACTGCTGGGTGACGCCCGGGTCGTCGAGCAGCGTGCCGGAGTGGCCGGCCTGCTCGTCGTCGGGATGCAGCAGACCTGCGGCAGCCGCGCCGCCCGCCGCACCGAGCGCGGCCGCGCCGAGAGTGCCCGAGGACGAGGCCATCATCGTCTCGTCGGCCGGGCCGCCGAGCGGGGTCTCGCCGCGCGCGACCGCGGACAGCAGCTCCTCGCATTCCTCGGCGGTGGGCCGGTGCTGGGTCTCCGGGTGCAGCAGCACCGCGAGCACGCTCGCCAGCGGACCGGACTGCCGCGGCGGGTTGATCTGCCCCGCGGCGACCGCGTGCAGCAGGCTCAGCGTGTTCTCGGACAGGCCGAACGGCGGCTGGCCCTCGCACGCGGCGTACAGCGTGGAGCCGAGCGAAAAGACGTCCGATTCGGGACCGGGGTCGCCGCCGATCGCGACCTCGGGAGCCAGGTAAGCGGGGGTGCCGGCGATCATCCCGGTCTTGGTGACCGTGACGTCGTCCTTGGCCCGGGAGATGCCGAAGTCGGTGATCTTCACCGTGCCGTTGCCGGCGAGCAGGATGTTGCCCGGCTTGATGTCGCGGTGCACGATGCCGACCGCGTGCGCCTCGCGCAGGGCGGCGGCGATCTGCGCGCCGATCCGGGCGACCTCCAGCGGCGGCAGGGTGCCTTTCTCCTGCAGCACCTGCGCCAGGCTGGTGGAAGCCAGGTATTCCATGATCAGGCAGGGCTGGCCGTTGTCGTCGGTGACGACGTCGAACACGGTGATCGCGTTCGGATGGTGCAGCCGGGCGGCGATCCGGCCCTCGCGCATGGTGCGCTGCCGGGCGTCCTCCGCCTCGTGGTTCTCGAGCCCGGGCTGGAGAAGCAGCTGCTTGATGGCGACCGTACGGCCCAGCACCTCGTCGTGGGCGCGCCAGACAGCCCCCATCGCGCCGGAACCGATTTTCCCGACGATCCGGTACCGGCCGGCGACCAGACGACCCTCGTCGCTCACGCGACCTCCCTTTGGGGCTCCGACTTCCCAGAGCGGGACTTGTCTACCCCGAAGGGGTGAGTTCGAACCCGCCGCAGCACCGGAGCGTAGGCACCTGCTGTGGACCGTGTGCCGGTTTTGCCGAGACCGACCCGTGACAAGGCTAGGCGCTCACTCTGCGCACATGCACGCGGTACACGTGCCCCGACCCGGCATCACCACGTTCGCGCAGGTCAGGAGTAGACCGCGGACAGGACGCGAGCCTGGGAGATCACATCCTGCTCGACGACGTCGAACAATTGGGTCACGCGCACCAGCGTGCCGTCGGCCTGGTGGACGAGCGCCACGGCGAAGACCGAACCGTCGTCCTGGACGTGCAGTTCCTGGACGTCGATCGAGTCGGCCCCGCTCCACGCGCGGACCAGGTCGCCCATTTCGCCGCGCGCGACGTTCGGGGTGAGCAGCGAAAGCGCGTTCTCCGGCTGGTGGTCGATCGAGGCGTAGAACTTGCGTACCGCTTCGAGCTTGACCGGGTTCGGCGCGGCCGCCGACGAGGTGGCGGACTTCTTGTGCGATTCCGCCAACGACGGGGCGCTCGGCGAGGAAGCCGAGGTGCCGGAGGTGGTTTCCGGCGTGGTGGTGCCCGAATTCAACGGCGTCGTGGTCGCGGAGTCGGTGTGCTTGGACTGCGTCGTGCTTTCGCTCTGCCCCGACGTCGTGCCGCCGGACGAGTGGACCTTGCGCTGCTGCGGCACGGCCTGGCCGCCGAGCGCGGCCGCGCCGCTGAACCCCGCGGGCAACGCGGCTCCGCCGGCGACCGGCACGGTGGGCCGCGGACCGCCGGTGAGCAGCGAGGCGGTGACGACGGCGCCGGCGACGAGCGCGCCCGCCCCGACGAGCCCGGCCAGCTTCGCGCGGCGGGCGAGCTTGCTTTCGGGCTCCTCGACGGGCGTTTCGTCGCGGACGATCGGCCGGCGGGCGCGCGGCGGCAGGTACTTCTGCGGTTCGCGGACCACCTGCTCGAGATATTCGCGGTCGGCCTCGGCGACGTTCTCGAGCAGTTCCGGCGGGATCACGTCCTCGACGCGCACGGCGTCGGGTTCTCGCCGGGTTCGCTGCCGTTCAAGCACGAAAGTCCTCGCTCTGGGGGTTCGGGGCGGGACCCGGCGCGGTGGCGGGGCCCCCGGGCGGTCCGGGGCGATTCGTGGTCGGCCCAGACCTCGTAGTCGCCAGGTAACCCTGTGCCGACAGGCGGCCGCCAGCCTCCGTCGCCGGAATGCCGCCGTCGTACGACGAACGGCAGCTTATGTCACCCAACCGGACGAGGGAACAACCGCTCACCGCACCGCACGTGCATCGGCATTTGCAGACAGTTGCAGGTCAGCGCCCGTCGTCGGTGATCTTGCCGTTGTCGTCGAAGGTGAGCGTCTGCTGCTCGGTGCTCTTGTGCCCGTCCTTGTGCGTGACCTCGACCGTGTTGACCGTGGTGCCGTGCTGCGGGTCGATGGTGACCTTCTTGACCTCGAAGTACGCGACGTCGGCGTAACGCTTGCGCAGCCCCTGCGGACCCTGCTGCTTGAGGTCGCCGGACGTGACCGACGAGGCCTCCGACGGGTCGGTGGTGACGGTGTTGAAGAACTTCTCCGAGTTGTTCCCCATCGTGTTCGCGTCGTTGGTGGTGTAGAACGGCGGCTCTTTCGTTTCCCGCTGAGCGGGAGTGACCGGCGGCTTCTCCGGCGGCTCGCTGGACGAGGGGGAGCCGGTCGTTGTCGGCGCGGAGGTCCTGCTGCCGGTGCCGGGGCCGGCCGACGTGGTCACCTGCGCCGAACTGCTGCCCGCCGAACTGCTCGGACCGGTGCCTTGCTGCGGGTGCGTGCCGTCGCCGTTGTCCGAGGTGACGCCGTCGGGGCTGGTGCTGGAGCCGTTGTGCGGGACGTTGCCGCCGACCCCGCCGTGCTGCCCGTTCGGGATCAGCGCGCTGAGGTTCGGGTTGCCGCCGTTCTGCCTGCCCGGCCAGCCGCCGCCCCCGACCGCGTCGGTCGTCGTGGTGGCGGGGCCGCCGACCAGGAACGTCCCGGCGAACAACAGCCCGACGACCACCGCGCCGGACGCGCCGGTCGCGAACCACGCCGCCTTGCGCCAGGTCTTCGGCGGGGTGACCGACGCGGGCACCGAGCCGAGGTCGAACGTGCCGAGGCCGTCCACCAGCGGCGCGGAGTACACGCGCACCTCGTCGTCCTGCTGTTCTTCTTTCTCCTGCGCCGAAACGGACGGTTCGCCGAGGATGACGCGCTGGCGCCGAGGCGGTTCTTCCGCGACCGGGTTCAGCTCGACGCGTTCGCGCGGGCTTTCCGTGCGGTTGGCCAGCGCGGCGGAGGTGGTGGCGACGCGTTCCTGCCGGGTGCGGCGGGTCGGCTGGGGGAGTGCGCTTTCCGGCGGGGCGAAAGCGAGGTGCTCCTCGGGGATCCGGTCCTGCGGGGGAGCGAAGGCGGCGCGGGATTCGGGCCGCCGGGCCGGCGGGGCGGTCTGGGGCGCGGGGGCCCGGCGGGGAGAAACGACGGTCTGGTCCGGTTCGGCCAGCCGATCCAGGGCGGCGGCTGGGCGGCGCGGGGGTTCGGCGGGGGTTCGGCGGCCGCGCGGCTCGGGCGCGGCCCGGCGGCGCTGCGGCTGCGGCAACGGGGGTTCGCCGATCGGCAGCGTGCCGCTCGCGCTGGGGAAGACCGGCTGGTTGGGGGCCGGGCGGTTCCCGTCGTCGGGCACGCGGTTCGCGCGCGGAGCCGGTGCGCCGCGCTGCTGCGGATTCTCGCTGCCCCGCTGCGCGGGAGCGCCGGCGACGGCGGGCGCGGAACCGGTGCGGTGCCGGTGATGTCCGGCGGCGCGGGGCGGCACCACCGGGGTCCAGGTGCCGTCGGCGCGGACCCGGTGCCGTCCGGGAACGGTGACCTCGGCGTCCGGCACCGCGCCAGGACGGCCGGCGTGCCGCGGACCGCCCATCGTGTTTCCCGTCATGCCGGTCCGACCCCTCCGCGAGAGAGGCGTGACGGCGCCGGGGGGCTCGTCAACCCGAACGGAGCAGGGACGAGGAGAACTACGCTTGCGTCCACACTTGCGAACTCCCGAGCAAATGCACGCGCACGCGGAGAACGGCGCGCGGAGCCGCAGCTCCCGCGCGTCCTCCGGGCATAGCCCGGCGCGGCCGCCAGGGTCCTCACGGGTTTCACAGTAGGAAACCGGCAGGCGAATGTCTTCACCCATCCTGCAACTTGCACCGGTTTCACTCGACCGGGCGCGCCCGAACGGGCGGCACGTCACGCAGCGCAGCGTGCCGCCGGGCGTTTGCCCAGTTCGGGGCCTCGTCAGCCGCCGCTGCGGTACTTCGCCTGCGTCGACTGAAGGGCCTTCACCGACGTCGCGCCGCTACCGACCGCGATGACGATGGAGAGAATGTCCAGCACGACGTTGCCGGAAGTGAGCAGCCAGGCGAACAACGAGGCCGCCGTGGCGCCGCCGGCCAGCGCCCAGCGGCTGCGCACGTACTGCGCCACCGGAGCCCCGCCCGCCCGCTTGCCCGCCGCGTTGTTCAGCAGCGCCAGGTAGCCGACGTGGCCGAGGGCCGCCAGCACGCTCGCGATCGCGATGATGACGGCGATGAGGTTAATCATGTGTCCAGTCTGCCCGGTTTCCCCGCCGCGCGAATCGGGGATGCCCCGGATACCGCGTCAGCGGCCGAGCCTGCCGCGGCCGAGGTTCAGCAGCAGCATGGCCAGCTGACGGCCCTCCGGACCCAGTTCGCGGTAGCGCGCCAGCACGTCCATCTCGCGGTTGTAGACGATTTTCGTGCCGCCCGCGGCCATCCGGGCCGCGCCGATGGTCTTCGACACCTCGACCCGGCGCTTCACGAGCCGGAGGATTTCGGAGTCGAGCCAGTCGATCTCCTCGCGAAGCGACGAGATGTCCTCGCCCGCCGGGGTGTGTTCGGCGGGCTGTCCGTCGGCGTTCTGCGTCTGCGCGTTCATCGGGACCTCTCTGAAGTCCGGACTCCCGGTTGCCCAGGGACGGCGAAAGCCCCGGGTCCAGTGGACTCCGGGGCTGCGGGTGATGGCGGGTGGGGCACTACGCGATCACGGGAGCCGGAGTCCGGGTCCCGTAAAAAAATCGCTCGTTGCTGTGCCGCACGGATTCAGTATGGCACAGGCGCGCCCGGCCGCCGCCGGAACGTCCGCACCCGCGCGTGCAGCACCAGGCTGATGAACAGCCAGAACAACGGCATCGCCGGCCAGAAGAAGAACGCGCCGCTGATCGCCCAGCGGACGATCAGCAAGGTCGCGAGCACGGCGACGATGCCGAGGTGCACGCGCAAGGCCGGATGCTCGCGCAGCGCGGCCCGGGTCAGCGGCCAGCCGCCGCCGCTCGGCCGGATCGGGGCCGGGCGGGGGAGGTCCGCGGTGAGTTCGCCGAGTTCGTCGGTGTAGCGGGTGGCGTAGACCGTGCGCAGCCGCTCTTCCACCTCTTCGAGAGTGAGCCGTCCGTCGGAACCGGCGGCCTGGATGGTCTCGGCGACGCGCTCGCGGTCGCCGTCGGAAGCCCTCAGCCGGGCGGGAATCTTGTCGTCCATACCGTTCGATGCTCCGCGCCGCGGCCTCGCTGCGCGTCGGACGCGAGGCGACACTGCGGCGTACGTCGACAAGCGCAGGCCGACCCCGTGGCTGTTCCGGGACTGTCGTACCCCCGGGGTAGCGTTGACAGACGATGGACACCCTCTTCGATCTCCCCGCAGACCCGCCCGCCCGCGCTGCCCGGCCGGGAACCGCAGACCTGCTCGAGGACCTCAACCCCGCCCAGCGCGAGGCGGTGACGCACGCCGGAGGTCCGCTGCTGGTCGTCGCGGGAGCCGGATCGGGCAAGACGCGCGTGCTCACGCGCCGGATCGCCTACCTGCTCGCCGAGCGCGGCGTGCACCCGGGCGAGATCATGGCGATCACGTTCACCAACAAGGCCGCCGCCGAAATGCGCGAACGCGTCGCGGCGCTCGTCGGCAAGCGCGCGAACGCGATGTGGGTGTCCACGTTCCACTCGATGTGCGTGCGGATCCTCCGCCGCGAGGCGAAAACGCTCGACATGTCGTCGAGTTTCTCCATCTACGACTCGGACGACACGAAGCGGCTCATCACGCTCGTGGCGCGCGATCTCGACATCGACCCGAAGAAGTACGCCGCGCGCACGCTCGCGGTGCACATCTCGAACCTGAAGAACGAGCTGGTCGATCCGGAACAGGCGGCGTCGAAGGCGGCCAACGACCTGGAGCGCCGGGTCGCCGAGGTCTACGCCGAGTACCAGCGCCGGCTGTCGAGCGCGAACGCGTTCGACTTCGACGACCTGATCATGCGGACAGTGTCGCTGCTGCAAGCGTTCCCGGACGTCGCGGAGTACTACCGGCGGCGCTTCCGGCACGTCCTGGTCGACGAGTACCAGGACACCAACCACGCGCAGTACACCCTGGTGCGCGCGCTCGCCGGTACCGAGGCCACGGACACCGGGATCGAGCCCGCCGAGCTGTGCGTGGTGGGTGACGCGGACCAGTCCATCTACGCCTTCCGCGGCGCGACCATCCGCAACATCGAGGAATTCGAACGCGACTTCCCGAACGCGCACACCATTCTGCTGGAGCAGAACTACCGCTCCACGCAAACGATCCTGTCCGCGGCCAACGCGGTCATCGCCCGCAACCCCAACCGGCGCGCGAAGCGGCTGTGGACCGATTCGGGCGACGGCGAGAAGATCGTCGGCTACGTGTCGGACAACGACCACGACGAGGCCGCGTTCGTCGCCGGGGAGATCGATTCGCTGGCGGAGAAGGGCGAGGCGGACTACTCGGACGTCGCGGTGTTCTACCGCACCAACAACCAGTCGCGGGTGTTCGAGGAAATCTTCATCCGGCTCGGCCTGCCGTACAAGGTCGTCGGCGGCGTGCGGTTCTACGAACGGCGCGAAGTGCGGGACATGATCGCGTACCTGCGCGTCCTCGCGAACCCGGACGACACGGTCAGCCTGCGGCGGATTCTCAACGTTCCCAAGCGCGGCATCGGCGATCGAGCCGAGGCAGTCGTGGCCACGCACGCGGAACGGGAGCGAATCTCGTTCTGGGCCGCCTTGCGCGACGCGGTCGACGACAAGGTGGCGCTGCTGAACCCGCGCTCGGCCAAGGCGATCACCGGTTTCGTGACGCTGCTGGACGAACTGCAGGAAATGGCGTCGTCCGGCACCGAGGTGCACGACCTGCTCGAAGCGGTCCTGGAGCGCACCGGCTACCGCGCGGAACTCGAGGAATCCGACGACCCACAGGACGCGTCGCGCGTCGAAAATCTCACTGAACTGGTGACGGTGGCCCGCGAATTCGCCGAGTTCACCGCCGAGGTCACGAACGACGAAAACGCGGAACTGGTCCTGGACGACGGCGTCCCCGCTCCTGGCTCCCTGCCCGCTTTCCTGGAGCGGGTGTCCTTGGTCGCGGACGCCGACTCGATCCCGTCCCCAGACGGCGGCGAGGAAGGCGACGGCGGCGCGGGCGTGGTCACCCTGATGACCGTGCACACCGCGAAGGGCCTGGAATACCCGGTCGTCTTCTGCACCGGCTGGGAAGACGGGGTCTTCCCGCACATGCGCGCCCTGGGTGATCCGGCTGAGCTGGCCGAAGAACGCCGCCTGGCCTACGTGGCGATCACCCGTGCGCGGCAACGCCTTTACGTGTCCCGCGCCCTCACTCGGTCGGCATGGGGACAGCCGCAGATGAACCCGGCTTCCCGCTTCCTGGACGAACTTCCGCCGGACCTCGTCGACTGGCGTCGCCTGGAACCGTCCTCGCCGGGCTTCGGAAACTTCGGCTCCTCGTCGGGTTCCTCGTCCGGCCCCCGAGCCGCGACCACGTGGGGCCGCCGGTCGTCCTCGTCGTCGACGTCTTCGAGTTCGCCGTTCGGCAAGGCGTGGAAGGACACGGTGGCGCTGAAGCTGGACGTCGGAGACCGGGTAAGCCACGACAAGTACGGCCTGGGCACGGTCATCTCCTGCGACGGCATCGGCCCGCGCGCGACGGCGACGATCGACTTCGGAGCTTCGGGAAAGGTCCGGCTGATGCTGATCGGCAGCGTACCGATGGTGAAACTCTGACGGCTGCTGCCTTTTCGGTCAGGGTTGCTGCTTCTTCGGCTAGGGCTGCTTCTGCTTCTGCGGCTGTAGCTGATGCGGCTTCGGCTGTTGCGGTTGGTGCTGCCTTGGGGGTTTGATCCTCCGTGCCGTGCCGTGCCGTGCCGTGCCGTGCCGTGCCGTGCCGTGCCGTGCCGTGCCGTGCCGTGCCGTGCCGTGCCGTGCCGTGCCGTGCCGTGCCGTGCCGTGCCGTGCCGTGCCGTGCCGTGCCGTGCCGTGCCGTGCCGTGCCGTGCCGTGCCGTGCCGTGCCGTGCCGTGCCGTGCCGTGCCGTGCCGTGCCGTGCCGTGCCGTGCCGTGCCGTGCCGTGCCGTGCCGTGCCGTGCCGTGCCGTGCCGTGCCGTGCCGTGCCGTGCCGTGCCGTGCCGTGCCGTGCCGTGCCGTGCCGTGCCGTGCCGTGCCGTGCCGTGCCGTGCCGTGCCGTGCCGTGCCGTGCCGTGCCGTGCCGTGCCGTGCCGTGCCGACGAGAACCGTTGTCTGGGACCCGATTCTTCATATCTTCGCTCGGTAGCGGCGATTCGCCCCAAGCTGACTCGCCTCGACGAGGAGTGGCTGCGCCGATTCCGCAACGCTCTCAGCTCCTCTCCGCCTTGGCGCGACCGCCCCTCCGAGCCATCCGCACCCCTGGCCCGTTGCGGAGCCCGTGCCGGTGCCGTGACGCTTCCCCCGGCGAGGCTTTGCGTGAAGCCGTTTGCCATGGCGCAGCTCCGGCCTCCGCACGACGCTGCTCGCGCGGGGCTCTGCCACCCTCGCGGCCTGCCCAAACAACTCTCGCCCCGATGCCGCGACGCCCTCTCCCGGACATCTTTCGCCGGACCGAGTGAACTCCCCAGCGAACCTGTCGATCTTGTCGGTCCCCTCCGGCATACTTGACTTCATCGAACACAAGTTCGATGAAATGCGGTAGGCTGCGGAAGGGACGCAGGGGGATGGACGCGGTGCTGTTTGGGGTATTTGCCGCCGGGGTACAGGAGTACTTGAGGAGAGTCGCGGGGACGGTTGCTGTGGGGACGGCGACCCGGCCAGCTCGGGACGTGCCAGGGGATGTGGCACGGCTGGCCGCGGCATGGTGCGCGTTGCTACGGCAGCACGCATTGGGTCCAGACGGCAGATGTGTCGTCTGCGGAGGAACGTCGCGTGCCGACGAGGGCGTCGCGCGATGGCTGCCCTGGCGAAGACGCGCTGACCTGTGCACGGTGTGGCAGGTAGCAGTCGCCTACTTCGTCCGTCGCCTACCGGGCAACGATCCATGACGCCCTCGCTCCTGGCGTGGCGGGAATCGACCTCAAGGCGCTGCGGTGAATTGGACCGACTGACCGGCGGCTAGCCCTTGGTCGTCGCGGCACGTCCTAATGCGGATCTTGCCCTTGCCGCTTCCGTCGAGCAGCGACTGGCTCTCTTGTTGCAAGTAGCGGTCCATGGCCGCGAGAATCCTTGCGTGCGAAGGCGTTTCCGCCGCTAGCCCTTAGAGCGATCCATGCGGATCAAGCTCAGTCGAGAGCTATGCGGCGGCGAATGCCACCCGTGTCAGTCGCCCTGCGGGAAACCCGGCTCAGCCGACGTTCACGCCGCGGGCAGCGAGCCACGGACGCGGGTCGATCTTCTTGGTCCCGTCCTGCCACACCTCGAAGTGCAGGTGCGGGCCGGTGCTCTCGCCGCGGTTGCCGATCTCGGCGATCTGCTCGCCGCACTTGACCTTCTGGCCCTCGCGGACGGAGAAGCTGTTCATGTGGCCGTAGACCTGGATGGTGCCGTCGTCGAGCTGGATGCGAACCCAGAGACCGAAACCGCTGGCGGGGCCGGCCTGGATGACGGTGCCGTCGGAGGCGGCGTAGATCGGGGTGCCGATGGAGTTGGCGATGTCGATGCCGAGGTGGCTCGTGCCCCAGCGGGCGCCGAAGCCGGAGGTGAACGTGCCGTGAGCGGGCATGCAGGTCTTCGGGCGGGCGGCCTCTTCGGCGGCCTGGCGCGCGGCTTCGGTTTCCGCCTGCACGCGAGCCTTGGTGACCTTGGCGGCGTCGGCCATCTTCGCGGCTTCGGCGGAGGCATCGACGGCGTGGCCGGTCGGCAGCAGTTCGGGAGCTCCCCCGGAGCCCGCGCTGCCGAGGGTGAACGAGGCGCTCGCGTTCTGCGCGTTGGCGAGCGGGGTGACTGCGGCGTCGGAGTCTCCACCGCTGGTGGCCTTGAGGGTCTGCCCGGCGGCGGCTGCGGCGAACGCGCCGGCCGCGACGGCGGCGACCACGACCCGCCCGCGAAGGGCGGAGGAGGGCGGGGAGATGCGGTGCTGGCCCCGGACGCGGATGACTGCACCGTCCAGTGCGTCTTTCAGCGCCGGGGAAGGAGCTTGGCCGCCGGGGGAGCGGTGTGAAGCCAAGACAGGGCCTTCCATTGTCGGGGAGCCGGGTCGAAGCGAACTCGGGCGGGGGATCCCGTGAACGAACCTCGGGGGTGATTCGCTCAGCGTTCTGCTTCGTGACCTGACTGTAATGGGGACCGGAGGACAGTAACGAAGCGGCGCCTCAATGAGCAAGACGCGACCCGGCTTTCGGCCGAAAGAGTGGCACGCATCGAGCGTCTAGCTGTGGAAACTACCCAAAGTTAATCGGAAACTACTTCGCCGCATGTGGCTTGAGTCACATACGTTCGGATGGCCCAGTGCTCCCAGGTGCCCTCCCGGCGGCCTCGCGGGCGAAATAACCGGCCACCCGAGTGCGTTGAAGCAGTTTCACGCCGAATCTTGTGATGCCCATCACGGTCACTGCTCGCGGCAGTGTGGCCGATCACCTGCTTTCCGGGCGGGTTCCAGTCCTGCCAGCACTCCGTTTGCCGGTCGGTCGTGCCCGCCGTCTCTGCTCGTAGAGGTGCGGTCGGTTGCCCCGCTCTCCCCGACAGGTACCCGCGATGCCCGGCGGCTCATTCCGGCAGATCGTCCTCGCCGTCGCTGCTCACGGCGGTGCGGCCGGTCACTCGTTCTTCCGGCGGGTCCCAGCGGTGCCAGCACTCCGTTTGCCGGTGGAGTCGTGCCTGTCGTCGCTGCTCGCAGAGGGGCGGCCGGTCACCTGCTCTCGCAGCAAGTCCCCCGCGATGCTCGGGGGCTCGTTCCGGCAGTCCGTCCTGGTCGTCGCTGCTCACGGCGGCGCGGTCGGTCACCTGCTCTCGCAGCAAGTCCCCCGCGATGCTCGGGGGCTCGTTCCGGCAGTCCGTCCTGGTCGTCGCTGCTCACGGCGGCGCGGTCGGTCACCTGCTCTCGCAGCAAGTCCCCCGCGATGCCCGGCGGCTCGTTCCGGCAGTCCGTCCTCGTCGTCGCTGCTCACGGCGGCGCGGCCGGTCACCTGCCCTCCCCGGCAGGCCCCGGCCGTCCCTGTCCCCGATCCCCGGCGGACCGTCCCCGCGGTCTGCCGAAGCCTGTCGCAGTTCCCCTCCGCGACCTGGCCGATCGCCTGTCCCGGCAGGCGCTGGCCTTCTTCGTTCCTGGCAGGTCCTCCCCGGCCTGCCAGGAACGAAGATCGCGGCTCCCCTCCGCGAGGTGGCCGTTCACCTGCCCTCCCCGGCAGGTCTCGGCCGTCTCCATCTCGGTCCCGGCACGTCGTCCCCACGACCTGCCGGCACCCGCCGCGGCTCCCTCCGCGGCCTGGCCGGGCGCCTGCTGCGAACAGGCATCCGACCTCGTCCATCGCCCCCGCGATGTGTCCCCGTGCTTCGTCCCGCACCGGAGTGACGCCCCGAACGCCACACCCTTACGCGACTTCCCCGAAGTTTTCCGCGACGCTCCCTCCGGCACCCCGGTCCCTCTGCCGTCGAGACCTCCGGCCCACGCGCCTCTTACGCGGATCGGCGGAATTTTTTCTTCGCACCCCTCAGACGCGTGGGGACCGCCCGAGGTTCATCCGGCGGGGAATTCACCTGGAAGTGCATTCCGGCCTGGTCGAGGCGGCCCTGCTGTCCCCGCGCCGGCACCGGTACTTGCTAGCGTCGCGAGCGATGACTCCGCCGACCCCAGAGCCTTCCGACGGCGATTCCGCCCCGGACGCCCCGGACACCCCGGGCCGTCCCGCCGGACCACGGCGTCCCAGCCTCGCCGAGCGCAAGGCCGCCGCCCGAGCCCGAGCACGCCGCGACGCCAGCCGGGCGAAATCGGATCCAGCCGACAGCCCCGCCGACTCGCCCAGTCACCGCGGGACGGCATCCTCCGGACGTTCGGCATCCTCGTCCGGCGGCGAGCCGAATTCGGCAAGCCCCGACGATTCGTCTCGCCGCAGCGAAGCGACGCCCGGGGCAAGCTCATCCGGCCTTGACGAGTCGAGCCGTCCCGGGACAGCTTCCGCGGAAAGCTCAGCCAATCCGTCCAACCGAGACGAGGCCGCGGCAGAAAGCCCGGCCAGCCGTGGAGAAGCGGCACCCTCAGCCAAGCGGCAGTCTGACGAAGCAGCTCGAACCAGCCGTCAAAAACCCGCCGCCATCCCGGCCGAGCCGAGGTCCGCACCCAGGACCATCCCCAGCCGCCAAGACCCAAGCCGCCAAGACCCAAGCCGTCAAAGCAGGCAAGGCGACCTCCTCCTCGACCTCACCGATCAAACCCCCTCCCCAAGACTCCAAGCCGCCACCGCGCTCCTCGGCGTCGGCTCCCTAGCCCTGGCCGCCGGCGCCATCGCCCCGGTCTCGCCCGACGCCGGGCCTGGCTACCTCTCCTGGCCGCTCCTCGCGATCCTCGCCGTCGTCCCGGCCGGGATCGCGGTCGCGGCGGCTCGCAGCGGGCGGCACGGGCTGGCCGCCGGTCTCATCACCGGGCTCGCCGCTCTCGCGCCGGGGCGGCTGGTCCTCGATCTTCAGTTCCTCGTCAACGGCTCCAAAACCATCCGCCCCGAGCTGTACCTCCCGGACCGGCTGCTCGACCGCAGCGGGGTCGGCATCGGGTTCTGGCTGCTGATCGCCGGGCACCTGCTGACGCTCGTCGCCGGGATCGTCGCCGCACGGGTCGTGCGGGAGCGCAACGAGATCGCGGGCGGCGACGACCAACGCCGCTGGCGGCTGATCATTCCGCTGCTCGCCGTAGTCGCCGCGGTCGGATTGCTGATGACCCCGGTTCTCTCGGACGACCCGTTTCTCCTTGCGCGGTCAGCATTCGAGGGCCCCGGGCTAGCGCTCGCCGGGTACCTTCTCCTCGCCGGTGCGCTGCCGGTCGCCGCGGTGCTGGGGGTTTTCGCCGGATCCGACGGGGTGGCTCGCGGGACGCTCGGCGGGATCGTCGCGGCGACGCTGGCCGTCGCGGTGCCGACGTTCGTCGCCGGGCTGGCCGTGTCGGGGCTGGAAGTCTCGACGGGCGCGTATCTCGCCGTCGTGCCGATGGTGCTGGTCCTCGTCCTCACTCCACTTGCGACACCGCAGCAGACGCAAACCGAACGCACCGACCTGGCTGGCGAGGCCCGCGTCCCGGGGCTCACCATCTGGCGCGCGCTCACTGCGCTCACCGCGTTGCTGACCGGAATCGCGGCGGCGATCGGCGCGTACGCCCCGCAGCTCAACAACAGCACAGACAGCCCGGCCCGCCTGCAACTACTCGTCGCGGCCGTTCTTGTCGTGCTGCCAACACCTTTCCTGCTTGCGAAGCGCACCGCGCCGTTCGCGCGCGGGGTGCTCGCCGTGTTGTGGGCGGGTGTCGCGCTCGCGGGAACCGCAGTGCTCAGCACGGCCATCACCGCCTCCGAGGCGACGGGACTCGGCGGACTCGGCGGCGCGATCAGTTACCACCTCGGCGCGGGAGCCGTTTTCACCGCGATCGCGCTCGGGCTCGCCGGGCTTACCGGATTGGCCGCGGTGATCACCGGAGTCGTGGAACGCGACGACACCGGTACCGAAGGGCCGCGATCCACCGCGGTAATTCCGGCCGGAATCACCGCGGTACTGGCGATCGCGACGTTCGGCACGCCGGTGTTCACCGCGCAGGATTACGCGCCGCCCGGGCTCTGGTCCGATTTCGACACCCCGTCGTGGGGATTGCTCGCCGCGCTGCTCGTCGTTCTCGGCACCCTCGGCTTGAGCGTTCGTTCCCGGCCCGGTGCCGCGGCGGCGGGGCTGACCGGGGCGGCGGTGCTCCTCGCCCTGCACGTCACCGAGATCCCGCTGGTCAGTTCCCTTTTCCAGGCCGCGAAGCCGGGCATCGGATTCTGGCTCGGGCTCGCGGCGGTCGTCGCGGCAGTGGTCACCGCTGGCCTCGCGGCGGCCGGGGCGAAGAAGTGAGTCCGCGCCGCGTCGTCCTCGTGGAACTGGCCGAAGAAACGGCGGCGATTCCGCTGGCGCGAATGCTGCGCGACGCCGGTTTCGAAGTCGTCCACGTAGGACACCTCGACACGGCGGAAAAGATCGTGCGCACCGTCGAACAGGAGGATCCAGACATTCTGGGCCTGCTTGGCGGCCCGGTTCCCGAGGGCCTCGCCGAAGCGCTCTCCGGCACGAACGTCGTCGAACTGGGCGGGGAAAGCGCCGAAAAGGCCGCCGAAATGCTTGTCGGTGGGCGGTCTCACACCCTCGGCACACCCTCTGACCGCGCACGGTGACCGACTTCACCAGGTGCGGCGTCCCCTGCGTCTGCGCTGGTCGCTAACCTCGACTGGTCCGACAGCGCGGTCCGGAAAACGGACCACCACAGTGGCGTGTCGTCAGGAGACTGGAGTAGTGGACCTCTACGAGTACCAGGCGAGGGATCTCTTCGCCGCCCACGGAGTACCGGTTCTGCCGGGCGCCGTGGCAAGCACCCCGGAAGAAGCCAAGGCCGCCGCGGAGCAGATCGGCACCCAGGTCGTCGTCAAGGCGCAGGTGAAGGTCGGCGGCCGGGGCAAGGCGGGCGGCGTCAAGCTGGCCCAGACGCCCGACGAGGCGAAGGAGAAGGCGGAAGCCATCCTCGGCCTCGACATCAAGGGCCACATCACGCACCGCGTGCTGGTGGCGGAAGCCTCGGACATCGCGTCCGAGTACTACTTCTCCTTCCTGCTCGACCGCGCCAACCGCACCTTCCTCGCGATGGCGTCGTCCGAGGGCGGCATGGAGATCGAGCAGCTCGCGGTCGAGCGCCCGGACGCGCTCGCCAAGATCCCGGTCGACGCGATTAAGGGCGTCGACAAGGCGACGGCGCTCGAGATCCTGAAGGCCGGCCACTTCCCGGCCGAGATCATCGACGAGGCCGCCGACGTCGTGGTGAAGCTGTGGGAGACCTTCGTCTCCGAGGACGCCACCCTGGTCGAGGTCAACCCGCTGGTCCGCGACCCGCAGGACAAGATCATCGCCCTCGACGGCAAGGTCACGCTCGACGAGAACGCCGCGTTCCGCCACCCGGCGCACGAGGAGCTCGTCGACAAGCAGGCCGAGAACCCGCTCGAGGCGAAGGCCAAGGCCAAGAACCTCAACTACGTCAAGCTCGACGGCGAGGTCGGCATCATCGGCAACGGCGCGGGCCTGGTCATGTCCACTTTGGACGTCGTGGCGTACGCGGGCGAGAAGCACGGCGGCGTGAAGCCGGCCAACTTCCTCGACATCGGCGGCGGCGCGTCGGCCGAGGTCATGGCGGCCGGGCTGGACGTCATCCTCAACGACACCGACGTGAAGAGCGTGTTCGTGAACGTCTTCGGCGGCATCACCGCCTGCGACGCGGTCGCGAACGGCATCGTCGAGGCCCTGAAGATCCTGGGCGACGAGGCCACCAAGCCGCTGGTCGTCCGCCTGGACGGCAACAACGTCGTCGAGGGTCGCCAGATCCTGGCCGACGCGAACCACCCGCTGGTCACCGTGGTGGACACAATGGACAACGCGGCCGACAAGGCTGCCGAGCTCGCCGCGGCAGGTGCGTGAGATGTCGATCTTCCTCAACGAGAACAGCAAGGTCATCGTCCAGGGGCTCACCGGCTCCGAGGGCATGAAGCACGCGACCAAGATGCTGAAGTCCGGCACCAACATCGTGGGCGGCGTCAACGCCCGCAAGGCAGGCCAGACGGTCACCATCGAGGGCAAGGACCTCACCGTGTTCGGCACGGTCGAGGAGGCCATCAAGGAGACCGGCGCCGACGTGTCGGTCATCTTCGTGCCGCCGAAGTTCGCCAAGGACGCGGTCATCGAGGCGATCGACGCCGAGATCCCGCTGGCCGTCGTCATCACCGAGGGCATCCCGGTGCACGACTCGGCCTACTTCTGGGCGCACGCGGTCGCGACCGGCAACAAGACCCGGATCATCGGGCCGAACTGCCCCGGCGTGATCAGCCCCGGCAAGTCGAACGCGGGCATCATCCCGGCCGACATCACCGGCGCGGGCCCGATCGGCCTCGTGTCGAAGTCGGGCACGCTGACCTACCAGATGATGTACGAGCTGCGCGACATCGGCTTCTCCACCGCGGTCGGCATCGGCGGCGACCCGGTCATCGGCACCACCCACATCGACGCCCTCGAGGCGTTCGAGAAGGACGCCGACACCAAGGTCATCGTGATGATCGGCGAGATCGGCGGCGACGCCGAGGAGCGCGCCGCGGCCTACATCAAGGAGAACGTGACCAAGCCGGTCGTCGGCTACGTCGCGGGCTTCACCGCCCCCGAGGGCAAGACGATGGGCCACGCGGGCGCGATCGTCTCCGGATCGTCCGGCACCGCCGCGGCGAAGAAGGAGGCCCTCGAGGCCGCCGGCGTCAAGGTCGGCAAGACCCCGAGCGAGACCGCTGTTCTCGCCCGTGAGCTGTACAACAGCCTCGGCTGACCAGCAACGATTCCCCTGGCGGAGGCCGGGCACCGACACGGTGCCCGGCCTTCGTCGTTTCCGCCCGCAACCGATCCGGCGGTCAGTGCGTCCAACGTCGCGGACGCCCCGTGCGGATGCGCTAGCGTGCAGTCACTCGTGAGCGGGGGACGCCGCCGGTGCACCCCGGGCATTTCAGGATCCCGAACCGCCGGTCGATGAGACAGGAGAGCTTCCGATGACCTTCCCCAGTGGCGGGCCCGGCTACCCCCAGCAGGGCCAGCCGTCCCAGGGACCGCCCCCGTCGGGCGGGTTCCCGCAGCAGCCCCAGCCGCAGCAGGGCCCGCCTGCCTCGGGTGCCGGAGCGCCGCCGAACCTTCCGCTGCTGCTGTCCCTCGGCGTGGCCGGGCTCGGACTGGTGCAGTACTTCCTCGGCTTCGCCTCCGAGGCGGGCACGGCCGGGCAGCCCATTCTGTTCCTGCTCGCCGGCGGTCTGCTGTCGGCGCTGAACCTGCTGCCCAAGGGCCCGAAGACGCTGCCGTTCGCCGCGCTGTTCAGCGTGCTCGGCGGGCTGGGCGCGCTCGACGCCGTCATCTCCGGGCGCTCGTCCGCCATCGTGATCGTGGTGCTGATCCTCGGTCTCCTGCAGATGGCCGCGTCGGTCGCCGCGCTGCTGTTCGAGTACGGCGTGCTCAAGCCGCCGGCGCCGAAGCCGTCCGCCCCCGCGTATCAGCAGCCGTACGGTCAGCAGGGCCAGTACCAGCCGACGCAGTACCAGGCCGCGCCCGGACAGCCGGGGCAGCCGGGTCAGCAGGCTCCGGGGCAGCAGCCGCCGTCGGCCCAGCAGCCGCCCGCCACGCCGCCGCCGGGCGGGCAGGCCACGACGTACGCGCCGCAGCAGGGCCAGTTCTTCCAGCCGCCGGCCGACCAGAACAAACCGGGCACTCCGCCCGGAGGTTTCCGACAGCAAGGCTGAAACCCCTTCGCATTACCCACCCGCTGTGACTCTCCGTGTCACAGCGGGTGTTTTTATGGGCCCGGTGCCACGACCGGGTGGGCGTTGGATTCGCCACGTCCGCCCGGCGGCGTGCCTCACCCGGACGGCCGAGTGCGGATGTCATGGTCGGGGACATGCAGGTGCTCACCAGTCCCGGACGCCCCGCGGGCGACGAGCCGGTGGGCGACTCCGTTGACCAGGATGTCCCGCAGGCGCCCCGGTTGCGGGTGTTGCTCGCCGCGGCGCTCGGCCCGCTCGTCACCGGCTACGCGGTGGTCGCCACGCTGCTCGCGCTCGTCGCGCTGACCGCCCAGCACGCGATCTTCTCCGCAGGCGGCGTGCTGCTGTCGGCGGGACCTGGCTGGCTGGCGGCTTACCAGGTCGAACTCGGGATCGGCGGCCATCCGCTCGGCATGCTGCCGCTGTTGCCGACAGTCGGCGTGGTGCTGCTGGTCGCGCGGGCAGCGGCCAAGGCGGTGCGCCGGCTTCGCTGCGCCCGGCTACGGCACGCCGTCCCACTGCTCGCCACGATTTCCGGCGCGCATCTGCTATTCGGTCTGCTGATTTCGCTGCTGTCGATCGGCGAGCCGGTGCGGGCGAACTTCGCGCTCGCCGCGCTGGTGCCTGCCGTGCTCTCCGGACTCGCGGCCACCGCCGGGGTGCTTCGCTGGTTTGGCATGCCGCGGGTGCTTGCGGACCGGCTCGATCCGCTGGCCCTTCGCGGGCTTCGCGCGGGCTTGCTCGGACTGTTCGCGCTGCTGGCCGCCGGTGCGTTGACGCTGACCGCCGCCACCGCGCTGTCCGCGCGCACGGTGTCCGGCCTGTTCGAGCCGTCGTTCGGGAGCAGCTTCGGCCTGTTCCTGCTTTCCGTGCTGTACCTGCCGAACGCCGTGGTCGCCGCGATGTCGTTCGTGAGCGGGCCCGGGTTCAGCATCGGCAGCCTCAACGTGCACCTCATCGGCTACCGCGGCGGTTCCGTTCCCGGAGTGCCGCTGCTCGGGGGCGTCCCGGAGCACGCGGCGTCGTGGTGGCCGGCGCTGCTGGTGCTGCCGCTGGCGGTCGGGGTGCTGGTCGGCTGGTCGGTCCGCGCGGTCGACGAGGATCCGGCGGCGCGGCTGCGGGTCGTGGTCGTCGCGGGCGCGGTGGTCGGGTTCGGCTGCGTGCTGCTGGGCACTCTCGCCGGCGGACGCCTCGGCGACGGTCCGTTCGACCCGGTCAGCGTCCCGGTCGGGGTGGCGTCGATCGTCGCGTTCTGCTGGGTCGTGATCCCGGCCGGGTTCGTGGCGTTCTTCGCGGGGGCACACTCTCCGATGCGGCCGGTCGGGTCGCTCGAGGTGGAGGACCTCGAGGCGGAGGACGCGGTCGAGCCGGAAGCCGAGACCGAGGCGGAGGAGTCCGAGTCCGAAGAGGACGTCGCGGATACCGACGAGGCCGAAGAAGCCTCGGAAGACTCTGCGGAGGAAGACTCGGACCAGGCTGAGGACGACGAGGACTTCGACGCCGAGGCCGACGCCGAACTGGGCCTCGACCTGCCGGAGGACGAGCCGGAAGCCGAGGCCGCCGAGACCGAGGACAAGACGGCCGACGAACCCGGGGACAAGACGGCCGACGAACCCGGGGACGAGCCGGAAACCCCCGTCGAACAGCCGGAGGCTGTGACCGAGTCCACCGAGGACTCCGGCGACGCGAAGCCCGCCGAGGACGACCGTTAGGGTTGGGGCGACCTGGTGAAGCGCCGTGCGCCCGAGGCGCACCGCCGTGCAAGGAGCCCGTTCTGGCCAGCCGCTTGGAACTGCCCACTCCGGTGAAGATCGTCGTGCTCGCGTCCGGTTCCGGCACGCTGCTGCAGGCTGTGCTCGACGCGGCCGGGCAGCCCGGGTTCCCGGCGACCGTCGTGGCCGTCGGCGCGGACCGCACCGGCATCGAGGCGCTCGCGCGAGCGGAACGGGCGGACGTGCCGTCGTTCACCGTCCGCGTCGCCGACCATCCGGACCGGGCCGCGTGGGACCGCGCGCTCGCCGAGGCGGTCGCGGCCTATCAGCCCGACCTCGTGGTGTCCGCGGGCTTCATGAAGATCCTCGGACCGGAGTTCCTGGCGCGGTTCGCGGGCCGCGTGATCAACACCCACCCCGCGCTGCTGCCGTCGTTCCCCGGGATGCACGCGGTCGCCGACGCGCTGGCCGCGGGCGTGCGCGTCACCGGATCGACGGTGCATTTCGTCGACGCCGGGGTGGACACTGGCCCGGTCATCGCCCAGGAGGCGGTGCCGGTGGAGACCGACGACACCGAAGACGTCCTGCACGAGCGGATCAAAGCCGTGGAACGCAGGCTGCTGGTTGAAACGATCGAGCGACTCGGCCGTGGTGGGTGCACCGTGGACGGACGAAAGGTGAGGTTTTCGTGAGCACAGCACAGGGACGGCGCCCGGTCCGGCGCGCGCTGATCGGCGTCTCGGACAAGGCCGGCCTGCTCGAGCTCGCGACCGGCCTGCACGCGGCCGGCGTGGAGATCGTGTCGACCGGCGGCACGGCGAAGGTCATCGCGAACGCCGGCGTTCCGGTCACGCCGGTCGAGCAGGTCACCGGGTTCCCCGAGTCCTTTGACGGCCGGGTCAAGACGCTGCACCCGCGCGTGCACGCCGGTCTGCTCGCCGACCAGAGCAACGAAGACCACGTCGCCCAGCTCAAGCAGCTCGACATCGCGGCGTTCGACCTGCTCGTGGTGAACCTGTACCCGTTCCAGGAGACTGTCGCGTCCGGCGCGAGCCCCGAGGACTGCGTCGAGAACATCGACATCGGCGGTCCCGCGATGGTGCGCGCGGCCGCGAAGAACCACGGCAGCGTGGCTGTCGTCGTGGACCCGGCACGGTACGCGTGGGTGCTCGAGCAGGTCTCTGCGGGCGGCTTCGAACTCTCGGACCGCAAGCGGCTCGCTGCTGCTGCGTACGCGCACACGGCTGCGTACGACACGGCTGTCGCGTCTTGGTTCGCCAACGCGTACGCGCCTGCGGACGACAGCGGCTTCCCCGACTTCCTCGGCGCGACGTGGGACCGTGCGGACGTACTGCGCTACGGCGAGAACCCGCACCAGAAGGCGGCGCTGTACCGCGGCGCGCAGCCGGGCCTCGCGCACGCGGAGCAGCTTCACGGCAAGGCGATGTCGTACAACAACTACGTCGACACTGACGCCGCGCGTCGGGCCGCCTTCGACTTCTCGGAGCCGGCTGTCGCGATCATCAAGCACGCCAACCCGTGTGGGATCGCTGTCGGCGCGGACGTCGCCGAAGCGCACCGCAAGGCGCACGCCTGCGACCCGGTGTCCGCGTACGGCGGCGTGATCGCCACGAACCGGCCGGTGAGCGTCGCAGCGGCGGAGCAGATCGCCGAGGTCTTCACTGAGGTCGTGCTCGCCCCCGACTTCGAGCCGGAAGCGCTGGAGATCTTGCAGCGCAAGAAGAACGTGCGGCTGCTGAAGCTGCCCGCGATCGAGAACGCGGCCCCGGTGGAGTTCCGGCCGATCTCCGGCGGCGTGCTCGTGCAGACCGCCGACGCGATCGACGCCCCCGGCGACGACCCGGCGAACTGGAAGCTGGCCACCGGCTCGCCCGCTGACGAGCAGACCCTGGCGGACCTGGAATTCGCGTGGCGGGCCCTGCGCGCGGTGAAGTCCAACGCGATCCTGCTGGCGCACGAGCAGGCGACCGTCGGCGTCGGCATGGGCCAGGTCAACCGCGTCGACTCGTCGCGGCTGGCGGTCTCGCGGGCGGGCGAGCGGGCGAAGGGCTCGGTCGGCGCGTCGGATGCGTTCTTCCCGTTCCCGGACGGGCTCGAGGTGCTGATCGAAGCGGGCGTGCGAGCGGTCGTGCAGCCCGGCGGGTCCATTCGCGACGCCGAGGTGATCGCCGCCGCCGAGGCCGCCGGGATCACGCTGTACCTGACCGGAACGCGCCACTTCGCGCACTGATTTTTCGGTGACCGGCCGGGACTTTTCGGGTCCCGGCCGGTTTTTCATCTCTCGCGCAGGATCGCGTAGACGGCCTCGTCACGGTAGCCGCCGTCGCGCCAGGTGACCTGGCAGAGCAGGCCTTCGCGGTGGAAGCCGGTCTTCTCCAGCGTGTGCTGCCCGGCGAGGTCCTCGCTGTCGACGAACGCTTCGAGCCGGTGCGCGCGGGTGTGCCGGAAGAGCTGGTCGACGAGCAGTTGGTACGCCTTCGCGGCGGTGCCGTGGCCGCGATAGTCGGGCAGCAACGCGACGCCGACCCGGAAACACCCGCCGGCGGGCCCGCCCCGGTCGGCCGCCTCCCAGGTAGCCATCCCGGCGACGACCGAGTCGACGGTCACCGCGACCGCGCTCGAGGCCGGGCTGAGAAACCCGTCCTCGGCGAACCGGCGCCGGGCCTGCGGTCCGGTGAACCTCGTCCACTGAAAGGTTCCGGCACCGTCCGGGTCCGTGGAGAACCGGTCGAGCACCGGCAGGTCAGCTTCGGCGAAACCCCGCAGGGCGATGTGTCCTGTCTTCATCAGGGTTCCCAGTGTAAAGAGCCGTTTTCCTGGGGGCTGCCGCTCTTCCGGGTTCCTAATCGGTAGT
Source organism: Amycolatopsis sp. AA4 (assembly GCF_002796545.1). Lineage (GTDB taxonomy): Bacteria > Actinomycetota > Actinomycetes > Mycobacteriales > Pseudonocardiaceae > Amycolatopsis. The sequence goes on from NZ_CP024894.1 coordinate 519,870, forward strand.
AGGGATAGTTCTTCCGGCTCGTGACCGGGTCGGTTGGTGCTGGTCCGCCGGCGGGCGACGCCTGTGGGTTCCCGTCGTTCGACGACTTGTGAAAGAACGGCGCGTCCGCCGGTGGACTGGTGATCGTGGTGGTGGGATGTCGTGGCCCGAGTCCGCCGCAGGAGGTGACCTCTCGATGTGTTCCCGAGCTTCGAGCTCTTCGACAGAACGAGGACCCTGCGGTGTGCTGGAGTCACGAACGGCTACTGAGATGACGGACCGCCGAGTCCCGCGATTAGGGCGCTGCGTGACCCCGCCTGGACCCGTGAGCAGCAGCAACAGGAAAGGAAACGTGACGGTTTGACACTGTTCTGCGGCATCGACTGGGCCGAATCCCACCACGACGTCGCCATCATCGACGACACCGCAACCGTGATCGCCAAAGCCCGCATCGGCGACGACGCCACCGGGTTCGCCCGGCTGCTCGACCTGCTCGCCGAGGCCGGAGACACCGCCGACGCGCAGATCCCGGTCGGCATCGAAACCGACCACGGGCTGCTCGTCGCCGCGCTGCGCTCCACCGGCCGCACCATTTACGCGATCAACCCCCTCTCGGCATCGCGCTACCGGGCCCGGCACCAGGTGTCGGGCGCGAAGTCCGACGCCGCGGACGCCGCGCTGCTGGCCAACATCGTGCGCACCGACGCGGCCGCGCACCGACCGCTGCCGGCCGACACCGAACTGGCCCAAGCGGTGCGGGTGCTGGCACGAGCGCAACAGGACGCGGTCTGGGCCCGCCAGCAGCTGGGCAACCAGCTCCGGTCGCTGCTCAAGGAGTTCTACCCCGCGGCGCTGGAAGCGTTCGCCGGACAGCCCGAGGGCGGCCTGGCCCGCCGCGACGCCCGCACCGTCCTCGCCGCCGCCCCGACACCCGCGCTCGCAGCGACACTGACCCGCGCCCGGCTGCGGACACTGCTGACCAAGGCCGGACGCCGCCGCAACGTCGATGCCGACGTCGACCGCCTCCACGGCGTGTTCCGGTCCGAGCGGCTGCGGCAACCGCCGATCGTGGAGAACGCGATGGGCATCCAGTTTTCGGCTCTGCTGAGCCAATTCGAGGCCGCCTGCGCCGCCTCCGACAGTCTGGCGGAGGCGGCACGGACACATTTTGAACAGCACCCGGACGCCACGATCATCACCAGCTTCCCCGGCCTCGGACTGCTGGCCGGCGCCCGGGTGCTCGCCGAAATCGGAGACGACCGCACCCGCTTCACCGATCCCCGCGGACTGAAGGCCTACGCCGGATCCGCACCGATCACCCGCGCCAGCGGCCGAAAAACCGTGGTCTCGCACCGCCACATCAAAAACCGCCGCCTCGCCGCAGTCGGACCCGTCTGGGCGCTCGCCTCGCTGCGAGCCAGCCCCGGCGCACGACGCCACTTCGACACCCGCCGCGCCGCCGGAGACTGGAACCACCAAGCCCAACGCCACCTGTTCAACAAATTCCTCGGACAACTCCACCACTGCCTGCAGACGGACCGCCTCTACGACGAACACCAAGCCTTCCCACCTCCTCCAGCCCACACGGCTTGACTTCTAACAACCTGAGATGTCTTTCCCCGGGGGTGCTTGACAGGTGGGGAGGGGCGGGTAAAACTGGGTGGTGTCGAACGGATGTTCGATCCTGTTCGGCGCAGTGGTGTGTTTTTGGGTGTGATTGTTGGGTGACCGTGCGGTTTCCGCACGGATGAGGATGCGGAACCGCCTTCCCCGCGGTGTGCCGGCGTCCGTCCCGGGCTTGGTGTGACGACCTTGCCCGGGACGGACCGTCCGGCCGATCACGGAGGAAGGAGGAACCGGTGACGACCGGAGCGGCTTCGGGGGCTGCTTCTTCGGGGGTCGCTTCTTCGGGGGTCGCTTCGGAGATCGCGGAAGAACTGGGAACTTCAGGAGCTTCGGGGGCTTGTGAAGCCAGGGGAACTTCCGCGGACGGTTCGGTCTCGGCCGGGTTTTCTGGAGATGGTGCTGCTCCGGTTCTGGCTGGGGTGGCTCTGTCTGGAGCAGCTTTGTCTGGGGCGGCTTCGGGGGCTGCCGGGGCCAGGGGAGTTCCGGCAGCTGCCGAGGCGGCTTTGTCGGCGAGTTCTGCGGTGAGCGGTTCATCGGCTGCGCCCGGGAAACTGCGCACTCCGGTCCTGCCTGCGGACTCCGCCGAGACCGATCTCCTTGGCATTGCGGGAATTCCGGCCTGGAAGAAGAAACCTGGCCGGTCGTCACGGGAGGCCTTTTTCGACGCGGAAACGCAGGCTTCCGCGCCCACGAGCGTGCCGGAGGCGCGGCCGGCACGCTCGTGGGAAGTACTGGTCCCGTGGTCGGCGATCGAAGCATTGGCGAAGGAGCGAACGCCAGTCGCCGCGAGACCCTCGAGGTTTTCGTTGGGAGAGAAGGGACACCGAAACCGGCCGAGTGCTCTGGACGTGGCATTCGCCCCTTGGATCCCGGCCAACCCCGGTGGGACGGCAGAAGCCAGCCCGCCAGCTATGTTGCGTTCGCAGACCCGTTCGGCTCAATCCGGTCGTGGGGACTCGCACTCGGATTCCCCGACTCCGCTCAACCCGGCGAGCCAACGTGGTTCGGCTGCCCGCCCGCAGTCTTCGGCGCGGGTCCGTTCCTCTGCTGAGCGAGATTCGCCACCTCAGCCTGAACCGAAGCCAGTGACTCCGGTAACTCCCTCCGAGCCGCCGGTCCCGCTTCGTCCGGAAGCTCCTTCCGGTTCGTGGGCTGAGCCCGACCCGGAAGAGCCGCCCGACTCTCCGCTCACCCCTCCAACCCCGCTACGCCCGGCAACCCCATCCGGCCCGGCAACTCCGGACCTCCGTCCCCCGACCCGCCTCCACCCCGCGACCTCGCCGACGGATCCGACGAATCCGGCGGATCCAGCGCACCCGCTGGCCAAACTGACCGCCCTCCCCGGGGTCAGCACTGCCAGCACCGTCGCTGCCGAGCGGGCTTCTCGCGGCGACTGGGACCGGGCCGCGGGGCGGATGCTTCCCGTCGCCCCCGCACTGGCCGACCTCCTCCCCGGGGCCGGGTTGCGGCGCGGGACCATCGTCGCGGTCCACCACTCCACCTCGCTGCTGTTCGCGTTGCTCGCGGAGGCAACCGCCGCCGGGGCGTGGGCCGCAGTGGTCGGGGCTCCCTCGCTGGGGATCGTCGCGGCGGCTGAGCACGGGGTCGCCGTTTCGCGGCTCGCGTTGGTCCCGCAGCCGGGGGCCGAATACCAGGCGGTGATGGCCGCGTTGCTCGACGGCGTCGACCTCGTCGTCACCGAACCTCGGTCGGTCCGGCCGGACGTCGCGCGGCGGCTCGCGGCGCGGGCTCGGCATCGCGGGGCGGTGCTGCTTTCGCTGGGCCACTGGCCTTCCGCCGACGTCGAGTTGCACTGCACCCCCGGCACCTGGACCGGGGTGCTCGAACACGGCGCCGGACACCTCCGTTCCCGCCCGGTCGAGGTGCACGCCCGCGGACGCGGGGCAGCGGCCCGGCCTCGGTCGGCGCAGGTTCTTCTTCCTGGACCGGACGGACGGGTGTCCCGCGGCGAGAAGCGGGTCGCGGCACGGGAAGAGGCAGTCGGGTGAACCATATCGTCCACAAAGGACAACCAGATCCGCGTCGCAACCCCGCGCGGATGCTGGTCCTGTGGTGCCCGGACTGGCCCGCGGTCGCTGCCGTCGCCGCGGCGGGGAGCGTGCTTACCCGGCCGGCGGCGGTGTTCCACGCGAACCGGGTCGTGGCCTGCACAGCGGTCGCGCGAGCGCGGAACATCCGGCGCGGCATGCGAAGGCGGGAAGCGGAATCCCAATGCCCCGACCTGGCGGTGTTCGGCGTAGACGAGGCGCGGGACGCGCGGTTGTTCGAGAATGTCGCGGCCGCGGTGGAAGAACTGGTCGTCGGGCTGGAAGTGGTGCGTCCGGGGCTGCTCGCGGTTCCCGTCGCGGGTGCGGCCGGATACTTCGGCGGTGAACCGCAACTCGCGGAGAAACTGGTGGACCAGGTGGCCGCGGCGGCCGGAGTCGAATGCCAGGTCGGCGTGGCGGAAGGGCTCTTCGCGGCGACCCTCGCCGCGCGCCAGGGTGCGTTGGTCGAACCCGGGCGGAGCGCCGAATTTCTCGCCCCGTTGCCGGTGACCGAACTGGACCAGCCGGATGCCGAGCGAGCGGATCTGGTCGGTCTGCTCGTCCGGCTCGGATTGCGCACGCTCGGGGCCTTCGCCGAACTCGGCGAGCGGGACGTCGCGGCTCGGTTCGGGCGCACCGGCGTGCTCGCGCACCGGCTGGCCCGCGGGCTGTCCGACCGGCCGCCGTTGCGCCGCAGTCCGCCGCCGGAGCTGTCCCTTGCCGAGTCGTTCGATCCGGTGCTCGCTCGGGTGGACGTCGCCTCGTTCATGGCCAAAAAACTCGGCGCTCGGTTCCATGCCGCGCTCGCTGATCGCGGGCTCGCATGCACTCGATTGGGTATATACGCGACCACTGAGAACGGCGAGCAGCTCGGTCGCGTCTGGCGTTGTGCGGAACCACTTACGCCGCAAGGGGTTGCGGACCGGGTCCGGTGGCAGTTCGAGGGATGGCTCAAGGCCGCGCCCGGCGAACGGCCCACGGCCGGGGTCGCGCGATTGCGGCTCGAACCGGAAGAGACTGTCGAAGGGAGGTCACTGCAGCTGGGGCTGTGGCGGGGGAGCGATCCCGGCGCCGGTCCAGGCGAGGACGAGGAATTGGCTGCCGAACGGGCCGGCCGGGCATTCGTGCGAGTGCAAGGTCTGCTCGGTCCGGAAGGCGTGGTCACGCCGCTGCTCGACGGCGGACGCGATCCGGCGAGCCGGGTCCGGCTCATTCCGTGGGGCGATCCGCGGGAACCCGTCGGACCGCCGGACGCCACGTGGCCTGCCCGGTTGCCGTCCCCGTCCCCGGCGACGGTGCTGGAACAACCGTTGCCAGTCCAGGTCATCGACGAGCAAGGGAGGCCAGTCGGCCTCACCGCGCGCAAACGGCTGACCGCGCCGCCGCACGGACTGTGCGTCGCGGGCGGGCCGCCCCGGCCGATCACCGGATGGGCCGGCCCGTGGCCGGTCACGTCGGGCCGTCGTTCGACCGGACCGCAGCAAGCCCGGCTGCAACTGCTGCTCGCGGCAGGGGAGAACGAGGCGCCGGAAGCGGTGCTCGTCCTCTGCTCCGGAACGGAAAATCCGATGTGGACAGTGGAGGGCAGCTACGACTGAACCGAGCTGCCAAGAAACCCGAAAACCTAGTGGAGAAAAGGGAAGGAACGCACACATGACGAACCACGACCTGCCGGTGCCCCGCGTCCCGGTCGAACCGCCGGGCCCGTTCGACCCGGTGCCGGTCGCGCTGCTGATCCCGGAACCCCGCCGATCGCCCGAGAACCGGATGGACTGACGATGGGCTGGAACAACCCGCCGGTCCCGTGGAAGGACCTCGCGCGGGCGCTGTCGGGCGGGATGCCGCCCGGCGACCACGGCGACAGTCCCGCGTGGGGACGCAAACGCGAGGCCTACCGCCGCCCCGCCGACATCCCGCCGCCGCGCAGCGACCTGGAAGCCGGGCCGCGAGTGGCGTACGCCGAACTGCACTGCCACTCCAACTTCAGTTTCCTCGACGGAGCCAGCCACCCCGAGGAGCTGGTGGAGGAAGCCGCGCGATTGCGGCTCGACGCGATCGCGCTCACCGATCACGACGGCATGTACGGCGTGGTCCGTTTCGCCGAAGCGGCCAAAGAACTAGGCGTCGCCACGGTATTCGGCACCGAGCTGAGCTTCGGGCTGTCCGCGCCGCAAAACGGCGTCGCCGACCCCGAAGGCGAACACCTCCTGCTGCTGGCCCGCGGCAGCGACGGCTACCGCAGCCTGTGCCGCGCGATCACCGCCGGACAGTTGCGCGGTCACGACGAGAAAGACGCGGAGCGAGCCGAAAAAGGCCGCCCGATCTACGACTTGTCCGCCGTAGCGGAGGAAGTCGTGGGCAAATGCGCGGTGCTTACCGGCTGCCGCAAGGGATCCGTGCGTTCGGCGCTAGTGCGCGAAGGCCCGGACGCCGCGTTCGCCGAACTGCGCCGGTTGGTCGACCTCTTCGGCCGAACCCAGGTCTACGTCGAACTGATCGACCACGGCCAGCCGCTCGACAGCACACACAACGACCTGCTCGCCGAGATGGCCGACGAACTCAAACTGCCCACCGTCGCCACCACCGCCGCGCACTACGCCCGTCCGGAACGCGGCCGTCTCGCGGACGCTCTCGCCGCCATCCGCGCCCGGCGCGGCATCGACGACCTCGAAGGCTGGCTGCCCGGAGACGCCGCCGCGTTCTTGCGCTCCGGCAACGAAATGGCGGAAATCTTCCAGCGATACCCGGGCGCGGTGCAGCGGTCGGCGTTGCTGGGCATGGAATGCGCCTTCCCGCTGAAGCTGCTCGCGCCCAAGCTGCCGCCGTTCGACGTGCCGAAGGGCGAGACCGAGACCACGCACCTGCGCGCCCTGGTGCGCGAGGGCTTCAAGGAGCGTTACCGGGGCAAGCCGAAGGAAGCCCAGGCCGAAAAGCAGATCAAGCACGAGATGGAAGTGATCGAAAGCCTGGGATTCCCGGGGTACTTCCTGATCGTCTGGGACATCGTACGGTTCTGCCGGGAACAGGACATCCTGTGCCAGGGAAGAGGTTCCGCGGCCAACTCGGCGGTGTGCTACGCGCTGGGCATCACCAAAGTGGATCCCATCAAGTACAACCTGCTCTTCGAACGCTTCCTCGCCCCCGACCGCGACGGCTACCCGGACATCGACCTCGACATCGAGTCCGACCGGCGCGAGGAAGCGATCCAGTACGTCTACGGCAAACACGGCAGGCTCAACGCCGCACAGGTCGCGAACGTGATCACCTACCGAGCCCGTTCCGCGATCCGCGACGCCGCCCGGGCACTCGGCTACTCGCCCGGCCAGCAGGACGCGTGGAGCAAGCAAATCGACCGCTGGGGCGCCTTGCGCAGCACGGAGAAAGACCACGACCACGACATCCCGAACGACGTCGTGCAGCTCGCCTTCGCCCTCGAAGACTTCCCCCGGCACCTGGGCATCCACTCCGGCGGCATGGTGATGTGCCGGGAACCGGTGAGCCAGGTGTGCCCGGTCGAATGGGCGCGGATGGAAAATCGCAGCGTTCTGCAGTGGGAGAAGGAGGATTGCGCCGCGGTCGGGCTGGTGAAGTTCGATTTGCTCGGGCTCGGCATGCTTTCCGCGCTGCACTACATGCTCGACCTGGTCAAGGAATACAAGGACGAGGAGATCGACCTCGCCGAACTGGACCTCGCCGACGAGAACATCTACGAAATGCTCTGCCACGCGGACGCGATCGGCGTGTTCCAGGTGGAAAGCCGGGCGCAGCTGGCGACGTTGCCGCGGTTGCGGCCGAAGGAGTTCTACGACCTGGCCGTGGAAGTCGCGTTGATCCGTCCGGGCCCGATCCAGGGCGGTTCGGTGCACCCGTACATCCGCCGCAAGCAGGGGCGCGAGAAGTGGGAGTACGACCATCCGCTGCTGAAGAACGCGCTGAAGAAGACGCTGGGGGTGCCGCTGTTCCAGGAGCAGATGATGCAGATCGCCCTGGACGTCGCGAAATTCACCCCGGCCGAGGCCGACCAGCTTCGGCACGCGATGGGGTCGAAGCGGTCGCAGCGGAAGATGGAGCGGCTGCACAAGCGGTTCCTCGACGGAGCGGTCGCCAACGGGGTGGACGCGGAGCTGGCGGAGAAAATCTTCCAGAAGCTCAAGGCGTTCGCCAACTTCGGCTTCCCGGAAAGCCACGCGCTGAGCTTCGCGCATCTGGTGTTCGCGAGCGCGTACTTCAAGCACTACCACCCGGACGCGTTCTGCGCGGGCCTGCTGCGAGCACAGCCGATGGGGTTCTACTCGCCGCAGTCGCTGGTGGCGGACGCGCGCCGGCACGGCGTCACCACGCTCGGCCCGGACATCAACCGGAGCCTTCCGCACGCGACCCTGGAAGCGTTGCCGGACAACGGAAAGCTCCACGCGGTACGCGGCGGGCTCAGCACCGTCCGGATGATCGGCGAAACGCTGGCCGAGGAGATCGTGGCGGAACGGCAGGCGAACGGCCGGTACGAGAGCATGTCCGACCTCGGCCGGCGCGTCCGGCTCACCACGCCGCAACTGGAAGCACTGGCCACCGCGGGCGCGTTCAGCGCGTTCGGGCCGGATCGGCGGCAGGCGTTGTGGTCCGCGGGCGCGGTCGCGCAGGACCGGCCGGAGAAGCTGCCCGGCACCGGCGTCGGCGTGGACGCGCCGATGCTGCCCGGGATGGACGGGCTCGACCTCGCCGCCGCCGATGTCTGGGCCACCGGGATCTCGCCGGACAGCTACCCGACGGAGTTCATCCGCGACCGGCTCGACGCGCTCGGTGTCGTCACCGCCGACAAACTGCTGGACCGGGAAGACGGGGAGCGAGTGCTCGTCGGGGGCGCGGTCACGCACCGCCAGCGGCCGGCGACCGCCGGCGGGGTCACGTTCCTGAACCTCGAGGACGAGACCGGCATGGTGAACGTGATCTGCACCCTCGGGCTGTGGCAACGGTTCCATCGGATCGCCCGGGGAAGCGCGGCGCTGCTGGTGCACGGAGTGGTCGAGAAAGCGGACGGCGTCGCGAGCGTGCGCGCGCAGAAACTGGAGCAGCTGAGGCTGCGGATCCCCACGAAATCGCGGGACTTCCGATGACCGGCGGGCAGTTCGTGGACACACGCCTTCCGGCGGCTCGCAGCCACCCCGTCGCAAAGCCGGCGCCGGGGCGGATGTCATCCTGTCCGGGTGACGGAGACCGGCGAGGACTACACCGAAGCACGACTTTCCGGCCAGTGGTGGGAAAAACGCCAGTTCGCGGGTTGCGATTTCACCGAGGCGGACCTGCGCGACCTGCGCACCCGCGGCTGCACCTTCGACAACTGCGACTTCACCAAGGTCGACCTCGCCGGTTCGCGGCACGACGCGTCGGCGTTCCGCTCCTGCACCTTCGACCGCTCGGTGCTCGCCGACAGCCGATGGTCGTCGTGCTCGCTGCTTGGTTCGTCCTTTGTGGACTGTCGATACACCGGGATCGCGCTGACCGAATGCGATCTGTCGCTCGCGTCGTTCGCGCGTGGCCGGCTGCGGAAACTGGACCTGTCGGGTCTGCGGATGCGGGAAGTGAACCTCAACGAGGCGGATCTGACGGATTCCGACCTGCGGGGCACGGACCTGGCCGGGGCCCGGATGATCGGCACGAAGTTTCCCGGAGCCGACCTGCGCGGCGCGGTGGTCGACGCGAACGGGCTGGTGCAGGCGGACTTGCGAGGCGCGTACGTGGACGTCGAACTGGCGGTGGCGTTCGCCGCGGCCAATGGCTTGGTCGTCAAGTAGCGCGCTTCCGGACACGGAAAAGGGGCGAAGCCCGCTGGCCCCGCCCCTTTCCCGCGTTCTCGGTGTCCTCAGTCGATCGGCGGTTCGCCCGGGTCGAGTTCGATCAGGTCGCCCTCGGCGAGCAGCTCTTCGATGCTCGCCGGAAGCAGGTACGCCGAACCGCCGCCCGGCTGGTTGAACCACGGGATCGCGACCCCGGCCAGGGTTTCGAGCGGCCGCTGCACCCGGTACACGTGGTACGGCCGGTTCACCCACTCCGGCACCAGCGAACGCTCCTCGAACGGGGTGCCCGCCGCATACGTCAGGTTGCCGTTCGGGCCGCCGAAGCGGTCCAGTTCGCTGCCCGCGGGCAGTTCGCGCAATTCCTTGCCGCGGAACAGGGTCAGCGGCGGTTCCCCGGACAGCGGCGCGATCGGCCATTGCCCGCTGCCGCCGGTTCCGTTGGCGCGCACCGGTTCCTCGCGCCGCACCGGCGGTTCCCGCCGCGGCGGCGGGCCGACCGGAGGCGCGACCTGGGTGGGCGGTGCGCTGACCGGCGAGGCGATCTGCGTCGGCGGGGCACCGACCGGGGGAGCCACCTGGGTCGGTGGGCTCACCGGCGCCGCGACCTGTGTCGGCGGGGGCGGCGGCGGGGTCTGCCGGGCAGGCGGTTCGTCGTCGGCCAGCAGCTGATCGGCAGGAGTGAACGCGGTCTGCTCCTGCGGCGGCACGTTCTCGCGCGGCCGGACGGGGAACGAGCCCGTCGCGACCTCCGGCGACAACGTCGCGACCACCGGCGGCTTCGGCGCGTCCGCGACTGGCTGCTCAGCCGGTGCCGGGGCTTCCGCCGCGACGTATCCGTCGGGGTGCAGCAGCACCTTGCCGAGCATGAACGCCGCGGCGTCCTCCGCGTCGCCGAACACCGCCGGGTTGATCAGCTCGCCGTCGTACCAGCCGACGCGCCAGCCTTCGCCCACCTGCTCGACGCTCCACCCGCGTTCGGTGGGGCCGCCGAGCCGGTACGCGGCCTCGGGCACGTTCAGCTCGTCCAGCTTCGCCTGCAACTCGGCCAGCTCCGGCTGAGCGGGCTGCTCCCGCCGCGCGACCGGAGCCGCTTCGGCCTGCTCCCGTGCCGCGCGCCGCCCGCCGGACGGCGGGGGCACCGGCATCTCCGGCACCGGAAGACCGCCGGGGATCTCGGACCCCGGCATGATCATCGCGGTGGGCGGGCCCGCGTCGTACCCGGCCTCGCGGCGGTTGTCGTCCTCGTAGCCGCTGGAGTGCGTGAACAGTTCGGCACGCTGCTCGTCGTCGTCGCGGGACGGTTCGTTGCCGTGGGTGAAGAGCACCGGCTCCTCGCGCCCGTCGTCGACCGGCTGGTGCACGTCGGTGTCGTCCTCGTCGTCGCCCGGGTGGCCCGGACCGGTGCCGTTGCGGCTGGGGACGAGGTCGTGGTGGACGTCGGTGTGGTCTTCGTCGTCGTAGTGGCCGTCGTCGTAGTGGTCGTACTGCGCGCCGTCGAAGTCCTGCTCGAACGGCGGCTCCGCAGGACGCTCCGGTGCCGCTGTGCCGTGGCGGCCCTCGGCCTCCTTCTCGCGACCCCGACCGTGCGCGGCGGCGAGCCCGGCCGCGGCCAGCCCCCCTGCCGCGGCGACCCCGGCCGCAGCTGCGCCGATGTGACTGCCGTGTTCGTCCGCGGGTTCGGCCTGGCTCGCGGATTCCGCGCTGCGTCGGCCACTGTCGTCGGCGTTCAGCCGCACGTCTTCGCGCCGGCTGTCGTCCGCTTCGGCGTCCGGCTGGGCTCGCCGACGGCCGCCCTCCTGGTCCCGGCTGTCATCCGGTGCCGCGCGACGGCCTGCTTCCGGCTCGGCGTTGTGCCGGTTCCCGGCGGCAGGTTCGTCGGCGGCGTCCGCGCCGATCAGCCCGTCGGCACCGATGAGGCCGTCCGCGCCGACCAGTCCGTCCTCCGCGCTCGGAACAGCGGACTGCTCGAACGCGCCGGGGACCTTGCTTCCGCGCGCGTCGAGGTGGTCGTCGTACCCGTGGGCGTCGTCGTAATCAGCCGCCGCGTTGCGGTTGCGGTCGTCGACGTGGTGCGCGGGTTCGTCGTAGCCCGCCTCGTCGTGGTCGTGCTGACCGGCGGCTTCGTCGTATCCGTGCTGCTCGGTGTAAGCGCCGCGCTCGTGGGAAGCGTCCTGGTACTCGTGCTGGTCGTCGTACGGCTCAGCGTCGTATCCGTGCGCGTCGTGCGGTGCGGATTCGTCGTAGTGGCCGTGGGCTGCCGGGTCGCGGTAGCCGTCGTGGCCGGGCTGCTCGTAACCCTCGTCGTGCTGGTCGTAGTGCTCGGCGTGGTCGCGCTGGTCTTCGCCGCGGGCTTGCCGGTCGTAGTCCTCCGCGTAACCGGCTGCCTGACCGTGCTGGTCGTAGCCGTCGGCTTGATGGCCGGACTCGGCGTAACCGGCTTCGTGGGTTCGGTCGTCATAGCCGGACGCGTCGGGATGCTGGTCGTAGCCAGCTTCGTGCGGGTGGCCGGATTCGGCGTGAGACCCGCTCGCGGCGGCTCCCGCCGCGCCCGCAACTCCCGCTGCTCCAGCCGCCGCCGCGGCGACGCCCAGACCGTGCGACCCACCCGGGCCGTCCGGACCGGACACCCGCGTGCCCTGCGGACCGCCCTGCGCGCCGGGACCGCCCGCGGGGCCCTGTGCACCCTGCGGACCAGGCCTGTCCCGCCGGTCCGAACCGCCGCGGGTGGGCTCGAAGCGGTCGTCCGACCCGCCGTGGTCGGCGAAACCGGGGCCATCCGTCGCGCCGGGGCCGCCGAATTCGTCGGCCGGGTGGAAATTGTCGGGACCGTCCGGGTGGCCAGCCGGACCGGGCCTGCCGGGGTCGCGGCTGTCGAACTCGTCGGCGGGGTGGAAGCTGTCCGGACCATCCGGACGGCCAGCCGGGCTGGGCCTGCCGGAGTCGCGGTTCTCGAACTCGTCGGCCGGGCCGCGTCGGTCGGGGCTGGTAGGCCTGCGGGAACCGGGGGTGCCGAACTCGTCCGCCGAGTCGAATCCCTCGGAGCGGGGGCCGTCTGGTCCACCGGCTGCGCCGGGCCTGCTGGAATCGGGGCCGGCGAAGTTGTCTGCCGGGTGGAAGTTGTCGGGGCTGCCCGGTCCATCGGCCGGGCCGGATCCGCCTGCCGCGCCGAGGGCGGCTGCTCCGAGTCCCGCCGCGCCGAGTCCGGCCGCGGCTGCGGCGACTCCGGCTGCGCCGTGGCCGCCGGAACCGGGGCTGTCCGCGCCGGGGCCAGTGGAAGCAGGTCCGTGGGCATCGAATCCGTCACCGGGGGCACCGACGCCGTTCGGTCCACCGGGGCCGCCAGCGGCAGGTCCGCCCGGTGCGCCAGCGCCACCAGGTCCGTTAGGTCCGCCGGGGCCGCTCGGAGCCGCGGCGCCGCCAGGACCACCAACCGCGCCCACGCCGCCAGGGCCACCGGCACCGGGGCCGCCGGAACTCGGGCCACCAGCGCCGGGGCTACCGGCACCAGGCCCACCGGGACCGCCAGCCGCACCCGGTCCGCCAGCCGTGCCTGGACCGCCAGGGCCACCGGCACCGGGGCCGCCGGAACCAGAGCCGCCAGCGCCAGGACCACCAGCGCCGGGACCACCAGCGCCGGGACCGCCAGCGCCGGGACCGCCAGCGCCGGGACCGCCAGCGCCGGGACCACCAGCGCCAGGACCACCAGCCCCGGGAGCGGGCCGCTGCTGCGGAGTCTGGCTCCCGCGAGTCAGATAGGCCGCCGCGCCCTGCAGGGTCAGGTCGTCCACCTGGGGAAGCTGGAACCCGTTGGCCCGGATGTGCTCGATCAGATCCGCTTCCGGCGAGACGCCGTAGGTACGGAGGTAGAAGTTCACCGCGGCGGGCCAGATCCAGTGGCCGTCGCTGTGGAAGGCGACCGGGACCGTCGCTTCGGGGGTCTGGGCGAGGCGGTCGATGTCGTAGCCGCGGTCCTGGACCACGACCGGGGCGTGATCAAGGTAGTCCAGCAGCCGGTCCTGCTCGTCGACGTCCAGGTCCGGGCGGTTGATGACCGGGCGGCCCGCCGGGCCGATGGTGTCGAAGATCCGCGCGATGCGGAAGTGCGGGCCGGGCTGTTCCGGGCCGAGGCCGGACATCCGGCGGATCAGCCACTCGGGCACGTTCTCCTCGGTGCGCGGGAACATGCGCAGCTCGTCGGAGTACGCCTGGGGCGGCGGGGCGAGGTGCCACGCCGGCTCGTCGCGGTTGTACTCGAGGTTGTAGCTGGAGGGGTGGTCCAGCTGGTAGCGCGCGTTGAACCAGGTGCCGCGGCCGTCGCGGTACATGCCCGCGCGGAGTCTCCCGAACAGCGTCGCGATGTCGTGCGTCGCGATCCATTCCTGAGCGGAGCCGTCCTCGAGCACGATCTCGCCGGTCAGCTCGTGGTACCTGCCGACGGCTCGGTACTCCGCGGAGACTTTGCGCCAGTCGCGCGGGGCGGCGCGCAGCAGGGCCAGTCCGATCTGCTTGACCAGAGTGTCCTGCTCCGTCGCGTTCAGCTGCGTCGTCGGTTGTGCCACAGAGAACATTTTGACTGTTCGCGCGCACGAACGCACCCCGCATAGGGCTTTTGCCACCCTCGGGCCGGTCGACGTGCCCGCTGACCTCGGTCGACGCGATATGGCACGGGTCACACGCCCGGGTGGGTGATGCGGTGGAGCCTCTCCAGCTTAAGACCCGGGACGGCTGATTCGACGGAAGACGCGCGGGCCGATCGGGTGGTGTCGCGGACACACAGAGTGCAGAACCCACTCCTGACCGGCAAGCTCCGGCGGCTCTGCGACAATGGCCGCCGTGACGGCGAAGATTCTCGACGGCAAGGCCACGAAGAACGCCATTTTCGCAGAGCTGCGCCCGCGCGTGGCCGCGCTCGCGGAGAAGGGGATCACCCCTGGGCTGGGCACGGTGCTGGTCGGCGACGACCCCGGTTCCCACTCCTACGTGAAGATGAAGCACGCGGACAGCGCGAAGATCGGCGTCAACTCGATCCGCCGCGACCTGCCCGCGGACATCTCGCAGGAGAAGCTCGAGGCCGTCATCGACGAGCTGAACGCCGACCCGGCCTGCCACGGCTACCTCGTCCAGCTGCCGTTGCCGAAGCACCTCGACGCGAACCGCGTCCTGGAGCGCATCGACCCGGAGAAGGACGCCGACGGCCTCGCGCCGATCAGCCTCGGCCGGCTCGTGCTCGGCGAACCGGGCGCGCTGCCGTGCACCCCCTACGGAATCATCGAGCTGCTCAAGCGGCACGGCGTCGAGCTGAACGGCGCGCAGGTCACCGTGGTCGGCCGCGGCATCACCGTCGGCCGCACGCTCGGCCTGCTGCTCACCCGGCGCAGCGAAAACTCGACCGTCACGCTGTGCCACACCGGCACCCGCGACCTTGCCGCCGAGGTGCGCCGCGCGGACATCGTGATCGCCGCGGCGGGCGTGCCCGGGATCATCAAGCCGGACATGGTCAAGCCCGGCGCGGCGGTGCTGGACGTCGGCGTTTCGCACGTCGAGGGCAAGCTCACCGGCGACGTCGACCCGGCGGTCGCCGAGGTGGCCGGCTGGCTGTCGCCGAACCCCGGCGGCGTGGGCCCGATGACCCGGGCGATGCTGGTCACCAACGTCGTCGAGGCTGCGGAACGCGCGGCCGCGCGCTGATGGCGATGACCGGGCAACGGCACCGCGGCGATCGTCCCTGGCTGGTGCACGCGCCGTTCGCGGTGATCCTGCTGTTGCTGGCGGTGGCCGTGGTGCGGGCGGTGCAGTACCACTGGCGCGAGGGCGCGGCGCTGGTCGGCGTGGCCCTGTTCGTGGCCGGTGCGCTGCGCGCGGTGCTGCCGGAGGAGCGCGCCGGGCTGCTCGCGATTCGCGGCAAGATCGTCGACATCGTCACCTACGGCGCGTTGTGCGCCGCGGTGCTCTTCATCTCGCTGACGATCGTCGGCGGCCCGTTCGACGCGCCCTCCTGAGCGAGCACCGTCAGGACGCGAGCGCGAGTTCCTTCTGGACTCGCGCCTCGCGCCGGTCCAGCAGTCCGGACACCGCGGCGATTGACACCCCGAGGACGGCCAGCAGCGCGCCGACCCAGTTCGGGGCCAGCAGGCCGAGCCCGCCCGCGATGACCAGTCCGCCGAGGTACGCGCCGATCGAGTTGGCGATGTTGAACGCGGACTGCACCGCGGCCGAGACCAGCGACGGCGTGCCGCCGGCCTTCTCCATGATCCGCGCCTGCATCATCGGGCCGATCATGAAGCCCGCGACGCCGACGAAGAAGATCGTGACCGCCGCGCCGACCTTGCCCTGCGCCGTCACGGTGAAGATCGCGAGCACGGTCGCCAGCGAAAGCAGCGCGACGTACAGGCTCGGCATCAGCTTCTTGTCCGCGAGCCGTCCGCCGAGGTAGTTGCCGATCGTCATGCCGACCCCGGCCAGCGAAAGCAGCACCGTGACGTTGGCGGGCGAGTATCCGGCGACGTCGGTCAGCATCGGCGCGATGTAGGACATGCAGGCGAAGACGCCACCGAGGCCGAACATCACGATCGCGAGCGCCAGCCACACCTGCGGGCGCCGGAATGCGCCGAGTTCGCCGCGGATCGACGGGTCGGCCGGGCGGCCCTGGTGCGGCACCAGTTTCGCGATGGCGGCGATGGCGAGCAGGCCGATCACCGCGACGACGCCGAACGTCGCACGCCAGCCGACCTGCTGGCCGAGCAGCGTGCCGAGCGGGACGCCGATGACGTTCGCCAGCGTCAGGCCCATGAACATCATCGACACGGCCTTCGCGCGCTGGCCCGGCTGCGCGAGGCTGGACGCGACCACCGCGCCCGCGCCGAAGAACGCACCGTGCGGCAGGCCGGCGAGGAACCGGAACGCGATGCCGAAGTCCTGGTTCGGCGAGAGCGCGAACAGCCCGTTGCCGACCGTGAACAGGCCCATCATCGCCAGCAGCATGGTTTTGCGCGGCAGCCGGACGGCCAGCGCGGTGAGCAGCGGCGCGCCGATCACCACACCGAGCGCGTAGGCGGAGATGAAGTAGCCCGCGGACGGGATGTCGATGTGGAAGTCCGCGGCGGTCAGAGGCAGCACACCCATCATCACGAACTCGGTGGTACCGATGCCGAAGGCGCCGACGGCGAGCGCGAGCAACGCGACGGGCACGGCTCTCCCTTCCTGAAGAAATCGTTTTCTCAGCGCCTGGGGCACAGGCATCTGAAGCGCTTTAGAACGAGGGCAAAAAACTAGACAGCCCCGACGTCGTCGTGCTGTCTCGCTCTAGTTGAACCGATGGAGGGCGGCCTTGTCATCCCGGTATTCGGGTGAGGCCCGCCACGCGAAGCGGCGGTTCAGCGCGGCGCGGCCAGCACGCCGTCGAGCAGGCCCGGGAAGAGCACGTCGAGATCGTTGCGGCGCAACGAGTTGTACCGGGTGGTGCCTTCCTGGCGGCCGGCGATCACCCCGGCCTGGCGCAGGGTCGCGAGGTGATGGGTGAGTGTGGACTTGGTCACCGGCACCTCGAATGCGCTGCAGGAGATCTCCGTTTCGGAGTTCGCCAGCTGTCGGACCATCGCCAGCCTGACCGGGTCGGCGAGTGCGCGCAGCACTGCTTCGACCGTGATCTCGTCGCGGTGCGGGTAGACGAGCGGCGGCAAGGACGCGTGAGCGGACATGCGTCCATAGTACGACGCCGGTCGAAATTGTCGGGGGGTCCGTGTACGGTCGGCATCGAACTACGACGTTCGTCGAACTATCCGTTCAGGCTGTGTTGGGGGAACATTCATGTCCAGCGTCTCGTCCTCGGCGGCGGCCCGGAACTCGGTGCTCGCGTTCGGGGCCTTCGGCGTCGGCACCAGCGGCTACATCGTGGCCGGGCTGTTGCCGGCGCTCACCTCCGAGCTGCACGTCTCCGCGACCGCGGCGGCGCAGCTCGTCACGTCCTTCGCCATCGCGTACGCGGTGGGCTCGCCGTTGTTCGCCGCCGCCACCGGCCGGTGGGAACGGCGCACGCTGCTGGTCGCCGCGCTCGCGGTGGCCGCGGTCGGGAACATCTTCGCGGCTGTCGCTCCGGGGTACACCACGCTGCTGATCGCGCGGGTCGTCACGGCGATCGGGGCTGCCGTCTACACCCCGGCCGCCACGGCCGTCGCGGCTGAGCTGACCACGCCGGAACGGCGCGGGCGAGCCGTTTCGCTGGTGTTCGGGGGACTCACCATCGCGTTGATCTTCGGCGTTCCGCTGGGCAGCGTGATCTCCCAGCAGTTCGGCTACGAGGGCGCATTCCTGTTCGTCGGCCTGCTGTCGCTGCTCGGGGCGCTCGGGGTGCGGGTCGCATTGCCGAAGGTCGCGCCGCCGCCGGTGGTCGGGCTCGCCGAGCGGTTCGCGGTCGCGCGGGACAAGCGGGTCGTCGCGCTGCTGGTCACCACCACGCTCGCGTGCCTCGCCGCTTTCATGGTCTACACGCTGGTGTCGCCGGTCCTGTCCGCGACGGCAGGTGTTTCCGGCGGGACGATCACTGTGCTGCTGTTCTGCTACGGCATCGGCGGCGCGGTCGGCAACTTCGCCGGCGGCCGCGCGGCCGACCGGTGGGGCGCGCGGAAACCGCTGCTGGTCGTGCTCATCGGGTTCACCGCCGTGATGGTGCTGCTGCCGTTCACCGCGACGACCGTCGTCGGGGCCGGGATCACGTTGTTCGTGTGGGGCTTGGCGAACTGGTCGTTCAGCCCGCCGCTGCAGCACCGGCTCATCGAGCTGTCGCCGGGGCACGCCGGTCTCGCGCTGTCGCTCAACGCGTCGGCGATCTACCTGGGCGTCGGGCTGTCCGGCGTGGTCGGCGGTGCGGTCCTGACCTCGGCCGGGCCGACGGTGCTGCCGGAGGTCGCCGCGGCCCTCGCCGCCGCGTCGATGCTCGTGGTCGTGTTCTTCTGGGGCGCGCGGAAGCGGGTGGAGACCCGCGAGGAGGTCGCGGTCTGAGAAGCTGCCGGGCGTGGCGGAGGTACTGGAGACCGTGCCCGGGCGCGGCGGCGAACTGGTGCTGCGGCGCGACGGCGCCGCGTTCGAGGTGATCGAGAACGGGGTGTTCCTGATGGACACCCGCAACGGCGAGTCGGAACGGCTGCTCGTGACCGGAGCGGCCGACCGGCTCGCCCCCGGCGCGCGAGTGCTGATCGGCGGCCTCGGCGTCGGTTTCTCGCTGCGTGCCGCACTGGATCACCCGGCGGTCGGCTCCGTGGTCGTGGTGGAACGCGAACCGGCGGTGATCGCTTGGAACCGCACCGGACCGCTGCGCGAAGTCCACGGTGCGGCGCTGGACGATCCGCGCGTGACGGTGGTCGAAGCGGATCTGCTGGAGTGGCTGCGGACGACTGGCGAGACTTTCGACGCGCTGTGCCTGGACATCGACAACGGTCCAGAGTGGACAGTCACCGAGGGGAACGCCTCGCTGTACGCGGCTTCTGGCCTGGAGCGGCTGTCTCAGCTGCTGCGTCCGGGCGGGGTGCTGGCGGTGTGGAGTGCGGGCGCGGCACCGGGGTTCACGGCTCGGTTGCGCGAGCGGTTCGCCGAGGTGGATGCGGTGGAGATTCCGGTGCCGCGCGGGGAACCGGACGTGGTTTGGTTCGCGCGCTGAATCAGTTCGCCTTGGCGGCGGCCTTCGCGGCCTTCTTGAACGCGCGCACCTCGCCGAGTGTCTTGGCGTCCGTCACGTCCGCGATGGACCGACGCGAGCCCCGGTCGCCGTACGCGCCAGCGGCTTCTCGCCAGCCCTTCGGAGCGACGCCGCGCTGTTTGCCCAGCAGCGCAAGGAAGATCTTCGCCTTCTGCTCGCCGAAACCGGGCAGTGCCTTGAGCCGCTTCAGCACCTCTTCGCCGTCCGGCTTGGGGCGGCCGTCGAGCCAGATGCCCTCGGTGCGGCCGTCGTAGTTCTCGATGATGTGCAGCGCGAGCGCGTGCACCCGGCGCGCCATCGAGCCGCCGTAGCGGTGGATCGCGGGCGGGACCACGCACATCTCGACGAACTTGTCGACGTCCGTCGCGGCGATCTTGCGCAGGTCGAAGCCGTCCATCCGGTCGGCGATCTTCCGCGGGCCCGCGAAGGCGTGCTCCATCGGGTACTGCTGGTCCAGGAGCATTCCAGTGAGCAGGGCGAACGGGTCGTCGTTGAGCAGCTTGTCGGCCGCCGGGTCGCCGGTCAGGTGCAGTTCGCGCAGCATGGGGGTCATCTTCGCACAAACCGCCCGGTCAGCCGCGTGCGAAGCGGGCCGGGGTGGTGCCGAGGTAGCGGCGGAAGTGCCGGGTCAGGTGGGCCTGGTCGGCGAACCCGGCGGCCGCGGCGACGGTGGCGGGCGGGGTGCCGTCGAGCAGGAGGCGGCGGGCGTGGTCGACGCGACGGCCGGTGACGTATCGGTGCGGCGGCAGTCCGAAACGGCGGCCGAACGCGCGGACCAGGTGGACCGGGTGCGCGCCGAGTACTTCCGAGGCATCGGCCAGCGTCAGGGAATCCGGCAGGCGTTCGTCCAGGAGGTCGCGCAGGTCGTCGGCCAGGTTGCGGTCGGGTGGTGTGATGGTCGGACGGCCGAGGTGGAGGCGGAGCCGCTGGGCGACCAGGGCGAGGCGGCTTTCGGCTTCCAGCGGTTCGGCGAGCGATTGGTGCAGCTGGTGGATTCGGGTGCGCAGCAACGGATCCGGCAGGCTCGGCTGATCGACGGCGGCCCCGATCAGGTCGGCGCCGAGGACGTCGGCGTCTAGGTACAGCACGCGTTTGCGGAAGCCGTGGCTGGTCGCGGCGCGCCCGTCGTGCGCGACGTTCGGCGGCAGCAGCGTGACGGCCGTGCCGAGCGCGCCGTGGTGGTGCCGGTCGAGGTCGTAGCTGATCGCACCGTCGTCGACGATCAGCAGCGTCCAGGTGTCGTGCGTGTGCGCGGGGTAGGCGTGGTCGGTGAACCGGGCGTGGAACGCCTCGGCGATCCCAGGCACCGGAGGGCGCCAGGCCGACACCGTCATGTTCAAAACGTACAAGACCCACTCGCGACGCCGAGCCGATGCTGTCCCGCATGAACCGATTCGACACGAAGATCGCCGTGCTGCTGCGGGACGACCTGGCCTCGTGGCAACGGCTGAACGTCACGGCGTTCCTGGTGAGCGGCGTGGCCCACACGACGCCGGAACTGATCGGCGAGCCCTACCTCGACGCCGACGACACCGAGTACCTGCCGATGTTCCGCCAGCCGGTACTCGTGTTCGCGGGCACCGCGGAGACGCTCGCGCTGGCGCACAGCCGCGCTCTCTCGCGGGGTCTGCGGTTCTCGATCTTCACCGACGACCTGTTCCAGACCGGCAATGACGTCGACAATCGCGCGGCGGTGCGCGCGGTGCCGACGGAGAAACTGGCCTTGGCGGGGATGGCGGTGCACGGGCCGAAGAACGCGATGGACAAGATCCTCAAGGGGGCTCGGCTGCACGGCTGAACGGAGTATTTTCCCCGCTCCGCAAGGAACCCTGCCAAGATCGCAAGCAATCCAGGGGAGGGGAAATCATGCGAAGAATCTTGGCGGTCGTCGCTGCGGCCGGCATGGCGTTCGGGACGGCCTCGACCGCGCACGCGGACCCGACAGTCGGGTTCGGCTACACCTCGGACGAAGGCGCGTACCCATTCCAGGGCCGCGCTTCGTGGACTGCCGACGAGGTCACGGCCTGGGAGTACGGCGACGCGGTGAAGGTGAACGCCGAGACACCCGACGGCTGGGACTGGGCCCGGCTCGAACTCAGCGCTCCTGCCGGACAGCAGTTGCACGCGGGGACTTACTCGAACGCCGCCGTCCGAGCGCCGAATTCGCCCCAGCTCGCCACGCCCAGCTTCATCGCGTTCCGCGGGACCCGCGCAGAGCCCGGGAGCGCCTGCGCGGCCCCGGGAGCGACCGCCGACTTCACCGTCTCCCGCCTGGTCCGCGCGGCCGACGGAGCGGTGACCGACCTCGACGTCACCTTCGTCCTGCACTGCACCTCCGCCGCGGCCACCCGCGGCGAGGCGCACTACCACCGGGTGGCTTAAGCCTCCGCGAAAACCGCGAACACCTGCCGTACCCGGTCGCCCTGATCGAGGGTCACGTGCTGGGCCGTCGCTGAGCTGAAGCCCGCGTCAGTGGCCAGCGCGGCGGCTTCTTCCAGGGTGCCCGGGACGCGCAGGTCTCGCGGGATCACGTCGGCGAATTTGCCGGTCGGCTTGAAGCGTTCCGACGACACGATGCTGAACGCCAGCTGCCCGCCCGGGCGGAGCACTCGCCGCCAGTCGGCCAAGGCGGCTGGGCCCAGGAAGTGCAGTGCGGACGCGCAGACGACCGCGTCCGCCTCGCCGTCGCCGATCGGCAGCGGGACCGCGGAGCCGACCTGCCACGTGATCCGGCCGTCCGGGTCGCGGTCGGCGGCTTTCGCGCGGGCGATCTCGATCATCGCGGGGGAGAGGTCGATCGCGAACACCGCGGCCGGTTCCAGGCGCAGTGCCGCGAAGGAGGCCGCGCCGGTGCCCGCGGCGACGTCGACCAGCAGGCCGGGTTTCGGGGCCAGGCCGCCGATCAGCTGCTCGGCCACATACGGGTGGAAGGTGTCCTCGTCGTATCCCGCCGCGTCGGCGTCGAAAAGAGTGCTCACCCAGCCACCGTAGTGCGGGTGACCAGTGATTATCCGGGCAAGCGGCGACGGCCGGCGAAACCGAGGTCGGCCCGGTGGTACCAGGACAGTTCGCGGTCGCCTTCGAGCCAGCACAACAGCACGTCGTCGCCGTCGAGCGAGGACGGGAAGTCCACCAGCAGCGGGGCGAACCCCTTCAGCTCGGCCCCGGTCGCCTGGATCGCGGTCATCAGGTCGTCCAGCCTGGCCTGCGCGGCCTTCCATTCCGGCAGGCCGCCGAGGCTGGTGTCCCGTCCGCCCGGGCGCAGCGACGCGGCGAGTTCGGCGGCGTCGGCGCGGACCCGGATCAGCTCGGCGAGCACGGGAAGCAACCGGGCGAGTTCGGCTCGGGCCTCGGCTACGGTGAACAATCCCATCTGCAAATACTCTCACCGGGCCCGCGCCGGTCCGCCGCTACCTGCGCCGACGCGCGAGCGTCGTCGCCAATCCCGTGCCGACCAGCAGGAATCCGGTGCCGAGCAGCGCGCCGGAAACCAGCCAGCCGCCGAATCCGGCCGCCACCTCGTCGCCCGGCAGCAGGCGCAGCAGGTCGTAACCGGTCCGCGGCGACACGAGCGTGACCACCCCGGGCAGCACGCCCCAGACCAGCCCTCCGACGACCGGCCCGGCCGACGACCACGCGCCGAGCGCGGCCACCCCGACCAGGAGCAGCGCGCCGATCACCAGCAGCGTCGTGCCGAGGCTGTCGCCGTGTTCGGCAAAGGTCGCCGCGACCTTCGACTGCTGGCGGAAGCCGCCGAAAGCCAGCACTCCGATCGCGATCGGCGTGAGCACGAGGCCGGACAGCCCGCCCAGCACGCGCGCGACGGCGCGGCTGTCCGGCTGAACGGGCATGGCCGGTTGGGCGGAATAGGGCGCGGGGTACGACATGACAGTGACCTCCCAGGCTGTGGTTCCGCGATGGGATGAGCGCCGGACTCGTCCGGTTCCCCTCACACCGGGGCGGGCCGGATCGTGCCCGGTCGGAAGGCGCGGTCAAGGGTGGTAGAGACTTGATTCCGACCACTTCTGGAACCATCCAGCTCTGTTAAGCAGTACGCTTGTACCGCTATCGGAGAGCGAAGAAGAGAACGCGAAGATCCGCGGAAGGAGCACCGCTGCTCATGGCCAAGATCAAGGTCCAGGGCACCGTTGTCGAACTCGACGGCGACGAGATGACCCGCATCATCTGGCAGTTCATCAAGGACAAGCTGATCCACCCGTACCTGGACGTCAACCTGGACTACTACGACCTGGGCATCGAGGAGCGGGACCGCACCGACGACCAGATCACGATCGACGCCGCCAACGCCATCAAGCAGCACGGCGTCGGCGTCAAGTGCGCCACGATCACGCCCGACGAGGCGCGCGTGGAGGAGTTCGGCCTCAAGAAGATGTGGGTGTCCCCGAACGGCACCATCCGCAACATCCTCGGCGGCGTGATCTTCCGCGAGCCGATCGTCATGCGGAACGTGCCCCGGCTGGTACCCGGCTGGACCAAGCCGATCATCATCGGCCGGCACGCGCACGGCGACCAGTACAAGGCCACCAACTTCAAGGTTCCCGGCCCGGGCACCCTGACCATGACCTACACCCCCGAAGACGGCTCCGAGCCGATGGAGTTCCAGGTCGCGAACTTCCCCGAGGGCGGCGGCGTCGCGATGGGGATGTTCAACTTCCGCAAGTCGATCGAGGACTTCGCGCGCGCGTCGCTGCAGTACGGCCTCGACCGCGAGTACCCGGTCTACCTGTCGACCAAGAACACCATCCTCAAGGCCTACGACGGCATGTTCAAGGACGTGTTCCAGGAGATCTTCGAGACCGAGTTCAAGGCCGACTTCGACGCCAAGGGCATCACCTACGAGCACCGGCTGATCGACGACATGGTCGCCGCGTCGCTCAAGTGGGAGGGCGGCTACGTCTGGGCGTGCAAGAACTACGACGGCGACGTCCAGTCCGACACCGTCGCGCAGGGCTTCGGTTCGCTCGGCCTGATGACCTCGGTGCTGCGCACGCCGGACGGCAAGACCGTCGAGGCCGAGGCCGCGCACGGCACGGTCACCCGGCACTACCGCCAGCACCAGCAGGGCAAGCCGACCTCCACGAACCCGATCGCCTCGATCTACGCGTGGACCCGCGGCCTCGAGCACCGCGGCAAGCTGGACGGCAACTCCGAGCTGATCGGCTTCGCGAACAAGCTGGAGCAGGTCGTGGTCGACACCGTCGAGGGCGGCAAGATGACCAAGGACCTCGCGCTGCTGGTCGGCAAGGACCAGGAATGGCAGACGACCGAGGAGTTCCTCGCGACGCTGGACGAGAACCTGGCCAAGAAGATCGCGCAGGGCTGATCTTTTCTTAGCTGATCGAGAAGGGCACCTCGGAGGAGTCTTCCGAGGTGCCCTTCTCTTGTTTGTCACTCTTCGTGTTGTGCCGGTGACCGGATTGGCACCTCCGGGTGGAATGGCGGCGAGAACCTGTCCGGGCGCGCGCGGAATCCCTACTCTGGACGAGGGGTTTTTCGCGACTGAGGAGCGGCCGTGATTCTGGGTTTGCCCAAGAAGACACTGATGATTATCGGAGTCGTCGCCGCGGTCGTGGTCATCTACGCGTTCGGCCAGAAAGGCCAGGCCGACGCGCAGGGGTCCCCGACCGGCTGCAAGGTCTCGGTGACCGCCGACGTGCTCAACGCGCGGGAAACCGCCGCGGGAAACGGGAAAGTCGTCGGGAAGTACTTGCGCGGCGCGGAATTCGACGCGCAACCCGTGGTGCAGAACGGGTTCCGGAAGATTGCCGACGGGAAGTGGGTCGCGGACAGCTTCGTGACGCCGGTTGCCGGGTCGAAGTGCTGAGCCTGGTTCGTGCTGGTGCTTGGCTGAGGTGCTGAGCGGGCGGTGCGGTCGAGCGGAGTCTGTTGCCGCGCTTGGGTTCGCGTGGGTGCTGGGTTTGCTGTGACGTCTGGTTCGCTTGGGCTCGTGCTGGGCCTGGTTCGTGGTGGTGCTTGGTTGAGGTGCTGAGCGGGCGGTGCGGTTGCGCGGAGTCTGTTGCCGCGCTTGGGTTCGCGTGGGTGCTGGGTTTGCTGTGACGTCTGGTTCGCTTGGGCTCGTGCTGAGCCTGGTTCGCTGGTGTTTGGCTGAGGTGCTGAGCGGCCGGTGCGGTCGTGCGGAGTCTGTTGCCGCGTTCGGGTTCGCTGGCTTGCCGAGTTTGCTGCGACGTGTGGTTTGCCTGGCTCGTGCTGTGCCGGGGGCGGACGGCTTCGGTGATTGTTCGCGGTTGTCCCGAGTGGTGGGACGGAGTTCAGTTGTCCAACCGGGAATGCCGCCGGTTGGTTGAGTCGATGCGTCCGTCCGGCTGTGAATGGCCGCACGTCACGCTGCTCGGGCACCTCCGCGAGCGCTACGCAGGTGTCGGTCGTCAAGCGGACGTTTTTCGGCTCGGTGCGTTCGCGATTGCCGGATGCCCTTGCGACAGTTGCGCCGGTTCGGTTTGCTCTTTTGTGCCGGATAGTGCCGGGGTGAATGCGTTCAGTGTGAACGTTGATCGCGTTTGCTGTGCGGAACTCGCGATTATGCGTGATTCAGCATGAGTCCTTCTTCCGCGGCCAGCACTTCCCCGGCGAACTCGGCGCGGGCTTCGGCCACCGAAACCGCTCGGTCGGAACCCGGCCAGAAATGTGTGAGCACCAGCGTCCGGACGTTCGCCGCGGCGGCGAGTCGACCTGCTTCCGCGGCGGTCATCAGGTAGCGCGGACCGTCCGGTGGCGCACCTTGCCAGGTCGCTTCGCAGAGAAGGACGTCGGCGTCGCGGGCCAGGTCCGTCAGGTGCGGAGCGGGTTCGGTGTCGCCGGTGTAGGCGAGGGTGTAACCGGATGTGGTGAGCCGGACTCCGTAATTCGGCACGTGGTGCGGCAGGAGCGCGGTGGTGAGGCGGAACGGGCCGAGGTCGGTCTCCGGGTCGAGGTCGTGGAGGTCGAAAATTTCCTCAGGGGCCGGACTGGGCTCCATCGCCGCGAGGCGGTCCACGGTGCCGGGAGTGCAGTACATCGGGAGCTTGCGGTCGGTCGTGTAGTGGCGGGCGCGGCCGAGTGCGCTGACGTCCGCGAGGTGGTCGGGGTGCTCGTGGGTCACGACGACCGCGTCGAGGCGGTCGGCGGGGACGTGCCGGAAGAGCTGCGGCGCGGCACCGTAGCCGAGGTCGAGTACGACGTGGAAATCCTGGTGGGACAGCAGGAATCCGGCGCAGGCGCGGCCGGCCTCCGGCCAGGCGCCGCAGCTGCCGAGAACAGTCAAGCGAGGCATGGCGGTCATTCTGGACCGCGCCGGACCTGCGGTGCGCGGAAAATTGTCGGACCCGGCGGGTAGCGTGCGCGGGGTGCTAATCGTCTCCACTGTCAACGTCAATGGCCTCCGGGCCGCCGTCAAGAAGGGCTTCGTCGAGTGGCTGGCCGCCACTGAGGCGGATGTCGTCGCGTGTCAGGAAGTGCGGGCCGAGGCCGCGCAGCTGCCCGCGTCCGTCGTCGCGCCGGAGGGGTGGTTCGCCGCGCACGCGCCTTCGGTCGTGAAGGGGCGCAACGGCGTCTCGCTGTACAGCCGCGTCGAGCCGGACGAGGTGCGCACCGGGTTCGGCGAGCCCGAGTTCGAGGACAGCGGGCGGTACCTGGAAATGCACCTGCCCGGTGTGGTGGTGGCGAGCCTGTACCTGCCGAGCGGCGACGTCGGCACCGAGCGGCAGGACGAGAAGGAGCGCTTCATGGACGCGTTCCTGCCGTACCTGGTCGAGCTGCGCGCGAAGTCGGCCGCGGAGGGTCGCGAGGTCGTCGTGGTGGGCGACTGGAACATCGCCTACGACACCGTCGACCTCAAGAACTGGCGCGGCAACCAGAAGAACTCCGGCTTCCTGCCCGAGGAACGCGAGTGGATGGGCCGCGTCTACGAGGCGGGCTACACCGACGTCCAGCGTCGGCTCGACCCGGAAGGTCCGGGCCCGTACACGTGGTGGTCGTACCGGGGCAAGGCGTTCGACAACGACTCGGGCTGGCGCATCGACTGCCAGCTGGCGACGCCCGGCCTGGCGGAGAAGGTGAAGTCGGTGGTGGTCGAACGGGCCGAGTCCTACGACCAGCGCTGGTCGGACCACGCGCCGGTCACCGCGACGTACGACGTGCCGTTCCCGGGCTGAGCCGGGTTGTCCCGCTGGTGACTGGCAGATGAAAATCTGCTGAGGGTAGTTCGGGTTTGTTCCGCAGGGGGATTCTGTCCGGTTCGGCGTGGGCCGAGGACACTGTGCGTGGTTCCGCGAGCGGCGCACGGCGCTGACCACCGACGACACCGAGACGGCAGGGGTGGCCTCGGTTACTCCCCGAGTGGGCGCTAGCCTCGGCAGCCGAGTTGATCAGATCCGACAGGACTTGACACGCTCGGTAGTTTTCTGACCAGTAGCACGTCGAGAACTCATCCGTACGGGTGAGACGCTCACGCAGAACAGTCACCTCGCGGGAGGCACTCCGGTGCGCAACGCAGGCCGGTTCGTGACACGGTCCACGCTGGCTCTTGGCCGTCCAGCGCTTCGCTCGTCCGTCACCCCATCGGGGACGTCCGGGACGAGGGCGGCCGAGCCGGCTCCGGTTCGCGACGCGGCGCGGAATGGAAGCCGTTCCCTGGCGCTGGCGGGCGGGCGGATCCTGGCAGTGCTGGCGACGGTCCTGCTCACGGCGGTCGGGACGGGTGCGACGGCGTTCGCGGACGACAGCGTCGTCCGGGCGGAAACGACGTCCACCGGGTTCGGAATGCTCGGACCGGTCGGGCTGGTCGCGGTGGGCTTCGGCGTCATCGGGATGGCGCTGGGCGTCGTCCGGCAGCGGCGCAAGGCCCGCGCGAAGACGCTCGACGCGGTGGCGGCCGCCGGGGTTCTCGAAGAGGAGCCGACCCGGCCGCTCGAACCGGCCCCGGCCGCGCTGAACCTGCGACAGTCCTAGTCATCCGGCACCGGGAATCGTCCGCAACGCCTGGCCCCGGTGTCCGAAAGGCCGTTTCCACCCCTCGGATGCCTCCGGCAACGGTTCTCCGGGAACTTGCGCGGCTCCGGAACGCCAGGCGAGCCCGGCTTCGGTGCCGAAGGCCCGCAGCACCCCGGCTGTCTGACCGGCCGTTTCCACCCCTGAATACCTCCGGCAACGCTTCGTCGGCAGCTCCGCTCCGGAAGCAGATACCCGGTCGAAGGCCGCCGAAACGTCTCCGTTCCGCGAACCGCCGGGGCCGCGGCAGCGCCTCCTCCGCAGCCTGAAAGAATCCCGGGCGTGTCTGACGAACAGAACGGTCGCCTGCGGGTGCTTTCCGGGATTCAGCCCACTGCCGACTCCTTCCACCTCGGCAACTACCTCGGCGCCCTGCGCCAGTGGGTGCGGCTGCAGGACACCCACGAGACCTTCTACTGCGTCGTCGATCTGCACGCGATCACCGTCGAGCAGGACCCCAAGGTGTTGCTGGAGCGGACGCGGCGTTCGGCCGCGCAGCTGCTCGCCATCGGGGTCGACCCGGCGCGCAGCGCGCTGTTCGTGCAGAGCCACGTGCCCGAGCACGCGCAGCTGAGCTGGGTGCTCGAATGCCAGACCGGCTTCGGCGAGGCCGGCCGGATGACCCAGTTCAAGGACAAGGCCGCCAAACAGGGCAGCGACCACGCGAGCGTCGGCCTGTTCACCTACCCGGTGCTGATGGCCGCGGACATCCTGCTGTACCAGACGAACGCGGTGCCGGTCGGCGAGGACCAGCGGCAGCACCTCGAGCTGACCCGCAACCTCGCGCAGCGGTTCAACAGCCGGTTCGGCAAGACGTTCGTCATGCCGGAGCCGTTCATCGTCAAGGACACCGCGAAGATCTACGACCTGCAGGAACCGACGGCGAAAATGAGCAAGTCGGCGTCGACCGGCAACGGGCTCATCGAACTGCTGGAAGACCCGAAGCGCTCGGCGAAGAAGATCCGCTCCGCGGTCACCGACACCGGCCGCGAGGTCCGGTTCGACCGCGAGGAGAAGGCCGGCGTCTCCAACCTGCTCACGATCTACTCCGCGCTGACCGACCGCACGATCGCCGACCTCGAGACCGCGTACGAGGGCAAGGGTTACGGCGATCTCAAGAAGGACCTCGCCGAGGTGCTGGTCGACTGGGTCACGCCGCTGCAGGAGAGCGTCCAGTCCTATTTGGACGATGTGGCCGAGCTGGACCGGATCCTCGCCGCGGGGGCACAGCGGGCGCGCGAGGTCGCGTCGGCGACGCTCGCGTCGGTGTACGAGCGGGTCGGGTTCCTGCCCGCCAGCTGAGCGGGTGTCTTCAGCGGCATTCCAGTCCGGGGGGATGGAATAACGTGAAGTTCAAAACTGGGTTGTGGCCGCTCGGTGTCGCGACGCTGGTGCTGGTCGCGTCGTGCGGCGGGATGTCCGGCTCGGACAACGAGAAGGCGAAAGACCCGAACGGCGACGGCGAGACCGTGCAGCGGCCGGGTTATGCGAACTCGCAGTATCCGGACCCCGCTCCGATCAAGGAAAAGGCGAACCCGCAAGCGGTGCAGATCGGCGGCAAGCCGGTCATCCGGTGAAGATCTTTTCGAAGCGCCGCAAGACGGAGAGCCCGTCGGACGCTTCCGGCGACGCCGTGCTGGTCCTGGGAGACGCGCTGGTCGACTTCGACTTCGACCTGAAAGCGGACAAAAACGCGAGCAAGCTGCAGGACCTCGGCAAGAAGTTCGCGGAGAACTTCGCGAAGCAGATGAGCGCGCCGGCCGGGGCGAACGTCATCGGGTACGACAGCGCGGCCTTCCCGAAATCGGTCGCGCAGCCCTGTCCGATGCTCACGCCCGACGCGGTGGCCCCGGCGATCGGCACCGACGCCTCGCCGATGGTCGCCGAAACCCCTGCCACCGCGGTCGGCGACATGATCATGACCAGCAGCACCAAGCACAACTACGTGCAGATCGACTGCGAGCGCGGCACCGGCCACGACAACGGCATCGACCGGCGCGCACTGCACCTCGCCGCGATCAGCTTCCTCAGCGAGGACGCGGCGAAGGGCTATCTCGGATCCGCGCCGAACGACGGGCAGTCCGCGCCCGCCCAGGTCGCGGACGAGGGACAGGTGCGCAGCAAGGGCCAGACTCACGGCGAGGTGCTGTTCCGCAAGGGCCGCTTCGTGTTCAAGCTCTACCTCGCCGACCACAACGCCGCGCCGGAGGGCATCAGCGGCGCGGACGCGACCCGGCTGCTGGTGCCCGCCGCGCAGAAAATGGTCTCCGCCTTCCACGAGCAGTAACGGCGCGGGCACGCTCGCGTTGCGGGGCCCGGTTGGCGTGGTTAGCGTTTTCCGGTGGCGAAAGAGACCGGTGACAAGGAAAAGCTGCTGCCCCGGCTGCGGCGGAAGTACCCGTGGCTGGATCACCTGATCCGCGCCAACGATTCCTTCAACGAAAACTACGGCAACCATTACGCGGCGGCGATCACCTACTTCAGCGTGCTGTCGGTGTTCCCGATCTTCATGGTGGCGTTCGCGATCGTCGGCATGGTGCTCGGGCACAACGCCGCGGTGATCGATCAGCTCACGCACGGGATCGACAGTTCGGTGCCGGAGGGGCTGCGCGGCCTGGTCAAGCAGATCACCGACGCCGCGCTGAAGTCCGGCAGCGGCATCGGGATCTTCGGGCTGCTGCTGGCGGCCTACTCCGGCGTCGGCTGGATGGCCAACCTCCGCGACGCGCTCACCGCGCAGTGGGGCCAGGAGAAGAAGACCGAACCGTTCGTCAGCAGGACGATCAAGGACCTGCTGTCGCTGCTCGGGCTCGGGCTGGCGCTGGTCGTGTCGTTCGCGATCACCGCGGCGGGCAGCGGGCTCGGCGAACTGCTGCTGAAGCTCGTCGGGCTGGAAGGCCAGGGCTGGGCGAAGTTCCTGCTGCACGTCGCGACGATCGTGCTCAGCCTGATCGCCAACGCGCTGGTCTTCCTGTGGGTGATCGCCCGGCTGCCGCGGGAGCACGTCGCGCTGCGGAGCGCGGTCAAGGGCGCGCTCATCGCCGCGGTCGGATTCGTGGTCTTGCAGCAGGTCGCGACGGTTTACCTGGCGAGCGTCACGAAGTCGCCGTCGGCGGCGATCTTCGGGCCGGTGATCGGGTTGCTGGTGTTCGCGAACCTGGTGTCGCGGTTCCTGCTGCTGGTGACGGCCTGGACGGCGACCGCGCGGGAGAACCAGCGCCGCGTCGTGCAGCCGCCCGCTCCGGTGGTGCTGGAGCCGCGGGTGACGGTGCAGCACGGGCTCGGGATCGGCTCGGTGGCGGGCGCGTTCAGCGCTGGCGCGTTGCTGGCCTGGCTAGGCAGGCGAAAGGGCTGACCACCCGAAAAAAGGGCCTCCTCGAGCGGATCGAGGAGGCCCTTTTTCGTGGGGAGCTACGCGCGGACGTTGCGCTTCCGCTGATGGCTGAGGACGAATCCGGCCACGATGACGAGCAGCACCACGACCGTCAGGATCCAGCCGGTCGTTCCGAACGGGTCCGGCTTTTCCGCCGCCGCGGTCGTCGCTCCCGCGGGAGTGACGCCCTTGTCGGACATCGGGGCGGCGTCGGCGGACAGCGGCTGATACGCGATCTGACCGACCGGCTGCGCGCCGCTCTTCTCCAGCGCGAAGCCGTAGTCGAGCAGTTTCGCCGCCTGGTCGACCACCTTCGTCGGGCGCTGTTCGGCCCGCATCATCACGATCGCGAGGCGGTGGCCGTCGCGTTCCGCGCCGCCGACGTACGTGTGCCGCGCGTCGTCCGTGAAGCCCGTTTTCCCGCCGAGGAAACCGGGATACACGCCGAGCAGCTTGTTGTCGTTGAACACCGGGATCGGCGGCTTCCCGTCGACGGCCGGGATCGTGAAATTCTTCGTCGCCACCACCTTGGCGAACTCCGGCTGCTTCATCGCGTAGTGGAAGACCAGGCTCAGGTCGTACGCCGAGGTGGACATGCCCGGTCCGTCGAGGCCGGAGGGGGTCGCCGCGCGGGTGTCCGTCGCGCCGATGCGGGCGGCGAGCGCGTTCATCTTGACGACCGCCGCGTCGACGCCGCCCAGCGCGGTCGCGAAGGCGTGCGCCACGTCGTTGCCCGAGTGCATCAGCAGGCCGTGCAGCAGCTGGTCCACCGTGTAGTGCCCGCCCGCGGTGATGCCGACGCAGGTGCACTCCTGCTCGGCGTCCTCCTTCGTCGGGACGATCACCTGCTCCGGCTTCAGCTCGGTGACCACCACCAGCGCCAGCAGCGTCTTGATCAGCGACGCCGGCCGCTCCCGCGCGTGCGGGTCCTTCGCCGCGACGACCGCGCCGGTGTCGAGATCCTGCAGCACCCACGACGCCGAGGTGTCGCCCGCGGGCAACGGGGGCGCGCCGGGCGGGAGGATCGGGCCGCAGGCGCCCAGCCGGTCGCCGCCGACCGGCTGCGCGGGCACCGGAAGCGGCGGCGGGACGAACTGGCCCGGCTTCGGCTTCTCCGAGGTGTCCACCGGGGGCGGCGGCGCGGCGTGGTCGGTGCATTGCTCCGCCAGCGCCGGCGCGGCGAGGGCGACGGGCGCGGCAAGGGCTACGAGGGCTGCGGCGAGTGTCGCGGCGAATGCTCGCAGCGACCGGGCGAAAGCGGGGTGCACCCACGCAATCTAGCGCCGATGGCCCGGCGGCATACTCGAGACATGCGCATTTCACGAGGTACAGCGATGGCCTTGTTCGCTTTCGGCATCTGGTCCTGGATCATCTGGATCACGTTCGCGAAGAATCTGTGGGCCAGCAACCAGTCGTGGGCGGCCGACGGTTCCCCGACGGGGTACTTCATCGTGCACGCGATCCTGACGGTGGTCTCGTTCGTGCTCGGTACCGCCATCGGGGTGCTCGGCTGGCGCGGCATCCGGGCGACGTCGGGGGCTTCCCGGGACCGCGCGAACACCTGATGCGGGGATGAGTCCTTTGGTCGGTGGCGCGGCGCGTCCGGGCTGGCTTAGTTTCGGGCGACCGACCATGGAGGCTAAATGTCCCGTTTACGTCGTTTGCTCGTCCCGCTCGCGGCAGCCGGGGTCGCTGCCGGTGCGGTGGCCGTGCCGGCGTCCGCCGCGCCCGCGCCGTCGTGTGACACCACCAGCAAGCAGTACAGCTACGTCGTGCTGTACCAACCGGGCGAGAACCAGCGTTCGGTCGACGCGGAGCTGACCGCCAAGTGCGGCAAGCGGATCGCGTACTACCCGGAGATCGGAGTCGCGGTCGCCAGTTCGCGCAACGCGGACTTCGCCGACCGGCTCGGCGTGAAGCGGGCGTACTCGGGCGGCAAGGACGTCGCCGCGAAGGCCGCCGCCCGCGCCGGACTGCGCTCGGCGATCGGCATGCTGGAGCAGACGGAGAGCGTCGCCGTCGGTGACGATTTGTCGACTCAGCAGTGGGACATGCGCGCCATCCACGCTCCGGAAGCGAACAAGATCAACCCTGGCTCGCGGTCGGTCACCGTCGGCGTGCTGGATTCCGGCATCGACGCCAAACACCCCGCGCTCGCGCACGCGGTGGACGCGCAGTCTTCCACCGGCTGCGTCACCGGCGCGCCGGACGCCTCCGCGTGGACCCCGACGAACTCCGACCACGGCACGCACGTCGCCGGCACCATCGCGGGCAAGGATCCGGCGCGCGGCTTCACCGGCATCGCGCCGGGCGTGCGGTTGGCTTCGGTGAAGGTCGTGAACGACGACGGTTACATCTTCCCGGAGGCGGCGGTCTGTGGCTTTGTCTGGGCCGCACAGCACGGTTTCCAGGTGACGAACAACAGCTACTACATCGACCCCGGTATGTTCTACTGCCGCAACGAAGCGGGCGACGCTGCCGCGTACGAGGCCGTACGGCGGGCCGTGACTTACTCGACGCAGCGCGGAACTCTCAACATCGCTGCGGCGGGCAACTCGGGCTTCGACGTTCGTACGCAGACCGTGGATCCGAACCGTCCACACAAGATCGACTCTTCGTGCGGCATCCTGCCGAAGGCGATCGACGGGGTCGTGACGGTGTCCGCGGTTGGTTACGCGGGTACGAAGGCTTACTACTCCAACTACGGCTCAGTCACGGTCACCGCGCCGGGTGGGGATTCGGGGCAGAAGCCGCCTGCCGGACAAGGCGCGGGATGCCCGCTGTCGACGATTTTCAACGGCGCTTACGGCACTAAGTGCGGTACTTCGATGGCTTCGCCGCACGCGGCCGGGGTCGCGGCCTTGCTGGCTTCTACGCATCGGAACGCACCGCCGCGGGCTTTGACGGCTTTGCTTACCGCGGAAGCGGATCCGGTGGCTTGCGATGCGTCGGCGTGTGAAGGGCCGAAGCAGAACAACTCGTACTACGGGCGTGGCCTAGTCAACGCTCTGGACGCGGTTCACTGACCCAGCCCTACGTCCGTGAAGGGCTCCTTGAGGGAATCTAATTCCCTCAAGGAGCCCTTCACGGACTTCAAAGCTAGGCGGGCATCGCAGGTGGTTTGCCTAGGGAGACTGGTGGGCGAGGGCGAGTACGTGCGGCAGCGTAGGCGGCGCGCAGTTCATCCAGGACGGCATTCGGCTCGGTGCGAAGCCTGGACGGCAGTGTTTGGACGACTGCGACCCCGAGCGAGGCGTAGCGAGTATTCCGTCGCAACGTTTGCGCGTAGTCGGCTGAACGGAAGTGGAAATCCAGAGAATCGATTTCCCAGGCCAGTCCCACGTCATCCCACCAGAAGTCCGGACGGCCGGCATAGCTGCCGGCACTGTCGTACAGCGCTTCATTCTGGTGAGTCGGCGGGTGTGGGAGGGTCCTAGTCAGTTTCTGCGCTTCGGCTTCGGCGACAGACCTGGCGTTTGCCCATTCGGCGAGGAGTCGGCGAGGAAGTGCTGTGCCGCGTTTGGTACCGCGGTCCAGTTCTTCCGCGAGCGCCTGCGGGGTGCATCCTCCTCGTTGGACTGCTTCGATCAGCGCTTGCCCGATGATGTTGGCTGTCCGATTTCGGCGAACGAAATCCGTTGTCGCCCTGACCAGCGGAGCAAGCGGTACACCCGCGCGCAACCAAGGTCGAGGCAGACGTTTTGTGCGTTCGATGATGACAAAGTCGGAGCTGGTCCTCTTGAGATGATGAGGGATCAGCACGTGAATCCGCTGCTCGCTCGCGGCGGAAACGGCTAGGCGCAGCCCGTATCGGCGGCATGCTTCTTCGCCCGTGACGACCGCGGCAGTACCTGCGTAAAGCAGGGCGGCGTGCACGAGTTGGTCCGGTGTCGGATCGTTGTTGTGCAGGAGGATGATCCCGGGCAACAGCCGTCGCCACGGGCCTCCAGGCAAGCATCTTCGATAGATGACCTTGCTGTTCATGTCCAGTGATTCCAGCGTCATCGCTCGGATCACTTGGTTAGTGCTGTGCCGGGAGAGTACGTCGGGTCCCTTCGCCCAGCGGCCTTGTCTCTGCATCTCACCAATGCTGCCGCAGTTGCCAGCGTTGGAAGGCTGTCCAGCGCCGACCTGTGAACAACCCCAAGACTTGTGGATACCTGGGCTAAAAGACGTGAAGGGCTCCTTGAGGGAATCTAATTCCCTCAAGGAGCCCTTCACGGACCGCCAGAAGAATCAGACGCGCTTGAAGAGGAGGGCGCGTTTTACTTCCTGGATCGCCTTCGTCACCTGGATGCCGCGCGGGCAGGCGTCGGTGCAGTTGAACGTCGTGCGGCAGCGCCACACGCCTTCGCCGTCGTTCAGGATGTCCAGCCGCTCCTCGGCGCCCTCGTCGCGGGAGTCGAAGATGAAGCGGTGGGCGTTCACGATCGCCGCCGGGCCGAAGTACGAGCCGTCGTTCCAGTAGACCGGGCAGGACGACGTGCAGCAGGCGCACAGGATGCACTTGGTGGTGTCGTCGAACCGGTTGCGGTCGGCCTGGGACTGGATCCGCTCGCGGGTCGGCTCGTTGCCGTAGGTGATCAGGTACGGCTTGATCGCCCGGTACGCCTCGAAGAACGGGTCCATGTCGACGTAGAGGTCCTTCAACGTCGTCAGGCCCTTGATCGGGGCGATGGTGATCTCGGTTTTCTTGCCGTTCTTCTCCAGCAGGTCCTTCAGCAGCACCTTGCAGGCCAGCCGGTTGATCCCGTTGATCTGCATCGCGTCCGAACCGCACACGCCGTGCGCGCACGAGCGGCGGAAGGAGAACGTGCCGTCGATGTAGTCCTTGACGTAGAACAGCAGGTTCAGCACGCGGTCGGTCGGCTGCGCCGGGACGTCGTAGGACTCCCAGTGCGGTTCGGAGTCGACCTCGGGGTTGAACCGCAGGATCTTCAGCGTGACCTGGATCGGCGTGTGCTCGTCGGACGCCTTGGAGGAGGGCGCCTCTGGGGTGGCCGTCGTCATCAGTACTTCCGCTCCATCGGTTCGTAGCGGGTGAAGGTGACCGGCTTGTAGTCGAGCCGGATGTCGGCCGACAGCCCCTCGCCCTGCTTGTAGGCCATGGTGTGCCGCATGAAGTTCGTGTCGTCGCGGTTCGGGTAGTCCTCGCGGGCGTGGCCGCCGCGGGACTCCTTGCGCGCGATCGCGCCGACGACCAGTACCTCGGCCAGCTCCAGCAGGAAGCCGAGCTCGACGGCCTCGAGCAGGTCGGTGTTGTACCGCTTGCCCTTGTCCGCCACGGTGATCCGCTGGTAGCGCTCCTTGAGCGCCTGGATGTCGGTCAGCGCCTGCTTCAGCGTGTCCTCGGTGCGGTACACCGAAGCGTGCGAGTCCATTGTCTGCTGCATTTCCTTGCGGATGTCGGCGACGCGCTCGTCGCCGTGCTCCGACAGCAGCAGCTTCAGCTGGTCCTCGACCAGTGCGGTCGGGTTCTCCGGCAGCTCGACGTGGTCGTGCGACAGCGCGTACTCCGCGGCGGCGATGCCCGCGCGGCGGCCGAACACGTTGATGTCCAGCAGCGAGTTCGTGCCCAGCCGGTTCGACCCGTGCACCGACACGCAGGCGACCTCGCCCGCGGCGTACAGGCCCGGGATGACGTGCTCGTTGTCGCGCAGCGCCTCGCCGTGGACGTTCGTCGGGATGCCGCCCATGACGTAGTGGCACGTCGGGAACACCGGCACCGGCTCCTTGACCGGGTCGACGCCCAGGTAGGTGCGGGAGAACTCGGTGATGTCCGGCAGCTTGGTCTCGAGGACCTCGACCGGGAGGTGGGTCACGTCGAGGACGACGTAGTCCTTGTTCGGCCCGCAGCCGCGGCCCTGCAGCACCTCCTGGACCATCGACCGGGCGACGATGTCGCGCGGCGCGAGGTCCTTGATGGTGGGGGCGTAGCGCTCCATGAACCGCTCGCCGTCGGCGTTGCGGAGGATGCCGCCCTCGCCGCGCACCGCCTCGGAGATCAGGATGCCGAGGCCGGCCAGGCCGGTCGGGTGGAACTGGAAGAACTCCATGTCCTCCAGCGGAAGGCCCTTGCGGAAGATGATGCCGAGGCCGTCGCCGGTCAGGGTGTGCGCGTTCGAGGTGGTCTTGAAGATCTTGCCCGCGCCGCCGGTGGCGAACACGATCGACTTCGCCTGGAACACGTGCAGCTCGCCGGTGGCCAGCTCGTAGGCGACCACGCCGGAGGCGATCGGGGTGCCGTCCTCGCCCTCGGACAGGATCAGGTCGAGCACGTAGAACTCGTTGAAGAACTCCGTGCCGTGCTTGACGCAGTTCTGGTACAGCGTCTGGAGAATCATGTGGCCGGTGCGGTCCGCGGCGTAGCAGGCGCGGCGCACCGCGGCCTTGCCGTGGTCGCGGGTGTGGCCGCCGAACCGGCGCTGGTCGATCTTGCCCTCGGGCGTCCGGTTGAACGGGAGGCCCATCTTCTCCAGGTCGAGGACGGCGTCGATGGCCTCCTTGGCCATGATCTCCGCGGCGTCCTGGTCGACCAGGTAGTCACCGCCCTTGACGGTGTCGAAGGTGTGCCATTCCCAGTTGTCCTCTTCGACGTTCGCCAGCGCGGCGCACATGCCGCCCTGTGCCGCGCCGGTGTGGGACCGGGTCGGGTAGAGCTTGGTGAGGACCGCGGTGCGGGCGCGCTGACCGGACTCGATGGCCGCGCGCATGCCGGCGCCGCCCGCGCCGACGATCACCACGTCGTACTTGTGGAACTGCATAGGGAAAGACTCCGCTAGCTAGTGGTGGGTGCGCCCTTAGGAGGCGGGCATCTCGGGGTCGAACGTGAAGATCACCATCGTGCCGACGGCCAGGATGAGCGCCATCGAGACGTAGAGCAGGATCTTCAGCCAGAACCGGGTGGAGTCCTTGCGCGCGTAGTCGTCGATGATCGTGCGCAGCCCGTTGCCGCCGTGGATCTCGGCGAGCCACAGCATCGCCAGGTCCCAGAACTGCCAGAACGGCGAGGCCCAGCGGCCGGCGACGAAGCCCCAGTTGATGCGGTGCACGCCGCCGTCGAGGATGTTCATGATGAACAGGTGGCCCAGCACCAGGATGATCAGCGCGAGCCCGGAGATGCGCATGAACAGCCAGCTGTAGAGCT
Source organism: Amycolatopsis sp. AA4 (assembly GCF_002796545.1). Lineage (GTDB taxonomy): Bacteria > Actinomycetota > Actinomycetes > Mycobacteriales > Pseudonocardiaceae > Amycolatopsis. The sequence continues at coordinate 558,532 of NZ_CP024894.1, forward strand.
CGAAGTTGCTGCGCCGGGCGGACGGGCGCCGCGGCGAGCGCGGCTTGTCGAGGATCAGAGCGTCGGCCATGGGATCAGGCACCCCCGAAAAGCGTCTCGACGGTGCGCTTCAGCATGAAGAACGCACCCGGAACCATCACGACCACCCACACGACGCCGATGACCCAGAGCATCGTCTTCTGGTACTTCGGGCCCTTGGCCCAGAAGTCGACCAGCAGGACGCGCAGCCCGTTGAGCGCGTGGTACAGCACCGCGCCGACAAGACCGACCTCGAGCAGGTTCACGATCGGCGTCTTGTACGTCTCGATGACCTGGTCGTAGGTGTTCGGCGACACGCGCACGAGCGCGGTGTCGAGCACGTGCACGAACAGGAAGAAAAAGGTCAGCACGCCGGTGATGCGGTGAAGCACCCAGGACCACATGCCGGGGTCGCCCCGGTAGAAGGTTCCCTGCCGGCGTGAGGCACCCGCCCGATCGCTAGCTCCTGCCCCGCTTTCGGTGGCAGTGCTCGCCGTGGTGGACATCGGTGAACGGCCTCCAACGTCATGACTGTCGTGCCCGGGTGACCGGTGAGGTCCGCACCCGCGGCCGGGGTCGGTCCACTGGGGACAACTCCGGCGACGGTGCCGAGATCAGGGGCCATCGAGCGTGGATGCATGGATGCTAGACCCGACCCATACGCCCGGCTCACCTCCGGGTTCCTCTCTGTGACAGACCAGACACCGGTGACCACGCCAGACCACTCGGTCGTGTGGTCTGGCGCACGTCTGAGCTGGCCGTGAAGGACTCCTTCCGGGAATCAGATTCCCTCGAGGAGTCCTTCACGGACCTTCCTCGGACGAAAAGGGCGCCACGGTGCGTGACGGCGGCGGGCGGGGCGGAGGGTGTTGATCACGGTCGGCGCCGGAATGGTCGCGGATCAGACCTCCGAGTAAACGTTTGTGTTACGTAGCGTGCCTTTCCTATGGCGGTTACCCGGCGGTTGGGTACGGTCTGCCAGTTGAGCCCGGCGACCGTGACCGGGCCGTTCCTGGATCGTCCGCTGGATCAGCGGGGAGGGAGACACACGTTGCGTCGCATGCGTGGAACCGCGCTGGCCGCCGCGACCATGGCTGGGGTGCTTGCACTGGCCGGGTGCGCGAAGGACACCGGGGGAAGCAACAACAACGCGTCCGGTTCGGACGGCAATGCGGGCTCGAACTGCATCACCGCCCCGAAGCCGCCCGCCGCGCCTGCCGCCGCCACGAGCAGCAGCGCCGCCTCGGGCAAGGTCGACGGCAGCAAGCTCAAGGTCGGCCTGGCCTTCGACGTCGGCGGTCGCGGTGACGCTTCCTTCAACGACGCGGCCGCCGCGGGCACCGACCGGGCGAAGTCCGAATTGGGCGTCCCGACCGTCAACGAGAGCACCGCGAGCGCGAGCGAAAGCGAAGCCGCCAAGCAGCAGCGGCTCGAGCAGATGGCGCAGCAGGGCCTGAACCCGATCGTCGCGGTCGGATTCGCCTACGCGCAGTCGGTCAAGGCCGTCGCCGCCAAGTACCCGAACACCAAGTTCGCGATCGTCGACGACGACTCGATCACCCTGCCGAACGTCACGCCGCTGGTGTTCGCCGAGGAGCAGGGCTCGTTCCTGGCCGGCGTCGCCGCCGCGTACAAGAGCAAGAAGTGCCACGTCGGCTTCGTCGGCGGCGTGAACACCCCGCTGATCCAGAAGTTCGAGGCGGGCTTCCTGCAGGGCGCGAAGGCCGTTTCGAGCAAGATCAAGATCGAGGACGAGTACCTGACGCCGGCCGGCGACTTCTCCGGCTTCCAGGACCCGCCGAAGGGCAACGCGAAGGCGGCCGCGGAGATCTCGCGCGGCGCGGACGTCGTCTACCACGCCGCCGGCGCCTCCGGCAAGGGCGTGTTCGACGCGGCCAAGCAGAACAACGCGCTGGCCATCGGCGTCGACTCCGACCAGTACAACCAGAAGACTGTCGCCGCCGACAAGGACATCATCATCACCTCGATGATCAAGCGCGTCGACGTCGCGGTCTTCGAGTACCTGCAGGCCGTCGCGAAGGGCGACCTGAGCACGGTGCCGAAGCGTTTCGACCTGAAGTCCGACGGTGTCGGCTACTCCACTTCGGGCGGCAAGGTCGACGACATCAAGGACGTGCTGGACGGGTACAAGGCCCAGATCGTCTCCGGCGCCATCAAGGTCTCGGACAAGCCGGCCAAGTAACGCTCACGACGCGGCAGGGCTCGGAAGGATCTTCCTTCCGAGCCCTCACGCGTTTCCGACAGAACGGGATGTCCCCTCCGATGACCGAGATCGAGGCCGAAGCCGTCCCCGACCGGGGCGTGCCGGCCGTCCAGCTGACCGGGATCACCAAGCGGTTCCCCGGTGTCGTCGCGAACTCCGACGTCAACCTCACCGTCGCGGCGGGCGAGGTGCACGCGCTGTGCGGCGAGAACGGCGCGGGCAAGTCGACCCTGATGAAGATCCTGTACGGGATGCAGCAGCCCGACGAGGGCAGCATCGCGATCAACGGCGCCGAGGTGAGACTGCGCAACCCGCAGGACGCCATCCGCGCCGGGATCGGCATGGTGCACCAGCACTTCATGCTCGCCGACAACCTGACCGTCGCGGAAAACGTGTTCCTCGGCGCGGAATCGCTGCACGGCATCGGCCGCGCGGCGCGGACGCGGCTGCAGGAACTGGCGAAGCGGACCGGGCTGCACGCGAAGCCGGACGCGCTGCTGGAGGAACTCGGCGTCGCCGACCGCCAGCGCGTCGAGATCGTCAAAGTCCTTTACCGCGGCGCGAAAATCATCATTCTGGACGAGCCGACCGCCGTGCTCGTGCCGCAGGAAGTGGACGCGCTCTTCGCGACCGTCCGCGAGATGCAGGCCGACGGGTACACGTTCCTCTTCATCTCGCACAAGCTGGACGAGGTGCGCGCGATCGCCGACACGGTCACCGTGATCCGGCGCGGCACCACGGTCGGCACCGCGGACCCGAAGAAGATCACCAGCCGCGAACTGGCCGAGATGATGGTCGGTTCGGAGCTGCCGAGCCCGGAGACGCGCGAGTCGACGGTGACCGACCGCGAGGTCCTGCAGGTACGCGAACTGCGGCTGTCCGCCGAGGGCTCCGAGCGCAACGTGCTGGACCACATCTCCTTCACCGTGCACGCGGGCGAGGTGCTCGGCATCGCGGGCGTCGAGGGCAACGGCCAGACCGAACTGGTCGAAACGATCATGGGGATGCGCAAGGCGAGCGGCGGCCACATCGAGCTGACGCCGCCGGACGGCGAGACGCGCGACCTGGTCAAGCTGGGCACGCTCGCCCGGCGCGAGGCGGGCATCGGCTACATCGCCGAGGACCGCACGCGGCACAGCCTCCTGCTCACGCAACCGTTGTGGGTCAACCGGATTCTCGGGTACCAGACGCGGGAACCGGTGTCCGGCGGGCAACTGCTCAACATCGCGGGCGCGCGCGAGGACACCGAGCGGATCGTGCGCGAGTACGACGTCCGCACGCCCGGCATCGACGTTCCGGCCGCCGCGCTGTCCGGCGGGAACCAGCAGAAGCTGATCGTCGGCCGCGAGCTGTCCGGCAATCCGGTGCTGCTGATCGCTTCGCACCCGACGCGCGGCGTCGACGTCGGCGCCCAGGCGCTGATCTGGGAACAGATCCGCCAGGCGCGTGCCGACGGTCTCGCCGTGCTGCTGATCTCCGCGGACCTCGACGAGCTGATCGGGTTGTCCGACACCATTCGCGTGATGCTGCGCGGTCGGCTCGTGAGCGAGGCGAACCCGGCCACCGTCACCCCGCAGGAACTCGGTTCCGCCATGACCGGCGCCGAAGAAGGTGAAGACTCATGAGTTCGTGGCACACGCGGCTGCTGCCGCCTCTGCTCGCGATCGCGTTCGCGGTGCTCCTGTCCGCGATCGCGCTCGTCATCTCCGGCGCCGACCCGTTGCAGGCGTACGGGACGATGATCGGCCAGCTGTTCAAGGGCTCGACCGCGGTCGACACGGTGAACCTCGCGACGGTGTACTACCTGTCCGGTCTCGCCGTGGCGATCGGGTTCCAGATGAACCTGTTCAACATCGGCGTCGAGGGTCAGTACCGGTTCGCCGCGGTGGTCGCCGCGATCATCGGCGGGGCGCTGCAGCTGCCGCCGGTCATCCACACCATCGTGATCCTGCTGGTGGCCATCGTTTCCGGCGCGCTGTACGCGACGATCCCGGCCGTGCTGAAGGTGACCCGCGGCGTCAGCGAGGTCATCTCGACGATCATGCTGAACTCGATCGTCGCCGGCATCATCGCGTTCCTCATCAACGCCGACCAGTTCGGCGTGCAGACCGGCAACAACATCGGGACCAGGGTGATCGCGCCGTCCGGCCGGATCCCGGGCATCCCGGTCGGGTCGGGCACGCTGTTCGGGTTCGTGTTCATCGCGATCGTGATCGGCGGCGCGTACTGGTTCATGCTGAACCGCACCCGGTTCGGCTTCGAGCTGAAGGCGAGCGGCGAGTCCGCGACGGCCGCCGCGGCCGGCGGTGTGAGCGCGAAGAAGATGACGCTCATCGCGATGCTGCTCTCCGGTGCGGTGGCCGGTCTGGTCGCCATGCCGGAACTGCTCGGCCGCGACTACAGCTACGGCATCACCGCGACCCAGATGTACGGCTTCACCGGCATCGCGGTCGCGCTGCTCGGCCGCAACCACCCCGGCGGCATCGCGTTCGGCGCGCTGCTGTGGGCGTTCCTGGACACCTCCGCGGTGTCGCTGGAGCAGATCAACGTGTCCAAGGAGATCGCGACGATCATGCAGGGCATCATCGTGCTCTCGGTCGTCGTGGCGTACGAGATCGTGCGCCGGGCCGACCTCGCCGCGGAACAGCGCAGGGTGGGCAGGGCGCTCGCCGGCAACGGCCGCAAGGGCGCCTCGGTCGCGGAAGGCGGTGCGGTGTGACCACCACGACGGAGTTCTCCCGGCCGGGGCCGGAGTCCGGGACGCCGATGCCGGTCAAGCGCAAGCGGCCGCGGGTCCCCGGCTGGCTGCGCGGCGTGATCTGGGCCGTGGTCGCGATCGCGGTCATGTCGACCGCGTCGTACGCGACCGGTGTTTCGGCGCTGACGTCCAGCAACACCGCGTCGACCGCGCTGCGGCTGGCGCTGCCGATCCTGCTGTGCGCGCTGGGCGGGCTGTGGGCCGAGCGCGTGGGCGTGATCAACATCGGCCTCGAAGGCATGATGATCCTCGGCACCTGGGGCGCGGCCTGGGGTGCGTATTACGGCGGCGCGTGGGTCGGCCTGCTGGCCGCGATCGGTTTCGGCGCGCTCGGCGGGCTGCTGCACGCGGTGGCGACGGTGACGTTCAACGTCAACCACATCGTCTCCGGCGTCGCGATCAACCTGCTCGGGCTCGGCGTCGCGAAGTATCTGGCGAACCTGATTTTCGAGCCGCTGTCGGGAAACCCTCGCCAGTCGCCGCCGGTGCCGAAGTTCGACACCTATTCGGCGGCCGGATTGTCGGACTGGCTGGGCTCGCTGGAAAACCAGCAGCGTGTCGGATTGTCTGACGTCGCGGGCATTCTGCGCGGGCTGGTGACCGGGGTCGCGCCGCTGACCATGATCGCGATCGTGCTGATCCCGGTCAGCTACTGGATTCTCTGGCGCACGCGGTTCGGCCTGCGGCTGCGTTCGTGCGGCGAGAACCCGGTCGCGGCGGAGTCGCTCGGCGTGAACGTGTACCGGTACAAGTACGTCGGCGTGCTGATCTCCGGCGGTTTCGCCGGCATGGGCGGCGCGTCGCTGGTGCTGCTCAAGGGCGGCGCGGACTACCTGGAGAACCAGACCAACGGCCGAGGGTACATCGGTCTGGCCGCGATGATCTTCGGCAACTGGCGGCCGGGCGGGCTGCTCGGCGGCGCCGCGCTGTTCGGGTACTCCGACGGTCTGCAGCTCGCCGGCGGCGGCGACGCGGTGCTGGCGCTGCTGTACGGCGCGGTGATCCTGCTGGCGATCATCGTGATCGTGCAGCTGATCCGGAAGCGCTGGCTCGCGGCCGCGCTGGGCGTCGTCGGCGCGGGGATTCTGTACGCGATCTACTGGACCAACGACACGCTGCCGAGCGACTTGATCCCGTACACCGCGCATTTCGTGACGCTGATCGTGCTAGCCGTTGCGTCGCAACGACTTCGGCCGCCCAAGGCGGACGGTGCGCAGTACCGTCGAGGGGAGGGCGACTGATGTCCGAAGTGGACTGGGAAGCTTTGCGCGCGGCCGCGGTTTCGGCTGCTTCGCACGCTTACGCGCCTTACTCGGGACTGCACGTCGGCGTCGCGGCTATTGTGGACGATGGCCGGCAGGTGACCGGGTGCAACGTCGAAAACGCTTCGTACGGCTTGGGTTTGTGCGCTGAGTGCACAATGGCCGGACAATTGCGACTGTCCGGCGGTGGCCGTTTGGTCGCGGTGGCTTGCCGTAGTGGCGCGGGTGAGCTGTTGATGCCATGTGGACGGTGCCGCCAGATTCTGTTCGAACTCGGCGGTTCTTCTTGCCTGGTCGACACTCCGCGCGGGGTGCTGCCGATGTCGGAGGTGCTTCCGGACGCGTTCGGGCCGGAGGATCTGCCGTGACTTTCACTGCGGTAGACGTCATTCGGACCAAACGCGACGGCGGACGGCTGAGTGACGAACAGATCGACTGGGTCGTCGACGCCTACACCCACGGAGTGGTCGCCGAAGAACAGATGGCCGCGCTGGCCATGGCGATTTTCCTGCGTGGCATGGACGAGGGCGAGATCGCGCGCTGGACGGGCGCGATGATCGACTCGGGCTCGCGGCTGTCGCTGGACGTCGCGCGCCCGACCGTGGACAAGCACTCGACCGGCGGGGTCGGCGACAAGATCACCTTGCCGCTGGCTCCGCTCGTCGCCGCGTGCGGTGCCGCGGTGCCGCAGCTGTCCGGTCGCGGACTCGGCCACACCGGTGGGACGCTGGACAAACTCGAGTCGATCCCCGGGTGGCGTGCGGCCCTGTCTCTGGACGAAATCGCAGCGCAGCTCAACTCGGTCGGCGCGGTGGTCTGCGCGGCGACTGAGGGGCTGGCTCCGGCGGACAAGAAGCTGTACGCGCTGCGGGACGTCACGTCGACGGTCGAGTCGGTGCCGTTGATCGCCAGCTCGATCATGAGCAAGAAGATCGCCGAAGGTGCTTCGGGCCTCGTGCTGGATGTGAAGGCTGGCTCCGGGGCGTTCATGAAGACCGTGCCGGAGGCGCAGCTGCTGGCGCGGACGCTCGTGGACATCGGCACTGCGCACGGCGTGGCTTGCACGGCGTTGATCACCGACATGAGCACGCCGCTCGGACGGGCGGTCGGGAATGCGGTCGAGGTCGCCGAGGCGGTTGAGGTTCTCCGCGGTGGTGGTCCTTCGGACGTGGTCTCGTTGACGGTGGCGTTGGCGCGGGAAATGCTTGCTTTGGCAGGGATTTCGGTGGATCCGGCCGAGGTGCTCGCGTCTGGCGAGGCTTACGAAGTGTGGGCTCGGATGATCACCGCCCAGGGTGGGGATCCTGCGGCCGCCTTGCCGCGTCCTGCTCATGTGCATGTGGTCGAGGCGCCTGCTTCGGGGGTGCTGACTTCGCTGGACGCCTACGCGGTCGGCGTCGCGGCTTGGCGACTCGGGGCCGGCCGGGCGCGGAAGGAAGACCCGGTGCAGGCCGCGGCGGGGATCTTGTGCCACGCGAAGCCGGGGGATGCGGTGGTGGCGGGGGAGCCGTTGCTGGAACTGCACACGGACACTCCGGACGCGGTGCCCGCTGCTCTCGCTGCTTTGGAGGGCGGGTTCTCGGTGGGCGCGGAGGCTCCCGTTGCGCGGGGGATCGTGCTGGAGACAGTTCGGCCCTGACCCGGTTCGAAGCGACGAAGCCCCTGCCCAGAGTTTGGGCGGGGGCTTCGTTCTTGCTTCTCACGCCTGGTTGTCCACACCTGTCCCGGGTTGTGGAGCAATCGGCCTCGGCGCGCTCTCCTCGCCGGGTTCGTCGGGTAGCGCCGGTAGAATGGGCATGGGCAGCCCCCCAGAGGAGGGCGGGGGTGGGCTTCGGTCCGGGTTTCGGAGGAGCGGGCTTCGGTCCGGGTCTCGGGGGCGGGCTTCGGCTCAGGTTTGGCCGAGGCGCATGGTCTTCAGGTCGTAGCGGGTGTCGCATTCTCTGGCCACGGTGGGGAAGTGCGAGTCGGTGACGCCGTGCGGCTGGCGGCGGTGAGACGACGAAGCCCCCATCCGGGTCCCGGACGGGGGCTTCATCGTTCAACGCTCTCAGTCGGTCGACTCGTCCGAGTCGCCACCGGCCTTGGCCTTCGCGTCCGCGGCCTTGGGCGACCGGCCGTTGCGCGAGCTGGCGCGGCGCGGCTGGCGCGGGGCGGGCGGCGGCGGGGCGATCTGCTGCACCGCCGGCCCGCCGCCGAGCATCAGCTCCGCGAAGGTCGCCATCGCTTCGTCCAGCTGTCCGCCGATGCGGCGCACCGACTCGTCGTTGCTGCGGCGCACCAGCGAGTCCACCGCGTCGGTGTCCGGCTGCTTCGACAGCGTGCCTTCGACCTTCGACAAACCGCTGCGGACCGAGCCGTCCAGGTCGCCGATGCGTCCGGTGACGTCGTCTTCGACCTTGTCGATGCGGCTGGACAGGTCGTCGAGACGCTGGGTGATCGTTTCGAGCTTCGTGCCCACCGCGTCGAGCCGGGCGGCCGGGTCGATCATCTCCCCGGTGTCGGAGACCGCGCTCTTCAGCGCGTCGGTCGCGGTGGCGATGCGTTCCTTCGTCGCGCGGTCGAGTTCGTCGACGCGCGAGCGCAGTTCCTGGTCCGTCGTCTCGATCCGCTCGCGCAGCGACGTCTCGGCCATCTCGATCCGGTCGCGGATCGGGCCCTGCGTGGCCTGCGGCAGCGACTCCAGCTTCGCGTCCTGCTTGTCCAGGTGCCCGCCCAGCTCGTCGAGCCGGCGGTGGATGTTCTGCAGCTTGTCCTCGAGCCCGTCCATCCGGCCCGCGACGCCCTCGAACCGCGCCGCCACGCCGTCGAGGCGTCCGTCGAGCTGGGCGAAGGGCTTCGCCAGCTTGTCGACGATGCTCTCCACCGCGTGCGTGAGCGCGGCGATCGCGTTGTCCTGCGACTCCAGCCGCGTCATCGCCTCGTCGAGGCGTTCCGCCAGCACCCCGACCTCGGTCCGGTCCGGCAGTTCCGACAGCCGCTTGCGCACCGCGCCCAGGGAGTCCACCGGCGCGAGCCGGGCGTAGATGTCGTCGAGCGCGTCGAAGATCTGCTGCTGCTCGCTCTCACGAACCTCGGCCGCGCGCACCAGCATGTTGCGCATCCGGTCGAACGACGGAGCGGCAATGTGGTTGTCAGTGGTCACTGCGGTGTCCTTCGTCGGCGGGGAAAATGGAAGGGACTGACCCGAGCTTATCGATGAAGAAAATTGCTGTGCGTATGGCCCCCGGGGAACGCGGATAACGACCGTGCCACCCGGATGGCCGATTCCTTGCGCACAGTGCTGAGCAGAGGGTTGTTCCGGTGCTCTCGGTTACGGCCAGGTAGGGGAATGACAGCGAGGCTACCGTTGGAGCATGTCGGACGTAACCCCGCTGAGCGCGGAGATCCTGCGCCGCGCGCCCAAGGTCCTGCTCCACGACCATCTCGACGGCGGCTTGCGGCCCGCCACGGTCGCCGAACTCGCCGAGGATCTCGGCTACCGGGACCTTCCCGCGACGGATCCGGACGAGCTGGGCCGCTGGTTCCGCGCCGCGGCGGACTCCGGTTCCCTCGTGTCGTACCTCGAAACGTTCGCCCATACGTGTGGCGTGATGCAGACCGAGGAAGCGCTGGTCAGGGTTGCCGCGGAAGCGGTCGAGGACCTGGCCGCGGACGGCGTGGCCTACGCCGAGCTGCGGTACGCGCCGGAGCTGTTCGTGGAACGCGGGCTGTCACTCGATGCAGTGGTTGAGGCTGTCCAGGAGGGTTTCGCCGAGGGGATGCGGAGGGTAGCCGCGGGCGGCGGCCGGATCCGGGTGCGGACCCTGTTGTGCGGGATGCGCCAGCACGCCCGCGCGCTCGAGATCGCCGAACTGGCGGTGCGCTACCGCGACGCCGGGGTGGCCGGATTCGACATCGCCGGACCGGAAGACGGATTCCCGCCCACTCGCAATCTGGACGCATTCGACTATTTGCGCCGGAACAATGCGCACTTCACTATTCATGCCGGCGAAGCGTTCGGCCTTCCGTCGATCGGCGAGGCAATCCAGTACTGCGGTGCGGAACGGCTCGGGCACGGCGTGCGGATCATCGACGACATCGCCACCGACGCCGACGGAAATGTCCACCTTGGACGGTTGGCCTCCTACGTCCGGGACCGGCGGATCCCGCTGGAAATCTGCCCCTCGTCGAATGTCCAGACGGGAACCGTGCCGTCGCTGGCCGAGCACCCCATCGGACTGCTCGCCCGGCTGCGCTTCCGCGTCACCGTCAACACCGACAACCGGCTGATGAGCGGCTGCACGATGACCAGTGAATTCGCCGCGCTGGCCGAGACGTTCGGCTCCGGCCTCGACGACTTCCGCTGGTTCACGATCAACGCCATGAAATCCGCGTTCCTCGATTTCGACGAGCGGCTCGAGCTGATCGAGAAGGTCGTCAAACCCGGGTACGCGGCGCTCGGCTGATTCCCGGCTCCCGCCCGCGGCCGCCCGGAAAGGCGGTTGCGTTCGTTAGCCATGCCAACTATCGTTCACTATGTAAGACATATTTCTCAAATAGTGAGACGGTGAACGGAATGGCGCAGGTCGAGACCGGGGAGCAGGTGCGGCAAAAAGGCAGCTCACGACGGTGGCTGATCCTCGCGCTCGGCCTCGCCGCGCAGACCGCCAGCTGCTCTTTCCTTTACGGGCTGCCGTTTCTCGTGCCCGCCATGCGCGAGGCCGACCGCCTGACGCTGGCGCAGGCGGGCACGGTCGTCGCGGCCCCGAGCATCGGCCTGCTGCTGACGCTCATCGCCTGGGGCGCGGCTGCGGACCGTTACGGAGAGCGCCTGATCATGGCGCTGGGCCTGGGTGTTTCGGGGTTACTCCTCGTGTACGCCGCCCTGTGGCACCACCCGGTTGGACTTCTCTTTGGAGTGTTTCTGGTAGCCGGTGCGTGCACAGCTTCGGTGAACGCGGCGAGCGGCCGGGTCGTGATGGGCTGGTTCGCGAAATCCGAGCGCGGCGTCGCGATGGGCATCCGGCAGACGGCGCAGCCGCTGGGCGTCGGAGTGGCCGCGCTCGGGCTGCCGCCGCTGGCCGCGCAGTGGGGGTTCCAGGCGGCGATGCTGCTTCCGGCCGCGCTCGCGGTCGGCGTGGCGCTGCTGGTGGCGGTGTTCGTCATCGACCCGCCGCGGCCGCCGCGCGCGGCGAAGGGGGAGCGGCCGCCGTCGCCGTATCGCAAGCCGTGGCTGTGGCGAGTGCACGGCGCGAGCGCGCTGTTGGTGGTGCCGCAGTTCGCCGTGTCCGCGTTCGCGCCGGTGTATCTGGTGTCGCAGCATCAGTGGACCGCCGCGCAGGCCGGGGTGTTCGTCGCGGTGGCTCAGGTGCTCGGCGCGCTCGGACGGCTGGCGTCCGGATACTGGTCGGACCGGGTCGGCAGCCGGTTGCGGCCGATGCGGCAGCTCGCGGTCGCCAGTGTCGTCGTGATGCTGCTGGTCGCGCTCGGCGACGCGACTTGGCTGTGGCTGGTGCTGGCCGCGCTGGTGCTGGCGGCGGTGATCACGGTGGCGGACAACGGCCTCGGCTTCACGGCGTCGGCCGAGCTCGCCGGGGTCGCGTGGTCCGGCCGCGCGATGGGGACGCAGAACACCGCGCAGAACATCGCCGCGTCGGCGACGCCGCCGTTGCTGGGCTTGGTGATCGGGGACAGCCGGTACGCGCTGGCGTACTGCGTGGCGGCGATTTTCCCGCTGCTGGCAATCGGTTTGGTTCCGGTTCGCGCGGAGTCCGAAAAGGACTAAGCGCGCACGCCGTCGAGAAAGAACGCCAGGTGCCGTCGCCAGGTTTCGGGTGATTCGCGGATCAAGGCCGACATCGCGGAGACCAGCGGGGCGAGGTCCGCGGGTTCGAAATCGGCGCGCAGCTGACCGGATTCCTTTGCCCGGTCGATGATTCGCGCGGCGTGCTCGAAACCGGCGCGGCACGCCTCCAGCACGGTGGGGCTCAGCGGCAACCGCCGGGCAAGCGCGTCGCTGAGGCCGTGGTCCTTGGCCTGCAACGCGAACAGCCCGTCGAGGAATCCGGTGAAGCCCTGCCACGGGTCCGGTTCCGCCAGCGCCTGCGTCGCCAGCTCGTCCAACGCGGCGAGCTGTGCGGGCAGGATCGCGTCGACGAAGGCTTCGCGGGTCGGGAAGTGCGCGTACAGCGTGCCGATGCTGACCCCGGCGCTGCGGGCGATCTGCTCCAGCGGCGCGTCGAGGCCGTGCTCGCCGAACGCGCGCGTCGCGGCGGCCAGCAGCTTGTCGCGGTTGCGGGCGGCGTCCGCGCGCAACGGCTTCGATCCGGTGGCCATGGGTCCCATCGTACAAAGTCGAGGGTGTCCTCAGTTTTTGTGGTAGCTTGGCGAACGAAGTCGAGGGCACCCTCGGTTTATCTCTGGGGAAGGAACCACGCCATGACCACCCGACCGACCGCTGTCGTGCTCGGAATCGGACCCGGCCTCGGGATGTCGATGGCCCGCCGGTTCGCCGACGAGGGGTACCAAATCGCGCTCGTTTCGCGTTCCGCTGAGCGGCATCCCGCCTACCTGGCCGAACTCGACAACGCGGAAGCGTTCGTCGGCGACGTCCGGAATGGAATCGGAGCGACGCTCGACCAGATCGCCGAACGGTTCGGCCGCATCGACGTCGCCTACTACGGCCCGGCCGCGATCGAACCGGACAGCATGCCCACGGACATCACCGACGCGACCGTCGATGCCGTCGAGAAGGCGATGAGCTGGGTGTATCCGGCGGTCGAGGTGGTCGGCACCCTGCTGCCGGGCATGCTGGAGCGCGGCCGCGGCGGATTCCTGTTCGCCGGCGGGCTCAGCGCGGTGCGGCCGATGCCCGCGCTCGGCGCGCTCGCGGTGTCGTCAGCGGCGCTGCGGAACTACGCGCGGACGCTGCACGAGAGGCTGGCCGGGACCGGCGTGTACGCGGGCAGCCTCATCATCGGCGGACTGGTCGAACGCGGCGACATCCACCGGATGGTCGTGTCGCAGCGGGAAAAATACGGCGACGCTGGCGGTCACACCCTGAATCCGGATGCGATCGCCGGCGTCGCCTGGAAGATGTTCTCCGCCGGGGACCCGGCCGAGAGCGTGTTCGACGCCCTCTAGCAGGTTCAGACCACCGTGAGGCGGTTCTCGAAGTCCTCCACCAGCTTGCGCCAGGCGCTCTGCTCGGTGTCGAACGGCGCGCTCGGCTCGAGCCGGCTCGGGTCCGGCCGGAGCACGAACGACACGAGCCAGCCGAGGCTTTCGTTGGCCGCCAGCGCGGTTTCGACGGTGTCGTCGCCCGCCCATTCGGCGGCGTCGGTGATCAGCTCGACGGCCAGTTCCAGCTGGGTCGGGTCGATCGACTCCGGGCCCTCGGCGATGTCCTCGTCGAGGCCGGGGAACACGTAGGTGTTGTCCGGGTCGACCTCGATCTCCAGTTCGTCGGCCGCCGCCTTCTCGCGCACCTCGTCCCAAGTGGACACGCCGGCGAGGTCGGTGTCGGCCAGCTCGTCGCCCGCCTTGATCGCCTTGAGCAGCGCCTTCGGCGAGCCGAACACGTCGATCTCGCCCTCGCTGCCGAGGAACACCGGCTTGTCGTCGAGGTAGCAGCGCAGCGTGTAGTACTCCGCGCCGGACGTGACGATCTTGATCGGGTCGATGCCGACCTCGCCCCAGAAGCCGACCGGCTCGTCCTCGGCGTCCTCGTCGTCGGCGTCGACCGCTTCGAGGTCCTCCGGTCCGCCGTCCTCTTCCCCGGCCTCCGCCTCGGCGGATTCCTCGTGGAAGGCGGCCAGCTCCTCGGCGGTCTGCTCCAGCACCGCGGCGTCGACGTCCGGCACGGTCACCAGGTTGTCGATCGCGTCGAGCACCGTGTCCCACTTCTCGGAGACGGCCTTCGACAGGTCGTTCCACAGCGCTTCGCCCTCGCGCCCGGTGAACGGCAGCCGGCCCTGCTCCAGCAGCGAGAAGCCCTCGTACGCGTCGAGCACCTCGTGCACCTCGTCCAGCTCGCACACGTCGGCGAGCGAACGGACGATGCCGACGATCTCGGCCAGCTCGCCGATCGTCCACGAGTCCGGCTCCTCGGCGACCAGCTCGGGCACGCCGACGAGGTCGTAGGAGTGGTCGTCGTCCGGGATCAGCTCGGGCACGTTCAGCGCCGGCACCGCGTCCCACGCCGGGTGGTCGAGCAGGTCGTGCTGCTCGGCCGTGCGCACGAAGGCGGCCAGGTGGGCGGCGTCCGGGAAGGCGTACAGGTCGTCCTCGTCGCCGAGGAACGCTTCCCACTCCTCGCCGTCCTCCCGCCACCGCGGGGCCCAGAGGGTGACCACGTCGCCCTGCGGCAGCCCGAGCTCGATCGGGATGATGTCCTGTGCCATTGCCGAATCCTCCGCGAGTACCGCCCGTGTGCGCGCCCGCCTGCCTGTGGCCCCTCCGGCGACGCGCGGTACCGGAAGCCTACGGGTTGGGGCAAGTGCCCGCGATCTCCCCTGCACCTGCGGCCGGGCCCGGGATGGCACGATAGGCCCCGCGATGACTCTCACCGACCTCCTGCCAGCGGATCCCGACGCAGATGCCCTGTTCGAAGCCTTCACGACGTGGACGGCCGAACGGGGGATCGAGCTGTATCCGGCGCAGGAGGAGGCGGTGATCGAGGTCGTCTCCGGGGCCAACGTCATCCTGTCGACCCCGACCGGTTCCGGCAAAAGCCTCGTCGCGGTCGGCGCCCACTTCACCGCGCTCGCCCACGGCAAACGCAGTTTTTACACCGCGCCGATCAAGGCGCTGGTCTCGGAGAAGTTCTTCCAGCTCATCGAGATCTTCGGGGCTGATCAGGTCGGCATGATGACCGGTGATTCGAGCGTCAACGCCGACGCCCCGATCATCTGCTGCACGGCGGAAATCTTGGCGAACATCGCGTTGCGCGACGGCGCCGGCGCCCCGGTCGGCCAGGTCGTCGCGGACGAGTTCCACTTCTATTCGGAACCGGACCGCGGCTGGGCGTGGCAGGTCCCGCTGATCGAGCTGCCGAACGCGCAGTTCGTGCTCATGTCGGCCACGCTCGGCGACGTTTCGTTCTTCGAAAAGGACCTGACCCGGCGGACCGGACGGCCGACCGCGGTGGTCACTTCGGCGCAGCGGCCGGTGCCGCTGACCTTCCGGTACGCGCTCACGCCGCTGCACGAGACGATGTCCGAGCTGCTCAACGGCGGTCAGGCGCCGGTGTATGTCGTGCATTTCTCGCAGGCCGCGGCCATCGAGCGGGCGCAGACGCTGATGAGCATCAACGTCACCACCAAGGCGGAGAAGGAGGCGATCGCCGACCTGCTCGGCGACTTCCGGTTCTCCGCCGGGTTCGGCAAGACGCTCTCGCGGCTCGTGCGGCACGGCATCGGCGTGCACCACGCGGGCATGCTGCCGAAGTACCGGCGGCTGGTCGAAACGCTCGCGCAGTCCGGGCTGCTGAAGGTGATCTGCGGGACGGACACTCTCGGCGTCGGCATCAACGTGCCGATCCGGACCGTGGTGTTCTCGGCGCTGACGAAGTACGACGGCGTGCGGCAGCGGCATTTGAAGGCGCGCGAGTTCCACCAGATCGCCGGACGCGCGGGCCGCGCCGGGTACGACACCGACGGGTACGTCGTCGTGCAGGCGCCGGATCACGTGGTGGAGAACGCGAAGGCGCTGGAGAAGGCGGGCGACGACCCGAAGAAGAAAAAGAAGATCGTCCGGAAGAAAGCGCCGGAGGGTTTCGTCAACTGGACCGAGAGCACGTTCGACCGGCTGATCGCGGCCGAGCCGGAACCGCTCACGTCCAGCTTCCAGGTCAGCCACTCGATGCTGCTGAACGTGATTTCGCGGCCGGGCAACGCGTTCGACGCGATGCGGCACCTGCTGGAGGACAACCA
Organism: Amycolatopsis sp. AA4; assembly: GCF_002796545.1. Classification (GTDB taxonomy): domain Bacteria; phylum Actinomycetota; class Actinomycetes; order Mycobacteriales; family Pseudonocardiaceae; genus Amycolatopsis. The sequence continues at coordinate 574,705 of NZ_CP024894.1, forward strand.
TTCGGACCGTCCGACGCAGCGGAAGCTGATCCTGCGGGCGATCGAGATCTATCGTTCGCTGCTCGCCGCCGGGGTCGTGGAAAAACTGCCCGAACCGGACGCCGAAGGCCGCATTGTCCGCTTGACGGTGGACCTGCAGTTCGATTTCGCGTTGAACCAGCCGCTTTCGCCGTTCGCCTTGGCTGCCATCGAACTGCTGGACATGGAGTCGCCGTCGTACGCCCTGGACGTGGTGTCCATTGTGGAATCCACAGTGGACAACCCGCGGCCGGTGCTGTCGCAGCAGCAGTTCAAGGCGCGCGGCGAGGCCGTGCAGGCGATGAAGGCCGACGGCATCGAGTACGACGAGCGGATGGAGCTGCTCGAGTCCGTCACGTATCCGAAACCGTTGGAGGAGCTGCTCAACGCGGCCTACCAGTCGTATCGCGCCGGACATCCGTGGGTGGCGGATTACGAGCTGTCGCCGAAATCGGTGGTGCGCGACATGTACGAGCGCGCGATGAACTTCGTGGAATACGTGGGCTTCTATCAGCTCGCGCGTTCCGAGGGGTTGGTGCTGCGCTACCTCGCCGACACCTACGACGCGTTGCGGCACACCGTGCCGGACGAGGCGAAAACCGAATCGCTGCAGGATCTCATCGAATGGCTCGGCGAATTGGTGCGCCAGGTCGACTCGAGCCTGCTGGACGAATGGGAAGCGCTGCGGCATCCGGACGAGGAAGGCCCGGTGTCGCACCGGCCGCCGCCCGAGCCGCCCGCGGTCACGCGCAACGAGCGGGCGTTCCGCGTGCTGGTGCGCAACGAACTGTTCCGCCGGGTGGAGCTGGCCTCGCGCCGGGCGTACGACGAGCTGGGCGCGCTGGACGCCGCATCCGGCTGGGACGCCGACGCCTGGGAAGACGCGATCGAGGACTATTTCGACGAACACGATTCGCTCGGTATTGGGCCGGACGCGCGTGGTCCGGCTTTGCTGCTGATCGAGCAGGAACCGGATGTGTGGCGGGTGCGGCAGATCTTCGACGATCCCGCCGGAGATCATGACTGGGGGATCAGCGCGGAGGTCGATCTGCGCGCCTCGGACGAGGTGGGCAGTGCGGTGGTGCGGATCGTGGACGTGAATCAGTTCTGAGGACGCTTGGCCGGGATTCGGGCGGTCCGGGCGGGAACCCTGAGCCAGCGCTCCCGCACGGCCTCGAACACCTTTGACAGCAAGGGAAATCTGGTCCGGGGCAGGCCGATCAGCTCGCCATGAGCATGGAACGCGCGTCCAACCCGTCGAACCACAGACCGATCGCCAGCCCCGCGGCGGCTTCCAACAGGGCGGCCCGCTCCAGGCCGCCCGCGGGCAGGGGAGTGCAGCCCAGATCCTGGACCAGCTCCGTTGCCACGGCGACCGCCTCGGGAGCACCGCACAGCGGGACCCCGAGCGGACGGCCTTCGAATAGCGGCGGAGTCATCCGCCAGACGTCCACATGGGCGAGGTTGAACGCCTTCACCACCGAAGCGCCGGGAGCGTATTCGGCGATCCGCGCGGCCACCGGTTCACCGGTCGCGCCGGGGGTGTTGGTGCAGTCGAGGAGGACTTTGCCGGTGAGGTCGAGCGGGGTGAGCAGGGCTTCGAGGGCGGTGGAGGGGACGGCGAGCAGGATGGCGTCCGCTCGGGCGGCGGCGTCGGCCCAGTCCAGGACCTCGGCGCCGAGTTCGGCGGCCAAGGCGGCCGCACCCTCGGGGGAGCGGCCGGAAACGGTCAGGTCGTGCCGGGTCCATTGGCCGCCGAGGGCGGAAGCCATGCCGCCGGTGCCGAAGAGGGCGATGCGCATGGGAAGGTCTCCTGTCGTCGCGTGGTTGTACGGAAGCGACGTTATGGACCAGGGCAGGAACCGAAAGGTAACCATGGAGTTCATCGCCGACTGCCGTACCCGGCTCGCGTTCGACCTGGTGGCGAACACCTGGCATCCGGTCGTGCTGTGGACGTTGAAGAACGGCCCGCTGCGGCACGGTGAACTGCGCACGCGCATCGGCGGGATCAGTGCGAAGGTGCTCACCGAAGCAGTGCGCAAGCTGGAACGCGACGGGCTCGTCGAACGCGCGGACGGGGCGTATCAGCTCACCGAGCTAGGCGTGAGTTTTCTCGGTCCGATCGAGGGATTCGGGCGCTGGGCGGCGGAGTACGGCGACCAGGTGCTCGAAGCGCAGCTCGCTCACGAGGGCAACGGCCTGGCTCGCGCCAGCTCCAGCAGCGGCACGGCCGCCGCGGCGTCGGTGACCAGCGTCGAAACCAGCCCGGACCGCAGCACCGCGTCCACCGCCTCGGCTTTCGGCTGGCTGTAACCGATCGCGATCACCTCGGGGACCGCCATCAGCTCCTCGTGGCTGATCGCGAGCACGTGGTGCGCCAGCCCGGTGCCGAGCGAGTTGCCGTCCGCGTCGAACAGCCGCGCGGCGACCTCGGCGGTCGCGCCCCGGGCCGCGATGGCGGCGCGTTCGGCCTCGTCCAGCGCGTCGTACACGGTGGATTCCCCGGCCTCCCAGGAACCGATGCTCACCACGGCCTTGGTGAGTTTTCCGAACTGCGCGAACGTTTCCGCGATGCCCGGCTGGTGGCGCAGGATCTCGGTGGTCCGCCGGTCGGGCAGGACGAGCGGGCCGAAGATCGGGTACGAATCGCCGCCGGACACCGACGTCACGCGGCTGACCGTCTCCACCGAACGGCCGCGCATGTCCATCCCGGCCTGCACCCCGCACAACTGCACGATCGGGCAGCGCGGCAGGGTCCGGATCGCCTCGGTCATCGCGTTGACCGACCGCGCCCAGGCCAGCCCGATGACGTCGTCCGGGGTCGCGATCTCCTCCAGCAGCCGGGCGGCCAGCGCGCCGACCTGCTTGCGGACGACCTCCCTCGGCTCCTTTTCGGATGCTCGTTCGAGCACGAGCACGCGGTCCAGCCGGTAGGCGCGGCGGAGGTCGTCGGACAGCTGCACGTCGATCGGAGCGGGCAGGTCGAACTCGATCCGCACCAGCCCGGACTCGAGTGCCGTGTCCAGCATCCGCGCGACCTTGAACCGGCTCATGCCGAACTCGTCGGCGATCTCCAGTTTCGACGCGCCCTGCACGTAGAACCGCCTGGCCATGGTGGCCAGCAGCAGCGTCTCGGTCAGCGGCAGTGGCCCCTTTTTCCTGCTCACATGAGCAGGATAGCGCAAAAATGAGCTTTGCTGGTTGACGGATCCGCAGGCAGGGGCCTGTAATGCCTACGCATGTTACCTACGGCATAAGTCAATATCGCTCAAATGAGCATCTTGGAAGGTGATGAGGCATGCGCGCCGCGATCGTGGACCGGCCCGGGGAGATCCGGGTCGGCGAGGTTCCCGATCCGAAGCCCGGGGAGCGCCAGGTCGTCGTGAAGGTGGGTGCCTGCGGGATCTGCGGCACGGACCTGCACATCGCCGACGGGCATTTCCCCCCGACCCCGTATCCCATCGTCCCCGGGCACGAGTTCTCCGGGGAGATCGTCGAACTGGGCGCGGACGTGCCCGCCGAATGGAAGGTCGGCGACCGGGTCGCGGTCGACCCGTCGATCTACTGCGGATACTGCACGCCGTGCCGGTCCGGGCACGGCAACCTCTGCGCGAACTGGAACGCGACCGGCGACACGGTCAACGGCGCGTTCGCCGAGTACGTGGCGGTGCCCGCGGACACCTGCTACCGGATACCCGACGCGATGACCTGGGAACAAGGCGCGCTGGTCGAACCCGTTTCCTGCGCGGTGCACGGCGTGCGCCGGATCGGCGTGGAGGCGGGCGAACGCTTCCTCGTGGTCGGCGCGGGCACGATGGGCCTGATCATGCAGCAGCTCCTGCTCCGGGCGGGCGCGCACGTGACGATGGTCGACCGCAACGCCGACCGGCTGCCTCGCGCGACTGACCTCGGCGCGGCCGCGGTGGCTTCCGATGTGTCCGAATTGGACGATGAACGCTTCGACGCAGCCGTGGACTGCACCGGTGCGGCACCCGCCATCGAGGCCGCCTTCAACGCGCTGCACCGCGGTGGCCGGTTGCTCGTGTTCGGCGTCGCTCCGGCCGAAGCACGCGTCGCGCTTTCGCCGTTCCGCATCTACAACGACGAGATCACCATCGTCGGTTCGATGGCGGTGCTGAACAGCTACGGCAACGCGCTCGACCTGGTCGCGAACGGCTACATCGACACCGAAGCGCTGATCACCGACACCCTGCCGCTCGAGCAGTACCCCGAGGCACTGGCGAAAATGCGCAGCGGGTCCGGCCTCAAGATCCAGGTGCTGCCCGGAGGTGGCGGCCGTGCGTAAACTCCTGTGCCTCCTTGCCGCGACAGCGTTGTTAGTGACGGGATGCGCCGGAGCCGGGGCGCTCGGCACCGGCGGGCGGACACTGGTCGTCGCGATCGTGTCCAATCCGCAGATGAAGGACGCCATCTCGCTCAAGGGCGAGTTCGAGCAGGCCAACCCCGGGATCAAGCTCAAGTTCGTTTCCCTGCCGGAAAACGAGGCCAGGGCGAAGATCACCGCGTCCACCGCCACCCAGGGCGGCGAGTTCGACGTGGTGATGATCAGCAATTACGAGGCTCCGCAATGGGCGGCCAACGGCTGGCTGGAGAACCTCGAACCGCACATGAAGGCGACGCCGGGTTACGACGAGGCCGACTTCATCCCGAGCATCCGGCAGTCGCTGTCGTACGAGAACCAGATGTACGCGGTGCCGTTCTACGGCGAATCGTCCTTTGTGGTCTATCGCAAGGACCTGTTCCAGAAGGCCGGGCTGACCATGCCGGCTCATCCGACGTGGCAGCAGATCGCCGATTTCGCCGCGAAACTCGACGACAAGCAGGCCGGTATTTCCGGAATCTGCCTGCGCGGCAAGCCGGGCTGGGGCGAAAGCCTCGCGCCGTTCACCACGGTCGCGAACACCTTCGGCGCGCAATGGTTCGACAAGAACTGGAACGCGAAGCTGACCAGCCCGGAGTTCACCAAGGCGGCGAACTTCTACGTGAACCTGCTGCGCGAGCACGGCGAGGTCGGCGCTTCGAGCGCCGGGTTCACCGAATGCGGCACGAAGTACGCCCAGGGCAACGCCGCGATGTGGTACGACGCCACGTCGATGACCGGCACCACCGAGGACCCGAAGAGCAGCCACGTCGGCGGCAAGAACGGTTACGTCGCCGCGCCGGTCGACAAAACGCAGGCGAGCGGCTGGCTCTACACCTGGGCGCTGGGCATCCCGAAGGTCGGCAAGAACAAGGACGACGCCTGGAAGTTCATGGCGTGGATGACGAACAAGGAGTACGCGAAGAAGGTCGGCGAGACCTACGGCTGGAACCGGGTGCCGCCGGGCACGCGCAAGTCGACCTACGAGATCCCGCAGTACAAGGAAGCCGCGAAGGCCTACGCCCAGCCCACGCTGGACGGCATCGCGGCGGCCAACCAGCAGACGACGATGGCGAACCCGGTGCCGTACCCGGGCATCCAGTTCGTCGGGATCCCGGAGTTCCAGGACCTCGGCACCCGGGTCAGCCAGCAGCTGTCCGCCGCGATCGCCGGTCAGACCTCCGTCGCCGACGCGCTCGCGCAATCGCAGAAATACGCGGAATCCGTCGGAAAGTCGTATCAGGAGGTGCAGCGATGAGCACCCTCTCCGTCCCCGCCGGAACCGCGCCGGCGACCGTGAAGCCCGCCGCGAAGAAGGTGACCGGTTCGGCCGGGAAGCGGCGGCTGCCGCTGCTTCCCGCGCTGATCTTCGTGATCGCGGTGACACAGATTCCGTTCCTGCTCACCGTGTTCTACTCGTTCCAGTCGTGGAACCTGGTGCGTCCGGGCTCGCGGCATTTCGTCGGCTTCCGCAACTACGTCGACGTCTTCACCGACACGACGTTCCTCGGCGCACTGCTGAACACCGTCGTGCTCACCGTGGTTTGCGTGTTCCTTTCGCTGCTGCTCGGACTCGGGCTCGCGGTGCTGCTGGACCGCAAGTTCCTCGGCCGCGGGTTCGTCCGGACGCTGCTGATCACGCCGTTCCTGATCCTCCCAGCGGCCGGTGCGCTGCTGTGGAAGACCACGGTGTTCGACCCGACGTACGGTCTGCTGCACTTCGTGTTCGGCACCGACACCGACTGGCTTTCGCAATTCCCGCTGGCCGCGGTGATGGCGCAGATCATCTGGCAGTGGACGCCGTTCATGACGCTGCTGATCCTCGCCGGGCTGCAGAGCCAGTCGAAGGAGGTGCTGGAGGCGGCGTCGGTGGACGGCGCGAGCCGCTGGCGCACCTTCGGGTCGATCACTCTGCCGCACCTGTCGCGGTTCCTGCAGCTGGCCACGCTGCTCGGCGCGATCTACATCGTGAACAGCTTCGACGCGATTTTCCTGATGACGCAAGGCGGTCCGGGCACGGCCAGCACGAACCTGCCGTTCTACATCTACCAGCGCGCGTTCGAGGGCTTCGACATCGGACAGTCGTCCGCGATGGGCGTCGTCGTGGTCATCCTGACGATGATCGTCGCGACGTTCGCGCTGCGGCTGATGTTCCGCGCGTTTTCCGTGGACGGAGGAGTCAAGTGACCGCAACCGCCACCGCCTCGACCGCCGCGACCGGCACCGCGCCGCCTCCGCCGCGCCGGACCAAACGCCGCTACGGTCCGGGCACGCTGACCGTCGCGACCTGGATCATCGCGATCCTGTTCGTTTTCCCGTTGCTGTGGATGATTCTCACCGCGTTCAAACAGGAAAACGACGCGTACACCGATCCGCCGAAGCTGTTCTTCACGCCGACGTTCGACCAGATCTCGAACGTCCTCAACAGCGGTTTCCTGCCGTATCTGGGAAATTCGGCGTTCGTCACGGTGATTTCGACGCTGCTCGTGCTGCTGCTGGGAATCCCGGCCGCGTACGCGCTGTCGCTGGCCCCGGTCAAGGGCACGAAGAACGCGCTGGGCTTCTTCCTGTCGACCAAAATGCTGCCGATCGTCGCGGCGATCATCCCGCTGTACGTGATCTCGCAGAACACCAACCTGCTGGACACGGTGTGGGCGCTGATCATCCTGTACACCGCGATGAACCTGCCGCTCGCGATCTGGATGATGCGGTCCTTCTTCCTGGAAGTGCCCGGCGAAATGATCGAGGCGGCGCGGATCGACGGGGCGAACCTGCCGACGTTGCTGCGCAAGATCATCATGCCGGTGGTCGCGCCTGGAATCGCCGCGACCGCGCTGATCTGCGTGATCTTCTCCTGGACGGAGTTCTTCTACGCGGTCAACCTCACCGCCGCCCGGGCCGGCACGGTGCCGGTGTTCCTGGTCGGCTTCATCACCAGCGAGGGCCTGTACTGGGCCCAGCTGTCCGCCGCCGCGCTGCTGGCCTCGCTGCCGGTGATGATCGTGGGCTGGATCGCGCAGAACCACCTGGTGCGCGGCCTGTCCATGGGCGCTGTGAAGTAAGGGAGAACGCAGATGTCCGCTGAAGTGATTTACGACCAGGCGTCGCGTGTCTACCCCGGCAACCCGGGCGTCCGCGCGGTCGACCAGTTGAGCCTCGAAGTGCCGGACGGCGAGTTTCTCGTGCTCGTCGGCCCGTCCGGCTCGGGCAAGTCCACCGCGCTGCGGATGCTCGCCGGGCTGGAGGACGTCAACGAAGGCTCGATCCGGATCGGCGACCGCGACGTCACCGACCTGCCGCCGAAGGACCGGGACATCGCGATGGTGTTCCAGTCCTACGCGCTGTACCCGCACATGACGGTCGCCGACAACATGGGTTTCGCGTTGAAATTGCGCGGTTTCTCGTCGGCCGACATCAAGAAGCGGGTCGACGAGGCGGCCGCGATGCTGGATCTGTCGAAGTTCCTCGACCGCAAGCCGAAGGCGTTGTCCGGCGGGCAGCGGCAGCGGGTCGCGATGGGCCGGGCGATCGTGCGCGAGCCGAGCGTGTTCCTGATGGACGAGCCGCTGTCCAATCTGGACGCGAAATTGCGCGTCGAAACCCGGGCCAACATCGCGAAACTCCAGCAACGGCTCGGCACGACGACCATCTACGTGACCCACGACCAGGTCGAGGCCATGACGATGGGCGACCGGGTGGCCGTGCTGAAGGACGGGGTGCTGCAGCAATGTGACGCGCCGCGGTCGCTGTACGAGAAGCCGGCGAACTCGTTCGTGGCCGGGTTCATCGGGTCGCCGGCGATGAACCTGGCGACGCTGCCGCTGTCCGACGGTGGCGTGCAACTGGGTGACCTCGTCGTGCCGCTGCCGACCGAGGTGCGGACGGCGGCGGCTGGGCTGTCGGAGATCGTCTTCGGCATCCGGCCGGAGTCGCTGCGCCTGGTCGGCGAGGCCGAGGAAGGCTTCGAACTCGTCGTGGAGCTGGTCGAGGAACTGGGCGCGGACGCGTACCTGCACGGCAAGGTCGGCGACGACCGGTTCGTGGTCCGGGTCGACGGACGGACGCCGCCGCGGATCGGCGACAACGTCCGGGTGGCGCTGCGCGGCGAAGGCGAGACGCACGCGTTCGATCCGAAGACGACGCTGCGGTTGGGCTGAGCGGGAGTGTCGGTGCCGGGTCTCCGGCACCGACACCTAGCTCTCACGGGGGAGGCGCTTCCCCCTGGCGTCCGATCCTTTCTCGCACGGTTCGGACGACGCTTGACGCATGTCGTTGAAGCAAGCCGAATTGCGCAAGTGGCCGGGTTACACCGCCGCGATCTGGGGAGTGGTGTTCGCGATCCCCAGCTTCGTCTGGGCGACCGGCAGCACCTTCGGTGCGCAGTCCACGGTGTCGCCGCCCCTGGTGAAACTCGCACAGGACCGGGTGCCATGGTTTGTCGCCGTCCTGGTGATCACCGGGCTGCTGAAGGTTTTCGGTGCGGTGATCGGAGTCGGCCTGACGCGTCCGCGCGGCCAGTGGCTCAGCCGGGCGATGGTGTTCTGCGGCGGTGGGGCCGCGATCCTGCTGACCTGGCACGGCGGGCTGTTCGTCGTGCAGGGCGTGCTGGTCAAGACCGGAGCCTTCGCCGTTGAACCAACTGAGCTGATCAACTGGTATCTCTACCTCTGGGGACCGTGGTTCCTCGCAGGCGGTCTCGCGTTCGCCGGGGCCGTCGCGCAGTACGTCCGGCATTGCGCGGACCGGCGCACATTGACGCGTTACGGAGTGGTCGGCGCACTCGGTGCGTTGGCGCTGTCGGTGGCCGCGGTCGCGACGGGCATTGGGTGAGTCAGCGGAGGGCTCCGGCGAGGACGGTGGCCGCCATCTGGCGCACGGCTTCCTCGCTGGGCGGCTCGCCGGTGCGGTCGGCGAAGAGCAGGTGACCGGCCCCGATGAGGGTCGGGGCGAGTGTCTGCACGTCCGCATCCGGAGCCAGCCGGCCGAGTTCCTTTTCCGCGGCAAGGTAATCCGCGAGCACGTGTGCCGCGTCGGTCGCCAGCGGAATCCCCGGACCCGGCCGTGCGGCACGGAGCCGGTGCCGGAGTTCGTCGCGGAAGGTGATCAGGGCGACGATCGACACCGCGACCGACGAGAAGACTTCGGTGAGCACCTCGGCCACCGTCTCGACCAGGTCGCCGGTCCCGGCGTGCAGGTCGTCCGCCCGGGCTTCCAGGCGCTGGATCCGGTCGAGCACCAATGCGGCGAGAAACGCGTCGAAATCCTCGAAATGCCGGTGCAGCACGCCCTTCGCGCAATCCGCCTCGGTGGTGACAGCGCGACTGGTGAGGCCGCTCGGTCCGTCGCGCAGCAAAACCCGCTCCGCGGCGTCGAAAAGCTGGGCGCGCACGTCGCGGAGATGGATCCCGGTGGGCAACTTAACGGTCCTTCCTGGCCATAGTGGGCGCTTGCCCACTATGGTGGGCGCATGCCCACTTTACCCCGTCCCGAACCGCATCAGCACCGGACCATGGCGGAGTCGTTCGGCGTCGATCCCGAGCGCTACGACCGGGCGCGCCCGCGTTACCCGGACGAACTGGTGACCGCCGTTCTCGAGGCCAGCCCGGGGAACGAACTGCTCAACGTCGGCTGCGGGACCGGCATCGAAGGGCGGCAATTCCACGCCCGCGGCGCGGTCGTGCTCGGCGTGGAGCCGGACGTGCGGATGGCGGAGTTCGCCCGCCGCGATTTCCCGGTCGAGGTCGCGAAATTCGAGGATTGGGACCCGGCCGGACGAACCTTCGACGCGCTCGTGTCCGGGCAAGCCTGGCACTGGGTCGATCCGGCGGCGGGAGCCGCGAAAGCCGCGCAGGTGCTGCGTCCGGGCGGCCGGTTCGTCGCGTTCTGGCACGTGTTCCTGCCGCCGGAAGAAATTTCGCACGCGCTGGCGGACGCGTTGCGCCGGGCGATGCCGGACTCGCCGTTCAGCGGCAACTATCTGAAGAGCCCCAGTGCCGACGCCTATCAGCCGATGCTCGACAAAGCCGCAGTCGGGTTGGCCGGGACCGGCGCGTTCGGCAAAGCCGAGAACTGGCGTTACGACTGGACCCAGAATTACCGCCGCGACGAGTGGTTGGACCTGCTCGCCACCCAAGGCGGCGTCACCGTGGCGACGCCGGAGCAGCGCGACCAGATTCTGGCCGAGGTCGGCGCCGCGATCGACGCGCGCGGCGGCCACCTGACGACGAATTACTCGACCGCCGCGGTGACCGCCGTCCGACTTCCGTCGTGAGTGTTTATGCCGGTTAGAACCGGCATCGCCACTCACGAGGCCCCTACCCGACGGCGCATGACGGGCCGTCTCAGCCCGCACCCCGCGCGCCAGCCCGCACATCCGCCAGCTTGCGTGCCGCGGTGGTAGGGATGTCGTGAGTGTTTATGCCGGTGAGAACCGGCATAAACACTCACGAGGGGGTCACTCCTCCAGCGAAAGCGCTTGGCTCGGGCAGATGTTCACGGCCTCGCGCGCCTTCTCGACCAGCTCGCCGTCCGGGGTGTCGTTGAGGACGATGACCGTGCCGTCTTCCTCGCTCTGGTCGAACAGCGCGGGCTCGGTGAGCACGCACTGGCCCGCGCCGACGCACTTGCCGGTGTCCGCGATGATCTTCATGATGGCCTCTTCCTGGCTTGTGGTGGGAGCACTCTGATCTCTACCAGGTCACCGGCAACTGGTACAGGCCGAAGATCGTGGCGTCTTCCTTCACCGGGATCTCGTCGACCGGCAGCACGCTCTTCAGCGTCGGAACGCGGCGGAACAGCGTGTCGAACACGATCTGCAGCTCCATCCGCGCCAGGTTCTGGCCGAGGCACTGGTGCGGACCGAAGCCGAACGCGACGTGGTGGCGCGCGCCGCGTTCGAGGTCGAGCTTTTCCGGGCTCTCGAACACGTCCGGATCCCAGTTCGCGGCGTAGCCCAGCACGAGCACGCCCTCGCCGGCTTTGATCGTGACGCCGCCGATCTCGACGTCCTCGGTCGCGACCCGCGCGGTCGCGCCTTCGACGATCGTGAAGTAGCGCAACAGTTCCTCGACCGCGAGGAGCGTTTTGCCCGGGTCGGCCTCGATCGTCGCGCGCTGTCCGGGGTTCTCCAGCAGCCCGATGGTGCCGAGCGAAATCATGTTCGCCGTGGTCTCGTGCCCGGCGACCAGCAACAGGAACGCCAGCCCGATCATCGCGTCGTGGTCGTAGTTGCCTTGGTCGCGGCGTTTGACGATCTGCCTGCCGAGCAGGTCGTCGGTCGGGTCCTTCTCCTTCGCCGAGACCAGGCCGCTGAGGTACTCGCGCAGTTCCTCGGACGCCTTCTTGCGGTCCTCGACAGTGGTGCTGCGCCGGATGAGCGCCATCGTGCGCTGCTGGAAGTAGTCGTGGTCGGCGTACGGGACGCCGAGCAGTTCGCAGATCACCAGCGACGGCACCGGCAGCGACAGCTTTTCCACCAGGTCCGCCGGTTTCGGCCCGGCGAGCAGTTCGTCGATCAATCCGTCGACGATCTCCTGGATCCGCGGGCGCATCGCCTCGACCCGCTTCACGGTGAACTCGCCGAGCACCTCCCGGCGGGCCTCGCCGTGCTCGGGCGCGTCCATCCCGATCATGGCCTTCTGCTTGGCGTTGGTCAGGATCGCGGCCCCGCCCTCGGCCAGGAACGGGAAATTGGGCAGGAACCGGTCCGAGGAAAACCGGCGGTCGCCGAGGATCTGCCGCGCTTCCTCGTGCCGCGACGCCACCCAGGCCTCTTTGCCCCCGGGGATCTGCACGCGGGTGAGCGCACTCGCCTCGCGCATCCGGACGTACTGCTCCGGCTGCGAGAACGGGCAGGTGCGGGCGACCGGCATGCGGAGTTCTTCAGTGGCAGTCATCGTTTCCCCCTTCACCACGCCACCGGGAGGCAGTACAGCCCGAAGACGCCGGAGTCGTGTTTGAACGGCAACGCCTCGACCGGCGCGGCGAGACGCAGCGTCGGAATGCGGCGGAAGAGCGTGTCGAAGACGATCTGCAGTTCCATTCGCGCGAGGTTCTGGCCGAGGCACTGGTGCGCGCCGAAGCCGAACGCGACGTGGTGGCGGCCGCCGCGGGAGATGTCGAACTGTTCGGGCTCGGGGAAGACCTCGGGGTCGAAGTTCGCCGCGTAGCTCAGGCCGAGCACGCCCTCGCCGGCTTTGATGGTGACGCCCGCGATGTCCACGTCCTCGAGCGCGACGCGGGTGGTGGCGAATTCCGCGATGGTGAAATAGCGCAGCAATTCCTCGACGGCGTCGAGGGTTTTGCCCGGGTCTTCCTTGATCGCGGCGAGCGCGTCCGGGTTCTCGAGCAACGCGACGGTGCCGAGCGAAATCATGTTCGCGGTGGTCTCGTGCCCGGCGATGAGCAGCAGGAAGGCCAGCGACACGAGGTCGTCGTGGTCGTAGGAGCCTTCCTCGCGCTTCTTCTCGATCTGGCGGCTGAGCAGATCGTCCGCCGGTGCGGTTTCCTTCGCGGACACCAGGTCGGACAGGTATTTCTGCATCGCTTCGACCGAGGCGCCGCGCTCGTCGGCGGAGATCTCGCGGTTGAGGAGCCGCGAGCTGTGCTTCTGGAAGAAATCGTGGTCGGCGTACGGAACGCCGAGCTGCTCGCAGATCACCAGCGACGGCACCGGAAGCGACAGCGCGGACACCAGGTCGGCGGTCTGGTCGCCGGCCAGCATCGCGTCGAGGTGTTCGTCCACGATTTCCTGGATGCGCGGCTGCAGAGCCTTCATCCGCTTGACGGTGAACTCGCCGACGACCCCGCGCCGGGCCGGGCCGTGCTCCGGTGCGTCCATCCCGATCAGCGACGGACGCAGCTTCGGGCGGCGCTGCAGACCGTCTTTGAACAGGACCGGGAAGCCGGGGTTGAAGCGGTCCGAACTGAACCGCGGGTCGTTCAGCATCGCTCGCAGGTCCTCGTGCCGATGCAGGACCCAGGCGCGCTGACCGCTGCGTTCGAGCTCGACGTAGTGCGCGCGAGCGTCGCGGAACCGGTCGTATTCCGGCGGCGGCGCGAAGGGGCACGTCCGCTTCATCGGGAACGCGGCCTGCTCCGGCTGGGTGCGGCTGGGCTGGGCGACTTCGGTCATCTGAACCCCCTGTGGTGGGTTTGCCCCGTTACGGAATGAATGTGGAGGATTACATTCCGGTTCAGTGCCCAAGGTACCGAAGTGGAAGATCGCCGTCCACTAGCAACGGGGTGACAATTGCTGTCCGCTCCCGATCACTGGCACGTTTGCGCTGCTGGCCCGGCGTGCGAGAATGCGCGCCAACCGGGAAGAGGGAAGGCCGGGCATGAGTGCAGACCCCGAGACGCCGCTGCGGGCGGACGCGCAACGCAACCGCGACCAGATCATCGCCGCGGCTCGCGTCATCTTCGCCAGCCACGGTCCCGAGGTCCCGATGGAGGAGATCGCGCGCGCGGCGGGCGTCGGCGTGGGCACGCTCTACCGGCGCTTCCCGGACCGCGACGCGCTGATCCGCGCGGTGGCGGTGGACAACTTCGCGGGCGTGCTGGACCACGCGCGGCGGCTGTCGGTGGAAGCGCCGACGGCGTGGGAAGCGTTGGTGCAGCTGCTGTATCACGGCGCGGAACTGCAGTTGTCGATGCAGCTGGCCATGTTGTCGCAGCGGGCGCACGAAATTCTCAAGGACGACCCCGAGGTGGCTCAGCTGCGCGAAGCGGTGCTGCTCGAGGTCGAAGGGCTGGTCGACCGCGCGCAGGCCGAGGGGACGCTGCGCAAGGACGTGGGCGCGGGAGACGTCGCGGTGCTGTTCGCCCGGCTGATCCGCCAGCTGCCCGCGCACCGGTTGAAATCGCCGGAGATGGCCACGGCCCGCAACATCGCCATCATGATCGACGGCCTGCGCGCTGGTCCGGCGACCACGTTGCCGGGGCGGCCGATCGGCAAGGAAGACTTGCTCTGACTGCTTCTTTGGACGTGACGGGCGCTGCGGGGTTGCTCAGGCGGGGGTGATCTCACAACGGGCCATCGCGTTCCGGGCGGGGACGTCTTATCTCGTGAAGCCGGTGCGGAGCCGCCGGAAATCGCGAGAGGGGACGAATCATGAAGAACATCCGCCGAATCGCCATCGCGGTCGCTGTTGCCGGAGGCGCGACCGCGGTCTTCGCCGGGACGGCTGGTGCCGCGACCGCGGACTCGTCGGCGCTTCCGTGCACGGCGAACCAGTTCAGCACCAAGCTCGTCTACGGCGGGGCCGGCGCGGGCCAGCGCAACGCCGCGCTGCAGTTCACCGCGAACGAGGGCGAGCGGTGCGTCTTGTCCGGCCGGGCCGACGTCAATCTGGTCGGCGCGCACAACGTCCTGGTCAACAACGAGGCACCGGCCGACGCGCCGCCGGTGCTGATCGCGAACGGTTCGTCGGCATACGTGCCGCTGCACTGGACGGCGATCGGGTCCGACGACGAGCAGCAGACGCCGAACGCGCTGACCGTGACCGCTCCGGCCGACTCGAACCCGCACGGGGACCCGATCGACCCGAACGTGACGGTGGACTGGACCTTCGGCGCGGTAGACGCCGGCGCGGACAGCCACAACCTCGACGTCGGCACGCTGACGGCAGGCGAAGCGCCTGCGGCGTAACGGATTCCGGCTCAGTCGGGCGGGGCTGCGCGGGTCAGCGAATCGAGCACCCGCAGCAGCACCGCCCGGGCGGCGTCGCCCTCGGCCGCGACTGTCCACAGTAGATCCGCGACCTCGTGGTACGGGTCGACGTCGCTCGCGATGTGCTCGCCCTCGGGGGTCTCGACCATCGCGACGTCGTCGACGACCCAGAAGTCCGCGGTGATCGGGTAGGGCACGACGACGTCCGCGGGGATGATGCCGAAGCGGATGTTGGGGGTGCCGAGCAGCGCGAGCAGCTTGTGCACCTGCGCGATCATCACCTCCCGCGGCGCGTTCGGATAGCGCAGCGCGGCCTCGGAGGTGAGCAGTTCGATGGTGCGGCCGGGTTCGTAGAGGATCTGCTGGCGCTGCATCCGCGCCCGGACGGCCTCGGTGATGTCCTGTCCGCCGCCGTGGATCCGGGCGTGGGCGAGCAGCGTATGCCGCGCGTACTCCGGGGTTTGCAGTAATCCGGAGACAATTCGGAGATCTACTGCACGAATTCGTAGCGCTCTGGCCTCGCGGGCTATGGATTCCTCTTGTCTGGCCCGGTGTCCGTCGCGGACTTTGTCTTTCCAGCTGGCGTGCGCGTCGCGGACCTCGACGAGTTGCTCGCGCAGTTCCGCGGCCAGTTCCGGAGGCCCGCCGACCGCGGCGACCCAGGCGTCGAGATCGTCGTCGCCGACGGTCTGCCTGCCGTTTTCTATCTTGCTGACCTTGGGCGCGTTCCAGCCGATGGCCTTGGCGAAGTCCTTTCCGGTCTCGTATCCCGCGTCGACCCGGAGCCGGCGCAGGCGGTCGCCAAGCTCTGCCCGGCGTTTCTCGAAACTGGTAGGCACTCGCCCTCGCTATCGCATGCGGAATTCCTCGAACCCGATGGCATCTTCCCACACCTGGGGTCGAGTTTCGAGAAATCCTGGGGGCCTAGTGCGTCTGAATCGCCGCGCTGCCCTTGCCTCGCCTGCGCCGGTCGTCGTGCTCAGGCTTCCTGCGGGAAGAACTTGAGCAGGCCGGCGGGGATTTCGACGGCCGTCTCGGTGTCCGGCATGCCGCGTTCGTGCAGCTGCCGCAGCGCCTGCTCGTCGGTGACCCGGTATCCCTGGACGACAAACGTGCCGCGGTTGGTGCGATAAGCGTTGGGGCAGTTGCCGCCGGCGCTGGTGGTGCCGAGGAACTCGAGGGCGAGTGCTTCTTCGGACTGGGCGGGCTGCGGGGTCATGCGAAGTCCTCCTGACGTGCTGGCGGCGCCTGTACCGGACACGGGGTTGTCGAAATTTCCCCAATGGCTCATGTT
This sequence comes from Amycolatopsis sp. AA4, assembly GCF_002796545.1. GTDB lineage: Bacteria > Actinomycetota > Actinomycetes > Mycobacteriales > Pseudonocardiaceae > Amycolatopsis. The sequence continues at coordinate 591,067 of NZ_CP024894.1, forward strand.
GGCAGAGAATTTCGCGAAAGGATAGGGCTGTGGCGCGAAATGTTGGTGTCCGGTGGTCCTCGCTCAGGCGACTTCGGCGCGGGTGAGCGTCGGTGCGTCGACGAGATGGGAGCAGGCGTCGAGCTGCGGTCCGCCGCTGTTGTCCGGGCTGCCGAAACTGAGCCCGCGGCCGGGGAGGTCGATCGCGAACGGCGGAGGGCTGTGCGTCCGGCTCTCACACGGCATCAGGTGTGCCGCGTTACGGATGCCGCACTTCGTCGTCTTCGGTGCTAAGTGTGCCCACCGCGCACTGTTTCGGTTGCGGGCAAACAAAACCGCCGTTCCGGGGTAACCGGAACGGCGGTCTCGATGGACTCGAAGGTCAGACGCCGATGGGGTGCCAGACCGTTTTCGCTTCCAGGTATCGCCGGAGCCGGGACAGGTCTGGTTCGGCCGTCCAGTCCGGTTCGACGTCCGGGACGGACAGGACTCGTTTCACCGTTCCGGCGGCTTCCTGGGCCAGGGTGACGCGGTCCTCGGGGGTCGCGCCGGTCGGGTCCAGGGCGTTGACGTCGCCGTGGGAGGCCAGCCATGGGCCCAGTTCCGCGGCGCGGCCGGTGAGGATGTTGGCGACCCCGCCGGGGACATCGGAGGTGGCCAGCACCTCGGACAGCGTGATGGCGGGCAGGGGGCGGTCCGCGCTGGAGACCAGGACTGCCGTCGAGCCGGTGGCCAGCACTGGGGCCAGCACCGTCACCAGGCCGAGCAGGGAGGACTCTTGCGGCGCGAGAACGCCGACGACTCCGGTGGGCTCGGGCGTGGTGAAGGAGAAATACGGCCCGGCGACCGGGTTGGCGGCACCGAGGACCGAGGCGATCTTGTCGGTCCAGCCCGCGTACCAGACCCAGCGGTCGATGGCAGCGTCCACAAGGGACTCGGCCTTCTTCGCGGCGACGCCCTCGCAGGCGGCCACCTCGGCGGCGAACTGGGCGCGGCGGCCTTCCATCACCTCGGCGACGCGGTAGAGCACCTGGCCGCGGTTGTATGCGGTTGCCGACGACCAACCCGGGAACGCCTTGCGGGCGGCGGACACCGCGTCGCGCAGGTCTTTGCGCGAGGCGTGGGCCGCGTTCGCCAGGAAAGCGCCCTTGGAATCGGTGACGGGGTAGACGCGGCCCGATTCCGAGCGCGGGAATTTGCCGCCGACATACAGCTTGTAGGTTTTGGCGACGGAAATCCGGTCAGACATTGAGGTAGGCCTCCAAACCGGTGCGTCCGCCTTCGCGGCCGAAACCGGACTCCTGGTAGCCCCCGAACGGGGCGGCGGGGTCGAAACGGTTGAACGTGTTGGCCCAGACCACGCCGGCCCGGAGCTGGTTCGCCATCCACAGGATGCGCGAGCCCTTCTCGGTCCAGATGCCCGCGGACAGTCCGTACGGCGTGTTGTTCGCCTTCGCCACGGCCTCTTCCGGCGTGCGGAAGGTGAGGACCGACAGCACCGGGCCGAAGATCTCCTCGCGCGCGATCCGCATCGACTGGTGGACTTCGGAGAACACCGTCGGCGCGAAGAAGAACCCGCGGTCCGGCACCGGGCACGGGCTGGTCCAGCGTTGCGCGCCTTCCGCGTCGCCGGATTCGACCAGGCCGCGGATCTTCGCCAGCTGCTCGGCCGAGTTGATCGCGCCGACGTCGGTGTTCTTGTCCAGCGGGTCGCCCAGCCGCAGCGTCGACACCCGGTACCGCAGCTTCTCCAGCACCTCCTCGGCCACCGATTCCTGCACCAGCAGCCGCGAGCCCGCGCAGCAGACGTGGCCCTGGTTGAAGAAGATCCCGTTGACGATCCCCTCGACCGCTTGGTCCAGCGGAGCGTCGTCGAACACCACGTTCGCCGCCTTGCCGCCGAGTTCCAGGGTCAGCTTCTTGCGGGTGCCCGCGACGGTGCGCTGGATCAGCTTGCCGACCTCGGTGGAACCGGTGAACGCGATCTTGTCGACGTCCGGATGCTCCACAATGGACGCACCGATGTCACCGGCGCCGGGCAGGATGTTCACGACGCCCGGCGGCAGTTCCGCCTGCTGGCAGATCTCGGCGAACACCAGCGCGCTCAGCGGCGTGGTCTCGGCGGGCTTCAGCACCACGGTGTTACCGGTGGCCAGCGCCGGTGCGATCTTCCACGCCAGCATCAGCAGCGGGAAGTTCCACGGGATCACCTGGCCGGCGACGCCGAGCGGCTTCGGGTCCGGCCCGTAGCCCGCGTAGCCGAGCTTGTCCGCCCAGCCTGCGTGGTAGAAGAAATGCGCGGCCGCGGTCGGCACGTCGGAATCGCGCGACTCCTTGATCGGCTTCCCGTTGTCCAGCGTTTCCAGCACCGCCAGCTCGCGCGAGCGTTCCTGGATCAGCCGCGCGATGCGGAACAGGTACTTCGCCCGCTCCGTGCCCGGCATTTTCGACCAGACCGACGTGTACGCCTTGCGCGCGGCCTTCACCGCGGTGTCCACATCGGACACAGACGCCGTGCCGACCTCGGCGAGGATCTCCTCGGTGGCCGGGTTGATCGTTTTGAGCGGCTCGCCGGACCCGTCGACGAACTCGCCGTTGACGAAGGGCTTGTAATGCTCTTTCAGATTGGCCAGCGCGCGCGATTCCGGCGCGGGCGCGTATTCGAAGATGCCCATGTCAGTCCACCGTCACGTAATCAGGGCCGCTGTAGTGGCCGTCCACCTGGGTGCGCCGCTGCAGCAGCAGGTCGTTGAGCAGGCTCGACGCGCCGAACCGGAACAGGTCCGGCGTGAGCCACTGCTCGCCCGCGACCTCGTGCACGGCGACGAGGTACTTGATCGCGTCCTTCGTCGTGCGGATCCCGCCCGCGGGTTTGACGCCGCGCAGTTCGCCGGTGCGCTCGTGCCAGTCGTGCACCGCCTGCAGCATCACGTGCGTGACCGGCAGCGTCGCGGCGGGCGACACCTTGCCGGTGGACGTCTTGATGAAGTCCCCGCCGGCCAGCAGGGCGAGCCAGGACGCGCGGCGGACGTTGTCGTACGTCGCCAGCTCGCCCGTTTCGAGGATCACCTTCAGGTGCGCCGAGCCGCAGGCCGCCTTCACCGCGCGGATCTCGTCGAACACCTCCAGGTAGCGGCCTTCGAGGAACGCGCCGCGGTCGATCACCATGTCGACCTCGTCCGCGCCCGCCTCGACGGCCAGCCGTGTGTCGGCGAGCTTCACCTCGCGGCTCGTGCGGCCCGCCGGGAAGCCGGTGGCGACGCTCGCCACCCGCACCCCGCTGCCCGCGAGCGCTTCGACGGCCGTCTCCACCAGGTCCGGGTACACGCACACGGCCGCGACGCGCGGGCAGTCCTGCCGCTCGGGGTCCGGCCGCATCGCTTTGGCGGCGAGCCCGCGGACCTTGCCGCGGGTGTCGGCTCCCTCGAGCGTGGTCAGGTCGACCATCGACACCGCGGTGTCGATCGCCCAGCGCTTGGCTTCCTTTTTGATGCTCCGGGTCGCGAGTCCCGCCGCGCGCTGCTCGACGCCGACCTGGTCGACACCGGGCAGCCCGTGCAGGAACCGCCGCAGGCTCGCTTCGTCGCGAGTGACGTCCGTCAGCGGCGACGGGGTTTCCGGCGCCGCTGACGGGCTGGTGGTAGCTGTCATACCGCTGAGTGTAGGTGCGCGACAGCAGGCGCCGGAGCGCTCACCGGAATCTGTGGACAGCTGGTCACGGCCGCGGAGTTGTCCACAGCCGCGCGGCGCGAGCGGCGGTTTTTGTCGGTGCCGTGTGCAGTCGGGTTCAGGACTCGATCTGCGGCGCGTTCAGGTCCTTGGCCGGCTTGCGGTACACGACGACGCCGCCCCAGAAACCGAGGCCGTTGATCGTCACCGTCGGGGCGGTCGGCGGCGCGGGCGGCGCGCCGGACTTGTCCTCCAGCATGAACGCGCCCATGAAGCCGATGCCGGTGACGTTCACGTTGATGTCGTCGGGGACGGTGATCTCGATCCCGCCCATGATCGCGATGGCGGTGATCGTGCTCGATTTCTCGGCGAACCGGGCGCTGCGCAGGTCGATTTCGGCTCCGCCCCAGAACGCGAAAGTCGTGTGCTGCTGCGGCAGGACCCAGCTGCCCTTGCGCACCGCCCCGGACATCACGCCGATCGACATCGCGGAACCGGGATGCCCGCCGATGCGGTTGTCGGGCAGCCCGAGCGCGCGCGAGGGGGCGGGTTGCAGCGAGGCCGACGCGGTGGCGGCGAGCGCGGCGCTGCCGGGCAGATCGGCGGTCACCGGTTTCAGGTCGGCGAACGTTTTCGCCGAGTAGACGCTGGAAAGCCGCTCCTCCAGCTCGTCGATCGTGATGCGGCCTTCGGACAGCGCCTGGTGCAGTACCTGCGCGACCTGCTCCCGGTCAGCGTCCGACACGCGCATCTGGTCCGGGCCCGGCGTGGCTGGGTCTTCACTCACCTGGGGCAGCCTAGCCCTGTCGGGTCCGGCTCGGGTCCGTCGAACGGTGGATAGGGGGATCATGGCGTGATGGATGCTGCGTTGGCGGGGACTCTCGTGCTTCCGGACGGGGCTCGGGTGCGGGCCCGTGGGCTGGGGAAGCCGAGGCCGGAGGGGCCGGAGCCGGAGTTCGGGTTGTATCTGGGGTCGCGGCGGATGCGGGCACGGTACGACCCGTTGCTGGGGTGGGAGCGGCGGTGGGTGCTTTGGCCGGACTTCTTGCTGCCGCGGGATCGGGAGGACGCCCGGTCGCAGATTTTGGGGTTGCACGAGCGGGCGGTTGCTGGGGAGGCCGTGGAGGTGGCTTGTCTTGGCGGGGTCGGGCGTAGTGGGACTGTGCTGGCTTGTTTGGTGACGGTCGGTGGGGTGGGGCCGGGGGAGGCTGTCGCTTGGGTGCGGAGGGAGCATCATCCGCGGGCGGTGGAGACTCCTTGGCAGCGGCGGTGGGTTCGGTGGTTTGCGGAGTCTTTGTAGGGGGGCTGTCTCGGCTCGTCGCCCTGGCGGGCGACATTGCCGTCCCTGGTTGCGTGGGGCACCCCGAAGCTTGATTGTGCTGACGGTCTGGGGGTGCTTGTCAAGGCGGGAAAGATGCCTTGACAAGCACCCCCAGACCGCAGGGCGGCTTCGTATCGGGGTGCGGGGGAGGGGCTGGGTGCCTCGATAGTTGGGTGCATCGGTGCGGTGGTGTGGGTGGGTAATGGGGCCCACGAAGGTGAGGGGGAAAGGGTGGCGTGCTTCTCGTTGGCAGCTAAGTTGTCGGCATGGATGTGCAGGTAGTCGATCACCCGCTGGCCAAGGCTCGTCTTTCGACTATGCGGGATGCTCGGACGGACAGTGCTGCGTTTCGGGCTGCGTTGCATGAGTTGACTGTCATGCTCGTCTACGAAGCCACGCGGGACGCTCCGGTGCGGACCGAGCGCATTCATACTCCGGTTGCGCGCACTGATGCTTATCGGCTTGCCAGTCCGCCGTTGCTCGTGCCTGTTTTGCGGGCTGGGCTGGGGATGGCTGACCAGGCGCACAAGCTGATCCCGGACGCGCAAATGGGGTTCGTCGGTCTCGCTCGCGACGAGGAGACGCTCAAGCCGACGCCGTACCTCGAATCGCTGCCCGAATCGCTTGCGGACCGGCCGGTGCTGGTGCTCGATCCGATGCTCGCGACTGGCGGTTCGATGGAGTACACGATTCGTCTGCTCATCGACCGGGGCGCTACGGATGTCACCGCTATCTGTGCGCTCGCCGCGCCGGAGGGGCTGGCGCATCTGGAGCAGACTGGGCTGCCGCTTCGGGTGGTCACGTCGAGCATCGACGAGCGGCTCAACGACTCCGGATTCATCGTGCCGGGGCTCGGCGACGCGGGAGACCGGCAGTACGGCGCTAGGTAAGCCAGCCGGAAGCGTTGGCGTGCAAGGCTTTCTCGTACGCGTCGGAAACGCTGAAGCCGTCCGGCAAGCGGCCGGAGAGTTCCAGGGACACCAGGCCGTGCACGAAACCCCACAGGCTCACCGTGATCAGTTCCGGTGCGACGTCCTGGAACTGGCCGGACGTCACGGCGGCGCGGACTACCCCCATCAGCGGGGCGAGGGTGGCCTGGGCGACCTCGTCGGCCTCGGCGTTCGGTTCGAAGCCGGGCACGGAGCGGCTGAACATGATCGCGTACAGGTGCGGGTCGGCCAGTGCGCTTTCGCGGTAGGCGACGCCCAGGCGCACGAGGTCGGGTACCGGCTCGCCGGACAGGGGGACCCTCGCCAGCCGGGCGCCGAAGCGGCGGAAGCCTTCCACGTACAGGGCGTTCACCAGGTCCGGTTTGCTCCCGAACAGCGAGTACACCGCGGTGGTCGACGTGCCGGAGTCGGCGGCCAGTTTGCGCAGCGACAGGGCCTTGGGGCCGTCGGCGGAGATCAGTTCGCCTGCCCGATCCAGGAGCTTCAGCCGGAGGGTTTCGTCGTGCGTACGGGGGCGAGGCATGTACCCAGCGTAACGCAACAACGTTATAAAACGCGACCGCGACCGGCGGTTTCAGATTTGACCTGGAGTGCACTCCAGGTCGTACTGTCGAGCGCATGAGCTACTCGATAGCGGAAGCCGCACGACGTAGCGGCCTGTCGATCGACACCCTCAGGTACTACGAACGGATCAAGCTTCTCGAACCGCCCGCTCGCGATTCGGCGGGGCGGCGCGCCTACTCCGACGAGGACCTGAACTGGCTCGGCTTCCTCACGAAGCTGCGGCTCACCGGCATGCCGATCAAGAGCATGCGCGAGTACGCCTCGCTGCGCAGGCACGGGGTGGCCAGCGCGGGACGGCGCAAGGCGATCCTGGTGGAGCAACGGCAATCGGTCGCCGACCGCATCGCCGAGCTGCAGGGTTGTCTCGACATTCTGGACTACAAGATCGCCAACTACGAGCAGATCGAGCGCAAGGCCTTTGGCGTAGCGCCCGAAATGGAGGGAATTTCCGCGTGATCGGTACGAGGAAGCTCGGCGCACTGGAGGTCGGGGCACAGGGGCTCGGCTGCATGGGGATGAGCGCGGCCTACGGCGTGCGCGACAACGACAGCGAGTCCATCGCCACCATCCACCGGGCGCTGGAGCTGGGGGTGACCCTGCTCGACACGGCCAACGTGTACGGCGCGGGGGAGAACGAGAAGCTCGTCGGCAAGGCCATCGCCGACCGTCGCGACCAGGTGGTTCTCGCGACGAAGTTCGGCATCGTGCACACCGCCGAGGGCATGACCGCGCGCGGGGACGCCGCGTATGTGAAGCAGTGCTGCGACGAATCGCTGCAGCGGCTCGGGATCGACCACATCGACCTCTACTACCAGCACCGCGTCGACCCGAACGTCCCGATCGAGGAGACCTGGGGCGCGCTGGCCGAGCTGGTCCAGGCCGGAAAGATCCGCTTCGCCGGGATTTCCGAGGCGGGCGCCGACACCATCCGCCGGGCGCACGCGGTGCATCCGGTCACCGCGCTGCAGAGCGAATGGTCGCTGTGGACGCGCGGCATCGAGGACGAGATCCTCGGCACCTGCCGCGAACTGGGAGTCGGAATCGTGCCGTTCTCGCCGCTCGGCCGCGGATTCCTGACCGGCGCGGTCACCTCGGTGCAGGAGCTGCCCGAGGGGGACATGCGCCGGACCCTGCCGCGGTTCGCCGAGGACAACTTCGCGCGCAACATGGCGATCGTCGAGGCGCTGCGCGCGCTGGCCGCCGACAAGGGCGTCACGGCGGGGCAGCTCGCGCTCGCCTGGGTGCAGTCCCAGGGGGCCGACGTCGTGCCGATCCCGGGGACGAAGCGGCGGAAGTACCTGGAAGAGAACGTCGGCGCGGCCGAGCTGGAACTGTCCGAAGAGGACATCGCGGCCATCGAGAAGGCCGCTCCGGCCGAAGCGGTCGCGGGCGAGCGGTACCCGGAGGCGCTCGCGCGCGTCACCGGCAAGTAGCGGCTGAACCCGGTGCCCCGCTTCCGTCGCGGGGCACCGGGTGTCCCGAAGACCGGGTACGTTCTGAGGGATTTCTGAGATCTTCCGACCACTCTGATCGCCGTCAGATCAAGGCGAGCGGGAGGTCGGTGTCATGGCGGACGTGCTGGACTACCTGGTGGTCGGAGCCGGGCCGGCGGGATTGCAGCTCGGGCGGCAGCTGGGCGGGGCCGGGCGCAGCTACCTGGTCCTGGAGCGCGGGTCCGTGCCCGCCGCGTTCTTCACGCGCTTTCCCCGGCATCGCACGCTCATCTCGGTCAACAAAAAGTACACCGGCTGGACCGACCCCGAGCTGAACCTCCGGGTCGACTGGAACTCGTTGCTCGACGACGGGCCCGACCCGCTCGTGTTCACCGACTACAGCGCCGAGATGTTCCCGCCCGCGGAGGCGTTTCTCCGCTACACCGCCGATTACGCGGCGAAACACGACGTCAAAATCCGGTACGACACCGAGGTTACGCGAATTTCGCGCGCGGACGACGTCTTCACGGTCACCGCCGCGGACGGGGAAACGTTCCGCGCCCGGCGGCTGGTCATGGCGACCGGCGTGACCAAACCGTACGTCCCGGACGTGCCGGGGATGGACCTGGTCGACCAGTACTCCGATTACGACACGGATCCCGAGCAGTTCATCAATCAGCGCGTTCTCGTGCTGGGCAAGGGAAACTCCGCCTTCGAGACCGCTGACAGCATCAACGCTTACGCCGCGGTGCTGCATGTCGCAGGGCCGCGGCCGGTCAAACTTGCTTGGCGGACGCACTTCGTCGGACACCTCCGCGCGTTCAACGCCGGGGTGCTCGACATGTACCAACTCAAGCTGCAGCACGCGATTCTCGACGGCGACGTCCGCGAGATCACCAAGGACGACGACGGCTACCACGTCAAATTCGCCTTCGCTCGCGCCAATGAGCTGGTCAAGGAAATTCGCTACGACCGGGTGATCGCCGCGACCGGATTCCGGTTCGATGCGTCAATGTTCGACGAGGACTGCCGTCCGGAGATGACGATCAACGACCGGTTCCCGGCGCAGACCTCGTCGTGGGAATCCGTGAACGTGCCCGGGCTCTACTTCGCCGGGACGATCACTCAGGCTCGCGATTTCAAGAAGGCGACCAGCGCGTTCATCCACGGCTACCGCTACGGCGTGCGCGCGCTTTCCAAGGTGCTCGACGAGCGTTACCACGACACTGAATGGCCGAACACGGTGGTGGCCAACAAGACCAGCGAACTGGTCGACGCGGTCATTCAGCGGATCAACCGCACTTCCGCGCTGTACCAGCAGTTCGGGTTCCTCGCCGACGTTCTCGTGGTCGACGGCGACCAGGCCCGATACTACGAGGAAGTCCCGGTCGACCGATTCAAGGACACGGAACTGGGCCAGAGCGCCAACGCGTTCGTGATCACTCTCGACTACGGCCCGGACCACGACAAGATCGACCCGTTCGACTTCACCGTCACGCGCGCGAGCCAGGACGTCGCGAACGATTCCGGCGAGGGGCATTACCTGCATCCGATCGTCCGGCATTACCAGGGCGGTGAGTTGGTCGCGACCCACCATGTCGCCGAGAACCTCGAAAACGAGTGGAACCGCCCGGTGCACGTGGACGCGTTGACGGCCTTCTTCACCAAGCAGCTCTGACATGCGCACGATCGCGGAGCTGGAAGCCATCGCGCGCGAACGGATGGAGTCAGCGCACTACGACTATTACGCTGGTGGCGCGGGCGAAGAAGCCACCTTGCGCGCCAACGAAGAAGAATTCCGCCGCCGGGTGCTCGTGCCGCGAGCACTGCGCGGAGTCGGCAAACGCGACCTGAGGGTGGAAATCGCCGGGTCGCCGTTGTCGATGCCGATTTTGGTTTGCCCGACAGCATTCCATCGCCTCGCGCATCCGGACGGAGAACTCGCGACCGCACAAGCCACTGCGGAAGCGAGCACAGTCTTCGTATGCAGCATGGCTTCGACGACGGCGGTGGAGGATGTCGCCAAGGTCGCCGACGTGTTCTGGTTCCAGCTGTATCCGCAGTCGGACCGGGAGTTCACCGAATCAGTCATTAGCCGAGCGGAGAACGCTGGCGCGCGAGCCTTGGTGGTGACAGTCGATTCCGCAGTGCGCGGACGGAGGGAACGCGAATACCGCCACGGTTTCCATGACCTTCCGCCAGGGCTGGCCGCCGAGAACATGCGCGACAACACCGGCCGCGTGCGCGACATCGAGATGCCCGCCGACCTGACCTGGGACGATCTCGCCTGGTTGCGTAAAGCCACGAAAATGCCGGTGCTGCTCAAGGGCGTACTGCATCCGGAAGACGCCCGACGCGCGGTGGCAGTGGGAATCGACGGGCTCGTCGTGTCCAACCACGGCGGCCGACAGCTCGACGGCGCAATTTCGAGCATGGCCGCACTCCCCGAAATCGTGTCCGTTGTGGACGGTCAAATTCCGGTGCTTCTCGACGGTGGCGTGCGAAGCGGAGCGGACGTCGTCAAGGCGCTCGCCCTCGGCGCGGACGCGGTCGGCGTCGGCAGGCCGGTGCTGTGGGGGCTCGCCGCGGCGGGGCAGGAGGGAGTCGCCGAGGTGCTGGAACGGCTGCGCGAGGAAACCGACACCGCACTCGGGCTGTGCGGCGCGCGTACGCCCGGCGAGCTGACCGCGGACCTGGTCCGATGAAACGGCTCGTGCTCGCCGCGGCGGCCGGGCTGGTCGCCACGAGCCCGAAGTGGCTGCCCGGCCGGGTCGTCGCGCTGCGGAACCGGATTTTCGCGCTGGTCAACGGAGACGAGGGCTACCAGGTGCCGGTCGAGGACTTCCGCCGCGTGTACGCCGATCCGGCGGCCGACGGACGCAGCGAGGGCGCCGCGCTGTCCGACCTGTTCTGGTACTGGCTCGCACCCGGACCCCAGGTGCACCAGGAACATCTGGAGCCGGGCCCGCGCTACGACGAGGTCGCGAAAACCACCCGGGCCATCCTGGTCAAGTCGAAGGCCGAATCGCAGGCGCTGACCGAACGGGTCGCCGCGCGCGTACTCGACCGGATCGAAACCGGGCCGGGACGGCTGCTTCGGCTGCGCGACGAGATGATGCCGGTCTGGGCCGAGCTGTACTACGAGCTGGTGTTCGAGGAAGAATGCCCGCCAGAGGCCCGGGACCTGATCGTCGGGCATGCTGACGACGTCGTGTCCGCACTGAAGTGCGTACGCCCGCGCAACATGCGCCGTCGAGCCCGGCTCACCGAGTACCTGCGCCGCCGCCTCGACGACGTACCGCATCCGCTGCCGTCCCGGCTCACCCGCGAGGAGCAGGTCTTCTATCTGCAAGGGACGTTCTTCAACACCGCGGTCGTGCAGATGTCCGAAGCGATGGCGCACCTGCTGATGGTGCTCGCCGAACACCCGCAAGTGCAGCGGCGGCTCGCGGAAAACCCGGACGACGACGAGTATTTCGACCGTGTGCTGGACGAATGCCTGCGCACGTACCCGCTCTTCGGCATCGCACACCGCATCACCACCGGCGACATCCAGCTCGCGGACCGGACTATCGACGCGGGTACCGTGCTGCTGTTCAGCTATCCGGAGTTCCACCACGCCGGAGTGGACCGTCCGGAGGAGTTCGACCCGGAGCGTTGGGCCGGTTGCCCCGCGCACCAGCAGAGAAATTTCTTGCCGTTCGGCGTCGCGCAGAACCGGCCGTGCCCGGCGCGCGGCCTCGCCCCGGTGACCATGCGCGTGGTCACCAGGGAATTCCTGCGGCGGTTCGCCCTCGCCACGAGCGCCGCGCACACCCGGTCGATTCCCAATCGCGGGCCGGTTTTCGCCACCCCGCGCGGATCGCGGAGAAATCCCCGCACCGCATTGGCCTATCTGGCGGTGCGCGATCGCTGGGAAGACGTGTGGCGCAGCCTCGCGCAGCTGGTGTTCGGCACCTACATGGTGCTCGACGCGCGCCGGCTGAAGTTGTGCACCAGACACTTCCAAGGAGGAACCCGATGAGTGCCGTCGAAGCCGCACCCGCGTTTTTCCTGGCGGCGGTCGTGATCCTGGTGGCCTGCCGGGCGGTGAACGCGCTCGCGGTGCGGCTCGGGCAGCCGCCGGTGGTGGGCGAGATGGTGACCGGCGTGCTGCTCGGCCCGTCGCTGCTCGGGCTCGTGGCTCCCGGCGGGCAGGAATGGCTGTTCCCGGATTCGGTGCGGACGCTGCTGTATCTCGGCGGCCAGATCGGGCTGGTCATCTACATGTTCGGCGCGGGTTACGAATTCCGGCTGAGTGCACTCAAAGAAGGGAGGAAAACCGTCGCGGCGGTCTCCGCCGCGGGCACAGTCGTGCCGCTCGCGCTCGGCGTGGGGGTGAGCGTGCTCGGCGCGAACTGGGCCGGAATCCTGAAACCCGGGGTATCGCCGGTGGTTTCGGCGGCGTTCGTCGCGGTGGCGCTCGCGATCACGGCGTTCCCGATGATGGCCCGGATAATCACCGAACGAGGCTTGGGCAGCACCAGGTTCGGCTCGCTCGCGCTCGCTTGCGGCGCGCTCGACGACGTGCTCGCCTGGATCCTGCTCGCCGTCGTACTCGGCATGCACGCCGGCACCGCCGGTCCGGTCGCGACGGCCATCGGCGGCGGGGTGCTGTTCGTGCTGCTGGTGTGGCTGGTGGTCCGCCGGATCGTGGCGCGGGTGATGGCCAACCCGCGGGTGCCGGTGGATCAGCGGATGCTCGTCACCGCCATGTTCCTGTTCGGCGCCGCGTGGTTCACCGACGTCATCGGCCTGTACGCGGTGTTCGGCGCGTTCATGCTCGGGTTGGTTTTCCCGCGCGGCGAGGCGGCCGACGCGGTGCTCGCGCGGATCATGCCGGTCGGCCGGGTCGTGTTCCTGCCGCTGTTCTTCACCTATTCCGGCCTCAACACGCGATTCGCACTCCTCGCCGACCCGAAGCTGCTGCTGTTCGCGCTGGTTTGCATCGCGGTCGCGGTGGTCGGCAAACTCGGTGCCTCGTGGGGCGCGGCGCGAATGACCGGCGAACCGCAACCGGTCGCGTTGCGGATCGGCGTGCTGGTGAACGCGCGTGGATTGATGCAATTGGTGGCATTGAACGTTGGGCTGTCCGCCGGAATCGTTTCGCCCGCTCTGTTCACTGTGCTGGTGCTCGTCGCGCTCGTCACCACGATCATGACCTCGCCGGTGCTCGGCTGGCTGGACAAACGCGACGCCCGCCGGTACGCGGACGGGGAAATGCCCGAATTTCTCCTGACCGGGCGAAGCTGAACGATTGCCTACGAAAGTCGAGGGTCGGATGGCCGGATCACTGCGAGTATGGACCTGTGCACGATGAGGCAGAGACCCCGGCGGCTTCCCGGGTGCTCCTGGTCGAGGACGATCGCGATCTCGCCGGGATGCTCGTCGAATTGCTCGCCGGAGAAGGTTACGAGACCGAAGTGGCCCACGACGGACAGCGCGGCCTGCACCTCGGGCTCACCGGAAGGCACGCGGTGGTGATTCTCGACCGGCGGCTGCCGGTGGTCGACGGCCTTTCGGTGCTGGCCCAGCTGCGCCGCCGGGCGGTGCCCGCGCGGGTGCTGGTGCTGTCGGCACTGGGCGAGCTGGCCGACCGGGTGCACGGCCTCGACACCGGGGCCGACGACTACCTGGTGAAACCGTTCGAGACCGACGAACTGCTCGCCCGGGTGCGCGCGTTGTGCCGCCGCGACTCCGAGCACGCTGAATCCCTCCCGCTCGGCGCGGCGGCGCTCGACCTGCAGCGGCACGAGGTCGTGCTGCCGCGCGGCGAACGGGTAACGCTGTCCGGACGCGAGTTCGAGCTGTTGCGCACGCTTGCCCAGCGGCCCAAGGCAATCCACCCGCGCGCGTCGCTGCGCGCGGGAGTGTTCACCGAGTCCGCCGCGGAGTCCATTGTGGACACCTATGTGTACTACCTGCGGCGGAAGCTGGGGCGCGGCGTGGTGAAGACGGTGCACGGCCTCGGCTACCAGATCGGGGCGGTGTGACCACCCTCGTCGCCCCCGAGGCGCGGGCGCTGCGGCGCGCGCGGCGGACCATCGCGGGCCAGATCGCCGTGGTGATCACGATGGTCGTGCTCGCCGCGGGGGTGATCGCGTACTGGGTGCTGCTGCGCGGGCAGGTCGCGGAGACCGAACGGCAGCTGGAATTCGCGCTGGGACACGGTCTTTCCGCCACCCCGCCCGGCTGCACCTACCTGGTGACGCCCCAGGGACACGCGCCTGCCGGGCGGCTGCCGTTCACGCTCCCGCCGGTGCCGCGGGTGCCGAACAACGGCGACGTGGTGACCGAAGAGCGCGTGCTGGACGGCGCGACGTACACCATCCGCACGGTCAACCGCGGCGGCGAGATCTGGCAGGCGTACTTCAACGAGCACTACCTGATATCTGACCGTGAACACCTGTTGTTCGGGCTCGGGGTGGCCGAGCTGGTCGTGCTGCTCGCGTCGGTGCTCAGCGGGTATCTGCTGGCCGGGCGGGCGATCCGGCCGTTGGGCGAGGCGTTGCGGCGGCAACGGACGTTCGTCGCCGACGCGTCCCACGAGCTGCGTGCGCCGTTGACCCGCTTGCACACCCGCACGCAGCTCCTGGCCCGCCGCGGCGGCGCGGGACCGGCCGACCTGGAAACCCTGGTCTCCGGCACCCGCGAACTCGGCGCGGTGGTCGACGATTTGCTGTTGTCCGCCCAGGCCTGTGCCGCGCGGCCGCAGCTGGAGCCGGTGCAGCTGGCGGTGCTGGCGGAACAGGCCGTGGCGGCGGAGTCGGTCCGCGCGAACGACCGGCAGGTGGACCTCCGGCTGCGCCGTTCGCCGGGGCTGGAGGACGTCGTGCCGGGCGTGCCGACCGCGTTGCGGCGCGTGCTTTCCGCGTTGCTGGACAACGCGATCGGGCACACGCCGCCCGGCGGGTCGATCGAGGTGATTCTCGCCAATCCGGACGCCCGGCACGTCGAACTGCGGGTGTGCGACACCGGGACGGGCTTCCCGCAGCACGAGGCGGAACGGCTTTTCGAACGGTTCGCGCACGGGTCGAACGGCGAGGGACGGCGGTTCGGGCTGGGGCTGGCGTTGGTGCAGGAGGTCGTCGCCGGCCACGGCGGGACGATCGCCGCCTTCGGGAAGCCCGGGGCCGGCGCGACGTTCACGTTGCGCTTTCAACGGGCTTGAGCTTGCGCGCCTGGAACTTCTTGTACAGGAAGAAATAGAGCTTGATGTACTGGCCGACCAGGACGGCGTTGACGATCGTGCCCTCGCGGATGAAATGCGGTCCGCCGAGGAAGATCAGCCCGATGCCCGCCGAGATGGCCAGCAGCGTGCAGTCGAAGACCGTCTTGATATTTCCCCATTTGCGCCCGGTCTTCTTCTGCAAGGTGTTGACGAACAGGTCGATCGGCATCAGCACCAGATTGGCGCGGATCATCAGGAAGAGCCCGAACGCCAGCATCGCGTCGGCGAGGAACAGCAACGCGAGATTGGCCGCGTAGGGCGTTAGCGAGATCCACTTCGTCGCCATCAGGTTGAAGTCGAGCAGCGCGGCGAGAATCAGCGCCGGAACCAGCGAGAAGAGGTTCTTGAGTTTGAATGCCCGGGGCAGCACAAGAAAAGTCAGCCCGAGCATGAGCACTTCGAGCATGAGATTGAACGTGCCCTGGCTGAGCGGCGGGAGCACGAGCGTCATCGTGCGGGTCAGGCTGCTTTGCGGGGAGATGCCGATCCCGGCCCGGATGGCCAGGCCGAGACCGAGCGTCAGCAGGTAGATGCCCGCGATGTAGGTGATCCACCGCCGCACCACGTTTCCGGTGTCGATTACTCCCGCGTCTTTGTCGTAAGGCACGACCGCGACCTCCTCGTTGAGGGTTACTTCATGAATCCGAAACGGTCGAGCGAGATGAACAGGGTCAGGAGTTTGTTGACGACGGGCTCGCCCTCGTTGTGGTTGCCCAGTTTCTCGAGCGCGGCGTCGACCGAACGGGTCGCGTCGACGAGTTCGGCGAGGTTCATGTCGGCCATCACGCCGTAGAACTCCAGCGGCAGACAGGCTTTCGTCTCGCCGTCCTCGGTCACGAGGCAGCCGCCGACCAGCGTGTCCAACTGCTTCAGATTGGCGCACATTTCCGCGCTGTCACTGCCGACGCTCACGAAGTACGCCGACGGCGCGGGCCAGAACGTCGATACCGCGCCGCGGTCGATCGACACGCCCTTGAACAACCCGGTGACAATGTGCCGCTCCCCGTCGGCGTATCGCTGCACGACCGCAATCCGGTTGAGCTGTTCGCCTTCGTGCTCGGGCACGACCACGCCGTCGCGGTAGGGCACCCAAATCTCTTGGGCGAACTTGAGGTGCCCGCGTCCGTAGACATCGAAGAGCAGCACCTTCGCCTGGTCGCCCGCGGCAGAGATTTCGATCGGCGTCAGGTCGAGTTGCTCGGCGGTCAGGTCGGCGAGGCCCGGCTGAGGTTTCTTGGCGAGGCTGGAGTAATCGATGCCGACGCGATTGAGCAGCTTGCGATCGCGGGCCACGAGTTCGCCGCCCTTGAACACGTAGCGCGGGTTGATTTTCGCGAGACTGTCGGTGAGGACGATGTCCGCGAAGCGGCCCGGGCTGAGCGAACCGAGGTCCCGGTCCTTGCGGAACGAACGGGCGGCGTACAGCGTGCCCATCTTGATCGCCTTGATCGGCGGCATCCCCATTTCGATCGCCAGCGAGATCACCCAGTCGATGTGGCCCTGCCGCAACACCCGGTCCACCGAGATGTTGTCGGCGCAGAGCTGGAAGTTCTCGGCGGGCCAGCGCCGTTTCACGATGGCGCGCAACATGGTCCGGATGACCTCGGGACTTCCGACACCGAACTTGATCTGCGTGTTGAGACCGTAGCGGACGCTCTTTTCGATGTCGTCCTCGTTCCAGACGTCGTGATTGTTGTCGACGCCGATCGCGGGCATGTAGTTCAGCAGCATGTCCGACAGCGCCGTGACACCCCAGTGGCAGTTCACGAACCCGGAATTCGCCCGGCCCAGCGCGGATTTGCGGAAATCGTCGGCGTCGCCGGTCATGTACGACAGGTGCGCCAGTTCGCCCAGTCCGATCACCGGATCCATCTTCAGCATGGCTTCGGTGACGTCCGTCGAGGTCTTCTTCCCCGGCGCGAAGGCGTACAGCCGATACGGCAGCTTTTCGTGGTCAGCGAACAAGGTCTGGACTGCTTCCACGGCCTCGTCCCCGGCCGCGCTCGCGAAGTCCAGGGTCTCCCCGAAGACCGTGGTCGTTCCACTCGGGACGATCGCCTCGCCGAACGCCGCCGGATGCGCGAGCTGCGACTCGAAATGCAGATGCGCGTCGATCAGCCCGGGGATCGCGTAAAGGCCTTCGCCGTCGAAAACCTCGCGCACGCGCACGATCGACTCGTCGGGGTTCAGCGCGATGATCCGCTGGCGGTAAACGAGAAGCGAGCCGGGATAGACACTTTCCGTGTGCACGTCGACAATGTGGAGATTGCGCAGCAGCAGGTCCGCTTCCTGCTCGCCGGCGAGAATGTCGAAGATCGTCCGCACGTGATCTTCTTGCGCGGCAACGTCTTCCGCCGCGAGCGGGGGATAGGTCGGCGATTCCAGCACGGTGTTCCTCACTTCGCTGTCGTTGGTGCACTGATAGAACCCGGCGCCCACCGTTGCTGACAAGCATTCATTTTCGTACGACGTGTACTCTTTTTTCGTACGCTGAGGAGGTCTGCCCGTGCTCCACTCCCGGTTGCTGCAGTACATCGACGAGGTGGCGCGCCTGGGGTCCATCCGCGCGGCCGGCGCGCGACTGCACGTCGCGCCGTCGGCGATCAACCGGCAGATCCTGCTGCTGGAAGCGGAACTCGGCCAGCCGCTGTTCGACCGCCTGCCGCGCGGGATGCGTCCGACACCGGCCGGGGAAGCGCTTCTCGCGCACGTCCGGCGCACGCTCCAGCAGTACCGCGAGACCGTCGCCGACATCCGCGACCTGCACGCGCTCGGCAGCGGCGAGGTCGTCATCGCCACGATGACCGGCCTGGCCAGCAGCGTCGTCGCGACCGCCGCGGCGGCGTTCCGGGGCAGGCATCCGCGAGTCCGGATCTCCATCCGCACGATGACGACGCAGGAAATCCTGCGCGCGGTCGAGGCCAGCGAGGCCGATCTCGGACTCGGCTTCAACGTCCCGCCGTCCGCGCAGCTTGAGGTCTGCTGGCAGATGAACACCCGGCTCGGCGTCGTCGTCGCGCCGCACCACCCGCTCGCCGGGCCGGAGCCGATCCCGCTCGCCCAGTGCCCGCCTTATCCGCTGATCTTCGCCGACCGGTCCATGGTCATCCATGGCATCGTCGCGGAGGCCTTCGCCAAAGCCGGCCTCGAGATCGAACCGGCGTTCCACACCAACTCGATCGAGACGATGAAACGGCTCGCCGCCTCCGGGGACGCCATCGCGTTCCTCAGCGAATTCGACATCGCCGAGGAAATCCGCGACGGGCGGCTCGTCTTCCGCCCGGTGCGCGACGCGTTCAGCAACAACGTGGTTTCGTTGGTACGCCGGGAAAAACACGGCCACGGGTTGGCGAGTCTTCTGCTGGCGGAGGACATCGTGGGCGCGTTGACCAACACGCAAACGCCGCGGCCGTAACGCTCAGTCGGTGAGAGTGTCCGTCGGCAACAACGCCCGCAGCCGCCGGGTGGTCGCCTCATACTCGACGTACGCACGGGAATTCTCCGGCCCGCCCGCGGCCATCAGTTCGTCGTGCGCGATCGCCTGCTCCGCGATCACTGAAGCGAGCAGCACGAGAAACCGCGCCGAACGTTCGGACCGGACTGCCATCTCGGCAGACCCAGGAAGGCCGCGTTCGGCGAAGCCTTCGAACACAGCGGTGTTCTCCCGCTGCTTCTCCGCCAGCAACCGGCAGGTCGCCGATTGCTGGCGGAGGTGGTCGGCATAAGCCAACTGCGGCGAAGCGGGATCTCCGGGCTGGCTCACGCCCGACATGATGCCCGGTCTCCGCCGCGGACATCCACTGGATCGGTTTTTAGGACACGACGACCGTGAACACCGCGGAGGCGGCGGCGGTGAACAGGGTGGATTCGGGGTGGAAGACCCGCAGCGTCAGGGTCCCGGACACGGTCAGCCGCACGCCGAGGTCGAAGTCGTTGTCCGGCGAGCACGAGGTAGAGGCGAGGTTCACCCAGACCCCGGCCTGGGTTTGCTGCTGGAGGTACAGGAGCCCGTCGTCGTCGCCTCGACCCGCCGGGCCGGTCGCGAAATGCCCGTGGATCCGGACCAGGTCGCCCTTGTGCACCTTGTCCTTCGCCGGTCCGGCCTTGAGGTGCACTGGTTTCTTCTTCGCCGCCTGGTGCGCGGCCGGAGCGTCCGGGGCGGCCTGAGCGGGCAGGGCAGTCGCGCAGAGGCCGCCAAGGGCGAGGGACAAGGCGAGACCGGCCCATCGGGCGCGGCGCCGCATCGAGGTCGTAGTCATGAACTCCAGCGCAGTGCATCGCTGCCCGCTCCGCCGCTCGAATCCCTCGACCGTCGGGTGACAGCCACCGGCATGAGGGACCCACCAGTTTCGTGACAGTGTTTTAAAACAGTGTTATGATCGCTTCGCACCCCAAGGAGGCGACCATGCTGCACGGCCCAGTCCAGTTGTTCACCGTCATAGCGCTCGTATCGCTGCCCACCGTCATGTACGGCGGTTACGCGCTGAGCGGCGTCCTGCGCCGCGGCGACCTCACCGAGAAGCAGCGCGGGTTCTTCCGCGCCGGACACGCGCACGCCGGCGTGCTGCTCGTCCTCACGCTCGCCGCGCTGCAGCTGGTCGAGCACGGCGGTCTCGGCGACACCGCGCGCTGGATCGTCTGCTTCCTGCTGCTGTTCGGCGTGCTCGCGCAGTCCGGCGGGTTCTTCCTCGCGATGCTGCGCACCCGCGTCGGCATGAGTGTCACGACCGGCGGCGCGGTGCTGCTCGGCGCGGCGATGCTGCTCACCGCGTACGGCATCGCGTTCCCCTGACAAAACGGCTGGCGCCGGGTCGTTAAGCTGAATGACGTGCCTGAATACCTGTCGACTGCGCCTGTCAAGGGGACCCGAGACTTCCTCCCCGCCGAAATGTCCGTCCGCGTGCAGGTGTTCGGCCATCTCTACGACGTGCTGGAGCGCTACGGCTACCTCCGCTACGACGGCCCGATCCTGGAGCAGGCGGAGGTCTACGAGCGGAAGTCCGGCCAGGAGATCGCCGACCAGCAGCTGTACACGCTCACCACGCGCGGCGGCGAGCGGCTCGCCCTGCGCCCGGAGATGACGCCGTCGGTGGCCCGGATGATCGCCGGCCACGCGAAATCGCTGTCGTTCCCGGTGCGCTGGTACAGCCACCCGAACTGCCACCGTTACGAGCGTCCGCAGCGCGGCCGCGTGCGCGAGCACTGGCAGATCAACGCCGACATCTTCGGTTCGGAAAGCGCGAACTGCGAGATCGAGATGTTCGAGCTGATCCACGACCTGATGGGCGCGGTCGGCGCGACTCCCGACATGTTCGCGGTGCGCGTCAACGACCGGAACCTGCTGTCGTCGGCGCTGACCGACGTCGTCGGCATCTCGCCGGACCACCTGCCGCAGGTGTTCGCGCTCGTCGACCGGTGGGAGAAGACGTCGGCCGAGGAGCACGCGGCGAGTGCCGCCGAGATCGGGTTGTCCGACAAGCAGTACGAGAAGCTCGCCGAGGCCCTCGGCGCCGGCCCGGCGCTGCTCGACGAGCTGCCCGAGGCGGTCAAGGCCGAATCGAACCTGGTCAAGGTGCTGTCCAGCAGCGCGGCGAGCCTGGTCCGGTACGAGCCGCTGATCGTGCGCGGGCTGGCGTACTACACGTCGACCGTGTTCGAGGTCTTCGACACCTCGCCGCAGAACCGCCGGGCGCTGTTCGGCGGCGGCCGGTACAGCAACCTCGCCTCGATGTTCACGAAGGAGCAGATCTCCGGCATCGGGTTCGGCATGGGCGACGTGACGCTGATGGACTTCCTCGACACGCACGGCCTCACGCCGCAGCCGCGCAGCGAGGTCGACGTCACGGTCATCCCGGTCACCGAGGAGCTGGCCGACCCGGCCCGTGATGTCGCGACAGCGCTGCGGAAGGCGGGGCTGCGCACGTCGACCCCGCTGGAACTGCGCAAACTGGGCAAGGAGCTCACTCGCGCGGACAAGGCGGGGGCGATCGCGGTCGTCATCGTGGGCGAGGAGGACTGGGCGGCCGGCCGGGTGACGGTCCGGAGCCTGGCTACCCGCGAACAGCAGCAGGTCGTGGTGGCCGACGTTCCGGCCGCGGTGCGGGCGATGGTCTCGCCTGCCTGATTTTCCCGAGGCGGGCGTCGGTCTCCGGACCGGCGCCCGCCTTCTTTATTCGCCGAGTGGCGAACAAAGTGCGGTTTCGTCACCCACCGCAGTGGGCCGCCGGTGAATCGGCCGTCGCACCTGTCGGTCCACAGTGGACAGTAGTGGGGCGGCACGTTGGTCCGGACGGGGCGCGAGTGATCCGCTGACTGGGACGCGAACGGTGCGGAATCCAGGTTTCCCGGGTTTCCCGGGCCTGGTCGGCGCCCTCGGGGTTGAACCGAGCACGCTTGGTTGTCATTGCGGGGTCGTCATGATCCGTTCTTTGTAGTACCCTTGCGTAGTCGAGGTTGATCGCCTTCGTTGCGAACCCTCGATCTGGCCTGTTGCCGGAGGTCGACCCCCAGGGCTTCCGGTGACAGGCCTCTTTACTTTTCCTGGAAAGGCTTTCGCGTTCTCTCGAGGGCGCTGCTCACATGAGCGTCGCGGCGAGCGTCCCGCCGAGTTCGGTCACCGCTTCCAACGCCGCCTTGTCCGGCTCGCCCGTCACGAGCACGGGCTCGGCCACCCGGGTCCAGCCGAGCCCGGTCGTGATCGCGTCGAGTTGCCGCACGGTCCCGGACGTGTCGTTGTTGCCGTGCACGTACGCCCCGAACGGGCGGCCTTTCGTCGCGTCCAGGCACGGGTAGTACACGGTGTCGAAGAAGTGCTTCAACGCACCGCTCATGCTGCCGAGGTTCGCCGGCGTGCCCAGGAGATAGCCGTCCGCGGCGAGCACGTCGGCCACCGTCGCGCCGAGCGCGGGACGGCGGACGACGTCGACGCCTTCGATGTCCGGATGTTTCGCGCCGGCGAGCGCGGCCTCGAACATCGCCTGCATCGACGGCGACGGCGTGTGGTGCACGATGAGCAACGTTGGCATGGTTCTCCCGTCAGCGCAGCAGCGCGGTGATCTCCTCGCGAACCGCGTCGAGCACTTCCGTCGCGTCGCGGCGCGCGTCGGCGAGTTCGCCGGTCACCGGAGCCACCACTTGCAGATACGCCTTCAGTTTCGGCTCCGTGCCGGACGGCCGCACCACGACCCGCACGCCGTCGCCGCTCAGCCGGAGCACGTCGGCATCCGGCAGGAGGTCTTCGAGCGTTACCGGCACCCCGCCGAGCGTGGCGGGCGGGTCCGAGCGCAACGCGGCCATGAGCCGTCCGCGCACGGAAAGGTCGGTGACCCGCAACGACACTTGATCGGTCAGGTGCACGCCGTGCCGGGTCGCGATGTCGTCGAGGACGTCCAGCAGCGTGCGGCCTTCGGCCTTGAGCGTGGCGGCCAGGTCCGCGCCCGCGACCGCGGCGGCGATGCCGTCCTTGTCGCGGACAAAGCTCGGGTTCACGCAGAGGCCGAGCGCCTCCTCGTACGCGAACACCAAGCCCTCGCCCGCGCGAACCAGCCATTTGAACCCGGTGAGCGTTTCCGCGTAGCGCGCGCCCTTTTCCTTCGCCACTTCGCCGAGCAGCGACGAGGACACGATCGTGGTGGCCACCAACGGATCCGGATTGTCCGTTGTGGACAGAAGATGCGAGCCGAGCAGGACGCCGGTTTCGTCGCCGCGCAGCATCCGCCAGCCGTCCGGGCCGCGGACGCCGAGCGCGCACCGGTCGGCGTCGGGGTCGAGCGCCACCGCGAGGTCAGCGTCCACTTCGGACGCCAGCGCCAGCAGGAGGTCGGTCGCGCCGGGTTCCTCGGGGTTCGGGAACGAGACGGTGGGGAAGTCGGCGTCTGGTTCGGACTGGGCGGAAACCAGGTGCACGTCAGTGAATCCGGCGCGGGCCAGCGCGGCCTGCAACGTCTCCGCGCCGACGCCGTGCAGCGCCGTCGCGGCGATCCGCAGCTCGCGCGTCGTGCCTCGCGGCAGCGCGCCGACCGCGGACAGGTACGCCTCGCGCGGGTCGACGACCTCGGCTCCGGGCGTCCGCGGAATGCTCCGGGCGGCCGGGGCCGACTGGATCGCGCGCTCGATTTCGCCGTCTGACGGCGGCACGATCTGTCCGCCGGTGGCGTCGTACAGCTTGTACCCGTTGTCCGCGGGCGGGTTGTGCGACGCGGTGATCTGGATTCCGGCGACCGCGCTGTAGTGCAGCACCGAGAAGGCCAGCAACGGCGTCGGCAACGGCTGCGGCAGCACCTTCACCGCGAACCCGGCAGCGGTCAGCACCTCAGCCGCCGCGGTGGCGAACGCTTCCGAACCGTGCCGCGCGTCGCGGCCGATCACGACCACGCCGCCCGCGTGCCCCTGCGCGGCGAGCCACGCGGCGACGCCCGCGGTGGTGCGCGTGACGACCGCGACGTTCATCCCGTTCGGCCCCGCGCGCACCGGCCCGCGCAGACCCGCGGTCCCGAACTCCAGCGGCCCGGCCATCCGGTCGGCGATCTCCTCGAGCGCGCCGGGCTCCTTGCCCATCGCGCGGGCGAGGGCGGCGGTCAGTTCCTCGCGCGACGCGGGATCCGGGTCGTCGGTGATCCAGCGGTAGACGGAATCGCGGAGGCGGGAATCGAGGCTGTCGGACACCCGGGCCAGCTTACGCGGATCCGGAAACCCGGTGGTGGCTGACGATACGCTCGGGTGGTGCGCATACTTTTCACTTCCCTCGCGTCTTACGGACACGTCTATCCGTTGCTGCCGCTCGCCTCCGCCGCGCGCGACGCGGGACACGAGGTGGTTTTCGCGACCGCGTCCGATTTTCACCCGACTCTCGAGAAGGCCGGGCTCGAACCCGCCGCCGCCGGGCTGACGCTGCAGGAGGCGTTCGGCCAGGTCTTCGCCGGAGACACCCGCAGCCGCTACGAGGTCCCGCAGGAGGAGCTGAACGAGGCGATCGGCAAAGCCTTCGGACACCTGCTGCCCACCCGGTTCATGACCGACCTCGCCCCGGTTCTCGCGGAGTGGAAACCGGACCTGGTGGTGTACGAAATGGGCAACCCGGGCGGGGCTTTCGCCGCGCATCAGGCCGGGATTCCCGCGGTCGCACACGGATTCGGCCGGGTTTCCTCCGACGGCCCGATGGGCCACATCATCGAGCGGATCGACGCGTTCGCCGCCGAGGTCGGCCTCGACGGCAGCAACAAGTCGTTCTGGGGCCACCCGTTCGTGGACATCTGCCCGCCGTCGGTGCAGGCACCGGAGTTCCTCGCCGAGGCCCGGCGCGTGCCGCTGCGCCCGGTCGGCTGGAGCGAACCGGGCGAGCTGCCGTCCGGCATCGAAGGCCGCGACCGGAGCCGCCCGCTCGCGTACCTGACGCTCGGCACCACCGGAGCCAGCCAGGCACACCTGCTGACCTCGGCGTTGCAGGGACTGGCCGCACTCGACGTGGACGTGCTGGTGGCCACCGGCCCGGCCGTTGACGTCGCGGCGCTCGGCGAGGTGCCGTCGAATGTGCGGCTGGAGGCGTGGGTGCCGCAGTCGGAACTGCTGCCGCACGTCGATCTGGTGGTGCATCACGGCGGCAGCGGGACGACGCTCGGCGCATTCAGCGCGGGGGTGCCGCAGCTGGTGCTGCCGCAGGGCGCGGACCAGTTCACCAACGCGGACGCGGTGGTCGAAGCCGGTGCGGGCGCGAAACTGGTCGGCGACGAACTGACGACGGACGCGGTCCGCGAGTCAGCCGGACGATTGCTGGCCGACCACACGGTGGCGGAGGCGGTGCGTCGGCTGGCCGAGGAGGTCTCGGGGATGCCCTCGCCGGAGGAAGTGGCCGCGCAGCTGCCGCAGTACACCTGAGCCGCTTGCGCCCCAATGTGGCATTGGGTGCGCTCAACGCACCGAACGCCACATTGGGTGCGTGGGATGCACCCAATGTGGCATTGGGGCGCTAGCCGAAACTCACGCGCGGGCGACGAGTTCCTTCAGCAGCGAGCCCATCCGCGTCGCCGACTGCCGTCCGGCTTCGAGGACTTCCTCGTGGTTGAGCGGCTGGCCGGTCATGCCCGCGGCCAGGTTGGTGACCAGCGAGAGCCCGAACACCTCGAGCCCGGCCGCGCGGGCGGCGATCGCCTCCAGCACGGTCGACATCCCGACCAGGTCCGCGCCCATGTTGCGCAGCATCCGGATCTCGGCGGGCGTCTCGAAGTGCGGCCCGGGCAGGCCCGCGTACACGCCCTCCTCCAGCGAATCGTCGATCTCCCGCGCCAGGTCGCGCAGCCGCTTCGCGTAGAGGTCGGTCAGGTCGACGAAGTTCGCGCCGACGATCGGGGAGCGCGCGGTCAGGTTGAGGTGGTCGGCGATCAGCACCGGCTGCCCCACGTTCATGCCCGCGCGCAGCCCGCCCGCCGCGTTGGTGAGCAGCACCGTCCGTGCGCCCGCCGCCGCGGCCGTGCGCACGTTCTGCACGACCGGCTCGATGCCCTTGCCCTCGTAGAAATGCGTACGGCCGAGCAGGACCAGCGCGCGCTTGTCGCCGACCCGCAACGACCGCACCGTGCCGCCGTGGCCGACGGCTCCGGGCGGGGTGAAGCCCGGCAGCTCGCCGAACGGGATCTCCGCGTCGGCGGTTCCGATCACGTCCGCGGCCGGACGCCAGCCCGAACCCAGCACCACGGCGATGTCGTGCTTCTCGACGCCGGTGCGCTCGGCGATGACGGCCGCGGCCGCCTCCTCCAGGTTGCTCATGCCGCCGAGCGTATCCGGGCGCTGCGCACGACGAGGAACGCGACCAGGCCGAACGGCGACAGGAAGATCGTCAGCAGGAGCAGCGGGCTGAGCACCCACCACGGGATCCGGTGCGTGCGCGCCTCGAAGAACATCCAGCGCGCGATGAACAGGTCGAACGCGATCAGGTGCGCCCAGACCAGCGCCGCCCCGTACGAACTGCTCAGAAACCCTTGCAGCACCCCGAGATCCGGCCGTTGCATGGCGTGCCACAGTTCGCCGAAATGCGGGATCGCCAGCACGAAGTACCAGACCAGCGGCAGCAGCGGCACCCACGGCGAGGCCAGGATCCGGCGGGTGCCGCGCCAGCCGGGCAGGAAGATCATCAGCGCCCAGAACGGAACCGCGACCGGGAACGTCCAGGCGAAGACGGTGAGGTCGCTCACCGGACCGCCTTCCGGACCGGCACCAGCACCGACGCCGCGGCGGCCGCCGCGAGGACGCCGACGAGCAGTCCGGCGGCGGCCAGCGTCGTGCCGCTCGGGTGGATGAGCGGTTCGCCGCGTTCGGCCTGCCACAGGAGCAGGCCGACGAGACCCGCATAGCCGACCGAACCCGTCCACACCAGCCGCACGCGCACCGCGCTCTCGCGCAGCCGGGGCAGCCGCGTCGCGAGCACCGCCAGCCCGAACGCCAAGAGCGGCAACGCCTGCAGGGCGTGCAGGCCGACGAAGTGCGCGATGCGCAGGTCGCCGCCGGTGGTGCTCCAGCCGAGCAGCGGCAGACCGGGGCCGCCGTCCGCGACGCCGACGCTGTGCGCGCCGATGAGGTCGGAATGGCCGGTGGCCTCGATCGCGGCCCGTTCGATCGGGGTCGGCCGGGTCATGGTCGCGCCGAGCCCGGCGCCGATCAGCGCGACGACCGCGCTGGTGCGCACCGCCCAGTACACCGGGCGGTCCTCGATCCGGGTGAACATGAGCACCACGGTGCCCACGAGGGTGGCGAGCCAGATTCCGGCCACCATCATGCCCATGGCCTGGAACAGGGCGGAGTCGAACGGCGACGTGTTCGCGAAGTGGCTCGGCCGGGCGCGGGCCGCTTGGAACACGATCGCCGCGTATTCGCCGGCGAACAGCACGACGGAGACGGTCGTGGCGACGCTCGCGACCTTGCGCAACCGTCCGCGCAGCAGCGAGACGAGCCAGCTCCAGGTGAAGTAGTACAGCGCGCCGGACACGGCGAACTTGAACGGTTTCGCCCACACCGGAGCGCCGAGCAGGGTCCGCTGGTCGATCAGCATCGCCGCGACGGTCAGCACGGTCGCGACGGCCATCGCGGCGGCGAACCACAGCGACGGACGGTGCCAGGTGCGCATCCGTGCGGTGGGCAACGTCGTCGCGGGTGGGTCGACGGTGCTGGTCATGAGGTCCTCCCAGGATGGATAGTGCTGCTCTCCACTTTGGAAAGTTAAACTATCCATCCTGAGAGGTCCTCAGGGTTTTTCCCGGAAGTCCGGAAGTAGGGTCGTGCGGGTGCGGATGGCTGAACTGAGCGCCGAGTCCGGGATTCCGGTGGCGACGATCAAGTACTACCTGCGGGAGGGGTTGCTTCCGGCCGGGGAGCGGACCAGTCCCAATCAGGCCCGCTACGGCGAGGAGCACGTGCGGCGGTTGCGGCTGATCCGGGCGTTGGTGGACGTCGGCGGGCTCTCGGTGGCCACCGTGCGGGAGGTGGTCGCGGCGGTGGATTCCGATCAGGTCGCTTACGACGTTCTGGGGGTGATGCAGAGGGCGTTGACCGGGGTCGCGGTGGAGGTTTCCGGCGAGGACCGGGAGTGGGCCGTGGGGTTGCTGGGGCCCATTGCCCGGGAGCGCGGCTGGAAGTTCGGGGCGGGTGATCCGGCGGTGGAATCGCTGGTGGGGACGGTTTGCGCGATTCGGGGGTTGGGGCATCAGGCATTGCTGGATCAGCTGGAGCGGTATGCGGAATTGGCTGATCGGATTGCTGGGGCTGATTTGGATACTTTGGACGCCGTGGGGTCTATGGATCGGATTGTCGAGGCGGCGGTGGTGGGGACTGTATTGGGGGATCGGTTGTTTGAGGGGTTGCGGAGGTTGGCTCAGGCTGCGGAGACTGCGCGGCGGTATTCGGTGGGGTGAGTTCGTGGGCTGCTCGTCGCCCTGGCGGGCGACATTGCAGTCTGGGGTTGCGCGGGGCACCCCGAATTTTTATTGTGCTGACGGTCTGGGGGTGCTTGTCAAGGCGGGAAAGATGCCTTGACAAGCACCCCCAGACCGCAGGGAGGCTTCGTATCGGGGGTGGGGGAGGGGCTGGGTGCCTCGCTGTTTGGGTGCGTCGGTGGCGGTTTTTATGAAGTTGCTGGAAAAGACAGAGTTGGTGCTATTTGGCTGAAGGTTGTTGATGCGGTGTCTTCTTGTTCTGCGGGGGCTGTCAGGGACAGTAGCCACAAGGTGTTGTCTGATTGCTTGAGCAGCGCGAAGGTTGCTCGGGTTATTGCGCTGGCGTTGCTTTGCGCTCGTTCTACTGCGCGGAACATGACTTCGGTGCCGTTGGGGGTTTGTGCGGGGCCGCGGGCGAAGGTGAATGAATCCTGGGAACCTGAGGAGCGCAGTGCGCTCAGTGCGTCGCCCAGGGAATACTTTTCGTAGAAGTTCGGGATTCGTTCCAGGCGCAGGGATTGGCGGCCGTCCGGGGAGATGTACTGGACTACCGTTGAGGTGCCGTACGTGGATTTCCTCGAGGCGATGAAGCGTTGCCATCCTTCTGGCACCGAGAGGGTGTATTCGCTGTCGCGCGTGACGTTTGCCGTTGAGCTTGCGTTCGCGTGTTGCGGGACCAGTTTCAGGGGCTGCGACGAGCCGCCGACTGTGCCGACGGTGGCCAGTACTCCGGATTCCGGGGCTTGCGGCGGCAGCAGGTTCTGGCCGCTCACTACCCGGGCCAGTGCGAAACCGCCGCCGCAGGCCAGGGCGAACAGGACCATGGAGGCCACTGCCAGCAGGGCCGTCGCTTTGGTGCTGCGGCGTGGGGGTGGCGGCGGCAGCGGGGCAGGCAGCGGCGGCGGAGGCGGCAGGGCGGGAGCGGGGCGGTAGGAGCCGGTGTTTCCCGAGCGCATGAACGGCAGCGGGCCGGGGTCCGCGGCGAGGGCGGCGGGTTGCTCCGGCGAGTCCGGCTTCGGGGCGACCGTCTTGATCACCTGGGTGTCGGTGGCGTCCAGGTGGGCGGCCGTTTTCTTGCCGTCTGGCGTGCGGAACAGTTCTGGGCCGAACAGGTCCACGGTGGCCTTGGTCTGCTTCGGATACAACCGGTGGCGGACCTCGCGCAGGGAGATCCGCTTTTCCGGCTCCTTCTTCATCAGCGCGGTGATGACGTCGGCCAGCGGGCCCGGCTTCGGGCGCGGGACCTTGCCGTTCACGACCTTGCCGACGGTTTCCAGCGGGTCGCCGTCCGCGTCGTACGGGGGTGCGCCTTCCACCGCCGCGAAGAGCGTCGCGCCGAGGCCCCACAGGTCGGCGCTCGGGGTGACCGCACCGCCGGACGCGACCTCCGGCGAGATGTACGCGGGCGAACCGAGCATGATGCCGGTTCTTGTCATGGTGGCTTCGGAGACGTTGCGGGCGATGCCGAAGTCGGTCAGCTTGATCCGGCCGTCACTTGCGACCAGGACATTGCCCGGTTTGACGTCGCGGTGCGTGATGCCTGCGTCGTGGGCTGCTTCGAGGGCGGCGGCGACCGCGATGCCGACCGCGGCGGCCTGCTCGACAGTCAGCGGGCCGTGGTCGCGCAGCAGGTGCGCGAGGCTTCGCGACGGCAGCAGCTCCATCACGACGAACGGGGCGTCGTTTTCGCGGGCGACGTCGTGCAGCGTGATGACGTTCGGGTGCGACAGGACGGCGATCGCGCGGGCCTCGCGGAGCGTGCGCTCGCGGAGTTCGTCCGCCTGCTCCGCGGGAATGCCCGGCGGCACCTTCATCTCCTTGACCGCGACCGGGCGGTGCAGGAACTCGTCGTAGGCCGACCAGACCGTGCCCATCGACCCCGACCCCAGAACCGACCGCAGCCGGTAGCGTCCGGCGACTACCCGCGGCTGGTCGCCGCCGGTCGACGGCTCGGCGTTCGCGGAGCCGGTGCTGTCGGTGTTGCCGGGCTGGTCCAGGTCGCTGCTCTCCGAGGGCACCCCATGATTGTGGCCCACCCCGCCGTCAGTCTTCGACCCAGCACCGCTACCCCTGAGTTCACCCGTACGGGGGGCGAGCAGAGTCACAGGTGCGGGTGGTGGCCTGCCTCTACCATCACAGGTTATGACGAACGTGGCTGGTCCGGAGTCGGCGCCGACCTCCGAGCCCCGGCTCGCGCTCGCGGCGGAGTTCCCCACCGCGGACCGCGCCCAGTGGCAGGAGCTGGTGGCGGGAGTGCTGCGCAAGAGCGGCAGACTGCCCGAGGATTTCGCGGGTGCGCCGGAGAGCAAGCTCGTCTCCCGCACCTACGACGGCATCGAGATCCAGCCGCTGTACACCGCCGACGACGCGGGCGGCGACCTCGGCTTCCCGGGGCTCCCGCCGTTCGTGCGCGGCTCCCGGCCGGAAGGCGTCGTCGGCACCGGGTGGGACATCCGGGTCCGGCACCAGCGCGAAGACGCCCGCGCGGCGAACGCGGCGATCCTCGCCGACCTCGAAGGCGGCGCGTCCTCGGTCTGGCTGCGGCTCGGCGAGGGTTCGCTCCCGATCTCCGCGCTCGCGGACGCGCTGAACGAGGTGTACGTCGGCCTCGCGCCGATCGTCCTCGACGCCGGCGCGGAGTACGAAACCGCTGCTCAGGCGCTTCTCGACCTCTTCGCCGAACGCGAGGTCCCGGCCAGCGAAGCCGTCGGCACGCTCGGCGCGGATCCGCTCGGCGCCTCGGCGCGCACCGGACAGGCGCTGCCGCTCGGTCCGGCCGCCGCATTGGCCGCGAAGGTTGCCCCCAAGTACCCCAAGGTCCGCACGATCGTCGCCGACGGGCTGCCGTTTCACGAGGCAGGCGGCTCGGACGCACAGGAACTCGGCGCGACGATCGCGGCGGGCGTCGCTTATCTGCGTGCGCTCACCGAGGCGGGCCTGGACGTCGCCGCGGCGGCCGCGCAGATCGAGTTCCGGCTCGCCGCGACCGCGGACCAGTTCCTGACCATCGCCAAATTCCGTGCCGCGCGCCGGCTGTGGGACCGCGTCCTCGAGGTCTCCGGGGTGGCCGCGGAAGCGCGCGGGATGCACCAGCACGCGGTCACGTCGCCGTCGATGTTCACCCAGCGCGACCCGTGGGTGAACATGCTGCGCACCACCGTCGCCTGCTTCGCGGCCGGGGTCGGCGGCGCGGACGCGGTCACCGTGCTGCCGTTCGACGCGGCGATCGGCCTGCCGGACGCGTTTTCCTCGCGGATCGCCCGCAACACCAACGCGATCCTCATCGAAGAGTCGAAGCTGGGCAGCGTGATCGACCCGGCGGGCGGCTCCTGGTACGTCGAGAAGCTCACCGGCGAACTCGCCGAAGCCGCGTGGCGCGAGTTCACCGCGATCGAGGCGGCGGGCGGCATCGAGGCCGAACTGGCCTCCGGCGCGCTGGCCGGACGGCTGGCGCGGACCTGGGAGAAGCGCGCGAGCCGCCTCGCCACCCGGCGCGACCCGCTCACCGGCGTCAGCGAGTTCCCGAACCTGGAGGAAAAGCCGGTCGTGCGCGACCCGCTTCCGTCCACTGTGGACGGCGGCCTGCCGCGGCACCGGTACGCCGAGGAGTACGAGAAGCTGCGCGACGCGTCCGACGCCTACCTCGCCGAGCACGGCGAGCGGCCGAAGGTTTTCCTGGCCACGCTGGGGCCGGTCGCCGCGCACACCGCTCGCGCGTCCTTCGCGACGAACCTGCTGCAGGCGGGCGGCATCGAGGCGGTGAACCCCGGCGCGACCGACGACCTGCCCGGCGCGTTCCGCGAGAGCGGCGCGAAGATCGCCTGCGTCTGCGGCACTGACGCCGCGTACGAGGAACAGGCCGCATCCGTCGCGGCTTCGCTCGGCGCGGACAGCGTGCTGTTGGCGGGCAAGGGAACCTACGACGGAATCAGCGGCAATCTGTACGCCGGGTGCGACGCGCTCGAAATCCTGACCAGCCTCCACGCACAGCTGGGAGTCTCCGCATGAGCATCCCGAATTTCGCCGACATCCCGCTCGGCACGCCGGAACCGGGCGACCGCGCGGCGTGGGCACAGGCCGTGCAGGACGCCACTGGCAAGGGTCCGGACGCGCTGGCCTGGGAAACGCCCGAGGGCATCGGCGTGAAGCCGGTCTACACCGCCGCCGATCTGTCCGATGTGGACTTCCTCGGCACGTACCCGGGCATCGCGCCGTACCTGCGCGGGCCGTACCCGACGATGTACGTCAACCAGCCGTGGACGATCCGCCAGTACGCCGGGTTCTCCACCGCGCAGGAGTCGAACGCCTTCTACCGCCGCAACCTCGCGGCCGGGCAGAAGGGCCTGTCGGTCGCGTTCGACCTCGCCACGCACCGCGGCTACGACTCCGACCACCCGCGTGTGTCCGGCGACGTCGGCATGGCCGGCGTGGCGATCGACTCGATCTACGACATGCGCCAGCTGTTCGACGGCATCCCGCTCGACAAGATGTCCGTCTCGATGACGATGAACGGCGCGGTGCTGCCGGTGCTCGCGCTGTACGTCGTCGCGGCCGAGGAGCAGGGGGTGAAGCCGGAGCAGCTCGCGGGGACCATCCAGAACGACATCCTCAAGGAGTTCATGGTCCGCAACACCTACATCTACCCGCCGCAGCCGTCGATGCGGATCATCTCCGACATCTTCGCCTACACCTCGCAGCACATGCCGAAGTACAACTCGATCTCCATCTCCGGCTACCACATGCAGGAGGCCGGAGCGACTGCCGACCTGGAGCTGGCGTACACGCTCGCGGACGGCGTCGAGTACATCCGCGCGGGCGTCGAGGCCGGGCTGGACGTCGACAAGTTCGCGCCGCGGCTGTCGTTCTTCTGGGCCATCGGCATGAACTTCTTCATGGAGGTGGCGAAGCTCCGCGCGGCGCGCCTCCTGTGGGCGAAGCTGGTGAAGCAGTTCGACCCGAAGTCGCAGAAGTCGCTGTCGCTGCGTACGCACTCTCAGACGTCCGGCTGGTCTCTCACCGCGCAGGACGTCTTCAACAACGTCACGCGTACGTGCGTCGAGGCGATGGCAGCCACCCAGGGGCACACGCAGTCGTTGCACACCAACGCTCTCGACGAAGCGCTCGCACTGCCCACCGACTTCTCCGCACGGATCGCGCGCAACACACAGCTGTTGCTGCAGCAGGAATCCGGCACCACGCGCGTCATCGACCCGTGGGGCGGCAGCGCGTTTGTCGAGAAGCTCACCTACGACCTCGCGCGCAAGGCGTGGGGCCACATCACCGAAGTCGAGGGCGCGGGCGGCATGGCGCGCGCGATCGATGAAGGCATCCCGAAGCTGCGCATCGAAGAGGCAGCTGCGCGTACGCAGGCGCGCATCGACTCGGGACGACAGCCGGTCATCGGCGTGAACAAGTACCAGGTCACCGACGACGAACAGATCGACGTGCTGAAGGTCGACAACGCGGGCGTACGCGCACAGCAGCTGGAGAAGCTGCGTCGGCTGCGCGAAGAACGCGACCCGCAGGCCACCGAGGACGCACTGCGCCGCCTCACCGAAGGCGCGCAGAACAACGGCAACCTGCTCGAGCTGGCCATCAACGCCGCGCGCGCGAAGGCCACCGTCGGCGAGATCTCCGACGCCCTGGAAAAGAACTGGGGCCGCCACTCCGGCCAGATCCGCACGATCTCCGGCGTGTACCGGGAAGAGGTGGGGAAGTCGGACAACGTCGAGAAGGCACGCGAGCTGGTCGATAAATTCGCCGAGGAGGAAGGCCGCCGCCCGCGGATCCTCGTCGCGAAGATGGGCCAGGACGGCCACGACCGCGGCCAGAAGGTGATCGCCACCGGCTTCGCCGACCTCGGCTTCGACGTCGACGTCGGCCCGCTGTTCTCTACCCCGGCCGAGGTCGCGCGCCAGGCGTCGGAAGCCGACGTGCACGTGATCGGCGTGTCCTCGCTGGCCGCCGGGCACCTGTCGCTGGTGCCCGCGCTGCGCCACGAACTGGCCGAGCTGGGCCGCGAGGACATCATGGTCGTGGTCGGCGGCGTGATCCCGCCGCAGGACTACCCCGAACTGCGCGAAGCGGGTGCGGCGGCGATCTTCGGCCCGGGCACGGTGCTCGCGGACGCCGCGATCGACCTGCTCCAGCAGCTGGCCGCGCAGGAGTCCTGAACCTTGCCGCGGCGGATCGACGTCGGCGAATACGCCAAGGGCGTGCTCGCGGGCGACCGGGGAACCCTGTCCAAGGCCATCACGCTGGTCGAATCGCATCGCGAGGACCACCGGCGGCAAGCGCAGGAGCTGCTGGTCGAACTGCTCCCGCACGCGGGCGGGGCGAAACGCGTCGGCATCACCGGCGTGCCCGGAGTCGGCAAGTCGACATTTATCGATCAGCTCGGCACCGACCTCACCTCGGCCGGGCACCGGGTCGCGGTGCTGGCCGTCGACCCGTCGTCGACCCGCACCGGCGGTTCGATCCTCGGCGACAAGACCCGGATGGCGCGGCTGGCGGTCGACCCGAAGGCGTTCATCCGGCCGTCGCCGACGTCCGGCACGCTCGGCGGCGTCGCCCGCGCGACGCGCGAGACGATCGTGCTGATGGAAGCGGCCGGCTTCGACGTCGTGCTGGTGGAGACGGTCGGGGTCGGACAGTCCGAGGTGACCGTGGCGAACATGGTCGACTGCTTCCTCTTCCTGACCCTCGCGCGCACCGGCGACCAGTTGCAGGGCATCAAAAAGGGCGTGCTGGAACTCGCCGACGTGATCGCCGTGAACAAGGCCGACGGTCCGCACGAACGCGACGCCAAACGTGCCGCGCGCGAGCTGCAGGGCGCGCTGCGGATGATCTACGGCAAGGACGCGCTGTGGACGCCGCCGGTGCTCACGTGCAGCGGACTCGAAGGCAGCGGACTCGACGAGGTGTGGGCGGCGATCGGGAGGCACCGCGAGGTGCTCACCGAATCGGGTGATCTTGGCGAGCGGCGCAAACGGCAGCAGGTCGACTGGACGTGGTCGATGGTCCGCGAGCAGCTGCTCGACCGGCTCACCGCGCATCCGGCCGTCCGCGCGCAGGTCGCCGACGTGGAACGGGCGGTGCGCGACGGGGAACTCACCGCCACGCTGGCCGCGCAGCGGATCTTGGACGCGTTCGCGGAACCCTCTTCTTGAACGTCGTCCAAGAAGAAAAACCGCCGTGCGCGCAAGTGCCTTTTGACCGTATCCGGGGCTTGCTGCGCCCGGCGGTCGTCAGCACGAGGCGAGCGGACCCGGCTCCACCGCGTGGCGGCTGACGCGTCCGCGCTTCGGCGGGCACAATGCACGGGGACGGCGTAGAAGGGAAGTCATGGCGAAGGTGCGGGGACTGCTGCTGGCCGGTCTGCTCGGCGTGCTGCTCACCGGGGTGCTGCCGGCGGCGGCTTCCGCGGCGACCCCGGCTCCGGCCTCGGTCTCCGCGTCGGCTGAGACGGCGATCACGCAGGTGAACGCGCACCGCCAGGTCCAGCCGGGACCGGTGCTGGACCCGTCGCAGACCGACAAGGCCAACGCCGACAAGACGAAGAAGAACCTCGTCGCCGGCGGGGCCGCGGTGGTGCTGCTCGCCATCGTGTACTTCGGCCGCCGTCACCGCATCAAGCGCCGCAAGGCCCAAGGCGGCTGAGCTTTCCGGCGTTCACCCACGCCGAACTTCATCAGCCGTTCGCCGCAGATCTTCTACCGGCCGTCTTGGTCGAAGCGCAGCGCACCGCCGCTTGCCACCTGCATGGTGCACGATCGACTGCAATGCGTAAGACAGATCGATCGGCACGTTGCGTGTTCCCCTGCGCTCGTGTTGCAGGAGGAGGTGCGGCGTGACGGTGCTGGATTCACGGCCGGACGTTCCAGGTGACCACAACCCGATCGCGGCGCCCGGCGCGCTGCTGACGGACGTCGGCGTCAGCATGGCTCCGGTGGAAGACCTTGGCGCGGGCCGCGGCCCGTTCTGGCTGGACGACTGGCTGCGCGCGAACGCGACCGACGTGCTCGCGTGGCGGCGGCACATCCATGCCCACCCCGAGCTGTCGCGCGACGAGTTCGCGACGACCGAGCTGATCGTCTCGCTGCTGCGCCGGGTCGGGCTCAAGCCGTGGGTGCTGCCCGGCGGCACCGGCGTGGTGTGCGACATCGGCAAGGGCGAGCGCTGCGTGGCGCTGCGCGCGGACATCGACGCGCTGCCGCTGACCGAGGACACCGGCCTGCCGTACTCCTCCACCACCGAGGGCGCGGCGCACATGTGCGGCCACGACGCGCACACCGCGATCCTGCTCGGCGCCGGCCGCGCGCTCGCCGGCGCGCCCGAGCTGCCCGGCCGCGTGCGGCTGATCTTCCAGCCCGCGGAGGAGGTCATGCCCGGCGGCGCGCTGGACATGATCGCCGCGGGAGCGCTGGAGGGCGTCGAGCGGATCTACGGCCTGCACTGCGACCCGCGGCTCGAAGCGGGCAAGGTCGGCACCCGGGTCGGCGCGCTGACGTCCGCCGCCGACCTGATCGAACTGCGCCTCACCTCGCCCGGCGGGCACACCTCGCGGCCGCATCTCACCGCGGACCTGGTGTACGCGCTCGGCACGGTCATTACGTCGCTGCCGTCGGTGCTGTCCCGGCGCGTCGACCCGCGCTCCGGCACGGTGCTGGTGTGGGGCGCGGTGCACGCCGGACAGGCCGCGAACGCGGTCCCGCAGGACGGCGTCCTGCGCGGCACGCTGCGGACGGCCGACCACGAGGTGTGGAAGGCGCTGGAGCCGCTCGTCGCGTCGTCGGTGGAATCGCTGCTGGCCCCGACCGGCGTCGGCTTCTCGCTGGACTACCGGCGCGGGGTGCCGCCCGTCGTCTCCGACGCGGAGTCGACCGCGCTGATGCGCGCCGGGGTCGAGGCGGCGGTCGGCGAAGCGGGGCTCGCCGGGACGGAACAGTCGTCCGGCGGCGAGGACTTCGGCTGGTATCTGGAGCACGTCGGCGGGGCCTTCGCCCGGCTCGGCGTGTGGTCCGGTCCGCCCGCTCCGCAGGCCGACATCCACCGTCCGACGTTCGTCCTCGACGAGCGTGCGCTGCTCGTCGGAGTCCGCACTTTGGTGCACACCGCACTGGCCTCGCTGGCCTGAGTTATCCACAGGGATCGCGCCTATGTGGATAACTCAGGCGGGTGAGAGGTACCCCTCGTGCGGGGGTGTCAGCGGGGAATTACCCACTGTGGTCTAGACCGCCAAAGCCACTGCTCTGGCCCGTTCACCGAGAGTAATTTCGGACTTTTGCACTACCCGGGTGGGCCGGTGGTCCGTCGGTTGCCTTCGGTGGATTTCGTGTTGTGCGGCAACGGCTTTGGCGGAATCCGAGGCTGCTCGCGGTGCTGCGCTGACCTGATTTCTGCCGTCATATTTGGTGACGGACTGCTATTTTTCCTGCGCTCTGCGGTGGCGGATGCCCGTGTGAGTGAGCCTCTGCCGTGTGGTATTGGGCGGCTGTGCTGCGAGGCCGCGGACGGCCCGGTCGCACGGAGTTATCCACAGGGCGACACCGTTGGGGACAACTTTCGGCCCTCTGCTACCGCGGGTGTGGATGACTCCGGAAAAGAGCGTTCCGGACAGCCCGCGGCGAGGTCGAAGCGGCCGCGGTCGTTCGTCCAGCGAATGGCTGAAAGTCCGTGAAGGGCTCCTTGAGGGAATCAGATTCCCGCAAGGAGCCCTTCACGGACAGTTAAGACAGTGAGCGTCAGCCGCTGATCCCGGTGCACGGCCGGGTGCGCAGATCGTCCACGTAGTCCGCCGGGGCCCCGGCCGCCTCCGCGGCGTCCGCCAGCACCCCGAGATACCGCGCCGAGGGCAGGCCGCCCTCGTAGGCGTCCAGGACGTACAGCCAGGCCAGCACCGAGCCGTCCATCGTCTGGACCCGCAGCCGGATCTTCGTGTGCATCCCCAGCTCGCCGCCTTCCCAGCGGTCGAGCCGTTCCTCGTCGAGCGCGGTCACGTCGTACAGCACCACGAACACCCGCGACGACGGGTCCTCGACGATGGTGGCCAGCGCGCCTTCCCACCCGATGTCCTCGCCGCCGAAGGTCAGCCGCCAGCCTTCCAGCCAGCCGGTGCCCGCCATGGGCGAGTGCGGGGCGCGCTCCAGCATCTGGGCGGGCTCCATGTTGGATCCGTAAGCGGCATACAACGGCACGCGGCACAGCCTAGCGACCTCTCTCCGCCGCGCCGGGATGCACATGCCGTGTCCGGGCACTTCGCTTGCCGGTCAGGTTCGCCGCGTAGGGTCAGAGCCACCGCCAAGCACGTGTGACATAGGAGGACCCAGGTGACCAGGATCGTGATCATGGGTGGCGGCCCGGCGGGCTACGAAGCCGCCTTGGTCGCGGCGCAGCACGGCGCCGACGTGACGATCGTCGAGCGGGACGGCCTGGGCGGCGCCTGTGTCCTCTACGACTGCGTGCCCTCGAAGACGTTCATCGCCTCGTCCGGCGCGCTCGCGAAGATGCACGACCTCGGCGAGCTGGGCATCAACACCGATCTCGCGGACACCACCGTCGACCTGCCGACTGTCCACGGGCGGGTGAAAGGCCTCGCGCTCGCGCAGTCGGCCGACATCCGCGCCCGCGTGCAGCGCGAGGGCGTGCGCGTGATCACCGCCGAAGCCCGGTTCGCCGACGACGAGCCCGGTCTGGCCACCCACACGGTGGAAGTCACGCACTCGGACGGGAAAGTGGAATCGCTGTCCGCGGACGTCGTGCTGATCGCCACCGGAGCCACCCCGCGCGTGCTGCCCGGCGCGGTCCCGGACGGCGAGCGGATCCTGGACTGGCGGCAGCTGTACGACCTCACCGAACTGCCCGAGCACCTCGCGGTGATCGGATCGGGCGTCACCGGCGCCGAGTTCGCCTCCGCGTACACCGAGATGGGCGTGAAGGTCACCGTCGTGTCGAGCCGCGACCGCGTGCTGCCGCACGAGGACGCGGACGCGGCCGCGGTGCTCGAAGAGGTCTTCACCCAGCGCGGCACCACGGTGGCCAAGCAGGCCCGTGCGGAACGCGTCGAGCGCACCGAGAAGGGCGTCGAAGTTCACCTGGCCGACGGTCGCGTGATCGAGGCAAGCCACGCGCTGATGACCGTCGGGTCCATCCCGAACACCGCCGACATCGGCCTCGACCGCGTCGGCATCGAGCCCGGCCCCGGCGGTTTCATCGCGGTGGACCGGGTGTCGCGCACGAGCGTTCCCGGCGTGTACGCGGCGGGCGACTGCACGGGCGTGCTGATGCTCGCGTCCGTGGCGAGCATGCAGGGCCGCATCGCGATGTGGCACGCGCTGGGCGAGGGGGTCGCGCCGATCAAGCTCAAGACCGTCGCGGCGAACGTGTTCACCCACCCGGAAATCGCGACCGTCGGGATCAGCCAGCAGGCGATCGATTCCGGCGAGGTGCCCGCGCGCACGATCATGCTGCCGCTGGCCACCAACGCGCGCGCGAAGATGGAAGGCCTGCGCCGCGGTTTCGTGAAGCTGTTCTGCCGCCCCGCCACCGGCGTGGTGGTCGGCGGCGTGGTGGTCGCGCCGTCGGCGAGCGAGCTGATCCTGCCGATCGCGCTGGCCGTGCAGAACCAGCTGACGGTGGACCACCTGGCGCTGACGTTCTCTGTGTACCCGTCGCTGTCCGGATCGATCACCGAAGCGGGCCGTCAGCTCATGCGGCACGACGATCTGGACTGATTTCCCGCGTCCGGGCAACCCCGTGCGGCACCCCGCGTCTTGCGGGGTGAAGACGGGTAGCACGGGGAAGGAACGAGGGTGCGCAAGAGCGCGATTTTCGCGGTGGCGGCGGCGATCGGACTGGGCGGGACCGCGGTCCCGGCGATGGCGGCGGACGGTCCGGCCGCCGATCCGGTGACGGTGCAGCTGAACCAGGACACCGCGGTGCTGCACGGCCAGGTGAACGCCTACCAGCGCGGCTCGGACCCGAACGTGGCGTTCGCTTACTGCCCGGGAGCCAAGGCGGGCACGGCGGCGTTCAGTTCGCCCGCGCTGCAGTTCTCGCAGTATTTCTACGGCGAGATGGTCGGCGTGAAGGCCACGATGAGCGCGCACGCGAACCTGGTGCCGGGCACGAAACCCGGCAGCTATCCGCTCACCGTCACCTGTGGCGGGAAGCAATACGACGCGACGTTCACCGTGCCCGCCGCGCAGGTTTCGCGGGTGCCCCAGGGCGCGGCGAAAGCGGGCGACGGGAGCCTCGCCAGCTGATCGCCCCCGCTTCGAAAACCGCCGGAAAATCGTTTCCGGCGGTTTTTTCGTTCCCCGGGCAACCCCGCGGCGGGCGGAGACGTCTTGGTGGGTGTCGGAACGAAAACGCCCGGGCCGCAGGGGGAACTGTCGGCTGGGCGCGGATTCGCCGCTGTTTTCCTGCGGCGGGAATCGCATTTTCAGCAAGGGGAGCGTCATGAAGCGTACCGTTGTTTTCTCCGCCCTGGTCGCCGCCGGAATGCTTTCGGCCGCACCGGCTTTCGCCGCCGAGTCGCCCAGCGCGCCGAGCACTGCCGCCCCGTCCTCCTCGCCCGCTGGGCCGGATTCGGACGACAACGCCGGCGTGCCCAAGGCGTTCATCCGGGTGCTGCCGTCCTCGGGCCACGCGGGGGACCGCGTCACGGTGCGCATCGGCTGTGAGGCCTCGGAGATCAAGAACCTCAAGTCGGCGGCGTTGCAGTTCGGCAAGCTGCACCCGGTCGGCGCGCAGAACGACCCGTCGAAGGCCCCGATCTCGCAGGGCGCCGCGACTGTGCGCAGCGGGGTGAAGCCCGGGGCGTATCCGGTTTCGTTCTCCTGCGGCAGCGCTGACCTCGCCACGAAGTTCACCGTGCTGGGCGCGAAGCCCGCCCCGAAGCCGACGCCTGCGCCTGCGCCCAAGCAGGTCAGCAAGGTCCCGTCCGGCGCGCCGCAGACCGGCGGCACGGACGGCCCGGTCGCGGACGACCAGTCGAACCTCGGCCTGCCGATCGCGGCCGGCGCGATGGGCGTGCTCGCCCTCGGCGGCACCGGGCTCGTGGCGGCGCGTCGT
The DNA here is from genome assembly GCF_002796545.1 of Amycolatopsis sp. AA4. Classification (GTDB taxonomy): domain Bacteria; phylum Actinomycetota; class Actinomycetes; order Mycobacteriales; family Pseudonocardiaceae; genus Amycolatopsis. Next base: position 632,247 of record NZ_CP024894.1, read on the forward strand.
CGGCGCGGCTGACTAGTCTCCTGGGCCTGGCCGGGTTCGGGCGGCCAGACCCAGGCGGATCGGGGGAAAGATGATCAGGAAGACACTCGCGGCGGCGTCCGTCGCGCTCGCCGTGCTGGCGGCCGGATGTTCGGCCGGTTCGACGACCGCGGCGCCTGTTGCCGGCGCTGCGTCCGCTTCGTCGGCCGCCCTGCCGAAATCGGAGCCGGTGTCGCTGGACATCCCGCGCATCGACGCGCATTCCACTTTGGTGCCGCTCGGCCTCAATCCCGACAATTCGGTGCAGGTTCCGCCGGTCAGCAAGCCATTGCAGGCCGGGTGGTACGAAAACGGCCCGACCCCCGGGGAGATCGGCCCCGCGGTCGTGCTCGGGCACGTGGACGGAAACAAGCAAAAAGGGATCTTCTACCGGCTCAAGGAAATGAAACCGGGAGACGACGTCGACATCGCCCGCCGCGACGGCACCACCGCGCACTTCCAGGTGACCAAAGTGGACCAGGTGCCCAAGGACGCCTTCCCGACCGACGCGGTCTACGGGGACACTTCGGACCCGGAACTGCGCTTGATCACCTGCGGCGGTGCCTTCGACCGGTCCGAGCACAGCTATGTGGACAACATCATCGTGTACGCCCATCTGGTGAACGGCGCGCGCTGACCTCGCGGTTGAACAAGACGCCCCGTTTTTGTCGGTCCCCGGTGCGACACTGTGGCGGTTGGCACAATTCTGGGAGGCACGCATGATCACCAGGACAGAACCGTGGCCCGAGGGCACACCGTGCTGGGGCGACTTGATGGTGCCTGACCGCGACAAGGCGGTCACGTTCTACGAGTCGCTGCTCGGCTGGACGGTCGAATCCGGCGGCCCGGAGACCGGCTATTACGGAATGGCGCAGATCGCGGGCAAACCGGTGGCGGGCATCGGCCAGATCCCGCCGGAGCAGGCGGGCATGCCGCCGATGTGGACGACGTACCTGTCAGTGTCCGATGTGGACAAAGCCGTAGCCGCGATCGCCGAGGCGGGCGGCCAGGTCGTCGCGCCGCCGATGGACGTCCTGACCGAAGGCCGGATGGCCATCGCGACGGACCCGACCGGAGCCACGTTCGGCCTGTGGCAACCGGGACGACACTCCGGCACGCAGGCCACCCTGACGCCCGGGGCACCCGCGTGGAACGAATGCATGACCCGGGATTTCGGCGCGGCCAAGCAGTTCTACGGCGATGTGTTCGGATACGGCTTCGGGGACATGTCCGGGCCAGGCTTCACCTACGCGACCTTGGACGTCGACGGCCGCCCGGTCGGCGGCCTCGGCGAGTTGTCCGCGGACAGCTCCGCCTCGCCCGGCTGGGTGACGTACTTCTGGACCGCGGACGCGGACGAGTCAGCCGCCCGAATCGGACAACTGGGCGGGACAGTGGTGAGCCCGCCGGTGGACACCCCACACGGCCGCATGGTGGTCGCGGTGGACGACCAGGGGGCGGGGTTCTCGCTGATGGCGCCGAATGCACAGTCCGGCACCCAGGACGGGTGGGGGTGAGGCTGGGGAGGGGATGATTCGAGCTTCGCGGGATTGGCCGGGGGAGCTGGCTGATCGGTGCTGTGGCAGGCCGGAGGTGTTGCCGTGCCGAGCGCTGAGCGTGCTGAGCGTTGAGCGGTGAGGTGGCGGGCCGGACGTGCTGCCGAGCCGAGCTGGACCACATGGCCGTGCGGTGCTGAGCTGCGCAGGCTGATCTTGGCCGGGCTGTAGGTCGCCGGGCATGGCTTCAGGCTGAGCTGTGCAGGCTGATCTCGGTCGGGCTGGCGGCGTCGGGCCGTGCGTTGCCGGGCGGGTGATGGGCTTGATCGAGCCCGTGCCTGGCGGTGCGGTGCGGCGGTGAGCTGTGCACGCCGACTTGCAGCGGTGCCGTTAGGCCGAGCCGGGCTGGTGTTGCGTCGCGCCCTGCAGCGGGTGGGCCGCGCGAGTGCCGCTTCGTGCTGGTTCGCGCCGTGTTGCGCTGAGCGGACCGTTCTCGGTCGGGCGTGACGATGGGGTTAGTCGAGCCCGTGCTCGGTGGTGCTGTGCGGTAGTGAGCTGAGTGCGCCGATGTTGCAGCGGGCCCGCGAAGCCGAGCCGGTGTTGCGTCGTGCCGTCCTGCAGGGAGGGCCCAGTGAGTGCCGATGCGTGCTGGTTCACGCCGTTGAGCAGAGCGGACCAAACCAGTATCCGCCGAACCGAGGTGGTGCCCCAGCGCTGCGCGATGCCCCTTCGTCCCGGAACCGGCGGCGAAGTCAGCGCGACCCGAACAGCCGTGAGGGGAACCCCGAGAGAATCCGTCCCTCGAAGTTCCCCTCACCAGGCTCGACAGCACTAACCCGAGGATCAGTCCTCCACCCAGTCGAAGGTCTTCGTCACCGCCTTCTTCCAGTTGCGGTATTCCTTCTCCCGCCGGGACTCGTCCATCGACGGGTCCCACTGCTTGTCCTTCGCCCAGTTGGTCCGGATGTCGTCCTCCGACTCCCAGAACCCGACCGCCAGCCCGGCCGCGTATGCCGCGCCCAGGGCGGTCGTTTCGTTCACCACCGGGCGGATCACCGGCACTCCCAGGATGTCCGCCTGGAACTGCATCAGCAGCTCGTTCACGACCATCCCGCCGTCGACCTTCAGGGACTTCAGCGGGACACCCGAGTCGGCGTTCATCGCGTCGATCACCTCTCGCGACTGGAACGCCGTCGCCTCCAGCACGGCCCGCGAGATGTGGCCCTTGTTCACGAACCGCGTCAGGCCGACGATCGCTCCTCGCGCATCCGAGCGCCAGTACGGCGCGAACAGGCCCGAGAACGCCGGTACGAAGTACGCGCCGCCGTTGTCGTCGACCGTTCGGGCGAATTCCTCGATCTGGGCCGCCGACGAAATCAACCCCAGGTTGTCTCGCAGCCACTGCACCAGCGAACCGGTGACCGCGACCGAACCCTCCAGGGCGTACACCGTGTCGTTCGAGCCGATCTTGTAGCAGACCGTCGTCAGCAGGCCGTTCTCCGACAGGACCTTCTCCGTGCCGGTGTTCAGCAGCACGAAGTTGCCGGTGCCGTAAGTGTTCTTGGCCTCGCCCGGCGAAAGGCACGCCTGGCCGAACGTCGCCGCCTGCTGGTCGCCCAGGATGCCCGCGATCGGCACCTCCGCCAGGGCTCCGCGCGGACGGACCTTGCCGTACACCTCCGACGACGACCGGATCTCCGGCAGCATCGACAGCGGAATCCCCATCTCCGCCGCGATGTCCTCGTCCCACTTCAAGGTGTCGAGGTCCATCAGCAGCGTGCGCGACGCGTTCGTCGGGTCCGTCACGTGCACGCCGCCGTCGGTGCCGCCGGTCATGTTCCACAGCACCCAGGTGTCCATGTTCCCGAACACCAGGTCGCCCGCCTCGGCCCTGGCCCGCGCGCCCTCGACGTTGTCGAGGATCCACTTGATCTTCGGGCCGGAGAAATACGTCGCGAGCGGGAGACCGGTCTTCGCGCGGTAGCGCTCCTGGCCGCCGCCGAGCGCACCCAGCTCAGTGGCGATCTTGTCGGTGCGGGTGTCCTGCCAGACAATCGCGTTGTACACCGGCTTCCCGGTCTTGCGGTCCCACACGAGCGCCGTTTCGCGCTGGTTGGTGATGCCCACCGCGGCGATGTCGGTCGGCCGCAGGTCGGCCTTGGCGAGCGCGCCCGCCGCGACCGCGCGGGTGTTTTCCCAGATCTCCTCGGCATTGTGCTCGACCCAGCCCGCCTGCGGGAAGATCTGCTCGTGCTCGCGCTGGTCGACCGCGACGACACGGCCGGAGTGGTCGAAGATCATGCAACGCGTCGACGTGGTGCCCTGGTCGATCGCGGCGACATACGAAGTCATGGATTTCCTCCGGAAAGCTGGATCAGGTCAGGTTGTGCACGGCCAGGTACACCAGTGCCGCCAGCGCCGCGCCGACGAGCGGCCCGAGAACCGGCACCCACGAGTAGTTCCAGTCGGGGTCGCGCTTGCCCTTGATCGGCAACAGGAACGCGTACGCGAGGCGCGGGCCGAGGTCGCGGGCCGGGTTGATGGCGTAGCCGGTCGGCCCGCCGAGCGAAATGCCGATCACCAGCACGACGAACGACACCCCGGCGTAGCCGAGCGCGGTGTTACCGAAGGTCGGCGTCCCGTCGGCGGCGGTCTTGAACGCCGGCGTCAGCAGGATCCAGCCGACCAGCACGAAGGTGCCGATGATCTCGGTCACCAGGTTCCACGCCTTGTTCCGGATCTGCGGGGCGGTGGAGAAAATGCCCAGCGTTTCCTCCGGATTCGGATGGTCGTCGAACTGCAGTTTGTAGGTCAGCCAGCACAGCACCGCGCCGATAATCGCGCCGAGCATTTCGCCGATCAGGTAGAACGGCACGTCCGCCCACGAAACCTTGCCCGAAATGGCCAGGCCGAGCGTGACCGCGGGGTTGAGGTGCGCGCCGGTCGGCGCGGCGAGGCTGGCCCCGGCGAACACGCCGAAAGCCCACCCGAAGGTGATGAACAGAGTTCCCGCTTGATGGCCGTTGTTCTTGCGCAGCACGACGTTGGCCACGACGCCGTTGCCCAGCAACAGGAGCACTGCTGTCCCCAGCGTCTCCCAGACGATGATCGCTATCGGACTCAGACTCACGCTCTCCGCACCTCCACACTGGACAGACTGTGCAGGGCCGAGCACGTCCGGCCACAGCCCCGTCGCCGACCCCAGTCCGCGGCACGTTACCGCCGCGTACGCGCGCAATCCATAAGCCGGGCGAACCAATGTGACCATGATCGTCATGGGTTCCGCCACACGTGTCACCTCGGGGTCAGCAGACGATCACGCAAGCGTGCGATGCTGGGGAAGGTGGAGCACGAGGAGGAACGAGTGGTGACGAACCCGCAGAACGGCAGCGACCCGGCCCGGCTGGGTCCGGCAGGCCGGGAGGAATCCTGGCGGCGCTTCGGCGACGAGACCTTCGACCTGGTCGTGATCGGCGGCGGCGTCGTCGGCGCGGGCACCGCGCTGGACGCGGCGACCCGCGGCCTGCGGGTGGCCCTCGTCGAGGCCCGCGACCTGGCGTCCGGCACGTCGAGCCGGTCGAGCAAGCTCTTCCACGGCGGGCTGCGGTATCTCGAGCAGCTCGAATTCGGCCTGGTGCGCGAGGCCCTGCACGAGCGCGAGCTGATGCTGACGAAAATCGCGCCGCACCTGGTGAAGCCGGTGAGCTTCCTGTACCCGCTGACGCACCGGATCTGGGAGCGTCCGTACACCGCCGCCGGGCTGCTGATGTACGACACGATGGGCGGCGCCCGGTCAGTGCCGGGCCAGAAACATCTCACCCGCGCGGGTGCCCTCCGAATGGTCCCCGCGCTCAAGCGGTCCGCGCTGATCGGCGGCATCCGGTACTACGACGCGCAGGCGGACGACGCCCGGCACACGATGACCGTCGCGCGCACCGCCGCGCATTACGGCGCGGTGGTCCGGACCTCCACCCAGGTCGTCGGCTTCCTGCGCGAGGCGGACCGGATTTCCGGCGTGCGCGTGCGCGACGTCGAGGACGGCCGCGAGACCGAGATCCACGCCGGCGCCGTGGTCAACTGCACCGGCGTGTGGACCGACGAACTGCAGCGGCTCTCCGGCGGACGCGGCCGGTTCCGCGTGCGCGCGAGCAAGGGCGTGCACATCGTGGTTCCGCGCGACCGGATCGTGTCGGAGTCCGGGATGATCCTGCGCACCGAGAAATCGGTGCTGTTCGTGATCCCGTGGCGCAACCACTGGATCGTCGGCACCACCGACACCGACTGGAACCTCGACCTCGCCCACCCGGCAGCCACCAAGCACGACATCGACTACCTGCTCGAACACGTGAACTCGGTGCTCGCGACGCCGCTGACGCACGACGACATCGAAGGCGTGTACGCGGGTCTGCGGCCGCTGCTGGCCGGAGAAAGCGAAGAGACGTCGAAGCTGTCGCGCGAGCACGCGGTCGCGCGGGTCGCGCCGGGTCTGGTCGCGATCGCGGGAGGCAAGTACACGACGTACCGGGTGATGGCGGCCGACGCCGTCGACGCCGCGGTGGTCGACCTGCCCGGCCGTCCGCCGTCGTCGATCACGGACAAGGTCCCGCTGCTCGGCGCGGACGGCTACCACGCGCTGGTCAACCAGGCCGATCACCTGGCCGCCGAGCACGGGCTGCACCCGTACCGCGTGCGGCACCTGCTCGACCGCTACGGCTCGCTGGTGCACGAGGTGCTGGCGCTCGCGGCGGACCGGCCGGAGCTGCTCAAGCCGATCGAATCGGCCCCGGACTACCTCGGCGTCGAGGTCGTGTACGCGGCCAGCCACGAGGGCGCGCTGCACCTGGAGGACGTCCTCGCGCGGCGCACGCGGATCTCCATCGAGTACGCCCACCGCGGCATCGACTGCGCGGAGCAGGTCGCACAGCTGGTGGCCGGCGTGCTGGGCTGGTCGGAGGACACGACCAAGCGCGAGGTCGAGGTCTACCGGGCGCGGGTCGAGGCGGAGCGGGATTCGCAACTGCAGCCGACCGACGAATCGGCGGACGCGCTGCGGGCGGCGGCTCCGGAGGCCCGGGCGGGCTTGATCGAGCCGGTCAGCTGAGGGTTGCTCGGGAGTGCCTGTCGCGGTTGACCGGGGCAGGCACTCACGAGGGCTTGAGCACCCAGCGGATGAGCGTTTCCCCGGTCGGCGAGGGCCGCTCCTCGGGCCCGACGCGGCTGAACCCGGCCCGTCGCGCCACCACCGCGGACGCGGTGTTGCTTTCGTCGTGCCGATAAGCGATTTCCTGGAGCCCCAGCCGGGCGAAGCCGAACTGGATCGCGGCCGAAAGCGCTACTGCCGCAATGCCTTTGCCCCGTTCGGCCGGATGCGTCCACACCGACGCCTCGGCGGTGCCGAACGCGAGGTCCAGGTCGCGCAGCCCAACCTCGCCGAGCAGGCGGCCGGTCGCCGGTTCGGCCACCGCCCACGAGCAGCGCTCGTCGCACGCCCACTGCGCGGCGCGCAAGGTCACGTATTCGGTGGCTTCGTCGGGGGTGCGCAGCCGGTAGTTCAGCACGTACCGCCGATGCTGCGGGTCGGCGAACGCCTCCATCAGCGCGGGCCGGTCGTCGAGCTTCCGGTCCGCGCGCAGCTGACGCAGGTAGTACGCGCCCGCGTTGATTTCCACGGGTTCCACATCCTCGAGCCTAACCGTCTCCGGGCGCGAAACGGCTGCGTGCCGCGTCACGACCGGGGCGGAGGCCGGGTGAAAAATCCGTGCCCGCTTCGAGCCGCGATGATCGTCCTGGCCGCGTTGCGGGAACGCCGGACAAGCTGACCCAGTTCGCCGTCGAGCACGCCGGGACGCTGCGTGGCGGTTGGGCTAAGCGGGCGGAGGGATCGCCGGGCACTCCGCGTGCACCACGGTCCCTTCCCCGCGCGCGGACTCGATGGTCAGCGACCCCGCGACTCGTTGCACGCGTTGCCGCATCGCCTCCAGGCCGAACCCGGTGCCGTCGCCGCGGTCGCCAGGCGCGAAACCCCGGCCGTCGTCCCGGATGTCGAGCATGATCAGATCGCTGGTGTAGGTCAGCGTGATGCCGATCCGGTTGGCGCGCGCGTGTTTTTCCGCGTTGGCCAGGGCTTCCTGCGCCACCCGGTACAGCGTCACTTCCAGCTCCGGCAGCAACGGCCGCGCGTCGCCTTCGACATCAGCGGTCACCTTGGTCCCAGAGGTGTCGGACACTCGATTTGCCAAGCCTGCCAACGCTTCCGGCAGGTGCGAGTCCGCCAATGGTTCCGGTCGTAACGCCTGCACCGCTCGGCGCGCTTCGGTGAGACTGTCCTTCGCCAGCGTGTGCACATGGGCGAGATGCCGTTGCCGATCTGCGGCTTCGGTGGCCCGGTCGGCGGCCTGCAGCTGGGTGACAATGCCGGTCAATCCCTGCGCGACAGTGTCGTGAATTTCGCGGGCCATCCGCTGTCGTTCGTCAAGCACTCCGGCCTGGCGGGCTTGGGTGAGCAATTGTGCGTGCAGCGCGGCGTTTTCCGTTAAGGCCGTTTCCAGGCGCGCGTTCGTTTGCGCGAGTTTCTCGTTGGTACGACGGCGTTGCTCATTCTCCGCGCCGACGAACCACGCCACGTACAGAATCGGCCCGACGATCGACACCGCAGTGATCCAGGGTGGTGACGGTTGCCAGAGTCCCTTGGCCAGCAACGGAACTACCGCCGTCGCGGCCGCGGCGAAGATGCTCCAGCGCGTCGGGAACAACACGAACGCGATCGGGTAGCCGACCGAAGCGAATGCGGTGAACGGGTCCAGCCGCGAGGTGAGCACGGTCGCGCCAGCCAGCAATACGAGGAAGAAGCCGATGGCCAGCCACGGTTTGCGCGTGCGTCGCGGGAAAACCGGAATCAGCACCAGCAGCCACAGTCCGCTCGCCGCGGCGAGAAGCAGGGTGGTGCGCCACTGCGCGGGGTCGCCGTGCGGCTGACCGGCGGCGATGATCGTGCACACCGCGAGCGCCAGAATCCCGACCCCGGCGAACACCGGGCCCGCCCATCGCTCGGCCGTCGGGTCGACCGAACCCGGCCGCAGCCCCATCATCAGGCTCGGCCGCGACGCGCGTTCTGGCGCGCTCAGCGCCGCCGCCATCCGCTGAACAGGATCAGCAGCAGCGGCAGCGCGAACACGATCAGCAACCGTCCGCGAGTCACGATGAGCACGAGAACCGCCAACGCGATCGAAAGCGGCACCGAATACCGCCACACGAACGCGCTCAGCTTGCCGTTGCCGCCCGACGGGACGACCGGTTCCGGCCGGGCCGTGGCCAGCAGCGCGCTCGGCCGCGGCGACGGCAGGTCGTCGAAGAGCGGCACCAGCTCGCTGACCAGTTTGGCTGACGTGACCTTCGCCGAGCGGCTGCCGTACTCGTCGATGTCGAGGCGTCCGGTGCGGACGTGCTCGGACAGGACGTCGAGCGCGTCCTGTCGTTCGGCGTCGCTCAGCCGCAGGTCAGCCATGGTCCGCCTCAGCGGTCCAGCCGGCGCTGGCGCCGGTGCTCGTCGCGCATCGCCCGGAACTCCTCGCGGCGTTCGCGGTGCCGGTCGTGGCGATGGTGGTCATGGTGCTCGAAACCCTTGCCCCAGAGCGCGCGGCCGACCGCGGTGAGCGCGATCGGCGCGAAGATCACCGGCCATCCCGCGGTGCCGGTAGCGATCAGGGCGATCGCGGCGATCCACACCAGCGGGATCAAGGCGGCGACGGCACGTTGTCCTGCCGACCACTCCGGCTGCTGCGCGGCCACCTCGCCGGACGCAGCGCGCGGCACGGGTGCCGGCGGTGCCGCCGGTTCGGGCGCGGCGGTCGCACCCGCGCCGAACACCGGATGCGGCACCGGGAGGTCGGTGAACAACTCGCCCAGCTCGCCCCGGGTTTTGGCCGCGGTGATCCGGGCGGAACGCTCGCCGAACTCGTCGATGTCGATCCGCCCCGCGCTCATGTGCTCGCCGAGCGCGTGCAGCGCGGACTCGCGCTCCTGGTCGCTGATCCGCAGCTGCGGAGACGGAACCTCAGTCACGTAGTCGATGGTAGGCCGCGCGAGCGCGCGGCACCCACGACATTCAGCACAACTTCAGTCCTTGAGCTCCAAGAGTTGCGTTCCCTGCGTGACCGCGGAGCCGATCTCGACCGAAAGCCCGGTGACGGTGCCCGCTTTGTGCGCGGTGACCGGGTTCTCCATCTTCATCGCTTCGAGCACCACGATCAGCTCGCCCGCCTCGACGTGCTGGCCTTCCTCGACCGCGATCTTCACGATGGTGCCCTGCATCGGCGCGGTGACCGCGTCGCCGCTCACCGCTGCCTTCGCGCCGCCGGCCCGCTTGCGCGGCTTGGCTTTCGTCGCCGCGGGCGCGCCGCCGCCTTCGAGGGCGAACCCGCCCGGCAGCGACACTTCGAGCCGGCGTCCGCCGACCTCGACCACGACGTTCTGCCGCGGCGCCTCTTCCTCGGCCTCGACGTCCGGCGCGGTGAACGGCTCGATCTGGTTGTCGAACTCCGTCTCGATCCAGCGGGTGTGCACGCTGAAGCCGTTTTCGTCGCCGACGAACGCGGGGTCGTTCACGATCGCGCGGTCGAACGGCAGCACCGTCGCCATGCCCTCGACCTCGAACTCGGCCAGCGCGCGGCGGCTGCGCTCGAGCGCGTTCTGCCGGTCCGAACCGGTGACGATCAGCTTGGCCAGCATCGAGTCGAACTGCCCGCCGATCACGCTGCCGGATTCGACCCCGGAGTCGACGCGCACGCCCGGACCGGACGGGGCGACGAACTTGGTGACCGTGCCCGGCGCGGGCAGGAAGCCGCGGCCGGCGTCCTCGCCGTTGATGCGGAATTCGATCGAGTGGCCGCGCGGCGTCGGGTCCTCGGTGATCCGGAGCTTCTCGCCGCGCGCGATGCGGAACATCTCGCGGACGAGGTCGATGCCGGTGGTCTCCTCCGAAACCGGGTGCTCGACCTGCAGCCGGGTGTTCACCTCGAGGAAGGAAATGGTGCCGTCGACCGCGACGAGGTACTCGACGGTGCCCGCGCCGTAGTAGCCGGCCTCCTTGCAGATGGCCTTGGCGGACTCGTGGATCCGGGCGCGCTGGTCGTCGGACAGGTACGGCGCGGGGGCCTCTTCCACCAGCTTCTGGTGGCGGCGCTGCAGCGAGCAGTCGCGGGTGCCGACGACGATCGCGTTGCCGTGCTGGTCGGCCAGCACCTGCGCCTCGACGTGCCGCGGCTTGTCCAGGTAGCGCTCCACGAAGCATTCGCCGCGGCCGAACGCGGCCACCGCCTCGCGCGTCGCGGATTCGAACAGCTCGGGGATTTCTTCGCGGGTGCGGGCGACCTTCAGGCCGCGGCCGCCACCGCCGAACGCCGCCTTGATCGCGACCGGCAGGCCGTGCTCGTCGGCGAACGCGATGATCTCGTCGGCGTCCTTCACCGGTTCCTTGGTGCCGGGCACCAGCGGCGCGCCCGCGCGCATCGCGATGTGCCGCGCGGTCACCTTGTCGCCGAGGTCGCGGATCGACTGCGGGCTCGGCCCGATCCAGGTCAGGCCCGCGTCGAGGACGGCCTGGGCGAAGTCGGCGTTCTCGGAGAGGAAGCCGTACCCGGGGTGGACCGAATCGGCGCCGGACCGCTTGGCGGCGTCGAGGATCTTGTCGATCGCGAGGTAGCTCTCGGCCGCGGTGTTCCCGCCGAGGGCGAACGCCTCGTCGGCGAGGCGCACGTGCGGAGCGTCGCGGTCCGGGTCCGCGTACACGGCCACGCTCTGCAGGCCCGCGTCCTTCGCGGCCCGGATCACGCGAACCGCGATCTCGCCCCGGTTCGCGATCAGGACCTTGGTCACCGGACCGCCTGTGCTCGCGGTGTCCTGCTCGCTCACCACATACCTCCCGTGCCCGTCGCGGCGCTGCTGGTCAACCGGGAGTCTACGGACCAGGACAGGGCCTGGATTGAGAGGTGGACCACCCAGTTCGGTCCTGTTTATACCCGGCCGGCCGGGGCCTGATGCCGCAGTTCGGCCGGTAGTTCGGAGTCGAGCACGATCACGTCGTAGGGGTTGACCTGGTGCACCAGCGCCAGGTTCTCGGTGTTGACCAGGATCCACGGCTGGTGTTCGCCGCAGCAGTCGACGAGCCGGTCGAGCGCGGTGAACGCGACCAGCGCGGTGCGGCCGTCCGGGGTGCGGCGCAGTTCGACGTTGGCTCCGGTCTGGCCGTCGGTGGTCGGTCCGGCGGGCCCGGTCGGCAGGTAAAGGGCCGGGGGCAGGTTGGGGTTCGTCACTCCGACAACATAGACGGCCACGGTGCGCAAGGTCGCTTACAGTCTCGGTTATGCGGACTTGGCCGAAGCGCGTCCCGCGATCCGCGCTGCTCACCGCCGTTCTCGCGGCGGTGGTCACCGCGGCGGCGCTGGTCGTGGTCGTCGTGCTGCGCCCGAAGCCGGACGGCGCGGTGACCATGGCGCCGCGCGAGCCGGCGGCGGCTCCGGTCGAGGGACCGTCTTCGACCTGCGGAAACGGTCCGTGCCGGCAGTTGGCCGCGGTGAGCGTCGGCGGTACCCCGGTCGTGTTGCTGGCGGATGCCGCGGGCGGATCGGGCCGGGTCCAGGTCGGGCAGCAGCCGTTCGAACTGGCGATCACGAACCTCGGCGCGAAGCTGACGGCGACTTCCTTGCGCTGCCTCGACGGGTCGACCGCCGCGTGCCTGATCCGCGGCGACGCGGGCGGCGGTTCGTACGGCGAACTGCTCACCGAGTCCGGCGGGGTGTGGCGCGACTACGGGAAACCGTATTTCTCCGACGCGGGTTCGTTGTCGCTGTATGACGTGAGCCAGGACGGCCGTCCGGACGTGATCGTCGTGCGGCACGAATGCCCGCAGGCGGTGTCCGGCACGCCGCGCTGCCAGGCGGCGCCGGTGGTGGCGGAGGTCTACGAACTCGACGGCGAGGTGATGGGCTGCACGAGCACCGTCACCTCGCCGTCGAATTTCCGCGGCTGGCCGGACGTCGAGCTGAAGAAATCCCAGCTGCGCCGGTGTTCCGGCAACTCCTGAGCGGTCAGGCGGTGGCGGGCCGCGCGGCGCCGCCCTCGTCGCGGTGGTTCGGCCGAGCGGTCTGAGTGCTGAGGATTTCGTCGTCGAGCAGGCCCTCGCTGCGCGCGACGATCGTCGGGACCACGATCTGGCCCGCGACATTCGTGGCGGTGCGCATCATGTCCATGATCGGGTTCACCGAGTAGATCAGCGCGATGCCGAGCGCGACCTGCTTGGCGTCGAGGCCGATGAACGCGGTGGTCAGGGTGAGCGCGGTCAGCCAGCCGGTGGTGCCCGCGGTGGCCAGCGCGCCGACGACGGCGACGACCACGATGCCGACGTACTGCCCGAAGCTCAGCGGCACCCCGGCGAGGTTGGCGATGAAGATCGCGCCGATCGCCGGGAACACCGCGGCGCAACCGTCCATTTTGGTCGCGCTGGCGAGCGGCGTGGCGAAGGCGGCGTATCCGGGGTCGACGCCGAGGTTCACCGCGGACTGCCGGGTCAGCGGCAGCGTGGCCGAACTCGACTGCGACGCGAACGCGAACTGGATCGCGGTGCCCGCCTTGGCGAAGAACGTCAGCGGGCTCACCTTCGCGACGAACTGCAGCAGGATCGGGTAGACGACGAACAGGACCAGCAGGCAGCCGACGTACACCGCGAGCGTGGTCGACAGCAGCGGGCGGAACAGCGCGTCGCCGTAGTTGGAGACCGCGGCGCCGATCAGGCCGATGATGCCGATGGGCGCGAGACGCACGATCCAGCCGAGGTAGCGCTGCACGATTTCGAAGACGCTGGTGGTGAAGTCGACGAACGGCTTGGCTTTCTCGCCGAGGCTGTAGGCGGCGGCGCCGATCACGACGGCGAGGAAGAGCACCTGGAGCGTGCTGCCCTCGGCGAAGGCGGAGAAGAAGTTCTCCGGCAGCAGGCCCTTGATGAAGGCGTCCCAGGAACCCCAGTGGCTCATGCTCTTCGCGGCCTTGTCGGCGTTCTTCGCGGTGGCCGCGACGCCCTCGCCGAGCCCGCCGGAGCCGGGGTTGAACAGCTTGCCGATCGCGATCCCGATCAGCGAGGCGATGAACGACGTGATCGCGAACCACAGCACGGTCTTGCCGCCGAGCCGCGCGGCCGTGCGGCCGCCGCCGAGGCCGCGGAGGCTGTTGATGCCGACCACGATCGCCGTGAAGACCAGCGGGATCACCGCGATCTGCAGCAGGGTCGTGAAGATCGTGCCGATGTGGTCGAGGGTGTCGGTCAGCCAGCCGGCTTCCGTCGTCCGCGCGAGCACGCCGAGGCCGGCGCCCACGACAAGCGAGCCGAGGACAGCCGCGGCGAACACGCGCGGTTTGGTGTACGTCCTGACGAAGGACATGTGCCACCCCAGAGAGGTCGAGAGTTTCCGCTGACCCGGGTGCGGGCCGGAGTCGACTTTCCCCGATCACTCGTCCGAGTGACACATCGTCCCAATATGTGAACTACTTCCACATTTCGGTGACGCTGACGCCCACCTCGGCGAGGAGCTGGCGCAGCAGCGGAAGACTGATCCCGATCACACTCGACGGGTCCCCTTCGACGCCCTCGACGAACCACCCGCCGAGCGCGTCGAGCGTGAAGGCCCCCGCGACGTGCAGCGGTTCGCCGGTGGCGACGTACGCGTCGATCTCGGCCTGGCTGGGGTTGGCGAAGTGCACGGTGGTGGACCGGGTGCCGGAGGCTTCCTTGGTGCGCTGCCCGCCGTCGAGCCGGACCACGGCGTGCCCGGTGAGCAGGACGCCGGAGCCACCGGCCATCCGGCTCCAGCGCTCCTTCGCGACCTCCGCGGTGGCGGGCTTGCCGACCATCTCGCCGCCGATGGACAGCATGGAATCGCACGCGACGATCACGGCGTCCGGCTCGGAGACCATCTCGACCACGGCGTTGGCCTTGGCCTTCGCGAGCGCCAAGACGAGTTCGGCGGGTTCGGGATCGGTGAGCGCGGCCGCGACGGCGTCCTCGTCGACACCGGACACGACGACGGCCGGATCGAGACCGGCACTGCGCAGCACAGCGAGGCGGGCGGGGGACTGGGAGGCGAGGACTAGACGCACGGTCGAACGCTACCTCGGTCGGGCGGGACCCGGGGAGCGCTGGGGGCTTCTGGGCATCGGGAGGCCCCACGCGCGGATCCGCACTGGCTGCCAGGCGACGGGAGGCGCGCTCGTTCGCTGGGCACAGATCGGGTCGTGCCGTCGCGGACCGCTCTCCTGGTCCCCGGTGCCTTCGACCCCCTCGTCCGGCCGTACGCGGATGGCAACGCAGTGAATCACCTCGCGGCTTCGTTGCCGAGACATGACCCGATCGAGCCCGCCGGACCAGAGCGCGCCGAACAGCCGGTAGCGGCCGATCGACGCGTCGGGCGATGCCTGTCACTCGTGGCCAATTCAGGTCTCGCCACGGTCCTTGCCCGCTCGGCCCACCCGGCGGAATTGCGTGCTACGCCGCCGATTCCGCCGGGTTCGCCCGCTCCCTCCCTCTCCGTTCGCGTTGCTGCTCTCCGGCCTTCCCGGTCAGCCAGTCATCGGGCCGGTTCCGGAGTCGGGGCGGGCGGCGCGGCCGTGCGCGGCCGCGGGGTCACCCGGCGCAATGCCGCTGCCGACAGGACTCCCAGCACCAGCACCGCGATCGGCAGGATCAGCGTGGCGCGGGCGGCGTCGGTGAGTCCATTGTGGACGACCTCGCTGGCGAGCCGGCCCGCTTGCTCGGCGAGGTCCGCCGGAAGGCCGGGCATGGGAGCCGGGCCGCTGGAGGAGCCGAATTCGCCGGTGGAGGCGGCGGCGTGGGCGATGCCTTCGGTGAACGGCGCTCGGTACTGCTCGGGCAGTCGCGCAGCGGCGGTGGCGGCTTCGCTCGTGATCGACGCGCTGATCCTCGCCTGCAGGAGCACGCCGATCGCGGCGCTGCCCAGGACCCCGCCTACCTGGCGGGCGGTGTTGAAGATGCCCGACGCGGTACCGGTGAGCCGCGGTTCGACCGACGCCATCGTCAGATTGCTCATCGGCGAGAAGATGCAGCCGACGCCCAGGCCGCACACCAGCAGGGCCGGGATCAGCGCCCACGGGCTCGTGTCCGGCCGCGCTTGCAGCGCGATGATGCCGACGCCCGCGGCCAGCAGCGCCAGGCCGCCCATCACCAGGTACTTGCCGTTGATCTTGTCCGACGCCCGGCCGACGAAGGGCGCGATCACGCCGGACAGCAGCGACATCGGCGCGGTGAGCAGACCGGCCATGGTGGGGGAGAGGCCGAGCACCGTCTGGATGTAGATGATCAGCGGCAGGAACATGCCGGTCATCGTGAAGCCGACCGTGGTCGCGGTGAGCGTGCCCGCGGAGAAGTTGCGGTTCGCGAACACTGCCAGCGGCACCAGCGGTTCCCGGCGGTTGCGGCGCTGCCACAGCACGAAGGCGATCAGCAGCACCACACCGGCCCCGATGATTTCGAAGACCGTGATGCCGCCGAAGACCGTGCCCCAGTCGTACTGCTGTCCATTTTGGACACCGAAAACGACGCAGAACAGCCCGGCCGCGGACAGCAGGATGCCGAGCAGGTCGAACGAATGCGAGTGCTTCGGTTGCCAATCCGGCACCAGCCACAGCGTCAGCGCGATGGCGATGACACCGATCGGGACGTTGACGTAGAAGATCCACTCCCAGCCGAGGTGCTGGACCAGCACGCCGCCCAGCAGCGGGCCGGTGATCGTGGCCAGGCCGGCCACGCCGCCCCACGCGCCCATCGCCGCGCCGCGTTTCGCGGGCGGGAACAGGTGGCTGATGAATGCCAGCGTCTGCGGCGTCATCAGCGCGGCGCCGAGGCCTTGCACGGCACGGGCCGCGATCAGCATCTCGACGTTGCCGGACAGGCCGCACCACAGCGACGACGCGGTGAACACCACGAGCCCGGCGACGAACACGCGCTTCGGCCCGAAGCGGTCGCCGAGGCGGCTGGTGAACAGCATCGGCACGGCGTAGGTGAGCAGGTAGACGCTGATCACCCACACCACCGAGTTCAGCCCGGCGCCGAGATGCTGCAGCATGGCGGGCACCGCGATGGACACGATCGTGGTGTCCAGCAGAATCATGAAGAACCCGATGCAGAGCGCGCTGAGCGCGGCCCACGGGTTAACCGGTCTTGCGTTCATCGTCTTCCTTGAGCTTGAGTTTGTTGTCCTGGAAAGGGATCCGGCCGCTGTCGAGGTCCGCGAACAGCTGCTCGATCCACGCGAGCTCGAACTTCCGCTGCGCCGCGCTGTAGCGGAAATCGAGCCAGTAGATTTCGGGGGTGCCGTCGGATTCCAGCCGCTCGATGAGCACCGCGTCGGCGGCCACGCCCGCGCGCAGCCGGGTGATCCGGTGCTCCAGTTCGAGCAGCGCCACGTCGCGCCCGAGGTCGTCGATCACGGCGAGCCCGCTGAGGATGTCGCCGTAGTCCGGCACCACGTCGCCCAGCATTTGCCGGGCTCGTTCCTGGAAGGCGTCTTTGCCCGCGGCCGTCATGGCGTACACCGTGCGCTCCGGCCGTTTGCCGTCTCGCTGGGTTTCCACCACGTCGACGAAACCGTTGCGCTGCAACCGGTCCACTGTGTGGTAGAGCGACCCCGCCTTGAGCTTCACGCGGGCTTCGACGTGCCGTTCCCGCATGAGCTGAGCCATTTCGTACGGGTGCATCGGCCGCTCGTGCAGCAGCTCGAGCACGGCGACGCCCAGTGCCGTGAGCTTGGCCGCGACCATGACGCTGTCCTCCAGAAGATCCAATCGGGTGATCCCACGTGGGTTATTCCACGTGGACTATACGGTGTGGAACAAGCTGCGGTCCAGGGTAATCCATGCTGGTGAGCAGCTTGTCGCTGACGGTGATGGGTGCTGCGAGATGGGGAGAGCGTAACCACGACCACCGACAAAAACCGGCGATCGCCTGTTCGACGGCCGATGTCGACCCGGAACCATCGCCGCCGTCTGCGCCCTCTCGGCCGAAGCCGTCCCTCCGCTGTATCGAGCACTGGGCGTCGAAGAGCAAGCCGAGCTGCTCGAATCAGCTTTGGCCCGCCGTCAACCCGCCATCCGCGAAGCCGTCTTAGAGGGCGTCTGAGAACTGGATAGGGCGGTTGGCGTGGTGATGCCCTGAGGTTGGGTGAGCTCCCGGTAGGACTGGTGGTTCCTACGCCAACCGTTCCTACCAGGAGCTCGTGTGTCAGTGTCGCTTACGTGCCCGTGCTTGTCGTGCCCGGCCCACGGCGACCGGGGCGCCACGCCATCGCCGCCGTGTCCGTTTTACCCGACCTCGTCGATGACCGACGCCCAGTGGGCGCTCGTCGAGCCCCTCCTGCCACCGCCGGGCAACATCACCGACAAGGGCGGCCGACCCGAGAAACATCCACGGCGTCTCGTCCTGGACGCGATCTTCTACCTGGCCCGCGGCGGGATCGCCTGGCGGCAGATGCCCGGCGATTTCCCGCCCGCGATGACGGTGTACGACATCTTCCGCCGCTGGACCAAAACCGGTGTGTGGCAACGGGTTCATGACGCACTGCGCGATCAGGTCCGAGTGCGGGCCGGTCGCCGTCCGCTGCCCACCGCCGCGATCATCGACGCCCAGACCGTACGCGGGGCCGACACCGTGCCCGCCGCCAGCGCGGGCTACGACGCCGGGAAGAAAACCAAAGGCCGCAAACGACACATCGCCACCGACACCCTCGGCTTGCTCCTCGCCGTCGTGGTGACAGCCGCCTCGACCCAAGACCGCGACGGCGCCCACCTGCTGCTGGCGGCACTGCGCGCCCGCTTCGGCGCCATCGCCCACGTCTGGGCCGACGGCGGCTACAGCGGACGCCTGGTCGCCTGGGCCAAGCAGGTCCTTTCCCTCACCGTCGAGATCGTCAAACGCACCGACGACACCACCGGATTCGTCGTACTGCCCCGCAGATGGGTCGTCGAGCGAACCTTCGGATGGATCACCAAACACCGCCGCTGCGTCCGCGACTACGAGACACTCCCCGAACACCACGAAACCATGGTCTACATCGCCATGATCATGACCATGTCCCGACGACTCGCCCGCAACACAGACCAGTGAAATCAGTTCTCAGACGCCCTCTTAGTCTCGACCCGCGAGGTAGATCGTCTTCGGAGCAGGCTCAGTCAGTGACCTGGTGCAGCTGCCGAGCCCGGCGGCTGCCCAGCGAATACCAACCAGCGATCCCCGTCCCGACAGTGAGCGCGGCCGCGCTGAGGCCCAGCGACCAGTGCACCCCGACCGCGGACCCGAGCAGGCCCACGGTGAATCCGCTTCCCGCGCGAAGACCGTTGGCGGACACGCTGTACACGCCGATCACGCGGCCGCGTTCCTCCGGTTTCGCCAGCAACTGCACGACGGTCTGGCCGATCGACATCGACGCCAGGTTCGCCACCCCGCCGATCACCAGCAGGGCCACCGCGATCGGGTAGCTGGCGGTCATCGCGAAGAACAGGCTCGAGATCCCGTAAATCGCCGTGCTGAACACCGCGGCGGACACGCTCGGTTTGATCTTTCCGGTCGCTTCCAGCAGGATTCCGCCGATCACGCCGCCCGCGCCGTTGGCGAACAGCAGCACGCCGTACGCGGTTCCGGCGCTGCCCGCGCCGAGGTCCTGGGCGAAGATCGGCATCGAACTCTGCATCGAAGCGCCGACGAAGAACGCGCCGAGCCCGGCGAGGATGATCATCCCGACCATCGTCGGGTTCCCGCTGATTTCCTTGAGGATCCGCACCGAATCCCGCAGTCCGACGCGCGGTCGGCGGACGATTCCGCCGTCTCGGGTGTGTCCGGTGAACTTGGTGCGGAACAGGAAAATGGTCAGCGGCAGGTAGAACGCGACGTTCACGAAAATCCCCGCCACCGGCCCCAGCCCGAGCAGCAGGGCTGAACCGACGACCGGGCCGAAGAGAATGCCGAGGCTGCGGAAGGTCGCGTTGAGCCGGACCGCGCTCGGCAATTCCGCCGGGCCGACGAAATCGTGCAGCATCAGCTGTTCGCCGGGTCCCCAGATCGCTCCCGCGCAGCCGTGCAAAATCAGCAGTACGCACGCGTTCCACACTTCGAGCGTGTCGGTGACGATCAGGACGCCCCACGCCACGGACACCGCCATGAACAGCGCCTGCGCGGCCTGGATGATCCGGCGGCAGTCGTGTCGGTCGGCGAGTCCGCCGAAATACACCGAGAACAGCAGGAACGGCACCCAGTGGCTGATCACCTCGAACCCGGTCAGCGCGGGCGACTGGAATTTCTCCCACAGCACCCAGTAGGTGATGACGTGTTCGATATTGTCGGCCATCATGGCCAGGCCGGTGCCGATCAGATACGGACGGCAATCCTTGTTGTACAGCGCCGCGAATTTGCGCGGGGCTGCCGCGGCAACCTTGGCTTCGGGCTGGTGCGCCGGCACCCCGCACGCGGAACACATGACTGAGAACCCCCTAGTGAGCTGGTGCTCGTAACGCTAGACGAGACGTTGCGTCTTGGCTAGACTTCCGCACGTGGTCGACGTCACTGAGCCCGGCGGACGCCGGCATCACGGGAACCGCTACGGCCGCAGCGAGAACGCGCGCCGCGCGGTTCTGCACGCGGTCGACGATCTGCTGGTCGAGGTCGGTTTCGCCCGGCTCACGATGGAGGGCATCGCGGCCAGGGCGGGGGTCGGGAAGCAGACCGTCTACCGCTGGTGGCCGTCCAAAGTGGACATTCTGCTCGAAGCCCTCGGCGACGACCTCGTCGAGGAACTCTCCCCGCCCGACTCCGGCGAGCTGCGCGAGGACCTCCGTACGCACCTCGCCGCGATCGCGTCCTTCCTGACCACCGCCGACGCCGGTGCGGTGTTGCGCGCGCTGCTCGGCCAGGCCCAGCACGATCCGGACCTGGCACGCCAGTTGCGCGAGGAACACCTCCGCGCCCAGCACGGACGCGATCGGTTGCCGCTGGAACGCGCCGTGAAACGCGGCGAACTGCCGTCGGATCTCGACCTGGACGGCGCGGTCGAGCAGCTCGTCGGGCCGATCCACTACCGCGTGCTGGTCACCGGCGCGCCGGTGCCGCCGGAGTTCACAAATGGCCTGGTCGAGCGATTCCTCCGGGAGCATCGGCCCGAGTAGGCTTCCGGAAACATGGGAACGGTCTTGTGGCTGGTCGGGCTGGCTGTCGCCGCCGCGGTCGCGGCCGGGTTGATCTGGGTTTTCCGGGACCGGGCAGGCGGGCTCGACCAACGGCTGCGCGCCGCCGAACAGGCCTCGCGCTGGCGATTCCTGCAGCAGCGCTGGGAATCGGAACCGATGGCGCGGCTCGCGACCGTCGAGCAGGTGCACGCCCTTACCCAGAACGGCGGCTGCCAGGTCCGGATCGTCTGGACGGACAACTACCACGCCGAGGACGTCGAGATCGAGCACGATCAGGCCGACGCGGGTGATTACTTGCTGCTGCGCGGGGTCGGACCGCTGGGTTCGATCACCCGGGAGGAGTTGCTGGCGCACGCGGGTGCGGACGCGCCGGAGTGGGCTCAGCGGGGGCGGTGAGGCCCCGGTGGTGCGTGGTGGCACCGATGAGAACCGGTGCCACCATTCACGAAAACCTCAGCGAGGCAACGACGAGGCCCGCCAAGCCCCGTCACCCGCCGCCACCGGTGCGTGTACCGCGGCTGCCCGGTCGCCCCACCACGACGTGCGCCGTCGTGCGGGGGCGGGCCCGGGCGCCGACGCGGCAGCGGCCACCAGCGCGGTGAGTGCGGCGAGTTCGGCGTCGTCCGGGTTGCCGCGGACTACGCGGAGCAGGGGAGTGTCCGTCATCGCGGCCTCACAGGGGGATGTTGCCGTGCTTCTTGGGCGGCAGCGATTCGCGCTTGGTGCGCAGCAGGCTCAGCGCCTTGGCGATGTGGCCGCGGGTGTGCGCGGGCACGATCACCGAATCGACGTAGCCGCGTTCGGCGGCCGCGTACGGGTTCAGCAGCGTGTCCTCGTACTCCTGGATCAGCTCGGCGCGCAACGCGTCCACGTCGCGACCTTCCGCCGCCGCGTTCGCGAGCGTCTTCCGGTGCACGATGTTCGCCGCGCCCTGCGCGCCCATCACCGCGACCTGCGCGGTGGGCCAGGCCAGGTTGACGTCCGCGCCGAGGTGCTTGGAACCCATCACGTCGTACGCGCCGCCGTACGCCTTGCGCGTGATCACCGTGATCAGCGGGACGGTCGCCTCCGCGTACGCGTAGATCAGCTTCGCGCCGCGGCGGATGATGCCGTTCCATTCCTGGTCGGTGCCGGGAAGGAAGCCGGGAACGTCCACAAAGGTCAGCACCGGGATGTTGAACGCGTCGCAGGTGCGCACGAACCGGGCGGCCTTCTCGGACGCGTCGATGTCGAGGCAGCCGGCGAACTGCGTCGGCTGGTTCGCGACGACGCCGACGCTCTGCCCGTCGACCCGGCCGAACCCGACCAGGATGTTGGGCGCGAACAGCTCGTGCACCTCGAGGAATTCGCCGTCGTCGAGCACGCGGGTGACGACCTCGTGCATGTCGTACGGCGTGTTCGGCGAGTCCGGGATGAGGGTGTCCAGCTCGCGGTCGGTGTCGGTGACGTTCTCGAAGAACCCGGCGGGCGGCTGGTTCGCGTCGAACTCCGGCGGCTCGGACAGGTTGTTCTGCGGCAGGTAGGAGAGCAGTTCCTTGACGTAGGCGATGGCGTCCTCGTCGTCGGAGCCGAGGTAGTGCGCGACGCCCGATTTGGTGTTGTGCGTGCGCCCGCCGCCGAGTTCCTCGAAGGTGACGTCCTCGCCGGTCACCGTCTTCACGACGTCCGGTCCGGTGATGAACATCTGCGACGTCTCGTCCACCATCACGACGAAGTCGGTGAGCGCGGGGGAGTAGACGTGCCCGCCCGCGTTCGCGCCCATGATCAGCGAGATCTGCGGGATCACGCCCGACGCCATCGTGTTGCGGCGGAAGATCTCGCCGTACAGGCCGAGCGAGACGACGCCCTCCTGGATGCGCGCGCCGCCGCCCTCGTTGATGCCGATGATCGGGCGGCCGGTCTTGATCGCCAGGTCCATCACCTTGACGATCTTCTCGCCGTAGACCTCGCCGAGCGCGCCGCCGAACACGGTGACGTCCTGGCTGAACACGCACACCGGACGTCCGTCGACGGTGCCGTAGCCGGTGACGACGCCGTCGCCGTACGGACGGTTCTTCTCCAGCCCGAAGTTCGTGGAGCGGTGCCGCGCCAGCTCGTCCAGTTCGACGAACGAGCCCTCGTCGAGCAGCAGATCGATCCGCTCGCGGGCGGTTTTCTTGCCCTTGGCGTGCTGTTTCTCGATCGCGCGCGCCGAACCGGCGTGCACGGCCTCGTCGTAGCGGCGATAGAGATCCGCGAGCTTGCCGGCCGTCGTGTGGATGTCCGGTTCTCCCTCGGGCGGCGTCCCGAGCGGCTGCGTCGCACTGCTCATGTGGCGGAGCTTAGCTACTGCGCGGTTGCCGCGCGTGTGGCGTAGGACTCTCTCGGCGTCGTCTCGCAAACGAGCACGCGACCGTCGAGCGTGCCGACGACGAGCCGGCCCGGGGCTCGCGCGCTCAGCGAGAGCGGGACGGCGGGATGGCCGTTGACCTGCAGATGTTGTCGTCCGAGCACGCGTCCGTCGGTCGCGTCGAGCGCGACGATCTCGCCGGAGTTGAACGCGGCGTAGACGGTGCACCCGATGGTGTCCATCGCGGTGACCTGGTGGTCGGCGGTGAAGACCCACTGGGCCTTTCCGTCGGGATAGGAGCGCCGGACGACGCAGCAGTTGCCGGGGAGGAGCCCGGCTCCGTTGTGGATCGCGGTGGCGTGGACGAGCGAGCCGTCGACGAACACGCCGGGGCCGCCGAAGAGGTGCCGGTTCCGGGCCGGGTCCCATTCGAGAGGAAACAAGCGCTCGGTTTGCCGCCGTGCGGGATCGAAGGCGACGACCCATTTGTCCTGGTGCGCTTTGTGTCCCAGGCCTTGCAGGAACAGGAGGGCGGGAGCCCGGCGGATGTCGAAGAAGTGGTTGATCAGGTCGTAGCCGCCGAGGTCGACGCGGCTTTCCGAGGGCAGCACCTCGGTCGGCCCGGATTGCGGGCGGATCGCGAGCCGCCCGGTTTCGTCGGTGACGACCACGGCGGGGCGATCGAAGGTTCGGAGCGCTTCGGAGTATCCGTCGGCCAGTTCGACGCGTTCGACCGTCGTGCCGGAACGGGTCCAGCCACCCCACGAGTTGGTGAAGGCGGCGCTGTTCTCGGCAGGGTCGACGTAGAGCTGGCAGCCGACGCCCGAGGTAGGCACGGACCATTGGCGTTCGCCGGTGGCCGACCAGCACTCCGCGGCGACGTGTTCAAGGCTGGCGAGAATCCGTCCGTCGGCCAGCGCGGCGACCGCCCACACTTGCCGCCGGTGATTTCCGTCGGCAACCGCGGCGAGTGGTTCGGCCGGTTCGGCAGCCGGGCCGTCGACCTGCAGCGAACGGGCTTTCGCCGCTCGCCAGTCCGGCAGGTCGATGGCAACGGCCATCGTGGAGAAGCCGCACTGTTCTTCCTCGTACTCGTCGAGCACGGAGACCTTCGCGTCGAGAATCCGGTGGTCGCGCCAGCGAAGTTCGGTGACCTCACGGCGGTCCTTCAGCAAAGACGTCGCACGGCCGGATTCGAGGTCGAGGACGGTCAGCTCGCCTTCGTAGCAATAGCCGCCGTCGTATGACCCGGAGCCGATGGCCAGGATCGGCAGCTCCGGATGGAACGCCAACGCATTGACCGGCCAATGCAGGCGCACGAGGTGAACGCATTCGAGCGGGTCAGCGCGGTAGACGCCGACGCTGTTCCACGCGGTCGGCTCGGACGAACTCTCCACGCTGTTCCCGGCCCACACCGGTCGCCCGAGCGAACCCCCGACGGCCACATAGCCCGTTCGGGAATCGGCCTCGGTCAGCCGCACCGCGCCGACTTCGGCGAACCGGCCGTCGCCGAGAATCTGCTGGACGGTCAGCACTTCGGAGTCGGTCACCAGCGAAGCCTATGCCGGGCGTCAGTTGAATTTTCGGCGTCGAGCTGGCCAAAGCGGCCGTTCCCCGGCCTAGGGTGGGGAACGTGCTGCTCGCCGACGCCTCGGTCCGCTCGCTCGGGCCCGCCGACCTGTCCGCTTGCCTCGACCTCGGAACCGATCGCGGGTGGCCGCGCGAAGAACGGAAATGGGCGATGCTGCTGGACGTCGGCCGCGGATTCGGCATCGACGCCCCGGACGGCGGTCTCGCCGCGACGGCGGTGCTCACCCGGACCGGGCCGACCGCGAGCGTGTCGATGGTCGTCGTGGCGGAACGGTTCGCTCGGCAGGGGCTCGGCCGGCGCGTCACGGCACAGGCGCTCGAAGAGGCTGGGGACGCGGTCGTGTCCTTGCACACCACGGAAAACGCGCGTCCGCTGTACGAATCGATGGGCTTCGAGTTCGACGGCGGCTGCAACGACCATCGCGGCCGGTTCGTCGACGACGGTGGTCCGGCGTCGCGCCCGATCGGTCCGCCGGACGTGGCGCGAGTGTACGAATTGGACAGTGCGTCCCAGGGCTTCGCGCGCCGGGAGTTGTTGCACCGCATGCTGTTCGAGGCCGAGCACGTCCACGTGACGGACGACGGTTACGCGCTCGGCACCGCGCAGGCCGGGGTGCTGGTGATCGGTCCGGTGGTGGCCGCGGACGAGGACCAGGCCCGCGCGCTGATCCGCGGCATCGCCCGCACCACCTCCGGCGATCTTCGGCTGGCGGTCGACCATCGGTTCCCGGAGTTGTCGGCGTGGTGCGAGGCCCGCGGGCTCGGGGTCCATGCTCCCGCCCCGCGGCTGGTGCTCCACGGGAAAGCGTTGCCGGGCCCGGCCGAGAGGCGGTTTTCGCCGTACAACACCGCTCTCGGCTAGCGTGCTCGTGAGTGTTTGGGCCGGTTAGAACCGGCGCGAACACTCACGAGCTGTACCGCTTCCGGACCTCGGCGCGCCGCTCCTCCGACCAGGGCTCCAGCTCGACCTTGAACGTCCCGGCGAACAACGCGTTCAGCTGCTCATGCCGGGCCGTCAGCAGGTCCGGCCGCTGCTCGGCCAGCTCCTCCGGAACGGTCTGGGTCAGCTCCACCCGCACCCCGTCCAGCGGGTCCGCCGTCACTTCCCACCGGACGCGACCAGCCGGTTTCCCGTCGTGCAGCCAGGTGTAGGCCAGCACCTCCGGCGGCCGGGACTCCAGCACCTCCGCCCCGGCTTCCGGCTGGGGCAGCCGCTTCCAGACGTCCTCGGCGGGCGGCCAGACCAGGTCCCGGCGGAAGCGGATGGTGCCGTCGTCCAGGACTTCGCCGTCTTCCAGGCCGAATTCCTCGATGTAGTGCACCATCCGCGCGTGCCAGTCGGTCGGCATCTCCGGCTCCCGGCCGTCCAGCGCGGCTTCGAGGGAGTCGAGGCAGGCGACCCAGCCGGTGACGTGCCGTCCCGCGCCGAGCAGGGCGATGTCCGGCTCGCCGCGGTTGAACACGTGGGTGAAGGCGAGCTTGCTGCCCGCGCCCGCCGCGGACACCTCGATCCGGATCAGGTCCGAGTTCCAGGTGAACTCGAAGACCTCCGGCGGCCGGTAGCCGATGATCTCGCCCTCGCTGACGTCCCCGGTTTCGGTGAAGGTGAACGTGATCTTCCCGCCCGGCGCCGGGGATTCCGGCAGCGCGACCGCGGCCGGGAACCAGTGCGCCAGCTCGTCCGGCGAGGTGACCGCGCGCCACACCTTCTCCGGCGGATGGGCCAGGGTCCGTTCGAGTTTGACGCTCGGTCGTCCGCCAGAGGTGGTTCGCAGGATCGCCATGCCCGTATATAACCACGGAGGTATATACGGGTCAAGCCGTCAGGTGCGCCGCGTACCCGGTCTGACCTGGGGCGACCTCGGGAAGCAGGACGAGCCGCCGGTCGTAGTCGCCGCCGTCCTGGGTCCGGTACGGCAGCGGATCGGTGGTTTCCAGGGAGTGCAAACGTTTGCGCAGCTGCTCGACGACGCACTCGAACTTCTCCGGCGTCATCCGGTTCGTGCCGGTCACCTTGAGCGGCGGCAGGACGGTCATGCCGGTGTAGAAGAGCGTCGCGTGCTGGACGTTGAACAGCAGGTCGTCCAGCGAACCGTGCGCGCCGCGCGGGCCGAGACTTTCTTCGTGCGCCCCGGCGGTGACGATGACCATCGCGCGTTTCCCGGCCAGGACGCCGTTGCCGTAGCGCAGGGTGTGGCCGGTTTCGTCGCGGTAGTCGTAGCCGTATCCCTGCACGAAAACGCGGTCGAACCAGCCCTTCAGGATGGCCGGGGTGTCCGCCCACCAGAGCGGGAATTGGACGACGACGGTGTCCGCCCAGTCGAGTTTTTCGTGCTCGATCCGGACGTCCTCGGGCACGGTCGCGATCTCGTCGACGACCGGGTTCCAGCGCATCGCGTAGAGGTCGGATTCGCGCACGTCATGGCCGAGATCGCGAAGGGTCGCGACGCCCTCGTCGCGAAGCGCGCCGTTGAGCGAGGCAGGGTCCGGATGGGCGTAGATCCACAAGACGTTCATGACGCCAGGGTGCAACCGGCGAAACGGCCAAACCAGTGGCCCGATGGCCACCTTGTGCAAGAATCGGGCCATGGGTGTTTTCCGTCATCCGGAGCGGCACAAGGTCGCGGTGCTGGTGCGGCACGGCATGCTCGTGATGGAGCTCGGCATCGTCCACCGGCTGTTCGGCCAGGCCAAATCCGCTTCCGGCGAGCGGTTGTACGAGGTGGTCACCTGCACGCCGGAGCCCGGCGACATCCGCACCGACGCGGACATCACCATCCCGGTCGAGCAGGGCCCGGAGGCAGTGGCCGAGGCCGACACGGTGATCGTCCCCGCGTCGTCGCTCGAGTACGAGCCCGCCGGACACCAGCTGACCGAGCAGCTCAAGCACGCGATGAACCTGGTGCGCCCGGACAGCCGGATCGCCTCGATCTGCACCGGCGCGTACGTGCTCGCCGCGATGGGGCTGCTCGACGGCCGCCGCGCGACCACGCACTGGCGTTCGGCCTGCGAATTCCAGCTGGAGTATCCGCGGGTGCGCCTGGACGCGGACGTGCTCTACACCGAGGACGGCAACGTCCTGACCTCGGCGGGCGTCGCTTCCGGCATCGACCTCTGCCTGCACATGATCCGCCGGGACTTCGGCGCGGCGGTCGCCAACGAGGTCGCGCGCGGCACGGTCGTCTCGCCGCATCGCGAGGGCGGACAGGCCCAGTTCATCCGCCGTCCGGTGCCGGAGCCGCGGTCGTCGTCCACCTCCGCCGCGCGGGCGTGGGCGCTGGAGCATCTCGACCAGCCGATCACGCTGCGTGACCTGGCGATGCGCGAGTCGATGAGCACGCGGACGTTCACGCGAAGGTTCCGGGACGAGGTCGGGATGTCCGCGCTGCAGTGGCTGACCCAGCAGCGAGTGGAGCGCGCGCGGCAGTTGCTGGAGGAATCGGAGCTGCCGGTCGACCGGGTCGCCGCGGCGTGCGGCTTCGGGACGGCGGCGTCGCTGCGCCAGCACCTGCAGGCCGCGCTCGGGGTGTCGCCGAGCGCCTACCGGACCACCTTCCGGCGTCCGGCCTGAACGCGGCGGTCCGTGGCAGCGCGGTGCGCGACTGCCACGGACCGACCCCCAGCGGCCTTCATCCTGGCGAGCGAAGCGGGGTGTTCGGTACCCCGGTGACCAGGTCTTACAGAATCTGACACGCGTCAGGAGACGACCGTCACCAGCACATACACCGGACGCCGGGTCGAGAAGAGCTCCGCGCCGGCCGCGTCGACCATCTTCCAGCCGATCCAGCAGCGCCCCGGCGCGGGCGAAGCGGTCAGCGGGACGCTCACCATCACGTGGTCGCCGGGCGGGGTGTCGCCGATCAGCACCCGGTCCGGGGTGCGGCACGAGCCCGGGCTCGCGGGCAGGTCCATCCGCTGCAGGTACCGCTGGTGCCAGACGACCGAACCGGTGTTCTGCAGCTCCCACACCTTCTGGACGGTCTCGCCGACGTGAATGACGGTGCCGTCCGGCACGGTCACGTCGCCGACGAACTTGGAGTTGTCCCCGGGGATGCGCGCGCCGACGTCGACCAGGGCACCGCTCTTCAGCTTCGGCACCACGATCGCGGCGACGACGGCGAGAAGCACGACGACGAACGCGACCGCGGCCAGCGCGTATTTACGGCGGCGGCGGGGCTTCTCCGGGGCGGCCGGTTCCGCGGTGATCAGCACCGGTTCCGCCGCTGTGTTGACAACAGCGACCTCGACCGGAACCGCGGGCTCGGGCGGGACGCCCTTCAGCTCTTCCCAGCGTCGCCGCCACTGCTGTTCGTCCGCGTCGCACGCCCGGACGAACTCGCGCGTGGTGTCCCACGACGGGAACCGGGTGCCGCGGACCGCCTCGTGCAGGGTGGTGTGCGAGATCCGGCCGGAGCGGTCGGCCATCTTGCGGAACGACGGATTCCCGGCCCGCGCGCGCAGCGCGGCCAGTTCCGCGGAGAGCACCTCGGCGGCAGATTGCCCGTCGCCCATCGCTCTCCCTGGTTGTCAGATCCGCTGGTCGGACAAGTCTGACATTCCAGTTCGGCACAGCTGGGCGCACCCCGGCCGCGGCCCCGGCGAAGCGGCCGCGGCCGAGACACGTCACTGCCAGGCGTCGGTGATCGGCGACTCGCTCGTCGCGTTGCCGAGGCCGGGGAGACCGTTGGCGGCCTCCAGGGTGCGCAGCACGGTGTAGTGGTTGATGGTCTCCGAGTAGTCCCCCTGCTTCACGTGCTCGCCGGTGAACGACGTGTAGATCTGGTTCGTCGAGGTGCCTTCGTCCTCGTCGAACGTCACGATCAGCAGGCTGTTGTGGGTCTTCGCCCACTGCGCGTAGCCGTCGAGGTTGTTCTTCAGCCAGGTGTCGCCGGTGGCCACCGAGCAGTCGTGCATGTCGTTGCACATGTTCGGGGTCACGAACGCGACGCTGGGCAGCTGCGAGTAGTCCGTCGGGAACCGGGAGTAGCGCAGGTTGCTCGACGCGGGCACGTTCGAGAAGTCGACCCAGCTGTTGTGCTTGCGCCGGTACTCGCCGGACGAGCAGCCGGTGTAGCCGTCCGACGGCATGGACTCCGAGTAGCCGGTGAAGGTCTTCCCCGCGCCGGCGAGCTGCGAACCGAGGTTGTCCACGGCACCGAGGTTTTGCGGGCAGGTGTCGTCGGTGACGCCTTGGGTGTCGCCGGAGAAGAGCGCGACGTAGTTCGGCTGGCTCGGGTGCGTGATCGCGTGGGAGTCGGTGAAGTTCGCGCCCTGCGCGGCGAGCGAGGCGAAGTAGGGCGCGGTGGTCGAGTCGATCGACGTCGCCGATTCGTTCTCGAACATCACGAGCACGATGTGGTCGAAGGTGGGCACGGACGCCGCTGCTGAGGCGGGCTGGGCGGCGGTCGCCGCACCGAGAATCGCCGTCGCGACGGCGGCCACGATCCGCTTGCGGAACACAGGTCCTCCAAGATCGGTCGGGAAATGCGCTCAGGTGGGAGCGGCATCGACCGTGCCACGGCGGAGGTGTCCCGGAGAGCGGTCGGTGGGTGAATAACTGGCGACCACTCGTCCGGGGCACGACTTTCGGCGGGTCAGCGCGCGAGCAGGTCCCGCAGGGATTTCGTAACGCTGGCAGGGGAAGTCTCGGCCATGAAATGTCCACTGTGCACGGTTTCGTGCACAAGGTCCGGTGCCCACGCCCGCCAGAGCGCGACCGCGTCGTAGCCCAGCGCGACACCCCAATCCTGCTGCACCACCGTGGTCGGCATCTTCAGCCGATTGCCCGCGGCGCGGTCGGCGCGGTCGTGTTCGACGTCGATGCCCGCGGAGGCGCGGTAGTCGGCGACGATCGACGGGACCGCGTTCCGGCTCGCTTCGAGGTACCGGGCGCGGATGTCGGCCGGGATGGCCTCGGGGTCGGCGCCCCACTGGTCGAGGAAGTAGCTGAAGAACGCGTCCGGTGCGCCGCTGATCAGCTGCTCGGGCAGGCCGGGCGGCTGCGCCATCAGGTAGAGGTGAAAGGCGACGGACGCGCTGACGCCGTGCAGCACGTCCCACATGTCCAGCGTCGGCAGCACGTCGAGGATGGCCAGGTGGGACACGTGGTCCGGGTGGTCGAGGCCGGCGCGGATCGCGACGAGCGCGCCGCGGTCGTGCCCGGCGAGCGCGAACTTTTCGTGGCCGAACGCGCGGGCGAGGGCGACGACGTCGGCGGCCATGGTGCGCTTCGAGTAGGTCTCGCCGTCGTCGGCGGGCTTGTCGCTGTCGCCGTATCCGCGCAGGTCAGGACACAGGACGGTGTGGTCGGCGGCGAGGTCGGCGGCGACGTGCCGCCACATCAGGTGGGTCTGCGGGAAGCCGTGCAGCAGGACGACGGGCGAGCCGGAGCCCGCGACCGCCACGTTGAGGGACACGCCGTCGGCGACGGGCACTCGCTGGTAGTCGAAGTTCATGCGACCCAGCGTGCGCCGGGCCGATCAGCAACCGATCAGCAACGAGCGAGCTGATTACAGTACGGGACTGATGACCATCTCGTTCTCGGTGCTGGGCCCCTTGGCGGCCTGCGACGCGCGCGGGCCGGTGGCGTTGCCCGGACCGCGGCATCGTGCGGTGCTCGCGCGCCTGCTCGTCGCTCGCGGGCAGGTGGTGTCGACGGACGCGCTGGTCGACGCGTTGTGGGCCGAGCACCGGGCGGGGGCGGTCGGTGCGGTGCAGACCTTCGTCGGTGCGTTGCGGCGGGCGCTCGAACCGGACCGGCCGCCGCGGACACCCGCGAAACTGCTGGTCACGGCCGGTCCAGGGTATGCGCTGCGGGCGGAACCGGAGCAAGTCGACGCATGGCGCTTCGAGGCGTTGCTGCGGGGGACGCCGTCGGTCGCGCAGCTCGATGAGGCGCTCGGCTGGTGGCGCGGCGAGCCGTACGCGGAGTTCGCCGACGAACCGTGGGCGCGCAGCGAGCGGGCTCGGCTCGACGAACTGCGGTTGCTCGCGCTGGAGCGGCGGGCGGCTGGCCTGCTGGATCTCGGCCGGGCCGCCGAAGCCGTGCCGGATCTGGAGTCCCTTGTGGACGCTCATCCGCTGCGCGAGGAAGCGTGGCGGTTGCTGGCGCTCGCGTTGTACCGCGCGGGACGTCAGGGCGACGCACTTGCCGCCTTGCGCCGGGCGCGTGCCGGGTTGGCGGCGGAGTTGGGGGTCGACCCTGGTCCGGCGTTGCGGCAGGTGGAGCAGGACATCCTCGCGCAGGCTCCGCAGCTGGCCCCTGCCGTCAACCGGCGGTTGGCCGGCCGCGATGCGGAGCTGGCCCGGCTCGCCGAGGTAGCGGCGGAAGTGGCGGACCGCAAGCGATTCCGGCTCGTGCTGGTCTCCGGCGAGGCAGGTGCGGGCAAGACGGCGCTGGTCGAGGAATTCGCCGCACGGCTGGGCTGGACCACGGCTTGGGGCGTGAATCCGGACGGTGCTGGGGTGCCGCCCGCCTGGCCGTGGACGCGGATCCTGGCTGCGCTGGGCGAACCGGTTCCGCCGCGGCCGTCCGGTGGCGACCCGGCGGTGGCGCGCTTCGAATGGCATCAGGCGATGACCGCGCGGATCGCTGACGTGGCGCGCCGAGGTCCGCTGCTGCTCGTGCTGGACGATTTACAGTGGGCGGGCGAGGAAACCCTGGCGCTGCTGACGTCGATGACCGCGGCTCCAGTGTTGTTGCTCGCGACGTATCGGACCACCGAGGTTTCCGCGGAACTGACTGCGGCACTGGGCAGACTCGCGCGCGTCGACCCGATCCGGCTGTACCTGGGCGGGCTTTCGGTCGAGGCAGTGGCCGAGTTGGTCGGTCCGGAATCCGCCGCCGTGATCCACCGGCGGTCCGGCGGAAACCCGTTCTTCGTCAAGGAACTCGCCCGCGCGCTGGATGCCGAAGGCGACCTGCCGGACGGCGTACGCGACGTCGTCCGCAACCGCATCTCCGCATTGCCCGATCACGTGCGCGCGGTCCTCGGGAAGGCCGCGGTGATCGGCGCGGACGTCGACCTCGGTCTGCTCGGTGACGTTCTCGATGAGCTGGAAACCGCTGTGCAGGCAGGGTTTCTGGTCGAAAGCGGACCACGAGCGTTCCGGTTCGCGCACGCGCTGGTTCGCGACGCGGTCTACGACGACCTTTCGCTCGCTCAGCGGGCACAGCTGCACCGAGAAGTCGGCGAGGCTTTGGCGAGCCGCCGACCGTCCGAGATTTCCTTGCTGGCCCACCATTTCCTGCTCGCCGGAGACGACCGCGGAACTGCCTACGCGCAGGCGGCCGCAGAACGTGCCGAACGCGATTTCGCGCCCCACGAAGCACTTCGGCTCTGGCAGGCTGCTTTGGCGCAAGGCCCGCGTACCGTGGAATTGCTGATGGGCCTCGCCCGGACGTCCGCGGTCACCGGTTCCTTGGCCGCCGCGCGCCGCTACCGTGCTGAAGCCTTGGACTTAGCTGCCGACGATTCCGCGTTGACCATCCGAGTGTTGACCGCTTTCGACGTACCGGGAATCTGGACCGAGAACGACGACCCCGCGCTGGCCCGTCGCATCGCCGACGCCGCCGATCGCGTGCCCGCGACCGACCCGCTCGTGCGCGCCCGGCTGCTGGCCACCATCGCGTTGGAACTGCGCAACGAAGGCGGGCAACGCGCCCACGACGCCGCTGTCGAAGCGGAGAAACTGGCGCGCGCCGCCGAGGATCCGGCGCTGCTGGCGTTGGCGTTGAACGCTCGCTGGACACAGACCTTCACCCGCGCCGGACTGGCTCCCGAGCGCGCCCGGATCGGGGAGGAACTGGTCGAACTGGCCGCCCGGCACCGGTTGGTGACGTTCGAAGTCCTCGGTCACCTGGTGCTGATGCAGGCCCGCTCAGCACTCGCCGACTTCGCCGCCGCGGACGCCCACGCGGCTGCGGCGGACCGGCTGGGGGAGCAGTACGACCTCCCGCTGGTCAGCGTGTTCACCGACTGGTATCGCGCGCTCCGCCTGGCCGTCACCGGCCCGGTCGCCGCCGCGGAAGCCGCCTATCGCAGTGCCGCGGCCCGGTTGTCCGGCAGCGGAATGTCCGGAGTAGACCGTGGCCTGCTGCCGCTGGCCCGGCATTGCCTCTATGTCCAGCACGGCCTTAAGTCCACAGTGGACTTCACGCTGCCGCCGGATCGCCCGGACCTGTTCCTCGAACTACGCGCTTGCCTCACCGTCTCGTCCGGCGACGCGCGCGAGCTTTACGCCCGGCTCGCCCCCGCGGAGAACGAACTGGCCGGTGCCGGTTCCGGCGTCATGACGCTGGGTCCAGTCGCCTATTACCTGGGCGAATTGGCCGTCCGGCTGGGGTTGCCGCCCGACGAGCACTACCGCAAGGCCGCCGAAGTGGCCCGCCGCGCCGGCGCCGAACACTGGGTCAGTCGACTACGTACCATTTGCCGCCGCGATTCTCCATGACCGCGTCGCCGAGGTCGCTGTCGGTGAACTTGACGGAAGCCTTCACCGCCCGCGCCGGGATCTCGACCTTCTTGGCCCCCTCCTTGATCTTGGACCGGTCGACGGTGGCGGTCTGGAGGGCCTTCTTCTGCGCCGGGGAGATCAGCTGGAACGCCATCGGCATCGTCTTCTCGCACGGTCCCATGCCCTGGGCCTCCGCCTTCTTCGCGGCCGGACCGGCGATCTCGCACACCGTCGCGAGGTCCTCCCGGCCCGCCGCGTGCATGAAGGCCTCGTACCGCTCGACCGCGTCCCCGCCGGTCGACTCCGCCACCGCGGACGACGTCGGTGCCGCCGAACTGGACGGCGGTGCGGACGAGGGCTGCACCGCCGCCGCCGCCGACGACGCGGGTGCGCTCGAGGGCGAGGGAGAGGCGGTGCCGCCGCTTTCGCCGGAGCAGCTGGTGATCAGGAGCGCAGCGCCCACGGCGAAAAAGGAGAGGATGCGAGCGGACATGGCGTGCCTTTCCCGTCAGGAAGAATGCTCCGGAGCATAAGCGACAGACGGGCGTGGCGTGCGGAAACGGGAATCTTGGCGACGGCTCTGCACCGAACCCGGCGGTCAGTTCGCCGGACGCCCCGCCCCGGCGTAGTCGTCCCCGGGCCGGTGGAACGTGTGGATCTGGATCGCCTGCCCCTCGGTCGGCGCGTTGATCATCAGGCCGTTCCCGAGGTACAGCCCCACGTGGTGGATGAACGCCGGGCTGCCGTAGAAGACGAGGTCGCCGAGCTGTGGTTCCTGCCCGCCCGGAACCGGCGCCACCGACCGGTACTGGCTGTCCGCCGTGCGCGGCAAGGAAACCCCGGCGCTGTCGTACGACGCCTTGGTGAGACCCGAGCAGTCGAACCCGGCCGCGCCCGCTTCGGGGCCGTTGCCGCCCCACACGTACGGCAGGCCGAGCTGGCCGAGCGCGAACCGCGCGGCGTGCACGGACGGCGCGTTCGCCTTCGCCGGGTCCAGGGAAAGCGTCGCGTACAGCTGGGCGTAACCGAGCACTCGCTGCCGGAACAGTTCCATGCCGCTGCCGTTCTGGTACCCGGCCACGGCCTTCCACCAGCCGTTGCCCGCGGACAGGTCGACGCCGCTCGCGCACAGTGCGCGTCCGGCGGCGACAGACGCGGCCGACGGGTCGGACAGCGCCGGGTTCGCGATGCCCGGGATCTGCGCGCCGTACTTCTTCCACTGCTGCGTCGAAAGCCCCATCGGCTCGCCGGCGCCGCGGCCGTGGTTGTTACCGGCGACGCCGAGGCCCGCCAGCGTGACCCACGACAGGTGGCAGTCCGGGCGCTCCTTGCGCATCGTCAGCTCGCCGTTGGCGTACCCGAGCAACACCGGGGCCGGAATGTCCAACGGTCCGGCGAGCGAATCCGCCCACTTCTGCAGCGGGGCCGGGCCGCCGCCTCCGCCGGCCGCGCCCTGTGCCGGTTCCTGCGCTTGCACCGGAGCGCTCGCCTGCAGCACGGACGGACCGCTGACCGGCGTCTGCGTGGGCACCGGCGCGGTCAGCGCGGCCTGCGTCGGAACGGGCGCGGGCTGATCGCGTCCGGCGACCAGCCAGCCCGCGGTGGCGAGGCCGGCGACCAGTGGCAACGCCACGAGCCCGCGATACAGCGCGCCACGGGCCCAGGGGGGCTTCGGCGGCGCGTCCGTGGTGGGGGTCTCCGGCGGCACGGCGTCCAATCTAGAAGAGCGCACCTCTGGGTAACGAGCGAACGGCTTGCACGTTAGGGGGACTCTCATATTGTGGGCACATGGCTGAACTCGACGCGGCGCGGCTGCGGGACGGACTCGGCGGCTGCTACGCCCGCCTCGACGTCGTGGAGACGACCGGTTCCACCAACGCTGACCTGCGGGAAGCCCTCCTTGCGGGAGCCGAGGACCGGACGGTTCTGCTGGCCGAACACCAGACGGCCGGGGTCGGACGGCGGGCTCGCTCGTGGAGTTCGCCGAAGGGTGCTGGGCTGTACTTGAGCATCGCGCTGCGCCCGGTGGGCGTGCCGTTCTCCGCGCTCGGTTCACTTTCCGTGGTGGCCGGTCTCGCGGTGCACGCGCTCGCCACCGATCTGGGGGTCGACGTCGCCCTCAAATGGCCTAACGACGTGCTCGCCGGACCCGAGCGGGCCAAGTGCGCGGGCATCCTCGCCGAGGCCGTCGGCACCGGTGACCCGGCCGTGGTGCTGGGCATCGGACTGAACGTCCTGCCGCTGGGCGACGACGTCCCGGCCGGTCCGGGAGGCCTGCCCGCGACCTCGCTCGCCGAGCAGGGCGCGACGACCACCGACCGCACCGAGGTCGCGCTCGGCCTGCTGACCAGGTTCGACGACCTCGAACGCCGCTGGCGCACGGCGGGCGGGGACCTCACCGAGGCCGGGCTGCTCGGCGACTACCGCGCCCGCTGCGCGACGCTCGGCCAGGACGTCCAGGTGCAGCTTCCGGACGGGTCGACGCTCACCGGCCGCGCCGCGGACCTGGACGCGTCCGGCCAGTTGCAGGTCGACGTCCCGGACGGCAGGCGGCTGACGGTCTTCGCCGGCGATGTGGTGCACGTCCGTCCTGCTTGACCGGAACGGGCGCGCCCGCGCGGGGCTCGCGCCGGTACGGTGGATCCACCACACCGGCACACATTCGCAGGGGAGCGCCCGCCGTGGCCTATCCGGACGATTTGCTCAGCCAGAACGAACGCGTGGTGGTGCACAGCCACCCGCATTTCAAGATGCTGATCTTCCCGTTCCTGGCGTTCGTGATCACCGTCGGAGCGGCGGTGTGGCTGCTCGTGGTCGCCAAGGACTTCGCCGCGCCGTGGAACAACATCACGATGATCGCGGTCGCCGCGGTCGCGCTGATCTTCGTGGTGTGGCTGTTCCTCGCGCCGCTGGTCCGCTGGCGCACGACGCACTTCATCGTGACCACCGACCGGCTGATCGCGCGCGAGGGCGTGCTCAAGCGCACCGGCATCGACATCCCGCTGTCGCGGATCAACAGCGTGCAGTTCGAGCACGGCCTGCTCGACCGGATCTTCGGGTGCGGCACGCTCATCATCGAGTCGGCCTCGGACGAACCGCTGCGCTTCGATGACATTCCCCACGTCGAGCACGTGCATACGGTCATTTACCGCGAAGTCAACGACAATCCCTACGACGACTACCACGGCGCGCCCGGCCCGCAGGACACCGAACCTCTGCCCCCGCGCGGCCGGGAACCGCGCGGAAGGAGACGCTGACGTGGGTGCTCGAGAGGTCGGCCTGCCGGAACGGGTCCCCGCGGGCGGGTTGCCGCCGCGGGTCGAGATCTGGGAGGTCGGGGCGCGCGACGGGCTGCAGAACGAGAGCTCGGTCGTGCCGGTCGAGGTCAAGCTCGAATTCCTGGACCGGCTCGCCGGCGCCGGGCTGACCACCCTCGAGGCGACCAGCTTCGTGCACCCGAAGTGGGTGCCGCAGCTCGCCGACGCCGAACAGCTGCTCGCCGGGCTGGACCGCCGCGACGGCGTCCGCTACCCGGTGCTGGTCCCGAACGACCGCGGTCTCAACCGCGCGCTCGACGCGGGCGTAGACCACATCGCGATCTTCGCCAGCGCCACCGAGACCTTCGCCCAGCGCAACCTGAACTCGACCTTCGACGACCAGTTCGGCATGTTCGAACCGGTGGTCACGCGGGCCCGCAAGGAGGGCCTCGAGGTCCGCGGCTACCTGTCGATGTGCTTCGGCGACCCGTGGGAAGGCGTGGTCGACGTGGAGCAGGTCGTGCGGGCGGGCAAGCGGCTGCTCGACTTCGGCTGCTCGCAGCTCTCGCTCGGCGACACCATCGGCGTCGCGACCACGAACCAGGTCACCCGGCTGATCGAGGCGTTCGGCGACACCGCCGACGTCTCCAAGCTGGCTGTGCACTTCCATGACACCTACGGCCAGGCGCTGGCCAACACCGAGGCCGCGCTGCGCGCCGGGGTGTCCACTGTGGACTCGTCGGCGGGCGGGCTCGGCGGCTGCCCGTACGCCGAGTCGGCGACCGGCAACCTGGCGACCGAGGACCTGGTCTGGCTGCTGGAAGGCCTCGGCGTGGAGCACGGCGTCGATCTCGGCAAGCTGGTGGAGACCAGCGTGTGGATGGCCGGGCAGCTGGGCCGTCCGTCGCCGTCGCGGGTAGTGAACGCGCTTGCCGGATAGCGCTCCCGAGTTCGTCCCGCTCAGCGCGGAGACGTGGCCGTTGTTCGAGCAGCTCTTCGGCCCCGGCGGGGTGCAGGGCGGCTGCTGGTGTTCGTTCTTCCGGCTCAGCGGCCCGGACTTCAAGGCCGCTGGCCGCGAGGGCCGCAAAGAGCACGTCCGAGGCGAGGCTCAGGACGGGAAACCGTTGGGGCTCTTGGGCATTGTCGACGGCGAACCGCTCGGCTGGGTGGCCGTGTCGCCGCGGAAGGACAATCCGCGGCTGGCCCGGTCGCGCGTGCTGGCGTCGGACGAACCGGGCGCGGTCTGGTCGGTGACGTGCTTCTACCTCCACCGCCGCGGCCGTCGGCGCGGGCTGGCGACGGCGCTGCTGCGGGCTGCCGTGGACTACGCCGCCGAGCAGGGCGCGGAAACCGTCGAGGGGTATCCGGTGGAACCCGGGCCGCGGTCCGCCTCCTCGGACCTCTACCACGGCACCACCGGCATGTTCGCCGACGCGGGGTTCGAGGTGGTCGAGAAGCGCGGCCTGGCCCGCGCGTTGGTGCGACGGCGCCTCCCCGTAGCCCGATAAGGTGGGTTTCCCGCTCGCCCGGAACCTTCCGGCGCGAGCGAGCGTCCGATCCGGTGCCGGCACGACCGAGAAGAGGGTGCCAGTGTCCGACCAGCCCGAACCGGCAGACACCGACGTCGCCACCGGCCCGGTGCGCGTGCCCGCCCAGTACGGCGGGCTGCTCGAACGCGGCTTCGACGAGGTGCCGACCCCGCCGTCGGGCACCGGCGTGCTGCCCGCGCAAAGCCGTCCGCCGCTCGGTTCTCCGCGCACCGACCGGGAAAGCGTGCTGGCTCTGTTCGCGGTGCACATGTTCCCGCTCGGGCATTTGCCGGTGGCGGCGGACCGTCCGGACCGGCAGTTGCCGCTGCCCTCGGACGGGATCGCCCGGCGTCCGCTGTTCGACCATCCGGAATCGGCGTTGCTGGACGACACCGCGGTGCTCGGCTACGTCAAGCAGGGCTTCCGCCGGTCGCCCGCGCCGCCGGTGGATCCGGAGCCGCCCGAGGCGGTCGTCGAAGGCTATGCGCCGCCGGAGGGTCCCGAATGGGAGCGCCGGTTCGTGGCCGGCGCCGAGTACGTGTGGCCGCCCGCGGAGGGCGGCGTCGAAGAGCCGAACCCGGTGGTACTGCCGGAAAACACGCTGCTGGATCGTTTCGGCAGCGACCACGGCCGGGTGTTCGCGCCGGACGGCACGCCGTTCGCGCAGCGCGCCCTGCCGCCCGCCGCGCTGCGTTCCGGCTACCGCCGGTACCGCGTGCTGAAGCCGATGCCGGTGTGGCAGGCCACGTCGGCGGAGTGGTTCGACGGACCGGGCGGCGGAATCCGCTACCGTGCGGTGCTCTCCGCGGACGAACTGGTCACGCTGGGATTCCTGGTCGACGTCACGCGGGAGGCACGATGAACACCCAGTCGATCCGCAAATGGCTGGACGTCATCGGGGTGCCCGCGGAAGTGGTATCGATCGGGCGGGAAGCCGACAACACGTGGTGCCTGCTGCCGACCTCCGACGGCGGCTGGGAAGTGTTCTGGCGCGAGCAGGGCAACCGCTACGACTGGGCCGCGTTCACCTCCGAACGGGTCGCCTGCCACTACCTCTTCGGCAGGCTGACCTGGTCACAGGTGGCGCGCGGCGCGGTCGGCGTGCTGCCCGGCGCTCACTGACGGCGCAGCACGGCCAGCGCTTCGTCGTGCAGGAGGCCGTTCGTGGACAGCGCTGAGCCGCCCTCGTAGGTCTCCGCGCCGGAAAGATCGGTGAACCGGCCGCCCGCCTCGGTGACGATCACCTGCGCGGCGGCGACGTCCCACGGGTTCACGATGCACTCGGCCGCGACGTCCATCGCGCCCTCGGCGACGAGGCAGTGGCTCCAGAAATCGCCGAACGCGCGGGACTCCCAGCACGCCTCGGTGAGCGCGAGGTATTTCTCGCGGGAGTGGTACTCGGTCCAGCTGTTCAAGTCCGTCGTGGACAGATAGGCGTCGCCGAGCGTCGCCACCTTCGACACGGAGATGCGCCGTTCGCCCGCCGCGTCGCGCAGGTGCGCGCCCTCGCCGCGGGCCGCCCACCAGCGCCGGCCCAGCAACGGCGCGCTGATCATGCCGACCACCGGCGTGCCGTACTCGACGAGCGCGATCAGCGTCGCCCACACCGGGACGCCGCGCAGGAAGTTCTTGGTCCCGTCGATCGGGTCGATCACCCACGCGCGGCCCTCGCTGCCCGCCGAGCCGCCGCGTTCCTCGCCCGCGACCGTGTCGCCGGGCCGTTCCGCCGCGAGGATTTCGCGGATCGCGTCCTCCACGGCGGTGTCGGCGTCGGTCACCGGCGTGCGGTCCGGTTTCGCGGACACCGCGAGGTCGAGCGCGCGGAAGCGGGCAGTGGTCAGCGCGTCGGCGGCGTCCGCCAGCCGGGTGGCGAGAGCGAGGTCATCCGAGTAGGCAGGCACGGTCACGATGGTTTCACGCCCGTTCGCCGTAAGGTTGGCCAGGTGAGCATGGTCCTACTTGCCGAAGACGATCCGGCCATCGCCGAGCCGCTGTCCCGCGCGCTGCACCGGGAGGGGTACGAGATCGAGGTCGTCACCGACGGCCCGGCGGTGCTGGCCGCGACCGCCGCGCACCGGGTCGACCTGCTCGTGCTCGACCTCGGGCTGCCCGGGATGGACGGGCTGGAGGTGTGCCGCAGACTCCGCGCGAGCGGCACCGAACTGCCGGTGCTGATGCTCACCGCGCGCACCGACGAGGTGGACTTCGTCGTCGGCCTCGACGCGGGCGCGGACGATTACGTGGCCAAGCCGTTCCGGCTCGCCGAACTGCTCGCGCGGATCCGCGCGCTGCTGCGCCGCCGGGTGCCGGAGGTGCTGGAAGCCGGCGGCGTGCGGATGGACCTCGGCGCGCGACTGGTCACAGTGGACTCGCACGAGGTGCAGCTGGCGAACAAGGAGTTCGAGCTGCTGCGCGTGCTGATGAGCCGCGCCGGCCAGGTCGTCAGCCGCGACGAGATCCTCGCCGAGGTGTGGAACGACCTCGAGTCCAAGACGTCGAAAACGCTCGACATGCACATGTCCTGGCTGCGCCGCAAACTCGCGGTCGCCGCCGACGAGGCAGCGGGCAGGCAGGCGAAACCGGCGCACTCCGACGCCGAACGGCGCATCGCGACCGTGCGCGGCGTCGGGTTCCGGTTCAATGTCGAGTAGCCGCCGATGAGCATGCGCCGCCGGATCCTGCTGGCGATCCTCCTCGCCGTGCTGGTCACCGCGGCCGTGCTGGGCATCCCGCTCGGCGTCACCGCGTGGCGGCTGGTGGAGAACCTCAACCGGGAAAGCCTGGCCGAACGCGCGCGCAACATCGCCGCGACGGTGGACACGCAGGTCGCGAACGGCCAGGAAATCGACCTGGAGCAATTCCGGGTCGGTGTTCCCGAGGGCGGCATGCTGATCGTGCGCGCGGAGGGCTTCAGCGAAAAACATCTCGGCGCGAACCCCGGCCCCGATCCGGTGGTCGAATCGGTCCCGACCGCGCGCAGCGGCACGGTCCTGCTGGCGATCCCGAGCGGTCCGGTGCGCACGAAGCAGACGCAGGTGACGCTGCTGGTCGTGCTGCTGGTGGTCCTGTCGGTCGGCACCGGCACGGTGGTGGCGACGGTGACCGCGCGCCGCCTGGCCAAACCCCTCCGGCACGTCGCCGACCGCGCCTCCCGCCTGGGCGGCGGCGATTTCCGCCCCGACCCGAGCCGCTACCGCGTGGCCGAGCTGGACATGGTCGCGGAGGCCCTGGACACGTCGGGGTCAGCCCTGGCGCAGCTCGTGCAGCGGGAACGGCAGCTGGTCGGCGACGTCTCGCACCAGCTGCGCAGCCGGTTGACCGCGCTGCAGCTCCGGTTGGAACCGCTGACCGGACACGAGGATCCGGATGTCGTCGAGGAATCCCGGGCCGCGCAGGAGCAAGCGGACCGCCTGGCCCAAGCCCTGGACGAACTGCTGGCCGCCGCCCGAGCCGCGCGCGAGGTAGACGCGGAGCCGGTCGATCTGCCGGTGGCGCTGCCCGCGGTCGCGGAGGAATGGCGTCAGCTGCTGCGGGTCGAAGGCCGGAACCTGCGCCTGAAGGTCGCGGACGGCTTGATGGTGCGCGTGACTCCGGCGCGTTTGCGCGAGGTGATCGGAGTGCTGCTGGACAACGCCCTCCGTCATGGCGCGGGAACGGTCACGCTGTCCGCCCGCCGCGGCGATGCGGAGGGGACAGTGGTGATCGAGGTCGCGGACACCGGGTCCGGGGTGCCGGATGAAATCGCGCCGCACATTTTCGAACGCGGTTTTTCCGGCGGGGGATCGACGGGTGTGGGGTTGGCTCTGGCGCGTGCTCTCGTCGAGGCGGACGGCGGACGGCTGGAACTGTCGAATAAGCGTCCGGCGATTTTCAGTCTGTTCTTGAAGGTTCCGAGACCGGACGAGGTGGGCGAATTGCGGTGGCCCGCGGAGCCGGTTCCTCGCTGAGGATCTGGACTGCTTCCCGCAGGTCCGTTGCGACGCGGTGTGGTGGCTGACCTTGTGGCCACGCACGGTGGTGGCTGATCCAAAGCGTGCGCAGCCCGGCGTTGTGCCCGCCCGCGATGTCGAGATCAGGGCTGTCGCCGATGACCCAATCGTCGGGGCTCAGTGTGGTCCCGCAGTTCTGCGCGGCGAGACGAAAGATGCGCGGATCGGGTTTGCGAAGGCCGACCGCGGCGGAAATGCAGTAACCGTCGACTGCTTTGTCGAGACCCGTGCGACGGAGCTTTGCCAGCTGATTGTCCTGCATTCCATTGGTGACAATGCCGATTCGCCATCCGGTGGTCCGCAAGATGCCGAGATCTTCGAGTGCGTTCGGATAGAGCCGAACCAGTTGCGGAATTCTCGCGCGGTAACTCGCCCACAACTGTTCAGCTGGCTCAGCCAGGTCGAACTTCTGCCGGACTTTGGCGAAGAATCCGGCCATCGGACCGCCGCGCCGCGCCGCGATCAGCCAGGCGGCCGCGTCGTCAGGAAGCCGGTACCGTACGGCGAATTCCGCCGCCCAGCGGGAAAACGCGCCGCTGAGGTCGGTCAGCGTGTCGTCGAGGTCGAACAGCGCCAGCCGGGTCACCGGGGAAGCCGGGTGACCCCGTCCTTCCGCCGTTCCCCCAGTTCGTCCGGGAACACCCACTTCTTGAATCCCCAGAACCGGAACACCATCGCCAGCAGCATGCCGATGATCGACCCGCTCGCGAAGTCCGCGATTTCCTGCACCAGCCGCGACACGTGCGGCACTTCCAGGTGCAGCCCATAGCGCGAGATCAGCAGCGGAATCAGGTTCACCACCACCGCGACCCCGCTGATCAGGAAGAACAG
Organism: Amycolatopsis sp. AA4; assembly: GCF_002796545.1. Classification (GTDB taxonomy): domain Bacteria; phylum Actinomycetota; class Actinomycetes; order Mycobacteriales; family Pseudonocardiaceae; genus Amycolatopsis. Next base: position 675,978 of record NZ_CP024894.1, read on the forward strand.
CGTCGCCTCGTGGGCGCGTTCGCGGCCGCCCCGGGTGCGGAACGACCATTCGCGGTTGAGCACGTACGACACGATCGTCGCGACGATGATCGCGATCGCCTTCGCCGTGGTCGGTTTCGACTCCAGCACGCTGAGCTTCAGCAGGTACCAGACGCCGTTGTCGACCAGGAAGGTCGTGCCGCCCACGATCGCGAACTTCAGCAGCTCCCGGTGCTTCACGAGCACGGAGCGCAACGGCTCGGGCGTCCGGGCGAGCACGGTTTCGACGACGGTCACGTATCGCAGTCTAGAGAATCCGAGGTCACGGCCGGTCTCAGGCGGCCTTACGGTCCGGAATATCCGGATTGTCATACCGGGCTGATTCCGGCCGGGCGCCCTCCGTGGGGAACACCCACTTTTTGAACGCCCACCAGCGGAACAGCGTCCCGAGCAGAGTGCCGATGACCATTCCGCTGACGAAATCCGCGACTTCCTGGCCGACCAGGCTCACGTGCGGCACCTGCAGCTGCAGCACGTACCGCGAAACCCACTGCGGCAACGCGTTCAGCCCCAGCGCGACCCCGCTGATCAGGAAGAACAGCGCGGCCTCGTGCGCACGCTCCCGGCCGCCGCGAGTGCGGAACGCCCATTCGCGGTTCGCGACGTAGGAGAAGATCGTGGCGATCAGCACGCCGACGATCAGCGCCGTGACCGGATGCGTCCGCAGCACGGTGAACTTGAGGACGTAGGTGATCGTCAGCGTGATGACGAAGCTCGTGCCGCCGACCAGGGCGAAACGGACCAGCTCGCGGTGCTTCGCCAGGAGTTCGCGCACCTCGCGGACGCTACTCCGTGAACCAGCCGAAGAACCCGCGGGGTTCCACCGCCGGCGGACGTTTGCCGTGGTTATCGGGTTTGCCGGGCTTGCCGTCCGAACCGGGGTCCGGCGGCGCGCTCGTGGTGGCGGCCGGGCTGCTCGACGTCGGGTCCGGAGTGTCGTCGTCCGGCGACGTCGAGGTCGGCAGGGTGACGCTCGGCTTCGGGTGCTTCGTCGAACTCGGAGTGTGGCTCTTCGAGGTTGACGTCGTGGTCGGCAGCGGCACGGACGTGGTGGAGAGCGGGCCGATCGTCGGGTCGTGGCACATGTTCCACCAGCAGCCGAGCGGGACCGCGACCGGCTGCGCCGAGGCAGCGCCGAGCGACGCGTTGACGGTGACAGTGAGTGGGCCGTCGAACGGCTTGCGGTCCACCAGCACCCACAGCGACGCCAATTCGCCGGGTGCCAGCGGTTTGGCGCTGGTGCAGCTCATGCTCGAATCGGTCGACGTGCACTTGAACTGCTTGAAGCTGACCTGTCCGGTCGCCCGGTGATCGAAGGTGATCGTGACAGGTTTCGTGGTCTGCCCGGTGTTCTGCACGTCAGCCTCGACGAGCGGCTGCAATTTCCACATCGCTCCGTGTGCTTTCGCAGCCAGCGTCAGGGCATCCTTCGGAGGATTGACCTTCACCCGGACAACGACGTCGACCTTCAACGAAGTACCCGCAGTAACCGAACCCTTGACCTCGCCGCCCTTCGCGTCCGCGTCCGCCTGCAAGCGGAACATCAGCACCGCCGACTGGCCAGGCTGCAACCCGCTGCCGGTCTTGCACGTGACCGTGCCCGTGCCGCCCGGGCACGCGACCTGCGTCGGACCGGACTGCGCAGCGGCTTCACTGGAGTACGCGCCGACCGCGCCACCACCGTTCGCCTGCACGGCTCGCACTCCCGGCGGCAGGTTCAGCGTCGCCTGGACCGGGTCGGACACCGAGTTGCCGTTGTTGCGCACGGTGATCGGCAGCGCGACCGGTCCGCCGCCCGGCTGGAGTTCGACCCCGTTCGGGGGCAGAGACGCGGACAACTGCGGCGCGTTGACAGGTGGGTTCTGGGCGGGCGGCTGTGCCGGCGGAGCAGCCGGGGGAGCAGCCGGAGGAGCCGCGGGCGGCGGGGCAGCCGGAGGCGCGGGCTGCGCGGGCGGCGGCGCCGGGGGAGCGGGAGGCGCGGCCGGAGGAGCCGGAGGCGCAGGCTTCGGCGCGGGTGCCGGTGCGGCGGCCGGCGGAGGTGCGGGGGCCTGCTGAGCAGCCGGAATGGTCTGAGTCCCACCGCCGGCGGCCAGCGCGACCGCCACGGCGGCCACCATCGCGGCCCCCGACATGGCGACCCCGGCGAACTGCCGCGGTGCGGACGCAGCTGCCGCCGCACCCGCCTTGGCCCCGCCTGCCGCGGCGGCGCCAGCGCCGACAGCGGCCCCGGCGGTCGCCGCGCTCGCCTTGGCCGCGCCGATCGTGGCCAGGTAACCGAGAGCCGCGCCGCCCAGGACGATCGGGGCGATGATCGCGCGCAGGCTGCCGTTGACGTCGGCCAGTTCGGCCGCCAGCACCCGGCACTTCTCGCATTCGTCGAGGTGGTTCTCCACTTGCGAACGCTCGCGCTTGGACAGCCCGTCGCGCGTCCAGGCCCCGAGCCGATCGGCCGTCGCCCGGCAGCGGTCCGCACCGGTTTCCTGCAGGTGGACCTGCAGATACGCCTGCCGGAGCCCCTCCCGGGCGCGGTACGCGAGCGCGGACACGCCGTTCGCGGTCAACCCGAGCAGCGGCGCGACTTCAGCCGGGCTCTGCTGCTCGATTTCGGTGTGCCACAGCACTGCCTGCCAGCGTTCCGGGAGTCGCGCGAACGCTTTCGCGGCCATCGTGCGCTCGAGTCCCGCGACGGCGGTGTCGGAGAACGGCACGGTGAGTGCTTCGCCAGCGGCCCCGCCGACGTCGCTCATGTCCTCGTTGAGGTCGATCCGGCGGTCGCGGCGCGTCTTGTCATACGCGGTGTGACGAAGCGCGGTAAGCAGGTACGCCCGAAAGGCGGTGTCCGGTCCCTTCCCGCCACGCAGCGTGTCCAGAACCTTCGAGAAAGCCTCCGACACGAGGTCGTCGGCCTCGGAGCTGGACCGCGCGAGCTGGCGGGCGAGGTTGTGCGCGGCACCGCTGTGCCGCTCGTAAAGCGGACCGTAGGACGCGATCTTTCCCGCGCGCACCTCTGCGATCAGCTCGGCGTCGCTCTTACCGGAGAGATCGGCGGGAACGGTGGACACGGGGCTCCTTTTTACTGCTGCGCGCGCGGCGGACTCCACGCGCTTTACTCCCTACAACGCACACCAAGTGTGACGGATGCGGCGACACTCGTCACGCCGTGGTCCGCCAGATGCCTCAGTAGGCGCAGCAAGTTCACCTCCTCGTCTGGTGATTACGCGAAAAAGATCGGGGAAAACGCGTCACGAGGGGAGTCCCGCGGCGTCCCCTCCGTGATTGGGGACAAGATCGACAGGAACCGGAAGGAGCTGGGGGTTCGGTGGACGTACCGGCGACCGGGGCGCGGTTCGGCTCCGCAGGCGACTCGTCGGGGGACGAGACGCGTGCGCGGTTCGAGCGGGACCGCCATTTGCGGGCATTGCGAGCTCGCTGGCGAACAGCCAGTCTCGCGGCCGGCTGGCGTTTCCCGAGCGATTGGGCACTGCCCGAAGTCGACGCGGTGTGCGCGGCAGTGGTCCGGCACGGTTCGACGGGCGCGGAAAACGCGCTGGCCGGACTGGGCAGGGCGCGGGCCGCGGCGGGCGCGGGGCTTTCGGAAACGCTGTCCGACCTGGCCGCTTTGCACGCGGTGCTCGCCGACCCGGACGCGGTCGACGGATTCGTCGCGCCAGATGTCGACGCCACTCCGGCCCGCTTGCTCCGCGTGACCGCTCTGGCCTGGGCGGACGTCGCCACCGACCAGCTCGTGCACACCGAGGTCACCGACCCGCTCACCGGCCTGCCGTCCGCGGCGTACCTGCGGACCCGGCTCGGCGAGATCTACCGCGGCGGCGCCAGCGAAGCGAACGTGCTGCTCACCGTGTCGCTGGACCTGACATCGGTGTCCGGCTGGCCTCGGCTGACCGCGATGATCCTCGCCGCGGACGCCGTCCGAGCTGTCTTCGACACCGGCGAGTGCTACGCGACGATCGGCCCGTCCGCGGTCGCGGTGCTGGCCGAACGCAACGAACGCCTGGCCACGCGCGGGGTCGCGCTGCGCAGGGCGCTCAACGAACGTCTTTCCGTGGATCCGCAGCTGCGCGACGTCGCCCGTCCGCTCGTGTCGGCCGTCCGACTGCCGGGGACCCACGACCGGGCGTGCGAGCTGCTGACGGAATTGGCGCACAGCTGAGCCCCGGTCACCCTTCCTGACCAGCATTCCCGCACTGTGCTTTCCTGGTGTGGTGACCAGGACCGTACCCTCCGCTGCCGACGGCGAAGCTCCGGTGAATCGATCCGGGCAGCCCCGGCTGGCTTTGCGCCGATCTCTGGCACGGCTGTCCGTGCGCCCCCGGTCGATGCTCATTTTCGCCGTGTTTCCGCTGCTGGCGATCGCGATCGGGTTCTGGGGCTGGGCACACGACTGGAACCTCGGCGTGGACAGCGCGGTCTACCGGGCGGGCGCGCTGCAATTGCTGCGCGGGGACAATCTCTACGACGCGAACACGCTGCCCACCGAACCGGGCTGGGCGCTGCTCCCGTTCACCTACCCGCCGACCGCGGCGCTCCTGTTCGCCCCGCTCGCCCTCGTTCCGGTGCAGGTGGCCTGGGGTTTCCTGACCGTGGTCTCGCTGGCCGCGCTCGCCCTGTCGATCCGGATCGCGATCGGCGCGCTGCCCCGCCCGGCCGCCGACGGTCCCCGCTGGTGGGCCTCGCCCGCCCGGTCGACCATCGTGTTCTTCCTGGTGTTCCTCGGTTTCGAACCGGTGTGGCGGACGATCTTCCTCGGCCAGATCAACCTGATCCTGATGGCGATGGTCCTGCTGGACATGCTGGTCATCGGCGCGCGCGGCAGCCGCTGGGGCGGCGTGCTGGTGGGCCTCGCCGCGGCGATCAAGCTGACCCCCATCGTGTTCCTCGGCCATCTGCTGGTCACCGGCCGCTGGAAAGACGCCCTGCGCGGCTTGGCGACCTTCGTCGGCATGCAGGCGCTGTTGTTCCTGATCAACCCGCACGACGCGTGGAAATACTGGACCAAAACGCTCCCCGACACCGGCCGGATCGGCCCGGTGCACTGGGCGGGCAACCAGTCGCTGAACGCGCTGATGAACCGCGCGACGGACCTGGCCCCGTGGTCCTCCACCGCGGCGACCGCGATCGGCCTGGTGCTCGCCATTCCGGCGCTGTGGCTGATGTTCCGCTTCCACCGGCGCGGACAGGCGCTGGCCGCGCTGCTCGTCACCGCGTTCTGGATCCTGCTGATCTCGCCGATTTCCTGGTCGCACCACTGGGTTTGGGTCGCGCCGCTGGTCGTGCTCCTGGTTTCCCGGTTGCCGAAAACCACCCCGGCGACGGCGTGGAAACGGTGGGTCGGGACGTTCCTGGTCGCGTTCGTGTTCGTCAGCTGCGTGCTGCTGATCTTGCCGAACGGCCGGAATGTCGAACTGCATTGGAAGGTGTGGCAGAACATTCTCGGCGACGCGTACATCCTGACGCCGGTGGTGCTGGCCGTCGCGCTGGCGGCGCGGTGGGGCCTGCAGCGGCGGGCTCGCCACCGGGCGGAGTCGGTCGAGTCTTCCTAGCTTCTTTGCGCTGGTCAGGGGCTTGCCGACGGTTTTTGTCGGTGGTGGTGGTTACTGTCTGGAGCGCGGTGGTTACGCGGCCGTCCGGAGCCTTGGCTCGCGGGCGGGCACGGCCCTCGTTCTGATCCGGAGCTGGTGCGGGCAGATCAACCGAATAGTGAGCTTTGTCAGTCCGCCGAACCGCCGTAGAAATCGCCCAGCGCGGTGCGGGTGTACTGGATCAGCAGCTCGGCGTGCGCGAAGTCGTCCGGAAGACATGCGCGGGCGGCAGCGAGCAACTCGTCGAACCGGTACGGCGGCGTGACGGTCTTGGCGAGCGGGTGTCGTTCGCGGAGCTGCTTCATCAGTTCGGCGAGGTAGAGCACGGCCGCGTTGGAGTCGGTGGTCCAGAGCCAGGCGAGCACGTCGCCGAAACCCGCCGGAAAGGCCAGCGGCCGGGGTGCGCCGGTGAGCATCCCGGTGGCCACTCCGGGGAGGCTCGCTTGGCGGAGAGCGTGGAGAACGGGCCGCGGGAGCGTGACAGAGTCCATCCGGCCATCCTGCTGCAGCGGGACGGTCTGGGGTGGGGTTTGGTGCGCGGGTGTTGCTTGCTTGAGGTCGCGTGGGTGCTGCTGAGGTGCGTTTCGGCAGGTGGGTTCAGCAGGGGCAGTTGTGGCTGAAGGTCGTACTGAGCAAGGCCGTGTGACTGGAGGTCGCACGGTGCTGGGCTGGGTGGCTGGTGGCCGCGCGGTGCTGGGCTGGGTGGCTGGTCGCCGCACCGCGCCGGGCTGCGTGGCTGGTCGCCGCACCGCGCCGGGCTGCGTGGCTGGAGGTCGCACGGTGCCGGGGTGTGTGGCTGGTGGCCGCACCGGGCCTCGGTGCTGCCGTGCTCGGGGTCGCCGCTCCCGTCGGGCAAGCGCAGCTGGGGTCAATCGCCTCGCCTGACCTGCCGGTGCCATGCCCACCGGCTGACCTCGCGACGTCTCCGCCCGGGGACTTGCGATCCAGTCTGCGGTGCGCTTTCAGCTGTCCCGTCCGGCTGAGCCAGCCGCTCTGGACTCGTGCCAGGTCAACCGGCCAGCTTCACCGCGCTTCTGCCGACCGGCTCCGGTGGAAACGCGGCCCACTCGAGCGTCGGCTGGCCGGTGTCCTGGGCGTGCGCTCCGTCTCGACCGGCTCTCGCCGCCCAGCCCGCCCGCGACCTGGCCCACCGGCCGCCTTCGCCGCAGGTCGCCGGTGGTCCGCCAGTTCTCGCCCAGTAACCTGGGCGGCGCTATGGACAAACGAACCGGTCTTCCCATCGTCGGCATGGTGGGCGGCGGGCAGCTCGCCCGCATGACGCAGCAGGCGGCGATTTCCCTCGGCCAGTCGCTGAAGGTGCTGGCGGCCGACGAGGGCGACGCGGCGGCCCTCGTGGCGAGCGACGTCGTCATCGGCCACCACACCGACCTCGACGCGCTGATCGACTTCGCCCGTCAGGTCGACGTCGTCACCTTCGACCACGAGCACGTGCCCGGCGAGCATCTGCTCACCCTCGCCACCGAGGGCTTCGTCGTCCGGCCCGCGCCCACCGCGCTCGGGTTCGCGCAGAACAAGCTCGTGATGCGCGAGATGATGGCCGGTCTCGGCGTGCCCGGCCCCGCCTTCGCCGAAGTGTCCACTGTGGACGACGTGGTGGCGTTCGGCGGCGAGCACGGCTGGCCGGTGGTGCTGAAGGCGTCGCGCGGCGGGTACGACGGCCGGGGTGTCTGGATGCTCGACACCGCACAGCAGGCCCGCGAGACCGTTCCCGAACTCCTCGAAGCAGGCACCGAGCTGCTGGTCGAGGAGAAGGTCGCGATGAAGCGCGAGCTGTCCGCGCTGGTCGCGCGCTCCCCGTTCGGACAGGGCGCGGCGTACCCGGTCGTCGAGACCGTGCAGTCGAACGGCATCAACACCGAGGTCCTCGCCCCGGCGCCGGAGCTGCCGGAGTCGCGCGTGCACGAGGCGCAGGAGCTGGCCCTGCGCATCGCGTCGACGCTCGACGTCACCGGCCTGCTCGCGGTCGAGCTGTTCGAGACCGAGAACGGCCTGCTGGTCAACGAACTGGCGATGCGCCCGCACAACTCCGGCCACTGGACCATGGACGGTTCGCGCACGTCGCAGTTCGAGCAGCACCTGCGCGGCGTTCTGGACTACCCGCTCGGCCGCACCGACCTGATCGCGCCGGCGTGCGTGATGGCGAACGTGCTCGGCGCGGACGTCTCGCCGCAGATGAGCCCGGACGAGCGCGTGCACCACCTGTTCGCGCGGTTCCCCGAGGTGAAGATCCACCTCTACGGCAAGCAGGACCGGCCCGGCCGCAAGCTCGGGCACGTCAACTTCATCGGCGACCGCATGGAGGACCTGCGCAACCGCGCGCTGCTGTCCGCGCACTGGCTGTCCCACGCCGTCTGGCTCGACGGCTACGAGATCCACTGAAGGGGAACACAATGGCGCCGCAGGTGGGCGTGATCATGGGCAGCGATTCCGACTGGCCGGTGATGGAGGCCGCGGGTCAAGCGCTGGACGAGTTCGGCGTCGAGTACGAGGTCGGCGTCTACTCGGCGCACCGCACCCCGCAGCGGATGCTGGACTACGCGAAGTCCGCGGCCGACCGGGGGATCCGCACGATCATCGCGGGCGCGGGCGGTGCCGCGCACCTGCCGGGCATGGTCGCGTCGGCGACGGTGCTGCCGGTGATCGGCGTGCCGGTTCCGCTGAAGTACCTGGACGGCATGGACTCGCTGCTGTCGATCGTGCAGATGCCCGCCGGCATCCCGGTCGCGACCGTGTCGGTCGGCGGGGCGCGCAACGCCGGTCTGCTCGCGGTCCGCATCCTCGCCGCCGCCGACCTGCAGCTGCAGGCGAAACTGACGCAGTTCCAGGAGGACCTGGAGCAGCTCGTCTTGGAGAAGGACGCCAAGCTCCGCGAAAAAGCGGGCAAGTAGGCCGGGCGCGCGGATGCCGGTTCCGGAACCGGCATCCGCGCACACCGCCGGCTCACGCCGGGTCGGGCAGTTGCTTCCGCAGTTCGCGCTTGAGCACCTTGCCCGCCGCCGACACTGGGATCTCCGCGACGAAATGCAGTTCCCGCAGGCGTTTGTACGGCAGCACCTTCTCGTTCACCGCCGCCATCAGCTGCTCGGCGTCCACTGAGGAGTCCGGCTTCCGCACCACGAACGCCACCGGCAGCTCGCCGACCTCGGGACTCGGCCGTCCGACCACCGCCGCGGACAGCACGCCCGGCGACGCGCTCAGCAGCTCCTCGAGTTCGCGCGGGAAGACGTTGTATCCCTTGTACAGCAGCATGTCCTTCTTTCGGTCCACAATGGACAGATAGCCGTCCTCGTCGAGAACGCCGATGTCGCCGGTGTGCAGCCATCCGCCGACCAGCGCGGCGGCGGTCTCCTCCGGACGGTTCCGGTACCCGCGCATCACCTGCGGCCCGCGCAAGCACACCTCGCCCTCCTGCCCGGGCGGCAACGGCTCCTCGCTGCCGTCCGCGACGAGCTTGACCTCGGTGTCGAAGATCGGCCTGCCGACCGAGCCGACCTTGCGCACGCCGGACCGGTGCGTCGGCGAGATCACCGCGCCCATCGTCACCTCGGTGAGCCCGTATCCCTCGGTGATCACGACGCCGGGGAACCGCTCGTGCAGCGCGCGGATCATCTCGTGACTCATCGGCGCGGCGCCGGAGCCGATGTTGCGCACCGACGCTAGGTCGGCGGTATGGAACGCGGGCGTCGCCAGCAACGCCGCGAACAGCGCGGGCGCGCCGCCGATGGTCGTGACCTGCAGCCGTTCCGCGTCCGCGACGTACGCCGCCGGATCGAACCGGGAGTGCAGCACGATCGTTCCGCCGCCCAGCAACGGACCGTTCAGGCCGGCGATCACGCCCATCGCGTGGAACCACGGCGTCAGGTTGATCGAGATGCCGGTGCCGAGCCGGGTCGGCCATTCGTCCGGGCTGCCGATCTGGTCGATCGTCACGTCGCCGTTCGCGTCGAGCGCCGGCACCGACCCGGTCGACCAGCAGGTGTGCTGCAGGGTGTTGGTGACGACGTTGCGATGCGTGAGTTCGACGCCCTTGGACCGCCCGGTCGTGCCGCCCGTGTAGGCGAGATGAGCAAGGTCGCGGTCCACGTCGATCGACACGTCGGGCCTGGTCGCGGGCTGGCCGGCGAAGAACTCGCGGAACTCGACGCTTCCCTCGCCAAGCTCGCCGGCAGGCGAAACGACGATGGTCAGCCGCGCCGGAATCCGGTCGGCCACCGCGGCGAGCGTTCCCGCGACCGGCCCGAAGGTCACCACTGCGGCCGCCCCGCAGTCAGTGAGCTGGAAGGCGAGGTCGTCCGGCGGAAGCAGCGGATTCGTCGGACTGAACGTCGCGCCCGCGAGCAGGATGCCGTGATAGGCGATCGGATACGCGAGACAGTTCGGCAGATGCACCGCGACCACGTCGCCCCGGCCGATGCCCCGCGCCAGCAGCGCATGGGCGAAGCGGCAAGCGGCCTGCCAGGTCTGCGTGAACGTGAGCTGGTCGTCGCCCATGGCGAACGCGACCCGGTCGCCGTACCGCGTCGCGGCTCCGGCGAGCACCGAACCGATCGGCACTTCGGGGTAGTCAAGAGAAGCGGGCAATCCGGGCGGCGGGGTCGACGCAGTGGCAGCCATCACTTGACCATACGAACGGTGAGGCCGAGGACACAAGCAGCGAGCCGCCGCGTTCGGAGTGAACGCGGGCTAACATCGGGGGACTTTCTCCCGTTTCGCTGCAGAAGAGGTGACTGAAGGTGGCCGAGGGCCTGTATCAGCTGGCCGAAGAGCACGAGGAACTGCGCGCCGCGGTCCGGGCTCTAGCCGAAAAGGAGATCGCGCCCTACGCGGCGGAGGTCGACGAGCAGGAGCGCTACCCGGTCGAAGCCAACCAAGCGCTCGTCAAGGCAGGCTTCAACGCCGTCCACATCGGCGAGGAGTACGACGGCCAGGGCGCCGACGCGATCGGCGCGTGCATCGTGATCGAGGAGGTCGCGCGCGTCGACGCGTCCGCATCCCTCATCCCGGCGGTCAACAAACTGGGCACGCAGCCGATCATCCTGTCCGGTTCGGAGGACCTGAAGAAACTGGTCCTGCCGTCGATCGCCGCGGGCGAAGCCTCGGCGTCGTACGCACTGTCCGAACGAGAGGCCGGTTCGGACACCGCGTCCATGCGCACCCGCGCCCGCCTCGACGGTGACCACTGGGTCCTCAACGGAACCAAGTGCTGGATCACCAACGCAGGCGAATCGTCGTGGTACACGGTCATGGCCGTAACCGACCCGAACGCGGAAAAGAAAGCCAACGGCATTTCGGCTTTCGTCGTGCACAAGGACGACCCGGGCTTCTCGGTGGGCCCGAAGGAAAAGAAACTGGGCATCAAGGGCTCGCCGACCCGCGAGATCTACTTCGAAAACTGCACCATTCCCGCGGACCGCATCATCGGCGAACCGGGCACCGGCCTGAAAACCGCCCTGCGCACCCTGGACCACACCCGCCCGACGATCGGCGCGCAAGCGTTGGGAATCGCCCAAGGCGCTCTGGACGCCGCCGTCGCGTACGTCAAGGAACGCAAGCAGTTCGGCAAAGCAATCGCGGATTTCCAGGGAATCCAGTTCATGCTCGCCGACATGGGAACGAAAATCGAAGCCGCCCGCCACCTGGTGTACGCGTCTGCGGCAGCCTCCGAACGAGGCGACAAGCGAGCCAGCTTCACCGCCTCGGCCGCGAAGGCCTACGCGTCCGACGTAGCCATGTCGGTAACCACGGACGCAGTGCAGCTGTTCGGCGGCGCAGGCTACACGCGGGACTTCCCAGTAGAACGCATGATGCGCGACGCGAAGATCACGCAGATCTATGAAGGCACGAACCAAATCCAGAAGGTCGTCATGGCCCGAGCCCTGCTGAAGGGCTGACCTTCCCCGGCGGTCTCACCAAAGCGCCCCACTACCCAGATCGGGTGGTGGGGCGCTTTTTGCTCCCGAACCGGCCACCCACAGGCTCACGACTGACTACTGTTGTGGCTGGGAGACCGTGAAGTCGCCGGGGGATGAGGGCGTGTGTCGTTAGCTTGCTGCCGTCGCGGCTGCAACCACATTCGTGGCGGGGCTCTACGCCGAGCCAAGATGCTGGCCTGACGAGCCCTTCGCTGTCGGCTACGGGAAAGATGATGCCGTACGCGGGCGCGCCGAAGGTGGAGACTCCACTGCCGGAGTCGGTACTGGCGGCACGACCTCTGATGGCCTGAGCGCGGTCTATGAGAATACAAAGCCGAAGTCTGCGGCATGGCAACCGCTTCCTCCGGTGCGGTCGTTGCCTGCTGTCGCTCACTTGACCTACAGTCCTGAAAGGCCCAAGTCTTTCTGCCAGGTAAGTGTTGGCGTCAGCGACAACCACACGGTCGACGTGTCGATAACCCTCGGCCAGGCGAAGGTCGGCAAGGTGGCGCGGGTGCGGCCAGTGCCGACCCGAAGGGGAAGTTGGCCCTGCTCGACGCAATGCACAGTGGGGTGAGTTTGCCTGTTTCGGTCACCCCGCTGTGAGCGGTTGGCTACAGTAAGAGCCGGAGGGGTCTCGGGGCTGATTGCCTGGTCGAGATGCAGTGTGCGGTGCAGGGGAGGGGCGGGCATGGTTGAGAGCGGTCCAGGGCAGGACATCGAAACGACAGGGTGGCTGACGGGGCTGCCGATCGCCGTGGTGGGGACGGCGATGAACGTGGCCCAAGGGATGTCGGACGCTGCTGCCGTGGCATCCGCCACGAAGGCGGGGGCGGGGTTCACTCTGAGCCGCGACGAGGCGCAGTCGCTGCTCGAACGGGCAAAGCGGCTCCAGCGCAATGCGCGGGGGATGATACCGAACGCGGAAGTGTTGACGCGACTTACTCCGCCAGCTTCGGACCCGGGCAGCACAGGATTCAACCAGCAAGCGGTAAAGACCTTCGCGAACGGCAAGGATTCGCTGGAAGCGATGTATCAGTACATGACGGAGCTGGTCGACCGCCTTGAGAAAGCGTTGGGCATTGTCAGCGAATCGGACAGCCAAGCAGCTGCGGATGTGAAGACCGCAGGCAACAGCGACCAGGGTAAGGGGCTTCTCGGATGAAGGCGCGGTTCTCGATATCGGTTGCGGGCATGGCGGTGGCCATGTTCGCGGCAGGATGTTCTGGAGGCTCGACGCCTGCGCCGCCAGCTGGTTCCGGCCCTTCCTCGGCGCAGTCGTCCGCGCCAGAGAAGACATTGCCGTACGGAGGTGCACCGAAGGTGGAACGGCCATTGCCCGCATCGGTGTTGTCGACGCATCCGTGCGATAGCGCGCTTACGCCAGACCAAGTGGCGAGCCTCCTGGGGCGTGCGCGGCAAGGGATGCACAAAGATGACCCCTCGCTCGGTGCGGAGTGCCAGTGGTCGAACGACGAGACTGGGGCATTGGCAACGGTCTTGTACGCGACAAAGCTTTCCGATGGACTTAGCGCGGTATACGCGAATAGCAAACCGCAGGCAACTTTGTGGCGAGAACTGCCTCCTGTGCGAGGGTTTCCGGCCGTAGCCCACTCGACCTTCAAGCAAGAATCAGTCGTGAAGTCATTCTGCCAGGTCAGCGTTGGGGTCAGCGATCAGACAACAGTCGATGCATCAGTCTCGCTCGGCGATTCGCAGACCGGCAAGAAGGATCCGTGTGGCGCGGCGGCCACCGTTGCGGACATGGTGGTCACCAACCTGAAGCAGAAGGCCGGTGAGTGACCCGTGGGATTCTTCGAATTCCTCGGAGAGGGAGCCAAGTGGATCGGCGACCGGATCGGCGACGCGGATGACTGGGTCAACGATCGGCTCAAGGATGCGGGCAACTGGTTTTCCGATTTGTACCACGGGAACCTCGGTGATCAAGCCCTTCCGGCCCCGGCGATTGTGCAGCAGGTTCAGCAGGGGCCCGGGACTTCGTCGTGGGACAGCGGGAGTTCCACGGTTCAGAAGATGATCCAGGAGCACAACCAGAACAGCGACGACGCGCAGCAGATCACCACCATGCTGGAATCTGTCTGGACCGGAGACGGGGCGGATGCGGCTCGGGCGCGGCTCAGGCCATTGTCCGACGCCTCGTCCACTTCCGCGCAGGCTTATGTGGTCAACGGGCAGAAGCTGGTCGACACCACGCACGGCTATAACGACATGAAGATCGCGTTGCAGGCGATGCCTCCGACGCCTCCGCACAAGAATCTTTGGGACCAGGGGACTCCTTGGGACACCGATACCGAGAAGCAGATCAACGCGTACAACGCCGCGGCCAATCACAATGTTGAGCGGTATCAGAAGTACGCTGATCAGGCCAAGGCCAACGGCCAAGGGCTTAACAGCAATTACGGGCAGGTGTCCGCGTTCGACGGGCAGAATCTCAAGATTGACTCCGGTGGCGATCACGCCCCGAGCAAGGCCGGAATCCACGAGTGGGCTTATCGGGGGCCTGGGCGGGATTCTGGCGGGCCGGACAGCGGGCCGGGGGCCAGTGGCGGGCTCGGGAGTTGGCCTGGAGCTAACGGACCTGGAGCTACCGGGCCTGGGGCGAACGGACCGGGAGTGAGCGGGCCGGGAGTGAGCGGGCCGGGAGGCCACGGGGGTACTGGAGTGGGCTCGTTCCCGCCGGGAGGTGTCGCGGTGCCGCCGGGGGGTGGGGTGTCTCCGGGGTATCGGCCGGGGGACGAGACTTCGACAGCCGGGTGGACTCCGCCGTCGGTAGATCGGGTTGGCGGGGCGAACTGGACCCCGCCCGTGCCGACGTCTTTCGGGGGCGGGAGTGGCAACAGCGACTGGTCGTCGGGCGGCGGGTTTGGGCCGCTCGGCGGTGGTGGCGGCGTTGGGGGCGGGGCCGAAGCCGGTGGCCGCACCGGTGGCATAGCGGCGCGGCTGGGCGGCGGCACCGGTGTCGGGGCTGGAGCCGGAGCCGGAGCGGGCGCGGCTGAGGAAGCGGCCACCCGGGGAAGCGCGGGAAAAGGTACTGCCGGAGCCAAGGGAAGTCCGGGGATGGGCGGGATGGCCCCGGGCGGAAAAGGCAAGGGCGAGGAAGACAAAGAACACCAGCGCAAGTACGGAATCGAAGACGACTCCGCGTTCTCGCTCGTCGACGAGAACGGCGAGCGGGCGCTCGATCCGCGCACGGGATTGCCGCCGACACCCCCGACGATTGGTGGTTGAGGGGCTCGATGACGATCATCGACAGACCGCTGCGGATGCCGCGGTCGGTGTTTTTGGCGCTTTGGCACGAGGAAAACCTCGGGAAAGCACCGGTGGTGGTCGAGGACACCCCGATGTACCTCACCGACGAAGGCGCGGCTGAGCGGGCGAAGCGGACGCGGGATCTCCTTGCGCAGCTGGGGGAAACGGCGGCAACTGCGTTGCGGAGCACGTTGAAGCTGCTCGCGACCGCGCGGCATGAGGTGTACGGGTGGACTGACTTCGGCACCCATCAGGAGGACAACGGCGCGATTCTCGTCGCGGCGACCAAACCGGAAGCCGTTCGGTTGATCACCGATTCGGAATTCGTTCAGCTGGATCCGGTGTCGCCGGACGAGTTGGCGGCCTGTTTGGTCATGGCGATGCCGGAATGCCGTCCGGCGGCGGTTCGGGTGATGCACGTCAGCCGGGAGTACTACGACGGGGGTGCCAGCACGGACCCGCTCGCGGAGGAGGGTGGTGACGCGGACGAGTTGCGGTATCTGATGCGGGCGCCGCGCGACGCGGTGCATCAGTTGCATGCCGCGGTTCGGGACGGGCGGGGCGAGCGGAGATACAGCCCGCCGCTGTCGGTGCTCGACCTCAGTGGGCGCGGGCGGGTGCTGAGCTTCCAGACGACCAGGGGCGGCGAGGCCCAGATCAGTGTCTACCCGGGAAACCGGGCCTCCTTGATCGATGCGGTGAACCGAAGACTCGTAGGTTTGCGATAAAAACTAGTAACCGCGTTTCCCTTTCTCGTGTTCCGCGTTAACCACTGCGTCGGGTTCACAGAGAGGTGAAACGGAATGAGCGTACGCGCTTTCGGACGGGGCATGGTCCTCCTGGCGGCGACGGTGGTCGCGCTCGGCGGCGGCACTGCGGTGGCCTCGGGGGCAACCGGGAAAGAACCGACCGGTCCGGTGCAGCCGAACATCATCGCCGCGGCGATTTACGCGGCCGGGCAGCCGACGATCGCGCCGCCGGGGGCCAACGACTGGAATTGCAAACCCTCCGCGGAGCATCCGAACCCGGTGCTGCTGTCCAACGGCACCACGGCCAACGCGTATGAGAACTGGGCGAATCTCTCCCAGCGGCTCGCCGACGAGGGGTACTGCGTGTTCGCGGGCAACTTCGGCGGGTCGCCGGGGGCGTTCCTGCAGACGGTCGGGCCGGTGGCCGGGACGGCGGGCCAGCTCGCGACCTTCGGGGACAAGATCCTCAAGGCGACCGGGGCCGCGAAGCTCGACGTGGTCGGGCATTCGCAGGGCGGCATGAACCCGCGCTACTGGATCAAGTACCTCGGCGGCGCGAGCAAGATCGGCAAGCTGATCGGACTGTCCCCGTCCAATTACGGCACCAGCCTGTTCGGGCTGCTGACCGCCATCCAGGCGATTCCGCCCGCCCGCGACCTCCTCGGTGTTCCCTGTCCGGCCTGCAACGAGCAGTCCACCGGGTCCGCGTTCCTCAAGGACCTCAACGCCGGCGGCGACACGGTTCCGGGCGTCGACTACACGGTCATCCAGACCAGGTATGACGACGTTGTCACGCCGTACACCAACGCCTTCCTCAAGCGCGCGCCCAACGTGAAAAACCTCGTCCTCCAGGACGTCTGCGGGCTCGACTACACCGATCACCTCGGCATCACCTACGACCCGATCGCGCAGCGCGAGGTGCTCAACGCCCTCGACCCGCAGCACGCGAAGAAGCCCAACTGCTTCTTCGTGCCCCCGGTGATCAGCTGAGATACCCCCGCCTCGGGGTATAAACGCGAACATTTTCCTCTCCTCGGTTGTGCGGGGTCCGGCCGCGCTGTCACAGTCGGTGACATGTTCTGGCTGCTCCCCGACACCTGGACGCCGCACGACGAGGCCGAGCTGGTCGCCGGATGGCGGCTCTGGCTCGAGCTGAGCGACCGCGCGTGGCCCACCGCGTCGTGGGACGGCACCCCGTCCGGCGCGGTGGGTCCGTTGCGCGAGCTGCTCGACGCGTGCGACGAAATCGAGAGCACGTGCCGGGAAACGGCCGAACCGTCGGCGGAATTCACGGAACTCGTGCAGCCGCTGGTGCTGTGCGCGAGCGCGGTGCTCTGCCTTTGGTGGGACGACCACGCGCCCCTCGATGCGACCCGCGCGAAGGCGCTCCACGAGGACCTGCGCCGGTTTTCGGCCCTCGCGGAGCGCGTGCTCACGCTGTTGTCCGCCCACGGCGGCTGGACGGAACTCGACCTGGCCCGCCGCCACCCGGCTTGAGCCGGTACTCCGCGAAATGGGTGACCAGCGTGCCCTCGCCTTGCGTGAGCGCGGGCAGCGCCTGTTCCAGTTCGTGTGCAGAGGCGGCCGGGAGCTGACCGTCCACAGTGCATCGGTCGCCGGTGATCACTGGCTCCCCGGGCACCGCGCGCAGTTCGACTAGCTTGCGCAATACCGCGCTGATCGCGGAAGCCGGGGCTTCGAGTTCGAACGCGTGGACCGGTTCATGCACGCGGGTTCCGGCCTGTCGCAGGGCTTCCTGCAGCACTAAGCGGGTCATACCGCGGAAATCACCGGCAGTGCTGGCTGGCGGGTAGAACGCGGTGTCGGTGAGGGTGACTACGCAGTCGATGATTTCCCGGCCGTGCAGGCCTTCGTGCAGGACCTCGTGCACAGTGTCTTCAACGGCTTTGTGGAACGAAAGCGGCAGCGAGCCGAGTTCGACTTCCAGCCGGTAGTCGGGGCCGGAACCCGGTGGACCCGGTTCGACGCGCAGTCCGACGGTGGCCCAGAAGAACACGCGCTCGTCCGGAGCGGGGTGGCGCACGCGGTGCCCAGTCCCATGTAGACGGTCGACCAGCAGCGGGCGCGATTCCTCGAATTCGGCGGCAATGCCGAACTCTTCGGCGAGGGTGGTCCGGATTACTTCTTTCTGTACTTCGCCGTACAAGCGCACGGTGATTTCCTGGTCTTGTCGGCGGATGCTGATCAACGGGTCCTGTTCGGACAGTCGGGTCAGCGCGGTGTACAACGCGCTGGTCTGGTCGGGATCGACCGGGTACACCAGCGTTTCCAGGCTGGGCGGCGCGAAGAATCGGTCCTGCGACAGGTCAGCGCTTTCGCCTAGCCGGTCTCCGATGCGGAGGTCTGGCAGACCCCAGACACGGGCGACATCCCCGGCTAGCGCCTCGCCGGACACCGGGGTCGCGCCGTGCTCGAACACTCGCACCGCGGACGGGCGGCCGACGCCTTCCGCGCCCAATCGGCGGAAAGGTACTGGTCGCCGGGCGGCAAGGGAGCCGGAAAACATGCGCACGTAAGCGATTTTCTCGCCGGAAGGGCCGCGTTCGATTTTGAAGACGGTGGCGTCGAGTGGTCCGTCCCCTCGGCGTTCGCGGGACGGCAACAGCTCGTAAATCCCGGCGATGAGATCAGAGACGCCAGCGCCGGTGACGGCGGAGCCGAAGAAGACCGGATACACCGAGGCGGTAGCGACCTGACGCGCCAACGCCGCCCGGTAATCCATTGTGGACGCCACTCCGGCTACATAGGACTCAAGAAAAGCGTCATCCCCGGCCAGTGCGTCGGCAAGTCGTTCGTCGAACGGCAGCGGCACCGGGCGTGCGGCAGGGGTGCCGATGTCCGCCACCGTGCTCATCGCGACACATTGCGGGGAAAGCTTGGTGCGCAAGGATTCCAGCAAGGAAGCCTCGCGCGCCCCGGTGCGGTCGATCTTGTTCGCGAACACCAGCACCGGAATGCCGAGCCGGACGAGCGTGCGCATCAGCACGCGGGTCTGGGCTTGCACCCCTTCCACCGCGGACACCACGAGCACCGCGCCGTCGAGGACGCCGACGGCGCGTTCGACCTCCGCGATGAAATCGGGGTGGCCGGGGGTGTCCACGAGGTTGAGCCGGTGGCCGGGCGTGCTGACCGCCACGACGGCGGACTTGATCGTGATGCCGCGCCGGCGTTCGAGGTCGAGCGAATCGGTCTGGGTGTCGCCGTCGTCGACCCGGCCGGCGTGGTCGAGCACGCCGGTCTCGAACAGCAGACGTTCGGTGAGGCTGGTTTTACCTGCGTCGATGTGCGCCAGGATGCCGATGGTCAGTGCTTTCATGCGAGCGGAGATCCTCAGATGCGGGGGACAGGCCGAACTGGGGTCGATCGGACTGTCGGCGCATCGGGGCTCCTCGCAGGTGGCGAACCAGGCGGAAAACACGGCCGCGAGCAGCACTCACCCGCGGTTGTCGGCACGGTAGCGCCGCGCCGGGCGCGCTGTACAGCGAGTTTTCGGTGCCTGTCGGTTTCCTGTCGATCACTGGCTGACACCCCCGCGGCGGTGTCCGCTGCCCTACCGTGGGTCGGGTCAGTTGAACTTTCACCTATCGGGGAGCTGTCTCCATGTTGACTCGAGTCAAGGACGTCGCGCTGCTGCTCGGCCGGATCGGCGTCGCGGTGGTGTTCTTCGCCCACGGCCTGCAGAAATGGAACAGCGGGGTGGGGGCGACCGCCGACATGTTCGGCCAGATCGGCATCCCGCTGCCGACCGTGTCCGCGTTCCTCGTGATCGTGCTCGAACTGCTCGGGTCGATCGCGTTCGTCGTCGGTTTCCTGCTGCCGGTGGTCGCCATCGGCTACGCGATCGACATGGCCGGCGCGCTGATCTCGGTCCACGCGGCGCACGGGCTCACCGGCGAAGGCGGCTACGAACTGGTGCTGGTGCTCGGCCTCACCGCGCTGGCGCTGGGCTTCAACGGCGGCCGGCTGTCCCTGGACCACGTGTTGTTCTGGCGTCGCCGCCAGGGCACGGCCGAACTGCAGAACGCCTGAAACCCGCGAGGAGTGCTGCCGACGGCGCCAGCACTCACGCGGTCAGATCGGCGGTGGTGCGCTCGGCCTCGCGGCGGGCGGACAGTTTCGCCGGGTCGGCGTTCGTCACCTGGACCAGGTGCGCGCCGGCGGCGAGCGGGACGAGCAGGCCGTCGAGTACGCCGTCCGGCACCGTCCAGTCCACCGTGGACAAAACTCGGTCTGCTGCGGTCAGGCCGAGTTTTGCCGCGCGCGCAGTGGCTTCCGCCCACACTTCGTCCACAGTGGAGGAGCCGAGTGCGGGGGTGTCGCCAGGAGTCGGCTGCATCGGGACGAACTGGTCGCCGGACATTCGCGCCTCGGTGAGGTAGTCGAGCGCTCCGCCGGACGGCGGGGCCGACAGGCCGCGGCCCATCGGGTCGAGCGAGACCACCGCGACGGCCGGGGCGTCGATCTCCTCGTCCGGGCTGGTGAACACCACCCGCGCGCCGTCCGGCTCCGCGACCACGCGGGCGCCGCACCACCACGCGCCGAGCAGCACGCCGACGGTCTGCCAGTGCGCGGGCAGCCGCACCGCGACGGCGTCGCCCGGCTCCACGTCGAACTCGTCGACCAGCCAGTTCGCCGTTTTCGCGGCCCAGTTCTGCGTCGTCGCCACGGACAGTTCGACGCGGCTGCCGAGCCGGTCGTCGTAGTGCGTGATCAGCGGTTTCGCCGGCGAGGCCAGAAGCGGGCGCAGCAGCTGCTCGGTGAGGCTCATGCCCCCAGGCTAGTCGCGGCGTCAGTCGACGCAGGGCACGCCCGGGATTCCGGAATCCAGGCCCTGCGGGACCGCTCCGGCCGCCGCGCCGCCGCCCCCGGTAACCGCGGGAGCGGCGCGTCCGGCCAGCCCCGCGACGAACTTCTGGACCGCGGCCGGGTCGACCTCGACGATGCTCTGCCCGTCCTCGCTGCGGCCGTTCGTGGTGATCACCGGGATCGTCGCGAAGGTCAGGTCGCCGGACGCGACGCCCTTGACCTGCTGGGCGAATTCGAGCACGTCGAGGCTGTCGTCGAGAACGAACGACCGGTGCACCGCGTCCATCAGGCTGTTCAGCGTGCTCGGATTGGTCAGCGTGCCCGCGGACAGCACCTTGCGCATCGCCGAGGACAGGAACGCCTGCTGCCGCTTGATCCGGTCGAGGTCGCCGTTCGGCAGGTTCTTGCGCTGGCGCACGAAGGACAGCGCCTCGCCGCCGCTCACCGTCTGCACGCCGCGGCGGAAGTTCGCCCCGGAGTCCTTGTCCGACGTCGCGTGGTTGAGGCACACCGGCACGCCGCCGACCGCCTCGGTGATCAGGTAGAACCCGAGCAGGTTGACCTCGGCGTAGTGGTCGATGCGCGCCTGGGTGAGGTCCTGCACCGTCTGGACCAGCGCGCGGCGTCCGGCGGCGTCCGAATCGCGCGAGATCTTCGCCTGGTCGTGCTCGCCCTGCGCCCGTTCCTCCTGCTCGGCGCGCGCCTTGGCGACGCCGTACGCGGAGTTGATCTTCGCCTTGCCGCGGCCCGGCACGTCGACCCAGCTGTCGCGCGGGATCGACACCGCGGACGCCTTGCCGCCGTTCTTCGGGATCCGCAGCAGGATGATGGTGTCGGTGTTGATCCCGCCTTTGTCCTCGGTGCGCAGCGATTTCAGCATGCTCAGCGGGAGCGGGTTGCCCTGTTGGTCGGTGCGCGCGTCGCTGCCGACGAGCAGGATGTCGGTGCCGCCGTCGTCGGCGGGCGGGGCCGGGGGCTCGCCCTCGCGCGGCGTGAGGATGTCGGCAGTCGCGACATTGTCCTGCAGCTTGTCCTTGGTGACGTACGCGTAGCCGGTCCCGCTCAGCGCGAGCAGGGAGACCAGGCCGATCGCCACGCGGCGGGTGATCCGGGTGACCCGGCCCGTGCGGCCCTCCGGTTCAGGCGGCGCCGGGTTCGACGGCTGGGGGAGGTCGACGCGCGGGTGCGGCGAGGGCTTCCAGTCGGCAGAGGCCTCCTCGTCGGCCGCGCCATCCTCGGTGCCGGCACCGTCGGCGACGGGCGCGGCTTCCTCGGCGACGGTGTCCTCGGTACCCGGTTCAGTCTCCTCCGCAGCGGTTTCCTCGGCAGCGGCGTGCTTCGGCGTTTCGTCGGATTTCCGGTCCGAGGCGTCGGAAACCGCCGGACTGTCGGCGGAATCCGCCGTCCGGTCCGGTTTGTCCTGGTTTTCGCTCACCCCGGTTACCTCCCCGCTCACCAGCGTACGGCCTGCGGCGCGCCGCGACGCTGGGTGCTCGACTCTAGTTGACGCAGGGGACATCGCCCGCCGTGATGACCGGTGCGGGTGAGGTCGAGGAGCTCGACGGAGGCGGCCCGGACGGCGACGACGCGGGCGGGGCCGCAGGGGGAGCCGAGGACGTGGTGGCCGGCGCTTGCGCGGCGTCGCGCGCGTCCTTGCCGAGGATCACCCGGACGTGCCCGGCGGCGACGTCCGCGTCCGGTTCGGCCTGCGCATTGCTGCCGAGGGCCTGGCGGACCAGGTCGGCGGCGGCCTCGTCGGATGGGTGGTAGCGCAGCACGGTCGTCGCGCGGGTGGACAGTTTCGTGCTCGTGCCGAGCTGGAAACCCTTCTCCTGCAACAGACCCCGCATTTGGTCGGCGGCGCCCGTGCCGGAGCCGTCGAACAGTTCGACGGTGATCTGCCCGGCTCCGGGCAACGGCGCGTTGCTGGGCGTCGGGGCGCTGCCGTCGGAGGTCAGCCGGTTGACTTCGGCGCGGACCTTCGCCGGGTCGACGCGGAGCACGTCCGCGCCGCCCATGACCGCGTTGCCCTCGGTGGGGATCGTGTGGAACTCGACGTTTCCGCCGGTCAGCCCGCGCATCTGCTCGACGAACTCGGACAGGTCCCATCCCGCGGACAGCACCACGGACTTCTTCACCGCCTCGATGAGCTGCGCGATCCGCACCGGGTTGGCCAGCACTTCGGACGAGAGCACCTTGCTCGCCAGCCCGGACAGGAACGCCTGCTGGCGCGCGATCCGGTCGAGGTCGCCGTTCTGCAGGCCGTAGCGCTGGCGGACGAACGCGAGCGCCTGCACGCCCTCGATGGTCTGCTTCCCGGCGGGCAGGTCGACGCCCGACTTCTTTTCCTTGACCGGGTTCTTGAGGCACACCTGGACGCCGCCGATGGCCTTCGTGACCTCGTAGAAGCTGGCCAGGTTGACCTCGGCGTAGCGGTCGATCATGCCCGGCTTGCCGATGAACTTCTCGAGCGTCGCGACGAGGTTCTTGCGTCCGGCGAGCTTGGCTTTCTCGTCGACGTCCTTGAGGTCGGTGTTGCCCTTGGCCTGCAGGGTCTTGGCGGTGTCGTTGTAGGCGTAGACGTACGCGCTGTTCAGCTTGTGCTTGCCGAAGCCGCCGGTGATCTCGACGTAGGAGTCGCGCGGGAAGGAGATGGCGATCGCGTGCTCCCCGTTCTGCGGGATGTGCACGAGAATCATCGTGTCGGTCTGTTTTTCGCCGTCCGCTTCGCCGGCGTGCAGCATGTCGAGCACCTCGCGGGGCAGCGGATTGCCCTGCGCGTCGGTGCGGCTGTCCTGGCCGACCAGGAGGATGTCGATCGCTCCGTCGAGCGGTTTCGCGTGCGCGTCCTGCTCGCCGAAGATCGCCGTGGTGGAGAAGCCTGCCCGCGGGTCGCCGATGAACTGCCAGCCGTACCAGGTCAGCGCCAGCACGACCACGGACACGACGGACAGCAGGATTTTCCCGCCGCGCCGCAGCACGACGACCACGCCGCGACCGCGGTGCACCGGCAGCGGCGTACCCGGCCATTCGGCCACTGTTCCTCCCCAGGATGCCCCGCGCGTTTCGCGCTTTGCCGAACTCTACCGAGCCTGAGGTAAGCCACCCGTAGGCTGGGGGCGAGAGTGCCCGGTCGGGCGGAAGGGGTGGATGAGGATGCGGGTCCTGGTCACGGGCGGTGCCGGGTTCATCGGTTCGCACTACGTGCGGCAGGTGTTGTCGGGGGCGTATCCGACCCTGGCCGACGCCGAGGTCGTGGTGCTCGACAAGCTCACCTACGCGGGCAACGAGGCGAACCTCGCCCCGGTCGCCGACAGCCCGCGGCTGCGCTTCGTGCGCGGCGACATCTGCGACACCGCGCAGGTGACCGAGCTGATGAACGGCGTCGATCTGGTCGTCCACTTCGCCGCGGAGTCCCATGTGGACCGCTCGATCCTCGGTTCGGCGGACTTCGTGCTCACCAACGTGCTCGGCACGCAGACGTTGCTGCAAGCCGCGCTGGAGGCGCGGGTCGGGAAGTTCGTGCACGTCTCGACGGACGAGGTGTACGGGTCCATCCAGGACGGTTCGTGGTCGGAAGACCACGTACTGGAGCCGAATTCGCCGTACTCGGCCTCGAAAGCGTCGTCGGATTTGATCGCCCGCTCGTACTTCCGGACGCACGGGCTGCCGGTGTGCGTCACGCGGTGCTCGAACAACTACGGGCCGTACCAGTTCCCCGAAAAGGTCATCCCGCTCTTCGCGACGAACCTGCTGGACGGCAAGAAGGTTCCGCTCTACGGCGACGGCCTGAACGTCCGGGACTGGCTGCACGTGGACGACCACTGCCACGGAATCCAGCTGGTCGCCGACGGCGGTCGCCCGGGCGAGATCTACAACATCGGCGGCGGCACCGAACTGACCAACCGCGAACTGACCGAACGCCTGCTCGCCGCGGTCGGCGTCGGCTGGGAAATGGTCGAACCGGTGGCCGACCGCAAGGGCCACGACCGGCGGTACTCGGTCGACATCGCGAAGATCAGCGGCGAACTCGGTTACGCTCCGCGGGTGTCGTTCGAGGACGGGTTGGCGGAGACCGTGCGCTGGTATGCCGACAACCGCGCGTGGTGGGAGCCGCTGAAGGCCCGCGCCGCGCTCGGCACGTCCTGAAAACCCTTTCGCAGTAGGAGGTACGCCGGTGCGGCTGGCAGTGCTCGTGCCCGGCGGTTCCGGTCAGCTCGGCCGGGACCTGGTGAATACCGCGGGCCCGGAAACGGAGGTGCTCGCGCCTTCGTCGGCGGAGCTGGACATCACGGCCGCGGGCCAGGTGATCGCCGCGGTCGGGGAGCTGGCGGAGCGGGCCGCGGCTGCTGGGGCGGTGCCGGTGGTGATCAATGCCGCGGCTTATACGGCGGTTGATGCCGCGGAAACGGACGAGGCGCGGGCGTTCGCGGTGAATGTCGACGGGCCGCGCGTGTTGGCGGCGGCTTGTACTTCGCGGCGGGTGCCGTTGATTCATGTCTCCACGGATTATGTTTTTCCGGGGGACGGGGATCGGCCGTACGAAGTGGACGACGCGCTGGGGCCGAAGAATGCTTACGGGCGGACCAAGGCCGCGGGGGAGGATGCGGTACTCGGGTCGGGCGCGTCGGCCTGGGTGGTGCGGACCAGCTGGGTTTACGGGAAAACCGGGGCCAATTTCGTCGAGACCATGCGGCGGCTGGAGTCGGAGCGGGATCAGCTTTCCGTGGTGGACGATCAGATCGGGGCGCCTACCTGGTCGGCTGATCTGGCTCGGGGGCTCTGGGAGCTTGCCGGGGCGATTGCCGCTGGGCAGGGGCCCGCGGGGAAGGTTTTGCACTGCACCGGCGGCGGCGAGACTTCGTGGTACGGATTCGCCCGGGCCATTTTCGAGGAGATCGGCGCGGATCCGGACCGGGTCAAGCCGTGCACCACTGAGGAATTCCCGCGTCCGGCCGCTCGTCCTGCTTACTCGTTGCTTTCCAACGCTTCTTGGCGGGAGGCGGGACTGACTCCGTTGCGGGATTGGCGGACGGCCTTGAACTCGTATCTCCACGGCTGACCGGAGAATGCCCCAGCGGCATTCTTGTTGGTAAAGGGGGTGCCGATGTGCGGAGCGATCCCTTGCCGGAGCTTGCGAGGGCTGCCGATCTTCAGTTCGCGGCTGCCGTGCTCGCAGATTCGGCAGCCGGCGCGTTCCGCGCCCAGCGCAGCAGTGCTGCCCCGAGCCCGAGGTTGACAATGGCGTTCAGGGTCCACAGCCAGTCCGGGTCTTTGCCCGGAGAATAGATCTGGAGGTAGTCCGACAAGGCGTGCAGCAGCACCAGCGGCCACACCGTGCCGATCGCCAGCCGAGCCGCGCACAGGCAGAACCCGAACAGTCCCGCCGATAGCATCTGCCACAGCGTGTTGTTCAGCGATGCTCCGAAAAACAGGTAGTTCTTGAGATGCCCAGCACCAAACAGAACCGCCGTCAGCGCGGACGCACGCAGCAAGCCCAGCGGACGGGCGACCTCCAGTACCAGTGCCCGGCTGGAAATCTCTTCGCTGATCCCGACACAAAGCATGACCGCCGCGCCCGTGACGAGCTGCGTTGCGCTGCCCTCGATGCCCGGCAGCGCCGACAGCGCGGCGACAAAGAACAGCGGCAGCACAACCGGCCAACGGGCGAATCGTCCCCAAGCGGTCACCCCTGCGGGCCGCAGCCAGCCCCAGGACCGCAGGATCACCAGCATGACGCCGGTGGCGATCAGATTGACCGCGACGCTTCCCAGCCCGGGGAACCAGGCTGTATCCAAGACAGGCAACAGCTTAGCGGAGCCGACTATCGCGAACTCCCAGGACAACGCCACCTCGACGGCGCCAGCCAGGGGGTGCCTGCGCACGTGGCCAAGCCACCGGGTCAGCATGAGGCGCATATTAGCCCGGATCTTTCGCGGGCGTGACGTGCTGGCCTGATCGGCTTCGGGTTCGGTTTTCGACGTGGTTTCTGCTCGGTGACTCGCCCGCCACAGCAACTAACCGCCCGAACCCCTTACCCGCAGGCTCTAAGACTCGGTTGCCTGCCGGTAGGCGTCCAGCGTGCGCAACGCCGTGTTGTGCCAGGTGAAGCTCGCCGCGTGGGTTCTGCGGGCGGTGGACGTCGCCAGGCCGTGCGGGTCGGTGACGGCTTGACGCAGGGCTTCGGCGAGGCCGTCTACGTCGTCGTAGGGGACCAGCGTGGCGCAGTCTCCCGCTACTTCGCGCAGGGCCGGGATATCGGTGCAGACGACGGGGACGTCCGACGCCATGGCTTCCAGGACAGGCAGGCCGAAGCCTTCGTCCCGGGAAGGGAGCACCAGGGCGGCGGCTCCGGCTACGACCGTGCGAAGGTCCACATCGGACAGATAGCCGGTCTGTCCGGACCGGGGCAGCCTCGGGAACGGGCCAGGGCCCGCGAAGACCAGCGGGGGCAGGTCCGGGGCGGCCGCATGGGCGGCGGCCAGCCAGTCCAAGCCCTTGCGCGGTCCGGCGGCACCGGCGAACAGCAGGTATTTCTCCGGCAGCCGCAGTTTCGCCCGCACCCCGTCGTCGGGCGGGCGGGCGGTGAACCACGCGGGATTCACCCCGAGCGGGGTGGCGATGATTTTCGACCGGTCGACATCCAGCTTTTCCGCGACCGAATCCGCGACCGCCTCGGTCGGGGTGCAGATGACGTTCGCTCGGTGCGCGCCGCGGCGGACCAGTTCCGGAAGGGTTCGGTCGGAGTGGGCCAGTTCCTGCGGGGCGTCGATGAAAGCCAGGTCGTGGATCGTCAGGACTCCGGCGGCGCGGAGGCGGCCGGGGAGGACGAAGTTCGTGCCGTGCACTACATCGGTCGGCCCGGCGAACAATTCGACCGGCGGCAGCTGGGTATGCAGCCAGGTCGCGCGCAAAAGCCTTGCCGAGACTGGCATTCCCCGCGCTTGTACTCCGTGTGGCAGGACATGCCGAAGCTTTCGCCAGCCGCGCAAAGTGAACGCTACCGCGCGAAGGTCCACTTCGGACAGTGAAGCCAGCTCTTCGCTCAACGCGGCGGTATACCGGCCGATGCCAGTCCGGGAACCGAGCAGGGGAGTGCCGTCCAACAGGACGCGGAGCGGACGGTCAGCCACGGCGCAACCGCTCCCGCGCCACCTTCGTGACCCGTCCCGCAGCTCGCCGTGCCAGCTCGCCCGGGCCGCCGGCGGCGAGATATTCCCGTACCAGAGCCAAATCGCGCCGTACCAGCGCGGTGCCGCGTACTGGGTCGCTGACGGTCAGGTCCGCGCCGCCGGGCAGCCGGTCGGCCGCGGGACGCGGATTGCGACAGAACTCCACCAGCGGTTTCAGCGCTTCCGGCCAGGCGTACCGCTGCGCGACTACTCGGATCCGTTCGACGCAGGCGTCGGCGAATTCCCTGTCGTACAAGGACTTTTCCAGCGCGTCCGCCAGCGCGCCCGCGTCTTCGGCGGGAACCACGACGCCGAGGCCTTCCGCGCGGACGAGGTCGGCGAACGCATCCCCGTCCGTGGTCACGATCGGCAAACCGGCCCACAGGTAGTCGAGGACCCGGGTGCGGAAAGCGAAAGTGGTCTCGACGTGTTCGTAGTGCGTGGTGACCCCGCAGTCGGCGTCGAGCAGCCAGTTCTGCCGGTCCGAATACGGGACCCACTGTTCGTTGAAGAAGACGTGCTTGTCGGTGAGGCCCAGCGAATCCGCGAGCCGGATCGTCCGGGCGCCGATGTCCATTTCGGCGACCTCGGGGTTCGGGTGCTTCATGCCGAGGAACACGAGACGGGCGTCGTCGCGGCGGTGGCGAAGCAGGTCGAAGGCGCGGATCAGGGTCAGCGGGTCGAACCAGCTGTAGACGCCGCCCGCCCACAGGACGACGCGGTCCGATTCGCCGATGCCCAGCGCGGACCGCAGGCCGGGGCCGGTGCGGGTCGGGGCCTGCGGGGAGAGGCCGAACGGGACGACCGCGAGGAGCGACTGGGTGGTCGGGTCGGCGTCGTAGAGCCGCGGGGACAGGCGGCCGAGCGCGGCGAGGTGGCCCAGCCAGAAGTGGCGCTGGCGTTCGGAGGCGCAGAGGAAGAAGTCGGCGCGTTCGAGCTGGGCGTCCAGGACCCGGGTGACGCCGGCCAGGTCGAGCGCGCGCTGGTCGTCGGGGGCGTCCTTGCCCTGTTCCAGCAGCTCCAGGTGCATCGGGTCGTAGACGTCGGCGACCACGATCTTGTGCTCGTGCTGCTTCTTCAGCGACGGCGCCAGCTCCAGCACATGCCCCTGCAGGATCACGACGTCCGCCCATTCGATCGGGCCGTCGAGGTCGCGGTGCTTGCCCGAGCTGACCCGGAAGGCCGCGGGCGGGGGCGAGACCAGCGGGTTGGTGGTCATGAGGTGCACGTCGTGCTCGGCGGACAGCGTCGAGGCGATGTTCCACGCCCGGATCGCCGGGCCGGCCATCCGCTCGGTGATCGAATCGCCGGTCAGCACGAGGATCTTGCGGCGCTGGCCGAAGACGTCCTTGATGCCGAACGCTTCGACGAGGATTTCGTGTGCGCGAAGGTAGTCCGGCAGCGGGTACGCGGGCTCAAGTGCCTTGCGCAGCAACGGAAGCAGGTCGGCGTCGGTGCGTACGCGGGCGGCTTGCTCGACTGCGCGGGATTCGGCCAGCGAGGGCATCATCTCGACGAATCGGTCGACCGCCAGCACTCCGGCGAGCGTGGTGCGCGGGACCGGGATGTCCGAGGTGTCGACCGGGCCGACGCCCTTTTCGAGGTCCAGCTGGTCCGGATTGAGGTTGCCGCGGGCGGTCGCGCGGCGGACGGCCAGCGCGAGTGCCGCCGGAAGTGCGCGGGCCAGGGATTCGTCGGAGAGGTTTTTGTAGAGCGCCGCCAGTGCGTTGCGTTCTAAAAGGAAGGTTTCGCGACCGGTGTCCGGCGCGTCGACCGCGGCCATGGTGCCGTGGTGGCGGTGGTAGGTGAGCGATTCCGGCACGTAGCGGACGCGCCAGCCGCGCAGGTTGAGCCGCCAGCCGAGGTCGACGTCCTCGTAGAACATGAAGAAGCGTTCGTCGAAACCGCCGAGTTCGGCGAACACCGACGCGCGCACGAACAGCGCCGAGCCGGTGCCGAAGAGGACGTCCTTGGCGACGTCGTGCTCGGCCGCGGGCACGTCCGCGAGCGGGCTGCCCGCGTGGCGTTTGTAGCCCATGCCGAACCAGGTCAGACCCGCGTCCACGAAATCGGTGCCGGTGCCGTCCCAGTCGAGGACCTTGCTCGCCACCGCGGCGACGGTCGGCTGCGCGCGCAGTTCGGCGACGGCCGCGGAGACCCACGCCGGAGCCGGGCGCGCGTCGTTGTTGAGGAAGCCGAGGACGGTGCCGTTCGCGTGCTGGGCGCCGAGGTTGCAGCCGCCGGCGAACCCGGTGTTGACCGGCGATTCGATGAGCCGCACGTCGGGTACCGCGGCGCGGATGCGGGCCGCGTCGTCGCCGCCGGACGCGTTGTCGACGCAGATCAGCTCGACATTCGCGTAGTCCAGGTCGGTCCGCAGCGCCCGCAGGCAGGTGATGGTGTCGTCGGCGCCGCGGTAATTCACCACGATCACCGAGACGAGCGGTTGCGGGTCCCCCACTGCCAAGACGAGCTCCTCCGTCGAATTTCCGCCCAGCTTAAAGGCCAGCCCAGGCATCCCAGATCGCGCCTCGGCCCAGCGCCGAGATCCGCGTTACGCGACCCCGTTCCCGCAGCGTGCGCGGGAGCCGGAGGACGACCTCCGCCAGCACCCGCAGCCGCAGCGCGGGGTCGAAATTCGCCGCGTCCGGACGGTGCCGGCGCAGCGGAAGCAAAACGGTGATCGCGGCGAAACGGGCCATTTCGCGGACTGCGATCGCCGCGGGTGCGCAGCGCAGCAGCATGAGCAAACGGTTGCGTTCGTTCCAGCGGTGAAATTGCGGTGAACCGGGGTGCGTGCTGGCTCCGTGCAGGTGCTGGACGCGGGCTTTCGGCGCGGAGACGACGTGCCATCCGGCGAGCCGCAGCCGCCACGCGGTGTCGGTGTCTTCGTAGTAACAGAAGAAGCTCGCCGGGACCCCGCCGACCGCGCGCACGGCCTCGGTGCGCAGCAGCGCGGCGCCGCCGCAGAAGCCGAAGACCTCGTCGCTGGGCTCGGTGAGGTCGGCACCGTGGCCGTCGGCGGTGAGCCGGACGCCGGTGGACTGGGTGCTGCCGTCGGGCAGTTCGAGCCGCGACGTGACGGCGGCGGCGAGCGGCTGGTCCTCGAGGGTGTCTTCGAGGACGGCGAGCCAGTCCGGTTCGGGGGCGGCGTCGTCGTTGAGCCACGCGACACGCGCGGTCTCGATCCGGGAAAGTGCGTGCGCCATCGCACCGGCGTAACCGGTGTTGCGGCGCAGCCGGAGGACCTCCGGACGGCTGGGGTGCGCGGCGAGAACCGTTGCGGTGCCGTCGGTTGAGGCGTTGTCGACCACGAGTGTCCGATGTGGACGGTCCTGGGCGGCGAGCGCGTCGAGGCACGCGGCGAGGTGGGCTGCCCCCCGCCAGGTCACCACGACGACGGTGGTGCCGGATTCCGCGCTGGTCACCTGGGAGAGAATAGCGGCGTGCCCGAACTGGTCGTGATCGCCGAGCAACTGCTCGCCCCCGTTCCGGGTGGCACCGGCCGGTACACCGCCGAACTGCTGCCCGCGCTCGCCCGCACCGCGCCGCCCGGCTGGACCGTGTCCAGCGTGGTCGCGCGGCACGCGGACGTGTCCGCGGCCCAGATCGAAGGGGTCGAGGGCCCGCGGGTGCTGCCGCTGCCGCCGAGAGCGCTGGTCGCGCTGTGGCAGCTCGGCCTGCGCTGGTGGCCGGGCGGTGACGCGGTGCACGCGCCGACCCCGTTCGCACCGCCCCGTGCCCCGGCTGGGCGAACGCTGACCGTCACGGTGCATGACACGGTGCCGTGGACGCATCCGGAGACCCTGACCGCGCGCGGCGTCAGCTGGCACCGGTCGATGATCGCGCGGGCGGCGCGGCGGTCGTCCGGGCTGATCGTGCCGACGCGGGCGGTCGCCGACGAGCTGGCGGTGCTGCTGGACGTGGACGTTCCGGTGCGGGTCGTGCCGCACGGGGTGACCGTGCCGGAGGGGTCCGCTCAGCTGGACCTGCCGTCGCGGTACGTGCTGGCGGTCGGGACGATCGAACCGCGCAAGGGCATGGACGTGCTGGTCGACGCGGTGGCGCAGCTCGACGGCACGGACGAGGTCGGCGACGTCGGCCTGGTGCTGGCGGGCCAGCCCGGCTGGGGCGGCATCGACCCGGTGCGGCTCGCGGCCGACCGCGGCCTGAAATCGGTGCGGGTGCTGGGAAAAGTGACCGACGCACAACTGGCGACGGCGATGCGCGGCGCGAGCGTGCTGGCGATGCCGAGCCTTGCCGAGGGCTTCGGGCTGCCGCTGCTGGAAGCGATGGCGATCGGGGTGCCGGTGGTGCACACGGACGTCCCGGCCCTGGTGGAGGTCGCCGGCGGCGCGGGACTGGTGGCGCCGCGCGGGGACGTGGACGCGCTGGCGCGGGCGTTGAAAGAGGTGCTGCTGTCGCCGGACAAGGCGGCGGAACTGTCGAAGCTGGGGCGCGAGCGGGCGCGGACGTTCACGTGGCGGGCGGCCGCGGAGGCGGTGTGGGCGGCGCATCGGCGGGTGAGCTGACGGCTGGTCGGCGGTCCGGCGTGGTGCGGGGGCCGGGTGCGGCGGCGGAATTGTCGGGGCTGGGCCGGGAGCGGCGTGCACCTGGCGGCCGCGGAGGCGGTGTGGGCGGCGCATCGGCGGGTGAGCTGACGGCTGGTCGGCGGTCCGGTGTGGTGCGGGGGGCCGGGTGCGGCGGCGGAATTGTCGGGGCTGGGTCGGGAGCGGCGTGCACCTGGCGGCCGCGGAGGCGGTGTGGGCGGCGCATCGGCGGGTGAGCTGACGGCTGGTCGGCGGTCCGGCGTGGTGCGGGGGGCCGGGCGAGGCGGCGGAACTGTCGGGGGCTGGGCCAGGAGCGGCGTGCACCTGGCAGCCGCGAGGCGCATCCGCGGGCGGGCTGGCGGTGGTCTGGGTCCGGAGGAGGCGGCAGGGGCTTTGGCGGCGGGGTCGGCCGAGGCTCGGGGCGTGCCGGTTTGGGCGAGGCCTCAGCGTCGGTCGGGCTGGCGGTCCCGGGCGACGATGGGGGAGGGACGAGGCGGCGAGCACGAGCGGCCGCGGACGTTCTTGTGGCAAGCTGACGCTGACGCGTCGGGCACCGAGCGCCGGGTTCATGGTGCGACTGCGGTAACACGGACGGGTGAACCCAGACGGGTGAGCGCAGGTGGGCGAGGGTGCTGGCGCCGGGAGTCGGCGGCAGTTTGCCGGTTCGTGACCTGTGCGGTGGGTGATCGCCGTACGCTGCACTCGTGACCGGTGATCCCCGTGTGCTGATCGACGCGACCGCGGTGCCCGCGGATCGGGGCGGGGTCGGCCGGTACGTGGATTCGCTCGTCGGCGCGCTCGACCAGGACGGGGCTCGGCTGACGGTGGTCTGCCAGCCGCGCGACCTGCCGTTGTACGACCAGCTCGCGCCCAGTTCCCGGATCGTCGCCGCGTCGCCCGCGACCTCGACGCGCACCGCCCGGCTGACCTGGGAACAAGCCACTCTGCCGCGGCTCGTGCGCCGGCTCGCCGCCGACGTCGTGCACTCGCCGCACTACACGATGCCGCTCGCCAGCCCGGCCGCTTCGGTGGTCACGCTGCACGACGCGACGTTCTTCACCGACGCGGTCCTGCACTCGTCGGTCAAGGCCCGGTTCTTCCGCGCGTGGACCGCCACCGCGCTGCGCCGGGCCACACTCTGCGTAGTCCCCAGTCACGCGACAGCGGTAGAGCTGGCGCGCGTGAGCCCGGTGCGGCACGCGGAGTTGGAGATCATCCACCATGGCGTCGACAGCGAACGATTCCATCCGCCGTCGCCGGAGGAGATCGCGGCGGCGCGGAAGGCGGTCGGGCTCGGGGCGACGCCGTACATCGCGTTCCTCGGGGCGCTCGAACCTCGCAAGAACGTGCCCGCGCTGATCCGCGGTTACGCGCGCGCGGTCGCCGGGCAGCGGGACGCGCCGGCGCTCGTGCTCGCCGGTCAGCCTGGCTGGGACACGCAGGTCGAGCGTGCGCTGGATGCGGTGCCGCACCGGCTTCGGGTGATTCGCGCGGGTTATCTGCCGTTCGGGAAGCTCGCCGGCTTCCTCGGCGGCGCGGAACTCGTGGCGTACCCGAGCCTCGGAGAAGGCTTCGGGCTGCCGGTTCTCGAGGCGATGGCCTGCGGTGCCGCGGTACTGACCACGCGCCGCCTTTCGCTGCCGGAGGTCGGCGGCGACGCGGTCGCGTACTGCGGCGTCGGGGCGGGCGATGTCGCCGCGGCGTTGACGGAGCTGCTGGCCGATCCGTCGCGTCGTTCAGTGCTCGCTTCCGCGGCGCAGCGGCGCGCCAAGGAATTCTCGTGGACGACCACGGCGGACCGGCATCGCGAGGCTTACGGAAAAGCCTGGTACCAGCAGTTGCGCAACCGTTAACGGAGACCGTAAAGGGCTTCCGCGTTGGCGTGCGCGATCTTTTCCCGGTCTTCTTCGTCCGGCAATTGCTCCAGGAATTCCGCGATTGCCGCGGCCTGGACCCGGTGGAATGGATAATCGCCGGACAGCAGGATCCGATCGGCGGTGGTGTATTCGAGTGCGTTGCGCAGCATTCGCGGGACGAGCATTCCGCTGGTCGCCAGGTGGATATTGGTGCGGAAATACTCGGAGACGCGACGTTCGAGATGCGTGGCCGTATGCGAGAGGCTGTCGATGCGGTCCAGCGCGAACAGGACGACCTCGCCCCAGTGGCCGAGCACGACCTGCAGGTCCGGGTGGCGGTCGAAGGCGCCGCGCAGGATCAGCCGGATGACCGCGAGCCCGGCCTCGTAATGCCAGCCAAGGCCGTACGTGGCGAGTCCGAGGTCAAGCTCCGGGCTGAAGCCGCGGTAAGAGGCCTGGCGGACTGACTCCACCGGGATCTGCGGGTGGACGAAAACCGGCCGGCCGAGCGCCGCGGCCGCGCCGAGCAACTCGTCGTACGCCGGATCGTCGAGGAGGCGATCGCCGCTGCGCCCGTACGACATGATCCCGACGTGCGCTGGATCCTTCGCGGTCCGGTGCAGTTCGGCGACCGCCGCGTCCGGATCGGACATCGGCAACGTCGTCATGGCCCGGAACCGCTCGGGGTGCTTCGCGACGGCCTCGCTGACGAGGTCGTTCGCCTCGCGGCTCAGCTCGATGCCTTGCGGGGCCGGGCATCCGTGCGTTCCCGGCGGCGCGATCGAAAGGATTTGGACATCGATGCCCGCCTCGTCCATCCACGCGACGCGCTGGTCGCCGATGTCGAGCAGCCGCTCGGAGAGATCGCCCCGGTCGTTGTGCGCGATGCTCGGGTCGCCGGATTCGGTGCGCAGCATCCGGTCGATGCCGGGAGTGGTCCAGTGCTCTTCGATGGCGACGGTTTTCATCGGCCCCCTTTTACGGCTGTGCTTTCGAGATTACGCGTACCTGGTGGGCTATTGCGACCGCGACTCCGCTCGCGACGAAGAATGCGGTTACCGTGCGGCGAGAGAAGCGGACATGACGATTCTCCAGGGATTCAGTGCTGACAGCGGGCTTCGGCGGCGGTCTTGAGATCGGCGAGCCAGAGGTCCAGCCCCGGGGCCAGGTACTTGAGCGTGGTGGCCGGGTCGGCCTCGATCTGCTGGCCGGTCCAGCTTTCCTCGGTGCGGACGACGACCCCGCCGCGCACCGGGACGAAGTTCCACACGTGGGTTCCCCGGTCGATCCGCAGGCCCTGCCCGATCGCCGGACCGGACCATCGGACGCACTGGCCGGGCTCGATCTGGTGCACGGTCGACGTGATGACCAGCGTGGTAGCCGGGGTCGACGGCGTGGCCGGAGCGGGCGTGGTCCAGCGGAATCGCGAACCGGGACGCAACTGACCCGGGTCGAGGCGCTTCATGCTCGTCACCGGCTTCTGCCAGTGCGGCCAGCCTTCGACGCGGGTGTGCAGTCGCCACACAGTGCTCAGCGGGGCCTTGACGAAGGTTTCCGCGCGGTGGTGCAGCTGAGCTGTCGGGTCAATGCCTTTTCCTTGGCAGGCAAGGGAATTCGCGGTGTCGGCTTGGGCGGGTGCGGCACCGAGCAGCCCGGCGGCGAGCGGAACGGCCAACAGTGCAGCGCGCAGGTTCGGCATAAGTGAGCCCCATTAGTTGTAGTTAATAGTATTAACTTCAAGGGCGACCGTACCGGCCCGCGAACGTGAACGTCAATAGCGGGAGTGAAGGGGCTTAACTACACTGCCCGGAGAGGAACGAAGGGAACCAGCCGATGGCCGAACAGGCACCCCGGGAGCGCTACCGCGCGCAGGTGCGCGAGGAGATCAAGCAGCACGCCCGGCAGCAGATCGCCGAAGCGGGGCTGCCCGCGCTGTCGCTCACCGCGATCGCCAAGCAAATGAGCATGACCGTGCCCGCGCTGTACCGGTACTACCGCGGCCGGGACGAGCTGATCACCGCGCTGATCCGGGACGCCTTCCGGAGCCTCGCCGACACCGTCCGCGCGGCGGCGGATTCCGGCGCGGACCTGCTGACCCTCGCGCACGTCATCCGGGACTGGGCCAAGACCGATCCGCAGCGCTACTTCCTCATCTACGGCACGCCAGTGCCCGGCTACCACGCGCCGCCGGACACGACGGCGATCTCCAACGAGGTCATGGAAGTCCTGATCGAGGCGAACTCGGCGCTGGGCGAACCCAAGTCGGCCACCACCTTCCACGTGCACCTGGAAACCCATCGCGAGTGGGTGGAGAGCGACACTGCCGGGACCGGCGCGGTGCGGCGCGCGCTGTCCTTCTGGACCCGGCTGCACGGGGTGCTTTCGCTCGAGCTGGCCGGGCATTTCACCGGGATGAAGTTCGACCCGGGCCTGCTGATCGACGACGAACTGGCGGAACTGCAGGCGTGACCGAGGTTCACTGCGGGTGACCGGCCCGGTGGGCTGACGTAGCCGTCCGTGAGCAGTGGACAATGGCGCGGTGACTGAGCAGCGCACGTATGGTGACCGCGTCGGCGTCGTGACCGTGACCTACTTCCCCGGCGAAACGCTCGAGAAGTTCCTCGACACGCTCGACAAGGCGACTGACCGCGAGGTGCACGTCGTCGTCGCCGACAACGCGTCCACCGACGGCGCTCCGGAGAAGGCCGCCGAACGCGAGAACGTGACGCTCGTCAGCATCGGCGAGAACGTCGGCTACGGGACGGCCGCCAACCGCGGCGTCGCGGCGCTCGACGACAGCTACGGCTGGGTCGTCGTGGTCAACCCGGACCTCGAATGGGAGCCGGGCTCGCTCGACGCGCTGCTCGAGGTCGCCCAGCGCTGGCCGCGCGGGGCCGCGTTCGGTCCGCTGATCCACGACCTCGACGGGACCGTCTACCCGTCCGCGCGGCTGCTGCCGTCGTTCGGGCGCGGGATCGGGCACGCGGTGTTCGGCAAGATCTGGCCGGGCAACCCGTGGACCCGCGAATACCGCCAGGAGAACGCCGCGCCGGCCGAGCGCACGTCCGGCTGGCTCTCCGGCTCCTGCCAGCTCTTCCGGCGCGAGGCGTTCGACTCCGTCGGCGGCTTCGACACCCGCTACTTCATGTACTTCGAGGACGTCGACCTCGGCGACCGGCTGGCGAAGGCGGGCTGGCAGAACGTCTACGCCCCGTCGTCGAGCGTGATGCACATCGGTGGCCACTCGACGTCGCGCGCGTCGGCGAAGATGCTGCGCGCCCATCACGCGAGCGCCTACCGCTACCTCGCCGACCGGCACCAGGGTCTGCTGTGGAAGCCGGTGCTGGCGGCGGTGAAGCTCGGGCTGGCGGTGCGGGTGAAGCTGGAGACCCGCAAGGGCTGAGGAGTCCGCAAAGGACGTCCGGGCTGCCTCCGCGAGGCGTCCGGATGCGCAACGGCCGCAGCACTGTGCGGTCGTCAAGATCCCGCGCGGATCACAGCCCGTCGAGCCGCCGGGACAGATTGGACCGTCCGCTGTTCTGCTTGACCGTCGGGACCAGGCCGGTCATTTCCTCCTCGGCCGGGTCCTTCAGCGGGCTCGCCACCGGCTTTGCCTGCGGGCGCGGGACCAGCGGCGTCGTCTTCTGCGGACCGGCCGGGTTCGGCACCGTCGGCTGCGGCAGGGTGTTCTGCGCGCCGGGGAGTTCGAGCGGCCGCGTCGGCGTCGGCTGGGCCAGCGGATGCGGCGACGGCTGGGTGCGCGTGCCGGCCGCCAGCGGATGGTCGTTCTCTTCGATCAGCGACGCGGGCAGCTGCGTCGTCGTGTCGGGGTCCAGCCCGGAGACCACCGAGGCGGAGATCTGCTGAGTGCTGGAGGAATCCATCGGAGACGTCATGTTGTCCGGCGTCACCACGAAGGCGCCGCGGGATCGTGCGCGTGCGAGCAGAGCGTCCGCGCGATCGCGGGGGTCCATTCCCCTCGGCCTCCCGACTGACCCGGGGCCTCTAGGGAAAGGCCCGCCTGTTTCCTGTCTAGGGTAGGCCCTCGGGGCCCGCGCCGCCCACGTTTCCCGCGGCTTGTCGCTCAGCGGTGCGTGATACAAAGGAGATTTCTGTGACGTCCGAGGTCGAGGTCGACGCCGTCGTACTGGTCGGCGGCCAGGGCACGCGGCTGCGCCCGCTCACGCTGTCCGCGCCGAAGCCGATGCTGCCGACGGCGGGAACGCCCTACCTGAGCCACCTGTTCTCCCGCATCCGCGCGGCCGGGATCCGGCATGTGGTGCTCGGCACGTCGTACCGGGCCGAGGTGTTCGAGGAGTACTTCGGCGACGGGTCCGCGCACGGCCTCGAGATCGAGTACGTCGTGGAGGAGGAGCCGCTCGACACCGGCGGCGCCATCCGCAACGTCTACGACCGGCTGCGCGCCGACCACGCGATCGTCTTCAACGGCGACATCCTCTCCGGGGCCGACCTGCACGCCCAGTTGCGCACCCACCTCGACTCCGGCGCGGACGTGACGCTGCACCTTCAGCGCGTCGCCGACCCGAGCCGGTTCGGTTCGGTGCCGACCGACTCCGCCGGGCGCGTCACCGCTTTCCTGGAGAAGACGCCGAACCCGCCGACGGACCAGATCAACGCCGGCTGCTACGTCTTCCGCCGTCCGGTGATCGAGACCATCCCGGCCGGGCGCCGCGTGTCGGTGGAACGCGAGACGTTCCCCGGTCTTCTCGAAAACGGCGCGCATCTGCACGGATTTGTCGATTCTTCCTACTGGCTCGACGTCGGCACCCCGGAGGCGTTCGTCCGCGGCAGCGCGGATCTGGTTCGCGGGGTCGCGCCGACGTCCGCGCTGGCCGGGCCGACCGGCGAGTTTCTCGCGCTGGACGGAGCTTCCGTTTTCCCCGGAGCGAAACTCGCCGGCGGGACGACGATCGGTGCGCGAGCCGTCGTCGGGAAGGACGCGACGGTGTCCGGTTCGGTCGTGTTCGACGACGCGGTGATCGGCGCGGACGCGATTGTGGAGAATTCGGTGCTGGGCCGCGGCGCGCGGGTCGGCGAGGGCGCGGTGCTGCGCGGCGTGGTGCTCGGCGACGGCGCGTCGGTGGGGGCTCGCTGCGAACTGCTCGACGGCGTGCGGATCTGGCCCGGCGTCGAGGTGCCGGACGGCGGCATCCGGTTTTCGAGCGACGCGTGATGGAGTGGCGTCCGGGGTTTCCGGTGGACCTGGCTGAGGTGCTGGGTCCGCTGAGCCGTGGGCGCGGGTCCCTGAACTTCCGGCGCGACCGGGGCGTCTGGTGGCTGGCCGCGAACACGCCCGGCGGCAAGGGGACGCTGGCGCTGCTGCACCGGCCGGACGGGGTCGTCGAGGCCGAGGCCTGGGGCGAGGGCGCGGATTTCCTGCTCGACGGCGTGCCCGCGCTGCTCGGCGCGGACGATGACGACACCGGATTCGTCGCGCACCACGACGTGATCGCCGCGGCCCGCCGAGACACTCCCGGGCTGCGGCTCGGGTCGACCGGGCGGGTGTGGGACGCGCTGGTGCTGGCGATCCTCGAACAGAAGGTGAGCGGCAAGGAAGCGATCCGGTCGTGGGCGGAGCTGTGCCGGTGGTTCGGCACGCGCGCCCCCGGCCCGGGCCCGGACTTCCTGCGCGTGCCGCCGGATCCGGTCGCCATTCGGTCCATTGTGGACTGGAACTGGCACCGGATCGGCGTGGACGTGAAGCGCCGCGCGGCCTTGATCGAGGCGGCTCGCGTGGCCCCGCGGCTGGAAGAAGCGGTGCGACTGCGCGGGGTCGAGGGACGCGCGTGGCTGCGGAAGGTGCGCGGCATCGGCGTGTGGACGGCGGCGGAGATCGCCCAGCGCGCGTGGGGCGACCCGGACGCGGTCAGCTTCGGCGACTACAACATCCCGGCGGTGGTCGGGCACACGCTGCTCGGGCGGAAGATCGACGACGAGGAGATGGCGGAGGTGCTCGCGCCGTACGCGCCACAACGGCAGCGGGCGATCCGGTACCTCGGAGCGGCCGGGGCTCGACGGCCCCGGTTCGGGCCGCGGATCGAGCTGCGGGATTACCGGGCGATGTGAATCAGCGCGGCGGGTACGGGTTCTGCGGGTGCCGCGGCGGGTACTGCTGCTGGCCCGGCTGCGGCGGGAAATAACCCGGCGGCGGTCCCTGTTTCCGCTTGGCCGAAGCCCGCACGGCGACGACGATCGCGACCACCAGGCCCGCTGCCAGCAGCAGAACCATGAGATGCCAAGGCTGCAACGCCACAGTGAAACCCTCCCCCTGAACGAGACCTCATCGTAGTCCGCGCAGGCGGGGAGGCGCGGTGAAACGCGTCAGCCTTGCGGGGGCTGCTGCGGCGGGTACTGCTGCCCGGGCTGCGGCGGATACTGCTGCTGGCCCGGCTGCGGCGGGTACTGCCCCTGCGGCGGGTACTGGCCTTGCGGCGGGAACTGCTGCGGCGGGTACTGGCCCTGCGGCTGCTGCCCGTACGGAGGCTGGCCGTAGGGAGGCTGCCCCGGATGCTGCCCCGGACCGGCCTGTGGCGGCTGCTTCGGCCGTCCCATCGTGAATTTCAGGACCAGGATGACCACCAGCAGCAGGATCAGCGCGCCCGGCAGGACGAATTTCAGCATGAGGTTCCCCTCGGGTCGGGCACGGACGAAACCAGATGCTAATTCCTCGCCGCCTTCAGCGCAGGGCAGCCTCCGCGATCGCCACGCCTTGTTCGGGCGACAGGCCCAGACCCCGGATCACCTCGGCGTACGTCGCCGCGGCGGCTTGGGCTCGGGACAGCGTTTCGTCGCCGGTCGCGCCGACGAAAGTGCCTGCTCTGCCTCGGGTTTCCAGCAGACCGGCTTCCTCGAGTTCTCGATAAGCACGCGCGACCGTGTTCGGTGCGATGCCCAGTTGCGCGGCCAGTCCGCGCACCGTCGGGAGTTTGGTGCCGACGGCCAGGGTGCCGTCGTTGATCTGGTTCGCCAGCGACGTCCGGACCTGTTCGAACGGCGGAACGGAGGAAGCCGGGTCGTAGGTGATGCTCATCGTTGCCGCCGTTTCTTTCGAACGCTCACCACAATGCCCAGCGCCAGCAGCGCGAACGCCACCGCGAAGCCGATCAGCACCACCCATCCGCTGATGGCCGCGCCGGTGTCGCCCGGGTGCAGGTGCGGTCGCGCCAGGTCCATGCGACCAGGTTAACGGGCCGCCGCGATCAGTTCGGCCAGATCTTCCGATCCCGCGGGCAGCGCGTCGACCGGCCACCAGCGCAGGTCGTCGGATTCCTCGCTGCGCACGGGTTCCGCGCCGGGCGGCGCGTGGACCACGTACCGGACGTCGAAATGCCGGGTCGGGACGCCGAGCGAGCAGGTGATCGGGTGGACGTCCAGGTGCACGGGCGTTTCGCCGATCACCAGGCCGCTCATGCCGGACTCCTCGGTCGCCTCGCGCAGCGCGGCTTCGGACAGCGACGCGTCGGACGGTTCGCAGTGCCCGCCGAGTTGCAGCCACCGGCCGACGCGCGGGTGCAGGGTCAGCAGGACCTGCGTGCCGGTCGAATCGAGGACCACCGCGGACGCGGTCAGGTGCCCGGCCTCGCAGGAGCGCTGGCAGGTGTCCGGCCGCGCCGCCAGGAAGCCGAGAAACGCTTGCCGCAGCGACTCTTGCGCCGCGGACTCCGGTTTCCACTCGGTCAGCGCGGCGACGGCGGACTCGTGCAGGGTCATCGTTCGATCAGCCAATCGCCGGTGGAAAGCGGTCCGCGCGGGGGAGCGGGCTCGGCCGGGTGCCCGATCGCGACCGCGCCGAGCGGATGCCACTGCTCGTCCAGATCCAAAGTGGACCGGACCAGGTCGGCGGCGAAGATGGTCGAGCCGATCCAGCACGAACCCAGGTCTTCGGCGGCCAGCGCGACCAGCAGGCCCTGCACGGCCGCGCCGGCGGCGACGGTGAACATGGTGCGCTCGTGCCGGTTTCGCCGGTCGTCGCGGTAGATGTGCGCGCCTTCGGGCAGCAGGAACGGGATGACCAGTTCCGGTGCCCGATAAAGAATGTCGCCGCGGGAAAGGCGTTTCGCGATCTGCTCGGGGGTGAAGCCGTCGCTGGTCAGATCGGCTTCCCAGGACGCGCGCATCGCGTCGAGGAGTTTGCGGCGCAGGCCTTCGTCGCGCAGCCAGATGAACCGCACGGGGTGCGTGTGGTGCGGCGCGGGCGCGGTGAGCGCGGACGCGACCGCGCGGCGCAGGGCCTCGGGGTCGACGGGCTCGTCGCTGAACTGCCGGACGGAACGCCGGTGCGGCACGGCTTCCCGGCGGCCCTGCGCGATGGATTCGTTGGTGCCCAAGCGAAACAGGTCGGTTTCGATCGGGCGGATCAGATCCCGCGCGGTGGAGCCGTCGTCGTGGATCTCCAGGCCGCGCACGACCGCGACCGGCAGCCCGCCGAGCTTGCCCTTCACCAGATCCGCCGCGGCGGCGATCTCGTCCGCGATCGCGATTTCCGTGACCGCCAGCTCGTTTCCCTGCGAATCGACCTGTCCGGCGTACCCGTGCAGCACGCGCAGGCCGGACGCGCCGATCGCGGCGTCCGTCTGGCCGACCCGCCAGGCCCGGCCCATCGTGTCGGTGACGACCACGGCCACCTCGACGCCCAGCCGCTCCCGCAAACCGTTGCGCAGAGCCAAAGCCGACGCGTCCGGGTCGGCGGGCAGCAGCGCTACCTCGTCGCCGCGCACGTTCGACGCGTCGATCCCGGCCGCGGCTTGGACGATGCCCAGCTGGTTCTCGGTGATCATCGTGCGCGCGATCCGGGCGACCACCCGCACCGATTCTTCCTCGATCAGCTTGCGCCGGGCCGCGTCGCGCTCCTCGGGGTCGCTCGGCACGCGCACGAGCCTGCCCTCGATTTTCGAAAACGCCTTGCTGGTCACCACGACGACGTCACCAGAGCGCAGCCACGGCGCGGCGGACACGATCGCGCCGGTCAGGTCGTCGCCGGGACGGAACTCCGGAAGCCCGGGGACCGGCAGGATCTCGATTTTCTGGGAAGCGTGATCAGACACTGGAAACCCCCGCCACGTCGAGCGCCGCGCGGACCATGTCCGCCGTCGCGTCCACATCGGACATCAGCAGCGGCACCGCGCGCACGTCCACGCCGGGCACCGTGACCTCGTGATCCTCCGGCGCGACGAGCCAGCCGTCGAGCACGCCGCCTTCCGAACGCGCGCCGTAGTGGCGGCCGACCGCCTCCGCGGAGGTCTCCACGCCGATCGCGGTGAGACACGCGTCGGCCATGCCGCGCAACGCTTTCCCGCCGATGATCGGC
Organism: Amycolatopsis sp. AA4; assembly: GCF_002796545.1. Taxonomy (GTDB): domain Bacteria; phylum Actinomycetota; class Actinomycetes; order Mycobacteriales; family Pseudonocardiaceae; genus Amycolatopsis. Next base: position 719,302 of record NZ_CP024894.1, read on the forward strand.
GACACCCCGACGACCTTCGCGCGAGACTTCCGCAGCGCGTCGCGCACGCCGGGCACCCCGAGCGTCGTGCCGACCGACACGACCGGGTTCGACGGCGCGAACAGGACGACGTCCGCCGCGGCCAGCGCTTCGAGCACGCCCGGACCGGGTTTGGCCTCGTCGTTGCCGACCGCGACGATCGAATGCGCGGGCACGCCGGCCCGGTACCGCACCCACCACTCCTGGAAGTGCACGGCCTTCTGCTGTTCCGGGTTCTCCGGATCGTCGATCACGACGTGCGTTTCGACCCGGTCGTCCGACATCGGCAGCAGCCGGACGCCGGGCTGCCAGCGGTCGCACAGCGCCTCGGTGACCTGGGACAGCGGATAGCCCGCGCGCAGCATCCGCGACCGGATCAGGTGCGTCGCGATGTCCTTGTCGCCGAGCCCGAACCAGGTCGGCTCCGCGCCGTAGGCGGCGAGTTCCTCCTTGACCGTCCAGGTCTCGCCCGCGTGGCCCCAGCCGCGTTCGGTGTCGATCCCGCCGCCGAGGGTGTACATGCAGGTGTCGAGATCCGGGCAGATGCGCAGGCCGTGCATCCACACGTCGTCGCCGGTGTTCACCAGCGCGGTGATTTCGTGCGGGGACTCTCCCGCGCCGATCGCGGGAAGTCCGAGTGCGGTCTTGACCCCGAGCAGGAAGCGGGCGCCGCCCACCCCGCCAACCAGTACGACGATCTTCACGACTGGCGATCCTCGCACGTCCGCGGTGCCGGGCCCCAGTACCGGTACCTGTGGTGCTCCGAACAGCCCAGCGCGGAATACAACGCGAGCGCGCCGGCGTTGCCCACCGCCACCTGCAGGACCCACTTGCCGGCGCCGTGCGCGCGGCCCCAATCGGCGAGCGCGCGCAGCACCGTGGTGGCCAGGCCGCGGCGGCGAAACTCCGGCGCGACCGCGAGCCGGGCGACGTGCAGCCAGTCGTCCACGACCGCGCCGCGCACCGCCCCCGCGGTCGTCCCGTCGGCCAGCACGACGCCGTAGCCGACCTTTCCGGTGGTCACGACGTGCCGCTGGGCGGAACTCGGCGCGGAAGTGTCCACGGCCAATTCCCACCATTCCGGCGTCGCCTGGTCGAGCACCTCGGCGTCCGGCGAAGGCCCGGACGGCAGCGGACCGGTCAGCACCGACACCCGGTGCCCGGCGGCGTGCTCGACCTGCTCGCGCCAGCCCGCGGCGGCCACTTCGCGCTCCAGTTCGCTGTCTTCCAGCACCTGAACCGCGGGCGGAATGCCGCGGGCGTGGGCGAAGTCACATACGGCGGCGAGCGCGTCCGGGACCGGACGGCCGGGGTCGCCGACCGCGAGTGCGCTGTTCGCGCGCCCGGTGAAGCCGTCCGCCCAGCGCAAAGTCCATTCTCCGAGCGGCTCCTCGACCACCGCCGGCCACGCTTTCGCGCACACGATTTCGAGCTTTTCCCGGGAGTTCACGGTTAGATTGTGACGGAGAGAGCTGTCCCGTTCCGCAGGAGAACCCATGAGCTACGCGCGCAAGGACGACCGGCACAACGACGAGCTTGTCGACGAGATCGCCGACGGGTTCAAGCGGACTCTCGAAGAGAAACGCGAGGACGGCAAGCCCGCCGGACCCGCGTTCACGATTACCGGCGATGCCCGGAACGCGCCGAAACCGCGTCGCCGGGAGCGCTGAGCGGCGCGGATCCGCCCCGTTTCCAGGGGTGGGATAAGGGTCGCCTAACCACCACCGGGGGCCAGGGAAGCGCGTAATGTCCGCACCGACCGGCCCAGCAGGAGAAGCCAGGAGTACGCAGTGACCTACGTGATCGCCGAGCCCTGCGTCGACGTGCTCGACAAGGCGTGTATCGACGAGTGCCCCGTGGACTGCATCTACGAGGGCGAGCGGATGTTGTACATCCACCCGGACGAGTGCGTCGACTGCGGCGCCTGCGAGCCGGTCTGCCCGGTCGAGGCCATCTACTACGAGGACGACGTCCCGGACAACTGGTCCGACTACACCAAGGCGAACGTCGACTTCTTCAACGAGCTGGGCTCGCCCGGCGGCGCGTCCAAGGTCGGCAAGACCGCGCACGACCCGGGGTTCATCAAGGCTCTGCCCCCGCAGGGCGAATGACCCGGCTGCCCGACTTCCCCTGGGATTCGCTCGCCGAGGTCAAGGCCCGCGCGCAGGCGCATCCCGGGGGCATCGTCGACCTTTCCGTCGGCACGCCCGTCGACCCGGTGCCGGACTCGATCCGCGCCGCGCTCGCGTCGGTGTCGGAGATCCCCGGATACCCGGCTACGCACGGCACGCCTGAGCTGCGCGAAGCGGCGGTCGCGGCGCTGCAGCGGCGATACGGGATCACCGGCGTCGAATCGGACGCCGTGCTGCCGACGATCGGTTCGAAAGAGGCGGTGGCCTGGCTGCCGCGGCTGCTCGGCTTCGGGCCGGGCGACGTGGTGGTCATCCCGGAGCTGGCGTACCCGACGTACGAGGTCGGCGCGCTGCTCGCGGGTGCCGAGGTGGTGCGCGCGGACGGGCTGACCCAGCTCGGCCCGCGCCGCCCGGCGATGATCTGGCTGAACTCGCCGTCGAACCCGACCGGCCGCGTGCTCGGCGTCGACCACCTGCGCAAGGTGGTCGAATGGGCGCGCGAGCGCGGCACCGTCGTGGTGTCCGACGAGTGCTACCTCTCGCTCGGCTGGGAGGCGGAACCGCTGTCGGTGCTGCATCCGTCCGTCCACGGTGGACAGACGGACGGGCTGCTCGCGGTGCATTCGCTGTCCAAGTCGGCGAACCTCGCGAGCTACCGCGCCGGATTCGTGACCGGAGACGCCAAGCTGGTCGCACAGTTGCTGGAGGTGCGCAAGCACGCCGGCATGATCGTGCCGCGCCCGGTGCAGCAGGCGATGGTGGCCGCGTTGACCGACGACGAAGCCCTTGCCGCGCAACGCGAACGCTATCGCGCGCGGCGCGTCGTGCTGCGGAAGGCGTTGCAGGACAGCGGGTTCGAGATCACGTACTCCGAGGCCGGGCTCTATCTCTGGGCCACGCGCGGGGAATCCGCGCAGGCGACCGTGGAGTGGCTCGCCGAACGCGGGATCCTGGTCGCTCCGGGCACGTTCTACGGGCCCGCGGGCAAGGAACACGTGCGGGTCGCGCTGACGTCCACGGACGAGCGCATCGAGGCAGCCGCGGAGCGGCTCGCTCAGGGCTAGCCGCGCCTCGCTCCCGCTTGATCCGCCGTCCAGTCCAAAGCGCCCCAATGTGGCATTGGGTGCATCTGACGCACCGAACGCCACATTGGGTGCGTCGCATGCACCCAATGCCACATTGGGGTTTTCTCAGCGGCACCGTGCGGCCGGTTCAGCACCTCCGCGCCGGGTACTGCCGGGCTTGTGGGTTCAGTAGTCGCGGCCGGTGAAACCGCGGTAGACGAACCGCGTCAACGCCTCGATCGCTTCCTCGTCCGACGGCTGGTTCCAGCCCGCCGGCGGAGGGGTCAGCAGCCACATCTGGGCGAAGTTGTCGATCAGCTGGTACATCATCGCGATGGTGAGCTGCGTGTTCGCCGGAAGCCGCAGGCCGGCCGCGGTGACGTGTTCGAGGTGGTCCTCGACGTCCGAGGCCTGGGTGGCGCCGAAGTTCGCGTACGTCGCGGCGAAGTCCTCGTTCACCATCGCCGCCTGGCGCAGCGCGAGCATCGTGGGCGCGTTGGCGCGGTAGAAGTCCCAGTACTGCCGCACGTGCCAGCGGACCGCGGCGGGATCGCTGAAATCGGACAGATGGCCCTCGCCCGCCGCCTGCTGGTCGCTGTCCGCCGCCAGGTCGGCCAGCAGCGCGACCAGCAGTTCCTCCTTGCTCGCGAAGTGGTTGTAGAACGACCCCGCGGCGCGGCCGGCTTCCTTGGTGATGTCGGTGATCTTCGTGTTCAGGTAGCCCTTGGCCGCGAACACGCGCTTGGCCGCTTCCTTCAACGCCGTTTCCGTTTCGGCGGCTTTGTCCCGGCGGCTCGTCGCTGTCATCCGGCACCTCCCTTGACGCGAACGCTATCAGCGGGCACTCTGAATTCAGATTCACTGAATTCTAATTCACCGAAAGGGCGAGGGACATGACGGTGCTGGTGGCGGGAGCGGGCCCGACCGGGCTCACGCTGGCGATCGAGCTGGCGCGGTGCGGGGTCGGCGTGCGGGTGGTGGACAAGGCGGCGGAGTACTTCGTCGGCTCGCGCGGCGACGGGCTGCAGCCGCGCACGATGGAGGTTTTCGAGGACCTCGGCGTGCTGGACGCGGTGCTCGCCGCGGGTGCGCCGCCGCACGAGATGCGGGTGTATCTCGACGGGGAGTTCACGATGGTGCGGCGGATGGCCGAGCCGGTCGAGCCGACGCCGGCGGTGCCGTATCCGAATGCCTGGTTCCTCGGCCAGTCGCAGACCGAGGGCATCCTCCGGGACCGGCTGGCCGAGTTCGGCGTGCGGGTGGAGCTGAACACCGCGCTGACCGGCTTCACGCAGGACGCGGAGGGCGTCACGGCGGAGCTGTCGACCGGCGAGACACTGCGCGTGGACTACCTGGTCGGCGCGGACGGCGGGAAGAGCTTCGTGCGCAAGGCGCTGGGGATCGCGTTCGAGGGGACCACTGACGAGTCGATCCGGATGCTGCTGGGCGACGTCTCGGCGGAGGGGCTCGACCACGGCTCGGCGTACTGGTTCGCGAAGGCGGACGAGCCGATGTCCGGCGTCGCGTTCACGCCGCTTGCCGGCACGCCCTACTTCCAGTTCGCCTCCCCGCTCGGCGACGGCGACGCGGGCACCTCGCTGAGCGCGTTGCAGGAGCACCTCGACGCGGTGTCCGGCGGCGGGATCCGGCTGCTCGACCTGGCGTGGTCCACGGTGTGGCGGCCGAACATTCGGCTGGCCGCGGCGTTCCGGAAGGGCCGGGTGTTCCTCGCCGGGGACGCCGCGCACGTACACCCGCCGACCGGCGGACAGGGGCTGAACACCGGCGTGCAGGACGCGTACAACCTCGGCTGGAAGCTAGCCGACGGCTCGCCCGAGCTGCTGGACAGCTACGAGGCGGAACGACGCGCGGTCGCGGCGCGGGTGTTGGGGGTCAGCACCGCGTTGCTGGAGAAGTACAAGGAGGGTGCCGAGGATGCGCACGAACGCGGCCCGGAGACGCAGCAGCTCGACCTGACCTACCGGGGCGGGCCGCTGTCCCCGGCCGGCACGGGGGCGTTGCAGCCGGGGGACCGGGCGCCGGACGCGCCGCTCGTGGACGCGAACGGCAAGAGCGTGCGGCTGTTCGAACTGTTCCAGGGTCCACATGCGACAGAACTGGTCTTCGGCGACGGGCCGCTCGGGACGGAGCATCCGGCGTACCGGATCCTGCCGAAGGGGGCCGCGGGTGAGTTCGTGGACGCGGGCGGCCACGCGTACGCGGCGTATGAGGGTGCGCCGGGGAAGCGGGTTCTGGTGCGGCCGGACGGGTACGTGTGGTCGGTCAGCTGACCGCGTGCTCGGCGGCTTCGATGCGGTGCCAGACGTCGAGCCAGGTGTCGCGGGCGCGGGCGCGTTTGGCCAGTTCGTGTTCGACAATCCGGCCCGCTACGAAACCGACCTCCGCATCCGCGTCGGTCAGCACGCCGCGCACCTTCTCCGCGGCGAAGACCGCGTCCTGGTGATCGCCCAGCACGGTCTGGAATTTGCGGGTCGCCTTGATCAGTTCGGACAGCTTCCCGGCCTGCTTCTTCTTAGCTGCGGACCGCGCCAATTCGGCGGTGTAGCGGAGTTTCTTGCCGTGGATGCGCAAGGCGTGCAGGTCGTCGTCCGGAGGATTCGGGGGGAGAGCGGCGACCGCGCGGGCGAGTTTCCGGTACGGCTTTCGCACGTCGGCGGCCAGCCCGGGCTTCTCGGACGGCGTTTCGTCGATCTCGTGCTCGGCGGCGCGGGACAGCTGGGCGATGCTCTGCAGCAGGGTCGCGTACCGAGGGCTCGACAGCGCGCGGTTCAACCGGCGGCGGGCGGTGGTGCGTTCGGAGACGAAACGGGACACCAGGCGTCGTCCGGCGGGCTGGTCCCGGACGTCGAACTCGGCGATCACCTCGCGCAGGTGACCGATCAGCACGTCGTAGTCGCGGACCTCGCCGAGGACCTGGCCCAGCCAGCCGAGGTCGGCGCGCACCGGTTCGGCGGTGGGCCCGATCAGCGCGCCGGTCGATTTCAGCACGCTCCGCATCCGCCGCTGCGCCACGCGCATCTGGTGCAGATCTTCCGGATCTGTCCCGGCCCGGGTGCCTGGTTCGCGGGACAGCAGCTCGCGCAGTTCGTGGTCGAGTTTGGCGCGGACGTGCGCGGCGGCCGGGGCCTCGGGCCCCGCTTTCGCCGGTTCGGCGGGGAGCCCGAGAGCGGCCGGCGTCGTCGGTTCCGGCGTTCGGCGGCGGCTGGTCGCTTCGGAAGTCACCTGGTCAATGGTAGGTGAACGACGTTCGCGGCGGAGCCCGCCGAAACAGCGAGAGGGTGCGCTTCCGCGGCGGGAAGCGCACCCTCTCGAACAGCTGGATCAGTTGGCGTGCAGTGCCTCGTTCAGCTGGATGCCGACGCCGCCGCGCGGCACGACCTCGACCGCGCCGGTCGCCGAGTTGCGCCGGAAGACCGCGCCGGAGATGCCGGACAGCTCGCGGGCCTTGACCGTCTTGCCGTCGACCTCGACCTTGGTGCCCGCGGTGACGTACAGCCCGGCCTCGATCACCGAATCGTCGCCGAGGGAGATGCCCGCGCCGCCGTTCGCGCCGATCAGGCAGCGTTCGCCGATCGAGATCACCTCGGTGCCGCCGCCGGACAGGGTGCCCATGATCGACGCGCCGCCGCCGACGTCGCTGCCGTCGCCGACCACCACGCCCGCCGAGATGCGGCCCTCGACCATCGACGCGCCGAGCGTGCCCGCGTTGTAGTTCACGAAGCCCTCGTGCATCACGGTGGTGCCGGAGGCGAGGTGCGCGCCGAGCCGCACGCGGTCGGCGTCGGCGATGCGGACGCCGGTCGGCAGCACGTAGTCGACCATCCGGGGGAACTTGTCCACGCCGTACACGGCGACCGCGCCGCGCGACCGCAGCCGCAGCCGGGTCTGCTCGAAGCCCTCGACCGGGCACGGGCCGTGGCTCGTCCACACGACGTTGGCCAGCAGGCCGAAGATGCCGTCGAGGCTTTGCCCGCGCGGCTGGACCAGCCGGTGCGAAAGCAGGTGCAGGCGCAGGTAGACGTCGTGGGCGTCGGCCGGCGCGGTGGCCAGGCTGCCGATCGTGACGCGCACCGCGACGACCTCGACACCGCGGTCGGTGTCCGGGCCGAGCAGCGCGGCCGCGGACTCGCCGAGCAGCTCGGTGGTCTGCTCCGCGGTCAGCCGCTCGGTGCGGCTGGCGCCTGCGTCGACCAGCTTGGGGTGCGGGTACCAGGTGTCCAGCACGGTTCCGTCGGACGTGACGGTGGCCAGCCCGACGCCGACGGCGCCGGTCGTTTCGGGGTCAGGGGTCTGCTCGCTCACGCCGGTCACGGTAGCCGAAGCGGGCCGGATCAACCTGTGGTGGCCAGCTGGTTCACCTTCTGCTTGACCTCGGTCAGCGCGGCCGAGATCGACACGAGCGCCTGCGTGCACGCCCCGCCCGGGGTCGGCACGGTCGTGCAGCCCGCCTGGCGGAACGCGCCGACCGCCTGGTCGATCGCGGTCGCGTCGCGGTCCAGCGGCTGGTTGACCGTCTTGCCCGCTTTCGCCAGCTTGTGCACCGAACCGGCGGTGTTGCCGACCTCGGTGACGTATTTCTCACAGCCCTTGGGCAGCTGCGTCTGCGGTCCGGTGAAGCAGGCGTCGGCCGACAGCGCGTCGAGCTTGGTCGGCAGGGCGTCCGGACCCGGATCGCCGGCGCCAGGGCGGGCTTTCGGCCCGGCCTCGTTGCCGCAGCCGGTGAGGACGAGGGCGAGGACGCCGAGAGCGACCAGGGAGCTTCGCGTGCGCACGTCCTCACGGTAGCCCCCGCGCCGGCTGGGTACGGTGCCGGTATGACCTCCCTTGACCTGCGCGCCGACCCGGCCGAGCTCACTGCTGCCCTCGTGGATGTGTTCAGCGTCTCTGGGGAGGAGGGGAAGCTTGCCGACCTGGTGCAGGCAGCGTTGGTGGAACAGGCGCCGCATCTGGAGGTGGTGCGCAATGGGGACGCGGTTCTGGCCCGGACTAATTTGGGGCGACCTTCCCGGGTGATTCTTGCCGGGCATTTGGATACGGTGCCGGAGAATGCCAATCTGCCGTCTCGGCTTACCGGTACCGGGGACGATGCTGTGTTGCATGGGTTGGGGTCGGTGGATATGAAGGGCGGGGATGCGGTCTTTTTGCATCTCGCCGCTACTTTGCCGGAGCCTCGGCATGATGTGACGTTTGTTTTTTATGACAATGAAGAGGTTGAGGCTGTTCGGAACGGGCTCGGGCGGATTGAGCGGGAGTTGCCTGAGTGGCTGGTCGGGGATCTCGCGGTGGTGGGGGAGCCGTCCAACGGGGTGATTGAGGCTGGGTGTCAGGGGACCTTGCGGGTGGAGGTTCGGACGGCTGGGGCTCGGGCGCATACTGCTCGGGCTTGGATGGGTGACAACGCTATTCATGCTCTTGCGGAGCCGTTGGCTCGGTTGGCCCGTTATTCGGCTCGGGTGGTCGATATTGACGGGCTGACTTATCGGGAAGGGCTGCAGGCTACTGGGATTTCCGGTGGGGTGGCTGGGAATGTCGTTCCGGATGCGGCTGTGTTGACGGTTAATCATCGGTTTGCGCCGGACCGGAGCGCTGAAGAGGCTGAGGCGCATGTTCGGGGGGTGTTTGAGGGGTTTGAGGTGACGTTGGTGGATATGTCGCCTGGGGCGTTGCCTGGGTTGTCCTCGCCTGCGGCTTCGGAACTTGTGGCTGCGGCTGGGGGGAAGGTGGCGGCTAAGTTGGGGTGGACGGATGTGGCTCGGTTCGCTGCGTTGGGGATGCCTGCGGTGAATTTCGGGCCGGGGGATCCTACTTTGGCGCATACGCAGCAGGAGAATGTTCGGGTGGGGGAGATTCGGGGGGTTGCTGAGGTGTTGAGGGCGTTTTTGGGGTGACTTCTCGTCGCCCTGGCGGGCGACATTGCAGTCCCCGGTTGCGGTGGGGCACCCCGAAAGCCGATTGTGCTGACGGTTCGGGGGTGCTTGTCAAGGCGGGAAAGATGCCTTGACAAGCACCCCCGAACCGCAGGGCGGCTTTGTATCGGGGTTGGGGGAGGGGTGGGTGCCCCGATGGTTGGGTGCATCGGTGGCGGTTTGTTGCGCGGCTTAGGTGGTGCTGCTTTGGGTGGGGCGGTGGGCGGGGAGCGCCCCAATGTGGCGTTGGGTGCGTGGGATGCACCCAATGTGGCGTTGGGTGCGTGGGATGCACCCAATGTGGCGTTGGGGCGCATCCCGGGTGGCGGCGGAGTGTGGGTCGTGAGGGGAACCCTGAGGGACTCAGAGTCCGTGAGGGTTCCCCTCACGGACAAAGGCCGCGGGGGTGAGGTTCCCGGCGGGCTGTGGGTGGGCTGAGGCCGGGGCGGCGACGTACGCAGCACCCCGGCCCACAGCAGCTTTTAGCGGCCTTGCAGCGATTTGACGTTGTCGCCGAAGGTCCAGCCTCGGGAGCCGTCCCAGTTGATTGACCAGTCCATCAAACCCTTGAGGCCGGGGACGCTTTGGTAGGCCTGGGAAACTGAGCCGGGGTCCATGTAGCCGCCGCCTGCGCCTGGTTGGGCGGGGAGTCCGGGGACCTGTTTGTCGACCGGGACGCGGATGGTGGTGCCTTGTACGGTGAGGCCCTTGTCCAGGCACTGCGTCTGCACGGTGAAGCCTTGCACGGTGCCGGCTTCGTAGCTGTCTCCGGAGCAGCCGTACATGGAGCCGTTGTAGTACTGCATGTTCAGCCACCACAGCTGGCCGTTGTCCGCGTACTTCTTGATGATCGGCAGGTACGCGCCCCAGATCGAGCCGTAGGTGACCGAGCCGCCGGTTACGTATGCCGTTTCCGGGGCCATGGTCAGGCCGAAGCCGGAGGGCATTTGCGACAGTACGCCGTCGATGATGCGTTCCAGGTTTGCTTGCGAGGCGGACAGCGAGTTGATGTCGCCGCTGCTTGACAAACCCGTCTCGATGTCGATGTCGATTCCGTCGAAGTTGTACTTCTTCAGGATCGGCACGATGGTGCTGACGAACTTGTCGGCGACCGAGCTGGAGGACAGGTCGATGCCTGCCGCGGCGCCGCCGATGGACATCAGGATCGTGGCGCCTACGTCTTTGGCCGCGCACATCTCGGCGGGGGTGGAGACCTTCACCGTCGAGTCCATGCCGTCTTCCCACTGCACGGTGCCGTCGGAGAGGATCACCGGGAAGGCCGCGTTGATGACGTTGTACCCGTGTGCGGCGATGCTGGGGTCGTTGATCGGCACCCAGCCCATGCCGGGGTGGACGCCGTTCGACGCGCCGTCCCAGTTTTCCCAGTAGCCCTGCAGGACCGGGCCGGAGGGTCTCGGCTTCACCGCGCAGGTGTCCGATTGCGGAGCGGCCGCGGAAGCGGGGGCGACCCCGGCGAGCGGCAGGGCGAGCAGGGCCGCCAGCGCGGTCCCGAACCAGCGTGACTTCCGTCCGTTCATCAACGGCTCCCGTCCCCGGTAACGGTGGTGCCGCAAACGGTAAGCGGCGGGCCGGGGGATGCCTACCCCCGATCGTATGGTCTAGACAAATTCAGGCCGAGTGGTCTGGACAAGCGCCCGAAACGCGAACCAGCCGGGCACAAGGCGCCGTGCCCGGCTGGTTCAGAGGTATCTGCGAACGGGTTGCTGCGTCAGCAGGCCCCGCTGTCGGTCCAGACGGCCCAGGAACCGGGCGCACCCGGCTCAGCGCCGACGGAGTACCAGGACGAGGTCCACTTGTGGCTCTTGTACGAGACCACGTCGCCCGGACCGTAGAACTTGTTCGCGTCCCACGCCGTCACGCCGCCGCAGCCGCCGGGGTTGCCGCTGCCCACGGTGAGCGTGAAGTCCGCGGTGTGGGTGGCGTTCGCGCCGGTCGCGGTGATCGTGACCTTGCTGGTGCCGTTCGGCGTGCTGGCTGTCGTGGCGATCGTGACGGTCGCGGTGCCGCCGGACTGGACGGTCGCCGGGTTGAACGTCGCGGTCGCGCCCGAGGGCAGGCCGCTCGCGGTCAGCTTCACCGACTGCGCGTTGCCGTTGGTGATCTTGGTGGTCACCGTCGACGTGGCCGACTGTCCAGGCTGGACAGTCGCGGACGAGGGCGACAGGCTGACCGAGAAGTCGTTGCCCGCGGGCGGGTTGCCGGTGCAGGTGGCCTCGCCGGAGACCGCGCCGACCGACACCGCGTCCCAGGCCGCCTTGGTGGCGTTGAACTCGGTGCAGCTGCCCGGGAACAGGTCGACGGCCGCCTGCAGGGTGGCCTTGCGGGCCGCCTTGTGGTTCCAGGACGAGGTCTTGTGCAGCAGGCCGTTGTAGAAGATCTTGCCTGCCTTCTGGATGCCGATGCCGGTGATGCTGCTGTTGTTGCAGGTCGGGCTGGCGGGCTGGCCGTCGGTCGGCGCGTTGCCCTCGGACAGCAGGTAGAACCAGTGGTTCTGCGGGCCCGCCGCCGCGTGCACCTCGGTGTTCGGGATCGACGACGAGTAACAGTTCGGGTCGCCCTCGCGGCTCGGGTCGTACATGTAGCGGATCGGGCCGTTGCCGACCAGGTTCACGCCCTCGCCGACGGTGAAGTCCGGGGTGTCGACCGGGTTGTTCGCGTAGAACTCGGTCAGCGCGCCGAAAATGTCGCCGGTGGACTCGTTGAGGCCGCCGTTCTCGTTGCCCGAGCCCGCGCCGCCCGGCGTGTTCTGGAAGATGCCGTGGCCGAACTCGTGGCCGGCCACGTCCATCGAGGTCGCCTGGCGCTGGTTGTCCTGCGAATGCCCGAAGTGGGTGGACGAACCGTCCCAGTAGGCGTTGACGTCGTTCAGGCCGACCGACGCCGGGAAACCGTTGCCGTTGCCGTCGATTCCGCTGCGGCCCAGCCAGTCCTTGAGCATGTTCCACTCGGTCTGCACCGTGTAGAGCACGTCCACGCAACCGGTTTCGAGGTCGGTGCCCTGCCCGTTGCCCCAGTTGTTGCTGGACTTCGTGAACACCGAGCCGCCCTCGCGGCCGCAGCTGATGCCGGGCCGGTTCGGGTCGCGCATCGAGTACGAGCTGCCGGAGCCGCTGGTGTCGATGCTGACCTGGCCGGCGTAATAGCTGTTGCCGTTGCCCGCCACGCGCGGGGCCGCGGCGTTCGAAGCGGCCTTCGCCGGGCTTTCGGCCTTCACGTCGTCGCGCTGGTCGAGGACCTTGCCGGTGGCGGCGTCGACGAAGACGTGCAGGTTGCTCGGGGCCTTCGCGGTGCGGCCCTTGACGACGACCTCGTAGGCCAGTTTCGGCTGTGCGCCGCCGAGAACGACCAGATCAGGCTTGCTCACCGCGCTCACGGTCGGCAACTGGCCGCGGGCGACCGAAGCCGCGCGCGCCGCGTCGACCGCGGGCGTGGTGCCCACGGTGATGGCCGCGCTCTCGGCGGAGTCGGTGCCGCGCACGCGGCCCGTTCCGTCGGCGACGATCACCGCATCCCCGCCGACGACCCGGAGGCCGTCGTAGGTGCGCTCGTAGGAGTTGTAATACAGCCCGGCGTCGCCCAGGGTGGTGCTGACGCGGTGCAGGCTCTCGGCCGAGCTCTTGCGGAGCCCGACCGCGCCGGCGGCGGCGGCCCGGTCGGCGGCCGCGATCGCGGTGGCCTGCGGGTCTGCGGAGGGTTGGGCGGGGGCCGCGGATGCCGGGGTCACCGGCAGCGCGAGCAGGGAAAGGGCGAGACCGGCGACACTGGCGATGCCGGTGGCGAGCCCTCTTCTGGACGTCATCGACAGTCCTTTCGGGGTACACGATGGGGAAAAGCGCAACGCGTTGAGCTGGGCTGATCAGGCCGCGGACACCGTGAGTAAAAAAGCGCTCACGGGGGCGGTCAATGCGCTGAACGGACCAGCGGGACCCCGGGCGCGATCGGGACTATTCCCCGCAAGTGCCCCCGTAGCAGGGAAAACGCAGGTTTGGGACGGGCCGGGCGACTTTCGTAGGTAGTTGCCGACAACCGGCCGTTGGTAGCAGGACCGGAACCCGCTGGTGGTCCGCTTTCCCGCGTTCAGCCGCGGGCAACCGATCCGTCACGCTCCGGTGCCGACTCGGGCGCCCGCCGCGGCCGCCCGGCCCGTAGGCTTGGCTGGTGAGCGAACAGTCTGAGTTTCCCGACGGCCAGTACCCCGAACGTCCGGTGGAGCGGCACAAGGGCCCGGTGGTGCTCCGGCGCGATCGGCGCGACCAGGGCAGCACCACCGACCAGCGGCTGCTCGACTCGCGGGGGCCGAGCGACTGGGTGCACACCGACCCGTGGCGCGTGCTGCGGATCCAGGCCGAGTTCGTCGAGGGGTTCGGCGCGCTGGCCGAGGTTCCGCGCGCGGTGACCGTGTTCGGTTCGGCGCGCACCAAACGCGACCACCCGGAGTACGAACTGGGCCGCAAGATCGGAGCCGCGCTCGCCGACGCCGGGTTCGCGGTGATGACCGGCGGCGGCCCGGGCGCGATGGAAGCGGTGAACCGCGGCGCGAACGAGGCGGGCGGGTTCTCCGTCGGGCTGGGCATCGAGCTGCCGTTCGAACAGGGCCTGAACCCGTGGGTCGACCTCGGCGTGAACTTCCGCTATTTCTTCGCGCGCAAGACCATGTTCGTCAAGTACTCGCAGGCGTTCATCTGCCTTCCCGGCGGATTCGGGACGCTCGACGAACTGTTCGAGGCGCTCACGCTGGTCCAGACCAAGAAGGTCACGAAGTTCCCGGTGGTGCTGTTCGGCACCGAATACTGGGGCGGGCTGTACGACTGGATCGCGAAATCCGTGCTGGGCGGCGGGAAAATCGGCGAAAAGGACCTCGACCTGCTGCACTTGACCGACGACATCGACGACGCGGTGCGCGTCGTGCAGGAGTCTTATCAGGCTTGGGAGGACACGCACTGATGCGGATCTGTGTGTTCTGCGGTTCAGCGCAGGGCTTTTCGCCGGAGTACGCCGAGGCGGCGGCCGGCGTCGGGAAACTGCTGGCGCAGCGGGGAATCGGCCTCGTCTACGGCGGCGCGAGCGTCGGCACCATGGGCGTGGTGGCCAACGCCGCGCTCGCCGCGGGCGGCGAAGTGATCGGCGTGATCCCGGAAGTGCTGTCGAACGTGGAAATCGCGCACGGCGGGCTCACCGAATTGCACGTGGTCGCCGACATGCACCAGCGCAAAGCGAAAATGGCCGCGCTGTCGGACGCGTTCGTCGCGTTGCCCGGCGGCGTCGGCACCCTCGAGGAATTGTTCGAGGTGTGGACCTGGGCGCAGCTCGGCATTCACCGCAAGCCGATCGGATTGCTCGACGTGGCCGGGTATTACTCGCCGCTGGTCGCGTTCGCCGATCAGATGCTGGAGAAAGGGTTCCTGCGCCCGGAAACCCGTGAACTGATCAGCGTCGCCTCCGACGCCGACAAGCTGGTCGACATCCTGAGCCGTTCCGCCGGATAACGCGCCTTACGACGCTTTTTCGTCCGGCCGCTTGTGGTAGGTGTCGACGTATTCCTGCCCGGACAGCTCCAGGATCGCGTACATGATCTCGTCGGTCACCGACCGGCGGATCGCCGAGGACGAGTCCTGTCCCTCGTACCGCGAGAAGTCCAGCGGCTCGCCGAACCGGACCTTGATCTTGGCGAGCCGCGGGATCTTCGCGCCGTTCGGCTGGATGCCCTCGGTGCCGAACAACGCGACCGGGACGACCTTGGCCCCGGTGGACAGCGCGAGCGCGGCGACGCCGGTGTGCCCGCGGTGCAGCCGTCCGTCGAGCGAGCGGGTGCCCTCGGGGTAGATCGCGAACACGCCGCCGTCGGTGAGCACCTTGCGGCCCGCTTCGAGCGCGGCGAGCCCGGCCTGTGCGTTGCCGCGTTCGACCGGGACGTAGCCGAGCGCATCGAGCGATTTCGCGATGAACCGGCCCTTGAGGCCCTTGCCGGTGAAGTACTCGGCCTTGCCGAGGAACCGGACCTGCCGCGGCGTGGTGAACGTGATCACACCGGTGTCCAGTGCCGCCCGGTGGTTGGCGGCGAGCAGCACCGGACCGTCCTCTGGGATGTTCTCCACGCCCTCCACCTGAGGCCGGTAGAGCGCGCGGACCAGCGGACCGAGCACGAAACGGACGAGCAGCGGCAGCAAGGGTTCTCCCTCCGGAGGATCGGGCACCGGTCCTAGCATGGCACGATCGCCTCCATGAGCTGGTTTCACCGTCGCACCTGGCAGGAGCCCGGGTGGAGCGCCGCGGACATCCTCGCCGCCAAACGCGGCCGGACCGTGTCCGTCGTGCTGCCGGCGCTGGACGAGGAGGAAACGGTCGCCGCGGTGGTCGCGTCGGTGCGCCCGCTGCTCGGCGGGGTGGTCGACGAGCTGGTGGTCGTCGATTCCGGCTCCGCGGACGCGACGGTCGAGGTCGCCGCGGCGGCCGGGGCCCGCGTGGTGCGCCGCGAGGACGTCCTGCCGGAGCTGCCGCCGCGTCCGGGCAAGGGCGAGGTGCTGTGGCGTTCGCTCGCCGCGACGACCGGCGACGTGGTGGTCTTCCTCGACTCCGACCTGGTCGACCCGGACCCGGCGTTCGTGCCGTCGCTGCTCGGCCCGCTGCTCACCGAGGACGGGGTGCACCTGGTCAAGGGCTTCTACCGCCGTCCGCTGCGGCTGGAGAGCACCGGCGGCGGCCGGGTGACCGAGCTGCTGGCGCGCCCGGTGCTGTCCGCGCTGCGCCCGGCGCTCGGCGAGCTGGTGCAGCCGCTGGGCGGCGAGTACGCGGGCACGCGCGAGTTCCTGGAGTCGGTGCCGTTCGCCGGCGGGTACGGCGTGGAGATCGGACTGCTGCTCGACGCCGAGGAACGCTACGGGCTGGACGGATTGGCGCAGGTCAACCTCGGCGTGCGCAAACACCGCAACCGGTCGCTGCTGCAGCTCGGCGTGATGGCCCGGCAGATCCTCGGCACCGCGCTGGCCCGCTGCGGGACGCCGAGCGCGGAGGCGGCGCGGTTCACCCAGTTCGTCCAGGTGTCCGGGGAGTGGGTGCCGGACGTGACGGAGGTGCCGGTGGTCGACCGGCCCCCGATGCGCGAGGTGCTGGCCGCGCGGCAGCCGTAGTGTCCACATAGGACATCAGCGGAGTTTCATCGAGATGTCATCGGCGCCCGCTACGTTCCGGAACCCGATCCGATTCGACGTGCGGGGGCGATGGACGTGGCCAAGAACCAGCTGGATCCGAGCAGTGCGCACCGGCTTCAGATGCGCAATCTGCTCGTTCGGCAGCCGGACCGGAAGACCGTGCGGGTCTGCGCCGACGACGGCAGCCGGGAGGGGTTCCCGATCGGCTGGGCCGAGCTGGCTCCTTCGCACGGGCGGCCAGCGTGGCACACGGTGTACCGCAGCGTTCCCGGCGACGACTCCAGCTACTGGCGGGGCGGAATCGCCCGCCGGGCCGGGTACCAGCCGATGGAGTACGGGGGAAGCGACGAGATCCGGTTGGCGATCGACGAGATCCTCACGCTCGCCCGCTGGGGCGATGTACTGGCGGACCGCGAGATCCGCTCCGGCCGGACCGGGACCTACACCGCCGTGATGGACCCGGCGCAGGCCGAATGGCTGGCCGGTCTCGACGAGCCGAAGGGGATCACGCATCTCGGCGGCGGACGGGTCCGGCTCACCAACGTCGTCGTCGCGCTGTTCCGCGGTTCGCCGGACCCGCATCCGCACGTCGACGCGAACGACCTGTTCCACCTCGATCCGCTCGACGCGCCGATCCAGCTCATCCGCGAGCGGTGAGCGCGGCGGGCTGAACCGCCACTCGTCCGTCTTCCAGGGTGAGCACCTGGTCGAACCCCATGACCTGCTCCGGCCGATGCGTCACCAGCACGACGGTTCCCTTCGCCTGGGCGAGAACCCGCGCCAGGATCTCGTCGCCGTGTGCCGGGTCGAGGCCCTCCACCGGTTCGTCGAGGACGAGGACCGGCGGTGCGGCGAGTACCGCGCGGGCGAGGATCAGCCGCTGCCGTTGCCCGCCGGAGAGGGCGTCGCCGTCTTGGCCGGTGTCTCGGTCGAGCGGGAGGTCGAAGCCTGCCGTTGCGCAGGCGGCGCGCAGGTCGTCGTCCGTGGCTTCCGGCCGCGCGAGCAGCAGGTTTTCGCGGACGGTCGTGGCGAAGACGTGCGCGTCGGCGAGGGCTCCGGAGATCACGGCGGGGTGCGGTCCGGCCACCGGACGGCCGTCGGCGGTGACCGAGCCGGACGTAGGGGAGACGAAGCCGAGCAGGACGTGCAGCAGGGTCGTCTTGCCGGCGCCGGACGGACCGAGGATGCCTAGCCGGGTGCCGGGCGGCAGATCGAGATCGATGCCCTCGAGCGCGGCTCGTCGGCCGGGATGCTGGACGCCGACGTTCGTCAGCCGGAAATGTCCCGGGCCGGGGATCGGTTCCGGGGCGGGCTCCGGTGCGGACAGGACCGCGCGCACCCGCCTCAGCGACGCCCGGATTTCGGGGATTCGCTCGGCGGCCGGCAGCAGCGGCAGGACCAGTTCGAACAGCGCCATCGTGGTCAGGGTCAGGGCGGCGGTGACCGGGATGCTCGCTGGGCTGAACAGCGCGACCGCGGCGGTGGTCGTGAATTGGACGGCCACTCCGGCCGCGGCGGCGAGGGCAAGCCGTCGGCCGGTGCGGCGGGTGCCCGCGGCCAGGTGGTGGATGATCGCGGCGGCGCGGGCTTTTTCTCGTTCCTCCCAGCCGTAGGCGATGAGTTCGTCGTGGCCGAGGACGAGTTCTACGGTGCGTTCGGCGAGTTCCTGCTGCCTGCCGGGTGCGTCGCCTCTCGGGAGGAACAGAAATGCCGTTGCGACTAGTCCAATGAGGACGATACCGGCGAGCGGAAGGCTGACCAGGCCAGCGAAAATCACCACCGCGAGACCGACGGTTCCCGCCACGGCGGCCGGCAGCGCGAGCCGGAGAATGGCGTCCTGTACGGCGTCCACATCGGACACCAGGCGGGTGACCAGGTCCGCGCCGGAATGTTCGGCGACGCGGCGGGGGAGAAGCGCTTGGTACACCCGGGTCCGGAGGGAACCGAGGTAGCGCAGGACCACGTCGTGTCCGGCAAGGCGTTCGGCGTACCGGAGTCCGCCTCGGGCCAGCGCGAAAACGCGCACGGCGACGATCGCGAGGGTGAGCGCGGCGAGCGGAGGTTGTTCGGCGGCGCGCAGGAGCAGCCACGCCGCGGTGCCGGTCAGGCCGAGCCCGGCGAGCTCGGCGCCGACGGCGAGCAGGGTCGCGCGGAGGAGTTTCATGCGGTCACCCCGTGGTGGAGTTCGACGGTCCGCGACGCGAGCGCGGCCAGCGCCGGTCGGTGCGCGACGAGGACGGCGGTGCGGCCGGGCAGCAGTTCCTTGGCTCCGGCCAGCACGGTCGCTTCCGTGCGGGCGTCGAGCCGGGCGGTGGGTTCGTCCAGCAGGACGAGTCCGGCTTCCGTGCGGGACAGGGCTCGGGCCAGGCCGACGCGTTGCCGTTGCCCGGCGGACAACCCGGTGCCTAGTTCGCCGAGCTGGGTGGCGTAGCCGTCGGGGAGGTCGGTGACGATGTCATCGACGCGGCGTCCGCCGGTGTTCTCCTGGAGAGAGCCGCGAAAAAGGGTCGGACGCTGGGGCAGCCACGCGGTGTCGCGCAACCAGAACGAGTGGTCGAGGGCGCGCAGGTCGGTGCCGTCGATCAGCACCCGTCCGGACGTCGGCTCGACGAATCCCAGCAGCACGGCGAGCAGGGTGGATTTGCCGGAACCGCTCGGCCCGGCCAAGGCCAGGTGTTCGCCGGGGCGGATCGTCAAGTCTACTTCGGACAGTGCGCAGGTGTCGCCATAGTGGACGGAGACGCGATCGAAAACCACTTCCGGCGGACCGAGACGACGGGTTTGGGTGCCGGATCGGCGGACTGCGGTGGGCACGCTGAGGATCTCTTTCAACGCGGTGAGTCCTTCGGTGGCGGCGTGGAACTTCGCTCCGGCGGCGCGCAACGGCAGGTAAGCCTCGGGGGCGAGCACCAGGACCAGCATCGCGGTGTGCGCGGTCATCGAACCGGACAGCAGCCGGAACCCGATCGGCACCGCGACGAGCGCGATCGACAGGGTGGCAACGAGTTCCAGTACGAGCGCGGACAGGAAGGCGACCTTCAACGTCCGGATGGTCGCGTCGGCGTGCGCATCCGCCATTTCGCGCACGATGCGGGTCTGGGCTTGCGCGCGGCCGAACAGCTTGAGCGTCGGCAAACCGCGGACAACGTCGAGGAAGTGTCCGCCGAGTCGCGTTAGGAGTGTCCACTGTGTACGCGCTTTCGTGTGGGCGCCGATCAACGCACCAAAGAGCGGGATCAACGGAACGGTCGCGGTGACGATCAAGGCGGAGGTCAGGTCGGCGGTGAAAAGCCTTGCCAGCACGGCGATCGGCACCAGCACCGAAAGCACCATCGCGGGTAGATAACCGGTGAGGTAGGTGGCGGTGGCATCGACGCCTTTGGTGATCTGGGTGGCGGTCACGCCGGGGTCGCCGGTCGAGTCGAGCAAGCGGCGACGCAAACCCGCTTGTGCCGATGCGGCGAAGCGACTGGTGAGCAGGCCCTGCGCGACGACGAGCAGAAGCCGCGCCCCGACGGCGACGAACAATGCGGCCGACACGCCGCCGCCGGTGAGCAGCGTCGACAGCCCGTCCGCCTGGACGAGCACGGTGCCGGCGGTGCCGGCGCCCAGCACGGCGAGCGCCACGAGATAGCCGCGGAGACCAGGGAGAACAGGCATGGCGAGACTCCTTCAGAAGTGCAGCAACGAGTTCTCGTCGACTGGACGGCGGTGTGCGCGCCAGGTCAGCCACTGCGCGGCAAGCAGCACGAGAAGTGCGGGCGCGGCGAACCAGCCGAGCACTGCCGTCATGTCCGGCGTGGTGGCCGCCTGCTCGACGGTCAGCTGGTAGCCCGCGCTGGACGACAAGACGACCGGGAACCGCAGCACGCCGACCAGCAACGCCGGGCAGGCGCTCAGGAGCATGACGGCGGGCAGAGCCAACCGCGGCTTGCGGAGTCCAAAAAGGACCAGGAGGTAAGCCGCGAAGGCGACAGCGACCACCGCTAAGGCAGCCCAGGAACCGTCGGTAACCGAGAAAGCGCCCCAAACCGTCGCTATCGCCAGGAAAACCCCGACGGGAGGCAGGAGCGACCGGGTCAGCCGCCGCACCCGTCCGGTCAGCTCCGCCGGACCGCGCACCGCGAGGAAAACCAGGCCCTGCAGGCAGAACAACGCGACAAAGCCGAGTCCCCACAACACCGCGTACGGGTTGAACAATGCCAGCACGTCGTCGATCGGACGTCCGTGCGCGTCGAGCGGAAGCCCCCGCACGAGGTTGCCGAGGAACAATCCCCACGAGACCGCCGTGACCAGCGCGCCCGCGGTAATGGCGAACGTCCACCCGCGCCGGCTGCCCTCCGGATGGCGGCTCCGCAACTGCACCGCCGCGGTGAACGTGACCAAGCCCAGCAGCAACAGCACGACCAGCACGTAAGCCCCGGCGAACACCCGCCCTTCCAGATGCGGGAACGCGCCGAACAGCACCCCGACCGCCGCGACCAGCCACACCTCGTTGGCCAGGAAGAACGGGCCGACCGCGCCGAGCACCCGCCGTTGCCCGGCCTCGTCGCGGGAGCGGGCGAGCGCGGGCAGCAGCATCCCGACGCCGTAGTCGTAGCCGGCCAGCGCGAAGTAGCCGCCCAGCAGCAAGCCGAGCACACCCCACCAGATCGTCACCACGGTTCACACTCCACTCAGGACAGGAAGTTCGGTTTCCGCCGACGCGACGGCCGGACCGCGTTTGGCGATCCGGGCGAGCAGCACCCAGTCGGCGATGGCCAGCACGACGAACAGCAGCGTGAAAGCGATGAAGGAGAACAGGAGCTGCCCGCCGCTGACGTCGGCGACGGCGTCCGCGGTGCGCAACTTGCCCCACACCAGCCAAGGCTGGCGGCCGATCTCGCGGACCAGCCAGCCCAGGATCGCGGCGACGAACGGAACGGCGATCCCCGGCACCATCAGGAAGAGCACCGGCCGCGCCCGCAGCAGCAAGTCGCGGAACAGCAGGAGCGTGCCGATCAGCGAGGCGAAGAAGGCGAAAAAGCCGACCATGATCATCATTCCGAGCGGCAGCCCGACGCCGGCCGAACCCTTGAACTTGTCCGGCTGGTATCCGGCGACCTCGGCGAACTGCGCGAACCCGGCCTGGACCACGAGCACGCTGCCGAGCAGCGAAGTCACGACCCCGATGCGCAGCGACCGGCGGAAGAAGTCGATCTCGCCGGTGCGCTTGAGAAAGTGGTACGCGCTGACGCCGGTCACGAAGAACCCGCCGGTCAGCAGCGCGGCTCCGAGGACGTGCGGCAGGGACGCGACCAGCGCCGGATTGGCGAACAGCGCGCCGAAGTCTTCCAGGCGCAGCACGCCGTTCTCCATCCGCGAGCCCACCGGGTTCTGCAGGAACGAGTTGGCGACCATGATGAACAGCGCGGAGGCGTACGCGGTCAGCGTGACCAGCCACAGCACCGCCAGGTGCAGCCACTTGTTCATCCGGCCGCGGCCGAAGATCCACACTCCGAGGAACGTCGATTCCAGGAAGAACGCCACCAGCGTCTCGATCGCGAGCGGCGCGCCGAAAACGTCCCCGGCGAACGCGGACAGTCCGGTCCAGGTCATCCCGAACTGGAATTCCATGACGATTCCGGTGACGATTCCGAGTGCGTAGTTGACCACGTACAGGCGTCCCCAGAACTCAGTCATCCGGTGCAGCTGCTCGCCGCCGCGGAGCGTCGCCCGGGTCTGCAGGATCGCCACCATGGTCACCAAACCCAGGGTGAGCAGCACGAACAGGAAGTGGAACGAGGTAGTGGTCGCGAACTGGAGTCGCGCTATCGGCAGTGGGTCCATGGCGAGGCAGCCTATACGTAGCGCGGCTACATGTAGCGGGCAAATCTATGAGATCGGGGTGATCTCCGGGTTTTTCCCGGACGGCCATGCGGGCGGCGGAGATTAGCCTGCTCAGGACAAGATGAGTAGACTGGCGACCTATGAAAGCGGACACGTTGCGCGGACACCTCGACGCGTTGCTGCTCGCCGTCCTCGACGGCCGCAAGCTGCACGGCTACGCGATCATCGAGGCTTTGGCGCTGCGCAGCGACGGAGCGCTCGACCTGCCCACCGGCACGGTGTAC
Organism: Amycolatopsis sp. AA4; assembly: GCF_002796545.1. Lineage (GTDB taxonomy): Bacteria > Actinomycetota > Actinomycetes > Mycobacteriales > Pseudonocardiaceae > Amycolatopsis. The sequence goes on from NZ_CP024894.1 coordinate 741,725, forward strand.
CCGGCGTTGCGGCGGCTCGAGCGCGCCGGCTGGCTGGCCAGCGAGTGGGACGTGGTGTCCGGCCGCAAACGGCGCACCTACCGGCTCACCCGCGCCGGGCAGCAGGCGCTGGCGGCGGAGCGGACGCAGTGGCGGGAGTTCACCACGGTGATCGGCGGAGTACTGGAACCATGACGACGACAAGCCCGACCGTGCTCAGCCCCATCGAGGCCTACCTGGCCGAACTGGACCGCACGCTGATCGGCCGCCGCGGCACGAAGGCGGATCTGCTCGCCGAAGCACGCGACGGTCTGCACGACGCGGCCGAGGCGTACCGCGAAGGCGGCTGGAGCGAGACCGAAGCACAACGCCGCGCGGTAGCGGATTTCGGTCAGGTCCGCGAGATCGTCGGTGACTACCAAGCGGAACTGAGCATGCACAACGGCGTACGTACGCTGTGGCTGCTCGTGCTCGGCGTGCCCGCGATGCAGACGTCGTGGGAACTGGCGCGCATCTTCACCTACGGCCCCTGGTCGCGGCTGACCACGCCGAACCCCGGCTGGTACCCGTACGTCACGCAGTTCACCCACGCCGCGATCTACGCCGTGCCGGTGCTCGGCCTCCTCGCGCTGCTGGCCACGCGGTTGCTCAGCCGCCGGTTCGACGGCGTGCGCACGGCCCGGGTCTGCCGGACGCTGGGCGCGATCGCGGTGGGCCTCAACCTGTTCTCCGTGCTGCTGCTGGTCGGAGCGACCGGGGTGGTCGACGCGGCGAGGCTGTTCCTCAGCGGTCCGTGCGGCCTGCTGATGGTCGCGTGGGTGGTCCTGTCGTTCCGACTTGTCGTGCTAGCGCGACGTTCCTGGCGGCGGTGTGCCACGATCGTCGCGTGACGACCGCGCTGATCTACCTCGTAGTCATGCTGCTGGTGGCCGCCGTGGTGTTCCTCCTGGCCGCTGTGGTGTTCGGCCGGGGCGAGGAACTGGCGCCGCTGCCGCCGGGCAGCTCGCCCACTCGTCTGCCCGCCGAGGACATCACCGGCGAGGACGTCCGGCAGGTGCGCTTCCAGCTCGTGTTCCGCGGCTACAAGATGTCCGAAGTGGACTGGGTGCTGCGCAGGACCGGCGTGGAACTGGACGAACTGCGCGAACGGGTCGCCCGGCTGGAGGCCGCGCAGCAGCCGCGCGACGCGGCGCACCGGAGGCCGACAGGTGAGTGACCTGGTGCTGTCGGTCGACGTCGCGGCACCGGCTGGCACGACCTGGCTCGCGCTCACCGACTGGGCCCGCCAAGGCGAGTGGATGCTCGGCACGTCAGTGCGGGTCATCGAAGGCAACGGCCGCAGCGTCGGCTCGAAGCTGTCGGCCTTCACCGGCTTCGGCGGCATCGGCTTCACCGACACGATGGAGATCACGACCTGGGAACCGCCCCTGCGCTGCACGGTCCGCCACCTGGGCAGCCTGGTGCAGGGAACCGGGGTGTTCCAGGTACTGGCCAAGGGAGCCGGCCAGTGCACCTTCGTCTGGGCCGAACACCTCAAACTGCCCTTCGGCCTGCTGGGCCGCGCAGGCTGGCCCCTGGCGCGCCCCGCGTTCGCACTGGGAGTCCGCCATTCGCTGCGGCAGTTCGCGAGGTTCGCGGAAAACTATTCCATGGGGGAACAATGACGGAACTACTGGGCGAGGACGGCATCGCCCGCTGCAGCTGGGGCAACTCGGCCCCCGATTACGCGGCGTACCACGACGAGGAGTGGGGCGTCCCGCTCCACGGCGAGGCCGAGTTGTACGAACGCCTCTGCTTAGAGTCCTTCCAGTCCGGCCTGTCCTGGATCACGATCCTGCGCAAACGCGAGAACTTCCGAAAAGCCTTCCGGGGCTTCGTCCCGGAGAAGGTCGCCCGCTTCGGCGAGAAGGACGTCGAGCGCTTGATGCAAGACGCCGGAATCGTCCGCAACCGCGCGAAAATCGAGGCAGCGGTGAAAAACGCGCGCGCAGTAGCGAACCTGGACATCCCGCTGGACAAGCTGCTGTGGTCCTTCGCCCCGGCAAAGCACCGCCGCCCCCGCACCATGGCAGACGTCCCAGCGATCACCGACGAGTCAAAAGCAATGGCGAAAGACCTGAAGAAGCGCGGCTTCGCCTTCCTGGGCCCCACCACCTGCTACGCCCTGATGCAAGCGACCGGCATGGTAGACGACCACGTAAAAGGTTGCTTCCGCGCAGCGTGAAGTCCTCGCGGCTTTCTACGAACCCGCAGCAGATGCACCCAACAATCGAGGCACCCACTCCCTCCCCCCAACCCCGATACGAAGCCGCCCTGCGGTTCGGGGGTGCTTGTCAAGGCATCTTTCCCGCCTTGACAAGCACCCCCGAACCGTCAGCACAATCAAACTTCGGGGTGCCCCACGCAACCCCTCTTTTCAGCGGCGAAGCCGCTCCTCTTTAAACCCTTCACTTCCCCTGAAAATGAGGCCGACGCTTCCCCACAAACGCCTCCACCGCCTCCGAATGATCAGCAGTAGCCCCAAGAGCAGTCTGCGCCGCATCCTCCGCAGCCAGCGCCTCCTCCAGCGAAGACTCCGCAGCCACCGCCAGCACCTCCTTGATCTTCGCGTAAGCCACCGTCGGCCCAGCCGCGAGCTTGGCGGCCACCTTCTGCGCCCGAGCCGCCAGCTCCTCGTCCGGCACGACCTCCCCGACCAGCCCGATCCGCAACGCCTCCGCGGAGTCCACCGTCCGAGCCATCAACATCAGCTCCGCGGCCCGCCCGTACCCGATCAGCCGCTGCAAGGTCCAGGACGCCCCCGAATCCGGCCCCAGCCCGACATTCGCGAACGCCATCAGAAACGACGACGACTCAGCCGCGATCCGCAGGTCACTCGCATACGCGAAGGCCGCCCCCGCCCCCGCCGCGGTCCCGTTGACCGCAGCGATGACCGGCTTGGGCATCCCGGTGATCGCCTTGACGATCGGGTTGTAGTGGTCGCTCACCGTGTGCAGCGGGGCCGGGTCGTTCGCCTGCAGCAGGCCGACGTGCTCCTTGAGGTCCTGTCCGGCGCAGAACGCCTTGCCGGTGCCGGTGAGCACCACCGCGCGGACGTCCGGGTCCTCGGCGGCCGCGCGCAGCTCGGCGATCAGGCGCTCCTTGAGCTCGACGGTCAGCGAGTTGTACGCCTCCGGCCGGTTCAGGGTCAGGGTGCGCACGCCGTCGGCGTCGGCGGTCAACAGGACGTCGGATGTGGTCACGAAATGCTCCTCTGAAGCTGCGGCTCGGGTTCTCGGTACTGAGTCTCGCACCCTCGGCGGGCGGCATACCAGCACCGATGCGGCGGCAAATGATCGGTCCGCGTTCGCGCCCGGGCGCTGATGAGGGACAATGGGGGACGAGACCCGGCTGGCATGGGAGTGCGCGACCCGGGCGCGCCGGTTGAGACGGAGGGAGCACGCTATGGCGGCCATGAAGCCCCGGACCGGAGATGGTCCCCTCGAAGTGACCAAGGAGGGGCGGGGCCTCGTCATGCGGGTGCCACTGGAGGGTGGCGGCCGGCTGGTCGTCGAGCTCTCCGCGGAGGAAGCGAAGGACCTCGGCGCCGCATTGCAGGAGGTCACTGGCTGACCTGCGCTCTCCCCGCTCTGTCCACTGTGCACCCCGGTCTCCTTTTGGAGGCCGGGGTCGGTTCGTCTGCGCCCTAAGGTTGCTCGCTGTGCGTAACTCGCTACCACCCGTTCCCACGAAGCTGCCCGAAATCGAGGTCGTCGCCGCGACGCGCCGCGGAGTCCCGCGAGCAGTGCTGGTCGCGCCGGCCGAGGCGGAGGACAGCGGGGCGAGCGGCCGCACTGCCGAAGTACGCGAAGTGCCCGAAGACGGCGATGGTCCACGCTGGCTCGCCGGTATCGGCGAAGGCGCGCCGAAGGACTTTCGACGGACTGGCGCCGCGTTGGCGCGCGCGTTTCGCGAAGCGGCGGAGAACCGTCCGATCCGGACAGTCCAGGTCGTACTGCCCGAGGACGCGACAGCGGAGCACGCGGCCGAGCTAGCGGTTGGACTGTCGCTGGGCGGCTACCGATTCGTGGTCACCACGACAGAGCCGAAGCCGCCTGTACCCGCCGTACGTCTCGTTGTCGCGCACGAGCGCGCTGTGCCCGCGTACGCGGAGGCTGTCGCTCGCGTACGCGTTCTCGCGGCGGCTGCTGCCTTTACGCGCGACCTCGCGAACACGCCGTCGAACATCAAGAACCCGGCGTGGCTGGCGAACACCGCGGCGAAGGTGCTGGGCGGCACGGTCGAGGTGACCGTGCGAGACGAGAAATGGCTCGCTGACAAGGGGTTCGGCGGAGTTCTGGCGGTCGGCGGCGGTTCGGTTTCGCCGCCGCGCCTGATCGAAATGACGCACACTCCGCGCGGCGCGAAGAAGCACCTGCTGTTCGTGGGCAAGGGGATCACCTTCGACACCGGCGGCCTTTCGCTGAAACCGGCCGACGGCATGCACCTGATGCGCACCGACATGGCGGGCGGCGCGGCCGTGATCGCCGCGATGCGCGCGATCGGGGAGCTGAACCTGCCGGTGCGCGTCACCGCGCTCGTGCCCGCGGCGGAAAACCACGTCTCCGGCGGCTCGTACCGGCCGGGCGACATAGTGCGGCACTACGGCGGCCAGACCACCGAGGTCGGCAACACCGACGCCGAGGGCCGGATGGTGATGGCCGACGCGCTCGCCTACGGAATCGCCCAGTTCAAGCCGGACCTGATCGTCGACGCAGCCACGCTGACCGGCGCGATGAAGGTGTCGCTCGGGCTGCGCACCGGCGGCTTCTTCGCGACCGACGACGACCTCGCTGCCCGGGTGCTGGAGGCCGGGGCCCGCGCGGGGGAGGCGTGGTGGCGGATGCCGCTGGTCGAGGACTACGCGACGGGTGTCGAGGGCGAACTCGGCGACGTCCGGCAGGCCCCCGGCGGTCCGGGCGGGATCATGGCGGCGCTGTTCCTGCGCGAGTTCACGGCGGGGCTGCCGTGGGCGCACCTGGACATCGCGGGTCCGGCCCGCGCGGACAAAACGTACGACGACGTGGTGCCGGGCGCGTCCGGGTTCGCGGCGCGGACGTTGGTGGAGTTCGTCGCTTCCTACGAGAGCTGACGGCCCTGCCGCAGCGGGTGGTGCCGCCGCGGCAGACCGGCGCGGGCTCGTTCTTGCCTGCCAGCGACCGATGACGACCTCGCCGCCCGGGTGGTTGAGGAGGGCGCCCGCGCGGGGGAGCGTCGCGGCGCGGACGCTAGTTCTTCCCCGCCGCCTCGTCCTCTCGACGAGTCAGCACGATCGGCTCCCCCTCGGTGATCGCCACCGTGTGCTCCGAATGCGCGGTGCGCGAGCCGTCCGCGGAGCGGATGGTCCAGCCGTCCGGGTCGTAGACGATCTTGTCCGTCGTGCGGGCCAGCCAGGGTTCGAGCGCGAGCGTCAGGCCGGGCCGGAGTTTCATGCCTCGGCCTGCCTTGCCGCGGTTCGACACGTGCGGTTCGCCGTGCATGGTGCGGCCGATGCCGTGGCCGCCGAACTCGGTGTTGACCGGGTAGCCGTAGCCGGTCGCGACCGCTTCGATCGCGGCCGAGATGTCGCCGAGCCGGTTGCCCGCGCGGGACGCCTCGATGGCGGCTTCCAGCGCTTCCTCGGTGGCCCGGATGATCCGCTGGTCCTCCTCGGCGGGCGTGCCGACGATGACCGTGCGCGCCGAGTCGGCCGCCCAGCCGTCGATGGTCACCGCGATGTCCGCGGTGAGGACGTCGCCGTCGCGCAGGGTGTAGTCGTGCGGCAGGCCGTGCAGGACGGCGTCGTTGACCGACAGGCAGATGACGTTGCGGAACGGGCCCTCGCCGAACGACGGCGCGTAGTCCCAGTAGCACGAGACGGCCCCGCGCCGCTTGATCATGCCGCGCACGTGGTGTTCGAGGTCCATCAGGTTGACGCCGACGTCGGCGAGCTTGCCGACCTCGGTCAGCACCTCGGCGACGAACCGCCCGGTCACGTGCATGCGGTCGATCTCCGCAGGCGTCTTCAGCTCGATCACGACTACCTCGCGTCTTCAGGTTCCGGTATTTCTATACCGGAAACGGTAGCACGGCACCGGGATACAAATACCACCCTGGCGGCTAGCCCGCCCTGCCGAGGACGTGGTCCCGGAACGCTTGCACGGCGGGCGAAAGCGGTTCGCCGGCGCGCCAGGCGAGCCCGATCGTCCGGTGGACCGGCGGGTGCAGCGGCACCTCCGCGACCCCGGCCGGGGAGCCGGGTTCGAAGCGCGGCAGGAGCGCGACCCCCAACCCGGCGCCGACGAGTCCGCGGACGGTGTCGGATTCCTGGCCTTCGAAGGCGACCTTCGGCGTGAAACCGGCGGCGGCGCAGAGGTCGTCGGTGATCCGGCGCAGGCCGTAGCCGGGTTCCAGGAGCACGAACGGCTCGTCGGCCAGCTCGGCCACGCGCACGCCGCGCCGGCCGGCCAGCCGATGCCCGGCCGGGACCGACAGGTGGATCGGCTGCCGGTCGAGCACGACGGTCTCCAGTCGTTCGTCCTCGACGACCGGGGCGAGCAGGGCGAGATCGAGTTCCCCGGACACGAGCCGGTTGACCATGTCCTGCAGCGAACCCTGCACGAGGGAGAACCGGGCCTGATTCCGGTACGTACGCAGCAACTCCGGCACCAGCGACCGGCCGAGCAGGTGCAGAAATCCCAGCACGACGCGGCCGCTCGCCGGTTCGATCTCCTCGCGGGCGAGACGGACCCCGGCGTCGACCACGGGCAGCGCGCGTTCCGCCGCGTCGGCCAGCAACTCGGCAGCGCGGGTGAGCCGGACGCCTCGGCCGTCGGGCACGGTCAGCGGCGCGCCGAGGGCCTGTCCAAGCGCCGCCAGCCGCCTGCTGACTGTGGGTTGCGGCACTCCGAGGAGCTCGGCCGTGCGAGTGACGTTTCCGGTGCTTCGCAGCGTGGCCAGCAGACATAGGTGCGGGACGAGCTGCGCGGTCAGGCTCTCATTCGGCACGGTATGAATGATGGCAGATCTACGTATTAGACGTATTGATTAGCGAAGCTTACTTTCAGGGGCATGCTTACCGCCGCCCGCCGGGTGAAGGTCGCGGTCGCCGCCGCGGGTTTCACGTCGTTCGCCCTGCTCTACGCCCCGCAAGCGGTTCTGCCGCAGCTCGCCGGGCAGTACCACCTCGATCCGGGCGGCGCGGCGCTCGCGGTGAGCGTGGCGACCGGCGCGCTGGCGATTTCGGTGCTGCCGATCGCCGCGCTGTCCGAGGCGATCGGGCGGCGGCCGGTGATCATCGCGTCCGTCGTGCTTTCCTCGGTGCTCGGGCTTCTGCTGCCGCTCATGCCGAATTACCCGCTGCTGCTGGTGTTGCGCGCGGTCCAGGGCGTCGCGATCGCCGGGTTCCCGGGCGTGGCCACGGCTTATCTCGTGGAACGGCTCGGCAAGACCGGCGTCGCGGCCGCGGTCGGGGCGATGATCGCGGGCAACACTGTCGGCGGCATGACCGGGCGGCTGGCCACCGGGTTCACCGCCGGTCCGTTCGGCTGGCGCGGCGCGTTGTATGTGGTGGCGGGGCTTTCCCTGGTCTGCGCGGTCGTGACGGTGGTGATGCTGCCGCCTTCGCCGGTCAAGACAGGGGAGCGGCAAGGCCTGCGCGACATCGGCGTCGGCCTGCTTTCCGCGGTGCGGCGGCCGGTTTTGCTAGCGCAGTACGCCGTCGCGCTGCTGGCCATGGGCGCGTTCGTCGCGCTGTACAACGCGGCGGGGTTCCGGTTGACCGGCGAGCCGCTGAACCTGTCGCCGGCGATCGCGTCGCTGGTGTTCGTGTCGTACGCGCTGGGCTCGGTTTCGTCGGCAACGGCCAACCGGCTGTCCGCGCGAATCGGCCGTCGGCAGGCGCTGGTCGGCGTGCTGGTGCTGACCGCGGTCGGCGCTCTGCTGACGATTCCGGACTCGCTGCCGCTGATCGTCCTCGGCTTCCTCGTGCTGACGACGGCGTTCTTCGCCGCGCACTCGATCGCGAACAGCTGGGCCGCGGCCGACGCCCCGGAGAACGCGCGCGGCCAGGTCGGCGGCCTGTACATGCTCATGTACTACCTGGGCAGCAGCGTCGGCGGCGGGGTCGGCAGCGTCGTCTACGGGAGGGCCGGGTGGAACTGGCTGATCGTGGCCGTCGTGGTGTGGCTGGGACTGGCCGTGGTGGCGGTGCGGGTGGGCACGCGGGTGCGCAGCGAGCGGCGCGTGCTGGTGGGGTCGTGAGCGGCTAGGCCGGGTTCTAACCGGCTTGAACACTCACGAGCAGGCCGTGGCCACCAGCAGCCCGCCGCCGACCGGCAGCAGCGCCGGGATCAGCCGGTCGTCCTCTCGGACCGCCCGGGCGACCTCGCGCAACGCCATCGTCTCCGGGTCCCGCCGCGCCGGGTCGGTGAGCCGGCCGCCGGCCAGGACCTGGTGGAACACGATCACGCCGCCGCGGCGCAGCAGGGCCACGCCCTGCTCGTAGTAACCGGGGTACTCGATCCGCGCGGCGTCGACGAACACCAGGTCGTAGCCGCCGGGCGTGAGCCGCGGCAGCACGTCCAGCGCGCGGCCGACGATGAGCCGCATCCGGCCCGGCGGATAGCCCGCTTCGAGGAAGGTCTTGCGCGCCGCGCGCTGGTACTCCGGTTCGACGTCGATCGAGGTCAGCACGCCGTCGGGGGCCATCCCGCGCAGCAGGTACAGCCCGCTCACGCCGGAGCCGGTGCCGACCTCCACGACCGCCCGCGCGGCGACCGTCGCGGCGAGAAACCGCAGCGTCGTGCCTGCTCCGGGGGCCAGCGGGGCGCACCCGAGGTCGACCGCGCGCAGCCGTGCCGCGGCCAGCACGTCGTCGTCGGGCAGGTACCCGTCGACCTGCTCGGCGCCGACCGCCCCGGTCTCGGCCGCCGCCTCTGTCCCCGAACTCACGCGCGAAGGTTAGCGCTGGTTGTCGATAAATCAGCGAAGGCTCCCTGGTATGCGCCTTCCGGCCCCGGTTAAGCCCCCCGAAAACCGGGTAAAGGCCAACTTCTCAGGCTGCTCTCAGATCGGTCTCATGAGTTCCATAAGGAAGACCGACAGACTGAGTCTCAACCGCACGGGAACACCGTGTGCCCGGCCCGCGTTGGCAGAGGTGAAGAGGAGTTGACCCAGATGGAGGTGCCTGCTCCCCTGATGCAGAACGCCGAACTGCCGGAAGCCGCTCCGGTGACCGTGGACGCAGCCGAGGCGGCCTGGACGCCGCCCTCGTGGGACGAGGTCGTGCGCGAACACGCCGACCGCGTGTACCGGCTCGCCTACCGCCTCACCGGCAACACGCACGACGCCGAGGACCTGACCCAGGAGACGTTCATCCGCGTCTTCCGGTCGCTCGCGTCCTACAAGCCCGGCACCTTCGAGGGCTGGCTGCACCGGATCACCACGAACCTGTTCCTCGACATGGCGCGCCGCCGCTCGCGCGTGCGCATGGAGGGGCTGCCCGAGGACACCGACCGGATCGTCGGCGACGACCCGAGCCCGGAGCAGCACTACAGCGACACCCACCTCGACCCCGACCTGCAGGAGGCGCTCGACGAGCTGCCCCCGGAGTTCCGGGCCGCGGTCGTGCTGTGCGACGTGGAAGGACTGTCGTACGAGGAGATCGGCGCGACGCTGGGCGTCAAGCTCGGCACCGTGCGCAGCCGCATCCACCGCGGCCGCTCGGCGCTGCGCGCGTCGCTCGAGCGCCGTCGCGCGACCCGGGAGGAATCTGCGAAGGTGTCCGTATGACCGGCTGGCGTTTCGCCGAATCCCATCTCATGCCCGACGCGGTAGTCGCACTGGTCGACGGCGAGCTGACGCCGGTCGCCCACGACCGCGCGCTCGCGCACGTCGCGCGCTGCCCGGGCTGCGCGGCCGAGGTGGCCTCGCAGCGGCAGGCCGTCGCGGCGGTGCGGGAGGCCGGTGCGCCGTCGATGTCGGCCGGGTTCCTGGCCAGTCTTCGCTCCATTCCGGAGCACACCGAGCTGCCGGGTACGCCGGACAATCTCGCGGTGACCGCTGACGGTCAGCTGGTGGCTATTCAACGGCCGGACCGGGTGGCCGGGCTGCGGGACGCGGGGGTGCTCGGGGGTGCGGCGCCGTTGGGAACAACCGCGCCGCTCGGGCAGTCGGCGAACGTGCTCGGCGGCGGTCGGTTCGCTTTCAGCCGGAAGCGCGCGGCGCAAGGGGCCGGGGTCGTGGTGTCGGGGCTCGTGCTGAGCGCGCTCGCGCTCGTCGGGACGGCGGCGGATAGCGGGGAAGGGGCTACTGGGACCGGACCGGTTCGGACGCCTAATGCGAATTTGCTTCCGGCGCAGATGAATGTGCCTAAGGGTGCTGAGCCGGAGGGGCCTGGGCCGGAGTCTGAGGGGCCTGAGGTTTTGCGGGCTGGGGCTGCGTTCGCGGCTCGGTGAGTCTCCTGGGGGCGGCTCGTCGCCTGGCGGCGACATTGCGCCTCGGTGTGGAGGCGGGCACCCCGATTTTTTAGTGTGACTACGGCGCTGGGGTGCTTGTCAAGGCGGGAAAGATGCCTTGACAAGCACCCCAGCGCCGTGTTTTTGGCTTCGTATCGGGGGCGGGGGAGGTGTGGGTGCCCCGCGTTGGGTGCATCGGCTGCGGTGTGTGTGGGCGGGGGCTTGCGCCCCAATGTGGCATTGGGTGCGTGGGATGCACCCAATGTGGCGTTCGGTGCGTGGGATGCACCCAATGTGGCGTTCGGTGCATTGCCAGGGGAGGGGCAGGGGGAGCGTGGGAGGGTGGGGGGCAACAGGCATTTCACTGCTGTCTGGGCAGACTCTTCCTTGGCTTGGGTATCGTCGACTCCTAGCCGACCTGAACCGCATCCCGGGGAATGATGACCGACCAGCCGAACGCTAATTCTGATCAGTCCGGTGCCGTCGGAACGGACCGGTTGGGGCCTCGGCCGCTTGAGCGGCCGGTGGTCGACCAGCAGCAGGCGGCTGTCTTCGGGCGTCCGCACGGGGTCGAGGGGGCGTTCGACAAGCTGTACACCCCGGTGACCAACGGGAACGGGGCGAAGCTCAATCTCGCGCCGCCCACGCCGGAGTCGCTCGCGGAGGCGTTCAGCCGTCCTCCGGGGGCGGAGGGGGTGCGGCTGCAGCGGCCGCTCGAAGCTTCCGGGGAGAGCGGCGGCGCTTCCGAGGATCCGTTGTGGACGGACACCAGCGATCCGTGGCGCGATCCGGCTGCCGGGGCGGTGCTGGCGGGGCCCGCGGTCGCGCCCGAGGACGACGAGACTGAGAAGCCGAAGCTGCCGAGCGGCGCGCAGTTGAGCTTGCCTGAGGTGTTGTTCGGGCGGCGGGTGCAGCCGAAGGCGTTGGCCATGCTGGGCGTCGTCGCGTTGCTGATCGGCGCGGTGGGCGGGCTGGTCGGCTGGTGGGTCGCGGACACCGGCTCCGCGTTGACCGGCAGCGCCACGATTTCCGAGGCGGAGGCGGCCAAGGAGCGGCCCCCGGGATCGCTCGCGGACATCGCGCGGCGGGTGTCGCCCGCGGTGGTTTCGCTCGAGGTGGTCAAGCCGGGCGCGGACAGCGGTGAGCAGGGCTCCGGCGTGGTGATCGACCCGCAGGGGTACGTGCTCACCAACGAGCACGTGGTCGCGAGCGCGGTCGGGGACGCGGCAACGAAGATCACCGCGGTGTTCAACGACGGGACGCGGACCGAGGCCAAGATCGTCGGCGCCGATCAGAAGACCGACCTCGCCGTGGTGAAGGTCAACGTGACCAACCCGGTCGTGATGCAGATCGGGAAATCGTCCGATCTGCAGGTCGGGGACGCGGTGATCGCGGTCGGTTCGCCGCTCGCGCTGCAGAACTCGATCACCTCCGGCATCGTCAGCGCGCTCGACCGGCCGGTCACCGCGGGCGGCGACAACGGGGCGGCTCCGGTCACCTATTCGGCCATCCAGACCGACGCCGCGATCAACCACGGCAACTCCGGCGGCGCGCTCGTCGACTCGACCGGCGCGCTCGTCGGGATCAACTCCGCGATCCGCTCCTCCAGCTCCGACGGCGGCAGCATCGGCATCGGATTCGCCATCCCCAGCGACTACGCCATCAAGATCGCCAAGGCGCTGATCAAGGACGGCAAGGTCAAGCACGCCGACATCGGCATCAACTCGGCCTCGACGGTCGCCGGCTCGTCCACGATGGGCGCGCAGGTGCGCAACGTCGCGCCGGGCGGACCGGCGGCGGCCGCGGGGATCAAGGAAGGCGACGTGATCACCAAGGTCGGCGACCACGTCGTGCGCGACTCCGCCGAACTGACCGTCGCGGTGCGCAGCCACGACCCCGGCCAGGTCGTCCCGGTGCAGCTGGCCCGCGACGGCGCGCTGCTGGTGGTGGACGTCACGCTCGGCTCGGACTGACACCCGGTTCTTGCCAATCCGGCCTCAAGCAGGCCGACCCCCGCGCGGCACGCGACCGTTGCTACGAAGTCATTCGGCCGTGGCTGTGGCCGGGTTGGCAACGATGGCACAGTAGCTCCCGTGCGACGTTTGGGCCTGCCTGGACGCGAAACGGCCCGGGTAGTCTTGGACGGGGCAGCACCGAGCGGAGGTTTCACGGGTGTTCGACAGTGTCGGCTGGGGCGAGATCCTCGTGCTCATCATCGCGGGGCTTTTCATTCTCGGACCCGAGCGGCTGCCCGAAGCGGCGGCCTGGATGGCGCGGAGCGTCCGCAAGGCCCGCGACTTCGCGACCGGCGCGCGCGAGCAGCTGCGCGAGGAGATGGGTCCCGAGTTCGACCAGCTGCGCAAACCCCTCGAAGACCTGCGCGGCCTGCGCAATCTGGACCCGAAGCGGGTCGTCACGCAGCATTTGTTCGACGGGGATTCGGATCCGCTGGGGCTGAACGGGTTCCGGAACGAGTTCAACGGTTCGAACGGGTCCAATGGTTCGAACGGGGCGCCGACGATCAAACCGCAGACCGCGGTGCCGCAGCCGGAGCCGTTGAAGCCGGGCGAGCGTCCGCCGATCGACCCGGACGCGACCTGATCCCGGGGGCGGCGGGAAGCGCCGGTCAAGGTGGGCGAAGCCGACGCGCGACGCGCTGATCAGGCTGGGTAGCCTCAGGGCATCAGCTCAACGACCCTGGAGGTTCCCGATATGTCACGCCGTGCGGCTGCGCTGGCCGGAACGATCGCTGCGGCCGCCTTCGCCGTCGCCGGGTGCAGTGCCGACGACGAGCCCAGCACCAAGGCGCCCGCGACCTACACTTCGGTGCCCGCCCCGGCGATGCCGTCCTCTTCGGCCCCGTCGAACGCTCCGTCGAGCGCTCCGGGGAACGGCGGCGCCACCGGCGAGCAGCCGAACGTCAAGCGCGGCGCGCAGACCGGCGAGGCAGGCGTGGACGTGCTGGTCACCATCGCCTACCAGGGCGGGAAGGTCACGCCGCCGGCCGGGGTCGTCGACGTCAAGGTCGGCAACAAGGTGAAGATCACCGTGACGTCCGACCAGCCGCAGAACGTCGACGTCGAGGGCATGCCCGACAAGTCCGCCGACGTGTCCGCGAAGAAGCCCGAGGACATCGACTGGACCGTGACGAAGCCGGGCGACACCAAGGTGACGCTCCGCGAATCCGGCGCGCTCCTGGTGACTGTGCACGCCTCCTGAGGCCAAACGAAAAGAGGCGTGCCCCCGCGAAGGGGGCACGCCTCTTTTGCTGCGTAAGGATCAGCGACCGGCGGGGCTGACGTTCAGCATCATCCCGGCCAGCCCGCGCGCCCGGACCGACAGCTGCTTCGCCGCGTCCTTCAGCACCAGCGACGCCGGGGCGTCCGGTTCGGCCAGCACGATCGGCGTGCCCTCGTCGCCCTGCTCGCGCAGGCGCGGGTCCAGCGGGACCTGGCCCAGCAGCGGCACCGTGGAGCCCACCGACTTCGACAGCGAATCCGCCACCGTCTGGCCGCCGCCCGCGCCGAAGACCTCGATGCGCTCGCCGGTCGGGGTCTCCAGCCACGACATGTTCTCGATCACGCCCGCGACGCGCTGCCGGGTCTGCATCGCGATCGCGCCCGCGCGCTCGGCCACCTCGGCGGCGGCCTGCTGCGGCGTGGTCACCACGAGGATTTCCGCGTTCGGGATCAGCTGCGCCACCGAAATCGCGATGTCGCCGGTGCCCGGCGGCAGGTCCAGCAGCAGGATGTCCAGGTCGCCCCAGAACACGTCGGCGAGGAACTGCTGCAGCGCCCGGTGCAGCATCGGGCCGCGCCACACGACCGGGGTGTTGCCCGGCGTGAACATGCCGATCGAGATGACCTTCACGCCGTGCGCCTGCGGCGGCATGATCATCGTGTCGACCTTGGTCGGCTTCTCGCGCGCGCCCAGCATGCGCGGCACCGAGTGGCCGTAGATGTCCGCGTCCACCACGCCGACCGACAGCCCGCGCTCGGCCATCGCGACGGCCAGGTTCACCGTCACCGACGATTTGCCGACGCCGCCCTTGCCGGACGCCACGCAGTACACCCGCGTCATCGAACCCGGCTGCGCGAACGGAATGACCGGCTCCGCCGCGTCGCCGCGCAGCGATTTGCGCAGCTCAGTGCGCTGCTCGTCGCTCATCACGTCCAGCTCGACCCGCACGTCGGCGACGCCGGGGAGCTTCGAGACGGCCTTCTTGGTGTCCTCGGTCAGCGTCGCCTTTAGCGGACAGCCCGCGACAGTGAGGTAAATCCCGACGGTGACCAGCCCGTCGTCGCCGACCGCCACGTCCTTGACCATGCCGAGGTCGGTGATCGGTTTTTTGATTTCCGGGTCGTACACGTCCTTCAGCGCGCTGCGGACGTCGTCGACGCTGGGGAGCTGCTGTGTACCAGTCACCCTTCCATCGTACGTACTGCCCAGTTCAGCTTTGTTTCGCCTTGCGCGGCTTGGAGTCCACGTCGAGATCATCGCGCAGCCGGTCGAGCTCGCTGCGCAGGTAATCGCGCGTCGCGACCTCCCCGACCGCCAGCCGCAGCGCCGCCAGTTCGCGGGCGAGGTACTCGGTGTCCGCCTTGGTCTGCGCGGCGCGCGTGCGGTCCTCTTCCAGCGACACCCGGTCCCGGTCGTCCTGGCGGTTCTGCGCGAGCAGGATCAGCGGCGCGGCGTACGCGGCCTGCGTCGAGAAGGCCAGGTTGAGCAGGATGAACGGGTACGGGTCCCACTGCAGCGACAGCGCGGCCAGGTTCAGCGTGATCCAGACGACCACGATCAGCGTCTGCCAGAACAGGTACTTCCCGGTGCCGAGGAACCGCGCGATCCGCTCGGTGAACCGGCCGAAGGTGTCCGGGTCGATGTTCAGCCGCAGGCGGGCCTGGCTGCGCGGTTGGTCGAGCCTGCGCCCGGTGCCGAGATCAGGCACGGTCCGCCTCCTCCAGGTCAGCGCTGTCGGCCCCGTCGGTGACGTCGTGCAAGCCGGTTTCCCGCCAGTCGTCGGGCAGCAGATGGTCGAGCACGTCGTCGACGGTGACGGCGCCGAGCAGGTGGTCCTCGGGGTCGACGACCGGGCCGCAGGCCAGGTTGTACGCCGCGAAATACCGGGTGACCTCGGACAGCGTCGCCTCCGGGCGCAGCGCGGTCAGGTCGGTGTCCACCGCGCTGGCCACCAGTTCGGCGGGCGGTTCGCGCAGCAGCCGCTGGAAGTGCACGACGCCGACGAACCGGCCGGTCGGCGTTTCGGTGGGCGGTCGGCACACGAACACCATGCTCGCGAGCGCGGCGGGGAGTTCGGCGTTGCGGATGTGCGCCAGCGCCTCGGCGATCGTCGCGTCCGGCGTCAGCACCACCGGTTCCGGCGTCATCAGGCCGCCCGCGGTGTCCGACGAATACGCCAGCAGCCGTTTGACCGGCGCGGATTCCTCGGGCTCCATCAGTTCCAGCAGCCTGCTCTGCTCGGCCGGGGCGAGTTCGGCGAGCAGGTCGGCCGCGTCGTCCGGGTTCATTGCCTCGAGGATGTCCGCGGCGCGTTCCTCGGCGAGATAGGAGAGCAGTTCCTTCTGGTCGTCCTCGGGAAGCTCCTCGATGACGTCCGCGAGCCGTTCGTCGTCCATCGCGTCGGCGACCTCGTGCCTGCGCTTGATCGGCAGGTCGCGCAGGGTCGCGGCGACGTCGACCGCGCGCATCGTGTCGAAGAGCATCAGCAGCTGGCCCGCGCCTTGCGGCTGTCCGGCGAGGTCGGTGAGCCCGAGCCCGGCGACCTCGTTCCACGGCAGCACCTGCATCGCGGTGCGCCGCCTGCCGAGCGCCAGCCTCGTCGACCGCTCGCGGACGGCGAGCTTCGCCAGCACCCAGTCCCGCGTGCGGGTCGGCTCCATCGCCGCGTCGACCACGGTCACCCGGGTCTCCGCGCCAGTCAGTGTCGCGTGCGCGTCGAGGAGTTGACCGCACACCAGGACCTCGTTGGGCCGCTGGTGGAAATGCCGCATGTTGACCGAACCGGTGGCCAGCGTCACGGCGTTCGGTTCGATCGACGTGACCCGCAGCATGGGCACGAACACCCGCCGCCGGGTCGCCAGCTCCACGACCATGCCGAGGATCCGCGGCGGCTGCTGGTCCAGCCGCAGCCCGGCGACGACGTCGCGGACCTTGCCGATCGACTCCCCGTCGGGCCCGAATACCGGCAGACCCGCGAGCTG
This sequence comes from Amycolatopsis sp. AA4, assembly GCF_002796545.1. GTDB lineage: Bacteria > Actinomycetota > Actinomycetes > Mycobacteriales > Pseudonocardiaceae > Amycolatopsis. The sequence goes on from NZ_CP024894.1 coordinate 758,400, forward strand.
TGCCGCGTAGACCCGGTTTGTGCCTGCCATGGCGCCGACACTATCGGCTGACGCCCCCGCGCGCTCGCGCCGCGACTCGGCGAATTCTCAGCTAGCCAGGGACCATCGGGTCAGCGCGGGCAGCGCGTCGGCGGACGGGCCGTCGTCGTCCTCGGGCAATCCGCCGAAATCGACCAGATCCTGGGCGTGCCACAGCCGGTTCTGCACCGCCCGGACGAGCGTCCAAGCCTTCGCGCGGTCGCGGTCCAGACCGCTCGCGGCGAGTTTCGAGTCCAGTGTGGATTCGCGGAACCGGTTCCACAGCAACGAAAGCGCGCCGTATTCGAGGTCGCCCGCCAGCGGCTTCGGGTCGATCACCAGCCACGGCTCGCGGGTGCCGGACAGCACGTTCTCGTAGTGCAGGTCCTCGTTCACCAGCGCGTTACCCGCTTCCGGGCCGAGATCGCGGCACACCTCAAGCGCCGCGTCCAGCTCGCGGCGGGGGAGCGGTTCGCCCAGCTCGTGCCAGGACTTGGGCAGCTCTTCGAGCAGTTCTTCCGCGACCCCGGACAGGGTGCGGGTGAGCCCGGCGGGCGCGGGCACGGCGAGCCGACGGGCGAGTTCGCTCATGATCTCGACGGCGGGCAGCAGCGGTTCGCCGTCCAGCGTCCGGCTGTCGTCGAGCCGCTCCAGCAGCATCGCGCCGTCCTCGGGTGCGGATTCGTGCAGCAGCACCGATCCTCGACCGGCCCATGTGGACAGTGCGAGCGGTTCGTCGCGCGATTCCTCTTCCACCCAGCCGAGTTTCAGCACGACGCGGGAGCCGTCCGCGCGCCGGGCGGGCTGCACGACGCCGACGTAGCCGTGCCGGGCGGTGTCCTCGAATTCCAGCTCCCACTTCCGGGCGTACCGCTGCGCGAGCGAGGGCAGCGACGCGAGCCACGGGACGGCTTCCGGACCCAGCACCTTGGGGGCGCGTTCGGCGAAGGCGGGCGGGATTTCCAAAACGGTCACAACGCCCATCCTGGTCGGCCGCGCAAACCGTTTCCGGGGCTGCCGTACGCGCGTACAGTGAGTGGATCAGGGTTTTGGCGAACCCGGGAGCTGCCATGATCGTCGAGATTGTCAGCGCGGTGGTCGTCGCGGGCGGGGTGTGGCTCGCCTCCGCGGTGCGCGTGGTCAAACAGTACGAACGCGGGCTGGTGTTCCGGTTCGGCCGGGTGCGCGCGCAGGTCCGCGATCCGGGGCTCGCGCTGCTGCTGCCCATCGCTGACCGCATGCAAAAAGTGAACATGCAGGTCGTGACACTGCCGGTGCCCGCGCAGGACGGCATCACCCGCGACAACGTCACCGTGCGGGTGGACGCGGTCGTGTACTTCAAGGTGGTCGACCCGGTGCTGGCCGCGGTCCACGTGCAGGACTACCGGTCGGCGATCGGCCAGGTCGCGCAGACGTCGCTGCGGTCCATCATCGGCAAGAGCGACCTCGACGACCTGCTGTCGAACCGCGAACGGCTCAACGAGGGCCTCGAGCTGATGATCGACAGCCCGGCGCTGGACTGGGGCATCCACATCGACCGGGTGGAGATCAAGGACGTCGCGCTGCCGGAGTCGATGAAACGCTCGATGTCGCGCCAGGCCGAGGCCGAACGCGAACGCCGGGCGCGCGTGATCTCCGCGGACGGCGAACTGCAGGCGTCGCACAAGCTCGCCCAGGCCGCCGCGACGATGGCGGACACCCCGGCGGCGCTGCAGTTGCGGCTGCTGGAGACGGTGGTGCAGGTGTCGGCGGAGAAGAACTCGACGCTGGTGCTGCCGTTCCCGGTGGAGTTGCTGCGGTTCCTGGACGCGCGGACCGACCCGGCGGCGAAACCGGCCGCGAAGCCGCCGGAGCCGCGCACGTCGGCGGAAGTGTCCCCGGACAAGGCCGGCAACGGACAGGTCGCCCCGCCCGAAAGCGAGGCGAGCGACGTGCCGGATCAGCGGTCGAGGTAGCCGTTCAGGCCGAGGACCAGCAGCGTCCCGAAGAACCCGACCCACAGCGCGATCGCCACGTAGCCGAGCACGACGGCCGACAGCGCCATGGTGCGCCCGCCTGCTTCGTTGCGGCTGGCCTTGGACAGCGCGACGTGCCCCATCGCGAGGCCGGGGACCGCGAGCACGAAGGTCGCCAGGCCGAGCAGCGAGCACACGAGCGCGCCGGTGGCGAGCCCGCTGTCGCTGGTGTTCGGGTACGGCTGGTAGGGCGCGCCGTACGGCGGCGGGGCCCGGAAGCCCGGGTACCCGGGTGGCGGCGCAAACGGATCCGGTTGCGCCGCAACGGGATACGGCGTCGCGGGCGGCGGTGCGGCGGGAGCCGGCGGCTCGCCGGGAAGCACCGCGACCGGGCCGGGATCGGGCGCGGTCCAGCCCGGCGGCGGAACGGGCGGGCCGGTCTCCGCGGGGGACGAGAGAGCGTCCGCCGGGGCCTCGTACGACGCGGGCTCGGCGGCGGCCGGCGGCTCGTACGGAGCGGGGTCCGCGGTCGGCGGCGGTTCGTACGGCGCCGGATCGCGGTCGGACGGAGTGGTCATCGGGGCTCCCTCGAGGTGCCGGGTTCGACGGCCGACGCTACCGGGTTTCCGGACGGCATCAGCCGAAAATCCCGGACTGGACCAGTGCGCGCACGATCAGCGGGGTGACGATGCTCCAGACGATCAGCGCGGCGTAGCCGATCACGAACCCGGCGAGCGCCAGCGCGCCGCCGGTGCCGCGGCCGCGCCGGGCCCGGTGGAACGCGACGTGCCCCATCACGATCCCCGCGACGGCCATCGGCGCGCACAGCACGAACCCGGCGATCGAGCAGATCAGCGACCCGAGCGCGAGCCCCGCACCGGGAGCCGGGCCCCGCGGCGGATAGGGCTGGTGCTCGTAGGACGGGTGCAGGTAGCCGTCGCGGCCGGAGGGCTCGTCCCGGTCCTCGCTGGCCTCGCTCATCGGGATCCTTTTCGCGGTTTCGGGTGGATCAGCACCTTATCCGCACCTTAACGGGGGAAACCGGGGCCGGGCGTGAGCACCCTCATAGCCGCTCGGGCGCGAACCAGTCATACTCCCCGGTAACCCAGCGCCGGGAGCCGGCGTCGCCGCCGAAGGGAGCCCAGTGATGGCCCGTCTTGCCCGGACCGCCGGCCTGACTGACGTGCAGCAGGAGATTCTGTCCACGGTGCGGTCGTTCGTGGACAAGGAGATCATCCCGCACGCGCAGGCGCTGGAGCACGCCGACGAGTACCCGGCGGAGATCGTCGAGGGCATGAAGGAAATGGGCCTGTTCGGACTCACCATCCCGGAGGAGTACGGCGGTCTCGGCGAATCGCTGCTCACCTACGCGCTGGTGGTCGAGGAGATCGCGCGCGGCTGGATGAGCGTGTCCGGCGTGATCAACACGCACTTCATCGTGGCGCACATGATCACCCGTCACGGCACGGCGGAGCAGAAGCAGCATTTCCTGCCCCGGATGGCGACCGGCGAGGTCCGCGGCAGCTTCTCGATGTCCGAGCCCGACCTCGGTTCGGACGTCGCCGCGATCAAGACCCGCGCCCGCCGCGACGGCGACGACTACGTGATCGACGGCGCGAAGATGTGGCTGACCAACGGCGGTTCCTCGAACCTGATCGCGCTGCTGGTGAAGACGGACGAGGGCGCGGAGAAGGCGCACCAGAACCTGACGACGTTCCTGGTGGAGAAGCCGTCCGGGTTCGGCGAGGTGCTTCCGGGGCTGACGATCCCGGGCAAGATCGACAAAATGGGCTACAAGGGCGTGGACACCACGGAAGCGGTGTTCGACGGCTTCAAGATCGGCGCGGGCAAGGTGCTGGGCGAGGCTCCGGGCAAGGGCTTCTCGTACATGATGGACGGCGTCGAAGTCGGCCGGGTGAACGTGGCCGCGCGGGCGTGCGGGATCGCGATCCGGTCCTTCGAGCTGGCGATCGCGTACGCGCAGCAGCGTTCGACGTTCGGCAAGCCGATCGCGCAGCACCAGGCGATCGCGTTCAAGCTCGCGGAAATGGCGACCAAGGTCGAGGCCGCGCACCTGATGATGGTGAACGCGGCGCGGCTCAAGGATTCCGGCGCGCGCAACGACGTCGAGGCCGGGATGGCGAAGCTGATCGCCAGCGAGTACTGCGCCGAGGTCACCCAGGAAGCGTTCCGGATCCACGGCGGCTACGGCTACTCCAAGGAATACGAGATCGAGCGGCTCATGCGCGAGGCCCCGTTCCTGCTGATCGGCGAGGGCACCAGCGAAATCCAGAAAACCATCATCAGCCGCGGCCTGCTGCGGGAGTACAAAGCCTGACCCCGCTTCGCCGGAGTTCGCGCGCTTCGCCGGTTCTTGACAAGATGGAATCCTCCGACCGGACGAGCGCAGGTGATGATGGTGAGCAGTCCCTTTGGCGGCGGTCAGGGCCCGGCCGGGCTGCCGAGGCTCCCGACGCCGCCCACCGGCTGGCCGATCGGGTCGTACTCGACCTACGGCGAGGCGCAGCAGGCCGTCGATTTCCTGGCCGAAAGCGAGTTCGCGGTCACCGACGTGACGATCGTCGGCGTCGACCTGATGCTGGTCGAACGCGTCATCGGACGGCTGTCGTGGGGCCGCGTGCTGGCCGCGGGCGCGATGTCGGGCGCGTGGTTCGGCCTGTTCGCCGGGCTGCTGCTGGGGATGTTCGTCAACCAGGGCGGATTCGCGCTGCAGTTGCTGACCGGGCTGGTGCTGGGCGTCCTGTCCGGGCTGGCGTTCTCCGCGATCGGCTACCGGACCTCGCGCGGCCGTCGTGATTTCTCGTCGGCGAGCCAGCTCGTCGCCGGCCGGTACGACGTGCTGTGCCAGCCGCGCAGCGCCGAGCAGGGACGCGAGCTGCTCGCCAAACTGGCGCTCCGCCCGCCGCCCGCCACCGCCTGACCTCACCCGTCCACGGGAGAATTTCACCCGTCTTCCCGATGGTTCGCGCGCACCTGGCTGAATCGTTACCGACCCTGCTTGCGGCCGGTGATCGCCGGGCATAGGTTGTCCGACACCGGTTGGCCGGTCGTGTCCTCCAGCGCGGCCTGCCGGCAACTGGCACGTCGGGGTGCTGGCTCGGGTCCGCCTCGCCGCGGCGTGCTTTCTGGGGGCGGCGCCGGAAGGCGCCGTGTGCACATGGGCGAGGAGGCTTGGATGGGGAAGATACGGCCCAGCGGAAAGAAACGGGGACCTACCCGCGCGGCGGCGCTGCTCGCGGCGGGTCTGGTCGGCAGCGGCCTGGTGGCCGGCTGCGGAACGGCGTCCGGGACGACGATCAACGTCTACTACTCCCCGGAGGACCATTTCCAGACGGTCGTCGACAACTGCAACAAGACCGCCGCCGGGCGGTACCGGATCGTCTACAACAAGCTGCAGCGCGGTTCGGACGACCAGCGGATCCAGATGGCTCGCCGGCTCGCCGCCGGCGACACGTCGATGGACGTGCTCGGCCTCGACGTCACCTGGGTCTCGGAGTTCGCCGAGGCGGGCTGGGTCGACGAGTGGACCGGCCAGAACAAGGCCGCCGCGTCCGAGGGCGTGCTGAAGGGCCCGCTGGAAACCGCGACGTATCAAGGAAAGCTCTACGCCGCGCCGAAGAACACCAACGTGCAGTTGCTCTGGTACGACGACCGGCTCACCCCGGCCCCGCCGAAGACGTGGGACGAGATGATGCAGATGTCGCAGCGGCTCAAGGGCGAGCGCAAACCGTATTCGATCGTGTTCACCGGCGCGCAGTACGAGGGCCTGGTCGTCATCTTCAACACGCTGGTCGACTCGCTCGGCGGGCACATCCTGTCCGACGACGGGAAATCCGTCGTGATGGACGAGGGCGCGGTGCAGGCGCTGGAGCTGCTGAAGAAGATCACGTCGTCGGGCATCACCGACCCGTCGCTGACGAACCAGAAGGAGGACGACGTCCGGCGGACGTTCCAGCGCGGAGACGCCGCGTTCGAGCTGAACTGGCCGTTCGTGTACGCCTCCTACGCCGAGGAAAAGCCGCAGGACCTGTCGCATTTCAAGTGGACGGTGTACCCGCAGGCGAAGCCCGGCATTCCGTCGAAGAGCACCATCGGCGGGTTCGACCTGGCGGTGAGCGCCTACTCGCAGCACAAGCCCGAGGCGTATGAAGCGGCGTTGTGCCTGCGCAGCAAGGAAAACCAGAAGTTCTCGGCGATCAACGACGGCGTGCCGCCGACGATCGAGTCGGTGTACCACGACGACGTCCCGGTGGACCCGGCGAAACCGGTGTCGGCGGACAACCCGAACATGGCCCAGAAGTACCCGATGCGCGACGCCATTCTGTCCGCGCTGAAAACGGCCGCGATCCGCCCGCTCACGCCGGTGTACCAGAACCTGTCCACGGTGATGTCGAAGATCCTCTCCCCGCCGGCGGCGATCGATCCGCGGACGACCGCGCAGAAAATGCGGGAACAGCTCGATGACGCGCTCCAGTCGAAGGGAGTGATCCCGTGACCGTCCAGGATCCCGCCGCGACCACGCACGAAGCGGCGCACCGCAAGGGAAAGCCCGCGCTTTCCGAAGGCAAGAAGGCGGAACGGCGGCTCGGGCTGTGGCTGTGCGCGCCCGCGTTCGTCGTGATGATCGCGGTGACCGGATACCCGATCATCTACTCGGTGTGGCTTTCGCTGCAGCGCTACGACCTGCGGTTCCCGGCGAAGCACGAGTTCATCGGCTTCGACAACTACGCCGCGGTGCTCACGAACTCCTACTGGTGGACCGCGTTCGGCACGACGATGTTCCTCACCGTCGTGTCGGTGGCGATCGAATTCGTGCTCGGCATGGGCCTCGCGCTGATCATGCACCGCACGCTCGTCGGCCGCGGATTGGTGCGCACCGTCGCGCTGATCCCGTACGGCATCGTGACCGTGGTGGCCGCGTTCTCGTGGTATTTCGCGTGGACGCCCAAAACCGGGTACCTGGCGAGCGCGCTGGGCGAAGGGGTCGCGCCGCTCACCGACCAGTGGCCGTCGCTGTTCATCATCATTCTCGCCGAGGTGTGGAAGACGACGCCGTTCATGGCGCTGCTGCTGATGGCCGGGCTGGCGCTGGTGCCGGACGACCTGCTGAAGGCCGCGGCGATGGACGGCGCGACCGCGTGGCAGCGGTTCACCAAGGTGATGCTGCCGGTGATGAAACCGGCGATCCTCGTCGCGCTGCTGTTCCGCACGCTCGACGCGTTCCGCATTTTCGACAACATCTACGTGCTCACCGGCGGCGCGCAGGACACCGGGTCGGTGTCCATGCAGACCTACGACAACCTGGTCAAGGGGCTCAACCTCGGGATCGGCTCCACGATGGCGGTGCTGATCTTCATCACGGTGGCGATCATCGCGTTCCTCTTCATCAAGGTGTTCGGCACCGCCGCGCCCGGCACGGACGACGGGGGGAAGCGCTGATGGCTATCGGAGGCGCGGCCACCACCGGCCGCAAGGTCGGCTGGGGCCTGCTCGACATCCTGGTGCTGGTGTTCGCGATCGTCCCGGTGCTGTGGGTGCTTTCGCTGTCGTTCAAGACGAAAGCGACGCTCACCGACGGCAATTTCATCCCGACCGAATGGACGCTCAAGAACTACGCGGACATTTTCCAGACCACCGAGTTCCTGCACGCGCTGGTGAACTCGATCGGCATCGCGGTGATCTCCACGCTCATCGCGGTGGTGCTGGGCACGATGGCCGCGTACGCGATCGCCCGGCTGGATTTCCCCGGCAAGCAGGTGCTGGTGGGGCTTTCCCTGCTGATCGCGATGTTCCCGCAGGTCTCGCTCGTCACGCCGCTGTTCAACATCGAACGCGGGCTCGGCCTTTTCGACACCTGGCCGGGGCTGATCCTGCCCTACATCACGTTCGCGCTGCCGCTGTCGATCTACACGCTGTCCGCGTTCTTCCGGGAAATCCCGTGGGAACTGGAAAAGGCGGCGAAAATGGACGGCGCGACGCCGGCCCAGGCGTTCCGGAAGGTGATCGCGCCGCTGGCCGCGCCGGGCGTGTTCACCACGGCGATCCTCGTGTTCATCCTCTGCTGGAACGACTTCCTGTTCGCCATCTCGCTGACGTCCACCGAGTCGTCGCGCACGGTGCCGGCCGCGTTGTCGTTCTTCACCGGGTCCTCGCAGTTCGAGGACCCGACCGGCCAGGTGTGCGCGGCCGCGGTCGTGATCACAGTGCCGATCATCCTGTTCGTGTTGTTCTTCCAGCGTCGCATCGTGGCGGGGCTGACGTCCGGTGCGGTGAAGGGCTGACCCATGGCTGAAATCGTTCTCGACAAGGTTTCCAAGCGCTATCCCGACGGCGCGCTCGCGGTGTCCGAAGTGGACATCACGATCGCCGACGGGGAGTTCATCATCCTGGTCGGCCCTTCCGGCTGCGGGAAGTCGACCACGCTCAACATGGTCGCCGGGCTGGAGGACATCTCCTCGGGCGAACTGCGCATCGACGGCAAGCGGGTCAACGAGAAGGCGCCGAAGGACCGGGACATCGCGATGGTGTTCCAGTCGTACGCGCTGTACCCGCACATGAGCGTGCGCGAGAACATGGCGTTCCCGCTGCGGCTGGCCAAAGTGGACGACAAGATCGTCCGGTCCAAAGTGGAGGAAGCGGCGCAGATCCTCGACCTGACCCAGCATCTCGACCGCAAACCGGCCAACCTGTCCGGCGGGCAGCGGCAGCGGGTGGCGATGGGTCGCGCGATCGTCCGCAACCCCAAGGCGTTCCTGATGGACGAGCCGCTGTCCAACCTGGACGCCAAACTGCGCGGCCAGATGCGGACGTCGGTGTCGAAGATCCAGAAGCAGCTCGGCACGACCACGCTGTACGTCACGCACGACCAGACCGAGGCGATGACCCTCGGCGACCGGGTCGTGGTGCTGCGGGCCGGGTACGTGCAGCAGATCGGTTCGCCGCAGTTCCTCTACGACAACCCGGCGAACCTGTTCGTGGCCGGGTTCATCGGCTCGCCGTCGATGAACTTCGTCCCGGCCACGCTCGAAGACGGGCAGCTGCGCAGTTCGCTCGGCACGACCCCGCTGACCGACCGGATCCGCAGGCTGGCCGAAGCGGCGAACGCCCCGCGCGAGGTGATCATGGGCATCCGCCCGGAGCACTTCGAGGACGCCGCCCTGGTCGAATCGGGCCGCGAGGGCGCGACGTTCACCGCGCACGTCGACGTGCTGGAGTCGATGGGTTCGGAGAAGTTCGCGCACTTCACCGTGGACGGCGAGGCGGCCACCTCGGCCGAACTGGCGGAACTGGCCGCGGACAGCGGTTCGGCCGACGTCCCCGGCGCGGAATCGCTGATCGTGGCCCGGCTGTCGGCCGAATCGGCGGCCGCGGAGAACCAGGACGTGCAGCTCTGGTTCGACGCGGACAAGGTGAAGCTCTTCGACCCGTCCGACGGGCGGAACGTCACCTACTCCGACTGAGCTGATGGTCCGTGAAGGGCTCCTTGAGGGAATCAGATTCCCTCAAGGAGCCCTTCACGGACGTTCAGGGGATCCGTGAGAAGACCGTCGCCGCAGCGGTGCGGGCGGCCGGGCAAGCCGCCTCGCCGCCCGCACCGCTGGTGTCGACCACGCTCACCGTCGCCTGCTCCGCTCGCCCCGGCGTGGCGGGGGAGGGCTGCACCGTCCGGACCCGGCAGAACGCCCCGTCGGCGGCGACCCGAGCGGTCCGGTTGCCGAGCGTTTCCGCCGGTCCGGCCGGTGCCTGCCGCACCACCGCGAACTCCAGGCTGACCTTGTCGAGAATGCACGAATGCCCGGCGAGTCCGGCCGTCGCGTCGCCGCCCTGCGCGCCCGATCCGCTGAGAATCGCGCAGGAATCCACCCGCCCCCACGACCGGTCGGGCAGTTGCGGATGCCGCACCCGATTGCCGGTCACCGCGTCGAGCACGCCGCCGACCACGTCGTCCGCCGCGGCGCACCGATCCTCCGCACTGCCGCGGTCGTCCCCGTCGGTGATGGAAACGGCCAGCCGGACCCCGTCGGCGAACGTGATGGCCCGCCCGCACGTCCGCTCGGGCACGAAACCGGCCTGCTGAACGGAAACCCCGTCCGGCACCTTGCCCGGGTACGCGTAAGCCTGCACGTTGGGATCGCGCTCAGCCGCGAGCGGCCCGATCGTGACCGTCCGGGGGTGTCCGGCCTGCACGAAGTCCGCTTGGCAGGCGGTGAACGAGGAATCAGGCGTGTCGGCGGTGGAGTTCTTGAGCCGCTTCGGGTCGAGAAGGCTGCAGTAGTCGAGCGTGGCGAAGTCCCCGAGCGCCGAGATCGCGGTCAAGGGCACCGGCGTGGACTGCGCCTGCTCAGTCGGGGCAGACTCCGCGGAACAACCGGCTGTCGCGGCGAGAAGCACCGAAAAGCCGACGGCGAGGACTCCGAGTGGGTTACGCACGGGGTGCAGTATCACCGTGGGTGGCGAAAAATCCAGCCCTCGTCGGGAAATCCCACACTTCGCTGAGTCATCACCGCTGGTCGAAGAGGTTCGAACGGGAAGCGGGGCGTCCGAAAGCCGGACCGCGTTACGCCGCACGAAGGCGCTGGCAAGCTATGGCGGTGCGCGAACAACCCAGCGACCTCGATCGGCCGACCCACGTCAAGGTCGTATTCGACCTCCCTGCCGAGGACGACGATTGGCCGCCGGTGAGCCGCGAAGGGCTGTGGGCGGTCCCGCTCGACCGGCCGGACCACGTACGGCTGGCCAACGTTCCGTGGTTCGTCCGGAACGCGGCCGAAGGCGACGTCTTCCGCGTAGAGCGGGACGAGGAGGGAGTGCTCCGGCCGGTCGAACGGGTGGAATCGTCCGGGAACTGCACCATCCGGATGATCGTCTGGGCGCAGGGCCCGTTCGGCGGCGACCTTGGCCGGGTGATCGACCATTTCGCCCCGTTCGGCTTCGAGGGCGAACAGCTCGGCCAGTTCGGCATGGTGGGGTTCACGGTCCCGCCAGTCGCGAACCTCGCCGAGGCCAAGCGCGCGCTCGACGCGGGCCGGGCAGACGGTTCGTGGGCTTACGAGGAGGGCTGCGTCAGCGAGGAATGGCTAGCGGCCGGACTCTGACCTGCGAGTTCCCGCCCCGACCCCGATTCCTCCCCAATGCCGGACCCCAACCCCTTAGGGGTCCGGACCATCCCGAGGAGCGATGTGCCCGGCCGCCGGACGTGGTGACATGGAGGCACGAACCCAAACGGGAGGGGAACACGATGACCGCACCTGTCACTCACCGGCTGAGCCGGCCGCGGGAGGGGCGCATGATCGGCGGAGTCTGCGCCGGGCTCGCCCGTCGTTTCGGGACCACGCCGGGCAAGGTCCGGGTGCTCGCGCTCCTGTCCTGCCTGCTGCCGGGGCCGCAGTTCGTCGCGTACCTGATCCTCTGGGCCATCATCCCGAGCGACTGAGCGACCACCAGACCACTGTGCTCGATCGGCCCTCTCCCGCCACCAAACGGGAGGGGGTCCTTCTTATTTCCGCTCGGCGGAAAACCGCTCCCAGGCCGATTGCCGCGTCACGCCGAGCGCTTCGCCGATCCGCGCCCACGCCACGCCGCGCGCTCGCAGCAGGTCCACCTGCTCCTGGATCCGCGCGTCCGTCTGCGCGCTGACCTTCGCCATCCGCGGGATGCTCTCCAGGATTTCCTCGTCCGATTTCCGCTCCCACAGCGTCACCTCGGGCGTCCCCGGCTCGTGTTCCCCGGCCAGGATCTGTTCGCACAGTCCGACGCAGCCGTCGCAGATGTAGACCCCCGAGCCGGCGATCAGTTTGGCCACCTCGTCGGCCGGTTTGAGGCAGAACGAGCAGTACGAAGTCATCATGACCTCCCAGTGTCAGGACTAGCCTGACACGTCAGGACCGGCCTGACAAGTCACTGCTGGGAACGCAGCGCTTCGATGACCTCCTCGTCCCAGCGATGCGTCCGGATCAGCCGGTACCGCTCGCACGCGACCCACAGGTACGCCTCGGCCTCGGTGCGGTCGCCGATCAGATCCGCTTGCCGGAGCATCGCCACCACCGGCGTGAATTCCTCGTCGAACCAGCGCTGCGCAATAGTCGCGCGGTCGGTGAAGCGGCCCTCGTCCTGCATGAGCCGGAAACCCCACGCTTCGACGTGCTCGCCGAGCTGGGCGTAGTTCCACGGATCCGTCACCAGCACCGACGCACGAGCGTGCCCGGACAGCGGGACTCGTTCCAGGAACAGCCGCCGGTAGTCCTTCACGATCAGGTCGCCGCGATACCGGATGCCGCTCGGGTTCAGCTTGGTGCGCACGACCGTCACCGAAGCTTCTATTGTGGACAGTCCCTGCGCCAGCGCGACCGAAACTCGGTGGTGGCCGTCGATGATGAAGTGCAATTCGCCGATCCGGTACACCTCGATCGGCGGGATCGCTTCACCGCGGCGGGCGGCCAGCGCGAGGCGTTCCCAGCGTTGCCGGACGCGAGCGGAGGTCGGGCGGAAGCGGCGGTCGAAATCGCGGCTCCGGTCCACGGTGCCGACGATCGAGTCCAAAGTGATCACTCGCGTCCCGATCCGCGCCTCGCTGACGTAACCGAGCGCCTGCACCACCTCGTGGAACGGCAGCATGATGTTGACGTCATCGGGTTCCCGGCGCAGCCACGTGGAAAGCCGCGAGAGCACCTGGCGGCGGCGGGCTCGCAGGAAGTCGTTTTCGGCGTCGGCGCGCGGGAAACCGGTCGGTCGGGTCATCGCGGGAACTCCATCACCTGATAGCCCACCACGTTGCGGATCCGGGTGGGGCCGGCCACGCGGTCGGGCACCGGTTCGCCGTGCGGGTGGATGTGTCCGTGCAGCAGCCAACGCGGCCGCAGGGTGTCGATGGTGCGGTGCAGACAGGTGAAACCTTGGTGCGGCGGGTCTTCGCGGTCGCCGAGATGCCGCGGCGGCGAATGCGTCAGCAGGATGTCGATTCCGTTGCCGTCGCGCCATTTCCGCCACCGGAACCGCCGCTCCAGCCGCCGGGCGCGGCGCGCCTGCTGCCGCTGCGTCCACTGATTCGGGCCGTCGCGGTAGCGGATCGAACCGCCGAGCCCGGCGATCCGCAGCCCGGCGACGTCGACGATCCGGCCGTCGGCGTTGATCCCGCCGGCCGGGCCGGGCCATTCGGTCGGGAAACCGTCCTTCATGGACAGTCCGCCGTAACGGGTGAAGCCGCTCAGGTCCGGGTCGTGGTTGCCCGGGACGAACACGCACGGCACGTCGAGCATGCCGGCGAGGTGCTCGAGATACGCGAACGGCAGATCGCCGGCGGCGACGACGAGGTCGACCCGCAGCGAGCGGACCGCCGGGGTCCACAGCCGCTCGTCGGCCTCGTCGGCCACCACCAGCGCTTTCGGCATGCGCCCAGGTTACGGCGCACGCGGCGTCACTTCATGCCGTGCGCGAACCCGGGGTTGAGCGCGATCATCGCGACGATGCCGACGATCCAGACGAGGCAGAGGGCCAGGGCCCAGAACTTGAGGTTGGACAGCAACCGGGACATGACGAGACAAACCTCCTGCGACCGGGGGAAGAAAAGGGGGACCGCGAGGGCGGCTACAGCCAGCCGTTCTTCCGGAATATTCGGTACAGCAGCAGACAGATCGCGAGAATGACCGTGACCACGATCGGATAGCCGAACTGCCAGTGCAGTTCGGGCATGTAGTCGAAGTTCATGCCGTAGATGCCCGCGATCATCGTGGGCACCGTGATGATCGCCGCCCACGCGGTGATCTTGCGCATGTCGGTGTTCTGCTGCAGCGAGATCTTCGCGACCGTCGCGTCGACCAGGGTGCTGAGCAGTTCGTCGAACGCCGCCACGCGTTCGGAGACGGTGGCGAGGTGGTCGGCGACGTCGCGGAAATACGAGCGGACCTCGTCCGGCACCAGCCGCGTGTAGCCCTCGGCGAGCCGCGACACCGGCGTGGCGAGCGGGACCACCGCGCGCCGCAGTTCGAGCACTTCCCGCTTCATCAGGTAGATCTGCTCGGCGCTCACCGACGACCGCGGCGCGAAGACCTGCGCCTCGATCTCGTCGATGTCCGCCTCGATCCGGCTGGTGACCTCCAGGTAGTGGTCGACCACGTGGTCGGCGATCGCGTGCACGACCGCCGCCGCGCCGAGGGCGAGCCGCTCCGGGTCCTCGTCGAGGTCGCGGCGCAGCCGGGCGAGTCCGGAGTGGTTGCCGTGCCGGACGGTGATCACGAAATCGCGGCCGAGGAACACCATCAGCTCGCCGGTTTCCACGATCTCGTTCGCCGTGGTCGGCGACTGGTGCTCGACGTACCGGACTGTCTTCAGCACCAGGAACAGCGTGTCGTCGTAGCGCTCCAGCTTCGGCCGCTGGTGCGCTTCCAGCGCGTCCTCGACCGCCAGTTCGTGCAGGCCGAAGGTGTCCGCGATGCCCTGGATCTGGTCGGAATCGGGCTCGTGCAAGCCGATCCAGACGAAACCCGCGTGCCGCTTGCGCACCTCGCGGATCGCCTCGGCGTGCGTCCAGCGTCCGGGAAGCCGCTTGCCGTCGACATACACCGCGCAGTCGACGACATAAGCGGACAGCGGCACCGGGATCGGCCGGTCGAGATTGGCCTTGGCCCGGTTGTTGCCGCGGCCGCGAAGGCCGCCTAGCGAGGGAATGGCAGGCATGGGTTCTCCTGGGCGGGCGTCGTGAAGCACGAAGACGACGGCCAGGCGGACTGCGGCGTCCGTCCGGCGGCACCGTGAGTTCCCGGACGCGGGCCTACCAGGAGCGGAAAAGGCCGGCCGGCGAGGCGGGAACGCACGTACTACTAGGGAGCGGACTATCACCACTGCTCATGAGCGGTCCCTCACCTCCTTTCGGCCGGCGCACGCGAGGGCGTGCGAAGTGGCAGGGGTCGCGTTGACGCGCGATCACCGATGGTTGAGGGTACTCCTCACCACGAATACGTGTCGCACCTGGTTCGGCAGGTGTTACCCGGACAGGAGGCGCAAGCGTGCAATTCGGCCGGTATTACGAGGAGTTCGAGGTCGGCGCGGTCTACAAGCACTGGCCCGGCAAGACCGTCACCGAATACGACGACCATCTGTTCTGCCTGCTCACGATGAACCACCATCCGCTGCACCTCGACGCGCACTACGCGGGCGAGACGACGGATTTCGGCAAGAACGTCGTGGTCGGCAACTACATCTACTCGCTGCTGCTCGGCATGTCGGTGCCCGACGTGTCCGGGAAGGCCATCGCGAACCTCGAGGTCGAATCGCTCAAGCACGTGAAGCCGACCTTCCACGGCGATACGATCTACGGCGAGACCGAGGTGCTCGACAAGACCCCGTCGAAGTCCAAGGACGACCGGGGAGTCGTGTACGTCGAGACGCGAGGCTACAAACAGGACGGCACCATCGTGTGCGTGTTCCGGCGCAAAGTGATGGTGCCGAAGCGGTCCTACGGAGACACCCGCGGCGGGGAGCAGCCCGGCCGCCCGACGCCGCACGAGTGATCGATCCGCCGCGAAGAGGAGCACGGGTGGCCATCGCCCTGGAGAAGATCAAGCAGACGTTGCGCAGGTTCGCCGAGGTGGAGGCGCGCGGGGTTTCGCCGCTGTATGACCACCTCGCGACGCACGCGGCCGAGGACGACGACGTCGCCGCGCTGCTGGCCGACGCTCGCGGCGGCGAAGCGCGCGGGACGTTGCTGTTCGCCGCCGCGCACCGGCTGGTGCAGGCGGATCCGATCCACCCGCTGTCGCGGTACTACCCGTCGGTCGGCGGGTTCGACGGCGTCGACAGCGAGACCTGGCCGTTGTTCCGCTCGTTCCTGCTGGAGCGCGCGGACCAGGCCCGCGAGCTCATCTCGACCCGCTACACGCAGACGAACGAGGTGCGCCGCGCCGCGCTGCTGTACCCGGCGGTCGCGGCGGCGGCGAAGGAAGCGGGCGGCAAGATCGCGCTGCTCGAGGTCGGCTGCAGCGCGGGATTGCTGCTGGGGCTCGACCGGTTCGGCTACCGCTACCAGTGCGACGGCGGGGAGCAGCTCACGGCCGGTCCGGCGAAGGCGGCGGTCGGGCTGCACTGCTCGATCGACGTCGCGTCGGGCGCTCGGTTGCCGAAGCTGCCGAAGAAGGTCGCGGTGGCGGCCCGAGCGGGACTGGACCGGGCGCCGGTGGACCTCTCGGACGAGGACGAGCTGGCGTGGCTGGAGGCGTGCGTCTGGGCCGACCAGGTCGACCGGATCCGGCTGCTGCGCACCGCTGCCGCGGAACAGCGGAAGCACGTGCCGGAGCTGATCACCGGGGACGCGGTGGACGACCTGGCCTCGGCGGCGTCGCAGTTGCCGTCGGAACTGCCGTTGGTGGTGCTGACGAGCCACGCGCTGGCGTATCTCGGGGACCGGCGGGCGGATTTCGTGGCCGAGCTGGCGCGGCTGTCCTCGGCCCGGCCGGTGTGGTGGGTGAGCCAGGAGTTCTACCGGGGCGCGCTGGAGATCGTGCTGCCCGGCCGGGACGACCTGTCCTCGGACGGCTCGGCTCCGGACGAGCCCGCGATGGCGGTGCTGGGCCTGACGAGCTGGATAGACGGGAAACCCGAGGCCCGCGCGCTGGCCCGGACGGCGCCGCACGGGCAGCGGATGACCTGGCTGCCCTGAGCTGTCCCGGGCGTGGCCGGGCCGGTGATCCCCGGCTCGGCCGCGCCCTGCGCTCGTCGGCGCCCTGAGTAACCTGTGTCACATTCACCCCATCAGTCACATCGGCCCGCCCGCGCCGAGACGGCCGGACCGATGCGCGTTCCGCGATATCGAATACGCGTTCCGCGCATTTTCCGTGCTCATCGCGGATAGCTGAACGACGGGGAAACTTTCCGACAACTCCGCAATCCGTTCCGAATCCCGGACACGGTATGCGGCAATGCGGAAATAACCGCTCCGGGTTACGCGGCGGGCAACTCATTCCAGTCACGCAGAGTCACCAGGAGCTGGTCCACCAGGTGGCCCGCTTCGTCTAAATTGACCAGTTCGGCCGAGTTGACCCACCGTGCGTCGGAGGCGTCGTCGCCCGCGGTGAGGATTCCGCCGGTCCAGGTGCATTCGTAGTCGTGGATTTCGTACCGGCCGCGCACGACCGAACCGGCCAGTGTGTGCGGTCTCACGTCCAGCCCGGTCTCCTCGCGAAGCTCCCGGACCACGGCCTCGTGGTCCGTTTCGCCCGGTTCCACCCGGCCGCCGGGCAGCGACCACTGGCCTTTGCCGGGATCGTTCGCGCGCCGGATGAGCAGGAGTCTGCCCTGGTCGTCGAACACAATGCCGCCGACGCAGCGCACGAGGCCGTCCATGCCGCGACGGTAGCCGACCCCGGCCGCGCCCCCTAGCGTTCGGGAACCTGTACACGGAGAGTAGCCGTACGGTACACTTCGAGCGGCTGGCTGACCCATGCGCGGGACTTTCCTCCCGCGTGGGTGGTCAGTGCGGTACAACGTAGAAAGTCAGTTTTCCGGGTGTCATGGAAGAGACGGGATTGATCGCTGTGAACGCGAAGAAGCTTGCGGGACTCGTGGGTATCGCGTTGGTGCTGTTCTTCGTGATCGCCCAGCCGGGACATGCCGCGGGACTTGTCAGCAATATTGTGGAGTTCCTGCGCAGCTCGGCCGAATCGGTGATCACGTTCGTCAGCAACGTCTTCCACTGACGACAGGGGATACCCTCGGACCATGTTCGCGCCACGCGACCCTGACGAGTACCTCCTCGACACGGAGCGGCGGGTCATCCGGATCCGCCGCCATTGGGCGGTGCTCCTCTGGGACACGTTCGAGGCAGCCGCGCTGCTGATCGTGTGCGTGCTGGTGTCGTATCTGCTGCCGCCCTCGATGTGGGTGGTGCAGAACATCCTCTGGTACGTCGCGCTGGCGGTGGTGCTGCGGTTCGCCTACGTGATCATCGAATGGTGGGTCGAACGGCTGGTCGTCACCGACAAACGGTTCGTGATGACCACCGGCGTCTTCACCACCAAGGTGCTGATGATGCCGATCAGCAAGGTCACCGACCTCACCTACCAGCGTTCGGCCTGGGGCCGGATGCTGGGCTACGGCACGATGGTCGTCGAATCGGCCGGGCAGATCCAGGCGCTGAACCGGATCGACTACCTGCCGCGGCCCGAGGAGTTCTACGACACGATCTCCGAGCTCGTGTTCGGCGACAAGCAGAAGCAGGCCGAACGGTTCTCGATGATCAAGGCGCAGCGCGCGGCGCGGGGCAAGAAGCCGGTCGGCTGACGCCGGAGCGCGTCGGCACTGGTCCCGGCGCCGAGGTGACGCAGCGCATCGTCGAGAATGGGTCCGATGCGCATCGACCTGCACGCCCACTCCACGGCCTCCGACGGTACCGACAGCCCTGCTGAGCTCGTCGGCGCTGCCGCGCGTGCCGGTCTCGACGTCGTCGCGATCACCGACCACGACACCACCGCGGGCTGGGAACCGGCCGCCGCGGCCCTGCCCGCCGGGCTGACGCTGGTGCCGGGCGCGGAACTGTCGACGGTCTCGGTCGACCCGGACACCGGTTACGAGATCAGCGTGCACCTGCTCGCGTACCTCTTCGACCCGGCCGCGCCCGCGATCGTCGCGGAACAGACGCGGCTGCGCGTCGAACGGCGCACCCGGTTGCGGCGGATGGCCGAGCGGATGGCCGCCGACGGCCTCCCGGTCGACGCGGACGAGATCCTGGGCCTGCTCCCGGAGGACTCGCCCGCCGGACGGCCGCACCTCGCGCAGGCGCTCGTCCGCGCCGGGCTGGTCAGCTCCGTCGACGAAGCGTTCAGCGACTACCTGCACAGCCGCCGCGGCTACTACGTCGCGCGCCGCGACACGCCGGTCGAGGAAGCGATCGACATGGTCACCGCGGCCGGCGGGGTCACCGTGATGGCGCATCCGTTCGCGTTCAGCCGCGGCGCGACGATCAGCGAGGACACCCTGCGCGACCTGGCCGCCCGCGGGCTGACCGGCGTCGAGGTCGACCATCCCAACCACGATCCGGCCACCCGGGCGCGCACCCGCGAGCTGGCCGACGAGCTGGGCCTGGTCCGCACCGGGTCGAGCGACTACCACGGCACGAACAAGACGATCGGGCTCGGTCAGGAGACGACCGAACCGGACCAGCTGGAGGAATTGGTGGGGCGGGCGACCGGCTTCCAAGTGGTGAAGGGCTGAGATGGCCGTCTCGGATTTCTTCGACGCGAAGCTCTTCATGAGCGCGACGATCACCCTCGTCGTGATCATGGACCCGCCGGGCACGGTGCCGGTGTTCCTGAGCCTGGTCGGCCGCAAGCCGATGGCCACGCGCGTGAAAGCGGCCCGGCAGGCGGTGCTGGTGTCGCTGCTGGTCATCTCGCTGTTCGCGGTGGCCGGGCAGGCGATCCTGGCGTATCTGGGCATCGGCATCCCGGCGTTGCAAGGCGCGGGCGGTCTGCTGCTGTTGCTGATCGCGCTGCAACTGCTCACCAGCAACGCGGGCAGCAATGAGCCCGAGGCGGCCGAGGACGTCAACGTCGCTCTCGTCCCGCTCGGCACGCCCCTGCTGGCCGGTCCCGGTGCGATCGCGGCGACCATCGTGTTCGTCCGGCAGGCCGACGGGCATCTCGGCGCCTACATCGCGCTGGCGCTCGCGATCGTGACCGTGCATTTCGTGCTGTACACGTGCATGCGCTTCTCCGGCGTGGTCATCCGGCTGATCAAGGAAAGCGGCATCACGCTGCTGGCGAAGATCGCCGGTCTGCTGCTCGCCGCGATCGCCGTCGAGCTGGTCGCGAATTCGGTGCAGGGCTTCATCGCGGGCGGCTAGCCCGGCGGCCCGCGCCGGAAAGTGTCGGTGGGGGTGCGTAGCGTGGGCGGCGATGGAAGGGGGCGGCGTGAAAGAACAGCTGGGGTTCGACTTCGGCGTCGAGCAACCGCAGCGGCTCACCAAGGTGTCGCCGGCGCGGCTGAGCACCTTTGACGATTGTCCGCGCCGGTACCGGCTGGCGTATCTGGATCGGCCGACGCCGCAGCGCACCGGGCCGTGGGCGCACAGCACGCTGGGCGCGGTGGTGCACAACGCGTTGCGTGCGCTTTTCGACCTGCCGGTGGCGAAACGGACGCCGCAGCGGGCGATCGCGCTGGTGGCCGAGCACTGGAAGGACGCCGGTTTCGCGGACGACGACCAGGCCGCGCGCTACCGTGCGCGCGCGAAGGGCTGGGTCGCGGAGTACGTGGAGGACAACGACGTCAGCGACGATCCGGTGGGATTGGAACGCTGGGTTTCCGCCCCGGTCAGCACCACCGGCGGCCGCCCGACGATGATCATCGAAGGCCGCGCCGACCGGATCGACCAGCGCGGCGGCGAACTGGTGATCGTGGACTACAAAACCGGCCGCCGAGCTCCCGACGAACACGAGGCCCGGGCTTCGCAGGCGTTGGCGATGTACGCCGTCGCCGCGTCGCGCACTTTGCGCATGCCGTGCACGAAGGTCGAGTTGCACCATTTGCCGTCCGGCACGATCGCCGCCGCGGACCACACGCCGGAAACCTTGAAGCGGCACCTGGAACGCGCCGAGGAGACCGCCGGGGATTTGCGGGTGGCAGCAGATACCCTGGACGCAGGCGGCGACGGAGACGTGTTGTTCCCCGCCCGCCCCGACCGCCGCTGCGCATGGTGCGACTTCCGCCCGAGCTGCGTGGCGGGACAGCAGACCGCCCCTGCCGCGCAACCGTGGGATTTGCTTGCGCCGTAGGGGTTTCCCGAGATGTGGATTGGACCCGAGGATCGTGGCGTCACCGGACATTGAGGAAACGGCCCGTGGCGGGGTTGCCAGTGCGCGGGGGTCTGCGGCGGGCCGGAGTGCTGTGGGTGATGGATCGGTTCGTGGTGCTGTGGTTGAAGATCATGACGCAGCGGCCGAGGAACGCGGCGCGCGCGGGACGGTGGCTCAGGAGCGGAGTGTCCGCGGTGCCGTGGGGAAGGACATTGCCGCGGTGAGGAGTAGCCGGGTCGGGGATGGACGTTCTGTGGGTGGGGCCCGCGATGGTGACGCGGGCAGAAACGGCAGTGCTGCAGTGAACAGCGGCGAGTCGAACGGTGCGGCGGAGGATTACGCGGCTGTCGACGGCACGTCGGGTGTCGCTGACTTGGCAGGCGCGACCGGTGATGTGGAGGATCGCGCGGCTATTGGTCGTGATGCCTCGCTTCGGGAAGCCGCGAATGACCGCGCGGCAACGAGGCGCACGGCCGCAGTTATCCATGACTCAGGGGCAAACGGTCGTACCGTGAGCAATGCGGGAGAGGCTCGGTCTGTCTCGGCATCCGATGCTGCGGTTATCCATGGCTCGGCGTCGGCCAACGGCGCGGGAACTGATCGTGAGACTGTGGTTATGCATGACACGGCATCGCCCAACGGTGCGGAAACCAACGGCGCAACTGCGGTTATCCATGAAACCCCCACCCGCGACAACGCGACCGCAGGCGACGAAGCGGCAGCCAAGGCAACCCCCGAACGTCATGAGTCATCCGCGGGGCGCAAGCCCCGGGGAAGGTGGTGGCATGGGTTCACCGGCTCGGTCGCTGCGGGGATGGCCGTCCTTGCCGTAGGGGTGCTGATCGTGGGCGTGTTGTGTCTCGTGAACGGCGCACCAGGGCCTGGCGTGCTCAAGCTAGTCGGGCATCCGGTCGCGGCGGTGATTATGCTTGCGCTGCAACGGATTGCCGACCGTCGCGCTGGAAAGGCGGCGGTGGCGGCGGGGGTTGGCGTGCTGGTCGTCGCGGGGGTGGCGTTCAGTCTGTTGTGGTGGTTCTGACCAGGATCAGCGCAGGGCGGCGACGTTCTGGCCGCGTTGTTCCAGCAGGACTGGGCCCAGCGCGGTGAGGCGGACCGGGCCCGCATAGGCACCTCGGTCGATGCCGACTGTGCGCAGCGTCGCGCCGTTCGTTTCGTTCAGTACGGCCAGGCCGCCGCGGATGGGGACTACCAGCTGGGTCGCGAAGGTGATTCCGGGGCCGAGCGTGCCGTCCAGGGTCCAGCGTGGGGACAGGTCGTCTCGGGACAGCGCAACGGTTTTCGAGCCGGTGAACCAGTACATCCCGGCGGCGGTGCGGGTCGTCGCTTCGGTGCCGCCGACTGGGTCGTTCGCGGTGTCCGCGGCGGGGAGATCCATGGGGTAGGCCGCTTTTTGCGAACCGTCCGCGCCGTAGACGACGTACAGCTTCTGATCCGGCAGCAGCACCCCGGTCAGGTCGCCCGACATCGCGACGACCCGGGCCCGCTTGCCGGCCAGCAGGGCGGTGTAGGTGACCTTCGGCTCGTCCTCGTGTTCGGCGGTCGCTTTGTAGACGGTCAAGCGGTCCGTGCGGTCGCCGGGGCAGCGTTCGATCACGCCGATTTTGTCGGCGGCGGCTGCTACGGTTCCGTAAGTGCAGTTGGGGCGCGGTTGTTTGTTCGCGTTTTGCAGGAACGGGACTTTGCCGTACTCCATGCTCTTCACGAGATCGTCGCGCCACGTGTCGAGGAGATGTTTGCCGGTGGTCGTGACGTGACTGCCGTCGCTGACCAGGCGGGTGCCGAGTTCGGCGTCGCCGTTGCGCTGGGCGGTGATGCGGCCCGTGGCCGGGTCGAGCTGCGTGACCTCGCTGCAGCCCATGCTCTTGTGGTACACCGCGTTCACCCGGCC
Source organism: Amycolatopsis sp. AA4 (assembly GCF_002796545.1). GTDB lineage: Bacteria > Actinomycetota > Actinomycetes > Mycobacteriales > Pseudonocardiaceae > Amycolatopsis. Next base: position 781,082 of record NZ_CP024894.1, read on the forward strand.
CCACGCGGCGTCCACTGTGCACAGTTGCAGGTTTTCGCGGGTGTAGTGCCAGCGGATCTGCCCGGTGAGCGGATCGCGACCGGCGACCTCGCTGCCGTCGGCGGTGGTGACGGTGTCGGACTGTCCGATCGGGATCGGCGTCGCGGCGCTCGGGGCCTGCCACAGCTGTGTCATCGACCCGGGAACGGAGGTCGGCGGCGCGGGGAGCGCGTGCGGCGGGTCGGCCAGTGCGCGGCTGGTGTGCAGGTTGTCGCTGGTGGCGGCGACGATCGCGGCGACCACCGCGACCACCACGACGATCGCCCCCGCGATCACCCGGTCCCGCCCCCGGTTCCACGGCGAGCGACGGGCTTTTCCTGGCGGCGCAACGGGATTCGCCGCGGAGGCGGTGCGGGGGAGGAGGGTTTCGGACCCGTAGGCCACGGCACTGCTGACCCCGGCGGGTTCGTCGGTGACGCGCGCGATCGGGCCGGTTTGTTCTTCGGGGGTGACCGGTGGGATCGCGGAACTGCTGCCCGCCGCGACGGAACCGGTGGCGGGAACGCCTGGTCCCTCGGACCTTTCGGCGGCTGTCGCGGGAAGACCGGAAGAATCGGCAGAAGTCGTGCCGGTTGGCGCGATCGGATCGGAAGCGGTCGGCGCGGACGAACTGCCTGCATCGCCGGATTCGGCGGTCAGCGCGCCTGGGTTTGCCGACGTGCTTCCAGCGGAGCCTGGGGTGGGCACGGAAGACTCGCCAGTTGGCGTGCGCGGCCTGGCGGGCTGCGGGCCAGTATCGGCCGATTTTCCGGCCGAGCCGGGGGCGGGGTCTGCGGAGCGTCCGTGCGTCCCGGCGGCATGGTGACCCGGGATCGCCGACGTGCTTTCGGCAGCGCCCAGGGCGGAAGCAGGAGAGTCGGCAGGTGGCATGCCGGGCCCAGCGCTCTGCGGACTTGCAGCTGAACTTCCGGCAGAGCCAGAGGAAGCCGCGGAGGCGTCAGCAGAGGTTTTGTGCGGTTCAGCAGTATGCCGACCCGGGATCGCCGACGCGGCGGGAGTGCTTCCAACGGAGTCCGAGCCTGCCGCGGAAGCACCCGCAGCAGGCCCATCCGCTCCACCGGAAGCCGCAGAACCACTGAAAGCCACTGAACCACCGGAGGTCGGCTCGACATCCGAAGACGGCAAAGCCCTGTCCCGGTCAGCGGAAGCCGGCTCGCCCGAGGTCGGTGCCCCAGCCGGAATATCCGGCCGGGGGCGTTCGTCGGGAGTGCCCGCTACGTTCGATCCGGGTTCGGGGGGCGTTTCGTCGGTGCCGTTCCCGTGGTCGTTCACGTAACTGACTCCCGGTGTGTCGCTCAGTCTGCCGACGCAGGTGTATCAGATGCGGAGGGACGGCGGCGACGGCGGCGGCGTGCCGGGCGGTCTCCGGTCTCTCCGGAGTCGGACGTCGTCGCGGGAGTGGCGTTGCCCGCGGAGGTCGCCGGGCCCGTCGCGTCGGCTCCCGAGCGGGTGCGGCGGCGCGTGCGGGGGCGGTCCTCTTGCTGGTCCGAAGCGGACGAGGCAGCGGCGGCGTCCGCGGCTTCGACTGCGGCGGCCGAGCGGGCACCGCCGCGGGTGCGCTTGCGCGGGGCGCGGTTCCGCTTGCGCGGGGCTTCCTCGTCCGAAGCCGACGGCCCGGAAGCAGCAGAGCCGCGACGGCCTCGGCGTTTGCCGCCCAGGTCCTCTTCCTTCTCGGCGGACAGGCCGGCTCGCGTGCGCTTCGACAGCGGCAGGCGGCCCTTCGTGCCCTCCGGAATGCCCAGGTCGCTGAACAGGTGCGGCGACGACGAGTACGTCTCCACCGGCTCCGCCAGGTCGAGGTTCAGCGTGTCGGAAATCAGCTTCCAGCGCGCTTCCTCGTCCCAGTCGACCAGAGTGATCGCGACGCCGGTGCGGCCCGCGCGGCCGGTGCGGCCGATGCGGTGCACGTAGGTCTTCTCGTCCTCCGGGCACTGGTAGTTGATCACGTGCGTGACGTCGTCGATGTCGATGCCGCGCGCCGCGACGTCGGTCGCCACCAGTACGTCGACCTTGCCCGAGCGGAACGCGCGCAGCGCCTGCTCGCGCGCGCCCTGTCCGAGGTCGCCGTGCACCGCGGCGGCCGCGAAACCGCGTTCCACCAGGTCGTCGGCGATCTTCTGGGCGGTGCGCTTGGTGCGGCTGAAGATCATCGTGAGCCCGCGGCCCTCGGCCTGCAGCGCCCGCGCGATCAACTCCGTCTTGTCCATCGAGTGCGCCCGGTAGACGAACTGCGCCGTGCGCTCGTGGATCGCGCCCGCGTCGTTCTCCTCGGCCCGGATGTGCGTGGGCTGGTTCAGGAACGTCCGCGCGAGCGTGATGATCGGGCCCGGCATCGTGGCGGAGAACAGCATCGTCTGCCGCTCGTCCGGCACCATCCGGAGGATCCGCTCGATGTCCGGCAGGAAGCCGAGGTCCAGCATCTCGTCGGCCTCGTCCAGGACGAGGCCGCGGATCTTGCCGAGCACCAGGTGCTGCTGCTCGGCGAGGTCGAGGAGCCGGCCCGGCGTGCCGATGACGACGTCGACGCCCTTGCGCAGCGCCTCGATCTGCGGCTCGTACGGCCGCCCGCCGTAAATGGCCAGCGTGCGGATGCCGAGGTGCTTCCCGGCGCCCTTCAGGTCGTTCGCGACCTGGATGCACAGCTCGCGCGTGGGCACCACGACCAGCACCTGCGGGGTGCCGTCGCCGGGCACCTGCACGCGGTGCAGCAGCGGGACGCCGAAGCCGAGCGTCTTGCCCATGCCGGTGCGGGCCTGGCCGATGAGGTCGTCGCCGGCCATGGCGAGCGGCAGGGTCAGCGCCTGGATGGCGAACGTGTGCTCGATGCCCGCTTCGGCGAGCGCTTTGACGATTTCGGGCTTCACTCCGAACGACTCGAACGTCGGTGCCTCTTCGGTCACCGGGGCACCGGCCTGCAGCGGGTGCGACGTGTCCAGCGCGGCCGGACCGTTCTCGCTGTGCTCGAGGGCGACAGCGGCGGTGGCCTGCGCGGGTTCGGTCTGTTCGGTTGTGGACTGTTCTGCGGTCAGGGTGATCGCCTCTCTCGTGACCAGCGCGCACAGGCCGGGTTGTCACTCGACACTCGACCGGGGGCCTGACTCGCACCGCGGCCTCTGCTGTGGAGGCCGGTGGTGCCGGAGCCGCCCTCCCGGGAATGCCGCTGGGAGGCGTGCACGCACACTTGCGGCGAACCCCGGCCGCCCTGGTGGCACCGGCCGTTCGCCTGGTTCCCGCCGCTCCTGGGACCTCTCGGAAAAGGACGTCCGGCGCGGCGAAGCTCTGTTTATCCGTCCCCACTGTACCTGGTCAGGTGTTTTCCGGGGAATACCGGGAGCGGCGGCGCGGCGTGGGATCGGTCTCTTAGCGGCACGGGCCTGCGGTTCGGCGATACCCTCGTCGCCGTGACCGACCCCGCCGAAGCCGCGCCCGAAGCGCCGTCCGCGCCCGCCGTCTCCCCGCCCACGATCAGCGAAGGCGTCGTCGACCTGCTCGGCGTGATCGCCTACCTGGAGCTGTCCGCGTTCGACCGGATGGCCGAGGACGCCCGCAGCGCGCCGACGCTGGCCGGCCGCGCGGCGCTCGCCTCGATGGCGGCCGCCGAGATCGGGCACCTCGATCTGCTCTCGAAGCATCTGGCCGCGAACGGCGTCGCGGTCGAGGACGCGATGGCCCCGTTCGTGTCCCAAGTGGACGCCTGGCACGCCTCCACCCGGCCCAAATCGTGGCTGGAATCGCTGGTCAAGGCGTATGTCGGCGACGGGCTCGCGGCCGATCTCTACCGCGAGGTCGCCAGCTGGCTCGACCCCGAGACCAAGGACCTGGTGCTGACCGTGCTCGCCGACACCGGGCACTCGGCGTTCGCCGAACGCGAAGTCGCGGCCGGGATCAAGGCCGATCCGAAGGCCCGCGACAAGCTCGCGCTGTGGGGCCGCCGGCTGCTCGGCGAGGCGCTCACCCAGGCGCAGTACGTGGTGGCCGAACGCGACGGCCTGGCCGAACTGATCGTCGCCGGCTCGGGCGATCTTGCGGGAATCGGCGCGTTGTTCCGCCGGTTGCAGCAAGGGCACACCAAGCGCATGCAGGCGCTGGGGCTGGGCTGAGCGAGTGGTCGCGAGTCACCTTCTGGTCGCGCGCCACCGCGGCGGCCCGCTTCGGTTAGCCTTGCCGGGCTTAGTCACAACGAGTTTCCAGCGGAGGTCCCACGTGGAGGTCAAGATCGGCATCAAGGACACGCCGCGCGAGCTGGTGGTGTCCAGTGGCCAGACTCCCGAAGAGGTGGAGAAGCTGGTCGCCGAGGCGCTGACGGCCGGTGACGGGCTCTTCCGCCTCAACGACGAGAAGGGCCGCAAGTACCTGGTCCCGTCCGACCGCATCGCGTACGTCGAGATCGCCCCGTCCGACGTCCGCAAGGTCGGGTTCGGCGTCGGCGACTGACCCAGCTTCAAAGTCCGTGAAGGGCTCCTTGAGGGAATCTGATTCCCTCAAGGAGCCCTTCACGGCTTTTCGGGGACCGGTCAGGCGGTGGCTTCCTCGACTTCGGCGAGGGACTTCGGGACCGCGAACGGGGGCGTGGACGTGCCGGTGAGCCGGTAGCGGCCCCACGGGTCCGGATCGGACAGTTCGCCCTCGGCCGTGTGCTCGCCGATCCGCACCTCGCACGCCTTCTTGCGCCCGCCGACCGCCTCGGCCAGCTTCGGGTTCGCGGCGACGCGGCCGTACCAGTGGTAATACCCGTCGATCGGCTGGAAATAGCCGCGCAGATCGACCTCGGCGGGCAGCTGCTCGCCGTCGACGACCAGCGTCGCGGTGCCCGTGTAGCCGTCTTCGTCGCTCATCCGGGGTCCTCTCGTCAGCCGGCCTCGTTGCCGGCGGCGGTGTCGTTCTCGGTGCGTCCGAGCTGGACGACCTTGTTCTCCTCGAGCGGCAGGTTCGGGTCGATCACCACGCCTTGCTGACGGGTGAGCCCGTCGATCGCCGCCCAGATGATCTGGGTGAGGTACTCGACCACCGAATCGCGGCCCATCGAGCGCCGGTCCAGCCACCATTCCCCGGTGCTCTGGACCATGCCGACGATCCCGTGCGCCCACGGTTCGGCCGCGCCGGAGTCCATGTTGAACATCCGCATGTAGTCGCCGAGCAGGGCGGTCAGCGCGGTGGCGATGACCTCCTTGTCCTCCGCGACGACGTCCGAATCGGCGTTTTTGCCCGGCAGTCCGCCGTGGGCCAGCAGCCGGTACAGGTTCGGATGTTCCTCGATGACGCCGAAGAACGCGTCGAGCGCCATCCGGATCCGCGGGACCGGCGCGAGTTCCGCGTTGATCGCCGGGATCAGGCGTTCGAAAAGGATCTCCGTGCCGCGCTGGCCGAGCGCGACGTACAGGTCGGCCTTGTCCTCGAAATGCCGGTACAGCACGGGTTTCGTGACGCCCGCTTCCGCGGCGACGTCCTCCATGCCGAGGTCGGGGCCGTGCGCGTCGAGCGCGCGCAGAGCCGCTTCGACGAACTCCGCGCGGCGGGCGATGCGGTGCTTGCGCCAGCGATCGCGGCGGGCGTCCCCGGTGCCGCCGGAGCCCGTCTCGGTGTCGGCTGCCTGCTTGCCGGACTGCTTGCTGGAGCGCTTGACACGTTCGATCACGGCGGTCATGCTACCAGAGGTAACTGTTACCACGGGTTACATGTTCTGGAGCACATTCCCGTGGCGGCAGGCGGGACGCGGCTTCTCGATTCAACGGCGAGTCAGGCGCTGGAAAGGGGCTGATGATGACGCGGACGCTCAAGGTGACCGACCGGGAGGCGACGGCACAGCGGTTGCTGAAGTCGGCGGCGAACAAGTTCTACGACCCGGATGTCGACATCGACTGGGACGCGCCGCTCGTCGAGGGCAAGCGGTACATCCTGCCGGAGCGCTCGTCGCTCTACGGCACTCCGCTGTGGGACCGGCTGAGCCCGGAACAGCGGATCGAGCTGGGCAAACACGAGATGGCCAGCATCGCGACCACCGGGCTGTGGTTCGAGATCCTCCTGATGCAGATGCTGCTCAAGGAGGTCTACGAGCAGGACCCGACGACGGCGCACGCGCAGTTCGCGCTCACCGAGATCGCCGACGAATGCCGGCACTCCACGATGTTCGCGCGGATGTCGGCGCGGATCGGCTGCCCGACCTATGGTCCGGTGCCGGTGCTGCGGCAGTTCGCGAAGCTGATGCCGACCATTTCCTACGGCCCGGCGCGCTACGGCGCGATCCTGGTCGCCGAGGAGGTGCTCGACCGGCTGCAGCGCGAGCAGATGAACGACGACCAGATCCAGCCGCTGGTCCGGATGGTCAACCGGATCCACGTGCTGGAGGAGGCGCGGCACGTCACCTTCGCCCGCGAGGAAGTCACCCGCGGCATGGCGAAGCTCGGCCGCGCGGAGGTCGCCTACCAGCAGTTCAGCATCGCGCTGATCTCGTACTTCGTGACGCGGGCGTTCATCAACCCGAACGTCTACAAGGCGGTCGGGATCCGGCCGCGCGAGGGCGTCGAGACGGCGCTGAACAACCCGCACTGGCGCGCGACGATCGCGTGGGCCGGGGAGAAGATCATGCCGTTCCTGCAGGAGTCCGGGCTGGTCGGGTTGCCGGGGAAGCCCTTCTGGCGCAAGTCTTTCCTGTTGGCGGAGGGCAAATGACTACCGTCGAGCGGCTGCGCAATCCGGCTCGGGAGCATCGGTTCGTGACCAGCGACGGCTGTGCGCTGCACGTCGAGCTGAGCGGTCCGGCCGACGCCGCGGTGACGCTGGTGCTGGTGCACGGCTGGACGCAGGACCACCGCACGTGGGACGGCGTCATGGAGCACCTCGGCCCCGGCGTCCGGACGCTGCGCTACGACCTGCGCGGGCACGGCGGTTCCGCGCCCGCGACCAAGGAAACCGGGACGATTCCGCGGCTGGCCGACGATCTGGCCGAGCTGATCGCCGCGCGCGTGCCGTCGGGTCCGCTGGTGCTCGCCGGGCATTCGATGGGCGGCATGACCATGATGGCGCTGGCCGAACGGCATCCGGAACTGGTCCGGGACCGGGTGGTCGGCGCGGCGTTCGTGGCGACGTCGTCGGGGCAGATGGACCGGATCACGTTGGGGCTGCCCGGAATGGCCGGCCAGTTCTCCGCGCGGTTCGAGCGCCGGCTGGCGAAGGCGTTGTCGCACCGCAAGGGCGAGCGGCTGCCGCTGAGCCCGGCGATGGTGCGTTCGGGCGCGCGGTTCCTCGTTTTCGGCGACCACCCGCGCCGGGCGGACCTCCGTCTGGTGGCGGATCAGCTGTTGTGCGCGCATCCGGCGAGCCTCGGCGCGTTCCAGGACGCGATTTCGACGCACGACCGCCGCGTCGCGCTGGCGACCCTGCGCGGTACCCCGTCCGTGGTGCTGGCGGGGGAGAAGGACCGGCTTTGCCCGCTGCCGCACGCGAAAGTGATCGCGGACGAGCTGCCGGACGCGGAGTTCGTCCGTTTTCCCGGAGCCGGGCACATGCTGCCGCAGGAACGGGCGGGCGAGGTAGCGACCCGGATCGGTGCTTTGCTGCGGGTTTCGTGACCCTTCGCGTTCGCGCTCGTACCTGACTGTCGGCTGTTCCCGGCCGCCCGGCGCTGTCACGCTGGGTGGCTGGGACATCGCCGACAGGCAGGACGGGCATGGGGCAGCCACTGAGCGCGCACGTCAACCGGAGCCTGATGGCGATTTCCCGGCGGGCGGAAAGCGTGGACCGGCACACGCTGGCGAAAACCTTCGTGGTGGCCGGGTCGTTCTCGGCGATGCTGCATTCCGCCGACCACCAGATCCTGTACGGCCGCCGCGGCACCGGCAAAACGCACGCCTTGCTGTACCTGGCCGATCTGGTCGAGGAAACCCACGACGTCGCGGTGTACCTGGATTTGCGCACGATCGGGTCCACCAGCGGCCGGTACGCGAATCAGCAGCTGCCGGTGCCGCTGCGGGGGACTCAGCTGCTGGTCGACACGTTGGAAGCGGTGCACGAACAGCTGCTGACCACGGCGATCGAGACGCGGGTTTCCGACCAGGAAGGCTTGTTGCAGGGCCTGGACGAGCTGACCGAGGCGGCGACGACGGTCGAGGTCGTCGGCAATGTCGAGCGGGAGACGACTGTCGGCGGTTCTGCCGAGCAAGCGACGAGCGCGGGTGCGTCGGCGTCCTGGGGACCGGGCGGTCCGCGCGGCCGGGTATCGATGTCGGGCAGCAGCCGACATTCGGTGACCGCTTCGGATCGCTTGCGGCGCACCGGAACCGAGCATCACCAGGTCATTTTCGGGCCGCTCAGCCGGGCGCTGGCGCGGATCACCGCCGCGTTGGCCCCGGCTCGGCTGTGGTTGCTGCTGGACGAGTGGAGTTCGATTCCCCTTGAGCTGCAACCGTTGCTGGCGGATCTGCTGCGCCGCAGCGTGCTCCCGACGCGTGGCACGACGGTCAAGATCGCAGCGATCGAACGCCGGTCCCGGTTCCGCGAACCAGGCTGCGAAGGGGATTACGTCGGCATCGAGGTCGGCGCGGACGCGGCCTCCGCGGTCAGCTTCGACGACGTGCTCCTCTTCGACCACGGCCGAACCCAGTCGAGGCAGTTTTTCGCCGAACTGTTCCTCAATCACGTACGACCGCGGATGCCGGTGACCGACGACGCCGCGGAATTCGTGGCGACCGCGTTCAGCCGTACCGCGTTTCCCGAACTCGTGCGCGCGGCCGAAGGCGTGCCCCGCGACGCGATCAACATCGCCGCGTTGGCCGCGCAGCACGCGAACACGGCGACGATCGGGATCCGGCACGTCCGGCAGGCCGCACAGGATTGGTATCTGCGGGACAAGTACGCCGCCCTCGACGGGAACGAACCGGCCCTGACGACGCTTCGGTGGCTGGTGGACGAGGTCGTAGGCCGCCGGCGCTCCCGCACCTTTCTGCTGGACCACGCGAGCGGCGCGCACGACGAGACCATCCGCGATCTGTACGACGCGCGGCTGATTCACCTGGTGCGGCGCGGCATCGTCAACCGGAAGCGGCCGGGAACGCTCTACGACGGGTTCGCCATCGACTACGGCTGTTACGCCGCCTTGCTGCCGGAGGGCGAACAACCGTATCGGAGCAGCAAATCCGACGCCTGGCTGACCGATCCGAGCGGCGCGCTGCCGGACCATCTCGAGCAGCTGCTGGTCGAACTTCCCGGCGCGGCGAGGTCGGTGCCCCGCCAGCGAAAACCGCGCGAATGAACTAGCGGAGCCGGTCGAGGGCGGCGACGGTGGCCGGGACGTCCTCCCAGATCGGCGAGTGCCCGGTCTCGACGGTGACGAGTTCGGCGTCCGGAAGATGGTCGACCAGGTGCTGAGCGTCCGCGAGCGTGCGGGCGCGATCGTGGATTCCGTGCAGCACGGTGACCGGGCAGCGGATCGAGGCCAGCCGCGGCGTGAGGTCGAGATCCCGTTGGCTCGTCAGGACTTCGAGCGCGGCTTCGGCCGGGACGCGGGCGGCGTAGCCGAGCAGTTCAGCGCGCAGGTCCGGCGGCAGCGGATGCGCGAAGGATCGGTCGAGGATCGCCGCGTGCAGGTCGGGACCCCAGTCGGTGGCGATCGTGGCGAGGATCCGGTCGACGTCGCCGTGGCCGCGCATGTGCGCGCCGGTGTTCGCGAGCAGCAGCCCGGACACCAGCTCCGGCCGCGTCGCCGCGACCATCGCCGCGACGCAGCCGCCGGTGGAGTGTCCGATCAAGGTGACCGGACCGTCGAGCTGCTCGATCCGGTCCGCGACTCGTGCCGCGACGTCCTCGATCCGCCACGGGCCTGGCGCGGTCATCCAGTCGACCGCGTCCAGTCCGTCCGGCAGCGCGGCGGCGAGCGGTGCGTAGAGCCGCGGGCTGCAGAGCGTGCCCGGCACCGCGATCACTGGGTCAGTTGTCCTTCAGCGGGAAACCGCCGCCGATGCCGCGCCACGCGAGGTTCGCGGTGAGCGCCACCGCGTCCTCGCGGCTCATCGACTGGTTGTGCTGCAGCCAGTAGCGCGCGCTGACCTGGCTCATCCCGACCAGGCCGACCGCCAGCAGCCGCGCCTTCTCCTCGTCCAGACCGGCGTCGGAGGTGATCGTCTCGGTGATGGCCTCGACGCTGGCCGAGGTCGCGCGGTCGACCGCCTCCTGCACGGCGGGCTCGCCGCGGAGGTCGGACTCGAAGACCATGCGGAACGCGCCCGCGTCGTTGTTCACGAAGTCGAAGAACGCCCCGACCGTGGCCGGGACGCGCTGGCGGTTGTCCGTGGTGGAGTTCAGCGCGCCCTGCACCCGGCCGACCAGGTCGTCGACGTGGCTTTCCAGCAGCGCGATGTACAGGTCGAGCTTGCCGGGGAAGTGCTGGTAGAGCACCGGCTTGCTGACGCCGGCCTCTTCGGCGATCTCGTCCATCGCCGCCGCGTGGTAGCCGTGCTCGGCGAAGACGCGCTGCGCGGCCGTCAGCAACTGGGCCCGGCGCTCGGTCCGGGGCAACCGGACGCCTCGTTGCAGTCGCGCCATCTCCGTCATTCTTCCTCCGTCCGCAGCCTTCGCCGGGCGGGTTCACCACCGCGTGAAGTGAATCTGACATTACTCGTGGGTACGCCCGAAATGCCAAGGGTCAGGCATCCTGGACTGGTGACGACCACGACCTCCCGCCCAGCCGCCGCGGCGGCGGTCCGCCCTCCGGTGACCCAGGTGCCATTGTCGACTACGCCCCTTCCGCCGCTCGACGGGGCGCTGCCGGCTTGGCCGGGAACGGTCGAAGACGGCCTGCACATCCGGCACACGCCCGGCCCGGACGGCACGCCCGCGGTGTACGTGCACGGGCTCGGCGGTTCGTCCACGAACTGGACCGACCTCGCCGCGCTGCTCGCCCCGACCGCCGCCGGACAGGCCGTTGACCTGCCCGGATTCGGTTATTCGGAGCCTGCGGAAGGGTTCGCGTACAGCCTCGACGACCACGCCGACGTCATCGCGGGCAGGCTGGAGCGGCTCGGGAAACCGGTGCACCTGCTCGGCAACTCGATGGGCGGCGCGATCTCGCTGCTCGTCGCGGCGCGGCGGCCGGAGCTGGTGAGAACTCTCACCCTGATTTCCCCGGCGATGCCGGACCGCCGCCCGGACCCGCGCCGGCTGTCCGATCCGCTGATGGCGCTGGCGTACCTCCCGGTGGTCGGGGCGCGGGTGCGCCGCCGGATGGCCGGGATGACCGCCCGCGAACGCGCCGCGCAGGTGATCAAGCTGTGCTTCCACGATCCGTCGCGGTTCCCCGACGCCCGGCTCGACGAACTGGTCGAGGAGCACGCCGCGCGCGCCGGGTTCCCGTGGGCGCTGGCCGCGATGGAACGGAGCACGTTCGGCATCTTCCGGCGGTGGACCGCGCTCGGCGCCGCGTCGCTGTGGTCGGTCGCCAAACAGGTCCAGGCCCCGACGCTGGTCGTCTGGGGACTCCACGACCGGGTGATCTCGGTCAAGCGTGCGCCGCGGACGGCGCAGACGATTCCGCACGCCCGGATGCTGGTCCTGCCGCGCACCGGACACGTCGCGCAGATGGAGCGTCCGCAGGTCGTCGCCCGCGCGGTGCTCGGGCTGTGGGAGGGCGCGGACAAGGGCTCCTGGTAGCCCGAACGGGGGACCGCGGATCGCCGGGGAGCCCGCCAGTCGCTGCCGGGAAGGTCGCCGCGGTGTGGCACCCTGGGTCGGTGGACCGGCTGAAGCAGGACGCGCGAGCGAAGGACCGGCGGGGCCCGACCACCGGGTCGGCCCGGCGTTCGGCGTCCTCCGGGTCCGCCGATCCGGAGTCCGACTCTCCGCGCGTCGGCCAGTACCGGCCCGCGCGGAAACCGGCACAGCGCGTCGGCGACGACCGGTACCGGCCGGGCAGCAGGCGCACCAGCGCCGAGCCGCTGGCCGCCGCCTGGAAACCCAAGGACGCCGACTCCGAGAAGCGTCCGGCGCCGAAGAAGAAGCAGTCGCCGTTCGCCCGGTTCGTCAAGACGTACGGCTGGCGCGTGTACGCGCTGCCGATCCTGGCCGTGATCACCGTGCTGGTCGCGGTCAACACCGCCTCCGGCCCGTCCGACGCGGGCCTGGCCGGCAGCGGGGGAGAGGTCGCGTCCGGCGATTCGTCCTCGGGCGCGATCGACGGCGGCGGCGGGATCCCGGAGAACCCCGCGCAGCCGGTGAACCTCAACGTGCCCACCGCCGACCTGCCCAGCGGCGGCCCGTTCACGCAGACCGGCAAGGGCACCTGGCACGTCGTGCCCGGGTCCGGCGACGTCGTGGGCAAGGCCGGGAAGCTCTACACCTACACCGTCGAGGTCGAGGACGGCATCGATCCGGCGAGCTACGCCGGCGACGACAGCTTCGGGACCGCCGTGCAGGGCATTTTGTCCGATCCGCGCAGCTGGACGTGGAACGGCGAGATCCGGTTGCAGCGGGTCGACGCGAGCTATCCGAACCCGAGTTTCCGGGTGAGCCTCACCACGCCGGACACCACGCACCGGCCGGACGCGTGCGGGTTCCAGATCAAATTCGAGGCGTCGTGCTACCGGCGCAGCATGGGCCGGGTGCTGATCAACTTGTCGCGCTGGGTGCGCGGCGCGAAGGTCTACGGCTCGGACATGACCGGGTACCGGCAGTACGCGATCAACCACGAGGTCGGGCACGCGCTGGGCAACAATCACGTGGGCTGCCCAGGAAACGACCAGCCGGCTCCGGTGATGATGCAGCAGTCGTTCGGCGTGGCCGACGACTACGTGGCGATGCTCAACAACATCCCCGGCGGCGACAAGGGCAAGGTCGCCGCGGACCACCGCGTGTGCAAGCCGAACGCGTGGCCGAACCCGACCCCGCCGGGCCAGTAACAACGTCCCACGATCTGAGAGCAGGGAAGTGTCCCTTGCGGGCGGGCGTTGAACATACTGGGATCGACTACGCGACCCGTGCGAGTATGGAGGACCCGATGTCAGACACGGCACTGCCGCCGCTCGTCGAGCCGGCAGCCGAGCTCACCAAGGAAGAGGTGGCCCGGTACAGCCGTCACCTGATCATCCCGGACGTCGGGGTGGTCGGGCAGAAGCGGTTGAAGAACGCGAAGGTCCTGGTCATCGGTGCGGGCGGCCTCGGAAGCCCGGCGCTGCTGTACCTGGCGGCGGCCGGCGTGGGCACGCTCGGCATCATCGACTTCGACGTCGTCGACGAATCCAACCTGCAGCGCCAGGTGATCCACGGCCAGTCCGACGTCGGCAAGCTCAAGGCCGCGTCGGCGCAGGAGTCGATCGCCGAGATCAACCCGCTGGTCAAGGTGCACCTGCACACGGAGCGCCTGGAGTCGGCGAACGCGCTGGAGATCTTCGCCCAGTACGACCTGATCCTCGACGGCACCGACAACTTCGCGACCCGCTACCTGGTCAACGACGCGGCGGTGCTGCTCGGCAAGCCGTACGTGTGGGGTTCGATCTTCCGGTTCGAAGGCCAGGTGAGCGTCTTCTGGGAAGACGCTCCGAACGGCAAGGGTCTCAACTACCGGGATCTGTACCCCGAGCCGCCGCCTCCCGGCATGGTCCCGTCCTGTGCGGAAGGCGGAGTGCTTGGCGTGCTCTGCGCGTCGATCGGCTCGATCATGGTTACCGAGGCGATCAAGCTCATCACCGGCATCGGAGAGCCCCTGCTGGGCCGGTTGATCTCCTACGATGCGCTGGAGATGAAGTACCGCGAGGTCAAGATCCGCAAGGACCCGGAGACCCCGAAGATCACGGAACTGATCGACTACGAAGCCTTCTGCGGCGTCGTGTCGGACGAAGCCGCCTCGGCCGCCTCCGGGAGCACTCTGACCCCGGCGGAACTGAAGGCCAAGTTCGACGCGGGCGAGGACTTCGCCCTGATCGACGTCCGCGAACCGCACGAGTACGAGATCGTCAACATCAAGGGCGCTACGCTGATCCCGAAGGACCGCATCCTGTCCGGCGAGGCACTGGCGGAGCTGCCGCAGGACAAGCCCATCGTCCTGCACTGCAAGTCCGGCGCCCGCTCGGCGGAAGCACTGGCGGCCCTGCACGCAGCCGGTTTCAAGGACGCCACCCACTTGGGCGGCGGAGTCCTGGCCTGGGCCCGCCAAATCGACCCAAGCCTGCCGACTTACTGAGCACCGGCAAAGCCCGTGAAGGGCTCCTTGAGGGAATCTGATTCCCTCAAGGAGCCCTTCACGGCTTTCCAGGTCCGTGAGGGCCACCTTCACGGACTCTGAGTCCCTCAGGGTTCCCCTCACGACACTCCCGCTGCCCCGCCGCCCCCCGCCCCGGGATGCGCCCCAATGCCACATTGGGTGCGTCCCACGCAACGAACGCCACATTGGGTGCGCCAGACGCACCGAACGCCACATTGGGTGCGTCGCATGCACCCAATGCCACATTGGGGCGCTCCCCGGCCGCCGCTCCACTCAAAGCAACCACGCACCCAAGCCGCGCAAAAACCGCCGCCGCTGCACCCAAATACCGGGGGCACCCACCCCTCCCCCAACCCCGATACGAAGCCGCCCTGCGGTTCGGGGGTGCTTGTCAAGGCATCTTTCCCGCCTTGACAAGCACCCCCGAACCGTCAGCACAATCAACCTTCGGGGTGCCCCACGCAACCAGGGGCGGCGCAATGTCGCCCGCCAGGGCGACGAGCCGAACCCCCACCCATTGACCAGCGAGTCTCCCCAATAACCCCACCCCCACCGGGGTAACCTCCCCCTTTGTGCGGTCAATCCTGGAACGTCCCCCCAACCGCGTCTGCTCCGCGTTCGGCAGCGACGCCGACGCCATCACCCTTCTCCCGGACTCCGAAACCTGGCACGCCGGAGAAGTGGTCTTCAAACGCGTAACCGACCGCTCCCAAGCCCTCTGGACCGCCCGGGCCCTGGACTTCGCCGAAGACCCCGGCCTCCGCATCTCCAAACCGATCCGTTCCCGAGACGGCCGCTGGATCGTCGGAGACTGGTCCGCCTGGCGCTACCTCCCCGGCACCACCGAACACCGCTGCGACGAATCCGTCCTGGCCGCGGTCCGCCTGCACCGGGCCACCGCGGACCTGCCCCGCCCGGACTTCCTCTCCGCCCGGGACGACCGAGACGCGATAGCCGACCGCATCGCCTGGGAAGAACTAGACCGCCCCCTTCCCGAGGAAAAAGGCGGCCGCTGGTTCGAAATCCTCGCCCCCAGCCGCCGCCCGATCAAACTCCCGCACCAAGTCGCCCACGGCGAACTCCTCGCGGGCCTGCTCTTCGACGGCGACGCCGCTCCCGGCGTGGTCGATTTCGTCCCGTACTACCGCCCCGGCGAATGGGGTGCGGCGATCGCCGCGGTCGACTCCCTGATCTGGGGCGGAGCCACCGGAGCGCTGCTGGAACGCTGGGCGCACCTCCCCGAGTGGCCCCAGCTCCTGCTGCGTGCCATTCTCTTCCGTCTCGCCGAACACGCACTGGACCCCAAGTCCACGAACGCCGCGCTGGACGGCCTGCGCGCCGCCGCCCGCGAGGTCAGCGCGATCCTCTGACTCACCGCGCGCCCCCGGTGTGACGGCGGGCAATGTCAACTGCCTGAAACATTCCGGCACTTCTAGGTAACACGGCGTCCTTACCGTCGGGTCATCGCCGACTCGAGGAGCGCCTGTGCCGCACGTCGACACACATTGCCCGTACTGCGCTCTGCAGTGCGGGATGCGCCTGGACGAGACCCGGGTCACACCAAGGGATTTCCCGGTCAACGCGGGCGGTCTGTGCCAGAAAGGCTGGACGTCCGGCGCGCTGCTGGAATCCGCTGCCCGGCTGACCTCGCCACTGCTCCGCCGGGACGGGGAACTGCAGCCGGTTTCCTGGGACGAGGCACTGGATTTCGTCGCGGACCGGCTGCTCGCCTCGCGCCGGGAGCACGGCGCGGACTCGGTCGCCGTGTTCGGCGGCGGCGGACTCACGAACGAAAAGGCTTACCTGCTCGGGAAATTCGCACGGGTCGCGCTCGGGACGTCGCAAATCGACTACAACGGCCGGTTCTGCATGTCCTCCGCCGCGGCGGCCGGGATGCGCGCGTTCGGCGTGGACCGCGGACTTCCATTCCCGGTCACCGATCTCGCGAACGCGGACGTCGTCCTGCTCGCCGGAGCGAATCCGGCCGAGACGATGCCGCCGTTCATGCAGCATCTGGACAACGCGGAACTGATCGTGGTCGACCCGCGCCGCACGCCGACCGCCGAACGGGCGACGTTGCACCTCGCGCCGGCTCCGGGAACGGATCTCGCGCTGGCGTTGGGAATTCTGCACGCGGTCGTCGCCGAGGGGCACCTCGACAAGTCCTATGTGGATCTTCGGACGACCGGATTCGACGAGATGTGGCGCATCGCCGCGACGTGGTGGCCGGAACGAGCCGAGCGGGTGACCGGGGTCTCGGCCGCGGATCAGCGGCGGGCCGCGGAAATGCTGGCCCGGGCGGGCAACGCGTATGTGCTTACCGCGCGCGGGACGGAACAGCACGCGTCCGGCACCGCGACGGTCGGCGGGTGGATCAACCTCGCCCTCGCACTGGGATTGCCCGGGCGCGCCGGGTCCGGTTTCGGCTGTCTGACCGGGCAGGGCAACGGCCAGGGCGGACGCGAGCACGGCCAGAAGGCGGATCAGCTGCCGGGCTATCGCAAGATCGACGACCCGGCGGCGCGGGCGCAGGTCGCCCAGGTTTGGGGCGTGGAACCGGAAAGCCTGCCAGGACCTGGTCGCTCGGCGGTCGAGTTGCTCGACGCGCTGGGCGAGTCGATCAAGGCGTTGCTGGTATTCGGGAGCAACCCGGTCGTGTCGGCCCCACGCTCGTCCCGAGTGCAGGAACGGTTGGCCGGACTGGATCTTCTCGTGGTCGCGGACTTCGTCTTGTCGGAGACCGCCGAGCTGGCCGACGTGGTTTTCCCGGTGCCGCAATGGGCCGAGGAGGAAGGCACGTTGACCAACCTCGAAGGCCGGGTCCTTTTGCGGCAACGGTCGATCGACCCGCCGGACGGAGTGCGCAGCGATCTGTCGCTGTTGCGGGAGCTCGCGGTCCGAATTGGACAGCCCGCGGAGAGGTTCCCGGATGACGCGGCGGAGGTTTTCGAGGAATTGCGTGCCGCGTCGAAGGGCGGAGCCGCGGACTACTCCGGGGTGACTTACGACCGGCTGCGGTCCGGAGAAGCACTGCACTGGCCGGTTCCCGGCGAGACCCACCCGGGCACGCCGCGCATGTTCCTCGACGGATTCGCGCATCCGGACGGCCGGGCGCGGTTCGCGGGCGTCGACCACAGCGGACCCGCCGAGCTGCCGGACGAAGCGTTCCCGTTGCAGGCGACGACCGGCCGGGTGCTGCAGCACTACCAATCCGGTGCGCAGACCCGCCGGATCGCGGAGCTGACGGCGGTCGTCCCGGAGGTGTTCGTCGAGGTGCATCCGGATACCGCGGCGCGGTCCGGACTGGCCGACGGCGACCGCGCGGTGGTGCGGTCGCGGCGCGGCGAGACCGTCGCGCAGGTGCGGTGCGTCCCGTCGATGCGGGTCGACCTCGTCTTCCTGCCGTTCCACTTTCCCGGTGCGGCGCGGGCGAATCTGCTGACCAACCCGGCGCTGGACCCAGTGAGCCGGATGCCGGAGTTCAAGGTGTGCGCGGTGTCGTTGGCGAGGGCGGAAGCATGAGCGCGCGGAACGTCGTTATCATCGGATACGGAATGGCCGGGGCACGCCTCGCGGACGAAATCCGGCGGCGTGATCCCGAAGGCGACCGGGTGCGGCTGACCGTGCTCGGCGAGGAACCGCATCCGGCCTACAACCGGGTGCTGCTGTCCACTGTGGTCGCGGGCGGGATGAGCCCGGACACGGTGCGGCTGCACGATTCCGGGTGGGCCGCGCAGACGCGAGTCGACTTGCGGCTCGGCACGCGGGTGACGCGGATCGATCCGGCGCGCCGCGTCGTCTGCACGGAAGACGAGGATTTCCCTTACGACGCAGTGGTCTTCGCGACCGGAGCCGCGCCGTGGTTGCCGCCGGTCGAAGGGCTCGAACTCGGGCCGGAGGTCGTGGCGTTCCGAACACTGGACGACTGCGCACGCATCGTGGACGCCGCCCGTCCGGGCGCTCCGGTCGCGGTACTCGGCGGTGGGCTGCTCGGTTTGGAGGCCGCCCGAGGGTTGGCCGGGCGCGGCGCGAACGTGACGGTGGTGCATCCGCAGCCGCACGTCCTGGAACGGCAACTGGATTCCGGTGCTGGCCGCGTGTTGGCGCGCCGGTTGGCGGAGCTGGGCGTGACGTTCCGGTTCGAGGTGACGGCCGCTCGGCACCTGCCCGGAGACGGCCTGAAACTTGACGACGGCAGCTTCGTTCCGGCGGACCTCGTGGTCGTCGCGGCCGGGGTACGACCGGAAACGGCGCTCGCCGAGGCCGCCGGGCTCGCGGTGGACCGCGGAGTCCTGGTGGACGACCTGCTCCGGACCAGCGACGGCCGGATCCACGCACTGGGCGACTGCGCGCGGCATCCTGGTGCGCCGGCGGGACTGGTGCAGCCCGCGTGGGAACAGGCCGCGGTGCTCGCGGACCTGCTCACCGGCACGGACGCCACGGCGCGTTACCGCGGCACGCGCACGGTAACCCGGCTCAAGGCCCGCGACATCGATCTCGCCGCGCTCGGCGAAACGCAGGTGACCAGCGAGGACGCCGCCGCCGAGGTCGTGACCTTCGACGATCCGTCCGGCGGGCGGTACGGCAAGCTCGTCGTCCGCGGCGACCGCGTGACCGGCGCGATCCTGCTCGGCCTGCCGGACGCGGCGGCGACCGTGACGCAGCTGCACGACCGAGGCACCCCGGTCCCCGAAGACCGGCTCGCGGTGCTGCTCGGCCGTGCGTTGCCCGCGGGCGCGCCGACGGCGGCGAGCCCAGCGGATCTTCCTTCGTCGACAGTGATCTGCCGCTGCAACGCGGTGACCAAAGGCCGGCTGATCGACGCCTGGCGAGGTGGCGCCACCGACGCTGCCGCACTCGCCCGCACCACCCGCGCCACGACGGGATGCGGCAGCTGCCGCGACACCGTCGGCGCGGTCGCGGACTGGCTGGCCGCGCAATGACCGCCCCCGGTAACGAGGAGGACGCCATGACCCGCCGTTGGATCGAGCACTGGGATCCCGAGGACGACGAGTTCTGGGAAACGACCGGCAAGCGAGTCGCCCGGCGCAATCTGTGGTTTTCCGTGTTCTCCGAACACATCGGCTTTTCGATCTGGACCCTGTGGTCGGTCGTGGTGCTGTTCATGGGCCCGGCCTACGGGTTCAGCGCGGCGGACAAATTCCTGCTCGTCTCGACTCCGACGGTGGTCGGGGCGATCATGCGGATCCCGTACACCTTCGCGGTCGCGCGCTTCGGCGGTCGCAATTGGACAGTCATCAGTGCCGCGCTGCTGCTCATTCCGACGGTGCTGACTGCCATCGTGCTGCACCCGGGCACCTCGCTGGGCACTTTTGTGTTGATGGCCGCGCTCGGCGGAGTCGGTGGCGGAAACTTCGCGTCCTCGATGGCGAATATCAACACCTTCTATCCGGAACGGCACAAGGGCTGGGCGCTCGGGTTGAACGCCGGTGGCGGAAACCTTGGTGTGGCGGTGATTCAGCTCGTCGGACTTCTCGTCATCGGCACCGCTGGTGCGACGGCGCCGCGCTTGGTGCTTTACATCTACCTTCCGTTGATCGTCATCGCCGCAACCTGTGCCGCGTTGTTCATGGACAACTTGTCCAGCGTTCGCGGTGACACCAAGGCCATGCGCGAGGTAGTCCGTTATGGACACACCTGGGTGATGTCGCTGCTGTACGTCGGCACGTTCGGTTCCTTCATCGGCTACAGCTTCGCCTTCGGTTTGGTGCTGCAGAACCAGTTCGGCCGGACGCCGTTGCAGGCGGCCGCGGTGACGTTCCTCGGACCGCTGCTGGGTTCGCTGTCGCGGCCGATCGGCGGATGGCTGTCCGACCGCATCGGCGGCGGCCGGGTCACCTTCGTGACGTTCGGCGCGATGGCGCTGGCGACCGTGGTGCTGGTGCTGGCTTCCTCGGCGGATTCGCTGGCGACCTTCACCGCCGCGTTCATCGTCTTGTTCGTGCTCACCGGAATCGGCAACGGCTCGACGTACAAGATGATCCCGGCGATCTTCCAGGTGAAGGCGCGCGCGGCGATTCAGGCCGGTGCGGACGAGGCGACGGAATTGCGCAACGCGCGCCGGCTGTCCGGAGCGTTGATCGGGCTGGCCGGGGCGATCGGCGCGCTGGGCGGGTTGTTCATCAACCTCGCGTTCCGGCAGTCGTTCGCCAGCACGCACAGCGGGGTTCCGGCGTTCGTCGGATTCCTGGTCTTCTACGCGGTGTGCGTGGGTGTGACGTGGTTCGGCTATCTGCGCAAGCCGGCGGTGCGCGCGCAGGTGGCGTTGGCAGGAGCGGAGGTCTGAAATGCCTACAGTGGTGGTCGCCGGGCACGGCATGGTCGCGCACCGGTTCGTGGAGGCACTTCGCGCGGCCGATTCGGCGGGCGAATGGCGGGTCGTCGTCTTCGGCGAGGAGAACCGTCCCGCTTACGACCGAGTCGCGCTGACTTCCTATGTGGACAGCTGGGATCCGGCCGCGCTGGCGTTGCCGGGCTCGGATTACGCGGACGACGACGCGGTCGACCTTCGCCTCGGCGAACTCGTCGTGTCGGTGGATCGCGAAGCCAAGACGGTGACGACGGCGTCTGGACACGTCGAGCCGTACGACCAGCTGGTGCTGGCGACCGGTTCCCGTCCGGTCGTCCCGCCGGTGCCGGGGCGGGATCTGCCGGGCGTGTTCGTGTACCGGACGATCGAAGACCTCGACGCGATTCGTGCCGCGGCCGAACGACGGGGACGCGGCCGGCGCGCGGCGATGGTGATCGGCGGCGGCCTGCTCGGGCTCGAAGCGGCGAAGGCGTTGCGGGACATGGGTTTGTCGCCGCACGTGGTGGAGATGGCCCCGCGGCTGATGCCGTTGCAGGTCGATGACGGCGGCGGCGGTCTGCTGCGCCGGCTGATCACGAACCTGGACGTGACTGTCCACATCGGAACCTCGACGAACGCGATCGAGGCCGACGGATCGCGGCTCCTGGCCCGGCTGGGCAACGGCACGGAGCTGGACGTCGACCTGGTGGTCTTCTCCGCCGGTGTCCGCCCGAGGGACGACCTCGCGCGGGAGTCCGGTTTGGACGTCGGCGAACGCGGCGGCGTGCTGGTCGACGCGACGTGCCGGACCAGCGACTCGGCGATCTACGCGATCGGCGAGTGCGCGGCGGTCGAGGGCCGGGTGTACGGCATCGTCGCGCCGGGATACGCGATGGCGGAGGTGGTCGCGGCGCAGCTCACCGGCACGACGGCGAGCTTCCCCGAACCGGACACCGCCACGAAGCTGAAGCTGATGGGCGTGGACGTCGCCAGCTTCGGCGACGCGCACGCGGCTACCGAAGGCGCGCTGGAAGTCGCGGTGAACGACGCCGTGGCCGGGACGTACAAGAAGCTCGTGGTCACCGACGACGGCAAGACGCTGCTCGGCGGGGTCCTGGTCGGCGACGCGGCGGAGTACAACACGCTCCGAGCGCTGGTCGGTCGTCCGCTGCCCGCCGACCCGGGCGCGTTGCTCGCCCCGGCCGGCGGCGGCGCGGCGGTCGGTGTGGACGCGTTGCCGGACGAGGCGCAGGTCTGTTCGTGCAACGGCGTTTCCAAGGGCGCGTTGACGCGGGCGATCAACGAGGACGGATGCGATTCGGTCGGCAAGCTGAAGGCGTGCACGCGGGCCGGAACGTCGTGCGGCTCGTGTGTACCGATGTTGGCCAAGCTGCTGAACGCGTGCGGGGTCGAGCAGTCGAAGGCGCTGTGCGAACACTTCACGCAGTCGCGTGCGGAACTGTTCGAGATCATCCAGGCGACGCGGATGACGACGTTCAGCGAGATCGTGAGCCGGTACGGCACCGGGACCGGGTGCGCGGTGTGCAAGCCCGCGGTGGCGTCGATTCTGGCGACGCTGGGCAACGGGCACATCCTCGGCGGCGAGCAGGCGTCCCTGCAGGACACGAACGACCGGTTCCTCGCGAACATGCAGCGCAACGGCAGCTATTCGGTGGTGCCGCGCATTCCCGGCGGCGAGATCACGCCGGAAAAACTGATGGTGATCGCTCAGGTCGCGCAGGATTTCGGGCTGTACACGAAGATCACCGGCGGACAGCGGATCGACCTGTTCGGGGCCACTGTGGACCAGCTGCCGGACATCTGGCGACGACTGGTCGACGCGGGCTTCGAATCGGGGCACGCGTACGGCAAATCGCTGCGGACGGTCAAATCCTGTGTCGGCTCGACGTGGTGCCGCTACGGCGTGCAGGACAGCGTCGGGCTGGCGATCGATCTGGAACTGCGGTATCGCGGTCTGCGGTCGCCGCACAAGATCAAGGCCGGGGTGTCCGGCTGCGCGCGGGAATGTGCGGAGGCGCGCGGCAAGGACTTCGGCGTGATCGCCACCGAACACGGATGGAACCTCTACGTCGGCGGCAACGGCGGAGCGACGCCGCGGCACGCGGAACTGCTCGTGTCCGATGTGGACACCGAAACGCTGGTGCGCACGATCGACCGGTTCCTGATGTTCTACGTGCGCACCGCGGACCGGTTGCAGCGTACGGCGCCGTGGATCGAGGAGCTGGACGGCGGGCTCGACCACCTGCGCGCGGTGATCGTGGACGACAGCCTCGGCATCTGCGAGGACTTGGACGCGGCGATGGCGAAGCACATCGAGGGCTACTCCGACGAATGGCGAGGGGTGCTGGAAGACCCGGAGAAGCTGGCGCGGTTCAGCTCGTTCGTGAACGCGCCGGGGACACCCGACCCGTCGATCTCGTTCCGTGCGGAGCGGGAGCAGAAGATCCCGGTGCTGCTGGGAATTCCGGAGGTGCGGCGATGACCATGACCTCATCTTGGACCGCGGTGTGCGCGGCCGCGAACATTCCGGAGTTCTCCGGAGCCGCGGCACTGATCGACGGCCGGCAGGTCGCGGTGTTCCACGCCGGCGACGGCTGGTACGCACTGTCCAATTGGGACCCGTGCAGCGGCGCGGCCGTGCTGTCCCGCGGGATCGTCGGCGACGCCGGGGGAGAGCCGGTGGTGGCGTCTCCGGTCTACAAAGAACGGTTCTCGCTCCGCACCGGTGCGTGTCTCGACGCGGAAGGGGTTTCGGTGCCGGTGTATCCGGTTCGGGTACGGGACGGGGTGATCGAGGTGGGCTCGCCGTGATCGATGTCCCGCCACTGGCCGGGTTCACGGTAGGAATCACCGCAGCGCGCCGAGCTGAAGAGCTGGGCGCGCTGCTCGTGCGCCAGGGTGCGGCGGTCCGCTACGGACCGGCGATCCGGATCGTGCCGCTGGCCGACGACACCGAACTGCACGCGGCGACGATGCGGTTGCTGGAGTCGCCGGTGGACATCGTGGTGGCGACCACCGGCATCGGCTTCCGCGGGTGGATCGAGGCCGCGGATGGCTGGGGTCTCGGTGAAAAGGTGCTCGACCACCTGTCGAACGCTTCATTGCTGGCTCGCGGTCCGAAGGCGGCCGGGGCGGTGCGGACGGCGGGGCTGGCGGAGGACTATTCGCCCGCGTCGGAGAGCAGCGCGGAGCTGTTGCAGTACCTGAGCGAGTCCGGTGTGGACGGACGGCGGATCGCGCTTCAGCTGCACGGCGAGCCGTTGCCCTACTTCGCGGAGACCCTTCGCCAGGCGGGCGCGGAGGTGATCGAGATCCCGGTGTACCGGTGGGTGGCTCCGGCCGATCCGGGCCCGCTCGACCGGCTGTTGGACGCGGTTCTGGAAGGCACGATCGACGCCTTGCCGTTCACCAGCGCGCCCGCTGCCGCGTCCACGGTGGCGATGGCGCGGCGGACCGGTCGGCTCGGTGCGCTGATCGAGGCGTTGAGCAACCGGGTGATCGTGGCGTGCGTCGGCCCGATCGCGGCCGGGCCGCTGGCTTCGCTTGGCGTGCCGACTGTCCAGCCGAGACGGTCGCGGATCGGTGCGCTGGCGAGAACCGTCGCCGAGGCTTTGGTCGCGGCCTCGCCGACGTTGTACGCAGCCGGTCATGTGTTGCAGATCCGCGGCACTGGCGCGCTGGTGGACGGTGAGTGGCGGGAGATCGCGCCGGCCCCGATGGCGCTCCTGCGCGCCCTCGCGCGGCAGCCGGGACGAGTGGTCGCGCGCCGGGAGTTGTCCGCCGAGCTTCCCTCCGGCGGCGAGGCACACGCGGTGGAGACGGCGATCGGGCGGTTGCGCACGTCGCTCGGTGGCAACGGGGTGGTGCAGACCGTGGTCAAGCGCGGCTATCGGCTGGCGGTGAATCCCGGCGACACCCCAGCTCCGATCGGCTAACCTCGGCGCGGTGCGGATGATCCCCGTTCCGCCGGGAACGGTGAAGCTCACCGACCGGCGGACAGAACGCAGCTGGACAGTCGACGTGGCCGCCTTCGAGCTGGGCGCGTTCCCGGTCACCCAGGAGCAATACCACGGCGGCGGTGGTCTGCCTGTCGTCGAAGTGTCCTGGTTGGACGCGGTGCGGTTCTGCAACACACTGTCCGAACGGGACGGACTGCCACTCGCGTACCTGGTTGAAGGCAGCGAAGTGGAGTGGGACCGGTCTGCGTCCGGCTATCGGCTGCCTACTGAAGCCGAATGGGAACACGCCTGCCGCGCGGGCACCGAAGGTCCGAGGTACGGCGAACTGGACGAGATCGCCTGGTACGAAGGAAACTCCGGCGGTCAGCTGCATCCGCCGGGGGAGAAGCGGCCGAACGCCTGGGGCGCTTACGACCTGCTCGGCAACACCTGGGACTGGTGCTGGGATCTCTACGATCCGGCGGTCTACGGCGAGTATCGGGTGCTCAAAGGCGGCGGCTGGGCGGACGAGCACTGGAGCGTCCGCGTGTCGGTGCGCCGCCGGAGCCATCCGACGTTCCGGGTGGACGACGTCGGCTTTCGTGTTGCGCGGTCCACTTAGGACTGCGCGGCGTCCCACCAGGACAGGATCCGGGTGCCGTACAGGGTCAGCCACTTCGACGGTTCCCCGGCCGGGACGTCGACCTCGAACCACATCTCGCCGGGCAGGCGGCCGTCCTGCAGCCAGGTTCCGTCCGGCTGCCGGGCGGCGCGAACCCGCTCGACCGCGTCGGCGAGACGCGGGTCGGGCGGAATTTCGTCCACGATGGCGGCCTCGCGGAAGTACTCGAGCGCGTTGATCGCGCTGTAGTGCCACCGCACGGGATAGGCGAAATGGTCGACCCAGGACGCCACCTGCTCGCCGGTCGAAAGCCGGTACAGCAAACGGCGCTCCAGCAGGTACTCCTCACCGGCTCGACGGGCGGCGTGCGTCTCGTCGGTGCCGCCGGTCGCGATGTCGTAGGCGAGCAGGCCTTTCACCGCGTTCAGCGTCGAGTGGAACGACGAGCGTTTCGATCCGTCGACCCATTCGCAGTTCCAGCCGCCGTCGTCCATCTGGTGTTCGGGGAACCAGTGGGCGAGCCGGGAGACGTCGACGCCGAGCCAGCCGCCGTTCGCGAGTGTCCAGGCATTGATGCAGACGTCGACCTCACCGTCCCAGTACGGCAAATCGTGGTATTCCCACCGAGAATTCTCGGCGATCAATTCCGCGGTGCGGTTGGCGCGCAGCACCGCCGGATCCATGCCCCATTCGCGGAGCATAGTGAGCGACCACGTGGTGGCCGTCCACGGTTGTCCGGTATCCGGGCCTGGCTGGAATCGCGCCGGGAAGAACGCACCGCCCGCCCACTGCCCGTCCGGGGCCTGCCGGGCGAGGAGCTGCGCGCCGAAGCCTTCGGTCGCGATCTTGTGCCGGGTGGCCGTCCAGACTTCGGGCGGAGCGCCCGCCAAGTCCCGTTCGACCTGCCAGCGCAGCGTCGGGTCCGAGTCGAGCAGCCATTTCAGCATGTCAAGACTCTAGCCCGCCGGTCAAGCCCAGGTCACGGAAAAGTCCTGGTAGCCCCGTGCGGACGCGGCCCGGGCCGCCTCGTCCTCGGCGGCCGCGCGGTCGGAACGGCGGAGCGGATCGAATTCGGTCAGCGTGAAGGCCAGCCGCTTGCCGGACGCTTTCGTGCGCCAGACGCCCAGAATCTCTCCTTCGACTAATAACGCACCCGGGCTGCCGAGAATTTTCCACACTTCTTTCGCTCGCGCTTTGTCCGGAACGAGGACGGCTTTGTCGCGACCCTGCGTGTACGGATCGAGCGGGGGCAGCAGGCGCACTCCGGCAGGGGAGGGCGGGTTCTCCAACGCGGCCAGCCGATCATTCGGGACAAAGGCGCGCCGACCGTCCACTTTGACCTCGGTGACCGCGGAAGGCCACGTCTCGCTGAGGCAAGTCTTCGCAGTGCCGACGAAACCGGCCGCATCGCCTGGCGTCGCGGGTCCGTTGAAACGCAGATACTGCTCAATCACTCGCGAAACCGCCGCAGGAACCGGACGGGTGGACATTCGTCCGCGATCTTCCAGCGGCGCGAGCGTCGCCGGACTTTGCCCGGCTTCGAGCCGCGTACCGCCGTGGAGGGCAGCGACGCGCATGAGCTGTTCGTGCACGTGGGTCGTATTGCAGGGACGGCACCACCGGCTGAACGAAGGCGGGAGCAGCTTCGTGATCTCCCCGCTCACCACGCCCTTGGTCATCGGCTTGGTGACCACCTTGCGGATCGCTCGCGCGGTGGTGAAGACAATGTCCACCGGGGACTCGTCGGCGGCCTGGATGTCCTTTTTCTGCCACAGCATCCGGGCCAGCGCGTCCGCGTCGCCCAGCGGCACCAAGGCGGCCGCCAGCTCCGGCAGATCCGCGCGCCGGTGGAAATGCGGCGCGCCCCGGTGCGACCACACCAGGGCGAGCCGCTGATCGTCCACAAGAGACTCCGGCGTGACCGGACCCGGCATCCGGGCCGCCAGCGAGAGCAGGGCGGTGTCGCGCATGCTGTCCTGCAGACCGAGGTCCAGCAGCGGCAGGTCGTACGGATCGGCGACGGAGCGGTGCAGCCCCTGCTCGGCGATCCGGTACGCCAGCGCCTGTGCGCGCGACACCTCCAGCATCCCGGCCTCCTTCAGAGCGTGTAGTCGAAGGTGTACGACACGGTCGGCTCGCCCAGCACGCCGTGCACGGTGCCGCGGCCGCTGATGCCCGCCAGCTCACCGGTCCCGGAGCCCGGCACGACCTCGAATTCCGAGCGGATGCTCTTCGGGTCGAAACCCCACTCCTGGCGCACGATGAACGTGCCGCCGCGGCCGTCGACAGTGCCCTCGAACCGGTCGTAGCCCGGCGACGTGGTCGCGCCGCCGTCGTAGCCCTCGCCCGGGTAGTACAGCAGGTAGTCGCCCGTGGCCGCACCCTGGATCACGCCCGAGTACTCCATCGCGGCGTGCACGTAGGCGACGCGCGGGCCGCCCTCCTCGCCGCTCGCCACGTGCTCTTCCCACTTCGTCATGCCAAACGTGTTCATGCCGCATACTCAACCACGCATACCTGCCATCTTGTGTCAGGTATTTCAGCGATACTTGGCGCATGCGTGCCGGACGTTTGCTCACCGTGCTTCTCCTGTTGCAGAACCGCGGCCGGATGACCGCCGAGGAACTGGCCGCTGAGCTGGAGGTTTCGGTCCGGACGGTGTACCGGGACATCGAGGCGCTGTCGGCCTCGGGGGTGCCGGTGTACGCCGATCGCGGCCGCAGCGGCGGCTATCAGCTCGTGGACGGCTACCGGACCCGGCTGACCGGCCTCAACGAGGACGAAGCCCAGTCGCTGGCGCTGGCCGGGATTCCGGTGGCGGCTGCGGAGCTGGGGCTCGGCACCGTGCTGGCGGCGGCGCAGCTGAAGCTGTACGCGGCGTTGCCGCAGGAGCTGCGCAGCCGCGCCGGCCGCGTCGCCGAACGCTTCTACCTCGACGTTCCCGGCTGGCATCGCGGCATCGAAAGCCTGCCGACCCTGTCCGCGGTCGCCGACGCGGTGTGGGCCGGGCGCCGGGTCCGCGTCCGGTACGAGAGGTGGGGACAGCGCGAGGTCGAGCGGGTGCTGGAACCGCTCGGGCTGATCCTCAAAGCGGGCAACTGGTACCTCGCCGCCCGGTGCGAGGGGACCGATCGCACCTACCGGATTTCGCGCATTCTCGAGCTGACCGACCTCGGCGAGGAGTTCGAGCGACCGGCGGAATTCGACCTCGCTCGTTACTGGCAGGAGTGGTCCGAGCAGTTCGAACGCCGGATGTACCCCCGGAAGGCGACAGTCCGCCTCTCGCCGCGCGCCCAAGCTCTCGTACCGTTCTACGCGGGCAGCGTCGGAGCGCGGGCGCTTCGCGAGGCAGTCGCCGCCGGAGCGGAACCGGACGGCGACGGATGGTTGACGATCGACCTGCCGGTCGAACCGGGAGAAGCGGCGATCGGCGAACTGCTGCGGTTCGGGCCGCATCTGGAGGTGCTCGCGCCCAGCGGCCTGCGTACGGAGCTGGCGGCGGCGATCCGGGAGATGGGGCAGGCGTACGAGTGAGGGTTCCGGCGGCTTGCCGGCGCGTCTTCGCGGAGGGTGCGAGTGAGACGTGCCGCCGAGGTGTGGTGCGGAGGCTGCCTGGGCGGGATGCTGTTGGCTTCCTGGCAGGTTTTCGCCGGATACGAGTCGAGCGGACGGGTGCGCTGAGCACGGCGCGGGCCTTCGCAAGGGATGGAGCTGTCGGATGGCTGAGCTGGACGGCGTACGAATCGGCGTCACGGCCGAGCGGCGCGCGGACGACCTGATCGGCGCGCTGCTCCGGCACGGCGCGGAAGTGCGGCACGCGCCGACGATCACGATCGTCCCGCTGGCCGACGACCCTGAACTGCGCCGCGGCACCGAGGCCGTGCTCGCCGCGCCGGTCGGCCTCACCGCGGTCACCACCGGGGCCGGGTTCCGCGGCTGGCTCGACGCGGCCGAAGGCTGGGGACTCCGCGCGGCGCTGCTGGACGCGCTGTCCGGGTCGCGCATTTTCGCGCGCGGGCCCAAAGCGGTCGGCGCGGTGCGGGGCGTCGGCCTGCGCGAGGAGTACTCCGCGCCCGGCGAGACCAACGACGAGTTGTTCGGCGCGCTCACCGAAGCCGGTGTCGACGGCGCGCGCGTGGCGGTGCAACTGCACGGCGCACCGCTGCCGGAGTTCACCGATCCGCTCGCGGCGGCCGGGGCGTCGGTGCTCGCCGTGCAGCCCTACCGGTGGCACACGCCGCCGGATCCGGAACCGGTGTTCTCGTTGATCCGCGAGGTGCTGTCCGGCGAACTGGCCGCGTTGGTGTTCACCAGCGCCCCGGCCGCGACGAATTTTCTGGCACTCGCCGATGAATCCGGCCGCGGCGCGGAGCTGCGCGAGATCCTGCGCGGTGGCACGGTCGTCTGCGCGTGCGTCGGTCCGGTGACCGCGGTGCCGTTGGAGGCAGCCGGAATCAGCACGCTACAGCCGGAGCGTCAGCGGTTGGGCGCGTTAGTGAAGCTGGTGGTCGCGAAGCTGGCTTAGGACGCTTCGGCCTGCTGTCGTCCCGCAGCTTCTTCGCTGAGGCCTTGCCGCCAGTAGCCGGTGAAGCAGATGGCTGTCTTGTCGAAGCCGCGCTCGCGGACCAGGTGCCGTCGAACCAGCTTCACGACGCCTGCTTCGCCGGAAACCCACGCGTAAGGCGTGCCGCTGGGCAGCTCTGCCGCGCGTACGGCGTCTACGAGCGCTTCGCCGTGCGTACGCGCACCGCGGACCACCCAGTGCACCTCGACCGCACCGTTGGTCTCGAAGGTCTGTCGCTCCGCACGGTCCGGAATCTCGATGTACACCGACGCGCGCGCCGACTGCGGCAGCCTCTCGAGAATCCCGCCGATCGCCGGCAACGCGGTTTCGTCGCCGACCAGCAGCTGCCACGTCGTCCCGTCCGGCACGTCGTACAGGCCGTGCGGCCCGAGGAACGCCACCCGGCCGCCGACCTCCGCCTGCCCCGCCCACGTCGACGCCGGTCCGCCGCTCTCCTCGTGCAGCACGAAGTCGACGTCCACCTCGCCGGTCTCCGGACGCGCCGCGCGCACCGTGTAGGTCCGCATCGGCGGCCGCACGTCATCGGGCATCGCGAGGTACCGGCGATACCACGACAGGGCGTCGTCGTCCCCCATCGCGGCGGGCGGCAGATGCGGCTCCTCGTCGCCGGGCAGCGGGAAGAACACCTTTACGTACGCGTCCGGCGCCGCCGGGCCCGCCGCCGCGAGCCCCGGGCAGTCGAAGGTGACCCGCGCCATGTGCGGGGTGACCCGCCGGACCGCGGTGACCCTGCCGGGGTGGTAAGTCAGCACGCTCATGAGGTGAGGCTAACCTAAAACGGACACGGCGGGCTATGGCTGGGGAGGATGGCGGAGGCCACGCTTTCCGGCTCGGGAGGCGCGGTCGGAGGTCCGTGAGGGGAACCCTGAGTGAACTGGGCCCCGGAAGTTGGACTGGTTATGTAGAGGTTAGGCGGCGAGGGTCTGGGCCCGGTATTCGGCCGGGCTCAGGCCTTGGAGCGTGGTGGAGATGCGGGTGGTGTTGTACCAGTCGATGTAGTCGTGCAGTGCCGTGATGAACGTGTCGACGGTGTCGAACTTGGTGTGGTGGAAGAGTTCTTCTTTGAGGTGGCCGAAGAAGTTCTCGGCGACGGCGTTGTCCAGGCAGGTGGCTCGCCGGGACATCGACTGGGTCAGGCCGGCGTCGGCGAGCAGGGAGCGCCAGGAGGCGTGCCGGTACTGGAAGCCCTGGTCGGAGTGCACCAGCGGGCGGGCTCCGGCGGGCAGGGTCGCGATCGCGGCGCGCAGCGAGGAGTTCGTCAGCTCCAGCGTCGGGGACGGCCCGCAGGCGTAGGCGATCACGGACCGGTCGAACAGGTCGATCACGGGCGAGAGGTAGACCTTGCGGTCGCCGATGCGGAACTCGGTCACGTCGGTGACCCATTTGGTGTCCGGGGCCTCGGCGCCGAACTCGCGGTTGAGCAGGTTCTCGGCGGCCGTGCCGGGCCGGCCGGGCCAGGACCGGCGCCGGCGCGGCCGCCGGACCTGGCAGACCAGGCCGAGGGCGTTCATCAGCGCGAGCACGGTTTTCTTCGCCACCCGCCAGCCGGCGCGGGCCAGGACCGTGTGGATCCGCCGGTGCCCGTAGCGGCCGCGGGCGGCCTCGAACGCCTCGGCGATCGCGGCCTTGAGCCCGGCGTGCGGGTCGGGCCGGTCGGGCCGGGCCTGGTGGTAGAAGAACGTCGACCGGGCCAGGCCCGCGACCGCCAGCAGCACCGGCAGCGGATAGTCGGCCTTGAGGGCGGCGACGGCCTGGGTTTTCACCCTCGCCCCTGCTCCCTCAAGGCCCGCAATTTTTTTAGGTAGGCGTTCTCCGCCGACAGCCGCAGGTTCTCCGCCCGCAACCGCTCCAGCTCGCCGGGACCCGGCGAGTCCGCGACACCGGGCGGACGGCCTTTCGGCTTGGGCCGCAACGCGTCCTCTCCCTCGCGCCGATACGCCCGCGCCCAGTTCTCCACGAGTTTGGGCGAGGACAGCCCGTGCTCGCGCGCCAGCTCGGCCGCGGTCGCCTCGCCGCCGACATACCGGCGCACGACCTCCAGCTTGAACTCGAACGCGAACGACCGCCTGCCTGGCTTGTCCATCAGCGCTCCCGCGCTCCGCAGCCTCCAACGATCACGCAAGCGTCGCACGGCACCCGCCGACACCCCCAACCGGGACGCCACGGCCTTCGCGCCATACCCGTCCTCGAACAACGCAACAGCGGACGCCCGCTGCCACTCAGACAACGAACTGCGTGGATGCAACGAACCACTCCCCGGACAGCTGGAACTGGATTCCCAGTCCAACTTCCGGGGCGCAGTTCACAGGGACTCTGAGTGCGTGAGGGTTCCCCTCACGGACCTCTGCCGAGCCGCGGTGCCGGTTCTAGAACAAGCCGGGCGGTTCGTCCTCGCCGGGCTCGTCCCCGTCCGGGCGCCAGCGGTACTTCCGCAGGTCCACCTTGTCGCCGTCCGCCAGCACGCCTTCCGCGCGCAGGCGCTCGAGCTGTTCGTGCAGCAGATGCGGCGCGGGGGTCCCGTTCGCGCGGAGGATGCGGTGCCAGGGCAGGTCGTGGCCGTCCTCGGCGAGGGCGCGGCCGACCATGCGCGGAGAGGGAGCGCCGGAGAGCGCTGCGACGTCGCCGTACGTCGCGACTGTCCCCGCGGGTACGTCGGCGATGACTGCGCGTATCCGCTCGTGCAGTTCGTCGTTCATGACCCGGGGAATGATAGTCCCGCCGAGGGGTGTGCCGGTGCGCCACCCGGGTGAGCGGGCATGGTTCCATCGCTGATGTGCACGTGCGGAGAGCAGGGAACGGGCAGGCGCGGCTGGTGCGCCCGCCGGTCCCCGTCGCACCCACGTTCACCTGGGACGACGACGCGCGCCGGCTGCTGTCGGCTCCCGCCGGATTCCGTCGCGTGCTCGGCGGGCCGGGCACCGGCAAGACGGCGTTGCTCGCCACCGCCGCCGCACGCCGGATCGCGG
Organism: Amycolatopsis sp. AA4; assembly: GCF_002796545.1. GTDB lineage: Bacteria > Actinomycetota > Actinomycetes > Mycobacteriales > Pseudonocardiaceae > Amycolatopsis. The sequence continues at coordinate 813,748 of NZ_CP024894.1, forward strand.
AGGGGGCGGATCCGGAGAGCGTGCTGCTGCTCACGACGTCCCGCCGGGCGGCGGACGCGTTGCGGGCCGACCTCACGCGGCGGCTCACGTCGGACCCGGATCAGGAGTCTCCGCTGCCCCGCACGGTGAGTGAACCGCTCGTGCGCACCGTGCATTCGTACGCGTTTTCGTTGCTGCGCCTGGAAGCTCGCGCCGAGGAGCTGCCGCCGCCGCGATTGCTCGCCGGGGCGGAGCAGGACGTCGTCGTGCGCGAGCTGCTGGAGGGCGACCTGGAGGAGGGCGCGACCAGCTGGCCCGAGCAGTTGCGTCCGGCGCTGACCGTGCCCGGGTTCGCCGAGGAGCTGCGCGACCTGCTGATGCGGGCGGCCGAACGCGGCCTCGGGCCGGAGGATCTGACCGAACTCGGGCATCGCCAGGACCGCGAGGAATGGGTCGCCGCCGGGCAGTTCTGGGCGCAGTACGAGGAGGTCACCCAGCTGCAGGGAGCGGGCGGCAACGCGCTCGGCCTGCCCGCCGCGCCCGCGCTCGACGCCGCTGAGCTGGTGACCTCGGCCTTGCTCGCGCTGGAGGACGACGAGGAGCTGCGCGAACGCGAGCGCGGTCGGGTCCGGCATTTGTTCGTGGACGACGCGCACCACCTCGATCCATTGCAGGTTCAGCTGATCCGCACGATCGGGCACACCGCGGAAGAATTCGTGGTGGCCGGTGATCCGGATCAGTCGGTGTTTTCCTTCCGCGGTGCGGACCCGAAGCTGTTCGCCGATTCCGACAACGACGGCGACCGGACAGTCATGCTGACCACCTCGCACCGGCTCGCTCCGACGGTCCGGGCGGCGGTCGCTAAGCTCGGTGCGACGTTGCCGGGTGCCTCGCCGCACCGGAAATTGGTTACGCCGCCGGGAAAGCGCGGCGGCAAGGTGCGGGTGCGGCTGATGCCGACCCCGGCAGCGGAGGCCAGTTGGATCGCTGACCAGCTGCGTCGGGCCCACCTCGTCGACGGAGTGCCGTGGTCGGAGATGGCGGTGCTGGTGCGTTCTCCGGCGCGGACTTTCCTGGTGTTGCAACGTGCTTTGCGGGCAGCGGGGGTGCCGATCGGTTCGGCTACCGAGGAATTGCCGCTGGCGAAACATTCCGCGGTGCGGCCGTTGCTGGCGGTGTTGCGGATCGCCGCGGAGCCGGAACTGCTCGACGTCGATATCGCGGAGATGCTGCTGTCCTCGTCGCTCGGCGGGGCGGATCCGTTGGCGTTGCGGCGGTTGCGCCGTGGTCTGCGTCGGCTGGAGTTGGCTGGCGGCGGACAGCGGTCGAGTGACGAACTGCTCGTGGAAGCGTTGCGGGGCGGCGACATTCTCGTCGGTCTCGCGGACAACGAGGCGCTGCCGGTTCGACGGGTCGGCAACCTGTTGAGCATCACGCACCAGGCGGTGAGTCGCGGCGAAGGCGTCGAGCAGGTGCTGTGGGAGCTGTGGCAGGCGAGCGGACTGCAGGAACGGTTGCTGCGCTTGGTGGATCGTGGTGGCTCGCTCGGTGCACAGGCGGACCGCGACCTGGACGCGGTGGTCGCGTTGTTCGATTCGGCGGGCCGGTATGCCGATCGGCTGCCCAAGGCGAGCGTCGCGGCGTTCGCGGATTACCTGTCGTCACAGAACATCGCGGGAGACACGCTCGCTCCGGCGGCCATTCCGGGCGAAGGGGTTTCGCTGCTCACCGCGCACGCGTCGGCGGGTCGCGAGTGGACAGTGGTCGCGGTCGCCGGAGTGCAGGAGGGCGCGTGGCCGGACCTGCGGCTGCGCGGTTCGCTGCTGGGCGTCGAGCGGCTGGTCGACCTGCTGTCCGGAGTGGACGAACACGACAAGGTGTCCGCTATCGCGCCGATCCTCGCCGAAGAGCGGCGGCTGTTCTACCTCGCGGCGAGCCGGGCGCGCCGGACGCTGCTGGTCACCGCGGTCGCCGGGGAAGACGAGCAGCCGTCCCGGTTCCTCGACGACCTCGAGGAGAACGGCGCGGACGACGGCATGCTCGACTCCCGGATGAAGCCGCCGGGCCGGTCGCTCGTGCTGGCCGAATTGGTCGGCGAGTTGCGTGAGGTCGTGTGCGACGACAAGGCCGATCCCGAGCGGCGGAAGCGGGCGGCGAAACAGCTCGCCCGGTTGGCCGCGGCGGGCGTTCCGGGCGCGCATCCGGACACCTGGTACGGGTTGCCGGAAGCGTCCACAGAGGACCCGGTGCACGGTCCGGGCGACCTGATGCGGATCTCGCCGTCCACGGTGGAAATCCTGGTGAAGTGTCCGCTGCGCTGGCTGATCGAACGGCACGGCGGCAGTGATCCGGCGCAGCTCGCGGCGGTTACCGGAACTCTCGTGCACGGCCTGGCGCAGGCGATCGCGGGCGGCAGCACCGAGGAACAGATCCAGGCCGCGCTGGACGAGGCGTGGGTCCGGGTGGACGCCGGCGCGCCGTGGTTCTCGCGCCGGGAACGGTCCCGAGTGGAGCAGATGCTGCGCAACTTCGTGTCGTGGCTGGAAAAGTCGAGGCAGGAACTGATCGAGGCCGGGGTCGAACAGGACATCGAGGTCGAGTTGCCGATGGGCGACGAAGAGGTGCGGGTGCTGCTGCGCGGGCGCGTCGACCGGGTCGAGATGGACAAGGACGGGCGTCCGGTGATCGTGGACATCAAGACCGGCAAGGTCCCGGTGTCCGGTGCGGACGCGGAGAAGCACCCGCAGCTCGCGGCGTACCAGCTGGCCGTGCTGCTGGGCGCGGTCGAGGGCAAAAATACGCCCGGCGGCGCGAAGCTCGTGTATGTCGCGAAGGGGAACAACAAAACCGGTGCCACGCAACGGGATCAGCCGCCGATGGATGAGGACAACGGGCGTGAGTGGCTGGAACTCGTGCGCTCGGCCGCGGCTGCCGCGGTCGGCCCGGACTATCAGGCGCACGAGAACGCTGACTGCGACCGGTGCCCGGCGCGCGGATGCTGCCCGTTGCGTCCGGAAGGCCGTCAGGTGACCGGACCGTGAGCCCGGTGGTCGTTGCCAACCCGGTCGGACCCGCGGAAATCGCGGACGCACTGGGGTTGCACCGTCCGACGCCCGAGCAGGCGACCGTGATCGCGTCGCCGGTCGAGCCGTCGCTGGTCGTCGCGGGCGCGGGCGCGGGAAAGACCGAAACCATGGCCGCGCGCGTGGTCTGGCTGGTGGCCAACGGAATCGTGAGCCCGGAGCGGGTACTCGGCCTGACCTTCACCCGGAAAGCCGCGCGTCAGCTTGGCGAACGGGTGCGGGCTCGGTTGCGGCGGCTCGCTGGTTCGGGGCTGTTGGAACGGATCGATCCGTCGGGCGCGTTGCGGGCCACTGTGGTCGCGGGTGAACCGACGGTGCTGACGTATCACGCGTATGCCGGACGGTTGTTGTCGGAGCATGGGTTGCGGCTTCCGGTGCAGCCTGGCGTCCGATTGCTGTCGGAGACTTCTTCGTGGCAGCTGGCACATCGCGTGGTGTCCACTTGGGACAATGACCTGGACACCGACCGGGTGCCGCCGACGGTCACCGCGCAGCTGCTCGCGCTGGCCGGTGAACTTGGCGAGCATCTGATTTCGACGGAGCAGCTCGGGCAGTACACGGAGTGGCTGTGCGAGATCATCGAGAACGCTCCGCGCGCTAAGGGCCAGCGTGCGTCGCTGCCGGTGAAACTGCAGGAAGTTCTGGCAGCACAACGGTTTCGATTGGCCTTGCTGCCATTGGTCGAGGATTATCATCGGCGCAAACGGGCGGAAGGCGCGCTCGACTTCGCGGATCAGATGTCGCTGGCCGCGCAGCTCGCCGACGGGTATCCGGCGGTGGTCGCGGGGGAGCGCGAGCGGTACGGGGCGGTGCTGCTGGACGAATACCAGGACACCGGGCACGCGCAACGAGTGCTGCTGCGGTCGTTGTTCGGCGGCGTGGATCATCCGCCGATGCCGGTGACCGCGGTCGGCGACCCGGCACAGGCGATTTACGGCTGGCGCGGCGCGAGTGCGGCGAACCTGCCCCGATTCACCACCGACTTCCCGCGTCGGGGCGAGGAACGGCTGGAAACCGCCCACGAATTCGGGCTGCTCACCAGTTTCCGCAATCCGCCCGAAATCCTGGAACTGGCCAACGCGATCTCGGAACCGTTGCGGCAGCGCGGACTTGGCGTCGAACGGCTGCGGGCGCGAGACGGGGCCGGCCCGGCGGACATCGCGGTCGCGCTGCTGCCGGACGTGCGCGCGGAACGCGAGTGGGTCGCGGACGCGATGGCACAGCGGTGGCATGCGGAGAAAGAAGCCTCCGGCAAGCCGCCGACCGCGGCGGTGCTGGTGCGCCGCCGGGCGGACATGGCGCCGATCGCGGCGGAAATGCGGATGCGCGGGCTGCCGGTGGAGGTCGTGGGCCTCGGCGGATTGCTGGACGAACCGGAGGTCGCCGACCTGGTCTCCACCCTGCGGGTGCTCGCCGATCCGCTGGCGGGCAGCGCGGCGGCTCGGCTGCTGACCGGCGCGCGGTGGCGGATCGCGGCGGCGGACGTCGCGGCGTTGTGGCGGCGGGCCAACGAACTCACCTCGCCCGAGCCGCGGGCGAAGGAGGGCGAAGAGCCGGAACTGGTCGCCGAACGCGCGGAACAAGCCGGGCTGATCGACGCCGTCGACGAACCCGGTGCGCCAGAGCGTTATTCCCCGGAAGGGTATCGGCGAATTCGCCGCCTGGGCGCGGAATTGACCGCGCTGCGACGGCGGCTGGATCAGTCGCTGCCGGAATTGGTGGCGGACGTCGAACGCACGATGCTGCTTGACGTCGAATCGCTTGCCCGTCCTGGATCGGCCGGGCGCGCGCATTTGGACGCGTTCGCGGAAGTCGTTACCGATTACGCGGAGACCGCGCCGACGGCGACTCTTTTGTCCTTTGTGGACTACCTGAACACCGCGGCGCACGCGGAAGACGGCCTCACGCCTGGCGAGGTGCAGGTGGTTCCGGATCGCGTGCAGGTGCTCACCGTGCACTCCGCCAAGGGGCTGGAGTGGGAAGTGGTGGCGGTCCCGCATCTGGTCGCTGAGGTGTTCCCGGGCAAGCGTCGTTCGTCTTCGTGGTTGCGCACGTCCACTGCGTTGCCCGCGCATTTGCGGGGCGACGCGGCGGATCTGCCGAAGCTGCAGATCTCGGAAGGCTATGACCGCAAGGAAGTGCAGGAAGCGCTGGAGCTGCACGAGGAAGGGTTCGTCGCGCGCGAAGCCGACGAGGAACGACGGTTGTGTTACGTCGCCTTGACCCGTTCCGAGCGTGCGCTGCTCGTTTCCGGACATTGGTGGAACGAAAGCAGCACACGGGCTAAGGGACCGTCGATCTTCCTGACCGAGATCGCCGAAGTGATGAACGAGGCCGATCCGCCGCTGGGCGTCGTGGACGTCTGGGCCGAGGAACCGGAGGAGGGCGACGAGAACCCGCTGGTCGCGGACTCCCGGACGGCGCAGTGGCCGGTGGACCCGCTCGGTGACCGGCGGTCCGGCGTGGCGACCGGCGTGGAGCTGCTGCTGGCGGAAATGGCCGCGCTGGAAGAGGAACCCGAGCCCGAACCGGAAGCCGAGCCGCTTCCGGCGGCCGACGACGACGAAATCCCGCTGCCGCCGGAACCGGAAGACGACTACCCGCCAGACGACGAATACTTCGAAGACGACGAGGACGTCATCGATCCGGAAGACCCGGACGGCTGGGCTGCCGACACCGACGTTCTCCTCGCCGAACGCGCCCGCTCGCAGTCCACAGTGGATCGTGTCGCGCTGCCCGCGCAGCTGAGCGTGAGCCAGCTGGTCGACCTGGCGTCCGATGCGGACGCTCTCGCGCAACGGCTGCGTCGTCCGCTTCCGTTGCCGCCCAACACCTTCGCTCGCCGCGGTACCGCATTCCACAGCTGGCTGGAGCAACGGTTTTCCGGCGACCGGCTGCTGGAGATCGACGACCTGCCCGGCGCGGCCGACGTCGGCGAAGCACCGGACACCGATTTCGAAGCCCTGCAAGAAGCTTTCGAGAACAGCGAATGGGCCGACCGGGTCCCGCTCGCGGTGGAGGTGCCGTTCTCCGCGGACATCGAAGGCATCACTCTGCGCGGCCGGATGGACGCCGTGTACGCGGATCCCGACGGCGGTTGGACTGTTGTCGACTGGAAAACCGGCTCCGTGCCGTCCGAGGAACGGTTGCCAGCGTTGGCGATTCAGCTCGGCGCGTACCGATTGGCGTGGGCGGCGCTGAAGAAGGTTCCGGTGGAGCGGGTGCGCGCGGCCTTCCACTATGTCCGACATGGACACACGCTGCGCCCGGCCGATCTGCTGGACGCGGAAGGCCTGCGTTCCTTGCTGCGCAACGTTCCGCAGGAGTGAGCTAGGCCCGATCGCGCACGGTCAGCGCCCAGCTCACCAACGGCCACTGCAGCGGCAAGCGCAGCCACGCCACCGCGCGCTCGCGAGCCGGACGGCCGCGTCGCTGGTAGTCCAAGGCCATTTTCACGTTGCCCGGAAACACCCCGACGAACAGCAACGCCGCCGCCAATCCGCCCAGCCGACGAGTGCGCGGCAGCGCGATCCCGGCCGCGACGGTCAGCTCGGCGACGCCGGAGGCGTACGTCCAGGTGCGCCGGTCACCGGGCAATTCCTTCGGGACCAGCGCGTCGAACTGCTTCGGCCGGGCGAAGTGCAGGACGCCCGCCCCGGCCAGCAGAGCAGCGAGAAAATGCGCCGGACGTTGCGACGCGCGAGGCTCGGACATGCGGCAAGCCTGCCACAGCATGATCGCCGCGACGGGTGTGCGGGTGCTCCGATTGGGTTATCCTCCCGGCTGTGAGTGACGCCGAACGCCCGCGGGGAGCCGGTGCATGAAGGCCTTGAAACGGCTGCCCCTGAACGTCCGGTTGAACGACCGGCCCGACCACGAGCTCGTCGGCGTGATCCGGATGCCGGAGCTGACGGTCAGCCCGATGCGGTCGATCGTCAAGCGGATCATCGGCGCGCTGCTGGCCCTGCTGGCCACGGTGCTGATCGTCTACCTCGACCGGGACGGCTACCGCGACGCCAACGGCGACGGCCTCTCGCTCCTCGACTCGCTTTACTACGCGACAGTTTCCCTCTCGACCACCGGCTACGGCGACATCGCGCCGGCGACCGCGTCCGCGCGGCTGGTGAACGTCATCGTGATCACGCCGCTGCGGGTGCTCTTCCTCATCGTCCTCGTCGGGACCACCCTGGAAGTGCTCACCGAGCGCTCCCGGCAGGCGTTCAAAATCCAGAAGTGGAGGACGAAGGTGCGTGACCACACCGTCGTCGTCGGTTTCGGCACGAAGGGCCGCTCGGCGGTCAACGCGCTGCTCGGCGACGAGGAGGTGCAGGCCAACCGCGTCGTGGTCGTCGACACCGACCAGCAGGCGCTGGACGCGGCGAGCGCGCTCGGCCTCGTCACCGTGCACGGATCGGCGACCAGGGCGGACGTCCTGCGGGTCGCGGGCGTGCAGCACGCGCGGGCCGTAGTGGTCGCGCCGAACCGCGACGACACCGCCGTGCTGGTCACCCTCACCGCGCGCGAGCTTGCTCCGAAGGCGCACATCGTGGCGTCGGTGCGCGAGGCGGAGAACGTGCACCTGCTGAAGCAGTCCGGGGCCAACCAGGTCGTGGTGTCGAGCGAGACCGCCGGGCGGCTGCTCGGGATGGCGACGTCCAGCCCCCTCGTGGTGGACATGGTCGAGGACCTGCTGACCCCGGAATCGGGCCTGGCGATCGCCGAGCGCAGCATCGAGCCGAGCGAGGAAGGCGGATCGCCGCGGCACCTGCCGGACATCGTGCTCGGCGTGGTGCGCGACGGGGTGCTCTACCGGGTGGACGCCCCGCAGGCGGACGCGCTGGAACCGGGGGACCGGCTGCTGTACGTCAAGAAGGTCACTCAGGTCGACCACATCGAACGCTGAGGTTCACGCCGTCACGCCGTCACGCCGTCGCGCTGGCAAGGTGCGATGGCTCGCGGGCGGTCGCGGTGCCGAGAAAGCCCCAATGCCACATTGGGTGCATCTGACGCACCGAACGCCACTTTGGGTGCATGGGATGCACCGAACGCCACTTTGGGTGCATGGGATGCACCGAACGCCACTTTGGGTGCATGGGATGCACCGAACGCCACTTTGGGTGCATGGGACGCACCCAATGCCACATTGGGGCAGTGCTGGGGTGTGCGGCGGCGGGCGAAACCGAGGGGTCGGCGGGCGGCTGTGGGAGCGGCTGCGCTCCCGGCCCCGGGATGCCCAATGCGGGCCGTCGCGTCGGCAGGGGTGCGATGGCTCGCGGGCGGTCGCGGTGCCGGGAAAGCCCCAATGCCACATTGGGTGCATCTGGCGCACCGAACGCCGCTTTGGGTGCGTGGGATGCAACCAATGCCACATTGGGTGCATGCGACGCACCCAATGCCACTTTGGGTGCGCGAGATGCACCCAAAGTGGCATTGGGGCGGTGCCTGGGGTGCGGAGCGGCGGGGTGGAGCGGAGGGGTCAGCGGGCGGCGGCGGGAGCGGCTGCGGACCCCGTCCAGCCGGGGGTCCCCCGTGCGCGGGCGCCTCACTGGGTTTTGCCCCCGGCATCTGGAAGCATGGCGTCGTGCAGGTTTCCGACCCCCCGCATAAGAGCCTCGTCAAGCGGTGGCTTCAGGTGGGCATCCCGGTCGCGGCCGGGGTGCTCGTCGTGGTCTTGGCGTGGCTCGCCGGTCCGGGGCTGCTCGGCATCCAGCCGAAGTCGCCGGGCGCGCCGGTGGACGCTCAGATCACCAAGGCCGTCGACTGCTCCGTTCCCGGCGCGGCCGAATCGGTCTCGTTCCAGCTCGGCGGCAAACCGCGCCAGGGCACCCTCGACAGCTGCGGGCACGGCAAGGACGAGCATCTCCAGGTGCTGGTCCCGGACGACGCCCCGGCGGACGGCCTCGTCTCGGTCACCATGCCGGACACCACGACGGGCGCGCAGGACCTGCGTGCGCCGGTCGCGCTGGCGCTGCTGGTGTTCGCCTGCTTCTGCGGCGGGATGTACGCCTACCTGGTCATCCGCGGGCCGGGCAAGCTCGCGCTGCTCAGCTGAAGCACCGAAACCGCACGAACCAGCTGGGCAAACCGGGTCAGCTGACGTCCGCCGCGGAGGCGGCGAAGGTGTTGCAGTCCGCGATCCGGTTGTCCTTCGCCCCGGCCCGCCACCACTGCGCGTAATGCGCGTTGGTGCCGTGGTCGTGGCTGCGGGAAGTGTTGTCCCCCCGGGTTTCCTGGTCGTTCCAGGCCTTGTTGTACATGTCGCGGGTGATCGTGCCGCCGCGGTCGACGTGCGCGCCCAGGAACATTCCGGAGAAGCACTGCGCCTGTAGTTCTTTGCGGCGCGACATCTCGAGGCCCTCGGGGCTGTTCTGCCCGGCCGCGTAGATCTTCTGCCACGCGGCGTCCATGATCCCCGCGACTTCCTGCACGTGGTGGCCGTACTCGTGGGCGAACAGCGCCAGGTAGACGCCGGGGTTGTTGCCGTACTGGTCGGTCTGCAGGCCCTTGAACGGCACGTACAGGTTGTTCTCGCAGTAGTACGCCGCGGTCGCGATGCCGACCTGGATGGTGCCGCATTCGGTGTCGAAGCTCGGCCCGGTCGGGAAGTGCAGCGCGGGCGGCGTGAACGGCAGGTGGTACGACTCGAGGAACGGGCCCCACGCCGCGTCGAGGCATTTGCTCGCGGCGGTGAAGAACGCTTCCGCGCCGTCCTGCGTGCTGGTCCACGGCGGCAGGTTGCAGACGAGGTTCTGCAGGCCGGCGTTGGGGTCCTGCAGGATCGGGTGGTCGGCCAGCTTGAGGATCTTGTGCGGGCCCGCGCTGGTGGAGGTGCTCGGGCTTTCCGACGGACTCGTCGGCGCGCTCGAAGAGGGTGAGGAACCGCTGGTGGGCGGCAGTTCGTAGGCGGACGACGGCGAGGGCGGCGCGGCCTGGTAACCGGCGTTGCTCGGCCCGGACCCGCGGTTCAGCGACACGATCGCCACGACGCCCAGCGCCAGCACCGCGACCGCGCCGAGGCACAGCCCGACGATCAGCCCGGTCGGCTTGCGCGGCGGCACGGGATAGGACGGCTGCTGCCACGGCGGACCCTGCGGCGGCGGACCCTGAAACGGCGGCTGCTGCCCCTGGTACGGCGCCTGTCCCTGCTGGGCCTGGTAGGAGCCTTGCCCCGGGTACTGGCCGGGCGGCACCGGTCCTTGGCCCGGCACCGGCGGCGGTTGAACGGTCCCGCGTGGCGGCACCTGGCCGTAGGGCGGTTGCGTCATCAGGGCAGTCCCGGTGGGTCTCGGCGCGGGCCGGGCGTTCCCCGGCTTGCCGTTCAGCATATCGGGGGACGCCCGGCCCGCCGCACCACTTCGCCGGACTGCCGCCCCGCCCGGACGTCCCCCCAGGTCTGGCCGGGTGCGGACGGCTCTGGAAGAGTGACGGCAGCAACCGCAGGGCCGTGCAGACGAGGGGCTCCGATGACAAACTCACCCGGTGCGTCCGGGCCGGGGGACGACACGCCTACGCCGAGCCGGGGCTTCGCCAGCCCCGATTCGGACGCGTCCCCTGCCACCCCGCCGGAGAACCGCGAAACGGACACGTCCGGCGCCAGCTCCGGAATTTCGTCTTCCGCAGGGGAAAACTCCGCTTCGGCCGGGTCGAATCCGCCTGCCGGGACGGGCTCGACCGGCGCGAATCCGTCGCCTGCCAGCGAAAACCCCGCTGGCGCGCCGCCGCCCGGTTCGTTCTCGCCGCCCGGCGGGGCGCCTCCTCCGGGCGGCCAGTGGCAATCCCCGGGCCAGCAGCCGCTTCCGCAGTACCCCGGCGGCGGCCGTCCCGGCCCGGGCTGGAACCCGAACGGACTGGGCAAACCGGGCGTGATCGCGTTGCGCCCGTTGAACGTCGGCGACATCCTCGACGGCGCGATCACCGCGATCCGCCGGTATCCGCTGCTGATCCTCGGGGTGGCCGCGGTCGTCGCGGTGGTCTCGGCGGGGCTGAACCTCGCCGTGTCGCTGTGGCTGGTGCCCGATTTCAACCGGGTCGCTCAGCTCGGCCCGGCCGCGACCCAGCAACAGCAGCTCGACGCGGCGTACAGCCTGCTGGGCTCCGCGCTCACCGCGCTGCTGCCGACGCTCGTGATCTCCATGCTGGCGCAGACTTTCCTCACCGGCTTCCTGACCGTGGTGATGGGCAAGGCGGTGCTCGGCCGTCCGGTCGACTTCGGTTCGGCGATGCGCGAAGCCGCGCCGCGTCTGCTGCCGCTGCTGGCGGTCACCGTTCTTTACGCGCTGGCCACGATCGTCGCCGCGGCGTTCTGTCTGCTTCCCGCCGTGCTGCCGTATGTGTTCTGGTCGCTCACCGGCCCCGCGCTGGTGCTGGAACGCGGGACCATCGGGCAGGCGTTCACGCGGTCGCGGCAGCTCGTGTCGGGCATGTTCTGGCGGGTGTTCGGGGTGCTGCTGCTCGCGGGCGTGATCGGCTGGATCATCTCGGCGATCATCAGCGTCCCGTTCAGCATCGGCTCGGGCGCGTTCAGCGGCCTCTTCAACCCGCAGGCGACGCTGCCGAAGGTGACGACCGGCGATCTCGTGCTGCAGTCGGTGGGCAAGGTGATCGCGGAGACGATCGTCATGCCGTTCACCGCGCTGGTCACCGTGGTGCTCTACATCGACCAGCGGATGCGCCGCGAGGGCATGGACATCGAACTGGCCAGGGCGGCGGGCATCCAGCCGCCGCAGCCGCCGCAGCAGGCGTGGTGATCGGTTTTCTCGCCGACGTCCCGGTCGACATCGACCGGGACCCCGCCCGCCTGCGGGCGGTCCAGGAACTGACCGACCCGAATTACGCGGCCGCGCAGCCGGGTCTTCTCGAACGATTCTGGCGATGGCTCGGTCGGCTCGTTTCCGAGCTGTTCAACGCGTTGTCCGACGTGCCCGGCGGCCCGTTGGGCCTGCTGCTGGTGCTGGCCTTGCTGATCGTGCTGATCGTGGTCGTGCGGCTGCGGGTGGGCAAGGTCGGCCGGTCGGCGAAAACGTCCGGCGAGGTGTTCAGCGGACGGCGCCGCACCGCGGACGAATACCGGAAGGCCGCCGAGGAAGCCGCGGCGCGCGGCGATTTCGCGGACGCGGTGCGGGACCGGTTCCGCGCGCTCGTGCGGGGGATGGAAGAGCGCGCGCTGCTCGACGTCCGCTCCGGGCGGACCGCGGACGAAGCCGTCGCCGAAGCCGGAAGGTTCCTGCCGGATCTGGCGGCCGAACTCACCGCAGCCGCGCGGCAGTTCGACGACGTGCACTACGGCGGACGGCCGGGTACCGAAGCCGGGTACCGCACATTGTCCGAATTGGACGGACGCGTTCAGCGCGCGCGACCGGCTTTGGCGGACACATGAGTACCGCTGTTTCGCCGGACCTGCGCCGGATCTGGCGGGGCGCCCGGGTTCCGCTGGCGCTGCTCCTGCTGATCGTGCTCATCGCGCTGGCCATCGTGCTCAGCTACGGCAAGCAGACCAGCGGCGAGTTCGACCCCGGTTCCTACGAACCGCGCGGCAGCCACGCTCTCGCGCATTTGCTGGAACAGGAGGGCGTGCAGATTCGCGCCGTACATTCGCTCGCCGAGGCGCGCGAGGCCGCCGACAGCGGAACTCTGCTGATCACCGATCCGCAGCTGGTGCCGAAGGACGGGTTGGCCGATCTGCGTCGCCGGGTCGCGCACCTCGTGCTCGTCGCGCCCGGATCGACGGCGTTGGGCATGACCGCGCCGACTGTTTCCGCGGTGGGTGCGGGAGAGGTCCGTACGCTGCAACCGGAATGCACGGTCGGCGCGGCGGTCAGCGCGGGCTCGGTCACGCTCGGCGGACGCCATTACCGCACGGACGACGAGACGGCGCGGGCTTGCTACCGCGACGGCGGCGAGCCGACTTTCGTGCAGCTGGCGGACCGGACCGGCACGGTGAGCGTGCTCGGCTCGGCGGAAGCGTTCACCAACGACCAGATCGCCAAGGAAGGCAACGCCGCGTTCGGCATGCGGTTGCTGGGCGATCACCGGAAGCTGGTCTGGTACGTGCCGTCCACCTCGGACCCCGCGCTGGACAACGAGAAGAAGCCGTTCGTCGACCTGATTCCGCCCGGCTGGCGGTACGGCGCGCTGACCGCGGGAATCGCGGTCGTCCTTTTCGCGCTGTGGCGCGCGCGGCGGCTCGGTCCGGTGGTGCGGGAACCGCTGCCGGTGGTCGTGCGGTCGGCGGAAACGGCGGAGGGCCGGGCCCGGCTGTACCGGCGGGGCGGCGCGGCCGGGCACGCGGCGGAAACCTTGCGCGAGGCGGCCCGGACGCGGCTGCGGAAGAGACTGGGATTGCCGCGCGACGCCGGCCCGCCCGCGGTGGTGGAGACCGTCAGCGCGCGGACCGGCCGGGCGCCGAACGAGGTCGGGGCGGTGCTGTACGGCCCGTCGCCGTCCGACGAGGCGGCGCTGGTGCGGCTGGCGGACGAACTGGACGCGGTGGAACGAGAGGTGGAGCGTTCTTGAGTACCGAACAGATGCAGGACGCGCGGGCGGCCCTGATCGCGTTGCGCACCGAGGTCGGGAAGGCTGTGGTCGGCAACGACGCGGCTGTCACCGGACTCATCCTCGCGTTGCTCTGCCGGGGGCACGTGCTGCTGGAAGGCGTGCCCGGCGTCGCGAAGACGTTGCTGGTGCGGGCGTTGGCGGCGTCGCTGGACCTGAAGACGACGCGCGTGCAGTTCACCCCGGACCTGATGCCGGGCGACGTCACCGGGTCCATTGTGTACGACGCGCACAGCGGTGAGTTCTCCTTCCGGGAGGGCCCGGTCTTCACGAATCTGCTGCTGGCCGACGAAATCAACCGGACGCCGCCGAAGACGCAGTCGTCGCTGCTGGAGGCGATGGAGGAGCGGCAGGTGTCGATCGACGGCGTCTCGCGTCCGCTGCCGGATCCGTTCGTCGTGGTCGCGACGCAGAACCCGGTCGAGTACGAGGGCACCTACCCGTTGCCCGAGGCGCAACTGGACCGGTTCCTGCTGAAGCTGACCATGCCGGCTCCGTCGCGCGAAGACGAGATCGGCATTCTTTGGCGGCACGCACAGGGTTTCGACCCGCGGGACCTCGCCGCGGCGGGCGTGCGTCCGGTCGCGGGTGCGGCGGATCTCGCTGCCGCGCGGGAGGCGGTCGCGAAGGTGACTGTCGGTCCGGAAGTGATCGGCTACGTCGTCGACCTCTGCCGTGCGACGCGGGAACTCCCGGCAGTGCGCATCGGGGTTTCTCCGCGTGGCGCAACGGCTTTGCTCACCGTGACGCGCGCGTGGGCGTGGCTGTCCGGCCGGGATTACGCGACGCCGGACGACGTCAAGGCGCTCGCGCGTCCGGCGCTCCGGCACCGTCTCGACGTGCGGCCGGAAGCCGAACTCGAAGGCGTGACCGCGGACGGCGTCCTCGACCGGGTGCTGGCCTCCGTGCCGGTGCCGCGCTAAATGGCAGTCACCGGGCGGCTCGGGCTGCTGGCGCTCCTCGGTGCGCTGGTGGTCGGGCTGCTGTTCCCGTCCGGCACCGGCGTCGCGATCGTGGTCGCGGTGCTGCTGGTGCTGGTTGTCGTGGACCTCGTGCTGGCCGGAAGCGTGCGGGCGCTGCGGTTTTCGCGCAGCGGCACTACGTCCGTCCGGTTGGGGGAGCCCGCCGAGGTCACGCTGACCGTCACGAACCCCGGCGGCCGCACCGTCCGCGGCTCGCTGCGGGATGCCTGGCCGCCGAGCGCCGGTGCCGCCGACCGGCACGCGCTGGCGGTTCCGTCCGGCGAACGGCGTGCCTTGACGACCGCGCTGCTCCCGACCCGCCGCGGCGACCGGGTCGCGGCGCGGGTGACCGTGCGCGCGGTGGGCCCGCTGGGTTTGGCCGCGCGGCAGGGTTCGCACGAGGTGCCGTGGACGGTCCGGGTGCTGCCGCCGTTCCACAGCCGCAAGCATCTGCCGTCGCGGCTGGCCCGGCTGCAACAGCTGGACGGCCGCAACGCGGTGCTGATCCGGGGCCAGGGAACGGAATTCGACTCCCTGCGCGAGTACGTCATCGGCGACGACGTCCGGTCGATCGACTGGCGCGCGACGGCCCGCGCGTCGGACGTGATGGTGCGGACGTGGCGTCCGGAACGCGACCGCCAGGTGGTTTTGGTGCTGGACACCGGCCGCGTCTCGGCGGGCCGAGTCGGCGACGCACCCCGGTTGGACGCGGCGATGGACGCGGCGCTTTTGCTGGCCGCACTGGCTTCCCGGGCGGGGGACCGGGTCGATCTGGTGGCTTACGACCGCCGGGTGCGGGCTTCGGTGCCGAACGCTTCGACGCCGTCTTTGGTGAACGCCTTGGCGACGATCGAGCCGTCCTTGGTCGAGACCGACGCGCGGGGGATGGTGGCGGAAGTCCTGCGCCGCACCCGTCGGCGGGCTTTGGTGGTTTTGTTGACCGGGCTGGAATCGGCCCCGCTGCAGGAGGGGTTGTTCCCGGTGCTCGGGTCGCTGACCGCGCGGCACGAGGTGCTGGTGGCTTCGGTCGCGGACCCGCGGGTAGCGGAGATGGCGGCTTCGCGGGGGTCGGCGGAGGCGGTGTACGACGCTGCCGCGGCCGAGCGGGCGCTGGCGGACCGGGAGTCTTCGGTGGCTTGGCTGACCCGGCACGGGGTCGGGGTGGTGGACGCGGTGCCGGAGGAACTTCCGCCCGCGCTCGCCGACCGCTACCTGGCCCTGAAAGCCGCAGGCCGGTTGTAGGTCCGTGAAGGGCTCCTTGAAGGAATCAGATTCCCTCAAGGAGCCCTTCACGGACTTTTAGCCAGCCTCCGGAAGAGCGTCCCCAGCGGCTCGGCGGTCCACGTCTCCCGTTTCGCCGTCCCGGGCGGCGCGGCGGCCCAGGGTGAACACGTACGTCAGGAACAGCAGCTCCACCACCACCCCGATCCCGATCCGCAGCCACGTCGGCCAGCCCGACGGCGTCACGAACGCCTCGATCACGCCCGACACCAGCAGCACACAAGCCAGTCCCAGCGCCATCACCACCACCGAACGGCCCTGTTCGGCCAGTGCCGCGCTGCGTGAGCGGCGGCCCGGGTCCACGACAGTCCAGCCCAGTTTCAGACCGGTGCCCGCCGCGATGAACACCGCCGTCAGTTCCAGCAAACCGTGCGGCAGGAGCAGGCCCAGCAGGACATCGCCGCGGCCTGCCGAGGACATCAGGCCGATCGCGACCCCGGCGTTCAGCGAGTTCATCCACAGCGCGCCGATCACCGGCAGGCCGAGCGCGACGCCGAGGAACAGGCACGTCGCCGCCACCCAGGCGTTGTTCGTCCACACTTTCGCCGCGAACGACGCCGCTGGGCCGTTCGAGTAGTACGTCTCGTATTGGCCGCCCGGCGCGGTCATCGCCTTCACCTCGTCCGGCGAGACCAGCGACGCGCGCACCTGCGGGTCGCCCGCGATCCACACGCCCAGCACCGCCATCACCGCGACCGACACCAGCGCCGCCGGGATCCACCAGCGGCGGCTCAGGTACACCGCGGCCGGGAAGCGGCGGGTGAAGAACAGGCCGACCTCGCGCCAGGCCGGGCTGTGCGAGCCGGCGACCGCCGAACGGCCGCGCGCGACCAGCGCCGACAGCCTGGCCAGCAGGGCCGGGTCGGGCGCGGTCGAGCGGATCATCGACAGATGCGTCGCCGTGCGTTGGTAAAGCGTGACCAGCTCGTCCGCCTCCGGGCCGGTCAACCTGCGCCGTCCGGCGAGTTCGCCGAGCCGGTTCCATTCCGCGCTGTGCGCCGCGACGAACACGTCGACGTCCACCGGCCACCTCCTCCGCCCCAGGATAGAGGCAGGCGCTCTACGCTGGCCTCGTGCAGGAAGAGTCCGATCTCGTCACCGGTGAGGCCGTCGTCCTCGACCTGCGGGTGGCGAAGCTCGCCAGCCGTGCGGTCGCGATGCTGCTCGACGTCCTCGTCCAGGCCGCGTTGCTGCTGCTCGTGTTCGTCGCGCTGATGCTGACCGCGGGGTCGTTCGACTCGGCGCTCACCGTCGCGCTGATGCTGACCATGTTCGTGCTGGTCGTGATCGGCTACCCGGTGCTGTTCGAAACGCTCAGCCGCGGCCGTTCGCTCGGCAAGCTCGCGCTCGGCCTGCGCGTGGTGCGCCTCGACGGCGGCCCGATCAGCTTCCGGCACGCGCTGACTCGCGGGCTCGCCGGGTTCTTCGTCGACTTCTGGGCGCTGGGCTTCCTCGGCGCGGTGGCCGTCATCGTGTCGCTGACGTCGTCGAACGGCCGCCGCGTCGGCGATTACCTCGCGGGCACCCTGGTGATCCGCGAACGCGTGCCGCAGTCGGCGCAGGCGATCCTCACGATGCCGCCCGGGCTGGAAGCGTGGGCCGCGCACTTCGACCTCAGCGGCCTCACCGACGACCTCGCCATGGCCTCCCGGCAGTACCTCGGCCGCTACCACGACCTGCGCCCGGAGGCGGCCGCGTCGCTCGGCTTCGGCCTGGCGCAGCAGGTTTCGGCGGCGATCGAGGTGCCGCTGCCGTACGGGATGCCGCCGTGGGTCTTCCTCACCGCGGTGCTCGCCGAACGCCGCAACCGCGACCACGCCCGGATCGCGCCGCCGCAGTACAGTCCCTACGCGCCTCCGCCGGTTCCGCCTCCGGCTCCGGCCCCGCCGAAGTCCGACAACCCCTTCACCCCGCCGAGCTGAGGTCATGCTCGCCGACGACGTCACCGTCACCACTGCCCAGGACGGTCAGCTCACGGTCATCGAGCGCATCGTCACCGACGCCCCAGCTAGCCACCGCATCGCCGAGCGCGTCCCCGTCACCGACGACGAGGACCGGCTCTACTCGATCACTGACCTGCATCTCTCCGGCGCCGCGACCGCCGACGGAACGACGGTCACGGTCACCGGGCCGGCGACCGTGACGTACACAGTGGACGGTGCGGTCGCCGCTGGCGGGCAGGTGCGGTTTCAGCTCACCGGGGGCTGGGATCGTGCGGTCGACCGGGTCACCGCCGCCTTCAGCGGGCCGGGAGTGTCCGCCGCGGATTGCTACGCCGGTCAGCCCGGATCGTCTCGGCAGTGCACTTTCTCCGAACTCCGGAGCGGGGGAGCGCATGCCGAGCAAAACGGCCTGCGCCAAGGGGATCGGATCGACTTGGCCGTCCAAACCGGACCATTGCCGGAGAACGCCCAGTTTGTCCCGACTGGACCGTTGGCCGTCTTCGCGCCGGGGTTTCCTTCTGTCCTCAGCGGTCTTGCGTTGGTGCTCTACCTGCTCATCGGTGCCAGCGTGTTGCGTCTCCGCATCAGGCAGCGTGGTGAACTCGACCTCGCCGCCACGGTCCTCGATCTCGTCGCCCGCGGGCATCTGCGCATCGCCGACGGTCAGGTCAGTCATGGCGAAGCCGATCCGCTCACGCCGTTCGAACAAGCG
Source organism: Amycolatopsis sp. AA4 (assembly GCF_002796545.1). GTDB lineage: Bacteria > Actinomycetota > Actinomycetes > Mycobacteriales > Pseudonocardiaceae > Amycolatopsis. The sequence continues at coordinate 832,259 of NZ_CP024894.1, forward strand.
GTCAAGAGCGCCTTCCCGCCGGGTCCGCTCGCTGCCGCACGGCCGGATCAGGCAGAACTATGCGCCCTTCTCGACGCCGAAACGCATCGCCATGGCTGGCTGTCCGCGAGGCAACCGCACGTCCGCCGAGCCGGGCTCATCCTGGCCGCTGCGGGCATCGTGACGACCGTCGTCCTCGCCCTCACCGTCGGCGAGGCGCTGATCGGCGTCGCGCTCCTGATCGCTGGAATCGCCACTTTCCTAGCCGCTCCGCTGGTGCACCCCCGGCGTGGCCGCGCGTTGGGGAGTCCGGCGAGGCGGGCCGAATCTCCGCTGGCGGTGGAGATCGACGCGATCCAGGCAATGGCCGAACGACGCTCGGCGGTGTCCGCGCAATGAAACTCGCCGCTCTGCTGCTGATCCCGTTCCTCTCGGCGACCCCCGCCGCGGCGCAGGACCAGCCGTCGCTGCCGGGCCTGCCGCAGAGCGTCGAAGTCGCCTTGAAGGTCCAACGGGACGGCAGCCTGTCCGTCACCGAAGCAGTCTCGGTCCCGCGCGACACGTCGATGACCCGCACCATCCCGTTGCGCGCCAACGACCGCGTCCTCGGGATCCGCGACATCAGCATCGAAGGCGCGGGCAATGCCGAGACCGGCAACGACCAGGTGACCTTCTACCTGCGCGGCGGAACGTCCGTGCTTCGGTACACAGTGGACGGTACGGTCGGCACCAGCCTCGGCGTCGAGCACGTGACCTGGGACGTCGCCAGTGGCTGGGACACTCGCCTCGAACTGGTCCGGGCGACCTTCGCCGCGCCCGCCGTCCCGGACGCGCTCAGCTGCCTCGCTGGTCCGCCCGGCTCGACGACCCGCTGCGGTGCCGCGCAGATCGACCACTCCGGCCTGACCCGCGTCTCGGTGCCGAAACTTCAGCCCGGCTCTCGCGTCCAACTGACTGCCGAACTGCCCGGCGGCACAGTCGCCGCGACCGAGAAGCTCCTTCCCTCCGGTCCCTTCGCCGCGACTGCGCCGGTGTGGTGGGCATGGCTGGCCTTCGCCGTGCTGTCGCTCGCTGGTGCCGTCGCCGTGTTCGTACTCCGTCGACGCGACCGACAGCCTGGGCACGCCATCCCCGTACCGCTCCTCGACAACGGCCGCTTCTCTTCGCCGGAAGGCGTGCTCCCCGGACACGTAGGACCGCTTCTCACCGGACGCGTCAGCTCCGTCGACCTAGCCGCGACAGTGCTCGACCTATGCGTCCGTAACTATCTATGGGTCAGCGAAGACGGCCCACGCAACTGGGTCCTCGTACGCCGCAACCCGCCCGACGAACACCTAACCGCCTTCGAGCGCGCGGTGTACGCAGCCGCTGTGCCCGGCGAAGCCGCGACGCTCGCGGAAGTACGCGAAGCAGGCGTACCCGAGCTAGTCGCCGACACGGTCCGTCGCGGTTGGCGATCCCCGAAGCGACTGTCGAAGGTCGGCCCGCGGCTATGTGGGTACGGCGTCTTCCTCACCGTCCTGCTGGCCTTCACCGTCGGTTACGCACAACTCGGGTTGGTGCTTCTCGCCACCGGCATCGCTGTGACGGCAGCCGCTCGCCTTCTGCCGGAGCGAACGAAGGCAGGCCTAGACCTCCGAGACCGCCTTCTTGGGCTCAACGCGCAGCTGCGCACGATGGAGGCACCGGACGATGAACTGCTCGTCTCTCGCGCGCTCCCGTACGCGTACGCGCTGGGCGAAGCGGACGCTTGGCTAGTTAACGCTTGTTCGCTGTCGGCGTACTGGTACGGGGCCTCCGGCGAGGACGTCGTGCCATTGGCGCGGACCAGCGGATTCGTGGCCGCACTGACCGTCGCGTTCGAGGGCGCGAGGCACCTCCGACCGGACGAGCCGAAGACTCCCGCGCCTGCGTAGGGTGGAGGCATGGCCGATCCCGAGCTCTTCCGTTTCACGATCGACAACGGTCTGCGCGTGGTGCTCGCTCCTGACCCGACCGCGCCGGTGGTCGGGGTCAGCGTGCACTACGACGTGGGCTTCCGCTCCGAGCCGGAGGGGTTGACCGGTTTCGCGCACCTCTTCGAGCACCTGATGTTCCAGGGCAGCGAAAGCCTGGAGAAACTCGCGCACTTCCGGCACGTGCAGTCCAGCGGCGGCACCTTCAACGGTTCCACGCACCCGGACTACACCGACTACTACGAGGTGCTGCCCGCCGCGGCGCTGGAACGCGCGCTGTTCCTCGAGGCCGACCGGATGCGCGCGCCGAAGCTGACCGCGGAGAACCTGGCGAACCAGATCGAGGTCGTCAAGGAGGAAATCCGGCTGAACGTGCGCAACCGGCCGTACGGCGGATTCCCGTGGATCCTGCTGCCGCCGGTGCTGTACTCCACCTTCGCCAACGCGCACGACGGCTACGGCGCCTTCGAGGACCTGGAGGGCGCGACGCTGGACGACTGCGCCGCCTTCTTCGACACCTTCTACTCGCCGGCCAACGCGGTGCTGACCGTCGCGGGCGACTTCGAGGTCGAGGAGGCGAAGGCGCTCGTCGAGAAGCATTTCGGCGACGTCCCGCACCGGCCGGCTCCGGTCCGTCCGTCGTTCTCCGAACCGCTGCCCACCGCGCAGCTGAACGGCGAGCACACCGACCCGCACGCGCCGCTGCCCGCGCTGGCCATCGGCTACCGGATGCCGGACCCGATCAACGACCTCGACGGCTACCTCGCCTACCTGGTGCTCGCCGGCGTCCTCACCGACGGTGACGGTTCGCGGCTGCAGCAGCGGCTGGTGCACGTCGAACCGCTGGTGGTCGACGTCGGCGCGGGAGCCGGGCTGTTCGGCCCGTTCGAGGCGCGCGATCCGGACACGTTCACCATCACCGCGATCCACCCGCCGGACGTGCCGCGCGAGCGCGTGCTGGCCGCGCTGGACGAGGAGCTGGAGAAGCTCGCGTCCACGCCGCCGGACGACCAGGAACTGAAGAAGGTCACCGCGCGCTGGGCGGCGAGCCTGCACGCGGAGCACGACCGGCTCGTGTCGCGCACGCTGGCGCTCGGCGCGTTCGAACTGCTCTACGGCGACGCGTCGCTCGTCTACCAGCTCGCCGACCGCCTGTCCGCGGTCTCCGGCGAGGCCGTGTCGGCGGCGGCGAAGGCGCTGCGTCCGGATGCGCGCGCCGTGCTCGTCGTGAAGCCCGCAAGCACCGAAGGGACGGAACAGTGACCTCGGCTGAACAGGTCAAAGCCGCACACCGCAGCGCCGAGGAGATCGGCCGCACCGCCGCCGGACCGCGTCCGCTGCCCTCGCTCGGGCACCAGCGCGCCGCCGCCGATCTGTCCCATGTGGACACTGTGCTCTCCAACGGGCTGCGCGTGCTCGCGGTGCGCAAGGCGAGCGTCCCGATGGTCGAACTGCGGCTGTGGATCCCGTTCGCGGGCGAGGACGCGATGCACGCGGCCACCGCGGAGGTGCTCGCGGAAACCGTGCTCACCGGCACCGCGCGGCGCGACCGGGTGGAAATCGACGCCGAGGTCGCGCTGATCGGCGGCGACCTCAACGCGGGCGTCGACCCGGAGCGGCTGTACCTCGGCGGCACCGCGCTGTCCGACGGCCTCCCGACGCTGCTGGACGTGCTCGGCGACGTGCTCACCGGCGCCACGTACGGCGACGCGGAGGTCGCGCGCGAGCGGGAGCGGCTGATCGAGCGCATCGCGGTCTCGCGCACGCAGCCGCGCACCATCGCGCGCGAAGCACTGCAGAAGCACCGGTACGGCGACCATCCGGTGACCCGCGAGGTCCCGCAGGCCGAGGACGTCGCCGAGGTGACCTCCGAGCAGGTGCGCGCGCTGCACAACGCCTCGGTGCTGCCGCGCGGAGCGGTGCTCGTGCTGGTCGGAGACCTTGACCCGCAAGAGGTTCCGGCCGAGCTGGAGCGTGCGCTCGGCGGCTGGAAGTCGGACCGGTCGGCCGTCGTGCTGCCGCCGCTGCCCACGCTGACCGGCGGCAACGTCCTGCTGGTTCCGCGCGCCGGCGCGGTGCAGTCGCAGATCCGGCTGTCCGCGCAGACGGTGCCGCGCGTCGACCCGAGGTACCCGGCGCTGCAGCTGGCGAACCTGGCGTTCGGCGGGTACTTCTCCTCGCGGCTGGTGGAAAACATCCGCGAGGACAAGGGTTACACCTACGGCGCGCACTCGGGTTTCGAGTTCACCGGCGACACCGCAGTGGTCAATGTGGACGCGGACACCGCCAACGAGGTCACCGCGGCGGCGTACCTGGAAACCCGGTACGAGCTGTTCCGGCTCGGCACCGTGCCGCCGACGGCCGAAGAGGTCGAATCGGTGCGCCAGTACGCGATGGGCTCGCTCGTCACCGGCACGTCGTCGCAGAGCGGGCTCGCCGGACAGCTGATGGCGCTGGCGTCGAACGGTCTCGGCATCGAGTGGCTGCAGAGCCACCCGGAGCGGCTCGCGGCCGTCACCGCGGACCAGGTCGCCGAAGCCGCGGCGGAGTTCTTCGCCCCTGGCCGGTTCACCGGCGTCGTGGTCGGCGACGCGGAGCTGCTCGCGCCGAAGCTGGCCGCGCTGGGAGTTTCCACGAGCGAGAAGGACTGATGAGCGTTCCGTTCGAACTAGGGGCCCTGCCGACGCTGTCCCGTTCCACAGTGGACCGTCAGGAAACCTTGCGCACCAACCCGGAGCGGCTCGCCGCGAAGTGGTCCGAAGCCCGCGTGGTGCTGCTCGACGACACCGGCCGCACGCCGGTCGTCGAGGGCGGCTCCGCGCTGTCCACCCGCAAGGCGATGGACTTCGGCACCGAACCGCCCGCCGACGCGGTGTTCCTCGGCGAGTGGGAAGACATCGATTACTGGTCGCTGCCCGGCAGCATCGAAGGCGACGTCGACAGTGTGCGGCTGGCGGGCAGCTGGGGCGTGATCGAAGAGGTCCCGCGAGCCAACGGCGAGCTGTGGGTCGAGCTGCGCGGGTACGGCGAGCAGCTGGACGACACGTCGGCCGGGCTGTTCACCACCGCGCAAGCATTGCGGCACTGGCGGCGGCAGTCGCGGTTTTGCACCCGCGACGGCTCGCCGACGCAGCTGATCCAGTTCGGCTGGGCGAGCCGCTGCGAAGCCAAGGGCCACGAGGAATACCCGCGCACCGACCCGGCGGTCATCTGCCTGGTGCACGACCTCGACGGCGTCAACGGTTCGCACGTGCTGCTCGCGCGCCAGCCGATCTGGCCGCCGGACCGGTACTCGGTGCTCGCCGGATTCGTCGAGGCGGGGGAGTCCCTGGAGGGCTGCGTCGTCCGCGAAATCCGCGAGGAGGCCGGGATCGAGGTGCGGGACGTGCGCTACCTCGGCAGTCAGCCGTGGCCGTTCCCGCGCTCGATCATGCTGGGCTTCACCGCCCGCGCGGACCGCAACGCGCCGCTGGTCCCGGCCGACGGCGAGATCGAGGAAGCGCTGTGGGTGTCCCGAGAGGACGTCCGGACGGCGTTCCGCAATGCCGGGACCGGAGTGCCGACGCCGATCGCCGGTGGCGCGTCGAATCTCCTGCTGCCGGGGAACTCGTCGATCGCCCGCGTGATGTTGAAGGCTTGGGCCGAAGCCGAGGAGTGATCCCGGGCCGGTCCGTGAAGGGCTCCTTGAGGGAATCTGATTCCCTCAAGGAGCCCTTCACGGCTTTCTGGGGGTCGGGAAGCCGTGAAGGGCGGCTTTCGCCGCGCAGCCTGAACGCGTAGCTGGCTCCGTCGCGAGCCACCGCGTTTCCCGGACCACCCCGGTCCGCTGGTCTGGACCGCGTACGGTCCGCGCTCGCCCGGTCACCCTGTGCCGGTCGCCGACATCCCGCGGTATCAAGCCGTTACCCCGCTGTTTCCCGAGCCCATTGACGCCGTGTGGCCGCGCTCACTACAGTCCCGGAAAACCGTCTGTAAAGTTTCCTAATAAAGGAGCAGCCAGGTGCGAGCCGGCAGTCCGCGAACGTTGCGCGAGATGAACGACCGCGCGGCGATCGAGGCGTTGCTGCGGAACGGGCCGATGACCCGGGGCGAGCTCGAGGCCGCCATCGGACTGTCCAAACCGGCCACCGCGCAGCTGCTCACCCGCCTCGAGCAGGAAAATCTCGTCGGCAAGGCGGGGGAGCGCGCCGGTGGCGGACGCGGGCCGCGCGCTCAGCTGTGGGCGGTCAACGGCGCGCTCGCGCACGTCGCGGCCGTCGACCTCACCCCGCGGGTCGCGGACTTCGTGGTCGCTGACGTCGCCGGGGCCGTGCTGGCCGAGTACCGCGTGCAGCTTCCGGTGGCCGAGGACGCGGACGTCGTCGGGTCGTTCGGGCAAGCGCTGCGCCGGGTCGCCAAGGCCGCGGGCCTGCAGCTCGACGATCTGGCCAATGTGGTCATCGGCGCGCAGGGCGCGTTCGACCCGCGCACCGGATTGCTGTCGTCGGCCCCGCACATCCCGGGCTGGCTCGGGTTCGACGTGCCGAAGCGGCTGAGCGACGAACTCGGCGTGACGGTCAAGATCGAGAACGACGTAAACCTGGTCGCGGTCGAAGAAATGACCGTCGGCAACGCGCAGGACGTCGACGACTTCGTGCTGGTGTGGCTGTCCGAGGGCGTCGGCGGCGCGGTCGTCATCGGACGGCGGCTGCTGCGCGGCGCGACCGGCGGCGGCGGCGAGATCGACTGGATGCGCGTCCCCGATCCGGCCACTGTGGACACTGGCGACAGCTGGCCGTCGGCCGGAGCCCGGTACGGCAACCTGGTCGACTCGTCCGCGATCGTCCGGCTCGCCAAGGCACACGGCATCACCGCGGACAGCGGATGGGACGCCGTCACGCAGGCTCGTCGTACGGCGCACCTCGGGTTTCTGGACGATTTCGCGCGGCGCGTCGCCAGCGGGGTCGCCAGCCTCGTCGCGGTCGCCGACCCGCAGCTCATCCTGCTGTGCGGCGAGACCAGCCGCGCCGGCGGCGACGAGTTCGCCGGGATCGTCGCGGAAAAGCTGCACGAACTGGTCCTGCCGCGCACGCCCGTCGGCGTCGCTTCGGTGCAGGGCAACGCGGTGCGCGCCGGTGCGCTGCAGTCCGCGCTCGCCACCGCCCGTGAGGACGTCTTCGGCGTCGTCACCCCCACACTCCTCGGGCCGCGTCGGTCCGCCGGAGAGCAAGCCCCGTCCCCGACCGAGTAGACCCACCCGAAGGACAGGAGGGTTCATGTCCGCTCCCACCCGCACCCGGAGAATCGCGCGCAAGCGCGGCTCTCTGCTGCTCAGCGCCGTCGCGGCGAGCACGCTGCTGGCGACCGCCGCGTGCGGTGCCGCCGCGCCCGCTGGAGGCGGCGACGCCGCGGCTCCGCCGAACAAGGACGACAAGCTCACCATCACCGTGTACAGCAAGTTCACCGACCGCGAGTACGGCGTGGTCACGAAGGCGCTGGACAAGCTGAAGGCCAAGTTCCCCAACATCACCATCAAGCACGAGGGGAACCAGGACGACGACAAGCTCACCCAGTCGATCCGCGGCGGCAACCCGCCGGACGTGGCGATCTCGTTCTACACCGACAACCTCGGCGCGTGGTGCTCGACCGGCAGCTTCCAGGACCTGAAGCCCTACATCGAGCGCGACAAGATCGATCTCGAGCAGATCCCGCAGGCGGTCCGCGACTACACGTCGTACCAGGGCAAGCGGTGCGCGATGCCGATGCTCGCCGACGTGTACGGGTTCTTCTACAACAAGACGCAGTTCGCGGCCAAGGGCATCGCCGGCCCGCCGAAGAACACCACGGAACTGTTCGAGGACGTCAAGAAGCTCACCGAGTTCAACCCGGACGGTTCGATCAAGACCGCGGGCTTCCTGCCGTCGATGCCGTTCTACGCCAACCAGGCGCAGTACTGGGCGCCGAACTTCGGGGCCAAGTTCATGGGCCCGGACGGGAAGTCGTCGCTCGCCTCCAGCCCCGGCTGGAAGGAGATGTTCGAGTTCCAGAAGAAGCTCATCGACTTCTACGGCGGGCACGAGAAGGTCGAGAAGTTCAAGGCCGGTCTCGGTGACGAGTACTCGAAGGACAACGGTTTCCAGACCGGCAAGCTTTCGATGATCTACGACGGCGAGTTCCGCACCGCGTTCATCAAGGACCAGGTGCCCTCGCTCGACTACGGCACCGCGCCCGCGCCGGTGCTCGACAGCCTGGCCGGCCAGTACGGCGGCGGATTCGGCACCGGCACGATCATCGCGATCCCGAAGGGCGCGAAGAACCCCGGCGCGGCGTGGGAGCTGATCAAGCAGGCCTCGCTCGACACCGACACCCTCGTCGAGATGGCCAACGGCCTGAACAACGTGCCCAGCACCAAGGATTCGCTGAACTCGCCGAACCTGAAGATGCCGCCGCAGTTCAAGACCTTCACCGACATCTACAACAGCGGCAAGCTGGTCGCCAACCCGACCACGCCGATCGGCGACGCGTTCCTCAAGGCGGTCAACGACTTCGCCGAGAAGTGGCAGGCCGGGTCGGTGCCCGATCTGGACGCGGGCCTCAAGAAGGTCGACGCGCAGATCAACGACGAACTGGCGCAGAAGGGCGCCGGCGGATGACCACGCTGACCGCAGCGGAAACCGGAACCCCTGCCGCGTCGAACCAGGCGCGGCGGGGGTCTCCCCGGGCCAAGCGCCGGCGCACGGTGTTCTGGTTCATGGCGCCGGCCACCCTCGGGTTCCTCATCTTCTTCGCCTACCCCCTCGGCGCGACGCTGTTCTACTCGTTCACCCGCTACGACCTGATCAACCCTCCACAGTGGATCGGGTTCGACAACTACGTGCGCATGTTCACCAGCGAGCCGCTGGTGAAAACCGCCGCGTACAACACGTTGTGGCTCGTGATCATCCTGACGATCTGCCGGGTGCTGTTCTCGCTCGGCGTAGCGTCGGTGATTTCGCGGCTGAAGTCGGGCGTCGGCATCGTCCGCACGCTCTGCTACCTGCCCGCGCTCGCCCCGCCGGCGGCCGCGACGCTCGCGTTCGTCTTCGTGTTCAACCCGGAATTCGGTCCGGTGAACCGGTTCCTGCGCCTGGTGGGCATCGACGGCGGACTGTGGTTCAACAGCCCGGAAATGTCGAAGCCCGCGCTCACCCTGCTCGCGCTGTGGGGTTCGGGCGAGCTGATGATCATCATCCTGGCGGCGTTGCTGGACGTTCCGCAGGAGCAGTACGAGGCCGCGGAACTCGACGGGGCCGGGCCGGTGCGCCGGTTCTGGCACGTGACGCTGCCGTCGATCTCGCCGGTGTTGCTGTTCGGCGTAGTCAACTCGATGATCTACGCGCTGCAGTTCTTCACCCAGGCGATCGTCGCCGCGTCCGCTTCCGCGGGGACGGCGGACGTGGCGGGCAACTCGAAACTGATCGGTGCGCCGGAAAACTCGACGCTGACGTATCCGATCTGGTTGTACGTCCAAGGTTTCCGGTATTTCAACATGGGTTACGCGGCCGCGATGGCGGTGCTGCTGTTCCTGGTCTCCGCCGGGTTCACGTGGCTATTGGTCAGGCAGATGCGTAAGACGCAACATCAGGAGGACGGAGCATGACGACGCTTTCGGCACCGCCGCGTCCGGCTCCTCCGGTGCATCCGCGGGAGAAGTTCAAGCGGCGCTGGGACAAGAAACTGTCCTTTGTGGCCACCCACGCGGTCGGCATCGCGCTCGGCGTGATCTTCATGCTGCCGCTGCTGTTCGTTCTCCTCACCTCGGTGATGAAGAGCGACCAGGCGATGACGTCCAGCCTGTGGCCGGCCGAATGGCATTTCGAGAACTTCGTCGAGGTGTTCAAGAAGGCCCCGCTGCTGGAGTACTTCGGCAACAGCCTGCTGTACTCGGCGCTGGCGACGATCGGGGCGCTGGTCTCGGCGATCCCGGCGGCGTACGGGCTGGCGAAACTGCGGTGGCGCGGGCAGAACCTGTGCTTCATGCTCGTCGTCGTCGCGATGATGCTGCCGCCGCAGGTCACCGTCGTTCCGCTGTACGACCTGTGGGTGCGGCTGGGCTTCACCGGCACCTTGGTGCCGCTCATCGTGCCGTACTTCTTCTTCGACGCCTTCTCGATCTTCCTGCTGCGGCAGTTCTTCCTCACCATTCCGAAGGACTACCTCGAAGCGGCGAAGATCGACGGCTGCAACGAATTCCGGGTGCTCACGCGGGTGCTGATCCCGATGGCGAAGCCGGGGATCGCGGCCACCGCGATGTTCTGCTTCCTGTTCACCTGGAACGACTATTTCGGCCCGCTGCTCTACACGGGCGAGAACAAAGACAACTGGCCGCTTTCACTGGCGATCGCGTCCTTCCGAGGCATGCACCACGTCGAATGGAACCTCACGATGGCCGCGACCGCGCTGATCATGCTGCCGGTGATCGTGCTGTTCGTGTTCGCGCAGAAGTCGTTCGTCAAGGGCATCACGTTCACGGGAGTCAAGGGATGAAACTGGCAGTGGTCGGCGGTGGGTCCACCTACACGCCGGAGCTGATCGACGGCATCGCCGGACGGCGGGCCTCGCTCGACGTCGACGAGATCGTGCTGATCGACCCGGACGCCTACCGGGTCGAAGCCGTCGGCGAGTTCAGCCAGCGGCTGCTGAACCACGCGGGGCATTCGGCCCGCGTGCGCACGACGGCGAACCTGGAGGAAGGCGTCGACGGCGCGTCGGCGGTCCTCATCCAGCTGCGCGTCGGCGGCCAGAAGGCGCGCGCGTCGGACGAGACTTTCCCGCACCTGTGCGGTTGTGTCGGCCAGGAGACGACCGGCGCGGGCGGGCTGGCGAAGGCGTTGCGCACGGTGCCGGTGGTGCTCGACATCGCCGAACGCGTGCGCAAGGTCGCCGGCGACGACACCTGGATCGTCAACTTCACCAACCCGGTCGGCATCGTCACCCGCGCGCTGCTGCAGGAGGGCCACCGCGCGGTCGGCCTGTGCAACGTCGCGATCAACCTGCAGCGCAAGTTCGCGAAGCTGCTCGGCGCGTCGACCGGCGACGTCAAGCTGGTCCACACTGGACTGAATCACCTGAGCTGGGAGCGCGGCGTCCTGGTCGACGGGGTCGACCGGCTGCCGGAACTCCTTGCCCAGCACGCGGAATACCTCGGCGAAGAGGTCAGCGCGCCGGTCGAGTGGATGCAGCGGATGCAGGCCGTTCCGTCGTACTACCTCAAGTACTACTACTCGCACGACGCGCAGGTCGCGAAGCAGCAGACCGAGCGGCCGCGCGCCGAGGCGGTCAGCGACGTCGAGGAAGAGCTGCTGAAGATCTACCTCGACCCGGAGCAGGTCACGAAGCCGGAATCGCTGGAGAAGCGCGGCGGCGCGTACTACTCGGAGGCGGCGGTGCAGCTCGTGCACGCGCTGACCTCCGGCGGTGCGGCCGAGGAGCACGTGGTGAACGTCCGCAACAACGGGACGTTCGATTTCCTCCCGGACGACGCGGTGATCGAGGTTTCGTCCACTGTGGATTCCGCAGGCGCGACCCCGATCCCGCAGTCCCCGGTGGACCCGCGGTTCGCCGGGCTGATCGCCGGGGTCACGGCGTACGAGTACCTGGCACTGGACGCCGCGATCAAGGGCGGCCGGGACCGGGTCGCGGACGCGCTGCTCGCGCATCCGCTGGTCGGCCAGTACGCCAAGGCGGACCAGCTCGCGGACGAACTCGTCGCACGCAACCGGGATTTCCTGCCCTGGGCGCGGGCATGAGCGACACCGTCGTCGCGATCGACGGGGGGAACAGCAAGACCGAGGTGCTGGTGGTTTCGCGGGACGGCGTCGTGCTCGGCGCCTCCCGCGGCCCCGGCGTTTCCCCCCAGCGGGTCGGAGTCGACGGATGCGTTGCCGCGTTGGAAGATTTCGTCCAGGAAGCGCTCCGCTCCGGCGGTCTGCCGACTGAGCCGCCGTTCGCCGTGCACACCTCGGCGTACCTGGCCGGCCTCGATTTCCCGCGCGAGGAAGAGGCCCTGCACAAGGCTTTGTCGGCGCGCGGCTGGAGTTCCACTTTGGACGTCGGCAACGACGTGCTCGCTTTGCTGCGGGCCGGAAGTTCCGACGGCACCGGGGTAGCGGTGGTGTGCGGCGCGGGCATCAACGGCGCCGGCTTCGCCCCGGACGGCCGGTCGTACCGCTTTCCCGCGCTGGGCAAGGTGTCCGGCGACTGGGGCGGCGGCTACCGGCTGGGCGAGGAAGCCCTCTGGTGGGCCGTCCGCGCCGAGGACGGACGCGGTCCGCGAACTGCGCTGGAATCAGCGGTCGCGAAGTACTTCGGTGCTTCGAAGCTGCTGGATGTGGTGCAGGGCTTGCACTTCGAGGAGATCGACGCCGCGAAGATCCACGGCCTCTGCCCGCTGTTATTCGAGGTGGCCGCGGCCGGAGACGAGGTCGCGCAGGACGTGGTGACGCGGTTCGCCGAGGAAGTGAGCCTGTTGGTGGCCGCGATCATGCGCCGCCTGGACCTCACGACGTCCGCCCCCGAGGTCATCCTCGGCGGCGGCGTGCTGACCGGCGTCGATGCGTCCGTGATCGCGGACATCGAACGGCGCTGCCTGAAGGTGGCCCCGCGAGCGCAGGTGCGCGTGGTGGAGGTAAACCCGGTCGTCGGAGCCGCACTGTTCGGTTTGGACAAGATCGGGGCCGCGGAATCTGCGAAAGCGGCGCTGAAGGCGGCGACGCAACGCGCGTGAGATGTGGGGTGGCTGCCGGGACAAGGCAGCCACCCCACTCTCGCGTCAGGCCGTGAGGTTCTTGCCCGTCTCCAGCACCGACTTCAGGTCGGACAGGACCCACGCCCAGCCGCCGCCCGCGTTTTCGCCCGGGCCGGCGTTGATGTCCTCGTGCACGCCGGACACAAGAGCCGCGTGGTTCGGCGCGCCGGCGACGTCGTGGGTGACGGTGAGCCGGGTGCCCGCGGTCTGCGTTTCCTCGATGTCATAGGTCACTGTGGTGTACGGCTCGGCGACGAGGCTCGGGTCCATCTGCAGTTTCCACGTGATCACCAGCCTGCGCGGCGGATCGACCTCGAGTACTTCGCCGTCGAGGAGATCGCTGGTGAAGCCCGAATCGATGAACTCCTGGGTCGGCTTGGTGCGGTGCTTGCCGCCGCGCTTGAGGTCGAAGTCGGCGAGGCCGGTGTAGCCGTACTTCTGCGTCCATTCCGGCTTGGTGAGGGCGTCCCACACCGCCTGCGGAGTGGCCTTGATGTAGACGCGGTTGACCTGAACGGTCGTGGTGTCGCTCATTTTCCGGGCTCCTTGAAGGTTTCTTCGGCTTCCAGCTGAGCTTTGAGGTCCAGCAGCGCCGAGGCGCGGTGTGCGGTGTACTTGTCGATCCAGCGGTCGTGGATCCGGCGGATCGGGACCGGGTTCAGGAAATGCCGCTTCTCCCGCCCCTCCTTGCGCGAGGTGACCAGATCGGCCTCCTCGAGGAGCTTGAGGTGCTTCATCACCCCGAACCGGCTCATGTCCACTTCGGACTCCAGCTCGGTGAGCGTGCGGCCGTCGCGCTCGTAGAGCAGGTCGAGCAGGAACCGGCGGGTCGGGTCCGCCAGAGCCTTGAAAACCAGGTCCTCGTCGGGCACGCACCGAGAATAGGTGACCAGAAGGTCACATGTCAACCAGAAGAACGGCCGCTGGTCTCCCCGCGTGCGGAGACCAGCGGCCGGAGGGGGAGCGCTAAAGCAGGGCGCCCAGCGGCAGGATCAGCGCGATCGCCACCACGGAGATCACCGTTTCCATCACCGACCAGCTCTTCAAGGTCTGGCCGACCGACATGCCGAAGTACTCCTTGACCAGCCAGAACCCGGCGTCGTTCAGGTGCGAGAAGAAGAGCGAACCGGCACCGATGGCCAGCACGAGCAGGGCGTTGTGCGTCGGGTCCAGCGTCGCGGCCAGCGGGGCCACGATGCCCGCCGCGGAGACCGTCGCGACCGTCGCCGAACCGGTCGCCAGGCGGATCGCCACCGCGACCAGCCAGCCGAGCAGCAGCGGGGACAGGTTAGCGCCCTTGGCGAGGCTGGTGATCACGTCGCCGACCCCGGCGTCCACGAGGGTCTGCTTGAACCCGCCGCCCGCGGCCACGATCAGCACGATCCCGGCGATCGGGCCGAGGGAATCGCCGATGATCGACGACAGCCGTTCCCGGTTCAGCCGGGCCGGGCGGCCCAGCACGACCATGCCGACGAGGACCGCCAGCAGCAGCGCGACGAGCGGGTCGCCGATGAAGTCCAGGACGCGGCGCGCCGGGTTCCCCTTCCCCGCCAGGATGTCCGCGAGTGCCTTGGCCAGCATCAGGACCACCGGCAGGAGCACCGTGGCCAGCGTCGCGAAGAAGCTCGGGCGGTGCTTTTCGTCGGTCCCCTCGGATTCCGGGACCAGCCGGGCGGGCGGCGCGGCGTCGGGCACCATCTTGGCGGCGAGACGGCCGAACAACGGACCGGCGATGATCACGGTGGGAAGGCCGACCAGCAGGCCCAGTCCGAGGGTGAGGCCGACGTTGGCGTTCAGCGAACCGGCGGCGGCGAGCGGACCGGGGTGCGGCGGGATCAGGCCGTGCAGCACCGACAGCCCGGCCAGCGCCGGAATTCCCAGCAGCAGCACCGGTTTCCCGCTGCGCTTGGCGACCAGCAGCACGACCGGGATCAGCATCACGAGGCCGATCTCGAAGAACATCGGCAGCCCGATCAGCGCGGCGACCAGCGCCATCGCCCACGGCAGCCCGGGCCCGCGGACCCGGCCGAGCACCGTGTCCACGATCCGGTCCGCGCCGCCGGAGTCGGCGAGCAGTTTGCCCAGCATCGCGCCGAACGCGATCAGCACGCCGACGGACGCGACGGTGCTGCCGACGCCGGTGGTGAAGCTCTTGAGCAGTTTGTCGATCGGCGTCCCGGCGGTCAGGCCGAGCACGCCGGAGCCCAGCGTGAGCGAGAGCAGCGGGTGCAGTTTGACCTTGCTGATCAGCACCACGATCACGGCGATGGCGAGCACCGTGGCGAGGATCAGGCGGGTGTCGTGGCCGGTCCAGCCGGCGGCGAGGGTGGTCATGCGCGCTCCTGGAACGCTTTGAGCGCCGACTCGACGAGTTCGGCGGGGGGACGGCTGATGTCGAAGGTCGCTCCCGGCTCGTCCGCTTCCAGCGGTTCGAGGTCGGCGAGCTGGGAATCGAGCAGCGAGACCGGCATGAAGTGGCCGGTCCGGGTCTTCATCCGCTCGGCGAGCAGTTCGCGGGACCCGTGCAGGTGCAGGAACCAGACGTCCCCGCCGCCGCGCAGCACGTCGCGGTAGCGCCGCTTCAGCGCGGACGAGCTGACCACCGCGCCGTTTTCATGGTGCTTCCCGATCCATTCCGCGATCGCGGCCAGCCACGGGGCGCGGTCCTCGTCGTTCAGCGGATGCCCGGCGGTCATCTTCTCGATGTTCGCCCGGGGGTGGAAGGTGTCTGCCTCGGCGTACACGGTCCCGAGCCGTTCCGCGATCGCTGTGCCGACCGTCGTCTTGCCCGAGCCCGATACGCCCATCACCACGATGACCGTCATCCGCACCTCCCACGTCTTTGTGCCTTGGAGAGTCAAACTCAAAAGTACTACTTAATCAAGAAGAAGTAGTACTTAATCGAATCAGAGCGCTAGGTTGAGGCCGTGGGGACTGATCGGCACGAGGACATGCTCGACGAGCTCGGCGCGGCCATCGCGAGCGGCGAGCTGGCTCCGGGCGCGGTGCTGCGCTCGGAGGAGCTGCAGGAGCGGTACGGGACTTCGCGGACGGTGGCCCGCGAGGTCGTGCGGGTCCTCGAGACGATGGGGCTGACCAGCAGCCGCCGCCGCGTCGGGGTCACCGTCCGCGAGCCGGCCGAGTGGAACCACTATGACCCGAGGCTGATCCGCTGGCAGCTCGACGGCGCGGACCGGCCGACCGCGCTGCGCACGCTGACCGAACTGCGCTCGGCCGTCGAACCGTGCGCGGCCCGGTTCGCCGCGATCCGGGCGACCCCGGAGGAACGCGGGCGGCTGCGCGCGCTGGCGGTGCACCTCCAGCGGACGGCGCGGGCCCGGGATCTCGACACCTTCCTCGGCCACGACGTCGCATTCCACGATCTGCTCCTGACCGCGTCGCGGAATCCGATGTTCGCGCAGCTGTCCTCCGTGGTCGCCGAAGTGCTGGCCGGCCGCACCGGGCACGGCCTGATGCCGGAGGAACCGCAGCCCGAGGCGGTGGCGCTGCACGTCGAGGTCGCCGAGGCGATCGACCTGGCCGAACCGGAGCGGGCCGAACGCGCGATGCGCGACATCGTGGAGCAGGCACGCGAGGAAATCGCCGCCGCGGTGTCGAGTAATCTCGGCGGCTGAATCGTCCACGTTCGGGGGGCTACAGGTGAGCGCGGCGCGCGCGATCGGCTTGATTCTCGGTTTGGCCGCAGACGGGGCACTCGGCGATCCGCGGCGACGTCCGCCGGTCACCGCGTTCCGCGAAGCGGTCGCCGCCGCTGGTTCGCGGCGCGCGGCCGGGCTCGGAATCGCGGGCGCGGCAGTCGCGGCTGGCGTAGTGATCGAGCGCACCGGCAGCCGCCGCCCGGTCCTGCAGGCGACGACGACGGCGGTGGCGACCTGGGCGGTCCTCGGCGCGGCCGGGCTGGCCACGCAGGGCACGGAACTGGCGCGCGATCTGGAGGAAGGCCGTCTCGAACCGGCGCGCGACACACTGTCCGAACTGGACCCGCGCGTGACGGACGGGCTGAGCACGATCGGGCTTTCCCGTGCGTCCGTGGAAACTCTGGCCGAGAACACGTCCGAAGTGGTCGTCACCCCGTTGTTGTGGGGTGCGGTCGCGGGCGTGCCCGGGTTGCTCGCGGCGCGGATCATCGGCTTGCTGCGCCGGCTGCTTCCCGGGCACTGGGCCATTGACCGGTTTCACGAACTGGTGCACCTTCTGCCGACCCGGGTGGCGGCCGCGCTGACCGTCGCGGGCGCGCCGGTGGTGGGCGGTTCGGCGGGTGGCGCGTGGCGGGCTTGGCGCCGGGACACGATCGCGCATCCGAGCCCGAACGCCGGTCGCGTCGAGGCGGCTTTCGCCGGTGCGTTGGAGATTCGCGTCGGCGGGCGGACCGAGTACCCGCACGGGGTCGTGGAATTGCCGGTGCTCGGGGTCGGCCGGAATCCGGATGCCGGACACGTGACGCGTGCGGTGGAACTGTCCCGAGTGGTCGGTTGGCTGGCCGCGGGGACGTCGGTGATCGTGGCCGTGCTCGCCGGGTTGCGTCGCCGGAACCGTTGAGCCCTCAGGGTTTCAGGTGCGCGATCGCTTCCGCGTCATGGAAGCCGTCCCGTTCGGACAGTAGCGCGCCGATCCGCTGCCGGTCCTCGGACTTCTTGTTCCCGCCGTACTTGAACTTCGCCCGCACGTCGGTCACCGTCAGCTCGACCCCGCGAATCCCGGGCAGCAGCCGCCGGTCCGGAGTGTCCACAGCGGACACCGGGGTGCGCTTGCCGTCCGGTTCGAAATGCGCCAGCTGGTGGTTCAGCAGCGCGGCCTTCTCTTCGGGATCGTCGATGAGCCGGACGTCGCAGGCCAGCTGCACGCTCGCGTAGTACGACGTGGGCACGCCGAGCGCGGGATCGTCGGCGGTGTTCCAGTCCGAGCGGATGTACGTGTAGTCGCCGGTCACCGTCAGCAGGGCGCGCGGGTGTTCCTCCAGCAGCGGCCACACCGGGTTCGGCCGGGCGAGGTGCAGCCGGACGGTCGCGTCGCCGTCGAAGACGAAGTGCGTCGGCACCACCACCGGGAGGTCGCGGCCGCGGCCGCCGGCGACCAGTTCGCCGAAATCGTGTCCGGCGAGCCATTCCCGCCATTCGTTCTCGTCCGCGGCGTCCCAGGGGTGGATCAGCATGCCGTCAGTATCCGTGCGGCAAGTGGCCCGGACAAAGGGCCATTTTCCGGTAAAACGACCAGGCCACTCAGGCGGTCGGCGAGTACTCGTCCTCGTCTTCGGCGAGCATCTCCGCGACGGACTTGCGCCGCCCGCGCTGCGGACGTTCGGTGGTCAGCGCGCCGCCCGGGCGCAGTTCGCGGATCGTGAAGTAGAGCCAGCCCAGCAAGGCCATCGTGCCGAACGCCAGCCACTGCAGCGCGTACGAGAAGTACGGGCCGGACTCCAGTTGCGGCAGCGGCAGCGGGCTGAGCACGCCGGGCTGATTCTGGTCGAGCTGGAAGTACCCGGGCCGGATGGTGAGGCCAGAGGACTTCGCGACCACGCGCGAGTCGACGGTGTAGCTCTGCAGCTTCCCGTTGGTCGACGCGTCGGCGAACGCTTCGCGGTTCTTCGGGTCTGTCTCGTCGCTTCGCACGCGCGCGACGACAGTCACCTGCCCGCCTGGCGCTGCCGCGTACGGGAGCACCCCGGAGTCGCTGCTGAGCCCGACGTAGCCGCGGTCGATCAGGTACACAGTGCCGTCAGTAGCGCGAAGCGGCGTGAGGACTTCGTACGCGCCTTGGCCCTGCACAGTGCGCAGCCGTGCGACAACCTCGGCCGAAGGCAGGTACGTGCCGGTGACGGACACGAGGTGCCACTCGGTGTTCTTGTCCGGCTTCGTCCCGGGCGGCAGCAGCTGCGCCGCGGGCACGGGTTTCGCGGTGAACGACGTGGTCAGCGCGTTGTTCTGGGTGACCTGCTCGCCGTCGCGGCGGAACTGCCACGGGGCCAGCAGCGTGTAACAGCAGATGGCGAAGGTGAACACCACCACTGTCAACGCCAGCCATCCCGGCCGGAGCAGAAACCGCAACCGCACCCCTCTACGGTAGGCCGTCGCGTTCCGTGCGCGCACCCGGACCGGACGTCACGCCTGCTCGCGGACCCAGTCCAGCAGTCCCGGCACGCTCCGTTCGATCATCCCGAGCACGTCCTCGAAGCCGTCGTCGCCGCCGTAATACGGGTCCGGCACCTCGGCGCCCTCCGGAGCGGACGGGTCGAACGAACGCAGCAGCCGCACCCGCGAAGGGTCTCCGACACGCGACTGCAGAAAGCTGAGGTGACTCTCGTCGGCGGCGAGCAGCAGGTCGGCTTCGAGGTCTTCGTCGCTGACCTCGGCCGCGATGTGCTCGGTGGGGTAGCCGTGCGCCTTCAACGTGGCCCGCGCCCGCCGGTCGGCCGCCTCGCCGACGTGCCACGGTCCGGTGCCCGCGCTCGACACCCGCACGGCGCCGGCGAGTCCCGCGTCGGCGAGCTTCTTGCGGAAGACCAGCTCCGCCATCGGGGAGCGGCAGATGTTTCCGGAGCACACGAACACCAGGGACGGCATGGTTCGCAGTCTTCCAGAGCGACCGTGCGAGGATCCCCAGGTGCCTGCATTAGCCGAGATCATCGCCGTCCTCGAACGCAGTTACCCGCCCCGGCTGGCGGAAAGCTGGGACGCCGTCGGGCTCGTCTGCGGAGACCCGGCCGAGGACGTCCAGCGCGTGCTGTTCTGTGTCGACCCGGTCGAGGAGACGCTCGCCGAGGCCGAGGAAATCGGCGCGCAGCTGATCGTCGCGCACCATCCGCTGCTGCTGCGCGGCGTGCACGGCGTTCCGGCGGACACCGCCAAGGGCTCGCTCGTGCACCGCATGATCCGCGGCGGCATCGCGCTCTACTGCGCGCACACCAACGCCGACTCGGCCGACCCCGGCGTGTCCGACGCGCTCGCGCAGGCCATCGGCCTGGAGGTCGACCGGCCGCTCGATCCGCACGAACCAGGCGGCGCCACCGGCATCGGCCGCATTGGGCACTTGCCCGAGGCCGAGCCGTTCGCCCAGTTCGTGCAGCGGGTTGCCAACGCGTTGCCCGCCACCGTGCCCGGCGTGCTCGGCGCCGGCGACTCGGCCCGGCTGATCCGCACCGTCGCGGTTTCCGGCGGAGCGGGGGACTCGTATCTCGCGAAGGCGACTGCCGAGGGCGTCGACGCGTACGTGACCGCGGATCTGCGCCACCATCCCGCCGGCGAACACCTCGCCTCGGCGGCCACCGTGCCCGCGCTGGTCGGCCTGACGCACTGGGCCAGCGAGTGGCCGTGGTGCGGACAGGCCTCGGCCCTTGTCGGCGCGGCCTTTGCGGGTACCGTCGAAGCTCACGTCTCCACGCGGTGCACCGACCCGTGGACCATCCGCGCTACCGCCCAGTAACTAAATCAGGGAGCACAGTGAAGGCCGACCCCGCCGTCCAGCGTCAGCTGCTCGAACTCGCGAAGGTGGACGCCGAGCTTTCGCGCGTCGCGCACCGCCGCCGCACTCTGCCCGAGCTCGCCGAGATCGAGGCCGGGGAGAAGACCGTCCGCGAGAAACGCGACGCACTGGTGTCCGTCGAGACCGCGACGTCGGACCTCGACCGGGAGATCGCCCGGCAGGAGAAAGAGGTCGAATCGGTGCGGGCGCGCGAGGACCGCGACCGCAAGCTGATGGAATCCGGGTCGGTCGGCGCCAAGCAGATGACCGACATCGAGCACGAACTGCAGACGCTCGGCCGCCGCAAGGGCGCGCTGGAGGACGACCTGCTGGAGCTGATGGAGCAGCGCGAGGCACTGGGTCTGGACGCGCAGCGCACCAGCGCCGAGGTCGACAAGGCGGTGCAGGAAGTGCAGGCCGCGCAGGCCCGCCGCGACGAGGCGTTCAAGGACCTCGACACCACCGAGGCCCGCCGCAAGGAGGACCGCGCGAAGCTGGTGCCGCGGTTCCCGGAGCCGCTGCTGAAGCTGTACACCCGCGTCTACGAGCACAAGGGCATCGGCGCGGCGCTGCTGCGCGCCCGCCGGTGCGGCGCCTGCCAGCTCGAACTCGACCGCAACACCATCTCCGAGATCAAGGCGGCGGCCGAGGACAGCGTCGTGCAGTGCGACAACTGCGGCGCGATCCTGGTCCGCACGCTGGAGTCGGGCCTGTGACCGAACGGGCGATCGTCGAGGCTGACGGAGGCTCGCGGGGCAACCCCGGCCCGGCGGGCTACGGCGCGGTCGTGAAGGACGCGAGCACCGGCGAGGTGCTCGCCGAACGCCACGAGTACCTCGGCGTGGCCACGAACAACGTCGCGGAGTACTCCGGGCTCGTCGCCGGGCTCGCCGCGGCCGCCGAACTCGGAGTGTCCATTGTGGACGTCCGGATGGATTCGAAGCTCGTGGTGGAGCAGATGTCCGGGCGCTGGAAGATCAAGCACGCCGCGCTGCAGCCGCTCGCCGCGCAGGCGCGGGAGATCGCGGCGGGCTTCGAACGCGTCAGCTACACCTGGATCCCGCGCGCGGAGAACTCGCACGCCGACCGGCTCGCGAACGTCGCGATGGACCGCGCCGGGTCCGGGGCAACCTCGTCGGCCCCGGTCTCCGAGGCGCGGCCGAAGGCCAAGGCCGCCGAGCCGGACCGGGTGTCCCCGGCGGGCTGGACCGGAGCCCGCGGCACGCCGACCAAACTGCTCCTGCTGCGCCATGGCCAGACCGAGATGTCGGTCGACCGCCGCTACTCCGGACGCGGCGACGTCCCGCTCACCGAGCACGGCCGGGGCCAAGCCGCCGCGGCCGCCAAACGGCTGGCCGCGATGTCCGGGCTGATCGGCGAGGACGGCGAACCGGCTCCGATCGTCTCGTCGCCGCTGATCCGCACGAAGCAGACCGCGCAGGCGGTCGCCGACGCGCTCGGCGGCCGGGTCGAGACGCATCCCGGGCTCATCGAGACCGACTTCGGCGAATGGGAGGGCCTCACCTTCTCCGAGGCTGCCCAGCGGGACCCGGAACTGCACCGCTGCTGGCTGAGCGATTCGTCGTGCCCGCCGCCCGGCGGCGAGAGCTTCGACGCGGTCCACGAGCGGGTCGGCACGGCCCGGCGCGACCTGATCGAGCGGTACGACGGGCGCACCGTGGTCGTGGTCAGCCACGTGACGCCGATCAAGACCCTGCTGCGGATGGGTCTCGACGCCGGGCCGTCGCTGCTGTTCCGGCTGCACCTGGACCTGGCGTCGCTGTCGATCGTCGAGTTCTATCCGGACGGCAACGCCTCGGTCCGGTTGGTCAACGACATCTCGCATCTGTCCTGAACCGGAGATTTGTGAGGTGGATCACGGTCGGGGACGACGTGTGAAACGGCCCGGATGAGGTATTGGCTAGAGTGCGGTGTCGACCGCGGCGCCGCGGCGCAGGTCCCGGCCGGGACTTCAAGGGGGGCGCAGGCTCGTGCGTTTCTTCGGCAGCATCCGCAAGTGGAAACAGTGACGAGGACATGACGGCTAGCGCACTCACCGCAGTATCCGAGCCCGACCTGCCGGGGGAGGCGACGACCGGCCCGCCCGCGCGGTTCAAGCTCAGCTGGCTGGCGTCGACGCTGGCGGTGCTGGCCGGCGTGGCCGCGGTCGCCTGGCACGCCACCCGCTACGGGCACTGGATCGTCGACGACGCGGCCATCACGTTCTCCTACTCGCGCAGCGTCGCCGAGGGGCTCGGCCCGGTGCTGGCCCCCGGCCAGCCGCCGGTGGAGGGCTTCTCGGACCCGACCTGGATGATCCTGCTCGCGCTGGGCAAGGTCGTCGGCCTGTTCGACAAGGGCCTGCTGTTCGGCATCCCGGACTACGTGCTGTTCCCCAAGCTGCTCGGCCTGTTCTTCACCGCGGGCATCCTGGTGCTGTGCCACCTGGTGGCCCGGCAGGTGTTCCGCCGGCACGCGTGGGCGATCACGCTGTTCACCGGCCTCGGGCTGGCGGCGATCCCGTCGTTCGTGATCTGGGTGGTCTCCGGCCTCGAGAACTCGCTGTTCGCGTTCTTCACCACCGCGCTGGCCGCGCTGCTGTTCACCGCGCTGCGCAAGGAAAACTCGCTGTCGTTCAAGGTCGCGATCGGCGCGGGCGTGCTCGTCGCCGCGGCCGCGCTGACCCGGCCGGAAGGCCTGATCTACGCCAGCGCGTACCCGATCGTCCTGCTGTTCGGCGTGAAGCGCGAGGGTTTCTGGCCCAGCTTCCGGTCCGCGCTGGTGTCGATCGCGGCTTTCGCCGTGCTGTTCGGCGGTTACGTCGTCTGGCGCTACACGGAGTTCCACCGGCTGCTGGCCAACCCTTCGGTCGCCAAGAAGCAGGGCCTGCCGACGTTCGGCTCGATCGTCCGGCCGTACCAACTGGTGGAGTACGCCGGAATCGCGCTGACGCTCGTGCTGCTCGCCGTGGTCGTCTGGGCCCTGGTCAAGGTGCCGTGGCGGCGTCCGCTCATCGGTCTGGTGACGCCGCTCGCGCTGGGCGTGATCGCGTACGGCGTGATGGTGCCGGACTGGATGGCGCAGTACCGCTTCGCGACGCCGGTGTGGGTGCTCGGCATGCTGTGCGGCGTCATGGCTTTCGCCGAACTGCTGCGCGCGCTGCCGAAGGTGCAGTGGCGCGCGGTCGCGGCGCTGGTGCTCGTGGCCGCTTCGGTCCCGTCGGCGATCGGCTTCGTGCATCACGACGAGGAATTCGTGAAGAGCCCGACCGTCCCGGCCTGCCTGATCGCCGACCGCTTCGGCCGCGGTTTCAACACGTACGCGGACATGCTCGGCCTGCAGCACGCGTCGCTGCTCCTGCCGGACCTCGGCGGCTCGTCGATGACCAGCCGGCTCGAACTGGTCGACATGGCGGGCCTGGTCAACGCGCCGATCGCGGACCTGACGCACAAGGGCGACATCGCCGGCCTGCGCGACTACGTGTTCGACACGGTGAAGCCGACGTTCATCCACTCGTGGGGCCCGTGGGCGGACGGCAACGAGATCAGCATCGACCCGCGCATCGACCGGGACTACGTGCCGATCCTCGTGTACCCCGGCCCGGGCAAACGGCAGGGCGACTTCGTCCGCAAGGACGCGGTGACCGACCCGGCGAAGCTCGCGGCGGTTCAGCACTACGCGCAGGTGACGATGATGGACGTCGAAGCGCAGCGATTCGGGGACGGTCTGGACGACTGCGGCCCGACGTTGTCGCGGGGGAGCACGATCGCTCCGCGGGGTTAGAGCGCCAGCCATAGTGCGCACGTCGCCGCTGCCAAGGACAGCGGCGTCGTGAGCGCCCCGAGCTTCAGGAACTCGCCCACTGGCGGATGCTGTCCGTGCCGGACGACGACGCGGCGCCACAGGAGCGTCGCCAGGGAGCCGAGGTAGGTCGCGTTCGGGCCGATGTTCACGCCCAGCAGCACGGCCATCAGCACGCCCTGGTTCGGGTGCGGGCCCAGGACGGACAGCAGGATCAGCGTCGCGGGCAGATTGTTGACGACGTTCGCCAAGACCGCGGCGACGGCGGCGGCGAGCAGCAGTTCCGGCAGCCCAGCCGTCGTCGGCAGGATCGTGCGGAGCAGGCCGCCGAGGACGTGTTCGTCCACCGCCTCGACCACCACTGCCAGGGCGAGCACGAAGAGGACCAGCAGCGGGGACGCCTCGGTGACCACCTGCCAAGGCCGGATCTTCCGCTCCGCCAACGCCTTCGCGGCCAGGACGAGCGCGGTCAGCGCGGCGATCCACACCGGCTCGACGTGCACCAGCTGGCCGGTCGCGAAGCCGACCAGCATGACCGCCAGCACCACGAGGGTGAAGACCGGCGCGCGGCGGTGTTCGGGCTGGCGCGTGCTGACCGGTTCGCGGAGGTCCTTGCGGAAGAACCAGGCGAACGCGGCGAGTTCGACGGCGAGCGTGACCAGCCAGGGCAACGCCATCAATGCGGTGAAACCGGCGAAGGTGAGGCCGGAAGCGGTGAACGCGAGCAGGTTCGTCAGGTTCGATACGGGGAAGAGCGTGGACGCTGAGTTGGCCAGGTGTGCGCACGCGTAGACGTGCGGGCGCGCGGTGAGTTTCAGTTCTGCTGCGGTGGCGAGGACGACCGGGGTCAGCAGGACGACGGTCGCGTCGAGGCTGAGGACGGCGGTGACGATCGCGGCCGCGGCGAAGGTGAGCAGCAGGAGCCTGGGTTGCCGCCCGCGGCAGATTTCGGCGAGTTCGGCGCCTAGCCAGGTGAAGACGCCTTCCGCCGCGGCGAGGTGGCTGACCAGCAGGATCGCCGCGAGAAAACCCATCGTCGGCAGCATCTGGACGACCCGCACGCCCGCTTCGTGCGGCGAGGTCAGGCCCAGCGCGAGGACGACACCGGCGGCGGGGACCGCGAAGACAGCTTCCGGGAGGCCGCGCGGCCGCGCCATGGCGAACCAGAGCGTGCCGGCCAGAAGCAGCAGCGACAGGGGACCGTTCACCCCCGAACGCTAGCCGCCGCGAGATCTCAGATCCCCGCCGGTTCCGGCACTCCCGCTCCGCGGTCCAGCACCCGCTCCTTCTCCCGGATCACCGGCAGCACCTCCCGGCCGAAATGCTCGACGTCTTCCAGATAGTGCAAAAACCCGAGCAGCAGCAGGTTCGCGCCGCGCTTTTTGTACTCGATCGCCCGGTCCGCGATCTGCTCCGGCGTCCCGATCAACCCGGTCCGGAAGCCGTCGTTGTACTGCACCAGGTCCGCGAACTCCGAATCCGCCCACATGCCCTTGGTGTCCGAAGTGGACTTCCCGGCCTGCTTGACCGCGGAGCGGAATCCTTCGACGGCGGGCACGTTCGCCTTCGCCACGATCTCCCGCAGCACCTCGCGCGCCTCGGCTTCGGTCTCGCGGGCGATCACGAACCCGTTGAGCCCGAAGCGCACCTCGTGGTCGTTCTCCGCGGCGTACCCGCGCACCTCGTCGACCTGCTCGCGGAAACCGGCGAAATCCTTGCCATTGCTGAAATACCAGTCCGAAACGCGACCGGCCAGCTTGCGCGCCGCGGTGGAGTTGCCGCCCTGGAAAACTTCCGGATGCGGCCGTCCGGGGCCGGCGACCGGTTTGGGTTTGATGTCGAAATCGTGGATCCGGTAGAAATCGCCGCGGAACTCGGCGTGGTCGTCGGTCCACAATTCCTTGAGCACGCGGATGAATTCCTCGGAACGGCGGTAGCGCTCGTCGTGTTCGAGCCACGGTTCGCCGAGTCCGGTGAACTCGTCCTTGAACCAGCCGCTGACGACGTTCACCGCGGCCCGGCCGCCGGAGATGACGTCCGCGCTGGCGACGAATTTCGCGAGCACGCCGGGCTGCCACAGTCCAGGGTGGACGGCCGCGATGACCTTCAGCCGCTGCGTCGCGAGCAGCAGCGCCAGGCTGAAACCGGTGGATTCGTGCTGGTAGGCGGCCCCGTAGCTGGCGGTGTAGCGGACCTGGGTGAGCGCGTATTCGAAGCCGTTGTTCTCGGCGAGCACGGCCAGTTCGCGGTTGTACTCGTAGCCCCAATCGGTGCGCTGCTCGATGTCGCTGGTGACCAGGCCGCCGCTCACATTCGGGACCCAGTAAGCGAATTTCAGGGGTTCGTGCGGGTGCGATGCGGTCATGGCGGGGAGTGAAACAGCGGGCCGGAAGGGGGTCAACGCGCGTCCACGCGGTGGAATGTGCCAGCCGGTGCCCGGGGCCGCGCGGTCTGCCGGGTACGCTGTTTCGGCGGACGAGCTGGCAGGACGGTCGCGGCCCGGGTTCTCCCGGTCCGAGGAAAGTCCGGACTCCGCAGGGCAGGGTGGTTGCTAACGGCAACCCGGGGCGACCCGCGGGACAGTGCCACAGAAAACAGACCGCCCCCGTCTCGCGACGGGGGTAAGGGTGAAACGGTGGTGTAAGAGACCACCAGCATCCCGGGTGACCGGGATGGCTCGGTAAACCCCACCCGGAGCAAGGCCAAGAGGGAGCAGCGCTCCTGCGCAGGCGATCGAGGGCGGCCCGCCCGATGCCTGCGGGTAGGCCGCTGGAGCCTGCCGGCGACGGCAGGCCGAGATGGATGACCGTCGCCCGGTCCGCCGCGAGGCGGCCCGGGAACAGGATCCGGCTTACATGCCAGCTCGTCCGCCCGATCGCTACGATCGGGCGCATGGGTCAAGCCGTCGCCGCCGCCGTCGCCTTCCGGACCACCTTCGACGCTCTGCACGCCCCCGTCTACTTCGCGCCAGAGACCCAGCAGCGGCTCGCCGCCGCCGGGCTCAAACCGGGGTCGATGACCTACTTCGCCAGCCGCGCCGCGGCGATGGGCCAGGTCGGAGCGGGGGCAGTCACCGCGACCTTCTACAGCTTCAGCCCCAGCCTGATCGCCCATTTCGTCCCGCGCGTCTGGACGCTCGCCACGCCGGAGGCCGTGCTGGAGGCCCGGCTCGCCGCGGTCGACGAGATCTACCGCAGGCTGTTCGGCGACGAGACGCTCGCGTCCGCCGAGGTCGCCGAAGCGGCCGCGCTCGCGCGCGAAGCCACCGAGGGCTGCCGCCCGGAGGGACGCCCGCTCTACGCCGCCCACGCGGACCTCGCTTGGCCGGAACAGCCGCACCTCGCGCTGTGGCACGCGATCACCCTGCTGCGCGAGCACCGCGGGGACGGACACGTCGCGGCGCTGACCACGAACGGCCTGCCCGGCCTCGAAGCGCTGGTCACGCACAGCGCGACGGCGAACGGCACCCCGCCGGACGCCGCCAAGCGCACCCGCGGCTGGAGCGACGAGGAGTGGGACGAGGCCGCGACCCGGCTGACCGTCGACGGAATCCTCGACGCGGACGGCGCGCTCACCGAGCGCGGCCAGGAACTGCGCGAACGCGTCGAGACGGCGACGAACGCGGCGGCGCGGGGCCCGTGGCAGCACCTCGGCGAGGAGAAGACGGCCCGGCTGGAGCAGCTGTGCGCTCCGCTCAGCCGCCGGGTGATCGAGGCGGGCGCGATCCCGAGCGCGGCCTTCCGGGCCTGATCCGCGAAACGATCGGGAACTGCCCGGGATCACGCTTTGTAGTGAACAATTGCGCACATCGGACGTGATGGTGACCGTAATCGCATCAGAGAGTGATCAATTCCGGATTGTTTTCCAGTCCGGTTGTCACTCACCGGACTCGCGGCGGAACGCCGATCGGGGCATGCCACACTGGTGCCTGCCCGACACGCCGGTCCGGAGCGCACCGAGAGTGAGCGTCGCGCGTTTTGCGGAGCCGCACCGCCGGAACACTGCGCAATCCGGGTGGCTTGGGTTATTCCGGAGCACCCTTGCCACGATGATGGAGGGCGAGGAATCCTGACCATCGGACCGCAGTACCCGCCCATTGACCACAAGTCGACATCTACCGAATATCTACGCAGCGCGCTTTGACCATTACCCCTTGTAACGCCATGATGGTGTTCGTAGCTTCGCCGAAGCCAGAACAGCGCGGCGTCCGCCGTGCACCGGGAGTATCGCGATGACCAGCATGACCGCCCTCGAGACTTTTGTGGCCGAAGGGATCAGCACCGGCAACGTCCGGACCTGGCTGCTCGACAACATCATCCCGCTCGTGCTGCTCGCGGTGGCTCTGCTCCTGCTGTGGCTCGGCGGCGGCAAGGGCGACAACGCGGGCGTCATGCGGCGGCTCGCCGGCGTGGTCATCGCGCTCGCGATCATCGGTCTCGCGGTCAGCGGCGCGGGCGTGAACGTGGGCCAGTGGATCGCCGGCCTGTTCACCGGCTGAGGCGGGGCTGGCGTGCGGATCAGGACCGATGACGAGGTGTACCGGGTCGATGCCGTGTGGCTCGGCCCGCCGAAGGCGACTTTTCCCTGGCGAGCCCGCTACGTGGCCTGGCTCGTCGGCATTCCGGTCTTCCTGGTCGTGCTCACCGTGGAGCGGTGGGTCGGCTGGAGTTTCGGGTTTTTCTCCACGGCGTGGGCGTTCGTGGCCACGATCGTGATCACCCGGCTGATCACCGCCAAGATCAGCCACGAGCGTCCGCTGGGCGCGGTGATCGCGATGATGGGCCAGGAACTGCGGACGCCGAGGGAGCGGACCTCGGGCGAGGGCGGCGCGGTGAGCGCCAGCCGGGTCCGGGTGCGGGCGGAGCGCCCGCTGCCGAAGCACAAGAGAAGGCGGCAGTACCAGCACCGCGACCCCCGTCGCGGTGCTGGCGCGAGTGCCGGGAAACAGGGAGCACCACGAGCGCGCCGGAGCCGCCCCGCGGCTCGGGCCGGGAGGTAGTCGTTGTTCGGTCGCGGCGGAAGCCGAGGGAAGCGGGAGCAAGACGTTCCTGCCGGCGCGTGGAACGCGCCTTCGCAGGGCCGTCCGCCGTCCGGCGGCACGAAGTCCGGCGGCAAGGGCCGCAGGCTGCCCGGCGAGCAGGCGATACCGGCGTACACGCCGTCGATCGCCGCGCGCAGCATCGACGGGCATCTGCTGCGGACCGGGTACGAGGTGTACGCCTGGTACCGGCTCGCGCCGCAGCGCTGGTCGTTCCGTTCCGATTCGCAGCGCCGCGACCTGATCGCGGCCATCGCGGGCCAGTACGCCGAACTGCAGGGCCGCTGGCTGCACCTGCGCGTCACCAACCGGCCGTACCCGATCCGGATGTGGGCCGAGGCGCACGTGCACAACGCGGTCGGCAGGCCGAACGACGTGCCGGGCGCGCTGTCGTTCGACGACTACCTGATCGGCGAGCAGCAGCAGCTGATGGGCCGCTCGATGGCGGAGAAAGAGGTCTACCTCGGCGTCCAGGTGCAGACCCGGCGCATGGTGGACCGCGCGGTCGAACGCGCCGCGCCGGTGCTGCGCCGGATCCTGCCCGAGGCGGTCGACGCCGAACTGGCCGCGCTCGACTCCGAGATCGAGCACCTCGACCAGGTCATCGGCAGCGCCGGGCTGGAAGGCCGTCCGGTGCACGCCGAGGAGATGTCCTGGCTGATGCACCGTTCGTGCTCGCTGGGCCTGCCCGCGCCGCGCAACATGCCCGCGGTGCCGGGAGCGGCGTGGGAGCCCGAGGACCTCGCCAGCTTCACCGACGCGGCTGATTTCCACGCCGACCCGTACGCGCCCACGGTCACCGTGCGCGGCCGCACCGGGTCGAACGCCGGGGTGTCGCGGCATCTCGCGGTGCTCACCGTCGGCCAGATGCACGGTCTGCAGATCCCCGAGGTCGACGACCCGTGGATCCAGCACGCGGACCGGCTGCCGGCGGCGGTCGAGGTGTCCGCGCGGATCTACGTGCGGCGTCCGGAAGAGGTGTCCGGCGAACTGCAGCGGCAGATGAACAAGGTCCGCTCGCAGGTCAAGCACTACACCGACGAGCACGAGCTGGAACCGCCGCAGTCGCTGGCCCGCCAGGCCGGCCGGGTGCTGGAGATCGACGACGAGATGACGTCGGGCTTCACCGCGCTGGCCACGCGCGTGCGGTCGTGGTGGCGCCTGGCGGTGTCCGGCCCGACCGAGCGCGACGCGCTGCGGCTGGCCCAGCAGCTGCTGGACCTGTACAAGCCGAAGATCGCCATCGAGCATCCGGAGGCGCAGTACGCGATGGCCCGGGAGTTCATCCCGGGCGAACCGCTGGCCTCGGGCGCGTACATGCGCCGCGGTTCGGTGGTGTGGACGGCTTCCGCGGTGCCCACCGCGACCGCGGAGGTCGGCGACCGGCGCGGCATCCTGCTCGGCGAAACCGTCACCGCGACGCGGCGGCCGGTGGCCTGGGACCCGTGGATGGCACAGGAAATCCGCGACGGATCGGGCCTCACCGCGATGGTCGCCGGCCTCGGCGGCGGCAAGTCGTTCCTCGGCGGCGGCATCGTCTACAAGACGCTGCGGGCCGGGGCGCACTGGACGATCCTCGACCCGTCCGGCCCGCTCTCGCGGCTGTGCGAGCTGCCGGAGATCCGGCCGTACGCGCGGCCGATCAACCTGCTCAACGCCCAGCCGGGCATCCTCAACCCGTACCGCGTGGTCGCCGATCCGCTGATCGAGCACTTCATGGACGAGGACGATCCGGAACGCTCGTGGCGGCGCGAAAAAGCGCTGGCCGGGGCGACCCGGCGCCGCCTCGTCCTCGACGTGCTCACCGGCGTGCTGCCGTACGAGGTGTCGCGGATGGCGCAGACCCGGATCGTGCTGCTGCGCGCGGTGCGCGCGGTCGGCGGCCGGTTCGACGCCGACCCGGGCCAGGTCATCGACGCGCTGCGGCGGGATTCGAGCGAGCACCACGAGCACGCGGTCGTGGTCGCGGACTTCCTCGACGAAATGCGCGAGCGGATGGCGCTGCTGATCCCGGAAACCGACGCGGACCCGTACGCGGAGACCCGCGACGACCGGATGACCGTGCTGACCATGGCGGGGCTGACGCTGCCGAAGGACGGCGTGCCGCGCGAGTACTGGACCGACGCGGAATCGCTCGGCGTGGAAATGCTGAACCTCGCGGCGTGGCTGACCCAGCGGTCGGTGTACGAGAAGCCGAAGGAACTGCGCAAGGGCGTCTGGATCGACGAGGCGTTCTTCCTGTCCGAGGTGCCGACCGGGCGCGTGCTGATGAACCGGTTCGCCCGCGACTCGCGGAAGTGGAACGTCCGGGTGCTGCTGTCCTCGCAGATCCCGGCGGACTTCCTGAAGATCCAGGGTTTCGTGGCGCTGCTGGACTCGGTGTTCGTCGGCCGGCTGGACGACGACGACGCCCAGGCCGACGCGCTGCGGCTGCTGAAGGTGCCGGTCGGCGTGGGTTACGAGCAGGTCGTCGCCGCGCTCGGCCGCCGCCCCGGCGCCCAGCGCGGGCTGGAACGCGACATGGAGCCCCGGCAGTTCATCTTCGGCGACGGGGCAGGCGGCGTGGAACGCATCCGTGTCGACTTCTCCGGACCGCATCTCGACTCGCTGCGCGCGGCCATGGACACCACCCCGGGCTCGCCCGACGCGCGCGGCAAAGCCGGCAAGGAACTCGTGGCACCCCGCGAGGACGAGCCGAAGCCGCACGTCCCCGCCCCACCGGAGGACGACGAGCTGGAACACGATTTCGAACTCCAGGCGGAACTCGAGGTCGGTCTCGCCGACGAGCAGCTGCTGGGCTCGCCGGACCCGCTCGCGTCCGAAACCGGCGAGGTGGAGGGTGCAGTGCGCAACGGACGGCAGGAGGACCGGCACGCCCGCGCCGGCGGCAAGGGCGGCGGCACCGGCAGGGATGCCGCATGACCCCCGGTGATCCGGGCCGGCCCGCGCCGGCCGTGAGGAGGCCTGCGTGAACACCGTCTTCACGCTGGCGTTCGTCCTCGCGTTCGCCGCCGGCTGGCACGCGCTGCGCAAACGCGTCAAGGAGGGCCCCAAGCCGGGCGGCCGCCGCCCGAGCAGGCGCGCGTCGCTGCTGGCCGTGGTGGCGGTGATCGGGCTGCAGACGGTGCTGTTCGCCCCCTCGGCGAACGCGGCGGCCTGCGGGGAATCGCCGAACCCGGAACGGCCGGGGGCGGGCATGGTCGGCGCCCTCGATCCGCCGGAGGGCCACGGCGAACCCCAAAGCGCCTACATCGACTACAGCTACGCGGGCATGGTCTGGAACACCTACCAGACCAACTGCACCGCGCTCTCCGCCATCGCGTCCCCCAGCTCGACCATCGACACCTGGGCCGGGAACCAGCTGTTCAACGTCGGCAAGAACATCGTCGGCGCCACGAACTCGCTGCACTACACCGTCCTCGAGGGCGGGCTGCTGAACCCGATCTACAACGCGGTCAAGTCGGGCGCGGAGAAGGTGTACAACAACATCTACGCGCAGCTGTTCGGCCTGGTCGCGCTGATCTTGTCGATCATGCTGTTCCGCAACATCTGGCGCGGTGACCTCGCCGGGGTCAGCAAGCGGGCGCTTTACGCGATGGCGGGGGTCTGGCTGGCGGCCTCGTCGCTGGCGATGCTGCGGTATTTCGATCCGATCGACAAAGCGATCGTCCAGACGACCACCAACATCCAGGCGGGCTTCGTCGATTCGTCGCAGGACCGGATCGTGCGTGACATCCTGCCCACGGACCTGCACAACCAGGTCGTCTACGACAACTGGCTGCGCGGCGAGTTCGGCTCGCCCACCGCTCCGCAAGCCCAGCAATACGGCAGGCCGCTCCTGGACGCGCAGGCGTTCACCCGCGACCAGCTGGTGAACGGCGACGACGGGAAGCAGAACGTCGTCGACGCGAAAAAGGCCGCCTTCAAAGACATCTCCACCAAACTCGGCCCGGCCACCGGCTACTTCACCGGCGAGGCGGGCGGCCGCACCGGCGCCGGGTTCCTCGCGCTGGGCCAGAGCCTCGTCTATTCGCTCTTCCAGCTGCTGGCCAAGGCGTCCGTGCTGCTCGCGCAGGTGCTGATCCGCCTGTTCGCGCTCACCGCGCCGCTCATCGGCCTGGTCGCGCTGCTGAACCCGGAGATCCTGCGCCGCGTGCTCAAGGTCGCCGGCGGCATCGCGTTCAACCTGGTCGTGCTGTCGGTGCTGGCCGGCGTGCACGCGCTGCTGCTGCAGGCGATCTTCGCCGCGGGCGACGGGCTCAACCTGCTCACCAAGATGGTCCTCGCCGGGCTCATCACCGTGCTGCTGTTCCTGGTCGGACGGCCGGTGCGGCGGCTGTGGCAGATGGTCGAGATGTCGGTCAGCATGGTCGGCGGCGCGGTGCCGACGCCCGGCGGCGGCCTGTTCTCCCGGTTCCGTCGCAAGAACGAGCCGACGCCGCAGGACCAGTTCTGGCAGAACGTCCGCGACACCGACGACGTCGTGGACGGCGACCAGCGCGGCCCGATCGGCGCGACCGTCGGCGGCGGCCGCTACCGGCCCGAGGCGGCGGTGTTCGCCAGCTCGCAGCGGCTCGACAACGGCTCGCGCGCGGCCCGTCCCGCGGCGGCCTGGTCCGGTGCTCCGTGGCCGGGCGCGGTCGGTCCCGCGCAGTCCGCCGCGGGTGCGCTGCCCGCGGGCGGCGGGGGAGGTGCGCCGGTGTTCGGCCAGTACCACCCGGTCGCCGGTGCGCCCGGCGACTACGTGATGGCGGGCGCGCGGTGGCCGGTCAAGGAAAGCCGGCAGGTCGACACGTCCCCGGTCGCCGACCGGCGGTGGAGCGACGAGCCGGAACCGGTGGTCGTCCCGTCGCGGATGGCCGCGCCGGACCGCGGGTACTCGGCCCCGGCCCCGGACCAGCCCGGGTTCACCGTGCCCACGCAGGGCATCCGGGCCCAGCCGCGCCGGGTGGATCCCGAGGTCGTGGCCGGGAAACCGGTGTTCGTGCTGTACCGCCCGTCGCGCGGCATCGAGGTCCGCGACACCGACCAGGTCATGGGGCGGTGACCGATGCCGATCCGCACCAACCGCGGCCGGACCGCGGTCTACCGCCGCCTGTGGGGGTTCCCGCTCCGCTCGCCCCGGCACCTCGTGGGCACGCTGGTGTTCCTCGCCGTGGTGATCACCGCGCTGGGTGTCGGCCTGCCCAAGGTCCTGGGCAAACCCGCGTCCGCGCATCCGGGCGCGGCTCCGAGTTCGTCAGCTGGTCCGCGCACCGGCGTCGCGGCCCCGGTGCCGAGCACGCAAACCCTGCCGACCCGGCTGTCGCAGCCGCTGGTCACGCCGACGTCGGCGGCGCCGAGCCCGGAGGCGCTGAACGTCGCCAAGCAGTGGGCGACGGCCTGGGTGCGTCATCCGGCGGGCATCTCGAACGCCAACTGGCTCAACGGGATGCGCGGGCTCACCACCGACGAGTACCTGCCGGTCATGTCCACAGTGGACCCGGCGAACATCCCGGCCACCAAGGTCACCGGCGAGCCGACCGTCACGCAGTCCTACTCCAGTTCGGTCAAGGTCGTGGTCCCCACCGACGGTCCGAAACTCAGCATCACCGTGGTGCTCACCAGCGCGGGGTGGCGAGTGTCGGACTATGACCAGGCGAGCTGACCGTGAAGCTGGCCATTCTCGTCTCGGTGGTGATCGCCGCCGTTTTCGCCACGGTGCTCACCACCAACGTCGTGCAGAAGGCGGTGACCGACCAGCAGCAGGCGGCGGCCGGCGGGGTCGCGCTGACCTCGTGCGACGCCGCGATCGGCCCCACCCAGCCCGGGCAGCCGGAGCAGGGCGGGGCGGACGCCGCCGAACTCGACCAGGAGTCGCGCGGCACGGTGTCGCTGATCATCGCGATCGGCAAGCAGCGCAGCCTCTCGCCGCGCGCGTGGCAGGTCGCGATCCAGGCCGGGATGACCGAATCGCGGCTGCACAACGTGAACTACGGCGACCGCGATTCGCTCGGCATCTTCCAGATGCGCCCGTCGATGAACTGGGGCACCCCGGCCCAGGTCACCGACCCGAACTACGCGATCAACAAATTCTTCGACGTGCTGCTCGGCGTCCCGGACTGGGAGAATTTGCGTCCCGGCGACGCGGCGCAGCGCGTCGAGCGGTCCGGTTTCCCGGACCGCTACCACCGGTGGGAGGCCATGGCGGCCACGCTGGTGCAGAACATGGGCCAGGTCGCCGACGTGGTCGGCTGCGGGCAGGGCATGGGAGCCGCGCTGCCGCCGAGCCAGGCCGCGGCGCAGGCGATCAAGTTCGCGCTCGGCGAGCAGGGCAAGCCCTACGTCTGGGGCGCGAC
Source organism: Amycolatopsis sp. AA4 (assembly GCF_002796545.1). GTDB lineage: Bacteria > Actinomycetota > Actinomycetes > Mycobacteriales > Pseudonocardiaceae > Amycolatopsis. Next base: position 867,614 of record NZ_CP024894.1, read on the forward strand.
CGGCCCGGATTCGTACGACTGTTCCGGCCTGATGCTGCGCGCCTACGAGTCGGCGGGCGTGATCCTGCCGCGCGTGTCGAAGGACCAGTACAAGGCGGGCGCGATGCTGCCGGTGCGGGAAGCCCAGCCCGGTGACTTGATCTTCCTCGCCACCGACCCGGCCGACCCGACGACCATCCACCACGTCGCGATGTACCTGGGCGACGGCAAGATCGTCGAGGCCCAGCAGACCGGCGTGCCGGTGCACGTGCGGCCGTTCTCGTTCGACGAGCACGAAGTCGTCCCGCAGGCGGTGCGCCCCGGCGTCTAGCATGGGTGCGGGAGGCACCGGCTCTTGACCCGCGGATGCCCAGTTGCCGCGGGTCCGGATTCACCCCGAAGTCGCGGCCTGTCCACGAGCACGTGGCCGCGCGCTGGCAGAGGATGGCACACGTGGCACGGAAATTCGGCAAGCGAGGCAAAGCAGGCCAGAGCGAGCCCCAGGACCCGGCGGCGCTGTTCGGCGCACCGCAGCCGCCGCGCCAGTCCGCGCACCCCGCGTCCAGCACCCCGCTGGCGGATTTGCTGAACCAGGGAATGCCCGGCGTCGACGGCGGGTACGTCGTCCTGCCGCGCTCCCTGGCGGAGGGCATGTCGCTTCCGTGGCAACAGCAGCTGGCGGCTCTGCTGGCCCAGTTCCACGCCGAGCACGCCCGGCTGTCGTGGCCGGTGTACCGCGTGGTCCCGTCCCGCTACGAGCGCCTGGTGGATCTCGACGAGGAACAGCTCGCGGAGGCGGGCTACCTGGTGGAGATGGACGCCGAAGGCGAGATGGTCTACCGGGAACGGAGCGGCCGCAAGGTCCAGGACCCGGACCGTACGACGGTGCTGGTCTCCTGCCTGGACCCGATTCCCCGCCCGGCCGCCGCTGGTCCGGTCCCTTCGGGGGAGGCACCGCCGATGGGCCCGTTGGCCGCGGCGGTCCCGATGAACATCGGACCTGCCCCGGTTTGGCGCTCGGCCGGGGAGGCTGGTGCGGCGGCCCGTCCGCCGGAAGACGTCGGGCGGGCCACTGCGGACAGCGGCCAGACCAGTGAACCGGTCTCCCAACCGGTCGAACCGGCTCCGGTTGTTGCTGAGGAGCCACCCCAGCCGACCCCGGCTCCGGCCGAGGCTGCCGCTCCGGTGAAGGAAGACGCACCGGCCATTCCGGACTCCGCCGCGCCCGAACCCAGCGCGACGGCCCCGGTGCCTCCCGCCACGCCAACGCCGGTTGATCCGCAGCTGCGCGCGAGGCAGTCGTGGCAGCCGAAGCCGTACGTGCATGAGCCGCGCCAGCCTGTACGTCCGGCGGAAGCGTTGCCGCAGCAGGGGAATCCGGCCGTTCCGTCACATGGTCGGCATGAGGCGCCCCCCGGGTGGCATCCGGCTCCTCCGGCTGGGGCACCGCAGTACGGTCCGGGTTCTCCGCCTTCTCAACCGGCGATGCCTGCTGCCCAACCGCCCTCGCCGCAGCAACCGCCTGCGGCTTCTGCCCCGCAGACCTCGCCGGTGCCGCCATCTCCGGCACAGCCAGTCGCTCCGCCGGAGCCGATAAGTCCGCCGACGGTCGGCGCATCCCAGCCGTCCCCGCCTGCGAATCCTCCGGCACAGCACCAGCCATCGGCGGCTCCGTCCGCGCCCAGCGCGGAGTCAGCGACCCCGCCCGCACCTGCTGCGGTGCCCACGAATCCTTCGGTGTCGCAGCCGCAGACGGCTCCTTTCACGCCCAGCGCGGAGTCGGAGACCCCGCCCGCACCTCCTGCGGTGCCCGCGAATGCTCCTTCACCGCAGCAACCGCCGACGGCACCTTCCGCGTCCGGCGCGGAGTCGGCGACGCCGCCACTTCCACCAGCAGACGCTCCGGCGTCGCCGCCGCCGACGGTTCCGTCCGCGCCCAGTGCGGAGTCGGCGAACCCTCCCGCATCTGGTGCACCGCAGTCACTTCCGCCCGCGGGTGCCCCCGCTCCGCAGCAGCCACCACCGACCGCTCCCGCTGCAGCGTCGCCTGACTCGCCTGCTTCCGGCTTCCCACGACCAGTCCCGCCCGCGTCAAGTGCGGAGTGGGCAAACCCGCCCGCAACTGACGTAGCGCATCCAGCGCCCAAGACTTCTCAGCCGCCAACGGCTCCCTCCGCGCCTGGCCCCGAGTCGACGAGCCCGCCGGTGGCGCAGCCGATTCCGCCTGCAGCGCAACATCAGGTTCCGTCCGCGCCTAGCCCGGAGTCGACGAGTCCGTCCGCGTCTGCTGCGCCGCAGCCGATTCCGCCTGCAGCGCAACACCAGCCTTCGCCCGCGCCCAGCGCGGAGTCGGCGATCCCGCCTGCGCCAGCAGCGCAGCACCAGCCTGCGCCCGCGCCCAGCGCGGAGTCGGCGATCCGGCCTGCGCCAGCAGCACAGCACCAGCCTCCGCCCGCACCCAGCGCGCAGCCCACTCCACCGTTCCAGCTGCCGCAGCCCAGCGGTCGCCGGCGGCCTGCCGAAACCGGGCCGGACGGGCGGCCCTTGCCGGTCTTCCCTGGGCAGGAGAGCGGTCCGCCCGGGCCGCCGCCGTCGCGGGTGTATCGGGAGGAGCCGCCGGTTTTCCCGGGCAAGAATTCGGCCGTGCCGCCGGTGCCGGATTACGGTGCGTCCTCCCCGGCGGACGACGCGGCGACCCCGCCCCGCGGCATTCCCATGGGGGACGCTCGCGGGTGGTTCGACGAGCACCCCGACCACGAGGACGACGGCCCGGCCGACTTCGGGCCCACCGGGCAGCCCACGGAGGTTCCGTTCCGCTGGCGCAAATGAGCGGGCGGATGTCAGGCTGAACCCATGTCTGACGACCCGAACCCGGACCAGGGCTGGTACTACAACACCCGCACCCACGAAGTCGAGCACCTGGAACGCAGCCGAGGCGCCGACCTCCTCGGCCCGTACCCGGACGAGGCCACGGCCCGCCGCGCGCTCGACATCGCCCGCGAACGCACCCGCCAAGCCGACGCCGCCGACCGCGACTGGGACGGCGACTGACGGCGTGACGGAACCAACCCGGGCGAGGCTCGGACGCTGAGGCAGCAGCTAACTGCCGACCTGGTGTGGGGCGGCGGGCTGGCCCGGAACTGGAATCAGGCCGGGCGAGGCTGGGATGTTGGGGCAGCGCTGAGCCGCGGACGGGGCGTGGATGGCGACTGCTCGGAGCAGTAAACCTGCTCGATCGAGGCTGGGAAGCCGAGGTAGTGCTACGCCGTTGCTCTGGTGTGGGATGGCGGCTGGCTGCTCGCAGCGGGACACCTGCCCGGGCAAGGCCAGGGGGCTGGGGCAGTACAAAAGCCGACCTGACCTGGGGTGGTTTGGAGCAGGAATCAGCCCGGGCGAGGCTGGGAAGTTGGGGCAGTGCGAAACCGTCGACCTGGCGCGGGACGACGGCGGGCCGCCCGGAGCAGGAAACCTGTCGGGGCGAGGACGGGAAATCAGGGCGGTGCCAAACCGCCGACCTGACCTGAGACCGCGGCGGGCTGCCCGGAAACACGAAACCTCCCCGCCCGAAGCCCAAAATCCAGAGCAACGCGAAACCGCCGACCGGACAAAGCGTCCGGTCGGCGGCAAGAACACCTTCAACTACCCGGCCACCAAGGCCGGATCCAGTACGAAGTCCGGATCAACCTGTTCCTCCAGATCCGCCCCCATCCGGCCGTTCCCCCAGGCCCGCGCGTTGCGCAGGTGGAATTCCACCCCTTGCCGCTGGTACCGGGCCCAGTCCCGCGGAGTTGCGTCCACCAGGTCCTGCATCGCGGCCAGCGTCGCCAGGTTGCGCGGTTCCAGTTCGCCGATCGGCCGGGTCGTGCCGCGTTCGGCGGCTCGGACGTGGCCGGACGTCGTCATCCACCCCAGCAGTGCCGAACCCAGCTGTTCGGTCAGGAAGTCGACGTCGTCGCTGTCGGTGACCTTGTTGCCTACCGCTACCAGGTGAACGCCGAAGTCCCGGGCGTGGTCCGCGTACTGACGGTAAACACCGACGCTGCGCAGGGTCGGTTCGCAGACCAAGAAGGTCACGTCGAAGCGCGTGAACAGGCCCGAGGCGAACGCGTCGGCGCCGGCGGTCATGTCCATCACTACGTACTCGCCCGTGCCGTCCACCAGGTGGTTCAGCAGCAACTCGGCCGCGCCGACCTTCGAGTGGTAGCAGGCCACGCCCAGGTCGTCCTCGTCGAACTGGCCGGTGACGCCCAGCCGGACGGCGCCCAGCGGGCGGAAGCAGGCGTCGAAGATCGGGTTGTCTTCGAAGGGGCGGACGAGACGGGAGCCGCGGCCGGGCGGCGTGGTTTTGATCATCGCGTCGGCGGACGGGATTCGCGGGTTGTCGCCGCGCAGGTACTCCTTGATCAGCGGCATATGGTCGCCGAGGGTCGGCCACGCCAGCGCCTGCTCCTCGGTCGCGCCGAGGGCCGCCGCCAGGTGCTGGTTGATGTCGGCGTCGATCGCCAGCACCGGTTTGCCCGCGGCGGCCACATACGAGACGAACAGCGACGAGAGCGTGGTTTTCCCGCTGCCGCCCTTGCCGACGAACGCGATCTTCACCGATCCGGCCCCTTCTGAAAATGAAGACGATTGTCAATGTCAGGCAGGCTACACCCGACCGGCCCGCGCCCGAACGGGCGATCACCGGCGGTTCGGCGGGATAGTGTTGGAGCGTGCCGCCGCTCGTGCTGAGGACACCAGCGTCGGGAGGGGACTTCGGTCGTCTCCGGGCGGAGTTCGCGCTGCCGGAGTCGTTCGGGCCCGCGGTGCTCGCGGAGGCCGAAACGGCGGTGCTCGATCCGCTCTCCTCGGCGGGCGGCCGCGAGGACGCCACCGACCTGCCGTTCGTCACGATCGATCCGCCCGGGTCCAAGGACCTCGACCAGGCGATGGTGATCGAACGACTCGGCAGCGGGTTCCGGGTGCAGTACGCGATCGCGGACCTGGCGGCGTTCGTCCCGCCGGGCGGCGCGCTCGACCACGAGGCGCGGCGGCGCGGGCAGACGCTCTATCTCCCGGACGGCAACGTCCCGCTGCATCCGCCGGTGCTGTCCGAGGGCGCGGCCAGCCTGCTGCCGGGCGAAGTGCGCCCGGCGGTGCTGTGGACCATCGACGTCGACGAGGCCGGGGAAATTGTCGCCACCCGGGTCCGGCGGGCGCTGGTGCGCTCGACGGAGCAGCTCGACTACGAAGGGGTCCAGGCGTCGCTGGACGCCGGGCGGCCGCATCCGTCGGTGGCCGCGTTGCCGGAGCTGGGCCGGTTGCGGCGCAGCCTCGCGGTGCAGCGCGGCGCGGTCGAGTTGCAACTGCCGGAGCAGGAGATCAGCGGCGACGTCGACGGCGGCTGGATTCTCGCTCGCCGGCCGCGGACGGTCGTCGACGCGTGGAACGCCGAAATCTCTTTGCTCACCGGGATGGCCGCGGCGCGGATCATGATCGACGCCGGGATCGGGGTGCTGCGGACGCTGCCGTCCCCGGAACCGGACGCGGTGGAGTGGCTGCGCCGGTCCGCGGCGGCGGTCGGGCTGGCGTGGCCGGTCGAGCTGACGGTGTCCGAGTTTCTGTCTACTTTGGACCCAGGACAGCCCGCGTCGATGGCGCTGTACGCGGACACCACCCGGCTGTTGCGGGGCGCGGGCTACACGGCTTTTGCCGGGGAATTGCCCGCGGTTACCACGCACGCGGGAATCGGCGGAGCGTACGCGCACGTCACGGCGCCGATTCGGCGGCTCGTCGACCGATTCGGCACCGAGGTGTGCCTGGCGGTGACGGCTGGCCGCGAGGTGCCGGATTGGGTGCGCGAGGCGTTGTCCGAAGTGCCGGCGTACATGTCCGCTTCGGACAGTCTGGCCGCGCGGGTCGAACGCGCGTGCATAGATCAGGTCGAGGCGTGGGTACTCGCTGAGCATGTGGGTCGCGAGTTCACCGCGGTGGTGTTGCGTGCGGACGAGGCGCGGGCGGAGATCCTGGTCGAGGATCCGCCGGTGATGGCGAAGTGTTCCGGCGAGAAGTTCCCGGAGGGCGAGCGGATCGCGGTGCGGCTGACCGAAGTGGACGTCGAGCAGCGGAAGGTGTCGTTCGAACGGGTATGAGGAACGCGGAACTGGTCGATGATCTCGGCGAGCCGGTGCCGATCGAGGGCTCGCCGCGGCGGGTCGTGTCGTTGGTGCCGTCGCTGACCGAGGCGGTCGAGGCGAGCGCGCCCGGGCGGCTGGTCGGGGCGACGGACTACTGCACGCATCCGGCTGATCTGGACGTGGAACGGGTGGGCGGGTCGAAGTACCCGAAGCTGGACCGGGTGCTGGCGCTCGAACCGGATCTGGTGCTGGCGAACTCCGAGGAGAACCGGCCGGAGGACGTGGAAACCCTGCGCGCCAACGGGATTCCGGTGTTCGTCATGGCCGCGGCGGAGTCGGTGCCCGCCGCGCTGGGTTCACTGCGGCGGATTTTCGGCCAGGTGTACGGCATCGACGAACCGGAATGGCTCGACACCGCGGACGAACTGTGGCGCGAGGTGCAACCGGTGCGCTACCGGGCGGTGATTCCGGTGTGGCGCAAGCCGTGGATCGTGCTGGGCCGTGACACCTTCGCCGGAGACGTGCTGCGCCGGATCGGGGTCGAGAACGTCTACTCCGGACACTCCGAACGGTATCCCCGGCCGTCGCTGGAAGAACTCCAGAAGACCGGGGCCGACCTGGTCGTACTGCCCGACGAGCCGTACGAGTTCACCCAGGACGACGGCCCCGGCTTCTTCCCGGAGATGCGCCCGGTGCTGCTCTCCGGGCGCTACCTCACGTGGTACGGACCGTCTCTGGTGGACGCCTACGCGGCGCTCAGAGAGTCAGTCCGGTAAGGACAGTCACGCGCTCCTCGGTGAAGTCCGCCATCGCCGCCGCCGGGCCTTCGCGGCCGACGCCGGAGTCCTTCACGCCGCCGTACGGCATCTGGTCGGCGCGGAAGCTCGGCACGTCGCCGACCAGCACACCGCCCACCTTGAGCCGCGCCGACACGTCGAACGCGGTCGGCAGGTCGCGCGTGAACACGCCGGTCTGCAAACCGAAGCGGGACGCGTTGATCCGCTCGACGCCGTCGTCCACAGAGGACACCCGGACCAGCGAGACCACTGGGCCGAACACCTCGTCCGCCATCACGGAAACGTCCTCGGGAACCTCGGAGAGCACGGTCGGCTCCACCGTCGCGCCCGAACGGCCGCCGCCGGCCAGCAGCTTCGCCCCGGCGACCACCGCGTCGGTGACCCAGGATTCGACCCGCGTAGCAGCCGCCTCGTTGACCAGCGGGCCCACGTCGACGCCGTCCTCGCGCGGGTTTCCGGTGCGCAGCGCGGCGACCTGCTCCAGCACCTTCTGCTGCAGCTCGTCGTAGACGTCGGTGTGCGCGTACACCCGCTGCACCGAAATGCACGACTGTCCCGCCTGGTACATGGCGAACGTCGCGATCCGCTGCGCGGCGAAGTCCAGGTCAGTCCAATCCGGACAGACGAGAACCGCGCCGTTGCCGCCGAGTTCCAGCGCGACGTGCTTGCGCGGCACGCTGTCGCGGATCGCCCAGCCGACCGGAACCGAACCGGTGAACGACACGACCGGCAGCCGCGGGTCCTTGACCAGTTCGGCGGTGGCCTCGTTGCCCAGCGGCAGGATCGACCAGCTGCCCGCCGGAAGGTCGGTCTCGGCGAGGATCTCGCCGAGCAGCAGCGCGGTCAGCGGCGTCGCCGGGGCGGGCTTGAGCACGATCGGCGCGCCGACCGCGATCGCCGGGGCGACCTTGTGCGCCACCAGGTTCAGCGGGAAGTTGAACGGCGTGATGCCCAGCACCGGACCGCGCGGCACACGCCGGACGAGCGCGAGTCGTCCGGTGCCGCCCGGATCGGTGTCGAGGCGCTGCAGGTCGCCGGAGAACCGGCGGGCTTCCTCGGACGCCCAGCGGAACGTCGACACCGCACGGCCGACCTCGCCGCGCGACCACTTCAGCGGCTTGCCCGATTCGGCGGTGATCAGCTGCGCGATTTCCTCGGTGCGCTCGGAAAGCCGGCGCGAGATGTGGTCGAGCGCGCCCGCGCGGACGTGTGCGGGCAGCGTCGCGTACTCGTCGGCGACGTCGGCCGCGGCCTGAACCGCGGCCTCCACCTCGGACTGCCCGGGAACGTAGTGCGCACCGGCTTCGGAACCGTCGAACGAATGCCGGACGACGGTCGTTTCGCTGCTGGTTACCGGCTTTCCGGCCACCCAGAACGGGTAAGTCACTTGCGGGCCTCCGTGCGGATCGCGTACTCGAGAACGGCGAGGCCTTCGTCGAGCAACTCGTTGGACAGGGACAGCGGGGGAAGCAGCCGGACGACATTGCCGTACGTGCCGCAGGTCAGCACCACGACACCCTGTGCGTGGCAGGCGGCGGCGATGCGCTTGGTGAGGTCGGCGTCCGGCTCGTTCGTGCCCGGCTTGACGAACTCGGCGGCCAGCATCGCGCCGCGTCCGCGCACGTCGCCGATCACGCCGGTTTCCGTGGCCAGCGCCCGAAGCCGCGGCAGCACCAGTTCCTCGATGCGCTTCGCGGAACCGGTCAGGCCGTCGTTGCGCATGGTCTCGATCGCGCCCAGCGCCGCGGCGCACGCGATCGGGTTGCCGCCGTAGGTGCCGCCGAGCCCGCCCGGGCCGACCGCGTCGAGCAGCTCCGCGCGCCCGGTCACCGCGGCGAGCGGCAGCCCGCCCGCGATGCCCTTGGCCGTGCAGACCAGGTCCGGGACGACGTCCTCGTGCTGCGAGGCGAACCAGTTGCCGGTGCGGCAGAAGCCGGTCTGCACCTCGTCGGCGACGAACACCACGCCGTTCGCCTTGCACCACGCGGAAATCGCGGGCAGGAAGCCGGGAGCGGGCTCGATGAACCCGCCCTCGCCCTGGATCGGTTCGAGCACGACGGCCGCGACCTGGTCGCCGCCGATCTGCTTCTCGATCCGGTCGATCGCCTGCCGCGCGGCCTCCGGGCCGGCCAGCCCGTCGCGGTACGGGTACGAGCCCGGCACGCGGTACACCTCGGGCGCGAACGGGCCGAAACCGTGCTTGTAGGGCACCGATTTCGCGGTCATGCCCATGGTCAGGTTGGTGCGGCCGTGGTAGGCGTGGTCGAACACCACGACGGCCTGGCGGCCGGTGGCGGTACGGGCGATCTTCACCGCGTTCTCGACCGCTTCCGCGCCGGAGTTGAACAGCACCGACTTCTTCGCGTGGTCGCCCGGCGTCAGCTCGGCCAGCGCCTCGCACACCTCCACGTACCCCTCGTACGGGGTCACCATGAAACAGGTGTGGGTGAACCGCGCCGCCTGCTCGCGCACCCGGTCGACCACCTCGGGCGCGGAGTGCCCGACGCTCGTCACCGCGATCCCGGAACCGAAGTCGATCAGCACGTTGCCGTCGGCGTCGGTGAGCAGGCCGCCGCTGGCGGAGGTGATGTAGGCGGGCAGCGTCGACGCGACCCCGGCGGCGACCGCGTTCGCGCGGCGCTCCTGCAGCGCGCGGGAAACGGGCCCGGGGATCTCGGTCTGCAGCCTGCGCTGCCGGGGTGCCGGAGCCTGCGGCTCGGCGGCGGTGCTCGTGGTCACGGATCGCTCCTGTACGCGTGAGTGGGTCGCCCTCAGGATGGGGCCTGCACCGTCCGCCGTCAGCTGGCCGTTCTGTCCAACTTGGTGACTACAATTAGCCGTTATGGCACTCACCCTGCGGGCGCTGGCCGCCGAACCCGCGCTCGGCCTGCGCGTGGTCGCGGGCGAGGCCGGGCTGGACCGCCCGATCGGCTGGGTGCACCCGACCGAGCTGACCGACCCGCAGAGCTTCCTCGAAGGCGGGGAACTGCTGCTCACGACCGGTCTGACGCTCTACAGCGCGACGTACGCCGCGTACGTCCGGCGGCTGGTCGACGCGGACGTCGCCGGGCTCGGCTTCGGCGTCGGGCTGAGCCACGCGAAGGTGCCGGACGCGTTGGTGGCGGTCGCCGACGAAGTCGGGTTGCCGGTGCTGGAGGTGCCGCGGAAGACGCCGTTCATCGCGATCACGCGTGCGGTGTCCCGGTCAGTCGCGGCCGACGAGTACGCCGCGACGGTGCGGATCGGCCGCGCCCAGCAGGAGCTGACCCGGACCGCGGTCGGGCGCGGCGGTGCCGGGGGAGTGGTGCGGCGGCTTGCGCGGCTCATCGACGGCTGGGTCGTGCTGTACGACTCCGCCGGACGCATGCGAGAGGCGTCGTCGGCCAAAGCGCGCAGTGTCAAGCTGGACATCACCGGGCTTCGGGCGGGCACCCGAGTGGTGTCCCATGGCGACGACGAAGTGGTCATCCAGACTCTGCATACGCGGGGTGCCTTGGCGGTCGGTACTGCCGAACCGTTGGACAGCACCGGACGCTACATCGTCAACACGGCTGTATCCCTGCTTTCCCTTGCGCTGGAACAGGATCGGGCACAACGACTCTCGCTGTCCCAGCTGCATACCGGCGTGCTGGAGCTGCTCGCCGCCGGACATGACGAGCTGGCCCGCGACGTGGTACCCGATCTTCCGCCCGAGCCGTGGACGGTGCTCGCGGTGGCCGGGAGCAAGTCGGCGCGGAACACGCTGTACGAACGGCTGGAAACCCTTGCCGGACAAGTATTCGCCGCACACCGTGGAGACAAGCTGATCGTGCTGGCGGAGAACGACGAGGTGAGCGCGATCGTCGCGGAAACCGGGGAGTTCCACAGTGGACTGTCCACCGGGGAGTTCCCGACCGCGTTGAGGCAGGCGGAGGAGGCGGCCGAGGCGGCGCGGACCCAGCGCGTGCCGCTCCTGCGCTACGCCGACCATGCCGGGGCCGGATTGCTCGGCTTGCTCGATCAGCAAGCCGCGCAAGCGTTTTCCGACCAGCTCCTCGCGCCGGTAAGGAAGTTCGACCGGACCGGCGGCCGCGGCGACCTGGAACTGTCGCTGCGCTGCTGGCTCGAACACCACGGCCACTGGGACCTCGCCGCGACGAAACTCGGCGTGCACCGGCACACCTTGCGCAACCGGGTCGCCAAAGCGGCCGAGCTGCTGGGCCGGGACCTCGACGCGCCCGGCGTCCGCGCGGAACTGTGGTTCGCTCTCCAGATCAGGTCGTGACCAGCAGCGTGATCGGCGAATCCCCGCACCGCCGCAACGTCGTCCCGCCCGGCGCCGTATACGGCTCCGCGCCGGAGGCCCACCAGGCAGGCACGTCGATCTCGCGCACCAGCGACCCGGTCGCCTTCCGCACGCTGTTCGACACGATCACCCGGCCCTGCGCGTTGAGCAGCGCGGCGGTCCGGCCGAGCGCGCGAAGCCGGCGACTCACCGTGCGCTCGAACTCGCGCACATACACGTCCGCACCAACGACCCCGGCGAATTCCTCACCGCGAGTGACCGGAACGGTGAAGGTCAGCGTGTACTCGTCGGTGCAGAGATAGTCCACGTACGGCCCATTGACATGCCGTTGCCCGCTGTCGCGCGGGACGGTGAACCAGGATTGCCGCGTGTAGTCCAGGAAATTGGGGCTCTCCGGATCGAGGCTGATGAACAGCTGTTCCGGCGCGCCGTCGTCGGTGCGGCACGAAGTCCACCATTCGAAGCCGAGTTCCTGATCGGCAAGGACATTCGGCGCGCTCACGAAGCCCGCGCCGACCACGAGGCCGCCGAGCGCCTCGATGACCTGCGGCCGGATCGCGTGCAGCGACTCGGCGGACAGGTCGCCGGATTCGGCGAGCAGCGTCTCGGCGGCGGCCAGAACTGGTTTCAGGCGCGCGAAAATCTCCTCGACGAGGGAGGAAACCTGGGTCACTACCTCTTCGCCGGTCAGCGTGCGGGTGTCGGTCACGATGCTCACCTCGTGATGCGGGTCATCGGAGCTTACGGCGTTTCGAGGGTCAGGTGCAGATCCGCGAGCCGATCGAGCGCTCCGAGGAGGTGGTCTTCGGTCAAAGCGCGCGCCCGATCGCCGTCGGCCGAGGCGATCGCGGAGACGATCGCCTGGTGCTCAGCGTAGGACCCCCGGCAGGTTTCCTTGTCGCCGAGGGGCGCCCAGAGCAATACGCCGTGTTCGCTCTGCAGCTGAACTTCCTGGTTGGTGAGCCGCGGGGACTGCGCGGCGGCGGCGACTTCGAGGTGGAAATGCCTTTCCGCGCGGGTCGCGTCGGGGCCGCTCGCGCCGAGGAGGTCTTCCGCGGTGAGCCGCAGCCGTTCGAGGTCTTCGGGGGTGCTGCGTTCGGCGGCGAGTTTCGCCGCCGAACCCGCGACGGCGAGGTAGTGGTCGCCGAAGTCGCGAAGGTCGGCCATGGAGACCAAGCGCAGGCGTTCGGCCCACGAGCTCTGCGCGGGCCAGTCCGGCGTGCGCACGAAGCTGCCGCCGCCGCGCCCGCGCCGCGTTTCGACGAGGCCCTGCTGCCGCAGCACCGCGAGCGCCTCGCGCACGGTGACCGTGGAGACGCGGAACTGCGCGGCGAGTTCGGCCTCGCTCGGCAACTGCTCGGCGTCGTCGAGGAGACCGAGCGTGATGGCGTCGAAGAGCCGCGCCGCGACCGCCTCCGCGCGCCCCACCTGTTCCAGCGGGGCGAACATCGCCAGTCGTGCGCTGTTCGACATCTCCTTGCGCATCGTTGGTCCACCCGTCTCGGCATCCGTTGGAGCCAATCCTGCCCCAGGGCCTTGTCATTTGAAATATGGAGTTATATGTTTCATCCTGCCACGGAGAGTCAGGAGGCGCACGCGTGCAGGAGTTGAAGCACTATGTCGGCGGGACCTACGTCGACTCGCTGTCCGGAAAGGTCGCGGAAATCGTCGACCCGGTTACCGGCCGTGCGTACTGCACCGCGCCGGTGGCCGGCGCCGAGGACGTGGACCGCGCGCTGAAGGTCGCCGCGGAAGCGTTCGAAAGCTGGCGCGAGACCACCCCGGCGCAGCGGCAGCTCGCACTGCTCAAGATCGCCGACGCGCTCGAGGCGCGCGGCGAGGAGATCATCCGCGTCGAAGCGCAGGACACCGGCAAGCCGTTCGCGCTGACCATGGAAGAGGAGCTGCCCGCGGTCATCGACCAGGTGCGCTTCTTCGCCGGCGCCGCGCGCGTGCTCGAAGGCCGTTCGGCCGGCGAGTACATGGAAGGCCACACGTCGTTCATCCGCCGCGAGCCGGTCGGCGTCTGCGCGCAGGTGACGCCCTGGAACTACCCGCTGATGATGGCGATCTGGAAGATCGCGCCGGCGCTCGCCGCGGGCAACACCATCGTGCTCAAGCCGTCCGACACCACGCCCGCCTCCACGCTGCTGCTCGCCGAGATCTGCGGCGAGCACCTGCCCGCGGGCGTGTTCAACGTGATCTGCGGCGACCGCGACACCGGGCGCGCGTTGGTAGAGCACGACATTCCGGCCATGGTGTCGATCACCGGCTCGGTGCGGGCGGGCATCGAGGTCGCCGGTTCGGCGGCGCACGACGTCAAGCGCGTGCACCTCGAACTGGGCGGCAAGGCCCCGGTGATCGTGTTCCCGGACGCCGATCTCGAAGCGGCCGCCGAAGCCATTGCCGCGGCGGGGTATTTCAACGCGGGCCAGGACTGCACGGCCGCCACTCGCGTGCTGGTGCACGACGACGTGCACGACACCTTCGTCAACGCGCTCACCCGCCAGGCCGAGGCGAACAAGACCGGCACCGGCGACGACGTCGCGTTCGGCCCGCTCAACAACGCCGCGCAGCTGGACAAGGTTTCCGGCTTCATCGACCGGCTGCCGGAGCACGCGACTGTCCACTGTGGAGGACGGCGGTCCGGCGACGAGGGCTACTTCTACGAGGCCACCGTGGTTTCCGGCGTCCGGCAGGACGACGAGATCATCCAGAACGAGGTCTTCGGCCCGGTCATCACGGTGCAGCGGTTCACCGACGACGACGAAGCGCTCAAGCACGCCAACGGGGTTCCCTACGGCCTCGCTTCCTCGGTGTGGACCAAGGACCACCAGCGCGCCATGAAGTTATCGGCGAAACTCGACTTCGGCTGCGTGTGGATCAACACGCACATTCCGCTCGTGGCCGAGATGCCGCACGGCGGGTTCAAGCGGTCCGGCTACGGCAAGGACCTCTCGCTGTACGGCCTCGAGGACTACACCCGCGTCAAGCACGTGATGAGTGCGCTGTAGCCGTCGTGACCAGATCCATCGGAAGGCCTGTCATGCCCCATCAAGCCCCCGCCGAGACCCGGCCGCCGGGAAGGCGTCCGCAGTCCGCGCAGCCGGCGATCCGGCTCACCGGACTGGAAAAGCACTTCGACAAGGTGCGTGCCGTGGACGGGGTCGACCTCGACATCCCGCCCGGCGAGTTCTTCTCGATGCTCGGCCCGTCCGGTTCCGGCAAGACCACCGTGCTGCGGGTGATCGCCGGCTTCGAACTGCCCACCGCGGGCACGATCGAACTCGAAGGCAAGGACGTCAGCCAGCTCGCCCCGTTCGACCGCGACGTCAACACGGTTTTCCAGGACTACGCGCTCTTCCCGCACATGACAGTGCAGCAGAACGTGGAGTACGGCCTGAAAGTCAAGCGGGTCGCGAAAGCCGAACGCCGCGAGCGCGCGAAAGAAGCGCTGCGCACGGTGCGGCTGGAGGATTACGGCGACCGCAAACCGTCGCAGATGTCCGGTGGCCAGCGGCAGCGCGTAGCACTCGCGCGCGCTCTGGTGAATCGCCCGAAAGTGTTGCTTTTGGACGAACCCCTTGGCGCGCTTGACCTCAAGCTGCGCCAGACCATGCAGGTCGAGCTCAAGCAGATCCAGCGCGAGGTCGGCATCACCTTCGTCTTCGTCACCCACGACCAGGACGAGGCGCTCACGATGAGCGACCGGATCGCCGTGTTCAACGCGGGCCGCATCGAACAGGTCGGCACTCCGGTCGAGGTGTACGAACGCCCGGCAAGTGCTTTCGTGGCAGGGTTTGTCGGCACGTCGAACCTGCTCAGCGGGCGGAGCGCGGAGGCGGTGATCGGCAAGCCGGGCGTGTACAGCATCCGGCCGGAGAAGATTCGCATCGACGGAGACCTTGCGTCCCCGGCCGGTCCCGGAGAGACTTCTGCGACCGGTTCCATCACGGATGTCGTTTATGCCGGTTCGACGGTGCGCTACGCTGTCGCGCTCGATGCCGGGGGCCAATTGTCCGTTGTCCGCCAGAACACCAGCGAACCGACCGAATTCGCAGACGGTCGCGTTCGCCTGCGCTGGCGCCGCGAACACAGTTTCCGGGTCCCCGAAGCCGGCTAGTTCCTCACGGGAAGGTTTCTCTCGCTATGAAGAACAGGAAGACGCTGCTCGCAGGGCTGTGCGGCGTGAGCCTCCTGCTCGCCGCCTGCGGCACCTCGGGCTCCGACTCCAAGGCGGGGTCGGCGCCGGGCGCGCAGGGCTTCACGCCGCCGAAGCTGAACGCGCTGACGCAGCTCGGACAGCCGGAAGGCCAGCTGAACGTGCTGGCGTGGCCCGGATACGCGGAAAACGGCCAGAACGACGCGAAGGTCAACTGGGTCACGCCGTTCGAGCAGCAGACCGGCTGCAAGGTCAACGTCAAGCCGTTCGGCACCTCGGACGAGGCCGTGACGCTGATGAAGACCGGGCAGTACGACGTGGTTTCCGCGTCCGGCGACGCCTCGCTGCGGCTGGTCGCCTCGGGCGACGTCGAGCCGGTCAACACCGCGCTGGTCCCGAACTACAACGACATCTACCCGTTCCTCAAGAACAAGTCGTGGAACAGCGTCAACAACGTCGCCTACGGCATCCCGCACGGCTGGGGCGCGAACGTCCTGGCCTACCGCACCGACAAGGTGCAGCCGGAGCCGACGTCGTGGTCGCCGATGTTCGACGAGAAGTCGCAGTTCAAGGGCAAGGTCATCGCGTACGACTCGCCGATCTACATCGCCGACGCCGCGCTGTACCTGATGGCGCACCAGCCGGATCTCGGCATCAAGAACCCGTACGCCTTGGACGACAAGCAGTTCAAGGCGGCCACGGACCTGCTGAAGAAGCAGCGCCCGCTGGTCGAGGAGTACTGGTCGGACTACCTCAAGGAAACGCAGTCGCTCAAGAGCGGCGACGGCGTGATCGGCACGGCCTGGCAGGTGACGGTGAACCTCGCGAAGAGCGAGGGCGCGCCGGTCGCGGCCACGGTGCCGAGCGAGGGTGCGACCGGCTGGTCGGACACCTGGATGGTGTCCGCGAAGTCGCAGCACAAGACGTGTGCGTACAAGTGGATGGACTACATCACGAGCCCGAAGGTGAACGCCCAGGTCGCCGAGTACTTCGGCGAGGCCCCGGCGAACTCCAAGGCCTGTGCGGAGTTCAAGGACAAGTCGCTGTGCGACACCTACCACGCCAACGACGCCGCGTACGCCGCGAAGATCCAGTACTGGACCACGCCGATCCCGCAGTGCCTTGACGGCCGCACGGACGTCAAGTGCAAGGACTACGGCGACTGGACCCGGGCCTGGACCGAGATCAAGGGCTGATCGACTCTCGCGGATGCCGGTACCCACCGCGCCGGCATCCGCGAGTCCGCCGGGGGCTGCGGGCCCTCCCCAATGTTCCCGCAGCCCTCGGCTCTTCTCCCGTCTCCACCGGAAAGTGCTACGACATGACCGCCGTGAGCTCGCCGAGTCACCGCATCTCGGCTTTCTTCCACCGCAAACCCCAGCTGCGCCTCGGCCTTTTGCTCACCGCGCCGATGCTCTGGCTCGGCCTGGCCTACCTCGGCGCGCTCGCCGCCCTCTTCATCACGGCCTTCTGGTCCACCGACGTCTTCACCGGCAAGGTGGTCACCGACTGGTCCTTCGACAACTTCGTCACTCTTTTCAGTGATTCTGTTTATCGCACGATCACGTTCCGCACCGTCGGCATCGCGCTGCTGGTGACCGTGATCGACGCGGTGATCGCGTTCCCGATGGCCTTCGCCATGGCCAAACTCGCGTCGCCCAAGGCGCAGCGCGTGCTGGTGATCATGGTGATGACGCCGCTGTGGGCGAGCTACCTGGTGAAGGCTTACGCGTGGCGGACCCTGTTGTCCGGCAACGGAGTGCTGAACTGGCTGCTGGACCCGCTCGGCCTTTCCGCGCCGGGATACGGCGTCACCGCCACCGTGATCACGCTGTCCTACCTCTGGCTCCCGTACATGATTCTCCCGATCTACGCGGGCCTCGAACGGCTTCCGGTGTCCCTGGTGGACGCTTCCGGCGACCTCGGCGCGAAATCGTTCCGCACGTTCCGTTCGGTGATCCTGCCGCTGACCTTCCCGGCGATCGTCGCGGGCTCGATCTTCACCTTCTCGCTTTCGCTCGGCGACTACATCGCGGTGAAGATCGTCGGCGGCACGTCGCAGATGCTCGGCAACGTCGTGTACGACAACATCGGCGCGGCCAATAACCTGCCGTTCGCCGCGACCGTCGCGACGGTCCCGGTCGTGATCATGCTCGTCTACCTGGCCGCGGTGCGTCGCACCGGTGCGCTGGACAACCTCTAGGAGACCGCCGTGCGGATGTCGAAACCCGCCCGGGTGCTGTTGTGGACCGCGCTCGGCGCCGGATTCGCGGTGATCTATTTCCCGCTGCTGGTGGTCCTGCTGAACTCGGTGAACGCGGACACCACGTTCGGATGGCCGCCCAAGAGCTTCACGCTCGAATGGTGGGGCCGGGCGATCACCAACGAGGGCGCCCTGCACGCCTTGTGGACCAGCGTCATCGCCGGCCTGTCGGCCACCGCGATCGCCTTGGTGCTCGGCACGATGGCCGCGTTCGCGCTGCAGAAGTACCGGTTCTTCGGCCGGAACTCGTTGTCGCTGCTGGTGATCCTGCCGATCGCGCTGCCCGGCATCGTCACCGGCATCGCGCTGAACAACGCGTTCCGGACGATCTTCGGGCTCGACCTCGGCCTGATGACGGCGATCGTCGCGCACGCCACCTTCTGCATCGTGGTGGTGTTCAACAACGTGGTCGCCCGGTTGCGCCGGATGGGCGGAAACCTGGAAGAAGCGTCGATGGACCTCGGCGCGGACGGCATGACGACGTTTCGCCTGGTGACGTTCCCGATGCTGCGTTCCGCTTTGCTGGCAGGCGGTTTGCTCGCGTTCGCACTGTCGTTCGACGAGATCATCGTGACGACGTTCACCCTCGGCACCGGCATGGAAACGCTGCCGATCTGGATCTACAACAACCTGTTCCGGCCGAATCAGGCCCCGGTGGTCAACGTGGTCGCGGCGGTGCTGATCGTCGTCTCGACGGTGCCGGTTTACCTGGCACAGCGGCTTTCCGGCGGCGACAGCTCCAGCGGCGGCCGGATCTAGCTCCGAAGGTCCGTGAAGGGCTCCTTGAGGGAATCAGATTCCTTCAGGGAGCCCTTCACGGCTTTTAGCGGAACCCGTCGGTCGCCTCGCGGAGAGCGGCGAGGATTCCCGGGTCGGTCACGGCGTGCCCCGCGGATTCGGTGAGCTTCAACGTCGAACCGGGCCACGCTCGATGCAGCTGGTACGCGGTGATCGGCGGGCACACCGCGTCGTAACGCCCCTGCACCAGTACGCCCGGGATCCCGGCGAGCTTCCCCGCGTCCCGGATCAGCTGGCCTTCTTCCAACCACGCGCCGTGCTGGAAGTAGTGCACCGCAAGACGAGCGAACGTCAACGCGAACTGCGGATTCGCGTATCGGTCCACAAAGGACTGTTGCGGCAGCAACGCGACCGTCGCGCCTTCCCAGACGCTCCAGGCGATCGCCGCCCGTTCGCGCACCGCGCGATCGGGGGAGTGGAGCAGTTCGGCGTACCCGGCGAGCGGATCCTCCCGCTGCCGCTCGTCCAACGGCTCCAGGAAGGCGTCCCATTCCGCGGGGAAGAGATTCGCCGCACCGCCGCGGTAGAGCCAGTCAAGCTCCCGCTTCCGCACAGTGAAAATCCCGCGCAGCACCATTTCCGACACTCGCGACGGGTGGGTTTCCGCGTACGCCAGGGCAAGCGTCGAACCCCACGAGCCCCCGAAAAGCTGCCAGCGCTCGATGTTCAGCCGTTCGCGCAGCAGCTCCATGTCGGACACCAAGTGCCACAACGTGTTCGCCGACAGATCTTCGCCCGCGTTAGGGGTGCTGCGTCCGGCGCCGCGCTGGTCGAACAGGATGATCCGGTACGCCTCGGGGTCGAAATGCCTCCGGGTCATCGGGGAGACGCCGCTCCCCGGCCCGCCGTGCAGCACCACCACCGGTTTCCCCTGCGGGTTCCCGGCTTCCTGGCAGTAGATCCGGTGCCCGTCGCCGACGTCCAGCATTCCGTCGGCGCGCACCGGGATCGGCGGGTAAAGCTCGTCCATACCGGACACTCTTCCCGACGGCTCTCCGGGCCGGGAAGGGAGGGTGGGGGCCCGCCCCCGCCGCCGGGCTGAGCGGGCCCCCGTCTGTGATCGCGGTCAGCAGCCTAGTGTCGCGGCTACGTTCGCGAAGCCCTTCCCGGCGTTCGTCACCTTGTTGCTGGCGCAGACCTTGTTCCCGGTGGCCGCTTTGACCACGTAGAAACCGTAGGCCGAGGGCGCCTGCACGTCCGCGGTGTTGTCCGAGAAGGTGTTGTCCCGGCCCCAGCCGTCGACCTGCACGTGGACCTCGAACGACCCGTAGGTCGCGTCGTGCACGAAGACCTTGCTGCCCTTGTTGCCGGTGACCAGATATCCGTTGCCCTTCACGTCGACCCAGCTGTCGGCGTAGTTCTCGCCGCTCTGGCCGGTGCCGTCGAAGGTGTTGCCGCGCAGTTCGCCGCCGGTGGTGCCTTCCTTGACGTCGATCGATTCCGCGCGCACGTTCGGCCCGATCTTGTTGCCGATGGCCTTGTTGCGGTCGCTGTGGTCGGGCTGCCCGCCGGGCCAGTTGCTGTTGGCCGAACCGAAGTAGATGCCCTCGCCGAACCCGCCGTTTTCCTTGCCGGTGTCGGAGATTTCGGAGTTCTGCACGACGTTGTCGCTGCTGCCGTGCTGGAAGTGGATGCCCTCGTTGCCGATGCCGGTCACCTTGAGCCCGTCGACCAGCGTGTGGTTGACGCCCAGCGCCATCACGCCCTTCTGGCCGCCGGTGACGGTGAAGCCGGACAGCGTCCAGTAGCTGCCGGTCAGCTCGATGGTGCGGCCGCCGGACGCCTGCACGACCGCGCTGCGCGGGCCGGTGAGCGTGATGCGCCCGTTCGCGGTGCCGTTGACGGCGGCCTTGAAGTTGCCGGTGTAGGTGGTGTTCGCGGCGAGCTGGATCGTGGTGCCCGGCTTGGCCGAGGCCAGCGCGGTCTTCAGCTCGGCGGAGTTCTTGACCTGGACCGTCCCGGCGGACGCCGCGGGTGTGGCGAGTGCGAGCAATGCTGCGGCTCCGGCGGTTGCTGCCAGAACTCGATCGCGGACGCGCATTCCAACCCTCCTCGTCGAGGCTCGATGACTTCGGATGCGGCGTGCGCTCACGCTAAGACATCGAGAGAACACTGGTCAAGTACATGATTGATGTTCATGGATGTGAACAGGATGAACAACGGGTGGCCGGAAAGTGTCGCCTGCGACTGTTCCCGCCCGGCTTGCTCGGAGTTAACCCGGTCCTCGGTAGCTTTTCCGCGGAATGCCCGAACTGCGGCGAGAAAGGCTTCGTGAATGTCCGCGGTCAGCTACCTCGAGTCCATTGTCGTCGGCGCTTTGCAAGGCGTGTCGGAATTGTTTCCGGTGTCCAGTCTCGGGCACAGCGTCCTGTTGCCCGCGCTCGTCGGCGGAAGCTGGGGACGCGACCTGAGCATCGGGAAGGATTCGCCGTATCTCGCCGTGCTGGTGGCGATGCACGTCGCCACCGCGATCGCGCTGGTCCTCTTCTTCCGGCGCGACTGGGTGCGCATCGTCACCGGCCTGTGGACGTCGATCCGCCGCCGCGAGGTCCGCACGGCCGACCAGCGGCTCGCGTGGCTGCTCATCCTGGCCACGATCCCGGTCGGGATCGCCGGGCTGCTGCTGGAAAGCCTGCTGCGCGACGTACTAGGCAAACCCGTCCCCTCGGCGATCTTCCTCGCGCTCAACGGCGGGGTGCTCTACGCGGCGGAGAAGTTCTCCCGGAAGCCCAAGCCGGGAGTGGCGCAGGTCTCGCGCGAGGAGGAGACCATCGACTTCAGCGCCGAGGACACGATGGTGATGCGCGCGGTGACCGTCGAAGAGGCCACCGACGTCCGGCTGTCGAAGCTGAGCGTGAAGGAAGCCGTGCTGATCGGTTCGGCGCAGATTTTGGCTCTGCTGCCCGGAATCAGCCGCTCCGGCATCACCATGGTGGCCGGTCTGCGCCGCGGGCTCGACCACGAGGACGCCGCCCGGTTCGCCTGGCTGCTGGCGACCCCGGTGATCCTTGCCGCGGGCGCGCTGAAGATGCCCTCGCTGTTCACGCCGGAGAACAAGCCGTCGCTCGGCCCGGCGCTGGTCGGCAGCGTGGTGGCGTTCGTGGCGTCCTACATTTCTGTCCGTTTTCTGACGAAATACTTTGAAACGCGCACCTTGACCCCCTTCGCCATCTACTGCGCGGTCGCCGGAATCGGCAGCCTGATCTTCTTCGCGGTGTCAGGGGCGGCGTAGGGCGCAATTTCGCCGGGTGCACACTGAACGCATCGAAATCGTGCCTGACCTGCCGCCGCTGAGCGGATCGACGCTCTTCACGGCCTGGACCGTCGACGTCCCGGCCGTGCTAGTCGCGCTCGCGCTCGGCACCGGCTACGTCGTGGCGGCCCGCCGTCAGGAGTGGTCGGCCGGACGCACCACAGCGTTCCTCTCCGGGCTGGCCACGCTCGTCCTCGTCACGTGCTCGTTCCTCGGCGTGTACGACACGACGCTGTTCTGGGTCCGCGCCACGCAGAACACCGTGCTGCTGATGGTCACGCCGCTGCTCCTCGCGCTCGGCGCGCCGGTGACGCTGCTTATGCGCACCGCGCCGCCTAAGCTCGCTACATGGCTGCGTACGCACGGCCGTGGTCGCTTCGCACAGTTCATCACGTTCCCGCTGTGCGTCACCGTGGTGCTGATCGCACCGTTCCTGCTCATCTACCTGACGCCGCTGTACGAGCTTTCGCTCGACTCGGCGGTCGTAGGCGGCCTCGTACGCGTAGTGCTCGTACTGGCTGGCTTCCTGTACTTCTACAGCCGCGTGCAGCTCGATCCGACGCCGCG
This sequence comes from Amycolatopsis sp. AA4, assembly GCF_002796545.1. Lineage (GTDB taxonomy): Bacteria > Actinomycetota > Actinomycetes > Mycobacteriales > Pseudonocardiaceae > Amycolatopsis. The sequence goes on from NZ_CP024894.1 coordinate 889,834, forward strand.
CGACGGCTCGCATCTGGTGTCGGTGTGGATCTCGTTCACCGAAGTGGTGTTCGACGGCGCACTCGGCCTGGTGCTGTGGCTCGGGCCGTTGCTCGCGCCCGCGCACTACGACGCGGTCCACCGCGACTGGGGTCCGGACCGGCGGACGGACCAGATCATCGGCGCGGGCGTGCTGTGGATCGGCGGAGACGTCGCCGGGCTGCCGTTCGTCGGCGCGCTCTTCATCCGGTGGGCGCGCGACGACGAGAAACGGGCCAAACGGCTCGACCGGAAACTCGACGAGGAGGCAGCGGCAGGCGAGGCGCCGGCGAAGGGACTGTGGTGGGAGAACGATCCCGAACTCGCCGAACGGTTCCGCCGCTCGTGAGTGCCGGCTCGCACCGGCACTCACGAGGCAGCTCAGTGGAACGCGTGCTCCGGCGCCGGGAACTCGCCGCGCCGGACGTCCTCGGCGAACGCCGTCGCGGCACTCCGCAGCACCCCGGCGACGTCGGCGTACCGCTTCACGAACCGCGGGGCCTTGCCGCGGCGCAGCCCGGCCATGTCCTGCCAGACCAGCACCTGGGCGTCGCAGTCCGGACCGGCTCCGATGCCGACCGTCGGGATCTTCAGCTCGTGCGTGACGCGCTTGGCCGCCTCGGCGGGCACCATCTCCATCACGACCGCGAACGCGCCGGCTTCCTGCAGGGCCAGCGCGTCGGCGAGCAGCTTCTCCGCCGCTTCGCCGCGCCCCTGCACCCGGTAGCCGCCGAGGTTGTGCTCGCTCTGCGGGGTGAAGCCGATGTGGCCCATGACCGGGATCCCGGCCGAGGTGAGCGCCTCGACGTGCGCCGCGAACCGGTGCCCGCCCTCGAGCTTGACCGCGTGCGCGCGGCCCTCCTTCATGAACCGGACGGCCGTGGCCAGCGCCTGCTCCGGGGAAAGCTGGTAGGAGCCGAACGGAAGATCGGCCACCACGAGGGCGCGTTTCGCCGCCCGGGTGACCGAGCGGACCAGCGGGAGCAGTTCGTCGACCGTGACCGGCAGCGACGTGTCGTAACCGAACACGTTGTTCGCCGCGGAGTCGCCGACCAGCAGCACGGGGATGCCTGCTTCGTCGAAAAGCTCGGCGGTATACATGTCGTAAGCGGTGAGCATCGGCCACGGTTCGCCGCGGTCCTTCAGCTCGCGCAGATGATGGATCCGGACTTTTCGCGGCTTGGGACCGGCGGCGTTCGCGGGCCCGTTTCCGTAAGGGGCGGCCACCTCGCCGGAGGCGCCGTCGGGTTGGGCAGACTGGGCAGACATCGTCGTCGACCGTCCTTCCCTCGAGGCCTCGCTGAGGTCCCCGGGTCGTGGAGTCAGTACCGGACACAGCGTGACACGCGCGCGGGAGGGCCCCAAGGTCGTGCGACCAGCTTCACACGGCCGGGGAGCGACAACCGTTTTGCCTCCTGTGACGTCTTGATGGGCATCGGGCCGATATGCGCCCGATGGTGAGAAGGTCCGGCGCGCCCCCGACGGTCGCGCCGCAAGAAAGGTACCGATGGGAACCCCAGTGAGCGCCCGCCCGCGCAGCCTCGGCTGGAAGGCCCGCGCCGGCGGTCTCGTGGCCACTGTCGTGCAGCTCGCGGCGATCTTTTCGATCGTGCTGCTGCTCGCCGGCGGGCGGCACGGGCACCTGCTGAACGGCATCGACATGGCCTTCGGCGTGGTGAGCGTGCCGACCAGTTCGAGCCTGGTGATCGTGCTGCTGCTCGTCGTGCTCGGCGCGGCGCTGCGCCGGCGCAAGAAGGCCGCGCTGTACGTGCTCGTGCTGTTCCAGATCGCCGGACTGGTGACCACGCTGGTCCTGCAGGCGCTGCTGCTGTGGGCTCCCGACCTGCTGACTCTCACCGCTCGCCAGATGCGCCACATCCCGACCCGGGTGGGCGCGCTCGCCGTCGCCGACGTGATCTCGATCCTGCTGATCGTGTTCCTGCTGGCGCTGCGGCCCGCGTTCCCCGCGCGGCTCGCGCCCGGCGCCTGGTGGAACGGCCTCACGGTGCTGTTCGTCGGGTTCCTCGGGGTGATCGTGCTCGGCTGGGCGCTCACCGAGGTCTTCCCGGGAAGCCTCGGCGATGCTTGGGAGAGGTTCGCCTGGGTGGTCAACCACGCCACGGGCGAGAACCTGCAGCTGCGCCGGATCGGCGTCGGCGAAGGCCCCGCGTGGATCGACGTGGTCCTCGACCTCGGCGCGACCTTCGTGTCCACCGCCGCGCTGTACACGCTCTTCCGCGGCGTACGCAGCCGTCGCATTCGGACAGACGAGGAAGAGCTGCGGTTGCGCCGTTTGCTGGGGGAGTTCGGCGAGGACGATTCTCTCGGCTACTTCGCGACGCGCCGCGACAAGAGCGTCATGTTCGCGCCCAACGGCCGCGCCGCGGTGACGTACCGCGTGCTCGCCGGCACCACGGTGGCGAGCGCGGACCCGATCGGCGACCCAGACGCGTGGCCGGAAGCGGTGCAGGCGTGGCTCCACGAAGCGCGTACGTACGGCTGGACGCCAGGCGTGCTCGGCGCGAGCGAGAAGGGCGCGAAGGTGTACGCCGCGGCGGGGCTGCGCGCGCTGCAGATCGGCGACGAAGCGGTCCTCGACGTCCGCGAGTTCTCCCTCACCGGCCCCGAGCGGAAATCTGTGCGGCAGGCGGTGAAACGGATCCAGCGCGCCGGGTACACCGCGCAGGTCCGGCGGCACAGTGAAATCCCCGAAGACGAGATGGCGCAGTTGCTCGCCCGCGCGCAGCAGTGGCGCGTCGACGAGACCGAGCGCGGCTTCTCGATGGCACTCGGCCGTCTCGGCGACCCGAGCGACGGCCGCAGCGTGATGGTCGAGGCGTACGACGCGCGCGGCGAACTGCGCGGCCTGCTGTCGTTCGTGCCGTGGGGCCGCCGGGGCCTTTCGCTCGACCTGATGCGCCGTGATCGGGACGCCGAAAACGGGCTCAACGAGTTCATGGTCGCCGAGGTCGTCGCGGCCGCCCAGCACATCGGCACCCAGCGGATCTCGCTGAACTTCGCGATGTTCCGCGCGGTGTTCTCCGAAGGCGAGCGCATCGGCGCCGGCCCGGTGCTGCGCGCGTGGCGGGCGGTGCTCGGCGTCGCGTCGCGGTTCTTCCAGCTGGAATCGCTGTACCGGTCGAACGCCAAGTACGGCCCGGAATGGGAACCGCGGTTCCTCTGCTACTCCTCCGCGCGACGGCTCCCGAGGGTCGGCATCGTCGCGGGCGCGCTGGAGGGCTTCGTGCCCACCGGACGCGCGCGGTCGTTGCGGCTGGAGAACGTGGGGGAGGACTTCGTCGCGCAGGTCCGGCGGATCGACGAGGAAACGGCGCAGGTCGCACCGCGCGCCAAGCGCCGCCCGGAGCAGGTCCGCGTGCGAGTGGCCAAAGTGGACAAACTGCGGGAACTCGGGGTGGACCCGTATCCCGTCGGCTTCTCCCGCGAGGACCAGCTCGGCGACATCGTGCGCGCGTTTTCCGCGCTGGAACCGGATTCCCACACCGGAAAACGCGTCCGGGTAGCCGGCCGGGTACTGGCCCTGCGCACCCTCGGCGGACTGTGCTTCGCGCGGATCAAGGACTTCTCCGGCGAATTGCAGCTGATGCTCGACGCGAAGGTCCTCGACCTGACCGGCTGGCGCAGCGGCGTCGACCTCGGCGACCACGTCGGCGTGAGCGGCGAGGTCATCACGACCCGCCGCGGCGAGCTGTCGGTGCTCGTGGACGAATGGACCATCACCGCGAAGTGTCTGCACCCGTTGCCGGACAAGCGAAAGGGCCTCACCGATCCGGAGACGCGCGTCCGGCAGCGCTACCTGGACCTGGCGGTGAACCCCGACTCCGCGAACATGCTCCGCCTCCGCTCGACGGTCGTCCGCGCCGTCCGCGAACGCCTGCACAAGGACGACTTCCTCGAAGTCGAAACCCCGATGCTGCAAACCATCCACGGCGGCGCCAACGCGCGGCCGTTCGTCACGCACATCAACGCGTACGACATGCGGATGTACCTGCGGATCGCCCCGGAGCTGTACCTGAAGCGGCTGTGCGTGGCCGGGGTCGAGCGGGTTTTCGAGCTGAACCGGAACTTCCGCAACGAGGGCGTGGACGCGACCCACAACCCGGAATTCACGATGTTGGAGGCGTACCAGGCGTACGCGGACTACAACGCCATGCGGCACCTGATGCGCGACCTGATCCAGTACGCCGCCGAAGCCGCGTACGGCGCACAGATCGTGCGACGCCCCGACGCCGACGGTCGCATCGTCGAACACGACATCTCCGGCGACTGGCCTGTCATTCCGGTGCACAAGGCCGTGTCGGACGCTCTAGGCGAGGAAATCGACTCGCACACCCCGATCGCCACCTTGCGGAAACTGTGCGCCGCCGCCGGAGTTCCGGTTCCCGAGGACGCCAGCGCAGGCGACTTGGTCCTGAAGGCACACGAGCACCTGGTCGAGGGCTCGACGGTGCTGCCGACCTTCTACACCGACTACCCGACCGAGGTCTCCCCGCTGACCCGCCAGCACCGCACGGACCCGCTCCTGGCAGAACGCTGGGACCTGATCGCGTTCGGCTCGGAAGTCGGGACGGCGTACACGGAACTGACCGACCCGTTGGAGCAGCGCCGCCGCTTGGAAGCACAGTCGCTGCGCGCCGCGAGCGGAGATGTCGAGGCAATGGAACTGGACGAGGACTTCCTGCTGGCGCTGGAACACGGAATGCCCCCGACCGGCGGTCTTGGTCTCGGGGTGGACCGGCTGCTGATGATGCTGAGCGGAACCTCGATCCGGCAGACGGTGCTCTTCCCGTTCGTCCGCCCGCAGGGGTGAGGGAGGCTTCTCGTCGGCTGGACTAGTGCGGCTGCACGTACGGGTGCTTCCCGTCAGCCGCGCCTGCTCCTTGCGGAACCGCTGGATTCCACAGCTCTGGGCTGCCCTGGCGGATGTCAGCGACAGCAGACGTCGCGCGGATTTCTGGCGAAATCACGACGGCAGGAGTCCGCCGCTCCCTGCCGGTCTGTCGTGCGGACCCGCGCCTATTTCTCCTCGGAACCGCGATCGCGAGAGTCTGCTGCCTGCGGATGTCGGCGTCTGCACACTCGGTGCCGAATTCTCGCGGAGTTGCGACCGCAGGAGCCGGTGGCTGTGGCTGGCTCCGCCTGGTGTCTGCAACTGCAGATGCAGGGCTGCTTCTCACGGAACCGCAAGAGCCCGCGGCACCGGCTGGCCCCGTGATGTCTGGCGCCGCAGGCACCGTGCCCGCTGCTCCGCGAAGCCGCGACCGCGGGAGTCCGCGGCTCCCGCTGAGTCGCGGGTGTCGGCGTCTGCAGGCACAGTGTGCAAAGCCGTAACCGCCGGAGTCCGCGGCACCGGCTGCCCCGTGGATGTCTGGCGCTGCAGGCACCGTGCCCGCTGCTCGCGTAGCCGCAGCCGTAGGAGTCCGCGGCTCCCGCTGCCCCGTGGATGTCTGCCGCTGCAGACATCGCGCCCGCTGCCCCGCGAAGCCGTAACCGCGGGAGTCCGCGGCACCGGCTGACCCATGAATGTCTGCCGCTGCAGACACCGTGCCCACTGCTCGCGAAGCCGCAACCGCCGGAGCCCGCGGCCCCGCCGACCCGTGCATGTCGGCGTCCGCAGACATGCACGCCCACTATTCGCGAAGCCGCAACCGCAAGAATCCGCAGCTCTCCGCACCCCCGCGAGGTCCGCAATCGCATGCGGGCCGCCGCGGCCGATCGCCATCTGCCCCGGCCGTCCTTCGCCGCGAGCAGGCCCGAGCATGTCCTGCGGCGGCCGCACCGACCGTCGCCGGGACCTGCTCACAGCGATCGGTGACCATCCCGCCGCCTCTCCTCCCAGCTCTCCCCGTCAACCCGAGGTCCCCGCCGGGGCAGGTATTGGCAGTCCGCCAACCATGATCCGGTAACCTCCACCAGGGATTCGGTGCGTGAGTTCGTGGTAGCGGATGGTGTCCGGAACCTCCGGTAAGTCACGGGTGTGACACCATCCGGCACTTCGTCGCAGAGATTCGCTTAGGGTGGGCAAGTGCATGCTGCGCGGGTGGCTTCGTTAGTCCTGCTCGGACTGGGTTTGGCGGGATATTCCGCGTGGCTGCTGGAGTTCTTCATGCAGACCGGGGTGTCGCCGACCGAACAGCCGGTCTGGGATTTGTTCTATGCGCAGCCGGTCTTCGCGGTCGCGACGGGGATCGGCGGTCTGGCCTTCCTCCTCACCGGCCCCGCCCTCATGCGGCTCGCGCCGACGCACTGGAGCGGGCGGCTGACGTCGGTTTCGGTGTCCGCGTTCGGGATCGTGCTGATGGTGTACGCCGGGGTCCCGGAGACCGTGGTGACTCCGAATCTGCTGAGCGCGGCCGTGGCCGTCGGGGCGCTGAGCCTGGTCTTTTGGTGGCCGTCGGGCTGGCGAGCCTGTGCGGTGGGGTGCCTGGTAGTCGTGCTGATCGCGTGGGCGCTGGTGGTGGCGTCGACGCTTACCGGACACCTCGAAGGCGTCTTCACGCGAGTGCAGTTGGTGGTGCACGCGGTGCAGGTCGTGGTCGGCGGCGCGTACGGCTTGCAGACCCCGGTTCCGGTCAGCGGCCGGAAATTGTCGGTGGCGGATGCGATGCTGCGGAGCAACAGACAGCGGAAGTGAGGCCACCATGGCTGGCAATGTCTCCCTGACCCCCGACGAACGCGGCGGTCTGCTCGGTTTCCTGGCACAACAGCGTCAGGCGATGAAGGTCGCCGCGTACGGCCTGACCGACGACCAGGCGCGCGCCGTGCCCAGCGCGAGTGCCCTGAGCGTCGGCGGATTGCTGAAACACGTGTCGTCCACCGAAAGCGGCTGGATCGACCTGGTCCTGAAAATCGAGCCGAAGCCCTTCGCCGAAAGCATGGCGGCCTATCAGGAGAACTACCGCCTGGGCCAGGACGAAACGCTGGAATCGGTTCTCGCCGCCTACGACCGCGTGGCCGCCCGCACCGAGGAGGTCATCGCCGGAGTCCCGGACCTGAACCAGGAAGTCCCGATCCCGAAGGGCGTGCCCTGGTTCCCGAAGGACGCCTCGGCGTGGTCCGTCCGCTGGGTGCTGCTGCACCTGATCGAGGAAACCGCCCGGCACGCCGGCCACGCCGACATCGTCCGCGAATCCCTGGACGGAGCCACCGCCATGCCCCTGCAAGCCGCGGCGGAAGGCTGGCCGGAGACGGACTGGCTGAAACCGTGGAAACCGGCGGAATGAGCCTGACTCTCGCGCGCTGATTCGTTCCGTTGGCCGCACCTGCGCCAACCGCGGGTGCCCCCGGGCTGACTTTGGCGCGCTGGCCACCGAACGGGCCGGACTTGCAACGGCCTGAGTCGGCGGTGGTAGGCAGACGGGCTTGTTGGTGTCGCTGCAGGACTTCCCGAGCCGCGCCTTCGGCCCGTTTGCCGTGGCTGGCGCATGTCGTTCGCGCCGCCGCGCTATTTCGGCTGGTGTTGCTTGCCTGGGTTGGGCCCTGGGCGGGCTATGGGGTCGGCTTCGATTGCCGGTTGCTGTCGGAGCGGGACCGCCGAGCTGCCCGACTCGCGGCCGAGGCCGCCACTGCGTGGGTGATTGCTGTCGGACTAGGGACCGTCGATTTAGCCGATTCGCGGCCGAAGCCGCGGCCGTGTTGCTGCCGGGCCTGGTGCCGCGAAGCTAGCTGACTCGCGATCAAGGTCGCAGCCGCGTGGTCGGTTGCTGCCGGAGGAGCGACTGCTGATTCGGCTGGCCCGCGGCCAAAGCCGCGGCCCGCGTGGTCGGTTGCTGCCGGGCGAGCGATTGCTGGTTTGGCTGGCTCGCGGCCCAAGCCGCGGCCGTGTTGTGGGGTTGCTGCCGGAGGAGCGATTGCTGATTTGGCTGGCTCGCGGCCAAGGTCGCCACCGCCTTTCGCCGTGTTGCTGCCGGGCCTGGTACCGCGGAGCCAGCCGACTCGTGGCCGAGGTCGCCGCCTCGCCGGTCCGGACGGTGTGCGGCGGCAGGTCGCAGAGGGGCAGGTGCACGAGGCGCTGGACAAGGTCCGGCGGCGGCCCTGGACGAGGGGCCGGTTGGCGAGCGGGTTGGATTTGGCCGGTTGAGGGGCGGCCCGTCATCCCGCTCGGACGGTGAGGCCTCGAGCCAACGAGCGTGGTTCAGCGGTGCTGGGCAGCCTCGATGTCTTTCGCTCAACAAAGGGGGTGGGCTCGGTCGGCATCCAGCGGCACTGGGGGTGCGGCTGGAATCCGACCGAGCGTCCCGCAACACCAGCCAGCCCAAGACGTTCCGCACGAGCTGACAGCCGATGCGTCAGAACAAAGTCGGCTCCTCCGGAAACGCCCCTTCGATCACCAGCATCCGCCGTTTGGTCTCGACTCCGCCCGGTGCCGAAAAGCCGCCGGTGTTCTTGCCCGCGCCCAAAACCCGATGGCACGGCACGATGATCGGAAACGGATTGCTCCCCATCGCCTGCCCGACAGCCTGCGCGGAGCCCGGCGCGCCCAGCTGATGCGCGATATCCCCGTACGTCAACACTTTCCCCGGCGGAATAGCCCGCGCGACGTCGTACGCCCGCCGGTTGAACTCGGGCACCTCTCGGTAGTCCAACGGCACCGCACGCAAATCGCGCGCCTCACCCGAGAGCAGCGCGACGACATCCTCCACCACCACGCGCAACTCCTCCGGCACCGGCGATTCCACCGCCTCCGGGAAGCGCTTCGCGAGGTGTGCACGCGTCCGCTCGGCCGTGCTCCCCGGCAGCGCGGTGCCGATCACCGCACCGTCCCGCCAGGCGAGGCCGCACGCCCCGATCGGGGTGTCGAACACCGCGTACCCAACCGTCATACCGCCAGCGTACGACCCGGCACCGACAGAAACTGGCGAGAAAACGACACCACCCTGCGCTCGCACCGACTGCCCCGGAAATCCCTCCAGAGCTGAGAACCCGGCGAACGCGCCAGAATCCAGCAGCTCACCCGGGCAACCTTGCGAGCCACCCAGCAGCCAACTCCGGCCGACTCGACTCCGGCCGAGCCAACCCCGGCCGACTCGACTCCGGCCGAGCCAACCTGGCCGAGCCAACTCCGGCCGACTCGACTCCGGCCGAGCCAACCCCGGCCGACTCGACTCCGGCCGAGCCAACCTGGCCGAGCCAACCCCGGCCGACTCGACTCCGGCCGAGCCAACCTGGCCGAGCCAACCCCGGCCGACTCGACTCCGGCCGAGCCAACCTGGCCGAGCCAACCCCGGCCGACTCGACTCCGGCCGAGCCAACCTGGCCGAGCCAAATCCAGCCGACTCAACCCCGGCCCAGCCGAAACCCGGATCAGGACTTCCGTTCCCGCCACCCGTTAGTCATCGGAAGCCGCCGATCCCGGCCGAAGGCCTTGAACGTGATCTTCGTGCCCGGCGGATACTGCCGTCGCTTGTACTCCGCCCGGTCGACCATCCGCACCACCCGGTCGATCGTCTCCGGGTCGAACCCCGCCTCGATCAGATCGGCGTACCCGCGGTCGTTCTCGACGTAATCGTCCAGGACGTCGTCCAGCAGTTCGTAATCCGGCAGCGAATCCGAATCCTTCTGGTCCGGCCGCAGTTCCGCCGACGGGGGCTTCGTGATCGAGTTTTCCGGGATCGGCGGCGTTTCTCCCCGCTTGGCCGCTTCCTCGTTCCGCCACCGCGCCAGCTGCCACACGTGCGTCTTGAACAGGTCCTTGATCGGCGCGAACGCTCCGACCGCGTCACCGTAAATGGTCGAGTAGCCGACGGCCAGTTCGGTTTTGTTGCCGGTCGCCAATACCAGGTGTCCGTCCAGATTGGACAGAGCCATCAGCAGCATCCCGCGCACCCGCGCCTGGATGTTCTCCTCGGCGAGCCCGGTCAGCTGCAGCTGGTTGACGTACACATCAACCATGTCGCCGATCGGCTCGACCCGGTAGTGCGCACCGATCCGCTCCGCCAAGTCCGAAGCGTCGTCCCGCGAGTGCGAGGACGAGTACTTCGACGGCATCGAAACGCCGTACACGTTGTCCCCGCCGAGAGCGTCCGCCGCGAGCGCCGCGCAGACTGCCGAGTCGATTCCGCCGGAGAAGCCGAACGTAACCGTCGAGAAGCCGTTCTTGTGCACGTAATCGCGCAACCCGACGACCAGCGCCGACCACACCTCGGCCTCGTCCGACAGCGGTTCGCTGATCGTCGGAGCGGCCAGCGGCGAGTACTCAGCCAGCGGCGAGTCAGTCAAAACCCGCCGGTGCACTTCCAAGCCCTCGAACGAGCCCGTGGCAGCCGCCCCCGACGCGGGCACGTCCAGGTCCAGCACCAGCAGGTGCTCCACGAACTGCGGCGCCCGCGCGAGCAGCGTCCCGTCCGCGCCGACCACCAGCGAGTCGCCGTCGAAGACCAGATCGTCCTGGCCGCCGACCTGGTTCGTGTACACCAGCGGCGCGCCCGCCTCAGCCGCGCGGCGGGCGATCAGCGGCAGGCGCTGTTCGTCCTTCGACCGTTCGTACGGCGACGCGTTCGGCGCGACCACCAGATCGACCCCGGCCTTGCCCAGCGCGGAGATCGGGCCGCCGTCCTGCCAGATGTCCTCGCAGATCACCATGCCGATGTCGACGCCGTGCAGCCGCAGCACCTCGAGTTCGGTGCCCGGTTTGAAGTACCGGTGCTCGTCGAACACGCCGTAGTTCGGCAGGTGGTGCTTGAACTGCCGGGCCACGACCTCGCCGCGATACAACGCCGCCGCGGCGTCGCGCGGGCCGACCTCGTCGTGGTCGAGGTAGCCGACGTACGCGAGCACCTCGCCGCAGCCCGCCTCGTCGAGCCGGCGCGCCAGTTCGGTCACCGAGCGCCGGGACGCGTCGGCGAACGTGCGCCGGAGCGTCAGGTCCTCGACCGGATAACCGGTCTGGGACATCTCCGGGAACACGACGACGTGCGCGCCCGCCTCGGCGGCCTTGCGGGTCCACTCGACGGTGAGCGCGGTGTTCCCGTCGATGTCGCCGACGGTGGTGTTGACCTGGGCCAGTGCGATGCGCAGTTGCGGCATGCCGCCATTCTGTCCCACCGCACCGACAGAAACTACGCGGAGGTGAGCCAGAGAACGGCGAAGGGCCCCTCGCCCGCGGCGAGAGGCCCTCCGAAACTGGAAAGCAGGAATCAGGACTTCTTCATCCGCATCATGCTGCGCACCTTCTTGACCGTCTGCTCGAAGTCCGAGTCGAACGGGTTGTCGTGCACCAGGTACGTCCACGTCGTGTTCGCCCGCCGCACGCCGACCTCCTCGAGATCGAGGCCGTTGTCGGTGATCTCCGCTTCCTCGAGCGTCTTCGCCGCCCGCGAGGCCGATTCGGCGATGATCTTGTGGAACTCCGGGATCGCCGCGCGGTGGAACTCGTCCAGCGGCGTCTCGCGGGCCAGCGCGCGCAGGTGGATGCTCTCGCGCACGTCGGTGAGGTACGCCAGGTGGTCCGACCACAGCTGGTCGAGGTGGAACAGCCGGACCTCGCGGCACACCTGCTCGAGTCGGTCGGCGTCGTCCAGCTTTTCCTTCAGCTCGGCGAACTTCTCCGGCTGCGCCTTCTCCAGCTCCTCGGCCGCGAGCCCGGTGTGCAGCACCTTGTCGCGGTGTTCCAGCAGCTCAGCGCGCTGCCGCTCGATCAGCCGGGTGTAGCGCCAGGTGTTGCGGTGGATCTCCAGGTCGACGCCCTCGGCGACGCGCTGGGCGTGGTTGAGCTGCCGGTGCGCGGCCGGGTCGGTGATCTCGCCGGTCTCGGTGTCCGCGTCGATGCCGTCCGGCAGGTCCGGCGCGTTCGACAGCACCAGGTCGTCGTTGAGGCTCGCGAAGAAGATCGCGCTGCCCGGGTCGCCCTGCCGGCCGGACCGGCCGCGCAGCTGCCCGTCGAGGCGGCTCGACGGGTACCGCGCGGTGCCGATCACGTGCAGGCCGCCCAGTTCGGCGACCTCCTCGCGGCTCGAGCCGTCGCTGCCGCCGAGCCGGATGTCGGTACCGCGGCCGGCCATCTGCGTGGACACGGTGACCGCGCCCTTCTTGCCCGCCTCGGCGATGATCGCGGCCTCTTCGGCGTCGTTGCGCGCGTTCAGCACGACGCACGGCAGGTCGGCCTTCGCCAGCTTCTCCGCCAGTTCCTCGGACTCGGCGACGTCCTGGGTGCCGACGAGAATCGGCCGCCCGGTCTCGTGCACCGTCCGGATCTCCTCCTCGATCGCGCGCAGCTTCTGCGACGGCGACGCGAAGACGCGGTCCGGCAGGTCCTCGCGGACGTTCGGGGTGTTCGGCGGGATGACGGCGACCTCGAGCTTGTAGAACTCGCGCAGCTGCTCGGCGACCGCCACCGCGGTACCGGTCATGCCCGCGACCTCGGGGTAGCGCGCGAGCAGCGCCTGCACGGTGATCGAGTCGAGGATTTCGCCCCGGTCGGTGGCCGTGACCTGCTCCTTCGCCTCGACCGCGGCCTGCAGGCCGTCCGGCCAGCGCTGCAGTTCGGCGACGCGGCCGCGGGCGGCGTTGATCAGCTGCACCTTGCCGTCGCGGACCAGGTAGTCGACGTCGCGGGTGAGCAGCGCGTGCGCGTGCAGCGCGACGTTCACCGCGGCGAGCCGGTCGGAACCGGACTCGTCGTACAGGTCGACGCCGCCGAGCGACTTCTCCACGACCGACGCGCCGGCGCTGGTCAGCCACGCGTTGCGGCCCTCGGAGTCGGTCTCGTAGTGCAGGCCGAGCCGCAGCCGCCGGACGATCTTGGCGACCTCCTCGTCGGCGTCGTTGTGGTCGATCGAACCGGCCATCACGAGCGGCACGCGCGCCTCGTCGACCAGCACCGAGTCGGCCTCGTCGACGATCGCCACCTCGGGGGCCTTCTGCACGAGGTCGTCGGGGTGGGTGACCAGGCGGTCGCGCAGCACGTCGAAGCCGATTTCGGCGACCGCGCCGTAGGTGACCTCCTTGCCGTAGGCCTCCTTGCGCTCCTCCTTCGAATGCGCCGGTTCGACCCAGCCGACGGTGACGCCGAGCAGGTCGTACACCGGGCCCATCCACTCCGCGTCGCGGCGGGCGAGGTAGTCGTTGACCGTGACCACGTGCACGCGGCGGCCGCGCAGCGCGTACCCGGCGGCGGCCAGCGCGCCGGCGAGCGTCTTGCCCTCACCGGTCTCCATCTGCACGACGTGGCCGGTGAGCAGGCCCATGGTGCCGAGCAGCTGCACGTCGAAGGCCCGCTCGCCGAGCTTGCGCCGGGCGGCCTCGCGGCCGAGCGCGCAGATCTCGATCAGCTGGCTGTCGGTGAACGAGGCGGCCCCGCCGATGGAGTCCCGCAGCTTGCCCGCGCGCTCGGTGAGTTCGGCGTCGTCGAGCTTCTCCAGCTCCGGTTCGAGCTTCTCGACGGCGGGCAGCAGCGCTTCGTAGCGGGTCAGCTCGACGCTGCCCGGCCGCTGGATGATCCGGCGGAGCCGCTTGCCCACTCGGCTGATCAGTGCCACCCCTGGTCTCCTCGTGTCGATGTGTCTCCGGTCGCACCCGCACTGCCCAACGTGCCGACGGTGCGTTCGAGTTCCGCGCCCGGATGGCACGATCAAACCGTGTCCCGTCATCCCAGCGCCAGCCCGAAAGTCCATCCGTTAGTCGTGTTCGCGGCTGCCGGCCTGCTCGCGACCACGCTCGCGGCCTGCACGTCAAAGTCCGGTCAGGCCGCGCCCGCTCCGACGGTCGAATCGCACGCCCCGGTGGGCCCGGTGCCCGCCGGACTGGCCCGGTTCTACGGGCAGAGCATGAGCTGGTCCGCGTGTGCACCCTACGCGACCTCGGCCGACGCGCAGTCGGCCTTCAAGGCGCAGGGAATCGAGTGCGGGCGCCTGACGGTGCCGTTGAACTACGACAAACCGGACGGGCAGACGATCACCATCGGCGTGCTGCGGCACCGCGCCAGCGACCAGGGCAAGAAAATCGGTTCGCTCGTGGTGAACCCGGGCGGACCGGGCGCTTCGGGCATGGTCGCCGCGGCGGGCCTGCTCGACCAGGTGTCGAAATCGGATCTCGGCGACCGGTTCGACCTCGTCGGCTTCGACCCGCGGGGCATCGGGGCCAGCGAACCGCAGATCAAATGCCTGACCGGAGCCGAGCGCGACGCTGACCGCGCCGACGACAGCGAGACCGACGGTTCGCCCGCGGGCGTCGCGAAGCAGGAAGCCGAACAGAAGGACTTCGCCGCGAAGTGCACACAGCGGACGAAGTACGGCGACGACATGCTCGCGCACATCGGTACGCGCGACGTCGTGAAGGACATGGACGTGTTGCGAAGCGTCCTCGGCGACGAGAAGCTGACGTACCTCGGTTACTCGTACGGCACGCGCATCGGGTCCACGTACGCGGAGACCTTCCCGAAGAACGTGCGCGCGCTCGTCCTCGACGGCGCTGTCGACCCGACGCAGAGCCCGGAAGACTCGCTCGTCGCGCAGGGCCAGGGCTTCGGCGTCGCGTTCAACGAGTTCGCGAAGTGGTGCGCGGCGCGTCAGGACTGCGCGCTCGGCAAGAACCCGGCTGACGCGACGAAGCAGTTCCAAGACCTCACGCGCCGGCTGATCGACTTCCCGGTGCCGGTCGGCGACGGCCGCAAGCTGTCCTACGAAGACGCCACCACGGGGGCCATCCAGGCTCTCTACCAGCAGAGTCTCTGGGAGTACCTGAACACCGGGCTGAACGAGCTGAAGCTGCAGCGCGGCAGCACGCTGGAGAAGCTGGCCGACATCTACAACGAGCGCAATCCGGACGGCAGCTACGGCACGACGCAGGACGCCTTCACCGCGATTCGCTGCGTTGACGATCCGCGCATCACCGATCCGAAGCAGATCCTCGAAGGCCAGGAGAAATACGTAAAGGCCGCGCCCTTCCTCGACGACGGCCGCCAAGCCAGCTCCGCCCGCGACGCCTGCGCGTTCTGGCCGGTGCCGAACACGTCGAAGCCGCACGAGCCGAACGTCGAAGGCCTGCCGAAGACGTTGACGATTTCGACAACGAACGACCCCGCGACGCCGTATCAGGCGGGCGTGAACCTCGCGAAGGCGCTGAAGGGCTCGCTGCTCACCTTTGAGGGGACGCAGCACACTGTGTTCCTGCAGGGCAACGCGTGCGTCGACAAGGTGGGGACCGCCTACCTGATCGACGGGACGACGCCTCCGGACGGCGCTCGCTGCAAGGCCAACTGAGGTTGCGCTGGCTCGCGAAGGTTGTGGCGACGATGCTCGCTGCCACGGCCTGAGCGAGCCAGCGGGCAGCGCTCGAGGGGGACCGTGTGTGCCGTAAGCGCAGACCGCTTTCGAGAAGGGTCTGTACGCGGATGAGTCGGTCGACTGTGCCTGGCTGACGGTGCCGCTCGACTACGCGAACCCGCGCAGGACTTGCCGCAGACGCTGATCGCCCAGACTGCCGGGTTTCAGGACGCCTTCACCCGCTTCGCGCAGTGGTGCGCGAAGCGGCAACTGCTAAGGCTGCTGATCCGTCAGCAGCACCTCGTACATCACCGGGCTGTCCCGCTCCGTCGCTGGCGGGACCTGCAGCCACATCCGCGCGAAGCGGCGCGGTTCCGCGACCGTCACCCAGATCTTCACGTTGACGTCCGCGTGGATCTGCGGCACCAGCTTCGCCGCGACCGCCTGGGGCACCGTTCCGCCGACGCGGTAGCCGTCGATGTGCTGGATCGTCTCGCGGATTTCGGTTTTCGGCTGCTGAAGCGAGTCGAGAAGACGGACCAGACCGCCGTGCGGGCCGAGGAACCGGTCGACCGGGAAGGACGTGGGGCCGTCCGTTTCGCGACCCTTCGTGTCCTTTGTGGTCGCGGTATGCCCGGAAACGGTGAACGAGAACGACCGATCGGTGAATTCCGCGCTGCCGCTCGCCTGTCCGCCGCTCTTGAGGTTCGCGTTGCCGACGAGCTTGGTCATCGGGAGACCGGGCAGCACGCCGTTGACGCCGACCGAGAAGTGCAGGCTGGTGACCTTGGCGAAGTTCGTCCTGGCGGCGGCGAGCAACCCGTCCGCCGCGGGCAAGGAGGGGGCCGCGGTGCAACCGCCGACCAGCCCGAGGAGCAGCAGGGCCGGCAGGACACGTCGGCTGAGCATGGCCGAGAGCCTACTCGGCTGGCCCGATTCTTTCGGATAGTGTCCTTCCGGCCACTGTCGACGACGCCTCCGGCCCACCAGACTGACTGCTCGTGACCGTTGAGACTCGTCCTGCCCGCCGCCTGCACCGCGCCTGGTTCGTCGCGGCGGCCGCGTTCGTCGCCCTCCTCGCCGCCGCCGGCTTCCGCGCCGCGCCGGGCGTTCTGATCGATCCGTTGCACGAAGAATTCGGGTGGTCCCGCGCCACGATCGGGTCCGCCGTCTCGGTGAACCTCGTGCTGTACGGCCTCTTCGCACCCTTCGCCGCCGCGCTGATGGAGCGGTTCGGCATCCGCCGGGTCGCGGCGACCGCGCTGTGCGTCGTCGCGCTCGGCGCGGGCGGCACCGTCTTCATGAGCGCCAGCTGGCAGCTGATCCTTTGCTGGGGCGTCCTCGTCGGCCTCGGCACCGGCTCGATGGCGATGAGCTTCGCGGCGATGGTCGCGACGCGCTGGTTCGTCCGCCATCGCGGCGTCGTGACCGGCGTGTTGACCGCTGCTGGAGCGACCGGACAGCTGATCTTCCTGCCGTTGATCGCGTCGCTCGCGGTGGACGACGGCTGGCGGACCGCGTCGATGGTCATCGCCATCGCGGCTCTCGCGGTGGTCCCGGTCGTGCTGCTGGCCGTACGCGACCACCCCGCCGATGTCGGCACTGTCGCGTTCGGAGCGCCCGAAGGCACCGAAGTCGAGCGCCCCGCGCCGAAGGTCGGCACTGTCCGCCGAGGACTGTCCGTGCTGTTCCAGGCCGCGCGCACCCGGACGTTCTGGTTGCTCGCGGTCGGCTTCGCCATCTGCGGGGCCACCACGAACGGGTTGGTCAGCACGCACTTCGTCCCGGCCGCGCACGACCACGGCATGCCGCAGACGACCGCGGCGAGCCTGCTCGCGCTGGTCGGCATCTTCGACGTGGTGGGAACGATCGCGTCGGGATGGCTCACCGACCGCGTCGACCCGCGGATCCTGCTCGGCATCTACTACGCCTTGCGGGGAGTTTCGCTCGCCCTGTTGCCGCAGCTGTTCACGGATTCGGTCCAGCCGAGCATGTGGGCGTTCATCCTCTTCTACGGTCTCGACTGGGTGGCGACCGTGCCGCCGACCGTCGCGCTCTGCATCCGCTCCTTCGGCGAAGCCGGTCCGATCGTGTTCGGCTGGGTCTTCGCCTGCCACCAGCTGGGCGCGGCGTTCGCCGCCTCCGCCGCCGGCGCGGTGCGCGACCAGCTCGGCGACTACGCGGTCGCCTGGTACGTCGCCGCCGGGCTCGCGGTGATCGCCTCGGTCGCGTCGCTGTCGATCACCCGATCAAGGAAAATCCAGGAATCGCAGGTCGCGCAGGTGGCGTGAACCCGCCTCCGTTGTGGGTGACCCGTGAAACATGGCGTTAACACGTGCTGGTTAGGGTTCGGCCATGGATCGCCAGCAGGAATTCGTGCTCCGCACTTTGGAAGAGCGCGACATCCGTTTCGTTCGCCTGTGGTTCACCGACGTGCTGGGATTCCTGAAATCCGTCGCGGTCGCGCCCGCCGAACTGGAGGGCGCGTTCAGCGAGGGCATCGGGTTCGACGGCTCGGCCATCGAGGGCTTCGCGCGCGTCTACGAATCGGACATGGTCGCCAAGCCCGACCCGTCCACGTTCCAGGTGCTGCCGTGGGAGACCCCGGAGGGCGGGCCGTACTCCGCGCGGATGTTCTGCGACATCGCGATGCCCGACGGGTCGCCGTCGTGGGCCGACCCGCGGCACGTGCTGCGCCGCCAGCTGTCGAAGGCCAGCGAAGCCGGGTTCACCTGCTACGTGCACCCGGAGATCGAGTTCTTCCTGCTCGCCAATCTCCCCGACGACGGCAGCGAGCCCGAGCCCGCCGACAACGGCGGCTACTTCGACCAGGCCAGCCACGCCACCGCGACGCACTTCCGCCGGCACGCGATCGAGACGCTCGAGGCGATGGGCATCTCGGTCGAGTTCAGCCACCACGAGGGCGCGCCGGGGCAGCAGGAAATCGACCTTCGCTACGCCGACGCCCTCACCATGGCCGACAACGTGATGACGTTCCGTTACGTCGTCAAGGAGGTCGCGCTGACCCAGGGCGTGCGCGCGACCTTCATGCCGAAGCCGTTCACCGACCAGCCCGGCTCCGGCATGCACACCCACGTCAGCCTGTTCGAAGGCGACCGCAACGCGTTCTACGACGCCGAGGATCCGCACGAGCTTTCCGAGACCGGCAAGGCGTTCGTCGCCGGCGTCCTGCACCACGCGAAGGAAATCTCCGCCGTCACCAATCAGTGGGTCAACTCCTACAAACGGCTGATCAGCGGCAGCGAGGCGCCCACCACGGTGTCGTGGGGGAGGGCGAACCGCTCGGCGCTCGTGCGCGTGCCGATGTACTCGCCGGGCAAGGCGTCGTCGCGGCGCGTCGAGATCCGGACGCTCGATTCGGCGTGCAACCCGTATCTGGCCTACTCGGTGATACTGGCCGCGGGGCTGAAGGGCATCGAAAAGGGCTACGAGCTGCCGCCGCCTGCCGAGGACAACATCTGGCAGCTGTCGGACTCCGAACGCCGCGCCGCCGGCTACTCGCAGTTGCCGCAGAACCTCGGCGAGGCGCTCGCCGAGATGGAGAAGTCGGAGCTGCTGCCGGAAGCGCTCGGCGAGCACGTTTACGACTTCTTCTTGCGCAACAAGCGGGTCGAGTGGGACAACTACCGGAGCGCGGTCACCCCGTACGAGCTCCGGACTCTGTTGCCGATGCTCTGAACCGGGCCCCGGGCCGTGCTCCGACGTTGGGGAGGCATCGGAACATGGGAAAAAGACTGCCCGCCGTACTCGCCGCACTGGTCGCGGCGGCGGGCTTGGCCACCGCGCCGCCGGCGGTCGCGATGGCGGCTGACCCCCAGATCGACGCGGCCGGGCTGCACTTCGACCTCGACCGCGCCGACATCCCGTCGCTGCAGCACCGGATGGCGACCGGGCAGCTCACCGCGACCCGCCTGACCAGCGCGTACCTCGCGCGGATCCGGGTGCTGGACCCGAAGGTCAACGCCGTCCTCGCGCTCAACCCGGCCGCGCTCGCACAGGCCGCGGCCAGCGACGTCCGGCACCGGACCGGCCGCACCCGCGGTCCGCTCGACGGGATCCCGGTGCTGGTCAAGGACAACGTCGACACCCACGACCAGCAGACCACCGCCGGTTCGCGCGCGCTGCGGAGCCGTCCGGCCAAGGACGCCACGCTGATCACCCGGCTGCGCGACGCCGGCGCGGTGCTCCTCGGCAAGGCGAACCTGTCGGAATGGGCCAACTTCCGCGCCGCGAAGCCGACTTCCGGCTGGTCCGGCGTCGGCGGGCAGACCAACAACCCGTACGTGCTGGACCACAACCCGTGCGGTTCGTCCGCCGGATCCGCGGCCGGCGTCGCCGCGTCGCTCGCGCAGGTCGCGATCGGCAGCGAGACCGACGGGTCGATCGTGTGCCCGGCCGGGATGACCGCGACCGTCGGCCACAAGCCGAGCCTCGGGCTGGTCAGCCGGACCGGCGTCGTCCCGATCTCCGCGGAACAGGACACGGCGGGACCCATCGCGCGCAATGTCGTCGATACCGCGATCACGCTCTCGGTGCTGCAGGGCCGCGACCCGTCCGACCCGGCCACCCTGCGTTATCCGTCCACCCAGCCGACGGACTACGCGAAGCTCCTTCGGCCCGGCGTCCTGCGCGGCGCCCGGATCGGACTGTGGCGGCTGCCAGTGCTCGGCCCGGACACGGATGCCGTGGTCAGCAAGACGAAGGCTTCGCTGGAACGCGCCGGCGCGACGGTCGTCGAGGTGAACCTGCCGTATCAGGATCGGCTGTCGGAGCTGGAGTTCCCGGCGCTGCTGACCGAGTTCCACCGCGACATCGACGCCTACCTCGCCACGCGCCCGACCGGGCCGCGGAACCTGGCGGACCTCATCGCGTACAACCGCGCCGACCCGCTGGAGCGCACTTGCTTCGCTGGTCAGGAGCTGTTCGAGCAGGCACTTGCCGCCCCCGGACCGCAGGACCCGACCTACCTGAAGAACCGGGCGGAACTGACCGACCTCGCGCGCCGGTCGCTGGACGAGACCCTCGCGAAGTACGACCTGGACGCCATCGCGTCGCCGACGAACCCGCCGGCTTGGAAGACGGACTGCAAGGTCGGGGACAACGACGTGATCCCGTCGTCGACGCCGGCCGCGGTCGCGGGCTACCCGGACGTCACCGTCCCGGCCGGTTCGGTCGGACCGCTGCCGGTGGGGATTTCGTTCATGGGCGGGCAGTGGACGGACGGGAAGATGCTCGCGCTGGCCGCGGACTACATGCGGGTCGCGCCGGTGCGGATTCCGCCCCGGTATCTGCCGAAGCTGCCCGGGTAAGCCGTTCGGGGTTGCCCAGAGCGGGTGAAGGTTTGTGGCGGCCGCCGGTCAGTGCCTCGTGCTGACCGACGGCCTTCGTTTTGGGCGGGTTCGGGGTTGCGCCGTGCGGGCTGACCTGCTGAATTGGGTCAGATGCTGGGGTCTGTGGCCGGGGAGAGTCGCTCGATAGGGGAGACCTGGGTCACGTGAGGCCTCTCCGAGGGCCTTCCGGGCGGGGTCCGGTGCTGGCGGAGTGGTGGAATCAGCGCGCTGGCAACCCTCTGACCAGGGTCGATGCCGTTAAGTGACCCCCCTGTTTTCGGGTGGTTGGAAGGCATGTAATCTTCTCTTCGTCGCCAGGAACACCGGGCCGGCGGGGCCGAAAGCCTCACCGACCAGGAGCCAGGGTCGAGCGGGTTGACACCGCGAAACGGACCAGGTAATGTTCAGCGTCGGCCCACGAGCGGCCGCCGACTCCCTACGACTAGCCTTGTAGGTACCGGCATGCTCGACCAAAAGCTTGAAATAACGCATCGAGCTTGGCCTGGTTGATTCCGGGGCTGGTTCGGGGTGTGTTGCTTGAGAACTCAACAGTGTGCTAGTGAACTAAGCCAGTAGAGCTTATATGAAACCCCCTCGTCGGGGTTTCCTTTGAGAATGATTGATTGAGAGTAGTCTCGATCGAACTTGAAGACATTGTTGGAGAGTTTGATCCTGGCTCAGGACGAACGCTGGCGGCGTGCTTAACACATGCAAGTCGAACGCTGAACCGGTTTCGGCCGGGGATGAGTGGCGAACGGGTGAGTAACACGTGGGTAATCTGCCCTGTACTCTGGGATAAGCCTGGGAAACTGGGTCTAATACCGGATATGACACTTCAAGGCATCTTGGGGTGTGGAAAGTTCCGGCGGTATGGGATGAACCCGCGGCCTATCAGCTTGTTGGTGGGGTAATGGCCTACCAAGGCGACGACGGGTAGCCGGCCTGAGAGGGTGACCGGCCACACTGGGACTGAGACACGGCCCAGACTCCTACGGGAGGCAGCAGTGGGGAATATTGCACAATGGGCGCAAGCCTGATGCAGCGACGCCGCGTGAGGGATGACGGCCTTCGGGTTGTAAACCTCTTTCGCCAGGGACGAAGCGCAAGTGACGGTACCTGGATAAGAAGCACCGGCTAACTACGTGCCAGCAGCCGCGGTAATACGTAGGGTGCGAGCGTTGTCCGGAATTATTGGGCGTAAAGAGCTCGTAGGCGGTTTGTCGCGTCGGCCGTGAAATCTCCACGCTTAACGTGGAGCGTGCGGTCGATACGGGCAGACTTGAGTTCGGCAGGGGAGACTGGAATTCCTGGTGTAGCGGTGAAATGCGCAGATATCAGGAGGAACACCGGTGGCGAAGGCGGGTCTCTGGGCCGATACTGACGCTGAGGAGCGAAAGCGTGGGGAGCGAACAGGATTAGATACCCTGGTAGTCCACGCTGTAAACGTTGGGCGCTAGGTGTGGGCGACATTCCACGTTGTCCGTGCCGTAGCTAACGCATTAAGCGCCCCGCCTGGGGAGTACGGCCGCAAGGCTAAAACTCAAAGGAATTGACGGGGGCCCGCACAAGCGGCGGAGCATGTGGATTAATTCGATGCAACGCGAAGAACCTTACCTGGGCTTGACATGCGCCAGACATCCCCAGAGATGGGGCTTCCCTTGTGGTTGGTGTACAGGTGGTGCATGGCTGTCGTCAGCTCGTGTCGTGAGATGTTGGGTTAAGTCCCGCAACGAGCGCAACCCTTATCCTACGTTGCCAGCGCGTCATGGCGGGGACTCGTGGGAGACTGCCGGGGTCAACTCGGAGGAAGGTGGGGATGACGTCAAGTCATCATGCCCCTTATGTCCAGGGCTTCACACATGCTACAATGGCTGGTACAGAGGGCTGCGATACCGCGAGGTGGAGCGAATCCCTTAAAGCCGGTCTCAGTTCGGATCGCAGTCTGCAACTCGACTGCGTGAAGTCGGAGTCGCTAGTAATCGCAGATCAGCAACGCTGCGGTGAATACGTTCCCGGGCCTTGTACACACCGCCCGTCACGTCATGAAAGTCGGTAACACCCGAAGCCCATGGCCCAACCCGCAAGGGAGGGAGTGGTCGAAGGTGGGACTGGCGATTGGGACGAAGTCGTAACAAGGTAGCCGTACCGGAAGGTGCGGCTGGATCACCTCCTTTCTAAGGAGCACAACACATCCATGCTCCCGGGATACCCGGAACCAGGGCATGGGGTGGGCACGGTTTAACACCCGCACGCGGTGTTGCCGGGCTTGCTCAAGGAATTGTGGAACTACTGGTTATGGTCGCTTCTGGCAGGCGATGCCTTGTCTAGTACAGGTCCTTCGGGGCTGCGGAACGGCGAGGCGGAGTCTGGGGGAGCGATTGTTTGCTGGCACGCTGTTGGGTCCTGAGGCAACACACGTTGTTTCTGGTGTGGTGTTTGAGAACTGTAGAGTGGATGCGAGCATCTTTGTGGTCAAGTTGTTAAGGGCACATGGTGGATGTCTTGGCTTCAGGAGCCGATGAAGGACGTGGGAGGCTGCGATATGCCTCGGGGAGCTGTCAACCGAGCTGTGATCCGAGGATTTCCGAATGGGGAAACCCAGCACCAGTGATGTGGTGTTACCCGCCGGTGAATATATAGCCGGTGTGGAGGGAACGCGGGGAAGTGAAACATCTCAGTACCCGCAGGAAGAGAAAACAAAAGTGATTCCGTGAGTAGTGGCGAGCGAAAGCGGAAGAGGCTAAACCGTTTGCATGTCAAGCTGTCAGGCGTTGTGCAGGCGGTGTTGTGGGACCCAGCGTCGAGGATCTGACAGTCCTCGGAATGTGCGCGCGTGTTAGTGGAACCGCTTGGGATGGCGGACCGGAGTGGGTGAGAGTCCCGTACGCGAAAACATGTTGCGTGTGTTTGTCTGGTGTTCCCGAGTAGCAGCGAGCTCGTGGAATTTGCTGTGAATCTGCCGGGACCACCCGGTAAGCCTAAATACTTCCTGGAGACCGATAGCGGACGAGTACCGTGAGGGAAAGATGAAAAGTACCCCGGGAGGGGAGTGAAAGAGTACCTGAAACCGTGTGCCTACAAGCCGTCAGAGCGTTTCGACGTGATGGCGTGCCTTTTGAAGAATGAGCCTGCGAGTTAGTGCTGCGTGGCGAGGTTAACCCGGGTGGGGTAGCCGTAGCGAAAGCGAGTCTGAATAGGGCGATTGAGTCGCGTGGTCTAGACCCGAAGCGGAGTGATCTACCCATGGCCAGGGTGAAGCGACGGTAAGACGTCGTGGAGGCCCGAACCCACTTAGGTTGAAAACTGAGGGGATGAGCTGTGGGTAGGGGTGAAAGGCCAATCAAACTCCGTGATAGCTGGTTCTCCCCGAAATGCATTTAGGTGCAGCGTCGCGTGTTTCTTGCCGGGGGTAGAGCTACTGGATGGTCTAGGGGCCTTACCGGGTTACCGAAATCAACCAAACTCCGAATACCGGTTAGTGAGAGCGCGGCAGTGAGACGGCGGGGGATAAGCTTCGTCGTCGAGAGGGAAACAGCCCAGAACACCAGCTAAGGCCCCTAAGTGTGTGCTCAGTGGGAAAGGATGTGGGATTGCCCAGACAACCAGGAGGTTGGCTTAGAAGCAGCCACCCTTGAAAGAGTGCGTAATAGCTCACTGGTCAAGTGGTCCTGCGCCGACAATGTAGCGGGGCTTAAGCACACCGCCGAAGCTGTGTCATTCACACAATACATCCGCAAGAGCTTTCGGGTTCTTGTGCAGTGGTGTGGATGGGTAGGGGAGCGTCCTGCATCCAGGGAAGCCGCGGCGGAAGCTAGCGGTGGAGGGTGCGGGAGTGAGAATGCAGGCATGAGTAGCGAATGCAGAGTGAGAAACTCTGCCGCCGGATGACCAAGGGTTCCTGGGCCAGGCTAATCCGCCCAGGGTAAGTCGGGACCTAAGGCGAGGCCGACAGGCGTAGTCGATGGACAACGGGTTGATATTCCCGTACCCGAGCATGTGCGCCCATGGCGAGGCGGTTGACACTAACCACCCGAAGCCACTCGTGAAGCCTTCGGGCGGATCGGGTGTGTGGAGCGTGGGACCTGATTCCGTAGTAGTCAAGCGATGGGGTGACGCAGGAAGGTAGCTCCGCCAGGCGATGGTT
Organism: Amycolatopsis sp. AA4; assembly: GCF_002796545.1. Lineage (GTDB taxonomy): Bacteria > Actinomycetota > Actinomycetes > Mycobacteriales > Pseudonocardiaceae > Amycolatopsis. Next base: position 914,568 of record NZ_CP024894.1, read on the forward strand.
GTCCTGGTGTAAGCGTGTAGGCCGTCATGTAGGCAAATCCGCATGGCAACAGGCTGAGACGTGATGCGTAGCCGTTTGAGGCGAAGTGGGTGATCCTATGCTGTCGAGAAAAGCCTCTAGTGAGTGCATGCACGGCCCGTACCCCAAACCAACACAGGTGGTCAGGTAGAGAATACCAAGGCGATCGGGTGAACTGTGGTTAAGGAACTCGGCAAAATGCCCCCGTAACTTCGGGAGAAGGGGGGCCAAACACCTTGAAGCTTCATGCAAGTGGAGGGGTGGTTGGCCGCAGAGACCAGCGGAAAGCGACTGTTTACTAAAAACACAGGTCCATGCGAAGTCGCAAGACGATGTATATGGACTGACGCCTGCCCGGTGCTGGAACGTTAAGAGGACCGGTTAACTCACTTTGTGGGTGAAGCTGAGAATTTAAGCGCCAGTAAACGGCGGTGGTAACTATAACCATCCTAAGGTAGCGAAATTCCTTGTCGGGTAAGTTCCGACCTGCACGAATGGCGTAACGACTTTCCGGCTGTCTCGACCACAGGCCCGGCGAAATTGCATTACGAGTAAAGATGCTCGTTACGCGCGGCAGGACGGAAAGACCCCGGGACCTTTACTATAGTTTGGTATTGGTTTTCGGTTCGGCTTGTGTAGGATAGGTGGGAGACTGTGAAGCGCTCACGCTAGTGGGTGTGGAGTCGTTGTTGAAATACCACTCTGGTCGGATTGGGAATCTGAACCTCGGACCATGATCTGGTTCAGGGACAGTGCCTGATGGGTAGTTTAACTGGGGCGGTTGCCTCCTAAAGGGTAACGGAGGCGCCCAAAGGTTCCCTCAGCCTGGTTGGCAATCAGGTGTCGAGTGCAAGTGCACAAGGGAGCTTGACTGTGAGACAGACATGTCGAGCAGGGACGAAAGTCGGGACTAGTGATCCGGCACCTCCTGGTGGAAGGGGTGTCGCTCAACGGATAAAAGGTACCCCGGGGATAACAGGCTGATCTTGCCCAAGAGTCCATATCGACGGCATGGTTTGGCACCTCGATGTCGGCTCGTCGCATCCTGGGGCCGGAGTAGGTCCCAAGGGTTGGGCTGTTCGCCCATTAAAGCGGCACGCGAGCTGGGTTTAGAACGTCGTGAGACAGTTCGGTCCCTATCCGCCGCGCGCGCAGGATACTTGAGGAAGGCTGTCCCTAGTACGAGAGGACCGGGACGGACGGACCTCTGGTGTGCCAGTTGTCACGCCAGTGGCATGGCTGGTTGGCTATGTTCGGAAGGGATAACCGCTGAAGGCATCTAAGCGGGAAGCCTGTTCCAAGATGAGGTATCCCACCCTATGTGGGTTAAGGCCCCCAAGAGACGATTGGGTTGATAGGCCAGAAATGGAAGCACAGTAATGTGTTGTCGAGTTGACTGGTACTAATAGGCCGAGGACTTGCCCACAAAGATCGCTCGCATCCACTCTACGGTTCTGAAACACCACACCGGTGCCATCCCAGGGGTGGCGGGTGTGTTGTTTCGGAGTGTTTCGGTGGTTTTAGCGTCAGGGAAACGCCCGGTCCCATTCCGAACCCGGAAGCTAAGCCTGATTGCGCCGATGGTACTGCAACCGAAGGGTTGTGGGAGAGTAGGACACCGCCGAACTTAACCAAATAGTCTGGGCCCCGGTCGAGAACCTGAGAAGGTTTTCCCGGGGCCCAGCCTCATTTCATGGACCAAAATCAAGGCCCGGACCCGGTCAATGGGTTCGGGCCTTCGTCATGCCCAGGTCACAACGGCAGCCCGCGGCCCCGCACCGGAGACGAGAACACCAGGGAGGTCGTCGTCTCGCCGTAGCGCTGGGCCTGTTCCACAAACCTCTCCAGGTCCGCCGTCGTGCGGCAGTGCACTCGGAGGAGCCAGCACTCGTCACCAGTGACGTGATCGGCGTCGGTGATCTCCGGCAGCGGGAGAATCGTCTCGCGGAACCGCGGGCCGTCCAGGCTTCGCACCCGGACCCGGACGATCGCCTGGATCGGGCGGCCCAGCTTCTCCAGATCGACCCGCGCCGCGTAGCCGGTGATCACCCCGCGCTGCTCCAGGCGGCGCACCCGTTCCGTCACGGCCGGCGCGGACAGGGAGACCCGGCGGCCGAGTTCCGAGAACGTCAGGCGGCCATCGCACTGGAGCAGCTCCAGCAGGTGCCGGTCAACATCGTCCAGGTCCATCGCGGCAACCCTCTCAAAAACTCCAGGTCAACTGCCGTCCAGACCCAGAAAACCCTGGTGAAGACGGCGGAACACCTGGATCTTCCCCTGTCTCACACCAGGATCGGAAGGAGAGGATCAACACCGTGAAACCTCGCATCCTCTCCCTTCTCCACGAACCCACCGAACCCTCCGACGCCGTCGAGTACTTCGGGCGCGAACTCGCCTTCGAAGTCGATCCGGTCGACCTCGCCCAGGACCTCGCCGACGGACGCACCGACGGTTACGTGCTGGTCGAGACCCGCAGTCCGGGGGCCTACGCCGAAGCTCACCTGCCGGGCGCGATCTGCTTGCCGTACCGGGAAATGACCGAGGAAAGCACCCGCGACCTCGACCGGAACCTCGTCTACGTCTGCTACTGCGAGAGCATCCACTGCAACGCCGCCACCCAGGGCGCGTACCGGCTCGCGCGGCTCGGCTTCACCGTGAAACGGCTCTCCGGCGGCATCACGACCTGGCTCGCCCACGGCTATCCGACGGAGGCCGGGGAGCCCGTACCCTGGACGCCGTGACTCGTCTGCTCATCATCCAGCCCGATGCCAGCGACCCGATCGGTCCGCTCGGGGAGTGGCTCACCGAGGCCGGCGCGGAACTCGACGTGCGGCTGCCGCCGGAGCAGGAGCTGCCGTCGAGCCTCGACGGGTACGACGGGTTGATCTGTCTCGGCGGCGGCATGGGCGCGCTCGACGACGCCGAGCACCCCTGGCTCGCGGACGTCCGGAAGCTCCTCGCCGCCGCGGCGGGGAAGGCCGTGCCGACGCTCGCGATCTGTCTCGGTTCGCAGCTGCTCGCCGTCGCGACCGGCGGGCAGGTCGCGGAGGGCGAGTCCGGGCCCGAGGTCGGGCCGGGGCTCGTGTCCAAGAAGGACGCCGCGTGGGTCGATCCGCTCTTCGCGGACATGCCCTTCCTCCCGGACGTCCTGCAGTTCCACCGTGACGTCATCACCGTCCTGCCGCAGAGCGCCGAGCTGCTCGCGTCCACTCCGAAGTACCCGCACCAGGCGTTTCGGATGAACCGCTGTGTCTACGGTGTCCAGTTCCACATCGAGACCACTCCGGACGCTGTCCGCGCCTGGGCCGAGGCGGACCCGGAAATGGCGGAACTCACCCGTCCGGGCGCGCTGGAGGAGGAGTCGCTGATCACTGCGCACGCGGAAATCGCCGAGACGTGGCGTCCGTTCGCGCGCCGGTTCGTCCAGTTGGCCGCCGGTCAGCTGGAGGCGGCTCCGGAAAGTCAACGCCAGTTGCCGCTGGCTTAACGGCTGATGTCGGAATCACTTACGGCGAGTTAACGGTTCACCCAAACGGTCAGGTACCTTGCGAGAGGTATTTCCGTAGGGTTCGGAGGTCGGGGTGGACCCCTCGCTGCTCGTTGTCGTCGTGATCTGCACGGCGCTGGTTTTCGATTTCACCAACGGCTTCCACGACACGGCGAACGCGATGGCGACTTCGATCGCCACCGGAGCACTCCGGCCCCGCGTCGCCGTCGCGATCTCCGCGGTGCTCAACCTGGCCGGCGCGTTCCTGTCGGTCGAGGTCGCGAAAACGATTTCCAGCGGTCTCGTCGACGAGACGAGGATCGGGCCCGCCATCGTGTTCGGCGGGCTCATCGGGGCGATCGTCTGGAACCTCTTCACCTGGTACGTCGGCCTGCCGTCGAGTTCGTCGCACGCGCTGTTCGGCGGCCTGATCGGCGCGACCTGGGTGTCGGCAGGAGCGGACTCCGTCCACTTCGGCAAGATCGTGGACAAGGTGCTCATTCCGGCCGCCGCGTCGCCGGTGATCGCGGGAGTGGCGGCGGCCGCGGTCACCTACCTCGTCTACCGGTTCCTGGTGCGCAAGCGCGGCGGCCGCGGATTCCGGGTCGGACAGATCGTTTCCGCGTCGCTGGTCTCGCTCGCGCACGGCACCAACGACGCGCAGAAGACCATGGGCGTCATCACCCTGACGCTCGTCGCGGCCGGCAGCCTCCCCGCCGGGTCCGCGCCGCCGGTCTGGGTGATCGTCAGCGCCGCGTCCGCGCTCGCGCTCGGCACGTACCTCGGCGGCTGGCGGATCACCCACACCCTCGGCAAGGGCCTTACCGACATCGAAGGCCCGCAGGGCTTTTCCGCGCAGACCAGCAGCGCGGTCGTGATCCTGCTGTCCTCGCACCTCGGTTTCCCGCTGTCGACCACGCACGTCTGCTCGGGCGGCATCATCGGCTCCGGCGTCGGCCGCCGCGAGGCCCCGGTGCGCTGGCGGATGGCAGGCCGGATGGTGCTCGCGTGGCTGTTCACGCTGCCCGCGGCGGCGATCGTCGGCGCGGCGGCGGGCAAGATCGCCTCGCTCGGCGAGGCCGGAACCATCGCGGTCGGCGTCGCCGGTCTTCTCTTCGCGGCCGGGATCTACCTCCTTTCCCGCCGCAAGCCCGTCACCGCGCACAGCTTCCAGGTCCCCGAACCCTCCGCCGCCGACACCGAACCGGACCGCCTGGCTGCCTGAACCGGCCCGGGTCCGGCTACGGTGTGAGCGATGGCAGAGCGCGCGCGGACCACAGCTTCGGCGGCCAGGTACGGCTTCACCGACACCCGGGCCGACGGTCAACTGCGCGCGGCGGGCTGGTGGACCGAAGGCGGACCAGCCGAAGGCGCCACGGACGTCCTCCTCGCTCTCTCCCGTGCCGCGGATCCGGATCTCGCGCTGGCCGGGCTCGACCGCATCCGCGAAGCCGACGAACCCGGTTGGCCAGACCTGGACAGCACGCTTCGCGAGAACCGCACCTTCCGCGGTCGGCTCCTGGGCGTGCTCGGCACCTCCACCGCGTTGGCGGACTTCCTCGTCGCGAATCCAGGCGAGTGGCGCTGTCTCGCGGACAACCGCTGCACGGACCCGGCGAAGTTCGCGGAACGCCTGCTCGAGCGCGTCCGGCAGGACGACGGGACGTACCTCACCGGGACCGCTGCCGAACAGGCGCTGCGGGCCGGCTACCGCGGGCTGCTGCTCGGGATCGCCGCCGCGGACCTCGGCCACCTCGTCGAGCCCGGGTTGGAGCACCCGCAGTTCCGGGATGTGGCCAGCGAACTGACGACGCTCGCCGAGGCCGCGCTGCAGGCCGGGCTCGTGGTCGCGGAGCAGGAGGTCGGCGCGTCCGCCGAAGGCACCCTCGCGGTGATCGCGATGGGCAAGACCGGCGGCCGCGAGCTGAACTACGTGAGCGACGTCGACGTCATCTTCGTCGGGGCCGGCGACCTCGGCGTCGCGACCCGGCTGGCCAGCACGATGATGCGGCTGGTCGGCAACGCGTGCTTCGAGGTCGACGCGGCGCTGCGGCCGGAAGGCAAGAGCGGCGCGCTGGTGCGGACGCTCGAAGGACACACCGCCTACTACCAGAAGTGGGCGAAGACCTGGGAGTTCCAGGCGTTGCTGAAGGCGCGTCCGGTGGCGGGCGACGCCGAGTTGGGTCGCCAGTACGCCGAGATGGTCGCGCCGATGGTGTGGTCGGCCGCGGACCGCGAGAACTTCGTGACCGAGGTCCAGCAGATGCGCCGGCGGGTGGAGGAACACGTCGCGTCGGAGCATCTCGAACGCGAGCTGAAGCTGGGCCGGGGCGGGCTGCGGGACGTCGAGTTCGCCGTGCAGCTGCTGCAACTCGTGCACGGCCGGGTGGATCCCGCGCTGCGTTCGCCGTCCACTTTGGAGGCTTTGGCCGCGCTCGGCGACGGCGGGTACGTCGGCCGCGCGGACGCGGCGGAGATGAGTTCGTCGTACGAGTTCCTGCGCACTGTCGAGCACCGGCTGCAGTTGCGCCGGTTGCGGCGGACGCACCTGTTCCCCGCCGCGTCGGACACCGATGAGCTGCGGATTCTCGCCCGCGCCTGCGGAATTCGCGCGGTTCGCGGGCGCAGCCAGGGCGAGGCGCTACTCGCCGAGTTTCGCCGCCACGCGCAGGGGATCCGGCGGCTGCACGAGAAGGTCTTCTACCGTCCGCTGCTGCAGTCGGTGGCGAATGTCCCGACGGAAGCCTTGCGGCTCACCACGAAGCAGGCCGCCAGCCGGCTCGCCGCGCTCGGGTACGCCGCGCCGGAGGGGGCGCTGCAGCACATCAAGGCACTGACCGCCGGGGTATCGCGGCGCGCGGCGATTCAGCAGGCGCTGCTTCCGGTGTTGCTCGATTGCCTGGCCGATACGCCGGATCCGGACGGCGGGCTGCTCTCGTATCGCAAGGTGTCCGAGGCGCTTCAGGACACGCCGTGGTATCTGCGGGTGCTGCGTGACGAGGGCACTGTGGTCGAACGGCTCGCGTTCCTGCTCGGCACGTCGAACCTGGTTCCGGACCTGCTTGTCCGTGCGCCGGAAGTGCTTCAACTGCTGGGAGATCCAGCTCGGCTCACCGGACGTACGCCGGCCGAAGTGGCGACGTCGCTTCGGGCCGCCGTACGTCGTCAGCCGGGGTTGAGCGCTGCCGTCACTGCTGCGCGGTCGCTGCGTCGGCATGAGCTGCTTCGCGTCGCGTGTGCGGATTTGTTGGGACTGCTGGATGTTCCGTCGGTCTGCGAAGCGCTGTCGAGCGTGTGGGTGGCAGTGTTGCAGGGCGCGCTGTCAGCGGCGTACCGGCAACGGCAGGCCGAGCTGGGGCGCACCCCGGCGACGATCGCGGTCATCGGCATGGGCCGGCTCGGCGGGGCGGAACTGGGCTACGGCTCGGACGCCGACGTGCTATTCGTCTGCGAACCGGCCGAAGGGGTTCCGGACGCCGAAGCGCTGCGGTTCGCGTCGTCGGTCGCGGAGACCGTGCGGAAGATCCTCGGCGCGCCGAGCGCCGACCCGGCGCTGATCGTCGACGCCGATCTCCGGCCGGAAGGACGCAGCGGGCCGCTCGTGCGGACGCTGGAGTCGTACCGGGCGTACTACCAGCGCTGGGGCGAGGTGTGGGAATCGCAGGCGTTGCTGCGGGCCCGGTTCGTCGCCGGGGACGACGAGCTCGGCCAGCGGTTCATCGAGATGATCGACCCGCTGCGCTACCCGGAGGGCGGGCTCGACCCGACGGACGCGCGCGAGATCCGGCGGATCAAGGCCCGGGTCGAGACCGAACGGCTCCCGCGCGGAGCCGACCCGACCCGGCACACGAAACTCGGCCGCGGCGGTCTCGCCGACGTCGAGTGGACCGTCCAGCTCCTGCAGCTCCAGCACGCGCACGAGGTGCCCGGCCTGCGGACGACGTCGACCCTCGACGCGCTGACCGCCTTGGCCGACGCGGGCCTGGCCCCGGCCGAATCGGTGGACTCGTTGCGCGAGGCCTGGCTGCTGGCCACGCGCGTGCGGAACGCGACGATGCTGGTGCGCGGCAAAGCAGCGGACGAGGTCCCTGGCTCCGGCCGCGACCTGGCCGCGGTGGCGCGCGTGTTCGGCTACTCGGTGGACGACGACCCCGGCGAGTTCCTCGACGCCTATCGCCGTGTGACGAGGCACGCGCACGCCGTGGTCGAGGAACTCTTCTACGACAACTAGCCTGGACGTCGTGACCGACCGCGAACCGTTCCGCACCCGGATCAAGGTGCGCCACTACGAACTCGACACGCTGGGCCACCTGAACCACGCCGTGTACCACTCGTACGGCGAGGTTTCGCGGCTGGAAGTCTTCGAAGCAGCCGGCGGCAACTCCCTGCACGAAGCGCGCCTCGCGCCGGTGCTGCTGGAGTCGAACATCGTCTACCGGCGAGAGCTGCGCGCCGGCGATGTGGTGGACGTGACCTGCGACGCCTCGTTCGGCGACGGCAAGGTGTTCTGGATGACTTCGCGCATCCTCAAGCTGGACGGAACGCTGTCCGCCGAGATCAAGTGCACGCTGGGGCTGATGGATCTGGAGAAGCGCAAGCTGGTGCCGGATCCGAGGGGGCATTTCGAGCGGGCGGGGATCGATCTGAAGGTGCTGTCCACTTCGGAGTGACTGCGCGTTCGCGGAGCCGCTGTCGCCGCGGTCCCGGCGTCGTGCTGGCCGGATTCGAGCGCGCTCGGAGTCAGCGGCGTTCCGGTCGGCTCGACGCTCTCCGTCGGCGTGGCGGCGAGCAAGAGTTCCGGCACGCGGCCTATCCGAATGCCAGCGCGCGGACCATCGTCGAAACCCCTTGCCGCAGCGGGAAAACCGGTCACTCCAGCCGCATCCCGTGCCACACCAGGTCCACCACTCCCTCCGTCTCCGCCTTCCAATCCCCTTCCGGGGTAAGGAAAAACAGCCCGCCCAGGCCGCGCATCAGCGTTTCCGTTTTCAGGTCCGGGCGGATCGTGCCCGCTTCCGCGTTCGCCTTGCGCAGGGTGTCCAGCGCGGCGAGCATCCGCGCGTACGCCTGCGTCGGCAGTTCGCTCTGCGACGCGCGCAACGCGTTGGCCAGCCCGCGTTTCGTCATCATGTAGTGCGCCAGGTGGTCCACGATCCAGACACGCAACGCCTGATCGGGGGAATGCTGGGCGAGCAATTCGGGCACGATTTCGACGAGCTGGTTCACCTCGCGCTCGTAGACGGCCAGCACCAGCGACTCCGGCGTGGGGAAATGCCGGTACACCGTGCCGACGCCGACGCCCGCTTCCTTGGCGACCGCGTTGAACGACACTTCTCCCGCGCGGCTCACGGTTTCCGCCGCGACCGCCAGGATCCGTTCGTGGTTGCGCCGGGTGTCCGCCCGCCGCGGGCTCACCGGCATCGCGCCTCCCGCGTTGCTTCGCCTGCCTGGCCTGGAGCTACTCCAGCACCACCTGGAGTAGCTCCACTTCGTTGCGTACCGGATTCTAATCCGCTAGCCTCGTTCAAAGCGAGCCAAGCGGATGAATATCCGGTTTACCCCGGCGGCTCGTGTTCCCGAAGGGCCGTCACCACCACCATCACGCCGCAGGACGTCCGCCGCGGACGGGCTGCGGGAAAGCGAACCCTACTGTGGACATTTCCCTTGAAGTCAATGGAAGAACCGAGCAGCTCGGCGTCGAACCGGGAGTGACCCTCCTGGACGCGCTGCGCGAGCGGCTCGGCATCACCGGCCCGAAGAAGGGCTGCGACCGCGGTCAGTGCGGTGCCTGCACCGTGCACGTCGACGGCAAGCCGGTGCTGTCGTGCCTCACGCTCGCGGCCGCCGTGCGCGGTCCCGTCACCACCGTCGAAGGACTGTCCACTGAGGACGAACTGCACCCGGTGCAGCAGGCGTTCGTGGACCAGGACGCGCTGCAGTGCGGGTTCTGCACGTCCGGCCAGGTGATGTCGGCGGTCGCCGCGGTGCGCGACGACGTGTCCGACGTCCGCGAGTTCATGTCCGGCAATCTGTGCCGGTGTTCGGCGTACCCGAACATCGTGCGCGCCGTGGAGCAGGCGAGGCAGGCCGATGCGACCGTTTGAGCTGACCGCGCCCGCCACGGTCGAGGACGCGCTGGGCAGCGCGGGCACCTACCTCGCCGGCGGCACCACCCTCGTCGACCTGATGAAGCTCGACGTCCTCACGCCGCAGCACGTGCTGGACATCAACGACCTGCCGCTGCGGGGCATCGACACCGCGGACGGGCTGCGCTTCGGCGCGCTGGAGCGGATGGGGGACATCGCCGCGCATCCCGGCGTGTACCCGGCGATCTCGCGCGCGTTGCTGCTCAGCGCGTCGCAGCAGCTGCGGAACATGGCCAGCATCGGCGGAAATCTCATGCAGCGCACGCGTTGCTCGTACTTCCGCGACGTCGCGATGCCGTGCAACCGGCGTTCGCCGGGCAGCGGATGTTCGGCGATTTCCGGCGTCAACCGGATGCACGCGATCCTCGGCACCAGCGATTCCTGCGTGGCCACGCACGCCAGCGACGTCGCGGTCGCGCTGGTCGCGCTCGACGCGGAGGTCGTCCTGGCCGGAGCCGAGGGCACCCGCACGGTCGCGCTGAGGGACTTCTACCGGCTGCCGGGCGACACCCCGGAAATCGAGCACGACCTGCGTCCCGGCGAGCTGATCACCGAGGTGCGCGTGCCGCGGCTCGACTGGGCGGAGAACTCGACGTACGTCAAGGTCCGCGACCGGCAGTCGTACGAGTTCGCGCTGTGCTCGGCGGCGGTCGCGCTCGACGTGCGCGACGGGAAGATCGCCGACGCTCGCGTGGCGGCGGGCGGAGTCGGGACGGTGCCGTGGCGGCTGCCCGCCGTGGAGGAGGCGCTGCGCGGCGCGGAGCTGACCGAAGAGGCCTTCGCCGCTGCCGCCGCGGTGGCCGTCGAGGGCGCGAAGCCGTTGTCCGGCAACGTGTTCAAACCTTCGCTGCTGAAGCGGACGATCGTCCGCGCGCTGCTTGAACTGACCGAAGGGAGCCGGGCATGAACGCGCGGCTGGACGCTCCGCGGAAAGTGACCGGCCAGGCCGATTACGCGCTGGACCGCACGTTCCCCGGCATGCTGTACGGGTACATTCTGCTCAGCACGATCGCGCACGGCGAGATCACCGCGATGGACGTGACCGCGGCGAAGAGCGCGCCCGGGGTCGTGCACGTCTACAGCCCGTTCGACCCGCTCGAACTGCACCCGTTCAAGTCCCAGCTGATGGGCGACGTGTGGCTGCCGCTGCACGACCGGGACGTGGTGTTCTACGGGCAGCCGATCGGGCTGGTCGTCGCGGAGACGTTCGAACAGGCGCGGGACGCGGCGGGACTGATCCAGGTGTCCTACCAGGAAAAGCCCGCGCTGACGTCGATGGAGGACGGACTCGCGACGGCGGAGGACGCGCCGGAAAGCCGGGGCAGCGCGCCGTCGATCGAGGTGCTCGCGGACGGCGTCGAGTCCATTGCGGACGCGTTGGCGCAGAGTCCCGTCGTCGTTTCGGAGACCTACCGCACCGCGACGCAGAACCACGCGGCGATGGAACCGCACTCCGCGGTCGCGAAGTGGGACGGCGGCGAACTCACGCTGTACAGCGGAAACCAGGCCAGTTACCTGCAGGCCATGGAAATGGCCGGGGTGCTGGGTGTCGAGCCGTCGGCCGTGCACGCGGTGAACCCGTATGTGGGCGGGGCGTTCGGCGGCAAGGCGGGCACCTCGGCTCCGGCGATGCTGGCCGCGGCCGCCGCCAAGGCCCTCGACCGTCCGGTGAAGTGCGCGCTCACCCGCGAGCAGGTGTTCACGGCGACGGCGAACCGGCCGGCCACCGTGCAGAAGATCGCGCTGGGCGCGGACCGCGACGGCACGCTGATCGCGGTGCAGCACGACTCCTGGTCGGCCACGTCGATGAGCCGGTCCTTTGTGGAGCCGACGTCGCACGGCACCTCGCGCGAGTGGTATGCGACGCAGAACTTGTCGATCAGCCAGAAAATGGTGCCGCTGCACATCCCGCCGGGCACGTTCATGCGCGCGCCGGGGGAGGCATCGGGGTCGTTCGCGCTCGAGAGCGCCATCGACGAACTCGCGATCGCTTTGGACATGGATCCGATCGAACTGCGGAAGCGCAACAGTTCGCTCGCGCCTCCCGGCGTCGACCTGCAGTGGTCGAGCAAGCACCTCGACGAGTGCTACGAGGTCGGCGCGCAGCGGTTCGGCTGGGCGAACCGGTCGCCGCGCGGGCACGTCGACGGCGACTGGCTCGTCGGCATGGGCACGGCGACCGCGATGTTCCCGGGGCTGCGTTTCCCGGCGACGGTCGAGATCAAGCTCAACGCGGACGGGACCGCGGACGTGTCCACCGGCGGCGCGGACCCGGGCACCGGGCTGCTCACCGTGCTGGCCACGATCGGGGCCGAATCCCTCGACATCGACCCGGAACGCGTCACCCCGCACCTGGGCGACTCCCGGTTCGCGCCGGGCGGCATGTCCGGCGGTTCGACCGCGACGGCGAGCACCGGCACCGCGATCATGCTCGCGGCCACCGAATTGCTCGACGAACTGGTGGCGCTCGCCGCCGAGCCGGGCGCGCCGTTCGAGGGCGAGGTCGTCACGTACGCGGAAGGGCTGCTGCACGGCAACCGCGGCACCATGCCGTTCGGCGAACTGCTGCGCGCGATCGGCCGGGAATCCTTGTCCGCCAAGGGATCCTCGGCGCCGGGCGAGGAGATGACGAAGCATTCGTTCAGCTCGTTCGGCGCGCAGTTCTGCGAGGTCCGGGTGCACCGGCTGACCCGCGAGGTGCGGGTGTCGAGGATGCTGGGGGTCTTCGACGGCGGCCGGATCATCAACCCGACGCAGGCGCGGAGCCAGCTGTCCGGCGGCATGATCTGGGGCGTGTCCGCGGCCCTGCACGAGGGTCTGGAAGTGGAGCCGAGCGGACGCCCCGCGAACGCGGACTTCGCGAGCTACCTGCTGCCGGTCAACGCGGACATCCCGGAGATCGACGTCCAGTTCGTCGAGTACCCGGACACCCTGCACAACGCGGTCGGCGCCCGCGGAGTCGGCGAGATCGGCGCGGTGGGCATGGCGGCCGCGGTGGCGAACGCGGTGTGCAACGCGACCGGGATCCGGGTGCGGAGCATTCCGATCATGATCGAGGATCTGCTGGTGGAGTGACCGGAAGTGACCGGGAGGGGGGCGTCCGGGTGCGGACGCCTCCTTGCCCGGGTTGCTCGGGAGTGCTGCTGGCGGTGGCCTCGCGGCGCGGGGCGGGCTTGCGGCTTGGCGGGACGTGCGCCCGGACGCGGGGCCCCGTTAGCGTGCGTTGGGTGCGCCGGAGTGAGCGGTGCGTCAGCGGGTCCGCGCGTGCCGGGGTGCGGTGTGTGGCTGGCTCGGCGTGGTGGCCGGTTGGTGCGCGCTGGGTGTGCCGGGACGAGCGTTGGCGGGCTGCGGTGGGGCGGCGCGTACCGAGGTGCGGTGTGCGGCTGTCGGCGATGTGGCGGCGAACTGTGGTGCGCCGGGGCGTGCGCTGTAGTGCCGCGGCAAGTTGGTGTGCGCCGGAGTGTGGTCTGCGGCGGGCCGGGTTGGTGCGCACGCGGATAGGTTCGTCACCCGGCTGCGTGGTCGGCGAGCGCCGGAATTCTGGAATATGCGTCAATCGATCCACCGCGCAGTGAACACCGCCGAAGTGCACGAGGAGGGGCGACCGGCCAGCGTACGAGTCGTCGATCCGTCCCGGCTCAGCACGCCGCCACTGCGAACCGGACGCAGTTGTGGCTCGGCGCGCGAAACTGCTCCCCAGCCCCATTCGCCCCTTTGTTCACCTCCGGAAAATTGTCCTCAGCTGTGCCGCGCAGGTCTGGCGCGGGCGGGGCGGATGCGTCGCCCGCAGGTCAGCGGCCGGATTCTGCTCGCCATTTTCCCCCTGCGAGAAATTCGCTCGTGTCCTCGCGCACGGGCGGTATGGTTTCGTGGGCACTTGTTCGGGGAGGCTGGCGAATGGACGCAGCACCGGCCGGGAGTGCGGACCCGCCTGGAAGAGGCCGGGTCGGCTCGTATCGGGGATCCGAACCGGGCGTTCCGCTGATCGGCCGGGACGCCGAATTCGCTGTGCTGGCAGGGGCGATCGCCGCCGCGGGGGCCGGGCGCGGGGGCGCCGTTCTCGTGCGCGGGCAGCCGGGGATCGGCAAGTCCCGGCTGGCCGCCGAGGCGATCGGGGCGGCTCGGGCCAAGGGGTTCGCGATTGTGGAGGGGCGGGCGGACCCGTTGTTGTCCGGCCTTTCGTACGCGCCGATCGTCCAGGCTTTCCGCGGCCATCTGAGTGAATCCGCCGGATTTTCTCCGGAGCCCGGTAATCTCGGCGCATTGTTCCCCGATCTGCGTCCGGTTTCGCCGGAAGCCGGGGATCCGGGACTGCAGCGCACCCGGATGTGCGAAGCGGTGCTCGCGGCGACCCGTCAGCTCACGGTCCGCGGTCCGGTGCTGCTCGTGGTCGACGAGCTCCATTGTGCTGACCGGGGGACCATCGAACTGCTGCACTATCTGGGGCGCAACGCGGAGGAACTGCCGCTGCTCGTGATCGGGTGTTTCCGTTCCGGCGTGGACAACGAGGCGCTCGACGCGATGGCGGAGGCGGCCCGGCGGCATCCGGCGGGGCGGCTGCTCGAACTCGCCCCGCTGACCGACCAGGCGGTGCGCGATCTCGTGCGGCACGTCCTGGGCACCCCGCCGCCGCTCGCGTTGCTGCGTGCGGTGACGTCCCGGGCTTCCGGGGTCGCGTTGTTCGTCGTCGCGTTGACCCGGCATCTCGCCGCGAGCCGGATGTGCGGGCCGTTGCCCGAGGTGATCCGGGACGTCGTGCGGGAGCAGATCGGCCGGCTCGGCGAGGTGGACCGGCGGCTGCTGGAGGTGGTCGCGGTCGCCGGGACGCACGGGCGTCCGGAGGTGCTCGCCGACGTTTCCGGGATGGACCTGCCCGAACTGCACGCGACGTTGCGCCGCCTGGTCGGCCGCCGGCTGGTCGTCGAGCAGCAGTCGGAGGTCGAGCCGCACTACCAGGTGGCGCATCCTCTTTACGCCGAGGCGGTTTATCACGAACTCCTGCTCGCCGAGCGACGGGCGCTGCACGCGGCGATCGGGGCGGCGCTGCACCGCGCGGACCGTACGGTCGCGGCCGCGCCGCACTACGCGGCCGGTGGCGACAGCGTTCCGGTGGACCGCGCGATCGAGGCGTTCAGCGCGGCGGGGGCCCGAGCACTGACTGTCGGGGATCTGGACGAGGCTGCCGAGTATCTCTCCGCTGCGCTGCGGCGCGCGCGGGAGGAGCGGCCGGACGCGGTACCGGCGCTGCTCGTTGACCTGGCGCGGTTGCAGCAGGGACGGGGCCGGTTGGACGAGGCCGCTGAACTGTTGCAGGACGCGGTCGCGCTCAGCGAGCGGCGGGGGCAGGACACCGAGCGTCGGCGGGCGTGGCGGCATTTGCAGGCGCTGCTCGAAGTCGAGCGAGGGAACCTTCCGGCGGCGGTCGGGCTGGCCAGGGCCAGCGGGCGCCGTCCGGACACCGATCCGCCGACCCGGTTGCTGGTCCATTGGATCATCGCGTTGCGGCACGGCGATTTTCCGGAACTGGCGGTGATTTCCCAGGAACTCGTCGCGCTTCCGTCCACAAGCGACACTCCGGGCGCGCATTCGGTAGCGCATCTCGGGGCCGGTGCGCTGGCGGCGCTCAAGGGCGACGTCGAAACGGCGGTCGTGGAATTGCGCAGTGCGCTGGAGCTCGCGTTGCGTTGCGGCGACGAGGGGCCGCGGCTCGCGTTCGCGCCGCGGATGATGCTCAACGGGCTGTCGACGCTTCGCGGTGACCTCGTCACGGCGATCCGGGTCGCCGATGTCAGCACGACCCCCGCGGTCCGGCAGTGGCTTCCGTCCGCCACGTGCTACCTGCAGACGATGCTCGCCACCACGCGGTACTTCGCCGGCGACCTGCGCACCGCACTGTCTGAAATGGACAGTGCGGTCGCCGAGGCGCGCCGGGTCGGGCAGGACCGGCTCGTGGGGCGCACCCTCGCCGGACGGGCGTTCGTCCGCGCCGAACGCGGTCACCTCGACGAGGCGGCAGCCGATCTGGCCGACGCGCGGCGGCATTACGACCCCTCGCAGATCGACATGCTCGACGCGTTCGATCTCGCGGCGACGGCGTTGGCGGTGCGGCGCGGGGTAGCGGCGCAGGCTCCGCCGCTGACCGACACGCTGCCGTTCGGCGACACGCAGCTGAACTGTCTTCGAGTCTCCTTCGCCGGATACGCCGCGGTGCAGCGAGGAGATCTGACCGAAGCCGATCGGGTGGCTGGCCTGCTCCGCGAGGCGGGCACCAACGCGCCGGTGCTGCACGCGCTCGCCGACCGGCAGCAGGGCTTCGCCGACGCTGCCCGGGGGAAGGCGACGGAGGCGGTCGAGCGGCTGCGTGGTTCGGCGACCGTACTGCGCGGGTTCGGGATGAATCTTCTTGCCGCGCAAGCGGAACTGGAGCTGGCGGAACTGCTGGACCCGCCGGAGGCGGACGTGGTGACGTCCTCGGCGGCAGCGGCGTTCACCGCGGCGGGGAGCACGCCGTGGCCGGAGCGGATCGTGAAGCAGGAGCATTCGGTGCCGACGCAGCGGTCCGGACCGCTCACCCGGCGGGAGTCGGAGATCGCCGTGCTCGTCGGGGAGGGGCTGTCGAACGCGGACATCGCGTCGGCGCTGTTCCTCAGCGAGCGGACGGTCGAGACGCATCTGCGCAACGTCTATCGCAAGCTCGGGCTCAAATCCCGGGTCCGGCTGGCACAGTGGGTGCGAGATCGCGGGCAGTAGCCCCAAGTGGAATATGCCGAATCGGCCCGTGCGTGCGGCGAGAAGCCGACGCGGTGACGTCGTGGTGACGGAATCCGATCACACTGCCCTGGTGGTCCAGTGATCGGGAGGGGTCCTCGATGGGGCAGCACGTCCGGGTCCCCGCGCCAGTGCAGGCCGAACCTGCGGCGGCAGGCGGGAAACCTCTCGAACCGGACATCCGGCACTTCATGGAGCAGCGTTTCGGCCAGGACTTCAGCCAGGTACGGGTGTATTCGGACCGGACGGCGGCCGAATCGGCGGCCTGGCTGGGCGCGAAGGCGTACACGGTGGGCGAGCGCGTCGTCTTCGGCATCGGGGAATACCGGCCGGAGACGGCCTCGGGCAGGCGGTCTCTCGCGCACGAGCTGGCGCACGTCGTCCAGCAGCGGCGGGGTGGTGGACCGGCGGCGGGGCATGCGCTGGAACGGTCGGCGGATCTGGCGGCGGACGCGGTCGTCGGCGGCGGGCCGGTCCAGGTGTCCGGGGCCAGCGCGCCCGGTCTCGCCCGGCAGGCCGAGCCGGACAGCCGGGTGGTGCTCGCGAATCTCCGCGGCAACCGGGTGTTCGGAGCCGCGCGAGCCGCCGTCTCGGTGTTGTCGGCCCCGCTGAGGTTGCTGGGCTGGGCGATCACCGGGGCCGCGATCGGGATGCGGGCGTCCGGCAATGCCGGCGCGGTGGTCGGGGCGGGTGCCGGGCAGGACACGATGGTGTTCGTCAATCTCGAGTCCGGCGAGGCGACCACTGACGTCATCGGCTACGGCGAACTCGGGGTCGGTGTGACCGCGGGCGGCAGCGAAGCGATCGTCGTGGCGCTCCGGCTCGGTCCGGCCGGCCAGGCGGGGAATGTGTCCGGGGCGTACGCGGGCGGGAGCGTCAACGTCGCGGTGAAACTGCTCGCCGGAGTCGGCTTTTCGGTCAGCACCGGGCTTTTCTCGGGGGAGGAAGGCTGGGTGGCCGCGGCGTTCAGCCTCGGGGCCGAGGCGGGTGCGCGAGCGTCGGGCAGTTACGGCGTGAGCGTGGCGGACACTGTCGCGCCCGCGATCGCAGCGTGGACGCAACGGGTCGCGACTGGGCTGGCGTCCGGCGCACAGACCGCGAGCCTGATCGGACAGGGCATCACCAGCGTGGTGGCGCAGATGTTCGGCAGCGTGCTCGGCATTCTCGACCCGGCCAACTGGAATCTCACCGGGTACACGCCGGCGGAACAACAGGCGTGGCGCGAGTTCGGCGGGTATCTGGCGCGGGTCATCACCAGCACGACCCTCGACCGCTTTCTCGCCGGGGAAGCTCAGGGAGTGCCGGTGTCGCGGCGGATCGCGTCGATCGGGGACGTCGGAGTCTTCATTCGGGTTTCCGAGGCCATCAACGCGCGGTACCGCCGAATGGCTGGCGGCCCGCTGCGGCCGGGTGACGAGATCTGGCCGGCGAACGCGTTCACCGAGCGCACGTATCTCCAGTTCCTTGCCTTCATGCGGGATCAGCGGCTGCTGGCCGGGGCCGGTCCGGAAGGGTCGTTCGCACCGGCAGGGCAGCGTCCGTGAGCGAAGTTACGTGGTAGCACGGATGGCGCGGCGGAGGGCTGGTCACGATCATCGGAGGGCGAGGATCGAGGGGGGTGTCGGTTCGATGGTCGGTTCGCGGACTGAAACGTACGAATCGGGAGAGGTAACGGGAACGGCGTCGGTGCTTGTCGTGCAGACGCTGCCGGCTTTCGCGGTGGACGGCGCGGCCGACGCGCGGCCGCTTTCCCGTGCGGCGCAACGGTTGGTGACTTATCTGGCGTTGCGCGACCGGCCCGTGCGGCGGGCCGAAGTCGCGCACGCGTTGTGGGCGGACTCGTCGGAGGAACACGGGGCGGCGAGTCTTCGCACCACGCTGTGGCGGATCGGCCGGGTGCACCGGGATTTGGTGCGGGCGACGGCTGAGCGGTTGTCGCTGTCGGATACCGCGGCCGTCGACGTGCAGGCCGCGTCAAGTCTGGCGCGTTCGCTCGCGTCCGCCGGCGGGGAGCTTCCCGGCGACAGCGAAGCGGTGATCGGTTTGCTGTCGACCGATCTGCTGCCGGATTGGTACGACGACTGGCTTTTCGTTTTCCGCGAGCGGTGGCGGCAGCTTCGCTTGCACGCGCTGGAATGCCTGGCCGAACGGCTCGGCGAGGCGGGCCGGTTCTCCGAGGCGATCGACGCCGCGCTGACCGCGGTCGATGCCGAACCGCTGCGCGAAAGCGCGCACCGCTGCCTGATCCGCGTGCACCTTCTCGAAGGGAATCGCGGCGAAGCGGTGCGGGCTTATCGCGCTTTGGCGGAACTGCTGCACGACGAACTCGGCGTGCGGCCCAGCCCGGGAGTACGGGCTTTGCTCGCCTGAGCCAGGTGACGGTGCGGTGACGGGGAACCGTTGTACTGCACCGCATGGCAGGTGCGGACCCGGAGCGAATCGCGCTGCACGTCCTTCGGGCGTGGTGCACGTCCGAAGGACAGCTGCGGGTCCGCATCACGACGACCGCGGACGTGCGCACCGACGCGACGACGTCGGAGGTGCTCACGACCCGCGAGCAGGTTCTCGCGTCGGTGGACCGCTGGCTGAGCCGGATCGGTGCGCCGGACAGCGACGTGACGCCGCGGTGACGGAACCAGTGCACGCTCACGACCACGGCCGAGAAAGCCGCGGAGGGAGACGGCCATGCCCATCACGCCCACCTTTCCGGGTGTTTACATCGACGAGCTGCCCAGTGCGGTTCGGACCATCACCGGGGTGCCCACCTCGGTCGCGGCTTTTGTCGGCACCGCACCGCGCGGCGTGACGAACGTGGCGGTGCACATCACGAGCTGGGAGGATTACGAACAGCAATTCGGCGGTCTCGACCCGGCGAGCGACCTCGGTTACGCGGTCTGGCAGTTCTACCAGAACGGCGGCAGCGAAGCCGAAATCGTGCGGGTGACCGGCACCGCGCCGCCGTCGAAGACGTCGGGCGCCCAGCCGGAGGGCGACGAATCCAAACCGCCGGAGAAGGCGCTCGCCGCGACGATCGCGTTGCCGGACGGGCCGATTCTGCACGCGCGCGGAGAAGGCAAGTGGGCCAACGGAACGCTGCTGGCGCGGGTCGACTACCACACGGCCAAGGACGACGCCGAACAGCTGTACAACCTGACTGTCCGCGATCAAGGCAGCAGGGTCACCGAGCAGTACCTCAACGTCAGCATCGATCAGAATTCCCCGCGCGCGCTGAAGAACGTCATCGCGTCCTCGTCGTTGATCGGCTCGGCCGACAGCACCGAGAAGCGGCCGACCGCGCACGATTCCACTGGCCTCGGGGAAGGCGCGGATCCGTTCCTGGACACCACCAAGAAAGACGTCTGGTACACGGCGGCGGACAAGGGCGACGACGGACCGACGCCGAGATCCCAGGACTTCCTCGGCGACCCCGGCCAGCAGAGCGGCATCTACGCCTTGCTCAAGACCGACATCTTCAACATGCTGTGCCTGCCTGGTCCTCCGGGGCTGATCGGCGGGCCCGCGCAGATCCTCGGCCCGGCCCTCGACCTGTGCATCAGCCGCCGGGCGATGCTGATCGTGGACGCGGATCCGGGCTGGACGACGACGAACGCGGTCACCACGGCGGTGAAGGACCCCGATTTCGTGCTGAACAACGAAAAGGGCAGTAACGCGGCACTGTACTTCCCGCGGGTGAAACTGCCCGATCCGCAGCAGGAGAACTTCGTTCGCGAGTTCCCGCCGTGCGGGATGATTGCCGGGACCTGGGCGCGCACGGACGTCCAGCGGGGCGTCTGGAAGGCGCCGGCGGGCACCGAGGCGACGCTGAGCGGGATCAGCGCCCTCACGGTCCCGTTGACTGATCTGCAGAACGGCGTCCTCAACCCGCTCGGCGTCAACTGCCTGCGCGGCCTGCCTTCGGCCGGGAACGTCATCTGGGGCGCACGCACTCAACGCGGCGCGGACGTGCTCGCGAATCAATGGAAGTACCTGCCGGTGCGGCGGTTGGCGCTGTTCATCGAGGAAAGCCTCTTCCGCGGTACGCAATGGGTGGTCTTCGAGCCGAACGACGAGCCGCTGTGGTCGTCGATCCGGCTGAACGTCGGCGCGTTCATGAACACGCTGTTCCGGCAGGGCGCGTTCCAAGGCCGCACGCCGAAGGACGCGTATCTCGTGAAATGCGACGCGACGAACAATCCGCAGAACGACATCGACCGGGGCATCGTCAACATCCTGGTCGGGTTCGCCCCGCTCAAGCCCGCCGAGTTCGTGCTCGTCCACATCCAGCAGCTCGCCGGTCAGATCCAGGTGTAGCAGGAGGCAGACGCCATGTCCGACAGCAAGACGAAGCGGCGCGACCCGTACAAGAACTTCCGGTTCCGGGTGAAGTTCAGCGGCGGCGACTACCTGCTCGGGGTCAGCAAGATCACCGGGTTCAAGCGCAGCACCGAGGTGATCAAGCACCGGTCCGGCGGCGATCCGGCGACCAGCGCGAAACTGCCCGGGCGCACCGAATACGACGCGATCACCCTCGAACGCGGCGTGACCGCGGACAAGGTGTTCGCGCAGTGGGCGAACCGCGTGTGGAGTTTCGCCAACTCCGGGCAGGGGCTGGAGACCTCGCTCAAGGACTTCCGCCGCGACCTCATCGTCGACGTGTTCGACGAGGGCGGCCAGAAAGTGCTGTCCTATCAGGTCTTCAACTGCTGGGTCTCGGAATGGCAGCCGGTGTCCGATTTGGACGCCAACGCCAACGCGGTCGCCGTGCAGCACATCAAGGTCGAGAACGAGGGGTGGGTCGCCGAGGAGGTCGCGGAGCCGCAGGAGACGTCGTTCGAAGATCCGGCGTGATGGCCGCGTTCACCGAAGCGAGCCTCCTGGACGTCTGGGAGGCGGCGGCCGGGCTGAGCGCGGTGCGGCGGGCGCTCGCGCTGGCCGTCGCCGGCGGCGCGGAACCGGCCGAGGTCGGCGATCTCGCGGTGGGCCGGCGGGACGAGTTCCTGCTGGCCCTGCGGGAACGGTGCTTCGGGACCGCGTTTCCGTGCCTGGTGAATTGTCCTTCGTGCGGCGAGGAGCTTGAGCTGGAACTGTCGAGCCGGGAGCTGCGTCCGTCGCGAGTGGACGCTCCGACGGTGGTTGCCGGGTGCGAGTTCCGCGCGGTGACGAGCCGGGATCTGCTGGAAGTCCACAGTAGACAGGAGTTGCTCGAACGGTGTGTGGCTGGCGAGCTGTCGGAGGCAGCGCTCGCCGCGTTGCCGGACGCGCTCGCCGCGGCTGATCCGCAGGCCGACGTTCGGATCGAGCTGGACTGTGCGGTGTGCGGGCATCGCTGGGCTTCGCCGTTCGACATCGCGGCCTACCTGTGGACGGAGCTGGAAGCCTGCGCACGGCGGCTGCTGTATGACGTGCACGCGTTGGCGCTCGCGTACGGCTGGTCGGAGGCGGAAGTGCTGGCGGTGAGCCCGGGACGGCGCCGACGTTATCTGGAGCTGGCGGGGACTGTGGCATGAACGATTTCGTGGACCGGTTGCTGGGCCGGATCGACGCGCCGCCGATCCGGCCGCTCGTGCCGACATTGTTCGAACCCTCGAGTCCGGTGGGGGCGGAACCTGAGCTGCCGATGGGCACGTTCACCGAAACGGCGCCGAAGCCGGGCGCGGCCAAGGAAACCGAGCACGTCCGCGAAGTGTCACTGCCGGAGCGAGTCGAGCGGATTCAGGAATCTCCGGTGCTGCGAACGGAATCGGTGGAACGCGTCCGCGAAGTCCCGATGCCGGTTGTCGAGTCTCGCACGCATACCGACCGCGAGACCGTCTTCAACTCGGAGCGGAGCACGGAATCGTTGCTGGAGCGCGAAGTACGCACCGAACATTCGGAGCGAGAGACGGTGTCGCAGCCAGTCCCCGCCGCAGAACCGGAATCCTTCCCAGAGCCTCCGGAATCATCCCGGGCCGCGCTGGAACGCGTGGTCGAAACGGTCCGCGCGCACCCAGTCGCGCGTCCTCAGCCGGAACGAATACCGCCGTCGCAACCACCGCCGTTGCCGATCCGGCGGCACAACGCACCGGCCGAACCGGACGTGCACATCAGCATCGGCCGGGTCGAGGTCACCGCCCGTCCGGCACCGGGGCCGGCGCCGAAGCCGCGGCAGGAGCGGAAACCGTTGCTGAGCCTGGACGACTACCTCCGGGAGCGGGGATGAGCGACGCCAACGCGATCGAGGCGGTGACCGAGGCGCTGGTCCAGCTGGTCCTCGAAGGCGCGCGCGAGGTCGAGAGCGGCGCGAAGGTCGAGGCGCGGCCGCCGCACGAGACGCCGGGACCGAGCGGCGATCCGCAGCTGAACCTGTTCCTCTACCAAATCGGCATCGACGAAGCGCTGCGCAACGAGGATCCCGTGGGACTGCGACCCGGGGAGCACGGCGATCCGCAGCTGCCGCTCGTCCTGCACTACCTGCTCACCGCGTACGTGCCGGGCGGGGCGGACACGATCGCGCACCGGATGCTCGGCGGCGCGCTGCGGACGCTGCACGAGCACCCGCACCTCAGCCGTGAGCGGCTGCGGCTGGTGCAGTCGCACAGCGATGTCTCGGAGCAGTCCGAGCTGATCCGGCTGACCTGGCAGTCCTTCGCGGAGAAGGACATTTACTCGCTGTGGTCGGCGTTCCAGACCAGCTACCGGCTCACCGTCGCCTTCGAGGCCGGACCGGTGCTCATCGACAGCCGCCGTCCGCCGCGTACACCGGTGCCAGTATTGCGCCGGGGCGCGCAGGACCGGGGCCCGGAAGCGCCGGCCAGTGTCGAATCGCCGTTTCCGCAGCTCACCGCGGCAGTACCGGTCGCGGTCGGCGCCGACGGGCGCGAGCACGAACAGGCGTCGGTCAAGCTTGGCGGACGCGTCGTGCTGCGCGGTGCGCATCTCGATCAGGCGACCGAGGTCCGGTTGGCGCATCCGCTGCTGGTCGCGCCGGTGTCGCTCCCGGTCGTGCCGGGCAGCGCGGCCGAGGTCCGGTTCGAGCTGACGGCGCCGCCGCACGCGTTCCCGGCTGGCCTGTGGTCGGTGGCGCTGGTGTCCGGGACGACGGCGACGAACGAGGTTTCGCTGGCGGTCGCGCCGGAGATCACCAGCCGGATGCCGATGACCGTGCACCGCCACGGCACCGGCGCGGTGGTCCGGCTCGTCTGCCGTCCGCCGGTCCGGGCCGGGCAGCCGGTGCTGCTGGTGCTCGGGTCCCGGTCGGTGCTGGAACGGCGCGCGGTCGCGGCGCTGCCGGAGGATCCGGTGACCGGCGCGGACCTGACCTTCGACGTCCCGGACGCGCCGGTGGGCACCCATCTCGCGCGGCTCCGGATCGGCGGCGTGGACAGCCTGCTGGTCGACCGCACCGGGCCGAAGCCGGTGTTCGACGCCACGCAGACGGTGACGATCTCATGACCTGGGAGACGGCCAACGGACGCTTCCTCGCCGCTTCGCTGGAGTGGCTGCGGGAGGTGCTGCGCAACCCCGGCGAAGCGGTTCCGGCGGACGCGGTCGAGGAAGCCGAGGCGATGAACCCGCCGCCCGCGCTGACGGTGCTGGCCAGGCGGCTCGGGCTGTCCCGGTTCGAGCAGGACACCTTGCTGCTGTGCGCGGCGGCCGAGTTGGACCCGTCGATTGCCGGGCTTTGCGCCGAGGCGCACGGCAACGCGCACATGCCGTATCCGACGTTCGGGTTGGCCCTTCGCGTGCTGCCCGATCCGGCGTGGGAAGCCGTGTCCCCGCAAGGCGGCCTGCGGTATTGGCAGCTCATCGAGGGACTTTCCGGACAGGGCGTCGTGTCCGCGCCGC
The DNA here is from genome assembly GCF_002796545.1 of Amycolatopsis sp. AA4. Classification (GTDB taxonomy): domain Bacteria; phylum Actinomycetota; class Actinomycetes; order Mycobacteriales; family Pseudonocardiaceae; genus Amycolatopsis. The sequence goes on from NZ_CP024894.1 coordinate 938,811, forward strand.
TGCGGGCCGCCGAGCGTGCGGTGAACTACCTGAAGGGGCTCAACAGTCTTGACGACCGGCTGGCCCCGCTGGTCACCCCGCTGCCGCTGGTTGAGCTGTCGGCTTCGCAGCAGCGAGTTGCCGAGGAAGTCGCGAGCCAGTGGGCGCTCGCCGGTCCGGTGCAGCTCACTGGTGCCGACGAAGCCGCTAAACGACAGGTCACCGCGCATGCTGCCGAGCTGGCTGGGCTCGTCGCGTACCGGCTCCCGGCGGCCGCGTTGCCCGCACAGCCGGTGGAGGCGGACCTCCTGGCTCGGGTTTGGCAGCGTGAGGCCGCGTTGCTGCCGCTGGCGTTGTACCTCGAAGCCGACGAGACGGACGGAGCCAGCGAGTTTCTCGACCGGATCGCCGGACCGGCGGTACTGGCGGTCCGGGAAGGCAAACCGGGTCGCCGGTCGATCGAGGTCAGCCCGCCGACCCCGGCGGAACGGGCGCTGGCGTGGCGGGAAGCGCTCGGGAGCGAGCCGGCGGCGGTCGAGGTGCTGGCCGCGCAGTTCGCGCTCGACCTGCCGAGCATCGCGGCGGTGGCGGCGGTCGCGGGCGCCGATCCGGAGAAGGTGTGGCAGGAGTGCCGCGTCCGCACCCGGCCGCGGCTGGACGGACGCGCGCAGCGGCTCGAATCGACGGCGAGCTGGGACGATCTCGTGCTGCCGGAGCAGTCCCGTCGGTTGCTCGGAGAGATCGCCGACCAGGTGGGCCAACGCACAACCGTGCACGAAACGTGGGGTTTCGGCGATCGCGGACGCGGCTTGAGCGTGTTGTTCACCGGGCCGAGCGGAACCGGCAAAACGATGGCGGCCGCGGTGCTGGCGAACCGGCTGGCGCTGGACCTGTACCGGATCGATCTGTCCACAGTGGTCAGCAAGTACATCGGGGAGACCGAGAAGAACCTGCGGAATCTGTTCGACGCGGCCGAGGGCGCGATCCTGTTCTTCGACGAGGCGGAGTCGCTGTTCGGCAAACGCGGCGAGGTCCGCGACGCGCACGACCGGTACGCCACCATCGAGGTCGACTACTTGCTGCAGCGGATGGAAGCCCACCGCGGGCTGGCGATCCTGGCGACCAACATGCGTTCGACGCTGGACACCGCGTTCCTTCGGCGGCTGAGGTTCGTCGTGGAGTTCGCCTTCCCCGGCTTGGCCGAGCGGAAGCTCATGTGGGAGAAGGCGTTCCCGACCCGGGCACCGTGCGCCGATCTTGATTGCGACCGGCTGGCGCAGCTGCAGACGAGCGGTGCGATGATCCGCAACATCGCGCTCAACGCGGCTTTCCTCGCCGCGGCGGCGGGGGAGCCGATCACGATGGAGACGGTGCTGGCGGCGGCGCGCACTGAGTTCCGGAAACTGGAACTTCCCGTGCCGGAACGCGATTTCCAGCGGTGATCTCGATCCGGATCGAGCGTTTGGTGCTGACCGGGTTGGCCGGGGAGCCGAGTCAGCTTCGCGATGCCGTGCAGGCGGAACTGGCCCGGCAGCTGGCGGACGCGCCGCCTCGGGGGTGGCGGGCGGCGCGGCGAAGGAGGGTCGCGGTGCCGGAACTTTCCGCGGGTCCGCTCGCGGAAGCCATCGCGCGTTCGATCCACCGCGGCATTCGCGAGGTGGCCGGCTGAGCGGTGACGGCTCGGTGACGCGGTCGCGGCACCCTTGGGGGCAAGGCGTTCCGCCGTTCGCTGGGGAGGACTACGACGATGACCACCTTTCCGCAGAGCCTGAATCCCGTCCGGGGCGGGTTCGTGCTGGTGGATCCGGACAGCGGGCGGGCGGCGACGACGATTCCGTTCCAGTACAACCCGGACACGCTCACCCGCACCCTGCAGGTGCAGGGCATCGGCGGGGAACCGGGCGACCGGCTGGAAGCGTTGCGGCTCAAGGGTCCTTCGCACGAGTCATACCGGTTCGAGGCCGAATTCGACGCCACGGCGGCACCCGGGAAATTCCCTGACGGCTTGTTTCCGGTGCTCTGCGCGCTCGAGAAAAGCCTGTCGCCGACGTCCGCCCAACTGCTGAACGAAGACCAGCTGGCCGGGCAAGGACAGCTGGAAATCGTGCCGGTGGAGGCACCGCTGACCGTGCTCGTCCTCGGGCCGAAACGCGTGCTGCCGGTGCGGATCACCGACTTCAGCGTCACCGAGGAAGCGTTCGACGCCGCGCTCAATCCGATTCGCGCGAAGGCGAGCATCACGGTCCGGGTGCTCACTGTGGACGATCTCGGCTATCCGCATCCCGGCGATACGGGGGCGCGCGCGAAGGGCGGAACGCTGTACCTGACTTATCTCCGGCAGAAAGAACAATTCGCCGCTCGCGTCACCAATCCGGTGACCGACGTCGGCGTGCCGACCGTCTAGGAGGTGCTCGATGTTCTCCGCGACCAGTCGTTACTACGGCCTGCCCACCGCGGTCCGCGACCTCCCGGACGGTCGCTCGGTCCGCTTCGTCCGGCGGCGGTTGCTGCCGCAGCCCGAACAGCTCGCCCAGATCGGCGAGCGCGTGGTGAAACCGCGCGACCGGCTCGACCGCATCGCCGGCGAGGTGTTCGGCGACGCCGAGCAGTACTGGCGGATCGCCGACGCGAACCGGGCGATGGATCCGGACGAGCTGACCGCGACGCCGGGCCGCCGGTTGCGGATCACGCTGCCGCCCGGGATTCCGGCGGGAGGGACCGGTGGGTAAGAGCTTCCAGCTGCAGCTGATGATCGGCCAGGTGCTCGCCGCGCCGGTGCCGCACGAGCTGATCGACGCGTTGCAGTCCGTGCAGGTCACGTCGTCCGCGGGCGAGCGCAGCGGGTTCCAGCTGACCTTCGCGGTGAGCCGGAACTCGGTGCTCACCCGGGCGTTGCTGCCGTCCGGGCTGCTCGACCCTCCGGCGCGGGTCGTGCTGTCGGTGATCGTCGGCGGCTCGGCGGACGTGCTGATGGACGGGGTGATCACCCGGCACGAGATGAGCCCGGGCGCGGGTCCGGGCGAATCCCGGCTCACGGTGACCGGCGAGGACCTCACCGCGCTGATGGAACTCCGGTACGAGCAGGACGTCTTTCCCGGGATGCCGCTGCACGTGCGGGTGCTCAAAATCCTGGCCAAGTACGCGAGGTACGGCATCGTGCCCGCCCCGGTGCCGGTGCTGTTCGGGGAACCGCAACTGCCGCAGGAGAGAGTGGACGGCCAGTCCGACACCGATCTCGGCTACCTCCGGGGGCTGGCCACGGACGCCGGGTACGCCTTCTACCTGATCCCCGGGCCGGTGCCGGGCGCGAGCATCGGGTACTGGGGTCCGGAAATCCGGGGCGGGGTCGTGCAACCCGCGCTCACCGTCGATTCCGGGATGGCGTCCAATGTGGAATCCCTGTCGTTCAGTTTCGACGGCATGTCCCGGAAACAGTACACGATCCGGCTCACCGAACCGCACACCAAGATCGGGTTTTCCATTCCCGTGCCGAGCGTTTCGTTGCTGCGGCCACCGCTGGCGGCGCGTCCCGCGGTGGCTTTGAAAGAGGAGCCGTTGCTGGACCTGGCCGGACGGCCGACACCCGAGGTGTTGCTGCGTGCACTGAGCCAAACTGCGAAGAGCACCGACGCGGTGACCGGACAGGGAAAGCTCGACGTGCTCCGGTACGGCCACGTGCTCAAGTCGCGCGCGCTGGTCGGCGTGCGCGGCGCGGGGCTCGCGTACGACGGCCTCTATTACGTCAACCGCGTCACGCACGAGATCAAACGCGGCGAGTACAAGCAGAGTTTCGGACTGACCAGGGACGGTTTCGTCCCCTTCTCCCAGCAGGTGAGCGCATGACCGACGAAACGCGGTTCGACGGCACCTACCAGGGCGAGGTGGTGTCCAATGTAGACCCGCTCGGCCTGGACCGGCTGCTGGTGCGGGTCGTGGACGTACTGGGCGACAACGCCATCTGGGCGGCGGCGAGCACCGCGGCGCCGGGCATGAACGTGGTGCCGCTGATCGGGTCCGGGGTGTGGATCGAGTTCCAGGGCGGCGATCTCGGCCGCGCGGTGTGGACCGGCTTCCGGCGCGCCGTGCGCGAGGAGGGGCCGCCGATCGCGTCCAGCATCCTGCCGGGCGTGCCGCAGGTGGTCATCGGCACGCCGCTGACGCCGTTCGGCCAGCCGCCGCAGAACTACCTGCTGATCACCCAGCAGCCCGGGCCCACCGGCGGCATCCAGCTGCAGATCTTGGGTCCGTCCGGGCCGTACATCAAGCTCAACGAGACCGGGATCGAACTGTCCTGCGGCCCCGGTCTCGCCTCGATCCGGCTCGCCGGTACCTCGGTGATCGTCAACAACGGCACGCTCGTCGTTCCGAACTAGGAGGTGCGGACATGCCGGGATTCTTGCTCCACAGCGGAATGACGATGACCTGTCCGCACGGCGGCGCGGTGACCGCGATCCCGTCCGGACCGCCCGCGGCGCTGGTGAACGGAATGCCGGTGCTCACCTCCAAAGACCAGCTGATCGTCACCGGATGCTCGTTGGTTCCGCCGTGCGCGACGGTGCAGTGGACGAACCTTTCGTCCCTGCTGGCGGGCGGGGCCCTGGTGCTGACGCAGCTGCCTCCGGCCGGTCAGGGCGGCGGGACCTGCGTCGGCTCTCTTTCGCCCGGGCCGCCGGTCGTGGTTGTCATGCAACAGTTCGTCACGGGGAGGTGACCACTGTGGACATTGACTTCCCGTTCCATTTCGACGAACGCGGACGCGTCGCGGAAACCGGCTACGCGAACCACGTGCTCGACCTGATCGAGCAACTGCTCTTCACGACGCCAGGGGAGCGCGTGATGCGACCGGATTTCGGTTGCGGGTTGCTGGACCTAGTGTTCGAGCCGAACAGTCCGGAGCTGGCGGCCGCAGTGCAGGCGTCGGCGGAGGGAGCGTTGCACCGCTGGCTCGGCGACCTGATCACGGTGCAGCACCTGGACGTCATCGCCGAGGAAAGCACCTTGCGGATCGAAATCGGCTACGTCCTCCTCGCGACCGGCGAACGGCGCGAGGACGTCATCACCGGGAGGGCGGCATGATTGGCTGTGCGGACGAACGCCGCCGGGCGGACGTACGCGTCGCGGGCCGCAATGGGATCGACTCGGTCAGCGTGAGCGACGACGGCCGTTCGCTCACCGTGGGGTTCTTCGGCAAGGCACCGGAAGACTTGGTGCCAGCGAACTTCCGGATCGACGGCGGACGGCGCGTGACCGGGATCGTCGTCGTGGCGGTCGAATTGTGGGCGAGCGACGATCCTGACCTCGCGGACGCAGTGCGGCTGTCGGTCGATCGTGCCGGAGATTTGTCGACTTACCGACTGTCGGTGGTCGAGGCCGGTCCGCTCGGCAAGCCCGGAACGAGGCCGTATCCGGGTTTCGATCCGCGGTATTCCTTTGTGGACTTCACGTTCGCGAGCTGTGGCGACGTCGACTGCGCACCGGTCGAGGAAAGCCCGCCGCCGGCAGACGCCGCGGTTGAAATCGAATACCTCAGCAAGGATTACGCCAGCTTCCGGCAACTGCTGCTGGACCGGTTGAAGCTGACGATGCCGTCGTGGACGGAACGGCACGTCCCCGACGTCGGCATCATGCTCGCGGAACTGCTCGCCTACGAGGGCGACCGGCTGAGCTATCAGCAAGACGCGGTGGCAACCGAGGCGTATCTGGACACCGCGCGGCTGCGGGTCTCCGTGCGGCGGCACGCCCGGCTGGTCGATTATCCGATGCACGACGGATGTTCCGCGCGGGCTTGGGTGTGCATCGAAGCGGCCGAAGAGGTCACGCTCCCGCAAGGGACTTTCCGGTTCAGCACGGTGGACAGCGGCGCCCTCGGTGCGGCGGAGGTGTTCGAGCCGGTCCACGACGAGCCAGTCCCGCTGATCCCCGCACGCAACCGGATCAGCCTGTGGACCTGGGGCGACCACGAATGCTGCCTGCCCGCCGAGGCGACCTCGGCCACTCTCGTGGACAGCGACCGGGCGTTGCGTCTCGGGCCGGGCGACGTGCTGCTCTTCGAGGAACTGGTCGGCGCGACGTCCGGCCTCCCCGCCGACGCTGACCACACGCATCGGCAGGCGGTCCGGCTGACGTCGGTGACCGAGACGGAAGATGAGCTGTACCAGCAAAAGCTGCTGGAAGTGACGTGGGCCCGCGAGGACGCGCTTACTTTTGCGTTGTGCGTCAACGCGCGCGGCGGACCGGACTGCGCCGACCTCGAAGTCGGGATCGCCCGGGCAAACGTGGTGCTGGTCGAGCACGGCCAGCGGATCAGGCCGGAGTGCCACGTCGTTCCCGATCCCGCGCCGGAGGAACCGCAGTGTCCGCGCGATTGCGGCTGCGGATGCGGCGAGACCGAACCCCAGCCCGCGTACCCGCCGCTGCCGGTGATTGTTCAGCCGCAGCTACGGCATCAACCGGTCACGCAGAGCGTCCTGTTCCCGGATCCTGCCGACATCGCGGCCGCGCAGGCGCAGTGGCTGGTGGGGCTTCCCGGCCGGATTCGCGCCCGGCTGACCAAGCTGTGGCGGAGTGAACTGTCCGAAGAGGACATTGAGTTCGTCACCGTGCTTTTCGGGGCCAAACTCGTGAAGAAGCTGGGCCTTCGCGAGCATCCGCGACGCGCGCTGCGATACCTGCTGGCGTGCTTCGACGATCTGCTGGAAGCCAAACTGGAGCGGCTGAAGGACCTCATTCGCCAGGCTCGCGCGGGATACGTGCTCACCGCGAAGAACGAGGGCTGGGAGATCGGCCAGAGCTGGGGTGCGGACGAAGGCGCGAAACTCGACGAGCAGCGTCCGGCGTTCCGTGGTCCGGCCAGTCTCGCCACGCGGCCGGATCCGCGAGCCGCGCTGCCCGCGGTCGTCGTCACCGATCGAAACCACGAAGTCTGGCTGCCTCAGCGGGACCTGCTCGACAGCGGTCCGGCCGACCGGCATTTCGTCGGCGAGGTCACCGACACCGGCGCGACCGTGCTGAGGTTCGGCGACGGCCGCAATGGCGCGCAGTTCCCGTTGGGCGACGAGCTTAACGCGGCGCTGCGCGTGGGGACCGGCCTGGCAGGGAACGTCGGCCGGGAAGCGATCAGCAGCATCGTCTTCGACCACGTCGACGTGCCCGGCATCCGAAGCGTGCGCAATCCGTTGCCTGCGACGGGCGGGGTCGATCCCGAGCCGGTGTCGGACGTCCGGCTGCGCGCCCCGCAGGAAGTGCGCCGTCGGCTGCTGCGGGCCATTACCGCGGACGACTACGCGACGCTGGCCGGTGCCTCGCCGAGCGTGCAGCGGGCGGCGGGCGACTTGCGGTGGACCGGCAGCTGGTACGAGGCGCAGGTCGCGATCGATCCGCTCGGCATGGAGGTCGCGCCGAGCTGGCTGCTCGACGAAACCCGCGCCGCGCTGTATCGCTACCGCCGGATCGGCCACGATCTTTCGGTCTTCACCGCGACTCTCGTGCCGCTCGACCTGGCGGTGCACGTCGAGGTGCTGCCCGACCACATCGCCGGTCACGTCGGCACGGCGCTGCGGCGCGCGCTCGGCGCGTTCTTCCAGCCGGATCGCCTCACGTTCGGCACGCCGATCCGGGTCGGGCAGCTCGTCGCGACCGTCGCGGCGGTCCCCGGGGTCCGGCACGCCGAGGTGACCCGGCTGGAGCGGCTGTTCGGCCCGCCCGGCACCGCGCTCGCCATCGGCGTCCTCCCGATCGGGCCGCTCGAGGTGGCGCAACTGGACGACGACCCGAGCCGGCCCGAGAACGGGCGGCTCACCCTCGACCTGGCAGGCGGACGATGAACTGCGGCACGGGACAAAGCCCGACCACCCCGGCGACGACCTACCAGCGCCCCGGCCTGCCCGCGCTCTCGCGGCGGATCGGCACGTACGCGCGGTTCCGCCAGTCGATGCTGGCCCGGCTGGCGAGCCGGGGCGCGCTCGCCCCGCTCACCACGCGGGATCCGGACGACCCGGCGATCGCGTTGCTGGACTGCTGGGCGGTCGTCGGCGACGTGCTGACCTTCTACCAGGAACGGATCGCCAACGAGGGCTACCTGCGGACCGCCACCGAACCCGAATCGCTCAACCACCTGGGCGCGCTCGTCGGCTACACGCCGCGGCCCGCGCTGGCGGCGACCACCTACCTCGCGTACACGCTGGATCCCGGTGCGCGGACGGTGATTCCGGCAGGAACCCCTGCGAAGAGCGTGCCCGCGCAGGGCCAGCTGCCGCAGACGTTCGAGACCACGGCGGAACTCCAGGCCCGCGAGGAGTGGAACGCGCTGCAGGTCGCGACCACCGCCCCGGTCGACATCACCGACGACCCTGACGAGAAGATCGCCCGGCTCGGGATCGAGGGCACCACAGCGGCGCTCAAACCAGGGGACCGGTTGCTGCTGCTGTTCGGCACGTTCCCGCCGAAGATCCGGGTGGTCGCCGAGGCGACGGCGGACTTCCCGGCCAACCGGACGACGGTGAAGCTGGTCACGGCGGGCCTCGACGATCTGAACCAGGCGATCGCCGACCTCGTCGAGGCGATCGGCACCGCGGTGAGCCTCAAGCCCGCGCCGTCGCCCTGGATCGACGACACGGTGACGGCGCTGAAGACCACCAAGACCTATTTGGACAGTCTCGGCACCGCGACCACAGCGAGCCTGGTCCTGGCTCGCGCGGTCTCCGAATTCGGCACCGAGCTGTCGGAACAGGCCGCGCTCGCCCGGGCGCACGCGAGCTGCGCGATCCAGGATTGGTTCCGTAATTTCGTCGGGCCGGTTTCGGACAAGGCTGACGCCCTGCTGAAGCTCTGCACCGCGGCGTTGCGCGAAAGCGATCCGGAACTGCGCTACCTGACCGCGTTCGCCAGCGGATTGTTCTGCACCACGCCGGAGTACCGCTTCGAAAGCCGCGGAGGTTGCGGAACCAAATACGGCACCGACTGCGACCGGGCGGCAGCGCTGGTCGGGCTCACTCCGGTGCTGCCGTGGCTGCGGCGAGAGCCGTCCCGGCCGCCGCGCAAGGCAATCGACTTGCCGTCCACAGTGGACGAACTGTTCCACCCCAGTTCCGACGTGCACCCGAAGCTGCTCATCGAGGCCGATCCCCGGCTGGGCGCGAACCTGCACCACGCCTGGGCGAACGAACAAATCGCGCCGCCGCCCCAGCTGTCCGGTCTGCAGGTGCTGCGGATCCGGGCGGTCGCTGGGGTCCGTCCGCCCGGTGCGCCGACGGACCCGGCGGGCACCACGACGATCTGGCTGGACGCGGTGTACGACGGCATCGCCGGGGACAGCTGGGTCGTAGTGGAGTCGCCGGACGGCCAGCAGTCCGCCGCGCAGGTGACGCGGGTGCAGCTGGACACCGTCGACGTCCACGTTCCGGGCAAGTCCGAAGCGGTGGGGCACAAGCAGGTCACCAAGATCACGGTGAACAAGGTCGTGTCCCCGGTGCCCGGCGAGGGCACGGTCGTGTGGGCGCGCGGCGAAGCGCTCACCGCGGTCGGCGACCCGATCGCCACGGACGTGCAAGGGGCCGAGATCGAACTGGCCCGGGTCTACGACGGACTCCGGCCGGGCCGGTGGCTGGTGGTGTCCGGCGAACGCACCGACGTGCCGCACACCAGCGGGGTCCAGGCGGCGGAGGTGACAATGGTCGCGGGCATCCGGCAACGGGTCGAACCGGACCGCTACGGCAGCCGGGTCCGCACGTTCCTGTCGCTGGCCCCCGAACTGTCCTACCGGTACCGCCGGGACACCGTGACCGTCTACGGCAACGTCGTCGAGGCGGACCAGGGCGAGACCCGCACCGAGGTGCTCGGCAGCGGCGATCCGGGCGTGGCGAACCAGGTTTTCCCGCTCCGCCAGGCCAATGCGGACAACCCGCTCACGTTCCGGCCGTCCGCCAACGCTTCCGGCGCGGAAAGCACGCTCGTCGCCCGCGTGTCCGGCGTGCGCTGGCACGAAACCGAGGGGCTGGTCTGGTCCGGGCCGACGGACCACGACTACGAGGTGTCGGCCGCGGCGGGCACCCGGACGCTTCGGTTCGGCGACGGCGTCCACGGCGCGCGCGTCCCCGCGGGCGTGGAGAACGTGACCGCGGTTTACCGGATCGGCGCGGGGCCCGCCGGGAACGTCGCCGCCGGGCAGATCAACCAGGCCACCGGCCGTCCGCCGGGAGTGCGGGCGGTGACCAACCCGCTGGCGTCCGGCGGGGGAGCGGACGGCGACGGACCGGCGGACGTCCGGGCGTCGATCCCGCTGCGGATGCTCGCGCTCGACCGGCTGGTGTCGGTCCGCGACTACGAGGACTTCACCCGCGCCCGGGCCGGGATCGGGAAAGCCAAGGCGGTCAAGCTCTCCGACGGCGGGCGGCGCGTGGTGCACGTGACGGTCGCGGCGACCGGGGACGCGCGGATCGACTCGTCGTCCGGCTCCGTGGTCGCGCTGGAGGAGGCGTTGGCGGCCTTCGGCGACCGAGGCGTCCAGGTGCGGGTCGCGGTGCGGGAACGGGTGTTGCTCGTCCTGCACGCCGGGATCAAGGTGCTGCCGGACTACTCGTGGGAGCTGGTGGAACCCGCCGTGCGCGCCGCGTTGCTGGACGAGTTTTCCTTCGCTCGCCGGGAACTCGGCGAACCCGCGTTCCTCAGCGAGGCGTACGCCGCGATCCAGGCCGTGCCGGGGGTCGATTACGCCGCGATCACCGTGTTCGACGGCATCGGCGGCGACGTCACGCCGATCGAGCTGGCCACGGTCGCGGACCGGCTCACCGAGGCGAAGCCGTGCGTCGGCGCGTCCGGGGCGCGGTTCGAGGAGGTGTTCGACGAGGTGGGCTACGTGGACGGCTTCGACACGGACACCTTGACCACGATCGCGCTGCGGCACGGGCTGACGGTGAACGAACTGGTCCGCCTGAACCCGGGTCTCGATTCAACGGAACTTGCGAAGGGGGAGAAAGTGACCGTGTACCGCGGAATCCGGCCCGCCCGGCTCGCCGTGCTCCCGGCCGGAGTGCCGGAGGCCTTGCTGCTGGTGAGGATCCCATGACCGGCGATCCGGACCGGCTCTACGACCTCATGCCGTCGGTCTACCGGCGGCGCGACGAGGAGAACGCAGGGCCGCTGAAGGCGTTGCTCGGCGTGCTCACCGAACAGGCCGACCTGATCGGGGCCGACCTGGACGCGCAGTACGCGGACTGGTTCATCGAAACCTGCCAGGACTGGGTCGCGCCCTATCTTGGCGACCTCGTCGGGTACCAGATCCTGCCGGGCGCCGACGAAACGCTCGCGACCGGATCGGCGGCGGCGCGGCGGCTGCTGTCCGCTCTCGCACCTCGCCGCGACGTCGCGCACACCGTCGGCAACCGGCGGCGCAAGGGCACCTTGGCGTTGCTGGAACAACTCGCCGCGGATGTCGCGGAATGGCCCGCGCGGGCGGTCGAATTCCGGCAGCTGCTGGCGGTTTCGCAGGCGGTCCGGCTGCACGGCCGAGACCCGCGAGCGGACCGTCGGCGGCTGACCCGGGGACAGCTGACCGACCTCCACGGAGCCGACGCGCTCGACCGGCTCGACGGACCGTTCGACGAACTGGCGCATGCGATCGACGTCCGGCGGATCACGTCGCATCGCGGGACCGGCCGGTACGGGATTCCGGAGATCGGCCTGTACGTGTGGCGGCTCAAGCCGTATTCGATCACGTGCGGCCCAGCGTATTGCGAGGACCGGGCGCGGACCCGGTTCACGTTCAGCATCCTGGGCACCGACACTCCGCTCATCGTCTCCCCGGTGCGGGAGCCGTCCCCGAATCACATCGCCGACGAGACGAACGTGCCGGTGTTCATCAGGCGGCAAGCGTTTGCCGAACGACTGGCTGTCTACTATGGACCCGGCAAGAGTCTCTGCGTGTACCTCGGAGACGGGAATCCGGTGCCGCTTCGCGACATCGTGCCCGCGGATCTGTCCGGCTGGCGGTACCGGCCCGCGCACGGGAAGGTCGCGCTCGACCCGGTGCTCGGCCGGATTGCCTTCCCAGCCCGGCAGGCCCCGGAGTCCGGCGTGTGGGCCGACTATCACTACGGGTTTTCCGACGACCTCGGCGCCGGCGAGTATCCGCGTGCGACGGAAGCGGCGAAACACGTCTATCGCGTCGGTCCCGGGTATCACGAACTCGTCCGGGAAGCCGTCGAGGAATGGCAGCGGGACAAGGAAACCGATTCGTCCGCGCGCGAGGCGGTCATCGAATTCACCGACAGCGGAGCGTATCAGGAACAAATCGAGCTGACGGTCGACCGCGGAGATTGCCTCACGCTGCGGGCAGCGAGCGGAAAACGTCCGGTTCTGCGCCTGCTCGACTGGAACAGCAACCGTCCGGACGCGTTGCGGATCATCGGGACCGACCGCGGTGCGAAAGACGATCCGCTGCCCACGGTCGTCTTCGACGGACTGCTGATCACCGGGCGCAGCGTTCAGGTGCACGGCCCGGTCGGCCAGTTCGCGTTGCGGCACTGCACTTTGGTGCCCGGCTGGTCGCTCGACGCGCAATGCTGTCCGGAACATGAGGAAGAGGCCAGCGTCGAACTCGCCGACACTCCGGCTCGCCTCTGTGTGGAACGCAGCATCCTCGGCACGATCCTCGTCACCGCCGACGAAGTGCACCGCGAACCCAACCAGATCCGGCTCGCCGACAGCATCCTCGATGCCGCCGGACCCGGCGTCGCCGCGCTGAGCGGGCCAGACGACGGATGCGCGCACGCGGTGGTGAGCGCAAGCCGGTGCACGGTGTTCGGCTCCGTTTTCGCCCATGCCGCCGGGCTGCTCGAAAACTCCATTTTGGACGGTCGTGTGCGCATCGCCCGGCGGCAGGACGGGTGCGTCCGGTTCTGCTGGCTGCCGGAGAGTTCGCGCACCCCGCCCCGATTCCATTGCGAGCCGGAGCATTCCGGCGATCCGGCCCGCGTCGTTCCCCAGTTCACCTCCACCCGCTACGGCACTCCGGGCTACGCGCAGCTCGCGCGATCCGGGCCGGAGGAAATCGGCCGGGGTGCGGAGGACGGTGCGGAAATGGGGGCCTTCCACGACCTGTTCCACCCGCAACGCGAGGACAGTCTCCGGCTGCGGCTCGCCGAGTACACCCCGGCCGGCACGGACGCCGGCATCCTGTTCGCCTCTTAGGAGACCGCCATGCAAGCCGACTTCTCGCGCCGCACGTTCGACTCGCTGAAGCACTTCTCCGCGGTGCTGGCGCAACAGGGCCGGGTCCAGCTCGACGCGGACGCGAACGAGCAGGCCGCGATCCTGCTGTACCAGCTGCGTACCACGGTCGCCGACCTGCTCGGCCAGTCCGCCGCGCCCGCCGCCGCGGACGGATTCCGGATCGACCCCGGCCCGGACCGTTCGAAGATCGCCGACGTGGGGATCTCGGCCGGGCGGCTGTACGTCGACGGGCTGCTCGTCGAGAACGACCGGGCCACGAGCTATTGGACCCAACCCGAGGGCTACCTCGACCAGGAGAAGGACACGCTGCCCGAAACCGGTCCGTTCGTGGTGTACCTGCGGGTGTGGGAACGGCTGATCACCGCGCTGCAGGACCCGGCGATCCGCGAGATCGCGCTCGGCGACCCCGGCCCGGACACCGCGGCGCGGGCCAAGGTCGTCTGGCAGGTGGCCTGGTGCGCGGGAAAGAGCGTCGAGGATTTCGCCGACTTCCGCAACTCCCTGAACCCGGAACCCGGTCTCCTTGCCGCGCAAGCGAAACACCCGGAAGCCACGGACGCCTGCCACCTGCCCCCGGAGGCGCGGTTCCGCGGCCAGGAGAACCAGCTGTATCGCGTCGAGGTGCACACCGGCGGCCGGGCGTGGACGGATTCCTTGCCGAACAAGGGCTTCCGGCGGACGCTGCGCGGCGCGACCTTCAAATGGTCGCGGGAGAACGCGTCGGTCGTGTTCCCGATCCTCTCGGTGTCCGGAGCGACGGTGACGCTCGGCGCGCTGGGCCGGGACAGCAAACTGGACCTGGACGTCGGCGACTGGGTCGAACTGCTCGACGACGCGGCCGTCACCCGTGTCGCGGACGATCTCCCCGCGGAGGACCGGCCGGAGCCGGCCCCGGCGCTGCGGAAAGTCGTCGCGGTCGACCCGGCGGACCGGATCGTCACGCTGGACGACGAACTCGACGAGCACTGCGGCCCCGGCTCCGACCCGGACCTGCATCCGTTCCTGCGCCGCTGGGACCACCTCGCCCCGGCGGACAGCGAGGACGGCGCGGTGCCGCTGGTCGAGAACACCTGGATCGACCTGGAGGACGGCGTCCAAGTGCGCTTCGAGGCCCCGCCGAGGAGGTCGGCGGACGTGGCGGCCGGACAGGGCGGCACCTATCGCCGCGGCGACTACTGGCAGATCCCGGCCCGCACGGTGACCGGGGACGTCGAATGGCCCCGCGACGACGACGGCCCGCGTCCCGTTCCGCCGCACGGGGTCGAGTACCACTACGCGGTGCTGGGCGTGCTCGACGAGAACGGCGCGGTGACCCATTCGCCGGGCACCTTCGAACCGCTTTTCCGGCCAGGGCCGAAGCCCGTCGCCCCCGAGCCTCCTGCGGAGACCCCGAAGAAGACGACCGTGGTCGATGCGCCGCCAGTCGCGCATCCGACCGATTCGGTGGTGTTCGAGGCGGAGAAGTCCGCCGGGGCGGGCTCGGCGGCGCCGAAGCCGAAAGCCGCGACGGGTTCCGCGGGTGCGGGAGGCAACGGGGCGAGCGCACACTCAGCGACGCTGCCGCCGCCAGTCGAAACCGCCGACCCGAGCACCCCGCCGCCTGCCTCAGCAGCCACGGCTGCGGAGATCCCGACCACCACCGTCCCCGCGCCGATCACCGAAGAGGCACCGACCAAGCCGGAGAAACCAGCCATGACGCGACCGACCACGAAACTCGGCGACAACCTCACCTCCTGGCTGCGCACCGTCGTCCCCGGCCTGTGGTCGGCGCTCGTCGCGTGGCTCGTCTCGCTCGGCCTGCCCTCGTCGGTGACCGACGCGGTGGCCGGACTCGGCAACCAGGTCATCGTGCCGGTCGTGCTGGCCGTCGTGTACGCGTTGCTGCGGCAGCTCGAATCGCGGATGCCGCCGTGGCTCACCCGGGTCCTGCTCGGGTCGAACCGGCCGCCGAGCTACGCCGGAACCGAGGCGGACCATGCGCTGGGCTGACTATTCCGGCGGCCAGCCGAGCCCGTCCGGGCTGAAGGCGGCCGGGTTCGACGGGGTGATCCGCTACGCCGGGCTGGGCCGCGGCAGGAAACGGCTCACCGGCCCCGAGTACCGGACCCTCGTCCGCGGCGGGCTCACCGTCGCTCTCGTCGTCGAGCTGGGCACCGACGACGCGTGGGGCAGCCGCAACGACGACGACTTCGCCCGTGGGGTCGCGTTCGGACAGGCCGGTCTCGCCGACGCGCGGGCGATGGGCATCCCGGACTCGGTGATGATGGCCTGCGCCGCCGACAGCCACGCCGCGGCGTACCAGCTCGACGACGTCGTGCGGTTCGCGAGCGGGTTCGCCAGCGTGGTCGGCCGGGGCCGGGCGGGCTTCTACGGGTTTTCCGAGACGCTGCGCGCGGTGCACGACGCCGGGGTCGTGTCGTGGTACTGGCGCTGCGGTTCGCAACCGACGGCCGCCGAGCGGGCCTGGACCCATCTGTGGCAGCGCAACGACGGCACGGTCGACGTCGACCAGATCACGTGCGACATCGACGAGCAGTACATCGAGCTTCCCGGCGGCGGCACCGGGCCCGCCCCCGGCAACGACGAGGAGACTCTGATGCTGATACCCGCAGCCCCGAACGGCGACCATTTCTATCTTCCGCTCGCCGGCCGTCCGCCGTACCTGTACCTGTTCTGCGGATACGGGGACACCATCGAGATCAAGCAGATGGACTTCGTGCGCGCGAGCAAGGAAGGCGACCAGGGCGATTTCGTGCCCGGCGCGCAGATCCGGAACTTCACGTTCCTGTCCGACCGGCCCGGCCCGCTGGACCTGCGCAGCGCGGCCGCGGCCGGCGCCGTCGGCGTCTCGATCTGGTACCAGGCACAGCATTCCTTCACCGCGTACATCGGCTGAGCGGTCAGCCGGGCAGCTGAGCACCGTCCGGGAAGTCGGTGGACCGGCTCAGCTCCGCCCATTCCTCGATCTCCTTGTCGACCGCCGCGCGGCCGTTCGCGACGAGGCGAAGTGCGTCGGAGCCGAGGAGCAGGTGCGCGGGCGGATTCGGGACGTCGAGGATGTGCAGCACGGCCTCCGCGGCCTTGCGCGGATTGCCGAGCTGTTTGCCGCTGGCCGCGAGCCGATGTTCGCGGATCGGGTCCATCACCTCGTCGTAGTCCGGGATGGACCGTTCGGTGCGGACCATCGACCGGCCCGCCCAGTCGGTGCGGAACGATCCCGGCGCGATCGCGGTGACGTGCACGCCGAACGGGGCGACCTCCTTGCCGACGGTCTCGAGTATGCCTTCTACGGCGTACTTGCTGCCTTGGTAGAAGGACGTGCCCGGCACGGTGATCAGCCCGGCCATCGACGTGACACCGAGGATGTGCCCGCGTCGCCGCTGCCGCAGATACGGCAGCACGGCCTGCACCGTCGCGACGACCCCGAACACGTTCACCTCGAACTGCGCCCGCAGCTCGGCCATCGTCGATTCTTCGAAAACGCCCTCGTGGCCGTACCCGGCGTTGGCGATGACGACGTCGATCGGGCCAACCTCGGCCTCGATCTCGGCAACGGTCCGGAACACCGCGTCGTCGTCGGTGACGTCGAGGATGCGCGCGAGCGCTTTGCCCGGCCGGAGCCGCTCGAACTCCGCGGCGTCGGCCTGCTTGCGGACGGTGCCGACGACGGTGTGGCCAGCTTCGAGTGCCGCCTCGGCGAACGCCCGGCCGAGGCCGGAGCTGGCGCCGGTGATCAGGAAGAGCTTGGTCATGCCGCGGACTCTACACCGTGTCGAGAAAAATCTGCACAGTGTCAAAAATAGTCGGCGTGATAGAACGTGCAGGTGGAAGAGCGAGACGCCCGCCCCCGCCGCCGGACTGCTCCGACCAAGGGAGACCTGCGTGAACGCGCGATCCTCGACGCGGCGGAGCAGCAGCTGAACTCGACCGGCGGGGCGGGCCTGACCGTCGCGACGATCGCCCAGGAAGCCGGGATCACCCGGGGCGCGCTCTACTTCTACTTCGGGTCCAAGAACGAGGTGCTCGCCGCGCTGGTCGAGCGCACGGTGACCCGGCTGCGCGCCGAGGTCGACGCGGTGGACGCGGGCGCCGCTGATCCCGGCGACGCGGTCCGGCAGGGGATCGAGCAGACCGCCCGGATGTGGCGCGAGCACGGCACGGTAATGCGCACGGCGGTCGAACTGTCGCCGTCGGTCCCGTCGATCGACCAGGCGTGGCGCTCCGCGGTGGTCGCGCTCGCCGACACCATGAGCGGGGTCGCCGAGCGCGCCGGGCTGTCGTCCGAAGCGGCGGCGGAGATCGCCTCGGCGCTGGTCTGGATGACCGAGCGGGTCTTCTACCAGGCGTTTGTCGCGGAAAGTTCGCTGGACGACGCGGCGGCGACGCTGACCCGGGTGTGGCTGGCGGCTCTCGGACTCCCGGCCTAGCCCACGCTGCCGGGGTTGCGAGACCGGCCGCGGTCGTGCCCGTGCGGACCCGGCGGGGGCGACATTGGGGCAACAATGGCTCTCCGCGTCAATTCCGGGCAACGTCATTCGGTTCCTCGCGTCTTGGGGGTTAGAGATTCGCCAATAGATACGGGGAGCACGAAATGGGATTCACCGCGCGGAAGTCGATGAAGCTGGTTCTGGTCGGCGGGGCGGTCGCGGCGACCGCTTTGCTTTCCGCCTGCAGCGGAAACAATGTCGACGGAAACGGCGCCGCGGCGAAGAGCATTTCCGACGCGGCCGCGGTCAAGCAGAACCCGCAGGGCGGTTCGGGCGGTGCGGCGGGTACTGCGGCCACCTCGGACGGCGACGTGAACTGCAGCAAGCTCGGCGGCCAGGTCGGTCCGGCGGGCGGCAAGCAAATGGATCTGATCGCCGTGGAAAGCGCGGATGGCTCGATTTCGGGCTGTGTCGAGGCATTCAATGTCATGCAGAAGTACTACGAATTGGCGCCGGCGCAGGGCGAAGGTCCCGGCCACCGGGTTCTCGGCATCGAAGGGCACTGGGACTGCGCGCTGGGCGCGGAAGAAGAATTCGCCCAGGGCGTGGTGAACTGCGGCAAGGACGGCGGCACCCGGTTCATGATCAAGACCGCGCCGGCCGGCGGCGCGGGCGGCCAGCAGCCCGCCGCCCCGACGCGCCGCTTCCCGAACACGACGCAGACCGTGCAGTTCACCGGCTTCGACCGTTCGGTCGCCATGGCCCAGTTCCAGCTGATCACCTGGAAGAAAGGCGGCCCGGACGACGGCCAGTTCGCGCCCGCCGACGCGAAGACCTACCGGCTCCCGCTGAGCAAGACCGCGCAGGTCTTCGGCGCGGCCGAACTGTGCCCGGGCGGCGACGTCGCCCTCGACTCGCAGGGCCGCGGCACGAACCCGTGCACCGAACAGGCCCTGATGGAGGCGCTGACCGGCGCGAAGCCGTTGCACGCCGAGATCCACGTCGACAAGAACGACAACATCGACGTCGTCAAGGAGCTGTACCGCCCCTGAGCGGAGAACTGACGCGACCGGCGGCCGGGGCCTCCTGGCCGCCGGTTCGCGTTAGGCGGCGAGTTTCCGTTGCCCCGCATCGAAACTGCGCAACGCGGCACCGACGGCCGCGGCGACGGTGATCTCGTAGACCTCGTCTTCCTGGTATTTCGTGGTCAGCTCGGTGAAATCTGCGCCCGTGAGCCGGTACGACGCGTCGCGGACCTTCGCCGCGAACGGCTGCAACGGCGCGGGCAAGCCGTCCCCAGTGGCGGCCGCTTTGCGTAGTGCCGGGTCGGTCACCGCGGGGGCGACGAACACGGAGTACCGCATGTTCTCCACCGGATCCTCATGCGTTCCGGCTGGACCGCCCGCGAGCAGGAAGCCCGGGAAGCGGTACCCGAACCGGTGCAGGGCCCGTGTGCCGCTCTCCAGCTGGCCTTCGCGAAGCACGAACCCGAACGCGTTCGCCAGCCGGTTCACGATGTTCCACACCAGATTCACCCGCAGCGCTTCGCGAATCGCCGCCGGCGGAAGATCCGGCAGCACGATCTGGTCCGGGTTCAGCGTGACGGTCTCCAGGAACGCCCGAATCGTCCGCACCTCGGGCCGCGCCGCGTCCGGTCGTGACGGATCGATCTCGCCCTGCCCGGCGATCCGGGTCAGCTCCGCGTGCGAGTCGATGCAGAACGGGCAGTCGTGCAGCAACGCCGTAGACATGGCGAGGAACTCGCGTTCGCCGGCCGTCCAGTACGACGGGCCGCGCATCGCCGGGGCGGTGAGGTCCAGCAGCGGCCGGGTGAGAAAGCCGGGACGGTACAGCAGCATCTTCACGATGTCCGGCGGCTGTTTCCCCGTGACCGACAGAAACAGCTTGGCCCGCAGGCGATGTCCGTTGTCGAGAATGGACAGTCTCATCAGGACTCCAAGGTGGCTAAGCGGCCGGCGAGGAAGCGCCGGTCGGCTGGGTTGACCGCGAGTTCGTGGGCACGCCGGTACGCGGCCATCGCCTCGGCGGTACGGCCGAGCCGGCGCAACAGGTCGGCGCGCGCGGCGTGCCGCAGGTGGTACCGGTCAAGGCCGTCGATGCCGTCGATGAGCGCCAGCCCCTCCTCCGGGCCGGTGGCCATCGCGACCGCGACCGCGTGGTTCAACGCGATCACCGGCGACGGCTGCATTTCGTGCAACCGCTGATACAGCCCGGCGATCGCCGCCCAGTCGGTGTCCGCCGCGGAACGAGCCTGCGCGTGCTGGACGGCAATGGCGGCCTGCAGCTGATACGGGCCAGGATTCTCGAACCGCAGAGCTCGGTCCAGCAGGCCGATCGCTTCGGCGATTTCCCCGCGGTCCCACCGGCTTCGGTCCTGGTCTTCGAGCAACACGACGTCGCCGTCGGCCGTGTATCGAGCCGCGGTGCGCGAATCGTGCACGAGCAGCAGCGAAACCAGGCCGAGCGCTTCCGGCTCGTCCGGCATGAGTGTCGCGACCAGCTTGGCCAGCCGGATCGCTTCCTGTTGCAGCTCACGGTGTTCCGGGGCGGTGTAGCCTTGGGTGAAGATCAAGTACAGCACCGCCAAGACCCCGGACAGCCGCTCGGACAGCAGATGGTCGGCCGGGACGGCGAGGCTGATCCCGGCGTCGCGGATTTTGCGTTTGGCCCGCACCAGCCGCTGCGCCAGCGTCGCCTCGCTGACCAGGAACGTCCGCGCGATCTGCCCCGCGGTCAGCCCGGCCACCGCCTGCAGGGTCAACGCGACGCGCGCCTCCTCGGCGAGCGCGGGATGGCAGCAGGTGAAGATGAGACTGAGCCGTTCGTCGCCGATCGCGAGCAGGCTGTCCTCGGACGGATCCACCGCGACCTCCGGCTGTTCCCCGAGCTGAGCGAGCTTCTCCAGACCGCGGCGGGCCCGCCGGAGCCGGTCGATCGCGCTGTTGCGGGCGGCGGTCAGCAGCCACGCCACCGGATCGTCGGGCGGCTCGTCCCCCCAGGCGCGCAGGGCGAGCGCGCACGCGTCCTGCAGCGCGTCCTCGGCGAGTTCGAAGTCGCCGAGGACGCGGACCAGCGCCGCGAGCATCCGAGCCCGGTGCTCGCGGTAGGCCTCCCGCAGCAACGCCGAGGTCATGCCTGGGGAGACAGCCCGGGCACGGTGGCGACCGGGCGCACCTCGACGGTGCCGACCGCGGCCATCGGGCACAGCGCGGCGAGTTCCAGGGCTTCGTCGAGATCGCGGCAGTCGAGGACGTAAACGCCGCCGAGGTGCTCGTGGGTCTCCAGGAACGGCCCGTCGGTGATCAGCGTCTTGCCGTCGCGGACGCTGACCGTGGTCGCGGTGTGCTCGCCCTGCAGCGGATGCTCGGACACGAACGCCCCGCGCCGGCGGCATTCGTCGGCGAACGCGTTCACCCTGGCCAGCGCGTCCGGGAAGGCTGGATCGCCGGGTTCGGGACGGTCGCAGTTGTAGATCACCAGCAGGTACCGCATGTGTCCTCCGAGTGCCGGTCCGGCGTTGTCGTAGTGGAAGACGAACGCCTCGACCGTAACTCGACAGCGCGGACCGGGCTTCTCGGAAATTCCCGGAAAACGGAGAACGGCGGGCCCGGGGGAGCCCGCCGTTCTCCGTCAGGAGGGGATCAGCCCTTCTGCCACAACGCGGGCGCGTTGGGCGGTTCCCAGCCCCGCTGGGCGGTGTGGCCCTGCAGGCACACGTAGCTGACCCCGTTGAAGGTGACGCGCGTGCCGGCGGGGTACGACTTGCCCGCGGTCCAGGTCGTCCCGCCCGGCTGGCCGGTCGGCGACGTCGGACCCGTCGAGGGCCCGCCGGTCGGTGTCTGCTGGACGTTGAGCACGAAGTCGAACGCGGCCTCCTTGGCGTTGTTCGGGGCGTCGCGCACCGTCATGAGCAGCCGCGAGTCGAAGATCGTGTCGGTGTTGTTCCGCGGTTCGCCCGGGAAGTACAGCTGGGTCGTCAGGATCGGCTCCCCGGGGGCCTGCACCTTGACGTGGATGTGCCGCGTGCGGCCGGGGTACAGGCCGGGCACGATCGTGGTCAGCTTGAACTCGCCGAGATCGTTCGTGTACTGGTGGCCGCGGAAGTTGAAGCCGTCGTTGTCGTACGCGCCGTTCACGTCCGCCTGCCAGAAGTCCAGCAGCGCGCGGCCGATCGGCTGGCAGGACAGGCCGAACACGTACCCGCTCACGGTGAGCCGCTGGCCCGGGGTGTTCTGGTCGACGAGCACGCTGCGCTCGGGGGAGTCCGGCTTGAAGTACGGTCCCTCGGTCTGGTCGATCGTCGGCTCGTCGCCGTCGTGGCAGTACGGGGTCGGCTCGACCTTCTGCCCGCCGGCGAAATTCGTGCGGGCCAGCGCGGGACCGCCGACGAGTGCGACCGGCGCGGCGACTCCGGCGGCCAGCGCCGCCTTCAGCACTGCCTTGCGGCTGAACTTCCTGTCTTCGTCCATGCCTGCTCCTCGGTGGGGGCTCGGGATTCCCTTCGACGGTAGGGAGATCATCAGCCCGCAGCGATGGACGGAGTCCTGCAGTCGTGGTGAATCTTCGGGGCGGTGTCGCCGGTGCGGCGGAATCCGCCGGGGCTCAACCCGGTTTCGCGCCGAAAGAACCGACAAAAGTAGGCCGGATCGGCGAATCCGACGCGGCTCGCCACCTGCCGCACGGACAGATTCGTCCGCAGCAGGAACCGCTTCGCCTCCTGGGTCCGCGCCTCGCGCACCAATTCCGCCGCGGTGCGCCCGGTCGCCGCCTTGACGGCCTCGGTGAGGTAGCCGGGCGTGACGCCGAGCCGTTCCGCGTGCGCGCGCACCGACCACAGGCCCAGCTCCGATTTTTCGGCCTGCTGCGCGAATTCCGCCGCTACCGCGCGGGCGCGCGCGGGCGCCGGAGCGGGCGGGATCCCGGGAAGCCGCCCGGCGCGCACGATCAGCACGTGCAGCAGGGCGCGCAACACGGATTCGCCGTCCTCGCCGCCGCGGCGGAATTCTTCCTCGAGTTCGGCGATCAGCCGCGCGGTGCGGTCGTGTTCTGCCCGGTCCAGCTGCAGCCACGGCCGTTCGCGCAGCCTGCGCAGGGTTTCCCGGTCGGCCGGATGGTCGAAGAGGAAATCGTCGGTGAACAGCACAACCGATCCGGCGAGTTCGCGCGCCTCCCAGTGGTGCACCTGCCCCGGCGTGACGACGCCGAGGTGCGGCGGGCTCAGTTCCCACCGCGTCAGGTCGACGACGTGCGCGCCGGTCCCTCCGGTGACGAGCACGATCTCGTAAAACGTGTGCCGGTGCGGGAATTCCGCCCGCGACAGGGGCCCGACCGCGTCGAAGGACCCGACCGCGAACGGCACCGCGTCGGGTGCGGGCACCTCGAGCCGGTGCAGCGGTAGTTCCCCGGTTTTGACCGGTCGGCAGCACATTCCCGGGGGCACCGTCGTCCCACGCATCAGTCCGTCCTTTTCGCCGGGTTCGGAACGAAAAGTCTAGACCAATTTCTTCGCTCGCACCTCCGACGGAAGTATCAGTGCTGTGCCGGATGGTTACTGACCCGACCACAGTCACGGCCTATGACTTCGCCGCGACGGTTGCGTGCCGCTTCAGGGGCGGCCTGCTTTTGGCCGGATCAGTAACTGGGCGGAGTGACGCTGACGAGGAACCGAGCGGTCGTCCGGCCGTCGTTGCGGAAGCGATGCGGGACGGTCGAATCGAAATGGCAGCTGTCGCCGGTCTTGAGCACGTGCGTCTGCTCGCCGACCTGGACGGTCAGCCGCCCGGCGATCACCACGACGCATTCCTCGGACGGATGCGAGCGCAGTTCGTCGGACGACACGCCGCCCGGTTCGAGCACGCCTTCGAGCACCTCGAGCTTCGCGCCGCCCGGCGACGCGCGGGTGTAGGTGATCGCGTGGTGCGGCGACGAGATCCGGTACCGGTCGTCGTGCCGGATCACCGCGACGGTTTCCTCGTCCGGCTCCTGGAACAGGCTGAACAGCGGGATGTCGAGCACCTCGGCGATCCGCCGCATGGTTTCCAGGCTGGGGTCGGTGACTCCCCGCTCGACCTGGCTGATCAGCCCGGTCGACACCCCCGCCTGGTCCGCGAGCTGGCGCACGGTCAGCCCGCGCAGGGTGCGGAACTCGCGGATCCTCGTCACGGTCACCCGATCATTATCGTCAAACGCCGCTCCGGCGCAGGTCACCGACCTTGCCAGGTCCCGCTGGGCGGTCCCGCGCAGAGAACAAGGAGCCCCTCGATGACAGACTGAAGGTCCGTTCCTGGAGGGGGACCTGATGCTTCTCGACTGGACGCCACAGGCGGTCGTCTTCGACTGCGACGGCCTGCTGATGGACACCGAGCCCTGCTGGTCCGTCGCCGAAACGGAGCTTTTCGCGCGCCGCGGCCTCCCGTTCGGGCCGGAGCAGAAGGCGCTGGTCATCGGCAAATCAGTCGCCGCGGCCGCCGAAACCATGGCCGGGGTGTTCGGCGAACCGGGCAACGGTCCCGCGATCGCGGACGAGCTGCTGGCCATGGTGACCGAAGTGGTGTCCGCCAAAGCCGAAGCGATGCCCGGCGCGCACGAACTGGTCGAATTGGCCGCCGCCGCGGTGCCGGTCGCGGTGGCCAGCAACTCGCCCCGCGCGCTGCTGGAAGCCGCGTTGAAGCGAGGCGGCTTCGAATTCCGGATCAGCGTGGCCGCCGACGAGGTCGCCTCGCCGAAGCCAGCTCCGGAGATCTATCTGACGTCCTGCGCCCGCCTAGGCGTGGCTCCGGCGTCGGCCCTCGCGTTCGAGGACTCGATGACCGGCCTGCGGTCCGCCCGCGCCGCCGGTGTGCCCGTGGTAGGCGTCCCGACGTTGCCCGGTACCGAATTTCCCGCCGATCTCGTGGTTCCCTCCCTGCGCGACGCGGACCTCCTGGCCTGGCTCCGGCGGTGGCGGAAACCACGCGTCCCGCCCGCGTGAAGACCTGCCCGTCTCGTGATTGACTGGCCGGCATGGCCGTACTTCCGCATCCGGATGCTCGGGGTCCGCAGTGACCTCCGAACCGGCCGCGGCCACCCGTCCGCGCAACCGCAAGCAGCTCATCGTCGAAGCGGCGGGCCGCGCCTTCAGCGAACGCGGCTACCACGCGGCGTCCATGGAGGAGATCGCCGCCGCCGTCGGGATCACCGCGGCGGCGCTGTACCGGCATTTCCCGAACAAGTACGCCCTCTTCACCGAATGCGCCAACGTGATGGCCGACCGCCTGGTCGCCGCCCTCGACGCGGTGCCCCCGGACGCGCCAGCCGAGGCCGTTCTCCGCCCGCTGGCCCAGGTCACGGTCGCCCACCGCGAGTCCGGCGGCCTGTACCGCTGGGAAGCCCGCTACCTCGACCGAACGGACCGGCGCGCGCTGAGCGCGAAATTCGCCCAAGTCGTCGCCCGCGTGACAGACGTGGTGCGGCCGTCGCCGGACGCGGAGCTTCGCGCCGTCGCCGCGCTCGGCGCGATCGGCTCGATCACCATGCACCGCACGTCGATCGCCCACCTCCGCGCCGAGAACCTGCTGACCGAATCCGCCCTGCGTCTCGCCGCCGCGACGACCACCCCGGCCGCGCCCGCGGTGGAGCTGCCCGCCCAACCCGTTCCGCGAACCCGCCGCGCGCAAATCCTCGCCGCCGCCGTGCCGTTGTTCGAACGCGACGGATTCGCCACCGTCACGAACGCGCGAATCGCCGAAGCGGTGGGCCTGGTGCCGTCGGCGCTCTACCGCCATTTCCCGAACAAGGCCGAAATCCTGGCGGCTGCCTGCCTACAGGCCGCAGGCCTCCTGTCGCAAGCCGTGGAACAAAACCTCCACGGCACCACCGGTGCGGAAGCCTTGCCCGTGCTGGCCGCGACCTACGTGGCGTACAGCTTCGAACACACCGCACTGACCAACGTCGCCGCCGCCGAACTGGGCGGCCTGCCCGCCGCGTTGCAGCGCCCGCTGATCCTCGCCCAACGCGAGCACATCGCCGTCTGGGAGCAACAACTCCGCCTGGCCCGTCCGGATCTGGACGCGCACCAAGCCCGCGTACTGGTGCACGCGGGCTTCGGCGCGGTCGTCGAAACAGGCCGACGGCTGCGGTGGGAGGACACTCCCGGCCACCGCGCCGCCGCTACCGCATTTTTGCTGAGCGCACTGGGACTTTAAGCCCCCGGCCGATTCGCCGTCGGGAGCGTGATCGGAGTCTGCGTCGGCGAGGTCCCGTTGTTGAGGTACAGCATCGAAATCCCGCGGACGAACTGATCGAAGAGATAGAAACTGCCCGGCATGATCTTGGTCGCGCCTTCCCGGAACGCGACGTAGGCAGGCCATTCGATCCGGATCAACGCCGCCTGCGCGTAGTCGCGGGGGAGTCCGAGCCAATCGCCCATCTGGTCGTTGAGCAGATACCGCACCAGTTCGTTGACGAACCCGGAATCGAGCCCGAGCGTCGGCTTCTCGATATAACCGAGCAGCGTTTTCGCCAGGCTGACCCCTTCTTCGGTCGGCCCGAGCACCGGCCACAACATCTGCTGCGCCTGCGCTTCCGCGTCCGCCCACGTCCGCGGAATGAACTGCTCCTGCACGCCGAGCAGATGCAACGCGACCTGCCAGGCGTGCAGATCCGCGTCCTGCTCCGCCGCCGACAACGAGATATTCCACTTGAGCATGTTGCTGCGCGCGAACGTCGCCACCGAATGGAACGTCCGCAGAATGTCCCCGTTGCTGATCGGCTTGGGCTGATCAGCGCCCGCTTGGTATTTCGCCGACGTCGGCAGCAAATTCCGCACCATCGCATGCACCAGCCGCGTCTTGTTGGCGGTCACGACGAAATGCCCGTCCGGCGCCCAAGCTTTGGAGTTATGCAGGTCGTAGCCGAAGGTGAACGTCTTGGCCGCCCGCTGCTTCATGTCCGCGCCGCCGGCCGACCAGTAGACCGCCCGCGCCTCCCGCGGAATGACGGTGCTCATGATCCCGCTGCCGAGCGTCTCCGAGACGAACAGATAACTGCTCAACCGGGTGTAAAGCTTCTCCGAAGCGGCAAGCTTGGCCGGATCCGCCCACGACGGCAATTTATTGACCTGCTGCAGATACGCCACCAGATAATCCGGCATGCCAGGCGGCAACGGCGCGTTGTTGTCGATCCAGCCCTGCCAAGCCGTATTGACCGCCGCCACCTTGCCCTCTTTGAGCAACGCCGAGGCGACCGCGTCCGCGGTGTCGTCCCACACCTGGAACGGATCGGCCCCGCTGCCGCTCCCGGCGATCGACCCCGTGCCCGACCACGCCCACGCGGTGCCGGAGGTGCCCGCCATGCCCGCGATGCCCAACGCCGCGCCGAGGGTCAGCACCTTCCTTCTGCTGAGATTCTCCATGTACTTGTCTGCCTCTCTGGTAGGCGTCGTTGCCATCCCATCACCGGCCAGGGGCTGCTCGCGCCCCCTGTCGACAGTCTCGGAAGAAGTGATTTCTCATTAACATAACGGCGCCGGAACGCTGGTGGCAAGAGGTGTCGCCGCTCCGGATCAGCCGACGTGCCCGAACTCGGTATCCAGCGAAACGGAGCGGATTCGGTCGAGCAGTGCGGACTCAGCGCACGACGCGCAGATGCCGTCCGCCGGATCGGCCGAGCCGGCGATTGGCGTCCTCGACGGAAAACGCGTGCGGGTCGAACTCGCCGGGCGAAGCCAAGCCGAGCCAGTCGAGCATGCCCTCGTGCTCGTCGTCGTCCGGATCGGCCAGGATCGCCTTCAGTTCCTCGTAGCCGTAAGGGCCGCCGCAGTCCTCCGGCGGACACGCGCCTCGGCCGGCAGTGCAGATCGCTCCGGTCGTTCCGGCGTCGGCGGGCCGGATTTCCTCCAGCGTGAGCTCGTGCTCCCAGCCGTCGCCGAAGTCGTAGCCGTAGCGCAGCCGGTCGCCGACCTCGGTCAGCAGCTGGGACAGCCGCACCGCCCGCTCGTCGGCGTGCCCGAGGTCCGGGTCGGGCAATCCGTATTCGGCGCCGCCCGCGGAGAACACGTGCAGATGGCAGTCCTCCCAGCCCAGCGCGCTCTGGATCACGTGGTGCAGCTGGCCGAGGTCGAGATCGGCCGGGACCTCGAGGCGTCGCCACACCGGCGGGTTCGTCACCTCGAGCAGGGTGAGTTTGAGCTGGTATCGGGCGTCCGGGCGCACTGCCGCGACCGGTGGCCGCGCGCTCGTCCGGCCGGGCGCGTCCGGCAGCCTCCCGGCCGGCGCCTGGACCGGCAGGAGCTTGGCCAGCCGGTCGACTGCCGGATGGCCGGCGCCGGCCATCCGCGGCAGGATTTCCGTCAGTTGGGCACCCGCCTGGTCGGGGAGCAGCCCGGACAGCTCGGGCGCCAGCGCATCCCGCAGAGCGCCGAGCGCGTCCGCGGCGGTCCACGCCAGGTCGTCCTCGGAAGGCTCCGTCCCGTCCTGTTCGGCCAGCCAGATCCGCGCGTAGGCGCCGAACCCTTCGCGGCCCGCCCATTCTCGCCAAGCCGGGGCCGCGTCCGGGCCGCATTCGTGAGCCAGCGCCAGCGCGGCGAGCCGCTGCTGCCCCGAGGCGGATTCGCCGACGGCGAGCAGCTCGGCCGCTGCCTCGGCCGGCGCGAGGGCGGCCAGCCAGGGCCGGGCCATCAGCGCGGCGATCCGGTCGGGCAGCGCCGCCACCACGTCCACCAGCGTGGCCGCATCGGATCCGGGCGCCGGGGCGCTCTGGCGGAACAAGAAATCGGTGAGCCACTGCCCCAGCGGAGTCAGCTCGGCGGTGTCGCCGTGCCGCTCGGCGACACCGAACGCGGCGAGGGCTTCGACGATCTCGTCCGTCGTGGCCGCCAGATCCTCAAGAAGGCCGATGCCGGACGGACAAGTGCAGCCCACGGTGCCGTCGGCGAGAGGCCCCGCGATCTCCTCGCCGAGCTCGTCCATCGAGAGCAGGCCGCCCCGCTCGTACAGCGCGGCCAAGCCGTCCAGAAGCTCCGGATCGGGCTCGCCGACCTCCCCGGCCAGCCCGAAACACTCCAGCGTGCACCGGGTCCAGGCCGCCAGTACCTCGTCCGCGGCGCCCTCGGCCCAGGCCGCGAGCGCGGAGCCCGCCGTGGCCCGGCCCCGTTCCACCTCGACGAACCCGGCCGCCGTCGCGGCGAACCACGCTGCCACCAGTTGGTCGATGTCCAGCGCACTGCGCGGCTTGCGGGTAGGAAGTTCGATCCCGAGCAGGTCGCAAGCCTCGACCGCGGCAGCGGGCTTGAGCACTCCGCGAGCGGTCAGCGGCCGACCAGGCCCGACCCATTCGGCCAGCTTCGCCGCCTCGGCGAGCGCCGGACAGCTCCGTGCCGCCGACGCTAGCTCCTCGGGAGAGAAAACCGGCCCTCGTCCTTCCTCGCGGAATGGCATGGAAGCACCCTAGGGGGGAAACGGCGCCCAGACGATGTCAGGTGCCCGGCCTGCCCTGAACCCGAAGAACGACAAGCGGCCGTTCCGCACGCGGGTCAGGAACAGCAGACCTGGCCGGTGTCCGCATCCGGGGTGCAGCACGTCAGCGCGGAGGCACCGAAGGTCTGCGAGTCGGCCTTGACCGTATAGACCTCCCAGGGTTCCTGGCCGGGGCCGTGCACCCACACCTTGTCCTGGATCGCGTAGCAGCAGGTCGTGTCATCCTCGGTCAGCGTCTCCAGGCCCTCGCCGGTGAGGCGTTTGCTGGCTTCGCTCACCTGGTCGGTCGACTCCACCTCGATGCCAAGGTGGTCCAGGACCGTCGCCTGCCCCGGCTCTCCCTCCAGAAGCACGAGCTTGAGCGCGGGTTCGGCGACGGCGAAGTTGGCATACCCAGGCCGGAGTTTGGCCGGTTCGGCGCCGAACAGCTTCGAGTAGAAGCCGATCGAGCCTTCGAGGTCCCCGACGCGCAGCGCGAGCTGTACCCGTGACATCCCGTCCTCCTTGGATAGACGTTCATCAAAACAGTGCCGCGGCTTAGATTGTCCTCTACTTAGAAGCCTGTCAAGATAGACGCATGCCGAAACAGTTGCCGGTCGTCGCGCTGGACGACTGCTGTTCCCCGCTGGCTCGCGAACCGCTGGGCGAGGACCAAGCCGTCGAGCTGTCCAAGCTGTTCAAGGCGATGGCCGACCCGGTCCGGTTGCGGCTGCTGTCGCTGATCGCCTCCCACGCGGGCGGCGAAGCGTGCGTGTGCGACCTGACCGACGCGTTCGACCTGACCGGCCCGACCATCTCCCATCACCTCAAGGTGTTGCGCGAGTCCGGCCTGATCACCGGCGAACGGCGGGGGACCTGGGTGTACTACCGCGTGCATCCGGAGGTGCTGGCCCGGTTGTCGGCCGTGCTCGTCCCCGGCGACACTCCGGTCCCGGCATGACCGGCACGCACCCCGGGGTCGTCGGCAAACTGTCCACTTTGGACCGTTACCTGCCCGGGTGGATCGCGGCCGCGATGGTCGCCGGGCTGCTGGCCGGCCGGTGGATTCCGGGGCTGAACACCGCGTTGTCCGCGGTGCGGGTCGACGGGATTTCGCTGCCCATCGCGCTCGGGCTGCTGGTGATGATGTACCCGGTGCTGGCGAAGGTCCGCTACGACCGGCTCGGCACGGTGACGGCCGACCGGCGGCTGCTGTGGCCGTCGCTGGTGCTGAACTGGCTGATCGGCCCGGCGCTGATGTTCGCGCTCGCCTGGCTTCTGCTGCCGGATCTGCCGGAGTACCGGACCGGGCTGATCATCGTGGGCCTCGCTCGCTGCATCGCGATGGTGATCATCTGGAACGACCTGGCCTGCGGAGACCGGGAAGCGGCCGCCGTTCTGGTCGCGCTGAATTCGGTGTTCCAGGTGGTCATGTTCGGCGTCCTCGGCTGGTTCTACCTCGCCGTCCTGCCCGGCTGGCTCGGCCTTCCGCAAGCGGATCTGGCCGTTTCCGCGTGGCAGATCGCCAAGAGCGTGCTGGTGTTCCTCGGCATCCCGCTGCTCGCTGGCTACTTGTCCCGACGGCTGGGCGAACGCGCGAAGGGCCGCACCTGGTACGAATCCCGGTTCCTGCCGAAGGTCGGCCCGCTCGCGCTGTACGGGCTGCTGTTCACCATCGTGATCCTGTTCGCCTTGCAGGGGGACCAGATCACCAGCCGCCCGCTCGACGCCGCCCGGATCGCGTTGCCGTTGCTGGTCTACTTCGGACTCATGTGGGCCGGTTCCTACGCGCTCGGCAAGGCGGTCGGCCTGTCGTACGAACGAACCACGACGCTGGCGTTTACCGCTGCGGGCAACAACTTCGAACTCGCCATCGCGGTCGCGATCGCCACTTTCGGTGCGACCAGCGGACAAGCGCTCGCCGGGGTCGTCGGGCCGCTCATCGAAGTCCCGGTACTGGTGGCGCTGGTCTACGTGTCTCTCGCCCTTCGGCGGCGCTTCGCGCCCGTGCCCGCGGAGGTTTCTCCATGACCGTCCCCGAAGTTCTCTTCGTCTGCGTCCACAACGCCGGACGCTCGCAAATGGCGGCCGGGTTGCTGCACCATCACGCCCGCGGCCGGGTCCTCGTCCGCTCCGCCGGATCCGCGCCGGCCGACACGATCAACCCCGCCGTGGTCGCGGTCATGGCCGAACTCGGCATCGACCTGTCCCGCGAACTCCCGAAGCCGTTGACCGCCGAGGGCGTCCAATCGGCGGATGTAGTCATCACCATGGGCTGCGGAGACGCCTGTCCGGGGTACCCCGGCAAGCGCTATCTCGACTGGAAGCTGGACGATCCGGCAGGCCTCCCGGCCGACCAGGTCCGCCCGATCCGCGACGAGATCGACCGGCGGGTCCGGGCTTTGCTCGCCGAGCTGGTCAGCTGAAGGAGGCTGACGTGCCGGACCGTGCCGCCGCGGAGACCTGCGCCGGTTGATTTCGGGCGCTCGCGGACCCGACGCGCGTCCAGATCCCGCACCTGATCGCCTCGGCGATCATCCGCGCCGACAAACCGGCCTGAAAACGGGACGGCGGCCGAGGAATCCCTCGACCGCCGTCCCGGGTCTATCCGACCTTACCGATCACACGTCGTAGTACAGCGAGAACTCGTACGGGTGCGGGCGAAGCCGCAGCGGGTCGATTTCGTTTTCGCGCTTGTACTGGATCCACGTCTCGATCACGTCGGGCGTGAAGACGCCGCCCTCGAGCAGGTAGTCGTGGTCCTGCTCCAGGGTGTCCAGCACGGTGCCGAGGTCGCCCGGGACCAGCTTGACGTTCTTGGCCTCCTCGGGCGGCAGCTCGTAGAGGTCCTTGTCGATCGGCTCCGGCGGCTCGATCTTGTTCTTGATGCCGTCGAGCCCGGCCATCATCATCGCGGAGAACGCCAGGTACGGGTTGCCCGACGAGTCCGGGCAGCGGAACTCGGCGCGCTTGGCCTTCGCGTTGTTGCCGGTGATCGGGATGCGGACGCAGGCGGAGCGGTTGCGCTGCGAGTACACCAGCGAAACCGGGGCCTCGAAGCCCGGCACCAGGCGGTGGTAGGAGTTCACCGTCGGGTTGGTGAACGCCAGCAGGCTCGGGGCGTGCTTGAGCAGGCCGCCGATGTAGTGCCGCGCCGTGTCGGACAGGCCCGCGTAGCCGGACTCGTCGTGGAACAGCGGCTGGCCGTCCTTCCACAGCGACTGGTGGCAGTGCATGCCCGAGCCGTTGTCGCCGGCGAGCGGCTTCGGCATGAACGTCGCGGTCTTGCCCGCGGCGAACACGGTGTTCTTCACGATGTACTTGAACAGCTGCAGGTCGTCGGCAGCGTGCAGCAGCGTGTTGAACTTGTAGTTGATCTCCGTCTGGCCGGCGGTGCCCACCTCGTGGTGCGCGCGCTCGATCTCGAAGCCGGAGTTCGTCAGCTGGCGGACGATGTCGTCGCGCAGGTCGGCGAAGTGATCGACCGGCGGGACGGGGAAGTAGCCGCCCTTGAACCGGGTCTTGTAGCCCTGGTTCCCGCCCTCGGTGTCGGCGCCGGTGTTCCACCAGCCCTCGATCGAGTCGATCTCGTGGAACGACAGGTGCTCGGCGTCCTCGAAGCGGACCGAGTCGAAGATGTAGAACTCCGCCTCCGGGCCGAAGTACACGTTGTCGGCGACGCCGTACTCCGAGATGTACTGCTCGGCCTTGCGCGCGATGTTGCGCGGGTCGCGGCTGTAAGCCTCCCGGGTGAACGGGTCGTGCACGAAGAAGTTCAGCGAGAGCGTCTTCGCCTTGCGGAACGGGTCGATCCGCGCCGTCTCGGGGTCCGGCAGCAGCAGCATGTCGGACTCGTGGATCGACTGGAAGCCGCGCACCGAGGAGCCGTCGAAGGCGAGACCCTCTTCGTACGCCTCCAGGTCGAACGCCTTCGCGGGCACCGTGAAGTGCTGCATGACGCCCGGCAGGTCGCAGAACCTGACGTCGATGGACTCCACCTTCTCATCGGCGATGAGGCGCTGAATGTCGTCTGGAGTAGTGGGCACCCTCGGTGACTCCTTCTCGTTCGTTACCGGCGGCTGTACTCTCTTCGGCTCACGCTAAGAGGGCGGTGTTGCCCGACCGTCACCCGAATGTTTCGCGGGTGTTAACGGGCCGCCGTCACTGCCCAGTCGACCAGGCCGGATGTGGTCCGCGCCACCGGCATACCCTGGACGGGTGGCGAGATGGACGGGTGAATGGCTCCCGGGCACGGGCGACGGCTCCACCGCGGCGGGTCCGCGCGAGGCCCCTAAGTGGCGCGGCGAGTCGATGGGCCTGCCCGAATCCGGGGTGGGCGCGGTGGCGGGCGGCGGTCCGCGTTTCCTCGCGCTCGTCCTCGACCTCGTGCTCGCTTCCCTGATCACGGCCCTGTTCGTGCGCTACGACCTGCAGAACGCCGCCGCGATGCAGACGTTCAACCTCTGGGCGGGTGCGGTCTGGGCGGTCATCACGGTCATTCCGGTCACGTTCTTCGGCTTCACCCCCGGCATGGCGGCGCTCGGCATCCGGGTGGCCCGTCTGGACGGGGCGGCCATGGTCGGCCCCTGGCGCGCGCTCGTGCGGATGGTGCTGACCGCGCTGCTGCTCCCGCCGCTGGTCCGCAACGCCGACGGCCGCAACTGGCTCGACCGCGCCACCAACACCGTCGTCATCCGGATGCGCTGACCCCGGACGCGAAAAACCCCCGGCCGCGGCAGGCCGGGGGTTCTCTGGAAACAAGCGTCAGCGACGGCGGATAGTGCGCTGCACGTTCCGCATCTTCGCGCCCGCGGGCATCGGGCCCTTCGGCATCGCCGCGCCGCGCGAACCGAGCGCGGCCAGCTTCGCCTCGAGGGCGTCGATCTGGGCCGGCTTGAGGTTGCGCGGCAGCTTCGTCAGATGCGACTGCAGCTTCTTGAGCGGGACCTGCTTGTCCTCGTGGCCGATCGTCACGTCGTAGATCGGGGTGTCGCCGACCAGCCGCGACACGCGCTTCTTCTCCTGCGCGAGCAGGCCCTTCACGCGGTGCGGCGCGCCTTCGGCCACGAGGATCACGCCGGGGTGGCCGAGCACGCGGTGGACGGCGTCGAGCTGGGTCGTCGCGGCGACGGTCGGGGTGACCTTCCACTTGCCGCGCATGTTCTCCAGCGCCCAGGCCCCCGCGCCGGGCTGGCCGTCGGCCTTCCCGTAGACGGTGCGCTGCACGCGCCTGCCGAAGATGATCACGGCGAGCAGGATGCCGAGCACGACGCCCAGCGGCAGCAGCGTCCACTGGATGCCGAAAATGAGGCCGATGCAGAACAGCACACCGGCGACCACCACGATCGAACCGACCATCCAGGGGATGAGCATCGGGTCTTCGCGGCGCTGCATCTTGAACGCCTCGAACAGCTGCCCGCGCCGGGCCTTGCTCGCCGCGCGCTTTTCCCGCTTGGCCTGCTTGGCCGCTTCCTTGTCCTGCTTGCCCGCCATATGACCAGGATACGGCCGCGTGCCCGGCCGGGAATCCGTCGGCCCCCTCTGCGAGGATCGCGGGGTGGCCATCGCATCGTCTCCCCAGAGCCGGCAGAGCCGCGCGAGCCTGCTCGACGGGCTTGATCCCGAACAGCGCGCCGCCGCGGCGGCCCCGCGCGGCCCGGTGTGCGTCCTCGCCGGCGCGGGCACCGGAAAGACCCGGACGATCACGCACCGCATCGCCCACCTGGTCCGTTCGGGCCACGTCGCGGCCGGGCAGGTGCTGGCCGTCACCTTCACCACGCGCGCGGCGGGGGAGATGCGCACCCGGCTGCGCGGCCTCGGGGTCGACGCGGCGCAGGCGCTGACCTTCCACGCCGCCGCCCGCCGTCAGCTCCGCTACTTCTGGCCGCGGGTCGTCGGCGACCGGCCGTGGGACCTGATCGACAACAAGTTCCGGCTCGTCGCCCAGGCCGCCCAGCGCGTCCGGCTGAGCACCGAGACCGAGGTGCTGCGCGACCTGGCGAGCGAGATCGAGTGGAGCAAGGCGTCGCTGGTCTCGCCGGACGACTACCCGTCGGTCGCCGCGCGGATGCAGCGCGACACTCCCGCGCCGGTCGCGCAGGTCGCCGAGGTCTACCGCTGGTACGAGGAGCTGAAGACGAACGCGCAGGTCCTCGACTTCGACGACCTGCTCCTGCAGACCACCGCGGTGCTGGAGAAGCACGACGCGGTCGCCGCCGAGTTCCGCGACCGGTACCGCTGCTTCGTGGTCGACGAGTACCAGGACGTCACGCCATTGCAGCAGCGCCTGCTCGACGCGTGGCTCGGCGGCCGCGACGACCTCACCGTCGTCGGCGACGCCAACCAGACCATCTACTCGTTCGGCGGCGCCTCGCCGAAGTCGCTGCTGGAGTTCACGCGGCGGTTCCCGGAGGCGACCGTCGTGCGCCTCGAACGCGATTACCGGTCCACCCCGCAGGTCGTCGCGCTCGCGAACCGCGTGATCGGGGCCGCGCGCGGCCGTCCCGCCGGGTCGCGGCTGAAGCTCATCGGGCAGCGGCCGGACGGCCCGGAGCCGCGGTTCGCGGAATACGAGGACGAGGCCGCCGAGGCCAGCGCGGTCGCGCGGCGGGTCCGCGAACTGCTCGACGCGGACGTGCCGGCGAGCGAGATCGCGGTGCTGTTCCGAGTGAACGCGCAGTCGGAGGCGTACGAGCAGGCGCTCACCGAAGCCGGGATCCCGTACCTGGTCCGCGGCGGCGAGCGGTTCTTCCAGCGCACCGAGGTGCGGCAGGCGATGGCGGCGCTGCGCACGGCGTCGATGGAGCCCACTTCGCTGGAGCTGGTCACCGCGGTGCGCTCGGTGCTCGCGCGGGTCGGGCTCACCGAGCAGCCGCCGTCGGGCGGAGCGGCGAAGGAGCGGTGGGACGCGCTGCTCGCGCTGGTGGAACTGGCCGAGGAGCTGGCGGCGACGGTCGAGGACGCGGACCTGCCGCGGTTCGTCGCGGAACTCGAACAGCGCGCGGCAGCGCAGCATCCGCCGACCGTCGAGGGAGTGACGCTCGCGTCGCTGCACGCGGCGAAGGGCCTCGAGTGGGACGCGGTGTTCCTCGTCGGGCTGTCCGAGGGCACGATGCCGATCCTGCACGCGGACGGCGACGACGCCGCGATCGAAGAGGAACGGCGGTTGTTCTACGTCGGCGTCACGCGGGCCCGGGAGCACCTGTCGCTGTCGTGGTCGCTCTCGCGCGGGCCGGGCCGGGGACGCAACCGGCGCCGTTCGCGCTTCCTGTACGGGCTGATCCCGGAGGACCACCCGGCGGCGCGCGTCGCCCGTTCGCAGCAGACGGCGAAGCCCGGGTCGAAGGTCGCCCGCTGCCGGCTGTGCGGGGGTCCGCTGGTGCAGACCATGGAGGTCAAGCTCGGCCGCTGCGGGAAGTGCCCGTCCACAGTGGATGAGGAACTGCTGGAGAAGCTGAAGACGTGGCGCGGGGAGCGTTCGCGGGAGTTGAAGGTGCCCGCGTTCGTCGTGTTCACCGACGCGACGCTGATGGCGATCGCCGAACAACGGCCGACCGACGACGGCGCGCTGGTGTCGATCTCCGGCATCGGCGCGACGAAGCTGGAACGGTTCGGCGCCGAGGTGCTCGACGTGGTCCGGTCGTCCATGCGATCTTGACCGCGTCTTCGCGGTGATCGATGCGGCGAACCTGCAGCTCGGAGGCAATCTTCAGCTTTTCGGCAGAGATTTGGGAAAATAAGTTGCCCCGGTTGCGCCGGGGCGCATAACCTGCGTAGGCACCCGGGCGAGAGCCCGGTCTGGGGAAGAACACGACGGTTGCCGCCTCGAGCGGCGCAGTCCGACAGAGAAAGGCGGTGCCGGTGAAATGATCAGCAATCTGAAACTCGCTAACCCTGGCACCGGTCTGTCCCTCTGCATGACCGCTGACGCCCCGCGCCAGGGCACCGGTGTGTCCACGTTCGCGCACATCGACGGAATGCGTCGTCACCTCGACGGATTGCGTCGCATCGAGCGCAACGGGGCCCCGGCCGGCATCACTCACGCGAGCGCCGCCGTTGTTGCCGCGTACCCGCAGGTTGATGTCGATCTGCCGACCATCAAGCAGTTCCGTGTTCCGTTGTCACTACGGGAGCGAAGTTCCTGACCTGCGTCAGGACATGAGGCTCACGAAGGCCGCGGAACCGGTAACCGGATCCGCGGCCTTCGTGTTTTTTGGCTGCACAACACAAAGGAACAAGTTGTCCAGTTCGATCGCCCACCGTCACACCACCACCGCACCGCAAAGGAGCACGGAAATGTCATCCGCCATCGCCCTAGCCGAGGGCCCCTTAGCCGAAGGGTTCGACATCGGCGACCTGCTCGACGGGGTCGCGGAACCCGAACTGCCCTGCCGCTCGCGCGACGCGGACCTCTGGTTCGCCGAATCGCCCGCGGAACTCGAGCGGGCCAAGGCGTTCTGCGCCAGCTGCCCGGTCCGCGAGGCCTGCCTCGCGGGCGCACTCGCCCGGCGTGAGCCGTGGGGTGTCTGGGGAGGCGAAATCTTCGAGCGCGGCGCGGTGATCGCCCGCAAGCGGCCCCGTGGCCGTCCGCGCAAGAACGCCGCCCTCGAACCCGCCGCAGCAGCCCGGAGCGCAGCCGCATGACCGTCAACGTCATCACCACGCGCGATTTCGAGGCCCGCACGGCGAAACCGGTGCGCGTCCAGCCGAAACCCAAGCAGAACAAGTCTCAGGAGACCACGAAGATGTTGCTTCACGAAGAACTGTCCCGAGCGCGAATACGCGACCTGATAGCCGAACACGAAGCCCAACGCCCGTGGCGCCAAGCGCGAGCAGCGCGCCGCTGGTCGCGGGTAGCCCGCTGGGCAGCCAGCCGAGCGGAGCGGCACCAACCACCGAACTAATCACGGCACGGCCAGGTCAGGCAGGCCCGGGTTTCCTCCCGGTTGCTTGCCTGACCGGCTCGCTGTGTCCGGGAGCCCGGCACCAGCCCCGCCCGGGATCGCCTCCGATCCCGTAGCGGTGTCGGCTGCCCGGACGTTGCTTTTCGCCGATTCCTCGTCCTGACTCGATTCCGCGCAGCCTCATTGCCGCGGCGCGGCGATCATGCGCGGATCGGGTTTTGTTCGCCTGTCACCCAGTTGCGAGCTGGGTGACAGGCGTCGGTCTCGTTGCGTCGCTCAACTGCGAACGCGTGGCCCACGGGGAGGGCCAGCGTCCGACCGTTCCTGCGCGATCTTCGCCGGGAACGAGCCTGGAAGGTCCGTCGGGGGGACAGTCCAGGCTTGTTCCCGGCCGGGAACCGCGAACCGGTGTTCAATGAGCCCGTGTCCGGACATACGCACGACCACATCGACTGGGCTGACCGGCTGGCCCTCCTCCGCGCAGCCGACGCCCTCGACGCTCCCGCCCACGCCGCCATCGCCGCCCGCCTGGCCGCGAAACTCCCCGCCAACCCGACGGTGCTCGACCTGGGCTGCGGAGCCGGTGGCATGAGCACCCACTTCGCCCGAGCCCTGGCCGCCCGGAACGGCGGCACCATCGTCCTGGTCGACGCGACGCCCGAACTACTCCACGAGGCCGAACGCGCCGTACGCGCCGCCGCGCAGGACAGCCAGGCACGCTCAACGCACCCGGGCAACGACGGTGCGCCCGACGGAAGCGCTGCCCCATCGGACGGCCATCTCGCCGCAGCCGACGGCACCGCACTGGCAGCCAAGGGCCTCGTATCGGCAGTCGGTGGCGCCGCATCGACTGCCGAATGCCCCGCACCAGCAGCCGGTGGCACCGCATCGACCACCGGGGGTGCCGCACCGGCAGCCGACGGCCCCGCACCGGCAGCCAAAGGCCCCGCGCCAGCAGCCGGTGGAACCGCGTCGGCCGCCGAAGGTACTGCAGCGGCAGCCGACGGCCCCGCACCGGCAGCCGGTGGAACCGCGTCGGCCGCCGAGGGCGCCGCATCGGCAGTTGAGGTTCGCGCAGTCGTTGCCGATCTCGCTGACAGCGCCCTGCCCGATTTGCTGCCCACCGCGGATCTCGTATGGGCGTCGCGCGTCGTGCATCACCTTCCGGACCAGCAGGCCGCGATCGGCACGGTTACCGCGATCGCGCGAAGTGGTGGCGTGGTCGCGCTCGCTGAGGGTGGATTGCCTTTCTCTTGCCTCCCTTGGGATCTAGGACTCGGACGGCCTGGTCTCGAAGCTCGCTTGCAGGCCGCGCAGGCGGAATGGTTCGTCGGAATGCGCGAGGGCATCGACGGTGCCGTGCCGATGCCGTACGGCTGGCCAGTCGCGCTCGAACGCGCCGGACTCGCTGACGTCGGCTCGTTCAGCGCACTGGTGGATCACCCCGCACCGGGACCCGACGGTCTCACTGACTACGTACACCACCACCTTTCCCGTCTCGCGACCCACGGTGCCGACCACCTCTCGGATGACGACCGCGCGACATTGGCTTCCCTTCTCGATCCGGACAGCTCCCACTACCTCGGCAACCGCCGAGACCTCTTCCTGCTCGGCGTACGCACCGTCCACCACGGACGCCGGCCATGACCGCGCCCGACCCCACCTGCTCGTGGTGCGGCCGAGCCCGCGCCGCCGAAACCGACCCGCTCGCGACCCTGGCCTGGGTGAGCACCAAGGAAAACGGCGAGCAGCGCTGGCTCTGCCCGGACTGCGCGCGCAACCACGTCCGGGACATCGAAGGCAAGCTGCCCGACGAGTACTGGTGATCAGACCACCCGAACCTCGCTTTCGAGGACGTCGGAACGCCACGAGACATGGTCAAGAAACTTCGGGGAGGTCTGTCGATCGCCGCTGCGGTAGTTCGACGCGTAGTCGAAGACACCACACGATCACTGGCTACCTGCTCATTAAGGACCTCCCATGACTGAACTGAACCCCGAACGCACCCGGCGCGCGATCGTCGACCACACCCGGCGCCTGGCGGAAGCAGCCGTCGCCGCCGGACCCGAGGCCGCGGTGCCGACCGCCCCGAAGTGGGCTGTCGCTGACCTGGTCGCGCACGTGGGCCAGACCCAGCACTGGGTCGCGGAGATCATCGAGCGGCGCATCACCGACCCGGCCCAGCTGCCCACCGAGATGGCCACGCCGCCCGCCGACTCCCGCGAATGGCAGGACTGGCTGTCGGAGTCCGCACTGCGGGTCGCCAGCGCGTGCTCGGACGACGCGCTCGACGCGCCGGTCTTCAACGCCTCGGGTGACGCACGGTCGGGGACACAGTTTTGGATGTCCAGCATGCTCAACGAAGCGGTTGTCCACGGTTTCGACGCCGCCAAAGCCGCGGACCGACCAGTCGACGTCGACGCCGACGTCGCAGCCGCGCTCATCACCAACCACCTCACCATGCTCACCTCGCCCACCTGGGAAATGCAGCGTCCTGTATCCGCGCACGCCATCCGGGGCACCGGGCAGACCCTGCAGTGGCTGGCCACCGATATCGCCGACGGCGCGTGGTTCGTCGAACGGCGTCCGGAGGGTGCGTCGTGGCAAGCCGGAAACCGCGCGGCCGACGTGACGATGACCGGACCGGCTCAATCGCTGTTGTTCCTCTTGACCCGACGGCTCCCGCTAACCGACCGCGACAGCACCGGCATCAGCGTCGAAGGCGACACCACCCTCGCCCAGCACTGGCTGGACAACACCGCCCACGCCAGCGACTGACCCCTCCCACCGCAACGTCCGCGAGTTTCCGCGAACAGCCGAGCGAGATGACGCGATGGCTTGCGGGAGACGGAAGTTGCAGTGGGTTACGTCGACTCAACCCACCGCGGTCCGCCAACCGAGTCCTGCTCGCAAACCACGGTCAGTGCCCATTTGCGACCACGCATAACGACGTCCGCACGCGTTGAAGACACGTTGAGCGCTGGTGGCGGCCGGATCCCGTTGCGCGGTCCTCGACGTGGTCGCAGCCGAGGGCAGCCGTTGAATTTCAGGCGGGAGCGCCTTGGCGGAGTCGTCGCGGGGGAGCAGGTGAGCGCTGTCGGGGCTCTGCGCCGAGGAGCATCTCTATCAAGTTCGGCTCATGCGGCGTTCCCTGTCTTGTAGACGGCGAGCACTTTCGGCCGGGGCGTGCGCGCCGCGTGGCGGTAGGCGTTCAGGAGTTCTGCGCTCATCTCCTCCGGAGATTCCCGGAGTTGAAGTGGCGTGCACCGAAACAGCACGGTGCCGGTCGCGGCGAGGGCGAGGTGGCTGAAGTCCTCCGGGCCAGCCGCGGTGCGATAGCGCCATGCCAGGCCGATTTCGTCCCACCACGCGTCTGCGGTGCCGAGCCGGCGGCCGCGGCGGTCGCAGACTGCAACGTTCCATTGCGGGGTAGGCAGTGGAGTGCGCTGGAGGACCCGGAGTGCTTGCCCGTGCGCGAAGGTTTCTTGGTCGTCCAGGTTGCGCAGGACGGTGCGGACGGCTGCCGTGCCGCGCTGGTTTCCGGTGTTCAGTACGGTCGTCAGCTCGGCGCGATCGGCCAGGCCCCAATACAGCGGCAGCGAGACCAGCCTCGCGATCTCGTCCGGATCGTGTTCCCGCCGGGCAAGATCCAGGGCGGCTCGGGCGGCGCTGGCGTAGGGCAGGCCGTCGATGAGGATCGCTTTGGGCATCCGGGCGGTGCGGTAGGTGATGATGCTCGGTTCGTTGGACGGCCTTCGGTTGTGGGGCACCAAAAGGTGGATTTCCGGAGTCCGCGGATGGCTGATTCCGTGTGCGCACAACGCATCCGTGCCCGTGATGATGGTTCCGGGACCGAACCGCGCCACCGCGGCGTGCAGGAGTTCTTCGCGGCTCGGAGGTTTGTCGTGCACGAGATACACGCCGGAATACACCTGTCGCCACGGCCCGCCCGGGCCGGAGAGCTGTGCGGCTCTTCGGTCGGAAATTCCTGCGACGCGCAGGTGCCGTCGGTGGAGCACGCCGTGGGAAACGAGATCACCGAAAGCGAGGGAATCAGTGCTTGTAGTAGTCGTCATGCATCGAGAATGCCGCCTTGATCAACTGCGCGAAACCACTCCGCGCAATCTGTGGACAACTCGGCGTTGCCGCCCCGCCTTGTGGATAACTCAGGCGGCGAACCCGGGCTGCCAGCGTTCCACGATGCCGCGAGCCGGGATCTCGGCGTCGAGCTGGCACAGGATGCCCGTCGAGCCCGCCGTGACCCGGTGGATCATCAGGTACTCCGGCGGCAGGTTCAGCGAGCGGCCGACGTGGAAGTCGTTGCTGCGCGAGTCGCCGACGCGTCCCGCCTGCCGTTGCATCCAGCGGCGCGTGAAGTGGAACGTCGGCTCGGCCAGCGGTTCGGTGAACGGCGCGAGATAGGCGAGCACCTCGTCCGCTTCCAGCGACGAATCTGCCCGCACGAAACGGTTTTCGCGCAACAGCCGCATCAGCTCGTCGGAGTGGCCGTCGAGGGCGAGCCGCGTGATTTCGCCCAGGTGCCGCGGAATTCCGTGCGGAAGCTTCGCGACGCCGCCGAAATCGATCACGCACAGCCTGCCGTCGCTGGTGAGCATGAAGTTGCCGGGGTGCGGGTCGGAGTGCAGCAGGTGCGCCCGCGCCGGCGACGAGTAATGGAACTCCGCGAGCAGCCGCCCGGACAGGTTGCGGGTAGCCGGGTCGCCGTCCGAGATGATCTTGGCCAGCGGGGTTCCGGTGGCCCATTCGCTGACCACGACCTTGGGCGCGCTCGCCACGACGCGCGGGATCAGGAACTCGGGGTCGCCCTCGAACGCCTTCGCGAACGCGCGCTGGTTGTCCGCTTCGGCGAGGTAGTCGAGTTCCTCGTCCATCCGCTCGGCCAACTCCGTGAGCAGCGGCTTCACGTCGGTGCCGGGGATGAATGCCTGGAACAGCCTGCTGAAGCGCTGCAACTGGCGCAGGTCGCTGCGCAGTGCCTCGTCCGCGCCCGGGTACTGGACCTTGACCGCGACCTCGCGACCGTCGTGCCAGGTCGCGCGGTGCACCTGGCCGATGCTCGCCGCGGCGGCGGGCTCGTCGTCGAAGTGCGCGAACCGGCCGACCCACGACCTGCCCAGCTGCTCGGCGAGCACGCGATGGGTCTGGCGGGCAGGCATCGGCGGCGCGGCCGACTGCAGCTTCGTGAGCGCCTCCCGGTACGGCTGCGCCATGTCGTCCGGCACCGCGGCCTCGAACACGCTCAGCGCCTGGCCGAACTTCATCGCGCCGCCCTTGAGCGTGCCCAGCACCTCGAACAGCTGCTCAGCGGCCTTGGCCGAGAGCGTCGCGCTCACCTGCTCAGCGCTCTGCCCGGCCAGCCGCTTGCCCCAGCCGCCCACGGCTCGTCCGGCGATGCCGAGCGGAAGGCTCGCCAGCTTCGCCGTACGGGCAGCGCCGCGGCGCGGCATGGCGGAATCGCGGTCTCCGGTGCGGTCGCGAAAGTCGGTCACTCTGCGATTCTGCCTTGGCGAGCACGACGCCCGCAGCCCGCTGACGGCACCCAGGTGTGTCCTACGTCTCTTGCAGTACCTCCTTGGGTGCCTCGTCCGGAGCTTCTTCGACGGGCACTGGCGCTCCGCAGCCGCAGTCCGGGTGCGGCTCCCAGCGCCGGCGGTGCACCTTTCCGTCGAAGTTGTCGATCTCGAGCGCGGCGTTCCAGGTCGGCGGCGGGGTTTCGCTCGGCGAGAGCAGCCGCATCGCCTGCGCGACGGCGAGCGAGGCGCACGCGTGCACCGCCCCGAGATCGGCCCGCGGAATCCGGCCTACCAGCTGAGTCGCGATCCTCGGCCAGGACAGATCCGCGTCGGTCCGGTGGAGGTCACAGCACCGGAGGCAGGCGCTGCGGCCAGGCACCACGAGCGGCCCGACGATGCCCGTGCCCTCGCACACCCGGACCGGCAGGTGCGAGGTGGCCGAATCGACGAGTTCAGCCACCTCTTCCGGCGGCGGGACGAGCGTGTCGGTGAGCAGCACGAGGTCCGGGAGGCGGCGCTGGTTGCGGGCGGTGATGACGTCCGGTGCGACTCGGGCGACGACGGACCGGATCGCCCGCTGCCGGGGTTGCCCCAGCTCAGCGGGGGTGAAGCCGGAACCGAGGTCGGCTTCGGTGACCCGGCCGGACGCTCGGACGTCGAGGTGCCCGACTCCGGACGTCGCGAGCAGCGCGGCGACTGCCACGGCGATCCGTCCGCTGCCGTGGACCGCGATCAGGCTCTGCCCGCGACGGTCTGTGAGCGCCGGCTGGTAGTGCCGAGCCCGCAGTGACCACAGGCCGGTCTCGACCCGTTTCGCGTTCTTCTTCGCCGCTTCGGTGACCAGGCCGAGCGCGGAGAGTTGTTTCAGCAGCAGATGGAACTGGTCCCGGTGTTCGCCTACAGCGAGCA
Source organism: Amycolatopsis sp. AA4 (assembly GCF_002796545.1). Lineage (GTDB taxonomy): Bacteria > Actinomycetota > Actinomycetes > Mycobacteriales > Pseudonocardiaceae > Amycolatopsis. Next base: position 983,243 of record NZ_CP024894.1, read on the forward strand.
GGACGTCCTCGAGCGCGCGCCGTCCGTCGAGCCTGCGCACGCTGTCGACGATCGCCGGGGGCAAGCCGTTGGCGATGATGCCGTGACGGGGGTCGAGGCCGAACTGGATCTCGTCGCCGTCGCGTTCGAGCACGTGGATGCCCGGAAGCAACGTCGGATACGCCGGGAGGAGCACGTCCGGCGGCGGAACACTGGACAGGGTCATGCGGTCAGCTTGGCAGCTCCGCAATGCCACTCGCGGGTGAGAAGCCGAGTTGTCCACAGGGAAATCTTGTTGTGGACAAGTCAGGGCTGTGACCTTTCGGCGCTCCAAGTTGTCGGTGCTGAGCCTTACCGTTGTCGAGTGGTCGAAGCACGGATGCCCTCCCTGAGAGGCAGGGGCGAGAAAGCCCCGTCGGACACTTCTCAACACAAGGTCGAGGTGCGGCGCAGCCAGCGCAGGCACCGGACGGTCACCGCGTACTGGAACGACGACACCTTGGTCGTCCAGATCCCGGCACGGATGACGCGCGAGGAAGAGAAACACTGGGTCGCGGAGATGGAGCGCAGGCTGCTGCGCCCGGGAGGACGGAAGACGGCGCCGCCGAGGGCGTCGGACGCGGCGTTGCTGGCGCGCTGCGCCCTGCTCGGGGCGAAATACCTGGAGGGCAAGGCGCTGCCGTCCAGCGTGCGGTGGGTGCCGCCGATGCGGACCAGGTGGGCGTCCTGCACGCCGGTGGACGCGACCATCCGGGTCAGCGAGCGGCTTCAGCGGGTGCCGCAATGGGTGCTGGACTACGTGCTGGTCCACGAACTGGCGCACCTGAGGGAGCCGGGGCACGACGCGGCGTTCTGGGCGTTGGTGAACCGGTATCCGAAGACGGAACGCGCGATGGGGTATCTGGAGGGGCTTTCGGCGGCTGCGGGGTGGGGGATTTCGGAGGAGGACTGAGTCGGTGGCTGGGCCTGGGTGGGTCGGCGGATGGCTGTGCTGCGGCTGTGGAGGGGGCGGAGGAGGGCTGGCGAGCGGCGGATCTCGGAGGAGCGCGGGGTGACTGGGTGTGCTGCGGTGCGAATCCCGCGCGCAAGCTGCTGCTCAGCTCAACCTGGCGTGATGGCTCGCGGTCGGTTGGCGATGGTGGGTGACTGGGGTGTCTGACCGGGTTGGCTGGCGGGGCGAAGCCAGCGGCTCGAACGGCGGTGGAGCGGTCGCGCGGGAAGGCTCGGCGCGGCGGATTTCCCGGCTGTGCTTAAGGCTGGTGCGCCCGGCGGCGGTAGCAGCGATGAGAGAGGTGGGGATTTCTAGCGGAGCGGAGTGGTCTCGTGAGGCTGGGGTGCTCAGCGGTACCGAGATGAGAGGTGGGGACTACCTGCGGAGCCGTGTCCGTGGGCGGGAGTGCGAGCTGAAAACGCCGCGCGGACCGTCTCAACCAGGTGAGGCGGTCCGCGCGGCGGGTGTCAAGCGGTAGCGCAGCCAGGGCCTAAGGCGACCCAGCCGACCAGCGGCGTCAGGAAGGCGAGTCGCCCCCGTCGTCCTTCTTCCCCTCGTCCTTCGGGGTCTCGCCGCTCTTGTCGTCGGCGTCCTGGGCCTCGCGGGCCTCCCGCTCGGCCTTCTCCGTGCGTTCCAGTTCCGCCATCGGGTCCAGGTCCGCGTCGAGAGCCGTCGGTTCCGCCAGGCGGTCGGCGAAGTCCAGGGGTTCGTCCAGGTCCTCGGCCGTCGGCATGAGGTCGGGGTGTGACCAGAGGCCGTCGCGCTTTTCGAGGCCGTGGCGGTCTCCGACGAGTTTCCACAGCGACGACGCGGCGCGCATCCGGCGCGGGCGCAGTTCCAAGCCGACCAGGGTCGCGAACGTTTGCTCGGCCGGGCCGCCGGTCGCGCGGCGGCGGCGGAGCGTTTCGCGCAGGGCGTCGGCACCGGGGAGACGGTCGCCGATCGCCTCGGCCACCACTACGTCCACCCAGCCTTCCACCAGCGCCAGCAGGGTTTCCAGGCGCTTCAGGGCCGCCTGCTGCTCGGGCGTGGTCTGCGGTTCCAGCAGGCCGGACGACATCGCTTCCTCGATGCTCGCCGGGTTCGCCGGGTCGATGCTTCCGGCCAGGGACTCCAGCGCGGACGTATCCACCGTGATCCCGCGGGCGAACTCCTCGACCGTCGCCAGCAGGCGCTGCCGCAGCCACGGCACGTGTGCGAACAGCCGCTGGTGCGCGGCCTCGCGCGCGGCCAGGAACACCAGCACCTCGCTGGCCGGCAGCTCCAGGCCCTCGGTGAACTTCTCGATGTTCGCCGGCAGCAGCGCCGACGTCGTGGCCGGGCCGAGCGGCAGGCCGACCTCGGTCGAGGTGAGCACCTCCTGCGCGAGCTGCGCCAGCGCGTTGCCGAGCTGGGAGCCGAACGCCATTCCGCCCATCTGGCCCATCATCGACAGCAACGGGCCCGCCGCCTGCTTGGCTTCCTCGGGCAGCGCCTGCATCCACGCGCCGGACACCTGCTGCGCCACCGGATCGCACAGCCGCTGCCAGGTCGGCAGCGTCTTCTCGACCCAGGTGCGCGCCGACCAGGACACCGTCGAGGTCGCGCCCGCGGGGAGGATCGTCGCCGCGTCGAGCCACAGTTCCGCCAGGTGCGCGGCGTCGCGGACCGCGGTCGCGGAGTCGCCGCCGCTGTCCGACGTGAAGCCGATCTTGGCGTCGTCCCGCCCGCTCAGGTTCTGGAGTGCGATCTGCTTCGCCAGGTCGTAGTTGACCGGCCCGCTCGACGAGCCCGCCTGGCTGAGCATCTGGCCCAGCTGGCTCAGCATCTGCCCGAGCTGGTTGAACGCCTCGGCTCCGCCGGGCTGGCCCGGGTTCGAGGGGTCGTTGTCGCCTCGCTTGTCGGGATCGGGCGGTCCGAAGCCGAACGGGGGATTGCTCATAGCTCCACCGTACGCGGGTACGACCCGGCTCAGCGCGTCAACCGTGGCCTTCACCGGGAAGCGAACACAGTCACCGTACGCTGTCGCTCGTGACAAAACCGGACGAGGACACCGCGAACCAGTCCCGCCGCGCCGAGCCGTCGCGCGCGCCGGCCCGCAGCGACCGGCGGCTCACCCGCCGCGGATGGACGATGCTGGTCAGCGGCGTGCTGTTCCTGGTGTTCGTCGTGGCCGGGTTCCTGGTCCAGGTCCCGTACGTCGCGATCAGCCCCGGGCCCACCTACGACACCCTCGGCCGCGACGCCGCGGGCAACCCGGTGATCCAGGTCAAGGGCCAGCAGACCTACGGCACCAGCGGCGAACTGCGGATGACCACCGTCTCGCTCAACGACGGCATCAACCTCTTCACCGCGCTCGGGCTCTGGGCCAGCGGCCGCTACGCGCTCGCGCCGCGCGAGGAGTACTACAAGCCCGGCGAGACGAACGAGCAGGTCAAGCAGGAGAACATCCAGCAGCTGCAGAACTCGCAGAGCAACGCCCAGGTCGCCGCGCTGCGCCACCTCGGCTACCCGGTGCAGGTCGTCGCGAAGCAGATCGTGTCCGGCAGCCCGGCCGACCACATCCTCGCGCCCGGCGACAAGCTCATCTCGGTCAACGGCAAGCAGGTGCGCGAGGCGGGCGAGGTGGCCGCCTCGATCGCCAACACCAAGCCGGGCGACACCGTCCAGGTCACCTTCCAGCACCTCGGCCAGCCGGAACGCACCGTGCCGGTCACGCTCGCCCAGCGCGACGACCGCACCCAGGGCTTCCTCGGCCTGACCGCGGTCGACCGCGCGGTCGCGCCGTTCTCCGTCGACATCTCGCTGCAGGACGTCGGCGGCCCGTCGGCCGGGCTGATGTTCACCCTCGCGATCATCGACCGGCTCACCCCGCCCGGGAAACCGGGCAGCGACCTCGCGGGCGGCAGGCACATCGCGGGCACCGGCGAGATCAGCGAGACCGGCCAGGTCGGGCCGATCGGCGGGATCTCGTTCAAGGTCGTCGGCGCGAAGGAAGCGGGCGCGACCGACTTCCTCGTCCCGGAGCACAACTGCGCCGAGGCCAAATCGGCCGCGCCGGAAGGGCTCAACCTGATCAAGGTCTCCAACCTGGACGACGCGCTCAAGCAGCTGGACAACCTGAAGGCCGGTCGCCCGACGGCGCACTGCTGACCAGCGCTCAAAGAAAGTCCGTGAAGGGCTCCTTGAGGGAATCAGATTCCCTCAAGGAGCCCTTCACGGACGTAACGGACGTAACGCGGCAGCTGATGCGTCAGGGCTGCAGGGTCGTCTTCAGCGCTTCCACCAGATTCGGCGCGAGATCCGGGCTTTCCACCAGTTCGTCGACCGCGGTCTCGTCCTCGTCGCCCGGCTGGACGCCGCGCAGCCGCATCACGCAGGCCGCGTCGCCCTGGCGCAGGACGGCGGCCACCAGGCGGGCCTCGGTGCGGCGCGGGTGGTCCGCGGCGGCGCGGCGCAGGCTTTCGGCGTCCGCCTCGGCGATTCCTTCGAGTTCCGCCTCCACGTCCGGGGGCAGCACGATGATCTCCTGCGCCAGCGCGCAGCCGACCACGATTTCCGGCCACGCGATCCGGCCGAGCGATTCGGCGAGATCGCCGTCCGGCAGCGCCTCCTGGGCCACCGGCGTCAGCGGGTTCGCCCGGTCCAGCTGACCGGCCAGTTCGGGCTGCTCGTCCAGCAGCGCCGCGGTCGGCACCAGCGCGAACAACTGCGGCGGCTGGTTCCAGCCCGCGGCGGCGACGAACTCTTCGACTTCCCGGGCCAGCCCGGCGACAGGGTGGGCGGCAGACGGCTCACTCGGTGGCATGGCGACCATCGTGTCAGGCGTCCCCGCGCCGCGCCGCGCGCGCCCGGTTTGGGCGGTCCCGGGAACTCGCGGCACCATCCGTAGAGTTAGAGGTCACGGGGACACAGCTGTCCCCGGCGAACGTGTTCACGAAGACAGGAGCATTGCCGTGGCGACTCGGCCCCCGGTGAGCCTGAAGCTGTCCCGGCGCAGCCGGATCCTTCTCATCATCGCCGCGGTGATCGTGCTGGCCCTGCTGGCCGGCGTCCGGTTGCTCGACACCTACGTGGACTGGCTGTGGTTCGGCGAACTGCAGGCGCGTTCGGTGTTCACCACGCAGCTGGTCACCCGGATCGTGCTCTTCTTCGCGGTCGGGCTGCTGGTCGGCGGCGCGCTCGCGGTCAGCCTGCTGATCGCCTACCGCACGCGCCCGGTGTTCGTGCCGGTGTCCGGCCGCGACGATCCGCTGTCGCGCTACCGCTCGGTGATCGTCAGCCGGATCCGGCTGTTCGGCATCGGCATTCCGGTGCTCACCGGCGTCATCGCCGGAGCCTCGGCGAGCGGGGACTGGCAGACGATCCAGCTCTTCCTCAACGGCACCTCATTCGGGCAGAAGGATCCCGAGTTCGGCATCGACCTCGGCTTCTACGCGTTCTCCCTGCCGTTCGTGAACTGGCTGCTCGGCTGGCTGTTCGTCACCGTCGTCGTCTCGTTCTTCGGCGCGCTGATCGCGCACTACGTCTTCGGCGGCATCCGGCTCGCCGGCCGCGGCGGCCAGCTGGCCGGCCCGACGCGCGCGCAGCTCGCGATCACCGTCGGGATCTTCGTGCTGCTGAAGGCGGTCGAGTACTTCTTCGACCGGTACAACCTGCTGCTGTCCGACCGGAACATGCCGCTGTTCAACGGCGCCACCTACACCGACCTCAACGCGGTGCTCCCGGCGAAGCTGATCCTGCTGTGCATTTCGGTGATCTGCGCGATCGCCTTCTTCGCCGGCGCGTTCCTGCGGAATCTGCAGCTGCCGGCGATCTCGCTCGTCCTGCTGATCCTCTCCGGCGTGCTGGTCGGCGTCGCCTGGCCGGCGATCCTCGACCAGTTCTCGGTCAAGCCGAACGCCAACGAGAAGGAAGCGACGTCGATCCAGCGCAACATGGACGCGACGCGCGCGGCGTACGGCCTCACCAACGTGAAATACGAGCAGTACCCGGGCAAAACCGAAACGACGGCGGACGCGGTGAAGGCCGACACCGGCACGGTGTCCAACATCCGGCTGCTCGACCCGAACATCCTCAGCGACACCTTCACCCAGCGCGTCGGCCGCGAGAACTTCTACGGCTTCCCGACCAAGCTGGACATCGACCGGTACACCATCGGCGGCACCACGCAGGACTACATCGTGGCCGCCAAGGAAATGAAGACCGACGGGCTCACCGGGAACCAGAACAACTGGATCAACAAGCACATGGTCTACACGCACGGCAACGGCTTCGTGGCCGCGCCGGCGAACACGATCGACCGTGCGGTGAAGGACTCCAACTCCGACGGCGGCTACCCGATCGCCACCACGAGCGACACCACCACGCCCGCCGGCGCGGGCTCGGTCAACGGCCAGCCGGGGATCAAGGTCGACCAGCCGCGGATCTACTACGGCGAGCTGACCAACCAGTCCGACTACGCGATCGTCGGCGGCACGCCGGGCAAGGCCCCCGGCGAGTACGACACCGACACCCAGCGCGGCTATCTCTACCAGGGCAAGGGCGGCGTCTCGCTCGACAACTGGTTCAACCGCCTGATGTTCGCCGCCGAATACCGCGAACCGAAGATCCTCTTCTCCGACGCCATCGGCGACGGCTCGAAGATCATGTACAACCGCGAACCGCGCGACCGCGTCGCGAAGGTCGCCCCGTGGCTCACCCTCGACGGCGACCCGTACCCCGCGGTGGTCCACGGCCGCATCCAGTGGATCGTCGACGGCTACACCACGCTCGACAACTACCCGTACGCCCAGCAGACGCAGCTCGGCGAAGCGACCAACGACTCGCTCAACGGCGTCACCAAACAGGCGAACAACTCGATCAACTACATCCGCAACTCGGTGAAGGCGACCGTCGACGCGTTCGACGGCACCGTCAACCTGTACTCGATCGACGACAACGAACCCGTCCTCAAGGCGTGGGAGAACGTCTTCCCGGGCATCGTGAAGCCCAGCTCGGAGATTTCGCCGGAACTGCGCTCGCACTTCCGCTACCCCGAGGACCTGTTCAAGATCCAGCGCGAACTGCTCGCCCGCTACCACGTGGAGAGCCCGCAGGAGTTCTACGCGCAGCAGGCGTTCTGGAGCGTTCCGCAGGACCCGACCGAGGACGGCAGCTCCACCACCGCCGGCTCGAACGTCGCCAACCAGCCCGGGTACTACGTCCTCGCCAACGCGGCCGGCGAAGGCAGGCCGACGTTCCAGCTGACCAGTGCGCTCACCGGTCTGCAACGGCAATACCTTTCCGCCTGGATGTCCATCTCGTCCGATCCGGAGGACTACGGGACCATCCGCGTCCTGCGCCTGCCACCGGCCAGCGGAGCCAACCAGGTCGACGGACCCGTGCAGGTGCAAAACCGGTTCCAGAGCGACCCCCGCGTCGCCCAAGACCGGACCCTGCTCAACAACCCCAACGTCATCCCCATCTACGGCAACCTGATCACGCTGCCGGTCGCGGACGGATTCCTCTACGTCGAACCCGTCTACATCCGCCAGCGAAACCAGCTGAGCTACCCGCAGCTGGCGCGCGTGCTCGTCTCCTACGGAGCCAAGATCGGCTTCGCGTCCACCCTCAACGAAGCGCTCGACCAAGTCTTCGGCAAGGGCACCGGCGCGGCCGCCACCACCCCGAAGGAAGGCGACCCCGGCACCACGACGACCACCCCGCCGACCTCCAGCACCGCCGCGCCGCCGCCCAGCACCGGCGGCAGCAACCCGGCCATGGACAAGGCGGTCGCCGACATCCAAGCCGCGCTCGCCAAGCTCAAGGCGGCACAGCAAGCCGGCAACTTCGCCGACCAAGGCGCGGCGCTCTCCGCGCTCGACGCGGCGACAAAGGAGTACAACGCCGCCAAACCCACGACGCCGCCGCCGACCAACGGCCCGACGTCCCAGCCCGGCGGGTGACGTCGGTTACGTAATAGGCACCTGCTTTGCGCCTCCGGGAAACCCAGGCGTAAGGTAGGTCCTACGACGCGGGGTGGAGCAGCTCGGTAGCTCGCTGGGCTCATAACCCAGAGGTCGCAGGTTCAAATCCTGTCCCCGCTACAGAGATGGGAGACCCATCCTCGCACAAAGCGCGAGGGTGGGTCTCTTTCGTTGTTGCCCTGGGGGTCGAACCCCCAGACCCCCGCCAGGGGGCCAGCCCCCTGGACCCCCGCGTGGGGTCGCGTTGGCGGGTGAGGTCGCGTTCGTTTGCCGGGGCGGATCCTGGGAAAAGCCAACGGTTGCCGGAAGAAGTACCACGAGTTTCGTCGTCGCCTTGGGTGGAATATTCCAGTGCTCCCAAGGATTTCTGACTCTCTACACGAGACGGTCGGAGAGGTCTAAACCTGTCGAGGCTCGCGTTCGAAGGGCTTTTGCCCTCTGGGCGGGGTTCGGTGTGCGGGAGCTGGGGGCTGCTTCTTCTGACGGGCGTCATGGTCCGGGGGGGCGGGGGTGTTTTTGCTGGTGACGGGGTTTTGTGGGGGTGGTGTGGGGAGGGGAATTGGGGGGTGTAGGGTTGTGTTTACAACGACGCGGGGTGGAGCAGCTCGGTAGCTCGCTGGGCTCATAACCCAGAGGTCGCAGGTTCAAATCCTGTCCCCGCTACTCGAAGAAAAGGCCGGGGCTCGTGCGGATGCACGGGCCCCGGCCTTTTTCGTGCGCCATTTGGCCGTCGCTCGGGTGGTGGTTGCGGCGCGGTGATCGTTTCGGCGGTGGTTGCGGAGCGTGGCAGAGTCTATTGTGGACATACCTGCGGACTGGGCTGTTAGAGGGGTTGCCGCTGGCCACAATGGACTGATTCGTGACCACTGTGGACACAGCGGCGGATAAGTGGGACCGTAGAGGGGTGTCCGAATTGAATGCAACCGCCGCCGCCCTGCTCGGTCTGCTCCACGACGGCCCCGCCACCGGCGGGCAGCTCGTCTCGGGCGCCGACGAGCGCTTCGGCGCCTTCTTCAGTGTCACCCGCAGCCAGGTCTACCGCGAGCTCCCGGCGCTCTCGAAAGAGGGTCTCGTCCGGCTCGGCAAGCAAGGACCCCGTTCGAGCCAGCAGTACGTGCTCACCGCGGCAGGCAAGAAGGCCTTCAAGACGTGGCTCACGTCCGAGGCCGGACCCGACCACCTCCGCAGCCCGCTCATCCTGCGGCTCGTGCACGCCGGCTCCCTGACGGCCAAACAGCGCAGTGCCCTGCTCGACAGCGCCCGCACCACCTATCAGGCGCAGCTCGAAGAGGCAAAGAACGCCGCCAAGACCGCCGACGGCCCCTACGCCAAGGCAGTCGCCGAGTTCGCCCAGGCGCAGGCCAAGGCCGCCCTGAAGCTGCTCGACTCGATCCCGCAGGCCTGAGCGCCGCCCCGGCCCCACGACCGGTTCGCGACCGGTCGTGGGTTTTGCCGTAACCTTGTCCGACGTGAGCGATGAGTTCGATGCGGCACTGAAGGACCTGACCGGCAAGCTGACGCAGATCGAGTCGGTGATGGACCTCGAAGCGCTGCGCGCGCAGGTCGCCGAGCTCGAGGAGCAGGCGTCCAGCCCGACCCTCTGGGACAACGTCGAGGAAGCCCAGAAGGTCACCAGCCAGCTGTCCCACCGGCAGGCCGAGCTGCGCCGTGTCTCCGAACTGCGCCAGCGCCTCGACGACCTCGGCGTCCTCTACGAGCTCGCCGCCGACGAGGGCGACAGCGGCAGCATGACCGAGGCCGAAGGCGACCTCGCCGACCTCGCCAAGGACATCGACGCGCTCGAAGTCCGCACCCTGCTCTCCGGCGAATACGACGACCGCAACGCCGTCGTCAACATCCGCTCCGAAGCGGGCGGCGTCGACGCGGCCGACTTCGCCGAGATGCTGCTCCGCATGTACCTGCGCTGGGCCGAGCGCCACGGCTACCCGACGGACGTCTTCGACATCTCCTACGCGGAAGAAGCGGGCATCAAGTCCGCCACCTTCAAGGTGACCGCCCCGTACGTGTACGGCACCCTTTCGGTCGAACAGGGCACCCACCGCCTCGTGCGGATCTCGCCGTTCGACAACCAGAGCCGCAGGCAGACGTCCTTCGCGCACGTCGAGGTCCTGCCCGAGGTCGAGGAAGTCGACCACGTCGACATCCCGGAAAAGGACATCCGCGTCGACGTGTACCGCTCGTCCGGCCCCGGCGGGCAGAGCGTCAACACGACCGACTCCGCGGTCCGCCTCACCCACATCCCGACCGGCATCGTCGTCTCCTGCCAGAACGAGAAATCGCAGCTGCAGAACAAGGCGGCCGCGATGAAGGTCCTCCAGGCGCGGCTCCTGCAGCGCAAAAAGGAGGAGGAACGGGCCGAAATGGACGCGCTCAAGGACGGCGGCTCCAGCTGGGGCAACCAGATGCGCTCCTACGTGCTGCACCCGTACCAGATGGTGAAGGACCTGCGCACCGAATTCGAGGTCGGCAACCCCACCGCGGTCCTCGACGGCGACATCGACGGCTTCCTCGAGGCCGGGATCCGCTGGCGCAAGCAGGCCAACGCGGCCTGACCCCGTCGAGCAGCGCGGCGACGAGGCGCGCGTCACCCAAGGCACCGGCAACCCGGGCTTAACGGGGCCCATGGGTAGTATGCCGAACCGTGATCCGGCTCGAAGAGGTTTCCAAGGTCTACAAGACCTCGACCCGTCCCGCCCTCGAAAGGGTGTCGGTCGAGATCGACAAGGGTGAGTTCGTCTTCCTCATCGGCCCGTCCGGTTCCGGGAAGTCGACCTTCCTGCGGCTGCTGCTGCGGGAAGAGGTGCCCTCCAAGGGACGGGTCATGGTGTCGAACTTCGACGTCGCCAAACTCGCCCGGCGCAGGGTCCCCCGCCTGCGCCAGACCATCGGCTGCGTGTTCCAGGACTTCCGGCTGCTGGCCAACAAAACCGTCGCGGAAAACGTCGCGTTCGCCCTCGAGGTCATCGGGAAACCGCGGCCCACGATCCGCAAGGTCGTGCCCGAGGTGCTCGAACTCGTCGGCCTCGACGGCAAGGCCGACCGGCTGCCCAACGAGCTGTCCGGCGGCGAGCAGCAGCGCGTCGCGATCGCCCGCGCGTTCGTGAACCGCCCGCTCGTGCTGCTGGCCGACGAGCCCACCGGGAACCTCGACCCGGACACGAGCCAGGACATCATGCTGCTGCTGGAGCGGATCAACCGCACCGGAACCACCGTGCTGATGGCCACGCACGACCATTCCATCGTGGACTCGATGCGGCGGCGGGTCGTCGAGCTGCAGCTCGGTCGCGTGATCCGCGACGACGCCCGGGGCGTCTACGGCATCGGCCGCTGACGCCCACCGCCCCCGCCCTTTCCCGCCCCGAACCAAGGAAACACGAGAGCGATGCGTGCCAGTTTCGTCTTCAGCGAGGTCGTCACCGGTTTGCGCCGGAACGTCACGATGACCATCGCGATGATCCTCACCACCGCGGTCTCGCTCGCCATGCTCGGCGGCGGTCTGCTCGCCGTGCGCACGATCGACAAGATGAAGGCGAACTTCCTCGCCGAAGTCGAAGTTTCGGTCGCGCTGGTCGACGACGTGAGCGCGAACGACAAGAACTGCACGCAGGCGCTCTGCAACGGGCTCCGCCAGTCGCTGCAGAACAACCCCGGCGTCGAATCGGTCGTGTACGAGAACCGCGACCAGGCCTACGACCGGTTCAAGAAGATCTTCGCGAGCCAGCCCGAACTGCTCGAGCTGACCGGCCCCGAGGCGCTGCCCGCGTCGCTGCAGGTGAAGCTGAAGGACCCGGACCGGTCCGACGCGATCATCAAGCAGTACACCGGCCAGCCCGGCGTCAAGAAGGTCGACGACCAGAAGAAGTTCCTCGACCGCGTGTTCAACGTCTTCAACGGGGTCCGGAACATCGCGTTCGTGATGGCGCTCATCATGGCCGTCGCCGCGCTCCTGCTGATCGCGAACACCATTCAGGTCTCGGCGTTCACGAGGCGGACGGAAGTCGGCATCATGCGCCTGGTGGGCGCGACGCGCTGGTATACCCAGCTGCCGTTCCTCCTGGAGGCGGTGGTCGCCGGCACGGTCGGCGCCGTGCTCGGGGTGGTGTTCCTGCTTCTGACGAAGCTGTCCTTCCTCGACACGGTCTTCACCGGCGAAGTGTTCCCGCAGATCACGACGCTCGAGGTGCTGTTCCCGGTCGCGCCGATCCTGCTGGCGGTGTCGATCGTGATCTCGGCGATCACCGGGTACGTCACGCTGCGCCTGTACGTGCGGCACTAGCGGAGAGAAATCCGCTGCTCGCCGTCGGACACATCACGTAAAGTGGTCGGTATGCCCAAGGAACGTGGACAGAAGGTCATCGCGTCGAACCGCAAGGCTCGGCACGACTACTCCATCCTGGACACCTATGAGGCCGGGATGGTGCTGCAGGGCACGGAGGTCAAGAGCCTCCGGGCAGGCAAGGCCTCCCTTGTGGACGCGTTCGCGACGGTGGACGACGGCGAGGTGTGGCTGCGCAACGTCCACATCCCCGAGTACACCCAGGGCACCTGGACCAACCACATGCCGCGGCGCACGCGGAAGCTGCTGCTGCACCGGCGCGAGATCGAACGGCTCATCGGCAAGACCAAGGAAAGCGGTCTGTCGCTGGTGCCGCTGTCGATGTACTTCAAGGACGGCAAGGTCAAGGTCGAGATCGCGCTGGCCAAGGGCAAGAAGGCCTACGACAAGCGGCAGACGCTGGCCAAACGCGACGCGCAGAAGGACATCAGCCGCGCGATGGGGCGGGCGCTGAAAGGCCGGTTCACGGAGTGACGGCGGGTCCGGCCACCGACGCCGACGTCCCGGGCTGGATCGCCGGGCTCGGCCTCGACGGGATCGTCGACCTGCACGTCCACTTCCTGCCGAAATCCGTGCTGGACAAGGTGTGGGCCTACTTCGATCATGCCGAGAAGCACTACGGCACGCCGTGGCCGATCCACTACCGCACGCCGGAGGCGGAGCGGATCGAAACGCTGCGCGCGCTGGGCGTGAAAACCTTCGCGCCGCTGGTGTACCCGCACAAGCCGGGCATGGCGGAATGGCTCACGTCGTGGGTGCTGGACTTCGCCGAGCAGGTGCCGGAAGCGGTGCCCACCGGCACGTTCTATCCCGAGCCGGGTGCGGCGTCCTCAGTGGACAGTGCGTTGCGCGCGGGAGCCCGGTGTTTCAAAGCGCACGTGCAGGTCGGGGCGTACGACCCGCGGGACGAGCTGCTCGACGCGGTCTGGGGTTCGCTGGCCGAGGCGGGCGCGCCGGTGGTGATCCACTGTGGACACGGCCCGTTGCGCGGCGACTTCACCGGGCTCGAGGTGTTCGAGGAAGTCCTGCGGCGGCATCCGCGGCTCACCGCCGTCCTCGCGCACGCCGCGATGCCCCAGTTCACCACCGCCTTCGAGCTGATGGCCCGCTACCCGCGCGTGCATCTCGACACCACCATGGTCGGCGTGCCGTTCGCGGAGGCGATGTCGCCGCTGCCGCCGGACTGGACGGTCCGGTTGGCGGAGGTGGCCGACCGCGTGGTGCTGGGCACCGATTTCCCCAACATCCCCTACTCCTACGCGACACAGCTGCAGGCGATCGCCGGCTGGGCAGCCGACGATCGCCTCGGCGAGCCGTTCCTGCGGGCGGTGCTGCACGACACGCCCGCGAAGCTGCTCAGCGTTTGACCGGCACGAGGGCCCGGCTCGGCGCCACCTGGCGTCCGGCCAGCGCGTATCCGGCCGCGACCAGTGCCACCCAGGGCAGCGGACCGGTCAGCAGGTTGTCGTTCAGCGGCGCGAAGCCGTGCGCGGCCAGGCCGAGCAGCCCGCCGGAGGCGAGCAGGCCCGCCAGCACCAACTGCGGCGTCCGGGCGGTCACGACCAGGCCGTCCGGCTGCGTTTCGAAGCGCTCGAACAGCCGCAGCAGGCCGAGCAGGACCGCACCGCACACGGCGATCCAGGCAGGCACCATCAGGAACCACATCGACGAACCCGGGGCCGGCGTCGAGTAGCCGAGGCCGAGGACGGTCACGCCGGAAACCACGACCAGCGCCGGCATGTGCCAGAGGTAGATCGACATGAACCGCGGGCTGAGCCAGCTGAGCGCGGCGGTGACGCGGGGGAGCGAGACGAGCTTCTCGCGGAAGGCCAGCAGGAAACCGATCTGCCCGAGCGCCAGGAACAGCAGCAGGACGGTGGGCGGGCTCATGTTGGACACCGGCGCTCCCGGCATGCCGATCATGCTCGCCGGGTACGGGCCGAACGCGACCAGCAGCGCGGTCACCCCGAAACCGGCGGCGGACACCGCGAGCGCGGCGCGGCGGGTGAGCGAGCCGAGACGGCCTTCGACGTAGTGGAAACCGAGCTGGTGCACGGCGACCCAGACGATGACGGCGTTGGCGTATCCGATCAGGCCGAGGTCGGAAAACCTTGCTACGTCAACGAGAACGCCGAGTCCGGCCAGCACCGCCGGCACCGCGAGACCCCAGCGTCGGTGGGCGGCGACCATCAGCGGCGTGAGCAGCACGGTGAGCAGGTAAACCGAGAGGAACCACAGCAGTTGCGCGGCGATCGCGCTGGCCACCTGAACTGGCTGCGGGGGAATTCCCATGCCCTGCAATAGGTTCGGCACCACGAGCCAGACCGCCATCAGCGGCAGCACGGGGACGAGCAGCCGGCGGACGCGTCCGGCGAACCACGCGCGGGTGGATTCGGCGCGGCGCAGGGAGATCAGGTTTGCCGCGCCGCCAGCGAAAAAGATCAACGGCATGACCTGCGAGGCCCACGTGAAAAGCCACCAGCCGGGCGTCGCGAGGGCGTTGCCGGTGGCGAGAGTGTTGCCGGAGAAGGAAAGCACCGGCATCGTCCAGTGCTGCGCGACCACCGCGAGGATCGCTCCGGCACGTACTACGTCGAGAAAGGTGTCCCGGGTCGCCCTGGTGCCGCGTGTCTGCAGCTGGCTCGTCGTCATGCTGAAGAGCCTGTCGGGTTCCGGGGCCGCAGACAGCGGTGTAGACCACCGAAAAGGGGGTCGGGTCAGCAGGAGGCGGAAGGTGGGGTTTGCCCTACCGCGGGTTGTCGTCAGTGGCTATGCCGGTTCTCACCGGCGTAAACGCTCACGAGAGCGTGTCCGGCTCCGGTTCGGACTCGTGCGCCTGCACCCGGTAGGCCCAGCCGTTCTCGGTGAGGCCGAGTTCGTACCGCGTCTCGATTTTCGGGCCGCCGTGCAGGTGAATGTGGCGCACGACGGTGCCCGGCACCGGTTCCTCGTCGGCGAGTTCCTGCACCCGGCCGTCGAGCGGTCCGCCGAAGAAGCGGACGCTGCGGTCGGACATCGGATTCTCCTCGCTCGGTTCGGGCGGCATCCGTCCATGGTAGGCGAGGGACCCGGCGCGGGGCTGCCGTCAGTTCGAGTGAGGGTTTTTAACGGCCCAGGTAGGTCAGCACCGCGCGAACCCGGCGATGTTCTTCGGAACTGGCCTCGAGACCGAGCTTCGAGAAGATGTTGCCGATGTGCTTTTCGACCGCTCCGTGCGACACCACCAGCGAGTTCGCGATGGCGTTGTTGGACAGTCCCTGCGCCATCAGGCCGAGCACCTCGGATTCGCGCGCGGTGAGCGAATCCAGCGGGTTGCGGCGGCCGCGGGCCATCAGCTGGGCGATGACGTCCGGGTCGATGGCGGTGCCGCCGTCCGCGACGCGCCGGACCGCGTCCAGGAACTCGTCCACGTCGGCGACGCGCTCTTTCAGCAGGTAGCCGACGCCGCCGGCACCGCCGGACAGCAGTTCGACGGCGTAGCTCTCCTCGACGTACTGGGACAGGACGAGCACCGGCAGGCCAGCGATCTCCTTGCGGGCCGCCAGCGCCGCGCGCAGGCCCTCGTCGGTGAAGGTCGGCGGCATCCGGACGTCGACAATCGCCAGGTCAGGACGGTGTTCGGTGATCGCGCCGAGCAGATCGTCGCCGTTGTCGACCGCGGCGACCGTCTCGATGCCCTCGTCGGCGAGCAACCGGGTGACCCCCGCCCGAAGCAACACGGCGTCTTCGGCGATCACTACTCGCATCAAAGCCCCCAGGTCCGTGAGTGAAAAGCTCCCGGGGGCTATTCACTCACGGCCGGGTCACCATTGACACGGCAGGTCCGCTCTGATGACCGTCGGCCCGCCGACCGGGCTCACGACGGTGATGACGCCGTCGATGGTCGCCGCTCGGTCGGCCAGCCCGGCGAGCCCGCCGCCGGGGCGAACCTCGGCGCCGCCGTGGCCGTTGTCGGTGATTTCGGTGATGACGTGCGTGTCCGAACGCCACACCTTCACCGTCGCCTCGGTCGCGCCGGAGTGCTTGGCGATGTTGGTGAGGGTCTCGCCGACGATGAAGTACGCGGTGGTCTCGACCGCGGCCGGCGGACGGGGCTCGACGTCGACGTGCACGTCCACCGGGATCGGCGACTTCGCGGCCTGCGCGGACAGGGCCGCGTCGAGACCGCGGTCGCCCAGTACGGCGGGGTAGATGCCGCGGGCGAGGTCGCGCAGCTCGGAAACGGCGAGCTTGGCGTCCGAATGCGCCTCGTCGATCAGCTCGCGCACCGCGTTCGGGTCGTTGTCGAACTTCGACTTCGCCCGGCCGAGGCTCATCGCGACCGCCACGAGCCGCTGCTGAGCGCCGTCGTGCAGGTCACGTTCGATCCGGCGACGCTCGGCCTCGGCGGCGTCGACGCCACGAGCCCGCGACGCCTGCAGGTGTTCCGCTTTCTTTTCGAGCTTCTTCGTGCGGTTCGGGCCGAGCAGCGACAGCGCCAGGTTGCCGTGCAGCCAGCCCAGCCACGGCGTGACCCAGATCGCCATCGGCAGCAGCACGATGGACGCGAGCGCGATCGGCAGCTCGACGATCGCCAGCGGGAACGCGACCATCAGGTACGCCAGGTCCCGCCAGGTCGTCGGGTCGGACAGCCGGGTCAGCCAGCGGCGGGTCATCGGCTGCCCGGCCAGCGGCAGCCGCTCGATCGGCCCGAGCGGGGTGCCGAGCATCCGGCGGGCCCAGCGCCGTTCGAGGTCGCCCGACCAGCGGATGAAGCCGGTGACTGCCAGCAGGATCGGGAAGCCGATCCAGATGATGAGCGTCGCCGTGCCGACGGTCCCGCCGGCCACGATCAGGACGAACTGCAGCAGGCGCAGCACGAACGACGGGATCATGTACCCGATCGTGCGAGCCGGATGCGGACGAGGATGCTCCGGAGGCGGGTCTTGCGCAGTCATCCGGCCACCGTGATCCCGTCGATCTCGTTCCAGGAGCGCTCCATGCGCCGCCGCTGGGCGACCGTCGGCCGCAGGAACGCGGCCGCGAAAGCCGCGTGCAGGGCCGCCAGCCCCTTGGTCAGGGCCACGGCGATCGCGGCGAACAGCACCCCCAGCGCCGCCCACGGCAGCGCGGTCACCGTCGAGTCGACGACGAACCACTGCACATCGTAGCTCGGGAAGGAGTAGACGCCGTCCGGGAGGAAGCGGTAGTAGATGGGCAGCGCGACCAGGCCCAAGCTGACCGCCCATACCGTCACGACCAGCACAAACTCCGCCAAGCCGAGCGGGAAGAGCAGGAAGAGGTACGACAGGTCGCGCCAGGTGGCCGGGTCCTTCAGCCGGGCCAGCCAGCGCTGCTTCTGCCCTGAGGGCGGCAACGGCAGATACGGATCGTCGATGTACACGTCGAGCAGCGCGAACACCCGCCCCCGCTCGACCCTCCCCGCGGTCCGCGCGAACAGCACGAGCAGCGCGAGCAGCGGCACCCCGAGCCACACGATGAGCGTCCCCAGCCCGGCCGACCCCAGCGTCACGATGAAGGCGAACGAGAGGATCCCGAAGGGCAGGTTGAGCAGGAGATACGCCAACGCCCCGCCCAACGGCGGAGTACGGCGCCCAAAACTGCGACCGGCGGGCACGGTGACCATGGCGGGGCTCCCTCACTGCGGAAACTGACCTGCTCAGCATGGCCGGGAGGGCGCCGGGCAACCAGGGGGCGAGCGGGCATCTTCGGGGTGGGGACAGCCCTACCTCCCTGGCCGGCCGCCGGGCGGCCCGGTGCGCTGGCCGGTGCGCGGGCGGATGCCGGAATTATCGGGTTGCCGGGGGCGTTATGATGGGTGAGTTAAGAACACCTGCAAGGGGGTGAACGGTTTCGACTCTGGACGTTGAATCAAGGGAAGCGTGCCGGTGCAGGCGAGAGACCACCGCAAGCGTCATCGCAACCTAATAAGCGCCAAGGCCAATAGCCAGCGCGACTTCGCTCTCGCTGCCTGATCGCAGTAGAGCAAGTCTGTCGGCCCGGGGTCGCCTCCGACCCGGTCGCCGGCATCAGCTAGGAGGCTTACCTCCAGTCCCGGCCACGGGGCCTGGCAGGGAAGCAAACAGTGGCTGGGCTCGTCACTTCAGCTTGTTCGCGTGACTGAAGGGGCCAAGCAGAGACATAGCGGACTGCGCACGGAGAAGCCTTGAGGAGGCGCTAGAGGACCCGGGTTCAATTCCCGGCACCTCCACTCGACTGGTCCCCGGAGAGTCACCTGACTCTCCGGGGACCAGTTGTATTTGGGTCTCACTCGATTCCGTCTTCCGTTCCAAGATCGCAGCTAGGTCGATGCGGTGTCGGCAAGCTGCTATGCGGTGACCTCTGCGCGCCCTACGCTGAGCCAGTTACGGCAAAGGGGTCGTCGAGGTGCGGAACCGGGCCGCCGTGCTCGGCTGGCCCGTGGCGCGTTCCCTGAACAGGTGCCCGAGCTTCCGGGCAGCGGCAACGTTGTCCCCTGCCGCGGTGATGGCGCACTGTCCGGAGCAGAACGCGTGCGCGCCATCGCGGCGCGGCGGGCAAAAGCTCTTGTGTTCAGCGACTAGTACGTCGGCCTCGGCGCCGGCGCGCCGCGTTTCTTCGCAGCAGCGGTGAGATGACAGCCGGTGCGCAGCAGGACGGTGGTGTTCGCTGCGGTGCCGACGTTGAGTTCGGCCCGGAATTTGTCATGGAAGACGACCTCGTGATCGCCGGGCCGGTCGACCGTGACTTGGCCGGTGTCGAAGCCGTACTCGGCGGCGACCGAGCGGACTGTCTCTACCGTGTGCGGCCACTTGTCGTCGGGAATGTTGCCTTCGGCCGTCCAGTTCGGCAGGCCCTTGACTACTGCGTCGTCGGTGCGCAAGTCGGCGTTGACGGCGGCGAACTCGTTGCCGCACGCCGACCCTCCCGCTTGATTCGTAATCTGCCCCGGCTTCAGGACGGGGGCTGCCGTGGTGATGGCACCGCGGATGCGGCCCTACATCTGTTCGTAGCGCGTGGTGGCCTGGTCGATGTCGGGGCGGCGAGCACCAGCAAGGCCAGTGCCAGTCCAGCGCAGGCCGGGCTGTGTTTGCGTGTCATGGGAGTAGGCCGTGGGTTCGCTACCCGAACCTGGAAGGGCACAGCTCGCGCTTGAGTCGAGCGCGAGCCGGGTTTCCGCCCGAAGCTACGGCTTTGTCGCGGTAAGAGTCAAACTCGTCGGGTTTTTCGCGCAGCGCGCAGCTCGGTCCCGATCAGCTGGGGCGACCGTCTCGGAGGGCCTCACCAACGACCATGAGACGTTCGTGAAGCCTGCGGTTTCCAGGATCTCCACGATCGTCTCCGTGGGCCAGTGGTGTACTTCGATTTCCGTGGGCGGCGTCGTCAGGACGGCGACCTTGAACTTGTCTCCCTCCTGCGGATTGGCCGGGCGGTACGTGCGGAAGCCGGCTGCGGTTTCGGATTCTTCGCTGGAGTCGGCGTTTGCGCTCAGAACTGCCAGTCGGCCACCCGGTTTTAGGTTGGCGTGCATGGTTTTCGCCATGGTTTGCATGGTTTCCCGAGTGTCTGCGTAGTGCAGGACGTGGATGGCCGTCACTACGTCGAACTCGCCTTGGAGGGGCATGGCTGCCAGGTCTTGGACTTCGTGGGTGATGCCCAGCGGGTTTCGCGCTTCCGCCTGGCGGGCCAAGGCGATCATTCCGGGGGAGAGATCGGTGCCTACTACTTGCGCGGCGCCTAATTGTTTGATTCGGCGGGTGAAGCTGCCTTCGCCGCAGCCTACGTCCAGTACTCGCGCACCTCGCAGGTCGCCTAGGGCATTCTTGAACGAGGGCCATTCCAGGTTTTCCCGGACGAAGCTGATTATCGCTTCCACGTCGGCGAAAGCGGTGGCTACCTGGTCGTACTGGTCGGCGGGGTTCGTCATCGAGAATCTCCGTGGTCAGGCTGGGCGGATGGTGGCGTAGCCCTGGCCGGGGTCGGGTTTCAGGGCTGAGGCGCCGGAGAAGATTACGTTCGCCAAGGGGAGTGGCTGGTGGTAGAAGTTCAGCGAGGCGTCTACGTCGAAGATTCGGCACGAAGACACGAAGAACGGCAGTTCGGCGATGAGGTATTTCTTCGCTTCGGCGAGTTGGGCCGGGGTGGCCTCGCCGGTTAAGCCTTTGGCGGCTAGGACTTCTTGGGTCATTTCTGTGCTGGCGGCGGCGAGGGCGGGATCGGTGGCGGTCAGTTGCGCGCAGTGTGCCAAGACTTCGGTGTAGACGGGGTCTGCCTGGAGTTCGGACATGCGGTGCAGGCCGTCGGTCGGTCTTGGGCCGGCTAGGGCCGTCCAGGCTCGGAGGACTCGGTTGCGCAGGACGTTGGTTTCCGACCTGGCTTTCTTCGCGGCTTTCGGCTCGTCGTAGCCCAGTGCGATGAAGGTGTGTTTCAGGGCGCTGTCGGGGATGATGACGTCGATTTGCTTGAATTCCGTTTGCAGCCAGTCCAAAGTGGAGCGCAGGCGGTCGACGTTGAAGTAGCTGTTGCCGGGGCTTACGCCGAAAACCGCGTGGCGGCGGGATTCCCAGACTTCTTGGCAAGCGGCGGTCAGGGGTTCTACGCGGAAGCCGTTGCTGATCATGTCCAGCGTCCGGTGCCGGGGGTGGCCACTGTGTCCAGGTAGGTGCGGCGCAATTCTTCGCGGACGATCTTTCCGGTCGCGGTGCGGGGCATGTCCGTCGCGGTGATGACGACCGGGTCGGCCAGGGCGGGGAGGCCGGTGCGGGCCCGGGACCAGTCGGTGTCGTCCAGGCGGCCGTCTCGGGTGGCGACGACGGGCAGCGGCAGGTCGTTTTCTCGCGGCAGGATGGCGACGTCCGACCCTTCCTGCAGGCGGTCTACCAGGGTGTCCTCGAATTCCAGGTAGCCGATCCCGGACGCGAAGTTGACCTCGCGGTCGACGATTTTCAGCGCTCCGGTCGGGGTGAGGATGCCGATGTCGCCGGTGTTCCACCAGTCGCCCACCAGTTTTTCCTTCCAGCGTTCCGGTTCGCCGTAATACCCGGTGCAGCGGGCCTTCGTTTTGGCCAGAACCAGGCCGGGGCGGCCGCGTTCCAGCGGTTCGAACGTCTCGGGATCGACGATTTTCAGGGTGACGAATCCGGGCATCGGGCGGCCGACGACGCGCGGGCCGGGTTTGTGGTCGCGCGGGCGGTTCGCGGCGCGGCGCGAGAGCACGGTCATGCCCATGCCGCCGGTTTCCGACTGGCCGTAACCGTCCCGCCAGAGCGGGAACGGGTGCCGGGACGCGTTCAGGAAGCGGCGGATCACCGGCCAGCGGATCGCGTCGAAGTTGCCGGCGAACAGGCGGATGCGGGCGAACGGGTTGTTCGCGCCGGTGCGGATCAGCGGGGCCATCGCCGAGTAGTCGACGGGCAGAGCTTCCATGAAAGTCGGTGGGTACTGGCGGAAAACCCGGTCGACGACGTCCGGGGAGTTGTCGTCCATGGCCAGCACGGTGGCCGGGGAAAGGGTCAGCACCGAATAGATCCAGGTGAACGCCCTCGCGTGCACGTAGGGCGTGAACATGGCCACCACGTCGTTTCGGCGGAACGTCAGGGGCGGGAAATGGCGGCATTCCAGCCGGGCCATTTGTTTTTGGATGGTGGCCGGCGGGAAAATGATCAGTTTGGGGATGCCGGTGGTGCCGGAGGTGTGGGTGAGCATCAGGAGTTCGTCGTCCCGGCGGGGGACGGGGTGCAGATGCGGTTCCGCTTTGAGATCCGCGTACGTCTGCGCGTGCGGGGAGTCGCCGTTGACGCTGAAGATCTTTCCGGCGAGCCCGGGGAACGCCGCGGGCGTGATTTCCGCGCGTTCGATGCGTTCGACGTCGGTGACGATCGCCGCCGGTTCCACCCGGCGGATCAGGCTTTGTACGGCGTCCTTTCCCAGCAGGCCGGACAGCATCACGGCGACCGCGCCGATCCGGGAGATCGCGGCGGCCAGCAGAATGCAGTCGAAATGATTGGCTTTGCAGACGACCACCCGGTCGCCGGGTTTCACGCCCGCTTTGCTCAGGACGCCGGCGGAATCGCGGACCAAGGCCGCGAGCGCGGGGAGGTCGAGCGTCGAGCGGGTTTCCCGGTCGATGTCCAGCGGCCGGGACAGGTGGAAGGTCATGGGCTTGCCGGAACTGGCTCGGTGGTCGAACAGTTCGCCCAGGCTGAAGGCCCAGTTCGGTTTCATGGCTGAAGTGCTCCTATGCGGTGCTGCGCGGGCAGCACGAGGCCGGTTGCCGCCCTCGCCCGAATGCGGGCAAGGGTGGTCGCCGCGAGTCGAATTACGCTCGAATCGCGGTGTGGGAATGGTGGAACGCAGAGCAAAGCTGATCCGGGCCTCGCCCCCGCGACGCCCGGATCAGGGAAGATGGCCTACCGGTGGCCGGTAAGCGAACAAGCAGAAACGTACTGAAGCGAATCCACTCAAGCCCCCTGATGTTTTGAGTTTCGCTTTAAGCCCCATTAGAGCTATACCGGGGCGGATAGTGACTGTCAATCGTCCGTTGGAGGTGGCCGCCGCGGCTATTGCGACAAGTGGGGGATACCGCGCGGTGACATCGAAGCGTCGTTGTGCCGGTTTTGTCTTGACTAAAGAAGTGGTTGCGCATTCGAACGCTTCGGTTAAGGTAAGCTGGTTCGCGCGAACGTCTTGGGGGCTAGCATTTTATTTATGGGGGAATTGTCACGCCGGGCGAGTGCCGCCGATGTGCGTGGTGAGCGTGGCCGCTGTCGTGGCGACTGCTTCGGCCAAGTCGGGGAAGGTTTCTGTACAGGGGCCGTCGTCCGGGCAGAGGTGGCGCAGCGTCACGCTGATTGCCGCCATGGGACGGGAACCGTGGTCGAAGACTGGGGCGGCGACAGAGGCGAAGCCCGCTGTCACGTGACCGTCTTCGACCGACCAGCCCAGGCGGCGTTCGGCGGCCAGGGTGCGGCGTAGCGCGGCCAGCGAATTGGGGCCGCGCGGCGTGCGCAGGACGAACGACGTGGCGGCGGGGAACAGCGCGCGGACGTGCGCGGCCGGCAGGTGCTGCAGCATCGCGCGGCCGGACGCGGTCAGGTGCGCGGGCAGGCGGACGCCGACGTCGGTGACCAGCGTTTCCGGGCGGGCTGGGCGTTCCTTGATCAGGTACAGCGATTCGTTGCCGTGCAGGACGCCCAGGTGCGCGGTGTGGCCGATGCGGTCGACCAGCTTGCGCAGCAGCGGCCCGGCGAGCCGCTCCAGCGGGTCGTGGCGCAGGTAGGCCGAGCCGAGTTCGAAGGCGGCGATGCCGAGGCCGTAGCGGCGTTCGGCGGGCAGATGGGTGACGAAACCGGCCGAGGTCAGCTCGTTGAGCAGGTGGTACGTCGTCGACCGAGGCAGGTCCAGGTCGCGGGCGATGGCCGCGGCCGAGACCGGGCCGGCGTGGCCGGCGAGCAGGCGCAGCACGGAGAGGCCGTTGCGCAGGGCGGGAACGTCGGAACTGCTCACGGGTGACTCCTCCGCCTCCTCCGGAACGGGTGCGAGGGGACCGCTCGCACCGCCCCAACGGAGTATGAGGGGTCCGTTCGCACCGGTGGTCGAGGCCCTCGCCACGTGTTGTCTTGGATACCAGACACTACCGCGAACTCCGCCCTGTCGCCGGGGCCCGCCGGGAGGTGCAATGGCGGCATGCCGGAACCAGTCCTCCTGAGCTCGAAGCCGATGACCGCGGCGCAGGTCGTCGACATCGTCCGCGGGCACGCGCACGTCGGGCTCGCCGAGACGGTCGAGAAGAACCTCGCCGCCACTCGCCAGCACATCGAAGACCTCGCCGACGCCACGTCGCCGACTTACGGGGTCTCGACCGGGTTCGGCGCGCTCGCCACGCGCCACATCCCGGTCGAGAGCCGCACCGCGCTGCAGCGCAGCCTGATCCGCTCGCACGCCGCGGGCGCCGGGCCCGCGGTGGAGCCGGAGGTGGTGCGCGCGCTGATGCTGCTGCGCCTGCGCACGCTGGCCAGCGGCTACACCGGCGTCCGCCCGCAGACGGCGCAAACGCTTGCGGCGCTGCTCAACGCGGACATCACGCCGGTCGTGCACGAGTACGGCTCGCTCGGCTGCTCCGGCGACCTCGCGCCGCTGGCCGCGGTCGCGCTGGCGTTGATGGGCGAGGGCGAGGTGTTCCACGCGGGCGAGCGGAAGCCCGCCGCGGACGCGTTGCGAGCGGCCGGGATCACCCCGGTCGTGCTGGCCGAGAAGGAAGGCCTCGCGCTCACCAACGGCACCGACGGCATGCTCGGCATGCTGCTGCTCGCCGCCGCCGACCTGCATCGGCTGCTGGACGTCGCGGACCTCACCGCGGCGATGAGCGTCGAGGCGCTGCTGGGCACCGACCGCGCGTTCGCCGCCGACCTGCAGGCGCTGCGCCCGCATCCCGGGCAGGCGACCAGCGCGGCGCGGATGTTCGCGGCGCTGCAGGGGTCGAAGATCGTGGAAAGCCACCGCGGTCCGGACTGCAACCGCGTGCAGGACGCGTACTCGCTGCGGTGCGCGCCGCAGGTGCACGGCGCCGCGCGGGACACGCTGACGCACGCGGAACTGGTCGCGGACCGGGAACTGCAGTCCGCGGTGGACAACCCGGTGGTGCTGGCCGACGGCCGGGTCGAGTCGAACGGCAACTTCCACGGCGCGCCGGTCGCGTACGTGCTCGACTTCCTCGCGGTGCCGGTGGCGGACGTGGCGAGCATCGCCGAACGCCGCACCGACCGGATGCTGGACCAGGCGCGGTCGCACGGGCTGCCGCCGTTCCTCGCGCACGACCCCGGCGTCGACTCCGGGCACATGATCGCGCAGTACACGCAGGCCGCCGTGGTCAGCGAGCTGAAGCGGCTCGCGGTGCCCGCCTCGGTCGATTCGATCCCGAGCAGCGCGATGCAGGAGGACCACGTCTCCATGGGCTGGTCCGCCGCGCGCAAGCTGCGCAAGGCGGTCGACGGCCTGACCACCGTGCTTGCCGTCGAACTGCTCACCGCGGCCCGCGCGCTCGATTTCCGCGCGCCGCTGCAGCCCTCGCCGGTCACCGGACGCGTCCGGGACCTGCTGCGCACCAAGGTCGAGGGTCCCGGCCCCGACCGTCACCTGGCGCCCGAGATCGCGGCCGCCGAAGAACTCGTGCGGTCGGGCGCTGTCCTGGCCGCGGCCGAACTGGAGGCCTGAGCAATGACTAGCACCGCCCGTACCGTCCGCGCCGCCCGCGGCACCTCGCTGACCGCGAAGAACTGGCAGACCGAGGCCGCGCTGCGGATGTTCCACAACAACCTCGACCCGGAGGTCGCCGAGCGGCCGGAGGACCTGGTCGTCTACGGCGGCACTGGCCGCGCCGCGCGCAACTGGGCGAGCTTCGACGCGATCACCCGCGAGCTGACCGCGCTGGAGCAGGACGAGACGCTGCTGGTCCAGTCCGGCAAGCCGGTCGGCGTGTTCCGCACGCACGAATGGGCGCCGCGGGTGCTGATCGCGAACTCGAACCTGGTGGGCGACTGGGCGACGTGGCCGGAGTTCCGCCGGCTCGAGCAGCAGGGCCTCACCATGTACGGCCAGATGACCGCCGGTTCGTGGATTTACATTGGCACGCAAGGCATTCTGCAGGGCACCTACGAGACGTTCGCCGCGGTGGCGAAGAAGCGGTTCGGCGGAACGCTGCGCGGCACGCTCACCGTCACCGCCGGGCTCGGCGGCATGGGCGGCGCGCAGCCGCTCGCGGTCACGATGAACGACGGCGTGGCGCTGTGCATCGAGGTCGACGCCCAGCGCGCGCACCGCCGCGTCGAGCACCGGTACCTCGACGAGGTGGCCGACGACCTGGACGACGCGATCCGCCGGGTCACCGCGGCGAAGAAGGAGCGGCGGCCGCTGTCGGTCGGCGTGGTGGGCAACGCCGCCGAGGTGCTGCCGGAGCTGCTGCGCCGCGACGTCGAGGTGGACATCGTCACCGACCAGACGTCGGCGCACGACCCGCTGTCCTACCTGCCCAAGGGCATCAGCGTGGACGACTGGCAGGACTACGCGGCCAAGAAGCCGGACGAGTTCACCGACCGGGCTCGCGAGTCGATGGCCGACCACGTGGACGCGATGCTCGGGTTCCTCGACCGCGGCGCCGAGGTGTTCGACTACGGCAACTCCCTGCGCGGCGAGGCGAAACTCGGTGGCTGCGAGCGCGCGTTCGACTTCCCCGGCTTCGTGCCCGCCTACATCCGGCCGCTGTTCTGCGAGGGCAACGGGCCGTTCCGCTGGGCCGCGCTGTCCGGCGACCCGGAGGACATCGCCGCGACCGACCGCGCGATGCTCGAGCTGTTCCCGGAGAACGAATCGCTGGCCCGCTGGATCAAGATGGCCGGCGAGCGGGTCGCGTTCCAGGGCCTGCCCGCCCGGATCTGCTGGCTCGGCTACGGCGAACGGCACCTGGCCGGCCTGCGCTTCAACGAGATGGTGGCCAGCGGCGAGCTGAAGGCCCCGGTCGTGATCGGCCGCGACCACCTCGACTCGGGCAGCGTCGCCTCGCCGTACCGCGAGACCGAGGGCATGGCCGACGGCTCCGACGCGATCGCCGACTGGCCGCTGCTCAACGCGCTGGTCAACACCTCGTCCGGGGCGAGCTGGGTGTCCATCCACCACGGCGGCGGGGTCGGCATGGGCCGGTCCATCCACGCCGGGCAGGTGAGCGTCGCGGACGGCACGCCGCTGGCCGCGCAGAAGCTGGAGCGGGTGCTCACGAACGACCCGGGCATGGGCGTCATCCGGCACGTCGACGCCGGGTACGACCGCGCGGCCGAGGTCGCCGACGAGCGCGGCGTGCGGGTGCCGATGCGGGAGCAGGCGTGACCGCGTCCGGACTGCTCGGCGAGATCGCCGACGTCGGGCGCGACGCCCGGCGCGGCGGTTACTCGCGGCACGCGTTCGACGCGCCGGAGCACGACCTGCGCACCTGGTTCGTCGAACGGGCGCAGCAGCTGGGCCTCGACGTCGAGACCGACCGCAACGGCAACCTGTGGGCGTGGTGGGGCGCTCCCGGCGCGGACGCGGTCGTCACCGGCAGCCATCTCGACTCGGTGCCGGGCGGCGGCGCGTTCGACGGGCCGCTCGGCGTGGTGAGTGCGCTCGCGGCGGTGGAAGCGTTGCAAGCCAAGGGGTTCCGTCCGAACAAGCCGTTCGCGGTGGTGGTCTTCGCCGAGGAGGAGGGCGGGCGCTTCGGCGTGCCGTGTCTCGGTTCGCGGCTGCTCACCGGGACGATCGACGCGGACCGGGCGCGGGCGCTGCGGGATCCGTCCGGCGTCACGTTCGCCGAGGCCGCGGCGAAGTCCGGGCTGGACGTGGACCGGGTCGGCGCGGACCCGGAGCGGCTCGGGCTGATCGGGCAGTTCCTGGAACTGCACGTCGAACAGGGCAGGGGGCTGATCGACCTCGGGTCGCCAGTGGCGGTCGGGAACACGGTGATCGCGCACGGCCGGTGGCGGTTCTCCTTTGCCGGACAAGGCAATCACGCCGGTGCGACGTTGCTCGCGGACCGGGTGGATCCGATGGTGCCCGCCGCCGAGACCGTCGTCGCGGTGCGGCGGCTGGCGCGGGAGAGGTCAGACGCGCGGGCGACTGTCGGACGGCTGGTGCCCACGCCGGGCGGCACGAACGTGATCGCGTCCACTGTGGACCTGTGGCTGGACGCGCGGGTGCCGGGCACTTCGACGCCGGAGCTGGTCGAGGAGATCGCTCAGGCGGCGCAAGCGGCTGCCAAGGAAGAAGGGTGCGAGCTGGCGGTCACGCGCGAGTCGTACTCCGACGACGTGGTGTTCGACGAGGAGCTGCGGCGGTCGCTGGGGGAATGGCTGGGCAATCCGCCCGAGCTGCCCACCGGTGCCGGGCACGACGCGGCGATCCTGGCGGGATTCGTGCCGTCCGGAATGCTGTACGTCCGCAATCCGACGGGGATCAGCCACGCGCCGGAGGAATTCGCCGAGGCGGACGACGTCGAGGCCGGGGCGCGGGCGCTGGCCGAGGTGCTGGAGCGGCTCGCGAGATGACCACGTACTGGTGCGAACGGGCCTGGCTGCCCGACGGGATCGCGGAGGCGGTCCGGATCGAGATCGCCGACGGCCGGATCGTTTCGGTGACCGCCGACGCGGAGAAGACCGGGACTATCCTCAATGGACTGACGCTGCCCGGGTTCGCCAACGGGCACTCGCACGCGTTCCACCGCGCGCTGCGGGGCCGGACGCACCACGAGCGGGGCACGTTCTGGACGTGGCGCGAGCGGATGTACTCGCTCGCCGCCCGGCTCGATCCGGATTCGTACTACCGGCTCGCGCGCGGCGTCTACGCGGAGATGGTGCTGGCGGGGTACACGAGCGTCGCGGAGTTCCACTACCTGCACCACGGTCCGGGCGGCACACCGTACGCGTCGCCGAACGCGATGGGCGACGCGTTGCGGCAGGCCGCACGGGACGCCGGGATCCGGATGACGCTGCTCGACACCTGCTATCTCGCGGGCGGCATCGGCGTGCCGCCGGACGAGGTGCAGCAGCGGTTCTCGGACGGTTCTGCCGAAAACTGGGCGGAACGCGTGGCGCTGCTGAAGGAAGACGACTTGTTCCGCATCGGCGGGGCGATCCACTCGGTGCGTGCGGTGCCGGAGTACGAGCTGCCGAAGGTGGACCACGCGGTGCCGAAAGACCGGCCGCTGCACATCCACCTCTCCGAGCAACGCGCGGAGAACGAGCAGTGCGAGGCCGCGTACCGCTGGACACCGACCGGGCTGCTCTGGGATTACGGCGTGCTCGGCGAGCGGCTCACCGCCGTGCACGCGACGCACCTGACCGAGCAGGACGTCAAGTGGCTGGGCGAATCCCGAAGCGGCGCGTGCTTCTGCCCGACCACCGAACGGGATCTCGGCGACGGCATCGGCCCGGCCCGGAGCCTGCTCGACGCGGGCGTGCGGCTCGGCATCGGGAGCGACAGCAACGCGGTGGTCGACGCGTTCGAGGAGACCCGGGCGCTGGAGCTGGACGACCGGCTCGCCAGCGAGGAACGGGGCCGGTTCACCGCGGAAGAGCTGCTCGCCGCGGGGACCGAGCACATCTCCGCGGGCTGGCCGGAGACCGGCACTATCGCCGCTGGCGCGGGGGCGGACCTGGTCACGGTCGCGACGGACACGGTGCGCACGGCCGGGATCGAACCGTCCGGCGTGCTGTTCGCCGCGGCGGCCGCGGACGTCCGTACCGTGGTGGTGGCCGGACGGGAAGTGGTGCGCGACGGCGCGCACGTGCTGATCGAACGACCGGAAACCGTATTGGCCAAGGAGATCGAGGCGCTGTGGCAGTTCTGATCACCGGAATCGGCGAGCTCACCACGAACGACCCGGAGCTGGGCAAGCTCCGCGACGCCGCGCTGGTGCTCGACGGCGAGACCGTCGCGTGGGCCGGACCGGCCGCGCAGGCGCCAGACGCCGACGAGCGGGTGGACGTCGAGGGCCGCGCGGTGCTGCCCGGGTGGGTGGACAGCCACACCCACCTCGTCTTCGCGGGCGACCGCACCGCCGAGTTCGAAGCGCGGATGGCCGGACAGGCTTACGCGGCAGGCGGGATCGCGGTCACCGTCGACGCCACGCGGGCGGCTTCGGACGAGCAGCTGGCGGCGAATCTGCGTCGACATGTCGAGGAAGCGGCTGCGCAGGGCACCACGTGCCTGGAGACGAAGACTGGGTACGGCCTCACTGTCGCCGATGAAGCGAGGTCGGCGCGGATTGCCGGCGAGGTCGCGGACGAGGTGACCTTCCTCGGGGCGCACCTCGTGCCGCCGGGTGCGGATGCGGAGTCCTATGTGGACTTGGTCTGCGGCGAGATGCTCGACGCGGTCGCGCCGCACGTGCGGTGGGCCGATGTGTTCTGCGAGACCGGAGCGTTCGACGAGGCGCAGTCGGCGCGGGTGCTCAAGGCGGCGGCGGAGCGCGGGCTAGGGCTGCGGGTGCACGGCAATCAGCTCGGCGAGGGTCCGGGCGTGCGGCTGGCCGTGGAACTTGACGCGGCGAGCGTGGACCACTGCACGTACCTGAGCGATGCCGATGTCGAGGCGCTCGCGTCGTCCAACACGGTCGCGACGGTGTTGCCTGCGTGCGATTTGTCCACGCGGCAATCGCTCGCTCCGGTACGGAGGTTGCTCGACGCTGGCGCGACGGTCGCCTTGGCGAGCAACGCGAACCCGGGCAGTTCGTACACCACGTCGATGGCGTTCTGCGTGACGACTGCCGTGCTGCAAATGCGGATGACGGTGGACGAAGCCGTGTGGTCGGCGACTGCCGGTGGCGCGCGGGCGCTTCGGCGCGAGGACGTCGGGTATCTGCGGCCGGGTGCGCGCGCGGATGTCCACGTGCTCGACGCGCCGTCCACCACGCATCTCGCTTATCGGCCCGGGGTCCCGTTGACCCACGCGGTGTGGCGGAAAGGAGCGAAGCTTCGTTAATCGGTGGCGAGCGAGTCCGCGGCTGCGCTACCGTAAAAGGGAACAGGACGCGCGAAAGACCATTGTCCGGTATGGGTTAGGCCGGACGAACCATTCGCTCTGTTTCCGAGCGCCCGGCTTAGGCGGGCCGAGCCCAGTGCGTCCCTCTCGAACCAGAACGTTGGTACGGAAGGGACTTCGCGGATGGCGAATAACTCGAACGATACTGTGCTCGTGATCGGCGCCGGGCTCGGCGGGCTGTGTCTCGCGCAGGGGCTGCGCAAAGCCGGGATCCCGTGCGAGGTCTACGAACGAGATTCCGCGCTCGACGCGCGCCGGCAGGGCTACCGGCTGCACATCGATTCCCGCGGCGACCAGGCGTTGCGGGAAGTCCTCCCGCCGCGGCTGCACGAGCTGTTCCTGGCCACCTCGGGACGGCCGCGCAACGCCACTACGATCTACGACAGCCAGCTGACTCCGCGCACCGAGTTCGTGCTGGACGACGGCGAGGTCCAGCGCAACGTCAACCGGTTCACGCTGCGGCAGATTCTGTTCCAGGGCCTCGACAACGTCCACTTCGGCAAAGAGTTCGTGCGGTACGAAAAGCACGAGAACGGCGTGGTCGCGCACTTCGCCGATGGCACGCAGGCGCACGGCGCGGTTCTCGTCGGCGCGGACGGCGTGAATTCGCCGGTGCGTCGCCAATATCTCCCGCACGCTCAGGTCGTCGACACCGGATTGCGCCAGCTGTACGCGAAAATCCCGCTCACCGCGGCGACCCGGGAACTGTTCGATCCGGCGATGTTCGCCGTGTTCAGCATCGTTTCCGGGCCGGAGAAACAGATGATCGGCTTCGCGCCGGTCGACTACCCGGAGCAGATCACCGCCGCCTGCGCGCGGCTCGCGCCGCAGGTCCGGCTCAGCCCCGACGAGCCGTACATGACCTGCGCTTACGGTGCCCGTCAGGAAATCTTCGGGCGGACGGACGACGAACTCCGCGCGTTGTCCGCCGACGACATGCAGAAACTCGTGCTCGACCGGGTCGCGGACTGGCATCCGCGCGTGCGCCGGATGGTCGAAAGCTGGCTCCCGGACTCGCCGTTCCTCGTATCGATCCGGACCAGCGTGCCGATCGGGCCGTGGGCGCCTTCGCGGGTGGTGCTGGTGGGTGACGCGATCCACGCGATGAGCCCGGCCGCCGGAGCGGGAGCGAACACCGCGATGCGCGACGGCGCCGCACTCGCCGCCGCGTTGCGCAGCGGCGGCGAACTGGACGCGATCGGGGAATACGAGGCGGAAATGCGCCGGTACGGATTCGACGCGGTACGCGAGTCCGCTGCGAATGGGGTGCGGCACCTGGGGCAGAACCCATTGCCGGAAATGTCCGTTCTATAAAGGCGCGGGAAGTGCGCGGGGGCAGAGTTCGTGCCCCCGCGTCCGGTCCCGCGCGCGGTCGGCGAGCGCGCGGGCAACGATAAAAGAGGACCAGCAGGTGAACGGCGGAAAACCTGGGGCACCGGCCAGCTTCAGTTCATTCAGAGTTCAACTACTGGCCACTCGCTGAGGGATCTGGAGACCCCGCCGGCGTCGGTACCGTCACTCCCGCAGGACACTCCGGACTGGAGAGCGGGCATGGACTTTTCTCTCATCGTCCTGGTGGTGATCGTCGCGGCGCTGGCCTTCGACTTCACCAACGGGTTCCACGACACGGCCAACGCGATGGCCACTTCCATCGCCACCGGTGCGCTGAAGCCCCGCGTCGCGGTCGCGATCTCCGCGGTGCTGAATCTCGTCGGCGCTTTTCTTTCGATCGAGGTCGCGAAAACCATTTCCGGCGGGATCGTCGACGACACCAAGGTCACGCCGGTGGTGATTTTCGCCGGATTGGTCGGGGCCATCGTCTGGAATCTCGTGACGTGGCTGGTCGGGTTGCCGTCGAGTTCGTCGCACGCGTTGTTCGGCGGGCTGATCGGGGCGACCTGGATCGCGTCCGGCGCGGACGCGGTGCACTTCGCGAAGGTCGTCGAAAAGGTGCTGATCCCGGCGATCGCGTCGCCGGTGGTGGCGGGCGTCGTCGCGATCGTCGGCACGTTCCTCGTCTACCGGATCACGGCCAAGTCCCGGCAGGACGTGGTCGGCAAGGGGTTCAAGACCGGCCAGGTGCTGTCGGCGAGCCTGGTCTCGCTCGCGCACGGCACCAACGACGCGCAGAAGACGATGGGCGTCATCACGCTCGCGCTGATCGCGGGCGGTTCGCTCGCGCCGGGGTCGAGCCCGCCGGTCTGGGTCATCCTCGCCTCCGGACTGGCGATCGCGCTCGGCACCTACTTCGGCGGCTGGCGGATCATCCAGACGATGGGCAAGAAGCTCACCGAAATCCAGACGCCGCAAGGGTTCGCCGCCGAGACGAGTTCCGCGGCGGTCATCCTGGCCTCGTCGCACCTCGGCTTCGCGCTGTCGACCACGCACGTCACCTCGGGCGGCATCATCGGCTCCGGGCTCGGCCGCAAACTCGCCGAGGTCCGCTGGGGCGTCGCGGGCAAGATGGTCATCGCCTGGGCGCTGACGCTGCCCGCCGCGGCGATCGTCGGGGCCGTCGCCGCCGCGGTCTCCACGCGCGGAAGCTGGGGCACCGTCCTCGTCGGCGGCGTCGGAGTGCTGCTCGCGCTGGGCATCTGGCTCGCGTCGCGGCGCAACCCGGTCACGCCGGCCACCGTCAACAACGAGCCGGAGGCCGCCGAGGCCGCCCCGGCCGCGGCCTGAGGGAGCACGACATGGCGATCAACTGGGGTGCTCTCGGCATCGTGTTCGTGGTAGCGCTGGCCGCGGCAGTCGTGCTGACCGGGCTGTTCGCATACGGGGTGCGCGGGCTGTCGGAGCGCGTGACGGCCCGCGCGAACGGCGGCAGCGGCACGGTGCAGCTGACCGGCGCAGTGGTGTGCTTCGCGGTCTGCGCTGCGGTGATCGGCTACGGGATCTACCTGATCGTGGCCTAGCCGAGCGCCGCCTCCGCGCGGGTTCGCAGTTCCTCCGGAAGCTCGTCGAGCAGCGGTCGCACCGTCGCTCGGCGGGCTTCGTTCAGGTGGGCAAGCACGTCCAACGCCGGCGCCCACAGCGATTCGTCCGCCGCGGCCGTGCGGACCAGCGCCGGCAGGCGGTCGTCGCCGAGCAGGCTGAGCATGTGGTCGATTCGGCTGCGGTCGTCCAGCACGTACGCGGTGCGCAGCAGACCGGCGTCGTCCAGCAGGCCGACGCAGCGGCGGACCGTGTCGTCCGGCAGGTGGCCGACGAACCGGCCCAGCGTGATCCAGTCCTCGCGGCGGGTCAGGTCCTCGGCGACCGCGACGACCGTCTGCACCGGAATGCGCGTGATGATCGAGGTGGCGCGTCGCGGGTCCAGTTCCGCGGCGACCGAGGCGAGGAATTTCGGCGACAGCCGTTTCGCGACGTCGACCCCGCGCGATACATCGACCAGCCCGGCGATCCGCGCGCACAGCAGCGGGCCGAACACCTTCTCCGCGATCTTCGCGGTCACCCCGGCCGGCAGCAGTCTGCTCGCCAGCGCCATCCGCTCCAGCACGACGAGGTTCGCGTCGAACAACGTGGTCGTCATCTGCTCGCGCAGCAGCCGCACCTCGCCCTGGTCGACGTCGGCGAGGTAGTCGAGGCGGGCCGGGTCGACGTCCAGCACCCGGGCGAGCTTGAGGATTTCCGGGTTCACAGGCCGACCGCTTTCCGCACCGCGCCGCGCAGCAGCGCCGGCACGTACTTCAGGCTTTCCTCACCCGCGCGGGCGAGCGCCTGGGCTTGCCGGTGCCGGGCGTCCCGCAACGCCGCCGCCAAATCCTGTTTGTGCTGCTCAGGCAGGGATTCGATGCCGTCCGGCAGGGGTGCGCCGAGCTGTTCGGCCAGGGTGCGTTCAGCCATGGTGACCCATCATGCCGCACGATCCCGCCCTTGACTTTCGGCAGTGGTGACGAATCGGGCGGCCCTTGTAGCGTCAGTGGAATGAAGGAGGCGACGCGCATCCGCTGGCGGGTGGCGTTCGACGTGCTGCTCTGGGCCGCGTTGTGCGGGTTCGTCGTGCTCGACGCGTCGAACAGCGCGCACGGCTGGGAACTCGCCTACGGACTGGCGTCGGTCACCGTGGCGATGGCGACGACCCGCGTGTATCCGGCGTTCGCCCTGGCGGTGGCGATGGCGACGGCGCTCGTCATCGCGTTCGGCTGGGGCGGCCGGGTGGCGGTGTGGGAGTTCTTCCTGATCGTCGTGATCTCCTACCTGGCCGGGCTGCGGCTGGCCAGGGCCCGGGCCGCGATGATCTGCTTTTTCGCCATCGCGGTGGCCGGGATTCCGCTGGCCATGCTGCCGACGTCGAGCTTCGACGCGTGGGGCGCGGTGCTCGGCACGCTGGCGTTCGCCGGGGTCGCGCCGTGCCTGCTCGGGCGGCACGTGCGGCTGCGGCGCGAACTCGCGCAGGACGGGTGGCGGCGCGCGGAAGAGATGGAGAGCAGGCACCGGCTGGTCGCGCAGGAAGCGCGGCTGCGGGAGCGGGCCCGGATCGCCAGCGACATGCACGATTCGCTCGGCCACGAACTGAGCCTGATCGCGGTGCGCGCGGCGGCGTTGGAAGTCGACCGCGAGCTTGGCGACAAGCAACGCGAGGCCGCCGGACAGCTCCGGGCGGGCGCGGCGACGGCGACGGAACGGCTGCGCGAGATCATCGGGGTGCTGCGCGAGGACGCCGCGCCGGTCGAACCGGTGCAGGGCGACCTGGGCGAGCTGATCGATCGCGCGCGGGCGTCCGGGATCGAGATCGGCGCGCGGATCGACAACCTGGACGGCGCGCCGCCGATGGTCGCCCGGGCGGTCTACCGCGTAGTGCAGGAAGGGCTCACGAACGCGGCGAAGTACGCGCCCGGCGCGGCGGTCACAGTGGTCGTGACCAGCAGCGGAGAGGCGACGGCCGTCCGGGTCCAGAACGCGCCGCCGCCCGCCGGACCGCTGCCCGGCCGGTCCGGCAAACGGGGGTTGATCGGCCTGCACGAGCGGGTGCGGCTGGTCGGCGGGAGCCTGACCGCGGGCCCGGCGAACGGCGGGTTCGAGGTGGCGGCGTGCTTGCCGCACGATTCGGCTCCCGTGCCCGAGCCGGACGACGACGGGATCGGGCAGGCCGCGCGCGAGCTGGAACGCGCCCGGCGCGCCGTCCGGTCGAGTCTGGTGCAGGCGATCGTGGTGCCGCTGGCGTTGTTCGGGGTGGTGCTCGGCGGGGCCGGGGTGACGTTCCTGGTGCAGTGGTCGTCGTCGGAGCTGCCGCCGGACTCGTACGAGCGGATCCAGCTCGGCACGCCGCGTTCGGCGGTCGAACCGCTGCTGCCCGCTCGCCAGCGCACGACGTTGCCCGCGATCAACGTGCCGCCGCAGCCTTCCGGGAGCACCTGCGAGTACTACGGGGCAGGCCGGAGCTGGCTCAACTTCAACTATGCCGTCTATCGACTGTGCTTTGTGGACGGTCGAGTGGCGAGCAAGGATCTGTACAGTGAGGACGAACCGTGATCCGCGTGCTGCTGGCCGATGACGAAGCGATGATCCGCGCGGGCGTGGCCGCGATCCTGGCCTCGGACAAGGACATCGAGGTGGTGGCCGAGGCCGCGGACGGACGCGAGGCGGTCGAACTGGCCCGGGCGAACCGGCCGGACGTCGCGCTGCTCGACATCCGCATGCCCGGTCTGGACGGCCTCGCCGCGGCGGAGGAGATCCGCAAGCTGGTGCCGGACACCGGTGTGCTCATGCTGACGACGTTCGGGGAGGACGAGTACATCGAACGCGCGCTCGGCCTCGGCGCGAGCGGATTCCTGCTCAAGGCGGGAGATCCGCGCGAACTGCTCGCCGGGGTGCACGCGGTCGCCGACGGCGCGGCGTTCCTGTCGCCGAAGGTCGCGCACCGGGTGATCACGCGCTTGTCCGGCAACCGGTTCAGCCGGGCCGCGACCGCCCGCGAGCGGGTGAGTGTCTTGACGAACCGCGAACGGGAAGTGCTGGTGCTGCTGGCCGAAGGACTGTCCAATGCGGACATCGCGGCGCGGATGTTCGTGGTGGAGGGCACGGTGAAGGCGCACGTGAGCACGATCCTGACCCGGTTGGACGTGCGGAACCGGGTGCAGGCCGCGATCACGGCTTTTGAAGCGGGACTGGTGTGAGCCTCGGCGGTTGCCAGCGGCTGATGTTCGCTCCGACGCGAGTGGTGACTGCCGCGGGCAGCAGCCGCGTGAAAGCTGCCCGCAGCGCGACCAACGCCGGATTGCGGAGAAGCGGGCCGCTGGCACCGGCTTGGATCGACGACTTCGCGACTTTCTGCGTGCGCGGGCGGCGTTCCGCGTCGTAACGGCGGAGTGCTTCGTCCACTGTGGACTTCTGGAGGCGCGAGGCCAGCACCACCGCGTCCTCCAGTGCCTGGCAACCGCCTTGTCCGAGGAACGGCGGCATCGCGTGCGCGGAGTCCCCGAGAAGCGCGATGCGGCCGCGGACGTAGGTGGGCAGCGGCGTGGCCAGGTGATACGTGTCGTGCAGCAGGATTTCCGGCGTGGCGTCGATCAGCTGCGGAATCGGTTCGCGCCAGCGTCCGTATTTCTCGCGCAGGTAAGCGCGGACGTCGTCGTGCCGGATCCCGGCCGGGCGGGCTTCGGAGACCCACCAGTACACCTCGTCGTCCAGCAGCGGCAGGAGGCCGACTTCGATCCCCGCTGCCCACGTCGTGCTCAAAGCAGGCTTCAGCGGCAGTTTGGCGATCCCGCGGAAGGCCGCACCGCCGCTGTACTCCACGCGCGCGGCCGGGAAAAGCGTCTGCCGGATCGGGCTGTTGATTCCGTCGGCTGCCACGATCAAGTCCGCCTCGATCGAACCGGAACCGTGGTGTACCACGCCGTTCTGCTCGACGCTGGTCACCTCGACCCCGGTCTTCAGGCATCCGTCCGGCAACGCTGACCGCAGAGCTTCGATCAAGTTCGCCCGGTGGATCGCGCCCAGCGGCAAGCCGTGGTTGCGCACGAAGAGGTCCGCGTCCCAGTTGGCCAGCCGGTGCCCGCGCCGGTCGACCAGGCCGCCGCCGCGCTGGGCCGAGAGCCGCGGCTCGACGCCCAGTTCGGCCAGCGCTCGCTGCGCGTTGGGCCACAACGAGATCCCCGCGCCGATGGCGGTCAACTCCGGGGCCCGTTCGAGCACCGTGACCTCCCAGCCGACCCGATGCAACCCGATCGCCGCAGCCAGTCCTCCGATGCCGCCCCCGACCACGACCGCGCTTCGCGTAGCCATGCCGACCTCCTCTACGTTTGTAGAGGACTCTACACCTGTAGTGTTCCGGGGGTGGAACGGAGAGCTGTGCTCGGCGACGCGGCCATCGAGGTGATCGCGGCCGAAGGCATGCGCGGGCTGACTCACCGCGCCGTCGACCGGGCCGCCGGGCTGCCCGCGGGCTCGACGTCGTACTACGCGCGGACCCGCCTCGCGTTGCTGGAGCTGGCCGCGGACCGGATGGTCGCGCTGGACGAGGCCGAGGTCGAGCCGCCGGAAGGGAAACTCGCGGAGTTCCTGGGCGCGGTGGTGCACCGCTCGATCACCGCCGGCCGGACCAGGATGCTCGCGCGCTACGAATTCGCCCTCGAGTCGGTCCGACGGCCGGAGTTGCGCCCTCGATACGACGCGGGCGGGCTGGAATTGCGCCGCCGGTGCGCGGAAGTGCTTGCCGCGGCTGGCTCTCCGACTCCGGAGGAGCACACCCGGGTGCTCATCGGGTGGCTCGACGGGTCGATCTTCGACGCGCTGGCGGGCACGGGCTCCGTCCACCCGCCGACCGAAGCCGAACTGGTGGCCGGAGCCCGTGCCGTGCTCGCCGGATTGGGCCTGCCGGACGCCTGATCAGGCGTCGCGGCGGTTCAGCAGCGCGGTCCCGGCGCCGATTCCCACGACCGCCCAGACGAGGCAGACCAGCACGCCGATCCACGGTCCGTAGGGCGGCAGGCCGCCGAGCAGCGGGTTCACGTCGCCCGGCGGCACCATCGCGTTCATCCCCGCGAAGGCCGGGAAATAGTCCATCGCGCCGGGAAACACGTACGACGACATCAGCATCGGCAACGGCAGCAGCAGCACGATCACCACCACCAACGTGCCCGCCGCACTGCGCAGCACGAACGAAATCCCCAGGCACAGCACGCCGAGCAGGGCGAAATACGCTCCCATGCCGACCGCGGTGCTCGCTCCCTGCGCCAGTGACGTGGGACCCCCAGCCCCACGCATCAGCACCGAAGCGACCCCCATGCCCAGCGCGGCGACCAGCACGCCGTACCCGAACAGCACCGGCACCAGTACCGCGGCCTTGGCGGCGGCGAGCCGGGCCCGCACCGGGACCCATTGCAGCGTCGAGCGAATCGACCCGCTGGTGTACTCGCTGGTCACGAACAGCGTCGCGACCGCGAGCACGCAGAACTCGACCAGATAGATCGCGCCGGAGTTGACGATGCCGTGCGCGGTCTGCTGCCGTTCGCTGCCCGCGTGCTGGGAAATCCCCGAAACGACCGAGTAGAACGCCATCAGCAGTATCCCGCCGGACAACGAGAGCCACGTCGCCCGCACCGACCAGAACTTCGTCCACTCCGCCGCGATCGCCAGCTTCGTCATGCCGTAACCCCGTATTCCACCGATCCGGCCGTCAGTTCCATGTACGCCTGCTCCAGCGAAGCGGTCCGCTCGGCAAGCCCGTGCAGCCGGACGCCCAGTTCGTAAGCCAGGTCCCCGATCTCGGCCGCGCTCGCCTCGTCCACGAGCAGTTCGCGGTCCTCGCCGGGCAGCACCGACCGGCCGTTCGCCCGAAGCCAGTCCGCGAGTTTCGCGCGCTCAGCCGGATCCGGGACGCGCACCGCGACCGACCGGCTCGAGTTGCCCGCGATGAAGTCGCCGATCGCCGCGTCGGCGAGGATCGCTCCCTTGCCGATGACCAGCAGCCGGTCCGCGGTCAGCTGCATCTCGCTCATCAGGTGGCTGGACACGAACACCGTGCGTCCTTCGGAAGCGAGCGAACGCATCAGCTGCCGCACCCAGCGGACGCCGTCCGGGTCGAGGCCGTTGACCGGCTCGTCGAACATCAGCACGCCCGGGTCGCCGAGCAGCGCGCCGGCGATGCCGAGCCGCTGGCTCATGCCGAGCGAGAACGTCCCGGTGCGCTTGCCCGCGACGTCGCTCAGCCCGACCGTCGCGAGCACCTCCTCGACGCGGCTCGCGGCGATTCCGTTGCTGCGCGCCATCGCGAGCAGATGCTTGCCCGCGCTGCGGCCGGGATGCACGGCTTTCGCATCCAGCAGCGCGCCGACTTCCCGCAGCGGAAATCGCAGTTCCGCATACGGTTTGCCGCGGATCAGCGCGTCGCCGGAGTCCGGCCGGTCGAGTCCGACGGTCATCCGCATGGTGGTGGACTTGCCCGCGCCGTTCGGGCCGAGGAACCCGGTCACCGTGCCCGGCTCGAGGACCGAGGTGAGGCCGTTGACCACGGTTTTCTGGCCGTAGCGCTTCGTCAATCCGCGAAACGTGATCATAGAGCGAAGTCTGCGCCCGGGCGGGGTGCGCGGACATCAGCCGACCGTCCCGGGCCGACCCCGACTTTCGGCAGGGGTCAGCGCGACCGGCGGGTGGTGTGCCGGGTCGGTTTGGCGGTCGCCGGGTCCTCCGGCCACGGGTGTTTCGGATAGCGTCCCCGCAGGTCGGCGCGGACGGCGGCGTATCCGGTGCGCCAGAACGATTCGAGATCGGCGGTGACCGCGGCCGGGCGGCCGGCGGGCGAGAGCAGGTGCAGTACCACCGGCACGCGGCCGTCGGCGAGCGACGGCGTCTCGGTCCAGCCGAACGTCTCCTGCAATTTCACCGCGAGCACCGGCTGGTCCCCCTGGTAGTCCACGCGGTAGTGCGAACCGGACGGGACTTCGAGCCGGTCCGGCGCGAGTTCGTCGAGCCGCGCGGCTTCGGGCCAGGGGAGCAAGCCGCGCAGGGCGGATCCGGCGTCGACGTTCGCCAGATCGGCTCGGCGGCGGACCCTCGAGAGGTCCAGCCAGCTGTCCACATCGGACAGCAGTGATTCGTCGGCCACGGACGGCCACGGTTCGCCCAGGACGCGATGCAGAAACGCCAGGCGTTCGCGGAGGCGGGTGCCGTCTTGGCTCCAGCGCAGCAAACCGAGGCCTTCGGCGCGGAGCCCGGCGACCACCGCGTCGTGGACCAGTTGCGGGTCTGGATTGCGCAGCGGCTTTTCCGACAGCACGATCGCGCCCAGGCGGCGGACGTGTCGGGCGACGACCTCGCCGTCCCAACGCACTTCGTCCACTTCGGACACCAGGGTCGGCGCGGCTCGGACGGCCAGTGTTTCGTCGGCGGTCGCGGCGAGGCGGATGGTCCCGTGCACCCGGCCCGGGTCGCGGGTGGCTTCGGCGACGGCCAGCCATTCGGCGTCGCCCAACCCGCTGCCGCTCGGCAGTTCGGCTGCGGTGCCGCTGGCCATCAGGTACACCGGGGCCGATCCCGCGCGCCGCCGCGCCAGACGTTCCGGGTGCGCGAGAGCGACGACGAGCGCGGGGTCCGGGTCTGCTTTCGCTGGCGAATTAACCAGAGCGGCCAGCCGTTTCGCGTCCCGCTGCCAGCGACGGGCGGCGTCGTCGTGCGCGGAACGGAGCCGGCGCAGTTCGGCTTCGACGTCGGTCAGCGTCGCTCCGGTGTCAAGCAGCGCAACGACTTCTGCGGCGGCTCGGGCACCGACGGCCTCAGCCCCGTCCAGCAACGCGCGCGCCAGCCGGGGATGCAGACCGAGGTCGGCCATCTTTTGTCCGCGCGGCGTGACCGCACCGTCGGCGGTGGTCGCGCCGAGCGTGACGAGCAGGCTTCGCGCGGCGGCCAGCGCGCCTTCGCCGGGCGGATCCCACCAGGCGAGGCCGGTCCCGTCCGGCGTCGACCAGCAGGCGAGTTCCAGTGCGAACCGCGCCAGTTCGGCGGTGCGGATTTCCGGCTCCGGATACGCGGGCAGCGTCGCTTGCTCGTGCTCCGGCCAGCACCGGTACGCGCGGCCCGGCGCTTCCCGGCCCGCGCGACCAGCGCGTTGTTCCGCCACCGCGGCCGAAACCCGCACCGTGGCGAGCCCGGCGAGACCGCGTCGATGGTCCACCCGCGGGACGCGCGCGAGACCCGAGTCCACGACCGCGCGGACGCCGGGCACAGTCAGGCTCGACTCGGCGACGGCGGTCGCCAGAACTACCCGGCGCCGGTCGCGGGGCCGCAAGGCTTCGTCCTGCCGGGCAGCGGAAAGCCGTCCGTGCAGCGGGAGTACGTCCGCGTCCAGCGAACTCAGCAACGCCGACGTACGCGCGATCTCCCCGGCGCCCGGGAGGAACGCGAGCACATCACCATCTCCTTCGGACAGCGCTTTCCGGACTGCCGAGGCGACCGCGGCTTCCGGACGTTCCCCGCGCACCGGAGCGCGATAACTCAGCTCGACCGGGTACGTGCGGGCGTGCGCGGTGATCACCGGAGCGTCGCCGAGCAGTGCGGCCAGCCGTCCGGACGCGACTGTCGCCGAGGTCGCGAGCAGCCGCAGGTCGTCGCGCAATCCGGCGCGGACGTCGAGGAGCAAGGCGAGCAGCAGATCAGCGTCGAGATGGCGTTCATGGCATTCGTCCAGCAGGACCGTCGACACCCCGGCCAGTTCGGGATCGTGCTGCACGCGGCGCACCAGCAGCCCCGACGTGACCACCTCGATCCGCGTGCGCGACGAGACCTTCCGGTCGCCGCGCACGGCGTACCCGA
Organism: Amycolatopsis sp. AA4; assembly: GCF_002796545.1. Classification (GTDB taxonomy): domain Bacteria; phylum Actinomycetota; class Actinomycetes; order Mycobacteriales; family Pseudonocardiaceae; genus Amycolatopsis. The sequence goes on from NZ_CP024894.1 coordinate 1,025,814, forward strand.
CCGTCTCGCCGACCGGTTCGCCCAGCAGCGCGGCCATCCGCCCGGCGGCGGCCCGGGCAGCGAGCCGGCGCGGTTCGGCGACCACGACGCGTCCCTCGCCGCGGTTCAGCGCGAGCGGCACGAGCGTCGTCTTGCCGGTGCCGGGCGGGGCGACGAGCACCGCGGCGCCGTGGTCGTCGAGCGCGCTCAGCACGGACGGCAGCACCGCGCGGACGGGCAGGTCCGGCAGCGAGGCTAAGTCGGTCACTGCTCGGTGATCTCCGGTGGATTCGGCAACGGGTAGTTCGACGGCCCGATGTTCGCCTCCAGCGACTTCCGCCAGGCCCCGGTCGACACCATCTTCCGGATCGCGTCGTCCACCGCGTGCTGGCCCTCGGTGTCGCCCTTGCGCAGGCCGATGCCGTACCGCTCGGCGGAGAACGGGCGGCCGACCACCTTCAGCAGCTCCGGGTTCTGCGCGGCGTACCCGGCGAGGATCACCGCGTCCGTGGTCACCGCGTCGACCTGGTTGGCCAGCAGCGCGGTGACGCAGTCGGGGTACCGCGGGTACTCGACCAGCTTCACCATCTGCGCGAACTTGTCCTTCACCATCTGCGCGGGCGTCGAGCCGGTGACCGAGCAGAGCCGTTTGCCGTTGAGGCTTTCCGGACCGGTGATGTCCGGCGAGGTGAGCCGCACCAGCAGGTCCTGGCCGGTGACGAAGTACGGTCCGGCGAAGCTCACCCGCTGCTTCCGCTTGTCGGTGATCGAATAGGTGGCCACGACCAGGTCGACCGCGCCCGAGGTGAGGTCCGTTTCGCGGCGGGCCGGGGTGGTCTCGTGCCAGGTGATGCGGTCCGGTTCGACCCCCAGTTCGCGCGCGACGAAAGTGGCGACGTCGACGTCGAAACCGGCGAGCCTGCCGTCGACGGTTCGCTGCGAAAGGCCGGGCGCGTCGAACCGGATTCCGATCGTCAGGTGGTTGCCGTCACGCGCCCGGGTGGGAAGCGGATCGTCCTTGGATACCGTCGACGAACCGCAGGAGACGCAGCTGACCAGCAGAAACAGTGCGGCAACCAGTGCGCGAATCCGCATCGGTGCCTCCGCTTCGCCGGTTGGCTGCTCACATGGTTCTCAGGTCAGACGGCTAGCCTAAGCGCGTGCGCCGACTGCCCCAACCTGTACTCGACACCATCGGCACGCTCGCCCGGCTCGGGCTGGCTGCCGTGTGGCTCGTGTCCGGCGGCCTGAAGATCGCCGATCCGGGGCAGACGTACATCGCCGTGCAGGCTTACGACGTGCTCCCGCACGCGCTGGTGCGCCCGGTCGCCACCGGGCTGCCGCTGCTGGAGCTGGTGCTCGGGCTGCTGCTGCTAGCCGGGCTGGCCACGCGCTGGGTCGCGGCTGCTTCGCTCCTGCTGCTGGCAGTGCTCGTCGCGGGCATCGCGCAGTCGTGGGCGCGCGGGCTGAGCATCGACTGCGGCTGCTTCGGCGGCGGCGGGCGCGTGGACGCCGGGAAGACCGAGTACCCGCAGGAGATCCTGCGCGACACCGGTTTCGCCCTGCTCGCGGTGTGGTTGCTCGTCCGGCCGCGCACGTGGCTTTCGGTCGACGGCTGGCTCGGCTGGGGCAAGGGCAGGAACGCCGGGAACTCGGGCGGGGCCTCGGACGACTACCCCAAGGGCATCGCGGAAGGGAATTAGGAACAGTGGGTGGAGCTGCGCGCAACGCGCGGAAAAGCCGTCAGCAGGCGGCGGCCGCGAGGTCGGTCGCCCAGGCGCGGGGCTCGAACAGCGACCGGAACAAGATCATCGCGGTCGTGGTCGCCGTCGTGGTGGTCGCCGCGCTCGTGATCGGCGGCGTGCTCTGGATCAACTCGAGCAAGAACGCCACGCAGGACAGCGCGATCCAGCCGAGCACGACCTCGGCGCTCGGGCCGGGCGTGGTCGAGAAGCGCGACGGGGCCGTGGTGACGGTCGGCAAGCCGGGCGCGCCGAAGACCATGGACCTGTACGCGGACTTCCTGTGCCCGTACTGCGCGAAGCTGCAGCAGGACTTCGGGGCGCGGATGGAGAAGGCGATCAACGACGGCCAGCTCTCCGTGCGCTACCACATGGTCATCCTGCTCAACAAGAACTCGGACCCGCCGGGCTACTCGCTCGACTCGGCCAACGCCGCGCTCGCCGCCGCCGACCAGCAGAAGTTCACCGCGTTCCACGACGCGCTGTTCAAGAACCAGCCGCCGGAGGGCGGCCGCGGGTACGACAAGGCCCAGCTGATCAAGCTCGGCCAGGACCTCGGGATCAGCGACCCGAAGTTCGCGCAGGCGGTCAACAGCGGCGCCTACGATCAGCAGCTGCAGGCCGCGTTCCAGCAGATCCAGAACGACCCGAAGCTGCAGCAGGACTTCGGCAACGGCCAGATCGGCTTCGGCACGCCGACGGTCGCGGTCGACGGCAAGGCCGTTCCGGCGCAGGGCGACTGGCTGTCGAAGATCCTCAACGGCTGACCTGATCCGGTCATTTCGCCTGTCCGGGCACAACTCGTCCGCTAACCTGGGCCGCAGGGCTCAGGGGAGGGGCGGGTTGTGTCCGGTTTTCATGTCGACGACGGCGCGTACGAGAACTACGCGAAGCAGGTCGACCCACTCGGCGACGAGGTGCGTTCCGCGGCGAAGGCGCACATCGGCCCGCACGTGACGCTGTCCGGCGACGGGTTCTCCGCGATCGGCGACGAATCCGGCTTCGCCGGCGCGTACGGCGCGCGGATGCGGGCGTTGCAGGAACGGATGCACGCCCTCGGCGGCGGCTGGCGCGACGTCGGCGAGGCCGCTCGGCGCACGCAGGGCAATTACGCCGCGGTCGAGCAGGAACACGGCGACGCGATGCGCAGGCTTTCGTGAACGCTCCAGTCGATCATCTGGTCCGCAACGGACTGGACACCACCAATCAGTTCGCCGCGAAGCTGAAGCACGATCCGGCGGCGATCAACGGCGCGCGCGACGGACATGTCGCGCTGCAGACGTCCGTCGGCCAGGCCAATCAGCACGCGGGCGCGCAGCGGGTGAATCTGGCCCAGGCCAGTTCCGGGGCGACCTCGGAGCGGGCGGTCCAGACGTCGAAGGATCTGGAGAAGGAGGTCCAGGACCTTCTCGACGAGAGCGCGGAAATCGAGCGGGCGGTCGCGGAAGCCGCGGAGACGCTGCACGTCGGCGAGATCCGCCACGACCAGGTGCGGGACGAGATCCTGCGGGAGATCGCGTCCTCGATGAAGGCGCTGGCGGCGGTCAACGGGATCCAGCCGCCGGAGAGCCGAGCGGCCGCGGCGCGGCAGATTCTTTTGCAGCTGCAGACGAAGATCGGGCAGTTGACCGGGCAGGCGGCCACGTTCACCGAGGAGACGCTCGGGAAGCTGACCGGGTTGGGGCAGCGGCTCGGCGGGTCGGAATCGACGTCCGCGAGCAGTGCCACGACTTCGGTGCCGCAGGCGTTCAACAACAACGGCGCGCACGTCAGCCACGGCGGTGGCGGCGGCGACAGCGGCGGCGGTGGCGGAGGTGGCGGCGGGTATGCCGGGAAGCCTCGGCTGCCGGTCGCTGTTCCGCCGCAGCCGGGCAGTGGCGTCGGGATCAACCTGCCGGGCGGGAAAACCGTGATGGCACCGAACGAAACCGCGGCCAAGGCGGTTCGGGCGGCGTTGTCTCAGCTGGGCGTGCCGTATGTGTGGGGCGGGACCGCGCGCGGGCAGGGGCTCGACTGCAGCGGGTTGACCATGACGTCCTATCAGGACGCTGGGTTGCAGTTGCCGCGGACGGCGAAGCAGCAGACGGTCGGGGCTGAGGTGCCTTCGATCGACCAGTTGCTGCCCGGGGATTTGGTGGTGTGGTCCGGGCACGTCGCGATGGTGATCGGCGACGGGCAGATGGTCGAGGCCGGGGATCCGGTGCAGATCAGCAAGATCCGGACGACCAACGCCGGGCAGCAGTTCATCGGGTTCTACCGGCCGACGGGGTGAGTGGTGGCTGAGTTCGACATGGATCACGCGGTGGCGCGGGTGATGGAGGAGGCTTCCCGGACCGGGGAGGCGGCTGCTGCGCGGTTCGAGCGGGCTGGGCCGGTGGTGGGGAAGGCTGCTGCTGGCGGGGTGTCCGTGGAGGTCGCGCCGGGTGGGTTGCTGACCGGGCTGACGTTGACGCGGGCCGCGTTGCGTGGTGGGTCGGACGCGGTGGCTTCGCAGATTGTGGAGCTGTCGCGGCGGGCTGAGCGGCGGGCTGGGGATCGGATGCATCAGGTGTTGGCGCCGGTGCTGGGGGCGGAGGCGGTGGCCGCGTTGGGGTATGAGCCGTTGGCTGAGGATGATCCGGATTTCTATGACGAAGAGCCGGTGACGTGGTGAGGACTTCGGAGCTGATCGAGCTGGCTCGGTCGCGCGAGGCGGCGTTGGGGCAGGTGGCCGCGGTGATGGGGGAGGCTCGGGGGTCGGCTCATGCGGTCGATGGGTCGGTTGAGGTGACCGTGGATGCGTTGGGGGCGTTGAAGCGGTCGTGGCTTGCTCCGTCCCTGATGGGTTGGGATCCTTCGCGGGTTTCGGCTTTGGTGCTTGAGGTGGTTCGGGTGGCTATGGCTGAGGCTGAGCAGGATTGCTACAACCGGGTGGGGTTGTTGTTGGGGGAGGAGACTGGGTTGCTGGTGGAGGCGTTGTCTGGGAAGGCGGCTCCGGCTCGTTCGGCTGAGGATGATCCTGGGATGACTGTGGAGGAGTTTCAGCGGTTGCGGGCGGAGAGGCGGGGTGCTTCTGCTCCTGCTTCGGCTTCGGCTGGTGTGGAGGAGTGGGAAACGTTTGATCCGGCTTCTTTGCGGTCGGATCGGTGAGTTCTTGGGCGGCTCGTCGCCCTGGCGGGCGACATTGCCGTTTTTCGTGGTTGGTTGGGCACCCCGATTTTTTAGTGTGACTACGGCGCTGGGGTGCTTGTCAAGGCGGGAAAGATGCCTTGACAAGCACCCCAGCGCCGTGTTTTTGGCTTTGTATCGGGGATGGGGGAGGTGGGGGTGCCTCGTTGGTTTGGGTGTATTGGCTGCGGTTTCAGGTGGGGGCTTGCGCTCCCGCGGCGACCGTTGAGGTATTTGTGCCGCAATTCCATCTCCATTTGCGGCAGGTGTTGGTGGATCAATGATCTAAGTGTCGACCTGTTTCAGTGCAGTCCGGTCGGATGCTCTCGCATCACCAATCAACGGGAGTTGTGACCACCGCTTGTGTTCGGCGGAACCTATGGGAGGCGGCGGAGAAGGGCGCGAATCCGGCCGTTCAGTGCAGTCCGGTCGGATGCTCTCGCATCGCCAATCAATGGGCGTTGCGACCACCGCTTGTGTCCGTTGGACCCTGCAGGTAGCGGAGTCCGTGCGGGAGGAACCCGGCCTGTTCAGCGCAGTCGGGCCGGAACCACTCGCGCCACAAAAACCAGGCGCTGCGGCCACCGCCTGCGTCCGTCGAACCCTGCGGGGAGCAGGGCCCGACGGACGGGCGCCGGAGAGGGGGTGCGCACGCGCTCGTGCGGATGGGCACCCCCCTTGCTAGCCGCGTTCGATGAGGTGGCCTACTACCTCCGGGCCGGGGTGGGCGTGGCCTGAGCCGTCTCGGCGGAGGTCTGTTTCCGGGAGTTCTACTGGGTCGCCGGTGCGGCTTGCGCCTGCTGGGCGCGGGCCTACCCAGGCGACTTGCACCTCGGTTTCTCCCTTGAGGAAGCGGTGGGCTCGCACGCCGCCGGTGGCTCGGCCCTTTGCGGGGTATTCGCTGAAGGGCGTGACCTTCACGCTCTGGCCCGTCGCGGTCACGACCATCGGTTCGCCGTGTTCTTCGTCGTCGGTGCGGATGGCTCCGAAGAAGATCGCGGTGGCGTTCGCGGCCAGTTTCATGCCTGCCATGCCTCCGCTCTTGGTTCCTTGCGGGCGGATCAGGCTCGCGGCGAAGCGCAGCAGCGACGAGTCCGACGAGATGAAGGCCAGGGTTTCGTTTCCGTCGGTCAGCCAGGTCGCGCCGACGATTTCGTCGCCGGGTTTGAGGCTGATGACCTCGAATTCGTCCGAGCGCACTGGCCAGTCCGGGGCGCACACCTTCACTACGCCACCGCGCGTGCCAATCGCCAAGCCCGGCGAGTCGCCTGCTTGTTCGCCCAGCGGGGCGATGCCTACGACTCGCTCGCCCTTTTCCAGCGGTACCAGTTCTTTTGCCGCCATGCCGCCGCGCAGCGACACCGTGCCTGCTTGTTCCGGGAGCACGGGCAGGGGCAGCACGTCCGTCTTGAACGCGCGGCCTCGGCTGGTCACCAGCAGCACCTGGCCGCGTGCGGTGGTGTGCACGACGGCCGATACAGCATCGTGTTTGACGCGGCCGTTTCTGCGGCGGACTTCCGACGCCTCTTCGGATTCCGCTGCCGTGCGGGCCACCAGGCCGGTCGCCGACAGGATCACCTGGCACGGGTCGTCCGCTACTTCCAGCGGGCCGGACGGCTTCGACGCGGCCAGGACTTCCTTCAGGTCCCCGTCGATCAGGCGGGTGCGGCGCTCGGTCGGGAAGTCCTTCGCGATCTTCGCCAGTTCCGTCGACACGAGCTTCTTCAAGACCGACTCGTCCTCGAGGATCGTGGTCAGCTCGGCGATTTCCGCGCGCAGCTTGTCCTGCTCGTTTTCCAGCTCCAGCCGGTCGTACTTCGTGAGGCGGCGCAGCGGGGTGTCCAGGATGTAGGTCGCCTGGATCTCGGACAGCTTGAACTTCGTCATCAGGCCGTCCTTCGCGGCGGCCGCGTTTTCGCTTTCGCGGATCAGCCGGATGACCTTGTCGATGTTCAGCAGCGCGATCAGCAGACCGTCGACCAGATGCAGGCGCTCTTCGCGCTTGCGCCGGCGATAACGCGTGCGCCGCGTGACGACCTCGTAGCGGTGCTTCAGGAAGACTTCCAGCAGCGCCTTCAGGCCGAGCGTCTGCGGCTGGCCATCGACGAGCACCAGGTTGTTGATGCCGAACGACTGCTCCAGCGGCGTGAGCCGGTACAGATCCGCCAGCAGCGCTTGCGGGTTGACGCCCACCTTGCACTCGATGACGAGCCGCGTGCCGTTCTCGCGGTCGGTGAGGTCCTTGACGTCCGCGATTCCGGTGAGCCGCTTGGACTTGTTGACCTCGTCGGTGATCTTCTCGATCACCTTCTCCGGGCCGACACCGTACGGCAGCTCGGTCACCGTGATGGCCTGCCGGCCGCGGCTGCCTTCCAGCGGGCCGGTCTCGACGTTCGCGCGCATGCGGACCACGCCGCGGCCGGTTTCGTAGGCCTTGCGGACCTCGTCCAGGCCCAGCAGGCTGCCGCCGGTGGGCAGGTCCGGGCCGGGGACGTACTCCATCAGCTTGTCGAGCGTGGCGTTCGGATGGTTGATCAGCCACCGCGCGGCGCCGATCACCTCGCCGAGGTTGTGCGGGATCATGTTGGTCGCCATGCCGACCGCGATCCCGGACGTGCCGTTGACCAGCAGGTTCGGATACGCGGCGGGCAGCACCGAGGGCTCTTCGAGCGAACCGTCGTAGTTCGGCCGGAAGTCGACGGTGTCCTCGCCGAGTTCGCCGACGAGCAGCATCGCCTCGTTCGACATCCGGGCTTCCGTATAACGCGAAGCGGCCGGTCCGTCGTCTGGGCTCCCGAAGTTTCCGTGCCCGTCGATCAGAGGGACGTTCAAAGAGAAGTCTTGTGCGAGCCGCACCATGGCGTCGTAGATCGCCACGTCCCCATGCGGGTGGTACTTGCCCATGCAGTTGTGGACGACGAAACCCTCGGTCGCGAATTCGTGGTCTTCCGCGCCGACCTGAATATCGTAAGTGACCTCGGGTTCGACCCGTTCGACGGAAACCACTTCGAGGAACGAGAAACCGTTCAGCGCGTCGAGCCGGTCCGCGAGCGGGGAGCCGATCCGGCGCAGTTTCTCGATCCAGCCGTCCTGGTGCGCCCTGGAAAGCCGGAACGAGCGGTCCTCCAGCGCGGTGCCGTGCCGGTCCTTCCCGTAGCGGACCGCGGTGCCGGTCCCCATCGACAACGACGCCCGGAACGCGGTTCCGCCAGTGTCGCGGAACCATCCCCCGCCTCGGTGCGCGGCGGAGAACTCGGCCATGACCCCCTTGTTGGGCAGCCGGTCGTTCCCCTGTTTCCCGCCGTACTCGTAGGCGATCTCAGTGAGCTTCTCGAGGCTGCTCTTTTTGTAGCCGATGGTGATCCACGGCAGCATGACGCGGGCCAGTACCGCCGCGTCGGATCCGCTGACGGACAAGCCCAGCAGCGTCTTGTGCCCGGCTTGCCTGGAGTTGCTCCAGTGATGACCGTGGACGCCGAGGTCCGCGAGCATCGAGTAGACCTGCCGGACGAGCTTTTCGCTCGTGCTGACATAGACGAGCTCGCGGTGGTTCTTCCGGATGTAGCCGTCGCCGTCGAAGAGACCGGCGAGGTACGGAGCCCAGGTGGCCCGGTCCGAGAGGACCTCCTCGGGCACGAGCTTCGCGTCGCTGCGCGGCCCGCCTGCCGCGAGCAGGCCGTCGTGCCGGGCGAAGGTGAGGATGTGCTGGTCGCGCCATTCCGGTTTGGCCGCGACGCGAGTCCCTCGAGACACGCTCACCCCGCTGGCCGTCGCCCACTCGTGCACGGCGTCGAGGGGTTCGATGTCGCACATGTGGATCCGGACGCGCCCGTCCGCAGGGCGATTCCGGTCGACGGCGAACCCTTCCGCCGTGATCAAGCCGAGCAAATAGGCGTACCGGCCCCCGCCTTGCGGCAGGCTTTCCCGGCGGCCGCTGCCGTAGGCGAGGGTCAGCCGTCCGGTCAGGTCGCGGGCGGCCGTCCAGTCCAGGGTCGAATCTGCCGCCACAGTCCGGAACCGCTGTCCGGGGGTGACGAGCATGGTGTGCCCGTTCGACCACGTGATGCGGACGAGTTCGTCCGGCGGGTTCTCGTAGACCTCGGCGACGGGCACGGCCTTGCCGCGGCTGTCCAGGACCTGGTCGCCGACCGCGATGGATTCGATCGGCCGGAGCCCGTCCGGCGTCGACACCAGCGCGCCGCGCACGAAACAGTCGCCGACCACGCGCGACGACTTCACGTACGCGTGCGTCGGGCGGTAGCCGTTCTCGTTCATCGAGAACAGGATCCGGCGGTGCACCGGCTTCAGGCCGTCCCGCGCGTCCGGGAGGGCGCGCGAATGGATCACCGAGTACGCGTACTCCAGGTACGAGTCTTCGATCTCCGTCTTCAGCGGGTTGTCGAAGACCTGCGCGCCCGGCGAGTCGAACGCGCTCGGGTCCACCCGGGTCACCGGGGTCTTGCTACGGCGAGCCATGGCTCACAACTCCTTGGGAACGAACGGAAAACTCAGACGTCGATGGCGTCGCGGTCGACGCGGTCGGACGATTCGACCAGCCAGTTGCGCCGCGGCTCGACCTTCTCGCCCATCAGCAGTTCCAGCGCCAGCTCCGCGGCCTCGACGTCCTCGAGCGTGATCCGCCGGACCGAGCGCGTCGCCGGGTTCATCGTGGTTTCCCACAGTTCGTCGGCGTCCATCTCGCCGAGGCCCTTGAACCGCGGCACCGGCGTGACGACCTGCTTGCCCGCCGCCTCGAGCTCGGCGACCTTCTGCTCCATCTCGCGCTGGGTGAAGGTGAAGATGGTCTCCGAGCCGCGGCCCTTCGTGGTGATCTTGTGCAGCGGCGGCATGGCCGCGTACAGCCTGCCGTCCTCGATCACCGGGCGCATGTACTTCGCGAACAGCGTGATCAGCAGCGTGCGGATGTGCGAACCGTCGACGTCCGCGTCCGCCATCAGGATGACCCGGCCGTAGCGCATCGTCGAGAGGTCGAACGTGCGGCCGGTGCCCGCGCCGAGCACCTGCACGATCGACGCGATCTCGGCGTTCTTCAGCGTGTCGCCCAGCGACGCCTTCTGCACGTTGAGGATCTTGCCGCGCAACGGCAGCAGCGCCTGGTACTCCGACACTCGCGCCATCCGCGCCGAACCGAGCGCGCTGTCGCCCTCGACCAGGAACAGCTCGCTGCGCGAGACGCCGGTGGTGCGGCAGTCGACCAGCTTCGGCGGCATCGCCGCGCCCTCGAGCGCGGTCTTGCGCCGGGCGGCGTCCTTCTGCTGTTTCTGGGTGAGCCGCACGCGCGCCGCGTCGACCACCTTCTGCAGCACGATTTTGGCCTCGGACTTGGTTTTCCGGTCCTCGGTCCAGGCGCGCACCTGCTTGTCGACGATGCCCTGCAGTACGCGCGTGATGCCCGCCGTCGACAGTTCGTCCTTGGTCTGCGACGTGAACTGCGGCTCCGGCAGCCGGACGTGGATCACCGCGGTCATGCCCTCCAGCACGTCCTCGGTGGTCGGCGGGTCCTCCTTCGCCTTGAGCAGCCCGCGGGTTTTGCCGATCGCGTCCTGCAGCGCGCGGGTGACCGCGCGGTCGAACCCGCGCCGGTGCGTGCCGCCGTGCACGTTGCGGATCGTGTTGGTGAAGCACTCCACGGTGCGCTCATAGCCGGTGCCCCAGCGCAGCGCGACCTCGACCTCCGCGTGTCGCTCCACATTGGACTGCATGACGCCGTTGGCGTCCGCCGCGTTCTCCTTGTACGTGCCCTCGCCGGTGATCATCAGCGTGCCGCAGACGGGTTTTTCGCTGTCCGGGGCGAGGAAGTCGACCATGTCCGCCAGCCCGTTCGGGAAGTGGAAGGTCTCCTCGTTGATGGTGTCCTCGAACGTGGTGCGCAGCACGTACGTGACGCCGGGCACGAGGAACGCGGTGTTGCGCAGCTTCGTGCGCACGCCTTCGACGTCGAGCGCGGCGCCGGTTTCGAAGTACCGCGCGTCGTACCAGTAGCGGATCGACGTGCCGCTCCGCTCGCCGCGCTTCATCTTGCCGACGAGGTTGAGCCCGGAGCGGCGGGTGAACTTCGCCTTCGGGCCGGGTCCGTCGAACACGCCGGGCACGCCGTGCGCGAACGACATCTGGTGGACCTTGCCGTTCTGCTTCACCGTGACGTCGAAGCGGTGCGACAGCGCGTTCACCGCCGAGGCGCCGACGCCGTGCAGACCGCCGGACGTCTTGTATCCGGAGCCGCCGAACTTGCCGCCGGCGTGCAGCCGGGTCAGCACCAGTTCGACGCCGGAAAGGCCGGATTTGGCGTGCACACCGGTGGGGATGCCGCGGCCGTCGTCGTCCACCTGGACGCTGCCGTCGGCGTGCAGCGTGACGACGATGCGCGTGGCGTGGCCGGCCACGCCCTCGTCGGTGGAGTTGTCGACGACCTCGGAGAACAGGTGGTTGATGCCACGGCTGTCGGTGGAGCCGATGTACATCCCGGGGCGCTTGCGGACCGCCTCGAGTCCTTCGAGGTGGGTCAGGTCGTCGGCCCCGTACAGAGTCTCAGCAGTCACGAGGTCGTTCTCCCGGATCGAGGCGAGCTGTTCGGTGGGCAAACAGGCGGCCGGAGCAGGGGCCCCGGGCCGTCACCGTACTGCAGGATATCCGCACCCCCCGACAGGAACTGGCCGCTGCGCCCCCGGCGGCGTCCGGCAGCGTGTCCCAGGTCACCGGTATAGTCCTGAAGGAATACATCTTCCACGCGAGTAGTTGTGCCGACAAGCAAGGTACGAAGCAACCGGCTAGGGAGCGGTCATGCAGTTCGGAATCTTCTCGGTGGGCGACGTCACGACCGACCCCACCACGGGCGTCACGCCCACGGAGCACGAGCGCATCAAGGCGATGGTCAAGATCGCGCTCAAGGCCGAAGAGGTCGGTCTCGACGTCTTCGCCGTCGGAGAGCACCACAACCCGCCGTTCGCCGCGCCGGCGAACCCCACGGTCCTGCTCTCGAACATCGCGGCGCGGACGGAGAAGATCGTCCTTTCGACGTCGACCACCCTCATCACCACGAACGACCCGGTGCGCATCGCCGAGGACTACGCCATGCTGCAGCACCTGGCCGACGGGCGGCTCGACCTGATGATGGGCCGCGGCAACACCGGCCCGGTCTACCCGTGGTTCGGCAAGGACATCCGCGAGGGCATCCCGCTGGCCGTCGAGAACTACGCGCTGCTGCACCAGCTCTGGCGCGAGGAGGTCGTCGACTGGCAGGGCAAGTTCCGCACCCCGCTGCAGGGCTTCACCTCGACGCCGCGCCCGCTCGACGGCGTGCCGCCGTTCGTGTGGCACGGTTCGATCCGCAGCCCGGAGATCGCCGAACAGGCCGCGTACTACGGCGACGGGTTCTTCGCGAACCACATCTTCTGGCCGACCTCGCACTTCCAGCAGCTGATCGCGTTCTACCGGCAGCGCTTCGAGCACTACGGGCACGGCAAGGCCGACCAGGCCATCGTCGGGCTCGGCGGGCAGGCGTTCATCCGGCCGAAGTCGCAGGACGCGTGGACCGAGTTCCGGCCGTACTTCGACAACGCGCCGGTCTACGGGCACGGGCCGTCGCTGGAGGACTTCACCGAGCAGACGCCGCTGACCGTCGGCAGCCCGCAGGAGGTCATCGACAAGACGCTGACCTTCCGCGAGCACTTCGGCGACTACCAGCGCCAGCTCTTCCTGATGGACCACGCCGGCCTGCCGCTGAAGACCGTGCTGGAGCAGCTCGACCTGCTCGGCGAAGAGGTCGTGCCGGTGCTGCGCAAGGAACTGGAAGCGAAGCGCCCGGCGCACGTGCCGGACGCGCCCACGCACGAATCGCTCAAGGCGGCTCAGGCGGTCAACGCCTGACCCGGATACCTCCGGACTGAGTGGAGAGGTCATGACTGCACGCACTATCGCCGTGGTCACCGCGGGCTTGAGCCAGCCGTCGTCGACGCGGCTGCTGGCCGACCGGCTGGCCGAGGCCACCCGCGCCGCCCTGGTCGACGACGACGTGACGGTGAAGGTCTTCGAACTCCGCGACATCGCGGTGGACGTCACCAACAACATGCTCACCGGGTTCCCCAGCCCGCAGCTGCGGGAAGTGATCGACACCGTGACGCGCGCGGACGGCTTGATCGCCGTGACGCCGGTGTTCACCGCTTCCTACAGCGGGCTGTTCAAATCGTTCTTCGACGTGCTGGACAAGGAAGCGCTCGACGGCAAACCGGTACTGCTCGCCGCGACGGGCGGTACGGAACGGCATTCGCTCGCCCTCGACTTCGCGCTGCGACCTCTCTTCGCCTACCTTCGCGCGACTGTGGTTCCGACGGGCGTGTACGCGGCGTCGTCGGACTGGGGCAGCGTCGAGGCGACGGGTGCGTTGCAGCAGCGAGTGGAGCGGGCTGGTCGCGAGTTGGCTCGGTTGGTGGCGGCGGCGCCTGAGGCGAAGCCGGGTGACGAGTATGCGTCGGTGTCGTTTGAGCAGTTGCTGGCTGGTCATTGACGGCCGCTCCTCGCGGTCAAGAGCGCTTGCGGCGCCGGGGTTTCCGGGTTAAGGAGAAGTTCTGCCTCGACGGCGAACCCGGCGTCGCGTAGCCACGTTGACATGCGTTCCCGGGGGCGGCGGTGCACCTGGACCTTCATCGGGTGGCCGCCGTAGCCGTGCGTTTTGAGCCGGGTTTCGTCGCCGACGTGGTAGAGCAGCTGGAGCAATCCGCCGGGGTGCAGTGCTTGGCGGAAGTTCGCGAGGACGGCCGGGAGCAGGTCGTCCGGCAGGGGGATGACCGACTGCCACGCCACGATTCCGGCCAGCGACGTGGCGGGCAGAGGGTCGGTCATCGAGCCGACCTCGAAGCGCAGGGTCGGGTAGTCGCGCCGGGCGACCTCGATCATGCCGGGGGAGAGGTCGACGCCGTAGGCGGCTACGCCGAGTGCGTTGAGGTGGGCGGTTACCTGCCCAGGCCCGCAGCCGAGGTCGGCGACTGGGCCGTCGTCGACTTGGTCGGCGAATAGCCGCAGTGCGGCAAGCAGATACGGCTGTTTGCCGAGCGCGTCGCGAACGAACGTGGCGTAGTCCTCCGCCACGGTGTCGTACGACGTTCTGGTGTCGGTGAGCCAATCCACGTCAGCCTGCCGGGGTCTGGGCGATGAGAACGGTGGCGCGCGTGGTCCAGCCCAGCGCGGAATACAGCTGTTGCCCATCCGCGGTGGCGACGAGAATCCCGGTGGTCGCGCCGTGGGCCATGGCGTTTTCCACCAGGGAACTCATCACCACACTGCCGAGGCCGCGGCGACGATGCTCCGGGACGGTTTCGATCCGGTCCGCGATCGCGTCGGTGCCGACCACGGCCATGGTTCCTCGTGCTGCGACTCCCGAATCGGGATGTCGCAACACGGTTTCGCACACCGTCCCGTTCATGGTGGAGGTACCCGTGTAGGGCGGCGGGGATGGACGCGGCGGATGTCGGCGTAGGGGAATCGTCATGAGCGCTTCGCGTGCGTCCCGCAGCTTGAGCCCAGCCTCGCGCACGATCGCCTCGGCTTCCTCCGGCCGGTTTGTTGGCACGGTCAGCCAGGTCGGTCGTTCTGCTGCGGCCACCTCTGAAGCGAGGCCGCGCAGGACGGCACGCTCGGGGGACAACGCGATGACCTCGCGATGCCGATCCGGTTGTCCGAGCAGGACGTGCAGCCCGCCGCGGGTTTCTTCGGCGGGACGGAATCCTCGGGAGACACCCCATCCCGCCTGCCAGCGGCGGATGAGGTCGGGCAGTGATTCGACCACGCTGAGCAGCTAAGCACGGGGCACCGACAAAAACGGCCGGAGTCCAGTATGGACAGTCCAGCTGGCAGTACCGCGAGCCCGGCGGCACACTGGGCCGATGGGATTGGGCAAGCCAGTGCGCCGGGTGCTGCTCTCGGTCGTCGGCGGGGTGCTGGTGATCGTCGGGGTCGTGCTGCTCGTGCTGCCGGGGCCGGGGTTGCTGCTGGTGCTCGCCGGATTGCTGGTGCTCGCGTCGGAGTTCCCAGCGCTGCAGCGATTTGTCGACCCGGTGCGGACGCGGGCGATGCGGGCCGCGGAGGAGAGCGTGTCCTCGCCGCTGCGCATCGCGGGCTCGGTGGTGGCCGGACTGGCCCTGCTGGCCGCGGGGATCGTGTGGGGGACGGTGCGGTCGCTGCCGCTGAGCGGGTGGAGTACCGGGACCAGCCTGATTCTGTCCAGCTTGATTCTCTTCGCGTTGCTGATCTGGAGCTACCGACGGGTGCGGGCGAAGCGCGAGTCTCAGGCGAGCGCGGCGACGAGGCATAGGTAGCCGCCTCCGCCGATCACGACGCCCGCCACCGCGCCGACCGCCACCTGGGCCGAACTGTGGTCTTTCAGCTCGACGCGCGACCAGCAAACCCACGCCACGGCAAGGAAAAGCACGGCAAGCCAGGAACTGTAGACCTTCATCAGCATCACCGTCGCCCCCGCGGCGACCATGGCGTGCATCGAGATCTTGAACTTCAGGCCGAAGGTCACCGCCAGCGCGACGACAAGGCAAGCCAGTTCGGCGGCGGCCAGCGCGATCATCTCGTGCGGCGCACCTCCGACGAGCAGCACCGCGAATCCCAGCGCGAGGGAGCCGATGCAGGCGGCGAACGGCACGAGCCGACCGGCGCGGTCGGTGACGTGGTGGCTGTCCCACTTCCCGCGTTTCGCACCGCGCACGATGACCGCCATCGGGATCAGCGAACCGGTGACGCCCACGATCAGGCCCCACAGCACAGCCTCGCCGAGGTGGTGACCGGTGACCTGCCAGGCCACCACGAGCGGAAGGCCCAGCACCCACACCCACGGAGCGAGGACTTCCGTCGCGGTCCGCGCGAGGAGGTTGCGGGGAGCCAGTTCGTCCGGCGGGGCGGATGGCACGGCTGGGCTCCTCGGGGTTGATCGTTCCGGCGCTGGGGAATGGTATCGGGGCCCGGCAATAAAAGTGCCTGGACCTGCGAACTCGCAGGTCCAGGCACCAACCTCAAGAGGCGTAGAGCTTAGCCACCTCCGCAGCCGACAGCGCCCGGTCGTACAGATGCACCTGGTCAACCGCCCCGTTGAGGAAGTCGACCGGGTTGCCGCCGTACTTCCCGCGGCCGATCACGGTGTTTCCGGTGGACGCCTCGCCCAGGCAGACGCTGCGCGAAGCCGCCAGCTGGCCGTCCACGTACAGCGCCAGCTGTCCGGTCGCGGCATCCCGCACCCCGACCAGGTGGTACCAGCGGCCGGCTTCCGGGGTGATCGGCGCGAGCGCCCGCGTTCCGACGAAGCTGAACGCCAGCTTGTGGTCCGCGCCGGAATACTGCAGGAAGAACGCGCTGTGGTCGTTCCCGTCCTGGCTCACCACGGTCTGGAAACCGTCGCCGACCGCGTTGAACTTCACCCACGCGGCGACGCTGTAGCTCAGGTCGGTCTTCACCAGCGGGGCGCCGGTGTCCGCGTACTGGCCGGAGCCGTTCACCGCCAGGGCCGAACCGCTGTGGCCGGCGGTCCACGAAGCGCCGCCGACGAGGGTGGCGTCGTGGTGGCCCACGGTGTCCGCTGCCGTGGTGCCGCTGTTCTCGTCGAACGGGTACGCGGCGATTCCGTCGATGCCTGGCGTGCCGGGCGGGATCACCGGACCCTGTTGCGGCGAGCCGTCGACGCCGTTGATCACCGACAGGTTCGCGGCCCGGACGGCGGCGAAGTCCATCTTCTTCACCTGACGGTCGTAGGTGTAAAAGCCGTTGACCTCCTTCTCCACGTCAGTGGTCTGCGTGTACACCCCGGCCGACACGCCGCATTGCCGTCCGGCTAGCAGCAGGCGTTGCTGGAGTTCGGCGTAGCGGCGGGTGAGCGTGGCACTGTCCGGCTCCATCTCGTAGGCGAAACTGCCAGCCGGGTCGAACTGGTGCCCGTCGACCTTCAGGCCCAAGCCGCCGTATTCGCCGTCGACGGCGGCGCGCGTCGCGTCCGGCACCGGGGTTCCGGGGCCGGTGTAGGTGTGGTCGTCGTAGATGTCACCGCGGCCGCTGTCCGGTTCGGACCGGCAGCAGTTGACGCCCGACTCCGCGTCCACGAGCCGCGTCGGGTCCCAGGCCTTGACCTGGTCGGCGATCCGGCCGACGGCGTAGTCGCCCCAGCCTTCGTTGAACGGCACCCACGTGACGATCGACGGGAAACTGCGGTGCTGGTCGATCATCCGGTGCAGTTCGGATTCGAAGTTGGCCTGCGCCGCGGGGGTCGCCTCGACGTCGTCCTTCATCGCGGGCATGTCCTGCCACACCAGGAGCCCGAGCTTGTCCGCGTAGTAGTACCAGCGGCCCGGTTCGACCTTGATGTGCTTGCGCACCATGTTGAACCCGAGCGCCTTCTCCTGCTCCAGGTCGAACTTCAGCGCCGCGTCGGTCGGCGCGGTGTAGATGCCGTCCGGCCAGAAACCCTGGTCCAGCGGGCCGAGTTGCATCACGAACTTGCCGTTCAGCATCATCCGCTGCTTGCCGTCGGCGGTCTTGCCGATCGAAACCGACCGCAGGCCGAAGTACGAGCCGACACTGTCCCCGGAGGACAGTGAGACGCGCAGGTCGTACAGGAACGGATCGTCCGGCGTCCACAGGTGCGGCTTGTTCACCTTGAGCTTCAACGGAGTGTTCGCCGGTCCGGTCGCGAAGCCGACGACGCGGCCGTGGTCGTAGGCGACGGCTTGCACGCGTTGGTTCACCGGCCCGCCCACCACGGCGTTCACGGTGACCGAACCGCTGGCGGCGTCCGGCGTGGTGTCCACCCGGGAGATGTAGGCCGGGGTCACCGGTTCCATCCAGACGGTCTGCCAGATGCCGGACGTCGGGGTGTAGAAGATTCCGTCGCCGGGTTTGCGTTGTTTGCCGAGCGGTTGCCCGCCCGCGTCGTTCGGATCCGTGACGCCGACGACGACTTCCTGGTCTTTCCCGGTGGTCAGCGCATTGGTGACGTCCGCGGAAAACGCGTCGTAACCGCCGGTGTGGCGGGCGACCTGATGGCCGTTGACCCACACCGTGGTGTCGTAGTCCACCGCCTGGAAGTGCAGGATCAGCCGCTGGTCGCGGCCGCCGACGTGCCAGTTCTTCGGCACCTCGAACGTCCGCCGGTACCACATCGACGTTTCGTGCCGCATGATCCCGGACAGCGCCGATTCGACCGGATACGGTACGAGAATGCGTTCGTCGAGACTGCGTTTGATCGGCGGGGAATCACCGGGCTTGGCGGCGGAGAATTCCCAGACGCCGTTGAGGTTTTGCCAGTTGTCGCGGGTCATTTGCGGCCGCGGGTACTCGGGAAGGGCGTTGTCCGGCGAAACCTGGTTGGTCCACGGGGTGGTCAGCGGCGGGGTGAGACGGTGCCATTGCGGCGGATCGGCCGCGGCGGCGGGGACACTCGACAACCCGGACACGGCCACGGCGAGCGCGGCGGCCGCCGTGGCCAGACGGCCGGGTCTGCGGGCAGGACGGACCATCGTCGAACCTCCTAGTGACAGGTGGATCAGCGCGGATGGAACTGCACGGGGGTCAGGATCGGCGGGAGCGGGCCAGCAGGCGCTGGATCACGACGACGACCAGCAGGAACGCGCCGCTGACCACCGTCTGGTAGTTGGAATCGAGAGTGCCGACCTGGTTGATCACGTTCTGGATCAGCGTCTTCAGCAGCACGCCGACGAGCGTGCCGACGACGGTTCCCGCGCCGCCGGTGAGCAGGGTCCCGCCGATGACCACGACGGAAATCGCGTCCAGTTCCGTGCCGACGCCGAGCACGGTGACGCCCGATTGCAGGTACGCCGCGGTGAGCACGCCGGCGAATCCGGCGAGCGTGCCGCTCAGCGTGTAGAGGGTGATTTTGGTGCGGGCCACCGGAAGCCCCATCAGCAACGCGGACTGTTCCGAACCGCCGAGGGCGAACACCGACTGGCCGAACCGGGTCCGGCGCAGGAGAAGCCCGCCGAGTCCGAAAAGGACCAAAGCGAGATACACCGGTACGCCGATGCCGAAGATCTTGCCTTGGCCCAGCCAGAGCAACGCCGAACCCGGACCCACTTTGTACGTCGTCGCGCCCTCGTTGGTCAAGGCCAGCAAGAGCCCGCGAGCGAACAACAGCGAGGCGAGCGTGACGATGAACGGGGCCATTTTCGTGCGGGCGATGAGGAGCCCGTTGATCAGGCCGATCAGCCCGCAAACGACTAGCGGCAACAGGATCGCGACCACCAGGCCGTAGCGGGAGCCGTACGCGGCCAGCACGCCGCCGAGCGCGTACACCGAGCCGACGGACAGGTCGATCCCGCCGGAAATGATCACGAACGTCATGCCCAGCGCGATCACTGCCAGGAAGGAACTTTGCAACGCGAGGTCGCGCAGGTTGTCCGCGGAGCCGAAGCGCGGGAAGGCAAACCACGCGGCGGCCACGCCGAGTACGAGGACTACGGCCGCGCCTTGGCGTTGCAGCACCGCGGCGAACGCCGCGCCGCGTTCCGACGGCGGGGCGGCGGTGGTCGCGATCATCGCGTGCTCCGTTCCCGGGCGACGTACACCGCGGCGACGATGATGGCGGCCTGCACCATCTGCGCGGCGGAATCGGGCAGGTTGTGCTTGATCAGCGTGGCGTGCACCAGTTGCATGAGCAGCGCGCCGAACACCGTGCCGAGCACGCGCACGCGGCCGCCGGTGAGCGGAGTGCCGCCGACGACCACGGCGGTGATCGCGGACAGTTCCATCAGCAGGCCGAGGTCGTTGGGGTCGCTCGCGGCGAGCCGCGCTGTGGACAGCACGCCAGCGATGGCCGCCAGCGCGCCGGACATGGCGTACACGCCGATCAGGACGCGTTTCACCGGCAGCCCGGCGAGGGTCGCCGCGGGACGGTTGCCGCCGACCGCGACCAGGTGGCGGCCGAAGGTGGTGCGCCGTACCAGCAATCCGGCCAGCACCGAGAGAACGGCAGCGACCAGGACCATGATCGGCACGCCGAGTACGTCTCCGGTGCCGAGCGCGAGGAAGTCCGGATTGTGCAGCTGCACCAGCTGTCCGTGCGCGATCACGAGTGCTAGTCCGCGACCGCCGACGAGTAACGCCAGGGTGGCGATGATCGGCTGAATACCGAGCTGCGCCACCAGAAACCCGCTGAACAGCCCGGACGCGACCCCGGCGATCAGCGCCACCACGATCACCATCACCGGCCCGGCCCCGAGATACAGCGGGACGAGCGCCGCGGCGACCGACATCACCGAGCCCACCGACAGGTCGATGCCCTCGGTGCCGATCACCAGGGCCATGCCGAGCGCCACGATGCACACCGGCGCGGCCTGCACCAATTGCGTGCGGAAGTTGGCCGCGGAGAGGAAGTTCTTCGTGAACGCGATGTTGAACAACAGCAGCACGACCACGGCCAGATACACGCCGTAGTTCTGCAGCCAGCTCGTGACGCGGGCGCGGTCAGGTCTCGTCAGTGTCGCGGTCGACATCGTTGTCACCCCCTGCAGCTATCGCCGCCAGCACGTTGTCCTCGGTGACCGCGTCGCCGGCCAATTCGGTGGCGACGCTGCCGTCGCGCAGCACGACCACCCGGTCCGCGCCGTCGAGAATCTCTTCCAGTTCCGACGAAATCAGCAGCACGCCGAGCCCGTCCTGCGCCAGTTCGTCGATGAGCGCCTGCACCTCGGCCTTTGCCCCGACGTCGATGCCGCGGGTCGGCTCGTCGAGCAGCAGCACTTTCGGTCCGGTGGCGAGCCAGCGGGCCAGCAGGACCTTCTGCTGGTTGCCGCCGGACAGCTCGGACACCTTCTGCTCCGGACTGGACGCCTTGATCCGCAACCGTTCCATGAACGTCTTCACCACGCGGTCCTGTTTGGACCGGCTGACGAAGCCGAAAGTGGACAATCGCGGCAGCGCGGCGAGCACGATGTTCTCGCGCACGGACAGGTTCGGAATGATCCCGTCCGCCTTGCGGTCCTCGGCCAGGAGCGCGATCCCGGCCCGCATCGCCGCGGAGATCTTCCCGCGCTTCAACGGCTTTCCGGCGACCAGCACGGTACCGCCGTCGAGCGGGAAAGCCCCGACCACTGCCCGCGCGGTCTCGCTCCGGCCGGACCCGAGCAGCCCGGCCAGTCCGACGACCTCGCCCGGCCGCACGCTCACCGAAACGTCGTGCAGTTTGTTCCCTCCAGACAAATGAGAGGCCTGCAGCAACGGTTCCTTCTCCGCATGATGCTCCTCGCCGAACGCGGTGACGCCCTCAGCGCGGATCTGCCGGATCTCCCGGCCGAGCATCATCGACACCAGTTCGATGCGCGGCAACGGCTTCAGCGGTCCACTGTGGACCACGCGACCGTCCCGCAGCACCGTGACGCTGTCGCACACCCGGTACAGCTCGTCCATCCGGTGGCTCACGTACAGCACCGAGATGTCCTCGGCGTGCAGCCGGGCCAGCACCTCGAACAGGGTGTCCACTTCACGCGGTTCGAGCGACGACGTCGGCTCGTCCATCACGACCACACCGGCCTTTGTGGACACCGCGCGAGCCAGCGCGACCATCTGCTGGGCGCCGACCGCGAGCGTGTGCAGCGGACGCCGCACGTCAGTGTCGATTCCGTACCCGCTGAGCAGTTCGCGCGCCTGCTCGTTCATCGCGGACCAGTCGATCAATCCGGTGCGGGTGCGCGGTTCCCGGCCGAGGAAGACGTTGCTCGCCACGCTCATCAGCGGGACGAGGTTCACCTCCTGGTAGATGGTGGAGATCCCGGCGCGCTGCGCGTCGATCGGCCTGCGGAACTCGACCGGCTCGCCGAGGTGGCGCACCTCGCCCTCGTCCGGCCGGTACACGCCGGTGAGGACTTTGATCAAAGTGGACTTGCCCGCGCCGTTTTCCCCTACCAGCGCGTGGACTTCGCCGCGGCGCAGGCGGAAGGAGACGTTGTCGAGGGCCACGGTGCCGGGGAACCGTTTGGTCACCCCGGACACCTCGAGCACCGGTGCGGTCATGGTCGCCACCTGGGTGTCGGCCGTGCTCGTCATCAGTACGCGTTCCCGACCTTCTGGGCCGCGTTCGATTCGTCGTACGAGTCGTCGGTGATGACGATGCTCGGCGGGATCGGCTTCCCGTCCTCGAACTGCTGCAGCGTCTGGAACGCCAGCTGCCCGAACCGCGGGTTGGACTCGATGACCGCGTTGTAGCTGCCGTCGACGATCAGCTGCACCGCGTTGCGGGTGCCGTCGACGGACACGACCTTGACGTCCTTGCCGGGGTTCTTGCCCGCGGTCTTGAGCGCGTTCACCGCGCCGATGCCCATCTCGTCGTTCTCCGCGTACACCGCGGTGAGGTCCGGGTGGCTCTGGATGAGCTGCTCCATCACCGACTGGCCCTTGGACCGGTCGAACTCGCCGGTCTGCTCGGCGACCACGGTGAGACCGGGCGTCTTCGCCAGTTCGTCCTTGAAGCCCTTCGTGCGGTCGGTGGTCACGTTGTTGCCCGAGGAGCCGAGCAGGATCGCGACCTTGCCGTTGCCGCCGGTGGACTTCGCCAGCGCGGCGGCCGCGCGGTGGCCCTGTTCGATGAAGTTGGAGCCGATGAAGGTGAGGTAGTCGGTGCACGGCTTCGACGTGACCTGCCGGTCGATGGTGACGACCGGGACCTTCTTCGCCTTCGCCGCGTCGAGCGCGGGCTGCAGGCCGTCGGAGTTCAGCGGGGCCACGATGAGCAGCTGCGCGCCCCGGTCCAGCAGCGATTTGATGTCCGAGATCTGCTTGTTGAGGTCACTCTGCGCGTTCGTGGTGAGCAGGTGGTCGGCCGGGATGCCGAGCTTGCCCGCCTCGCCGCGGATGGACTGCGTCTCGGCGATCCGGAACGGGTTCGCCTCCTTCTCCGACTGGGAGAAGCCGACGATGGCGGTCTTCGGGTCGAGCTTCGGGTAGCCGGTCTTGTCGATGGTGCAGCCGTCGGCGGTCGGCGCGGCGGACGCGGCCGAGGCGGCCGGACCGGAGCCGTTGCTTTGCGCGGCCGGGGTTTCCTCGCGGCTGGTGCACCCGGCGAGCACGAGTGCCGTGGCGGCGCCGGCGACCAGAGCGAAGCGGGCAGGGACGGACGGGGACACGGCGGACTCCTCGCAGCCGACGACTGGGGCAACCCGCTCGGCGGAGTGACGCCCGTCACCCCGCTGAGCTCCGGCTATTTTTACATCGTTGGAACAACGTTGTAAACAGGCAAAACGTCGCTACACTACGTGGTCGTCGGGGCTGGTGCCGAGAGCCTCGCGGGCTCGTGATGGGCTCTGGGCGGACGAGATGAGGAGTCGGCGTGGCCGTGACCCTGAAGGACGTCGCGACGCTGGCGGGCGTTTCGGTGAAAACCGTGTCGAACGTGGTGAACGGCTACGCGTTCGTGAAGCCCGAGAACCGGCGGCGCGTCGAAGAGGCGCTGGCCGCGACCGGATACCGGCCGAACGTCGGCGCGCGCAACCTGCGGCGCGGGCGGACCGGGTTCCTGGCGTTGATGGTGCCGGAGCTGAGCATTCCGTACTTCGGCGAAATGGCCGGGCTGGTGATCACCGCCGCGCAGCGCCGCGGATGGAGTGTGCTGATCGAGCAGACGCAAGGGACTCGCGACCGGGAACGGGCCACTGTGGACTCCCTGGGCCCACATCTGGTCGACGGCGCGCTGGTGCATCCCGAAGCGCTCGAAGCGGACGATTTCCCTGATGCCGACGGGCAAATCCCGTTGGTGCTGCTGGGCGAGCACGCGGTGGACGTCGCGCTCGACCGGGTAGCGATCGATAACGTGCAGGCCGCGCACGTCGCGGTGTCGCATCTGGTGTCGCTCGGGCGCCGGCGGATCGCGGCGATTGGGGCGAACCCCAAGCGCGGGACGTCGTCGCTGCGGCTCGCGGGTTACCGGGCCGCGTTGGCGGATGCTGGGTTGCCGTCGGCGGATTCGTTGGTGGAACCGGTCGCGAAATACCACCGCGCCGAGGGGGCAGCGGCGATGAAACGCTTGCTGGCACAGGAAGAACCGCCGGACGCGGTGTTCTGCTTCAACGACCTGCTGGCCGTCGGCGCGTTGCGCTCGGCGGCCGAGCACGGGCTTCGGGTGCCCGACGACATCGCGATCGTCGGCTTCGACAACACCGAGGAGAGCGCGTTCAGTCTTCCCGCGCTCACCACAATCTCCCCGGACAAGGCGGCCATCGCCGAGGCCGCGATCGACCTCATCCACCGCCGCCTCGCCGGTACCGAGAGTGCTGCGCCGCGCTCGGTGCAGCCGCCGTTTTCCCTGGAGGTAAGGGAAAGCACGGTCGGTTCCTAGAGCAGGCGCACCGCCAGCACGAGGATGACCGCGCTGGACAGCAGGGCGGTGCCGAGCCGTCCGCGGGGACCGGTGAGGCCGCGTCCGAGCAACGCTCCGCCGATGGCCAGCAGCAGTTGCCAGCTGGCCGAAGCGGCGAACGCGGCGGCGGCGAACACGGTGCCGTCGGCCGGTCGGTCGCCGAGGACGAGCGCGGTGAAGTAGATGATGGTGGACGGGTTGAGCAGGGTGAGGCCGAGCAGGGTCGCGTACGCGCGGAGCGGGTGTGGTTCCATTGCCAGCAAAGGCGTTTGCGGGGATCGATAACGCCGGATGGCCCGGACTGCGGTCCACGCGGCGAGGACGAAGAGCGCGGCGGCGGAGATCAGGCGCAGGGGAGTGGTGATCGGGGCGAGCACCGGGGCCAGCGCGGCCCCGCCGGTGGTGGCGAGCACGGCATAGATGCCGTCCGCGGTGGCCACACCCATCGCCGCGGCCGCCCCGACCCGCCACGACGTGCGCGCGGTGAGCTCGACCAGGTAAACGCCGATCGCGCCGACCGGCATGGCGATCCCGTACCCGGCGACAAGCCCCGCGACGAGCGCGGCGCTCATCGCGCGGCCTGGCTGGTCCCTTCCCGCGTCGTCTGCTGCTTGCCGTGCACGGACAGGCAGCGGGACGGACAACGGCGGGCGGGTTCGGTGGTCATGGCCGGAATACTCGGTTGTCCGGCAGGGGATGGGCAACCGAATTTCCGGCTATGCGCGCGCCGCCACCTTGTCGATCACCGTGGCCACCGCCTCCGGTTGCGAGAGCAGCGAATAATGACTGGCCGCCAACTCGACACAGTCCGCCCCCGCTCGCTCAGCGAACCAGCGCTGCAAGTCCGGGTTGAGGATCCGGTCCTCTGTGGACACCGCGTAAGCGGTCGGCAGGTCACGCCAAGCACCAGGGCCCGCCGGTGCGAGAAAGCACTCGGCGCGGGCACGCCGTTGCACCGCGGCGAGCGCGGCGGCACGTTCGGGAGTCAGATCTGCGGCGAGCGCGTAGTGGAAACGGTCCGGGGCAAGCGACGACCAGCCGTCCTCGTGGAACACCATCGCGTCGTCACCGGGGGAATCCGGGAAGCGCTCGTTCAGCGAGGGCACGGTCTCGCCTTCGTCCGGGACATACGCCGCGAAGTAAGCCAGCGCGTTGACCCGCGGATTATCCTTCGCCGCACCGGAAATCACCGCGCCGCCGTAGGAATGGGCGGCCAGCACGACCGGGCCGCTGAAGGCAGCGATCTCCCGCCGAACCTCGGCGATGTCGTCGGCGAGCGAGGTCATCGGCAGGTGCACCGCCCGAGCCTGATGCCCCTGCCGGTGCAGTGCCTCGAGCACGTCCAGCCAGACCGACCCGTCGGCCCAGGAACCGTGAACCAGAACGATTTCCGCCATGAAATGCCTTCCCTTCGTCTGAAGGCAAGCCAACCACCGGCGGTCCCGCGGGATTCCCTGTCTCACCGGAATACGGCGGATTCCGGCCTCAACCGAGGCCCGAACGGCGCGATCCGACACCGGAGAAAGCGGCGGCCGGGACGCGCCCGGCCGCCGCTCGCTCGGTCCGGCTCAGCCGGCGTGGTCGTAAATCCGCTGCTGCGGACCGGAGACCGCGCTGAGGCCGTTGGCCCACAGCCGCTGCACCCGGGACGCTTCCTGCGAGTTCGGGTTGGCGTTGTGGCAGGACGGGCCGGGGCCGCCGCCCGACATCAGTTCCGAGCACGGGCCGGAGTAGTGGTCCGGCAGACCGAGCGCGTGGCCGGTCTCGTGCGCGGTGATCCGCGTGTTGTCGTATTGGCGGGCCTGGGTGTAGTCGATGAAGATGGTGCCGTGGCCGTGCCCGTCGGTCTGCGCGTACGACCCGCGGGGGTCGTTGCCCTCGACGTACCGCAGCGTGGCCCCGGACGAACGCTCGACCAGCTTCACGTTGGTGACCGCGCGGTTCCAGTTCGCCGCGCCCGCGTTGATCGCGGCTCGGAACGACGGTGCGCCGGACGTCGAGTAGTAGACCGTGGCCGCCGCGACGGCGGAAGGAGCCGGAGCGGCGACCGCTACGGCGCCCGAGAGCGGGGCGGCGGCCAGCGCGAGTGCGACCGCGCCGGACAGCACGAACTTCCTGGACATAAGAAAGCTCCTGGGGGGATCGGGGAGTTTGCCGGGTTTGCGCGCGCTCAACCCAAAGTAGGCAGAAGCTCCCGGATTGTGACCCCCCATTCGTACGGTCCGGCAACTGGTGATTTCCCAGTGCTAACGACGGGTTGACACCGCGGTCACCACGGCTGCATCTCGTCGTCGTCCTCGCCCGCGGCGCGCCTGCGGTGCGGACCGGACGTCGGCCGGGGCGGTTCGGGCACGGCCGGGGGAGGCGGCGGGGTGTTTCCGGGCGGCGGCATCGGCGGACGGCTGTGCGTCGCGCCGCCCGGCGGCGGCATCGGGCGTCCGTAGGCCGCGCTGCCCGGCGGAGTGGTGGTGCCCGGCGGAGGTCCCGCGTGCCGGGCAGGCGGTTCGGACCGCGGCGGCTCGGCCGGGGGTTCCGGTTCGTCCTCGGGTTCCGGCAGATACGACTTGACCACGTTCATCATCTCGCTGTCGCCGGCGATCGGCTCGAACGCGTTGATGACGTCGCGCGACACCTGGCGCTGGGCTTTCCCGTAGGCGTCCATGATGGCGGCGGTCAGCCGGGCGCTGCCGTGCCGCAGGGCGCGGTCGTCGATTTCGAGGTTCTTCAGCGCGCCGTTCGGGGTCACCGAAACCGAAACCAGTCCGTCGCCCGATTGCGCGCGGCCCTCCGCGGTGCTCAAGGTCTCCTGCAGGGCAACGCTTTTCGCCTGCATCTCGTCAATCCGCCGCTGGAAGTCGTCCAGCCACCCCTGATCGTCCACCGGCGAACGCTATCGGCCGCCCTCGCCCAGCCGGTGAACCTCGGATGGCTGACGGGCTACGAAACGACCGACATCCGCGGCGGGCCGGAGCGGGACCGGGCAACGCGAGCGGTAACAATGGGCAGGTGTCCGAAGAAGTCCAGGCCCGCACGCGCAACCGCTGGGGCGAGGGCGAACGGCTGCGCGGGGAAATCCTCGCCGCGGCCAGCAGGCTGCTGTCGGAACTCGGCGGCGAGGACGCGCTCACCATCCGCGGCGTCGCCCGCGCCGTCGGCATCGCCCCGGCCAGCATCTACCAGCATTTCAGCGACCGGGCCGCGCTGGTCGCCGGCCTCGTCGAGCACGAGTTCGGCCGGCTGCGGCTCGCGATGGAAGCGGCCGAATCCCGGGTGCCCGCCGACGACGCGGTGGGCCGGGTGCGAGCGCTGCTGCACGCGTACTGCCGGTTCGCGATGGACCACCCCGGCCACTACCGGCTGATGACCGCCAACGGGGCCAGCCGCACGTCGCCGGAGGTCCGGCCGCACGGTCCGACGATCGATCTGATCGACCGGATCACCGCGGCGTTCGCCCGCTGCGCCGAGTCCGGGGCCGCGCTCCGCGTGCCCGCCGACCGGGCCGGAGTGATCGCGTTCGTCGGCGCGCACGGCCGCGTCGCGCTGTTCCATTCGTCCGGCAAACAGCCGAGCGAGGACGCCGTGGTGAGCTTCGCCGACGAGCTGCTGTCGCTCATTTTCGCTTGAACCACGGGCGTTTTCTCCCGTTCGCCACCCTCGTCCACGGCCATCCCGGTGATCTTGACCCGCGCGTCTGGCCAGTCGTTCACCGATTCTCCTAACATGTGTTCGGTAAGTATCCGAACGATCGTTTGGCGACTTCCCCCTGGAGGCTGTGATGGCCGACGCCCGGCCCGTAGAGCAGTTCCCGATGGCGCGCGGGCGCTGCCCGTTCGACCCGCCGCCCGGCCTCGGCCGCAAGCTGCGCGACGAGCCGGTGTCGCGCGTGCGGATCTGGGACGGCAGCGAACCGTGGCTGCTCACCCGCTACGAAGACGTCCGTGCGATGCTCGCCGACCCGCGCGTGAGCGCCGATCCCGACCGCGCCGGCTATCCGCCGCAGACGCCCGGGATCAAGGCGCGGCGCAGCCGGTTCAAGTCGTTCATCGGCATGGACGACCCGGAGCACGCCGCCCAGCGCAGGCTGCTCACCGGCGATTTCATGGTGAAGAAGGTCCAGCGGATGCGGCCGCGGATCCAGCAGATCGTCGACGAGCTGCTCGACGGGCTGCTGGCCGGGCCGAAACCCGCCGACCTCGTGCAGGCGTTCGCGCTGCCGGTGCCGTCGCTGGTGATCTGCGAACTGCTCGGCGTGCCGTACGACGACCGCGAGTTCTTCCATCGCTGCAGCAAGATCCTGGTCTCGCGGGAGGCGACCGCCGAACAGTCGCTCGCCGCGGCCGAGGACCTGCAAGGCTATCTCGGACGGCTGGTGAAGAGGAAGATCGACGACCCGGCCGACGACGTGCTCAGCCGTCTCGCGACCGGTCAGGTCGCCACCGGCGCGATGACCGTCGAGGAAGTGGCGTCGATGGGCCAGCTGCTGCTCGTGGCCGGGCACGAGACCACGGCGAACATGATCGCGCTCGGCACGGTCGCGTTGCTGGAGAATCCGGAGCAGCTCGCCGCGGTTCGCGACGGCGACGACGCCTTGCTGGCCAACGCGGTCGAGGAACTGCTGCGTTACCTGACGATCGTCCACTCCGGACGCCGCCGCGTCGCGCTCGAAGACCTGGAGATCGGCGGGCAGACGATCCGCAAAGGGGAGGGCCTGGTCGCGGCGACGGACATCGCCAACCGCGACGAGTCGCAGTTCCCCGAACCGGACAAGCTCGACGTCACCCGCAAGGCGCGCCACCACGTCGCGTTCGGCTACGGCGTGCACCAGTGCCTCGGCCAGCCGCTCGCCCGGGTCGAACTGCAGGTGGTCTACCGGACGCTCTACCGGCGGATCCCGACGCTCCGGCTGGCCGCGCCGCTCGAAGAGCTGAAGTTCAAGCACGACATGGTCGTCTACGGGGTGCACGAACTCCCCGTGACCTGGTGAAAGACATCTCAGGTTGTTAGAAGTCAAGCCGTGTGGGCTGGAGGAGGTGGGAAGGCTTGGTGTTCGTCGTAGAGGCGGTCCGTCTGCAGGCAGTGGTGGAGTTGTCCGAGGAATTTGTTGAACAGGTGGCGTTGGGCTTGGTGGTTCCAGTCTCCGGCGGCGCGGCGGGTGTCGAAGTGGCGTCGTGCGCCGGGGCTGGCTCGCAGCGAGGCGAGCGCCCAGACGGGTCCGACTGCGGCGAGGCGGCGGTTTTTGATGTGGCGGTGCGAGACCACGGTTTTTCGGCCGCTGGCGCGGGTGATCGGTGCGGATCCGGCGTAGGCCTTCAGTCCGCGGGGATCGGTGAAGCGGGTGCGGTCGTCTCCGATTTCGGCGAGCACCCGGGCGCCGGCCAGCAGTCCGAGGCCGGGGAAGCTGGTGATGATCGTGGCGTCCGGGTGCTGTTCAAAATGTGTCCGTGCCGCCTCCGCCAGACTGTCGGAGGCGGCGCAGGCGGCCTCGAATTGGCTCAGCAGAGCCGAAAACTGGATGCCCATCGCGTTCTCCACGATCGGCGGTTGCCGCAGCCGCTCGGACCGGAACACGCCGTGGAGGCGGTCGACGTCGGCATCGACGTTGCGGCGGCGTCCGGCCTTGGTCAGCAGTGTCCGCAGCCGGGCGCGGGTCAGTGTCGCTGCGAGCGCGGGTGTCGGGGCGGCGGCGAGGACGGTGCGGGCGTCGCGGCGGGCCAGGCCGCCCTCGGGCTGTCCGGCGAACGCTTCCAGCGCCGCGGGGTAGAACTCCTTGAGCAGCGACCGGAGCTGGTTGCCCAGCTGCTGGCGGGCCCAGACCGCGTCCTGTTGCGCTCGTGCCAGCACCCGCACCGCTTGGGCCAGTTCGGTGTCGGCCGGCAGCGGTCGGTGCGCGGCCGCGTCGGTGCGCACGATGTTGGCCAGCAGCGCGGCGTCCGCGGCGTCGGACTTCGCGCCCGACACCTGGTGCCGGGCCCGGTAGCGCGATGCCGAGAGGGGGTTGATCGCGTAAATGGTGCGGCCGGTGGAGCGCAGCGCGGCGACGAGCAGCCCGTGGTCGGTTTCGATGCCGACCGGGATCTGCGCGTCGGCGGTGTCTCCGGCCTCGGCGAGCAGGTCGAGCAGCCGGGCGAACCCGGTGGCGTCGTCGCCGATGCGGGCTTTGGCGATCACGGTTGCGGTGTCGTCGATGATGGCGACGTCGTGGTGGGATTCGGCCCAGTCGATGCCGCAGAACAGTGTCAAACCGTCACGTTTCCTTTCCTGTTGCTGCTGCTCACGGGTCCAGGCGGGGTCACGCAGCGCCCTAATCGCGGGACTCGGCGGTCCGTCATCTCAGTAGCCGTTCGTGACTCCAGCACACCGCAGGGTCCTCGTTCTGTCGAAGAGCTCGAAGCTCGGGAACACATCGAGAGGTCACCTCCTGCGGCGGACTCGGGCTACGACATCCCACCACCACGATCACCAGTCCACCGGCGGACGCGCCGTTCTTTCACAAGTCGTCGAACGACGGGAACCCACAGGCGTCGCCCGCCGGCGGACCAGCACCAACCGACCCGGTCACGAGCCGGAAGAACTATCCCTACTA
Source organism: Amycolatopsis sp. AA4 (assembly GCF_002796545.1). Classification (GTDB taxonomy): domain Bacteria; phylum Actinomycetota; class Actinomycetes; order Mycobacteriales; family Pseudonocardiaceae; genus Amycolatopsis. The sequence continues at coordinate 1,056,634 of NZ_CP024894.1, forward strand.
CCGATTAGGAGCCGCGAGATGAAGGTGGTCGTCGACCAGTCCCGCTGCGTCGGGGCCGGGCAGTGCGTGCTCGTCGCGCCCGAGGTGTTCGACCAGCGCGACGACGACGGGATCGTGGTGCTGCTGCAGGAAAACCCGGCCGCGGAACTGCACGCGCAGGCCAAGGAGGCGGCGCAGCTCTGCCCGGCGCTCGCGATCGAGGTGGACGGCTGAGCACGCGGCCCCGGCGGTCCTTTATCCTGTAAGGGGAAAGGGGTCGCCGGTGGTCGTGTTCGCGGGGCAGGGCGACGCCCGCCGTTCGATGGAACTGCTGTGGCGCGCGGGCGGCGAACCGCGCAGCGCGCCGGGGCCGAAGCCCGCGTTGAGCGTGGACCTCATCGTGCGCGCGGCGATCGAACTCGCGGACGCCGAGGGCATGTCGGCGTTGTCGATGCGCGCGGTCGGCGAGCGGCTCGGGCGCACGGCGATGGCGCTGTACACGTACGTGCCGAGCAAGACCGAGCTGATCGACTTGATGTGCGACCAGGTGTTCGGCGATCTGCGCGCCGACCACGACCTGTCCGGCGGATGGCGTCCCGCGTTGTTCGAGCTGGTCGGCGACCTGTGGGAATTCCACCTGCGGCACCCGTGGCTGCTGCAGGTTTCCTACGCGCGGCCGGTGCTGGGTCCGGGCGAGTTCCGGATGCAGGAAACGGTGCTGCGGGTGCTGTTCGCGACCGGCCTGCCCGCCGGTCAGGTGCGGCGGCTGGTGGGCACGCTGCTCAACGTCGTGCGCGGCGCGGTGCAGATCGCCGCCGAATCGCGGTTGGCGTCGAAGGAAACCGGACTGTCCGATGAGGACTGGTGGCGGGCGCGTACGTCGGCGCTCGGCGAGCTGGCCCCGGATCTGGCCGAGCGATACCCGCATGTCGCGCGGCTCGGCGAGGACAGCTCGCCGCCACCGCCCGCCGGGGTGTCCTATTTGGAGCACGAAGCGCGGCTGAGTTTCGAAGCCGGAGTGGCGGTGCTGGCGGACGGGATCGAGGCGGCTATCGCTTGCGCGCCTCGATCAGGTACCGAGTAGTCGTCGCGACGAACGGGCCCTGCCGCAGCTCCTCGTGCAATTCGCGCAGCCGCGGCAGGTACTCGTCCACGGTGAAGCCCGGGACCATCCAGATCACCTTGCGCAGGAAGTAAATCACCGCACCGATGTCGTGGAATTCAGTGCGCAGCTCCTCGAAGCGTAGATCCACCACCTCCAGCCCGGCCTTCTCCGCCTCGGCCTTCGCGCGGTCCGGGTGCCGGCCATTGCGCACTTCCGGCGGCTGCGGTCCGAGGAAATACTCGACCAGCTCGAACACACTCCACGGCCCGACCTGCTGCGACAGATAACTGCCGCCCGGCTGGAGGACGCGGGCGATCTCGTCCCACCAGACGGTGACCGGATGCCTGCTGACCACCATCTCGAAGGTGTTGTCCCGAAACGGAAGCGGCGGCTCGTCCGTGTCCGCTATGACGGTCGCACCCCGCGGTTCCAGCAACGCGGCAGCCTTCGTGATATTCGGCGGCCACGATTCGGTGGCGACCGTCAGCGGCGGCAGGACCGGCACCCCGGCCAGCACTTCGCCGCCGCCGGTCTGGATGTCCACAACGGACTGGACGTGCCGCAGCCGTTCGCCGAGCAGCCGCTGATACCCCCAGGACGGCCGCTGTTCGCTGGCCCGGCCGTCGAGCCAGGAGAAATCCCAGCCGTCCACGGACGCCGACGCGGCCTCGTCCACCAGTTCGTCGAAGGTGCGCATCAGGCGATCGTCACAAATCAACCGCGGGCGGGCCACTCGATTTCCGCTGCGGCGCGGGCGGCACCGGTTTGGCCGCGACCACCGCGGCCAGCGGGACGACCACCAGACCGCGCTTGGTTTCCACGGTGCAGGTCTCGGCGTCGCAGGCGCGCAAGGGACCCAGGGCGTCGGTGAACCCGCCCTCGATCCGGTACCGCACGACGACCCGCGTGCCCAGCGGGAGTTCGGTCAGCGGGGTCACCGCGCGAGGTGCGCGTTCAGTTCGTCGTCGCTCGGCTCCACGAGGTGGCTGCCGTCCGCGAAGACGATGGTCGGGATGCGGCGGGCGCCGTCCTGCAGCTGGCGTACGCGGGCTTCGGCGGCGGGGTCGGCCTCGACGTCCACGTAGTCGTACTCGACGCCCTTCGCGTCGAGCAGCGCACGGCTGCGTTTGACGTCCGGGCACCAGCTCGCGCCGTAGACGATCGGGTTGCTCATGACACTGCCTCCGAGGTGACGATAGCGGTTTTGTCTTCGGCCGCACCGGGTCGCGGGTGGCCGAGGAAGGTGAGCCAGTCGCGGAACACGCGGTGCACGGCTTCCGCGCCGACGGGTTCGCCGGGCGTCGGGAATTCTCGCGGATACAGCAGGAAGCCGCGCTGCTGCGGTCCGCCGAGGCCGCCGTGCGAGCCGACGTGCCGTTCGAACGGCGAGGACTGGTCGGAGTCCGGGTCGTACCGGCTGTTGATCATGATGTCCGCGCAATGCGGGAAGCTGTCGACGCGCTGGACCAGTTCGGCAGCGTACGGCCCGTAGTCGGCCAGCGGGTCTTCGCCGATCACGACGCCGGTGGCCAGCCGCTTCAGCCCGTCGCGGCCCAGCACCACCGGGCCGAACTCGCGGCTGCGGACCAGCAGGAACCCGACGCCGTCGTGGTCGACCAGCGTCGGCAGCAGGTCCGGGTACTCGCGTTCGATCGTTTCCAGCTCGACCCGGCCCTCGTGCTCGGTGAACGACACCATCGCCAGATGCCCGGACACGACGGCGACCACTCCGGGCGCCACCCGCGTGACCTGCCCTGGCGAGCCAGTCGCGGTGCGCGGCCGGTTCTCGGCTCCTTCCGCGCCTTCGACCCGAGCACGCAGCCGCCGGGCGATCAGGCCGCCGCTCGCGCTCGCCTCGGCCAGCGCGGCGTTGACCTGCCAGCTTTCCGCCTGCCGACGCTTTCCTTGCTCGGCCACGGGAGCACCGCCGCAGAGCCGTCCGACGAGCGCTTCGATGGTCTCGCCGAACCGGTCGACGAACGCCTGGCCCTGCGTTTGCCCGTGATCGGACAGCCCGACGATGTGGTACTTCCGCGGCGAGAGTCGAGCGGCGCGCAGCAGCCGCGCGAACTGCTGGTCGATCGACCGCAGCACTTCCAACGTGTCGAACCGTTCGATGCCGGAGTGGTGCGCGACCTCGTCGTAGCCGAGGAAATCGGCGTACACCACCGGTCGCCCGGCGAGCAGGTCGCCGATGATCGCGGACACCACGACGTCGCGTGCGATCACCGTCGTGCCCGGCCGGGCGAGCGGGTAGAGGCCACCGCGCGGGATCCGGGGCAGCACGCCGGCGCGTCGCTGCTTGGCCGCCGCGGACAGTTCGCGAACGACGTCGGCGAGTGCGACCCCGAAGGTGCGCAACACGTTGACCGGGTTGGCGAAGTAGGCGCGATATCCAGCTCCGACGCGGTCCCGGCGACGCTTGCGCGGCGTGAGCACCGGCACCGAACTCATGGTCAGGCTGACGTGCGGGGCGTCGCCGGAGAACAGGTTGCCGTGGCTCGCGCCCCCGATCGACAGCAGGCCGCGCCCGTCGCTGTGCCGCCGCTCGATCTCGGCCGCGTCGGCCGGATGCGCGCACGCCATGACGTGGTCGCGATCCTTTTCGTACCAGCGGAAACCGAGGATGTCGTGGTTCGAACCGTGCAGGATCCCGCAGACGCTCGCGCCGGTCTGCGAACTCCAGTCGGTGTGCCAGCGGGTGAGCGAATGCGTGCCCTCGGACAGCCATTTGGCGAAGGTCGGCATGTCGCCGTCCCGGACGGCGCGGCGGACGGTGTCGTAGCCGAGACCGTCGATCTGCAGGAAGACCACGCCGGGCGGCTGGTCGGCGAAATCGGTGCGGTGCTTCGCTTTCCGCCGGCGGCGAGCGGCGCGGCGGAAGAAGATTTCGTCCTCGTCGACGGCCAGCACGCTGGAGATCACCGCGCCCACGGCGGACATCGCGACGGTGATGACGACCGCCGTGGAGAAGCCGTGCAGCTCAACGCCGGGTACGGCCTGCAGGATCGCCAACGCCGCGGCGCTGAGCAGGATGTACGTGCCGACGCCGAGGGTGAAGTACGCGATCGGCCACGCCACCCGCACCACGAGCGGCCACACCACCGAGACGAGCAGGCCGAGGATCAGCGCGCACACCGTCGGCTGCCACCACGACTGCATGGAGAACCCGTCGAGCCACGCGTCGAGCAGCCGCAACGCGCCGGTGACCGCCACCCAGACCAGCAGCACGCGCGCGACGACCCGGCCGCCGCGCAACAACCGGCCCTTCGCCGGAGCAGGGGTCGTCATCGGTGTCCTTCCGTCTGGTGAGCCGCCCGTTTCTTGGAGATCAGCGTGGTCACGACGGTCACGAGCAGCACCAGGACGGTGGCGAGCAGCGTGGCGATGAGCGGTGAGTCGAAGATGCCGCCGCTGAGGATGCCGAGCAGCGAGTACGCCACCGCCCACAGCACGCAGGCCAGCAGACCGGACGGCAGGAATTTGCGCCACGGATAGCCGAGCGTGCCCGCGGCGAGCAGCACCGGAATGCGTCCGGCGGGTACCAGGCGGCCGATCACCACGAGTTGCCACCCGCGTCGCGCGAACTGTTCGCGGCCCTTCGCGAGGCGTTCAGCTTGCTGGCGTCGTTCGACAAAGCGCAGGAGGGGTTCACTGCCGAACCTGGGAACGGCGAAGGTGATCACGTCGCCCAGGTACGCGCCCGCTACCGCCAGCAGGATGACCAGGGGGAGCGAGAGGTGGTCGGTGGTCATCGCGACGGCGGCTGCCGCGCCGACGACCGCGCCGGTCGGGACGATCGGGATCACGGAGCCGAGCAGTACTCCGCCGAACAGCGCCGGGTAGCCGATCGCTGACGGGTCAGTCCAATTCACCCGCGCTCCTCGCGGGTCGGGAGCAGGACGTCGGAACCGGGGCGCGTGTGCAGGACCTCGGTGTCCAGGCCTTTGCAGCGGACGTGGTGCGCGAAGGTGCGCGGGGGTTCCACGAGGAGGTGGCGCATTTTCGCGGTCCGGTGGATGCCGGGGACGGCGAGGGTGCCCCAGTGGACCGGGACCGCCGCGCGGGCCTGCAGGAGCGCGGCGGCTTCGGCGGCTCGTTCCGGGGTGAGGTGGCCGGGGCCGAGGTTCGGGCCCCAGCCCCAGACCGGGAGGAGGGCCACGTCGACTGGACCCAGGTCGGCCATGCCGGGGAAGAGGTCGGTGTCGCCTGCGGAGTAGATCCGGTGGTTGTCGCCCTCGAGGAGGTGGCCCAGGGCGGGGCTTTGCGGGCCGTGGGTGAGGCGCGGGCCCCAGCGGTGGCCGGAGTGGACGGCCGTGGTGGCGGTGATGTGCAGGTTGCCGGAGGTGATGGTTTGGCCTGGGGAGAGTTCTTCTACCTCGGTGAAGCCCTGTTTGGCGAGCCAGGAGCCTGCGCCTCGGGGGACGACGATTCTCGTGGTTTTGCCCAGGAGTTTCAGGGAGGGGAGGTGGAGGTGGTCGCCGTGGAGGTGGGAGATGAGGACGAGGTCCACTCCGGTCCAGGCGGCTACGTCGGGTTTCGGGACTACCCGGGTGAGGGGGCCGATCCAGCGGGTGAGGACTGGGTCGGTCAGGGCGACCTGTCCGGCTAGTTCCACGCGGGTGGTCGCGTGGCCTAGGAAGTGGAGGTTCGGGCTGGTCACGGTGTCGAGTATTGCTGGATGGGGGCCGGGATGCTCGGTGGAGTGGTGGGGGGCACCCTTTGAGGGGGCCTGTGTCGGCTCGTCGCCTGGCGGCGACATTGCCGGTGAGTTGGTTGCGTGGGGCACCCCGAAGTTTCATTGTGCTGACGGGCGGTGGGTGCTTGTCAAGGCGGGAAAGATGCCTTGACAAGCACCCACCGCCCGCAGGGAGGCTTCGTATCGGGGTTGGGGGAGGGGCTGGGTGCCACGCTGTTTGGGTGTATTGGCGGCGGTGTTTGTTGTTCTTACTGGCTGTGCGAGGTGAGTAGGGGCTTGGGGCCCCGTGGGGTGCCGGTGCAGCCTGGGTGTTGGAGGGCTTTCGCGGTGTCGATGGGGGCTGCTGCTGCGGTGTGGAGTTGGGTGTTTCGGACTCGGTCCAGTTCTTCGTCGGTGTATCGGGCGGATTTCTGGTGCCAGTTCGCGATGCCGGTCATCAGGTTTTTCAGCAGGTCTGCGTAGTCGGTGAGGGTGTTTCGTGCTTCCTCGTCCAGGCCGTAGTCGGCGAAGAGGCCGGGCAGGCCTACCTCTACTGCGTGGCGGAATTCGGTCAGCCTTGCTTCTGCCAGGTCGGCGACGATTTGGATGGCTCGGTCTTGGTCTACGTCCAGGAAGGACCTGACTACCAGCACCGCGTTGTGCAGGGCGCCTTCGTATTCTATTTCTTTGCGGTAGGAGAACAAATCGTTGATCAGCCAGGCGTAGTCGGCGGCCGAATCCTCCAGTGCTTCGATGACCCGGTTCCGGTGGATTTCCGGCGGTACCGTGCGGCTGTTGGTCAAGCGGCTGATGCTGGTCACCAGTTCGGAACCGAAGGTGCGGCGGCGCATTTCGACGTAGTCGATCGGGTCCGGGATGCGGTTTTGGGCCTGGTTGGCCACTTCCCACACCCAGGAGTCGATCATGGACTCGACGGTGGCGCGGAAGGCTTCGCGTTCGGCGGGGCTCAGTGGGCCGGTGGTGCGTTGCCACAGGTTGGCCAGGCCGGTTTCCAGCGCCGTTTGCGGGGTGGGCGGGGGTTTGCCGTCGGTGGGCATGAAGAGTTTGAGGCGTTCGGTGGTCAGTCTGGCGGCGGAAAGGTCGTGGGAGAGGGCCTCCGTGTAGTAGTCGTCGGCGTAGGTGCCCCAGGTGAGCCAGTCGGTGGTGAGGGACAGTTGCTCCGGGGGCGCGGCGGGGCAGAGGCCTGCGGAGGCCACCGGTATATCGATCTTGTGCAAGCGGGTGGCGTCCCAGACTCCCTCCGAGAGGAAGCCCATGCGTCGCGGCCAATCGGTGATTTTCTTGCGTTCCGCGGCTAGGTGCGGGCTCAGTTGCAGGCGGAAGGGCAAAGGGAGTGAGGGAAGGGCGACGGGGCCCAGTTGTTCGTGGGGTTGGTGGGTGAAGGCTCGGGTGCGTTGAGGGGCGGTGGCGGTGACGGAGCGGAAGATTCGGGCGGCGGAGGTGCCTAGTCCGGTTGGGCCGCCGAGTATTTCCGGGCCGCTGAGGGTGTCCAGGGCGCCTTTGTTCATGTAGCGGCTTGAGCGCAGGTGCCATTCGTGCCCGCCGGATTGCCAGTCTTGCAGGCCTTTGACGTACGCGAGGGTTTCGGCTCGTCCGGCTGGTTGTACGTCGTGTTCGTCGAAGAGCGCTGGGACTTCGGTGACGGCGGTGTGTTCGAACTGGTGCAGGCGCGAGGTGAGCAGATTGTTTACCGCGTCCGCGGCCTCTTGGGTGGAGCAGCCGAGGAACTTTTCGAAGACCAGGACACTGTTGGAAAGTTCGCCCTCGTCCTCGACTTCCCGCTGGTAGGAGAAGAGGTCGTTGCGGAGGTGCACGGCGTCGGCGAAGCAATCGCGCAGGACTTCCATCGGGCGTTTCGCGGCGATTTCGTCGGGAACCTCGGCGTTCAGCGAGTGTTCGATCAGGTTCGCGGACCAGGGGGCGCCGCCGACTTTGCGGCGCATGGCGACGTACTCGATGGGGTTCGCGATCCGGCTTTCGTTGATGTTGGCCAGTTCCCAGAGGGATTCGTCGAGAAGGTTGCGGGTGCTTTCGCGGAAGCGGTGCCGCCAGCCTGCTGACCGATGCGGGACGGTGCGGTTCCACAGGTCGGTCAGGCCGCGTTCGACGGGGTTTTCCGGGGTTTCGGTGATTTCGCCTTCGGCGGGCATGAAACGCGCGATCCGGTCGAGGTAAGCGCGGGCGTGTTCGATGTCGCCGGTGCGTTTGAAGAGTTCCAGGAAATGGTCGTCAAAATAGAATACCCAGACGTACCAGTCCGTGACGAGGTCGAGTTCCCGCGGGGCGGCGTCGGGATGGGTGTAGGAGCACAGCAGCGCGTAATCGTGGGAGTCGAGGTCGTGCTCGTTCCAGATGACGGTGCCGTGCTGGGGCACGTCGATCATGTCCATCGAGTACGCCCACGCCTTGCTGTGCTTCCGCGCGCCGTCCAGGTGCGGGTTCAGCCGGGCCGGGTAGGACAGATAGAACTCGGGCAGGACGAACGGCTGCACGCGTGCTCCCTCGCCGTCGCGGGTACCGACTCCACGAGGCAAACAGACCGCCCCGGCGCGGCGGAAGCCCTGCCACTCGGCCGATCCGGGGGATCGCCCGTGCGGACCAGCGCGGCCCGCGGAGAGGGTGCCGTTGCGTGCTGCCGCGTCGCTCGACGGTGGACGGCGGGCCGACATCCGGGGGCTGGGCGGTGGCGGTCATTGTCCGCCGGACAGTTTCTTGCAACGTGTGCAAACTGGAGTATCCTCAGATTTTCACACGATGGCAAAGCGGCCAGATCCCCTGTCGGTCACCTCTTCGAGAAACCCAGCGGGCGTGGTGGGCGGGGGAGGCGGCGGCGCCGTCCCGTCCTAGGAGTGACGCTTATGTCGCCTGGTCCCCACACCTCCCGATCTCGTCGGAGACGGCGCGGCGCGCTGGTCGCCGCTGTCGTGCTCGGCGCCGCGGGCACGCTTCCGGTGAGTACCGCCGTCGCGGCCACCACGTCCGGCGGGGTGCTTTACCGGCCCAGCACCGCCAGCGGATCCACTGAGGACGCGAGCTATCCGCGCGTCATCCGCCTCGCGCACAACGGCAGCGCGAACGGCACCCTGCTGGCCACGTTCTCCCATTCCGGCACCGGCGTCGGGAAGGCGAACTTCCCGATCTACCGCTCGACCGACAACGGCGTCACCTGGACGTCCTCGCCGATCAGCACGGTCACCGACACCCAGCACGGCTGGGATCTCGACGGCCCGACGCTCTACGAACTGCCGCGCGCCGAAGGATCGTTGCCCGCCGGCACGCTGCTCGCCGCGGGCACTGCCTGGAACCACGGCGACTACACGCAGCAGGCGGTCGAGGTTTTCGTGTCCACCAATCAGGGCGCGAGCTGGACCTACCGCAGCTCGTGCGCGGCCGAGTCCGGCATGGCGAACACGATCGGCCACGGCATCTGGGAGCCGGAGTTCGCCACCACCGACCACGGGCTCATCTGCTATTTTTCCGACGAACGCTCGTCGGTGAACAACTACGCCCAGGTGCTCGCGCACGCGGTCTCCACCGACGGCGGCCTCACGTGGGGCAACGAGGTCTACGACGTCGCCCTGCAGAACGGCGTCGACCGGCCCGGGATGGCCACCGTCGTCCCCTTGCCCAACGGCACGTACGCGATGACTTATGAGGACTGCAAAGCCGGTGCCGACCCGGACCAGGCCTGCGACGTCTACTTCAAGACGTCGCCGGACGCCGAAGCGTGGAACCCCGGCAGCCTCGGCACCCGGATCGAGACCGCCGACCACCGGTTCCTGCTGCACACGCCGTACCTGACGTGGTCCCCGGCGGGCGGCGCGAACGGCACGCTCATCGCGTCCGGCCAGCGGGTCGTCGCGGGCACGGACGGTTCGCTGGCGATCCAGCCGGAGGACGGGCACGTGCTGTTCGTGAACCGGAACCTCGGATCCGGTCCGTGGCAAGAGATCACGACGCCGGTGACCACCGCGCCGACCGGCGGCTACGACGCGGGCGAGACGGCCTGCGCCGGGTACAGTTCGCCGCTGCTCGGCGCGCCCTCGGGCAACACGTTCCTGATGCTCGCGGGCACGCATTTGTCCACCGGCAAATGCGAAACCGACTTCGGCACGGCGACGCTGCCGAACGCGCAGGGTCGGATCACCGGCCCCGGCACCACCGGCAAATGCGTCGACGTGAACACCAACACGTCGGTCAACGGCAACGCGGTGCAGCTGTACACCTGCGGGATCGCGACCGGACAGCAGTGGTCGCTGGAAACCGACGGCACGATCCGCGCCTTCGACAAATGCCTGAACATCGTCGGCGGCGGCACGGCGAATTCGTCCAAAGTGGAGCTTCGCGATTGCCTAGGCACGGGCGCGCAGCAGTGGCAGGCGCGCGCGGACGGTTCGATTTACAACCCGCAGTCGGGGCGTTGCCTGGACGATCCGCAGGCGCAGACGGCGGATGGCACACAGTTGCAGATCTATGACTGCAACGGCTTGTTCACCCAGGTTTGGCACGTTCCAGCCTGAGCAAAAAAGGGGCGGCCAGCTCAGGCTGGCCGCCCCTTCCCCGTTAAGGATCAGTCCCGCGCGCCGCGCCGGTTCAGTTCCTCCACGACCGCCGCGTCCACGAACGTCCGCGCCGTCACCTTGCCGTCCGTTTCCAGCCACAGGTGCAGCCGCGCCGGGCCGCCCGGTGCGGGAACGGTCAGCGGGAAAGTGTCGCTGAGACGGAACGGTTTAGCTTGCGCGGCAAGCGAAGCGGATGCAGCAGGCAGGTTTCGGGAACCCGACGCACCCCAGCCCGCGTGCAGTGTTCCCGCGATCGGTTCCTGGCCGGTGTGCGAGACGTGCACGTCAAGGGTCAGCGGTTCGTTCGGGACCGGCAGGTCGGCACCGGCGTGTGCGGGCACGAGGTCGACCACCAGGGTCGTCGCCGCGAAGGCGTCGGCCGGGTTCAGTCCGCCCCAGTCCTTCGGCCGCCGGTGCGCGTCCAGCAGGCCCGCCATCTCGTGTTCCACGTCGGTCAGTTCGGTGTAGATATACCCGGAAAACCGGTCGTGCCTGCGGATTTCCTGGGTCTGCCAGCGCACGTGCCAGGCCCGTTCCAGGCTGGTGAACCCGGCCCCGTACTCGCTGTTCAGCACCGGCACGCCGGAGCGTGGAAAGTCGGCCGAACCGTAGAACGATTTGTCGACCAGGAAATCCGGCCGCAGCTTGACCTCGAACGACTCCCTCTCGCCGGACGCGAGCGCGGCGAGGTTTTCCGCCCAGTTGCGCGGGTTTTCGTCGTAGTAATGCCAGTCGACCAAATCCGTCTTGACGTGCGCCCAGCCGGAGTTCTCCACGATCGGCCGCGTGTCGTCGAGCGAGCGCATGAGGTCGTAGGCCCGCACGGCCGCGGCGGCGCGCTCCGGGCTGCCCGGGATGTCCCAGTCCAGGCCCCATTCTTCGTTGTACAGCCCCCAGATCACGATCGACGGATGGTTGCCGTCGCGGCGCACGAGATCCGGCAGTTGCGCCTCGAACGCCGCCGCGGCGGCCGGGCTGAACCGGCTCGGAGCGGGCGGTTCGGCCCAGATCAGCATCCCGGTCCGGTCGGCGTGGTCGAGCCACCGCGGTTCCTCGAACTTCAAATGCTTGCGCACCAGCGAAAAACCGAGTTCGCGCGCCAGGTCGAGGTCGCGAACCAGAGCTTCGTCGTCCGGTGCGGTGAGCCCGGATTCCGGCCAGTAGCCCTGGTCGAGCACGCCTCGCACGTACAGCCGTTCCTCGTTGAGGTACAACGCCTCACCGCGCGTTTCGATCCTGCGGAGGCCGCCGGTCACGGTCAGCCGGTCGGCGTAGTCGCCTTCGCCGACGGTGAGCGCGATGGAGTACAGATGCGGTGATTGCGGGCTCCACAATTGCGGGGAAGGAACCTCCAAGCGACCGGAGAAACGCCCGTCCCGCACCGAAAGAACAGTCTCGCGGCCTTCCAGGAGTGCGACCACGGACGCGCTTTCTGGGGCGTCCCCGGCGAGTTCGCCAACGATGTCAAAGCCGGTCAGCGAATCCCCGCGTACGGAAACTTCAGCGGCGTAAGTGCGTCCGCGAGCTTCGAGCCAGACGCTCTGCCAGATCCCGGACGTCGGCGTGAACGAGACGCCGTCGTAGTCGTCCCGCGGGATCGAACGTTGTTTGCCGTGCGGGATTTCGCGTTTGTCCGCAGGCGCGTCGACCTCGACGGTCAGCTCGGCGGCCCGGCCCGGCTCCAGCACGTCGGTGACGTCGAACTCGAACGAACTGTGCCCGCCGACGTGCGAACCGAGGACCGCTCCGTCGATCGAGACGACCGCTCGGTGATGCACCGCGCCGAAGCACAGTGCCACCCGATGTCCCGCCCACTCCGAAGGAACCGTGATCGTGCGCGTGTAGACCGCGTGCTCCAGCCAGGTCCGGTGCACTCCGGAAGCCGGTGTCTCCCAAGCGAACGGGACGGTGATCGAATCGGGCGCCCCGTCGTCCGCGGCGAACTGCCAGCGGCCGTTGAGGCTCAGCCACCGCGCGGACCGGTCCCGGTCGGGACGCGGATAGCCGGGCCGGGGGACCGCCTCCGCGGCGGTCGGCTCGGCGGCGTTCTCGGCAATCGTCATGGTGTGTCAGCCCTTTACGCTTCCGGCGAGGATGCCGTTGATGAAATGCTTCTGCAGCACGATGAACAGGATCAGGAGCGGGACGAGCGCGACCGACGCGGCGGCGAGCAGTTCGCCGGTCACGGTCGCGTAATCGGCTCCCACCCGGTTGCCCGAGATGTTCTGGGCGAGCGTCGAGAGGACCACCTGGAGGGTGGCCATCCGGCTGGAGCTGGCCGCGACGACCGGCCAGACGAAATCGTTGTAGATGTTCATGATCGTCAGCACGCCGAGCCCGGCGAGACCCGGCCGGATCGCCGGGACCACCACGCGCCAGAAGATGCCGAACTCGCCGCAGCCGTCGACGCGGGCGGCGTCGAGCAGTTCGTCCGGCACCGCCGCGATCACCTGGCGCATCCAGAAGATCGCGAACGCGTCGACCGAACCGGGCAGGATCAGCGCCTGGTAGGTGTTGACCCAGCCGAGTTCCTTCATCTCCAGCAGCAGCGGGATGACCAGCACGATCGTCGGCAGCATCAGGGTGAGCAGCACCGCGCCGAAGATCAGGTTCCGGCCGGCGAACCGGTACTTCGCGAACGCGTAGGCCGCCAGCGGCGCGCAGAACATCGTGATCGCGCCCTTCGCCACGAGCACGAGGCCGGTGTTGATGAACCCGCTGCCGATCGGGACGTCCTGGAACATCCCGCGGAAATTGGCGAGGGTGAGCGTCGCCGGATCGAACCCGAGCGGATCGCGGATGATCTCGCCCGCCGGTTTGAACGACGACAGGATCGCCCAGACCACCGGCGCGAGCAGCGCGACGGTGAGCACCAGGAGGAACGCGTGCGAGCCGAGCAGCGGCCTGGTCCGTCGTGGACGGACGCCGAGGGTGGTCATGTCAGTCCTCCGCTCGGAGCAGCCGGACGAAAAGCAGCGACACCGCCATCACGACGATCACCAGCAGGAACGAGTTCGCCGCCCCGGTGCCGAGATCCGCGCGGGTGATGTGGTTGTAGAGATAGAGCCCGGCCGTGGTGGTCGAGGTGTACGGGCCGCCTTTCGTCACCACGTACGGTTCGGCGAACATCTGGAACACCGCCAGCGTCTGCAGGACGAGGCTGAACATCAGCGAACGGCGCAGCAGCGGAACGGTGATCGACCACAGCTGGCGCGTCCGGCCCGCGCCGTCGAGCGCGGCGGCCTCGTACAGGCCGCGGTCGATCTGCTGGAGTCCGGAAAGGACGATCAGCACCACGAATCCGGTGGTCTTCCAGAGAAACAGCAGCGCGAGGGTCGGTTTCGCCCATCCGCTCGTGACGAGCCAGCCGACCGGCGGGAGGCCGACCGCGCCGAGCATCGCGTTCACCGCGCCGTTGTCCTGGTCGAACAGCACGATCCAGATCTGCGCGACCGCGACCAGCGGCGTCACGAACGGCACGACGAACGCGACCCGGTAGAACCCGCGCAGCCGCTTGATCGCGTTGAGCAGCACCGCCACGAGCACCGCGAGCACCAGCTGCGCCGGGACGATCAAGAGCCACAGCACGCCGGAGTTGCCGAGCGACGCCCAGAATCCGTTGCTGGTCAGCAGATAGCGGTAGTTGTCGAAGCCGATCCAGTGCGCGGCACCGGATCCGTGCCAGTCGGTGAAGCTCAGCCGCAGCGTGAAGAACAGCGGATACACGCTGAAAGCCAAGAACACCAGCACGAACGGCAGCACGAACACGTACGGCGCGAGCAGGCGGCGCCAGGGGAGAGTGTGCCGCCGACGGCGAGGTGCCCGGGAGCGCGGCTCGACGGCCGGTTCCCGGTACACCTTCGCCGCGGGGGAGGCGGAACGAGTGGTCATTTGCGGTCGATCAGGTTGGTCTGGATGTCCTGGCCCGCCTTGTCGATCACCTGTTGCGGGGTGAGCGTGCCGTCCAGCATTTTCTGCAGGTCAGTGCCGAGGTAGTCGACCGCGCCGGACCACCAGGCCGGGATTGGGGCCCCGCCGGGGATTTCCCGGCCCGCTTCGACGGCGGTCTTCCAGACGTCCTGCCCGCCCATCGCGTCGATGGGCCGGAACAGCGGTTTCGCCGGATCGGCGGCGGGAAGATAGGCCGGGACGGAGGTGTTGAGGCCGCCCGGGTAGACCGCGTTGGGGCCGTAAACGGCGGTGTAGCCCGCCTGGTCGAACATCAGGAAGCGGTAGAGCAGCCAGGCCAGCTTCGGGTTCTTGGCGTCCTTGGGGATGACGAACGACGAGCCGCCCATCGCGCCGCTGCGAGCGCCGCCCGCGGTCCACGCCGGCAGCGGCATCGCCCGCCAGTCGCCCTTGGACGCAGTCAGCTGCTGCTGCGGCGCGAAGTCGAACCAGATCGCCCACGGGTAGAAGACCTCGTCGGCCGAGTCCAGCGCGCCGACGTCGCTGGGCTTGAGGTACTCGGCGCGGGTGCCGAGTCCTTCCTTGCGGACGGTGTCCAGCCAGGTCAGGATCTGGTGGTACTGCGGGGAATTCAGCCGCAGCTTGCCGTCCGGACCGGCGAGGCCGGTGCCCAGCTGGCTGGCGAACATCTCGAGCTGGAGCTGGCTGTTGAAGGCGTCCTGCTCCAGGTGGATCGGTTTCGCGCCGGGCTTGAACTGCTGGTACTTCTTCGCCGCGGCGAGCAAATCGTCGTAGGTCTTGATGCCGTTCGGGTCGATCCCGGCCGCGCTGAGCGCCTTCGCGTTGTAGAACAGCAGGCCGGGGTCGAGGTCGAAGGGCACGCCGTAGATGCCGCCGCCCACGGTGTTGACGTCGACCTTCTGCTTCGCGATGTCCTTGGTGTAGGGCGCGAGGACGTCCTTGAGATTCCACAGATGGCTGACGTACCGGCCGACCTTGGCGTCGTCGAGGAAGACGCCGTCGGGCACGTCGGTGCCGGTGATCAGCGTGTTCTGCAGTTTGGAGTCGATGTCGACGGCCTCGTGCTTGACCGTGACGCCGGGGTACTTCGCGGTGAACTTCTTGATCGCGGAATCGAAGACCTTGTACAGGTCGCCGGAGCGGTCCCAGACGGTGATCTCGCCCTTCGGCGAGTCCTCGGACGGGGCCTGCAGCACGGCGTTGTCCGCGGCCGGGCCGTCGGAGCTGATGTCCGGACCGCAGCCGCTCAGCCCGGCGACGAGCAGGGTCGCGGCGGCGGCGACGCCGCCGCGGCGGACGCGGAGGCGGGCTGTCCGTCCGCTCCGTCGGAGAGTGGGATTCATGGCACTCCTTTGTGCGGGACGGCGGCAACGCGGCGTGCGGAGAGGTGCCCGCCGTGGATTTGCCAACGTAGGCAAACTGTACGACATGCTTGCACACGTTGCAAAAGGTAGGATGACTTCCGGCGAAGGGGGCTCCATGGCGGCGACGTTGCGGGACGTGGCGGATCGGGCGCAGGTTTCGGTGCGCACGGTGTCGAACGTCGTCAGCGGATACGAGCACGTCAGCGAGAAGATGCGCCAGCGCGTGCTGCGGGCCATCGAGGAACTCGGCTACATCCCGAACCCGGTCGCGCGCACGCTGCGCACCGGCAAGACGGGGCTGCTCTCGCTGGTGGTGCCGGAGATCGACGTGCCCTACTTCAGCCAGCTCGCCCGCGAGGTCATCGACGCCGCCGCGGACCTCGGCTTCCAGGTGATGATCGACCAGACCGGGCACGACCACGAGCGGGAACGCCAGCTGCTGCGCGGCGGGGGCAGGCGCAATCTGTTCGACGGCATGCTGTTCGCGCCGCTCGCGACGGGCGACGAACTGCGCGACGTGGACCCGGCGCGCTCGTCGCCGTTGATCCTTCTCGGCGAGCACGTCTTCGACCACCGCTTCGACCACGTGGCGATCGACAACGTCGTCGCGGCCCACGACGCGACGACGCATCTGCTCGAACGCGGCCGCACTCGGATCGCGGCCCTCGGCGCGCAGCCGAAGGAGATGTACTCGACGCCGTTGCAGCGCACCGAGGGATTCCGCAAAGCGCTCGACGAGCACGGTCTGGAACCGGTGAACGCGCTGCAGGCCACGGCTGCTCACTACGGCCGGGCGGACGGATACGCGGCCACCGCGTCGCTGCTTCGCGAATCTCCGCGCCCGGACGCCATTTTCTGCTATTCCGACCTGCTAGCGATGGGCGCGATCCGCGCGGTGTTCGACGCCGGCCTGCGCGTCCCGGAGGACGTGGCGATCATCGGCATCGACGACATCGAGGAAGGCCGCTACTCCCGGCCCTCCTTGAGCACCGTCTCGCTGGACACGCCGTTCATCGCGCGGACCGCGGTGTCCCGGCTCGCTGCCCGCATCGAGAATCCGGAGCTGCCCGCCGAGGAGTTCGTCGCGCCGCACAAGCTGCTCGCGCGGGAGAGCACCGGAGCGGGAAGCCGGACTGCCGACAGTGTGTGAGGATGCGGGAATGAGCGAAGAAGAACCCCGCGTCTCCCGCAATGACAGCGAAAACCGCTACGAAGTGTATGCGGACGGCAAGCTCGCCGGCTTCGCCGAATACACCCTGAAGGGCACCGAAACCGTCTTCACCCACACCGAGATCGGCGACGAGTTCGGCGGCCGCGGGCTCGGCAAGGTGCTCGCGAAGGCCGCGCTGGACGACGTCGTCGCGCGCGGCGGCGTGATCGTTCCGGTGTGCCCGTTCATCGCCGGGTACCTGCGCAAGAACGAGGGCTACGCCGAGCACGTCCGGTGGCCCGGACAGCACTGACGCAGGTCAGCGACGTCGTTCGGGTTAGCCCACGTGGGCCGAACGGGGTAGTGGTGTCCGGTTCGTCCGCATTTTTTGGTTATTAACCAACCTTCGTCGGTTCCGCGTTGGTTGCCGGGCAACAACAGTGAGGGTCGTCCCACCGGTCGGTTTCAGCCCACCTGGAGGAAGATCCATGACTTCCCGGAAGACGCTCGTCGCCGGATGCACCGCACTGTCGGCCGCGGCCTTGACCGCCGGCATGTGCGTGAACGCAGCCTCGGCCAGCCCGATGGCGTTCGCCCAAATGCAGGCGAAGGCGATCACCCAGGCGACACAGATCGCCGACACGCTCGGCGCCGGAAACGGCGGCATCTACCTCGAACGCGGCAAGGCGGTCCTGAACGTCACCGACGCCGCGGCGCAGGAGAAGGCCAAGGCAGCCGGCTTCGCGACGAAGCTCGTGAAGCACAGCTTCACCGCACTTACCGGCGCGAAGAACCAGATGGACACGGTCAAGAACGTGCCGCAGACGTCGTGGGGCATCGACACCAAGACCAACCAGGTCGTGGTGAAGATCTACGACTCCGCGTCCCAGGCCACGAAGGACAAGGTCGCCGCGGCCGCGGCGAAGCTAGGCGACGCGGCGCGCGTCGAGCACCGTTCGGGCAAGCTCGCCACCTACATCGCGGACGGCGACTCGATCAACAACGGCCAGTTCACCTGTTCGCTCGGCTTCAACGTGACCAGGGGCGGCCAGCCGTACATGCTGACCGCGGGCCACTGCACCAACGAGGGCGGCACCTGGTCCGGCGGCGACGTCTCGGGCGCGCAGGTCGTCGAAAGCGACTGCCCCGGTGCCGACTCCGGCCTGCTGACCCGCCCGAACGGCACCGGTCCGGGCGCGATCAACACCGGCCAGCAGATCACCAGCGCCGCCAGCCCGACCGTCGGCGAGCAGATCCAGAAGATGGGCCAGACGACCGGCGGCGGCAGCGGCGAGGTCACCTCGGTGGACGAGTCGGTCAACTTCGACGTCGGCGTCCTGAACCACGAGTTCGGCACCACCGCCCACACCGACCACGGCGACTCGGGCGGCCCGGCGTACGACGGCGACAAGGGCCTCGGCACCCTCTCCGGCGGCGACACTCAGACCAGCTACTTCTACCCGCTGACTCTGGAACTGCAGTCCTACGGCCTCGAGCTCGCCTGAGGTTTTCAGTTCTCCAGCCCGCCGTCCCTCTTCCGGGGCGGCGGGCTTTTTTCCGATTTTGTCGTACCCCGGGCTTAAAGTTGCCCGCATGAAGCCGAGCCCGGCCCGCACCCTCTGGAACACCATCGAACCGATCCACGCAGTCGTCTACTTCGCCCCGGAACCCGCCGCGGCGGCGAAGGACGTCGGCTTGCGCGGCTGGTGGATGGGCTACTTCGCGGGCCGAGCCGCACCGCTCGGCCCGATCGGACCGGAACCGGTCACGTCGATGTTCTTCGGCTTCGCGCCGCGGATGGTCGAGCGAGCGCTGCCGGACGCGTGGACGTTCGCCTCTCCCGCCGACGTGCTGCGCACCCGAGTGGAAGCGGTCGAAGCGGCGTTGGCGCGGTTGCTCGGGCCGGACACTGTGGACGAACTGGCCGCGCTGCTGGAACAAGCGGCCGCCGCCTGCTCGTTCGACGCGCGCCCACTCGCCGCCGCCTGGTCCGCGGTGCCGCGCCCAGACCGTCCGCTGGCCCGGTTGTGGCTGGCGACCGCTGTCCTGCGCGAACATCGAGGAGACGGCCACGTCCTGGCCGCGGTCGCCTCCGGTCTCACCGGTCTGGAAACCACCCTCACGCACATCGCCACCGGCGCGACTGCCCGCGAGCAAGTCCAGCGCGCCCGAGGCTGGACCGACGAGGAATGGGCCGAGGCAACCGCCACCCTGATCGATCGCGGCCTGCTCGACGCCGAAGGCCTGACCCCCGCCGGCGCGGAAGTCCGTCGAACGATCGAAGAAACCACCGACCGGCTGGCGGCCGCCCCGCTCGAAGCGCTGGGTCCGTCCGGGGTCGACCGGGTGTTGGAGCTGGCGGTCCCGTTGAGCCGACGGATTATCGACAGCGGAGGTGTTCCCGTCCCCAATCCGATGGGCGTGGGCCGTCCTTGAGGTCGATTGCCTGGTTCCCGCTTGCCGCTGAGCCGCAGGTGAGGGCGTAGCCCGCCCTGGTGTCGATTCCCCGGTTCCCCGCTCGACGCACTGGTGACAGGCACGAGAAGGGAGCCCGGGAGATGCTGCTGGAAGGCAAAAACGCGGTCGTGTACGGCGCTGGCGGAGGAATCGGCGGCGCGTTCGCGCGAGCGTTCGCCGAGGAAGGCGCGCGAGTCTTCCTGGCCGGACGCACCCGCGAAAAGCTGGACCGAGTGGCCGACGAGATCCGCGCCGCTGGCGGCACCGCCGACGTCGCGGTAGTCGACGCCCTCGACGAGAAGTCCGTCGACGCCCATGCCGACGCAGTAGTCGAAACCGCGGGCAGCCTCGACATCTCGGTGAACGTGATCAGCCACGGCGATGTCCAGGGAACACCCATGATCGAGATGTCGCTGGCGGATTACGAACAGCCGGTGGTCAACGGCGTGCGCACGACGTTCCTCACCATGCGCGCCGCCGGCCGCCACATGAAACGCCAAGGCAACGGCGTCGTCCTCCTCTTCGGCGGCGACGGAGACCCCGTGCGCAACCACGCGGTCGGCGGCCTGCAAGTGGGGTTCTCGGCGCTGGAAGCGATGCGCCGCCAACTCGCCGCCGAACTCGGCCGCTACGGCGTGCGCACCGTGACCCTGCGGACCGGCGGCGTCCCGGAGACCATTCCCGCGGACTTCCCCGGAGCCGAGGCCCTGGCCGCGGAACTAGCCGAACCCACCATGCTGGGCCGCACGGCAACCCTGGCCGACGTCGGTGCGGTAGCGGCGTTTGTCGCGTCCGACCGAGCCCGCACGATGACCGCGGCGACGGTGAACGTCAGTTGCGGTGCGCTGGTGGATTAGGCCTTTCGCCAGGACACCGCTTGCTGCGAGTTGAAGCTGTCTGGAGGGGCCGTGAGTCCGGTGTCGGGGCGGAACCGCTGCCGCAGGGTCAGCCCTTCGCGCGAGCGGAAATCTGCTGCACCGACCAGCTGTTGCCGTCAGGATCCGAGAAGTGGATGAACCCGATGTTGTCGAGATCTTCGAGCGCCCCAGTGCCCGGATCCGGGCCGTAGAGCTGCACCTCTCCGACCTCGACCCCGCGCTCCACTAGTTCCTCGCGGGCTTTCCGGACGTCGGCGACGACCAGCTGCAGACCCTTCAGCGACCCCGGCGGCATGTCCGGCACCATGCCCTTCCCGAGCACGATCGAGCAGCCCGATCCCGGCGGCGTCAGCTGCACCAGGCGCAGGCCCGGACCAGGGCTGATGTCGTGGTCGAGGCGGAAGCCGACTTGGTCGACGTAGAACGCTTTGGCCCGGTCCACGTCGGTTACCGGGACGACGACGACCTCGAGAGTCCAGTCCATGGGACGAGTTCTAGCGGCGGCGCGAGCAGGCGGTCAAGCGCTCGCCAGCTCCACCCGGTTCCGGCCCGCCTGCTTGGCCCGGTACAGCGCGGCGTCGGCGGCCACGAGCACGTCGTCGACGCTCGCGAGGTGCTCGGCCGGGTACAGCGCGCAGCCGATCGAGACGGTCAGGTCGCTGATCACCGAGTCCTGGTCCGGCAGCGCGACGACCACCTGCGGGATCCGCCGCCGGATGCGGTCGGCGATGTGGCCGAGGTGCTCGGCGCTCGGGATGTCCGGCAGCGCGATCGCGAACTCCTCGCCGCCCCAGCGGCCGCACACGTCCTGCTCGCGGACCTCGTCGCGCAGGGACAGCGCGATCTCGCGCAGCACCAGGTCGCCGGTGGGGTGGCCGTAGGTGTCGTTGATCGCCTTGAAGTGGTCGAGGTCGAGCAGCAGCACGCCGACGCTGTCCTGGTTCGCCCGCGCGCGTTCGAGGTAGCGCTCGGTGACCGTGCGCCACCAGCGTTTGGTGGCCAGCCCAGTGGTGACGTCGGTGCGCGCGTCGCGCTGGAACTGGGTGAGCAGCAGCCCGCGGTGCAAGGCCACGAGCGCGATCACGACGCCCGCCAGGATCAGCGGGTTGGCCAGCAGCAGGAGGGCCGCGGTGACCAGGCCGAGCCCGATCGCGCCGGCTTCGAGGAGCTGGTCGCCGAAGCCGGAGAACAGGTCGGCGAACGACCGCGGCGGGCTCGACAGCGCGATCGCGACCATGACGAGCGCGGTGTTGATCGCCCAGCGCAGTCCGGCGGCGAGCACGAAAACGACCAGGTCGAGCAGGCCCGGACCGAAGCCGCCGGCGAGCCCCCCGGGGTATTCGTGCATGCCGAGCGCGAGCACGGCGACCGCGGCTTGCGTCCCGCACAGGACGGTCGCGCAGGAGAAAATCCAGCGGTGCGGCAGGACGGGCCGTTCGCGCGGCCAGATCCGCCACCACGCGACGGCGTAGGTGAGCACGACCATCGCCGACGCGAGGATCGCCGGCAGCGCCACCACGGCGGCGATGCTCCACACGGCCTTGGTGTCGACGTACGCGACGGTGGGCGCTCGGCTGTACTCGCGCTGCCGTTCGATGTGCCGGGTCGCCTCGATCGCGAGCGCCGCGCACACGGCGAGCACGCCGAAGCGGATCAGGTCGATCTGGTGCACCGGGGCGAGCCACGCGGTGGCGACGGTGGTGCCCACGGCCACGACGTTCACCAGCAGCACGTACATGCGGACGTGAGAGGGCAACCGCCATAGGCGCCAGCCTGTGAACCACCCGGCAACTCGTCCGCGCACTCTTCACCTCACCCGATTGGCTTCTACGGTAAACGACGAGGCGCGTTGTGTGCTGCCTGTCGTCCGGACTCTGGGAAGCCCCGGGGCGATTTCGCCCGGACAGCCCAGCGCCAGACGGCCGGCGAGGGGAGGTGGCCACTGTGAGTAGTGGCCAGCTGCTCCGAATCCGGGCCGGACCAGGGGATCCACGAGGGTCTCTTTTGGCCTCCCCTGGCCACTTTCGGTGACCGGCCTACCGGCGATGACGTGCGAAAACCGCCGAAGGCGCGACTCTGAAACGGAGGTGACGACAGTGCGCGACAACAACTGGACGGCTCTTCGGTGACCTCGGTCTCCCTCGCGGTCTCGACCTCGAGTCGAGACTTCGGTCTTCGCGGCTGAGAGGAGGTGCCCACAGTGCGGGACAACAACTGGTGAATACGGCTCGACCGGGAATCCGGGATGCGGAAAGGAGGCGTCGAGATGCGCGACAACAACTGGGCTCGCTGAGCCGGCTGAAACCACTGCACGAAATGCGAGAGGAGGAGGTGAACGACTGCCATGCGCGACAACAACTGGACCCGCTGAAGCCCGTTGGCTGCTGATCACCGAGGAGAAAGGGGAGCGCTGTACGTGACAACAACTGGACTCGCTGAAGTCCGCTGATTACTGACCGTCGAGGTGCGAAAGGAGTCGCCGCGATGCGGGACAACAACTGGATTCGCTGAATCTCCGGGGCACTGATCACCGACCTCGCGAAAGGAGCCGCGCCGTGCGTGACAACAACTGGGCTCGCTGAGTCCCGCCGACCATCGCCCGTCAATGCCGCGAAGGGAGCTGCCGCGATGCGCGACAACAACTGGACCCGCTGAGCCGCTGCAACCACTCACCGTCGAGCCACGAAAGGAACGCCGCTGTGCGCGACAACAACTGGATCCGCTGAGCCAGCCGACCACTGTCCCATCAACTCGCGAGAGGAGTCGCGCCGTGCGTGACAACAACTGGACCCGCTGAACCCGGTCGCCCACCAACCACCGAGCCGAAAGGAACCGCCGCGTGCGTGACAACAACTGGACCCGATGAGCCGCCCGACCACCGTCCATCAACTCGCGAGAGGAGCCGCCGCCATGCGTGACAACAACTGGACCCGATGAGCCGCCCGACCACCGTCCATCAACTCGGGAAAGGAGCCACGCCGTGCGTGACAACAACTGGACCAGCTGAACCCCGCCGTCCGCCAACCACCGAGCCGCGAAAGGAGCCGCCGCCATGCGCGACAACAACTGGACCCGCTGACCCGACCCCCAGCCCGCCCCACGAGGAGGTGAGAGGGCATGCGTGACAACAACTGGACGTGACCGAAACCGGTTCCGCGGCGCACCCGTCCCGCGGATTACGGCGCGGGAGGTGGGGTGGCCTCGTCGAGGGGAGATCGGCGGGGCCGCACCGCGCGGTCCGCTCGGACCGCCCGCGTCCACGCGATTCCGGCCGCCGCCGCGCAGCCGGCCCCGGCGACGGCGGCGATCGCGACCACCGTCGTCGGCGCGAAGGCCAGCGCCAGCGCGCCCGCGGCCGCGATCGTCAGGCCCTGCGCCGCGCGCAACGCCGCGATCGCGACCCCGATCACCTGGCCGCGCTGTTCCGGCGGCGCGGCGAGGCTGTACTGCACCTGGGTGATCAAGTCGTGCGCGGAAAACATCCCGGAGACCGTCCAGACCGCCACAACCACCGGCAATGCGGGCGTCCAGCCGGTCGGCAGCAGGACGAGACTGCTCGCCACCGCGAGCGGACCCAGCCAGCGCACCTGCCGCGCCCGCGGCAACCGGCTGATCAGCAACGCGCCGAGCAGAGTCCCGACCGGGTTCGCGACCAGCAGCCAGCCGAGTACGCCGGTGCCGCCGAGTTGCGCGGCCACCGGCACCGCCAGCCCTTCCGGCACCACGTAGAACCCGCAGCAGCACGCGATCGCGAGCAGCGACCGCAGTTTCCGATCCCGGGCGACCAGCCGGCAGCCCGCCTTCAACGAAGCCCATTGCGGCGCGTGTTCGGCCACCTTGGACACCGGGTACAGCCGCAAACCCCAGCGCAGCGCGGCTGCCGACACCGCGAAGGTCACCGCGTCCGCCCACAGCGCGCCTGAAACGCCGAGCCAGGCGACCACCGCGGCACCCGCGCCGAAGCCGATCACCAGCGCGGCCTGGTACGTCGAGGAGAGAATCGCTTGACCGGTCGCCAGTTTCTCCTCGCCCAACAGGTCCGGCAGGACTGCCTGCCGCGCCGCCTGAAACGGTCCGGCCGCGAGTTGCACGACTACGAGCAGTCCGGCGGCGACCGGCCACGGCATGCCGGGAATCGCCATCAACGCGACCAGCAGCGCGCGCACGACATCCGCGACCACGAGCACGGTGCGGCGCGGGAACCGGTCGGCGAGTCCGCCGAGCGCACCGCCGAGGAGGTCCGGCAAATAGGTGAGCGCGTACGTCCCGGCGGCCCAGCCCGCGGACGCCGTTCGGTTGAATACCAACACAGTCAGCGCGACCCGGGCTAGTTGGTCACCTGCCACCGACAGCACGTGCGCGAGCCAGAGCGCACGGAATTCGCCCATCCGGAACACGCTCCGGAAAGACGGCGCTGTCGTGGTCATGTGCTCACCCTGTCGTGACCCGGCCACCGGGAGCAACCCCGGGCGGGCGCGGGTGGGTCGCGGATCAGGCTCCGGCCGTCCGTGGAAAACTGGGTGATCGCCGTCCGTGGATGATGTCGCACCGAAGGGTTTTCCGTTGACCGAGGAGAGCCGGCAGGTCGCCGGTCGCTACGAGCTCGTCGAACTGATCGGCAGCGGCGCGATGGGGATGGTCTGGCGCGGGGAGGACAAGATCCTCGGCCGCGTGGTCGCGGTCAAGGAACTCCTCATGCCCGTGAACCAGGGCGAGGACAAGGTCGAGGAAGCCCGCAACCGCGCCATGCGCGAGGCCCGCATCGCCGCCCGGCTGCAGCATCCGAACGCCATCTCGGTGTTCAACGTGGTCGAGCACGAGGACCGGCCGTGGCTGATCATGGAGTACCTGCCCTCGCGCAGCCTCGCGGTGAAACTGCGCGAGGACGGGCCGCTGACCGTCGACGAGGCGATCCCGTTCGGGGTGCAGCTGGCCGGCGTGCTCGCCGCCGCGCACCGGGCGGGGATCGTGCACCGCGACGTCAAACCGGGCAACGTCCTGCTCGGCGACGACGGCACTACGGTCAAGGTGACCGACTTCGGCATTTCGCGCGCGGTCGGCGACGTCACGCTCACCGCGACCGGCGAAATCTCCGGCACGCCCGCGTTCCTCGCGCCGGAGGTCGCCCGCGGCGAGGAGGCGACGTTCGCGTCCGACGTGTTCGCCCTCGGTGCGACGCTGTACATGGCGGTGGAAGGCGAACCGCCGTTCGGCACCGCGGACAACGCGATCGCCTTGCTGTACCGGGTTTCCAGCGGTTCGATCAACCCGCCGAAACAGGCCGGGAAGCTGGAGCCGCTGCTGCTGAAGCTGCTGGAACTCAAACCGGAGGACCGGCCGTCGATGGCCGAGGTCGTCACGGAACTGCGCAAACTGGACGGCGGCGTCACCCCGGTCGCGGCGGTCCCGGAACCGCCGACGCTGCCGGACGCCGAACCGCCGGCCGTGCCCACCACGGTCGCGGTTCCTGCCGCGGGTGCTGCTGTGGCGCCCGCGGGATCGGCCGCCGCCGCTCCGCCCGCGGGCTCGGACCGAAGACGCCGCGGGATGATCTTCGCCGGGGCGGGCGCGCTGCTTGTCGTGCTCGCCGTGATCGTCACGGTTCTCCTTACTCGTAACCACGGGGAGGAAAACCCGGCCGCGAACCCGCCGCCAGCTGGCACGAGTTCCGCGGCTTCCAGCGCTCCGGCGCCTTCGTCGGCTTCGCAGCCGTCGCCGTCTACTACGCCTTCATCGAGCGCTCTGCCGACTTCCAGCTCGGCGTCGAACTCGCCGGACGCGATGGCATCCGCGCTGCGCACCTACTTCTCGTACCTGCCGAGCAATCTGGAGAGCGGCTGGGCGATGCTCAGCGACGGGTTCCGCGCCAAGAAGAACCAGACCTTCGAACGGTACAAATCCTGGTGGAGCCAGTTCAGCTCGGTGACGGCGAACGACGTACAGGTCACCGGCGAGAACACGCTCACCGCGAAGATCACGTACCACCGTGCCAGCGGCGGTACGACGACCGAGTTTCACCACTACACGATGTCGCAGCGGAATGGTGCGTGGCAGATCGAGGTGGAGAGCTAGTTCTCTTGCGCGACGGCGGAGGGGCGCCCGCCGTGCGATGGTCTTGGGTGCGGCGGCGTGTGACGGATGGAGATGGAGCGCCAGCTGTCGAGCAGTTGCGTGCTGGTGGTGGGGCTGCGGCTGGGGTATGCCGCTGCGCGGTGTGGTGATGCGACGGCGAGTGGCGGATTAAGGCGGAGAACTCTCCCATCCGCGATGGCGACGGCTGGCGCGAGGCCGTCGCACGGTGTTGCGGCGCAACGACGCTCGACGGATCGCGCGGAGTGCTAGTTCTCGTGCGAGACGGCTTGGGTATGCCGTTGCTAGTTCTCGTGCGCGGTGTACTGCTCCGCGGCGTCGTGGTGCGACCGCAGCTGTCGATCGACGCCGAGAACTAGCTCTCGTGCGGTGGCGACGGGTGTGCGACGGCTGAGTGGCGCCGCCGCACGGTGTCGTAGCGCGGGCGGATCGACTCCGCGAACTAGCTCTCCAGCAGCAGCGCGATCGCGCCGGCCGTGTCACGGTCCGGGCCGACTCGGACGGTGTGCAATCCGGCGGACCGTGCGGGTTCGACGTCCGCGCCGACGAGCCACGCGTCGTCCAGGGTGGTCTCGCAGCGTTCGGCGGCCAGCTCGAACAGCTTTGGGTCCGATGTGGACAGTCCGTCCGGCCCGGCGAGCGCCCAGCCGTCCACGAGTCCGGCGATTCCGGTGCACAGCAGCGTGGACAGCTGCGGTTCGCCCTCGCCGAGGACGCCGATCCGCCAGCCCGCCGCGCGCAACCGGGGCAAGCCGGTCAGTACGCCGGGCGTGGCGGGGACGAGCGCGGGAAAGCGTTCGCGGTAGGCGTCTTCGAGGTCCGGTTCCTGCAGGTCGAAGCGTTCGCGGAGGTCCTTGAAGAACGCCGCCCGGTCGGCGCGCCCTCGGTCGTCGGCGGCGATGAGCCATTCGGCTTCCGCGTCGGCGAGCCGGTGTTCCGCGCAGAACTCCCACGCCCAGCGGCGGAATCCCTCCGCGCGATCGACGAGCGTGGTGTCGAGGTCGAACAGGACGAGCCGCACGGGGGAGAGGTTAGCGTGTTCCGTCCGGCCTCCGGGAAGTTTTTCTACTCCGTTCGAGTGAACGAATCCCGGTTTTTGTCGGTGTTCGATGCGAACATATGTTCGTGACAAGCGAAGGACCGATCCTCCACGCCGACCTCGACGCGTTCTACGCCTCGGTCGAGCAGCGCGACGATCCCCGGCTGCGCGGCAGGCCGGTGATCGTGGGCGGTGGCGTGGTGCTGGCCGCGAGCTACGAGGCCAAGGCGCTGGGCGTGCGCACCGCGATGGGCGGGGCGCAGGCCAGGCGGTTGTGCCCGCATGCCGTGGTGGTGCCGCCGCGGATGTCGGTCTACAGCGCGGCGAGCAAGGCGGTGTTCGAGGTGTTCCGGCAGACGACGCCGGCGGTGGAAGGAGTGTCGATCGACGAAGCTTTCTTGGACGTCGGCGGTCTGCGGCGGATCGCCGGACGTCCGTCGGAGATCGCGGTGCGGCTGCGCGCGGAGGTGCTGGCGCAGGTCGGCCTGCCGATCACGGTCGGAGTGGCGCGCACGAAGTTCCTCGCGAAGGTGGCGAGCGGGGTCGCGAAACCGGACGGTCTGCTGGTGGTGCCGCCGGAGCGCGAGCTGGAATTCCTGCATCCGCTGCCGGTGGAGCGGTTGTGGGGAGTGGGAAAGGTGACGTCGGCGAAGCTGCGGGAACGCGGCGTCCGCACCGTGCGCCAAGTCGCCGAACTGCCCGAGGCCGCGCTGATCTCCATGCTGGGCCCAGGTTCGGGACGTCACCTGCACGCCCTGGCGCACGGACGCGACCCCCGCGCGGTCCAGCCAGGAAAACGCCGCCGCTCGATCGGCTCGCAACGCGCTCTGGGCCGCCGCTCCCGGTCGCCGGCTGAGCTGGACGAGATCGTGGTGTCTATTGTGGACAGATTGGCGCGGCGGCTGCGAGGCGCGTCGCGAGTCTGCCGGACAGTGGTGCTGCGAATGCGCTTCGCGGACTTCACCCGTGCCACGAGGTCGCATACACTCGCCGACAGCACCGACCACACGGAAACGTTGCTGTGCGCGGCCCGCAGTCTGCTGGCGGCGGCGCAACCGCTGGTGTACGACCGGGGTTTGACGTTGCTGGGCCTGTCGTTCTCGAACCTCGACAGCCATGGCGCGGTGCAGTTGGCGCTGCCGCTGGATCAACCGTCCAGCCCCGCGGTGTCCGCGGAGGCGACCGCGCTGGATTCGGCGGTGGACGCGTTGCGAAACCGCTTCGGCGCGGCTGCACTGACTCGGGCGGCGTTGCTGAGCCACGAGGCGGGAATGGAGATGCCTATGCTGCCGGATTGATCGAATGCGGTGGTCCCGCGGACACTACGCGGCGGTTCGGACGACTTGCGCGCAAGTGCGGGAGGTCATTGTCCGGCCTCTGGACAACAGGTCATTGTCCAGCATCAGGGATGGAGATGCTGGTGCCGACCGAGTGTGGTGGCTCCGCGAGGGCTGTTACCCGAGCCGGGAGGGGCAATCCCGGCGGGGTTGGCTGATGGGCGAGGTTCGGCCCGCCGGGATTTGCACACTCCGCGTGCGAGAGGGTGTGACCCAGCCGGAATCTGGCGTGGTGCGGCGAGTTTCGTCCTTCTGGTTCGGAATCCGGTGAAGGTCACGGTGCCCGTGCCCCGCGATCGACGTGGGCTCGACGCTCTCGCTGATTATTCGGCGCTGCCTCGGATAGGCGGGAACGCGGGAATGCCGCGCGGGCTAGATCTGCCGGATCATGCCCTGCGTCAGGCCCGTGGTCGCGCCGACCCGGGCGCTGCGCCGAGCGCGGCGATCCGGTGCTGCATCAAGCGCGGCGACCTGGCGTCGCACCGGGCGCATTGACTCGGCGTTGCATTGGGCATGGTGGCTCGGTGCTGCGTCGGGCGTGGCGGCTGGGCGTTGCGTCGGGCGTGGCGGCTCGGTCCTGCATCGAGCGCGGTGATCCGGTGCTGCATCGAGCGCGGCGACCTGGCGTCGCACCGGGCGCACCGACTCGGCGTTGCGTCGGGCGTGGCGACTCGGTGCTGC
The DNA here is from genome assembly GCF_002796545.1 of Amycolatopsis sp. AA4. Lineage (GTDB taxonomy): Bacteria > Actinomycetota > Actinomycetes > Mycobacteriales > Pseudonocardiaceae > Amycolatopsis. Next base: position 1,085,905 of record NZ_CP024894.1, read on the forward strand.
ATCGGGCGTGGCCGCTCGTGGTTGCGCCGAGCGCGGCGTGCCGGGGCTGTACCGAGCCCGGCGACCCAGCGGCGCACCGAGCGCGGGGTGACCCGACTCAGCTGCGTGAACGAAGCTCGCTTGCTGGCTTCTCCTGGCTGGCGGCCCAGGACGCCAGCAGGGCCAGGCCGTCCGCGGTCGGGGTGCCGGTGGGGGCGGTGTAGACGTTCAGGAGCAGGCCGGGGTCGGTGGGCAGGTCCATCGATTCGACGTCCAGGTCGAGCCGGCCCACTGCGGGATGGTGCAGGCGTTTGCGGCCGGACCGGTGGAGCCGCACGTCCTGGGACGCCCACCGCTGGCGGAACAGTTCGCTGTGGGTCGATAGTTCGCCGACCAGGGCGATCAGGTCCTCGTCGTGCGGATTGCGGCCGGCTTCCATGCGCAGCTTCGCGGCTACGTCGGAGGCGATTCGGTCGTAGTCGACGAAGAAGGCTCTCGCCGCCTCGGGTTCCAGGTACACGAACCGTGCCGTGTTCGCGGGGCGTCGGGGTTCGGTCAGCATCGGTGCATACAGTGCGCGGGCTAGGGGATTCGTGGCCAGTACGTCGTAGCGGCCGTTGCAAATCCAGGCCGGAGCGTCGGTGATGGCGGCGAGCACCTGGTGCAGCGCCGGACGCACTGTCGCGACAGGTCGGCGGCGGGCACGCCTGGGCGTCCTGGATTGGCGCGCGAGCTGGAACAGGTGGTCGCGCTCCGCCTCGTCGAGGTGCAAGGCGGAGGCCACTGCTTCGAGGACCTCGTCGGAGGTGCCGGAGAGGCTGCCGCGCTCCATGCGCACGTAGTAGTCGACCGATATGCCCGCCAGCAGCGCCGCCTCTTCGCGGCGCAGGCCTTTGACGCGACGGTTGCCGCCGTAGGCGGGCAGTCCGGCCTGTTCGGGCATGATCCGCGCGCGACGGGAGCTCAGGAATTCCTTGATCTCAGTGCGCAGATCGATCGTGGCCACCCTGTCACCGTAGCCGCTGGCCGCAGTCTGAGGGAGGCACTGCGAGTACCCCGACGGCTGCGGACTCCTCGCCGGCGGGAGGGAAAAGCTCGCGGTGCCGCCGTCGGCCGGGGCGACGGCGCTTGTCAGGTGGGACGCGGCTCGGCTGGCGAGGAGATATGGCGTCGAGGTGCTTGTTGCGGTGGTGGCAGTGCCGCCGTCGACTGTGACGGCGCTTGGAGGGCCGGCTCGGTTGGTGAGGAATGCGGTGGCCCCTGGGGCCTGGTGCGGTGGGTAGTGCTGCCGTCGACTGGGGTGACAGCGCCGGTCAGGTAGGAACCCGCCCGGCTGGCCAGGAACACCGCGACGCCTGCCATGTCGTCGTCACGGCCGAGGCGGCGTAGTGGGGTCTTCGCCGCGATCTTGTCGCCGATGGCGTCGATCGTGGCCACCATCATGTGCGACGGGAACACTCCTGGCGCTACCGCGTTCACCGTGATGTGCTGTGGGCCCAGCACCCTGGTGAGTTGATGGAGCGCGGCTTTGCTGCTGGCGTACGAATAGTTGGGTGCCTCGGCGACGTGGATGGCGGCGATACTTCCGATGTTGATGATTCGCGCGGGATCATCGGCAGACCCCGCCCGGCGCAGAGCGGGGAGCAGCGCTTGCACCAGCCAGAACGGCGACTTGAGGTTGAGGTCTAACACCGCGTCCCAGGCCTCGGCGGGGAACGTCTCCAGCGGTTCGCGCCACATTGCTCCGGCGTTGTTGACGAGGATGTCCAGGTGCTCGGAGTCGGCGGTGACCAGGTCGGCGAGGCGTTGACACGGTCAGGTTTGGACAGGTCGGCGGGGATTGATCATCTCGCGCAGATCGAGGCTCGGATTCCCTGAGCGCCGGGTCAGCGCAAAAGCTATCCAGCCGATCGGTTGGTCGCCGTCAATCAAGCGGTCTAGTCCGAATGTGTACTCGGAGTCGAGGCTGTACGGAGCCTCAGAGCGATGAAAAACGGCCGGGCGGCAAGGGAAATCCCCTGCCGCCCGGCCGCACCCCAAGAGAAATTCAGGCGCGCGCCTTCGCGTGCGTCCGCCCGCGCAGGTCGAGTTCGATTTCCTCCAGCGTCCGGCCTTTGGTTTCCGGGACGAGCCATTTCGTGAGGAAGAACAGGGCCACGTTGATTCCCGCGAACAGGAACATCGAACCGCCGAGGCCGAGTGCGCCGGGGTCGGAGATGATCGGGAACACGGCGCTGATGATGCCGGTCGCGGCCCACAGCACGACGCTGCTTACGCCCATTCCCGCGGCGCGGACCTTCAGCGGGAACACCTCGGCCATCATGACCCACACGACCGCGCCCCAGCCCAGTTCGTAGCCGACCAGGTACAGCACCATCGCGACCAGCATCAGGATGCCCTTGGTCGCGGTGTCGTGGACTTCCAGCACGATGAACCCGGCGGCGACCAGAGTCAGCACCATCAGCACGTTGCCGATCAGCAGCAGCGGTTTGCGGCCCCACCGGTCGACCACGAACACGACCCACGCGGTGAACAAGAACTTGGTCACGCCCAGCAGCACGCCGGACAGCAGCGCCGCCTGGGTCGCGAAACCGAGGCCGATCAGCATCGTCGGGAAGTACGCGTTCACCGCGTTCACGCCGCTGAACTGCTGGCCCATCGCGAGCAGCAGCGCCACCACGAGCATCGGCCGCACGGTCGGCGTCAGCAGGTCGCGGAACCGGGTCTTCGCCGATTCCGAGTCGAGCCGGATGACCTCGCGGATCGTGCCGATCTCCTCGTCGACGTTCACGCCGCCGCCGTGCGAGCTGAGCAGGACCGCGCGCGCCTGTTCCTCATGGCCGTTCGCGACGAGCCAGCGCGGCGTTTCGGGCAGGAACACCAGGCCCGCCAGCAGGATCACCGCCGGCACGATCGCGCCGGCGAACATCAGCCGCCAGTTGCCCGAACTGCCGAGCCCGTAGCTGACGAGGAACGCGATCAGGATGCCGAGCACGATGAAGATCTGGTTCAGCGCGCCCATCGCCCCGCGCAGCCGCGCCGGAGCGAGTTCCGACAGGTACGTCGGGACCGTCGAGGACGACAATCCGATTCCCACGCCTATCACCAGCCGGGAAATGATCAGCAACGCGAAGGTCGGCGAAAAGGTGGCCGCGAGCGTGCCGATGATGACGACCACGGCGGCCGTCATGATCGTCCGGCGGCGGCCGAGCCTTTCGTTGAGCCGCGAGGAGAAACTCGCGCCGACGATCGCGCCGACGGAAATGCTCGCGGTGATGACGCCTTTGTCCCAGCCGGACAGGCCCCAGAGTTTCCCGATGAACGGCAACACCCCGGAAATGACCCCGAGGTCGTAGCCGAACAGGATGCCGCCGAGGGCACCGAAGAAATACAGCGTCGTTCTGCCGATGGGCCGCCGCGCCGCGGCTGTCTGTGTCATTGCCGAGCCGTCTCTTTCCGGGATGGCCGGCCGGTCCTGGTCCGCTGCCCGGGAGGTCAGCGCCGTCCTGGCCGGACGAATGGGGGTCGAGGGGACAAGGACTGCCGGACTGGTCCAGCACTGCGGAACGGCTGAATCCGCCGCCGCGCAACGCCTTTCCCGCGCCGCGTGCCGGTTCGCCCGTTCCGGTTCGAACTTCGCCGTACACAGTCACACGCTGGTCACCGGCGGGCAAGACGCGGGCTGATAACTATTCAGTCACGTGACTAGCGTTCACATATGTGGACAGGGTAGGCGGGCGTTTTCGCAGGTCAAGGCGTTGCGGAGGAGATCTTGCCAGGAGTTGCCGCGAAAGCCGAACTGTCGGGAACCGGCTGTCGCGGACGTCCGTCGTACGGGTCGTCCGATCGCCGCGGTGGGGGAGATGCGCATGGGAACGGGTTTCGAGGTCGCTCCGGGGGAGGTCGCGACCGCGGCCGGACGGGCGCGCCAGGCCGCGGCGACCGTGCGGACGGCCGACCTCGCGGGCGCGCTCGCCGGCGTCGGGCTGTCCGGCGGCACGAGCGTGGCCGCGGCGGATCGCCTGTCCGACACCTGGGGTCGCGCCGTTCCGAAGTGGACCGCCGACACCGAGGCATACGCGGGCAACCTCGATCAGGCCGCGGCCGGCTACCGCGGAGCCGACCAGAACGCCACCGGCGAGATCGCGGCGGCGGGCCGATGATCACCTGGGGAGACGTCCGGCGCTGGAATCCGGCCGACCTCGCCGCGGCGGTCGACGCGCTCGGCACCCGGGCCGCCCGGCTCTCCGCGGCGAACGACGATGCCGACGCCATGACGAAGTTCGGCGCCTGGCAAGGCGACGCGGCGGACGCGGCGACCGCCAAAGGCACCGCGCTGACCGCGGAACTGCGGCAGCTGACCACGGACGTGTCGGCTGTCCGGCGCGGGGTGCACGACGCGCAACTGGCGGTCGAGCGGATCAGTTCGGCGGTGCAAGAGGTCGACGATTTCGCCTCGCGCAACGGAATGCGGATCGACGACGGCGGCGGAGTCAGCGGAGAACCCGAGCGGCAGGCCGAAGTCGCCGACCGGGTGAGCCGGATTCTCCGCGACGCCACCGAAATCGACGCGGACCTCACCGTCGTGCTCGACCGCGCGGCGAAGGGCGAGAGCGGCGGCACCGGAATGGTCGCGCTGGCGATGGCGACCACCAGCCGGCCGAAACCGAACGCCACCCCGGCGGAGAACCGGGCGTGGTGGGACAGCCTGTCCGACTCCGCGCAGTCCTCCATCCTGCGCGACAATCCGGACCTGATCCGCAACCTCGACGGCATTCCGGTGGTCGATCGGGACGCGGCCAATCGCGTTGTGCTGCAACAGGAAATCGACAAGCGCAAGGGAGACGACGCGCAATTGCGCGGCCTCACCGCGATCCGCGACCGGCTCGCGGCCGACGGCAAACCGCCCGCGTTCCTGATCTCGCTCGACGTCAGCGGCGACGGCACCGCGGTCGTCGCCGCCGGAAACCCGGACACCGCGGCGAATGTCGCGACTTATGTGCCCGGTACCGGCAGCGAGCTGGCCAAGATCGGCGGCGACCTCGGCCGGTCGGACAAGATGTGGCAGTCGGCGACGATGGCGGGCTCGCCGTCGACGTCGGTGATCACGTGGGTCGGCTACGACGCGCCGGACGAACTCGTGAACGCCGCCAGCGAGAAGTACGCCGACGGCGGCAAGGAGGCGTTGTCGAAATTCGAGGACGGCCTGCGGGCTTCGCACGAAGGCGCGCCGTCGCACAACACCGTGCTCGGCCACAGCTACGGCACGACGGTGATCGGCCACGCGGCTCGCGACGGCGGGCTCAACGCCGACGACCTGATCTTCGTCGGCAGCCCCGGCGTCGGCGTCGAACACGCGAACCAGCTGCACCTCGACGGCGTCCCACAGGACCAGGTCGCCCAGCACGTGCACTCGACGGTCGCGGAACACGACCTGATCAAGATGACCAACATCGGCGTCGGCGGCCACGACCCGCTCGGCCCGAGCCCAGCCGGCGGCGGCTTCGGCGGCCAGGTCTTCGAATCCGCTCCGGGCGACAAGGGCCCGTGGTACGAGGGCGGCCTGTCCGGGGCCGCGCACAGCCAATACTGGGAGGACAACAACCCGTCGCTGCGCAGCTTCGGCCGGATCATCGCCGGGCTCCCGGCGTGACGGCGCGCCGCACCGCGCTGGCCTGCCTCGCCGCCCTTCCCCTCGTAGCCTGCTCCCCAGGAGGTGGAGCCATGACCCCCACGATCACCGAAACCGAAGCCCGCGATCGGGTCGAGGACTACGTGCGCGGCGCGTTCTCCGCGCTGCCCGCGCCGGCCGGGCGGGAACTGTTCTCCCGCAACCGTTCCGAATGCACCGACCCGACCGACCACGGCCCGGCAGGGCGGTACGAGATCTCCGCCACGTACGAGGTGACCGGGCTCGAACCGGACACCTTCGCCGCCCAGTTCGACGCCGTCGTGAAGTGGTGGCAGGGACACGGCTTCACCGTGCTGACCGACCGGCGGCCCACCGACCAGTACGTCTTCGCGCGCAACGAGCGGGACGGCTTCGACATGTCGTTGCAGGCCAACGAACTCGGGAAGCTGTATCTCGGTGCGACGTCGCCGTGCGTCTGGCCGAAGGGCACTCCGGAGGCGGAAGCCGCGCCCGCGGCCGTCGAGGAAGTCGAGGAACCTGAGGTCGCGCCGGAGCCGGAACGTCCCCGACCGCGCCGCGCGCCGGTGGACGACGAGGATTTCGGCCAGACGTCGTGGTCGGACGGAGGCACCGCGTTCTGATCGTCCGCTCGCGGAAATTTGCCGGACCGGCGGGGAGTTGGGCACGGGTATGAGTCAAGGACCCGCACCCCGGAAGCTGTCCGACGAAGCCCTTTCGGACCTGCTGAGCCAGCAGCGGTTCGGCACGCTCGCGACGATCAAACGCAGCGGTCAGCCGCATCTGACGACCATGCTGTACAGCTGGGATCCCGACGCCCGGGTGGTGCGGTTTTCGACGACTGCCGACCGGAGCAAGGTCGGTCATCTGCGCCGCAACCCGCGGGCGACGCTGCACGTCCAAGGCGGCGACGTGTGGTCGTTCGCGGTCGCCGAGGGGCGAGCGGAGGTTTCCGAGGTCACCGAGGTTCCCGGCGACGCGGTGGGGCAGGAACTGCTCGCGATGCTCCCGGAGGCCGCGCGGCCCGAGGACGCAGAGGCGTTCCTGAAGCAGCAGGTGGCCGAGCGGCGAGTGGTGATCCGGCTCCCGGTCGAGCGGCTCTACGGCACCGCGCTCGACGTCTGAGGCCCGGACACGACGGTGAAGGGCCCCGGATTCCGGAACCCTTCACCGGCTGTTCGTTCAGGCGTTCTTGATCGCGGAGATCTCGAACTCGAGGGTGATCTTGTCCGAGACCAGCACGCCGCCGGTCTCGAGGGCGGCGTTGAAGGTGACGCCGTAGTCGCTGCGGTTGATCGAGGTCTTGCCCTCGAAGCCGACGCGGTCGTTGCCGAACGGGTCCTTCGCGGAGCCGCCGAACTCGAACGGGATGGTGACCGACTTGGTGATGCCCTTGACGGTCAGGTCGCCGGTCACGTCGAAGGTGTCCTCGCCGGTCTGCGCGATTCCGGTGGAGGTGAAGGTGATGGTCGGGAACTCGTCGACGGACAGGAAGTCGTTGTTGCGCAGGTGGCCGTCGCGGTCGGCGTTGCGGGTGTCGACGCTCTTGGTCTGGATGGTGACGTTCGCGCTCGAGTTGGCCGGGTTCTCGCCGTCCAGGGTGAACGAGCCTTCGAACTCGTTGAAGGAGCCGCGGACCTTGGTGACCATGGCGTGGCGGGCGACGAAGCCGATCCGGCTGTGCGTGCCGTCGATCGTGTAGGTGCCGGTCAGGTGGGCGTAGGTGGTCGCGCTGGTCATGAGTTCCGTTCCTTCGGGTCCTTGGTTGAGTGTTCAACTAGCACTGTAGCCCACAATAACTGATTGCGCGAGCAAGTGTCGGATATACTCCCCCTTTGTGGTGACCAGAACCCCGCTGACCAGCGAAGAAGAGGCGGTGTGGCGTCCGCTGATGCGCCTCGTCACAGTCCTGCCGCGGGCTCTCGAGGACCAGTTCGCGCACGACAACGGCGTCTCGCTGACGGATTACACCGTGCTCGTGTCGCTGGCGGAAGCGCCCGAAGGCAGGCTGCGGCTCACCGATCTGGCGCAGGCCACGGCGCTGTCGCTGAGCCGGATCAGCCGGGTCGTGGAGGCGATGGTGGGGCGCGGGCTGGTCAAGAAGGTGAAGTGCCCGCAGGACCGGCGGGCCGCGCACGCGACGCTCACCGAAGCGGGGCGCGCGAAGTTAGCCGCCGCGTATCCCGGGCATCTCGAACGGGTGCGTTCGTTCCTGTTCGACCACCTCTCGCCCGAGGAGGTCCGCGCCGCGGGCCCGATCCTCGCCCGGCTGGCCGCCGCGCTGGAGCCGCCGGACGGTTCGGCCTGCCCGGACGACTAGACCCGACCCCCGACGAAAGGCTTCCGATGCCCGACCAGGGTGAGTTCAAGCGCGACACGAACTACATCTCCGACCGGATCACCGCCGACGGCCGCGACGGCTGGCCGGTGGAGCCGGGCCGGTACCGCCTGGTGATCGCGCGCGCCTGCCCGTGGGCGAACCGCGCGTCGATCGTGCGCAGGCTGCTCGGCCTCGAAGACGTGCTGTCGATGGGCCTGTGCGGCCCGACGCATGACGAGCGCAGCTGGACCTTCGACCTCGATCCCGGCGGCCGCGACCCGGTGCTCGGCATCGAACGGCTGCAGGAGGCGTTTTTCGCGCGGTACCCGGACTATCCGCGCGGGATCACCGTTCCGTCCATTGTGGATGTCCCGAGTGGGCAGATCGTGACCAACGACTTCAAGCAGATCACGATCGACCTGTCGCTGGAATGGGGCGCCTACCACCGGGACGGCGCGCCCGAGCTGTACCCGGAACGGCTGCGCGACGAGGTCGAGGACGTCGCGGAGAAGGTCTTCCGGGACGTGAACAACGGCGTGTACAAAGCGGGTTTCGCCACCTCGCAGGAGGCGTACGAAGAGGCGTACCGCGCGTTGTTCTCCCGGCTGGACTGGCTGTCCGAGCGGCTGGCCGGCCAGCGGTACCTCGTCGGCGACACGATCACCGAGGCGGACGTCCGGCTGTTCACGACGCTCGTCCGCTTCGACGCGGTGTACCACGGGCATTTCAAGTGCAACCGGCAGAAACTCACGGAGATGCCGGTGCTGTGGGCGTACGCGCGGGATCTGTTCCAGACGCCCGGTTTCGGCGACACGATCGATTTCGGGCAGATCAAGGAGCACTACTACGTGGTGCACCGGAACGTGAACCCGACCGGGATCGTGCCGCTGGGGCCGGACCTGGCGGGGTGGCTGACGCCGCACGGCCGGGAGGAACTGGGCGGGAGGCCGTTCGGGGACGGGACGCCGCCGGGTCCGCCGCCGGCAGGGGAGCGGGTTCCTGAGCTGGGGAGCTAGGTCGTCCCGAATCTGCCGCCACGCGGGGAGTCCGCGATGGCGGTCCGCCCGCGTCTGCTCCGGCACCGCCTTGACCCGTAAGGAGTTTTGCCATGTCCGCCGAGCCGTTCGAAGTCCGCGTCACCGAAGCGGAGATCGCGGACCTGCGGGATCGGTTGCGGCGGACGCGGTGGCCCGAGCCCGAGCCGGTGGACGACTGGTCGCAGGGGCTGCCGCTGTCCTACGCGCAGGAGCTGTGCCGCAGCTGGGCCGAGGACTACGACTTCGGGTTCGCCGAGCGGCTGAACGTCTTCCCGCAGTACCGCGACACGATCGACGGCCTGGGCATTCACTTCCTGCACGTCCGTTCGCCGGAGCCGGGCGCGTTCCCGCTCGTGCTCACGCACGGGTGGCCGGGTTCGGTGCTGGAGTTCCTGGACGTCCTCGGCCCGCTGACCGATCCGCGTGCGCACGGCGGGGATCCGGCGGACGCGTTCCACGTGGTCGCGCCGTCGTTGCCCGGGTACGGCTGGAGCGACAAGCCGGCGACGACCGGATGGGGTGTCCCGCGCATCGCACGCGCCTGGGACACGTTGATGGTCTCGCTGGGCTACCACCGGTACGGCGCGCAGGGCGGCGACTGGGGCTCGGCGGTGTCCGGCGCGCTGGGCGAGGTGGCGCCTGAGCGGGTCGCCGGCGTCCACGTGAATCTGGGGTCCGTGGCGGCGGGCACGTTCGCCGACCCGACGCCCGCGGAACTGGCGAATCTCGAGGCGGAGAAGGAGTTCCAGCGCACCGGCCGCGGTTACTCGGCGCTCCAGGCGACCCGGCCGCAGACCCTCGGCTACGGCCTCACCGACTCCCCGGCGGGCCAGGCCGCCTGGATCGCCGAGAAATTCTGGGCCTGGACGGACCACAACGGCCACCCTGAGGACGCGGTGTCGCGGCAGACGATCCTCGACGAGATCTCGGTCTATTGGTTCACCGCGTCCGCCACCTCGTCGGCGCGCCTGTACTGGGAAAGCTTCGCCAACTTCCGGGACAAGGTCACCGCGCCGTCCGGGCTGTCGGTCTACCCGCGCGACATCACCCGTCCGTCGCGGCGGGAGGCCGAGCTGCGGTTCACCGACCTGCGCTGGTTCGAGGAACTGCCGCGAGGCGGACACTTCGCCGCTCTGGAGCAGCCGGAGTCGCTGGTCGAGCAGGTGCGCGGGTTCTTCCGTCTCGTCCGCTAGGCCCGCGCGGGAAGCGGCAGGTCGTGTGCTTTGCGGAAGTCGGTCAGGGTGGCCCACGCGAGATGCGGATCCAGTGCGAGCCGTCGCCGGGCGATGGCCAGTTCGTGCAGGCTCGGCGTGAGGCGGGACTGGGTGAGCGCGTCGGTGAACATGTCCAGGACGGTGGCGCAGAAGAGGACGAACGCGCTGCTGTGCAACCGCAGCCGGTTGACCGCGTCGGCGAGGTCGGAGGTCGCGCCTTCGTGCAGTTCGGCGGCGAGTTCGGCGAGTTCCGCTGCTTCGCGGGTGTCGGGGATGCGGAGGAGTTTCGGCCACAGTTCGGTCAGCTCCGGCGTTTGCGCGAGCCCGCGGGCCTGTCCGGCGAAGCCGCTCGCCTTGGCGGCCAGGTCGGCGCGGACCAGGATGCCGGTGACCGTGGACAGCGACGGCTCGTAGTGTTCGATCGTCACGTCCACCATGTCGATCGTGGTGCGGCGCAGGTCGCGGGGCAGGCCGCCGGAGAGGCAGTGGCCGAGGTAGCAGAACTGCTCCGGAACGCCGGGCAGCCGTTGCGCGATCCACAGCCTGCTCTCGTCGAGCGTGAACGATTCCAGGCGCACCACTTCGGAAAACGCGCTGTCGAAGGCGTCGCGCACGGCCAGTCCGCGTTGCTCGAAGCTGAGCACCGCGTCGTCGGACACCGCCACGAAGTACAGGCAGCCGGGCACGCCGAAGATGCCCTTGATGTCGTTCACGAGCTGCTGGGCCTTGTCCTGCTCGCCGATCTTGTCCAGTTCGTCGATGGCGACGACGACCCGGTCGGTGATCCCTTCCGCGCGCAGGGATTCGGCGGTCAGCTGGGCGAACGAGCGGAACTCGTCGACGACTTCCGGATGCGTCAGCTGCTGTTCGGCCCGTTGCGTGGTGCGGGTGCGGCCCAGTTCGCCGCCCGCCGGGACGGCGAGTTTGCCGGACCAGCCGGTGGTGTAGGTCAGGAGGTACTGGATGCGGAGCAACTGCCGTCGCGCTTCGGCTTCGAGGGCACGTGCTCCGGCGGACGACTTGCGCCGCAGGAAGAGCAGCACGGCACCGGTTGCGGTCGCGAGGAGTTTCCAGACCCAGCGGAGCGCGAGGACGGCGACCACGCCCAAGGCGATCCGGTTGGCGACTGGCTGCTCTGTCCACAATGGACCAAGCAGGTCGGGGAACTGAACTTTGCGGACGGTGTGCCACAGATCGACGGGGAACTGCGCGAATTTCCCGGTCCAGAGCAGGCCGCCGATCGCCCAGCCGAGCGCCGCCGAGAGCACGAGATCGGCTGATCCGCGCCAGAACCGGCGGGCCCACCAGCGCCAGCCGATGGCCGGACCCAGCGTCTGCCGGATCCGTTCGAGGACGGCTTGGCACAGCAGCTTGTGCAGGTGCAGCACGAAATCGCGGGCGTCGTAGGTGGCCGGGGCGGAGGCGACCACCACCAGCGGCGCGGGGTTTTCGCTGCCGTGCAGCAGACCGCGCTGCATGGAACGGATGGCGGTCGTCTTGCCGGACCCGCGTTGCCCGCCGAGTGCGACCGCGCCGGAACCCGCGCGTTCGAGGACCCGCCGGATCCGTTTCGCCGCGGCGGTCGGCACGATCCGGGTGCTGTCCTCCTCGCCGAGGTCGTACTGCTGCTCGAAAACCAACGTGGTGCCGAAGTGCAATCGCCGGTGCGCGGAAATGACGTCGCGGACCTCGGGCAGCACGATCTCGCGCGCGGCGAACGAACGCCGGGGCCCGAGGCCGAATTGCTCCTCGTGGAACTGCATGGCGTCCGGGTTGATCCACTCGCGCAACGCGGTGACCTTGCGGACCGCGAGCGCGCCGGTGGCGAACAGGACGCACGGCATCATCATCCCGGCGAAGATCCGGAAGAACAGCGGGAGCTGGTTCCACGCGGCGGTCATCAGGCTGAGGTAGGCGAGCCCGAGCAGCACCGCGACCAGCAGCCAGAGCACCTCGCGCGGCGACACCGGCCGGTTGCGCGGCCGGAATCCCCGGTCGCCTTCGGCCATGACCTGATCCTGCAGCGTCCGGATCTTGGCGAGCAGGGTCTCGTTCGCGAACAGCTCCTCCCGCACGACCTCGGCGCGCAGCGATTCGCGGGCGAGCAGCCGGATGACCTCGGGGGAGCTGAGCGTCTCGTCGATCAGGGAGGCCAGCGCGGCCTGCGCGGTCCACGAGTCGAAATCCTCGAGGTCTTCCTCCTCGATCGAGTGCGGGTCGCTCCGCTCGCCGGTCACCGGCGGATGATGCCACAGGACGTGCTCCGGGCGGGCCGGTTTCGGCGACCGTTAGCGCGAAGGGACGGCGAGCAGCCCTTGCGCTGCGGTGGCTCCCGAAGGATTCGTCAGCTGAGGATGTCGTGCGCGAGGGCGATCGGGTCGTCGACCGTGCCTGACGGCTGGGCCCGGACGGCGGCTGCCGCGGCCGTCGCGTCGGGCAGGGCCAAGTGGGGGCCGCCGCGGAGGCGGTCCGCAGCGGCTAGCAGGTCGGCGGCGGCAACTGGACGGTCGATGCGCAGGGCCTGGTCGGCGACGCCCACGAGAACAATCGACAGATACAGTGCCTCGCCGGCTTCCGCGGCCAAGGCGAGGGCTTCGCGGCGGCGCTCCCGGGCGGCGGGCAGGTCGCCGGTCTGGGCGTCCAGGTAGGCGTGCGAATGCTGGATCATCGCGCGGAACAACGGATGCGGTTCGGATTCGCTCAACAGCGCTTCGGCGCGGTTCAGCTCCCGGCGGGCTTCTGCCAGCTCGCCGCGCCAGCGCGCCAGATCCGATTTCGTCTGGGCCAGAAAGGCGAGCGAATCGGGGAACGGCACGCTCCGCGCGTCGCGTTCGGCGGCGGCTATCGCGGCCGCTGCGGCCGCCTCGTCGCCGAGCTGCCAGAACAGGTGTGCTTGCCGGCCGCGGGCGAACAGAACGTCATCCGCCGACCCGAGTTCCGAGACGACCTGGATCGATTCCTCGTAGCACGAAACGGCTTCCTCCAGTTCGCCGCGACGGCCGACGACCTCGGCGAGACTGTTGAGCGCCAACGACCTTCCCCAGCGTTCCCCGCTCAGCCGGAACAGCCGGACAGCCTCGCGGATGTCGGCTTCCTGCGCGGCCGAGTCGTGCCAGAGGTTCAGCTGCGTGCGCGCCCGGTGCAGCCGGGCGTGCGCGCGCAGCCACGGGTCCTCATCGGACAGCAAGTCGTCCAATGTGGACTCCAGAGCACTGGGTTCCCCGGTTTGCGTGAACACCGGAATGATCGATCGCAGCAAGGAATTCTTGCTGCCGCGGCTGAGTTCGAGTGCTTTGCGGCCCAAGGCGTCCGCGGAGGTTTCAGCGGTCATCCCGATGGTCAGCAGCAACGCGGCCATCGCGTACCCCATCGCGCGCAGCTCGCGGTCCGCCTCGCCGGGCAACGCCAGCGCCGCCTCGATCAGCTCCTGCGCTTCGGTCTTGTGCCCGGTCAGCATCCAGAACCACGCGCACGACGTCACCAGCCGCAGCGACGTCGTCGCTTCGCCAGCGGCGATGGCACCGCGTACGGCGGAGATCAGATTGCCGTGCTCGGCGGCGAAACGCGCGAGCCATTCGATCTGCTCGGCCCGGCGCAGGTATTTGTCGCCGGTCTCGGCGAAACTGGCGAACCATTCCGCGTGTGCCTGCCGGAGTTCCTCGCGTTCGTCGACTGCGGTGAGCTGTTCCAGCCCGTACGCCTTGATGGTCTCGAGCATCCGATAGCGCGGCTCGCCGTTCTCGGAGACGGTCAGCAGCGACTTGTCGACTAACGCGCTGAGCAGCTCCGCCGTGCCGCCGCAGACCGCTTCCGCGGCCGCCGCGGTCGCGCCGCCGGAGAAGATCGACAACCGGCGCAGCAGTTGCCGCTCGTCCGGTTCCAGCAGGTCCCAGCTCCAGTCGACCACCGCGCGCAACGTGCGGTGCCGGGGGAGCGCGGTCCGGCTGCCCGCGGTGAGCACGCGGAACCGATCGCCGAGCCGGGCGGCCAGCTGCGACACGGTCATCGACCGCAACCGCGCCGCGGCGAGTTCGACCGCGAGCGGCATTCCGTCGAGCGCCCGGCAGATCCGCACCACGTCGTCCACAGTGGACTCGTCGACGGTGAACCCTGGCCGCACCGCGGCGGCGCGATCGGCCAGCAGCCGAACCGAAGCACACGCCGTCGCTTCGACGGCGGTCGCCCCTTCCGCGGGCAGCGTCAGCGGTTCGACCGGCCAGAGCGCCTCGCCGGTCAGCGCCAACGGCTCCCGGCTGGTCGCGAGAATCCGCAGCCGCGGGCATTCGCCGAGCAGGTATTCGGCGAGTTCGGCGGCGGCTTCGATGACGTGCTCGCAGTTGTCGAGCACCAGCACCGCGTCCCGGTCGCGCAACGCGCCCGCCGCCCGCTCGCGCGGAGTGCCGTGGGCGCGCGATCCGGGGTACATCTGCTCGTGCAGGCCCAACGCGTCGAGCACGGCCTGCGGGACGTCCGCGCCGTTGGCGATCGGGGCGAGTTCGGCGAACCACACGCCGCTGCGCTCGGACAGCAGATGCCGTCCGGTTTCCGTGGCCAGCCGGGTCTTTCCGGCCCCGCCGGGCCCGGTCAGCGTCGTGAGCCGGTACTCGCCGACCAGCTTGGCCACGCGCGCGACCTCGGCGTTCCGGCCGACGAAACTGGTCAGCTCGGCCCGCAGGTTCGTGCGCGCGACCTCCTCGTCCGGCACCGTTTCGCGGAGGATTTTGGTGTGCGCGGCGGACAGTTCGGGAGCCGGGTCGGTGCCGAGTTCGTCCGCCAGCGCCATCCGGATCCGCGCGAACACCCGCAGCGCTTCGGCCGGTCGTCCGGCGGCTTGCAGCGAGAGCATCAACGTCGCGGCCAGCCGTTCCCGCAGCGGATGTTCGGCGAGCAGCCTCGACAGTTCTTCGGCGAGTTCCGCGCCGTGCCCCAGCCGGAGGGCGGCTTCGGCGTACTCCTCGGTCGCCGACAGCCGCAGCTCGTTCAGCCGCGCGATGTGACCTTGGAAGAACTGCGCGTCGGAGACGTCGCCGAGCGCCGGGCCGCGCCAGAGGTTGAGCGCCTCGCGCAGCAGTACGACGCGCTTCTCGTCGGGTGCCGTCCGGGCCACGGTGACCAACTCCTCGAACCGGGCTGCGTCGACGGTCGCCTCGGGCAGCCGGTAGCCGGACGGCGTGGAGTCGAGCCGGGTGCCGACCCGGCGGAGCCGCGAGACGAGCGCCTGGAGCGCGTTGGCCGTGGCCGGCGGACGCGTCCCCCAGACGGCGTCGACGAGCCGCCCGGCGGGCACGACCCGGCCGGGTTCCAGCGCGAGGGCGCTCAGCAGCGTCCGCAATCGGGCGCCGGCGATCTCGACTGCGGCACCGTCGTCGTTCCGGACCTCCAGCGGGCCCAGCAAGCCGATCCGCACGGGTCGATGATGCCGCGCCGGAGGCCGTCCCGTCCTCCGGGATCTCCCCGATATCCGGGAGGTTCGGGGCAGAAAATGGAGTCGACACCAAGTTTGCAGTCTGCTTCACTTTCCGGCGTGGGACTTCGAGAGCGGAAGAAGCAGGAGACGGTGCGGCGCATCGTGGAAACCGCGCTGCGGATGTTCGTCGAGCGCGGATTCGAGGCGGTGACGATCGCCGAGGTGGCCGAGGCCGCCGACGTCGCGGTCAACACGGTCTACAACCACTTCCGCGTCAAGGAAGACCTGGTGCTGCCGCCCGCCGAGGCATCCGCGGGGCGGCTGGCCGAGATCGTGGCGGCGCGGGGCCAGGGGGTGTCCGCGGCCCGCGCGGTGCTGGACCGCCTGCGCGGCGAGATCCGGCAGCGCTCGCGGACGGTCGGGCTCAGCCCGGGATTCGGCCGGGTGCTGCCGATGATGCTGGCCGCGCCCACGCTCGCCGCCCGGTTGCGGGACCTCGGCGAGCAGATGGTCGCCGAACTCGCCGATCTGCTGACCGCGGAAACCGGTGCGGCGCCGGGGGATCCGGTGCCCGGGCTGGTCGCCGCGCAGATCGGCTGGGTGCACAGCCTGCTGTACGGCGAGATCGGCAAACGCACCGTCGCCGGAGAGCAGCCGGACGACATCGCGGAGGCGGCGCTGACGCTCCTCGACGCGGTGGAAGGCCTGCTCAGCGAACAAGTACTGACTTATGCGACCCGGAAGGACACCTGACATGGACGCGTTTCGCGTGCTCATCCGCGGCAAATTCGACGCTCTCGACGAGGATGCTCGCCGCGTGCTGGACGCCAAGACCGACGTCGCCTTCACCGAGGAAGGCACCTTCACGCACGACGTCAACGCGACGGCATTCACCTTCCGCTGCCAGGTCCCGGCCGGCCCGGACGACGACGAACGCGCGGCCAAAGACGGCGCGACCGCCGCGCTGGCCGCGCACGGCCTGCCGTACCGGGACCTCAACTACGCGGTGACCGACTTGCGGGCGATCAAGATCCGGCGCAAGAACCGCTAGTGAGACCTGCTGCGCCGCTGACTGGAACCGGCCGAAGTCGCGTCGTTCCCCGGGTTCGGCCCGCTTCGTACCTACAGTGGCGAGGTGACTACGCCTGCCGAGGACCAGCGCGACCACGTGATGGCGCGCGCGTCCGCGCTCCGCCGCGAGCTTCGTGCGGGTCTGGCGCAGCTGCCGGACCAGGCGGACGACGAACGCACGCAGACGCTCGACGCCTTGGTCGAGCGGGCGGAGGCGCTGCTGCGCACCGAGAAAGAGGTCGACGTCGCCGTCGAGCAGGTGCGGCTCGCCCGGCTGGAAGCGAAGCGCGGGAAGGTGCAGCGGACGACGTTGTACCTGGCGGTCGCGCCGGTCGCGGTCGGGATGGTGAGCGGGGCGATGATGCTGTTCGGCGCGCTCAACGTGATCTGGTTGCTGCTCGCGTTGCCGCTGCTGGGCGCCGGTCTGCGGATCGCGTTCGGGCCGCTCGGGCCGACGCCGTTGATGGTCAACCGGCGGCAGCGCGCTGCGTACAGCGGGGCGCTCGCCGCGATCTTCACCGCGGTCGCGCTCATCGGGGTCGCGCCGACTGCTCAGCTGATCGTGGTCATCCTGGCCGCGCTCACCACGGTGGCGACCGTGGCGTTCCTCGTGCGGGAGGCGCGGTGACCTACTCCGAGTACTACCGCGACACCGAGTACTACCCGGCCGAGGAAGTCCCGGAGGCCGATCCGGAACTCGTTGCCCTCACCGACACGGTCGGCGGTATGCAAGAGACCGTCGAGGATCTGGAAAACCGCACTGTCCGCGAGCTTTCCGAACTGCGCGAGACGGTCGAGTCCTTCACCGAAACGCACTCCCGGCACGAAACCCGGCTGGACCACACGGCCCGCCAGCTCGAACGGCTCCGGCAGCGGCTGCTGGTGCTCGAACGCGCGGTGCGGGTGTCGGAGAAGGTCCCGGTGGTCGACCTGGAGGACGTCGGCCCGCAGATACGGCGGCTCGCCGCGGAGGCGGAGCGGCGGCACAGCCTCGCCGCGCAGCTGCTCACGCCGAGCCAGCGCCGACCGTACGAAGAGGACGTCGCGCGGCTGCCGAAGGCGCGGGAAGCGTTGGCGCAGAGCGAAGAAGCGCTCATCGCGGTGCTGGAAGTGCTGGCGAAAGCCGAACGCGGCACGCCGGAACGGGACGACGCGGAGGCGCGACTGCCCGAGGTGGTCGCGCGGCGGCGCGGTGTCCTGGATCGTCAGCTGCCCGCCGCGCAGCAGGATGCCGAAGCGGCGCACCAGGTTCTGGCCGCGGACGAGGTGACGCGGACCCGGGTGCTGCCGCAGATCGAGAAGTGCGAACGGGATTGGGAGGAGCTGCATTCGCGGCTGCGCGAGCGGATCACCGACGCGATCGGGTCGAGCGCGCTGCTGCCGGTGTGGTTCACGCACGCGTTCGGAGTCGCGCCGCCGTCCGGTGCGGCAGGGGACAAGTGGATCCGGGCAGCGACGTCCGCGCTGGCCTACCGGGTGACGCACGGCGTGGTCGATCCCGCGCTGCCGCTGGGGGAGCCGCCGCCGTCGGACACCGACTGGACCGAACCGAAATGGTCCTGGCGCGCGCGGCTGGAGCACGACATCGAGGAACTGGACCTCGGCGTGGACTAACGCGGTTCCTCCGGGGTGTCGTCCGAGGCCGGGACGAGTTCTCGCTGCATCCAGGTGACGTCGCGCCAGGCACCGTGTTTCCAGCCGATCCGCCGCCAAGTCCCGATGAGTTCGAAGCCCATTGCCTTGTGCAGCCCGACGCTCGGCTCGTTCGGCTGGGTCATCCCGGCGACGGCCATCCGGAAGCCGCGTTCGGCGAGCCGGGCGAAAAGGGCTTCGTACAAGGCTTTTCCGCCACCCGCGCGTCGGCGGTCCTGCGCCAGGTAGACACTCACCTCGCACGACCAACGGTAAGCCGCGCGCTCCTTGTACGGGCTGCCGTACGCGTATCCGACCACTGAGCCGTCCATTTCCAGCACCAGCCACGCGTACGACTTCGTCGCCTTCGCGATGCGCGCGGCCATTTCCGTCGGCGTCGGCGGTTCGGTCTCGAAGCTGATCGTGGTGTCCCGGACGTACGGCGCGTAGATCGCCGCGCACGCCTCGGCGTCCCGTTCTTCGGCAGCTCGGATCAACATGTCCACGATAGTAGACACAATCCGCTGCTATAGTCGACCACTGTGACCGATCCCCTCTCCGTTTCGCTCGCCGCGGCGGTGCGCGAAGCTCGGCAGGACCGTGCGCTGTCCGCTGGCGTGCTCGCCGAACGTTCCGGAGTTTCCCGTGCCATGATCGGGAAAATCGAACGCGGCGAAGCGCAGCCGACGGCCGTCCTGCTGAGCCGGCTCGCCACCGCGCTCGGGCTGACGCTGTCCGAACTCATCGCCCGCGCGGAGGGCGACGACCGCCGTCTCGCGCGTCGCGAAGACCAGCCGACCTGGCAGGATCCGGTCACCGGCTACGTGCGCCGCGCGGTCTCGCCACCCGGGCACGGCGCGACCGAATTGGTGGAAGTCGAGCTGCCGCCCGGTGCGAAAGCCGGGTTTCCGGCCAGTTCCTACGCCTTCGCCGAGCACCAGGTCTGGGTGCTGTCCGGCCAGTTGCGGTTCCACGAAGGCGAAGTCGTGCACGAACTTGCCGAGGGCGACTGTCTTCAGCTGGGCCGTCCGGTCGATTGCGCCTACGAGAACCCTGGAACCCAGCCGTGCCGCTATCTGGTGGTGCTCACCAAAGTGTGACTCAGTTCACGCCGGAATTGTCTGATTACCGGGGTCTCCCGCCCGGACATGATGCGACCGCACCAGCATCCGGGAGGAGAAGCAAGTGGGTTCGTGGCGCGAATTGGGAGCGCATTTCAGCACCGCGGTCGTGCTGGCCGGCGGCGTGCTCGTCGGCGCGGTCAACATCTATGTGGCGGCCAGCCTTTTGCCGACCGCGGTCGCCGACATCGGCGGGGAGCGGCTCTACGCGTGGAACATGACGGCGTTCCTGGTCGCGCAGGTCGTCGCGACGATGTTCGTCAGCCGGGCGCTCGCGCGGCTCGGCAACGCGGCGGCGTACTACCTCGGGTTCGGCGTTTTCGCCGCGGGCTCGGTGGTGTGCGCGGTTAGCCCGGCGATGCCGGTGCTGCTGGCTGGTCGCGGAGTACAGGGTCTGGGGGCCGGATTGCTGACCGGACTCGGGTTCGCGGTGATTCATTCGGCGCTGCCGCACCATTTGTGGGCGCGGGGGAGCGCGTTGATCTCCGCGATGTTCGGCGTCGGCAACCTCGTCGGTCCGGCGCTCGGCGGGTTGTTCGCGCAATTCGGTTCGTGGCGGGTGGCTTTTGTCGTGCTGGCCGTCGCAGCTGTGGTGATCGCGGCGCTGGTGCCGCGGGCGCTTCCGCGCAGTGAACGGAGCGGTGAGTCGGCCCCGGTGCCGACCTTCGCGCTGGTGGCCGTCGTGGGTGCGGTCGGGGCGGTGAGCGTCGCCGGAATCTTGACCAACGTCGTCGCGATGGCCGCGTTCATCGTGCTCGGTTTCGGTTTCATCGCAGCGTTTCTGCTGGTCGAGAAGCGCGCCGCGGTTCGGGTGCTGCCCGCGGAAACCTACGCATCCGGCTCGCCGCTGCGGTGGATCTACCTGACCATCATGTGTCTCGCCGCCGGGGTCTCGGTCGAGTCGTTCCTGCCGTTGTTCGGCCAGCACCTCGGCGGATTGCCGCCTGCCGCAGCGGGTTTCTTCTCCGCCGCGCTGTCCTTCGGCTGGTCCGCCGGGCAGATCGTCAGCTCGTCGGCCCGTCGCGTCCGGGTGCTCTGCCTGGCCGGACCGACGCTGCTGGCTGGCGCGTTCGTCGTACTTGCCTTGCTGCAACAGGAAAACGCCTCGGTACTGGCGTGGCTGGTCGTCCTTTTCGTCGGCGGCACCGGGATCGGTATCGCCATGCCGCACCTGTCGGTCGCCGCGATGGCCAGCGGTCAGCGAGCAGCGGCCGCGATCGCGACCGTGCTCACGATGGCGACCGCGTTCGGCGCCTCGATCGCCGGTCTGCTGGTGAACCTCGGCGCGCCGTCGATGGTGACCTCCGCGCGCTACCTGCTGATCGGCTTCGCCGTCGTGGCCGCGGCGGGGATTTTCACGACAGCTGCGGCAGGCGTTGGTGCACGTCGAGCAGCTGCGCGAACGGATCTCCCGCCTTCGCCACGCGATCGAGCACCGTCCGGATCGTCCACCGATCCGGAGTGAGGTCGGGGTCGTCGAGTTCGTCCCACTCCAGCGGGACGGACACCGGCGCCCCCGGCCTCGGCCGCACGCTGTACGGCGCGACGAGGGTTTTGTTCAGCACGTTCTGCGTGTAGTCGAGCCGCGCGAGCCCGCCGCGGCGGTCCTTGTGCCACGCCCAGCTCACCAGGTCCGGCACGATCTTGCCGATCGACTTCGACACGGTTTCCGCCCACGCCCGGGTGTCGGCGTACGTGTACCGCGGTTCGATCGGCACCCAGATCTGGATCCCGCGCTGCCCGGTCGTCTTCGGCCGCCCGATCAGCCCGAAGTGGTCGAGCGCGGTGCGGTGCAGCCGGGCGAGCGCGAGCACGTCGTCGAACGACGTTTCCGAACCGGGGTCGATGTCGAACAGCAGCCAGGTCGGATGCTCGACGTCGGACGTGCGCGACGTCCAGGCGTGCAGTTCCAGTGCGGCGAAATTGGCCAGCCAGGCCAGGTCCGCGACGCCCGACGGCACGAGATAGTGGTGCACGTCGCCGGGGTCGGCCCCTTCGTAATTCCAGCGGTGCAGCCATTCCGGCGCGTGGTCGGGCACTTCCTTGTGCCAGAACCCGGGTTTGCCGACCCCGCCGGGGAACCGGTTGGTGTTGAGCGCGCGGCCGGCGAGGTAGGGGAGCATCGTCGGCGCGATCCGGGTGTAGTACTCGATCAGTTCCCGTTTGGTGATCGGCGCTTCGCCGTCGCGGCCGGGGATCAGCGTCTTGTCGAGATTGGTGACCTTCAACTGCCGGCCGGCGACCGTCCACGTGCCCTGCTTGCCCAGCTCGTGCAGTGCGTTGAGTTCGTCCTCCGACGCTGGCTCGAACATCGCGTGCAACGGCACTTCCGCTTCGGTCGCGGGCAGATCGCTGCGCCACAACGCCGGGGGAGCGGCCGCGATCTCGTCGTTGGTGAGCCCGCTTTTCACCGACTTCGGATGGTCCTCGGCGTCCCAGCCCGGGCTGGCGTGGTCGTCCTGCTTGTGCAGCAGAAACCACTGCTTCCCGTCGTCGTCCTTCTTGGGGCGGATCAGCACGAAGCGCCCGGCCAGCTTCTCGCCGTACAGGTCGAAGTGCAGGTTCCCGTCCGCGAGCGCCTGCTCGGGATCGTCGGTGTCGACCGGCTCCCAGCGTCCGCGGTCCCACACGATCACGTCGCCGCCGCCGTACTCGCCGCGCGGGATCACCCCCTCGAAATCGGCGTACTCCAGCGGATGGTCCTCGACGTGCACGGCCATCCGCCGCGCCTTCGGGTCGAGCGTCGGCCCCTTCGGCACCGCCCAGCTGACCAGCACGCCGCCCAGCTCGAGCCGGAAGTCGTAGTGCTTCCGCCGCGCCCGATGCCGCTGGACGACGAACCGGTAGCCAGGTTCCTGCGGGGCGTTCGCGCCGGCCGGCTCGTCGGTCTTCGCGAAGTTGCGCATCGCGCGGTACTTCGCCAGCCTCTCGGCGGCGCCGTCCATCAGCTAGCCCCTCCCGTCAGCAGGTCGGTGGCTCCTCCGTGCAGGAGCTGCTGTCGACCGTTCCGGAAGCCGCTTGCAACAGCAAGTTGTAGAGCTGCTCACGCTGGTCGGGATCGAGCGCCGCGAACACCTCGTCCTCGACGGCCGCGAGCGCCGCCTCGGCCCGGGCCAGCTCCTTCGCCCCCCGATCGGTGAGCACGACGACGTGCCGCCTGCGGTCCTCCGGCGAACGCCGCCGCTCGATCAGCTGGTCGGCCTCGAGGTCGTTGAGCAGGCCGACGACGTTGGTGCTGTCCATCTCGAGGATCCGCGCGAGGGACTGCTGGGTGCTGGAACCGCGAGTCTGGAGGACGGTCAGCGCGATCAAGTGCCGAGGCCGCAGCCCGAACGGAGCGAGCACGCTCTCCGCACGCAGCCGGATGCGGCGCGCGAAGTGCTCGAGCAACGCACCAGACCTGCGCGGAGCCTGGGCGACGAGCGGCAGCGGAGCCATGGTGTCCATTCTACGAGACAGCCGGGGTAGCTGCCGTGCTATAAATGGTTTGTCCTACACAAACCATCTACGGACGGTCATCGACATGGCACACCTGCTGCACCTCGACTCCAGCATCAACGGCCCCCGCTCGGTCAGCCGCAAACTCAGCGCCCGGGCCGCCCAGGCGTGGCGAACCGCCCATCCAGACGGGACGGTGACCTACCGAGATCTGGGCGCGAACCCAGTGCCGCACCTGGACCCCCTGGCCTGGGAAGCCCGAATCACCCCCGCGACGGAACACACCGAAGCCCACCGCGAAGCCGCCCGAATCGGCGAAGACTTGGTAGCGGAAGTACTGGCCGCGGACACCGTGGTGCTGGGCCTGCCGCTCTACAACTACGGAGCCCCCAGCTCAGTGAAAGCCTGGGTAGACCGCCTGATCGCCTCTGCAGGCGACGACCCGTCAGTGCTGGGGGCCGGCCGAGAACTCCTGGTCCTGGCAAGTCGCGGCGGAGGCTACGGAGAAGGCACCCCACGCCACGGCTGGGACCACGCAGAAGGCTGGCTCCCGCACGGCCTCTCCCTGACCGGCTTGGAACCGCGCTTCATCACCGCGGAATTCACCATGGCGGAGGTCAACCCCGCCCTGTCCGAATTCCGCCCGCACGCCGCGGAAAGCCTGGCCGCAGCAGAACGAGAAATCGACGCCCTCTGGACCCCCGCCGGCGCCACCCGCTGACCCCTCAATATGTGAAGGCTCCCTTGAGGAACTCAAGGATCCCTTCATAACCCACCCGGATACGCCAGCCTTGCCGTGAGGGGAACCCTCACGGACTCTGAGTCCCTCAGGGTTCCCCTCACGACCCTCCCGCCGGACGTGAAGGGCTCCTTGAGGGAATCTAATTCCCTCAAGGAGCCCTTCACGGACCGCTCCCCGCCGACCCCGCCGAGATCCCCCAATGTGGCATTGGGTGCGTCTGACGCACCGAACGCCACATTGGGTGCGTCGCATGCACCCAATGCCACATTGGGGCGCTCCCCGCTACCCGCACGCCGCTCCGCTCAACGCACTGACACCCGAGTCGCGCAAAAAACCGCAGCCAGTGCACCCAAACACCGGGGGCACCCAGACCTTCCCCAACCCCGATACGAAGCCTCTCTGCGGTTCGGGGGTGCTTGTCAAGGCATCTTTCCCGCCTTGACAAGCACCCCCGAACCGTCAGCACAATCAACCTTCGGGGTGCCCCACGCAACCCAAGGAACGGCAATGTCGCCCCCCAGGGCGACGAGCCGAAACCCCACCGGAAGAACTCAAACCACATCCCCCCGCCGAACCCGATAAACCTGCAGCCTCAACCCGTAATACTTGACCGTCTCCCCCACCCACTGCATCCCAATCCGCTCCGCAGTAGCGATAGCCCGGGAATTCCCCGGCCGGGCAACCGCGAACAACTCATCCGTCCCGTCCTGGGAAAACGCCCACTCCACCAACGCCCGCCCAGCCTCGGTCGCGTACCCGTGCCCCCACTCCTCAGGCCGCAACTGCCAGCTCAACTCCAAATCCTCCCGATAAGGAGGCAGCAACCGAATCCCCAGCCCCCCGACGACCCGGCCATCGGCCCGCGTCTCCACCGCCCACCGTCCCCGGGGCGGGATCAAATTGGGCTGCGCCTCCTGCCAGGCCTGCAACACGGCCCGCATCGCGGCGACGTCCGCGACCCGGTCCATCGCGGGAGTCAGCCAATGCGTCACGTCAGCGGAGCCGTAGATCTGAAACGCGGCTTCGGCGTCGTCAGCCGTCCAGTCCCGGATCACGAGACGTTCGGTGGTCAGCGGCAGGGTCATGTACGAACGGTACGCCCGTTCCACCCGGTCCGGGCAGGTGATCCAGGACGCATCGAAGGCTCTTGTCCGCCAAGGACTCCGCCCGATATGGCGGCGCGTTAAACTGCGCCGGTGGAGATCTGGGTGAACCCGCGTTGTTCCAAATGCCGCTCGGCGGTGTCGCTGCTCGACGAGGCCGGCGCGGAGTACACCGTGCGCCGCTACCTGGAGGACCCGCCGACCGAGGCGGAACTCGTCGCGGTGCTCGACCGGCTCGGCCTCGACCCGTGGGACATCACCCGCACCGGCGAGAAAATCGCCGGTGAACTCGGGCTGAAATCCTGGTCGCGGACGCCGGAGGACCGTCCACGGTGGATCGCCGCGCTCGCCGAGCACCCGGAGCTGATCCAGCGCCCGATCATCACCGCCGACGACGGCACCACGGTCGTCGCCCGCGACGAGGACACCGTCCGCTCCGTGCTCAGCTGACCGCGACCGCGATCAGCGCGGCCGCCAGCAGCACCACATACGCGACGGCGTGCACCTTGTCCGGCAACCGGTCGGCGACCCGCCGGACGAGCGCGATCGTCGGCAGCGAACCGGCCAGCAGCGTCAGGCCCGCGACGGGATCGAGATACCCGGACGGTCCGCCGCCCGCCGTCGCGTAAACCGCCGTCGCGACGACCGCGACGGGCACGCTGAGCGGATTCGCCATCGCGGCCGCGTCCGCCATCGGCAGGCCCTTGCGGCGCAGCAACGGCACTGTCATAACGCTGCCGCCTACCCCGAGAAAGCTCGCCACCGCACCGATCCCGACCCCGCCCGCGGTAGTCGTGAACATGCTCAACGGCTTGGGTTCTCCTTGCGGTTTAAGGAATCCGCCGCGCGCCAGACTGTCCACAATGGTCACCGCCAGGTAAGCGAGGAACAGGACGCGCAACAGTCCGTCCCCGGCATAGGTCGCGGCCACCGAACCCGCCACGGCACCGAGAGCGACGAACGCGGCGAGCGGCCAGAGGTAGTCGCGACGGAGCCGTCCGGCCCGGGCTTGCACGACGGTCGCGCTGACCGCGTTCACCACCATCACCGCGGTGGACGTCGCGACGGCGACATGCATCGCGTCGCCGCGGCTCGTGACCGCCGCGACCACCGGCACGGTGACGAATCCGCCGCCGAACCCGAACAGCACGGTCGTGACGCCGCTGAGGCAGCCGAAGAGCAGAAGAATCAGGATCGAGGTCAACACTGGCTTCAAGGTAGGTCTTGCCAGGTGCGGCGCGCATCCGAAGATTCGCCAGGTTCTTTCGAGGATCGGACATCTACGCTGGAGGCATGCGCAACGTCCCGTTGTCCGAGGTCGACGCCCTGCCGCGGGCCGTGCTCGCGATCAGCACGGACTACCCGCCGGAGCACTTCCTGCCGCCGCATCGCCATCGCCGCGCGCAATTCCTCTACGGTGCCACCGGTTCCATGCGTGTCGGGACGGCAGACGGAACCTGGACCGTCCCAACGCGACGCGCGGTGCTCATTCCGCCGGAGACCGACCACAGCGTCGTGATGACGAACGTGACCACGCGCAGTCTGTATCTGGAACCGTCCGCCGTGCCGTGGTTCCCGCGCCGCTGCCAGGCCGTCGACGTCTCGCCCCTGCTGCGGGAACTGCTGCGGGAAGCTGTGGACGTCGCGCCCGAATACCCTCGCCGCGGCCGTGATGCGACGCTGATTTCCCTTCTGCTGCATGAAATCTCCCGCTGCGTGCCCTTGCCGCTCGACCTCCCGTGGCCGCGGCACGAGGGCTTGCGCGCCCTGTGTCAGTCCTTTTCGGACTCCCCAGATGTGCACGATCCGCCCGCGCGCTGGGCCGAGGAGTTGCATGTCAGCGAACGGACGCTGCACCGGCTCTTCCGCGCCGAAACGGGCCTGAGCTTCGCCCGCTGGCGGGAGCGGGCCTGTGTGCTGCACGCGCTCCCGCTGCTGGCTTCGGACCTTCCGGTCGCCGAGGTCGCCGCCACCCTCGGATACGAAAGCCCCGCCGCCTTCACGACGATGTTCAGCCGCCTGCTCGGCGCCCCGCCGCGGTCCTATCGGGAGCAGTGACCCGGATCTCATAGGACGCAATCTGATTGTGCACAATTCAGTTGTACAGTTGGCATCGTCCGGAACTTTCTCTGAGGAGGACCCCATGACTGCCACTGTCGTTCTGGTGCACGGCGCGTTCGCGGATTCGTCCAGCTGGAACGGGGTGACCGAGCGGCTTCAGGCGGCCGGGCACCGGGTGCTCGCCGCGGCGAACCCGCTGCGCGGAGTCGCCGAAGACGCCGCCTACGTGCGGTCTTTGCTGGACAGCATCGAGGGCCCGATCGTCCTGGCCGGCCACTCCTACGGCGGCTCGGTGATCTCGGCCGCCGCGGCGGGCCATCCCGGGGTACGGGCGCTGGTGTACATCGCCGGTTTCCTTCCGGACGAGGGCGAAAGTGCCGGTGAGCTGGCCGGGAAGTTCCCCGGCGGGACGCTGGGGGAGACGTTGGAGCAGGTCGCCCTGTCGAACGGCGTCGACCTCTATGTCCGGCAGGACCTGTTCCGCCAGCAGTTCGCAGCCGACGTCCCGGCCGCGCAGGCCGGCCTGATGGCAGCGGGCCAGCGCCCGATCGCCGCGGCGGCCCTGGACGAGGCCTCGCCCGCTCCGGCGTGGAAGGACTTGCCGGTGTACAGCCTGATCCCGACCGCGGACAAGAACATCCCGCCGGCGGCGCAGCGTTTCATGGCGGAACGCGCGGAGGCGGAGGTGGTCGAGGTGGCGGACGCTTCGCACGCGGTGCTGGTTTCGCAGCCGGAGGCGGTCGCGGAGCTGATCCTGCGCGCTGCCGCCCAGTGATCTTGACGCGGTGCGGCTCGTCCGCTCCGGGCTCGACCGCGGCCATTGACCTGGTCAGCGGGTTGATTGTGCGGCGTCTGGGGAGCCTGCCGGTCCCGTTGTGCGGACTCGTCATGCCCGAGGCGGTCTTTCGCCGTTCACACCGTCGGTACGGCAGTTACCATCGGCGGCCATGAGTACCTCAGGGGGTCCACAGGAGCAGCCGGGCACGCCGCAGGAACCGGGCGCGGTCCCGCCGGGATGGCAGGCGCCTCCGCCGGGCGCCGGGCACCAGCCGGGCTATCCGCAACAGCCCGGGCAGGCTCCGCAGTACGGGCAGCAGCAGTATCCGGGCCAGCCCGCGCCGGGCGCGTACCCGGGCCAGGCCGGGCAACCGGGGCAGTACCCGGGGCAGCCTGGGCAGTACGCGGGGCAGCCGGGCCAGCCGGGCCAGTACCCGGGCCAAGCGGCCTACCCGGGCCAGCAGGGTTATCCCGCACAACCGCCGGGCTATCCCGCGCCGCAGCCGGGCTACCCTGCCCAGCCGCCCGGAGCCGGGTACGCCGCACCCCAGTCCGGCCCTGGTTTCCTGCCCCAGAACCAGCCGCTCACCACTCCGGGGCTCGGCGCCATCCCGGTGGTTCTCGGCGCCATCCTCGAGGTCGTCGCCCTCTTCATCCCCTGGGTCACGTTCACCTTGGGCTCGCAAACGGCCTCGGTCACCTTCATCGACGCCTTCGGCAAGATGACGTCCGGCATGGACAGCTTCGCCGCGATGTACGTGCGGTTCCTCGCGTTCATCCTGATCGCCGCGACGCTGGGATCCACTCTCCCGTGGACGCTCGGCGCGCTGCGCGGCAAGAAGTCCGCCTACTGGCTGAGCGGGATCCGCAGCCGCGAACTGACGCCGCCGAACTTCTGGTGGTACCGCACCGTCTTCGCGGGCCGGGCCACCCTCATGCTGATCTTCCACATCGCGGGCATCGTCGCGATGTTCTCCGAGGATCTGTCGAAGATCGGTCTCGGCGCGTATTTGCTCCTCCTCGGCGGCGTGCTCGTGGTCGTCGGCGCGGCGATCGGGCCGAAGCTCACCGCTGCCCGCTGACGGCGCGGATGACCGGGTTCTGACAAATGTCATCGCGCACCGATGCGCGGTGACACTACGGCTCGCTTGCCCGTCCCGACCACCATGGACGGGCAAGCGGCGCCGGATCCTCCGGGCCGATCCACCGGTCCGGAAAGGACAGTCATGAACTCCCGCACCGCAACGGTTTCCGCATCTCCCCGCGTCCGGGCGGTCCGCGTTCTCACCGGGGCTTATCTGGCGCTGAGCGTGCTCACCCTCGGCGCGATTTTCCTCTTCCGCGACGACCCGTCGATGGTCACCGACGTCGTCTGGGTCCGGGCCACGATCGTGGCGGCCAGCGCGCTCCTGACGTTCCTGTTCGCGAGAAGCGCGGCCCGCGGCTCGAAACGGGGGCTGCTGCGGCTCCGGATCGTCTCGGCGGTGATGACGGTCGCCATCATCGTCATCGTGTCGATTCCGGGGTTCCTGCCGCTGTGGGTCCGGCTTGAGCAGGGCGTCTGCGGGGCGCTGCTGCTGGCGGTGGTCGTCCTGGTCAACGGACGGCACGTGCGTTCGCTGTACTCCGAGTAGCGTGCCGGACGTGGACCGCGGCCCCGATTCCGACGCGCAGCGCTGGGTGCTGGGCTGGCGCAGGCTCGTGCTGGACGCCGGCCTCCTGGTGTATCCGCTGATCGTCCTCGTCCAGGTAGCGGACCGGCCGGCGGCGGTGGTGGCGTTGCTGGGGTTCTGCGCGTGCTACATCGGGGCGGCCGTCGCCGCTTACGAGTACCGGAGCCGTGTTTTCTGGATCCTGACCGGCGCGTTGACGGTGCTGTTCGCCGTCGTCCTGCCGATCGCCCAGGCGAACGCGTTTTACCTGCTCGCGGTGGTGGTTTCGCTCGCGGTGCCGCGGTTGCCACGGTGGGGGGTGGCAATCGTGCCGGTCGCCGCGGCGGCGACTGTGGTGGTGCCGTGGGCGGTCTGGCGGGCGGACCCGGGGTGGGCGCAGGCCGCGGCGCTGGTGTTCACCGTGCTGGTGGTCGTCGCGTTCGCGGAGGCGTTGCGGGCGAACCGGGCGCTGGTGCAGGCGCGGGCGGAGGTGCAGCGGTTGGCCGCCGATGCGGAACGTTCGCGGATTTCGCGGGATTTGCACGATCTTTTAGGCCATTCGCTCACCGCGATCACGGTGAAGAGCAATCTCGCCCGGCGGCTCGCGGCCAAGGGGGATGAGCGAGTGGTCGAGGAGATCGGGCAGGTTGAGCAGTTGTCGCGGCAGGCATTGGCGGACGTGCGGGCGGCGGTTTCCGGGTATCGGGAAGTGACGCTGGCCGGGGAGCTGGCGAGGGGGCGGGAATTGTTGCGGGCGGCCGGGATCAGTGCGGATTTGCCTACCGCGGCGGATGGCCCGCATCAGGAGTTGTTCGGCTGGGTGGTTCGGGAGGGGCTGACTAACGTGGTGCGGCATTCTCGGGCTACTGCTTGTTCGGTGATTGTTTCCGGGGCTTCGGTGGAGATTCGGGACGATGGGATTGGTTCCGCCGCGGGTCCGGGAAATGGGTTGTCCGGGTTGCGGGATCGGGTGGCGGCCGCCGGCGGGCGGATGGAGGCGGGGCCGGTTCGGCCTCGGGGGTGGCGGTTGCGGGTGACTGTGGCGTGACTATTCGGTTGCTGCTCGCGGATGATCAGGTTTTGGTGCGGCAGGCGTTGGGGACCCTGCTTGATCTTGAGGACGATTTCGTGGTGGTCGCGCAGGTGGGGCGCGGGGATGAGGTGGTGGGGGCCGCGCTTGAGCATCGGCCGGATGTGGCGTTGCTGGATATCGAGATGCCCGGGTTGGACGGGTTGGCCGCGGCCGCGGTTTTGGCGGAGCAGGTGCCGGGGTGCCGGGTGGTGGTTTTGACGACGTTCGGGCGGGCCGGGTATTTGCGGCGGGCGATGGAGGCTGGGGCGCTGGGGTTTGTGGTCAAGGACGCGCCCGCGGAGGCGTTGGGGGACGCTATCCGGCGGGTGATGGCGGGGGAGCGGGTGGTGGATCCGGCGCTGGCGGTGGCGACTTTGGCTGCGGGGGAATCGCCGTTGACTGCTCGGGAGAGGGATGTGTTGATCGCGGCGCGGGGTGGCGGGTCGGTGGCGGAGATTGCCGGGAGTTTGTATTTGTCGGTGGGGACTGTGCGGAATTATTTGTCTGGGGCTATTGCGAAGACTGGGGCCCGGAATCGGATGGGGGCGGTTCGGGTGGCTGAGGAGAGGGGGTGGTTGTGAGGGTGTTCGGCTCGTCGCCCTGGCGGGCGACATTGCTTTTGGTGGGTTGCGTGGGGCACCCCGAAGTTTCATTGTGCTGACGGTTCGGGGGTGCTTGTCAAGGCGGGAAAGATGCCTTGACAAGCACCCACCGCCCGCAGGGAGGCTTCGTATCGGGGTTGGGGGAGGGCTGGGTGTCCCCGGAGTTGGGTGCGTCGGCGGTGGTTTGGTTGGTGCCTCGATGGTTGGGTGCATCGGCGGCGGTTCGGGTGGGTGGGGGCGTGGGGGCTCGCCGTGTGTAGTTAGCGCCCCAGGGTGGCGTTGGGTGCACCGGCTGCGGCGAATGACGAGTGCACTTGGCGCGGGGATGGGGAGCGGCTCGGGTGGGTGGGCTCGCGCATCAAAGTGGCATCGGATGCGCCCCAATGTGGCATTGGGTGCATGCGACGCAACCAATGTGGCGTTGGGTGCATGCGATGCAACCAATGTGGCGTTGGGTGCATGCGATGCACCCAACGTGGCATTGGGGCGCATCCCGGTCGGGAGGCGGGAGTGTCGTGAGGGGAACCCTGAGGGACTCAGAGTCCGTGAGGGTTCCCCTCACGGAATTCGCGGAGCGCCCACCTCAGTCAGTGCGCACCGCATCGCCTGGCAGGGGTGCCGCAGGCGGCTCGCGCGCGGCGTGCTTCGTCCGGGAACATCTGTGAAGGGCGTTCCGCTGCCGGGTCCGGCGGTCAGGTGTGAGAACCCAATGTGTGTCGGGGTTCCCTGACGGACGGGCGAAAAAACGACTGGTCCGAAGTGGACTGGCGAGCTAGTCGGTCTTTTCCGCGTTCAGGCGCGCGGCTTCGCGACGGACCTCGGCTTGGGTGTCGCGTTCGCGTTGCAGCCAGGCGGGGTTTTCGGCTTTCAGGGCCTCGATTTGGTCCGTCGTCAGGGCTTCGGTGACGCCGCCTCGGGCCAGGCCGCCGATGGAGACTCCCAGTTTCGCGGCTACTACCGGACGCGGGTGCGGGCCGTTGCGGCGGAGGTCGCGGAGCCATTCCGGCGGGTCGGTCTGGAGGGCGTTCAGTTCGTCGCGCGAGACGGCGCCCGCGCGGAATTCTGCGGGGGTCGCTTCGAGGTAGACGCCCAGCTTCTTCGCTGCCGTCGCCGGCTTCATGGTCTGGGGGGTCTTCTGCGCCGTCATGCCCACCAGCCTAACCGGCCACCCCGCGCCGGTAGCCTTGCCACGTGACAGGAGCCGACCAGGCCTCGGCGTTCCGGCTCGCCTACGTTCCGGGTGCGACCCCCGCGAAGTGGGTCCGGATCTGGGGCGAACGCAATCCCGAAGTGCCGCTCGAGCTGGTCGCGGTCACTGCCGCCGAGGCCGCGGGCGTCGTGCGCGAGGGCGGGGTGGACGCGGCGTTGCTGCGGCTGTCCGACGACCGCGACGGACTGCACGCGATCCCGCTCTACACCGAGGCCACGGTGGTCGTCGTGCCCAAGGACCACCTGGTCGCGGCGGCCGACGAGGTGTCCATTGCGGACCTCGCGGACGAGCTTGTGCTGCATCCGCTCGACGACTCGCTCGGGTGGGACCAGCTGCCGGGCAAGCCTGCGCTGGAGCGGCCGGAGACGACCGGCGACGCGATCGAGCTGGTGGCCGCGGGCGTCGGGGTGCTGATGGTGCCGCAGTCGCTTGCTCGTTTGCACCATCGGCGTGACCTCACGTATCGGACAGTCGAGGACGCGCCGCAGTCGCGCGTCGCGTTGTCGTGGCCGGAGGGCGAGACCAGCGATCTCGTGGAGCAGTTCATCGGCATCGTTCGCGGGCGCACGGTGAACAGCACGCGCGGGCAGCAGGAAACGCAGGCGAAGACCGGCAAGGCGGCGCCGGCCAAGAAGAAGCAGCAGCGCGAACCGGACCGGCGGCGGAGCGTGCCCAAGTCTGGCGGGCGCGGGAAGCCTCGCCGGCGTCGTTGAGGGAGAGAAACCGTGGATCTCGGGTTGAGGGGCAAGTGCGCGGTCGTCACGGGGGCCAACCGCGGGATCGGGCTGGCGGTTGCCGAGGTGCTCGCGGCGGAGGGGGCTGACCTGGCGCTCGTCGCCCGGGACGGCGAGGCGCTCGCCGCCGCGGTGGAGAGCGTCGGCAGGCACGGCACGAAGGTCGTCGCGGTTCCCGCGGACACCACCGACGACACCGCGGTCGCGGCGATGGCGGAGCGGGTCAAGGCGGAGTTCGGGGCGGCGGACGTCCTGGTCAACTGCGCGGCTCCGGCGTCGACCGGGGTCCGGACGCCGCTCGACGACCTGCGGGACGAGGACCTGCGGCTCGAGATCGAGACCAAGGTGCTCGGCTACCTGCGGTGCGCTCGTGCGCTGGCCCCGGGGATGCGGGAGCGCGGCTGGGGCCGGATCGTGAACGTCAGCGGGCTGAACGCGCGGCTGGCCGGTTCGACGTTCGGGTCGATCCGCAACGTCGCGGTCGCGGCGATGACCAAGAATCTCGCCGACGAACTGGGACCGCAAGGAATCACCGTGACGGTCGTGCATCCCGGCTACACCGTCACCGAGCGGACGCCGGAGAAATTCGCCGAGATCGCCGCGGCGCGCGGGATTTCCGTGGCGGAGCTGGAAAAAGGCCTCACCGCGGGCGTGAGCATCGGGCGCTTGGTGACGGCGGCTGAGGTGGCGGACGTCGTGGCGTTCCTGGCGTCTCCGCGCAGCGTGGCGATCAACGGAGACGCCATCGCGGTCGGCGGCGGCGTTCCGGGGCAGAT
This sequence comes from Amycolatopsis sp. AA4, assembly GCF_002796545.1. Lineage (GTDB taxonomy): Bacteria > Actinomycetota > Actinomycetes > Mycobacteriales > Pseudonocardiaceae > Amycolatopsis. Next base: position 1,119,503 of record NZ_CP024894.1, read on the forward strand.
TTACTACTGAACGGCCTGGAATTCGTCCGCCGAGCGGGATAGTCGAAGCCGCCGCGCAATTGTTGTCCAGGACCCGCGGATTTCGGGCGGGAACGGCTCGTCGTAACGGACGGCGCGGTGCGCAAATATATCCGCGGCATTTTCGCGAAACTCGAGTTAGCTCCCGACGACAGTGCGGACGACGCGCGACGTTGATCTCTCACCTTCTTCTGGGGGCATCGGTGAAGATCTGCCGGGAACGGCACCGCGAGGCCGAGTTACCCGGCGAGGGGTGAAAAGGGCAGCATTCAGCGCCGATTCGGCCCCGCGGAGTTCACCCGGACGTGTGCAGTTATCGAACACACGAACAGGTGACGCAGCCGAGCCAGAGGACGCCGTCGCCCACCCGTCCGCGCGAACGCCGCGAAGGGTCGCCGGGCTACTTGCCCGAGCCGGGCTGCTCGTCCGCCGCGCCCTTGGGCACGTCCTCTTCGGACCAGTCCAGCCCGGCCTCGGCGACCACGCCGTCGAAAATCGGGGTGGCCACGGCCTGGTCGGCGCTCACGACGCGCTCACCACGTCGACGATCGCGTCGGCCGCGATCCACTGCGGATCCGCGTCTCTTGCCTGGCCGTCGACCTGGACCGGGACCCAGGTGACCGCGGTCGCGTCGTCGGTGACCGGGGCTCCGGTGACCACCCCGCGCCGGCAGAGCTGGCGCCTGCCGGTGCGCTGGCCGACCACGTAGGTGACCCGGTGGCCGGTGGACAGTTCCGGCCGGTGCTGTTCGCCGTCCATGTGTTCCTCCCTGCACGCCACCCTTGTGGGCGACGCTCGCTTCATCAGCGCGACTCGCTCCCCTCGCGCCGATGACGCATTCCCGGTCCATGATCTGGCTCACACCGGCGCAACGGCCGCATGAACGTGGCTGCCACGTCGAGGCAAGCCCGACCACGGACAGTCATCCCTCTATACCCAAAGTAACAGGTACAACGGCGTATCCGATATGTGACCCGGCGATACACTCGCGCGGATGACGTCCTCAGGTACTCCGCCCGACGGGCGGGCCACCCGGTGGGCAGGGCAGCGCGAACGCCGGCGCCGGGAGTTCGTGGAAGCCGGAATGCGCGCGATCGCCCGGTTCGGTCCGGACGTGTCCACCGAGCAGATCGCCGACGAGGCCGGCGTCGCCCGCACGCGCATTTACAAGCATTTCGCCGACACCGCGGATCTGCAGCGCGCTATCGCGTTGCGCGCGGCGGAAATGATCGGCGCGCAATTCTCCCCGCTGTGGGGAGTGTCCGGCACTCCGCGCGAAATGGTGCACGCGACGATCGGCGCGCACATCGAATGGCTTTCCGAACACCGCGCGCTTTACCAATACCTGATGCGGCAGTCGGTGACCGGGCCGCGCGACGTCGTCGCGGACGTGAAAACCGCGATCGCCCGTCAGCTGACCGTGTTGTTCGAGTACTACCTCGGCCTCTTCGGCGCGGACCAGCGAGTCGGCGAGACCATCGCGTACGGGCTCGTCGGGCTGGTCGAGTCCAGCACCGCGCGCTGGCTCGACGCGCCGCGCGGCATCGACCGCGACGACCTGCGCCAGCTGCTCGCCCGCTGGGTCTGGTCGATCCTCGACGACACCCTGCGCACGGTCGGCGTCGAACTCAACCCGGATTCGCCGCTGTCCGATCTGGACTACCGCCTCCTCGACTGACCGCGCCGGGGCAAAGAAAAACCTCCCCGCGAAAGTCTCGCGGGGAGGCCGGGCGAGCGAGCGTCAGGCCTTCCGGCCGACCCCGCCCGCGATGCACTCCTGGACCGGGTTCAGCGGCTGGTACCGCGGGCCGTCCGGCCACCAGTCGTCGCACAGCACCAGGCCGGGCTCGACCAGTTCGGTGCCGCCGAACATCCGCGCGATCTCGGCGTGCGTCCGGAAGACGCCGCTGCCCATCGGGCTGTGCGTGAACTTGTCCTCCATCTTCCGCGCGATCTCGCTGTGCTCGGGCGTCTGCGGGTCGAGGAAGTGCGCGATCACCACGAACGACCCGGACGGCAGCGCGTCCACATAGGTCTGCATCATCTCCGCGTAGTCGTCGCCGAGGTAGTGGTGCAGGGTTCCGTTGTGCAGCAACGCGATCGGCTTGGTCCAGTCGAGGAACTCGCGCGCGGTCTCGTTCTCCAGGATCTGCTGGGGCTTGAAGATGTCCGCCTCGACGAAGCGGGTGTTTTCGTTCTCTTCGAGCAGCGCGCGCCCGTGCGCGAGCACCACCGGGTCGTTGTCCACGTACAGCACGCGGGCTTCCGGGATGATCCGCTGGACGACCTGGTGCGTGTTCTCCGCGGTGGGCAGGCCGGAGCCGCAGTCGAGGTACTGGGTGATCCGGCCCTGGGTGGCGAGGAAGCGGCAGGCCCGGATGAGGAAGTTGCGGTTGGCCCAGGCCAGGTCGTTGACCTGCGGGGCCACGGTCCGGACCTGCTCGAGCACCCTGCGGTCGATCTCGTAGTTGTTCGTGCCGTTCAATGCGGCGTCGTACACCCGGGCAATGCTCGCTCGCGTGATGTCGACCCCTACCGGATGCGAACTGGGCGATTCGACGGCCTCGGTCATTTCTGGCGTCACCTCGGGATGTGTCGGACGTCTCGTTGGTCTACTCACCGTAGACCTTCCGGACTGTCAAGCGACCGCCAGGAGGAGGACAACCGGAGTGGGTGACAGATTCTTGATTCATTCCAGAAAATGGGGCAGACTCCGGGGCATGCCGACGACCACGGACTTCGAGCAGCTGCTGCGCGGAGTGCAGTTGCGGATCACGCGCCCTCGGCTGGCCGTGCTCTCCGCGGTGCACGCCAACGCGCACGCGGACACCGAATCCGTCATCGGCATGGTGCGCGCGGATCTCGGCGAGGTGTCCCACCAGGCCGTGTACGACGTGCTGCGCGCTCTGACCGAGGCGGGCCTGCTGCGGCGCATCCAGCCGCCCGGTTCGGTCGCGCGGTACGAGGCCCGGGTAGGGGACAACCACCACCACGTCGTGTGCCGCTCGTGCGGTGCCATCGAGGACGTCGACTGCGCGGTCGGGGAAGCACCTTGCCTGACCGCTTCCGAAGCACACGGTTTCGTCATCGACGAGGCCGAGGTCGTCTACTGGGGCCGATGCCCCGCCTGTTCGACGGCAGCAAACTGATTCTGAGTTCCGGAAGGATTCCCGTGTCTGACACCCCGAACGCCGAAGTCGGCGAGATGAATGAGGAGACCGCTGGCGGGTGCCCGGTCCACACGGGCCGCTTCGCGCACCCGACCGAGGGCGGCAGCAGCCGTGACTGGTGGCCGAACCAGCTCAACCTGAAGATCCTCCGGAAGCATCCCGCCGTCGCGGACCCGATGGACGACGGCTTCGACTACGCCAAGGAATTCCAGAGCCTCGACCTCGACGAGCTGGCCCGCGACGTCGACGCGGTGCTCACCGACTCCCAGGAGTGGTGGCCCGCCGACTTCGGCAACTACGGCCCGCTGTTCATCCGGATGGCCTGGCACAGCGCCGGCACCTACCGGATCGACGACGGCCGCGGCGGGGCCGGTGCCGGGCAGCAGCGGTTCGCGCCGCTGAACAGCTGGCCGGACAACGGGAACCTCGACAAGGCGCGCCGTCTGCTGTGGCCGGTCAAGAAGAAGTACGGCAAGAAGATCTCGTGGGCCGACCTGATGATCTTCGCCGGCAACCGCGCGCTCGAGACGATGGGCTTCAAGACCTTCGGCTTCGCCGGCGGCCGCGCCGACGTGTGGGAGCCGGACGAGGACGTGTACTGGGGCCCGGAGCGCACCTGGCTCGGCGACGAGCGGTACAAGGGCGACCGCGAGCTGGAGAACCCGCTGGCCGCGGTCCAGATGGGGCTCATCTACGTGAACCCGGAAGGCCCGAACGGCAACCCGGACCCGATCGCCGCGGCGCGCGACATCCGCGAGACGTTCGGCCGGATGGCGATGAACGACGAGGAGACCGTCGCGCTGATCGCGGGCGGGCACACCTTCGGCAAGACGCACGGCGCGGCCGACGCGGACGTGCACGTGGGCCCGGAGCCGGAAGGCGCCTCGATCGAGCAGATGGGCCTCGGCTGGAAGAACAGCTTCGGCAGCGGCAAGGGCCGCGACGCGATCACGAGCGGGCTGGAGGTCACCTGGACCCCCACTCCCACGAAGTGGAGCAACTGGTTCTTCCACAACCTCTTCACGTACGAGTGGGAGCTGACCAAGAGCCCGGCGGGCGCGCACCAGTGGAAGCCGAAGAACAACGCGGCCGCGAACACCGTGCCGGACCCGGAGACCGGTGACCTCAACCGGGCGCCGAGCATGCTGACCACCGACCTGGCGCTGCGCTTCGACCCGATCTACGAGCCGATCTCGCGCCGGTTCTACGAGAACCCGGACCAGTTCGCGGACGCCTTCGCCCGCGCCTGGTTCAAGCTCACCCACCGCGACATGGGCCCGATCCAGCGCTACCTCGGCCCGCTGGTGCCGCAGGAAGAGCTGATCTGGCAGGACCCGGTCCCGGCCGTCGACCACGAGCTGGTCGACGACGCGGACGTCGCGGCCCTCAAGGCGAAGATCCTCGAGTCCGGCCTGTCGGTCGCGCAGCTGGTGTCCACCGCGTGGGCGTCGGCCTCGACCTACCGGCACAGCGACAAGCGCGGCGGCGCGAACGGCGCCCGCATCCGCCTCGAGCCGCAGCGCGGCTGGGAGGTCAACGAGCCGGACGAGCTGGCTCAGGTGCTGCGCACGCTCGAGGGCGTCCAGGAAGCGTTCAACAGCGCGCAGACCGGCGGCAAGAAGATCTCGCTCGCCGACCTGATCGTGCTGGCCGGCGCGGCGGGCGTGGAGAAGGCGGCGAAGGACGGCGGCGTCGACCTCACCGTTCCGTTCACGCCGGGCCGCACCGACGCTTCGCAGGAGCAGACCGACGTCGAGTCGTTCGCGCCGCTCGAGCCGAAGGCCGACGGGTTCCGCAACTACCGCGGCAAGGCCAACGCGCTGCCGTCGGAGTACCTGCTGGTGGACAAGGCGAACCTGCTCAACCTGAGCGCGCCGGAGATGACCGTGCTGGTCGGCGGCCTGCGCGTGCTGGGCGCGAACTACCAGAACTCGTCCCAGGGCGTGTTCACCGACCGGCCGGGCACGCTGACGAACGACTTCTTCGTCAACCTGCTCGACATGGGCACCGAGTGGAAGCCGGCCGACGGCGAGGGCCCGAACGCGGAGTCCTTCGAGGGCCGCGACCTGGCCACCGGCGAGGTCAAGTGGACCGGCACCCGCAACGACCTGGTGTTCGGTTCGAACTCCGAACTGCGCGCCGTCGCCGAGGTGTACGGCAGCGACGACGCCAAGGAGAAGTTCGTCCGCGACTTCGTCGCCGCGTGGCACAAGGTCATGAACAACGACCGGTACGACCTGGTCTGAGGTTCCTGATCCGCTGATCGGCTGATCGGGCAAAAGGGCTCCTCGCGGGAAATCCCGCGAGGAGCCCTTCGCCGTTTCCGGGGTCAGTGCTCGGGGGTCAGCGTTCCGGCGTCAGCCCTGGACGAGCTTGCCCATCGCGTTGACCTCGTCGACGTCGCCGGTGTTGAAGAACGCCCACGGCACGGTGACGAAACCGCCGTCGCCCCAGCCGGAGCCCCAGCTGTTCTCGATCTTCACGCCCTGGTCGTTGTAGGCCACGATGGTCACCTCGTGCCCGCCGACGACCGGGTCGCTGCTCGAATCGCCGGGCAGGTACGAGTAGTCGCTCGCGGACGCGGCGTCCAGGTTCATGAAGCTCTGGTGCGCGTTGAACCCGATCGCGACCGGCTCGCCCTGGGAAATGGCGTTCTCGATGTCGGACCGCGCCGCGTCGCCGCTCGTGGACAATTGCGTGTAGCCGGACAGCTTGTAGTGCGCGGCATTCGCTTTTTCGTTGTCGTCCGGCTGGGTCGTGTAGTCGAAATCGCCCTGCCAGTAGTCGGATTTGGTGTCGATGCCCTGCTGCTGTTCCATCGGCAGCGCGACGCTCGCCCAGGTGCCCTGGTCGTTGCCCTTGGCGATCTGGGAGTAAATGAACATCGGGGCCATCGGGCCGCCGCCGATGCCCTGCTCGTTCATCAGCACGCCGTAACCGGTGTAGCCGGTGGCCCAGGTGACGCACGAACCGACCTGGCCCTGGTCGCCGGGGGCGTTGGCGTACTGGGTGAGGTCGCCGCTGGACGGCAGCTCCGCGGTGGCGAGGGGGTGCACGGGGAGCGCGGAGTTCGCGTGGGCGTGCATCCTCGACTGGGCGGCCTTCAGCCCGGCGACGTTCAGGCCGAGCCCGTGCTTGAGGTGGTGCGGGTGGTGCTGGGCGGCGGCAGCGGAAGCCGGGGTCGCGCCCAGCGCCGCGGCCATTCCGGCGGCGGCGAGCAGGGAAACGAGTGCGGACGTTTTTCTGATCTGCATCCTGCGTACTCCTTTGGACATGCAGAATAAGAAATCGGAAAGGGTGGGGGAGGTGGATCCGACCACGGCAAAGATAGATCGGCGAAAATTTCCCGGGAACCTACGAAAGGAGGGACCGCATCAACTGCCGAATTGAAGCTGATCGATCAAGCGGACATTGCGCCCGTTATCGCCGCTATTCCGGCGTAGTGGTCCATGATGGACACTGGAGAAACCGTTGCGCGGCCAATGGTTTGAACCATTCAGCGAAGTTTTTCGCCTTCGCCGACTTTTCCCGGAGAGAAGCGCGCGTTGCGCGGGGGACACTCTGCGGCGAACCCGCCCGGCGATGCGGTGCCTGGCTGGGACAGACTCCCTCCGCGGCGGGTGCCCGCCAACCGCGCCACGCGCCGCGGAGAAAACCTCAGTCGGGCAGCGGGGTCGTGCGCGCGCCGTTGAGCAGCGCGTCGATCGCCCATCGGGAACGTGTGTCCGCGTTGCCGGAGAACAGGTTTTCGCTCGCCGCGGCGATGTTCGGATGCGTTTCGGGCGAAAGGCCGCGGACAGTTTCGGCGAGCACGTCGTGCTGTCGTTCCGCGTCCGGGCGGTCCTTGCGGGTGCTGTGCTCGACCGCGCTGGCGGTGGCGACGAGCAGCAGGAGGTCGACCGTCCACGCGGCCGGTCCGGACGGCACCTCGGCTTCGGCGAGCAGGCCGAGCACGGTGTCGACGATGGCGAGGTAGTTCGGCCCGTTCAACGGGGTCACGAGCGCGACGCGGGCGAGCCCGGGGTGGGCGTAGAGGACGTCGCGGTAGGTGGACACGACTGTCCACAAGCGACTCCGCCAGTCTCCTTCGGCGGCGCCCGCGGTGGTGGGGACTTCGCCGAGGAGTTCGTCGAGCACCGCGGCGTGGAGTTCGTCGGTGTCGCGGACGTAGACGTAGAGCGAGGCCGGGCCGGTGTCCAGTTCCTTCGCGAGCCGCCGCATGGTGACGCGTTCGGCCCCTTCGCGGCGCACGACGTCGAGAGCGGCCGCGACGATGCCTTCGCGGCTCAGCGCGGGCTTGGCGGGACGTTCCCGGCGGTTGTACCCACTCGCGGTCATCCGCTCATGGTAGGCGCTCGCCGCCCGAACGGTCTGGACCTCGGCCGGTCTACTCGGCGAGCACGCGGTCGAGGGCGGGCTGGACGTCGGTCCGCAGCACCGCGCCGAGGTAGACGGCCGCGACCCGCTGCTGCTTGTCCACGATCAGCGAGATCGGCACCGCGCTCAGCGGCAGGCCGCGCAGTTGCAGGGCGACCCGGCCGGACGGGTCGAAGATCGATTCGTAGCCGAGCCCGAGGTCCTTGACGAAGTCGGCGGCGTACTTCGGGTTGTCGCGGACGTTGATGCCGAGCACCCGGATCCCGCGGGCCCGGCCGGAGTCGGCGATGGCCTGCAGGGTGCGCGCTTCGGCGCGGCACGGCCCGCACCAGGCTCCCCAGAGGTTGAGCAGGACGACTTCGCCGGAGTAGTCGGCCAGCGCGAGGTCCTTGCCGGGCTCGCGCAGGCTCTGGCCCTTGAGGTTCGCGACCTTTTTGCGCTGCGGCAGCGGGTAGTGGATGGTCGTCTGCCCGCCCGGCGAGACGAATTCGAAGGTGTCCGACCGGCTGACCGCGTCCTTCCCGGTCGAGCACGCGGCGAGGGGCAGCAGGGCCAGCAGGAGAAAGAGCCGAGCGAAGCGCACGCGGCATCGTATCGCTGATACCCCAGGCGCCCGCCGACGCGGTTTTCTAGGCTGGACCTCGTGTGGGATACCGCGAAGGACCGGCTGCGGGGCAGGCTCGCCGACGGCTTGGCCCGGTCCGGCCTGACGCTGCCCTGGTGGGTTCCGCTGGGGACGACCGCCTTTTCGGTGAGCGGCCTGGTCGTCGCGGTCGGGCAGCGGGCCGGGCCCGCGCTGCCGGTGGCGATCGCCGGGTTTCTGCTGGCCACGTCGTCGACGCTGCTGTGGATGACCACCGGGCGGCTCGCGCCGTCGTGGCTGAAGGCGCTCGGGGTGCTCGCCGGGGTCGGGCTGCTGCTGGCGTATCCGGTGGTGCCGGACTTCGCGCCGATGCCGTTGATCGTGCTCGCCGGCGAGCTGGGGTCCATCGCGTCGCCGCGGGTCGCGTTCGCGTCGACCGGCGGGTCGATCGCGGTGCTCGGGGCGGCCGCGGCGACCGTCGGGCTGGTCGGTTTCCCGGTGTACCTGCTCGCGGTGCTGGTCGGGATGGCCGCCGGGTTCATGCTGCGCTGGTACGTGCGCGCGCTGGACGCCGAGCGCGGCAAGCAGGAAGCCGTGCGCGAACAGGCGCGGCTCGGCGAGCGGCAGCGGATCGCGCGCGAGGTGCACGACGTCGTCGCGCATTCGCTGAGCATCACGTTGCTGCACGTCACGGGCGCGCGGCACGGGTTGCGCACGGATCGCGACATCGACGAAGCCGTCGCGGCGCTCACGGAGGCGGAGCGGATCGGGCGGGCGGCGATGGCCGATATCCGCCGCACGGTTGGATTGCTCGCACAGGAGTCCGCGGGGACGCGGGCGTTGCCCGGTGCGGGCGACATCGCGGACCTGGTGACGGAGACGTGCGCGGCCGGGCTGGTCGCGGACTACGAGCTGGAGGGCGACGTGACCGCGGTCGACGCCACGGTGGGGCTGGGGCTCTACCGGATCGTCCAGGAGTCGCTGGCGAACGTGGTCAAACATGCCCCGGGGGAGAATGCTTTGGTACGACTGGAGATCGATGGTTCGAACGCGCGGTTGACTGTCCGCAATGGACGCAACGGTGCGGCGCGCAACCCGGGCGGTTCGGGGTTGGCGGGCATGACGGCGCGGGCGGATCAGCTCGGTGCGCGGCTGACCGCCGGGCCGGAGGGCGGCGAATGGGTAGTCGACGTGACGGCGCCGTTGGCGCGTGGGGCCGCGTCGTGACCGCTGCCTCCGGGGAAACGCGGGTATTGCTCGTCGACGACCAGGAGCTGGTGCGGTCCGGGCTGCGGTTGATCCTGCGTCGCCGCGACGGGTTCGTGGTGGTGGGGGAGTGTTCGGACGGCGACGAGGTCCCGGCCGCGCTCGAAGCGGCGGGCGAGGTCGACGTCGTGGTGATGGACCTGCGGATGAAACGCGTCGACGGCATCGAAGCGACGCGACGGCTGCGCGCGTCCGGCCCGCGCCCGCCGGTGCTCGCGCTGACCACGTTCGACGACGACGAGCTGCTCGCCGGAGTGCTGCGCGCGGGCGCGGTCGGGTATGTGCTGAAGGATTCTCCCGCGGAGGACCTGATCCGCGCGGTGCGAGCGGTCGCGATGGGCGAGGCGTGGCTCGACCCGGCGGTCACCGGACGCGTGCTGACGACCTACCGCGAGGCGGCTTCCGCTCGCTCGGTGATGCCGGCCGGAGTGCTGACGCCGCGCGAGTCGGACGTGCTGACGGCGGTGGCCCGGGGTTTGACGGACGCGGAAATCGCCGGAACGCTGGGGATTTCCACGACCACGGTCGAGGCGCACTACGAGCGGGTATGCGCGAAACTCCGCCTGCGCGACCGGGCGGCGGCGATCGTCTACGCCTTCGACCACGGCCTGGTCGCCCCCGGCGCGGCCCCGTCCCCGGTCGGCCCGGACTCGTTGCGGTTCAGCGTGCTCGGCCCGTTGCAGGCTTGGCGGGGGCCGAACCTGCTGGACCTGGGCCCGGTGCGGCAGCAGGCGCTTCTGGCGGCGCTGGTCCTGCGCCCCGGCGAGACGGTCAGCCCTGGGGAGTTGCTCGACGGCGTGTGGGGGCTGGAACCGCCCGGAACCGGCGGCCGCGTGGTGCCGGTCTACGTGCACCGGCTACGGAAATGCCTTCGTGGCGCGGGCGAACGAACGGAAGACTCGGTCATCGGCAGCGACCGCGGCGGATACCGCTTCGCCGGAGAACGAGCGAGACTGGACGTCACCGAGCTGACCGACCGGATCGCGGAAGCCACGACTGCTACCCGCACCGGTGACCCAGCCGCCGCGGTCGACGCTTACGACGGCGCGCTGGCCCTGTTCCACGGCGAACCGCTGGCCGGCTTGCCCGGCCCGTTCGTCGAGGGTGAACGAGTACGCCTGACCGAACGGCGGCTGACGTTGGTGCAGGAAAAGGCCGTGCTGCAGCTGAAACTGGGCCGGACGGACGACGTGGTGCACGAGTTGTCGGCACTGCTGGCGGTCCATCCGCACCGGGAACCGCTGGCGGTGTTGCTGATGCGAGCACTCCATGGCGGCGGCCGCCGGGCGGACGCGTTGGCGGTACACCGGCGCATGCGGGAGCGGCTGCGGGCGGATCTGGATGTGGAGCCGGGGGCGGAGTTGGACCGGGAGCTGCGGGTGGTGCTGAGTTTGGAGGGGGGTTCCGCTTGAGTGAGCAGGGGACCCTGCACCACGTCGAGCTGTGGGTGCCGGACCTGGGCCGCGCGGTCGCGTCGCTGGGATGGCTGCTGGAAGAGCTGGGATATCAGCAGTTCCAGGAGCGGGACGCCGGGCGCAGCTGGCGGCTCGGGCCGACGTATCTCGTGGTCGAGCAATCCCCGGCGCTGACCGCGGATCGGCACGACCGCTGTCGGCCGGGGCTGAACCACCTGGCCTTCCATGTCCGGGACGCCGCGACGGTCGAGCGGTTGGCCGCCGACGCCGCCCGGCACGGGTGGCAGCTGATGTTTCCGGAGAAACATCCCCATGCGGGCGGCGCGGAGCACTATGCCGCGTACTTGCACAACGAAGACGGCTTTGAGGTTGAACTCGTCAGCTCTGCTGGGCCGAGCTGACCGGAGTTCGCGGGCGGTGCTGGCCCGGGTAACGCGAATCCGTGTCATCCGCATACTCCGAATCCGCCGGATACCGCGACTCCGCCGAACTCCCGTACGGCGAATACGAAGAATCCGCACCAGCCCCCGAACTCGACTCCCCGGAGCTGGCCTTCGAAGCCGCACTCAGCTTGGTCATCAGCTGCGTAGCCGCCTCCAACCCCTGGGTCACCGAGGTGATCAGCTGCAGCAGATTCTCCGAATCCGAAAGCAAAACCCCGAGCTTCTGCGCGATCTGCCCGCCGTACTGAGTAGCGATGGCCACCGCCTGCGGGATCGCCGCCGCGACGCTGGCGCCGAAAGTCGCCTGCGCCGCGGCGAACGCCTGAGTCATCAGCTGGATAATCTGCCCGACAGCCTCCGAAATGAGCCCGCCGACCTCCTGCTGTGCCTTCGCGACCACCTTCCCCGCCCCGGTAGCTGCCTTGGCCATCGCGATGCCTGCCTGGCCGACCGCCTCGACGCAGTCCGCGTGCTGCGAGCTGTTGTCGCGGTAGCTGGAAGCCGAAGAACCGCTCCACCCCGACGTTTCCGGGCCCGCCGACTGCCGATAGTCCTCCGCGACGGACGATACCTGCTGGCCGCCGCTTTCCATGCCCTGCGAGTGCGACGACACCGAATCCGGGTTGCCCTGCAACTGTTTCAGCGGTTCTTCCAGGAACCGCACCAGTCCGGTGATCATCCCGAACCCGGCGGACGTCAGCGCGGCGAGCGGGTCCTGCGACGCGCCGAGCAGGTCGAGCGCGGTGGTCGCGCCGCCGAGTCCGGCGGACACCCAGTCGTGGTTTTCCACCGCCTGAGTGGTGGTTTTCAGGTCCGCCAGCAGCTGGCCGGAATCGGTCACGGCAGGTCCTTCCCGGGCAGCGAAGCCGCGTTGCCCTGGTCTCGGCGCTCGTAGCTTTCCGCGGCCCGCGCGAGGTTCGTGCTCACTTTGTCCACAGTGGACGAAGCATGCGAGACGGCGTCGTTGGTCTTGCCGACCGCCGACTGCAGGCCCGCGGTGAGGAACTGCACGAAGACGCCGAGCGCCTGGTCGCCGAGTCCGGACGGGGCGCTGCGGGCGACATTGCCGAGCCGGTCGGCCAGGTCGCCGACGGTGGCCGCGTGCCGGCGCAGTTGCGCGGGGTCGACCTCGAAGCCGGCGGTCACGAGATGATCCCCGGGTTCGCGAAGTAGTCGTCCTCCTGGCGCGGCGCGGCGGGAGCGGCCTCGACCGGCAGGTGGTCGCGGACGAGCTGCAGTGCCGGACCGTCGCCGACGTAGTCGGTCATGATGTCCACGACCCGCGCGCCGGCCTGGCGGTGCGCGTCGTGCACGGTCGCCAGGATGAGCCGGGCGAGCGCGTCGGCTTCCAGAGCGCGGGCGGCGGGGCTCAGCCGGAGGTCGGTCAGCGCCCCGCTCGGGCCCACCTGCACTTCGACCTCGCCGCGCGGGGACGCGGCCCGGCCGCCGACGCGGGACAGGCTCGCGCTGGCGGCCTCGGCGTTGGCCCGCAGCCGGGACAGGTTTTTCTGGTAGTCGGCGAGCCAGGCCGCCGAGTCTTGGATCGGCACGGAAGGTCCTCCGGTCGTTTTCGGTGCGGTCATCGCGGCCGCCGCGCGGCGGTGGCCAGCTCGCCGAGGGCGAAGCGCAGGTCGGCCGGGCGCAGCGAGTTCACGCTGAGCCAGCCGTCGCGCGCGGGGTTGATCCGGACGCGGCCGCGCGGACCGTCCATCCAGGACAGTTCGCGGCCCTCCCGGGTGCGCCCGTCGCGGGTCGCGCCGAGCTGGCCGCGGCCGGTCAGCGGGACGACCAGGCCGACGAGGCTGTCCAGCGCGGCCGGGTCGCCGCCGCTGGCGCGGACGAGGTCGCGCAGCCGGTGCGCCCGGGAGACGTCGTCCTCGTCGTCGGTCAGCGCCATCGCCTGTTTGACCGCGTGCTCGGGCAGCGTGACCGGCATCGTCCGGGCCGCCTCCGCCTGCGGAATCTCCGCGAGCACGGCATCCACCAGCGCGGTTTCGTCCACCCGGCGCACCGACAGCGTGTCGGCTTCGAACCGCTGACGGCAGATCAGCGCCGAGGACCGGTAGACGAGCGCGGTGACGGCGGTCGCCCCCTCGGCGTCCGCCACCACCAAATCGACGACGCCGCGGCGTTCGCGCAGCGCGGTCACGGCTTCCGCGGCCAGGCCGTCCGGCCCGGATTCATCCGCGAGGCCGCGCGCCCGCAGCGCGTGCCCGGCGGTGGCGAAGAGGATCTCGCGTTCGCCCTCGATCCGGCCGTAAGACGGCACCCGCAACGGAAACGGCCAGCTCGCCCCGGCGTGCGCGGCCAGCAGGTCGGCCTCGACGAGTCCGATGTGGACGGTCTCGTCACCGGTCCGCGGCAGCGTGGCGGTCATTCGGCTTGCCGTTCGAGCCGCTGGAACGCTTCCCGCACCCCGGATTCGTGCTCCTGGTACCGCCGGATCCCGGCGCGCAGCGCCTCGTGGAACCCAGTCAGCTCGGTGTCCGCCGCGCCCAGTTCGCCGGTGAGCCCGGCGTGCCCGGCGGCCTCGCGCAGCCGCTGCGCCAGGTGCAGCGCGGGCGGCGCGGTGCCGAGCTGCGGGAGCCGGTCGGCGAGCCGTCCCGCCGAGCCGACGAGTTCCCCGGTCTGCTCGCCGAGCTTGCCCAGCGCGGCGACCTGCCGGTCCAGTGCGTGCGGGACGACCTCGTGGCCGGTCATCGAATGCTCCTGTCCGTCACAGCCCGATCACCGGGCTGATGGTCTTGTCTTCGGGGTGCAGGAGCGGCTGGTCGAGCACCGGCATCTTGTTCTTGTGCTCCTCTTCCTCCTCCTGCGACGCGCCCGCGCCGCGGCCGGGCATCATGCCGTTGCCGCTGGCCGCGCGGGCGGCGGCCATCTCCGCCATCGCGGCGTTGCGGGCGAGCAGCGCGCCCTCCATGCCGAGCGCGGAGCGAAGTCCGGCGGTCAGCCCGGATTCGACCGGGGCCGCGGTGGTCAGCGCGCCCCACGGCATGCCGCTGCCCGCGCCGACCCCGGCGCCTGCTCCGCCGAGCGGGCCGACGTAGCTCGACGCACTGGTCGACTCGTCCGCGCCGTAGGAATCCGCGGTGGTCGCCCCGGCGGGCGGCGGATTGATCGCGCGCGAACTCTTGTGCAAGCTGGCTTCGTAGCGCTGCATCACGTGCACCGCTTCGGCTTTCTGTTCGGCCGCCTGGACATTCGCGGCGAACAGGCTCGCCCCGCCGCCCGCGACCGCGCCGATCGCGGCGCCCATCAACGCACCCGGGCCGGCGCCGATCCCGCCCGCGCCGGCCCCGAGGATCCCGCCGATGACCGCGCCCGCACCCGCTCCGGCCGCCGCCGCGGCGACTGCGCCCCCAGTCGGGTCGCCCGGCGGCTTCGGCATGGTGTTGCGCGCGACGGCGAGCGAATCGCCCGCGTTCTGGGCCGCGCCGCCGACGGTCCCGGCGCGGTCGCCGATCCCGGACGCGCGCTCGCCGAGCGAACCCAGCCGTCCGGACGCGCGTTCGGCGGCGTGTCCTCGCCAGTTCTCGTGCAGCGTCCCCTGCTGCTCCTTGAGCGAATCGGCGTGCGCGCGCATTTCCGAGCCGTGCCGCTGCCATTCCGCCGCGACCGTGCTGACGTCGCCGACGTCGGCCTTCTCCCACAGCATCTGGTACAGCTGCTGGTGCGTGTAGGCGTTCCAGTTGGTGCCGCCGGGCGGGATCGGGGCCCCGAAGTAGCCCTCCCACACGTTGCGC
This sequence comes from Amycolatopsis sp. AA4, assembly GCF_002796545.1. Lineage (GTDB taxonomy): Bacteria > Actinomycetota > Actinomycetes > Mycobacteriales > Pseudonocardiaceae > Amycolatopsis. Next base: position 1,134,518 of record NZ_CP024894.1, read on the forward strand.
AGCGCGGACACCACTGGTTTGGCCAGGTCGCCGACCGGCCCCGCCTTGTCGAGTCCCGCGAGCGCCGAGTCCGCCAGGTTTTCCACCCCGGCCGACGCGGCGTCGACCACTGATCCGGATTCGCCGGTCATACCCCCACCTTCGCCTCTGCCCGGCCGGCTTCCGCCGGGCACTCGCGCACGGTAAGGGACGGCGATGAAATCACGATGAAAGCTGTGCTCACCGGGGCGGGACGAGGTCTCCGTTCTCGATCCGGTCCGCGGTGCGGGCGAGCCATCCGGCGTCGTGCCGGAGTCGCGAAACCAGGAAATGCACCTCGATCATCTGCATTTCCGGCAAATCGGCGTTGTCGAGCGTCTTCGCCAGCTCACGGTGCTGCTCGCCGACCCGCTCTGCCCGGTCGCGCAGCAGGGTCACCGCGCGGGAAGGCGGCAGCGCGCCGAGGTAGGCCAGCGCGATCAGGAACCGGGAGTCGAGGTTCGGGTCGGCGTCGCGCAGCTGCCGTTCGATCCGTTCGCGGAAATCGGCGAGGCCCGCTTCGGTCAGCCGCACCGGCTGCGGGTCGCCGTCGCCGTCCGGTTCGACGAGGCCCTTGCGGGTCAGCGTGCCGACCAGCGTGTACACGGTCGACGTTTTCGGGTTCAGGAACGGATAGCGCGTGCGGAGTTCGCGCAGGAGCGCGTACTGGTGGCGCGGGGTTTCCACGAGCAGGCCCAGCATCGGCAGCACGAGCGGGTTGTCCAGGGCGTTCGTCGGCACCGGACCAGGGTAGCGCACGCTAGTCGTATACGAGTACGGTGCTCGTATACGACTACTGGAGGAGATGACTCGTGATCGTCTTTGGCGTGTGGCCTGGCGTGGTCAGCGCGGATCTGGTGCGGCTGGAAACCTTCATCGACGCGCCGCCGGAGGACGTCGAGCGGACCGCGGAAGCGTTGCGAGACCTCGCGAAGGGCACGGAACGGTTCTATGTGCGGTGCTATCGCAGCTACCGGGGTCCGCACGAGCCGACGCCGCCCGACCCGGTGCCGTATCTCGGCGACGGACGGGTGGTCGACTACGTCCTCGGCTACGGCAGTCCGGAGGCCGATCCGGACGGGTTCGCCGACGCGGTCCGCGCCGCGGTGCGCGAGGTCGCCGAACTGGGCGGCGGGAAACTGCAGGTCTGCGAGGAGGTCAACGTGGCCGCGCCGCTCGACGGCGGCAGTCCGGGTTGCTACGAAGCACTCGGGGCCGGGCTCGCGGCGGCGCTGGACGAGCGGACGCGGCTCGGGGTCGACGTGACGATCGGGTTCAACGCCGCGGTCGCGTTGCCGGGCGATCCGTTCTGGGCTGCGGTGCGCGCGGCGGTGGACCCGGAGGTGCTGGCGCGGGTCGATTTCCTTGGCCTGGACTTCTTTCCGGATGTTTTCCGCCCAGTGCCTGCCGACGCGTTGGCAGGCGCGGTGACTCATGTCGTGCGGTCGTATCGCGAATCCGCCTCAGCGATCGGGATTCCGGAGAGCGTGCCGATTCACATCACCGAGACCGGCTGGCCGACCGGACCGGAGAATTCGGAGGAGCGCCAGGTCCAGGTGATGGAATCCGTGGCGCGCACTGTGTTCGGGCTGGCGGCCGAGGCCGGGGTGGACACGTACGAGATTTTCGGGCTGCGGGACGGATTGTCGAGCGGTCCGAGGGAGAATCGGTTCGGGTTGCTGCGGGACGACTATTCTCCGAAACCGGCGTACGAGACGGTGAAACGGCTGATCGCCGAATATTCTTCCTGACCGGAGAGAGTGCGCAAGATGACATTCCGCCGCGCGCAGGACCCGGTTAGTTCCATCTGGCCCCTGGCCACCGGGAAGGCGAGGCCCGATTCTGGAGCGGTCAGAGATCACCAGTGCCCTCAGGGAGATACCGTGCGCAGTAAGAAGTTGGTGGCAGGCGCGTTGGGTGCCTGCGCACTGGTCATGGGCTTGGCTCCGGCGGCCAGCAGCCAAAGCGGCCAGCAGTCGCCGGAGACGGACCGGCAGCCTGCCGGGGCGGCCTACCGCGACGGCGACTCCGCCTCCGCCACGCTCAAAGACGCCAAGGGCGACGAGGTCGGCTCCGCATGGTTCACCGCCGACAGCCGTTCGCACGCCGTTTGGGTCGAGGTGTACCTCAAACGGAATTTCACGCCCGGTTTCCACGGCATGCACATTCACGAAAAGGGAAACTGCACCGTCGGCGACCCGAAAAACCCGTTCACCGCGGCGGGCGGGCATCTGATGCCGATGGACCCGCACACCGGGCTGCCGATCGGGCAGCTGCCGCCGGTCCAGGTGCGGTCGAACGGTCGTGGGTACCTCAAGTTCGTGCTGGACACCTTCACCCTGGACCAGTTGTTCGGTCCTGACGGGACCTCGATCATCGTGCACTCGAAGTCCGACAATTTCGCGAACATTCCCGCCGACCGCTACAGCGTCCGGGGCGACCCCAACGCACCGGTGCCGGACGCGAAAACCAAGGCGACCGGCGACGCGGGTTCCCGGTTCGCCTGCGGTGTGCTCACCCGGGACCAGAACTGAGTCCTTTGTGGACCATGGCGGGCGAAGGTCTGTGAGGGGAACCCTGAGGGAATCTGATTCCCTCAGGGTTCCCCTCACGGACGGATAGCCGGAGGCAGTGCGGGAGGCGGCTACTACGATCGGTGCATGTCTAGTCAGCCGGTCACGCTCTCGCGGCCCGTGCGGTTTTTCAGCTTCGCGTCCGCGGCGAGCCTGCGCTGGACCGGCTTCGGCGGCGTGGTGCTGCTGGCCGTCGCGGTGTACGCCGGGGCCGCCGGGAGGTCCGGGGTCCTGCCGTTCGCGGGCGGGATCGCTGGCGTCGGCCTCGTAGTGCTCGCGTGGGCGTTGCTCGGCGGACGCGTCCTCGCCTCCGACCTTCCCGACGCGCGCTGGCTTAAGTGGACGCTCGCGTTGTGGTGCGGGCCGTTGCTCGTCGTGCCGCCGTTGTTCAGCGGGGACGTCTTCAGCTATCTCGCGCAGGGTGCGGTGGCCGCGCACGGGTTTGACCTCAACGCCGTCGGGCCGCAGCAAGCACTCGGGTCGGCGTCCGACATCGTCGGCAGGGTCAGCGTTTACTGGCGCGAGACGCCGTCGCCGTACGGGCCGTTGTTCGGTGTGGTCGAGCGGGTCATCGCGCAGGTGTCCGGCGGGAACCCGATCGTCGGCGTCGCGCTGCACCGGCTGGTCGAGGTGGCCGGGCTGGTGCTGATCGTCTGGGCGGTGCCGCGGCTGGCCGCCGCGGCGGGAGCGTCGCCGCGGGTCGCGTTGTGGCTGGGCGTGCTGAACCCGCTCGTTCTGTGGCACGTGGTCGCGGGGATGCACAACGACTCGCTGATGGTCGGCCTGATGGTCGCGGGCGTGGCGATCGCGCTGAACGCGCTGGGCGATCGGATCCGCTGGTGGCCGCTCGCGGGCGGGGTGCTGCTCGTCGCGCTCGGCGCGGAAGTCAAGGTGCCCGCGCTGGTCGCGCTGGCCGCGGTCGGAACGGCGATGGCCCGCCGCCGCGGCCGGATCGGCGAATTCCTGCTCGCCGGTGCCGCGATGGTCGTTGTTTTCGCGGCAGTGTCGGCGGCGGTTTCGCTCGCGTCGGGGATCGGGTTCAGCTGGGTGTCGGCGCTGACGACCTCGGGGGAGGTCAACAGCTGGATGGCGCCGACGAACTGGTTCGGCTTTCTCGTCGGCGGCGTCGGTTCGCTGTTCGGCGCGCACCTCACGCAGACGATGATCGGCGTCGGCAAGATCATCGGATACGTGCTCACCGCGGCCGCGATCGTCGTGGTGCTGCAGCGGCAGTGGACCGGGCGGATCGACGCGGTCCGCTCGCTAGGGCTGATGCTGAGCGCGGTCGTGGTTTTCGGGCCTGTGGTGCAACCGTGGTATCTGCTGTGGGCAGTGGTTCCGCTGGCCGCGTCGCTGCCCGCTGGGCGCGTGCGGTCCGTGGTGATCACGCTCGTCGCCGTGTTTTCGATTGTGCTTCCGCCGGTGGGCGGCAACTTCAGCGGCCGCGTCGGATTGCTGGTGCTCGCGTACGTGATCGGGCTCGCGGTGGTGGTCGCGGCGTTCTTCGCGCTGCGTAAAGCGTCCACAGTGGACTAACGCTGGCTCAGCCAGACCTGTTCGGCGGCTCGCGCGGACGCGATCGCGTCGTCGACCACCAGCGGCTTCTCCGGGTCGAGTGTGGTGTGCGATTCGGTGGTGTAGAAGCGGACCTCGTGCCCGTCCGGATCGTGCAGGCCGGGCAGGATCCAGCCGAGGGTCGCGAAGTGGACGCCCGCGTGCTGCTCACCGCGGCGGGTGAGGTCGGCGGCGAGTTCGGTGAGGCCGGCCCGGTCCGGGACGCCGATGGAGAAGTAGTCGAATCCGGCCGCGGCGCGGGCGAGGTCCGGGTCGAGCACGAGTCCGAGGTCCGGCCCGCCGCGCGGATGCGTCATCGTGACGCCGGTCCGGCGGCCGTGCTGGCGGAATTCGAGGGCGACCGCGTAGCCGAGCCGGTCGGCGTACCAGGCCGCCGACCGGTCGAGGTCGGCCACCGGCAGCTTCAGGTGATGCACTCCGTCGAGGGTGGGAATCATCGATGACCTCCACTGCTGCAGTGCGACTGCAATGCAGCTAGGATGCATCTGATGAAGGACCAGGTCAAGGCCGATGCCCGGGCGGAGTTCGGGGCCGCCCGGATCGCGCGGACCGAGGCGCTCGTCGTGGCCGCGGCGCGGGAGCTGTTTCTGGAACACGGCTACGCGGCCACCGCGCTGACGCAGGTCGCGCGGCGGGCCGGAGTCGCGCCGAGGACGGTGTACGTCCGCTTCGGGACCAAGGCGGCGTTGTTCCGACGAGTCATCGACGAAGCGCTCGTGGGGGACGCGGAGCCGATCGACGTCGCGCACCGGCCGCGAGCCCAGGACGCGATGACCGCCGCGACTTTGGCGGAACGGCTGAACGCGCTCGCGGACGTCACGGTCGGAATCGCGGATCGTGCCGGAGCTTTGCTGGAGGTCGCGGTACAAGCTGAAGGAGCGGAGCCGGAAATCGCTGAGGCAGCGCAGTCCGGGCGGCGGGAGACAGCACGGCTGTGCAAGGAATTCTGGTCCCGCGCGGCACAGGACGGCCTTCTTTCGTCCACTGTGGACATCGAGCAATTCGCGAGCACCACGGACGCCCTGCTGTGCGCGGACACGATGGTGCATCTGCGGCGCGTCAAGGGCTGGGCCGCGGCGGAATACGGCCGCTGGCTGCGAACGGCGCTGGTTGCCCTGTCCGAGGCGTCCGGATAGGTTGCGATCATGGACATCGAGGTGCTCGTGTTCGACGTGCTCGGCACGCTTGTCGACGAACCGGCCGGAATCCGGGCAGGGATCCGGAAATTCGCGCCCTCGCTCGCTGACCCGGAGGTCGAAGACCTGCTTTCGGTGTGGCAGAAGCACGTCGAGCGGGAGCAGGGCCGCATTGTCGCCGGGGAACGGCCGTACGTCGCGAGTGACGTCATCGACCGGGAAGCCGCGCAGGCCGTCGCCGACGCTGTCGGTGCCGGCGATGCCGCGGAGCTGGCGCTCGCGGCTCGGCAGCTGCCGCCGTGGCCGGACACCATTGACGGGCTCGCCCGCCTCGCCGAACGATTCCCGCTGGTCGGACTGTCCAACGCGAGCCGGACCGTCCTGCTCGACCTGTGCGCGAACGCCGGACTGCGCTGGCACACCGTGCTGTCCGCCGAAAACGCCCGCACCTACAAGCCGGCTCCGGACGTCTACCGGCTCGCCGTCGACGTCGCCGGCCGCGAGCCGGAGCGACTGCTGATGGTCGCCGCGCACGCCTGGGACCTGCGCGGGGCGCAAGACGCCGGGTTCCGGACCGCGTACGTCAGCCGTCCGGTCGGCGATCCGCCCGCCCCCGCCGACCGGTTCGACCTGCGGGCCGACGGCCTCGCGGACCTCGCCGACCAGCTCGGACGCGGTCGCGGCTGAGCCCCGGACCCGGCATGATCTCGGGCGTGACAGCGCCCCGGGTGACCGATCTCAGCGACTTCGAACGCCGTCTGGTCGAGTCGGCCCGCGAGGGCGAACTGCTCGGCGCGGCCCAGATCGACGTCGCGGAGCTGGCCGAAACCGAAAGCCCGGACCACCTCGTGCGCGCGGAGGTCCTGCGCGACCTGCTCCTCGGCCGGCACGGCGAACTCGACCCGCGCGGGATCATGCTGAAGCTGGCGCGCGTCACCGGAAAACTGAACCTCGACGGCGCCACCGCGACCGCCGGGCTGATGCTGTTCACCTGCGTCTTCGACCAGCCGGTGCTCGCGCGCCAGGCGCGGCTGCCGCACCTGTACCTGATCGGCGGGCGCCTGCCGGGTCTGGACGCGTCCCAGGTGCGGATCGAGGGAGGCCTGCACCTTTCCGACGGCGTGCGGATCACCGGGAACAGCCCGAACGGGGCGATCCGGCTGATCGGCGCGCACATCGGCGGGAATCTGCAGTGCCGGGACGCGGAGATCTCCAATCCGGCCGGGTTCGCGCTCGAGGCGAGTTCGGCGGAGCTGGGCAACGGACTGTACCTGCACCAGGGAACCCGGATCACCGGCTCCTCGGCCGACGGCGCGATCCGCCTCAACGCCGCGCGCATCGGCGGTCCGCTGGAATGCCAGAGCATCACGGTCTTCAACGACCGCGGCCCGGCCGTCGAGGCGGAAAACCTGACCGTCGGGCGCAGCGTGCTGATCCGGGACTCGAAGCTGAGCGGCAACGGGGAGATCGGCGCGGTGCGCTTGCAGGGCGCGCAGATCGGCGGGCAGCTCCAGTTCTCCGCGACCACGCGCGTCACGTCCCCGGAGGGCAGGCTGCTCGGGCTCTCCGACGCCAAAGCCACCACGGTGTTCCTGCCGGACGGCCTCGTGTGTCCCGACGGAAGCTCGAGCCCCGAATGCGCCCACACCGAACTGGTGTGGCTGGACGAATTCACTTACGCCGCCATCGATCCGGCCTTCGGCTGGCGGCGGTGGCTGCACCTGCTTCGCTGCCACACCGAGTATTACGACGCCACCGGTTACCAGAAGCTGGCGGCCGTCGAACGGACCGCGGGCCACGACGGCAACGTGCGCGCCATTCTGATCGCACAGCAGGACGACCTGCGCCGCCGCGCGCCGGAAGCGCTCGGCGGGCGGATGTCGCGGCTGTTCCACTGGCTTTGGGGTGCGCTGGCCGGATACGGCTACCGCGCGCGACGTACGGCGGCGGCGTTGCTGCTCGCACTCGTCGCCGCGGGCGTGCTCGGATTGTGGGCCGGGGCAACGGAAACCCGCCCCGGGCACCACGCGGCGGAACGGGTCGCGACGGGAGCGGCGTGTTCGCCGGTGGAGCTGATCGGCCTGGGACTGGACCGGGGGTTGCCGATCGCGCCGACCGGTCTGCGGAGCCGCTGCGACCTCGACACCGCGAGCGTGCCCGGGCAGGTTTTCACGGCGGCGATCTGGGGCGTGCAGGTCGCGGTGTGGGGCCTGGCGACGCTGGCACTGGCCGGGTACACGAACCTGGTCCGCAAAACCGGCTGACTTCCCGCGCTGCTCACAGCAGATCTGCCGTCGGCAGCGAAAGCGGCGGCGACGGGTCCCGCGGCGGCACAGTCGGGGCATGACCAACGAATCGACTCCGCCGATGTTCGACCAGCGGCTTCGGGAACGGTTCCTGAGCCAGCGGGTCCTCGTACTGGACGGCGTGCTCGACGACGACAACGGGACGGTCCTCGCGACCCAGATGCTGTCGCTGGCCGGCGAGGACCCGGTCAAGGACATCGCGCTGTGGATCCACTCGCCCGGCGGTTCGGTCCCGTCGATGCTCGCGATCCGCGACGTGATGCGGCTGGTGCCCTGCGACGTGTCGACGCTCGCGCTCGGGCTGGCCTGCAGCGCCGGGCAGTTCCTGCTGTCCGCGGGCACTCCCGGGAAGCGATTCGCCCTGCCGCACGCGCGAATCCTGATGCACCAGGGATCCGCGGGAATCGGCGGCTCGGCCGTGGAGGTCGAGGTGCAGGCCGACGACCTGCGGTACACGCGGGACACCGTGCTGGGCCTCACCGCGCAGGACACTGGACAACCGTTCGACCGCATTTTCGCCGATTCCCTGCACGACCGGTGGTACACCGCCGCGGAGGCGAAGGACTACGGCTTCATCGACCAGATCGTCGACCGCCTGGAGCAGGTCGTGCCGGTGCGCACGCACGCGATGGGCCTGGGGGTACGCGCATGAGCACCTACACCATCCCGAACGTCGTGACCCGCAGTCCCGGCGGCGAGCGGATCATGGACGTCTACTCGCATTTGCTGTCGGAACGGATCGTGTACCTGGGAACGGCGATCGACTCGGGCGTCGCGAACGCGTTGATCGCACAGTTGTTGTTCCTGGAGTCGGACAACCCGGAGCAGGAAATCAACCTGTACATCAATTCCGAGGGCGGCGACCCGGCGGCGATGCTGGCGCTGTACGACACGATGCGCTTCATCAAGGCCCCGGTGGCGACGACCTGCGTGGGCCAGGCGGTGGCGACAGGCGCGGTGCTGCTCGCCGCCGGCGCCGCTGGCCGCCGCTCGGTGCTGCCGCACGCGCGCGTGGTGCTGCATCAGCCGGCCGCGCAGGGCCGCGGGACGATCCCGGACCTGATCCTGCAGGCGGACGAGGTGATCCGGGTCCGGACGCAACTGGAGGAGATCACGTCCCGGCACACCGGCCACGACGTCGCGGAGCTGCGCCACGACACCGACCGAGACCGGGTTTTCGACGCGGCCGGGGCGGTGGAGTACGGGCTGGCGGATCAGGTGATCGAAGCTCGCCCGTGAGGCGGGGCGCGGGCCGGGGCGGGGTTCCGGCCCGCGGCTTCGCTGTTCGGGCCCCTCGGTCCTCGTTCGGGCGGGGTGATGGGTTGGTCGATGGCCTGCTGGTGGCGGTTCTTGTGCAGTGGCTTGGGCCGCCGCCGGTACCGGTTCGGCCGTGCGGTGTCGCTGGAGAGTCAGCGGCTCGGGTTCTCGCCCGCGGAGCGTGCCGCCGCCCGGGTCGGTTCGGGCTTTGCGGGGCGTTGGCCGCGGGTCGGTCCCCGGTCGCTGGCGATTCGGCTCAAGCCGCCATCAGCACCGGCCCGGCCGGACGCCGCGCAGGCCTCGGTCCGACGACGCTGATCCGCCGCAGGTCGCCGACGATTCCGCTCAGCAGGCCGGTCAGGTTGACCCCGAGCGCGCCGGTCACCGCGGCGATCATCTCGCTCGACGGTTCCTTCCGGCCGCGCTCGATCTCGGACAGGTACTGCGGCGAGATCCCGGCCCGCTCGGCAACGTCGACGAGCCGCTCGCCCTGGTTTTCCCGGGCGGAGCGGAGACTGCGGCCGAGGACCTCGCGCCACAGGGGTTCCGCCTCGTCGTCCCGGGCGGGGGCGCGGCGCTGGTGGAAAGGAAGGATGTCCGCCATAGGCCCAGCCTGGCATCCGCCGGGCCCGCGGCGACAGCGGTTCCGCTCAGGGCAGAACGCCAGGTCGTCATCCCGCGACTTGATTGCCGAGCATGATCACGCCGAGCACCAGCGCGAGCGCCGACGCCCCGAGGCCCACCCCGGACAGCGGCTTGGCCGTGCGCCGTCCGATGACGCCGACGAGCCCGCAGGCCAGCCCGGCGAACCCGAACGGGAGCGCGACGTAAGCCCGGACGCCGCTCAGGTCGATCGGCAGCAGCGGGACCACGCAGCCGAGAATGCCGAGCACCAGCGCCGCGACGCCCAGCCAGACGCCGTTCGCCGGAGCGGGCAGGGGGGAGTAGCCCGGGTATTGCTGGACGTTCGGCTGACCCGGCCCTGGTTGCGGCTGCCCGGCCGGTGGCCCTGGGTGCGTTGGCCACGCCTGCGGCATAGCCTGCTGCGCGGACCCGGAAGGCGGCAGACCGGCCGTCGTGCCCTGCGCGTCGTCCGACGGTGTTCCCTCGGTCGATTCGCCCGCCCTCGGCGGAGCCGGTTCGGACGTCGGGCCGTCAGTCATCGGGAGCTCCTCACCGCGCGAAAGAAAACTCGTCACACCTTAGAGCGCCGAGGTGAGAGGCCCAATCCACTTCGCGCAAGTCGGTAGGGTGCCTGGGAGGCAGGAACCGGCGACCGACGGGGTGACGCATGGACCGGCGCGAACTGATCGACCAGGCTCTCCGCGGCGTCGAGGCCTGGGAACGCACATGGGGTCCGTTCCCGCCGTCCCCGGCCAGCCAGCCGGACGTCGACCTGCCCGCGCTGCTCGACGCCTACGCCACCCGGATGGCCGCGTCCTTCCCGTTTTTCCACCCCCGCTACGCAGGCCAGATGCTCAAACCGCCGCATCCGGTCGCGGTCGCCGCCTACCTCGCCGCGATGGTGGTCAACCCGAACAACCACGCGCTCGACGCGTCGCAGGCCACCTCGCCGATGGAGGTCGAGGTCATCGCGGACCTGGCGCGGATGTTCGGGTTCGCGCAACCGTCGCTCGGCCATCTCACCTCCAGCGGAACCATCGCGAACCTCGAAGCCCTCTGGGTCGCCCGCGAACTGGCCCCGGGCAAGGCGGTCGTCCACTCGCGGGACGCGCACTACACGCACGGCCGCATGTGCCAGGTGCTCGGCGTGGAATCCCGCGCGGTGCGAGCACTTCCCGACGGTCGCGTTGATATGTCAGCGGTCGAAGCTGAAATCCGCAGCGGCGGCGTCGGCACGGTGGTGCTGACGCCGGGAACCACCGGACTCGGCGCGGTCGACGACATTCAGCAGGCCCTCGCGCTGAAGGAACGGTACGGAGTCCGCCTGCACGTCGACGGCGCATACGGCGGGTTCTATGCCTTGCTGGACGAATACGCGGCCTATCGCGCGATCGGCTCGTGCGATTCCGTCGTCGTCGACCCGCACAAACACGGCCTCCAGCCCTACGGATGCGGCGCGGTGTTGTTCGCCGACCCGGCAGTCGGCCGGTTCTACAAACACGATTCTCCCTATACTTATTTCACTTCCGACGAGTTGCACCTCGGGGAGATCTCCCTGGAATGCTCCCGCGCGGGCGCTGCCGCCGGAGCGCTTTGGCTTACCCTGCAAGCCTTCCCGCTGCAACGAGACCGCGGCCTCGGCCGATTGCTGTCCGCCTGCCGTCGAGCGGCGAACGATTTCGCCGGACTGCTCAAGGAGTCCGACCGGTTCGCGCTCCATCTGGAGCCCACTTTGGACATCGTCACCTACTGGCCTCGACGGACACGGATGAGCGAGATCACCGAAGCTGCCAATCTGATTCTTCAGAACGGCATGGCAGACAAGGAAAACCCGCTGTATCTGTCCACATTGCGCGTCGACGCGGATGCTTTTGCCGCCCTGCACCCGAATGTCGAACGCGACGCCGAGACGGTCACCATCTTGCGGTCGGTGCTGATGAAGCCCGAGCACGAGGCGTGGATCCCGCAGTTGAAGCAAGCACTCGACCGGCTGGCGGACTGAGCCGATCGCCGGAACGACATCGCCGCCGAGCGTGACGCAGGGTTGAACCGTTGATCGGCCTCCCGCCGGAGCTCTGGGATTCGCGCAGGGTGCGGCTTTGCTCGCCTCGATTGTCGGCTCCCTCGGGGGTGCGATGGCCGCTGCGGTGCTCGCCCCGCCCGCCGACCTCATCTTGCGGCTGAATTCCTCCGAGGTCCCGCGACCACTCCCGCCTGGGCATCCGACGAATCAGGCCGCAACTGTGACCTCCATCAACAACAAGCGCCAACAACATGCCGCGTATGCAACTATTGCTGAAGCCGACAAGAGGCACCAACACGCAGACCAAGGAGACGCGGGCTCATGCCACTAGCACTGGTAGCGCTGGCCATCGGGGCGTTCGGGATCGGCACCACCGAATTCGTGATCATGGGTCTTCTCCCCGAGATCGCCGCCGACTTCGGGGTGTCCATTCCCTCGGCCGGTTTCCTGGTGACGGGTTACGCGCTCGGGGTCGTCGCGGGCGCCCCGGTGATGACCGTTCTCGGGACGAAGATCAATCGCAAGACCATGCTCATGCTGCTCATGGGCCTGTTCATCGCGGGGAACCTGCTTTCGGCGGTCGCGCCCGTTTTCGGGGTCATGCTCGCCGGGCGGATTGTCGCGTCGCTCGCGCACGGGGCGTTCTTCGGGATCGGCTCGGTCGTCGCGGCGGAGCTCGTCGCGCCGGACAAGCGGGCCGGGGCGATCGCGATCATGTTCACTGGCCTCACGGTCGCCAACATCGTCGGCGTGCCGCTCGGGACGTTCGTCGGGCAGGCGGTCGGCTGGCGGGTCACGTTCGGGGTCGTCGCGGCGCTCGGCGTCGTCGGGCTCGCCGGCGTCGCGAAGCTGGTGCCGGACCTGCCGCGGCCCGAGGGGGCGCATCTGCGCAAGGAGCTGGCCGCGTTCCGGAACGTCCAGGTGATCCTCGCGATGGCCATGACGGTGCTCGGTTTCGGCGGGGTCTTCGCCGCGATCACCTACATCGCCCCGATGATGACCGAGATCGCCGGGTATTCGGCGGGCGCGGTGACCTGGCTGCTGGTGCTGTTCGGCGTCGGCATGTTCCTCGGCAACCTGACCGGCGGCCGGTTCGCCGACCGCAAGCTCATGCCGATGCTCTACGTCAGCCTCGGCGGCCTCGCGATCGTACTGGCGCTGTTCACCGTCACCGCGCACAGCAAAGTCCTCGCCGCGGCAACGATTCTGCTGATCGGCGCGCTCGGCTTCGCCACTGTGCCGCCGCTGCAGAAGCGCGTTCTCGACCAGGCGCACGGCGCGCCGACGCTCGCCTCCGTCGTCAACATCGGCGCGTTCAACCTCGGCAACGCGCTGTCCGCGTGGCTCGGCGGCGTCGTGATTTCCGCCGGATTCGGTTACACCGCACCGAACTGGGTCGGGGTCGCGCTCGCCGGTTCCGCGCTCGGCCTCGCGGTCTTGTCGGCCGCGCTCGAGCGGCGGCCGCGCGTCGCCGTGGCCGAACCCCTTGTCCAGCACTGAGAAAGGCAACATCCATGAAGATCCGCCTGAACAACGGCGTCGAAATTCCGCAGCTCGGCTTCGGCGTCTTCCAGGTCCCGGACGACGAGACCACCGCCGCGGTGGCCAGCGCGCTCGAAGCGGGCTACCGCAGCATCGACACCGCCGCGATCTACGGCAACGAAGCAGGCGTCGGCCGCGCCATCGCCGAGTCCGGGATCTCCCGCGAGGAACTCTTCGTCACCACCAAGCTGTGGAACGAAGACCAGGGTTACGACTCCACCCTGCGCGCCTTCGACGCCAGCCTCGCGAAACTCGGTCTCGACTACGTCGACCTGTACCTGATCCACTGGCCGACGCCCGCCCGCGACCGCTACCTCGACACCTGGCGCGCCCTGGAACACCTCGCCAAGGACGGCCGGATCCGCGCCGCCGGCGTCTCCAACTTCCAGCCCGCGCACCTGCGTCGCCTGCTCGACACCAGCGACCTCGTGCCCGCGGTCAACCAGATCGAGCTGCACCCGGGTCTTCAGCAGAAGGAACTGCGCGCCTTCCACGCCGAGCACGGCATCGCGACGGAAGCGTGGAGCCCGCTGGCCCAGGGCGCGGTCCTGACCGACCCGGCGATCACCGAAATCGCCGAGCGCACGGGCAAATCGGCCGCGCAGGTCGTGCTGCGCTGGCACCTGCAGCTGGGCAACATCGTGATCCCGAAGTCCGTGACGCCCGCCCGGATCCGGCAGAACCTGGACGTCTTCGACTTCGCGCTGACCGACGACGACCTCGCCGCGATCGCCGCCTCCGACCGCGGCCTGCGCACCGGGCCGGACCCGGATCAGTTCAACTGACCCGGCTTCCCGCCGCCGCTGCGGGTTCCTCTCTGGTGAACCGGCCGGGCGACGGGTGTGCGCGTGGCCGAGATGGGCTCGTGCGAAGTCCGTGAGGGGAACCCTAGGGGAATCAGAGTCCGTCAGGGTTCCCCTCACGAACCTCCGTGCCACGCGCTCGCAATTCGCGTCGGGTCGGCACGAGCGGGAACCCCGCCCGCTAAGGCGAAACAAACCCCGGCTAGTTGCGCACCAGGCGGGTAGCCGTGACCCCGTTGGGAAAAGCCGTTCGTTCCGCCACCGAAAACACCGTCGGGTCGAACTCGCCCGCCACCATCGGGATGCCTGCGCCCGCCACCACGGGATAGCTTTTCAGCACGATCTCGTCGATCTCCGGCAGCAGCGCCCCGGCCAGGGTGCCGCCGCCGCATAGCCAGATGTCCTTTTCCGTTTCCTCCTTCTTCAGGTCTCTCACCAGGCCGACCGGGTCGCCGGGGACGACGGTGACCGCCGGGTCGAGGTCCGGTTTCAGCGTGCTCGACACGACGTACTGCCGCAGGTGCGCATATGGGCTGGGGACGCTCGGATCGAGCTGGTGGGTCGCGCGGCCCATCAGGACGGTGTCGAACCGGCGGTTCGGGGCGTCCGCGAGGCCGAAAGCGGCGCGGAACGCGGTGGGGACGGTCTCCGGGTACAGCGAGTTCATGAATCCCATATATGCGGCGGTCTGCGGGGCGTCGCCCTGGGGGAAGAAGTCGAACTCGCCCGCGGGGCCGGCGATGCGGCCGTCGAGGGTGACCGCGATGTAGTACACGAGCTTTCGCATCTGATAACTCCGTCTGTAGTACTATGGTTGAAGTGGTTTGGACCGTACAACTACAACTGGAGTGGTGTCAAATGGTGCGGAGGAACGAACAGCGGCGGGCTGCGCTCGTCGACGCGGCGATCGAGGTCCTGGCGCGCGAGGGGGCGCGCGGGCTGACGTTCCGGGCGGTCGACGGCGAGGCGGGCGTGCCCGCGGGCACCGCGTCCAACTACTTCGCCAATCGGGACGAGCTGCTCACGCAGGCTGGCGCCCGGGTGTACGAGCGGCTGCAGCCGGACGACGACTCGATCCCGCCCGGTCGCGGGGACCGGGAGTCGTATGCCCAGTTGATGCGGGAGCTGGTCAGCCGGGTCGCGGGGTTCCGCACGGGGTATCTCGCGTTGCTGGAGCTGCGGCTCGAGGCCGCCCGGCGGCCGGAGTTGCGCAAGGTGCTGACGGAGCGCGTCCGGGCCGATGTCGACGCGAATGTCGCGTACCACCAAGCGTCCGGGCTGCCCGGCGACGCCACGGCGGTCAAGCTGCTGATTCTCGCGTTGAACTGGCTGATCGTCGAACAGCTGACGTTGCCGGACGTGTTTTCCGAGGCGGAACGGGAACAATTGATCACGGAAGCGGTCGAACGGATCGTCGCCGCCGAATAAGGACTATCCGGGAGAAAAAGAACCGTTTCCCATCCCGCCCTCGACCGATAATTTAGGTTTGCCTATCGTAAGCCGCGTGCAGTGGGCAGACGCGGTTCCGAACCTGATGATCGGCTTGCGCGAAGGGCTGGAAGCAGGCCTCGTGGTGAGCATCCTGCTGGCCGCGCTGCGCAAGATCCGGCCGGACGAAAGCGCGGAAGGTCCGGTGTCCACGGCCCCGGTATGGCTGGGCGTGCTGGGCGCGGTGACCGTAGCGGGCAGTTTCGCCACGATTCTCACCTTTTCCACCGATGTCCTTTCTTCGCGCGCCCAACAGATCGTCGGCGGCTCGTTGAGCGTGCTCGCGGTATTTCTCGTCACCGGCATGGTGTTTTGGATGCGCCGGACCGCGATGGGGCTTTCCGCGCAATTACGCGGCGAAGTCGAACGCGCGGTCGCGATCGGTGCGGGCGCGCTGACACTCACCGCGTTCCTGGCGGTCGGCCGCGAGGGCCTGGAGACCACGCTGTTCCTCTGGACGGCGGTGAAAGCGTCCGGCACCACGGTCGCGCCGCTGACCGGAGCGGCGCTCGGGCTCGGCCTCGCGATCCTGCTGTGCTGGCTGCTCTACCGTCGCGCCGTAAAACTCAACCTCGGCGTTTTCTTCAGCCGCACCGCTTTCGTGCTGATCGTCATCGCGGCCGGCGTCCTCTCCTACGGTCTCGGCGATCTCCAGGACGGGGGAGTGCTGCCCGGCCAGAGCTGGGTCGCGTTCGACCTCACCGGCACGCTCGACCCGAACTCGTGGTGGGTCTCGCTGATCAGCGGCGTCACCGAGCTCACGCCCCGGATGACCGTGCTGCAGGTGACGGCCTGGCTCGCCTACCTCGCCGTCGTGATCCCGCTGTTCGTCAAGGCCGGTCGGCAGCCGGTCGAACGCAAGCCCGCGAGCGAACCGGAACCGGCCGGGAAGTGGGAACGGCTGGCGGGCAAGCACACCGTGGTCGTCGCGGGCGCGCTGGTACTGGTGCCGGTCGCGGTCGCCGCTTTGGTGCTCACCGCGCTTCCCCAAGCCGCGACGGGTTCCGCGATCTCGGTGACCGACCACGACTGCGCGCCGGAATGGAAGTCCGCGCAGGCCGGGACGCAAACCATCACGGTGACCAACAAAACGGCCAAGGCGGGCGAGATCCGGCTAGACGACAGCAGCGGCGGCATCGTCGCGGAGATCGAGACAATCGGTCCGGCCACGAGCGCCACGATGTCCGCGACGCTCGCCAACGGGTCCTACACCTTCCACTGCCTGATGTCCGGTCAGGCCACGACCGCGTCGGCTCCGGTGCAGGTCAGCGGCGGTGGCACCAGCGACGGTCCGGCGCCGGTCAAACCGGTCACCACCGAAGATCTCACCGGGCCGAATCAGAAATATCTCGCATACGCCGCCCAGCAACTCGGCACCGTGTCGACTGGGGTGGGCACGGTCCGCGCCGATCTGGCTGCGAACAACACTGAGGCGGCGAAGAAAGACTGGCTGACCGCGCAACTCGCGTGGGAGCGCGTCGGCGCGTCCTACAACAGCTTCGGCGACGCGGGCACCGCAGTCGACGGCCTGCCGAACGGATTGCCCGCGAACACAGCCGATCCTGGCTTCACCGGGTTGCATCGCTTGGAGTACGGCTTGTGGCACGGCCAGGCTCCGGCGTCGCTGCTGCCGGTCGCCGACCAGCTCACCCAGGATCTCGCGGCCCTGCGCGGAAAACTCAACACCGACGACGTCGCGGGCGATCCCACGAAGCTGCCGATCCGCGCGCACGAAATCCTCGAGGACGCGATCCGCGACCATCTGTCCGGAATGGACGATCAAGGCAGCGGAACCGCGTACGCCGCGACGGATGCCGACATCGACGTCACCCGGACCGTCCTGGTTGAGCTGACTCCGCTGCTCAACGAGCGCGCCCCCGGCCTGGTCCAGACCGCCGCGAAGCAACTCGACACGCTGCACGAAGCGCTGGTCAACCACGCGCCCACGACCCTCGCCCAGCGGCAGGCCGTCAACGGCGCGGCCGGTGCGGTCGTCGAGACGCTGTCCGCGGTGCCCACTCTGCTCGAAGTTCCCCCGAGCCACTGATCGGCTGGTGAATCCCGAAGTGACGAACGTGAACCGCCGCAACTTCCTGAAAGGCGCGGCCGCCGGTGCGGCAGGCACCGCGCTCACCGGAGGCGTGCTGATCGGCGGTGCCCAGGCCGACGAGCGCTCCGCTGGCGCGGCACCAGCGCCGGCGACGGAGTACCCGTTCCACGGGGCCAACCAGTCCGGCGTGCTCACCCCGGCGCCGGCCGAAAAACAGGCTTCCGCGGCCTTCGTGGCCTTCGATCTGCTCAGCAACTCGAAGGCCGACCTGATTGCGCTCCTGCACACGCTCACTGACCGGGCCCGCTTCCTCGCCACCGGTGGCACGCCGCCGAACCTGGGCGTCGGAAGGCCGCCGTCGGACAGCGAGGTGCTCGGCCCGTCCGTGCTCGCCGACGGCCTCACCGTCACGGTTTCGTTCGGCGCGAGCCTCTTCGACCGCGTCGGACTCGCTGCGCGGAAACCGACAAAGCTGACCCCGATGAAGATTTTCCCCGACGACGCGCCGGAAGCCGCCTGGATGCACGGCGACCTGCTGATCCAGTTGTGTGCCAACAACCCGGACACGGTGCACCACGCACTGCGCGACCTCACCCGGCACACCCGCGGCGCCATGCAGATGCGGTGGAAAATGCACGGCTACAACCCGCCTCCGCGGCCGTCCGGTGCGGGCCGGAACCTGCTGGGGTTCAAGGACGGCACGGCGAATCCGGTCGGCGGCGAGGCGAGCGGGCTGGTGTGGGTCGACGATCCGGCCGAGCCCGCGTGGGCGCACGGCGGCAGCTACCAGGTGGTGCGGTTGATCCGGATGCTGGTCGAGTTCTGGGACCGGGTGTCGATCAACGAACAGGAGAAGATGTTCGGCCGCCGCCGCGATTCGGGCGCCCCGCTCGACGGCAACGCCGAAACCGACAATCCGAACTACGCCGCGGATCCGCAGGGCGCGGTGATCCCGCTGACCGCGCACATCCGGAAGGCCAATCCGCGCACGCCCGCCACCGACAACCAGCGCCTGGTCCGCCGCTCCTACAACTACGACCTCGGCGTGGACGCGAACGGGGAACTCCAGGCCGGGCACGTGTTCGTCTGCTATCAGCAGGACGTGCGGCGGCAGTTCGAGACGGTGCAGCAGCGGCTGGCCGGCGAGCCGCTGGTCGATTACGTGCAGCCGTTCGGCGGCGGATATTTCTTCACGCTGCCTGGCGTACGCGACCAGGGCGACTGGTATGCCAGCGGGTTGTTTGCTTAGCCTAACCTTGCTCGCGACGGTCGAGGTGCGGTGCAATGAGGTATGGACCTGTACTCGGTCGGCGAGGTGTCGGCGCGCTTCGGCGTGCCGGTGTCGACGCTGCATTACTGGGAAAGCTGCGGCCTGATCGAGCCGCGTCGCCGGTCTGGCTGGCGGGTCTACGACCAGGACCAGCTGTACCGGATCGCGCTGATCCGCACCTGGCGCGAAACCGGCCGGCTGAGTCTCGACGACATCGCGGTGCTGCTCGGGGTGCACGGCCAGTCCAGCGACTGGCGGGACACGGTCGCCGCCCGGATCGAGGAGATCCGGGAGCAGGTGACGCGGCTGCTCGACGCGCAGGCGTACCTGCAGCACCTCGTGCGGTGCCAGCACGACGGCCCGCTGGACGAGTGTCCGCACTTCCGCGCCGGGATCGAGCTGCCGGTCGCGAAGGCGGCCAGGTAGCCGGACCCGAGCACCCCAATGTGGCATTGGGTGCATGCGACGCACCCAATGTGGCGTTCGGTGCGTCTGACGCACCCAATGTGGCATTGGGGCGATGTGGGCCTGTGGGTGTGGCACCGGATTTTCCAGAGTGGCACCACGGGTTGACCTGGGGTTTTGTGGTGATGGGTGCCATGGTGGTGCCAAACTGAGCCAAGGTGGCTTGCGGTGGTGCCAACCGTGTGCCATAGTGGTGCCATGGACTTGACCACGTACGTAAGCAACCTCGGGCGGGAATTCGCGACGCTGGCCGAGGCCGGGGGCGAAGAGGGACGCGCGCTGGTCGAGCGGCTCACCGGATCGCTCGAATCGGCGATCCGGATGACCCTCCTGGACACCCTGTCCGGTGCCGTCGACGAGATCACCCGGGACCTCGCGCCCGGGTCGGTCGAACTGCGCCTGCGCGGCCGCGACCCGAACTTCGTCGTGACCGTGCCGCCCGCCGAACCCGCTCCGTCCGCCGCGCCCGCGGCCGAACCGGCTCCGGAGGCCGAACCGCTGTTCTCCGAGGACGGTCCGTCCGCGCGGATCAACGTGCGGCTGCCCGAACAGCTCAAGGCCGCGGTCGAGGAGGCCGCCGCCAAGGAGGGCCGTTCGGTCAACGCCTGGCTCGTCCGGGCGGCCACCGCGGCACTGCAGCAGCGGCCCGAACGCGAAGCGCGGTTCGAATCGACCGGCGGCACCTTTTCCAAGCAGAGTTTCACCGGCTGGGTCCGGTAATTCCGTAATTCGCTAACGCTTTTCCTCCGTCGCCGACCTGCGGAGACGGCACACCGAATACCGAAGTGGGGACAACCATGCCTAAATTCGACACTCCCGACCCGATTTCCGTCACCCTCGACCTCGGCGTCGGCCAGGTGCGATTCGCCGCCGGCGACCGCGCCGACACGGTCGTCGACGTCCGGCCGACCGACGAGACGGACTCGTCCGACGTCAAGACCGCGGAGCAGGTCCGCGTCGACTACAGCAACGGCACGCTGCACATCACCGGCCCGAAACTGCGGGCGTTCGACTTCTCCCGCAAGACCCGCTCGGTCGACGTGACGGTCGAACTGCCCGCCGGTTCGCGGGTCGCCGCCGAGGTGCAGGCGGGGGCGTTCCACAGCACCGGGCAACTCGGGCAGTCGCGGTTCAAGACCGCCGCCGGGAACGTCAGCCTCGACCGCACCGGTCCGCTGCGCGTCGACACCTCGGTCGGTCACGTCACGGTCGAGGGGATCGGCGGCGAGGCGGAAATCTCCACCTCGTCAGGCAAGGTCCGGCTCGGTCCGGTCGACGGGGCCGTGACGGTCAAGAACTCCAACGGCGACACCACGATCGAGTCCGCGTCCGGGGACGTCCGGGTGCGCTCGGCCAACGGCGACATCACCGTCGGACACGCCGGCGCGGGCGTCGACGCGAAGACGTCCAACGGGGCGATCCGGCTCGGCGAGATCGTCCGCGGTTCGGTCCTGCTCGAGAGCGCGATCGGCGACCTGCGGATCGGCATCGCCGAGGGCACCGCGGCCTGGCTCGACGTGAAGACCAACTTCGGCCACGTGCGCAACCAGCTCGAGACGTCGACCGGCGCCGGGGAGTCCAAGGAGACCGTCGAGGTCCGCGGGCACACCGCGTTCGGCGAAATCGTCATCCACCGTTCCTGACCAGAGTTTCGGAGAAACCTATGTCCAGCAATCATTCCCGGCCGGCGATCGCCGCGACCGGACTGCGCAAATCCTTCGGCGACCACGTCGTGCTCGACGGCATCGATCTCGCGGTCGCCCGCGGCACGGTCTTCTCGCTGCTCGGCGCGAACGGCGCGGGCAAGACCACCACGGTAAAGATTCTGTCCACTTTGATCAATGCCGACGGCGGCGCGGCGCAGGTCGCCGGGTACGACGTGGCCGCGGAAGCGGACGGCGTGCGGGCCTCGATCGGGGTCACCGGGCAGTTCTCCGCCGTCGACAATCTGCTGACCGGCGAGGAAAACCTGCTGCTGATGGCGGATCTGCACCACCTCGACCGGACCGCGCGGCGGCAGCGCACGGCCGAGCTGCTCGAACAGTTCGATCTCGTCGACGCGGCCAAGAAGCCGGTGTCGACGTACTCCGGCGGCATGCGGCGCCGGCTCGACCTGGCGCTGACCTTGGTCGGCAGCCCGCAGGTGATCTTCCTCGACGAGCCGACCACCGGCCTCGACCCGCGCAGCCGCCGGGCGATGTGGGAGATCGTGCGCAAGCTGGTGGCCAGCGGGGTCACGATTTTCCTTACCACGCAATACCTCGAAGAGGCCGACGAACTGGCCGACCGGATCGCCGTCCTCGACCACGGGCGGATCGTCGCCGAGGGCACCGCGGAAGAACTGAAGCGCCAGATCCCCGGTGGCCACGTCCAGCTGCGCTTCGCGGAAGAGGGCGACCTCGGACACGCCCAGCGGGCGCTGAGCGAGGCGTCGCGGCAGAACGACGCGCTCGTGCTGCGCGTGCCCAGCGACGGCAGCCTGCAGTCGCTCAAGGCGCTGATCGACCGGCTCGACGCGTTGTCGGTGAAGGTCGACGAACTTTCCGTGCACACCCCCGATCTCGACGACGTTTTCCTTGCCCTGACTGGCAACCCGACCGAAGAAAAGGTGACTTCCCGATGACTGCCCCCGTTCTCGCCGGACCGGACCTGCGCTTCCACCCGGTGCGCGACTCGCTGACCATGCTGCGCCGGAACCTCAAGCATATGCTCCGGTATCCGTCGCTGACGATCATGCTGGTCGGCATGCCGGTCGTCTTCCTGTTGCTGTTCGTCTACGTTTTCGGCGGCACGCTAGGCGCCGGATTAGGCGGGGCCGGAGGAGGCGGCAGAGCCGAGTACGCCAACTTCGTCGCGCCGACGATTCTGCTGATGACCATCACCGCGACCGTGCAGGGAACGGCGATTTCGGTCGCGATGGACCTGAGCGAGGGGGTCATCGCCCGGTTCCGGACCATGCACATCGCCCGGGTTTCGGTGCTGACCGGGCACGTGCTCGGCAGTGTGCTGCAGGCGTTGTTCGGGCTCGTGGTGGTCACCGGGGTCGCGCTGCTGGTCGGGTTCCGGCCCGCCGCCGGGGTCGGTTCGTGGTTCGCCGCGGTCGGCTTCCTCGTGGTGGTGGCGCTCGCTCTGGTGTGGCTGTGCGTCGCGCTCGGACAGGTGAGCAAGAGCGTCGAATCGGCCAGCAACACGCCGATGCCGTTGCTGCTGCTGCCTTTCCTCGGCAGCGGGTTCGTGCCGACCGATTCGATGCCGGGCGCCCTGCGGTGGTTCGCCGAATACCAGCCCTTCACGCCGATCATCGAGACCCTGCGCGCGCTGCTGCTCGACCGGCCGCTCGGCAACCACCTGTGGTTCGCGCTCGGCTGGTGCGCGGTGCTGGGCGTCGGCGGATATCTCTGGTCCAAGAAGCTTTTCAATCGCGAATACGCACACTGAAAGGGGCATGGGGGATGACGGGCGAGGAGATCGTGCAAGGGGTTCCGATGGGGCGGGCGGAGGGGTGCCCGTTCGATCCTCCGCCGTCGCTGACCGCGGTGCGGGACCGGGCTCCGCTGACGCGGATGGCGTTCCCGGACGGGCACGTCGGCTGGTTGGCCACCGGGCACGCGGAGGTCCGGGCGATTCTTGCGGACCAGCGGTTCAGCAGCCGGTACGAATTGTGGCACTACCCGTTTCCCGGGATGGAAATCTGTCCGGAACTGCCTCCGGCCCCGGTGGGGGACATGACGGGGATCGACGCGCCGGAGCACACGCGGTTCCGGAAACTGCTGACCGGGAAGTTCACGGTGCGGCGGATGCGGTTGCTCGGCGACCGGGTCGCGGAGGTCTCCGGCGAGTACCTGGACGCGATGGAAAAGGCCGGGCCGGGGGTCGATCTGCTCGAGGCTTACGCGCATCCGGTGCCCGCGGTGCTGATTTGCGAATTGCTCGGGGTGCCGTATTCGGATCGGGCGTCTTTTCTCGGCTGCGCGGCCGCGATCAGCGACGTGGGTCTTTCCGAAGAGGAGAGGATGACGGCTTATGGACAGTTGCAGGAGTATGTGGCTTCGCTGGTACCGGCTAAGCGGGCCGCGCCCACGGACGATTTGTTCAGCGACCTGACCGGCAGTGCTCTGACCGACGAGGAATTGGCTGGGCTGGGGACGTTCCTGCTGGCGGCGGGGTTGGACACGACGGCGAACATGCTGGCGTTGGGGACGTATGCGCTGCTGCGGAATCCGTCGCAGTGGGCGGTGGTGCGGGACGAGCCGGACGCTGCCGAGGGGGTGGTCGAGGAGTTGATGCGGTATTTGTCGATCGCGCATACCGGGGCGCGGGCCGCACTGGAGGATGTCGAAATCGGCGGGCAGGTGATCCGGGCTGGGGAGACTGTGGTGCTGTCGGTGCAGGCGGCCAATCGGGATCCGCGGAAGTTCGAGCGGCCGGACGAGCTGGACGTGCGGCGGAATGCGGCCGGGCATGTCGGGTTCGGGCACGGGATTCATCAGTGTTTGGGGCAGCAGTTGGCTCGGGTGGAGATGACTGTGGCGTTGCCTGCTTTGGCGCGGCGGTTTCCTCGGCTGCGGGTGGCGGGGGAAGTTGTGGTGCGGCCTGAGGTGCAGAATATTTATGGGGTCGTGAAGTTGCCGGTCGCTTGGTGACGTTGTGGTCCGGTTGACTCCCTCGCTTTTGATTGTTTAACACTGGCTCGGCGCTATCAAGGGCGCCTTCGGCGTCGCTGCGCGATGGCCGCTGGCGCGGCCACCCCTTGACAGCTCCGAGCCAGTGCTAACTGCGGCGGGGGCGAGGGGATGGGGTGAAGTGGTCGTCTTCGTCAGTTTCGAGGGTAGGTGGCGGTGGTGAGTGTGGTTGATGCGGATGGGGTGGAGGCGGGGGTTCGGGAGTTGGGGGTTCCGCCAGGCGGGGTGGTGATGGTGCATTCGTCGTTGTCCGCGTTGGGGAGCGTGGAGGGTGGGGCGGAGGCGGTCGTGCGTGGGGTGCTGGGGGTCGCGGGGACGGTGGTGGTGCCTGCGTTTACGCCGCAGGCGTCGGTCGCGGCGGTGGGGGCGCGGGCGGCGGAGGTGACTTCTCGGCAGCCGCTGGGTTATGCGGTGGGGCGGGGGTCGCCGTTCGAGTGGTTGTCTCGGGCGGGGGCGCGGATCGTGCTGCTCGGGGTCGGGCATGACCGGAACTCGTTCCTGCACTATGCCGAATCCCTCGTCCCGCATCATCGGCGGAAGGTCCGGCGGTTTCCGTACCTGGTGGACGGTGAGCGGGTGTGGGTGCGGACCGACGACGTCGGGGACGACAACGGGCGCTTCTTTCCTCAGGTCGGAGCGGAATTCGGGGAGACCGGCGGCGTGCGGCGGGGCAAGATCGGCGACGCGGACTGTCAAGTGATGGACTGTGTACCGTTCGTAGGTTTCGCGCGGCGGAGGCTGGCTGAGCTGCTGCGGTGAAACTGGCACCTATACTCGGGCGTTGTGACTGAAGGGTTGGAGCGCTGCCAGGCGTTCCTGGAGGAACGGCAGCCGCCGACGCCGTGTCTCGTCGTGGATCTTGACGTCGTGCGCGGAAGCTGCGCGCGGCTCCGCGCGGTGCTGCCGGAAGCGCGGATGTACTACGCGGTCAAGGCCAATCCGGCGCCCGAGGTCGTGCGGGTGGTTCGGCAAGCCGGGGCGGGGTTTGACGTCGCGGGGCGCGAGGAGATCGAATTGTGTCTCGCGCAAGGGGTGCGGCCGGAGTCGCTGTCTTATGGCAACCCGGTGAAGAAAGCGCGGGACATCGAATTCGCGCATCGCGTCGGGGTGCGGCGGTTTACCTTTGACAGCCGGGAGGATCTGGAGAAGCTCGCCGAGTTCGCGCCGGGGGCGACGGTTTCATGCCGGATTCTGGTGGACAGTCCTGGGGCGTTGACGCCGTTCGGGCGGAAGTTCGGGTGTGATCCCGCGATGGCGGCCGAGTTGCTGGTTCGGGCTGCCGAGCTGGGGCTGGATCCGGAAGGGATCGCGTTTCACGTGGGGTCGCAGCATGTCGATCCGCGGGCTTGGGAGGCCGGGATCGCTGCTGCGGGCGAGGTGACTCGTGCGGTGGCGCAGCGCGGGGTTTCCTTGCGTGGCTTGAACATCGGCGGCGGATTTCCGGTTGGCTATCTGACTGAGCCGCCGTCGTTGGAGGAATACGCGGCGGTCATTCGCGACGCGGTGGGGCGGCATTTCGCGGTGGCCCCTGAGCTGTCGTTCGAGCCGGGGCGGGCTGTGGTGGCCTCGGCGGGGGTGATTCGCAGCGAGGTCGTGCTGGTTTCGCGCAAGTCCGCGGCGGACGAGAAGCGTTGGGTGTATCTCGACATCGGCCGGTACGGCGGGCTTGCCGAGACGGAGAACGAGGCGATCGCGTACCGGTTGGTTACCGCGCATGACGGGGGTCCGGACGGGCCCGTTGTGGTTGCGGGGCCGACCTGCGACGGGGACGACGTGCTTTATCAGCGCACGCCGTATCGGTTGCCGTTGGCGTTGCGGGCGGGGGATTACGTCGATATTCCGCACGCAGGGGCGTACACGCAAAGTTACTCTTCGGTGTCGTTCAACGGTTTTCCGCCGTTGCGGGCGTACTTCATCGGCGGGGAATCCGCTGGCGTAGGGGAATTCGCCGGACGGCATGTGCTGGCTGAGTTTTCCGGGGTGGCCGCGGAGTTGCTCGACGATCCGGCGTTCTTGTGCGAGAGCTTGGAACGCGCGCTGGACAAGGCCGGTGCGACGGTGTGCGAGCTGACGTACAAGCAGTTCGAGCCGCACGGTGTGACGGCGATGGCGTTGCTGTCGGAGTCGCACGCTTCGATTCACACGTATCCGGAGCGCGGGTCGGCATTCGTGGACGTGTTCACGTGCGGGCGCAAGGCGGATCCGGAGCTGGCGGTTCACTTGCTGCGGGACTTGCTCGGCGCGAGCGTTTCGCGGGTCACCACTATCCACCGAGGACAGGAAGACAGTTGAACATCGAGGAACCGGTCGGCGCGGGGCTGACGCGGCGGTGGCATGTTTCGGACGTGCTCGTGGACACGCGTACTGCGTATCAGCATCTGGTGATCGGCGAAACGGCGCAGGGGATTTCGCTGTTCTGCGACGACGAACGGCAGAGCACCGAGTTCAGCCAGCTGGTGTATCACGAGGCGTTGCTGATTCCGGCGCTGCTGCTGGCGTCCACTGTGGACCGCGTGCTGGTGGTCGGGTCCAGCGAAGGCGTGGTGTGCCAGATCGCGGCCGAGGCGGGGGCTTTGGTCGACCACGTGGACATCGACGCCGAGGCGGTTCGGCTTTGCGCGGAGCATCTTCCGTATGGGTACACGCCGGCTGAACTGGCCCGGGCGGAGCGTGGCGAGGGACCGGTCCGGGTGCATTACGCGGATGGGTGGGAGTACGTCCAGGCTTGCGCGGAGAAGTACGACGTGGTGCTGGTGGATCTGCCGGATGAGCAGGATGACGCCGATGCGCAGCACAATCGGTTGTACGGCAAGGAATTCCTGGCGCAGTGCCGGTCGTTGCTGACGCCGGGTGGAGTGGTGGCGTATCAGGGCGGGTGCCCGACGCTGTGGCGGAACTCGACGTTGGTGAAGTGCTGGCGTCGGTTCGAGGAAGTGTTCCCGGCTCCGGTCTACTTTGGCTCGCCGGAGCACGAGTGGGCGTTTTTCTTCGGTACGGCCGGGGAAGTGTCGCTCGAGACGATGGTGGAGCGGTTGGAGAAGTTGCGGTACCGGCCGGTGTCGATTGACGCGCTGACGTTGCGGGGGGCGACTGTTCCGCCGATCAGTCTTCGCTGATGACGGAAGTGTGGACGTTCGCGCTGGTCATTCCGGACGGAGTGGTCAGCGACGCGTTCGATTCCATGGTGGATCTGCTGGGGCGCAACGGGTTTGCCGTGGTCACGGGCCAGGTTCTTCAACTGGACTTGCCGACGATGATGCGCGGAGCCGGGGACGGTGGGGTATCTCGAGGAGAACGTCATCTTCGTTTCGGGACTGGAGCGGCTGGTTCTCGACACGCACGACGCGTGATCGCGTCAGGTCAGTGGCCCGAGAACCAGCCGGGCAAATCCAGCCGCGCGGACTCCGGGGAAGCGACTTTCCGCAGGTCCTCCTCCAAGGCCCGCAGCCGCTCGGCGCCCAGGGTTTCAGACCACTCCGCCCGTAGTCGTTCGAAGATCCGGGCGGACTTGGCCAGGCAGTCGAGGCCCCGGTCGGTCAGGCGGACCAGCAGGCGGCGGCCGTCGCCGGGGTCGCGTTCTCGGTGGACGTAGCCGAGTCGTTCCAGGGTGTCGATCGTCTTCCCCGCGGCCTGTTTGGTGACGCCGAGAGTGCGGCCCAGCTCGACGGCGGTCGTGCCGGACGGGCCGATCGCCTGGAAGACGAACCCGTGCATCGGGCGCACGTCGGGGTGGCCTTGCTTCGCCAGGTCGGCGTGCAGGTCGTCGATCAGGCTGCGGAAGCCGAACAGCAGGCGCAGCGGCAGCTCGTATCCGGGCGGATCGCTTGACATAAGTAGACAACCTCGTTGACTATATGGACAACCTGATTGTCTATCTTAACGGGGAGCAGCGCATGACAGTGATTCGGGAGAGCCGTCGGACGGAGACGCCCAACGCGGTGATGACGACGTTGGCCTCGCCGACGCAGGGCGGCAGCCAGCAGGCGGTGTGGAGAGTGGACATGATGCCCGGCGCGGTCGGGCCGGTGCATGCGTTCGACACCGAGCAGGTGTGGACGGTGCTCGGGGGTGGGGCGGAGATCTCGGTGGGCGGGGTGGTCGAGGTCGTGCGGGAAGGGGAGACGGTGGTGCTGCCAGCCGACGCGGAGCGGCAGGTGCGGGCGGGCGCGCGGAGCGGCCTGGTGGCGATCGTGTGTGCGCCGGGGAGCACGCGGGTGTACCGGACCGGCGTGGTGCCCGCGTGTGCGACGGCGGACGGGGACAAGATTCTTCCGGACTGGGTGGCCTGAGACTGGGCGACTGGAGACTGTGGCGGGCGTCACGGAATGTTCGGCGATCTTGAGCGGCTACAACGGATATGTCTGCTCCCACCACGCCAGAAGAGTCCGCCGCGGTCGTTCCTGTTCTGGACGACTTCGATTTCCCGCTCGTCGACGGCGCTGCCTGCCGCATCGACGACCCGGACTGCGAAGCCTGCCAGTAACGCCGCACGCACGGAGGAATCCGTTGCGTGACACGCGGTAACCACCCGAATGACCGGTCGGTGACGGCTCGGGAAACACGGTAACTGCCGGCCGGTCCGGCAGTTACCGTCGTTCTCGTGCCGTTGACATTGATCAAAGGTCAGTTCCGGGTTGCCGGGGCGTCGCCGGACGGGGATTCGGTGCGGTTCTACCCGGACCGAGCTGACGCGTTTTCCGCCGCCCGCCTCAAAGTGCGGACCAACTCCCGCGGTGGGGTGCAGTTGCGCCTCGACGGGATCGACGCGCTCGAGACACATTACCGGCCGCGCGTGGCGGGCGCCGAATTGTGGTATCAGCCGAAGGAACTGGCTGACGCCGCCGGCGCGGAACTGTTGCGGCACCTCGGATTCACGAAGGTCGAGCGCGACGAAGGCGGACGCGTTTCCGCCAGCACGCCGGGCGAGACGAGCGGGCACATCCTGACCCGGTTCGCCGACAAGTACGGCCGCGCGGTCGCGTTCGCGTTTCCCGGACAGCGGGCGGGGCGTTCCACGGACGGCGGGTCCGTGCATCTTGAACCGAAAACGCTGAAGGCGTCGGCGAATTTCCGTCTTCTCGAAACCGGCTCGCGTATCCGACGTTCTACTCCAAGCTGTACCCGGATCTCCGGCAGACGATGGCCGACGCGGCGGTCGCGGCGCGCACCGCGGGCAAGGGCGTGTGGGAGCACGACGTCACCAACAGCGGGTTTCGGCTGACCAGCCGCGCCCAATTGCGCGACGACGTGGTGCTGTTGCCGAAACTGTTCCGCCGGCTGGCCGATTACTTGAGCCTGGACGAAACCGGCGGCGTCTCGCTCGCCGGATTCGCGGACTATGTCGACACTCGCAACGACCAGCTTTTCACCATTCCCGACGGGCACGCGACGGAACTCAGCACGCTCCTGTCCGTCCGGCGGCAGACGTTGAAGCTCACGACTCCGCCGGAGCAGATCGTGTTCCAAGAGGCTTGACCGGTTGCCGCAGCACCGTTTTGAGCTTCTCGGGTGCGGTGCGGCGCGGGTCGCTCAGGTAGATCTCGTGGTGGTCGCCGTTGAAGGTCAGGCCGTGTTCGGGCAGGTATTCGTCGTGGAGCCGGTGCAACGTAGGCGTTTCGTCGTCGTACGAGCCGACGTGCAGGATCTGGACGCTCATGCCTTCAGTCAGCGTGCGTAGCCGGACTCCGGCGAGCGCGGGGTTGTCTTTTTTCTTCGCGACACTTTCGGCGGCTTCCCGGACCATGTCCTCGGTGACCCAGTCCGGCTGACTGATCAGCATCGTCCAGTCCCACTTCGCCTTGTCTCGGGTGAGGAAGACGCTGGAGTCGTCGGCGCGCCAAAGTCCCTCAAGCGGTCCGACGACGAAGTCTCGGCCGAGGTTTTTCTTGCTGGCGAACTTCACCGCATAAGCGATTCCGTACAGCGCTTCGACGGCGTTCGTATACTCCGGCGCGGTGTTCGGGTCGCCGTGGCCGTCGGCGGCCAGATACTGAAGCGCGGGAACCTCCACGACGGTGAAGTCCGCAGGCGGCGAATACAGCGCGCGGTGGGCCTTCTTGACGTCGTACTTCTCCATCGCGGTCTCCTTGGTGAGGACGCTCTCGGTCCAGGTGAGGTCGGCCGTGAGCATTGCTTCGCTGTAGTCGAAAATCGCCGCCGCGGCGTCGGGCAGGGATTCTTGGCTGGCGCGCGTCGCCCGGACTTCGGCGAGTTGTCCGCGCAACGCGGCGATCCGCGTGGTCAGGCCGGAACGCACTTCGGTGTCCGGCAGGCCCGGGCTGTTGGCCATGGCGATGAGGACACGCGCGTGGATCGGCGTGAGAGCGCTGAGTGCTTCGCGGGTGGCGTCCGCGCAGAGTTCGACGCCGGCCGGCGTGGCTTGGAAGGTGGCGCGCGATTTGCCGGAGCGCGGGCCGCCGGTCGCTTCGATCAGGCCGCGCTTGGCCAGTTTGTCGAGGACGTAATAGATCGAGGAAAACCCGAGCGCGGTCCAGGCGCGGATGCCGCGCTCCTCGATCACCCGCTCCAGTTCGTAGCCGTGCCGGGGCTGCTCGACGAGCAGGCCGAGGACGGTCAGTTCGGCGTCGGTGAGGGCGGGCATGCCAGCTATTCTAGTACTAGAATAGCTGGGCCTTCAAGACCGCGACTTCGGGAGCCGGGTCGAACCCGTGTCCGGCCAGCCATCCGCAGGCTGCGCAGCGACCACCACGCGCGGAGGACGTCGAGGTCGACGTCTGCGCCGTAACCGGCCAATACGTCGGGGAGGTGTTCCTGGTGGGCCTCGGACCAGTCGAGGATGCCGGTCACCTCGTCGCCCTCAACGAAAATGTGCGCGACCTGCAGATCTCCGTGGGTGAAGACCCGCGGCCACGGCCGCAGCGGCGCCTCGTGCAGTGTCCGGGCGGCGGCCCCCGCGGCTGCCCAAGCGGCCGGGGACGCGGTCGACGGTGCGCCGGGGCGGCCGAGTTCCCGTCCGGGCAGGGCGGCGAGCGCGAGCACGGGCGGTTTCCGCCAGCGGATCTCCGGCGTCGGGACCGGGGCGAGCGCCATCGCCGCGACTTCGGCGTCGGCGCGCGCTTGGTCGGTGTCGACCTTCAGGAACACGTCGCCGACGCGCAGGGTCGTCACCAAAAACGAGCACCGAAGTCGCCGGGTTTTCCCAGCCTGGCTTAGCGTTGCAGCCTCGGATCCTGCGAGGGATCGGCGTACATCGGCGGACAGCCTTGGAGAACGGCTTCGGGGCGCAGTTCGTAGTGCCACGGTTCGTTCCGGTAGATCTGGCACAGTCCATATGCGGCACCGTGTTCCGACAGCCACGCCGTGGCTTCGAAGGGGCCGAGATCGATCGCGTTCCCCAAGACGTGCGCGGACTGGTCGGCGGTGGCTACCCAACGGGCGGCCTCCTGCTCCGAGCCGTATTTGGCGATTGCCTTGCGCCGAAGCTGATTCTGATACGCCGGGGAACGCCAGCCGCTGTTGACGCGGAACTCGACGCCGTCGTCAGCGGCGTCTTTGGCCGCCCGGCGCAGCGCGTCCAGGAATTCCGGATCGAGATTGGCCACGGCCGGAATCTCGGCGAATACTGTGGTGCCGGGCGGGACGGCGCCGTCGGCCTCGCTGAGTGCGCCACGACGGCGAAGCACCTGGCGGACGGTTCGCCGGAAAACGGCGAGAGCCGGACGTCGTGCGGATTCGCTGCGGGTCATGGCGTCCAGCCAAGGCGAAACGGTGTTGCCGGCGCGTACGCGGTTTCGGATATGCCAGCGATACGCGTCTGCTCGTAGCATCGAGGGCATGCGTGTGCTGATCGTCGAGGACGAGCCTTACCTGGCCGAGGCCATCCGGGACGGTTTGCGCCTGGAAGCGATCGCGGCCGATCTCGCCGGGGACGGGGACACCGCGCTGGAAATGCTGAGCGTCAACGCGTACGACATGGCGGTGCTCGACCGGGACATTCCCGGACCGTCGGGCGACGAGATCGCGAAACGCGTCGTCGCGTCCGGCAGCGGCATGCCGATCCTGATGCTCACCGCCGCCGACCGGCTCGACGACAAGGTCTCCGGTTTCGAACTCGGCGCCGACGACTACCTGACCAAACCGTTCGCGATGCGGGAACTCGTGCTCCGGCTGCGCGCGCTCGACCGCAGGCGCGCGCACAACCGGCCGCCGGTGCGGGAAATCGCCGGACTGAAGCTGGACCCGTTCCGCCGCGAGGTCTACCGGAACGGCCGATACGTCGCGCTGACCCGGAAGCAGTTCGCCGTCCTGGAGGTGCTCGTCGCGGCCGAGGGCGGGGTGGTCAGCGCCGAGGAACTTCTCGAGCGGGCCTGGGACGAGAACGCGGACCCGTTCACCAACGCCGTCCGCATCACGGTTTCGGCGCTGCGCAAACGGCTCGGCGAACCGTGGCTGGTCGCGACCGTCCCCGGGGTCGGCTACCGGATCGACGACGGGTCGGCACGCGGATGATCCGCGAGCCCGGGATGAGCGTCCGGCTCAAACTGACCCTCAGCTACGCCGGATTCCTCATGCTGGCCGGGACGCTGCTGCTCGGCGCGGTGGGCCTGTTCCTGCTGAACTACCAGGACCGGGCGCTGGAAGTGATGCCGGTGGTGATGGCTCCGTCCGGCCGCGAACTGATCAAGGACTTCGCGCCGGACGCGGCGATCGTGATGCTGCTCCTGCTGATGTTCGGCCTGCTGGGCGGCTGGATTCTGGCCGGGCGCATGCTCGCCCCGCTGAACCGGATCACCGCGGCGACCCGGCAGGCCTCGACCGGTTCGCTCGCGCATCGGATCGAACTGGAAGGCCGCGACGACGAGTTCCGCGAACTCGCCGACAGCTTCGACGCCATGCTCGCCCGCCTCGACGCGCACGTCGCCGAACAGCGGAGGTTCGCCGCCAACGCGTCCCACGAACTGCGTACTCCGTTGGCGATCACGCAGAGCCTCCTCGAAGTCGCGCGAGACGATCCGGACCGCGATCTCGGCGAGCTTCACGAACGTCTTCGGGTCGTGAACGCGCGGGCGATCGAACTCACCGAAGCCTTGCTGCTGCTCAGCCGGGTGGACCAGCGGTCGTTCACCCGGGAATCCGTCGACTTGTCGCTGGTGGCGGAAGAGGCCGCCGAGACGCTCTTGCCGCTGGCCGAGAAACACGGCGTGACCATCGAGACTTCGGGCGAGTTCACTGCCGTGAACGGGTCTCGGGCGCTTCTGCTGCAGCTGACGACTAATTTGCTGCACAACGCCATCGTGCACAACCTGCCGGAGGGCGGGACTGTGCAGCTGCGCACCACTGCCTCCGCGACGTCGAGCACGCTCACGGTGGAGAACACCGGGGAAGCGGTCAGCCCGGAGCGGATTTGGACGTTCACTGAGCCGTTCCAGCGGGGTACTGAGCGGGTCCGGGGGGATCACGCCGGGGTGGGGTTGGGGCTGGCGATTGTGAAGAGCATTGCCCGGGCGCACGACGGGTCGCTTTCGCTCGCGCCGGGTGCTGCGGGTGGGCTTCGGGTGGTGGTGCGGTTACCTGGGGAGGCGATGTTGTTCGGCGATCGTCAGCACCTGTCGGGCTAGGGCGGTGTCGGCATTGGGTGCTCCGGTCGTGGCGGCGCGGGCGGACATCGCGGCGAGGTGGGCTGGGTCGGTGAGGACTGGGAGGAGGGCGGCTTCGATCCAGGCCGGGGTGAGGTCCGCGTCGTTGACGAGCAGCGCGCCGCCGGCGGTGACGATCGGCTCGGCGTTCAGGCGTTGCTCGCCGCCGCGGTCGGGCAGGGGGACGAACGCCGCGGGGAGGCCGACCGCGGCCAGTTCGGCGCAGGTCAGCGCGCCGGAGCGGCAGATCGCGAAGTCGGCGGCGGCGTAGGCATACTGCATTTCGTCGACAAACGGCAGGACTATGTGCGACGGGTCGGCCGCGTCGACGGTGTGCTGCGGGCCGGTGATGTGCAGGATCCGCACCCCGGCCGCGCACAGTGCGGCAGCTGCGCCGGAGGTGGCGGCGTTGATGGTCTTGGCGCCTTGCGAGCCGCCGGTGACCAGCAGGACTGGGCCGTCTTGGGGCAGGCCGAACCGGCGTCGGGCTGCGTCGCGGGTTGCGGCGCGGTCGAGTTCGGTGATGGCTGGACGCAGCGGGATTCCGATTGCGGTGCCGTGTTTCAGCCGGACGGCCGGGGAGGCGGTGTACACGTGCGGCGTCATCCGGGCGGCTAGCCGGTTGGCTGCTCCCGGCCGGACGTTCGCCTCGTGGACGACGATCGGCAAGCCTCGCTGGCGGGCGGCGAGGTAGGCCGGGGCGGCGACGTAACCGCCGAAGCCCACTACGACGTCTGCGCCGACCTGGTCGAGGATTGTCCCAGCGGCCCGGATCGAAGCACGCAAGCGGGACGGGGTGTGCAGGAGCGCCCAGGTTGCCTTGCGCGGCAACGGAACCGGCGGGATGAGTTCCAGCGGGTAGCCGCGAGCGGGGATCAGCGTCGTGTCCAGGCCGCGGACGGTGCCGAGTGCGGTGATCTCCGCCTCGGGGGACAGCCGTCGCAACGCGTCGGCGAAATTCATCGCGGGTTCGATGTGTCCGGCGGAGTGGCCTCCGGCGACGACCACGCGGGGTGGCTTGGGGTCCATTTAGGCGATGAGGAAATCGAAGTACGTGTCTGGGTAAGGCTCGTCGTTCAGCGTGTAGTGCCACCATTCGGATTCGTACGCGGCGAAACCGCAATCCTCCATAATGGACCGAAGGTGTTGCCGGTTCGCCGTTTCGGCGGGGGTGATTCCCGGTGCGCCGTGGTGCGAGACGGCATCCATCAGGTCGAAGCCGCCGCCCATGGGGACGAGTTCACCGGTCTCCAGGCGGTACAGAGTCAAATCCACGGTGCTTCCTCGGGTGTGACCGGATTTGATCGCTACGTAACCGTTTTCGAACATCTCCGCGCGGTTGAGGTTCGGGTAGTGCTGACGTTTCTTGCGACCGTCTTCCGGCTGTTTCGCCCAGCGCAGGAAGCAGTCTACTGCGCGTTGCGGGCGGTAGGCGTCCCAGATCAGCAGGCCGAAGCCTCGGGTCGCGGCTTTGTCCTGCGCGTTTCGCAAGGCGGCGCACAGGGCATGGGTGCCGACGATCCGGTTCGCCAGGTAACCGTCGACCGGTTTGCCGGTGAAGTTGTCCCAGGTGGCGTACTTGGCGTCCCAGCGGATTCCGGGCGCGACCTCGTCCAGGAAGGCGAAACCGGGCCTCATCGGCGCGCCCCGGCCAGCGCGAGGGACACCATCCGGTCGAGCATTTCGGCGAACGACAGCCCGGCGGCCGCCATCATCCGCGGGTACCGGCTGTAGGAGGTCAGTCCGGGGAAGGTGTTGACCTCGTTGAGCATGACGGTGCCGTCTTCCAACAGGAACAGGTCGACGCGGGCGAGGCCGCGGCAGCCCAGCGCGCGGTAGATGGTGCGCGCGGTCGCCTGGACGCGGGCGCGCGCCTCCGCCGGGATGGCCGCGGGGACGAGGATGGTCGAATTCTCGGAGCCGCTTTCCGGGTTGTCCTCTTGGTGGATCTTGAAGAACCCGTGCGACAGCCGGATCTGGTCCGGTTCGCCGACGATCAGGTCCGCGCCGTTGCCCAGGACCGCGCAACCGACTTCGCTGCCTTCGACCGCTTCCTCGATCAGGACCTTGGAATCGAACTGCGCCGCGTCCGCGAGCGCGCTCGGCAAGTCCTCCTCGCGCGAGACCTTGGTGACGCCGAACGACGAACCGGACCGGGCCGGCTTCACGAAGACGGGGTAGGTGAATTTGCCCGCGTCGACGGTCTCGTTCGCCGAGCCCGCCCAGAAGTTCGGCGTGGCGATGCCCGCGCTGTCGGTGACGAGGTAGGCGAGGGATTTGTCCATGCACAGCGCCGAACTTCGCACATCGCAGCCCGCGTACGGGATTCCGGACAGCTCGAGGAGGCCCTGCATCGCGCCGTCCTCGCCGAGTTTGCCGTGCAGCACCGGCAGCACCACGTCCAGCCGGACCGGCTCGTACTTGCCCTGCTCCTCGACCAGCAGTCCGTGGACGCCGCGGTCCGGTGACAGCATCGCCGGGCGGCCGTGGTCCTCCCACCCTTCGCCGGGGCCGTCGCAGAGCTTCCACGAGCCGTCCTTGGTGATCCCGACCCAATACGGCTCGTAGGTTTCCGGTTCGAGGTTCTTCGCCACTTCTCGCGCGGATTTGACCGAGACGGGGTGTTCCTCGGAGATTCCGCCGAAGATGACGCCGATCTTGAGTTTAGCCATGGTTTGTCCAGCTTTCGAAATTCAGGCAGTTGAGGAGGCTGTTTTCCACCGCGTCGCGCAAGGCGTGCTCGGTGTGGTACGCGGTGTGCGGGCTGATCAGGACGTTCGGCAGTTTCTGCAGGCGCGCGAGATTGGTGTTTTCGATAGGTTTGCCGCGGCAGTCGGCGTAGAACATGCCTTCTTCGCCTTCGAGGACGTCCAATGCCGCGCCGCCCAGTCTGCCGTTTTCCAAGGCGGACACGAGGGCTTCGGTGTCGATCAGGCCGCCGCGGCCGGTGTTGACGACGATCGCACCGGGTTTCATCTGCTCGATCCGGTGCCGGTCCAGGAGATGGCGGGTTTCCGGGGTGAGCGGGGTGTGGAGGGTGACGATGTCGCTCTGCTGCAGCAAATCGTCGAGGGGGACGTAGTCGGCCGACGTTCGGGGGCGGAGGTCGTAAGCGAGTTTCTGGCCGCCGAAACCCCACAGCCGGTCGATGACCGCGGCACCGATGCGTCCGGTTCCGATGATGCCTACGGTGAGGTCGCGCAGTTCTTTTCCGGGAGCGTTGTTCAGCCGGTAATCGTGCGCGTCCGTTCGGCGGATGAGGGATTTCGCGTGGCGGATCGCCATCAGCATCAACATGAGCGTGTAGTCGGCGACGCTGTCGGGCGAGTACGCGACGTTTTCGACGGTGATCCCGAGTTGCTCGGCGTATTCGACGTCGAGATGGTTGCAGCCGATGCTTCGCGTGGAGAGATACCGGACGCCGATCTCGCTGAGTGCGCGCAAGGTGCCGTTGGTGATGCGGGTTTTGTGGCTGACGCTGACGCGCCGATTCCCGGCGGCGAGTTCGACGGTGGCTTCGGACAGCGCCGCCGCGGTGACCGCCGCTGTTATCCCCAACCGGCGCACCGCCTCTTGGACCAGGGCGGCTTCGTCGGGACCGCAGCCGTAGATCGTGATCCCGGCCGCCGGAACCGACGACCGGACCCGAAGCCCCGCGGCACGGGCCGGTTCGCGGTAGGTCATGCGGGTCAGTCAAGGCGGCGGGATGTTGCCAGCCTGTATGCGGTTTCCGATACACGGACGATATGCGGCCGCGAGAGAAATGGGGTGGAGCGAGCGGGCACCGGCGTGGTCGGATGTCGCGGTGAAAGAGCGGAAGCGGAAGATCTTGGCGCGCCGGGCGGAAGTCCTGGCGCTGCGGCCCGTTCCGACCTGGCATCATGCGCGGATCTTGCCGCCGGAGCCGGGGGAGGTGCGGATTTCGGAGGCGATCGGTCCGTTCGGCGAGCTGACGGCGGTGTGGTCGGCTCCAGCGGACCGCGCGGTGCGGGTGACAGTGCACGTGCCGGAGATGGCGGTCGCGGCGCGAATTCCGGAGCTTCGGCTGGAGAGCCCGGAGGTGCAGCCGCTGCCGGACGGGCGCGTGCTGCTGGTCGGGCCTCGGTGCGACTGGCGGACGACCGGGCTGGAGCGCAATGCGATCGTCTTCGACTCCGACGGCGAGGTGGTGGCCGAGCAGACTTTCGGGGACGGAATCTTGCACGTGCAGGCCTCCGGGCCGGGGAGATCTGGGTCGGCTACTTCGACGAAGGCGTGCTCGGCTCGCGCGGTTGGGGCGAGGACGGAGCCGCCCCGCCGGTCGGCCGGAGCGGGCTGGTCCGGTTCTCGGCCGACTTGACTGAGGACTGGCGTTATCCCTGGTCCGCGCGGATGTCCTGGGGGCATATTTTGGACTGCTACGCCCTCAACGTCGATGGCGACACCGCCTGGACGTGCTTCTACACCGAATGGCCCGTCGTCCGGATCCGCGACGGCCGCGTCACCGGGTGGCGCAACGAAATCCGCAGCGCTACCGCGTTGGCAGTGCGTGGTTCGCGGCTGGCGTTCTACGGCGGGTACGAGCCAGAGCGGGATCGGCTGGTGGCCGGGGTTCTGGACGGCGACCGGTACCGCGTGACCGGCGAGTACCGGCTCGTTCTGCCGGATGGTCAGGAACTACCGCGAGACGCCCGGGTTTTCGGGCGGGGCGCGGACTTGCACATCGTGACCCGGCACGACTGGTATCGACTCAGTCTCGAAGACCTTCCCGCGTAAGGAAATCCCCGTTACCGCGGCCAATCAACGTCCACTGTGGACGTAGTGCACCGGGCGGCGGACGTCAACCGGCGGCAGGACCAGACGCGTTACCTGGGCGAGGAGTCGTAGCGAGGTCCGCCGGGGCCTGCCATCGGGCGAGCCGGTCGTAGAGGCGCGACAGCCGGGCGTGGAAGGTCTCCAGCGCCCAGGCCAGTTGCCAGCTGAGCGTCGCGGCGGTGTGCTGGGCGGCGACGAGACAGGCGTGCTCGGTGTTGCACCACGCCAGCGCGGCCAGCGCGTCGGGCAGCGGATGGGGGAGGACGTCCGGTGCGGGCGGATCGAGCCGGACCGAGGCTTGCCGCGGGTTGAGGAGCCGGTCGGCGGCGTGGGCGGTGTGCGTGTAGAAGTACAGGATTCGCTGCAGTGCGGCGTCGCGGGCGTCCTCGGCGAGGGTGTGCTGGGCGGTGTCGCCGGCGTAGAGGCGGATCAGGTCGTGCATCCGGTACCGGCCCGGAACGTGTTGCTGCACCAGGGAAGCCAGCTCCAGTTCGCGCAACACCGGGCGCAGCTGGACGGCCGGGAGCGCCACCAACGCTTCGGCGGCGGCGAGGCTGATGTCCGGACCGGGGGCGATGCCGAGCAAGCCGAACAGCCGCGTCGCTTGCGGGCTGAGCGCGCGGACCGACCAGGACAGCACCGCCCGCAGGTTCACCCTGAGACCGCCGGCGTTCAGGCCGTCCAGCCGGGCGGAGGCGTCGCGCAGTTCCTCGGCGAGGACGGCCAGCGGAAACGTCGGGTGGTGCTGGGCCCGCGCGGCCACGATCCGTACTGCCAGGGGCAAACCGGCGCACATCGCGAGCAGGTCGGCGACGGTGTCCGGTTCCGCGGCCAGCCGGTCCGGGCCGAGGTGCCCGGCGAGCAGTTCGCGCGCGTCCGGGTCGGGGAGGACGTCCAGGTCCAGCAGGTGCACGCCGTACAGCGCGGCGAGGCCGACCAGGTGGCGGCGGCTGGTGATCAGGACTGTGCAGGTGGGCGTGCCCGGGAGCAATGGCGTGACCTGGTCGATGTCGCGGGCGTTGTCCAGCAGGAGCAGCATGCGTTTCCCGGCGAGCAGGCTGCGGTACAAGCCGATCTGGGCTTCCAGGTCGACCGGGATCGCGGAGGGGGCGACGCCGAGGGCGTCCAGGAAGCCGCGGATCGCCTCGGCGGCGGACCGGGGCTGTCCGATGGGATCGAAACCGTGCAGGTTGACGTGCAGTTGCCCGTCGGGGAACCGGTCGAGCCGCTGGTGTGCCCAGTGCAGCGCGAGCCAGGTCTTGCCGATTCCGCCGGCGCCGCCGATCGCCACCGTCCCGGCCAGGTCCATGTGCCGGTCCAAATGCACGAACTCGGCGCAGCGACCGGCGAACAGCCGGGGCGGGCCGGGCAGCTGGCGGGGGACGGGCGGACGGGTCGCGGGCTCCGGCGCGGGGGTGGACAGCGCGGGGTCGGCGGCGAGGATCTGCTCGTGCAGCCTGCGCAGCGGACGGCCGGGATCAGTGCCGAGTTCGTCGGCGAGAACCCGTTGCAGGCGGTGGTAATGCTGCAGCGCCTCGGCTTGGCGGCGGCTTCGGTAGAGAGCCAGCAGGTACTGTCCGGCGAGCCGTTCGTCGAACGGGTGGCTCGCGGTGTCGGCGGCGAGTTCGGCGAGCAGTTCGGTGTGTTTGCCTTGCCGCAGCCGGATGTCGGTCAGATCGAGCCGCGCGGTTCGCTGGCGGGCGGTGAGCGCGGCCCGCAGCGCGCACAGCCACGGGATGTCGGCCGCGGCGGCGAGGTCGGAGAAAGGTTTGCCCTGCCATAAGGACAACGCTTGTTCCAGTGCGGTCGCGGCTCGGGTGTCCGCCTCGTCCGGATCGTGGTGCGGGGTGGCGCGGGCTTGGGCCAGCAGTGCGTGGAAGCGATGCAGATCGACCGCGTCCGGTTCCACGGAAAGCCGGTACCCGCAGTCGGCGCGAGTGAGCTCGACCTCGGGAATCGGAGCGAGAACCCTGCGCAGCAACGGAATGTTGTGCTGCACCGCACGCCGCGGCTGGCGGGGCAGCGCGCCTTCCGGCCAGACGCGGTCGATGAGTTCGTCCATCGCGACCGTCTGGTTCGCCTCGATCAGCAGCACCGCGGCCATGCAGCGCAACTGCGGATGGCCCAGTTCGATCGCGCGGCCGTCCACGGTCACGCCGACTGGGCCGAGCAGGCGGAACCGCACCGTCATCGTGATCACCCGTGAGCCGGTCGCCGGACCAGGACATGGTGTGTTTAGCGGTCCTGGCCCCGCCCGGGCAACCGCCGCGGCGGATCTGCGGCGCTACGGCCGAGCAGTTTCGGCCGAGCGGACCGGAAACCGCGTCCGGGGCGGCCCGCCGGATGGCCGCCCCGGACGTTTTCCCGGCTAGGACAAGGCTTCCCAGTTAATGCTGCGCAAAGGGACGCCGGGGCACGAAAGAACGAAACGGTAAGTGTTGCCCGCGAACATGACGGGGCCGTTGATCCGGGCATTGTTCGAACAGATGAGATAAACCCGCATCACCCCGACGCGCACCGAACAGCTGACCGCGACGTCGTGGAACGGGATCCGGGAGAAATAGCTGCAGTTGAACACCGGCGGCGTGGTGTTCGGCGCGGCGAGCGCGCCCGCTGAGCTGAGGGTTCCGGCCTGCGTGCCGCCGGCCGGGGCCGCGGTCGCGACGCTCGCGCCCGCGAACAAGGCGGCGATCGTCAAGGCGAGGGCGAGGAACGGCTTGGCCGCTCTTCGGGAAAGGGAATCCGGGCCAGTGGATCGAAGCATGGTGAATATTCCTTTGCGCCGGGGCGGCACCTCGGATGGTGCGCCTCGCGAACCATGCTGTCCGGTCGCGGCGTCGCGGATGCGGCACCGATGCGTCATCGCGAAACCGCGAAGAATCCTTGCCGGGTCTCAGTTATTGCTTGCGTTGGCCGTTCTGATACTTGAGCGCGTAGCGGACCGCGTCGGCACGCGAGTGGAATCCGGCTTTGGCGAAAAGGTTGTTGATGTGAGTTTTCACGGTGGCCTCGCTGATGACCAAGGCGGCGGCGATTTCCGGATTGCGCAGG
The DNA here is from genome assembly GCF_002796545.1 of Amycolatopsis sp. AA4. Classification (GTDB taxonomy): domain Bacteria; phylum Actinomycetota; class Actinomycetes; order Mycobacteriales; family Pseudonocardiaceae; genus Amycolatopsis. Next base: position 1,175,771 of record NZ_CP024894.1, read on the forward strand.
CCGTCGCCGATCAGCCCGAGGATTTCCCGTTCGCGCGCGGTCAGCGACAGGTCCGGTTCGGCGGGCGGGGCCGGTTTGGCGGCCAGCGCGAGCAGCCGCCGCTGCACCTCGGGCGAGAGCACGGTCTGGCCCTGCGCGGCGGTGCGCACGGCGTGCAGGATCGTGGTGCGGTCGGCCTCTTTGGTCAGGTACCCGCTCGCGCCCGCCTGGAGGGCGGCCAGGATCGATTCGTCGTCGTCGAACGTGGTGAGCACGAGAACGGTGGTGCCCGGTTCGGTTTCGCGGATTTTCCCGGTCGCGCCGACCCCGTCCAGCACCGGCATGTTGAGGTCCATGAGCACGACGTCCGGGCTGTGCTCCCGCACTGCCTTGACCGCTTCCTCCCCGTTGGTCGCGGTCGCGACGACGTTGACGTCCTCGGCGAGGTCGAGCATGACCGCGAGGGCTTCGCGGACAGTCGCCTGGTCGTCGACGACAACGAGGGTGATCGGGCGGTCGGTCATCGAGGCAGCTCCAGTTCCACGGTCCAGCCGTCGTCGGCCGGGCCTGCTCGCAGGGTGCCGCAGAGAAGGGCGGCTCGTTCGCGCATCCCGACGAGCCCGACGCCGGAACCACCGGCCAGCTCGGCGCGGCGGGGTTCGGTCGCGGGCCCGTTGTGCACGGTCAGCCTGACCTGATCAGCGGTGAAGGCCAGCCGAAGGCGGCGCGGCGCTCCGGGCGCGTACTTGGCCGCGTTGGTCATCGCCTCCTGCGCCGCCCGGACCATGGTGTGCGTCGTCTCCGGGCCGACGGTCCCGGCCTCGCCTTCGACCGAGAACTCGGCCGACGCCTGTTCGGCGAGCTGGCACAACGTCTCAGACAACGGCAAGGTGTCTTCGCGCAGCGCGTGCACTGCCCGGCGGGTCTCGGTGATCGAGTCGACCGCGATGGCGCGTGCCTTGCGGACCGCGGCGGCGGCCTCGTCGTCGCGGCCGCTGTCGCGCAGGGCGTCGGCCAGGTCCAGCTGCAGCGCGATCCCGGAAAGCGAATGGCCGAGGACGTCGTGAATCTCGCGCGCGATCCGGCCGCGTTCGACGAGCGCTGCCTCGCGCGCCTCGGACTCGCGGGCGCGCTGGGCCGATTCGGCGGCGAGCTGGGCGCTGCGGACGGCGTCGAGGCGGTCGTGGTGCGAGATGCCGACCGCGACCGGCAGGCCCACGGTCAGCGTCACCCACACCGGCCATACCGGGACGTCCGGGGAGAGCTGTCCGACCGTCCAGGTCGCTACGGCCGCGACGACCGAGCCGCCGACCGCGATGGTCACCGCGGCCCGGCGGGACGCGAGCTTGATCCCCGAGGCGGACGCGGCGACGAACGGGAACATCGCCGCGAAGGTTCCGTGCGCCAGCGGCAGCAGCAGAGCGCCGAACAGCATGTAGGCGCTCATCACGGCGATCTGCCGGGTTTCGGCCATCCGGGCCCAGGGCAGCAGCGAGACGATCCCGGCGAGCGAAACGAGTACGAACAGCGACAAGGCCAATGGCCGGAACGCGATGGTCGCGCCCGGCCATTGCACCGCCGTGCAGGCGATGGCGGTGAGGACGAGGACGGGCTGGATCAGCTCGTCCCGGTACTGCCCGAGAAGGGACAGCGGCCGCTGGTCCGGCTTGCTCATGGGACCAGGTTCCTCCTCGTCTGGCCGGCGTCGTGCGCGGACTGAGTGTTCCACTCGGCCGGGCGGCCGGCGAGGTTGCGCTGGAGGTTGTCGAGCAGCGGCGAGGTCTGCCCGGGCGCGCCGTCGCGACCCTGGGCCCACATGACCTGGTGCCCGGCGCGCAGCGCGCGGTAGAGCACGACCAGCCCTTCGGCGAGGATGCCGACGCCCAGGGTGAACAGCAGGCTGTTGGACACGCCGCCGGCGTCCTGCGGGTCGAACGCGTCGAGCGCGAAGTTCACGCCCACCTTGACCACGATGTTCGCCACCCACAGCGCGACGGTGACCGGGGTGTAGCGGACGAAGGCGATGCCGTCGCGCCGGGAAATCCGGACGCTGGCCCCGCGCAGGACGCCGAGAACGATGCTGATCGCCGCCGTCCCGACCAGGAAAATCAGCGACGCGGCCGTTTTCACGTCGCCGGACAGCGTGCTGAGGCCGACGACGGACAGGATCGCGGGCAGGATCAGCATCTGCTTGGCCTGCGCGGGTTCGCCGATCATCCGCCGCACCATCAGGTAGCCGACCGCCGCCGCGATCAGGACGATCTCCACGGGTCCGCTCATGGGTTGTTCCTGCCTTTCGATTCGCGTTCCGATGCCGAGAAAACTACGGAGGAACGGCGGCGAAGTCGTGCGGTGCGAGGCGTATCCGCGGGTGGAGAAATCCCTCCACCCGAGCCTGGATTTCTCCACCCGGGATACGCCCCCGGCGGCAAGACGGCGGGCGGGCGCGACCGTAGCGTTTTCCGGGAAATCCCAGCAGCCGAGCCGAAAACGGGGAGTACGGCATGCCTTCGCCCGCCCGCATGATGATCACCACGATGTTCCTGGACGTCGGTTTGTCCGTCGTCGCCTACTACACCGCCAACCTGCTCGGCGCGAGTGCTTACGTGTCACTGCTGATCGGCACGATCGTCGCGGGACTGCGGACGGTCTGGGTCGCGGTCGCGCAGCGGCGGCTGGACCTCTTCTCGTCGTTCCTCATGCTGCTTTTCGGCCTGGGCCTCGGGTTGAGCTTCCTCACCGGCGATCCGCGCCTGTTGCTGGCGAAGGAATCGGTGACCACCTTCTGCGCCGGCGTCGCTCTGGTCGGCAGCTGCGTGCTCAACCGCCCGCTCGCGTACTACGCGGCACGGCGCTTCGCGCACTCGGCCGGCGGCGAGCAGCAGCGCGCCTTCGAGGCCACCGCGCAGGACGCGACGTTGCGGCGGCGGTGGTACCAGGTCTCGCTGGTGTGGGGACTTGGGCTGACCGCCGATTCGGTGCTGCGCATCGTCGGCGTGTACACGCTGCCGTTCGATACGGCGGCGGCTTGTTCGCAGGCGTTGATGATCGTCGCGTTCGGGGGGTTGATCGGGTGGACGCTGCTGACCCGGCGGCGGGGCGAGCAGGCGGTTCAGCGCCGGTCGTAGGCGCGCATCGCGGCCGCGACGTCGTCGAGGAAGTCCAGGATGACCGGGACGTGCTCGGGGGCGAGCCGGTCGGTGATGGCTTCCATCTCGGTGAGCAGCGGGCTGAGCGCGGTCCGGACGTCCTCGCGGGCGTGGTCGGTGGCCTCGAGGTGGACGCGCCGCCGGTCGGCCGGGTCGGCGTGGCGGGCCAGGTGCCCGGCGGCGGCGAGCCGGTCGACCAGCACGGTCGCGGACGCGGAGGTGATGCCGAGCCGGTGGCCCAGCTCGCCCGGTCCGAGCGGCTCCGCGCTGGAAACGACCAGGTCGAGGGCCTGCACGTCGGTGACCCGCAGTGACAGCTTGCGCGCCAGCGCCGCCTGCATGCCCCGGCCCGCTTGCAGCAGCCGCCGCACCGCCAGGGAGATTTCCCGCGCCGCTTGCTGGTCCGCCACGGGCGAATAGTAGCTAGAAATTCTAGCGGTGGGCTACGCTGGGGGATATGGCTAGAAAATCTAGCGAATCCGCTCCCGTGGTCGTCGCGGGCGGCGGTCCCGGCGGGATGGTGCTCGCGTACCTGCTCGGGCGGGCCGGGATCCCGGTGACGCTGCTGGAAGCGCACCAGGACTTCGACCGCGACTTCCGCGGCGATTCGCTGCACCCCTACACCCTCGAACTGCTCGACCGCCTCGGCCTGGCCGACCGGCTGCTCGCCCTGCCGCACCACAAAGCCCGCTACTTCCGGCTCCACACCCCGGCCGGGTCGATCACGACCGCCGACTACGGCAAGCTTTCCACCCGGTACAACTACGTCGCCCTGATGCCGCAGGCGCGGTTCCTCGATTTCCTCGCGGCCGAAACCTCTGCGTTGCCCGATGCGCACGTGCGTACCGGAGCCAAAGTCGTCGACCTGAACCGCGACGGCGACGGGCGCGTCACCGGCGTCCGCTACCGCGACGACACCGGAACTCACGACCAGCCCGCCGCGCTCGTGGTCGGCGCGGACGGCCGGTTTTCCCGGGTCCGCCGCCTCGCGGACGCTCCGGCCCGCTCGCTCGGCGCCACCACCGACCTGCTGTGGTTCCGGCTGCCGCACCGCCCCGAAGACCCGCCGGACGCCGACGTGGACCTCTTCTTCGGGCAGCACCACTACGTCGGCCTGCTCGCCGGGACCAGTGGCTGGCAGGTGGGATACAGCCTACCCAAAGGCGGCTACGCCGAGGCCCGCGAACAGGGGGTCGGTCCGATTAGGACATTCCTTGCCGAGCACGTGCCGTGGCTGGCGGACCGGGCCGAGCTGCTGACCGATTTCGGCCAGACGACCCTGCTGTCGGTCGATATCTCCCGCGTGGAGCGCTGGTGGCGACCGGGATTGCTGCTCATCGGCGACGCCGCGCACGTCATCTCGCCGGTCGGCGGCAACGGGATTCTCATGGCGGTGCAGGACGCCGTCGCCGCGGCCAATCACCTCGGGCGGGATTTGTCCGATGCCGCGCTCGCGCGGATCCAAGCCGAACGCGAGCCCGCGATCCGGCAGGTGCAGGCGCAGCAGGTCCGGCTCGAACAGCGCGCCGCCCGGGCGAGGGAACGCGGTCGTCCCGCCGCTCCGCCGTATCGGCTGCTGCGCCTGCTCACCGGTATTCCGGGTGCGCGGGCCCGCGCCGCTCGCGCCAATGCCTACGGGCCTACTCCGCCGTCGCTGGAGTCCTGAGGCGGGAAAAGGCGCGGCAGGAAGCCGATCATCAACGCGGACCAGGTCACGTGCGTCAGCATCGGTGCCTGCACTCCGCCGCCCCAACGGCGTTGCAGCGTGAAGAGCGTTCCCATGGCCGCGGACGCCAGCACCAAAGCCGGGTTTCGGGTCGCCGTCGTGGACGCCACGTACAGCACGGTCGAGTCTCGCGCGCCGAACGCGTCGTAAAGCGCGCCGCGGAAGAAAACCTCTTCCGCGGCACCGGTTACGAGCGCGGTCGTCACCACGGTGGGCGTCGAACCGTGGTGGGCGTGGCCGAGCACGCCGGTGATCGCCCGGCGCAGCAACGGAATTCGGCGGGCGACCAGCGCACCGCCGTAAAACACCCCGAACGCGCCCGCGCCCACCAACGCCGGCTGCACGACGTCCGGACGACCCCGGGACACCGGCCCGGCTGCGCGTGCTCCGGCGAACCACGTCGCCGCCACTGAGGCGGTCAAGGCGTGAAACCGGCGCGAACCCGGTTTGCTGGCCAAAGACGCGCCCAGGAGCCCGGAACCCGCCGCGGTCACCGCCTTCAGGAACGTCTTCACCTGGTCCACCGCTGTCTCGCTCGTTCGCCCAAGGCCTGCAGCACGGCGTCGTTGTAGCCCATCGGTTCGAAGTCGAAGATCCGGCGGATCGCGTCGTCGCGGACGACGACCTCGTTGCCCATCGAGTCGATCAGCGCGCGCCCGGTCGTCGCGTCGATGTCGGTGACCAGCGAAAGCCAGTACGACGACAGCCGGGGCGAGAGCAGCGGGACCGGCACGATCGCCAGCATCCTGCCCTCGATCGCCGCGACCCGCTGCAGCATCTCCCGGTAGGTCAGCACCTCCGGGCCGCCGATGTCGAACGTCCGGCCCTCGGTCTCCGGATGCTCCAGCACGCCGGTCAGGTAGCGGACGACGTCGGCGAGCGCGATCGGCTGGGTGCGCGTGCCGACCCAGCGCGGCGTGATCATCGCGGGCAGCCGCTCGACGAGCTGGCGGGTCAGCTCCCACGACGTCCCGCCGTGCCCGATCACGATCCCCGCGCGCAGCACGGTCACCGGCACCCCGGTCTCCGCCAGCAGCCGTTCGACCTCGCGGCGGCTGGCCAGATGCGCGGACAGCGAGTCGGCGTCGTCCCCGAGCCCGCCGAGGTAGACGATCCGGCGCACTCCCGCTTCCGCCGCCGCGCGGGCGAACGCGCGGGCCGCGGCGGCGTCGCGCTTCCGGAAATCGGTGCTGTCCAGGGAATGCACGAGGTAGTAGGCGGCTTCGACGTTCTTGAACGCATCCCGCAGGGAACCGATGTCCGCGACGTCGGCGCGGACCGCCTCGCCCGCGCCGCGGTAGTGCTCCGGACGGCGGGTCATGGCGAGCACGTCGTGCCCGGCGTCGGTCAGCGCCGGGCACAACCGCCTGCCGACGAACCCCGAGGCTCCGGCGACGAGTACGCGCATGCTTGCGACGGTAGCCGGGCGAGCGGAATCCCGCTGATCACCGCGGCGCGGGACGCTGCCGATCCGCCATCAGCCTGCCCATCAACCGGGTGAGCGCCTCGCCCAGCTGGCCGCCGAGCCGCGGGCCGAGCCGGGCGTCCAGTTCGGCGTCGACGGCCGCTGCGCGCGAACCCATCTCGGCCAGCAGGGAGTGCCCCTTCTCGGTGACGGTGAGGATGTGCTTGCGCCGGTTGGCCGGGTCCCGCTCTCGCTCGATCAGGTCGCGCTGCTGCAGCTGGTCCGCCAGCCGGACGACCAGGCTGGGACTCACCCGCATGAGCCGGGCGATGTCGTCCTGCGTCCGCGCGAGACCCTGCTCGACCATCGCGAGTGACCCGAGGTGCTTGGGCGTCAGGCCGGTTTCGCGCAGGTGCTCGGCGAAATCGTTCGCCAGGTCGGTGCCGAGAACCATGAGCCGGAAGGCCGCGGTCTCGGACAAGGAGCTGTTGGTCGCCACGACGGTACTCTATCATCCGTGAACAGTTCAATATGTGAATAGTTGAGGGGTGAGCTAATGATGGCGGTCTTGCTGGCGGGCAATGCGGTGCTCGCGGTGGTCAGTGTCGTTTTCGCGGTGGTGGCGGTGGTGCGACCGGCGGCGTTGAGCCACAGCGAAGTGCCGACGAAAGGCGAGAAGTTCTACAGCTGGATGTACGCGGTCAGAGCCGTGCCGCTGGGGGGTGCGGCCGCGGTCGTGCCGTTCCTCTGGTCTGGACCAGTCTGTGCGGTGGTCCTGCTCGCGGCAGCGGTCGCGCAGGCGGGCGACGTCGGCATCGGGGTGTCGCGCCGGGAAATCGGCATGATCGCGGCAGTTCCGTGGTAGGTGCGGTGCACGTGGTCACTGCTGTCGTGCTGTGGTGAAAGCCGCGCGTCAGTGTCCCGTCGGTACCGGCGGTGGTGAACGACAGCGGAGCGTTCTGTCCTGAGTGGGCGCTAAAATGACAAATCGGACGAATGCGCCGGGAAAATTCCTGTTGAGTGCAGCACTGTCAAATCAGCTCCACAATTGTCCATTGTGGATTTTGGTGCCACCCGGGGGCTCACGGGTTCTCGGGATGCGGCGGAGTCTCCTGTGCTGTTCTCCGGGAGGGTCGCTGGGGCCCGCGCGAGCGTCCAGTGTCGCATTGGGCCATTCGGCGGAAAGCTCCGAACGCGTTCTCTTCGCCCCCGGAAACTGCGGTCGACGGTCGAAGGATCGTGTATGCTGCCGACAGCGTGCTGACTGTGGGGCAGCCTTTTTCTTTACTGGGGGGTAAGTGTTGACAGCGGGAATCGCGGGAACTTCGTGGTGCGTTCCGAACCTTTCCATTCCGGCTATTCGCGCCCGCGCGAAGGGATGGTGCTGAAATGCCGGATTCCCCTCGGCCGTTCCGGTTCGGCCTGAGCCTGCACAAGCGCTGCAGCCGCGAGGAGTTCGTCGCGAAGTGCAAGCGTGCCACCGAACTGGGCATCGACGTGCTCGTCGTGCCCGATCACCTGGGAATGCCGTCGCCGTTTCCCGGCGCGCTGCTCGCCGCCGAGACGTGCGACAAAGCGAAGGTCGGCACGTTCGTCCTGAACAGCGGTTTCTGGAACGGCAGTCTTCTCGCGCGCGAGATCGCGACCGCGCAGTTGATGACCGGCGGCCGGTTCGAACTCGGACTCGGCGCCGGATACGTCGAAGCGGAATACCAGCAAGCCGGCATCGCCTTTCCCAGCCGCGCCGGCCGCGTCGAGAATCTGCGCCGCGCGGTGGAGGTCGCCCGTTCGGACGAGTCGTCGCCGGGCACGCTCCCGAAGCCCCCGCTGCTCGTCGCCGGGCGCCGCGACCGCACACTGAGCCTGGCGGCACGCTACGCCGACATCATCGGACTGAGCACGCTCACCGACGAGCCGGCCGGCCCCGGTCAGCCCGCCCAGCTTCGCGCGATCACCGCGGAGGAACTCGACGTCCGGGTGGAGAAGGTCCGGAAAGTCGCCGGGGACCGCTTCCCGTCGATCGAGCTGAACCTGATGATCCACCACGTGCACCCCACGGAAAACCGGGCGGCCGCCGCCGAGGAGTTGAAGGCGATCGCGCCGCAGATGTCCGGTGAACAGCGCCTGGACGCGCCGACCGGGCTCATCGGCAACGTCGCGCAGATGGCAGAGATCCTCAGGGAACGCCGGGACCGGTGGGGCGTCAGCTACCTCACCGTCCACGAGCAGTACCTGGACGCGCTGGCCCCCGTGATCAGCGAGCTCAAGTGACGGCGAGTCCGGGCCGGGTGGCCGGGGAAAGCAGGGAAGGCGGTTTCGCGCGCAGCCCGAAGCTGATCCTCGCGGTCGTGAGCTTCGGGTCGTTCATGTCGTCGCTCGACATGTCGATCATCAACATCGTCACGCCGGTGATGGCGCGGGAATTCGGCAGCAGCCTGGCCGCGATGACCTGGGTGATCAACGCCTACCTGATCGCCAACGCGGCACTGGTGATCCTCTGCGGCCGGCTCGGCGACATGTTCGGGCACCGGCGGATGTTCCTCGCCGGGGCGACCGTCTTCACCGTCGCGTCGGTGGGCTGCGCAGTGGCGCCGAACCTCGAGGCCCTGCTGATTTCGCGGGCGGTGCAGGGCGTGGGGTCGGCGATGCTGTACCCGCAGGCGATGGCGATCATCGTGGCCGTCTACCCGGCCGCCAAACGCGGCGCGGCCATCGGGATCTGGAGCGCGGTGTCCAGCCTGGCCTCGGTGCTGGGCCCGCTGATCGGCGGCACGCTGACGTCGCTGGCGAGCTGGCGCGCGAACTTCGTGCTGAACCTGCCGATCGGCATCGCGCTGGTCGTCGTCGGGGCCTTCGTCCTCCCCGCGGCCGGGGCGCGGCAGCGGCAGCGCCTGGACTGGCTCGGCGCCACCCTGGTCACCGCCGCGCTCGTGGGCGTCTCGTTCGGCCTCATCGAGGGCGAGAAATACCACTGGGGCACGATTTACGGCTGGATTTCCATCCCGCTGATCCTCGTGCTGTCGGTGGTGTTCTTCGCCGCCTTCGTCGTCGTGGAGCGACGCAAACAAGGGCACTCCCCGCTGATCTCGTTCCAATTCTTCCGGGATCGCAACTACACGCTGATGGTGCCCGCCACGACCACCGTGTCGCTGGTCATCGTGGGCACGATGCTGCCGATGGCGATGTTCGGCCAGTACGCGCTCGACTTCAGCCCCGCCCAGGTCGGCGCCCTGATGTTCCCGATTTTCGTCACGGTCGCGATCTGCGCGCCGCTCGCCGGGAAACTCGCGGACCGAATAGGCGGGAAACGGGTCTTCCTCGCCGGGCCGGTGTTCTTCGGCGTCGGCATCCTGTGGTTCGTGGGCGTCGCGGACATCGACACGTGGTGGCTGCTGCTGATCCCCGGCCTCCTGCTCGTCGGCATGGGGCTCAGCTGCACCTTCACGCCCTTGAATTCGCTGGCCATGCACAACGTCCCGAAGCAACTAGCCGGATCGGCCTCGGGCATCCTGCACACCGCCCGCCAGTTCGGTTCGGTCATCGGCGGTTCGGTGATGGCCGTGCTGATGCAAGCGTTCCTGGCGTCCGCGGTGACCACCGAGACGGCCTCGCACGTCGGCCAGCTTCCCGCTTCGGACCGGGCATCGTTTGAGGCGTTCGTCGGCAATTCGATGTCCTCGATCGGCAAGGCGGCGGAGTACGCCGGGACGGGCAGCGGTGGCGCGGTCCCTGGTGGTGCGGCCGGGGAGGCGGCTGCGCGGGAGATCTTGCGGGAGTCGGTGGTCAGCGCGGTGCGGCCGACGTTGCTGGTGCTGGCCGGGATTTTGATGATCGCGCTGGTCTGTGCGGCCTTCGCCCGCTCCCCGCGTCGGCAAGCCGTCTGAAAGCCGCTCGCCGCTGTCCGTCCTGAGTGGACGGACAGCGGGTCAGTACAGCGTCACCGGAATGGTTTCGTAGCCGTTCATGTTGAACGTCTTCCGGCGCACGGGCTTGCCCGCGAGGGCGAGCCCGGGGAAACGGTCGAACAGCGAGCCGAAGACGATCCGGCCCTCCAGCCGGGCCAGGCCGGCGCCGAGGCAGAAATGCGAGCCGAACGCGAACGACGCCAGCGGCGGCCGGGGCCGGTCCAGGTCGAAGGCGTCCGGGTTTTCGTAAGCGTCCGGGTCGCGGTTCGCCGAGCCGATCAGGAAGACGACCTCGGTGCCCGCCTCGATCCGGGTGTCGCCGATGACCAGCTGTTCCTCGGCGATACGGCTGACGAACTGCAGCGGCGGGTCGTACCGCAGAACCTCCTCGGTCGCCGCGTGGGCCCCCGCTTCCGGGTCGCGCCGGATCCGGGCGACGACGTCCGGACGGGAGAGCAGCGCGACGCAGCCGTTGCCCAGCATGTTCGACGTCGTCTCGAACCCGGCGGCGAACAGCAGGAAAATCGTCTGCACCAGCTCCGCTTCGGACAGCTCCTCGGTGTCGTCCCGGACGCCGATCAGCGCCGAAGCGAGATCGTCGCGCGGGGACCGCCGGCGTTCCGCCACGAGATCGAGGAAGTAGCGGTGCAGGACCTCGCTGGCTTCGCCCGCCCGTGCGGCCGCTTCCGCCGCGTGGACCGGATCGATGACCAGCAGGAAGTCCAGCACGTGCGGAAGCAGCGCGAACTGGTCGGCTTTCGGCACGCCCACCAGGCTCCCGATGACGTGCATGGGGATCCGCGAGCAGAGGTCCCTGGCCAGATCAGCCTCACGCCCGGCCGATTCCAGGTCCTGGTAGAGATCCGTGACGACCTGGGCGATGCCGTCCGAAAGCGCGGCGACCCGCTTCGGGGTGAACGCCTTGTTGACCAGTCCCCGCAGCCTGCGGTGCCGGGACCCGTTCTCCCACAGCAGCGATTGGTAGAACTGCGCCAGGCCGACTTGGTCGCGCCAGCCCGGATGTTTCCCGTCCCGCCGGCCGGGATCCTGTTTGACCAGACCGGGGAGCCGGAAACCCGAGGCGACATGATCGTATTTGCCGATACAGACCATGTTGAGGCCCGGAATGGCGAACGGCGACTGCTCGCGGAACGCATGGTAGAACTCGTACAGGGCGTCGTCGCGTTCTCGCGCGAACAGAGGACCGATTTCCGGACTGAGATCCGGAGGCGTGCGCACCGCCATTCATTCCCTCCCGGTTTCGTGGGCCGCGTTCAGCCGAGGTAGCCGCCGTCGAGTTCGAGCACGTGCCCGTTGACGTAACTGCTCGCCTCGGTGCAGAAGTAGACGAGGGCGCGGCCGATGTCCTCGCTGTTCCCGGCGCGGCCGAGCGAGATGTTCTCCAGGTACTTCTCCCACAGCCCGGGCACCTTCTGGAGATCCGCTCCCATGCCGACGTCGAACAGGCCGGGGGAGATGCAGTTGACGGTGATGCCGTACCGGGCGAGTTCGACGGCGCTGGTCCGGGTGAGCATCTCGACGCCCGCCTTGCTCGCGCTGTAGGCGGCCGCGCCGGGCATCGGCCGCCGGGCCATTCCGGACGAGATGTTGACGATCCGCCCGCCGCGCTCGGACAGGTACGGGACGGCGGCGTTGGTCAGCAGAAACGTGGCGGTGAGGCAGGTTTCGACGGTCTCGCGCCATTCGCCCGGCGTGAGCTTCTTGACGAACCCGTCGTGCCGCACCGCGGCGTTCGACACGACGATGTCGACCCCGCCGAACGTCTCCGCGGCCGTTTTCAGCGCGGCGGCCACGGACTCCGCGTCCGTGACGTCGGTTTCGCAGTGCCGTACCCGGTCGCCGAAGCGTTCGCGGAGTTCGCCGGTCCGTCCCGGGGTGCGCGAGGCGCACAGCACGCTGGCGCCCTCGGCGAGGAGGGCTTCGGACATCGCGAACCCGAGGCCCTTGTTGCCGCCCGTCACGATCGCGGTCTTTTCGGTGAGTCGTTCTTCCATGCGGGAACCTCGTCGGGTCGGTGCGCCGCCGCGCACGGGTTGGCTATCCGAACAATAGCTGTCCCGGACGTCGGGAGCGCAATTCTAAAAACTCGCTAAAAAGCCGCTTAATCTGCCCGGAACGGGGCCGCGGAAGAGAACTTCCGGCCTCGTTTCGGCAGGTCCTTCGTGGTAGACGTGGTGCGAACTGTGTGAGAGCATACCAGCGCGGATCGCCGATTGCGTACGCGAGAAGCGATCTTCTGGGGCATTTTCGGATTATTGTTTGGGGGAGCGTTTTGGCTGAGAGAACGCGCGCGGCGGAAACGGCGTCCGGCGGGACTGCCCGGCGATCGGCGAAGGGATGAGCCTGGCCAGGGAGGTTCGCGGCGAGCTTCCGCTCAAACCGACTCCCCGCGTCCAGCTGCACTCCCTGACCGGATTGCGCGGCGTGCTCGCCGCGCTCGCGTTCCTGTGCCACTTCACCACGCTCCATCTGCTGCCGCAGGACGGGCACATCCGGTTCGTCACCACGGAAATGGCGTCGATCCTGGTGCCGGTCCAGTACGCCGGGATGAACGTCTTCTTCGCGATGAGCGGTTTCGTGATGGCGTGGGCGGCGCGGCCGGACGACACGGCGCAGGCGTTTTGGCGCCGCCGGTTCGCGCGGCTGTACCCGATTTATTTCGTGACCACGATCCTGGCCGCGGTCGCGTTGTTCGTGCTGCACATGCCGACGTCGATCGGAAACGTGCTGTCGCACGTGTTCCTGCTGCAGGCCTGGGCTCCGGACCAGGGCGTGATCTACGGCGTGAACCCGGTTTCGTGGTCGCTGAGCGTCGAGGTGTTCTTCTATCTCGTTTTCCCGGCGCTGCTCCTGCTGCTGAGCAGGGCGACCGACCGGCTGCTGTGGATCACGATGGCCGTCCTGCTGGTCCTGTCGTGGTGGCTGCCGTTCCTGGTGGGGGATACTTTCACTCTCGCGCATTCGTCTGGCTCCTCGTTTTTCAACCATTCGGAGCAGGGCGGCGAATTCACGTTCTGGTTCACCATGATCTTCCCGGTGTTCCGGCTCATCGACTTCGTCACCGGCGCGGCGGTGGGCATGCTGCTGCGGCGGGGCACGTGGCGCGGGCCGAACATGCCGGTCACGCTGGTCCTCGTCGCGGTCATGTTCGTGATCGACTTCCTGTTCCTGCCCAACCGGATCCAGCGCGTCGGCGGTCTGCTGCCGGTGGTGCTGCTGCTCATGGCGACCCTGTCGCGGGCGGATCTGGCCGGGCGGACGTCGTGGCTGCGGGCTCGCCCGTTCGTCTGGTTCGGCGACCGGTCCTACAGCTTCTACCTCGTGCACGTGCTGGCGTTCCTGCCGTTGCAGCCGGTGTTTTTGCGGCTCTACACGGAAATCGGGTTCATCCCGGCCCCGTCCCTGGACCTTCCGCTGCCGCTGCTGCTGTTCAACCTGCTCCTGTCCTTCAGCATCTGCACGCTCGCGGCCTGGGCGCTGCACAAGTACATCGAAGTGCCGATGTCCCGGCGGCTGCGCAGGGTCAAGAAATGACCGCCGCCGCTCCGGAATACCGTGGAGAGATCTCGTGAAATTCAAAGACCCGATCAAACGCGGCCTGCCCGCCATTTCCCTGATTCTCGTCGCCGAGGCGCTCGACGCCCTGCAGGACCAGAAGGGCGACGAGCGCAAGCGCTACTTGAAAGACACCGCGACCTCGGTCGCGCAGGGCCTGATCGGACTGGGCTTCTCGAGCGCGCTGCGCGCCCTGATGACGATCCCGTACACCTACCTGTACGAGCACGTGGCGCCCAGCAAGCGCAAGCTGCAAAGCCCGCGGGACTGGCTGATCCTGTTCATCGCGGTCGATTTCCTGGTGTACGTCTACCACCGGAACGCGCACGAGCGGCGGCTGCTGTGGGCCGGGCACCAGGTGCACCATTCGAGCGACTACGTCAACGTCTCGACCGCGTTCCGCCGCAAGTGGTCGCAGTGGTTCGAAAAGCTGGTCTGGGCGCCGCTTCCGCTGCTGGGCTACCCGCCGCAAGCCGTCTTCTACATGCACGCCTACCACCTCGTCTACGGCGTGTTCGCGCACATGGACAAGATCGAGCGGATGCCGCGCTGGTTCGAGAAGGTTTTCGTTTCGCCGTCGCACCACCGCGTGCACCACGGCGTCGAGCCGAAGTACCTCGACAAGAACTACGGTTCGATCCTCATCATCTGGGACAAGCTGTTCGGCACGTTCCAGGAAGAGGAGGAGCGGCCTACGTACGGCCTGACGAAGCCGGTGCCGACCGAGAACGTCGTCGGCCTGCAGACGTTCGAGTTCAAGGACCTGTGGCGGGATGTCCGCAAGGCGCGGAACGCGCGGGAACGGGTCAAGTACCTCTTCGGCCCGCCGGGGTGGGAGCCCGGGGACGCGGCCGGTCCGGCCGCCTGAGCCCGGATGAACCGCCAGGAAGAGGGTTGCCCGTGACTTCGGTCGCCGTGCTGGGCTCGGGGCTGTTCGGGATCGCGGCCGTCCGCGGCCTGCGGCGGTCCGGTTTCGAGGCGACCTGGCTGTCCGAGGATCCGGTTCCCGGCGGGTTGTGGCGCGAGGAATCCCGGGCCAGCAAGGTGTATCCGTCGCTGCTGATGATCACGCCCGGGGGAGACTCGGTGTTCGCCGAACACCGGGCGGAACTCGGCAATCCGGACCGGTTCCTGCGCTGGCGCGAGTACGCCGACTACCTTGCCCGGGCCGTACCGGACGGCGACGAGAAGCGCGTTTTCGGGGCTCGGGTGCGGGAATGCCGCCCGGTCGGGGACGGCTGGGAAGTGCACGCGGACGGCGAGTTCGTCGAGAAGTTCGACTGGATCGTCAACGCCACCGGCCGGAACAACCGTCCCAGTGCACTGCCGGTTCCGGCCGAGGGCACGGCCTACCGGTACGTGCACGCCGCGGAGTACCGGGAATTGTCGGACGTCCGGGACGCGCGGTGCCTGGTGGTCGGGCTCGGTCAGTCCGGAGTGGACATCGCGAGCGATCTCGCGCTCCGGGGGAACGAGGTCGACTGCAGTATCCGGTCCAGCAGCTGGATCGTCCCGAAGTACCTTCTCGGCAAACCGGCCCGGGTGTCGCGCGCGTCCGGACTCGCGCGGCGGCTCGGTTCGCCGGTCAAACGCCGGCTCACCCCGCATTTGCTGCGGTTCCTCGTCGGCAGACAGGACGTCTGGGGTCTGCCCGAGCCCGCGGCCGGGGCGATGCCCGTGGTCTCCGACCTGTTCCTGCACGTGCTCCGGCACGGTTTGGTGACCTTGCGCCCGGCGGTCGAGTCGTTGGGCGAGAAGGAGGTTTGCTTCGCGGACGGGAGCGAGGAGCGCTACGACGTCGTCGTGTCGGCAACCGGTTACGAATGGGCTTTGCCGCACCTGCCTGCCGCCGTGGAGGAATCGGTCCGAGATGACGGGCTCCTGCTGGGAATGGTGCCGCCCGCCGTGGACCGTCTCATCCTGCTCAACGGCTTCCG
Organism: Amycolatopsis sp. AA4; assembly: GCF_002796545.1. Taxonomy (GTDB): domain Bacteria; phylum Actinomycetota; class Actinomycetes; order Mycobacteriales; family Pseudonocardiaceae; genus Amycolatopsis. The sequence continues at coordinate 1,191,448 of NZ_CP024894.1, forward strand.
GTGCAAGGGGGCCGCGATGGCGTGCGCGGAGATCCAGGGCGAGCTGGTGCCGCGCATCGTGCGCGGCGACCTCGCCTCGCTGGCCCGGAACGTCTCTCCGCTGAGCCAAGACCGCGCGCGGGCCGGGTTCACCGGCCCGGAGTACCAGGATTATCTCCGTGGCCACCGTTGAGACGGAGAAGACCGCGCGGCCGGTGCTGCTCGTCGTCGGCGTCGTCACGGTCTTCTTCCTCATTCTGGTCGACGCGTCCGGGACGATCGCCCTGCGTTCGGCGGTCAGCGGCTATTTCGGCGTGGGCGCGGATCGCGCCGGACTGGTGTATGCCTGCTATTTCGTCGCCTACGCCGCGCCGCTGCTGGTCGCGGGCAGGCTCGGCGACCGGTTCGGCCACCGCGGGGTGCTGCTGTGGAGCACCGCGGGCTTCCTGCTGGCGACGCTCGGCGCGAGCCTCGCTGGAACGTTCCCGCTTCTCCTGGTGACCCGCGTCGTCCAGGGACTGCTCGGCGGGATCGCCACTCCGCAACTGCTCAGCCTGCTGAAGCTGCACGTTCCGGCGCGGTTGCGTGGCGCGGCGATGACCGCACACGGCGTGGTGGTCGTGATCGCGTTCTTCGGTGGTCCCGCTTTCGCCGGGGTGAGCACGGTGCTCGCGTCGTGGCGGCTGTTCTACCTCGGCCAGGTGCCGTTGGGGCTGGTCGCGCTGGTCCTCATCGCCGCCGCGTCCGGGCGGGTCCGTCCCGGCGTTGCCGCGCTCGATTCGCCCAGCGCGGTCATGAGTTTCGTCTTCCCGCTGGTGATCTGCGTGGGCCTCCTCGTCGGCGGTGCGAACCTCACCGTCTGCCTGCTGCTGATCGCCGCCGGGGCGGTCGTACTCCTGGTTTTCCTGCGGCGGCAACGCATCCTGCCCGCTCAGACCGTGATCACCCCGCCGCGCTTGTTCGCCGTTCGCGACTTTTCCTACGCTTCGGTCGTCGCCGTGCAACTCGGTTTCGCCACAACCGCGATGCTCGCCGCGGTGATGCAGTACCTGCAGGCGGACCGCGGTCTCGGCGAGGTCGAGTCCGGGCTCATCCTCACGCCGATGGCGGTGCTGGCTTTGCTGTTCGCCCCGGTGGCTGCGCGTCAGACGTCCCGCGACCGGGAGTGGTACCTGGTGCTGGCCGGGTTCGTGTTGTTCGCGCTGTGCATGGGTTTCCTCGCGCTGCGCGGCGGCCCCGGCACGCCGATCGTCGTGCTGCTCGGCCTGTCGGCGGTTTGCGGGATCGCGTCGACCTGCGTTTTCGGAGCGCTGAGCGCGGTTTCGATCCGGGAGGTGGAACCGTCGCTGAGCGGTGCGGCGTCCGGGCTCTACAACTTCGGACGACAGTTCGGTGCGGCCCTCGGCGCCAGCATGACCGTGGTGCTGACGCAGCTGCGGCGGGGCGACGGTTTCTGGAGTTTCCTGCCGGGCACGCACGCCGGGCCCGCGCTGCTGGTGAGCACGGCGGTGATGATCACGGGAGCGATCACCACCGCCGCGGCTCTGCGGGCTCAGCGCGCCCGGCGCGGCTGAGGGATCAGCTTGCCCGACCCGGCGAGAACCGGTCCTGGATTTCCAACCCGCCGAGTTCCGCGATCCCCGCCATGACCTGCCGCGTGAACCGGTGGAGTTCCTTCGGGCTCTTCACGTTGCCCTCCGGCGGCGCGATGGGTTCGCCGATCTCGACCGAGCAGTGGGTCAGTTTGCCCGACAGCAACGCGCCGAGCGAGAAGTCCGCCGTTCCGGTGATCACGACCGGATGCACCGGCACCCCGGTGCGGAACGCGGCCTGCGCGACCCCGGTGTGGCCGCGGTAGAGCAGGCCCGGCCTGCCGCGCGTGCCCTCGGGGAACACGCCGAAGACCTTTCCGGCCTCCAAGTTGGCCACGGAGACGTCGACGGCGTTGAGGCCGCCGATCGTGCCGCCGCGGATTGTGCTGATCTGGCCCTGGCTTTCGAACAGCAGGCGCATCAGCCGCCCGCGGATTCCGGGGGCCTCGAAGTACTCGCGCTTGGCGAGGAACACGATCCGGCGGGGGCACACGAGCGAGAGCAGGAACGGGTCGAACGGGGAAAGGTGGTTGGGGGCCAGGATGATCGGGCCTTCGGCGCTGAGCCGTTCCAGTCCCTTCACCTTCGGCCGGATGATCGCTTTGAGCAGCGGGCCGGGGAAGACGTATTTCAACGCGAAAAACGACGGCCTCAGGTCCCGCTGCCGCCACACGCGCCGCGGAGTCATCATGGTGCGCTCACCTCGTTCCCGGTCGCCGCTGACGACTTCAGCAGCGCGATGATGTCCTGGCCCACCGTGCTCGTGCCGAACGCTTCGAACCGCTGGTCGCGGAACCGGCTCCGGGCGAGGCCGCGCTGGACCTTGCCGCTCGTCGTGCGCGGCAGCGAGCCGACCGGGACGATCTGGATCCCGACCCGGGGGAGGTCGAGCGCCGCGGCGAGTTCCTGGCCCCACGTGTCCAGCACCGCGCCCAGTCCGTCCTCGCCGCGCACCAGCGACCGCGGCACCTCCAGCAGGACCATGGCCTCGTCATGGGTGGAGTGCGCGATGCCGAACGCCGCGGACGGGACGTCGCGCCGCGCGATCTCGGAGAGCTTCCGCTCGATGTCGACGGCGTGGTGCTGGACGCCGTTGCGGCTGATCAGATCGGCCTCCCGGCCGCAGACGTACAGCTCGCCCTCGTGGAAGAACCCGAGGTCGCCCGATTCGTGCCACCAGCGCCCGGCCGGGGCGTCCGCGACGGCCGGGACCGAGCCGATCGACCGGCAGTACGTTCCGGTGAACACGTTCTCCCCGCGGATCAGCACCGAACCGACCGTCCCGTCCGGAACCGGTTCGCCGTCCTTGCGGATTTCGACCTCGCAGCCCACCGGCCGTCCCGAGCTGACCAAGCGGCGGGCCCCGTCGTCCGAACACGGCCGGGCGGTCCCGGCGTGGTCGAGGTCGCGGGCGGAGAAGGCGCGGCTCACCGCTCCGGTGCCGCGCCGGCGTCCGGACACCATCAGCGTGGCTTCCGCCATCCCGTAGCACGGCAGCCAGGCCGACGGGTCGAATCCCGCGGCGGCGAACCGGTCCTCGAACCTCTTCAGCGTCGCGTGGCTGAGCGGTTCCGAGCCGTTGAGCAGCGTCCGGAGCGTCGACAAGTCCCCGGACCAGGCGGCGGGCACGCGGTCGACGCAGAGCCGGTACCCGAAGTCCGGGGCGACGCTGATCGTCGCGCGCACCTGGCCGATCAGGTCGAGCCAGCGGCCGGGACGGCGGATGAACGCCGACGCCGACAGGAAGTACACGCCGAACCCGCGGTACATCGGGAGCAGCAGGGACCCGATCAGGCCCATGTCGTGGTAGAAGGGGATCCAGCCGACGCCGACGTCGTCCGCCGTCACCCCGGTCAGCTCCTCGAGCGAAGCCAGGTTCGCGCCGAGCGCGCCGTGGGTGATCGGCACGCCCTTGGGCGACGACGTGGAGCCCGAGGTGAATTGCACCATCGCCACGCGGTCGGGCGACACCGCGGGTGTGTCCGGCCACGGCTCGGCCGTGCCCAGCAGGTCTTCGACGTAGAGGATCCGTGCCCGGGGATAGTCGCCCGCCTTCTCCGGCGGGATCGCCGTCCGGGACGTGAGGACGACCGCGCCGTCGCTCTCGTTCACGATCCGGCCGAAGCGTTCCTTCGCCCGGGAACCGCCGGACGGCGGCGGCAGCGGCACGGCCGGAACCTCGCGCAGGAGACAGGCGAGGAACGCGTACGCGAATTCGAACTGGTGCTCCAGCGCGAGCACGACGCACGGGCTCGTGATTTCGCCCAGCGCCGCGGCGAGGCGGCGGGCTTGGTCGTCGACCTCCGCGGACGACTTCCGGTCGATCAGGATCTCGTCCCGCTCGAAGTCGCAGAAGGCGACGGAGCCCGCCGAGCCCGCCACGTTCGCGGTCCACCGGTCCAGGAACATCTCGTGCATGGGGCTACGCCTTCTCGTTCAGGACGCTGATCGCGGGCCACCCGGCTCGGTCCTCCTGGAGCACGAGTTCGACCACGCGGTCGGCGAGACCGTCCGGACACGCCGTGCGGATGCCCAGCAGGTGCAGCGCGCGCACCGCGGCCAGTTCGGCGATGTCCTTTTGGTGGCTGGTGAGGACGTCCGCGTTGACCTTCAGGAAGCCGCACACCGCACCGAAAAGGTGCGTCCAGACGAGCGCGTACCCGGCGGCCGAGGACCGGTCGCCGCTCCGGGTGCGGTCGAGGTGCTCGCGGAGCGCGGCGGTTTCCCGCCCGCTCATCTCGATCGGCAGCGTGCCGGCGTCGAGGTCGTGGATCAGTTCGAGCAGGATCGGGTTGTCTCCCAGGCTGGTCAGCCGCAGGTCGCGACCGGACGGCTGCCACGCGAGCGGCGGGCTGTCGACGGACACCAGCGGGGCAAGCGCCGCGGGATCGCGTTCCTGGAGCGCGGTTCCGGCCTGTTCGAGGGCGTTGCGCAGGTTGACGTGCGACGTTCCTTCGAAGATCCCGGCGATGTCGTGTTCGGTCGAAAGCTGGTGCAGCCGCCACGCGTACGGCGTGTCGAGGAAACTCCGCGCGCCGAGAACCCGTTGCGCGGCACGGATTCCGCGTTCGGCGAGGAACGGGATCCCGGCCTTGGCGATCGACGACCAGAGCGCGAAACTCTGCGGACGCAGGACGAGCGAGCGGAGCGAGATGTGCGCGAAGAGTTCGCCGAGCGCGGCGTCGAGCGCCATCGACAGGATTTCCTCGCGCACCTCGGGCAGCCGCGAGATGGCCTGCCCGTACAGCTTGCGCCGGTCGGCGTACTTGACCGCGATCGCCAGCGCGCTGTCCAGGCTGCCGAGCGACAGGCCGGAGATCAGCGTGCGGGTGACCTGGAGCGTCTTGAGCACCTGGGCGACCCCGATGGACTCCGGCCCGACCAGCGCGGCCGCCGCGGGTCCCTCGAAGCGGATCCCGCCGAGGTCGTGTCCCCACATCCCGATGGAAGTGGCGGGATCGCCGGCGCGGACCGCGGGGGAGGCGGTCCGGTCGACGAGCAGCACGGACAGCCTGCCCCGGTCCGAACGGGCGAGGGTGGTGCAGACGCTGCCCTTGGCCGCGTTGCCGATCGGCCACTTCTCGCCGCGAAGATCCGCTTCGCCCGGACCGCGCACGCGGTAGGTCGTGCGGGTCGCCTGGAGGTCGCTGCCGGTGTCGCGTTCGGACACCGCGAAGCCGGCGACCCCGCCGTCGAGCAGCCGGGACGCGACGAGCGCCCGCTGCTCCTCGCTGCCCCACAGCCACACGGGGTTCGCGCCCAGCAGGCTGGAGCCGTATTTGATCACCGGCGTGATGGACCGCTGCGAGACCTGCCGGGCCATGACGAAGAGGTCCCAGGGATCCGTCAGGTATCCGCCGAGGGCCGCGGGAACCGTGTACTTGCCGAACCCCGCGCGCAGGGCGGCTTCCTCGACCTCCCGCGGATAAACCCGCCGGTCGAACCGGTCGTTGAGGGCGTGCAGCCCGCACGGATTGTCCTCGGCGAAGAAATCGCCGAGGTCGATCGACGGCCGGGCGGTGCTGGCGATGCTCATGGGAGACCTCCCGCCGCCTTGCCGACGGCCCGCGCCAGGGACATCAGCGCGGGCATCGGGCGGGCGTAGACGGTGATTTCGCGGACAAGTCCATTGTGGACGGTGAGCACGTCCATTCCGTGCACCGTCTTGCCGTCGACCGAGGCGGTGAACCGCAACGCGTGCCGTTGCGCGGCGCCGCTCTCGTCCGACATCGGCGGGTACGGGTACCGGATTTCGTCGAGGGCGATCGACAACGCCGTCAGCAGCCCCATCACCGCCGCCCGGCCCTGGTAGGGCTTGGGCATGACCGGGCTGTGCAGGACGACGTCGTCGGCCAGCAGGCGTTCCAGCGCGGGCAGGTCGCCGGCGACCGCCGCCTCTTCGAACGCCGCGCAGATCGGGATCGTTCGCGTCACTCCGGCAGCTCCAGGGCGACCTTGTCCGCCAGCTCGCGCACCGTGCGGACTTCCGCGAGCTTCTGCGGATCGAGTTCGACGTCGAGTTCTTCCTCCAGATCGGTCACGATGCTGAGCAGGTAGACCGAGTCGACGCCGTAGTCGCCGAGGGGCCGGTCGACGTCGACCGCCGAGTCCGGGAGGTCGAGGTAGTAGGAAGCGCGCCCGACGACGAACTTGGTGATCCGCTCCCGAACCGCGGTTCCGGACGTGTCGATGTGTGTCATTGGAATAGTCCTCCCTTGTGGTGCTGTCCCCCAGCGGTCGCGTCCACGAGCCGGTGCCCGGCGCCGGGCAACCCGAGCAGGGCGTCCGCGACCACTCGTACTTCGTTCAGGACCTCGTGCCCCGCGGTCGGCCGGGCGGCCGAGAACTGGAACGAGGTGAATCCCTCCAGCGGGGCGCCGAGCGCGAAAAACTCCGGCGCCTCGGTTCCGTCGGCGGTCACGACCTGGAAGCGGTCGTTCACCACGACGCCTTCGTAGCCGGGTTCGCGTCCGGTGCTCAGCTGCCCCTTGCCGAGCAGCCGCGAGGTCAGCGTGGCTCCCGGCGCGAGTTCGCTCGACGCGGCGATGCGGCCGCGGAGGAAGTGGCCGGACTCGGCTGCCGCGCCCGGGAACTGCTGCGGCAGCACGTCCACGACGCCGCTCGCGACCAGGGCTTGCACGCGCCGGGTGGATTCGAGGCTCGCCCCGTTCACGCATTTGCCGATCATCGGGAAAAGGCGGCTCCGGACGGCGCGGTCCTGGCCCGCGCTGAGCACCCGCCGGTCGCAGAGCCGCTGGATGGCCGGGCGGAACCGGCGGAGGACGACTTCGAGCGCGGTGCACAGGACGTCGCCCGCGAGCCCTCGCCGCGCGGTCCGCACCGAACTCTCGATCAGCTCGCCGATCGGCGGCCGCGGACGGCGGTCGAGCACGTAGACCTGGAACAGCGGATGCTCGGTGACGCGGGGGAGGGCGCGGGGCAAGTGCCGGTCGACGGCTTCGGCCACCCGGGCCCAGTCGTCGAGCGCGCTCAGGTCGCGCAGTTCGTCCAGCCGCCCCGGCAGTTCCGCGAGGTCAGCCGAGAGCGACGCAGCCGCGTGCACGACGACGATCTCCGACAGGATCCTGGTGCGCAGCGCCTCGGCGGTCAGGCCGTGGTTCGCCGCGTCGAGGAAAACCGGTGCGCAGTCCGGCATCGGCCGGTCCGCGTCGAACGGGCGCGGCAGCGGAAGCAGCCCGCTGGGGCTGACCATCGCGATCCGTCCCGGTTCCGCGCCCGACGGCTCGTACCGGTATCGCCCCGCGTGCGGGACGAAGCGCCCGCCCCGGCCTTCGGTGAGATGCAGGGCCAATTCGATCGCGCTGAGCCCGGTGCCTTCGATCGTGACGGTGCTGCCCGGAAGCGGGGAATCCGGCCAGGGATAAGGAGTGGGGACGCGGTCGGTCAGCGCCCGGTGCCCGGCCTCGTGGCCGACCAGGAGCACGACCGCGCCGACCTCGAACGTTCCTTCGCCGGGCGTCACGATCGTGAACGGTGCCCGGCCCTGCTCGGCTTCGATGTCGGTGACCAGCGCGCGCACGAGCCGGACCGCGATCCCGTGCCGTTCGGTCAGTTCGCGCCGTGCCCGCTCGAAAGCGCCGATCAGCGCGGAACCGTGCTGCGCGCGCACCGCCCACGACCGCGATTCCCCGCCGGAACCGTTCTCCGCCAGCCACGCGAAGAGCGTCTGCTCGCGGGGGCCGAGGGAAAGCCCTTCGGCCGAGCGGTTGAGGACGGCGTACGCGGGCAGGGCCGGGTCGTGGACCCAGCCCGCGCCGAACTCGCCGACGGCGTTGAAGACGACGACCTCGCCGAACCACGGCGTCGCGCCCTCGTCGAGCAGCTGGACCAGGCTCTGCAACAGGTACGTCGCCCGCGGCCCGCCGCCGACGAGCGCGATCGCCGGGCCGCTCATCCGACGCTCTCTTCGAGCGCGTCCGCCAGCCGGTCGAGATCCTCGGCCGTGATGGCGCCCATGGTGCTGATCCGGAAGCAGGATCCGGCGTATTCCCCTTGTGCCGCATAGGCGCGCAGGCCGCGCTGGGCCAGGTGTGCGGAAAGCGAAGCGAAGGTGTGTCCCTCCGGCAGCCGCGCCATGGTGAGCGCGCTCGCCGGTTCGACGCCGTCGAGGACCGGCCACAGCCCGAGCGCGGCCAGCCGTTCCCGGAGCTGTTCGCTGCGGCGGCGGTACCGGAGGTTGCGCTTCGGCCACCCGCCCTCGGCCTGCAGGTCGTCCAGCGCCGCGGAAAGACCTGCGGCGACCTGGGTGGGGAGGGTGAACGCGAGATCTCCCGCGGTCTGGTGGGAGACGTGCTTGCCGAGGTCGAGGGTGATCGGGGCGCGGACTGGGGGAGCGGCTTCGGGAATTTCCCGCGGCCGCAGGCAGATCGCCAGCCCCGGCGGCGCTTCGAGCGCCTTGTTCGAGCACGTGGCCCACCAGGTCCGGACGCCGGACGGCACGGTCAGATCCTCGCCGGCGAAGCTGCTGACGGCGTCCACGACGAGGTCAAGACCTTCGGCGGCGCACAGCGCGGCGGTGCCCGACAGATCGTTGAGCGTGGCGGTGGACGTGTCGTGGTGCACGATCGCCAGGCGGTGCGTTCCCGGTCGAAGGCCGGACCGCACGACGTCGGTGAGCGGTTCGCCGGGTCGGAAGCCGATCTCGTAAACGGGATAGCCCACCGCGGCAAGGGTTTGCGCCATGCGCGACCCGTACGGTCCGCCGACCACGACCGCGGTGTCGCCACCCTCCCGGGCGGCGTCGAGCACGATCGCGTCCACTGCGGTCGCGCCTGATCCGGCGAAGACCGCTGCTTCGTGGGTGGCGCCCAGCAACGGTTCGTACACCAGGGGAAGCCGGGCGCGGATCGTGCCGAGGAGGGACAGGAAGTCGGGGTCGCGGTGCCCGATTTCGGGCCAGGCAAGGGTTTCCCGGACGCTCGGGGCGAGCGACACCGGACCGGGGTTGAACAGCGGACGCTGGGGCCAGGGCGCGGTCGTCATCCGGCGTTCACCGCCGACGCGGCGAAGCGGGCGCCTTGTTCGCGCGGCCCGAGCCGCGGCCTGCCGACGGGAACGACGTCGCCCGCGCGTGCCTTCAGCACGCACAGATGCGGGCCGGGCGCGGTGGCCGCAAGGGAGCGGTTCAGCAATTCCTCCGCCTTTTCGAGACTGTCGGCGGTTCCGGTCGACGGGTAGCCGACCGACCTCGCGATGCCTTCGAAGTCGACCCCGCCGCTGAGGCTCGGTTGCGCACCCGTCGAGTCGTAGGCGCCGTTGTCGATGACGACATGCGTGATCGGGACGGTCGCGTAGCGCGCGAGCGCCACCATGCTTTCCAGGCGCATCAGCAACGCTCCGTCCCCGTCCAGCACCACCAGCCTGGTCCGCGGCGAGCCCAGCGAGACGCCGAGGGCGAGGCTGGGCACGCAGCCCATCGAGCCGACCATGTAGAGGTCCTCGTCCCGGGCCTCGATGGATTCCAGCTCGCGGCCGGACATGCCGGTCGTGGCGATGACCGAGAGGTCGTGGCCCTGCCGGAGCCGGGCCAGCAGTTCGATGTAGGCCCGCCGGTTCGGCAAGGTGCCCGAAGACGGTTCCGTGCGCTGCTTCTCGAAGACGCCCTTCGGGACGAGCCAGGCATGGCTCTGTCCCTTGTGGACAGACTGGGCGGCTTCCTCGGTCGCGGCGAGCAGGGAATCGTGGTCCTCGACCACGGTGTGGCCCACGCCGATCGCGTCGAGCACGCCCTCGGTCGCCGCGCCCATCAGCCGGTGCTGCGGTTCGTCGCTCGTACCCGGACGGCCGCGGTAACCGACGACGAGCAGCAACGGCACCCCGAAGGTGGCCGCCAGCGACGTCAGCGGGTTGACGGCGTTGCCGAGGCCGGAATTCTGCAGGTACACGGCGGACCGTTTCCCCGTCAGCCGGGCACCGGCCGCGACCGCGACCGCCTCGCCCTCGTTGGTGCTCAGGATGTGCTGCGGCACCAGGGTGTCGAGGTCCCGCAGCCACGGGGCCAGCAGCGAGCACGGGACGCCCGCCACGAGATCGACGGCCCCGAGCGCCTTTTCGACGGCGGAGTGGAACGACTCCGCGGCGAGGTGGTCAACGGTCACCTGACGTAGCTTTCGAACAGCGCCGAGACCTCGTCGAGGCGTTGCAGGGCGAAGACTTCCTTCACCGGGGCGATCTCGTCCTCGACGTCGCGGCTGCTCCCGTTGGCGCGGATCTGCGTCAGCACGCGCTTGACGGCCGCGATCTGGGACCGGATCCCCTGGTTGGCGTAGATGGCCAGGGAGAACCCGGCCTCGCCGAGTTCCTTGGTGGTGAACTCGTAGTAGGTCGTCGGCACGCAGACGAGCGGCGTCGGCGAGGTCCACCGTTCGGCGAACTCGAGGAGTTTCTCCGCGTGCTTCGTCTTGTCGTGGACGAGCACGGCGTCGGCGCCCGCTTCGGCGTAGGCGAGGCCGCGTTCGAGGGCCTCGTCGACGCTCGCGCCCGCGATCAGGGCCTCGGTGCGCGCGATGACCTGCTGCTGCTCGACGACCTTGCAGTCCAGCATCGCCTCGACCTTGCCCGCCATGGTCGCGGCGGGGATCAGGGCGTGGCTGTGCTCGACGAAGCTGTTCATCTTCGGGAACGTCTTGTCCTCCAGGCAGAGGCCGTAGACGCCCGCCGCGAAGTAGTGCTGCGCGGTGTGCCAGGCGTTGACCGCGTTGCCGTATCCCGCGTCGCAGTCGACGATCACGGGCAGGGAAGTGGCCCGCAGGATCGCGCTCACCGCTTGCGCGGACTCGGTGCGCCCGACGATGTCGGCGTCCGCGAGCCCGAGCGATGCCGAGATCTCGAGGCCGCTCGCCCAGACGAAGTCGAAGCCGGCCTCGTCCACCAGGCGCGCGCTCAGGCCGTTGTGCGCGCCCGCGGCGGTCAGGATGTGTTCGGTGTCTTTGATCGGCCGCCATTTCCGGTCAGCGGCAATGGCGTGGATATTGTCGAACAAAACTTCCCCCGGTGGTTGCGGTGTGAAACCAGACGCGGCTGAGCTGCTCCCCCGTTCGCAGCTGTTCCCGGGCACATTACTTGACCGGCGGCCGGTTAGTCGAGCATTCATTTCGCAATGATCGGGAACGCGTCCTCGCGGCGGCGGCGCTTTCCTCGCCGGTAAGGTCGGCGGCATGAGATTCGGGCCGGTTTACTCGCCAGTCATCGCGCTCGCGCGCACCCTCTTCGCGCTGCAGGGATTGCGGTTCGCCAAGATCGGGACGGAGCACATTCCGGACGAGGGCGGCGCGGTGCTCGCGATGAACCACATCAGTTTCTTCGACTATGCCTACGTCGGGCTGTCCGCGCTCGAGCGCGGCCGGGTGATCCGGTTCCTGGCCAAGAAGGAGGTCTTCGACAACCCGGTGGCGGGCCCGCTGCTGCGGTCCATGAAGCACGTCCGGGTCGACCGCTCGGCGGGTGCCGGGGCCTACCGAGCGGCGGTGTCCGCGCTGCGCGACGGCGAGCTGGTCGGGGTCTTCCCGGAGGGGACGATTTCCCGGAGTTTCGAGCTCAGGCCGTTCAAATCGGGTGCGGTGCGCATGGCGCGGGAGGCCGGCGTGCCGATCGTCCCGGTGATCGTCTGGGGCTCGCACCGGGTGTGGGCGAAGGATCTTCCCAAGCGGCTGGGCCGGAGCCGGACGCCGATCGTGGTGCGGGCGGGAGCGCCGGTGGCGATGGCCCCGGACGCCACCGTCGCCGAGATGTCCGCGCAGCTGAAGGAGGTCATGCGCACGATGCTGCACGAGGTGCAGGAGTCGTATCCGGAGCTGGCCGGCGACGACGCGAGGTTCCTGCCCGCGCGCCTCGGCGGGACGGCGCCGACTCTCGAGGAGGCCGAAGAACTGGACCGGGCGGAAGCGCAAGCGCGGCGCGCGCGCCGGGCGGCGAAGGCATGACCGCATTTCGGCTAATGCGCAGGCAAGGTTTTAGCGAGGTTTTAGGCAAAGCCGATTAGTCGCGTTTTAGCGGGTGCTAAGAAGATATTACTAGGGTCGGCTCCGAAGACTGCCCGGAGGATTCGGAGTGCGTGTGACGACCCTGGAAAATGCCGCGGGCGAAGTCGCGGTGATCGGAATGTCGTGCCGGCTGCCCCAGGCTCCCGATCCGGCGGCTTTGTGGCGGCTGCTGCGCGACGGCGGGAATGCGATCGCCGATCCGCCGCCCGGCCGGGAGCCGGGGCTGGCCCGGGGCGGCTTCCTCGACGCCGTCGACACTTTCGACCCGGCGTTCTTCGGCATCTCGCCGCGCGAGGCGGCGGCGATGGACCCGCGGCAGCGGCTCGTGCTCGAACTGGCGTGGGAAGCGCTGGAGAACGCGGGGATCGTGCCGCGCGCTCTGCACGGCACCGACCTGAGCGTCGTCGTCGGCGCGATCGGCGACGACTACGCCGCGATCACCCACGGGCTCGGCGAACGCGCGACGACCCGGCACACGCTCGCCGGCACGCAGCGGGGCATGCTCGCCAACCGGGTTTCGTACCTGCTGGGCGCGCGCGGGATCAGCATGACCGTCGACACCGCCCAGTCGTCGTCGCTGGTGGCGGTGCACCTCGCCTGCGAAAGCCTCCGCAGCGGGGCGAGCACGCTCGCGCTCGCCGGCGGCGTGAATCTGAACCTCGCGCCGGAGACGACGGCAGCGGTGGCCGAGTTCGGCGCCCTGTCGCCGGATCACCAGTGCTTCACCTTCGACGAACGGGCCAACGGCTACGTGCGCGGCGAGGGCGGCGGGCTGGTGGTGCTCAAGCCGCTCGCGCGGGCCCTCGCGGACGGCGACCGGATCCACGCCGTGATTTCCGGCAGCGCGGTCAACAACGACGGCGAGACCGAGGCTCTCGTCGTGCCGAGCGCCGACGCTCAGCGGGACGTCATCCGCGCGGCGCACGCGCGAGCGGGCCACGATCCCGCCGCGGTGCAGTACGTGGAGTTGCACGGCACCGGGACGCGACGCGGCGATCCGATCGAGGCGGCGGCGCTCGGTGCGGCACTGGGCGAGGGGCGGGACGAACCGATCGAGGTCGGATCGGCCAAGACCAACGTCGGGCACCTCGAAGGCGCCGCCGGGATCGTCGGCCTGATCAAGACCGTGCTGGCGATCCGGCACCGGGTGCTGCCCGCGAGCCTGAACTTCGAGCGGCCGAACCCGGACCTCCCGCTGGCCGCGCTCAACCTCTCCGTGCGACGGGCGACCGGGCCGTGGCCGCGGCCGGACCGGCGGCTGGTCGCCGGGGTGAGTTCGTTCGGAATGGGCGGGACGAACTGCCACGTCGTGCTCGCCGAAGCACCAGCCTCGGCTCCCGAAGCACCAGCGGAACGCGGCGAGGCACCGGCGTGGTGGCTGGTGTCGGGCCGGGACGAAGCCGCGCTGCGGGCACAGGCTCGGGCGCTGAACGAAGCCATTTCCGAGGACACCGACGAAATCGAGGTCGCCCGCGCGCTGGCGACCACCCGCACCCATTTCGCCCACCGCGCGGTGATCGTCGGCTCCGGCCGCGACGACCTGCGCGCTGGACTCGCCGCGCTCGAGTCGGGCGAGCGTCCGGGCTCCCTGGTCGTCGGCACCGCCGTCGAACCGGGCGCGCCCGCGTTCCTGTTCACCGGCCAGGGTTCGCAACGGCCGGGGATGGGCAAGCGGCTCGCCCAGACCTATCCGGTGTTCGCGGAAGCCCTTGACGAGATCTGCGGGCATTTCGACCAGTACTTCGACCGGCGGCTGCGGACGCTGATGTTCGCTGACGAGGGAACGCCTGACGCGGCGCTGCTCGACGAGACGCACTACGCCCAGGCCGCGCTGTTCGCCTTCGAGGTCGCGCTGTTCCGGTTGTTCGAGCACTGGGGCGTGCGTCCCGCGGTGCTGCTGGGGCACTCGATCGGCGAACTGGCCGCTGCGCACGTCGCCGGAGTGTTCGGGCTGACGGACGCCTGCGCACTCGTCGCCGCACGCGGGCATTTGATGTACGCGCTGCCTGCCCGGGGCACGATGCTCTCGGTCTCGGCGAGCGTGGACGAGGTGCGGCCGTTGCTCCTCGGCCGCGAAGCCGAGATGAACATCGCTGCGGTCAACGGTCCAGCTGCGACCGTTGTTGCCGGAGACGACGACGCCGTCGCCGCGCTCGCAACGGCGCTCGAACAGCGCGGGCACCGGACGAAGCGGCTTCGGGTGACCCGTGCCTTCCACTCGCCGCACATGGACGCCATCCTGGACGACCTCCGGGTGGCGGCTGCCGAGGTCCAGTACGCGCCGCCGCGCATCCCGGTCGTGTCGAACCTGAGCGGAGAGCTAGCCGCGGGCAGCGACCTGACTTCCCCGGAGTACTGGGTGCAGCACGCGCGACGCGCGGTGCGGTTCCACGACGGCGTTCGCGGTCTGCTGGCCTCCGGCACGAATACGTTCGTCGAACTCGGCCCGGACAGTGTGCTCAGCGTCGCCGGTCGGGCCGCTGCGGACGGGAAAGCGATGTTCGTCCCGGCAGTGCGCCGGCATCTGGACGAAAGCACGGCGGTCAGCCTCGCTCTGGCACGGCTGCACGTGCACGGTCTCGCGCTGGACTGGACGCGGCTGCTCGGGACCTCTCGGCTCGAACTGCCGACCTACCAGTTCCAGCGACAGCGGTACTGGGTGGGCGAATCGGTCGAAACTGCCACCGAAACGCTTGTCCCGCAGGCAAACCCGGACCGCGACCTGCTCGACGTGGTCCGTACGGCGGTGCGCGCGGTCCTGGGCTTGGCGCCTGGGGACGCGGTGGACCCGGCGGCCGCGTTCAAGGACCTCGGGTTCGACTCCCTCGGCCTGCTGGAATTGCGTGACCGGCTCGTCGAGCTGACCGGTTCGCCGCTCGACGCGACCGTGCTCTACAACCACCCGACCCCGGACGCCCTGGCCCGGCACCTGCGCGGCGGTCAGGACACGGCAGTGCCCGTAGTAGCCGCCCCGAGTGTCCCGGTGCACGACGACGCGATCGCGATCGTCGGGATGGGCTGCCGGTTCCCGGGCGGGGTGAACTCGCCGGGGGAGCTGTGGGACCTGGTGGCGGAGGGCCGCGACGCGATAGGCGGTTTTCCGGTGAACCGGGGCTGGGATCTGGGCGGATTGTTCGATCCGGACCCGGGCCGGGCGGGCCGGTCGTACGTGCGGGAAGGGGGTTTCCTGCCGGACGCGGACGAGTTCGACGCGGAATTCTTCGGGATCAGCCCGCGCGAGGCGCTGGCGATGGATCCGCAGCAGCGGCTGCTGTTGGAGGTCGCCTGGGAGACGTTGGAACGCGCCGGGATCGACCCCGCTTCGCTGGCCGAAAGCCGCACCGGAGTGTTCGTCGGGGCGACCGCTCAGGAGTACGGCCCGGGGCTTTCCGCGGGTTCGGACGGATTCGCGCTCACCGGTGGGACCACGAGCGTCGCCTCCGGCCGCATTGCCTACGCACTGGGGCTGCACGGCCCGGCGCTGACGGTGGACACGGCGTGCTCGTCGTCGCTGGTGGCGATTCACCTTGCGACACAAGCGTTGCGGCGCGGCGAGTGTTCGCTGGCACTGGCGGGCGGCGTGACCGTGCTGGCCACGCCGGGGATGTTCGTGGAGTTCAGCAAGCAGCGCGGACTGGCCCCGGACGGCCGGTGCAAACCGTTTGCCGCGGCCGCGGACGGGACGGCCTGGGCGGAGGGCGCGGGAATCCTTGCGCTGGAACGACTGTCGGACGCGCGGCGCAACGGCCACCACGTGTTGGCTGTGGTGCGGGGGAGCGCGATCAACCACGACGGAGCCAGCAATGGCTTGACCGCGCCGAGCGGCCGGGCACAGGAACGGGTCATCCGGGATGCCCTCGCGGATGCCGGATTGTCCTTTGTGGACGTTGACGTCGTGGAGGCGCACGGCACCGGCACGACGCTGGGCGATCCGATCGAAGCTAACGCGATTCTGGCGACCTACGGCCAGGAACGGGACCGTCCGTTGTGGCTTGGTTCGCTGAAGTCGAACATCGGGCACGCGCAGGCGGCCGCGGGCGTGGGCGGGGTGATCAAGTCCGTGCTGGCGATGCGGCACGGGGTCCTGCCGAAGACGTTGCATGTCGACGCGCCGAGTCCGCACGTGAACTGGAGCGCGGGTTCGGTAAAGCTGCTGACCGAGCCGGTGGAGTGGGAGAGCGAGGGCCCGCGACGGGCGGCGGTGTCGTCGTTCGGAATCAGCGGCACCAACGCGCATCTCGTTCTCGAACAGGCCCCGACGGAACCGGAAGCACCGGAAACGCCCGCCCCGGCGCACCCGTTGCCGTTCGTGCTGAGCGCGCGCGCCGACTCCGCGTTGCGGGCGCAGGCCGAGCGGTTGCTCGACCGGCTCACCCCTGACGACAACCTCGCCGACCTCGCCTTCTCGCTGGCTACCACCCGAACCTCGCACCCGCGGCGCGCGGTTCTCGTCGCGGAGGACCATGACCAGCTCCGGGAACGGCTCACCGCTCTCGCGCGCGGGGAAAACGCGGCCGGGGCAGTTCCGGCCAGCGGCAAGGTCGTGTTCGTGTTCCCCGGCCAGGGCACGCAGTGGGCGGGCATGGCGCGGGAACTCCTGTCGGCGTCCCCGGTGTTCGCCGCGTCGATCGAGGCCTGCGAGCGGGCGCTCGATCCGTTCGTGGCCTGGAAGCTGACCGACGTCCTGCACCAGCGGGCGGACGCGCCGTCTCTGGACCGGGTCGACGTCATCCAGCCGGCGCTCTTCGCGGTGATGGTCTCGCTCGCCGAACTGTGGCGCGCGTTCGGCGTCCATCCCGCGGCCGTGGTCGGGCACTCCCAGGGAGAAATCGCCGCCGCGTACATCGCCGGGGCGCTCAGTCTTTCCGACGCCGCCAAGATCGTGGCACTGCGCAGCCGGGCGCTGGTCGCGCTCGGCGGACGGGGCGGCATGGCGTCGGTCCAGCTGGCCGCGGCCGCCGTGCGGGAGCGGCTGGCCGCCGCGGGCGGGGCGCTGCAGGTCGCGGTCGTCAACGGTCCATTGTCGACGGTCGTGGCCGGTCCGGCGGAGGCGGTCGACGAGTTCCTCGTCGCCTGCGAACGCGACGGCGTGCAGGCCCGGCGGATCGCGGTCGACTACGCCTCGCATTCCGCGATGGTCGAGGAGATCGAGGCGGAGCTGGCCACCGTGCTCGACGGCACGCAGCCCTCCGCCTCGCGGATCCCGTTCTACTCGACGGCGACCGCGTCCGTGCTGGACACCACCAGCCTGGATGCCGATTACTGGTACCGCAACCTGCGCGGCACCGTCGAGTTCGAACGCACGACACGGCTGTTGCTCGAAACCGGGCACACGACGTTCATCGAATGCGGCCCGCATCCGGTGCTGGCCTCGGCGCTGCACGAAACCGCCGAGGCGGCGGGCGCGGCCGCGACGGTCCTCGGCTCGCTGCGTCGCGACGACGGCGGCCTCGACCGGTTCTTCGAGTCCCTCGGCCAGGCTTACGGCCACGGCCTCCCGGTCGACTGGACTGCCGCGCTCGACCCGGCCGCTAAGCGGGTCGACCTGCCGACCTACGCCTTCCAACACGAGCGGTTCTGGCTGGACGCCGGACGCGACGCCGACCCTTCCTCGCTCGGGCTTTCGCCCGCGGAACACCCGATGCTGGGCGCAGTGGTCGAACTCGGGGACGGCGACGGCGTCGTCTGCACCGGGAAGCTGTCGACGCGGTCCGTCCCGTGGGTGGCCGACCACATGGTGTTCGGCACGGTCCTGGTGCCGGGGACGGCGTTCGTGGACCTGGTGCTCGAAGCGGGACGCCACGTCGGCTGCGACCGGATTGCCGAGCTGACCCTGCCCGCGCCGCTGCCGCTTTCCGGCGAGGACGGCGTCCGGCTGCAGGTCCTGGTCGGTGCCGTCGACGGCGGCCGACGCCCGGTGACGGTGTACGCCGAATCCTCCGACGGCAGGCAGGTGCACGCGGTCGGAACGCTGGCCAGCGGCGGTGCCGACGCAGTGTCCACTATGGACTGGCCGCCGCGCGGGGCGGAGCGGATGAACCTCGACGGGGTGTACGACCGCCTCGCCGACAGCGGATACGACTACGGCCCCGCCTTCCAGGGCCTGCGCGCGGCCTGGCGACGCGGCGACGAGATCTTCGCCGAGGTGGAGACCCCGGCCGACAGCATCGGTTCCGGCGTACACCCGGCGCTCACCGACGCGGCCCTGCACGCGGTGGTCCTCGGCATGGACGAGCCAGTTCTTCCCTACGCGTGGCGCGATGTCCGCTTCACCGGAGTACCGGCGGCGAAGCTGCGCGTGCACAGCACTCCTGTCGGTGCTGGCACCGTTCGCCTGGTCATGACCGACGACGAAGGCCAGCTCGTGGCCGAAGTCGGTTCCCTGGCGCTGCGGCCGTTTTCGCCCAGCCTGCTCGCGGAAGACAGCAGGAGGCTGCTGCGGATGACGTGGCCGGTGCTGGCCGCCACGGATCGCCGCGCCGAGGCACCGGATGCGGTATTCGTCTGCGAGCGTGGGCAAAGCGTCGCGGCGGCGACCACGTGCGTTCTCGAACGGCTGCAGGCCTTCCTGGCCGAAGACCAGACCGGCGGCAAGCTGGCCGTCGTCACCGAGGGCGCAGTGTCCACTTCGGACGCAGACCGGGACGTCGACCTGGCCGGTGCGGCGGTCTGGGGCCTCGTGCGATCCGCGCAAGCCGAAAACCCCGGCCGATTCGTCCTGCTCGACCGCGACTCCGGCACCGCCGACCTGACCGGGGCGCTGGCCTCCGGCGAGCCGCAACTGGCGGTGCGCGACGGGGAACTCCGCGTACCGCGGCTCGCCCCGGCCGCCGGAACCAGTCGCCAGCTCGATCCCCATGGCACCGTTCTCGTCACCGGCGGCACCGGCACGCTCGGCGGATTGCTGGCCCGCCACCTCGTGGCCCGGCACGGGATCCGCCACCTCCTGCTGCTCAGCCGCCGGGGCACCGCCCCCGAACTGCAGGCCGAGCTGACCGCACTCGGCGCGGACGTCACGATCAAGGCCTGCGACGCGGCCGACCGCGACGCATTGGCGAAGGTTCTGGCAGACGTTCCCTCGGCCCATCCGCTCACCGCGGTCGTGCACGCCGCCGGGGTCCTGGACGACGGAATCCTGTTGTCCCTGTCGGAGCACCGCCTCGACACGGTCCTGCGACCGAAGGCCACCGCCGCCTGGAACCTGCACGAGCTCACGCGGGACCACGACCTGGCCGCGTTCGTTCTGTTCTCGTCGGTCGTCGCCACCGTCGGCGGCCCGGGGCAGGCGAACTACGCCGCGGCCAACGGTTTCCTGGACGGGCTCGCCGTCCGCCGCGCGAGCGAGGGCTTGCCCGCCGTTTCGATCGCCTGGGGCCTGTGGGCCGACGCGAGCGGGATGACCGGTGCCATGGCCGAACTCGACATCGCGCGGATGGGTCGGCGCGGCATCGCGCCGTTGCGTGCCGAGGACGGTCTCGCCCTGTTCGACGAGATCCTCGGCATCGGCGAACCGGTCGCCGTTGCGGCGGCACTGGACACGGCTTCCTTGCGTCGGCAGGCACGCACGGACGAGCTGCCGGTGGTCTTCGGCGAGCTGTTCCGCCGCCCGGAGCGGCGGGCGGGCCAGGCCCCGGTCGCGCTCGCCGAATTGCTGGCCGGACGGTCCGAACGGGAACAAGACGAGATCTGCCGGTCCGTCGTCATGACCGAGGCGGCCGCCGTGCTCGGACACGGGAGCGGCGACGCGATCGCCCCCGACCGCACGTTCAAAGACCTGGGCGTCGACTCCCTGATCGGACTGGAGCTGCGCAACCGGCTCGTCGCGGCAACCGGGGTTCGGCTCGCGAGCACCCTGGTGTTCGACTATCCGACTCCGGCCGAATTGGCGGCGCACCTGCGCGCTGAACTCGGTGACCGCGACGTCACGCCCGTGGCGGTCGCCCCGAGTGTCCCGGCGGACGAGGACGCGATCGCGATCGTGGGGATGAGCTGCCGATATCCGGGCGGGGTGACCTCGCCGGAGGAACTGTGGGACCTGGTGGCGGCGGGCCGCGACGCGGTGGGGAGTTTCCCCGAGAACCGCGGCTGGGACCTGGCCGGTTTGTTCGACCCGGATCCCGCCCGCGCAGGCCGGTCGTACGCGCGAGAAGGGGGTTTCCTGTATGACGCGGACGAGTTCGACGCGGAGTTCTTCGGGATCAGCCCCCGCGAGGCGCTGGCGATGGACCCACAGCAGCGGCTCCTGCTCGAAGTAGCCTGGGAATCGCTGGAACGCGCGGGGATCGCACCGAAGTCCTTGCGCGGCAGCGACACCGGCGTGTTCACCGGGGTGATGTACGGCGACTACCGCTCGCGGCTGCCGAAGGTTCCCGAGGATCTCGAAGGCCAGCTCGGCAACGGCAGTCACACGAGTGTCGCGTCCGGCCGGATCTCCTACACGTTCGGCTGGCACGGCCCGGCACTCACGGTGGACACGGCGTGTTCGTCGTCGCTGGTGGCGATTCACCTTGCGGCGCAGGCATTGCGGCGCGGGGAGTGTTCGCTTGCGCTGGCGGGCGGCGTGACCGTGATGGCCACGCCCGCCACGTTCGTGGAGTTCAGTCGGCAGCGGGGACTGTCTCCGGACGGCCGGTGCAAGTCGTTCGCCGCTGCCGCCGACGGCACAGCATTCGGCGAAGGCGCCGGGTTGCTCGTGCTGGAGCGGCTGTCCGACGCGCGCCGCAACGGCCATGATGTGCTGGCCGTAGTGCGGGGGAGCGCCGTCAACCACGACGGGGCGAGCAATGGCCTCACCGCGCCGAGTGGTCCGTCGCAGGAGCGCGTGATCCGGCAGGCCCTTGCGGAGGCTGGTTTGTCCTCTGTGGACGTTGACGTCGTGGAAGCGCACGGCACGGGCACGAAGCTGGGCGATCCGATCGAGGCCAACGCGATCCTCGCGACCTACGGGCAAGAGCGGGACCGTCCATTGTGGCTGGGTTCGCTGAAATCGAACATCGGGCATACCCAAGCAGCAGCTGGCGTCGGCGGGGTGATCAAGGCCGTCCTCGCGATGCGACACGGCGTGTTGCCGAAGACCTTGCACGTGGACGAGCCGAGCCCGCACGTCGACTGGAGCACGGGTTCGGTGCAGCTCCTGACCGAGAAGGTCGACTGGGAGAGCGAGGGGCCGAGGCGCGCCGCGGTGTCGTCGTTCGGAATCAGCGGCACCAATGCCCATCTCATTCTCGATCAAGCCCTGACGGAGCCGGAAGCACCGGAAAGGCCCGCCCCCGCGTATCCGCTGCCGTTCGTACTGAGCGCGCGAACGGCTCCGGCGTTACGAGCACAGGCCGAAACCCTCCTCGGCCACCTGACCCCGGACCACCACCTGGCCGACGT
This sequence comes from Amycolatopsis sp. AA4, assembly GCF_002796545.1. Classification (GTDB taxonomy): domain Bacteria; phylum Actinomycetota; class Actinomycetes; order Mycobacteriales; family Pseudonocardiaceae; genus Amycolatopsis. The sequence goes on from NZ_CP024894.1 coordinate 1,212,899, forward strand.
TGCGTTTTCCCTTGCCACCACTCGAAACGTCCACGAGTACCACGCCGTCGTCGTCGCGAACGACCACGACCAGCTCCGGAAACGGCTCACCGTACTCGCGAACACGGAGACGACGACGCGCCCCCACGGCCGGACCGCGGTCATGTTCACCGGACAGGGCGCTCAACGGCCGGGAATGGGACAGCAGCTCTACGAGGCCTTCCCGGTTTTCGCCGCCGCGTTCGACGAACTCTGCGCGCACTTCGACGCGCACCTGGACCGTCCGCTGCGCGAGCTGATCTCCGACCCCGCCGCGCTCGACCAGACCGGCTACGCGCAGCCCGCGTTGTTCGCCTTCGAGGTCTCCCTGTACCGGTTGTTCGAGCACTGGGGACTGGCCCCGGACCACCTGATCGGCCATTCGCTCGGTGAACTGGTCGCCGCACACGTCGCCGGGGTGCTGACCGTCGAGGACGCCACCGCGCTCGTCGCGGCGCGCGGCGCGCTCATGCAGAATCTGCCCGCGAACGGAGCCATGGTCGCGATCGAAGCGGAAGAGGCCGAGGTCCTGCCGCTGCTGGGGCCCGCCGTGTCCGTCGCGGCGGTGAACGGCCCGCGGGCGATCGTCGTCTCGGGCGCGAAGCAGGAGGTCGCGGAAGTCGCCGCGGCCTTCCGGGAGCGCGGCCAGCGGACCAAGCCGCTGAACGTCAGCCACGCGTTCCACTCGGCGCTGATGGAAGACATGCTCGAGGACTTCCACCGCGTCGCGCAGGGCCTTTCCTATGCCCAGCCCAGGATTCCCGTGGTTTCCAACACGACCGGCGAGCTGGTCACGGACGACATCGCGACGCCCGCGTACTGGGTGCGGCACGTCCGGGAGGGGGTGCGCTTCCACGACGGCGTCAAAACGTTGGAGCGCGCGGGTGTCACCACGTTTGTCGAGATCGGCCCGGAACCCGTGCTGACCGCGCTCGGCCGCGAAACGGCTCCCGACGCCGCGTTCCTGTTCACCTCGACCGGCAAGCGATCCGAAACGGAGACGGTGGCTGCCGCGCTCGGCGACTTGCACGTCCGCGGAATCGCGATCGACTGGCCAGCCTTCTTCGCGACCACCGGCGCCCGCCGCACGTCCTTGCCCACCTACCCGTTCCAGCGCCGGTCTTACTGGCTCGACGCGCCCGCGGTCTCGGGCGAACCGTCGGCGATAGGCCAGCACGCGACCGGCCACCCGCTGCTCACGACAGCCGTGCCGCTGGCCGCGGGCGGCCGGGTGCTGACCGGACGGCTGTCCCGATCGGCCCAGCCTTGGCTCGCCCAGCACACGGTCGGCGGAAAAACCCTCGTGCCCAGCACCGTTTTCGCCGAACTGGCGTTGCGCGCCGGCAGCTTGACCGGTGCCGCGCAGCTGCGGGAACTGACTGTGGAAGAGCCCCTCGTCCTGCCCGCCGAGGGCGACGTCCGGCTCCAGCTGACGATCGGGGAGGCGGACGAGGAGGGCAGGCGCGAGATCGGTTTCCACGCCCAGCCCGGATCGGCCGACTCCGGCGAGCCGTGGACCCGGCACGCCACCGGCGTCCTCGCCGCGGGAGAGCACGCCGGGCACGAAGACCTGTCCGCCTGGCCGCCGCCCGGCGCGAGCGAGGTCGACGTCACCGAGCTTTACGACGGGTTGGCAGACAACGGTTACGACTACGGCGAGCTGTTCCGCGGCCTCACCGCCGCGTGGCGACGAGGCGATGAGATCTTCGCGGAAGTTCGGCTGCCCAAGCAAGCCGAGGACGACGGGTTCGCCGTGCACCCGGCTTTGCTGGACTCCGCGCTGCACACCGTGTTCGTGTCCGAGCGCTCCGGCAGCGCGCCCGTCGTGCCGTTTTCCTGGCGCGATACGACATTGACCCGCACCGACGCGACGAATCTGCGCGTCGCACTGTCGCGGTCCGGTGAGCAAACGGTGCGACTGGTGCTCGCCGACGATCAGGGCATGCCGGTCGGTTCCGTCGGCGAACTGCGGCTCAGGCCGATCCGCACCGCCCCGGCGTCGCGGTCGCTGTTGCGGATGGCGTGGCGGCCAACCGCGGCGGGCCACCCGGCGGTCACCGGCGCGGTGCTCGGCGACAAGCCCGACGGGCTGGCGGCGGAGCCCTACCTCGACCTGGCCGCGCTGCGCGAAGTCCTCCGGAACGGCAGCCCGGTGCCGGAGTTCGTCGTGGTGCCGTGCCGCGAAGGCAGCGGAGACGTGCCCGGTGCGACGAGCGCCGCCGTGCACGCCGTGCTCGGCCTGCTGAACGAGTGGCTCGCCGATCCGGAACTCTCCAACGCGAAGCTGGTGGTCGTCACGTCCGGCGCGGTCCGCGCGAAGGCCGACGAGGAACTGGCGAACCTGCCGCAGGCGGCCGTGTGGGGGCTGGTTCGCAGCGCCCAGACCGAGCATCCGGGACGGCTCGTGCTCGCCGACCTCGACGACGACGTGCGCTCGTGGCAAGCCCTCGCCGGCGCGGTGGCGGGCGGCGAACCCCAGCTGGCGATCCGCCAAGGCGTCGCGACCGCGGCCCGGCTGGTCCGCACCGCCGAACCGGGCCGCGGCGACGTCCGCGAACCGGACTCGAACGGAACGGTGCTCGTCACCGGAGGCACCGGTGCGCTCGGCTCGCTCGTCGCCCGCCACCTCGTGACCCGATACGGAGCCCGGCACGTCCTCCTGGCCAGCAGGCAAGGCCCCGCGGCACCGGGAGCGGCCGCGCTGGAGACCGGGCTCAAGGCTCTCGGTGCCGAGGCCCGGATAGTCCGCTGCGACACGGCGGACCCGGACGCGCTCGCCGACCTGCTCGCGACCGTGCCGCCGGAAAACCCGCTGACCGCCGTGGTCCACACCGCGGGAGTTCTCGACGACGGGGTGCTGGCCTCGCTCACTCCGGAACGCGTGGACGCCGTCCTGCGGCCCAAGGTCGACGCCGCGTGGCACCTGCACCGGCTCACCGCACACCTGGACCTGTCGATGTTCGTGCTGTTCTCCTCGGTCGCCGGATACGTCGGCACCGCGGGCCAGGCGAACTACGCCGCGGCCAACACGTTCCTGGACGCACTGGCCGAGCACCGGCGTTCGCTCGGCCTCAGCGGCACCTCCGTGGCGTGGGGCCTGTGGGACGGCGCGAGCGGCATGGCGGGAGGGCTCGGCGAAACGGACCGCGCCCGGCTGTCGCGGATGGGCATCGCCCCGCTGAGCGAGGACGCCGGTCTGGCCCTGTTCGACCTGGCCGTCCGCCACGAGGCGGCGGCGCTGGTGGCCGCGCCGATCGACCAGGCAGCCCTGCGCACCGCCAACGGCTCCGTCGTGCCGATGCTGCGCGACCTCGTCCGCGACCGGATCCAGCGGAACCACGCGCCGTCTTCGCCGGGCAAGAGGCTGGCCGGACTGCCGGAGACCGAGCAGTACCGGTCGGTCCTCGCCCTGGTGCGCACCGAAGCCGCCACCGTGCTCGGCTACGACGACGCGTCGGCGATCGAGGCCGGCCGCGCCTTCAGCGAACTCGGCTTCGACTCGCTGATGGCCGTCGAACTGCGCAATCGCTTGACCGCCGCCACCGACGTCACGTTGCCGACGACCCTCGTCTTCGACCACCCGACGCCGGAGGCACTCGCCGGGCACGTCCGCACCATGCTGACCGGCGCGACCGGCCCGGCCGCGGTCCCGCTCACCACGACCCCGGCCGCCAGCGGCGACGACATCGCGATCGTCGCGATGAGCTGCCGGTATCCGGGCGGAGTGACCTCGCCAGAGGACCTGTGGCAGATCGTCGCCGAAGGGACGGACGCGATCAGCGGCTTCCCCACCGACCGCGGCTGGGACCTGGCCTCGCTGTACGACCCCGACCGGACTCGCCCGGGCACGTCGTACACCGCCGAGGGCGGCTTCCTCCGAGACGCGGACCAGTTCGACGCGGATTTCTTCGGGATGAAGGAGATCGAGGCCCTCGCCACCGACCCGCAGCAGCGGCTCCTGCTGGAACTCACCTGGGAAGCGCTGGAACGCGCCGGAATCGACCCGGCGCGGCTGCGCGGCAGCGACACCGGCGTCTTCGCGGGGGTCATGTACAACGACTACGGGGCGCGCCTCATGGCCGATCCGGGCGGTCTCGAGGGCTACCTGAGCACCGGAAGTTCCGGCAGCGTCGCCTCCGGCCGAGTCGCCTACACGTTCGGCTTCGAGGGACCGGCGATCAGCATCGACACCGCCTGTTCTTCGTCGCTCGTGGCGCTGCACTGGGCGTGCCAGGCGATTCGGCAGGGCGACTGCTCGATGGCACTGGCCGGCGGGGTAGCGGTGATGTCGACGCCCGCGACGTACGTGGCGTTCAGCAGACAACGCGGCTTGTCGCCCGACGGCCGCTGCAAGGCGTTCGCAGCCTCCGCCGACGGCACCGGCTTCGCCGAGGGCGCGGGCCTGTTGCTGCTGGAACGGCTCTCCGACGCTCGGCGCGAGGGCCACCCAGTGCTGGCCGTGATTCGCGGAAGCGCGATAAACCAGGACGGCGCCAGCAACGGCCTCCGCGCACCGAGCGGCCGGGCGCAAGAACGCGTGATCCGCCAGGCGCTCGCCAGTTCGGGCTTGTCGCCCGCCGACGTCGACGCCGTCGAAGCGCACGGCAGCGGGACCAGCCTCGGCGACCCGATCGAGGCCAACGCGCTCCTCGCGACCTACGGTCAGCGTCCCGCGGGCCGTCCGCTCTGGCTGGGCTCGGTCAAGTCCAACATCGGGCACACCCAGAGCGCGGCAGGGGTGGCCGGGGTGATCAAAATGATCATGGCGATGCAGCACGGCGTGCTGCCCCGGACCCTGCACGTCGACCAGCCGACGCCTCGGGTGGACTGGTCGTCCGGCGCCGTCTCCGTGCTCACCGAACCGGTGCGCTGGCCCGACGACGAACGCCCCCGGCGGGCGGGCGTGTCGTCCTTCGGAGTCAGCGGCACCAACGCGCACGTGATCATCGAACAAGCCAGCCCCTCGGCCGCGCCCGACTCGAATGCCCTGACCGACGACCTGCCGTGGCTGATCTCCGCCCGCACCCCCGAGGCCCTGCGCGGACAAGCTCGCCTCCTCCACCAGCACGCGCGGGACGCGGGCACCGCAGAGGTCGCGCACGCACTGGCCACGACCCGGGCGGCGTTCAAACACCGCGCGGTGCTCCTCGGACGGAACCGGGAAGAGCTCCTGAGCGCCACCCGAGACCTCGCGGATGGACTGTCGACAGAAAACGTCGTCCTGGGAACCGCCGGCGGCGCGACCGCGATCGCTTTCTCCGACGGTGCAGCGGGTCTTTCCACTCGCGAGCTCTACCGCGCTTTCCCGGCATATGCCGCGGAACTGGACCGGGTCTGCGCCGCCCTCGACCGCCGTCTGGACCGTCCGCTCCGCGATCTCCTGCTCCAAGGCGCCGAGGCGGATTACGCCGAATACGCGCGTTCCGCGGCATTTGCCCGGGAAACAGCCTTGTTCGGATTGCTCGCGGAATGGGGAGTCCGGCCCGATTACGTGTTCGGCCAGGGGATCGGCGAGGTGACTGCCGCGTACATCGCCGGAATGGTCCCGCTCACTGAGGCTTGCGAACTGGTCGCCACCGGCACTCGGACCGCATCCGCTCCCGCCGCCCCGCGCTTCCCGCTCATCTCCACCGTGACCGGCAAAATCGCCACCGGCGACGAGTTGGCTACTGCTGAGTATTGGTCCGAGTACCGCAACGGCGCCTGCCGACTGGAGGATGCCGTTGCCACCCTTCGCGAGCGGAATGTGCACGCGGTTCTCGACCTGGGGCAGCATTTCGACCCCGCCGACCCGTCGATGACCTTCATTCCGGTGCTGGGCAAGAACACGACCGCGGTCCGCGCCCTGCTCAAAGCCCTGGCGATCGCGCACGCAGGTGGTCTGCAAGTGGACTGGACCACTGTGACGGGTGGTCCTGCTGTTCCCGATCTGCCGACGTACGCGTTCGAACGCAAACGGTATTGGCTCGATTCCACAGCGGGTTTGCCGATCTGATCCGGTGATCTTTTCCGGTACGTGAATGCGCAAAGATCACCCATTCGGTCCAAGCTCGGCCGCCAGTGCGATGCTAGCGTTTCGGGCAGGGGTGCCGATTGCCATATCCAAGGCGTCCGTTTTGGGCGGATCAACTGGGGGCTGGGGGATTTGGAAAGTCACAATTGGGGACTCGTCGTCGAGCATTTGCCGGGAAACTTCCGGGTGCTCGGCACATTCGAGCTGCTGGACGCGGAAGGCAGAACCATTACTCCGCGCAGTGCGAAATTGCGGTCCATTCTCGCGATGCTGTGTTTCAACGCGAACCGCGTGGTGTCGACCGAACAATTGTCGAAGGGATTGTGGGAAGACTCGCCTCCGCGCACCTCGACCACCGCGCTCCAGGTGTACATCTCGAAATTGCGCAAGCAATTCCTGGACTGCGGCATCGGCTCCGACGTGCTGCGCACCAAGTCGCCGGGCTATCTGCTCGACCTGAGCCGGCAGGTCCTCGACCTCGACCTGTTCGACGCGCTGGTGGAACGCTCGCAGCGGGCCGAACGCGAGGGGAGGCTGGAAGACGCGGCGCAGCTGCTGGGCGAGGCCCTGGCGCTGTGGCGGGGCCCGACGCTGGCCAACCTGCCGCCGGTCCCGCTGCTGACCAGTATCGCCAGGCAGATCGACGAGCGCCGGATAGTGGCCTGCGAACGCCGGTTCGACCTCGAGATCGCCCTGGGCAGGCACACTGCCCTGGTGCGCGAACTGTACGGTCTCGCCGACACCTATCCGTTGTGGGAAAACCTCTATTTCTCCCTGATGCTGGCCCTGTATCGAAGCGGAAGAACAGTCGAATCGCTCAATGTCTACAACGCCTTCCGGAAATCGCTCCTGGAAGCGTTAGGCATGGAACCCGGCGGGCAACTGCAATCATTGCAGGTCGCCATTCTCAACCGAGACGACTGGCTGGACGACCCCGGCGCCCCGCTGACCCGCGGCCGCGCGTCGCTCCGCCTGACCACCTCCTTCGCCGGACGGTGAATAATACGAACGCGGCAAAGTATGTTGCCGGTTGACGAAACAAGCTATCCTGGGGGAGAGGGCCGAAGGAAAGAACCGGCTTCTCTTTTTCTCTCGTCAACCCCATCATCAAGTCCGCAATGGGAGTGAACCTTGCAGAGGAATTCCGTGCGTGCACTGTGCGTACTAGGCGGCGCCACCGCCGTCGCGACGGCACTGGCCTTCCCCCAAATCGCCGCCGCTTCGCCATCCCCCAGCATCTCCGCAACCCCCTCGACCGGCCTGACTGACGGCACCGTAGTCACCGCCACGGTCAACGGCTTCACCGCAGGGGGAACCGTCCAGGTGTCCGAATGCGCGATCCCCTCGGCCGGTTTGATCGTCTGCGACAAGTCCCAAGTCGCCAGGATCACGACAGACGCGACCGGCAGCGCCTCAACCACGGTCACCGCCCGAAAGTCCTTCACGGGCTACACCCTCGACGGCACGCAATGGGGCCCAGTCGACTGCCCAACGGTCCCCGGAGGTTGCCTGATCGGCGCGGTGGACCAGCCGGTCACCGTGCACGTAGGGGTGCCGATCTCGTTCCAGTGAGCCGACTTTCGCGCTGAGATTCCCGTGCTTGGCCGTAGCAAGTCCTGCGGCCAAGCACGGTTTTTCGCGCGAGCTAAGGGAAATCCCCGGTGACAAGTCTGGTCCCGCTCGACGTTGGACCCCCCGCGGCGCGGATTATGCCCGGAGGCGCGCTCGGATCGCGCTGCCGGAGGCCAAACTCAGCGTCGCGCCTCGGTCCACGGAGAAAGGCTGTCATCCGAAACGCGCCCTCGTCCCGGCGACGGCGCGGATCTCCGCCTCGGAACCAGCGCTGCCTTTCGGAACGGTCGCTCGCCTTGGCCGCGCCCTCACGTCCGCGCCGGATTCATGCGCCACCCGTCCGGCAACTGGTGGACCCCCGACGCCTGTGTCATCCGGCGAGGGTGTGAGTCTTGGCCTCAGAACGAGCGCCACGCTGCCCTTCGATACGGGCCGCTCGCGCTGGCCTCGCCCTCACGTCCGCGCCGGGTTCGCGCGCCGCCTGTCCGGCAGCTGCACCCCGACGTCCACGTCGAGTAACTTCCGACCACAGCCCGGATTCCCTTCGGGCAGACCCATCCTGGGCTGAGAAGTCAGTTGAACGAGATCGTCGTGCTCGAAAGCACTTCTGCGCCCGGCGGCCGCCCTGTTCCGCGGCCGCCGGACGTGCCGGTTCAGGATCAGCTGTAGGCGACCTGAGTGGTCCCGTCGCCGCTGTACCAGGTGATGGTCCCGTACTGGAAGTTGTTGCGGCGGCCGCCGGTGATGCCGTATTCGTCGCTGGTCGGGTAGCCGAGGCGACCCTTTTCCCAGCCAAGGTCGGCCCACTTCTGCCGGATGGCCCCGTGGATCGATTGCGCGCCAGTGGCGGGGGTCCAGTAGATAGAAGAGCCTTGGGCGCCGTTGAAGTGGTTGTAGCGGCCGGTCCCGTCGGGCGTGCTGGTTTCGTCGGTCGTGGGGTAGCCGAGCCCGCGCTCCCATCCGAGGTCGGCCCACTTCTGCCGGATGGCCCCGTGGATCGACTGTGCGCCAGTGGCGGGGGTCCAGTAAATAGAAGAGCCTTGGGCCCCGTTGAAGTGGTTGTACCGACCGGTCCCGTCCGGCGTGCCGGCCTCGTCGGTGGTGGGGTAGCCCAGTCCCTTCTCCCAGCCGAGCGCGGCCCACTTGTCGCGGATCGCGCCGTGGATCGAGCGTGCCCCGGTCGTCGAGGTCCAGTAGATCGAGCCCGAGTTGGTGAAGTGGTTGTAGCTGCCGCTGGCGTCGGGGGTCGGGGTTTCGTCGGTGATGGGCAGGCCGAGGAAGCCGTTGGGTCCGCCGAGTTCCAGGTAATGCTGGCTGATCGCGCCGTGGACCGCGTAAGCGCCGGTCGGCGGGTTGTAGCCGATGACGCCGTACTGGTAGTTCTGCGCCCACCCGCCTGCGGCCGGGTAGCGGTCGCCGGTCGGCGCACCGAGGTAAGACGCCGCGCCGCCGAGTGCGTTGTAGTGCTCAGCGATCTTGTCCGGCTCGCTGCCGACGGCGAGAGTCTGCAGGTCGGCGACACTGCCGTTGAAGACGTCCTGGTCGCCCGGGAACGTGCCGGAGGTCGCGGTCTGGTTGAACGTGTAGTCGGTCCAGCTGGCCGGAATCGTCAGGTTGGCGGCGATCCACAGTGGATCGTTGCCGAAGCTGGGATTGTTGCCAGTGCAGTGGTTCCACCAGCCGTTGGTGGTGTAAATGACCGGCCAGCGATTGGTGCGGTCGTGGATCGTGGTGGTGAAGTCGGTGATCCAGGCCGAGATCTGGGCCGGGCTCATGTTGTAGCACCAGCCCGTCCAGTCAGCGGTGCTGTAGGGGTTGTACTCGATGTCCAGCACAGGCGGCAGGGTCTTGCCGTCGGAGACCCATCCGCCGCCGTGGCTGAGGAAGAACTGCGCCTGCGCCGCGCCGGAGGAGGTGTCAGGCAGTCCGAAGTGGTAAGCGCCGCGCAGGATCCCGGCGTTCGCGGAACCGGCGTAGTTGGCCGCGAACTGCGGGTCCACATAGGTCGTGCTCTCGGTGGCCTTCATGTACGCGAACTTCGCGCCGTTGCCCGCCGCCGCGCCCCAGTCCACCGTGCCCTGGTAGTGAGAGACGTCCATGCCCGGCGTCGTCACCCCCGCCGCCATGGCCGCCCGCGGCGCGACTTTCGACGTCGCGACAGGCTCCTTGCCGATCGTGGAGCCCAGGTAGTCCGACCCCGGATGCGCCGGTTTGCCCGCGGCGCTCACCTTAGGCGTGCTCGAGACCGCCGAACTCCCTGACGCGGCGGCCGCCGTCCCGGCCAACCCGCACGCGAGCAAGACGGAGACCGCACCCGCGCTCACCGCACTACGAAACCATCCCACCGCAAACCTCCACCCGGTATCTGTCCACACCGCTATCGCCGGGGTCCCGGAAGCGTTACCGGGATGGGTGCGAAAGTCACCCGTGCCGCAAGGAAATCCGACAAGCCGCCACCTTTCGGCACGGTCTGCGGCGGTCCGAGGCGGATTCGCGCAGCCGCTAGAAGCTTTAGCCGCGTACCGCACAGCCAGCGCCCGGCCCGGTGCCAGGGTGTGCGGTGGCTTGCCAGACGTTGCCGTCGAGGATTCCGGCCTGCCGACCACGGGTGCGAGGTCAGCGACTCGGTCGGGTGGCTGCGCCCGATCAAATGGCGGGCGTATTGCTCTGCGCACCCGTCTGCCTCCCCGCTGTCAACACGAGCAGGCCGGACAAGAGCGATCACAGTTCAACCCTGGCGTCCCGGCAAGACGGAGCGCGGCAGCCCGCCCGGCCCCGCCTCCTCCTCGGCCGCAGGGCGTTCAGGCACGGATCGACCAGAACGAGAGGGCGCGCAACGTCGCCGATCCTGGAACACGGCCTTCGCCGCCGCCCCATCCGTTCGAGTTCGTGTTCACCACCTCGCGCGGGACCTGGCTGTGGCGGTCCACGTTCGACCGTCGTGTCCTGCGGCCCGCGATCGACGGCTGCCGCAAACCCAGGATCCGGGCCTACTCGGTGTGCCCCGGGCTGACGTTCTGCGGGTTGTGGCACAGCCGCAAGACCCGGCTGATCGCGGGCGGGGCTCCGGAGATCGCGCAGGCACGGCGGCTGGGTCACCATCTGCCGGACGGGGTCGTGGAGACGTATTCGCATGTGGCGCGCGAAGTGGAGACCCGGTTGCTGGCCGACCTGCAGCGCCGCTGGCACAAAAGCCGTCCGCAGCCCGCGTCCGCCCGGCCCGCACAACAGAAAAGGCGGCGGCCAAATCTCGGCCTCCCATTCCGCCGTCCCGGACCCCCGGCAGCGGCCGAATTCGCGTGCCCTTATTGCCGATGGAAAGAGGGACAACTCCCGCCTTGCCCAGCGGGGAAGAGGAAAGGGCGCTGCCCGCAAGCGCGTGCTCTGGAGCAGCGCGCCCCAGAGACTTCCCACTTGGGACACCCCGCAGCAGCTCGACCCGATCACGCGAGATCACCCCGCGAACATGAGAAAACCCCTCCGACCAGCGCCAACCGCGTGATCAAAGGGGTTCATCGAACCTGTGGAGCTAAGGGGACTCGAACCCCTGACCCCCTCACTGCCAGTGAGGTGCGCTACCAGCTGCGCCATAGCCCCGAAGCAGAGGTGAACTCCGCATCTCGTATGGACATACAGTACACCCCGCCTTCAGGGCCTTCGTCAGGGGGTCGGTTAGCCGTCGCGCGCCCGGGGAGACGGCCGGTCAAGCAGGTCGAACTTGCCTCTCCGTCGACCGCTCCTGGCGTCTTAGTGCAGGTCGACTGCCCTTCCTGACTTTTCTTCAGGTTTGCGTTGAGTGTCGGTGTGCTCGCGGTTACATTCCTCCGCAGTCGCGACGTCGAGCCGACCCCGCCACGCGGTGACCGCATCTCCGGCCGGGGGTCGTCCGCTAGTCCCGTCTCAGCAAGGAGGTGGCGATGAAGCCCGCATCACGTAGCGTGGCCGCTCTGGCGCTGCCTTCTCCGAGTTCGGTCGGCAGTCTCCCTGGCCGGGCCAGCGAACCGCGAGCCTGCCAGCCCTTTGATGCGAACGTTGAAGCGTGGCCCGGCCGAACCGGGGCGGCGAACTCTCGGCGAGCCGCCAGTCGTCCGCCTTCTGTGCCCGTTTCGCTGGCCCGCCCGTACACCAGCACCGGAACAAACGCGCACGATTGGCACTTCCGCCTCACTCAGGAGAGCGATACGGAGACGACCACCTGCCCCTCCCGCTTTGCCTCGTCGGAGGACAAGAGCGCCGCTGGACCCCTCTGCGTCACAGCCCCGCCGCGGTTGCCGTCGACCGTTCCTGACCCGGGATGGCCAGCGTATCCGGCTGCGGCGGTAGTCGATCTTGCATCGGGCCGTGACCTCGAACCGCGCCCAGCCGTGCTGGCTGCCGGTCGAGAGAAGCCAACGCAACACGGCCGTCCGGACACCGTCGGCCAGTCGTTCACACTGAGTTCTGTGGGTGGCACTACTTCTCCGCCGCCGGGACAAGTGGACCTGGGGCCGAACGTCGTCGTTTTCGATCCGTCGATGCCGAGTGCGAGCATCCAGCGCAAGCTGGACGCCATCTTCGCGGAGCAAGAAAAGAACCAGTTCGGCAGTCAGCGCTACGCGGTGCTGTTCAAACCAGGCACGTACTTCAACGACGTGAACGTCGGCTTCTACACCCAAATCCTCGGACTGGGCAGCACGCCCGACGCCGTGACGATCAACGGTGCGGTGCACGTAGAAGCAGACTGGTTCCCCCCGAACAACGCGACGCAGAACTTCTGGCGCGGTGCGGAAAACCTGTCTGTGAACCCCGTCGGGGGCACGGATCAATGGGCCGTTTCGCAGGCGAGCCCCTACCGGCGCATGCACGTCCGCGGCGACCTCCGTCTCGACCACGGCGGCGGCTGGTCTAGCGGGGGCTGGATCTCGGACACGAAGATCGACGGACAGGTCCGTTCCGGGTCGCAACAGCAATGGATCTCGCGCGATTCGCAATTCGGCAACTGGACCGGGTCCACCTGGAACATGGTGTTCGTCGGAGTGGACGGCGCTCCCGCCAGCACCTTCCCGGAGCCGCCGTACACGACGATCGGCCAGACCCCGGTCGTCCGCGAGAAGCCGTGCCTCCAGGTTGACGAGTCCGGGCACTACCGGGTTTTCGTGCCCGCACTGCGAAGCAACACTTCCGGAGTCACCTGGCAACACGACCCCGCGCCAGGCGATTCGCTGCCGATCGACCAGTTCTTCATCGCGAAGCCCGGCGCGACCGCGGCCCAGATGAACGCGGCACTGGCTGCGGGCGAGAACCTCCTGATCACCCCAGGCGTCTACCACCTCGATCAGCCGCTTCACGTGACTCGCCCGGACACTGTCGTCCTCGGCCTCGGCATCGCGACCTTGGTGCCGGACGGTGGGATCACCGCGATAGCTGTCGACGACGTGGACGGCGTGAAGATCGCGGGCCTACTGATTGACGCCGGGACGACCTCGTCGGACATGCTCATGCAGGTCGGCGGGCACGGATCGGCCGCAGACCATTCGGCGAACCCGACCTCGCTGCACGACGTGTTCTTCCGCGTCGGCGGTGCCGTCGCGGGCAAAGCACGCACCAGCCTCGTCGTCAACAGCAATGACGTGATCGGCGACCACCTGTGGCTCTGGCGAGCCGACCACGGCGCCGACGACAGCGAAGTCGGCTGGAACTCCAACACGGCCGACACCGGACTGGTGGTGAACGGCGACGACGTGACCGTCTACGGGTTGTTCGTCGAGCACTTCCAGAAGACGCAAGTCGTCTGGAACGGAAACGGCGGGCGCACCTACTTCTTCCAGAACGAGATGCCCTACGACGTCCCCGCTGAGGCAGCCTGGACGGACGGCGGGAGCGCGGGCTACGCCGCGTACCAAGTCGCCCCGGACGTGACCAGTCACGAAGCGTGGGGCTTGGGCAGCTACTGCTTCTTCAATACGAACCCGTCAGTGTCTTGCTCGCGCGCCTTCGCCGCGCCGACCGCGCCCGACGTGCGGTTCCACGGCATGGTGACGGTTTCGCTCAACCACCAGGGAACGATCACCCACGTGATCAACGACGTCGGCGCGACCACTCCGGCGGGGACGAAACCGGTGAACTTGGCGCGCTATCCGTAGCCGCCACCTGGACAACCGGTGCCCGCCGCGGTGGCGGCCGCGACGGGCACCGGTCCCTGGTTCTGTTGGTTGCCACGACAGCCGGCAGGACACCGTAGGCTGTGCCGTGTGAGCCAGCCGATCCTGATGACCGTCGACGACGACCCCGCCGTTTCGCGGTCGGTGGCGCGCGACCTGCGTCGCCGCTACGGCAAGGACTACCGCGTCATCCGTGCCGACTCGGGTGCCGACGCCCTCGACGCGCTTCGCGAGATCAAGCTGCGCGGCGACGCCGTCGCGGCGATCCTCGCCGACTACCGCATGCCGCACATGGACGGCATCGTCTTCCTCGAGAAGGCGATGGATCTCTTCCCCAACGCCAGGCGCGCGCTTCTGACGGCCTACGCCGACACCGACGCCGCGATCCAGGCGATCAACGTGGTCGACGTCGACCACTACCTGCTCAAACCCTGGGACCCGCCCGAGGAGAAGCTGTACCCGGTCATCGACTCGCTCGTCGAGACCTGGCTCGCGGTCGGCGATCGTCCGGTGGAAGAGACGAAGCTGATCGGGCACCGGTACTCGGCACCGTCGTTCCGGATGCGCGACTTCCTCGCTCGCAACGCCGTCCCGTACCGCTGGTACTCGGTCGACGACGAAGAAGCCGGCCGCATCCTCCAAGCCGCTGGTGCCTGCGAGACCGACATTCCGGTCGTCGTGACGCCGGACGGCACGGTGCTGAAACAGCCATCGGGAAGCGAGATCGCCAATGCGGTGGGCCTTTCCACGCAGCCCGCGCAGGACTTTTACGACCTCGTGGTGATCGGCGGGGGCCCGGCCGGACTCGGTGCCGCGGTGTACGGCGCTTCCGAGGGACTGCGGACAGTGCTTGTCGAGCGCAAGGCCACTGGCGGCCAGGCCGGAACCAGCTCCCGGATCGAGAACTACTTGGGCTTCCCCGACGGAGTGTCCGGCGCGCAGCTTACGGACCGAGCCCGCCGCCAGGCGCAGAAGTTTGGTGCCGAAGTGCTCACGGCGCGCGACGTTGTGGGCCTGGAAGCGCGCGGGTCGAGCCGCGTCGTGACCTTCGGCGACGGGTCCGAGATCGCAGCGCACTCCGTGATCCTTTCCAGCGGCGTCAATTACCGAGCGCTGGAAGCCGAGGGAATCGAGGAGCTGACCGGCCGGGGTGTCTACTACGGCTCCGCGGCGACGGAAGCACCTGAGTGCTCGAACGACCACGTGTACATCGTCGGCGGCGCGAATTCGGCGGGTCAGGCAGCGGTGTTCTTCGCCCAGCACGCCACCGATGTGACGCTGCTGGTTCGCGGCGCGTCGCTGGAGTCTTCGATGTCGCACTACCTCATCGAACAGATCGCGGCCATCGAGAACGTCCACGTCCGCACGCACACCACGGTGGTGAAAGCTCATGGGGACGATCACCTCGAGGCCATCACGGTCTGCAAAGACGGCGTGACCGAGAAACTGGACACGGAACACCTCTTCATCTTCATCGGGGCCGCTCCGCGCACGGAGTGGCTGGGGAAGAGCGTCCTCCGGGACGCCCACGGATTCGTCCGGACCGGCCCAGACCTCGTGGAGGACGGGCGCAGGCCGCCGGGATGGACCCTGGACCGCGATCCGCATTACCTCGAGTCGTCAGTACCCGGCGTGTTCGTGGCCGGAGACGTGCGCTCGCAGTCGGTGAAACGCGTGGCCTCCGCCGTCGGCGAGGGTGCCATGGCCGTGACCCTGGTCCACCGTTACTTGGAGGAACAGTGACTCAGCCCGCCTTGCCGCGCGAAGAACTCCGCGGCCTGTTCTTGTTCGAACATCTCTCCGACGCGCAGCTCGACTGGATCGAGCAGAACGCGGTGCGAGAGGAGTTCAAAGCGGACTCCGTGGTGATCCGCGAGGGCGACCCGGCCACGTGCTTCTACGTCCTGCTCAACGGCGCGCTGCGGATGACCCGCGTGGTGGCCGGTGCCGAGGTCGAAATGAAGCGGTCCGATCAGCGCGGTTCCTATTGCGGCGCAACGCAATTCCTGGCCTTCCAGGACAGTGAAGCCACCTACGGCGCGACGATCTACGCCGTCAGCGACCTGACTTTCCTCACGCTTCCCGCCGCGGAGTTCGCTGTCGAGTTCCGGCAGTGGTTCCCGATGGCAGCGCACCTGCTGGAGGGGATGTACCTCGGCTGGCGCAACACCGACGCGCTGGTGTCGTCGCGCCGCAGGCTTGTCGCGCTCGGCGAGCTGTCCGCCGGGCTCATGCACGAACTCAACAACCCGGCCGCGGCCGCGGTACGAGCGACTGCCGCGCTGCGGGAGCGAGTCGCCGGCATGCGGCACAAGCTGGCGATCCTGGCGAAGAAAGACATCGACCCGGACCTGCTCGAGTTGCTCCTCGACGTGCAGGAACGCCTGGTGAAGCAGGTCGGCGACGCGCCCAAGCTCTCCGCGATGCAGCAGGCCGACCGCGAGGACGAGATCGGCGACTGGTTCGACGACCACGGCATCGACCAGGGTTGGGACCTCGCCAGCATCTTCGTCGCCGCCGGACTCACGCCGACGAACCTCGATCATGTGCTGGAGTCGGTGGGCGAAGGACTGCTCGACGGCGCGATCCGCTGGCTCGCCTACGCCCTCGAAACCGAGATGCTGATGGGCGAGATCGAAGACTCGACCAGCCGGGTCTCCACGCTCGTGGGCGCGGCGAAGCAGTACTCGCAAATGGACCGCGCGCCGCACCAGTTCATCGACGTCCACGAAGGACTCAACTCCACGCTCGTGATGATGTCGGGCAAGCTCGGCGAGGGAATCCGCGTGGTCAAGGACTACGACTGTTCGATCGACCGGGTTCCTGCGTACGCCGCCGAACTGAACCAGGTCTGGACGAACATCATCGACAACGCCGTCGGAGCCATGGGCGGCGAGGGAACGCTGACCCTGCGCACGTGGCAGGTCGGAAAGCAGGTGCGCGTCGAGATCGGCGACACCGGGCCGGGGATTCCGGAAGAGGTGCGGCAGCGCATCTTCGAGCCGTTCTTCACCACGAAGGGCGTGGGCGAAGGAACCGGTCTCGGCCTGGACATCTCGTGGCGGATCGTCGTGGAACGGCACTCCGGCGACATCAAGGTGACGTCGGAACCGGGCGACACGCGGTTCGAGGTCTGCCTTCCGGTGGAGGAACAAGCGTCGCTCTGAACGCGCGTTTGGCCGCGGAGCCCCGGCATGGGCCCGGGTTCTTCGGAGCAGTGCTGCAGCGGTTGTCATCGGTGATCTCCCCTCGGAGCGAACTGACGGCTCGATTCCGAGGCTAGCCGACCGCACCGACAGGATTTCGGCCTGTTTTCGCGTTTCCCTTGTGCGCCAACGCTTTCCGATCTTTCCCCGATCGAGTGATGATTTGGGAACGGATGTTCGAGCACTCTGGAACACGGCGGCATCGCGTCCATTGCTCGGGCCCAGAGGGGGCTCGGTGGGCGCCGCCGCCGGTTCAGGGGAGGGACCGTGATCCGAATCCGGGAAGTGTCAGTGTCATTGCCGCTGTTGTCAGCCAGGTCAGCAAGTCCGGCAATGGAATCCGGGCGAGCCGCCCAGGCCATTCGTCGGCTGCGATCGTCAGTGCGAGCTCGTCTTCGCGCGGCCGAATTCCGGTCAGGCGCAAGCCTTTCGGCAGATCCGGGAGGGGAAGCACGATCGGCTGGATCCGTTTCGGCGGACGCCGTGTCCACCGGCCGAGGCAGAGCGCGGTCGGGGTCAGCACTACTGCGTCGTCTTCGATGTCCGCGACGAGGGTCAGATATCCCCAGCGCGGGTGTTTACGCCAGCGCACCTGGAATCCTTCCGGATGCGGCGTCGCGATCAGATCCGGACGCGCCGCGGCGACCCGATCCCGCACCACGGTCCCGCTCACTTCTATCTCGAGTTCGACAGATCCGGGAATCGCCGCTGGCGAAGGCAATCCTCGAAGCCGTACGTCTTTGGCGAGCACGGTTACGCGCCGCAGCGGAATGCGGTCGACGTCTGACCGGGCAGACGTCTCGGGAACTGGCCGAGTTGCCGGGCCGGTTTCGCGGCTGGTGGACGCCCGCCCGGAGTCTCGTCGAGAAGTCGGTCGTTCGGATTCGGACTGCCTCGCGTTTGGTGCGTCAGGTCCCGAGATGCGGCTCCCTGCTGCAGCGCCTGGCGTGGCTTCCGCGTTTCGGCGATCACGTTGCGTTCGAACCGAATCCGACGATGCCGTGTTCTCTCGTGGACCGGACGGGCGTGGGCCAGTTCGGTCGACGGAAGACGGAGCGATGCCGCCAGGCGCAGGATCAGCCGCATCCGGCGGGCCGTCCGTCTCGCTCGTCGCGTCGGCGGGAGACGAAGTGCCCGTCGCAGCAGCTTTGTCAAATGCGTCCGCGGTGGTCGGGTCCTTCGTTTCGCCACGCACGTTCGACGCTGCTGCGGCCGCTCCAGTTCGCGACGACCGGGCAGTGCCGGCAAGGTTGCCGGCGCCGTGCTCAACGGGGGCCGCCGAACTGTTCGGAACGGGCCAGTCGACATCTTCCGCGACGATGCGGACGTCTCCGACCCGACCGGTGGCCAGACGAAGCGAGTCCGCCGGGTAATCGAGTTCGGTGAGGGTCAGGCCAACTTCATGACCTTGCACCGTGGTCGTAAGCCGACGGCCCACCAGTTGCTCGGTGACAGTTCGGGCGAGCGCGGCCGGGGTCGCGGGCACTGCGGGCAGCAGTGCCCGGCCCGCGGCGGCCAGGCCCGACAGTTCGGGCCAGGGCACCCAGGCATCGAACCATCGGCCTTCGCTCATTCGGCCATCGTATGGCTGTCCTGGGCAGACCGCTTCTCGCTGTGGCATGAGTAGCCCTGTGTCAAGGCGCCTGTTGTTGATCTTTGATCAGGCGTTGGAGTGCTCTGTGGTTGGCGGGGTTGTAGGTGGTGTTGTTCTGCCAGCAGTGCCAGATGATGTAGAGCCAGGCGCGGGCGAGGATGCGGACGGCGTGGGGGTGGTCGTGGCCGCGGGCTCGGGCTCGGTTGTAGAGGTCGGCGGCCCAGGGGTTGGCGCGGCGGGAGTCGCCGGCGAAATCGGTGACGGCGTCGCGGAGTTGTTTGTCGCAGGCCCAGCGGAAACCGACGGCGCGGATCTTGCCGGATTGTCGGGTCGAGGGTGCGACGCCGGCCAGGCAGGCAAGCGATTCGGGGGTGGGGAAGCGGGCGCGGCAGTCGCCGATCTCGGCGAGCAGGCGGGCTGCGCGGACCTGGCCGGCGCGGGGCAGGCTGGTGAAGATGTGCGCGTCGGCGTGCAGCGCGAGCTGCTCGGCGATTTGTGCGGAGATGGTTTTGATTTGCTGGACCAGGCTGGTCAGCACGGCGAGCAGGGCGCGGGTGATGCGGGCTTCGGCGGTGCCGTGGTCACCGGCCGCGCCGCGGGGTGCGGCGGTCAGGCGCTGGTGCAGCACGGCGGGGTCGACGCGGCCGCAGTAGCCGGCGCTGGCCAGCCAGGCGGCCAGGCGGCGGGGACTGAGCCAGTCGGCGCGGTCTTGGCAGTCGAAGCGGGTCAGGAACGCCAGGCTGATCGGGCTGTCGATGTCGGCGAACAGCCCGACGGCGCCGGGGAATACGCGTTTGAGATGTTCACGCAGCTGGTTGGCCAGGCCCACGCGGTGGGCGACGAGGTCCTTGCGGGCGCGGCAGGCGCGTCGCAGGGCGAGGGTGGTCTCGTCGTCGGGGGTCAGCGGCCGCAGCCGGACGCGGTCGGTGCGCAGGGTGTCGGCCAGGACGAACGCGTCGAACCGGTCGTCCTTGTTGCCGGCCGAGCCGTATCGGCCGCGCAGGTTCTTGACCTGGTTCGGGCTGATCACCACGACGGTCAGGCCGGCCTCGAGCAGCGCGTCGATGGCTGGTCCGTCGGGACGTTCGATCGCGACCTCGGCGGCGCCGTGCTCGGCGAGCAGGCCGAGCAGAGTGCGCAGACCGGTGTTGCTGTGCTCGACCGTCTCACGGGCCACCAGGCGGCCACGGCCATCGACAACCGCGACGGCGTGATCGTCGCGAGCCCAGTCGATGCCGCTGGTCACGCTGTTGGGTGGTTCCTCGGGCAGAGTGGACGGGGCAGACTTCATGACAGCCTCCTCGCTGCTGATCCCAGTGGGGAGGCACCCTTGTTCTGGTGCCAGGGCGTGTCTGCCGCTTCGCTCACTGATCGGCGCTCGGTGGCGCACAGCCCTGTCGACGGTCGGCACGCCCCGGGAACTGCCGGGTCCCGCGGAACTCATGCTGGACGTCGAACGCGTCAAGCGAGCGGGGCGATAACCCGGCAGCACCTCGGGTGCATCGGCAACCTCACGGCTACCGACACAAGGATGGTGCACCAGTGAGCCGCGTAACGGAGCGGAACAGGTCGACCACGCACGCCGGCTGAGCAACAGGCGACACCGGTCGGCGCTGCGATCCCGGTGTTTCTGGTCACCACCCAGCATCTGGTGGCGACGAAACGCGTGACGTCGCGTTCGCAACCCGATCGGCACGGCGGCCAACTAGGCTTGGCGAATGTCTGAACACGACCAGGAGCCGTCTGACCTCGAGACGGTCGAAGACCGCGTCTACCGGCGCGAAGACTGGTACGCGGAGGAGTTCACGGCGCGTCGGTTCGTGCGTTGTGAGTTCCACCAGGTCGACCTCACCGAGGCGATCACGCGCGGTGTCTCCTTCCTGGACTGTGTGTTCGGAAACGTCCAGTTCAACGCCTCCCGGCACACCGACTCGGCGTTCACCGGATGCGCGTTCAAAGGGTGCAACCTGTTCGATGCCGAGTTCACCGGATGCAAGCTGGTCGGTAGCCGATTCCAGGATTGCGGCCTGCGGCCGTTGCGCGTGACCGGCGGAGACTGGTCTTTCGCCGGTTTGAACGGTGCCGACCTGCGTGGAGTCACGTTCCAAGGGGTCCGGATGCGGGAAGCGGACCTCACCAAGGCTAAGTGTGCGGGCGCTGTGTTCACCGACGTGGATCTCTCCGGCGCGGAGCTGCAGGACATCGACCTCACGCGTGCTGAGCTTCGGGGAAGCGATCTGTCGTCCCTCGACCTGACCCGGGCGTCGCTGACCGGCGCGATCGTGTCACCGGAACAGGCGGCGGTGCTCGTCACGTCGCTCGGGCTGCAGGTACGCGGGTAGTCTCGCGTCCGAAGGACTGAGCTGTCGGGTATGTCTGGAGGGAGCGCGATGGGAGTCGTCACACCAGGCTTCACCGGACGCGCCCGCGGTGCCAACCCGCGGCTGCCGCCAGGGCAGTACCTCGCCGAAGACTTCCCGGTTCTCTCCGCCGGACCCACCCCTCGGGTGAGCGCAGAACGGTGGGAATTCGCGGTCGTGACCGAGCGCGGCGAACGTCGCTCATGGTCGTGGCCGGAACTGATGGCGCTGCCGAGCGAGAAGATCACGGTCGACATCCATTGCGTCACCCAATGGTCCAAATTGGACACCCATTGGCGCGGCGTCCCGGTGGATGCGCTCGTCGGCGACCTCGAGACGGCTGCTGACTACGTGATGGCGCATTCCTACGGCGGTTACACCACCAACCTTCCGCTCGCGGACCTGCTCAACGGGAAGGCCTGGATCGCCTACGAGTACGGCGGCAAGCCGCTCACCCCGGAACACGGCGGACCGGCCCGGCTGCTGGTGCCGCACCTCTACCTCTGGAAGTCCGCGAAGTGGGTGCGCGAGCTGCGACTCGCGACGAAGGACGATCCGGGCTTCTGGGAAGCGGCCGGCTACCACGACTACGGAGATCCATGGCGGGAACAGCGGTATCAGGGCGACTAGCGTGGCGTGTCGCCCGGCTCGCCGAGATCAGGCAGGAGACGCCGACCGCGCGCACCCTGGTCTTCGACATTCCAGGGTGGCCGGGCCATCTCGCGGGACAGCACGTCGACGTTCGTCTCACCGCAGCTGACGGCTACACGGCACAACGCAGCTACTCGCTCGCTGCGCCGGCGAACGGAGACCGAATCGAGCTGACCGTGCAACGGGTAGCCGACGGCGAAGTGTCCGAACACCTCACCGGTCCGTACGCGATCGGCGATCCGGTCGAAATCCGCGGCCCGATTGGGGGCTGGTTCGTGTGGCGGCCCGCCGATACGGCACCCGTGCTGCTTGTCGCCGGTGGCGCGGGCATCGTCCCGTTGATGGCGATGATCCGGGCTCGTCGCGAAGCTGGCAGCAAAGCGCTGTTCCGGCTGGTCTATTCGCTGCGCACCCCGGAGGAGCTGTACTACGCCGCAGAACTTCGCCGACCTTACGCCGGCTTGGACATCACTTACGTCTACACGCGGGAACTTCCGGAAGGGCAGTCCGGTATTCCGCGGCGCATCGACGTTCCCACGTTGAACACCGCCGCGTGGCCAGCAGACTTCGGTGCCACCACGTACATTTGCGGGCCGACCGGGTTCGTCGAGACCGCCGCGGACATCATGCTCGCGCTGGGACATTCGCCGCAGTCGATCCGGACTGAACGTTTCGGCCCCAGCCGGGACTGAGGCCGTTCACGACTCAGTGCGCGGTCGGTTTGGCGAGGAGTTCGCGCAGGGTTGCGAGCAGTTCGCGACGGTCTGCGGCACCGAGTTTGCCGCGGATGCGGGCCATGTGGTGTTCGACAGTCTTGCCGGAAATGAAGAGTTTGCTGCCGGCTTGTTTGTAGGTCAGGCCGTCAACCACCAGACGGGCGACTTCAAGCTCGCGCTCGCTGAGTGCGCTCAGACCGGTCGCCGCGCCTGGTGCCGGGGTGGCGGACTCGAGACGTCCAGTCGTGCCTTGGAATTGCCGAGCCGCTTCGAGGAGTTGGACCATCGCCTTGCGGTCGGAGGTGCGAATCGCGGCTTGGCCAGCCAGGCGGGCAGCGTCCCAGCACAGGTCCAGCTCGTGAAGTTCCGCGGCTGCTGCGGAGATCTCGCCGGGATCGAACGTGCCGCCGAGCACCGCGAGCCAGCAGCCTGCCGCGCGGGCGAGCGCGGCCGGATAGCGGCCGCAGTCGGCGAAGCGGTTCAGTGCTGCCAGTTGCTTTTCGGCGGTGGCCCGGTCTTCCGTGGTGATCGCGGCGTGCAGTTCGTGCCAGCACAGCGAGACCGTCCACAAAGGAGGATTGCCGAGACGGTCGAGCATGGCGTGTGCACGCTCGAGCCGGCGGGACAGTTTGGCGTGCGCACCGGTCCGCGCGGCGGCGATTGCCAGTTCGCCCAATGGCAAGAGCGTGAACAAGTCCACCTGTTGACGCATGGACGCCTGATACGCCCGTTCCCACGACTGTTGCAGCCCGACCAAATCGCTCGCCCGGCGGGCGAGGCCGAGCTCCAGCGTCGCGAAGAACAGTTCGTCGCGTGCTTCTAGTTTGGTGCCAGCGACGGCGTCGCGGTGTTCAGTCGCCGCGGCGAGATGGCCGCCGGTCATCGCGACCCAGCCGAGCAGCAGCCGGTGCCGGGTTGCTAGCAAGTCGCCGCCGACGCTGCTGGCTAGTGCTCGTTCCAGCACCGATTCCGCGAGCGCCAATTCACCTGCGTGCAGGCCGGCGAGTGCGGCGAGTGCGGCTGGACTGTCCGGAAGCGGTGCACCGCCGACCGCTGGTTCGAGCATTGCTGCAGCGCCTACGAGCGTCGGCAACGCCTCTGTTCCGCAGCCCAACACCGATTCCACGATGCCGCTCGCTGTTCGCGCTGCGGCACCGGTGAACAACGTCGGCGCGACGCCCGGCGTCGGGACGTTGGCGACAGGTTGAACATCCGTGGCCTGGCCAGTGCCGACTAGGGCGATCGTGGCGAACGCATCCACCGCACCCGGGCCTACCCAGCGATAGCTTTCGCCGTTTGGCTGGGGTGACGTCGGGAACGCGGGATTGCCGGGAGCGTAAGCGGGGTCTGTACGCGACTCGGCCGTGTTCCCGTGATGGGGGAGTGCGGCATCTTGGGAGTTTGTGGAGGTGGCCGCCGCGTTGGGGCTTGCGTCGTCGGGGCGGGTGGAGTCGTGGCCGCCGGGGGTGGATACCGGTGTGGCTGCGTGTTGACGGGACCAGCTGTCCGTGGCGGCGGCCCAGCGGTACAGCTCTGCGGTGCGGGCTAGTTCGCCGCGGTGAGCCAGGACGGTCGCGGCGATCTCGGCGCCGGCGGCTCGTGCCTCGGGGTCGTCGCCGGACAGCATGCCGTCGCCTAGGCGGAGGGCGGTGTCCAAATCCCCAGACAGGGCGGCGGCGCGGGCCCAGCCCGTGGTGGTCGCGGCGTCGCGGGCACCGGCCTCCGCTGCGGCTTCAAAGAGCCGCGCGGCGTGTTTTGGGTCGGTGGCGAGTGCTTCGCTGGCGGCAGTCGCGAATGCGGTGGCCGCGGAGCCTCCGGAGCTGCCGGCGTCGAGCAGGGACGTCGCGAGGTCGAGTACGGGCAGGCCTTGCGCCAGCTGTGCTTCCACGAGTTGTTGCAGCACCGCTAAGCGACGGGCGGGCGGCCCGTAAGCGCGCACCGCTTCGGCGGCGGCAGGCAGGAGGTTGTCTTCGGCGTCGAGGAGACCGGTAGCGCGGGCCCCGTCGACTACTTCGGGCAGTTCGTCCGGTGTGCGCTCCAGCAACGAACACAGCAGGTCGAGGTTGCGGGCGGCACCGGCCTCGGCGGCGATGAGGTAGCGGAGAACGTCGTCGTCGAGTGCAGCCAGCTCGGCGCGGAAGTCCGCGAGACGGGCGGTTACGACTCGTTCCACGAGACGAGGGACGCCTCCGGTGCTGGCGTGCAGGGCGGAGGCGTCCGCGGTGCGTCCGGTGAGTTGTTTGGCGAGTTTGCCGACTTCGTCGACGGTGAGCGGCGGCAGCAGCAGCGTTTCGCCGAGGGACCGCAACGCTTGTGCGCGAGGGTTTGGACGATGTGCCACCACAAGCGGTCCCTCTTTGGCGGCCGCGAGCATGGTGAGCCTGGTCAGGTCATCGTCGTCGAGCTGGTCGGCGTCGTCGACGACGGTGGCCTCGACGCCAGCTTCGCGGTAGCTGCGATCGAGGGCGCCCAGCAAGGCAGTCTTGCCGTAGCCTCCCGGCGCGACGACCACGAGCCGGACTGGGGTCGCGGGGGTGTCGGCGAGTTCTTCAAGGAGGCGGCGGGCTGCGGGGTGGACGGCGTCGTTGCCGGTTTTCGCCAGCAGTGCGTTCAACAGTGACCTTCACCGGAGGGAGCTGTGGCTGGGTGGGCGCACGAGCTCAGGACAGGGGGACGGGGAGAAACGGGTTCCTTGTCGGCGGTCGCTTCGTGGGACGTGAGGACCGCGATCAAGATCGAGGAGCTGACCGCCAGCACTGCCGCCGCGGCGGCGAGCGGTCGCCATCGACGCAACAGTTTGGCAGCGCCCTCGGGCTCCGGCAGCGTGAATGGAGTGATCTCCACCGGCGGCCGCTCGGGTCTTTCGGGAAGTTCGGGTTCGCGGTCGACTCGCGGAAGCAAGGTGGTTTCGGGGGCGGGGGCTTCCCGTCGAGCGAGGGGGCGCGTCCGCTGGCTGGCGAGGATCCCGGCCCCGATGGCGGCCGTATCCGCAGGTTGCGGGCCCAGGAAGAACGGGCAGGGCAGGCGTCCTGGGCGAGTGCCTGGGCCGGGTTCGCCGCAGAACACGATGCCCGCCAGCGACTCGGGGGCGACGTTGGCCGCCTGCGCGAGGCCAAAGGCTGTCTTGACCGCGGAATTCGGTGCTATGCCCTCGGCGCTGTTGCGGGCGATCCAGCCGCTGGCTCCCGAGGCGGTCGCCAGGGTGACGGTGACGCCGTCCGGCCCGAACTCGCACACCGCGGCCGTTCGGTCGCCCGCGCCGGGTTCTGGGAGGTGGGCATAGAGGGCGGCGACCGCGCTGGGCACGAGAGTGACCGCCGTGAAACCGGACTCCGCGAGCGACTGCCGCAGGAGTTCGCGTCGGTAACCGCCCCAGTCACCGGGGTGGGTGACGACGAGCTGGCGGGCCGGTCCGCCGGCCTGGCTGGCCGCGACGTCGGCGATGCCTTCGACGAAGACGGTCGTCAGCGATTCCGGCGTGAAGGGTTCTGTGCCTAGGAAGACCGGCACGTCGTCGCCGATGCGGCGGTGGAAACCCGTGATCAGCCGGGACGGCACTGCGGTGCCGGCTTGCGCGGCCGAGTCGCCGGTGAGCAGGTAGCCCTCGTCGTCGAGGAAGAGCGCGGTCGCGGTCGCCGGCGTGCTCTCGCCCAGCCACAACGGCTCGGGATCGTCCCACCGGTCACCTTGCCGGCGACGGAGCGCGGCGTGGGTCCGGGCAGCGCCGAGGTCGATGCCGAGCACGTAGGGCACCGCCGCTTCCTCCCTTCGTCGCAGTCAGGGTTCGGCCAAGGGGCGTAACTCACTGAACGGATACGCATCCTCACCCGTTCGGGTCAGACGGGCAAGAGTGGGGTGGGATTTAACCCAACCGGGTTCCGCGTGTCCGATCCCCTAACTCCCTAACGATCTCATATCGACCCCCTAACGGCTGAGCGAGGCGCGACTGGGTGTAAACCCCGATGTGAGCGCGGGTGCCCCGTCCCTACGTTGGGCGCCACGCTCGGCCGGGGACGGCCGGGCATCCCCCGTAATCACTACAAGTGGAGATCCCCCCATGGATTCGGTGCAGACTCTGCACGACTTCACGCTCAGCTTGCTCCAAGACCCGTCCGCGCTCGCCGCTTTCGGCCAGGACCCGCAGGCCGCGCTGGCCGCTGCTGGGCTGGGCGACATCAGCGCCGCCGATGTGAACGAGGTCGCCCCGCTGGTGCTCGACTACGTGCCGGTGGACCACCTGGCCTCGCTCGGCCAGCTGCCCCAGGCGGGCGACTTGACCACTGCGCTCGGCGACGGCCCGCAGGGCGCGATCGAGCAGCTGCAGGCGCTGACCGCTTCGCTCGGCGTTTCGGCTGGCGGCGGGGCGGCTGGCGGCGCGTCGGCGTCCGCGGGCACGCCCGGGCTTCCGGGTCTCGGCGAGCTGCCGTCGGTGCCGGGCGTGGGCGAGCTGCCCGGCCTCGGCGAGCTGCCGGGTGCCGGTGCGTTGCCGGGCGTCGGCGAGCTGCCGGGCGCGGGTGAGTTGCCGGGCGTCGGCGACCTGCCTGGTATCGGCGAACTGCCCGGCGTCGGCGACGTGGCTGGTGCTTCGGCGCTGCCCGCGGTTGGCGAGCTTCCGGGCCGTGGTGACCTGCCGTCGCTGCCGGGTGTGGGCGAGCTGCCCGGGCTCGGCGAACTGCCGGGTGCCGGTGCGCTTCCGGGTGTCGGCGATCTGCCCGGCGTCGGTGAGCTGCCGGGTGCAGGTGCGTTGCCGGGCGTCGGCGAGCTGCCGGGCGCGGGTGCGCTGCCGGGTGTCGGTGAACTGCCGGGTCTCGGCGAGCTGCCCGGCGTCGGCGACGTCGCCAGTGCCGTTCCGGCGCTGCCCGCGGCTGGCGAGCTGCCGTCGGTTCCGGCGGGGCCGGGTCTTCCGGCCGTCCCGGGGCTGTCCTCGGCGCCGGGGCTCGGCGACGTGCAGAACGCTGCCGCGTCCGTCACCGCGCTGGTGCAGAACCCGACCAGCGCGCTCTCCCTCGGCAACGACCTGGCCAGCGGGCTGGACTCCAACGCCGTCGCGCAGGCGAGCGGCCAGGCGGCCACCGCGGCTGACGGTGCGGTCTCGCAGGTGCAGCACGTCGGCGGCGAGCTCGCCGCGGCTTCGCCGGTCAGCCTCGGCGACCTGCCGGTCGCGAACTCCGCCGGACAGGTCGCTGGCCACGCGACTGAGGCTGGCGGCGGGATCGCCGGGCACGTCAGCGACACTGTGGGGACCGTCACCGAGAACGTCGGCAGCCTGAGCAACACGCTCAGCGCCAACGGGCTGAACCACGCGGTGAACGGCGTGACCCAGCAGGCGCACTCGCTCGTTTCGCACGGCGACGCCGAGCGTTCCGACGCCGCGACCGAGACGCACACCGGGACCGACGCGGGCGTCGGCATGGTGCACGACACCGTCTCGTCGGTTTCCGACCTCGGGCACCAGGGCCTCGGCCTTGACCTGCACGCCGGTGCGGAAACCTCGCACGGCGGCGGTGAGCTGCACCTTTCCCTCTGAGCAGAGGTAATCCGGGAGTGGCTCCGCGGTCTGGGTGCGACCGCGGAGCCACCACCCGGTTCGGATACTCCCCGTACACGGGGGACACTGGTTCGCCGTGACGGCTCCAGCTTGGCTCGAAGTGCTCGCCGAGACCGCGGATGCCTGCCGGACGCACGGCCGCGAAGACCTGGCGCAACGCCTTCGCCGGCGTCAGGACCGGCCGCCGGGAGGCACGCGGGTCGCGGTGCTCGGATTTCCCAAGCAAGGCAAGGGCTACCTGGTCAACGCGGTGCTCAACGCGCCGGTCTGCCCGGTCGGCGACGCGGCGACCCCCGCGGTGCCGATCGAGGTCGCGTACGCGGCCGAACCCGGCGCGACGCTCGTCGGACGCGCCGAAGAACGCATCCCGGTCGAGATCGAGAAGCTGACCGGCGAGGTCGGCGCCCGGCCGGCCGGGTCCCTGCGGCGGGTCGAGGTCGGGGTGCCGCGCGATTTGCTGTCCGCGGGCTTGGTGCTCATCGACACCCCGGCGATCGGCGACCCGAGATCGCCTCGCACCGCTGCCGCTCTGGACGTTCTCGCGGACGCGGACGCGGTCATTCTCGTTTCCGACGCCGCCGCTCCGCTGGATCAGGCCGAACTGGCGTTGGCGCACCACATCCGGACCTGGTGCCCGCACGTGGTAGTCGCACTGACCAAGATCGATGTCAGCCCCGGATGGCGCACGGTTGCCGAACAGAACCGCACCGCGTTGTCGGCAGCGGGGATCGATTCGCCGGTGCTGCCCGTGTCGGCGACGGTTCGGTTCGCCGCGGCCAAGGGCGGTGACCAAGACCTCAACGCGCGGTCCGGGTTCCCGGAGCTGCTTTCCTGGATCGCGACGCAGGTGTCGCGGCCCGCGGAGAGCACGGCTGCTTTGCTCGCGGCGGTGAGTGTGCGCGCTGCGGCGGCCGAGCTGGTCGAGACGTTGCGGGCGCGCGCCGAGGCGGCGGGACAGGAAGCGGGCGTTGATCAGACGACGCTGCTGCAACGTTCGCAGCGCCGCGCTGACGAGTTGCGCCGACGCAACAGCCGCTGGCAGAACCTGCTGGCGGACGAGATCGCTGACCTCCAGTCCGACGCGGAGTACGACCTGCGCGAACGCACCCGGAAGATCGTCGAGACGATTGACGAGACCTTCGACCGCGGGGACCCGGTGAAGGTGTGGGACGAGTTCGGGCCGTGGCTGGACAGCACGCTCGCGGAAGCGGTCGAGACGACCTACACCTTCGCGGCCGAGCGCGCGGAGTGGATCGCGCAGGCGGTGGCGGTGAGCTTCGGCGCGCAGTACGACCTGCCGGACCTGGCGTTGACCGACTCCGGCGCGGACCGGATCGCCGAGGTGCGGCAGCCGCGGATCGAACGGTTCAAGATCGGGCAGAAAGCGTTCACCGGGCTGCGCGGTTCGTATGGCGGCGTGCTGATGTTCGGCCTCGTGACCGGCTTGGCGGGGCTGCCGTTGATCAACCCGGTGTCGATCGGCGCGGGGGTCGCGTTCGCGGCGAAGACGATCAGCGACGAGGGCGGCATGCGGCTGCAACGCCGGCAGGCGGTGGCGAAGATGACCGCGCAACGGCACGTCGACGACGTGTTCCTGCGGTTCAGCAAGGAATGCCGCGACGCGATCCGCCACGTGCAGCGACGGTTGCGGGACCACTTCACCGAACTCGCGGACGGTCTTGCCGACGAGCTGACGCGGGAGCGCGAGATGATCATCGCCGGATCGGCCGAGCGGGAGCGGCGCAGCGCGGCGCTGCGGCGGGAGATCGACCGGCTCGCGGGATTGCACAAGCGGGCCGGGGAGTTGGGGATGCTGGCCAACCGGGCCCCTAAGGAGTTGTCTGCGTGACCGGCGGGGCGGCCTGGTCGCGGCGAGCTTGAGCGGGTTTCCGCATCGTGGGCGTCAGTTGGTCTCGATGCGTTGCACTGCGACGAGTCCGCGTGGCCCAGCCGCGTCGGTTGGTGGCGGCTTGCTTCGGCGGGGGCGAACCGGTTTGGGAGGCGGCACTGCGGGCTGGAAGGGCTTGGCGGTCGGGAATGTGTCGTTCTTGGGCGGTTGAGGGCGGTTTCGGCTGAGGTCGGCTGGGCAACGGCGGGACTCGGTGAGCGGCGCATTGCCGGGTAGCCGAGGATGTTCGGGGCGAGTCGAGTGAGGAGTGGTGTCGCGCGTGGTTGAGGACGTTCGGGCGCTTCTGGCGGATGCTTCTGCGTACTACCGCGACAGCCCGAGGGCTTCGGCGTTGCTGGGGGAAGCGCTTGACCATCTCGACGAGCCGCTCCGGGTGGGCATCGGAGGGGCTGCGGGCACGGGGAAATCGACGTTGACCGCCGCGTTGGGGGACTGGCCGACGCGGGCGTTGCGCGATCTGGAGTTTCTCGACGCGCCGCACCCGTCGACGCTCACCGACGCCTCCGTACAGCTGCTACGTCACCTTGAACCCGACCACTTGGCGACGTTGCGTCCGACAGCGCCTTCGGCGTTCGCGCGACAGACGGCCGTCGACACGATCCTTGTGCTGGCGCGCGCGGACGAGACCGGCGCTGGGCGAATCGACGCACTGCTTACCGCGAAGCAGATAGCGCGGCGCGCGTGGCGCGAAGACCCGCTGTGCAGCGGATTCCAAGGCGTGATCGCGGTGGCGGCGCAGCTTGCGTACGGGGCGCGCGCGTTCACTGATGACGAGTTCGAACTTCTCGCGGCCTTCGCGGCTGTACCGCGTGAGGAGTTGGAGCGGTATCTGCTGTCGGTCGACACCTTTACTGATCCAGCGTTTCCGGGACCAGTGTCGGTCGAGACGCGACGGTCGTTGGTAGTGCGCTTCGGGTTGTTCGGAGTGAAGCTGGCACTCACGTTGATCCGTACGGGCTGTGACGACCGCGTGAAGCTGTCGGCGGAACTGGTGCGGCGTAGCGGTCTTGGCGAGCTTCGCGACACTATCGCGGGTTGTTTCGCCGCGCGTGCGGACGCGTTGCGTGCGCGGACGGCGTTGATTCGGTTGGAGACCGTGCTGAACGCGGAGCCGCGACCGCACAGTGATCGGCTTGCGGCGCGGGTCGAGCGGTTTTCGGCCAGTGCGCACGACTTCCGTGAGTTGCGGTTGATCGCGGACATTCGCGGCGGGCGGACGGCGTTGGCGGGGGAGTCCGCGGAGGAGGCCGTGCGGTTGCTGGGCGCGGAGGGGACCGCGTCGGAGGAGCGGCTGGGGCTCGCGGAGGGTACGGATCCGCGCGAGATGTACGAAGCCGGGCTCGACGCGGTGATGCGGTGGCGGCACGAGGCGGAGCGGCCGGACCGCGCGTTGGCGGACCGGGCCGCGGCGCAGGTTGTGGTGCGCAGTGCGGAAGGGTTGCTGGCGCAGTTCGTGTGACCGGGGCGAAAGCCCAACCCGCAGAGCCTCAGGCGTTGCCCAGCACCCGTCCGATGGTGAGTTCCAAGACCACTCGCTGCGGGTTTTCCCGCGGCTGCCGGTACCGCTGGGCGTAACGCTCCTCGGCGTCGCGGACTGAAGCGGCATCGTCGAGGAGACGGATCCGGCCTTCCATCGTGGACCAAGTCCGGCCCTCGAACTGGCACACCGCGGCAGCCAGCCCAGCGTCTCCAGCGGCGCGGATAAGGCGCGCCTTGTACGAGGTCCCGGAGGCGATCACGCGGGCGATGCCCTGCTCGAAGTCGACCGTCACGCCCACCGCGACCACGTGCGGCGTCCCGTTGGGCCGGACCGTCGTGAGCGACGCGAGCCGTCGTTCGGTCCAGAACTGGCGGAGGCTCTCGTCGGGTGTCATGTCCGCACGCTAGACGAGACAGAAATTCAACTGCTTGTTGACCTCTTTAACAACCAGTTGTAGCGTCCCGCGGAACCAACGACGTCCTGGAGGGTCCGCATGTCGGCGCTTCGTTCCCGTGCCTGGCAGGCCGCTGTGCTCGGCGGTCTGCTCGCGTTCGCTACTGCCTGTGGAGGGGGTCCCGACGGGGCCGGCGGCGGGCAGCCGCAGAAGCCGAGCGCTGTTCCGGACAACACCGCGTTGCTCGGGTCGATCAAGGCCGACCCGCAGCTCGCCGGAGCGTTGCCGCCGGCGGTGGCGCAGGCCAAGACATTGCGGCTGGCGTCCAACATCCAGTCGGCGCCGAACAACTTCTACGCCGCGGACGGCAAGACGCCGATCGGCTACGAGGTCGATCTCGCCAAGGCCGTCGGGGCGAAGCTCGGGGTGACCGTCGCCTACCAGGACCTGGCGTTCGGTTCGCTGATCACGAGCCTGCAGTCCGGCCGCGTCGACCTGACCATGGCCGCGATGAACGACACCAAGGAACGCCAGCAGCAGATCGACTTCGTCGACTACTTCTCGTCCGGCATCACGATCATGATCCGCAAGGGCAACCCGGACGGCATCACCGGGCCGGACACGTTGTGCGGCAAGAACGTGGCGGTCGTGCAGGGCACCAGCCACCAGAAGTTCGCCACCGCGCAGAGCGCGAAATGCACCCAGGCGGGCAAGCCGGCGATCACGGTCACCGCGACCGACAGCGACAACCAGAACCAGAATCAGCTGCGGACCGGTCGCGTCGCGGCGATTCTCAACGACCTGCCGAGCGCGGTCTACATTTCGCGCACCGCGGGCGACGGCAAGTTCTTCGAGGTCGTGCCCGGCCAGCCGATCGAGGGCGGGCCGTACGGGATGGGCTTCGCGAAGAACAACTCGAAGCTGCGCGACGCCGTCAAACAAGCGTTGCAGTCGCTCGTCGCGGACGGGACGTACGGCAAGATCCTGCAGTCCTGGGGCGTCGAGCAGGGCGCGATCAAGGAGGCGGCCGTCAATGGCGGAAGCTGAACCGCTGCCGATCGTCCGGCTGCGGCACTGGGGACGCTGGGTCAGCGCGGCGGTGATCGTCGCCCTGCTGGTGCTGCTGGGTTTCGCGCTCGCGCAGGCGCAGATCGAGTGGGGTTCGGTACCGGACTTCGTCTTCTACCGCGTGATGGCGCTCGGGCTGCTCAACACCGTCGTGCTGGCGGTGATCGCGCAGGCGATCGCGATCGTGCTCGGCGTCCTGATCGCGTTGCTGCGGCTGAGCGCCAACCCGGTCGCGAAGTGGTTCGCGGCGGCCTACATCTGGCTGTTCCGCGGGCTTCCGGTGCTGCTGCAGATCCTGATTTGGTACAACCTGGCGCTGATCTTCCCGACCGTCTCGATCCCGCTGCCCTTCTGCGGCTATCTCGTCCACGAGCCGACGAACGTGCTGATCAGCGCGTTCACCGCGGCATTGCTCGGGCTGGCGCTGAACGAGAGCGCGTACATGGCGGAGATCGTTCGTGCCGGGCTGACCAGCGTCGACGCAGGGCAGACCGAGGCGGCGAAGTCCATCGGCATGACGCCGGGCGCGACGTTGCGCCGGGTCGTTCTTCCGCAGGCGATGCGCGTGATCATCCCGCCGACCGGCAACGACTTCATCAACATGCTCAAGGGCACGTCGATGGCGTCGGTGATCGGCGTGACCGAGCTGATCCACGCGGCCAACAACATCTCGTCCAACAACCTGCTGGTGATGGAGACGCTCATCGCGGCGGCGATCTGGTACATGGTCGTGGTGACGGTGGCGGGCATCGGCCAGCACTACCTTGAACGTTCGTTCGGGGCGGCCGACCGGAGTCCGGTCGCGCGGGTCGGGAAGGCGTTCAAGGGGATGCCGCTGGTGAGGGGTGCGCGTGTCTGAACCGTTGCTGAAAGCTGTCGGGGTCCGCAAGAACTACGGGCACACCGAGGTGCTCAAGGGCATCGACCTGGAGGTCCGCAAAGGACAGGTGGTGTGCCTGCTCGGACCGTCGGGAGCGGGGAAGAGCACGTTTCTGCGCTGCCTCAACCATCTCGAGACGATCGACGGCGGCCAGGTCTGGGTGGACGGCGAGCCGATCGGGTTCAAGCTCCGCGGCGGCAAGCTGTACGAGCTGCGGGAGAAGGACGTCGCCCGGCAGCGCCGGGACATCGGCATGGTCTTCCAGCGCTTCAACCTGTTCGGGCACCGGACCGCGCTGGAGAACGTGGTCGAGGGACCGGTGCGGGTGCTCGGCGTGGACCCGGACAAGGCGCGGAAAGAGGCGCTGGACCTGCTCGACCGCGTCGGGCTCGCGGACCGGGCGGGCGCGTACCCGGGGCAGCTGTCCGGCGGGCAGCAGCAGCGCGTCGCGATCGCGCGGTCGCTGGCGATGAAGCCGAAGCTCATGCTGTTCGACGAGCCGACGTCCGCGCTGGACCCGGAGCTGGTCGGGGAGGTGCTCGCGGTGATGGGTACGTTGGCTCGGGAGGGGATGACGATGGTGGTCGTGACGCACGAGATGGCCTTCGCCGCGGAGGCCGCCGACGAGGTGGTCTTCCTCGCCGACGGCGCGGTGGTCGAAACGGGGCCGCCCGAACGCGTGCTGAAGTCCCCGGACCACGAGCGGACGCGGCAGTTCCTCGCGCGGGTCCTCTCGTGACCCGGATCCCGCCCCGGTACCTGCTCCAGTTCGACGAGCCCGCGGGCTACCTGGACTTCGCGCGGTTCGGGCCGCCGTCGCACATTGTCTTAGACACCACCGCGCGGCTGCTGGAGGCGACGACCAAGGCCGGTCCGTCCACTGTGGACGAGCTGATGCGGCAGGAGATCCGCGCGAAAGCGGCGGCCGCGCGGCTCTGCGGCAGCGACACCGACCACACCGTGCTGCTCCCGCACACCAGCCTCGGTCTGTTCCAGGCCGCGTTCAACAGCCACGGCGAAGTGCTCGTGTCGGCCGCGGAATTCCCGGCCAACACGTATCCGTGGGCGCGTGCCGAACAGGCCGGGCGGGTGCGGATGCGGCGGCTGGAAGGCGGTTACGTCACCGCCGACCGGCTCGCGGACGCGCTCACTCCGGAAACCGCTGTCGTTTCGGTGAGCGCGGTCGATTTCCGCACTGGCTACCGGGCCGATCTCGCCGCGCTGCGCGAGGTGGTCGGCGACCGGCTGCTGGTGGTCGACGGGATCCAGGGCTTCGGGGTGATCGACGCGCCGTGGGAAGTCGCCGACGTGCTCGTGGTCGGCGGGCAGAAGTGGTTGCGCGCGGGCTGGGGCACCGGATTCGCCGTGCTGTCCGACCGGGCGCTCGCGCGAATGGACCCGATCCTCTCCGGGTGGACCGGCGCGCGCGATCCCGGCTTGTTCGACAACGAGATCCACCCGGCCGACCCGACCGCGGCCAGCTGGTCGATCTCGAACCTCAGCCCGGTCACGTCCGGCGCCTTCGCGGCGGCGCTCGAACTGGTCGAGGAAACGGGCGTCGCGGCGATCGCGAACCGGATCGGCGAACGCGTCGGCGAACTCGAAGAAGTGCTGCGTTCGTTCGGTGCGGAGATCGTGTCGGCGACTGAGCGGCGGGCCGGGATTCTCGCGTTCTCGTTGCCGGACAAACCCGCGGAGCAGGTCGGGGCGGCGTTGACGGCGGCGGGGATCGCGGCGACGGTCCGTCCGGAACACGTCCGGTTGTCGCCGCACGCGTCGACCCCGGCGGCGGCTGCTGACCTGGTGCGGGATGCGTTGGAAACGCTGCTGCGGCCTCGCCGGGTCGTGCCGGTCGCGTCGGCTTCGGGCACGGCGACGCATGAGCTGCTCACCGCGCTGATTCCGGCGGTGGACGGGCTGGCGGCGATGCTCGGTCCGGGCAACGAGGTGCTGCTGCACGACCTGTCGAAGCTGCCGGATTCGATCGTCGCGATCGCGGGGAAGCTCACCGGCCGCTCGGTCGGCGGGCCGATGACGGATCTGCTGCTCGGGCTCGTCCGGCGGGGCACGACGCAGGATCTGACCAACTACCGCACGCACAGTCCGGACGGGCGCGAGATCCGTTCGTCCACGCTGTTTCTGCGCGACGCCGAGGGTACCGCGATCGGGTGTTTGTGCGTGAACAGCGAACTTCCGGCCGCGGCGCAGACGTCCGAGGAACGGAGGGAGGAGACGTTCCTGCCCGACGTCGACAGCCTGCAGCGGTTCCTCGTCGGACGCGCGATCGGGAAGTCCGGGATTCCGGTGGAGCTGATGAAGAAGCGGCACAAATCGGCGGTGGTGCGCGAGCTGGACGAGGCCGGGTACTTCCTGATCAAGGACGCGGTCGACCATCTGGCCGGGCAGCTCGAGGTGACGCGCTACACGATTTACAACTATCTCAATGAGATCCGGGCTGGGTAGCCGCTCCGCCGGGCTTGCGGCCAAGCCGGGGCGGGCGCTCAGTCCAGGAACTTCTCCACCGCGTCCGCAGCCGCGGCGATGCCGCCGTTGGCACGGAGTTCCGCACGCAGCTCGGCCAATCGCGCGGCCACGTCAGGCGAACTGCTGACCTCGTCGACGGCTTCGCGGAGGGACTGGGCGGTCACCTGCTCCGCGGGCAGATGTTTGCCGACCCCTAACGCCTCCAGTTGCGCGGCGTTGCCGAACTGGTCGACGGCCTGAGGAATGGCGACCGTCGGCACGCCGTACCACAGGGATTCCGTGCAACCGCCCATCCCGGCGTGCGTGATGAAGGCGGACGCGACGTCGAGGATCGCCAGCTGCGGCACCGTTTCGTGCACCTCGACCGACTCCGGCAGCGGGCCGAGGTCGTCCTTCGAGACGTGCTTGCCGACCGAGAGCACGACGTGCCAGTCCTCGAATTCGGTGATGCAGTGCCGGTAGATGTCGAGCTGGTCGTTGTACGCGGTGCCAAACGACACGAGCAGCACTGGTTTCCCGTCGGACGGCGGCGTCCAGTGCTCGGCGGCGCGCGCCGGGTCTAGGCACGGGCCGACGAACTGGACGCGGTCCTCCGGCACGCGGTCCGCGTTCGGCTGCATCGCGCGCGGGATCAGCGACAGGATCGGCACTGGTCGCGCGAGCCAGGTCCAGGCGTCTTCGGTGACGCCGTTTTGGGCCAGCCACTGAGTGAACGCTCGCTGGTAGTCCATTCCGGACGGTGACGTGCGGATCGGTTTGAGGACGTCGGCGAGTTCTTCTTCGTAGCCGTCCCAGGCGACGTAGGTGGGGGAGAGCTGCACCGCGGGCACGTCGTAGCGGAGGCCGAGCAGTGGGGCGCCGAGGCCGCCGATGTCGTAGAGCAGCAGGTCGGGCGGGTCCTGGTCGAAGGTTTCGAGCAGCTGCGGGTGGATCGCGACGGCCTCGTCGAGGAAAACGCGCATCGCTTCGGCCGGGTCCTCCGGCCATTCCGCGCCGGGACCGAGCGGGAAGATCGTGGGATGCGCGACGACGTCCGAGCCGGTCGCTGCGACCAGTTCGGCGAGCGGTTCGCCGACGACGTAGCTGACCCGGTGCCCGCGTCGCACGAGCTCGCGGATGATCCCCAGCGAGGGGTAGACGTGGCTCGGCGCGGAGCAGCCGACCATGACGAGGTGCTTGCCCATGAAGCGGAAGTGTCCTTTCCGGACGAGACGCGGTCCGGCACGCAGAGCGGGCGCCGCCTGGTGGCAGGCGGGCCGGAAAGTCGTGCCGGGATCAGGACTGGCGGCAGCGGGCAAAGATCGTCATGAAGCGGGACGGTAGTGCGGCTGGTTGCCAGGAGCAACCGGATTAGCCGACCCGGATTCCGCTTGGTGAACGACTCGGCATCACCCACTACTTTCCACCACAACCCACTTTGTGTTACAAAGTTGAAGACAGCGAACTGGGGGACGAGATGACGGAAGCGTTCAGGCTGACCGGCCTGGTGAAGCAGTTCAAGCAGGTCCGCGCGGTGGACGGCGTGTCGATGGCGGTGCGGCGGGGCGAGGTCGTCGCGTTGCTCGGGCCGAACGGTGCGGGCAAGTCGACCACTATCGACATGTTGCTCGGGCTTGCCTCGCCGGATGAGGGAAGCGTGCAAGTGTTCGGCGGGGCGCCTCGGGCGGCGCTCGACTCCGGGCGGCTCGCGGCGATGGTGCAGAACGGGTTCTTGCTCCGGGATGTCACGCCGGCCGAGCTGGTCGAGTTGCATCGGTCGATGTTCGAGAATCCCTTGCCCGCCAAGGAGGTTTACGCGCGGGCCGGGATCGGGGAGTTCGCCAAGCGGCGGTGCGGGAAGTTGTCCGGCGGGCAGCTCCAGCGGGTCCGGTACGCGCTCGCGCTCACGGGCGACCCGGAGTTGCTGGTTCTTGACGAGCCGACGGCGGCGTTGGACGTCGACGCTCGGCGCGAGTTCTGGGCGTCGATGCATGAGTTCACCGCGGAAGGGCGCACTGTCCTCTTCGCGACGCATTACCTCGCCGAGGCGGAGGACTACGCGGACCGCGTCGTGTTGATGCGGCACGGGAAGGTCGTCGCGGACGGGGCGGTCGACGAGGTGCGGGCGAATGTGTCCGGGCGGGTGATCAGGGCAGCGATACCGGGTGCCCGTGAGGAATCTCTGGCCGCACTCGCAGGGGTCGCCAGCGCACGCGTGCAGGGCGATCGCGCGGAACTGGGCTGCACCGACTCCGACCTGGCGATCCGGGCGTTGCTCGCGGAGTTTCCGCGGGCCAGCTCGATCGAGATCACCTCCGCGGGGCTGGAGGAAGCGTTCCTCGCCCTCACCTCCGACGAGCCGCAGGGAGCGCTCCGATGAACCTCGTCTACCTCCGCTTGGAGATCCTGCGCATCGTCCGCAGCCCGCAGTTCGCGTTGTTCACCATCGCGGTCCCGCTCGGCATGTTCCTGCTGTTCGGCGGGTTGTTCGGCGATCAGGTCGGGCCGGGCGGGATCAAGGCGAGCGTCACCACGATGATCAACATGGGCGCGTACGGCGCGATGAGCGGTGCGTTGTTCACCGGGACCCGCGTCGCGACCGAGCGGACGGACGGCTGGCAGCGGCAATTGCGGCTCACCCCGATGCGCGGGCCCGGCTATCTCGCGGTGAAGATCGCGTCCGCGATGGCGATGGCGTTGCCGGTGGTCGTGGTGATCTTCGTGGCCGGCGCGGTGCGCGGGGTGCAGCTCACCGCGGCGCAGTGGCTGCTCAGCGGGGTCTCGTTGTGGCTCGGCGCGCTCCCGTTCGCGGTGCTCGGGCTGCTGCTCGGCCTGTTCGGCAAGGGCGACACGGTGGGTGCGATGACCGGGGCGCTGATGCTGCCGCTCGGCGTGTTCGGCGGGTTGTGGATGCCGCTCGCGTTCCTGCCGGAATGGATGTCCGCGCTCGCGCGCTTCTTCCCTACGTACTGGCTCGGCCGCGTCGGCACGCTTCCGGTGGACCACGCCGGCGGGCTCGGTCTCGCGGTCGGCGTGCTGGCCGCGTGGCTGGTCGTGCCCGCGCTCGTGGTGGTGCGGCGGTTCCGGCTGGGCCCGGTGAAGGTCGCGTGACGTGTTAGCTTCCGTGCTGCATGCGGGGTCAGTACGGGGGAAGGGCGGTCCGGGGTGAACAACGACGCGGGGGACCCCGTCGAGGACGAGGGCGAGCCGCTGTCCGCGGCGGAGTCGCTCGAACTCATCGCCCTTCAGCACGAGCGGACGCGCCGGGAGCTGCGAGTCAGCCCGGCGCGTCTGCTCGGCGTCTGGGCGTTCACCTGGCTCTTCGGCTGGGGCCTCGTCTACCTCTCCGACGAGCGGTCGGCGGCGCTGCTGCCCGGCTGGGTCGCGGGCCTCGTCGTCGCGGTGCTCATGGCGGGCGCGATCGCCTATTCCGCTTGGCACGGCAGCAAACCCAGCCGGGGCATCCGCGGCCCGTCCCGGCGGATCGGCGCGATGTACGGCTGGTCGTGGGGGATCTCGTTCGCCGCGCTGTGCCTGATCGACATCCGGGTCACCAAACTCCTTCCCGAAGGCTCCGACCTCGTGCCGCTGCTGTGGTCGGGCACCTCGCTGCTGCTGACCGGCGCGCTCTACCTGGCGGGCGGGATGCTGTGGCAGGACCTGCGGCAGTACTTCCTCGGCGGCTGGATCATCGTGTGCGGCGGGGCGAGCGTCCTGGTCGGCGTGCCCGGCAACTTCCTCGTCCTCTCGCTCGCCGGCGGCGGCGGATTCGCGGTCGCGGCGCTGGTCTACGTGGTGCGGCCCCGTGACTGAGCTGCCGGAACTCGACCCCGTCATCCACGCCCAGGCGCGCCTGCGCGTCACGGTCGCGCTCGCCGGGCTGCGTCCGGCCGACCAGATCACGTTCCCGCGGCTGCAGCAGCTGCTGGAGATGACCGCGGGCAACCTCTCGACCCATCTGCGCAAGCTCGAGGACGCCGAGTACGTCGAGATCACCAAGGCTTACGAACACCGCACGCCGGTCACGCTGGTGCGGCTCACCAGCAAGGGCCGCGCCGCGTTCGAGACTTACACCAAGGCGTTGCAACGGCTCCTGGACGCCGGGACCTGAGATGTCTCGCTGGGTCGTGCACCTGGACCTCGACGCGTTCTACGCCTCCGCCGAGCAGCTCACCCGGCCGACGCTGCGCGGGCGCGCGGTCGTGGTCGGCGGAACCGGACACCGCGGCGTCGTCGCCGGGGCGAGCTACGAATCCCGCGAGTACGGCGTGCGTTCCGCGATGCCGATGTCGCAGGCTCGACGGCTCCTTCCGGCTGGTGGCGTCGTGCTGCCGCCGCGGTTCCGGTTGTACGAAATGCTGAGCAAGCAGGTTTTCGACGTCGTCAGCGAGGTCGCGCCGGTGCTGGAACGGATTTCCCTCGACGAGGCGTTCGCCGAACCGCC
The DNA here is from genome assembly GCF_002796545.1 of Amycolatopsis sp. AA4. Classification (GTDB taxonomy): domain Bacteria; phylum Actinomycetota; class Actinomycetes; order Mycobacteriales; family Pseudonocardiaceae; genus Amycolatopsis. Next base: position 1,253,355 of record NZ_CP024894.1, read on the forward strand.
CGCGCTGGCCGGTGCTTCGGTCGAGCAGGTGACCGAGTGGGCCGAGAAACTGCGGACGCGGATCCGGGAAGAGACCGGGCTGACCGCGTCGATCGGGGCGGGGACAGGCAAGCAGGTCGCGAAAATCGGTTCGGACCGCGCGAAGCCGGACGGTCTGCTCGTCGTGCCGCCGGGGACCGAACGCGAGTTTCTGGCCCCGCTGCCGGTGCGCGCGTTGTGGGGGATTGGGCCGGTGGCGGAAGCGAAGTTGCGCACGATCGGCGTGCTTACCTTGGGCGAGCTGGCGGCGTTGCCCGAGCCGGACGCGGTGTCGACGCTCGGCGGCGTGGTCGGCCGCGACTTGCGACGGCTGGCGAGCGGATTCGACGACCGTCCGGTCGCGGAGCGCGGCGAGGCCAAACAGGTGAGTGCGGAGACGACCTTTGACGTCGACGTGGTCGATCTCGCCCGATTGCGGGCCGAGGTAAGGAAAATCGCGGCTGGCGCGCACGCTCGCCTGGTGAAGGCGGGTCGCGTCGCGCGCACTGTCGTGATCAAGCTGCGGCATACCGACATGAGCACGGTGACCCGCTCCGAGACCACCGCGTCGCCCACCGATGACCTCGAACAGCTTGCGGCTACCGCGGAACGGCTCCTGCTCGACCCGCAGGAGTTCGGCGGAGTGCGGCTCGCGGGCGTGGCGTTCAGCGGGCTTTCGGTGCCGCATCAGGACGCGTTGTTCAGCTTGACCGTGCCTGTGGCGACGGAGGAGCCGGTGGTCACTTCGGCGCCGTCGCCGGGCGGGAGCGCGCCCGTGTCGTCATCGGGGTGGCGGCCAGGCGACGACGTGGTGCACGCCGAGTTCGGCACGGGCTGGGTGCAGGGCGCGGGGCACGGCCGGGTGACCGTGCGGTTCGAGACGCGCACGTCCGGTCCCGGCGTCGCGCGGACGTTCGACCAGACCGATCCGGCGTTGACGCGCGGAGAACCCTCCGACTGCCTAGCCTGAGCATTTGGCCAGGTCACGACCGGGTTGTTAACCCACAAGGGTGATAAGGAAGGATGTGCCGGGCAGTCGGGCAAAGGGGATGATCATGACGAACACGCGCCGCGCCGCCGCCCTCGCCGGGGTCGCGCTGATGCTGGCGGCGTGTGGGAGCGAAGCCGCCCCGCACCGGTCCTCGGCCGGACCGTCGTCGTCTTCCTCGGCGGCCGCTTCGCCGGATTCGTTCACCGTCGTGGCGACCGGGGACGTGCTGATCCACCCGCGGCTCACCGACCAGGCCGAGGCGGACGGAGGCGGGAAAATCGACTACCGGCAGCTGTTCGCCGGGGTCAAACCGCTCGTGTCCGGCGCGGATCTGGGGATCTGCCATCTCGAAACGCCGCTCGCGCCGGAAGGCGGGCCGTACAGCGGATATCCGTCGTTCAGCGCGCCGCCGGAAATCGCGGACGCGTTGAAGGACACCGGATACGACACCTGTTCCACCGCGTCGAACCACACGCTCGACCAGGGCGCGGCGGGGGTGCAGCGGACGCTCGACAAACTCGACCGGACCGGGATCAAGCACACCGGTTCCGCGCGTTCGGCCGAGGAGGCGGGGAAACCGCTGATCCTGGACGTGCACGGGGTCAAGGTCGCGCAGCTGTCGTATTCGTTCGGGTTCAACGGGATCAAACGGCCGGCCGGGAAACCGTGGCTGGCCAACGAAATCGACCCCGGCGAGATCCTCTCCGCGGCGCGGGAGGCGAAGGCGGCCGGGGCGGAGGTCGTGATCGCGAGCCTGCACTGGGGAGTCGAGTACCAGCACGACGTGACCGCTGACCAGAAGCAGTTGGCGCAGAAGCTGACGGCGTCGCCGGATCTCGATCTGATCGTCGGGCATCACGCGCATGTGGTGCAGCCGTTCCAGAAGGTCGGCGGCAAGTGGGTGGCGTTCGGGCTCGGCAACGAGGTCGCGCGGCACGACGAACCTCGCGGGTCCACCGAGGAGGGCGTCGCGGCTCGGTTCCGGTTCAGCCGGGCCGGCGGGAAATGGACAGTGGACAAGGCGGAGTACGTGCCCACGTTGATCGACCTCGGGCCGCCGATCCGGTTGCGGGACCTCACGGCCGCACCGCCGAGCGAGCGCGGGAAGGAAGCGCTCGCGAACACCGATCAGGTGGTGCTTTCCCAGGGGGCGGGGGACGAAGGGCTGAGCCGGCCGGGGCGGTGACGGTCAGTGGTCCCGGCGGGTGATGAGTTCGGCGATCGCGGTCAGTTCGGCCGTCGCGCGCGGGGCGGGGTTGGCCGCGGTCAGGGCAGTCAGCGCGTCGGTGAGCAGTTCGTCGGCCTGGGCGTGGCTCCACGACCGGCCGCCGGCTTCGTCGACCAGCGCCGCGGCCTTGGCGAGGCAGTCGTCCGCGAGGGGCTGCCGGTACAGCATCGCCAGTTCCTGGCCGGCTGAGGTGCCGGAGGCGAGCGCCGCGACGACGGGGAGGGATTTCTTGCGGCTGCGCAGGTCCGAGTAGACCGGCTTGCCGGTGACCGCCGGGTCGCCCCAGATGCCGAGGAGGTCGTCGACGTGCTGGAAGGCCAGGCCCAGCGAGCGGCCGAAGCGGCCGAAACGTTCGACGTGCTCGCCGCGGCCTCCGACGACCAGCACGCCCAGCGTGCACGCCGCGCTCAGCAGGGCCGCTGTTTTGCCTTGGGCCATTCGGACGCATTCCGCCACTTCGACGTCGGTCCGTTGCTCGAACGCCAGGTCCTCGTGCTGACCGTGCAGCAGGTCCAGCACCGCGGTGCTCAGCAGGCGGGCGGCGGCCGGGCCGTCCGCGGACAGGACGTCGAAGGCCAGCGCCAGCAGGGAATCCCCGGCCAGCACCGCTTGGCCGGTGCCGAACACGGTCCACGCGGTGGGGCGGTGCCGCCGGGTGCGGTCGCCGTCCATCACGTCGTCGTGCAGCAGCGAGAAGTTGTGTGCCAGTTCGACGGCCACCGCCGCGGGAACGGCGTCTTCCGGGTCTCCGCCGCACGCCTCCGCGCACAGCAGGACCAGCGCGGGGCGCAGGGCTTTGCCGCCGGACGTGGTCGTCGCCGTTCCGGTTTCGTCCCACCAGCCGAGGTGGTAGCCGGCGATCCGGCGCATCGATACTGGCAGCCGGTCGACCGCCGCGCGCATCGCCGGTTCCCACCTGCTCCGGCTCCAGTCCAGCACCTCGGCCACGGAGCGGGCCCCGGTGCGGGCGTCCACGGTCGTCATCGTTCTCCCGCTTCCGGACGGGGCGCGGCGGCCACAGTGGACAGTGCGGAGGGGCTCGGGACGATCACTGCGAAACCACCTAACGTCGAAAACGCCGGAAGACAGCGCGAGCGGTTTTTCCGGAGAGGAATGCGAATCGTGAGCGGCGCCGCGCATCAACATAGCAAGGTGGATGTTCTCGACAATCACTCGATCGGGTAGCCGGGTCCGATTCACCTGTTTGCCGAAGCTCCTTTTCGGACATTGCCGGTGCTGTTGTCCGGCTGACAACCCGGGGTGCGTCACGGTGGGTCTGCTGCCGTAACCCGGTCGAGTGCGCGCGACCGGTATCCGCGCCGTTTTCCCTTGTCGAGCAAGAGCAATCGGGGGAATGCGTGCCCGTCCCGCTGCTCCGATCCGGCGAACCGCGCGGGCGGCGGGCGGCCACCCGGCTGAATCGCGGGTTTCGCCGTTGTCGGTTCCGGAATCGGCTGGATAGCGTCAGCCAGCGTATTTAGCCGCGCGAAAGACATCTCAGGTTGTTAGAAGTCAAGCCGTGTGGGCTGGAGGAGGTGGGAAGGCTTGGTGTTCGTCGTAGAGGCGGTCCGTCTGCAGGCAGTGGTGGAGTTGTCCGAGGAATTTGTTGAACAGGTGGCGTTGGGCTTGGTGGTTCCAGTCTCCGGCGGCGCGGCGGGTGTCGAAGTGGCGTCGTGCGCCGGGGCTGGCTCGCAGCGAGGCGAGCGCCCAGACGGGTCCGACTGCGGCGAGGCGGCGGTTTTTGATGTGGCGGTGCGAGACCACGGTTTTTCGGCCGCTGGCGCGGGTGATCGGTGCGGATCCGGCGTAGGCCTTCAGTCCGCGGGGATCGGTGAAGCGGGTGCGGTCGTCTCCGATTTCGGCGAGCACCCGGGCGCCGGCCAGCAGTCCGAGGCCGGGGAAGCTGGTGATGATCGTGGCGTCCGGGTGCTGTTCAAAATGTGTCCGTGCCGCCTCCGCCAGACTGTCGGAGGCGGCGCAGGCGGCCTCGAATTGGCTCAGCAGAGCCGAAAACTGGATGCCCATCGCGTTCTCCACGATCGGCGGTTGCCGCAGCCGCTCGGACCGGAACACGCCGTGGAGGCGGTCGACGTCGGCATCGACGTTGCGGCGGCGTCCGGCCTTGGTCAGCAGTGTCCGCAGCCGGGCGCGGGTCAGTGTCGCTGCGAGCGCGGGTGTCGGGGCGGCGGCGAGGACGGTGCGGGCGTCGCGGCGGGCCAGGCCGCCCTCGGGCTGTCCGGCGAACGCTTCCAGCGCCGCGGGGTAGAACTCCTTGAGCAGCGACCGGAGCTGGTTGCCCAGCTGCTGGCGGGCCCAGACCGCGTCCTGTTGCGCTCGTGCCAGCACCCGCACCGCTTGGGCCAGTTCGGTGTCGGCCGGCAGCGGTCGGTGCGCGGCCGCGTCGGTGCGCACGATGTTGGCCAGCAGCGCGGCGTCCGCGGCGTCGGACTTCGCGCCCGACACCTGGTGCCGGGCCCGGTAGCGCGATGCCGAGAGGGGGTTGATCGCGTAAATGGTGCGGCCGGTGGAGCGCAGCGCGGCGACGAGCAGCCCGTGGTCGGTTTCGATGCCGACCGGGATCTGCGCGTCGGCGGTGTCTCCGGCCTCGGCGAGCAGGTCGAGCAGCCGGGCGAACCCGGTGGCGTCGTCGCCGATGCGGGCTTTGGCGATCACGGTTGCGGTGTCGTCGATGATGGCGACGTCGTGGTGGGATTCGGCCCAGTCGATGCCGCAGAACAGTGTCAAACCGTCACGTTTCCTTTCCTGTTGCTGCTGCTCACGGGTCCAGGCGGGGTCACGCAGCGCCCTAATCGCGGGACTCGGCGGTCCGTCATCTCAGTAGCCGTTCGTGACTCCAGCACACCGCAGGGTCCTCGTTCTGTCGAAGAGCTCGAAGCTCGGGAACACATCGAGAGGTCACCTCCTGCGGCGGACTCGGGCCACGACATCCCACCACCACGATCACCAGTCCACCGGCGGACGCGCCGTTCTTTCACAAGTCGTCGAACGACGGGAACCCACAGGCGTCGCCCGCCGGCGGACCAGCACCAACCGACCCGGTCACGAGCCGGAAGAACTATCCCTACTACCGATTAGGAACCGGATGAACGTCTACGTGACCGGGGTGTTCTGGGTCGTCGGCGGGGCGATCGTCGCCGCGGTGATCGGCTATCTCGTGCGGCGCTTCGGCTGGGACGAGGGCCGCCGCGACAACAACGACGCCGCGGGCCAGGTGTTCACCATCGTCGGCGGGCTGCACGCGGTGCTGGTCGCGTTCGTGCTGATCTCGCTCTTCGACGCCGTCACGGCCACGCGCGAGGGTTCCTACACCGAGGCCGAGGGCCTGGTCGCCGCCACCTGGTCGGCGCAGGCGCTGCCCGGCGACACCGGCGAGCAGGTGCGGCGCCTGGCCATCGCGTACGCGACGACGGTCTCCAAGCAGGAGTGGCCCCGGCTCGTCGACGACGGCCCGGTCCCCGACACCGGCTGGACCCAGCTCGACCAGATGCGCCGCGTGGTCGCCAACGCGCAGGCCAGCGACGACTGGACGAACGACCGGAAGAAGGACGCCGCCGCCCAGCTCTGGCAGGTCTACCAGGCCCGCCAGACCCGGCTCACCGGCGCGGAAACCGACGGCGTCGGCGCGGTCATGTGGTTCGCGCTCGTCCTCGGCAGCGTCATCTCGATCCTGCTGCCGAACCTCTTCGGCGGCACGCGGATGGCGGCGCACCTGGTGATCGTGTCGACGCTGGCCGGCACGATCGTCCTGCTGCTGTATGCGATCTATCAGCTGCAGAACCCTTATGCCGGCGGCGCGAACGTGCATCCGGACGCGTTCACCACGGCGATCTCGCGGCTCGGCTGACCGGTGCGAGGTTCCCGGTACCTGACTGTGGTGGCCGCCGCGGCCGCGGTCGCCGGGCTGCTCGTCGCGTCCGGCTGGCTGGCTCCGGCGCGGCCGCGCGCGGCCGCGCCGTCCTGCCGGGTGCTGCAGGTCGAAAGCCGCGACGGGTGGTCGTCCGACATCGTGCGGTTGACGTTGCCCTCTGGCGCGCGGCATCTGTTGCACCACAGTCCTTTCGCGCTGAACGCCATCGCGTACTCGGCGGCGCAGGACGTGACCTACGGCGTCGCCGACGGACGCTTTCACGACGGCTGGCACGCGGTGCGGATCGACTCCGACGGCGAGCTGACCGACCTCGGCGCGGTCGGCCGCGACACCCACCACGGCGAGTGGAGCTGGGTGACCGGCGCGACGGCCGGGGCGATGTCCGGCAATTCCTGGTACGTGAAGCGCGCGACCAGTCTGTACACAGTGGACGTTGATCCGCGCAGTTCCGGCTATCTCACCGCGACTGGACCGGTGTTGCTGCACCCGTGGTGGCTCGCCTCGGGGATCGACGATTTCGCGTACAACCCGGAAGACGGTCTGCTGTACGGGGTTTCGTCCACCGGCGAGGGCGCGGTGGTCACGGTGAACCCGGTGACGGGGAAGGTCGCGAAGGTGCCGGGCGAGCGATTCCCGGAGGCTGTTTACGGTTCGGTCGTGTTCGGGCCGGAGCACAAGCTTTACGCGACGGCGAACTGGATCGACGGGCGGAGCGTCACGTATCGGCTGGACGGCGGGTCTCCGGTCGAGGTGAGCACCGGACCGCCGCTGGTGCTGTCCGACGGCGCCGGGTGCTTGGCCGAACCCCCGCCGCCGCCACCACCACCACCACCGCCACCCCCGCCGCCGTCGTCCTCGACCCCGCCGACCACCTCGTCGACGACTCCGTCTTCTCCCGCGCCGTCGACCTCGGCGAGCCCCACGCCGTCGTCAACCCCGGCACCTCAGCCGACGCCCCCGACGACGCCGAATCCAGCAACCCCGACCCCCACGCCGTCCCCGCAACCGCCGGACGCGATCATCCAGCCCATCCCAAGGCCCCAACCCCCGGCGCCGTCGCGCGCCGCCCCGGTGAAGGCCATCAAGAAACCGCCCGAGAAACGCGCGGCGAAAGCACACGACAACGTCAAGAAGCAGCGACGTTGGGGCGTGGCCGCGGTCCTGCTGATCGTCGGAGGAGGTGCAGTAGCGGCTCGTGCACGGCGCGCTCGTTAACGCGGCGGTCGTCTCGATGACCGACGTTGTCCAACTCGGCCGTCGAGACTCCCTCCGGCGTCGAAAAGACGTCAGAGGAGGAGAAAGCCGATGAAACGCGTGAAGATCGGGCTGGTCGCCGGGGCGCTGGTGCTGCCGCTGGCCGCTGCGGGCCCGGCCGAGGCCAAGGGGCACCCGGGCGACCATTACCGGGTGCGGGCCGGGCAAACGCTGCAGGTACGCGGCGACGCGCAGCGCGACGGCGCGGTAGTGCGGCACACCGATCCGGGACACGGCGCGCTGACCATCGGCCCGGACGGCTCGTTCCGCTACACGCCCGCCGCCGGGTTCACCGGGCGCGACACGTTCACTTACACCGTGAGCGACGCCGTCCGGCTGTACCCGACGGACTTGCCGCCACTCGGCACCGTCGGCGGCGTCAAGATCACCGGCGGCGGATACGGGTCCGCGCTCACTCCGGTGCCGGGCGAGCGCGACGAGTTCTACGGGCTCACCGACCGCGGCCCGAACGTCGACGGTCCGGACGGGTCCAAAGTGGAACCGCTCCCGTCGTTCACGCCCGCCATCGGCAAATTCCGGCTCAAGGGCGGGAAAGCCGTGCTGGAGCGGACCATTCCGCTGCGCGCGGCCGACGGTTCGCCGTACAACGGCCAGGTCAACACGTTGGCGAACACCGGCGAGACCATCGTGGACCTCGCCGGGAAGAAACTGCCCGCGTCGCCGAACGGCTACGACTCCGAGGGCTTGGTCGCCCCACGCGACGGGACGTTCTGGGTTTCGGACGAGTACGGCCCGTTCATCACGCACTTCCGCGCGGACGGCCGCGCGATCGAGCGGCTCTCGCCGTTCGACGGTTCGCTGCCGCAGGAGCTGAAGAACCGCGTGCCGAACAAGGGCATGGAGGGCCTCGCGCTCACGCCGGACGGCCGGACGCTCGTCGGCATCATGCAGTCCGCGCTGCAGCAGCCGGACCTCACGAAGAAGCCCAGCAAGGTACCCGCGCTGCGGATCGTCACTGTCGACCTGAAGACCCGCGCCACGCACGAGTACGCCTACCTGCTCGACAACCCCGACGAGACCGGCACCGCGGTCTCCGAGATCACCGCGCTCTCGTCGACCCGGTTCCTCGTGGACGAGCGCGACGGCAAGGCCGAACCCGGCGCGTACAAGAAGCTGTTCGAGATCGACCTGAGCAAGGCGACCGACCTCGGACCGGCGGCGAAGGTGCCCGGCGCGACGTACGACGCGGCCAAAGGCGGGCTTCTCGTGGACGGCGGCAAGAGCATCGAGGCGTACGTCGGCAAGGCCACCACCGCGGAGGCTGCGGACGCGTTGGCGAAGGTCGGGATGACGCCAGTGGCGAAGAAGCTGTTCCTCGACGTCGGCGGCCTGGTGACCGGGCTTGACCCGAGCGGGGGCTTCTTCGGGCACGACAAGGTCGAAGGCGTCGCGACGACCGACGGCGGCCGCACCGTGGTGATCAGCAACGACAGCGACTTCGGCATCGACGGGGTCGCGAACTCGGCGGCTCCCTACGCCCTGCACGCCAAGACCCAGCCGAACGGCCGGCCGGACGACGGCGAGTACCTGCAGGTGGACCTGGCGAAGCTGCCGGCGCGGACGCGCACGCTGACGGTGACCGTCGACGTGCGCTGACGACCGTCAGTACTTGAACTGATCCACGTTGTTCTGCGTGATCAGCAGGGGATCGCCGAGCAGCACGGTCCGGGTGGCCGCGTCGTAGTGCACCGCGGGAAGTTCCGGGCTCACGTTGTTCTTGGGCCGGAGCGGGGTGCCGGTCGCGAGCTGCTCGGCGGTCCACGCGGTGAGATAGCCGAGGGATTCGACGTTCCACAGCACCGTCATGGAACAGGAACCGTCGACCAGATACGGCTTCATCGTCTGCGGCGTCCCGGTGCCGACCGTGAACACCTGGCCGATCTTCTGCTGATCACGCACCGCTCGCGCGATGCCGGGCGTCGCCGTGGTGCACTGGCCGATCATGCCGGTGAGCTTCGGATGCCGGTTGAGGATCTCCTTCGCCAGCTTCGTGGCGGTGGTGGTGTCCTCGCCGGCGTACACCGTCTCGACCAGCTTCGCTTGCGGATAGCGTTGCGCCGCATACGTTTTCTCGGCTTCGATCCACGAGTTCAGGTTCGCCGCGGCGCGCCCGCACGAGACGATCGCGTACTCGCCGGCGCCGTCGGTCTTCTTCATCAGCGAGTCGACCAGCGCCGAACCGATGCCGTCGGCCGTCGTCTGGTTGACGAAGACCTCGCGCTGCGAATCGGCGGCGTCGGTGTCCGTGGTGAGCACGTGGATGCCCTTCTCCCGCGCCTCCGCGATCGTCGGGGCCAGCTCCGCCGGATCGTTCGGGGCGACCGCGATGACGTCCACGCGTTCGGCGATGAGCTGCCGCAGGATCGCCGTCTGCGCGGCCGGGTCGAGCGACGCCGGGGCGTGCAGCGACCACTTCGCCCCGAGCCGCCGGGAGGCCAGCATGCCGCCGGCGTTCATCGCGTCGAAGTACGGGATGCCGCCGATTTTCGGCACGAAGGCGATTTTCGCCGGCTCCGGAGCCGAGTCGGACAGGACCGGCGAGCAACTGGCCGCCACCGCCGCCGCGGTCGCCACGAGCGCCGCACCCAGCACGAGCGTTTTGGTCCGCCCTCGCATCCCCCACCGTTCCCCGGCTTTGTCACCTGGCAGCCGAAGGTAGGGCCAGTGGCGGCAGGGGGTCAACCGAACGCGACCAAACGGTTACGCAAGAGAGTTCGACCGCCGGACGGCGCAGCGTGCTCCTCGCCCACTGGGCACGTTTCGTCCGGGAAGCTCGGTCGTCCAATTCGGACACTCCGGCCTCCGGCGGTGCCGGGCGACGGTCATCACATCGGGCGATCTTGCCCTCCAGATACCCTAAGGGGGTATAGTTGCCAGCATGAACGAACACCAGCACGGAGCGTCTTGGTCCACCGCCGCCCAGGCGACGCTGCACTGCCTCACCGGCTGTGCCATCGGCGAAGTGCTCGGCATGGTTCTCGGCACCGCGTTCGGCCTGCACAACGCGGCCACTGTGGTGCTGTCCATCGTGCTGGCGTTCGTCTTCGGCTACGCCCTCACCATGCGCGGCGTGCTCAAGTCGGGCCTCGCGCTCGGCGCCGCCTTCAAGGTCGCGCTCGCCGCGGACACGGTGTCGATCGCGGTCATGGAGGTCATCGACAACACGGTCGTCGAGGCGATCCCGGGTGCGATGGACGCGGGCCTGTCGAGCGGATTGTTCTGGCTGTCGCTGGCGTTGTCGCTCGCGATCGCCTTCGTGGTGACGGTTCCGGTCAACAAGTGGATGATCGGCCGCGGTCGTGGGCACGCGGTCGTGCATGCCCACCACCAGCACTGAGGTTCAGCAGGACGGCACGGCGGTGTCGGCGCGGAGATAGGCCTCGGGCACATAGTGTCCGGGGCTGATCCGGTTCCAGCGCGTGGTTCCGTCCACTGCATCGCCTTGCACGGAACACTCGATCGGCACCTGCGCGGAGTCGGCGGCCAATCCGGCGGGCGGCGCGTCGTTGTTCGCGGACGTGCGCACGACCAGCGGCGCGCCTCCGGTCACCACGCCGGTGGCCGGGGAATCGCCGGTCCACAGGAAAGTGACGTCCACGTAGCTGCTGCCTTTGAGGCCGAGGCCGTCCCAGAACGTGCCGTCGGCCAGGTCGAGGCCGGCTGGATTGCGCACGGTGCGGCCGTGTTCGTCCTTGCCGCCGTTGAAGCCGTCTTGGTACGCCGCTTGTGCTTCCGGTACGCCTTGCGGCAGCGAGGTGAACGTCGCGCGCCGGTCGGCGGGGTTCCAGTAGTCGTCGTGTTCGTTCCACGGTCCGACATCCCACACCGGCGCGTACTCGCAGCGCGTGCCGTCAGTGCGGCAGACCCGGACGGTGAACGTGCCTCTTCCCTTGGACGACACCGTTTTCGTGGACGGGAGCGCGACGAAATGGTCTCGTTCGGTGATCCGGTGCCCGCTCGAGGTGGTGCCGCCGACGAGCCCTTCGCGGGTCGCGTAGAGGCGGTAGGTCAGCGGTCTCTCCAGCACTCTTCTGCCGTGCTTCGGTTTCGCCGAGGCGGGCGCCGGAGTCGACAAAGCGATAACTGCCATCGCGAGAAGCACGTGACCAGCCGCTTTCCTGGTGTTCATCAGCGCATCGTGGCCTGGCGCGCCGGTTTGGCCGCGCAACCGGGCCCGCGCGTCAGGCGGACACGATCCGGTGCGGTCCGGTTTTGCGCGGCCGTTCGTCGGCCGGGGCGTCGGCGGACAGCTCGCGGCGGATGGCCCGCGCGCGTTCGGCGTAGCTGCGGGACCGTTCGGGCTGGCTGAGCGCGGAGTGGAGTTCGCCGAGGAGCTGGGAGGCGTGGGCTTCGGAGCGGCGGTCTCCGTTGCGGCGGTGCACGCTCAGCGAGTTCACCAGCAGCAGCTGCGCGTGCGCGAGATCGCCGCTGTACAGGCACAATTCGCCCAGGTTCTGGTTCGCGTAGCCGACGCAGTGGTCGTCGCCGAGATCGGTGAAGACCGCGATGGCGCGCGTGACGTGTTCGCGGGCCTCGGCGAGGTTGCCCTCGCGCTGGTGCAGAAGCCCGAGCCGTTGCAGCGCATGGGCTTCCCGGTGCCGGTCACCGATTTCGCAGGACAGCTCGAGCGCGTCGGTGTACCACCGGCGCGCGGTCGCGTAGCACTTGCGCGCGACCCAGATCGAGCCGATCGCGATCCGGATGACCGCTTCGCCGTGCGGGTCGCCCGCTTCTCCGAACAGCCGGAGCGCTTCGTGGCAGGGTTCGAGCGCACGGTCGGTTTGGCCTTGCATTCGCAGCACGGTGCCGAGACCGGCGTAGGCCTCGCCGAGTCCTTGCTGGTCGCCGATCTGTTGGTACAGCTCGCGGGCGGCTTCGAAGGCGACCATCGCGTCCGCGTCGTTGTCTTGGTACAGCAGGACTTGGCCGAGGTTGCGCTGGACGACTGCCTCGCCGCGGATCGCGCCCGCCCGGCGGGCGGCTTCCAGGGCGATCAGGTGGGTGGCGTGCCAGTCGTCCTGGTGGCCGCGCAGGTCGAAGTACGGCGTGAGAGCGACGGTGAGCCGCCAGGTCAGGTCGTCGAAACCGTGTTCGGCGGCGAGCCCGACGGCGGCGACGCAGGTGGCGCGTTCGGCGGCGAACCAGGCGGCGGGGTCGGTCAGGAGGCGGTCCGCTTCCGGCGGCAGGGTGAGGTCGGTGTCGTCGTGGTACTGGCCGAAGAAGTGGATCGGCATGCGTTCGGCGGCTTCTACCGCCAGCGCCAGATAACCCTCCAGCACGCGGCCGAGCGCGGCGCGGGTTTCGTCGGGCTCGGCCAGCTCCGCGGCGTAGACGCGCAGGAGATCGTGCAGGCGGTAGCGCGGCTGGCCCGCGACGTCGGTGGCGACCAGTTCCACCAGGTGCGCGTCGACGAGCACGTCGAGGACGTCGTCGGCGGACTGCCGGCCCAGGACGGCGGCGACCGCCCAGGCGGGGAATTGCACCGGTCCCAGCGCACCGAGACGGCGGAAGGCCGCGGCGGCGGACATCGGCAGGAGGTCGTAGCTCAGGGTCACGCTGGCCCGGACGGCCAGGTCTCCGACGCGCAGTTCGTCCAGGCGGCGGTGCTCGTCGTGGAGACGGTCGGCGAGGATGCGCAGCGACCAGGCCGGCCGGTGCGTGAGCTTGGCTCCGGCCACCCGGATCGCCAGCGGCAGATGCCCGCATTGGCGCAGGATCGCCGCGGCGTCCTCGGGTTCGGCGGCGACTCGTTCGTGGCCGACGATGCCTTCCAGCAGCCGCGCGGCTTCCGGTTCGGGCAGGAGGTCGACGTCCACCGGGACGGCTCCGGCCAGGTCGGGCAGCCGGATTCGGCTGGTGACCAGCACCGCGCACGCGCCCGCGCCGGGAAGCAGCGGGCGTACTTGGGCGGCGCTGCCCGCGTCGTCCAGGACGACACACATGCGGCGTCCGGTGAGCTGGGAACGCAGGAGCGCGGCGCGTTCGGCCAGGTCCCGGGGAAGGCCGGAATCGGGGATGCCCAGTGCGCGCAGGAGTTCGGCCAGCACGCTCATCGGCGAGCGCGGGGACGACGACGTTCCGGCCAGGTCCACATGCAACTGTCCGTCCGGGAAAACGGTGCGGACCGCGTGCGCTACCCGTACGGCGATGGAGGATTTGCCGATGCCGGGCGGACCGGACAGGACGACGACCGCGGGGCGTTCCGCTTCGGCGTGGTGGCGGAGTTTCGCGACCAGACGCTCGGTTACTTCGCCGCGGCCGGTGAAATCCGGCAGGTCCAAGGGAAGCTGGCAGATCGGCGGGACTTTGCCGCACGGGACTTCGAGAGTCGTGCGGAGTTCGCGGAGGGCGGCGCCGGGGCTCGCGGACAGTTCGTCGGCGAGGGTTTGCTCGACCAGCTCGTACGCTTCCGCGGCTTCGGTGGTGCGGCCCGCGTCGCGCAACGCCGTGATCAGGTGGTGCCAGAGTTCTTCGCGCAGCGGGTGTTCGGTGACGAGCGCGCGGAGTTCGGCGATGACTTCGTTGTGGCGGCCCAGGGCCAGGCGGGCGCGCAGGCGTTGTTCCTGTACTGCCAGGCGCAGTTCGTCGAGGCGGGCGACGGTCGGGCCCCAGGTGGGATCGTGCGGGAGGCCTTCCAGTACCTCGCCGCGCCAGAGGGAGTGCGCTTGGTCCAGCAGGGCCAGGGCGGCTTCCGGGTCGTCTTGGGATTCCCAGGCTTCTTTGGCGAGTTTCGTGAAGACCAGGTGGTCCAGTTCGTCTTCCGGGACCGTGAGGAGATAACCGGAGGCACGGCTGGTGATGCGGTCGGCCAGGTCGGGGGAGGTCTCCGCGAGGCGTCTGCGGAGGGAGTGGACGTAGGTGCGGATGTTGGCGGCCGCGGAGCGCGGGGCGGTGGTCGGCCAGAGGACTTCGACCAGGGCCTCGGTGGAGACGACGATGTTGGGTTGCAGGGCCAGTGCGGCCAGCAGCAGCCTGGGCTTCGGGCCGCCCAGCGGTACGGCCCTGCCCTCGGCGACGACCTCCAGCGGCCCCAGGATCCGGAAGGTCAGCGAAATCAATTTACCCGCCTTGGCGGCAAGGTCCCCATGGTCGGCATGCTAGGAGCGTTTGGGGCGGTTAGCTAGATCCGGTGGGGGAGGAATACCCCATAAGGGGTGGTGTCGGGCGGGATGTCACTTGGGGTTTGGGCGGGGTTGGGGGTGAATTGTTTTCATGTGCGGGGGCTTGGGGGTCGGCTCGTCGCCCTGGCGGGCGACATTGCCGTCCCTGGTTGCGTGGGGCACCCCGAAGCTTGATTGTGCTGACGGTCTGGGGGTGCTTGTCAAGGCGGGAAAGATGCCTTGACAAGCACCCCCGGACCGCAGGGAGGCTTCGTATCGGGGTTGGGGGAGGGGCTGGGTGCCTCGATCGTCGGGTGCATTGGTGCGGTGGGGTGGTGGGGTGTGTGTGCCGGGGTGGCAGATGGGTGAGGTTCTGGTGTCGGTGATCGGGATTGTGCGACCTTCGTAGGTGGTGTTGAGGGGCGTCTAGTGCTGTGAGGGGGGTTTGGGAAAACGGGCGTTCTTCCGATTTCTGGACATTCCGCTGTGGACAGTGCGGATGAAACGGACTTTGGTCGCAGTTGTCCCTTGTGTCGCGGTGAGGGGAGCAGATAACGGTTCCGCACGGGAAAGCCGGACGCTTCCCTGGCGGGCGGGGGCAGTCCTAATCTCTTTCCGGCGGCAGGCGGGGTCGAAGCCGCGCAACACGAGGGAGTTGCTGTGCGTAGAAGCGTCACCATGTTTCTTTCGCTTGCGGTGGTCGGCGGTTTAGCCGCTTCGCCTGCCGTGGCGTCGGCTCAGGGGCGGGCGGACATTCCGCAATCGCATCCGGTCTGGGCCAATCCTCAGTCCAAGGTGGCCGACACCGCTGGGTCGTCCACTATGGACTTTCGGGTTTACTTGAACCTCAAGGACCAGGGCGCGGCCGAGGCCGCCGCGCAGTCGGTGTCCGATCCGAACAGCCGGAATTACCGGCATTATCTGTCGCCGGATCAGGTGCGGGACCAGTTCGCGGCTACCGACCAGACCGTGTCCGCGGTCAAGAACTGGCTGTCCGCAAGCGGATTCAGCATCGGCGAGGTGCCGTCCAACCGGGCGTACGTCGAGGCGACCGGTACCGCCGATCAGGTGCAGCGCGCGTTCGCGGTGACCTTGGGCAAGTACCAGGTCAAGGGACAGACGTTGCGCGCGGCGGACAAGGACCTGTCCGTTCCGGCCTCGCTGGCGAACGACGTGCTCGGCGTGATCGGCGTCGACCAGGCGACGAACCTGTTCAAGCCGGACCACACCGACGGCGCGGACCCGAGCGCGAAGAAGCAGTCGCGCGTGCAGGGCAGCCCGTCGACCGCGCCGCCCAGCAACGGGTTCCGCAATTCCGGGCCGTGCAGTGCTTACTACGGCGAGAAGACCGACACGACCGACCCGGCGTACAACGGCAAGCAGCTTCCGTACGCGCCGTGCGGTTACACGCCCGCGCAGTTGCGTTCGGCGTACGGCCTGGACCAGGTCGCGCAGTTCGGCGCGGACGGTCGCGGCACCACGATCGCCATCGTGGACGCCTTCGCTTCGCCGACGATCTACGCCGACGCCTCGGAGTACGCCAAGCGCAACGACCCGGCGCACCCGCTGACCAAGCAGCAGTTCAAGCAGCACATCTTCCCGTCGAACCCGGTGCTCGAAGGGCCGGACCAGTGCGACGCTTCCGGCTGGTACGGCGAGGAGACCCTGGATGTCGAGGCCGCGCACGGGCTCGCGCCGGGGGCGGACATCCTGTACGTCGGCGGGCAGGACTGTGAAGACCTGTCGCTGGACACCGCGCTGAACTATGTCGTCGCGGGGCACAAGGCCGACATCATCTCCAACTCCTACGGCGACACCGGCGAGGACATCCCGGCCGCCGAGGTCAAGGTGTTCAACCACATCTCGATGCAGGCGGTGCTCGAGGGCATCGGCGTGTACTTCTCCTCCGGCGACAACGGGGACGAGGTCGCCCGCCTCGGCACGCCGTCGCCGGACTTCTCCGCTTCGGCTCCGTGGGTGACCGCGGTCGGCGGCACGTCGCTGGCGGTCGGCAAGGACGGCAAGCGGATCTTCGAAACCGGGTGGGAGACCGGCAAGTCGACGCTGACCAACGGCGTCTACACCCCGGCGTTCCCCGGCGCCTTCAACGGCGGCGCGGGCGGCGGCACGAGCCGGCTGTTCGGCCAGCCCTTCTACCAGAAGGGAATCGTGCCGGACGCGCTGTCCACGAAGAACCAGACCGGCGGCGCGAAGGGCCGCGTGGTCCCGGACATCTCCGCGGTCGCCGACCCCAACACCGGCTTCCTGGTCGGCCAGACGCAGACCTTCCCGGACGGCGTCTACTACGACCAGTACCGGATCGGCGGCACGAGCCTCGCGTCGCCGGTGTTCGCGGGCGTGATGGCGGTGGCCGACAGCCTCGACCACTTCCACCACGGCTTCATCAACCCGGTGCTGTACCAGCTGACGTCGCGCACGTCGGCGATCCACGACGTCCAGCACGTCGACGGCGCGGTGCAGCGCGTGGACTTCGCCAACGGCGTCGACGCCTCGGCGGGGCTGAAGACCTCCGCCCGGGTGCTCGACTACCCGAACCTGACGATCCACACGACCAAGGGCTACGACGACGTGACGGGCCTCGGCTCGCCGAACGGAGTGGCGTTCCTGTTGCTGGTGTGACCGAGGGGTGAAGGAAGGGCCTGCCGGGATCCCCTGGCAGGCCCTTCCTTGCGTGGCGGTCCGTGAAGGGCTCCTTGAGGGAATCAGATTCCCTCAAGGAGCCCTTCACGGCACGCGGACCGGCGGATGCCGCAGCGCGCGGACGGCGGCCGAGCGCAGCGGGGACAGCGCGGTGACAACGAGGACGATCCCGCCGACGAGCACCACCTGCGGGGCGCCGAACGCGGCGCCGAGCGGTCCGGCGAGCAATTCGCCGACCGGAATGCCCGCGTACGAGCCGAAGTCGTCGAACGCGGCCATCCTCGACAGCGAATGGCCCGGGATGTTCTCCTGCATCGTCGTGTCCCAGGCGACGGCCAGCACGCCCGCGCAAAACCCGGCGACGAACGTCGCCCCGGCCAGCAGCACGACCCCCGCGTGCAGGCCGAGCGCGAACAGCGGCAGCGCGGTCAGCGCCGCGCTCGCCAAGCCCACTGGCAGCAGGCGGCGCGGCGCGACGCGGTACATCACCAGCCCGGCCAGCAGCGCGCCCACCGCACGCACGCTCAACACGACGCCCCATCCGGTCGCGCCGATCGTGTCCCGCGCGATGCCCGGCCCGAGCACCAGCCAGCCGCCGGTGAAGACGACGTTGTAGACGGTGAACGCCGTCGCCACCCGCCACAGCCACGGGATGCTCCAGAACTGCCGCCAGCCGGTTCGCACACTGTGCAAGACGCTGTCTTGCACAGTGTGCTTCGCCGGGGGCAGCGTGACGAGCTGGTACAGCAGGGCGGCGAGCACGAACGACACGCCGTCGACGGCGATCGCCCAGCCCCCGCCGACCGTGCCGACCAGCACGCCGGCGGCGGCGGGACCGGCCACCTTCGTGAGGTTCTTGCTGGTGCCCAGCAGCGAGTTCGCCTGGCGCAGCGAGTCCGGCGGGACGATCTGCGGCACGATCCCGCGCAGCGCCGGGGTGGTGAACGCGGTGCAGATCCCGCCGAGGAACTCGGTGACCGCGAGGGCGGCCAGCGAGTAGTTGCCGGTGAGCAGGATGGCCGCGGCGACCAGTTGCGCGGCGCCCGCGCCGAGGTTCGACAGCCGCAGCACGCGGTTGCGCGGGAACCGGTCGCCGACCGCGCCGCCGACGAGCAGGAACGCCAGCAGCGGGACGATCCCGGCGGCGAGCACGACGCCGAGGTCGGTCGGGCCGCGGCTGCTGCCCAGCACGGCGAAGGCCAGGGCGACCGGGGTCATGGCGCTGCCCAGCAGCGAGACCAGCCGTCCGGCGTAGAAAATCGCGAACGCGCGATGGCGCAACGGTGCTTCCCCCATTGCGGCGATCCTGCCGAGATCGGGTCGGGAACGCCACAGAGTATTGGCGCGGCCGGGCGCTCCGGTTCAGACTCACGGGTCAGCCGGGAGAAAGGGCAGGGCATGAGCGGAATCGACGCCGAGGTCTTCGGTGGCCGGATGCCGTCCGGAGCAGGGGATTTCGCGATCGAAACGCACGGAATCACCCCGATCCCGCACGCGAACCGGTTCGGCAGGCCGTGGCGGCTGGCGGGGGTGTGGTTCGCGCCGAACCTCACCATGACCGCCGTCTTCACCGGCACGCTCGGCGCGACGCTCGGGCTCGGGTTCACCACCGGGTTCGTCATCGCGCTGATCGGCACCGTGGTCGGTTCGCTGCCGGTCGCGTGGCTGTCCACCTGGGGTCCGCGCACCGGAACCGGCCAGCTGCCGCTCGCACGGCTTCCGTTCGGCCGCGGCGTCGTGCTGCCCGGCCTGGTGCAATGGCTCGGTTCGATCGCGTGGGACGCGCTGGTCGGGTTGTTCGGCGGCGAAGCGCTGGCCCAGCTCACCGGGCTGCCGTTCTGGGCCGCGGTGCTCGTGGTGCTGGTGCTGCAGTGCACGCTCGGCGTATTCGGTTACGCGGTGATCCACCGGGTCCAGGCCGTGATGAGCGTGGTGCTGGTTGTCGCATTTGTCGCGCTCGCGGTAAAGGTGGTGCTTGACCACCCGATCACCTTCGCCGATTCCGCGACCGGCGGCGATTTCGCCGGTGCCGTCGTGCTGTTTTCCACCATTACGCTCAGCCTCGCTATTTCGTGGGCTCCTTACGCCTCGGATTTCAGCCGCTACTTGCCCGCTTCGACGCGGCCGAGCGGCGTCTTCTGGTTCACGCTGCTGGGCCTGACGGCGTCGTACGCGCTCGGCGAGGGCATTGGTCTCGCACTCGGCACGGCGTTGGGCGACCAGACCGCCGCCGGAGTGTCGACGCTGCTCGGCGGTGGTGTGCTGGGTGCGGTGGCGTTGCTGGTGATCGCGCTGGCCGCGGTGTCGTCCAACGCGATGAACGACTACAGCGGTTCGCTCGCGCTGCAGACTGTCGGCGTGCGGGTGCGTCGTCCGGTGTCGGCGGTGGTCGTGACGGTGCTGGCGTTCGCGTTGATTCTCTGGATGCACAGCGGCGACCTGGCTGCGAAGTTCCAGAACGTGCTGCTGGTGGTGAGTTACTGGATCCCGCCGTTCCTTGGTGTCGTCGTGCCGGATTGGCTGCGCCGCACGCGTCGCGGCCGCGAAGTCGACGTGTTGGCTGAGCTGCGCCGTCCGGTGCGCAGCTGGGCCGCGATCGTGGCGTTCGTGGTCGGCTTCGCGGCGGCGGTGCCGTTCATGAACACGACTGTCTACACGGGACCGGTCGCCGCGGCGCTGCACGGAGCGGATCTGGCCTACTACGCCGGGTTCGTGGTTTCGCTGGTGGCGTACACGGTGCTGCGCGGCCGCCGGCCGGTTGACCTCCAGTAAGGTAGAGGTCGCACGCTGGCAGGTGCCTACTTCTGGAGGGACCATGCCAGTCGCTGTTGTCACCGGCGCTTCCGCCGGTCTGGGCCGGGCGCTCGCCTCGGCTCTCGTCCGTCGCGAATGGACAGTGCTGGGCACCGGACGCGACCCGGGCACGCTGCGCGCCGCCGCGGCCGACGCCGGGTTCACCCCGGTGCCCGGCGACGTCACCGACCCCGCGCACCGCGCCCAGCTGGCCGAAGCCGCCGGACCCCGGCTCGACCTGCTCGTCAACAACGCCAGCACGCTCGGCGTCAGCCCGCTGCCGCCGCTGGCCGAGTATCCGCCGGACGAGCTGGAAACTGTCTTCCGCACCAACGTTTTCGCGCCGCTCGCGCTCGCCCGGCTGCTGTTGCCCGCGCTCGCCGCGGCCAAGGGAGTGCTGATCAACATCAGCTCCGACGCCGCCGTGGAGGCGTACGAGGGTTGGGGCGGCTACGGTTCGGCGAAGGCCGCGCTGGACCACGTGAGCGCGGTGCTGGGCGTGGAAAATCCGGACATTGCGGTGTACGCCGTCGATCCCGGCGATCTGCGCACGGCCATGCACCAGGCCGCTTTCCCGGGCGAGGACATTTCGGACCGGCCGCTGCCGGAGACCGCGGTACCGGCTTTCCTGCGGCTGCTGGAGGAACGTCCGCCGAGCGGCCGGTTCAAGGCGGCGGACCTGCAGGTGCAGTCATGACCGCTCCACGCACCCGGTTCGACCTCGCCGAGGACCGCAGCGCGTCCGCGCCGCCCGAAGCGCGCGGGCTCGCCCGGGACGAGGTGCGGCTGCTCGCGGCCGGTCCGAACGGCGTGCAGCACGCCGTTTTTCGTGACCTGGCTGCATTTTTGCAGCCTGGCGACCTGCTGGTAGTCAACACTTCCGGCACGCTCCCGGCCGCCGTCGATGCGGTCCGGGACGACCACGTCGTCACCGTCCACTTTTCCACGGAACTCGACGACGGAACCTGGGTCGTGGAACTCCGCACCCCCGGCGGTCCGCTCCTCGACGGCCGCGCGGGGGAGCGGCTCAACCTGCCCGCCGGAGCCGTCGTCACGTTGTGCGAGCCGCACGTCGCTGGTGCACAACGGTTGTGGCGCGCGAAGATCGAAGTGGAAGGCAAGCTCCCGCAGTATCTCGCGAAGGTCGGTCGGCCGATTCGCTACGGCTATGTCCCGCGCGCGTGGCCGTTGCCGAATTACCAGACTGTGTTCGCGCTCGATCCGGGTTCGGCGGAGATGCCGAGCGCGGCCCGGCCGTTTACCGCGGAGTTGGTCACTCAGCTCGTCTCGCGGGGCGTGTTGTTCGCGCCGATCTTGTTGCACACCGGCGTCTCGTCGCCGGAAGCCGGGGAACCGCCGTACGGCGAGCGATTTCGCGTTCCGGCGACGACTGCCGCGTTGGTCAATTGGGTGCGCGACCAGGGTGGACGCGTAATCGCAGTCGGGACGACCGCGGTGCGCGCGATTGAATCGGCCGCTAATCCCGGCGGACTCGTCACCGCGGCGGCGGGCTGGACCGAACTCGTGCTCGGCCCGGACCGGCCCGCCCGCGCGGTCGACGGGCTGATCACCGGACTGCACGCGCCCGAGGCGTCCCACCTGCTGCTTCTCGAAGCCGTCGTGGGTGCGGAGCTGGTGCAGCGGGCTTACGACGCGGCGGTGCGCCGGGAGTATCTGTGGCACGAGTTCGGCGACGTCTCGCTCCTGACAAGCAGGTGAGGCCCGCGCCTGTCAAGTAATCCCACACAATTTCCCGGGATGCGGATGCATATGCAGTCTCGCGGGTGAACGTGTCATTCTCGCCCCGTTCCGCTGACCGCGAAAGGGCCATTTGTGCGTACATTTCCGCGAACCCGATTGCTCGCTTCCGCACTCGCCGCGCTGACGGCGCTCGGGGCGCTCGCCGGGTGTTCCCGCGCGGACCGCACCGAGGCCGCGACCAACCAGGGCGCCGCCGGGGAGGTGCGCGTCGGCTTCTTCCCGAACGTAACGCACACGCCCGCGCTGATCGGGGTCAAGAAGAACTTCTTCGCGCAGAACCTCGGCGGCACCAAGCTCACGACCCAGACGTTCAACGCCGGTCCGTCCGAAGTGAACGCGCTGCTCGGCGGTTCGCTCGACGTCGCGTTCATCGGCTCCGGGCCGGCGATCAACGCCTTCACCAAGTCCAAGGGCGCGATCCAGCTGGTGTCCGGCGCGGTCACCGGCGGCGCGCAGCTGGTGGTGAAGCCCGGGATCACGTCGGTCGACCAGCTCAAGGGCAAGACGATCGCGACGCCGCAGCTGGCCAACACCCAGGACGTCGCGCTCAAGAAGTTCCTCGCCGAGAAGCACCTGACCGGGCAGGTGAACGTGACCAACCTGGACAACCCGAAGACGCTCGACGCGTTCCGCAAGGGCGAGGTCGACGGCGGCTGGCTGCCCGAGCCGTGGTCGTCGCGGCTGGTGACCGACGCGGGCGCGCAGGTCCTGGTGGACGAGAAGGCGCTGTGGCCGGAAGGCCGGTTCCCGACCACCGTCGCGATCGTGCGCAGCGAATTCCTCAAGCAGCACCCGGACACCGTGCGCGCGCTGCTGAAGGGCGAACTGCAGGCGATCGACTGGGCGAAGAAGAACCCGGCCGAAGCGAAGACCGTGGTCAACGGAGCGCTCAAGGAGCTGTCCGGCAGCTCGCTCAGCCCGGCCGTGCTCGACCGCGCGTTCGCGAACATCGAACTGACCACCGACCCGGTGCCCGCGCAGTTCCCGCAGCTGGCCAAGGACTCGGTGACCGCGGGCGTGGTCGACAAGGTGGTGGACCTCAAGGGGTTCGCCGACTTCGGCCCGCTCAACGAGGTCCTCAAGGCACAGCAGCTGCCCGCCGTCAACGCGCCCGAACTGGCCAAGTGACGTCCCGACCGGAAGGCGATCCGCGATGACCACCACCCTGGCGCGACCAGTGACCGCCGCCGTGCATCTCGACCGCGTCGGCAAGGTGTTCGGCTCCGCCGGCGGCGCGGTGACCGCGCTCGACGGGGTCGACCTGACCGTCGAACCGGGCGAGTTCGTCTGCCTGCTCGGCGCGTCCGGCTGCGGCAAGAGCACGCTGCTGAACCTCGTCGCCGGACTCGACCAGCCGTCCGCCGGCGAAATCACGCTCACCACCTCGCGGCCCGCGGTGATGTTCCAGGAGGCCGCGCTGATGCCGTGGCTGACCGCGTCCCGGAACGTGGAACTGCCGCTGCGGCTCGCCGGCTTCGGCCGGTCCGAGCGCCGGGAAAAGGCTGCTGAGCTGCTGGATCTGGTGCGGTTGAGCGACGCGGCGCGCAAGCGTCCGCACGAGCTGTCCGGCGGCATGCGGCAGCGGGTCGCGCTGGCCCGCGCGCTGGCCGCGACCCACCGCGTCGGCGGCGACGACGGCAACGCGTTGCTGCTCATGGACGAACCGTTCGCGGCGCTCGACGCGATCACGCGCGACGTGCTGCAGAGCGAACTGCTGCGGGTGTGGCGCAGCACCGGTACTTCGGTGCTGTTCGTGACGCACGACGTGCGCGAGGCTGTCCGGCTTGGCCAGCGGGTGGTGCTGCTGTCGTCGCGTCCGGGCCGGGTCGTGCGCGAATGGCACGACGTCCCGTCCGCCGACGCCGAACTGCTGGCCGAGGAGATCACGGCCGATCTGCGAAAGGTGATCAGCACCCATGCCGCAGCCTGACCAGGCGGCCCCCGACCTAGACGAAGCCGTCGGCGCCGGACTGGACCGGCTCGACACCCCCACCGGGGCGCGGCCGACGTCGCTGCGCCGCCGGTTCGTGCGCGGATTCCTGCCGCCGGTCGGCGCGCTCGTGCTGCTCGTGGTCATCTGGCAGCTCCTGTGGGCCGCCGCGTTCTGGCCGGAGACCACGCTGCCCGCGCCGCTGGACGTCTGGGCCGAGTTCTGGGGCACCGTCACCAACGGCTCGGTGTTCGGTTTCATCTGGACCTCCGTGCACCGCGCCGCGCTCGGCTTCGCCGCCGGGGTCGTGCTCGGCACGCCGCTGGGCATCCTGGTGGCGAAGGTCCGCGTGGTGCGCGCCGCGATCGGACCGCTGCTGAGCGGGTTGCAGAGCCTGCCGTCGGTGGCCTGGGTGCCGGCCGCGGTGATCTGGTTCGGCATCAACGACGCGGCGATCTACTTCGTCGTGCTGCTCGGCTCGGTCCCGTCGATCGCGAACGGGCTCGTGTCCGGCATCGACCAGATCCCGCCGATCCTGCCGCGCGTCGGCAAGGTGATGGGCGCCGGCCGCTTCGCCGCGGCCCGGCACATCCTGCTGCCCGCCGCGCTGCCCGGGTTCCTGGCCGGGCTCAAGCAAGGCTGGGCGTTTTCGTGGCGCTCGCTGATGGCCGCGGAACTGATCGCGCGCTCGCCGAGCCTCGGCGTCGGGCTGGGGACGTATTTGAACGACGGGTCCTCGTACAACTCGATGCCGATGGTGATCGCGGCGATTTTCCTGATTTTGTTCGTCGGGGTGGCGATCGAGCTGATCGTGTTCCGTCCGCTGGAGCGGTCGGTGCTGCGCGCGCGGGGCCTGACGACGTCACTCTGAGTACCTGCCCGCGCGACGCACGGGCACGCCAAGCAGAATGCTGGACCATGACCTCCGGGCTGTTCGCGCTGGCTTCCGTGCTCGTGTTCGTCGTCCGGTTCGCGCGCGAACCGCGGCGGGTCGGCAACGCGGTGTGGTTCCTGGTCGCGCTCGGCTTCACCGGGTTGTGGCTGCTGTCGTTCTTCAAGCACATCGAATGGGCCCAGATCGCGATCGTCACGCTGGTGGCGCTCGTCTGCGGGCTCGGCGCGTTGGCACTGCCGTGGGCGCTGATCGCGAACGGCGTCGTGATGCTGCGAAGGGAAGGCCGGCGGCTCGCGAACCTGCTGTCGCTGCTGGCCGGGCTCGGCCTGCTCGCGGTGTTCGCGCTCGGGGTGAGTGCGCTGGTCATCGACGATGCGCCGTTGCTGCGCGTGGCCGCGATGGCGGTGCTGTTCGTGACCGGTTACCTGGCCTTTTTGTTCACGGCGTTGCTGCTGTACTCGATCCTCTACAGCCGGGTCACCCGCCGCCTCCGCGCCGCGGCGGTGGTCGTCCTGGGCTCCGGGCTGCAGGGCGACCGGGTGCCGCCGCTGCTGGCCAGCCGACTCGACCGCGCGGTCCAGGTGCAGCAACGGTCGCCGGGCGCGGTGCTGGTGGTGTCCGGCGGGCAAGGCGCGGACGAACTGACTTCGGAAGCGGCCGCGATGGCGCGGTATCTCGTCGAGGCCGGGGTTCCGGAGGAGCAGCTCGTGCTGGAGGATCGGGCTACGACGACCAGCGAGAACCTGCGGTTCAGCGTCGCTTTGCTTGCCGAGCGCGGGTTTTCCGGGCCGATCCTGGCGGTGACGAACAACTACCATGTCTTCCGCACGGCGGTGCTCGCGCGGCAACTGGGGTTGCGGCTCAACGTGATCGGGGCTCGGACGGCGTCGTACTTCGTGCCCAGCGCGTTTCTGCGGGAGTTTGTGGCGTTGCTGGTGGAGTACCGGAAGACGAACGCGGCGGTGTTGTTGGTTCTGGGTGTGGGGCCGTTTTTGCTGTTCCTGCTGAGCTGATTCAGGCGGTGCGCACCCGGATCGCACGCCAGTGACAGCCGTCTTGTTCGGCGCGCTCGACGGCGAACCGCACGTCTTCCCCGGCCGTCAGGGACCGGAAGCCGTCAGCCTCGATCATCGAGAAATGGGCCCAGATCGGGCCGTCGACGGCGGGTGATTCGAGAATTCCCCAGCCCTCGTCGACTTCCCAGCGCACGACTTTCCCTCGATGCTCCATGGAGCCAGGCCAGGGAAGGATCGCCGTGCCGCGCAGCGAATTTTCGGCACGGCGATCCGATTCCTCAAACCACGGTGGCGGAGAACCCCGTCCGGCTGGAGTGCTCTCAGGAGTTCGGCTGCCGACGCCCGCCGGAACCGTTGCGGCGGTTGCGCGACGGCTGGCCTGACCCGCGACGGTCGGTGCCAGCGGCAGGACGGCCCGCGCCCTCCGCGCCTCGGCGACCGGCACCCGAACCTCGGCGCTGGTCCTCCCGGCGGGCCTGGCCTGGCTGCCGTTCCGAAGACCGAGTCTCACTGCCCTGCCGAGGTCCGCCGCGGCCACCACCGGAGCGGCGGGACTGCGAACCGGTCCGTGCCCCGAGCCCGCCCCGGTTTTCCGAAGGCGCGCCGCGGCGTCGGCCGGTGCCCGGGGCGGCACCGGAAGCGGTCACCGTCTTGGGGCGGTTGTCCACCGCGGGCCGACGGGGCGACGCGGTGAACGACCGGTCGCCCGGGGCCAGTTCGGCCAGCAGCGGGTGCGTCGGCGAGATGCGCGTGGTGGTCGGCGAGATCCCGGCCTTCCGGGTCAGCGCGCGGACGTCCGCGACCTGCTCGTCGGTCATCAGCGTCACCACGGTGCCCGACGCGCCCGCGCGGGCGGTGCGGCCGGAGCGGTGCAGGTACGCCTTGTGCTCGACCGGCGGGTCGGCGTGGATGACCAGCGTGACGTCGTCCACGTGGATGCCTCGCGCCGCGATGTCCGTGGCCACCAGGGTTTTCGCGGTGCCCGACGAGAAGGCTTCCAGGTTGCGCGTGCGCGCGTTCTGACCGAGGTTGCCGTGCAGTTCGACCGCGGGGACGCCGCTCGCGACGAGTTTGCGCGTGAGGGCCTTCGCGCGGTGCTTCGTGCGGGTGAAGACCAGGGTGCGGCCCGGCGCGGCGGTCAGGTCGACCAGGACCGGCAGGCGGTGGGTCTCCTCAAGGTGCAGCACGTGGTGCGTCATCGTCGACACGGGGGACTGCGCCGAGTCGACGCTGTGCAGCATCGGGTCGTTCATGAAGCGCTTCGCGAGCACGTCGATGCCGCCGTCGAGCGTCGCCGAGAACAGCAGGCGCTGGCCGCGTTCCGGGGTCGCCGCCATGATGCGGCGGACCTCGGGCAGGAAGCCGAGGTCGGCCATGTGGTCGGCCTCGTCGAGGACGGTGATCTCGATCTTGTCCAGCTTCGCCTCGCCGGTGCGCATGTGGTCGGCGAGCCGTCCGGGGCAGGCGACGACGATGTCGACGCCGTCGCGGAGGCGGGTGATCTGCGGGTTCGCGCTCACGCCGCCGAAAATCGTGGTGGCCTTGAGGCCCAGCGGGCGCGCCAGCGGCACGATCGCGGCCTCGATCTGGGTGGCCAGTTCGCGCGTCGGGGCGAGGATCAGCGCCCGCGGACGGCCGGGGCGGCGCCGCGTCGGGCCGGCGGCCAGGCGGGCCAGCACGGGCAGCACGAAGCCGTACGTCTTGCCGGAGCCGGTGCGGCCGCGGCCGAGCACGTCGCGGCCCGCCAGCGTGTGCGGGAGCGTGGCGGCCTGGATCGGGAACGGCTCGGTGACGCCCTGCGCGGCGAGTGCGTCGACCAGGGGCTTGGGCAGGCCGAGTTCAGTAAAAGTCGTCATGGTTGGTGCGGACGCGAAGGCGTCCAGTATCTCCGTACGTAGCGCGGTTGTCCTGCCCGGCGCGGCCTCGGTTGGCTGCGGCGCGTGGTCGTCGACAACATCGAAACGCGGTCCGAGGCAGAACTGAGCGGACCGCACGCTCCACTATACCGTCCCAAGATCCGCCGGGCTACGTGATATCGCCCGCAGGCCGCCACGCGCGAACCGACGAAGCGGGTGCGCGATGTTCGTCCGTTTCCACCATCGCCGCCGCGCCGACGGGTGCGAGGCTGGCCGCATGAGCACAGACGAACTCCGGGGACTGCTGGGCGAATGGGCGCGCGAGGCGGGCGTGCCCGGCGTCTCGGCGGGGATTCTCCACGAGGGCAAGGAAACCCTGCTGACCACCGGAGTGTCCAGTGTGGACACCGGAACGCCGGTGGACGACGACACGCTGTTCATGATCGGCTCCACCAGCAAGACGTTCGCCGCCGCCGCGGTGCTCGTGCTGGTCGAGGACGGCGTGCTCGAACTGGACCAGCCGGTGGTCGAGTATCTCCCGGAGCTGCGGCTGTCCGATCCGCTCGCGACCAAAACCGTGACGCTGCGCCACCTTCTCACGCACTCGTCCGGCTTCCTCGGCGACATCGAGGTCGACACCGGCTGGGGCGACGACGCGCTCGCTCGCGCGGTGGAGCGGTTCGGCGAGCTGCCGCAGATTTTTCCGGTCGGCGAGGTGTTCTCCTACTGCAACGCCGGATTCCTGCTGGCCGGCCGCGTTGCCGAGGCGGTGTCCGGCGGCACCTACGAGGACCTGGTCCGCACCCGGCTGCTCGAACCGCTCGGCATGACCGACTCGTACTTCCAGCCGTGGGAGGTGCTGACCCGTCGGCACGCGGTCGGGCACGCGCTGCGCGAGGACGGCCCGGCGGTCGCGCACACCGTCGGCCTCTCCCGCGCGGACGCTCCGGCCGGAGGTCTCTGGTCGACCGCCCGTGACCAGCTGAAATGGGCCCGGTTCCAGCTGGACGGCGGGGAGGTGCTCAGCGACGGGACCCGTCGGCTGATGCACGCCGCGCAGCGCAAGGGCGCGCTGCCGTTCGAGGAGGTCGGACTGTCCTGGCTGCGGCTTCGCCACGGCGACGCGCAGCTGGTGCGGCACGGCGGCAACGTCAGCAACCTGCAGCTGTCGGAGTTCGTGATGGCGCCGAGCGAAAACTTGGCGGTCACCGTGCTCACCAACAGCGCGGGCGGCGGCGCACTCGGCCCCCGGGTCGTCGACTGGTGCCTGGAGAACCTGGCTGATCTGCCGAAACCGGGCAGTCTCCCGGTATGGGCAATCGACCCGGGCGACTGCCTTGGCCGGTATCGGACCGGCTCGCTCATCTTCGACATCACCGAACGCGACGGCTCGCTCTGGGCGCAGATGATCCTCGACACCGACGACCCGGACATCCTCTCCGCGCCGCCGTTCGAGGTCGTCTTCGTCGCCGAGGACGTGCTCGCCCGCGCCTCGGACACGCGCAGGCCGAGCGCGCGTTTCCGGCGCGACAGCCGCGGGCGGGTGGACGCGGTGGAGTCCGGCGGCCGCACCGCGCTAAAGTTACCGGGCAGTAATATCGGCTGACCTGGAGATGCGATGAGCGAAACGGCGACAGCGCTGCTGAACCCGCGCGACTACGACGCCCGGAAGTTCGACCCGGAGACCCAGCGGCTGCTGCGGGCGACGATCGACTGGTTCGAAGCGCGCGGCAAACGCCGTCTCGCGCAGGCGTATCACGACCGCGAGTTCTACGCGGACTTCCTGGAATTCGCGGGCAAGGAAGGCCTGTTCGCCACGTTCCTCACCCCGGCCGCGGATTCCGCCGGGAATCCGGACAAACGCTGGGACACCAGCCGGATCGCCGCGCTGGCGGAAATTCTCGGCTTCTATGGCCTCAACTACTGGTACCCCTTCCAGGTCACCGTTCTCGGCCTCGGTCCGGTATGGCAGAGCGGGAACGCGGCCGCTCGCAAGCGCGCCGCGGAAGCCTTGGCCGAGGGCGGGGTGGGCGCGTTCGGACTGTCCGAAAAGGAACACGGCGCGGACATCTACTCGTCCGACCTCGTGCTCACCCCGGACGGCGAGGGCGGCTACCGCGCGAACGGGTCGAAGTACTACATCGGCAACGGAAACTGCGCGCGCACGGTTTCGGTGTTCGGGCGGATCGACGGCGTCGAAGGACCCGAGCAGTACGTGTTCTTCTACGCCGATTCCGAGCACCCGAACTACCACGTCGTGAAGAACATCGTGCCGTCGCAGATGTACGTCGCGGAATTCCGGCTCGAGGACTATCCGGTGCGCGCGGAGGACATCCTGCACACCGGAGCCGAAGCCTTCAGCGCCGCGCTGAACACGGTCAACATCGGCAAGTTCAACCTGTGCTTCGGCGGCATCGGGATGGCGACGCATTCGCTGTACGAGGCGATCACGCACGCGCAGAACCGGATCCTGTACGGCCACCCGGTCACCGATTTCCCGCACGTGCGCCGCGAGTTCGTCGAGGCCTACGTGCGGCTGACCGGGATGAAGCTGTTCTCCGACCGCGCGATCGACTACTTCCGCTCGGCGAACCAGCAGGACCGCCGCTACCTGCTGTACAACCCGATCACCAAGATGAAGGTCACCACCGAGGCGCAGAAGGTGATCGGGCTGGTCGCGGATGTCGTGGCGGCCAAGGGTTTCGAGGCCGACACCTACCTCGCGATGGCCAAGAACGACATCGACGGCCTGCCCAAACTGGAGGGCACGGTCGCGGTGAACCTCGCGCTGATCGCGAAGTTCATGCCCGCGTACCTGTTCGCGTCGCAGGAATACCCGGCGGTCCCGACCCGCGACGACGCCTCGGACGACGACTTCCTGTTCCGGCAGGGCCCGGCGCGCGGACTGTCGAAGATCCGGTTCCACGACTGGAAACCGGCGTATGAGAACGCGAAGCACCTGCCGAACGTCGCCCGCTTCACCGAACAGGCCGACGTGCTCGTGCGCCTGCTGTCGGAGGCGACGCCGGACGAGGCGCAGCAGAAGGACCTGGACTTCGGGCTCTCGCTGACCGAGCTGTTCACGCTCGTCGTCTACGGCCAGCTGATCCTGGAGCAGGCTGAGCTGACCGGCGTGTCAGACGATGTGCTGGACCAGCTGTTCGCCGTGCTGGTGCAGGACTTCAGCGTCGCGGCGGTCGAACTGCACGGGAAGCCGAGTTCCACCGAGAAGCAGCAGGAGCTGGCGCTGGCCGGGTTGCGGAAGCCGGTGCCGGACGCCGAACGGTTCGGCCGGGTGTGGGAGACGGTGCGCGAGCTTTCCGGCGCGTACGAGATGAATCCGTAAGGGAAACCACGGAAACGGCCTCCGCGCTCGGTAGTGCGGAGGCCGTTTTCTGTCTGGGCTACTTGCCGAATCCGGCGCTTCGCAGGCGTCCACCATCGCGCCGCTGCCTCCGGAGTCACGACATGGCTGCCAGAATCGGCAGTTGACGCGAAACTGCCGATCACCGGGGTCTCGGATTGCGCGAACATCGGCGTGCCCGGCGAATGAATCTTTCACCTAGCTGCGAACAATTGTCATCTAGGCGGCCGGCTTTGCCGTTCACTCGTCCGAGGCTTGTGCGGCAGGTCGTGATGCGGTGAACTCAGATTGCCGAGTTGTTGCTGCCGGAATCGCTCCGGGCAGTTGTCGGACAACGAAGGCGAACAAGGGAATTCCCGGACAGGAAATGGAGAGAAGCAATGGATGAAGTGACGGGCGAGAATTGGGCCGCGACGGCGTCTTCGCGTCGCGGTCTGCGCTCGAAATCCTGGAAGCGGTGGGGTGCCGCAGGGGTGGCCGCGATTGCCCTCGTTGGCGTAAACGTGCAGGTAGCTTCTGCGGGCACCCCGCCTCAAGTCTGCCGGCCGGGATCGCCTGCCGGGCCGGGACTGCAACTCCCGGACCACCCGGACCCCGCGCAGGGCACCTGCGCGTGGAGCTGGAACAACGGTACCCGGGAGCTCCGCATCGAACTTCCTCCGCACTGGACTGCCGTGTTCGAAATTATTTATCATCTGCCGGACGGAACGCGATTGCTCCAATCGGTCGGTCTGACCAATTCTAGTGCCAATTCGCTTACTGATGTGTTTTCGGCTCATGATCTCGACATTCCCGAAGGATCGACTCTCGAGTCGGTGGAACTTGTCGCTCAGGACCCCTCCGACCCCGATGTGGAGCCGGAGGATGCGATTGATATTCATCTGGAGCCCCCCATCGAACCTCGGTGAACGGTCCGGGCGCGCCGAGGGATTCGCTGTCGCGATCGGCATAGCGAACCGCCCGCCGAAGAGCCTGATGGACCACTGCGTCCACCCGCGAAGGCCCGGCCTGATCGCGCCGGGAACAGGGCATCCCACGCACCGGCGAATGCATCCCCGGGGTTCGCTGCTCTGCACACCGTCTAGGCCGTGGCTGGCCATGCCGCGGCCCAGGCGATCACGCCGGGCGGGGCCGGCTGTCGTGAGAGGGACCTGGACTTCGCTGTTCGCCGTGCTGGTACAGGATTTCAGCGTCGCGGCGGTCGAACTGCACGGGAAGCCGAGTTCCACCGAGAAGCAGCAGGAGCTGGCGCTGGCCGGGTTGCGGAAGCCGGTGCCGGACGCCGAACGGTTCGGCCGGGTGTGGGAGACGGTGCGCGAGCTTTCCGGCGCGTACGAGATGAATCCCTGATGCGCGCCGCCTGCTAGAGACCTCTCCGGCTCCCCGCATTCGCCGAGGTCCGTGAAGGGCTCCTTGAGGGAATCTGATTCCCTCAAGGAGCCCTTCACGGACGTTCGC
Organism: Amycolatopsis sp. AA4; assembly: GCF_002796545.1. Lineage (GTDB taxonomy): Bacteria > Actinomycetota > Actinomycetes > Mycobacteriales > Pseudonocardiaceae > Amycolatopsis. Next base: position 1,285,590 of record NZ_CP024894.1, read on the forward strand.
AGCGTCGGACCGCGACCATCGGCTGGGGGACGCCCTCGGCAGCGCCCGCCCGCTGAACCAACCCCAATGTGGCATTGGGTGCGCTCAACGCACCGAATGCCACATTGGGTGCGTCAGATGCACCCAATGTGGCATTGGGGCGTGCTACTTGCCGAATCCGGCGCGCCGCAGCGCGTCCGCCATCGCGCCGCCGCCTCCGGAGTCGCGACGGTCCCGGCCGCCGCCCCCGCGCTGCTGCGGCTGGTTCCGGCGCTGACCGCCGCCACCCTGGCCGCCGCGGTCCCGGTCCCGGCCGCCGCCTCGGTTGTTGCCCGCGCCGGGCTCGTCGTCCAGGCGCAGCGTCAGCGAGATCCGCTTGCGCGGCACGTCGACGTCCAGCACCTTCACCTTCACGATGTCGCCCGGCTTCACGACGTCGCGCGGGTCCTTCACGAAGTTCTTCGACAGCGCCGAAACGTGCGCGAGGCCGTCCTGGTGCACGCCGACGTCGATGAACGCGCCGAACGCGGCCACGTTCGTCACCACGCCCTCCAGGCGCATGCCCGGCTTGAGGTCGGCGATCTTCTCGACGCCCTCGGCGAAGGTCGCGGTCTTGAACGCCGGACGCGGGTCGCGGCCCGGTTTCTCCAGTTCGGCCAGGATGTCGGTGACTGTCGGGAGCCCGAAGGTCTCGTCGACGAACTCGGCCGGCTTCAGCGACTGCAGGGTCCGGGCGTTGCCGATCAGCTCGCGGATGCCGGTGCCGGTGCGATCGAGGATCCGCCGCACCACCGGGTACGCCTCGGGGTGCACCGAGGACGCGTCGAGCGGGTCGTCGCCGTCCGGGATGCGGAGGAAGCCCGCGCACTGCTCGAACGCCTTCGGGCCGAGCCGCGCGACCTCCTTCAGCGCGGTCCGGGTGCGGAACGGGCCGTTGGAGTCGCGGTGCGCCACGATGTTCTCCGCGAGCGACGTCGTGATGCCCGAAACCCGCGTCAGCAGCGGGGCGGACGCGGTGTTCACGTCCACGCCGACCGCGTTCACGCAGTCCTCGACCACCGCGTCCAGCGAACGCGACAGCGACACCTCGGACAGGTCGTGCTGGTACTGGCCGACGCCGATCGACTTCGGGTCGATCTTCACCAGCTCGGCCAGCGGGTCCTGCAGCCGCCGCGCGATCGAGACCGCGCCGCGCAGCGAGACGTCCATGCCCGGCAGTTCCTGCGAAGCGAACGCCGACGCCGAGTACACCGACGCGCCCGCCTCGGACACGACCGCCTTGGTGAGCTTCAGCTCCGGGTGCTTCTTGATCAGCTCGATCGCCAGCTTGTCGGTTTCGCGCGAGGCGGTGCCGTTGCCGATCGAGATCAGGTCGACGTTGTGCTTCTTGGCCAGCACCGCCAGCTCGGCGATCGACTGGTCCCATTTGTTCGCCGGCTGGTGGGGGTAGATCACGTGGGTGTCGACGACCTTGCCGGTCGCGTCGACCACGGCCACCTTCACGCCGGTGCGGAAGCCCGGGTCGAGGCCCATCGTGGCGCGGGTGCCCGCCGGGGCGGCCAGCAGCAGGTCGCGCAGGTTGGCCGCGAACACGCGCACGGCGTCGTCCTCGGCCGACTGGCGCAGCCGCATCCGCAGGTCGATGCCCAGGTGCAGGAGGATCTTCGTGCGCCAGGCCCAGCGCACGGTGTCGCCGAGCCATTTGTCGGCCGGACGGTCCTGCTGGCTGATGCCGAAGCGGGCGGCGATGCGCTGCTCGTACTCGGTCGGGCCGACGCGGACCGGGGCGTCCTCGGCGACCGGCTCGGAAGGCTCCATCGTGAGGTCGAGGATCTCCTCCTTCTCGCCGCGCAGCATCGCGAGGATCCGGTGCGAGGGGAGCTTGGTGTAGGGCTCGGAGAAGTCGAAGTAGTCGGAGAACTTGGCCCCGTCGGTCTCCTTGCCCGGGCGGACCTTCGACGACAGGTGGCCCTCGGCCCACATCTTCTCGCGCAGCTCGCCGATCAGGTCGGCGTCCTCGGCGAAGCGCTCGACCAGGATGGCGCGCGCGCCGTCGAGGGCGGCCTGCGCGTCCGCGACGCCCTTGTCCGCGTCGACGAATACCGCGGCGGCCGCCTGCGGGTCGGTCGTCGGGTCGTTCAGCAGGCCGTCGGCCAGCGGCTCCAGCCCGGCCTCGCGGGCGATCTGCGCCTTCGTCCGCCGCTTCGGCTTGTACGGGAGGTAGATGTCCTCCAGCCGCGACTTCGTGTCCGCGGCGAGGATCTGCGCCTCGAGCGCCTCGTCCAGCTTGCCCTGGCTCCGGATGGATTCCAGGACCGCGGCGCGGCGTTCGTCCAGCTCGCGCAGGTAGCGCAGCCGCTCCTCGAGCGTGCGCAGCTGCGCGTCGTCCAGCTCTCCGGTGACTTCCTTGCGGTACCGGGCGATGAACGGCACCGTGGACCCCTCGTCGAGGAGGGTGACGGCGGCCTTGACCTGCCCTTCGCGCACCCCCAGCTCTTCGGCGATCCGCTGCTCGACCGACTGCACGCTCAAAACCAGGCTCCTGCTTCGTCTCGGGTTGCTCCGAGCCTGCATTGTGCCGCTGCCCGCCCGGCGCGCCGCGCATGGCCCGCCGAAGCACCTCCGGAAGTTTCTTGACATCCGTATTGGTCTAGTCCATTTTGAGGTGATCTGGCTCACTGCCCCTGCGGAGGTCTGCCCGTGTCCCCACACCCGTCCCCCCGGCGGCTGCCTGCCCTGGTGTCCCTGCTGGCCTCGGTCGCTCTCGCGCTCGGTGTCACGCTGGCCCTCGGCACCAGCAGCGCGTCGGCCGCGAACATCCTCGCCAACCCCGGCTTCGAGAGCGGTTCGCTCTCCGGCTGGACCTGCACCGGCACCGCGTCGGTCGTCACGACCCAGGCGCACGACGGCAGCCACTCGCTGAGCGCGGCGCCGTCCGGCTCCGACACCGGGCAGTGCTCCCAGCAGGTCACCGTGGCGCCCAACACCGCGTACAAGCTTTCCGCGTGGGTCCAGGGCAGCTACGTCTACCTCGGCGTTTCCGGTTCCGCCACGCAGAACACCTGGACGCCCGGCACGACCGGCTGGCAGCAGCTCAGCCTGAGCTTCACCACCGGCTCGTCCACGAGCCTCACGGTGTACCTGCACGGCTGGTACGGCCAGCCCGCCTACCTCGCCGACGACGTGAACCTCGACGGCCCGGGCACCCCGCCCACGACCTCCACGACCCCGACCACGTCGACGACCCAGACCACGCCGCCGACGACGACCACCACGACCACGACCACGAGCACGCCGCCGCACAACGGCGACCTGCCGAAGCACATCCTCACCGGCTACTGGCAGAACTTCGACAACGGCGCGAAGACGCTCAAGCTCGCGGACGTGCCCACGACGTACAACGTCATCGCGATCGCCTTCGCCGACGCCACCACGACGCCCGGCGCGGTGAGCTTCACGCTCGACCCGGCGTTGTCGTCGAAGCTCGGCGGCTACACCGACGCGCAGTTCCGCGCCGACATCAAGACCGTGCAAGCACGCGGCCAGAAGGTGATCATCTCGGTCGGCGGCGAGAAGGGCACGATCAGCGTCGGCGACAGCTCCTCGGCGAGCAACTTCGCCAACTCGGTGAAGCAGCTGATCTCCACGTACGGCTTCGACGGCGTCGACATCGACCTGGAGAACGGCATCAACGCCACCTACATGGGCCAGGCGCTGCGCAGCATCCACGACGGCGGAGGCTCGGTGATCACGATGGCGCCGCAGACGATCGACATGCAGTCCACCCAGGGCGGCTACTTTCAGCTGGCGCTCAACGTCAAGGACATCCTCACCGTCGTCAACATGCAGTACTACAACTCGGGCGCGATGAACGGCTGCAACGGGAACGTCTACTCCCAGGGCACGGTCGACTTCCTCACCGCGCTCTCGTGCATCCAGCTGCAGGGCGGCCTGCGGGCCGACCAAGTCGCGTTCGGGCTGCCGGCCTCAGGCTCGGCGGCGGGCGGCGGGTACCAGTCGCCGTCGAACGTCGTGTCGGCCATGAACTGCATGGCCAAGGGCACCGGCTGCGCTTCGTTCAAGCCGTCGACCACGTACCCGGAGTTCCGCGGCGCGATGACCTGGTCCATCAACTGGGACGCGTCGAACGGCTACTCCTTCGCCAACACGGTCAGCGCGGGCCTGAAGAACCTGCCCTGACCGCGCGCACCAGGTAGTCGGCCGGGTCGAGTGCCCTGGTCCGGCGGTCGTATTCGGTGACCAGCCCGGGCCAGTTGGTGCTCACCCGGCCGTTTTCCTGCCGGTACCAGCTCGTGCAGCCGCTCCAGACGCTGTGCGAAAGCCGCGCTTGCACTTCGCGGTCGTAGCGCTCCTCGACCTCGGCCCGCACTTCCAGCGCCGCGACGTCCGGCCGGGCGAGATGCTCGACGGCCTGGCGGAGGTAGCGGGCTTGCCGCTCGATCATGTAGATGATCGAACCCGCACCGAGGTTGGTGTTGGGGCCGTAGATGCAGAACAGGTTCGGGAACCCCGGGACCGTCAGGCCGAGGTACGCCCGCGCCCCGCCGCTCCACGCTTCCGCCAGCGAGCGGCCGTCGCGGCCGAACACCTTCATCGGGCCGAGGAATTCCGTCGCTTTGAAGCCGGTGCCGTAGATCAGCACGTCCGCCTCGTGCTCCACGCCGTCCGCGGTGCGCACGCCTCGCGGGGTGATCTCCTTGATCGAGGACGTTTCGACGGAGACGTTCGGCTGGGCGAGGGCGGGCAGGTAGTCGTTGGTGAACAGGATCCGCTTGCAGCCCAACGGGTAATTTGGTTTGACCTTGCGGCGCAGCGTGCGGTCCTTGAGGTGACGACGGCGCAGTTGGGCGGTGCGCAGCTCGAAGATCTTGGTCAGCACCGGGTGTTTCGTCATGCCGTAGGTCGCGTACTCGGCGAGCAGGAAGATCCGGGCGCGGCCGAACAGCTGCGTCTTCGGCAGGCGGCGGAAAAGCCGCTTCTGCCAGGCTTTGTAGCGGCCGTCGTTCTTGGCCATGACGTACGGCGGCGTGCGCTGGAAGACGGTGACGTGCGCGGCTTCCTTGCGGATCTCCGGGATGAACTGGATCGCGCTCGCCCCGGTGCCGATCACCGCGATCCGCTTGCCCGCCAAGGGGATCTCGTGGTTCCACTCCGCGGAGTGGAAGGCCTCGCCGGCGAAGGTCTCGCGGCCGGGGATCGAGGGGAAGGCGGGCCGCGACAGCTGGCCGACGGCGGGCACGAAGACGTCGGCCTCGAAGGTTTCGCCCTGCGCGGTCTCGACGCGCCAGCGGCCGTTGTCGTAGGTCGCGGACGTGACTTCGCGGCCGTACCGGATGTGCGGTTCGATGCCGTACTTCGCGATCACGCGCTTGAGGTAGGCGTGGATGTCCGGCTGCATCGCGTACCGCTTCGGCCAGTCCGGGTTGGGCTCGAAGGAGAACGAGTACAGCGGCGACGGGATGTCGCAGGCCGCGCCGGGGTAGGTGTTCTCGCGCCACACGCCGCCCGGTTCGGCCGCCCGCTCCAGGATCGTGACGTTCGGGAAACCGGCGCGCTTCAGCTCGATCGCGGCGCCGATGCCGCCGAATCCGGTGCCCACGATCAGCACCGACGGGGTGTCGTCCATAGGCCGAAGCTACGCAGGCGGCCGCCGGTGCGGAAGGGCACGAACGGCCACCCGATCGAGAATTCCGGCCAGCGGACGCGGCTACCCGGGCACGACCTGGACCTCGTGCGTTTTGCCGGGCTCGGCCCAGGCGAGCAGCTTCCGTGCGCTGCTCTCCAGCGCGGCGGTGTCGCGTTTCGCGATCCGTTCGAACGGCGTGAGCACCAGCGTCGCCGACCCGCGGGTGGCCGTGGTTTCCCAGCTCCCGCGGACCTGGCCGTCGACCAGCAGGGTGCCCTTGACCAGGCCGTTGATCGTGATCACGCGTTTGCGGTGCTCGTCGCTGATCAGCCGCGTGCGGTCGGCGTAGGACAGCAGCGTCTGGTCGAACGGACCGAGCAGCCTCGTCGGCGCGGGCGTGTCCTCGTCGGGCAGCGCGGCGTCCGGCAGGTCGTAGAGCGTGCGGCCCTCGGGATCGAGATACGTGCGCAGCTCCATCCCCTCGACCACCTCGCCGAGCTTCGTGACGCCGGCCCAGGTCTGCATGTCGGCCACCGTCGCCGGGCCGAACGCGGCGAGATAGCGGCGGATCAGCTCGGCGGCGGACGGTTCCGGCGCGGCGACGCCGTCGAGCCAGTGGTGCGCGACCTGGTAGGTCGGCTGCCCGGCCTTGCCCCACACGCCGCGCGGCGGGATCTGCACCAGCGGCAGGACGGCGCGGACCAGGAACATCAGCGACGCGGCCGGCGTCTCCGGATAGTGCTCGACCAGCGCTTTGCCGAGCTGATCGCTCGAATACGGCCGTTCGCGCAGCAGTTCGGCGGTCGTTTTCGCCACCGCGTCGTGGTCGAGTTCGGCCAGCGGCTCCCGGTGCTGGTTGGCCGCCGTCAGGGCGCGGTCCATGACGACCTGCACCACCGGCCGCCAGGCGAGCGCGTCGGCGGCCGGGACGAGGTGCACGGTGCCGCGCATCAACACCATCCGCACCACGCTGCGGTCGAGCAGCAGGCTCGAGAGCTGGTCCGGCTGGAACCCTTGCAAGCGGCACCACAGCGCGTAGTACGGCGGAAACGGCGCTTGCGCTTGCAGCCCGGCGAGGTGGGCGACGGCGTCGAGCACCGGCATCTTGGCGGGCTTCAAGAGCAGTTGCCGGTCGAGGGTCGCGCGGTTGAGGACGCGGTGGGAAAGGCGCACGGCGGGAGCTTAACGAGCGACCCCGACAATTTTCGGCCCTCGAACGGCACGCGGGCGGCCGGTTGATCCATAATTCCGGCCATGGCCGAGCTAGCCGCACCCGCCATCCGCGACTGGGACTACCCGCGCGGGACGGCGAGTGTGCTGCTCATGCACCGGTTCGCCGAGGAACGCGGCGTCTCGCTCCCCGGCGGCCCGGTCGAGGACCTGCGCGCGCCGGACCGCCAGCTCGACGCGCGGCAGGAGCTGGCTGTGGTGCGCGCGTTGCTGTCGTCGGTCGGCTCGGGCGACGACGTCGCGCTCAGCCTCGGCTGCCGGTACCGCGTGACGACGTTCGGCATCTTCGGTTTCGCCTGCATCAGCAGTCCGACGATGCGCGACGCGATGGTGTTCGCGTTGCGGTACCTGGATTTGTCCTTCACCTTCTGCATCCCGCACGTCGAAGTGGACGCCAGCGGCCTCCGCCTGGTACTGGACGATTCCCGGGTGCCGGGCGACGTCGCCCGGTTCCTCGCGCTGCGCGACCTGTCCGCGATCTGCACGGTCATGCGGGACCTGCTGCCGGAGATCTCCCTGGCGGGGCTGGAGTTCCGGTTTCCGTCGTCGTCCTTTGTGGACGCGTACCGGACCGCCTTCGGGATCAGCCCGGCTTTCGGGGCGGCCGAGCATCAGGTCATCCTTGATCCGGAGCTGTTGAACCTCCCGTTGCCGCAGGCCAACGAGCAAACCGTCGCGTTGTGCGCCGCGCAATGCGACGCCCTCGTCGCTCGCCGCCGCGCGCGATCGGGAGTTCCGCAACTGGTGCGGGAACGGCTGGTGCGGCTCGGCGGCGCGGACGCCGGGATGGACGAGATCGCCCGCCAGCTCACGCTCAGCACGCGAACCCTCCGACGGCGGCTGACCGAAGCGGGCACCGGCTACCGCCAGCTGCTCGACGAGGTCCGCCAGACCCTCGCCGAGGAAATGCTCGACACCGGCGTGCTGTCGGTCGACGACGTCGCTTTGCGCTTGGGCTATGCCGAGGCGTCGAGCTTCATCTACGCGTTCAAGCGCTGGACTGGCACGACTCCCGCCGCGTACGCCCGGCGCAACCGCTGACCGCCCCCGTTATGGACACCTCGTTACATAATGTCGTAGGCTGCCCGCATGGCTCGACCGCGCACCTTCGATCGCGAGCAAGTGCTCACCGCCGCCACTGAGTTGTTCTGGCGGCGAGGCTTTCACGCGACCAGTGCCGAGGAACTGTGCCAGGCAACCGGTCTCGGCCGCAGCAGCTTGTACAACACCTTCGGCAGCAAAGGCGCGCTGTTCTCGGAATGCCTGGCCCGCTATCTCGACGCGACGGCGCGGGCCACCGCCGAGGTGATCGCGAAGAAGGGCGACGCGGTGTCCCGAATCGAGGCTTACCTCACGAAGGTGGTCCTCGAGGAAGCCGAGCGGTCGAGCACCGGGGCACCGAGCGGATGTCTCGCGGTCAACTCCGTCGCGGAACTGGCGGGCGACACCGGGAACGCGGAGTTTCTGGAGCAGGTCGCCCGCGACACCGACGCTCGGCTGCGTTTGCTGACCGACCTGTTGCGGGCGGGTCAGGCGGCGGGCGAAGTCACCGCTGAGGTTCCCGCGGAGGGGCTGGCCGCGTATGTGAACGCCAGCGTCGCGGGGCTGCGGATCTCCGCTCAAGGCGGTGCGCCGCTGGCCCGGCTGGCCGACATCGTCCAGGCGGCCGCCCGGGCGCTTCGTCCGTAAGCCCGTCCCTTCCGGCTTCGCGCCGGCCAGGTTTTGAACCGATCGTTACCGAAAGGGTTTCCCATGTCTCGAGTGCCGTCCGCGGTCTATGTACTGGCCGCTGGCATCTTCGCCATGGTCACCAGCGAATTCGCGGTCGCCGGGCTGATGCCGCAGCTCGCCGCCGGACTCGGCGTCGATGTCGCGCGCATCGGCTATCTCATCACCGTCTTCGCGGTCGCCATGGCGGTCGGCGGTCCGGTGCTGACGCTGGCCTTGCTGCGGATCCGGCCGAAAGCCGCGCTGATGGTCGTCTTCGCCGTGTTCTTGGCCGGAAACGTGCTCGCTGCGCTCGCGACGACATACTCGGTGCTGGTGGTCGCTCGCGTGATCAGCGGCGTGGCGTCGCAAGCGTTCTTCGGCATCGCGATTTCCCTGTGCGGGCAACTGGTCGAGGAACGCGTGCGCGGCCGGGCGATCGGCGTCGCGATGAACGGCCTGATGCTCGGCACCCTGCTCGGGCTCCCGCTGGCGACGTTCGCGGGCGGACAGTACGGCTGGCGGGCGGCGTTCTGGACGATCACCCTGCTCACCGTGCTCGCCGCCCTGCTGACGCAGTTCCAGGTGCGCGATCCCGGGCGGGCCGTGCGCCGGGAAGCCGCGGATTTCCGCGTTTTCCGGCGTCCGAAGCTGCTTCTCGCGCTCGTCTCCAGCACGCTGATCATCGGCGCGACGTTTTCCGCGTTCAGCTTCTTCACCCCGATCCTGACCGAGGTCAGCGGATTCTCGCCGGGCGCGGTCCCGCTGCTGCTTCTCGGCTACGGCGCGGCGACGGTCATCGGCAACAGCGTCGTCGGCAGGCTCGCTGACCGGCACACCGTTTCGACGCTTGCGGTGGGCACCCTTCTCAACGCGGTCTTCCTCACCGGCTTCGCCCTGTTCACGGACGTGCCCGCGGCGGCGTTGGGGTTCCTGCTCGCGATCGGGCTGGCCGGCGTGACGATGAACCCGGCGATGGCGGTGCGGGTGCAACGCGCCGGGAACACCAGTCCGCTGGTCAACACGGTGCACTCGTCGTTCATCACGCTCGGGGTCATGCTCGGTTCGTCGGTCGGAGCCGGCTTGATCGAGCCGTACGGCTTGCGCGCGCCGATCGTTCTCGGCGCCGCGACGGCGGTGGCCGCGGTCGTGACGATCCTGCCCGCGTTCCGGACGGGTCAGCCGGTGCTGCCCGCTCCGGAGGTCTGCTGTGCCAGCACGGCCGGGTAGGTGGTTTCCAGCAGCTGCACCAGCGATTCCACCAGGAACGCGCGCAGTTCGGCCCGCTCCAGGGTGCCGCGGACCAGCCATTCCCGGGACGCCGCGCGCAGCATCCCGCCGTACGCCCGGATCATCGCCCGCAGCTGCGGATGTCCGTTCTCCGGCAGCAGGGCCGCGGCGAGCACGCGGTCGGCGGCGATCTCGTCCGCCTCCCGCATGATCTGCTCGACCTCCGGGTCGTGCGCCGCGTCGATCACCGTCAGCCAGGCGTCGCGGTTGCGTTCCACGACGTCGATCCACCGGTCGATGCCGATCTCCAGGCGCAAGCGGGGCGGCCCTTCCGGCAGCGCGTCGACGACCGGGGCGGGCACGATCGTCATCTGCCGCACCACTTCGAGGTACAGCTCGCGTTTGCCGCCGAAATAATGGTTGATCAGCGGCCGGGCCACCCCCGCGGCCGCCGCGATGTCCGAAGTGGACACCGAGGAGTAGCTGCCCGCGCCGAAGCACCGCCGGGCCGCGGCGAGGATCTCGGCCCGGCGCTCGGCGGGGTCCAGCCGCCGCCGGGTTCCGCTGCTCACCGGGCCAGCCTCGCCGCCGGGCGAGGTCGTTGTCAACACGGCGCGGAGGCGACGGCGCCGGATGCCGTTACCCAACCGGAACAACCGGCCGGTAACTCCGGCCGCCCCGGCCGCGACCCATCAGCCGGGGGACCTGGGGCGAGCGGGAGCGGGCGATGGACGGCACGGACCAGCAGCCTCGGCCGCCCGGCCGGTGGGTCGGGGTGCGGATGCACTGCCGCCACGTCCGGATGGACGACCGGCCGTGCGCGACCGGCTGCCCGGAAGACGAGCTGACGGTGTCGTATCCGGGGATACTGATCAGCAGCTACGACGACGGCGAACTCGTGGAGGAGCGCTGGGTCCCGCTGGGCGCGGAGCCGAGCGAGGAGGACGACGAGGCGCTGATCGAACAGCTGCGCGCGGCGCTGTGGTGGCAACTGGGCGAGACTCAGACGGACAGCGGGGACTCGAACGGTCCGTGAGGGGAACCCTGAGGGACTCAGAGTCCCCCAGGGTTCCCCTCACGGACCTTGAGTCCACTATGGACTGACGACCGCCCGGTCGGCCTTCTCCGTCTTCTCCCGCAGGTCCGCGCCGCGGGTCTCCGGGAGCGTGAACGTGACCAGCGCGCTGATCACCATCAGCACGATCCCGTAGACGACGAACAGCGACGGATGTCCGTTCTTGGCGAACAGAGTCTGCAGGTACGGCGCCGTGCCGCCGAAGGCCGCGACCGCGATCGAGTACGGCACGCCGACGCCCACCGCGCGGATTCGGGTCGGGAAGATCTCCGCGTAGACCGCCGGGCCGATGGAGGAGAACCCGGCCATGAACAGCAGCGCGATCGACATCGCCACGAACAGCTGCCACGCCTGGTGCCCGACCATCGCGTTCAGCGGGAAGCTCAGCAGGAGCAGGCCCGCGATCGCGATGAACAGCACCGGTTTGCGGCCGATGCGGTCGGACAGTTTGCCCCACAGCGGCAAGGCGATCAGGAAGACCACGTTCGCGCCCACGCCGGCCCACAGCGCGCCGGTCGGTTCGACTCCGCGAACAGTGATCGCGTACGACGGAGCGGCGACGGCCCACATGTAGTAGATGACCGTCGCGCCGACGGTCAGCCCGACGACCTGTGCGAGCAGCTTCGGGTTCTGCTTGATCGTCTGCCAGATCTGGCCCTTCTCCTTCGCCGCCTGGAAGACCTCGGTCTCGCGCATGCGCAGCCGGACGTAGAGCGAGTAGAGGCCGAAAACGCCGCCGAGGACGAACGGGATCCGCCAGCCGAAGGAGACCATCTGCTGGTGGGTCAGCACGCCGGAGAGGACCGCGCCGAGCAGCGTGCCGACGAGCACGCCGCAGGTGCCGGAGAAGTAGATCAGGCTCGACCACAGTCCGCGCCGGGCCGGCGGGGCGACCTCGGCGATGTAGGTCTGCGCGGACGGCAGCTCACCGCCGTGCGCGAGGCCCTGGGCCAGCCGCGCGACCACGAGGATCACCGACGCCCACACGCCGATTTGCCCGTACGTCGGGGAAAGGCCGATGACCAGGCTGCCCGCGGCGGCGATCGCGACGGTCAGCGCCATCGCGAGCTGACGGCCCTTGCGGTCGGCGATCCAGCCGAATACCCAGCCGCCGATCGGCCGCGCGGCGAAGCCGACCGCGAACACCGCCAGCGTGCTCAGCAGCGCCGAAACCGCGCTGCGGGAGTTGAAGAACTGCGCGGCGAAGAACGACGCGAACGTGGCGTAGACGTTCCAGTCGAACCACTCCATCGCGTTGCCGGCACCGAGCCCGAACAGGGTGCGGCGACGGTCTGGGACCACAGAAGTCATCGCAGTGCTCCTTCGGCGAAACGGTCGAGACGGCGGACGGCGAGTTCGGCGTAGACGGTCGCGGCGCGCGACAGCACCGACGGGTCGAAATCGGCGTACGGGCTGTGGTTGTTGGGCGCGGTGTGCGGTTCGAGACCCGGCATCAGCGCGCCGAGGCCGAGGAACGTGCCCGGTACCGCGGCGAGCACGCGGGAGAAGTCCTCGGAACCGGCGACCGGGTTGGGCAGCTCGGTGTAGTACTGCTCGCCGATCGTCTCGCGGACGACCTCCGCGCCGAACGCCGTCTCGTCGACATCCGTTACGGTCACGGGATATTCGTTCTCGAACACGACGTCCGCGGTGACGCCGTTCGCCCGCGCGACGCCGTCGATCGTCTCGCGGATCGTGGTGTCGAGCAGCGCGGCGGTGTCGTCGGAGAAGCAGCGAACCGTGGCTTCGAACTCGGCGGTCGCGGGGATGACGTTGCGCTTCGTGCCGCCGCGGATGACGCCGACGGTCAGCACGGCCGGGTCGAAGATGTCCAGGCGGCGCGTGATCATCGTCTGCAGCGCGGTGATCATCGCCGCGGCGGCCGAGATCGGATCCTTGGCGCGGTGCGGCATCGACCCGTGCCCGCCTTCGCCGTGCACGGTCACGAGCAGCTTGTGCGAGGCGGACATCAGCGTCCCCGGACGGCTGGCGAACTGGCCGCTGGGCAGCATGGACGAGAAGACGTGGAGCCCGTACGCGGCGTCCACGCGGCGGCCGGCGGCGTCGAGCACGCCTTCCTTCAGCATCACGCCCGCGCCGTCCCAGCCTTCTTCGCCGGGCTGGAACATGAAGACGACGTCGCCGTTGATCCGGTCGCGGTGGGTGTGCAGCAGGCGAGCCGCGCCGACCAGCGACGTGGTGTGCAGGTCGTGGCCGCACGCGTGCATCGCGCCGTTGGTGGCGGCGAAATCGAGCCCCGTCGCCTCCTGGACCGGGAGCGCGTCCATGTCCGCCCGCAGCAGGACCGTGCGCGGCTCAGTCGCGTCGCGGGCCGAACCCTCGCCGCGGAGCACGGCGGTCACCGAGGTCGTTTCCGTTCCGGTCGAGATCTCCAGCCCGAGCCCGTCGAGTTCGCGCAGGACGCGTTCCTGGGTGCGCGGCAGGTCGAGGCCGATCTCGGGCTCGCGGTGCAGTTCGCGGCGCAGCTGCGCCAGGTCGTCCTGCTGGCTGCGGGCGTCTTCGTGGAGGTCCACCGGCTCGGCTCCTCTTCGTCGGGGAACGGCGTCTTGGTGGTCGAGTGTGCGAACTCACGTCCGATATCGGGTTAGAGTTGTCGGAATCGCTCGCGAACCCGCCTTCTGGAGAAGAAACAATGATCGACTCACTGGAGGAGGAAGACTTTTCGCTCATCCACGCCTTGCAACTGCGCCCCCGTGCGACCTGGACGCAGCTGGCCGCGGCGCTCGACTCCTCCCCGGTGACGCTGGCCCGGCGCTGGGAGCGGCTGCGCGACGGGGGAGCGGCGTGGGTGACGGCGTATCCGCACGTGCCCGGGCTGTATCAGGTGCAGGCCGCGTATGTGGAAATCCGCTGCGCGAGCGGACAGGTGCGCGAGCTGATCCGGGAGCTGTCGACGTGGCCTTCGGTGGCCAGCATCGAGGAGGCTTCGCGCGAATACAGCCTGGTGCTGACCGTTTTCGGCCTCGGCCTGCGTGACCTGTCCGCGCTGCTGCTGGACGCGATCCCCAGCCTGCCCGGAGTGCTCAACACCCGCTCGCACCTGGCGTCGCGGCTGCACGTCGAAGGCAGCTCATGGCGAGTCGGCGCGCTCGACCGGCGGCGCGTGCAGGCGCTCTCGCAGCTTCCGTCCATCGGCGGCGGGCGGACAGCCAAACTGCAGCCGTGGAAAGAGCCTTACGCGCCACTGACGGTGGCCCTCGGCGAGGACGGCCGACGCAGCGCCGCCGACCTGGCCCGGATCACCGGACGCCCGGTTTCCACTGTGCGCCGCCAGCTCGGCCACCTGCTGAGCGCCGACGCCTTGACGTTCCGCTGCGAGATCGCGCAGGGCCTCACGCCGTCGCCGATCGTGGTCAACTGGTGGTGCCAGGTCCCGGTGGCGCACGTGTCGACGTGCGTGGATCGCTTGCGGGCCAACCCGACCGTGCGGCAGATGGCGAGTCTGCCCGGTCCGGCGAATCTTCTGGTGACCACGTGGATGCGGTCGATCGAGGAATCGATGCGGATGCAGGAACACCTGGAACAGGACCTCGCGCCGCTGTCGGTGGTGGATTCGGCGCTGATCCTGCGGACGGTCAAACGGATGGGCTGGCTGCTCGACGACGTGGGCCGGAGTACGGGATTCGTGGTGACGATGCCCGCTCCGGCTCGGGAGGAAACGCCTTAGGCGAGCCGGAATGTCGCGCGGTATTCGGAGGGCGAGACGCCGAGCGCGGCGCGGAAGTGGCGGCGCAAGGTGGCCGCGCTGCCCATTCCGCAGCTCGCGGCGATCTGGTCGACCGAGGAATCGGTGCGCTCGAGCAATTCCTGCGCCCGCGCGATCCGCTGCTGGTGCAACCAGTTCAACGGTGCGGAACCGAACTCGGCGTGCATCCGGCGGGCGAGCTGGCGGGAGCTGAGACCGGCGTGGCGCGCGAGGTCCACGACCGTGAGCGGCTGGTCCAGCCGCGCCCGCGCCCATTCCGCGGTGCGTGCGAGGCCGGAACCTTCGGGAGAAGGCGGCGGGGACACGAATTGCGCCTGCCCGCCATGGCGATGCGGCGGAACGACCAGCCGTCGCCCGAGGTCGTTGGCGACCGCCGCGCCGAAGTCCCGGCGCACCAGGTGCAGGCACAGGTCGAGAGCGGCCGTTTTGCCCGCCGAGGTGAGGATGTCGCCCTCGTCGACGTAAAGCACGTCGGCGCGCACTCGCACGCGCGGGTAGCGGCGGGCCAGGTCGTCGGCGTGCATCCAGTGGGTGGTCGCGATCCGGTCGTCCAGCAGTCCCGCCTCGGCCAGGACGAACGAACCGGTGCACAGCGCCGCGATCCGGACCCCGCTCGCGTGCGCCTCCCGGAGCGCGGCCGCGAGCGCCGGGTCGATCTCCTCGCCGGGGGAATCCGTGGAGGGGACCACGATCAGGTCGGCGGCTTCGCCGATCTCCGAGACGCCGATCGCGGGCAGATGCGGCAGCCAGTGCCGCGGCGACCGTTCCGAGCAGGCGACGACGACGTCGTACCAGGCGCCGGTGGGGGAGAGGTCCGAACGGTCGACGCCGAAGACTTCGGCCGCGATCGCGACCTCGTACAGCATCGCGTGCTCATGGAGGACGAGCACCAGTCGAGGCATGTCCGATACTGTACGCAACTCGTCCTTTCAGACACTCACCTCGGCGTGCGGGAGTGTCCAGACTCGACGTTATGACAGATTCCCAGCGCGTCCTCGTCTACGGTGCCAGCGGGCACACCGGAAAGTTCGTAGTCGAGGAGTTGCTGCGCCGCGGTTTTCAGCCAATCGTCGCGGGCCGCAGTCTCGCGCGCCTCGCACAGTTCGCGGATTTGGACCGGCGTGCGGCAAGCATCGACGACGGCCCCGGTCTGCGGGCACTCCTTCAGGACGTCGCGGTCGTGATCAACTGCGCTGGCCCGTTTCTGGACACCGCGCTCCCGCTCGCGAAGGCCGCGGTCGAGACCGGCGCTCATTACCTGGACGTCACCGCTGAGCAGCCAGCCGTCCAGCAGCTCTACCGGGAACTCGACGCGCCCGCCCGCGCGGCGGGAACGGTGGTGGTGCCCGCCATGGCGTTCTACGGGGGATTGGCCGATTTGCTCCTCACCGCCGTGCTCGGCTCGGAGACGTCCGCGGATGAGGTCGAGGTCGCCATCGGCCTCGACCGGTGGTGGCCCACGGAGGGAACCCGGGTCACCGGCGCCCGCAACACCGCGCCCCGCCTGGTGCTCCGCGAGGGCGCCCTGGTCACGATCTCCGCCCCGCCCGCGACCGGGAAATGGGACTTCCCGGAGCCGATCGGCGCACAGTCCACTGTGGAGCTGCCGTTCTCCGAGGTCGTCACCATCCACCGGCACCTCAAGGTGGGATCCTTGCGTTCCTGGCTGAACACCGCTCCGCTCAACGATCTCCGCGACCCGGACACCCCGGCCCCGAACGGACGCTCGGCTCAACGCTTCGCCGTCGAGGTCACGGTCGGCTCCGGGCCATCGACGCGTCGTGGCATCGCGACTGGGCGCGATATCTACGCCACGACCGCACCGCTCCTGGCTGAAGCGGTTGTCCGGCTCCTCGACGGCCGGTACCGCGGCTCCGGCGCGCTGGCTCCAGGCGAGGTATTCGACGCCGCCGACTTTCTGACGGCGATCTCCGACCCCGATTTCGAAGCTGTGTGGCGATAAACGGGTCAATCGGATGGGCGGAGCGAGCCGGTGAACTCTTCGAGGTGGACGTCGGCCCCGCGGAGCTGACGGAGGAATCCGACCGCTTCGGCGAGAAGGACCCGGCCGGTGATGGTGAGCGCGGCCAGTTGGGGAAGGCGGTGGCCGGTGGCCAGGAGGCGGGTGAGCTGGGTGGCGTCGAGGGTGAGCACGCGCAGGGCTTTGAGTTGCACCAGTTGGTCGATGGCCGGAATGTCGAGGCCATCGATGGCGAGCCGGGTGAGGTTCGGCAGGGTGGCCAGCGGGGAGAGGTCGACCGGGTGGGCGAGATGGTGGAGGGTGAGGTCCCACAACGTCGGATGACCGACGAGCGCGTCGAGGCCGACCCGGGCGGCGGAGATGGTGAGGGATTCCAGCAGCGGCAGCCCGGCCACGTTCGGGACGACGGTTCTCATGCGATGGGCCCCGAGCTCGCGCAGCCCGCCCAGCGGTTCGAGCGTTGCCAGATCGACGTCGATGCCGTCGCTCAGGTGACAGGATTGCACCACTTCCGGATCCTCGGTGCTGATCTCGGCGGCCAAGTCCAGTTTCGCGACATCGCGGACGAGAAGCACGTGGTTCTCGTAGGGGACGTCGTGGAAGGCCGCTTGGATCTCGAGCCGGGGATCGCCTTCATGGCGAGTGAACCGGCCCGCGCGAAGGGCGGCCACGACGTCGGCGAGCATCTCGGTGACCGACGATGCGAGCAGCCGCGCCACCTCGTCGCCGTGTTCGATCACCTGCCCGGACCGGCCGCCTTCCGCGGGATCGAGATCGACCGCGATCCACTGGTCGCTGTGGTTCCCGCCGAAAGAAAGCCACCAGTCGTTGCGAGACAAGCGTTTGATCCGACTCGGCGGCACCGCTTCGAACACCACGTCCGCACTGTGCGGCGGTGGGTCGAAGGCGGCACCGCGGTATGCGCCAGGCAAGCTGTAGTGGTAGTTCTCGACCACAGTGTCAAGCGAGTCGTGTGCGTAGTAGCCGAGCAACCCGGTTTCGCCGGAGTCCCAGCCGATCAACCGGTAGAGCGCTCGCAGGTCCTCCGGCAGCCGCGCCTGGATCCGCGCTTCGGCGGCCGCGATCTCCTCTTCGCTCCGCCCCGGCTCCCAGTCCGGCGCGTGGCCGGTGATCGCGGTGTATCGCTCAGCGAATTCCTCGACGAGCGCACTGACCTCTCGCACCGCGGCGGGGTCGGTCGGAGCGCTGGTGGGTTCGATGCCCGCCGGTCGCGGCATGCCCGGCGCCGGGCGCTGCGGGCAGCGGAAGTCCGGATCGAACTCGAAGCGGACCGGAGCGAGGGTGCTGGCGTCGGCGCTGGTCGCGAATCGGTAAGTGCCGTCGGCACGCAGCTGCACCTCATACGCCGCAGGAGGGCGGTCTTGTGGGTAAGCACCGTGCAGAATGTCGATGAGGGCGCGCCCGTTGTGCTGATCCGGTTGGTCGGTCCACGCGGCCACGCTTCCTGACGTGCCCATCGAAAGCTGCAACACCGCGTCGGACCAGCCGCTGCCTGCCCAGTCTCGGAGCCGTTCCGCCAGCGTCCGCCCGATCTCCCCCAGATCCATGCCGTCAGCGTAGCGAGAATTCCGTACGCACGGCACAAAATCGGATCAAGCGCGCAACCCGTCGAACGCCATCTTGCACACCGCGTCCGCCAGCTCCTCCGGCGACGCACCTCGCCGCGGGCGATACCACTCGATCAGCGAGTTCACCGTGCCGAACAGCAACCGCGCGGCGATTGCCGGGTCGATGTCCGGCCGGACGTCTCCCTCGGCTTCCGCCTGTTTCACCAAATCCGTTACCAGATGGTCGAACTCGCGCCGTCGCGCCAACGCCGCCCGCTCGGCTTTCGTATTACCCCGTACCCGCAGCAGCAACGTCACGAACGGCAATCGGTCCGCCAGCACCAGCACACTCCCGCGCACCAGATGCTCCAAGCGGTCGATCGCACGGCCGTCGAGCGCCTCCGTCGATTCCGCGACCTCGAACAACCCGTCCAAAGCCCGGTCCACCGCCAGCCGCAGCAACTCTTCCTTGCTCGGAACGTGGTGGTAGATCGCGGATTTCGTGATGCCGAGCTTGCGCGACAGGTCCTCCATGCTGGTCCCGTCGTAACCGCGGTCGTTGAAAAGCTTGACCGCGACCTGGAGAAGCGACTCCAGGTCGTAGCCAGGCCGGCCGCGGCGGGCGGGGGCGGTCACGAGCGTTCGTCCAGCACGCGGCGCATTTTACCGAGCGAGCGCTCCAGCGTGTCCGGGTCCACGACCTCCACCGAAACGCTTACGCCGACACCGTCCTTCACTCCGGCGGCCACCGCGGAGGCGGCCAGCGAACGGCCCTCGGCGGTGGTGTCGGCGCGGGCTTCGACGCGCACCGTCAGGTGGTCCAGGCGGCCGCGGGTCGAGCGGACCAGCTGGAAGTGCGGGCTCAATCCCTCGGTGCGCAGGACGATTTCCTCGATCTGCGTCGGGAAAACGTTGACGCCGCGCAAAATGATGAGATCGTCGCTGCGGCCGGTCACCTTCTCCATCCGGCGGAAGGCCGGACGCGCGGTGCCGGGCAGCAGGCGGGTCAGGTCGCGCGTGCGGTAGCGGATGATCGGCAGCGCCTGCTTGGTCAGCGAGGTGAACAGCAGTTCGCCGCGTTCGCCCTCGGGCAGCACCTGTTCGGTGAACGGGTCGATCACCTCGGGGAAGAAATGGTCCTCCCAGATGTGCAGGCCGTCCTTGGTTTCCGCGCATTCCTGCGCGACGCCCGGGCCCATCACCTCGGACAGGCCGTAGATGTCGACCGCGTCCAGGTCGAACCGTTCTTCGATCTCGGACCGCATCTGCTCGGTCCACGGTTCCGCGCCGAAAATGCCGACCTTCAGCGAACTTGCTCGCGGATCCACGCCCTGGCGCTCGAATTCGTCGAGCAGCGTCAGCATGTACGACGGCGTGATCATGATGATTTCCGGCTTGAAGTCCGTGATCAGCTGGACCTGCCGGGCCGTCATGCCGCCGGACGCCGGAATCACGGTGCAGCCGAGCTTTTCCGCGCCGTAATGCGCACCGAGACCGCCGGTGAACAGGCCGTATCCGTACGCGACGTGCACCTTGTGCCCGGGCCGTCCGCCCGCCGCGTGGATCGAGCGGGCCATCACGGTGGCCCAGGTGTCCAGGTCCTTCTCGGTGTAGCCGACGACGGTCGGCTTGCCGGTGGTGCCGCTGGACGCGTGCAGCCGGCGGATCTGGTCCTGCGGCACGGCGAACATGCCGAACGGGTAGCTCTCGCGCAGGTCGGCCTTGGTGGTGAAGGGGAACTTCGTCAGGTCGCCCAGTTCGCGGCAGTCGTCCGGGTGCACGCCGGCTTCGGTGAACTTCTTGCGGTACAGCGGGACGTTCTCGTACGCGTGCCGCAGGGTCCACTGCAGCCGTTCCAGCTGTAGCGAGGCCAGCTCGTCGGCGCTGACGGTTTCGGCGAGGTCTGCAGTCTGCGGAGTCACTGTGTTTCCCGGGTCTTCTCGATGACGCGGCTGCGGCCGCGGAATTCGGCGACGACCTCGGGCCCGCCGGGGGTCTCCCGGTGCACCGTGACGTCGTAGATGCCGTTGCGGCCGTAGCGGGTGCGCTCGGCGGCCGTCGCGACGAGGTGGTCGCCCAGTTTTCCGGCGGCGACGAACGAGATCTCCGCGCCCGCGGCGACGGTGACCGGCCCGTGCGTGTTGCAGGCGAGGGCGAAAGCGGTGTCGGCGAGCAGGAACACGTAACCGCCGTGGGCGATGTCGTGCCCGTTGACCATCGTCTCGGTGACCTTCATCGTGGCCACCGCGCGGCCGTCGGCCGCCTCGACGAGTTCGATGCCGAGGGAGCGGGACGCCTCGTCGGTGTCGAACATGGCGTGCGCGGCGTTGCGGGTCACGAGCTAGGCCTCCGGGACGGTGACTTACTGACCGAATGGCCGGTAATCCCGGCGCGAGCCCAGTAAAGGCCGCGATTCAGGCGGTGTCAAGCAATGCGGGGGTTCCGATCAGTGGGGAGAACGGCTATCCTGCGAATTACTGAACGTCCGGTTGGTAATTCGGCGAGAGGGTCGGCATGGTTCTGCTCCGCAGCTACGTCTCCGGGGGATGGCACACGGCGCCGGGCGAGGGCGTCCCGCTGCACGACGCGGCGACCGGGGAGGAAGTGGCCCGGATTTCGTCGGAGGGGATCGACTTCGCCGCCGCGCTCGACTACGGCCGCAAGGTGGGCGGTCCGGCGCTGCGGAAGCTGACGTTCCACCAGCGGGCCGCGCTGCTGAAATCGCTCGCTTCGCACTTGCGCGAGCACCGCGAAGAGCTGTACGCGCTGTCGGCGCGCACGGGTGCGACGCTCGGTGACTCGAAGTTCGACATCGACGGCGGCATCGGCGTCCTGTTCAGCTACGGCTCGAAGGGCAAGCGCGAGCTGCCGAACGACACTGTGTACGTCGAGGGCGCGGTCGAGCCGCTGAGTCGCGGCGGGACGTTCGTCGCGCAGCACATCGCGACTCCGCTGCAGGGCGTCGCGATCCAGATCAACGCCTTCAACTTCCCGGTGTGGGGTCCTCTGGAGAAGTTCGCGCCCGCGTTCCTCGCCGGGGTGCCGAGTCTGATCAAACCGGCCAGCCAGACCGCGTACCTGACCGCGCGGCTCGTCGAGCTGATCGTCGAATCGGGCATCCTCCCCGATGCCGCGGTGCAGTTCGTCGCGGGCAGCGTCGGCGACCTGCTCGACCACGTCACCGCGCAGGACCTGGTGTCGTTCACCGGTTCCGCGTCCACCGCGCAGAAGCTGCGCGCGCACCCGGCGATCGTGCGGAACTCGGTGCGGTTCAACGCCGAGGCCGACTCGCTGAACTGCTCGATCCTCGCCCCGGACGCCCGGCCGTCGACGCCGGAGTTCGACCTCTTCGTCAAGCAGCTGACCACCGAGATGACGGTGAAGGCGGGCCAGAAGTGCACCGCGATCCGCCGCGCGTTCGTCCCGGCCGAGATGCTGGACGACGTCGCCGAAGCGGTCAGCGCCCGGCTCGCGAAGGTGACGGTCGGGAATCCGAACGCCGAGGGCGTCCGGATGGGTGCGCTGGCCAGCCTGGAGCAGCGGGAAGAAGTACGTCGTTCGCTGAAGGCGCTGCTCGACGCGGGCAGCATCGTCTTCGGCGACCCGGACCACGTCGACGTCGTGGACGGCGACGAGGCGACCGGCGCGTTCATCTCGCCGATCCTGCTCAAGGCCGACCCGGAGCGCGCCGAACCGCACGAGGTCGAGGCGTTCGGCCCGGTCTCCACGCTGATGCCGTACACGTCGGTCAAGCAGGTCATCGAGTTCGCGGCCCGCGGCGGCGGCAGCCTGGCCGGGTCGGTCGTGACCGGCGACCCGGTGTTCGCGCGCGAGATCGTGCTGGGCGTCGCGCCGTACCACGGCCGCCTGCTCGTGCTCGACAGCGAGGACGCCAAGGAATCCACCGGGCACGGTTCGCCGATGCCGCAGCTGGTGCACGGCGGTCCCGGCCGCGCGGGCGGCGGCGAGGAGATGGGCGGCATCCGCGGCGTGCTGCACCACATGCAGCGCACGGCCGTGCAGGGCAGCCCGAAGGTGCTGGGCGCCGTCACCGGCCGGTGGGTCGAGGGCGGTCCGCGCGTCGAAGGCGAGCACCCGTTCCGCAAGTCGCTCGCGGAGCTGAGCATCGGCGACACCGTCGTGGCCGGCCCGCGCACCGTTACCCGCGCCGACATCGACCACTTCGCCGAATTCACCGGCGACACCTTCTACGCGCACACCGACGAGGCGGCGGCCGCGGCGAACCCGCTGTTCGGCGGCATCGTGGCGCACGGCTACCTGGTCGTCTCGTTCGCCGCGGGCCTGTTCGTCTCGCCCGAGCCGGGCCCGGTGCTGGCCAACTACGGCCTGGAGAACCTGCGCTTCCTCACGCCGGTGAAGGTGGACGACCAGCTGACGGTCACCCTGACCGCCAAGCAGATCACGCCGCGGATCGACCAGGAGTACGGCGAAGTCCGCTGGGACGCCGACGTCACCAACCAGGACGGCGACTCGGTCGCGAAGTACGACGTGCTCACCCTCGTCTCGAAGGAGCAGCCGTGACCGCTGTGGCAGAGCCGGAACTGGAAGCCCTGTTCGAGCACACCATCGAACGGGACCAGCGCATCGAACCGCGCGACTGGATCCCCGAGGGCTACCGCAAGACGATGATCCGCCAGATCGCGCAGCACGCGCATTCGGAGATCATCGGCATGCAGCCGGAGGGCAACTGGATCACGCGCGCGCCTTCGTTGCGGCGCAAGGCGATCCTGCTGGCGAAGGTGCAGGACGAGGCCGGGCACGGGCTCTACCTGTACTCCGCCGCGGCGACGCTCGGTGCCGACCGCGCGGACCTCACCGACAAGCTGATCAACGGCAGGCAGAAGTACTCGTCGATCTTCAACTACCCGACTCTGACCTTCGCCGACGTCGGCGTGATCGGCTGGCTGGTGGACGGCGCGGCGATCTGCAACCAGGTGCCGCTGTGCCGGTCGTCGTACGGGCCGTACGCGCGGGCGATGATCCGGATCTGCAAGGAGGAGTCCTTCCACCAGCGGCAGGGCTACGAGCTGCTGATGACCATGATGCGCGGCACCCAGCAGCAGCGGGACATGGTGCAGGAGGCGGTGAACCGCTGGTGGTGGCCGTCGCTGATGATGTTCGGCCCGCCGGACGCGGATTCGCCGAACACCGCGCAGTCGATGGCGTGGAAGATCAAACGGCACACCAACGACGAGCTGCGGCAGCGCTTTGTCGACATGTCCGTGCCGCAGGCCGAGGCGCTCGGGGTGACGTTCCCGGATCCGGAGCTGCGGTGGAATCCCGAGCGGGAGCATTACGACTTCGGCGCGGTCGACTGGGACGAGTTCAAGAACGTGCTCAAGGGCAACGGCCCGTGCAACGCGCAGCGGATCGCGCACCGGCGGCGCGCGCACGACGAAGGCGCCTGGGTTCGGGAAGCCGCGGCGGCGCACGCGGCCAAGAAAGAGGGTTCGGCATGAAGCACGACTGGCCGCTGTACGAGGTGTTCGTCCGCGGGAAGCGGGGACTGAACCACGTGCACGTGGGTTCGCTGCACGCGGCGGACGACGAGATGGCGCTGCACCACGCGCGCGATCTCTACACGCGCCGCAACGAGGGTGTGTCGATCTGGGTCGTTCGCGCCTCGGACATCACCGCGTCCTCGCCGGACGAGAAGGACCCGTTCTTCGCGCCCAGCGGCGACAAGGTGTACCGGCACCCGACGTTCTACGACATTCCCGACAACGTTCCCCACATGTGAGGTCTGGGATGTCTTTTGACAACGTCTACGAAGCCATCACCGAGGACAACGACGCGCGGTGGGCCTTCGGTACCGGATTCGCCGATCCTTTGTCCGGAGTGGACACTTCCGTGCCGTCCGGAGTGGACGGTGCGCGGCTGGCCGCGTACTGCCTGATGCTGGGCGACGACGCGCTGATTTTCTCGCACCGGTTGCAGGAGTGGGTCAGCAACGCGCCGGAGCTGGAGGACGAGGTCGCGATCGCGAACATCGGCCTCGACCTGCTCGGCCAGGCCCGGCTGCTGCTGGCTCGTTCCGGCAAGGCGGACGGCACTGACCGGTCCGAGGACACCCTCGCGTTCTTGCGGGCGGAGAACGAGTTCCGGAACGTGCGGCTGGCCGAGCTGGGCGGCGGGCACTTCGGGCACCTGATCGCGCAGCTGTTCGTGTTCTCGACCTGGCGGCTCGCGTTGTTCCAGCAGCTGGAGTCCAGCGTGGACCCGGTGCTGGCGGCCATCGCGGCCAAGGGTGTGAAGGAATTGGCCTACCACCGGGATTACGCCGCGCAGTGGCTGGTGCGGCTGGGTGACGGGACGCCGTTGTCGCACGAGCGGATGGCCGAGGGGCTGGCTGCGGTGTGGCCGTATGTCGACGAGCTGTTCGCGACGCATCCGGATGAGTTGGTAGATGCCGCTTCGTTGCGGCCGGAGTTCGACGCTGTGGTCGAGCAGGCGTTGACGGCGGCGACGTTGGAGCGGCCGGAGATCGGGGCTATTGCCGGGGTTTCCGGGCGTACCGGGCGCGATGGGGTGCATACCGAGCAGATGGGGTTCTTGCTGGCTGAGCTGCAGAGTGTGGCTCGGGCGATGCCGGGGGCGTCGTGGTGACCGCCGACGTTCTCTTTCCCGCGGAGGCGGCATCCAGCAGAGCGGTCGCGGTGGCTTCTACCGTTACTGATCCTGAGTTGCCGATGTTGACGCTCGCGGATCTCGGGGTGTTGCGCGAGGTGTCCGAAGAGGACGGTCGGGTTACGGTGTCGATTACGCCGACGTACACCGGTTGTCCGGCGATGGACACTATGCGGGACGACCTGGAGCATGCGCTGCGGGGTGCGGGGTATACCGAGATCGATATTCGCACTGTGCTGGAACCGGCTTGGTCGTCGGATTGGATCAGTGCCGACGGTCGGCGGAAGCTTGCTGAGGCCGGGATCGCACCGCCGGGGTCTGCGCCGCGGCGGGCGGCTGGACCGATTCCGTTGACGCTGGGGCCTTCGGTGCGGCGGGTGGCTTGTCCGCATTGCGGGTCGTTGGATACCGAGGAACAGTCTCGGTTCAGCGCGACTGCGTGCAAAGCGTTGCGGCGGTGCCGGTCTTGCTGGGAGCCGTTCGAACACGTCAAGGAGATTTGAGTGACTGCCACCGTTTCCCGTCGTGCCGGGTTCCATCCGTTGCGGGTGGCTGAGGTTGAGCGGCTCTGTGATGACGCTGTGGCCGTGACCTTTGACGTGCCTTCCGAGTTGGCCTCGGTTTATGCCTTTGCGCCTGGGCAGTCGTTGACCTTGCGCCGCGTTGTTGAGGGGCGGGATGAGCGGCGGTCCTATTCGATTTGTGCTGCGGTGGGGGAGCGGCCGCGGGTCGGGGTGCGGTTGGTGCCGGACGGGGTGTTCTCGTCTTGGCTGGTGAATGAGGTTCGGCCGGGGGATACGGTTGAGGTTTCCGCGCCGACTGGGTCGTTTACTCCGGATCTTGCTGCTGGTGGGCATCATGTGCTGATCGCTGCTGGGTCTGGGATTACGCCGGTGTTGTCCATCGCTGCGTCTTTGCTGGCTACGCCGGATGCGTCGGTGACTGTGCTGTACGGGAATCGGCGGACGGATACGGTGATGTTCGCTGATGAGCTGGCTGATTTGAAGGATCGGTATCCGGCGCGGTTGGAACTCGTGCATGTGCTGTCTCGGGAGCCGCGTGAGGCCGAGTTGTTCACCGGACGGTTGGATGCGGACAAGCTTCGGGCGTTGTTCGGGTCGATTGTGCCCGTTGAGGATGTTGATCATTTTTGGCTTTGCGGGCCGTTTGGGATGGTCACCTCGGCGCAGGAACTTCTTGGCTCGCTGGGGGTTCCTGGGGAGCGGATTCATCAGGAACTGTTCTATGTGGACGATGTGCCGCCGGAGCCCGTTAAGCATGTTGATCCTGCTGTGGCCGGTGCGTCGTCTGAGGTGACGTTGGTTCTTGATGGTCGGTCTACGACTATGAATCTGCCTCGGGAATCGTCTGTGTTGGATGGGGCGCAGCGGTTTCGGCCGGATTTGCCGTTTGCTTGCAAGGGCGGGGTTTGTGGGACCTGCCGGGCTCGGGTGACCGAGGGGGCCGTTGACATGCGGCGGAATTTCGCGTTGGAGAAGGCGGAGGTGGAGGCTGGGTTTGTGTTGACTTGCCAGTCTCATCCGGTTTCTGAGCGGGTTACTGTGGATTTTGACGCTTGAGTTTGGGTCGGCTCGTCGCCTTGGCGGGCGACATTGCCGTCGTCTTGGGTTGCGTGGGGCACCCCGAAGTTTGATTGTGCTGACGGTCTGGGGGTGCTTGTCAAGGCGGGAAAGATGCCTTGACAAGCACCCCCAGACCGCAGGGAGGCTTCGTATCGGGGTTGGGGGAGGGAGTGGGTGCCCCCGGTGGTTGGGTGCATCGGCGGCGGTTTGTTGCGCGGCTTGGGTGGGTGGTAGCGGTGGGGGCGCGGCGTGCGGGTAGCGCCCCAATGTGGCATTGGGTGCATGTGACGCATGAACCGCCCCGGGTTCGGTAGAGACTCGTTGTTGGGGTCAGGCGACCAGACTGATCAGGTCGCCGTCCTCGTACAGGGTCTCGAATTCGACGGGTGGCCGGTCGCCGCATGCTCCGTGGAGGCGCTGGGTGTTGTACCACTCGATCCACGCGGCAGTCGCGACGTCGACTTCTTGCTTATTGTGCCATGGCCCGTTCGGTTTAATCAACTCGGTTTTGTAGAGCCCGATGGTGGATTCCGCGAGCGCGTTATCGAGGGCATCGCCGACCGTGCCGATCGACGCGTCGATACCGGAATCAGCAAGATGCTGCGTGAATCGGAACGACGTGTATTGACTTCCGGCGTCGGAATGGTGGATCAGCTTGTCCTGCCCCTTTCGCCATCGGTAGTCCCGATGACGCAGTCCCTGCTCGATCGCGTCGAGCACGAGGTCGGTTTCCTTGGACATGCTCACGCGCCAGCCGACGATCCTGCGGGAGAACACATCGATCGCGAACGCGACGTAGACGGTGCCTGCCCAGGTCGCGACGTAGGTGAAGTCCGCTACCCACAACCGATTCGGTGCACCTGCCGTGAACTGGCGGCTCACCAGGTCCGCGGCGCGGGCACCGCCGGGATCGGACACCGTGGTGCGCACCTTCTTCCCGCGGACCGCGCCGGCCAAGCCCATCGCGCGCATCAGTCGTTCCACCCGGCCCCGGCCCGCCCGAACGCCTTCCCGGTTCAGCTGACGCCATACCTTCCGGGCACCGTACACCAGGTAATTCTCGTCGTACACGCGCTGAATTTCCTTCTTCAACTCCTCATCGCGAACTTCCCTCGCCGACATCGGACGGGAAAGCGCGGCATAATAGGTGGACGGAGCGATCTTGATCCCGAACTCGGTCAGCACGGCACAGATCGGCTCGACTCCGAACCGGTCCCGATAATCCGTGATGAACGCTACGAGCGCGGCGATCGAGGGTCGAGCTCCCTCGCGAAGAAAATCGATGCCGCTTTCAGGATCTCATTCGCCCGGCGCAACTCACGATTCTCACGCTCGAGCTCGCGCACCCGCTCCGACTCCGCAGTCGTGACACCCGGCCGCGCACCCTGATCGGTCTCAGCCTGCCGCACCCACCGGCGCAGCGACTCGGCCGACACCCCCACCTTCGCCGCGATCGACGTGATCGCCTCCCACTGCGACGAGTACTGCTCTACCTGCTCAAACACCAACGCAACCGCGCGCTCACGCACCTCACGCGGATGCCTCGAAGACCGGCCCATAACTCCATCCTCACTCACACGATGGAGCCTCCATCAAACCCGGGGCGGTTCACGCACCCAATGTGGCATTGGGTGCATGTGACGCACCCAATGTGGCATTGGGTGCGTGTGGCGCACCCAATGTGGCGTTCGGTGCATGTGACGCACCCAATGTGGCGTTCGGTGCGTGTGGCGCACCCAATGTGGCGTTCGGTGCGTCTGGCGCACCCAATGTGGCATTGGGGCGCATCCCGGGCGGGCGGCGGGTGGGTCGTGAGGGGAACCCTGAGGGACTCTGAGTCCGTGAAGGTGGCCCTCACGGAAGGGCTAGCGGCGTCGGCGGCGTTTGCGCGGGGTGGGGAAGTCTTCTGGTTCCGGAGTTGCCGGCGGGGGCGGGCCGCCTAGGCCTAGCATTTCTGCTGCCAGTTCTTGGGAAGACGCGAAGCGGCCGGTTGGTTTGTCCTTTGCTCGCCGCAATGCCGACGGGCGGAGGCGGTTGTAGCCGCGTACTGCGATGGGGCGGCGGGTGCGCAGGTCGAATTGGGGGAGCGATTCCAATTCCCCAGCCAGTTCTCGGTCTACCAGTACGGTCCCGGGGCGCGCGGCTGAAGTGAGGCGCGCGGCCAGGTTCACGACGGAGCCGTAGACGTCGCCGAAGCGGGAGAGGACCCTTCCCGACGCCATTCCGGCTCGGACTGCGGGGAGGTCGCCGTCCTCGCCGGTCCGTTCGGCTAGCGTCAGGGCGATTTCCGCGCCGTCAGCCGGAGTGTCGGCTACGAAGAGGACTTCGTCGCCGATCATTTTCACCACTCTGCCGTGGTGTTCTGCGATGACTTCGGTGGCTAAGGATTCGAAGCCGTCCAGGACCTGGGTTAGTTCTTCTTCGTCCGCTTCTCTCGTGAAACGGGTGTAGCCGACCATGTCCACGAAGCCGACGACCAGGGCGCGCGTTTCCAGGTCCTCGTCGGGGCTGGCGAAGGCGCGCCCGGCGAAGGCGGCCAGGTGGCGGCGCCAGACGTAGCTTTGCACCTGCTCCAGTTCGGGGAGCAGACGCTCGACGAGACGCGTCACCTGGCGGTCGCTGCGGGCCAGTTCCGGGTTTTCCGTGATCAGTTCCCACAGCATGTGGACCTGCCACTCGGCCAGCCTCGAGAGATGCTGGCCGAGGGCGCGGGTCACGGCGACTTCCATCCCGGGCGCGATCAAGCCCGAGCTCACCAAACCGTCGGCGATGCGCATGGCTTCGACGTCGGCGTCGGTGAACACCACCTCGTCGTCTTCGACGGTGGCGAAACCCAGCGCCCGCCACAGCCGGCGCGAGCGTTCTTCGGGTACTCCGGCCCGTTCGGCGACTTCGAGCCGGGTGTAGCGGCGCGGGCCGCCCAGCAGGGCGCGTTCCAGCCGCTGCTGCAGGTCCCGGGAAGTATCGGCCACGGCCTCAGGTGGTGTGCACGATCAGCACGTCGACGCCCGACTTCCGGGCCACCTCCGACGGCACCGAGCCCAGGATCCGGCCCGCGAGGGTGTTGAGGCCGCGGTTGCCGACCACGAGCAGGTCGGCCGAACGGTCCTTCACGACCTTCCGCAGCATGTCGACCGGCTGGCCTTCGAGCGCGACCGTCTCGATTTTCGTCGCTCCGACCTTCGCCGCGCGGTCCCGGGCGGACTGCAGCGTGTCCTCGGCGGGGGCGGACCCGACCACCTGGTAGGCCTCGTCGCCCAGCTCGTCCTGCGCGCGTTCCACGTCTTGGCGGCTGGCCGGGTGGTACGCGCACACGACGACGAGCGTCGCCCCGGCGTCGGCAGCCACCCCGGCGGCCTTGTCCACCGCGGCGAAGGACGAGTCGGACCCGTCCGTGCCCACCACCACAGTCCGATAGACAGCCATCCACAACCTCCCGGCGAATCGGTCAGCGGGGCGGCGCGGCCCCTTCGCGGGGGAAGGTTACTCGCCAGTCGGTTTTCCCGCCGGGCGCGGTTGCGGCTGCGGCTTGGGCACGTCGGACGTGCGCAGCCGGACGGTCTGCTCGACATCGCCGCTCGCGGCGGCCTTTCCGCTGGAAGCCGGAGCGTTCTTGCCGCTCTGACCAGCGGAATTCTGCTCGGCCGGAGTGGTCTTGCCGGACGCGGCGGTCGCGCCGCCGCCCGGTGCGGCGGCAGCCTTCGAGCCGTTCGTGCCGGACTTCGGACCGGAACCGTTGGCCTTCTCGACCGCGGCCTTGATGTCCGCGGGCACCTCGCCGTCCATCTCGCCGAGCACGTGCTGCGCTTCGGCCAGGACGGTGCGCGCCGAGCGGACCTGCTCGGCCAGGCTCGCCCGGACCGCGCGCAGGGCCTCGACCCGCTCGTTGGCCTGGGTGATCCGGCGGTTGGACTCGTCGGTGGCGGTGCGGACGCGGCGGCGGGCCTCGTCGGCGGCCTCCGCGAGCCGCGCGTTGGCCTCGGTGATCGAGTCCTGGCGGCGCTTGTTCGCGTCGGCGACGGATTCGCGCTGGCGACGGTCGATGTCGGCCTTCGCGGCCGTCTCCTCTTCCAGCACCTTCGCCCGGATCGCGGCCGCGTCCTCGGCGGCCTCGCGGACCCGGCGCTCGGCTTCGGCCTTGCTGGCCGCCTCCTGCTCGGCCAGCACGCGCATCGCCTCGGCGCGCCGGGTCGCCATCGCGATCTCGAAGTCTTCTTCGACCTGCGTGCGGCGGGCCTCGGACTCCGCGTCGAGCTTCTTGCGCTCGGCCTCGGCCTCGTCGGTGATCCGCTTGGCCTCGGCGCGCGCGTCCTCGAGCACCTTGCGGTGCTCGGCCTCCATCTCCTTGCGGCGCAGGTCCAGCTCGGTGAGCAGCTGCTCGTACCGGGCGCGCATGGCGCTGGCGTCGGTCTCCGCCTTGGCCCGGATGTGGCCCGCTTCGGCCTCGGCGCGGGCGCGGGTGTCCGCGGCCTCGTCCTGCGCCAGCCGCAGCATCCGCTGGAGGCGCTCGGACAGGCCTTCGACGCTCGTCGGCGGCTGCGCGAGCCGGTCCACCTGACCGCGGAGGTCGGCGATCTCGCCGCGCGCGACTTCCAGCTGCCGGGCCAGATCGCCGGCTTGGGCGATGGCGGCGTCGCGGTCGGCGGTGAGCATCTTCAGGTCGCCGTCGAGCCGTTCCAGGTGCTCGTCGACCTGGGCCCGGCTGTACCCCCGCTTCGCTACGTCGAAGCCGGCTCCCAGCGGCACGAGTTCGCGTTCATCGCCAAGACTCATGACACCACCGTAGTCGCTCCGCGGTCACGGACGGGTGAGCACCCACGGGGTCCGGCCGCTCGTGCGGCGAGCGGCCGGACCGAAGAGGCAGGTGGTCCGCCCTCACGCGCCGCGGAACGCGTTGATGCCGTCGAGGTGCTTCGCGCGCAGCTCCTCGTCTCGCACGCCGAGTCCTTCCTCGGGAGCGAGCGCGAGCACGCCGACCTTGCCCTGGTGCGCGTTGCGGTGCACGTCAAGGGCGGCCTGGCCGGTTTCTTCCAGCGAGTACGTCTTCGACAGCGTCGGGTGGATGAGGCCCTTCGCGATCAGCCGGTTGGCCTCCCACGATTCGCGGTAGTTCGCGAAGTGCGAGCCGATGATCCGCTTGAGGTTCATCCACAGGTACCGGTTGTCGTACTGGTGCATGTACCCCGAGGTGGACGCACAGGTGACGATGGTGCCGCCCTTGCGCGCGGCGTAGACGGACGCGCCGAAGGTCTCGCGGCCCGGGTGCTCGAACACGATGTCCGGGTCCTCGCCGCCGGTCAGCTCGCGGATCTTCGCGCCGAACCGCTGCCATTCCTTCGGGTCCTGCTCGTTCTCGTTCTTCCAGAACTGGTAGCCCTCGGCGGTGCGGTCGATGATCAGCTCCGCGCCCAGCTTGCGGCAGATCTCGGCCTTTTCGGGGCTGGACACGACGCACACCGGGATCGCGCCGCCGTTGAGCGCGTACTGCGTCGCGTACGAGCCGAGACCGCCGGACGCGCCCCAGATCAGCACGACGTCGCCCTGCTTCATGTCCGCGCCGTTGCGCGAGACCAGCTGCCGGTAGGCGGTCGAGTTCACCAGGCCGGGGGAGGCGGCTTCCTCCCAGGTCAGGTGCCCCGGCTTCGGCATCAGCTGGTTCGCCTTGACCAGCGCGATCTCGGCGAGCCCGCCGAAGTTCGTCTCGAAGCCCCAGATCCGCTGCTCGGTGTCGAGCATCGTGTCGTTGTGCCCGTCCGGGCCTTCCAGCTCGACGTTCAGGCAGTGCGCGACGACCTCGTCGCCCGGCTTCCAGTTGTGCACGCCCGCGCCGGTGCGCAGCACGACGCCGGACAGGTCGGAACCGACCACGTGATACGGCAGGTCGTGCCGCTTGGCCAGCGGCGAGAGCTTGCCGTACTTGCGGAGGAACTTGAACGTCGGGATCGGCTCGAAGATCGACGTCCAGACGGTGTTGTAGTTGATCGCGCTGGCCATCACCGCGACGAGCGCCTCGCCCGGACCCAGTTCCGGCGTCGGGACCTCGTCCACGTGCAGCGAACGGCGCGGGTCCTTGTCGCGGCTTTCGAGGCCTTCGAACATGTCGACCTCGTCGGCGTGCACGGTGACGCCCCGGTAGCTCTCGGGCACGGGCAGCTCGGCGATCGCGTCGAGGCGGCCTTCGAGGATCGCCTGCTGGATCTCGTCGAGGTGCGTCATCGGGAACCTCCAGGGGTCGGTCGCGGCGCGACAGGACGAAATTACTCGTCGGTAACCGGGGGCCTCACTGTACGAGACACACCCCCCGCGCACGAGTCGAAGTGTGACGCACGAATCTTGACCGGCTGGCCAGTCAAGGCGCATAGTCGGCAGTGGGAAATCTCCCTGAACGGCTCTTTTCCGGCGGAGGTGAGCACGAATGAGTGAAGTCTCGACGCGCGCCTGGACGCGGCCCTACGACTGGGCCGAGGTCGTGATTGGTGTTGTCGCCGCTCTTTCACCCCTTTGGCTGAGCACGAACACCACGATGGTGTGGACGATGGTGATCCTCGGCGCGCTGATCGCGATCGACGGCCTGGTGTCGCTCGCGGCGCCAGGCATGGTTTACGGCGAGGGCGTGCAGATCGTCCTCGGCGCGTTGCTGTTCATCGCGCCGTGGGTGATGGGGTATACGGAATTCAACGGGGCGTCGTGGACGTCCTGGGTCGGCGGTGCGCTGACGATCATCGCCGGCGCGGCCGCGATGCCGGAGGCCAACGCCGCCCACCGGATGGCGGGCCAGCACTGACGGGGCAGCGGAGCCTCGCGAGGACGGATTGGCAGAGCGTGGCGAAGCCACTCCGTTGAGGGTGGCGGAGGGGAGGAAGGCGGAGATGACCGACGACTCGGCGAAGGAACGGATCCTGTGCGCGGCGGAGGAACTGTTCGCCGAGTCCGGCTTCGAAGCGACCCCGACGTCCCGCATCGCGGAGCGCGCCGGGGTCCCGAAGGGCCTGGTCCACTATTACTTCCGCCGCAAGTCCGACCTGCTGGCCGCGTTGGTCGACCGGCTGCCGGACGAACGCATCGAACCCGCCGCGGTCGTCGTTCCCGGCGACCTGGCGGGTTCCCTGCGCAGACTGGTCGGCGAACTCGACCGCCGGTTCGCCGGTTCGCTCGGCCTGTCGCATCTGCTGTGGCGCGAGGCCGACACCCACCACGTGGTCCGCGACGCGCTGTCCGAACGCTTCCAGCACCTGGTCCGGCTGATGCGATCGGTGATCGTGGCCGCGACCGGCGGACGGCTCGCCGGGGCGGACATCGACAACGCGTCCGGCCTTCTGGCGCGCGCTGTTACTCATCGGCACGCGACGGCCCGGCACACCGGGGACGACCGGCCCGCGGAGTTCGACGGCGAGCTGACGTTCGTGGCGAACGCGTTGTCGGCTCGGGTGCCGAAGGGGAAGCCGCCCGCTTCGGCGGTGTGACGCTGCCGCCTACCTATCCCGAACGCGACTAGTCCTACGACTCGCAGACGTCCGTGAAGGGCTCCTTGAGGGAATCAGACTCCCTCAAGGAGCCCTTCACGGACCTCGGCGGTGTTGGGCGGTCAGTGTGCGGAGGCGGCGGGCTCCACCAGCTCGACCAGCACCCCGCCCGCGTCCTTCGGGTGCACGAAGTTGACCCGGCTGTTCGAGGTCCCGCGCTTGGCCGCGTCGTACAGCAGCCGCAGCCCCTTCTCCCGCAACGCCGCCGCGGCAGCGTCCACATCGGACACTCGCAGTGCGAGCTGCTGCAGGCCCGGCCCGTTGCGGCCGATGAACTTGGCGATCGTCGAATCGTCTCGGGACGGGGCGAGCAGCTGGATCATCGTTTCGGTGCCCGCGGTACCCGGGGCGCGCAGCATCGCCTCGCGCACGCCCTGCTCGTCGTTCACCTCCTCGTGCGCGACCTCCAGGCCGAAGTGGTCGCGGTGGAAGGCGATGGCCGCGTCGAGGTCGGGCACGGCGATGCCGACGTGGTCGATCGCGGTCACGAACGGCTTGAGCACGGATGCGCTGGGCTCGGTGTCCATACCGGGGAGGATAAGCCCCGGCGGGCCTCGCGGAACCCCGCGTGCGCCCCCTCACACTGGCTCCATCAAGACGCGCCGCGAAGCCCGCGCAGGCCGTATCGTGGGAACACTGCCAGTGCACCGATGCTTTGGAGGACGTCGTGTCCGGTTCCGTGATCCTGGGCGCTGCCCGTACCCCGATCGGGCGACTGCTCGGCTCGTTGAAGGACTTCTCGGGAGCCCAGCTGGGCGGGATCGCGATCAAGGCCGCGCTCGAACGCGCCGGCGTCTCCCCGGACCAGGTCCAGTACACGATCATGGGCCAGGTGCTCACCGCCGGCGCGGGCCAGATCCCGGCGCGCCAGGCCGCGGTCGCCGCGGGCATCCCGATGGACGTCCCGGCGCTGACCATCAACAAGGTCTGCCTGTCCGGCCTCGACGCGATCGCGCTCGCCGACCAGCTGATCCGAGCGGGCGAGTTCGACCTCGTCGTCGCGGGCGGCCAGGAGTCGATGACGCAGGCCCCGCACCTGCTGCCGAAGTCCCGCTCCGGCTTCAAGTACGGCGACACCACGCTAGTCGACCACATGGCCTACGACGGCCTGTTCTGCGCGTTCGACCAGGTCGCGATGGGCTCGTCGACGGAGAAGTACAACAGCCGCTACGGCGTGACCCGCGAGCAGCAGGACGCGTTCTCCGCGCGTTCGCACCAGCGCGCCGCCGCGGCGATCGAGGCCGGGTTCTTCCGCGAGGAGATCGCGCCGGTGTCGATTCCGCAGCGCAAGGGCGACCCGGTCGTGTTCTCCACCGACGAGGGCGTGCGGGCCGACACCACCGGCGAAAGCCTCGCGAAGCTGCGTCCGGCGTTCGCCTCGGACGGCACCATCACCGCCGGTTCGGCGTCGCAGATCTCCGACGGCGCGGCCGCGGTGATCGTGGCCAGCCCGGAGAAGGCGGCTGAACTGGGCATCACGCCGCTGGCCGAGATCGGCGCGCACGGCGTCGTCGCCGGTCCGGACGCGAGCCTGCACGAGCAGCCGTCGAACGCGATCCGCGCCGCGCTGAAGAAGGCGAAGCTGGACGTGTCGGATCTGGACCTGGTGGAGATCAACGAGGCGTTCGCCGCGGTCGGCCTGGTGTCGAGCGAGAAGCTCGGGCTGGACGAGTCGAAGGTGAACGTCAACGGCGGCGCGATCGCGCTCGGCCACCCGATCGGCGCTTCCGGCGCGCGGCTGGCCGTGCACCTGGTGCACGAACTGCGCCGGCGCGGCGGCGGTCTCGGCGCGGCCGCGCTGTGCGGTGGCGGCGGCCAGGGCGACGCGCTGCTGATCCGCGTTCCGTCGGCGTAAGTTGGCCGGCCCGGACCTCGACGAGCTGGTCGGCCGCGCGCGGGAAGGACAACCGCGCGCGGTCGCCCGGCTCATTTCTCTTGTTGAGGACTCTTCGCCGCACGTGGCGGACATCGCCCGCGCTTTGACGCCCTACACCGGGCGCGCTCGCGTCGTCGGGCTCACCGGCCCGCCCGGGGTCGGCAAGTCGACCTCGACGTCCGCGCTGCTCACCGCCTTGCGCGGCGAGGGTTTGCGGGTCGGGGTGCTGGCGATCGACCCGTCGTCGCCGTTCTCCGGCGGCGCCTTGCTCGGCGACCGGATCCGGATGACCGAGCACGCCACCGATCCCGGCGTGTTCATCCGCTCGATGGCCACACGAGGACATCTCGGCGGCCTTTCGTGGGCGACCCCGCAGGCGGTTCGGGTGCTGGACGCCGCCGGGTTCGACGTGGTGCTGATCGAGACTGTCGGGGTTGGACAGTCCGAAGTGGACGTCGTGAAGCTGGCGGACACCACGGTGGTGCTGCTGGCCCCGGGAATGGGCGACGGCATCCAGGCGGCGAAAGCCGGGGTGCTGGAGATCGCGGACGTGTTCGTGGTCAACAAAGCCGACCGCGACGGGGCGGACGCGACGGTGCACGACCTGAAGCAGATGATCGCCCTGGCCCGCCGCGAACTGCGCGGGCCGAGCTGGCGACAGCCGATCGTCCGCACGGTGGCGGCGAAGGGCGAGGGCGTCGACGAGGTGGTGTCGGCGTTGCGCTCGCACCACGAATGGCTTGTGGCCCACGGGGAATTGGACCGCCGCCGCGCCGCGCGCGCCCGGGAGGAGGTCGCCGCGATCGCGTTGCGGAGGCTGCACGCGGAACTGGCGGACCTCCGGCACGGCGACCGGTTGGGCGAGGTGGCGGCGCGAGTGGTGGCCCGGGAACTGGACCCGTTCGCGGCGGCGGACGAGCTGATCGCGGAGCTGAAGGGCTAACGCTGCGCGGTTTCGTAGAGCGGCTTGGTCACCTTGCTGCTGAACTGCGGGCCCACCAAGTACCGAGTGCAGCCGTCGTCGTGCGAGCACGGTTTCCCGTCTGCGGCAAAGAATCCCGCATGGGTGTTGTCCCCGACGACAGTGCCTGAACCAGTTGCCGGGTTGAAGTCCCGCAGTCGCGGACCGCCGCTCGAACCGCCGCCCATGACGCACGCCGTGCCCCACAGATCGGGAGAGTCCGGATATGTCGGCGTGCCGGTCCACTGCCGTGCGGTGCCAGTGCAATACGCCAGCCTCGCCCCGGTGTACTCCGGCAGTCCCTGGCGTGCTGGATCGGACGCCGCCCGCGGGTAGCCGAACTGGGTCACCTTCGCCGCGCCGGGCCGGTCGAAGCCGATCTGCTGCGCGCCGACCGCGTCCTGCACCAGCTGGCCGGATTCGTTCGGGCCGAGGACCGCGAAGGCTTGGTCGTAGGTGTCGAATTTCTGCGCGTTCTGCTGATCGTTCGCGAGCCAGGTGCGGTCGACGACCCCGATCCGGGCGGCGAACTTCCCGTACGGCGCTTGGCCGTCGCGGTAGCCGGGGACGAACATGACGTGCGTGTTCCAGGCGTTGTGCTCGCCGAGGAGATCGGTGTTGTTGACGCAATGCCCGGCCGTGACGATCGTGCTGCGGTTCTTGCTGCGGACGACGGTCGCCGTGCAGCTCGCGTCCTCGCCGTGGTCGGTGTAGAAGAGCCGCCCGACCGTCTTCGGCAGCGGGTCCGGCCACGGCGCGCCGTCGGGCCCGCTCTTCGGCGGGTTCTGCGACGCCGGTTCGGTCAGCGCGGCCAGGCGTTGCGGGGTCCAGTAGGCGAACACCGCCTGCTGTTCGGCGGCGGAGGAAGCGAGCGGCTGCTGCACCGGACCGGCGGGAACGGCCACCAGCCCGGCGACCAGTCCGGCGAGGAGGGAAGTGATCATGAAACCGCACCGTAGGACGCGGGTGTCAGGAACCGGTCAGGATGCGACTTTCGCCGGAAGCGCGGGCAGTTCCCCGTCCCTATACTGCGATCCTCCGTGCACTGGGAGGGGACCGGAATGAAAAGACTGCTCGTGTCCGTGCTGACCGCGTTGTCGCTGGTCGCGGTGGCCGCCCCGGCTTCGGCGGCGGAGGCGGGGCCGCCGAAGGTCACCTCGGGGCCGTGTCGGTACACGGAAACTCCGGACGATCCCGCGGTGCGCCCGGTTTCGTTGCCGCGGGACCCGAAGCACACGCCGGACCACGGCAGCGTCGACGTCGCCGTGTTCTCCAACCAGGGCTTGCTCCCGCTGCGTCTCAACCGCGCGCAGGCCCCGTGCACCGTGCAGAGCTTCCTGCACTTGTCCGCCCACGGCTTCTACAACCAGACGACCTGCCACCGGCTCACGGCGTACCCGACGCTGAAGGTCCTGCAGTGCGGCGACCCGTCCGGCACCGGCGAGGGCGGTCCGGGCTACAAGTTCCGCGACGAACTCCCGAC
Source organism: Amycolatopsis sp. AA4 (assembly GCF_002796545.1). Taxonomy (GTDB): domain Bacteria; phylum Actinomycetota; class Actinomycetes; order Mycobacteriales; family Pseudonocardiaceae; genus Amycolatopsis. The sequence goes on from NZ_CP024894.1 coordinate 1,323,808, forward strand.
GACCCTCCCGCCCGCCCCGTCCGACCCGACGGGCAAGCGCCGCACGTACGCGCGCGGCCTGCTGGCGATGGCGAACGCCGGACCGGACACGAACGGCTCGCAGTTCTTCGTGGTGTACGGGGATTCCAGCCTGCTGCCGAACTACACGGTCTTCGGCACGGTCGGCGAGCCCGGACTGCGCACGCTGGACCGCGTCGCGGCGGGCGGCATCCAGCCGGACGCGGACACCCCGCCGGGGAAGACTCCGGTGGACGGCAAGCCGGTGCGGAAGACGGATCTGGAGCTGGTTTTGCCGCTGTGCCTGTTCTGCGGTCGCTGACCGAGCAGTAGAACGGACGGATGCGACCCGAACCTGGCCAGGTACTGCATTTTTCCGAGGATCCGGGGATCACGCGGTTCGTGCCCCATGTCGCGGCGACCGCGCGGCAGCCGCAGCCGTACGTCTGGGCGGTCGACGCCGACCGCTGTCCGGACTACTGGTTCCCGCGGCAGTGCCCGCGCGCCATGGCGTGGGCCACGCCGCGGACCACGGAGGACGACCGGGAACGGATCCTCGGCGGCGACGATCGGGTCCACGCCGTCGAATACCGCTGGCTGGACGCGCTCCGGACGGCGAAATTGTTCGCCTACCGGCTTCCCTCCACCAGTTTCCGTCCGTTCGGCGAGCACGCCTGCGTCGCCACCGAGCCGGTCGTGCCGCTCGGGCCCGCCGAACCGGTCGGCGATCTCCTGCGCCTGCACGAGGAGGCGGGGATTCAGCTGCGGGTGCTTCCGAACCTCTGGCCGTTCTGGGACGCGGTGACCGCGAGCACGGCGGGGTTCAGCGGGATCCGGCTCCGCAACGCGCGGCCACGGGCCTGACTGGCCCACGGCACCCACTCCGAACTGGACCACCCGGCTAGGCCACTCGCGATTAGCGTAAGCGGCATGACGAAGCGAATCGCGCTCGCCACGGGCGGGTTGTATCAAGCGATGTCCCACCTGCAGGGCGAGGTGAAGAAGGCCAGCGCGAACGCGGGGCTCGACAAGAAGCTCATCGAACTGGTCAAGGTCCGCGCGTCGCAGATCAACGGATGCGCCTACTGCCTCGACATGCACGCGGCGCTGGCCGTCGAGGCCGGGGAATCGCCGCGGCGGCTTTACGTGCTCGAAGGCTGGCGCGAGACCGAACTGTTCACCGAGCAGGAACGCGCCGCGCTCGCCTACACCGAGGCGATGACCCTGATCTCGGACCACCGGGACGTCCCCGAAGACGTCTACGCCGAGGCGGTCCGTGTGTTCACCGAGGACCAGTACCGCGCGCTGGCGTGGTGCGTCGTCGCCATCAACACCTGGAACCGGCTCATGGTCGCGAGTCACGCCGAGTTGCCGGAGCGTGCGGCGTGAGTGCCGAGGAGTTGCGGGCGCTGCACGTCCCGGGGAAGCCGTTGATTCTGCCGAACGCTTGGGACGCGGATACCGCCAAGGCGGTGGAAGCGGCGGGATTCCCGGTGGTGGCAACGAGTTCCGCGGCGGTCGCGGCGGCGCTCGGGCACGCCGACCACGAGGGCGCGTCGGCGGACGAGATGCTCGCGGCGGCCAAGCGGATCGTGGACGCCGTGTCGGTGCCGGTGACGGTGGACGCCGAGGCTGGATACGGCCTGGCCCCGGCAGAACTTGCCGCCCGGCTGCAAGAGATCGGTGCAGTTGGCTGCAATATCGAGGACACCGACCACGGGAAGGGCGGTCAGCGACCGGCAGCGGAGCAGGCGGAGTGGCTCGCCGGGTTGCGCCGGGCGGCCGGCGACGGGCTCGTGGTCAACGCGCGCGTGGATTCGTTCCTCGGGGCACCGGACGAGCAGGCGGTGCTCGACGACGCCGTCGCGCGCGGGCGGGCGTATCTCGAAGCCGGGGCCGACTGTGTGTACCCGATTCTCGTGCGTTCGTCGGAGGTGCTGGCCGAGTTCGTCCGTCGGGTGGGCGGTCCGGTCAACGCTTCGGCGCTTCCCGGCGGTCCGGGACTGGCCGGGCTAGCCGAACTGGGGGTAGCCCGGATTTCGCTCGGTGCGGGATTGTGGCGGTATCTGCGCGGCGTGCTGGAGGGCACGCTGGGCGAGATCGCACAGGGGAAGCTGCCGTATTGAAAAACCGCTGGGTGCCGCGGCAAAAGCGGCACCCAGCGGTTTCCTTAAGGGCGAAACTCAGTGCTGCACGGCCTTTTCCGCGCCCGCACCGGTCAGCGCCCGTACTTCCATTTCGGCGAACTTCGCCGGGTCGTGTTCCTTCGACAGGATCGTGCCCAGCCAGCCCAGGATGAACGCGATCGGGATCGACACCAGACCCGGGTTGTCGAGCGGGAACCAGTGGAAGTCGACGCCCTGCAGCATCGACGCGCTCTTGCCCGTCTTCGGGTCGACCGGCTTCCCGGAAACGGCGGGCGAGAACACGATGAGCACGATCGTCACGATCAGCCCGCCGTAAATGCTCCACAGCGCGCCCTGGGTGTTGAACCGTTTCCAGAACAGCGAGTACAGAATCGTCGGCAGGTTCGCCGAAGCCGCCACCGCGAAGGCCAGCGCCACCAGGAACGCGACGTTCTGCCCGTTCGCGAGAATGCCGCCGAGAATCGCGACGATGCCGATCACCACGGCGGTGATCCGCGCGACGCGCACCTCCGAACCGGTGTTGGCCTTGCCCTTCTTCAGCACGTTCGCGTAGACGTCGTGCGCGAACGAGGCGGACGCGGTGATCGTCAGACCCGCGACCACGGCGAGGATCGTGGCGAACGCGATCGCCGAGATCAGCCCCAGCAGCACCGGGCCGCCGAGGTTCAGCGCCAGCAACGGGGCCGCGGAGTTCACGCCGCCGGGCGCCTTCTTGATCGCGTCCGGACCGACCAGCGCGCCCGCGCCGTAGCCGAGCACCAGCGTGAACAGGTAGAACACGCCGATCAGCACGATCGCCCACACGACCGAACGACGCGCCTCGCGCGCGGTCGGCACGGTGTAGAAGCGCATCAGCACGTGCGGCAGGCCCGCGGTGCCCAGCACCAGCGCGATGCCAAGCGAGAAGAAGTCCAGCTTCGTCGTGCCGTCCTTGCCGTACTGCTTGCCCGGCCCGAGCAGCGCCTCGCCGGCCTTGCCCGCCTTGTCGACCGCGCCCTGCAGCAGCGAGGAGAAGTTGAAGCCGTACTTGCCGAGCACCCACAGCGTCATCGCCAGCGCGCCGACGATCAGCAGCGCCGCCTTGATGATCTGGACCCAGGTGGTGCCCTTCATGCCGCCGATGAGGACGTAGGCGATCATGATCACGCCGACCACCGCGATCACCAGCGACTGCGCGGCCTTGCCCTCGATGCCCAGCAGCAGCGCGACGAGGCCGCCCGCGCCGGCCATCTGCGCCAGCAGGTAGAAGAACGACACCACGAGCGTCGAAATCGCCGCCGCCGCGCGCACCGGACGCTGCTTCATCCGGAACGCGAGCACGTCGCCCATGGTGAACTTGCCGGTGTTGCGCAGCAGTTCCGCCACCAGCAGCAGCGCGACCAGCCACGCCACCAGGAAGCCGATCGAGTACAGGAACCCGTCGTAGCCGTACACCGCGATGGCGCCGGCGATGCCGAGGAACGACGCCGCCGACAGGTAGTCGCCGGAGATCGCGATGCCGTTCTGCGGACCGGTGAACGCGCGGCCGGCCGCGTAGTAGTCGGACGCGGTCTTCGTGTTGCGGCTGGCGCGGAACACGATCACCAGGGTGATGACCACGAACAGCGCGAAGATCGTGATGTTGAGCGCCGGGTTGCTGCCCTCGACGCTCGCGGCGAGAGTCTTCACGCGCCCTCCTTCGCGGGGTTCTCGATGTCGTCCTTGATCCGCTCGGCCAGCGGGTCGAGGTTCTTGTTGGCGTAGCGCACGTACAGCCACGTGATCAGGAACGTGGACACGAACTGCAGCAGCCCGAAGAGGAGGCCGACAGTGAAGTTGCCGACGATCTTCGTGCTCATGAAGCCGTGCGCGTAGTCGGCGAGCAGGACGTAGAGCAGGTACCAGGCGAGGAACAGTCCGGCCATCGGGAACACGAACCGGCGGAGCCGGCCGCGGAGTTGGCGGAACTCGGCGCTGTCGTGCACCTGCTCCCAGGTCGGGTCCGGCGGCGCGCCGGACGGGTCGCCTGCGCTCATGGGAACTCCCTTGTGCGACGCTGCGGATGTGGTCCGCGACACAGTAGGGAGGACGCCGGGCGGACGGAACCGTCAGCGGCTCAAACGCCTCGCCGCACGACGAACGGTTGACGAACGGTCCCCGGAAGCGGACGAAGGGCGTTCGTCGAGATGCAACCGCACCATCGCGGCCCCGGCCCAGGACGGTGGGCGCCCGCGCAGTGACACCGTGATCATCACGCCGAACGCGAGCGGTACCGACCAGGGTGCCGGTTGCGAGACCAAGATCGCCACCCAGCCGTGCGTCGCGGGTCCGGCCAGCGCGAACAGGATCGACCCGGACGAGGCGGCCAGCCCGGTGAGCACCCCGGCGATCGCGCCCGCCGCGGTGAGCCGCTGCCACCAGATGCCGAGCACGAGCAGCGGGCAGAACGTCGACGCGGCGACGGTGAACCCCCACGTCACCAGCACCCCGGCGTCGAGCCGCGCGGACGGCAGCGCGAGCAGCACCATCGCGATCGCGGCGAACACGACGGTCACCCGCAGCCGGCGCAGGCCGCCGGGCATCAGGTCGTAGGCGAGCGCGCCGGACATCACCAGCAGCAACCCCAGCGACGTCGCCAGGAACGCGGCGAACGCGCCCGCGGTCAGCAAAGCGGTGAACAACTGCCCGGCCCAGCCGTGGTCGACCTGCGCGGGAAGCGCGACGACCACGGTGTCGGTGTTGCCGGACAAATACAGCTGCGGCACGAGAACCCGGCCGAGGACGCCGTAGATGCCGGGGAAAAGGTAGAAGACTCCGAGCAGCGCCACGGTAATCGCGGCGGTGCGGCGCGCGGCGCGGCCGTCCGGGCTGGTGTGGAAGCGCATCAGGACGTGCGGCAGGCCCATCGTGCCGAGGACGGTCGCGATGAGCACCGCCCAGGTGCCGAGCAGCGGGTAGCCCTTGTCGATTTCCAGCAGCGGACGCTGCCAGTCCGGCCCGCCGAGCGCGACCTCTCCGCTGACGCCGGGAACCTGTGCCCCGGCGGCGAAGATGAGCTGTTCTCCCTTGTGCACCACCAGCTCTCCGGGTGGCAGCGTGCCGCGACCCTCGATCGCGGTGGGTTCGCGGAAGGTGAGGGTGACGTCGTGGTCGAACTGCACTGGGGTGGCGTGCGAGAAGCGGGTGAACTCGACCGGAGTGAGGCTCGCGTCGCGGGTTTCCGCGCCGATCTGGAGCACCAGCCACAGTGCGGGGACGAGGAACAGCAGGAGTTTCAGGAAGAACTGGAACGCCTGGACGTACGTCGCGGCGCGCATCCCGCCGAGCGCGAGCGTGACGCTGACCGCGGTGCCCGCGATGACCACGCCGACCCAGTACGGGGTCCCGCCGACCGCGGTGAGCACCAGCCCGGCGGTACGGAATTGCGGGACTACGTAGATGGTCCCGATCACCAGCACGACCACCGCGGCGAGGCGGCGCAGCGCGGGGGAGGCGAGCCGCGCTTCGGCGAAGTCGGGGACGGTGAGCGCGCCGGATCTGCGCATCGGCGCGGCGACGAGCACCAGCATCGCGACGTATCCCGCGGTGAAGCCGACCGGGTACCAGAGCGCGCCGACGCCGTCCTTCACCATCAGCCCGGCCACGCCCAGGAACGACGCCGCGGAGAGGTATTCGCCGGACACCGCGGCGGAGTTGACGAAGGGCGAGATGCGCCGGGAGGCCACCAGGAAGTCGGACGTCGTGCGCATGGCGGCGACCCCGCGCACGCCGATGAGCAGCGTGACGAGGACGACCGGGGCTACCGCGAGCGCGATGTCCATCTATCCGCCCACGCTCGGCCGACCCGCCCCAATGCCACATTGGGTGCGTGGGATGCAGCGAATGTGGCGTTGGGTGCGTGGGATGCACCCAATGCCACATTGGGGCGCTGCGGGCACTCGGGTCACCGCTCGTCCTCGATCTTCTCCGCGCGGCGCAGCTGCCACCACGAGAGCCCGGCCAGCACCGGGTACGGCAGGACCGCGATCAGCAGCCAGGACAGCGGAATTCCCCACAGCCGCACGCTGTCGAGCGACGGGGCGAGCGAGAACAGCACCGGCAAACCCAGCACGAGCACGAACATCGCCACCAGCGCGGGGATCCCGCGGCGACGCTGGATCCGGTACAGCACCGCCGCGCGTTCCGCTTCCGGCGCGCGCAGGCGTGGCATCCGCCAGCGTCCGCGTTCGAGCCGCCGCGACCGGGCGAGCCTCGTCTGCGGACTGGTGACGGCGACGCGTTTGGTGCGGCTCATCGGACGGCCCGCGCAACCCTCGTGAGTGCTGGCGCCGGTTCTAACCGGCACCGCCACTCACGAGCCCTCACCGGGCACTCCCGAGCTGTCCACGCTGCGCCGCCTCCAGCAGCCGGTCCCTGAGGTCGCGCGCATGCCGTCGGCTCACCGGCACATCACCGGCCTCGGTGTGCGCCAGCAACCCGCCCGTCGTGTCGCTGCGAAGTTCCAGCACCGCACTCACCGCGAGAAGGAATCCGCGGTGCACGCGGGTAAAACCGGTGCCTTCCCAATATTCTTCGAGCCGCGAGATCGGCATTCGTACCGGATGCACGCCGTTTCGCGTGTGCAGCCGGACGTAATCGCCGTTGGCTTCGGCGAACAGCACGTCGTCGCGGCGGACGTACCGCGTGCGGCCGCCGGAATCGACCGGCAGCGCGGCCATCGCGTCCGGCGTGGACCGCCGGACACCGCTCGGCACCAGCCGGGTCACCTTCGCCAGCGCGGCGGCAAGCCGTTCCGTGCGCACCGGTTTGAGCAGGTAATCCACCGCGCCGATGCCGTACGCGGTCACCGCGTGCCCGTCGTGCGCGGTGACGAACACGATCACCGGCGGTTCGGACAGTTTCGCCAGCAGCGAGGCGAGTTCCAGCCCGTCCAAACCGGGCATGGAGATGTCGAGGAAGACCGCGTCGAAACGGTCTGCCTGCAACAGTTTCAGCGCCTTCAACGCATCGCTCGCGCCGACGACCTCGCCGACTTCCGGGGCTTCCCGCAGCATCCGGCACAGCTCGTCCAAGGCCGGCGCGAGATCGTCGACCGCCAGCACCCGCAACCCGCTCACGGCAGCACCCCCGGCTGGAACCGCGGCACGCGCAGCACGACCCGGGTGCCTTCGCCCACCGCGGTTTCCACGGTCAGGCCGTACCAGGCCCCGTACACGGTGCGCAATCGTCTGTCCACATTGGCCAGTCCGAGCCCGGTGCCGTCGCCGCTGCCGGCGAGGATGGCCGCGGCGCGCTCGGGCTCCATGCCGACCCCGTCGTCCTCGACGCTGATCACGCAGTCGTTCCCTTCCGCCTGTCCGTGCACCTGGACGAGCCCGGTGCCCGACCGCGGCTCGATGCCGTGCCGGATCGCGTTCTCCACGAGGGGTTCGAGTACCAGGTACGGCACCGCCACCGCAAGCACTTCCGGAGCGACCCGCACCTGCACCTTGAGTCTTTCGCCCAGCACCGCGCGCTGCAGCGCGAGATACGTTTCCACCGCGCGGAACTCCTCGGCGACGACGGTGTACTCGCCGTGCCTCGACAGGCTGTAGCGGGTGTAGTCGGCGAAATCGAGCATCAGGTCGCGGGCGCGGTCCGGTTCCGACCGGACGAACGAGGCGATCACGGTGAGCGCGTTGTAGACGAAATGCGGCGACATCTCCGCGCGCAACGCTCGGAGTTCGGCTTGCGCGGCCTGGTCCGCCGACGCTTCGAGCCGACCTCGCTCCAGAGACTGCACGACCAGGTCCGCGGCTTGCCGGGTCACCGCGCTGGAAACCTCGCCGACCAGCAGCAACGCGCCGGCCAGCTCGTCGTGGACGTGCAGCGGAACCGCGGTCACGCCCCGCACGGTGATCGGCTCTTCCCGATGCAGCACGTCGTCCAGGATCTGGGAGACCGCGTCGTCGGCGCCGGGGCGGCCAGACCACAGCAAGGTGCCGGACAGGTCGGAGAGCCCCAGCCCGGCCACGTCGAACAACCGGCGCAGGCCGTGGGCGGCGCGTCGGGCGCGGACTCCGGAAAGGCCGTCTTTCAGGTCGTCGGAGACTTTACGCGCCGCGCCGAGCACGCCGACAGCGTCCGGGCGGGAGCGCCACGGCAGCCGGGCACTCTCGGTCATCGACGACCCCTCCCTCAGACTCCTGGGGGAGTAGATACTAGCCCGTAACATGGCGAAGGGGACTTCCGTGCGGAAAGTCCCCTTCGCTCAGGCCAGAGGTCAGCAGCTCTGCTTGTAGAAGTACTTCGAGTTCGCGTCCAGGTCGTCCTTGGTGATCGAGTGCAGCTGCGCGGTCAGGTCCCGTTCGGTCGGCTTGCCCTCGAGCGCGGCCACCGCCTGGTCGACGCCCTTCGTGCCGATCTGCGCCGGGTCCTGCGCGATGAGCGCCTGGTACTCGCCCTTCTTGAGACCGTCCACTTCGGACGGGCTGGCGTCGAAGCCGACCAGGTTGACCTTGCCGATCTTGCCCGCGTTGCGCAGCCCGGTCGCCGCGCCCTCGCCGGTGTTGAGGTTGGTGGCGAAGATGCCGACGAGGTCGGGCGTCGAGACGAGCGCAGCGGTCACCTTCGACGCGGCCTGCTCCGGTTCGTTCTGGGTGAACTGGATGCCGACCGACTTGAGGTTCGGATGGTTCTTCAGCTCGTCCTCGAAGCCCTTCGCGCGGGCCGCGGTAGTGGAGGTGCCCGCGATGGTGTCGAGGATCAGCACCGAACCCGGCTTGTCGCCGACGAGCTTCGCCATGGTCTGCGCGGCCAGTTTGCCGCCCTCGGCGTTGTCCGAGGAAACCGACGACACCGCGACGCTCTTGTCCTTGAGCGAAGTGTCGACCTCGACGATCTTCGCGCCGCGGTTCTTCACCTGCTGGATCGGCGCCAGCATCGCCTGGTCGTCGGTCGGGGCGACCAGCAGCGCGGCAGGCGGGTTGGAGCCCAGCGAGTTGACGATGGACGTCTGCATGGTGGCGTCGAACTTCTGCGGTGCCTGCACGGTCAGTTCGTAGCCGAGCTTCTTCGCTTCTTCCTGCGCGCCGCACTGCATCGAGATGTAGAACGGCTCCGCTTGCACCCCCGGTACCAGCGCCAGCTTCTTGCTGTTCGCGGAGTTGGCGGCGGACCCGGACCCGCTCTGCCCGATCTGGCCGGTACCGCACGCGGTCACCAGCATCACCGCGGAGGCGAGCGTTCCCGCGGCGAGGACGGTTGTGCTGAATTTCATCGTAAGCACCTCTTTGTACTCGGGGACCGATTCAGCGGGAGTTGCGCTTGCGGCGCTGGCGCTGGTCGAACCACACCGCCGCGATGAGGACCGCGCCGACCGCGATCTGCTGCCAGTAGTCCTGCACGTGCGTGATGTTGAAGCCCTTCTTCAGCACGGCGGGGATGAACACCCCGATCACCGTGCCGAGCATCGAACCGACGCCGCCGAAGAGGCTCGTGCCGCCCATCACCGTCGCGGAGATGGAGTTGAGGTTGTCGGTGGCGTGCGCCGAGATCGTGGTCGACGTGTAGAACGCCAGCGACAGGAACCCCGCGAGCCCCGCGAGGAAACCGGTGAGCAGGTACACCTTGAGCAGGTGCGCGGTCACGCCGATGCCCGACCGCCGCGCCGCCTCCGCGTTCGAGCCGACGGCGAACGTGTAGCGGCCGAACCTCGTGGTGTGCAGCAGCCACGCGCCGATCAGCGTGATCGCCACGGCCACCAGCACGAGGTTCGGGATCCCGCCGAACGACGTGCCGTATCCGAGCACCCTGTTCAGTTCGGCGGGCATGCTGTTCACGTCCGACCCGTTGTTGAGCAGATAGGCCACGCCGAGCGCCGCGCCCATCGTGCCGAGCGTGACGATCAACGGCGGGATGCCCGCCACCGCGATGAGGAATCCGTTGATCAAGCCCCAGAGCGTGCCCGCGAGCACCGCGGCGACGAGCCCGGCCGTGATCACGCCCCATCCGGCCTGGGAGGCGTTGCCGCCGCTGAGCGCTTCCATCGTTTTGCCCGCGACCATGCCCGCGAAGATCAGCACCGAACCGACGGACAGGTCGATGCCGGAGGTGATGATCACGAACGTCATGCCGACCGAAAGCACCAGCAGCACAGACGTTTCGTTCAGGAGCATCTGGAAGGTGAACACCGTCGCGAACTGGCCCGGGGCGAGTACGGTGAAGACCACGATCAACGCGACCAGCACCAGCGAGATCCAGAACGTGTTCGCCCCGACGAGCCGTTTGCCCAGCGGCGGCTTGACGAACTCGCCGTCCACAGTGGTCTGGATGTCCTTCGCCGGGGCGCTCATGCCGCCTCCTCCTGGACCAGCGCCCCGGTCATCGCCGCGACCAAGTCTTCGAGTTTCGTGTCCGCCCCGGCGAACCGGGCGACGCGCCTGCCCTGCAGCAGCACCTCGATCCGGTCCGAAACCGAAAGCACCTCGGGCATGTTGTGGCTGATCAGCACCACCGCGATGCCCTTGTCCCGGACTTTCTTGATCACGTCCAGCACGCGTCCGCGCTGCCGCACGCCCAGCGCCGCGGTCGGCTCGTCCATGAACACGACCTTCGACGCCCACGCCACCGATCGCGCCACCGCGACGCTTTGCCGCTGCCCGCCGGACAACGAGCCGATCGACACCTCGGTGCTCTGCAGCTTGACGCCGAGCTTTTCGAACTCGACCACCGCCTGGCGGCGCATCTCCGCCTTGTCCAGCATGCCGAGCTTGCCCAGGATGCCCTTGCGCGGGATTTCCCGGCCGAGGAACAGGTTCGCCGCCGGATCGAGGTCCGGTGCGACGGCGAGATCCTGGTACACGGTCTCGATCCCGGCGCGGCGCGCGGCCACCGGAGAGTCGAGGTGGACCTCTTTCCCGTCGAGCAAGATCCGGCCCGACGTCGGCTGTTCGGCCCCGGACAGGCACTTCACGAGCGTGGACTTGCCCGCGCCGTTGTCGCCGATCAGTGCGGTCACCTCGCCCGCGCGCGCCTGGAAAGACGCGCCGCGCAAGGCTTCCACCGATCCGTAGTGCTTGGTCAGGTCCACCGCGTCGAGCAGGATCTCGCTCATCGGCGCTAACTCCTTTCCGGGGCGGGCGGACGGCAGCGGATGACGGTGAGCGAGCCGGACAGTTCGGTCTGGCCCGCGGAGAACGGCACCGCGTAGGTGTCGCCCTTGGCCACTCGGAACTCGCCGCCGTTCTCAGTGCGCAGGGTGCCCTCTCCGTCGAGCGCGACGAGCACGCTGAACGACGGATCGAGCGAGAAAGCGTTGCCGGACAACTGAACGCGGTCGGCGCGGAAGAACTCCGCCGAGTCCGGCGCGAGCAAGTCCACTGTGGTCGCTTCGTCGCCGGAGGTGTGCTTCACGATCGTCTTGAGCCGGTCGTCGTCCCAGCCCGAGGTGTCGAGCGTTTCGATCGCGGTGTCGAAACCGATCCCGAGGTGGCCCTTTTCCGGCGAGGCGAGGAAATCACGCCATTCCAGGGTCAGCGAGAAGTCCGTCGGCTGCTGCAGTTCGACCACGAACACGCCCTCGCCGATCGCGTGCGGCAGCCCGGCCGGGATGTAGACCGTGTCGCCCGCCTGCACCGGGATGCTGTTGAGCGCGCCCAGCATGCTCGGCGCGTCCTGTTCGCGCGTCCATTCGGCGACAGTGTCCTTGCTCAGCGTCTCCCGGAAACCCGGGTACACGCGCGGATCGTCACCGTAGGTGCCGACCACGATCCACGCCTCGGTCTTGCCGAAATGCGAGTCGAAGTGCTTGCGGGCGAAGGAATCCGACGGGTGGAAGTGCACCGGAAGCCGCTGTCCGGCGTCGAGCAGCTTGACCAGCAGTCCGGTCGAATCGCCGAGCTTGGCGACGTGCGCCGCGCCCAGCCACGCCTCGGCGTCCGCGCGGATCGCGTCGCGCAGCCAGATCCCGCTGGGCAGCTTGGTGAGACCGTGGGTCTCCTGGCCGAACATGGTCGTGACGGAACCGACCCAGTCCTCCGGCCCGAATTTCGAGTCGGTGCCGCTGGCCCCGCGCAGGGCGGCGATCGCGTCGCCGCCCCGGTAGAACTGCGGCGGCTGGTTGGCCGGGAGCGCGACCGGCTCGAGATGCTGGGTCACAGGGCGGCCTCACCGGAACCGCGGGCGACTAGGTGCACGGGCAGAACTACCTTTCTCGGGGCGGACTGGTCGCCCTGGATGCGGGCGAACAGCAGCTCGGCCGCTGCGTGCCCGAGGGCGCTGACGTCGTGGGCGATCACGGTGACCGGCGGGTCGAGCAGATCCGCCAGTTCGAAATCGTCGAAGCTCACCAGCGCGGGCCGGCGTTCGGCGTGCGCGAGCGCGCGCAGCAGGTGCACCGCGACCCGGTTGTTGCCGGCGATCACGGCGGTGGCCGGGTTCGGCCCGCCGATCAGCTTGCGCACGGCCTGTCCCACGGTTTCCGGCGTCGGCGTCTGCATCGCCACGAGGCTCTCGTCGTAGGAGATCCCGTTGCGCACACAGCCTTCCCGGAACCCGCGGAGGCGTTCGGCGGCGGTGAAGATGTCCGGGCTGTCGCCGAGGAACGCGATCCGGCGGTGGCCGTGCCGCACGAGGTGGCCAACCGCCTCGATGGTGCCGCCGAGGTTGTCGACCAGCACGGTGTCGGCCACGATGTCGCCGGCCGGCCGGTCGAGGAACACCACCGGCGTGCCCGCGCGCATTTCCGGCACGAGATAGCCGTGCTGCAGCCCGGCGGGCACGATCAGCAGCCCGTCCACGCGCCGGGCGCAGAATTCCAGCGACAGTTCGCGTTCGCGGTCGGAGTTCTCGCCGGACGACCCGGTCAGCACGTGTCTGCCGAACGACGTCGCGATCCGTTCCACCGCGCGGTTCAGCTCGGAGTAGAAGGGGTTGCCGACGTCCTCGACGACCAGGCCGATGGTGCCGGTGGTCGAGCCGCGGCGCAGGTTGCGCGCGCCGAGGTTCCGGCGGAACCCCAGCTGTTCGATCGCGGCCACCACGCGCTCGGCGGTGTCCGGATGCACCGCGGGCTCGTCGTTGACGACCCGCGACACCGTTTTGATGCTGACGCCGGCCAGCCGGGCCACATCGCTCATCGTGGCCCGCCTGCTGGCGGGGCGGGGAAGCCCGTCCGCGTCCCGGCCCGAGTGAGACAACGTTGTCATAATGCCGGGGATTGGACACCATGCGGCTGCTCGCTGTCAATGCTTGCCGCTTCGCGCTGCCCGCTTCGCCGAATCCGCTGGTGCGGATGGTGGACATCGTTGTCTCGAATCGGACAGGCTCTCACCATGGTCTTGACGATCCGGTGAGCCATTGCCGAAGGTAGCCCGCATCGACGGTGCGCGACAAGGTTGTCATCGATGCCTCGAGGTCGGTGGCGGCGGGTTCGCGCCGGACAACTGGAGAGGCGATGGCGATGGCGCGAGCGCGCTGGAGAGCCGGACTGATCTTCCTGACTTCCGCGGTCGTGGCGGCGGCAGCACCCGCCGCCCCCGCACTGGCCGATCCCGCACAGGCGGATTCCGCGAAAGCCGCTGACCTGGCGAAGTGGGTGAACCCGTTCGTCGGCACCCGCCCCGGCGGCGCGGACCACGGAACCGGCGGCGGCGCGGGCAACACCTTCCCCGGCGCGGTGGTCCCGTTCGGGATGGTGCAGTGGAGCCCGGACACGAAGAAATCCCAGCCGGGCGGCTATTTCTACGACGACAACACGATCACCGGGTTCAGTCTCACGCACCTTTCCGGCGCGGGCTGCACCACGTACCAGGACCTGCCGTTCATGCCGTACGTCGGCGAGATCAGCACGTCGCCCGCGACCGATCCGGGCCACTACACCTCGACCTTCTCGCACCAGAACGAGCACGCGACCGCGGGCGCGTACGACGTCGCCCTCGACAACGGCGCGAAAGTCGAACTGAGCGCGACCCAGCGCACCGGTTCCGGCCGGTTCACCTACCCGGCGGGCGCGGCGTCGACGTTGCTGGTCAACACTTCCGGCTCGGTCAACGGCACGGACGACGCGTCGATCAGCATCGGCAAGGACACCATCAGCGGCTGGGCGACCAGCGGCCGGTTCTGCGGCGCGAAGGATTCGTACCGGGTCTACTTCTCGGCGAAGTTCGACACCCCGTTCGAATCCGTCGGGACGTGGAAGAACGGCGCGGTGACGCCGGGCAAGACCGCGGAGACCGGCGGCGCGAAGGCGAAGGTCGCGCAGCCCAACGGGATCGGCGCGTCGCTGGCGCGTCCGGCCGCGGCGAAACCGCAGGACACCACGGTCAGCGGACCGGGCAGCGGCGGGTACGTGACGTTCCCCAACCTCAACGGCGCGCAGGTCAACGTCCAGGTTGGACTGTCCTTTGTGTCCGTCGACGGGGCGAAGGCGAACCTGAAAGCGGAGAACAACGGCACGAAGTCGTTCGACGCGGTGGCCGCGTCCGCGCGGCAGGCGTGGAACGACCAGCTCGGCAAGATCCAGGTCAGCGGCGGCAGCGACGCCGACACCACGACGTTCTACACCTCGCTGTACCACTCGCTGATCCAGCCGAACGTCTTCTCCGATGTGGACGGCCGGTACCCGGGCTTCGACGGCCGGATCCACCAGGCCGAACGCGGCCACGCGATGTACACGAACATCTCCGGCTGGGACATCTACCGTTCCGAGGTCCCGCTGCTGGCCACGATCGCGCCGAAGCAGACCTCGGACCTCGTGCGCTCGATGATGGCCTTCGCCGAACAAGGCGGTTCGTGGGACCGCTGGACGGTGGCGAACGACTACACCGGCGTGATGAACGGGGATCCGTACCACATCATCGTTTCCAGCGCCTACGCGTTCGGCGCGCGTGACTTCGACGCGCAGAAAGCGTTGCTGCTCATGATCAAGGGCGCGACGCAGCCGACGCAAGGGTACGTCGAGCGTCCGGGCCTGCAGGACTACCAGCGGCTCGGCTACGTGCCCGGCGCGGCGGCCGACACCCTGGAGTACACGAGCGCGGACTTCGCCATCGCCCAGTTCGCGAAGCGGCTCGGCGACAGCGCCACGTACACGACGTTCATGAAGCGCGCGCAGTACTGGCAGAACCTCTACAACCCGGGCAGCGGCCACCTGCAGCCGCGCAACTCGGACGGTTCGTTCTCCGCGAACTACGACCCGGCCAGCTCGCAGGGCTGGGTCGAGGGCAACGGCGCGCAGTACGACTGGATGGTCCCGTACGACCTCGCCGGTCTCGTGACCGCGTTCGGCGGCAACACCGCCACGCAGTCGCGTTTGGACACTTTCTTCACGAAGCTGAACGCCGGAACCCATGAACCGTACGCGTTCCTGGGCAACGAGCCGAACTCGAACGCGCCGTACGTGTACTCGTTCGCCGGTGCCCCGGCGAAGACGCAGAACATCGTGCGCCGGGCGATGGACGAGCTGTACAACCCACGTCCGGAAGGCCTGATCGGCAACGACGACCTCGGGCAGATGTCGTCCTGGTACGTCTGGTCCGCGCTCGGCGTCTACCCGGAGATCCCGGGCCGCGCCGAAACCGTGCTCACCACGCCGCGCTTCGCGCACGCCGAGGTGACGACCGGGGCGGGCAAGAAGATCACCGTCAACGCTCCCGGCACCGGCGAGTACACCGCCGGCCTGAAGGTGAACGGCAGCGCGGCCAGCAAGGCGTGGCTGTCGGAAGGGCTGCTCTCGCAAGGCGGCAAGCTGGACTTCACCCGCTCGACGACCGCGACCGCGTGGGGCTCCGCTCCGGCTGACGCGCCGCCGTCGTTCCGCGAACAGGAGAAGCCGAGCCTGTCCTTTGTGGACCCGGCACGCGCGGTGGTGCCCGCCGGCACGACCTCGACCGCCTCGGTGGGCGTACAGGATCTCTCCGGCACCGCGAGGACCTGGACCTACTCGGCGGGCAGCGCGGACGGCATCACGCTGACGCCCGCGACCGGTTCCGTCCAGGTCCCAGCGGCGGGCAAGGGCCGCGCGGACGTGACGGTGAGCGTTCCGGCGGGCACCTCCGACGGTCCGCGCCGGATCCCGGTCACCTTCTCCTCGCCGGGCCTCGCTGACGTCCAAGCGGTGCTGACCGTCCTGGTGGCGAAGCCGAACAGCTGGCTGGCCACCGTGAACAACACCGGTCTGTCGCCGGACGCGAACTCGGCGGCGGGCAACTTCGACGGCGGCGGTTGGAGCTACTCCGCAGACGCGCTGGCCAAGGCCGGGGCGAAGCCGGGCGGCACGGTGTCGAGCGACGGGCTGAACTTCACCTGGCCGTCGTACCCGGTCGGCGACCCGGACAACGTGGTCGCGGCAGGCCAGACGATTAACGTGTCCGGCTCGGGACGGCTCGCGCTGCTCGGCGCCGCCAGCAACGGCAACGCGCAGGGCACGCTCACCGTCACCTACACCGACGGCAGCAAGTCCACCGCTGCCATCGGATTCTCCGACTGGACCCTCGGCGGCGGCGGAGCGCAGCCGGCGTTCGGCAACCGGATCGTCCTGTCCACGCCGTACCGCAACTCCGCGGGCGGCGACCCGCAGCAGATCCGCACGATGGTGTTCGCCACCGCGCCGATCACGCTGGACGCGGGCAAGACCGTCGCGAGCGTGACGCTGCCGAGCGGCGTCAGCGGCGGCGACCTGCACGTGTTCGCCATCGCCGCGGGCTGACCTTCCGTGAGGGGAACCCTGAGGGACTCAGAGTCCCTCAGGGTTCCCCTCACGGACATTTCCCAGAGGAGTCTCATGAGGAGCAGGGTTCTGGCGAGTGCGATCGCGCTCGCTGTCACCGCGGCCGGGCTGACACCGGTCGCGGCGGAGGCACGTCCGGCAGATCCGCTGGACGCGGTCAACACGTTCATCGGCACGCAGGACGAAGGCAACACCTTCCCGGGCGCTTCCGCGCCATTCGGCATGGTGCAGTCCAGCCCGATCACCACGCATTACGCGGGATACCTCTACACCGACACCGCGATCCGCGGATTCGGCCATTTCTTCCTGTCCGGCGCGGGCTGCTGGGAACAGGGCGGCCTGGTATCGATGCTGCCCACCACCGGTGACATCGGCCCGGGCGCGGCGTTCGACACCAGCAAGCCCGCGACCTTCGACCAAACCAAGTACGCCGCGCCGTACACGCACGAAGGCGAAGTCGGCAAGCCCGGCTACTACAAGGTGCATCTCACTGGCTATGGCGGTATCGACGTCGAAACCACGGCCAGCACTCGCAGCGGCGTCGAGCGATACTCCTTCGACAAATCGGGACCAGCTAACGTTTTCGTGAACGTCGGGCAAGCCAACGCGAAGGAACCGGTCACCGGCAGCAGCGTCCGGATCGTCGACGACCACACCATCGCGGGCACCGTCGAATCACAAGCCTTCTGCGGTGGCAAGCCTTACACCACCTACTTCACCACGAAATTCGACCAACCGTTCACTTCCTACGGCACCTGGTCGCCGGACGGCGGCACGCCCGGCAGCCGCTCGGCACAAGGAGGAGCGGGTCTGCGCGGCGCGTGGCTGACCTTCCCGAAAGGCGGCCAGGTCACAGCCACCACGTCGCTGTCCCAAGTGGACGCTCGCGGTGCCGACACCAACCTCGCCGCCTCGCGCGTCCGTCCGTTCGACGCGGTGAAGAACGACGTCCAGCGCGACTGGCGACGCGAACTGTCCAGTGTGGACATCACCGGCGGCGCTCCGGACGACCGCACGGTCTTCTACACCTCGCTGTACCACTCCTTCCTGCAGCCGTTGACCGCGAACGACGCCGACGGCCGGTACTACGGCTTCGACAAGAAGATCCACCGCGCGATCGGCTGGACGTACTACGACTTCTTCTCCCTCTGGGACACCTACCGCTCGCAAAACCAGCTGCTCGCCCTGCTGAAACCGGACCGGGCCCGAGACATCGCGAAGAGCATCCTCGCGATCCACGACCAGGGCGGCTGGCTCCCGCGCTGGGCGTACGCGAGCCAGGAAACGAACACCATGACCGGCGACCCCGTGACGCCGTTCCTGGTCGACCTATGGCGATTCGGCGCGCTGAGCGGCGACGAAATGCACGCCTACCAAGCGCTGCTGCAGAACTCCCGCGAAATCCCGCCCGCGTCGTCGCCGTTCCAAGGCCGCTCCGGCAACGCGAGCTACCAGGCCGACGGATTCGTCCAGTACGACCCGAACTTCCCGAAGAAGGGCCAGGACACCGACCCGGCCCACGGCGCGTCCGCGACCCTGGAGTACGCGCTCGCCGACTGTTCCCTCTCGGTGATGGCCTCCGCGCTCGGCCGCAAGCAGGACGCGCAGCAGCTGGCCGCCAAGGGCCGGACGTACGCGACGCTGTGGGACCCGTCGGTGACCGATCGCGGCTTCACCGGCTACTTCCGCCCGAAGGTGACCGGCGGCAGCTGGTACACCCCGTCCGACGGCCCGTACAGCCCGCAGGGCCAGGACGGGTTCCACGAGGGCACCGCGTGGCAGTACCAGTGGCTGGTGCAGCAGGACGTGCCCGGCCTGGTCGCGAAGATGGGCGGCGCCGCCAACGCGGGCAAGCGGCTCGACGACTTCTTCGCCTACGACGATCTGGTGCAGGACCCGGCGAAGACCGCGCACGAGAAGTGGGTCGTCGGCCCGTACGACTACTACAAACAGTTCCGCTACAACCCCAACAACGAGCCCGATCTGCACTCGCCGTGGATGTACACGCTCACCGGGCAGCCGTGGAAGACCTCCGCGGTCGTGCGGGCGGCGCACACGCTGTTCACGAACGCCCCCAACGGCGTCACCGGCAACGACGACCTCGGCACCATGTCCGCCTGGTACGTCTTCAGCGCGCTCGGCCTCTACCCGGCCGTCCCGGGCACCGGCAACTTCGTGCTCAACGCGCCGCGGTTCGCCAAGTCCGTGCTGCACCTGCCGAACGGCCGCGACCTCACCATCAACGCGCGCGGCGCGACCGGGGCGCAACTGCAGTACGTCTCCGGGCTGCGCGTCAACGGCACGGCGTCGGGCAAAACGTTCGTCAGCCTCGAACAACTGCGCCGCGGGTCCACTCTGGACTTCTCGCTGACCGGCGACGCGCCGAAGGCCACGTGGGGAACGTCACCTTCCTCCGCGCCGCCTTCTCCTTGTGCCGGTTAGTGTTCAGTCGCGGACAGTCGGTGAAGGCCGCCTCCCGGATCCTGGGATCGGGAGGCGGTCTTTCCCGTTAACCGGGCATTTCCCGCCCGTTTCCGCCTGCCGTCCGGAATTGGTGCAGACCTTTGCGCTCGGTGCTCGTGACCAGAGTCACGGGCCCCGGTGTTCCGGTGAGGCCGATCACGCCTCACACTGGTCTCATACCCGTTCGACAGTGCTGTTGACGCCAGGCGGTTCCGTCCGTCGTGGACAGTCCGTCGGACGTGTTTTTTGTGTGTGCAGTCAGCACGCACCAGGTGACGCACAGGAGGATGTCGTGTCCAGCAAGGCCGCTCTCGTGTTCCGCGTGGCCGCAGTCGCCGAGGCTCTGTCCTGGCTCGGCTTGCTGATCGGGATGTTTCTCAAGTACGTCGTCGACGCGTCTAACCAGGGCGGCGTGCCCGTCCTCGGCATGGTGCACGGCGTCGTCTTCGTCCTGTACGTGATCACCTCCCTGTCCGTCGCGAAGCCGCTGGGCTGGCGCGGCAAGACCCTGGTGCTGGCGCTGCTCGCGAGCATCCCGCCGCTGTTCACCTGGCTCTTCGAGAAGTGGGCGCTGCGCAACGGCAAGCTCGACGGCCCGCAGCGGCTGACCCAGGGCGGCGTCGGCCTCTTCGTGCGCACGCGCGAGACCGTGAACGCCTGATCTTCGCTTTTCCGAAGGGCCCGCGCGACGACCGCGCGGGCCCTTCGTGCGTTTACGAGGTGAAGTCGCCCGCGGACTTGCGGACCTTGGTGAGCAGCTCGGTCAGCTGCTCGACCTGCCGCTCGGTGAGCCCGGTGAGCCCGAAGTCGATGTCGGTGACCGCGGCGGTGGCGGCTTCCCGCAGCGCCCGCCCCTCGTCGGTGATCTCGACGAGCGTCGTGCGCCGGTCGGTCGGATGCGGCACGCGCTTCACGAGCCCGTCGCGCTCGAGCCGGTCCACTATGTTGGTGACGCTGGTGGGATGCAGTTGCAGCCGTTCGCCCATCACCCGCATCGGCAGCCGCGCGTTGCGGGAGAAGGTGAGCAGCACTAGCGCCTCGTAGCGGGCGAAGGTGAGGCCGTGCGGCTTGAGCGCGCCGTCGACCGCCGACTGGATGATCTGCTGCACCCGCATCACACCGGTGACCGCGGCCATGGTTCCGGCCGGGCCGATCCGGTCTTCCCACAGCTGCGCGGCACGGGCGATCGGATCGAACGGCAGCGGACGGTTCATGGCAACCGAAGCTACCAGCGGGTACCCCGGTCGTGGGGGTCGGCCTGCGAGAACAGGGAAAGGAAGCCGCATGATCGTCGCGTTCAGCGTGAGCCCCTCGGCCGCGGAGCCGGACGGAGGAGTCAGCGAGGCCGTCTCGCGCGCGGTGAAGGTGGTCCGCGAATCCGGGCTGCCGAACTCGACCAGCTCGATGTTCACCGAGGTGGAGGGGGAGTGGGACGAGGTGATGGCGGTGGTGAAGAAGGCCGTGGAAGCCGCGGGCGAAGGCTCGTCGCGCGTCGGACTGGTGCTGAAGGCCGACATCCGCCCGGGCTACTCCGGGCAGCTCGCCGCGAAGGTCGAGCGAGTGGAAGCCCACCTGCGCGAGGACTGAGTCAGGGGATCGGCGGCGTGAACGCGACAGTCCAGCGCCCCTTGGCAGTGGTCACCGCCAGCCGGTAGCTGAACGGTTCGCCCGCCCCAGCCTTCCCGCGCACGATGGCCGCAGTAGGGGAGCGCTCGTCCGGCGCGAGCTGTACCGAGATGTCGCGCGCGTTGCCGTCCTTGAGGACGTTGACGTAATCCTTCGCGAGATCGTCGCTGCCCGAACCAGGGACGTCGAAGAGCCCGGCGAGCGCGTCCGCGTCCCGTCCGCTCAGCGCGGCGGCGAGTTCCGCGCGCAACTCGGGCGGGGACGCCGCGCCGGGCGGGTCCTGGTGCGCGACGGTGACCGTGATGCTGGCGATCCACGCCGCCGCGACCACGACAGCGAGGGCGACCGTGGCGTTGCGCCGGCTGAGCATCTTCGGGCCTCCTCGTTGTCCTCGCGCAGAGCATGCCTCAGGGGCGTCCGCATGCCAAAAGCGAACCTCGGGGCTGCTGCTGAACTCTCCCGGCGAGCCGTGCCAGGATGGAGGGCGTGACACACCCACGCGGATCTGCAGCGAACTCAGCGGCGATGTCCGCCGCGTTGTCCGGCGCGGTCGACCTGTCCGCGCTCAAAGCCAGGGCGGAGGCGTCCCGGAACCAGCCTCCTTCGGCGGCGGGACGGCCGGAAGGCACCCCCGCCCCGCCGTCGGACACGGTGCTCGACGTCACCGAGGCGACCTTCCAGTCCGTCGTCGAACGCTCGCTCAACCAGCTCGTGGTCGTCGACCTGTGGGCCGGGTTCTCCGAGCAGTGCCAGCAGCTGACCGCGGTGCTGGAGCGGCTGGCGGGCGAGGGCGGCGGCGCCTGGGTGCTGGCGAAGGTCGACGTGGAGGCGAACCCGCGCATCGCGCAGGCGTTCGGCGCGCAATCGGTCCCGACCGTCGTCGCCATCGCCGGCGGCCAGCCCGTGGACGCCTTCTCCGGCGCGCTGCCGGAACCGGAGATCCGCAAGTGGCTGGGCTCGCTGCTCGACGCCCTGCGCGACCGTCTCCCGGGCATCCGCGCCGCCGAGGAGGCCCGCGGCCCGGTGGAGGAGCCGGAGGACCCGCGCTTCACCGAGGCCGAGGAAGCCTTCGAGCGGGGCGATTACGCCGCCGCGCAGGCCGCGTACGAGCGCATCCTGGACGCCGAACCGGCCAACGAGCTGGCGAAGAACGCGCTGGCGCAGGTCAAGTTCACCGCGCGCGCCGAAGCGGCCGACCCGAGCGCCCGCGAGAAGGCCGAGGCCGACCCGAAGGACATCGACGCCCAGCTCGCGGCCGCCGACCTGGACATCGCCGAACAAGACGTGGAAGGCGCGTTCCGCCGCCTGGTCGACGTCGTCCGCCGCACCGCGGGCGACGACCGCAACCGGGTTCGGGAACACCTGGTCGCCCTGTTCGAACTCTTCGACCCGGCCGACGAGCGCGTCATGAAGGCCCGCCGCGACCTGGCGAGCGCCCTGTTCTGAGCTGACGGAAAAGGGCCGCACCGGAAACGGTGCGGCCCTTTTCGCGGTCAGGGGTACTGCTTCGAGCAGGAAGACGACCCTTCGAGGTACCCCCGCCGCAGCGCCTCGACCCGGTCGAACCCGCTGTCCGGCCGCTCGCCGTTCACGTTCGCCGACACCAGCCCGTCCGGCCGGAGCAGATCCGCGATCGCCTCGTCCAGGTCCCCGGACGACAGCCGCAGCTTCAGTTCCAGCTTCTTCGGCGGCTTGTTCGAGAACGCCGCCCAAGCGCCCACCAGGCAAGCCGTCCGCAACCCGGTGTTCGGCGTGTCGATCGACGCCCCCACGCCCTTCTGCACCCCGATCGCATACCGCGACGCCAGTTCGGCGAAGGCGGCGAAGTCGCCCAGCCCACCGCCGGCCCGGCCGGCCATCTCGGCTTCCTGGTCCACCGGCTCGGCCAGCTTCTCCAGCGCCCGCTGATCGAAGTTCACCGTGTTGTCGTCGGGACAGTAAGACGCGGGCGGCGTGCTCGGCCCGCCGGGACAGCTGCCCTGCCCGGCCCGGAACTGCGGCCCCGGCACACCCGCGCCCTCGAACGCCTTGTCCAGGCTGGCTTTCAGGTCCGCCACGCGCTCCTCGTCGAACCGGGCGTCGCCCTTGCCCCTGTCGTCGCGGTCGAACGGCCGCTCAGTCAGCCGCTTCTGCACGTTCTGCGCGTTCATCCCGGCGCATTCCTTCGGCCCCTTCTCGAACCCGGCCTGGAACGCGTACGTCCGGTCGAACGCCGTGCCGTGCGCCTGCCGGTCCGTCGCGCTGGTCCCGGCCTGGTCGCGGATGAAGAACATCGCCGCCAGGATCTGGTCCAGCCCCTCCGCGGTCGACACCCGGTAGAACTTGCTCTTGTCCTCGGCGACCCACCGGAAGTACCCGCCGGCGAAGCAGTCCGCCTGCTGCTCCTTCACCACGGTCGGTGTCGACTTCGAGATTCCCGCCGCGGCCCCGAGCCGGTACTGGATCGCGTGGCCGAACTCGTGCGCCAGCACGGTCACCACCGACATCGGCCCGAACCGCTTGCGCAGCATCGGCAGCAGCACGCCGCGGTCCCACGCCACCGAATCGTCGCCCGCGCAGTAGAACGCGTTCACCAGCTGTTTGACGCTGCCGCACGCGGTGTCCTCGGTGTCGCGCTTCGAGTCGTACGACAGCAGCGATTTGACCGGCTCGAACTGCTTGCCGCCGAACTCCGCGGGCAGCGCCTCGGCCCAGTACGCCTGCACGTCCGCGATCGCGGCGGTGGCGAGCTGGTCGTCCTCGCCGCCGCCGGCGTTCTTCACGGGAAGATCCGGCCGCGGGGCGTCGGCGCGCAGCCCGCTTTCGAAGTGCGTGACCGGCAGCCCGGCGACGTTCCCGGCGCCCGGCGTCGCCGCGGGAGCCTTGTTCCCGCACGCGGCTGTCCCCAGCACGGTCGCCGCGACCAGCGCGACCAGCGCGTACCGGCGTCCCCCTCGGCTCATGTTCCCTCGTTCCCCATCCGCGTCCGACAACGAACCGGGACATTACTGACCCGGATGGCCGAATGTGGCGGCAATCCCCGAAGTGGGGTGCGAGCGCGCGCGAAGCGGGCCGGATATCGTCGCTGACCATGCGTGCAGTCCGCCGGTTCACCGTCCGCGCCAGCCTGCCCGAGCCGCTCGCCGGGCTCGGCGCGCTCGCGACCAATCTCCGCTGGACCTGGCATCCGCCGACGCGCGACCTGTTCGCCTCGATGGACGCCGAACTGTTCAACAAGATCCGCGACCCGCTGCGCATGCTCACCGCGCTGCCGCCGGAGCGGCTCGAGGAGCTGGCGAAGGACGAGGACTTCCTGCGCCGCACCCGCGAGGCCGCGGCCGGGCTGGAGCGCTACCTCACCGAACCGCGCTGGTACCAGCGGCGCACCGACGAGGGCCTGCCGCAGGCGGTCGCGTACTTCTCGATGGAGTTCGGCGTCACCGAAGCGCTGCCGAACTACTCGGGCGGCCTCGGCGTCCTCGCCGGCGACCACCTCAAGGCGGCCTCGGACCTCGGCGTCCCGATGGTCGGCGTCGGCCTGCTGTACCGGTCCGGCTACTTCCGCCAGGGGCTGTCGCTCGACGGCTGGCAGGTCGAGCACTACCCGGTGATCGACCCGAACGCCTTCCCGCTGGAGCTGGTCGCCGAGGGCGGCCGTCCGGTGCTGGTCGAGGTCGCCATGCCGGGCGGACGCGACCTGCGCGCGCAGATGTGGCGGGCGCGCGTCGGCCGGATCCCGCTGCTGCTGCTCGACACCGACATCGAGGCCAACGACGAGGACCTCCGCTCGGTCACCGACCGGCTGTACGGCGGCGACGCCGACCACCGGATCCGGCAGGAGATCCTGGCCGGCATCGGCGGGTTCCGCGCGGTGCGGAAGTTCTGCGAGCTGACCGGGCATCCGCAGCCGAAGGTGTTCCACACCAACGAGGGCCACGCCGGATTCCTCGGCCTGGAGCGCGCCCGCGAGATCATCCAGTCCGACGGGCTCGCCTTCGACGAGGCGCTGCCCGCGGTCCGCGCCGGGACGGTCTTCACCACGCACACGCCGGTCAGCGCGGGCATCGACCGCTTCCCGGTCGACCTCGTGCAGCGGTACTTCTCCGACGGCAGGCTCGTCCCGGACGTCGACGTCCGCCGCGTGCTGCAGCTCGGCGCGGAGGACAACCCCGGCCTGTTCAACATGGCGCACATGGGACTGCGGCTCGCGCAGCGCGCGAACGGCGTCTCCAAGCTGCACGGCCGCGTCACGCGCCGGATGTTTTCCCGGCTGTGGCCCGGTTTCGACGACGCCGAGGTGCCGATCGCGTCCATCACCAACGGCGTGCACGGGCCGACCTGGGTGGCGCGCGAGCTGAGCGCGCTGCTCGGCGGCAACCACGAGGAGTTCGGCCACGAGGGCCGCACGCCGGACAGCTCGCTGCGCGACGGCGTCAGCGACCAGCAGTTGTGGGAACTGCGCCGCGAACTGCGGGAGAAGCTCGTCGGCGAGGTCCGGCGGCGGGTGCGCGCGGCGTGGATGCAGCGCGGCGCCTCCGCGCTGGAACTGGGCTGGACCGACCGCGTTTTCGACCCGGACGTGCTGACCGTCGGCTTCGCCCGCCGCGTGCCGACGTACAAGCGGCTCACGCTGATGCTGCGCGACCCGGACCGGCTGCGCGCGCTGCTGCTGGACGAGAAGCGGCCGATCCAGATCGTGATCGGCGGCAAATCGCATCCCGCCGACGAGAACGGCAAGCAGCTGATCCAGCAGATCGTGCGCTTCGTCGACGATCCCGCGGTGCGCCACCGCATCGTCTTCCTGCCGGACTACGACATGTCGATGGCCCGCTACCTCTACCGCGGCTGCGACGTGTGGCTGAACAACCCGGTGCGGACGCTGGAGGCGTGCGGCACGTCGGGCATGAAGAGCGCGCTCAACGGCGGCCTCAACCTGTCCATCAAGGACGGTTGGTGGGACGAGTGCTACGACGGCTCCAACGGCTGGGCCATCCCCACCGCGGACGGCGTCACCGACCCGCTCCGCCGCGACGACCTCGAGGCCGCGGCGCTGTACGACCTGCTCGGCCAGCAGATCGCGCCGCTCTACTACGACACCGGCGAGGACGGCGTGCCGACCGGCTGGCTCGCGATGGTCTGGCACACCCTCGAAACGCTGGGCCCGCGCGTGCAGGCGTCGCGGATGGTGCGCGAGTACGTGGATTCCGGCTACCTGCCCGCGTCGCGGATGGTCGCCGCCGCCACCGGCAACGGCCACCAGGGCGCGCTTTCGCTGGCCGACTACCGGACCAAACTGGAAGTCGCGTGGCCGCGCGTGCGGATCTTCGACGCCGAACTCCAGTACGACCACACCGAACGGCTCGTGGTGGGCGCCGAGGTCACCATCCGCGCGCGGATCGACCTCGCCGGGCTCGAACCGTCCGAAGTGGACATCCAGGCGGTGGTCGGCCAGGTCGGCGACGGGGACGAACTCGCGGATTCGGTGCAGGTGCCGATGACTCCGGACGGAATCGGCGCGTTCGCGGCGACCCTGCGGCTGCCGCGAGCGGGCTCGGTCGGCTACACGGTGCGCGTGCTGCCGAAACACCCGCTGCTGGCCAGCCCGGCAGAGCTGGCGCGCGTCGTGCTCGCCTGAGCCCGCGAGCGCCCCCAATGCCACATTGGGTGCATCTGACGCACCCAATGTGGCGTTCGTTGCATCGCATGCACCCAATGCCACATTGGGGCGCTCGCGACCCAGCTCAATCGACCGCCGGGGATCCGCCTTTTTGTACCGGCAGCCCAGCCGCCGCCCAAGCCCGGAACCCGCCCACCAGATCCGTCGCCTTGGTCAGCCCCAGCCGCTGCAGATCCGCCGCCGCCAGGCTCGACGCGTACCCCTCGTTGCACACCACCACCGCGACCGTCTCCGCCGAAACCCCGGGCAGCCGCCATTCGCTTTCCGGGGCCAGCCGCCACTCCAGGTGGATCCGCTCCACCACCACCGAGCCGGGGATCTCGCCCTCGGCGAGCCGGTTGGCGTACGGCCGGATGTCGACGATCAGCGCGCCGTCTGCCTGCAGTTCCGCGGCGCGCGCCGGGTCCGCCCGGTCCAGCGAAGACCGGGCGGCGGCGAGGAAACCCTCAAGTGCGGTCATGACCGCACAATGGCAGGAAGCGGCGGGATCTCGTTCGGCACGTCGGCGAGGCTCGGGTATTCGCGGGTCGGCACCAGCGGCGGCGAATAGGCGTGCACGCTGGCCGCCGGTTCGCTGCCGACGCCGAGCACCTGGTGCGCGCGCCCGGCGCCGAAGCCGATGCCCTGCCCGGCAGTGTGCGTGCGGCGGCGCACCGGGCCACCGGGGTAGCGGTATTCCTCGCCGAGTTCGCCCTGCAGCACCGAGAACGAACCCGACGCGCCGCCGTGGTCGTGCGGCTTCGTGTGCTGGCCGGGCAGCCACGACAGCAGCCACAGTTCGACGCCGTCGGTCAGCGCGAGGCGCGCCCACCAGCGCTGGTCCTCGTCGAAGCGCAGGACCTCGCGCAGGCTGGTGGTCAGTTCGGTGGTGACCGTGCGGGTCAGGTCGGCCAGTTCGCGCGGCGTCCACAGCAGCCGCGACGGGTGCAGCAGCTCGGGCAGCAGCGGATCGGTCAGCCGGGGATGGATTTCGACTTCCGGACGGACGATGGACGTGGTCAACGGAGGCTCCTGGAACAAGTCGGGAAAGATGCCGGGCGCGAGGCAGCGCGGCACGCCGACGAGGATCAGCGTGCGTGCCGCGCCCGGCTACATCCGCTGGAAGCGACCAGGAGCAGGTCGATCGCGCGACGGCGCCAGAACACGGGGCGCGCGGACCTGGACATGGCCAGGATGCTGCCACAGCGCCGCGCGCCCGGCCGCTCGTCCCATCCGCTGGACACCCCGCGCGCCGTTACCCCCGGGCGGGTGCGCGCCCGCGCCCGGGGGACCGCCACAATGGGGCACGTGAGCGAGCCGATCCTGCCCAGCGATCCTGACGACCTCGTCGTGCGGATGTCCGGTGTCGGCGTCCGCCGTACCGGAAACGACCTCCTCGCGGCCCTCGACTGGGCGGTGGAGCTGGACGAGCGATGGGTGGTGCTCGGGCCGAACGGCGCCGGCAAGACCACCCTGCTGCGCCTGGCCGCCGCCGAACTGCACCCCACCTCCGGCACCGTCGACCTGCTCGGCGACCGGATCGGCAAGGTGAACATCTTCGACCTGCGCCCGCGCATCGGGTTCACCTCCGCCGCGATCGCCCAGCGCGTGCCCGGCGACGAGCGCGTCGGCGACGTCGTGGTGAGCGCCGGGTACGCGGTGATGGGCCGCTGGCGCGAGCAGTACGACCGGATGGACCTCGACCGGGCGACCGAACTGCTCGGCACGCTCGGCATCGCGCACCTGGCCGAGCGCACGTTCGGCACGCTGAGCGAGGGCGAGCGCAAACGCGTGCTGATCGCCCGCTCGCTGATGACCGACCCGGAGCTGCTGCTGCTCGACGAGCCCGCCGCCGGCCTCGACCTCGGCGGCCGCGAGGACCTCGTGGCCCGGCTGTCGGCGCTCGCGCTGGATCCGGACGCGCCGGCGATGGTGCTGGTCACCCACCACGTCGAGGAGATCCCGCCGGGCTTCACGCACGCGCTGCTGCTGCGCGAGGGCCGCGCGGTCGTGTCCGGGCTGGTGGACGACGTCATCACCAGCGAGAACCTGTCCAAGACCTTCGACCAGGACCTGGTGCTGGAGCGTTCGGGCGAGCGGTTCTTCGCCCGCCGCAGGTAGGTTGACCTGGCCGGTCCTACCGGCCGGTAGCCTGCTGGCACTGCGTCAACGCCGTTAACGAGGAGGAGTTCGCGTGGGAGAGTTCGTAACCCTGGAGGTCGAGGGCGGGGTCGGCACGATCCGGCTGGACCGGCCGCCGGTCAACGCGCTGAACAACCAGGTGCAGGCCGAGCTCGCCGAGGCCGCGCGCGAGGCGTCCGACCGCGACGACGTGCGCGCGGTGATCCTCTACGGCGGCGAGAAGACCTTCGCCGGCGGCGCGGACATCAAGGAGATGGCCTCCCGCACGTACCCGGAGATCGCGAAGTTCGGCGCCGAGCTGACCGCGTCGCTCGCCCGGGTCGCGAACATCCCGAAGCCGGTCGTCTGCGCGATCACCGGCTACGCCCTCGGCGGCGGCCTCGAACTGGCGCTGACCGCGGACTGGCGGATCGCCGGCGACAACGTCAAGGTCGGCCAGCCGGAGATCCAGCTCGGCATCATCCCCGGCGCGGGCGGCACGCAGCGGCTGACCCGGCTGATCGGCCCGAGCAAGGCCAAGGACCTGATCTTCACCGGCCGCTTCGTGAAGGCCGAGGAAGCGCTGAAGCTGGGCATCGTCGACGAGGTCGTGGCCCCGGACGACGTGTACGCGGCGGCGCACAAGTGGGCCTCGCAGTTCGCGAACGGCCCGGCGGTGGCGCTGCGCGCGGCCAAGACCGCGATCGACTCCGGCCTCGACGTCGACCTGGCCACCGGCCTGAAGATCGAGACGCAGCTGTTCACCGCGCTGTGGGCGACCGAGGACCAGAAGAACGGCATGCAGTCGTTCATCGACAACGGTCCCGGCAAAGCCAGTTTCGAGGGGAAGTGACTTCCGTGTCCGACTCAGGAGTGTCCGACCCGGCTCCGAACCCGCACGCCACCGAAGACGAGGTCAAGGCGGCCTACGCCGACCCGAAGCTCGCGAACGTCCTCTACCACGACTGGGAAGCCGGGACGTACGACGAGAAGTGGTCCATTTCCTACGACGAGCGCTGCATCTCGTACGCCACTGACGTGTTCAACGCGGTGGCGGGCGAGGACGGCCAGCCGTATCAGCACGCGATGGAACTGGGCAGCGGCACCGGGTTCTTCCTGCTGAACCTGATGCAGGGCGGCGTCGCGAAGAAGGGTTCGGTCACCGACCTGTCGCCGGGCATGGTGCAGGTCGCGCTGCGCAACGCCGAGGGCCTCGGGCTCGACGTCGACGGCCGGGTCGCCGACGCGGAGCGGATCCCGTACGACGACAACACGTTCGACCTCGTGGTCGGGCACGCGGTGCTGCACCACATCCCGGACGTGCGCCAGGCGTTCGGCGAGGTGCTGCGCGTGCTCAAGCCGGGCGGGCGGTTCGTGTTCGCCGGCGAGCCGACGAAAATCGGCGACCGCTACGCGCGCCGGCTCGGCCAGCTCACCTGGTACCTCACCACGAACCTCACCAAGCTGCCCGCGCTGAGCGGCTGGCGGCGTCCGCAGTCCGAATTGGACGAATCCTCGCGCGCGGCGGCGCTGGAGGCCGTGGTCGACATCCACACCTTCGACCCGTCGGAGCTGGAAGCGATGGCGCGCGGCGCCGGTGCGCAGGACGTCCGCGCGGTCACCGAGGAGTTCTCCGCGGCGCTGGCCGGCTGGCCGATCCGCACCTTCGAGGCCGCGGTGCCGCAGGAGAAGCTCACCGTGCGCTGGCGGCTGTTCGCCTACCACCTGTGGCTGCGACTGTCCGCTTTGGACAAGAAGGTGCTGTCGAAGGTGCTGCCGCGCGAGCTGTTCTACAACGTGATGATCACCGGGACCAAGCGGCCGTCCTGAATTGCCCTACAGTTTCACGCTCGACGACGTCGCCTTCCTGCGTTCCGGCGCGGGACGGGCGGCGCTCGCCGAGTGCTCCGCTTTGGACGGTTCGCGGATCGCGGACGTCACCGCGGCTCGTCGCCTGGTCGGCGAGCGGGCTGCCCCGGTACTGGAAACCGTTGCGCTGCGGCGCAAAGCAGTGCTGAAGCTGGCATCGTCGGCGGATTGGCTGTTCACCGGCGACGCCTTGCAGCAGGCGAGCGCGACGCCAGTGGCTCGGCATCGAGCTTCCCGGCTGGCCGGTCTCGCCGTGCACGACGTCACCTGCTCAGTCGGCGCGGATCTGGTTGAACTGTCTCGGGTCGCCTCGACGGCGCTCGGGTCCGATGTGGACCCGGTGCGACTGGAAATGGCTCAGCACAACGCTTCGATCGCCGGAGTTTCGCCGCTCGTCGCGCGCGCCGACGCCTTGCGTCCGGTTTCCCGCGACACCGCCGTGGTCGTCGACCCCGCCCGCCGCGACTCCGCTGGCCGCCGGGTGTGGCGTCCGGCCGACTTCTTGCCGCCGCTCGACGAACTCGTGGCCGCCTATCCCGGCCGGATCCTGTCGGTGAAATGCGCGCCCGGCATGGATTTCTCCATCGCGCCCTGGGCCGACGAGGTCGAACTCGTATCGCTCGACGGCCAAGTCCGCGAAGCCTGCCTGTGGCGAGGGCTTTCGTCCGGTGCCGGACGTCGAGCGACAGTGTTGCGTTCGGACGGTACACAGTGGACTGTCACGGACGCCGAGCCGGACGACATCCCTGTGCAGGACGCGGGGGAGTGGCTGATCGACCCAGACGGAGCGGTCGTGCGAGCCGGGCTCGTGCGCCATTACGCGGCGCGGCATGGCTTATGGCAGCTGGACGAGCGCATCGCCTACCTCACCGGTGCCACCCCGCCGCCTGGAGTGCGAGCGTTCCGGGTGCTCGAACAGCTGCCGTACCGCGAAAAGGCGCTCGGGCAGGCGTTGAAGAAGCTCGACGTCGGACGGCTGGAAATCCTCGTTCGCGGCCTCGACGTGGACCCGGACGCCTTGCGGCGCAAGCTGAAACCGCGCGGCAGCGAGGAGTCCACTGTGGTGCTGACGCGGATCGGCCGGTCGCCGGTGGCGTTCGTGTGCCGGGCCGAACGCATCCCAACGGAGGGTTTTCAAGCCGGGGAAGGCGGCGTAAGTTCGGCGGGTTGACGAATCATCACTGGAGGGTCGCTGTGTCTCGTTTTCCCGCTCTCGTCAAACTGGCCGCCGCCGCGGCCGTCGGCGCCACCGTCGCGGGCGGCGCGACCGCGCTCGCCGGGTCGGACGCCGTTACCGCCGCGCACGGCCGCGAACCGGCCAACATCGGCCAGGTGAAGAACGACGTGAAGGCGTACTACGGCGACTGGCTCGACGCGTCCGGCAAGCACCACTACTCCGAGACCAGCCGGTTCGTCACGGACACGAAGCGCGTGGTCGCCGACGCGAAGCGGTACCTGCAGCAGAAGCTGGGGAAGGTGAAGAACCCGGCGATCGTGCTCGACGTGGACGACACGTCCGAGGTCACCTACGGCTGGGAAGCAGACAACGACTTCGGCTTCGACCCGGTGAAGCAGCAGAAAGCCATCGACGACGGCACTTTCGAGGCCAACAAGCCGGTGCTGGAGCTGGCGAAGTGGGCCGCCGACCACGGCGTGGCGATCTACTTCCTGACCGGCCGCAACGACAAGCAGGGCCCGCAGTCGCTCAAGAACCTCGCCAACGAGGGCTACCCGACCCCGGCCGGCGCGTACTTCAAGCCGAAGACCACTCCGCCGGACTACCTGCCGTGCGGGCTGACCTGCAACACCGTGCAGTACAAGTCGGGCACCCGGGCGCACATCCAGTCGACCGGCGCGCACATCGTGCTCAACGTCGGCGACCAGTTCAGCGACCTCGAAGGCGGCTACGCCGATCACCCGGTGAAGCTGCCGAACCCGATGTACTACCTGCCCTGAGTCGCGTCCGCCGGAGTCAGCCCGGGTCCCGCGCCGGGCCCGGGCTGCTCCGTCTCCGTCAGCCGGAATACCCGGCGAAGATCTTCGAGAATTCGTACGGCTGCTGGGAAACGTTCGTGCACCGGTACAGCGGTCCGTTGCACGCGTTCGCGTCGCGCCCGAGTTCCCAGAACGACAGCATTCCCAAGTGGACACTCTGCGCGAAGCTCACCACCGCGCTGGCGTCCTTCTGGTAGAAGATCTCGTTCTGCGAATCGTTGACGCCCAGCATCGGCGTGAGCCCCACCTTCTGCCAAGCGTCCACATCGGACAGTCCGAGTGCCGATTTCAGTTGCGCCTGCGTGGATTGCGCCGCCTGGATCGCCTTGGCCCCTTGGTCGCCGGAACCCTGGTAGTAATCCATCGCCATCACGTTCACCAGGTCGAGATTGACGCCCGCGTCCCGCGCGGAGGTCACGACGTTCAGTCCGTCCGAGGTGAGCCCGGTCGGAAGCACCGGCAGCGTCAGGGAAATCTTGAGCCCGGGGTTGTCGTCCTGCACCTTTTTCAGTGCCTGCGAACGAAGGGTGATCGAACCGGGGTCGGCGACCGCCGCGCCCTCGATGTCGACGTCGATGTACTTGAGGTCGTAGGCCTTGATCACCGCCTCGTACTCGCCGACCAGCGAATTCACGTCACCGCACGCCTGGGCGAGCTCGACGCCGGACGCGCCGCCGAAGGAGACTTTCACGTCCCCGCCGGCCGCGCGGATCTTCGCGATTTCGTCGGACTGCCAACCCTGCCGAGGGTCGTAGGCCGCGAACCAGCTGGCCTTGCAGGCCGCTCCGGTGACGAAGCCGAGGGTGAAACTCTTGATGCCGCTCTGCTCGGACATCGAAGACAACACGGGCGACGGCCACGCGCCCATGTCCACATAGGGCGCGAGCGCGATCGACGAGCCGCTCGCCGCGGCGCTCGGCGGGACCGCCAGTCCGGTTACGGCCAGCAACCCGCCGAGCGCGGCCGCCAGTTTCCGGGGGGAGGGGAGACGCATAGGTGGAACCTCCACGGTGAGGACCGAGGGGCGGTAAACCCCTGTCCAAATGGTATAGACCAATAACCCCGTGGGGGCCATACGCCATTAGTAGGCCGCTCCGTCCCGCTGAGCGGGATTCAGTGTTCCGCGGCGAGCCGGTACGCCAAGTCGACCGCCAGCGCGGGATCCCCGTCGTGCACCCGCTCCCACCGCACCGGTTTCCCGCCCGGATTGTCGAACAGCCGCACGCCGGACCCGAGCATCACCGGCATGAGATGCACGAGGAATTCGTCGACAATCCCCAGCTCAACGCACTGCCGCGCGATGTCCTGGCTATGCAGTTCAAGATCTTTCCCGGCCGCCGCGGCGAGCCCGATTTCCACGGCCTCCCGGACGTCGCAATCGAGGAACGTGATCCCGTCCTCGGCCTGGGCGTCCTCCGGATGATGGGTGAGCACGAAAACCGGTCCGCTCCACGCTCCGCCGTACGGCTGCCGGGCGACCTGCCCGGGCACCCGGGCGGCAAGGGCGTCAAACCCCCGCCGCCCGCCCAAAATCGCCCCGACGCGCGCGATCGATTCCTCGTGCACGCCCGGCGTGACGCGCACGCCCGACATCCAGTCCATCGCGTGCCCGTCCGCGGCGACGAACCCGTCCAGCGACATCGCGACGTGCCACAACACCTTGCCCATCGATCCTCCTCGTGTGCTTGATACGAGGTAGACCGGCGGGGCGGCGAAAACTCATCGGTCCCCGAGATTGTCCGAGCAGATGGTCAACAGCTCCGCGAGCCGGCGCCGGTCGGGCTCCGGTATTCCGGCGAGCATCCGCTCCTCGACCTCGTCGACCGCCCGATGTGCTTCTTTCAACCGGGCCTCGCCGGACGCGGTGAGCCGCACCGGTCGCGCCCGTCCGGTCGACGCTTCCTCGGCGACCGCGACCAGCCCCGCCGTCTTCAGCCCGGTCAGCACATCCCGCAGCGACTGCCGCGTCACGAAACACTGCCGCGCCAGCTCGGCCGACGACACTCCGGGGTTCTCCGCCAGCGCCGTCAGCACCGCGTACTGCGCCATCGACAACCCGATCGGCCGCAGCAGCTCGTCGGACGCCTGCCGGAACGCCTGCTGCACCCGCTTCACGAGATACCCCGGCCGCCGTGTCACCTCTTGACTCATGACAGGAACCTTACACACAATGACGCTCGCCAGTCACGGTCAAGGAGGAGCCATGACGACCATCAGCACCGACGCCGACGTCGCCACCTTGGTGAACGTCTTCACCGTCGAGCCGGAGAAACAGCGAGCCTTGGTCGAGGTCCTGACGACGGCGACGGAGGAAGTCATGCGCCGCCGTCCCGGCTTCGTCTCCGCGAACATCCACGCGAGCACCGACGGCACCCGCGTGGTGAATTACGCGCAATGGGCCAGTGCCGAGGATTTCGAAGCCATGCTCGCCGACCCGCACTGCCGCGAGCACATGTCCGCCGCGGTGGCGTTGGCCATGAGCGACCCGCATCTGTACACAGTGGAGTCTGTGCACCACGCCTGATTGCGCATTCCGGAGCAGGCGTTTCCCGGAGCCCGCTTGCCCGGACGGCTCCGGTCCGGCCGAGCCAGGACCGGAGCCGTCACCGGTCACCCTTTCCGAGCCACCAGCACCGTGTCCCGGACCACCGTCTCCGCCCCGACCGCAGCACGCTCGCGCACCTCCGCGGTCACTGAAGCCCACGACTGATCCAGCGTCTCCGCGACTTCCTCGGCAGTGAACATCATGTCCGGCAGGTGCGGCCGCCCGGCGTGATGATCCGCCGGATCGTGGCCGACCACCAGCAGCGTCCCGCCCGGTGCCACCGCGTCCGCGAGCCGCGCGAACGCTGCCGTCCGGGCCGCCGACGGCACGTGCAGGAAATGCGTCGTCACCAGGTCGAACTTCGATTCCGGCAGCCATTCGGCCAGGTCCGCCGCGACCCACGTGATCCGGTCCGCGAGCCCGAGTTTCGCCGCCTGCGCGCGCCCGCGTTCGATGGCCGTGGTGGAGAAGTCGACCGCTGTCACGCGCCAGCCCTGCTGTGCGAGCCACAGCGCGTCGCCGCCCTCGCCGCAGCCCGCGTCGAGCGCGTGGCCCGGTTCCAGGTCGCGAGCCTCGGTCACGAGCTGATCGTTCGGCCGTCCGCTCCACATCTCGTCGCGCGAGCGATACCGCTCCTCCCAAGAAGCGCGGTCGAACGGCGGCGTGTCCGCGTGCCGCTCGTTGGCCCGTGCGACCTCCCGCTCCATCTCGTGCGAGAACGGCATTTCCCGCTGCCGCACGGCTTCCGCGGCCTCCTCCTCGACCAGTTCGCCGTTGATCGCCGCCCCGGCGGTCAGCCCCGCCGCGGCCGAAACCACGACCTGCGCCCGCATGTCCGTGACGTTCCCCGCCGCCCACAAACCGGGCACGGCCGTCCGTCCGGCCGCGTCCGCGGGAACCCGCGTGCCGATCACGAAACCGTTGAACTCCACCGGTTCCGGCACGATCCCGAGCGGCGCGAGAAAGTCCGCCCGCGTCCTGGCCGGCGCCGCGACCGCCAGCGCCTCGCGCGCCACGACCTCGCCGGATTCGAGCCGCACCCCGGTCAGCCGGTCGCCCTCGGTCTCGACCGCGGCGACCACGCCGTCCACGATCCGGATCCCGCGCGCCCGCAGCGGAGCCTCGTCGAAATCCCCGTGCGTGTGCCGGAAAACGACCACGTCGCCGGTCAGCTGCCGCCACATCAACGCCTGGTGCACGGTCATCGGACCGGTCGACAGCACGCCGACCGCCCGGTCCCGCACCTCCCAGCCGTGGCAGTACGGGCAATGCAGCACGTCCCGTCCCCACCGCGCGGCCAGCCCGGCGACCTCGGGCAGCTCGTCGACGAGCCCGGTCGCGACCAGCACCCGCCGTGCGCGCGTGCGCCGCCCGTCGGCCAGCGAGATCTCGAACCCGTTGTCCTGCTTGGCAATCGACGTCACGGTCTGCGAGACCACCTCGCCGCCGTACCCGGCCAGCTCCGCGCGGCCGAGCGAGAGCAGTTCGGCGGGCGGCGTGCTTTCGCGGCCAAGATAGTTGTGCACGTGCCCGGCCGGCGCGTTGCGCGGTTCGCCGGAGTCCACGACCAGCACCGACCGCCGGGACCGCGCGAGCGCCACCGCCCCGCTGAGCCCGGCCGCACCGCCGCCGACCACCACCACGTCGTACTTCTCGTCCACTGGATCCTCCTGTAGTCCCCGTGCCACGGACTATCCGGAGAACGCGCCGACTTGACAAAGTTCTTTGCCGAAGTGGCAAAATCGAACGGCATGAGCGAAGACGACCAGGACCTCGGCGAGGTCCTGCACGCGGTCGGCCCGAGGCTGCGCACCCTGCGCAAACAGCGCAACGCGACGCTGACCGGCCTCTCGGAGACGACCGGGATCTCGGTCAGCACCCTGTCGCGGC
This sequence comes from Amycolatopsis sp. AA4, assembly GCF_002796545.1. GTDB lineage: Bacteria > Actinomycetota > Actinomycetes > Mycobacteriales > Pseudonocardiaceae > Amycolatopsis. Next base: position 1,360,782 of record NZ_CP024894.1, read on the forward strand.
TCGAGTCCGGCCAGCGCAAACCGACCCTGGAACTGCTGCTCGCGCTGGCCCGCGCCTACCAGGTCCCGCTCGACGAACTGGTCGGCGCGCCCCCGCCCGGCGACCCGCGGCTGAACCCGAAGCCGTTCGTCCGGCACGGCCGGACCTACCTGCCGCTCACTCGCCGTCCGGGCGGCCTGCGCGCCTACAAGATGACCCTTCCGCCCGAGCGTTCCGCCGAACCCCCGGACCAGCGGGTCCACGAGGGGTACGAGTGGATGTACGTCCTTTCCGGACAGTTGCGGCTGCTGCTCGGCGAACACGACGTGATACTCCGGCCGGGCGAGGTCGCCGAGTTCGACACGCACGTTCCGCACTGGTTCGGCAACGCCGGCACGGAGCCCTGCGAGGTCCTGGCCCTCTTCGGTCCGCAAGGGGAACGCTTCCACGTCCGCGCCCGTCCTGCCTCTTGACGCATGCCCATATCGGCATATGATTGGCGCATGGCACGGGCAGCAACCACCGCGGACGTCTTCAACGCCGTCGCCGAACCGCGGCGCCGGGAGATCCTGGACGTTCTGGCCGAGGGCGAACGTCCGGTGAACGACCTCGTCCGCGTGCTGGGCCTGGGGCAGCCGCAGGTGTCGAAGCACTTGCGGGTGCTGCGCGAGGTCGGCGCGGTCGAAGTGCGAGACGAGGGCAGGCAACGGCTTTACCGGTTGAACGGCCGCGCCCTCAAACCGATTCACGACTGGGTGCGCCGGTATGAACGGTCCTGGGAGGAACGGTTCGAGTCGCTGGACGCCGTGCTGGAAGAAATGGGTTCGACGGAGGAGGAAAAGCCATGACCGACACGACGACCGGCACGGCGAAGGTGACGCTGCCCGCGGACGACCAGATCCTGATCACCCGGGATTTCGCCGCTCCGCGGCAGCACGTCTACCGCGCATGGACCACGCCGGAACTGGTGAAACGCTGGTGGGCGGGCAAGCGCGGCACGGTGACGTCCGTGGACATCGACCTGCGCGTCGGCGGCCAATGGCGTTACGTGCTGGTGGCGAACGGCAACTTCGAGGTCGCCTTCCACGGCGAATATCGCGAGATAGTCCCCGAGGAACGGCTGGTCCACACCGAGGTCTACGAAACGCCGGGAGCGTCCGACGTGGAGGCCCCCGTCGTCACGGTGACTTTCACTGAATCAGGCGACCGCACCACGGTGACGTTGCTGACCGAAACGCACACCAAGGAACTGCGCGACACCATTCTGGAATCCGGCATGGAAGTCGGGATGCAGGAGTCGATGGACGCGCTGGAGGAGGTCGCGGTTTCGCTGCGGTGAACCGGCCGGGCGGCCTGGTTCCGGTGATCCGGGCCGCCTTGCTTCAGCCGTACGAGTAGAACCCCTCGCCGGTTTTGATCCCGAGTTTCCCCGCGTCGACATACGTGCGCAGCAGGTCCCGCGGCCCGGTCGGGAGGTGCGGATTCTCGTCCGCGTAGTGGTTTTCGATGTCCAGCACGACGTCCAAGCCGACCTGGTCCATCATCTGGAACGGCCCGTACGGCAGATGCCAGTTGATTTTGAACATCCCGTCCACGTCCTCGGGCCGGGCGACGCCCTCCGCGACGACGGCCAGCGATTCCCGTTTGATCGCCGCCCACACGCGGTTGAAAATGAACCCGACGCTTTCCTTGCGCGCCTCGAACGGATGAATGCCGAATTCCGGCAGCACCCCGAGCAGCGTGTCGAGTACGGTCCGGCCGGTTTCGCCGTCGGACATGAGGTCCACCGCGTTCGCGGTCGGCGGCATGTAGAAGTGGATGTTGCACAGCCGCGATTTGTCGCGCACTTTCTCCGCCATCATCCGCGACGGATACGATGACGAGTTCGTCGCGAAAATGGTGTCGGCGGGCGCGGCTTCGTCGATTTGGCCCCACAGCGGGATTTTGATGTCCAGCCGCTCCGGCACCGCTTCCACGACGAGCCACGCGTCGCGCAACGCGTCCTCGATCGACGCCGCGTCCTCGACCCGGCCGACCTCGCCGCTGCCGCGTTTTTCGATCAGGACGGGCAATGTCTCCGCGACGTAGTCCGCGGCCGCCGCGACCTGCTCGGCGCTCGGATCGCTGATCCGCACCGTGCCGCCGCGCGAGGCGAACATCAGCGCGATGCGCCTGCCCAGCGTCCCGGCACCGAACACGGTGACCGGCCGGTCGCGGATCTGGTCGAATGTGTACGCGTACGGCATGACGGCTCACCTTTCGATCTTGCGCCCCAGAAGACCACCCGTTCTCCACCGCCGCAATTCCGCGTCCACGAGCGGGGGACCGGCTGCGTAGAATGCGGCGGTGGTCGAAGTTCGCGAGGTTCGCCGTCTCTGTTACGACTTCGCCCGTCGCACCGGCGGAACCTTGGCCGATTTCCGCGTCCCGTCGGGCACGCCGAACTTCTGGCAAGCCGTCATCGAGTACCCCGACCGCACGCTCTCGGTCGTCGCCGCGAACGACGCGCCGGTCGTCGCGCTCGCCCGCCCGCGGTCGTTCGACTTCGCGCCGGCTCGCGAATGGGGACCGCTCGAGTTCCTCGACGAGCCGGAACTGGCCGCGGTGCTGGCGGAAACGGAGCAGTTCCGGGTGCTCACGCCAGCCGATCTCGGACAGCCTTTCACCGCCGAAGACTGGCCGCACCTCACTCGGTCCGACATCGCGTACTGGAAACCAGCGACGGTCGGCGAGGCACTTTTCAATTATTGGGACTGACCTCCCGGATGCCGGTCAGCGGAAAGGTTCCGCCGCCGGACACCGTGACGGAGCCGGAGAACGCGTCCCCGTCGACCGCGCCGGTCACGCTCACCTCGAAACGCGCCGGGTCGGTCACCAGTGCCGTGAAGTCGACCTTCTGGCCGTCGACCGTTCCCGAAACGATGGGGACCGTGATCTTCAGCTGAGTGTCGAAAATGGACCCGGAAACCTTGGTGCCGTCGGTCGCGAGGTCGAGAAGGAGGTCTTTGCTTCCCGCCGGATGGGTGAACGTGATCTTCCACTTGCCGTCCGGACCGGTCTTCCCGCTGGCGGGCCGACTCTCCTGGTGCGGGGCGGCGACTGGCGCCGGAGGCTCGCCGAGCGCCGGTTGCCCGGCCTTCACCGGGACTCCCGCGGAATTCAGGAACCCCGCCATCATCCGGTAGTAGCCGACGAGGAACAGGATCTCGATGATCTCGGCGTTGTCGCGCGTCGCGGCGAGAGCGGCCCAGGTTTCGTCGGAGACAAAGACATTCGCGCACAGTTCATCGACGGCGCGCAGCACCGCGTCGTCCTCCGGAGCCCAGCTGGCGGCCGGATCGGAGAGGGCCGCGATCTCCGCCTCGGTCGCGCCGCCGCCAAGCGCGGCGGGTGCGTGATTGGCCCATTCGTACGGCGCGTCGCATCGAAGCGCGACGCGAAGGATCGCCAGTTCGCGGATCCGCGGATGCAGTTTCCCTTGGCCCAGCAGGTAACCGCCCAACGCGCCGGACGCCTGCATCAGTTCCGGCGCGCGGGCGAGAACCTGGATCACGGTGTCCGCGCCGAGTTTCGCCAGCTTTTGCTGTTCGGGAGCCAGCTCGTCGAGTTCGAGCGGCGGGATGCGGGGAGTCGTCGCGTGCGGCATGTTCAGTTTCCTTCCGCGGGCAGGCGGTCGAGTGCCGCCTGCGCTTCGTCGAGGCTGAGGAGCGGATGCGAGTAGATGTCGATCAGTGCGCGGGCGAGCAGGTTGTCGCCCGCCGGACTGAGGATGTCGACGCCGGCCGCGCGGGAAATATGCTGGTGCAGCACGGTGATCGACAACGCCATCGCGGTGCCGATCGCGGCGCGCACCTTGGGCTCGACCGTCGGCGGATCCGTCCGTTGCCGATCAGCGGCGACGAGCCGGCGCGTGCCCAGCTCGACCATTTCGTCGAACAACGGCGCGACGCCGCCTTCGACCAGCGCCCGGATGAGGTAGTCCCGGTACGGCCCGACGGCGATCCGCGCCGCCGCAACGGGATTCGCGGTGCCGCTGGCCGACAGGTCCTCCGGCACCTGGGCGTCGAGCTGGCGGAGGAGCTTGGTCAGGTGTTCGTCGCACGCCTCGCGAAGTGCCTGTTTGGACCCGAAATGGTGCCGCACCAAGCCCAAGGACACCCCGGCTTCGGCCGCGATGCCCCGGATCGTGGCGCGCTCGAAGCCGTGCTCGCCGAAATGCCGCATTGCCGCGTCGCGGATGCGGGCGCGGGCGGTCAGGTCACCGGGATCGGTCATGACGCCGTCGCTATACGCATGAACAATAGACTATACCCACGTATAGCCCGCGCGCCAGAGTGAAGCGCGCGAGAACGTCGTTGTCCCCGCGCTGGCGCTGGTCAGAACTGCTTTTCGCCGCCGTCGACGTAGATGTTCGCGCCGAGGATGAAGCTGCTCTGCTCGGACGCGAGGAACACCACGGCGTCAGCGACCTCGCGCGGCGTGCCCATCCGGCCGAGCGGAACCCGCGCCGCGAAACTCGCCCGCGCCTCGTCGACCTTGTCCGCGCCGACCGCCTTCTCCAGCACTGGCGTGTCGATGGTGCCGGGCGAAATCACGTTGACCCGGATGCCGCGGCCCTTCAGTTCGTTGGCCCAAGTCCGGGCGTAAGACCGGATCGCGGCCTTGGACGCGGAGTACGTTCCGAACGCCTCGAGCCCGTCATCCGCCCGGACCGACGAAGTCAGGATCACCGACGCCCCTTTGTTGAGCAGCGGCAACGCTTTCTGCACGGTGAACAGCGTGCCGCGGACGTTGGTGCCGAAAACCTGGTCGAAATGCTCCGCGGTGGTTTCCTCCAGACTGGCGAAGGAACCGGCGGCCGCGTTGGCGAAAACGATGTCGAGCCCCTTGCCGCGAGCGCGAACCGCGTCGTAGAGCCGATCCAGGTCGGCCGGATCGGCGATGTCACCCGCGACCGCGGTGACCGAACCGATGGTCTTGGCGGCCGGGATGTCGTCTGTCGCTGTGGTGGCCGAGTCGATGGTCTTGGCGGCCGGGACTTCGTCTGTTGCCGCGGTGGCCGAACCGATGGTCTGGGCTGCCGCGATATCGCCCGTCACCGTGGCGGCGAACGGATGGTCTTGGCGGCCGGGATGTCGTCTGTCACTGCGGTGGCCGAACCGATGGTCTGGGCTGCCGCGATGTCGTCCGCGACCGCGGTGACCGAACCGATGTTCTTGGCGGCCGCGTCCAGCGCGTCCCGGTTCCGGCCGGTGATGAAGACGTGCGCCCCCTCGGCGACGAGCCGCTCGGCCGCGGCCAGGCCGATCCCGCTGCTGCCGCCGGTGACCACTGCCGTCTTGCCCTCGAGCTGTCCCATGTGCTGACCTCCGGATAATTCGGTACCGATCGGTACTGAATCCGACCGTAGCACTTCCGGACCGATCGGTACCGAAGAGGTACGCTGGCGAAGTGACCAGTCCGGACAAGGCCCACATCGGCCGCCCGCGCGGCTTCGACGCCGACGAGGCTCTGCGGCGCGCCATGCTCGTGTTCTGGGAGCAGGGTTACGAAGGGGCCAGCCTGGCCGATCTGACCGGGGCCATGGGTATCACGAAGACCAGCATGTACGCGGCTTTCGGCAACAAAGAGCAGCTGTTCCGCAAGGCCTTGGCGCTCTACGACGAAGGCCCCGCCTCATACGGCCCACGGGCTTGGGCCGAGCCGACCGCCGCGAAGGTGGCCGCCGCGATCCTCAACGGCGCCGTCCGAGCGACAACCGATCCCGACTGCCCGCCCGGATGCCTGGGTGTCCAAGGCTCATTGGCGGCTGGCGAACTTGGCCATCCGGCCCGCGAATTGCTCGTTGAGTGGCGAAACGCCGCGCGCCGAGCACTCGAGAAGCGCTTCCAGCGCGCCATCGAGGAACACGATTTGCCCCCAGACGCCGACGCGGCACGGCTCGCCCGCTACATCATGACGGTCGCCTTCGGCATCGCCGTCGAAGCGGCCAGTGGCGCAACGCGGGAAGAGCTGCAAGAAGTCGCCGACACAGCCCTGTCCAACTGGCCTGCCCTTCAGCGCTTGCAATAAAGATTGACCGCGATGGTCATCCGCGCGCGAAACTCGTCGCGGTCCTTCGCGTCGTACTTGATCCCGATCGAGGTACTGATCAATGTCCCGGCGACGTCGGCAGGGGAGCGCCCACCGATCGCTTCGGTGACCAGCGCACGAAACCGCTTCGGATACTCAACGGCCATGCTGCCGAGCAAGTCGGGATTCGAGTCGATGAGCACACCGATCTCCGCGGCCATCGGCCCGACGTAACGACCGGCCCAGCAGTCGAACGCCTCGATCAGCCGCTCGCGCAACGGTCGCCGCGAATCGGCGAGAGCGAGCCGAGCTGCCTCGATGCTCCCCTCGAGCGAATGCTGCACGGCGGCGCGAAACAACTCCGGCTTGGACGAGAAGTAGAAGTACAGCCCAGGCCGCGAAATGTCCGCCGCCTTCGCGACGTCGTCCATCGACGCTTTGCGGTAGCCGTAGCGCGCGAACACCTCCAAGGCCGAGTCCAGTACCTGCGTACGCCGATCGCTGCCCATAGACACACTATACAAACAAAGTCCACTGCGTATAGTCGCGAGTGTGCCTCCCCTCTCCCTGATCCGCACGGCCTTCACCGCCACCAGCACCGCCGATGCCGTCGTCGCAGGCCAAAACCTCGCCGACGTCCACGCGATCGTCACCGGCGCCACGTCCGGCCTCGGCCGAGAAACAGCCCGCGCACTAGCCTCCGCCGGCGCGGACGTCACCCTGGCCGTCCGCAACCCCGCCCTGGGCGCGAGTGTCGCCGCCGACATCACCGCGACGACCGGCAACCATGCCGTCCGCGCCACCCACCTCGACCTGGCAGACCTAGCCACCGTCACCCGCTTCACCAACAGCTGGGACGGCCCGCTCCACCTGCTGATCAACAATGCCGGCGTCATGCTTCCGACCCTGGCCCGCACTCCGCAGGGTTGGGAATCGCAGTTCGCGACCAATCACCTAGGCCATTTCGCGCTGGCACTGGGCCTGCACGACGCCCTGGCCGCAGGCGCGAACCAGCGAGGAACGACCCGGATCGTCGCGCTGACCTCCGGCGCGCACATGTACTCACCCGTTGTCTTCGATGACCTCCACTTTACCCACCGCGCCTACGACCCCCAACTGGCTTACGGGCAATCGAAAACGGCCAACTCGCTGTTCGCCGTGGAAGCAACCCGCCGATGGGCAGCTGACGGAATCGTCGCCAACGCCGTCAACCCCGGCGGAGTTTCTACTGGCCTGCAACGAGATTTCACTCCAGAAATGAAGGACCACCTAGTCCGGCTGGAAGCCGCCGGAGTCTTCACGTACAAGACTGTCGAACAAGGCGCAGCCACCACTCTCGTCGCCGCGACCGCCCCAGAATTCGCCCATAATGGTGGCCATTACCTGGACGACTGCAACGAAGCCGCGACCGTCCCCGACGACGCCGCGTTGGCCGACAACAGCCACGCCGTCAAACGCTGGGCCCGCGACCCCGCTGCCGCCAGTCTGTTGTGGGAGGTCTCCCTGAACCTGATCCGCCAACACTGACCCCCACTGGGTGCCACTGTCCGCCCCCGTCGCGCGGCTCCGCCCAACGTGATGCCCTTCCTTGGCGAGCGTCGGCGGGGCGAACTGCCGAGCCGTAATCCCGGATCGTTCGGCCTCCGCCCGCACCCGCACAACGCGCGGGGCGCCCTGTCCCCCTCGCCGAATGGCGCTATCCCGCCGCGTCGCGCGACTCCTCCCACCGTGGTGCCGTTCCAGCCGCGAGCATCGACGAGCGGGCCGCCGTTCCGGATCGGACAGCCTTCGACCGCAGCCGCACGACGTCTCCGACCACGGCCTCACGACGTGTGAGGCCGGCCAGTTCCCCGCTGGATGGCGGTGTCCCGCCGCGTCGTGCGGCTGTTGCCACCGTGGTGTCATTCCCGTCGCGGCCATCGGCGGGGCGGACTGCCGGGCCACCGTCCTGGGTTGGTCAGCCTCCAGCCGACGCGTGGGGTGGGCCGTCCCCCTTGCTGGATGGCGCTATCCCGTCGCATCGCGGCTGCTTCCAGGGTGGTGCCGTTCCCGCCGCGAGCATCGACGGGCGGGCCGCCGTTCCGGGTTGGTCAGCCTCCAGTCGCACGACGCGTGGGGTGGGCCGTCGCTGCGCTGGATGGCATTGCCCGGCCGCATCAGGCGGTCGGCGCGCCCGTTTCCAGCGTGGTGCCGCTGCCGCGGCGAGCGTCGACGGTCGCGCTGCCAGACAGTAATCCCGGGTTGGTCTCCGACCGCAGCCGCACCAGCGTGGGGGCGATCCCCGCGCTGGACATCCCAACACAGTCACCGCAAAGCAGGTTATTTGTTGCCCCAGGGCGTTTCTCTGAGCCACCCGCCCGAGATCCGCTAGATTTCCCGCCGTGGACACGACAGGCGGGGTCGCGGATCTGTGGTTGTCATTGCGAGTAGCGGACACCATGGACCACAGCTCGGAGCGGACCGCGCTGCTCGCCGACGCAGTGCGAAGGGCCGACCGGCTGCGAGAACCGCAGGCCGCGTTCCGGTCCCGTCGAATGCTCGCCGACGCCTGCCGCCGCGACGGCCGCTGGGACCGGGTGCGCGACCTGGTCCACGAATGCCTCGACGCGTACGACCAGCGCCAGTGGCAGTTCGACCGCGACGACGAGGCCGAGCTGCTCGGCTGGTCCGCCTGGTGGGCCGAGTGCATGGTCGACTTCCCCGACCTCAGTCTCGAGGAAATCCATGCCGCCCTGCAGGGAGTCGCGCGCCGCTGCGCCGCAGCCGACTTGCCGCAGCACGAGGTCTACGCAGCACAGCGCGGAGTAGCCGCCCACCTCGGCGACTGGCCGACTGCCGACGACGCCCACCTGCGCTGGGTCGCCACCGCGCCGACCGGACAAGACGACCGGTGGCTGGACGTCACGACGATCGAGCACCATCTGTGCAAGGGAGAATCGTCGCGCGCCCGCCATCTCGCGGCCGCGATGCTGGAAAACCCCGCGTCCCTCGAAGATCCGCTCACGTTCGTCCGCTGCCTCATGCTCCTGCCGCTGGCCCGCGGAGGCGAGTGGGATTTGGCGGCCCTGACCTTCCGCCGAATCCGGCGCGCCACGTCCGGCGAATTCCTTTCTCCGGAACAACTCGGCTGGATCATTGAATTTTGCGCACTGACCGGCAACGCACTCGCCGGCATCGACTGGCTGGCTCCCATGGCAGGCTTCGAAACCCGGCAACGCCCCTTCGCCACCATGGAATTCGCGGCCGCGGTGGCAGTACTAGCCCGAGAACTGGTACGCGCCGGCCGCGGCGACACCGTGCTGGATCTGGGCCCAGAAGATCCCAACACCGTCCCTCTGCACGTGCTCGCCCGCCGAACGCGCCGCCTCGCGCTGGACTTGGCCGACCAGTTCGACCGCCGCAACGGCAACACTTTCCAGGGCGATCGGATCCGCGCCCGCCTCGCCGCCGAACCGCTCACCGACTTCCTGCCGATCGACCCGACCAGCCGCCCACCGCTGAACCTGCTGCCGCCACCCGGACTGTCCGATGAGGACCTTCTCGCCCGCGCAGAATGGCACGACCTGCGCTGCGAGCCCGACGAAGCACGCGCCTGCCTGACAGTCGTCTCCGATGACCTCCCACCACACCTCCACGCACGCCTTATCGAGCTGCGCGCGAAGTTCTTCCAAAGCGACGAAACCGAACCAGCCCTGCGCCAAGCCATCGACGTCTACTACCAGCACGGCGACTACCCGCGCGCCCTGCTAACCGAATGCTGGCTCGGCCTATGGACAGCCCACACTGGCCGCCCCGCGAAGCACTGACGAATGCCGTCGCCGCAGTAGAACAATTGCGCCACTCCGGCGACGACACCAGTTGCGCCTGGGGCGAGTACTGGCTGGCCTATCTCCTTGCCAGCCAAGGCGAACACGCCGACGCACTAGCCGCCCTGGCCGGCGGCCAACAACACGCCGAGGCCGCCGCAGACCACTTGGCCCGAGGCACGCTCTTGATCCTCGACGCCACGCTACGCCCGTCACTGGCCACCGCGACGGCCGCGCTGGACGCCCTCATTACTGCGCGCGCACCGGAAAAAGCGCTGGAAGCACTACAACAACTCGCACACCATGATGGCTATCTGGAGGTCCTCGACACCATTCTATCCGCTCCGCCCCCAGAAATGCCCCGCCTGATCGGGCGAATGCGCTACCTCCGCGCCTGCTCCCAGCCAGACCTAGCGCACACCGTCGACGACTTCACCGAAGCCATCGGCCAAGCCGCCCTGCGCGGCGAGGACACCGCCGAACAATGGCAGCAGCTGGCCCAAGCCAATCACGCCGCTGGCCGCTACGAAGACGCCGTCGACGCCAGCCAACGCGCCACCGAACGCCTCGACCCGCGAAGCGACGCCCACGACCAAGCCGCCTACCTGCGCGCAGACAGCTATCGCCACCTAGGCGACCACCGCGCTGCCCTCCGCGAATACCGCCGCCTAGCCGACGGCGACGGCGCACTAGCCGCCCAAGCCTTCGTCGCTGGCACGGATCTGCTGGAACAACTAGGCATCACCGACTGGCCGAGCTAACCCCTTTCGGGCACCTGCCGCTCGTATCCTCAGATCTCGCCGCTTCCGCGAACTTCCGACTCAACAACTCCTGACAGGCACATCAACAAACGCAGGATCCGCCGCAGGACAAGCTAGCCAACGCCCTCGCTCCGCCTGCTTCCCATGTCCCACGCTCGGTCCGCGGCACATCCCGCCACCCGCCAGATCCCGAGCACCCAGCTTTCGCCACTAAACGGCGAAAGCGTCCTCCGCGTGAGCACTCCACCAATCGGTTCAGCTTGACCGCGCAGGTCAGGCCGTCGGCCGCCCCGCGCCCGCGTAATCGTCGCCCGGCTTCCGATACGGATGAACCTGCACCGCCTGCCCAGTCTGCGGCGCGTCGATCATCTGCTGATTCCCGATATACAGCCCCACATGATGGATCTTCGAAGCCGGCTCACCGTAGAAGATCAAATCACCCAACTGAGGTTCGCTCACATGGGCAACGCTGCGGAACTGCGTGTCCGCCGTCCGCATCAGCTTGACATCAGCGCTCGCATAGGCGGCAGTCGTCAGACCGGAACAGTCGAACCCGGGATCGGCGTCGCGAGTGCCATTGCCGCCCCAGACATACGGCAGCCCAATCTGATCGATCGCGAAGTCGACCGCAGTAAGCACCGCAGGATTGGGCGGCTGATCACTCTGCCCGACCGTGCCGTAAACGTTGGTCGTCGCAAGCGTCCGATGCAAGACGACCGGCGCCGGCTCCAACGTCGCGACGCCGTTCCACCAGTCAGTCGCCAGATCGCGGCCATTCGCGCAGAGCGCACGCCCAGCCGTCAGCGCCGAGTCGTCGATGTTCTGAATATCCGGCTTGCCGCCGGACGCACTGCGCTGAAACTTGCCCCACACCGCTGGGGAGAGCTGCAACGGCCCGGCAGCCCCCGGGGTCGAGACTGGTCGGTGATAGAAGTCGAAAACCTCCACCGTCCCCAGCGGTTTCGCGAGAGTCCCGTTTTCCCCGACTCGATTACCCTGCGCCCGCCCATGATCGCTGGCGATCTTCCCGATCGCCGCGAGTGTGATCCAAGACAGGTGACAGTCAGGCTGCTCCTTGCTGAGCGTGACAGTCGCCTGCGCGTACCCGTTCATCGCCCGCAACGGAATGTCCAGCCACTGACTAGTCCGCGACGCCCAAGCCCCAAACTCCCCAGCCCGCGGCACCCCAGCCTGAGTCGGCACGACCGACGTCGGCGCAGCGGACGGAACCGTCCCCGAAGCACTCGGAGTCAACGTGGCCGTCGCCGCGACATTCCCAGAATTCGCCTCGCCGCTGCCGCCGCCCGGCAAAACCCGCACCGCGACGACCAACGCCGCAACGACCACGACGACCGCCGCCAACGTCACCAAGGCCCGCCGATTCCGCGCGAGAAACCTCCGCCCCGCAGAACGCGCGCCCCCGCCGTCCTCCAACGCCCGAGACCCGTCGCCACTAACCGGCGACTCGCTGGTCAAGCCCGCGGAGCTGCCACCCGCTGGCGAAGCCGCACCCACGTCAGCTGTTTCGCCATTCAACGGCGACACCCTGGTCGACCCAGGATTTTCGCCCCCGGCCGACGAAACATCGGCCACCCCAGAAACATCGCCGCTCAGCGGCGACGCAGCAGCCACCTCAGCGGCGCCACCGCCCCGCGGCGACCCCTCAGCCCGCCCAGAACTTTCGCCACTCAGCGGCGACTCCCTGGTCACCCCAGGTTTTTCGCCACCCACCGACGCCGCTTCATCAACAGACACACGCAAGCCAACCGATTCGCCGCTCACCGGCGACGCCCCGTCCGTGACCGAAGCACGGGAACCAACCGATTCGCCACTGGCCGGTGACTTCCCACCCTCGTCCGAACTGCCCGCGCCAACCGGTTCGCCGCTCATCGGCGACGCCTCACTCCCAGCCGAACCACCGGCACTGACTGATTCGCCGCACGACGGCGATGCTCCATCCGCGGCCGAATCACGCGAGTCGACCAATTGGCCACTGACTGGCGACGTCCCGCCCTCATCCGAACTACCGGTGTCGACTGTTTCGCCGTTCAGCGGCGATGCTCCGCCCGTGGCCGAGTTGCTGGTACCGATCGATTCGCCGCTGACTGGCGAGTCTTCGCCGGTGATCGAGCCACTGTCGCCGACCGGCTGGCCGTTCACCGGCGACATTCCGCCTCCAGCCGAACTACCGTTGGCGATCGTTTCGCCGACGACCGGCGAGGCGTCGCCCGGAGCCGTGCCACCGTCGCCGACCGATTCGCCGTTCGCGGGCGACGCCGCATCCGCGGCCGAACCACCGTTGCCGATCGTTTCGCCGCTGACCGGCGAGGCCTCGTCCGCAGCCGAGCCACCGTCGCGAACCGTTTCGCCGCTGACCGGCGAGACCTCGCCCGTAGCCGAGCCACCGTCGCCGACCGATTCGCCATCCACCGGCGAAACTCCACCCTCAGCCGAACCACGCGAGCGAACCGATTCGCCACTCACCGGCAACGAACCCGACCCGCCAGGCCCCACACCGCTCTCACCCGCCGCCGAACCAGACGCGACCTGCGATTCGCCATTCAGCGGCGATCTCCCGGCCCCGTCCATCACCGGCCCCCGGCGAGTCTCGACAGCACGAACTCGCGCAGCACATCCAGCTCCGTATCCACCGCCACCTCGATCGGCCGTCCGGTGGACCTGGTGGGAACCGCCCGCCGGTCGACGATCGTCATGCCGCGCGTCGGGCCGACGCCGGAGTCGATGTCGACCGGGTAGGTCTCCGTGCGGAGGATGCCCGGGCGGATCGCCTCGGCGACGGCCACCGCGTCGTGCATGACGATGCCTTCGTAGCCGAGAACCTGGCGGTAATGCGCGAGATAGTCCGGAGTGAACGAGTCCAGCGCCTGCCCGATCGGTCCGGACGCGGCGAGTTTCGCCAGCCACGCGCTGTCCACCGCGCACCGGTGAGTGAGATCGAGGGGGACCATCACGCACGGAACGTCGTCCTCGGCGATCACGCGCCGTGCCGCGTCCGGGTCGGCCCAGATGTTGAATTCAGCGACGGCGGTCGAGTTGCCGAGGTTGATCGCGCCGCCCATCAGGACGATCCGCGCGATCTTCGAACGCACCCCAGGGTGGGCCGCGAGCAGGGCGGCGATATTCGTGAGCGGACCGATCGGCGCGATGGTCACCGGTTCGTCCGAGGCTTCGAGCAGCGAGACCATCAGGCTGACCGCGTCGGAATCCTCGAGCGGGCGGGTGGCGTCGGGCAGCGACGCGGCGTGCCCGGAGAGTCCGTCCAAGCCGTGGACCGTGCTCGCCCGGTGCGCCTCGCGGTAGAGGAGTGGCCGAGAGGCGCCCGCGGCGACCGGCACGTCCGGGCGGTCGCACAGTTGCAGCAGCCGGCGCGCGTTCGAAGTCGTCGTGGTCAGCGGTACGTTGCCGAAGACAGTCGTCACGGCCAGCAGGTCGACGTCCGCCGACCTCGCGGCCAGTGCGATCGCGAAAGCGTCATCGACGCCGGGGTCGGTGTCGATGATCAGCTTGGTGCCCATCCTGCTCCCCTTGCCTGTGGCCGACCGTCGCCCACAGGTTACGGTCAACGGCATGACGTCGATGTGGGGTGCGCCCGCGTTGTCGCGCGTGCGCGCCTGGCGGCGGGCCCGGCGGGACCCGCACCAGGCGAAGTTCCTGACGGCCGACTCGCTGCGCTGGATCCTGCGCAATCGCGCGTACACGCCGTGGTACCTCGTTCGCTACTACCGGCTGCTCAAGTTCCGCATCGCGAACCCGCACATCATCCTGCGCGGCATGCTGTTCCTCGGCAAGAACGTCGAGATCCACTGCCGTCCGGGATACGGCCGGATGGAAATCGGCCGCTGGGTGCACATCGGCGACGGCAACGCGATCCGCTGTCACGAGGGGTCCCTTCGCATCGGCGACAAGTCGGTGTTCGGGCGGCAGAACGTGATCAACTGCTACCTCGACATCGAGCTCGGCGCCGCCACGCTCGTCGCCGACTGGGTGTACATCTGCGACTTCGACCACGTGACCGCGGACATCCACGTGCCGATCAAGGACCAGGGCATCGTCAAGTCGCCGGTCCGGATCGGCCCGGACACGTGGCTCGGCACGAAGGTCAGCGTCCTCAAGGGCACTCGCGTCGGGCGCGGCAGCGTGCTCGGCGCGCACGCGGTGGTGCGCGGTGACATCCCGGACTACTCGATCGCGGTCGGTTCACCGGCCCGAGTGGTCCGAAACCGCGAGGACGACTACGCCGCGGATGCGGCCCGGCGCGAGGCTGTCGCCGACATGGCGCGCAAGGCGAACAAGGCGCTGCAGAAGACGCTCGGCGACAGCTGACTCCGACCCGGCCGCGCGTCCAGTTCCGTGGCGAAAATGGGCTGACAGCGTCGATAACCTCGCCTCATGAGCGAAGCCCTCGACCGACACGTCGCCGCCTTCAACAACCGGGATCTCCAAGCTCTCCTCGACGGCTTCACCGAGGACGCGGTCTGGATCACCGGCAGCAGCGTCGTGCGCGGACGCGACGAACTCACCGAGCTGTTCAGCGGTGCCATGGAACAACTTCTCCCGACGTTGAAGGTCGAGAACGTTCTCGCGGACGGTGACCAGGTCGCCGCCCAATTGACCGAGCGGCTCACCCATAACGGCGAGGACCACGTTTTCGCCATCGCGGGCTTCTACCGGCTGTCCGGAGACCGCATCAAGTCGGCGAAGATCTACCGCGAGGGCAGCGCGGAACTCGACTGAACGCTGTTGCCGTTTTTTGGCGAATCTCGCTGACCTGCGAAGATGCGGGCCTGTGAAGCTCGATTGCCGCTCGAAGGCAGAGAACGAACTGCCTGAACGCCCTCCACCCGACGCAGCGGGGGAGGCGGATCCCACCTCGACTTTGCCGCTACGCAGTCGATGAAGATGTCTTCACTGAGGTGTACTCGGCGTGATCAGCACGGTCACAAGCGAGCGAACTGTTCAGTGTGGTGGGAGTCGAGCAACCGGGCGAAAGCTTCTCGGCCGGGAACGCCGAGACCACCTTCGTGCCGGGCACCCGTAGCTCGTGCCAGGCGCATGCCTCCATTAGCAAACCTCGCCAAGCCGCGGCTGCGCGCGCGAGTCAGACCGCCGCGCCGAGAGAAGCCCGAACTCAGCGGCACCTCAGAGCAGGAAGTGGAACAACGGACTCCCCGGCTCCACCCGCTCCACCTGCAGCGGGCTCTTCTCCAACCGAGCCAGCAGCCCAGGCAGGTCGGCACGCCGCGGGATTTCGACGCCGATCAGCGCCGGGCCGATCTCCCGGTTGTTGCGCTTCACGTACTCGAACCGCGTGATGTCGTCTTCAGGCCCGAGGATTTCGTCGAGGAATCGCCGGAGCGCGCCGGGTTCCTGCGGGAAGCTGACGAGGAAGTAGTGCTTCAGCCCCTCGTGCATTAGCGAGCGTTCGAGGATTTCGCTGTACCGGCTGACGTCGTTGTTGCCGCCGGACACGATGCACACCACCGTCTGTCCGGGCTCGACCTGCACGCTCGTTCCGAGCGAGGCGGCCGCGAGCGCACCCGCGGGTTCGGCGATGATGCCGTCCGATTGGTACATCGACAGCATTTCCGTGCACACCGCGCCCTCGTCGACGGACGTCAGTTCCGCGCCGCTGTCCCGGATCAACGGGAACGTCACCTGGCCGGCCTCGCGCACCGCGGCACCGTCCACGAACGGATCGACCGCGTCGATCCGCACCGGTTCGCCCGCTTCGAGGGCCGCCGCCATGCACATCGCGCCTGCCGGTTCGACGCCGACGACCCGGATGTCCGGATGCCGCTCGCGAACCCAGGTCGCGATCCCGGCCAGCAAGCCACCGCCGCCGACCGGTACCACCAGGACGTCCGGCACGAAGCAGAGCTGCGAAACCACTTCGAGCGCGACAGTGCCCTGACCGGCAACAGTGCGGACGTCGTCGAACGCCGGCACGAGCGTCGCGCCAGTGCGATGGGCGTCGTCTTTAGCCGCGGCGAAGGCGTCTTCGTAAGTCTCGCCGACAACTATGACCTCGATGTGCGCGCCACCGAGCGCCGCGATGCGTTCACGCTTCTGCCGAGGCGTCGTGCCCGGCACGTACACGCGACCGTTCGCCCCTAAACGGCGACACGCGTACGCGACGCCTTGTGCGTGGTTGCCCGCGCTCGCACATACGACGCCGCGCGCCCGCGTCTCCGCGTCGAGCTGCACGATGAAGTTGTACGCGCCGCGGATCTTGTACGAGCGGACCGTCTGCTGGTCTTCGCGCTTAAGCCAGACGCGCGCGTCCACGCGGGACGAGAGACGCGCATTGGGCTCGAGGGGCGTGCGTGTGACCACGCCCGCGAGCCGTTCGGCGGCCTGCTCGACCAGTTCTGCGTTCACCGTGTCGATGTCGTGCACTCGGGTGAATGTACTTCGCACCCGGTGAACACGTCCGGGGCACTCATGTCACTGGCCGCGTTCACGTCTTCGGCACCGCCGGGTAGGGGACGAACGTGCTGGTGTTTTCGTCCACTGTGAGCGGTTTGCCGATCGCCGGAAACGCGCGTTGCGAACAAGCGGGCCGGTCGCACACCTTGCACCCCATGCCGATCGGCGTCGCGGCGGCGGGTTCGTCCAGGTCAAGGCCGGTCGAATAGATCAACCGCCCAGCGTGCCGGAGCTCGCAGCCGAGGCCGACGGTGAACGTCTTGCCCGGGCTGCCGTACCCGCCGATGTTGCGCGACACCGTCCGCGCGACCCAGAAGTACCGCTTGCCGTCCGGGAGCGCCGCGATCTGCGTGAGGATCTTGCCCGGCGAGGTGAAGGCCTCGTAGATGTTCCACAGCGGGCAAGCCCCGCCGACGCGCGAGAAGTGGAAACCCGCCGCCGACTGGCGTTTCGACATGTTCCCGGCGCGGTCGACCCGCACGAACGAGAACGGCACGCCGCGCTGTTTTGGCCGCTGAAGAGTCGACAGCCGGTGGCAAGTGGTTTCGAAACCGACGCCGAAGTGGTCGCAAAGCCGCTCGATGTCGTACCGGAACTCCTCGGCCGCGGCCAGGAACGGGCCGTAGGGCAGGATCAGCGCGCCCGCGAAGTAGTTCGCCAGGCCGACGCGCGCGAGCGTCCGCGCGGCCGGTCCGGAAAACGCCCACGAATCGGCGAGTTCGGTGATCAAGTCGTCGTATTCCAGCAACGCGATCTGAGACGCCATCCGGAACGCCTGCTGCCCGACCCGGAGGCTCGGGGCCAGTCGCAACACCCGCGTCGCCGGCTCGTACCGATGCTGTTCACCCGCGGACTCGTTGATGCCCTCGTTCGTCACGTCGACGCCGTAGCGCTGCCACAGCCGTTCCTTGAGCGACCCGAGCACCGACCCGCGCCGCAGCGGGATCTGCGCGGCCATCTTCTCGGCCCGCTCGTCCAGTTCGGCGACGTAGTTCTCCCGCTCGTAGAAGAAGTCGCGGACCTCCTCGTGCGGCAGCGGCGCGGCGGCGCTCCCGTGCAGGCCGAGGCCGTTTTCCGTGGTCAGCGCGGCCGTGCTCTCGACCGCGTTGCGGTAACTGCGGTGCAGCTTCACCAGCGCCTGCGCGATGGACGGCAGGTTGCTGGCCAGCTCGTTCAGTTCGCTCGTGGTCGCTTCGACGCCCACGGCCTCGTCGAGCAGGGCTTCCTTGACGTCGGCGACGAGCTGCGAGGTGTCGTTGTTGGCGAAAAACTCCGTGTCGACGCCGAACGCCTGCGTGATCCGCAGCAGCACCGGCACGGTCAGCGGGCGCGAGTTGTGCTCGATCTGATTGAGATAACTGGGTGAGATCTCGAGCACACGGGCGAGATCCGCCTGGCTCATCGACCGGCTCTCGCGCAGATGCCGCAACCGCGCTCCGGCGAAAGTTTTGTCCATGAGTGCTCCGTCCGGCCGGAAGGTTTCCGGGCCTGAACGATTACGTGAACGATCAAGCCCGCGAATTTTCGCTGCGGTTGCGAACAGCTGATTCGCAACCTTTGCAGCATGCTAGGCAATCTTCGCAGAAATTGGCAAATTGGAGCGGTAGACCAGGTTTTCCCGCTCGTGTCAGTGTCGTGACCAGGCAAGGCGAGCAATCGCAAACTTCGCAACACGGGAGAGTCCGATGACCGAGCAGGCCAATCAGCTCGAGCAGGCGGCGGCCGAGCTGGCCGAGCAGTGGAAGACCGACCCCCGCTGGGCGGGTGTCCAGCGGACCTACTCCGCCGCCGACGTGGTGAAGCTTCGCGGTTCTGTCGTCGAAGAGCACACCCTCGCCCGCCGCGGCGCCGAGAAGCTGTGGGAGCTGCTGCACAGCGAGGACTACGTCCACGCGCTGGGCGCGCTCACCGGCAACCAGGCCGTGCAGCAGGTGCGCGCCGGCCTGAAGGCCATCTACCTGTCCGGCTGGCAGGTCGCCGCCGACGCCAACCTCGCCGGCCAGACCTACCCGGACCAGAGCCTCTACCCGGCCAACTCGGTCCCGGCCGTCGTCCGCCGCATCAACAACGCGCTGGGCCGCGCGGACCAGATCAACTGGGCCGAGGGCAACGGCGACATCGACTGGTTCGCCCCGATCGTCGCCGACGCGGAAGCAGGCTTCGGCGGTCCGCTGAACGCGTTCGAGCTGATGAAGGGCATGATCGCGGCTGGTGCCGCGGGCGTGCACTGGGAAGACCAGCTGGCGTCCGAGAAGAAGTGCGGCCACCTCGGCGGCAAGGTCCTCATCCCGACCAAGCAGCACGAGCGCACCCTGAACGCCGCCCGTCTCGCCGCCGACGTGCTGAACGTGCCGACCCTGGTCGTCGCCCGCACCGACGCGCAGGCCGCGACCCTGCTGACCAGCGACGTCGACGAGCGCGACCGCAAGTACCTCACCGGCGGCCGCACCTCCGAGGGCTTCTACGAGGTCAACAACGGCATCGAGCCCTGCATCGACCGCGGCCTGGCCTACGCGCAGTACGCCGACCTGCTGTGGATGGAGACCTCCACGCCGGACCTCGAGGTCGCCCGCAAGTACGCCGAGGCGATCAAGGCGCAGTACCCGGACCAGATGCTGGCCTACAACTGCTCGCCGTCGTTCAACTGGAAGAAGCACCTTGACGACGACACCATCGCGCGGTTCCAGCGCGAGCTCGGCGCCATGGGCTACAAGTTCCAGTTCATCACGCTGGCCGGTTTCCACGCGCTGAACTACTCGATGTTCGACCTGGCGCACGGCTACGCCCGCAACGGCATGAGCGCCTACGTCGACCTGCAGGAGCGCGAGTTCGCTTCGGAGGAGCGCGGCTACACCGCGACGAAGCACCAGCGCGAGGTCGGCACCGGCTGGTTCGACCTGGTGTCCACCGCGCTGAACCCGGAGAGCTCGACCACCGCGCTCAAGGGTTCGACCGAAGAAGACCAGTTCCACTGACGCATCCCGCGGGCCGGCGATTCCGGTCGCCGGCCCGCCCCTTCCCTTTCCCCCTTCGCGGAGGTACGAGATGGCTGACACGTTGAACACCCGCATCGAGGTCACCGGGCCCGCCGATGGCCGCTTCGCCGAGATCCTCACCCCGGCCGCACTGGACTTCGTAGCCAAACTCGACAACACCTTCGCCGGACGCCGCCGCGAACTCCTCGACGAGCGCCGCCGCCGTCGCGAGCGGCTGCAGTCGGGGGAGGAGCAGCTGGACTTCCTGCCCGAGACGCGGTCGATCCGGGCGGACGAGAGCTGGCACATCGCCCCCGTCGCCCCCGGTCTGGAGGACCGGCGCGTCGAGATCACCGGCCCGACCGACCGGAAGATGACGGTCAACGCGCTCAACTCCGGCGCGAAGGTGTGGCTGGCGGACTTCGAGGACGCGACGTCGCCGACCTGGCACAACGTCATCGACGGCCAGCTGAACCTGTTCGACGCCATCCGCCGCAACATCGACTTCACCACCGAGGCGGGCAAGCGCTACACGATCGGCGACGACCCCGCGACGATCGTCGCCCGCCCCCGCGGCTGGCACCTGGTCGAGAAGCACATCCGCATCGACGGCCGCCCGGTTTCGGCGAGCCTCGTGGACTTCGGCCTGTACTTCTTCCACAACGCCCGGCAGCTCCTGGCGCGCGGCAGCGGCCCGTACTTCTACCTGCCGAAGCTGGAAAGCCACCAGGAAGCGCGCTTGTGGAACGACGTGTTCCTGCTGGCGCAGAGGGAACTCGGCATCCCGCGCGGCACCATCCGCGCGACCGTGCTGATCGAGACGATCACCGCGGCCTTCGAGATGGACGAGATCCTCTACGAACTGCGCGAGCACGCAGCCGGCCTGAACGCCGGACGCTGGGACTACATCTTCAGCGTCATCAAGAACTTCTCCGCGCACGGCGCCGACTTCGTGCTGCCGGACCGCGCCCAGGTGACGATGACGGTCCCCTTCATGCGCGCCTACACCGAACT
This sequence comes from Amycolatopsis sp. AA4, assembly GCF_002796545.1. Lineage (GTDB taxonomy): Bacteria > Actinomycetota > Actinomycetes > Mycobacteriales > Pseudonocardiaceae > Amycolatopsis. The sequence continues at coordinate 1,381,836 of NZ_CP024894.1, forward strand.
GCTCGTCAGCACCTGCCACCGTCGCGGTGCGCACGCGATCGGCGGGATGGCGGCGTTCATCCCGAGCAAGGACCCGGTCACCAACGAGAACGCGCTGGAGAAGGTCCGCCAGGACAAGGAACGCGAGGCCGGCGACGGCTTCGACGGCTCGTGGGTCGCGCACCCCGGCCTGGTCCCGGTGTGCCGCGAGGTGTTCGACCGCGTGCTCGGCGGCTGGCCGAATCAGCTCGGCAAGCTGCGTGAAGACGTGCAGGTCGACGCTTCGGACCTGCTCGACGTCGCGAGCGCCGGCGGGGAGGTCACCGAAGCGGGCGTGCGGGCGAACATCAACGTCGCCCTCCGCTACATCGACTCCTGGCTGCGCGGCACCGGTGCCGCCGCGATCCACAACCTCATGGAGGACGCCGCGACGGCCGAGATCGCGCGGTGCCAGGTGTGGCAGTGGATCCGCAACGGCACGAAGCTCGAGGACGGCACGGCGCTGACCCACGAGCTGGCCGTCGAATTCCTGGACGACGAACTGGCGAAGGTCCGCACGGACCTCGGCCCGTCGGCCCGCCTCGACGACGCCCGCGCGATCTTCACCGAGACCGCCCTCGGCGAGAAGCTGCCGAGCTTCCTCACGACTGTCGCCTACGCCCGCTACCTGACCGAGCGGTGACAGGCTCCGGTCGCCAGTGACCTGACCACCGGCGACCGGTTACCCCGCACCACATTTTGGGATGGTGCTGGGACGGGTCCGGTGGCGGAGGCTCCCCGCCACCGGACCCGGGTCTTTCCGGACCCGCGCTCTTTCGCCACTCCGAGGCGAGGGCGCGGGTTTCCGGTTTTCGCAGGGTGTCCGCTGAGCTGGGTTGAGCGTCGGCCTGCTTCTGCGCACGCTCGGCCTATGCCCGGTACCCAAGGCCCGGCGGAATCTCGGGCGCTGCTCCGAGCCGCGTTGCCGTTGCCGCTCAGTGGCGAATCCCTGCACAAGGCCAGGTTTTGTCGGCTCCGCAGGCCCCTCGTTCGGACCTCCAGGTGGTTCGTCTGCCGTTTCGCTCCCGACGCCTGATCGCACCGAATCAGCGCGTCCCGCGCCGAGGCCATTCCACGCAGGCCGCGACCGCTCCGTTCAACCGGCGCCCAGGCACGAGCGGAACCCAACCGTCGCGCTCACCAAACGGACCCATCCAGCCGCGAGCCCGATCGCTCGCTCGGTCCAGCCGCTGATGCGAACGACCTGCACCGACCTCTCCGAATCCGACCTCGTGCCCGTCCGAGCCGCCGTTGCCGCCCAGTGGCGAATACCTGGTCAACACCTCCTTTTGAGCATCGATCGCCGAGCTGTCCACCACAGCCCGCTCCCACACCAGCCCCCCGGCGCCTTTCCTCCCGCGCGGCGGCCCTCTTGCTTATTTGATTCGACATACATATATTGCACATGTAACTACCTGGGGGAGCGTCGCCGGCGAGGGCGCCGTGCAGCTTCCGACCTCACTCGCACCCGGAGAAACCATGCATTGGCTTTACCTCGGCATCGCTGTGTTCTTCGAGATCGCCTTCGCGCTCGGAGCCAACGCCACGGACGGGTTCACCAAGCTGTGGCCGTCGGTGTTCACGCTGGTCATGGCGGCTGGCGGCATCTTCTTCCTGAGCCGCGCCCTGCTGACCCTCGACGTCGGCGTCGGCTACGCGATCTGGACCGGTCTCGGCTCGGTCGGCATCGTGCTGCTGGGCGCGCTGATCTTCAAAGAGAAGCTCAACTGGCGCAAGCTCATCGGCTTCGGCCTGGTGATCTGCGGCATCGTCGGTCTCCAGCTGACCGGTGCCTGACTCTCGACTTCCCGTTCCCGAAAGGATCTTCGCCGTGTCCGTTCAACCCGAAGCCGCACCAATCACCGCACCGGAGAAGACACAAACCACCCGCCGTGCCTGGGGCATTCTTCTCTTCGCCGGAGTCTGCGAAATCGCGTTCGCCGTCAGCACGGACGGCAGCCGCGGCTTCACCAACTTGCCGTGGTCAATCGCCACCGTGATCACGGCCGCCGCAACGATTTTCACGCTCAGCCTGGCCCTGCGCACCATCGACGTCGGCGTCGGCTACGCGGTCTGGACCGGCATTGGCGCGAGCGGTGCCGCGATCTTCGGCGCGATCATCTTCGGCGAAAGTCTGGGACCGCTGCGAATCCTGTTCCTCGCAGTGATCATCGCCGGCGTCATCTGCCTCAAACTCGCCGGCGGCTCAACCGATCCGGCGAAAGCCGACGACTGACCGTACCCAGCCCGACGCCCCACGGAAGTCGAACCTGCTCAATCCCGACTACCGGCACCGTGGTCCGTCATTACGCTACCCCGACGCGGCACCGTTGTTCGCGACGAACTTGGAGGCCAGCCAATGCCCATGGCGACTGTCAACGACCGCCCGATCTTCTTCGCCGACACCGGAGGAGACGGACCGGCCTTGCTCCTGGGACACGGCTACTTCCTGGACCACTCAACGTTCTCGTCGCAAGCAGCGGCGCTCGCGCCGGAGTGGCGCCTGGTCACCTGGGACGCCCGCGGCCACGGGCAAACCCCGGACGACGACCCCGGCACGTCATACACCTATTGGGACCAGGCCCGAGACGCGCTAGGCCTGCTGGACCACCTGGGCATCGAACGCGCCGTCGCAGGCGGACTCTCCCAAGGCGGGTTCACCGCGTTACGAATCGCATTGCTGGCACCAGAACGAGTCGCAGGTTTGGTGCTGTGGGACACCGAAGCAACTCCGTGCGACCCAGCCGACAAGGCAGCCTACGGCGCCATGTTCGCCGCCTTGCGCGAATACGGCCCGATTGACGACCTCATCGGACCCCTGTCGACACGGCTGCTCGGAGAATCCGACCTGCGCGACGAGCTACGTGCCCGATGGCGAGCAGCACCCACCTTGCCACTAGGCCCGGCCGCACACTGCCTGCTGGAACGAGACGACGTCTCAGCCCGCCTGAACGAAATCACCTGCCCAACACTGCTGATGTGGGGCGAGCAAGACGTTTCCCTTCCGCGCGACCGCATGGACTTGCTGAGCGAACGCCTCCCGAACGCCAGCGAGGTCCACGTAATCCGCGGCGCGGCCCACACCCCGGCCCTGACGCATCCAGAGCAGGTCAATCCTCTGCTGCACCAGTTCCTGCGGACGTTGGCCTGACCGATCCCCGCCGTCCAAATCCTTGCGCAATCCAGCCCACCGCGTCCTCCCGGCAGCCCAATGCCGCGCAGGTCAACGACGAACTCCGAACAACAAGAGGCCAGGTGATCGTCCAATTGCATGCACGCACATGTGCTATACAAGAGGTCTCGGCATCACTTCTCGATGCCGGACAAGGCTTTGCCGGAGAGGTCGTTAGCGTGACCACCACCCCTTCCCCTGGCCGCAAGCAGACAGGGGCGAAACTCACCAGCCTCGGCGCGATGTGGCCCCGCATGATGGCCCTGCGCAGCCGCATCGACCACGAGGTCGAACAAGCCTTGCAACGGCAGCTGCACCTGGGCTTCTCGGAATTCGTCGCTCTGATGTCGCTCGCCGATCGCCCCGACGGCGAACTCCGCATGCAGGAACTCGCGGACGCGACGTCGCTCAACCAGAGCTCCGCGACCCGCTTGGTCGGCCGACTCGAGCGTACCGGCCTGACCGAACGACGGCTATGCGAATACGACCGCCGCGGCGTCTACACCGGAATCACCGACGCCGGACGCGTCGCGTTGCGCAAAGCCGTCCCGGTCTACGAAGCAGCCCTGGCGAGCGCGTTCGACCGTGTCGCGGCGGACCCCGACTACCGCGACCTCATCGCGGCCGTCGATCCCCGCTGACAAGCGCCCTGACCAGGTATTCGCCACTGAACGGCGAATCTCGCTGACCGTCGGAACTCAGCACGCGCCCTACACTTCGAACGCGTTGCCAGTCGCGATCTTCGGCCGACCCAATTCTACCGGCTCGCCGACGCGAGCCCGCCGATAGACCTCGACGGTCGCTTCCGCGATCCGCCCCCAGTCAAAGTCCGCGCCAAGCCGGGCCTGCGCCGCGCGTGCACGCCGGGCCGCCGCCGGAACGTCGCTCAAGACCGTCACCACCGACGAGGCGAGGCCAGCGACGTCCCCCGGCGCGAAGGCCAACCCGGTCTCCCCGTCGATGACAACCTCGCCGAGCCCGCCCGCAGTCGATGCCACCAGCGGCGCTTTCGCCGCAGCAGCCTCCAACGCGACGATCCCGAACGGCTCGTACCGGCTAGGCAGCACGACCGCATCGGCCGCGGCGAGGAGAGCGCGCAGGTCGCGGTCGGAGAGATGACCGACGAAGTCCACCGCGCGGCGAATCCGCAGCTTGCGAGCCTGCGCGACAAGCTCGTCGTGATGTCGCCCTTTTCCGGCGACGACCACCCGGGTCCCCGGGAACCGGCGGCGAATCCGGGGCAACGCCGCCAGCAGGTCTTGCACGCCCTTTTCCCACTCCAACCGGCCGAAGAACAGCAGGAAGGGAGCCCCGTCCGGACTGTGCTGCTCCCGCATCCTCGCGACTTCGCCGGATGACACGCGCCAGCTGCGACCTTCGATGCCGTTGTGGATCACCGCGACGTCGGCCGGGTCGATCTCGAAGAGATGCGCGACCTCCTTGCGCATCGCCTGCGAACAGGTGATCACCGCGTCAGCGCGGTTGGCCAGCCACCACTCGACCGAATGCACCTGCTGGTTGAGCGGATGCGACAGCCACCCCGAGTGCCGGCCCGCTTCGGTCGCGTGAATCGTCCCGACGAGCGGCACCCGAGCAGCCTCGGCGACTGCGATCGCCGGATGCGTGACCAGCCAGTCGTGCGCGTGGACGACGTCGGGCTGCCACGTGCGCAGCAAATCCTGCGCCGCCCGGATCATGGCGTGCCCCATGGCGAGCGTCCACGCCACGAGGTCCCGCTCGAAAGTCAAGTGCATCGGGTCCTCGGCCACGCGAACGACCCGAACCCCCTCGATGACCCGATCGCTGCGCGGATGCGTCGACGCGTCGGTGCCCGCAGTGTGCCGGCAGAGGACGACTACGTCGTGGCCCTGCTGCGCGAGATGCCTCGCCAGCGCGTGAACGTGCCGGGCCAGGCCGCCGATGACCACCGGCGGGTACTCCCAGGACAACATCAGCACGCGCATGGCCCGAGGTTACTCGCCAGTCGCTTACCCCGGGGCGGCCGCCCGAACGACCGGTGGAAAGCCCCGTCGCCGCCCGAGGAAAACGTGCCGGTACACGGAAGGATCCGCTGGTCAGAGCGTTTCGCCAAAAAACGGCAACAGCTCCGCCTGGCCAGTGGGCCGGCCCGCGGTGGACGCATCACCGCAGCTCAGCCCCCTTCCCGGACGGTGACGACCGGTCAGACTGAATCGCGAGCTTCCTGCTACGGCCACCTGCCGCGATCAGTGACCCTCACATCTCAGCACTTCCCTCTGCGCCGAAGGTCCGCTACCAGCGGCTGACCAGCTATTAGCCACTGAGCGGCGAAAGCTCGCCGACGACAGCTCGGCTGCTTCACCTGGGGAAGTTCCACCGAGGACCTGTGGCCAGCTATCGACCGCGGACAGCCGACAAGATCGATGTGCAACATCTCTTCCCCTGCTGTCCGAACAGCCCTCGAGCTATGCCGCGGACCGCGATTCTCTGCCACCATGACCGTTGATGACTCCCACAGAGCCCGAATGGAAGCGCGCGGATCCGCCGCTGACCACCCCGTGGACCGATCGAGTCGACCCCGCCGCGGTGCTGCCCGAATACCCGCGCCCCCAGCTTCGCCGATCGGAATGGCTGAACCTGAACGGCATCTGGGAGTACGCAGGATGGCCTGCTTCGCCCGCGGAGCCGCGACCAGTCGGGTACAGCGAGCGCATCCTGGTTCCGTTCGCACCGGAATCGGCGCTCTCGGGAATCGGCCGACGCGACGAAGTGCTGTGGTACCGGCGATTGTTCGAGGTCCCGGAAAGCTGGAGCGGGCGACGGGTCTTGCTGCATTTCGGTGCAGTCGACCAGAAAGCCGAGGTGCGGGTCAACAACCAGTCGGTGGTCACCCATGAGGGCGGGTACACGTCGTTCTCCGCGGACATCACGGACGCGCTCCGTGCATCAGGACCGCAGGAAATTACCGTTCGCGCAGAGGACCGCACGGACATCGAGCCGTACCCCATCGGCAAGCAGCGCAACGAACCTGGCGGTATCTGCTACACCCCGACGTCGGGAATTTGGCAGACCGTGTGGGTCGAGCCCGTGCCGAACGAGCGCATTTCCTCTCTGGAGATCGCCTCGGACGTGACGGGCGTGTCAGTGTTTCCGCAGGTCACTGGCGGTGCCCAGGTGGAGTTGATCGTTTCGCCGCCAAACGGCGACGAGGCAGCGCGCGTCCGGGGCACCGCCGGCGCGCGGCTGCGGGCAAACCTTCCGGAACCACATCCGTGGTCGCCTGACGATCCGTTTCTGTACGACATCACCGTCCGGCTCCTGGATGCGCACGGTGATGTGCTGGACGAAGTCGCCAGTTATTGCGGCCTGCGAACGGTAGAAATTGTCCCGGATGTCGACGGACGGCCACGGATCGCTCTGAACGGCAGGATCACCTTCCTGCACGGACCACTCGACCAGGGCTACTGGCCGGACGGCGGTTACACCGCGCCGACAGACGAGGCGCTCCGGTTCGACCTCGAGAAGGCGAAGGAACTCGGGTTCAACCTGGTCCGCAAGCACGTCAAGGTCGAGCCCGCGCGTTGGTACTACTGGGCTGATCGGCTGGGTTTGGCCGTCTGGCAGGACATGCCGTCGCTGGTCGTCTCGTTCGCCGGACCGCCCGGGCACGCGCCGGACCCGCTGCCCGAAGGACAACAGCGGTTCGAGGCCGAGCTGCGGGAAATGGTCGCGCAGCTGCGCAATGTCACGTCGATCATCGCCTGGGTGCCGTTCAACGAAGGCTGGGGAGAATTCGACACGGCCCGGATCGCGGCACTCGTGAAAGAACTCGACCCGGCTCGGCTCGTCATCGCCAACAGCGGAGTGAACTGCTGTTTCTCCCGACCGGACACTGGTGCTGGCGACATCTACGACGATCACACGTACGTCGGGCCGGGGGAGCCGCACGAGGGGGACCATCGCGCACTGGTGGACGGCGAATACGGCGGCCTGGGCTTGATCCTCGACGGTCACGTTTGGCCAGGTCCGCCCAATGCCTATGAAATGACGACCGATTCCGCGCATCTCACGCGCCGGTACGCGGAGGTCAGCGAACGCCTCGAAGGGCTGGTTTCCGACCTGGGATTGTCTGGTGCGATCTATACTCAGACCACTGATGTAGAGAACGAAGTGAACGGCCTTCTCACCTACGACCGCAGAGTTCGGAAGCTCGACTTCGCCGACGCCGCCAGCCACAACCGAGCGGTGATCGCGCGTGGTTCGCACCCCGAGGTGAAGACCGCTGCCGACCTGGCTGGCGAGGCTTCGGACGGCCGTTGACCTGCGATTCGCCATTGAGCGGCAACACAAGATATGCAGTCCCGGCACGGGGGACTGCGGCCTGGGGGACGAACCAGGCCGGCTTGAGATTCGCCGCTCATCGGCGAAAGGCTGGTCGGCGGCGTATTGAAGCTGACGAGATGTCGTCCAGGTCCGGCAAGCTGCTTCACCGTCGCGGGTCAGCGGCTACAGCGCCGTGGCGACCGGTGATGTCTGATTTGCCTTGAGCGGCGACTGCATTCTGGGCTGGCGACACAGGGCTGACGTTGTGCTGCGCGGCGACGTCGGCTCGCGGTGCCTCATGTTCGTTGGTTGCCAGTTGCCGATAAGGTGCGACGACGCCGCATGCGAGCAGAGGCCGAGGGACGCTCGAACTTTCGCCACTGAACGGCAACGGCGGAACCCGCAGCTAGCGAGGTCGCCTCGCGGGTAGGCAGAGTGCGTCCCCTGGCAATCGCCGAAAAACGGCAAATGCTCTCCGGCCGCGATAAACGCTGGCCGGAGAGCAGGATCGAAGCTCAAGCAGGCAGAGCCGCTTCGATGGCGGCAACGATCGTCTCGTCTTCAGGCTCCGTACGCGGACGGAAGCGACCGAGCACCTCGCCGTCCGGGCTGATCAGGAACTTCTCGAAGTTCCACTGCACGTCGCCGGCTTCGCCCTCCGCATCCGGAGTTTCCGTGATGCTCGCGTAGAGCGGGTGCCGACCTTCGCCGTTGACGTCGATCTTCTCGAACAGCGGGAACGAGACTCCGTACGTGGTGGAGCAGAACGTCTGGATCTCCTCCGCGGTACCTGGCTCCTGGCCGGCGAACTGGTTGCACGGGAACCCGACGACCGAGAAGCCCTTGTCGCCGTAGCGTTCCTGCAGGCGCTCCAAACCGGTGTACTGCGGCGTCAACCCGCACTTCGACGCCACGTTCACCACGAGCAGCGTCTTGCCGGCCAGCGGTCCGTCGAGAGTGGCGTCTTCGCCGGACAGGGTCTTGAGGGGCAGGTCGCGGATTCCCATGGAATTCCCTTCGATCGTCATGCGCGAGGACGCCGCAGGGCGCGGGCGTCCAGATGTCCGAACGGGCCGTCGGCCCGGCGGTATTCCTCGGCCAGGGCAAGCGCGCGAGCACGATCTCCGCTGCGCAACAACCCGGCGAGGGCGTCGAACCTTTCGGTGTGCACCCGGGCACGGCGGCGGGCGTAATCGGCGGCGGAGTCTTTGGTGACCATGAACGCCCAGTCGCTGGACAGCGCCATCATCGCCTCAGCGACGGCTTGATCGGCAACGGTGTCGCGAGTGGTCCCGTCCTGCTTGTCGACCAGGTCCAGAAGACGGGTCTGCAGCGCGGTGTTGTCCTGCACCATGTCCGCGACCTGTTCTCCGTCCCAGACTCGCCAGTCCTTGCCGGAGCCCCATGAGGACGCGGGCAGCTGGACCGGTTCGCCCAGATGGCCAGCTTCGAGCGCGCCGCGCAATGTGGTCACCCGGACGCCGGCCTCCGGCAACGCGCGCAGGATTCCTTCAAGCCAGGCCGGACCTTCGTGCCACCAGTGTCCGAAGAGTTCCGTGTCGTAGGCCGCAACCACCAGTGATTCGCGCCCGTGTTGTTCGCGGAGGGACCTCAGCCGCGCGACGACTGTCTCGACGAAATCCTTGACATGCGAACCTAAAACGTCCGTGGCGAGCGCGGGATCGTAGGGAGCTTTGTCCTGTGGCTCAACGGTTTTCCCGGTGACGCGCGACGCCTTCAACCCGACTTCGTGCGCCCACGTGTGGAAGTCCCGGTATGCCGCATGGCCTGGATAGCCTGCTTTCGGCGACCAAACCCGGTAGGTGACTTCGAGGTCACGGCCAAAGCAGACGACATCCGAGTCGCCGACGGGATGCGCGGCCGAGGTGTCACCATGGAGTGAAGGGCCGTCGACAAGGAAGCGTCGCACGCCGGCGTCGTGATAATCTCGCTCCATCCCCGGTGCATAACCACATTCAGGTGCCCAAATACCCTCTTGTGCGCGGCCGATGCGCAGCGCGGTGTCCTCCAGTCCGGCCTGGAGGGCGAATCGTCGCACCCTCTGGTCCAGCAATGGCTGGAACGGATGCGCAAGCGGTCCGCCGAGCAATTCGATCGTGTCACTGTCCACAAGCGACCGAAGGATCGGCGAGAAACCGTGTCGCCAGCGCGTTTCCAGCTCCGCGGTGGCGTGCATCGCGGCCTGGTGCTCTGCGGCGGCGAGGTCGCGCAGCAACGGATCGCCGCGCCAGAGCGTCGATGCGTGCTGCGTGCGCAGCTGCCAGTGGCCGACCCAGTCATGGCAGGCGCGGATGGCGTACGGATCGTCGAGCTGGGCGGCGAGGACTGGAGTCATGCCTAGCGTCAGGACGTCGCGTCGCCCCTCAGCGGCGAAACGGCGCAGCAGGTCGACGACTGGCAGATACGAATGCGTCCATGCTTGGTACAGCCATTCCTCGCCGACCGGCCAGCTGCCATGGTGCGGCAGCCACGGCAGATGGCTGTGCAGGACGAGGCAAAACGTGCCTTCGGACGCGGGATTCCGGGTGTTCACGGGCGCACCGCCACGGTTACCAGGTCAAGGCTCGCGTCGAGGTTCTCGCTGTGCACGGCGAAGTCGTCGGCGCGGATCGCTGCGACGTCCGCGAGGAGGTCGGCGGGCCAGGTGGCTTGTCCGGGGAGGGAACCCATGACGACGTCCAGTTGAGCATCGATGATCGAGCCGCCGTAGCGGGTTTCCACGGTGCGCAGGGATTCCGCGTGGTGCAGGCCGTTCAGCTCGGCGACGGCGAACCCGGCCGCGCGCAGCAGATCGTCCATTTCGGACGGCGCGAGCTCCCGCGTGTGGAACGGGTTGAGCGGCGTGTCGCTGTCCGGCGTGAAGGTGAGCCGGTTCGGGGTCGTGACCAGCAGTTTCCCGCCCGGGCGCAGGACGCGGAAGCATTCGGCGAGGAAACCGTCCTGGTCCCAGAGGTGCTCGATCACCTGGAAGTTCGCCACGACGTCGACCGCGCCGTCCCGGAGCGGGAGGTATGCCAGGTTCGCCCGCGCGACGGAGACGTCCGGGTACCGGCGCGCGACGTGCTCGGTGGTCGGTGCGTCGTAGTCCAGCGCGAGCACTCGCCGCGCGTGCTGGGCGATGAGCCCGGCGCCGTAGCCCTCGCCGCAGCCGGCTTCGAGCACCGTCGCGTCGGTGCAGTGGGGGAGAAGGGCGAGGTACGCGGCTTCATGGCGGCGGAACCAGTAATTCTCCTCGGGGATGCCGGGGACGGTCCGTTCGCCGGTGAGGTGCAGTGCCTCGGCCCGGGTGGCTGCGTTGGTCACCTGCGCGACCCTAGCGCCTGTCACGTTTCGCGCAGCCGTCTCGTTCCAGCCGTATGCAACGGACGATCACGCGCATCCTCCTCATCCTGCTCGGTCTCTACACCCTGGTGCAGGGGCTGTGGCCGCTGCTCGACCCGACAGGGTTCTACCAGGACTTTCCCGGTTTCCGGCACGGCTGGGTCTCCATGGACGGGCCCTACAACGAGCACTTCATCATCGATTTCGGCGGCCTCAGCCTGGCGCTCGGCGCGATGCTCGTCGGTGCTGCCGTGATGGGCACCACAACTGTCGCCCGGCTGGTGGCGGTCGCCGCGCTGCTGTTCGCCGTCCCGCACCTCATCTACCACGCCGGGCACGTCGCGCACTATCCGCAGCTCGACCAGGTGCTCATCATCGGCGGGCTCGCGGTGACGGTCCTGCTGCCGCTCGTGGTGCTCGTGGTCCCTGGGCGGCGAATCGAGGTCAGTTCGACGGCGACACCGTGATGCTGAGCGCACCCGGGCCGACGTGAGCGCCGATCACGGTGCTCGCGTCGCCCACCACGATCTCGCCCGCACCCGGCACACGCTCCCGCAGCCGCTGGACGACCTCGCTTTCGTCCGAGCCGAACCGGGTCACCGCGAGGTCCACCGGCTGGTCGCCCGCGGCCTTCACCGCCAGTTCGACGAGCCGGTTCATCGCTCGTTTAGTGCCGGGGACACGGGCGAGCGGGCTTACTTCTCCATTGCGGACGGTGAGCAGCGGCTTGATCGCGAACGCACTTCCGAGCATCGACTGGGCAGCGCCGATCCGTCCCGATCGCCGCAAGTATTCGAGCGTGTCGACGTAGATCAGCTCGGTCGAGCTGCGCACGCGCCGTTCCGCGGCGTCCAGGACCCGCTCGAGCTGCCCGCCGGCCCCGGCGACGCGGGCGGCGGACACCGCGGCGTAGCCGAGACTCATGCTCGCCGTCCCGCTGTCGAGGATGTGCACCGGAATGCGGACCTGCTGGGCGGCTTCGCGGGCGGCCTCGACGGTCTGCGAAAGCCGTCCGGAGATGTGCAGGCTCACGATCGCGGACGCGCCGGCCGAGGCCGCGTCCTGGTAGCTCCAGAAGAACGCGCCCGGGTCAGGCGGCGAAGTCGTGACAGTCGCGCCGGATTTCATCGTCTGGATGAGCTCGCTCCGGTCGAAGCGGTGCTCGTCGTCCGTCTGGTCGCCGACGTGCAGCTGGACCTGGACGACACTGATTCGCCACTGAGCGGCGAGCTGCTCGGGCAGGCACGAGGTCGAGTCGGTGACTACGGCGATGTGCGCGGACATGGTGCCGGAGCGTAACCCCTGACGGCCTACTGCGAGTAAGTGACCGTTGCTCCGATCGGGCGAGCGGCGCGCTGGACGGGCTAACCGGTCAACTAGTAGGACGATGGTCCCAATAGATTGCTCATCCAGGTGAATGCCGTCACCTCGAGGGGTCCGGCCGCGGAATTGGCCCTAATCTACCGCTCAGTAGAGCACTGTCCCGCGGCCGAGAGCCGGCCCCAACCGGGAGGTCGAAGAAGACCCATGACGAACATCGTTGTCCTGGTCAAGCAGGTACCGGACACCTACTCGGAGCGGAAGCTCTCCGGTTCCGACAACACCCTTGACCGCGAATCCGCCGACGCCGTGCTCGACGAGATCAACGAGAAGGCCGTCGAAGAGGCCCTCAAGATCAAGGAAGCCGGCGAGGGCGAGGTCACCGTGATCTCGGTCGGCCCGGACCGCGCGACCGACGCGATCCGCAAGGCCCTTTCCATGGGTGCCGACAAGGCCATCCACGTGTCCGACGAGGCGCTGCACGGCTCCGACGCGATCGCCACCGCGAAGGTCATCGCCGCCGCCGTCGGCAAGGTCGAGGGCTTCGACCTGATCCTGGCCGGCAACGAGGCGTCCGACGGCCGCGGCGCCGCCGTGCCCGCGATCCTCGCCGAGCTGCTCGGCGTGCCGCAGCTGACCTACGTGCGTCAGCTGACCGTCGAGGGTTCCACCGTGAAGGCGGACCGCGAGACCGAGGACGGCATCACCCACCTCGAGGCGAACCTGCCGGCACTGGTGAGCGTGAGCGAGAAGATCAACGAGCCGCGGTACCCGTCGTTCAAGGGCATCATGGCCGCGAAGAAGAAGCCGGTCGAGACGCTGACCATCGCCGACCTGGGCATCGACGCGGGCGAGGTCGGTCTCGCCAACGCGTGGTCGACGGTCGTCGAGGCCTCGCCGAAGCCGCCGCGCACCGCGGGCGAGAAGGTCGAGGACGAGGGCGACGGCGGCTCGAAGGTCGCCGAGTACCTGGTCGCGCAGAAGCTCATCTGAGACACGGTTTCGAGGAGGATTCCGGAAAATGGCTGAAGTGCTCGTCCTCGTCGACCACGTCGACGGTGATGTCAAGAAGGTCACGCTCGAGCTGCTGACCGCTGCGCGCGCCCTCGGCGAGCCGTCCGCCGTCGTGGTGGGCCCGACCGGCACCGCGGCGAAGGCCAAGGAAGCGCTCGCCGGCCACGGCGCGGCGAAGGTGTATGTCGCCGAGGGCGACGACGCCGCTGGTTACCTGGTGACCCCGAAGGTCGACGTGCTCGCGAAGCTCGCCGAGCAGGTCTCCCCGGCTGCAGTGCTCGTCGCCGCCAGCGCCGAGGGCAAGGAGGTGGCCGCGCGGGTCGCGCTGCGGCTGGGCTCCGGTCTGCTTTACGACGCGGTCGGCGTGAACTCCGACGGCACCGTGGACCAGTCCATCTTCGGTGGCGCGTTCTCCGTGAAGGCCAAGGCGGCCAAGGGCGCGCCGGTCGTGTCGGTGCGTCCGGGTGCGGTCGAGGCGGAGGCTGCCGAAGGCGCGGCCGCCGAGGAGACCGTCGAGATCCCGGCGCAGGACCCGGCGAAGTCCGCCAAGATCACCGGCATCGAGCCGGTCGTCGGCGGCGACCGTCCGGAGCTGACCGAGGCGTCGATCGTCGTGTCCGGTGGCCGCGGCGTCGGCTCGGCGGAGAAGTTCGACGTCGTCGAGAAGCTGGCCGACTCGCTCGGCGCGGCTGTCGGCGCGTCCCGTGCCGCGGTCGACTCCGGCTACTACCCGGCGCAGTTCCAGGTCGGCCAGACCGGCAAGACGGTCTCGCCGCAGCTGTACATCGCGCTCGGCATCTCGGGCGCGATCCAGCACCGCGCCGGCATGCAGACGTCGAAGACCATCATCGCGGTCAACAAGGACGCCGAGGCCCCGATCTTCGAGATCGCCGACTTCGGCGTGGTGGGCGACCTGTTCAACGTCGCGCCGCAGCTGACCGAGGCTGTCGACAAGCGCAAGGGCTGACGTTTTCTTTCGCCCGGAAGGCCGTCGCGTGCTCGCCACGCGGCGGCCTTCCGCGTTCTCCGGAACCTTCTCGGCTGTCTGAGAGGAACCTGAGAACCCGCAATTAACTCAACGTGCACTGACCGGTCATCGATTGGCACTCTCCGAGGCTGCTTACCGGCAGGTACACCTTGACCATGACGTCGTCACAGCTCCTCGTCAGTACTGATCAGGCGGGTGCCGACCTTCCCGCAGGCGCGCCGCGGTATTCGCTTCTGGTCGCCAACGGGAACGATGAAGTGCTCGCCGCGCAGAAACTGCGATACCGGGTTTTCGCCGAGGAGATGGGGGCGGAACTGCATTCCCCGGAGCCCGGCCGGGACGTCGACTACTTCGACGAATTTTGCGACCACCTCGTGGTCCGCGACGACAACACCGGCGAGATCGTCGGCTGCTACCGGATGCTTCCGCCGGAGCGCGCCGCGCAGGCCGGAAAGCTCTATTCCGACAGCGAATTCGACCTGACGACGCTCGCCGCGCTGCGTCCGTCCCTGGTCGAAACCGGCCGGTCCTGCGTCCACCCCGACCACCGCAGCGGTGCCGTCGTGAGCCTGGTGTGGGCCGGGATCGCGCGCTACATGCTCCTTTCCGGACACCGTTATCTCGCCGGTTGCGCGTCGGTCCAGCTCAACGACGGCGGCAGCTACGCCGCGGGCGTCTGGGATGTCTTGCGCACCAAGCACCACGCCGACGATTCGCTGCGCGTCTCGCCGTTGAACCCCTGGGAACCAGGCGCGATCGCGCGCCCCGACCGGGCCATGCTCCCGCCGCTGATCAAGGGCTACGTGCGGCTCGGTGCCAAGGTGTGCGGCCCGCCGGCCCTCGACGCCGACTTCGGGGTCGCGGACTTCTTCGTCCTGCTTGATTTGCAGCAGGTCGACGAGCGGTACCTGAAGTTCTTCCTCGGAGCGCAAGGATGAGTCACGCCTGGATGCCGACCTCGCCCTGCGGTGACGATTGCCTCACCGAGGGCGCGCCGACGGTCGGCTTGCCGCGACGCATTTTGCGTTTCACCGCAGCGATTTCCGTGGTCTTCGCGGCGCTGCTGATCGCGCCGGCGCTGCTGGTGATCCGCGGCCGTAGCCGGGAACGCTTGCTGCGCCGGATCTTCCGGGCCGTGCTGCGGGCATTCGGCGTGCGGATGTCCGTGGTGGGCGGCGCGGACTTCCTCGCCGCCCCGGCAGGTCGCGGTGCGCTCGTGGTGAACAACCACATCTCGTGGCTGGACATCATCGCCATCAACGCTCTGCGCCCGATGCGCGCGCTCGCGAAGATCGAGATCGCTGCCTGGCCGATCCTGGGCGTGCTCGTACGTCGCGGCGGGAGCATTTTCCTGGACCGCAACCGTTTGCGCACCCTGCCGACCACGATGGCCGAACTCGCCGACAGCCTCCGCGCCGGCGCGCTCGTCAACGTCACCCCCGAGGGCACCACCTGGTGCGGCCTGGCCTCCGGCCGCTTCACCACGGCCACCTTCCAAGCCGCGATCGACGGCGGCGTCCCGGTCCGGCCGATCGCCCTCCGCTACCGCCTCGCCGACGGCCGCGAAACCAGCCAGCCGGCGTTCATCGGACCCGAGTCGCTCATCGCGTCCCTGCGCCGGGTCGCAGCATTGCGCGGCCTCGTCCTGGAGGTGCACGTGTGCCCGGAGATCGCCCCGGGCCGTGCCGAAGACCGCCGTTCGCTGGCCGCTCTAGTCGAGGCGGCTGTCCACTCGGCCCTCGGGACCGTCCGCATCCCGCCGCAGCGCCGCCGGGTCCTGGTCGGCCGTCCTGCACCCTCCCAGCCGGTTGCGCACTGACGAACGCCCTGGTCACGAGGCTGCGAAGGGGAGTTGCCGTTTTTTGGCGAAACTCCTCCGCAGCGCTCCGACCCCGATGGCTGGCTCCTCCGGCTGTTCGAAACCAGTCCATTCGCCACTCAACGGCGACAGCCGCCCGACTCGCCTCGCCGCTCGAGTGGCCACGGCTCTCCGGCTCGTCGAAGCTGCCGTCCGCATGGTCCACCGCTTCACGGCGATGAGTCGCATGCGTCTGCTTCTGCGCCCCGCATTTGTCGCCGCTGAGTGGCGAAAGCCGCGAGCCCCGACGCCGCCTGCCCCCGCACTCAGCCTTTTCGCCGCTGAACGGCGACGGCCCACCCGCTGAGGTCGCCGCCAAACGGCGACACCGACCTGTCGGGTCACCCGAACCGCACTGCCGTCGAGCCTAGCCGGATGATCGTCGTCAGGAAACGGCAATAGTCAGCTTCCCGCCGGGGTGCCCGTTCTGGCTCTCTTCTTGCGCAGCTGCTGCTTCCTCCAGCGGGAACGTCTTCCCCTGCGCAATCTGCAGTCCATTGTGTACATACCCGAGGATCTCGTTCAGCACCTCCTGGGTCTGCCCGTCCTGACCGCCAGACGAGAACGGCAGCCCGAGCTGGAACGCAGCTCCGTCGGCAATCGTCACGATGCGGTCCTTCGACCCGCGCAACTCGACCGATTCCGGCAAAACGCCATGACCGGACGCGTCGAACACGGCATCTACCGGTCGGTCGGCAACTTCGCGAACCCGCTTCAGCCATCCGTCGCCGTAACGCACCGGAATCGCGCCCAGAGCTTTCACCTCATCGAGATTGTGCTGTCCAGCCGTTCCGATCACCGTCGCGCCCCGCGCGACCGCGATCTGTGTCGCGAAACGACCGACTGCGCCACTCGCGCCATGGACCACCAGCAGTTCGCCAGCCTTGACATCGAGCAGACGCAACACGCGCAACGCAGTTTCGCCAGCAACTGGCAACGCAGCCGCGTCATCCCAGGAGAGGCCGGCCGGCTTGCGAACGATCGCTCCGCCGAGCGCGAACTCCGCGTACCCACCCGTCGCTGACCAGCCGAATACCTCGTCTCCGACGCTGAATTCAGCGTCGTCACCCACCGCGTCGACCACCCCGGCGATCTCCAGCCCTGGAATCTGCGGAGCTTCGAGCGGCGCGCCGCCGGCCATCGCCCCAGAACGAATCTTCCAGTCGATCGGGTTGACCCCTGCGCGCCGGACTGCGACCCGGACCTGCCCCGGGCCAGGTTCCGGTGCCGGAAGTTCGTTCAGTTGCAGCACTTCAGGCCCGCCGTACTCGGCGAAAGTGATGGCTCGCATCTCGGTTCACACTCTCCTTCGGTCGCTGTACGTCCTACTTAAGCCAACCAGCGTCCGGCTCATTCCGAAGCCGCACGCTCGATTCGCCAGTCAACGGCAACACCGCCCTCTTGGCGCGCTCGACCACCCCGACGTCGTGACCCAGACAGCGCCGCCCTGTCGCCCCATGAGCACCTGATCCATCGGTTTAGGTGACCGCCGCAGCGTTGCTAGCTACCCGGCGTCATCGACTCCCTGTGCCGGGCGCCCCTCGTCTGTCCCGCCATAGCAGCCACAGGCTTCCGCGGAGCCGACCTAAGCCGCCGAACGTCAACCCGTGGCCGCGGATACCACCCTTTTGCGCTGCGGCCCCACTTCTCACCCCCAAAGGTCGACTGGCGACTTGACCTCCAGAGTGCTGGAGGTTGCAAGCTCGCGATCATGAGCCAGACCGTCGAAGCGCAGCCTCGAAAAAGCGTCCTCTGGAGTCGAGAACATCGTCTTGTCACCGTCGGCCTGCTGCTTGTGGTCACGCTGGTGGCCTTCGAAAACATGGGCGTCGCCACCGCGATGCCGACACTGGTCGCCGAACTTCACGGTCTCGCGCTCTACTCCTGGCCGTTCACCACGTTCCTGGTGGCCAGCGTCGTCGCCACAGTGTTGTCCGGACGGCTAGGCGACCGTCGCGGCCCAGCACCGGCACTCCTGGTGGGACCGGCGCTGTTCGCCGCGGGACTAGCCGTTGCGGGTATCGCCACAACGATGCCGATGCTCTTGGTCGGTCGTGCGCTGCAGGGTTTCGGATCGGGATTTTTGCTGGTGTCGGTCTCCCTTCTGATCGCCCTGACGTTCACCGACCGCGAACGCCCCGTCATCTATGCGGCCAACGCCGCCGCTTGGGTGCTCCCGGCGGTCATCGGCCCGTCCGTCGCCGGTTTGGTGACCGTGACCGTGGGCTGGCGATGGGTCTTCCTCGGACTGCTCCCGCTGGTCGGGATCGGCATCGTTCTCCTCTACAAGGTCACTCGCCGTTTGCCTGCCCACGTGCCGCTGCCCGCCGGACGTCGCGCAGGCGTTATCGCTGCTGTTGTCGTTGCGCTCGGAGTCGCCGCCTTGAGCTGGGCCGCGCAGCACCCATCGCCTGCTGCGGTCGCGTACGGAGCCTTGGGTCTCGTCGCGCTGGCCGTCGCACTGCGCACACTCCTGCCAGCGGGAACCATGACCTCTCGTCCCGGTTTGCCCACGGTGGTCGCCTCCCGGGCCTTGATCGCCGGTGCATATGCAGGCATGGAGGCGTACCTGCCACTGACCATGACCGCCGTCCACGGTTACAGCCCCGCGCTGGCTGGTCTGCCGCTGACCATTACCGCGCTCGGCTGGTCCGCCGCTTCAGCCCTCCAAGGCCGGTTCCTCGACTGGTCCCGCGAGGCATCGCTGCGCACTGGCTTCGCGCTCGTCGCGTTTGGCCTGGTCGGCTTCGGCTTTGTCGCCCAATCGTGGTTCCCGGCTTGGGTGGCCTTCGCGGTCTGCGCGGTCGGCGGGGCCGGGATGGGAATCGCGATGCCCGCTATCTCCGTCCTCCTTCTGCGCTACTCGCCGGAAGGGGAACGGGGATTCAACACGTCTGCCATGCAACTCGCCGACTGGGTCGGATCGGCGCTGCTCATCGGTCTCGGCGGGGTGCTCCTGGCCGCCGTCGCATCCGCCGCCCAGCCTTCGGCCGCGATGGGACTGCTCAGTATCGCCCTAGTCCTGCTGGCTTTGCTCGGCGTATTCCTCACGAGCAGGTGGCCGAAACAGGTGTGACGTGCCACTCCGCGGCCCGGGGCGAGCTTCGTCACAGGCCGCATCGGTCTACCCTGATAGAGCGATGACCTATCTCGACCATGCGGCAACGACTCCGATGCTGCCCGAAGCCATTGCGGCGATGACTGAGGCTTTGTCCACCGTGGGCAACGCCTCTGCGCTGCATTCTTCGGGCCGCCGAGCTCGGCGGGCCGTCGAGGAAGCTCGCGAGGTGATCGCCGCCGCTTTGGGTGCGCGCCCATCGGAGGTTATCTTCACCGGCGGCGGTACGGAGAGTGACAACCTCGCGGTCAAGGGCATTTTCTGGGCCCGTCACGGCGAGGACTCGGCTCGGCGTCGCATCCTGTGCAGCACGGTCGAGCATCACGCAGTTCTCGACACTGTCGAGTGGCTGGAGCAGCACTCGGACGCCGAGATCACCTGGCTCGAAGTCGACGACCAGGGCCGGGTGTCGCCGGAAACGCTCCGCGCCGCGATTGATGCGGCACCGGAGACTGTCGCCCTGGCGACGGTGATGTGGGCGAACAACGAGGTCGGCACTGTCAATCCGGTCGCCGCGCTCGCTGAGGTCTGCAACGAATACGGGGTTCCGCTGCACACCGACGCCGTCCAGGCGGTCGGTGCGGTGCCTGTCGACTTCACCGCCTCCGGAGCAGCCGCGCTCACGCTCACCGGCCACAAGCTCGGCGGCCCCTATGGCGTCGGTGCCCTTCTCCTCGATCGCGATACTTCGTGCGTCCCTGTCCTCCACGGCGGCGGCCAGGAACGCAGTGTTCGCTCGGGCACTCTCGACGTCCCGGCGATAGCCGGCTTCGCCGCTGCGGTGCAGGCGGCGATCAGCGGTCGCGCGGAGTATGCCGACCGGGTTGCGAAGCTGCGCGACGAGCTAGTCGCCGCGGTCCAGCGCGAGGTCCCGGACGCGATTCTCAATGGCCGTGACGGCGAGCGCTTGCCGAGCCACGCTCACTTCACTTTCCCCGGCTGCGCGGGCGACAGCCTGCTGATGCTCTTGGACGCCAAAGGCATCGAGTGCTCGACCGGCTCGGCATGCACGGCGGGTGTCGCGCAGCCAAGCCACGTCCTCCTGGCGATGGGAGCAGACGCCGCCGCGGCTCGCGGTTCGCTCCGATTTTCGCTTGGCCACACGTCGACACTGGACGACGTGCACACCCTGGCGCGCGAGATCGGTGGCGTCGTCACCCGTGCCCGACAGGCCGGCCTCGCCGGCATGCGCAAGCAGACGCAGAAGCAAGAGGTGTAAAGCAATGCGGGTATTGGCCGCAATGAGCGGAGGAGTCGACTCGGCCGTCGCCGCTGCGCGCGCAGTGGACGCCGGCCACGACGTCGTCGGAGTGCACCTGGCGCTCTCGGCTCAACCTGGCACGCTGCGGACAGGTTCCCGCGGCTGCTGCACCATCGAAGATTCCCACGACGCTCGCCGGGCCGCGGATATCCTCGGCATCCCGTTCTACATTTGGGATTTCGCGGAGCGCTTCACCGAAGAGGTAGTTGAGACCTTCGTCGGTGAGTACGCCGCCGGTCGCACGCCGAACCCTTGCGTGACTTGCAACGAGAAGATCAAGTTCGAGGCCCTGCTCGAGAAGGCACTCGCTCTTGGTTTCGACGCTGTCGCGACCGGCCACTATGCGCGCCTCGCGACCGTTGACGGCGAGTTGGAACTGCGCCGGAGCGCGGACGAGGGCAAGGACCAGTCGTACGTCCTGGCTTCGCTGCAGCCGGAACAGTTGCGTCACGCGATGTTTCCGCTGGGCGACTCCTGGAAGTCGGACGTGCGCGCCGAGGCGGAGCAGCGCGGTCTTTCGGTCGCGCGGAAGCCGGACAGCCACGACATCTGCTTCATCCCGGACGGCGACACCAAGAAGTTCTTGGAGAAGCGACTCGGCGAGCGTCCCGGCGAACTCGTCGACGCCGAAACCGGTGCAGTGCTCGGGCGTCACACCGGCGTACACGGATTCACCGTGGGCCAGCGGAAGGGCCTCGGTATCGATGCGCCGGCCGCTGACGGGCGACCGCGGTATGTCCTTTCGCTCGAGCCTGTTTCGGGCACGGTGAAGGTCGGGTCGTCGGCCGACCTTGGAGTCCAGGCCATCGACGCGGACCGGGCGATCTGGCCGAGCGGACGGGCATTGGACGGTCCGACCGAATGCACCGTCCAGGTTCGCGCGCACGGAGGCATCGCCGACGCGGTCGCCGAAGTGGATGAAGACGGACGAGTCTCCATCCAGCTGCGCGAGTCGTTGCGCGGTGTGGCACCTGGCCAGGTAGTTGTCCTTTATCGGCGAGACGACCAGGCGGGCGACCTCGTGCTAGGCAGCGCCAAGATCTCCGGCACGCGCTGATCTCCTTATGCGCCTAGGCGTTCCTCCTCAGGGTGTTCCGGCGTGGGTTGGGGGTCGTGCAAGGGCGGAGGCGCGCTTTCAGCCTTCTCGCCCGTCGGTGTCGTGACGATCAGTTTCCCGTCCGGCATGACCTCGTAGCTCCAGTCGGCTCGATTCTTGAGGCGGCGGTGTCGCAAGCAGTAGCTCAGCGTCGAGTCCGCATCCTCGGGACCAGAACCGGTCGTTTCAGTCAGGCAGTTGTGCGCGGGCCGCGGGCAGCCAGGCTGTCGGCATTCGCGGTCGCGCACCCGCACGAACTCTTCGACGTCGATGCTCGGCCGATACCGGAACTTGCCGACCTCGATCACCTGTCCGGTCAACGGATCGGTGATGACCCGCCGGACGGTCGTGTCGGGACCAGTAGCGATGTGGCGGGCGAGTTCGGCTGGGATGTGGCCGTGGCCGGCCAGTTCCGCGGGATTGTCGTTGAGGCCCAGGTATGTCTTCAGATCGACATAGAGGTACACCTCGGTTTGCTCCGCAACGCCGCCCTTGCCGCTGAGCAGCAGATCGATCGCGACGTCAGCGCGTAGCTGGTCGAGAGTTCGCTTCTCGTTGCCGGTCTTGAGCGCTCGCGCGATCTTGTCGACACGCAGGTAGGCCGCTGCGGCTTTGTCCGCCGAGAGGTTGTCGACGGTGAGCCGCGAGATGCCTTCGCTCTGGTGCTGCAGGTTGACGCGACGTTCGGATTTCCGCTGAGCCAGCCGGTTCATCGCACCTTCTGGGTCGATTTTCGTTGCGGCGTAAGCGGTTGCCTTGCGGACTTGAGTCGGGTTCTTGTCCTCCAATCGGTGTTCGAGCAGGTAGTCGACCATTCGTGCATGGCGGTCGGACAGGTGGCTGGTGCCGTCAGTGACCTTCATGGCGCGATAGAGGTCGAACTTGCCCTGATCCATCAGACGGAAGGTTCGGGGCAGTCGTTGAGCGAGAGCTTCAGCGGCGGCGAGCATCGCGCCTGCTCGGGTATCGGTGATACGCAAGGCGATCGCGAACTCGCACGCGAGCTCGTGCGGGTCTGATCTTCGTCTTCGCATGCCTGCCATGCAATGCAGCTGCAGCGCCTGCAAGCGGGCGATCTGGCGGTTCGCGTCCTTCACCGCCGTCATCAACTGGTCTGGTTGCAGGCGATCGAAGAGGCTGAGGTTCGCGTGCATGGCGCGAAGCAGGAAGGCCAGGTCTGCGGTTTCGGTAGTGTTGTGGGTCTGATCGGCGTGCTCCGCCGGTGTGGTTGCGTTGCTCATGATCGTCACGATACGCAATTATTCGAGTACAGTCAGCTAAATTGCGCGAGGGGACCCATCGTGCAATCGCTTGTCATTTGCGTGACGACTCTGGCACGGTGAAAGCCTGATGGCTGAGCGCACGGACGGCTGAAGCTGTGTGGAGGAGGTGATCAGAGATGCAGCTTGAAACCCGTGTGACTCGCGACGAAGCCCAGTCGTTCGTAGAAGCGGTGCGCTGCCGTCCTTGTCGTGTCCGAGGTGAGTTGGACCAGGCCGCAGCCGCGTCGCCGCGATTCGTCGATGGCCCACTGCACGAGTTGCGCGCCCATGCCTGAGCCGCGGTGATCGCGGTGTACGCGCACAGCTTCGATTTGCCCGCGAAGGGCTCCACGCCGTGCGAGGCCGGGGATGATCGTCAGCTGAAGCGTGGCTACTGGCCGGTCGTTTGACGTCGCGACGACTAGTAGCTGATTTGGGTCTGCGGCGATGGCTTTGAAAGCTCGCAGGTAGGGCTCGAGGTCGGCCGGCGAGTCGCGGGTGGCTCCCAATTGGTCGTCCGCAAGCATCTGGACGATTGCTTCGACGTCGTCGGCGCGAGCTTGTCTCACAGTGATAGGAGGCACGGCGGATCAGTATTCCATTGGGCGAGTGCTGGACGGTTGCCGCTACGTGGTCTTGTAGCGGCGAATGCCGTCGATGTTCTCGGCTGCGAGCTTGTTCTGCGAGACCAGCAGATCCAGGTGTGCGCCGGTCTCCAGGACAGCGAGCATCTGATTGAACGCGTCCATTTCGGACAGTTTGCGGCCACGGCGCGTCCAGCCGAGGCGGTTGGCGGCTTCGAAAGCGGTGCTTGCTCCGGCTTCGATCTGAGCCGCCATCGTTTCGAGACGTTGCCGGTGGTGCTCGAGAAGTTCGTCGATGCGGGCGTGCACGCTGTCGGTGACTGGGCCGTGCGCCGGCAACATGCGCCGGTCCGGCATGCCGCGAACCAGGCGGAGGGAGTCGAGATAGTCGTTCAGCGGCAACTCAGCCGGAACAGGCTGGAAGCCGATCGACGGAGTGATGTGCGGGAGCACGTGGTCGCCGGAGAACAACAGGTCGGCTGAGCCGTCGACGAAAACCACATGGCCATTGGTGTGGCCTGGGGTGTGGACCACGTCGAACTCGCGGTCGGGCAGCACCGCTCGTCGGCCAGGCGTCAGCCATTCGTCCGGCTCTTCCCAGAGATTCGCCTCGGTGTGGCGAGGTTCCGAACCGAACAGCTTGCTGAGCGCAGTCAGGACTTCTTGCCCGCCGCTGAGGCGAAGGAGGTCGAGCTGGGCTTGCATGGGGAACTGGTCCGGGTTGGCGCTCGCGTCGAGGGAAGGCTGCTCGAGCTTGCCGAGGGCGATCCGGTTGCCGAACTCGCGCCGAAGCGCGACTGCCTGCGTGTAGTGGTCGCGGTGGACATGGGTGATGAGGAACTCGCGGACATCGCCGAGCTCGGCGTCGATCGCCTTGAGCGCGTCGGCCAGTAATTGGCGAGATTCGGTGAGCGCCCACCCAGAGTCGACGAGAACGAGGTTCGTGCCGTCGGTGACGGCGTAGACGTTGACTGCGCGCAGAGCGTCGTGCGGCAACGGCAAGGGGATCCGGTAGACGCCCGCGGCCACTTCGTAGACCCCGGGATCGGCCCAGTTCGAGTTACTGCCTTCGGGCAACGGCTCCACGGCGACCTCCGTCCAGGCGGGACCTCGGCGTCCCGGACTTTCCTTACATTGGGCCGTATTCCGGTCGCTGTCCACCTGGCTGGACTGAGACACCGGTCACGTGATCAGCTGCGGTCCGCGGTGAGGGCGATGTCGATAGTCAACGTTGTCGCGACGAGCATGCTGGCCAGCGGCTCGGGGACCTGCAGCGGGACCTCGACGAGACAGGCGTTGCCGCTGATCGGCGAGAACTCCGGCGACGGGTCGTCGACGCGGGCGACCTCGGTGCCGGCCGGATCCTCGACCGTGACTTCCCACCGTTGCCTGCCAGTGGCGACGACAGTCGCGATCGTCCGGCCGTCGGCGCGCAGCGTGAACCGGACGCGGCCCGCGTCGGTCGGGATGATCTCGCCGATCGGCGTCCCGTCCGCACGGGTGACCACGAAGCGGGCCAGCGGGTCCTTCGAGGGCTTCTCTACCTTGAGGACAGTGCTTTGGTTCGCGTCGCGGACCTCGAACCTGCAGCTGACGTACTGGTCGGATTTCCGCAGAAGCTGAATGACCCTGCGCAGAAAACGGGGCGTAGTGACGGCCACCCCGCCGATTCGGAGGCCGTGGCGATCGAAGACGCCGTATTCCTGGTCAGCGGCGGTCGGCTGAACGTCCCGGCTGACGTAAAGGACCGGCTCAGTGAAAAGGGTCCGCTCAAAAGAGCGGCTAGAAGCCCGGCGGCCCGGTATTCCGGGCATGCTGCCCCGCCGCGGCTCCCGGGCGGATGCGTCACCGGGTGTTTTGCCGGGCGGTGGCGGGGCGGAGCTGGTCATGACGATCCAGACTAACGCGGTGACCGCGAATTCGGTGCAGGCAAAGGGATATGCGGCGAATGTCCGGCTATTGCCGCGCGGTCGGGTGAAGCTTGTCCGCAGGGGCGGTGCGGACGGCGGCTGCCCGTTCCGCGACAATCCGGCCTGTGACTGAACGACCTTGGCCCGCGGGCGCGGCGACAGGAATCGGGTCCATGCCGGGGACCGATCCCGTCGAGGCCGCTGCCGTGGTGTTCGGAGAACTTCCCGGCTTCCCGTACGTGCCCGAATTGCCGGCTCGCGGCGTCGGCGCCGACCTGGTCGGCCGGACCGCGGCGTTGCTCGTGGACCTCGCGATCGAGGTCGTGCCCAGCGGTTATCGCGTCGCCGGGCGGCCCGGCCACGATCACCGTCGTGGGCGTGACCTGCTCCAGTGGGACCTGGACGCCGTCCAAGCCGCCCGCGAGAACACCGGCGCGCCGGCCGTTCTCAAGACCCAGATCGCCGGACCTTGGACGCTCGGTGCGGGGGTCGAGCTTGCCCGCGGACATCGGGTGCTCACCGACCGCGGGGCGTTGCGGGACTTCACCTCCTCGCTGCTCGACGGGCTTTCTCAGCACGTCGCGGAGCTGACCGCGAGGACTGATGCGCCGGTCGTCGTGCAGCTAGACGAGCCGTCGTTGCCCGCTGTTCTCGCCGGAAAACTGCCGACTCCGTCGGGATACGGCAACGTCCCCGCGGTGCCTGAGCCGGAGGTTCGGGAGTTGCTTGCGACGACAATCGAACGGATCGGCACGATGACCGGTCAGCCGGTCATCGTCCACTGTTGCGCTCCACGGCCGCCGATCGCTCTCTTCCGTGCCGCGGGCGCTGGGGCGATCGCGTTCGACATCAGCATGCTGGCCGGTGCGTCGGCCGAGCTTTTGGACGAGATCGGCGAGGCCTGGGACAGCGGTATTTCGTTCTTCCTAGGCCTTGTACCGGCCACGGACCCGGTGACTGCTCCGGGGCTTAAGGACCTCGCGGCACCCGCGCTCAAACTCGTGGACCGGCTGGGGTTCAACCGTTCAATCTTGGCTGAGCGTGCGGTTCCGACGCCCGCGTGCGGTCTTGCCGGTGCCACGAACCAGTGGATGCGCCGCGCGCTCGCTCTTAGTCGCGACCTGGGCAAAGGGTTCGTGGAGCCGCCTGAGAACTGGTGATTCCGCGGACGCGCTGCTGCCGTGGCGCGTACCGTGGCTGGTGAAGAGAAGCAACCGGGGGAAATTCCGAATCATGCGTTTGTTCCGTCGTCGCCGCTCGGAAGCCGACACCGAAGCCGCGCCGCCCGATCCCCGCACGCCATGGCCGGAGCAGCAGGTGCCGTCCGACGCTGTCGCCGCGGCAGCTGCGTTCTGGCAAGGGTGGTACGACCTTCTGCCCGAGGTCAGTGCCGCGCTGGGCGAGGGCGAGCCGCACCGTGTCGAGCACGACCTGTGCGTGCTGGTCGAGACGCTGCACCCGCGACTGCACTTCTCGCTCGAACGCGGCCGGACCGCGATCTACGCGCTGGTCGTCAGCGGCCAGGAAGACCCGGAGCTGCGCCCGTACACCGACGCGTGGAAAGCGGCTGGACCGCCGGACGACGCCATCTGGGAGTACCACGATTCGGTGCCTCCGGTCCCGGACCCGACTGAGGTGACGGTGAACCTGGGCGAGCACCGCATCTCCCTGGCCGACGTCCGGGTGGTCGCGCAGGTGGACGACGGCGTGGTCGACGTCGCTGTTCATCACCCGGCGTTCGCGGACCTGGACGAGGCTTCGCGCACCACGATGACGTTCCTGCCGCTCGACGCGACGCTCGGCGAACGTCTGGCCGCCGAGCGGCTGCGCCGGGTCGAGACCGCCGAGGCCGCGCCGGAGGGCACGATCGATCTCCTGGAGTTCCGGGACCTTGTGCACGGACTGCCGGAGCAACCGGACGAAAGTGTCGGTGCCTCCGGCTAGGCTCACCATCCGTGAGCAGCACCGACCTTCCCCAAGACCCGGTGGCCGTGGAGGCCGCCCAGGACGTGACCGATGTGCCGGCCGACGTGCGCGAGCGGCACGGCGCGCTCGCCGAGGAGATCCGCGGCCATCAGTTCCGGTACTACGTGCTGGACTCGCCGATCATCTCCGACGGCCAGTTCGACGCGCTCCTCGGTGACCTCCAGAAGATCGAGGACGAGTACCCGGCGCTGGTCACGCCGGATTCGCCGACCCAGAACGTCGGCGGCACGTTCTCCACCGAATTCACCGCGCACGACCACCTCGAGCGCATGCTGAGCCTGGACAACGTGTTCACCGCCGAGGAGTTCCTCGCGTGGGTCGAGCGCGTCGAGAAGGAAATCGGGTCCGCGGAGTACCTGGCCGAGCTGAAGATCGACGGCTTGGCCATCAACCTGCTCTACGAAAACGGCAAGCTCACCAGGGGTCTCACCCGCGGCGACGGGCGCACGGGCGAGGACGTCACGCTCAACATCCGCACCCTCGACCAGGTGCCGGACCGGCTCACCGGCACCGACGAGTTCCCGGTGCCGAAGCTTGTCGAGGTGCGTGGCGAGGTCTACTTCCGCGTCGAGGACTTCCTCGAGTTGAATGCGAAAATGGTCGAGGCGGGCAAGCTTCCGTACGCGAACCCGCGCAACACGGCGGCCGGGTCGTTGCGGCAGAAAGACCCGAAAATCACCAGGGAACGCAGGCTGCGGCTGATCTGTCACGGCCTCGGCAAGCGCGACGGCTTCGAGCCGGTCACGCAGTCGCATGCCTACGACGCGTTGGCGGCGTGGGGGCTGCCGGTGTCGCCGTACACGCGTGTCCTGCGCACAGGCAAGGAACTCACCGAGCACATCGCCTACTGGGGTGAACATCGGCACGACGCCGAGCACGAGATCGACGGCGTGGTGATCAAGGTTGACCAGGTCGCCTTGCAGCGTCGCCTCGGCACTACGTCGCGCGCGCCGCGGTGGGCCATCGCCTACAAATATCCGCCGGAAGAAGCGATCACGATGCTGCTCGACATCCAGGTCGGCGTGGGACGCACCGGAAGGGTCACGCCGTTCGCTGTCACCGAACCGGTGAAGGTCGCGGGCTCGACGGTCGCGCGGGCGACGCTGCACAACCAGGAAGAGGTCAAGCGCAAGGGTGTGCTGATCGGCGACCGGATCGTGATCCGCAAGGCCGGCGAAGTGATTCCCGAGGTGCTTGGTCCCGTCGTCGACGCGCGGACCGGCGACGAGCGTGAATTCGTGATGCCCACCGAATGTCCGGAATGCGGCACGAAACTCGCCTATCAAAAGGAAGGCGACAAGGACATCCGCTGCCCGAACAGTCAGTTTTGCCCCGCGCAGTTGCGGGAACGGCTGTTCCATCTCGC
Organism: Amycolatopsis sp. AA4; assembly: GCF_002796545.1. Lineage (GTDB taxonomy): Bacteria > Actinomycetota > Actinomycetes > Mycobacteriales > Pseudonocardiaceae > Amycolatopsis. The sequence continues at coordinate 1,410,433 of NZ_CP024894.1, forward strand.
CGGGCGCGGTGCGTTCGACATCGAAGTGCTCGGGTACGAGGCGGCGGTCGCGCTGCTCGACGCCAGGGTAGTCGCCGACGAGGGCGACGTATTCGATCTCAACGAGGAGTCGCTCGCCGAGGTGGAGTTGTTCCGCACCAAGGCGGGCGACCTGTCGGCGAACGCGCGGAAACTGCTGGTGAACCTCGATTCGGCGAAGGACCGTCCGCTGTGGAAAGTGATCGTCGCCCTGTCGATCCGGCACGTCGGGCCGACCGCGGCGCAGGCGCTCGCGCGCGAATTCGGTTCGCTGCAACGGATTGAGGACACGACCGAGGAGGAACTCGCGGACGTCGACGGCGTCGGTCCGACCATCGCGCACGCCGTTCAGGAATGGTTCGAGGTCGATTGGCACCGGGAGATCGTCGAAAAATGGCGACGGGCCGGGGTTCGGATGGAGGAAGAGCGCGACGAGTCCATCCCGCGGAATCTCGAGGGCCTGTCGATCGTGGTGACCGGGTCGCTCGACGGGTTTTCCCGTGACGAAGCGAAAGAAGCCATCATGGCGCGCGGTGGCAAGGCCGCGGGATCGGTGTCGAAGAAGACGTCGTTCGTCGTGGTGGGCGACGCTCCGGGTTCGAAGTACGACAAGGCCGTGCAGCTGAAGGTGCCGGTCCTGGACGAGAACGGGTTCCGCGCGTTGCTGGAGCGCGGCCCGGAGGCGGCTGCGGAACTGGCGCTCGACACCGGTGCGGACGAGGAAGCTGAGGGCGGCGATGAGTGAGGTGGAGATCCGCCCGGCGCGGCGGGAGGAATTCGACGCGGTCGGCGAGGTGACCGTCGAGGCTTACCGGATCGAGGGATTCTTCGAGACTGACGCCGCGTACGAGGCGAAACTTCGCGACGTCTCTGGGCGGGCGGAGCATGCCGAACTGCTGGTCGCAGTCGATCCGGAGGGACAGGTCTTGGGATCGGTCGCGATTGTGCAGCCGGGGAGCAAGCTGTCCGAGATATCCCAGCCGGGGGAGTTGGAGTTCCGCATGCTGGCGGTCGCGGAGGCGGCGCGCGGGCGAGGAATCGGGGAGGCGCTTACCCAAGCGGTGCTGGCGCGCGGCCGGGAGCTTGGCGTCGACCGGGTGGTGCTGAGCAGCCTCGACGTGATGCGGAAGGCGCACCGGCTCTACGAGCGGATCGGGTTCCGTCGGTTGCCGGGGCGGGACTGGCACCCGCATCCTGGGGTCAGCCTGATCGCCTACGAGTACGGCTTCTGACGTCTCGTTCTCGCAGGTCAGGGGCTTTTGCCGTTTTTTGGCGAAAGTCTTGGGCGGGGTTCGCCGCCGGTATTTGCCGCTGAACGGCGACGGCTTGACAGACCTCGTCCCGGCTCTCGTCGGGCACTGGCGGGTGCCCTGACGGCCATGGTGGTGAGCGTCGGCCCGGAACCAGGGTGCGCGGTCTTCGCTGGTGGATAGTGGTGCGCGGCGGGTCTGTTTGGCGTGCTTCGACCGGCTATGGGTTGTAACGGGTGGATGTCTGGCTTCGACTCAAGCTGTCACGTGTGAAGTACCGACTCATACCGAGGAAGCGTGACCATGGCGAAGTTCGTGCAAGCTGCTGTTCCAGTCGTTGGCGTTGCCGCGTTTCTCGCCGTTGCTTGCAACACAGCCCCGCAGCCTGGCGGCACAACAACGACGATCTCAACCGAGACCGTGACCGCGGTCGAGTCTGCGACAGCGACCGTCAGCGTGCCGGTCAGCGCCGCGCAGCCAGCGACGATCAAAGTCCCTGATGTGTCTGGTATGAACCATCAGGACGCGCAGGACGCCATGCAGGCGGCTGGGTTGTACAACCTGCGTGAGGTCGATTCGTCCGGGAAGAAGCGGATGATGATCATCGACCGGAATTGGTGTCAGACCGGGCAGGATCCCAAGCCGGGAACCGTGGTCGCTGCTGGTGCGGTCATCACCCTCTACGCCGACAAGTGCTGATTGCCGCCGTGGCGTGCCCGCGGTAGCCGTGGGCGGGCGGGGCAATGTCACCGTCATGAGGGAGATTTGTCTGCACTTGAGGACAGCCGCTGGCGATGGAACCCGAGTGCAAAGGGACGCGTCAGCTCTTGAACCCCTGCCGGCTACGGCGTTCGACTCGCTGATTCGCCATTTACCGGCAAGACCGGCCAGGCCGCTCGGAACAGCCGTCTCGAACGCATCAGGACAGCTGACCCAAGCCTTGGGTCACCCGTCCAGAACCACCGCGACGATCCCGGCGAAATGCGCCAGCCGAGCGACCTCCGCGGCCCGGAAATTGGGCCCGCCCGGCCGCGCGACGAGCATCGCTTTCCCCGGCTTGCCGAGCGGGGTAGCGGCCAGTTCGGTGCCGAGTTCCTTCCAGGTCTCCGGAACCCAGGAATCCTCGCCGTCCAGGACCGTCGCGCGTTCCAGCGGCAGCCACGGCAGGTCCGTGAACGGGTTCTCCGGGGCCGCACTCGACGAAGCCAGGCGACGAGGGCCCGATTCCGCGTGCTCGACGATCACCGCCCACCCGGCGCGAATGATTTTCGGCACACCTTCGGCGAGCAAATCCAGCCCGGCTTTCGGCTGCGCGGCGATCTCCTCGACCAGCTCCAGCTCGCGATGGGTGTCGAGAATGCCCGCGTACGGCCGCACCGCGTCGACCTCGACGCCTTCCACGCTCTCGGCCGCGGTGATCAGCGCGTCCGGGAGCCGGCCCGACGGGAGTTCGACCACCAGGTCGTCGATCGCGAGCCCGCCGCCGCGTTCCACCACGTCCACGCTCAGGATGTCCGCCCCGACGGTGCCGAGCGCGGTCGCGACCGCGCCGAGCGTGCCGGGGGAGTCCGGTAGCTGGACCCGGATCAGGAACGACACCACGCGCCCCTCTCGCCTCAGGCGTCCCAGCCTTGTCGTGGGACGCGCTTGCCGGGCGCCGATTGTGACAGACCGGGTACCCGCTGGGGCCCGCTGTCCGGCAAGCGGGACGCCCTGCCCGGCGCCCGCGGCCCGATAACCCGGTCGAACCGTCCGACGCCGTCACCATAGACTTGCAGCTTCCGAGAGCACCCGCACAGCACACCCCGGGAGTCACCCGCGTGCCCAACATTTCCCGAGACGAGGTCGCACACCTCGCCAGGCTGGCCAGGCTGGCCGTGACCGACGACGAGCTGGACGTTTTCGCCGGCCAGCTCGACCAGATCCTGGACTCGGTGGCGAAGGTCAGCGAAGTCGCCGCGGAGGACGTCCCGCCGACCTCGCACGCCGTGCCGCTGACGAACGTCTTCCGCGAGGACACCGTCCGGCCCAGCCTCGAGCAGCAGGACGCGCTGGCCGCCGCGCCGGCCGCCGAGGACGGCCGGTTCCGGGTGCCGCGGATCCTGGGAGAAGAACAGTGAGCGAACTCGTCAAGCTGACCGCCGCCGAGCTGGCGGCGAAGATCCACGCACGCGAGGTGTCCGCCGTCGAGGTCGCGCAGGCGCACCTGGACCGCATCGCCGCGGTGGACGACCACGTGCACGCGTTCCTGCACGTCGACACCGAAGGCGCGCTCGGCGCGGCCAAGGCCGTCGACGAGCAGCTGGCCGCGGGGGAGCAGCCGGCGTCGCCGCTGGCGGGCGTCCCGTTGGCGCTGAAGGACGTGCTGACCACCAAGGGCGTGCCGACGACCTGCGGGTCTCGCACGCTCGAAGGCTGGCTGCCGCCGTACGACGCGACTGTCACGCGCAAGCTGCGCGAAGCCGGTGTCGTGATCCTCGGCAAGACCAACATGGACGAGTTCGCGATGGGCTCGTCGACGGAGAACTCGGCGTACGGCCCGACGCACAACCCGTGGGACCACGCGCGCATCCCGGGCGGTTCGGGCGGCGGTTCCTCTGCGGCGATTTCGGCGTTCGAGGCCGCTCTCGCGATCGGTACGGACACTGGCGGCTCGATCCGTCAGCCCGGTGCCGTAACCGGCACTGTGGGCGTGAAGCCGACGTACGGCGGAGTGTCGCGCTACGGGCTGGTGGCGTTCTCGTCTTCGCTCGACCAGGCCGGGCCGTGCGCGCGTACGGTGCTTGACGCCGCACTGCTGCACGAAGCGATCGCTGGCTACGACCCGATGGACTCGACGTCCATCAACGCACCGGTGCCTCCGGTTGTCGCCGCGGCGCGCGAAGGCGCGAAGGGCGACTTGTCCGGCGTACGCGTCGGCGTCGTGAAGGAGTTCGGCGGCGACGGTTACCAGACAGGTGTGCTGCGGTCGTTCGAGGCTGCTGTGGAGCAGCTTCGCGCGCTCGGCGCCGAAGTGGTCGAGGTCTCGTGCCCGCACTTCACGTACGCGCTGCCTGCGTACTACCTGATCGCGCCGAGCGAAGCGTCGTCGAACCTCGCGCGCTTCGACGCGATGCGGTACGGCCTGCGCGTCTCGGACGACGGCGAACACAGCGCCGAAGAAGTCATGTCGCTGACGCGCGAGAAGGGCTTCGGCGCTGAAGTGAAGCGTCGCATCATGCTCGGCACGTACGCGCTTTCGTCGGGCTACTACGACGCGTACTACGGCTCCGCGCAGAAGGTGCGCACGCTCATCACGCGCGACTTCACGCAGGCCTTCGAGAAGGTCGACGTGCTCGTGTCGCCGACGACGCCCACCACGGCGTTCAAGCTCGGCGAGCGCGTGGACGACCCGATGGCGATGTACCTCGCCGACCTGTGCACCATCCCGTCGAACCTCGCGGGCAACGCCGCCATGAGCGTCCCGAGCGGACTGTCCGACGAGGACGGGCTGCCGGTCGGCCTGCAGATCATGGCCCCGGCGCTCGCCGACGACCGGCTGTACCGCGTCGGCGCCGCGTACGAGGCCGCGCGCGACGCCGCTGCCGGCGGCTCGCTCGTGCACCAGGTTCCGGAGCTGGGAGGAACGAAGTGACTGCCGTGGCCGAGTTGATGGACTACGCCGAGGTCGTCGAGCGGTTCGACCCCGTACTCGGGCTCGAGGTCCACGTGGAGCTCAGCACGAACACGAAGATGTTCTGCGGCTGCGTCAACGAGTTCGGCGGCGAGCCGAACACCAAGACGTGCCCGACCTGTCTCGGCCTGCCCGGTTCGCTGCCGGTCGTCAACGGCAAGGCGGTCGAGGGCGCGATCCGGATCGGTCTCGCGCTCAACTGCGAGATCGCGGAGTGGTGCCGGTTTGCCCGGAAGAACTACTTCTACCCGGACATGCCGAAGAACTTCCAGACGTCGCAGTACGACGAGCCGATCGCATTCAACGGCTACCTCGACGTGACGCTGGACGACGGCGAGGTCGTGCGCGTCGAGATCGAGCGCGCGCACATGGAGGAGGACACCGGCAAGTCGCTGCACATCGGCGGCGCGACCGGTCGGATCCACGGCGCCGAGCACTCGCTGCTCGACTACAACCGCGCTGGGGTGCCGCTGATCGAGATCGTCACCAAGCCGATCACCGGCACCGGCGAGCGGGCGCCCGAGGTGGCGCGCGCGTACGTCACCGCGCTGCGCGACCTGCTGCGGGCGCTCGACGTGTCCGACGTCCGCATGGACCAGGGGTCGCTCCGCTGCGACGCGAACGTCTCGCTGATGGCCAAGGACGCGACCGAATTCGGCACCCGCACGGAGACGAAGAACGTCAACTCCCTGCGCAGTGTCGAGCGCGCGGTGCGGTACGAAATGACGCGCCAGGCGGCGATCCTCGCCGAGGGCGGGTCGATCCGGCAGGAGACGCGGCACTTCCAGGAGGCCGACGGCACCACGTCGTCCGGGCGCGCCAAGGAAACCGCGGAGGACTACCGGTACTTCCCGGAGCCCGACCTCGTGCCGATCGCGCCCTCGCGCGAATGGGTCGAGGAACTGCGCGCGACGCTGCCGGAGATGCCGTGGGAGCGGCGCAAGCGGATCCAGGAAGAGTGGAAGCTCTCCGACGAAGCGCTGCGCGACCTGCTGAACGTCGGTGCCGTCGATCTCGTCGCTGCGACGGTCGAGGCTGGCGCGACGCCGGACGAGGCGCGCGGCTGGTGGGTCAACACGCTGGCGCAGGAAGCGAACGCGCGCGAGGTCGAGCTGGCCGAACTGGCGATCACGCCGGCGCAGGTCGCCGAGGTGATCGGGCTCGTGTCCTCCGGCGAGCTGACGAACAAGCTCGCCAAGGAGGTCGTGCAGGGCGTTCTCGCGGGCGAGGGCTCGCCGCGCGAGGTCGTCGAGAAGCGCGGTCTGAAGGTCGTCTCCGACGATTCGGCGCTGCTCACCGCTGTCGATGAAGCCTTGGCCGCGCAGCCGGACATCGCCGACAAGATCCGCGGCGGCAAGGTCGCCGCGGCGGGCGCGATCGTCGGCGCGGTCATGAAGGCGACCAAGGGCCAGGCCGACGCCAAGCGGGTGCGCGAACTGATCATCGAGCGCGTCGGTTCCTGAGTGGCTTTCTCGCTCCGACGCGCCACCTGGCGCGAGTGGCTCGGCCTGGCGGCCGGGCTGCTCGCGGTCGGGTCGACAGCTCTGCCCTGGACCGTGTTGTCCGCGGATACCGCTACTTCCGACGTCCGTGACGCGTTCCGTACGTTGCCGCACAGCGACGTCGTGCGGACGGCGTGGAATTCGGATCTCTTCTCGTGGGGCCCGCCGCTGCTCCTGGCCGTGGTGGGGCTTGCCGTGGTGTTGTTCGGGCAGGTCACGAAGGCACGGGTGAGCGGGCTGCCGCAGCTGTGGCTGGTGGGCGGCCTGGTTACGGTGTTGCTGATGGTGATCGGCTGGACGACGCTGGACTGGGTGTTCGACAGTGACCAGCGGGCGTTCCTGGACGCTGCGGGCGTGTCGATCTCCGGCGGGCTCGGGCGGTATCTGGGGATGGCGTTCGCGGTCGGGTCGGTCGTGATGGCGATCGTGGACATCCGGGCGGCTCGGGCGGAGAGTCGGGCTCCGCGTCGTCGCCGCTGAACGGCGACGCGGGCGTTTCTGGCTGGGCTTCTGGCGGATTTGCCGCTCAGTGGCTACGGCGAGTGGACCTCGTTGGTGAGCAGGCTTGGGCCGGATTCGCCGCTGGGTGGCGAGGGGTGTCCCCGGTTGCGAGGTGGCGCTGGTCGGGTTTGCCGCTGAGTGGCGACTACGTGCCCTAAGCCGAGGTCCGGTCTCGGCGGTTCGCCGTTGGGCGGCGACTGGGCGTGCCCGGTTGAGCGACAGCTCTTAACGCACTTGCCGTCGAGCGGCCACTGCGACGAGGCGAGCCGTCATCGCTAGTGAGATTCGCCGCCGGGCGGCAAATGGGATGGCGACGGTGCTCCCAGAAGGTGAATGGTGACGACGATGGTGCCGCAGCCGGTGTCGGGGGTCGATGCGGGGTGATGCGGTGGGGATGTCGCTCTGGGGCGGTGCCGCGTCGGTGCCGACGGATGGCGAGTGATTGTCGCCGCTGAACGGCGAAACTCCGTTCAGCTTGACACTGGCGGGGAGCGCCTGGACGGCCAGCCCCGGCGAGGCGGAACGCAAACAGCCGCGGTGACCGGATCAGCTGCGATCAGCTGTCGCCGCTAAACGGCTAACCGCAGGTCAACCGGCGTTCCGGGGCCTGGAGAAGGCCCAGCCGGGGGCTCGCCGGGAGTCAGTCCTTGCCCGGACCGCCGCCTGTGTCGCTCACCACGATCAGGACCACGCGGTCGTCGCTGGAGACTGGTTTGCCGCCGTCCTTGTTGACGGTCCCGGCGACGGCCAGTTGCGGGTTGATCATGCTCATGGCCGAGAGCCGGCCGTAGGTCGTGGCGGCCTTGCTTTTGCCGTCGAGGGTGACCGTCGGCTTGCCGGTGACGGCACCGTCCTTGTTGACCGGCACGTTCTGCAGCCCGGTGGACGACGCGATGCCGAGAATGCCGTTAGCGTCGACGAAATCGACGCAGCCGCCTAGGGAGGGCCTGTCCGGCCAGGTCCACGCGGGGGCGCTGAGCGGCTGTCCGGACTGCAGTCGGTACACGGCGTCCGGGCCGCTGGCCGGGTGGTCGGTCACCCACGCGCGCTTCCCGTCGGACGAACGGCAGATGCCGCCGGGGGAGTGCAGGCCCGACGCGTAGACGGCGGATCCAGGCGTGGGATTGCCGGTCGCCGGTTTTCCGGACACGTCGATGCGGAGGACCTTGCCTGCCAGGGAGTTCGGATCCGCGGCCGCGGCGGGGTTGCCCGCGTCGCCGGTCGCGACGAGCAGCGAACCGCTTCCGTCGCTGGCCAGCGCGCCGCGGTTGCCGGTCGCGCCCTTCGGGATGCCGGTCAGCACCGGCTTCGGAGCCTGGCCCTTCGCGAAGCGCACGACACGGTTGTCTGAGGCCGTGGTGACATATGCGAAGACCAGTTGATCCTCGACGTAGCTCGGCGACAGCGCCAGGCTGGTGAGCCCGCCGTCGCCGTCGGCTTGGACGTCCAGTTGCGCGAACGACGTCGCGTCGTGCCCGGAGCTGGCCAGCATGACCCGGCCGGTTTTCCGTTCACCGGCGAGAGCGGCGGGGGCGGATCCCTCGCCGGGAAGTCCGGCGACGGCGGCGACTGTGTCCAGACAGGTGGCGATGACGGCCTTGTCGAAGTCCTTGCAGCCCTGCGGAGGCGGAACCGGTGAAGGCGGCGCTTGCGCGGGACCGGTGTGGGGACCGCTGCCGGGGCCGTCACCGTGCTCCTGGATGTGCGGCGGAGATTCGGGACTCGGCACCGGCGCGGGGGTGAACGTCTGGCCGGCGGCGGTGTCGTCGAACCGGGCGCAGCCGGAAAGCACGAGGCCGCCGCAGGCGAGGAGGGCCAGCGGCGCCGACCACCGGAATCGGGTACGCATGATGCCCCAGCCTAGGTGGCGCGGCGTGAGCCACTGGTAAGTGGCTACCGTGGTGATCATGACAGTCACCGTGCTGGTCCCGGACGACGAGGGCGTCGCTGTGCTGTCCGAAATCCCCCTCGTCCACGCGGTGCGCTACGAATGGGGCCGTCCGCTGCCGCCGGAGGCTGCGAAAGCCGAGGTGCTCGTCCCGGCCATGGATTCGGCGGACGACGACATCTGGAGCGATCTGCCGAATCTCAAGCTGGTGCAGCTCCTGACCGCCGGAGCGGAAGACTGGGTCGGCCGCGTGCCGGATGGCGTTCTGCTGTCCACCTGCCGCGGTGCGCACAGCGGCAGCATGGCGGAGTGGGTCGTCGGCGTCTTGCTGTCGATGTACCGAAATCTGGACGTCTACGCGGCGGCGCAACGGGCCGGACGCTGGGAGCAGCTGCCGTCCGACACCTTGCAGGGGCAGCGGGTGCTGATCGTCGGGGCTGGGGACGTCGGGCGGCAGTTGCGGCGGCGGTTGGAGCCGTTCGACGTCCGCTGCACGATGGTCGGGATGTCGGCGCGCGAGGGCGTACACGGTGTCGACGAGTTGCCGGAACTGTTGCCGCACCACGATGTGGTGGTCATGATGGTCCCCCTCACGTCGCGGACGCGAGGCATGGTCGACGCCGGTTTTCTCGCCGCGATGCGTGATGGCGCGGTGCTGGTCAATGCCGCTCAAGGGCCGGTTGTGGTCACCGACGCGCTGGCGGCGGAACTCGCCGCGGGACGGCTTCGCGCCGCGCTCGACGTGACCGATCCCGAACCGTTGCCAGCGGACCATCCGTTGTGGACAGCGCCCGGTTTCGTGTTGACGCCGCACGTGGCCGGAGCGGTGCGGGGCGTCCGGCGGCGGGCTTATTTGGTGGCTGCGGTGGAAATCGCCCGGTACGCTGGCGGAGAGCTACCTGGCAATCTCGTGCGCGGCGAATACTGATCCTTTTCCCGGATGTCGGCCCGGCACTCAGGGTTAACCCTGAAAGTGCCCCTGACCTCGGCGTGCTCGCTCGCGGGGCACGGCTGAATCCCCTAATCTTCGCCGCGTGACCACTCAAGGGGACGACTACCAGACCAGCGTGCTGTCCGGTGTCGAGGACTCTGCCGGCAACGACTACGACGAACCGCGGCAGGGCGGTCTCGGCTTCGGCCTGCTCGTCTTGCGCCTGGGGCTTGGCGTGATCATGGGTGCGCACGGCCTGCAGCATTTGTTCGGCGCTTTCGGCGGGCCGGGCGTCGGCGGCTTCGCGCACGTGCTCGAGATGTTCGGGTACCACAAGCAGACGACGCTGCTGTCCTGGATCACCGGCGTCACCGAGGTCGCGGGCAGTGCGCTGGTGATCGTCGGCCTCTTCACGCCGCTCGCCGCGGCGGGGCTGCTGGGGGTGGCCGCGAACATCGTCTACGCGAAGTTCCACGGCGGTTTCTTCCAGGGCATCGGTCAGGGCTGGGAGTACGAGATGCTCCTGGGCCTGTGCGCGTTGACGCTGATCTTCACCGGAGCGGGCACCATCTCGCTGGAGCGGAACACGCCGTGGCGTAAGCGGCCGTTGCCGCTGGGGCTCATCTCGTTGCTGCTGGCCGCGGCTGCGTCTGTGGTGGTCATCGTTCTGACCCGTTGATCTGGGCGGGCCTGCGTCGTTGACTCGGTGGAGGCGGCTGTAGCCGACGGTTGCCTGGGCTGGGCTTCCGGTCACTGACCAGGTCGTCGAGGTGTTGCCGTTTAGTGGCGAATGCCCGGTCAGAGCGGAAATCCGGGCTGGTTGCCTGCTGGCTCGGCTCGTGAGCGGCGATGGTAGCCGAGGGTTTCGCGGCTGGTTTGGCGTGGCGTGGGTGGTCGACTGGTGGCCGTTCGATGGCTATTCGCGTCGGCCGGAGTCTGGGGTCCGGCCGGGATGCCTGTTCGCCATTGAGCGGTGACTCGGGTCGATCGGGAGGGAGCGTTCGCCGTTCGGTGGCGAATGTTGCTCGACCGGAGGAGCCGGGCTGGCCGGAGTAGCTGGTTGCCGTTGAATGGCGATTCGCGTCGATCAGGATTTCGGGGTGGGGAGGGGAGCGTTCGCCGTTGGGCGGCGAACGCAGTGGCTCGGGGGACTCGGGCTGGCCGCGGTGACTGTTGGCCGTTGGGCGGCGAATCGTGTCGACGGCGGGTCCGGCAGTAGCGGTTGAGGGTGTCAGCGGTCCAAACCGGACTGGTCACGACACGAAAAGGGCCCGCGCACTAAGCGCGGGCCCCTCCCGGAGAAAGCAGAAAGCAGGATCAGCGGTTCGGGTCCCGAACCGCGCCGGTGTCGGCTGAGGTGGCCATCCGGGCGTAGGCCCGCAGCGCCGAGGTGATCGGGCGCTCCCGGTCCTTCGGCTGCCACGGACGTTCCGAAGCCTCCATCTTGGCCCGCCGTTCGGCCAGGACCTCCGGTTCGACCAGCAGCTCGAGCCGGCGCTCGTGGACGTCCAGAACGATCTGGTCGCCGTTCTCCACCAGGCCGATCAGGCCGCCCGCGGCGGCTTCCGGCGAGATGTGGCCCACCGAGATGCCCGAGGAGCCGCCGGAGAAGCGGCCGTCGGTGATCAGGGCGCATTTCTTGCCGAGGCCGGAACCCTTGAGGAACGCCGTCGGGTGCAGCATCTCCTGCATGCCGGGGCCGCCTGCCGGGCCCTCGTAGCGGATGACCAGCACCTCGCCCGGCTGGATTTCCTTCTTGAGGATCGCCGACACGGCTTCCTCCTGGCTCTCCAGCACCCGCGCCGGACCCTGGAAGTGCCACAGGTCCTCGTCGATGCCCGCGGACTTGATCACGGCGCCGTTCTCGGCCAGGTTGCCGCGCAGGATCGCGAGGCCGCCGTCCTTCGTGTAGGCGTGTTCGACGTCGCGGATGCAGCCGCCGGCGGCGTCGGTGTCCAGTGACGACCAGCGGTTTTCCGTCGAGAACGCCTGCGTCGTCCGGACCCCGCCCGGCGCGGCGCGGAACAGTTCCAGCGCCTTCTCCGACGGCGACTCGGCGCGGATGTCCCACTCGTTCAGCCACGTCGCGAGGTCCGGCGCGTGGACCGCGTGCACGTCGGTGTTCAGCAGGCCGCCGCGGTACAGCTCGCCCAGGATCGCCGGGATTCCGCCGGCCCGGTGGACGTCTTCCATGTGGTAGTCGGAGTTCGGCGCGACCTTCGACAGGCACGGCACCCGCCGTCCGATCGCGTCGATGTCGCTGATCGTGAAGTCGACCTCGCCCTCCTGCGCGGCGGCGAGGATGTGCAGCACGGTGTTCGTCGACCCGCCCATGGCCATGTCGAGCGCCATCGCGTTCTCGAACGCCTTCTTCGTGGCGATCGACCGCGGCAGCGCCGACTCGTCGTCGGAGCCGTACCAGCGCTTGCACAGTTCGACCACCGTGCGGCCGGCGTTGGAGAACAGCTCGCGCCGGGCCGCGTGCGTCGCGAGCGTGGAACCGTTGCCCGGCAACGACAATCCGAGCGCTTCGGTGAGGCAGTTCATCGAGTTCGCGGTGAACATGCCGGAGCACGAACCGCAGGTCGGACACGCGGAGCGCTCGACCTCGGACAGGCCGGCCTCGTCGATCGCCGAGTTCGCGGACGCCGCGATGGTGGTGATCAGGTCCGTCGGGGCGTGCGCGACGCCCTCGACGACCACCGCCTTGCCGGCCTCCATCGGGCCGCCGGAGACGAACACGGTCGGGATGTTGAGCCGCATCGCGGCGTTGAGCATGCCCGGCGTGATCTTGTCGCAGTTGGAGATGCACACCAGCGCGTCGGCCTGGTGCGCGTTGACCATGTACTCCACCGAGTCCGCGATGATCTCGCGCGACGGCAGCGAATAGAGCATGCCCGAGTGGCCCATCGCGATGCCGTCGTCGACCGCGATCGTGTGGAACTCGCGCGCGATGCCGCCGGCCTCGGCCACCGCCTCGGCGACGATCTCGCCGAGGTCCTTGAGATGCACGTGGCCGGGCACGAACTGGGTGTAGGAGTTGGCGATCGCGACGATCGGCTTGCCGAAATCGCTGTCGGTCATTCCGGTCGCACGCCAGAGCGAGCGTGCGCCCGCCGCGTTGCGACCGTGGGTGGTGGTCCGGGAACGGAGGTGCGGCACGGCATTCTCCCAGGTCAGAAGGCTGAACCAGGCGGAGGGGAACTACGGCTCCGCAAACTGGTCCTACCAATTCTACTCGGCTGGTTCGCCGTTGCCGCCGCCGGTCCGTCCCGCGTCGGCGGAGGGCTCCGGTTCAGCAGGCCCGGAGGCGGAGCCAGAAGCGGGCTCGGGAGCGGGTTCCGCGGCGGATTCCGGAGCTGCCTCCGGCGCGGTCTCGGCGGCCGGTTTCTGCCCGGTGAGCTCCTCGTCGCTCAGCACGCCCGACGGGTCCTTGATCTTGCCCTCGCTCACCAGCGCCAGTACCGGAAGATGCCGCGTCCGCACCGTGGGAAGGCTGACTTGCGTGTCGTCGCCGAGGACCGCACGCACGCGGGCCTTGTTCGTGATCGCCAGTCCCTTGAGCGACGACCACGGCAGTTCGCGGTTGCCGAAGACGGTCCGGACGTGCAGTCCTTCGCGGGTCGCGACGGTGCGCGTGCGCGCGACGAACACGAACAGCGCGAGCGGGAAGACGTACAGCCACTGGAATCCGCCGATCTCGCCCAGTGCGATCGGTGTCACACAGACGGTCAGCAGACCGATCGCGAGATACGCCGTGGTCGGGATCCGGAAGACGGCCTTCCGGCCCTCGTCCGCACGCTGGTCCTGCTGTTTCTTGGCCACGAAGGAATGGTGCACCGACGCTCGCGGCGGCCTGCGCCCGGGTCGCGCGCGGGCAGTACTGGCCGTCCACGATGCGGAACCGCTGTCCCGTAGAGTTGACACTCGCCCGGGCGCGCGACTAACGTCGGGGCCGTGATTACGCAGACCGGTCTCGTACTTCCCAAGCGCGCCGACGCTTAGGAAGAGTCCTCTGCGTCGACGCGCGACCCTCGTGCGACCTTACGGTCGGCGAGGGTTTTTTGTTGCGTGAAACCGGTTCCCCGACCGGAAGTACGGCCCAGACAACCCGAACGAGTGACACCGAGAACCCACGAGGCAGAACCGATGACCAGTGCCACGTCGCGCAGCGACGCGAAGCCCGGGCCGACCGCGCCCGGTGTCCCAGGAGCACGTCCGAAGCCCGCCCCGCCGGCGGGTACGCCGGTGCGCGTCACCGGCGCGCAGTCGCTCGTCCGCTCGCTCGAGGCGGTCGGCGCGGAGGTCGTGTTCGGCATTCCGGGTGGCACCATCCTTCCCGCCTACGACCCGTTGCTCGACTCGACGAAGGTCCGGCACGTCCTCGTCCGCCACGAGCAGGGCGCGGGGCACGCCGCCACCGGGTACGCGCAGGCCACCGGCAAGGTCGGCGTCTGCATGGCCACGTCCGGCCCGGGCGCCACGAACCTCGTCACCCCGCTGGCCGACGCCAACATGGACTCGGTCCCGGTCGTCGCCATCACCGGGCAGCAGTCGCGCAGCCTGATCGGCACCGACGCGTTCCAGGAAGCCGACATCTGCGGCATCACCATGCCGATCACCAAGCACAACTTCCTCGTCACCGACCCGGCGGAGATCCCGCGGGCGATCGCCGAGGCGTTCCACCTGGCCGCGACCGGACGCCCGGGCCCGGTGCTGGTGGACATCCCCAAGGACGTGCTGCAGGAGATGACCTCGTTCTCCTGGCCGCCCGAACTCCGGCTGCCCGGCTACCGCCCGACGCTGCGGCCGCACGGCAAGCAGGTCCGCGAGGCCGCGAAGCTGATCGCGCAGGCCCAGCGGCCGGTGCTGTACGTCGGCGGCGGCGTGATCAAGGCCGAGGCGTCCGAGCAGTTGCGCGAACTCGCCGAGCTGACCGGCATCCCGGTCGCCACCACGCTGATGGCGCGCGGCGCGTTCCCCGACTCGCACCGCCAGCACGTCGGCATGCCCGGCATGCACGGGTCCGTCGCCGCGGTCGCGTCGATGCAGCGCGCCGACTTGCTGGTCGCGCTCGGCGCCCGGTTCGACGACCGGGTCACCGGCCAGCTGTCGTCGTTCGCGCCGGACGCGAAGATCGTCCACGCGGATATCGACCCGGCCGAGATCTCCAAGAACCGCAAGGCGGACGTGCCGATCGTCGGCGACTGCAAGGAGATCATCGGCGAGCTGATCGACGCGGTGAAGACCGAGTTCGAGCGCGCCCGTCCCGACCTGAGCGACTGGTGGACGCAGGTCGACTCGTGGCGCGAGGACTACCCGGCCGGCTACGAATGGCCCGACGACGGTTCGCTGTCGCCGCAGTACGTCATCGAGCGGATCGGCGAGCTGGTCGGTCCGGACGCGGTGTACGCCGCGGGCGTCGGGCAGCACCAGATGTGGGCCGCGCAGTTCGTGAAGTACGAGAAGCCGCGCACCTGGATCAACTCCGGCGGCCTCGGCACCATGGGCTTCGCCGTCCCGGCCGCGATGGGCGCGCAGTTCGGCCTTCCGGACACCCAGGTGTGGGCGATCGACGGCGACGGCTGCTTCCAGATGACCAACCAGGAACTCGCCACGTGCGCCATCGAGGGCGCGCCGATCAAGGTCGCCGTGATCAACAACGGCAACCTCGGCATGGTCCGCCAGTGGCAGAACCTGTTCTACTCCGAGCGGTACTCCAACACCGACCTCGGCACGCACAAGCACCGCATCCCGGACTTCACGCTGCTGGCCGAGGCGCTCGGCTGCGCGGGCCTGCGCTGCGAGGCCAAGGAGGACGTCGACGCGACGATCCGGCGCGCGATGGAAATCAACGACCGCCCCGTCGTGATCGATTTCGTCGTGGGGAAGGATGCCCAGGTGTGGCCGATGGTCGCCGCGGGCACCGGGAACGACGAGATCATGGCCGTCCGCGGGATCCGGCCGCTGTTCGACGACGACGAGGTTTCGCAGGAAGCCGCCGAGGCCGCGGCCGCGGAGGGAGAGCAAGCATGACTGTCCACACGCTGAGCGTGCTGGTCGAGAACAAGCCCGGTGTGCTCGCCCGGGTGTCCGGACTGTTCTCCCGCCGCGGCTTCAACATCGAGTCCCTTGCTGTCGGGCCCACGGAGAACCCCGAGGTGTCCCGGATGACGATCGTGGTCGCCGTTGAAGAGCTACCGCTCGAACAGGTGACCAAACAGCTCAACAAGCTGGTGAACGTGATCAAGATCGTCGAGCTGGAAGCCGGCAGCGCGGTGCAGCGCGAACTGCTGCTCGTGAAAGTCCGGGCCGACGCCACCGTGCGCAGCCAGGTCCTCGAGACCGTCCAGCTCTTCCGCGCCAAGGTGGTGGACGTCTCGCCGGAGGCGCTCACCGTCGAGGCGACCGGGACGTCGGACAAGATCGGCGCGCTGCTGCGGATGCTGGAGCCGTACGGCATCCGCGAACTCGTCCAGTCCGGCATGGTCGCGGTGGGCCGCGGGGCCCGCTCGATCACCGCCGCTTCTCCCCGCTGAACCTCAGATTTCGTGTAAGTACGGAAGGAAGTAGTACCCCCCATGGCAGTGGAAATCTTCTACGACGACGACGCCGACCTGTCGATCATCCAGGGTCGCAAGGTCGCCGTGATCGGCTACGGCAGCCAGGGCCACGCGCACTCGCTCAGCCTGCGCGACTCGGGCGTCGACGTCCGGATCGGCCTGCAGGAGGGGTCCAAGTCCCGGGCGAAGGCCGAGGAGCAGGGCCTGCGCGTGCTGTCGGTCGCCGAGGCGGCCGCCGAGGCCGACGTGATCATGATCCTCGCGCCGGACACCAAGCAGCGCTTCATCTACGAGGAGCACATCGCGCCGCACCTCAAGGACGGCGACGCGCTCTTCTTCGGCCACGGGTTCAACATCCGGTACGACCTGATCAAGCCGCCGGCGAACGTCGACGTCGCGATGGTCGCCCCGAAGGGCCCGGGCCACCTGGTCCGCCGCCAGTTCGTGGACGGCAAGGGCGTGCCCTGCCTGATCGCGGTCGAGCAGGACGCCTCGGGCAACGCCCAGGCGCTCGCGCTCTCCTACGCCGCGGCGATCGGCGGCGCGCGGGCCGGCGTCATCAAGACGACCTTCACCGAGGAGACCGAGACCGACCTGTTCGGTGAGCAGGCCGTTCTCTGCGGTGGCGCGTCCGCGCTGGTGCAGACCGGTTTCGAGGTGCTCACCGAGGCCGGTTACGCCCCGGAGATCGCCTACTTCGAGGTGCTGCACGAGCTGAAGCTGATCGTCGACCTCATGTACGAGGGCGGCATCGCGCGCCAGCGCTACTCCATCTCCGACACCGCCGAGTACGGCGACCTCACCCGCGGCCCGCGTGTCATCTCGCCGGCCGTCAAGGAGGAGATGAAGAAGATCCTGGGCGAGATCCAGGACGGCACCTTCGCCCGCGAGTGGGTCGCCGAGGACGAGGCCGGCCGGCCGAACTTCACCAAGCTCGAGGAGCAGGGCAACCAGCACCCGATCGAGAAGACCGGCAAGAAGCTGCGCGACCTGATGTCGTGGGTGGACCGGCCGATCACCGAGACCGCCTGATTTTCCAGGCCTGACCGGTTCTCCGGAGAAGACCCTGCCGTCCGTTCGCCGGACGGCAGGGTCTTCTTTTCGTTCCAGGGCGTTGCCGCTGAATGGCGGATACGCTGTGCCGATGAGCCGCCCGACCGACGACAAGGCGCACATCAGGCACGAGCTCGACCTGACCGGCGCGACCTGGATCCGCGCCGAACCGGCGGGCGTGACCCTGGAGCATTGCGCGGAGTACGCGTTCGTCCCGCATTCGGACGGGGTGACCTACGTGGCCATCCGGCAGCCGACCGACCCGGACGGCGCGGTGCTGGTGTTCACGCCTTCGGAATGGGACGCGTTCACGCGCGGGGTTCGGGACGGGGAGTTCGAGTTGCCGGGGGAGTCGTAGTTCTCCGCTTTTCGTGAGGGCTTTCTGACTGGCGAATCGGCCTGATCTGCTTGGTGGGCGGCTGTTGCCGTTTAGTGGCGAATCCGAAGCCCGCGCGCGATTGCCCAGGTCAGAGGCTTGCTTTGAGTGCATCTTCGTGGGGGCGGCCCTGGCGGACGGGTCCGGCTGGCCGGGATCAGACGGCTCCGAGCGTCGCGATGAGTTCGACGACCTGATAGGCCGTCGGGAAGTCCGGTGCCTGGTAGCGCAGGGTGCAGCCGTCGGCGAGTTCCATTCCCGGCACCAGCAGCGCGTGTTCGGTCATCCGGGGCCGATGTACCTGGACTTCCAGCTGGACCAGGCCGTCGAAGCGCAGCGGACGGACGTCCTCGCGACCGGCCAGCGCTTCGGGCACCGCGTGCTCGATACGGTCACATGCCTCATCGGGATGCAGCATCGCCGCCGAGAGAGCACCCAGCGCGCGTTTGACCACTATCGAGCGAATGCCCGGCGCTACCTCGGCCGCCTCGGTTGCCACGGTGTCGTCGCCGCTTACCAGCACGGGCGGTGCGCCGTAGTGCGCCGCGAGCGCGGTGTTCAGGCCGAGTTCGCCCAAGGAACGGCCATTGCAGCGCACGTCCGCGACGGTTCCGCCGGAGATGGTGTGCGCCATGACCGAACGGGGCGTGCCGGCCTTGCCGTGATAGCCGATGAACAGCACAGCGTCCGTGTCCTCGGCCAATCCCGCCATCATCCCGCCGGGTTTGGGTGTGCCGCGGAGCAACTCGACACGTCGGTCCAGCAGGTCGGGCAGAAGGTTCCGGAAGCTCGCGTGCGCCTCGGTGACCTGTACCTGCGCGGCCGCGTCGTAGGTGTAGATCCCGCGAACGGCGGCGTTGGCCTCCGCGGTGAGCAGCTTGCGGTTGCGCTCGTATTCGCTGTGCCCGGGAATGACCTCTTCGCCGTGGACCACCCCGGCGATTCCCTCCATGTCGACCGAGACGAGCACCCGCATCTCCATCACACCTTCCTCGGCGGCGCGCGGCCAGGAACGCCACCTTATCGAGCGATCCGGTGGTGGTCGCCTTGCTCGCGCGGGTGGGCGCTCGGGTCTGCGAATGCCTGGTTGACCAGGGATTAGCCGATTGATGGCGAATCTGTCTTAGCGAGGCCGGGGCCTGTATCGGCGGATTCGCCGCTGGGAGGCCAGGGCTGCCGCGATTGGTCTGCGCGGGTTGATCGTCAGGACGGCAGGAAGATCGCGGCCGCCGCGTCCGCGAGTGCGTCGGGGCTCGGCGAATCCGCCTCGGTTTGCGCCAGGTGCTGTAGCCCGAGGATGGCCGCGTAAGCGACACGCGCCCGGTTCGCCGCCTGGTCCGGCGAGAGGCCGAGTTCGCGGTAAGTGTTGGTCAGAAGGTTCAGCCGGGCTTGATTGACCCGGCTGACTGCTTCCTTGACCCGAGGGTCGTTGCGGTCGCCGAGCAGGCTGAGGTGCACCGACGGCGCTAACGGCTGGACGGCGCGCACGACGGCGGTGAGCAGCTCGCGCAGCCGTTGCCGCGGATCGGCGATCGCGGCGTACTCGGCGAGTCCCGCCTCGCCGTGGTTTCGCCACCAATCGGCGAGAGCCGCGGTGATCAGCTCGTCCCGGTTGCGGAAGTGCGCGTAAAAGCTGCCCTTGGTCACGCCGAGCGTCCGCGCGAGCGGTTCGACCGCGACCGCGGCCAGCCCGCCGTCTGCGATCGCCTTCAGCGCGGCCCGCGTCCAGTCCTGGGCGGACAGCCGGGGGGAGTCGTTCACCATGCGCGGAGGATACGTCACCGTATTGACGGCTCCTCCCGTGCTGGATACGGTGGCGTATGGATACGCATCAGTATCCATACGCTGTCGTACTGAGGGGCGATCGAAATGACACACACGAAGGTTCGCCGAGTAGTCACCGGACACGACTCCGACGGCAAGTCCCGCGTGGTCGCCGACGGCGCCGTCGAACCGATCACTTCCGATTTGATGCCTGGCTGCGCGATCTACCGGCTGTGGGGCCGGGACGAGCGACCGTTGTTCCCGGACGACGGTTCGCCGCGTCGCGCCGAGGCGCACTACCCGCCGAGGGACGGTTCGCGGTTCATGATCAACACGATCGCGCCTGGCAAGCTGACGCCGTCGCCGGATGTCGACCTACCAGCAGCTTGGGAGAAGCTGGAGCAGCAGGCACCCGGCGCGGCCAGCGCGATGGAACCCGACGCACCGGGCATGCACACCACCGACAGCCTCGATTACGTGCTGGTCGTGTCGGGCGAGGTCACGTTGGAGCTGGACGACGGGGACCAGACGATCTTGCGGGCAGGCGATGTCCTCGTCCAGAACGGCACGCGGCACGCCTGGCGAAACCATGGCACCGAACCGTGCACGATCGTCGGCGTCGCTGTCGGTGCGGATCGGGCGTAGATCGGCTTTCGCCGCTGAGCGGCGACGACTCCTGTTGCCGATCTTTTGCCCGCCGGGTTTGACATTGACATCGTGACAAGGTCTTCACTGGTCGGCGGAGGTGATCCCGATGAACTCGACACAGATGAATTCCCAGCTCACGCGGCTGATCGAGGCGTTGGGCTCCGGGGACTCGTCGACGCGGCTGCAGGTCGCGCTGACGATCGGAACGCACCCGGACGGCCCTGGCCTCGTCGAGGCGCTCGTCGCACGGTGCGCGATCGAGCCGGACTTTTTCGTGCGCGACATGCTCACCTGGGCGCTGACCCGGTTCCCGGCGGAGGACACGGTGCCACGGCTTCTCGCGGAGTTGCGGTCTCCGGTGGCGCAGGCCAGGAGCCAGTCGCTGCACACGTTGTCCAAAATCGGCGACCGGGACGTGTGGCCGGCGATCACCCGATCGTTGCTGCGCGACGCCCACGACGAGGTCGCGAGAAGCGCCTGGCGGGCGGCTGTTGTCCTCGTGCCAGACGAGGACAAGGCCGGGCTGGCCGCAGAACTGGTGACACAACTCGGCCGCGGCGACCGAACGCTGCAGCTCAGCCTCAGCCGGGCGTTGGTCGCGCTCGGTCCCGTGATCGAGCCGGCGCTGGAGGCCGCGTTGACGAGCACCGACCCGACCGTCCGGGCGCACGCTGTCGCCACTGAGCGGCTACTGCGTGACCCGGACACCGGTTTCGACCAAGCCGTGGACGAGGCGAAGCGGATCGTCGCGCTCGGTCCGGAGCGGGCTCAGGAAACCGCGTGCTGATCGGCGAGGTCGCCCGCCGCTCGGGGGTGAGCACTCGGATGCTCCGGCATTACGACGCCCTCGGGCTGGTGCGGCCGACCGGCCGCACCGTGGGCGGCTATCGCGAGTACTCCGCCGACGACATCCGCCGGATCTTCCACGTGGAGAGCCTCCGGTCTCTCGGGATGTCGCTCCGGCAGATCGGCCGGGCGCTGGAGGACCCCGCCTTCGTACCGGCGGAGCTGGTCGGCGACCTCATCCGGCGGACCGAAGACCGGCTGAAACGGGAGCGGGAACTGCTCGACCGGCTCCGTGCGGTCGATGCCTCGGCACCCTCCGGATGGGAGGGTGCCTTGCGGATCGTCGAGTTGCTGCGCGGGCTCAATTCACCTGGTGCCGCGCGTCGGCAGCAGGCCGTTTTGGCCCCCGCCGACGATGTGCCGGTCCCTGCTGAGGTCTTGGCCAAAGCAGTTCTCGCCGAATCCGATCCGAACGTCGCCGGTGCCTTGCGATGGGCCCTCGCCCGGACCGGTGGCGACATGGTGGCGAACGTGGCGTCCGGTCTCCGCTCGGAGAATGCCGACATCCGCCGACGCGCGATTCTGGCGCTCATCGAGTTGCCCGGCGACGAGGCGACTGCAGTATTGATGGACGCGCTCGCTGCCTCGGACGCTGTGGTCCGTCGGCATGCGGCGCTCGCATTGGGAGCGCGTGGTGTCGAGGAGGCTGTGCCGACGCTTGTCGAAATGGTCGTTGAAGGGCGAAACGACGTCGAGGCGGCTGAGGTTTTGGGTGCGTTGGCGGATGGGGACGTGGACGGGATTGTCGACGCGTTGATGGATGCGGTGGCGGCGCACCCTGCGGATTCCGCGGTGCGGATCCGGTTGACGCAGGCGCTTGCGGAGATGCCGGGGACCCTTGCGCAGGGAGCGTTGCGGCGGTTGGCGGGGGATGGGGATCCGGCTGTGGCGTTGGTGGCTTCGGCTCTTGCGAAGGTTGTTGAAGAGCGTGGTGGCACCGGTGAGGTCACTGGAAGCGACTAGGGCGTGCGCGGTTGGCTGGCGGAGATTTGGCGTGTCGGTGCTGGTCAGAGGTATTTGCCAGTTAATGGCGAAAGTTGCTGCGGGGTGCGTTGCGGTTCAGCGGAGAGTGGGCGTGGCCGGTTGGATGGCGGCCTGCGGGATGAATTGCCGTTGGTCGGTGAAAGCCGTCGGGATGGGTTGCCGCCAGACCGCGGGGCGGGCATTCGCCGCCCAGCGGCGAGAGTTGCGGGACGTGGCCGAGCAGCGAGAGCTGCGAGGGCGGGTTGTTTCCCGTTCGGTGGCGAGAGCAGTGATGATGCTTGCCGTTCAGCGGCGAGGCTGTGACGGCGTGTGCTTGTCGTTGAGCGGCTAATGCTGCGCTGACGAGTGCTGCCCTTTGAACGGCGTGGCCTGTGCTGGCGGCAGTTGCTGCTGAATGGCGAAGGAGTCGACGGCAGTCGTTGCCGATGAGTGGCGACGTGCGTGGCGGCGAGGTTTGCCGGTGAGCGGCGAGCGGGTGTTGCTGATCGGTCAAGGTGCCTGGCATCGAGTTGTTGCCGCTCAGCGGCGACGCCGGTCCAGCGGCGGCCGAGGTGTTGCCGTTTGGTGGCGACACCGTGGAGGAGTTGCTGCTATTCGGCGACGCGGGCGATGAGTTCCGGTAGACGGCCGGTGGCTGCGGCAAGGGCGAGGTGGTCGCCGTAGTCGCGGGATTCGACGATCTCTCCGTCTCGGATGCGCATTGCGAAGATGTTGTTCACCTGGAACGGCACCCGCCGCTGGTTTCGCCTACATAGGTCGACTCGCCGATGATGACTTCTGGGTCGGTGCCCAGGTGGAGCACCAGGTCTGTCACTTCGATGTGGAGAGCGAGTGCAGCACCGGCGGCGAAGTGGGTGCGGAGGTCGTCTCGAGTGCGGAGGACGGGGACACCTGGCAGGAACGGGTGTCGGACATCGGTTTTTGCCGCATAGAGGTCGGGGAGTTCGGACCAGCGGCCGTCGGCGACGCCGAAGACGACTCGTTGGAATACGCCTTCGCGGCTGTTCGCGGCGAAGAGTCCGGCCGGGCGAGGTGCGATGGGGCGAGGTTCGTAAGCGGGCGCTTGGGCGTACGCCTCGGCTAGGCCGGCGGTCGCGTTTTGGATGGCGGCCAGGCGCAGGTAGTCGTGATAGTCACGGGTGTGGGTGAGGAGTCCGTTGCGGGCGTGGAGGACTTGGATGTTGGCCGTTTCGGTCGTCTGGCCGGTTTTCCGTGACTCGGCGGTGTACTGGTATTCGGCGACGATGACCTCGGGGTCGGCGGTTTCGTGGACGGTCACGTCGTGCCGCTTGAGATGGAGGGTTTGGCCGAGGCCGCTGACGAAACGGTCGTGAAGTGCGGCGCGGCCCTCCAAACGTCCGGGCCTGGGTATTGCGGTGGGGTGCTCTACGACGGTGTATTCGGCGTAGAGCTTGGCGAGGTCGGCGAAGCGGCCGTCGGTGATTCCAGAGGAGAGCTGGTCGAACAGGTCGCGTGGCGTGTGAATGAGGGCCTCCGCAGGGTGCCGGGGTAACCGGAGTCGGTAGTCCGTTAAGATACGGACTACCGACTCCGGTTGTCTAGCGCGGGAGAGTTGCCGATTAGTGGCGACGGAGGCGGCGCAGCAGTTCTTGGGCGTCGGGGCTGTCGCACGCTTCCGCCCAGCCTTCGGGGGTGCTGTCCCACAGGGCGTCGCGGGCGGTGAGGTCGGCGCCGGCGGCTACGAGGATTTCGATGACGTCCAGTTGGTTGCTCTGGGCGGCCAGGTGCAATGCCGTGACGCCGACGCCGTGGCGTGGGCCGCCGAAGGTGCCGACGTGGTTGACGTTCGCGCTGAGTGACAGCAGCGTTTCTGTTGCCGCTGAGTGGCCACACGTTGCTGCCCAGATAAGAGCGGTGCCGCGGTAGACGTCGGCGTCCAGGTTTGCGCCGCGCGCGGCCAGGGTGCGGAGTGCGGCTACTTGGTTGTTGCGGGCGGCCCAGGCGAGGGACTCGTCGAGGATCTCCCTGGGGTCGTTTGTTGGCTGCCAGGATGGAAAACCGCTGTGCGGACGGTAGAACTCACGGTGTGCGCCGGCTGCCGGAGAAAGAGTCCCCTTTGGACTGACGAGTTCATCCAGCAGTGCGGCGTCGCCGAGACCGGCTGCGACGCGCAGGTTGTGAGGAGACCGTTCGTGCGTTGCCAGGTTTTCGGCAACAGCGCGATTTCCCCAAAACAAGGCCACGATGAGCGGGGTTCCGCCGTCACCGCGGCCGGAAACGGCCAGGGGCGCGCCAGCGTTGATCAACATGTCGGCGATCAATGGTAAGTTGCTGTAAGCAGCTTGATGCAAGGCAGTCCAACCGTGTGCGTTGGCTCGTGCGGGATCGGCGCCGTGAGCGAGCAGGACGCGGACGAGGCGTTCGTCATGGGTCGCGGAGGCCATGCCGAGGAGATCGTTCCCGTTGGTGCCTCGGGCGTGGGCCAGGTGCGGGGCATCGGCGAGCAGTGCGGTCAGACCGTCGACGTCTTGGGCTTCTACCAGTTGATAGGCCCGGGCGAAGGGTTCGCCGTTTTTCGGCAAATCCGCGACGTGGGCCTTCAACGCCCGCCACGTCGGGAGGCCGTGCTCCCTGGCGATGACGGTCAGCGCGCCGGTGCGGGTCAGCGGTTGTTTATGGCGGGCGAAGGCGGCGCGGGCGTCGGGAGTGCCGTCTTCGGCTGAGGCGAGGAGGCCGAGGGCGCGGTCGTGGTAGTACTCGACGTCCTGGTGGTAGGCGTGCTGGACGTCCGGCCCGTGCTCGGCGATTCGGCGGACGTACGCCTGAAGTTGCGGCCAGCTCGGGAATCCGTAGCGGCGAGCGAGCCGGAACTGCGCTTCCGACAGTGCGATCGAGTCGGCGCGGGCGAGTTCCTTGGCCTGTTTGCGGAGCTGGCCGAGGTCGGGGTTGGCGGGCAAGGCCGTCATCAGGGAGTCCTTTCTTCCCTTGCGCGCCCCGTGGTCCGCCGGCACCGGGCAGGGAAGTAAGGAGAAGCTCTGCAACTCGTGGTGCGGGGGTGGGCTCAGCCCTTTCCGCGGACAGGACGCGGCCCCTGCCGCGCAAGGACAACTGTAACTCAGAAGGGTCAATGTCCGCCGGTGATGACGCTGACCGCGATGCCGAGCGTGGCGGTGTTGTACATGAACGACAGGACGCTGTGCGCGAGCACGAGGGAACGGATAGGCGTCGTGCGCGTTTCGACGTCCGAGACGGCGAAGCTCGTCCCGATGGTGAAGGCGAAATAGGTGAAATCGGCCAGCGTGGGACGCTCGGTTTCGGGGAAGCTGAAGTGTCGGGTGGGGAGGCTGTCGTAATACATCTGGGCGTAGCGTTCCGCGTAGCCGAAGTGCAGGATCGCCCAGGCCAGCAGGACCGCGGGGACGCCGACGATTTTCGCCTCGGTCGGGTCGATGCCCGCCGTTTCCGGCAAGACGATCGAGAGCCCGCTGGTGACGCCGACCAGGCTGGTCAGCAGGGTGAACAGCAGCCCGAGCCGACGGCCGAGCACGCCTTTCAGCCATCGGGAGTCGGTGTGGTCGATTTTCCGGCTGCGGGACACTCGCGCGATCCGGATGCCGAGGTAGATCAGCGCGAGCAGATCCCAGAAGAGAAGGACGGGAACGTTGTTGTCCTGGACGAGGGCGGCGATTCCCAGTACCAGCAAGACCAGTTCTACCAACCGCGACACGGCGAGGGCGAGCTTCGTGAACACCGGCGGCTCCCGGGGCGAACGCGGGCGAGGCGTCCCGCGAAGATAACAGCGGGTTGTGGTCGCCGGACGGCGAAACGGTTCCGTCCGCGTCGCCCGTTCAGGGGAAGTGCTCGCTGGGTTTGCCGCGATAGACGCGGAGGCGTGGGAAGGTCTGGGTGGAACGAGAAAGTGCCCGTATGCAGGGGATGAGCAGTTTCGCCGTTTAGTGGCGAATCCGTGGTGAGCTGGGGTTTCGGCCTCCGGGTGGGCTTCGGCGGGGCGCGGGGCGGCCGGGCGAATCGGGTGCGGCGGAGAGGTCGGGAGCTGGTCCGGGTGGGGGCTTTCGGGAGAGGCTAGTGAAAGCCCCCACCGGGACTTCAAGAGAACCCGTCGGCGATCAGAGAACCAGCGGGGCGAGACGACGCCAGCCGTCGACCGGGATCTCCGGTCCGGTGCCGAGGACCTGGACGCAGACGTGGTTCGCGCCGGCGTCGAGGTGGGCGCGGATTCGGTCGGCGACTTCCTGTTCGCTGCGGTAGGCCACGATCGCGTCGACGAGCCGGTCGCTGCCGCCGTTGGCCAGATCTTCGTCCGAGTAGCCGAGGCGGCGCAGATTCGCCCGTTGGTGTGGAGCCATGCGCACGTAGCCGGCGACGTGTTCGCGAGCGATCTGCCGCGCGCGCAACGGATCCGCCTCAAGGACGACGGCTTGTTCGGCGGCGAGGTACGCGTCGGGTCCCATCGTTTCCCGGGCGAGCGCGGTGTGCTCTGGAGGGACGAAGTACGTGTGCGCGCCGTCGGTCTGGGCTGCCGCTAGCTTCAGCATTTTGGGTCCGAGGGCGGCGAGGAGCCGACGCGGCCGGGAACCGGAAGCGAAGTCCAGGTCGGCCGCATCCATGGCGTCGAGGTAGTCCTGCATCGCACTGCCTCCGCCGCCGGGCCGATGTCCGCCGAGTCCCAGCGTGAACCGTCCGGGGTACGCCTCTGACAGCGTGCGTCCAGCGGCTTCGGCGGACGCCGCTGATCGTTCGGAAAACCGGGCGATCCCTGTCGCCACCGGCAGCGTCGTAGTGGCCTCGAGCAGCAATGCGGCCTGGGTGAACGCCTCCCGGCCGCGGTATTCGCCGAACCACAGCGCGGTGAAGCCCAGCGACTCGACCTCGCGGGCCGCGGCGCGTACTTCGCCGATTTCCTTGCCGTCAAAGGAAAAAGTCCAGATTCCGACGGTCACCGCGCCCCGCCTTCGGTGTCGGCGGTGCGCTTCGCGAACTGATTCACAACAGGCTCCAAGAAGTTCCTGGCCGCGGGGTGCGGCGTCGATCGGGCGCAGCCAAGGCCGATACGTCCACTGAGGACGCACCCCAGAAGCAGAGGCTGCCTCCGGTTGCTATACGGAGGTATCCTCCGATTTGTCACCGGATAAACTCGGATCCGAGATGACCGACGCCAAGCCGATGCGCGCGGACGCCCGCCGCAACTACGAACGCCTGCTGGCCGAAGCGAGGCGTGCCTTCGCCGAACGCGGCGTCGACGCCTCGCTCGAAGACGTCGCCCGCAGCGCCGGCGTCGGGATCGGCACCCTTTATCGCCACTTCCCGACCAGGGGAGACCTGATCGAGGCGCTGCTGCGGGACCGGTTCGACACCCAGGCGGAAAGGGCGCGCGAACTGCTGCTCGCCGAAGACCCGCTCGACGGGCTGTACACCTGGCTGATCGGCTTCGGCGAGACCTCCGCCGTTTACCGCGGGCTTACCGAAATGCTGGCCGACGCGTTCGACGATCCGGAGTCGCGGCTGCACGCGTCCTGCGAGGCGATGCGGGAAGCCGCGTCCCACCTGGTGGACAGGGCGCAGGCGGCCGGGGTTTTCCGTGCCGACGTGACGGTCCGGGAGCTGCTTTTGTTGCTGCACGGCGCTTCCTGGGCCGGATCCCACCTTCCGGGAGAAGGCGGTACAGAGCGCCTGATGACGCTTGTCTTCACCGGATTACAAACAAGTGAACAGCGGGGGCAGCGGGCTGTCAGCGCACCGCGTTAAACTCCCGCCAGTCCGGGCACAACGACGTGCGCCGCGAGAGAGCGTCCTCGATTTCGTGACCAGATAGTGGGAGCCGCATCGTGACCAAGCCCAGCAAACCCGTAGTCCTCATCGCGGAGAAGCTCGCGCCCTCCGTGCTGAGTGTGTTCGGTGAAGAGGTAGAGGTCCGGCACGTGGACGGCACCGACCGTCCCGCTCTGCTCGAGGCGGTGAAGAGCGCCGACGCGCTCTTGGTCCGATCCGCCACCAAGGTCGACGCCGAGGTGCTCGGGGCGACCACGCAGCTGAAGGTCGTCGCCCGCGCGGGCGTCGGCCTGGACAACGTCGAGGTCCCGGCCGCCACCGAGCGCGGCGTGCTCGTGGTGAACGCGCCGACGTCGAACATCGTCTCCGCCGCCGAGCACGCGGTCGCGCTGCTGCTCGCGGTCGCCCGCCGCGTTCCCGCCGCCGACCAGAGCCTGCGCGGCGGCGAGTGGAAGCGCAGCTCGTTCTCCGGCGTCGAGATCAACGGCAAGACGGTCGGCGTCGTCGGGCTCGGCAAGATCGGCCAGCTGTTCGCCCAGCGGCTCGCCGCTTTCGGGGCCAAGCTCATCGCGTACGACCCCTACGTCTCGGCCGCGCGCGCCGGCCAGCTGGGCATCGAGCTGGTCACCCTCGACGAGCTGCTGGAACGCGCCGACGCGATCTCCATCCACCTGCCGAAGACGCCGGAGACCAAGGGTCTCATCGACGCCGAGGCGCTCAAGAAGACCAAGCCGGGCGTGATCATCGTCAACGCCGCGCGCGGCGGTCTGATCGTCGAGGAAGCGCTGGCCGACGCGGTGCGCAGCGGGCACGTCGGCGGCGCGGGCATCGACGTGTTCGTCACCGAGCCGACCACCGAGAGCCCGCTGTTCAACCTGCCGAACGTCGTCGTCACGCCGCACCTCGGCGCGTCCACCGCCGAGGCGCAGGACCGCGCGGGCACGGACGTCGCGCGTTCGGTGCTGCTGGCGCTGCGCGGCGACTTCGTGCCGGACGCGGTGAACGTGTCCGGCGGCGGCGCGGTCGGCGAGCACGTGCGGCCGTACCTGTCGCTCACCCAGAAGCTCGGCCAGGTGCTGACCGCGCTGAACCCGAAGGCGCCGACGTCGCTGACCGTCGAGGTCAAGGGCGAGATCTCCAGCGAGGACACCGCGGTGCTCAAGCTGGCGGCGCTGCGCGGGCTGTTCGCGGGCGTGGTCGAGGACCAGGTCACCTTCGTCAACGCGCCGCGGCTGGCCGAGGAACTCGGCGTGCAGGCCGAGCTGGTTTCCGAATCGGAGAGCCCGAAGTTCCGCAGCCTGGTCACGCTCCGCGCGGTGCACGGCGACGGCGCGACGCTCACTGTCTCCGGTTCGGTCACCGGCAAGGACGAGGTCGAGAAGATCGTCGAGATCAAGGGCAGGCACTTCGACCTCCGCGCCGAGGGCGACGTGCTCGTGATCGAGTACCCGGACCGTCCCGGCGTCATGGGCCGCGTCGGCACGCTGCTCGGCGAGGCGGGCATCAACATCGAGGCCGCGCAGATCAGCCAGAGCACCGACGGTTCCGACTCGATCATGCTGCTGCGCGTCGACCGGCACGTGGACGCCAACGTGCTCGAGCCGATCGGGGCGACCGTCGGCGCGCACACCATCCGCGCCGTCGACTTCAACTAGTCCAGATCGCCAGGAACGGCCCCTTTCCCGGACTCCCGGGGAGGGGGCCGTTCTGCGTTCGCCCGCACCGGCAACATTCGGGTAACGGAGCTTTTTCCGCACGAAAGTAGGGGTTTCGGACAGCTAGGTTCTTGCCGCGAGGCTGAACCACGCGCCGTGACAGCACGGTGCGGCGCCGGTGCTCACCGTCGGGGGTGCGAATGGAGAGCGTCGGCAGGTTCGTGATCCGGGCCTCGAGAAGGGGTTACTGATGAGCAGAACCCGGTTGCCCGGGTGGGCTGCCCGCTCGGTGGTCGTGGGTTCCGCGGTGGTGCTGGCGGCGGCCGTCGCCGTTCCCGCGGCGTCCGCGCAGGGCGCGCCGCTGGCCGAGCCGGTCGCTCCGGCGAAGGTCGACACGAGCAAGGTCGAGGGCAAGCTTTCGCCCCGGCTGAGCGCGGCGCAGGGGCAGATCACCGCGTTCGTCGAGCTGGCCAAGAAACCCGCGGTGGACGCGTTCAAGGAGGAGCAGGGCAAGGGCAAGGAGAAGGCCAAGCAGGCAGCGAAGGCGGCCAAGGCCGACGTCGCCGCCGCGGTCAGCTCTGTCGTGGGACAGCTGCGGTCCGCGGACGCGGGCACGAAACTGATCACGCAGACGGCCAACGCGGTGCCCGGCGCCGTCGTCACCGCGGACGCGGCCAAGATCCGCCAGCTGGCGGAACGGCCGGATGTCGTCTCGGTGCGCACGGTCGTGCCGAAGAACCGCACCAACGCCAGCGCCGACCAGCTCACCAACACGCTTGCCAGCTGGCAGAAAACCGGCAAGTTCGGCGACAACATCCGCGTCGGCGTGATCGACGACGGCATCGACTACACCCACGCCGACTTCGGCGGCCCGGGCACGCCCGAGGCGTACCAGGCGGTCGACCGCGCGAAGCCGTCGCCGCTGTTCCCGAACGCCAAGGTGGTCGGCGGCACCGACCTCGTCGGCGACGACTACGACTCGGCGGGCAAGACCGGTTCGCCGACGCCGAAACCGGACCCCAACCCGATCGCGTGCGGCGAGCACGGCACGCACGTCGCGGGCACGATCGGCGGCTTCGGCGTGAACGCCGACGGCAGCACGTTCACCGGCGACTACAAGAAGCTGAACAAGAAGACCCTCGACGCCATGCGGATCGGCCCGGGCACCGCGCCCAAGGCACTGCTCTACGCGATCAAGGTGTTCGGCTGCAAGGGTTCCACGAACGTCACCTCGCAGGCGCTGGACTGGGCGCTCGACCCGGACGGCGACGGCGACTTCACCGACCACCTCGACGTCGTGAACCTGTCGCTGGGCAGCGACTTCGGCGCGCCGGACGACCCAGACTCGCTGTTCGTGCGCAAGCTCGCGCAGAACAACGTGCTGCCGGTGATCTCGGCGGGCAACGGCGGCGACATCAACGACATCGCCGGTTCGCCGGGCAACACCCCGGAAGCGCTCACCGTGGCCAGCAGCCGCGACGCGGGCGAACTGCGGGACGCGATCGAGGTCAAGGCCCCGACCGCCGGACAGCAGCCGGGCCAGTACAGCCAGGAGTACACCGGCTACGACACCCTCGACCTCACCGCGCCGGTGGTGCCGATCTCGGCGGCCAACAACGCCGGGTGCGCCGCCTATTCGGCTGAGGACAAGGCAAAGGTCGCGGGCAAGATCGCGTGGCTGGAGTGGGACGACAACGACGCCACCCGTCCGTGCGGTTCCGCGGCGCGGGCCAACAACGCGCAGGCCGCGGGTGCGAAGGGCGTGCTGCTTTCGTCCACTGTGGAGCATTTCGGCGCGGGTATCGCGGGCAACGCGGCCGTTCCGATGTTCCAGCTCACCGGCAAGGCCACCCAGGCCGTGCGGGCGGGCCTGACCGCGGGCACGCTCACCGTGCGGCTGTACGGAGCCGGGCGGACGGCGCTGCAGACCTACGATCAGTCCATCGTGGACACTCCCAGCTCGTTCACCTCGCGCGGCGGACGCGGTCCGTCGGTGAAGCCGGACGTCGCCGCTCCTGGAGACACGATCACGTCGGCGTTCCGCGGCAGCGGCAACGGGCGTACCGTCCTTTCGGGCACGTCGATGGCCGCGCCGCACACGTCGGGCATCACGGCGCTGGTCCGCCAGGCGCACCCGGACTGGAGCGTCGAAGAGGTCAAGGCCGACGTCGTGGGCACTGCGGTGCACGACATCACTGACGGCGCTGGCCACACCTACGGTCCGCAGCGCGTCGGGGCCGGCCGGATCGACGCGAAAGCCGCGTTGGACAACCAGGTTCTCGCGTACGTGCAGGACGATCCGGGCGCGGTGAGCGTCACGTTCGGCACCGTCGAGGCGGCTGGCCCGGTCACCTTGAGCAAGACGATCAAGGTGGTCAACAAGGGCGTCAAGGCGACCGAGTACTCGGTGGGCTACGAGGCGGTCAACAGCCTGCCCGGCGTTGAGTACACAGTGGACAAGAACTCGGTGAAGCTGAACCCGCGCGGGGTCGCGACGGTGAAGGTGACGCTGAAGATCGCCGACCCGAAGGCGCTGCGCAAGGTTCTCGACCCGACCATGGCGGCTTCGCAGGCCGGGCTCGCCCGGCAGTTCGTGGCCGACGCCTCGGGCCGCGTCGCGTTCACCCCGAAGAACGGCGCGACCGTTCCGCTGCGGGTGGCCGTGTACTCGGCGCCGAAGCCGGTTTCGGCGATCACCACTCCGGGCGGCGTGCGCTTCAACGCGAACGCCGACCAGGCCGTGCTGAACCTCGGCGGCAAGGGAATCGACCAGGGCAGCGGCTCCCAGCGGTACCGCTCGCTGATCAGCGTGCTCGAACTGCAGGCCGAATCGCCGCAGCTGCCGGAATGCGACTCGCACGTCACGTCCGACTGCACCCTCAACCGCACCGCGAAGGGCGGCGACCTGCGCTACATCGGCGCGGCGTCGACGGCCCCGCTCGCCAAGGCGCAGGGGGAGCCGGAGAACGCGACGCTGGCGTTCGGCATCACGACCTGGAGCGATTTCGCGAACCTCGGCAGCAACACGGTGCCGTTCGTGGACATCGACACCAACGGCGACGGCAAACCGGACTTCGAAACCTTCGTGACGAAGGCCAAGGGGTCGGACGTGCTGCTCGTCAACACGGTGTCGCTGACCAAGCCGGGCAACCCGTCGGTGGACCTGCAGGCGATCAACGGGCAGCTCGGCGACGTCGACACCAACGTGTTCGACTCGAACGTGATGGTGCTGCCGGTCAGCATCGCCGCGCTCGGGATCGACCCGAAGGAGGCGTCGCACCGGATCAGCTACACGGTCGGCACCGCCGGGTACTACGTCGCGCCGGGTACCTCGAACGGGTTGATCGACCAGGTCAGCACTCCGCTGTCGTTCGACGTGCTCGCACCGGCGTACTCGGTCCAGGGCGGCGGCGACGCGGCGCTGGGCTACGTCGCCAAGCCGGGCACGGCTCTGGTGGTCAACCGCAACAAGGCCGCCGTCGCGGGGGACAAGGCCAAGGGCCTCCTGGCGATCGAGCACCACAACGCGGCCGGGCAGCGCGCCTCGGTCGTGCGGATCGAATCGGAGGTCCCGCGCGGCTGACCTGGTTCACCCGATGAGGGGAACTTGAGGTATGCCGCGGAAGTGGCCGCATAGCGGGACGCGGGGGCTTGCGCAGGCTGTCCGGCCTGGGCAAGCCCCCGTTTCCGTTCGCCCGAACGGGTGTCTCACCCTGTGGGAGGATGCGGCATAAGGGTGGTGCGGCTACGGCAGGTTGTCTACGGCCGGTAACCTTCTGCTGCTGGCGTTTTTGTGCGAATGGGCCATCGGTGCGCCCGGTGGCCTGGGCTACGGAGGTGTGTGGATGCGGCTCGCGGTGATCCCAGGGGACGGGATCGGGCCCGAGGTGGTCTCCGAGGCGCTCAAGGTGCTCGGTGAGGTAGCACCGGCGGCGGAGATCACGAACTACGACCTCGGCGCCTCGCGGTGGCACGCCACCGGGGAGCTGCTCCCGGAGTCGGTGCTCGGCGAACTGCGCCAGCACGACGCGATCCTGCTCGGCGCGGTCGGCGACCCGACGGTGCCCAGCGGAATTCTCGAGCGCGGCCTGCTGCTGCGGCTGCGGTTCGAACTGGACCACCACGTGAACCTGCGCCCGGCGCGGCTGTACCCCGGGGTGCGCGGCCCGCTGGCCGACGCCGGGGACGTCGACATGGTCGTGGTGCGCGAAGGCACCGAAGGCCCGTACGCGGGCAACGGCGGTCTGCTGCGCAAGGACACCGAGCACGAGATCGCCACCGAGGTCAGCGTCAACACGGCCTTCGGCGTGCGGCGCGTGGTCGCGGACGCGTTCAACCGCGCCGAGGAGCGTCCGCGCAAGCACCTCACGCTCGTGCACAAGACCAACGTGCTGGAGCACGCCGGTTCCCTGTGGTCGCGGATCGTCGAAGAGGTTTCGCTGGAGCACCCGGACGTCACCGTCGCGTACTCGCACGTGGACGCCGCCACGATCCACCTGGTCACCGACCCGTCGCGGTTCGACGTGATCGTCACCGACAACCTGTTCGGCGACATCATCACCGACCTCGCGGCCGCGGTGACCGGCGGCATCGGCCTCGCGGCCAGCGGCAACCTCGACATCACGCGCCGGAACCCGAGCATGTTCGAGCCGGTGCACGGCAGCGCGCCGGACATCGCCGGCCAGGGCCTCGCCGACCCGACCGCCGCGGTGCTGTCGGTGTCGCTTCTGCTGGACCACCTCGGCCAGAAGGAAGCGGCGCGGCGCATCGAGGCCTCGGTGGCGTTCGATCTCGCCACGCGCGACCAGTCGTCCCCGGGCGCGACCCAGGCGATCGGCGACCGCCTCGCGGCACTGGTCTCGTCCAACGTCCGTCAGGTCGGCTGACCCCGTCCTGAGTCTTTCGGACCCCCGCCGCGGAAGCCGGTCGAAATCCGGCGCTGACCCGCAACGGTAGGCCTTCGGCTCCTTCTCCGGAGCCGAAGGCGAGCCCGATACCGGCGGAGGTTCCTCGAACCTCGTCCCCTCCCGTCGTGGTCTGCGGGAGACGACACTCCCGCCGCCGGCGGCTGCCGTCTTTTGCGGGCCCAATGTCTCGATTGGGTCGTCGCCGGTGGTGTCTTCTTCTGAAAGGCGTTCTGCTCGTCCTGGCTCCGCGGTGGGCGGGGCTTCGCCGGTTTTCGGCGACGGTGGTTCTGGTGGGGTTTCGCCGCCTGCTAGCGACCGTGATTCGCCGGATCTTCTGGAAGGCGGTTGCCTCTCGCCGTTGAGTGGCGAGGGCGTGTCGGGTGGTTCGAGTTCTCGTGGTGACTCGGATCTTTTGCCACCGAGCGGCGATGGCGAGGCTGCCGATTTAGATTCGCGCGCTGAGGGCGGTTCGGGTGTTTCGCCGTCTGGTGGCGACAGCGGGTCGGCTGGTTCTGGTGCTCGCGGGGACGGTGCTTCGGGCGATTCGCCACTGGATGGCGAGGGTGGTTCGCCATCTCCTGGCGACGGCGGTACGCGCGACTCGTTCCGACCGGGTGGTTCTGCGGCGAAGGTGGATTCGCCATCTCGCGGCAACGCAGTGCACGGCACCGAGTCGCCGATCGACGAGCTGCGGGCCGAGTCCGCGGAGAGCCGTGATCTGACTGGCTCTGGTGGAGGCGTTGGCTCGCCGTTGGATGACCGATCCTCGAGCGAGGAGCACGTTTCGCCGCGGGCTGGCGAATCCCCGACTCAGCGGGTTGCGTTGCCGCGGATCGGCGAATCCCAGAACCAGCGGGTCACGTCGCCGCGAGTTGAGACCGCGCCGGGCCAGCCGGATGCGTCGCCGTTGAGTGGCGAGTCCCAGGGCGGGCGGGTCGCGTCGTCGCGGGTTGGCATCGCGCGGGGCGAGTCGGATGTATCGCCGTTGGGTGGCGAACTCCAGGACCAGCGGCATGCGTCGCCGCGGAGTGGCACTTCGCAGGGGCACTCGGACGCGTCGCCGTTGGGTGGCGAATTCCAGGACCGGCCGCACGCATCGTCGCGGGTTGGAGGATTGCAAGAGCAGCCGGATGTATTGCCGTTGAACGGCGAAGCCGAGGACCAGCGAGTCGCGTCGTCGCGGAGTGGCGCCTCGCAGGCACAGCCGGATGTGTCGTCGCTGAATGGCGAATTCCAGAACCGGTGGGTCGCGTCGTCGCGGGTTGGCATCGCGCAGGGCGAGTCGGATGTATCGCCGTTGGGTGGCGAATTCCAGGACCAGCCGCACGCGTCGCCGCGGAGTGGCACTGCGCAGGGCCAGCCGGACGCGTCGCCGTTGAGTGGCGAATCCCAGGTCGGGGCCGTTGCCGTTCAGCGGAGACGGCCGTTGACGCCGGTGCTGCTCGGGCTCGTGGTCGTGTTGCTCGGGTCGATCGTCGTCGCTGTCGGGATCGGGACGGTGGCGGTGCCGGTCACTCACACGTGGGCCTTTCTCCGCGCTGGGCTGTTCGGCGGGACGATCGGCCCGGACGAGGTCGGGGAGTACCGGATCATCTGGGATC
Organism: Amycolatopsis sp. AA4; assembly: GCF_002796545.1. Lineage (GTDB taxonomy): Bacteria > Actinomycetota > Actinomycetes > Mycobacteriales > Pseudonocardiaceae > Amycolatopsis. The sequence goes on from NZ_CP024894.1 coordinate 1,446,344, forward strand.
TCCGGCTTCCTCGCGTTCTGCTGGCGGTGGTCGTCGGCGCTGGGCTGTCGACTGTCGGCGTCGCGATTCAAGCGATGGTGCGCAACGCACTCGCCGAGCCGTATGTGCTGGGGATTTCCTCCGGCGCTTCCGTCGGGGCGACCGCGGTGACGTTGTTCGGCGTCTTCGCGTCGCTCGGGATCTACGCGTTGTCGGTCGGGGCGTTCGTGGCCGCGCTCGTCGCGACTTTGATCGTCTATCTCGTCGCCCGTACGCGGCAAGGACTTACGCCGCTGCGTCTGGTGCTCACCGGAACGACGTTGTCTTACGGGTTTTTCGCGATCACCACGGTCATCGTCTTTCAAGCGCCGAACGGCGAAGCCGCGCGGTCGGCGCTGTTTTGGCTGCTCGGCAGTCTCGCCGGCGCGAATTGGGGCACGCTGCCGATCGCCGCGATCGTGGTGGCCGGCGGGATTTTGCTCTTGCTGGCGCTGGCCGGCCGGCTCAACGCGCTCGCCATGGGCGACGAAGCGGCGACGACTCTCGGCGTCGACGTCGGGAAGCTGCGGGTTCTCCTGTTCATCGTTTGCGCTGCCATGACGGGGGTTCTGGTCGCGGTGAGCGGAGCGATCGGCTTCGTCGGGTTGATCCTTCCGCACCTGGTGCGGCTGGTCGTCGGTGCCGATCACCGCCGGGTGCTTGCCGTGGCACCGCTGGCCGGCGCGGTTTTCCTGGTGTGGGTGGACGTCGCGGCGCGAGTGCTCGCCGCGCCTGAGGAGTTGCCGATCGGGGTGCTGACCGCGGCGGTCGGGGTACCGGCGTTCCTGCTCTTGATGCGTCGCCGCGCCTACGTGTTCGGAGGTGCGTGAATGGACCTCTCGCTCGACGGCGTCAGCGTGACCGCGGCCGGTCGCAAGCTGGTCGACGACGTGACCCTCGAAGCTCGGCAAGGCCAATTCGTCGGACTGCTCGGCCCGAACGGCAGCGGAAAGTCGACGACTCTGCGCGCCGTCTATCAAGTGCTCAAGCCCTCAGCCGGAGCCGTGTTGGTCGACGGTCAGCCGGTCGACGGGATGGCACCGCGAAAGCGGGCGCGCGCGATCGCCGCGGTCGCGCAGGAATCGCACGCGGAGTTCGACTTCACCGTCGCCGAGGTGGTGGCGATGGGTCGCCTGCCGCACCACGGCCTGCTCGACCGCATGAGCGCAGCCGACCACCGGCTGTGCGCCGACGCACTGGCTCAAGTCGGCCTGACGCACCTGGCCGAGCGAGGCGTGCTCACCTTGTCCGGCGGCGAACGGCAACGCGTGCTGATCGCGCGTGCCCTCGCACAGCAGCCCCGGCTCCTGGTGCTCGACGAGCCGACCAACCATCTCGACATCAGGCACCAGCTCGAAGTCCTCGCGCTCGCTCGTGCCAGCGGACCGACGGTGCTGGCCGCGCTCCACGACCTGAACCTGGCCGCTGCCGTGTGCGACGTGGTGCACGTGCTCGACCACGGCCGCCTCGTCGCGAGCGGAACCCCGGCCGAGGTGCTCACCCCGGCTTTGCTCGCCGACGTGTTCGGAGTGCGCGGGCATGTCGTGCCGCATCCCGCTACGGGGCGTCCGCAGTTGTTGTTCGACCTGCTCGAATCCCAGGAGGACAGTCATGCGTAGGACAGTCGCGTTGCTCGTGACGGTCGCCCTCGTCGCCACCGGCTGCGGCGCTCACGTGTCCGAAAGGGACGGTGGAGCAGCTCCGGCCGGGTATCCCGTGACGGTGACCAATTGCGGTTCGTCGTTGACCGTGTCCAAACCTCCTTCTCGAGTCGTGACGAATGACATCGGCATCACCGAGCTGATGTTCGCGCTCGGCTTGGGCGACCGGATGGCCGGTTACGTGGTCGACAAAGGACAGTCCAGCGGCGTGGCCTCGTCGCCGTGGAAAGCCGATTTCGCCAAGGTGCCCAAGCTCGCGGAGAAGATCAACCGTGAGGTGGTGCAGGGCGCGGGAGCGGACCTCGTGTTCGCGGGCTGGAACTACGGCTTCTCCGAGGCAACCGGGTTCACCCCGGATTCCCTCGCGAAGCTGGGCATCTCCAGCTACTTGCTCACCGAAGCGTGCCGCAACGGCAATGGCAAGCAGCGGGGGATCATGCGACCGCTCGACGCGCTGTACACAGATGTGCGCAATCTGGGGAAGATCTTCGGGATCAGTGATCGTGCAGAACGTTTGATCGAAGAGTACCGCTCACGGGTCGCCGCTGTCACGGACGCGGTGCCGGCCGGGCGGCCGAAACCCAAGGTGTTCCTCTACGACGACGGCCGTGACCAGCCATTCACCTCCGGACGGAACGCGGGCCCGGACGAAATCATCACCAAATCGGGTGGTGCCAACATCTTCGCGGACCTCAACGACAGCTGGACCAGCGTCAGCTGGGAAGCCGTGATCCAGCGCGCGCCGGACGTTATCCTCATCAACGACTACGGCGGCGAGGTCGGCAGCGTGGCCGACAAGGAGAACTTCCTTCGCTCGCGCCCCGGCCTGCGCGACATCCCGGCCGTGAAGGAAGGACGCTTCTTCGCGCTGCCGTACGCCGCTTTGGTGGAAGGGCCGAGAAATGCCGCAGCGGTCGAAGAATTCGGCCGCTACCTGGCGAAGCTGCCCGGCTGACGGCTCTCAGAAGGTGGGACGCTTCGCCCGGCGCTTGGAAGCCGGGCGAAGCTGTGGCATGATGGCCGACATGACCGCCATCTCCGTCATTATTGCCTTGCGCGCCGGATAGACGCTCCACAAGAGCTACCGGCGCGCAACCTCTCGCACCCATGCGGGAGGTTTTTTTGTTGCCTGGACCAGGTTCTGCCCCGCCACAAGGAGAACACCGTGACCCGCACGGAACCCGCCGGCACGCCGCTTGGCGATGCCTTCCACCTCTACGACACCACTTTGCGCGACGGTGCTCAGCGCGAAGGAATCACCTACTCGGTCACGGACAAGCTGGCCGTCGCGCGGCTGTTGGACGAGCTGGGTGTCGGGTTCATCGAGGGCGGCTGGCCGGGTGCTCTGCCGAAGGACACGGAGTTCTTTTCCCGCGCGGCAAAGGGAGAGTTGCCGCTCAAGCACGCCGCGCTCGTCGCGTTCGGGTCCACGCGCAAGGCAGGCACTGCGGCCGACAAGGATCCTCAGGTCCGTGCGCTGTTGGATTCGGAGGCACCGGTCATCACCTTGGTGGCTAAATCGGACTTACGGCACATCGAGCGGGCGTTGCGGGTGGACGTCGACGAGGCATGCGCGATGGTGCGGGACACGGTCGCGTTCCTCGTCGGCGAAGGTCGTCGAGTTTTTCTTGACGCAGAACACTTTTTCGACGGCTACGCCTTCTCTCCCGAAACCTCGCTGCGGGTGCTCGACGCAGCGGCGCACGCTGGCGCGGACGTCCTCGTGCTGTGCGACACCAACGGCGGGCAGCTGCCGTTGGGACTTGCTGAAACCGTAGGCGAGATCAAGGAAAAGACCGGATTCCGACTCGGAATCCATTGCCAGGATGACACTTCCTGTGCTGTGGCGAACTCTGTCGCCGCGGTGCAGGCCGGCGCGACGCACGTGCAGTGCACCGCGAACGGCTACGGGGAACGGGCAGGCAACGCCGACCTGTTCGCCGTAGCGGGAAACCTCGTGACCAAGCTCGGAATGGACGTCCTCCCGACCGGAGGAGCCGCCGAGCTCACTCGCGTCTCCCATGCCTTAGCCGAAATCGCCAACCTCGCACCCGACACCCACCAGGCTTACGTCGGGTTGTCCGCTTTCGCCCACAAGGCGGGGCTGCACGCGAGCGCGATCAAGGTGGATCCGTTGTTGTACAACCACATCGATCCGTCCTCCGTCGGCAACGGCATGCGAGTACTGGTCACGGAGATGGCCGGCAGGGCCAGCCTCGAGCTCAAGGGACGTGAACTCGGGGTCGACCTTGCCGGCCGGCCCGACGCGCTGACGAACGCGGTGCGAAAGGTGAAAGAACTCGAATCGGAAGGCTGGTCGTTCGAAGCGGCCGACGCGTCGCTGGGGCTGTTGCTGCGCCGCGAGGTCGAGGAGGTTTCCGGCGAAAAGTCGGATCCGCCGCCGTTCGAGCTCGAGTCCTATCGGGTGGTCCTGGACCACCGTTCGGACGGCGAAGTCGTTTCCGAGGCGACGGTGAAGGTGCACGTCGCGGGCGAGCGCGTCATCGCGACCGCGGAAGGGAACGGCCCGGTGCACGCCCTTGATGCGGCGCTGCGCCAGGCGTTGACGCCGTATCTGTCCTGGTTGGACAGCGTGGAGCTGGCTGATTACAAGGTGCGGATCCTGCCGTCCAATCCGGGTACGGACGCCGTCACGCGGGTGCTTCTCGAAACTAGTGACGGCGAACACGAATGGACGACGGTGGGGGTGCACGGCAACATCGTCGAGGCGAGCTGGCTGGCGTTGTGCGACGCGTTGGTCCACAAAAGCCTGACGGTCGCGTCTGGGCAGTCAGTGTCTGAGCTGGGGGTGGCTGCTGTGGGGTGAATCGCGCCTACGGGTGCGCTGGGTTGGGACATTCGCGCCTGGTGGTCCTTCCTGCGATGGACATCGCGACTCACGATCGTGTCGATGAGGCCGTTCCTGTGGTGCGTGGTCGTATCTGGCTGGCGTGAAGGGTCCTTTCGCGCCGGTGCGGTCGCGGCTGCTCATCCGCTGGTGCGAAGTGTCGTGTTCGCGTGGATTGGGCGAGGGGGACTCTCGCGCCCGCTCGGGGTGCGCGACTGTCGGTGCGGGTACGTAGACTGGTGCGGTGCGTCTAGCTCGTATTGCTCATCCCAGTGGTGTCGCGTTCGCTTCGATCGAGGGGGACGGCGACGATGCTCAGGTCCTGGAGATCGCGGAACACCCGTTCGGCCAGCCGAACTTCACCGGCAAGCGGTGGCCGCTGGCCGACGTCCGGCTGCTCGCGCCGATCCTGCCGTCGAAGGTGATCGCCGTCGGCCGGAACTACGCGAAGCACGCGGCGGAGTTCGGCAATGAGGTGCCGTCCGCGCCGATGCTGTTCATCAAGCCGTCCACGACGGTGGTCGGGCCGAACGCTCCGATCCGCCGTCCGTCGGACGTCGGGCGCGTCGATTTCGAGGGCGAACTCGCAGTCGTCATCGGACAGCCAGTGAAGAACGTGCCCGCGGCGCGCGCGGCCAGCGCGATCCTCGGCTACACGGTCGCCAACGACGTGAGCGCGCGTGACCTGCAAAAGTCTGACGGCCAGTGGGGCCGGGCGAAGGGGTTCGACACCTTCTGCCCGCTCGGTCCGTGGATCGAGACGTCGATCGACCCGTCCGACCTGGCGCTCCGCAGCGAGGTCGACGGCGAACTGAAGCAGGACGGCCGGACTTCGGACCTCGTGCACAAGGTGCCCGAACTGGTCGAGTTCGTGTCGCGCGTGATGACGCTCCTTCCCGGAGACGTGATCCTCACCGGCACGCCGGAGGGGGTCGGGCCGATCGTCGACGGGCAGTCGGTGTCCATCACGATCGACGGCATCGGGACGCTGACGAATCCGGTGCAGGACCTCTGAGCTGGCCGTCGCCGTTTTGCGGCGACGGTGGCTTGGTGGGGGTGGGTTCGGGCGTTGCCGTTTAGTGGCGAATCCCTGGTCGGGGGTTGTTTTCGGCCGTCGGGGTGAGGCCGGGGCGGTGGCTTGGGCTGTTGCTGGTTGGTGGCGAGCTGGCGGCTCGTGTCTGGGTTGGCGGGTAGGCGGGGCCGTTGCCGTTGAGCGGCGAGAGGTGCTTGCCGCTTGTGTGGTGGCTGTGGATGGCTCTTGCCGTTTATCGGCGAATGGTTGCTGGCGCTTTGGTCGGTGAGTCGGCGGCACCCTCGCCGGTTGGTGGCGAGAGAAGAGTCGGCAGCGCTGTCGCCGCTGGGCGGAGAGGGACGAGTCGTTGGTGCTGTCGCCGCTGGGTGGCGAAAGAAGGCTTGGCCTTCTTGTTGGCGAGCTGGCGATGCTGTTTGCCGCTTGGTGGCGAGAGGCGACTGGCGTCTGTGTTGGTGAGTTGACGGTGTCGTCGCTTGGTGGCGAAAGGTGATTGGTGTTCGCGTTGGTGAGCTGACGCTGCTGTCGCCGCTTAGTGGCGAGAAGCGAGTTGTCCTGGCGTTGGTAAGCCGTGGCTGCCGTTGCCGTTGAGTGGCGAGAAGTGATTGCAGCTTGGGTTGGCTGCGGATGGCTGTTGTCGTTAAGTGGCGACAGGGGTTTGCGGCTTGGGCGCGATGGCAGGGTGACTGTCGCCGTTGAGCGGCGACAGCTGATTGCCGCTTGGGTGGGTGACAGCGGTGGCTGTTGCCGTTGAGTGGCGAATGGTTTTGAGGCTCGTTTGGTGAGCGGTCGGTGCCGTTGCCGCGGAGTGGCGCGTGGGCGGCTGGGCGACTGGTGGTTGGGCTGGTCGGTGTTGTTGCCGGTCGGTGGCGAGGGGCTCGCTGGTGGGCGGTTGGCGAGCTGGTCGTGTTGCCGTTCAGCGGCGAATGAATGAGTTCCGTTTAGCTGTGCATCGATGCTGCGGAGTGTGCTGGTCGGGTACTGCGAAGGTGCTCGACGGAAGTGATCCTTGGCGTGCCGGTGAAGGGCTAGAGCGTTTGGGTGCCCGGGTGCTGAGCGGTCGGGAGTTTTGCCGTTCAGTGGCGAGGGGCGTCGGCCGCTGGATGAGCGGTTCGCGTGGGGGAGGAGCTGGCTTGCGGTTGCCGTTTAGCGGCGAGGCGGCTGTGTCGGTGGTCTATGGAGCGGTGCCGAGGAGGCGAGGACGCGTCGGCATTGTTGTGGCCGACCGGCGGGTGTTTGCCAGTGGGCGACGGGCGAGCGTTGGGTGGGTTCGGGGGCTGGCGTTGCCGGGTGGTGGCTGACCTGGGGGTGGGTTAGCGGGTGGCCGGTTCTGCTGGGCGGCGGGCGAAGGCGGGGGCGGATTCGCGGCGGATGCCTACGCCGATGAGGTAGGCCGGGACGCGGGCGAGGCTCGGGAAGCGCTTGAGCAGGGCGATCAATTGAGGCGGCGGACCGTCGGCGTGGCCGGTCATTACTGGGCCCATTACTCGGCGGTGGAGAAGACGCTGCAGGCCCTGGACGGCGACGGTCGGCAGGAGGCGACGGCGGCGGACTGCGGTGAGGTCCTGTTCGGTCGGCTTGCCGCGGAGGAGCGGGTCGGCCAGTAGCCTCGCGGCGGCGACGGCGTCTTGTACTGCCAGGTTGATTCCGACGCCGCCGACTGGGGACATCGCGTGGGCGGCGTCTCCGATGCACAGCAGGCCGTCGACGTGCCAGCGGTGCAGGCGGTTGAGACGGACGTTGAGGAACTTGACGTCGTCCATCGACTTCAGTTCGTGGACGCGGTCGGCGAATTCCGGGCAGACCTCGGTGACGTCGCGGCGGAAGCTTTCGATGCCGGCGGCGTTCAGGTCTTTGCCTTTCGGCGTGAGGTAGGCGATCTGGTAGTAGCCCTTGCGCGGCAACGGCACCGCGAAGCGGTGGTTGCGCATCCTCGGCACCAGGGAGGCTTCCTGTTCTTCGGGCTTGCGGGAGAGACGGAACCACCAAGCGTCGAACGGGGTGTAGTACTCGCGCGGGGTCAGGCCGGCCGAGCGGCGGGCCAGGGACCAGCGGCCGTCGGCGGCGATGACCAGGTTTGCGTTGAGTTCGCCTTCGGCGCCGTTCGCGGTGCGGTAGCGGACACCGGTGACTTTGCGGCCTGAGCGGAGGAGGCCGGTCATTTCGGTTTCCATGCGGAGGGTGAAGGTCGGTTCCTTCTGCGCTGTTTCGGCGAGCAGGTCCAGGAAATCCCATTGGGGGACCATCGCTACGTAGGGGCGGGGGACGTGCAGCAACGACATGTCGGCGAGGGTCAGCGAGCCGCCGTCCGGGGTCGGGAGTCCGACTGCGGTCACCTTGGTGTGCGGCAGGGCTTCGAACTTTTCGCCGAGACCCAGTTCGTCCAGGAGCCTGAGGGTGGACGGGTGGACGGTGTCGCCGCGGAAATCGCGGAGGAAGTCCGCGTGCTTTTCCAGGACGGTCACTTCCACGCCCGCTCGGGCCAGGAGCAAGCCCGCCACCATGCCTGCTGGTCCGCCGCCGACGATGACGCAGCCCGTGTGCTCGGTCATCTTCCCCACCCCTTATTCATCGGCTGTTGAATAACAGTGAGGATGCACCTCGGGCGGAGGGTGCGTCAAGTCGGCCGATGGGGTGGTGGGTTCTTTGCCGACAGAGCGGGGGCGGAAGGGGATGCGGCGGGAGAGCGATGTGGGGCAGGCGACTGGCAAGTGGTCCAAGGGGCGGTGGGCAGCAGTGGAGCGGGCAGGCGGGTGCGGCGGAAGAAGCGGGCGAGTGAGGCGGGGCGGGGAAGGGGGTGCGGCGGGAGAGCGATGTGGGGCACAGGGGACTGGCAAGTGGCCCAAGGGGTGGGTGGCAGTAGTGGAGCGGGCAGGCGGGTGCGGCGGGCGGAAGCGGATGAGCGAGGCGGGTGCGGCGGGCGGAAGCGGATGAGCGAGGCGGGTGCTGTGGGACGAAGCGGACGAGTGAGGCGGGTGCGGCGGGCGGAAGCGGATGAGCGAGGCGGGTGCTGTGGGACGAAGCGGACGAGTGAGGCGGGTGCGGCGGGCAGAAGCGGACGAGCGAGGGGGCGTGGAAAAGGAAGGGGCAGGGGAGGGCATGGGAAGAAAAGGTGGTGCGGCGGAACGGGAAGCCGCGGAAGCGGGCAGGGAAAGGTCGGAAAGGGTGGGTGAGGCGTGAACAGAAGGGAAGGGCCCCGAGTGGGGTTTCTCCGGAGGAGACGTACAGCGACGGCGGCTCATGAGGCGGTTACCCGCGCACGATCCTGGCGGGGATTGGCGAGCGCGGCCGCCGTCGGGAAGAAGTGGAAAGAGCGGCTGGCTGGTGCGGACAGCGGAGTTGATGTTGCCTCGCCGGGACCAGAATGTGGGGAGTTTGCGTAATGGCGCGTGGTTCACGTATGTGGATCTCGGGCGGGGATGACCGGACGCCGCCGTCCGGTCGGAAACTGCGGTGAGTGGCGGCATTTTCCGGAAAAGGATTTCGGGCGGTTAGTTCGGCCGCGGAACTTATGCGTGGTTGATGTTGCTTGAGGACGGTCCGAACAGAGGGCCACAGGCGGGAAAGGGTTGTGGCGAAAGGGGTTTCTCGACGGCCGCGCGAGGGGACGGCAGCACGCGCCTCGGAGAAGATCGTTCGGAATTGGCAAGTTTTCGCGGCGAGCGTGGAGTAAGCGTCTTTCACCCGCTCGGCCCTCTGGGGCGGTGGTGAACGTCACGGGGCGGACACTTTGTGCACCGGCAGTAGAGCCGGTCAGCGGCAAGGGGCTCGGGGTAATCACCTTTTTGGCCGCGTTGCGAACGCGGCGCGTGCCCTAGCCTCACGGGGTGGATTTCGCCCCGGCCGCTCTGTCGCGTGCTCGTACTGCCCCGCCGGCCGCTGCCGGTCGTGAACCGTGGGCGCCTCCTGAGCTGAGCCTGGTCTGTCTCGACATCGACGACACGTTGATCGACTGCACCGCCGCGATCCGCCGTACCTTGCATGCGCTCACCGGGCGCGACGATCTTTGGCCGTTGTGGGATTTGATCACCGAGGAGCACGTCGCGCTGGTCGTCGCCGGGAAGCTGGGCTACGACGTGATGCATCACCGGCGCACCGAATGTTTCCTCGCCGAGTTGGGGATCTCCGCGGACTCCGCGCAAGTGAGCGCGTTCGAGGCGCGCCGGCTGGAGATTTTGGCGCGGTCCTGGCGGTTATTCGACGACGTTCTTCCTTGTCTGGAATGGCTGCGCGCCGCGGGGCTGCACCTGGCCGCCGTGACGAACGCCTCAGGGGTTCATCAGCGGCGGAAAATCGCGGAGCTCGGGCTCGCGCCGTTTTTCGACCACGTCGCGATCGCGGGCGAGGTCGGGGTCGCGAAACCCGATCCGGTGATGTTCCACTCGGTCTGCCTGGCGCTGGAGTGCCCGCCGGAGCGCACGGTGCACGTCGGGGACAAGCTCGACACCGACGCGATCGGCGCGTTCGACGCCGGGCTCGGCGCGGTCTGGCTCGACCGCGACGGGACCAGCCGCACCGGCGAGCGGGCTCCGGACGGGGTGCACACCGTGTCCGGGCTCGACGAGCTTCCTGAGCTGCTGGTTTCGGAGTACGCGACGGTCGGCGTGCCCGCCCCGCGCGCGGCGGGGACCCCGCTGCGACGGTCCGCGGCGGGATGTTCTAGTATTTCTTCTCGTGCGGCACTGACCTGGGCAACCGGGAAAGTACCTCACTGGGGTATGGTGTAATTGGCAGCACGACTGGTTCTGGTCCAGTTAGTCTAGGTTCGAGTCCTGGTACCCCAGCTGCAGAGAGGACCCCCTCTCGGAAGTGCGAAAATCGCTTCTGGTAAGTTCTCTCTCGCAAGAAAAGCCCCGGAAACGGGGAAGTTCCTAAGCCCCCGTCGTCTAGCGGCCTAGGACGCCGGCCTCTCACGCCGGTAGCGTGGGTTCGAATCCCATCGGGGGTACAGCCAGCCCGGTTGATCAGCAAAGATCAACCGGGCTTTGTTGTATGTGCCGTCGAAAGCGCGGAAAAGGATCAATCCCGCCCGCCGAACAACGCGGCTGCCGAGCGGCCATTCGCCTGGTTTTCCGTCACATACGGCCGGAGTTCGGCTTCGTACCCGGCGAAAGCCTCCGGATAGGCCGAGGCGGCCAGATGGCGGGCCAGCGAACGAGCGCCGAGCAAGGCCTGTGAAGTTCCCATGCCCGCGGTGGGGGCGGCGCAGTACCCGGCGTCGCCCACCAGGGCGATCCGGCCGGTCGACCAGCGGTTCAGGTGCACCTGCGTGCTCGAGCTGAAGTAGAAGTCCGAAGCCTCCGACATCGCCTCCAGCAGGCGAGGCGTGTGCCAAGCGTCACCGGCGAAAGCGGCGCGCGTCGCGGATTCCTGTTCGACGCGGGGAAGGCGGTCCAGGACGCCCGAGGTCGTTCCGAAGGACAGGCTCACGGTGAGACGGTCCGCGTCCGCTGAGTTGAACAGGTAGATCGCCGTGTGGCCAGAGGTGCGGAGGAGGCCGCTGTGGTCCAGGCCCAGGAAGTTCGGCATGGTGAAGCCCGCGCCGGAGAGGCCTAGGTGCTGCAGCACCGCTGAGTGCGGGGCGAATGCTAGCTGGCGGACCTTCGAGTACACGCCGTCCGCGCCGAAAACCAGGTCGTAAGTCTCGGTGGAGCCGTCGGTCAGTTCGGCGGTCACGGCGGCCTCAGTTTGCGACAGCGACGCGATCGACGTGCCGAAGCGGTACTCGACATGATCGACAGTCAGGCCGTACAGCAGCTCGTTCAGGACGTGCTTTGGCACCTCCAGCTCGCCCGCGAAAGCTTCGGCGGGCAGCAGATCGACCTGGACGCCGTCGCGATCGACGACGGCGGTTCCGGTCATCTTCGTGTCGTGCTGGCGGACGTCGTCGAGAATGCCCAGCTCAGACAGGGCATCGAAGGCGGCACCGCGGAAATCCACGGCGTAACCGGTGTGCCGGAGGGCGGGGGCGCGTTCGACGATCGTGCCGCGGTGGCCGGAGCGGGTGAGGAGTTCGGCGAGGGTGACACCGGCCACGCCAGCACCGGAGATCAAGACGTTCATGGGACAGGACCGTAGCCCGGTTTTGTCCATTTGGTCAAACCATTTGGATAAACCATCTGGGCAAGACGTGGGCTAGGCTGTGCGGCCATGGGCAATCGCGAGGATCTGCTGGCCGGGGCGAAGCGCTGCTTGATCGAGCTGGGCTGGGGCAACACGACGGTGCGCGACATCGCGGCCGCGGCGGGGGTCAGTCACGCGGCGATCGGCTACCACTTCGGGTCGCGGGACGCGTTGCTGACGCAGGCGCTGGTCGCGGCGGTCGACGAACTGGGCGGCCAGGTCGCGGATTCGTCGTTCGACCTGTCCGAACAGGGGCTGAAGCGGCTGATCGACAGCTTCGGCGAGCACCGGGCGTTGTGGGTCGCGCAGCTCGAGGCGCTCGTGCAGGCGGAGCGGTCAGCGGACGTGCGGCAGCATCTCGTGCAGGGGTTGCGCGAGGCGCGGGCCGGGGTCGGCGGGGCGGTGCAGAGCGCGCTGGTGATCGGGCTGATGGTGCAGTGGCTGCTCGACCCGCAGGAGGCCCCGTCGGCGAAAGAAGTGGCCGACGGGATTCGCGCGGTGGCGGCGGAAAGCTAGACCCACACGGCGTCGGCCGGGTTTCCGGCAGGCGGTTCGCCGCCCGCTTCGGCGAACGCGGTCAGCGCGTCGACCAGGCCGCGGCGGGCCGATTCGGGCATTTTCTCCACCACGGCGGCGATTTCGCGACGGCGCCGCTGGGTGACGACGCGGACGATTCGGTCGCCTTCCCGGGTGAGTTCGATGACGACCTCGCGCCGGGACGAAGGATTGCCCAATCGGGCGACCAGCGCGACGGCGACCAGGCGGTCGATCATCCGGCTCGCGGTGGACGGCGTGACGCCGAGATGTTCGGCGAGCGCGGCCTGTTTCAGCGGGCCGCGGGAATGCAGCACCACCAGGAGCCGGAATTGCGGCATCGTGATGAGGTCGCCCACGGAGGCGATGGACCGCGCGGACACCGCGACGAGCAGCCGGGAAGCAGTGAGCACGGCTTCGGTCACCGCGTCGACGTCGTCGGGTACGTCGGTGCGGGCAGAGATCGGCGCGCGAGACATGTGCCCAGTGTGCCGCATCGCGCGGCGGATTCCGCTCGATAACCGTGCTGGGCAACGAATCAGGGGGAATCCGGCCACTTCAACCGCCCCGTCGCGGAAAAAGAAACGACCCCGCCGTCCCGGCGAACGGGAGGCGGGGTCGTGCGGCACCGCGTCAGAGACCGGCGAAAGCCTGGTCCACGAACTGCTTGTGCTGATCCGCCCACTGCTTGGCGGCGGCCTTTTCCTGGCCCTTCGGGGCCTTCTGGATCGCGTCCTCGAGCGAACCGAGGTCCGCGTCCGACATCTTCAGCTTCTTGGCCACGCCGGCGAGCGCCGGGAAGTCCTTCTCGAAGCCCTTGCGGCCGAGCGCGTGGATCTGCTCGCCCTTGCCCATCGCGCCCTTCGGGTCCTTCAGATCCTTGAGCTGGTAGCGCGAGTACGCCCAGTGCGGGTGCCACAGCGTCACGACGATCGGCTTCTTCGCCTTGATCGAGCTGTCGAGCGCGGCCAGCATCGCGGTGGTCGACGAGTTCTGCAGGGTCATCGCGCCGTCGAGGCCGTACTGCGGGATGGCGTCCTTCTGCACGATGCCGGTCTCGCCCGCGCTCGCCTCGATGCCGGTGATCTTGCCGCCGAACATGCTCGCCTTGTCCTTGAGGTCGGCGATGCTGTTCACGTCGCTCACGTAGTCGGGCACGGCGAGGTTCAGAGTCGCGTTGTCGTACCAGACGCCGAGGTCTTCGAGCTGGTTCTGGTACTGGTCCCAGTACTGCTTGTGCGTCGCGGGCAGCCACGAGTCGAGGAACAGGTCGACGTCGCCCTTCGCGAGCCCGGCGTAGATCGGGCCGACGTCGAGCATCTGCGTCTTGACCTTGTACCCCTTTTCCTCCAGCACCGCTTGGTACAGGCTGGTGAGGGCGACGTCCTCGTCCCAGTTGATGTAGCCGATGGTGACGCTCTTGGCTTCCTGGCTGTTGCCCGACTGGGACTCCCGCCCGCCGCACGCCGCGGTGAGGCCGACCAGGGCCGTCACGGCGGCGCCCACGGCGAGGATCCGGCTGAGCCGTTTCGAAGTGCGCACTCGTTCGTCCTTTCTCGTTGCGGTGGAGGTGGATCAGGCCGCGTCGGCCCGGCGGAGGGCGCGGCCCACCGCGGAGCGCGCCCCGAGCGCGGAAGTGAGCCGGTCGAGATAAATGGCCAGCACGACAACGCCGAGACCGGCGTTGAAACCCAGGTCCAGTTTCAGGCTCGTGACCGCGGCGTACACCTCGGCGCCGAGTCCGGGCGCGCCGACCATGCCGGAGATCACGACCATGGACAGCGACAGCATGATGATCTGGTTGATGCCGGCCATGATCGACGGCATCGCGAGCGGGATCTGGATCTCCCGCAGGATCCGCCGCGGCGGCGAGCCGAACGCCTCGCCCGCCTCGACCATTTCCGGGTCGACCTGGCGGATGCCGAGTTCGGTCAGCCGCACGCCCGGCGGCAGCGAGAACACGACGGTCGCCACCACGCCCGGCACCGGGCCGATCGAGAAGAAGAAAATGACCGGGATCAGGTAGACGAACGCGGGCAGCGTCTGCATGAAGTCCAGCACCGGCCGCACGATCCGGCTCACCGTTTCGTTGCGCGCGGCCGCGATCCCGACCGGCACCGCGATCGCCACCGCGACCACGCCGGAAATCAGCACCTGCGACAACGTCTGCATCGCGGACGGGAATTCGCGCAGGCTGTCGATGAGCGCGAACCCGATCGCCGAGCCGAGGCCGAACTTCCAGCCGCGCAGCCACCAGCCGAGCCCGGCGAACACCACGACCAGCACCGGCCACGGCAGCCAGGTCAGTCCCGCGGTGAGGCCGTCGACCGCGCCGTTGACGATCTTGTCGACGAAATCGAAGAACGGGCCGATGTTGCCCTGCAGCCAGTCGATGACCGCCTTGAACCAGGAGCCGACGGGAATCTGCGGCAGGTCGCCGACGAGGACGTTGTCAGCCACGGGCGTTCGCCTCCTGCTCGTCGTTTTCGCCGATGCTCAACGCGTTCAGCAGCGCCTCGCGGGTCACCGCGCCGAGCAGCGCCCCGTCGGCGCCGACCACCGCGAGCGGCGCGGGAGCGGAAGCGGCGTGGCCGAACAGTTCGGCCATCTGGGTTTCCGGGCCGGTGCGCGCGGCGGACCGGTCGACGAGTGCGGCGATCGTTGCCGTGTCAGCGGCCTCGCTCACTGCGCGCCGGTCGACCGCGCCGGCGAACTTGCCGTCCTCGGTCACCAGCACGCCGGAGAGTTCGTTCCGGCGCATCGTTTCCCGCGCTTCGGCGACCGTGGTGGCCGGGGTGAAGGTGATTTCCGCGGGCGCCATCACGGCGGACGCGGTGAGCACCCGGCTGCGGTCTACGTCGCGCACGAACCTCGCGACGTACTCGTCGGCCGGCGCGGTGAGCATTTCCTGCGCGGTCGAAACCTGGACGATCCGGCCGTCGCGCATCATCGCGATCCGGTCGCCGAGGCGCATCGCCTCGTTGAGGTCGTGCGTGATGAACACGATCGTTTTGCCCAGCTGCCGCTGCAGGATCAGGAGCTGGTCCTGCATCTCCTTGCGGATCAACGGGTCCAGCGCGCTGAACGCCTCGTCCATCAGCAGGATCTCGGTGTCCGCGGCCAGCGCGCGGGCGAGGCCGACGCGCTGGCGCATCCCGCCGGAAAGCTGACCGGGCAACCGGTCCTCCCATCCGGTGAGGCCGACCATCTCCAGCGCTTCGGCGGTGCGTTCGCGCTGCCGTTCGCGCGCCGCGTTCTGCACGCTCAGGCCGTAGGCGACGTTCTCCGCGACCGTGCGGTGCGGGAACAGCGCGAAGTGCTGGAACACCATGCTCATCCGCCGCTGGCGCAGCTCGCGCACCTGTCCCGCGGACTTGTCGGTGAGGTCGATGTCGTCCACCAGCACCCGGCCGGAGGTGGCCGGGAGCAACCCGTTCAGGGTGCGCAGCAGGGTCGACTTGCCCGAACCGGACAGGCCCATCACCACGAAAATTTCGCCGCGCTCCACGGTGAAAGAGGCGTCGATCACGGCCGCGGTCACGCCGGGCAGGTCCAGTTCGGCGCGGTCGGCGCCGTTCTCCAGCTTGCCGACCGCTTCTTCCGCCCGGCGGCCGAACACTTTGTACAGCTTCTCCACACGAACTATCGGCACAGTCGTCTCATGTTCTCGCATTCGGGGTCCTTTGCCGGGCGACATGATTGCATAGCCCAACACTGATCGGAGCCGATCGCGCGACCGGTTCACCGATGACGGCCGGTTTTCGTGGCCCGGCACCCACTTTCGCCGGCGCGGTGCGCGCGCTCGCGAGACACCGGTGCGGCAGCGGGGAAAAGACGGTGTGCGCTGGCGAAACCAGTCCGGATTCGACTGTTCGCCCGACTGGATTACCCGCGGGCGCCGTGCGTGGTTGTCACGTTCGCATAACAACCCGAAAGTCTGTTGTGGACCTTGCGCGGCCTGGGTGACCGCGGACACCTGACGGCCACGCATGGCGCCGGGCCGGACACGGCAAGGAAACCCCGCGGCGGGCGTTCGCACTTGCTTGGGGGAACAGGTGATCGACTGGAGACGGCGGCGAGATGGCCGATGTGATCGGGAAAACGCGTGAGGCTTCGCTCGATTTCCTTCGCGCTGCGCGGATGCGGTCCGGCGGGGACAATGCCCGCCGCTGACGCTCGGGCGACGGCTTCGCGGGGCGCGGCATCCGGACGGGCAAGCGCGCCAACGGATCTCGGCGGCGCTCCGCTGCCGCTTCGGAATCGGCGGGCGCCCGCGGCGGATGCCGGACAGTGCGCGCGGAGCGGGGAACAAGGGCAGAGATGCGACAAGCCCCGCCCGGGGAGAAGCCGGGCGGGGCTTGTCGTCAGGTTCCGAACAGAACCGGAGTTACTTCTTCTTCGCGGCCGAGGTGCGCTTGGCCGGAGCCTTCTTCGCGGCCGCCGTGGTCTTCTTGGCGGCCGGCTTGGCGGCGGCCTTCGCCCGCGTGGTGGTGGCCTTCGGAGCCGCCTTGGCCGCGGTGGCCTTGGTGGCGGTCGCCTTGGCGCGGGTGGTGGTGGCCTTCGCGGCGGCGGCCTTGGCGGGAGCCTTGGCCGCGGTGGCGCGGGTGCGGGTGGCGGCCGGCTTGGCGGCGGTGGCCTTGGCGCGAGTGGTGGTCGTCGCCGTGGCGCGGGTGGCGGTCGCCTTCGCGGTGCTGGCGGTCGCCCGCTTCACGGCAGTCGCCTTCGGCAGCTTCTTGGTGCCGGAGATGACGTCCTTGAACGTGGTGCCCGCGCGGAACGCCGGAACGTTGGTCTTCTTGACCCGCACGGCTTCGCCGGTGCGCGGGTTGCGCGCGGTGCGGGCGGCACGAGCGCGCTTTTCGAAGACGCCGAAGCCGGTGATGGTGACCTTTTCGCCCTTGTGGACGGTGCGGATGATGATGTCGACGAGACCGTCGACGGCTTCCGCGGCTGCCTTCTTGTCGCCGATGCGCTCCGACAGAGCTTCGATCAGCTGGGCCTTGTTGGCCATTCCAGTTCCTCCAACCAGAACTTGTTTTATACGGCCATACAGGCCGAACGCAGTCATTATCACCCATAGACTTCGCAAGTCCAATCGGGACCTGCCTTTTTCGTTGCCGTGTCGGGTAACCGGAGACCGCGCGAGAGGGCGGCGGCGCCGGATTCTTTCACTGGCCGGAAGACCCGCGAGAGTGCTTGCGGCACCGGCAAAGTCGCATGTAGACACCCGCTGTCCTGCGGTTTTGCCTTTTCTTGAGGTTCGACGGCGGGGTCGCGCGCGGCCGCTCGGACGATCTCCGGCGGGGCCGGACGGTCTACTGAGGACGATCGAAAACCGGGCGAAAAACGCTGCCTCGCACGGGCGTGGCGGGACGCGGTCCGGGGTGGGGGCGCGGTCGGCGAGGGAGCTTGGCGGTGCGGAGGCGGGGTGGCCGGGTTCGCGTTCGAGGGCGCCGGGCGCGGTGGCGCCGGAGGAATCGCGTGCCGGGGCGGAAACGTTCGCGGTGCCGGATTCGCGGTGGGGGTCGGCTGGCGGGCGGATCGGTTCCCGAGCGTGCGTTGGGGGAGCGGCCGACGCGATCGATCGGATGGGGCCGCTGCCGCGGCGGCTGTGTCAGGGGAATCGCGCACGGGGGGCGGAAACGCTCGGCGCGCTTTGGGCTCCGTCCCGTCGGGGTGCTTTGAGAGGAGCGCGTTCGTCGGGGGCCGGGGTGCGACAGGGGCTGCTGGAGTGCGGCAGTGGTGAGGGGTGGCCGCTCGTCGGGTGTCGAAGCGTTCGCGGTGCCGGGGCTCTTGTCCGGTGGCGCTTTGGCCCGCTCGCGTCGGGGTGCGTCGAGCGGAGTGGGTTCGTCGGGGGGGTGCGGTGCGAGGGGGAGCGTTGCTGGAGTGGGGCAGTGGCGAGGGGGTGGCGGCTCGTCGGGTGTCGAAGCGTTCGCGGTGCCGGGGCTCTTGTCCGGTGGCGCTTTGGCCCGCTCGCGTCGGGGTGCGTCGAGCGGAGTGGGTTCGTCGGGTGCGGTGCGAGGGGAGCGTTGCTGGAGCGCGGCAGTGGTGAGGGAGCGGCCGGTCATCGGGTGCCGAAATGCTCGTGGCGCCGGGGCTCTTGTCCGGCGGTGCTTTGGCCGACTCGCGTCGGGGTGCTTCGAGGGGTGTGGGTTCGTCGGGGGGGACGGGGTGCGACAGGGGCTGCTGGAGTGCGGCAGCGGTGAGGGGCGGCCGCTCGTTGGGCGTCGAAGCGTTCGCGGTGCCGGGGCTCTTGTCCGGCGGTGCTTTGGCCCACTCGAGGAGGGGCGCTTCATTCGGCTCCCGCGGCGGGGACGGACGAAGCGGCACGAAAAAGGCCGCTTCCCGCCGGGGTGGCGGGAAGCGGCCTGGGGTTGGCGCGTGGTGGGAGCCGGGCGTCAGAGGCGTTCCTGGAGCGCGTCGGCGGCGGCGAGGAGATCCGCCGCCCACCGGGCGCCGGGCTTGCGCCCTATGCGTTCGATCGGGCCGGACACCGACACCGCGGCCACGACGGTGCCGGAGGAATCGCGCACCGGGGCCGAAACGCTCGCGACGCCCGGTTCGCGTTCGGCGACGCTTTGCGCCCAGCCGCGGCGGCGCACCTCGAGCAGAGTGCGTTCGCCGTAGACCGCGTCGGCGAGGATCGTCCGCTGCGTGTGCGGATCCGACCACGCGGCAAGGACCTTCGCGCCCGAGCCGGCCGTCATCGGCAGGCGCGAACCGATCGGAACCGTGTCGCGCAAACCGCTCGGCGGTTCCGCGGTCGAAACGCACACGCGCTGCACGCCGTCGCGCCGGTAAAGCTGAACGCTTTCGCCGGTGATGTCGCGAAGCTTCGGCAGCACCGAACTCGCCGCGTCGAGCAACGGGTCGGTCGAACCGCCCGCGAGTTCGGCGAGCGCGGTGCCCGGCCGCCAGCGCCCGTCCGGCCCTCGCCGCAACAGGCGATGCACTTCGAGCCCGACCGCGAGCCGGTGCGCGGTCGCGCGAGGAAGCCCGGTGCGCGTGCACAGTTCCGCCAGCCCGCACGGGTCCTCGGCGACGGCCTGCAGCACGGCCACGGCTTTGTCCAGTACTCCGATACCGCTATGCTGTCCCACGACGCGATACTATCTTCCCGCAGTGTGGGAAGTCCAGAATCTGGGAAAAACGAAACCCGGAGCCGCGGACAGCCGCGGCTGCCCCCTCCTCACCGGCATCGTCCGGGTTCCGTGCTCCCGGCCGATCCCGAGGAAGGAGCCGGAGATGACCAGCCCCACCGGCAAGGCTCGTACGCTGGCGGAGAAGGTGTGGGACAGCCACCTCGTGCGCCGAGGCGAAGGCGCCGAACCGGATCTGCTCTACATCGACCTCCACCTGGTGCACGAAGTGACCAGCCCGCAGGCGTTCGACGGACTGCGGCTGGCCGGGCGGAAGGTGCGCCGCCCCGACCTCACCATCGCCACCGAGGACCACAACGTCCCCACGGTGGACATCGACCTGCCGATCGCCGACCCGGTGTCGCGCACGCAGGTCGACACGCTTCGCCGCAACTGCAAGGAGTTCGGCGTCCGGCTGCACCCGATGGGCGACGCCGAACAGGGCATCGTGCACGTGATCGGACCGCAGCTCGGCCTGACCCAGCCCGGCACCACCGTGGTGTGCGGCGACAGTCACACCTCGACGCACGGCGCGTTCGGCGCGATGGCCTTCGGCATCGGCACCTCCGAGGTCGAGCACGTGCTCGCCACCCAGACGCTGCCGCTGCGGCCGTTCAAGACGATGGCGATCAACGTCGACGGCACGCTGCAGCCGGGCGTCACCGCCAAGGACGTGATCCTCGCCGTGATCGCCAAAATCGGCACCGGCGGCGGACAGGGCTACGTCCTCGAGTACCGCGGCAAGGCCATCGAAGAGCTGTCGATGGAAGCCCGGATGACCATCTGCAACATGTCGATCGAGGCGGGCGCGCGGGCAGGCATGATCGCGCCGGACGAGACGACCTTCGAGTACCTGAAGGGCCGTCCGCACGCGCCGAAGGGCGAGGAGTGGGACGCCGCCGTCGCCGCCTGGCGCGAGCTGCGCACCGACGAGGGCGCGGAATTCGACGCCGAGGTCCACCTCGACGCGGACCAGCTGACGCCGTTCGTGACGTGGGGCACCAACCCCGGACAGGGCCTGCCGCTGGGCGAATCGGTGCCGGACCCGGCCGAGATCCCGGACGACAACGCGCGCTTCGCCGCCGAGAAGGCGCTGTCCTATATGGATCTGAAGCCGGGCACCCCGCTGCGCGAGATCGCGGTCGACACCGTGTTCCTCGGCTCCTGCACCAACGGCCGGATCGAGGACCTGCGCGCGGCGGCCGAGGTGCTGCGCGGGCGCAAGGTGGCCGATTCGGTCCGGATGCTCGTGGTGCCCGGTTCGATGCGGGTGCGCAAGGCCGCCGAGGAAGAGGGCCTGGACAAGATCTTCGCCGAGGCGGGAGCCGAATGGCGGCAGGCCGGTTGCTCCATGTGTCTCGGGATGAACCCGGACCAGCTCGCCCCCGGCGAGCGCAGTGCGTCCACCTCCAACCGCAACTTCGAGGGACGGCAGGGCAAGGGCGGGCGCACGCACCTGGTCTCGCCGCTCGTGGCCGCCGCCACCGCCGTGCGCGGGACGCTGTCCTCGCCCGCCGACCTGACTGCCTGACCTCCGGAGAGGAGCCACCACCATGGAACCGTTCACCCAGCACACCGGGATCGGGGTCCCGCTGCGCCGGTCCAACGTGGACACTGACCAGATCATCCCGGCCGTCTACCTCAAGCGCGTGACCCGCACCGGATTCGAGGACGGGCTGTTCGCCGCCTGGCGCGCGCAGGAGGACTTCATCCTGAATCAGGAACCGTTCAAGAACGGCTCCGTGCTCGTCGCCGGGCCGGACTTCGGCACCGGTTCGTCGCGCGAGCACGCCGTGTGGGCGTTGCTGGACTACGGCTTCCGGGTCGTCATCTCGTCCCGTTTCGCCGACATCTTCCGCGGCAACTCCGGCAAGGGCGGCCTCGTCGCCGCGCAGTGCGAGCAGTCGGACGTCGAACTGCTCTGGAAGCTGCTGGAGAACGAGCCCGGCACCGAGGTGTCGGTGGACCTCGAAGCCAAGACCGTGCGGGCCAAGGACTTCACCGCGCCCTTCCAGATCGACGACTACGTCCGCTGGCGGCTGCTCGAAGGGCTCGACGACATCGCGCTGACCCTGCGCCACGCGGGGGACATCGACGCGTTCGAGGCACAGCGGCCTTCGTGGAAGCCCGCGACGCTGCCCGCCGCGACCTCCTGACCTGCGCCGCCGGGCGCGGATTCCCTGCTCGGAAAGGGAATCCGCCCCCGGCGGGCCCCCTCTTCGCCCACGCCAAACGGAGCCTCCCGGACCCGGAAACGGGTCCTTCGGGAGGGCGGAACCGTTCCCGCCGCAAGGGAAAATTTCGCGTGCCGTTTGGAATTTGTGCTGTCTTGGTAATACCGTGTGCGTTAGCCGGCCGACCTGGCCGTGGACGAAGAGTTCTTCTTGGAGGGACTGGAATGGCCAACAAGGCCCAGCTGATCGAGGCGCTGTCGGAGCGTCTGGGCGACAAAAAGGTTGCTTCGGAGGCCGTCGACGGTCTCGTCGACATCATCATCCGGACGGTCAACAAGGGCGAAAAGGTGAACATCACCGGCTTCGGGGTGTTCGAGAAGCGCGCTCGTGCCGCCCGCACCGCGCGCAACCCGCGCACCGGCGAAGCCGTGCGAGTGAAGAAGACGAACGTTCCGGCGTTCCGCGCGGGCACCACGTTCAAGGACGTGATTTCCGGTTCGAAGAAGCTGCCGAAGGCCACGGCGGCGAAGCGGGCCACCGGCACCACCGCGCGCGCCACCACCACCCGCGCCGCCTCGGCGACCGCCACGCGCAGCACCCGTGCCACCGCGGCGAAGCCCGCCGCCACGCGCACCCGCGCCACCGCGGCCAAGGCTCCCGCCAAGGCCACCGCGGCCAAGACGACGACGCGCGCCACGGCCGCGAAGTCGACCACCACCCGCGCGAAGGCGGCCCCGAAGGCCACCACCACGCGGGCGAAGGCCGCCGCCAAGCCCGCCGCCAAGACCACCGCGGCGGCGAAGACCACGGCCGCGGCCAAGAAGGCCCCGGCGAAGCGCACCTCGGCGGCCAAGAAGAAGTAGCGGCGCCGGGATTTTGTTTCGCGGCAGGGCCCCGACCTCGGGTGAGGTCGGGGCCCTGCCGCGTTTCCGGGGGCGGGTGAATGGACGGCAGTCCACGCGGCGGAGGGGGGAGGAGGGGCGAGGCGTTGCGGGGGCTCGGGTTTCGGCGGCGCCGGGCTGGTGGGCTGGGGTTGAGGTGTTGTGGTGCCTCGGCGGGTTTTCGGGGCCGAGGCGGTTCGGGTTCGGTGGTCGGTTGGGGTGCCGTGCTGGCGTGGCCGGCGAATCGCGAGATCGACCTGAGCCGTTGCAGCGGACAGGTTTCGGGTGCGGTGGCGGACGGGCTGGACGGCGGTGCGGCAGGCGGATTGTGGTGCCGACCTGGGGCGGCGGGGGACCGAGCCGTTGTGGTCGCAGGGTTTCCGGGAGGGTCGCCGCGGACAAGCAGGCGAGCCGGTCCGGTCGGCACCGCGGAGTTGGCACCGGGAAGACAACGTTTCCCGAGGTCGGCGGGCTGTTCGGGCTCCGGAAAGAACGCGCCGGATTGCTGATAAGACAACCAATTCGGGACCCGCCGGGAAGGCAATCGGATTCGCGCCGCACCGTCCGGGAGGGCTAATCCGACGCCCGGAGATAAATCCCCGCCGGGGGTAATTGGCCCCCCGGCGCGCCTGTCTCGGACGTCGCTTATGCCGGGACCCGCGATAACTGCCGGAGCAATACCGGTCTCTATAGAATCCGCCGCCGAATGGGGCGGGAGTGCGTTCCCGAGAAGGGCCCGGCGCGCCGAAGCGACGCCGGGCCCCGCGGGGAAAAGATCAGCCTGCCGAAGGAACCGGGGCGGGCAGCGGGCTCGGGTAATAGTCCGCGCTCACCAGAACCGGGCCGTCGTCGCCGGGGCAGAACGACAGGACCCACAGCGAGCCCTTCTTGCTCGGCACCACCCCGTCGCGGGCGGCGGGCAGTTCGAGGCCGTCCCGGTCCGCCAGCGCGCTCACCAGGTCCGGGATCACCCCGCCCTGGCTGCTGATCAGCGGGGTGCCGCCGTCGGCCGCGATCGCCAGCAGGCGGCGGATTCCGAGCAGCGGGTCGGGCCAGTAGCCCTCCTCCGACAGCAGCGGTTCGTGCCGCACCTCGACGCCGAGCGCGTCCGCGATGCCGCCGACGGTCTGCACGCACCGCAGTCGCGGCGCGGAGAACACCCGATCCGGGCCGAAGAGCGGCAGCAGGTCTCGCAGTGCCGCGGCTTGGCGTTGCCCGGCTTCGGAGAGCGGACGGAGGTCGTCGTCGCCGGTCCAGTCTTCGCGTTTGCCCGCTTTGGCGTGCCGCACCAGCAACACCGTCGTCAGCGCGGGCGGGAGGGCGCAGAACTCGCGCAGCACGCGGACATCCGCCGGGCGGGTGAGCAGCCGTTCGGCCTCGATCGGCGGCAGCCAGCGCAGTTCGTCGACCTCTTCGTTGGGCTCGAAAGCCCCCGCGACGGCTTCGCCGCTGAAGTAGTCGACGCTCTTGCGCAGCATCCGCCCGTTGTTCTTCGCGGGCACCTCGTACGTCGTCTGCGCGACATAGCGGCCCAGCACCGCGCGGAACCCGGTCTCCTCGGCGATCTCGCGCACCGCGGTGGCCGCGATCGTCTCGCCGGGGTCGACCTTTCCCTTCGGCAGCGACCAATCGTCGTAGCGGGGCCGGTGCACGACGGCGACCTCGATCCCCGCCCCCGCGCGGCGCCAGAGCACCGCGCCGGCGGCCCGGACGTCCACGCTCATCCGACGGCCCCGTGCCGCTTCGCGAGTTCGAGCTGGTGGTCGCGCACCTGCGAACCGGCGGCCGGGAACGGCTGCCATTCGCCCGACGAACTGAGCACCCAGCAGCGCGTGTGCGGGTCGAGCGCCGAATCGAACACCTCGTCCAGCTGCCGCGTCAGCTTCGGGTCCTTGACCCGCACCAGCGCCTCGATCCGCCGGTCGAGGTTGCGGTGCATCATGTCCGCGCTGCCGATCCAGTGCGTGCCGCCCGCGCGGAAGTGGAACACCCGCGAATGCTCGAGGAACCGGCCGAGGATCGAGCGGACCCGGATGTTCTCGCTCAATCCCTCGACGCCCGGCTTCAGCGAGCAGATCCCGCGCACCACCACGTCGACCGGGACCCCGGCCTGCGAAGCGTGGTACAGCGCGTCGATCACCTGCTCGTCGACGAGCGAATTGCACTTGATCCGGATGCCCGCTTCGAGCCCGGCGCGCGCGAGTTCGATCTCCTCGCCGATCGCGCGCACGATGCCGCGCCGGATGCCGTGCGGCGACGTGAGGATCGTGCGGTAGGTGTCCTGGCGCGAGTAGCCGGTGAGGACGTTGAACAGGTCGGTGATGTCCGCGCCGATGCTCGGGTCCGCGGTGAGCAGGCCGAGGTCCTCGTACAGCCGCGCGGTCTTCGGGTTGTAGTTGCCGGTGCCGATGTGGCAGTAGCGGCGGATGGTCGAACCCTCCTGCCGCACCACCATCGACACCTTGCAGTGCGTTTTGAGGCCCACCAAGCCGTACACGACGTGCACGCCCGCGCGCTCCAGCGTGCGCGCCCAGGTGATGTTGGCCTGTTCGTCGAACCGGGCCTTGATCTCCACCAGCGCCACGACCTGCTTGCCCGCCTCGGCGGCGTCGATCAGCGCGTCCACGATCGGCGAATCGCCCGAGGTCCGGTACAGCGTCTGCTTGATCGCCAGCACCTTCGAGTCGGCGGCGGCCTGTTCGATGAACCGCTGCACGCTCGTGGAGAACGAATCGTACGGGTGGTGCACCAGGACGTCGCCCTCGCGCAGCGTCGCGAACACGCTCTTGGGCGTCTCGCGTTCGCCGAACGCCGGATGCGTCGCGGGCACGAACGGCCGGTCCTTCAGCTCCTTGCGGTCGACCGCCGACAGCTGGAACAGGCAGGTCAGGTCGAGCAGTCCGGGCACCTCGACGACGTCCTCGGGGTCCACTTCCAGCTCGCGCAGCAGGAGTTCGAGCATGTGCTCGCTCATGTCCTGCGCGACCTCGAGCCGCACCGGCGGGCCGAACCGGCGCTGCGCCAGCTCGCGTTCCAAGGCCTGCAACAGGTCCTCGTCGCGGTCTTCCTCGACCTCGAAGTCGGCGTTGCGGGTGACGCGGAAGACGTGGTGCTCGGTGACCTCCATGCCGGTGAACAGATCGCTCAGGTGCGCGGAGATCAGTTCCTCGAGCGGCAGGAAGGTCGCGGACCGGTTGCCGCGTTCGGTTTCCACGCGCATCAGCCGCGGCACGTTGCTCGGCACCTTCACCCGGGCGAAGCGTTCGAGCCCGCCCTGCGGATCCCGCACGGTGACCGCGAGGTTGAGCGACAGCCCGGAGATGTACGGGAACGGGTGCGCCGGGTCGACGGCGAGCGGCGTGAGCACCGGGAAGATCTGCTCGGAGAAGTAGCTCGACAGCCGGAGCTGGTCGGCCCCCGACAGGTCGGACCAGCCGACGATCCGGATGTCCTGCTCGGCCAGCTGCGGGCGCAGGTGCTCCTCGAACGCGGCGGTGTGCCGTTCGACGAGGTCCTGGTTGCGCTTGGCGATGTAGTCCAGCTGCTCGCGCGGCGTGAGCCCGTCCGCGCTGCGCACCGACAGGCCGGTTTCGTCGCGCCGTTTCAGCCCGGCGACCCGGACCATGTAGAACTCGTCCAAATTGGACGCGAAAATGGCGAGGAACTTGGCCCGTTCGAGCAGCGGCTGCGATTCGTCCTCGGCCAGCGCGAGCACGCGGGCGTTGAAGTCGAGCCAGGACAGCTCGCGGTTGAAATACCGGTCGTCGGGAAGCGATTCGACGGCGGTGGGCGCGGACGTGACGGCGGGCGGGGCCGAGGGAACGGAACGGAATTCCTCGCCGCTCTCGGTCGTGGTCCGGCGCGAGCGGACGGCGGGCTTGGAGACGGCGGGCGGCGCGGCGGGTTTCTTCGCCGTGGTGCGCAGCGCGCTCGACCCGGCGGTCTTGCGCTTGGCGGGTTTGGCGTTGTCCTCCGCCGCGGCGGCCTTGGATTTCGCCCGGCGGGCCGCCGCGGTGTCGGCGCTCGCGCGCGAGGTCGCCTTCCCGCCCGCGGTGCGCGGGGCGGGGGACGAAGGGGTCGCGCTGCTGCCGCTCTTCACACGCCGCCGGGCCGGAGTGCTGCCGTCTTCTGTGCTCACGCTGCCCATTGTTCACTACGAAGCCGCGGTTTGCGCAGGCCGCGATGAAGGCTGAGTGAACACGTCAGCGCAATTGCGCCCCTTCGGCCGGGAACACCGCCGAAGTGTGCTTGCCGAGACCGAGTTTCGCGGCGTGGCGGAGATCGTCTTCGGTGTCCACGTCGCTGCGCAGCGACGGCAGCGCCAGAGTGAGCGGAATCGCACCGGACGCCCGGTGCAGTTCCGCGGAGCCGGTGCCGAAACGCGGGTCGAGAGGTTTCCCCGGCGCGGACAGCAACAGCGTGGTCCCGGTGCCCTGCCGGTCGAAAACCACCGCGCGGCGGCCGGCGGCTTCGGTCAGCGCCTGCTCCAGATCGACCGCGCGCAACGCGGGGAGATCCGCTTGGAGCGCGCCGACTACTCCGTCCGGCGCGTCCGCGCGCAGCAGTTCCGCGCCGTGCCGCAGCGCTTCGTTGAGCCCGCCGCCCGCCGGTTCGGCGACCAGTTCGACGCCGAGACCGGCCAATTCGGACAGCGCGGCCGGCTCCGGGGTGACGACGAGCACGCGCCGGACCCGGGCGACCGACGTGACCGCGGCCAGCGTGTCGCAGGCCAGCGCCAGCACCAGTTCGGCGTGCCGGTGCGCGGCGACCGCGCCGCGCAGCCGCGACTTGCCCGCGGCAGGCGGTTTCAGCGGCATGACCAGGTCTGCGTCCACCCGTCCATCTTTACCCCAAACCCGCCGCGCGCGTGCGTGGGCGACCCTCCCTGGACTGCGCGAACCGGCGCGCGGCAGGATCACCCGGAGCAGAGGCGACCCGAGGAGGAGAACTGTGGCACGGCGTGAGAAGGGCGGATTCTGGGTGGGGCTGGCCGCCGCCGCGTTCTACCCGCTGACCGCGATCGGCAAGCGCGTGTACCTCGGTGCGGAGAAAATCCCCCGGGAAGGGGCCGCGGTGCTGGTGATGAACCACATCTCGCACCTCGACCCGGCGGTCGACGCGGTGTTCGTGCACCGGCAGAAGCGGGTGCCGCGGTTCTTCCTCAAGGCGAGCCTGCAGGACGTGCCGGTCTTCGGCCGGATCGTGACCGGGTCCGGGCAGATCCCGGTGGCGCGCGGGTCGAGCGCGGCGAGCGACAGCCTCAAAGCCGCGCACCAGGCGCTGCAGGAGGGGAAGGTCATCGTGATCTACCCCGAGGGCACCATCTCGAAGGACCCGCTGGGCTGGCCCAAGGAGGCCTACACCGGCGCGGCGCGGCTCGCGCTGCAGAACGACGTCCCGGTGATCCCGATCGCGCGCTGGGGCACCAACCAGATTTTCAACGGCTACACCGGGAAGTTCACGCCGTTCCCGCGCAAGACGGTGACGCACCTGGTCGGCGACCCGATCGACCTGTCGGCGTACCGGGGCGGGAACCCGCGCAGCGCTTCGATGCTGCGCGAGGTCACCGCGCTGCTGATGGACGAGGTGACCCGGCTGCTGGTGCAGATCCGGCAGGAGGAGCCGCCGGTCAAACCGGAACCGGACCAGGCGGTGACCAAGACCGAGACCAAGACCGAGAAGCCGGAGGACGGTGCCTGATGGCGGGTTTCGCCGCCGACGTGCAGCGGGTCACCGTGCTCGGCGCGGGTTCGTGGGGCACGGCGTTCGCGAAGGTGCTCGGCGACGCGGGCCGCGACGTGACGATGTGGGCGCGCCGGGAAAGCGTCGCCGAGGAGATCCGGGAACGGCACGCCAACGAGGCGTATCTCCCGGGAACCGTGTTGCCGGAACGGATCACCGCGACGTCCGACGCGGCCGAGGCGCTGGACGGCGCGCAGGCGGTCGTGCTCGGGGTGCCGAGCCAGAGCCTGCGCGCGAACCTCACCGGCTGGCGGCCGCTGCTGCCTCCCGACGCGATCCTGGTCAGCCTGGCCAAGGGCGTGGAACTGGGCACGCTCAAGCGGATGAGCGAGGTGATCGCCGAACTCGCCGACGTCGATCCGGGCGAGATCGTCGTGGTGTCCGGGCCGAACCTGGCCCGCGAGATCGCCGAGGGCCAGCCCGCCGCCGCGGTGCTCGCGTGCGCGGACCACGAGCGGGCGAAAGCGGTGCAGCAGGCGACGTCGAACCAGTATTTCCGGCCCTACACCAACACCGACGTGGTGGGCTGCGAGCTGGGCGGCGCGTGCAAGAACGTGATCGCGCTCAGCTGCGGGATGGCCGCCGGGATGGGCCTCGGCGCGAACACGATGGCGACGCTGATCACGCGCGGTCTCGCCGAAATGGCGCGGCTGGGCGCGAAACTCGGCGCGGACCCGCTGACCTTCGCTGGTCTCGCCGGGCTCGGCGACCTGGTCGCGACGTGCTCGTCGCCGTTGTCGCGCAACCGCACCTTCGGCGAACGGCTCGGCCGGGGCGAAACGCTGGCCGAGGCGCAGGCGGCGACCGGGGGACAGGTCGCGGAGGGCGTCGCGTCGTGCTCGTCGATCCGCGAACTGGCGCAGCGGCACGGGGCCGACATGCCGATCACGGACGCGATGTACCGGGTGTGCCACGAGGGCGTCGACCCGCGGCAGGCGGGCGCGGAGCTGCTGGGGCGGTCGCGGAAACCGGAGTGGCGCTGAGCCTCGTGAGTGCCTACGCCGGTTAGAACCGGCATGAACACTCACGAGCGGCGAGGGCTCGCGGGCGGTCCAGGGGGTGAGACGGGTTGACCAGCCGGCCCGGGGCTGGTTCGCTGGGCGGCATGCTGACGTGCGCGATGACGATGCGGCCGGGGTCCGACGACCTCCGCCCCGTCATGGGCATGTCGTGTCGCTGTTGTCGGTGAACCCGCCCCGGCCCAGCTCGACACCCATCTTCTTCCCGTGAGGACTTCTTTTCATGTTCGCCGTCCCGGACAACACCCTGCTGCGTCCCGAGAACCCCGCCCTGCGCCACCCGGTCCGCGTCGCCGTCGACGTGGCCGCCGACCGGGAACGCTGGGGCGGCCTGCTGCGCTACGACCCCGACGAGCGGTTCTCCGCCCTCGTCGAACGCACCGAGGACCAGGAGATCTGGCTGCTCAGCTGGCTTCCCGGCCAGCACACCGACCTGCACGACCACGCCTTCGCGACCGGCGCGTTCACCGTCGTGTCCGGGCGGCTGACCGAAACCGTCGCGCGACGCGCCCCGGGCGGGCGCGCGGTCACCGAGGTGCACGGGCTGTCCGCCGGGCAGTCGCGGGTGTTCGGGCCGGGCTACGTGCACGAGGTGCGCAACGACGGCCCGGACCCGGCGATCAGCGTGCACGTCTACCGCCAGGGCGGCAGGCAGATGCGGTCGTTCCAGGCGGACCCGGTGGACGGGCCGTTCCGGGTGTGATCAGCGGTCGAGGTCGCCGCGCAGCCTGAACTGCCGCTCGATCTCCTCCCGGCTCGCGCCCGCGGCGAGCAGAGTCTGCAACAGGACCCGCGATTTCCGCGGGCACAGCCATCCGGCCATCGTCGCGCCCATCCGGATCAGGCTCGATTCGGAGCCGGGAAAGCCGTACGTGCTGCGGAAAGTCGGCCCCGCGCCGGTCCGCGACGCGACGACGATCGGTACTTCCGCCGCTGCGAGCACGTCCGCCGTGCCCGTCGACACGTGGCCGACACCGTTGGCGGCGAGCACCACCCCGCGCGCTCCGCCGTCGAGTACCAGCGAAAGCAATTCGCCCGAATCGTCGAGGCCCGATTCCAGCAGCGGAACGAGATCGACGGTTTCGGCTCCCGGCAGCACCGGCGGCCGCGGCGGCGACGGGTGGAAGTAATGCACCGCGCCTTCGGCGACCATGCCGAGCGGACCCGCCGGTCGCGAGGAAAACGTTTCGACGTGGCTGGAATGCGTCTTCCGCACCCACCGCGCCGCGTGCACGTCGTCGTTGAATGCCACCAGAGCGCCCCGGCCGCGGCTGCGCGGATCGGCCGCGACGGTGAGCGCGGCGAGGATGTTCGCCTGTCCGTCCGGACTGGGCAGGCTCGGGTTCCGCATCGCGCCGGTGATCACCACCGGCGCGTCGGACGGCCACGTGAGGTCGAACAGATACGCCGTTTCCTCCAGCGTGTCAGTGCCCTGCACCACCACGAGACCGTCCGCGCCCGCTTCGATCTGCTCGACGCCCCACTGCCGGGTCCGCGCGAGTGTCGCGTAGTCCATCGACGAGCTCGACATCCCGGCGAGCGTCGCCGCGGTGAGCTCCATCGGCAGCCGGGAACCCAGGTCTCCCAGCAGGTCCTCGGCGCTCAGCCGCGGCACGACGCCGTCTTCGAGCGAACGTCCGGGAGCCATCGAGATGGTGCCGCCCAGCGCGGCGACGGCGATGCGAGTCATGCCCGCACTCTATGCGGGGCGTTGCGCCTGCAGGGTGTAGCTCGCGGCGATGCGGCGCGGGTTGTCCCGCAGCCGCCATTCGCCGCCCCCGGCCTCTTCCATCTCGTGCGGCAACGCATTCCACGCCGCGGTGTCGTGTTCGGTCAGGCCGGTCAGGATCAGGTCCTGGTCGAGCAGCGCGGTGACGATCTCGCCGAGGGAATGGTTCCAGCTGTGCGTGGTCGTCTTGCGCACCGGTTCGTCCGTGTCGACGTACGTGGTGTCGTCGCTGAACACGAGCGGCTCGTCGTGCTCGAAGTAGTCGTACTTCGGCCACGCGCGTTCGGATTCGTCGTCGAGCGTCCACAGCATCGGATGGCCTTCGCGCATGAACAGCCGTCCGCCCGGCCGCAGCAGCCGCGCGACGACTTCCGCCCACGGCGCGATCTTCGGCAGCCAGCAGAGCGCGCCGATCCCGGTGTACACCAGGTCGAACGTGTTCTCCCCGAAGACTTCCACCGCGTCGTAGACGTTCGCCTCGTGGTAGTCGATGTCCGCGCCGGTGGCTTCGGCGAGCTTGCGCGCCTCGGCGAGCGACGCCGGGGAAAGGTCCAGACCAGAGACGCGCGCGCCGAGCCGGTGCAGCGACAGGGTGTCCGTGCCGATGTGGCATTGCAGGTGCACGGTGCGCAGGCCGGAAACGTCGCCGAGGCGCGGCTGGTCGAAGCGCACGATCTGGCTCAGGTGCGCCGGATCGGCCTTGAACTTGTCGAACTCGTAGTACGCCGAACGCGCGTGGATCGGCGCGCGGTCGTCCCAGTTGGCGCGGTTGATCTCGAACGAATCGGTCACGCCTTCTCCGCCTTGCTGCGCAGGACGCAAAACTCGTTGCCCTCCGGATCCTGCAGGACCGCCCAGCCGCTGCCGTCCTCGCGGCGATGGTCGGAATGCAGGGTCGCGCCCAGGCCGAGCAACCGCTCCACCTCCTCGTCGCGGGTGCCGTTGTCCGGCGTCAGGCAGAGGTGCAGCCGGTTCTTGCCGGCTTTGGGTTCGGGGACGGCGATGAACAGCAGGGTGACGCCGGAATCGAGCGTGATGCCGATTTCCGGGTCGCCCGGCTGGTCGTCCTCGCCGACCGGGCGGCCGGTCACCTCGGTCCAGAACTGGGCCAGTGCCCACGGGTCGGCGCAGTCGACGGTGATGTTGTCCACGTAAGCGGTCATCGGGCTCCTCGGGCCAGGGTGGCTGACGGTCCGGAGTCTGCCCGGTATGCCCGGTGCGGCGCGAGGGATTTCCTGTCGAGTCGCTGTCAGCCCGGGGTTCGGCTCGCGCGCCCGCGCGGACGTCGCGGAGGATGGCGGGGTGGAGAACTCGAATCCGGTCCGGCTGCTGGTCGTGGACGACGAACCGCACATCGCCGACCTGGTCGCGACCGTCGCCCGCTACGAGGGCTGGCAGGCCGTGACGGCCGGATGCGGCGCCGACGCTCTCGCGCGCGCCGCGGAGTTCGCTCCCGACATCGTCGTGCTCGACCTCATGCTGCCCGATTTCGACGGGTTCACCGTGCTCGACAAGCTGCGCGAGAAACACGACGCGGTCCCGGTGGTTTTCCTGACCGCGAAGGACGCGACCGCCGACCGCATCGCCGGCCTCACCCGCGGGGGTGACGATTACCTCGTCAAACCGTTCTCCGTCGAGGAGCTGATGGCGCGGCTGCGCGCGGTGCTGCGGCGGACGTCGGAGAAGCCGGACGCCCGCGCGGTTTCGCTGCAGGTGGGCGACCTCACTCTGGACGAGGAGACGCACGAGGTCCGCCGCGGCGGCCAGCTCGCCGAACTGACGCCGACCGAGTACGAGCTGCTGCGCTACCTCATGCGGCATTCGCCCGCGGTGCTCACGAAGGCGCAGATCCTCGACCACGTGTGGGAGTACGACTTCGGCGGACGGTCCAATGTGGTCGAACTCGCGATCTCGCGGCTGCGGCGCAAGCTCGACGCCGAAGCCGAACCGTTGATCCACACCGTGCGCGGCGTCGGGTATTCCGTGCGGCAGGCGGGCCGGTGAACCGGATCGGGCGCTGGGCTCGCCGGTGGTACCGGGCTTGGCGCGCTTCGCGGCTCGGCACGCGGCTGGCGTTCGGGCTGGGTGCCTTGTCGCTGGTGGTGTTCGCGATCGTCGGCGCGCTGACCGTCGAGCTGATGCACGACTACCTCAACCGGCGGCTCGACGAGCAGCTCAAGACCAGCCAGGTCGCGCAGGTGCCGCATCTGCGCGAATCGAAGGACAATCCGGAAGTCGTCTACTCCTGGTACTCCGCGGTCTTCGACGTGCGGGAAGGGCACGCCGTCCCGCAGCCGGGCAGCACGTTGCCGAACGACGTCCGGCCGTTGGCGCAGGTGGCCGAAGAAGCGACCAGCGGCGATCTGTTCCGCACGATCGCCTTGCCCGGGCAGGGTTCCTACCGCGTCCGGGCGTGTCCGGTGGAGACGTCGCAGAACGGGACCGGCACCGTGCTGCTGAGCGCCGCGCCGCAGGCCGATCTCGACAAGACGGTGCAGCAGCTGATGTTGATCGAAGTGATCGCGTTCCTCATCGCGTTGGCGATTCTCGTCGTCGCGGGCCGGGTCGTGCTGCGGCGCGGCTTGCGGCCGTTGTCGGACATGGCGGGCACTGCGCACGACATCGCTTCGCACGATCTCACTGCCACGGCGGCTTTGCCGGTGCGCGCGTCCGGCACTGGTGGCGGCGCGGAGGTCGAGGAGCTGCGGACGGCGTTCAACTTGATGTTGAG
Organism: Amycolatopsis sp. AA4; assembly: GCF_002796545.1. GTDB lineage: Bacteria > Actinomycetota > Actinomycetes > Mycobacteriales > Pseudonocardiaceae > Amycolatopsis. The sequence goes on from NZ_CP024894.1 coordinate 1,479,973, forward strand.
CCACATCGAATCTTCGCTGGCCGCGCGCACCGAGGCGAACGATCGGCTGCGCCGGTTCGTCGCCGATGCTTCGCATGAGCTGCGGACGCCGTTGACGTCGATCCGCGGCTATGCCGATCTTTTCCGTTACGCCGCCGCGAACGAGCCGGAGGAACGCGAGGCGCATCTGGAGAAAATCCGGGCCGAGACCGCGCGGATGAGCGTGCTCGTGGACGATCTGCTGCTGCTCGCCCGGCTGGACGCGCGCGACGTCGAACCGCCGGTGCGCCCGCAGCGAATGGACCTGACGGAGATCGCCGCGGCTGCCGCGGACGCGTTCCGGGCCGGTCGGCCGGGGCATCCGCTGACGGTGTCGATTCCGGAGGAACCGGTGCTGCTGCACGCGGATCCGGCGCGGCTGCGGCAAGTCCTGGACAACCTGCTGGCGAACGCGGCCGTGCACACCGCTGCGGGAACTCCGGTGGAGCTGGCGGTGACGGTGGCGGACGGAATGGCCGTCGCCGCCGTCACCGATGCCGGGCCGGGGATTTCCGCGGCGGATCAGCAGCGGATTTTCGACCGGTTTTATCGCGTGGACAACTCCCGCACCCGGGCCGCGGGCGGCACCGGATTGGGGTTGGCCGTGGTGCATTCGCTGGTGGTGGAGCACGGCGGGACGGTCTCGCTGGAGAGCCGCCCCGGGCGGACGGTGTTCACCGTGCGGTTGCCGCTGTCTTCGTGACGCGTGCGGTGATGTGTTCGGGCACGCTCCAGCCGGGCGGCAGGTCCGCGGAGGGTTCTGGCTCGCCGAATACCGTGTGCACCGGCAGCACTCCGGCCCAGGCGGCGTTCGCGGCGACGTCCTCGGGTTCGTCGTCCGGTCCCTCGGCGCGGAGTTTCACCGACGCTTCGGCGAGGTCGAGCGCGATGACCGAAACCGCGGCGAATTCCTTCTTGTTCACCGGCCGGGCGTGTTCCCACGAACCGGGGGAGAGGTGGTCGGTGAGCACGTGCAGGCCGCGCATCTTCTCGTCCGGGTCGGTCACCAGCCGGGCCTTGCCGAGGATCACCGCGCTGCGGTAGTTCACCGAGTGGTTGTTCACCGAGCGGCAGTAGACGATGCCGTCGAGCAGGGTGACGGTCACGCAGACGTCGGTTTCCCCGGTGGCGGCTCGCAGACTGGCCGCGCCCGTGGAACCATGCAGGTACAGGGTGTCGCCGTCGCGGCCGTATCCGGTGGGCAGCACCAGCGGGGCGCCGTCGCGGACCACGCCGAGGTGGCAGATCAGCGCCTCGTCGAGCACGGCGTGCAGCACGGCGCGCTCGCTGGCGGCGCGGTGGCGTTTGCGGCCGAGCGTGGTGCGTTCGGTGGGCGAAAGGCTGCTCATGCGCTCAGTGTGCGGCGGGCAAGTGGCTATGTTGAATGTCCACTTCTTCTACACTTGAGAAGTCCACTTCGCCGAAACGGAGGTCCGCCGTGTCCTACGCCGACACCGCCCTGCCGGTCAGTCTCGACCGCGAAGCGGCCACCCCGCTGGCCGTGCAGCTGGCCGACGCGCTGCGCGAAGCCGCGGCCGGCGGACATCTCCGCGGCGGCGACCGGCTGCCGTCCACGCGCGCGCTGGCGGAACGGCTCGGCGTCTCGCGCACGGTCACTTCCGCCGCGTACGAACAGCTCCACGCGGAGGGGTGGATCGCCGGACGGCATGGCTCCGGCACGTACGTGACGACCCCGCCGACCCGTGCCGCCGCGTCGGTCACGGTGCCGGGTTCGCTGCTCGCCGAAGCCGAATCGGGTCCGATGCTCGACCTCGCGCCCGGTACGCCGTGGGCGGGCGGCCTCGACCGCGCGGCTTGGCGACGGGCGTGGCGCGCGGCTGCCGACCCCGAACCGCTCACGCGCGCGCATCGCGCCGGATTGCCGGAATACCGCGCGGCGGTGTCGGAACACCTGCTGCGCCACCGCGGTCTGGCCGCGGGCTCGGTGCTCGCGACCGGCGGCACCACCGCGGCTGTCGTGGAGCTTGCCGCGGCGGTGTTGCGCCGAGGCGCGGTCGTCGCCTTCGAGGAACCGGGCTATCAGCGTGCGGTGCAAGCGTTCCGGCAGGCCGGGCTCACCGTCGTGGGGGTGCCGGTGGACGACGAGGGCCTGCGCCCGGACGCGATTCCCGCCGGGGCGCGCGCGGTTTACTGCTCGCCCGCGCACCAGTACCCGATGGGCAGCCGGATGAGCGCGGCCCGGCGCGTGCAGCTCGTGGAACGCGCTCGCGCGGAAGGCATGCTGGTCATCGAGGACGACTACGACGGCGAGCTGCGCTTCGACGTCGCCCCGCTGCCGATGCTGGCCGCACTCGCCCCGGACGTCGTCGTGCACCTCGGGACCACCAGCAAAATCCTCACCCCGACCCTCGGCGCGGGCTGGCTGGTCGCGCCCGCCGCGGTGGCCGATTCCATTCTGGCGTACCGGGATCTCACCGGGACGCGTCCGTCGCCGGCCGGCCAGCGGGTGCTGGTCGAACTGGCCCGGACCGGCGATCTGGGACGGCATCTGCGGAAGCTGCGCCGGGAAATGGCCGAACGCCGGACGGTGCTGGTGACCGCGCTGTCGAACGCCGGGATCCCGTTCGTCGGCGACGACGCCGGCGCGCATCTGGTGGTGCGGACCGAAAGCGCCGAGGCCGAGGCGGACTTGATCGCCGCGGCGGAACGGCATTCGATCCGGCTCGACGGGCTGGCCCGGCATTTCGCCGGGACTCCGACGGTGCACGGCATCGCGCTGGGGTACGCGGGCTGCTCGCGGGAGGCGTTGATGGCCGCGGTGCCGACGCTGGTCGATCTCCTGCGCTGAGTACGGGGGCCAGCCCTACCTCCGGTCCGCCGGTCAGCTTCATGGTGCGGGATCCGCTGCTCCGCGAGGCTTTTGCCGTTCGGTTCGGCGTGCGGAGGAGTACGGGATGACTTGGCGGATCCGGGTGGCAGCGATCGTGGCCGCGATGCTGGCGGTGTTCGCCGTGCCAGCTTCGGCACAACCGACCAGCCCGGCAGATCCGGCGGTGGCGCATTTGCGCGCAGAACTGGAGAGCGGGCCGCCGTCGTCCTACGCGGTGGTGTCCGCGGACGGCAAGGTGACGACCGGCGCGGTCGGCTCCGACGTGACGCCGCAGTCGCCGTTTCTGCTTGGCTCGCTGAGCAAATCGTTCACCGCCATGGCAGTCATGCAGCTCGTCGAGGCGGGCGAGGTCGGTCTGGACACGCCGATCACCGCGTATCTGCCGTGGTTCCGCACCGCCGGAGCGAACGACCCGATCACCGTGCGGCAGCTGCTGAACCAGACCAGCGGCCTGCCGACCGAAGCGGGCACCGTCGACCTCTACGAGCCGGAAACCACGCTGGAGCAGCGAGTCCGCGCACTCGCCGACGTCGTCCCGGTCTCCCGCCCGGGCACGGCTTTCCACTACTGCAACAAGAACTACGCGACGCTGGGCCTGATGATCGAGCAGGTCTCGGGCCAGAGCTACGCCGACTACCTCAAGGCGCACGTCCTCGCCCCGCTCGGCATGAACCGCACCTTCACCAACCTCGCCGACGCCCGGCGCGCAGGCCTGATCGAGGGCTCGGCGGTGCTGTTCGGCCTGAACGTGCCGAGGGAAACGCCCGATTTCCCCGGCGCCCGGCCCGACGGCTACCTGGTCTCGACCGCCGAGGACCTCAGCCACTACCTGACCTTCCAGATGACCGGCGCCTACCGCGGCGCCCGGCCGCTGTCCGCCGAAAGCCTGCGGCTGATGCACCGCGCGGCCGTCCCGACCGGCGACGACCACGCGATCGACGGCATCGACCACTACGGATTCGGCTGGGGCACCGGCACTCTCCACGGCCAGCCGGTCGTCCAGCACGACGGCGACCTGACCCGCTACCACGCCAACCTGGGCTACCTGCCGGACCAGCGGGTCGGCCTGGTCGTGCTGACCTCGCGCAACCCGGTACTGCTGGACAACGGCGCGCCGTTCCACCACACCCTCGCGATCCTCGCCGGCGCGCCGGCCCCGGAGATCGGCAACGGCTTCTGGCTGACCTACGGCGTCCTCGACGGCGCCGCCCTCCTCGTCCTCGCCGCGATGGTGTTGGCGACCCGCCGACAAATCCGTCGCGCACGGAAGCTGCCGGACCTGTTGCGCGACAAGGGTTTCCGTCGCGTGGCAGTGCGCCCGCTGGTCGGACATCTGCTCGCGGCGGCCGCGCTGTACGGGGCGGTGTTCGTCGGAGTCGGCACGCTCAGCTACGGCGGCTGGCTGCCGGTGGACGTGGCGTTCGAGACCCTGCCGGACTTCACCGTCCTCGTTTTGGCCGGAACGGCGTTCCTGGTCGTGCGCGGGGTGACGTGGTTCGCGCTCGCCTCTCGCCGACCAGCGGCTCGGCACTCCCGACCAGCGCAGACACCCCCGGCGCGCGCTGTCGGCGAGGCTCACCCGGTACGGTGACCGGCTATGAGCGCTGAAAAGATCCGGGTCGCGGTCGTGTTCGGGGGCCGCAGCAGCGAGCACACCATCTCGTGCCTGTCCGCGGGCAGCGTGATCTCGAACCTGGATCCGGACCGCTTCGAGGTGCTCCCGGTCGGCGTCACGCCGAGCGGCGGCTGGGTGCTCGGCACCGGCGATCCGCAGCAGCTCAGCATCCGCGGCCGCGAGCTGCCGTCGGTCGAGTCCGGCCGCGCGCTCGTGCTCGCCGGCGACCCGACCAGTCGCGAGCTGCGGACGGTCGACCCGGGCCAGGCCACCGAGGTGCTCGGCACCGTCGATGTCGTCTTCCCGGTGCTGCACGGCGCCTTCGGCGAGGACGGCACCATCCAGGGCCTGCTCGAACTCGCCGACCTCCCGTACGTCGGCCCCGGCGTGTTCGCCAGCGCGGCGGCGATGGACAAGGAATACGCGAAGAAGCTGCTCGCCGCGGAGGGGCTGCCGGTCGGCACCTACGCCGCGCTGCGCCGCGGACAGTCCACTTTGGCCGAAGCGGACCGCGAACGCCTTGGCCTGCCGGTGTTCGTGAAGCCCTCGCGCGCCGGTTCGTCGGTCGGCATCTCCCGCGTCGCCGACTGGGCCGACCTGGACGCCGCGATCGAGCTGGCCCGGCGCACCGACCCGAAGGTGCTCGTCGAGGCCGCGGTGCGCGGGCGCGAGGTCGAATGCGGCGTGCTGGAATTCCCGGACGGCCGCGTCGAGGCGTCGCTCCCGGCGGAGATCCGGGTGCTCGCCGAGGGCGAGGACGCCTGGTACGACTTCGAAACCAAGTACCTCGGCGAGGACGCCGAACTGGACATCCCGGCCAAACTGGACGACGCGCTCACCGACCGGCTGCGCGCGATGGCCGTCGAGGCGTTCCGCGCGCTCGACTGCCAGGGCCTGGCCCGCGTCGACTTCTTTGTGACCGAGGAGGGCGACCTGGTGATCAACGAGGTCAACACGATGCCCGGGTTCACCACGAAGTCCGCCTACCCGAAGATGTGGGAGGTGACCGGGGTGGACTACCCGACGCTGCTGTCGACCCTGATCGACACCGCGCTCGCCCGGGGCACCGGCCTGCGCTGACGAGCGCGCCGGGTCCGGCGCGGCGACTTACCATGGCTCCCGCACCTCCCCAGCCCGGCAAGGAAGACAGCGCGTGCAGATCGCATCCCGGCTCGACCGGCTCCCGGTCACCCGGCGGCACCGGTACTTCGTGGCAGTGGTCGGCATCGCCACCTTCTTCGACCTCTACGACCTGTTCCTCGCCGCGACCATCAGCACCGTCCTGACCAAGGAATTCGGCGTCACCCCGACGACGCTGAAGTACGTCCTGGCGTCGGCGTTCGTCGGTGCCTTCGTGGGCGCGGTGTTCCTCGGCAGGCTGGCCGACCGGCTCGGCCGGCGCCGCGCGTTCCTGCTCACGCTGGGCCTGTACTCGGTGTTCACGCTGCTCGGCGCGTTCAGCACCGACGTGTGGATGCTGGTGATCTGCCGGTTCATCGCCGGGATCGGCATCGGCGCCGAACTGCCGGTCGCCGACGCTTACCTCGCCGACCTGCTGCCCGCCCGCGCCCGCGGCCGCGCGACGGCTTGGGCTTACACCATCGGCTTCTGCGGCGTCCCCGCCGCCGGATTCCTGGCCCGCGCGCTCGTCGGCCACGCGCCGCTCGGCGTCGACGGCTGGCGCTGGCTGTTCGTGATCGGCGCGCTGGGTGCGGCGGTCGTCTGGGCGCTGCGGTTCACGCTGCCGGAATCGCCGCGTTGGCTTGCCGCACAAGGAAGAACCGGCGAAGCGGACGAGATCGTGCGCAAGCTCGAAGCGAGCGCGCCCCAGCCGTTGCCCGAACCGGAGCCGGAACCGCCCGCGCCCGAACCGGTGCGCGCGTCGGCGCTGCTGCGCCCGCCGTGGTTCCGGCGCACGGCGATGCTGTACGTCTTTCAGCTGCTGCAGTCGTTCGGCTACTACGGTTTCGGCTCGCTGGTGCCGATTGTGCTGGCGGCCAAGGGTTTCGGCCTCGTCACCTCGCTGACCTTCAGCGCGCTCACCTTCCTCGGCTATCCGATCGGCTCGGCGCTGTCCATCCCGATCATCGAACGGCTGGAACGGAAATGGCTGATCGTCGCGAGCGCGGCGGCGATGGCGGTGTTCGGGCTGGCCTTCGGCTACGCCACGTCCGGCGTGCTGATCGCGGTGTTCGGCTTCTGCTACACCGCCGTCAGCAACGTTTTCTCCAACGCCTTCCACACCTACCAGGGCGAGCTGTTCCCGACGTCGCTGCGCGGCACCGCGGCCGGTTCGGCCTACGCGCTGTCCCGGCTGGCCACCGCCGCGATGCCGTTCGTGCTGCTGCCGATCCTGCATTCGGCCGGCGCGACGACGATGTTCGCCGTGGTCGCGGGCGCGATGGTGCTGCTGATGATCGACGTGGCCGTGCTCGGCCCGCGCACCACCGGCGAATCGCTGGAAACGATCGCGGCTAGAACGTCAGAGGCTTGACCGGCAGCTTCGCCGCGATCGCGTCCGAAATGGTCTGCAACGGACCCGTGCCCGCGCTCGCCGGGACGGTCAGCGCGACGTAAACCGGCCGGTCGACCGCGTACCAGGTGGCCGAACCGCCCTGCTCGATCTGCAGCCACTGCACCTTGTTGACCACGCGCAGCTGTGCGGTCTGGGTGAGCTCCGGCGGGCGTTCGAGTCCGCAGCGCAGCACGACCGGGTCCGGTTCGCCCCACGCGACGGTGGCCTTCGGCGCGGGCTCGGCGAGCGTGCGCGGCGACAGTTCCTTGCCGTTCGACGTGAGCGTGGCCGGGACCCCGGCGATCAGCTTCGCGCAGTCCGGCGACCCGGCCTGCGGCGCGGGAACGGAGACGAGCGCGAGCGGCTGGTTCGGCTCGGGCTGCCCGGAGGAGCTTTTCGTCAGCGCGACGACCGCGACCGCGACCGCCAGCGCGGCCACGAGCAACGACGCGGCGACGAGGACGACCTTCGGAGGAGCCCCGGTGTCGGTGTCTGCCACCGGCTCAGTGGACCACGGCTCAGAGATGGACGACCGGGCAGGTCAGCGTGCGCGTGATCCCTTCCACGTTCTGCACGCGGGCGACGACGAGCTGGCCGAGCTGGTCCACCGTGTCCGCGGCGGCGCGCACGATCACGTCGTACGGGCCGGTGACGTCCTCGGAGCTGGTCACGCCCGGGACCCCGGCGATCTCCGCAGCCACCGCGGCGGCCTTGCCGACCTCGGTCTGGATGAGGATGTATGCGTGGACCACGGCGTGCCCTTTCGTCGGTGGCGATCGAGTCGGGGTAGGAACGGTGTAGGCAACGTAGCGCCAGCCCTGGAAAAAACCTAGGGGATCCGACTGTCGGTGGCCGATCCGACACAGGCGAGGGAAACAGGAGGTGACCGGTGTCACCGGACGAGCACTCGGTGGCCGCCGCAGGCGAGTTCGGCCTGATCCGGCGGGTCACCGAAGGACGCGCGCAGCCGCCGTCGACACTGCTGGGACCGGGCGACGACGCGGCGGTGCTCGCCGCGCCGGACGGCCGCGTGGTCGTGACGACCGACGTGCTGGTCCACGGCGTGCACTTCCGGCTCGACTGGTCGAGCCCGGAGCAGGTCGGGCGCAAGGCGGTCGCGGTGAATCTGTCCGACGTCGCGGCGATGGGAGCGAAGCCGACCTCGGTGGTCGTCGGGATCGCGTGTCCGGCGGACACCCCGGCGCAGGTCGTGACCGAGATCATGGACGGCATGTGGGCCGAGGCGGGCGCGGTCGGCATCGGAGTGTCCGGCGGGGACCTCGTGAGCGCGGAGCAGCTCGTGATCAGCGTCACCGCATTGGGCGACCTCGAAGACCGCGAACCGGTGACCCGGTCCGGCGCGCGCCCCGGCGACGTGCTCGCGGTGTGCGGACGGCTCGGCTGGGCCGCGGCCGGGCTCGCGGTGCTGCGCCGCGGCTTCCGGTCGCCGGTCGGCGTGGTGAACGCGCAGCGCTGCCCGGAACCGCCGTACGCGGCCGGTCCGCAGGCCGCGCTCGCCGGGGCGACGGCGATGATGGACGTCTCCGACGGGCTCCTCGCCGACCTCGCGCACCTGGCCGCGGCCTCCGAGGTCGGGCTCGACGTGCAGACCGCGCTGCTCGAGGTGTCCACGCGGCTCAAGGAGGTCGGCAGCGCGCTCGGCGCGGACCCGCTGCAGTGGGTGCTGACCGGCGGCGAGGACCACGCGCTGGTCGCGACCTTCCCGCCGTTCGACGACCTGCCCGACGGCTGGCGCAAGATCGGCGTGGTCACCATGCCCGGCTCCGGGGTCACCGTGGACGGACGGGAGTACGACCAGCAGGGCGGCTGGGAGCACTGGCAGCAGTGACCCTTCATTAGGCTGGCGGCGTGGACATCCGTGCCGTCGCCTTCGACCACCCCGACGCCGCCAAGCTGATGGCCGAGGTGCAACTGGAGTACGTGCGCCGCTACGGCTCCGAGGACGAGACCCCGATGGACCCCGCGGAGTTCGCGCCGCCGCGGGGCCTGTTCTTGGTCGGGTACCTGGACGACGTGCCGGTGGCGTCCGGCGCGTGGCGCGCGCACGACGGTCCCGAGCCGACGTTCCGGCCCGGCGACGTCGAACTGAAGCGGATGTACGTGGTCGAATCCGCGCGGGGCCGCGGGTTCGCCCGCGCGATGCTCGCCGAACTGGAACGCACCGCGGTCGCCGCCGGACGGCGCCGGGTCGTGCTGGAGACGGGCACCGAACAGCCGGAGGCGATCGCCCTCTACCGTTCGTCGGGCTACGTCGAGGTCCCGGCTTTCGGTTATTACGGCGATCTGCCCGAAAGCCGGTATTACGGCAAGGATCTCGCGCCCGACTACTGACCCGGAGGCGGCATTGGCCATCTACGCGCTCGGCGACCTGGTCCCGACCATCCACCCGGACGCCTACGTCCATCCCGACGCCACCGTGATCGGCGACGTCCGGATCGGAGCGCGCGCCTCGGTCTGGCCGCAGACCGTGCTGCGCGGCGACCACGGGTACATCGAGATCGGCGAACGTTCGAACGTGCAGGACGGCTGCGTCGTCCACTGCACCGCGCGCCATCCGACGATCCTGGGCCCGTCGTCGGCGGTCGGGCATTCGGTGCACATCGAGGGCGCGAAGATCGGCACCGGCTGCCTCATCGCGTCCGGTTCGGTGGTGCTGAACGGAAGCGTGATCGAGGACGGCGGCATGGTCGGCGCGGGCGCGGTGCTGTCGTACGAATCGACGGTCGGCACCGGCGAGATCGCACTGGGAGTTCCGGCGAAAACGCGGCCGAACAAATCGTTTTCGGAGGACCAGATCGCCGCGGTGGTGGATTCCTATGTCCGGCGCGGCGCCCGGTTCCGGGCCGAGTTGCGCAGGCTGGACCCGCCACAGTGACGCCGCGCACGTGGCGCTAGGCTCGCGGGCCGTGACTGGACGACCGCTGGACGAAATCGTCGAAGCCGGCTGGGCGAAAGCCCTTGAACCAGTGGCCGCGCAGGTCGCCGCGATGGGGGAGTTCCTCCGCGCCGAGATCGCCGCGGGCCGCACCTATCTTCCCGCGGGCGAGCACGTGCTGCGCGCGTTCAAGCAGCCGTTCGACGACGTCCGCGTGCTGATCGTCGGCCAGGACCCGTACCCGACTCCCGGGCACGCGGTCGGCCTGAGCTTCTCGGTGGCCCCGGACGTGCGGCCGATCCCGAAGAGCCTGATCAACATCTACCAGGAGTACTGCGAGGACCTGGGCCATCCGACCCCGTCCAACGGCGACCTGACCCCGTGGGCGGAGCAGGGCGTGCTGCTGCTGAACAGGTCGCTCACCGTGCAGCCGTACAAGTCCAACTCGCACCAGGGCAAGGGCTGGGAGCAGGTCACCGAGCAGGCGATCAAGGCGCTCGCCGCGCGCGGCGGACCGCTGGTGGCGATCCTGTGGGGCCGCAACGCGCGGAACCTGCGGCCGATGCTGGGCGACGTGCCGTGCATCGAATCGGCGCACCCGAGCCCGCTGTCGGCGCGCAACGGCTTCTTCGGGTCGCGTCCGTTCAGCCGGGCGAACCAGCTTCTGGTCCAGCAGGGCGCGGAACCGCTCGACTGGAAACTTCCCTGACGCGGCGTGTCCAGTTCCGGCGTCCGGCTCCGACCACCAGGGTAAGCAACGACTGAACCCCTGGAGGAAAGCCATGACCGCCACCGTCACGTCCGCCGACGGCACCCCGATCGCCTTCGACACCTACGGCTCGGGTTCGCCGGTGCTGCTCGTCGGCGGCGCGGTGAACGACCGGACGACCGTCGCCGGGCTCGCCGCCGTGCTGGCCGACGCCGGCTTCACCGCGATCGCCTACGACCGGCGAGGCCGCGGCGACAGCGGCGACGCGCAGGTCTACGCCGTCGAGCGCGAGATCGACGACCTCGAGGTGCTGATCGAGGCCGTCGGCGGCTCGGCCGCGGTGTTCGGCCACTCGTCCGGCGCGATCCTGGCCCTCGAAGCGGCGGCGCGCGGCCTGCCGATCACGAAGGTCGCGGTGTACGAACCGCCGTTCGTCGGCGACGACCGGCCGCGTCCCGCCGAAGACCTGGTGGACCGGGTGAGCGCCCGGCTGGCCGACGGCGACCGGGACGGCGCGGTCGAGCTGTTCCTGGTCGAGGGCACCGGCACCCCGGCGGAGATCGTGGACTCGATGAAGGCCGCCCCCGTGTGGGGCTGGTTCGTCGGCTTGGCGCACACGCTGCCGTACGACCTGACCGTCTGCGGCCGCGGCAACCACCTGCCGACGGACCGGCTGGCCGCGATCACCGTCCCGGTGCTGTCCCTGTCGGGCGGCGCGGGGGAGGCGTGGATGACGACGTCCGCGAAGGCCGTCGCGGACGCGGTCGCGCACGGGCGGTGGGAGGAGATCCCGGGGCAGGACCACGGGGTGCTGAACGCGCCGGAGACCCTGCGAGAGGTGCTGGCGAACTTCCTGCGGTGACGAAAAAGGGGCGAATGCAACCCGCGCTCGCCCCGGAGCTTCAAGTACGTGAGGGGAACCCTGAGGGACTCAGAGTCCCTGTGAACTGCGCCCCGGAAGTTGGACTGGGAATCCAGTTCCAGCTGTCCGGGGAGTGGTTCGTTGCATCCACGCAGTTCGTTGTCTGAGTGGCAGCGGGCGTCCGCTGTTGCGTTGTTCGAGGACGGGTATGGCGCGAAGGCCGTGGCGTCCCGGTTGGGGGTGTCGGCGGGTGCCGTGCGACGCTTGCGTGATCGTTGGAGGCTGCGGAGCGCGGGAGCGCTGATGGACAAGCCAGGCAGGCGGTCGTTCGCGTTCGAGTTCAAGCTGGAGGTCGTGCGCCGGTATGTCGGCGGCGAGGCGACCGCGGCCGAGCTGGCGCGCGAGCACGGGCTGTCCTCGCCCAAACTCGTGGAGAACTGGGCGCGGGCGTATCGGCGCGAGGGAGAGGACGCGTTGCGGCCCAAGCCGAAAGGCCGTCCGCCCGGTGTCGCGGACTCGCCGGGTCCCGGCGAGCTGGAGCGGTTGCGGGCGGAGAACCTGCGGCTGTCGGCGGAGAACGCCTACCTAAAAAAATTGCGGGCCTTGAGGGAGCAGGGGCGAGGGTGAAAACCCAGGCCGTCGCCGCCCTCAAGGCCGACTATCCGCTGCCGGTGCTGCTGGCGGTCGCGGGCCTGGCCCGGTCGACGTTCTTCTACCACCAGGCCCGGCCCGACCGGCCCGACCCGCACGCCGGGCTCAAGGCCGCGATCGCCGAGGCGTTCGAGGCCGCCCGCGGCCGCTACGGGCACCGGCGGATCCACACGGTCCTGGCCCGCGCCGGCTGGCGGGTGGCGAAGAAAACCGTGCTCGCGCTGATGAACGCCCTCGGCCTGGTCTGCCAGGTCCGGCGGCCGCGCCGGCGCCGGTCCTGGCCCGGCCGGCCCGGCACGGCCGCCGAGAACCTGCTCAACCGCGAGTTCGGCGCCGAGGCCCCGGACACCAAATGGGTCACCGACGTGACCGAGTTCCGCATCGGCGACCGCAAGGTCTACCTCTCGCCCGTGATCGACCTGTTCGACCGGTCCGTGATCGCCTACGCCTGCGGGCCGTCCCCGACGCTGGAGCTGACGAACTCCTCGCTGCGCGCCGCGATCGCGACCCTGCCCGCCGGAGCCCGCCCGCTGGTGCACTCCGACCAGGGCTTCCAGTACCGGCACGCCTCCTGGCGCTCCCTGCTCGCCGACGCCGGCCTGACCCAGTCGATGTCCCGGCGAGCCACCTGCCTGGACAACGCCGTCGCCGAGAACTTCTTCGGCCACCTCAAAGAAGAACTCTTCCACCACACCAAGTTCGACACCGTCGACACGTTCATCACGGCACTGCACGACTACATCGACTGGTACAACACCACCCGCATCTCCACCACGCTCCAAGGCCTGAGCCCGGCCGAATACCGGGCCCAGACCCTCGCCGCCTAACCTCTACATAACCAGTCCAACTTCCGGGGCCCAGTTCACTGAGGGTTCCCCTCACGTACCGCCCTCCGCAAGCCTCAAACCGAAGGCGACCCACGCGGGGGTCCAGGGGGCTTGCCCCCTGGCGGGGGCCCGGGGGTTCGACCCCCGGAAGACACCCGGAAAACGAAAATGGCGAGCGCTCTCCGCGAGCACTCGCCACCCTTCGTTTTCCGTCGCTACCCGCGGACGACCTTGCCAGCCTTGATGCACGAGGTGCAGGCGTTGAGCCGCTTGCGCTGGGACACGCCGACCTTCGCGTGCACAACCTGGATGTTCGGGTTCCACCGGCGGTTGGTACGCCGGTGGGAGTGCGAGACCGACTTGCCGAAGCCGGGTCCCTTGCCACAGACGTCGCACACGGCAGCCACGTCGAACTCCTCTGGATATGGGACAAAGAATGCGCGCCCGAACGTGCCGGGCAACTCGACCATAGTAACGAGTGGTCTCGGGGGCCTTGCCGCGGGGTCGTTACCCTCGCGGGGACCGGCTAGGAGGTTACGGGGTGCGGGTGCTGGACGCGGCGGCGGTGTCGGGCTGGGCGGCGGCTTCTGTGCGCAGCTTGGACAGGCTGCGCACGGCCATCGACGGCATCAACGTCTACCCGGTCGCGGACTCCGACACCGGCTCCAACCTGCTGTACACGATGACTGGCGCGCACGAGGCCCTCGCCGCGGCGGAACCGGACGGCGCGGCCGAGGCGCTGGCGGTACTGGCGCGCGGGGCGGTGGCGCACGCGCGGGGCAACTCGGGCGTGATCCTTTCCCAGGTCATGCGGGGGATGGCCGATTGGGCGGCCACCGGCGGGGACCTCGACGGAGCCGGTCTCGCCGCCGCGCTCGGGCAGGCGGACCAGGCCGCCACGGGCGCGGTCAGCAGGCCGGTCGCCGGGACGATGCTGACCGTCCTGCACGCCGTGGCCGCCGCCGTCCGAGGTTCGACGCGGACGTTGCCCGAGGTCGCGCGCGAGGTCGTCACCGTGGCCGCGGCGGCCTTGGAGGAGACGCCCAAGCAGCTGCCCGCGCTGGCCAAGGCCGGGGTTGTGGACGCCGGGGGCCGCGGTCTGGTCGCGGTGCTCGACGCGCTGGCCGGAGTGATCACCGGCGAACCGGTGGATCCCGGGCACGACCTGAAGGCGGTCGCTTCGCTGCCGGAGCAGGCGCCGTACGCGTGGGAGGTCATGTACTTGCTGGACGAGGTCGACGAGGCCCGGCTGCCCGCGTTGCGGAAGGAACTGAGCGGCTTCGGCGACAGCGTGACCGTGGCCGGAGACGGTTCTGGCAGCCACGCGGTGCACGTCCATTGCGCGGACATCGGCGCGGCCATCGAAGCCGGGCTGCAGCTGGGCAGGCCGCGGAAGATCCGGGTCGAACCGCTGCTCACGCCGACGCCGATCGAACCGGGTGGCGGCCTCGACCGGTCCGTGGTCGCGGTGGTGCGCGGCGGCGGCCTCGCCGAACTGCTGCGGGCCGAGGGCGTCGCGGTGCTGGCGGTGCCGGACGGCGAGCTTCCCAGCGTCGAGGACATGATCGGACTGTTCAACGAGGCGGCCGGACAGCATCTGAGCGTGCTGCCGGGCGGCCCCGATCTCACCGCGGCCGCCGACGCCGCGGCCGGGCATCCGATGGCGGGCGAGCGCGACGTCGTGGTGATCCCGTGCGCGTCGCCGGTGCAGGTGCTGGCCGCGCTCGCGGTGCACGACGGGGAGCGCCGGGTCAACGACGACGTCGTCGCGATGGCCGAGGCGGCGGGCGCGACGAGGCGTGGCGAGCTGCGGATCGCGCACGAGGAGTCGCTAACCTGGGTGGGCCGGGCCCAGTCCGGCGACGTGATCGGCCTGGTCGACGACGAGGTGGTGCTCATCGAGCCCGCTCCGGCGTCGGCGACGAATCTCGTCGCCGCGGCGGTCAGCGTGCTGAACCGGATGCTGGCGCTCGGCGGCGAGCTGGTCACCGTCCTGAGCGGGGCGGACGCTCCGCCGAGGGTGGCCGCCGAACTCGCCGAACAACTGCGGCTGGAGCACCCCGAGGTGGAGTTGACGAGTTACGCGGGCGGGCAAAGCGACGCTGTGCTGCTGATGGGGGTCGAATAATCATGGCCGGGCTTCGCGACAAGCTCCCGCTGCTGCTGGGCGCGAAAACGGCGAAGGCGCTGTCGACCGCGCTCGACATCGAGACGGTTTCCGATCTGCTGCGCCACTATCCGCGCCGCTACGCCGAGCGCGGCGAACTGACCGACATCGCCGGGCTGGAGCTGGGCGAGCACGCGACCGTGCTGGCGCGGATCGAGAAGATCAGCAAGCGCCGGATGAAATCCCGCAACGGCACCATCCTCGACATGGTGATCACCGACGGCAAGCGACGGCTCGCGTGCGCGTTCTTCAACCAGGCGTGGCGAGAGAAGGAGCTGGCCCCCGGCAAAACCGGGCTGTTCGCGGGCAAGGTCACCGCGTTCCGGGACACGCTGCAGCTGGCCAATCCGGAGTACGAACTCCTCGACGCCGAACGCGAGGCCGAGGCGGTCGACAACTTCCTCGCCGAGATCATCCCGGTTTACCCGGCGGCGCAAGGCATGCCGACGTGGTCGATCGCCAAATGCGTGCGGCAGGTGCTGGACGTGCTGGAGGTCGGCGAGGACCCGATGCCGGAGGACCTGCGCAAGCGGCACGGGTTGCCCGGCCTCGAGCGCGCGCTGCGCGGCATCCACCGTCCGGAGGACTGGGCGCACCTGGAGTCGTCGCGGCACCGGCTCAAGTGGGACGAAGCGATGGCCGTGCAGCTGATTTTCGCGCAGCGCAGGCATTCCGCGGTGTCGCGTCCGGCGAAGGCGAGCCCGCACGTCGACGGCGGCCTGCTCGACGCGTTCGACAAGCGGCTGCCGTTCGACCTCACCGCGGGCCAGCGCGCGATCGGCGACGAGATCGCGGCCGACCTGTCGACCGAGCATCCGATGAACCGGCTGCTGCAGGGCGAGGTCGGGTCCGGCAAGACGGTGGTCGCGCTGCGGGCGATGCTGCAGGTCGTCGATTCCGGGCGGCAGGCGGCGATGCTCGCGCCCACCGAGGTGCTGGCCGCGCAGCACGCGCGTTCGTTGCGCGAAATGCTCGGCGACCTCGGGAGGGCGGGCGAACTGGGCGCGGCCGAGAACGCCACCCGGATCACGCTGCTCACCGGGTCGATGGGCGCGAAGGAACGCAAGAAAGCGTTGCTGGAGACGGTAAGCGGCGAGGCGGGCATCGTCGTCGGCACGCATGCGCTGATCCAGGACACCGTGCAGTTCGCCGATCTCGGGCTCGTGGTCGTGGACGAGCAGCACCGGTTCGGCGTCGAGCAACGGGACGCGCTGCGCTCGCGCGGGGCCGATTCGACGAGCCCGCACGTGCTGGTCATGACGGCGACGCCGATCCCGCGCACGGTCGCCATGACGGTCTACGGCGACCTGGAAATCTCGGCGCTGCGCGAAATGCCGGTCGGCCGCTCGCCGATCAAGACGACGGTCGTGCCGGTCGCGGAGAAACCGGCGTGGTTCGACCGGGTGTGGCAGCGGGTCAGCGAGGAAGTCGGCAAGGGGCACCAGGCGTACGTCGTGTGCCCGCGGATCGGCGACGAACCGCCGTCGGACAAGAGCGACAAACGCCCGCCGCTCGCGGTGCTGGACGTCGCGCCGGACCTCGCCAACGGCGCGTTGAAGGGCTTGAAGATCGCCGCCCTGCACGGCCGGATGCCGACCGACGAGAAGGACGCCGTCATGCAGGCGTTCGGCGCGGGGAAGGTCGAGGTCCTGGTCGCGACGACGGTGGTCGAGGTCGGCGTGAACGTCCCCAACGCGACGGCGATGGTCATCCTCGACGCCGACCGCTTCGGCGTGAGCCAGCTGCACCAGCTGCGCGGCCGCGTCGGACGGGGGAGTGTGCCCGGATTGTGCTTGCTGGTCACGGAAACCCTGGACGGCACGTCCACCCGCGAACGGCTGGCCGCGGTCGAGTCCACGACGGACGGGTTCGAACTGTCCCGATTGGACTTGGAACTGCGCCGGGAGGGCGACATTCTCGGCGCGGCTCAGTCGGGCAAGCGGTCCGGGCTGAAGCTGTTGTCGCTGCTGCGGGACGAGGACCTGATCACCGAGGCGCGGGCGCAGGCCCAGGAACTCGTGACGGGCGATCCGGAGCTGGTGTCGCTGCCGGGTCTGGCGCAGATGGTGGCCGACGTGGTCGATCTCGAGCGGGCGGAGTACCTGGAGAAGAGCTGACGGGCTTCCGCTGGTGAGGCGTGGCCCGGGAGTCCGGGCCACGCCTTTTTGCTGGTTTTCTCGGCGGGTCAGGCGTCGTAGAGGTCGTCGTCGGAGTCGTAGCCGCGATTCCGGCGGCTGCTGCCGCCTCCGTAGCTGCCGCCATAACTGCTGCCGCCATAGCTGCCGGACCCGCCGCCGTAACTGCCGCCTGAGGACCGGCTCGGTTTCGGCGGCACCAGATCCCAGTCGTGCTCCGGATTGCCCACGTAGCCGGACTGGTTCTTGTCCCAGTAGACCCGGTTGGAGTTCGACGGGTCCGGGGCCTTGAACCTGGGCTCCTGGGATCCGCTCGCGGCGGAGGCTTTCGCCGGTTCGAGGTGCTTGAAGATCCGGACGTCGGAGTTGTGCGCGAAGTTCTGCGCGGGAGTCTGGTGAATGCCGGTCTGGTTGAAGTGGGTTCCGGCCGACGGGTTGTGGCCCATCACGACATTGCTGTGGCCGCGGACGATGCCGGTGGGATTGCCCAGGTAGTCGTACGTCTGGTAGCGCCGCTTCGGGTCCATGTACCACTTCGTGTCCTCGCCGCGCCTGCGGAACGGCGGCGGCGGCGAAACGGCGTGCTGCTCGAACAGCGGCCGCATCTTGGAGTGCCGGTGCGAGAGGTTCTTGTAGCCGTAGTGCTCGCGCCTGCGCGCGCCGGCCGCGATGGTCGGCGGCCCCTCCTGGTAGACCCGGCCGCCGGGGGAGCGCACCCGCCGCTCCCCGTTCGGGCCCGGGCTGGGGGAGCGCAGGCGGCTCCGGCCGCGCTGTGAACCGCCGCCGGGGCCCTGCCCGCCGCCGAGGCCGCGGGACGTGTTGCAGGACCCGCCGACGAGACCGAGCGGGTCGACCGAGACGTGCGGGTTGCTGACGTAGGCGTGCGGGTCCAGTCCGCCGCCGAGCCCGAGCGGGTCCGGGCTGAGGTACCGGGCGAGCACCGGGTCGTAGTACCGGTGGAAGTTGTAGTGCAGCCCGGTTTCCTCGTCGAAATACTGGCCCTGGAACCGGAGCGGGATCCCGGTTCCGCCGGATTCGGCGACCACGACGCCGAACAAGCTGCTGCGGGCCTGCCAGGCGATCTCGCCGCGGTCGTCGAGCAGTTCGGTCGGCGTGCCGGACGGTTCGGCCACGATGGCGAAGAACTGTTCGTCGACGCGTTGCTGGTCCGCGGAAGCGGTGCGCCGGCGCTGCAGCAGCGGCACGAAGCTGTCCGGTTCGTAGTCCCACACCGTGGTTTCGGCGCCTGCCGGACCGGAAGTCGTCGCCTCGGCCAGGGTTTCGCCGTCCCACGCGAAGTCGACGCGTTCGAGCAGCGTCGTCCCGTCGGCGGCGAAATGCTCCTTGCGGATCCGGCGGCCGAGCGGGTCGTAGGTGTAGCGCCACCGCGTGCCGTCCGGGACCTCGACCGCGACGAGCCGGTTGAGCGGACCCCAGGTGTAGGTCCAGGTCCGCCCGTCCTCGTGCCGCCGGGTGCGCATCCGGCCGGCCTGGTCGTAGGTGTAGCGGACGCCGCCGGCCTCGGTGATCACCGAAGCGGGTCCGGCCCGCCTGCCGCGCCTGTCCTCTTCCTCGGGCGCGGGCCAGTCGGCGTCGACGAGCCGTCCGGTCGGGTCGTAGGCGTACTGCTCGTTCCAGCCCCGGGCGCGCACCGAGATCACCCGGCCGCGGACGTCCATCGCGAGCCAGCGCGACCCGGCCGTCCCGTCGTCGATCCGGTCGGGGAGGCCGTCGGGCCGGTAGTGGTACTGCCGGTCCTGGCCGAATTCGCCGTTCGCGGACCGGACCGCCTGCCGGGCGAGCCGTCCCGCCGGGGTCCAGGAGCGGAGAATCGCCGCGTCCTGCCCGAACACGCGGACGGTTTCGCGGCCCGCCGGGTCGTACTCGAACCGGGTGGTCCGCCCCGCGGCGCGCACCGCGGCCGGGACGCTGGCTTCGCGGTATTCCCAGACGCTTTCCGCCCCGGACGGCGTTTGCCGCCGGATCTGGTTGCCGGAGGAGTCGAATTCGGAGCGGACGGTGCGCCCGTTGACCGTTTCCCGGACGATCCGGCTCGCCGCGTCCCGGGTGTACTCGATGCGGGTCGTCCCGTCGTCGAGAGCGATGAGTTCGCCGAGGACGTCGTACTCGAAGCGGGTGCGCAGAGTCCCGGACGGTCCTTCGACGATCTCTTCAACGAGGTTGCCCCGCACGTCGCGGCGCAGGGTGATGACCTCGCCTTCGGCGTTGCGGATTTCGGTCAGCTCGCCGGCGGCGTTGTAGCGGTAGGACGAGGACGCGCCGCCGAAATCGGTCTCGCGGGAGAGGTTGCCGGCCAGGTCGTACTCGTAGCGCCAGACCTGGCCCTGTTCGTTGGTCACCGCGGTGAGCCGCAGTTCGGTGTCGTAGGTGTACTCGAGCCGGGTGCCGTCCGGCCGGATCTCGGCCGAGACCAGGTCGAAGTGGGTCATCTCGCGCTGGGTGATCGCCGAGGCGGCGTCGGAGTGCAGGCGGTTGTTGCCTTCGCCGTCGTAGCGCCATTCCTCGGTCGATCCGTCCGGCAGGCGATGCCAGGAGAGCGCGCCGTCAATGGTGTAGCCGAATTCCTCGGTCGCACCGTTCGGATCGACGATCGCGGAGAGCCTGCCGAAGCAGTCGTAGGCGTAGGCGGTCGTCGCGCCGCGGGCGTCGGTGACGGTGATCGGATTGCCCGCGTCGTCGGACACCACGGTCAGCGTCGAGCCGTTCGGATCGGTCACCGACGCGATGTGTCCCCACTCGTCGTAGGTGTAGCTGGTGGTCCCGCCGCCCGGTTCGACGACGCGGGTCACGTTGCCGCGTTCGTCGTATTCCCACCGGGTTTCGACGCCTGGCGCCTCGACCATGCGGACCGCCTGGCCGAAATCGTCGCGCTCGATGGTCAATTCCGTGCCGTCCGGCCGCCGGAGGGCGACCAGGTTGTTCATCTCGTCGTAGCGGTAGGCCCGCCGCCTGCCCAGTTCGTCGGTTTCGCCGACCAGCCGGTCGAGCGCGTCCCATTCGTAGGAACGCGCCGCGCCGGTCGGGTCGACTTCGCGCACGACCCGGCCGGTTTCGTTCAGGCGGTAGGCACTGCGGCGGCCCAGCGAGTCGACGACGTGGGTGATCCGCGCGGCCAGGTCGTATTCCATGGTGACGGTGAGGCAGTCGCCGGAGCCTTCGGTGCGCACGACCCGGCCCTCGCGGTCGTAGTGGAAGCGGTACCACTCGCCGTTGCGGTCCGTCCATTCGACAATCCGGCCCGAGCTGTCGTAGGCGTAGCGGAACGGGAGCCCGGATTCGTTGACGATCTCGGTCAGATTGCCGTCGGTGTAGCCGTAGCGGACCAGCGGCACCTCGACCCCGTCGCCGGTCACCGTGGACAGCCCGGTCACGAGCCCGCCTTCGGTGGCGATCTGGATCAGGTAGCCGCCGCTGTGCCGCATCGCGATCGGCGTGCCGTGCCGGTCGCGCTGGAAGTGGATGTACTCCTTGCCGCGGCCGCTGATCGACCGGATCGGCCGCACCGGACCGTTGCCTCGTTCGAAGGTCAGGACCCGTTCGCCTTCGCGGTCTTCGAGGACGAACCCGCCGCCGGGCTCCTCGGCGAGATACCGCGCGGGCCCGTGCTCGGCAGCCACCCACTGGTCGCCGCGCGGCCGAGGGAACACCTGCACGATCCCGTCCGCGCCGGCGAACCACACCTGGTCGTCGTGCACCTCGACCCGTTCGTCCAAAGTGGACACCCATGCCGGGCCGAGCCAGCCGCCCGCACGGAACGACGAGAAATGCGTGCGCTCGAAGACCATCGGCAGCGCGCTGAGAAAGGTCGCGTCGGTCTCGGCCATCACCATCTGGCCGCTCGCGACGTCGACCGGGTCGCCGGTGGTGCAGATGTTGTCGAGACCGCGCGAGTTTTCGCCCTGTTTGTCCAGCGACCGGGAGCTGCCGCCGCCGTTCCCGCCCCTGTTCGGACTGCCGGAGACCGACGTGGGGCCGTCCGGCCCTCCGCTTTCGTGATCGCCGCCCGGGTGGGTACTGCCGGAATCGCCGTGGTGCCCGCCGCCGCCCCCGGCGCTGGAGGTGTGCGTGCCCTCGTCCCCGCCGGGGTGAGAACGGTTGCTGTTCGCGGGCTTGACGTTGATGTCCTTGGGCGGGTGCGCCGGGGCTGTCTTGCCGCCCTTGAGGCCCTTCAAGGCTTTTCCGGCGTCGCCGAACAGCGTCCCGGCCTTCTTCAGCAGCGGGATCAACGCCTTGAGCGCCTTCACCAGCTTCGTCGTGACCTGCGAGATCTTCGACGCCGTCTTCGCCACCGCGGAAATCACCTGCGGCACGACCCAGGCCATCCCGATCCCGAGCGTGAACACCACCTGCAACGCCCACGAGATCAAATGCCCGATGAGGTCGGCGATCGTGTCCCGCACCAACGACCGCACCGCCGCGACGATCTCCCCCGCGGTCTTCACCCCGCTCGCCGCGCCCTCGCTGCCCTTCTGCGCACTCGCGATCAGCGCAGAGGTGTCCTCGGCCTTCTTGCGGTAGGTATCGGCCGCCTCGCCCTGCCAGTCCTGCAGGTCCTTCTTGACCAGCTCCGTCAGCTCCGCCGAAACGCCCTCAAGCTCCTTCGCGACGTTCGTCCACGTCTCCGCCTGGGCCTTGATCTCGTCCGCATTGCCGGTCAGCGCGTCGAGAGCCTCCTTCAACGGCCCGACATGCTCCATCAACCACCCGACCCCCGCCGCGAAAATCGCGCCGAACGGATCCATCACCGCGGTCAGCACGTCCAGCGCGGTCCCCACCGCCCCGATCGCGACCGCCGCCCAGTTCTTGCTCTCGATCGCGTCCTTCAGGCCCGTCGCGTCCTCCAGCAACGGAACCCCGGCCATCGCCGACGTCTCCTTGACCGGCGCGATCAACGGGTTGGTCATCTATTGTCCCATTTCCTGGTGCGCACGGGCATGACGGACAAGCGGGGCCTGCCCCCCCGCCGATCCCGGGAGGCTATCGGCTGGACGGGCGAGGAACCGCCGCCTCCGGCTCGGTGATGTCCCGAACTCCCGGAACCCTTGCCCGAACACACTCTCCCCGCCGACTGTCCTTTGTGGCCACTCCGGTAAATCGCCTGCGGGCTGTGCGGCTTCTGTGCTGAACTGCCCCTTGCCCGATCGCCGCCTCGCCGAGCCACTGGAGGACTTGGTGCCCGACCACGTGATCCGCCCCGCGACCCCCGAAGACGCGGCAGCCATCGCAACCGTCCACGTCGGCTCCTGGCAAGCGGCCTACGCAGGCTTGCTGCCGGACGCTTTCCTGTCCGCCTTGTCGATCGAGAAGCGGACACACTTCTGGTCTTCGAGCCTGGCGGACCCCTCCCGCCCGCACACCGTCCTGACGGCAAGCTCCGGCGACGGAATCACCGGTTTCGCCGTCTTCGGCCCCAGCCGGGACGACGACGCCACCCCGAAAACGGGCGAACTGTCGTCGATCTACCTGCTCCCGTCCGCGTGGGGCCAGGGATTGGGCCGCGCCCTGCACGAGGAATGCGTGCGCCGCCTGACGCCCCAATACGAGACGGTGACCCTGTGGGTGCTGTCGACGAACACCCGCGCCCGGAAGTTCTACGAACGGGCTGGGTGGGTCACGGACGGAAAGACGAAGGTAGAGACGATGTCGGATGGCGCGGTGACCTTGGAGGAGGTCCGGTACCGGTTGGCGCTGGAGGGCTAGGCTTCGTGGCTTCGTGGCTTCGTGGCTTCGTGGCTTCGTGGCTTCGTGGCTTCGTGGCTTCGTGGCTTCGTGGCTTCGTGGCTTCGTGGCTTCGTGGCTTCGTGGCTTCGTGGCTTCGTGGGGGCCCTGCCTGTCGCCGTCTAGCGGCGACTACCTGGTCAGCCTGCCCGCACACTCGACCTCGCCACTGTGTTGACGGCTGTTCGAAAGCTCTCGCCAACCGACCCGTCGCCGCTGAGCGGCACCTGCCCGCCCAGCACGGACCCGAGTTGGCATTCGCCGTTCCGCGGCGAAAGCCAGCCACTCCTATCAGCCACCGCCCAGCCCCATCACCGTTTCCCGGCGACAGGCCCCTCACCGCACCCCGAAATCAACCCGCGTCGCCATTCCCCGGCAACCGCCTGCCCAGCACCCCCGCCCGAGCCGCCGCGGCCCCAGCCTCCGCCGCGACCCGGGCTGTCTCCTCCGTCACCGGTTCCCGCGACACGAACAGCCGGTAGAACACCGGCCCGCACACCGTCCGCGTCACCTCGTCCGGATCGGTGTCGGCCGGAACCTCCCCGCGCGCGATCGCCCGCTCCACGATCACCGCGGCGCGGGCATGCCGGTCCTGATAGAACTCCCGCAACGCTTCAGCCGCGCGTTCCGAGTGAAACGCCGCCAGCACCGCGGCCGTCGGCAGCTCGCGGTGCCCCGGGGTGGTCAACGCGTCCACCACGTCCAACGCCATTCGCCGCAAATCGGCAACAAGCGAACCGGTGTCCGCCGGACTCCACGGTTCCGCAGTGCCGAACCTCAACGCGGCCGCGACCAGTCCTTCGCGCGACTCCCATCGACGGTAAACCGTCGTCTTGTGCACGCCCGATCGTTCGGCGACGGCCTCGACCGTCAGTTCGGTGAACCCGACCTCCGCCAGCAGATCGAGCGTCGCCCGCAAAACGGCGACGCGCGTGCGTTCGGTGCGCCCGCCCGGCCGGCTCGTCCCCGGTAACTCGGTTGCCAATTGCTACCCCTGTTGCGTTAGTGTCCCCAGTATGACACCGCTGAGCACCCGTTCGCCGCTGGACGGCGACGTCGCCGCGATCACCAGCCTGATCGGCGACGCGCGCATCGTCGCGATCGGCGAGAACAACCATCACATCCGCGAGTTCGGCGAACTCCGCGCCCGGTTGCTCCGCCGCCTCGTCGAGGACCACGGGTTCACGGTGCTCGGCTTCGAATCGGGATTCGCCGAGGGCGACCTGGTGCAGCAGTGGCTGGACGGCGGCCCCGGCACGGTCGCCGAGGTCGCGCGAGAAGGATTCACGTTCTCCCTCGGCGAATCGGTCGAGGTGCACGAAATGCTGACGTGGATGCGCGACCACGGCGGCGTCCGCTTCTCCGGACTCGACCTGCCCAGTTCGAGCGGTTCGCCGCAACCGGCCTTGCAGGTCGTCCGCGGCTTCGTGGAGGAAGTCGACCCGGAGGTGCTTCCGCTGGTCGACGCCGCGATCACCGCATCCGAGCCGTACTCGGCGGTCAGCAGCGCAGTCGCGCCTGGCCGATATTCGGCAATGGACGCCGCAGCGCGAGACGCGGCCACGGCTGCGTTGACGACTCTCGTCGCGCACCTTCGTTCCCTGTCGCCAGTTTACCGGCAACGGAGCGAGCCATCCCGATACGCAATCGCCGAACACCACGCGGTCGGCGCGCTTCGCGTCGACACGTACCTGCGCGAACTGAGCGCGATGATGGCGGGAACGGCACCGTCGCTCCAGGGGTCGTCGCGCGACACGTACATGGCCGCAACCGTGAAGCTGCTTCGCAAAGTGTACGGCGAAGGCGAGAAGATCGTCGTGATGGTCCACAACGGACACCTGCAGCGAGTGCCGTTCGCCGCATTGCCGACCATGACGTTCCCTTCCGCAGGGACCCACCTCGCCGAGGAGTTCGGCGACGACTACTTCGCACTCGGCCTGACCGCGGGCACCGGCACGACGACCGGCCTCGAACCGGACGCGAGCGAACGTCTCGGGTTCCGGGTCTACGCACAGGAGTTGGAACCACCCGCCGAGGGCAGCGCCGAAGCGGTTTTGGCCGACGCGGAACCGTGCGTGGTCGATTTGCGGCAAGACCGAGCGCAAGGCCTAGTCGGACCGTCCAGCATCCGGCACGCGCACATGTTCACGAAGGTCGACGTCGTGCAGGCCTTCGACGCGCTGGTCTACCTGCCGACGATGTCGGTGAGCGCGCACGTCCCCGCCACGAAGGAGAAGCAGCAGTAGTTGTCGCCCGGTCAACGGCTGGCCTCTCAGAGACGACCCCTGTCACCCAGTCAACGGCTGGCCGCTCGGTGGCGAAACCTGTCGGCCGGTCTGCGGTTGGCCATTCAGTGGCGACACCTGTCGGCCGATCAGCGGTTAGCCGTTCAACGGCGAAACTTGCGGGTTGGTCAGTGGTGGGCCGTTCGGTGGCGAAACTTGCCGATTGGTCGGCGGTTAGCCATTTGGCGGCGAAACTCGTCGGTCGGTCAGTGTTTAGCCGTTCAGTGGCGAGACCGGTCTGCCGATCAGCGACTGGCCGTTCGACGGCCAGACTCGCCCCACGGACAACGGTTCGCCACGGAGCGACGAACCATCGACAGGGGGCAGCCCCGGTCTCCTTGCCAGTCGCTGGTTGGTGCCTCAGCACAGCCAGGCGCGGGACAGGGACCAGCCCATCGTGTGACGTCGAGTTGCCGCTGGATGGCGACCGGGATACGACGCAGGCATGCGGAACCGAGCGGCGCGTGGCCTTTTTTCGGCAACTCTGACATTTCTGCTGGTAGCGGGAGTGCAACCGACCGCGATGGCGGCGAGCGGGATTCAGGCCAACCCGCCGAGCTGGGCCCTCGACCGGATCGACCAGCGAACCGGCCTCGATCAGAAGTACCACTACGACTCCGATGGCTCCGGAGTCACCGTCTACGTGATCGACAGCGGCGTCGACGCCAAACATCCGGATCTGCAGGGGCGGGTCCTGCCCGGCAAGGATTTCCTCACCACCGGCACCGACACGTCGGACACCAACGGCCACGGCACTCGCGTCGCGGGGATCGTCGCGGGACACAGCTACGGCGTCGCCAAAGCCGCGCAGATCTTCCCGGTCCGCGTGCTCGACCAGGCCGGCGGTGGGGCGACCGACACGATTATCGCCGGGCTGAACTGGGTAGCCCAGAACGCACACCAACCGGCGGTCGCGGTGCTCGGCATCGGCGGCGTGCCGAACGAGCAACTCGACGACGCGGTCAAGGGAGTGGCTGCGGCGATGCCGATCGTGGTTCCGGCAGGGGAGGGAAGCACTGACGCCAGCCAAACCTCGCCCGCGCGAGTGCCAGAAGCACTTACCGTGGGTGCGACGGACGTCCAGGACCAGGTCGCGCCCTTCTCGAACTTCGGCACGGCGCTCGACCTGTACGCACCGGGCGTCGACATCCCCGCGCCGATCGCCGGTACCGCGAATGCGGGGACGCTGTCCGGCACCTCGATGGCCGCCGCGGTGACGGCGGGTGCGGTGACTCTCTACCGGTCCGCGCACCCCGACGCCGCGCCCAATGCGGTCAGCGAAGCAATTGTCCAAGACGCAACGCAGAACGTGGTCAAGAATGTGCCCTCCGGAACCGCGAATAGGCTCCTGTGCACACTGCCTGCGGGAACGCCCTGACGGTTGCGGCAGGGCAGGTCGGGCAGCATCATGCGTGCAGGTCGGCGCGCATGATGTCCATCACCTGGACTACGGCTCCCGCACCGCGGGACAAACCGGGTAACGTGCCTTCGATACCGATCCGAAAAGGGAAGGACCGGGCATGTTCCGCAAAGTGCTGGTGGCCAATCGCGGCGAAATCGCGATCCGGGCGTTCCGCGCAGGTTACGAACTGGGCGCGGGCACAGTCGCCGTGTTTCCGCACGAAGACCGCAACTCGCTGCACCGGCTGAAGGCCGACGAGGCCTACGAGATCGGCGAACCGGGCCATCCGGTCCGCGCTTACCTCTCGGTCGAGGAGATCGTCAAGGCCGCCAAGAAGGCGGGCGCGGACGCGGTCTATCCGGGCTACGGCTTCCTGTCGGAGAACCCCGACCTGGCCATGGCCTGCGAAGAAGCGGGGATCACCTTCGTCGGCCCGAGCGCCGAAATCCTCGAGCTGACCGGCAACAAGGCGCGCGCGGTCAAGGCGGCGCGCGAGGCCGGCGTCCCGGTGCTCGGTTCGTCGCAGCCGTCCAGCAACGTCGACGAACTGGTCGCGGCGGCCGACGAACTCGGCTTCCCGGTGTTCGTCAAGGCGGTCGCCGGCGGCGGCGGCCGGGGCATGCGCCGCGTCGAGGACCCGGCTTTGCTGCGCGAGTCGATCGAGGCCGCCGCGCGCGAGGCCGAGTCCGCGTTCGGCGACCCGACCGTGTTCCTGGAGAAGGCCGTGGTCGACCCGCGGCACATCGAGGTCCAGATCCTCGCCGACGGCGAGGGCAACGTGATCCACCTCTTCGAGCGCGACTGTTCCGTGCAGCGCCGCCACCAGAAGGTCGTCGAGCTGGCCCCCGCGCCGAACCTCGACCCCGAACTGCGCGACCGCATCTGCGCCGACGCCGTGAAATTCGCCCGGCAGATCGGCTACCGCAACGCGGGCACGGTCGAATTCCTGCTGGACCGCGAGGGCAAGCACGTGTTCATCGAGATGAACCCGCGCATCCAGGTCGAGCACACGGTCACCGAAGAGGTCACCGACGTCGACCTCGTGCAGTCCCAGCTGCGGATCGCCTCCGGCGAGACCCTCGCAGACCTCGGCCTGTCGCAGGACAAGATCTACCTGCGCGGGGCCGCGCTCCAGTGCCGCATCACGACCGAGGACCCGGCCAACGGCTTCCGCCCGGACATCGGCATGATCAGCGCCTACCGCTCGCCGGGCGGTTCGGGCATCCGGCTCGACGGCGGGACCGCGTTCTCCGGCACCGAGATCAGCGCCCACTTCGACTCGCTGCTGGTGAAACTGACCTGCCGCGGCCGCGATTTCCGGACCGCGGTCGGCCGGGCCCGCCGCGCGGTCGCCGAATTCCGGATCCGCGGCGTGGCGACGAACATCCCGTTCCTCCAGGCGGTGCTGGACGACCCGGACTTCCGCGAGGGCAACGTCACCACGTCGTTCATCGAGGAACGGCCGCACCTGCTGACCGCGCGGCACTCCGCCGACCGCGGCACGCGCCTGCTGACCTACCTCGCCGACCAGACGGTGAACCGGCCGAACGGCGAGCGTCCGCGCACGCCCGACGCCGTGACGAAGCTGCCGAAGCTGCCCGCGGATCTCACTCCTCCGGACGGCTCCAAGCAGAAGCTGACCGAACTCGGTCCGGAGGGATTCGCGCGCTGGCTGCGAGAAACCCCGCAGCTCGGCGTCACCGACACCACCTTCCGCGACGCGCACCAGTCGCTGCTCGCGACCCGCGTCCGGACGAAGGATCTCCTCGCCGTCGCGCCGGTCGTCGCCGCGACTGTCCCGCAGCTGCTGTCCCTCGAGTGCTGGGGCGGCGCGACCTACGACGTCGCGCTGCGCTTCCTCGCCGAGGACCCGTGGGAACGGCTGGAGCAGCTGCGCAAGGCTGTGCCGAACATCTGTCTGCAGATGCTTCTTCGCGGCCGCAACACCGTGGGCTACACGCCTTACCCGACCGAGGTCACCACGGCCTTCGTCGAGGAGGCCACCGCGACCGGCATCGACATCTTCCGCATCTTCGACGCGCTCAACGACGTCGAGCAGATGCGGCCTGCCATCGAAGCCGTCCGCGCCACCGGCACCGCGGTCGCCGAGGTCGCGCTCTGCTACACCTCCGATCTGTCCGATCCGAACGAAAAGCTCTACACGCTCGACTACTACCTCAAGCTCGCCGAGCAGATCGTCGGAGCCGGGGCCCACGTCCTGGCCATCAAGGACATGGCCGGCCTGCTCCGCGCGCCCGCCGCGGCCCGGCTGGTGACCGCGCTGCGCAAGGAATTCGACCTGCCGGTGCACATCCACACGCACGACACCGCCGGCGGTCAGCTCGCCACCTACCTGGCCGCCATCCAGGCAGGCGCCGACGCCGTGGACGGCGCCGTGTCGTCGATGGCGGGCACCACGTCGCAGCCGTCGCTCGGCTCGATCGTCGCGGCCACTGACCACTCCGACCGCAGCACGGGCCTCGACCTGCACGCGATCGGCGACCTGGAGCCGTACTGGGAGAGCGTCCGCAAGATCTACGCCCCGTTCGAGGCCGGTCTCGCGTCGCCCACCGGGCGCGTCTACGACCACGAGATCCCCGGCGGCCAGCTCTCCAACCTGCGCACGCAGGCGATCGCGCTGGGCCTCGGCGACCGGTTCGAGGACATCGAGGCCATGTACGCCGCGGCGGACAAGATCCTCGGCCACCTCGTCAAGGTCACGCCTTCGTCCAAAGTGGTCGGCGACCTCGCGCTGCACCTGGTCGGCGCCGGCGTCTCCCCGGAGGACTTCGAGGCGGAGCCGAACAAGTTCGACATCCCCGACTCGGTGATCGGCTTCCTGCGCGGCGAGCTGGGCGACCCGCCCGGCGGCTGGCCGGAGCCGTTCCGCACCAAGGCGCTCGAAGGCCGTTCGGCGGCCAAACCGGTCGCCGAACTGTCCGAAGAGGACCACAAGGAACTCGCCGACAACCGCCGCGGCGCGCTGAACCGGCTGCTGTTCCCCGGCCCCACCAAGGAATTCCTCGCGCACCGCGAAGCCTACGGCGACACCAGCGTGCTCCCGAGCAAGGACTTCTTCTACGGTCTGCGCCCGGGCGAGGAGTACTCGGTGGACCTCGAACCCGGCGTCCGGCTGCTCATCGAGCTGGAGGCCATCGGCGAGGCCGACGAACGCGGCATGCGGACCGTCATGTCCACGCTCAACGGCCAGCTGCGGCCGATCCAGATCCGGGACCGGTCGATCGCCTCGGACATCCCGGCCACCGAAAAGGCCGAGAAGGGCAACCCGAAGCAGATCGCCGCGCCGTTCGCGGGCGTGGTGACGCTGCAGGTGGCCGAGGGCGACCAGGTGGCGGCCGGAGCGACCGTGGCGACGATCGAGGCCATGAAGATGGAAGCGTCGATCACCGCTTCGGCGGCGGGCAAAGTCAGTCGGCTGGCAATCACCTCCGTTCAGCAGGTCGAGGGCGGAGACCTTCTCATCGTGCTCGAATAACCGGTTTTCGCGCCACTTTTTAGCGTGCGAGGGGTCCCCTCGCTCCGAAACGGAGCGAGGGGACCCCTCGCGCTATTTATTGCTCGCTTTTTCCGGGGTGTTCGCGCTAGCGTCGAGGCATGCTGATCAACGCGGTGCCGCAATGGCAGGGCGCGATCAGTCCCCGGGCCAGGGGGCTGGTCGAGGGCTGCCGCGCACTTTCCGAACTGGCCGGGCACGTGCTCGGCAAGCCGGTGCACCACGTACGTCAGGACGCCGCGACGTCCGACGTCGTCGCCGGGATAGCCAACCGCTCCGTGCTCACGGGCGCGAACCGGCAGCTGCAGCTCGCTGCGCTCGAAGCGCCGGAAGGCCCGGTGCTCACGATCGGCGGCGACTGCGGCGTCGAGCTGGTCCCGGTCGGCGTCGCCCGTTTCCGTTACGGCGCAACGCTTGGCGTCGCGTGGTTCGACGCGCACGCTGACTTGAACACGGCGGATTCCTCGCCCTCGGGCGCGTATCACGGCATGGTGCTGCGGTCGCTGCTCGGCGAGGGCGACGAGGAGTTCGCCGCCAGCCCGGCGATCGAACGGGGCCGGGCGGTGCTGTTCGGCGCCCGGTCGCTGGATTCCGCGGAAGAGGAAGCCATTGCCGGCGGTCTCGCCGTGCGTTCCGACGACGTCGCCGGAACGCTGAACGCCGCCGGGGCCGACCGCGTTTATCTGCATGTGGACTTGGACATTCTTGATCCCGCCGAGTTCCCCGGAGTGAATTATCCGGAGCCAGGCGGGCTCACCATCGCCGAATTGGTGGAAGCAATCGACGGGCTTTCCGGAATGGAGGTCGTCGGTGCGGGCATCACGGAATGCGTCGGCACGGAAGTCGCCGCGCTGGAACCCGTGCTGGCCGCGGTGGGGAGGGTGCTGATGGAGGGCTGAACCTCCGCGTCGAGGCGGCGAGTTCCGCGCCTCGTCCGGCGAGTGGACCACGGGAACGCACGGGCAAGAAGGAGGTGGCCCGAGACCGTGCGGAAGACGGTTCACAGAACGGCGAAAACCGCGCCGGCCGGACGAACGGCGGGATTCACCGCGACGGTGCGTCCAGGCTCGCCAATGCCACGCGCACGGCGTCGACGGCTTCGTCCTGCGCGACCCCGAGTTCCCGGCTGTGCCGGGCGTATTCGGCGGCCGCGTCGCGAAGCAGTGCGCCCGGATCCGGCCGCTCGGCCGGGCCGGTCACGACGGTGCCGCGTGCTCGTGCGGTGGTGACCCAGCCGGCGGCCTCGAGCTCGCGGTACACGCGGGCGACGGTCCCGGAGGCGAGCCCGAGGTCCCTCGAAAGCTGACGGATCGGCGGCAGGCGGGCGTCCCGGGCAAGGGAGCCGGTCGTGATCGCGCGGACTATCTGGTCGTGCACCTGACGCCAGGGCGGAACTCCGCTTTCGGCGTCGACCACCACTCGCAGCGACATCTACCGCGCTGCCGTGGTTGTCGCGCGCTGCTTCGGCGGCGGGCCGACGATCGCGAGGAACGCGGCGACGGTGGCCGCGAACGCGAGGAAGGAGGCGAGGTCGTCGACCGTCCAGCCGAGCGTGGCAGCCGTTCCGGTGCCGAGCCCGAGAGCGACGCGGGCGCTGCGAACGCGCAGTGCCTGGTCGACTTCCGGGTCGCCGGCTGCCGGTCGCCGCACCGCGAGGAGCACGATGATCCACGACACGGCGGCCGCACCCACCGTCACCGCGAGCGGACTCCATTGCCGCGAAACGGCGAGATGCACGACGGCGGCGAGGGTGGCCAGTCCGGAGACGACGACCGTCCACAACGGAGCGAAATCGAGCACGCCGCGCGGTGCCAGCACGGCTTTCCTGCGGGGTTCCCGCGACGGACGCTGGGCGAGGATCTCGGCGGCGAGCCCGCCGAGCAGCACCACGAACACGAGCGAGTTCGCGGTCCGTTCGCCGACGAGACGCGTCGCGCCCGGGATCAGCGGGAGGCCGAGGAACAGCCACGGATACCAGAATCGCCGACGGCGCAGATAGCGCACGGCCACCGGCACCTGGTCGGCGGTCGGGTTTCGCACGCCCCATTTCGCGAGCAGCCGAGCGCCTTGTTTCTCGCCTGGCCACAACGCGACGAGGATGATCAGCCCGAACAGGCCGGTGATGCCCGCGACGGCGAGCGCCGAGTCGAGTCGCATCGGGGACCCCTCCCTCTTGTATCAAGTGCATGCTACAAGAGGGCCGCGGGTTCTGCCGCGTGACGCTCCGTGGTCGTTTTCGCCGCCCGGCGGGTCGCCGCTGAAGGCACGCGTCCAGGTTCGCCCGTTTGTACGCACGGCGTGGCGCGCCTGGTGGTGTGTTGTCGCGATGTGCCCCTCTGATCTCGTGAACTTGTCACGAACGTGACAAGAAATCGGTTTCTTCGGCGAGGCGTGACACATTTGGCGTTGGTTTTTCGATGTGCCGGATGTCACCCCTCAATGGATGCGGGGGTCTCCGGGCGCGCCGCGGCGCGGTCGGGGAACCGGGGCGGAGCGAAGGAGCTGCGATGTCGGTGGAGCGGGGACTCGATCACGCTGTGCCGTCGGCTGCGCTGCCGCGCAAACTCGCCGAGATCCTGCGGCCCGAGCTGGCGAGCCTGTCCGCCGAGATCGTCGACGAGATCCGCGCGACGATTCCTGCCTACGCGCGGCCGCTCGACGGTCCGTACGGGAGATCGATCCGGGCGGGCGTCGAGTACGCGATCACGCTGTTCGTCGCGCAGATCGCCGATCCGCGGGCGTCGAAAGAGCAGTCGCACGAGGTGCACCATCGGCTCGGGCAGAACGAGATGCGGGAAGGGCGGAGTCTCGACACCCTGCAGTCGGCCTATCGGGTCGGCGCGCGCGTGTCGTGGCGCCGGATCATGCGCGTCGGGCGGCGGGCTGGCCTTTCGTCGGCGGTGATGTCGCAGCTGGCTGATGCGATGTTGGCGTTCATGGACGAATTGGCGTCGGTCGCGCTGGATGGCTATTTAGAGGCGAAAGCCCGGACGGCCGGCGCTTTGGACACTTGGCGGCGACGGCTGCTCGGCGTCCTGCTGGAGGTCCCGGCCGCTCCGCCGAAGGCGATCGCGGAACTGGCGCAACTCACCGGTTGGGCGGTGCCGGAGCAGGCGTCGCCGATTGCCGTCCAATCGCCACTGAACGGCAAAGCGCGCCGGCACGCGACGTTGGACTCGGACATCCTGGCCGAGCTGGACTCCGCCGAGCCGTGCATCGTCGTGCCTGGCGCGGTCAATGGTGCCCGATTGGCGACGCTTCAAGCGGCGCTGCCGAACTGCCGGCTGTCCGTGGGGCCGTGTGTGCCGCTGGCCTGCCTCGCCGATTCCCTGCGCTGGGCACGTCGGACCCTGGTTCTCGCCGATCGGGGGCGAATCCCTGGTGGGCGGGTGCTCCGCGCGGAGGATCACCTCGCGGCCTTGCTCGTGCATTCGGACGGTGCGCTGACCGAACTCCTCCGCACCCGGCTTTTCGCCCCCTTGGCGAACATGACCGACAAGCAGCAGGAGCGTCTGCTCGAAACGCTGCGCGCGTGGCTCGACAGTCAGGCGAACGTGGTCGAGATCGCCGAGCGCCTGCAAGTCCATCCGCAGACGGTGCGCTACCGCATGCGCCAATTGCAGGCAACGTTCGGCGAACTTCTGCGCGATCCGGCGGCGCGGTTCGAAATGGAACTGGTCCTGCGCGCGGCCGAGGACGACCGGCCGCGTCCGGGACTGTCCTGGCCCCCGCCACTCACC
The DNA here is from genome assembly GCF_002796545.1 of Amycolatopsis sp. AA4. Classification (GTDB taxonomy): domain Bacteria; phylum Actinomycetota; class Actinomycetes; order Mycobacteriales; family Pseudonocardiaceae; genus Amycolatopsis. Next base: position 1,513,899 of record NZ_CP024894.1, read on the forward strand.
GGGGCGAACATGGTGCCCGCCAGTCGTCGGCCGAGTTCGCTCGAGGATTCGCGCAGTCGCCGTTGAGCGGCAAATGTTGGGGATCGGACTTGCGCCGCAGCGAACGCCGACGTTTGCGGTGCCAGGTGGGCGACGTCCCTGGTGTCAGCCGCCCTTCGGGCTGTTGCGAGATGGCCATGTCCGGAGGAAAGTAGGGTGCTTCGCACTCGGCGGGAGCGGTCGCCAGCCGAGCTCAGGTGAGTGAGCTGCTGAGCTGGCCCGAAATTTGTCGTGCCGGGACGATCGTCGGCGACGTTCTGCGTCGAGCCAGTGTTGCAAGCTTTGTCAGGTGGATGACTGTTCGGCTGTGCGCTCCTACTCTGCTCGATGAGGAGTCACCGGCGGCGGCACTGGGCCCGGTGCCGTGCGGTCGGTTTCGGAGCGGGGGCTAAGTAGTAGTTGCATCGTCCGAGGGCAGGGGCGGTTTGTGGTCGGAGACAGCGCCTTGGCCGCCGCCAAGAAAGGCATGTCTTTGGGCGCTAGCAAGGGTTGAACCGGGCATGGTGGTCGCATTCAGCGGGGGAACGGCGTGTCCGGGATCGGCGGGCACTTCGTGTGGTCCGGGAACTTGGTCGAGGCGCATTCGGCGAAGTTGACGTTGACGACCTTGGCTTGGTTGACGTTCGTCGTGGTCGAGGCCATGCCGGTGAGCAGCGGGCTGAGCGGTTCGGCGGTGCCGCAGTGGACGAAGGGCGGCAAGGCGAAACCGCGGTAGTCGGGGTCGGGCGAATTCGGGTCCGTGCTGAGGATGCCGCCTGTCGTGGCCTTGTATTTGCCGGACAGGTTGAGGGTGATCGGGGTGGCGGTGACGCAGTCCGAGCCGAGGTCCAGGGGGACGCCGTTGACCTTCGCGTTGCTCATCCGGGCCATGACCTGGATGTGCGTGGTCAGGAAGTCACCGGTGAGGACGAGCTTGCCGTTGAACTCGATCAGCTTGGTGTGGCGGTAGTCGACGGGCAGGAACTCGACGGTGGCGGTCACCGGCACGAAGCCGAAGCCGAGGAAGCTCGCGGTGGTCGGGCGGAAGCCGACAGTTCCGCTGATCGTGCTCGGGTCGTGCTGAACGTAATCCGGGGGGACCAGCAGGATCGTCCAGGTTCCGTTGAGCACGCCGGTCGGGGAGCTGGCGACGGTCGCGCCCAGGCGGTAGACCGAGGAAGTCGCCGAGACCTGGATGTAGTTGAGCGGGGTGATCAGCGGGAAGTCGGGGTCGCTCTTCGGCGAAACTGTGTTGGGCTGCGCTGCAGGCGGTGGCGGCGCGGGAGCGTTCGGCGTGTCTGGCCTCGGGACGGCAGTGGGCGCTCCGGTGGCGATGACCGACGCCAAGGTCGTGGTTTGGTCCGGGAGAAGGGCGCAGGCGACTGGGGCGGACTCGACGGTGCCGTCGGCAGCCGGTTTCACTGCGATGGTCGGGGCTCCGACGTCGAAACTGACCTTGCCGGGCACGGTGATCGCCTGCTCCGGGAGGTCCGCGGTCGCGGTGAGCCGGACGTCGCCGGTTGGCGGCAACGGTGTTTCGGCGATCGTGAACGGTGTCGGGACCGCGGTGCTTTTGCTGCCTTGACGCGCGGTCAGGTCGAGGGTCAGCCCGCCGCGGAGGCTGTCCGCGGGGGCGGGCGCCAGTTGGGTGGTGACGGCGCGCGGAAGCGTGAAAGTCGCGGTCAGGGAACTGAATTTCAGCCCGGAACCGACTTGAACCGTCGCGGGGACGGTCGCGGAGGTCGTGAGGGTGATCTGCTGGGGGCCAGCGGGGGCGGCGAACGGGCAATCGAGGACGAGGTCCTTGCTGACCTGTTGTTCGCCCGCCGACAATGGCGGCGGAGCGGTGGGGGTGGGCGTTTCGGTCGACGCGGAGCTGACGCCGGTGAGTGCGCCGGTGCCGATCGACAGGGCACCGAGGATTGCGAGGGCTGCGAAAGCCGGACGGCGACGGGCGGAGCGTCCGCGTGATTCGGGCATCGTGCGCCTCCTCGCCCGGCGGTCCGGAAAATGGGTTCCGAGTGAAGTTACCGGCGGGTTTCGCGGGTGCGCAAGCATTGGTGCGGGGCAGTGGATTTACCTTGGTGTGAAAGGGTTTTCTTATGTTTGCGGGCTAGTTTGGAGCGAGTTTTTCATCGGATTCTGACAAAGAATCCGCGCCTTAGCCGCAGGGGTCGCGAAGCTGGGAACATCGCTGCAGGACGTTCGGAGGAAGGAGCTGCGATGGCGGCCGGACACCGGCGATGGGGCAAGGTCGCGGCGGTGGTCGCCGCGGTCGTCGTGGGGGGCGCGGCGAGTTGTCCGGCCGTCGCGGGGAATTCGCTGCCGCCAAAAGCGGGGGAGTTGCCGCGAGAGGCGGGCAGTGCGGCTGGTGCGGCGAGCGTGCCGCAGTTGACGGCAGCCGGGGGCTTGTACGAGTGGGGGACCCGGGGCATGCCGTCGCCGGTGCCGCCGGCGCTTACCTCGGGTCTGTCCGTGGTGTCGGCAGGGGGACTGTTCGGGCTGGCGCTCAAGAACGGCGCCGTGCTCGCGTGGGGCGACAACAACTTCGGCGAAAGCGAGGTGCCCGCCGACCTGTCGTCCGGCACCGCCCAAATCGCCGCTGGTTGGACCCACGGGCTTGGCCTCAAGAACGGCAAAGTGTACGCGTGGGGGAACGACTGGTACGGCCAAACGGAACTCCCGGCATCGGTGTCCAGCGGGGTCATAGCGATCGCGACCAGTGCGGTGCACAATCTCGCGTTGTTGTCGAACGGCCAGGTGGTGAGCTGGGGCAGCCGGACGGACGTGCCGGACTTCGCGCAGTCCGGCGTAAGCGCGATCTCGGCGGGTGGCGACTACAGCTTGGTGTTGAAGAATGGTGCCGTGCTTGCGTGGGGTAGCAACACGTATGGGCAGACGACGGTTCCTGCGGCGGCGCAGTCCGGGGTGACGGCGATTTCGGCCGGATACGAGCACGCCCTCGCGCTGAAAAACGGCGGGGTAATCGCTTGGGGGCACGACAACGACGGCCAGACCGAGGTGCCCGCGGCGGCCAAGAGCGGGGTCGTCGCGATCGACGCGGGGTGGAACCACAATCTGGCGGTCAAGGCGGACGGGTCGCTGGTTGCTTGGGGCAATAATACTTACAGTCAGGCGACCGTGCCCAGGCCGCCGGTGTGCGGGCCGGTCACCGGGGCGTCGGCGGGTTATGAGTTCAATTTGGTGATCACTGATCGGTCGGTGCCTTGTCGGCATTGATGTTGCCGGTGTGCGGGCCGGTTGCTGGAGCGTCGGCGGGTTATGAGTTCATTCTGTGGTCACTGATCGGTCGGTGCCCTGTCGGCTTTGCTGCCGCCGGTTCTCGCGCCCGTCGTATTCCGGATTCGGGGATGCTGGAACCGGAATGCGGGTGTTGAGGTTCCCTTGTCGGGAAACGGAATTGTCACGGCATCGGTGTTCGCCGCGGTAGCCGGGCGATGGCTCGTGAGTGTCGACAGGGGCGTTTCGCCTGGCCGTACGCGAGAGTTCCTCGTGCACGACAACGGAGGGGCGGCAAGCAGCCGCCCCTCCGCCAGCCAGGAGTCAGGAAATGGTGCCCGACGGGCTGAAGCTGGTGCCCGACGGAGCGGTGCACGTCATGGTCCACGGGGTCCAGCTGTTGTCCGACGGCTTGTGGAATTCGAGCTGCGCGGTGAGCGTCGTGTCGAGGCCGAAGGTCACCGTGCCGGGGGCGCTCGGGGCGGTGTAGGTCGGGATCGACGACGTCGACGTCTGGGCGATGTTCACCGTGATCGGGCCGCCTGCCGGGTAGATCTGTTCCGGGATCTGCAGGCCGGAGGCGTCCGACGGGGAGAGCGAACCGTTGTCGACGGTGATCGGGACGTCGGCGGTGCCGCGGATTCCGTCGTACCCGGCGGCGGTGAGCAGCGCGTGGACCAGCGCGGTGATGGTCGCGGTGCCGGAAACGTTGGACGGCGTCGTGGTGCCGTTGACGGGGATCGTGTCCGGGCCGTCGAACTGAGCGGTGACCGCGACGTTCTGCGGCGGGATGGCCGGGAACGTGCAGCTGTAGTTCGCGGGGCCGGCCTGGTAGGTCGCGGTGGCGGCCGAGGCCGTTCCTGCGGTCAGGACCGCGATCGCGCCTACGGCGACGCCGGTCACCACGCCCGTGGACAGTCTGCTGAGCCGGGGCATACCATTCTCCTTAGATCGGACTGCAGTTTTCGCGGCGACCCTGCGCAGTGGGGACGGAGGTTTCCGCGGATTCCGTTCCGGACCAGGTTTTCGGGAACGGGGATCGGCTCGGTGGGCAATACCGGCCGCGAGCCCAAGGTTACCCGCGAGTTCAGTCGGCAACAACCCTGGTCCGCGTCTGTTTCGTCGGTTGGCGACTGGACCGATTCTTTTGTCATCGCCCGCTTAAACAGTATCGGCGTATCGTGAGATCCTGATAATGCGCCAGAATCCAGGTATGCGAAAACGGAGTGCCGGAACAGTTTCCGGCACTCCGTTTTCGCGTGGTTGATCAGTTCTTGGACGTCAAGGTCAGCGAGATCGTGTTGTCCGGTCCGGACACCAGTGCGCCGAGTGCGAGATCGGCGATGAAGCAGTTCTTGAAGTCGGGAATGGTGTAATTGCCGGTGAGCGTGATCGGCTTGGTGATGTCGACGTTCGCCGCGCTCAGGGTCAGGTCGATCGGCTTGACGGTCGTGCAGCTGCCGGGCACGGTCGGCACCGGGAAGATCGGCACGATCGGGCCCGCCCAGATGTCGCTGATCTCCATGTTCGCGGTCTCGTGGGTGGTCAGGGTGCCGCCCGCGAGGGTGCCGGTCGCGGGTGCGGTCGGGGTGACGGTGACCTTCGCCTTGATCTTGAATCCGCCGGCGAGCAGTGAAATGTGCGCCGTAGCCGGCGGCAATTGCAGATTGGCGTTGAGGCCGACGGCTCCGGTTTGATCGTCGACCAGGAGATTTCCGGCGAGACTTCCAGGGCCGAGGTCGAGGGTGCTGCCGGTCTTCTTGACGACCGTGCTGCCCGTGACCGAATAGGAGATCGGAATGGGTATTTCGGTGGCGGACGCGGGAACGGCGGAGGCGAGGCTGACCGCGGTCGCGGCGGCCGCTGCGACCGCGCCGGTTCGGGCGATCCGGGAAATGGGCATGACGGTACTCCTTCGGCGGTGAGGAAACAGAATTTCATCGGGGCGCGAGATCGGTGACGAACCATTTTCCGTCAATCCGCTCCGCAGTGACGGCCAGTTGCGCCGCGGCGGTCTCAGGAGTGGCGGAATTCCCTCTGGTGGCGGACTGGTCCAGGAATACGAGCAACTGTGCGTGGTCGGTGGTGAGCTGCTGTACGGCGGTGGCGGAGACGCGGGAGGTGAGGGTCAGTCGCTGGCTGGGGGCCATCGTGCGGACTTGGGCGAAGAGTTTTTCGTAGGAATCTCGGGCGTGGCCGCGGAGCAGGGTGGCCGCGGCGTTCTCGGTGACGTCGGTTTTGTCGTAGGTGTAGGAGAAGATCTTGTTGAGGGTGAGGCTGAGGGCGGAGGTGACTTCGGCGGTGGCGGGTTGATCGGTCAGCGCGTGGTTCGACGCGGCGGCGGACGCGCTGGTGGAGCGGGCTTCGACGGTGCACCAGACGCCGACGGTGGCGAGGAGGACGGTCAGGGCGAGGAGGAGCGCGGGGAGGCGGTAGGGATGGCCGGGAGTTGGCTCCATGCCGTCACGGTCCGGGGCGACGGGAGTTTGGGCGGGATCGGTGTCGGCGGTGGAGGTGGTTGTTGGTGGGTGTGAAGTTGAGTTGCCGGGCGAGGAAGTTGTCGGCGGGTGTGGAGCTGGGTCGGCGGGGGACGGGGTTGCTGGCGGTTCGGCCGCGAGGACGGGCGAGCGCGCGGACCCGGTCGCGGCGGCCACGGAATCGGCGGGCTGAGTGCCTGGGCGAGACCTGCGCAGGGAGAGCTTCACGACCCCGCCACCCCCAACTGCTCCAGGGTGCTGAGTTTCCAGCCGGAGGACGTGCGGGTCATCGTCGCTGCCAAGCGGGTGCGGCGGATCGGCTGTGTGGCCCCCTCTCCGGTGACGGTGATTTCCACCGACGCGAGGAGTTTCGCGGTACCGGCTTCGGCGTCCAGGTCGGAGAGTCCGGCGTCCAGGACACGGCCGGTGGTGGCGGAGCCGTCCGGTGGGACGGCGCTGGGCAGGGACGTCTGGAGAGCGCCCGTCGTCGCGGATTGCCAGTGGGCTAGGGCTTGGTCTCGGTGCTGGGGGTCGAAGGTGGTGACGGTGGCGATCAGGGCGCGGCCTGCGGTGACGGCCTCGTCTCTGGTCGCGCCCGCGGTGGAGAGAGCGGCGGCGTGCCACGACCAAGCTGACCAGGCGGCGAAAGCGGCTGCCGCGGTCAGGGCGATTCCGGCTGCCCATGTCAGGGTGCGGCGAGAAACGGTCGTGGTCGGGGAGGCGGAGGCAGGCGGAGAGTCAGTGAGCGGAGTAGTGGAGGCGACCCCCGAGGCATCAGACGCAGCGTCCGGGAGCGACGCGTCGCCGCTGGAAGGAGAAAGTCTCAGTTTCCCCGGCGTAGCCACAGCATCTCCTCCAGATCAGTCGAAGTCGGAAGCCCACCGGCCACCGCCGGAAGGCCGCCGGGGCGGGCGGGCTCCGGGACCCCGGGGTGCGGAGCGTGTTGGGAGCCGCGTACCGAGGACGGGTCTCCGGCGGGCAGGGTGCAGGCCGCGGAGGTGTTGAAGGGGAGCACCGGCAGTTCCGCGCTGCTCCGGATTTTCGTGCTCTCGTAACCTCTCCGGCACGGCGGCGGGTCGAAGAACGTCAGGGCCAGCGACAGCCGTCCGGTGTCGGGGGTGATGGAGGACGACGTCGCGGCCACCGTTTTCGGCAGGGTGACCAGCAGTTGCTCCAGGCCGTCGGTGCGGGCGCTGAAGACGTCCGCCGTCGTCAGGAGGTTGGCCATCAGGATGGGCAGGCCGGGGCTGTTGTCGCGCAGCAAGCCGGTCACTTGGGAAGCAGCCGGTGGGGCGGTGGCGATCAGCTGGCGCAGGTCCCCGTCCGAGGAAGCCAGTTGCGAGGCGAACAGGCGGGCGTCGCGGCTGAAATCGCGCCACGCCGTCGAGGACGCGGCTTGCGTTTTCAGCACCGTCGAGCCGTCGTCGAGGAGTTTTGTGGTCTGAGGCAGATGGGCGGACGCGGAGTCGGTGAAGGACCTCGCGGTGTCCATCAGCAACTGCAGGTCGGGGCCGCTGCCTTGCAGGGCGTTGTCCAGTTCGTTCACCACGGTGCGCAGGTCCTCGGTCGGCACCGAGGCGGTCAGGGCGTCGACATCGGACAGGAAGGTCTGCACCGGCAACGGCAGGGCAGTAGAGCTGCGCGGGAGGACGCTTCCGTCCTCCAGATACGGACCCTGGTCGCCGGACGGTTGCAGGTCGACATATTGCTCGCCGACGGCGGAGCGGTTCGCGACGATCGCGCGGGCGTTCGCAGGGATCTGCGGCGCGGAGGTGTCCAGCAGCAGATCCGCTTCCATGCCGTGTTCGGTGAGGCGTAGCTGGCCGATCCGCCCGACCGCCACGCCTCGATAGGTGACCTCGCCGTTGGTGAAGATCCCACCGCCTTCGGAGAGTTCCAGGTGCACGGTGTAGCTCCCGGCCCCGAAAAGGCGCGCGATTCCGGCGTATTTGGCGCCGACGAAGGAAGTCGCGGCCAGCGCGACTACCACGAACGCGATGACCTGGATCCGGATCCGCCTGGTGAGCATCAGCGGCCCCCGGACGACGGAGGCGAGAGCGTCGGCAGACCGGGCGGGACGCCTTGACCCGGTGGAGGCAGCGGGACCCCGGCACCGGGAGCGACCGTGGCGTAGACGTTCAGGTAGTCGCCCTTGATCGCGTCCAGCACCGGGTCGGTGAAGGGGAACGAGGGCAGGATTTCCAGCGCCTTGGGCAGGTTCTGCCCCGCATCGGCGAGGCGGTGCAGGATGGGCGCGAGCGCGCGCAGGTCGGCGGCCAGATCGTCGCGGCTCTTGTTCGTGACGTCGGTGGCCACTGTGGACAGTTGGTCCAGGGATTGCAGCATCGTCACCAGCTGTGGTCGCTGGTCGGTGAGGGTCTTCAACCCTGGCGTCAGGTCGGTGAGGGCGTCGGCGATCTGCCGGTTTCGGTCGGCCAGCGACGCCGACAGGTGGTTGAGCCCGTCCAGCGCGGCGGTGATGTCACGGCGGTGGGCGTCCAGGTTCGTCATCAGCTGGTTGACGCCGGACAGGAAGCCGCGGATCTCCTCCTCGTTGCCGTCCATGGCCTTGGCCAGTTCGCGGTTGATCGTCTGCAGCTGGCCGATGCCGCCGCCGTTGAGCAGCAGCGACAGCGCGCCGAAGATCTCCTCGAACTCCGGGTTCCGGTTGGTTCGCGACACCGGGATGACGGCTTTGTCGCCCAGCTGTCCGGAGGGGGACGCGACCGGCGCGGCGAGTTCCACGAACTTCTCGCCCAGCAGCGACGATTGCCGCAAGCGGGCGACGGCGTTCGCGGGCAGGTGGACGTCGCCGTTCACCGCCAAGACGGTCTCGGCGGTCCAGCCGTCGGCGCCCAGCCGGATCGATTGGACGCGGCCGACCGGGACGTCGTCGACCTTCACCGCGGCTTGCGGGACCAGGTCCAGGACGTCGGCGAACTGGACGGTGACCTCGTACGGGTGCGCACCGAGGTCCGCGCCGCCGGGAAGCGGCAGGTCGTAGACGCCGCGGAAGCCGCCGGGCGCCGCGCAGCCGGCCAGTGTGCTGACTGCCAAGGCCAGGAAAAGCCGTCGCGCCTTCATCGGCCGCCTCCCGTCACGGTCGCGTCCGTCGCCGGGAAGGGCAGGTAATCCAGCAGGTCGGCCCGGCCTTGCAGCCGTCCGGTTTCCGGATCGATCGCGTTCAGCACGTTCTGCGCGGCCAGCGGCGCGACGTCCAGCGTTTCGGCCAGCGACGCGCGCTGGTCGACCAGCGTCTGCGTCGTCTTGGCCAGTTTGTCTACATTGGACTTGATCGCCGCCCGGTTGTCCCGGATGAAGCCCTGGACCGAAGCCAGCGCGCTGCCGAGCGAGCGCAAAGCGTCGGACAGTTCGCCGCGGTTGGCCGCGAGGGTGGCCGACACCTTGGCCAGCTGCTGGTTCACGTCCGCGACCTGGCGGTCGTTCGTGGCGAGCATGGTGGTGAACTTCTGCAGCTCGTCGACCGTCCCGAACAGGTCTGACGAGTTGCCCGCGAGCGTGCGGGCGAGGCGGGCGAAGTCGCGGACGGAAGTGTTGAACGCCTTGCCGTTGCCGTCGAGGTTCGCCGCGCCGGTGCGGAGGAGATCGGACAGCGCGCCGTTCGCGTTCGCGCCGTTCGGGCCGAGCGCTTTGCTCAGCGTGTCCAGGCTCGAATACAGCTGGTCCAGCTCCACCGGCGTGCCCGTCCGGTCGGTGCCGATCACCGCGCCGTCGGCCAAACGCGGGCCGCCTCGGGCGAGTTTGCCCAGCTGGACATAGCGGTCGGCGACCACGCTCGGCGCGATGACCAGCGCGGTGGTGTCGGCGGCGACCGGGGTGTGCGGATCTACCGATAAGTCGACCCGGACCTGGCTGCCCTGCGGAAGCACCGCGGTGACTTCGCCGACCTTCACCCCGAGCACCCGGACGTCGGAGCCGCTGTAGACGCCGACGGCCCGCGAAAAGTACGCCGTGACGCGGTATCGGCCGGATCCGGAGAACACCCACCACATCACGCCGCAGAGCACCAAGGCCAGCACCAGCAGGAAGACGACGAAACGGTACGCGCGCGCGGTCATTTCGCGTCTCCCTTCGGCGGGGTGCACGGATCGCGGTTCTCCGGGAGGAGCCCGCACAGGTAGCTGTCGATCCAGCGGCCGTTGCCCGCGGTGTTGGTCAGCACGCGGAAGTACGGTCCGGCGAGTTTGAGGCTCTGCGCGAGATTCGCGTCCTGGCGCTGCAACAGGTCGGTCACCTGGTTGAGCTGCCGCAACGCTGGAGCGAGCTGCGCGGTGTTGTCCGCGACGAGCCCGGACAGCTGCTTCGCGAGCTGCTGGGTTCCGACGAGCAGCTGGTGGATCGCGTCGCGGCGGTGGTCCAGTTCGGTGAGCAGCAGGTCGCCGTCCTTGACGAGCTTCTCGAAGTCGTCGTTGGAGTTGGCGATGGTGGTGGTCAGTTTGCGCGCGTTGGCCAGCAGTTCGGCGATCTCGTTGTCGCGCGACGAGACCGTTTTCGACAGCGCGCTGAGCCCGTCGAGCGCGGTGCGGACGTGCTGCGGCGAGTTGCGGAAGGTGTCGCTGATCGTGGAGAAGCTGGTCGCGAGCTGCTTCGTGTCGATCGCGCCCGCGGTGTCGGCGAGCCCGTTGAACGCGTCGGTCACGTCGTACGGGGTCACCGTGCGGGCGCGCGGGATCGGCTGGTCGGGGTTCTGCTCGGCCCGGCCGGCCGGGTCGAGGGCGAGGAACTTCCGGCCCAGCAGCGTTTTGATCTTGATCTGCGCCGACGTCCGGTCGCCGATCCACGCGTGCTTGACCCGGAAGCTGACCAGCACGTGGTCGTCCGCCAGGTCCACTTCGGACACTTCGCCGACCTTGATCCCGGCGATCCGCACCTCGTCGTCCGCCTGCAGCCCGGCGGCCTCGGTGAATTCGGCCTGGTAGGTGGTGCCGCCGAGGAACGGCAGGCGATGGTAGTTCAGCGTGCCGGTGAGCACCGCGGCCAGCGCGACGCTGCCGACGACCCCCAGCACGAGCGGATTGCGCTCCCGGAACGACTTCATGCGCCACACCTCGCCGCGGTCGCCGCCACGCCGCGCGGCGGCGACGTTTCGAGGACGGCTTTGCACAGATAGAAGTTCATCCACGAGCCGTACGACCCGAGCGTGCCGATGCCGTTCATCTTCTTCGGCAGCGTGGTCAGTGCCTTGTCCACGTCAGCCTCCCCCTTGTTCAGGTTCCGGGTCAGCGCGTCGAGACCGGAGATGCTGTCCTTGAGCCCGGGCCGGATCTCGGTGAGCAACCCGCTGGTGGACTGAGTCAGCTCCGCCAGACCGGACACCGCGTCGCCGATCGCCGTGCGGTCCTCGGCGAGCCCGGACACGAGCTGGCGCAGGGTCGACACCAGCGTCGCGAGCGAATCTCCCTTGCCGTTCACGGTTTTCAGCACCGAGTTCAGGTTTCCGATGACCTCGCCGATGACCTGGTCGCGGCTGGCGAGCGTGCTGGTGAGCGACCCGGTGTGCTGCAGCAGTTCGGTCACCGTGCCGCCTTCTCCTTGCAGCACCTGGACAATCTCGCCGGACAGGTCGTTGACGTCCTTGGGCGAGAGTGCCTGGAAGAGCGGTTTGAAGCCGTTGAACAGGTCGGTCAGGTCGAGTGCCGGGGTCGTGCGGTCCAGCGGGATTTCGCCGCCCGGCGGCAATACCCCGGCGGCGCTGCGCGGGCGTTCGAGGGCGAGGTAGCGCTGGCCGACCATGTTGCGGTACTTGATCACCGCGGTCACGTTGGCGGGCACCGTACGGCCGTTCTCCAGCGAGAAGCTGACGTGCGCGCGGTTCTGGTCGACCACGTCGAGGCCTTCGATCTGCCCGACTTTGACCCCGGAAATCCGCACGTCATCGCCGACGTTCAACGCGGTGGCGTCGACGAAAGTGGCCCCGTAGCGCTGGCTTCCGCCGACCGAGCCGCCGGTGATCGACAACGCGAGAACGACCGTCGCGAGGACGGTGACCAGGATGAAGATCAGGCTTTTGACCAGGGGAGCGGCCAGGTTTCTCACTTCGCCGTCACCTCCGTTCCGCGGTACAGCGGGCCGACCAGCACGCTGCTCCACATCGGCACGTCAGCGGTCGAAACACCCAGCTGGGGCGCGAGCAGCGGGCCCAGGAACTGCTGCTCCTGCGGGGAATTCGCGATCCCGAGATCGCCGGTCGACGGCACGGGCGCCGGAGTTCCGGCGGTCGGCATCACGCCGCTCGGGTAACAGCGCGGGCCGGTCTTCTCGGGGTACGCCGGATCGTCCTTGCCCGGCACGTACTTCCCGCGCGACTTGGACACGGTGATCTCGACGTGCAGCCCAGGTTCGTTCGTTCCCGCACCGAGGACCTTGTCCATCGACGGTTTTAAGTCGGTGAGTGCCTGTAGAGTGCAGGGGAAACTGGGGGAGTATTTAGCGCCGATTTCGAGCGGACGGCGGCTGTCCGCGGACAACGCGATGAGGTTGTTCCGATTCTGCCGCAGGAACGTCGTGAGGTCCTGTGACGACGTGGTGACCTGCTGATACAGCGAGCCGAGGTCAGTGCGCTTCGCGGTGATCGTGCCGAGGGTGACCGACGAGGCGGTGAGCGCGTCGAGCAGATCGGGTGCGATGTCGCCGTACAGCTGGGTGACGGTGGCGAGGTCGCGCACGTTCTCGTCCAGCTGCGGCAGGTTCGGGTTGAACCGCCGCAGGTAGTCCGACGCGGTCGCCAACGTCTGGCCCAGCTGTGCGCCGCGGCCTTGCAGCGCCGTGGAAACCGCGGTCAGCGTGGTGGCCAGTTTCTGCGGCTGCACGGCTTTCAACACCGGGAGCAGGTTGTCGAAGACGCGCTCCAGCTCGATCGCGTTCGCCGACCGGTCCTGCGCGATCACGTCTCCGGCCCGCAGCGGCCGCTTCCGGTCGGTGTCCGGAATGGACAGTTGCACGTACCGCTCGCCGAACAGCGTCTTGGGCACGAGCAACGCGGACACGTTGACCGGCAGCCATTTCACCTGCTCCGGGTCCAGCGCCAGCGAGATCTCCGCACCGCCGCGGATCGCGTGCACGCCCCGGATCTCGCCGACCACGACGCCGCGCGCCTTCACCTGCCCGCCCGCGCGCAACTGGTTGCCGACGCGATCGGCCCGCAGCGTCACCGGGATCGTGGTGGTGAAGTCCTTGTGGTAGATCTTCACCGTGAGCAGCACGAACGCCGACAGCGCCGCCAGGAACAGCACCCCGGCGGTGCGGACTCCGGTCTTGCGCCAGCGCCGGTTCATCCGGCCACCTGCACCGTCGTTGTAGCGCCCCAAATCGCGAGGCTGAGGAAGAAGTCCAGCACGCTGATCGCGACGATCGCGGTCCGCACCGCGCGGCCCACCGCGACGCCGACGCCCGCCGGACCGCCGCTCGCGCGGAAGCCGTAATAGCAATGCGCGAGCACTACGACGACGCTGAAGATCAGCACTTTCCCGAACGACCAGAGCACGTCGCCCGGCGGCAGGAACAACAGGAAGTAATGGTCGTACGTGCCCGCTGATTGCCCGAAGCCCCACACCGTGACCTGCCGCGACGCGAGATACGAAGACAACAACCCGACCGCGTACAGCGGAATCACCGCGATGAACCCGGCGATCACCCGCGTGGTCACCAGATACGGCACGCTCGGGATGCCCATCACCTCGAGCGCGTCGATCTCCTCCGAGATCCGCATCGCGCCCAGTTGTGCGGTAAACCCGCAGCCGACCGTCGCGGACAACGCCAGGCCGGCTACCAACGGCGCGATCTCACGCGTGTTGAAGTACGCCGAAATGAACCCGGCGAACGCCGACGTGCCCACCTGGTTCAGCGCCGAATACCCTTGCAGCCCAACCACAGTCCCGGTCGCGACGGTCATCCCGACCATCACGCCGATGGTCCCGCCGATCACCGCCAGCGCACCACTGCCGAAGCTCACCTCGGCCAGCAGCCGGACGATCTCGCGCAGGTACCGGCGCACCGCGCGCGGCACCCAGCCGAGCGCGCGCAGGAAGAACAGGATCTGGTCGCCGAGAGTGTCGAGGAAGCCCAGCCTGCGGTCGATGGCTTCGAGCACGCGCGTCGGAGTCGGGGTGGCCATCAGCTTCCCTTCGGCGGCACGAGCTGGAGGTAGACCGTGGTGAGGATCAGGTTCAGCACGAACAGCAGCAGGAACGTGATCACGACGGACTGGTTCACCGCGTCGCCGACGCCCTTCGGCCCGCCGCGCGGGTTCAGCCCGCGATACGACGCGACGACCGCGGCGACGAACCCGAACAGCAGCGCCTTGATCTCGCTGATCCACAGATCCGGCAGCTGGGCCAGCGCGGAGAAGCTCGCCAGGTATGCGCCCGGCGTGCCGCCCTGCATGATCACGTTGAAAAAGTAACCGCCGAGCACGCCGACCACGCTGACCATGCCGTTGAGGAACACCGCCACGCCCATCGCGGCCAGCACCCGCGGCACGATCAGCCGCTGGATCGGCGAAACCCCGAGCACCTCCATCGCGTCGATCTCCTCGCGGATGGTGCGGGAGCCGAGATCGGCGCACATCGCGCTGCCGCCCGCGCCCGCGATCAGCAGCGCGGTCACGATCGGGCTGGCCTGCTGGATGATCGCCAGCACGCTCGCCGCGCCGGTGAACGACTGCGCGCCGATCTGCGTGGTCAGCGACCCGATGTGCAGCGCGATCACCGCGCCGAACGGGATCGACACCAGCGCGGTCGGCAGGATCGACACGCTCGCGATGAACCAGAACTGCTGCACGAGTTCGCGGAACTGGAACGGACGGCGGAACGTCAGCCGGACGACGTCGAGCCCCAGCGCGTAAAGCCGTCCGGTCTGGTGCAGTGCCGCGGCGCCGGGAAACGCCATCGCCCGACCTCCCCGCAATTTCCGGGCACGGCGGAATGCCCGCCGAACGTCCGTTCCGGGGCTGGTCCGAATGGCGGACCGGACCGGAACCGCGACGTGCGCGGGATTACCGTGCGGTTGCGTTACTGGTCAGTACGCTAACGACGGCCTTGGCCGCAGACAAGAACTTGCCCCGCCCCGCGGGGTCCCGGCGCAGCAACCGCCGGATTCTTGTGCGGTTTTGACAACTGCCGGGAATGCGGTTGTCAGCGCAGGAAAATAAATACCAGCGCGGCGGTTTCCGGATATTTCAGCGGGCGAGCCAGCGGTGCAGCGAAGCCGTCAACGCCTCGGGTGCGTCGAGCTGGATCAGGTGTCCGACCGAACGGACCAATTCCAGTCCGGCGCCCGGGATCGTCCCGGCGAGCCGATGCGCGCGGTCGACCGGGATCCAGGTGTCCTCGGTGCCCCACACCACCAGCGTGGGCACGCTGATCTCGCGGTAACGCGGCTCGATTTCGTCGGTGTACCGCTGATCGGCCTGCGCGATCTGCCGGTAGAAGGCGGCCTGCCCAGTCGAACCGAGCCACGGCGCGACGAGCATGTCGTGCGCCTCGGCGGACAGCGGACGATGCGCGGCACCGGCGATGTACTCCCGCACCAGCGCTTCGTGCAAATTCGGCGGAAGCTGCGCGAACACGGCCGCGTTCTCCGCCACCAGACGGAAGAACTCCGAACCCCACGGCGCCAACGCGACGACGTCCACCAGCGCCAGCGATCGATAAGCCGCGCCGTGCAACAGAAACGCGCGCAGGCTGACCGCGCCGCCGTAGTCGTGCGCCACCACGTCCGGCTCTTCGAGCCCCCAATGGTCCAGCAGCGCGGCGAACGTCTCGCCCTGCGCGGCCAGCGAGACGTCCTGACCCTCGACCATCGTGGAACTGCCGTAGCCCGGCATGTCCCACAGGTACACGGTGAAGTCCTGCGCGAACGTCGAGGCGATCGGCTCCCACAGCTTCGACGACCACGGCGTGCCGTGGCAGAACACGAGCGGCGGCCCCGAACCCTGCCGGGACCACCGCACTTGCTGTCCGTGCCAGTCGAAGACCTCCATCAGCGCTTCAGGTCCGCCACGATCTCGTACGAGCGCACCCGGTCCTCGTGCCCGTGCACCATCGTGGTGATCATCAGCTCGTTCGCGTCGGTGTCGGCCAGCAGCTGGTCCAGTCCCTTCCGGACGGTCTCCGGCCCGCCGACGATGCTCGACCCGAACCTCTCGGCGAGGAACGCGCGGTCCATTTCGGTGTACGGATACTCGGCGGCGTCCTCGGGCGTCGGCAGCGCGATCGGGCGGCCGCGGCGCAGGCTGAGGAAGGTCAGCCCGCTCGGCCCGGCCAGGTACTCCGCGCGCTCGTCGGTCTCGGCGGCGATCACCTGCACGCCCAGCATCACGTACGGCTCGGACAGCACCTCGGAGGGCTGGAAGTTCTCGCGGTACAGCCGCACCGCCGGCAGGGTGTTCTCGGCCGCGAAGTGGTGGGCGAAGGAGAACGGCAGCCCCAGCCGGCCGGCCAGCTGCGCGCTGAAGCCGGAAGACCCGAGCAGCCACACCGGCGGCTTGTTGCCCTCGGCGGTGACCGCGTTGACGCCGCGCGCCGGGTCCGGCTCGAAGTAGCTGATCAGCTCCATCAGGTGCTCGGGGAAGTTCTCCGCGGACAGCCCGCCCGGCCCGCGCAGCGCGAGCGCGGTGCGCTGGTCGGTGCCCGGCGCGCGGCCGATGCCCAGGTCGATCCGGCCCGGGTGGAACGCCTCCAGCGTGCCGAACTGCTCGGCCACCACGAGCGGCGCGTGGTTCGGCAGCATGATGCCGCCGGAGCCGACGCGGATGGACTCGGTGGCGTCCGCGACGTGCCCGATCAGCACCGCCGTGGCCGAGCTGGCGATGCCCGGCATGTTGTGGTGCTCGGCGAGCCAGTACCGGTGATAGCCCAGCCGCTCGGCGTTGCGGGCGAGATCGAGCGTATTGCGCAGCGCTTCGCCGACCCCCTTCCCTTCGGAAACGGGGGACAGGTCGAGCACGGACAGCGGCACGTCAGGCAGGGAAGTCACGTACAGCAGTAACGCGCGCGGCCGCGATTCCCTTCCCGGCTTACGCGTGCGGCAGCCAATCCGGGTTCGAGGCGAGCACGATCAGCTGCTGGGTCGCCCGGGTGAGCGCGACGTACAGCACGCGCCGCCCGGTCGAGGACTCGGTGACGAGGTCCATCGGCTCGACCAGCACGACCGCGTCGTATTCGAGGCCCTTCGAATCGAGGGACCCGACGACCTTCAGCCGCTCGTCGGTCTGCCCGGCGAGCCAGCCCTCGACCTCTCCGACGCGGTGCATGGCGGTGATCACGCCGACCGTGCCCTCGACCGCGCCGAGCAGTTCCTTCGCCGCGGTCTGCGTCGCCGTCGCCAGCGCCGCCTGCTCGACCGGCCGGACCTCCGGCTCGATTCCGGTGGTGCGCACGGCCTTGGGCAGTTCGTCGGCCCGGGCGTGGCCGGCCACGACCTTCGCCGCGAGGTCGAAGATCTCCGCCGAGTTCCGGTAGTTCGTGCGCAGCGTGAAGCGCCGCCGCGCGGTCTTCACGCCGAACGCCTGGTCGCGCGCCTGCGCTGCCTCGTCCGGATCCGGCCACGAACTCTGCACCGGGTCGCCCACGACGGTCCAGCTCGCGTACTTGCCGCGCCGGCCGATCATCCGCCACTGCATCGGCGAAAGGTCCTGCGATTCGTCGACGACCACGTGCGAGTACTCGTCGTAGTGCTCCGGACGGTGCGGCGCGCCTCCGGAACCGCCGCGCTCCGGGGCGACCTCGACCACGGTCTGGCGACGGCGGCGCTTCGGCTCCGGGCCGACCAGCACGCGCAGTTCGTCCAGCAACGCGACGTCGGCGACCGACCAGCCGCGCGAACGGTCCGCGAAATCGGCTGCCAGCAGGCTGATCTCGTTCCGGTTCAGAATGCCCTTCGACGCCGCGGCCATCCGCTTCTCGTCGCCGAGCCACTTGAGGACCTGCGCCGGGTACAGCACCGGCCACCACACGACGAGGAAGCGGTGGAAGTCGATGCGCTCGCCGAGATCGTTGATCAGCTCCGCGCGGTCGATCTCCTTGCCGTCCGCCTTCGCGTACTCCTCGGCCTTGTCCGCCAGCGCGGCCAGCAGCAGCTCCGCCACGCGTACGCGCGAACGGTTCGGCGGCGCGCCTTGCGTGTGCGCCTTGCGCCGTACCTTCTCCAGCTCGCGCGCGGTCAGCTTCAGCACTTCGCCGCGGTAGACGATCTTCAGCTCCGTCGGCGCTTCGGGCGGGGTGTCGCGCAACGCGCGCAGAAGCACCTTTCGCATCCGAAGCGAACCCTTGATCGCGGCCAGCGCGGCAGTGTCCTGTCGCGTCGCTTCGAGACCGTCGAGGACTTCGCCGAGCGCGCGCAGCTCTACGTTCGTTTCGCCCATCGACGGCAACACGCGCGAGATGTACGTGGTGAAGACGCCCGAGGGACCGACCACCAACACGCCCGCTCCGCCGAGCTGACGGCGGTGCCGGTACAGCAGGTACGCGGCGCGGTGCAGCGCGACAGCGGTCTTGCCGGTGCCCGGGCCGCCGGTGATCTCGGTGACACCTCGCCACGGCGCGCGGATGACCTCGTCCTGTTCCTTCTGGATCGTGGCCACGATGTCGCGCATCTTCTCGCCGCGCGAACGGCCGAGCGCGGCCATCAACGCGCCCTCGCCGACGATCTGCATGTCCTCGGGCACGGCGTCGGCGATCAGCACGTCGTCGTCCACGTCCAGGACCGTCTGCCCGGAGCAGCGGATCACCCGGCGGCGCACGACGTCCATCGGCTCCTCGGCGGTGGCCTGGTAGAAGGCTGCGGCCGCCGGCGCGCGCCAGTCGGTGACCAGGTTGTCGAACTCGGTGTCGCGGATGCCGAGGCGGCCCACGTAGATGTGCTCGCGGTCGAGGTGGTCCAGCCTGCCGAAGACCAGGCCCTCGTACTCGGCGTCGAGCGTCTGCAGGGTCTGGTTCGCGTGGTAGACCATCATGTCGCGTTCGAACAGCATCGACGCCTGCTCGAAGATCGCTTCGCGCTGTGCGCCCTGGCCCAGCTCGTAGCCCTTGGCCCGCATCGCCTCGGCCTGGGTCCGCAGCTCGGCGAGCCGCGTGTAGACCCGGTCGACGTGTGCCTGCTCGACGGCGATCTCAGCCCGTCTCACCCGGGGTTCCGACACGCAACGCTCCCTTGAACTCCATCAACGCGCCCCTGCAGGGCGAAGGACGACTCTACGCGCCCGCGCGCGCGGGTTCGGCAAGTCCTGCCCAACGCCACATCGCGGCCTTGGGCGAAGATGGCCGGGTGACGAGGATCGTGGCGGGGAAGGCGGGCGGACGGCGGCTGAAGGTGCCGCCCAAGGGCACCCGCCCGACGTCGGAGCGGGTGCGGGAAGCACTGTTCAACGCCCTCGAAGTGGCCGGTGAGCTGGACGGCGCCCGCGTGCTCGACCTCTACGCCGGCTCGGGCGCGCTCGGTCTCGAAGCGCTTTCGCGCGGTGCCGCGGACGCGTGGTTCGTGGAAGCCGACCGTCGCGCGGCAGACGTGCTTCGCGGCAATGTCGCCGATTTGCGGCTGGGCGGCACGGTGCGAGCTGGTCAGGTTGAGACAGTGGTCGCCGCGCCTGCGCCAGTGCAGTTTGACGTCGTGCTCGCAGACCCGCCGTACGCGGTCGATGCTGCTTCGCTGGGCTCTGTGCTTGCTTCGCTGCACAGTGGTGGCTGGCTTGCCGAAGGCGCGCTGACGGTGATCGAACGGGCTGCGCGCGACGGTGCTCCAGACTGGCCGTCGACGTTCAAACCGCTTCGCGACAAGCGTTACGGCGACACGGCGCTGTACTGGGCCGAGTACGACAGCTCATCTGAGGTGTGACGCAGTCGTCACGAGAGCGCGCGCGGCGGCGCGGCTTGATAGCGTCCGCGCCATGCGGCGTGCGGTCTGTCCCGGTTCTTACGATCCGGCCACCAACGGACATCTCGACATCATCGAGCGGGCTTCGAAGCTCTTCGACGAGGTCGTCGTCGCGGTGGGGGTGAACAAGAGCAAGAAGGGCCTCTTCAGCGTCGAGGAACGCATGGAGATCCTGCGCGAGATCACCGCGGAACTGCCGAACGTGCGCGTCGATTCGTGGCAGGGCCTGCTCGTGGACTACTGCCGCGAGAACGACATCGCCGCGGTCGCGAAGGGCCTGCGCTCGGTCAGCGACTTCGACTACGAACTGCAGATGGCCCAGATGAACCGCGAGCTCACCGGCCTCGAAACGCTGCTGATGGCCAACAATCCGGCGTACGGCTTCGTGTCCAGCTCGCTGGTCAAGGAGATCGCGGCGCTCGGCGGCGACATCGAGAACCTGGTGCCGCCGGTGGTCCACGAACGCCTTCTCGCGGTCTACGCCAAACAGGACTGAGCAGCGCGTCCGCCCGCGACGCCAGCCCAGCGGCCGATTTAGCCTGAACGGATTACTGCCTTCGTCGGGACTTCGGCCGCGGCCCGAAGCTGTTCACCTCGCGTCATTCTGCGGACTACCCGACCGGGTTACCGTCCGAAAATGACCAACAATCGCAGCCGCATAGTCGGTGTCCTTTTCGCACTGCTGGTCGGTTTCCTGGGGTTCGGCACGGCCGCGGAGGCCGTCCCGCTTTCCCCGGCGGCGCCGGCGTCCGCGCAGCCGATGCAGAACTCCTGTGGGGATCTGTCCGGTTTCACGCACGTCAAGCTGTCGGCGCTGCCCCCGGAGGCGACTGACACCTACAAGCTGATCCAGACGAACGGGCCGTTCCCGTACCCGAAGAACGACGGGGTCGTCTTCACCAACCGCGAGGGGATCCTGCCCTCCTGCGCGTCGAGCTACTACCACGAGTACACCGTGCCGACGCCCGGTTCGAGCACCCGCGGCACCCGCCGGATCGTGACCGGCCAGGGCGGCGAGTACTTCTACACCGGCGACCACTACGCGACCTTCCAGGTCATCGACATCGACGGCGGCAGCACGCCGACGAAGTGCGGCGACCTGTCGAAGCTGAGCGCGGTCGGCTACTCGACGCTGTCTGACGACGCCAAGCAGGTCGTCGACGGGGTGCGCGCCGGCACCCTCAGCGACGGCATCACCTACCAGAACCGCGAGGGCGTCCTGCCCGCGTGCGACGCCGGCTACTACACGCTCTACGACGTCGGCACGGACGACCGCGTGATCTCCGGCAAGGGCGGCGAGCTCGTCTACACGCCGGACCACTACGCCACCTTCCAGAAGATCGATCTCGACAGCTGACCCCGGCCGGGCGGGGCGGTCGCACCGGCAGGGTGAGACCGCCCCTTCCGGCACACACCAGGACACGCCCGGTCGGGTGCTCGTTCACCGGTTCAGGCTGCGAAGCGGGCAGACTGGAAGCCAGTGATCGGGGAAACTGCTTGAGGGAGTGGCCGTGTACCGGGTTTTCGAGGCACTCGACGAGCTCGTCACGATCGTCGAAGAGGCCCGTGGGGTTCCCATGACGTCCAGCTGCGTGGTGCCCCGCGGCGACGTCCTCGAGCTGCTCGACGACGTTCGCGACGCGCTTCCCGGCGAAGTGGACGACGCGCAGGACGTGCTCGACAAGCGCGACGACCTGCTGCTCGCCGCGCGCAAGGAGGCGGGGGAGACCGTCGCCGGCGCGAACGAGGAAGCCGAGCGGACCGTGTCGGACGCCACGTCCGAGGCCGAGCGCATTCTCGCCGACGCGCGCGCCCGCGCCGAGCAGATGCTGAGCGACGCGCACAACGAGGCCGAGCGCATGGTCGCCGGCGGGCAGGCCGAGTACCAGAACCTCACCGAACGATCCCGCGCCGAGTCCGAGCGGATGATCCAGGCCGGACGCGACGCCTACGACCGCGCGATCGAGGACGCCCGCGCCGAACAGGCCCGGCTCGTCTCGCAGACCGAGGTCGTGCAGGCCGCGCACGCCGAATCCGCCCGCATCGTCGACGAGGCGCACGCCGAGGCCGACCGCCAGCGCGCTGACTGCGACGCGTACGTGGACGGCAAGCTGGCCGAGTTCTCCGAGCTGCTGGCCACCACGCTGCGCACCGTCGACTCGGGCCGCAACCACCTGCGCTCGCCTTCGACCGGCCACGGCAGCGGTCGTTCGACGCTGTACGACTACCAGGTCTGACCTACCGCCTCGGGGTGTTCCGGCCGGTTGGGGCGGATGCTCGAGGCTGTCGGCGGGGCGAGCGCCCCAAAGTGGCATTGGGTGCGTCGGACGCACCCAATGTGGCGTTCGGTGCGTCGCATGCACCCAATGCCGCATTGGGGTGCGTGACCGGCGTGCATCCGGTACCGCCGGGCACCGCGGCCTCGTGCGTGCCGGTCACGGTTCCGGCCGCGATCGGCGCTCGCCAGGTCCGACCGCCTCGAACGAGGTTGCGGGGCCTGCGTACGCTGGTAGGCGATGTCCGAAAACCCTGCCCAGAACCCCCGCCCCGCGCAGCTCGACGACCGCAGCCCGTGGGTCGTCGACACCCGTGAGCTCGGCCGCCGCGCGGGACTCAGCCGGGAGCTGCGCCGCAGCGCGCCCGTGCCGACCTCGCTCGGCGTCCCCGGCGTGCTCGAAATCCGCGAGGGCGAGCCCGTCGAGCTCGACCTGATGCTCGAATCGGTCGTCGAGGGCGTCCTCGTCACCGGCACCGCCGCGGCGGTGGCCACCGGCGAGTGCTCGCGCTGCCTCGACCCGGTCACCGAGCACGTCGAGGTCGACCTGACCGAGCTGTTCGCCTACCCGGGCTCGGCCACCGAGGAGACCACCGACGAGGACGAGATCCCCCGCCTGGTGGACGACCGGATCGACCTCGAGCCGACCGTCCGCGACGCCGTGGTGCTGGCGCTTCCGCTCGCCCCGCTGTGCCGCGAGGACTGCCCCGGACTGTGCATCGAATGCGGCGTCAAGTGGGCCGATCTCGAGCCCGGACACGGGCATGAGAAGATAGACCCTCGGTGGGCCGCGCTGGTCGAGCGATTCGACGAGAACGCGGGCGAAAAGCCTGCGCACGGCTCCGGAGAGCAAGCCTGACGAGCGTCCAGCTCGATCCGGGAGAAAGCAAGTTCGCTCGCATCCGCGAGCAGACCGTTTGAAGGAGATCTACTCGTGGCCGTCCCGAAGCGGAAGATGTCGCGATCCAACACGCGCTCCCGCCGCAGCCAGTGGAAGGCGGCTCCGGTTCAGCTGGTGCCCTGCTCCAACCGCGCCTGCCGCCAGCCGAAAATCCAGCACGTCGCTTGCCCGGCTTGCGGCCAGCACAACGGCCGCCAGGTCGTCGAGCCCGCCTGAGCGGGCAGCCGACCATGGGGGGTAAGCCCGTCGGAGGACCCGCGGCCGATCCCGCATCGTTGCTCGAGGCGCTCGGGGTCGAACTCGACCCCGAGCTGCTCCGTCTTTCGCTCACCCATCGCTCGTACGCGTACGAGCACGGCGGCCTGCCGCCGAACGAGCGCCTGGAGTTCCTCGGAGACGCGGTGCTCGGCCTCGTCGTCACCGACCACCTCTACACCACCCACCCCGACCTGCCCGAGGGCCAGCTCGCGAAGCTGCGCGCCAGCGTCGTCAACATGCACGCGCTGGCCGGCGTCGCGCGCGGGCTCGGCGAGGGCGGGCTCGGGGCGCACCTGCTGCTGGGCAAGGGCGAAGAGCTCACCGGCGGCCGGGACAAGGCGAGCATCCTCGCCGACGGTCTCGAAGCCGTCATCGGCGCCACGTACCTCGCGCACGGCATCGAGGTCGCGCGCAAGCTCGTGCACCACCTCTTCGACGGGTTGCTGGCCGAGGCTCCGCTGCGCGGGGCTGGCCTCGACTGGAAGACCAGCCTGCAGGAGCTGACCGCCTCCGGGGGACTCGGCGTGCCCGAGTACCGCGTCGAGGACAGCGGTCCCGACCACCGCAAGGAATTCACCGCCACCGTGCTGGTGGCGGGCCGCGCGCTGGGCGAGGGCAACGGCACCACGAAGAAGGAAGCCGAGCAGAAGGCCGCGGAGACCGCCTGGCGGGCATTGTCGGAGGAACTCGGCACGGGCGACGACGCGAGCTGACGCGTTTCATTCTTCATCGGGGCTGGTTGGCGGTTCGCTGATCAGCCCCGTTTTTGTGCGGCGGGCCTGGCGTCGGTTCCGGTGGTCTGGGGGACTCGGTGCGGGCGGCGTGAGTTTCGCTCTTTGCCGGGGCTGGTTGGCGAGGTTTGCTGATCAGCCCCGTTTTTGTGCGGCGGGACCGGCTTCGACGGTGTCTGCTGGTTCTCGTGCCGCTGACCTGCGGATCCGGCAGGCCCCCGTACCGTCGGGCAGTTCCTGTCCGAGACCGGCTCTCGCGGGGTCTGAGCCCCTGGGCGCCGCACCCGGCCCGGAATTGTCGGTGGTGCCGGGCAGAATGTGGGCATGCCCGAACTACCCGAGGTCGAGACCGTCCGCGCCGGTCTCGAAGCGCACGTCGCCGGCCGTACCGTCCGGGCCGTCGAGGTGTTGCACGACCGTGCCATCCGGCGGCATGCCCAAGGGGCCGCCGACTTCACCGGACGGCTCGCCGGGGTCGCGATCGAGGCGGCCCGGCGGCGCGGCAAATACCTGTGGCTGGAACTGTCCGACGGCGAGGCGGTCCTGGCGCATCTCGGCATGAGCGGCCAGATGCTGGTGCAGCCGGAGGGCGCGCCGGACGAGAAACATCTGCGCGTCCGGGTGCGGTTCGCCGACGGCGGGCCGGAATTGCGGTTCGTCGACCAGCGGACGTTCGGCGGCCTTGCCTTGGACGAACTGGTCGTGGTGGACGGCGACAGTCTGCCGGGGACTATCGCGCACATCGCGCGGGATCCGATGGATCCGAAGTTCGATCCGGAGGCGGCGGTGCGTGCGCTGCGGTCGCGGCGGACCGAGGTGAAACGGGCGTTGCTGGACCAGACGCTGGTGTCCGGGGTCGGCAACATCTATGCCGACGAGGCGTTGTGGCGGTCCAAGCTGCATTGGTCGCGGCCGACCGAGAAGCTCACTGCCGCACAGGGGCGGACGTTGCTGTCCGCGGCTAGCGACGTGATGTCGGCGGCGCTGCTGGCGGGCGGGACGTCGTTCGATGCGCTTTACGTGAACGTGAACGGGGAGTCTGGGTATTTCGAGCGATCGCTCGATGCGTACGGGCAGGAAGGACTGCCGTGCCGTCGGTGCGGGTCGCCGATCCGGCGGGAGCCGTTCATGAATCGGTCGTCGTTTTCGTGTCCTAGGTGCCAGCGGCGGGCTCGGGCGGTTTAACCAGGCGAAGATCGACTGGCCAAGACCCGCGGGGAGGTCGGTGACGACCGACGTGCACAGGGTTCCCCGCCCTCCCGAGTATCCACTTTGGACGCTCAGTTGCAGAGCGTTGCGGGTGTGCGGCCATACCTGACCGTTCGTCTCGCGCTGACCTGGCAAAAAGGGGCACCGATACCGCCGGATGACCGCTCGCCGTGCGCACTACTGCGCTATGCGTGGTACCTTCTGTCGCGCAGGACCGGGGAAGGAACGCCGTGGAGATCAGTCAGCTGCTCAAGGGAGTGCTGGACCTGGCGGTCCTCGCGGTGCTGCGCGACGACGACGGGTACGGCTACGACGTGCTGCGAAGACTGCGCACCGCCGGCCTGGAGGAGGTCGGGGACGCATCGGTGTACGGCACGCTGCGGCGGCTGTACAAGGCGGGGTTGCTGACGTCGTATGTGGTTCCGAGCGAAGAAGGCCCGCACCGCAAGTACTACAGCTTGAACGACCGGGGCCGGGCGCGGCTCGCCGGATCGGCGCGCACGTGGCGCAGCTTTGCGTCCATTATGGACAGTTTGGTGGACGAGCGGGCCTGACCGCGCGGACACGCGGCACGAATCGGGGAGAGGCAGCATGAGCACGGACAAGCCGACGGCCGCGCGGGTGTACCTGTCGAGGGTGCGCACCGCGCTCGCGGACCTGCCCGCGAACGAGGTCGAGGAACTGCTCGAGGACGTCCGGCCGCAGCTGGCCGAGATGGAGGCGGAAGCCGGGGCGGCGGCGCGGGTCGAGGACCTCGTCGCGCGGCTCGGCACGCCGGAGAGCTACGCGGCCGAACTGCGCGCGTCCGGCGGCTACCCGCCCGCTCCGGCGGTCCCGGAAGCGGCGACCGAGGTCCTCCCGGCGGCGAAGCCGGGCCGGCTCGGGCCGCGGCTTGCCTTGTGGGGCTTGGTGTTCTGTGCGGCGGGGACCGCGATGGTCTCGTTCTACACCGCCGTCCGCTTCGATTCCCGGGCGCTGACCGGGATGCTCGTGCTGGCCCCGGTGTTCGCGGTGAGCGTGGCGTTCCTGCTGCTCCGCGGGGTCGACGCGCTGCGGGAGCTGCCGGAGGTGGTCCGCGCCCGGGCGGTGGTGAAGTCGATGCGCGAGGACCGGTCGGCCGACCGCGCGCTCACGTATCTCAACTCGCTGAAACCGGCGTGGTGGGTGGTCTGCGCGTTCGCGCTGCTGGCGTTCGGGCTGCTGCTGATGATCCGGGACCTGCACGCGGTCCTGCTGCTGCCGGTGCTGCTCGTCGGCGCGGGCCTGGTGATGTGGGCGGGCCCGCGGATCAAGGCCGACGGACGGATGCTGTGGATCGCGGTGCCGGTCTCGGCGTTCGTGGTGGGCAGCGCGTTTGGCGGCCTCGGCGCGGCGGTCAACCTCGTTCGGGACCGCACCTACTCGTCGAACTCGACCCCGACGTACGCCTCGTCGATGTACGAGGACGTCCACGGCAACGAGGCCCTGCGCTACGGCTCGCACGAACTGAGCAACCTGTACGTCTTCGACGCGAACGGCAAACCGCTCGAGAACGTCTACCTCTACGACGACCGCGGCCGCCCGCTCACGATCACGCGCTACGGCTGTGAGAAGGACAGCGGCGCGAGCCAGATGACCGGGCAGGACAACCAGTTCCCGCGCCCGAAGGTCGTCGAGGGAGTGCAGGACGACCACGGGAATGTCAACGGCTACAACGGTTATCGCGGCTATTGCCGAGAGGACGCGGGCGTGCCGTTCGCGGCGGTGATCCCGAAGGCTCCGGCGACCTCGGGGACTCCGGGGACGCCGGTTCCGCCGAGCAGCCCGGTCAAGCCCGCTCCGCCGACGAGGTAGCGCCGGTCGTGAGTGTTAACGCCGGTTAGAACCGGCATAGGCGCGCACGAGGAGTTGCCCAGTGCTGGACGCTCGGCAGGTTCGCGACCCTGTTCGACGATCGGGGGCTGGAAACGCTGGAGCTGGGCCTTGTTTTGGGGGGATTGGTCTCTCGCCGGACTCGTGGTCCTGAGCCTTTGAACGCGAAACCGGGCGCCCAGATCCGCGAACGGTCCGGGCGCCCGGGAGGCGAGTGCCGAAACTCAGTGGTTGAACGCGGAGCGCGCGGCCAGGTCCGCCAGCAGCTGGCGGCCCTTCTCGGCGTTGCGCGGCTGCGACAGCACGTCGTAGCGCTGCGCGACCAGCTGGCTTTGCGAGATGAACCCGCGCTTGTTGCGGTTCGCCGCGTAGCCCAGTGCGCCGAAGGCCACGTTGAACACGACACCGGCGGCCAGGCCGAGCACGATCGACAGCAGTCCGGCGGCCGGGTTGAGCATGCTCAGCACCAGGCCGAGGAACAGGCCGAACACCGCGCCGGACATGGCCGCGCTGCTGAGCATCCGGCTCCAGCTCATCTTGCCCGCGATGCGCTCCACCAGCATCGGCTGGACCCCGACGATCGTGACGTCGGTGACCGGGAAATCAGCGTGCGCGAGGTGGTCGACGGCCTGCTGGGCCTGTTCGTAGGACTCGTACGACCCGATCGGCCACCCGGTGGGCAGCGTCGGGAGCTGCGGCCGCGCCTGCTGCTGGCTGAACGTGGTCTGCGTGAATGCTTCAGTCATCCCTCTCACCTCTCTTGCCCGGTCCAACGCACGAGGCGGCGGATTTGGTCCCGGACGCACCGGATTCACAGTATCTTCTCAGCCGGGCAACCCGGACATAGCAGGCGCCGCGCGGGGGAGACCCGACAACCCGGCGGTTAAAGGTCTAAGAAAATACCTTTCAGTGGATTGACCCCGCCCCGGCCGCCGGGTAGGAAAGAGCCGCAAAGGACCTGATCCGAACCTTTGGGGCGATGCGATGGCGGCCAGGCGAGGAATGCTCACGCTCGAAGATCTCCGCGAACGGGTGACGGCCGGCACGATCGACACGGTGCTCGTCGCGCTCACCGACATGCAGGGGCGGCTCCAGGGCAAGCGCTGTTCGGCGGAGTACTTCCTCGAAGAGGTGGCCGGCCACGCGACCGAGGCGTGCAACTACCTGCTCGCGGTGGACGTCGACATGAACACCGTCGACGGCTACGACATCTCGTCCTGGCAGAGCGGCTACGGCGACTTCGTGCTCCGGCCGGATTTCGCGACACTGCGGGAGATTCCGTGGCAGGAGGGCACCGCGCTGGTGCTCGCGGACGTCGAGCGCGTGCAGGGCGGCCCGGTTTCCGTTTCGCCGCGCCAGGTGCTGCGCCGTCAGCTCGACCGGCTCGCCGAGCACGACCTGAAGGCGTACGTGGGCACCGAACTCGAGTTCATCGTGTTCGACGACTCCTACGAATCCGCGTGGGACAAGCGCTACCACGACCTCAGACCGTCCAATCAGTACAACGTCGACTACTCCATGCTCGGCACCGCGCGCATCGAGCCGCTGCTGCGCCGGATCCGCAACGGGATGGCGGGCGCGGGCCTGTACCCGGAGTCGGCGAAGGGCGAGTGCAACCCGGGTCAGCACGAGATCGCCTTCCGTTACGCCGAAGCGCTCGCGACCTGCGACAACCACGGCATCTACAAGAACGGCGCGAAGGAGATCGCCGCGCAGGAGGGCAAGAGCCTCACGTTCATGGCGAAGTACAACGAACGCGAGGGCAACTCCTGCCACATCCACCTGAGCCTTCGCAGCAAGTCCGGCGAAGCGGTTCTTCCCGGAGACGGCGAACACGGCTTCTCGAAGCTCATGCAGCACTTCCTCGCCGGACAGCTGGAAGCGTTGCGCGAGCTGACGTACTTCTTCGCCCCGAACATCAACTCCTACAAGCGTTACGTCCCTGGCAGCTTCGCGCCGACAGCGATCGCGTGGGGCACGGACAACCGTACGTGCGCGTTGCGCGTTGTCGGGCACGGTGACGGGTTGCGCGTCGAGAACCGCGTACCCGGCGGAGACGTGAACCCGTACCTCGCGGTCGCCGCTATGGTCGCTGCTGGGCTGTACGGGATTGAGAACGAACTGCCGTTGGAGCCTGAGTTCGTAGGCAACGCGTACGAGTCCGACAAGCCGACTGTGCCCGTTACGCTCGCCGAAGCGGCTGAAGTCCTCAAAGGCAGCCGTATCGCGCGAGATGCCTTCGGTGCCGATGTAGTTAACCATTACCTCAACGCCGCGCGGATCGAGCGCGAAGCGTACGAGCGAGCTGTGACCGATTGGGAGCGCATCCGTGGTTTCGAACGACTCTGACCCACCCGTCATCGGGCTCAGCACCTATTCGGAACAGGCGAAGTTCATGGCCTGGGACACCGAAGCGACGGTGCTGCACCGGGTGTACGCGGACTGTGTGGTCAAGGCGGGCGGGATACCAGTGCTGCTGCCGCCAGTGAGCACGCAGTACGACGCGCTCGTGCGACGCATCGACGGTCTCGTCCTCACCGGCGGCGCGGATGTCGAACCCAGCCGTTACGGCCAGGAGCCACACCCCGCGACGTACACGCGCGAAGAGCGCGACGCGTTCGAGTTCGGCCTGTTCGCGGCGGCGCGCGCGGCCGGAAAGCCGGTGCTGGGCGTGTGCCGCGGGCTGCAGGTGATGAGCGTCGCGCTCGGCGGCACCCTCACGCAGCACCTGCCGGAAACCCTGGGCGACGCAACGCATCAGCCCGCCCCGGCGACTTTCGGCACCAGCACGGTCACCCTGGTCGACGGCACGCGGGCGGCCGCGATTCTGGGCCAGGAAACGAAAGTCCAGTGTTACCACCATCAGGCGATTGACCGGCTTGGCTCCGGTTTGGTCGCGTCCGGCCACGCGGCGGACGGCACGATCGAGGCCGCGGAGCTGCCGGGGGAGTTCGTGCTCGGCGTGCAGTGGCATCCGGAGCAGGACGGCGCCGACGTCCGGTTGTTCGCCGCGCTGGTCAACGCCGCGCAGGAGGGGAAATGACGACGTTCGAGGTGCGCAATCCGGCGACCGCGGAAGTGGTGCGCCAGGTCGAGCTGACCACCGAGGCGGAGACTGACGCTGCCATCGCCCGCGCGCACGCCGCGTTCCCGGCCTGGCGGGCGATCGCCCCCGGCGATCGGGCGAGGCTGCTGCGCCGGTTCGCGGACGCGGTCGACGCCGACCTCGAACACCTCGCCCGGCTGGAGGTCGAGAACTCCGGGCACACCATCGGCAACGCCCGCTGGGAAGCGGGCAACGTGCGTGACCTGCTCGAATACTCCGCAGGCGCGCCGGAACGGTTGCTGGGCAAGCAAATCCCGGTCGACGGCGGCGTCAATGTGACCTTCCACGAGCCGCTGGGCGTGGTCGGCGTGATCGTGCCGTGGAACTTCCCGATGCCGATCGCGGGCTGGGGCTTCGCGCCGGCGCTCGCGGCGGGCAACACCGTCGTGCTCAAACCGGCCGAGCTGACTCCGCTGACCGCGCTGCGGCTGGCCGAACTCGCTCGCGAGGCGGGCATCCCCGAGGACGTCTTCCAGGTGCTGCCGGGCAAGGGATCCGTTGTCGGACAACGGTTTGTCACGCATCCGGCGGTGCGCAAGGTCGTGTTCACCGGCTCCACCGAGGTCGGCAAGCAGGTCATGGCGGGCTGCGCGGCGCAGGTGAAACGGGTGACGCTGGAGCTGGGCGGCAAGAACGCGAACATCGTGT
The DNA here is from genome assembly GCF_002796545.1 of Amycolatopsis sp. AA4. Lineage (GTDB taxonomy): Bacteria > Actinomycetota > Actinomycetes > Mycobacteriales > Pseudonocardiaceae > Amycolatopsis. Next base: position 1,544,503 of record NZ_CP024894.1, read on the forward strand.
TCGCCGACGCCGACCTGGAGAAGGCCGCGGCGACCGCGCCGTACGGGGTGTTCGACAATGCGGGGCAGGACTGCTGCGCGCGGTCGCTGATCCTGGTGCAGGACACCGTTTACGACCGGTTCCTCGAATTGCTGGAACCCGCCGTGCAGGGCGTGGTCGTGGGCGATCCGGGCGACGAGGCGACCGAGATGGGCCCGCTGATTTCCGCGGACCACCACGCCAAAGTCTCCTCTTATGTCACCGACCAGACGCCGGTCGCCTTCCGCGGCAGCGCGCCGTCCGGGCCGGGCTACTGGTTCGCGCCGACGGTCGTGCTCCCGCCGGGATTGGACGATCCGCTGGCCCGCGACGAGATCTTCGGCCCGGTCGTCGCGGTGGTCCGGTTCCGCGACGAAGCCGAGGCGGTGCGGATGGCCAACGACACCGAGTACGGCCTGTCGGGCTCGATCTGGACCCGCGACGTCGGCCGCGCCTTCCGGGTCGCGCGCGGCGTCGAATCCGGGAACCTGTCGGTGAATTCGCACTCCTCGGTCCGGTATTGGACGCCCTTCGGCGGCTTCAAGCAGTCCGGTCTCGGCCGCGAACTGGGCCCGGACGCCGCGGCCGCCTTCACCGAAACCAAGAACGTCTTTTTGAGCACGGAGGAATGAGCCACGATGGTGCAGCGTTTTGACGGCCGCGTCGCGGTGATCACCGGCGGGGCGAGCGGCATCGGCCTCGCCACCGCCAAACGACTGGCGAGCGAGGGCGCGAAGGTCGTGATCGGCGACGTCGCGCCGGAGCCGGGCAAGGCCGCCGCCGACGCGGTGGGCGGGGCCTTCGTCCAGGTCGACGTCACCGACGCGGACCAGGTCGAGGCCCTTTTCCAGACGACCGTCGACGAGTTCGGCGCGGTCGACGTCGCGTTCAACAACGCGGGCATCTCGCCGCCCGAGGACGACTCGATCCTCACCACCGGCATCGAAGCCTGGGAGAAGGTGCAGCGGGTCAACCTGACGTCGGTGTACCTGTGCTGCAAGGCGGTGCTGCCGCACATGCAGCGCCAGGGCCGCGGTTCGATCGTGAACACCGCGTCGTTCGTGGCTGTGATGGGGGCCGCGACGTCGCAGATTTCTTACACCGCCTCGAAAGGCGGCGTGCTCGCCATGACGCGCGAGCTGGGCGTGCAGTTCGCGCGCGAGAACATCCGGGTCAACGCGCTGTGCCCGGGGCCGGTCAACACTCCGTTGCTGAAGGAGCTGTTCGCGAAGGACCCGGAGCGCGCGGCTCGCCGTCTGGTGCACGTTCCGGTCGGCCGGTTCGCCGAACCGGAGGAGATCGCCGCCGCGGTGGCCTTCCTGGCGAGCGACGACGCCAGCTTCATCACCGCCGCGCAGTTCCTCGTCGACGGCGGCATCTCGGGCGCTTACGTGACCCCGCTGTGACCGTACGTGAGGGGAACCCTGACGGAATCAGAGTCAATGAGGGTTCCCCTCACGCACGTTCGGCAAGGGGGTGTGGCGTACCCCTGACGTTGTAGACTGGCGCGTGAAGCGGCAGGTAAGGTGGCCGCACCCACAATTGAACACAGGGCCGTTCGAGCCGGAGCGGGAGAGTCCCATGTCAGCAGTGGGACACCGAAGGAGCAAACTCCCCGGAATCTCTCAGGTAACCGCTACCGCTTTTGGCGAGGCCACTCTGGAAAGCAGGCGCACCCGCGCCTCACCCAAGGTGAAAGCCGTGCCGAGCGCGCGGTGAAACTCTCAGGTGCCCATGACAGAGGGGGAGTTCCCAGTGCACCGCCGCGCCCGGTGCCCGTCCCGAGGAGCTCCCATCACCTCCACCCCCTTCGACACCCGCCACATCGGTCCCGGCGAGGCCGAGCGGGCGAAGATGCTCGCCGAATGCGGCTACGGAAGCCTGGACGCCCTCGTGGAAGCGGCGGTGCCGACCGCCATCCGCACGGCCGGTGACCTGGCGCTTCCCGCGCCCGCGTCCGAGGAAGAGGCCACCGCCGAGCTGCGCGCGCTCGCCGCGCGCAACCGGCCGATGACGCAGATGATCGGCCTCGGCTACTCCGACACCGTCACGCCGGGCGTGATCCGCCGCAACGTGCTGGAGAACCCGGCCTGGTACACCGCGTACACGCCGTACCAGCCGGAGATCTCGCAGGGCCGTCTCGAAGCGCTGCTGAACTTCCAGACCGCGGTGTCCGACCTGACCGGGCTGGCGATCGCCAACGCCTCGATGCTCGACGAGTCCACCGCGGCCGCCGAGGCGATGACGCTGATGCGCCGCGCGTCGAAGTCGAAGTCCAATGTGGTCGTTCTCGACGCCGAGTGCCTCCCGCAGACCATCGAGGTCGTGCGGACGCGCGCCGCCGGCCTCGGCATCGACGTGCAGGTGCGCGACCTGCTCACCGGGCTGCCCGAGGAGCTCTTCGGCGTCATCGTGCAGTACCCCGGCGCCTCCGGCGTGCTGCGCGGCCGCGGTTTCTACCACGCGGTTTCCGAAGCGGCGAAGGCCGCGGGCGCGCTGTACACGGTCGCTGCCGACCTGCTCGCGCTCACCTTGATCGCCGCGCCCGGCGAGTTCGGCGCGGACGTCGCCGTCGGTTCGACGCAGCGCTTCGGCGTGCCGCTGGGCTACGGCGGTCCGCACGCCGGGTACATGGCGGTGCGCGCGGGCCTGGAGCGGTCGCTGCCGGGCCGGCTCGTGGGCGTGTCCGTGGACGCGGACGGCAACACTGCGTACCGCCTGGCGCTGCAGACGCGCGAGCAGCACATCCGTCGCGAGAAGGCGACCTCCAACATCTGTACCGCGCAGGTGCTGCCCGCGGTGCTCGCGGCGATGTACGCGGTCTACCACGGTCCCGAGGGGCTGAAGGCGATCGCGACGCGGGTTCACGAACTCGCTGCTGGTCTCGCGAACGCGCTGCGCGCCGGTGGCGTCGAGGTCGCGCACGAGGCCTTCTTCGACACTGTCGTCGCGAAGGTGCCCGGCCGCGCGGCTGAGGTGCACGTGGCTGCGCGCGAGGCGGGGATCAACCTCGGCCACATCGACGCCGACCACGTCCGCATCGCCTGCGACGAGGTCACGCGTCCCGACACGCTCGCGAAGGTGCTTCGCGCCTTCGGCGTCGACAGTGCGTGGGAAGCCGCGCAGGCGCTGCCGAACGGTCTCGTCCGCGAGAGCGGCTACCTGACGCACGAGGTGTTCAACTCCCACCGGTCCGAAACGTCGATGCTGCGTTACCTGCGCCGCCTCGCCGACCAGGACTTCGCGCTCGACCGCGGGATGATCCCGCTCGGCTCGTGCACGATGAAGCTCAACGCCACCACCGAAATGGAGCCGATCAGCTGGCGCGAGTTCGCGGGCATCCACCCGTTCGCGCCGGCCGAGGACGCCGAGGGCTACCACGAGCTGGTCCGCCAGCTGTCCGGCTGGCTCGCCGAGGTCACCGGCTACGACCAGGTGTCGCTGCAGCCGAACGCGGGCAGCCAGGGCGAACTCGCCGGGCTGCTGGCCATCCGCGCCTACCACCGGGCGAACGGCCAGCCCGAGCGCGACGTCTGCCTGATCCCGTCGTCCGCGCACGGCACCAACGCCGCGTCCGCGGTGCTCGCCGGCATGCGCGTGGTCGTCGTCAAGTGCACCGACGAGGGCAACGTCGACCTGGAAGACCTGCAGTCCAAAGTGGACCTGCACAGTGCCGACCTCGCCGCGATCATGGTCACCTACCCGTCCACCCACGGCGTCTACGAGCACGGCATCGAGCGGCTCGCCAAGATCGTGCACGACGGCGGCGGCCAGGTGTACGTCGACGGCGCGAACCTCAACGCGCTGCTGGGCCTGGCGAAGCCGGGCGAGTTCGGCGGCGACGTCTCGCACCTGAACCTGCACAAGACCTTCTGCATCCCGCACGGCGGCGGCGGTCCCGGCGTCGGCCCGGTCGCGGCGCGCGAGCACCTCGCGCCGTACCTGCCGAACCACCCGCTGCTCGCGCAGGCCGGACCGGACACCGGCGTCGGCCCGATCAGCGGCGCGCCCTACGGTTCGGCGTCGATCCTGCCGATCTCCTGGGCGTACGTGCGGATGATGGGCGCGCCCGGGCTCACCGAGGCCACCAAGGTCGCGGTGCTCGCGGCCAACTACATCGCCGCCCGGCTCGCCCCGCACTACCCGGTGCTCTACACCGGCCAGGACGGCCTGGTCGCGCACGAGTGCATCCTCGACCTGCGCGGCATCACCAAGGAAACCGGCGTGACCGTGGACGACGTCGCGAAGCGGCTCATCGACTACGGCTTCCACGCGCCCACCATGTCCTTCCCGGTCGCGGGCACGCTCATGGTCGAGCCGACCGAGAGCGAGGACCTGGCCGAGATCGACCGGTTCTGCGAGGCGATGATCGCCATCCGGCACGAGATCGACGAGGTCGCCGCCGGTCGCTGGACCGCCGAGACGAGCCCGCTGCGCGGCGCGCCGCACACCGCGTCGTCGATCGCCGGCGAGTGGACCGCCGACTACGACCGCGAGCTGGCCGTGTACCCGGTCGGCGTGGCGCGCAAGACCAAGTACTGGCCGCCGGTGCGGCGGATCGACGGGGCGCGCGGCGACCGCAACCTCGTCTGCTCCTGCCCGCCCCTCGACGCGTACGACGCGTGAGCGCGACCTCCGCTCGCGACAACGAAAGGCTTCCTGTGACGGAAACCCCCCTGCACCAGGTCCATAAGGATCTCGGCGCGCTGTTCACCGATTTCGCCGGCTGGTCGATGCCGGTGCGCTACGCCAGCGAACTGGCCGAGCACAAGGCTGTGCGCGAGGCGGCCGGGCTGTTCGACCTGTCGCACATGGCCGAGATCCACGTCCGCGGGCCGCAGGCCGCCGACGTGCTCGACTACGCGCTGGTCGGCAACCTGACCGGCGTGAAGCCGGGCCGCGCCCGCTACACGATGATCTGCGACGCCGACGGCGGCGTGCTGGACGACCTGGTCGTCTACCGGCTCGCCGACGAGGAGTACCTGGTCGTGGCCAACGCGGGCAACGCCACCGTGGTCGCGGACGCGCTGGCCGAGCGGGTCGCCGGATTCGACGCGGTGGTGGACAACCGGTCCGCGGACACCGCGCTGATCGCGGTGCAGGGCCCGAAGGCGGTCGACGTGCTCGCCGCGGTGACCGACGCCGACCTCGCCGCGCTGAAGTACTACGCGAGCATGCCCGCCGTCGTGAAGGGCCACGAGGTCCTGCTGGCCCGCACCGGCTACACCGGCGAGGACGGCTTCGAGCTGTTCGTGCCCGCGGCGGAGGCGCCGGCGTTGTGGGCGCTGCTGACCGAGGCCGGTCAGGAGCACGGCCTGGTCCCGTGTGGGCTCGCCTGCCGCGACACGCTGCGGCTGGAAGCCGGGATGCCGTTGTACGGCAACGAACTCAGCCGCGAGCTGAACCCGTTCGCCGCCGGTCTCGGCCGGGTCGTGAAGTTCGAGAAGCCGGGCGACTTCGTGGGCCGCGCGGCCCTGGAGGAGCTGAAGAAGGCCGACGTCCCGCGCGTGCGGGTCGGCCTGCGCGGCACCGGCCGCCGCGCCCCGCGGCACGGGTACGCCGTGCTGTCCGGGGACGCCACTATCGGGGAGATCACCAGCGGCGCGCTGTCGCCGACGCTGGGCTACCCGATCGCCATGGCGTATGTAGACCGGGAGCACGCCGAGCCCGGCACCGCGCTGTCCGTCGACATCCGGGGCCGCGTCGAGCCGGTCGAGGTCGTCGCCCTGCCCTTCTACTCCCGAGCCTGAAAAGGACCCCCAGCTGTGAGCATCCCCCAGAACCTGTCCTACACGAAGGAACACGAGTGGCTGTCGGTCTCCGACGGCGTCGCGACGGTGGGCATCACCGCGTTCGCGGCCGGTTCGCTCGGCGACATCGTGTTCGTGCAGCTGCCCGGCGTCGGCGACACCGTCACCGCGGGCGAGGTGTTCGGCGAGGTCGAGTCGACGAAATCGGTCAGCGAGCTGTACTCGCCGGTGAGCGGCGAGGTGGTGGCGGTGAACGAGACCACATCGGACACCCCCGAGGTCATCAACTCCGACCCGTACACCGAAGGATGGCTGCTGAAGGTGCGGCTCTCGGGCGACGTCCCGGAGCTGCTCGACGCGTCCGCGTACGCCGAGCTGACCCAGGAGAACTGATGACCTCCCCGTTCGACGCCCACCTGTCCGAAGCGGACCCGGAGGTCGCCGCCGCGGTGGCCGCGGAGCTGGACCGCCAGCAGTCGACGCTCGAGATGATCGCCTCGGAGAACTTCGCCCCGGTCGGCGTGCTCGAGGCGCAGGGCTCGGTGCTGACCAACAAGTACGCCGAGGGCTATCCGGGCCGCCGCTACTACGGCGGCTGCGAGCACGTCGACGTCGTCGAGCAGCTCGCGATCGACCGGGCCAAAGCGCTGTTCGGCGCGGAGCACGCCAACGTGCAGCCGCACTCGGGCGCGCAGGCCAACGCGGCGGCGATGTTCGCGGTGCTGAAGCCGGGCGACACGATCCTCGGCCTCGACCTCGCGCACGGCGGCCACCTGACGCACGGGATGAAGATCAACTTCTCCGGCAAGCTGTACAACGTGGTCGCCTACCACGTCGACAAGGAGACCGGGATCGTCGACGTCGCCGAGATCGAGCGGCTGGCGGTCGAGCACAAGCCGAAGCTGATCGTCGCCGGCTGGTCGGCCTACCCGCGCCAGCTCGACTTCGCCGAGTTCCGCCGGATCGCCGACCTCGTCGACGCCAAGCTCATGGTCGACATGGCGCACTTCGCCGGTCTCGTGGCCGCCGGGCTGCACCCGTCGCCGGTGCCGCACGCGGACATCGTCACGACCACCACGCACAAGACCCTCGGCGGCCCGCGCGGCGGCCTGATCCTGTGCCGCCAGGAGCTGGCGAAGAAGATCAACTCGGCGGTGTTCCCCGGCCAGCAGGGCGGTCCGCTGGAGCACGTGATCGCGGCCAAGGCCGTGGCGCTGAAGATCGCCGCGACCGACGGGTTCCGCGAGCGCCAGGAGCGCACCCTGGAAGGCGCGAAGATCCTCGCCGACCGGCTGTCGCGCACCGACTGCGCCGAGGCGGGCGTCCGCGTCCTCACCGGCGGCACCGACGTGCACCTGGTGCTGGTCGACCTGGTGAACTCCGAGCTCAACGGCCAGGAGGCGGAGGACCGGCTGCACTCGGTCGGGATCACCGTCAACCGCAACGCGGTGCCGTTCGACCCGCGTCCGCCGATGGTCACCTCCGGCCTGCGGATCGGCACCCCGGCGCTGGCCACCCGCGGTTTCGGCGCCGAGGACTTCACCGAGGTCGCCGACATCATCGCCGAGACGCTGAAACCGGACTTCGACGAGGCCGCCCAGCAGGCGCTGCGGGGTCGCGTGGAGCTGCTGGCCAAGAAGCACCCGCTGTACGCGGACCTGAGCCGATGAGCGCGCAGCCCGAGGGGCGGAAGTTGTTGCGGCTTGAGGTGCGCAACAGCGAGACGCCGATCGAGAAGAAGCCGTCGTGGATCAAGACGCGGGTGCGGATGGGGCCGGAGTTCACCGAACTCAAGGGCCTGGTTCGCCGCGAAGGCCTCCACACCGTGTGTGAAGAGGCCGGGTGTCCCAACATCTACGAATGCTGGGAGGACCGCGAGGCCACGTTCCTGATCGGTGGTGACCAGTGCACGCGGCGCTGCGATTTCTGTCAGATCGACACCGGGAAACCCGCTGCGCTGGATCGCACGGAGCCGCGGAAGGTCGCGGAATCGGTGCAGGCCATGGGTCTGCGGTACTCGACGATCACCGGTGTCGCCCGCGATGACCTGGCCGACGGCGGTGCGTGGCTGTACGCGGAGACGGTGCGGCAGATCCACGCGCTCAACCCGGGCACCGGTGTCGAGCTGTTGATTCCGGACTTCAACGCCGAACCCGACCAGTTGGCCGAGGTGTTCGGGTCGCGGCCGGAGGTGCTGGCGCACAACGTGGAGACCGTGCCGCGGATCTTCAAGCGGATCCGCCCCGGCTTCCGCTACGCCCGCTCCCTGGACGTGATCACCCAGGCGCGTGCGGCGGGGTTGGTGACGAAGTCGAACCTGATCCTCGGGATGGGCGAGACGCCGGAAGAGGTCACCGTCGCGTTGCAGGATCTCTTCGACGCTGGGTGCGAGATCATCACGATCACCCAGTACCTGCGGCCCTCGCCGCGGCATCACCCGGTGGACCGGTGGGTCAAGCCGGAGGAGTTCGTGGAGCACGCGAAAACCGCCGAGGCGATCGGGTTCCCGGGCGTGATGGCGGGCCCCCTGGTGCGGTCCTCGTACCGCGCCGGACGGCTCTACGCCCAGACCAAGGCACACCGCGGCGAGGAACTGCCGGAGAACCTCGCTCACCTGACCGCCGAAGGGCCGGCGGCCCAAGAAGCCAGCAGCGTGCTGGCGAGGAACTAAGAGAAGGGGCGGATCAATGGCGATCAGCGTCTTCGACCTGTTTTCGATCGGCATCGGGCCGTCGAGTTCCCACACGGTCGGCCCGATGCGGGCGGCCAAGACCTTTGTGGACGGTCTGGTCGAGGACGGCGTGCTGGAAACGGTCGCGCGGGTGCAGGCCGAGTTGTTCGGCTCCCTCGGCGCGACCGGATTCGGGCACGGCAGCGACAAGGCGGTGCTGCTCGGGCTTTCCGGGGAGCGGCCGGAGGAAATCGACACCGACACGGTGCCCGCCAAGGTGGCGGCGATCCGCGAGTCCGGACGGCTGGCGGTCGGCGGGACGCATTCGGTGGCGTTCGCCGAGGACACCGACCTGCCGATGCACCGGCGGAAGTCCCTGCCCGCGCATCCGAACGGGATGGTGTTCCGGGCGTTCGCTTCCGACGGTTCGCTGCTGCGGGAACGGACGTACTACTCGGTCGGCGGCGGATTCGTGCGGGACGAGTCGTACGAGACCGACCCGGTGTTCGTGGAGGACTCCACGCCGGTGCCGTATCCGTTCCGCACCGGGGCGGACCTGCTGAAGCATTGCGCGGACACCGGGCTTCCGGTCAGCGAGATCATGCTGCGGAACGAGCTTTCCTGGCGCAGCCGCGAGGAGGTTCGGGACGGACTGCTGCAGATCTGGGAGGTGATGGCCGAGTGCGTGCGGAACGGGTACACGCACGAGGGTGTGCTGCCTGGCGGCCTGAAGGTGCCTCGGCGGGCCAAATCGTTGCACGACAAGCTGCTCGCTGAAGACGGCGCGGACGACCCGTTGTACGCGATGGACTGGGTCAGCCTGTACGCGCTCGCGGTCAACGAGGAAAACGCCGCGGGCGGTCGCGTGGTCACTGCTCCGACCAACGGCGCGGCGGGGATCATCCCGGCGGTTTTGCACTACTACCAACGGTTTGTGCGCGGATCTTCGGACGACGGCATCGTCACCTTCCTGCTCACCGCGGGAGCGATCGGCTCGATCCTCAAGCAGACCGGCTCGATCTCGGGCGCCGAGGTCGGCTGCCAGGGCGAGGTCGGTTCGGCCTCGGCGATGGCTGCTGCCGGATTGACGGAGGTCCTGGGCGGGTCGCCTGCTCAGGTCGAGAACGCGGCCGAGATCGGGGTCGAACACCACCTCGGCTTGACGTGCGACCCGGTCGGCGGGCTGGTGCAGATCCCGTGCATCGAGCGCAACGCGGTCGGCGCGTCGAAGGCGATCCATGCGGCCCGAATGGCGATGCGCGGCGACGGCAGCCACGTGGTGACGCTGGACAAGGCGATCAAGACCATGCGCGAGACCGGCGCGGACATGTCGGTGAAGTACAAGGAGACCGCGCGCGGCGGACTCGCCGTGAACGTCATCGAGTGCTGATTTTCGGTCCGTGAAGGACTCCTTGAGGGAATCAGATTCCCTCAAGGAGTCCTTCACGGCGTTTCGGGGTGGCGAGGCGCAGGCCCAGTTCCATCAGCCACCAGCCGAGTCGTTGCCGGGCGGGCTCGCGTCTTATCGGCGTAGAGCGCACCCCCGCGGCAAGCAATTCGTCTTGCCGGGCGGCGGCGTATTCGGGCAGGAACGGGTGCATCAGGATTCCCCCTCTGGCATGGTTTCGGCGGACGAGCGCGGGAACGCCGCCCACTGCGTGATCACCGACTCGTCGCCGGGGCGGGCCGGGCGGCGGTAGCGCTCGATCACCGCCTCGATTTCGTCGATCATCTGGCGGGTTTCGGCCACCGTGAGAGGCAGCATGGTGCTGCTCAGCGTCGAGCTGTCGCGCCATTCGTGGGCCCAGCGCGGCAGTTCGGCGACGAACCGCGATTGTTCGCGATAGCGCTGATCCACGTGGTGGTGCAGGAAAGCCATGAGCGATCCGGCCATCTCCGGCTGGTGCACGAAGTCCGCCGCGCTCATCCGGGTCGAATCCTGCGCCGCTTTCCACCAGCGTTCGCGCTTCGAGCCCCGGCCGGAATCCTCCACGACCAACCCGGTTTCGGCGAGTTGCCGCAGGTGCCACGACGTGGTGCCGGAGCTTTCCCCGACGCGTTTGGCCAGCCCGGTCGCGGTGGCCGGGCCGTCGAGGGTCAGCAGGTCCAGCAGTTCCATCCGCAGCGGATGCGCCAGCGCGCGCAGGGTTTGCGCGTCGATCTGGCGAGTGCGGCGTGCGTCGGGCATGCCTCGTACTCTAGACCGCAGAGAACTCTTTGCAAAGACTTCTCTGCAATCAGGCAGCATAGAATCGGACAGGTGGAGTCGACCTCGGTGGTGAGCGCGAACGCGGCCCTGTTCCGGCCGGTGCGGGCCGGGAACGCCTTCGAGGAGACCGTCGAGCGGCTGTTGCAGGCGATCCGGCTCGGCGTCGTCGGCGCGGGGGACCGGCTGCCGTCGGAACGCGAGCTGGCCGAACGGCTCGGGGTCAGCCGCGTGACGCTGCGGGAGGCGATTCGCGCGCTGGCCGACGCGGGCTACGTCGAGTCGCGGCGCGGGCGGTACGGCGGCACGTTCGTGAACGAGAAACTGCCGGAGCCCGCGGAACGCGCGGTCGGCGAGGTGGACGCGGCCGGGCTGGAAGACGCGCTGTGCCTGCGCCACGTGCTGGAGACCGGTGCCGCGGAGGCGGCCGCGGCGCGCACGTTGAGCCCGGCCGATCGGCAGCATCTGACCGGCACGCTCGCGGAAGCGGCGGCGGCCGATCTCGCCGACTACCGGCGCAAGGATTCGCGGCTGCACCTGGCGATCGCCGAGGTCACCGCGTCCGCGTCGCTGACCAGCACGGTCGCCGACGCGCGCACGAGGGTCAACCAGCTGCTGGACCGGATCCCGCTGCTCGAACCCAACCTGGAGCATTCGAACGCGCAGCACGAGGCGATCGTCGACGCGATCCTGGCCGGCGATCCGGTGGCCGCGCGGCAGGCGATGGCCGAGCACATCGAGGGCACGGCGTCGCTGTTGCGCGCCTTCCTCTCGTGATCAATTCACGGACTCGGCAGAACCTTGCCACTGGTTCAGCCGTCCTCCATTCGTGGAGTCAGCCCCGGAGAGTGACCAATCCGTTGGTGTCCGCCGCACGTGGCGCCGCATCCGCAGGGGTGCGTACTACCTGACCGGATTCGCGGTCGGCGTGCCGCTGATCGCGTTCTGGATCGCCTACCTGCTGCTGGACGTGCGCAGCCCGCAGGACGTCCTCGCCTCGCTCGGCAAAACCGTCACGCTGAAGTACGCCGACGGCAGCGAACTGCTGCGCGTCGTGCCGGCGGGCGGCGACCGCCGGTACGTGCCGTTCGACCAGATCCCGCAGAAGCTGCGCGACGCGATCGTCGCCACCGAGGACCCGACGTTCTGGGAAAACTCCGGTTTCGACCCGACCGGCATCGGCCGCGCGTTCCTGACCGGCGTCGGCGGCGGGTCCGGGATCACGCAGCAGTACATCAAGAAATCGACCGGCGACGAGGATTCGACGCTCTCCCGGAAAATGCAGGAACTCGTGCTCGCCACGAAGATCACCCAGGAGCAGAGCAAGGAACAGATCTTCGAGAGCTACGTCAACATCATCTCCTTCGGCCGCAACACTTTCGGACCTGCCGCGGCGATGAACGCGTTCTTCGGCCGTCCGCTCGACAACAGCCTCACCTGGAGCGAGGCGGCGTTCCTGGCCGGGATGATCCAGTCGCCGTCGGTGCACGATCCGGCGGTGTCCGGCGACGAGCACGCGGCGAAACGGTGGCAGTACGTGCGCGACAAGCTGGTCGAACGCGGCTATGTGAAGAACGCCGACGGCATGGCTTATCCGGGCGCGGAGATCAAACCGCCCGCGGAGACGCGGGTGAGCCTGAGCTACGACCAGTACCACCTCAAACAGCGAGTGCTCACCGAACTGGAGACGGCCGGCTTCTCGCTTTCCCGGCTGCAGCAAGGAAATCTGACTGTCCAGACCACGCTGGACCCCGGCCTGCAGAACGCCGCGCACGCCGCGCTGGGCGACCGGTTGAAGGGCGAGCCAGCGGAATTGCGCGGCGCGCTGGTGGCGGTCGATCCGACGAACGGTGCGGTGCGCGCGTACGACGGCGGCAACAACGGCGTCCGGGATTACGCGGCAACCGGGCACGCGCTCGGCTCCGCGTTCTACCCGTTCACCGCGGCGGCCGGATTGAAAAACGGGATGTCGCTGGACGAGAAAGTGGCTGCTCCCCGGGAGATTCAGTACCTCGGCGAGAAATTCGACTATCCGCCGAAGTGCCCGCAATCGTGCACCTTGCGCAGCGCGTTGACCTCAGGCGCGGACACGCCGTTCATCACGGTCTCCAAGAAGATCGGCGTCGACGAGGTGAGCGCGGCGGCCCGTGCGGCGGGGATCCCGGACGAGGTGGACGGCGCGCCGACCATGCGCGAGCAGGACGGCGTCACGATCGGCTCGGGCATCGTCGTCGGCCGGTACCCGATGCGGCCGCTCGACGTGGCCGGAGCGTACGCGACCTACGCCGCCAACGGCACGCGCGCGCCGGTGCACCTGGTGGACAAGGTGCTCGACCGGTCCGGGAAAGTCGTGTGGCAGCACGAAAACCAGCCGGTCTCCGCCGTTCCGGAGCAGGTCGCGCAGGACGTGACTTCGGCGTTGCGGACGAGTTTGCCGGACGGTCGCGCGGCGGCCCTGCGCACCGGCGAGTTCGAGCGCGGCAACTCGCGCGACAACCAGGACGCCTGGGCAGTCGGCTACACGCCCCAACTGGCGACGGCGGTATGGCTGGGCTCCGACGACAACCGCAAGCTGCTCGACGGGGACGGCAAGAAGGTGACGGGTTCGTCGATCCCGGCGGACGTGTGGCGGTCGTTCATGGCCCGCTGAATCAGGCCGCCCGGCGGCTGACCTTCGGGATCACCATCGGGCTCCCGCTCTCCGGGCATTCCATCACCCGGCACGGCAGCTCGAAGATCCGCTCGACGTTCTCCGCCGTCACGACCTCCTCCGGCGTCCCGGTGGCCAGCACCTTCCCGTCGCGCATCGCGATCAGGTGGGTCGCGTACCGGGCCGCGTGGTTGAGGTCGTGCAGCACCGCGACGAGCGTGCGGCCCTGTTCGCTGTGCAGGGTCGCGCAGAGGTCGAGGATGTCGAGCTGGTGCGCGATGTCCAGGTACGTCGTCGGTTCGTCGAGCAGCAGCAGGTCGGTCTGCTGGGCCAGCGCCATCGCCATCCAGACGCGCTGGCGCTGCCCGCCGGACAGTTCGTCGACCATCCGCTCGGCGAGGTCGTCGACGCCGGTCGCGCGCATCGCATCGGCGACCACGGTCGCGTCCTCGCGGGACCATTGGCGCAGCAGTTTCTGGTGCGGGTACCGGCCGCGCGCGACGAGGTCGGACACGGTGATCCCGTCCGGCGCGATCGAGCTTTGCGGCAGCAGGCCGAGCCGTCGCGCGACCTCCTTCGCGCCGTAGCTGGAGATCACCTCGCCGTCCAGGTAGACCGAGCCCGCGCGCGGCTTGAGCATCCGGGCGAGCGCGCGCAGCAGCGTCGTCTTTCCGCAGGCGTTGGGGCCGACGATGACCGTGAACGACTTGTCCGGGATGACCACGCCGAGCCGTTCGGCGACCGTGCGGCCGTCGTAGGCCAGCGTCAGGTCCTCGGCGTGCAGGCGGGTGTCTTCGCGCGTCAGTGTCACACAGGTAAGGCTAACCTAGTGACCCCCGTTCGGGGAGTTCCGCGGGTCGCGTTAGCGACCAGTGACCGGCCGGTGCCATGATGCGTCCGGGAGAATCCCGGCAGAGCGAGGGTGGGATGGACGACTACCGCGTCGTCGCGGACGAACTCGCCGCCGACATCGAAGCCGGCCGGCTGCGCCCGGGCGACCGGCTGCCGCCGCAGCGCCGGTTCGCGCGCGACCGCGGCATCGCCGGGTCCACCGCGGCCCGCGTGTACGGCGAACTCGTCCGCCGCGGACTGGCGGTCGGCGAGGTGGGCCGGGGGACTTTCGTGCGCGCGGCGAAGCCCGGGCCCGAACCGGCGCTGTCCGAACCCGGCGACGCGCGCGTGGACCTCGAACTCAACTTCGCCGTCCTGCCAAGCCAATCGGCCAAACTGGCGCGAGCGCTCGAACCCGTCCTGCGCGCGGACGTCTTCACCGACGCCCTGCACCCACTCGGCGCGGCGGGCACGAAAGCGGTCCGCGAGGCGGCGGTCGCGATGCTCGCTCGCGGGTCGTGGACGCCGGATCCGGACCAGGTCCTGGTCGCGGGCAACGGGCGGCAGGGCATCGCGGCCGCGCTGGCCGCGTTCGTGCCGACCGGTGAGCGGCTGGCGGTCGAATCCCTGACGTATCCGGTGGTCAAAGCCGCGGCGACCCGGCTCGGCATCGAGCTGGTGCCGATCGAAACCGACGCGCACGGCCTGGTCCCGGCCGCACTCGCGGCGAGCGCCCCGGTGCGCGCGCTCTACGTCCAGCCGACCCTGCACAACCCGCTCGGCACCACGATGCCGCCGCCGCGCCGCGCCGAACTGGCCGAGACCGTCCGCGCGCTGGACCTGCCGGTGATCGAGGACGGCATCTACACGTTCCTCCGCCCGGACACCGAACCGCTCGCCGCGCTGATGCCGGAGCGCACGGTTTTCGTGGACAGCCTGTCGAAACGCGTCGCGCCCGGGCTCACGGCCGGGTTTCTCGTGGTGCCGCCGCCGTGGGTCCCGCGGCTGGCGAGCGCGATCCGGTCCGGCGGCTGGTCGGCGTCGCGGTTCTCCGTGGAAGCCGCGCGGCGATGGATCACCGGCGGCGTGCTGGCGGAGGTCGAAGCGGCGAAACGCGCGGACGCCCGGACGCGGGCGCGGATCGTCGCCGAACGGCTGGCGGGCTTCCAGGTGTGCGGCGACGCCTCGGCTTACCACCGGTGGTGGGTGCTGCCGGACCAGTGGCGGGCCGAGACCTTCGTGGCGGCCGCCGCTCGCCGGGGGATCGCGTTGTCCCCGGCGGCGGCGTTCTCGGTGGTGCCGGGGCACGCGCCGAACGCGGTGCGGATCGCGGTGTCCGCACCTTCCGAGGAGACGTTGGCGAGCGCGCTGGACGTGCTGGCCGGGCTGGCTTCCGGGTCGCCGGACGACCTGCTGGTGGACTCGTGAGTGTTCACGCCGGTTAGAACCGGCATGAGCACTCACGACCTCCTCAAGCCTTCCGCCGCCACACCAGCCGCGTCAGCGTCGCCGCGACACTCGCCGGGGCGGGCTGCCGGGGCAGCTTCCTGGCTTCCGGCGCGGATTCCGGCATCACCCGGTACACGAGGTGCGCGGCGAAGCGGGCGAGGTCCGGCGCGGCCAGCGTGGCCAGTTCCGCGGCCCGGCCCTCGGGCAGGCTCAGGATCTGCGGCCGCCGCTCGATCGCCTTCACCACCAGCGCCGCGGCGCGTTCCGGCGAACTCGCGGGCAGTCCGCGGTACGACCCGGTCGGCGCGATCATGTCGGTGCGCACCAACGGCATCCGGACCGAGGAGAACGTGACGCCGTCGGACAGCGTCTCGCGCCCGGCGGTCTGGCTGAACTCCTCGAGCGCGGCTTTCGAAGCCAGGTAAGCGGAAAACCGCGGGGTGTCGGTCTGGAGGCCTTGCGTGGTGACGTTGACGATGTGGCCGAACCGGCGTTCGGTCATCGACGGCAGCAGTCCGAGGATCAACCGCACGGGACCGAAGTAGTTGATGGCCATGGTGCGTTCGTAGTCGTGGAAGCGTTCTGTCGACAGCTGCACCGAGCGTCGGATGGAGCGTCCGGCGTTGTTCACCAACACGTCCACCGCACCATGGTCGGCGAGGACGGCCTTCACGAGACTGTCGACCGCGTCGCCGTCAGTGAGGTCGCACGGGTACGTCGCTGCTTCGCCGCCCGCTGCGGTGATTTCGCTACGCACGTCTTCGAGTTCTTCGGCACGGCGCGCGACGAGAAGCACCTTCGCGCCGCGACGCGCGACAGCCAGCGCGCTCGCGCGGCCAATGCCGGACGACGCACCGGTAATGAGGACAACGCGTCCTTCGATCCCTGGACGTCGAGCGTGGTCCGGGTCGAGATGCGCGCGCCAGTAGCGGTAAAGCGGTTCGGCGTAGTCGCGAAGCTCGGGAAGGTGGACGCCGCTGCCGTACAGCTCCGAAGTGGTGCGCGCGGTGTCGAACTCCACCTCCATGTTCAGGTGGGGGAGCACTTCGAGCGGAATGCCCAGCTCGGTCAACACTGCGGATCGCGTCGCACGTCCAGTCGGCAGACGGTCCACAGCGGTCGCGAGGCGGGACGCGGTGTTACGAAGCGGGCCTGACGGCACCGTCCTGCGTACGCGTGGCGCTCCGGCGACGCGGGCGAAGGCGTTGTAGACCTCGTGCAGCTTCTGCGGTCGCGGCGAAGCGAGGTGGTACGTACTGCCCGAAGGCGCTTCGCGGTGCATGAGGTATTCCATCGCGGAAACGACGTAGTCGACCGGGACGAGGTTGGTCGCGCCGAAGTCGGGCGCTACGAGCGGCAGCTGCCTCGGCAGCGCGGCGAGGCGCGAGATGGCGGGCAGGAAGTAGTACGGGCCGTCGATCTTGTCCATCTCGCCGGTGCGCGAATCGCCGACGACCGCCGAGGGCCGGTAGACGCGGAACGGCACGTCGGACTGTTCGCGGACCAGCTTCTCGGCCTCGAACTTCGTGGCGTGGTACGGGGAACTGAAGGACTGGCCGAGGTCGAAGTCCGCCTCGGTGAAACGGCCGGCGTGATCGCCCGCGACGGCGATGGACGAAACGTGGTGCAGCAGTCCCGCTCCGGCGGCCGCGGCGAAGGCGAGCAGGTTCCGGGTGCCCTCGACGTTCGCGGCCCGGTTCGCCGCGTCGTCTGCGGTGAAGTCGTAGATCGCGCCGAGGTGGACGACGTGGTCTGCCCCGTCGTAGCCGGCCGGGTCGAGGCCGAGCAGCGGTTCGGTGAGGTCGCCGACGGCGGGGACCAGGCGGTCGGCGTTCGGCCAGTCCCGCGCGAGCGCGGCCAGGCGGTCGCGCGAGGTGTTGCGGACGAGCACGTGGACGGCGGTCGTGTCCCGCCGGGCGAGCAACCGGGCGACCAGGCGCTTCCCGAGGAAGCCCGTCGCGCCCGTGACGAAGTAGGTGGTCATGGCCGGCACCTTTCGGGGTCTGCGGGTGCCGACTCTACCTACTCACGAGTAGGAACGGTAGTTGTCAGTCGGTTCCGGTCCGGCGCGCCGACGTCGCGGTGGCCACCACGGCGTCGCGCAGGGCCGCGCGCAGCCGGCCGACCTCCAGCGGGCCCAGCACCGCCGCCTCTCCCGGCGGCGCGACCAGGACGACCTTGTCGTCGCTGCTCACGAACACCGTCACGTCCCGCCGCCTGCCCGCCAGGTCCCGGCAGCCGACCGTCCACTCGTTCCGCTCCGTACTGTCGTCCCGCCCTGTCACGGCCCTCGCCCTCCGATCACGTACTGCCCGTGTCCTTCGTGCGGGGGTGGGACCGGCGGCTCCGGGGCGGCTTACGCCGGTTCACCCGAATTGCCTACTGGCCGGTTTTCCACGGGGTGTGACCAGCCGCGTACCGGAGTAGCGTCGGCGACCGCACGCCGCGGGCACTCGGGAGGACGGATGTCGGAACCTCGGAAAATCGTCGTCGTCGGATCCGGACTGGCCGGTGCCACTGCGGCAGCCACCGTCCGGGAACGCAGTTTCGACGGGGAAATCCTGCTGATCGGTGCTGATCCGCACCGGCCGTACGAGCTGCCGCCGTTGTCGAAAGCAGTGCTGCTCGGCAACGCCGACGAGCCCGACTGGGTGCGCGAAGAGGGCTACTGGAGCGAGAACGACATCAAGCTGCTCTCCGGCACCACTGCGACCCGCGTCGAACTGGGCGCCCGCCTCGTCCTCGACGACGCGGGCGGCGAACACCGATACGACCGTCTGGTCTTAGCGACCGGCTCGCGTCCGCGGACGCTGAAGGTGCCCGGCGGTGACCTGCCCGGCCTGTACACGCTTCGCACTCTCGACGACGCACTGCGGCTGCGTGAGGCCTTCGAAGCAGCGAAACGCGTACTGATCGTCGGCGCGGGCTGGATAGGTACCGAAGCCGCCGCTGCCGCGCGTACGCACGGTGCCGAGGTGACTGTGGTCGCTCCGGAGAAGCTGCCCCTCGCCAACGTCCTCGGGGACGAAGTGGCCAGAGCGTTCTACCGTCTGCATGAAGAACACGGTGTGCAGTGGCGTCTCGGCGAAGGCGTCGCAGCGATCACCGGCGACACCTCAGCGACCGGCGTCCGACTGCCGAGCGGCGAAGAGCTGTACGCCGACGTCGTGCTCATCGCCGTCAGCGCGGCCCCTTGCGTCGAGCTGGCGCACGCTGCCGGTCTTGAACTGGCGGACGACGGTGGTGTCGATGTCGACGCAGGTCTGCGTACAGCGGCACCTGACGTGTACGCGATCGGTGACATCGCTTCGCAGTTCCATCCGCGCTACGGCCGCCGCGTACGCGTCGAGCACTGGGCGACAGCGCGTACGCAGGGCGAGCACGTCGCGGCCAACCTCTTTGGTGCGAACGAGCCGTACTTAAACAGCCCTTACTTCTTCTCCGACCAGTACGACCCAGACCGCGGTGGCCCGGCCATCGGCTGCGAATACCGCGGCCTGCCTGTGTTGGACCGCGACCGCGTGGTGGTGCGCGGCGACCTCGAGTCCTACGACTTCACGGCGTTCTGGGTGACCCCGGACAACGAGGTTTCGGCGGCGATGAACGTCAACCAGTGGGACGACGGGGACGCGTTGCAGAAGCTGGTCGACGAACGCATCGCGGTCACCGACGACCAGCTGAGGAGCGGAAACCTCGCCGAGTTGGGCTGACCGTCAGCGTCGCGAACGACAGCAAGGCGAGCACCCCGAACCCGGCCATCACGGCGGTCATCGGAACCGCCGTGCCCGGCCCGCCGAGCCCGACCAGCGGCGTCGCGATCCCGCCGATCGCGAACTGCAGCACGCCCAGCAGCGCGGACGCCGACCCCGCCGTGCGCGCGTGCCCGGCGAGCGCGAGCGAACTGGCGTTCGGATTGATGATTCCGATGCAGGAAACCATGAGCAGCAGCGGAATCAGCAATGCTGGCAACGGAAGTCGCAGGGTCGCCGCGGCCAGCGTCGCGAGGCCGGACAGTGTGGACACCGTCACCCCGGCGCGCAGGAGCGCCCGTTCGGGGAACCGGCCGACGAGCCAGCCGTTGAGCTGCCCGGCGAGCACGATGCCGACCCCGTTGAGCCCGAAGACGACGCTGTATTCCTGCGGACTCAGGCGGTAAACGTCCTGCAGCGCGAACGACGAACCGGAGATGTACGCGAACAGTGCGGCGAAGTTCAGCCCCGCGGTGAGCGCGTAGCCGAGGAACGTGTGGTCGGTGAGGAGCCGTCCGTACGTGCGAAGCACCCCGCGTAGCCGCGCCGGATGCCGACGCTCGACCGGCAACGGCTCCGGCAGCGCGAACGCGACCGCGGCGAGCAGCAGGGCACCGAAGCCGGTGAGGACGACGAACACGCCTCGCCAGGACGTGAACGTGAGCAGTTGACCGCCGAGCACCGGAGCGAGGATCGGCGCGAGACCGTTGACGAGCAGGAGAAGCGAGAAGAACTTCGTCATCGCCGTGCCGGTGTAAAGGTCGCGAACGGTCGCGCGAGCGATCACGATCCCCGCCGCCGCACCGAGCGCCTGCACACTCCGCGCGGCGATCAGCAGCTCAACGCCCGGACTCGCCGCCGCCGCGACCGACCCGGCGATGTACAGCCCCAGGCCGACCAGCAACGGCCGCCGCCGCCCGAACGAATCCGACAACGGCCCGGCGACGATCTGCCCGACCGCGAGCCCGACGACGAACGCGGTGAGCGTCAGCTGGACGGTGGTGTCGGAGGCCTGGAAGTCGCCCGCCATCCGGGGGAGGGCGGGGAGGTACATGTCGATGGAGAGAGGCCCGAAGGCGGAGAGGCCGCCGAGAATGAGAAGCCGCCGGATCTTGCCCTGCCGGGGTGCTCGGGGAGGCTGGCCGAGTGTTCTGCGGCGGGGTGCTTCGTGCTGGCCGCGGCAGAGTCGGGTGCAGGCTGGTCTGGCGGGTCGTTTGGTGCGAAGTGCTCGGTTGTCGGATGATCCGGCGCGGAATGATCGGATGCATTCGAGCGCTGCGGAGGGGTTGCCGCCCACGGCCTTTCCCGATCAGCGGCACCCAAGCCGACGGTCGGTCTGCCTGCGGCGCCGTGCCCCCGCTCGTCCTCCGTGCCCTCAACGGCACTGCTCGCGCTGCCTTCCCCGTCTTCGTACGGCGCACGCCCGTCCGGCTCTGTCGCCTCTCCTGGTCCCATCCGCGCCGCACCGTCTCCTTCGTCGTGGCGGGACCTCCCCGCCACGACGAGTGTCCGTTATCCGCCTGCCAACCCGGTGATCGGATCAATTTCCGCACCAAATCCCGCTTCCCTCTAGATCTGCCGCCCTCCGGTGCGCTATACATCGGATGTATCGCGAGAACGGTGTCGAGAGAGGGGTTCGTCCGTGCGGTTTGTGCGTCTCGGGGCAGCGGGGGCTGAGCGTCCGTTCGTCCGTGCCGGTGACGGCACCCTCCACGACCTCTCCGGGGTCACGCCGGACATCGACGGCGCGTTCCTCGCCGGCGACGGACCGGCCAAGGCCGCGCGGGCGCTCGAAGCCGGGGAACTGCCGGTCGCCGACGGGGCCGGGCTGCGGGTCGGCGCGCCGATCGCCGCGCCGGGCAAGATCGTCTGCATCGGCATGAACTACCGCCGCCACGCCGAGGAAACCGGCGCGGCCGTGCCGGCCGAACCGGTGCTGTTCATGAAAGCCCCGGACGTGATGGTCGGACCGTTCGACGAGGTGCTCGTCCCGCGCGGCTCGACGGCCACCGACTGGGAGGTCGAACTCGGCGTCGTCATCGGGAAAACCGCGCGCTACCTGGAAAGCGCGGACGAAGCGCTGGCGCACGTCGCCGGGTACGTCGTGTCCAACGACGTCTCCGAGCGCGATTTCCAGCTGAACCGCGGCGGCCAGTGGGACAAGGGCAAGAACTGCGAGACCTTCAACCCGCTCGGCCCGGAGCTGGTGACCGCCGACGAGATCCCGGACCCGCAGGCGCTCGGCCTGCGTACGTGGGTCAACGGCGAAAAGGTGCAGGATTCGTCCACAAAGGACATGGTGTTCGGCGTCGCCGAGATCATCCGCTACCTGAGCCAGTTCATGGTGCTGCGCCCCGGCGACCTGATCAACACGGGAACCCCCGAGGGCGTCGCGCTCGGGCAGCCCGAGCCGAAACCGTACCTGCGCGCGGGCGACGTCGTCGAGCTGGAAATCGACGGCCTCGGCAAGCAGCGCCAGACCTTCGGGCAGGCCTGACATGGCGAAAATCGTGGCCATGGAGGTCCGGGACGTCCGCTTCCCGACGTCGCGCGACCTCGACGGTTCGGACGCGATGAACCCGGACCCGGACTATTCGGCGGCTTATGTCGAGCTGCACACCGACGCCGGACCGGACGGGTACGGTCTCGCCTTCACCATCGGCCGCGGCAACGACGTGCAGGCCGCCGCGATCCGCGCGCTCGCGCCGCACGTCGTCGGCCGCGAGGTGCCCGAGGACGCGGAAGCGCTCGGCGCGCTCTCGCGGGCTCTGGTCGGCGACTCGCAATTCCGTTGGCTGGGACCGGAAAAAGGCGTGGCGCACATGGCGATCGGCGCGATCGTCAACGCCGCGTGGGACCTCGCCGCGCGCCGCGCCGGACTGCCGCTGTGGAAGTTCGCGTCGCGGATGACGCCCGAGGAGCTGGTGTCCCTTGTGGACTTCCGCTACCTTTCCGACGCGCTGACCGAACAGGAAGCGCTCGACATTCTGCGCGCTGCTGAACCCGGCCGGGCCGAGCGGACCGCTCGGCTCGAAGCGGAGGGCTACCGCGCGTACAGCACGTCGGCGGGCTGGCTCGGCTACTCCGACGCGAAACTGGTGCGGCTGGCGGAACAGGCGGTCGCGGACGGTTTCGAGATGATCAAGCTGAAGGTCGGCGGGAATCTCGAGGGCGATGTCCGGCGGATGAAGCTGGCTCGCGAGACTGTGGGCGCGGACATCCGGATCGCGGTCGACGCGAACCAGCGCTGGGACGTCGCGACGGCAGTGTCGTGGATGACCGCGCTGGCCCCGTTCGATCCATATTGGATTGAAGAACCGACCTCGCCGGATGACGTCCTCGGCCACGCGGCCATCGCGAAGGCGCTCGCACCGATCAAGGTCGCCACCGGCGAACACGTGCAGAACCGCGTGGTGTTCAAGCAATTGCTGCAGGCCAGTGCGATCGATGTGCTGCAGCTGGACGCTGCCCGCGTCGGAGGCGTGAACGAGAACCTCGCGATTCTGTTGCTGGCAGCAAAATTCGGTGTTCCGGTGTGTCCGCACGCCGGCGGGGTCGGACTGTGCGAGCTGGTGCGGCATCTGTCCATGTTCGACTTCGTGGCAGTGTCCGGTTCGGACAGCGACCGCTCCATCGAATGGGTCGACCACCTGCACGACCACTTCACCGACCCGGCTGTCGTGCGCGACGGCCGCTACCTCGCTCCGACCGCACCGGGCTTTTCCGCGCGCATGCATGACGCTACGCTGCGCCGGTTCAGCTTCCCGGACGGTCCTGAATGGACGGAGAACGCGCAGTGAGCGAATTCGACGGCCTGGTCGCCGCGGTCACCGGCGGCGCTTCGGGAATCGGCCTGGCCACGGCGAACCTGCTGGCCCAGCGCGGCGCGCGGGTGACCGTGCTCGACCTCAAAACCGACGAGGTGCCCGAGCCGCTGGCCGGATTCCGCTGCGACGTGACGTCCGACGCCGAGGTCCGCGCCGCCATCGACGCGGTGGCCGAGCGCTTCGGAAGGCTCGACATCCTGGTCAACAACGCGGGCATCGGCGCGCAGGGCGACGTCACCGCGAACGACGACGACGAATGGCATCGCGCGTACGACGTGAACGTCGTCGGCATGGTGCGCACGGCACGCGCTGCCTTGCCGCACTTGAAAAACTCGCCTGCCGCGGCGGTCGTGAACACCTGCTCGATCGCCGCCTGGGCCGGGCTGCCCGCACGGGCGCTGTACTCGGCCACGAAGGGCGCGGTGCTGTCGCTGACCCTCGCGATGGCCACCGATCACCTGCCGGACCGGATCCGCGTCAACTGCGTGTGCCCCGGCACCGCGGACACCCCGTGGGTCGGCAGGCTGCTCGACACCGCCGCGGACCCCTCGGCGGAGCGGAAGGCGCTCGCCGCCCGCCAGCCGATGGGGAGGCTGGTCACCGCGGACGAGGTCGCGAACGCGATCGCGTACCTGGCCAGCCCGCTCTCGGCATCGACTACCGGCACCGCGCTCGCGGTGGACGGCGGCATGTACGGCCTGCGCCCGCGCGGACCCGTGCAGAACTGATCTGCTCAGCCAAGAAGGCCTGTCATCAAGGAGGATGCGGTGCGTACGAAGGTGATCCGGCTGGCCGCCGCGGTGGCCGCCTGCGGTTTGGTGCTCGGTGCGTGCGGGTCCACTAAGGACAAACCGGCGGCCGCGGCCAGCGGCGGCGGCACCGGCAAAGTGGGGGCGACGCTGCCCCTGCTGACCTCGCCGTTCTGGCAGGCCTACAACAAATACGTGCCGCAGATGGCCAAGGAGCAGGGCCTCGACGCGCTGCCCACGGTGAACGCCGACAGCGATCCGGCGAAGCTCATCACCGACATCGGCACGCTGCTCAGCCAGGGCGTGAAGGGGCTCGTCGTCACGCCGCTCGACTCGGCCGCGGTCGTCGCCGGGCTGAAGCAGGCCGAAAACAAGGGCGTTCCGGTGGTCGCGGTGGACGTCGCGCCGGAAAGCGGCAAGGTCGCGATGGTGGTGCGCGCGGACAACAAGGCGTACGGGACCAAGGCGTGCGAGGAAATCGGCAAGCGCGTGAAGAGCGGCAAGGTCGTGCAGGTGATGGGCGACCTCGCGTCGGTCAACGGCCGCGACCGGTCGGCGGCGTTCCGCGAGTGCATGAAGCAGAAGTACCCGGACGTCAAGGTGCTCGAGGTCGCCGCCGAGTGGAAGGCGGACAAGGCGTCGTCCGGTTTGGACAGCCTGCTGACCGCGAACCCGGACATCAAGGGCGTGTACATGCAGGCGGGCGGCGTCTACCTCGCGCCGACCGAACAGGCGCTCAAGCGCAAGAACCTGTTCTTCCCGGTCGGCGACCCGAAGCACGTGGTGCTGGTGAGCAACGACGGCATCCCGCAGGAACTCGCCGCGATCCGCAACGGCGAACTGGACGCGACGGTTTCGCAGCCCGCCGACGCCTACGCCAAGTACGGCATGTACTGGCTCAAGAAGGCGATGGCGGGCGAGACGTTCAAGCCCGGCCCGACCGACCACGACTCCACGATCGTCGAGATCAGCCCCGGCATCCTGGAAGACCAGCTGCCCGCGCCGGTCGTGACCAAGGACAACGTGGACGACAAAGCGTTGTGGGGTAACAACCTGTGAGCGCGCCGGTAGTGCAGGCGGACGGCGTCGGGAAGCGGTACGGGCCCACCGTCGCGCTGCACGACGTCAGCCTCACCGTGCGGCCCGGCGAGTCGCACGCGCTCGTCGGCCGCAACGGGGCGGGCAAGTCCACGCTGGTGTCCATCCTCACTGGACTGTCCGAAACGGACACCGGCAGCGTTTCCTTCGGCGGTGTACCGGCACCTTCCTTGTCCAAACAGGACGACTGGAAGGCGCGCGTCGCGTGCGTGTACCAGCACGCGATGGTCGTGCCGCAGCTGACGGTCGCGGAGAATCTGTTCCTGAACCGGCAGGCCCAGGGCGACTTCGCGATCGGCTGGAAGAAACTGCGCCGCCAGGCGCGAGAACTGTTGGACTCGTGGGACGTACAGGTCGATGTGGACACTCCGGCGGGCGATCTGTCCGTTGAGGACCGGCAGTTCGTCGAGATCGCTCGTGCGCTGAGTTACGGTGCCCGGTTCATCGTGCTGGACGAACCGACCGCGCAGCTGGACAGCCAGGCCATCGAGCGGCTTTTCGAGCGCATGCGGCAGATGCAGGAGAACGGCGTCACCTTCCTGTTCATTTCGCATCACCTGCACGAGGTTTACGAGGTGTGCCAAGCGGTTACCGTCCTGCGCGACGCTCGGCACGTGCTCACCGCGCCCGTGGAGGAGGTCAGCCGCGCGGCGCTGGTTGACGCGATGACAGGGGAGCAGGGCGGCCTGGCTGTGCGTGACGCAGCCACCCGCGACCCGCTCGCGGTGGACGCCGAAGAGGTGCTCGCCGTCGACGACTTGTCCGGCGACGGCTTCCACGACGTCTCCCTGCGAGTACACCGCGGCGAGGTCGTCGGGCTCGCGGGAAGCAACGCGAGCGGCAAACACCAGGTGGCCGAGACGGTCTACGGCCTGCGCAAACCCACCTCGGGAACCGTTGCGGTGGACGGAAAACGCCTGCCGGCCGGCGACATTCCCGCGGCTCTGCGCGCAGGCATCGGCTGCGTCCCCCGGGACCGGCACCACGAGGGCCTCGTGCTGGAACACTCCATTATGGACAACGCGACCCTGTCCGTGCTCGACCGGATGGGCCCCGGCGGCCTGGCGTCGCCGAAGGTACGCCGCGAACGCGGATCGCGCGCGTTGACCGACTACGACATCGTGGCGGCGAGCCCGGACCAGCCGGTTTCGGATCTGTCCGGCGGGAACCAGCAGAAAGTCGTGCTCGCGAGGGCACTGGAGAGCGACCCGCGCGTGGTGGTGCTGATCAATCCCACCGCCGGGGTGGATGTGAAGTCGAAGGAGGCCCTGCTCGCGGTCGTGGACCGGGTGCGGGCCGAGGGGAAGGCGGTGCTGCTCGTGAGCGACGAGCTGGACGACCTGCGCCTGGCCGACCGGGTGCTGGTCCTGCGCGCCGGCGAGGTGGCCGCCGTTCACCAGGCCGGCTGGTCCGACGGGGACCTGGTGGCGGATATCGAAGGAGTCGGGCTCCATGACTGACCTGATGAGCGACCCGCAGACGGCGCTGCCCGCGGTGCGCCCGAAGCGCCGGAAGTCGGCGTGGCTGCGCGAACTGGCGCTGCTGCCCGCGCTCGTGGTGGTGTTCGTGATCGGCGGGCTGATCAGCGACACGTTCTTCACCTTCGACAACATCATCAGCATTCTGTCCGCGGCGGCCGCGCTGTCGCTGGTCGTGCTGGGCGAATCGCTGGTGCTGCTGACCGGCAAGTTCGACCTGTCGCTGGAATCCACGATGGGCATCGCCCCCGCGATCGGCGCGATGCTGGTCATCCCCGCGGCGTCCTCCGGCTTCGGCACCGAATGGCCCTCGGCGCTCGGCCTGGTGGCGATCCCGGTGGTGGGCGCCTTGATCGGCTTCGTGAACGGCTTCCTGATCGTGAAGCTGAAGCTGAACGCGTTCATCGTGACCCTCGCGATGCTGACGGTCCTGCGCGGAACCCAGATCGGCACGACGAACGGCAAGACGCTGTTCGACCAGCTGGACGCGTTCACCGCCTTGGCGACAACGACGTTCGCCGGCCTGCCGATGTCAGTCTGGCTCGCGGCGGTGCTCTTCGTGGTGTTCGGGCTGGGCCTGCGCTACCACCGAGTCGGCCGCTCGCTGTACGCAATCGGCGGCAACCGCGAAGCCGCCCGGGCCGCGGGCATCCGGGTGGACCGAATCTCGTGGGTGGTCTTCGTGGTGGCCGGAGTCCTGGCTGCCATCGGCGGCCTGGCCTACACCGGCTACGTCGGCGCCCTGGGCGCCGACCAGGGCGACGGCTTGATCCTGCAGGTCTTCGCCGCGGCAGTCATCGGCGGCGTCTCCCTGGACGGCGGACGAGGCACGCTGGTCGGCGCGCTGACCGGGGTGCTGCTGCTGCAGTCGGTGGACAGCCTGCTGCGCATCGCCCAGGTCCCCGCGGAATGGCTCAAGGCGATTTACGGGGGGATTATTTTGATCGCCTTGATCATCAGCCGGTACGCCGGCGGAAAGCCCCAGACCTGATCGGTGGAGTTTCGGTGATCATCCGACCTTCTGTGCGCACGGGTTCGGGCTGGGGCTCGGGCGGGTTGACGGTCGGCCGGTGGACTGGCGGGGTTGCTCCGGGCGGCTTGGTCGGCCGATGGGTTGGCCCTGGTGGCCCTGGTGGGTCGTGGGCTGGTGCGGTGATTGGCCCGTCGGCTGGCGTGGTTGGTCCGGGTGGGTCGCGGGCCGGAGCGGTGGCTGGCCGATCGGCTGGTGCGGTCGGCTTGGGTGAGTCGTGGGCTGGTGCGGTGGTTGGCTGGTGGGCTGGCGTGGTTGGTCCGGGTGGGTTGTGGGCTGGCGCGGTCGGTCTGGACGGCTCGGTGTCCGATCCAGTGGATGCCATCGTGAGGAGGTCCGTGAAGAGCCCCGTCATCCCGCCAGCCTGCGGACGCGCGCTCTACGCTTCCACCGAGCGCGTGCGACGGGTCCTTTCGCCTCTCCGGGCGCGGCACTCGACGGCCCCCTCCGCACGATCGACGCGAAAGTCCCCCTCGCTCCAGCTATGTGCGAGGTGCGGGTCCCTTCGCTTCGAACGTCATGACGTGAAGGGCCCCTTCGCTCCAACCGGGCGGGCGCCAAAGTCCCTGTCCCGCCGATCGAGCGCCAGCGAGGGGCCCCTTCACTCCGATCACCAAGGAATGAGGGGACCCCTCACCACAACAAGTTCAGGAACCGTCGCGGCTGTCCGTTCAGGGCTGCCGTCGGTGTCGGTTCGGGGACAGTCGTGGTTGGCCGTTCGGGGGCTGCTGCCGGTGTCTGTTGGGGGACGGTCGCGGGTGTCCGTTCAGGGGCTGCCGTCGGTGTCGGTTCGGGGACAGTCGTGATTGTCCGCTCAGGAGCTGCTGCCGGTGTCTGTTGGGGGACGGTCGCGGGTGTCCGTTCAGGGGCTGCCGTCGCTGTCGGTTCGGAGACAGTCGTGATTGTCCGCTCAGGAGCTGCTGCCGGTGTCTGTTGGGGGACGGTCGCGGGTGTCCGTTCAGGGGCTGCCGTCGCTGTCGGTTCGGAGACAGTCGTGGTTGGCCGTTCAGGGGCTGCTGCCGGTATCCGTTCGGGGACGGTCGTGGTCGCCCGTTCAGGAACCGCGGCCGCTGTCCGCACAGAGTCCGCTGCCGATGTCCGCTCAGCAACCGTCGCGACTGCCCCCTGTGGGGCCGCCGCCGCGGTCCGGTCAGGGTCCGCCGTCGGTGTCCGCTTGGGAAGCGGCGTTGTTCAGTCAGGAGGCGGCGGGTTCGGCCTCATCGCCAGGCGCGTCGTCTTCAACCAGGGTGCTTCGCAGCCACTGCTCCACTCCGGCGACGTGCACCGTCGCCCACGAGCGGGCCAGTTCTGGTTCCCGCGCGGCGATCGCGTCGTAGATCGCGGCGTGTTGTTCCCTGGTTCGGGCCACCGCGCCTTCCTGGGTGAGGCCGCGCCAGATCCGGGCTCGCGCGGTCGGGCCGGAGAGGCTATCGAGCAGCGAGCACAGCACCGGATTGCCCGAGCCGTCCGCGATTTTGCGGTGGAACTGCAGGTCGTTGGCCACGAGCGCTTCGACGGTCGGCGATTCCTCCAGTTCGCCGAGCAGCGCGCCGAGTTCGGCGACGTCCTCGTCGCGCATGTGCAGCGCCGCCATCGCGGTGGCCGCTGGCTCCAGAATCCGCCGCACGGCAAGGAAATCGAGCACGGTGTCGTCGCGGTGGAAGTCGACGACGAAGGTCATCGCGTCGAGCAGCAGGTTCGGTTCCAGGCTGGTGACGTACGTGCCGTCGCCCTGGCGGACGTCCAGCACCCGGATCAGGCACAGCGCCTTCACCGCTTCCCTCAGCGAACTGCGGGAAAGCCCCAGCCGCTGCGCGAGCTCGGCCTCCTTGGGGAGCCGGTCGCCCGGGGCCAGCTCGCCCGAAATGATCATGTCCTTGATCTTGTCGATCGCGACATCGGTGACGGGCATCGGGACCGCCCTCCCTGCAGAGACCTCGGATGTTTACCCCCTACAGCGTGCCACGACTCCCGTCAGGAGGAACGATGACCCACGGCCCGGCGCCGCAAACGGTCGCCTTGCGCACCCGGCTCAAGCCCGGAACGGAGAAAATCTACGAGGAGGTGCACGCGGTGATCCCGCAGGACCTGGACGCCGCCCTGCGCCGCGCCGGCGTGCGGTCGTGGCGGATCTGGCGCGACGGTCTCGACCTGTTCCACTTCGTCGAGGTCGACGATTTCGAGCAAATGCGCGCGAAGCTCGCCGACGACCCGGCCGACATCGCGTGGCAGAAACGGATCAACGAACTGCTTGATCCCGACCATGCCGACGTCGCGCACGGCCTCGGGTTGGTATGGCAACTCCCGGCGGAGGCGTGACCGTGGACCTTCCTCCGCTGGGTCTCGGCGGCGCGCAGCTGGGCAACCTCTACCACGCGGTGCCGGACGAAACCGCCGCGGCGAGCGTGCGGCGGGCGTGGGACGAGGGGATCCGTTATTTCGACACCGCGCCGCACTACGGGCTCGGGCTGTCCGAACGTCGGCTCGGCGCTGCGCTGGCGGCGTATCCACGCGACGAATATGTCTTGTCCACAAAAGTCGGCCGAGTGCTGGAACCGCGCGCGGCGGCTCCCGGAGAACGCGACGACCAGGGCTTCGACGTCCCCGCGACTTACCGGCGCCGGTGGGATTTCAGCCGCGACGGGGTGTTGCGATCGCTGGAATCGAGCCTGAACTGGCTGGGTCTCGACCGCATCGATCTCGTGTACGTGCACGATCCGGACGATCATTTCGAAGAAGCGGTTTCGGGCGCGTTTCCGGCGTTGCTGGAGTTGCGGGAGCAGGGTGTCGTGCGGGCGATCGGAGCCGGGATGAACCAGGCGCCGATGCTGGCGGAATTCGTGCGCCGGTTCGATCTCGACCACGTCCTGATGGCCGGCCGCTACACCCTCCTGAACCAGCCGGCGTTGGACGAGCTGTTGCCGCTGTGCGTCGAACGCGGCGTCGGCGTGGTGGCGGGCGGGGTGTTCAACGGTGGAATCCTCGCCACTGAACAACCCGGTGCTATTTACGACTACGCGGCCGCGCCCGCGGAGCTCGTGGAAAAGGCGCAGAAGATCGCGGAAATCTGTGCGCGACACGGTGTTTCACTTCCCGAGGCCGCGCTCGCGTTGCCGCGCACGCATCCAGCGGTGGTGTCGGTGGTCGTCGGTGCGCACGACGCCGAACAGGTGTCGCTGAACGTTCGCCGGGCAGCGGCGAATATCCCGGCCGTACTGTGGGACGACCTCGCCGACGCCGGACTGTTGCGGTCGGCCGCCCGCCCCGTCGTGTCCGGAGGAGCCCAGTGATCGATTCGCATCACCACTTGTGGGATCCCGCGCGCCGCGAGTACCCGTGGATGTCCGGCGAAGCGCTGGCACCGATCCGCAAGCCGTACACCGTCGACGACCTGCGCACGGTGACCACCGCGGCGGGCGTCCACGCCACCGTGCTGGTGCAGACCGTCTCGGACGAGGCGGAAACCGAGGAATTCCTCGCCACGGCCGCGTCCGAACCGCTGGTGGCCGGCGTCGTCGGCTGGGTCGACCTCGCCGCCCCGGACGTGGCCGACCGGCTCGCGCGGCTGCGCGAACTGGGCCCGCTGGTCGGCATCCGGCACCAGGTCGAGGACGAACCGGACCCGGATTGGCTGCTGCGTCCGGAAATCCTGCGCGGCCTGACCGCGGTCGGCGCCGCGGGCCTGGTCTACGACCTGCTCGTGGCACCGGCGCAGCTCGCGGCTGCCCGGCAGGTCGCCGAACGCTTGCCGGACCTGCGGCTGGTCCTCGACCACGCCGCGAAACCTGGCATCGCAGCAGGCGAATGGCAGCCGTGGGCGGGCGGCGTGGCGTCGCTGGCCGCGCACGACAACGTGCACTGCAAGCTGTCCGGCTTGGTGACGGAAGCCGACTGGCGCGAATGGCAGGTGGGCCATCTGCGCCGCTACGCAGACCACGTTTTCGAGTCGTTCGGCGCGAACAGGGTCATGTTCGGCTCCGACTGGCCAGTGTGCGAACTGGCGGCAGCATACGAAGTCGTACTGGACGCGGCGGTGTCGCTGACCGGTGTGCTGAGCGACCCGGAACGGCTGGAGGTCTTCGAGCGCACGACGGCACGGGTATATGAGCTGAAAAATACGGCGGGTTAACTCCAGAATGCCGTGCGTGACGGAGCCTGTCGACCTATTTGGCGTTCCGCGGCGGTCTTCCAGCCGTTCGAGTGACGGAACGGCTCAGAAGTCCTGGCCCTGCACCATCTCGCGGAGCTTGGACAGCGCCCGGTGCTGCGTGACGCGGACGTTGCCGGCCGAAATGCCCAGCGTTTCCGCCGTCTCGTTCGCGCTGAGGCCGACGACGATGCGCAGCGCCAGGATCTCTTGCTGGAGCGGGGCGAGGCGGGTGAGCAGTTCCTGCAGGCGGCTGCCGAGGTCGAGGCGCAGCGCGTGCGTTTCCGGCTCGTTGCCGCCGGAAAGCGGATGCTCCGGAAGTTCGGGCACCGGCTCGGACCGGTCGCGCGCGACGGCCCGGTAGGCGTCGGCGACCTTGTTGGCCGCGATCGCGTGCACGAGGTAGAGGAAGGAACCGCCGCGGTCCTGGTAGTCGGGAAGGGCCTTGAGGACAGCCATGCAGACGTCCTGCGCGACGTCGTCGGCGGCGAGGTAGGAAAGGTCGCGGCCCCCCATCCGGGCCCGGCAGTAGCGGGCGACGACGGGCCGGAGCACGTGGAGCAGGTCGGCGATCGCGGCTTGATCGCCCTGGCCCGCGGCGCGTACGAGCGGGTCGAGGTCTTCCTTGGTCAGGCGTCCGCCGGACCGGGGCAGCGTCGCAGGGCTCACGTAGCCCGCTACGCCGGACACCGCGGTTCGGGACGTCTTTGACGGTGCTGTCATGGTCGTCTCCCCGGCAACCCTGCGACCGTCGCTTGTCTTGGGGTCAACACTCTGTGATGTTGCGGTCGCAAGTACTCCGACCGAACGGGGGGAGCACTGCGATCGTTGCGACGCTCCGTAACCTTAAGCGGCCGGAGGCCGACCGTCCACATTTCAACTACGAATACCCCGTTAGCAGCAGTGGTCTTGACACAAACGAGACCAGCCGACGCACAGTACGAATCCCGCCTCGCAGCATGTGCGGATGTCCGATTTCGTTCGTCACGAAGAGTGATAGAAGGGTAGCGCAACAGAGAGTGGTCGCACTGCGGGTAGAACGGGTTCCACTACTGTTGGTGATCTTGTAGGGCGTCCGTTCGCCGAGTCCGGGCGAACACCCACCACCGCAGAACAGCGAACCGGACGACCCCGCCGACGAAACTCGCCGCGAGAAGCGCGGCGGTTTGCTGCCCGGCGGAGGGTGTTTCGACAAGGGCATCGAGCGCTGCGAGAACGACCGATCCGTAGCCCGCGTAGAAGGCGAACGTGACGAGGTCCTGGAGGTGCCGCTTGCCCGCGCGGCCGCTCCGGTCGGCGAAAGTGACGCGCCGGTGGAACTCGGTGTTGCCGACCGTCGTGATCGCGAGCGCGGCGAGGTTCGCCCATTGCGCGCCGATTTCCGGGCGGAAGGCGAGGAAGAGGACGGCCTGCAGGCCGGTGGTGACGACCCCGGCGGCCAAGTACCAGGCAGCATGACCGCCCATCTCGCGACGGCGGGTGCCGCGGTCTTCGCGGTGGTCTGGCCGATTATCGGCGACGCTTTGATGCGCTGGGGGCGTGGTGAGGCTGGCGGCGGGCTGGTCGTGGGCGGGCTCGGCTGGCAGGTCTGTCGCCGCTCGTGACTGACGGCTGGCTTCTGCGGTGGCGGCGGACTTGGGCGGCAGGAGGTTGGTGCCTTTCGCCGGAGGACCGGCTTCGTTCGGATTTGCCGCTGAGTGGCGACGGGCGTTCTCCACACGGAGGTCGGCGTCGGAATCCAGGGGGTCGCGGCGGGGGTCGATCTCGTCGGCCAGTGCGGGCAGGCCGTGGTCGGCGGCCTCGGCGGAGCTGGGGGAGCGGCGGTCCGAAGGCTCGTCGAGCGTGCGCGATTCCGGAAATCGGTCATCGACGAGGGAATCGCTGGTTTTGCGCCGGGGACGGAGCCCGATCCGGCCGCGCGGCTTCCACCTGGTGGTGGTCATACGTCCGACGCTAACTCCGCTTTGCCCGCTGATGCCCTGGCCGGCCGCAGGAAAGCCTGTGATTCCGGTGACAGCCGTTCGGCCCGTTTCACTCGAGAGCGTCTCGGGTAGCTCACCACGAACAATCCGGACTTTCGGGGGAGGTGCCCGTGAGCGATCTCGGTGACGACACTCTCCGCGAGAGTCAAACACCCGATGCGGACGGTTCTCGCGTCCGCGCGTCCGGCTTCGGGGGCGCAGCTTCCGGCGAGGTTCGGGAAAGCCAACGGGCGGGCGACGAGCCCGAAGTCCGGCCGCCGGTGAGCGGCGAGTCCGGCGAGGGCACAGCCAAGGCTGACCTGGCACGCGATGCCGGGCCGGGGCCGCTGGACTCGGCTGGCGCTGACTGGCCCCCGGTGCCCGGACAGGGCGAACGGGTCGATCACGGCGGCTGCACGGTCGCCGACGCGATCCGGACGGCCATGGCCCGAAGATCCTGATCTCAAACGTATTTGTGACAGGTTCCACCGCCGCGGCAAACGGGCGCGCGCTCACACTGCGCGACCGTGGTGCCGCCTTTAGCGTGACAAACCACCCTGCAACCGACCGCGCGCATCCGACTGCGACGAAGGGAAGGCCGAAAGATGCTGACCGTTACCGAAGCCGCCGCCGAGGCGATCACCGCGTTGACCGCTGAACAAGGCAGCGACTCCGAGAAGAGCGGCCTGCGCTTCGCGCTGCAGAGCATGGAAGGCGACGGTGCCCAGCTGGCGCTGTCGGTAGCCCCGGCCCCGGAGGACGGCGACCGCATCGTCGGCGCCGACGGCGGGGCGAAGGTCTTCCTCGAGCCGCAGGCTGCGGCATTGCTCGACGACAAGGTCCTAGACGTTCAGCAGGACGATACCGGCGACGTCGCCTTCGCCGTCCTGCCCCAGCAGCAGTCCGCCTGACGGGCTGCCCAAGCAAGCGCCCGGCCACGGGGTTCGCGCGACGGTGTCCGTCCGCTGACCCCGTGCGCCGTTCGCTGGTGCCTTCGGACTTTCAGGCCCGGCGAGTTGATTGATGGCCGATTCTGGGTTGCGCTGCCGCCCAAGACGCGGGTTGTCCAGACCACGGGATGGCTGCGTCGAGTGCCCCCGCAGTTGAACGCGGGGGCGTTCTGCTACCTGGTGCGCAGCCAGTCCTGCACGAGGACTCCGGCTCGTTCGCGCAGCAGTTCCGCTGCGTGGGAGCGGGCGTAGTCCAGCGACGGCGCGTGGTCGATCAGCGCGCTGCTGCCCACGACTCCCAAACCGGCCAGCGCGTCCGCGTCCAGCTGGATTCGTCCGGCGAGCACCAGCAGCGGGACGCCCGTTCGCCCGGCGCGGGCCGCGATGCCTGCCGGGGCTTTGCCGGACAGCGATTGTTCGTCCAGCGAGCCTTCGCCAGTGATCACCAAGTCCGCACCGCTCAACGCGGCGTCGACGCCGGTCAACGCGGCGATCAGGTCGAAGCCGGACTCGACGGTCGCGCCGAACGCCGCGATCGCTCCTGCTGCGACACCTCCGCCGGCCCCGGCTCCGGGAACGTCGGAGACGTCGCGCGCACCAGCCTGCACAAGCACCTTGGCCCAGTGCGACAGTGCTTCGTCGAGCACGTGGACGTCTTCTGGCGCAGCACCTTTTTGCGGGCCGAACACCGCCGCCGCCCCATTCGCGCCGAGCAGCGGATTGGTCACGTCCGTCGCGACCGCGACCGGTACCGCGCCCAGCCGTTCCCGAACCGGGCTGAGGTCGACCCGCGCGACGTGTGACAGCGAGCCGCCGCCGAGACCGACAGGTGCACCGGACGCGTCGACGACCTCGGCACCGAGCGCGGCCAACATCCCGGCACCGCCGTCGGTGCTCGCGGTGCCGCCGACGGTCAACACGAGCCGCCGCGCTCCACGGGCGAGGGCGTCGCTCAACAACTCGCCGACGCCCCACGTGTGTGCGGCCAGCGCGACTTCCCGGCTCGGCGTCACGAACTCGATCCCGCACGCTCGCGCCGATTCGACGTACGCCGTGCCGTCGAGCAGCACGTACCGCGCGTCGACCGGTTCGGCGAGCGGGCCGCGCACTGACAACCGCACCATGGATCCGCCCGCGTTCTCGAGCACCTCCAGCGTTCCTTCGCCGCCGTCGGCGACAGGGCACGCGGAGATCTCGGCGTCCGGCAACGCATCGCGCACGCCGTGCGCGATCGCTTCGGTCGCCTCGACCGCGGTCAGGCTTCCTTTGAACTTGTCCGGTGCGATCACGACCCGGGTCATCGGCTCACCTCCGTGAGCGGTTCGCCGCCTGCGAGCACCGAGACGACATTGCGTGCGGCTAGCACCGCCATGGCCGTCCGCGTTTCCACCGTCGCCGATCCGAGGTGCGGCGTCAGCACCACGTCGTCGCGGTCCAGCAACCGAGGCTCGACCTCCGGCTCGTTCTCGAACACGTCCAGCGCCGCGCCCGCGATCTCACCGGCTTCGAGCGCGTCGGCCAGCGCCGACTCGTCGACCACCGGACCACGCGTGGTGTTCACCAGGTACGCACTCGGTTTCATCGCCCGCAGCGCGTCCGCGCCGACGAGGTGCCGGGTCTCGGGAGTCAGCGGACAGTGCAGCGACACGAAGTCCGAACGCCGCAGCAGTTCGCCGAACGACACGAACTCGCCGGCGAAGTCCGGTTTCGCCGACCGTCCGGAGTAGACGACCCGCATCCCGAACGCCGCCGCCCGCTTCGCCACCGCGCGGCCGATCTGCCCGAGCCCGACGATGCCGAGCGTCTTGCCCTGCAGTCCGGAGCCGAGCAGGAAGCCGAGGTGGAACGACCACGGCTGCCGTGCGCGCAGCAACCGCTCGCCTTCGCCGAGCCGCCGCGAAACGGCCAGCAGCAACCCGAACGCGAGATCCGCGGTGGCGTCGGTGAGCACGCCTGGCGTGTTGGCGACGACGACCCCGCGTTCGGCCAGTGCACTGACCTCCACGTTGTCGTAGCCCACCGCGACGTTCGCGACGACCTTCAGTCCGGGACCCGCCGCGTCCGCGACTGAGCCGTCGATCCGGTCGTGCAGCATCGACACCACCGCGGCCGATCCGGCGACGAACTTCCGCAGTTCCTCGGGCGTGAGCGGCCGGTCCTCGGGCGAGATTTCGACTTCGCCTGCCTCGCCGAGAACCTGCACGGCCTCGTCCGGGATCCAGCGGGTGACAGCGATCTTCGGCATGCTGAGCAGCCTAATGCCGACCGTGCCGCCCGAGCGAGGTTCGCGGCGCGCTCACCGCCGGACACCCGCCTGAGCTGCGACGGAGCGTCCAACCGCGACAGAACGCCACTCGCTTCGGCAGTGCCCGAATTCCGCATTGCGGTACCACGCAACGAAATTCCGGTCTGCCTCCGACTGTGCCGCCCTGTGTCGCCGCGAAACCCGTTCGCCGACTCCTAGCGCACCGTGTTGTCTTATCGCATCACCTCACTTCCTTCGAAGCCCAAAACCTTGCGTTGCCTTGTGCCGTCTCTCCGGATGCCCGCTTCACCTTTTGGCACTCCCGCGGGCGGCCGGACCGTGCTATGTTCATATGTAGAACTTCTGTGCGCTATGCGAACAAGCTAGCACGGAACGCCGGAAACAGGAAGATCCAGACGGAAGGGCTCGTGATGGCAAGGGTGCTGTCGCTCGGCGAGGCGGTCGCCGAGCTGGTGCACGACGGAGACACCGTCGCTCTCGAGGGCTTCACGCACCTCATCCCCGTGGCGGCCGGGCACGAGATCATCCGTCAGGGCAGGCGGAACCTCACGCTCGTGCGCATGACGCCGGACATCGTCTACGACCAGCTCATCGGCGCGGGCTGTGCGAGCAAGCTGATCTTCTCGTGGGGCGGCAACCCCGGGGTCGGCTCGCTGCACCGGTTCCGCGACGCCGTGCAGCACTCGTGGCCGGCGCCGCTGGAGATCGAGGAGCACAGCCACGCGGGCATGGCGAACCGTTATGTCGCAGGCGCTTCCGGACTGCCGTTCGCGGTTTTGCGCGGCTACACCGGCACCGACCTGCCCGCGCAGACGGACACGATCAAGCCGATCACCTGCCCGTTCACCGGCGAGCAGCTGACCGCGGTGCCGGCGCTGAACCCGGACGTCACGATCGTGCACGCGCAGCGCGCCGACCGGGCGGGCAACGTCCAGCTGTGGGGCATCGCGGGCGTGCAGAAGGAAGCGGTGCTCGCGGCCAAGCGGTCGCTGGTCACCGTCGAAGAGGTCGTCGACGAGCTGGAGCCTCGCCCGGGGGCGCTGGTCCTTCCGTCCTGGGCGGTCACCGCGGTGGCCGAGGTGCCGCGCGGCGCGGCTCCCTCGTACGCCGCCGGCTACTACGAGCGGGACAACGCGGCCTACCAGGCGTGGGACGAGATCGGGCGGGACCGCGAGGAATTCGCCAAGTGGCTGAACGACCTGACCGGGGTGAAGGCATGAGCGAGTACACCGCTGACGAGATGATGAGCATCGCCGCGGCCCGCGCGCTCGGCGAGGGCATGTCGTGCTTCGTCGGGATCGGATTGCCCAGCACCGCGGCGAACCTGGCCCGGCGCACGCACGCCCCGAACCTCACGCTGATCTACGAATCGGGTTGTCTCGGCGCGAAACCCACCAGGTTGCCGCTGTCGATCGGCGACGGCGAGCTGGCCGACACCGCCGACGCCGTGGTCAGCGTGCCCGAGGTGTTCAACTACTGGCTGCAGCCCGGCCGGATCGACGTCGGGTTCCTCGGTGCGGCGCAGCTCGACAAGTTCGGCAATATCAACACCACGGTCATCGGCTCCGACTACCACGATCCGAAGGTGCGCCTGCCCGGTGCGGGCGGGGCGCCGGAGATCGCGGCGTCCTGCAAGGAAGTCTTCGTCGTGCTGCGGCAGAGCAAGCGGACGTTCGTGGACAAGGTCGACTTCGTGACGTCGTTCGGCCACGGCTCCGGGCGCGGCGACCGCGAACGGCTGGGCCTGCGCGGCGCCGGGCCGACGCTCGTGGTCACCGACCTCGGCCTGATGCGGCCCGACCCGGAAACCGCGGAGCTCACGCTCACCGAACTGCACCCCGGGGTCGAGCTGGACCAGGTCGTGGAAGCCACGGGGTGGACACTGAAGACGGCCGCGGACCTCAAGACCACCCCCGCGCCCACCGAACGCGAACTGACCCTGCTCCGCGAACTGAAGAAGGCCGGCGAATGAGCGACGCATACGTACTCGACGCGATCCGCACTCCCTTCGGGCGCTACGGCGGCGCTCTCTCCGGAGTGCGTCCCGACGACCTGGCCGCGGGCGTCCTGCGCGCCCTTGCCGAACGCAACGGGCTCGATCCGTCCACAGTGGACGAAGTAGTGCTCGGCGACGCCAACGGGGCGGGCGAGGACAACCGCAACGTGGCACGGATGGCCGCGCTCCTCGCCGGCTGGCCGACGTCGGTGCCCGGCGCGACGGTGAACCGGCTGTGCGGGTCCGGCGTCGAGGCGACGATGCAGGCGAGCCGGGCGATCCAGGTCGGCGACGCATCGCTGGTGGTCGCGGGCGGCGTCGAATCGATGAGCCGCTCGCCGCTGGTGATGCCGAAGCCGGAGAAGGCTTTCCCGGCCGGCAACCAGACGCTGTACAACACGGCGCTGGGCTGGCGGATGGTCAACCCGGCGATGCCGTCGCAGTGGACCGTTTCCCTCGGGGAGTCCACCGAACTGCTCGCCGAGCGTTACGGCATCGGCCGGGACGAGCAGGACGCGTTCGCCGCGCGCAGCCACGTGAACGCCGCGCGGGCGTGGGACGAGGGCTTCTACGACGACCACGTGGTTCCGGTCGAAGGCGTCGAGCTGACCCGGGACGAGGGCATCCGGCCGGACTCCTCGCCGGAAAAGCTCGCGAAGCTGAAAACAGTGTTCCGCAAGGAAAACGGCACCGTCACGGCAGGCAACGCGTCGCCGCTGAACGACGGCGCGTCGGCGTTGCTGCTCGGCGACGAGGCCGCGGCCGAGCGGCTCGGCAAGACGCCGCTGGCCCGGATCGCCGGCCGCGGCGCCGCCGGGGTCGACCCGGACGTGTTCGGCATCGGCCCGGTGCGCGCGGCGGAGATCGCCCTCGAACGAGCGGGCATCGGCTGGGACGACCTCGCCGCCGTGGAGCTCAACGAGGCGTTCGCGGCGCAATCGCTGGCCTGCCTGAAAGAATGGTCGAAGCTGGACCCGGAGATCGTCAACGTCAACGGCGGGGCCATCGCGATCGGGCACCCGCTCGGCGCGTCCGGCGGCCGGATCATCGGCACGCTGGCGCATCAGCTCCGCCGCACCGGCGGTCGCTGGGGCCTCGCGGCGATCTGCATCGGCGTCGGCCAGGGTCTCGCTGTCGTGCTCGAGAATCGCTGAGAAAGGGGAGGCATCGTGGCCACACCGACCGAGCGGCGCCTGCCGCAGTACCGGCCTGATCCGGACGGCACCCACGCGCCGCTCGACTACGCGCCGTACCGCTCCACCGCGCTGCGGCATCCGAAGCAGCCGTTGGTCCTGCTGCCGCAGATGCTCACCGAGGTCACCGGTCCGCTGCTCGGGCCGGGACGGCTCGGCGAGTTCGACAACGACCTCACGCGCCAGCACGCGGGCGAGCCGCAGGGCCAGCGGATCATCGTCACCGGCAGGCTTCTCGACGGCGACGGGCGGCCGATCCGCAACTCGCTCGTCGAGATCTGGCAGGCCAACGCGGGCGGCCGCTACCGGCACACCGGCGACCGCTGGCCGTCCCCGCTCGACCCGAACTTCGACGGGCTCGGCCGCACGCTGACCGACGACGACGGGCGCTACGAGTTCACCACCATCAAGCCCGGCGCCTACCCGTGGAAGAACCACGACAACGCCTGGCGTCCCGCGCACATCCACTTCTCGGTGTTCGGTTCGGCGTTCACCCAGCGGCTCGTCACCCAGATGTACTTCCCGGACGACCCGCTGTTCTCGCAGGACCCGATCTTCAACTCCATCCCGGACGAGAAGGCGCGGCAGCGGATGATCTCCCGGTTCGACCTCGAGCGCACCGAGGAGCAATGGGCGCTGGCGTTCCAGTTCGACATCGTGGTGCGCGGGCGCGAACAGTCGGTGTTCGAGGACGAGGAGGAGGACGAGTGAGGCTGGAAGGCACGCCTTCGCAGACCGTCGGGCCGTACCTGTCCATCGGGCTGCCGTGGGACGACGGGCCGTTCGTGGTCCCGGAGGGCACCGAAGGCGCGGTGTGGATCCGCGGCGGGGTGTACGACGGCGCGGGCAACCCGGTTCCGGACGCGATGATCGAGACGTGGCAGGCCGACCCGGACGGCGGGTTCGACCACCCCGACGACCCGCGCGGCAAACCCGCCGCTCCGTTCCGCGGCTTCGGCCGGTGTCCCACCGACGAACAAGGCCAGTACCGGATTCTCACGGTGCTACCCGGAATCGTGCCGGACACGTCCGGGGCTCCGCAGGCGCGGCACATCGACGTGTCGGTGTTCGCTCGCGGGCTGCTGAACCGGGTCGTCACGCGCATTTACTTCGAGGACCAGGACAACGCCGGCGACGCGGTGCTGGCGAGCGTGCCCGAGGAACGACGGGATACGTTGCTGGCCAAGAAGGACGGCGACGGCTACCGGTTCGACGTGCGTTTGCAAGGCGAAGGCGAGACGGTGTTCTTCGCGGTCTGACCGGCCGTGTCCATTGTGGAGGTTCAGAACGTGAGCAGTGTCCGGGTGCACCGGGTCGTCGAAGGCCCGGAGACGGGTCCGGTGGTGGTGCTGTCCAACTCGATCGGCAGCGACCACCGGATGTGGGAGCCGCAGGTCGCGCCGTTGACCGAACGCGGATTCCGTGTGGTCCGGTACGACACGCGCGGCCACGGGTCCTCGCCGGTGCCGCCGGGGCCGTACGACCTGGCCGACCTGGGCGGCGACGTGCTGGGGCTGCTCGACGACCTCGGCGTCGAACGCGCGCACTTCGTCGGCCTGTCGCTCGGCGGCATGACCGGGATGTGGCTCGGCGTGCACGCCGCGGAGCGGTTGTCGAGCCTCACGTTGTGCTGCACGTCTGCGCGGCTCGGGCCGCCGGAGATGTGGGTCGATCGCGCACGCCTCGTGCGGGCCGAGGGCACCGAGGCGGTCGCGGAAGCCGGCGTCGGGCGCTGGGTCACGCCGGCCTACGCACAGGCGCATCCGGATCAGGTCGCCTACCTGCGCGAGATGATCGCGGCGCAGCCGGACGAGGGATACGCCGGATGCTGCGAGGTGATCGAGCGGATGGACCTCACCGGGGACCTGCCGAAAATCGCCGTTCCGACG
The DNA here is from genome assembly GCF_002796545.1 of Amycolatopsis sp. AA4. GTDB lineage: Bacteria > Actinomycetota > Actinomycetes > Mycobacteriales > Pseudonocardiaceae > Amycolatopsis. The sequence continues at coordinate 1,586,411 of NZ_CP024894.1, forward strand.
CTGGTGATCGCCGGTGCCGACGACCCGTCGACGCCCGTCGAGCCGCACGGGAAGGCCATCGCCGAAGGGATTCCCGGCGCCCGGCTCGAGATCGTCGCCTCCGCCGCGCACCTGGGCAACTACGAACAGCCGGGCGAATTCACCCGGCTGATCCTCGAGCGGATCACGGAGGAACAGTGACCGGAGACCGCTACGAGGCGGGCATGCGAGTGCGCCGCGAGGTGCTCGGCGACGAGCACGTCGACCGGGCGGTCGCGCGGACCACTGAGTTCAGCAAGCCGTTCCAGGAGTACATCACCGAAGCGGCGTGGGGTTCGGTGTGGACTCGCGACGGTCTCGACCGGCGGACCCGCAGCTGCATCACGCTGGCCGCGCTCACCGCGCTGCACTGCCACGACGAGCTGGCGATGCACGTCCGCGCGGCGGTGCGCAACGGGCTCACCGCGGACGAGATCCGCGAAGTCCTGCTGCACACCGGCGTGTACGCGGGGGTGCCGGCGGCGAACACGGCGATCGGGATCGCCCAGCGGGTGCTCGCGGAGCTGGGAGAGCCCACCGCTCAGCCGCCGGCCGGATAGGGTTCGCCGCATGGACTCCGACGACCAGGCCGAACGCGGTGCGCACCACGTGCAGTCGCTGGAGCGCGGGCTGGCGGTGATCAAAGCGTTCAGCGCCGAGGCCCCGCATCCGACGCTGAGCGACGTCGCACGCATCACCGGGCTGACCCGTGCGGCCGCGCGCCGGTTCCTGCTGACGCTCGTGGACCTCGGCTACGTCCGCACCGACGGCAAGTACTTCTCGCTCACCGCGCGCGTGCTGGAACTCGGCTACGCGTATCTGTCCAGCCTCAGCCTGGCCGAGATCGCGCAGCCGCACCTGGAGCGGCTGTCGGCGCAGGTGCACGAGTCGAGTTCGGTGTCGGTGCTGGAGATCGCCGACATCGTGTACGTCGCGCGCGTCGCGGTGTCGCGGATCATGACGGTGAGCATCAACGTCGGCACCCGGTTCCCCGCGCACGCCACGTCGATGGGGCACGTGCTGCTCGCCGACATGGACCGGACCGAACTCAACGCCTACTTCATCGTCGCCGACCTCGACCGGCTGACCCCGCACACGCTCACCCACCGCACCGCGCTCGAAGCCGAGCTGGTCAAGGTCCGGGAACAGGGCTGGGCGATGGTCGACCAGGAGCTCGAAGAAGGCCTGCGTTCGGTCGCCGCGCCGATCCGCAACCGGGCGGGGCGCGCGGTCGCCGCGGTCAACATCTCGACGCACGCGAGCCGGACTCCCGTGGAGACGGTCCGAACCCAGTTCGTCCCGCCGTTGCTCGAGACCGCGGCCGCGATTTCGGCGGAGCTCGCCGCGGTCGCGCCCGGGCGAGCGGTCCAGGGCTGAGGAGCGCCGATGCCGGAACCGGTTGCCGGACTGCTGCTCGCCGCCGGCGCGGGGAGGCGGTTCGGCGGGCCCAAAGCGCTGGTCGAGTACGACGGGGAGCCGCTGGTTCAGCGCGCGGTCCGGAATCTGGCCGAGGCCGGATGCGCGTCGGTGCGGGTGGTGGTCGGAGCGGCGGCTGAGCAGGTCCGGGAACTGCTGCCGCCGGACGTGACTGCCGTGCCCGCGGCGCGGTGGCAGGACGGGATGGGGGAGTCGCTCAAAGCCGGGCTCGAATCGCTCGCGGGGGAGTCGGCGGTGGCGGTCCTCGTGCACCTGGTGGATCTGCCGTGGGTGCCCGCCGAAGCGCTCGCGCGGATCGTCGGGGAGGCTTCCGAGGACGCGGTCGTTCGGGCTTCCTACCAGGGGGTTCCGGGGCATCCGGTGTTGTTCGGGCGGCGCTGGTGGGGCGAGATCGCGGAGTCGGCGAGCGGCGACCACGGGGCGCGGGACTGGTTGCGCGGACGCGCGGACGTGCGGCTTGTCGAGTGCGGGGATCTCGGGAGCGGCAGTGATGTCGATCGGCCTGGGGATTTGGCTGGGCCTGGTGCCGAGCGGCGATGAAGGTGGGCGGCTTCGTAGACGAGGGAGGTTCGGCGAAGGACTTGCCTTGTCAGGGGCTGTGTCGCTGAAGCAGTAGCGGCTGAGCCCGCCGGATCGCAGGAGGAGCGGCGGCGAACGGCGAACTTGGCGGTCTCGGATCTACGATCGGGGGCGTGACAGAGTCCCTCGCCTCGCCCGACGCGCTCGCGGCAGCCCTCGACACCACCGGTTACCTCGCCGACGAGGGGCTGGCCACCGCGGGATTCCTCGCGACGCAAATGCAGCGTCCGCTCTTCTGCGAAGGCGAGCCGGGCACCGGGAAGACCTCGCTGGCGCTTGCCTTGTCAGAGGCCTTGAAGTGGCCGTTGGTGCGGCTTCAGTGTCACGAGGGCATCGACGCCGCGCAGGCGCTCTACGAATGGGACTTCCCCCGTCAGCTGCTGCACCTGCGCGCCCTCGAAGCGGCCGACGGCGGACGGCTCGACGCGGAAACTGCCGAGCGTTCGCTGTACACGGAGCGGTTCCTGCTCGCGCGACCGCTGCTGCAGGCGCTCACCACGACGCCGTGCGTGCTGCTGGTGGACGAGATCGATCGCGCTGACGACGAGTTCGAGGCGTTCCTGCTGCAGTTGCTGGACGAGTACACCGTCACGATCCCGGAGTACGGCGAGGTGCGTGCGGAGCAGCCGCCGCTGGTCGTGCTGACGTCCAACCGGACGCGCGAGGTGCACGACGCGCTCAAGCGCCGGTGCCTTTACCACTGGCTCGAGCATCCGGACCTGGCCCGGGAGATCAAGATCCTGCGCCGGCGTCTTCCCGGGATCGGCGAGACGCTAGCGCGGCAGATCGCCGACGCGGTGCACCGGCTGCGGGCGATGGACCTCCTCAAACCGCCGGGGGTCGCCGAATCTCTCGACTGGGCAAGGGCTTTGCTCGCGCTCCAGCGCGACGAACTCGACGCCGCGACGGCCGCGCGCACGCTGGGCGCGGTGCTGAAGTACAGCGAGGATCTCGACCGGGTGCGGGCGAAGCTGGACACGCTGTTCTCGTGAGTTTCTGTCCATTGTGGATGGTGGCTTAATTCCGTTGCGCCGGGTGGGTGGGATCGGGCATGCTTGAAGCATCACTGAACGACTTCGCCGACTTCACTGATTTTTGCTGATCTTGTGACTGTGCCGGAAGGAGGGCTCGTGGCCGACTTCGTCCGGACTGCCCTCCCGGCTGTCCGCTGAGTTCCCGTTCTTTCCTGAAGGTTCCGCGCGCCCGCCTTGCGCTACCGAGGCTGGCCGCTGCGCGCAACCACGGTCCGCGCACGCTGTCCCGGAGGCGGGACGGCGTGCGCGGCCGCCCTTGGCCGATCTCGACGCCGACGCCGCGGCCTCGGTGAGAGTGAAGGTGGGCCTTGGGAAGCGTGCGGCGTCGGGCTGGACGTTGGGATGCGTCCGGCGTGGGCGGAGCCCGGGGGAATGCTCTGCGTGGGCGGAACCTGGGGAAGCGGCCGTGTGGGGCGGGACGTTGGGATGCGTTCGACGTGGGGCGAAACCCCGGAAGCTGCACCGCGTCGGCGGAACCTGGGGAAGCGGCCGTGTGGGGCGGGACGTTGGGATGCGTTCGGCGTGGGCGGAGCCCGGGGGAATGCTCTGCGTGGGCGGAACCTGGGGAAGCGGTCGCGCGGGGCGGGACGCTGGGATGCGTTCGGTGTGGGGCGAAACCCCGGAAGATGCACCGCGTGGGCGGAACCTCGGGAAGCGGTCGTGTGGGGCGGGACGTTGGGATGCGTTCGGCGTAGAGCGAAACCCGGGGAACCGGCCGCGTGGGGTGAAACCTTGGGAAGCGCCCGCCGTGGGGCGGACCTGGGAAGTGCTCCGCATGGGGCGGGACGGCCGGGAACGGGTTCGGCCAGGACGGCGATGTGCCGCCCGTCGGGTCCATGAACGACGCCCGAGGCGGATCCGTCATCAGCGGCCGCCCTTCTTGGGAAGCGGCCGTCGTAGGGCGGAACCTTGGGAAGTTCTGCGGGCGATCCGGAACATCCAGGCGAGCGAAGCGGTTCATCCTGGAATGGCGGTGCGGAGGAACGCTGGCGAGCTGGAGCGGCTCAAGCTGAGACCTTCGCGTGCCCAAGAATCCGCCCAAGAACCCGGCTGGGAACCTCCGCGCGGGCGAAAACCTCGGCGTACCAAGATCGTCGCCGACCACCCGCGGCCTGCGGCTGAACAACCGCGACGCGGGATGGCGGGAACGGTCGGGGCCGGAGCGAGTGGAGGGCGTCCGAGCGGCTCGGGATCGGCTGTCGCGGCGCGGGTTCCGGTGGTGGGGTCACAATGGTGGACATGAACACCGAAGTCGCTGACCCGCTTGCTGGTTACGCGGGGTTCGCGGCGGCGTTGCGGGAGGCGGGCGTCGCGTGTGACGCGCGGCGGGTGCAGGCTTATCTGTCCGCGGTGGCACAGGTCGATGTCGCTCGGCCGACGCAGTTGTACTGGGTCGGGCGGCTGACGCTCTGCTCCGACCCCGACGACCTGCCTCGGTACGAGGAAGCCTTCGCGCGGTGGTTCGAAGGGGACGACAGTCCGAAGGCGACGTCCGGGACTCCGGCGCGCAAGCAGGCCCGGATCGCTCCGCTCGTCGCGGCGGCCGGCGACGGGGACAGCACCCAGGAATCTCACGACACGCTCCGGGTCGCGGCCAGCGAGCACGAGGTTCTCCGGCATCGGGATCTCGCCGAGCTGACCAAGGCCGAGCGGGCGCATTTGCGGGAGTTGCTGGCGACGTTGCGTCCAGTGCTGCCCCGGCGGCGGGCGGCGCGGCGGACGCCCGCGCATCGTGGTGCGCTCGATCCGGCGCGGACACTGCGGGCGATGCTCGCGTCCGGCGGCGAGCCGGTTCGGCTGGCGCATCATCGGCGGGGGACGCGGGCGCGGAAAGTTGTCTTGCTGATCGACGTTTCCGGCTCGATGAGTCCGTACGCGGACGCGTTGCTGCGGTTCGCGCACGTCGTCGCGCGGGCGGCTCCGATGTCGGTCGAGGTGTTCACGCTGGGTACTCGGATGACGCGAGTGTCCCGGCAGCTCCGGCAGCGCGATCCGGAGCAGGCGATGCTCGCCGCGGGCACTGCCGTGCCCGATTTCGCTGGTGGGACGCGGCTTGGCGAGACGCTGCGGGTTTTTCTCGACCGCTGGGGGCAACGCGGGTTCGCGCGACGCGCGGTAGTCACCGTGTTCTCGGACGGGTGGGAGCGCGGCGACGTCAGCCTGCTGGCCGAGCAGCTTGGCCGGCTGCGCCGTCTCGCGCACGCCGTATTCTGGGTGAATCCGCACGCAGGGCGCGAGGGTTATGCTCCCGTCCAATCCGGCATCGTGGCCGCCCTGCCGCACATCGACCGGTTGCTGGCCGGGCACAGCCTGGCGACGTTGGAACGACTCCTCGGGGAGATTGCCGATGCGTGACGTACTGGACGACGTGTACCGCCGCTGGCAGGCGGGCGAAACGGTCGGGCTCGGCACGGTGGTGGCCACGTTTTCGTCGGCGCCGCGGGCACCGGGCGCTTCGATGATGGTCGCGCCGGACGGCACGGTCGTCGGAAGCGTGTCCGGCGGCTGCGTCGAAGGCGCGGTGTACGAGCTGGCCAACGAGGTCGTCGCCGAGCGGAAGCCGGTTTTGCAGCGCTACGGCGTCAGCGACGACGACGCCTTCGCGGTCGGGCTGACCTGCGGCGGGATCATCGACATCTACGTCGAACCGGTGGACCGCGAATCGATGCCGGAACTGGAGCGCGTCGTCGAATCGGTGCGCAGCGGCGAGCCGGTCGCGGTGGTCACGATCGTGGAGCACGAGACGCCGGGGCTGGTCGGCGAGCACATGATCGTGTGGCCGGACCGGGTCGAGGGGTCCCTTGGCTCGTCCCGGATGGACGATGCGGTCGCGGACGACGCGCGCGGGCTTCTCGCCGCGGGACGCACCGGGACGCTCCATTACGGACCGGACGGGCAGCGGCGCGGCGAGGGCATGGCTGTCTTCGTGAATTCCTTTGAGCCGCCGCCGCGACTGCTGGTGTTCGGCGCGATTGATTTCGCCGCCGCAATGGCACGGATGGGTGCTTATCTCGGGTATCAGGTGACGGTCTGCGACGCGCGTCCGGTGTTCGCGACCAGCAGCCGGTTCCCGGAGGCGCACGACGTGGTCGTCGACTGGCCGCACCGGTACCTGAAGGCGGAGGCCGAAGCGGGCCGGATCGACGCGCGGACGGCGATCGCGGTCCTCACGCACGACCCGAAGTTCGACGTACCGCTGCTGGAGGTCGCGCTGCGGCTCGACGTCGGGTACGTCGGCGCGATGGGTTCCCGCAAAACGCACGACGACCGGTTCGCGCGGCTTCGCGAGGCCGGGATCACCGAGGGCGAGCTGGAACGCCTGTCGTCGCCGATCGGCCTCGACCTCGGCGCGCGCACGCCGGAGGAAACGGCGGTGTCGATCGCGGCGGAGATCATCGCCCTGCGCTGGAGCGGAACCGGGCGGCGGCTGGCGGCGTTGAGCGGGCGGATTCACAGCTAAGAGGCCTGGCAAGCGTTTGCGGGCGGGACTTGGCGGCTGGGTTCGGGACCTTCCGCGGGCACTGGCTGCCGGGGATTCGGTGCTGGACGGGTGGCGCGTTCGAACGGGCCAGGATTTGGCGACGCCGGGCGGACGCGGAGCTGGAAACCTGGGCGCCTTGCTGGCTGGTCTGAGTTCGGCAGCTGACGGTGCCGGGCGGCCTGGCAACGCGGCAGATGCTGCGAAGACCGCGGGGTGGCTGGGCGGGTGGTGCCACTAGCGGGAGTCATTCGCTCTGCGGCTTGGCAACACCGCCTCGAAAAGCCGGAATGGTGCATCGCCTGGCGGTTGCTGCGATGGGTAAGCAGTCGACAGGAGAGGCGACTGGCAGGGAGCCCGCTCGGCGAGACCGAGACTGCGCAGCGGTGCGGCGAGCAGAAGCCGCCAGAAAGAGCCGCACCACGGCAGGCGTCCGGCAGCCGTACTCGAAGAGCGCATTCCGGCTGCCGACCAGCGAGCCCCAGCTGGCAAGGCACCGCGACCCCAGCCAGAACGTCCAACCCGAGGCCGGAAAGCCGTCCTCAAGGCACCCGCAACGAGCGATTCCACCAGCGCAATCCGCCGGGAAAACCCCTCCCCGCAACGAAACCCGGTGAACCCCCGACCCGAAACCGCGCGCCCTCGGGAAGATCCGCCACCGTCGCCCCGAGTCGAAAAATCACCCGTCCGGATTCACGCAGCTGCGCGGCAAAAGCGCGAAAAACCCCGCAGGTGCGGAACAACCGAGTCGACGTGCGACATCAGGACTTGTCCGCGCGCGAAAGGCGTAGCACGCTCCCCTGTGAGGCCGATCACGATCGCGCCTTGGCCGTTCCCGAACCGGCCCGCCGCCTCCGCCGGGGCTGGCGGGCATTTGCACTTGGAGGCCTTTGATGCGCATCACCGTCACTGTCGACGGCACGAAATACACCGATGACGTCGAGCCGCGCACCCTGCTCGTCCATTATTTACGGGAACGCGTCGGGAAGGTGGGCACCGTCGTCGGGTGCGACACCAGCAACTGCGGCGCGTGCACCGTCCATCTCGACGGGCACAGCGTGAAATCCTGTTCCGTCCTCGCCGTGCAGGCCGACGGATGCGAGGTCACCACCATCGAGGGGCTGGCCCGCGACGGGCAGTTGCACCCCGTCCAGCAAGCGTTCCACGACAATCACGCCCTGCAGTGCGGGTTCTGCACGCCGGGCATGATCATGCAGTCCATCGACCTGCTCGCGGACAACCCGGACCCGGACGAGCAGGCCGTGCGCGAGGGGCTCGAGGGCAATCTTTGCCGCTGCACCGGGTACCAGAACATCGTGAAAGCGGTTCGCGACGCGGCGAAGCACATGAGTCCTGGTGCGGGGCCGGACGCCGAGAAGATCGAGCAGGCCAATCACGTCGGCGTGGGTGGTGAATGATGACTGCCACGATCGAGCCTGAGGTAGGAAAGTCCCGCCGCCGCAAGGAAGACGAGCGGCTGATCACCGGGCGCACCCGGTGGACGGACAACATCGCCTTGCCGGGGATGCTGCATCTCGCGGTGTTGCGGAGTCCGTTCGCGCACGCCAAGATCGTTTCGATCGACACCTCCGCGGCCAAGGGATTGCCCGGGGTCGTCGCCGTGTACACCGCTGCCGACCTCGACCCCGAGGGCGCGATCGGCATGCCGTGCGCCTGGCCGATCACGCCGGACATGGCCGCGCCGCGACGGCCGGTGCTGGCGGCGGATCGGGTGAATTTCGCGGGGGAGGGCGTGGCCGTGGTGGTCGCCCGGTCGTCCGCGGAGGCGCATGACGCGCTCGAGGCGATCGAGGTCGAGTACGACGAGCTGCCGCCGGTGCTCGACCTGGAAGCCGCGCTCGCCGAGGACGCGCCGCTGGTGCACGAAGAACTCGGCAGCAACAAGAACGCGTTCTGGGTCTTCGACTCGGCCGAGGCCGGGACCGGCGGCAACGTCGAGGAAGCACTGTCCTCTTCGGAGGTCGTGCTGAAGCGGCGGTTCCGCCAGCAGCGGCTGGTGCCCGCGTTCATGGAGCCGCGCGCGTGCGTGGTCGACCCGACCGGCGCGCAGCTGACCATGTGGTCGGCCACCCAGGTGCCGCACATCCTGCGCGTGATGTCCGCGCTGACGCTCGGCATCCCGGAGCACCGGCTGCGCGTGATCGCGCCGGACGTCGGCGGCGGATTCGGCGGCAAGATCGGCGTGCTGCCCGAGGAAATGATGACCGTGCTCGTCGCGAACAAGCTCGGCAAGCCGGTGAAGTGGAACGAATCCCGGTCCGAGACGATGCTCGCCGCGCACCACGGCCGCGACCAGATCCAGGACATCACGATCTCCGCGAAGGCCGACGGGACGGTCACCGGGCTCAAGGTCGAACTGCTCGCCAACCTCGGCGCGTACAACGGCCTGGTCGGGCCGGGCGTGCCGATCCTCGGCGCGTTCATGTTCAACGCGATCTACAAGATCCCGGCCTACCACTTCGCCTGCACCAACGTGTTCACCACGACCACGCTCACCGACGCCTACCGGGGCGCGGGCCGGCCGGAAGCGACGTTCGCGATCGAGCGGATCATGGACGAGCTGGCCGACGAGCTGGGCATGGACCCGATCGAGCTGCGCGAAAAGAACTGGATCAAGCACGAGGAATTCCCGTTCACCACGGTCTGCGGGCTCACCTACGACTCCGGCAACTACGAGGCCGCGACCGAAAAGGCGAAGGAACTCTTCGGCTACGACGCGCTGCGCCGCGAGCAGAAGGAGCGTCGCGAGTCGAACGACCCGGTGCAGCTCGGCATCGGGATCTCGACGTTCACCGAGATGTGCGGGCTCGCGCCGTCGCGGGTGCTGGGTTCGCTCGATTACGGCGCTGGCGGCTGGGAATACGCCTCCCTGCGGATGCTGCCGACCGGCAAGGTCGAGGTGACCACGGGTGCGTCGGCGCACGGCCAGGGGCACGAGACGGCGTGGAGCCAGATCGTGGCCGACCAGCTCGGCGTGCCCTTCGAGGACGTCGAGGTGCTGCACGGCGACACGCAGTCCTCGCACAAGGGCCTCGACACGTACGGCTCGCGTTCGCTGGTCGTCGGCGGCATCGCGATCGTCAAGGCCGCGGAGAAGGTGGTCGCGAAGGCGAAGCCGATCGCCGCGCATTTGCTGGAATGCTCGGAGGACGATCTCGAGTTCTCCGGCGGCAAATTCACCGTGAAGGGCACGGATTCCTCCACCACGATCCAGGACATCGCGCTCGCGGTGTTCGCCGCGCACAACCTGCCGGACGGCGTCGAACCGTCGCTCGATTCCGACGCCACCTTCGACCCGGAGAACTTCTCCTTCCCGCACGGCACCCACCTGTGCGCGGCCGAAGTGGACACTGAAACCGGCCGGGTGAAGCTGCGTTCGTACGTCTGCGTGGACGACGTCGGCAAGGTGGTCAACCCGCTGATCGTGGAAGGCCAGGTGCACGGCGGGCTCGCGCAGGGCATCGCGCAGGCGCTGTTCGAGGAGGCCGTGCACGACGAGAGCGGCACTCTCACCACCGGCACGTTCGCCGACTATCTGCTGCCCTCGGCGGCCGACCTGCCGTCGTTCACCACGGACCGCACGGAAACGCCGTCGACCACGAACCCGTTGGGGGCCAAGGGAGTCGGCGAGGCGGGCACGATCGCCTCGACGCCCGCCGTGGTCAACGCGGTGGTCGACGCCGTGCGCCACTTCGGGGTGAACGACATCGAAATGCCGCTCACGCCGATGCGCGTGTGGAACGCGGTGCGGAACGGCACCCCTGATGCCGGCGGACCCGGCGGCGAGGCCGGCGGCGGTCTCGGTTCGATCGACGCCTCCGGAGGTGCCCAGTGATCCCGGCTCCGTTCGACTACGTCGCTCCGTCCACGGTGGACGAAGCTGTGCGGGCGCTCGCCGAGGCGGGCGAGGACGCCAAGGTGCTGGCGGGCGGGCAAAGCCTGCTGCCGGTGCTGCGGATGCGCCTCGCCGCGCCGACCACGCTGGTCGACCTCGGGAAAATCGCCGAACTGCGCGGAGTGCGCGAGGACGGCGACGCGCTCGTGGTCGGTGCGATGACGACGCATTACGACGTCCAGCGCGATCCGTTGATCGCCGAGCACGCCGCGCTGGTGAAGGAGGCGACCGACACCGTCGCGGATCCGCAGGTGCGCCACCGCGGCACGTTCGGCGGCGCGATCGCGCACGCGGACCCGGCAGGCGACCTGCTGGCTCCGGTGCTCGCGCTCGACGGCGAGCTGGTGCTGGCCGGGCCGAACGGGCGGCGCACGGTGTCCGCGGCGGAGTTCTTCCAGGACTACTTCACCACCGCGCTGGCCCCGGACGAACTGCTCGTCGAGGTGCGGCTGCCCAAGCACACCGGCTGGCGGGCGCATTACGAGAAATTCAACCGGGTAGCCCAGGCCTGGTCGATGTGCGCGGTGGCGGCCACCGTGCGCACCGAAGGCGGCGTGATCGAGGAAGCCCGGGTGGCGCTCACGAACATGGGCGCGACCCCCGTCCGGGCGACCGGCGTCGAACAGGCGCTGCTCGGCGCGCAGGCCAACGCGGAAACGATCCGGGCGGCCGCCGCGCACGCGGCCGAGGGCACCAACCCGGTCGCGGACGGCAATTCCGACGTCGAATACCGCCAGCATCTCGCGCGGGTGCTGACCGGGCGTGCCGTCGCGGCGGCGGTGGGCGCCTGAGCTGACCGGTCGTGAAGGACTCCTTGGGGGAATCAGATTCCCCCAAGGAGTCCTTCACGGACCGCTTGCCGGGAGACGGCCGTAAGGTGGACGGCAACGGCTCGAAGCAGTGCGCAGGAGAGGAGGTCGGCCCGTGCGGCTCGACCACGAATTCACCGTCCCCGCCCCGATCGGGGAGGTCTGGCAGGCCGTCATCGACCCGGAGCGGGTCGCCCCGTGCATGCCGGGGGCCTCGCTCACCAAGGTGGAGGGGGACACCTTCGCGGGCACGGTGAAGGTCAAGCTGGGGCCGATTTCGCTGCTGTACAAGGGAACCGGCGAGTTCCTGGAGAAGGACGAGGCGGCGCGCAAGGTCGTCATCAAGGCGTCCGGCAAGGACGCCCGCGGCGGCGGCACCGCGGCGGCGACGGTCACCCTCACGCTCACCGAACGCGACGGCGGCACGCACGGCGCGGTGGCCACCGACCTGGCGATCACCGGACGTCCGGCGCAGTTCGGCCGCGGCCTGATCTCCGAGGTGGGCGGCAAGATCCTCGACACTTTCGCGGGCAATCTCGCGGCCTCGCTGGAGACCCCGGCCGAAGCGGCTCCGGCGGAGAAGCCGGAAGAGAAGCCCGCGGCGGGGGCACCGGTCGCCGCGGAGAACCCCGCCGAGAAGGCCGCTGGGAAGCCCGCGGCCGAGGAGAAACCCGCCGCCGAGGAGAAACCGCATCTGCGGAGCGTGCCCGCCGGGGGCGCGACCGGCGAGACCGAGGCGATCGACCTGCTCGACTACGCGGGCCAGTCCGTCGCGAAGCGGCTCGCCCCGGTGGCCGCGGGCGCGGTCGTGCTGCTGATCGTGCTGGCCATCGTGCGGAAACTGCGCCGCCGCTGACCGATCCGGGACTGCCCGCGCGCTCTACCCAGAGCGTGCCCAGCGGGCAGTTCGCGGACGAGTTTTCGCTCGGTTCGGCTAGCCGCGGAGCGGACCCGCTACCCTGGGCAACTTCCGTAGGCCGAATTTCGCGTGGGGGCGCCCGTGACGCAGGCACCTGTCCCCATCGGGGTGCGCGGCGCGGTGCGGGCCTGGCGCGGCTGGCCGCCGCGCTGGGCGATGTGGGCGGTCGCGCGACGGCGGTGGATCGGCTACGCGATGGCGTGCGAGGCCGTCGCCGTGGCGCTCACGGCGACGGGTCTCGCGACCGGGTTCGGCGGACCGGTGCAGTTCAGTTCGTTCGGCGTGCTCGTGGGGCTCGGTGTCGCGCAGGCCGAAATGTCGCGGCGGATCGAGCGGCTGCGGCGGTGGATGAGCGGGCAGACGCACATCAACGTCACGTCCGTCTGGTACCTCGCCGGTGCGTTCCTCCTTCCGCCGGCGTGGGTCGCGTTGCTGGCATTGGTGCTGTACCTGCATCTGTGGCTGCGCGTGTGGCGACACGTGCGTACGCGGCCCGCGCATCGCTTCGCGGCGAGTACCGCGTGGGCGATGCTGTCGTGCTTCGCGGCGTCGGCGGTGTTGACCATCGGCGGCCTGGATCAAGCGCGGCTCGACACTGCGTACGGCGTCCTCGCGCTCGCCTTAGCGGCAGCTGTCTTCGAGTTGGTGAACGTCGTCCTCGTGGCGACGGGCATCTACCTGTACACGAACAGCCGCTCGCCCGCAGACCTCATCGGCACTTGGGAGGACAACGCCTTCGAGCTGGCGACGCTCTGTCTCGGCGGGCTCGTCGCGCTGGCCTTCGTCCACCAGCCGGTGCTGGCGGTGTTCGTGCTGCCGCCGTTGCTGTTGCTGCACCGCTATCTCTTGCTGAAGCAGCAGTTGCAGGTAGCGGTCGTGACCGACGAGAAGACCGGTCTGCTCAACACCGCGGGCTGGCACGAACTGGCGACTCGCGAATTCACCCGGGCCCGGCGGCGCGGGGCGGGCAGCGGGTTCGCCGTGCTCATGATCGATCTGGACCATTTCAAACGCATCAACGACACGTACGGGCACCTCACCGGCGACGAGGTGCTGGCCGCGGTGGCCGTGGCGATCGAGGCTTCGGTGCGGCAAAGCGACACTGTCGGCCGGTTCGGCGGCGAGGAATTCGTGGTCCTGCTGCCCGCGACCGGCGGCACCGACGTGCTCGGGATCGCCGAACGGGTTCGGGTCGCGGTGGGGGAGCTGACCGTCTCGGTGGGGGGTCCGCTGCGGATCAGCGGACTCTCCGTGTCGGTCGGGGTCGCCTGTTATCCGCAGGCGGGCACCACGCTCGACGAGGTGCTGCGGTCCGCCGACGCCGCGCTGTACCGGGCGAAGGACGCCGGCCGGAACCGGGTGGCGGTCTGAGCCGGAAATACCGGGCGCGGGCAATTGTTGAACGTTGTATGAGCACTGCGGATCACGAGACCGACGTCGTGGTGGTCGGGGCCGGGCAGGCCGGGCTGTCGGCGGCGTATCACCTGCGCCGGGCCGGGTTCGCCAACGAAAGCGGGTTCGTCGTGCTCGACCACGGCAAACGCGCGGGCGGGGCGTGGCAGTACCGGTGGCCGTCGCTGGTCGTCGGCAAGGTGCACGGGATCCACGACCTGCCGGGGATGGCGTTCGGCACCCCGGATCCGACGCGTCCGGCGAGCGAAGCCGTGTCGGAGTACTTCGCGCGCTTCGAGAAGACGTATGACTTGCCGGTGCACCGTCCGGTCGACGTGACCGCGGTGCGGCGCGCGGGGGAGCGGCTGGTGGTCGAATCGCCCGCGGAAACGTGGGCGGCGCGCGCGGTGATCAGCGCGACCGGGACGTGGGACCGGCCGTTCTGGCCGCGGTACCCCGGCAGCTTCGCCGGACGGCAGCTGCACACCGCGGATTACCGCGGCGCGGAGGAGTTTCGCGACCAGCGCGTGGTGGTCGTCGGCGGCGGGACGTCGGCGGTCCAGCTGCTGCTGGAGATCGGTCCGGTCGCCCGCTCGACGGTGTGGGTGACGCGGCGTCCGCCGGTGTGGCGCGAGGAAGAGTTCAGCGAGGAGTGGGGCCGCATGGCGGTGGCGAAGGTCGACCAGCGGGTGCGGGCCGGGCTGCCGCCGGAGAGCGTCGTGAGCGTGACGGACCTGCCGGTGACTCCGCAGGTGCTCGCCGGTCGGGCGGCCGGATATCTGGACCGGCGGCCGATGTTCTCGCGGCTGGTCCCCGACGGGGTCGTCTGGGAGGGCGGCGGTTTCGAGCCCGCGGACATCATCCTGTGGGCGACCGGATTCCGGGCGTCGATCGACCATCTGGCTCCGCTGCACCTGCGGACGCCCGGCGGCGGGATCCGGATGGACGGGACTCGGGTAGTCGCGGAGCCGCGCCTGCATCTCGTCGGGTACGGGCCTTCGGCGAGCACAGTCGGGGCGAACCGGGCCGGGCGCGCCGCGGTGCAGGAAGTCCGGCGGCTGCTGCAGAGCTGAGGTACGTGAGGGCCACCTTCACGGAATCAGAGTCCCTCAGGGTTCCCCTCACGGCACTTTCCGCGGCAGCACCGGGGCGCTCCGCCGTTCGGGCGGTCTTGATCGTTTCACGTCCGTTCCGGGCTTGTCGGGAGAAACCGGGCCCGCTACTGTGCCGTTTTAGTTAGGAAACTTTCTTAACGCAACGAGACGCCGCAGAACTAACGCCGCCGCCCTGTTCCCGTCCGGCCCGAAGGAGTGCGACGTGTCCTCGTCCCGTGTCCGAAGTCTCGCCCGGTTCGCCTTGCCGGCGGCCGCGGTGGTGCTGCTGCCCGCCGCGGTCTCGCCCGCGCGCGACGCCCAGGCCGCTGCCGCCGATGTGCTGCTGTCCCAAGGCAAACCCGTCAGCACGTCCACGCTCGAGACGTCCTCGTTGAGCGGCGAGAACGCCGTCGACGGGAATCTCAAGACCCGCTGGGCCAGTGCGGTCAGCGCCGACGCGCAGTGGCTGCGCGTCGATCTCGGGCAGGCCGCCACGATCCACCGGGTGAAGCTGAACTGGGAAGCGGCCTACGCCAAGAAGTACCGCATCGAGATCTCCGACGACGGCGAGAACTTCAAGTCGATCGCGACGATCACCAACGGCGACGGCGGCACCGACGACCTCACCGGGTTGTCCGGGCACGGCCGGTTCCTGCGCTTCGTCGGCACCGAGCGCGCCACGAAGTACGGCTATTCGCTGTGGGAGCTGCAGGCGTACGGCACGCCGGACTCGTCCGGGGACACCCAGCCGCCCACCGCTCCGTCGAACCTCGCCGCGGGCGAGATCGGCTCCAACAGCGTCGCGTTGACCTGGGCCGCGGCGACGGACAACGTCGGCGTCAGCGGGTACGAGGTGCTGCGGGACGGCAAGTCCGTCGCCACCAGCGCGACCACGTCCTACACCGACAACGGCCTCTCGCCGGACACCGACTACACCTACACCGTCCGCGCGAAGGACGCCGCCGGCAACACCTCGCCGGCCAGCAGCGCGGTCAAGGTGCATACGAAGCCGGGGACCGCGGGCAACACCTTCGTCCTCGCCGCCGCCGGCGACATCGCCGAACAGTGCACCGCCAGCAGCTCCAGCTGCATCCACCCGAAGACCGCGAAGCTCGTCCAGGACATGAACCCGGCCGCGGTAATCACGATGGGCGACAACCAGTACGACTCCGACGACGTCGGCCTGAAGCTGCAGAACTTCAAGGACTACTACGACAAGACCTGGGGCAAGTTCAAGAGCATCACGCACCCGATCCCGGGCAACCACGAGACCTACGACGACAACAAGCCGTTCGAGGCCTACGAGCAGTACTTCGGCAAGATCGCCACGCCGAACGGAAAGCGGTACTACAGCTGGGAAATGGGCAACTGGCACTTCATCGCCATCGACTCCAACGGCTTCGTCGACGACAAGGACGGCGGCGTGCTCACGGACACCGACCAGATGAACTGGATCAAGCAGGACCTGGCGAAGAACACCAAGGGCTGCGTCGCGGCGTACTACCACCACCCGCGGTGGAGCTCTGGCGACCACGGCGACCAGCGCGGCTCCAAGCAGCTGTGGGACCTGTTCGCGCAGAACAAGGTCGACCTGATCCTCAACGGCCACGACCACCACTACGAGCGGTTCGTCCCGCAGGACGCGAGCGGCAAGGCGGACCCGGCCGGCCCGGTCGAGATCGTCGGCGGCATGGGCGGGGCGAACCCGTACCCGGTCCACGCGGCGCATCCGACCACGGCGAAGCTGCTGAAGGACACCTTCGGCGTGCTGAAGCTGACGATGACTGACAACACCTTCTCCGAGCAGCTGATCGGTCTCGACGGCAAGGTCCAGGACAGCAGCCCGACCTACACCTGCCACAACTAGGGGCCGGTCATGTACATCGCGACAAGCCGTAGTTCGGACGTCGCGGCGGGCACCGAGCGGAAGGCCGGCCTGCGCCGGGTGTCGGCGAACGTCGTCGCACTCGGCGCGGTCAGCCTGGTCACCGACATCTCCTCGGAGATGGTGACCGCGGTGCTCCCGCTGTATCTGGTGCTCGGCCTCGGGCTGAACCCGCTGCAGTTCGGTCTGCTCGACGGGCTTTACGCGGGAGCCACCGCCGTGGTCCGCGTGCTCGGCGGGCATCTGGCCGACCGGTGGCGCCGCCTCAAGGCGGTCGCCGGGTTCGGCTACGGCTTGTCCGCGGTGTGCAAGCTCGGCCTGGTCGCGGCCGGGGCTTCGGTCGCGGCGATCGGCGTGGTGCTGGCCGCCGACCGCACCGGCAAGGGGCTGCGCACCGCCCCGCGCGACGCGTTGATCTCGCTCAGCAGCGAGCCCGACACGCTCGGCCGGTCGTTCGGCGTGCACCGCGCGATGGACACCGTCGGCGCGTTCCTCGGCCCGCTCGTCGCGATGGCCGTGCTCGCGCTGAGTCTCGGCAGCTATACGTCGGTGTTCTTCACCAGTTTCTGCATCGCGGCGATCGCGGTGCTGCTGCTGGTGTTGTTCGTGCGCGACCGGCCCGCCGCGGTCGACCGGGCCGCAGTGTCCGTGAAGGCCGCCTTCGGGCTGTTGCGCGAGCGTGGTTTCCGCCGGGTGGCCGTGTGGGCGGCGCTGCTCGGGTTCGTCACCCTTGGCGATTCCTTTGTGTACCTGGTGCTTCAGCGGCGGTGGGAGGTCGCGGCGACGTTCTTCCCGTTGCTGCCGCTCGGCACCGCCGGGGTGTACCTGGCGCTGGCGGTGCCGCTGGGCAAGCTGGCCGACCGGATCGGGCGCTGGCCGGTGTTTCTCGGCGGGCACGTCGCTTTGGTGGCCGCGCTGGTCGCGTTGTGCGGGCCGGTGTCGGGTTTCTGGCTCGCGGCGCTCGCGTTGGGGCTGCACGGCGTGTTCTACGCGGCGACTGATGGGGTGCTGATGGCTGCCGCCGGACCTTTGGTACCTGCTGATCTTCGCGCGACCGGATTGGCTGTGGTCCAAACTGGACAGGCGGCCGCCCGGATGCTTTCCTCTGTCCTCTTCGGACTCGCCTGGACCTTGTGGGATCTCCAGCCCGCCGTCCTCGTGGCGGCCGGAGCGCTCGCTGTCGTGGCGCTCGGCGCCGCTTTCGCAAGGCCGGTGCGCAAATGAAAAAGGTCCTTCTCGCCGTTGCCGGCACGGTGGTGCTCGCGGCCACCGCGGTGGTTTACACGGTTGCCGCGCGGCCCAGTCCGGCCGAACCGTCGAAGGTCGAGCACCTTTCGCTCGCGCCCGGACAGTTGTTCTTTCGCAGCACGAAGACGGGCAACGTCGGCGTCGTTCCGCTCGCGAATCCTGGTGCTGAGCCGAAGTTCAGCGACCTGAAGTGCGACCGGTTCGCGGTGTCCGCGTCGACCGGGATGTGTCTCGCGGTGCGGCCCGGCACATTGCCCGCGGTCAGCGACTTCAGCATCCTCGACCGGAATTTCACCACGACGCACAAGGACTACCTGCCGGGAACGCCGAGCCGGGCACGCGTGTCGCCGGACGGCAAGCGGGTGTACTGGACGGTGTTCGTCACCGGCGATTCCTATGCCGCCACCGGGTTTTCGACCCGTGCTGGGGTTTACCAGCTGGACAACGGCGAACTGGAAAAGACGATCGAGGAACTGCCGGTCCTGGTCGAGGGGAAGCGGTACTTCTCCTCCGACGTCAACTACTGGGGCATCACGTTCAGCAAAGACGGCAAGCGGTTCTACTCGACGCTGGGCAGCAAGGGCAAGACGTACCTGATCGAGGGCGATTACGACACCTACCGCGGCAAAGCGCTGCGGGAGAACGTGGAATGCCCGTCGCTGTCGCCGGACGAAACGCGGATCGCGTTCAAGAAGAAGGTCGGCGAGGGCGTCTGGCGGCTGTCCGTGCTCGACCTCGAGACGATGCGGGAGACCGCGCTCGCCGAGACCCGCAGCGTCGACGACCAGGCGCTCTGGCAGGACGACCACACGATCCTCTACGGCCTCGAGAACGCCGTGTGGGCGGTGCCCGCGGACGGGTCCGGAGCCCCCCGCAAGCTCGTCTCCGACGCCGGGTCGCCCGCCGTCACCAGCTGATTCGACATCTCTTTACCTCGTATAGTACTCTCCTGTCCGGCAATACTTTACGACGTAAAGAGATGAGATGGCTGAAGCGACTCTGCACGACGGAACGCGGATCGATGCGCAGGTGCGCGGGGACGGGCCGGTGCTGCTGCTCCCGGTGGACCCCCGGCCCGCCGAGGGGCCGGAGGCCGAGGCGGCCCGGCAGTGGGGCGCCGATCCGGAGCTGGGCCGTTCGCTGATCGAGGGATTCGCCGGGTTCCGGGTGGCGGCCTTCGACTACCAGGGGCACCGGATGGCGCATCCGGCCGACTTGACGCCGGACGTGGTCGCGGCGGATTTCCTGGCCGTGGCGGACGCGGTCGGGGCGGAGCGGTTCTCGTACTACGGGTACTCGTGGCTGGCGCTTTCCGGGCTGCAGCTGGCGTTGCGGACGGATCGGCTGGACGCGTTGGTGATGGGCGGGTATCCGCCGCTGGACGGGCCGTACGCGGCGATGCTCGCGGTGACCCGGGCGACGTACGAGATGGCGCTTGCCGGGCCGTCGGCCGAGGCTAAAGCCGAGCCGGGCGATTGGGATTCGGTGGACGTCCAGTTGTCGACGGACCAGACGAAGCAGTTCGTGACGTTGTACGAGGCGTTGCAGGACTTCGACGACCGGGCCGTCGAGCTGTCGTGCCCGCGGTTGTGCTTCGCGGGGTCGGAGGACCGGATGGTGTACAGCGAGCGGTGGGGCGGGGTGACCGTCGACATCGCCGGGCCGCTGCTGCGCGAACGTGCCGAACTGGAGGCGCGGGGGTGGACCGTCGAGGTGCTCGACGGGCTCGACCACATGAGCGCGATGCAGGCGGCCACCGTGGTGCCGTTGGTGCGGCCGTGGCTGGAGAAAGTGACCTCGTGAGTGCCTAGGCCGGTTCTAACCGGCTGGAACGCTCACGACCCCCCACCCAGCCGCAGCTCGTGTTCCAGTGCCTCCAGCTCCGCCCCGCCCGCCATCTGCCGGGTCAGCTCCGGCAGTTCGATCTCCGACTTCTCGTAGGAGCCGAGCGCCGTGCCGCGTTTGAGGAGCAGGAAGCGGTCGGCCACCGGGTACGCGTGGTGCGGATTGTGCGTGATCAGGACGACGCCCAGGCCCCGGTCGCGGGCCTGGGCCACGTACTTCAGCACCACGCCGGCCTGCTTCACGCCCAACGCGGCGGTCGGCTCGTCGAGGATCAGCACCTTCGCGCCGAAGTGGATGGCCCGGGCGATCGCGACACACTGCCGCTCGCCGCCGGACAGCGTGCCGACCGGCTGTTCGACGTCCCGCAGGTCGATGCCGAGGTCGGCGAGGGCTTTCTTCGTCAGCTCCCGGCCTTTGCGCCGGTCCAGGGCCCGGAACGGGCCGAACCCGACGGTCGGCTCGGAGCCGAGGAAGAAGTTGCGCCAGACGCTCATCAGCGGCACCACGGCCAGGTCCTGATAGACCGTGGCGATCCCGCGGTCCAGCGCTTCCCGGGGAGAGGCGAACCGCACCGGCGCGCCTTCGACGAGGAACTCGCCTTCGTCGTGCTGGTGCACCCCGGCGAGGATCTTGATCAAGGTGGACTTTCCCGCGCCGTTGTCGCCCAGCACGCAGGTGACCTCGCCCGCGTTGACCACAGTGGACACTTCGCGCAGCGCGACCACGGTGCCGTAACGCTTGCCGACGTCCTTGACTTCGAGGAGAGCGTTCATCGCCGGACCCTTTCCGCGCGCCGCCGCAGCGCGTTGTTGACCAGGACCGCCGCCAGCAGCATGATCCCGAGGAACAGCATGAACCAGTCGTTGTCCCAGCCGGCGAAGACGATGCCCTGGCGCGCCATGCCGAAGATCAGCGCGCCGATCGCCGCGCCCACCGCCGAACCGAACCCGCCGGTCAGCAGGCAGCCGCCGATCACCGCGGCGATGATGTACTGGAATTCGAGCCCGATGCCCTGATTCGCCTGGACGCTCGCGAACCGCAGGATGTTGATCGAACCGACGAGCCATCCGGCCAGCGCGGTGCCCATGAACAGCAGGATTTTCGTGCGCACCACGGGAACGCCGACCGCGCGGGCGCTTCCCGCCGAACCGCCGACCGCGAAGATCCAGTTGCCGAAGCGCGTCCGGACCAGCAGCCACGCGGCCACCGCGATCGCGCCGAGCCACCAGACGATGGAGATCTGGAATGGCGTGCCGCCGATGTCCACTGTGGAGGCGAAGACGAAACCGGCGGACGCGTAACCGTCGGTGGAGCGCATGCCGGAGACCTGCACGGTGCCGGTGACCAGGCGGGTCACGCCGAGATTCAAGCCTTGCAGAGCAAGGAAAGTGCCGAGTGTGACGATGAAGCTCGGCAAGCCGGTTTTCATCACCAGCCAGCCGTTGAACGCGCCGACCGTCAGCGCGAAGACCAGCGAGACGAGCAACGCGAGCCACACGTTCCAGCCGGCTTGGGTGGCGAGGATCGCGGTGACCAGCGAGGTGGACGCGGTCATCACGCCCGCGGACAGGTCGAACTCGCCGCCGACCATCAGCAGCGACACCGCCACCGCCATGATGCCCAGCGTCGCCGCGTCGTCCAGCCAGGTCGCGGCTCCGCTGGCGCTGAAGAACTTGTCGGACG
Source organism: Amycolatopsis sp. AA4 (assembly GCF_002796545.1). Classification (GTDB taxonomy): domain Bacteria; phylum Actinomycetota; class Actinomycetes; order Mycobacteriales; family Pseudonocardiaceae; genus Amycolatopsis. The sequence goes on from NZ_CP024894.1 coordinate 1,607,748, forward strand.
CGAAGGTGAAGAACAGGAAGACCACGACCGCGCCGAGGAGCGCGCCGATCTCCGGGCGGACCACCAACCGGTCGGTCAGCCGCGGCTTCGCCAGGCGTTCGTCGAGGGTCGTCATCGGGTGCCCCTTTGCACGTACTGGCCGACCTTGTCCACTGTGGATTTGTCGACCAGGTCGGGTCCGGTGAGCACCGGTTTGCCGCCGCCGACGACGTTCGCGTTGTCCCGGTACAGCTTCAGGAACTGCACCGGGAGATAGCCCTGTTCGTACTGTTGCTGGTCGACCGCGAACAGCACGTCGCCGGCCTTGATCGCGGCCACGACGTCGGAGTTGAGGTCGAACGTGGCGACCTGCGCCTTCGCGTTCACCGACTTGATCGCGCTCACCGCGCGGGCGGCGACCTGCGAGTTCAGCGTGAGGACCGCGTCGATCGACGAATCGGTCTGCACCGCGCCGCGGATGCGGGACTCGGCGTCGGTCGGGTTGGAGATGTCGACCTGCAGCGTCTGCACGGTGCCGGCGAATCCGGTCTTCGCCCCGTCGCAGCGCTGCGCCTGACCGACGTTCCCGGCCTCGTGGATCACGCACAACAGCTTGTGCTTGCCGAGGTCTTTGAACTTCTTCCCGGCTTCCTGACCGGCGATCGACTCGTTCTGCCCGACGTGTGTGAGCGCACCGTACGCCGCGCTCTTGTCCTCGCCGGAGTTGATGGTGATCACCGGGATCCCGGCGCGCACCGCGGCTTCGATGGACGGACGCAGCGCCTCGGGATTCGCCATCGACACCACGAGCCCGCCGGTTTGCTGCGCGACCGCGTTGTCGATCAGCTTCGCTTGCGCGCCCGGATCACCGTCTGAGGTGTACTCCACTTGCACGCCAAGGTCTTTGCCCGCCTGCTCGGCCCCGTTCTTGACCACGTTCCAGAACGCGTCGCCTGCGGTACCGTGCGTGATGACCGAGACCTTCAGCGGCCCGGACGGCGTCGACGCGGCGGCGGGCGCGGTCGTCTTCGGTTCGGCGGCCGGACCGGTGCAGGACGCCAGCAGCAGGCCCGCGGCCAGCAGGCTTGCCACCGCGCGGCCGGAGCGTCGTGCGCGCTCCCAGCGATGGGACATCGTTGTCTCTCCTCGCTTGGTGTCCAACGTCAGCCGGTGATGGTGCGCAGATACGAGAGGCTGGCCGCGACGTCCTGACCGGGGCGGTCCGCCGGGCTGTCGTCGCTCAGCGCGGTGTCCTGCTCCAGGACGTACCAGCCGTCGTAGCCCGCTTCGGCGACGGAGCGGACCATGGCTTCGATGTCCACGTCGCCCTCGCCGAGCGGTACGTAGAGACCCTTGCCGACGGCTTCGGCGTACGGCAGTTCGCCCGCGCGGACGGCGTCGGCGAGTTCGCCGCGGACGTCCTTGAGGTGCAGGTGCCCGATCCGCCGCGGGTGCCGTTGCGCGAGCGCGACCGGGTCGGTGCCGCCGATCAGCAGGTGACCGGTGTCCAGGCAGAGCTGCAGGTCCGAATCGGCGAGGAAGCGTTCGACTTCGGCCTCGGTTTCGACGTGCGTGCCGACGTGGGGATGCAGGACCGTTTGGAGGCCGTGCTTTGCTGCTATGCCGCGGATCTTGCCTGCCGTGCGGACCAAAGTGGACCATTCGGCGTCGGCAAGGGTGGGCCGTTCGTCGTAACCGTCGAGGCCGGTCGCCGCGGCGAGAACGAGTATTCCGCCGCCGCAGGCCGCGAAGAGCGCGGCCGAGTCTTCCGCTTCGGCGACGGCCGCGTCCGGATTTTCGTGCAACGGCACGGCAAGGAAGCCGCCGACGAGTTCGAGGCGATGGCTTTCCAGAAGGCTCTTCAGCTCAGCCGGGGCACGCGGCAGATAACCGGGTGGACCCAATTCCGTTGCGGTGACGCCTAGTTCGGCCATCTCGCCGAGCACTGCCGGGGCTTCGAGCACCCGGCCCCAGCCGGGCACCTCGCAGACTCCCCACGAGATCGGGGCGGCGGCGACGCGGATCTTCGCGGTCATGGATCCCTCTCCGGTCGGGGGACGGGCCCTTGATTAGAGCGCTCTAAGCTTGTAGCGTCCGACCCGTCGCGTCAAGCGCTTCTCCGGGGAGGTTTTCGCATGGGGAAGCCCACCATGGAGGACGTCGCCGCGCGAGCCGGGGTCTCCCGGGCACTGGTTTCGCTCGTGATGCGCAACGCGCCGAACGTCTCGGCGCAGCGCCGCGCGGCAGTGCGGAAAGCGGCTGAGGAACTCGGATATTCGCCGCACGTGATGGCGCGTTCGCTGGCGAGCCGGACTTCGACGGTGCTCGGCGTGATGGTGAACGACCTGCGCAACGCCTTCTTCGCGGACGTGGTGGAAGGGCTGGACGCGGCGGCTCAGGCAGCCGGGTTCGATCTGATCCTCAACACCGGCGGCCGGATGCCTTCTCGGGAGGGCGCGGCGTTGCGCAGTCTCCTGTCGTTCCGTCCGGCCGGCGTCGTGCTGTTGTCACCGGTGGTTCCGGCCGCTGCGATCGAAGCCGCGGCACGGCAGTGTCCGGTAGTGTTGGTGTCGCGTACTTCTCGTTTGTCCACTGTCGATACTGTGAATGACGACGGCGAGGCTGGCGCGGCGTTGGCCGTCGAGCACTTGGTGCAGCTCGGGCATCGGCGGATCGCGCATCTCGACGGCGGGGGAGCGGCCGGTGCCGCAGCTCGGCGGCGAGGTTTCCAGCGGGCGATGCGGGCCCACGAACTGGAGCCGATCGTGGTGCGCAGCGAGCACACTGACACCGCGGGCGAAAAGGCCGTACAGGAGTTGCTGTCCTCGTACTCGCCGCCGCCGACTGCACTGGTGGCGGGCAATGACTTCAACGCGGTCGGCGCGATCTCGGCGCTTGAGGAACACGGGTTGCGGGTACCGGAGGACGTTTCGGTGGTCGGCTACGACAACACTTCCTTGGCCTCCCTGCGGCACATTTCACTGACCACAGTGGACCAACCGCGCGCGGAAATGGCGCGGCTGGCCTTCGATGCGCTGCTGGAGCGCATCCGCGGTGAACGCACTGAACCGGTGCGGCATCTGCTTCATCCGTCCCTGGTCGTGCGGGAGACCACGGGGCCCAACTCAGGGGAGGCACAGCGATGAGGGTGGGACTGGCGGGGGCCGGACGGATCGGCGCCGCGCACGCGGAAACGCTCGCGGGCTTCGACGAGGTCGCGTCCGTGGTCGTCGCGGACGTGGACCCCGCGCGAGCCCAGTCGGTCGCCGCTCGGCTCGGGGTCGAGGCGGCCGAGGGAATCGACGCACTGTTCCGGGCCGGTCTCGACGGTCTGGTCATCGCCGCGGCCACCGACGCGCATCCGGAGTTGATCATCCAAGCGGTCGACGCGGGGGTGCCGGTGTTCTGCGAAAAGCCGGTCGCCGCGGACATTCCCGGCACGCTCGCGGTCATCGACCGGATCGCGGACGCGGACGTCCCGGTCCAGATCGGCTTCCAGCGCCGGTTCGACGCGGGCTACCAAGCCGCGCGGGTCGCGGTGCAGAGCGGGGAATTGGGCTGGCTGCACAGCGTCCGGGCGACCACTTTGGACCCGGCACCGCCGCCCGCCGCCTATGTCGCGCATTCCGGCGGCCTGTTCCGGGACTGCGGCGTGCACGACTTCGACATCCTCCGCTGGGTGACCGGCCGGGAGGTTTCGGAAGTTTTCGCGGTGGGGCGCAACAAGGGCGAGCAGTTCTTCGCGGACGCCGGAGACGTCGACACCGCCGCGGTAGTGCTGACGCTCGACGACGGAACCCTCGCGACGGTCTCGCTGGCCCGCTACAACGGCGCGGGCTACGACGTGCGCTTCGAAGCCCTCGGCTCGCTGGGGAATGCCGTGGTGGGCTTGGACGATCAGGCCCCGCTGCGGTCAGTGGAGCCGGGCTTCGGACCGTTGCCGGGACCGGCGTATCCGGGCTTCATGGAACGCTTCCGGACGGCTTATGCTGCCGAGCTGCGGGCGTTCCTGGACGTCGCCGCCCGCCGGATCCCGTCGCCCGCGGGGGCGGAGGATGCGTTGGAGGCGTTCTACATCGCGGAGGCGTGCGAGGTCTCGCGGAGGGAGAACCGCCCGGTGCGGGTCGTCGAGGTGCGGCGGTAGGTCAAGCTCGCGGGCGAAGCAGCTTCTCCACCAACGTATCCACCACATCCGCCGGTACCGTCGACGCGGTCAGTGCACTGTAGACAATCGGCCCCAGCAAAGCGTCCATTGTGGCCTCCGGAGCCAACACCGGAGAAATCTCGCCCGCTTCGGCAGCCCGCGTCAGCATTTGTCGTTCCGCGAGCTGCCGCGGCTCCAGGTAGCGCTCGTGGAACCGCGCTGCCGTCCCGACATCGTGCTGCGCCTCGGCCAGCAACGTGAGCAGGCATTTGCCCGCGGGGTCTTCAGTGAGGAAGTGCGCGAAGTCGCGCAGATACGCCCGGATGCGGTCGGCCGTCGGGTCTTCCGTCGGCACCGGCAGGCGTTTCTCGCTGTCCTCGATCAGCGTGTCCAGCAGGATTTCGACCTTCGACGGCCACCACCGATAAATCGTCTGCTTCGCGACGCCGGCGCGGCGCGCGATCGCTTCCACGGTCAGTGCACCGAAGCCGTGCTCGACCAGCAGGTCGTCGGCGGCGTGGAGCACCGCCAGGCGGGCGGCCTCGTCGCGCCGGTTGCCGGAGCGTGCCCTGCGGGGCTGGGAATTGACTGCGGGCATACCGGACACCCTACCGTGCTACTGTCTAGACGTGACGTTGCGTCTAGACAAGGGAGCGGTCATGGCGGCACGCCGGGCGTTGGTGGTCGGGGCTTCGCGGGGGCTGGGATTGGTGCTGGTCACCGAGTTGGACCGGCGCGGGTGGGAGGTCATCGCGACGACCCGCAGCGGTTCGGTGCCGTTGGAAGGAATGCGGACCGAACAGCTGGAGATGACCGATGAAGCACAGATCGCGGCGCTCAGAGACAGAGTGGACGGTCCGCTCGATCTGCTCTTCGTGAACGCGGCGATCGATCGCGGGAACCTGCCGATCAATGAAGTGCCCGTCGAGATGTTCACCGAAGTGATGATCACCAATGCGTTGGGCCCGTTGAGAGTCCTCGAAGGACTGGACGATCTGGTCGCCCCGGGCGGCACGGTCGCGGTGATGTCGTCCGAACAGGGCAGCGTCTCGAGGAACGTCGAACCGGGATACGAGCTGTACAAGGCCAGCAAGGCCGCGCTCAACCAGCTCATGCGCAGCTACGCCACCCGGCACGAGAGCGACGGGCGGACCAAACTGCTCATCGACCCTGGCCACAACCGGACGCGGCTCGGCGGGCCGGACGCGCCGTTGTTGCCGGAAGAAAGCATCCCCGCGGTCGTCGACGTGCTCGAAGCGCGCGCGGGTGAGCTGGGGCTGCAGTTCCTCGACCGCTTCGGCGAGCCGGTTCCCTGGTAACGACTGGGCCGATCGGGTAGCGCCCGGCCGCTTCGCGTGCCAAGCTGCGGGGCGTGCCTGGATCGGGAGAATCCGAGATCGTGCTGATCCCGCTCGACGAGCAGGGGCTGGAGCGGCTGCTGGAAGCCGCGGTGGCCGACGCCGAACCGGCTGAGGTCATGCCGCCGGTCGAAGGCCCCGCCGGATGGACCGAAGCCCGCCGCGAAGCGTTTCTCGCGTTCCACCGCCGACGATCGCTCAATCCGGACACCGCCATCGAAACGACCTGGGTCGTGGAAGTCGACGGCCAGGTCTGCGGGGCAGCCCGCTTGCGGCCGGTGTCCGGGCGGGCCGCGCTGGAGGTCGAAGCCGGGGTGTGGCTCGGCCGTTCGGCGCGCGGGCGCGGAATCGGCCGCAAAGTGACCGCGGTGCTGCTCGACGCGGCCCGCGACGGCGGCGCGGCGAAATTCGTCGCGACGACCACTGTGGACAATGCGGCGGCCCGGCGGCTGATGAGCGGAGCCGGTGCGGAACTGGACGTCCGCGGCACGGAGATCGACGCGCACCTGGAGTTCTGACCGCTCGCCCGGCACCGCCCCAATGCGGCATTGGGTGCGCAGGACGCACCGAACGCCGCATTGGGTGCGTGGCACGCAACCAATGCCACATTGGGTGCGTCGGATGCACCCAATGTGGCATTGGGGAGGTCCGGGCCGAGCGCCGGGGTCAGTTGAGTTCCAGCTCCGGCGAGTACATGTCGAACCAGTGGTGCAAGTCCAGCGCCCGGTCCATGCCGACCCGCTGCGCCTGGCTGATCGCCGCCGGATCGGTGTCCGCCGACTGCTGCAGCCGTTCCCGGCTGATCACCTGGAACACCGGATTGTCCTTCTGCGCCAAGGCTTCCTTGATCTGCTCCTGCAGCGCGACGGCGTACCCCGGGTCCTGAGTGGACGGATACGGGCTCTTCACCCGGTCCCGCACCGAGGCGGGCAGCACGTGCTTCGTCGCGTGCCGCAGCAGGCTCTTTTCCCGGCCGTCGTAGGTCTTCAGCGACCAAGGCGTGTTGTAGACGTACTCGACGAGCCGGTGGTCGCAGAACGGCACGCGCACTTCCAGGCCCACCGCCATCGACATCCGGTCCTTGCGGTCGAGCAGCTGCCGCACGAACCGGGTCAGGTGGAGGTTGCAGATGACCCGCATCCGCGAATCCCGCTCGGATTCGCCGTCCAGCAAGTCCACTTGGGACACCGCGGTGCGGTACTGGTCGTCGATGTACGACTCCAGGTCGAGCTTCGCGGCGAGGCCGGGTTCGAGCAGCGATTCCCGGTCGTCCATCAGGCTGTTGCGGAACGCCAGCCACGGGAAGGTGTCCGCCTTGACCGCGGCCTCGTCGTGGAACCAGCGGTAGCCGCCGAAGACCTCGTCGGCCGATTCGCCGGACAGCGCCACCGTCGATTCCGCCCGGATCGCCTTGAACAGCAAGTACAACGACGTGTCCATGTCGCCGAGCCCGGTCGGGATGTCGCGGGCGCGCAGCACCGCGCGGCGGACCTCGGGGTCGCTCAGGTCGGCCGGGTTCAGCATCACGTCCTGGTGCGCGGAACCGACGAGCTTGGCGACGTCGCGGATGTAGGGCGAGTCCGGGGTGTCGCGCATTTCGTCGGGCTTGAAGTTCTCTTCCTGCCCGAAGAAGTCGACCGAGAAGGTGCGCAGCTGCTCGCCTTCCTCGGCCAGCCGCGCGGCGGCGAGACCGGTGACCGCGCTCGAGTCGAGGCCGCCGGAGAGCAGCACGCAGCGCGGGACGTCGGCGACCAGTTGCCGGTGGACGATGTCGGTCATCAGCTCGCGCACGCGCTCGACCGTCGTCTCCTGGTCGTCGGTGTGCTGCTTCGCGTCGAGCTTCCAGTAGGTGCGGGTGTTGATCCCCTCGCGGGTCACGGTCACGACGGTGGCCGGGTCGACCTCGTACATGCCCTTCCACAGCGACCAGCCCGGACGCTTCGTGAAGCCCATCAGCTCGCGCAGGCCGTCGCTGTCTACTGCCTTGCGCGCCAACGGGTTCGCCAGGATCGCCTTCGGCTCGGAGCCGAACAGGACGCCGTCGCGGGTGGGGTAGTAGTAGAACGGCTTGATGCCCATCCGGTCGCGGATCATCACGAGCTTCTGGTCGCGCTCGTCCCAGATCGCGAACGCGTACATGCCGTTGAGGTGGTCCACGACCTCAGTGCCCCACTGCAGGTAGCCGTGCAGCACGACCTCGGTGTCGCTGTCGGTCTCCCAGCGGTGCCCCAGTTTGGTGAGTTCTTCACGAAGTTCGGAGAAGTTGTACGCCTCGCCGCTGTAGACCATCGCGACTTCGCCGTTCGGGGTCTTCACGCTCATCGGCTGGCGTCCGCCCGGCAGGTCGATGATGGCGAGCCGTCGGTGGCCCAGCGCGACCGAGCGGCGGACCCAGGTTCCGCGGTCGTCGGGTCCTCGGCAGGCCATGGTCTCGGTCATCGCGTCCGCGATCTCCTGCTGCTGCGTGAGATCGGTGTCGTAGGAAACCCAGCCCGCGATTCCGCACATACGAGCCCTCCCTGAACCTAGTTAGTTAGTTGATACAACTATTGGTTACTCAGGTGTAACACGGGCCCCGGATCTTGTCTGCCCGAATTGCACTCTCTGTCCTTGATCCACTACCAGCTGTGCCGCAAGTCACCCACCAACTACGGACAGTTATCCGGCTCGCTGACCCGGATGGCGCTTGACGCGGTGGCCCGGGTCACCGGCCGTCAAGATCGCGTAAACGCCCCCAGGTCGCGGCGTCAAGGAGGCGTCAGACGCGGGTGCTCACCCTCCGCGACGGCCGCAGAGTGGCTCTCGACCGACGGTCGCCCATGGCGGGTGACCCTTCCTGAGAGGTGCCTGGTGGCGGATTTGCTGTACGCCCTATTGCTCATCGGCGTTTTCGCGGTGCTCGCCGGTGTCCTGCGCGGGCTGGAGAAGCTGTGAGCGGCGCGGGCACCGTGGCCAATGTCGTCGGCGGACTGCTGGCGCTCGGCCTTCTCGGCTACCTGTTCGTCGCGCTCGTGAGGCCGGAGAAATTCTGAGATGAGTGACGTCGCGGCCGGCTTCCTGCAAGCCGGCGTGCTCCTGGTCGCCCTCGCGGTGGTCTACAAACCCCTCGGCGACTACCTCGCCCGCGTCTTCTCCGCCGAGAAGCACCTGCGGGTCGAGAAGGCCCTGTACAAGATCGTCCGGGTCGACCCGGACACCGAACAGCACTGGAAGACCTACGCCTCGGGCGTGCTCGGCTTCTCGTTCGTCTCGGTGATCCTGCTGTACCTGTTGCAGCGCCTGCAGTCGATCCTGCCGTGGAACTTCGATCGCGGGCCGGTTTCGCCCGCCGTCGCGTTCAACACCGCGGTTTCCTTCGTGACCAACACGAACTGGCAGTCCTACACGCCCGAGACGACCATGGGCCACTTCGTCCAGATGGCCGGCCTCACCGTGCAGAACTTCCTGTCCGCGGGCATCGGGCTCGCCGTGGCGATCGCCGTGACGCGCGGGTTCATCCGCTCGCGCACCGACCGGCTGGGCAACTTCTGGGTCGACCTGACCCGCGGCACGATCCGCGTGCTGCTGCCGATGGCGTTCGTGTTCGCGCTCGTCCTCGTGGCGCTCGGCGTGGTGCAGAGCCTGCGTTCCGGCGTCGCGGTGACGAACCCGGACGGCAGCACCAGCCGGATCGCGCTCGCCCCGGCGGCCAGCCAGGAAGTGATCAAGGAACTCGGCACGAACGGCGGCGGCATCTTCAACGCCAACTCCGCGCATCCGTTCGAGAACCCGAATGTCTGGACCAACGTCGTCGAGATGTTCCTGATCCTGGTGATCCCGGTCTGCCTCACCCGCGCCTTCGGGCAGCTGGTCGGCAACCGCAAGCAGGGTTACGTGCTGCTGTCGGTGATGGCCGGGCTGTGGGCCGCGATGCTCGCGGTGATCTGGACGTCCGAGGCGCGCACGAACAGCCCGGCGGCGCTGGCCGCGGGAGCGAATCTCGAAGGCAAGGAACAGCGGTTCGGGATCGGCGGCACGTCGTTGTTCGCCGACACCACCACCGGCACGTCGACCGGCGCGGTCAACGGCGCGCACGACAGCCTGTCCGGCCTCGGCGGCGGGGGCACGATGCTGAACATGCTCTTCGGCGAGATTTCGCCGGGCGGCGTCGGCACCGGGCTGTACGGGATCCTCGTCATGGCGGTGATCGCGATGTTCCTCGCCGGGCTGATGGTCGGCCGGACGCCGGAGTACCTGGGCAAGAAGCTCGGCAAGCGCGAGGTCACCTGCGCGGCGATCTCGATGCTGGCGATGCCGGTCGTGGTGCTGCTCGGGTCCGGCATCGCCTTGATGATCCCGAGCACGCGAGACGCGCTCGGCAACTCAGGTTCGCACGGGCTGTCGGAGATCCTCTACGGCTACGCGTCCACCGGCAACAACAACGGCAGCGCCTTCGGCGGCCTCACCGCGACGAACGACTGGTTCCAGGCGTCGTTCTCGGTGGCCATGCTGATCGGCCGGTTCGTGCCCATCGTCGCGGTGCTCTGCCTGGCCGGTTCGCTCGCCGCGCAGAAAAAAGTTCCCGAGACCTCGGGCACGCTGCCCACCACCGGGCCGCTGTTCGGGACGTTGCTGACCGGCACCGTCGTCCTCGTCGCGGCCCTCACGTTCATCCCGGCGCTCGCGCTGGGGCCCATCGCGGAGGCGCTGGCATGACCATCACCCAGGAGCGGACTCCGGAAGAGGAGACGCAGCACCACGTAGAGAACACCGGACGCGTCGGAGCCGGGGTTTTCAGCCCGAAGCAGCTGTGGTCGTCCATGCCGGACGCGCTGCGCAAGCTGGACCCGAAGCACCAGCTCAAAAACCCGGTGATGTTCGTGGTGTGGGCCGGTTCGGTCCTGACCACCGTCTTCGCGATCACCGACCCGAGCGTGTTCTCCATCCTCATCGCGGTGTGGCTGTGGTTCACTGTCGTGTTCGCGAACCTGGCCGAAGCCGTCGCCGAGGGGCGGGGCAAGGCGCAGGCGGAATCATTGCGGCGGACCAAAAAGGAGACGGTCGCGCGGCGGCTCACCGAAGACGGCTCCGAGGAGCAGGTGCCCGGCGTGGACCTGCGCGTCGGCGACCGCGTGGTGGTCGAAGCCGGACAGGTGATCCCGGGCGACGGCGACGTGGTCGAAGGCATCGCCACGGTCGACGAATCGGCCATCACCGGCGAATCGGCCCCGGTGATCCGCGAGTCCGGCGGCGACCGGTCTGCGGTCACCGGCGGCACCACGGTGCTGAGCGACCGGATCGTCGTGCGGATCAGCACGAAGCCCGGCGAGTCCTTTGTGGACCGGATGATCGCGTTGGTGGAAGGCGCTTCCCGGCAGAAGACGCCGAACGAGATCGCGCTGACCATCCTGCTGTCGACGCTGACCATCATCTTCCTGCTCGCCGTCGTGGCGCTGCAGCCGATGGCCGCTTACTCCGGCAGCGAGCAGTCGGTGATCGTGCTGACCGCGCTGCTGGTCTGCCTGATCCCGACGACGATCGGCGCGCTGCTGAGCGCGATCGGCATCGCCGGAATGGACCGGCTGGTGCAGCGCAACGTCCTCGCCACCTCCGGCCGCGCGGTCGAAGCCGCCGGCGACGTGTCGACCCTGTTGCTGGACAAGACCGGCACGATCACCTTCGGCAACCGGCGCGCGACCGAGCTGATCCCGGTCGGCAAGTCCACTGTGGACGACCTGGCGCGCGCGGCCCGGCTGTCCAGCCTCGCCGACGGCACCCCGGAGGGGCGCAGCATCGTCGAGCTGGTTGCCGAGCAACACGGGCTGCCCGGCGCGGCGGACGAGAGCGAGAAGCTGGCCGAGTTCGTGCCGTTCACCGCGCAAACGCGGATGAGCGGTGTCGACCTCGATGGCCGCGAAGTGCGTAAGGGTGCGACTTCGGCGGTGCGCCAGTGGGTGCGCGACCGCGGCGGCGACGTCCCGGACGAGACCGAACGCGTCGTGGACGAGATCAGCCAGCAGGGCGGAACGCCGCTGGTGGTCGCGGAAGCGGCGGGCGGGACGGCGTTCGTGCGCGGGGTGATCCGGCTGTCGGACGTGGTGAAGCCGGGCATGAAGGAGCGCTTCGAGGAACTGCGCTCGATGGGCATCAAGACGGTGATGATCACCGGCGACAACCCGCTCACCGCGAAGGCCATCGCGCAGGACGCGGGCGTCGACGACTATCTCGCCGAGGCCAAGCCCGAGGACAAGATGGCGCTCATCAAGAAGGAGCAGGAGGGCGGCCGGCTCGTCGCGATGACCGGCGACGGCACGAACGACGCGCCCGCGCTCGCGCAGTCCGACGTCGGCGTGGCGATGAACACCGGGACCATGGCGGCGAAAGAGGCCGGCAACATGGTCGACCTCGACTCGAACCCGACGAAGCTGATCGAGATCGTCGCCATCGGCAAACAGCTGCTGATCACCCGCGGCGCGCTCACCACGTTCAGCGTGGCGAACGACCTGGCGAAGTACTTCGCCATCCTGCCCGCGATGTTCACCGGCATCTTCGCCCAGCTCGGCGCGCTCAACATCATGCACCTGGCGACGCCGAAGTCGGCGATCCTCTCCGCGGTCGTCTTCAACGCGCTGATCATCGTCGCGCTGATCCCGCTCGCCCTGCGCGGCGTCCGGTACCGGCCGTCGTCGGCGTCCGCGCTGCTGCGCCGCAACCTGCTCGTCTACGGCCTCGGCGGGATCGTCAGCCCGTTCCTCGGGATCTGGGTGATCGACCTGATCGTGCGCCACATTCCAGGGATTGGCTGACATGAACGTCCTGCTCAAGCAGACCTGGGCGGGCCTGCGCCTGCTCATCGCGATGACCGTGCTGCTCGGCATCCTCTACCCGCTGGGCGTGTGGGCGGTGTCCCGCATTCCCGGACTCCAGGGGAACGCCGAGGGCTCGGTGGTGACGCAGAAGGGCGAGGGTGTCGGCTCGTCGCTGATCGGGATCGACCCGGTGCCCGCCGACGCCACGCGCGACCCGTGGTTCCACAACCGGCCCTCCGCCGGCTCGAAGGACGTGCTCGGGCCGGGCGACCCGTCGACGTCGGGGCCGTCCAACAAGGGCCCGTACAACGAGGATCTGACCAAGGCCATCGCGCAGCGGCGGGCCCTGATCGCGCGGCGCGAGGGCGTCACCCCGGCGGAGGTGCCCGCGGACGCGGTGACCGCTTCGGGCTCGGGGCTCGACCCGGCGATCAGCGTCGCCTACGCCGACCTGCAGGTGCTTCGCGTGGCCCGCAACACCGGGCTGAGCGAGGAGAAGGTGCGGCAGCTGGTCGCGGACAACACCACCGGCAACGGGATCGGGGTGCCGGGCGTGAACGTGCTCCTGCTCAACCTTGCCGTGCATTCGGCCGCTCCTGGAGCACACTGAACACTGTGAGCACCTCTGACACACCCCCGAAGCCGCGCCGAGGAGAACTGCGGATCTATCTCGGCGCGGCTCCGGGGGTCGGCAAGACCTTCGCCATGCTCGGCGAAGCGCGCCGCCGCCTCGACCGCGGCACCGACGTGGTCGTCGGCCTGGTCGAGACGCACGGCCGCAAGAAAACCGCCGATCTGCTCGACGGGCTGGAGGTCGTGCCGCGGCGCACCATCAGCCATCGCGGGCACGAGTTCGCCGAAATGGACCTCGACGCGGTGCTCGCCCGCGCGCCCGAGGTCGTCGTCGTGGACGAGCTGGCGCACACGAACGTGCCCGGCGGACGGCACGAGAAACGCTGGCAGGACATCGACGAGCTGCTCGAAGCGGGCATCGACGTGCTGTCCACGGTCAATGTCCAGCACCTGCAGAGCCTCAACGACGTGGTCGAGCGGATCACCGGCGTCACCCAGCAGGAGACCGTGCCAGACGAGGTCGTGCGCCGGGCGGAGCAGCTGGAGCTCGTGGACATCACGCCGGAGGCGCTGCGGCGGCGGCTCGCGCACGGCAACGTCTACCCGGCCGAGCGCATCGACGCCGCGCTGGGCAACTACTTCCGGCCCGGGAACCTCACGGCGTTGCGCGAGCTGGCGCTGCTGTGGGTAGCCGACCAGGTCGATGTCGCGCTGCAGCGTTACCGCGCCGAGCAGAAGATCACCGACACGTGGGAAACCCGCGAACGAGTGGTCGTGTCGATCACCGGCGGTCCGGAAAGCGAGACGCTGATCCGGCGCGCCAGCCGGATCGCCAACCGGGCGGGCGCGGAACTGCAGGTCGTGCACATCCTGCGCGGCGACGGTCTCGCCGGGCTCGGGCCGACCGCGATGGCCCGCTGCCGCACTCTGGCCGAGGAGGTCGGCGCGACCTTCCACGCGGTGGTCGGCGACGACGTGCCGACCGCGTTGCTCGACTTCGCGCGCGGGGTCAACGCGACGCAACTGGTGGTCGGCACCTCGCGGCGTTCCCGGATCGCGCGGCTTTTCGACCAGGGGATCGGCGCGACCGTGGTGCAGCAGTCCGGGCCGATCGACGTGCACATGGTCACGCACTCCTACGCCGGCGGACGGCTGCGGGCGCGGCTGGGCACGAGCCCGCTGGCGCCGTCGCGGCTCGTGATGGGCTGGGTGCTGAGCATCCTGCTGCCGGTCGTCGCGACCGGTCTCGGCGTGCTGCTGCGCGACGCGGTCGAGTTCTCCACCGACGTGATCCTCTTCGTGCTGTCGACGGTCATCGTCGCTTTGGTGGGCGGGCTCGGCCCGGCTCTGGTGGCGTCGATTTTCGGTGCTGGGCTGTTGAATTTCTTCTTCACGCCACCGCTGTACACGCTGGATGTGCACAGTCCGCAGAACGTCGTGACGCTGATCGCGATGATCGTGGTGGCGGTGATGGTGGCGCTGGTGGTCGCTTCCGCCGCTCGGCGCGGTGTGGCGGCGGCGCGGGCTCGGACGGAAGCGTCGCTGCTGGCGTCTTATGCGCGCACGGTGCTGACCAATCCGAACCCGATCGAGCGGTTGCTGGAGAAGGTGCGAGAGAACTTCGGCCTCACTTCCGTGACGCTGCTGGAGAAACGCAATGGGAAATGGGACAAGGTCGCGCTGTCCGGTGGCGAGCCGTGCGCGGATCCGGATGAGGCCGATGTGGACATTGCGGTGACCGCTGACGTGCACCTGACGTTGCGCGGTCGTGCGTTGCCCGCGGCAGACCGTCGGGTGCTGGAAGCCGTTGCGGGACAAGCGTTGCTCGCCTTGCGGCAACAGCGGATGGCCGCGGCCGCGGCGGCTGCCGAGCGCAAGGCCGAGGCGACCGAGCTGCGCACGACACTGCTTTCCGCGGTCGGCCACGATCTGCGGACGCCGCTCACGTCCATCAAGGCGGCGATCGGCAGCCTGCGCGCGCCGGACCTGTCGCTGTCCGATGAGGACACCGAGGAACTGATGGAAGCCGTGGAGCTTTCCGCGGACCGGCTCGCCGGGCTGATCGACAACCTCCTCGACTCGTCCCGGCTGGCGACCGGTGCGGTCACCCCGCATCTGCGGCCGGTCGGCTACGACGAGGTGGTCGCGCACGCGCTGTCCACTGTGGACAACTCGCAGCACGTGCAGGTGTCGGTCGACGCGCGGTTGCCTTCGGTGCAGGCGGATCCCGGCCTGTTGGAAC
Organism: Amycolatopsis sp. AA4; assembly: GCF_002796545.1. Classification (GTDB taxonomy): domain Bacteria; phylum Actinomycetota; class Actinomycetes; order Mycobacteriales; family Pseudonocardiaceae; genus Amycolatopsis. The sequence continues at coordinate 1,622,832 of NZ_CP024894.1, forward strand.
GGGTGATCGCGAACGTGCTGGACAACGCTCTCCGGCACGGCGGCGGCGACGTCTCGGCACGGGCGAGCGCGCATTCGGAGTTCGTGGAACTGCGGATCGTCGACCACGGCAAGGGCTTGCGGAAGGGCGCCGCGGAGTCCGCGTTCGCGCCGTTCCAGCGGCTGGGCGGGGACCGGGACTCGACGCCGGGCGTCGGGCTCGGCTTGTCGGTCGCGAAGGGGTTCACCGAGGCGATGGGCGGTACGGTTCGCGCGGAGGACACTCCCGGCGGAGGGTTGACCGTGGTGATCTCGCTCCCGGCCTGTACCGGACGGGAACTGGTGGAAGCAGAATCGGCGGAGGAGGGCGCGGCGCGATGACTGCCGACCAAACGGCGACGGTGCTGGTCGTCGACGACGAACCGCAGATCGTGCGGGCGCTGCGGATCAACCTCAACGCGCGCGGGTACAAGGTGATCACCGCCCACGACGGCACCGCCGCGCTGAAAGCGGTCGCCGAAACGAAACCGGACGTGGTGGTGCTCGACCTCGGCCTGCCCGACCTGGACGGCACCGAGGTGATCGCGGGACTGCGCGGCTGGACGACGGTGCCGATCATCGTGCTGTCCGCGCGCGGCGATTCGGCGGACAAGGTCCAAGCACTCGACGCGGGTGCGGACGATTACGTCACCAAACCGTTCGGCATGGACGAGCTGCTGGCCCGCTTGCGCGCCGCGGTCCGCCGTTCGTCGGTGGCGGGCACGGACGGCGCGGAAGCTGTGGTGGACACCGGTTCGTTCACGATCGACCTGGCGGCGAAGAAGGTGCTGCGCGAGGGCCGCGAGGTGCACCTGACGAAGACCGAATGGGGAGTGCTGGAACTGCTGGTCCGCAACCGGGGCCGGCTGGTGGCGCAGAAGCAGCTGCTGCACGAGGTGTGGGGGCCGTCGTACGAGACGGAATCCCATTATCTGCGCGTGTATTTGGCGCAGCTGCGGCGGAAGCTGGAGCCGGAACCGTCGCGGCCGCGGCATCTGCTTACCGAACCCGGCATGGGGTACCGCTTCGAAGCCTGACCTGGCCGCAAAGCCGTGAAGGGCTCCTTGAAGGAATCAGATTCCCTCAAGGAGCCCTTCACGGACTTCAGTGGCTGGTGGGACTCGTCGGGTTGCTGTCCGAAGTGGACGCGCTCGGCGACGAGGACGACGACGGCTGGCCGCCGGTCGAGCTGCTGCCCGGCGGGGGTTTCGGCGCCGAGCTGTCCGAAGCCGGAGGAGTCGCGCTCGAGCTGCCCGGCGAAGTGGTCGTCGTGTCCGGGGGCGTCGGGGTGACCGTCTTCGGGGGCGGCGTGTCGCTGCGCGGCGTGCTCGGCGAACTGCCCGGATTCCCGCCGGGGGGCGGTGCGGGCTGTCCGCCGCCGGGCTGCCCTCCCGGTTGCCCGCCGGGCTGACCGGCGTTCGGCGGAGGCGTGATCACGCTCGTCGTCGGCTTCCCGTCCGGTCCGACGGCCACCACGGTCGTCGGGGTCGGCGGGACGGTCTGGCCGGGGGTCGGCGAGCCGGGGACGGTCATCGGACCGCCGGGGACGGCGTTGCCCGGGACGACGACCTGCGAGCCGACCGGCTGGCCGCCGATTCCGCCGCCGCTGGTGCTGGTCGCGGTGTCGGTGACCGAGCCGGGGCCGGCCAGTTCGGCGACCGCGGCGAAGGCCGTCGCGACCACGAGGCCGCTGACGCCCAGGATCGCGTAGCCGGAGCGGCTGAGCCTCCCGCTCGCGCCCTTCGGCGGAGCGGTGGGGGCGGCGCTCACCGCGATCTCCGGCGACGCCGAGCTTGGTTCAGGCCCGTCGGGACGGGACATGCAGGCTCCTTAGAAGGGTCAACGCTCGAGTCGAGGGGCGGCACGGGGGAGCGGGGCTCCGGCCCCGGATGCCAGGCGGGAGGTTATCACTGCTCAGGACCCGATCGCGCGACCGAGGGACGGGGGCCGTCACCGTCCGCAGCCGGGCGCGTGCGGCAGGATGGGACCGGTGAACGAGCAGGAAAAGCCCGTCCGGCTGGCCGCCTGGGTGCACGGGCAGGTGCAGGGAGTCGGTTTTCGCTGGTGGACCCGGAGCCGCGCGCTCGAACTCGGGCTGACCGGATTCGCCAGGAACCTCCCGGACGGCCGTGTCGAAGTGGTCGCGGAGGGTGACCGGGACAACTGTGCGCTACTGCTGGCCGCGCTGCGCTCCGGAACCTCACCCGGAAGAGTGGAACGGGTAGTTGAACGCTGGACCGCCGCCAAGGGCGGGCTGGACGGGTTCGCCGAACGCTGAGGCCGCTGGGACGGATGCGGCTGACGGGGTGCCTGGGGTTGCCGGGGCGGCCGATCCTGTGCTAGGCGCGCCCGGGCGGCCCGGCCTCCCACGGCGCGCCGGAACCCCCGGGTAGCCTGTCCCGAACCGGGGGAACCGGTAGCCATCCAGTACCCGTGGCCAAGAGGGGTCGGCAGCACGTGCACCTGAAAAGCCTGACGCTCAAGGGCTTCAAGTCCTTCGCCTCGGCGACCACGCTGCGCTTCGAACCCGGCATCACCTGCGTGGTCGGCCCGAACGGCTCCGGGAAGTCGAACGTCCTCGACGCGCTGCGCTGGGTCATGGGCACCCAGGGCGCGAAGGACCTGCGCGGCGGCAAGATGGAGGACGTCATCTTCGCCGGCACCGCGGGCCGCGCCCCGCTCGGCCGCGCCGAGGTCACGCTCACCATCGACAACGCCGACGGCGCGCTGCCGATCGAGTACGCCGAGGTCTCCATCACCCGCCGGATGTTCCGCGACGGCGCGAGCGAATACGAGATCAACGGCGACCGCTGCCGGCTGATGGACGTCCAGGAACTGCTGTCGGACTCCGGCATCGGCCGCGAGATGCACGTCATCGTCGGGCAGGGCCAGCTGTCGGCGATCCTCGAGTCGAAACCCGAGGAGCGGCGCGCGTTCATCGAGGAGGCCGCGGGCGTCCTCAAGCACCGCAAGCGCAAAGAGCAGACCCTGCGCAAGCTCAACAACATGCAGGGCAACCTCGACCGGCTCACCGACCTCACCACCGAGCTGCGCCGTCAGCTCAAACCGCTGGGCAAACAGGCCGAGATCGCCCGCAAGGCCCAGTCGGTGCAGTCCGACCTGCGCGACGCCCGGCTCCGGCTGCTCGCCGACGACCTGGTCACCCAGCGCGAGTCCATCGCCCGCGACGAGGCCGACGAGCGCACCGCCCGCCAGCGCCGCGCCGAGGTCGAGCAGGCGCTGGAAATCGTGGCCGCCGAAGAGGCCGAACTGGAGGCTTCGCTCGCCGAGGACGCGCCGCGGCTGCAGACCGCGCAGGAGACTTGGTACAAGCTGTCCGCGCTCACCGAACGGCTGCGCGGCACCGTGCGGCTGGCGGTCGAACGGCAGCGGCACCTTTCTTCCGACGTCTCCGCGCCGACCGGCGGACGTGACCCGGAGGAGCTGCTCGCCGAGGCCGAGCAGGCCGCGGAGCGCGAGCAGGAGCTGACCGAGGCGGTCATGGAGGCCCGCGAACTTCTCGCGGAAACCGTGCTGCGCCGGGAAGATCTCGAACAGCGGGTGCAGGCCGCGGAGCGCGCGCACTGGGCCGCGGTCCGGGCGATCGCCGACCGCCGCGAGGGCATGGCGAAGCTGACCGGCCAGGTCGAAGCGTTGCGCAGCAAGAACGGTGCGACCGCGGAAGAAGTCGACCGGCTCACCGTCGGCCTGCAGGAAGCGGCCGAGCGCGCGGAAATCGCGGTCGAGGAGCTGGAAGAAGCGAAAGCCGCCGGCGGCACGGAAGAATCCGACGACGCCGACCTGCAGCAGCGCCACGACCGCGCGGTGGAGGCGAACAACGCCGCCAAGGCCCGCGTCGAAGAGCTGGTGAAGGCCGAACGCGGGGCCGAGCGGGAGATCGCGTCGGAGAAGGCTCGCGTCGAAGCGCTGTCGATGGGGCTCAAGCGCAAGGACGGCGCGGGCGCGCTGCTCGGTGCGTCCGCGGAATTGCCGGGCCTGCTCGGCTCGGTCGCCGCGCTGCTCACCGTGCAGCCGGGGCACGAGGTCGCGCTGGCCGCCGCGCTCGGGCCGGTGGCGGACGCGGTCGCGGTGTCCGGCGGCGAGAACGCGCTGTCGGCCCTGAAGTACTTGAAGGACACCGATTCCGGCCGTGCCGGGATCGTGCCGGTCGGTGCCGGGTCCACTGTGGACACCAGCTCGTGGCCGACGCTGCCGGAGGGCGCGCGCTGGGCCCGCGAGGTCGTCAGCGCGCCGGAGCAGCTGCGGCCCGCGGTCGAGAAGGCGCTGGACCGGCTCGCGCTGGTGCCGGACCTGGACGCCGCGCGTCAGCTCGTGGCGCAGCACCCGGAGGTCCGTGCGGTCACCGCCGAGGGCGATGTCTTCGGGGCCGACTGGATCGCCGGCGGTTCCGCCGCCCGCGAGAGCGTGATCGAGGTCCAGGCGGCGGTCGACGAGGCGCAGGAACGCTTGCGCACGGCCGAACGCGCGCTGGAGCGGTACTCCGCCGAGCTGGAAGGCGCCCGCGCCGAACAGCAGTCCCGGCGCGAAGAGGTCAGCCAGGCGAAGGACGCGCTCGGCGAAGCCAAGGTGCGCAAGGCCCGTTCTTCCGAGCGGCTCAACCGGTTGCAGCAGGCGGCCCGGTCCGCGCAGGCCGAGGTCGAACGGCTGACTCAGCAGCGCGCGAAGGTCGAGCAGAGCCGCGAGCAGGCGCTGGAACAGTTGGCGGAGCTGGAAGAACGGCTCGCCGCGGTCGCCGAGCAGCCGGTCGAGGACGACCCGGACACCGCCGAGCGCGACGAGGCCGCCGAGCAGCTTGCCGTGGTACGGCAGGAAGAAGTCGAAGCGCGGCTCGCGCAGCGCACCGCCGAGGAACGCGCGCGCAGCATCGCCGGACGCGCGGAATCGTTGCGCCGCGCGGCTTATGCCGAGCAGCAGGCGCGCGAGCGTGCGGCCAAGGCCCGGGAGGCGCGCGAGCGCGGCGCGGAAATCGCGAACGCGGTCGTCAACGCCGGTGAGTTCGCGCTGGAGCGGATCGAGGTGTCCGTGCAGCGCGCGGCCGCCGAGCGCGACGAAGCCCAGGCGCAGCGCCAAAGCCGGGAAACCGCGCTGACCGCGGTGCGCGCGAAGGTGCGCGAGCTGTCCGGCGAACTGGAGAAGCTGACCGACGCCGTGCACCGCGACGAGGTGCTGCGCGCCGAGCAGAAGCTGCGGCTGGAAACGCTGGAGGCCAAGATCGCCGAGGACTTCGGCATCGGCCTGGCGGACCTGGTCGAGGAGTACGGCCCGAACGTGCCGGTGCCGCCGAGCGCGGGCGAGATGGCCGAGTACGAGGCGGCCAAGGAACGCGGCGAGGACGTCACCCCGCCGCCGCCGATGCCGTACGACCGCGACACCCAGGCCCGCCGCGCCAAGCGCGCGGAGAAGGACCTGACCCTGCTCGGCAAGGTGAACCCGCTGGCGCTGGAGGAGTTCGCGGCGCTGGAGGAGCGGTACAAGTTCCTCTCCACCCAGCTGGAAGACCTCAAGGACACGCGCAAGGACCTCGAGGCCGTCATCAAGCAGGTCGACGAGAAGATCCTGGAGGTCTTCACCTCGGCCTACGCGGACGTGGCGCGCGAGTTCGAGACCGTCTTCGGCGTGCTGTTCCCCGGCGGCGAGGGCCGGATGGTCCTCACCGAGCCGAACGACCTGCTCGCCACCGGCGTGGACGTCGAGGCGCGCCCGCCGGGCAAGAAGGTCAAGCGGCTGTCGCTGCTGTCCGGCGGCGAGAAGTCGCTGGTGGCGGTCGGCATGCTGGTGGCGATCTTCCGCGCCCGCCCCTCGCCCTTCTACGTGATGGACGAGGTCGAGGCGGCGCTGGACGACACCAACATGCGCCGGCTGATCGGCCTGCTGGAGCAGCTGCGCGATTCGTCGCAGCTGATCATCATCACGCACCAGAAGCCGACGATGGAGATCGCCGACGCGCTGTACGGCGTGAGCATGCAGGGCGACGGCATCACCAAGGTGATCTCGCAGCGGCTGCGCACCGCGGAAGAGGAACCCGTCCCGGCGTCCTAGGCGGGTTGCGCCCGTTCCGGCGATCGTGCCCGAACGGGCAGGCCTGCCCGGACTGTCGTTCGATCGGCCAACTGCCGTGGCGCCGACGCGTCTTCAGGGGTGTTCGCAAGCACCACCTCCTGGAGGGGATTCGACAATGCGCACCATGGTGCCCCGCACCCTGATTTCCGGTTCGATCCTCGGCGCCGCGGTGACGGTCGCCGCGTGCGGCAGCGGCTCGCAGAGCGGGCAGGTCGCGGCGATGCAAAGTGCGCTCTCGACCGCGCCGACCGCGTCGTCGGCGGCCGCGCCGAGTTCTTCCGCGCCGACCACCCACGCGAGCAAGCCCGCCCCGCCCAAGACACACTCGACTCCGGCCAAGGAGCAGCCCAGCGGAGACCGGTTGCCGGGCAAGGGAGAACTCGGCAAGGGCGCCGACTGCGGTCCGGTCGACGGCCCCGGCGGCCAGGTCGACGTGGTGACCGAAGCGATGCCCGCGGGCACCGTCGGCTGCACCGAAGCGATTAACGTGATGTCCGATTACCTGGCCCAGGCCCCGACCAAAGCGGAGGGCACCGGGCGTTTCCTCGACGTCGACGGCTGGAACTGCGGATACGACGGCGGAAACGGCGGCAGCAAGCAGTTTTTCTGCGGCAGCAAGGGGCTTTCGTTCCACGGCAAGGCCGTTTGAGCCCGGTGCGTGGTTGTGCCGGTGAGTCCCGGCACAACCACGCACCAGCTTTCTACGCCGGGGTTTCCGCCGGCTCCTCGACCTGCTCGACATTCGGGTCCACGCCGCGCCGCCGCAGGGACAGCAGCCCGCCCACGATCAGCGTGATCAGCACGCCCGCGAAGGTGTACCAATACGTCGCCAGCGGCACCAGCGTCTTGGTCGCCGCGCCGAAGTGGATGTGCACCGCGGTGGTCGCCTTGTCGAATTTCACGAACAGGATCAGGAACGCCATCCCGACGACCGAGCAGGCGAACGCGATCACCGCGTCGGACTGCCGGGCCTTGCGCACCAGCAGGCCGAGGAAGAACGAGCCGAGCAGCGCGCCGTAGGTGTAGCCGACGATCCCGAGGCCCTGCTGGATCACCGGGTCCTTCGAGTTGGTGAACATCGACGCGAACACCGCGAACACCGCCGCCCAGATGAGTGTCCACATGCGACCGTGCCGGAGCAGCTTGGCGTCCTCGATCGATTTGTGCGTGAACCGCTGGTAGAGGTCGGCGATGGTGGACGTGGACAGCGCGTTGAGCGCGGAGGCGAGCGCGCCCATGGTCGACGCGAGGATGCCGGCGATCAAGAGCCCGGCGAGGCCGACCGGCAGGTCGTTGACGATGAAATTGGAGAACACGTCGTCGCCGGACATCTTCCCGGCCGCGACCGCGGTGGCCGTCGCGCCGGTCTTGCCGCCGGTGTAGACCCACAGCATCGCGCCGACGAGCAGGAACAGTGCGAACTGGACGAACACCACGAAGGCCGAGCCGATCAGCGCGCGCTGCCCGTCCCGCAGGTTCCGGCACGACAGCAGGCGGCCGACGATCAGCTGGTCCGCGCCGTGCGAAGCCATCGACAGGAACGCGCCGCCGACCACCGCGCAGAGGAACGCGTACGGGTTGGTGAGCAGGTTCGACGCGAAATCGGTGAACTGGAACCGGCCCTGGCTCGAAGCGAGCTGCGTCCAGCCGGACGGCAGCTTCGTGGACAGGAAGATCACCGCGCCGATCGCGCCGAGGATGTAGAGCGACCACTGGATGACGTCCACCCAGATCACCGACTTGATGCCGCCGACGAACGCGTAGACCACGGTGAGCGCGGTCAGCAGGACGACGATGTGCCAGTACTCGGTGTGGATGCCGTAGTGGCCGAGGATCGCCTTGATCGGGATCGCCCCGGCGAACAGCCGCAGCCCTTCGGCGAGCAGCCGCGTCACCACGAAGGTGACCGACGCGGTGCCCTGCAGCCCGCGGCCGAAGCGGCGGCCGAGGAATTCGTACGCGCTCACGTAATTGCCGCGGAAATAGCGCGGCAGCAGCACGAACGCGGCGATCACGCGGCCGATGATGTAGCCGAACGCGACTTCCAGGAACAGGAAGGCGCTGCCGAACACGAGCCCGGGCGTGGAGATCACGGTGAGCGTGGACGTCTCGGTGGCCACCACCGAGAGCGTGACCGCCCACCACGGCATGCTGCGCTCGCCGACGAAGTAGTCGTTCGCGGACTTCTGTCTGCGTCCGACCAGCACGCCGATGACCGGCATCGCCGCGAGATACACGATGACGATCACCAGATCGACTGGATTCATGGGGTTCTCCTACCGTGGTTGCCCGGATTCCGCGACCCGGAGCCGGGTCGCGGCGCCCCCCAGCGGGGCGGGGAGATTCAGGGGCGCCGCGCCCGGCGTCAGCGCGCCGAGCAGGCGGGGACCGCTCGCTCCGGTGGCCGACGGCAGCGTCGCCGGGACACCGCACCAGCTCAGCCAGCCGAGCAGCGCGGTCAGATAGGCCTCTTTTCCGGAGCCGGGGAGGCCGAGGTCGTCGCTGGTGCGGAGCGCGCCGCCGGGCAGAAGCCGGGCGAGCGCGGCCATAGTCGCCGGGTTCGCGACCCCGCCGCCGGACGCGACAACGGTCGCGACGCCGTGCCGCCGGCATTCCGCGGCGACCGTCGCGGCGGTCAGTTCGGTGAGCGTGGCCAGCAGGTCCTCCGGGGACAACGGCGGCAGTCCGGACAGGGCTGCGTTCAGGTATCCGCCGTGGAAGTGCTCTTTGCCAGTGGATTTCGGGGGAGGAGCGGCGAAATAGGGGTCGGCCAGCAGCCGGTCGAGCAGGTCTTTCCGGACCGAACCGGCGAGCGCGAGGTGTCCGTCTACGTCGGCGGACAGCTTGCCGTCGCTGACGTGCGCGGCGGCGAGGTCGAGCAACGCGTTGGCCGGGCCGGTGTCGTAGGCGAGCACCTTGTCGGACTGCGTGACGACGGTGATGTTCGCGATGCCGCCGAGGTTGAGCGCGGCCACCGGACGTCCGGTCTCCTCGGCAAGGCCTCGCAGCCACATCGCGTCGAGAGTGCTGGCCAGCGGTGCACCCTGGCCGCCCGCGGTGATGTCGCGGATGCGGAGGTCGGCGATCACCGGCACTCCGGTGCGCTCGGCGATCCACGCCGGCTGGCCGAGCTGGAGCGTGCCGAGCGCGACGCCGTTCTCCACCCAGTGGTAGACGGTCTGGCCGAGCGAGGCGATCACGTCCACCGGCCCGTACGCGGCGATCCCGCGCGCGGCCGCGTCCGCGAACGCCTGGCCGACCCGGGTGTCGAGGACGGTCAGCTGGCGCGCGCTGCTCGGCCGCGGCGGGAGGGCGTCGAGAAGATCCGCGCGGAGGTCGGCGGGATAAGGCACGTCGAGTTCGCCGAGCGGGGTGAGGACGACGGTCTCGTTCTCGGCGCGGATTTCGGCGACCGCGACGTCGATCCCGTCCGCGGACGTGCCCGAAAGCAGCCCGAGGACGCGGAAACAGTGGCCGGCGGGGGTGGTCATCCGATGTGGTCTAGTCAACACCGAAGGGGTGGCGCAAGACGCTTCGTGGAGTCTTGGCCGAATCGGAACCGTTCGCGTTACTCGTTGGCTTCGCGGTGGGGTGTCCGGTGGCTTGTGCACGCGGATGACAGGATGGTGGCGTGTCGAGCACCTGGTTCTGGATCGTTGTCGTCGCCGTCGTCGTCCTGGTCGCCTTGCTGGTGTCCGGGCTGCTCATCGCGCGCAAGCGGCGGATCAGCATCGCCGAACAGCGCGAGGTCGAGGAGAAGCCGAAGGGCGGCGGGTACGCCGCGAGCGGCGGGATCTCGCTGGCTCCCGGTGGGAAGACCGCTGAGGCGCCGCCGGTTCCCGAGCCTTCGCCGGAGCCGGTGGTCGAGCATCCGGTCGAAGACCGGCCGGAAGTCGACGGCCAGCCCGCGGTCGGCGACGACGCCGCGGTCCCGCGCGACTCCGACCAGCGCACGGTGCGCGACGTCAAACTCCCCGAGCCGGTCGAGGAAGAGGCTCCCGAGGCGGTCGTCCCGGGAACGGTCGAGCCCATCGAGGAAATCGAGTCCCCGTCGGGCCGGCTCGAGCGCCTGCGCGGCCGCCTGTCGAAGTCCCGCTCGGTGTTCGGCCAGAGCCTGCTGGGCCTCCTCGGCGGCGGCGACCTGGACGAGGACTCCTGGCAGGACGTCGAAGACACGCTGCTCATGGCGGACCTCGGCGCCGCCACGACGACCCAGATCGTGGACCGGCTGCGCGACGAACTGAACCGCCGCGCGGTGCGCACGTCGGCGGAAGCCCGCGAGTTGCTGCACGAGGTGCTGACCGCCGCGCTGTCCACGGACGCCGAGCGCGCGGTCCGGGCCCTCCCGCACGAGGTGGACGGCAAGAAGGAGCCCGCGGTCGTGCTGGTCGCGGGCGTGAACGGCACCGGCAAGACCACGACGACCGGCAAACTCGCCCGAGTCCTGGTGGCGCAGGGCGGCACCGTCGTCCTCGGCGCGGCCGACACGTTCCGCGCGGCTGCCGCCGACCAGCTCCAGACGTGGGGCGAGCGGGTAGGCGCGTCGGTGATCCGAGGCAAGGAAGGCGCGGACCCGGCGGCGGTCGCGTTCGACGCGGTTAAGCAGGGAATCAGCGAGGGCGTGGACACGGTCCTGGTCGACACCGCGGGCCGCCTGCACACGAAGACCGGCCTGATGGACGAACTCGGCAAGGTGAAGCGAGTCGTGGAAAAGCAGGCGCGAGTGGACGAGGTGCTGCTGGTGCTGGACGCCACGACCGGCCAGAACGGGTTGGCGCAGGCGCGGGTGTTCGCCGAGGTCATCGACGTGACGGGCATCGTCCTGACCAAACTGGACGGCACGGCCAAGGGCGGGATCGTGTTCCAGGTCCAGAAGGAACTGGGGGTGCCGGTGAAGCTCGTGGGGCTGGGCGAGGGGCCGGACGACCTGGCTCCGTTCGAGCCGGGGGCGTTCGTGGACGCTTTGCTGGGCTGATGAAGTGAACCGCGTCACCCTTCGCACGCTGACCGAAGCAGATCGGTCGCGAGTGCACGAGATCCTGTCCGCGCCGGAAGTAGCGCAGTGGTGGGGCGATCCCGACGAGGAGACCGACGGGCTTTTCGCTCAGGGGGACCACACGGCGTACGCCATCGGGTACGAAGGCCAGACCGTCGGCGTGATCCAGAGCTGGGAAGAACTCGAACGCCGCTACCGGCACGCCGGAATCGACCTCGCGGTGCATCCGGACCACTACGGTCTCGGGCTCGGCTCCGAGGCGATCCGGATCCTCGCCCAGCGGCTGTTCGACCAGGGGCACCACCGGATCACCATCGACCCGGCGGCGGCCAACCACCGCGCGATCCACGTGTACGAGAAGCTCGGCTTCCGGCGCGTCGGCGTCCTTCGCGACTACGAGCAGGGCCTCGACGGGACCTGGCACGACGGGCTGCTGATGGACCTCCTCAAGGGCGAACTCAGGTAACCGGCAGCTGCTGCGAAAGCCGGTCCGCCACCTTCTGCACCACCGGCGCGATGTGGCTCACCGCGTCCGCGGTCAGGCGGCCGGACGGGCCGGACACCGACACCGCGGCGGGGACCGGCGCGCCGGGGATCGCGACGGCGATGCAGCGCACCCCGAGTTCCTGCTCGGCCTCGTCCAGCGCGTAACCCTGTCCGGCGATCTTCTTCAGCTCTACCGCCAGCGCGTCGGGATCGGTGAAGGTGTGCTCGGTGTACGCGGGCATCCCGGTGCGCTCCAGCAGCGCCGCGACCTCGTCGGCGGGCAGTTCCGCCAGCATCGCCTTGCCCACGCCGGTGCCGTGCGGCAGCAAGCGCCGCCCGACCTCGGTGAACATGCGCATCGAGTGCTTCGACGGCACCTGTGCGACGTACACCACCTCGTCGCGTTCCAGCACCGCCAGGTTCGCCGTCTCGCCGACCTCCTCGACCAGCTCCACCAGCAACGGCCGCGCCCACGCGCCGAACTGCATGCTGGCGTTCTCGCCGAGCCGGATCAGCCGGGCGCCGAGCGCGTAGTGCCGGTTGGTGTTCTGCCGGACGTAGCCCAGCGACACCAGCGTGCGGATCAGCCGGTGGATCGTCGGCATCGGCAGCCCGGACAGGGTCGCCAGCTCCGACAGGCTGGCCTCGCCGCCGGTGTCCGCCAGGTGCTCCAGCAGCTCGAACGCGCGCTGCAGGGACTGGACGCCGCCGTCTCGTCCGCTCTTCTCAGCCGCCACCAGTGGTCCTCCTCACAGACCCGATTGATGTTCCGCTATGCAGAAACTATAGTCCGTCAGGTAAAAACCGTAGGGACGTTATCCAAAGCACTACTCGGGGTGTTGCGCATGTCTGAGGTCCAGGTTCTCGGCGGGTCCGTCGAGCGTGGGGACGAGATTCTGACGCCGGAAGCCCTCGCTTTCGTAGCGGGCTTGCACGACGAGTACGCCGCGCGGCGCGACGAACTCCTCGTCGCGCGCGGGAAGCGGCGCGAGGAGGCCCGCACTACCGGCCGGCTCGATTTCCTCCCGGAGACGAAGGAGATCCGCGAGGGCGACTGGCAGGTCGCCGGCGCTCCGGAGGCGCTGCGCGACCGCCGCGTCGAGATCACCGGCCCGACCGACCGCAAGATGACCATCAACGCCCTCAACTCCGGAGCCAAGGTGTGGCTCGCGGACTTCGAGGACGCGAACACGCCGCACTGGGCGAACGTCGTGGGCGGCCAGGTTAACCTGTCCGACGCGATCCGCGGCACCATCACGCTGGACCAGAACGGCAAGCACTACGAGCTGAAGCCCGACGTCGAGCACGCCACCATCGTGGTCCGCCCGCGCGGCTGGCACCTCGACGAGCGGAACCTGACCTTCGGCGGCCGCAAGGGCGTCGGCGCGCTGGTCGACTTCGGCCTGTACTTCTTCCACAACGCCCAGGAACTGCTCAACCGCGGCAAGGGCCCGTACTTCTACCTGCCGAAGATGGAAAGCCACCTCGAAGCGCGGTTGTGGAACGACGTGTTCACGCACGCGGAGAAGGCGCTCGGCATCCCGCACGGCACCGTCCGCGCGACCGTGCTGATCGAGACCATCCCGGCCGCGTTCGAGATGGAAGAGATCCTCTACGAACTGCGCGAGCACGCCTCCGGCCTCAACGCGGGCCGCTGGGACTACCTGTTCAGCGTCATCAAGTACTTCCGCGACGCGGGCGAGAAGTTCGTGCTGCCGGACCGCAACTCGGTCACGATGACCGCGCCGTTCATGCGCGCCTACACCGAGCTGCTCGTGCGCACCTGCCACAAGCGCGGCGCGTTCGCGATCGGCGGCATGGCCGCGTTCATCCCGAGCAAGGACCCGGAGGTCAACCAGGGCGCCTTCGAGAAGGTGCACGCCGACAAGTCGCGGGAGGCCGGGGACGGCTTCGACGGTTCGTGGGTCGCGCACCCGGGCATGGTCGCACTCTGCAAGGAAGAGTTCGACAAGGTCCTCGGCGACAAGCCGAACCAGCTCGACCGCACCCGCGACGACGTGCAGGTGACCGCCGACCAGCTGCTGGACGTCGCCTCGACGCCGGGCAGCGCCACCGCGGCCGGGCTGCGCGCGGCGGTCGACGTCGGCATCCGCTACCTGGCCTCGTGGCTGGGCGGCAACGGCGCGGCGGCGATCCACAACCTGATGGAAGACGCCGCCACGGCCGAGATCTCGCGGTCGCAGGTGTGGCAGTGGGTCAAGAACGGCACGCAGCTGGACAACGGCGAGAAGGTCACCGCGGAGCTGGTGCGCGGCGTCGTCGCCGACGTCCGGGGCGAGCTGGCCGCGGAGATCGCCGACGATCTGCTGAAGCCCGCGGTCGAGTTGTTCGAGCAGGTCGCGCTGGCCGACGAGTTCCCGGACTTCCTGACCCTGCCGGCGTACGAGCACATCCAGTAATGGGCGGCGGACGGCTCGCCGAGGACGTCTACAGCGCCGCCGACGCGCGGTTGGCCGAGGCCGACGCGCGCGTGGCGGCGAAGTACCCCGGCGAGTCTCCGGGCCGTCGTCCGGTGCACACGGTTTACGTGCCGGCCTCGCAGTACCGCACGCGCTTGGTCGCCGACTGGGGCAAACAGGCGATGCGGGTCTTCGTCGAACACGGCGACCTGCTGAACCTCGACCCGGCGGTGGCCGAGCGGGTCCGCGAGAAGCTCCTCACCGAGCCGATCGAGGACCTCCGCATCGACTTCGAGGACGGTTACGGCCGTCCCGGCGACGAAGCGGAGGACGCGGCGGCGGAGGCTGCCGGGCGCACCCTCGCGACCACCGGCGGCACCCCGTTCGCCGGCATCCGGTTCAAGAGCTTCGAAGCCGCGACCCGGCGCCGCGGCATCCGGACGCTCGACCTGTTCCTGTCCGGCCTGCTGTCCGAAGGCTCGCTGCCGGACGGATTCGTGGTGACGCTGCCGAAGGTCACCGCGGTCGAGCAGGTCGAAGTCGCCGCAGAAGTGTTGGGGCGACTGGAAACCGCGTACGGACTCCCCGACCGCGCGTTGCGGTTCGAGGTGCAGATCGAGACCGCGCAGTCGATCCTCTCGACCGACGGCACGGTCTCGGTGGCGCGGATCATCCAGGCCGCGGACGGCCGGTGCTCCGGGCTGCACTACGGGACGTACGACTACAGCGCGGGTCTCGGAATCAGCGCGGCGTACCAAAGCATGGCGCACCCCGCCGCCGACTTCGCGAAGCAGCTGATGCAGGTCGCGGCTGCCGGAACGGGCGTGCGGCTGTCCGACGGTTCGACCAACCGGCTCCCGGTGGGCGACGACCTGCCGGGCGCGTGGGCAGAACACCTGCGTCTGGTGCGGCGGTCGCTGGAGAACGGCTTCTACCAGGGCTGGGACCTGCATCCGCACCAGCTGCCGACCCGGTATGCGGCGACGTACGCCTTCTACCGCGAGGGTGCCCCGGCGGCGGCCAAGCGGTTGCAGGACTACGCGTCGAAGACGGCCGGGGGAGTGCTGGACGAACCGGCCACGGCGGAAGCGCTCGCGCGGTACCTGCTGGGCGGGTACCAGTGCGGTGCGCTGGCGGAGTCGGAGCTGCCGTTCGAGGTGGCTCGGCTGGACGCGTACGCGCGGCGGCAAGCCTGAACTGCTCGTGAGTGGCTAGGCCGGTTAGAACCGGCTTAGCCGCTCACGAGTCTTCAGCTGCCGTAGGCCTCCGCGATCGCCGCGGTGTCCCAGTAGAACGGCCGCACCTCGGCGATCCGCCCGTCCTCGATCCGGATCGCCTGCAGGATCGGGAACTCCAGCTCGCGCCCGGTCGTCCGCGTGCGGGCGCGGACCTGGGTGAGCACCACCGACGTCGGGCCGACGGCGAGGTACTCCTGCTCGCCGATCTCGAACAGCTCCCAGATCCGGCTCATCTCGAGGAAGAACTTCTCCAGCCCGGCGTGGCCGTGCCAGTCGCCGCCGAACGGCAGTCCGTCGGCCTGGTGAAGTACGACATCCTCGGCGAAATACGGGGCCAGCGGGGCAAAAGAAGCCGAACCGGGGCCGCCGGCGGCGAAATACTCGGCTTCGGCTCGATACATGCCGTCGAGCACGGCTGCGGGATCAGTCACGGGCCCCAGCGTGGCCGCCGCGGGCCGGGGTCGCTGGCGGCAATCGGACTTCGCGGTCTCCGCACGTTTTGCCGTACCCCCTCGGTAGACTTCACGCCGGTCTTTCAGGGGCGAAAGGAAACACGAAAGCCATGGCTGAGGAAACCGGGACGGTCGAAACGCTGGAGTTCCAGTCCGAGGCGCGCCAGCTGCTGCAGCTGATGATCCACTCGATCTACTCGAACAAGGACATCTTCCTGCGCGAGCTGGTCTCCAACGCCTCCGACGCGCTGGACAAGCTGAAGCTGGAGACGTACCGCGACAAGGATCTGCGGGCGGACACGGACAACCTGCACATCGAGATCCTCCTCGACTCCGACGCGCGCACCCTCACCGTGCGCGACAACGGCATCGGGATGAGCCGGGACGACGTCGTCAACCTGATCGGCACCATCGCGAAATCCGGCACCGCCGACTTCCTGCGCAAGCTGAAGGAGTCGAAGGAGTCCGCGGGCCAGGACCTGATCGGGCAGTTCGGCGTTGGCTTCTACTCCAGTTTCATGGTTGCGGACAAGGTCACGCTCGTGACCCGCCGCGCGGGCGCCGACGAGGGCGTCCGCTGGGAATCCACCGGCGAGGGCACCTACACGATCGAGTCGCTTTCCGAGGCGCCGCAGGGCACCTCGGTCACGCTGCACCTCAAGCCCGCCGACGACGAGGACCACCTCTACGACTACACGTCGCCGTGGAAGGTGCGCGAGATCGTCAAGCGCTACTCCGACTTCATCACCTGGCCGGTGCAGATGGCCAAGACCGGTGAGGGCGAAGAGGGGCTCGAGACCGTCAACTCGATGAAGGCGCTCTGGGCGCGGTCGAAGGACGAGGTCTCCGACGAGGAGTACCACGAGTTCTACAAGCACATCAGCCACGACTGGACCGACCCGCTCGAGACGATCCGGATGCAGGCCGAGGGCACCTTCGAGTACCAGGCGCTGCTGTTCCTGCCCTCGCGCGCGCCGATGGACCTGTTCATGCGGGACGCGAAGCGCGGCGTGCAGCTGTACGTCAAGCGCGTGTTCATCATGGACGACTGCGAAGCGCTGATGCCGAACTACCTGCGCTTCGTGAAGGGCGTCGTCGACGCGCAGGACCTGTCGCTGAACGTGTCGCGCGAGATCCTGCAGCAGGACCGCCAGATCCGCGCGATCCGGCGGCGGCTGGAGAAGAAGATCCTGTCCACGGTCAAGACGATGATGACCGAGGACGCCGAGAAGTACGCGAAGTTCTGGGCCGAGTTCGGCCGCGCGATCAAGGAGGGCCTGCTCGACGACCCGGAGAACCGGGAGCAGATCCTGGAGATCTCGTCGTTCGCCTCGACGCACCACGCCGAGAAGCCCACCTCGCTGCGCGACTACGTGTCGCGGATGAAGGAGGGCCAGGAGCACATCTACTACCTGACCGGCGATTCGCGCACCACGATCGAGAACTCGCCGCACCTGGAAGCGTTCCGCGCCAAGGGGTACGAGGTGCTGATCCTCACCGACCCGGTCGACGAGATGTGGGCCGACGCGGTGAGCGGCTTCGACGGCAAGACGTTCCAGTCGGTCGCGAAGGGCGAGGTCGACCTCGGCGACGAGACGACCGACGAGAAGAAGGCCGAGTACGAGGACCTGCTGAAGTGGATGTCGGCGACCCTGTCCGACACCGTCAAGGAGGTCCGGCTTTCGTCGCGGCTGACCACGTCGCCGTCCTGCATCGTCGGCGACGCGGGCGACCTGACGCCGACGCTGGAGAAGATGTACCGCGCGATGGGGCAGGAGCTGCCGCCGGTGAAGCGGGTGCTGGAGCTGAACCCGGAGCACGCGCTGGTGACCGGTCTGCGCAAGGCGTTCGCCGAGCACCCGGAGGACGCGTCGCTGGCCGAGACGGCGGAGCTGCTGCACGGCATGGCCTTGCTCGCCGAGGGCGGCGAGCTGAGCGACCCGAGCCGGTTCCTGAACCTGGTGGCGGATCGCGCGGCCAAGGCGTTGTGAGGCGGTCCGGGAGTGGCGGCCCCGGCTTCGGGGTAGCCACTCCCGAGACCTTCCGGAGGTGAGTGTCGCATGAGGACAGTCGTCGAGAACGCCGCGATCGCGACGGTCAGCGGTCCCGAGTACCGCAACGGGCACGTCGTGCTGGAGGACGACCGCATCGCGGCGGTCGGCGACGGGGCCTTCACCGGCGAGGCGGACGAACGCGTTGACGCGGCTGGCTGTCTCGTCACGCCCGGCCTCGTGAACACGCACCACCATCTCTATCAGTGGGCCACCCGCGGACTCGCCGCCGACCACACGCTGTTCGAATGGCTGGTCGCGCTGTACCCGGTGTGGGCCAAGCTGGACGCGGAGATCACGCACGCCGCGGGTGCCGCCGGAATGGCGCGGCTCGCCCTCAGCGGCTGCACCACGGTCGCCGATCACCACTACGTCTTCCCGGCCGACGGCGGCGACCAGGTGGCCGCGCTCGTCGCCGCGCGGGAGCGGATCGGGCTGCGGCTGCACCTGGTCCGCGGCTCGATGGACCGCGGCGAATCGGACGGCGGACTCCCGCCGGACAGCCTGGTCGAGACCGCCGAGGACGCCCTCCTCGGCACCGAAGCCGCGATCGACCGCTACCACGACGCCTCGCCGAACGCGCACCTGCGGATCGCGGCGGGCCCGTGCTCGCCGTTCACCGTCACCGAGCGGTTGATGGCGGAATCGGCCGAGCTGGCGCGGCGCAAGGGCGTCCGGCTGCACACGCACCTGGCCGAAACGCAGGACGAGGAAAAGCAATGCCTCGCCGAAACCGGCCTCACGCCCGCGGAGTACGCGGACAAACTGGGCTGGCTGGCGTCGGACGTCTGGCTCGCGCACACCGTGCACCTCGCCCCGGACGCGGTCCGTCGTTTTGGCGCGACGGCAACGGGTTCCGCGCACTGCCCGACGTCGAACGGCCGCCTGGGCAGCGGAATCGCCCCGGTGCGGGACCTGCTCGACGCCGGCGCCCCGGTCGGGCTGGGCGTCGACGGCGCGGCTTCGAGCGAATCCGGCGGCTTGGCTGAGGAACTGCATCAGGCGTTGCTGCAGGCCCGGCAACGCGGCGGGCCGAAGGGCTTGACCACGCGGGAAGCCTTGTGGCTCGGGACAATGGGCGGCGCGCGCTGTCTCGGCCGGGAGCGCGAGATGGGCTCGGTGGAGGTCGGCAAGCTCGCGGATCTGGCGGTGTGGGATCTGAACGGGCTGAACTACGCGGGCATCGAGGACCCGGTCGCGGCGTTGGTCCTGGCCGCGCCGCCGCCGCTGCGGAAGCTGTTCGTCGGCGGGAAGACGGTCGTGGACCAGGGGCGGCTCACGAAGGCGGACGAGTCGTCGGTCGCGGGCGAACTGGCGAAGGCGAGCGCCCGGTTGCGGGCCGGTTGACCAGCACCGTCCCCGCCTCGGCCAGCGGCGCTCGCACCGCCTGCACCGGGTCCGTCGCGCTCGGCTGGCGGGCCGCGTCCGAGATCCGCAGCAGCAGGGCGACCAGGATGTAGTTCGCGAGCAGCGACGAACCGCCCTTCGACAGGAACGGCGCGGTGATGCCGGTTTCCGGGATCAGCTTCGTCACCCCGCCCACGACCACGAAAATCTGCATCACCACGGTGAACGCCAGCCCGCCGCCGAGGAGTTTGCCGAAGCTGTCCCGGACGGCCAGCGCGTGCCGCATTCCGCGCAGGGCGATCAGCAGGTACAGCATCAGCACCGCGGCCAGTCCGAGGAAACCGAGTTCCTCGCCGATGCTGGCGGTGATGAAGTCGGTGTTCGACTCCGGCACGATGTCCGGCCTGCCCGCGCCGAGGCCGGTTCCGCCCATGCCGCCGGTGCCGAGGCCGAACAGGCCCTGCGCGACCTGGTACCCGCCGCCTGCCTGGTCGTAGGTCGCGAGCGGGTCGATCCAGTTCGCGACCCGCTGCCGCACGTGGTTGAACAGGAAGTACGCGAGCACGCAGCCGCCGGCGAACACCGCCAGCCCGGCGTAGACCCAGATCACCCGCTCGGTCGCGAGGTAGATCATCACCAGCGTGATCCCGAAGAACAGCAGCGACGCGCCGAGTTCCTTCTCGAACGCCAGCACCGCCACGCAGCCGAGCGCGGCGAGAATGATCGGCCCGAGGTCGCGCGCCCGCGGCAGTTCGACGCCGAGCACCGTGCGCCCGGCCACGCGGAACAGTTCCCGTTTCGCCACCAGCGTCGTCGCGGCGAAGACGATCAGCAGCAGCTTCGCGAACTCGCCCGGCTGGATGGACAGCGGGCCGATCCTGATCCACACCTTCGCGCCGCCCGCCTCCGACAGCGACGCCGGAAGCAGCGCGGGCAGCACCACCGCGACGAACCCGGCCAGCCCGGCGAGATAGCCGTAGCGGGTCAGCACCCGGTGATCGCGCACGAATCCGAGCACGGCCAGGAACAACGCCAGCGCCACCACCGTCCACAGCACCTGCTGCCCGGCGACGGCCGAGTACGCCTTGCCGCGCTGCACCGCCTGTTCGGCGAGCCCGAGGTCGATCCGGTGGATCACCACCAGGCCCAGGCCGTTCAGCAGCACGGCGCAGGGCAGGATCAGCGGGTCCGCGTACCTGGCCCAGCGGCGGACCGCCACGTGCGCCGCCGCGGCCACCGCGGTGAACGACGCGCCGTAGCCGGTGATCGAGGAATCGATCCGCCCCAGTGCGTTCGCGTCCACGAGCAGGAACGCCGACCAGACGATGGCGACCGCGAGCGCGAGCAGCCGCAATTCCGTACCGCGCGCGGCAGGCATGGATTTCCCGTCGGTAGAAATCAGTGAACGGCCGCGAGGGTAGTCACGATTACTGGCAGGACGCTGAGAATGCGCGGCAATTCGGCCAGACTGTCCGAAAGCGACGGGAGCCCGGCCAGGATATGCTTTCGGGAAAGCGGACGGGCGAGCGGAGAACTTTCAGTGGCGACAGAACTGACCCCGGCGCCGGTCGCGGCGCTGGCGCCAGCCCCGCCGGCGAGAGGAACGAAACGCGCGCTCGGCGCGGCGGTGGCCGCGGTGCTGGCCGCGGCCGCGTTCCTGGTGGTGCTGCACGTCGACCGCTACTGGGGCCCGATCGACCCGGTCAGCGCGATGCTCAGCGACTACGCCTGGACTCCGGGCTGGTGGATGTGGGCGGCGGCGATGCTGCTGACCTCGGCCGGTTCGGTCGTGGTGGCCGCGGTGCTGCGCCGCCGGAAGATCCTGTACGGCGTGCTGACGGTCGTCGCGATCGTCGCTTGGTGCGCCGGGCTCGCGGCGGTCGCGCTGTTCACGAAGGATCCGCAGGGAAATGCGGTGACCTGGGTCGGCAAAGTGCATCTCGGCGCGACCGGGATCAGTTGTGTGAGTTTGCCGTTAGCCGGATGGCTGCTCGGCTGGACGCATCGGAATTCTCCGCGCTGGCGGGGTTATGCGCGCTGGTCTCGTATTCTGGCGGTGGCGGCCGTGCCGTTCTTTCTGCCGTTTCTCATTCCGTTCGCGGCCAATGTCGCATTCGGGCAGCATCTGCCGACCGTCGCGACCGGGCTCGTGGAACGGCTGATGGCCGTGCTGGAACTGGTCGAACTGCTCGTGCTCGCCGGATGGGCGTGGCGCGCGGCCGAATGATCAGGTGGCGTCGGGATCGACCGGCGGCCGCTCGTTGGCCCGCAACGGAACCGGGGCCGGCGCCGGCGGCGGCGAGGACGGGCGGGCGACCGGGGGAGGGTCGTCGAGCAGGTACCTCGTCACGGCCGCCCGCGGGTTGGCGATCCGCAGGGACTGCAGTTCCTGCAACGGTTTCCGCAGTTCCTGGTACTCCGGGCCGAGTTCGGCCTCGAGCTGGGCCTTGGTGCCCGCGGCGAACCCGCGCGCCCGTTTCAGGGTCTGCGCGACCCAGTGCGCCGCCTCGGGCAGCCGTTCCGGGCCGAGGATGAACAACCCGGCGAGCAGCAAAATCACGATGTGGTCGATGCTGAGACCGAACACCGGCCACCTCCCGCGGACCCGGACGCTGGTTCCAGCTTAGCGGTCCCCGGGACGGCGTTTCCCGTCGTCACCCAGTTCGGTCAGCAGCCGTCGCGCTACGTCGACCACGGCCGCGCCCGCGACCGCCATCGGTTCAGTCGTCCGCATGGAGCGGCATAACACGAACGCGCCCTCCAGGCTGGTCACCAAGGCGAGCGTGAGCGTGCGGGCGTGCTCCTCGGGAAGCCCGAAGGCGGAGAACCCCTTGGTGCCCGCTTTGGTCCACGCCTCGAACACGTCCGCGGTGGCCTTGCGCAGGGGTTCGTTCGTGGTCGCCACTTCGAGCGCGACGGTCGCGATCGGGCAGCCCTCGACGTAGTCGGTCTCGAGCAGCGTGGTGACCGCGGCCCCGAAGAACGTTTCGAGGCCGGTGATCAGGTCCGGCGCCGGCGTGAGGAAGACCTCGAACAGCTCCGCGTACTGCATCCCCGAGGTGCGTACCACTTCTTCGCCCAGCTGCTCCTTGCCGCCGGGGAAGAAGTGGTACACCGACCCGAAGGGCGCGCCGGCTTTCTCGACAATCTGCTTCATGCCGGTGCCCGCGTACCCGCCGTGGCGGAACAGTTCCGCCCCGGCGGCGAGGATGCGGTCCTTCGTGCCAGTCACGACACCGAGGATAGCTCCTGGACAGTAGAGCGTTCTATCAAACGCGGCCGGAGCACCAGGTTCAGCACCACCGCGGTCACGCACCCCGCGCTGATCCCGGAGTTGAGCACGACCTGCAGCGCCGCCGGGAACCCGGAGTAGAAGTCCGGCATGGCGATCGGGATCAGCCCGACGCCGAGCGACGCGGCCACGATCGCGACGTTCACCGGATGCTCGAACGACGCCTTCGCCAGCGTCCGGATGCCGCTCACCGCGACGCTGCCGAACAGCACCAGCCCGGCCCCGCCGAGCACCGGCTGCGGCACCAGCGCGACGATCCCGCCGGTCACCGGGAACACGCCCAGCAGCACGAGCACGACGCCGCTGGCCGCGACCACGTACCGGCTCACCATGCGGGTGAGCGACACGAGGCCGATGTTCTGCGCGAACGCCGTGCAGGCGAACCCGCCGAAGATCGTGCCGACTGCGGTGGAGAGCCCGTCCGCGCGCAGGCCGTCGGCCAGTACGCGGCTCGTGGTCGGCCGGTCCACGATCTCGCCGAGGGCCAGCAGGTCAGCGGTGCTTTCCGCCATCACCACGAGCATCACGATGAGCATCGAGACGATCGCCGCGATGTCGAACGCGGGCGTGCCGAAGTGGAACGGCGTCACGATGCCGAACACCGGGGCCTGCTTCAGCGTCGATGTGTCGACCTGGCCCATCGGCCACGCCACCGCGGTGCCGACGACCAGGCCGAGCAGCAGCGCGATCCGGCTCCAGAACCCGGTCAGGAACCGGGTGAAGACCAGCACCGCCACCAGCGTGATCCCGGCCAGCACCAGACCGCTGGGCTTGGCCGATTTGTGCTGCGCGGCGATCCACTGCACGGCGACCGGCAGCAGCGAAATCCCGATGAGCGTGATGACCGTCCCCGTCACCACCGGCGGGAAAAACCGCGTCAGCTTGGAGAAAAACGGTGCGGCGAACACTACGAAAACGCCGCCGGCGAGCGTGGCGCCGTAGACGACGCCGAGCGCGTTGCCGTCGCGATGCTGTGCCGCGATGGACAGGATGGGCGCGACGGCGGCGAAAGTGACGCCGTTGACCAGCGGCAGTCTCGCGCCGAAGCGCCAGAAGCCGAGGGTTTGCAACAGGGTGGCCAGCCCGGCGGTGAACAGCGCCGCGCTGATCAGCAGCGCGAGCTGGCCGGGGGAGAGGCCGACGGCCGCGCCGATGACGAGCGGTGGCGCTACCACTCCGGCGTACATGGCCGCGACGTGCTGGATTCCTCCGAGGATCAACTGCGGCAGCGGGGGCCGCACGTCCACGGGGTGCCGAAATGGTCGTTCCTGTGTAACTGACATGCGCTCTCCCGGAGGGGACTCGGGGCTAGAGCACGGCGTCGGTCCAGGCCGGGCCGGGCTCTTCGGCTTCGTCGCGGACGACCGTGCCCTCGATGAGGCCGTACGGTCGGTCGGCGGCGTAGAACACCTCGCCTGAGTTCTCGAGGCCGAAGGGGCTTAGATCGACGAGGAAATGGTGCTTGTTGGGCAAGGAGAACCGGATCTCGGCTACTTCCGGCCGGGCCCGCAGCACGGCTTCGCCCATCGCGTACAGGGTCTGCTGCAGCGAAAGGCTGTGCTTGGTGGCGAACGTTTCCAGCAGCGTCCGCCGGATCTCCCGATGGCTCTTGGCCCAGTCGATCCCGGTGAATCCCTCGTAGCGCCAGCGCGCGGTCACGGCGGTGGCGAGAATGCGGTCGTCGGTTTCGACGAGCGTGGTGTATTCGTCCTTCGGGTAGCCGTGGAATTCGGACCCGGTGGACTTGAGCACGGTCAGACCGTCCACACCGGACACCACCCAGGCGCGATCGGCGTGCACGGTGACGGTCGTGGTGCGGCGTTCGCCGCCGGAGCGGCTGAAGGAGTGGTCGTGCGGCGCACCGTCCACGGTGATGCGGTCCCATTCCTGCTCTTCGATGGAAATCCGCGCGCCGGTGATCTTTTCCTGGGTGCCGACGAAGTGCTGGCCGAGCCGCAGCGCGAAATCCTCGATCTCGCCGACGTCCTGCTGCTTGGCGAACGCGTACACCGTGTTCTTCTGTGTGTCGGTGGCCAGCACGGCGGAGTTGTCACCGGTCAGGTGCGTGGCCGACAGGTCGCCGCGCAGGGCCGAGGACACCGTGAGGTCGCGCAGGTGGTGCACGCCGCCGGTGCGCCGGACGGTGACGAGGCGGACCTCGGCCTTGCCGTACTGGTTGGGGCCCAACGAGATTCCCATGTCAGCTCCCGCGATAGGTGGAATAGGCGAACGGGCTCAGCAGCACCGGCACGTGGTGGTGCGACGTGCCGTCGACGATCCGGACAGCGATCGTGACGTCGGGGAAGAACGCCTCCGGGCCGAGGTAGCCGCCGGTGTCGAAGATCAGCCGGTAGACGCCGGGGTCGAGCGTCTCCGGGCCGAGGTCGCGGATGCGGCCGTCGTCGTCGGTCGCGCCCTCGGCGATCAGCGTGCCGTCCTGGCTCTCGAAGCGGACGGCGATCCCGGCGGCGGGCTTGCCAGCGGCGGTGTCGAGGACGTGGGTGGTTACCAGACTCATGCCGTTACCGCTTTCGCCAGGCGCAGTTGCGCGATCTTGGCCAGCTCCGCGCCGGCGACGTC
This sequence comes from Amycolatopsis sp. AA4, assembly GCF_002796545.1. Taxonomy (GTDB): domain Bacteria; phylum Actinomycetota; class Actinomycetes; order Mycobacteriales; family Pseudonocardiaceae; genus Amycolatopsis. Next base: position 1,647,792 of record NZ_CP024894.1, read on the forward strand.
GAGTTCGGTCTCCGGGTCGTTGCCGAGGCGGGACCGCAGGTTCGCGAGCAGTTCCTCGCCGCTGCGCCCGCTCGCGCACACCAGGAAGACGTGGCCGAACCGGGCCTCGTACTCGGCGTTGGCGGCGGCGAATTCGTCCGCGTTGTCCACTCCGGACTGTTCCGAACGCGACCAGTCGGCGTCGCTGCCCTTGCTGGTCGGGCGTTCCCCGATCCGCGGGTGCGCGGCGATCGCGTCGCGGATCTCGTTGCGGCGCAACGGGGTCGCGCTGTCCGCGGCCTTGCTCAGCGCGGCGAAATCGGCGTACGGGCGACCTTCGAGCACCGTGTCGACCCAGCGCGGCACGGCCAGGCAGGCGGTGAGCGTGGGCCGGAGTTCGGCGGCGGGTGCGGAGTTGAACTCGGCGAGTGCGAGCGGCAACGGAATCTCCTCCGGGGAGGTGGTGTTCCGCTGACCGTACGGCCGGGTCGAGCGTGCGTCAACACTTTGTTGAATCGCAACCCGCGACGGGTTCAGTCGGCTTCCCGGTTGAGGTAGTTGTAGACCGTGAACCGCGTGACGCCCAGTTCCTCGGCGACGGCCGAAACCGATTTCCGCAGGTTGAAGGCCCCTCGCTCGCGCAGCAGGCGCACCGCGCGCTGCTTTTCCGGGCGGTCGAGATCGCGGAGTTTCGAGCCGAGTTCGCGTTCCACGTCGGCGATCAATCGCGACAGCGCGCTGTTGAGTTCGACCGCCGGAACGGCGTCGGAATCGTCGGTCCGGCGCAGTTGCAGCGTCACCCGGGTAGCCCCGCCTTCGAGGGCGGCGCGGGCGATCGAGGGCAACGCGGCGAACAGCTCGTCGGCGGTCCCGCGGGCCAGCGTGCCGAGCGGGCCGAAGTCGGTGTCGAGCCCGGCCGCGTCGGCGGCGTCGCGGGCGCGGACGGCGTGCTCCGGCGGCGCGCCCTCGCCGCGGAACGGCTCGCTGGTGAACTCGGCTTCCAACTCCACCCGGTGACCGTAACGTGGGAGGGACGGCGTTGACGAGCCGGGAAGAACGTGTCTAATCTCGGTGAGCGAAAGAGTCTTTCCGTAACGTGGAACTGGAGGAGGCCGTCGATGGACCTCGTGGTGCGGGCCGCGCGCGCGGTGACCCCCGCCGGTCTCGGGCCGGCGACGATCGGCGTGCGGGACGGCCGGATTGTCGCTCTGGAACCCGGCGTTGTCGAGATGCCGGGGGCGCGGGTCGTCGAGCTGGCCGGGGACGAGGTGCTGCTGCCCGGTCTCGTGGACACGCACGTGCACGTCAACGACCCCGGGCGCGCCGAGTGGGAGGGCTTCGAGACCGCCACGCGCGCGGCCGCCGCCGGCGGCGTCACGACGATCGTGGACATGCCGCTCAACAGCCTGCCGCCGACGGTCGACGTGGCCGCGCTGGAGGTCAAACGCAAGGCCGCGAGCGGCCGCGTGCACGTCGACGTCGGGTTCTGGGGCGGCGCGATTCCGGGCAACGAAGGCGATTTGCGCGGACTGCACGACGAGGGCGTCTTCGGCTTCAAATGCTTCCTGCTGCACTCCGGCGTCGACGAGTTCCCGCCGCTGGACGCGGCCGGTCTGGAATCCGCGCTGCGCGAGCTGAAGTCGTTCGACGCGCAGATGATCGTGCACGCGGAGGATTCGGACGCGATCGACGCGGCTCCCGACCCGCACGGCGAGAAGTACCACGATTTCCTCGGTTCCCGTCCGCGCGGCGCGGAAAACCTGGCGATCACGCACGTGATCGAAGCGGCGCGGCGCACCGGTGCTCGCGCGCACATCCTGCATCTGTCCTCTTCGGACGCTTTGCCGCTGATCGCCAGCGCGCGCAACGAAGGCGTCGCGTTGACGGTGGAAACCTGTCCGCACTACCTGTCCTTTGTCGCGGAGGAAATTCGCGACGGCGCAACGCAATTCAAGTGCTGCCCGCCGATTCGCGAGGCGGCGAACCGGGAATTGCTGTGGCAGGGTCTGGCGGACGGCGTGATCGACACGATCGTCAGCGACCATTCGCCGTGCACGCCGGAGCTGAAACGCTTTGACACCGGCGATTTCGGGCTTGCCTGGGGCGGAATTTCCAGCCTGCAGCTCGGTCTGCCCGCGATCTGGACCCAGGCCCGGCAGCGCGGCTTCAGCCTGGTCGACGTGGTGCGGTGGATGGCCGAGCGGCCGGCCGCGCAGGTGGGGATGACGCGGAAGGGCAAGCTGGAAGTGGGCGCCGACGCCGACTTCTGCGTCTTCGCGCCGGACGAGGCCTTCGTCGTGGACGTCGCGAAACTTGCGCACCGCAACCCGGTGAGCGCGTACGACCAGCGTCCGCTGGCCGGCGTCGTGCGCGGCACCTGGCTGCGCGGCGAGCCGGTGACCGGCGACGCGCCCCAGGGGACTCTGCTGACCCGGGGCAATTGCTGAAGAGATGGAGGAGCACGTGTCCGACCGTCCGGAGTGGACTGCCCAGCCCGATCTGGCCTCGCGCCTGTTCGGGGGCACCGTGATGTGGGCGAGCGACGAACTGTTCGCCGAAAAGGAAAACCTGGTCAACCCGTGGCGGCCGGCGCACCGCGCCGAAACGTTCGGCCCCAAGGGCCAGGTGTACGACGGCTGGGAGACCCGGCGGCACCGCGAACCCGGCGACGACCACGCCCTGGTCCGCCTCGGCCTCGGCGGCGTGGTCTCCGGCGTGGTGGTGGACACGGCGTTCTTCAAGGGCAACTACCCGCCGTTCGTGTCCGTGGCCGCGACGTCCGTGCCCGGCTACCCGAGCGCGGCCGAACTGCAGGACGCCGACTGGGACGTCCTGGTCGACCACGAACCGGCGGTCGGCGACTCGGAGAACTTCTACAAGGTGACGTCCCCGCGCCGCTACACCCACGTGCGCCTCACTCAGCACCCGGACGGCGGCGTCGCCCGGCTGCGCGTGCACGGTTCGCCGGTGCCGGACCCGTCGCTGCTCGACCCGCGCTCGCTCGACTTGGCAGCGCTGGAAAACGGCGCCGTGGTTACCGGCTGCAGCGACATGTTCTATTCGTCGCCGAACAACATGCTGTCGCCGGGCCTCGCCGCGCACCAGGCGGAGGGCTGGGAAACCGCCCGCCGCCGCGACGACGGCAACGACTGGGCCACGGTGCGCCTGGCCGGTGCGGGCTTGGTCCGGTTCGTGGAGCTGGACACCAGCAACCTCAAGGGAAACGCCCCCGGCTGGGCGTCGGTGAGCGGCCGTCTCGACGAGGGCGAGTGGGTGGAACTGTTGCCGCGCACCAGGTTGCAGCCCGACACCCGGCACCGCTTCGCGCTGGCGGACGACGGCCCCGAGGTAACCGAAATCCGCCTCGACATCTACCCCGACGGCGGCCTCGCCCGGCTGCGGCTGTTCGGCGAGCTGAGCAAACGCGGCCGGGAAGCCCTGACCGCGCGGTTCGCGGAGACCTCCGACTGAGTCCCGCCGCTCTCGGCTGAGCAACGTCCGCGAGGGCCGCCCTGAACTCCTCAGGGCGGCCCTCCCGGCTTTGGGGGCTACTCCGTGCCCGCGGGGTCGGGGTGCTCCTGGCGCCACTGTTCGTCCGAGTTCTTCCAGGCTTCCTCGGCCTGCATGTGGATGTCGGTGATCGCCTTGTCGAAGTTGATCGAGTCCTTGCCCATCCACCCGACGAAGTTCTTGCTGCTCTTGGCGTCGGCCAGGCCCTTGAGGAAGGGGTACACGTCCGGGTGCGTCTTGAAGTACTCGTCAGGGCCTTTGACGATGTCCTTCCAGACGTTCTTCCCGCCGGTGTACTTCTGGACCTGGGGGAGATTGCACATGTTCTCCAGCCAGTCCTCGTGCTTCTTCATCCAGCGGAAGTCGTAGGGCTTGAACGGCGACTGCGGTCCGGACGAGGTGTTCCCGCCGCCCCCTCCTGACCCGCCGCCCTCGCCGTTCTCGTGGTTGCCGCCGCCCGGGTTGTCCTCGTGGTTGGCGTTGTTGCCGCCGGGTGCGTCTTCGTGGTTCGGGTTGTTGCCGGGCGGGTCTTCGTGGTGGTTGTTGCCGCCGGGTGCGTCTTCGTGGTTCGGGTTGTTGCCGGGCGGGTCTTCGTGATGATTGTTCCCGCCGGGGGTGTCCTCGTGGTGGTTCCCGCCCGGAGTGTCCTCGTGGGGAGTGTTGCCGCCGGGTGAGTTCTCGTGGTGGTTGCCTCCGCCGCCCGGGGCGTCCTCGTGGGGAGTGTTCCCGCCCGGGGTGTCGTGCGGACGGTTGGGCGGCGGGTTGAAGTGCTGGTCCGCGGCCAGCCATGTGTCGAACGGATCGTCCTCGTGCGGGGTGTTGTTGCCAGGCGGGTCTTCGTGGTGGTTGTTCCCGCCGGGGGTGTCGTCGTGCGGATTGTTGCCGCCAGGGTTGTCTTCGTGGTGGTTGTTCCCGCCGGGAGCGTCCTCGTGCGGAGTGTTGTTCCCGCCGTGCCCGCCCTGCCCTCCCTGGCCGCCGCCCTCGCCGCCGTGGTTCCCGCCGTGGTTTCCGCCGAGGTCGGTCATCTCGTGGCCGCCCCCGCCGCCGTGCGAGCCGCCGCCCCGGCCGGGCTTGACCTTTTCCGCCAGTTGCGCCAGGCGGCTCGCGGTGCGCCCGCCGAGGCCGACGATCCGGGCGATCTTCGAGGCGATCGTCAGCGCCAGCGAGATCCCGGACCGGATCACGTTCCCCACCCCGACGACGATCGACGCGCCGAACGTGAAGGCCGCCATCGCGAGCGCGATCAGCATGGTCGCGATGACGTCGCCGAGGAACGTCGTGATCAGGTCGCGGATCAGCGAGCGCACCACGGAGACCAGGGCCATCGTCGTCTCGACGACATAGCCCGCGACGTCGACCGCCTGTCCGGCGCTGTCGATCTGGCCGCGGCGGTCGCTGATGTTCTTCTTGAACGCCTCGGCGCCGTCGCCCTGCCAGTCGGTGACCGTCTTCTGCAGCGTCGTGTCGAGGTCCTTCGCCGCGTTGCGCAGGTTCTGGGCCGTCTTGTGCAGTTCCTCGGCCATCTTCTTGATCGCCGCGGGGTCGCCGGCGAGCTTGTCGAGGCCCTCTTTGAGGAACGAGATGTGTTCGATCAGCCAACCGAGCCCGGCCGCGATCAGTTTGCCGAACGGGTCGAGGACGAACGCCGCGGTGTCCGCGATCGCGCCGACGATCGACACGCCGAGTTCGACGCCCACCGCGGCCGCGTCCGCGCCGTGCAGGTGCTGGATCTCCTGGATCGACGAGACGACGCTGTGCCAGCTGTCCGCGACGCCCGCGCCGGTGGTGCTGTTCGAATCGGTGATGGGAACGACGGCGCTCATTTCACCTGCTCCGGCTTGAACTTGTCGAACGCCGTCGCGAGGTCCTGGTCGCCCTTGCGGTACTGCTCGCTGGCCTGGCGCGTCTTGTCCGCGCTGTCGGTCACGTCCTTCGCGACGCCGTGCAGATTGTCGGAGACGGCCTTCAGCGCGATCCGCGCGGGAATGGCGAGCACCTGCGCGAGCACGACGCCGAACGCGTCGATGTCCCCGCCGTTGGCGTCGTCCACCGCCTTCGCGGACTCGTCCACGGCGGGCACGGTCGTCTTGTCGAGGTACTCGCTGAATTTGTGCAGCTCGTCCGGATGGACGGTGAAGCCGTTCCCTGCCACCAACACTCCTTCGCCTGCCGCGATCGGGCCGCGCCGAGTAGAGCAGCGGCGGCTGAACCGGAGGCGACGTCCGTGCGGACGAAGGCTGAACGGGACGATCTTCCTGCCCGCGTGTCCAGGCGGGACTGCCCGGACGGCTCAGCCGCGCGCGCTGGGGCGGTTCAGGTAGGCGGAGAACGAGGACAGCAGGGCCGCGACGCCGACGATCGCGGTGACCCACCACGGGCCGCCGGTCACCAGGTTGAACACGAACGCGGCAGCCATCAGGACGGCGGCGACGATGTTCCTGATCTGCAGCCCGGAGGGTTTCGCCATGCCTCCACCTTCTCATGAGGGCTGGCGGCGGTCCTTGTGCGCTGTTGGCTAGATTGCTAGCATCCTAGAATGGCCGGTGAAGAGGTCAAACAGTTCAACGTCTACCTGCCGGTCGAGCTGATCAAGCAGGTGAAGTACCGGGCGATCGAGACCGAGCAGTCGCTGTCCGCGCTGGTCACCGCGGCCTTGCGGGCTTATCTCGGCACCCCGCCGGAACAACGAGAGGACGGCTGACATGAGCGACGGCATCACGATGCTCTTCGTGGAGACGCACAACTGGGGCAAGACCGCGAAATTCCTGCAGCGCGTGGGTTTCAGCCTCGATTTCGAGACCGACCACAACTCGGGCCAGCTGTCGAACGGCGACGGCGCGCCGGTGTTCGTCGCCGAGGTCCCCGAAAGCCAGGAGCCGCGCATGGGCGTGGTGGTGGCGGTGCCGGACGAGTCGGTGGACGCGGAACTCGACGTCGTCACCCCGTTCGAGGACACCCACTACGGCACGCGCGAGATGACCGTGCGGGACCCGGACGGCCGCACCTGGATTCTGCGGGCCCCGAAGTGAGGGAGCCGGACCACACGGCGGTGCGCGTGGCGCTGTGGCGCGCGCTGCACGTGCTCGCCGATCCGCCGCCGCACGCACTGGCCGACGAGATCGGTCTCCGGCTGGCCGATCCCGGCCCGGACTGGCGGTCCCGGCCGGACATGGACCTGGAGTTCACCCGCCGGTTCCGGACGGGAATCGCGCTGCGCAGCCGGTTCGTCGAGGATCTGGTGCGCGAACGCGGGGTCTCGCAGTACGTCCTGCTCGGCGCCGGGCTGGACACGTTCGCGCAGCGGGAGCCGGAGCTGGGCGTGCGGGTGTTCGAGATCGACCGGCCGGGCACGCAGGAGTGGAAGCGCGCGCGACTGGCCGAACTCGGGCTGCCCGCCCCGTACCGGTTCGTGCCGGTCGACTTCGAATCCGGCGAACAGTGGCCGGAACGCTTGTCCGCCAACGGTTTCGACGTCACGAAGCCCGCGGTGGCGGCCTCGACGGGCGTCAGCATGTACCTGACCCGCGAGGCGAACGCCGCGACGTTGCGCGCGCTCGCCGGCTTCGCGCCGGGCACCGTGGTGGCGATGACGTTCCAGATGCCGGAGGAGTACCTGGACGAACCCGACCGCGCGGCCCGGGCAGCGGCGATGAAGGGCGCGGAGGCGGCCGGGACGCCGTTCGTGAGCTTCTTCGCGCCGGACGAGATGCTGGATTTCGCGCGGGAGTGCGGGTTTCAGGACGTCCGGCACGTCAGCGCGGCTGAACTGACCAAGCGGTATCTGGGGGATCGCTCGGACGGGCTGGAGACGGCGGGGGAGGAGTTCCTGGTGGCGACGGTCAGCTGACCTCGCTTTCGACCGGAAACCCTTCGGCGGTAAGGAAAGCGTCGAGCTGGGCAGTCAGGTCGTCCTTCTCCGCGCCAGCCTCGATCGTGGTCGTGGCGGCAATCTCCCACTCGCCGTGGACGGAGTGCCGCCACGGCCGGAGAGTCCAGACGAGCTTGACGCGGCCGCCGGAGCAGTAGGTCGCGGAGACGCTCAGGTCGCGGTCGGCGTTGACCCAGCGGCGTTCGCCTTCCCAGCCGCGGAAGTCGAGCCCGCCGAGGAACCGGGCGAGGCCGCGTCCGGTGACGTAGTTGGTGACGTGCTCCAGCCGGGCGTCGAGCCCGGGCGCCTGGACCCGGACGGCGAAGAACAACCGCCGGTCCAGGTGGTGATCGGCGGCGTGCCGTTCGCCGAATCGCACCGCGACCCGGTCGCCGCGGAACACGACTTCGAGATCGTCCAGGCAGGTCATCTCGGTTCCGGACGGCAGCCAGCCGTGCGGGCAGTTCGGGTTCACTTCGCCCACCGTAGCCTGCTCAGGGCGCGGTTTGCCGCCGCGAACTGATCACCCCGGTGTTGAACCCCGCGAGATGCAATCCGCCCGCGAACCGCGCGTGCTCGATCTTCACGCAGCGGTTCATCACGACATCCAGCCCGGCCTCGCGAGCGCGGTCCGCCACCGGTTCGTGCCACAACCCGAGCTGGAGCCACAACGTCCGCGCGCCCGCCTCGATGACCTCCTCGGCCACCGCGGGGAGGTCGTCGTGCTTGCGGAACACGCTTACCAGGTCCAGTTCGCCCGGCACGTCCGCCAGCGACGGATACACCGGGTGCCCCAGCAACGTGTCGAGCCGCGGGTTCACGAAGTTGACCTCGTACCGCGTCGAGGACAGCAGGTAGGTCGCCACGAAGTAGCTCGGCCGCGCCGGATTCGCCGACGCGCCCACGACCGTCACCGATTTCGTGCGCCCGAGAAGACGCCGCCGCTCGACCGCCCCGACGTCGTAACTCACGCGTTCACCGCCTTGTCGAGGGCCTGGTCGAGGTCCCACAGCAGGTCTTCGACGTCCTCCAGCCCGACCGACAGCCGGATCAGGTCCGCGCCGACGCCCGCCGCGGCGAGCTGGTCCTCGGACAGCTGCGCGTGCGTCGTCGAGGCGGGATGGATCACCAGCGTCCGCGCGTCGCCGACGTTTGCCAAGTGCGACAACAGTTCCACCGACTCCACGAACTTCTCGCCCGCCGCGCGTCCGCCCTTCACCCCGAACGAAAACACCGCGCCCGGCCCCTGCGGCAGATACCGCGCGGCCCGTTCGTGATCCGGATGATCCGGCAACCCCGCGTAGGACACCCACGCGACCCGCGGGTCCGCGTTCAGGTACTCCGCGATCGCCCGCGCGTTGACGACGTGCGCGTCCATCCGCTGCGGCAGCGTTTCCACGCCCTGCAGCAGCAGAAACGCCGAATGCGGCGACAGCACCGCGCCGATGTCGCGCAACTGCTCCGCGCGCAGCCGCGTGCAGAACGCGTACTCGCCGAAGTTCTCCCAGTACTTGAGCCCGCCGTAACTGTCGACGGTTTCGGTCATCCGGGGGAAGTTTCCGTTGCCCCAGTTGAAAGTCCCGGCTTCGACGACGACCCCGCCGAGCGTCGTGCCGTGTCCGCCGAGGAATTTCGTGGCCGAGTGCAGGACGATGTCCGCGCCGTGCTCGATCGGGCGGCAGAGGTACGGCGTGGCGAGCGTCGCGTCGACCACGAGCGGGATGTCGTGCGAGTGCGCGAGATCAGCCAGCCCGGCGAGGTCCGCGATCGCGCCGCTCGGGTTGCCGATCACCTCGGTGTAGATCAGCTTCGTGCGGTCGGTCACCGCTTTGGCGTAGTCCTCGGTGTCGCCGTGCACGAACGTGGTCTCGACGCCGAACCGCGCGAGCGTCCCGGTGAGCTGCGTGACTGTCCCGCCGTACAGCCCGGCAGCCGACACGATGTGGTCGCCGGCCTCCGCGAGCGCCGAGAACGTGAGGAACTCCGCCGCCTGCCCGCTGGCGGTCGCGACCCCGCCGATGGCCCCTTCGAGACTCGCGAGCCGCTCCTCGAACGCGGCGACGGTCGGGTTGCCGATCCGGCTGTAGACGTTCCCGTACTTCTGCAGCGCGAACAGATTGGCCGCGTCGGCCGCGTCCTCGAACACGAAGCTGGTCGTCTGGTATATCGGCACCGCACGAGCCCCGGTCGTGGGGTCGGGAGTGCCGCCGGCGTGCAGGGCGCGGGTGCGGAAGCCCCAGGTACGTTCGCTCATCGGACGCCACGCTAGCCCAGCGCCGGGGGAGGCGGCTATTCCTCCCGGAGAGTGATCGGGCGGGTTCGCCAGACCACCGCGAGCGCCGGATCCCCGGCGGGCGAGGGCGTCGAGCAGTCGCGGGCCGAGCCCGTGGCCTTGGTGCTCCGGGTCCAGGTAGAGCTTGTAGACGACGTGGTCCGGCCCGTGCTGCCCGACGCCGACGATGCGCCCGCCGGTTTCGGCGACCACAACTCGACTGTCGCTTCGTTCCACCACTGGCGGACTGGCGCTGGGCAGCCGCTTCACCGATCAGCGGGGCGTAGTGCGGTGTGACGTGCGTTTCGCCGAACTGGCAGATCGCCTCGACGTCGCTCGGCTGCTCTCCTCACCGCACGTCGTCGCGCTTCCGCCACACACTCACCGAAACCGCCAGCGTCACGTCCCGTCCCTCCGCAGCCTCCAGCCGCTCCCGCCGTCCGTCCCGGTCCAGATGGAACCCCGCGGGCCCCATTGCGACCACGTCCCGCACCTGTGCCGCGCTGAACTCCTGAGTCCGGACCACCTCCACCCCGGACTCCCGCACAAACAGCCCGCCCAGCGCGGCCTCTAACCGTTCTTCCTTCCGCGAGTCCACCGCGAGCACCAGGTCGCCCAGTTCCGCGAGATGGCCCGGCAGCGGCGACGCCACCACCAGTTTCCCGCCCGGCGCGAGCACCCGGTGGAACTCCGGGGCGTTCCGCGGCGAGAACACGTCCAACACCACCGAAGCCACCCCGTCGCCCACCGGCCACGGTTCCCACAGGTTCCACACCGCCGCACCCAGCCGCGCATGCGCCCGCGCGGCCCGCCGCAACGCGATCGCCGAGACGTCCAGCGCGAGCCCGACGGCGTCGGGCGCGTTGTCCAGTACCCGCGAGAGGTAATAGCCCGGCCCAGCCCCGGCGTCGATGATCAAGCCAGGAGCAGAACCCGCCTTCGCGACGGCGTCGGCCAGTGGCGCGTACGCACCAGAGGACAAGAACGCCGCCCGCGCGTCCACCATCGGCGCGGTGTCGGCCGTCCCCGCCGGGATGCGCGCGTGCAGGAGATTGACGTAACCCTGCCGGGCCAGATCGAACGCATGCCGCCGCTCGCAGCGCAGCGTCCGGCCGGTCAGCGAGACCGGCTCCGCGCACACCGAACAACGCAGTGCATCAATCACCCGATCAGGCAAAGACATGACGCTATTCGACCACGAGGTTGCCGGACCGGACATTTCGCCCCGGGTTCCCGGAAACGTCCCCGTAACAACCACCGCACCGGAGTTCACGCGAGGGAAACGTGAACCGAAGCCTGGCGAAACACCGGCGGCCAACACTTCCTCTGCAGTTGCCCACGGCACGGGAGGACGATTGTGCTGAACGCCGGAGACACCGCCTGGGTGCTGATCAGCGCCGCGCTGGTCATGCTCATGACCCCGGGCCTCGCGTTCTTCTACGGCGGCATGGTCCGCGCGAAGAGCGTTTTGAACATGTTGATGATGAACTTCATCGCGCTCGCGATAGTCGGGGTGCTGTGGGTCCTCTTCGGGTTCTCGCTGTCCTTCGGCGACGACGCTTTCGGCGGCCTGGTCGGGAACTTCGACTACGCCGGCCTGTCGGACGCGTTCGGCAAACTCGTCGGCCTCGCCAGCGCCGGCCCGCCCGCCGTTCCGTGGCCGGGCCCGGACGCGTTGCCGCTGCTCGCGTTCTGCATGTTCCAGCTGATGTTCGCGATCATCACCCCGGCGCTCATTTCCGGAGCGATCGCGGATCGCGCGAAGTTCTGGGGCTGGACGCTTTTCGTGGCGATCTGGGTGATTGTCGTGTATTTCCCGGTCGCGCACTGGGTGTTCTCGTTCGACGGATTCACCGGCAAGGATTCGGTGGGCGGCTGGATCGCCAACCAGCTCAAGGCGCTCGACTTCGCGGGCGGCACGGCGGTGCATATCAACGCGGGCGCCGCGGGTCTCGCGCTGGCGCTGGTGCTCGGCAAGCGCAAGGGCTGGCCGAAGGACACCGGCCGTCCGCACAACGTCCCGTTCGTCCTGCTCGGCGCGTCGCTGCTGTGGTTCGGCTGGTACGGCTTCAACGCCGGGTCCGCGCTGGGCGCGAACGACCTCGCGGGCGTCGCGTTCACCAACACCACCGTCGCGACCGCGGCCGCGGTGCTCGGCTGGCTGCTCGTGGAACAGCTGAAGTTCGGCAAGCCCACCACGCTCGGCGCGGCATCCGGCGCGGTGGCCGGGCTGGTCGCGATCACCCCCGCCTGCGGTTTCGTGAGCCCGCTCGGTTCGATCGCGATCGGCGTGATCGCCGGGGTGCTGTGCGCGCTGGCCATCTCGCTGAAGTTCCGCTTCGGCTTCGACGACTCCCTCGACGTCGTCGGCGTGCACCTCGTCGGCGGTCTCGTCGGCACCGTGCTGATCGGCCTCTTCGCCACCAAGAGCGTCAACTCGGCCGGCGCGGACGGCCTGTTCTACGGCGGCGGTTTCAAGCAGCTGGGCATCCAGGTGGTTGCCGCGCTGGCGGTATTGGGCTACTCGTTCGTCATGACGTTGATCATCGGCTTCGCGATCAAGAAGGCCGGCGGGTTCCGCGTCAGCACCGAACACGAGGTCGGCGGCATCGACGAGGGCCAGCACGCGGAGAGCGCCTACGACTTCACCGGCATGGGCGGCCTCGGCCACTCGGCGACGTTCCCGGTCAAGCCCGTCACGAAACTCGAGGAGACCAAGGCATGAAGCTCATCACCGCGATCGTCAAGCCGTTCACGCTCGACGACGTCCGCTCCTCGCTGGAGCAGCTGGGCGTGCTCGGGATGACGGTGAGCGAGGTCCAGGGCTACGGCAGGCAGAAGGGCCACACCGAGGTCTACCGGGGGGCCGAGTACTCGGTGGATTTCGTGGCCAAGCTGAAGATCGAGGTCGTGGTGGACGACGTCGTGGTCGAGAAGGTCCTCGACGCCGTCACCAGCGCCGCGCACACCGGGAAGATCGGCGACGGAAAGGTCTGGGTGACGCCGGTGGAGACGGTGATCCGGGTCCGCACCGGCGAACGCGGCACGGACGCGCTGTAGCCGATGACAGACGGGGGAGAACTCGCCCGAGCCACTGCGCTGCTGCTCGAAGGACGGCACGGAGCGCCCGCACTGCGGACGTCCCTGGTCGATCTGTACGAGTTCTGGCTCGGGAAGGGAGCGACGGCGGCCGGCGTCGACACCGCGGACCCAGGTGTCGCGCTGGTCGCCGTAGGGGGGTTGGGACGGCGTGAGCTGGTGCCGTACTCCGATCTCGACTTGGTCTTGCTGCACAACCGAAACAGCAAGATCGGGAAGATCGCCGACGCGCTGTGGTACCCGCTGTGGGACGCGCGGGTCGGCCTCGACCATTCGGTCCGCACGCCCGGCGAGGCGCTGAAAGTCGCCGCGGAAGACCTGCGCACCGCGCTCGGTCTCCTCGACGCCCGGCACCTGGCCGGCGACCCGGCCCTCACCGAACGCCTCGCGTCCGCGGCCCGCGACCAATGGCGGCGCACGGCCCGCAAACGCCTGCCGGAGCTGGCCGAATCCGTCCACACCCGATGGCGGCGCAGCGGCGAGATCGCCCAATCCGCCGAGCCGGACCTCAAACACGGTCGAGGAGGCCTTCGCGATTTCGCCGTCCTGGAGGCCCTCGCCGCCGGACAGCTCACCGCACGACCGGGCGAAGAGCTGTTGGCCGCCAAGCAACTCCTGCTGGACGTCCGGACCGAACTGCGCCGCGAAGCCCGTCGTGAACGAGACATCCTCAACGCCGCGGACGCCGACGTCGTAGCGCACGAGCTGGAACTGGGCGACCGATTCGCCTTGGCCCGCAAGCTTTCCGGCGCAGGCCGCACCATCGCGTACGCCGTCGATGTCGCCCTTCGGTCCACAGTGGAGCAACCCCGTCCACTCTTCGGCCGACGCCCAGTGCGACGCCCGTTGGCCGAAGGCGTCGTGCTGCACGGCGACGAGGTCGCACTAGCCCGAGACGCCCTCCCGGCCCGCGACCCCGCGCTCCTGCTTCGCGCCGCAGCCGCCTCCGCCCGTACCAGAAAGCCCATCTCGCCAGGCACTCTGCGCACTCTCGCCGAATCCGCCCCCGAACTGCGCGAACCCTGGCCAGACGACGCCCGCAACGCCCTCGTCGAGTTGCTGGGCGCAGGGGAGGGCCTCGTCGACGCGGTAGAAGCCCTCGACCGCACCGGCCTGTGGGCCAGGCTGTTCCCGGAATGGGGCGCGGTACGCGACCTGCCACCGCGGTCGCCAGTACACCAGTGGACCGTCGACCGGCACCTCGTCCAAGCGTGTGTCGAAGCAGCGAAACTGACCACCACCGTGTCGCGTCCGGACCTGCTGCTGATCGGCGCACTGCTGCACGACATCGGCAAGGGCCGCGAAGCCGACCACTCCGAACTGGGCGCGAAGATCTCCGCCTCGGTAGCGCAACGCCTGGGCCTGCCGCCCGCGGACGTCGCGACGGTCTCCGCCATGGTCCGCCACCACCTGCTGCTCCCGCACACCGCGACCAGACGCGACATCGGCGACCCCGCGACCATCTCGCGCGTGGTGAAAACCCTGGACCGCGACGTAGTCCTCCTGGAACTCCTGCACGCCCTCACCCGCGCCGATTCGCTGGCGACCGGCCCCGGCGTCTGGACCGACTGGAAGGACCGCCTGCTGGCCGAACTGGTCAGCGGCTGCGAGGAAGCCGTGCACGGCAAGGGTTTCACGCCCCCCGAGCCACTGGACGACGACCAACGCGAATTGGTCGCCGAAGCCGCCCGCACCGGCCTCGGCCAAATCCGGATCTCCGCACACGGCAAGGTCGTCACGGTACTGCTGGCGGTTCCCGCAGACCGCGAGCTGCTGGCCCCCGCAGCCGGAGTACTGGCACTGAATTCCCTGGAGGTCCACTCCGCAGTCCTGCGCGAACACTCCGGCCGCGGCCGAGCAGGCGTATTCACCGCGTCACCGAAGTTCGGCTCGCTCCCGGACCCTGCCTTGCTGCGCGAACAGTTCGCCCGCGCAGTCGCCGGAACGATGCCGCTCACCCAACGTTTGGCCGCGAAGGAGCGAGATTACGCCACCTCGTCGCCCGCCGTGGTCAAGCCAGTAGTCCGCTGGTTCGACGACGAAACAAGCGGCCCGGACGCCGTCGTGCTGGAACTGCGCGCCGCCGACCGGATCGGCCTGCTCTTCCGCGTAGCGAGCGCCCTGCGCCGCGCGGAAGCCGACGTCCACTGGGCAAAAGCCGCGACCCTGGGCGCCGCCGTAGTGGACTCCTTCGCGCTCTCGCCAAGGTCCGGCCACGTCACCCCGCAATGGCGAACCACCATCACAGACGCAGTCCTGGCCGCACTCTCCTGACCCCCACACCGGCCGAGGTCCGTGAGGGTTCCCCTCACGGACTCTGAGTCCCTCAGGGTTCCCCTCACGACCCACGCCCCGCGCCTCCCCCGCCCCGCCGCCGGGGATGCGCCCCAATGTGGCATTGGGTGCGTCCCACGCACCGAACGCCACATTGGGTGCATCACATGCACCCAATGCCACATTGGGGCGCTCCCCGCGACCCGCCCGCCGCCCCGCTCAAAGCAACCACGCACCAAAGCCGCGCAAAAACCGCCGCCGCTGCACCCAAATATCGGGGCACCCAGCCCTCCCCCAACCCCGATACAAAGCCGCCCTGCGGTTCGGGGGTGCTTGTCAAGGCATCTTTCCCGCCTTGACAAGCACCCCCGAACCGTCAGCACAATCAACCTTCGGGGTGCCCCACGCAACCACCCAATAGCAATGTCGCCCCCAGGGCGACGAGCCGAACCCCCACCACACCCGCCCCCATTCCGCCATCCGGGCTCACCCATCCGGGGTGTCGACAGCGCCGACCCCCTTCCCGATGGCAGGATGGCAAGTCCGAGCAAGGGGGCGAGGTGAACGCGATGCGAGGTCAGGAGAACCTCCCCGAACTCTCCCTGCCCCCCACCGTGATCGCCGGACACCTGAGAACCTGCGCCGAAGAACTCTCCGCCCTCCTCCGAGGCGACGGCTCCGCGGCCACCCTCAGCGAACTCTCCGAGGTAGTCACCCAACTGGTAGCCGGACAGCACGCCCTCTCCCACGCCCTGGCGGGTCTCGCCGGCCGGATGGACGTCCGCAACCCAGCACTGGCCACCGTCTCGCCGTCCGAAGTAGAAGTCCTCACCGAAGTCCTCCAAGCGGCCGCCTGCGCGGTCAGCTGCTCCGCCGAGGAACTCTCCGACGCCGAACCGCTCTTCGAGTTCACGAGCGACTCCGCGGGACCCGACACCCGCGTTTGAGTAGTTCTACTCAGTCCCGATTGAGGGACTTCACGCTGCCGCGCGCCCGCGCCCGGACGGCAGACTTCTCCCCAACGCCGGGTGGTCGAGGGGGAACCGCTCCGCGTGCCTGCGGCGGAAGGCCTCCTGGGGAGGTGAGCTCTTCCGCCACGGTTCCGGGGACGGCCGTGGGGAGCGGCCGCCCCGGAACTCCCAGGTTCAGGAATCCGCGATCCGCGTCAGCAGCCCGGCCGCGAGCCGCAGCAGCTCCTGTTCGGTGGGGCTGAGCGTCCGTTCGAGGGCCGCGGCCAGCCAGGTCTCCCGCGCGACCGAGTACTCGCGCAGTTCCCGCAGCCCGGTCGGGGTGAGATCGATCAGCGACCGCCGCCCATCCGCCGGATCCGGGGTGCGCGTGATCCATTCGCGTTCGGCCAGCGAGGCCAGGATCCGTGTGAGCGACTGCGGATGGATCCGCTCGGCCTCGGCCAGTTCGCTCGGCGTGTGCGTGCCGCCCCGGTACAGCCGCGACAGCACCGCGAGCACGGCCGGTCCCGGAGCGGGCGAGCCCGCCTCGGAACGCATCCGCCAGTTCAACCGTCCGACGCCCTCGCGCACCGTCCGAGCCAGCGCCGCCAGCTCCTCGGCCCGGTGCCCGCCGGGTTCAGTCTCCATGCCGCCACATTAGGCGGTTTCTCCCCGCACCAGCGCGGCGTACCGGCCGTTCAGGGCGAGCAGTTCCGCATGCGTTCCCCGCTCGACGATCCTTCCCGCGTCCAGCACCGCGATCTGGTCCGCGTGCTCCACAGTGGACAGCCGGTGCGCGATCGCGATCGTCGTGCGGCCCGCGGCGAGCCGGTCCAGTTCCGCCTGCACCGCGCGTTCCGTGCGGTTGTCCAGCGAACTCGTCGCCTCGTCCAGGATCAGCACCGGCGGATTGCGCAGCAGGATCCGCGCGATCGCCATCCGCTGCTTCTCGCCGCCGGAGAACCGATAGCCGCGTTCCCCGACCACCGTGTCGTATCCCTCCGGCAGCGCGGCCAGCGTGTCGTGGATGTGCGCGGCCTTCGCGGCGTTCTCCAGCTCCTCGTCGGTGGCGTCCGGTTTCGCGAACCGCAGGTTCTCCCGCACCGACGCGTGGAACAGGTACGTCTCCTGCGAGACCAGCCCGACCCCGGCGGCCAGCGACGCGAGCGTGACGTCCCGGACGTCCGTCCCGTCCACGCACACCTTTCCCTCGGTCACCTCGTACAACCGCGCGACCAGGTAGGCGAGCGTCGTCTTCCCGGAACCCGTGGACCCGACCAGCGCCGTCGTCGTCCCGGCAGGCACGTCGAGATCGATATCGCGCAACGTCCACGGGCCCTCGTCGGCGTAGCGGAACGACACCCCGCGCATCGAAACCGCCCCGCCGCGGAGAACCAGCTCACGCGCGCCCGGCCGGTCGTCGATCTCCACCGGCAGGTCGAGCACCTCGAAGATCCGCCCGAACAACGCCTTCGCCGACGCGACGTTCTGGCCCACCGTCTGCATCGCCGTCGCCGGAGCGAGCAGCCGGTTCAACATGCTGGTGAACGCGACGACGGTGCCCAGCGAGATCGGCGCCGCCCCGCCGGCGAGTTCCAGCCCGGCCGCCCAGTAGACCAGCGCGGGAATGATCGTCAGGCTCATCGACCGCGCCGCGCGCTGCCACCGTCCGGCCAGCGCGGCACTGCGCTCCAGCGCCGCGACCTCGCGCGATTCCTCGGCGAACCGGTCGCGCATCAGCTTCGCGTTGCCCATCGTCTTGGCCAGCAGCACGCCGGTGACCGACAGCGATTCCTCGACGATCGTGGTCAGCCGCGCCATCCGCTGGGTCCGGCCGCGCGCGAGCTTCCGCTGCTTGCCGCCGAGGCGCAGGGTGAAGAGCAGGAACAACGGCACGACGACCAGCGACAACAGCGCCAGCTGCCAGTCCATGACCAGGATCGCCACCGCGATCGCGAGCGCCGTGGTGCCGTTCTGCACGATCGACGCCGCGGTCCCGGTCACGACGTTGTCCACGCCGCCGATGTCGTTGAACACCCGCGACAGCACCTCGCCGGTCTTGGTCCGGGTGTAAAAGCCCAGCGACATCCGCTGCAGATGGCTGTACACCGCGACCCGCAGCTCGTTCATCACGCGCTGGCCGATGGTGTTGGACAGCCCGGTGGTGCGCACGCTCAGCGCCCCGGACCCGAGCGCCGCCGCGATCATCCCCGCCGCCAGCAGGCTGACCAGCAGGGCGTCGCGGTGTGGCAGCGCGTGGTCCAGCATCTCGCGCAGCAGGAACGGCGAGGTGACGCCCAGCCCGGCCTGCACCACCAGCAGCGCGCACAGCCCGGCCAGCCCCCGCCGGTGCGGCCGGAAGAGGCCCGCGATGCGGCGGAACGGGACCTGTTCTTCCTCGTCCCCTGCCGGTTCGGCGAGCGTCGGACGCCGGACAGTAGCTGATGTCATACGCCTATGTTTACTTAATTGCCGCGGCCGGTCGACAGGTTTTCGCTCAGCTGGCCAGTTGTCGTTCAGACAATTAGTAATCGAGTGCGTAGTACCCTTCCCGTACCCGTGAAGGCCGGGTGGCCGGGGCGGCTACCCTCGGAAGATGCCGGGGGTGCCGAGCACCGCCCGGCACGCGAACTTTCGACCCAGCTGGAGCGTGCACCCCCGTGTTCGACACCCTCTCCGATCGGCTCACCTCGGCCCTGCAGTCGCTCTCGCGCAAGGGCCGGCTGTCCGACGCCGACATCGACGCCACCGCGCGCGAGATCCGCATCGCGCTGCTGGAAGCGGACGTCGCGCTCCCAGTGGTCAAGGCGTTCATCGCGAAGATCAAGGACCGGGCGAAGGGCGCCGAGGTCTCCCAGGCGCTGAACCCGGCGCAGCAGGTCGTCAAGATCGTCAACGAGGAGCTCGTCGGCATCCTCGGCGGCGAGACGCGGCGGCTCAACCTGGCGAAGAACCCGCCGTCGGTGATCATGCTCGCCGGTCTCCAGGGCGCGGGCAAGACGACGCTGGCGGGCAAGCTGGCGATGTGGCTGAAGAAGCAGGGCCACGCGCCGATGCTGGTCGCCTGCGACCTCCAGCGGCCGAACGCGGTCAACCAGCTGCAGATCGTCGGCGAGCGCGCGGGCGTCACCACCTTCGCGCCGGAGCCGGGCAACGGCGTCGGCGACCCGGTCGACGTCGCCCGCCGCGCGATCGAAGAGGCCAAGCACGCGCAGTACGACATCGTCGTGGTCGACACCGCGGGCCGCCTGGGTGTCGACGAAGAGCTAATGAAGCAGGCCGCGGACATTCGTGAGGCCGTGCAGCCGGACGAAGTCCTGTTCGTGGTCGACGCGATGATCGGTCAGGACGCGGTCACCACGGCCGAGGCGTTCCGCGACGGCGTCGGCTTCACCGGCGTGGTGCTCACGAAGCTCGACGGCGACGCCCGCGGTGGCGCCGCGCTGTCCGTGCGCGAGGTCACCGGCCAGCCGATCCTCTTCGCGTCCAACGGCGAAAAGCTCGAGGACTTCGACACGTTCCACCCGGACCGGATGGCCTCGCGCATCCTGGGCATGGGCGACGTGCTGACCCTGATCGAGCAGGCCGAACAGCACTTCGACCAGGAGCAGGCCGAACAGGCCGCGCAGAAGCTCACCAGCGGGCAGCTCACGCTGGAGGACTTCCTCGAGCAGATGCTCGCCGTGCGCAAGATGGGCCCGATCGGCAACCTGCTCGGCATGCTGCCCGGCGCGGGCCAGATGAAAGACCAGCTCGCCGCGGTCGACGACAAGCAGCTGGACCGGCTCCAGGCGATCATCCGCGGCATGACGCCCGCCGAGCGCGCCGACCCGAAGATCATCAACGGCTCGCGCCGGCTGCGCATCGCGAACGGCTCCGGCGTGACCGTCCGCGAGGTCAACGACCTGGTCAACCGCTTCTTCGAGGCGCGCAAGATGATGGCGCAGATGGCCGGCCGGTTCGGCTTCGGCGGAGGCGGCGGGAGCAAGAACCGCAAGGGCAAGAAGGGGAAGAAGGGCAAGAAGGGCCCCACGCAGCCGAGGATGCGCGGCGGGCTGCCCGGCGGCATGCCGATGCTGCCCCCCGGCGGCGGGATGCCCGGCGGGATGCCGGACCTGTCCCAGCTCGGCGGCATGAACGACGTGCCCGGCTTCGACCCGTCCAAGTTCAAGCTGCCGAAGGACCCGAAGAACAATTGAGCCCGCTGCACCTGTCCGGCACCGTCCTGCCCGACGGCGAACCGCGTGACCTCTGGATCCAGGACGGAAAGCTGTCCTTCGAGCCGATTTCCGGCGCGGAGACGCTGTCGACCGGCGGATTCGTGGTCCCGGGACTCGTCGACGCGCACTGCCACCCGGGTCTCGGCC
The DNA here is from genome assembly GCF_002796545.1 of Amycolatopsis sp. AA4. GTDB lineage: Bacteria > Actinomycetota > Actinomycetes > Mycobacteriales > Pseudonocardiaceae > Amycolatopsis. The sequence goes on from NZ_CP024894.1 coordinate 1,668,111, forward strand.
CGAGCGGCGGGCTGACGGTGGAGGAGGCGGCGGACCAGGCCGCGACCGACCGCGACGCGGGCACGCTGCTGATCCGCGACTGCGGCCTGCCGCTCGACGTCCGGCCGCTGCAATCGCGCGCCGACCTGCCCACGATCATCCGCTGCGGACGCCATCTGGCGCTGCCGAAGCGGTACCTCCCCGGGTTCGCGATCGAACTGGACGATCCGGCGCTGCTGCCCGAGGCGGTCGCCGAACAGGCCCGCGACGGCGACGGCTGGGTCAAGCTCGTCGGCGACTGGATCGACCGCGGCCAAGGCGACCTCGCCCCGCTGTGGCCGGACGACGTGCTGGCCGAAGCCATCCGCGTCGCCCACGGTCTCGGCGCGCGCGTCACCGCGCACGTGTTCGGCGAAGCTGCGTTGCCGGGCTTGATCGACGCGGGCATCGACTGCCTCGAACACGGCACCGCGTTGTCGCCGGACCAACTCGCCGAACTCGCGCGCCGCGACGTCGCGTTGGTGCCCACGCTCATCAACATCGAGAACTTCCCGGGCATCGCGGACAAGGCAGGCAAGTACCCCACGTACGCGGCTCACATGCGCGCGCTGCACGCCGGTGTGGCTGACATGGTCTCTTCGGCGGTCGAAGCGGGCGTACGCGTCTTCGCAGGCACGGACGCGGGCGGCATGGTCGCGCACGGCCGTATCGCCGACGAGATCGAAGCACTCCACCGCGCGGGCATGTCGCGTACGCAGGCCCTCGCGAGCGCCTCCTGGGAAGCTCGCGAATGGCTGGGCCACCCCGGCATCGAACACGGTGCCCCGGCGGACCTGATCGTTTACGCGGACGACCCGCGCACCGACCTCGCCGCCCTGCACCACCCGACTCATATCGTCTTGGGCGGCACCGTCTTCCGCTGACCCTCGCGGACTCCCCGGCGGGCAGGAAACCGCGACCCCGCCTCGATGCGCCACACCACCGGCACATAGCGTGAACCCGTGGCCGAAGACGGTGGGGGAAAGCGAATTCTGGGCGCCCATTGGGCATTCGCCGCGTTCTTTTCCGGAGTAGCCGGCTACTACCTCGTCACCCTCCTCACCGCGTCCGCGTTCAACCGGCACGTCGGCGACGACGATCCGGTCGAGGCGTACGCGGGACCGTTGCTGCTCCTGGCGTTCCTGCCGAACCTGGTCCTCGGCCTCGGCCCGGCGATCGCTTCGCTGCGGTACGGCTCCGGCCTCGAACGCGACTTCGGGCTCCGCGTCCGGGGCCGCGACCTCCGCATCGGCCTCGCCTGCGGACTGCTCGCGCTCGTCGCCGGATTCGTGCTCAACGCCGCCGAAATCGCGGTCTTCGGCGGCGACGAAGTGTCCGACAGCCCGCTCACCGACCTGCCCGACGTGTCGGGCGACAGCCCGGTCTGGCTGATCGCGACCGCGCTCGCGCTGGTCGTCGCCGTCCCGCTCACCGAGGAACTGCTTCTGCGCGGGGCGCTGTGGAAGGCCCTGCTGCACTACCGGATCCCGCCGTGGGTCGTGCTCGTGCTCACGTCGCTGGTGTTCGCCCTCCTGCACGGCGAGACCACGCGCACGATCGCGCTGTTCGGCCAGGGTCTCGTCCTCGGGCTGGCGCGGCATTATTCCGGCCGGACCTCGGCGAGCGTCCTCGCGCACGCGGCCAACAACCTGCCGCCCGCCGTGCTTCTCTTCACCGGACATTGAGGGAAACCGGTGACCGTCCGAGTACTGTGCGAAACCATTCCGGCCGCTAGGCTCGACCAGTGAGCAGAGCGAGCACGGGGAGGCGGGCGTGACCACATCACAGCCCCGTGAACCGCTTTCTCGCGCGCTCTCCCCGGAGGACTTCGTGGCCGAACCGACCGCGTTCCCGCCACATCGCTGGGGATTCGGGGCGTTCCTGCTGGTCGAGGCGGTGCTGCTGGCGTCGGCCGCGTTCATCGGCGCGCTGTCCGGGCCGACCGCCGCGGGCAGGCCGCTGCCGATCGGCACGGTGCTGCTCGGCACGATGCTGCCCACCATGATCGCGGCCGGTGTCGCGGTGCTGGTCACCGTCCTGCGCGGCAACGGACCGAAGCTCGACCTGCGGCTCGAATGGCGCTGGGCGGACGTCTGGACCGGGCTCAAATTCGGCCTGCTCGGCCTCGTGCTCACGTCGCTGAGCGCCTACGTCTGGACCCAGCTGGTCGGCACGGCGGACGCGACGTCGGCGATCAGCGCGCTGGTCGACGACCGCAAGATGTCCGTGCCCGCCGCCGCGGTGATGTTCGGCTACCTCTGGCTGCTCGGGCCGATCTGCGAGGAGATCATCTACCGCGGCCTGCTCTGGGGCGCGGTCGAACGGCTGCAGTGGCGCAGCGAGCGCTGGGGCCGGGTCGCCGCGTTCCTGCTGTCCACCGCGGTCTTCGCGGCGAGCCACCTGGAACCGCTGCGCACCACGCTGCTGCTGGTGATCTCCATCCCGATCGGGCTGGCCCGGCTGTCCACCGGGAGGCTGGCGGGCAGCATCGTCGCGCACGCGGTCAACAACTTCCTGCCCGCGGTCGCGATCCTGCTCGGGGCGCTCGGCCTCGCGTCGTTCTGAGCGCCCGCCGGGCCTCGCTCGGGAGCCCCTGCGCAGGGACAACGACGGCATCTGGCAGAATGTTTGCTTGCCCGCTTCCGCCGGACCCTCTCGCCGTGTGGAAGCTCCTGACCTCCGGGCGCCGCAAGCCTGTCCCCACGGGTTCGGCGCGCGCCCTGCACCACACAGCACTGAGGAGTACCCACACCCGTGGCCGTCAAGATCAAGCTGCAGCGCCTCGGCAAGATCCGTGCGCCGTACTACCGCATCATCATCGCCGACGCGCGCACCCGCCGGGACGGCAAGGCCATCGAGACGATCGGCAAGTACCACCCGAAGGAAGAGCCGAGCTTCATCGAGGTCGACACCGAGCGGGCGCAGTACTGGCTGGGCGTCGGCGCGCAGCCGACCGAGCCGGTCCAGCGCATCCTCGAGATCACCGGCGACTGGCAGAAGTTCAAGGGCCTGCCGGGAGCCGAGGGCACCCTGAAGGTGGCCGAGCCGAAGCCGTCCAAGCAGGACCTGTTCAACGCGGCGCTGGCCGCGGCCGGCGAGGAGCCCTCCACCGAGGCCGTCACGCCGAAGAAGAAGTCGGCCCCGAAGAAGGCCGAGGCCGAGAAGGCAGAAGCCGCTGAGGGCGAGAAGTCCGAGTGAGCTTCCTCGCCGACTCCCTCGAGCACCTGGTGCGCGGGATCGTCGACAACCCGGACGAGGTCCGGGTCGAGCTGCTGACCACGCGTCGTGGCCGCACGCTCGAGGTGCACGTCCACCCCGACGATCTCGGCAAGGTGATCGGCCGGGGCGGGCGCACCGCGACCGCTCTGCGCACCGTGATGGGCGGCATCGGCGGCCGCGGCGTCCGCGTGGACGTCGTCGACACCGATCGCTGACCCGGATTCTCGGAAACGGTCAGGTATGGACGTCGTAGTCGGCCGTATCGCGAAGGCGCACGGCATCCGCGGCGAGCTCGCGGTCGACGTGCGCACGGATTCGCCGCAGGAGCGGTTCGCGATCGGTGCGGTCGTCACGACGAAGCTGCGCGACGGCAGCACGAGAGAACTCACCATCGCAGCCGCCCGCGAACACAGCGGGCGGCTGCTGGTGCGTTTCGAGGAAGTGCTCACGCGCGACGTCGCGGAAACCCTCCGCGGCGCCCTGCTGCTGGCGGACACCGATTCGCTGCCGCCCACCGGCGACCCGGACGAGTTCTACGACCACGAACTCGCCGGTCTCCGCGCCGAACTGACCGACGGGACGGTCGTCGGCAAGGTCGTCGAGGTCGTTCACTCGCCGGCCGGGGAACTGCTCGAACTCGATCACGACGGACGCTCCGTGTTGGTACCTTTCGTCCGCGCCATCGTCCCGGTGGTGGATGTCGCGGGGGGCCGGGTCGTGCTCGATCCGCCCGAAGGCCTCCTCGACGCTGACTGAGGGGGAGTTCGTGAAGTTCTGGACGAAGGCCGCCTTCGCGGCCGTGCTGGCCACCGCTTTCGCCGCGCCGCCCGCGCAGGCCGCTTCGCCGGTGTACGGCGACTTTTCGCTGATGTTCCAGCGCAGCGCCGGCCAGTACGCCCCGCCGGGGGAGAAGGCGTTCCAGTGGGCCTGGTCGCCGCAGTCGGCCACCGAATCGCAGATCACCTGGGGCGACCCGGTCACGTGGCCGCCCGCGACCGCCGAGCACTTCGTCCGCTCGGGCGACTGGGTCCTGATCGACGGCTGGGACGGCAACGGCACGTACTACACGGAACGGGTCACCGAAGAGTCCGTGTGCACCGGCGCCACCTGCACGCCGATCCCTTCTGACGGCGGACGCCAGCACTACGTGCGCTGGACGGTTCCGTCCACCGACTACCGGCTCGTCGCGCGCGGCACGATCACCGAGCAGAGCTCGGGCAAGGTCGTCCGCTTCGAACACCTGCAGACCTGGGGCGCGCCCGCTCCGTGCTCCAGCGCCCGTTTCGGGGCGCGCACCTGCGTCACGCAGACCGAAACCTGGTCGGACGACAACGGCCTGCCCGCCGGGTCGCCGATCCGCGAGACCCTGCACCGCAGCATCAAGATCGCGAAGGGGCTGGGCATGGCCTTCTCGATCGACCAGGACGTCCCGAGCCCGTGGCACGCCGAGGCCACCGAGTACTGGAACTGGTAACCGCTTGCGCATCGACGTCGTCACCATTTTCCCCGAGTACCTGGACCCGCTGCGCGCCGCGCTGCTGGGCCGGGCGATCGACCGCGGCCTGATCGAGGTCGGCGTGCACGACCTGCGCGACTGGACCCACGACGTGCACCGCGCGGTCGACGACGCGCCGTACGGCGGCGGTCCCGGCATGGTCATGAAGCCGCAGATCTGGGGCCCGGCGCTGGACGACGTGTGCGGCGAAGGGACCCGGCTCGTGGTCCCGACCCCGGCGGGCAAGCCGTTCACCCAGGAGCTGGCGCACGCCTACGCCGAGGAAAAGCACCTGGTGTTCGCCTGCGGCCGCTACGAGGGCATCGACCAGCGGGTCGTGGACGACGCGGCCCGCCGGATGCCGGTCGACGAGGTCTCGATCGGCGACTACGTGCTGGTCGGGGGAGAGGCCGCGGTGCTGGTGATCGTCGAGGCCGTGGTCCGGCTGCTGCCGGGCGTGCTCGGCAACGCGCGGTCGGCGGCCGAGGATTCCTTCTCCGACGGCCTGCTCGAAGGCCCCAGCTACACGCGCCCGGAGGTGTGGCGCGACCTGGCGGTGCCGGACGTGCTGCGCTCGGGCAACCACGCGCTGATCGACCGCTGGCGGCGCGACCAGGCGCTGCGGCGCACCGCCCGGCGGCGGCCGGATCTGCTGGCCCAGCTGCCCGAGGGCAGCCTGGACAAGCGGGACCGCGAGGTCCTCGAAGGGCTGGACGACCAGCCCGGATAGGCCCCGTGCGAGGTCTTCCGGGGCCTCTGCCATAATGGATTAGTTGGCGTGACGCGTCGTGCTTTACCAACGCTCGCAGCGGCTGTTAGGCCGCGACGCCAACCGTGAATGCCATCAGCCCCGGGCTAGTCGCAGTGAACTTCACTGCGCGCTCAAGCTGTACGTAAGCCACACGAATACGAGGACGGACCACCGATGAACACCCTGGACGCGCTGGACGCGCAGTCACTGCGTTCCGACATCCCGGACTTCCGCCCCGGCGACACGCTCAAGGTGCACGTCCGCGTCATCGAGGGCAACCGCGAGCGCAACCAGGTCTTCCAGGGCGTCGTGATCCGCCGTCAGGGCGGCGGCATCCGGGAGACCTTCACCGTGCGCAAGGTTTCGTTCGGCGTCGGCGTCGAGCGCACCTTCCCGGTGCACTCGCCGAACCTGGCCGAGGTCGAGGTCTTCAAGCGCGGCGACGTCCGCCGGGCGAAGCTGTACTACCTGCGCGAGCTGCGCGGCAAGAAGGCCAAGATCAAGGAGCGCCGCGAGAACCGCGAGACCACCTCCGCCTCCTGAGTGACGAGTCGGTTACCGGTAGCCTGGCGACGTGGTCGAACCTGTGTCGCGGAACGCCGATGAGGACGGCCCCGAACGCCCGGAGGAGGACCAGGAACGGTCCGGCGGGCGTCGGGGGTCGCACCGGCGAGGCAAGTCCTCGAAAAAGCGGTCGTTCTGGAAGGAACTGCCGATCCTGATCGTGATCGCCCTGGTGCTCACGATCCTGATCCAGGCGTTCCTCGCCAAGGTCTACATGATCCCGTCGGGATCCATGGAGGCCACGCTGCACGGCTGCCCCGGCTGCACCGGCGACCGGATCCTGGTCGACCGCGTCACCTACGACTTCACCGAACCCTCCCCGGGGGACGTGATCGTGTTCAAGGGCCCGCCCGCGTGGACCGAGAACGAGATCGCGCCGCAAGAGTCGAGCAACATCGTCGTCCGCGCGCTGCGCGGCCTCGGCTCGCTGGTCGGCTTCGCGCCGCCGGACGAGCGCGACTTCGTCAAGCGCGTCATCGCCACCGGCGGCCAGACCGTCCAGTGCTGCGACGACCGCAACCGGGTGATCGTCGACGGCAAGGCCCTCGACGAGCCGTACATCCACTGGGAAGACCCCAATCACCGCGTGCAGGAGTCGTTCGCGCCGGTGAAGGTCCCGCAGGGCGCGGTCTGGGTGATGGGCGACAACCGCAACAACTCCGCCGACTCGCGCTATCAGGGCGGCGGCGGGCCCAACGGTGCGGTGCCGGTCGACGACGTCATCGGCAAGGCGCGCGTCATCGTGCTGCCGCCGAGCCGCTGGGGCGGGATCTCGGACCACAATCCGCAGCAGAACGCCCAGCCGGTCGCGCTCGGCGCGCCCGCGTGGCAGCAAGGGCTGCCGCTCGGCATCGGTTTCGCCACCGCGGTGCCGACGCTCTTCGTCGGACGCCGGTTGAAGGCGGGCCTCCGCAAGGCGGCCGGCCGGAGACGGTAAGCGGTGCGCTCCGTCGTCCGCGACTCCCGGGTGGTGTTTCGGTGACTCTCCCTTCTCCCCGCATTCCGGCAGAACCGCTGCGCCCGCCTCGTGCGGTGGTGCGCGGCGAGTTGTTCTGGGGTCTGCAAGGCGCACTCGAACGACGCGGCCTCGGCCCGGTCGCCGGGGTCGACGAAGCCGGTGCCGGAGCCTGCGCGGGCCCGCTCGTGGTGGCTTCCTGCGTGCTCCGTCCCGGCGACGCCGCGCGCTTGCCCGAGCTGACCGATTCGAAAATGCTCACCGCGAAGGCCCGGGACCGCGTGTACGACCGGGTCCTGCAGCGCGCGCTCGACTACTCGGTGATCGTCATCCCCTCCGAGCAGGTGGACCTGCTCGGCATCCGGGTGATGAACCTGGAAGGCATGCGCCGAGCCGTCGCCGGACTGCGCACCCATCCCGGATACGTCCTCACCGACGGGTTCCCGGTTCCCGGCATCCCCGCGCCGAATGTCGCGGTGATCAAGGGGGACCGCAGCGTCGCGAGCATCGCGGCGGCGTCGGTGCTGGCGAAGGTGACGAGGGACCGGATCATGGCCGGCCTGCACGAAGAGTTGCCGGTATACGGCTTCGACGTGCACAAGGGCTACAGCACGTCGGACCATCTGGCTGCGCTGAGTGAACACGGCCCGAGCCCGGTGCACCGCTGGTCCTACACGAATGTGGCCACCGTCGCCCTCGCGCACGGAGTCACTGCCCCGCATCCGGTCGTGCTCACCTACGCTGCACTGGAGAATGCCCTGGAAAAAGCGGGCGGGCCGGTCCGTGCCCCGGGCCGCTCGGTGGGTAAGAATGAACGCTCCGCCGCCGGAGCAGGACGAACGCGAGGAGGGGCGCGGATTTCATGAGCGCAGAGGATCTCGAGAAGTACGAGACCGAGATGGAGCTCTCGCTGTACCGCGAGTACCGCGACATAGTGGGCCAGTTCTCGTACGTGGTGGAGACCGAGCGGCGGTTCTACCTGGCCAACGCGGTGGACGTCCAGGTCCGCGACGGCGGCGGCGAGGTGTACTTCGAGGTGCGCATGTCGGACGCCTGGGTGTGGGACATGTACCGCCCCGCCCGGTTCGTCAAGCACGTCCGGGTCATCACCTTCAAGGACGTCAACGTCGAAGAACTGGACAAACCCGACCTGCGGCTCCCCGAGGACGGCCCGTTCTCGGGCTGACCTCCGCACGTTTTCGCCACGAGGCCACCCGGCATCTGTCCGGGTGGCCTTCGTCGTTCTCTGCCCCCCGCACACCGCACCGACAATTCGCCTCGGTTCCGCCTCTTTGCCTCGCGCTGATCCACAACCCCCGGGTTATCCACAGCCGCCCGGAATCCCTCTGGCGCACGCTCCGGTCACGTTGCGATCGTGACGGGACACGCACCGTGATCGACGGTGCTCACGCTGTCCGAGGGGGACACCATGAACGACGGCCCGCACCCCGGCGCGCATTGGCGCCGGACGTTCGGCCGCTGGGGCGAGGACCTCGCCGCCCGGCATCTGCAGGCCGCCGGCATGGTCCTGCTCAGCCGGAACTGGCATTGCCGCGAGGGCGAACTGGACCTGGTCCTGTCCGAAGGCGACCGGGTGATCTTCTGCGAGGTCAAAACCCGCTCCAGCACTGAATACGGCACCCCGGCGGAGTCGGTCACGCCGGACAAGATCGACCGCGTCCACCGGGCGGCCATGCGCTGGCTCAAGGAACATCGGGTCGGCTGGTGCCGCATCCGCTACGACGTCGTGACCGTCTACGCCCCCGACGGCGAAGAGCCCGTCGTGCGGCATCTGGTGAGTGCTTTCTGATGCCCCACGCCAAAACCTGGTCCGTCGCGTTGCTCGGCATCGAAGGCCGCGTCGTAGAAATCGAAGCCGACTTGGGCGGCGGCCTGAGCCGAGTCACCCTGGTCGGCTTGCCTGACGCAGGCCTCCGCGAAGCGAAAGACCGTGTCCGTTCTGCTGTCCGCAACTCCGGCCAATCCTGGCCCGACGGCAAAATCACGCTGGCCCTGTCGCCCGCCAACCTGCCCAAAATGGGCTCCGGCTACGACCTGGGCATCGCCGCCGCCGTCCTGGCCGCCATCGGCGCCGTCCCCGCCCGCAAACTCCTGCACACGATCCTGCTGGGAGAACTGGCGCTGGACGGCCGAATCCGCCCGGTGCGCGGCGTCCTCCCCGGCCTGCTGGCCGCCAAAGCCGCAGGCCACGAACGCGCGGTCGTGCCCACCGAGTCGTTGGTGGAAGCGGCCTTGGTAGACGGCCTGGAAGTCTCCGGCGTAACCCGCCTGGCCGAACTCATCGCCTGGCTCAAAGACGAAGGAGACCTGGAACCGCCCGCCGCTCCCACCGCGACCGCCCCCGCCGCCGTCCCCGATTTGGCCGACGTAGTAGGCCAACCGGAAGCCAGATGGGCCCTCGAAGTCGCCGCGGCAGGCGGCCACCACCTCCTGCTCACCGGCCCGCCCGGCGTAGGCAAAAGCATGCTCGCCCGCCGCCTCCCCGGTCTGCTGCCAGATCTGTCTCCAGAGGAATCCCTGGAAGTAACCGCCATCCACTCCGTAGACGGCTCCCTGTCGAAGTCGTCGCCCCTGGTGACAGTCCCGCCCTTCGTCGCTCCGCACCACTCGATCAGCCCACCCGCCCTCATCGGCGGCGGCACCGGATTAGCCGCGCCCGGCGCCATCAGCCGCGCCCACCGAGGCGTGCTTTTTCTAGACGAAGCCTGCGAATTCGGCAGCCAACGCCTCGACTCGCTCCGCACCGTCCTGGAAGAAGGCGAAGTCCGCATCGCCCGCGCGAAAGGCGTCGTCCGATATCCCGCCCAGTTCCAGCTAGTCCTGGCCACCAACCCCTGCCCCTGTGCCCCGCCCAGGGAGACCGACTGCACCTGCTCAGTAACCACCCGCCGCCGCTACCTCTCCCGCCTTTCCGGCCCGCTCCTGGACCGAGTAGACCTCCGCGTCCGCCTGCGCCCGCTGACCGCGATCTCCGCCCACCAATCCACCACCCCCGAACCTTCGTCCGCCGTCCGCGCGCGAGTCCTGGCCGCCCGAGACCGCGCCAAACACCGATGGCACGAACACGGCTGGCAGTCCAACACCGAAGTCCCCGGCCCGGTCCTGCGCCGGGATTTCGCCCTGCCGCCGCCCGCCACCGCCGTACTGGACCGAGCCCTTGACCGAGGCTTGCTGACCGCCCGAGGAGCCGACAGATGCCTGCGCATCGCCTGGACTTTGGCCGACCTGGCCGCCCTTCCCCAACCCGACACCGACCACGTCACCGCAGCCCTGGACTTCCGAGAACGCAAAACCGGCTGACCCACGCCGCCCGCCGACCCGTCCAGCCCTCGGCGGACGGCCTGCCCAAACCGGATCACAGTGAAGCCATTGGCAACACCTTCGGCCGCGCACGCCGATCGATGCTCTCAGGCGCTGCCAACGTGCAGGCCCGGTCAGTTCGGCATCGGCTCGCTTGAACCAGGCGACCGGTCCGCCCTGCCCGGATACCTGCTCGCCTCAGCGGACACCTGTTCATCGCCGTGGGCGCCTGTTCGCCTGAGCCCGGTGATCGAGCCCCAGCCGCACGCGTGATGTCGCTCGAATCCGTCTAGCCGAACGCGGCTCTGTTCGCCAGCCGCGGCGGATGGCCTCCGGATTCGGGCGGCTGAGCATGGCTCGGCGGATATCCCCACCGGGGCAAGCGGTTCTGGTGCCTGCTTCAGCTGTGCCTAGCGGACTGTCCTCGCGAACCGTTCCAGCGGCTCCCGTCTGCCGTGCCCGCGGCGAACGCCCCGAAGCCACCCCGATCCCGGCCCGTCAATCCCGACGAGATGTCCCAACCCCGGCCCGGCAAACCCGTCCGGACCTTCCAGCGAAAGGAAAGCACCATGTCCGACCAAGCCGCCCCCTCCTCGTCCCGGCGCACCCGGCACCGCAGGCCGAAGACGCCGCAGCACAAGATCGTCCGGCATCTGCATCCGGTCCGGCGGCGGGAAGTCCGTCCCGAGCACGACCCGGTCCGGGTTCGAGAACGGTTGGCGTTGCACCGGCACCTCGCCGTCGTCCGCTCCGAGAATCCCGGCGGCCGAAGAGGTGCGGCATGAGCGTCGCCGTCGAGGACCAGACCGCGGCGACCGACTCCGAACGGCTCGCCCGCGCGTATCTGCTCGGCGTCGCCGAACCACCGGCACCGCACCTGCTGGAGTTCGTCGGCGTACGCGGCCCGGTCGCGGCAGCCGAGCGGGTGCGGGCCGGGGACTGTCCCGAAAAGGTTCTCCGCGAAACGGCCGCGCGGAGGGAATCCACGATCGCGGAACAAGATCTCGAGGCAGCCGCGAAGGTCGGTGCGCGACTCGTGGTTCCCGAAGACCACGAATGGCCCGCATGGCCGCTGCTGTCGCTAGCGGTAGCAAGCGGAAACGGCGTGAAGAACGTGGCCGCGCCGCTCGGACTCTGGGTGCGCGGCGAGGCGAGCCTGGCCGAAGTCGCGGACCGCGCGGTGGCGGTCGTCGGTGCTCGGATGGCCACGGAATACGGCCTGCACAACGCACTCGAGATAGGCCACGCATTGGCAACCCGTCAAGTACCGGTCTTCTCGGGCGCGGCCCTGGGCATCGACGCCGCCGCCCACCGGGGCGCGCTGAGCGGCGGTGGAGTCACGGTCGCGTTGCTTGGCTGCGCAGTCGACTATTCCTATCCGGTAGGGAACAGCGGCTTGCTGGACCGCATCGTCGCCGAGGGCGGGGCGATCGTCAGCGAGTACGCACCGAAGACCCCGCCCGCACGCCATCGATTCCTCGTGCGCAACCGCCTGATCGCAGGTCTCACGGACGGCACAGTCGTTGTGGAGGCTGGGATCCGCAGCGGCGCACGCAACACCGCCACCATCGCGGGCGCGCTCGGCAAGGTCGTGATGGCGTTGCCGGGATCAGTGCATTCGGGCAGTTCAGCCGGTTGCCACGCCTTGATCCGGGACTGCAAGGCCACGCTGGTCACCTCCGTCGACGAGGTGCTCGAAACCGTGGGCCGGTTCGGCACCGCGGCTCCTTCGGCCGAGCCGAACCGACGGCCCACGGACAATCTCGGACCGGAGGCGTCGCGGGTCTACGACGCGCTGCTTCCGCGGGCCGGCCGAGCCCCGGAGGAGGTCGCGGAAAGCGCTGGAGTGCCTGTTTCCCGAGTTCGCGCCTTGTTGCCCGCATTGGAAGTCGACGGTTTCGCGGTGCGCGGCGAGACCGGCTGGCGGCAGATAGTCCGAACGGCCAACCGATGATGGGCGTGGCGATGCTTGACCAATGGCGATGGTTCGCGCAGCGTAATCGCCATGCCGTCAGCGAGTGCGCGCAAGGACGCGGTCCCGCGTCCTGGTGGACACCGGAAACGCCCGCCACGACCCGATCTTCGGGCTCTTCGCGCCGAATTGCCGGAGTCCGCCGAGTCGGTGGTGGCCGGTTACGAACGGCATCTGTCGCTGGAGCGTGGACTGTCGCCGCACACCGTGCGCGCGTACGTGGGCGATGTCGTTTCGCTGTTGGCGTTCCAGACCGTGGGGGCGGAAGACCGTCCCGCGCGGCGCTTTGAGGACTTGGATGTCACGCAGCTGCGCGCGTGGCTCGCGGGACAGCGCTCGGACGGCGCCGGGCGCACCACCCTCGCGCGCCGCGCCGCGGCCGCGCGCACCTTCACGGCTTGGGCGCACCGCACGGGTTTGCTGAAGTCGGATCCAGGCGGTCGGCTGGCCGCGCCGCGCACGCATCGGACGCTGCCCGGTGTGCTCCGCGCCGAGCAGGCCGACGCGCTCATGGACGCCTCCGCGAAAGGGGCAGCCGAACGGGATCCGGTCGCTCTGCGTGACCGCGCGTTGGTCGAATTGCTGTACGCAACCGGCATTCGGGTGTCGGAGTTGTGCGGTCTGGACGTCGCCAGTGTGGACTTTTCCCGCCGCGTGCTTTCGGTGGTGGGCAAGGGAGACAAAGAGCGGACGGTTCCGTTCGGCGTCCCGGCGGCCGAGGCACTGACCGCGTGGCTGGAGGACGGACGGCCCGCGCTGGCTGGGGAAACGCCGCCGAAGGCGCTCTTCCTGGGCGTCCGCGGCAAGCGTCTTGACCCGCGCGCGGCGCGCCGCGTGGTGCACGAAGCGGTGGCCGCGGTGCCCGGTGCGGCGGACATGGGGCCGCACGGGCTAAGGCATTCCGCCGCGACGCATCTGCTCGAAGGAGGTGCCGATCTCAGGAGCGTTCAGGAACTGCTTGGTCACGCTACGCTGGCCACGACCCAGCTCTACACTCATGTGACCGTCGATCGGCTGAAGGCGATCCATGACCGAGCACACCCGCGGGCCTGAAGAGGCCGGCGGAGGCTCGGCCGAGGACGGCAGGGCCGAACCGTCGGCGCACGCGCATCCGCACGAGCACGGAGACCACACTGATCAGCACGCCGAGAACGACCGTGCAATGACTTCCACGTCGCAGGTCACGGAAGCCGGGGCGGCACGCCCCGGCGTGCAGGACGCCGTCAACGGGGACGGTCGTCCTGGTCAGGACGTCGACGCGGGGATTCAGGCGCTGTGGCAGCAGTTCGCCGACAAACCGGACCAGACGTCGCGCGACCGGCTGGTCCTGCACTACGCCCCGTTGGTGAAGTACGTCGCGGGCCGGGTCGGCACCGGTCTGCCGACGCACGTAGACGTCGGCGACCTCGTGCAATCGGGCATTTTCGGGCTGGTCGACGCGATCGAGAAGTTCGACCCGGAACGCGGCCTGCGCTTCGAGACGTACGCGATGCAACGCATCCGAGGCGCCATCCTGGACGACCTGCGCTCCCAGGACTGGGTCCCGCGCGCGGTGCGCAGCAAGGCGAAGGAAACGGCCCGCGCCCTGGAACGCCTGGGCGCCCGCCTGCACCGAACCCCGACCGACGCCGAGCTGGCCGGCGAAATGGGCATCAGCCTCGACGACCTGCGCGACTTCTACGGCCAGCTCCGCCTGACCAGCGTCGTGGCCCTCGAAGACCTTGTCGCCGCGGGCAAAGACGCGGGCTCGCTGGTCGACACCCTCCCCGACGACGGCGCGGTCGACCCGGTGGCCGTCCTGGTGGACCAGGACAACCGCCGCCAGCTCGCCGAAGCCATCGCGCAGTTGACCGACCGGGACAAGATCGTCGTCAGCCTCTACTACTTCGAAAGCCTGACCCTGGCGGAGATCGGCAAAGTCCTGGGCGTCACGGAGTCCCGCGTGAGCCAGCTCCACACCCGCGCGGTGATGCGCCTGCGCGCCAAGTTGATGGAACAACCCAGCGGCTGACCCTTGGCTGGGATCGGCAAGGTTCTCCGTGCCATGAGTCGCCGCTGACGCAGTTACGCCACCTGTGCGGTGATGCGGTTGCGCGCCGATCGGTTGGAGCAACCCGGCGACTGCCCCGTCTGGAAGCGCAAGGTCCTTGGCACCGTGAAATCGCAGGTGAGGCAGCTGCAAGCCTGAGCAGTGACGCGGCTGTCCGCCAAGCTGATCGAGTGACCCAGCGGCCGCGCGTCGCCCCGCAGCCGGGGCAGGCGGACTAGCCGCCAGACCGTTCGAAGCCTGGATGCCGAGCGGACCACATGGATGTGGCGATGGTTCGAGCTTATGGACCTCCTTCGGATCGGGCGGCAAGCAACGGGCGGGACCGGGATTGCGTTGGTGTCACGGGCCTTCGGCCCACGGCTTCAGGCGTACTCGGCTGGGAGTGCCCACCAAGGCGAGCGGGTCGATGTATTCCGTGCCGCGGCGGGCTCCCCAGTGCAGGCAGGTGGCGGTCGGGCAGCCGGGGTGGCCTGGGGCGGCGGTTCCCAGGGGCTGGCCGCGGTAGATCTGGTCTCCGGTGGCGACTGTGGGGGCGATGGGGAGGTAGGTCGTGTGGAGGCCGCCGTCGTGGTCTATGGCTACTACTCCTTGGCCTGCGACTTGACCGGCGAAGACCACGACTCCCATGTCCGCGGCCAAGACCTGCTGTCCGGCGGCGGCTTCCAGGTCTACGCCTCGGTGGCCTGGGCCGAACGGGGTCGCGGGCGGTTCGAAGTTGCGGGTGACGTGCGGGCGGGGCGTCAGGGGCCAGGCCAGGCGTCCGGGTTCTTCGGGGGCGGGCTGGAGCGGTGCGGCGTCGGCTCGGGAGTCGAGCAGGGCGGCGGAGCCTGCGGACAGGGTCAGGACTGTCGCCAGGATCAGCCACTTTCGGGTGATGCTGGTGCGGCTGCGCGGGGCGAACAGGGGGAGTTCGCTGCCTGGTCCGGCCAGGCGCAGCGGCGGGTGTCCCCGGTTGAAATCGCACGGGAGGGAGATGCGGATCCTGGGCAGGAGGGACGCGGGTCTCGGACTCGGGCGGAGAAGTCGGCGGGAGGCGAAGAAGGTGTAGCGGCTGACGGTGCTTGCGGCGGAGGTCAGCCAGGTCCAGGCGCGCCGGATTCTGGGTGGTCTGGCAGGGGTTTTGCGGTGACGGCCGCCTCGGGGGAGCGAGCCCGGCGAGGTTGGGGGCAAGGCCGCGTCGTCCGGGTTCAGGAGGGCGGCGGCTGCGGGCGGGTGCTGAGTCAGCAGGGCGGCGGTTGCCAGGACCACCGGGTGCGGTGTTTCCGATGCCACCTCCGCCGTCGCCGATGCCGCCACCGCCGCTGATGCCGACGACGACGCCCATGTCACCGACGCTGCCGACGACGGGCTCGGCGAGGAGCCGGACTGGCTGCTGGCTTCCCTGTCCGGGCGTGGGACAGCTGAAGGCACCCGGCGAGCCGTGCTTCGCGGCGCGGGCGGGTGCGAGGGAGGAGCCGCGCGGGAATCGGCCGGGCGAGCGGCGGAGGACGAACACAGCGATGAACTCACGCCTGAATCGGCAGGACGGGCAGCAGCGGAAGCAGCGGAGGAGACAGCGGAGAAAGCGGGAAAAGATCGCGTAGTGGTCATGTCCCCATCCTCAGCCACCGGCCGACGGGAACCGGCTGTTGAGCGGGGGTTGTCCACAGGCAGGCGTAGTTGTGGACAACCCCCGGCGGGGCGAAGGCTGCCCGCAGGGGCGGGCCTGGTGGCAGGGGGTAGAATCAATTCCGCAGCCCACTCGCTGGGCTGACTTCGCGTGCACGTGCGCGCGTCCCCGGACGGGCCGCTTCGGCGGGAACCCGGACGGAGGGGCGCACGGTGTCCGGCGGTCCTGGGGTTTCGCACTACCGAACCCGCGGGTCCGGGCATCGGCTGCGGCACCAGGGCCCACGACCTCCCGGTCGGGGGCGACTAACCGGAACAGCGCCTCCGCGGGCGGATCGAACACCGACAGCGGGAGCGCGCGAGTACAGAGAAGGTGTGATTCCGGCAATGGCCGTCGTCACCATGAAGCAGCTGCTCGACAGCGGCGTGCACTTCGGGCACCAGACCCGTCGGTGGAACCCGAAGATGAAGCGCTACATCTTCACCGAGCGCAACGGCATCTACATCATCGACCTGCAGCAGACGCTGACGTACATCGACCGTGCGTACGAGTTCATCAAGGAAACCGTCGCGCACGGCGGCACCATCATGTTCGTCGGCACGAAGAAGCAGGCTCAGGAAGCCATCGCCAACGAGGCCGCGCGCGTGGGCATGCCCTACGTGAACCAGCGCTGGCTCGGCGGCATGCTGACCAACTTCCAGACCGTCCACAAGCGCCTTCTCCGCCTGAAGGAGCTCGAGGCCCAGGAGCAGACCGGCGGCTTCGCCGGGCTGACCAAGCGCGAGATCCTCACGCTGACCCGCGAGAAGGACAAGCTCGAGAAGACCCTGGGCGGCATCCGGGACATGGCCAAGGTGCCGTCCGCGGTGTGGATCGTCGACACCAAGAAGGAGCACATCGCCGTCGGCGAGGCTCGCAAGCTCAACATCCCGGTCGTCGCGATCCTGGACACCAACTGCGACCCGGACGAGGTCGACTACCCGATCCCGGGCAACGACGACGCGATCCGTTCCGCCGCGCTGCTGACGAAGGTCGTCGCCGAGGCCGCCGCGGCCGGGCTGATGGCCCGTTCCGGCCGCAACGGCGCCTCGGCCGACGCGAAGCCGGAGACCGGTGCTTCGGACGAGCCGCTGGCCGAGTGGGAGAAGGAGCTCCTCGCGGGCTCGGAGACCGCCGCGGCCGACGCGACCGAGGCCGCCGCGGCGACCGAGACCGCCGCCGCGACCGAGACCGCCGAGACCGCGGAAGCGACCGGCGAGCAGGCTCCGGCCAACTCCTGATCCACCCCGTCCGGGCGGTCCGCGCAGGGCCGCCCGGACGGCGCTCACCGCACACGTACCTGAAACGGACGGATTCAACACGATGGCGAACTACACCGCCGCTGACGTGAAGCGCCTGCGCGAGATGACCGGCGCGGGCATGATGGACTGCAAGAAGGCCCTCGAGGAGAACGACGGCGACTTCGAGAAGGCTGTCGAGTTCCTGCGCATCAAGGGCGCCAAGGACGTCGGCAAGCGCGCCGAGCGCGCCACCGCCGAGGGCCTGGTCGCCGGCGACGGCGGCGTCATGATCGAGCTCGACTCGGAGACCGACTTCGTCGCCAAGAACGACGAGTTCCAGCAGCTCGCGGCGAAGATCGTCGAGACCGCGAAGACGCTGAAGACCAGCGACGTCGAGGCGCTGAAGGCCGCTGACCTGGACGGCAAGCCGGTCAACGAGGTCGTGCAGGAGCTGTCGGCCCGCATCGGCGAGAAGCTCGAGCTGCGCCGCGTGGTGTCGTTCGAGGGCCAGACCGCGATCTACCTGCACCGCCGCGGTTCCGACCTCCCGCCGGCCGTCGGCGTGCTGGTCGAGTTCACCGGCGACGACGCCGACGCCGCCCGCGGCGCCGCGATGCAGGTCGCCGCGCTGCGCGCGAAGTACCTGACCCGCGAGGAGGTGCCGGCCGAGATCGTCGAGAACGAGCGCCGCATCGCCGAGCAGACCGCCCGCGAGGAAGGCAAGCCCGAGCAGGCGCTGCCGAAGATCATCGAGGGCAAGGTCAACGCGTACTACAAGGACAACGTGCTGCTCGAGCAGCCGTCGGTCAAGGACAACAAGAAGACCGTCAAGGCCCTGCTCGACGAGGCGGGCGTGACCCTGACCCGGTTCGCCCGGTTCGAGGTCGGCCAGGCCTGAGCGAGGCACTGGGACTAGGTTCTGGCACTGTGCCCCGTCTCCGCGCATCGGGGACGGGGCACAGTCGGGTCTAACGAGGGGCAGGAGGCGACAGCCATGGGTGAGGACCGGGTCGAGGGCGGATACCGCCGGGTGCTGCTGAAACTGGGCGGCGAGATGTTCGGCGGCGGCGCGGTGGGCGTCGACCCCGACGTCGTGCACTCCGTCGCCCAGCAGATCGCCGACGTCGCGCGCACCGGGGTGCAGATCGCGGTGGTGATCGGCGGCGGCAACTATTTCCGCGGCGCGGAGCTGTCCCAGCGCGGCATGGACCGCGACCGCGCCGACTACATGGCGATGCTCGGCACCGTGATGAACTGCCTCGCGCTGCAGGACTTCCTCGAAAAGGAAGGCCTCCCGACCCGCGTGCAGACCGCGATCACGATGGGCCAGGTCGCCGAGCCCTACATCCCGCGCCGCGCGGAACGGCACCTCGAGAAGGGCCGCGTCGTGATCTTCGGCGCCGGCGTCGGCATGCCGTACTTCTCCACCGACACCGCCGCCGCGCAGCGCGCGCTCGAACTCGGCTGCGAGGCCGTGCTGATGGCCAAGGCCGTGGACGGTGTTTACACCGCGGACCCGAAGACCGACCCGGACGCGAAGATGTTCACCGACATCACCCACCGCGAGGTGCTCGAGCGCGGCCTCAAGGTCGCCGACGCCACCGCATTCAGCCTCTGCATGGACAACAAGATGCCGATCATCGTCTTCAACCTGCTCACCGAGGGCAACATCGCCCGCGCGGTCGGCGGTGAGAAGATCGGCACGCTGGTCTCGACCCCCGCCGACGAGGCGTCCGCCTAGACCTGCTGGGATCAAGCTCAGGTCCGACCACACAAACACCGGGAGTAGCCGTGATCGACGAGACCCTCCTCGACGCCGAGGAGAAGATGGAAAAAGCGGTGTCCGTCGCGAAGGAAGACCTCACGTCGGTGCGCACCGGGCGGGCCCACCCGTCGATGTTCTCCCGCATCGTCGTCGAGTACTACGGTGCGCCGACCCCGCTGAACCAGCTGGCCAGCGTCAACGTGCCGGAGGCCCGGATGGCGTTGATCAAGCCTTACGACCAGACGCAGCTGAACGCCATCGAGAAGGCGATCCGCGAGTCCGACCTCGGCGTCAACCCGAGCAACGACGGCAACGTCATCCGCATCGTCATCCCGCAGCTCACCGAGGAGCGGCGCAAGGAGATGGTGAAGGTCGCGAAGGGCAAGGGCGAGGACGCCCGCGTCTCGATCCGCAGCATCCGCCGCAAGGCCAAGGAAGAACTCGACCGCATCGCCAAGGACGGCGAAGCGGGAGAGGACGAGGTTGCACGCGCCGAGAAGGAGCTGCAGAACCTCACCGACACCTACGTGCACCAGGTCGACGAGCTGGTGAAACACAAGGAAGCCGAGCTGCTCGAGGTCTGATGAGCCAGGTGAGCGAGGAACGCGACGAGCGGGTGAGCGACACCCCGCCACCGGGCCCGGCCGCCGAGCCGGACCCGGTTTCGCGGCTGGACCCGGCTCCGGAAACCCCTGCCGTGCGGCGGAAAACGGACTCTGCGGCGAACGTACGCGCGGAATCCGTTGCCGCGGCAGGGAAACGGGCGGAAACCGGGGACGAGTCGGCGAAGGGCGCGCACGGCGTTCCCGCGGACGGGCCGGGCCAGGGCGGGAAACCCGCGGCCGGGCCAGGCAAGGATGCGAAAGCCGCGAGCGAGCCGGGTCAGGGCGGGAAAGCCGCGGGCAGGCGGGGCCAGGGCGGCAAGGCTGCGGACGGGCCGGGCCAAGGCGCGAAGGCCGCGAACGGCGAAAAAGCCGGACCGGAGAAGAAGGCGTCCCGGGCCGGGCGCAATCTTCCCGCGGCGATCGGCGTCGGGCTGCTGCTCGGGGCCGCGATCATCGTTTCCCTGCTCACCGTCCGGTTCCTCTTCATCGGCGTCATCGCCGCCGCGATCGCGGTCGGCACCTTCGAGTTCTCCGGCGTGCTGCGCCGGGTCGCGGACACCAAGGTCGCGCTGATCCCGGTGCTCGTCGGCGGACAGGCGATGATCTGGCTGGCCTGGCCGTTCGGCCGGGAAGGCGCGCTCACCGCGTTCGTGCTCACCGTGCTCGCCTGCCTGCTGTGGCGGTTGCCCGGCGGCGCGAAGGGCTACGTGCGCGACGTCGGCGCTTCCGTTTTCGCCGCCGCGTACCTGCCGTTGTTCGGCGCGTTCGCGGCCATGCTCGTGCCGCCGCACGACGGCGTCGGGCGCGTGCTCACGTTCCTGATCGCCGTGGTCGCCTCCGACACCGGCGGCTACATCGCGGGCGTGCTCGGCGGCAAACACCCGATGGCCCCCACGATCAGCCCGAAGAAGTCCTGGGAGGGCTTCGCCGGTTCGATGCTCGCGGGCATCGCCGCGGGCGTGCTCACGATCAGCCTCATGCTGGACGGCCACGCCTGGCAGGGCGCGATCTTCGGCGCGGCCATCGTGCTCACCGCGACGCTCGGCGACCTCGTCGAATCGCTCATCAAACGCGACCTCGGAATCAAGGACATGGGCACGCTGCTGCCCGGCCACGGCGGCATCATGGACCGCCTCGACTCGCTGCTGCCCTCGGCCGTCGTGTCCTGGCTGCTGCTGTCGGCCTTCGTCCCGGCCTGAGTTCTCAGTCGTCGTACGGGTCGTCGACCTCGGCGCGGCCCACGTCTTCCAGCACCCGCGAGTGGTCGATCACCGCGAACACCGCGCCGTCCGGATCGGCGAGGATCGCGGTGCGGCCGAAGGGCGTGTCGTACGGCTCGATCACGACCGAACCGCCCAGCATCAACGCTTCGCCCGCCGCCGCGTCCGCGCCGCGGGCGGGATCGACCTCGAAGTACACGAGCCAGTGCGGGGGAGTGTCGCGGCGGTACTCGGGACCCATCACGTAGCGGTACAGCACGGCCGTGTGCTCAATGGAATATTCAGCGTAGTCAACGCTCTCGCCGTCGCCGACCTGACGGCTCGAGTAGTTGAACAGCTTGGTGTAGAAGTGGTCCGCGGCCACGCCGTCGTGCGTGTTGAGGTCCGCGCCGCTGAACGTGTTGGGCACGCCGCTCGCGAACTGCCAGTCCGGCGGGGCTTCCCAGAACACCACCGGCGCGCCGCACGCGTCGATCGCGTGCAGGATGCTGCCGCGTTCGGGAATCGCGACCGGCCCGAGCGTCACCTGTCCGCCGAGGTGCTCCACCCATTCCGCCGCGCTCGCCGTGTGCGGCACCGCGAGCTGCAGCGTCCAGCCGGGCGCGCTGCGGGGCCCGGCTTGGTACAGACCACCGGCGGCGACCCCGTCGCTCGAGGCGATGGAGTACCGGCCGGTCGGCGACGCGGGATCGCGCCGGGTCTCGTAGTCCCAGCCGAAAAGGCGGGAGTAGAAGTCTTGTGTCCGAGCTTCGTCTTGGCATGCCACCTCGACCCAGCAGGGCAGCCCTGCCGGGACCGCGCGGGCGCCTGGCCAGCCGATCGACATCGCGTGTCTCCTCCCCGACGAGGGAGAAGTGTATTCGGACGGACGGGGTTCTACGCTCTGAGCGGGAAAGCTGCCGCGCCCGCCGGCGCCCCCAGAGACGGAAAGGAGTGCCGTGCGCTGGTTGTTCCGCGGTCCGGCGGCGTCCGAAGAAGTCGTCCCCAGCCCCAACATCTGGTACTACCAGGACGTCTACGACGTGGAGAACCGGGCGCAGGACGCGGACGGCGAGATTTGGCGCGTACTGCGCGAAGAGCGCGACTGGACCGGTCTCGACGTCCTCGATCTCGGCTGCGGCGACGGATACCACCTGCCGCTTTTCGCCGCGGACGCCCGTTCCGTGCTCGGAATCGAACCGCACCCGCCGCTCGCGCGGGACGCGGAGCGGCGGGTGCGGGATCTGGGGAACGTGCGGGTCCGCGTGGGACGAGCGCAGCGGTTGCCGGTGGACGACGCCAGTGTGGACATCGTGCACGCGCGCACCGCGTATTTCTTCGGCCCCGGCTGCGAACCCGGATTGCGCGAAGCGGAACGGGTGCTGCGGCCCGGAGGATCGATCATGATCGTCGACCTCGACGTGACCAGCGAGCCGTACGGCGGGTGGATGCGGGCAGATCTGCCGCGCTACGACCCGCCTGCGGTGGAACGCTTCTTCGCCGCGCACGGCTTCAACTGCCGGCGCGTACGCACGCGTTGGCGCTTCGCGGACTTCGCCGCGGCGGAATCAGTGTTGAAGATCGAGTTCAGCGCGAAGGTCGCACAGCGGGCGATCGCTGACACGCGCCGCCTGAACCCGGGATCGGGCGAGGTGACGCTGCCGGTGGGTTATCGCGTGCATTGCCGCGTCAAACCCACCGGCCTCGTCCTGCCCGGTCACTCGGCTGCCTCTCCGGAATCGGCCGAGTCGTCCGAGTCCTCGACCTCGCCCAGGATCGAGTAGATCGACCGCCGTGCCTCGTTGAGCACGTCCACCGCGCGGGCCTGCTGGTTCTCGCTGCCGGCGCGCATCACCTGCACGACCGCCGCGGCGAGCGTCGCGCCCGCCTTGCGCAGGTCGTGCTCGACCGGTTCGACGTCGTCGGTGAAGTGCTCCCACGGCGGAGTGCCGGTCTGCTGTTCGGCGGCGGCGCGGCCCTCGTCGGTGAGCTCGAAGAGCTTCTTGCCGCTCTCGTCGCGGCTCACGACCAGGCCCTCGTCGGCCAGCATCTGCAGGGTCGGGTAGATCGAGCCGGGGCTGGGCTTCCAGAGCCCGCCGCTGCGCTCGCCGATCTCGCGGATGATCTCGTAGCCGTGCCGCGGCTGTTCCGCGAGCAGGGCGAGGATCGCCGCCCGCACGTCGCCGCGCCGGCCGCGCCGGGGACCGCGGCGTCCGCCCGGACCGTGGCCGCGCCGGCCGCGTCCGCCAGGGCCGCCCGGCCCGAAGCCGAACTCGCCGAATTCCCGGCCCCACGGCCCGAACGAGGACCGTCCGCGCCCTTCGTGTTCTCCGTGTTCGTGATGTCCGCCGGGGAACGAGCGTCCGCCGGGGAAGGGGTGTCGTCGTCGGTTCATGGTCTTTGGTTTCCTTTCTCGAACTGTTGCGACACGTTCACGATATATCGGAAACGGTCGGTTGGCAACCACGTCGACCACCCGGGGACCTGGCCGACCGGGGAAGACGGCGGTCGGCGATACTCGAGGCACTAGCGAAAACACCCGAACGACCTGGGAGACCCGACCTCCGATGCTGGACCGTGCGGTCATCGACGCCCTGTTCCCCGCGGATCTGCCCGAGCCTGAGCACTGGGAACAGCGCTATCCGGCCCGGCAGCTGCCCGACGGCGCGAAGGTGACCCGGTTCGGCCCGTCGCCGACCGGCTTCGTGCACATCGGCGGCATCTACGTCGCGACGATCGACCAGGACGTCGCGCGCCGCTCCGAGGGCCGCTACTTGGTGCGCGTCGAGGACACCGACCAGTCGCGCGAGGTCGAGGGCGCGCTGGAGCAGTTCGAGCGCGGCTTCGCGTACTTCGGACTGCAGGCGGACGAGGACGCGGTGCGCGGCGGCGAGTACGGCCCGTACCGGCAGTCCGAGCGCGAGCAGATCTACCTCACCTACGTACGGCACCTTCTGCGCGAAGGCCGCGCGTACATCGACTTCGCGACGAAGGACGAGCTGGCGTCCATCACCGCGCGGCAGCAGGCGACGAAGCTCCCGACGGGCTACTACGGCTCGTGGGCGATCTGGCGCGACGCTTCGGCGGAAGACGTGCAGGCGAAGCTCGACGCGGGCGAGCCGTGGGTGGTCCGCTTCCGCGCGCCCGACGACACCGGGCAGCGCGTGCGCTTCACCGACGCGATCCGCGGCACCATCGAGGCCGAGGCCAACCGTAATGACGTGGTGATCCTCAAGAGCTCCGACCAGAGCCCGCGGCTGCCGACCTACCACTTCGCGCACACGGTCGACGACCACCTGATGCGGGTGAACCTGGTGATCCGCGGCGACGAGTGGATCTCGTCGGTGCCCACGCACCAGCAGCTCTTCGAAGCGCTCGGCTTCGAGCCGATCCAGTACGCGCACATCGCGCCGCTGATGAAGCAGGAGGGCGGCAGCAAGCGGAAGCTGTCCAAGCGCAAGGACCCGGAAGCCTCCGTCGACTTCTACCTCGAAGCCGGCTACCCGGTCCCGGCGGTGCTGTACTACCTGCGCGGCCTGGCGAACGGACGGCTCGCCGAGATGCCGCTGCCCGAAGCGCTCGACGCGCCGATCAACCTCGACGAGTGCGGCGTCGCCGGTCCGCTCGTGGACCTGGTGAAGCTGGACGACCTCGCCGCCGACTACGTCGCGACGCTGTCCGGCGAGGAGATTCTCGCCTCCGTGCTCGAATGGGCCGACCGGTTCGACCCGGAGCTGAAGGCGGTCCTGGAGTCCTCGCGCGAGCTGGCGTTGCGCGCGCTGGCGGTGGAGCGCGAGGGCGTCGAGAACCCGCGCAAGGACCTGAAGAAGTGGAGCGAGTTCCGCGCGGTCTACGGGTTCTTCTTCCCGCAGCTGCACCAGGCAGCGACCGGTCCCGACGACGAGCGGATCGCGGCGCTTGGCGTTCCGGCGGACGTCGTGCGCGCGGTGGCCTCGGACTTCGTGTCCGCGTACCAGCAGCTCGACGACGGCCAGGAGTGGTTCCAGCAGATCCGCGACGTCGCGGCGAAGCACGGGTTCGCCAAGAACGCCAAGGAATACAAGAAGGACCCGGACGCCTACCCCGGTTCGATCCGCGAGGCGTCGCAGATCATCCGGATCGCGATCACCGGGTCGACCCGCAGCCCGGACCTGCACTCGATCACGCAGGCGCTGGGCGCGGAGGAAACGTTGCGGCGCTTCGGAAATCTGGTCAACTAGCCCCGAAACGGCCCGCACCGAACCTGGGGCGGGCCGTTTTCACGGCCGGTTCAAATAGGTCAGCACCGCCAGGACGCGCCGGTTGCCGGTGTCGTCGTCGGTGATGCCGAGCTTGCCGAACAGCGACGTCGTGTACTTGCTGATCGCGCTTTCGCTCAGGAACAGCCGTCCGGCGATCGCCGCGTTCGACAGGCCTTCCGCCATCAGTTCCAGCACTGAACGCTCGCGCTCGGTCAGCGAGCCGAGGCGTTGGTCCGGCGATCCGCTCGTGAGCAGTTTCGAGATCACCGCCGGGTCCATCGCGGTGCCGCCGGCCGCGACGCGTTCGAGGGCGTCGATGAACTGTTCGGCCTCGAAAACGCTGTCCTTCAACAGATATCCGACGCCGCTCGCGCCGTCGGCCAACAGCTCCCGGGCGTAAAGCTGCTCGACGTGCTGCGACAGGATCAGCACCGGCAACCCGGGCGTCTCGCGGCGCGCGGCGAGGACCGCGCGCAGGCCTTCGTCGGTTTGCGTCGGCGGCATCCGGACGTCGACCACGGCGACGTCCGGCCGGTGTTCGCGCAGCACGGCGACGGTTTCCGGGCCGGTCGTCGCGGTCGCCACGACCTCGTGGCCGTATGCCTGCAGGAGCCGGACCAAGCCGTCCCGCAGCAGGTAGAGGTCCTCGGCTACGACGATGCGCATGGCACCATCATCCACGCTCGGGTCGGCCCGCCCGCCGGGCTGGTCAGCTCAAGAGTGCCGTCGAAGACCGCGAGGCGGCGGCGCAGTCCGGCGAGTCCGCCGTCCGGGCGGAGTTCAGCCCCGCCGAGACCGTCGTCCCGGACCTCCGCGCGCAGCTGATTCCCTTCCTGCCGCAGCGAAACCCACACGCGCGCCGCGTGGGCGTGCTTCACCGCGTTGGCGAGCAATTCGGCGATTCCGAAGTACAGCGCGGATTCGATCGGCGGATCGAGCGGCTGCGGCAGATCGGCCTCGACAGTCACGTCGAGCGGCAGGTCCATGGCCATCGCGCGGACCGCGTCGACGAGACCGCGTTCGTTCAGCACCGGCGGGCTGATTCCCCGGACCAGCTCGCGCAATTCGGTGAGCGAGGTGGCCGCGCCGGCCCGGGCGTCGCGCAGCAATTCCTTGGCCTGCTCGGGATTGGTCTCCATCAGCTTCTCCGCCGTCGCCAGCGCGAGGCCGAGCGCGACCAGCCGGGCTTGCGCGCCGTCGTGCAGATCCCGTTCGATGCGGCGGATTTCCGCGGCTTGCGCGATGGTCGTGTCCGCGCGCAATGCGGTCAGCGTGTCGACCCGGTCGGCCAGTTCCATCGTCGTGGACGCGCCCAGGAACCGTGTGGCCACCGGGATGACGCTCCGCCACGCGTAGGGCGCGGTCGCGATCGCGATCAGCAGACCGGCGAGGTACCCGACCGGAAAGTGTGCCAGCGGTAGGACCGCCGCGGCGACGCCGAGCAGCGGCACGACTGCGACCAGTCCGAACGAGAACGGCGCGAGCAGGGCGAACCGCAGGTCCCGCCAGGTCGCCGGGTCGTAGCGCCAGTTCTTCAGCCGCTGTTCGCGCCGGGCCTCTTCCTGGGTGCGCGAGTAGGAGTGGCCGTTCCACCAGTATCCGGTCGAGAGCTGGGTGATCGGCGGCAGCTCGCGGTACCCCGGCGGGAGCACGATGCCGGTCCAGTTCGCCACCAGGGCCCGCGTCATCCGGCAGACCGGCTTCGCGAGCGCCAGCGTTCCGATCCCCGCCCAGATGAACGGCGCGATCCACGACCACGGGCTGCCGCCCCACAGTTGCCACAGGCCGACCGCGGCCGCCCACACGGCCGGGATCAGCAGGGCCACGCCCGCCGCTTGGGCGGCGCGCACGAATCCCACCCCGCAGCCGCGCACCCAGGACCGTAGCTGTCGCATCGTTTCTTCCCCCTGTCCATCCGGCTTCGCGGTCCACTGTGCACCACGAAACGCCGGATCCCCGCCGCTGCGGGACAGGAGTGGGTCTGGACCCACCCGCTCGTGCGGCCAGACCCATACCGGGCCCGGCCGCGGCTTCCTAGCGTTGCTGGCACAACGGGAAACCACAAGGGAGAACAAATGATGGAGACCATCGAACGCACCGCCGTCCAGCGTCCGTTCGGCCTCGTGAAGGGGTTCGTCGCGGCCTACGGAGCGATGGGCGCGGCCGTCTTCGGCACGATCGTCGCGCTGGCCGCCGCCGACGGCACGGCGACCGGCTTCATGTGGACGCGGTCCGCGCTGGTGCCGGTGAGCGCCGCGATCGTGTACTGGCTGGTCACGCTCGCCGCCCGGGGCTCGCGCCGGGCTTATCAGCGGGCCCGGCTCATTGCGGTGGTCGCGCCGATCGCGCTCGTCGGCGTCGACCTGATCCCGGGCGTGTGCCCGCTCTGGTTCCTGCTGCTGCAGACGGCCTGCGCCGTGCTGCTGGCCTGCGCGGCGGTCCCGCTCGTCCGGATGCGGGCTACGTTCCCGAAGTGACCCTCGGGACCAGCCGGATCCGGGTGTCGAGGTTGCGTTCGACGGCCGAGCGGCTCGACAGCAGGGGGAACGAGCCGCCGGACGCCCACAGGTCGTTCAGGTCCCGGTAGTGCGGGCTGCGCGGGTCGCCGGACTGGCCGGGCGCGTTGATCGCCCGCGACGCGTCCCAGTCGCCGACGTCGAGCGCCATCTTGAAGGTCGCGCCGATGATCTGCTGGTAGGTGAGCGGGTGGAAGAACGACGGGTGGACGGTCTGGTAGTCGCCGCCGACCGGGGTCGGGCCGACGTCCGGGCCGCCCGCCGGGTGCACGAACTCCTGGTACTGCAGCGAGCCCCAGCGCCATTTCGCCGGGTCGCCGCCGAGTTTTCCGGCCACGTCGCGGAAGGCGAGCGGGAGGGTGTCGAGGATCAGCTTGTCGCGTCTGGCCGCGCCGCCCGGGCCGAACCACGCGTCCGGGTCGGCGAAGGACGCGAGCACGAGGCTGAAATCCGGATTGATGGTGCGGGACAGGACGTCCGCGGCGGCCTGCGGGAGCATCGTGTGCGCCCAGCCGCCGTGGAGGTACTTCAGCAGCCACGTTTCGTACAGCGCGGCGGGCGCGGACTCCACCGAGGCGACGCCGTCGAAGCCGCGCAGCAGGTCGAGCGCCTTCGCGGTGTCCGGGTCCGTCGAGGAAAGGTTCCGCAGGTACGGGATGAGGCGGGTGGCCAGCAAGGATTTTTCGTCGCGCTGGATGGCGAGCGAATCGGCGACGCGGGCGCGCGGCGTCGACTTGATCAGCTCGTCGATCCGCTCCTTGCGGTACGGCAGCTGCCATTCGTAGTTGGACACCACCGGGAAGCCCGGCGGGAGGTTGTAGTCGTTGGCGGAGGCGAAGAATCCGGCCGGCGGGTTGTGCTGCCACGGGAGTTCGGAGTTGGCGTGGAAGCCGTTCCACTCGTAGCGGCCGTCTCCGGGGACGGGCAGCAGACCGTCGTATCCGGCTCCGGTGCGGCGCGGGGTCAGCGCGCCGGGGACGTAGCCGATGTCGCCGTGGACGTCGGCGTAGACGAGGTTCGATCCGGGTGCGCCCCAGGTGCGCAT
Source organism: Amycolatopsis sp. AA4 (assembly GCF_002796545.1). Classification (GTDB taxonomy): domain Bacteria; phylum Actinomycetota; class Actinomycetes; order Mycobacteriales; family Pseudonocardiaceae; genus Amycolatopsis. Next base: position 1,696,716 of record NZ_CP024894.1, read on the forward strand.
TCCGGCGGTGAAATCGGTGAAGTTGCGGGCGCGCTGGTAGTTCAGGCTGCCGAGATAGGCGGCGCTGCCCGGTTCGGTCCACGCGGTGCGCACGGCGAAACCCCGGTTCGCGGCTTCGTCGACCTTCACGATCGGGCCGTGCCGGGTGAAGGACAGTTCGCGGGTCACCGGCTGGCCGCCCAGCACCGGGATCGTTTCGGTGACCTTGGTGATCGGTTCCCAGCCGCCGCGGTAGCGGTACCGGCTGTGGTCGGCGGGGTCGAGGTCGTAGACGTAGAGGTCGGTCTGGTCGACCGGCAAGTTCGTCAGGCCGAAGGCGACGGAATCGTTGTGGCCGATGGCGATGCCCGGGTTCCACGGTTCGCCCGCGCCGGTGAGGTTCAGGCCGGGCGCGGAAAGCTGGGCGACATAGCGACCGGACGGCAGCGCGTCGGCGCCGCGGTGCGGGTCGTTGGCGAGGATCGGCCGCCCGGTCGCGGTGCGGTTCGGGCCGATCGCCCACGAGTTGCTGCCGCTGGTGGCGTCGGCGATGTCCTTCGGCCCGGCGACGCCCTTCGGGAACGTGACGGCCGCGGTCGCCTTGTTGTACACGGAAAGCACGTCGCCGGGGACTGCACAGGGGTCGAGTCCTTCTGGCACCGCGGCTTCGTGGTCGGGATGCAGGCTGCGGAGGTACTTGCTCGCGTTCGGCCCGGCCTGGCACACCATCTGCGCGCGGGAGACCTCCCACATGAGGTTCTCGCCGATCGCGTGCGTGCGGATGCGGACCACGTCCTCGGGTTGCCAATGCGACGGCTGGTAGCCGAGTTTGCCGAACTCCGGCGGGGCGGCCTTCGGATTCTTGGCCAGCCAGTCGATGTACGAGTTGATCCCCTCGGTGAAGCGGGTGGCGGCGAGTTTGGCCTCGGGGCCGTAGGACGCCCATTCCTTTCGCATGTCCCCGCGGTAGAGGAACAGCCGCGCCGCACGATCCTGGTCCACATAGGACTCGCCGAGCACCTCGCTGAGCAACCCGAGACCTCGGCGCCGCCAGGTGTCGAGCTGGAAGAGCCGGTCGCGGGCGACGGTGAAACCCTGTGCGTAGAACAGGTCCGCGGTGTTGGCGGCGTAGATGTGCGGGACGCCCCACTTGTCGACGAGCACGTCGACCGGGCGGGAAAGACCGTCGAGACCGATCGCGGGGCTCGCCGAGGCCGGCGTCGTGCCGAGCAGCGTCAGAACGAGTATCAGGACGGTAGCTTTCGACCGCATTTCCCCACCCCCGGCAGCAGCGTTGACCCCGCGCACGCTAATCGCGGCGGTCGCGGGGACCCACCCCTGAACCGGGACGAGTAGGGGGAACCGGACGCCGCTCGCCGCCGTCCAAGGTGCCGCCCGGGAGCCGTTCCATTACTGTCCCGAGCCAAACCGGACCCCTGGGGGAAGCGATGCGACGAGTGGTGGCGGCTGCGGCTGCCTTGGTTTGCGTGCTGGGGCTCGCGGCCTGCGGCAGCGGCGCCGAGGGCGGCGACAAGAACGTCGTGGGCGCTGGCAGCAGTGCCGAGCCGGAGGCCAAGGACGGCGGCAAGACCGGCACGCCGCTCGCGAACACCGATCCGTGCAGCCTGCTCCAGCCCTCCGACGTGCCCGAACTCAGCCAGGAGAGCACCACCGCGCCCAAGGCCGACGGCCGCCGGTGCGAGGGCCCCGGCTACAGCGTGAGCCTCTCGGAGGTCGACGCGGAGGGCTACGCCGTCCAGTTCGAGGGCTCGATGGTCAAGCCGATCTCCGACATCGCCGGGTACAAGGCGGGCGTGATGGACACCCGCGGCTCTTGGCAGAACAGTTGCGCCGTCATCCTCGCGGTGACGACCAACGAGCTGGTGTTCGTCGCCGTCGGCGCCAAGCCGGACCCTTCGAAGAGCTGCGATCTCGCGAAGAAGGCGGCGACCGCCGTCGCGGGCCGCATTCCCCGCTGAGCTACGAGACGTCCCCGATCGCCTCGTCCAGAATGGACAGTCCGAGGTCGATCTCGCTTTCGGCGGCGGTCAGCGGCGGCGCGATCCGGAACACCCCGCCCATGCCGGGCAGCTGCACGATGTTCATGTGCAGCCCGAGTTCGAGGCACCGCTGCGTCACGCGCGCGCCGAGCTTGTCCGCGTCCGGTCCGCCGCCGCTCAGTTCCAGTCCGGCGAGCAGTCCCCGGCCGCGGATCTCGCCGACCGTCTCGTGCCGCGCCGCGATTTCGTCCAGTCCGGCGCGCAGCCGGGCGCCGAGCTGGCGGGCGCGTTCGTCGAGGCGGTCGCGGATCAGCACGTCCAGGACGGTGTTGCCGACCGCGGCCGGGAGCGGGTCAGAGACGTGCGTGGTGAAGAACAGGTACCCGCGTTCGTGGGCTTCCTGCTCGATTTCCGCGCTCGTCAGCACCGCGGCGAGCGGCAGACCGGCCCCGAGCGTTTTGGACACCGTGAGGATGTCCGGGACCACGCCGTCGTGTTCGAAGGCGTACCAGGTTCCGGTGCGGCACAACCCGGTCTGTGCCTCGTCGAGGATCAGCAGCATGCCGCGTTCCCGGCATTTCTGTTGCAGCGCCGGGAAATAACCCGGCGGCGGCACGAGGATGCCGCCGGAGCTGAGGATCGGCTCGACCAGGCACGCGGCGAGGCTGCCGACCGACTGCGCGTCGATCAGGTCGAACGCCAGGTCCAGCTGGTGCTGCCAGTCCGGCCCGCTGGGCACCGGAATCGCGAAGTTGCCGGGCGCGCCGGGACCGTAGCCCTTGCGGCCCGCGCTGTAGGTGGCGCTCGCCGCGGCCTGCGTCATCCCGTGCCAGGACCGGGCGAACGAGACGATCTCGTGCTTGCCGGTCACCAGCTTGGCCATCCGCAGCGCGGCCTCGTTGGACTCGGCGCCGGTGGTGAGCAGCAGCGCCTTCTCCAGCGGGTCCGGCAGCGTTTCGGCGAGCCGGCGCGCGAGATCGACGACGGGGCGGCTCAGCATCCCGCTGAACAGGTGGTCGAGCTTCGCGGCCTGCTTCCGGACGGTCTCGACGATCTCCGGATGCGCGTGCCCCAGGATCGCGCTCATCTGCCCGGACGTGAAGTCGAGGATCCGCCGTCCGTCCTCGGTGAAGACGAAACTGCCCTCGGCGCGGTCGATGATCTCGCCGGTGAACGAGCCGGGGCCGGCGTAGCGGACGAGGTGCCGGTCGACGTCGGACCAGAAGGTGTCGGTGCCCATGGGAGTGACGGTAGAGCCGCGCCGAGCGCCGCGTCCATCTCACAGTTTCCGCTTGCTTGTGCGATGACATCGAACAACGATGGGGCCATGTTGAACCCGGGGCGGCTGCGGCTGTTGAGCCGGCTCGCCGTGCTGGGCACGGTTCGCGCGGTGGCGCAGGACGTCAATCTCAGCGCCTCCACGGTGTCGCATCAGCTCGCGGTGCTGGAGACCGAAACCCGCACCCGGCTGCTGGAACGCACCGGCCGCCGCGTCCGGCTGACTCCGGCCGGGGAGAAACTGGCCCGGCAGGCGCGCGCGATCCTCGACCATCTCGACGCGGTCGAGGCCGAATTGCGCGGCGACGAACCGGCCGGGCTGGTGCGGATCGGCGCGTTCCAGAGCGCGATCCACACCTTCGCCGTCCCCGCCGCGACGCGTCTTGCCGAGCGCTATCCGCGGCTGGAAACCGAGCTGGCGGAACGGGAACCGCACGAAAGCGTCCCGGCGCTGCGGGCGGGCGACAGCGACGTCGTCATCACCACGACCGACTTCGCCGACCTGCCGCTCGGCCCCGATCTCGAGATCGTCCGGCTGGCGACCGACCCGATCGTCCTGGTCACCGCGCGCGACCGGCCCGAGCCGCCCGGACCCGCGGTGCTCGCGGAGTACGCGGACGAACCGTGGGCGCTCGACATTCCCCCGTCCTACATGGCGAATCTGACGCTGCGGCTCTGCCGCGAATCGGGGTTCGAGCCGCGCGTGGCGTGCCGGTTCAGCAACTACCTGATGACGTTGCAGCACGTCGAGGCCGGGTTGTCGATCGCGTTGCTGCCCGGGCTGGCGGTGGACCCGCGGTACCGGGTCGCGACGAAAGCACTGGCGACACCGGTGACGCGCACGATCGTCGCGGTCACCCGGCGGGGATCGCCGCGCCCGGCGGCGGTGAACGCGGTGCTCGACGCGCTGCGGCAGCCGGTCGAGCTTCCGCCGATGGTGGAGCAGGGCTAGCCGACGAGATCCGCGACGATCTGCGCCGCCGGAGCGATGTTTCGGACCAAACCCGCGGACTGACCGGCGTAGTGCGCCAGGGCTTCGAGGTCTCCGGTCATTCCCGGCACCGGAATCATGTCGTCGTAGCGGTGCCACGGGTTCCCGACCGCATCAGTTGCTACGACGTCGCCTTCGCCGGGGCGGTCCGTACGCGGTTCGCCCGCGGCTTCCCATTGCGTGAGCGTCGAATTGCGCAAGGCGCGGTGCGGCGCGTCGGGCCAGCCGCCGTCGAAACAGCGGGTGTGGATGGCGTCCTCGAGTTTTGCGGCGAGCACGGCTTGGCGGTAGGAATCGTGGGTTGCCGCCTCGGTCGCGGTCAGGAATCGGGTGCCCAGCCAACCGCCTTGTGCGCCGAGAGCGAGTACTGCGGCAAGTCCGCGGCGGTCGGCGATTCCGCCGGCGGCGAGCACGGGAATCGGGGCGACCGCGTCCACGACGGCGGGCACCAGCACGAGCGTCGACGCTTGGCCGCGGACGTGGCCGCCCGCTTCCCAGCCCTGCGCGACCACGACGTCGACGCCTGCCTCCGCCGCGCGTCGCGCTTCGGCGACCGAGCCGGCGGTGTGGATCAGCTGCGCGTTTTTCACGCGCGCGGCGACCTTGGCCGGGTCGCCCCAGAAGGTCGAAATGATCGGGACTTCCTCGGCGAGGCAGGCGTCGACCACGTCGTCGATGGGGAAGTCGAGCACGAGGTTGACCGCGAACGGGCGGTCCGTGCGGCGGCGCACCTCGCGGATCCGGCGGACCGCCTCGTCCGGGTCGGTCCAGGTGAGCGCGAGGGTCCCGAGGCCGCCCGCGTTCGAGACCGCGGCGGCGAGCGCCGGGGTCGCCGCCGAGCCGATCGGGGCCTGCGCGATCGGCACGGCGATGCCGAGCGTCTCGCACACCTGCTTCGGAAATCGAATCATGGCGGCCGATGCTAGTGTTTCGGAAATCGAAGCACAAGGAGATTCGGATGGCGACGCCGAAGCCGGGGCAGCCGGTCCGGGGCTCCACGACCGGCCGTCCGCTGATGGCCGCGCTCGACCTTTTCGGACGGCGGTGGTGCCTGCGGATCGTGTGGGAACTGCAGGTCGACACGCTGGGCTTTCGGGCGCTGCAGCAACGGTGCGACGGGATGTCTTCAAGCGTGCTGCGGCAGCGCTTGGTCGAACTCGGTGAGGCCGGTTTGGTGCGGCAGACCGACGAATCGCATTACGCGCTCACGACGCTCGGCCGCGAGGCGTTCGACGCGCTGCGGCCGCTGGTGTCGTGGGCAGATCGATGGGCCGCGTCTCTCGACGGCGGCGAATGATCGGCGGCAGGGGCGGACCCCTGCCGCCGAGCGGTCACTCGCTGTGCTGGGAACGACGGCGCAGGAGGAACGCGCCGCCCGCGGCTGCCGCGGCCGCCCCGCCGACGGCGAGCGCGATGGCCGGGCTTCCGTCCCCGCTGGTGTCCGGAGCGGTGACGGCGTAGCCGCCGCCCGCGCCGGTCTTGTCGTAGGTCGAGCCGGGCAGCTTGTCGCCGTAGCGTTTCTGCAGTTCGGCTCGGTACGCGGCGAGCGTGACGCGGGTGCCCGCCGGGACGCCGGAGACTGCGCCGTCGAGGACCGTCACGGTGTCGCCCTTGACCGAATACCAGGCGTTGACCTGCGGTTCGTGCAGCAGGTAGCCGCCGTGCGCGGCCGCCGCGTGGACCTGTTCGTCGTTGCCGGAGGCGACGTTGACGACCTTCCACCCGGCCTGGCTCGGCTGCGCCCAGACGGTCGCGGCGCGGCCGTCGGCGAGGTGGGCCGGCGAAGCGACGTAGGCCAGCGCGGCCGGGACGTCGGATTCACCCTTGATGAAGGCCGCGGTCGGTTCGTAGACCGGGATTTGGGTGTTGGCCTCGGCCGCGGCGCGGGTGGCGTGCGCGGCCGCCGGCGCCGCGCCGGGGAACTTCGTGTGCGCGAGGCGGGCGGCGGTGCCCGGGCTGGCGAGCAGGCCGGAGATCGCGGCGGTGTCCGAGGGGGACGGTCCGGCCGGCGATTCGGCGGCCGACGCCGGGTTCGCGGCGAGGACGGCCGCCGCGATGGCTCCGGACGCGACGGTGGCGCGGAGGACGGTTCGCAGCATGAGTCAGCCCACCATTCCGTAGACGGTGTGGGTCCAGGAGAATTGGTTGTTCGAGACGTAGTAGCTGTAGTCCATGGAGTTGTAGCGGTTGTTCGACGGCCACGGGTCGCCGTATTCGACGACGTTCCCGTCGGAGTCGTCGTAGCCGTAGAGGACGTGCATGTGGCCGCCGCCGGAAGTCCAGCCGATCCGGGTGCCGATGGGCTGTCCGGCGTCGATCTGGTTCCTGATGCCGGAGAACGAGAGCCGGTAGCCGTTGGAATTGTAGGTGCCGATGTTGCGGAACCCGAGGTAGCGGAAAACTCTTTGCTGGTCGCTCAGGTAGCCCTGGTTGTTGGCGCAGTCGCTGCCGGATTCGTTGTGCGCGATCTGGCAGAACCGGGTCTGGGTCAGGGAATAGCCCCAGAACGCGGCGATGGTGTTGCCGCTGGCGTCCCAGCACCACTGGTCTTTCTGCTGGGCCTGCATCGAGATGTTCGTTTCGCCCGCGACCGCGGCGGCCGGAACGGAGAGCGCGGCCGCCGCCGCGGTGGCGACCGCGGCTATTCCGCGCAGCATCGAAGAACGCACTTTCACGGGATCCTCCAACGGGGAAGCCCGGCCGGGCCGGGGAATTCCCGGACCGGTGGGGAAAGGGGTGAGACGTCCCGGACGGTACGCGCGCGAAGTTTGCGGAGACTACCGACTAACGGCGGTATTCCGTGGCCGAAGCGCTGCGGCGGATATTTCTACGCCGGTCGATTATATGCGCGTCCGGCGTCGATTATATGGGAATTCACTCCGGAAAGCATTCGGCAATCCGACTTTCGTAGGGTGTTTTTCCGTTGAACCGCGCCCGTCGTTCGTCGCCCGCCGTTCCGGCGACCCCGCGCTCCTTCTCCGGCCCGGTCCGCGCGCCGGTGTCCGAGGGGGAGGAGCGCCGGGTTCGCGCGTATGAGACACTTGATCGGTCATGACTGCCCTTCCTCTTGTTTTCGACGCGCCCAAGCGCGGCCTGCCGCCGCGCCATCTCGCCGACCTCACGGTGGCCGAGCGAGCGGAGGCCGTCGTCGAGCTGGGGGAGAAGGCGTTCCGCGCCAAGCAGCTGTCGAACCACTACTTTTCGCGGCTCACCGTCGACCCGGCGGAGATGACCGACATCCCGGCCGCCTCGCGCGAGAAGCTGGTCGCCGATCTGATGCCGCCGCTGCTCACCGAGGTGCGCGCACTGGCCGCGGACGGCGGCGCGACCCGCAAGACCCTGTGGCGCGCGCACGACGGGACGCTGCTGGAAAGCGTCCTCATGCGCTACCCGGACCGCGCCACGCTGTGCATCTCGAGCCAGGCCGGCTGCGGCATGGCGTGCCCGTTCTGCGCGACCGGCCAGGGCGGCCTCGACCGCAACCTCTCGACCGCGGAAATCGTGGACCAGGTCCGCGACGCCGCCGCGGTCATGCGCGATGGCTCCATGCCCGGCGGCCCAGGTCGGCTGTCGAACATCGTCTTCATGGGCATGGGCGAGCCGCTGGCGAATTACAAGCGCGTGGTGGCGGCGGTGCGGCGGATCACTGACCCGTCGCCTGCGGGGTTGGGGATTGGTCAGCGTTCGGTGACGGTGTCGACGGTGGGTTTGGCTCCGGCGATCCGGAAGCTGGCGGACGAGAAGATGCAGGTCCGGTTGGCGGTGTCGCTGCACACGCCGGACGACGAGCTGCGGGACACGCTGGTGCCGGTGAACAACCGGTGGTCGGTGGACGAGGTGCTTTCGGCGGCCCGGTACTACGCGGATACCTCGGGTCGGCGGGTGTCGATCGAGTACGCGTTGATCCGCGACATCAACGACCAGCCGTGGCGGGCGGAGCTGCTGGCGAAGCGGTTGCGGAAGCACTTGGGTCAGTTGGTGCATGTGAACGTGATCCCGTTGAACCCGACGCCGGGTTCGAAGTGGGACGCGTCGCCGAAGCCGGTGGAGCGGGAGTTCGTGCGGCTGGTGAATGCCGGCGGGGTGGCGTGCACGGTGCGGGATACCCGCGGTCAGGACATCGCGGCGGCGTGTGGCCAGTTGGCTGCCGAAGGTTGAGCGAATAGTTCAGAGTGGAGTAGTTGTCTTGTTGTGTGCGCCGAGCCTGCTCGATCCGGCGGCTGAGGAACTGAAACTGGCTGAGGTCAACGGCCCCCAGACCGCGGTGGACGTGGCCCGGACGGCTCGTACGCTGCTGGGCGAGCGGTTTGATTCGGGAAGCTTCATGTACGTCCTGATGCGCGCTTTCGACGTCGAGTACACCTCCGCACGCGACGCCACGCGGTGGCACGAGTTCCACGGCGGACCGCGGGCGCTCTCGGATGCTGATCTGGAGAAGCTGCTCGCTCCGTGGCTCGCCCGCTGACCGCTTCGGTCAGCTGCCGTCGAGGCGGGCCGCGGCGCGGGGGAACAGGGCGGTGGCGTTGCGGCCGATGTCCTGACGCTGCCGCATTGTCAGGCCGTCGAATTCGAGCAGGGATTTCCGGCTCGCGTCGATCGTTTCCTCGGTGCTACAAGGCACGCCGGAATCCGAGCCGTAGACGAGGTGGTCCGGCGTGGTCATCGTGAGAGCCGCCGTCAGGCAGGACGGGAACCCGGTCGCCGCGGTGTCGAGGTAGAGCCGCCGCAGCTGGGCGCGGATTTCGTCGGTGCTCAGGCTGTTCGGGTTGGGGACCCAGGCCTCGGCGCCAAGCAGGCCGAGCCGGCCCGACATGGCGGGGAGTGCGCCTCCGCCGCCGCAATGCGCGACGATCAGTTTTACGTTCGGGTATTTGCGAAACACGCCCGCGTACAGCAGGTCGACAATCGTCCGCGTGGTCTCGAAACCCACCTCCAGCAACGGGGCCGGCCGGCCCTGCACACCGTCGGCGTACGCATCGGGATGCGCGAACACCGCGGCACGACGGCGATCCAGCTCCGCCCACATCGGCTCCAGGCTCGGGTCGCTGAGGTACACGCCGTTGCGTCGGCACGTCACCGCGAAGCCGTCGGCACCCAGGTCTGCCGCTCGGTCGAGTTCGGCCATCGTCGCGGCTATGTCGTCGGTGGGCAGGGCGGCGAGCAGGCCGAAGCGGTCGGGATACCGCCGCACCAGGTCGGCACCGTAGTCATTGGACACGCGCAGTGCCGCGCTCGTGGCGGGCTGGTTGCTCAGCATCTGCATGCCGATGCCGATGCCGGTCCGGTCCATCTGCTCAAGCGTCCGCTCGACGGTCCAGTGGTAGGGCTCCGGGGCCAGGAAACAGGCGTCGCGCATGGCCCGCCAGGCCGTCTGCCGCTGTTCGGGGGTGGTCGGCGGGGTGTAGTGGGCGTGTACGTCGATCCAGGCATCGGGCATGGTGCCAGCCTGCGCGCACAAGGACCCTAAAGGAACTGCATACTCCCCATGAGCAGTATCGTCCTGATCTATGCGGCCTGAGAAGCGGCTACACGGCCTCGACAACAATCACCTGTACGCGCTTCACGGGTTGCTGACCGAGCGAACCGTCACCGGTGCCGCCGCTCGGCTCGCCCGCACGCAGCCCACGCTGTCGGCCGCGCTGGCCAAGCTGCGCCGCCACTTCGGCGACGAGTTGCTCACCCGCGTCGGCAACCACTATCGGCTCACCCCGTTCGCCGAACAGTTGCAGCCGTTGGTGAGCGTCGCGGTCGCGGCGGTCGAGCGGGTGTTCTCGGCGCAGTCGGAGTTCGATCCGGCGGGCTCCGACCGCGTGTTCACCATCGTGTCCTCGGATTTCGGGATAACCGTCGCCGGAGCACGGCTCGTCGCGTTGCTCGAAGAACGCGCGCCGAACGTGAGCGTCCGCTTCAGCCCGGTCACCGCCGAAGTGCTCGGTCGCGACGGGGAGTTCGCCCGCACCGTGGACGGAATCCTCATGCCGCACGGCTACCTCGACCTGCCGCGCTCGCTGGACCTGTTCCGAGACCGCTGGGTCTGCGTGGTCGCGGCCGACAACCCGGACGTCGGCGAGCAATTGACGATGACGGACCTGTCGCGGCTTCCATGGGTCACCACGTTCGGCGACCCGCTCGGACGAGCACCCGCGTGGCGGCAGATGGAACTGCTGGGCGTTGTGCCGCGGGTCTGCGCGATCGCCGATTCGTTCCTGGCGATGCCGCATCTGGTTCGCCGCGGCGGGGGAATCGCGTTCATGCAGCAAAGACTCGCCCGGGATCTCGCCGGGGCACTCGGCGTGCGGATCGTCGACCCGCCCTTCGATGCGATACCGATCGTCGAGGCGTTCTGGTGGCATCCGATGCACGACGCGGACTCCGGCCACACGTGGCTGCGCGGGCTGCTCGCGGAGGCCGCGTCGCACATCGAGTGAGGCGGGCCGTCCAGGCCAGCGCTCAGGAGAGCGCGAGCGTCGCTTACCGCGTCACCGGAACCGTGAACTGCAAGCCGTTGAGCCCGGTCTAGTGAGCCTTGGCCCGGCGAACCTCGGCGCTGTGCACCAGTCCACGCAGAAAGCGAACGTATCCGCTGTGGCGGCTTCGCGGTGCCGTGCCCGGAACCAAGGCGGTTTCCGCGAGATCGAGGGAGTCCTCCAGCAGGGCATCATGCAGCCACCGCCACATGAGTGACCAGGCGAGCTTGTCCTTGCCGCGCACGCGCATGACCAGTTCATGCGTCAAGCGGGTATGCGTGGCGTCCATTTCTTCCACCGCGAAACCATGCGTCCCGTCGAAACCGTGTGGGCGGCGGAACCGGAACACCACCTCACGCTGGGGAACGTGCTTCACGCAGGTGTAGCGGATCGGTCCGTGGCCGCCTGAGGCGTCGACGCCCAGCGGCCGGTCGAACCGCATCGCGGGCCATCGGTCGACCGGCCACAGGCGGTCGTCGTCGGTCGCCAAGGTGTCGAGCAGGCTGCCCACTGCCTGAACGTCGGCTGCGATCACTCGGCTGTGGACGTTGCGCACCATGACGTGAACCCTCCAGTTAGCGAGTACTCTCTAAAACCAATTAGAGGATACTCCCTAAAACGTGTCAAGGAACCCGCGCGCAACGCTGGAGGTCGCGATGAGCGCGGGCGGAGGTCAGTCCCGCTGCCATCCGGGGTTCCGGCCCATCAAGTGCAGCAGCCGCTCCTGTAGCGAAGCTGGTTCGCTGAGCACCCCCGGCTCGGCAAAGAACCGATGCGTCGTATCGGCAGCCACCGGAGATTCCGCCAACCCGGCGTAGATCATTTCCAGGTTCTCGCTGATCCACGCGACCAGCGCCGGGTCGAGGCGGTCGTCGACACCCAGCGCTTGCGCCAGGTCCCAGGCGTGGACGGCGGAATCCGTAGCTCGCACGGCCAGCGCTTGATGGCCGGTCACCTTGCCCAACGGGTAGTCGAGCACCTGCTCCAGAGCGCCGGGGCGGCCGAAGGCGTCGGCGACCAGTCGCACCGATGCGGGGTATGCGGCAAACGGGTCGTCGCCCAGAGCGTCTGCGTCGCGCATGTGCAGGAACTGCTCCCGGGTGCCTCCGGCCAGGAGGTCGACGTAGTTGAGATTTCCCCGGACCATGTGGTTGACGAGCTGCCGCACGTTCCATTCCGCGCACGGCGTCGGGGCGGTCCACTGTTCGGGGCGGACGGACGACAGCCGCCGGTCGAATTCCGAGCTGGCGGCAAGAAAACGGCCGAGAATCATGGCCGCCAGTCTTTCGGCGCGAGGACGCTGTCGCTGGCGCAAATCCGACGTCGCGTTATCCCGCGTGGTCGATGAATGCGGTCACTGCCTCGACGACCGCTGCGGGTTGTTCGTCGGGGATGAAGTGTCCGGCGTCGGGGATCACGGTGCCGGTCACCTTGTCCGCCCACGGGCGGAGGGAAGCGGCCATGTCGGGGATCGAGCCGTGGGAGCTGGAGATTCCCAGTACTGGGATGGTCAAGTGCTGCCGGTCTAAAGCATTCCGGTTCTTGCGCGCTGATTCCGCGGCATCTCGGTAGTAGGCGAGAGACGCTCGCAGGCCGCCCTCGGCGGCGAGTGCGGCGGCGTAGTGGTCGGTTTCCGCGCTGTCGAACGGGGATAGGGCTTTGGCCTTCAAGAACCAGTCGACGTACTCGCGTTCGCGGCCGGTGAGCAGGGTTTCGGGAAGTTCGGGCACCAGGTGGAACGCGAAGTGCCAGGTCTTCCAGGCTCGGTCGGGGTCGGTGGGGATGGAGTCGGGGAGGGTGATTCCGGGGATGCCTGCGTCGAGCAGTGCGACCCCGTGCAAGCGGTCTTCGTGCGCAAGCGCCAGCGAGAAAGCGACCCAGGCACCGATGTCGTGGGCGACGAGCCAGTACTTCGGCACGCCGAGCGCAGTGACCGTGGCCTGAACGCGCGAGGCGACGGTGTGGGTGTCATAGCTGTCGTGCGGACGGACGGAGTGGCCTTGGCCGGGCAGATCGATCGCGAGCACGCGGAATCGTTCGGCCAGGGCGGGCATCGCTTTGCGCCAGGCCCACCAGGTCTGCGGGAAGCCGGCGAGCAGGACGACGGCGGGGCCGTCCGGCCGCCCGCCTTCCACGGCGTGGATCCCGTCGACCCAGCGGTGGGCGAATCCGGCGAGGTCGGGCAGCGGCAGTTCGGGGAACGGGTTCATGACTCGAGCCTAACTCATCTTGAACCGAACAGTTCAAGATGAGTTATCCTGGGCACATGGCCGGGAAGAAGCAGTTCGAGATGGACGTCGTGCTCGACGCGGCGATGGTCCAGTTCTGGCGAGCGGGGTACTCCGCCACCTCGCTGGACGACCTCTCCAAGGCGACCGGGCTGAACCGCAGCTCCATCTACGCCTCGCTCGGCGACAAGGACGCGCTGTATCTGCGCTGTCTGGAGCGCTACGCCGTGCGTTACGGCGACAAGTACGACCAGGCCCTGGCAAGCGCGGCCGAGGATCCGGTGCGGGCGGTGCGGGAGTTCTTCGAAGTCACCCTGCAGCGCATCGCCGACCCCGATGTGCCGGACGGATGCTTGGTCGCGCAGACCGCGATGGCGATACCGGTGCTGAGCGCGGACATCGCCGCGCGCGCGACGGAAGCGCTCGGCCTTCAGCAAGCGCGGCTGCGGACCGCCTTGCGTGCCGCGAAGCTGCCTGGTGCCGATGACTTCGCTGTGCACCTCGCGGCGGTCAACCAGTCGTTGGCCGTGATGAGCCGGGCGGGGGCGAGTCCGGAGCAGCTGCGCGCGATAGTCGACGTCAGTCTGGACGCGCTTTCGAGATCTCGCAAAGGGAAGCGCGCAGCGGCGAACTCCCGCTGATCGGGTCGCTCGGCCCTTGGCTCAGCACGAGATTGAGGTTCGCGCTGCCGTCGCCGAACGGCGGGTAGCCGGGCTGGCCGAGCGCGTCGGCGGGCTGCCACCAGCCGTGCTGTCCGCATACGACGTCCGGGCGCAGGTTGACGTTGAACCTCGCCTTCGCGCGGACGCTGCCCAGCGGCGTCTCCAGCCGAACCCAATCCCCGGCGGCGATGCCTCGGGCGGCGGCGGTTTCGGGATGCAGTTCGACGGCGGGGTCGGGCGCGGATTTGCGCAGGCTGGGGATCTCCCGGTGCTGGGTTTCGCAGAAGAACAGCGATTTCGCGCAGGTGAGGATCAACGGGTAGCGCGTCGCCAGATCCGGCCGGGACAGCGGGCTGATCGACGGTTCGGTGAAGGTCGGCAGCGGCGGACATCCGTGTTCCAGCAAGGGTTCCGAGTACAGCTCGACAAGTCCGGACGGTGTTCGGAAGCCGCGTTGTTCGTACTTGCGGTGCACGGTTTCCAGCGGCAGCCGGATGCCTTCCGGTGCGGCCCGCAGCTGGTCGAGCGTGATGCCGCTGGGCGCGAGCTGGTGCCTCCAGGCAGACTCGATGTCCCCGTGGAAGAACTGGTGCTCCAGCCCGAGCGCGAGGGCGAGATCGAAGATGATCCGCAGATCCGACCGGGATTCCCCGCGGGCCGCGACGAGCTGCGGTCGCAATTGGACAGTCGACTGCGCGGCCTGGCTGGTCTCGAAACCGACCCGCAGCGCTTCCGCTTCCCAGGCGCTCGCCGCGGGCAGCACGAGGTCCGCCTGTTGCGCGGTCGGGTTGAGGAACAAATCCGTGTGGACAAAGAAATCCAGCGCACGGAGCGCGTCCCGGCCTCGTGCGCTGTCCCCGTGGGCCATGACCAAGTTGCCGCCGAAGTTGACCAGCGCCCGAGCCCGGTAGGGCACGCCGTCGAGCGCCGCGCGGTAGAAGTCCTCCCCGGTGACGAACTCGAATCTGGCCGGGCCGAGCGGACGCTCCTGCCCGCCGATCGTCTTGGCGCGCTGTTCGGGGGCCAGCAGTTCCCGGCCGTCGACCGGATTGGTCGGCACGGGCGTGAACAGCACATTTCCGCCGGGCGCGTCGATGCATCCGGTGAGCGCGTAGAGCTGGCCGATGGCGCGCACGGTCTGCGTCGCGTTGCTGTGCTGCTCCAATCCGCTCCAGGTGTAGAACGCGACCGGGCGTTGTTCCCACAGCAGCCGGGCCGTCGCGACGATCTGCTCCGCGGGCACGCCGGTGATCTCTTGCGCGGCCTCGGGCGGGTACTGAGCGCACTCCTCGACGATCAAGTCCCAGACCCGCCGGGAGTCGCCGACCGGTTTCGGCGCGTTGGTCCACCGATCGACGAATTCTTTGTCGTACCAACCGTTCTCGATCATCACGTGGGTGAGCGACAACGCCAGCGCCGCGTCCGTTCCCGGGCGGACGCGCAGCCATTGGTCGGCCTTGCTGGCCAATCCGGCGCGACGGGGGTCGACCACGACGAGCTTGGCCCCGCGGCGCAGTGCGGCGGTGGTCGCGGTGGCGTGTGCGAGCCGCGAGACCGACGGGTTGTAGCCCCAGTAGAGGATGCATTGTGCGTGCTCGAGATCGGGCAGGTAAGCGCCGGGGACGGGCTCGCCCCAGGTGTAGAGCGTGCCGAGGTGCCGACCCCAGCCGCAGAGTTCCATGTAGACGGCGAAGTTGGGGCTGCCGAAGGCGCGCCGGAGCCGGGTCAGCCATTCGATGGTGTCCGACATCGCCGACGTCGACGGCGAGGCACTGCCGAACACCACCGCTTCCGGACCCGATTCCTCCGCGATCGCGGTCAGCCGGGACGCGATTGTCGCCAGCGCCTCGTCCCAGCTGACGCGCTCCCAGCCCGGATCGGCCGCGTCTTTCGGGGCGGTGCGGCGCAGGGGATGCAGCAGCCGGTCCGGATGCGCGACGATCTCCGGCGCGGCCTTGCCCTTGACACAGATCGCGGCGCCGGTCGGATGGCCGGGCAGCGGGCGGAGCGCGAGCAACCGCCCGTCCTCGACCGTCGCGGTGGCCCCGCACCTCGACACGCACAGCGGGCAGAACGTCGGAACTTCGGTCGCCATCGCGCACCTCCGGACTCTGCCTGGAAGTCGGGACGGCGCCGTCCGGCGTAACACCGGGTCTTTCCGCCGCGACCTTCCCGAGGTGAACAACGCCGCACCCGTGCGGTTGTCCGAATTGGTCGCCACCCTGTCGCTGGTGGCCGATCTCGGCATGGGCCGCCCGATGGAGCGCGTGCTGCGCCAGACCGTGATCGCCCTGCGACTGGCCGACGCGGCAGGCGCGGACGACCACGTGCGCGCGGCGGCTTACTACACGTCGTTGCTGACCTGGGTCGGCTGCGCCGCCGACACGAGCGAGCTGGCCGCGTTGTTCGGCGACGAGACCGAGCTGTACGCCGATAGCCACGACGGCGACCTCGCCGGCGTCGCTATGGCGATGTTCGTCTTGCGGCACCTCGGCCGCGGCGGTCCGCGACTCCGCCGCGCCGCGCTCGTCGGCCAATTCCTCGCGACGGCGGGCCGGTCGGTGCAGCAGGTCATGCAGGCGCATTGCCAGAGCGCGAGCGAACTGGCCGGACGGCTCGACCTCGGCGAGGACGTGCGCCGTCCGCTTCTGCAGTCCTTCGAACGCTGGGACGGCCGCGGCGTCCCCGGCGACGCGGGCGGCGCGGACCTCGACCCGGCGATCCGGCTGGTGCAGCTCGCCGACAACGTCGAGGCCTTCCACGACACCGCGGGCGTCGACGGCGCGGTCACCGTCGCCCGGGAACGCCGCGGCACCCAGTTCGACCCGGCCTTGGTCGACTGCTTCCTGAACCACCGCGGCGACATCCTGGCCGGGCTGGACCGGATCCAGGCGTGGGACGAGGTGATCGCGCTCGACCCGGGGCTCGGCGCCCGGCTGTCGGAGGACGAACTCGACCGCGCCCTGCAGGCGTTCGCCGATTTCGCCGACCTCAAATCCCCGCCCCGGCTGGGGCATTCGCGCGGAGTGGCCGCGCTGGCCGCGGACGGCGCGACCCGGCTCGGCCTCCCCGCAGCGGACGTCTGGCTGGTCCGCCGCGCGGGCTGGGTGCACGACATCGGGATGATCGGCGTCCCGAGCGCGATCTGGAACGCGACCCGGCCGTGGTCGCTCGCGCAGGCCGAACGCGCCCGCACCCATCCGTACCTGACCGAACGGATGCTCGCCGGAATGCCCGGCCTCGCCGCGGTCGCCCGCTGCGCGGCCCAGCACCACGAACGCCTCGACGGTTCCGGTTACCCGCACGGACTTTCCGCCGACGCCCTGCCGATGACGTCCCGGGTCCTCGCCGCCGCCGACGTCTACCACGCGCTCGGCGAACCGCGTCCGCACCGCGCCCCGCTCGCCCCCGACGCGACGGCCCGGCAACTCACCGCCGAAGCGCGCGCCGGGCGTCTCGATCCCGACGCGGTGAACGCGGTTCTGGCAGCAGCGGGCCGGCGGGTGCGTCGTACCTCGGGCGGGTTGACCGGGCGGGAGGTGGAGGTTTTGCTGCAGCTGGCGCAAGGGTTGTCGAACCCGGAAATCGCCGCTGCGCTGACGGTCTCGCGCAAGACGGTTTCGACGCATCTGGAGCACATCTACGCGAAACTCGGGGTGACCACTCGGACGCAGGCCGCGCTGGTCGCGATGCGCCGCGGGCTGACCGGGTGAAAGATCGGGCAGTTACCCGATCCCTGGCCGTGTCCGGCGTCGTAAACCTGAGGCATGACCACACAACTCCAGGCCTCCCGCATCTCCAAAGCGGGTGCCTTCATCGAAGCATTGAGCAGACAGGACTTCGCGCGGATGGAGTCCGCAATGGACAGTGCGGTGCGGCTGACCGCCTTGCTGCCGCCGGGATTGCGCGAGTTCCACGGACCGGCCGAGATCACCGCCGCGTTCACCCGCTGGTTCGGCGAGGTCGACGACTTCGAACTCGCCGAGGGCGAGGTGGACCGGGTCGGCCCGCGGCTGCACCTGCGCTGGCGAGCACGAGTGCGTGCGGAACGGCTCGGCGAGGGATGGTTCGCGGTGGAACAGCAGGCATACGTGGACGACGACGCGGAGGGACGGTTTTCGCGGATGGTGTTGCTGTGCTCCGGTTATTGCCCGGAGGACGGGGCGCGATAACTCGGTGGTCTCCCGGCGGGGAGTGCGGCAAACTCGGCGTTGTCGCCAGGGCGGCGAAGAAGTGCTTGAGCCGAGGGGTTTCCGGTGGCTTTGGGAGAGAGTTTCCAGTTCCTGCTGGACTGGTATGCCGAGCAGTGCGACGAGGAATGGGAGCACGCGTTCGGCGTCGAGCTGTCCACCTTGGACAACCCGGGCTGGTCCCTCGAAATCGATCTGGCGGACACCGATCTCGCCGGGCGGCTCATGGAGCTGTACGACTTCGAGGGCGACGCCGGCCGCTGGGCACAATGCCGGTCGGATGGCACGAAATTCCGCGGAGCCTGCGACCCGTCCTCTTTCGAGCTGGTCCTCAAGCAGTTCGAAAACTTCGTCAACCAGCCAGGCTAGCGGGCCGGATCCGTCGAGCGGGCCTCGACGGATCCACCCGGCCCGTCAGCCGGCGAGAACCGAAGTCTCCCAAGCGAAACCGTCCGGGTCCGTGATTTTCCCGGCACTCCCGCCGATGGTCAGCAGGTGCGAACCCGACCCCTCCTCCGGGCCCCGGCGTCCTTCGCCAGGGCCTTCCGTCCGTAGAGGGCCAGCTTGATGGGGCTCGTCTCGAATTCCACGTACTTGCGCCCGTAGCTCTTGCCCACCGCGAGCCCGTGCGAGACGTAGAACTGCTTGGTCGCCGCCACATCCGACGCGCCCAGCAGCAAGACCATCTGGTCGTACTCCCGAACCCCCGCGCCGGAGTCCTTCTTCGTGGAGGTCGCGACCTTCCAGATCGCCCCGTCCGGAGCCTGCACCACCCCGCCGAAACCCCACAGCGACTTGGCGGCCGGCTTCAGCGAAGTGGCGCCCGCGGCGAGGGCCGCGTCCAGGTAGGCGACGGCGTTGGCGGGTTGGGAAACGGTGAGCGACAAGGTAAATCCGCGGAAACCGGTGCTCGGCGCTGCGGCCTGCCGGAAGCGGAGGCGGTCGCCCAGATCGAACGCGGCGGTGTAGAAGCGCTCGGCGGCGGCGACATCGGGAACGTCCAGGGTGACGAAGTCGAAGGAAGTCATGCCGTAAACGCTAAGTCCGGCGCCCGCCCCGGCGCTTCTTGATTCCTGATCGCTTACCGAGCCGGACGACCGGCCAGCCACGCTTCGCGCCGGCGCGGCGACGCTCGCGACAGCCAGGCGTCCTCGATCACCTCGCTCAGCTCCTGCCGCGTCAAGGAGCCGAGATGGGCGGCGCGGATCAGCACCGACAGGTGGCCGTCGAAGTGCGGAGTGGTGAAAAACGGGCTGTCCGGGTCCTGGACCAGCGCCTGCTTGTCCGATTCGGACGGCACCCAGAACACGATCACGTCCGGATACCGCTGCCCGGTCTCCGGGTCGAACGCGTCCGGCCGCGGCGTCCGGAAGAACACGAACGATTTGCCGCCGACCTGGTAGACCGGGTTTTCCCGCGAGCCGCGCACCACCGTGACGTGGGGCATCCCCAGCGCCAGCTCGTGCACGTCCTCGACCCGCGCCCGCATGAACCTGCACGATACGGCTCCCGCCGCGCCGCGTCAGGTATGAACAGGGGCATGGTCACGCTGGATCGGCTCGTCAACGTCCTCGGTGGGTACGGCGCGCGGTTGTGCTGCTGTCCCGTCGCGCGCGAGGTGGCGCTTCGGGACGTGGTGATGGACGACCCCGCCGACCCGCGCGGGTTGCG
Source organism: Amycolatopsis sp. AA4 (assembly GCF_002796545.1). Taxonomy (GTDB): domain Bacteria; phylum Actinomycetota; class Actinomycetes; order Mycobacteriales; family Pseudonocardiaceae; genus Amycolatopsis. The sequence goes on from NZ_CP024894.1 coordinate 1,716,182, forward strand.
CGGCGACGTGTACCTCGCGGTCGGCGTCGATTCGGTGCTCGAAGCCGTCGAACGCGCCGCCACGGCGCGGGCGTCGGTCGTGTTGGTGCGCGGGGCGACGCCGCCGGGGCCGGACGCGGTGGCCAAGGCGGAGGACGGCCGGGTCGCGGTGCTGCTCGTGGACCCGGAAGTGTCGTGGGGACAGCTCGCGGGCGTGGTCTACGGCCTGGTCCTCGAAGGCCGCGAGACGGAATCCGGTCGCGGGCCGACCGACTTGTTCGCGCTGGCCGACAGCCTCGCCGACGCGCTCGGCAGCGCGGTCACCATCGAGGACCAGCTGTCGCGCGTGCTCGCATACTCCAGCCGTCAGCAGGGCGCGGACCGCGTACGGCTGGAGACGATCCTCGGGCGGCGGGTGCCGGACCACGTGCGCGAGCTGTTCGAGAGCCGCGGCGTGTTCGCGCATCTCGCCGTTTCGGACGAGCCGTTGTTCGTCGAGGCCGATCCCGAGCACGGGTTCACCGGACGCATGGTCGTCGCGGTCCGAGCCGGGCGCGAGACGCTCGGCTCGATCTGGGTCGAGTGCGAGGAGCCGCTGTCCGATGTCCGGCGCGCGGTCCTGCACGACAGTTCCCGCACGGTCGGACTCCATTTGCTGCGGTCCCGGGCCAGCGCGGATCTAGAACGGCAGGTCGAGTCGGACCTGGTGATCCGGCTGCTGGAAGGCACCCCGGACGCGGCGGCCGTGTTGAGCAGGCTCGGTTTGCCGCCCGGCCGGTTCCGCGTGGTCGCGCTTCAAGCGCACATCGCCGACGAGCGGCACGCCGCGCTGCTGCTCGCGTTCGAGCGCGCGACCACCGGTTTCGGCTGGTCGCGGCCGGGCCGGAGCACGCTGTTCAGCAACACCGTCTACACCGTTCTGCCCGGCGAGGACGTCGAAACCGCACGCGCGTGGATCGACGGGATCCGCGACGCGTTGCCCGCGCAGGTCACGGTCGCGGCGGGGATCGGCGCACCCGCGTCCACCGCGGAATTGCCCGCCAGCAGGCGGGAATCCGACGAATGCCTGGCGCTGCACGACGTCCGCCCGAAACCCGGCGCGACCGTCGCGTACGACGAATCCTGGGACGACATCCTGATCCTCCGCCTGCGCGCCGCCGCGGCCGCGGGACGAGCCCCGGCACGCGGTCCGATCGCGGATCTGGCCCGGCACGACGCGGCCAACTCGACCAGCTACGTCGCGACCCTGCGCGCGTGGCTCGAAACCCAAGGCGACCTCACCGAAGCCGCCGAACGGCTCGGCGTGCACCCCAACACCATCCGCTACCGGCTGCGCAAGATGGCCGACGTGACGCCGCTGCGGCTCGACCTGCCCGCGAAACGGCTCGCGATGATCATCGAACTCGCCGTCGCCGATCCGCGCGATTGACCGTTCCGGACAAACCGGCCCGAGCCGATTGGCCGAACTCGACAAAGACCGCCCGCCGGATCCGAGCCATCCTGGCCGCATCAGCACAACCAGCGGCACGGCAACGGCGGAGGAACACATGGGCGATCTCGACCGGAAGGACGGCGGGCCGCGTTCGGCGATCGTGGTCGGCGCGGGCATCGTCGGCCTGTCGACCGCCTGGTTCCTGCAGGAACGCGGCGTGCGGGTGACCGTCGTCGACCGCGAGGGCATTGCCGCGGGCTCCTCCTGGGGCAACGCGGGCTGGCTCTCGCCCGGGCTGTCGATCCCGCTCAACGAACCCGCCGTCCTGCGCTACGGCCTGCGCACCCTGCTCGACCGGCAGGCTCCGCTGCACGTCCCGGCCACCCCGGACCCGCGGCTGTGGCAGTTCCTCGCGCGTTTCGCGGCGAACTGCACCCACCGGTCCTGGAACCGGGCGGTGCGCGCGAACCTGCCGTTCAACGAGGAATGCCTGGAAGCCTTCGACGTCCTGACCGCGAACGGCGTGGACGCGCCGACGATCGACGCGCCGATCACCGCCCTGTTCGAGACTTCCGCGAAGGCGCAAACGCTGGTCAAGGAGCTGGACCGGCTCGGCGACGCCGGGCAGAAGGTGTCCTGGACCCAGCTCGCCGGACCGGAGCTGCGCGAGCACTTCCCGCAGGTCACCGACCGGATCGGGGCAGGCATCCGGATCGACGGCCAGCGGTACGTCGACCCCGGCCGGTTCGTCGAATCGCTCGCCCGCGCCGTGGTCGGCCGCGGCGGCACGATCCGGCACCGGTTCGAGGTCGCCGCGATCCGCCGGCACGAGTACGCCTACACCGTGCTGTCGGCGAACGGCCAGACCGTCAACGCCAACGCCGTCGTGCTCGCCACCGGCGCGTGGCTGGGCGAGCTGGCGCGCAAGTGGGGCGTGCGCGTTCCGGTGCGCGCCGGACGCGGGTACTCGTTCACCGTGCCGACCGACGAGCCGGTGCCGAGCCCGATGTACCTGCCCGACATCCGGGTCGCGTGCACGCCGTACCAAGGCGGGCTGCGGGTGGCCGGGACGATGGAGTTCCGCAAGCCGGACGACCCGCTGTACCCGGCGCGCGTCGACGCGATCATCGCCTCGGCCCGGCCGCTGCTCAGGGGCCTGCGCTGGGACCAGCGCACCGACGTCTGGGTCGGCTCGCGCCCGGTCAGCGCCGACGGGCGGCCGGTGATCGGCCGGACCGGCGCGCCGGGGATGTACGTCGCGGGCGGGCACGGCATGTGGGGCCTGTCCCACGGCGCGGTCACCGGGAAGCTGCTCGCCGAGCAGATCGTCACCGGCAGGCAGCCGGAAGCGCTGCGGCCGTTCGACCCGCTGCGGTGACCCGCGGATGTCCGCCGATCCCGCCGGTCCGCCGCCGCTGACCGGGGACGAGCACGCCGAACTGCTCTTCCTCCGCGCGGAGAATGCCTTGCTGCGCACCGAAAGAGACATCCTGGTGAAAGCCGCGGGCTGGTTCGCCGCCGACGCCGGCGTGCTCGACCGCCGCACCGAGCCCGAGCCCCGCTGACCGCCGCGGGACTCCTCGAAAGTCCGCGGGGGCTGGGCGCCTCCTGCTTGCCCGGCCCCCGCGGACGCCCTCCGAAAGGCACCTCTCATGTCGACGACCTCCTCGCGTCCCTGGCTGACCGCCGACGCGCACGCCCGCCTCGCCGCGGAACTCGCCGCCCTGCACCGCGAACCCGACCTCGACGGGGACGACCAGTTCGAGCGAAGGCAGCACCGGCAGGCGCGGATCCGCCAGCTCCAGGACCTGCTGCAGAACGCGGTCGTCGGCGAAGACCCGCCCGACGACGGGATCGCCGAACCCGGGATGGTCCTGACCGTCCGCTACGACGACGGCGGAGTCGAAACGTTCCTGCTGGCCGCGCGCGACGAGGTCGGCGGCGGGCTCGAGGTCTACTCGCCGGACTCGCCGCTCGGGCGCGCGCTGCACGGAGCCAAGCCGGGGGAGCAGCGGGAGTACGAGGTGCCCAGCGGCGCGCTCGTGCGCGTCACCCTGGTCGAGGCTTATCCCTACGGCCGCTATCGGAACGAGGGCTGAACCCCGTTTCGCGACTACCCTGGCCGGAGTGACCGACGAAGAGCTCATCATCGAGTTCGCCCTCACCCGGCTCGACAACCCGAGCCTCGACCTCGAGGAGGCCGCGGCGCTGCTCGTCCGCCGCGTCGGACCGGACCGCATGCTCGACCTCGCCGCACGCAACCTCGAAACCTGCGGCGAACTGCGCGGCGCGATGTTCGAGTCGGCGGTCGAGCATGTCCTGCGCGTCGTCCTCACGCTGCGCGGTCCGGCTGACTGAGCCTGGACAGCGAACGGCCGCCTCCTCGCGGGGAGCGCATTCGCCGCGCCCGCCGTGTTTCCGGACCGGAACGGGATTTTCTGTCAGGCCGCCGTCGCTGTCGAGCAGTCGCACAACGCGCCCGTTGTCCTTTTCGGACTGTCCACAATCGCGCATCGCCGCTGGTCACCGCCCCGGGCAAGAAAATCGTACCCTTTTTCCCGTTCGCTCGTTCCGCTCCGCTTGATTCCATTGTGGACAATTTCCGCCCGCGCGGACGGCGGGCGCGGGACGAATTGGCGAACCGGGAATCGCGGCAGAAGTGCGGTAGCGGTCACATTACGCAAGGTGCCCGGCGCTGCTCCTCCGAAGGATCACCCCTACGGGTGGAGCGCGGGGCAATCCGCCATCGGGGCCTCGGTTCCGGTAGCTCAGCGTGAGAAAATCCCGCAGAACCCGCCGCGTTACATCACTCTTTAGTGGTGAAATTGCGATAATTGTGGTCACCGGAACCGGCGGGCGGGCGCGCTGCGCGACGGATCTTGCTTTGCGTTTCCCGGGCGCCTTGATAATGTCGCGCTCTGCCAGGGACCGACAGTTGTGCTCGGTCACGCGCGGATTCGGGGATCCACGCGGCGGCTTCATTCTTGATGTTCGGAAGGACAATTCATGCGTTCTGCCCTGCTGCGCGGACGGACCGTAGCGGTCGCCGTTCCCGCGCTGGCTTTGCTCGCCACCGCCGTCGCCCCGTCGGCGCTCGCCGCCGAGGCGCCCGCCGGCTCGGCCTACGGCGCGTCCGCCTCGGTCTCGCTGCTGCCCGGCGTGCTCGGCAACCAGGGGATCACGGTCGACACCGGCAAGATCGCGCCCTCCTCGACCGCGGGCCCGGAGTCCGCGCAGGTGGTGAACGTGCCGCTGAAGGGCCTGGTCACGGCCAAGGTCATCAGCAGCTCGGCGAAGCAGGACGGTAGCAACGGCCCGGTCGACGCGAAGGCCTCGATCGTCGACGCCGCGCTCCCGGTGCTCGCCCCGCTCGCCGGAACCACCCCCACGGCCCGCGTGATCAGCTCCGAGTGCAAGTCGACCCCGGACGGCATCACCGCGTCGTCCGAGCTGGCCGGCCTCGACCTCGGCAAGATCGGCAAGCTCCCGGTGTCGACCAAGCCGAACCAGAAGCTCGGCATCGACGGCGTGCTGCAGGTGATCGTCAACGAGCAGATCAAGCGCTCCGACGGCAGCCTCACCGTCAACGCGCTGCACATCAAGCTCCTCGGCGGCAACCTCACCGGCGCGCTCGGCAAGGGCGACATCGTCCTCGCCTCGGCCACCTGCGCCAAGGTCGCGGGCAACCCGACCACCCCGCCCACCACCGCGCCGCCGACCACCCAGCCGAGCAAGCCGGGCACCCCGCCCGCCGAGGGCCCCGGCCAGGTCAAGGTCGTGCCGGTCGGCGCGCCGGAGACCGGTGACGGCACGCTGGCCGCGGTGACCGCCAAGTGACGCGTTCCCGGTTCGGGCTTTTCGCGCTCCTGCTGGCTTTCGTCGCGAACTTCGCGCTGCTGGGCTGCGGTTCGGCGGACACCCCGCCCGCCGCCGCCCCGGCGAGTTCCGCGGCGGCCGCGCAGGAGGTCGCGGACCCGGTCTCGCTCGACGTTCCCAGCATCGACGCGCATTCGTCGCTGGTGCCGCTCGGCCTCAACGACGACAAGACCGTCCAGGTGCCGCCGGTGGACCAGCCGCTGCAGGCGGGCTGGTACCACTTCGGGCCCAAACCGGGCCAGGTCGGACCGGCGGTCGTCCTCGGCCACATCGACGGCAACCACCAGAAGGGCATTTTCTGGCGGCTGCACGAGATGAAGAAGGGCGACAAGGTCGTCATCGGCCGCAAGGACGGGTCGAAGGCCTCGTTCACGGTGACCAAGGTGGACCAGATCGCGAAGAAGACGTTCCCCACCGAAGCCGTGTACGGCAACACGACCGACTCGCAGATCCGCCTGATCACCTGCGGCGGCGCGTTCGACCCCGAGAAGAAGAGCTACCTCGACAACATCATCGTGTACGGCACGCTCGACAGCTGAGCCGTGCCGGCAGGTACCGGGGCCTCGTCGTTTCGCGCTCGGGCGAAACGACGAGGCCCCGCTGTCATTCCCCGGAAAGCTCGTCGGTCGCGGCCCGGCCCGCTTCGGCGGTGCGGCGCAGGAACCCGGCGATCAGCATCAGTTCGTCCTCGGTGTACCCGGCGCACAGGTCGTCCATCGCCGAACTCATCCCGCTGTACACGCGGAACAGTTCCTGCGTGCGTCCCGGCACCGTCCGCACGGTGACCGCACGCCGGTCGGCCGCGTCGGGATCGCGTTCGCGCACCACCCATCCGCCGCGCTGCAGGCGGTCGAGGATCCCGGTCACGGTCGCCGGGTGCAGGCCTGCGCGGCGGGCGAGCGCGCTCGGGCTCAGCGGTCCGGCGGAGGAAATCAGTTCGAGGCAGTCGAGGTCGACGTCCTTGAGTTTCAGCCGTCCGCCGACCTGATGGTTCAGCAGCGACAGCTGATTGCGCAGTTCCCGCAGCGACTCCTTGAGGGCCGCCGTGGTGCGCCGCCTGCGCCGCGCCGTCTCCGTTCCGGATGCTCCGGAAGCCATCTGCTCCGCCCTCCCGTTTCTCGCCGGTCAGCGTAGCCGGGTCAGGCAGCGGCGAGCAGCGCTTCCCCGGCCGGCGTCAGCACGGCGGGCACCGGCTGTCCGAACGGCCCCGGTTCCTTCGCGCGCAGCAGGCCGGCGTGCGCCAGCGCGTGCGCGGTGAACTGGTCGCTGCACGGCAGGCCGTCCACGAACAGATCCGGTTCGCAGCTGCAGGTCAGCCGGCCGCGCCCGGCGGCGACGGCACGCAGCATCGAGATCCCGCGGCGGGTGACGGTGGTGGTCATGGCTGCCTCCTCGAAGCGCTCTCACCCCTACGTCGAACGAGCCGCCCGGATTTCGACCTAACCTGACGGGGAAAGCAGACCGGAAGAACGCGGGAGCCCCCATGCTGATCGACGACCTGCACGCCGTCCTGCCGGACGACCGCATCGTGCAGGACCCCGACGTGCTGCGCAGCTACGCGCACGACGAAGCGGAGTGGGCCCCGTACGGCGAACCGGCGGTCCTGGTCCGCCCGCGCACCGCGGACGAGGTGCAGGCGACTGTGCGGCAATGCCTCAAACACGGGACGCCGGTGGTGCCGCGCGGAGCGGGGACCGGACTGTCCGGCGGCGCGAACGCGCTCGCCGGATGCGTCGTGCTGGCGACCGACCGGATGACCGCGATCAAGGAGATCGACCCGGTGGAACGGCTCGCCGTCGTCGAACCGGGCGTGGTCAACGACGATCTCCGCGCGGCCTGCGCGGAACACGGGCTGTGGTATCCGCCGGACCCGGCCAGTTCGCCGTGGTCGACGATCGGCGGCAACGTCGCGACCAACGCGGGCGGCGTGTGCTGCGTGAAGTACGGCGTGACCCGCGACTACGTGCTCGGGCTGCAGGTCGTCACCGGCACCGGCGAACTCGTCCGGCTCGGCCGCCGCACCGCGAAGGGCGTGGCCGGGTACGACCTCGCCGGGCTGATGGTCGGATCGGAGGGAACGCTCGGCGTCATCACGGAAATCACCGTGCGGTTGCGCGCGAAACGCGGGCCGGAGGCGACCGTCGCCGGGTACTTCGACTCGACGGTCGCGGCGGGGGAGGCGGCGGCCGCGATCCGCGCCGCCGGGATCGTGCCCTCGGCGCTGGAGCTGGTGGACCGGCATTGCCTGGCCGCGGTGGACGCGTGGAAGAACATGGGCCTGTCCGCCGACGCGAACGTGGTGCTGCTCGGCCGCAGCGACGTGCCGGGCGGGCACGAGGCCGCGGTGATGGTGGAGTGCTTCGAGAAGGCGGGCGCGACCTGGGCCGCGCAGTCGACCGACGAGGCCGAGGCGGACGCGTTGTTCGCCGCCCGCCGGCTGGCGTACCCGGCGCTCGAACGGCTCGGGCCGGTGCTCACCGAGGACGTCTGCGTGCCGACGCATTTGGTGCCGGAAATGCTTGCCCGGATCGACGCGGCGGCGCGGCGGCACAATACGCAAATCGCCAATATCGCGCATATCGGCGACGGGAATCTGCATCCGCTGCTGATCACGCCGAGCGGGGACGACGACGCGCAGCGCCGCGCGCAGGCCGCGTTCGACGACATCGTCGCCGACGCGCTCGAACTCGGCGGGACGGTCACCGGCGAGCACGGTGTCGGGCTGCTGAAGCGTCCCGGCCTCGAAAAAGAGCTGGGACCAGCGGTGCTCGACCTGCACCACGCGGTCAAGAAGGCCCTCGACCCGCACGGGATCCTCAACCCCGGAAAGGTCGTCGGAGGTCCCGTCGAGCGGTAACTCGACCGAGTGAAAGTAAATAGTCCACAAAGGATAGTCACGCGTTTGTGACCCTTGTCTCCCAGTCGTTTTCTTTTGTTGGTTGCCTACCGCAAGCAACTTGCTTAGCCTAGCTAAGGGAACGGCTGGGAGAGGGGTTTTCGACAGTGGCGGAGCGCAGGACGTATTCGATCGCGGAACTCGGTCCGCGGTACAAGTGGATCGCGCTGTCCAACACGACGCTCGGGATGCTGATCGCGACGATCAACTCGTCCATCGTGCTGATCGCGCTGCCCGACATCTTCAAGGGCATCGGCATCAACCCGCTGGAGCCGTCGAACACGAGCTACCTGCTGTGGATGATCATGGGCTTCCTCGTGGTCACCGCGGTGCTGGTGGTGGCGTTCGGCAGGCTCGGCGACATGTACGGCCGGGCCAGGATGTACAACCTCGGCTTCGCCGTGTTCACCGTTTCCTCGATCATGCTGGCGATCACCTGGTTCGACGGCGACGCGGCCGCGCTGTGGCTGATCGGCTGGCGGATCGTGCAGGGCGTCGGCGGCGCGTTCCTGATGGCGAACTCGTCGGCCATCCTCACCGACGCCTTCCCGGCCAACCAGCGTGGGCTCGCGCTCGGCATGAACGGCGTCGCGGCTATCGCGGGTTCGTTCCTCGGCCTCGTGGTCGGCGGCGTGCTCGCACCGGTGAACTGGAACCTGATTTTCCTGGTCTCCGTGCCGTTCGGCGTGATCGGCACGGTGTGGGCGTACGTCAAACTGCACGACACCGGCGTCCGCCAGCACGCGAAAATGGACTGGTGGGGCAACATCACCTTCGCCGTCGGTCTCATCGCGGTGCTGGTGGGGATCACCTACGGAATCCAGCCGTACGGCACGTCGCAGACCGGCTGGGGCAGCCCGATGGTGCTGTCCTGCCTGATCGGCGGGGTCGCGGTGCTGATCGCGTTCGTCGTGATCGAAACCAAGGTGCCCAACCCGCTGTTCCGGTTGTCGCTCTTCCGGATCCGCTCGTTCAGCTGGGGCAATCTGGCGAACCTGACCGCGTCGCTGGGCCGGGGCGGGCTGCAGTTCGTGCTGATCATCTGGCTGCAGGGAATCTGGTTGCCGCAGCACGGTTTCACGTTCGAGCAGACGCCGCTGTGGGCCGGGATCTACATGCTGCCGCTGACGATCGGCTTCCTGGTGGCCGCGCCGACGTCCGGCATCCTGTCCGACCGGATCGGCAGCCGCGCGCTCGCGTCCGGCGGCCTGGTCATCACCGCGCTCACGTTCCTGTTGCTGACGCTGCTGCCGGTGAACTTCGACTACTGGGCGTTCGCCGGGATCCTGCTGCTCAACGGCATCGGGATGGGCATGTTCTCCTCGCCGAACCGGGCCGAGGTGATGAACAGCCTGCCCGCCGACGCGCGCGGTTCCGGCGCGGGCATGATGACGACCTTCCAGAACGCGGCGATGGTGCTGTCGATCGGCTTCTTCTTCAGCCTGATCATCGCCGGCCTGTCGGACCACCTGCCGGTCGCGATGTCGCAGGGCCTGACCCAGCACGGCGTCCCCGACGCGGCCGCGCAACAGGTCGCGCACCTGCCCGCGGTCGCGGTGCTGTTCGCGGCGTTCCTCGGGTACAACCCGATCCAGCAGCTGCTGGGCGGCCAGCTCGCGCACCTGCCCGCGGACCAGGCGAACTTCCTGACCGGACGCAGCTTCTTCCCGAACCTGATCTCGGGCCCGTTCCAGGACGGCCTCGCGGTGGCGTTCGGCTTCGCGATCGTGGTGTGCCTGATCGGCGCCGTGGCGTCGGTGCTGACGAAGGACAAGAAGAAGTCGTCGGAGTCGGTGGGCGAGGAACTGGCCGCGGTGGCCGGGGAATCCGGTGGCGGGCCTAGCGAGCTGGTTTCTCCGCGGAGTGACCGGTAGCCGTTTCCGGCCACAGCACGGCTTGGGCGACGATGACGTTCTCGCCGTTGAAGGTCAATGCGGGGCCCTCGTGCAGGCGGTAGCCGAGCGCGAGGGCTTCGCTGACCCGGCGGCAGAAGGCGGAGTCGTCGGGACCGGTGAGGACTCGGTAGACGGGAAGACCGTCCGGGGGTGTGCTCATGGGGTCATGATGTCGTGAGCGGCGATGCCGGTTAGAACCGGCATCGCCACTCACGAGGCCCTACGCACCAGCCACGCCGTCCCCAACGCCCCCACCGCCCCCACGCTGATCGCCAAGAACCCCAGCCGAAACGCCGTGTCGACATCCGGCAACCGGCCAGCGATCAGCACCGCGAACACCGCGCCCCCGAGCGAGCCGCCCACCCGCAGCAGGATCGTCACCTGCGCAGCCGCGTCCGGAAGCCGAGACGGTTCAACAGTTTTATACGCCGCGATCCCCATCGGCATGCTCACCAACGCCACCGAAGCCCCGAATCCGGCAAGCAAAACCTGCACCACCACACCCGGCGCGTCGACCGGCAGGAACGCGAACGGCACGGTACTCGCCACAGCCAGCACCGCACCCACCAAAGCAACAGGCGCGGCACCGTACCGATCCACGGCCCGCCCGGTCACCGGCGCGATCGCCGCCGTCGCACCGGCGAAGCCGAGCAAACTCAGGCCGGTGCCAACGAAATCCAGGTGCCGTCCCAGTTGGAAATACAACGTCACCACGATCCCGCTGCCGAAGATCAGCGCGCCGTTGAAAGCCGCGGCCAGGCTCGCCGCGCGGTAAAGGCGGTTGCGGTACAAGGAAAAGTCCAGCAGCGGCCGCGGATGCCGCAGGCATCGCATCACGAACCACGTCAGCAAAGCCAGGCCGGGCAACAGAATCGGCACCTGAAGCCGTCCGGTATCACCCCACGTCGTCACCGTATAGAGAACCAAGGGCAGCCCAGCGGCGATCAAAGCCAAGCCGACGAAATCGATCCCGCCAGTGCTCTCCCGAGAGCCGCGGGGAACGTACCGGAGGCCGAGGACCAGGCCGACCGCTCCGATCGGCAGGTTGATCAGGAACAGCCACGGCCACGAAAGACCGTGCAGTATCAGGCCTCCGGCGAGCGGGCCGACTGCGGGCGCGACGCTCACCGCGATCCCGAGCGTCGCCATCACCCGCCCCAGCCGCGCCGCGCCGACCTGTTGTCCCAGAACGGTTTGCCCGGCCGGGATCAGGATGCCGCCCGCCAAACCTTGCAGGAAGCGGAAAGCGATGAGCAGCACGACGTCCGGCGCGGCCGCGCACAATCCCGACGACACGGTGAACGCGGCCAGCGCGACGAGCCACACCCGGCCGGCGCCGAAGCGTCGCGCGAGCCAGCCGGTCATCGGCAGCGACAGGGCGAGCGCGAGCAGGTAGCCGCTCGCGACCCATTGCGTCACCGAGAGATCCGCGCCCAGGTCGTTGCTGATCGAGTCGAGGCCGATCGTCACCACGGACGCGTCGAGTCCGCTCGCGAACGCGCCGAAGACGATGATCCAGCAGATCCGCCAGGTCGCGCGGTCGAGGGGAGCGACCGTGGTCACCGGGAGACCCGCAGGGTGCGCAGCGCGGTCGACCAGTCGACAAGTTCCCCCAGCATCCGCGTCAGGATGCCTTCGTGGTGGTCGGCGGGCGCGAAGGTGCCGGGTTCGGCCAGGTCCGGAAGGACGAAGTCGGTGAACAAACTCAAGGCGACCTGCGAGCGCACGCAAGCGACCTGCACCTCGGCGAGCGTCAACCGCAGGTGTTCCACCGCACGCGTGCCGCCGTTGGTTCCGTAGCTGACGAAACCGGCGGCTTTGTCGGCCCACTCGGAAAACAGGAAGTCGATGGCGTTCTTGAGCGCCGCGGGCATGGAGTGGTTGTACTCGGGGGTCACGAAAACGAAGCCGTCGAGGCCGTCGACGAACTGCGCCCAACGCTGGGTGTGGGCGTTGCGGTAGCCGCCGAGCGCGGCGGGCAACGGCTCGTCCAGGAACGGCAGATCGATTTCGGCGAGATCGAGCACCCGCACCTCGGCCCGGTCGCCGAGGTAGGCGGCGGCGCGGGCACGGGTCCATTCGGCGACCTGCGTCGCGCGGCGGCCGGGGCGGGTGCTTCCGGAAACGACGGCGATGCGAAGCGGAGAAGTCATGCCCCGAAGGTACAACGGTCGTTGTAGTTTTTGCAACGATCGTTGTACTTCGGCATACTGAGCCGGTGCGGACGGACAAACAGCGTGCTCTGCTCGACGGCGCCCTGCGGGTGTTCGCCCGGGACGGCTACTCGCGCGCCAGCATCGACGTGCTCGCGGCCGAGGCCGGCGTCTCGTCGCGGACGATCTACAACCACTACGGCGACAAAGCCGGGCTCTTCCGCGCGGTGATCCTGGACAGCTCGGACCGGGTCGCGGAGCGGCAGATCGCGGTCGCCGACAAACTGCTCGGCCGGATCGCCGACCTGGAGGCCGACCTCGTCGAGTTCGGCCTCCAGTGGGCGAAACGGGATCCGGAAACCGCGCCGCACTGGGCGCTCGTGCGGCAGATCGAGGCCGACCTGGACCACATCGACCCGGAGACGGTCGCGGCGTGGAAGGAACGCGGCCCGACCCGCGTGCGGCTCGCGCTGGCCGGGCATCTCCGCAGGCTCGCCGCGGAAGGCCGGCTGGAGCTGGAAGATCCGTCGCTGGCCGCGGTGCACCTCGTGCAGCTCACCGCGGGCAGCGCCGCTGCGGCCGAACCGGGGGAGGACTGGGAAACGGTGATCCGGTCCGGTGTCGGCGTCTTCCTGCGCGCTTACGCGCCGGGCGTCACCAGCCGAAGCTGACCGAGCGGCAGTCAGTCGTGAGCGGCGATGCCGGTTCTAACCGGATTCGCCACTCACGAGGCCTGGGATCACCCGAAGCTGACCGAGCGGATCTTCACCGGGTGCTTGGGCGCGCCGTCGAGCGGGCCGTTCGGGTCGGTCGGGACGATGCCGTCGGCGACCATCCGGTCGAGGACCTCCATGCCGCGCACGACTTTGCCGAGCACCGAGTAGTTCGCCGGGATGTGCGCGAACGAGTGCACGATGAAGAACTCCGACCCGTTGGTGCCCGGCCCCTGGTTGCCCATCGCGACGGTGCCGCGCTCGTAGGTTTCCTTGCCGGTCACCTCGTCCGGGAATTTGTAGCCCGGGCCGCCCTTTTCGACCTCGTAGAGGTCGCCGCACTGCAGGACGCCGAGGCGCGCGGAGTTCGTCAGCCGCCAGCACTGCGAACGGTCGTAGAAGTGCTGCAGCACCAGGCTGGTCATGTTCGCGACGGCGCACGGAGCGGCCCCGGCGCGGTTGAGCCGCACGGTGACCGGGCCGTAGTTGTAGTGGAAGGTGACGTCGACCGTCCCGCGGGTGAACGCGAACGGCAGCGGACGCAGCACGGGACGCGCCGCCGGGTTGTCCGGCGTCGGCGTGAAAGTGCAGCTCACCACCGGCGGCTTCACCGCGGGCGCGGCGCTGGCCGGGGCCGCGGTGCACAGGGAAAGACCGGCGATGACGGCGGCCGCGAGCGCGGCCCAGCGTGGCTTCATGGGCCCGGAAACTAGCGAATCCGACGTCTCCGGCGCCAGGCCCGCGAGGCGCTTACTTGCGCCAGGCGGTGCGGCTCTTGCGCAGGTCGAGCAGCAGGAGCAGGACGATGAAGGCGGCCAGTCCGACGAGCCACACGTTCTCGGTGTTGTTCTCGTGGTTGCCCTTGAGCATCACGAGCAGGATGGCCGCGGACACCCAGCCGGCGATGCGGGTGGCCTTCGGGAACGAGCCGTGCCAGCCCCATTCCGCCGACGGCTCGTCGCGCGGGTCGACCTCGGGGCGCTTCTCGACCGCCTTGCCTGCCACGACCACTCCTTCAAACCGCCTGACGTTGTGCCCCCGCATGATCCCACACCGCTGGCCGCCGCGCGGACACGACCCGGGCCATAATGCTTGCTGATGACTACTTCGCGAAGCGTCCTCGTGCTGGGTTCGACCGGGTCGATCGGGACCCAGGCGCTCGACGTCGCCGCACGTAACCCGCATTTGTTCACGATCGCCGGCCTCGCCGCCGGCGGTTCCGACCCGGCGGCGCTCGCCCGGCAGGCGATCGCGCACGAAGTAGCGGCCATCGCCGTGACGAAGCCCACGGCGGTCGAAGACGTGCAGCTCGCGCTGTATGCCGAGGCCCAGCGCCGGGGCTACGCGAAGGGCGAATTCCGCCTCCCGCGCATCCTCGCCGGTGCGGACGCGGTCGCCGAGCTGATCGATTCGGTGCCGGTCGACGTCGTGCTCAACGGGCTGCCCGGTTCGCAGGGCCTCGACCCGACGCTGCGCGCGCTCGCCACCGGCGCGACCCTCGCGCTGGCCAACAAGGAATCCCTCATCGCCGGCGGTCCGCTGGTGCTCGCCGCCGCGAAGCCGGGACAGCTGGTGCCGGTCGATTCCGAGCATTCGGCGATGGCGCAGGCGCTGCGTTCCGGCGAGGACAACGAGGTCGCGCGGCTCGTGCTCACCGCGTCCGGCGGCCCGTTCCGGGGAAAGAAGCGGGAGGACCTCGGCGAGGTCACCGTCGAACAGGCGATGGCGCACCCGACGTGGTCGATGGGCCGGTTGATCACCATCAACTCGGCCACCCTCGTCAACAAGGGCCTGGAGCTGATCGAGGCGTCGCTGCTGTTCGGCGTCGAACCCGCGCGGATCGACGTGACCGTGCACCCGCAGTCGATCGTCCACTCGATGGTCACCTTCGCCGACGGCTCCACCATCGCCCAGGCCAGCCCGCCGGACATGCGGCTGCCGATCGCGCTCGCGCTGAACTGGCCGCACCGCGTGCCCGGCGCGGCCGCCGCGTGCGCGTGGGACACGGCGGCGAGCTGGACCTTCGAGCCGGTCGACAACGAGGCGTTCCCGGCCGTCGAACTGGCTCGTGAAGCGGGTACCGCGGGCGGTTGCCTCCCCGCGGTCTACAACGCGGCGAACGAGGAATCGGTGGCCGCTTTCCTTGCGGGCAAGGCCAAATTCCTGTCGATCGTGGACACGGTGTCGCGGGTGGTGTCCGACGCGGACGAATGGCGGCGCGAACCCCGCGACGTCGCGGACGTGCTCGCCGCCGAGCAGTGGGCTCGCACGCGGGCCGCCGAGCTGCTGGGATGAGTGCGACCGGTGCGCGAAGCCGCGCCGGTCGATGCAACACTGGTTTCACGCTGGCGGCGGATACTTGAACCCGGAACTTTCTCGGGTGGTCTCACCGCCTGGAGCCGTGGAAGACGACGAACCTGCCGCCACCGCATCGCGGGCCGCGGCTGAGGGGTGAGGTGCAAGGCCCGTGCTTGCCTATGTGATCGGCGTGGTGCTTTTCGCGCTCGCGATCTGTGTTTCGGTGGCGTTGCACGAAGCGGGCCACATGGTCACCGCCCGGATGTTCGGGATGCGGGTCCGCCGGTACTTCGTCGGCTTCGGCCCGACGGTGTTCTCCTTCCGGCGCGGCGACACCGAATACGGCCTCAAGGCGATCCCGCTCGGCGGCTTTTGCGACATCGCGGGCATGACCGCGCTCGACGAGGTCACCCCGGAAGAGGCGCCGCGCGCGATGTGGCGGTTCAAGGCGTGGAAGCGGACCGTCGTGATGTCGGCCGGTTCCATCACGCACTTCTTGCTCGGCTTCATCGTGCTCTTCGTCATGGCCGCGACCATGGGCCTGCCGAACGTGGACAGGAAGCCGATCGCCGCGCAGATCTCCGACTGCGTGCAGAACGCCACCACGGTCGACCAGGCCAACAACCCGGTGTGCAAACCGGGCGACCCGGCTCCCGCCAAGAAGGCGGGGCTCCTTCCGGGCGACCAGGTGCTGTCGGTCGCGGGCAAGCCCACTCCGACCTGGGACGACATGGTCGCCCAGGTGAGGTCGCTCTCCGGCCCGGTCCCGGTGGTCGTGCTGCGCGACGGGGCCGAGCGCACGTTCGTCGTCGACATCCCGACGGTGGTCCGGCCCGCCGCGAAGGGCGGCACCGAGAAGGTCGGCGCGGTGGGCATCGCCAAGGCCACGGCCCTCCACTACAGCGTGCTCGGCGCGTTCGGCGGCGCGGCGTCGTTCACCGGCGACATGTTCGCCCGCACGTGGGACGGGCTGATGGCCTTCCCGAAGCGCATCCCGGCCGTCTTCAACTCGATCTTCGGCGGCGAGCGCGACCCGGACACCCCGGTCAGCGTCGTCGGCGCGAGCCGGCTCGGCGGCGAGGCGGTCGAGGCCGGGCTGTGGCAGGTCTTCCTGCTGCTGCTGGCCAGCCTGAACTTCTTCATCGGCGTGTTCAACCTGCTGCCGCTGCTGCCGATGGACGGCGGCCACATCGCGATCGTCTGGTACGAGCGGGTGCGCGACTGGCTGCGCGGCCTGCGCGGCAAACCCGCGGGCGGCCCGGTCGACTACACGAAGCTGTCCGCGATCACGATGGTGCTGGTGGTGATCGGCGGCGGCGTCACGCTGCTCACCGTGACGGCCGACATCGTCAATCCGATCCGCCTGCAGTAACCGCGCGCACCGGCCGGGTCACGCGCGCGTGCCCGGCCGCCCGACCGGGGGTAACGCTGCTCACCGCGTCGGCTGACTTCGTTGAACCGCGCCCGGGTGAGGTGGGTACGCTGGAAGCGTGACCGTCGCGTTAGGTATGCCCGCTCTGCCCCCGCCCGTTCTCTCCGAGCGTCGCAAGACCCGCCAGCTGATGGTGGGGTCGGTGGGAGTCGGCAGCGACCACCCGATCTCGGTGCAGTCGATGACCACGACGCTGACCTCCGACGTCAACGCCACCCTGCAGCAGATCGCCGAGCTGACCGCGGCCGGCTGCGACATCGTGCGCGTCGCGTGCCCGTCGGCCGACGACGCCGAGGCGCTGCCCGCGATCGCGAAGAAGTCGCAGATCCCGGTGATCGCCGACATCCACTTCCAGCCCAAGTACGTGTTCGCCGCGATCGAGGCGGGCTGCGCCGCGGTCCGGGTGAACCCGGGCAACATCCGCAAGTTCGACGACCAGGTCAAGGAGATCGCGCAGGCCGCGAAGGACCACGGCACGCCGATCCGGATCGGCGTCAACGCCGGGTCGCTCGACAAGCGGCTGCTCGAGAAGTACGGCAAGGCCACCCCGGAAGCGCTCGCCGAATCGGCGATGTGGGAGGCGTCGCTGTTCGCCGAGCACGATTTCCACGACATCAAGATCTCGGTCAAGCACAACGACCCGGTCGTGATGGTGCGCGCCTACGAGATCCTCGCCGAACAGTGCGACTACCCGCTGCACCTCGGCGTCACCGAGGCCGGGCCCGCGTTCCAGGGCACGATCAAGTCCGCCGTCGCGTTCGGCGCGCTGCTGCGCCAGGGCATCGGCGACACCATCCGGGTGTCGCTGTCCGCGCCGCCGGTGGAGGAGGTCAAGGTCGGCGCGCAGATCCTGCAGTCGCTGAACCTGCGGCCGCGGAAGCTGGAGATCGTGTCGTGCCCGTCGTGCGGACGCGCGCAGGTGGACGTGTACACGCTCGCCGACCAGGTCACCGCCGGGCTGGAGGGCATGGAAATCCCGCTGCGCGTCGCGGTGATGGGCTGCGTCGTGAACGGTCCCGGCGAGGCCCGCGAGGCCGACCTGGGTGTCGCGTCCGGCAACGGCAAGGGCCAGATCTTCGTGAAGGGCGAGGTCATCAAGACCGTGCCCGAGCACGCGATCGTGGAGACCCTGATCGAAGAGGCCATGCGGATCGCCGAGGAATCCGGCGAGTCGATCGGCGAGGGCACGCCGAGCGTCACCGTCGGCTGAGTTTCCATTGCGAAAGGGCTCCTCGGCTTCGGTCGAGGAGCCCTTTCTTTTTCAGCGGCGTTCCAGCAGCACGACCGGGATCTGTCTCCCGGAAGCTTCCTCGAATTGGGCGAAGATCGGCACCGCCGCGACCTGAGCCGCCCAGATCCTGGCGCGTTCTTCCCCTGCGGTCAGCCGCGCTTCGACGGGGATTTCTTCCCCGCCTGCCTCGACGACGGTCCGCGGGTTCGCCATGAGATTGCGGTACCACGCGGGATCGCGCGGGCTGCCGCCGTGCGTGCCGAAGATCGCCCAGCTGTCGCCGACCGGCTGGTAGAACAGCGGGCTGATCCGCGGTTTCCCGGTTTTCGCCCCGACGTGGTGCACGAGAATCAGCGGCATCCCCTTTTCCGGAAATCCCGGCAGATGCGGCGGAATGGGCCGACCGGCCGCGGATTCCTCCGGACTGCTCCACGCGACATATCCGGCGTTCTCCCGGACTTCGGCGAGAATCCGGACATTCCAGTCTTCGAGGGTCGGCACGGGCATCTCCTTCGCTAGGCGGAGCACTTGCTCCGCAAAGTAGCACACTAGACGGAGCAGGTGCTCCAGGTAAGCGGGTATGCTCGCCGCATGGCCGTGGCTGAACCGCACACCCCCGCCCGCCGCCGCGCCCTGCGCGCGGACGCGATCCGCAACCGGGAGGCAATCGTCGAAGCCGCCGCCGAGGTCATGGCGGAACAGGGAGCCGCGGTCGACGTCCGCGAAATCGCCCGGCGCAGCGGCGTCGGGATGGGGACGCTGTACCGGCATTTCCCGAAGAAGGAAGACCTCGTCCGGACGGTCCTGGACCAGGGCTTCTCCCAGTGGGCCGAGTCGGCGCGCCAGGCAGCGATCGAGGCGGAAGACCCGTGGGCGGCGCTGACCGACTTCTACCGGCAGGCGTTGTCCGGCTGCGCCCAGCACCGCGCGATCATGGAGAGCTTCGCGCTGACGTGGACGGACCCGGATCCGACGGGGATCCCGAAGCTCCGCGCGGTTCTGGAGGAGCTGCGGATCCGGGCGGAGGGGTTGTTGCGGCCTGGGGTTACTACGGAGGATTTGGTGCTGCTGCTGATCTCGCTGGGGTACGCGGCGCAGTGCACGGACGCTGATCGGCCGCACCTGTGGAACCGGGTGCTGCAGGTTTCACTGGACGGGTTGCGGGCGGAGCATCGGGATCCGTTGCCGGAGAGCTAATCTCCGCGCTCGTCGCTCAGCAGGAGCAACGCGTAATAGGCCATGCCGCCCCGACCCATTGCCAGCTCCATGCGCGATGGAGGTTGAGCCCGTGCAGATGGGCGATCAACCCGTCGGAAGCGTCGGTCACCACCGCCGGAGTGAACAGCGCCGCTGCGTTCCGGTCGGCGATACTCGCGCACGACGTCGGCCAGCGCGACCGAGGCGAACTCACCGGCCTGTGCGGCTACGTCAGCCGCGCAGGTGATGCTGGGCGGCCTCGCGGATCTGGATCCGGACGTTCTCCAGCGACGCCGCGACCTCGTCGATCTGCCGGATCGCGATCTGCACCGAACCCTGGATCGCGGTCGCGGTGCCGGTTTCGCCGAGCAGGCCGAGCACCTGGGCCTGCAGGTCTTCCAGTTCGCCCTTGGTGGCGAGGGCGATGCCGGTCGGCACCTGGTCGGCCAGCAGTTCGAGCTGCTGCGCCTGTTCCTGGATCGTCATCGGGCTTCTCCTCGTCGTGGGGACCGCTCTCCCGTGGTAGCAGAATCCGGGCGCTTCCGGGCTAGCCTGGTCGCGTGAGTCACAGCTGGGCCGCCCGTCCGCCGCATCCGGTGCTGCGGGGCCTGGTCACGCGGTACGTCGGCTACGCGCAGGAGAACGTCACCCTCGAGGTGCACCGCGGGTTGCCGTCGCGGCACCTCACGCTCGTGATCAGCCTGGAAGAACCGATCCGCTACGCCGGGCTGGCCGGCGCGGGAGCACTGCAGAGCGTGGTCGGCGGCCTGCACACCGAACCCGCGCTGATCACGCAGGACCGCGTGCAGCGCGGCGTGCAGCTGGAGCTGGATCCGCTGGGCGCGCGGACGCTGCTGGGCGTCACGGCCGCGGAGCTGACCGGCCGGGTCACCGACCTGGCCGACTTCGGCGCCGACCTGGCCCAGTTGCCGGACCGGCTGGCCTCGGCGGCGGATTGGGGTGCCCGGTTCGCGATCCTGGACGAGGTGCTGGCCGCGCGGGCCGTCGAGCGGACGGATCCGCCGCCGGAGCTGAACCGGGCCTGGCATCAGTTGCGGCGCAGCGGCGGGTTGCTGCGGGTCGGCGAATTGGCGGACGAGGTCGGTTGGAGCCGTCGGCATCTGGGGGAGCGGTTCCGCGCGGAGCTGGGGTTGGCCCCGAAACAGGCGGCGCGGGTTTTGCGGTTCGAGCGCGCGGTTCGGTTGCTGCGTACCGGGCATCGTGATCTGGCCGGGATTGCTTGTGCGGCGGGGTATTACGACCAGGCGCACTTTTCGAACGAGTGGCGAGCGTTGGCGGGGTGTTCGCCGCGGACTTGGATGGCGGAGGAGCTCCCGTTTCTCCAAGACGAGACGAAGCTCCCCGCCACAGAATCGGTGCCATGACACCACAACCGACCGTCTGGCCAGCCTTCCGCTACAACGACGCCAAAGCCGCGATCCGCTTCCTCGCCGACGTCCTCGGCTTCGAAGAAACCCTCGTGGTCCCCGGAGAACACGGCGTCGCGCACGCTGAACTCCGTTGGCCGGAAGGCGGTGCCGTGATGCTGGGCAGCTGCGGCGGCCCAGCCGACGGCGTGCACGACGAGATGAAACCCGGTGCCAGCGCGGTGTACGTGGTCTCGGACCGGGTCGACGAGATTTACGCTCGCGTGCGCGAAGCCGGTGCCGAAATCAGCCTGGAGCTGCACGACACCGACTACGGCTCGCACACGTTCACCGTCCGCGATCCCGAGGGGAACGCTTGGACGATCGGGAGTTACCGGGGCGCTTAGCCCTCGGGGTAGAAGACGAACAGCGTGCAGCCGGTCTCCGTGGCCGGGACGTGCCACGAACCGGCGGGGGCGTGGATGAACGTGCCGGCCGGGTAGTCGCGGGCGCCGTCGTTGAAGGTGCCGGAGACGACGAAGACCTCTTCGGGACCCGGCTCGTGCACGTCGCGTTCCGGCCATGTGCTGCCGGGATCGAACTCGACCACGTTGGCGTGCGCGCCGTTTTCGCCCTTCCACAGCGGGCGGAGGCGGATGCCGGGGAACAGGTCCTTCACCGGGGCTTCGTCGACCGGGACCGACGTGTAGCCCGGCTGAGCAAGGATTTCAGAGAGCATGGTCCCAGGCTGGCGTCCCGTACGCGCGCGGGACAGTGTCTGAAAAGACGTCATGGGGTACTTTCTTGCCATGCATCGCGTGGTGGCTCTCGTCCGGCCGGTGCAGTCGACGTTCGAACTCGGCTGCGGCGCCGAAGTGTTCGGCACGCCCAGGGACGGCGTCCCGCAGTACTACGAATTCGAGGTATGCACCGAGAATCCCGGTCCGGTGCCGACGTCGGCCGGGTACGCGATGCACGTGTCCGGCGGGCTTTCCCGGCTCGCCACGGCCGACACGGTGCTGATCCCGGGCTGGCTCCCGGTCGAGACGCCGCTTTCGCCGAAGGTGCGCCGGGCGTTGCTGAACGCGCACAAACGAGGCGCGCGGCTGGTCACGATCTGCTCGGGCGTCTTCGCGCTCGCGCAGACCGGGCTGCTCGACGGAAGATCGGCTACGACGCACTGGGCGCGCGCCGAGCAGTTGCAACGGGATTTCCCGGCAGTACGCGTGGAACCGGACGTGCTGTACGTCGACCACGGCGACGTCGCGACGAGCGCGGGCGCGGGTGCGGGCATCGATTTGTGCCTGCACCTGGTCCGCCGGGATCACGGCGCGGCGCACGCGGCGCTCGTCTCGCGGCACATGGTGATGCCGACGCATCGCGAGGGCGGGCAGGTGCAGTACGCGCCGCCGCAAGCGTCCGCGGACGCGTTGGGCGGGCTGCTCGAGTGGGCCGAGGAGCGGTTGGGCACGCCGCTCTCGGTCGAGGATTTGGCTGCCTACTTGCGGATTTCCCCGCGAACGCTGGCCCGCCGGTTCGCGGACCAGCTGGGGACGAGCCCGGGCGCGTGGTTGCTGTCGCGGCGGGTGGCGGAGGCGCGGCGGCTGCTGGAGGAGACGGATCTGCCGGTGGACGCGATCGCGACGCGGGTCGGCCTGGCGTCGGCGGTGAACTTGCGCCGCCGCTTCCGGGCGCAGGTGGGGACGACGCCGGGGGCGTATCGGCGGGCGTTCCGCGTGGGGTGATCGGCGCGCACCGGCAGGGAGGTCCGGTACGCGCCGATCAACCGGTTACGCGGTGGTGGTTTGCACCGTCACCGCGGGACCGACGCCGTTACCGGTGACGGCGGCGATGGTGAACGTATACGCGGTCCCGGATTTCAACCCGTCCACGACGCGGGTCAGGCCCTTCTGCGTGGGCTGGCTGACGATCGTGTCGCGGCCGGTGACCTCGATGGTGCGGCCGTCGGACACGGTGATCCGGTAGCCGATCACCGGGGTCGACCCGGTTTCCTTCGGCGGCGTCCAGCGGATGCTCGCCGCGTCGGTGCTCGGCAGCGCCTTCGCCCCGGTCGGGACGGCCGCGAGCTGCGTGCCCGGCGGCGCGACGGTGACCGGTGCCGACGGCAGCGACGGCAAGCCGACGCCGTACCGGTTGCGCGCGGCGACCGTGACCGTGTACGTCTGGCCGTCCGTCAGCTTCGGGATCACCGTGTACCCAGTGCGCGCGAAGTCCTTGGCGGACACCGAACTCGTGACGGTGTGCTTGCCGTCCGAAGCGGTCAGCAGGTAGTCCTGCACCGGAGCGCCGTTTTCCGCGACGGTCGGGTTCCAGGTCGCGTACAGCTGGCCGGACACCGAGAACGTGCCGATCCGCGTCGGAGCCTGCGGAGCGGACGCGCCGTCGATCCGGCGGTCCAGCACCGAACGGTGGCCCGGCTCGATCCCCGCGTTGTCCACAATGGACTTAGGCGCGGCGGCCGGGTTGTTCAGCAGGTGGTTGCCGGAGGTGACGACGCCCTTCTTGTTGCCGTCCGGATCGCCCTGCTCCCAGTAATTGCCGGAGATGACGGTCGGGTCGTTGTTGCCGAGCGAGTCGCGGTAGTCGACGTGCGTGGAGGCGACGTTGGCGTACGCCGCGTGGTAAAGCACGTTGCCGGAAACGGTTTCGTAGGTGCAGCCGTTGTCGGTGTAGACGGACTTGCCGAGGCCCCACTGGTCGTAGATGACGTTCCCGGTCACCTTCTCGCCCTCGGCCTGCGACGGGCCGGTGATGCCCTGCGTGTAGACGCCGCCGCCGTCGTCCAGCGAAAGCATGTAGTCGTGGATCAGGTTGTTCGACACCACGTTGTTGCGCGAGACGTTCGGCGTCGCGGCCTGCTTGATCTTGTCCGGCCAGCCGCCCCAGCCCATCGAGATGCCGGAGTACGCGACGTGGTCGATCTGGTTGTGCGACACCACATTGTCCTGCGAGTACCCGTTGACGATCGGCACTCCGCCGGTGAATTCGCGCGGCATGCCGTACAGGTGGTTGTTGGTCACCTTGACCCGCGCGGTCAGGTCCGCGCCGGCCGCCGCGGGCTTGCTGACGCCGCCGATTTCGACGCCATTGCCGGAGATATCAGTGAAGACGCTGTCGGAGACGCTGCTGTCCTGCGCGCCCTCGCCGAGGTCGAGCCCGGCCGCGCCCAGGTGGGCGAAGACGGTGTCCTGGAACTCGATCCGGTGCCCGTGCGAAATCGAGACGTTGCCGGGTTCCTTCGTCCAGTCCGCGTACGGGCAGGCGCCGCCGGGCGTGAACTGGCACAGGCCTTGCGTGGCCCAGCCGCGTTCGCCGGTGATCCGGTAGCCGGCCTGGATTTCGGAGAACCCTTCCCCCGACGAAGGTTCGAGCCAGGTCGCATAGGAGAACTGGATGCCGCGGAAAGAGATGTCGTGGACCGGCGCCTCGGCGGTGCCCCGCCCGTCCACGAGCTTCTCCAGCGCGGGCATCTCGACGTCGGCCCAGTGCAGGTTCTCGCCCTTGCGCGGCAGGTAGTACACGGTGTGCGCGGAGCGGTCGAGATACCACTCGCCGGGGGTGTCCAGCAGCTCGAACGCATTCTCCACATAGGACGGTTGCCGTCCGTTGGTGAGATCGCCCGGGCCGACCATGTTGACCGAACGGCCGGGGATGTCGGCGAACATCACGCGCCGGGTCGAGTTGTCCCAGCACGGCTGCGCCATAGTGATCGTCGTGCCCTGCGCCGAGGCGATCGGACAGCGCGGCTCGGTCCACTGGCCGAGGCCGTTGCGCTCGACGTTCCACAGCTCCTCGCCGCTGGTGTACACCAGTTCGAGGTCGCTCGGGTTTCGCCAGTGCGCCATGGTGTCCGCGGACGCGGTGTACCCGGTGTCGGTCGCCTTCACCGTCACCGGAAGCCGGCCGGACGCTCGCTGCGCGCGGACGCCGTCGACGTACAGCTGGCGCGTGTTGTCCAGCCCGGCGGGCGCGGGGGCGGAGTAGAGCCCGGGCCGTCCGGCGACCGGACGCCAGCCGGTGACCTGCTTGCCGCCGCTGACCACGGTGCCCGGCGAACCCTGCCAGACGATCCGGTGGCCATTCGTGCCGGAATCCGTCGCGTCGAGTTGCAGCGGCTTGTCGAGCCGGTAGGTGCCGGAAGCGACGTGCACGGTCAGGTCGGAGTTCAGGCGCGCGGCGCGCTGCCGGACCAGCTGCTGGGCGCGGGGGAGCGTGCGGACCGGCGACCAGACGGCCCCGGACCCGGAATCGTTGCCCCACGGCGAGACGTACACGTCCTGGCTGCCCGGCCACGCCGCGGCCGCGCCGGCGGGCAGCAGCGCGGTCGCCGCCACCACCGCCGCGGCTAACCCGAGGGAGCGCGCTGGTCTGAGCTTCATCCGGGACCTCCGTGTTCGCCACTGAACGACGCGAGCCGCGCCGAGAGAAAGATAGGATCTATTCCGGAGCGTGTCGAGAGGTCGCGAGCGAATTTTCTTGGCATTCACGGTGGTGAACAGGGTTGATCCGGTCGGCGGGTTCCGTCCCGGTTAGCGGTCAGTGATCCGATGAATCATTGCTGTCGGCGCTCCGGCGCGCGTACAACGAAGCGATCCCCGGGAGAGGTGGTCGCGATGAAGCGAAGTCGGATCGGTGTGCTGGCCGCGGCGGTAGCGGTGCTCTTCGGAACGCTGGCCGGAACAGCCGCGGCGGACAGCCCGTCAATCGAGTCCTGGACGCCGGTGGCGAGAACGCCGCCGATGGGCTGGAGCAGCTGGAGCGCGCTGCGCCGGAAATTCACCGAGGAAACGATCAAGGCTCAGGCCGACGTGATGCACGACCGGCTCGCCGCGTACGGCTATCGGTACCTCAACATCGACGCGGGCTGGAACGACCACGTCGACGAGTTCGGCCGGGTCGCGCCGGACCCGAAGAAATTCCCGAACGGCATCGCCTCGCTCGCCCGGTACCTGCACCAGCGCGGCCTGAAATTCGGCATCTACCTGGTGCCCGGCGTCCCGGCGCAAGCGGTGGCGGCCGATTCGCCGATCGAGGGCACTCCGTACCGGGTGCACGACATCGTCATGGCGGGCGCGGGCAACACCGCGGACGACAAATCCGCGAAGCTCGACTTCAGCAAGCCCGGCGCGGCCGCGTACGTCCGCTCGCAGGCGCGGCAACTGGCCGCGTGGGGCGTCGACTACATCAAAATGGACTTCGTCGGACCCGGCGGCGGCAAGATCCCGGCGGACAACCGCGAGGACATCCGGCAGTGGCACGCGGCGGTCCAGGCCACCGGCCGTCCGATCCACTTGGAACTGTCGAACTCGCTCAGCATCGCCGAGGCCGCGACCTGGCAGCGCTACAGCAACGGCTGGCGGATCGAGGGCGACATCGAGTGCTACTCGCACTGCGTCGGCCTCACGAACTGGGACGTGCGAGTCAAACTCCGCTTCGCCGACGCTCCGAAATGGACGCAATACGCGGGTCCGGGGCACTGGAACGACCTGGACTCCATCGAGGTCGGCAACGGCGAAGCCAACGGCATCACCCCGGACGAGCGGCAGAGCGTCCTGACGCTGTGGGCGATCGAAGCCTCGCCGCTGCTGCTCGGCACCGACCTGACCAAACTTGATCCGGACGACCTGAAACTGCTCACCAACCGCGAGGTGCTGGCCGTCGACCAGGCCGGACGGCCGGCGCGGCCGGTCTCGCAGGCGACCGAGCAGCAGGTGTGGTTCAGCCCCGACGGCCGGGGCGGGGTGACGGTCGCGCTGTTCAACCTGGGATCGACGGAATCTCCGGTGACCGCGTCCTGGAAGGACCTGGGGCTGCGCGGCCCGGCGGCGGTGCGGGATCTGTGGACGCATAGGAACCTGGGCGTGAGCCGGGACAGCTTCACCGCGACGCTGGCGCCGCACGCTTCGCGACTGCTGCACCTGGTCCCGCGGCCTCGCTGAGCTGTCCGTGAAGGGCTCCTTGCGGGAATCAGATTCCCGCAAGGAGCCCTTCACGGACAACAACCTCGCTCCGGGGCGGGGCTGGCTCGGCGGGCCATTGCGAGTGAGTCGTCCGTGAGGGCCACCTGCACGGACTCTGATTCCCCCAGGGTTCCCCTCACGGACCACCAGGGAAGGCTCCGGAGGTGCCCGGGCGGGGTACCTCCGGAGCGCTTCGGCCTGCGCGCGCTCGATTCGAGCACTGTCGGTGGCGGAGCCCGCCGGGGCGCCGCCGTTCGGGTGCGAGGGCCGTTCATCTCAGCGTGTCGGCCGGCTCGCGTTCCGTTCACCCGGTTCATCTGGCACTCTGGACCCCGTGTTGCGGCTTGCAGGTGCACGGCTGCTCGACGATCGGGACTATCCGGCAGTGCGCGCTGCGCTCGCCGCCGACCCGGTGGGCAGCTGCATGGTCAGCGCCCGGGTCGAGGCGGCCGGTCTCGACCCGTGGCGGCTCGGTGGCGAGCTGTGGGCGGCCGATTCCCGTCCGGTGCGCGCCGGACGGCTCACCGGTTTGTGCTTCGCCGGGCCCAACCTGATCCCGTTGCGCGGCAACGCTTCGGCGCTGCGCTCCTTCGCCGACCGCGCCCTGCGCCGCCAGCGCACCTGCTCTTCGCTCGTCGGTCCCGCGCCGCAGGTGCTCGGGCTGTGGGACGAGCTGTCGTCGGAATGGGGACCGGCCCGCGAGGTGCGCGGCGACCAGCCGCTGATGGCGCTCGAAGGCGACCCGCTGGTGCCCGCCGATCCGCAGGTCCGCACCGTCCGCCCGCACGAACTGGACCGCTACCTGCCCGCGGCGGTGGCGATGTTCATCGAGGAGGTCGGCGTCGACCCGCGCGCGGGCGACGGCGGGGCCAGCTACCGCGCCCGGGTCAGCGAGCTGATCTCCACCGGCCGCGCGTTCGCCCGGTTCGAGGACGGCGAGGTCGTGTTCAAGGCCGAGATCGGCGCGATGTCCGCGCGGGTCGGCCAGATCCAGGGCGTGTGGGTGCACCCGGACCGGCGCGGCAGCGGGCTCGGCACCGCGGGCACCGCCGCGGTGGTGAATCGCCTGGTCCACGGCCTCGGCCGGACCGCGAGCCTCTACGTGAACGGGTTCAACGCGCCCGCGCTCGCGGCGTACCGGCGGATCGGGTTCCAGCAGGTCGGCCAGTACGCGACCGTGCTGTTCTGAGCTGGCTGCGCCGCGGCCGGGCGAGGTCGTAGGCTGGGGACATGTCCGTTCGCGCCCCGTTGAAGCCCGGTGTCCAGACGCCGCGCCGTGCCGTCCCCGCCGACATCGCCCGCCCCGAGTACGTGGACCGGCCGGCGCCGAAACGGGACACCGGCAACGGAGTGCGCACGCCCGAGGTCATCGAGGCGATGCGGGTCGCGTCGAAGATCGCCGCGCAGGCGCTCGAGGAGGGCGGCAAGGCGGTCAAGCCGGGCGCGACCACCGACGACATCGACAAGGTCGTGCACGAGTTCCTGCTCGACCACCACGCGTATCCGTCGACGCTCGGCTACCGCGGCTACCCGAAGTCGTGCTGCACCTCGCTGAACGAGGTGATCTGCCACGGCATCCCGGACTCGACGGTGATCGAGGACGGCGACATCTGCAACATCGACGTGACCGCCTACATCGGCGGCGTGCACGGCGACACCAACGCGACCTTCCTGGCCGGCGACGTCTCCGAGGAGGTGCGGCTCCTGGTCGAGCGCACCCGCGAGGCGACCGCGCGCGCGATCAAGGCGGTCCGCCCGGGCCGTCAGCTCAACGTGATCGGCCGGGTGATCGAGGCGTACGCGAAGCGCTTCGGCTACGGCGTGGTCCGCGACTTCACCGGCCATGGCGTCGGCCCGGCGTTCCACACCGCGCCGACGGTGCTGCACTACGAGGAGCCGTCGGTGCAGACGCTGATCGAGGAGGGCATGACCTTCACGATCGAGCCGATGATCACGCTGGGCACCATCGACTACGACTTGTGGGACGACGACTGGACGGTCACCACGAAGGACAAGAAGTGGACGGCGCAGTTCGAGCACACCCTCGTGGTGACGGCTGACGGCGCGGAGATCCTGACCCTCCCGTAAGACGAGCTGTCCGTGAAGGGCTCCTTGAGGGAATCAGATTCCCTCAAGGAGCCCTTCACGGATTTCTACAAGTCCTCCGCCCGCGCGATCAGCTCGTCCAGGAATCCCGCTGCCTCGGCGGCGGACCGGTCGGCGTCGCGGGCTTCGATCGCGTCCACCAGTTCCCGGTGCCGGATCATCTCCGCGTGCTCCGGATTGTCCGAAGTGGACGCCACGCTCGCGGTGATCGCTTCCATCAGGCCGCGGTACAGCTCCAGCAGCAGCCCGTTGTGCCCGCACCGGACCACGACCTGGTGGAATTCCGCGTCGCTGCGGGCGAAATCGTCGAGGCGGCCTTCGTCCCAGTCGGTGTCGCGCCGGTCGAGCAGCACGCGCAGTTCGGCCACGTCCGCGTCGGTGCGCGCGGTCGCGGCCAGCCGGGCGCCCTCGACCTCCAGCAGCCGGCGCACGTGCAGCACCTCGCGCAGTTCCGTCCCGCACAGGCGGCGGATCGCGCCGGAGACCTCGCTCGTCGCGCGCACGTACGTGCCGTCGCCCTGGCGGACTTCCAGGATCCCGGTGTGCGCCAGCGCGCGCACGGCCTCGCGGACCGTGTTGCGCCCGACGCCCAGCTGCGCGGACAGCTCCGGCTCGGTCGGGATCCGGTGCCCGATCGGCCATTCTCCGGCGGTGACCGCGTCGCGCAGCTGCTCGATGACCTGGTCGACGAGTCCGGCGCGGCGGGTGGTGGCCAACGGCACAGCCTGATCCCTTCATCCAATCATCCTATGTATGCGATAGTAGCGCACATGTCCGCCGCTTCCCGAGACTCTGCAGCCGTGTCCACCGCCACCTACTCCGACCGGCTCGAACTCGAACTGGAAGGCAGCCTCGAGGAAGAGGTGCCCGCCGGTCGCCGGCCGGGCGTGGTGGCCGGCGGCGTGCTGCTGGCGGTCGCGGTGGTGCTGACGGCGATGAACCTGCGCCCGGCGATCACGAGCGTCGGCCCGCTGCTCGCGGAAATGCGCGGCACGCTCGGCGCGTCCGCGGTGTGGGCGAGCATCCTCACGACCCTGCCCGGCCTCTGCTTCGCCGGAGCCGGCCTGGCCGCGCCCGTGCTGTCGCGCCGCCTGGGCATCGGCCCGGCGATCGGCCTCGCGCTGGCGGTGCTGACCGCGGGCCTGGTGGTGCGGGTGCTCGACGGACCGTACGTCGTGCTCGGCGGCACGCTCGTCGCCACCGCCGGGATCGCGCTGGTCAACGTGCTGATCCCGGTGGTCATCAAGGATTCGTTCCCGGCTCGCGTCGGGCTCATGACCGGCGTCTACACCGCGGCCCTGCAGGGCGGCGGCGCGGCGGGTTCCGCGCTGAGCCCGCCGCTGGAATCGGCTCTCGGAGGCTGGCGCGCCGCGCTCGGCAGCTGGGGCGTGCTGTCGGCGATCGCGCTGGTCGCGTGGCTGATCGCCTCGCGCGGCACCGGCCGCCCGCCGCGTCCGGCCGCCGGTTCGGCTCCCGCTCGGTCGCTGATGCGCAGCCCGCTGGCGTGGATCGTCACGATCTTCTTCGGCCTGCAGTCGTTCATCGCCTACGTCGTGATGGGCTGGCTGCCGCAGGTCTTCATCGACGCGGGCGTCAGCAAGGCCGACGCCGGTTTGCTGCTCGGCCTGATCTCGGTGATCGCGGTGCCGATCAGCCTGGTGATCCCGCCGATCGCGGCGCGGCAGAAGAGCCAGAGCCCGTGGATCGTCGGAATGGGCGTCTTCGGCGCGGCCGGGATGCTCGGTCTCGTCATCGCGCCCGGATTCTCGCCGCTGCTGTGGAGCATCCTGCTCGGCATCGGGATGAGCGTCTTCTCGCTGGCCCTGACGGTGATCGCACTGCGCGCCCGCACCGGCGCCGAAACGGCGCGGTTGTCGGGAATGGCGCAGGGTTTCGGTTACCTGCTGGCGGCGGTGGGCCCGTTCGTGTTCGGTCTGCTGCACGACGCGACGGGCAGTTGGACGGTGTCGTTGATCGTGCTGCTGGTGGTGATGGTGACGCAGATGGTGTTCGGCGCACTGTCCGGACGGCGCCGGTTCGTGTAAAGGATTTCGCGAGTGTTCAAGCCGATTCGCACCGGCTTGAACACTCGCGAACCTTTAATTCAGCGGTGCCAGGAACGGCTCGGGAAGCTGCCCGGTGCGCCGCACGTCGTCGAGTGCGGCCACCGCTACCGCGAGGCATTCCGCGGTCCACTCGGACGGCTTCGCCCGCAGCTCTTCCAGCAACGCCACTGTCGCGGCCGTCGTCCCGAGTTCGGCCCGCCGGACGGCGAACATCAGCTCGAGATCCGTGACCTCGCTCCAGCGAGCGGCCAAATCCTCCGCCGGCACAACGATTTCCCCGGCGATCATGTCGGTCATGTCAGTCCCCGCACCTCCGCGGAGAACAGTAACAACGCGACATCCATGTTACCCGATTCGGGAATCGCTCCCCGCCGCGATCAACTCTCGGTAGCCCCGGAGTCAGTCCAGCGGCAGGTTCAGCAGCGCGTTCTCCACCAGTTCCGGCATCGCCGGGTGGATCCAGTACTGCCCGCGCGCCATCGACCGCGCGTCGAGGCCGAAGCTCATCGCCTGGATCAGCGGCTGGATCACCGTCGACGCCTGCGGGCCGATGATGTGCGCGCCCAGCAGCTGTCCGGTCGCCGGGTCCGCCAGCAGTTTCGCGAAACCGGTGGTGTCCTCCATCGCCCAGCCGTAGGCGATGCCCGCGTAGTCCTGCTTCGAGACCACAAAGGACAGTCCGCGTTCGGTCGCCTGCGCCTCGGTCAGCCCGACCGACGCCACCTGCGGCGAGGTGAACACCGCGTGCGGCACGAACCGGTGGTCGGCCTTGATCCGGTCGTCCGGGTGCAGCAGATTGTGTTGCACCACGCGGGCTTCGTGGTTCGCGACGTGCTTCAGCTCCAGCGGCGACGAGATGTCCCCGAGCGCGTAAATGCCTTCGACGGACGTCTGCTGGTAGTCGTCCACCACGACGTGCCCGCGCTCGGTGGTGGCGACGCCGGTGGCGCCCACGTCGAGCAGATCGGAGTTCGGCTTGCGGCCGGTGGCGACCAGGACCAGGTCGGCCTCGACCGTCTCCGCGCCCTGCGGGCCTTCGAGATCGAGCGCCACCCCGTTGTCGGTCCGGCGCGCGCGAACCGTCTTGCGGTCCAGCCGGACGTCGAAGCGCTGCGAAGCCAGTTCGGTGAACCGCGCGCTGATGTCCGCGTCCTCTTGCCGCAGCAGCGCGCCGGAGCGGTTCACCACCGTGACCGCCACGCCGAACGACGCGAAGACGTGCGCGAACTCCGCCGCGATGTAGCCGCCGCCCAGGATGACGATGCGTTCCGGCAGGGCGTCGAGCCGCATGACCGTGTCGGAGGTGTAGTAGCCGGTTTCGGCCAGCCCGGGCACGTCCGGGAGCACCGGCCGCCCGCCCGCGGCGAGCACGAACCGGTCGGCGGTGACGACCTCGTCCGGACGGCCGTCGGGGAAGCTGACGCGCAGCTCCTTCATCCCGGTGAACCGGCCCTCGCCGCGGTAGACGTCGACGTTGCGGTTGTCCTCGTGGTTTTCGCGGTACTCCGCGCCGCCCTCGGCGATCGGGTCGATCCGGCCGAAGATCCGGTCCCGGATGTCCGGCCAGCGCACCGCGGTGAGCTCCTCGTCCACGCCGAAGCGGGAGCTGCCCGCGGGCGTCGCGGCGACGTCGGCGGCGTAGACGAACATCTTCGTCGGGATGCAGCCGACGTTCAGGCAGGTCCCGCCGAACACGCCCTTCTCGACGATGGCCGTCCGGAGGTCGGCGAACTCCGGTCCGAGGATCGAGTTGCCCGATCCGGTCCCGATGATCACCAGGTCGTAGTGCGGCACGGCGGTCCTTCCCGAAAGCGGTCTGCTGCCAGCCTAGTCAACTCCGCGGCACGGTCCGGGTGTTCCCGGATCACTCGCCGTTGGCTGTGAAATGCATCCGGTCGACCGGCGACGTCCAGGTCCCGCCCCACTGCCAGCCCACCGCCGCGAACGCGCGCACGACGGGGCCGTTCGCGGTGACCATCCCCGGTCGCACGCTCGCGCGGTCGACGTAGGCGGATGCCAGCTCCGGGACGACGAGATCGCCCTTGGTATAGGGATTGCAGAACGGATTGACGTCCACCGCGAGCCCGTACG
Organism: Amycolatopsis sp. AA4; assembly: GCF_002796545.1. Classification (GTDB taxonomy): domain Bacteria; phylum Actinomycetota; class Actinomycetes; order Mycobacteriales; family Pseudonocardiaceae; genus Amycolatopsis. The sequence goes on from NZ_CP024894.1 coordinate 1,748,895, forward strand.
CGTGCGCGGACCAGGTTTTCTGCCCGCGGGTCGGACGGCAGACGAAAGCGCTGGTGTTGTTGCCGTCGCCGGTCGGCGGGGCGTTGAGTTCGGCGGGGGAGGTGATGCGCATTTCCTCGATGGGGAACTGCTGTGCATACAGCTCGCTGAACGCTTTCACCACGGCTGGTGCGGCGTCTTTGCGAACCAGCAGTTCGCCGGTGTGCGTGCGACGGTCAAAGCCCCAGAACGAAAGCGTGACGTAGCGGAGGTCGCCCGACGACACCGGGCAGGAGGCCTGCCAGGTGCTGCGCTTGAGCACGGCGTCGGGGACTTCGGCGATCTTCGCGGTGTAAGTCGTGCTGGCCGGCGGCGGGAGGAAGTCCTGGGTCGGCAGCGAGCGGTTCACCAGTTCGGGTGGAGTCGGCTGGATTTCGCCGAAGCCGTCCGGGCGCAACGGCAAGGGGCGGGCACCCACCTGCCAGGTGACGGCGGGCGCGCTCGTCGCTGTCCGAGTTGCCGGAAGTGTCGGACTGTGCGGCATCGAGGGCGCGCTCAACGGACTCGGCGGGGGAGCCGCGGGCGTGCCGGTGGCACATCCGGCCAGCAGAAAGACGATCAGCGCGCCGGCCGCCGCGGCTGTTTTCCGTCGCATGGCTCCAGCTAAGCGAATGCGCTCGGTGTATAGAGAGTCCACCCGTTCCAGTGACACCGTTTTGGGCTTGGCCCGTTTAGGGTAATCGCGGCCGTGTGTGCACGCGCCGGAGTCAAATGATTCCCGAGCGCGTCCAGGCTGTGCTGACGTAGTGCCGATGAAGGGAAAGCCCATGCCCGCGAAGTTCCGTCGTCCGGTCCTGCTCGCGGCGGGCTCGCTGCTCACCGCCGCGATCGCGGTCCCGGTCGGGTCGGCCTGGGCGGCGACGCCGTCCGACCCGGGTTCGCACGCACAGCCCCGGATCGTCGGCGGCAGCGAGGCTTCGCTGGCCGACCACCCGTACGCGGTGTACCTCACCGACCAGAGCGGTTCGCAGTTCTGCGGCGCGGTGATCGTGAGCCCGTCCGCGGTCGCGACCGCCGCGCACTGCGCGAAAGCCCTGCCGAAGTCGTCGGTCCACGTGGTCGCCGGGCGGCAGGACAAGCGCAGCAGCGACGGCGTGGAACTCGGCGTTTCGCGGGTCTGGGTCAACCCGGACTACAGCGACCCGACGAAGGGCGACGACATCGCGGTCCTCACCGTCCGCGGACGGCTGCCGTATCAAGCGGCGAAGGTCGCGGGCAAGAGCGACCAGTCGCTGTACGCGGAAGGCACGCGGGCGACCGTGCTCGGCTGGGGACGGCTTTCCGAAGGCGGGCAGCGGTCGGACGTGCTGCGCAGCGCCGACGTGCCGCTGGTCAGCGACTCCGCCTGCAAGACGGCCTACGACTCGTACGACCCGGCGAGCATGGTGTGCGCCGGCTACCCGCAGGGCGGCCAGGACGCCTGCCAGGGAGACTCCGGCGGCCCCCTCGTCGAGGGCGACACGCTGATCGGCATCGTGTCCTTCGGCGACGGTTGCGGAAAACCGGGCAAGCCCGGGGTGTACACGCGGGTTTCGCAGTTCGCGGACGACATCGCGGCCCAATCCCAGCCGCGGCTGTTCGGCTGACCTGTGTTAAGCAGGTGGCGTGACGACTCTGCACCGCGCCAAGGGGCCCGACCTCGCCGCCGCTGACCTGTACGAGATCCTCCGGCTGCGGTCGGACGTGTTCGTGGTGGAACAGGACTGCGTGTACGCCGACATCGACGGGCTCGACCTGCTCCCGGAAACGGAGCATCTGTGGCTGACCTCGGGTTCGGACGTCGTGGCCTGCCTGCGAGTACTGGCCGAGCCGGGCGGCGGCCGGAGGATCGGCCGGGTGGTGACGGCGAAGTCGGCCCGCGGCCGGGGGCTGGCGGCGCAGTTGATGGCTGCGGCGTTGGAGGGTGCGGCGGGGGAGTTCGTGTTGGATGCGCAGACTTACGCGCAGAAGCTCTACGCGCGCTTCGGGTTTGTGGCTGAGGGCGAGGAGTTTCTGGAGGACGGGATTCCGCACGTCACCATGCGCCGTCCGGCTTGATCACGGGGGTTGATGGCGCGGACGGAACACGTTTGGGTCCGCGATTTCGCACCGCACCGCAGGGGATTGGCGGTGGTGCGTGAGCTTCCGCCCGGTAACGGGATTCCGCGCACTATCCGGGTTAGCTGCGGGGCGCGGTCGCCGCGATCACCTTTACCGCGCGGTCGACGTCGGCCTCGGACAGGTCCGCGCGGGCGGTGAGGCGCAGACGGGAAACGCCGTCCGGCACAGCGGGCGGGCGGAAGCAGCCGACCTGAATCCCTTGCTCCGCACAGGCTTCCGCCCACGCGGTGGCCGCTTGGGGCGACGGCGTCCGCACGGCGACCACGGCGGCTTCCGGCAGATCGGCCGGCAGACCGGCGTTCTTGAGCCCCATCGCGAGGTTCCCGGCGTTCTCGATGACCTTCGCCGGCAGCTCCGGCTCGGACTTGAGCACCTGCAACGCAGTCAGCGCGGCAGCGGCGCTGGCCGGAGCGAGAGCAGCGTCGAAGAGGAAGCTGCGCGCGGTGTCGACGAGATGCCGGATCACGCGTCGCGGGCCGACCACAGCGCCGCCTTGGGCGCCGAGGGCGTTGGAGAGCGTCAGCGTGGTGACGACGTCCGGCGCGGACGACAGCCCCGCGGCGTGCACCGCGCCCCGGCCGCCTTCACCGAGGACGCCGAAGCCGTGCTCGTCGTTGACGACCAGCGCAGCGCTGTGCGCCCGGCAGATTTCGGCGAGTTCGCCCAGCGGCGAAAGCTCGCCATCGAACGAGAACACTGAATCGGTAACCACAATCGCGCGCGGCTTGCGGCGGGTCGCGAGCGCGTGCTTGATCGCCGACGGGGTCGAGTGCTCGACGGCCGCGATGTCCGCCCGGGACAGCCGGCAGCCCTCGACCAGCGACGGATGCACATACTTGTCGGTGACGATCGCGGATTCGGACCCGGACAGGGCCGTCACCGCGCCGAGGTTGGCGGTGAATCCGGAGGAGAAGACCAGCGCCGCCTGGGTCCCGCAGAACCGGGCCAGCTCGTGTTCGAGCTCTGAGTGAAGCTCAGTGGACCCGGTGAGCAGCCGCGATCCCGTGGCCCCCGCCCCCCAGCGCAACGCGGCCGCGGCGGCTGCCCCCGCGACGCGCTTGTCGCGGGCGAGGCCGAGGTAGTCGTTGCCCGCGAGGTCGAGCAGGGCGTGCTGCGCCGGACGCGGGTTCATCCGCCGGGAGAGACCGGCTTCCGCGCGCCGCTGGCCTTCGGTTTCCAGCCAGTCGAAGACGTTCTCAGGCGGCAGCGGCGGAGTGTCAGTCACCCAGGCAGTGTCGCATCCGGCCGGGTGCCGCGTTTGCCGCCCCCGCCCGCGGAACGACGGGAAGCGGGGCGGGGCAACGAAAACGATGCTGGAGGGAGGCTTCGTCCCTGGTTGGCGGGCGAGATCCCCTGTTCGGTGACGAGCCGGGGTGCTGGTCAGTCGGGCTTCAGGGCTAGCGGGTGAGACCTCTGTTCGGTGACGCTCGCTGAGCAGAGGTGTGGGCGCTGGCGACGGCAGACTTGTCGGGGCGCGTCCTTGGAGTTTGGCCTGGCGGCCGCGCCCCTTCCTCGGCGAAGACCGTCGCGTGCGGGCGTGGCTTTCGAAGGACCTGTTCGGCGACGATCGAGGTGTCGCGGAGTCGGGTTTCGGGGTTCTGGCTGGCGGAACGCGGTCGAGCTGGCCAGGCCTTTCTCTCGCGAGGAGAGCAGCGGCAGGGCGTGCTTTACGGGACGCGAGTTTCCCGCTTGGCGACGGCTGCTGTGGCGGAGCATGTTTTGTGGGTTGGCGGGGCGGGCATGGCCCTTCCGCCACGGGCTCGGCGGCTGGGGGTGGGCGGCGCGCAAGGCTCCGGCCGGGCGCGGCGTTCGGGGTGCGGTGACTGCTGCGGGCTCACGGTGCCCACGGGGCTGGCCTTGGCGGTGCGCGACCCGCCTCAGCAGGCGAAACTTCTCCGGAAACGAAGAACGGCCCCGCCGGAGCGGGGCCGTTCTTCAGAGGATCAATCAGGCGTCGTGTCCGCGGCGGGGGCCGCGGCTCGGGCGCTGCGGGCGACCCGCGCCGCCACCGCCGAAGCGGGACTGCTGACGGCTGCGGCTGTAGCCGCCACCGCCACGGTTTTCGCGGGGGGCGTAGCCGCCTTCGCGGGCGTAACCGCCTTCGCGACCGCCCTCACGCGAGTAGCCGCCCTCACGGGCGTAACCGCCTTCGCGGGAGCCGCGGCCTTCGTACGAGCCACGGTTGTAGCCGCCTTCGCGGGGACCGCGGTCTTCGCGCGAGCCGTAACCGCCGCGGTCTTCGCGAGAGCCGCCGAAGCTGCTGCGGCCGCCTTCGCGCGAACCGCGGTAGCCGCCGCCCTCGCGCGAGCCTCGGAAGCCGCCGCGGTCGTTGCCGAAGCCTCGGCCGCCGGAGCGGCGCGGGGACTCCCGGCGGCGCTCCACCACCGGCTCGCCGCTCGGCTCGCGGGCGCCGGTGATGCGCGACAGGTCCTCGTCGTGAGTGCGGATCATCGTGGTCTCGGCGCGCACGCCGGCCCGGTCGGTCATCCGGCGGACGGTGCGCCGCTGGTCGTGCGTCACCAGGGTGACGACGATGCCGGACGCGCCCGCCCGAGCCGTGCGGCCCGCGCGGTGCAGGTAGTCCTTGTGGTCCGCGGCCGGGTCGACGTGCAGCACCAGCGAGATGTTGTCGACGTGGATGCCGCGGGCGGCGACGTCGGTGGCCACCAGGACCGCCGCGTGGCCTTCCTTGAAGTCGGCGAGGACGCGGTTGCGCTGGCCCTGGGTCTTGCCGCCGTGCAGGGCCACCGCGTGCACGCCGCTCTCGCGCAGCCGCTCGGTGAGCCGGTCCACGTGGTGCTTGGTGCGGACGAACATGATCGTGCGGCCCTCGCGGGCGCCGATCCGGGTGATGATGTCCTGCTTGTCCGAGTGCGAGACCTGGAACAGGTGGTGGTCCATGGTGGTGACGCTCGCGGTCGACGGCGCGACCGAGTGCGTGACCGGGTCGGCCAGGTACTGCCGGACCAGCTTGTCGACGTCGCCGTCGAGCGTCGCGGAGAACAGCAGCCGCTGCCCGCCGGGCGGGGTCAGGTCCATGATCTCGCGGACCTGCGGCATGAAGCCCATGTCGGCCATCTGGTCGGCCTCGTCGAGCGCGATGAAGTTGCAGTCGCCGAGCGAGGCGGTGCCCTGGCGGACGTGGTCCGACAGCCGTCCCGGGGTGGCGATCAGCAGGTCGACGCCGCGGGCGAGCGATTCCGCCTGGCGGCCGAACGACATGCCGCCGACCGCGGTGCGGCACCAGAGGCCGAGGGACTTGGCGAGCGGGGTCAGCGAGTCGGCGACCTGCATGGCCAGCTCGCGGGTCGGCACCAGCACGAGCGCGCGGGGGCGCTTCGGGCGGGCCTTGCCGCCGTCGAGCCGGGCCAGGATGGCCAGGCCGAAGGCCAGCGTCTTGCCGGACCCGGTCTGGGCGCGGCCCAGCACGTCGCGGCCGGCCAGCGCGTCCGGGATGGTCGCGGACTGGATGGGGAACGGGGCGTCGATGCCCGCCTCGGCGAGCGCCCGCAGCAGCGGCTCGGGCAGGCCCAGCTGGGCGAAGGTCTTCACGGCGGGGGTTTCCACCGTGTCGTCGTGGAGAACGTCTCCACCGGCCGGCCGGTGCCGCGGCTTGCGCTCGGGGCGGCCCGCTCGGGAGCGGGCGGACTGGCCGGAGTCGTACGTGATGGTCACAAATGCCTCTCGGACGTGGCACGTCGCAAGGAGGCCCGGGCTGCCCGCGCGCAGGCAGGGCAAGATGGTGTGGCGATGGGCGTTCACAGGGACGGACCCGGTGCGCCGAGCCATGGCGTGGCACACCGACGGAAATTGCTTCGGATGGCCGCGAGTCCTTCTGCGGACTGTGGAGGCGACGGACACCAACTCATCCACGCCGCCGTTGCGGTCTTGACACACTCTACCTGAGAGAGCGCGGTTGCCCCGCACCCAGGTGCGCGGTTGTGGGCGGGGTCGCAGGTGTGGGCTGGCGCACACCCGCGGCCCCGCCGCCTTGCTCAGCCGAGACCGGCCGCGGTTTCCAGTTCCCGCAGCAGGTCATCGGTGTCGGTGACCCGTTCGGACAGTCCGCGGCCGTGGAACCAGCCGGCGAGATTCGCGACGTCGCGGGCCAGGAATTCCCGGCCGCGCGGGTTCGCGATCACGTCGACCGCCTGGGGCAGGTCGATCACCATCAGGTGGCCTTGGTGCACCAGGAGGTTGTACGCGGACAGGTCGCCGTGCGCGAGGCCTTGTCCCGCCAGGAGTTCCAGCGCCGACACGGCCTGCTCCCACAGGTCGGCCAGCTCGTCCGGTTCGGGCCGCAGCTGCGCCAGCCGGGGCGCGGCGGTGCCGTCCGGTTCGCCGAGGAATTCCAGCAGGATCTCGGTGCCGTGCCGCTGCACCGGATACGGCACCGGCGCGCCGATCGTCCACAAGCGACTGAGGACGGCGAACTCCGCCACCGCCCACTGTTCGGCGATCAGGTTGCGGCCGAACGAGGTGCGCCCGGCCATCGCGCGCATCTCGCGGGACCGGCGCATCCGCCTGCCCTCGAGGTAACCCGCGTCGCGGTGGAACAGCTTGTGCTCGTCTGAGCGGTATCGCTTGGCCGCCAGCAGGACTCCGTCCTCTCCGGGAAGGTTGCGGCGCAGCAGGTGCACGTCCGCTTCCTTGCCGGTCTTGAGCACGCCGAGGTCGGTGTCGACCGCGGCGAGTTCGGTGACCACCCAGTCCGGCCGCGGATGCGGGCCCTGGTCGGCGTCGTCCCAGCTGGTCCATCGGTCGGCGCCGTCGGGGAGTTCGGTTTCGGTGTAGGCGTCTTCGCGAAGCTGGGCGAGACGGACTCGCTCGGCTTCGGTGAGCCGTCCCCGGCGGGCGGGGGCGGGCTGGTCGTCGTAACGGGGGCGACGGCGCGTCCGGCGGTCGGAGTAGTCGGAGGCGTCGGAAAATTCGTCGAAGTCGTGCTCGCGCACTGGTGGGTTCTCCTAGCTCAGGGTGCCCACCGGGCGAGCGCGTGCTCTAGCCGAGGCGGGCGGGCGGAAGAGGGCAGGACAGCGCCCGGACAATCTCCACGACGCACCTCCCTTTCTTCCGGCAGCCGACGGCATCCCGCCGGACGGCGACTACCTTGCCGCCCGCGTTGAACTCGCGCAACCGATTTATTTCGCGTCTCCTGCCTGCGATGTTGGCCGGGGGTCTGGTGGTGGCTTGGGGCACGTGCCCCGCGCAGTCCTCGCGTCCTGAGCGGATGAGGCGCGTGGATCGCGCGACAGAGTTAAGTCGTGTCTCTCGCTCAGCGCGGCGGCGAGGTGCGGCGGCGCTGGACCCGCCGGTGTCCAGCGCCGCCTCGGGAGGTCAGCGGTTGACGAACGCGAGGTGTGCCGCGTCGTAGCGCTCGCCCGCGAAGTTCTCTGGCGCGGCGACCTTCTCGATCGCGGCGAGATCGTCGGCGGTGAGGTCTACAGTCAGGGCCGCGACGTTTTCCTCCAGGTACTTCTTCCGCCGCGTCCCCGGAATGGGCACCACGTCCTCGCCGCGCGCCTGCACCCACGCCAGCGCCAACTGTCCGGTCGTGACTTTCTTCGCCGCGGCCAGTTCCTCCAGCTTCGCCACGATCGCGAGGTTCCGGTCGAGGTTGCCGTCGGCGAAACGGGGCTGGTAGCGCCGCACGTCGTTGTCCGCCATCGTTTCCGTGGTGCGGTAGCGGCCGGTCAGGAAGCCGCGGCCGAGCGGGGAGAACGGGACGATGCCGATGCCCAGTTCGCGGCAGGTCGGCGCGATCTCGGCTTCCAGGTCGCGGGTCCACAGCGACCATTCGCTCTGCAGCGCCGCGATCGGGTGGACCGCGTGCGCGCGCCGGATGGTCTGCGCGCTCGCCTCGGAAAGCCCGAGGTGGCGGACTTTTCCGGCCTGGACCAGCTCCGCCATCGCGCCGACGGTTTCCTCGATCGGCACGTCCGGGTCGACTCGGTGCAGGTAGTACAGGTCGATGTGGTCGAGGCCGAGCCGCTGCAGCGAGGCGTCGCAGGCTTGGCGCACGTACGCGGCGTCGCCCCGGACCTGGGTCGGTTCGCCGAGGCGGTTCGCGATACCGAACTTCGTGGCCAGCACGACCTCGTCGCGGCGATCGGCGATCGCGCGGCCGATCAGTTCCTCGTTGTGGCCGGAGCCGTAGAAGTCGGAGGTGTCGAGGAAGTTCACCCCGAGGTCGACGGCGTGGCGCAGCGTCTCGATCGACTGCGCGTCGTCGGACGCGCCGTAGCCGTGGCTCATTCCCATGCAGCCCAAGCCTTGGGCGGACACGGTGAGCCCGCCGAGGTTCCGGGTCGGGACGTCGGTCATCATCGCTCCTTCTGCGCCGGATGTTGTCTTCGCCGACGCTAAGACCTGGAGTGCGCTCCGGGTCAAGCATTAGGCTCGCGGCGGTGGACTACGACGCGGTGATCGTGGGCGGCGGGCACAACGGACTCGTCGCGGCTGCCTATCTGGCCCGGGCCGGACGGTCGGTGCTGGTGCTGGAACGGCGCGCGGAGATCGGCGGCGCGGCGGTGTCGTTCCGTGCTTTCCCTGGGGTGGACGTCCGGCTCTCGCGCTATTCGTACCTGGTCAGCCTGCTGCCGAAGCGGATCATGACCGAACTGGGGCTGGGCGTCCAGTTGCGGAGGCGGCGGATGTCGTCGTACACCCCGGTCGGCGACACGGGTCTCCTTGTCGACACGGGCGACGGCGAGCGGACCAGCGCGTCGTTTCGCGCGGTTACCGGGTCCACAAAGGACTATGCGGCGTGGCAACGGTTTTACGCCTCGGCGGCGCGGGTGGCGAAGGCGACTTTCGATTCGTTGACCGAGCCGTTGCCGACACGTGCGGAGTTGCGGGAACGGATTGGCGACGACGAGGCGTGGGGGACGTTTTTCGAGCGGCCGGTGGGGGAAACGCTGCGTGAGTTGTTCGATGACGACGTTGTGCGTGGGGTTGTGCTCACTGACGGGCTAATCGGTACTTGCGCTTCTGCGGATGACGAGGAGTTGCGGCAGAACCGTTGCCTGCTTTACCACCTCATCGGTAATGGGACTGGGGACTGGGATGTTCCGGTCGGTGGCATGGGGGCGGTGACCGATGCGCTCGCGGATGTTGCCCGGCGTGCTGGGGCGCAGTTGGTCACCGGCGCGGAGGTGCTAGGCGTGACGCCGGATGGCGAAGTTCGTTACCGCGCTGGGGATGCGGAGCGGGTGGTGGTTGGTGGGCGGGTGTTGGCTAATGTCTCGCCGCGCACGCTTTCCCGGTTGCTCGGTGAGGAGCCTGTCGAGGAGCCGGAGGGGGCGCAGTTGAAGGTGAACATGGTGTTGCGGCGGCTGCCTCGGTTGCGGGATGCCGGGGTTGATCCGCGTGATGCGTTCGGCGGGACTTTTCATGTCAACGAATCTTTTGCTCAGCTCGAAACTGCTTATCGGGAGGCGGCGGCTGGGCGGATTCCAGCGGTGCCGCCGTGTGAGATTTACTGTCATTCGTTGACTGATCCGTCGATTCTCGGGCCGGCTGAGCGGGCGGCTGGGGTGCAGACGTTGACGTTGTTTGGGCTGCATATGCCTGCTCGGCTTTTCGAGGCGGATAACGACGGGGCGCGGGCGGAGGCGTTGCGGGCGACGTTGGCTTCGTTGAACAGTGTGCTGGCGGAGCCGATTGAGGGGTGTCTGTTGCTGGATGGGGGCGGGGAGCCTTGTGTTGAGGCTAAAACTCCGTTGGATTTGGAGGTGGAGTTGGGGTTGCCTCGGGGGCATATTTTTCATCGGGATTTGTCTTGGCCGTATGGGGAGGGGGCGGCGGCCGGGACGTGGGGGGTGGAGACGGGGTTCGAGAGGGTGTTGTTGTGTGGGGCTGGGGCGGTTCGCGGGGGCGGGGTTAGCGGGATTCCTGGGCGTAATGCGGCTATGGCAGTGCTGGGGGGTGGGTGAGTCTGCTCGTCGCCTGGCGGCGACATTGCGCCCTGAGTGGTTGCGTGGGGCACCCCGATTTTTCATTGTGCTGACGGTTCGGGGGGTGCTTGTCAAGGCGGGAAAGATGCCTTGACAAGCACCCCCGAACCGCAGGGCGGCTTTGTATCGGGGTTGGGGGAGGGGTGGGTGCCCCCGGGGGTTGGGTGCAGTGGTGGCTGTTGGGTGGTGTTTAGTCCGTCAGTAGTTCTAGGGCGTGGTCGCCTGTGCGTTCTACTGTCAGGCCTGCTTTGGTGATTACGCGTACTAGCTGGTCCACAGTGGACGGTTCGGCTCTCGAGGTGGCCAGCACTGCGGCCAGGCGGCCTTTGTAGGCCTTGTTGAAGTGGCTCACTGTGGTGCGGTTGCCGTTGGCGTCTTCGGTTACTACGCGGACGGTCACCGCGTCGGAGCGCAGTTTTGCGAAGGCGGCGTACGTGCCCGAGCGGAGGTCTACTAGCAGGCCTTCCGCGTCGCGCAGTACTGGTTCCAGGACCGGTTTCCACAGGCCTCGTACCGTGCCCAGTGCGGGTACCGTGTTGCCGCCCGAGAGGCGGTACGCGGGGATGGGGTCGGTTGCCGCTACGACGCCGAACAGGGACGACGTGACGGCCAGGCGTTGCTGTGCTTTGGCCAGTCCGGCGCGGGTGAAGCTCTTGACGTCCAGCGCGTCGTAGAGGACGCCGGTGTAGCGGCGCAGCGCGGGCATCGTCGGGGAGGTCCAGAGCTGGGCGTTGCGGGCGACCTCGTCGGCTTGGCGGGCGGAGATGCCCAGTGCGGCGAGGCTCGCGGGGACGTCCGCCGCCAGTTCCACCAGGGCGTCGGCCAGTTTGGCGCGTACTGGGTTCAGCTCTGGGAACGACAGGGCGTCCAGGTCCAGGGGCGCGCCTTTGCCGCCGTCGGCCTTGGTTTCTGAAGGGGGGAGGAGCACCAGCACCCCCGGAGCGTAACCGCCCGGTAATCCAGGTGCGGCGGCCGTGTGTCGCTCCCTACCCTGGCCTGCATGGAACTCACCTGGCGCCCGCTCTCGCTCGCTGACGTCGAGGCCGTCACCCGGCTCTGCACTGCCGCGGAGGAAGCCGACCGCACGGGCGATCATTGGGACGAGGGGGACGTGCGCCAGGAGTTGTCCGGCCCGTCGGTCGACCTGCCCGGCGCGAGCATCGGTGCGTGGGACGGGTCCCGGCTGGCGAGCTACGCCCTGGTCATCCCGCGCGACGCCGCCGACCCGGTGCATCAGCCGCACGTGGCGGCGCTGACTGATCCGGAGTATCGGACCGACGAGGTCGCTTCGGCGCTGACCGAGTGGCTCGTGCGCACGGCACGCAGCGTCCACGCCCGGCATTTCCCGGACGCGAAGCTCGAACTCCACGCTGGCGCGCACGAGAACGAGCAGTGGTACCGCTCGCTCCTCGAACGCGGCGGGTTCAAGCAGGAACGGACCTTCGTGGAGATGCGCGCGGACCTGACCTCGCTGCCGCCCGCTCCGCCGCTCCCGGGCGACCTTCCGCTGGCCGCCTGCGAGAAGCGCTACGACGCCCTCGTGCTCGACGCGCGCAACGCGGCCTTCGCCGGCCACTGGGGCAGCACGTGGCTCTCCGCCGACCAGTGGGAGCACCGGTTCCGCAACAACAAGGACTTCCAGCCTGACCTGTCGTTCCTCCTCCTTTCCCCGGAGCGCGACCGGGTGGTGGCGTTCGTGATGTCGTCGTTCTACGAGGCCGATGCGCTGGCGACTGGAGTGCGGGAGCTGCACGTCAACTACGTCGGCACCTTGGCGGAGGCCCGCGGGCGCGGCCTGGCGTCGGCGCTGCTGGCGCACACCCTCGAAGCCGGTCGCGCGGCCGGCTTCGAGACGTCGTCGTTGTCCGTGGATGTGGACAACACCCACCGAGCGCTCGCGGTGTACGAGCGGTGCGGGTATCGGACTGCTGACCGGAGCTACGGGTACGTGCTTCCGCTCAACTGACCGCCGGGGGTCGGGGCGGCGAGCAGGCGCTGCCCCGACGACAGTTCCCCGTCGCCGGAGCGCACCGGCCGCCGCGTTCGCCATTCAGTTGCGTGCGCCGCTGCTTGCGTCGGCCACCGCTCACTCCATCCTCAATGCGCCCCCTTCGCGGACACGCAGAACACGTTCCCCTCCGGATCCTCCAGCACCGTCCACTCCAGCCCGGGGACCGAATGGTTCCCCAGCTCCGCCGCGCCCAGCTCCACGAGCCGCCGGACCTCCGCCGCCCGGTCGTCCGCTCCGAAGTCCACGTGGACGCGGTTCTTCCCGCTCCGGGGCTCCGGCACCCGCTGCAACCCCAGCCGCGGCACGCCCGGCCCGGGGCTCTCCAGCATCACGAACTCGCCGTAGTCCGCGGCCACCGGAACGCCCAGCGCCGCCGTCCAGAATTCCGCCAGCCGCCGCGGCTCGGCGCAGTCGACGGTGATCATGCCCATCTCCAAACCCATGCCCGCACGCTAACCGCGACCACCGACAAAAACTGCGCCCGCCGATAACCCGCATGCGTCGAGGCCGGGGGGTTGACTACTCTGTGCGAAACGTCTAAGGCCCGCTCAGCGCAGGGAGTTCCCAGTGATCACCAGGATGTCGTCGTTGTTCCTCCGCACGCTGCGCGAGGATCCGGCGGACGCCGAAGTGCCCAGCCACCGGCTGCTGGTGCGCGCCGGCTACGTTCGCCGGGTCGCCCCGGGTGGTTACTCGTGGCTGCCGCTCGGCCTGCGCGTGCTGCGCCGCGTCGAGGAGGTCGTGCGCGAGGAGATGAACGCGATCGGCGCGCAGGAGATCCAGTTCCCCGCGCTGCTGCCCCGCGAACCCTACGAGGCCACCAACCGCTGGACCGAGTACGGCGACAACCTCTTCCGCCTCAAGGACCGCAAGGGAGCCGACTACCTCCTCGGCCCGACCCACGAGGAGCTGTTCGCGCTCACCGTGAAGGGCGAGTACAGCTCCTACAAGGACTTCCCGGTCACGCTGTACCAAATCCAGACCAAGTACCGCGACGAGGCGCGCCCCCGCGCGGGCATCCTGCGCGGCCGCGAGTTCGTCATGAAGGACTCCTACTCCTTCGACCTCGACGACGAGGGCCTCGAGCGCTCCTACCAGGCCCACCGCGACGCCTACATCAAGCTGTTCGACCGCCTCGGCATCGAGTACGTCATCGTCGCCGCCACGTCCGGCGCGATGGGCGGCTCCGCGTCCGAGGAATTCCTGGCCGTCGCGGAGAACGGCGAGGACACGTTCGTCCGCAGCACCGAATCGGGTTACGCGGCGAACGTCGAGGCCGTGGTCACGCCCGCGCCCGCCGCGCGTCCGATCGAGGGGCTGCCCGAGGCGCAGGTCCACCACACCCCGAACACGCCGACCATCGAGACCCTCGTCGCGTTCTTCAACGCCGCCGGCCTCGGCCGCGAGTTCACCGCGGCGGACACGCTGAAGAACGTCCTGGTCAAGACGCGCCAGCCGGGCGCGAAGGAATGGGAACTGCTCGGCATCGGCGTCCCGGGCGACCGCGAGGTGGACTTCAAGCGCCTCGAAGCCGCGCTCGAACCCGCCGAGGTGGAGCTGCTCGAGGAAGCCGACTTCGCGAAGAACCCGTTCCTCGTCAAGGGCTACATCGGCCCGAAGGCACTGCAGGAGAACGGGGTCCGCTACCTCGTCGACCCGCGCGTGGTCGAGGGCACGGCCTGGCTGACCGGAGCCGACCAGCGCGACCACCACGTGCTCGACCTGGTCGTCGGCCGCGATTTCACCCCGGACGGCACCATCGAGGCCGCCGAGGTCCGCGAGGGCGACGCGTCGCCGGACGGGCACGGCACGCTCGTCGCCGCGCGCGGCATCGAGATCGGGCACATCTTCCAGCTCGGCCGCAAGTACACCGACGCCTTCGAGGTCGACGCGCTCGGCCCGGACTCCAAGCCGGTCCGGATCACCATGGGCTCCTACGGCGTCGGCGTCTCCCGCCTGGTCGCCGTGCTCGCCGAGCAGAACCACGACGAGCAGGGTCTCGTGTGGCCGCGCGAGGTGTCGCCGTTCGACGTGCACGTGGTCATCGCGGGCAAGGACGAGACGGTGCGCGAGGGCGCGGAGAAGCTCGCCGCCGAACTCGACGCCGCCGGTCTCGAAATCATCCTCGACGACCGCAAGGCCACCCCGGGCGTGAAGTTCGCCGACGCGGAGCTGGTCGGCGTCCCGACGATCCTCGTCGTCGGCCGCGGCCTCGCGAACGGGCTGGTCGAGGTCAAGGACCGGCGCACCGGCGAACGCGAGGAAATCGCCGTCGATTCGGTGGTCGACCACCTCGCGAAGCTCGTCCGCGGCTGAAGCCGGTGGGCTGGTTCGGCCGCAAACGCCGCGACGACGGCGGGTACCAGGACAACGCCGCGCTGAGCGGCTTCGGCGGGTACCAGCCGTCCGACGCGCCGAAGTTCCCGAGCGCCGGGTACGGGAAAACCGACCCGGCGCCGGGACCGGCCGAACCAGCCCAGCAACCGTCTGAACCGGACCCGCCGCGGCAGTCCCGCACCCCGGCCCAGCCGCCGCGGGGAACGCCCCGCAAGGTCAACCTCCGCCTGGTCAAGGCGGTCCCGATCGTCATCCTGATCGGGGTGTTCGGCTACAACGTCTTCTCCGCCAAGAGCCACCGTTCCGCCAGCACGGACGACACCCCGCGCGCCCCGTACACCTACCAGCCGGAACCCCGCGTCGTCGTGCCGCCGGTGGTCCCGGGATGGCAGTCCGTGGCAGGCAAAGACGGCAGTTACGCGTACGACGTGCCGCCGTCCTGGGAGCCCGCGCCGACCACGCTGCACGGCTGGGACGCGGCCGCCGGATCGCCCGGTATCAACCTCTCCACCAGCGCGTTCCTCGGTCAGCACACCTGCAAGGAAGACCCGGTCGGCCAGATCGGCGGCGCCGGCTTCACCACCGAGAAGACCGGCGACGCCGCCGAAGCCGCTCGCAAGGCCGTCACGGATCTGGGCATCAGCGCGTACACCGGCGAAGGCGCTCCGCCCGCGAAGGTGACGCCTGGTGCGCCGGAGAAGACCGAAGTCAAGAACGACAGCCGGGCGGGCACGCTGGTAATCGCCGAGGTGACCCCGAGCAACGCCCCGTGCCAGCCGAAGAGCGTGCTGGTTGGGGCGCTCGCGCTCGGCGCGGGCGAGAAGTCAGCCGTGCTGGTCGCGTACTCCGAACAAGGCCGCCCGGGATCCGCGTCCCGGGACGACCTCGTCCGGATTCTGCACAGTTACCGCGCCGTCCCGGCCGCGGACCGGTCCACGACCACGCCGCCGCCGACCACGCGCTGACGTCGCAGCGCCAGCTTCGCGAAGTCCATCAGGCCGGCGTTCGGCAGGTACGCGCGGCTGAGCGCGATCCCGATCCGCGGCAGATCGGCTTCGTCGCGGTAAGCGAGGTACAGCGGCTCGTGCCGCGGCTGGAACTTCGCCTTGAACGCGTGCAGGGAACGGAATCCGTAGTACGGCTCCATCATCGAACCCAGTGCGTCCAGCATCCGGTCGACCATCTGCCGCGGAGTGCTGTCGTTGCTGCGGACCAGCGGCGCGCCCGAGAGCGACACGAACTTCGCGCCTTCCTCGCGGAACGCCAGGCAGGTCGAGGCGATCAGGAACTCCATCACCGGCCGGAATCCGCCCGCGCGACGGCGCATCACGTCGAGCGTCCAGCCGCCGACCTCGCCGGCCCCGGTGTGCACCGGCAGCCACGACGTCACGCCGTGCACCGTGCCGTCCGCGTCGACCGCGAGCCCGACCCGCGTCGCCGGGTCCATCGCCTGGTCCACGCCGCCGAGCGTGAAGCCCATTTCCGGCAGGCCCTTGTCGCAGATCCACTCCTCGGACAGCGCGCGCACCTGTTCCCGGATCGACCACGGCTGTTCGGCCAGCCGCACCAGCCGGAACTCGATCCCGTCCTTCTTCGCGCGGTTCAGCGCGGTCCGCACGTCCTGCCACGCCTTGCCGCGGAATTCGAGGTTTTCCAAGTCCACCAACGTGTCCTCGGCGACCTGCACGTGCTGCCAGCCCAGTTCCTTGGTCTGCGCGACGGTTCCCGCGGTCGCGGAGAACACGCACGGCACGAGCCCGGTGTTCTCGCACATCGCGGCGAATTCCCGCAGCGTGCGGTCGCTCGTCCCGTCCGGCGCGACCGGGTCGCCGAGTGCGACCGCGACGCCCGCGTGCCGCTGATACGCCAGGTACGACGCACCGTCCGAGGCGACGAAGTAGGTGTTCTGCGGCCAGGTCGTCATCCACGAGATGGTGCTGCCGCCGTTGCGGCCCAGCAGAAGCCGGGCGAAGGCCGGGTCCGGCCCGCCGCGGAACAGCTTGCGCCGCCTGCGCCGCGAGGGCACGCGGAACGCGCGCCGCGCGGAGATCAGCAGCACGAGTTCGACTGTCCACAAGAGATTGTCCACGATGAACAGCGGCGGGCTGCTGAGGTCGTAGTCCTCGCGGATGAGCTGCGTGATCGCGACCAGTCCGGCCAGCACCGCCATCTGCGACGCGGCGAGCACGCACAGCGCGATCGCGCACCGCCAGGCGAACCGCGAACCGCGGCGCAGCCCGTTGAGGATCGGCACCGCCACGATGCACAGCGGGAGAAGTTCGTTGCCGGACAACGAGATCGAGTCGGACGAGCCGAACGGGCCGTCGCCGGGGACCAGCCACATCACCACTTCGGCGACGACCAGCAGCACCAGCCCGGCCGAAGCGAGCAGCCGCCATTCGCGCAGCGACGGCTTGTTCGCGTTGCGCGCGGCCGGCCCGGCGAGCCGCCGGCCCAGCGGCAGCGCGAGAACGAGCGCGAAGAAGTGCACGAGATCGGCGAGCGTGCCGACGTAGACGATCGCGACCCCGGCGTACACGCAGAGCCCGGCCCGCAGGCGCAGCCGCCACGGCGTGCGCAGGGTCGCGCTGGTGATGGCGATCGCGGCGAGCGCGCCGCCGGAGAAGCCGACGTCGAGCGTGCCGGCGATCCGGTCGGCCCAGGCCCACCCGGAATTGCGGGAAAGTTCGAGGAATTGCACCGCGACGACCGTCGACACCAATTGCCCGCCGATGGTCACCGCCATCGCGCGCCGGGTGCCGAGGTGCCATTCGGCGAATCCGGCCATCAGCGCGAAACTGCCCGCCATCGGCAGGTAGAACCACGGGCGCAGGGCGTAGAAGGGGCCGGTGAACAGCGTCCACCAGCGGCCGTGCTCGAGCGAAGGAAGGCCGTAGGCGTAATAGTGGAAAGCGTGCTGGTGCTCGGCGGCGTGCCAGAGCGAACCGGTCGCGACCCCCACGATCAAAATGGCGAGCACGACAGTCGTCGTGAACGGAAGCCGGTTCCACACCACCGCCAGCCGCCCGCGTGCCTCTCCGGCCGTGAGGCCGGTTCCCCCCTGTGCGATCGTCATGGGGAAAGTTTGGCGCGGCGATCTTAAGCGGTCATCGGCCGTCGGACCTACTTCTCCCCCTAAGGGACTGCTACCCCAGGGGGACCCGACCCTGGCCCCAAGACTGACCCTCGGCCCCGGTCAGCGCTCTGACCAGGGAAGATGCGCTGGCATTCGGCCAATATGCGGCGTATCCGACCCGGAACAGGGGTTGACGCCAGAACTGCCCGAACGAGTGATCCCGGTCGCTCGCTCAGGGCAGTCCGAGCACCGCGGCGCGGACCGCGGAAAGATCGGCGAGGTCGGGCAAAACCAGGTGCGCGCCCGCGTCCGTCAATTGTTCGGCGGAAAACCGGCCGGTAGCAACGCCGATCGCGACCGCGCCGTACGCGAGCGCCGCCTCGATGTCGTGTGGCGTATCCCCGAGAATCACTACGGATTCGGCAGGAAATTTCGTGCCATGCTTCGTTTCCGCGGCTTTGACGGCGTACGGAACGAGATCCGCGCGATGCGGCGAAAGCGAGCCGTAGCCGCCGATCTCCAGATCGAGATGTTCGTCGAGTCCGAGCGCGGCGAGCTTGTGCAGCGAGATCTCCGGCAGGTTTCCGGTGATGAGGCTTTGCACGACGCCCTCGCGGCCGGCGAAGTCGGCGAGCACGGCCGCCGCGCCGTCGAGCGCCCGGCCTTCCGCGGGCAGCGTTTCCCGGGCGCGTTCGACGGCCGCGATCAGCTCCCGCCACATCCGCTGGATGGTTTCCTCGTCCGGTTCGATCCCGTGCAGGGCGAGCACGTCGGCGGTGATCGCGCGTTCGGTCCGGCCGCCGAAGTCCGGATGCGTGCGGAACTCCGCGCCGGTCGCCGCGGCGAGCGCGGCCCCGTACCAGCCGATGCCCAGCCCGGTGTAGTCGACGAGCGTGTGGTCGATGTCCCAGAGCACCAGCCGGTGCGAGCGAATGGCGGTCACGTCCGCGATGCTACGGCGGGATCAGCCGGTGAGGTAGCTGAAGCGGACCCGGCGGACGGGGTTGTCGACGTTCGTGTCCACCAGGCACACCGACTGCCAGGTACCGAGCAGCAGCACGCCGCCGAGCACCGGCACCGTCGCGTACGGCGGGAGGAACGCCGGGAGCACGTGGTCGCGGCCATGCCCGCCGGTGCCGTGCTGGTGGCGCCAGCGGTGGTCGCGGGGGAGCAGGTCGTCGAGCGCGGCGAGGAGGTCGTCGTCGCTGCCCGCGCCGGTTTCCAGCACCGCGAGCCCGGCCGTCGCGTGGGGCACCCACACGTGCAGCAGGCCGTCGGTGGCGTCGGCGTCGCGCAGGAACTTCTCGGCCTCCCGGGTCAGGTTGTGCACGACCGCGGCGTCGCCGGTGTGCACCTCGATCTCGGTGGAGTACATGCCGTCAGGGTAGGCGTCAGGAATCGAGATAGCGGAGCACGGCGAGGACGCGCCGGTTGTGCCCGTCCGACGGCGGCAGGCCGAGCTTGCCGAAAATGCTCGTCACGTACTTCTCGACCGAGCCCGCGGACAGGAACGCCTCCGCCGCGATCGCCGAGTTCGACCGGCCCTGCGCCATCAGCCCGAGGATCTCGCGTTCGCGCGGCGTCAGCTCGGCGAGCGGGCCGGCGTGGCCGGTGGTCGCGAACAGCTGGCGGACGACTTCCGGATCCAGCACCGTCTCCCCGGCGGCGACGCGTTCCAGCGCGGTAAGGAAGTCCGACACCTC
Source organism: Amycolatopsis sp. AA4 (assembly GCF_002796545.1). Classification (GTDB taxonomy): domain Bacteria; phylum Actinomycetota; class Actinomycetes; order Mycobacteriales; family Pseudonocardiaceae; genus Amycolatopsis. The sequence goes on from NZ_CP024894.1 coordinate 1,768,113, forward strand.
GGCGACGCGGTCCTTCAGCAGGTAACCGACCGCGCCTGCTTCCCCGGCGAGGAGCTGCTTGGCGTAGTTGGTTTCGACGTATTGCGAGAAGACCAGAATCGCGCAGCCGGGTCGTTCGGCGCGCAGGTCTATCGCCGCGCGGAGGCCTTCGTCGGTGTGGGTCGGCGGCATCCGGATGTCCACAATGGACACGTCGGGCCGGTGCTCGCGGACGGCGGCGCGGAGGTCGTCGGCGTTCTTCACCGCCGCGACGACCTCGTGGCCGCGCAGGCCCAGCAGTTCGGCCAGGCCCTGGCGCAGGATGGCCGAGTCTTCCGCGATCACGATCCGCACGGTTTCCCCCTCATTTTCCCGAGTCTAGCGAGGCAGCGGGAGGGTCGCGGTGACGACGGTCGGGCCGCCGGCCGGACTCGACACGGTCAGTTCGCCGTCGGCCGGGCGGAGTCGTTCGGCGATCCCGGAGAGCCCGCCGCCGGGGATGATCGCGGCGCCGCCTTGGCCGTGGTCGACGACGGTGAGCCGCAGGGTGTCTTCGCGGTCTTCGACCAGGACTGTGCAGCGTCCGGCACCGTGTTTGGACGCGTTGGTCATGAGTTCGGCGGCGGCGAAGTACACGATGGTTTCCAGTGACGGGGGCGGGCGGCGGCTCAGCTCCACGGTGACTGTCGCGGAGAAATCGGCGGAACTGGCCAATGTGGACAGTGCGAGGCTCAGGCCTTTGTCCAGTGCCGCGGGGTGGATGCCGCGGGCCAGGTCGCGCAGTTCGGTGAGGGCTTGTTTGGCGTTGCTGTGGGCGGCGTCGACCAGGGTGCGGAGCTGGTCCAGGTTGACGGTGTCAGTGGCCAGTTCTTCCTTGGCCAGGCCCAGTTTCATGGCCATGGCGACCAATTGGGCTTGAGCGCCGTCGTGGAGGTCGCGTTCGATGCGGCGCAGTTGTTCGGCTGCTTCGTCGAGGGCGGTGGCGCGGGTTTCCTCGAGGAAGCGGACTCGTTCGCGGAGGTCGGGGTCGGCTGCGAGGGTGCGGAGGAGGAAGCGGTCCGCGTTGGCGATCTGGTGCACGACGGCGGGCCAGGCGGTCAGGATCAGGACGCCGGTGAGGCACCAGCCCAGGGTGCCGATCCAGGTCGGGCTCTGGATGTTGAAGACCGGCAGGCCGTGGTCGCGCCGGGCGGCGAGGAGCCAGGTGAGCGGGTAGGTGAAGGAGGCCAGGCCGTAGAAGCCGAGTGCGCCGGCGCCGAGGAAGGCGACCAGGCCGAAGGGGAGGCGGAGCAGGAGGTAGGCGACTGAGCGCCAGGCCGCGCGGTCGCCGAGGCGGGCGGTCAGCCAGTTCCAGAGGCCGGGTTTCAGCTCGGTTCTCGGCGGGGGCGGCAGGGCGAGGGCGAGGAATTTCGCGGCCAGGCGGCGGTGGATGCTTCCGGCGAGCCTCGCTCCGCGGAGGACGGCGATGAGGAGGCCGATGCCGAAGAGGACCGGGGTGAGGGCCAGGCCCAGGGCGGTTCCGACGAGGAGGAGGACCAGGGAGAGGAGGGGGAGGAGGCCGGTGGTCGCCAGCCAGGCGGTTTCGGAGAGGGCTTGGCGCGGGGTGGGAGGCCAGAGGGTTCTGGGGGTCATGGGGTGACCTGGGGGGTGTTGCTGGGTGGGGGGCTTGGGCGGGTCACCTGGTCGAGTTTGCCGTCGGGGCGGGGTGGGGGGTAGCCGGGTGGCTGGGGTGGTGGTGTGGGGGATAGCCCTACCTCGTCGCCCTGGGGGGCGACATTGCCGTCGTCTTTGGTTGCGTGGGGCACCCCGAATTTTGATTGTGCTGACGGTTCGGGGGTGCTTGTCAAGGCGGGAAAGATGCCTTGACAAGCACCCCCGAACCGCAGGGCGGCTTTGTATCGGGGTTGGGGGAGGGGTGGGTGCCCCCGGGGGTTGGGTGTGGCGGCTGCGGTTTTTTCGCGGGTTGGGTGGTGCGTTGTTTGGGTGCGGCGGTGGCGGTTGTTGCGCGGCTTGGGTGCGTGGGGGCTTGGGGGTTGCGGCGTGCGGTTAGCGCCCCAATGTGGCATTGGGTGCGTGGGATGCACCCAATGTGGCGTTGGGTGCGTGGGATGCACCCAATGTGGCGTTGGGTGCGTGGGATGCACCCAATGTGGCGTTGGGTGCGTGGGATGCACCCAATGTGGCGTTGGGTGCGTGGGATGCACCCAATGTGGCGTTGGGTGCGTGGGATGCACCCAATGTGGCGTTGGGTGCGTGGGACGCAACCAATGTGGCATTGGGGGCGTGGGCGTTGCTGCGGTGGGACGGGCGTGAGGGGAACCCTGAGGGACTCAGAGTCCCGTAGGGTTCCCCTCACGGACTAGCCGGGCTGGCGACGCGTCAGTCTGTCTCGTTGCTGGGGTCCAGGCGGGCGTCGTCTTCTTTGGCGCGTTGGGCTGCTTCGCGCATTTCGATCATGTCCGTGAACCAGTCGCCCGTTTCGCGGGCTATGTCGCGGACCGCGCCGGTGATTATCGTGGCGATGTTGCCGATGTGGGTGGCTGCTGACTCCGTCAGCTCCTGCACGGTGTCCTTGCCACTTTCGAATGGGCCGACCATGGGCTTCCTCAGGCTGCTCGGAGTTGCCGTTCCGGGTCCACGGTAGCGGTCGGGGCCGGTTTTCCGGGGAGGGCCAGCCGCACGATTTTCTTCGCTACCGACCACAGTTGCTTGCGCAACGGGCCCGTGTTGTATGGCAGGCCGTAGCGTTCGCAGATTTCCCGCACCTCGTCCGCGATCTGCGGGTAGCGGCGGGCGGGCAGGTCCGGGAACAGGTGGTGTTCGATCTGGTGCGACAGGTTCCCCGACAAAATATGGAACAGCGGGCCGCCGGTGATGTTCGCCGAGCCCAGGATCTGGCGCAGGTACCACTGGCCGCGCGATTCGTTCTCGGTCTCTTCCTCGGTGAAGCTTTCGACGTCCGCCGGGAAGTGGCCGCAGAAGATGATCGAGAACGCCCACAGGTTGCGGACCAGGTTGGCGCTCGCGTTGCCCAGGAACGTCAGCGGCGCGAGCGGGCCGGTGAGCAGCGGGAACAGGACATAGTCCTTGCCGATCTGGCGCGACGCCTTGCGGACGATCCGGCGCAGCACCGGCACGTTCTCCGCCCACGTTCGCTCGCCCTTCACGACCCGCTCGACCTCCAGGTCGTGCAGCATCACGCCCCACTGGAACAGCAGCGCGAGCAGCGTCGCGTACACCGGGTTGCCCAGGTAGTACGGATGCCACTTCTGCGCCGGGTCCATCCGGAGGATTCCGTAGCCGACGTCGCGGTCCTTGTCGACGATGTTGGTGTACGTGTGGTGGATGTAGTTGTGCGAATGCCGCCAGTTCTCCGCCGGCGCGACGGTGTCCCATTCGAACCGCTGCGAGCTCAGCTCCGGGATGCGCGTCCAGTCGTACTGGCCGTGCATCACGTTGTGGCCGATCTCCATGTTGTCGAGAATCTTCGCCGCGGACAGCGCCGCGACGCCGGCCAGCCACGCGGGCGGCAGGAAGCCGGCGAACAGCAGGCCGCGGCCGGTCACCTCCAGCGCGCGCTGGGTTTTGATGATCTTGCGGATGTACTCGAGGTCCTCCTCGCCGAGGTCGTCGACGATCCGCTGGCGCAGCGCGTCGAGCTCCCGGCCGAATTCCTCGACCTGTTCGGGGGTCAGGCGGTCCTGCAAACCGGTCATGCTGCATACCTCCGGTGGTCAGGCGTCGATTTCGACGTCCCCGACGGGGACGCTGACGCAGAGCTGGATTTCTTCGTTCTCCTCGCCGGAGACCTCGCCGGTGCGGGCGTTGCGGACGCGTCCGGCGGTTTTGAGCTGCGTGCACGAGAAGCAGATGCCCATCCGGCACCCGTGCTCCGGCGTCAGGCCCGCGTCCTCGGCCTGTTCGAGCAGCGGCTTGCCGGAGTTGTCGCACTCCTTGCCACTGCGGGCGAAGCGCACCCGGCCCTCGGCGGCCTCCTCGGCGAAGGTCAACGGTGCCGCGGTGAACTCTTCGGTGTGCAGTCGTTCACTCAACCCTTCGTTTTCGAAGAGTTCGCGGGCGGCGGCCATCAGCGGAGCCGGACCGCAGAGGAACGTCTCCGCCTCGCGGAACCACGGCGCGGCCTTCTCCAGGTGCTCGACGGAGAACAGGCCGTGCAGGTCGCCGCCGCGGCGGGCGTGGGTGTGGGCGTGGACCACTCGGAAACCCGGGTGCCGGGCGGCGAGTTCGGCGAGTTCCTCCCGGTAGAGCGCGTCCGCGGGGGTGTTCGAGTAGTGCAGGAACACGATCTCGCCGGGGTGTCCCTCGGCGACGAGCGTCCGGGCCATCGCGAGCACCGGCGTGATCCCGCTGCCGCCGCTCATCAGCACGATCCGGTCCGGGCGCGGCGACGGCAGGGTGAATTCGCCGTCCGCCGGCGAAAGCCCGACCACCGCGCCGACAGCGGTGTCCTGCAGATGCCGCGAGACCAGGCCCTTCGGGTCGGCTTTCACGGTGAATTCCAGGTCGCCGCTGCCCTGCGCGCCGCACGGCGAGTAGCAGCGGGTCCGGCGCACGCCGTCGATCTCCACCTGCATCCGCACGTACTGGCCGGCGCGGAAGCCCTGCCACGCCCGGCTCGGACGCACCGTGAAGGTGACGGTGTCCGGCGTCTGATGCCGCACGGCGGTGACGCGGCCGCGGATCTCGCGCCGCACCAGCATCGGGTCGACCAGTTCGAGGTACCGGTCCGCGCCGTGCGGGGTGAGCAGCGCCTCGGCGAGCGAGACGAGCCCGCGCACGCGGCGCGGGAGCAGTGCGGTCATCACCCCTCCAGAAGTTGAGTGCACAGTCGTACACTGACTAGTGTGGGGGCAAGGCCGGGGGGCCTGTCAACGCGGAAGCGAGGTGATGTGACGTGGGCCATGCGGCGATCGCCAGTACGCTGCTCGACGTGTCCGCAGCCGAGGAGCCGGCCGGCCCGGTGAGCCGGCAGGAGCGCAAACAGCGCACCCGTCAGGCGCTGCTCGACGCGGCGCTCGACCTGCTCGCCGACCGGAGTTTCGCCAGCCTTTCGCTGCGCGAGGTCGCGAAGGGCGCGGGCATCGTGCCGACGGCGTTCTACCGGCATTTCTCCTCGATGGAGGAACTGGGCGTCGCGCTGGTCGAGGAGACCACGCGCACGCTGCGCGGCCTGCTTCGCGGCGCGCGCACCGAGCAGAGCGGCTACGGCGGGATGATCCGGGCTTCGGTGCACACGCTGCACCGGCACGTCCGCGAGCACGAGGACCACTTCCGGTTCGTCACGCGCGAGCGCTACTCCGGGCCCGGCGCGGTGTCCCGGGCGATCGCGGTCGAGATGCGGATGTTCTCCAGCGACCTGGCGCTGGACCTGGCGCGCTTCGACCCGCTGCGCACCTGGCCCACCGAGGACCTGCACGTGCTGGCCGACCTCATCGTCACCGCGATGCTCGGCACGGTCGCCGAACTGCTCGACATCCGTCCCGGCGACACCGCCGCCGACGAGCGCACGTTGGTCGCGGCGGAAAAAACGGCTCCGGATGATTCTGCTCGGGGTGCCGCACTGGCAGCCTTAGCGACATGGCCTATCTGCACCTGACCGCGATCATCGTCGACGACTACGACGAGGCGATCGACTTCTTCACCCGCGCGCTGGGTTTCGACCTGGTCGAGGACTCGCCGTCGCTCACCAACGACGGCCGCCCCAAACGGTGGGTGGTCGTCCGTCCGCCCGGCGGCGAAACCGGCCTCCTCCTCGCGCGGGCCGACGGCGAGCGGCAAGCGCGTGCGGTCGGCGACCAGCACGCCGGTCGCGTCGGGTTTTTCCTGCGGGTGGACGATTTCGCGGCGAGTTATCAGCGGATGCGCGACGCGGGGGTCGAGTTCCTCGGCGAACCGCGGACCGAGCCGTACGGCCAGGTCGTCGTGTTCCGGGACATCGCGGGCAACCGCTGGGACCTGCTCGGACCGGCCGCGTCCTGAGCCTGCTCTACGATCCCGAAGTCCAGCAGATCGTGGAGGAACGTTATGCCGAGCGGGTCGGAAGTCCGAGCCGAGTTCGCCGACCCAGCCGAAAACCTGGCGTTCGACGAAGCACTGCTGCGCGAGGGTCCGACCGAGCCGGTGGTGTGGCTGTGGCGCAACCCGGTGTGCGTCGTGGTCGGCCGGGGACAGCGGATCGCGCGCGAAGTCCGCGTGGACGAATGCGCTCGCGACGGCGTTCCGGTGCTGCGGCGAGCCAGCGGCGGCGGCACGGTGTTCCACGACCCGGGCAATCTCAACGTGACGCTCGTGCTGCCCGGCCCCTCGCCGCGTCCGCTGGAAATGCTCGGCCTGGTGATGTCCGCCGCAGTAGAGAAACTCGGTCTCCCCGCCCGGATCGGCGACCGCGGGATCTTCGTCGGCGACGCGAAACTGTGCGGCTTCGCGGTGTTCCGGACCAAAGACGTGCTGCTGGCGCATTCGACGCTGCTGGTCGACACCGATGCCGCTCGCGTCGGCGCGTATCTCACCGGTCCGCCGCCGGACCCGAAGCCGCTGGACTCGCACCGGAGCAAGGTGGCGTCTTTGCTCGACCACGGCGTGCGGTTGCCGTTGGCGGAAGTGGAAGACACCGTCCGCGCGGCCGCGGCGGGACTCCTCGGTCCGCTTCCGCCGCGCGAACCGACGGCAGGAGAGTTGGAGCGGCAGCGAGCGTTGCTGTGGAGCCGCTACGAATATCCCGACTGGCACGCCGAGGGACGCCAACGTTCGTAATCGCCTTGTCCGGCAAGCACATCCGAGGCGGAAAGCCGTGAAGGCTCCCTACGGGAAGCGGATTCCCGCGAGGAGCCTTCACGGAACGGATCAGCTCTCCGAGGCGGAGAACAGCACCGGCGGCACCGCGCTGGCCGCACGGCGACGCGGCTTGGCCGGAGCCGGAGCGGTTGCCTTCGCGGGCGCCGCGGTCTTGACGGTCGCGGTCTTCGCCTTCGCGGCGGCAGGGGCCTTGACGGTCGCCGTCTTCGCCTTCGCGGCGGCGGGGGCCTTGACCGCGGCGGCCTTCGTCGCCTTGGGCGCGGGCTTGGCCGCCGCGGCGCTCGTCGACCTCGCTTTCGCGGTGGTCTTGGCTGCCGCGGACTTGGCCGGAGCCTTGCGCGCGGTCCCGGTCGCGCCACCCGTTCGGGCAGTCTTCTTCGCGGTGCCGGCGGCAGCGGTCTTCTTGCCAGCAACGGCTTTCGCGCCCTTGCCCGCCGCGACGGGCTTCTCCGCCGCGGGCTTGGCCTCGGCCTTCTTCGCCCCGGCGAGGAGCCGCGGCCGCAGCTTCCGCCCGCCGGTCCGGCGGCCCGCCTTGGCGTAGCGTTCCAGCAGCCGCCGGAGCGCCGCCGCGTTGCGGGCGCCGAGGTCGATGTCGTACTCGACGCCGTCCAGCGCGAACGCGACGGTCTCGGCCGCGCGTCCTCCGGTCAGGTCGTCCAGTGTGCGGACAGCAGTGTTCCTCGCCATGGGAGCCTCCCGTGCTCGATCGTGGTCGTGCGTGCAACCGGCACGGCGACGACCCGGATTTCGCGGTGCCGCCGGTTTCTTGCAGCTCTCGTACGAGAATAGCGGCAGGCTTGCGCGAACCTGCGCGGTGGTGTGCGCTGTGCGCATGGCAGCAGAGACTTTCGACGTCGTGGTCATCGGGGCGGGTCCGGTCGGGGAAGTGGCCGCCGAACGGGCCGCCAAGGGCGGGCTGAAGGTGGCCCTGGTCGAACACGAACGGTTCGGCGGCGAGTGCTCGTACTGGGCGTGCATCCCGAGCAAGGCGTTGCTGCGCCCGGGAAACCTGCTCGCCGCGGCCAAGCGGATGCCCGGCGTGCCGATCGGCGACGCGCTCGACGCCGAGAAGGTCCTCGCGCGCCGCGACTGGTTCACCGGCAAGGGCGACGACTCCGGCCAGGTCGAATGGGCCCGCGGCGCGGGGCTCGAACCCGTGCGCGGCTACGGCCGGATCACCGGCGAGCGCGAGGTCACGCTCGACGACGGCCGCGTTCTCGCCGCCCGGCACGCGGTGATCGTGTGCACCGGCAGCGTCCCGCGCACGCCGCGGATTCCGGGTCTGGACACCATCAAGCCGTGGGGTTCGCGGGAAGCGACGTCGGCGACGCAGGTGCCCGGACGGCTCGGCGTCCTCGGCGGCGGCGTGGTCGGCGTCGAAATGGCGCAGGCGTGGGCCCGGCTGGGCGCACAGGTCGACCTCGTGATCACCGGCGAACGGCCGCTGCCTCGCCTGCCGGAATTCGCCGGTGATCTGGTGCTGGACGGATTGCGCGAGGCGGGCGTTCGGGTGCACGTGAACTCGAGCTTGACCGAAGTGTCCAGTGTGGACGGTGGCACGCGGCTGAAACTGTCCGGCGGCGACGAGATCGTGGTCGACGAACTGCTGGTCGCCACCGGTCGCGCGCCCGCGACCAGTTCGATCGGCTTGGACGTGCTCGGCCTGCCGACCGACCGCGCGCTCGAGGTCGACGAAAGCGGCCGAGTGTCCGCTGTGGAGGGTGGCTGGCTGTACGCCGCGGGCGACGTCACCGGCCGGGCTTTGCTGACCCACCAGGGAAAATACGCCGCTCGCGTCGTCGGGGACTCGGTCGCCGCCCGCGCCCGCGGCGAGGAGATCTCGACCGAACCGTGGAGCCGCTACAGCGCGACCGCCGACCATCACGCGGTGCCGCAGGTCGTGTTCACCGACCCGGAGGTGACGTCGGTCGGCCTGACCGAGGCGCGCGACGGATCCGCGGACCGGGTGGTGGACATCGACATCGCGGTCGCCGGTTCCTCCCTGCACGCCGACGGATACCAGGGCAAAGCGCGGATGGTCGTCGACACCGAACGCGGGGTCGTGCTGGGGGTCACGTTCGTCGGCCAGGACGTGGCGGAACTGCTGCATTCCGCGACGATCGCGGTCGTCGGCGAAGTGCCGCTGGACCGGTTGTGGCACGCGGTCCCGGCGTTCCCGACGATCAGCGAGGTGTGGCTGCGGCTGCTGGAGGCTTACGGGCTCTGAGCTTGCTTTCCGGTAGCGTCGGGGCATGACCAGTGCCCCCGTTCCCGGCCGGCGTGAACGCAAGAAGGCGGCGACCCGCCAGGCGCTGGCCGACGCTGCCCTGCGGATGTTCCTGGAGCGGGGCTACGACCAGGTGACCGTGCGCGAGATCGCCGACGCCGCCGACGTGTCCACCACCACGCTGATGAAGCACTTCCCGACGAAGGAAGCCCTCGTTTTCGACCGGGAGCCGGAGGTGGACGAGGCGCTGGTCTCGGCGGTCCGCGACCGGCCGGAGGGCATGTCGGTGCTGGCGGCGCTCCGCGCGCATGTGCACGTCCGGGCGACGTCCGGCATCCGCGCGGAGGCCGAACCGTTGCTGCGCTTGGTGCGCGAGACGCCCGCGCTCGCCGAGTACTGGCACAAGATGTGGATGGGGCACGAGCATTCGCTGAGCCGGGTGATCGCCGAGGAGACCGGCGCGCCGGAGGGTGATCCGCGGTGTGCCGTGCTGGCCCATTTCGCGCTGGAGACGGCCGTGCTGGCGGATCGCTCGGACGATCCGCCAGCGATGGTCGACGTGGCGTTCGACCTGTTGGAGAACGGGTGGCAGTGAGCTGCCGGGCGCCGCGGCGGCAACCCGGGGCTCAGGAAGGCAGCGGCAAGTCGAGCGCGCCCTTCGCCGCGCGCACCAGCCCGGGATCGTCCGCAGTGGACGGTCCGGGCTGCCAGACCGCCTGCACGATCCGCACGCCCTTCCCGTCGATCTTGCTGGCGTAGGCGGCACCGTCGAACTGCGGCGGGCCGGACGGCCACTTGCCGGTTTCCGTGGCGACGTCCAGGATTCCGCCGCCACCTGGGTTGTCGGCGATCTGCTTGAGGCGATCGGCCTGTCCGGCGTCGGGGAACTCGACCACCGCGACGGTGACCGCGGCCGGCCGCCCGTCCACGAGCGCGGTATAGCTCGCGCGGCGAACCGCGGAGCAGCTGGTTTGCTGCAGGCTCGCTTGGACGTCCCCGAAAGCGTGCGACGCGCACTTCTGGTCGGCGCTGCTCGCCCGGGGTTCGAAGGTGAGAGTCGGGGCCGGTGGCGCGCTCGACGGGACGCTGCTGGGCGCCGGACTCGGAACGCTGCTCGGCGGCGCACTGCTGGCGGGCGGGGCGGCAGCGGTGTCCTCACCGCCGCTGGTCGCCACGACGATCGCCGACACCACCAGGACGACCAGCAGCACGATCGCCGCGATCGGCACCCACTTGACCGTCCGGGAGCCTGGTTGCCCCGGGTCGGCCGGGGTCGTCGGGCCAGTCGCGGCGGTGGCCGCCGCTCCGGTGGCCCCTGCTCCCATCCCGCCTGCGCCGGTCGTTGTTGTCCCTGTGCTGACTGCCGCGCCAGTGGGTGTTCCGGTTCCGGTGCTGGCTGTCCTGGCTCCCGTGCCCGTCGCGGCGAGGGGTGCCGGCGAGGGCGCACCGAGCGGCGGACTGCTCGGCCCGGGAACCGTCACGGGCACGACCGGCGGAACCGTCTCGCGTGGACGTCCGGCGGCCTGCGGCTTCGCCGGAGACGGCATCTTCTCGGTCGGCGCCTCGGGCGGATCAGCGGACTCGGTCGGCGCTTCGGACAGCGACTCCGGCTCGGTTGGCGGCGTCTCCGTTCGAGGCGGCCGCACCGCGATGATCTTCGGCCGCGGGGCCGGGGGAGCGGCGGGTTTCGGCGCGGCGGAAGGGGTGCTGGGGGGAGCAGCAGCCTTCGGTGCCGTGGTGCTGCCCGCACCGGGGAAGACGGGAAGCCCGGGGGTGTCTCCGGCACCCGCCGGAGTCGGCGCGACTGCGGTGTTGCCGGGACCGGCATCCGCGGTCGATTGTTCCGTGGGAGTCTGCGGTGCTGCGGGGTTGCTGGGGACGACATCCGCGGCCGACCGTCCCGTCGGGCTGGCGGTGGCGGCGGTGGATCCTGTGCTGGCGGCACCAGCCGGGCCGGAGCCGTCGGTGGGCTGGGCCGAATCGGAACTGTCGCTGGCCTGCTGGGCGGCGGAACCGGCGGCCGCGGCGGGGACGGAGGCCGCCGCAGCACCGAGCCCCGCGGATGCGGAGATCCCGGCCTTTCCCGGAGCTGTGCTCGACCAGCCGTTGGTTCCGGGAGCGGCAAGAGCTGGAGCGGCAGGCCCGGGTTGGGAGCCGTTTTGTGCCCCGGCGACCGCGGAACCGGGGTTCGCGGCGGCGGTGCCATCGCTCGTCGCGCCACCAGGCCCAGCCGCAGCCGCCCCAGCGCCAGGAGACCGAGGCCCCGGCGGAACGGGAACGTCGTCCGCGAACCGCACGAACCCCTCGCCGCGCAAAACCTCGTCCGAAAGCTCCGGCGCGTCCGGCGCCAGCGCCGCGATCAGCGCCCGCGCCTGGTCCACCGACCGGGGATGCCGCGCCGTGGCCAGGGAGACCGTCGCCGCCAGCATGGTTGTCGGCGTCGGGTGCAGGACGCGGACCGGGCCCGCGAGGTCGCCGGGCGGCTGGTCGACCGTCTCCACGTACGGGCCGACCGCCACGATCGTGCCGACCGGGCCGCCGCCGAGTTCCGCGATGCGACGTTCGCATTCCTGGGAAAGATCGAGCGCTTCGGTGGCCGGGTTGACGTCGTCGCCGTGCACGAGGGGCCAGCCGTCGGCCTTCCACGGGCCGCTCAGCGGGGCTTCGAGGCGCAGCGCCGGGTCGGGCAGGTCCACGCCGATCACGACGAGCACGCCCGCGGGCAGCACGACCACCGCCTCGACCGGACGGTCCCCGGTCGGGCGGGCGCCGACGAGCGCGACGCCGCCGATCACCGTGCTCCCCCGGCCGAGGGAGGCGAGCGCGGCCCGCACGTCCTCCGCGACGCGCGAGGGCTGCTGCCCGAGACGGACCAGTCGCACCGAAACTCTCCTGTCGAATCCGCAGCGTTTCCGGTGCACCACGCTAGCGTGCCGGGCCGCCGGAACCGTGCTCCGCGCCCTCGCGTCGGCGTGGCTCACCACAATGGGTCGTCCGCCGCGACTTGTGGTGTTCGTGTGGCCAAACAGCACGGTTGGGGTGCAGAATGTGCTACACAGGTCGGGAACTGCCGTGGAGGCTACGCAACCTGCGCAAGGTTCGAGAGGTCGTAGGGGAAGACGTCCCTCGTCGAACAAGCGGAGGTCAGCAGTGAGCACCCGTGGCAGCACCCGAGGCGTGGTGTACGTCCACTCGTCGCCGTCTGCGGTATGTCCGCACGTCGAGTGGGCGATTTCGGGCACCCTTGGCGCCCGCGTCGAGCTGAAGTGGACGGCCCAGCCGGCCAGTCCGGGACAGCTCCGGGCCGAATGCAGCTGGAGCGCGCCCGCGGGAACCGCGGGCAAACTCGCCGCCGCGCTCAAGGCGTGGCCGATGGTGCGCTTCGAAATCACCGAGGAGCCCAGCGCGGGCGTCGACGGCGAGCGGTTCTGCTTCGCGCCCGGTCTCGGGCTCTGGCACGGCCGCACCAGCGCCAACGGCGACATCGTCGTGGGCGAGGACCAGCTGCGCGCGCTCGTCAGCATGACCCGCGGCGGCGAAACCCTCGCGCACAAACTCGACGAACTCCTCGCCGCGGCCTGGGACGAGGCGCTCGAGCCGTACCGGCACGCGGGCGACGGCGCCCCGGTCACCTGGCTGCACCAGGTCGGGTGAGCGGGGGCGGTACCCTCACCCGGGTGAGTGTTCACCCGGCCCCGCCGTCCCGTCAGCGGTGGTTGATCCCCGTGCTCGTGGTGGTGCTGTCCCTCACTGTCGCCGGGGGCCTGCTCGCCCGCGAGCTGTACCGCCGCCCCGATTCCCCGCGCGCGTCCGGCAACGAGGCGATGGCCCCGTCGGCCACGACCCGCGGCGGTTCGGCCGACAAATCCGGCGCGGTCGAGGTCGGGGCCACTCCGGACGCGCAGAACCACCCGCAGGACGACGCCGTCCGCGGCGTGCTGAAGGCGTATTTCACCGCGCTGAACCAGAAGGACTACGAGGCCTGGACCGAGACGGTCAGCGACGCGCGCCGCAGCAAGACGCCGGAAGCGGACTGGCACCGCAACTTCCAGTCCACGAAGGACGTCGACGTCCTGCTGTACCGCATCGAACCGGGCGCGCAGGGCACGCTGCGGGCGCTGGTCGCGTTCACCAGCACGCAGTCGCTCAACGAGGCCCCGGTCGACTTCCAGGAGAAGTGCATCCACTGGCGGCTGGTGCTGCCGATGAAGTACGAGCACGGTTCGTACCGGATCGACACCGTCGACGGGACGGCCACCGAGCACGACAAATGCTGAAGTCCTGAAACGCCGAAGGCCCCGCGGGAAGCTCCCGCGGGGCCTTCAGCGTGAAAAGGGTCCTCAGTTGGCCGGCGTGAACAGCAGCGCCGTGTTGTGCCCGCCGAAGCCGAACGAGTTGGACAGCGCCGCGGCGAGTTCGACCTTGCGGTTCTCCCCGGCCACGACGTCGAGCTGCACCTTCGGGTCCAGTTCGGTGAGGTTCAGCGTCGCGGGCACGACGCCCTCGTACAGCGCGAGAATCGTCGCGATGCCCTCGACCGCTCCGGCCCCGCCGACGAGGTGGCCGAGCGCGCCCTTAGGCGCGGTGACCACCGGGTGCTCGCCGATCGCCGCGCGGATCGCGGCCGCCTCGCCGATGTCGCCGACCACAGTGGACGTCGCGTGCGCGTTCACGTGGCCGATGTCCGAAGGGGACAGTCCGGCCATCGTCATCGCCGCGCGCATCGCCGCGATCTGCCCGATGCCCTCCGGGTGGTTGCCCGTGATGTGGTAGGCGTCGGAGGTCAGGCCGTAGCCGGCCAGCTTCGCGTAGATCCGCGCGCCGCGGGCCTTCGCGCGGTCCGCCCGCTCGAGCACGACGACGCCGGAGCCCTCGCCGAGCACGAAGCCGTCGCGGCTCACGTCGAAGGGACGCGACGCGGCCGCCGGGTCGTCGTTGCGCGTCGACACCGTGCGCGCCTGGGCGAAACCGGCGACGGTGATCGGGTGGATGCAGGCCTCGGAACCGCCCGCGACCACCACGTCGGCCCGTCCGGACCGGATCATCTCGAAGCCGTTGGCGATGCCCTCGGCCCCGGACGCGCACGCCGACGCGGGCGAGTGCACCCCGGCCCGGGCCTTCAGGTCGATGCCCACGTGCGCGGCCGGGCCGTTCGGCATCAGCATCGGCACGGTCAGCGGCGACACCTTGCGAAGACCCTGCTGGTGCAACAGATCGTTCTGGGTCAGCAGGGTCACCGGCCCGCCGACCCCGGTGCCGATCGAAACGCCGAGGCGTTCCGGTTCGACGTCCGTGTGCTCGTCGGTCTGCTCGGCGAACCCCGCGTCGGCCCAGGCCTGGCGGGCGGCGATGAGCGCCACCTGCTCGCACCGGTCGAGCCGGCGGGCCTGCACGCGGGGCAGGATGTCGGTCGGCTCGACGGCGAGCTGCGCCGCGATCCGCACCGGCAGGTCCAGCTCCTCCGCCCAGTCCGCCTCGATCGTGCGGATCCCGCTGCGGCCGGCCAGCAGACCGTCCCAGGTGGACGCGACGTCCCCGCCCAGCGGCGTGGTCGCGCCCATGCCGGTGATCACGACGTCGATGTTGCTCATGGGAGTCTCCCCAAGGTCGGCTCCGGACCGGGGCCCGGGTACGAAGAGGACTTACTTCGAGTTGGCGGACACGTAGTTCACCGCGTCGCCGACGGTCTTCAGGTTGGCCAGCTCGTCGTCCGGGATCTTGACGCCGAACTTGTCCTCGGCCTGCACGGCGATCTCGACCATCGACAGCGAGTCGATGTCCAGGTCGTCCACGAACGACTTCTCCTCGGTGACGTCGTCCTGAGCCACGCCGGCGACCTCTTCGACGATCTCGGCGAGGCCGGCGAGGATCTCAGTGTTGTCAGCCATCGGTGTTGTTCCCTTCTCGGTTCTTCTGCGGGTCCGCTCGCGGGCACGGCGCCCGCGGGGGAAGTATCGCTCAGGGCAGGACGAACGCCTGCGCGGCATAGGAAAGCCCGGCTCCGAAGCCGACCGCCAGCACCACGTCGCCGCTTTTCGCCGTTCCCGCCTTGCGCATGTGGTCCAGCGCCATCGGGATCGAGGCGGACGAGGTGTTGCCCGAGTACTTGATGTCGTCGGCCACCACCATGTCCTCGCGCGCCCCCTTGGCGCGCAGCTTCTTGGCGATCGATTCGACGATCCGGAGGTTCGCCTGGTGCGGGGCCAGCACGTCCACATCGGACGGCTGCAGCCCGGCGGCTTCCAGCGCCTGCAGCGCGATCGGCGCGATCTGCGTGGTCGCCCAGCGGAAGACCGACTGGCCCTCCTGGTAGATCCACCGGTGGTCGCGCATGTAGATCAGGTCGACGAGCTCGCCCGCGCTGCCCCACGCCACTGGGCCGATGCCCGGTTCGTCGGACGCGCCGACCAGCGCGGCCCCCGCGCCGTCGGCGAAGATGATCGCGTTCGCGCGGTCTGTCGGGTCCACGACGTCGGTGAGCTTCTCCGCGCCGATCACGAGGACCTTCTTCGCCGAGCCCGCGCGCACCAGGTCGGAGGCGACGCCGAGGCCGTAGCAGAACCCGGCGCACGCGGCGTTGAGGTCGAACGCGCCGGGGTTCGGGACGCCGATCCGCGCGGCCACCTGCGCGGCCGCGTTGGGGATCGGGGACGGCATGGTGCAGTTGGGCACGATGACGGTGTCCACTTCGGACGCGTCGACGCCCGCGTCGGCGAGCGCGTTGGTCCCGGCGGCGACGGCGTAGTCGACGAGCACGTCCTCCTTCTCGCCGAACCGCCGCTCGATGATGCCGACGCGGTCGCGGATCCACTGGTCGCTGGTGTCCATGAGCTGCGACAGGTCGTCGTTGGTGACGATCCGGTCCGGCTGGTGGCTGCCGAAGCCCAGGATGCGGGCGGCGGGGGCTCCCGGGGCCAGGTTCATGACGGGGCGGGCGGTCACTGGGCGTCCTCCTCGCGCAGCGCCGCCAGTTCGGCGGGCGTCTTCAGCGCGGTGGTAGTGGTGACGACGCCCTTGAGCTGCCGCTTGACCAGTCCGGTCAGGGTGCCCGCGGGCGCCAGTTCGACGGTGCGGTCCACGCCGAGCGAGACGAGCCCGTCCATGGTGAGGTCCCAGCGGACCGGGCGGGTCACCTGGGCGACGAGCCTGCGCAGGTATTCCGCGCCGCTCGTGACGACCTGGCCGTCGGCGTTGGACAGCAGCGGGCGCGTCGGGTCGGCCGGGGAGAGACCGGCGGCGTGCTCGCGCAGGGCGTCTTCCGCGGGGGCCATGTAGGGCGTGTGGAAGGCGCCGGCGACCTTGAGCGCACGGATCTTCGTGCCCTCCATCGGCTCGGCGATGATCCGCTCGATCGCGGCGGCGGACCCGGACGCGACGATCTGCCCGGCCCCGTTGCGGTTCGCCGCGGCGAGGCCCTGGCCTTCCAGCCACGCGGCGACTTCCTCGGGATCGCCGAGCATCACCGCGGCCATCGACGTCGGTTCGAGCGCGCACGCCTTGGCCATCTCCGCGCCGCGCGCCGCGGCGAGCGCGACGGCGTCTGCCGGGGTGAGCACGCCGGCGATCGCGGCCGCGGCCAGCTCGCCGACGGAATGCCCGGCGACCGGCGCGTCGTCGGGGACCGGGAGGTGCTCGAAGGACAGCAGGGACAGCGCGACGATCAGCGGCTGCGCGACAGCGGTGTCCTGGATCTCCTCGGCCCCGGCCTCGGTGCCGAGCCGGATCAGGTCGAGCCCGGAACGGGCGGACCACTCTTCGACGCGCGCGCGGGCGCCGTCGAGTTCGAGCCACGGAGCGAGCATGCCGGGGGCTTGGGAGCCCTGGCCGGGGGAGAGGACTGCGACTGTCACGCTGTCTATGAGACCACGGGACCGGTCGTGCTTCGGCTGCGGGCGGTCACCAAGTCCGTGCGGCGTTATTGGAGGAAACCTCCAAAGACCCGCCGGAGAACCCGGTCCTTAACCCATCTGCCTTGTGGGATTCAACCAGCGCTTGCCGTGAAGTCTGTCACGCGCGCTGCCTGCTCGCGCAGACGTCCGTGAAGGGCTCCTTGAGGGAATCTAGTTCCCTCAAGGAGCCCTTCACGGACCTCCAACGCGCCGGGTCGGGAGCGGCTCTCACCAGAGGCCGCGAGCCCGGGCCAGCCTGCCGACGGTGAGCGCGACCCGCAGGACCAGCGCGTCTCGGGCGTCGGTCGGGTTGCGGCCGGTGAGTTCGGCCGCCTTGCGCAGCCGGTACCGGACCGTGTTCGGGTGGACGAACAGCGTTTGCGCGCAGCGTTCCAGGACCCCGCCGGTGTCCAGGTAGGTCTCGACCGTACGCTGCAGCGCCGCACCCGCCTCCTCCAGCGGCCGGGCCACCAGGTCGACCAGCAGCCGTTCCGCGCCGGGGTCGCCGGAGAGCGCGCGTTCGGGGAGGAGGTCGTCGGAGCGGACCGGGCGTGGCGCGGCGGGCCAGCCGACTACCGCGCGCAGTCCGGACAGGGCTTCGGCCGCGCTGTGGTGGGCTTCGGCGAGCGTCGGCACCGTCGGGCCCGCGACGACCGGGCCATCGGCGAAGACTGTGGCCATCCGGGCGAGGATTTCGCGTTCCTTCGGCCCGCCCTCGGTGGGGCCGCCGATCACGATCACCAATCGCGAACCCTGCACCGACAACAACACCGCGCGGCCGACGCGCGCGGCGCGGGCGCGGACGTCGAAAACCACCGTCGGCGGGTCTTCCGAGGGCGGATTTCCCACCATGACCGTCGCCGCCGCGGCCGGGTCCCAGCCGAGCGCCGCGGCTCGGGACAACACGGATTCCTCGGCGTCGCCGCGGACGATTCCGTCGACCACGAGAGCTTCCAGCCGGGCATCCCACGCACCGCGCGCTTCCGCCGCGGCGGCGTAGGAATTGGCCGCGGCGAAAGCGATTTCCCTGCCGTAGCGCAGAATTCCTTCGATCAACGCGGCGCGTTCGGTTTCCGACGCGGCGAATTCGGGGAGCTGTTCCTCGAACACCTCGATCGCGAGCCGCACCATCGCGACGGCCTGGCGCAGGCTGATCCAGCGCGACACTTCAGTCGGCGCGTCGCGGAACGCTTCGGTGGTGAGCTTCAGCGCTTCCTTCGAATCCCGCAGCCACGCGACGAATCCGCTGGCCCCGGTCTGCGTGATCAGCAGGACGCTGGCGCGCTGGTCGGCGGGCAGCCGCGCGAACCACACCAGGCGGCGTTCCATTTCCGCGACGCTGGCGCTCGCCAGCCGCCCGGAGGCGTGCTCCAGGCTGCGCAGGGTTTTCGCGGACAGCCCGTGGTGCTTGCGCGCGGGTCGTCCCGTGGTGTCGGCCATGTCGGAGCCGATCCTACGTGCCGCCCGCGACCCGCAACTTCAGGCGGACGCGGCAGCGACCCGAGGTGGTGGGCGGCGGCCCGCCGAAGTGCCTAGGATCCCGGGTGGGGTGGCAGGGGATCACCCCGGGAAAAGAGAACAGGGGGACGGGCCATGCCAGAGCCCGGACTGGAGATCGACGGGATCTCCAAACGGTACGGCGCCGTGGTGGCGCTCGAGAACATGACGTTCGACGTGCGGCCGGGGGAGCTGTTCGGATTCGTCGGCAGCAACGGGGCGGGAAAAACGACCACGATGCGCATCGCGCTCGGCGTGCTGAGCGCCGACGCCGGACAGGTGCGCTACGCGGGCGAACCGATCACGCACGAAACGCGCAGGCAGATCGGCTACATGCCGGAGGAACGCGGGCTGTACCCGAAAATGAAGGTCGGAGAACAGCTCACGTATCTGGCCCGGCTGCACGGAATGCCCGCCGCGGAAGCGAAGGCCTCGAGCGAGCGCTGGACCGAACGCCTCGGCGTGGCCGCGCGCCGCGACGACGAGGTGCAGAAGCTCAGCCTCGGCAACCAGCAGCGCGTGCAGCTGGCCGCCGCACTGGTGCACGAACCGCGGATTCTCGTGCTGGACGAACCGTTTTCCGGACTGGACCCGGTGGCCGTCGACGTGATGAGCGACGTGCTGAAGGAAAAGGCGGCCGAGGGCGTTCCAGTCGTGTTTTCCAGCCACCAGCTGGATTTGGTGGAACGGCTGTGCGACCGGATCGGGATTGTCCGGAGTGGACGGATGGAAGCGTCCGGCACGGTGGCGGAACTGCGCGCGGGCGGGACGACCCGGCTGCTCGTCGACGCGCCGGAGGCGCCGGAGAACTGGGCGGCCGGGCTGCCCGGGGTGACCGTGATCGGCCGCGAGGGAGCGGTGACCGAACTCGAACTGGCCGACGGCGCGGACGACCAGGCGGTGCTGCGCGCCGCGCTGGCGACCGGCCCGGTGCGCGAATTCGCGCGCAAACTGCCTTCCCTGACCGAGTTGTTCCGTTCCGTCGTGTCCGAGCAGCAGGAGGCCGCGGCATGACCGGGTCGAACGTCCAGATGAGCCCCTTGTCCGCGGTCGGCCTCGTGGCCGGGCGGGAAATCACCACGCGCGTCAATTCCAAGGCCTACCGCGTCACCACGCTGGTGATGGTGCTGATCGTCGTCGGGCTGGCGCTGATCTTCAAATTCTTCAACGGCGGCGGGAGCGCCGACGCGACGGTCGGCTACGTGCCCGCCGCCGCGCAGCTGGCCGAGCCGCTGACCGCGACGGCCAAGTCGATCGGCCAGACCGTCGCGACGCAGCAGGTGCCCGACGAGAAGACCGGCCAGGACAAGCTGCGGGACGGCTCCATCGACGCGCTGCTGGTGCAGGACGCGAAGCGCGTGCACGTCCAGGTGAAGAAGGACCTGGACGGGAAGCTGAAGAACACCTTCACCGTGCTCGAGGGGCAGCTGGCGCTCAACCAGCAGATCGAATCCCTCGGCGGCGACCCGGCGAAGGTGCGCCAGGCGACCGCCGAGGCGACGATCGACGAACTGCCGCCGCTCGAGAAGCCGTACGACTACAACGGGCAGCAGCTGGTGCTCGGCATCATCGCGGGCATCCTGATCTACCTCTCGCTGATGCTCAACGGGCAGGGCGTGGCGCAGGGCGTCGTCGAGGAGAAGACGTCGCGGGTGGTCGAACTGCTGCTGTCGACGATCAAACCGTGGCAGCTGATGGCCGGGAAGGTGCTCGGCATCGGCACCGTCGGGCTGATCCAGATGCTGGCGATCGGCGTGGCGGGCGTCGCGGCCGGGCTCGGGTTCGGGGTGCTGACGATCTCGGTGAACGCGGCGGTCGGCACGGTGATCTGGCTGATCGTCTGGTACCTGCTCGGGTTCTTCATGTATTCGATCGTGTTCGCCGCGCTGGGCGCGCTGGTGTCGCGGCAGGAGGACGTGGCGGGCGCGACGATGCCCGCGCTGATGTTCGTGATCGCCGGGTACGTGGTGGGGATTTCGATCCTGCCGTCGAATCCGGGGAGCCCGCTGGCCGAGGTGCTGTCGGTGATCCCGGTGTTCGCGCCGACGATGATGCCGATGCGGCTGGCGATGGGCGGCGTGCCGGTGTGGGAGGCGGTGCTGTCGGTCGGCCTAGTCGTGGCGCTCATCCCGGCGCTGATCTGGCTGGCCGCGCGGATCTACCGCAACGCGGTGATGCGCACCGGCGCGAAGGTGAAGCTGCGGGACGCGCTGCGCGCTGCCTGACGGCGGGGTTTCGGACGGCGGGTCGCGGCGGGATGCCGCGGCCCGCCGTTTCTGTCTACTCTCGGTGGACGCGGTGGCCCAGTGAGGGACGGGGGCGGCGGAGGCGCTAACCCACGTGGGTTAGCGGCAACGGGTGAGTTGCGGGCACGCCGCCCCTCGCGAGCGCGCCGTCGCGACCGTTGGCCACGCGTCAATTAACGACCTTCGCTCCGCGCGCTATTGCCGCCTCGCGGTTATCCGGCGGGCGGGCGGAAGATCCGCGCAATTCGCGGCCGGCGGCTGTCCGGCAACGCGAATTCGCACCGCGCGGACCGGGCCTCTCCGGGATTCCCGTCCGGATCTCCGCGCGGTCGCGCCCTGGTCGGCGCGCAAATCCGGCGGGGACCCGGCAATCGGCCGAACATGAAGGCCAGATGAACGGCGGAGAAAACCCGAACCGCATTCGTCTCGGAAGCGCCGCCGCGCGGCGAGAAAGAGCGGGAAATGTTCGAGGCCGCTCGGCGCTTGCGGTTTTCGCTGCGCCGAGCGGCCTCGTCTCCCCGGTCCCCACCGGTACGACAAGTATGGCGGCGATTGATCTTCCCGCGCCAGTCGTCTCACTCGATCGTGGTGCACAGCACTCAGGTCCAGTGGGTACCTGTCCTGCGACCCGGTGCGACAGGACGGTGCCGGAATCCACGTCGAACCGCGGCGAAGGGAGCCAGCGTGGGTGAACAACTCAAGGACGGACTCGGACAGGCCTGGAATCTGGTGGCCACGTTCGTCCCGAAACTCGTGGGTTTTCTGATCATCCTCTTGATCGGCTGGCTGATCGCGAAAGCCGTGTCCAAAGCCCTCGGGCTCGTTCTCGGAAAACTCGGTTTCACGCGCCTGGTCGAGAAGACCGGGCTGACCGGAATGGTGAAGGGCGCGAATCTCGACGCCACCACGGTGCTCGTGAAACTCGTCTACTACTTCATTCTGCTGATCGCGCTGCAGCTGGCGTTCGGGGTGTTCGGGCAGTCGAACCCGGTGAGCCAGCTGCTGAACGACATCATCGCGTTCCTGCCGAGGATCCTGGTCGCGGTGGTGCTGATCATCGTGGCCGCGGCGATCGCGAAGGTCGTGCGGGACGTCGTCGCCGGCGCCCTGTCGGGCCGTCCGGCCGGACGGCTGCTGAGCACGATCGCGTACTGGCTGGTGATGGCGTTCGGCATCATCGCGGCGCTGGGCCAGGTCAACATCGCGACCTCGGTGACCGGCCCGCTGCTGATCGCGGTGCTCGCGACCGCGGGCGGCGTGATCGTGGTCGGCTTCGGCGGCGGCCTGATCAAACCGGCCCAGCAGCGGTGGGACGGCTGGCTGGCCAACCTGCAGGGCCAGCTCGGCTCGGGTTCCGGCAGCGGCGCCGGCCCGCGGGAGCCGGGACAGGTGAGCGGACAGCACGCGCACGCCGGGCAGACCCGGCCGCAGGCCTACCCGCAGTCGCAGTCGGGCAGCCTTCCGCAGCCCGGCGAGCAGACCCGCCAGATGCCCGCGGACGGCGGCCGCCCGCCGGAGCCGCCGACCCCGCCCGCCGGGTTCGGCCGCGTGGAGCGCTGAGGCAGTACCGGAAGGAAAGGCGAGGCCGGTGCTCCGCGGACGAGGTGCTCCGCGGGGCCTTCACCGGCGCCGGGCCGTGCTGCTGACCGGATTCGAGCCCGGTCGGCCGCTTCGCTGACGGTCCTTCCCGATCTGAGGATCGGGGGCCAGGGCCGCGTTGCTGAGGCAGCGCGGCCCTGCGCGCTTGCTCGAGCGATGAAGGCCCGGTGCCACTTCGGCGCCGGGCCTTCGCCATGTTCGGTCCGGGCGTCCGCTGAGCGGGACTGTCTGCAGTCTCACATCGGCACGGGAATGGCCGCTCCGTGTTGCATGTTGGGAGGCGTAGATCGGAAGGGGTGCCGACGTGGACTTCCTGTTGCACCACGGCGTGACCGTGTTCGGGCAGTGGATCTCGATCGCCGAGCTGGCCGGGCAGCTGTTCGCGCTCGCGGTCGTGTTCCTCGCGCAGCGGCGGACGCTGTGGACCTGGCCGGTCCAGGTCGGCGCGACCGTGCTGCTTTTCTCCGTTTACGCCTCCGCGCATCTCGGCGGTCTCGCCGGACGCCAGGTCGCGATCCTGCTCATCTCGCTCTACGGCTGGTGGGCCTGGAACCGCCGGACCGACCCGGTGTACGGCGTGGTCGTGCGCAAGGGCCGCTGGACCGAGCGGGCCGTGATGCTCGGCGCGTTCGCGCTGGGCACGGTCGCGATGGCCCTGACGCTCCAGGCGCTCGACGCCTCGTGGGCGCCGTGGCCGGACGCCGCGATCTTCGTCGGGACGCTGGTCGCGTTCGCCGCCCAGGGCGTCGGTCTCGTGGAGTTCTGGGGCGTGTGGCTGGTGGTCGACGCGATCGGCGTGCCGCTGCAGATCAGCTCCGGCCTGTACTTCTCGGCCGCGATCTACCTGGTCTTCGCCGCGTTGGTGATCCACGGCTGGGTCACCTGGAACCGCTCGGCGCGCACCGCGGTGTCCGGCGGCAAGACCGTCGCCGCGGCGCGCTGACGGCAACCTCGCTCGCTCAGGCGCCGAGCGCGAGCTGACCGTCCGGGGTCAGCTCGGCCGGCGTCCACTGCCCGACCGCTCCGCCCAGCGCGGACGCCGGGCGGACCAGGCCTTCCCGGACGAGGTCGTGCGCGGTCGTCTGGTCGCAGCAGGGCAGGCCGTCGACTCTCAGGTCCGGTTCGCAGCTGCGGGTGAGTTCGGCTCGGCCGGCGGCGATCGCGCGCAGCATCGCCAGCGCGCGGCGGTTCAGCGTGACGGACATGGTCCCCTCCCTCGGACGTTCCGAAGAGAGGAGACGTGATGCCCGTCACTGGATACCGGATTATGCCGAACTGACGCTCACCGGAGCGTCGCGTGGGTGGGGCGCAGATCGTCCACCCGCCGGACCCCGAGCAGCTGCATCGTGCGGACCATCTCGGTGCGCAGGATGTCCACGCAGCGCTGCACGCCGCGTTCGCCGCCCGCCATCAGGCCGTACAGGAACGCGCGGCCGATCAGCACCGCGTTCGCGCCGCGGGCCAGCGCGGCCACGATGTCGCCGCCGGACAGGATGCCGGTGTCGACCCAGACCTCGGCCTCGCCCTCGACCGCGTCGAGTGCCGCGGGCAGCAGTTCGATCGGCGTGGGCGCGCGGTCGAGCTGGCGGCCGCCGTGGTTGGACAGCAGGACCGCGTCCGCGCCGTGTTTCACCACGTCACGGGCGTCGTCGACGTTCTGCACGCCCTTGACCACGAGCTTGCCCGGCCAGGTCTGGCGCACCCAGTCGAGGTCGTCGAAGTTCAGCGTCGGGTCGAAAAGCTTGTCCAGCAGTTCCGCGACGGTGCCGCCGAACCGGTTGAGCGAAGCGAAGTTCAGCGGTTCGGTGGTCAGCAGGTTGAACCACCACGCCGGGTGCATCGCGCCGTCCACGAACGTCTTCAGCGTGATCGCGGGCGGGATGGTGAGACCGTTGCGGACGTCGCGCAGCCGCTGGCCCGCGACCGGGGTGTCGACGGTCAGCAGGAGCGTGTCGTATCCGCTCTCCCACGCGCGATTCATCAGATCTTCGCCCGCGCCGTGGTCGCGCCACACGTACAGCTGGAACCATTTGCGCGCGTCCGGCGCGGCCGCGGCGAGGTCCTCGATCGACGTGGTGCCCATCGTCGAGAGCGCCATCGGGAGGTTGTTGCGCTGCGCCACCCTGGCCACCGCGCTCTCGCCCTCGGTCTGCATCATCCGCGTGAACCCGGTGGGCGCGAACGCGAACGGCAGTGCCGAGCGCTTGCCGAGGATCTCCCTGCTGGTGTCCACATCGGACACTCCGCGCAGCACGTTGGGCTGGAATTCCACGCGGCGGTAAGCCTGCCGGGCGCGGCGCAGGCTGTCCTCGAGTTCGGCCGCGCCGTCGGTGTAGTCGAACGCCGCGCGCGGGGTCCGCTTGCGCGCGATCATCCGCAGGTCGGCGATCGTGTGCGCGCCGGCCAGGCGCCGGTCGGTCGGGTTGAGCACGATCGGCTTCGGCCGCAGGATCTCTTTGAGTTCGCTGGGCCGGGGCAGGCGACGCTGGGTCACGCTCGACCACCTTTCGTCAGGCATCCGGATACATCCGATGTCTACCCTAAAGCAGAGGCCCCTCCAAGACACCGTCCCGGAGGGGCCTCTGCATTGAGCAACGGTCACGCGTTGCCGGAGTCGGACGTCTGCGGCCCGGCGGCCGCCACGTCGTCGAGCCGGTAGCGGCGCGCCGCCTCGGCGACCTTCGCCTGGTCGAACTCGCCGCGCTTGGCGAGCGCGGACAG
The DNA here is from genome assembly GCF_002796545.1 of Amycolatopsis sp. AA4. Classification (GTDB taxonomy): domain Bacteria; phylum Actinomycetota; class Actinomycetes; order Mycobacteriales; family Pseudonocardiaceae; genus Amycolatopsis. Next base: position 1,793,087 of record NZ_CP024894.1, read on the forward strand.
CGCGCCGACGGTGATCGACTCGGCGTCCACCAGGAACTTGCGCCGCGCGGCCGGGCGGGTGTCGGAGAAGCCGAACCCGTCGGTGCCGAGCGTGAGCATGTCGGTGGGCACCCACGGGCGGATCAGGTCCGGCACCGCGCGCATCCAGTCCGACACGGCCACGACCGGGCCGGAGACCTCGGACAGCTTCTGCGTGACGTACGGGACCCGCGGCGTCTGGTCCGGGTGCAGCAGGTTCTCGTGGTCGATCTCGACCGCTTCGCGGCGCAGTTCGCCCCACGACGTGGCCGACCACACCGCGGCCCGCACGCCCCACTCCTCGGCCAGCATCTTCTGCGCCTTGAGCGCGTCCGGCATCGTGACGCCGGAAACCAGCACCTGAACCTCCGGGCCGTCGCCCTCGGGCGCGTCGGAGTACCGGTAGAGGCCCTTCAGGACGCCGTCGACGTCCAGGCTCTCCGGCTCGGCCGGCTGCTGGTACGGCTCGTTGTAGATGGTGATGTAGTAGAAGATGTTCTCGCCGTTGCCGTCCGGTCCGGTCTCGCCGTACATCCGGCGCAGGCCGTCCTTGACGATGTGGGCGATCTCGAACGAGTAGGCCGGGTCGTAGGCCACCACGGCCGGGTTCGTCGCCGCCAGCAGCAGCGAGTGCCCGTCCGCGTGCTGCAGGCCCTCGCCGGTCAGCGTGGTGCGGCCGGCGGTGGCGCCGAGCACGAAGCCGCGGGCCATCTGGTCCGCCGCCGCGTACAGGCCGTCGCCGGTGCGCTGGAACCCGAACATCGAGTAGAAGATGTAGATCGGGATCATCGGCTCGCCGTGCGTCGCGTACGACGTGCCGACGGCGGTGAACGACGCGGTGGAACCCGCCTCGTTGATGCCCTCGTGCAGCAGCTGGCCCTTCTCGGACTCCTTGTACGCCAGCATCAGGCTCGCGTCGACCGAGGTGTAGGTCTGGCCGTGCGGGTTGTAGATCTTGGCGGTCGGGAACATCGAGTCGAGGCCGAACGTGCGGGCCTCGTCCGGGATGATCGGGACGATCCGCTTGCCGATCTCCGAGTCCTTCGCCAGCTCGCGGATGAGCCGGACGATCGCCATCGTGGTGGCGACCTCCTGCTTGCCCGAGCCCTTGCGGACGCCCTCGTAGACCTTGTCGCCGGGCAGCACGAGCGCCTTGGCGGTCTTCGGGCGGCGCTCCGGCAGGTACCCGCCCAGCGCCTTGCGGCGGCCGCGCATGTACTCGATCTCCGGCGAGTCCGGGCCCGGGTGGTAGTACGGCGGCAGCTTCGGGTCGCGCTCGAGCTCCTCGTCGCTGATCGGGATCCGCTGGGTGTCGCGGAACAGCTTCAGGTCGTCGAGCGTGAGCTTCTTCATCTGGTGCGTGGCGTTGCGGCCCTCGAACGCCGGGCCGAGGCCGTAGCCCTTGATCGTGTGCGCCAGGATCACCGTCGGCTGGCCGGAGTGCTCCATGGCCGCCTTGTACGCCGCGTACACCTTGCGGTAGTCGTGGCCGCCGCGCTTGAGGTTCCAGATCTCCTGGTCGGTGAGGTCCTTGACCAGGTCCTTCGTGCGCGGGTCGCGGCCGAAGAAGTGCTCCCGGACGAAGGCGCCGTCGTTGGCCTTGTACGTCTGGTAGTCGCCGTCCGGCGTGACGTTCATCAGGTTGACCAGCGCGCCGTCGCGGTCCGCGTGCAGCAGCGAGTCCCACTCGCGACCCCAGATGACCTTGATCACGTTCCAGCCCGCGCCGCGGAAGTACGCCTCGAGCTCCTGGATGATCTTGCCGTTGCCGCGCACCGGGCCGTCGAGCCGCTGCAGGTTGCAGTTGATCACGAAGGTCAGGTTGTCCAGGCCCTCGCCCGCGGCCACGTGGATCAGGCCGCGCGATTCGGCCTCGTCCATCTCGCCGTCGCCGAGGAACGCCCACACGTGCTGGTCGGAGGTGTCCTTGATCCCGCGGTCGTGCAGGTAGCGGTTGAACCGCGCCTGGTAGATCGCGTTCATCGGGCCGAGGCCCATCGACACCGTCGGGTTCTCCCAGAACTCCGGCATCAGCCGCGGGTGCGGGTACGACGGCAGGCCGCCGCCCTCGCCCGCGTGGCTGTACTCCTGGCGGAACCCGTCGAGCTGCTGCTCGGTGAGGCGGCCCTCGAGGAACGCGCGCGCGTACATGCCGGGGGAGGCGTGGCCCTGGAAGAAGACCTGGTCGCCGCCGCCGGAGTGGTCCTTGCCGCGGAAGAAGTGGTTGAAGCCCACCTCGTAGAGCGCCGCCGACGAGGCGTAGGTCGAGATGTGGCCGCCGACGCCGACGCCCGGCCGCTGCGCGCGGTGCACCATGATCGCCGCGTTCCAGCGGATGTAGCGGCGGTAGCGGCGCTCGATCTCCTCGTCGCCCGGGAACCACGGTTCGTTCTCGGTGGGGATCGTGTTCACGTAGTCGGTGGACGTGAGCGCCGGGACGCCGACGTTGCGCTCCCGGGCGCGCTCGAGGATGCGCAGCATCAGGTACCTGGCCCGCTGCTGGCCCCCTCGCGCCAGCGCCTCGTCGAAGGAGTCCAGCCATTCGCTGGTCTCTTCCGGGTCGATGTCGGGAAGGTGCGCCGCGAGTCCGTCACGGATGACGCGTACGCGAGCCGGGGTCTCCTTGCCGGAGGCGCCGTCGTTCTGCGGGGCCAAGGGGTCTCCTTGTAGCTGGTTGTAGCCGTTGTAGCTGGTGGGCGGGAGTGCTCGCCGACGTCCATGGTCGTCCCGGTTGGGGTTCCCGTCACCTGTACTGCCCGGTAACATCGGCCGCCCGAGTGTCGCCACTCCCCGCGCACGGTGTATCGCGCGCGCGTTTTCTCTCCTCCACCCTAAAGGAGGCTCCCGGGGAGAGGCGCGCAGTGGTGGGGTACTGAGTGCCACCCGGAGTCGGGCGATCCGGCGGCAAGCCCCTACGCTGCAGACACGACTTGCCAAAGATCCGGTGTGGACGGTTGCGCGCAGCGCCGCGTCAGTGTTCGCTGTTCGACAACCGTGTATCCGAGTGCGGCGGACCTACCGCCGCGCTCCGTCGTAGTTGGAGGAGTGGAAGCAGTGGTCGCCGCGGGAGACGCAGGCAACGCCGGCGTCGCCGAGAGCCTTGGCATCAAGCCGGACATGGTGGTCCAGGAGATCGGCTGGGACGAGGACGTCGACGACGACGTCCGCGCGGCGATCGAGGAAACCATCGGCGGTGAGCTCCTCGACGAAGACGCGCAGGAGGTCATCGACGTTGTGCTGCTGTGGTGGCGCGACAACGACGGAGACCTCGGGGACGCGCTGGTCGACGCGCGCGGTCCGCTGGACGAGAACGGCGTGATCTGGGTGCTGACCCCGAAGACCGGGCAGCCCGGGCACGTCGAGCCCAGCGACATCGCCGAGGCGGTGCCCCAGGTCGGGCTCGCCCAGACGGCGAACATCAGCGTGGGCCCGGGCTGGCTGGGCACCCGGCTGGTGTCGCCGAAGTCCTCGAAGGCCAAGCAGCGCTGAGGCCGCGATAGGGTGGGCGGGCACGCTCGTGTTCGCTCTGGAGAGGAATCGCCGGTATGGCCGTCGAGGTCGGTTCGCAGGCCCCTGACTTCACGCTCAACGACTACAACAAGCAGCCGGTCACGCTGTCGCAGTTCAAGGGCGACAAGCCGGTCCTGCTGGTGTTCTACCCGTTTGCTTTCAGCGGGATCTGCACCGGCGAACTGTGCCAGCTGCGCGACGAGTTCGGCGACTACGACGGCAAGGGCGTCCAGGTGCTGGGCGTTTCGGTCGACACGCCGTTCTCGCTCAAGGCGTGGGCCGAGCAGGAGGGCTACCAGTTCCCGCTGCTGTCGGACTTCTGGCCGCACGGCGAGGTGGCGCAGAAGTACGGCGTCTTCAACGACCAGGCCGGGCTCGCCGTCCGCGGCACCTTCCTGATCGACACCGAAGGCGTGGTTCGCTTCGCCGAGGTCAACGCGCCGGGCGAGGCGCGCGACCAGGCGGGGTGGAAGAAGGCGGTCGAGGAACTGACCGCCGCCTGACCAGGTTTCGTCCGCCGGGGCGGGGATTTCCCTGCTCCGGCGTGCGGGCGCATAGCTCAGCGGGAGAGCACTCGGTTTACACCCGAGCGGTCGCAGGTTCGATCCCTGCTGCGCCCACCAGCCTTTCGGGTTTCGCCCTGTCCGGTGGATTCTGTCCACCGGACAGGGTTTTCTTTTCGCCCGGAACCCTGCTCTCAGGAGGACGGCGGAGGGACGTCGTCGAGCCCGAGCATCCGGCTCAGCAGGGCGACCGATCGGCGTAACGGCGGATCGCTTCCGACGGCGCGGTGCCGGGCAGGCAAGACGGTGCTCGGCGAACCCAGCCTGTTCAAGCAGCCGGCGCTGGGATTCTCGGCCGTCCGGACCGGGTCGTCCCTCCTGCCGACCACGCCGGTTCGGCCCGCGGCACGCTCAACCCGGCGTTCGCGGTCGGCATCGCGCTCGTCGGCACTGTCTACTTTGGACTGCTGCCCGCCCAGGGGCCGTGGCGAAACCTAGGCGCGAGAGAAGGCCCCTGGGCCGGGTTCCCCCATCAATCCCGGCCCAGGAGGCCTTCTCTTTCCTCCCCCTGCCCCGTCGGGCCTGCCCCCTCGACAAGCCCGGCCGTGGCGCACTCCGCGGGTGTACGCGAGACAAGAGGCGGCTTCGGCGGCGCTGGATACTGCGTCAAACGGGTGATCTCTGCTCAGCGCGCGAGCGCGGCGACCTCCGCGGTCAGCCGGTCGATCTCCTCCTCGGTGTTGTAGTAGTGCACCGACGCGCGGACCAGGTCCGGCAGGCGGCGGGCGGTGAAGTCGTACTGCGCCGACGACGCGTGCGCGACGCTCGTGTTGATCTTCGCCGCGTTCAGGCGGTCCTTGATCTCGTCCGCGGGCACTCCATCGACGCTGAAGGTCACGAGGCCGCACTTGCGCGCGCCCGCGTCGTGCACGGTGACGCGGCTCAGTTCGGCCAGGCGGGAGCGCAGGGTCGCGGCCAGGGCGGTGACTCGTTCCTCGATCGCGGGCAGGCCCCATTCCAGCGCGTAGTCCACTGCCGCGCCGAGGCCGAGTACTGCGGCGTAGTCGCGTTCCCATACCTCGAAGCGCTTCGCGGTCGGGTCGACGACGTACTCGGTCGGGGAGGTCCACGTGGCCGAGTGCAGGTCGAGCATCGCCGGTTCGAGGCGGTCGCGCAGGCGCGGGTGCACGTACAGGAAGCCGGTGCCGCGCGGGCCGCGCAGGTACTTGCGGCCGGTGGAGGTCAGGGCGTCGCAGCCGATGCGTTCGACGTCGAGGTCGAGCTGCCCGGCCGACTGGCACGCGTCGAGCAGGAACGGGATGCCTGCCTCGCGCGCGACGGCGCCGATTTCCTCGGCGGGGTTCACCAAACCGCCCTGCGTCGGGACGTGGGTCACCGCGATGAGCTTGACGTCGGAGCCGATCCGGCGGCGCAGGTCGGCGACGTCGAGCTGGCCGGTTTCGTCGGCGTCCACGACCTCCACGGTCGCTCCGGTCCGGCGCGCGATCTGGAGGTAGGCGATGGCGTTGCTGGCGTATTCGGCGCTCGCGGTGAGGATCCGGTCGCCCGGTCCGAACGGCAGCGCGTAGAAGATCGCCTGCCACGAGCGGGTCGCGTTGTCGCTGAGCGCGATGTCGTCCGGAGCGGCGTTGAGCAGCCGCGCGACCGAGGCGTACACGCCGTCGAGGCGGCCTCTGGCCTGTTCGGCCGCTTCGTAGCCGCCGAGCAGGGATTCGGTGCGCAGATAGTCGATCACGGTGTCGGTGACCCGGGCGGGAGGGAGGGCGGAGCCGGCGTTGTTGAAGTGCGCGACTCCGACGCATCCGGGGGTTTCATGCCTTGCGCGGTCGACATCGAAAGAGCTGGCCATATGAACTGAATACAGTACAGGCTAACTGTGTGCAATACTCGCCGCATGGTCAAGAGGCTCATGCGCGGGGAACTTCTCGAAGAGATCACCGCGCGCGTACTCGACGGACGGCTTCCCGCGGACAGCCGGGTCAACGAGGTCCACCTGGCCAACGAGCTGGGCGTCTCCCGGACCCCGCTGCGCGAGGCGCTCATCGGGCTGGCCGACCGCGGCCTGCTCGTCGCCGCGCCGGGTCGCGGATTCCTGGTCGCGCCGTTCGATCCGCAGGAGGCGCGCCGGCTGTACCCGCTGGTCGCCGAGCTGGAAGCGCTCGCGCTGCGGTGGACGTCGCCGCTCGAACTCGCTTCGCTACCGGACGCGCTCGACCGGATTTCCGACGAGATCGCGGATTCCGCCGACCTGCCCGCGGCGGACGACCGTTGGCACGCGCTGCTCACGTCCCGCTGCGACAACCCGCATCTGCTGCGCTTGATCGAGCAGACAAAGCCGTTGCTCAAACGCTACGAGACGGCATACTTCGGCGGGCGGGACCGGGTGGCGGAGAGCGTGGCCGAACACCGCGAGATCGCGGCGGCCCTGCGGGCGAACGACCTGCCCGGCGCGTCCGCGCTGCTCGTCCGGAACTGGGTGAAAGCGTTGACGTACTTGAAGGGGAGCTGATCCGGTGCGAGTTTTCGCGCATTTGTCCGACATCCACCTCGACGGCAGCGAGCGCGCCGACGCACGGGCCGCGGCGGTGACGCGGTACCTGCGAAACCTCGAAAAACCGGTCGACGCCGTGTTCGCCACCGGCGACCTCGCCGATCACGGCCTCCCCGGGGAATACCGGCGCGCGGCCGAACTGCTGGACCTTCCGGTACCGGTGGTGGTCTGTCCCGGCAATCACGACGTCCGCGCGCCGTTTCGCGAGGCGCTGCTGGGAGAACCGGCCAGCGACGCGCCGGTGAACACCGCGACCAAGGTGGCCGAGGTGCTGCTCGTGTCGTGCGATTCGACGATCCCGGGCAAGGGCGCGGGCTACCTCGCCGACGAAACGCTCGCCTGGCTGGACGAAACGCTCGCCGCACACGACGGTCCCTCGTTCGTCGCGTTCCACCACCCGCCGCTCGATGTCGGGGTGCCGCTGGTGGACGCGATCCGCCAGACCGGCGAAGACCGGCTCGCCGCCGTGCTGAAACGGCATCCGGGCGTGGCGGCGCTGCTGTGCGGACACGTGCACACCGGCGCGGCAACGGAGTTCGCGGGCGTGCCAGTACGGATCGCGCCGGGGGTCGTGTCCGGCTCACTGCTGCCGGTGGAACCCGGCGCGGGCCGCGGCTGGGACGAGGGCGGGCCGCTGGACTTCGTCAGCCCGCCGTCGCTCCTGCTGCACGTGCTGCACGACGACGGCAGGCTGACGACGCATCAGCGCGCGGTCACCGAGTAAAAACCGGCAGCGTGACCCGCGACGGCCGCGTCTCGTCGTGGAACACCTCGAAGCGGTTCGGCGTGCCGCGCACCGCGGACGAAACCCGTTCTCCCGTACCGTGATTGCGCGCGAACCGGGGAAACGCTCCGCCCGCGACCTGCACGCGCAACCGGTGCCCGCGGCGGAAGCGGTACGCGGTCGGGTCGAGTTCCACCTCGGCCCGCACCACTCCGTCGGCATCGGGTTCCGGCGCGCCCGGACGCAGCCGGAGGATGCCGTCGGTGACGTTGCGCGAGATGCCGTTGGGGTCGACGTCGCACAGCCGCACGTACACGTCGGCGTGCGGCAGTTCGGTCCGCACGAACACGGTGGCGGACACGTCGCCGATCACGTCGACGTCGTTCACCAGCGGTTCGCCGGTGAACACCAGCACGTCGTCGCGCGCCTCGACCGCGGAATTGTCGCGCTGCTTGCTCTTCCCCATCAGCAACGGTCCGCCGACGGCCGGGGTCGGGTCCGCCGGGTCGTAGGCGAACGGCGTGGGCCGGGCCTCGCCGGGCACCGTTTCGCCGAGGCCGCCGACCGGCCGCAGGTGCGCGTGCGTGGGCTCGGAAGCGGGCGGCCAGTGGTCGAAATCGAGCCAGGTCGACGCCTTCTGCAGGAAAATCCGCACCGGGGAGCGCTGCAGCTGCGTGCGGTCGCCGGCGAGATGCGCGCGCAGGAAGCCGAGCTGGTCCTGGATCAGCGTGGGGAAGCTGGCCGGTTCGCCGTGCGACCACGGGCCGACGGTGATCCGCGGCGACCGCCCGGCGTCCTGCAGCGTGCGGAAGTCCCGCAGCTGCGCGCGGATGAACAGGTCGTACCAGCCGGTGACCATGCTGACCGGCACCTCGAGCTTCGCGACCTCGGCGCTGTGGTCGGACATCCGCCAGAAGTCGTCGTCCGGCTCCGCGTGCTCGGTGACGTCCTTCAGGAAGCGCACCGGCTTGCCGATCGCCGCCACGTCCGCGCCCGCGATCGGCAGATACGCCATCGCCTTGCGCGTGCGCCGCGTCTGCAGCGGGTTCGGCAGCGCGGCGAACCGCTCCTCCTGCTTCCCGATCAGGGCCGACCAGGACACCATGTTGTCCGCCGCGAGCACCCCGCCCGGATAGAACGTGCTGACGAATTCCGACGCGGTGATGGCGAGGCACATGGCTTCCAGCGGCGGGTCCAGGTACGGGCCGACCGCCCACTGGGTGTGGCCCAGGTAGCTCGCGCCCGCCATCGCGATCCGGCCGTCGCACCAGGGTTGGGCGCGGAGCCATTCGGCGGTGGCGATGCCGTCCTCGCGTTCGGTGTGGAACGGGCGGAATTCGCCTTCGGAGCCGAAGGTGCCCCGGGTGCTTTGGAGGACGGTTTGGAGGCCGTGCCTTGCGAACGTTTCGCCGAACAGCTTGGCGAGGGGGCCGGTGCGCCCGTAGGGGGTGCGGATCAGGACTACCGGGCCGGTGGTCAGGCCGGGCGGGGTGTAGCGGTCGGCCAGGAGGTGGGTGCCGTCGTGCATCGGGACGCGCAGGCCCTTGGCGACGGCGGGAGCGGGGGCTTCGGCGGCGGGGAGACCGAGAAGTCGGTCGACGATTCGGTTCAGCACCTGGTCGAATTTACGCTGGGTGGGCGGCTCGTCGCCTGGCGGCGACATTGCCGTCCTTGGGTTGCGTGGGGCACCCCGAAGTTTGATTGTGCTGACGGGCGGCGGGTCCTTGTCAAGGCGGGAAAGATGCCTTGACAAGGACCCGCCGCCCGCAGGGAGGCTTCGTATCGGGGTTGGGGGAGGGGTGGGTGCCTCGCTGGTTGCGTGTGTCGGTGCGGTCAGGCGGCTAGTGGTTCTGTCACTCGGAGTGCGGGGTTGCTGAACTGGGTCAGCAGGTTCCTGTCGACGCCTGCTCGTGCCAACGCCGCCGCGAGTACCGCTGGCCGAGCCCGGTCGCCGCCGTCCGCGATCTTCAGCGCTACTGCGGTTCCGTTCGGCAATGCGGCGAGCTGGACTGCCTCGAAGCCGTCCTTCGCGATCAGTCCCGGCACGGCTTGCATGAGCCGAGTGACGTCGCGTCGGGTTCCGGCCACCAGGTCCGGGTGCTGCCGGATTCCGTTGGCTACCAACGATTCCGGCGAATCGTCCGGTGCGGTCGCGATCCGTGAAGCAGCCCTCGCCAAGCCCCGCAGGGAGAGTGCGAACAAGGGGGCGCCGCAGCCGTCCGTGGCTACTCGCGGGACCGGTTGTTCGGTCAGATCCTCGACGGTTTCCCGGATCGCGCGCTGCAGCGGGTGTGCTGGATCTAGGTAGCCGTCGGTGTCCCACTGCTGTTCGCGGCAGACGGCCAGCATCGCGGCGTGCTTGCCGGAGCAGTTGTGGGCGAGCTTCGACGGCTTTCGTCCCTCGGCGATCCAGGCGTCCCGTTCGACCGGGTCGTACGGGAGGTCGGCGGGGTTGCCCAGGTCGGCTTCGGTGAAGCCGCGGCTTTCCAGGACGGCGGCTGCTGCTTCGAGATGCCGTGGTTCGCCGGAGTGGCTGGCGGCGGCGATGGCGAAACCGGACGGGTCCAGGCGCAGTCCTAACCGGGCCATCGCGGTGGCTTGCAACGGTTTCGCGGTCGAGCGCGGGTACATCGCGACATCGGGGTCGCCTGCCTCGAACAGGGTCGAACCGTCGGCCGCGAGCACGACGACCGAACCGTGGTGGACGCCTTCGACCATTCCGTCGCGCAGGAGGTGGACCAGCGGGACGTGCCGAGGTTCGCGTTCTTGCGGGGGGATCACGACGCTTCCGCCTTGTCGAACGCGCTCATGTCGATCCGCTTGCGCACGACGAACCAGCCGGCCACCAGTGCGACGATGATCACCGGCAGGGCCAGCAGGGTGATCCGGCCGGTCTTGTCGAAGCCCATCAGCACGACGACCGCGGCGAGGAACGCGAGCGTCGCGATTTCGGTGTAGGGCGAGAACGGCAAGCGGAAATGGGGCCGGGTCACCTCGCCGCGCTTGGCCTTGCGCACGAAGAGCAGGTGGCTGAGCACGATGATCGCCCAGGTGCCGAGGATGCCGACGGCGGCGAAGTTCAGCACGATCTCGAACGCGTCCTTCGGCACCACGTAGTTCAGCCCGACGCCGACCACGCACACCGACGACGTCAGCAGGATCCCGCCGTAGGGCACCTGGTTGCGGTTCATCACGCCGGTGAACTTCGGCGCGGACCCGGCCAGCGACATCGAGCGCAGGATCCGCCCGGTCGAGTACAGCCCCGAGTTGAGGCTCGACAGCGCGGCGGTCAGCACGACCAGGTTCATGATGCTGTCCGCGTAGGGCACGCCCAGTTTCGCCAGCACCGTGACGAACGGGCTTTGGTCCGCGGAATACGCGTTCCACGGCAGCAGCATCGCCAGCAGCACGACCGAACCGACGTAGAACAGCGCGATCCGCCACATGATCGAGTTGATCGCCTTGGGCACGATCTTCTTCGGGTTCTCGGTTTCGCCCGCCGCGACGCCGACCAGCTCGCACGAGGCGTAGGCGAACACGACGCCCTGCACGATCAGGATCATCGGCACGATGCCCGCCGGGAACACGCCGCCGTGGTCGGCGATCAGCTGCGGGCCGGGCACGTGGCCGTCGATCGGATGCTGCGTCACCAGCAGGAAGATGCCGACGAGCAGGAACAGCACCAGCGCGGCGACCTTGACGATCGAGAACCAGAATTCCATCTCGCCGAACAGCTTCACCGACACGAGGTTCAGCGAAAGCACGACCGCCAATGCGATCAGCGCCAGCACCCACTGCGGGATCGGCGTGAAGAACGACCAGAAGTGCGCGTACAGCGCGATCGCGGTGATGTCCGCGATACCGGTCGTCGACCAGTTGAGGAAGTGCATCCAGCCCGCGACGTACGCGCCCTTCTCGCCCATGAACTCGCGCGCGTAGGAGACGAACGCGCCGGACGACGGGCGGTGCAGGATCAGTTCGCCGAGCGAGCGCACCACGAAGAACGCGAAAAGCCCGCACACCGCGTACACGATCGCGAGCGCCGGGCCTGCCTGCGCGAGCCGTCCGCCGGCACCGAGGAACAGTCCGGTGCCGATCGCGCCGCCGATGGCGATCATGTTGATGTGCCGGGATTTCAGTGCCTTGCGGTATCCGGCGTCGCCCGCGTCGGCGGGGCCCGCCTCGGCAGGCGCGGGCAGGGTTTCTTCAGTCACGCGGTGGTACCTGTTTCTGCTTCGCCGGCGCGCGCCGGCCGTACGATCGTGGTCAGGGTCTTCTCGACGTGGTCGAGATGCTCGGTCATCGCGGCCGCCGCCGCGTCTTCTTCGCCTTCGGCGATCGCCGTGACGATGCGCCGGTGCTCGACGTTGGACTGCGTCCGCCGTCCGCCGAGCTGGTTCAGGAAGGCGGACTGGCGGGCCAGCGCGTCGCGGATCTCTTCGATCACCTTCGCGAACACCGGATTGCCTGATGCCCGTGCGATCGTGACGTGAAACTGTGAGTCGAGCGCCACCCACGCGGCGTCCCCGGTCTCGGCGTCCATCCGGTCGACCAGATCGCGCAGCAGGGCGAGCTGGTCCGCGTCGCGGCGGCGCGCGGCGAACGCGGCCACCGGGACCTCGACGTGCCGGCGCACCTCGACCAGGTCGCGGGCCGAGTAGTCCCCGAACGTAGGGTTCTCCGGCGGGCCGCTCGCGGTGACGAACGTGCCCCGGCCGGTGCGCGAGACGGTCAGCCCGAGCGCCTGCAGCCCGCGCAGCGCCTCGCGCACGACCGAGCGGCTGACCTCGAACTCCCTGCTCAGCGCGGCCTCCGACGGCAGCTGGTCGCCGATCGCGTACTCGCCGTGCTCGATCGCCTGCCGCAGGTGGCCGAGGACGGCTTCCATCGCGCTGACGCGCCGGGGAAGCGGTCCGGCTGCCCGGCTGTCAGACAGGTTCACGCGACGGATCGTCGGTTCCGGCCCGGCCGCTGTCAAGCGATGCCATGGCCCCTTGCTCGGCAGTTGTGGGCTGGTTCACGCTCCTGGGTGACTTCGCGCGGACCCCGCTTCCGGCGGCCCCGGTTTTGTCGGTGCCGGGTGCGACCGTGTCCGGGTACTTGAGGGGCGCACCGGCGATCACCACGCCGAACGCGTCCCGGCGCGTCGCGGGCGCGCTCGGCCTTCGGAAGAGAGAGGATCCAGACGGAACGGCCGGACCGCGGCGGACTAGGGTGGACTGCCCGGGCCCGCCGCGTCGACCGGAGCCGGGAAGCCGTCTGCCTAGGGGAGGTTTTCGCTGGTGTCGAACGATTCTTTCGTCCACCTGCACGTCCACACCGAGTACTCCATGCTGGACGGTGCGGCGAAGATCGGCCCGTTGTTCGCGGAGGCGGCCCGGTTGGGGATGCCCGCGGTGGGGATGACTGATCACGGGAACATGTACGGCGGGGACGAGTTTTTCCAGACGTCGAAGAAGCACGGGATCAAGCCGATCATCGGGATCGAGGCGTACGTCGCGCCGGAAAGCCGGTTTCACAAGAAGCCGGTGTTCTGGGGGCAGGCGTCGCAGCGGGGGTCGGACGAGTTCGGCGAGGGCGGGGACGTTTCGGGCGGCGGTGCGTACACGCACATGACGATGGTCGCGGGGAACGCGACGGGGTTGCGGAATCTGTTCAAGCTGTCGTCGCTGGCGTCGATCCAGGGCTATTACCGGAAGCCGCGGATGGACCGGGAGCTGATCGCGGAGAACGCGGAGGGGATCATCGCGACGACGGGGTGTCCGTCGGGCGAGGTGCAGACGCGCCTGCGGCTGGGGCAGCGGGAGGCGGCGATCCAGGCGGCCTCGGATTACAAGGACATTTTCGGCGCGGGGAATTTCTATCTGGAGCTGATGGACCACGGGCTGCCGATCGAGCGGTCGGTGCGGGAGGGTCTGCTGGAGATCGGGAAGCTGCTGGACCTGCCGCCGCTGGCCACCAACGATTCGCATTACGTGACGAAGGACCAGGCGGACACGCACTCGGCGCTGCTGTGCGTGCAGGCGGGGAAGACGCTGAACGACCCGACCCGGTTCAAGTTCGACGGGGACGGTTATTTCCTGAAGTCGGCGCAGGAGATGCGGGAGTACTGGGACAAGGAGGTCCCGGGCGCGGCGGACAACACGCTGCTGATCGCCGAGCGGGTCGAGTCGTATGAGGACGTGTACGCGCACAAGGACCGGATGCCGGTCTTCGACGTCCCCGAGGGCCACACCGAAGCCACCTGGCTGCGGCACCAGGTCGCCGAGGGCCTCAAATGGCGGTTCCCCGACGGCATCCCGGACGGCTACGAGGAACGCTGCGACTACGAACTCAACGTCATCGAGGGGAAGGGCTTCCCGGCCTACTTCCTCATCGTCGCCGACCTGATCCAGCACGCGCGGGAGGTCGGCATCCTGGTCGGCCCCGGCCGAGGTTCCGCGGCGGGCGCGCTCGTCGCGTACGCGCTCGGCATCACGAACCTCGACCCGATCCCGCAGAAGCTGCTGTTCGAGCGGTTCCTGAACCCGGAGCGCATGTCGATGCCCGATATCGACATCGACTTCGACGACCGCCGCCGCGGCGAGATGATCCGGTACGCCACCGACAAGTACGGCGCGGACCGGGTCGCGCAGGTGATCACCTTCGGCACGATCAAGACCAAGGCGGCGATCAAGGACTCCGCCCGCGTGCACTTCGGCCAGCCGGGCTACTCGATCGCGGACAAGATCTCGAAGGCGCTGCCGCCGCCGATCATGGCCAAGGACATCCCGCTGTCGGGCATCGTCGACTCGAAGCACGAGCGCTACGCCGAAGCGGCCGAGGTGCGCACGCTGGTCGAGACCGACGAGGAGTGCAAGACGATCTTCGAGACCGCCCGCGGCCTCGAAGGCCTGATCCGCAACGCCGGCGTGCACGCCTGCGCGGTGATCATGTCGAGCGAGCCGCTCACCGACGCGATCCCGGTGTGGCAGCGCGACGACGGTTCGATCATCACCGGCTGGGACTATCCGTCGTGCGAGGCCATCGGCCTGCTGAAGATGGACTTCCTCGGCCTGCGGAACCTGACCGTCATCGGCGACGCGCTGGAGAACATCAAGGCCAACCGCGGCGAGGAGATCGACCTCGACCGGCTCGGCTTCGACGACCCCGAGGCGTACAAGCTCCTCGGCCGGGGCGACACGCTCGGCGTGTTCCAGCTCGACGGCGGCGCGATGCGCGACCTGCTGCGGCGCATGCTGCCGACCGGGTTCGAGGACATCATCGCGGTGCTCGCGCTGTACCGGCCCGGCCCGATGGGCATGAACGCGCACAACGACTACGCCGACCGCAAGAACAACCGGCAGCAGATCAAGCCGATCCACCCGCAGCTGGAGGAACCGCTGCGGGAGATCCTGTCCGAGACCTACGGCCTGATCGTCTACCAAGAGCAGATCATGCAGATCGCCCAGAAGGTCGCGGGCTACACGATGGGCCGAGCGGACACGCTCCGCCGCGCGATGGGCAAGAAGAAGAAGGAAGTCCTTGAGAAGGAGTACGAGGGCTTCGAAGAGGGCATGAAGTCCAGCCCGCTGGTCGAGGGCGGTTTCTCGCCCGAAGCGGTCAAGGCGCTGTGGGACACGATTCTCCCGTTCGCCGGGTACGCGTTCAACAAGTCGCACGCCGCCGCGTACGGCCTGATCGCGTACTGGACCGCCTACCTCAAGGCGAACTACACCGCGGAGTACATGGCCGCGCTGCTCACGTCGGTCGGCGACAACAAGGACAAGTCGGCGATCTATCTGTCGGAGTGCCGCCGGCTGGGGATCAAGGTGCTGCCGCCGGACGTGAACGAGTCGGCGCTGCGGTTCGCGGCCGTCGGGAACGACATCCGCTTCGGTCTGGGCGCGGTGCGCAACGTGGGCGCGAACGTGGTGGAGTCGATCATCAAGACGCGCGAGGAGAAGGGCAAGTACTCCTCGTTCACCGATTTCCTGGACAAATCGGAGCTGGTGGCCTGCAACAAGCGGGTGATCGAATCGCTGATCAAGGCGGGCGCGTTCGACTCCATGGGCCACACCCGGCTGTCGATGATCCAGGTGCACGAGGACGCGGTGGAAGCCGTCGTGCCGCTCAAGCGCCAGGAAGCGATGGGCCAGTTCGACCTCTTCGGGTCGTTCGGCGGCGGCGACGACGCGGCCGAGGCGGCACCGTCCTCCTCGCCGCTCGCGCACCTCAAGTTCGGCGAGGAGGAGTACCCGCGCAAGCAGCTCCTCGCCTACGAACGCGAGATGCTGGGCCTGTACGTGTCGGCGCATCCGCTCGACGGGGCTGAGCGCATCCTGCGCAAACACGCGCCGAAGCCGATCGCCGCGCTGCTCGCCGACCCGCCGAAGGAGGGCGAGGTCGTCATTTCCGGCCTGCTCACCTCGCTCGAACGCCGGGTCAACAAAAAGGGCGAGCCGTGGGCGATCTGCACGGTCGAGGACATGGACGCCGCGATCGAGGTGCTGTTCTTCGCCAAGGCGTACTCGATGTTCGCCGCGGACCTGGTCGAGGACAACGCGGTGCTGGTGAAGGGCCGGGTCAACTGGCGCGAGGACAAGATGTCGGTGTTCGGCGGCGGGCTCGTGCCGCTGGACCTCTCCGAGATCGGCAACGGCGACGAGGAACCGCCGCTGGTGCTGCTGGCCGCCGCCGAGAAGATCGACCAGGCCGTGGTCAGCGAGCTGAAGTCGACGCTGCTGGCGCACAAGGGCGATACGCCGGTGCACCTCAAGCTCGTCGGCAAGAACCAGACGGTCTTCGCGCTTTACGATTACCCGGTGAAGGTCAGTTCGATGCTCATCGGTGAGCTCAAGGGCATCCCTGGGATCACCGCCAACACCTGATGACCGGGGCGGAGCCGGATCCCCGCCGGTGGCGGGCGCTCGCGGTCACCCTCACCGCCGGGTTCATGACGCTGCTGGACGTCAGCATCGTCAACACGGCTCTGCCCTCGATCCAGCGCGACCTGAAGACCGGCGCGGGCACCATCCAGTGGGTGGTCTCGGGCTACGCGCTCGCGTTCGGCCTGGTCCTGGTCACCGGCGGCAGGCTCGGCGACGCGCTGGGCCGCCGGCGGATGTTCCTGATCGCGCTGGCCGCGTTCGTGGCGACGAGCGCGCTCGCCGGCGCGGCCCCCGACCCGGCGACGCTTGTCGCCGCCCGGCTCGCCCAGGGCTGTGCCGCGGGCATGCTGACGCCGCAGAACAGCGGCCTGATCCAGGACCTGTTCCGCGGTGCCGAACGCGGCCGGGCGTTCGGCATGTTCGGCGCGGTCGTCGGCGTCTCCACCGCGGTCGGGCCGGTGCTCGGCGGCGTGATCCTCGCGCTGTTCGGCGACCCGGACGGCTGGCGGTGGGTGTTCTACGTGAACGTGCCGATCGGCGCGATCGCGTTCGGCCTCGCGCTGAAGCTGCTGCCCCGCGCGGACGGGCGGAAACTCCGGCTGCGCACGGAAATCGACTTCGCCGGGATCGTGCTGCTCGCCGTCGCGGTGCTCGGCGTGCTGCTGCCGCTCGTGCAATCGGAACGGGGCGGGCTCGGCCGGTACTGGTGGCTGTTCGGGGTCGCGATCGTCTTCGGCGCGGCCTTCGTGTGGTGGGAACGGCGGGTCACGCGAAGGAACCGGCCGCCGCTGCTGGACATCCGGCTCTTCACCGGCACGCCGGGCTACGCGAGCGGCGCGGCGGTCGGGGCGCTGTACTTCTGCGGGTTCGCCGGGATCTGGCTGGTGTTCGCGCTGTTCTTCCAGCAGGGCCTCGGATACACGCCGCTGCAGTCGGGGCTGGCGGTCACGCCGTTCGCGCTGAGTTCGGCGGTGACGGCGGCTGTCGCCGGACGTCTGGTGGCCCGATTCGGCCGCAAGCTGACCGTCATGGGCCTGAGCATCGTCGCGGTCTCGCTGCTGTCGGTGGGGTTGGTCGTGCAATGGGCGCCGCCGTCGGCCGCGGGATTCGCGGTGGCCGGTCCGTTGCTGATCGGAGGAATCGGCGGCGGGATGGTGATCTCGCCGAACACGACGCTCACGCTCGAATGCGTGCCGAACCGGCTGGCCGGCGTCGCCGGGGGAGCGCTGCAGACCGGCCAGCGGATCGGCACCGCGATCGGCACGGCCGTGCTGGCTTCGGTCTTCGAATCGGTGGTCGCGACGTCCGGGCACCAGACCGCGCTCACCGCCGCGATGTGCTGCGCGGCAGGGCTCACGCTGGTCGCGCTGGCTTTCGCGACCCTCGAACTTCGCGCCCGCCGACGGCGTGCCATCCTGTCGGAGGACCAGGAAGCCGCGCAGTCGGCCGCGAATATTCACCGAACGTGACCACGCAACGCTGATCCTCCCTATTCGGTGAGCTACTTACCGCCACCAGGTGATACTCCATCCGAGTGACAGGTGACCTTCGGCCCTAGTGCTACTCAGAGCAACCGAGTAGACCTTATGGAGCCTTCAGAACGACACTTTGGCTACCTACAGTGGCAATTCGTTCGATCGACCGGGGATGGGTCGATCGGCCGAGCGGCCTGGGAGTCCGAAGTTCCGGGGAATGGACACCCGGAGTCGCTTCCCGGTACGAAATTCGTCGGCGTCCGCGGGGGACCGTACGGCGAATCGCCGGGACACTGCCCGGAGTGGCCGGCCGAGTGCGCGCGAAGGCAACGGGGCGGGCCCGGGCGAGGGGGAACCGGGCCCGCCCGCCCTTCTCCTTCCCGGCCGACGCGCCCGTCTGGTCCGCGCCGCTTGACCTTCCCCTCGGGACCGGCCCCACGCTCGGAGTTGTTCCGAACGAGGGAGAACCCATGACGGACCTGCTGACCATCGGCGCGTTCGCGCGCCTGGCCCGCCTTTCGCCCAAAGCGCTGCGGCTGTACGACGAGATGAACCTGCTGCCGCCCGCCCGCGTCGACCCGGACACCGGCTAGCGCTGGTACTCGCCGGACCAGCTCGACCGGGCGCGCCGCGTCGTCCAGCTGCGCCGGATCGAAATGCCGCTGCCGCGGATCCGGACCGTCCTCGACCTGCCGCCGGAAGCCGCGGCGGCCGAGGTCCGCGCGTACTGGGACGAGCAGGAGCGGGAGTGGCGTGCGAAGCGGGAACTCGCCGGGTTCTTCCTCGACCAGCTGGCCGGGAAGGAAACCCCGATGTACGACGTGTCCGTTCGCGAAATGCCCGCCCGCACGCTGCTCGCCGTCTCCGAGCACCTGACCGCCGACCGGATCGGCGAGTTCGCCGCCCCGCTGTTCGCGTTCTTCGGCGGACCGGCAGTCCCGCGCCCGGAAGGCGCCGCCGGCCGGCCGTTCCTGCGCTACCACGGCGAAATCAGCAACGACAGCGACGGCCTGGTCGAATTCTGCTGTCCGATCGACCCCGAAAGCGGCGAAATCGCGTTCCCGGAGATGACGCGTGTCGCCGACGACGCCGGACGCGAGGCTTACGTCACCGTGCCGAAGGCGAACATGCTGACCGCGCTCGGCGCCGAATCGCTGCACCGCTGGCTCACCGATCGCGACCTGCACGCGGAGTGGCAGCCCCGGCAGATCTTCCTGTGCGATCCCGGGCAGGCCGACCTCGACGATCCGGTCTTCGAACTGGCGGTCCGGCTGCGCTGAGACGTCCGGTTCACCCGGTTCCGGGCGCTCGGGATGTCGCGCTCGCGCGATGCCGTCGATCATGTTGGGATGGCCGCGTTCCGCGGAAAGGGGAGCGCACATGGCTCACGAGTCGTTGCCGGGCAACCGGATCCGGGTGTGGTACCGGCCGATGCGACCACGCGACAGCGGCGAAGGACATCGCGTCTCGACGCCGCTGGAGCTGCTGTTCGACCTGTGTTTCGTGGTCGCCGTCGGCCAGGCCGCCGCCCAGCTGCACCACGCGCTGTCCGAAGGCCACGTCGGGCACGGGGTGCTCAGCTTCGCGATGGTGTTCTTCGCGATCTGGTGGGGCTGGCTGAACTTCAGCTGGTTCGCGTCGGCGTTCGACACCGACGACGTGCCCTACCGGCTGGCCACCCTCGTCCAGATCGCCGGCGGCCTGACCGTCGCGGCCGGAGTGGACAAAGCCTTCGAGGGCGACTTCGCGATCGTGGTCGTCGGATACGTCCTGATGCGCCTGGCCGCGGTCACGCAGTGGCTCCGCGCGGCACGGCAAGCACCGGAAACTCGCACGACCGCGTACTTCTACGCGGCCGGCATCACGGTCTGCCAGATCCTGTGGATCGTCCGGCTCGCGCTGCCCGGCGCCTCGGGGCTGATCGGGTTCTTCGTGCTGGTCGTCCTGGAACTCGCGGTGCCGGTGCTGGCGGAGCGGCAGTCGGGCACCGCGTGGCACCCGCACCACATCGCCGAGCGGTACGGGCTTTTCACGCTGATCGTGCTCGGCGAGACCGTGCTCAGCGCCACCAACGCGGTGAAGGAGGGGATCGCGGAGGGCGAGCACACCGGGGAGCTGGTGTCGCTCGCCGCCGCGGGCCTGGTCCTGGTGTTCTCGATGTGGTGGCTGTACTTCGACCAGCCCGGGCACGTCCGGCTCGAACGCGGCAACTCGCTGCGGACCGCGCTGAGCTGGGGATACGGGCACTACCTGATTTTCGCTTCCGCGGCGGCCGTCGGCGCCGGGCTGGAGCTGGCGGTCGGCTTCGACGCCGGGCAGGTGCACGTCAGCGGCGTTGTGACCGCGCTGGCCGTGACGATCCCGGTCGCGCTCTTCCTGCTGAGCGTGTGGCTGCTGCACATCGGCCCGACGAACGAATGCCGCCCGATCGCGATCGGCTTCCCGGCGGCCGCGGTGCTCGTGCTCGCCGCGTCGTTCGGCCCGGCGCCGATCCACGTGACGGCCGTCCTCGCGGCGATCCTCGTGGGGGTCACGGTGATCGCGACGCACGGGGAGCGGGAGCCGGGCTGACCGCCGTTCGTGCCGAGCCGCCGGATCGACGCAGGTCAGGGGCTTGGCGCGAAAAAAGGGACCCCCCTGTTCGAGGGCTGTTTCGGGGCGTGTAATGTTCTCTTCGTCGCCAGGGAGACCGGGCGGCCGCCGGGGCCACGAACCAAGCTCCCACAGTAGTGGTAGAGTGGGTGGTCCCAAAACCTCCGGAGCTGAACCAGCCCCCGACGAAGCCTTGAGCTTCAGAGGGTGTAGAGTTGGACTCCGGAAAAACAAAAGCTTGAAATAACGCATCGAGCTTGGCCTGGTTGATTCCGGGGCTGGTTCGGGGTGTGTTGCTTGAGAACTCAACAGTGTGCTAGTGAACTAAGCCAGTAGAGCTTATATGAAACCCCCTCGTCGGGGTTTCCTTTGAGAATGATTGATTGAGAGTAGTCTCGATCGAACTTGAAGACATTGTTGGAGAGTTTGATCCTGGCTCAGGACGAACGCTGGCGGCGTGCTTAACACATGCAAGTCGAACGCTGAACCGGTTTCGGCCGGGGATGAGTGGCGAACGGGTGAGTAACACGTGGGTAATCTGCCCTGTACTCTGGGATAAGCCTGGGAAACTGGGTCTAATACCGGATACGACCACTACAGGCATCTGTGGTGGTGGAAAGTTCCGGCGGTATGGGATGAACCCGCGGCCTATCAGCTTGTTGGTGGGGTAATGGCCTACCAAGGCGACGACGGGTAGCCGGCCTGAGAGGGTGACCGGCCACACTGGGACTGAGACACGGCCCAGACTCCTACGGGAGGCAGCAGTGGGGAATATTGCACAATGGGCGCAAGCCTGATGCAGCGACGCCGCGTGAGGGATGACGGCCTTCGGGTTGTAAACCTCTTTCGCCAGGGACGAAGCGCAAGTGACGGTACCTGGATAAGAAGCACCGGCTAACTACGTGCCAGCAGCCGCGGTAATACGTAGGGTGCGAGCGTTGTCCGGAATTATTGGGCGTAAAGAGCTCGTAGGCGGTTTGTCGCGTCGGCCGTGAAATCTCCACGCTTAACGTGGAGCGTGCGGTCGATACGGGCAGACTTGAGTTCGGCAGGGGAGACTGGAATTCCTGGTGTAGCGGTGAAATGCGCAGATATCAGGAGGAACACCGGTGGCGAAGGCGGGTCTCTGGGCCGATACTGACGCTGAGGAGCGAAAGCGTGGGGAGCGAACAGGATTAGATACCCTGGTAGTCCACGCTGTAAACGTTGGGCGCTAGGTGTGGGCGACATTCCACGTTGTCCGTGCCGTAGCTAACGCATTAAGCGCCCCGCCTGGGGAGTACGGCCGCAAGGCTAAAACTCAAAGGAATTGACGGGGGCCCGCACAAGCGGCGGAGCATGTGGATTAATTCGATGCAACGCGAAGAACCTTACCTGGGCTTGACATGCGCCAGACATCCCCAGAGATGGGGCTTCCCTTGTGGTTGGTGTACAGGTGGTGCATGGCTGTCGTCAGCTCGTGTCGTGAGATGTTGGGTTAAGTCCCGCAACGAGCGCAACCCTTATCCTACGTTGCCAGCGCGTCATGGCGGGGACTCGTGGGAGACTGCCGGGGTCAACTCGGAGGAAGGTGGGGATGACGTCAAGTCATCATGCCCCTTATGTCCAGGGCTTCACACATGCTACAATGGCTGGTACAGAGGGCTGCGATACCGCGAGGTGGAGCGAATCCCTTAAAGCCGGTCTCAGTTCGGATCGCAGTCTGCAACTCGACTGCGTGAAGTCGGAGTCGCTAGTAATCGCAGATCAGCAACGCTGCGGTGAATACGTTCCCGGGCCTTGTACACACCGCCCGTCACGTCATGAAAGTCGGTAACACCCGAAGCCCATGGCCCAACCCGCAAGGGAGGGAGTGGTCGAAGGTGGGACTGGCGATTGGGACGAAGTCGTAACAAGGTAGCCGTACCGGAAGGTGCGGCTGGATCACCTCCTTTCTAAGGAGCACAACACATCCATGCTCCCGGGATACCCGGAACCAGGGCATGGGGTGGGCACGGTTTAACACCCGCACGCGGTGTTGCCGGGCTTGCTCAAGGAATTGTGGAACTACTGGTTATGGTCGCTTCTGGCAGGCGATGCCTTGTCTAGTACAGGTCCTTCGGGGCTGCGGAACGGCGAGGCGGAGTCTGGGGGAGCGATTGTTTGCTGGCACGCTGTTGGGTCCTGAGGCAACACACGTTGTTTCTGGTGTGGTGTTTGAGAACTGTAGAGTGGATGCGAGCATCTTTGTGGTCAAGTTGTTAAGGGCACATGGTGGATGTCTTGGCTTCAGGAGCCGATGAAGGACGTGGGAGGCTGCGATATGCCTCGGGGAGCTGTCAACCGAGCTGTGATCCGAGGATTTCCGAATGGGGAAACCCAGCACCAGTGATGTGGTGTTACCCGCCGGTGAATATATAGCCGGTGTGGAGGGAACGCGGGGAAGTGAAACATCTCAGTACCCGCAGGAAGAGAAAACAAAAGTGATTCCGTGAGTAGTGGCGAGCGAAAGCGGAAGAGGCTAAACCGATTGCATGTGATACCTGTCAGGGGTTGTGTGGTCGGGGTTGTGGGACCTGTCTTCTCAGAGCTGACACTCTGGGCGTGATGCGGCATGGTTAGCGGAACCGCTTGGGACGGCGGGCCGGAGCGGGTGAGAGCCCCGTACGCGAAAACTGTGTTTGTGTTGTGTGGCGGTGTTCCCGAGTAGCAGCGAGCTCGTGGAATTTGCTGTGAATCTGCCGGGACCACCCGGTAAGCCTAAATACTTCCTGGAGACCGATAGCGGACGAGTACCGTGAGGGAAAGATGAAAAGTACCCCGGGAGGGGAGTGAAAGAGTACCTGAAACCGTGTGCCTACAAGCCGTCAGAGCGTTTCGACGTGATGGCGTGCCTTTTGAAGAATGAGCCTGCGAGTTAGTGCTGCGTGGCGAGGTTAACCCGGGTGGGGTAGCCGTAGCGAAAGCGAGTCTGAATAGGGCGATTGAGTCGCGTGGTCTAGACCCGAAGCGGAGTGATCTACCCATGGCCAGGGTGAAGCGACGGTAAGACGTCGTGGAGGCCCGAACCCACTTAGGTTGAAAACTGAGGGGATGAGCTGTGGGTAGGGGTGAAAGGCCAATCAAACTCCGTGATAGCTGGTTCTCCCCGAAATGCATTTAGGTGCAGCGTCGCGTGTTTCTTGCCGGGGGTAGAGCTACTGGATGGTCTAGGGGCCTTACCGGGTTACCGAAATCAACCAAACTCCGAATACCGGTTAGTGAGAGCGCGGCAGTGAGACGGCGGGGGATAAGCTTCGTCGTCGAGAGGGAAACAGCCCAGAACACCAGCTAAGGCCCCTAAGTGTGTGCTCAGTGGGAAAGGATGTGGGATTGCCCAGACAACCAGGAGGTTGGCTTAGAAGCAGCCACCCTTGAAAGAGTGCGTAATAGCTCACTGGTCAAGTGGTCCTGCGCCGACAATGTAGCGGGGCTTAAGCACACCGCCGAAGCTGTGTCATTCACACAATACATCCGCAAGAGCTTTCGGGTTCTTGTGCAGTGGTGTGGATGGGTAGGGGAGCGTCCTGCATCCAGGGAAGCCGCGGCGGAAGCTAGCGGTGGAGGGTGCGGGAGTGAGAATGCAGGCATGAGTAGCGAATGCAGAGTGAGAAACTCTGCCGCCGGATGACCAAGGGTTCCTGGGCCAGGCTAATCCGCCCAGGGTAAGTCGGGACCTAAGGCGAGGCCGACAGGCGTAGTCGATGGACAACGGGTTGATATTCCCGTACCCGAGCATGTGCGCCCATGGCGAGGCGGTTGACACTAACCACCCGAAGCCACTCGTGAAGCCTTCGGGCGGATCGGGTGTGTGGAGCGTGGGACCTGATTCCGTAGTAGTCAAGCGATGGGGTGACGCAGGAAGGTAGCTCCGCCAGGCGATGGTTGTCCTGGTGTAAGCGTGTAGGAGGAACAGTAGGCAAATCCGCTGTTCACATACTCTGAGACGTGATGCGTAGCCGTGTGAGGCGAAGTGGGTGATCCTATGCTGTCGAGAAAAGCCTCTAGTGAGTGCATGCACGGCCCGTACCCCAAACCAACACAGGTGGTCAGGTAGAGAATACCAAGGCGATCGGGTGAACTGTGGTTAAGGAACTCGGCAAAATGCCCCCGTAACTTCGGGAGAAGGGGGGCCAAACACCTTGAAGCTTCATGCAAGTGGAGGGGTGGTTGGCCGCAGAGACCAGCGGAAAGCGACTGTTTACTAAAAACACAGGTCCATGCGAAGTCGCAAGACGATGTATATGGACTGACGCCTGCCCGGTGCTGGAACGTTAAGAGGACCGGTTAACTCACTTTGTGGGTGAAGCTGAGAATTTAAGCGCCAGTAAACGGCGGTGGTAACTATAACCATCCTAAGGTAGCGAAATTCCTTGTCGGGTAAGTTCCGACCTGCACGAATGGCGTAACGACTTTCCGGCTGTCTCGACCACAGGCCCGGCGAAATTGCATTACGAGTAAAGATGCTCGTTACGCGCGGCAGGACGGAAAGACCCCGGGACCTTTACTATAGTTTGGTATTGGTTTTCGGTTCGGCTTGTGTAGGATAGGTGGGAGACTGTGAAGCGCTCACGCTAGTGGGTGTGGAGTCGTTGTTGAAATACCACTCTGGTCGGATTGGGAATCTGAACCTCGGACCATGATCTGGTTCAGGGACAGTGCCTGATGGGTAGTTTAACTGGGGCGGTTGCCTCCTAAAGGGTAACGGAGGCGCCCAAAGGTTCCCTCAGCCTGGTTGGCAATCAGGTGTCGAGTGCAAGTGCACAAGGGAGCTTGACTGTGAGACAGACATGTCGAGCAGGGACGAAAGTCGGGACTAGTGATCCGGCACCTCCTGGTGGAAGGGGTGTCGCTCAACGGATAAAAGGTACCCCGGGGATAACAGGCTGATCTTGCCCAAGAGTCCATATCGACGGCATGGTTTGGCACCTCGATGTCGGCTCGTCGCATCCTGGGGCCGGAGTAGGTCCCAAGGGTTGGGCTGTTCGCCCATTAAAGCGGCACGCGAGCTGGGTTTAGAACGTCGTGAGACAGTTCGGTCCCTATCCGCCGCGCGCGCAGGATACTTGAGGAAGGCTGTCCCTAGTACGAGAGGACCGGGACGGACGGACCTCTGGTGTGCCAGTTGTCACGCCAGTGGCATGGCTGGTTGGCTATGTTCGGAAGGGATAACCGCTGAAGGCATCTAAGCGGGAAGCCTGTTCCAAGATGAGGTATCCCACCCTATGTGGGTTAAGGCCCCCAAGAGACGATTGGGTTGATAGGCCAGAAATGGAAGCACAGTAATGTGTTGTCGAGTTGACTGGTACTAATAGGCCGAGGACTTGCCCACAAAGATCGCTCGCATCCACTCTACGGTTCTGAAACACCACACCGGCTGTCACGACAGTGACAGGTGTGTGTTGTTTCGGAGTGTTTCGGTGGTTTTAGCGTCAGGGAAACGCCCGGTCCCATTCCGAACCCGGAAGCTAAGCCTGACTGCGCCGATGGTACTGCAACCGAAGGGTTGTGGGAGAGTAGGACACCGCCGAACTTAACTTAAAAGAAGGGGCGGGGCCCCGGTCGAGAACCTGAGAAGGTTTTCCCGGGGCCCAGATTCATTTCATGGACAAGGCCCGAACCCGGTCAATGGGTTCGGGCCTTCGTCATGTCCAGATCACAACGGCAGCCCGCGGAGATGGCAGCGCGAAGACGCTGCGAAGACACGTGGCTCAGCAACGGGACCGAGCGGGCTGGCAACGCGGCTGACAAGACCGCGATGATGGGGCACCGCGGTCCGTGCTGAGGGATGCACGAGCCGGAGGAAGGTGGCCAGCCGCGCCGGCGACACGGAAATAAAAGACCAACGCGGGGCACGAAGTGATGAGACGTAGTCAGCCGCGCTGGCGGAGGACACAACCGTAGGGGCTCCAGACGCTCCCGAACCATCAGGGCGCGCGGCGGCAGAGGTCGGTGGCAGCGGGACACGCACAAGCACGAGCCGCCGCGGAAGGTCGTTGCGGTGCACCGAGACCTCGTGGGGGGCCTGACATGCCCGAGCGGCCGGGGCCGCCGTTGGCGAGGCGGCAATGCGGGCGTGTGGGGAACGCACGAGCGCGAACCGTTGCGGGACAGCCGAGCCGGGGGAGGACTTCGAGGAGAGCCTCGATGTCGCGGGGATCAGACGGGCCTGCGCGGTTTGGGTGCCGCCGGTGTCGAGGCGGCATGCGCCCGTGTGGTGCAGCCAAGCCGCGGGGGCCATTGAGCGGAACCTGGACGTCGCGGGGATCAGACGGGCCTGCGCGGTTTCGGGCGCAGCCATCGGCGAGACGGAATATCCGGTCGCAGTGGGGAGCTGGCGAGCGAGAGCAGTTGGAGGGACAGCCGAGCGGTGGGAGGCCGTTGACGAGAACGTGGCCGTAGGAGGGAACAGACGCGAGCAGTCAGCCGCGGGACTCCGTTGCGGGAACGCAGCCGAAGCAGGCGATGGGGATCAGACGGGCCTGAGCGCCATGGAGCGCAGCCTGGAGCCAGCCGCCTGTGGTGAGTGGTCCGGCCCGCGGCAACCCGGCTCGGTCCTGGTCCGCGTTGAACCCGCTTGAGGGCAACAAAAAGGGTGCCGGAGCGCGAAGCTCCGGCACCCTTCCCTGTCGAACCTGTCAGAACCGTTCAGCCGAACCCGGTGGCCTACTTCAGGGCCGAGCCCTTTTGCCAGTCAGTCCAGGACTTGGACCAGTCGCCGTACAGGTCCCACACCGGCAGCTGCGGGCCGCCCGAGTTGGTGACTTCTACGACGTCTCCCAGGCCGAAGTTGTTGAAGAACCACTCCGCGTTGGCGGCGTTCAGGTTGATGCAGCCGTGCGAGACGTTGGAGTTGCCCTGCTGTCCGACGCTGTTCGGGTTTTCGTGGACGAACTCGCCGTCGTTCGAGATGCGTTCCGAGAACTTCTCGTTCGAGCGATACGCCTTCGGGTCCGGCGGGCAGACGCCGTACGTACAGGAGTCCATCATGTAGTTCGCCTGCTTGTCCGAGACGACGTGCGGGCCGAGGTGGGTGGGGGTCGCGTCCTTGCCCATCGAGATCGGCATCGACTTCACCATCGAACCGTTGTGGAAGATCTGCATCTGCTCGCTGTTGCCGTCGGCTTTCGCGATCCACGAATCGTGCACCTTGTACGTTTCGGTGCGATCGTCCGCTCCGTAGACGCCATTTCCGAAATCGACGCCGTAAATCTTCGCGGTCACCGTCAGCGTCGTGCCCGGCTGCCAGTATTCCTTCGGCCGGTAGTGGACGTTCTTGTCGTCCATCCAATACCAGCTGCCCTCCTGCTTCGGCGACGACTCGACCGTGAGCGTCTTCTCCACGGCGGCCTTGTTCTTCACCGGCACGCCGAAGCTGAACACGATCGGCTGCCCCACGCCGACGCCCGTGCTCTTCACCGCGCCCGGGGCCGGGATCAGGTTCGCGTTCGCCTGCTTCTTCGGCGACAGCGTGGTCACCTGCCCCTGCTGCTCGACGGTTTTCCCGTCCGCGCCTTGGGCATGCGCCTTCACCTGGTACGTGCCGCCGTAGCCGAGCACCTCGGTGGTCGTCCAGCTGAGCTTGTCCGGAGAGAACTCGCCCGCGACGGTTTTGCCCTTGGAGCTCGTGACCGTGACGTCCGTGAGCTTCCCGTTCGCCGCCTTCACGACGATCGGCGTGCTCGGGCTGATCCCGGACGCGTTGGCCGGTTCGATCGTCACCGACGCCGGCGTCGCGGTCTGGTTCGACCCGCCCGGAGAGCCGGGCGTGCCGCCGTTGCTGCCGCCGTCCCCGGAGGAACAGGCGGAAAGCAGCAGGGTCGCCGCGAGAATTCCGGCGAGCGGAAAAAATGTCTTCTTCGGGAACATTATGTCTCTTTTGTGAGGGTCCAGGAACGGCAGGTTCAGCTGCAAAACTACGCGATCGGAAAGACGCCCCGACCGGCGGATCGGTGCATTGGGGTGACGCGGATCACGATCGCGAATTCCGGCTCGCGGATCAGGGGCGCAGCAATCCGGGCGCTCCGTACAGGCCGGGGCCGTCGACGGTCAGTTCCTTCAGGTAGCCCAGGGCGGAGTCGTACGCCTGCGACGCCAGCTCGTCGGTACGCGAGAAGTCCAGCGGGCTCACCCGGACTGGGGCCGGGCCGGGCAGGTAGATCACCGGCACGGTCCGGGCCGCTACCGGCGCCTCCAGCACGGCCTGGTTGCGCATGCTGATCATCGCGGTGAACATCATCACCTCGGCGAACGTCCGGGGCGCGCCGGGCATTTTGCCGGGGAACGCGCAGTCCAGGACGACCAGCGACTTCGCGCCCATGCGCAACGCCTGCCGCATCGGGACGTTGGCGACCAGGCCGCCGTCGTAGAGCAGACGGTCTTCGTGCGGCACCGGCGGATAGATGCCGGGGATCGCGCAGCTCGCCAGGAGCGGCGCCCGCAGCGGACCGGAGGTGAGCAGGACCGGCTCGGCGGTGTCGACGTCGGTCGTGACCACGCCGAGCGGCATCGCCAGGTCCTCGAACCGGCGGCCGGCGCCGAGGTGGTCGTCGACGATCTTGGCGAGGCCGGTGTTCGGGAACAGATGGGTTTTGCTGTGCCGCAGCGTCCGGACCTGGCTGAACACGCCGCCGGGAAACGCCTCGGCCTTCGTCATGTGCGCCCAGATGTCGCGGAGCCGTCGGAGCCGGTCGTCGCCGGCCAGGGAAAGCACCGCGGCGTTCAGCGAACCGACGGACGTGCCGACTGCCAGATCCGGCGCGATGTCCGCTTCGTCGAGAGCTTGCAGCATGCCCACCTGCAGCGCGCCGAGGCTGCCGCCCCCGCCGAGGACGAACGCGACCGGCTTCGGGAGGTCAAATGCCTGCATACGGTCGAATTTAGTCAGCCGGACGGTTCCCGGGCGGGTGACTTCGGGTGACCTCGGTCAACTGCCGGTGCGCACGGGCTCCTCCGGCTGTTCGTCCGGAGAAGCGGGGGACACGCCCAGTGCCTTGCGTTTCTTCATGCGCAGCAAGAAAAACACCAGTACTCCGACCACCAGCGCGGCCACCACGAGGAACCCGGTGTTCATCGCGCTCTCGACCTGTTTGGCCGCCTCGCCCAGCGCGGCGCCGAGGCTGATGTGCGCCAGCGACCAGCAGAACGCGCCGGCGGCGGTCGCGGGGAGGAACTTGCGGAACGGCAGGTTCGACGCTCCCGCGGCGGCCGGCGTCAGGGTGCGCAGCACCGGAAGGAAGCGTGCGAAGAACACCGCCCACGCACCTCGCCGTTCGAGGACGCCGGTGGCCTTGTCCCACGCGTCCAGGCCGTATTTGCGGATGAGCTTCGTCTCCCGCAGCCGCGGTCCGAACTTCCGGCCGAGGGTGTAGCCGATCGAATCGCCAAGGGCCGCGCAGACGGTGACGACCGCCCACAGCGTCAGGAAGCGGGGCACGGACGTCGCCGTGGTCGCCGCGATCAGCAAGCCCGATTCGCCCGGGGCGATGAAGCCGAGGCCGATCGTGCACTCGGCCAGCACGAGCCCGCCTGCCGCCGCGACGAGACCCGGCTGGGGGAGTGCCTGCAGCCAGTCGAGGATGTCCGTTACTAAAGCCACACCATCACTTTACTGATTCTTGGGAATTGGGTGCCACGTTCGGGTGACCGGAGACGAGCGAGGGGCCCCGGTGCGTAACCGGGGCCCCTCGTCGAGACGTCTTCAGCGGGACAGCAGGCTGCTGGCTTCCTGGGCCGCCGGTCCTTCGGCGGTGAGGTGGGCGAGGTTCTCCGGGAGTTCCTCGCCGCGGTGTGCCTTGGTCTGGGCGTAGAGCCGTCCGGCGCGGTACGAGGACCGCACCAGGGGGCCCGCCATCACGCCGGGGAACCCGATCGCCTCGGCGGTTTTCGCGTGCTCGACGAACTCTTCGGGCTTGACCCACCGGTCCACCGGGTGATGCCGCGGCGAGGGCCGCAGGTACTGGGTGATCGTGATGATCTCGCAGCCCGCGTCGAACAAGTCCTGCAACGCGACGGTGACCTCTTCCGGCGTCTCGCCCATCCCGAGGATCAGGTTCGACTTCGTCACCAACCCCGCCGCACGCGCCTGGGTGATCACGTCCAGGGAGCGGGCGTAGCGGAAGCCGGGGCGGATCCGCTTGAAGATCCGCGGCACGGTCTCCACGTTGTGCGCCAGGACTTCCGGACGCGACCCGAACACCTCGGCCAACTGGTCGGGTTCGGCGTTGAAGTCCGGAATCAGCAGCTCGACCCCGGTGCCCGGGTTGAGCGCGTGAATCTGCCGCACCGTCTCCGCGTACAGCCACGCACCGCCGTCGGCCAGGTCATCGCGGGCGACACCGGTGATCGTCGAATAGCGCAGACCCATGGCCTGCACGCTCTCGGCGACCTTCCGCGGCTCCGTCCGGTCCAACGCAGCAGGCTTGCCCGTGTCGATCTGACAGAAATCGCAGCGCCGCGTGCACTGGTCACCACCGATCAGGAAGGTGGCCTCGCGGTCCTCCCAGCATTCGTAGATGTTGGGACACCCGGCCTCTTCGCAAACGGTGTGGAGGCCTTCGCGGCGAACCAGGCCCTTGAGTTCGGTGAACTCCGGCCCCATCCGCACCCGCGTCTTGATCCACGACGGCTTCTTCTCGATCGGCGTCTCGCTGTTGCGCACCTCAAGCCGCAACAACTTCCGCCCCTCCGGTGCAGCACTCACGGGCTCCACCCTACGCCCGGGAAACGGGCCTCAGCGCGGGTCGGGAGTGACGCCGGTCAGCTCGGCGGTCAGGTCCCACAATCTGGTCCCGGCCTCCGGATTCCGGGCCGGGGCAAGGGTGCGCACCTTCGTCGGACGGCCGCGGACGGCGAACGCCGGCCCGAGGTAGTCGCCGCCTTCGACGTCCGGGGCGGTCGCGGCGTACAGCTGCGGCAGCGCGCCCTGCTCGACGCGTTGGGCCAGCAGCATTCCGCCGAGCTTGCCGACTTCCCGCAGCACAGTGCGGAGCACGGGATTCCGGTACGAGCTGGCCATGTTCGTGGTCAGCCCGGTCGCGCTGTAGCCGGGATGCGCGAGCACGCTGAGCACGGTGGAATTCGCTGCGCGAAGGCGTCGGTCCAGTTCGATGCCGAAGGTTTGGTTCGACAGTTTCGCCTGGCCGTACGCGGCGGCCGCGCGGTAGGGGCGGCGTTCGGCGTTCGGGTCGTCCAGGTGCAGGTGCGCGCCGAGGGCGGCGACACTTGACAGCGTGACGACGCGGCCCGCCGGTGCGCCGCGCAGGGCGGGCATCAGCAGCCACGTCAGCGCGGCGTGTCCGAGGTGGTTCGTGCCGAACTGCAGCTCGAAACCGTCCGCGGTACGGCCCTGTGCGGTGGCCATCACCCCGGCGTTGTTCATCAGTACGTCCAGCGCGTCGCCGGTGAGTTCGCGCACCTTGGCGGCGGCTTCGCGGACGGACGCCAGGTCGGCGAGATCCAGCCGGACGAGTTCGGGTTTGGCGCCCGAAGCCGCGGCGCGGACCCGCTCGAGCGCGGTTTCGCCGCGTTCCGGCGACCGGCAGCCGAGCAGCACGCGAGCGCCGTGCGCGGCCAAGACTTCCGCCGAACGCAGGCCGAGGCCGGAATTCGCTCCGGTGATCAGGACGGTCCGGCCGCTCTGGTCGGGGATCCGGGCCTCGGTCCAGCGTTCGCTCATCGGGCTAGCTAACTACACGTCACGCGCTCGGCGCGAGCAGGCGCATCAGATGCCCGACCGGGCCGCGCCTGCGGACCGGGCCGGTGTCGCCTGCGCGGATCAGCGCGTCGAGCGTCCGCCCGACCTTGACGATCTCGTCGGCGGACTCGTCCGGTTCGGCGAGGCCGGCGGTGAGCGCCAGCATGTGCAGTTCGGTGCGGTGCAGCGGTTCCAGCGCCGGGCAGCGCTCGAGCGCGCCGTCCAGCACCGCGCGGAGGTCTTGGTGGTCGTGCTGCGCCTGCCGCCACGCGCGGGTGACGGCGTCGACCTGGTCGCCGGGCAGTTCCGCCTCGTCGGGATCGGCGAACTCGGCGCGCAGGTAGCCGCTGAGCAGTTGCGTCCACTTGTACTGCAGTGCCAGCAACAGGTTCTCTTCGGTGCCGAACTCTTCGGCGGCGCCCGGGATTTCGGCCAGCGACAGCGGCGCCTGCGGTGCACGCCTCGCCTGGCGGACAGCGGCATCGAGGATCTCTCGCCGCCGGTAGAAGTCGGTCCAGCTCATGGTGTGGCTCCCCTTCCGTGACCCGGGTCATACTGCCGGTCTGCGGCATACTCCCGGTACGGACCTGACGCAGCCAACATACCACGGGTATGGTCCGGCGACCCCCGGCGTAAGGTTGTGAGCGTGCCGACAATGAGGTCCCGACGACTCGACTACTCCGAGTCGACCCGATCCGCCCTGGTCGAGAGCGCGGTCGAACTGTTCACGAAACGCGGATACGCGGGCACCTCGCTCGACGAGGTCGCCAAACGCGCCCGCGTCACGAAAGGCGCGCTGTACCACCATTTCAGCGGGAAGCAGGCGCTCTTCGAGGCCGCGTTCGAACAGGTCGAAAGCCTGGTCTACGACCGGCTGCAGAAGATCATGACCGGCGACGGCGAGCCGTGGGAACGCGCGATGGGCGGGCTGCAGGCGTTCATCCGCAGTTGCCTCGACCCGTCGTACCAGCGGATCGCCATCCACGAGGGCCCGGTCGTGATGGGCTGGGAACGCTGGCGCGAGGCCGAGGAGCAGTCCAGTTTCGGGCTGGTCCGGTCCGGGCTGCAGCTGCTCGTCGACGCGGGCGAGGTGGAGCCGGTGCCGGTCGACCTCACCGCGCGGCTGCTGTTCGGCGCGCTGTCGAGCGCGGCCACCGAGATCGCCGGCGCGGCCGACCCGAAGAAGGTCGGAGCCGAGATCGAGGACGTCATCATGCGGATGCTGACCCGGCTGCGCCGCCCGGCGGGAGACCAGGAACGGCCCGCCGCGGGCTGACCAGTCCGCCGTTAGGCTGGCGGACATGGACTTGAGGATCTTCACCGAACCCCAGCAGGGCGCGAGCTACGACGACCTGCTGCGGGTCGCGCGGACCACCGAAGCCGCGGGATACGACGCGTTCTTCCGCAGCGACCACTACCTCAAGATGGGCAGCGCGGACGGCCTTCCCGGGCCGACCGACGCGTGGATCACCCTCGCCGGCCTCGCCCGCGAAACCGAGCGGATCCGGCTCGGCACGCTCGTCACCGCGGCCACCTTCCGCCACCCCGGCCCGCTCGCGATCTCGGTCGCGCAGGTGGACCAGATGTCCGGCGGGCGCGTGGAATTCGGCTTCGGCGCCGGCTGGTACGACGACGAGCACACCGCCTACGGCCTCACCCTGCCGCCGCTCAAGGAGCGTTTCGACCGCTACGCCGAGCAGCTCGCGGTGATCACCGGCCTGTGGAAGACCCCGGCCGGGGAGAAGTTCTCCTACTCCGGCGAGTACTACACGCTCGCCGACTCGCCCGCGCTGCCGAAGCCCGCGCAGTCGCCCGCGCCGCCGGTGATCATCGGCGGGGGCGGCAAGAAGCGCACCCCGGCGCTGGCCGCGCGGTACGCCGACGAGTTCAACCTGCCGTTCGTGGATGCCGACACCGCGCTGGCGCAGTTCGAGCGCGTCGACGCGGCGGCGGAGGCGATCGGCCGGGACCCCAAGGAAATCCTGCGCTCGGTCGCGCTCGTGCTCGCGGCGGGCCGGGACGAGGCCGAGGTCGCGCGCCGGGCGGCCGCGATCGGCCGGGAAACCGACGAACTGCGGGCCAACGGCCTGGCCGGGACCGCGGCGGAGATCGTGGACCGGATCGGGCAGTGGCGCGAAAAAACCGGGATCACCCGGCTGTACCTGCAGGTGCTCGACCTGTCCGACCTCGACCACATCGAGTTCGTGGCGTCCGAGGTCGCTCCGCAGCTCGACTGAGCCCCCGAAAAGCCGTGAAGGACTCCTTGAGGGAATCAGATTCCCTCAAGGAGTCCTTCACGGACAGCTGGGTCAGTTCTGCAGGGCGAAGGTGACGCCGGGGGCCTTCGGGGCCTCCGGACGCGGCAGCCAGCGGTCGTCGCTCACCGGCAGTTCGCCTTCGAGCGCGGCCAGCACCAGCTCCTTCGCCAGCGGCAGCACCTCGGAGACCGGGACGTCGCGCTGCAGTTCCCAGGACAGCGAGGTGACGCCCGCGTCGCGGATGCCGCACGGCACGATGTTGTCGAACGCGGCCAGGTCGGCGTTGCAGTTCAGCTCGAACCCGTGCATGGTGACGCCGCGCTGGACGCGGATGCCGATCGCGGCGATCTTGCGCTCGATCCCGCGCTCGTCGGCCGGGATCCACACGCCGCTGCGGCCCTCGACGCGGCCGGTGCGCACGCCGAACCGGTCGCACACCGCGATCAGCGCCTCCTCGAGGCGGCGCACGTAATGCATCACGTCGATCGGGTCGGCGAGCTTCAGGATCGGGTAGCCGACCAGCTGGCCGGGGCCGTGCCAGGTGATCTTGCCGCCGCGGTCGACGTCGATCACCGGGGTGCCGTCGGCGGGCCGGTCCTCGGGTTCGGTGCGCTTGCCCGCGGTGTAGACCGACGGGTGCTCCAGCAGCAGCATGGTGTCCGGCCCGGTTTCGTCCGCACGAGCGGTGAGGATCTCCCGCTGCAGGTCCCAGGCCTCGGTGTAGTCGATCGTCCCGATCTCGCGCACGACGAGGGGTTCGGTGGCGATCCGGCAGCTTGCGCTCGAAGAACTCACCGTTCGAGGCTACGCCTTTCGTCCGGCGGAAAGGGAATCAGCCGGAGTGCGGTCGCTGACACCAGTCCGACGCCGAGCACCGCGAGCACGGCCCCGATGGTGTCGGTGACCCAGTGCACGCCGAGCACGATCCGGCAGGCCGCGGCCAGCACCGTCGCGGCGGCGGAAATCCCGATCGCCCACCGGACGAACCGCGGCCGGAGCCAGGCGCAGAGGAGCACCACGACCAGGCTGGTCGTCGCCACGGAGACGACGTGGCCGCTGGGGTAGCTCAGATCCGGGTACACCCGCGGGCGCTGGCGCTGGAACACCGGCTTGAACGCCAGGCTGGTGAACCGGCACAGAAGCAGCACCACGGCGAGCCGCACGCACAGCGAGAACTGGGAGCGGTCGCGCAGCACGATCGCCAGCAGCAGCACGCCGAGCACATACGGCAGCACCGGGCCGAGGACGTTCGTCACCACGCCCGCGATCTGGCCGGCCGGGCGAGTGTCCTGTCCCCGCAGGGCCGTGGCGACCTCGACGTCGAGCTGCAGCGGCTGCCGGTCCACCAGAAATCCGAGCCACAGGAACGCGGCGAACAGCACCACGCCAACGACGATCCACCGGACGCGCGGCATCGTCATGTCGCCGCGGCGAGCGCGCTGTCGACGGTGCGGTGCCGGAATTCGTAGCCGCTCGCCTCCAGCTTCCGCGGCACCGCGCGCTGTCCGAACAACGCCATCTCCTCGGCGGCCTGGCCGAGCGCGATCTTCATCGCGATTTCCGGCACCCACCACGGCGCGGGCCGGTGCACGGCGTGGCCGAGGGCCTTGGTGAACTCGGCGTTGGTGACCGGGATCGGGCCGGTGAGATTGACCGGGCCGGACAGCGAATCGTGCTCCAGAATGTGCACGAGGGCACCGATTTCGTCGTCCAGCGCGATCCACGGCATGAACTGGCTGCCGTCGCCGAGCCGTCCGCCGAGCGCGAAGCGGAAGAGCGGACGCAGCACGTCGAGCAGGCCGCCGCGGCGGGCCAGGACGAGACCGGTGCGGACCGAGACCACGCGCGCGTTGGCCGCCGCGGCGGTCGCGTTCTCCCATTCGACGCACATCTCGGCGAGAAAACCGTTGCCCGCCTTGGTGTCCTCATCGACCACAGTGGACCCGGTGTTGCCGTAATAGCCCACGGCGGAGGCATTCACCAGCACCCCGATGCCGTGCTCCGCCACCGCTTCGGCGAGCACCTCGGTCGGCTCGACGCGGCTGTCGAGCAGCTGCTGTTTGCGCATGGCGCTCCAGCGACCGGGCAACAGCGGCGCGCCGCACAGGTTCACCACCGCGTCGACGCCGTCGAACGCGCCGTCGTCGATCCGCCCCGACGGCGGGTCCCAGCCGCGCTCGTCTTCCGCCCGCGCGGTGCGCCGCACCAGCCGGCGCACGTCGTGCCCGGATTCGCGCAGCCGTCCGGTCAATGCGGTGCCGAGGAGACCGCCGGAGCCCGCGATGAGTACCCGCATGCCTCTGATCGTGTCCTATCGGCCCGGTTCGCGCACACCCGGGCGGAGCTGACCGGCGACGTCGGCGGCGGCGGTCAGCAGCACCAGCGCGGGAATCGCGGCGGTCGGCTTGAGCCGGTAGCTGCCGCGGCGGTCCTGCTCGACCAGCCCGGCCGCGGTGAGCGCCTTGAGGTGGTGATAGAGCCGTCCTGGCGAGCTGAGTTCGGCCGCTTCCTGCAGCGCGGCCCCGGTTTGCGCGCCGTCGCGGGCGAGCAGCCGGACGAGCGCGATCCGGTCGGTGTTCGCCAGCGCGGCGAGCACCTCGGCGCGCGGCCCGTCCGGCAGCGACAGGACTGCCGGGGTGGTGAGCCGGATTTCCCAGCGCAGCTCGGGATCGGTCAATTCACCCTGGTAGCCGACGATTCCCCGCGGGCTGTCCGGGACGGGTTCGGCGGACCGTCCCTCCAACGCGGCCAGCCGGCGTTCGAGCGCCGCGACGCGCTCGGCGAGGTCATCGGTCATGCGGGTCAGTGTCCCAGCGCGCGCTCCAGTGCCGTGAAGGTGGCCGGGAGGTACAGCGCGTCGACGCACAGCCGCATCAGCGCCGGAACGTGCTGAAGGTCGGCGGCCGTCGCGTTCTGAAGCAGGATCGTGCCGGTACTCGGAGCGCGGTCCGGCCACAGCACGTCGAACGCCAGCACCAGGACGGCGGACAAGCTGCCGCCTTTGAACAACAAGGCATCCGCGCCCGGCGGCTTCCGTTCCGGGAACTGGGTGAGGATCTGCTGCGCGAGGACGGCGGCCCGGTCCTTGCCCGCGGCGATTTCGCGGTGCAGCCCGAACAAGTGCGCGGCAGTGCCCTGGCCGGTTCCCGCCTCCCAGATCCTGGTGTGTTCGGGCGTCGGCGGATGGGCGAAGACCCGCGGAATCACGGTGGCACGGAACGACGCGTCGTGGACGAACCGGTTCGTCAGCGCATTGCCCAGGGCACGGCGGACCGCGCTCGGGGTGCCGGGCGGCGGACAGTACTCGGGCAGCACCCACATCAGCGTTTCCCCGCAGAACATCCGGGTGTCGGGGTGGTGCCAGCCGCCGCGCGCGGCCGCGCGGCGCAGCGCCGAGTCGCCGAGCCGGGCGTGCAGGTAGTCCGCGGCGGCGTTGTCGCTGACCAGAATCATCAGCTCGGCGATCTTGTGCAGCGGCACTCGCTGCTCCGGATCCTTCGCGATGCCGAACTCGTCGCACGGGATTCCCAGCAAGGTCAGGGCTTCGTGGTGCGTCCCCTGGCCGAGAAGGCCGTCGCCGAAGAACGGATGCCGGGCGTCCCAATCACCGACGCGCACCGGTTCGGCCGGATCGAGCCGTCCTTCGGCGACCGCCGTCGTGTAGGCGAGCAGATGCACCACCTTGACCGCGGAGGCGAGCGGACGTTGCTGGTCTGGCCGGTGCTCGAAGCACGTGCGGTCGGAGAAGACCGCGGACACGTCGTCGCGGTGCGCGGCGAGCCGGGCGAGCCAGCCTTCGGGCGTGGATTGGTCCGGGGGATCGGCCAGCGCGAGCGAGGGGGCGACGAACGTGGCGGCCCCCGCTGCTGTGACCGACGCGAGCAAGCTTCGTCGGGTGAGCATGAGCCAAGCCTACTCCGGAATTCCGAAAATCCGGAATAGCTGACTACGCGGAACGGCGAACGGCGAAGGCCCCCGCACCCGTGGGGCGGATTCACGCGGTCGTCGCAACACCTGATGATCTATGTGGTGGCCGTTAGCAGATTACGCAGGCGCTCGGCTGGTGTTGACCAGCCGAGCGTTTTGCGTGGTCGGCGGTTGAGTTTCTGGGCGACGTGTTCGAGGTCTTCGGTGCTGTGAACGGACAGGTCGGTCCCTTTGGGGAAGTACTGGCGCAGCAGTCCGTTGGTGTTCTCGTTTGAGCCGCGTTGCCAGGGTGCGTGCGGGTCGCAGAAGTAGACCGGAACCCCGGTCGCGATCGAGAACTGCTTGTGCGCGGCCATTTCACAGCCCTGGTCCCAGGTCAGCGAGCCGCGCAGGTGTGCGGGCAGGGTCTGGATCAGCGGGACGAGCACGTCCCGGACTTCCTCGGCGGTGTGCCCGCCGGGCAGGTGCCCGAGCATGACGTAGCGGGTGGAGCGCTCGACCAGCGTCACGATCGCGCTCTCGCTGCGGGTGCCGACGATCAGGTCGCCTTCCCAGTGGCCGGGGACCGCGCGGTCTTCGACCTCGGCCGGGCGCTGGGAGATCATCACCATGCCGTCGACGAACCGGGGTGTGCGCTGGTCAGGTTTGCGGTGCGGCTTCCGGCGGGTGCGGCCGGTCCGCAGCGCGGCCGCGACCTCGCGTCGCAGCCCGCCCCGAGCCTGGACGTAGATCGCCTGGTAGATCGTTTCCGGACTCGCCCGCATGTCCTCATCGTCGGGGAACTCGCGGACGAGCGCCTGACAGATCTGCTCGGGTGACCACTGTTCCCGCAGCTTGTCGGCGACATAGGCGCGCAACGGACCGTCCTGGGCGAGTTTCGACGGCTTCGGCCGCGGCCGGCTTCCCGCCCAGGCCCGCTGAGCGTGGTGCGGCCGATAGACACCGTTGACCGACCGCGTGTCGATCTCCCGTTTGACGGTGGACGCCGGGCGGCCCAGCGCCCGCCCGATCGCCCGGAACGACTCGCCCTGCCGGCGCATGTCGGCGATCAGCTCCCGTTCGGCCACCGTCAAGTACCGCGGGTGCAAAGTGGCCTCGACCGCCGCGACAGACGGCTGCGAGGACAAAGGAACGACAGTGGTCACGCCCGTCTTGTAGTCGATCCGGCGCCCATCCGGGTGGAGGCGCGTGTGACCGATCTGCCGGATACCGCGATCCCAGTCCCGGGCGGTGCGCTCGTTGACGCCGACCCGAGTGGCGGCATCCCGTGATCGCACACCGGCCGCGCGAAGCCGGTCGTACTCCGCCCTGCCCGGATGCCCGGACGTGCCCGACTTCCCCGTGCCCCGCACTCCTGCCTGCCGCGCCCAAGTGTGAGCCGTTCCCCGAGACACCCCGACCACCCGGGCGGCACCCGAAACGTTGCCCTTCTCCCGATCAAGAGCCTCGAAGAACTCCTTCTTCAACCTCTCAAAATCCACGATCCCCGCAACTCCCTGCAATCCAGGGTGTTGCGGGGACCGCTAGAACCCGCCTGGCGGATGCGGGGGCCTTCGGCCGAGAGAGTTACCGGATCAGAGACCCAGCTCGTCCTCGAAGTTGCCCTCTTCCAGCCGCTGCTTGATCGTGGTCAGGAAGCGGCCGGCGTCGGCGCCGTCGACCAGGCGGTGGTCGTAGGTCAGCGGCAGGTACGCCATCGAGCGGACCGCGATGGTGTCGTTGCCGTCGGCGTCGCTCACCACGACCGGGCGCTTCACCACGGCGCCGGTGCCGAGCATGCCGGACTGCGGCTGCACGATGATCGGCGTGTCGAACAGGGCTCCGTTGGAGCCGATGTTCGTGATGGTGAAGGTGCCGCCGGTCAGCTCGTCCGGCTTGACCTGGTTGGCCCGGGCCCGCGCCGCCAGGTCGGCGATGCGGTGCGCGAGACCGGCCAGGCTCAGCTCGCCCGCGTCGTGGATCACGACCGAGAGCAGGCCGCGCTCGGTGTCCACCGCGATGCCCAGGTGCACGGCGCCGTGGTAGGTGATCTCCTTCGTGTCCTCGTTGTAGGACGCGTTGACGTTCGGGTGCTGCTTGAGCGCCTCGACGGTCGCCTTGGCGAAGAACGGCAGGAACGTGAGGTTGACGCCCTCGCGCTCCTTGAACGCCGCCTTCGCGCGCTGGCGCAGCTTGGCGATCTTGGTGACGTCCACCTCGTGCACCTGCGTGAGCTGCGCGGAAACCTGCAGCGACTCGCGGGTCTTGGTGGCGGTGATCTGCCGGATCCGGCTCGCCTTCTGCACGGTGCCGCGCAGGGCGGCGACCTCCGGCGAGACCGCGGCGGCGCGCGGCGCGGACGGAGCGGCGGCGGCCGGAGCGGACGGGGCGGAAGCAGCCGGGGCCGGAGCCGCCTTCTGCTTGGCCTCGGCGGCGGCGAGCACGTCCTGCTTGCGGATGCGGCCGCCGACTCCGCTGCCGGTCAGCGACGCGAGGTCGATGCCGTGCTCGGAGGCGAGCTTGCGCACCAGCGGCGTGACGTACGGGCCGTCCGCGGAGCCGTTGTCCGCCGGGGCCTGCGCGGCTGGGGCGGGCTTGCTCTCCTGGGCCGGAGCGGGAGCCGGGGCTGCGGGCGCGGGGGCCGGAGCCGCCGGGGCCGGAGCGGGCTTGCTCTCCTGGACCGGGGCCGGAGCGGGCTCGGGTTCCGGAGCCGGGGCGGGCTTGCTTTCCTGCGCCGGGGCGGCGGCCGGGGCGGCGCTGGCGTCGCCGATGACCGCGAGCACGCCGCCGACCTCGACGGTCTCGTCCTCGCCCGCGCGGATCTCCAGCACGGTGCCGGCGACCGGCGACGGGACCTCGGTGTCGACCTTGTCGGTGGAGATCTCGAGCAGCGGCTCGTCGACCTCGACGGTCTCGCCGACCTGCTTCAGCCAGCGGGTGACGGTGCCCTCGGTGACGCTCTCGCCCAGCTCGGGCAGCTTCACCTCGGTGCCCGAACCGCCGGCGGCCGGAGCGGTGTCCGGCTGCGACGGGGCGGACTCGGCGGGGGCGGCGGATTCGGCCTGGGCAGGGGCTTCCTGCTGCTGCGGGGCGGGCTCCGGCTCGGCCTGCTGGGCCGGCGCGGAGGACTCGGGCACGCCGCCGGTGCCGTCGTCGATCACCGCCAGCTCGCCGCCGACCTCGACGGTGTCGTCTTCCTTGGCGCTGATCTTCACGACCGTGCCTGCCACCGGCGACGGTACTTCGGTGTCGACCTTG
This sequence comes from Amycolatopsis sp. AA4, assembly GCF_002796545.1. Taxonomy (GTDB): domain Bacteria; phylum Actinomycetota; class Actinomycetes; order Mycobacteriales; family Pseudonocardiaceae; genus Amycolatopsis. Next base: position 1,834,486 of record NZ_CP024894.1, read on the forward strand.
TCGGTCGAGATCTCGAGCAACGGCTCGTCGACCTCGACGGTGTCGCCCTCCTGCTTCAACCACCGGGTGACGGTTCCCTCGGTGACGCTCTCGCCGAGCTCCGGCAGCGTGACGGAGTAGGCCATTGTTCGCTGGCTCCCTTGATCGCTAAGACGTGGTCTGGATTGTGCTGGTTGCGCGTCAGCTGTGCACGTGCAGCGGCTTGCCCGCGAGGGCGAGGAACGCTTCGCCGAGTGCCTCGGTCTGCGTGGGGTGCGCGTGGATCAGCGGGGCGACGTCCTCCGGGAACGCCTCCCAGCTGTAGATCAGCTGCGCTTCGCCGATCAGCTCGCCGACCCGGTCGCCGACCATGTGCACGCCGACGACGGGGCCGTCCGGCGCCTTCACCAGCTTCACGCCGCCGGAGGTCTTGAGGATCTGGCTCTTGCCGTTGCCGCCGAGGTCGTAGGTGAACGTGGTGACGTCCGAGCCGTACTTCTCCTTGGCCTGGGTCTCGGTGAGCCCGACCGAGGCGACCTCGGGGTGCGAGTAGGTGACGCGCGGGATGCCGCGCTCGTCGATGGCGCGCGGGTTCAGTCCGGCGATCTCCTCGGCCACGAAGATGCCCTGCTGGAAGCCGCGGTGCGCGAGCTGAAGGCCCGGCACGATGTCGCCGACCGCGTACACGTTCGGCAGGTTGGTGCGCAGCCGGTCGTCGGTGAGCACGAAGCCGCGGTCGATCTTGACGCCCGCCTCCTCGTAGCCGTGCCCGGCCGAGTTCGGGCCGCGGCCGACGGCGACCAGCAGCAGGTCGGCCTCCAGCGTCTCGCCGGACTCCAGCGACACGCTGACGCCGTTGTCGTCCTGCTTCGCGCCGGTGAACTTCACGCCGGTCTTGAAGGCGATCTTGCGCCGGCGGAACGCCCGCTCGAGCTGCTTGGAGGCGTACTCGTCCTCGTTCGGGACCAGCCGCGGGAGCGCCTCGACCACGGTGACGTCGACCCCGAAGGAAGCCCACACGCTGGCGAACTCCACGCCGATCACGCCGCCGCCGAGCACGACGACCTTCTTCGGCACGTAGTCCAGCGTCAGCGCCTGCTCGCTCGCGATGATGCGGCCGCCGAGCTCGAGGCCGGGCAGGGTGCGCGAGTACGAACCGGTGGCGAGGATGACGTTCTTGCCGGTGTAGCGCGTGCCGTCGACCTCGACGGTCGTGCCGCCGACGAACCGGCCGGTGCCCTCGACGAGGTTCACCTTGTGCGCCTTGGCCAGGCCCTGGAGGCCCTTGTACAGCCGGGAGACGATGCCGTCCTTGTACTTGTTCACCCCCGCGATGTCGATGCCCTCGAACACGGCCTTGACGCCGAAGGTCTCGGCGTCGCGGGCCTCGTCGGCGACCTCGGCGGCGTGCAGCAGGGCCTTGGTCGGGATGCAGCCCCGGTGGAGGCAGGTCCCGCCCAGCTTGTCCTTCTCGATCAGCGTGACGGAAAGGCCCAGCTCGGCAGCGCGGAAGGCCGCGGCGTAGCCGCCCGATCCGCCTCCCAGGATCACGAGGTCGGCGGAGGTGTCGCTCACTTCAATAACTCCTCGGCAGCGATAGGGGTGGAGCTTCGGTCGCCGCGGCACCCGGTATAACCGCGCGCGCGACAACCGCCATCTTGTCACTACGCCGATCGGCGTTGCGACCTAGCCGGGCCAAGGCGGCGCTGCGACACCGGCCACACACGCGCCCGGGAATAATGAAGTCCGGACTCTCGCCGGAAGAAAGGTGGTCGAAGTGGGGATCTTCGACTCGTTGCGCCGCCGCGGCAGACGCGGCCCGGCCGCCGGAGCAGGCCGCTCCGCGGGCTCGGCCGACACCCGCTACCTGGAGGAATGGGCCGCCGCGCGGCGTGGGGTGGAAGCCTACGTCGAGCCGCCGACCACGGTGACCGACACCACTGTGGTGCTCGTCGCGCACGACGGCGAATGGACCCGCCGCCGCATCGGCAGCCTCGCCGCGGCGCAGAAGTTCGGGCACAAGCACACGATTCCGGTGTACGAGGCGGCGCGGGTGGGGTATCCGAAGCGGATGCGGGAGTACACCGAACGGCAGAAGCGTCGGTCTGGGGGGTGAGGCTGGGGGTCGCTGTCGGTAGTTGGGGCTGGGGTTCGGCTCGTCGCCCTGGGGGCGACATTGCCGGTGATCTGGGTTGCGTGGGGCACCCCGATTTTTGATTGTGCTGACGGTTCGGGGGTGCTTGTCAAGGCGGGAAAGATGCCTTGACAAGCACCCCCGAACCGCAGGGCGGCTTTGTATCGGGGTTGGGGAGGGGCTGGGTGCCCCCGGCGGTTGGGAGCATCGGCTGCGGTTTGTTGCGCGGTTTGGGTGGTGCGCTGTTTGGGTGCGGCGGCGGCGGCGGTTTGTGCGCGGCTTGGGTGCGTGGGGGCTTGGGGAGCGCGGCGTGCGGTTAGCGCCCCAATGTGGCATTGGGTGCATGTGGCGCACCCAATGTGGCATTGGGTGCATGGGACGCAACCAATGTGGCATTGGGGTGCGCCTCGGGAGGTGCCGGGTGTGGGTCGTGAGGGGAACCCTGAGTGAACTGGGCCCCGGAAGTTGGACTGGTTATGTAGAGGTTAGGCGGCGAGGGTCTGGGCCCGGTATTCGGCCGGGCTCAGGCCTTGGAGCGTGGTGGAGATGCGGGTGGTGTTGTACCAGTCGATGTAGTCGTGCAGTGCCGTGATGAACGTGTCGACGGTGTCGAACTTGGTGTGGTGGAAGAGTTCTTCTTTGAGGTGGCCGAAGAAGTTCTCGGCGACGGCGTTGTCCAGGCAGGTGGCTCGCCGGGACATCGACTGGGTCAGGCCGGCGTCGGCGAGCAGGGAGCGCCAGGAGGCGTGCCGGTACTGGAAGCCCTGGTCGGAGTGCACCAGCGGGCGGGCTCCGGCGGGCAGGGTCGCGATCGCGGCGCGCAGCGAGGAGTTCGTCAGCTCCAGCGTCGGGGACGGCCCGCAGGCGTAGGCGATCACGGACCGGTCGAACAGGTCGATCACGGGCGAGAGGTAGACCTTGCGGTCGCCGATGCGGAACTCGGTCACGTCGGTGACCCATTTGGTGTCCGGGGCCTCGGCGCCGAACTCGCGGTTGAGCAGGTTCTCGGCGGCCGTGCCGGGCCGGCCGGGCCAGGACCGGCGCCGGCGCGGCCGCCGGACCTGGCAGACCAGGCCGAGGGCGTTCATCAGCGCGAGCACGGTTTTCTTCGCCACCCGCCAGCCGGCGCGGGCCAGGACCGTGTGGATCCGCCGGTGCCCGTAGCGGCCGCGGGCGGCCTCGAACGCCTCGGCGATCGCGGCCTTGAGCCCGGCGTGCGGGTCGGGCCGGTCGGGCCGGGCCTGGTGGTGGAAGAACGTCGACCGGGCCAGGCCCGCGACCGCCAGCAGCACCGGCAGCGGATAGTCGGCCTTGAGGGCGGCGACGGCCTGGGTTTTCACCCTCGCCCCTGCTCCCTCAAGGCCCGCAATTTTTTTAGGTAGGCGTTCTCCGCCGACAGCCGCAGGTTCTCCGCCCGCAACCGCTCCAGCTCGCCGGGACCCGGCGAGTCCGCGACACCGGGCGGACGGCCTTTCGGCTTGGGCCGCAACGCGTCCTCTCCCTCGCGCCGATACGCCCGCGCCCAGTTCTCCACGAGTTTGGGCGAGGACAGCCCGTGCTCGCGCGCCAGCTCGGCCGCGGTCGCCTCGCCGCCGACATACCGGCGCACGACCTCCAGCTTGAACTCGAACGCGAACGACCGCCTGCCTGGCTTGTCCATCAGCGCTCCCGCGCTCCGCAGCCTCCAACGATCACGCAAGCGTCGCACGGCACCCGCCGACACCCCCAACCGGGACGCCACGGCCTTCGCGCCATACCCGTCCTCGAACAACGCAACAGCGGACGCCCGCTGCCACTCAGACAACGAACTGCGTGGATGCAACGAACCACTCCCCGGACAGCTGGAACTGGATTCCCAGTCCAACTTCCGGGGCGCAGTTCAGAGGGACTCAGAGTCCCTCAGGGGTCCCCTCGCGGACTTCGGCGGGCGGGTGGTCAGGCGCTTGCTTCCAGTAGTCGGTGGTGGTGTTCCAGCAGTGCGCGGAACGATTCGTGTGCGGTGCTGCCGTAGGTGAGGTCTACTTCGACCGTTCGCCAGCTGTTACCGGTGTGGGTGAGCAGGATCGTCGCTGGGTCGGAGACGATCACGACGGTTCCGTCTGCGCGCAGTTCGCGGGCGGGCAGCAGGCGGGGGAACACCACGTCCGCGGGCAGGCCGTCCGCGAGTGTCAAGAACTCGCGGTAGTCGTCGGGCAGGCGGAAGCCGAGGCGGTTTTCGGCTGCGGCGAGGTCGGTTGGTGACGCGGGGGCGGGGGCTCGTTGTCCGCGCAGTCGGAGGATCGCCGCTACCAGGTCGGGCAGGCTGTCCGGGCCGGTTGGGTGGCGTTCGCGCAGGGCGGCGATCAGCGCGCCTGCGCACTGGTCCGGCCATTCCGGGCCGAGGTCTAGCGGGTCCGCGCCACCGACCAGGCGGGCGGCTAGCGGGCGGGTGGCGGCGAGCGTCGCGACGTCGGGGTTCGGGTGGTTTTCGACGAGTGCGGCCCAGGTGTCCAGGTCGGCGGCGGCGAGTGCGTCGCGCACCGGATCCGGTCGTTCGGGGGCGAGTGCGGAGACCGCGCCTGCGACCGGGGAACCGGCGAAGAGACCGTCCAAATCGGACACTCTGCGGGCTAGGAAGGCTTGGTGGGCTTGTTCTTCCGCGTCCAGGTCGAGCGGAACCAGCGCGTCTGCCCATTGTGGACGGTCGCCGCGGGCCTCGAAAAGCATTGCCCAGGCGCGGGCGCGCAGAGCGTCGTCGGCGAGCACGGACGTTGGGCGGCCGGTGATCGCGTGCCATTGTGCGACAAGGCGATCCGCGGAGTCGGACGCGCCCGCGGTCGCCAAGAGCAGCGCGGCGTGGCCGATTCGGCGGTCAGCGGCGGCCTCGTCGGCGGTGAGCACCTCGCGGACGGCGGTTTCGAGGTAGTCGTCGCGCTGCATGAGCGCGAGCGTGCCACAACGACGGAGGCCCCGTACCGGGCAGGGTGCGGGGCCTCCGGTCGAAAGCGGGTGAATCAGCCCTGGTCGGCGATGTCCGCCAGCACCGCGGCGATGGTGCGGACCGGGACGCCGGTGCCGCCCTTGCCGGTGTAGCCCCACGGGCCGCCGGAGTTGAAGGCCGGGCCCGCGACGTCCAGGTGCACCCACGGCAGGTCCGCGGGCACGAACTCGCGCAGGAACACGCCCGCGACGAGCATGCCCGCCCAGCGCTGGCCGGTCACGTTCGCGATGTCCGCGAGCCGCGAGTCGAGGTCGCCGCGCAGTTCGTCGGGCAGCGGCATCGCCCAGCCGCCCTCGCCGGTGGCCTGCATGATGCCCGCGACGCGGTCGCGGAACTCGTCCGAGCCCATCACGCCGGAGATCCGGTTGCCCAGCGCGACCACCTGCGCGCCGGTCAGCGTGGCGGTCTCGATCAGGTAGTCCGGGTTCTCCTCGGCCGCGCGCACGATCGCGTCGGCCAGCACGAGCCGTCCCTCGGCGTCGGTGTTGAGCACCTCGACGGTCTTGCCGCCGTACATGGTCAGCACGTCGCCGGGGCGGTAGGAGGTGCCCGAGGGCAGGTTCTCCGCCAGCGGGATGTGCGCGGTGACCTCGAGCGGGTACTTGAGCTTGGCGGCCAGCACGACCGACGCGAGCACGGCGGCCGCGCCCGACATGTCGGAGGTCATGTGGTCCATGTTCGCGGCGGGCTTGAGCGAGATGCCGCCCGAGTCGAACGTGATGCCCTTGCCGACCAGCGCGACCTTCTTGCGCGCCTTCGCCGGCTTCCAGCTGAGCCGCAGCAGGCGCGGCGGCCGCGACGAACCGCCGCCGACGCCGAGGATGCCGCCGAAGCCCTTGCGCTTGAGCGCCTTCTCGTCGAGCACCTCGAACTCGAGGCCGTTCGCGTCGGCGAGCTTCTTCGCGCGGTCGGCGAAGGACGCCGGGAACAGGTCGTTCGGCGGGGTGTTGATGAGGTCGCGGGCGATGATCACCGATTCGGCGATGAACCCGGCCGCCTTCAGCGTGGCCTTGTGCTCGCGCGCGGTGCCCTCGGCCGGGCTGACCAGGTCGGCCTTCGCCAGCGGGCCGTCGCCCTTCTCGGAGCGGTACTCGGTGAAGACGTACGCGCCCAGCGCGATGCCCTCGGTGGCGGCGTGCAGGTCGACGGCCGACAGCGTGACGAACGCCCGCTCGGTGCCGTTCAGCGCGCGGGCCGCGGCACCGGCCGCGCGGCGCACCTGCTCGGCGGTGATCCCGCCGTCCTTCGGCTTGCCGAGGCCGACTGCCAGCACGACGCCCGCGGGCAGCTTGCCCAGCGTCGGCAGCTTCACGATCTCCTCGGCCTTGCCGGTCGCGCCGAGCGTGCCCAGCACCTCGGCGAGCTTGCCGTCGAACGCCGCGTCGGCCACCTCCGCGCCGGCGGCCAGCTCGAGGCCGTCCTCGCCCTGCAGGGTGCCGATCACGACGACGTCGGCGCGGGTCTTGCCCAATGCCGCATCCGTGTTCTCGGAGAGGGCAAGCTTCGGCACGGTCACTTCTGGCTCCTCGCGACGTCGCGGTGGCGCCGGGCGTTCTGCCCGGTCGATCGTGAGCCATGCTAATGACAAAGCCATCCGGACGGGGGAAGGGGGATCGCGGTGCGGCTCGCGGGAGCACTCCTGGTGACGCTGGCGGCGGGGGCCGCCGGAGCCGGATATTGGCTGCTCGCCGGGGTTGTCCTCGCCGCGCTGGCCGCGGTCGGCGGTTCCCGGCTGCCCGCGCTCGCTGACGATCCGGCTGGCCGGATCGTGGGCGGATTATCCCGGCTGGCGCAGATCGTCGTGCTCGGGCAAGCGTTCGGCGCATACGTTTTTCCGCTGCAGCCCGGGTATGCCGCGGCCGCGCTGGTCGTATTCGTTGCCGCTGCGGACTTCGCCGGGCTGCGGCTGCCGAATCTGCTGGTCAAGTGGATAGTGGGCGTGCTGCTGGCCGCCGCGGCGGTCCTCGTGGCGATGTGTCTCGTGGTCGCTCCGGTGTCGCAGACGGGCGGAATCGGGACGCCGAACGCGGCCGGGATCGTCGTCGCGGCGTTGTTCCTCCTGCCGTTCCTAGTTCCGGAACCAGGGGCGCGGAGCACCGGACGCGCGCTCGTGCTGGGTCTGGTCGCAGTGGCCGTCACCGCGGTGACGCTGCTGCAGCTGGGTCCGGTGCGGCTCGGGTTGTCCGGGACCTCGATGCGGGAACTGCTCTCCGCCGCGGACGCCGGACAGCTGCAGCCGTTGCTCACGGTGATCGCAGTCCTGGCGACTCTTCCCGCGGCATTCACGACTTTCGTCGGTGCTCGACAGCGGTTTGCGCCGTCCGGCGGGGCTCCGGTCGCGGTGGCCGCGGTGCTGGCAGCGGCCGCCGCGGCGTTCGTTCCGCTGTCGGCGACGCTGCTCGCGGCCGGGCTCGGCGCGGTCGCGGAACTGCTGCTGCGGGTGCGGGTGCGTCGCTACCGTGGCGGGCATGACTGAGCACCGCTGGGCACCGGGACAGACAGTCGTCGAACGTTTCGTCCGCCCGGACGGCAGCATCGGCCAGCATCATCCGCTGCGCGTGGTCTCCGACGACGGCGAGACGCTGCTCGGCTGGCTCCCGCTCGGCACGCCGATCGTCGGCAGCAGGCTCGCGGACGGCCGGTCGCTGCGGGAAGCGCCGCTGGAACAACGGTTTCGCCAGCCGCGCGTCCGCGTGCCGGACGTGTGGCACGGCACCTCGACGCTGCGGCTGATTCCCGACCGGGCGTGGTCATCGGTGTGGTGGTTTTTCGAGACGGACGGCCGGTTCCGCGACTGGTACGTGAACCTCGAGGTGCCGCGCGGGCGCACCGAAACCGGCCCGGACCGGATCGACGGCATCCTCGACCTGGTCGTGACGCCGGGCGCGGGCTGGCAGTGGAAGGACGAGGACGAAGCGGAGGCGGCCGTCGACGCGGGGCGGCTGACCGCGGCCGAACTCGACACGCTGCGCGCCGAGGGCGAACGGATGGGCGCGCTGGCCGAGCGGGGCGCGTACCCCTTCGACGGCACGCACACGGACTTCCGCCCGGACCCGGCCTGGCCCGCGCCGGAACTGCCCGCCGGACTGTGCTGACCTACTGGGCCAGCAGCACCAGCGCGATGAACAGCACGATGTTGACGACGAGCAGGATGACGACCGATTTGGTCGGCACGTTCTTCGTGATCACCGCGCCGTGCAGGTTCTTCCACCAGTAGATGCCGAACCCGGCGACGACCAGTCCGAGGAAGAAGCCGAACCCGCTCGAAAGCAGGCCCCAGCCGACCATCCCGAGCAGCCCCGCGCCGAAGGTCAGCAGGGCGGCGGTGCCGAAGGTCTTGACGTCCGGCCCGGCCCCGGGCCCCGCTTGGCGTGCTGGTTGAGTGCTCACACCGGCCATCGTAGTGGGGTGACGCTGCGAGCGCGGGCCGGTGCGGCGAGTAAAACCACAGGACTTCCGACTAACGTGCTTCCGACCAAGCGCTATCGTTTATGCATGACGACAGCGACGCAGTTCACCCACGTTCCGCACCCGAGCCCCGCGAGTCCTGAACGCGTCGCCGAGGTACTTGCCAAGCCGGGGTTCGGCACGCACTTCACCGACCATATGGTCACCGTCCGCTACAGCACCGAAAAGGGCTGGCACGACGCCAAGGTCGGGCCGTACGAACCGTTCACCCTCGACCCGGCCACGTCCGTGCTGCACTACGGGCAGGCCATCTTCGAGGGCCTCAAGGCCTACCGGCAGCCGGACGGCTCGATCGCCGCGTTCCGGCCGGACGCCAACGCGCAGCGGTTCCGCGAATCCGCCGAGCGGCTGGCCATGCCGCAGCTGCCGGTGGAGACGTTCATCGACGCGCTGCGCGAGCTGATCGCGGTGGACGAGCGCTGGGTGCCGACCCGCGAGGGCGATTCCCTGTACCTGCGCCCGTTCATGATCTCCACCTCGGCGGGCCTGGGCGTGAACAGCCCGGCCGACGAGTACGTCTTCGCGGTGATCGCCTCGCCGGCCGGCTCGTACTTCAGCGGCGGCGTGAAGCCGGTCAGCGTGTGGCTGTCCACCGAGTACGTGCGCGCGGCCCCCGGCGGCACCGGCGCGGCGAAGTGCGCGGGCAACTACGCGGCGTCCTTCGTGGCGCAGGCGCAGGCCGTCGAGAAGGGCTGCGACCAGGTGGTGTGGCTCGACGCGGTCGAGCGCCGCTGGGTCGAGGAGATGGGCGGGATGAACCTGTTCTTCGTCTTCGGTTCGGGCGATGACGTCCGCGTGGTCACGCCGGAGCTGACCGGTTCACTGCTGCCGGGCGTCACCCGGAAGTCGTTGCTGCAGCTGGCGAAGGACGCCGGGCACAAGGTCGAGGAGCGCCGGATCTCCACCGACGAATGGGAGAAGGCGGCCGCTTCGGGCGAGCTGACCGAGGTGTTCGCGTGCGGCACGGCGGCGGTCATCACGCCGGTCGGCCACGTGAAGCACGGCGGCGGCGAGTTCTCGATCTCCGGCGGGCAGCCGGGCCCGGTCACCATGGGCCTGCGCGAGCAGCTGGTCGGGATCCAGGAGGGCACCCGTCCGGCCCCGTCCGGCTGGATGGTGCCGCTCAGCTGAAGCTAGCTGTCCGTGAAGGGCTCCTTGCGGGAATCAGATTCCCGCAAGGAGCCCTTCACGGCTTTTAAGACAGCGGGCCGGAGACGCCGGATTGCTCGTGGGTGGTCATTTCGGCGAGCACCCGGGCGGCCATCATCAGCAGCGGGAGCGCGGTGACGGCGCCGGTGCCTTCGCCGAGGCGGACGTCGAGGTCGAGCAAGGCGCCGAGGTCCAGGTGTTCCAGGGCGAGGGCGTGTGCGGGTTCGCCGGTGAGCTGTCCGGACATCCACCAGCGGCGGGCGCCGGGGGCGAGTTCTTCGGCGACGAGTGCGGCGGAGCAGACCACGAGCCCGTCGAGCACGACCGGCGTGCGGCGGACCGCGGCCTGCGCGAGAAAGCCCGTCATCGCGGCGATATCGGCCCCCGACGACGTGCGCAGCAGGGCGAGCGGGTCGGCCAGCACCGCGCGGGCCCGGCGCAGTGCGTCGCGGACCGCGGCGGCCTTGCGCATCCACGTGTTGTCGTCGATGCCCGAACCCCGGCCGACCACGGCGACCGGCTCGCTCCCGGTCAGCGCCGCGACCAGCACCGACGCCGGGGTGCTGTTGCCGATTCCCAGGTCGCCCGCGATCAGCAGGTCCGCGCCGCCGTCGACCTCCGCGTCGGCGATCTTCCGGCCGGCGTTGACCGCGGCGCGCACCTCGGCGTCGGTGAGCGCGTCCTCGACGTCGATCGAACCCGAACCGCGGCGCACCTTGAACTCGCCGATCGACCGCATCGCGGATTCCTCGGTGTCCACGGCCATGTCGACCACGCGCACGCCCGCGCCCGCCGCCGCGGCGAGGACGTTGATCGCCGCCCCGCCGGTCAGCATGGTGCCGACGAGCTGCGACGTGACCTCCTGCGGATACGCCGAAACGCCCTTCTTCGCGATGCCGTGATCGCCGGCGAACACGACGACGCGCGGACGGGTGAACGGCCGCGGCGGCGCCTGGCCCTGGCACGAAGCGATCCAGACGCCCAGCTCCTCGAGCCTGCCGAGCGAGCCGGCGGGTTTGACGAGCTTGTCGTGCAGCGCGATCGCGCCCGACCGGGCCTGGTCGCTCGGCGGTTCGATCTCGCCGAACTCGATGCCCGTTTCGCCGGTGTCCACAGCCAGGTTTCCTTTCGCCGCTGGGCGTCCCGGCGCCCAACCTACCGCCGCCCGGACCCGGCCCTTAGGGTCGGTCGGCGTGCGGGAATCGACGGCGGCCGGGGTCGTGCTGGCCAGTGGTGCGGGGACCCGGGTCGGGGCCGCGCTGAACAAGGTCTACCTGCCGGTCGCGGGCAGGCGCGTGGTGGCGTGGTCGCTGGACGCGTTCGCCGCCGTGCCCGGGATCGGCGTGCTGGTGCTGGTCATCCGGTCCGAGGACGCGCCGCTGGCGGAGGAAGTGCTCGCCGGGCTCGCCGCGCCGGTGGAGATCGTGACCGGCGGCCCGACGCGGCAGGCCTCCGAACTGAACGCACTGCGCCACCTCGCGCCGCGAATCGCCGACGGGACAGTGGATTCCGTGCTGCTGCACGACGGGGCCCGCCCGTTGGTGAAGCCGGACCTGATCTCCGCGGTGCTGGAGCGGACCCGGGAAGACGGGGGAGCGGTGCCGGGCCTGGCCGCGGACGACGTGGTCTCGATGGCCGGACCGGACACGGTGGCGGGCCCGCTGCCGGGCGCGATCCGGGTGCAGACCCCGCAGGGCTTCCGGGCGGAACCGCTGCTCGCGGCGTACGAACAGGCTGCCGCGGAAGGGTTTCTCGGCACCGACACGGCTTCGTGCATGGAGCGGTTCTCCGCGCTGCCGGTGCGGTGGGTGCCCGGCAGCGCGGAGAACGTGAAGATCACCTATCCGCACGACCTCGCGGTGGCGGAGCGGTTTTTGCTGCGGCCTTCTCCGTAGCGCCGCAGTCCCCGCAGGCGGTCCGTGAAGGACTCCTTGAGGGAATCAGATTCCCTCAAGGAGCCCTTCACGGACATTTGCCGGGCTTACCCAGCTGCGCTGATCAGGGGGAGACGGTGAGCGCCGGGTCGGTGACCACGACGTCGCCGAGCGCCTCGTCGATCGCGGTGAGCAGCTCCGGCTCCAGCTTCACGCCGGCCGCCTTGACGTTGTCCTGGACCTGCTCCGGCCGCGAGGCCCCGATGATCGCCGACGCGACGTTCGGGTTCTGCAGCACCCACGCGACGGCCAGCTGCGCCATCGACAGTCCGGCGTCGGCGGCCAGCGGCTCCAGCTTCGCGACCGCGGCGAGGGTCTTCTCGTCGAGGAAGCGCTTGACCATGTTCGCGCCGCCGTTCTCGTCGGTCGCGCGCGAGCCGGCGGGCAGCGGCTGGCCCACCTTGTACTTGCCGGTCAGCACGCCCTGCGCCACCGGCGACCAGACGATCTGGCTCAGGCCCTCGCGCTCGGAAGCGGGCACGACCTGCGATTCGATGACGCGCCACAGCATCGAGTACTGCGGCTGGTTCGACACGAACGGGATCTTCAGCTCGCGGGCGAGTGCCGCGCCGCGGGAGATCTGCTCCGCGTTCCACTCCGAGACACCGATGTAGAGCGCCTTGCCCTGGCGGACCAGGTCGGCGAACGCCTGCATCGTCTCTTCCAGCGGCACCGTGCGGTCGAAGCGGTGCGCCTGGTAGAGGTCGACGTAGTCGGTGCCGAGCCGCTTGAGCGACGCGTGGGCCGACTCCATGATGTGCTTGCGCGAGAGGCCCTTGTCGTTCGGGCCCTTCGGACCGGTCGGCCAGAAGACCTTGGTGAAGATCTCCAGGCTCTCCCGGCGCTGGCCCTTCAGCCCGCGTCCGAGCACCGACTCCGCCGCGGTGTTGGCGTAGACGTCTGCCGTGTCGAAGGTCGTGATGCCCGCGTCGAGCGCCGCCTTGATGCAGGCCTGCGCCTGGTCCTCCTCGACCTGGGACCCGTGGGTCAGCCAGTTGCCGTAGGAGATCTCACTGATGTTGAGGCCGCTGCGGCCGAGACGTCGAAACTCCATGCCGACAGCGTAAACGTTTCGTTCGCGAGGCTAACGACCTGTGTGCCGCACGGCTCAGTTCGGGATCGGGTCGCCCGGCTTGAGCCGCGGCTTCGGGACGCGCAGCTTGCGGATCTGGCTCGCCCGGACGAAGGCGTACCAGCCCACGCCCCGGTAGGCCGTCGCCGGTTCCTTCGGGAAGCGCTCGCGGACCAGCTTCGAGATCTTGCGGCCGTTCACGAAGCCCTCGATGGCCATGACCAGCAGCATCGCCATGCAGACCAGGGTGATGTACTGCTGCACCGCCGGCGCGGGCACGAGCAGCGCGAGGAACACCAGGATCGCCAGCGGCATGAACAGGCCGAGGAGGTTGCGCCGCGAGTCGACCAGGTCGCGCACGTACGCCTTGACCGGGCCCTTGTCGCGCGGCGGCAGGTACTTGTCGTCGCCGGACATCATCCGCTCGCGGCGCTGCCGGGCGGCTTCCCTGCGCTCTTCCTTGCTGACCGGGTTCGCCTTGCGCAGTTCCTTGTTGCGCTTCATCGCCTCGCGCATCGAGGTGGGCGGCGGCGCGACCGGTCCGCGCTTGCGCCCCTCGGCCTCGCGCCGCTTCGGCGTCGCCTTGCCCTTGCCCGGCGTGTACGCCTTGCTGGCGACCGGGGATTCGACAGTGGCAGCCTCGGCCGCGGACTCGTCGGCGGCGGGGTCAGTGGTGCTTCGGCGCAGGAACCTCACCTCACCAGGGTATTGCAGGCGTCACGGCTTTGTTCACCAGGTCGTTCCATATGCGACGATGGAGGGGAACAGATCGGGCAAGTCCCGTGTTGTGCCTAGGACACGAGATGTACCCGCAGCGAGTTCGACCAAAGAGGGAGTGCCATGACGACCGCTGAGCAGACCGGTGCGGCTGCGGCCGAGACCGCCGAGGAGACCCACGGCGTGACGTTGACCGACGCCGCGGCCGCCAAGGCGAAGGCGCTGCTCGAACAGGAGGGCCGCGACGACATGCACCTGCGCATCGCCGTCCAGCCCGGCGGCTGCGCTGGCCTGCGCTACCAGCTGTTCTTCGACGAGCGCACGCTCGACGGCGACCTGTTCCGCGACTTCGACGGCCTGCGCGTCGCGGTCGACCGGATGAGCGCGCCGTACGTGTCCGAGGCCGTGATCGACTTCGTCGACACCATCGAGAAGCAGGGCTTCACGATCGACAACCCGAACGCCACGGGTTCCTGCGCCTGCGGCGACAGCTTCCACTGAGCCCAGAGCCACGAAAACGGGCCCCCGCGCACTCGCGCGGGGGCCCGTTTCGGCGTTCGGGGCTCAGACGTAGGCGTCGAGATCGGCGACCTGCGCGTGGCAGGCGTCGTCGACCGTCCACGGCCGCGCGGCCCTCGGCCGCGGCAGCCGGGCCTGGTCGGCGGGCCGTTCGGGCTGCAGCGTGGACGGCAGGTGGGCGCAGTCGGCGATCAGGTCGCCGATGGTTTCCGGTTCGGTCGCGAGGTTCACGAACGCCACGCTATTCAGCCGGACTTGAACGGGAAACGAGTACTGGCCGGTAGTGTCGGAACGCGGCGCGGAAATTACCCGGAAGGGTCATGACCAGCGGGTAACTTGCGTCCGGGAGCGAAAACGACAGCTCATCCACCTCGTGAGGAGAACCGGTGGCAGACAAGCCCAGGATCGCCGTGTCCGGCAGCATCGCGACGGACCATCTGATGCACTTCCCGGGGAGGTTCGCCGAGCAGCTCGTCGCCGAGCAGCTGCACCGCGTGTCGCTGAGCTTCCTCGCCGACGACCTCGTCGTGCGCCGCGGCGGCATCGGCGCGAACATCGCGTTCGGCCTCGGCGTGCTCGGCGTGGAGCCGGTGCTGGTCGGCGCCGTGGGCCAGGACTGGGCGGACTACCAGTCGTGGCTGCAGCGGCACGGGGTCGACACGTCGGGCGTGCTGGTGTCCGAGGTCGCGCACACCGCGCGGTTCGTGTGCACCACTGACGAGGACATGTGCCAGATCGCCACGTTCTACGCGGGGGCGATGGCGGAGTCCCGCAACATCGAGATGGGGCCGATCGCGGATCGGGTCGGCGGGCTGGGGCTCGTGTTGATCAGTCCCGACGATCCCGAGGGCATGGTCCGGCACGCGCAGGAGTGCCGTCAGCGGGGGTACACGTTCGCGGTCGATCCCTCGCAGCAGCTGGCGCGGATGGACGGGGCGCAGGTGCGGTCGTTCGTCGAGGGGGCCAAGTACCTGTTCAGCAATGACTACGAGTGGGAGTTGCTGCTGCAGAAGACCGGCTGGACCGAGGCGGACGTGCTGGAGCGGGTCGGGCTGAGGATCACCACGCTCGGGGAGAAGGGCGTGGAGATTGTCGGGCGGGACGGGACCGCGCTGCAGATCGGGGCCGTTCCGGAGCGGGGGAAGGCTGATCCCACCGGGGTCGGGGACGGGTTCCGGGCTGGGTTCCTTGCCGCCGTTGACGGCGGGTTGAGCTTGGAGCGGGCGGCGCAGTTGGGGTGTTTGATCGCGGTGCTCGTTTTGGAGACTGTGGGGACTCAGGAGTGGAGGCTGGAGCGGGCTGACGCGTTGACGCGGTTGAGCGAGGCGTTCGGGCCGGAGGCTGCTGAGGAGATTTCGGCGGTTTTGCCTGCTTGAGGCGTTTCGGCTCGTCGCCCTGGCGGGCGACATTGCCGTCCCTGGTTGCGTGGGGCACCCCGAAGCTTGATCGTGCTGACGGTCTGGGGGTGCTTGTCAAGGCGGGAAAGATGCCTTGACAAGCACCCCCAGACCGCAGGGAGGCTTCGTATCGGGGTGCGGGGGAGGGGCTGGGTGCCTCGATCGTTGGGTGCACCGGGTGCGGTTTTAGGGCCGTGAGGGGAACCCTGAGGGACTCAGAGTCCCTCAGCGTTCCCCTCACGTCCGTCTTAGAGCTTTACTGGGTAGACCGGTTCCGGGATTTCCGGCTTGATGCGGTGCTCTACGAAGATGCCGTGCCAGAGCATGAAGACCAGGAGCGCCCAGAGTTGGCGGCTGCGGTCGAACTGGCCTTCCTTGTGTTCGTCCAGCAGGCGCAGTACCGCGTTCTTGTCCAGCAGCTCGTCGGTCTTCGAGTCGTTGATGATGCCGCGGGCCCAGTCGTACATCTCGTTGCGCAGCCACAGGCGGATCGGGACCGGGAAGCCCAGTTTTTTCCGGTTCAGCACGTGGCCGGGGATGATTTTCGCCAACGCCTGGCGCAGCGCGTACTTCGTGGTGCCGTGGGCGAGTTTCTGGTCCAGCGGGATCGAGGCGGCGACCTTGAACACCTCGGCGTCCAGGAACGGCACCCGCAGCTCCAGCGAGTTCGCCATGGTCACCTTGTCCGCCTTGACCAGGATGTCGCCGCGCAGCCAGGTGTAGAGGTCCACGTGCTGCATGCGGGCCACCGGGTCCCAGCCGCGGGACACGTCGTACCAGGGGGCCGTGACGTCCTTGAAGCCGATGCCTTCCCGGTACGTCCGCAGGACCGCGCGCAGCTGTTCGTCACGGAAGTTGCGGGCGTTGCCGTAGTAGCGGTCTTCAAGCGGGAGCGCGCCGCGGCGCAGCAGGTCCTTGCCTCGGGTGCCCTCGGGGATCTTCGTGGACACCTTGCCCAGCAGTTTTCGCACGCTGCCGGGGATTTTCTCGAACGGGGCCAGCGAGATCGGCTCGCCGTAGATCGTGTAGCCGCCGAACAGTTCGTCCGCGCCTTCGCCGGACAGGACCGCCTTCACGTGCTTGCGGGCCTCGCGCGCGATGAACCACAGCGGGACCAGCGCCGGGTCCGCGACCGGGTCGTCCAGGTACCAGACGATGAGCGGCAGGGCCTCCATCATCTCGTCCGCCGACACCGTGCGGACCACGTGCTTCACGCCGATCGCGGCGGCCGACTCGGCGGCCACGTCCACCTCGGAGTAGCCCTCGCGCTCGAACCCGGTGGTGAACGCGATCAGGTTCGGGTTGTGCTCCTTGGCGAGCGTCGCGGTCGCGGTGGAGTCGATGCCGCCGGAGAGGAACGCGCCCACCGTGACGTCCGGGTCCGAGATCATGTGCTTGCCGACCGAGTCGCGCATCACGTCGGCGATGCGCTCGTACAGCGCCTCGGCCTCGGCGGGGCCGTTGACCGGCTTCGCGGCGAACTGCGGGTGGAAGTACCGGGTGAACTGGGGCTTCCCGCCCGGCGAGAGCCGGAACGAGGTGCCGGACTCGACGCGGCGGATCGCGGTGTGCAGCGACTCCGGCTCCGGGACGTACTGCAGGACCAGGTAGTGCTGCAGGGCAGTGCGGTCCAGCTCCTGCGCGACGCCGAGCGTGTCCGACAGCTCCAGCAGGCTCTTCTTCTCGCTGGAGAACGCGGTGCCCTTGGGGCCTTCGCTGTAGTAGAGCGGTTTGATGCCGAACGGGTCGCGTGCGCCGAAAACGACCTTTTCCGCCGAATCCCAGATCAGGAACGCGAACATGCCGCGCAGCTTTTCGACCGCTTTGTCCCCGAGATAGTGATAAGCCGCGACGATCGCCTCGCCGTCGCCCTCAGTGGCGAATTTCGCACCGAATTTTTCGGCCAGCTCGTCGCGCAGCTCGCGGTAGTTGTAGATCTCGCCGTTGAAGTTCAGCGTGTACCGGCCGGGGGCCTCCGGCGGACCCCACACCAGCGGCTGGTGCGCGTGGTCGACGTCGATGAAGGCGAGCCGGTTGAAGCCGTACACGACCTCGGCATCGGCCCAGGTGTCCTGCTCGTCAGGGCCGCGGTGGCGCTGGCAGCGCATCGCCGCGCCGACGCTGCCGCGGGCGTCCGCGGCGTCGTTTTCGGTCGCGCAGATCAGTCCAAGCAGGCCGCACACGTGTACTCACACACCTCAGGGTCGGGCCGGTCCGGGGAAGGGCCCAGTATGCCGGTGCGGGGCCCGCCGCGCGGAAAGCGGGTGACGCGTGGCGCAACTGGTCACCCCTTGGTCAGCGGGAGCGGCCAACTCGGCTAGGCTCCGCCTGTCACGAAGATCGGTCGAAGAAGGCCCGGTGTGAGAGGGCCTGTTGGGTGAAAGGGCAGGGCGCAGTGGGAAAACCAGAGCGCACCCCGGTGGGTAAGCGGGTCGGGCGTGTCGCCGCGCTGGCCGTGCTGGTGGCGCTGACCGCGACGGGCTGCTCGGGAGACGAGATCCTCCGCTTCGGATGGCCCAAGGGCGTCACGCCGCAGGCCGACCAGATGCGCACCCTCTGGACGTGGACGGTCATCGCCGCGCTCGTCGTCGGCGCGATCGTGTGGGCACTCATCTTCTGGACCGCGATCTTCCACCGCAAGAAGAAGGGCGCGGCCGCCGAAGGACCGGACGACCTGCCCCGGCAGTTCCAGTACAACATCCCGCTGGAGATCTTCACGGTCGTCCTGCCGACGATCATGGTCTGCGTGCTGTTCTTCTTCACCGCGACGACCGAGAGCAAGGTCCTCGACAAGAAGCCGAACCCGGACGTCGTGGTCGACGTGATCGCCTTCCAGTGGAACTGGGAGTTTAAGTACGAGGGCGACGCCGCCAAGCGTCCCGACGGCACCCAGGTGAGCACCGTCGGCTCCTCCGGCGAGATCCCGCTGCTCGTGCTGCCGACGAACAAGACCATCGAGTACCGGCTCCGCTCGACGGACGTCATCCACTCGTTCTGGGTCCCGGAGTTCAACTTCAAGCGCGACGTCATGCCGGACCCGGAGAAGAACAACCAGGACAGCTCGTTCCAGAACTCGATCGACCGCGAGGGCTCGTTCGTCGGGCGCTGCGCCGAGCTGTGCGGGACGTACCATTCGGTGATGAACTTCGAGGTGCGGGCCTTGTCCCCGGACAAGTACGACCAGTACCTCAAGCTGCGCACCGAGACGAACCCGCAGACCGGCAAGCCGAACACCGCGTCCGAGGCGCTGGCTTCGATGAACTGCGGCGAGCTGTGCAGCCCGTACGCGGTGACCACGAAGCCGTTCAACACCGACCGCACCGCGCGCACCGCGTCCAACTGACGGCGAACCCAGAGGAGTAGGGGACCAATCCCATGAAGGTCGAAGCCCGGATTTTCTACATGGTGGCGGGATTCGCCGTCCTCATGACCGCCGTCTACTGGGTCATGACCGCGCTCTTCACCACCGACCAGAAGGCCGAGCCGGTCGGCATCGTCGCGCTGTTCCTGACCGGCGGCCTGGCGTTCCTCGCCGGCAGCTACATGCAGTTCGTGTCGCGCCGGATCGAAGCGCGCCCGGAGGACCGCGAGGACGCCGAGATCAGCGACGGCGCCGGCGAACTGGGCTTCTTCAGCCCGGGCAGCTACTGGCCGGTCGCGCTGGCCGCGGCGGCCGGGCTGGCCGGCCTCGCCCTCGCGTTCTTCCACATCTGGCTGCTCGTGATGGCGATCGTGGCGCTGCTCATCGCCGTCGGCGGCCTGGTGTTCGAGTACCACACCGGTCCCGAGCACGACTGAGTTTTTCCGCTTCACCGCGACGCCCGGCTGGGAATCCCCGGCCGGGCGTTTCGCGTCTCCGCCCTGCCGCGCTGCGGGGCCAGCGCGGCGGCGAGCACCGCCAGCATCCCCGCGCCCTCGGCCCAGGTGAACCGGTGGCCGAACGCCAGCATGTCCACGACGACCGCGACCACCGGGTACAGGTAGGACAGCAGCGCCACCGTCGTGGTGGGCAGCTTGCCGATGCTGGCGTACATCAGCACGTACATCACCGCGGTGTGCACCGTGCCCAGGAGCAGGAGCCACAGGAGGCCCGGAGCCGAACTCGGCAGCGGCGTGAACATCAGCGCGGGCGCGAGGACGATCGCGCCGACTGTCAGCTGCACGGCCGCGAGCAGATGCGGCCGGATGTGCTTGAGCTGCTTCGCGATGAAGGACGCACCGGCGTAGAGCAGGGCCGCGCCGAGCGCGAGCGCGATCCCGGCGAACCGCACTGGTTGCCCGTCATCTCCTTGTGCGGAAAGGGAAATCACCACGACTCCGGCAAAGGCCACGCCTGCGCGCGCGAGGTGGGAACGGCCGACCTTCTCGCCGAGGAACACCGCCGCCATTCCGACCAGGATCAGCGGTTGTGTGTGGTAGACGACAGTGCTGACTCCGATGGACGACAGCGAGTAGGACGCGAACAGCAGCACCCAGTTGCCGACCAGCAACAGGCCGCCCGCGACGGCGAGGAGCAGGTCTCGGCGGGTCGGCCGCCAGTCGCGGAACCAACCGCGAGCGAGCGACCACACGACCAGCAGGACGCCGCCGACGAGGCAGCGGGCGAACGCGACCGCCGGGGCGGCCGCGCCGCTTTCGAGCACGACCGCGCCGATCGTGCCGGACAACGCCATCGCCGCGGACCACTGCAGGACCGGGCGGGATTCGGGGTTCGTCATGCGCCCCAGATTCGTCCTCGCGGCAGCGCCCAACCAGTGTCAGAGATGACAACGACCGCAAAACTTATGACAAGCTGGGCGCATGGACGTGCAACGGGTCGCCGTGCTGCTCGCGGACCGAGTTTCGCCGTTCGAGCTGGGGGTCGCGTGCGAGGTGTTCGGCACCGACCGCAGCGCGGACGGGATGCCCGGCTGGGATTTCGGCGTGTGCTCGCCGGGCGGGGCGGAAGTGGCCAGCTGGTCCGGATTCGACCTGTCCGGACTGCGTGACCTGGACTTCGCGGCATCCGCCGATTTGGTGATTGTGCCCACCCAAGCGCCGCGGACCGCGCCGCCGCCGGAGCCGTTGCTGGACGCCTTGCGTGCCGCTCGGGAACGCGGCGCGTGGGTAGCTGGGTTCTGCGCGGGAGTTTTCTCACTCGGCTACGCGGGCCTGCTCGACGACCGGCGCTGCACCGTGCACTGGATCTACGAACCGGAATTCCGTCGCCTGTTCCCTTCGGCGGAAGTGGACCCGCAAGCGCTTTACGCGGACGACGACGGCGTGTTCACCAGCGCCGGGACGGTCGCCGCGGTCGACCTATGCCTGCACTTGGTGCGGCGATTGCGCGGGGTCGCGGCGGCGACGGCGCTGGCCCGCCGGATGGTGGCCGCACCGCATCGCGCCGGCGGGCAGGCACAGTTCGTGCAGGCCCCGGTGCCCGCGACGGCCGCACCGGACGACGCCGTGGTCGCCGAAGCGCTCGAATGGGTGGAACGGCGGCTGGATCAGCCGTTCACGGTCGCGGAGCTGGCCCGTCGCAGCGGACTGGGCGAGCGGACGTTCCTGCGCCGGTTCTCCGCCGCGACCGGGACGACGCCGCACCGCTGGCTGACCGAACGTCGTCTCGACCGAGCGCAGGCGCTGCTGGAGGAGGGTTCGCGTTCCGTGGAGGACATCGCGGTGGCTTGCGGTTATGCGTCCGCGGCGGCCTTGCGGCACCAGTTCTCGCGGCTGCGCTCGACTACGCCCAGCGCTTACCGGACCGCCTTCCGCTCGTGACCGCCTCGGGTCCGTGAAGGACTCCTTGAGGGAATCAGATTCCCTCAAGGAGTCCTTCACGGACCGCTGGATCGCGAACCGGGGCGTCGGGTCGCGCAGAAGGTCAGCGGCCAGCCGAGGAGAACGCGATCCACCGGTCCAGCAGCGCCGCTGCGGCACCGCTGTCGATGGCCTGGCGGGCTCGCTCCAGCCCGGCCGCCAGGTCGTCCTCGAGCGAATCAGAGAAGCCCGCGAAGGCGGCCAGCGCGGCGGCGGCGTTCAGCACCACCGCGTCGCGCACCGGCCCGGTCTTGCCGCTGACCAGTTCCCGGACGACCTCCGCGTTCGCCGCCGCGTCGCCGCCGCGCAGGTCTTCGGCCGTGGCGCGCGGGATGTCGAGCGACTGCGGGTCGAAGGTGCGTTCCGTCACCGTGCCGCCGGAAACCACCAGGACCGACGTCGTGGTCGTGGTGGTGATCTCGTCCAGTCCGTCGTCGCCGCGGGCCACCAGCACCGACATCCCGCGCTCGGCGAAAATCTCCGCCAGGGCATGGGTTTTGTCGGCGTAGGCGCAGCCGATCAGCGCACTCTGCGGCTGCGCCGGGTTGGTGAGCGGGCCGAGCAGGTTGAACGTGGTCGGCACGCCCAGTTCGCGCCGCGGCGGGCCGGTGTGCCGGAACGCCGGGTGGAACGCCGGCGCGAAGCAGAACCCGATGCCGATCTCCTCGAGCGACGCGAGCACCGCCTCCGGCGGCAGGTCGATCTTCACGCCGAGGGTCTCCAGCACGTCGGCCGCGCCGGACTTCGACGACGCGCTCCGGTTGCCGTGCTTGGCCACCGGCGCGCCCGCCGCCGCCGTGACGATCGTCGCCATCGTGGAGATGTTCACCGAATTCGACCGGTCGCCGCCGGTGCCGACGATGTCCACCGCGGGGCGGCTCAGCGTGATCCGCCGGGCGTGCGCCAGCATCGCGTCGGCCATGCCGGAGATCTCCGCGGGCGTTTCGCCCTTGGCGCGCAGCGCGACCGCGAAGCCGCCGATCTGCGCCTGCCCGGCGCTGCCGGACATGATCTGGTCCATCGCCCACGCCGTGTCCTCGGCGGAAAGGTCCTCGCCCGCGATGAGCCGGGTGAGCAGCGCGGGCCAGGTGTGCGGGGTGGCGCCCACCGGGCTCAGCCGCCGTTGACGGCGGGGACCCGCCCGGCGCGCAGCACGCCGGCGACGGTTTCCGCCGCGGTCAGCGGGTCGAGGGGGTGCACCAGCACGGCGTCGGCCAGCGCCCAGGTGGCGAGCCATCGGTCGTCGCGGCGGCGGACGGCGACCACGATCGGCGGGCAGTCGTCGATCTCGTGCTTGAGCTGGCGGGTCAGGCCGATGCCGCCGGTCGGCTGCGCCTCGCCGTCGAGGATCGCGAGATCGACCGAGCCCGCGTCCATTTCGGCGAGCACGTCGGCGATGCCGGCCGCCTCGACCCACTCGACGCGGCCGAGGTCGGCCGCCGGGCGCCTGCCGACGGCGTTCATGATCGCCTCGCGGACCTCGGCCTTGTGGCTGAACACCAGGATCCGCTGGGACTGCTCGCTCATTGAGCACGCCTCCGTCTCGTCACGGGTGGAACAGCCGCGATCGTATCCGCCGAGACGCATCTCACGCGGACGCGGTGGGCGAGTCACCCGGTTGCCGCGCCTCCCAGCCCGGAGCGTCGCCGCCGAGCCGCTGCGCCAGCCCCGCCATCCGGGACCGTTCCTGGGCGCAGTGCAGGGCGTCCAGCACCTGCACCCGCCGGGCGTGCGCCAGCACCCGGTCGCCGTCGCGGCTTTGCTCGCGCAGGTCGTAGCCGTCCTGGGCGAGGATCGCCGCCGCCTCTTCGATCCGGTCCGCCGGAAGCACGAGGTGATGGACGAGCACCGCGGGCGCTTCGCTTGCCCAGCCGGGTGAATCGGCGAGCACCGCCGAGTCCGCGACGGCCGGATCGAACGCCGAGACGACGGTCCGCAGACCGGGCGCGTCCGGGTCCAGAACCGCTTCTCCCGGCTTTCTCACCAGGTCACGGAGCTTCTCCAGCCAACTCACGAGTAGCTCCTTCCGCTGCTGGTCCGCCGCTCGCGCGCGGGTGTGACGCGAAGCTCCCACGACCCGCCGCAGACCCGGCGGGCGGGGTGCCGTCGCGAGAGGACATAATGCGATCCGTGACAACGGCAGCTCCCACCATCAGCCAGCGGGTCCACTCGCTGAACCGGCCGAACATGGTCAGTGTCGGCACCGTCGTGTGGCTGTCCAGCGAACTGATGTTCTTCGCCGGACTGTTCGCCATGTTCTTCACCGTCAAGGCGCAGAACCCGGCCGGGGCGTCCTGGCCGCCGCCGTTGCACGGCGAGGAGTTCCACCTCAACGTCGCGTACGCGATCCCGTTCACGGTGATCCTCGTGCTGTCGTCGCTGACCTGCCAGTTCGGCGTGTTCGCCGCGGAGCGGGGCGACGTCTACGGGCTGCGGCGCTGGTACATCGTGACGCTGATCATGGGCGCGATCTTCGTGTTCGGGCAGGCGAACGAGTACCACAACCTCGTCGAGGAGGGGCTCACGATCCCGTCCGGCCCGTTCGGCACGGTGTTCTACCTCGCGACCGGTTTCCACGGCCTGCACGTGATCGGCGGGCTCATCGCCTTCGTGTTCCTGCTGGTCCGCACGAAGCTCAGCAAGTTCACTCCGGCGCAGGCCACCTCGGCGATCGTCGTGTCGTACTACTGGCACTTCGTCGACATCGTGTGGGTAGGCCTCTTCGCGGTGATCTACATCCTTCCCTGATCTCCGCACCGCCACCACAAAACGGCCTGAACTGACAGCAAGGGTTGCCGCAAGATGACCACCAGCACCAAATCCTCGGAGCGCCGGTTCCGCGCGCGCTCGAAGATGCGCAGGCGCCTCGCGGGCGTGCTCGCACTCGGCGTCGCCCTGGTGGGGGCCGGCGCCCTGTACGCCGTCTTCGCCCCGGAACCGCAGACCGCGCAGGCACAAGGGGATCCGGCCCTGCTGCGCCAGGGCGAGCAGGTCTACAACAACACCTGCATCGAATGCCACGGCAAGAACCTCGAGGGCGTCAAGGACCGCGGTCCGAGCTTGATCGGCATCGGCGACGCGGCCGTCTACTTCCAGACCTCCTCCGGCCGGATGCCCGCGGCGCGCCAGGAAGCGCAGATGCCGCGCAAGCCGCCGAAGCTCACCCCGAGCGAGATCGACGCGGTCGGGGCCTACGTGCAGGCGCACGGCGGCGGCGCGCAGCGCCCGGAGGAGCGCGGCGAGGCGCTGCGCGGCAACGACCCGGCGCGCGGCGGCGAGCTGTTCCGGCTCAACTGCGCGTCCTGCCACAACTTCACCGGCAAGGGCGGAGCGCTGTCGGCGGGCAAGTACGCGCCGCCGCTGGACCCGGCTACCGAGGAGCAGATCTACGACGCGATGCTCACCGGGCCGGAAAACATGCCCAAGTTCTCCGACCGGCAGCTCAGCCCGGAGGAGAAGAAGGACATCATCGCCTACGTCAAGTCGGTGTCCGACGGCAACAACGACCCGGGCGGCAACGGTCTCGGCGGGGTCGGCCCCGCCTCGGAAGGCGTCATCGCGTTCGTCGTCGGAATCGCCGCGCTCGTCGGCATTACGCTGTGGATTGGATCGAAGGCATGAGTGCCGAAGGGCCCAAGCCGCCCTCGGAGGCGGAGCTGGCTGAGATGGACCGCGACGAGCTGCTCAAGCTCGGCGGTCAGCTCGACGGCGTCGAAATCGTCGAGTACCCGGAGCCGTGGCCGGTCAAGGACACCCGCGCGGAGCGGCGCGCCCAGCGCCACGTCGCGTTCTGGTTCACCCTGTCCGCGCTCGCCGGCCTGGCGTTCGTGGTCGTGATGGCCTGGCCGAAGTGGTGGGAGTACAAGGACCCGAGCGACCCGAGCGGGCACTCGACCTACAGCCTCTACACCCCGGCGCTCGGCGTCACGCTCGGTCTCGCGGTGCTGTCGCTCGGCATCGGCGTGATCCTCTACACCAAGAAGTTCGTCCCGCACGAGGTCGCGGTGCAGCAGCGCAGCGACGGCCCGTCCGCGGAGGTCGACCGGGCCACCATCCTGGCCCACCTGGCCGACGCCGGGACCCGCAACGGCATCGCCCGCCGGTCGCTGATCAAGCGCACCGCCGGCGCCGGCGCGGGCGCGCTCGGCCTCGCGGTCGCCGCGCTCCCGATCGCGTCCTTCATCAAGGACCCGTGGAAGGACAGCGACAACAAGGACGGCCTCTGGCACACCGGATGGCTGCCGAACTTCCCGGGCGAGAAGGTCTACCTGCGCCGCAACACCGGCAACCTCGAAGAGGACGTCAAGAACGGCGTCGCGCTGGTCAAGGCCGAGGACCTCGACGCGGGCGCGATGGAGACGGTCTTCCCGTACCGCGAGTCGGAAAAGGGCGACGAGAAGAAGCTGGCCGCGGCCCTGATGCGGGTCGACAACCCGGTCATGCTCATCCGGCTGCGCCCGACCGACGCCGCGCGCGTGGTCAAGCGCAAGGGCCAGGAGGACTACAACTTCGGCGACTACTACGCGTACACGAAGATCTGCAGCCACGTCGGCTGCCCGACCTCCCTGTACGAGCAGCGCACGAACCGCATCCTCTGCCCGTGCCACCAGTCGCAGTTCGACGCCCTGCACTACGCGAAGCCGATCTTCGGCCCGGCGACGCGTCCGCTGGCCCAGCTTCCGATCACGGTTGACGAAGAGGGATACTTGATCGCGAAGGGCGACTTCAACGAGGCCATCGGACCGGCCTTCTGGGAGCGTAAGTCATGAGTTCACTCACCACGCCGACCAAGGGCACGAGCGCACTCCAGAAGCACCTGGGCGAGGCCGCGGACAACGCGGACCAGCGGTACAAGCTGGCCAAGGGCCTGCGGCACCAGATGAACAAGGTGTTCCCGACCCACTGGTCCTTCCTGCTGGGCGAGATCGCCCTGTACAGCTTCATCGTCATCCTGCTGTCCGGGGTGTACCTGACGCTGTTCTTCGACCCCTCCATGCAGGAGGTCACGTATCACGGCAGCTTCACGAACATGCAGGGCATGCAGATGTCCCAGGCGTTCAAGACGACGCTGGACATCTCGTTCGACGTGCGCGGCGGCCTGTTCGTGCGGCAGCTGCACCACTGGGCGGCGCTGATCTTCGTCGCGTCGATGATGGTGCACATGCTCCGGATTTTCTTCACCGGCGCGTTCCGCAAGCCCCGCGAGGCGAACTGGGTCATCGGCGGCCTGCTGCTGATCCTGGGCATGTTCGAGGGCTTCTTCGGCTACTCGCTCCCGGACGACCTGCTGTCCGGCACCGGTATCCGCGCGACCCTGTCCGGCATCGTGCTGTCGGTGCCGGTGATCGGCACCTGGATCCACTGGGCGCTGTTCGGCGGGGAGTTCCCCGGCGACCAGATCATCCCGCGGCTCTACACGCTGCACATCCTGCTGGTCCCGGGCATCATGCTGGCGCTGATCGGCGCGCACCTGGCGCTGGTCTGGTACCAGAAGCACACCCAGTTCCCGGGCGTGCGGCGCAAGGAGACCAACGTCGTCGGCGTGCGGATCATGCCGTACTTCGCCCTCAAGGGCGGCGCGTTCTTCACCCTGGTCGTGGGCGTGCTGGCGCTGATGTCCGGCCTGTTCCAGATCAACCCGGTGTGGAACTTCGGGCCGTACAACCCGTCGATGGTGTCCGCGGGGTCCCAGCCGGACTTCTACATGGCCTGGGCGGACGGGATGCTCCGGATCTGGCCCGCCTGGGAGGTCTACCTCGGGAACTACACGATCCCGGCGGTGTTCTTCCCCGGTGCGATCGGCATGCCGATCCTGTTCGCGCTGCTGCTGACGTATCCGTTCCTGGAGCGCAAGCTGTCCAAGGACACCGCGCACCACAACCTGCTCCAGCGGCCGCGCGACGCACCGGTCCGCACCGCGCTGGGCATGATGGCGCTCGGGTTCTTCGCGGTGATCGAGCTGTCCGGCTTCAACGACATCATCGCCGACCAGTTCGACATCTCGCTGAACGCGACCACGTGGGCGGGCCGCATCGGCGTGCTGATCGTGCCGCCGCTCGCGTACTACTTCACCTACCGGATCTGCCTCGGCCTGCAGCGGTCCGACCGTGAGGTGCTGGAGCACGGCGTCGAGACCGGCATCATCAAGCGGCTGCCGCACGGCGAGTTCATCGAGATCCACCAGCCGCTGGCCGGCACGGACAGCCACGGCCACGCCATCCCGCTCGAGTACCAGGGCGCGGCGGTGCCGAAGAAGATGAACAAGCTCGGCACCGCGGGCCACGCCGTCCCGGGTTCGATCTGGACGCCGGACCCGGCGGAGGAGACGAAGGCGCTCGAGCGCGCCCGCGGCAACGGCCACGGGGCCGGGCACGGGAAGCTCGAGGGTTCCGAGGAGACGACCACCGAGGTCGGTTCCGGGCACTGAGTCCCCGCGTCTGGCTGAACGTCGGAAGGCCCCTTCCTCTTCGTGAGGGAGGGGCCTTCTTGCTGTGTTGTGGGAGGAGGGGCGGCGCTGACCGGTTCCGCGTCGTGGCGGTCGACGCCGCGCGGGAAGCTCGTCGTGCCGGGCGCTGAGCCCTGGGTTCCGCCGAACGCTTCTCGCTGTGCTGCTAAAGCTGGATGCGGGCGACGATCTCGTCCTCGTCCATTTCCCCGGTCGGCCGGAAGCCGAGTCGTTCGTAGAAGGGGCCGGGACTGTGCTTGCCCGGCATCCAGCTGACCGTCACGGATTCCGCGTCGCGGCGGCGTGCTTCGGCCAGCACCGCTTCGACCGCGAAGCGTCCGTAGCCCTTTTTCTGGTGTTTGGCGGCGATGTTCAGCCGCCAGAGATAGGTGCGGTAGTACTCGGTCGGGTTGTCCGGGTCGAAGGCGGCCATGACGAAACCGACGAGTTTCTTCCCGGCGTAGATCAGCCTCGGCCACGCGACGTCGTGCTGGACATAGGCTTCGGCGAGCGAGACGGCGACCGGGGCCACGTAGTCCCGCTGGTGCTTCGCCACCTTCAGCTCGCAGGCGTCTTCTACGTTGTCGACCGTGACTTCGACCAGTCTCGGGGTCGTCATGGGAAATACGGTAGCGCTCGCCGCGAGGTTCAGAGCCGGATGCGGCCGACGACCTCGCCCTCGTGAATCTGGCCGGTGGGCTGGAATCCGAGCCGCAGATAGAACGGCTCCGGGCTGTGCTCGCCAGGCACCCAGAGCACCGTGGCCGAATCCGCCCCGCGGCGGCGTGCTTCCGCCAGCACCGCTTCGACGGCGAACTTCCCGTAGCCCTTCTTCTGGTGCCCCGCGGCGATGTTCAACCGCCAGATGCCGCAACGGAAGTAGTCGATCGGACAGCCTGGGTCGAAGGCGGCCATCACGAAGCCGACGAGTTCGTCGCCCGCGTAGACCAGCCTCGGCCAGGCGATGTCCGGCCGGGGGTAGGCCTCGGCCAGCGAGCGCGCGACCGGGGCCACGTACCGCTCCTGGTGCGGGGCCACCGCCAGATCGCAGGCCGCGCCCACGTTGTCGGGGGTGACCTCGGCCAGCCGCAGTGTCGTCATGCCCCGGACGTTAGCCCGGGGGTACGACAATTCTCAGGCTCCTTCGACGCCGATCTCGAACGCGGAATCGGTGTCGGCGCGGGAGTAGGACCGGAACGCGATGTGGGTGACGGTGTCGAGCACGCCGCGGACCTTGCCGATGCGCCCGGGAATCAGGTCGGCGAGGTCCTCGTGGGCCTGCACGCGCACGGTGGCGATGAGGTCGACGTCCCCGGCGCACGAGTAGACCTCGGACACCTGGTCGAGGTCCGCGATCGCCTGCGCGGCCTGCGGGATTTCCTCGGCCTCTACGTTGATCAGCACGATCGCCGTGATCACAGCGTTCCTCCCACTTCCTGGCGGTAACCGACGTGCGCGATCGTAGCCGGGAACACGCCCCGGCACGGTGCGGCGGGGGCAGCTCGAAAGGATTCCCCGCCGGGTCGCGCGGATCGCCGCGGGCGACCTCAGTTCGCGACGTGTTCGAGCGACCGGGCATCGGCGACCCGGGCGAGCCACGATTGCCAGCCGGCGACGGCGACGGGCTCGGCCCACGGCCGGGTGGTGCGGACGAGCCGCGTCCCCGGACGCGCGAGCCACCGCAGCAGGATCCCGACCTCCTCGCCGGGCGCGCCGCGCAGCGGACCGTCGCCGGGCAGCACCGTTTCCCCGGCGGCGACCAGGGATTCGACCACCGGCATCGGCGGCACCCCGCGACGGGCCACTCCGGCCGAGGCGAGCCTGCCGTAGCGGATCACCGACAGTTCCCAACCGCCGCTGCCGTCCGGGGCCGCGGCGATGAGTTCCGCGACCGACGCGAGCGCGGCCTGCCGGTGTGCGCGGCCGACAGCGCGGACCAGCCCGGCCAGTTCGTCCCGGTGCCGGGCGGCTTGTTCGTAATGCCTTCGCGCGGACATTTCCTCCAGCCTCGCCGCGGCCAGATGGAGCGGGCGGCCGTCGTGGCCGGCGATGAGTCCGCGGGCGGCGTCCACGGCGGGGGAGTACTCGGCGACGGTTTGCCTGCCCGCGCAGGGGGCTCCGCAGCGGCCGAGTTCCGCCAGAACGCACGGCGTGCCGGACGCGGAGGTGGCCGAGATGCGCTGGGTGCAGGTCCGCAGGCCGGAGGCGTCGGCGAGAGTTTCGGCGGCGGTGCGCGCGTCGGCCTGGCTGCGGAACGGCCCGAGCGTGCCCGCGCGCGGCAGGCGGACCACGGAAAGCCGCGGGAAAGCCTCGTCGGTGAGGCTGATCCACCAGCCGTGGTGCGGGTTTTTCGAGCGCCGGTTGTAGGCCGGGCGGTGCGCGGCGATCAACCGCAGTTCGCGGATCTCGGCTTCGAGGGAATGCGCGCACTCGATGGCGTCCACCCGCTCCGCCAGCGCGACCATTTCCCGGATCCGGCCCCGGCTCTCCGAACCGGTGAAATACGTCCGTACGCGCCTTCTCAGGTCGCGCGCGGTGCCGACGTACAGGACTTCGTCGCGCGGTCCCTTGAAGAGGTACACGCCCGGTCGCGACGGGAGGTCGGCGGCGAGGTTTCGCTTGCGCCGCTGGGCCGGCGTGACGTCCGGGAGGTAGTCGATCAGCTCCTCGACGGTGTGCACGCCGAGGTTGCCGACGCGCTCCAGCAACGCGTGCAGGACGTCGGTGGTGGCGCGGGCGTCGTCGAGCGCACGGTGCGTCGGCCGGGTGCGCGAGCCGAGCAGCATGGACAGCGACGACAACCGGTAGCTGCGCGCTTCTTCCCGCGGGATGACGCGGCGCGCGAGCTTCACCGTGCAGACGACCGTGGGGCGCGGCCAGACGTAACCGTGTCCCTCGCAGGCCGCTTTCATGAAGCTGGTGTCGAAGCCGGAGTTGTGCGCGACCAGCACGGCGCCCGAGATGAACTCCAGGAACGCGGGCAGCACGCGTTCGATCCGGGGCGCGTCGTAGACCATCGCCTGCGTGATCCCGGTCAGCTCGACGATCTGCGGCGGGATCGGCGTGCCCGGGTTGACCAGCGTCGCGAACTCGCCCAGCACCTGTCCGGCGCGGACCTTGACCGCGCCGATCTCGGTGATCCCGTCCGGGCCGGGTTTGGTGCCGGTGGTCTCGAGGTCGAACACGACGAACGTGGTGTCCCGCAGCGGGGTGCCGAGCTCGTCGAACGCCAGCTGAGCCTGGATCGGCCTCGGTCGGGTCTCCATGATCGCGCACAGTAGGACCGACCACCGACAATCTTCGCGCGCGCCGCCCGTGGCCCGATGGTGACCAGCGGAACGGGCCGGTGCGGCGCGGGATCCGGCGGCGGGGCCTACCCTGGACCAATGCACCCTCAGCCCGTCGAACCGGAAGAAGCCGCGGAGGCCGTCGGCCCCTCGGCGGTTCCGGCGCGGGCGGAGGAGGACGCCGAGGTCCCGGAACCGGGGACGTGTCCGGAACCGGCGACGTGGACGAGCCTGCCGGAGGCAGTGCGCGAGCGGATCGCCGAACTGGCCGCGGCCGCGGTCGCGAAACTGCCGGTCGCCGACGTGCCGCGGCAGCTGCGGCCGGTCGCGAAGTTCGCCCCGGCCAAGCGCGCGAAGCTCGGCGGCACCGCGCTGCTGACCGCGTTGGGCGACTCGGCGCAGTTCCGGACCGCGGTCCTGGAATGGCTGCGCGAGCACCGGACCGACGCGCTGGACCCGAACGTCGCGGACTCCGTCGCGGCCGCTGCCGCCGCGGTGCTGCTCGGCGAATCCGGTGCGGCCGGACGCGTGCGGCTGGTCGCGAAGAACGCCGAGGAAACCGCGTTGCGCGCGGAGCGGGACGCGGCGCTGGCCCGGAACCAGCGGCTGGAAGCCGAAATCGCCGAGCTGCGGGCCGAGCTGGAAGAGGCGCGCGGGGCGGTCGAGCGAGCGCGAGGCGAACGCGAGGCCGAGGTCGAGAAGCTGCTGCGCCGGTTGCGTGAGCAGGGCGTTTTGCTGCGCCAGGCCAAGGACGCGGCGGAGGCGGCGCGCGCCGAACTGGCGGACGGGGGAGCGACGCGGGAACGCGAGATCGAGATGCTGAACGCGCAGCTCGACCGCGAACGCCGCCGGGTCGCCGCCGAACGCACTCGTGCCGAACGGGCGGTCGCGGACGCGGAGATGGCGCGGCAGTCGGCGCGCGAGGCCAGGGAGGCCGACGAGGTCCGGCTGGCGTTGCTGGTGGACACGATCGACGGCGCCGTCCACGGGCTTCGGCGCGAACTCGCGTTGGGCGATCGCGGCGCGCGGCCCGCCGACATGGTCAGCGGCGCGCGGTCCGGGCTCGGCCCCGGCGGGCGGATCCAGGACGTCACGGCGCTCGACCGGCATCTGGCGCTGCCGAACGTCCATCTCATCGTGGACGGCTACAACGTCACCAAAACGGGTTACCCGGAACTGGCGCTGGCCGATCAGCGGGACCGGCTCGTGCACCAGCTTTCAGCGCTGGCGGCGCGCACGTCGGCGGAGGTCACGGTGGTGTTCGACGGGGCCGGTGTGCTGTCGGTGCCCGCCGCGGTGCCGCGCGGGGTTCGAGTGCTGTTTTCCGAGCGTGGAGTGCTCGCGGACGACGTGATCCGGTCGCTGGTGGCGGCCGAGCCGAAGGGCCGTCCGATGGTCGTCGCGACGTCCGACCGGGCGGTCGCGGACTCGGTCCGCGCGGCCGGCGCGCACCCCGCTCCGGCGGCGGTGCTGGTCAGCCGATTGGGTCGAGTCTGACCCCTGCCCGCCGTCCGGGCTCCGAAAATTGTCGGTGGTGCTTCCTACCGTTTGTTCCCGAGGCGATTCCCGGAACCGGTCCGGGGCCTCGCGGACGGACGGAGGCTCGGCGATGGGCGAGAACAAGCGGTTCGGTTTCGGTGTGCGTCACCCGCGCGGGGCGGGTTCCGCGGTGAGTCTTCCCACTGGGGTGAGCCCGGCCACGGCTGAGGCGCGGGACCGGGATCTGGAGGCGCGCCGGGAAAGCGGCGTTTCTGCTGGTTCTGGTTGTCGCGCGGGGGAAGCGGCGGTGGTTTTGCGGCGGCCGGGCGAGGGGATGGGGGCGGAGTCGCTGCGGGGCGGGGAGGACGTGGCCTTGGCGGGCTCTCTGAGCGGGGAGCAGGCGCGCTTAGGCGTGGTTGGCGGAGAGGGGAGCGCGGACCCGTCGGGCGGGGAGTCGGCACGGCAGGAAGCGGCGGCTGCGAATTCGCCAGGCGACGGGTCGGCACGGCGAGGCCCTGGTGCTGTGAGTCCGCTCGGCAGGGGGCGGGTCCGGCGCGGCGAGGGTGAAACAGCGGAGACCTCGGGCTCGTCAGGCGGGGAACCGAGGCGGCTGGACGCGCACGATGCGGAGGAGTCGCGAGAGCTGGGCGTCGCCGACCTCGCCCAGCCTCGGCGCGCGGGACGGCGGCACTCCGGAGCGTCCCGCAGCGCGAAGCGGGCGAAACCCGTTGCCTCCCGCCGGGAAGAGCGGCGGCCGGAGGGTGCGGTGGACGTCGCGGTCGAGGACATCGACACGTTCGTCGTCGACTGCGACCGGTGTGCGGTGCGCGGGGCGGCGTGTGCCGATTGCGTGGTCAGCGTGCTGCTCGGGCCGCCGGTCGGCCTCGTCTGGGACGCGGACGAGCGGCGGGCTGTCGACGCGCTCGCCGAGGCGGGGATGGTGCCGCGGCTGCGCCTGGTTCCGGAGACCGACAGTAGGTCGGCGTGACACCAGTGGGTGACACTGACTCGCCGAGCGGTCGCCTCGGTGCGGTGAACGGTAAGTAGTCGAAGGGGTCGTTTGAGCTGCCGCAGCGTGTGACCTAAGTCACGTGTAACTGCCTTGCTGGTCCGATGGTGTTTCGCCGGACTACGGAGAGTTTTTACGGGGGGCCAGGTGGACGCGCCGACGGTCTTTTCGTAACCTGGCCGAGATCTCGCGCCAGGCAGCTGTCGGACGACGGCGACGCGGGATCGCCGCCGGTACGGCTTTGTCGGGGAGTCAGGACCGGAACCAACCACCGTGCGCGGAAAGCTGTTGTGGCACACGACGGCCGGAACGCGGACGGGCATCGTGCGCGAAGAGGGCCCCCGACCTCTTCCGCGCCGGGTTCCGGACACGGCGGCCCAACGAGCAAAGGAGACCCGCGCGGCCGTGCAGTCGCATCCAGTCAAGCGCGTGGTGTCAGGCGCCCTCGCGGCCGCCTCGGTGATCGCTATCGTCACCGCGGCGCAGCCGGCGGGCACCGCAGCCGCTTCCCCCCTCCCCGTCCTCCAGGCCCCGCCGGACTCCGGTTCGGACGCTCTCGCCAAGTACCGCGACCTCGCGGCGCAGGCGGAGAAGGCGAACGAGGACCTCCTCAAAGCCAAAGACGACCTCGCCGCCCGGCAGGGCGACCTCGACAAGGCCAACGGAGACGTGAGCAACGCTCACAACCTCTCCGCGCAGGCCGCCGAGAACGAGAAGAAGTACAAGGTCGACGTCGACAAGTTCGCGAACGCGTCGTTCCTGTCCGGCGTGCAGATGAACAAACTGTCCGCGCTGCTGGCGGGCACGTCGACGCAGGAGTTCCTCGACCGTTCGTCGGCGCTGGACCAGATCGCCTCGCAGAAGGCCGCCGCGCTGGAGAAGCTCCAGGGCGCGGTCGACCAGGCCAAGGCCGCCGAGAAGCTGGCCGCCGACGCCGCGCAGCGGGCCACCGCGGCGCGCGACGCGGCGGCGAAGCTGACCGAGGACATCACGGCCAAGAAGAAGTCCCTCGACGACCAGGTCGCCGAGCTGAAGAAGACCTCGTCGGCGTTGAGCCAGGCCGACCGCAACGCGCAGAAGGACACCGGCGGCGACATCTCGGTGGACCTCGCGAACGCGGGCCCGGCCGCGGCGGCCGCCGTCCAGGCCGCGCTCAGCCAGCGGGGCAAGCCCTACGAGTGGGGCGCCACCGGGCCGAGCTCGTACGACTGCTCGGGCCTGATGCAGTGGGCCTACAAGCAGGCCGGGATCTCCCTGCCGCGCTCGAGCCAGCAGCAGAGCCAGACCGGCACCCCGGTCCCGCGCAGCCAGCTGCAGCCCGGCGACCTGGTGTTCTACTACTCGCCGGTTTCGCACGTGGGCATGTACATCGGCAACGGGATGATGGTGCACGCGCCGACCACCGGCGACGTCGTCAAGATCTCGCCGCTGCAGAGCCAGTACGTGGGTGCGCGCCGGGTCGCCTGACCGGACGTTCTCGCTTTCCCCGGGGCGGTGCCGCACACGCGGTGCCGCCCCGGTTTTTTTGGTGAGGGCCGTGAGCTGGTTCGCGGTGGGGAATGCTCGCGATGACCACGGGCGCTGCGGTGGCGATCGGCCGGTGCGAAGCCAATACGCAGGTGAGCGGCGAGGCGAGATGCGGGTTTCGCGCGCCGGCCCGGGTGTGCTCGCTTCACCGGGACGATCCCCGGCGACCGCTCGTCGGTAGCCTGCGGGGGTGCTGAGGACCCTGCTCGTGACGAACGACTTCCCGCCGCGCCCCGGGGGCATCCAGAATTACCTCAATTCGCTGGCCACCCGGCTGCCCGCGGACGACCTGGTCGTCTACGCGCCTTCGTGGGAACGCAGCAGCGGCTCGCACACCGAGTTCGACGCGGCGGCTCCGTTCGAAGTGGTGCGCCATCCGACGTCGCTGATGCTGCCCACGCCGGACGTCCTGCGCCGCGCGAAGCAGATCATGATGGCCCGCGACTGCGAGGCCGTCTGGTTCGGCGCGGCCGCCCCGCTCGCCTTGCTGGGGCACCCGCTGCGGCAGGCTGGCGCGCGCAGGATCGTCGCGTCCACGCACGGGCACGAAGTCGGCTGGTCGATGCTGCCCGGCTCGCGGCAAGCACTGCGGCGGATCGGCGAAACAGTCGACGTCGTCACGTACGTCAGCAAGTACACGCGCAACCGGTTCGCCGCCGCGTTCGGGCGGCATGCGGGGCTGGAAATGCTGCCCAGCGGGGTCGACACCACGGTTTTCGCGCCGGACCCGGCTGGGCGGGAGGAAATCCGCGCTCGGCACGGGCTCGGCGACCGGCCGACGGTCGTCTGCGTTTCGCGGCTCGTTCCGCGCAAGGGCCAGGACATGCTGATCTCCGCGCTGCCCGCGATCCGCGAGCGCGTGCCCGGTGCGGCGCTGCTGCTCGTCGGGGGCGGTCCGTATCGCAAGCGGCTCACGCAGCTGGCCGCGGCGCTCGGCGTCGCCGACGACGTGGTTTTCACCGGCTCGGTGCCCTGGGACGAACTGCCCGCGCACTACAACGCTGGCGACGTCTTCGCGATGCCTGCCCGCACGCGCGGCAAGGGGCTCGACGTGGAGGGCCTCGGCATCGTCTACCTGGAAGCGTCCGCGACCGGGCTGCCGGTGGTCGCGGGCACGTCCGGCGGGGCGCCGGAGGCGGTGCTGGACGAGGTGACCGGCCACGTGGTCGACGGCCGCGACCCGGGGCAGCTCGCCGAAACCTTGTCGGCCCTGCTGTCCGACCCGGTCCGCGCCCGCAGGATGGGCGAGGCGGGCCGTTCGTGGGTCGCCGCGAACTGGCGCTGGGACACGATGGCGCAGCGCCTCTCGACGCTCCTGGACGGCGACCCGGTGGCGGCGGTGCGCTGAACCCGCCTCAGGGTTCGTAAATCGCCGGGTGGCGCGGGTCGTCCACGCGGACCACGACGTCCGCGAGGGCGCTGGGATCGACTTCGTTTTCGTAGCGCTCGTAAGCGGGCAGCGCCCATTCGTCGGAGACGCGACGGCGCAATGCCCCCGGCGAAAGCCACAAATGCACCACGAAATCGAACGCCAATCCCGCGCCCAGCAAGAATTCCCCGTCGACCAGGACGACGCCTCGCTCCGGCACCGGGACGCGCGGCAGGCGGGTC
This sequence comes from Amycolatopsis sp. AA4, assembly GCF_002796545.1. Lineage (GTDB taxonomy): Bacteria > Actinomycetota > Actinomycetes > Mycobacteriales > Pseudonocardiaceae > Amycolatopsis. Next base: position 1,870,992 of record NZ_CP024894.1, read on the forward strand.
GCCCGGTCACGTTCGGCGTCCCACAGCGCGGGCAGCACTTCGCCGCTTCCGTCGTCGGCGAGCGGGTCGAGGACTTCCCGGCGCAGACCGCCTGAATCGAGCCAATCGGTATACCGCGCGTCCGGGTTTTGTTTGCCGTGCTCGAAACGGAGTGACGCTGGTCGCAAAAAACCCGCGGCGGGCACGTGCAGCGCGGCGCGGCCGAGGAGCTTCAGCGGGCCGGTCAGCGCCTCGGCGAGCGGGCCCGTTCCGGCCGCTCCGTCGATCGCGACCGCGATTCGTCGGCGGTGGGTGAGCGCGTCGACGCGCTCGGTCAGCTCGGCGGCGAGGGCGTCGGGGGAGATGGGGCGGTAGCGCACGATCGCATGATCCCGCACCGGTTTCCGTCGGTCCCCGATGCCATGATGGCGGCATGGCCAACGAGGAGGGCAAGACCGGGCGGAGTGGTTGGGAGACAGCGGTTTCCCGCACGATGCCGTACCCGGGCAGCCGGGTGTGGGAGTTCTTGGTGGGGGACGGGGTGGAGATCTGGCTCGGCCCGGGCGTCGAGCTGCCGCGCGAGCGCGGGGCCGGCTACGAGACCGAACACGGCACGACCGGCGAAATCCGCAGTTATGCCGACGACCGGTTGCGGCTCACCTGGCGTCCGGCGGACTGGGATCACGATTCCCTGCTGGAGCTCGAGGTCGCGGATCTCGGCAAGCGCAGCACGCTGAAGATCCGCCAGGAACAGCTCGCGGACGTGGCGGAAAAGGCCGAGCAGCGGGCATATTGGAAACAGGTGGTCGAGCGCGTCGAGGCGGCATTGGCCGAACGCTGACCGAACTGCACAGGGGGACCGAGCAGTGAGCGTCGACGAACAAACCGGGGAACTCCCGTTCGCGGACGAGGAACTCTGGCAGAGCACGCACGAATGGCTGGCGCGGCGGCGCGAATCCGGTGCGGTGTGCCCGATCGTCGCCCGGCACGGCATCCCGTCCTACCTGGTCAGCGGATACGAGCAGGCCCGCGAGCTGCTCAACGATCCGCGCGTCAGCAAGGACAGCACGGGCGTGGCGCGCGTGGTGGCGGCGAAGGTCGGCCAGGACGTCCAGGGGCCGGATTTCAGCACTCTGCTCACCCGGCACATGCTCAACAGCGATCCGCCGGTCCACACCCGGCTGCGCAAGCTGGTGAACAAGGCCTTCACCGCCCGCACCGTCTCCCGGCTGCGGCCGCGGATCCAGGAGATCGCCGACGAGCTGCTGGACGAGATGGCCCGGCACGAGCAGGTCGACCTGCTGCGGGAGTTCGCGGAGCCGTTGCCGATCACGGTGATCTGCGAGCTGCTCGGCGTGCGCGTCGAGGACCGCGACGCGTTCTCCGCCTGGTCGCACACGCTGCTGTCGTTCGCCGCGGACGAGGAATCCCAGGCCGCGGCGGCGACCGAGATGCAGACCTACCTGCTGCAACTGGTCGAGCGCAAACGCGCCGAACCGGCCGAAGACCTGCTCTCGGACCTCGTGCACGCCAGCGACGAAGGCGATTCGCTCGACCGGGACGAGCTGATCTCGATGGCGTTCCTGCTGCTGATCGCCGGGCACGAAACCACGGTCAACCTGATCGCCAACGCCGTGTTCGCGTTGCTGCGCGCGCCCGATCAGGCGGAGAAACTGCGCGCCGACCCGAGCCTGCTGCCCGGCGCGGTCGAGGAGTTCCTCCGGTTCGACGGGCCGATCAACTTCGCGACCATGCGCTACACAGTCGAGGACATCGACGCGGGCGGCGTCACCATCCCGACCGACGAGTTCCTCAACATCTCCTTGCTGTCGGCCAACCGGGACCCGGAGAAATTCCCGGATCCGGACACGCTCGACGTCACGCGCCCGCCCGGCGGGCACCTCGCGTTCGGGCACGGCATCCACTACTGCGTCGGCGCGCCGCTGGCCCGGCTGGAGGCGCAGATCGCGATCGGCTCGCTCCTGGAGCGGTTCCCGAAGCTGAGCCTGGCCGTGCCCGCCGAAAGCGTCGTCTACCGGCCGAGTTCGCTGGTGCACGGCCTGCTGGCGCTGCCGGTGCGGCCGAACGGGGTGTAGCGGCTCTCACTGCGGGCCCGCCCGCCGCCCGGTTAGGGTCGGCGGGTGGAATCCAGTGCTGCTGACCTCCTCGCCCTCGACGCCGCACACGTGTGGCATCCCTACGCGCCGATGCCGAGCCGCGTGCCGCCCCTGCTCGTGGAAGAGGCGAGCGGGGTGCGGTTGAAGCTCGCCGACGGACGGGAACTGGTCGACGGCATGTCGTCCTGGTGGGCGGCGGTGCACGGCTACCGCAACCCGGTGCTCGACGCCGCGCTCGCGGAGCAGGCCGGGCGGATGAGCCACGTGATGTTCGGCGGGCTGACCCACGAACCGGCGATCACGCTCGCGAAGACGCTGGTCGAGATGACCCCGGACGGGCTCGAGCACGTGTTCCTGTGCGATTCGGGCTCGGTTTCGGTCGAGGTCGCGGTGAAAATGTGCCTGCAGTACCAGCGATCCCGAGGACTGCCGGGCAAACACCGGCTGCTCACCTGGCGCGGCGGCTACCACGGCGACACGTTCACGCCGATGAGCGTCTGCGATCCGGACGGCGGCATGCATTCGCTGTGGCGCGGCGTGCTGCCGGAGCAGGTTTTCGTGCCGGCCCCGCCTTCCGGCTTCGATACCCCGGTCGATGAGTCCTATGTGGACGAACTGGCGAAGGCGCTCGAGCAGCACGCGGACGAACTGGCCGCGGTGATCGTGGAACCGGTCGTGCAGAACGCGGGCGGCATGCGATTCCACCATCCCGGGTATCTGCGCGCGTTGCGCGAGCTGACCCGGGAACACGACGTGCTGCTGGTGTTCGACGAGATCGCGACCGGATTCGGCCGTACCGGCAAGCTTTTCGCGGCCGAGCACGCTGGCGTGACGCCTGACGTGCTGTGCGTCGGCAAGGCGCTCACCGGCGGCTACCTCACGATGGCCGCCGCGTTGTGCACTCCCGAAGTCGCCGACGGCATCGCGCGCGGCGAGCTTCCCGTCCTCGCGCACGGCCCGACGTTCATGGGAAATCCGCTGGCCTCGGCGGTCGCCAATGCTTCGCTCGGGTTGCTGGCCGAAGGCCGATGGCAGACCGATGTCTCTCGCATCGAAACCGCGCTGCGGCAAGGACTTGAACCGGCTCGCGAGCTGCCGCACGTCGTGGACGTGCGGGCGCTGGGCGCGATTGGGGTGCTGCAGCTGGATCACGAGGTGGACATGAGGGTCGCGACCGAGGTGGTGACGGCCGAAGGCGTGTGGCTGCGTCCGTTCCGGAATCTGATCTACACGATGCCGCCGTACGTCAGCACCGACGACGACCTGGCGGTGATCATGTCGGCGATGCGGGCCGCCGCGGCGAAGGCCTGAGGTTACTTCGGGTTTGGCGTGGCTGCCGGTAGTGGATCTTGGCTGGTCACGCAACCCGATCGTGGGTTATTCGACAAAGATCCACTCCGTAGGGTGGGACATAGCGGACATTTCACGGGGATGCCGGTTTCCTGGTCGGCATGAGACGACTTGCCGTGCTTCGCCACGACGTGCCCGCCTCGCTCGTGGTTTTCCTCGTCGCGGTCCCGCTTTCGCTCGGGATCGCCCTCGCCTCCGGCGCCCCGATCGTCGCGGGGCTGATCGCCGCCGTGGTCGGAGGGGTGGTCGCCGGTGCCCTCGGCGGCTCTCCGCTGCAGGTCAGCGGGCCCGCCGCCGGGCTGACCGTGCTGATGGCCGAAACGATCTCCACCTTCGGCTGGGCGGTCACCTGCCTGATCACCGTCCTCGCCGGGGCGCTGCAGATCCTGTTCGGCCTGAGCCGGGTCGCGCGGGCGGCGCTGGCCATCTCGCCGGCGATCGTGCACGGGATGCTCGCCGGGATCGGCGTCACGATCGTGCTCGGCCAGCTGCACGTGCTGTTGGGCGGAAAGGCGCAGAGTTCGGCGCTGGAGAACATCGCCCAGCTGCCCGCGCAGATCGCCGCCCACCACGACGCCGCCGCGCTGATCGGCGTCCTGACGCTGGCCATCCTGCTGGCCTGGCCCAAACTTCCTTCAGCGGTAAGGAAAATCCCCGGACCGCTGGCGGCCATCGCGGTCGCGACACTCGTGTCGGTGGCGGCCGGGATGACGCTGCCGCGCGTCGAACTGCCCGGCGACCTGCTGCAGATCCGGTTCACCCCGCAGCTGCCGGACGGCGGCTGGGGCCAGGTCGCGGTCGCGGTGCTCACGATCGCGCTGATCGCCAGCGTCGAGAGCCTGCTGTCCGCGGTCGCGGTCGACAAACTGCAGAACGGCCCGCGCGCCGACCTGAACCGCGAGTTGATCGGCCAGGGCGCGGCGAACATGGTGTCCGGCGCGCTCGGCGGACTGCCGGTGACCGGCGTGATCGTGCGCAGTTCCACCAACGTCGCGGCCGGGGCGCGCACGCGGGCCTCGGCGGTCCTGCACGGCGTGTGGGTGCTGGTGTTCGTGGTCGCGCTGGCCGGGGTGCTGAAGTCGATTCCGCTGGCCGCGCTCGCCGGGCTGCTCGTGCACGTCGGCGCGAAGCTGGTGAATCCCGGCCATCTGCGGCAGGTCCTGCGACACGGCGATCTGCCGCTTTACCTGGTGACCGTCGCCGGGGTCGTCGTGTTCGACCTGCTGACCGGCGTGCTCGCCGGGATTGTGCTGGCCGTGCTGCTGATGCTGCGCCGGACCGTGTGGTCGGGCGTGCATGCCGAGCACCACGGCGGCGAATGGCGCGTGATTGTCGAAGGCGTGCTGACGTTCCTGTCCGTGCCGCGGCTGACGAAGGTGCTCGGCACGATTCCGGCCGGGTCGAAGGTGACGCTGGAGCTGGTCGCGGATTACCTCGACCACGCGGCGTTCGAGAGCCTTTCCGCCTGGCAGCAGGCGCATGAACGGACCGGCGGCACGGTGGTCGTCGACGAGATCGGGCACCCGTGGTTCGCGAAGGGCAAGGAAGGCCGTCCGACGCTCCGGCGCACCGCGGCGGCCGGTGCGATGCCGAGGTGGCTGGCTCCGTGGTCGGCGTGGCAGGCCGCGGACGTGCGCGTGCCCGGGCAGCGGACCCACCGGGGCGCGACGGAATTCCAGCGCCGGGCCGCTCCGCTGCTCAAGGACGTCCTCAGCGGGCTGGCGCACGCGCAGCAACCGCACACGCTGTTCATCACCTGCGGCGATTCGCGGATCGTGCCGAACCTGATCACCACGTCCGGTCCCGGCGACCTGTTCACCATCCGCAACATCGGCAACCTGGTGCCGCCCGAGCAGGCCGATCCGTCGACCAACGCGGCGATCGAATTCGCGGTCGGGGTGCTGGGGGTGCGGGAGATCGTGGTGTGCGGGCACTCCTCGTGCGGGGCGATGGGCGCGCTGGCCAGCGGTCCGCCCGCGGACACCGCGCTCGCGAAGTGGCTGGTGCACGCCGAACCGAGCCGGAAGCGCGCCGGGGCGGTGACCCTCGACGGGGAGCGGCCGGAGCGCGAACCGGACCGGCTGGCGCTGCACAACGTCCTGCAGCAGCTGACGCATTTGCGGCAGTACCCGCTGGTCGCCGAGGCCGAAGCACGCGGCGAGCTGGCGCTGACCGGGCTGTACTTCGACGTCGGCGCGGCGCAGGTGTACCTGGCCGACCCGGCGAAGGGGGAGTTCGTGGCCGCGGGAGCGCCCGCGACGGCCCCGGCCGGCTGACCCGGGCCCTCGCGCGCGCCTCCGGGTGCGCGCGAGGGAACCCCGAGTGTTGACATCGGGGAGCACGGCAATATCTTGATGGCTCGTGACGACGCTCGTGATAACCGGAACTGGCACCGACGTCGGCAAAACGGTCGCCACCGCGGCGATCGCGGCGCTGGCCCTCGCGCAGGGACAACGCGTCGCGGTGCTGAAACCCGCGCAGACCGGCGTGGTCCCCGGCGAGGCGGGCGACCTCGCCGAGGTGGTTCGGCTGGCAGGCAAGGACCTGACGATCCGGGAGCTGCGGCGGTACCCGGATCCGCTGTCGCCGGAAGCCGCTTCCCGGCGCTCCGGGCTCCCGACGGTGGGCCCGGGGGAGATCTCCGCCGCGGCGAGCGAACTGGACGCGGCGCACGATCTGACGCTGGTCGAGGGCGCGGGCGGGATGCTGGTCCGGTTCGACTCGCAGGGGAGCACGCTGGCGGACGTCGCGTGGTCTCTGGGGGCGCCGGTGGTGCTCGTCGCGCAAGCCGGGCTGGGGACGCTCAACACGACCGCGCTGACCGCTGAGGTGGCTACCCAGCGCGGGCTGAACATCGTGGGGGTGATCATCGGGTCCTGGCCCGCTGATCCGGATCTGGCGGCGCTGGAGAATCTCCGGGATTTGCCGGTCGCGGCGGGGGCTCCGTTGCTGGGCGTCCTGCCTGCCGGGCTGGGGGCGGCGGATCGGGACGCCTTCGTGGAGCAGGCTCGGCGGGGGTTGTCGCCGTGGTTCGGCGGGGAGTTCGATCCGGAGGACTTCACTGCTGCGGCTTCTGCGCAGAAGTAGCTTCGGGGGCTTCGCCTGACGCGAGAAACCGGGTGAAGGCGATTTCTCCGCCGTGACGCCAGTCGCGGCAATCAGACACTTCGCAACCGGTTACTCTCAGTCCCGCACACTCGCAGGGAACGCACGCGTAGGGAAGGGAGCCTCGGGTGGTCGATTCCGCGGGCAAGGCGGCGCATCGGTCTTCGGCGGCGGCTGAGGGGTGGTCGGTGCCGGTGTTGTTTCCGGCGCGGCGGCCGCGAGTGGTGGTGAAGGCGGATCTTCTTCCTGCGGTGAGCGTGTTGTCCACTGCTGCGTTGCTCGGGATTCCGATGGGCTGGTTGTGGTCTCTTCTGGCTCCGGCGGAGCGGGTGCGGGTGATCGGGGCCAACGGGCAGCTGGCGCCTTTGGAGCTGGAGAGCTGGCATCGGTTCGACGACCTGGCGGTGTTCGGGTTTCTCGCGATGGCTGGCGGGTTGCTGATCGGGCTGGTCGTGTGGTTGCTGCGGGAGCGGCGGGGGCCGGTGGTGCTGGTGGCTGCTGCTGGTGGGGCGTTGGTCGCGGCCTGGCTGGGGACGCAGATGGGGCCCGCGTTCGCGAATTCGAAGTATTCGGTGGATGCGCCGCCTGCGTTGGGGGCGGTGATTGAGCAGGCGCCTCGGATCGAGTCCGGGTGGGTGGTGTTGGCCGCGCCGTTGGTGACGTGTCTGGTTTATGCGTTGATGACGGCGTGGAATGGGCGGGAGGATTTGGGGCGGCGGTTGGGGTGAGATCGCTGTCTCGGCTCGTCGCCCTGGGGGGCGACATTGCCGTTCCTTGGGTTGCTTGGGGCACCCCGATTTTTGATTGTGCTGACGGTTCGGGGGTGCTTGTCAAGGCGGGAAAGATGCCTTGACAAGCACCCCCGAACCGCAGGGCGGCTTTGTATCGGGGTTGGGGGAGGGGTGGGTGCCCCCGGGTGTTTGGGTGCACTGGCGGCGGTTTGTTGCGCGGCTTGGGTGGGTGGTTGCTTTGAGTGGGGCGGCGGGCGGGTCGCGGGTAGCGCCCCAATGTGGCATTGGGTGCATGGGACGCACCCAATGTGGCGTTCGGTGCATCTGACGCACCCAATGCCACATTGGGGGATCCCGGCGGGGTCGGCGGGGAGCGGTCCGTGAAGGGCTCCTTGAGGGAATCTAATTCCCTCAAGGAGCCCTTCACGTCCGGCGGAGGGTCGTGAGGGGAACCCTGAGGGACTCTGAGTACGTGAAGGTGGCCCTCACGGACGGTGGGCTAGCGCGAGGGGGCTAGTTCAGGTCTGCGGGCTTGGTGAAGGTGGCCAGTTCGGTGGGCGGGAGCGGGACCGCGCCCAGGGTTTCCAGGAAACCGGCCTCTCTGGTGAGCAGGCGGCAGACGATGCGCAGGCGGCGCAGGGGGTGCGTTTCTTCCAGCAGCAACTGCCGGTCCTCCAGGGGGAGGAGGCAGTCGGCGGCTAGTTGGTAGGCGAGTTCGCCCAGGTCGGCGTCGTCGTGGGGTGGGTGCCAGTCGTCTGCGTGCCAGGCGGCTTCGCAGTATCGCTGGTGGGCCGCGCGCGCTACGTCGGCCAGTTGGCGCGCCGTTGGCTCCGCTGCGGTCGGGACTGGGGTGTCGGGGAGCCAGTCGACCACGGCCATCAGGTAGGGCGCGGACGCTCGGTGCAACTCGCGCAGGCGGAAGCGGCGGGCGGCGCGCGTGACTACGTCGTAGCGGCCGTCGGGGAGGCGTTTCGCTTCGCGGAGGATCGTGCTGCAGCCGACGCTGTACACGTGGTCCAGACCACTGACCTCGCGGACAAGGGGGGCGCGCAGGGCGACGACGCCGAACTCGTGCTCGGGGACGGTGCCGGTGACGAGGTCCGCGGTGAGCTGCCGGTAGCGCGGTTCGAAGATATGCAGCGGCAGGTGAGTACCGGGGAGCAGCACTGTCTGCAGCGGGAACAACGGCAGGGTCGCCGTCCCGCTGGGGCACTGCTCTGGCTCGGTCACGGCGTCCACGGTACGGGCTGCGGAGCCCCGGCGCAGTTCGTGTTCAGCGGCGCGGAGGAGGCTTCAGTACCGCGAAAGGGTCGGTGATGTGCATGTCTTTCGCGGCGAAAGAAAAGAGCGCCGCAGGTCGTCCGCCGGTCCGGCCGGGGGGCGCGGTGTGGCCGGTGGGGACCAGCAGACCACGCCGTTGGAGCACGCGTTGCAGGTTCGTCGCGGACACTTTGTAGCCGAGTGCGGCGGAGTACAGACCCCTGAGCGCGGAGATGGTGAATTCCTCTGGGGCCAGCGCGAAACCCAGGTTGGTGTAGCTCAGTTTCGAGCGCAGGCGGTCGCGGGCGCGCAGGACGATCGCCTCGTGGTCGAACGCGGTGCGGGGCAGGGCGTTCACGTCGTGCCACTCGGTGTCCTCGGGGACGGCCGGGTCGACGTCGGAGGGGACCAGGCCGAGGAACGCGGTGGCTACGACGCGCGGGCCGGGGACGCGGTCGGGCGCGCTGAAGACGGCTAGCTGCTCTACGTGCTTCAGCTGGCGTACGTCGACCTTCTCCGCGAGCTGCCGCCGGATCGAGGTTTCGACGTCTTCGTCCGGGCGCAGCCGGCCGCCCGGCAGGGACCAGCGGCCCAGGTGCGGATCGAGCGCTCGGCGCCACAGCAGCACCCGCAGTGTGTCGGAGCGCACTTGAAGGACTGCCGCCAGAACCTCGTGGGCGAGGGGGGCTCGGGTGTTAAGATGGCTTCGCACGGTTTTCGATTATAAGGCGAAAACCGGGTTGGGGAGGAACCGGGGTCGATCCGGTTCCGAGGCCGGCGATTCTCGAGAGGGCCGAACACATGACCACCACGCTTGACCAGGATCTGACCCCGTACGGCGGGGTCGAGGCGGACGCCGACTGGGCCGCCCGCGTGCGGGAGCTCGCCCGCAAGCGCGACGCGGTGCTGCTCGCGCACAACTACCAGGTCCCGGAGATCCAGGACATCGCGGACTTCACCGGCGACTCTCTGGCGCTCAGCCGGATCGCGGCCAGCAGCGACGCGTCCACGATCGTCTTCTGCGGCGTGCACTTCATGGCCGAGACCGCGAAGATCCTGGCCCCGGAGAAGACGGTGCTGATCCCGGACGCGCGGGCGGGCTGCTCGCTCGCCGACTCCATCACCGGAGCCCAGCTGCGCGAATGGAAGGCCGAGCACCCGGGCGCGGTGGTCGTCTCGTACGTGAACACGACGGCCGAGGTCAAGGCCGAGACGGACATCTGCTGCACGTCGTCGAACGCGGTCGACGTCGTTGCTTCCATCCCGGCTGACCAGGAAGTTCTCTTCCTTCCGGACCAGTTCCTCGGCGCGCACGTCAAGCGCGTGACCGGGCGCGAGAACATGCACATCTGGGCCGGGGAGTGCCACGTGCACGCCGGGATCAACGGGGCCGAGCTGGCCGCGCGCGCGGAGGAGAACCCGGACGCCGACCTGTTCATCCACCCCGAATGCGGCTGCGCGACCTCGGCGCTCTACCTGGCCGGCGAGGGTGCGGTGGCCCCGGAGCGGGTCAAAATCCTCTCCACCGGCGACATGGTGCACGCGGCGCGCGACACCAAGGCGACCTCAGTGCTCGTGGCCACTGAGATCGGCATGATCCACCAGCTGCGCAAGGCCGCGCCGGAGATCGACTTCCGCGCGGTGAACGACCGGGCCTCGTGCCGGTACATGAAGATGATCACCCCCGCCGCGCTGCTGCGGAGCCTCACCGAGGGCGCGGACGAGGTCCACGTCGACCCGGAGACGGCCGCGCGGGCCCGCGCCTCGGTGCGGCGGATGATCGAAATCGGGCAGCCCGGCGGTGGAGAATGAGCGGCCTAGTTAACGCCGATGAGGCGAAAACCTCACCGGATCCGAGGTGGGAAGCCCGGGCCGACGTGGTCGTGATCGGCAGCGGCGTGGCGGGGTTGTCCGCGGCGCTGCGGGCCCGCGAACTCGGGCTGCACGTGCTGGTCGTGACGAAGGCGGCGGTCGCCGACGGCAATACCCGGTGGGCGCAGGGCGGCGTCGCCGTGGTGCTCGACGGCGAGCGCGACGAGGGCGACACGATCGAGAAGCACACGGCCGACACGCTCACCGCCGGAGCCGGGCTCTGCGACGAGGACGCTGTGCGGTCGATCGTCGGCGGGGGTCCGGCGGCCGTCACCGAGTTGCGGCAGAACGGTGCGGTGTTCGACCACGGCTCGAGCGGGCTGTCGCGGGCTCGCGAGGGCGGGCACAGTGCGTTCCGGGTGATCCACGCGGGCGGCGACGCGACCGGTGCGGAGGTCGAGCGCGCGCTCGTCGCGCAAGCCGGGGAACGCCGGATTCCGGTGCTGGAGCACCACATCGCGGTCGACGCGCTGCGCACGTCCGCGGGCGAGGTGGCCGGCGTGACGGTGCTCGACCGCAACGGCGTGCCGGGGATCGTGCGCGCGTCCGCGGTGGTACTGGCCAGCGGCGGATTCGGGCAGCTGTACCAGGCGACGTCCAACCCGGAGATCGCGACCGGCGACGGCCTGGCGCTCGCGTTGCGCGCCGGCGCGGCGGTGGCCGACATCGAGTTCGTGCAGTTCCACCCGACGGTGCTGTACACGCCGGGCGCGCGCGGGCGGTGTCCGCTCGTCACGGAAGCGGTCCGCGGCGAGGGTGCGACCCTGGTGGACGGGGCGGGCGCGTCGGTGATGGCCGGGGTGCATCCGCTCGGCGATCTGGCTCCGCGCGACGTCGTGGCGGCGGCGATCACGCGGCGGCAACTGTTGGCTCCCGGTGGCATCGACGATCACGTTTTCCTTGACGCCACCGGCATTCCCGGGTTCGCGAAGCGGTTCCCGACGGTGCACGCGGCGTGCGCGGTGCTCGGCATCGACCCGGCGGTGGACCCGATCCCGGTGACCCCGGCGGCGCACTTCGCGTGCGGCGGCGTGGTGGCCACTGTGGACGGACGCTCGACCGTGCGCGGCCTGTACGCGGCGGGCGAGGTGGCCCGGACCGGTTTGCACGGGGCGAACCGGCTGGCGTCCAACAGTTTGCTGGAAGGGCTGGTCGTCGGGCGGCGGACCGCGGAGGCGGTCGCCGCGGATCTGGCCGCTGGATTGCTGCCGGACCCGTCGCGCGGGCGGATTCCGGAAAGGACAGTCGCGCCGGCGGCGGAACGTGATGTGCTGCAACGGGTGATGAGCCGGTACGCGGCGATCGGCCGGGACGCGGACGGGCTCGCCGCGGCGGGTTCGGCTCTCGATTTGTCGACAACGGACAGTCCGTTGTGGACGCACAGCGCGGTCGAGGACGCGGCGCTCACCGTGGTGGCGCAGGCGTTGCTCGCGGCGGCGGAGCGGCGGACGGAATCGCGGGGATGTCACGTGCGGACGGACTTCCCGGAACGGGACGAAGGGCTGCGGCGGAGCCAGCTGATCCGGCTGAGCCCGTCGGGACAGCCGGTGCTGGTCGAGGCGACGTCGTTGGAAGGGGTGGCATGAGCGGGGAATTCTCGGAAGCGGTCGTTCAGGCGCTGGTGGTGGACGGGCTGGACGTCGCCGACGTGCGGCGGGTCGTGACCACCGCGCTGGAAGAGGATCTGCGGTACGGGCCGGACGCCACGACGGCGGCCACGGTTGCGGCGGACGCCCGTGCGGTGGCGGAGCTGACGCCGCGCGTCGCCGGGGTCGTGGCCGGGATTCCGGTGGCGCTGGCGGTCTTCGACCAGGTTCTCGGCACCGACTACGAGGTGGTCTCGATCCGCGAGGACGGTTCGCCCGCGGTCGCCGGGGAGCCGGTGCTCGTGCTGCGCGGTCCGGTGCGCGGGTTGCTGACCGCCGAGCGCACGGCGCTGAATCTGTTGTGCCTGCTGTCCGGAGTGGCGACGGCGACCGCGGCGTGGGTGTCCGCGATCGAGGGAACCGGTGCCGCGGTCCGGGATTCGCGGAAGACGACGCCGGGATTGCGGCTGCTGCAGAAGTACGCGGTGCGGTGCGGCGGCGGCGTGAACCACCGGATGGGCCTCGGCGACGCGGTGCTGATCAAGGACAACCACGTGGTCGCGGCCGGTTCGGTCACCGCGGCGCTGGCGGCGGCCCGGGAGCACGCGCCGCAACTGCCGTGCGAGGTCGAGGTGGACGATCTGGCTCAGCTCGACGAGGCGCTGGCCGCCGGGGCGGACGAGGTGCTGCTCGACAACTTCACGCCGGAGGAGTGCGTGAAGGCGGTCGCGCGGCGCGACGAAGTGTCGCCGAAGACGCGGCTGGAGTCGTCCGGCGGGCTGACGCTCGACCGCGCCCGGCCGTACGCCGAGTCCGGTGTGGACTATCTCTCCGTCGGCGGGCTCACGCATTCCTCGCCCGCTCTCGATCTCGGGATGGACCTGCGCTAACCCTGTCGCCGCGGCCCGCTCTCCACTAGAATCTCCTTGTCCGACAAGGGGAGGGGGCCGCGGTGCGGGGAATTGCCGCCGGAGCGGTGGCCGCGCTCGTGGTGCTCGGCCTGCCCGCCGCGGCGACCTCGGCCGGGGCGGCCTCGTGCGCGAATCCGTCCGGCCCGTACACCGGGGCGGTGTCCTGGGGGCAGCGGCTGGTCAACCCGCCGCGGCTGTGGGCGCTGACCAGGGGCGAGGGCCAGACCGTCGCGGTGATCGGCACCGGCGTCGACAAGCAGAACGCGCAGTTCGGGCCCGGGCAGGTGCTCGGCGGCGCGGGCACCGCGGATTCCGACTGCGACGGACGCGGCACGATCGCCGCGGGCATCGTCGGCGCGCAGCCGTCGGACGAGACCACGTTCACCGGCGTCGCCCCCGGCGTGAAGCTGCTTCCCTTGCGCTACACCGAAAGCAACGGCTCGTCCTCGGACGGCGGCGGCGATCCGGGCGCGCTGGCGGGCGCGATCGACACCGCGGTCGACCGTGGCGCGGGAGTGATTCTCGTGGCGGTCCCGGCGGGTTCGGACAGTCCGGCGCTCGGCGCGGCGCTCGACCACGCGAAGTCGCGCGGTGCCGTGGTGATTTCGGCCGCGGCGGCCACACAGCAAGGGGCGCACACGTATCCGACCGCTTCGAAGGGCGTGCTCGCGGTCGGTTCGACGGACGAATCCGGCGCGTCGGTGCAGAGCGAAGCCGGGGATTACCTCGGAATCGCCGCGCCGGGCGCGAATCTGGTGAGCACGTCGGCCGGCGGCGGGGGCGCGATCGCGCACCGCTGGCCGATCACCGACCCGAGCCTGGCCGCGGCGTACGTCGCCGGAGTGGCGGCGCTCGTGCGTTCGGCGCACCCGGACATGAAGGGCGAGGAGGTGGTGAACCGGTTGCTGCTCACCGCTTCCCGCCCGCCGTCCGGGGCGCACGATCCGCGCCGGGGCTGGGGAATGCTCGACGCGTACGCCGCGGTGTCGTCGACCCTGCCCGCCAAGGCGCCCGGCCCGAGCGCGGCAGCGGTGCGGTCTGAGCTGCCCGCGGTGGTTCCGGCCGCGGCACCGGCTCGGCCGACGTCCGAGCTGGCGGCGGGAGTCGTCGCGCTCGGCGGGGTGGCGGTGGCGGCTGCGGCGGGGATTGGCGTGGCGGCGTTCCGGCGGGGACGACGGCGCGGGTGGCGGCCGTCGCGGTTTCGGGCGTGAGCTGACGGTGGCCTCCCGTTCCGTCGTGCGTGTGTATGCCGGTTCTAACCGGAATCAACACGCACGAGGCGGGTGGGCTAGTCCTCGTCCGCGACCCGTACGAGCCGCGTCGAGCCGATGATCGCCACCCCACGCCCGTCGCGGGCGATGTGCACGCTGAAATCCGCGCCGTCCCGGGAAAACCGCGCGATCACTTCCCGATAAGTGCTGCGGTCGTAGGCTTCCCAGCCCGCCGTTTCCAGCGTCGGCCGCACCGCTTCGGCCAGCACCCGCAACGCGGTCGGGCTGTCCTCCAGCCGGACCCCGTACTGCCAGCACACCAGATGCCCCGGCTGTGCGGGATCGCAGTCCAGTTCACCGTCCACTGTGGGCAGTGCGCGAGGACCGAACGCCGCCGCCACGCTGTCGATGACGTTCGTCAGCTCGGCCGCCAGATCCTTCAATTCGCGCGTGATCACGGCAGCACCGCCGGAACCGGCACGGGTGCTTCAGTGACGTGGCCTCCGGTCAGCACGCCGTAGATGTTCTCCCACGAATCCGAACCCGGCTTGAGCACGCCGCTGTGCGAGGACAAGCCCCACTGCACGTTTCCGGCGGCGTCGCGGCCGGTGGTGAGTTCGGTGACGCCGGGGAAGGTGTCCGGGTCGGCACCGTGGCCGATGCCGGTCCATTCCAGCGCCCCGGCGTTGCCCTGGGCGAGCACGATCGGGTCGAGCGGGGCGGTCATCGAGTACCGCTGCACGCCGGCCTGGCTCGGCGGCAGGTCCGCTGGCCTCCATACGCCGTGTCCCATGCCCGCCGACTCTACGTGCAGCACCCGGTCCACGGGCAGGCCTTGCTGGTCGGCCAGCCCGACGGTGGCGCCGCCGTAGCTGTGGCCGATCGCGGTGATCGTGGCCGAGCCGCCGGTCTGGGCATCGACCTGGCCGCGCAATTCGTCGCCGAACGCCTTGAGGTTCGGGGCCATCGTCTGCGCGTAGCTGGCCTCGGCGCCCTCGGTGGTGACGTTCTGCGGGAACACGCCGTCGGCCCAGACGACCATCGCGGTCCGGCCGCTCGGGTCGGCGGCGACGAGGCTGCGGCCGAGGTCGGCGTAGGACTGGAAGGTGTCCATCCGGGTGTGCACGCCGGGCACGAACAGCCCGACGTTGCGCGTCCCCGGCTGGATCGAGCCGACCAGTTCGGCGATCCGGCCGTTGCCGGACGGATCGAACCGCAGGATCTGCCGATGGTCGTCGATAATGCTCTGGTACAGCGCGATCCGCCGCTTCGAGCGGGCGATGGCGTCCGGATCGGCCAGTCCGGCCAGGCGGGTCCGTTCGGCGGCGAGCGCGTCGGAAACCTTCATCCGGTTGGCCGCGATGGTTCCGGCCCATCCGCCGCTGGCAGCGGACTTTCCGGCGGACGGCACCGGGTCTTCGGGCAGCAGCGAGCGGTACATCGCCGCTACCTGCTCGTCGGCGCGTCGGTAGCCCGCCGACGAGGCGGTGAGGCCGTCGCGGAGGACCTGGACGCGAGTGACGCGCTGGTCGACGTCGGCGGCGAGGGCGCTGAGCGTTTTCGCCAGCCCGGCAGCACATCCGGACGACGCGGACAGCTGGCCGAAGGCCGTGGCGGGCACCTTTTCGCCCGCCACGGACTGCTGCGCGGTCCGGAGCGCCCCGGCGCGAGTGTCCAATTCGGACGCCGCGGTCGCGAGTTTCGCCGGGGCGACCCGGTAGCCGTCGGTCACGGCTGGTCGGTCGGCTCTTCGCCGACGACCGAGGGCGCGACCGGAGCCTGCTGGCCCCACACGTTCTCGGTTTCGACGAGCCACGCGGGAATCCGGCGGCCGGAGCCCAGGTCGCCGCCCGCGCCCATGCCGCCCATCGGCATCATGGGCATCATCGGCATGGCGCTCTTGGCCGCCGCGCCCGCCGCACCGGCGGCGCCGCCCGCGAGTCCGCTGAGGACGTTCGACGGCGCGTTCCCGGCGAGCCCGGAGTGCGCGGCGGGAGCTTCCCCGGAACCGCTGAGGCCGCCGCCGGACGGAATGCCGCCGCCGTCGATCGACGGGGCTTGCCCGCCGCCGACGGGGATCCCGCCGCCGCCCCCGCCCGCGGGACCGGCCCCGCCGCCGAGTTTCGTGCCCGGCAACGGGGTGTCCTGCTCTTTGTCCTTGCCGTCCTTGTCTTTGTCTTTGTCCTTCGGACCGCCCGAGGCCCACGACGGAACCTTCGGCATGATCGACCCGAACCGGCCGAACGCGGCGGCGGACGCGGCCGCGAGACCGGCGGTGAACATGTCGCCGAACAGCGGGCTGCCCGAGGACGGCTGCGTCGGGTGCTGCCCGGGCTCGGAGCCGGGAACCTGCGTGCCGTCGGTGGGCAGCGGGTGCGAGTCGACCGGGGCGCCGACCGCGGTGCCGCCGTCCGGGCTGTTGCCGATCGGTCCGGTGGCGCCGCCGGGGGCAGCGCCGCCGCCGGGGACCGGCTTGGGCGGCGGGGCGGCCGCGTTCGGCGAGACCGGGATCGACTCCTCGGCGGTGTCGTAATTGGTCGCGAGGTTGTTCATCACCACGATCGCCTTCGCGTGCGCGGAGCCGGCGGCGTTGGCGGCCTGTTGCTGCGCTTCGACGTTGGCGATCGCCTGCTGCCGCTGCTGGGTCGCGGCGATGACGGTGGCGGGCGGGGTGTCCGGCGGAAGCAGCGGCGGGTTGACCGCCAGCGCGACGTCGGCGGGGGAGACGTCCGGGACCGCGACCGGCGGCGGCATCTCGGCCTTCGCCTTGACCAGCGCGTCCGCGGCGTCCTCCAGCATGTCGCGCATGCCCTGCGCGGTGACCGCGACCTTGCGGATGCCGCCGACGAGGTCGGTCATCATCGTCCGGTACTGGTCGGCCGCGCCGCCGGTCCACGCGCTGGAGAAGTCGGTGAGCTGGTCCGACAGGTTCTCGGCCTGGTCGTACAGCCCGCGCGAGGCCGAGTTCCACTGTTCGGCCGCGGCGCGCGCGGTGGTCGGGTCGCCCGCCTGCAGCATCGCGTAGAGCTGCTGGTGGGTGTATCCGGCGAAGTTGGTGCGAGGCCCGCTCATGCGTTCTTACCCCCTGAAGAATCAAGGCCCAGCAACGAGAAAAGCGGGTCGAGCAGACCGGTCTGCTGACCCGAGCGGTGCAGGTCGCCCGCGACCGACTGGTCGGCCTGGGCGTATCCGTCGGCGACGGTGGTGGTGACGTCCTGCGCGAAGGTGATCGCCCCGCGGACCTGCTCCAGCAGGCCCTGCATCTCGGCGACCGCGGCGCGGTGGGCGTCGGCGAGCGAAGCGGCTTCCCCGAACTCCCCGAACAGCAGCGGATGCTCCCCGAGGGTGCGCAGGAAGTCGTTCGGCCGGGACATCGCGTGGATCTGGGTTTCCAGCTCCCGGACGAAGTCCGTCAGCGATTCCAGGTGGACGTAGTACGACTGGTCGGGCATCGGCCGGTGACCTCTCGTGCGGCAGGACGCGGGAAAGCCGGCCGTCCGGAGCGGGTGGGGGGTAGGCCCGCCCCGGACGGCCGGCGTCGGGGCCGGATCAGGCGAACAGGCCCTGGTTGCGGTTCTCCAGCTGGTGCTGGAGATCGTGGGCGTCGCCGACCTTGGAGCCGAACTGCGCGATGATCGCGACGATGTCGGCGGTCGCCTGGCGGAGCCGGGTCTCGGACGCGCGCGCCGCTTCACCGGCGGAGCTGCCCGAGGCGTACCAGGTCTGGGTGATCGGCTGCAGGTTCTGGTGCAGCTGCTCCAGCTGGGAGGTCAGCGCCTTCGCCTTGGCGGCGAGCGACGCGGAGCTGTGCTGCAGGGCCCCGAAGCTGATTTCTACGACGTCAGCCATGGTGTCTTGTCCTCTCTCAGGGGTTGAGGCGAGGGATCACGTTGCCCTCGACGGTGTGGCTGACGCTCTGGAAGCTCTGGTGCACGTCGGAGTCGCCCGCGTTGTAGTTCGCGTGGCTGGTGTGCACGAGCTGCGACATGGTGTCGAGCTCCCGGACGGCGGCGCCCATCTTCTCCTGGAGCCGGCGCTGCAGGTCCCAGAACGCGACCGCCTGGTCGCCCTTGTAGTTCCGCAGCGTCTCGGTCAGCTCGGACTCCAAGCTGGCCATGGTCGTCTTAGCGTTCGAAGCGGTTTCCTCGAAGCCCTGGACGGCGCGCGTCATGGCAGCGGAATCTGCCTGGAATCCCGGACTGGACATCTGACGGGCCACCTCCTTCCCTCTCGTGGAAAATCCCGGTGCGCGGCGGGCCGCGCGGTGTGAATGTCACGCTAGAAAAAGAGCGGGTGTGGTCAAACGGCACAACTGCCGGTCGCTTTGACGGCACTATTACCCACAGGTGAGGCGGGCCCTACCTCGGAAACGGGGGACGACGCCAGTGCCCGGCGCCCCGCCCGCGACCAGGCTGATCCCATGACTTCCTGGGGATCGCGGCTGTTCCGGCTGCATCGGCCGCTCGGCGTGCTGGCCGGGGCGATGGCGGTGCTGCTCGTCGTGTGCGTGTTCGGGCTGCTTCTGGATGATCGCACGCTCGTCAACGCGCCGCTGTGGGCGAAACCGTTCAAATTCGCGGTTTCGGTGGCGTTGTACGCACCGACTCTGGCGTGGCTGTTGTCGCTGGTGCGGCGGGGCCGCCGGGCCGGCTGGTGGATGGGCACGGTGTTCGCGGTTGGCATAGGCACCGACATGGCGCTGCTGGTGTGGCAGGTGCTGCTGCGGGACCGTCCGCTGCACTTCAACCACGCGACGCCGGCCGACGTGACGATCGGCAACATCCTGGCCACCGGCGCGTTCACCGCGTGGGGCGCGACCGCGGCGGTGGCCGTGCTGCTGCTGTTCCAAAAGCTGCCGGACCGCGCGCTGACGTCCGCGCTGCGGTGGGGAACCGCGCTCGCGGCGGGCGGTATGGGACTGGCTTTGGCGATGTTTTCGGCCAGCCCGGCGCAGCAGCAGGTGCTGGACGGCGGCGGCAAACCGTCGATGATCGGCGGGCACACGGTCGGTCTCGAGGACGGCGGGCCGGGGCTGCCGCTGCTGGGCTGGAGCACGGTCGGCGGGGACATGCGGATCACGCATTTCGTGGGGATCCACGCGATTCAGGCGTTGCCGCTGCTGGCGCTCGCGTTGGTCGCGTTGTCGCGGCGCTGTCCGGTGCTGTCCAACGAACTCGTGCGGCGGCGGCTCGTGTGGACCGGTGCGGTCGGGTACGCGGGGGTCATCATTGTTACGGCGTGGCAGGCGGTGCGCGGACAGTCGATTGTGCGGCCGGACTTTTGGACGCTGGCCGCGACTTTCGGCTTGGTCGCGGTGGTGGCGCTGGGCGGCTTGTGGGCCGTGCGGGTTCCCGCTGAACGGTATGCGCTGAGAGGATTCTGAGATCTCTCCGGTACCTCTTGCCGGGCCAGTCGCGGGTGGCTGGCCCGACGGGAGGGCGGGGTCATGGTATTTCCCCAGGAACTGCTGGATTCGCTGCGGCGCGCGCCGGACGACGTCGCGTTCGAGCACGGGGAGCGGCGGGTTCGCCGGGGCGAGGTGCTGGACCTGGTGGGCCGGTTCGCCGCCGGGCTGCGGGCGGCCGGGGTGCGGGCCGGGGACGGGGTCGGGATCGCGACCGGGGTGACGCCGGAGGGGTGGGCCGCGCAGATCGCGGTGCAGACGCTGGGGGCGCGGGCGGTGGGGGTGCGGGCGGGGTTGCCCGCGGCGCATTTGGCGGCGGTGCTGGACGGGGTCGCGGTGGTGGTGACTGATTCCGATTCGTTTCAGCTGCCTGGGGTTCGGGTGCTGCGGGTCGGGGCGGAACTGCTTGGGGCGTATGAGGAGCCGGTGCCTTGCGGTCGTGCTGGGGATATCGGGTGGGTGGTGTTCACGAGCGGGAGCACGGGGCTTCCCAAGGGGGTGGCGTATCGGTTCGATGCGTTGGGGGAGTTCGGGATCGAGCAGCGCGGGGAGACGCCGGAGGGGGAGTATCGGCGGTTTTTGCTGTTCGGGACATTGAGCAGTGCGGTGATGGTGTTGCATTTGCAAGCCTGTTTGCTTGCTGGGGGGACGGCGGTGATTCCGGAGGGGGCACCGGACTTTCCTTGGATTTTGCCGCGGTTGGATATTACTGCGGCGTTGGTGACGGTTCCTCGGCTGTATCGGATGTTGGATGTTTTGCGGCGGGAAGCTGTGGATCTTTCTTCGTTGCGGGCGTTGACGGTGGCTGGGTCGCCGGTGGAGCCCGGGTTGCTGGCTGAGGGGTTCGAGCGGATCGGGTCGGCGTTGCGGCAGGGGTACGGGCAGACTGAGACCGGGAAATTGACTGTGTTGTACCGAGAGGACGTCGATTGGTATCCGGAGGCGATCGCTTCGGTGGGGTTGCCTTGCGACGGTGTTTCGGTGGAGGTCCGGGACGCTGTCGGGCACGTGGTTCCCGCGGGGGTTTCCGGGGCGGTTTTCGTTCGTGCGGCTCGGGTTTTCGCGGGGTACTGGGGGGATCCCGCGTCGAGTCGTTCGGTGCTGGTTGACGGATGGGTTCGCACGCAGGACATCGGGCGGTTGGACGAGCGCGGGTTTTTGTATCTGACCGGGCGCGCGCGGGATGTGGTGATCGTCAACGCGGTGATTCATTACACCGGGCCGATCGAGCGGGTGCTCGCTTCGCATCGCGAGGTGGATCAGGCGTACGTCGTGGCTGTGCCGGATGAGCGGACCGGAGAGGCGGCGCACGCGTTTGTTGTTGCCGCGCCTGGGTGCGTGCCTGATCCGGTGCGGTTGCGGGAGGCGGTCGCCGCGGAACTGGGCGAGGGGGCGGTTCCGGCTTCGGTGACCGTGGTGGGGGAGGTTCCTGTTGCGGCGTCTGGGAAGCCGGACAAGGGGGCATTGCGGGGGATGGTTTCGCGGGGCTCTTAAACGCCGTGAAGGGCTCCTTGAGGGAATCAGATTCCCTCAAGGAGCCCTTCACGGACGTTGGGTTATTTAGACGCCTGCGGTTTGCTTGATCCAGTCGCGGCTGTTGGCGACGCTGGCGTAGTTTTGGGTGCCGTGTTCGTCGCTGCCGGAGTTTTCGCCGGTCGAGCAGACGCCCACCTGCACGCCGTCGGCCAGTTGCGGGCCGCCGGAGTCGCCGTGCCAGGAGGAGCCGGTGACGCCCTTGCTGGCTATTGCCTTGCCGTTGAAGGCGTCCGTGCTTTCGCCGGTCACCTGGACGTCCGCGGTTTTCAGGGTGTCCGAGGGCGGGCTCTGGTCCTTGGTGCGGCCCCAGCCGTAGATCTGGTTGGTGGCACCGGTTTCCGGGTCCTTGTCGGCGAGCTTCAGGTACGTCGCGTCGACTGCGGACTTCAGGTGCAGCAGCGCGATGTCGCCGTTGGGAGAGGCCTTTTGCTCGTCGACCGCGGCCTCGGTGCCCTGGCCCAGCGCGACGTCGCCGACCTTGACGTGCATGCCGCCCTTGTTCAGGCAGTGTTGCGCGGTGAGCACCCACTGCGAGGCGATGATCGTGCCGGAGCATTCGAAGCCGCCGTAGTCGGTGACGTCGTCCCAGAACACCTGAGCGCCCCACGGGGCCGACTTCACGGTGTCGCCGCCGATGATGTGCGTGTCGGCACTGGCCGGGACCGCCGCCCCGACTCCGAACGCCATCGCCGCCCCGGCGACTACCGCCGCCGCTTTCGCGTAACGCATGGAAAATCCCTCCGGCTCGGTGGTGATTTCCCGACCGTAGGCGGCATGTGGAAATCCGGTAACCTACGGAAGTCGGTCTTCGATCCACGTTTCGCGGAGGCGCCGTCGGTGTCACGCCGCCGGCGGCTTGCTCCGGACGGGTGAGCGCGGGTAGTCCGGGTGCGGAGCCGGCGTTCGGGACGCCGGTACCTTTCGGGGCAGAGCTGGCGGCGATACCTGGGAGCGGAATGCACACGGTGACGTTCGGCGCGGCGAGCGGGGACCGGCTGGTGATCGCCGTGCACGGGCGGATGCACCCCGGTGCGGACGATTTCTGGGACGGGAACTGGCTGGTCAGCCCGATCGAGATCGTCTCGGGCGGGTTCACCACGCGATTGGCCGCCGGATTGCGGGCCGATGAACTGCGGGAGTTCCGGCGGGAACTGGCGGCGTGCCCGGAGTCCGGCGGCAGCGCGCGGCTGACGTCAATGGAGGAATGGCTCGAGCTGACCGTGACCGTGGCGCCGGACGGACGGGTCGAGGCGGAGGGCGTGGCGGTCGCGGATCATTCCAGCGGGAACCGGTTGTCGTTCCGGATCGAGGGGATTGAGTACGCGCAGTTGGCGGAGGTGGTGGCTGGGTTGAGGGCGATTGAGCGGGTTTATCCGGTTCGCGGAATTTCCGACGGAATCCCGGTAGACTGAGCGTCGTGGACTTCACCGGCCGGATCGCCGACGTGCTGGCGTGGCCCGGCGGGACTGTTCTTTCCGGGGCGCGTCGCTTTGCCGACAAATGGCTTGCGGAGGAAGGGAAATCCGTCGCTCCGATCGCCGCTCCGTCCGGAGTGGACCACGCAATCCTGGCCCGGTTGCGCACCGCGGCGAGGTTTGTCGGCGCGACCGAGGTGCTGCGCTGCGGTCTCGAACCGGGGGCAGCGACCGAGCGGCTGGCGGTGGGTTCCACGTTGACGGGCGGTAGTTCAGTGCTGTTCGTCGTGCCCGACTTTTCCGGTGCGGTGCTAGCCAGCGGCGGGGGATATGTGCTGGTGGCAGGCACCCGGTTGTTCCTCGCCGGTGCCGTGCCCGGGGGTGTCGACGACGCTCGGGCCCGGTTCGGGCGGGCGGCACGGCAGTTGGTTCAGCAGTATCCGGAACTGCCCGGCATCGCGGCGAAGTACCGGCCGGTGGAGCATTCCTGGGCCAAGCGGAGCGAGGCGCCCGCGGAATCCGGGGTGGGACGGCGGTTGGCTGCGATGGAGTCGTTCGTCCGCGGGGAAGTGACCGGTCCGGAGTTCGCGAGGACGTGGTATGCCGCTCGGATGCTTTCCCTGGAACGGAACGAGAGATCGCGGGGCCCGCTCGGGAAGGTGCTGAACCATCTCTTCTTCGTGCTGGAGGACTATCCGATCGACCCCGCGCTGCGCGAGCCGGGCGACCCGACGGACGAGGAATTGCTCGCCGAAGTGCGTGCGGCCCTGCATCGGCTCGCGTGATGGCGTACGAGATCCGGTTGTACTGCCGGACTGGCGGGCTCAGTGCCGCTGCCGGGTTCGAAGCGTTGACAGCGACGCTTCCCGTCGAGAATCGTTGGGAAGGCGAGGGTTGGGTGTCCGCGGACGTCGGGTTTCAGCTCGAGGTTACGGCGGGGACGCCGTTGCTCGCGGGCCTGATCGCGGAGGCGGGGCCGGACCGGACGGGCGCGGCTGATGCGCTGGTGACGCTGACACTCAGCGGCGAAGTCGAGTGGTCGAGAGTAACGGCGGTGTGGCGGACCGCGAAGTCGTTGTGGGACGCGGTTCCGCACGACGACGGCTCCGGCTTCGCGGTGGACCTCAACGAGTTGGACGGGATGGTGGCAGAGTGAGCTGCGTCTTCGACATCGACCTCCGCACCGCCGGGCGGAGGATGCCCCGGTGACGGGCTGGACGTGGCCGGTGCTCGAGCCGGTGGCCGGGATGTCGCACCGGGAGCGGTTCGCCTGGTGGATCGGCGGCGGGCAGTTGCCCGAAGGACTCAACCGAGACGGCTGGAGCGAGTTCCTGCGGCTGCTGTTGAACGGATTGCGAGCCGAACTCGGCCCGGACGGGACTGACGATCCGCCATGGTCGGAGGCGGAGAAGGAGCTGTATCTGCGCACCGCCTGCGACGTGCTTTCGTTCGTGGAGACGTGCGAGGTGATCGGGGCGGACCGAGTGCTGGACCGGCAGCTGTTCCTGTCGATCTGGCTCGTCGAGTTCGGGTTTTCGTTGCCGGACAAGCGGTATGGTCCAGAGGATGCCGTCCGGCGGATCATGGCGGTGGTGACCCCGGAGCGAATCGACGAGTGCGCGCGGCTGAGTCCGGAGTGGACGAAGCGGTCCACGCCGGAGATCGCTCGGATGCATCGGGTCAAGCAGTTGATCAAGATTGCCGGTGTGCTGCGTGAGTACCTGGCGGATCCGGAGATGCGGGCTGTGGTGGCGCGGTGGGAAGTGCTGTATCCGCGGTTGCCTTGAGAGAGGACCTGGCTCGCGACCCGAGTCCTGCTCAGTCCTCCACCGGCTTGGTCCACGCCACCTGCACCAACTCCACCCCATGCCGTCGCGAAACCAGCGTCCCCCGGCCGGCGGGCTGCGGCGAAGGCTTCACATCGCCCAGCAGTGCACCCTCCTCCTTGCCGCCGGACATGACCAGCCCCGGCGAGCCCAATTCCCGCACCCGCTGGATCACCGCTTCGTACAGGCCCCGCCCGGCGCCGCCGGAGGAGCGGGCCAGGATCAGGTGCAGGCCGATGTCCCGGGCTTGCGGCAGGAATTCCAGCAGGGGCAGCAGTGGGTTCCGGCCGGCGGTCGCGACCAGTTCGTAGTCGTCGATCACCACGTACAGGTCCGGGCCTCGCCACCACGAGCGGTTGCGCAGTTGGTCCGGCGTGACGTCCGGGCCGGGGAGGCGGTTGCGCATCGCGGTCGCGCATTGGTTCACCAGGTCGGTCAACGTGTTCTCGGCGCCGGCATAGCCGAGCAGGTGCGGTTGGTCCACGACGCCCAGCAGGCCCCGGCGGTAGTCGCCGACCAGGATCAGGGCCTCGTCGGGCGTGTTGGTCGCGCAGATGCCGGTGATGAGGGCACGCAGCAGGGAGCTCTTGCCCGATTCGACGTCGCCGAAGGCCAGGAAGTGCGGGTCCGTCCGGAAGTCCAGGTGGACCGGGCGCAGGGTGGATTCGGCCAGGCCCAACGTGATCCGGCCGCGCGGGGCGGCGGGGAGGGAGTCCAGCGGGACTTCTGGGGGCAGCAGGCGGACCTGGGGGGCGCGGGGGCCGGTCCAGGACGCCGAGATCCGGCGGACCAGGTCCAGGCCGCCGGCGCCTACGGTTTCCGGGCGTTGGTCGGAGTCGATGCGCGGGAGGGCAGCGAGGAAATGCAGTTTGTCCGCCGTCAGGCCGCGGCCGGGGCGGTCGGCGGGGACGTTTTGCGCGATCTTGCGGTCGATCGACGAGTCCGCGGGGTCGCCGAGGCGCAGTTCGAAGCGGGTGCTGATCGCGTCGCGCAGCTGCGCGCGGGCGCCGATCCACTGGTTCAGCGAGACCAGCACATGGATGCCGAATCCGAGACCGCGCTGGGCCAGTGCGGTGATTTGCTCTTCCAGCCGCTCGTATTCGGACCGGATGGTGGTCCAGTTGTCCACGAACAGGAACACGTCGCCGAACTCGCGGTCGTCGCTGCTTTCGGCGAACTCGCCGCGGCGGCTGCGGAAGGCGGCCATCGACTCGATCCCGTGCGCGGCGAAGAATTCTTCCCGCTGTTCCAGCAATGTCACGAGTTCCGCGACGACCCGGCGGCAGCGTTGCGGATCGCGGCGGGTGGCGTAGCCCGAGACGTGCGGGAGGCCGGCGATCGGGGCCAGCGCGCCGCCGCCCATGTCCAGGATGAAGAACTGCACCTCGGCGGGGGTGTGGGTGAGCGCGAGCATCGCCGCGATGTCCTTCATCAATGTCGACTTGCCGCTTTGCGGTGCGCCGACGATCACCGCGTTGCCCGCCGCGCCGGAGAAATCCGCCCACAGCATGTCGCGGCGCTGTTCGAAAGGCTTGTCCACCAACGCGACCGGGATGGTCAGCTTGCCGTTGCCGCCCCAGCCGAGCGGACACAAACCGCGGCGGGGGTCTTCGCCGATCGGCGGCAGCAGCTGGTCCAAAGTGGGCGGTTCGGCCAGCGGCGGCAGCCAGATCTGGTGCGCGGCCGGGCCGCGTCCCTCCAAACGGGACAGCATCGCGCCGATGATGGTCTCGCCGGTGCCCTTCTCCGCGGCTTCGGCGGCGGGCTGTTCGGCGACGGGGACTTCGACCGGACCCAGCGTGAACGGCAGCACCCCGAGTTGCTGTCCGTCCGAGCGCACGATGCGGCTGCGCGGCGGGAGTTCGCCGGAGACATACGCGGCCTTGAGCCGGATCAGGGTGTCGTTGTCGGACTTCAGGTAGGCCGAACCGGGTACCGGCGGCAGTTGGTATGCGTCGGCGACACCCAGCACCGCACGGCTTTCCGCGGCGGAGAACGTCCGCAGGCCGATCCGGTACGACAGGTGCGAGTCGAGCCCGCGCAGGCGGCCTTCCTCGAGCCGCTGCGACGCCAGGAGCAGGTGGATCCCCAGCGAACGGCCGAGTCGGCCGATCGCGACGAACAGGTCGATGAACTCCGGCCGCGATGACAGCAGCTCGGAGAACTCATCGATGATCACCAGCAATGACGGCAACGGCTGCAGCGGCGTGCCGTCCGCGCGCGCCTTCTCGTAGTCGCGCACCGACGCGTAATTCCCGGCCGAGTGCAGAAGTTCCTGCCGCCGCAGCAATTCTCCGTTCAACGCGTCCGCCATGCGGTCGACGAGCGCGAGGTCGTCGGACAGGTTCGTGATCACCGCGCAGGTGTGCGGCAGGTTGGTCATGCCCGCGAACGTCGCGCCGCCCTTGAAGTCGATGAGCGCGAGGTTCAGCTTCTCCGACGAATGCGTGACGGCCAGCGCGGTGACCAGCGTGCGCAGCAGTTCGCTCTTGCCCGACCCGGTCGCGCCGATCACCAGCCCGTGCGGACCCATGCCGCCCTCGGCGGATTCCTTCAGGTCTAGTTCGACCGGACGGCCTTCGGGGTTGACGCCCAGCGGAATCCGCAGCCGGTCGCGTGCCGGGCGCGGGGCCCAGGTGACGGTCGGGTCGGTGTCGCGCGGGTCGCCGATGCCGAGCAGTCCGGCGAGGCCGAACGTCGAGGACATCGGTTGTTCGCTGACCACGGCACCGCCTTGGTGCAGCGGCGTCAGCATCCGGGCGAGCGCTTCGGCCGCGCCGTGGTCGAGCCGGTCCGGCGTGCCGAGGAAGCCGAGCCGCGCCTCGGTGCCGTCGAGCACCACCATGCCGAGTTGTTCCGGGGAGACGTGCAGGCTCAGCAGCCGGTCGGTCGACGTCGCGCGCGGCTGGTCGCCGCCGATCTCCAGCACCGTGATGCCCAACCGGCCTTCTTCGGCCAGCAGGCGCGGTTCGCCGTGGGAGTCGCCGCCGTCGACGACGAGCACGAGGTGCGGCAGGTCCGCCGACGCACCACGCCGCGAGAAGGCCGGGCGGTCGCCGAGATCAGGGCCGAGCAACCGCGCCAGTTCCGCGGCGTTGTCCGCGAACAACCGCCGCGGCCCGGTCGCGTCGGCGAGCACCGGCGCGGTGGCGTGCGGCAGCCATTTCGCCCAATCCCAGTCGTGCGAACGGTCCGGGGCCACGCAGAACGCGACGCGCAGATCGGTCGGGGAGTGGAAAGTGACCAGCTGCGCCAGCACCGCACG
Organism: Amycolatopsis sp. AA4; assembly: GCF_002796545.1. Lineage (GTDB taxonomy): Bacteria > Actinomycetota > Actinomycetes > Mycobacteriales > Pseudonocardiaceae > Amycolatopsis. Next base: position 1,898,560 of record NZ_CP024894.1, read on the forward strand.
CGTCATCCCGAGCACGTCGAACCGGCGGCCGGACAGCGTCGCGGCCGCGTACGAACGCAGCGAAATCGAAACCGGCAGGCCCTCGACCGTCGAAAAAGTCTGGATGAAGTGCTTGAGGTTGGTGGAGGAAACCGGGTCCAGCTCTTCCAGCGGCGCGATCTGCGGCGCGCGCAACGGCGTCGCGAGCGGCTGCGGACCGGTGGCCGCGCGCACCATCGCGAACGAGCGGTCGCCGCGGCGGCGGTCCCAGTGCTGGTCGGTTTCGACGTACGCCCACAGGTCCGCCGGATCCGGCTGCTGCGCGATCAGCGTGGCGCGCTGCGAATCCGCGACCGCGCGCACCCGCGTGCGCAGGCCCGCGAGGTATCGCTGGTAGTCACGGCGCTCCTCGTTGATCTGCGCCTTCTTCGCCATGCCGCCGCGGCCGAGCGACATCACGATCATGCCGCCCATCGCGGTGACGAACAGCGCGCCGAAGATCCAGGTCATCACCCCGCCGTCGCGTCCGATGTAGACGAACGACATCGCGCCCATGCCGAGCATCATCGGCAGGAACATCATGAGCTGCATCACGCCGCCGGAGCCGCTCTTGGGCAGCATCGGCGGGGACTGCAGCATGATCTCCCCAGGCTGCTCGCCGAGCAGGCCGAGGCGGTCGCGGGGGGCACTCATGCCCCGTATTTTGGCCGCCGGTTGCCCGGTCGCGGTGGGTACTTTTGCCGTCCGCTCGCCCGGCGGCGCGAACTTACGCTCTGCGCAGACGCTCCGCACCGGTGCGTCGTTCGCGGGAGACCGGGAGGGAGCGCCATGGGCACGACCGGCGAGTACCGGGCCGAGCCGGAGGCCATGCGCTCCACCGTCGGCAACGTGGGCGGCATCATCGCCCACGGCATCAACGCCGTCGCGGACCTGGAAAAACTCGTGCTGCAGCCGACGACGTTCGCCAGTTTCGGCAGCGTCGTCGCGGCGGCGAACGAGGCGCTGCACTCTCAGCAGGTGACTGCGGTGCGCTCGCTGCTGCAGCTGCTGCAGGAGATCAACGGCCTGGTCAAGCACAGCGCGGACGCCTACCAAAGCGCCGACGAAGCAGTCTCCGAGGGCTACGGCGGGGGCGGGGGAAACTCGGCGCCGTCGCTGACCTCGATCTGGGGGACCCCGCACGCGGCGCACCTGGCCGCGGCGGCGATCACCGACAGCGCGGGCGCACCCGGCGAACCTGCTTCGGTCGGCAACGTGCTGCGCTACCTCGGCGACGCGGACCTCGGCAGGCTCGCCGAGCATCCGCTGACCGACGCGAGATTCCACGGCGTCGCGGACTTCAACGACTGGCTCGCCGGCGACGCCGACAACCAGGCGCGCGTCGGCCTGATCGAGGTCTATTCGGGCACCGCGCGCACTTTCGGCGACGTGCCCGGCGGCGTGCACAGCGGCGACGTCGTCGTGGTGGAGCCGCTTCTGCTGCCCGACCACCAACCGGTGATCGGCGTCGCCGGGGACGGCGGCGCCCTCTACAACCATGGCCTGCTCGATCCGGGCCTCGGCGGACTGGCCAAGGTCAGCGTGTACCGGCCCGCCTCCGTCTGACCCCGATCCCCGACCAAGTGAGGTCCGATGCTCTTCCCGAACTCCAGCGCGATGGACGCCACCGCTTCCGGCGGGGGCCCGATCACCGTGCTGCCGCAGATCGTCACCGGCCAGCCGGAGCAGATCGCGAAGCACGTCCTCGACCTGCTGCACAAGGCCGCCGAGCTGACCTCGCTCTACACCGAGCTGAGCAAGGCCGCCGACCAGCTCGGCAAGGTCTGGTCCGGCGGGGCCTCGGAATCGGCGCTGCAGAAGATCTCCCATTCGCTCGACCAGCTCACCAAGATCATCAACGTGATCGAGAAGGGCGCCGAACTGCTCGGCGTCTCGGGCACGCTGGTGAAGGCGGCGCAGGAGGCGTACCGGTCGGTGGTCGCGGCGGTGAACCCGACCGTCGCGTCGCTGATGTCGAACTGGTGGACCTACGGGGCCGCGGTCGCGCTTTCCACCGCCACCAGCGCGACGCTGCGCGGATTCATCACCGCGGTCGGCGGCCTGCTGAAGGCGCTCGGCGCGGGCGATCTCGCGAACCAGATCACTCAGGTCGCGACGATCATCGGGGACATCGAAAAGCTGTTCCACCACGGTTCTTCCGACGCCAACGGCGCGGCGGGCAACGCGGCCGTCTCGGGTACTCCGGTCAGCTCGCCGCAGCTGCCCGCGCCGGTCGCGAGCGCGTCCGGGCAGGCGGCGATCGGCGGCAGCGGCGGGGGAGTGCCCGGGGGCAGCCCGTCGTTCACGAACTACACGCCGCCCGCGTTGTCGAACGGCGGCTGGCCTTCGGGCAGCGGCACTGGGGGCTGGCCGTCCGGCGGCGGCGCCGGGATCGGGGCCAACCCGGGCAACAGCTGGATTCCGGTGGACCCGGCTCCGGCTCCGGCCCCCGCGCCTTCGGTGCCCGGACAGTCGACCGGTGCGCACGAGGTCGTGATCCACACCGACCTGACCACCGGGCAGTCGACGGTCGAAGCTCCGGCCGGACAGGACGTGGACATCGATGTCGACGTCACCTACCAGGGCAAACACTTCCAGCAGCACGTCGACATCGACGCGAAGGGCGCGTAGCCGGTGGCCGTGGACGCGTCCGGAGTCGTCAGCTCGGTGCTGTCGAACTACCGGCAGGTGCTGGTCGAATACCAGCGCCGGGTCACGGGCGACCCGGCTGCGCTCGAGGCGGCGGCGAACCGCTGCGGCACCAACGCGTCCACGATTACCGGCAAAGCCACCGAAATCGCGGACGCTGCCACGGCATTGCACGCTGACTGGGACGGTGCCGCGTACACCGCATACGCGACAGCTGCGGCCGATGTCGCGCACGCGTTGACCGAAGACGGCACGAAGCTGGCCGATCAGGGCAAACGGTTGTCGATGGCCGGACAGCTGTTGCGGTGGGCGCGCTCCGGGGTCGATTCGGTTGTCGCGCAATTCGATCAGTACGGCGCGCAGCTGATCAACCAAGCCCGCTCGGCGGATCCGAACGCGGTGGGCGCTTTTATCGCCGCGGCAAGGGATTTGGGCGAACAGGCGGTCGCGGCGGCCGGCCAGGTCGCCGAGGAGCTTTCGGACGCGCTGGCGGAGTTGTTCCCCGCGCCGTGGGCCGGGCCGATGAGCAAGCCGGGCAAGCTGGGCAAACGCGTCTACGGCCCGTTGTCCTGGGTGAACGGCGACACGCTGGACGGACGCAACAGGCCGCGTTCGGCTCCGTCCTGGTTCGGCAATTCCGGCTGGAAGAAGCTGACCTGGAACGGACTCGAAGGCACCCGCGCGCCGAAGAAGGCGGACACGCCGTTCGGGCAGCCGAAGCAGAAGACCGCGATCGGCCGGGCCACCGAGATCACCTACTACAAGACGGCGCACGAGCAAGACGGGTTCATCCCGGAGTACGACGGGAAAATCTCCTCGCAGGGCTGGGACGCGAAGGCGTCCGGCCACGCGGAGCTGGGGTTCCGGGAGGACATCGGGACCAGCGGAAGCTACGGCGTCGCGCACGGCAGCGCTCGCGGTTCCGCTTTCGCGGGCGGCGAGGTCGGCGCTTCGGGACAGCTGGGGATCCACGGGCTGGGCGTGCACGCCAACGCTTTCGCCGGCGGCAAGCTGGAGGGCCAGGTCGCGGCGGACGTCGCGGGGGTCGGCGTCGGCGCGAGCGGGAGTGTCCAATATGGAATCGGCGCGCAGCTCGACGGCCAGTTCGTGTACGACAACGGCCATTTGAAGATGAACTTCAAGGCCGGTGCCGCGTTGGGCCTCGGCGCGGGCGTCGGCGCGAAGATCGACATCGACCTGCCGAAGGTCGGAGCGGCGGTCACCGAATACGGCGGCGCGGCGATCGACGCGGTCGGCGACGCCGCGGGCCAGGCGGCGGACGCGCTGGGCGGGGCTTGGGACGACGCCGTGCAGTACGTGGGTTCGTGGTGAGTGCCATGGCGGATCTGGTGACGCTCCCGCTGGGCTTCGACGTCCCGGAGGGCTGGACGCCGGTCCCGCCGATCGCGCCCGGGCTGGTTTTCGTCGCGGTGCACCCGAATCCGAAGGCGGAGTTCACGCCGAACATCACGCTCGGCATCCAGCAGCGCCAGAATTCCGTGCCGATGAACGACATCGCCGGCGAAGCCGTCGAACGGCTCGGCCGTACGATGGCGTTGCTGGACGTCGTCGACCGCCAGGAGGTCGGCGGTCCGGCCGCGCCCGGCTGCACCCAGACCTTGCGGATGCGCACCGGCGAAGGCCAGGATCTGCTGCAGATCCAGGTGTTCCTGACCGTGCCCGGTCCGGCCGGGCGGGTCGTGCTGGAACTGGTCTGCACGGCCGATCCGCGGGACGCGCGCCCGCTCGTCCCCGACTTCCGGAAGTTCGTCGCCAGCGTGCACGTCCGCCGGGAAACCCCGCAGGAGAAGGAGAACGACGGTGACTGAACCGTATGCCGTGCCGGACCTGGACGAGCTGCTCGCGCAGGTCCGCAAGCAGACCGAAGAGGTGCAGCGGATCCAGCGCTCGGTCGAGGCGATGGAGGTCAAGGCCGCCTCGCGGCAGAACGAGGTGACCGTGACGCTGCGCGGCGACGGCCGGTTCACCTCGGTCGACATCGACCAGCGCGCGATCCGCGAATTCGACGCGCGCACGCTGTCGGAGATCGTCCTCGAAGCGGTGAACGCGGGCCTGCAGAAGCTGGCCGAGGCGAGCAGCGCGAAGTTCGCCCCGGTGATCGAGGCGGCCAGGTCCCAGCAGTGAGCGCGCCGGCCGTCGCCGGGTCGACCCGGCGCGTCACGATCGTCACCCCGCGCGCCAGGGTGGACGTCGCGCTGCCGCAGCAGAGCACGTTCGCCGAACTGGTGCCGCAGCTCGTCCGGCTGGCCGGCGCGGCCGGGCAGGCGTCGGCCGAGCATCCGGGCTGGGTGCTGTCGCGGCTCGGCGGCGCGCCGCTCGCGCTCGGGCTCACCGTGGCCGCCGCGCAGGTGCGCGACGGCGAGGTGCTGCACCTGACCCCGCGCGAACGTCCGCGCGGCCCGCTGCTGTTCGACGACGTCGTCGACTCGATCGCGAGCGTCGGCGAATCCGCGTCGACCGCGTGGGGGCCGAAAATCGCCCGCCGGGCCGGGATCACGGCGGCCGCCCTGCTGTTGTTCGCGGGCGGGCTGCTGATCCAGGCGTCGCTGGCGGGCAGCGTGCTCGCGCCGATCGGCACCGGACTGCTCGCGATCGTGCTGCTGCTCGGCGGCGGTGCGCTGAGCCGGGCGTACGGCGATTCGGGCGCGGGCGCGGCCGGTGCGCTGGCCGGGGTGGGCGTGGCGTTCCTGGCCGGAATGTCTTTGCTGCCCCCGCATCCGGTGTTCTCGCTGTCTGCCGGACCGCTTGCCGCGGGGCTCGCGGCGGTGACGGTTTACGGCGTGCTGGCGGCGGTTTCGGTGGCCGACCGGCTGCCGTTCTTCGTCGCGGTCGTGGGTTCGGCCGGGATCGGCGCGATCGCGACCGGCGTCGTGCTGCTGACCGGGGCGAAGCCGGTGGCCGCGGCGGCGGTCGCGGCCGTGCTGGCGACCGCGTTGGCGGCCGTCGCGCCGATGCTCGCGCTGCGGCTCGGGCGGATGCCGCTGCCGCGGGTGCCGGACGACATGGAATCCTTCCGCGCCAACGAACAGCCGTCGCTCGGCGCGGAAATGGCCGGGCGGACGACGTACGCGCAGGCGTTGCTCACCAGCCTGCTGGTGGCGCTCGGACTGGTCGTGATCGGTTCGTCGATCGTGCTCACCACCGGCGGGGCATGGGAAGCCGGGCTGGCGGCGCTTCTCGGGACGGCGTGGATCCAGCGTTCGCGCGCGTACGCGGGCCGCACGCAACGGCTGGTGCTGGTCGGCTTCGGGCTTGTCGCGTTGCTGACCGCGGGTTTCTGGCTGATCGCGGCCGACCAGCGGATCGCGCTGCTCGCGGCCGGGCTGGCGCTGGTGCTGGCAGCGGTGGTGTCGCTGATCTACGCGACGCGGGTCGCGCGCGGGGTGCGGTCGCCGTATTGGTCGCGGTTGCTGGACATCTCGGAGTTCCTGGTGCTGTTGTCGCTCGTGCCGTTCGTGGCGTTGATCGCCGGGGTGTACGAGGCGGTCAGCGGCTGAGCGGACTGGCCGCTTTCAGCGTCCGCAGGACCGGCGCGGTTTCGCAGGAGCGGATGCCGGGCAGCGCGCCGAGCCGGTGGGTGAGGTAGCGGTGCAGGGCCGGGGGATCGGCGCAGAGGGCGTGTGCGAGGAGGTTCGTCGGCCCGGTGGTCGCGGCGACGACGGCCAGTTCGCGGTGGGTGGCGAGTTCGGTGGCGACGGCGTCGAGATCGGCTGGGGCCACAGCCATCCACAGCAACGCTTGCGTGGTCGCGCCGAAGAGCCGGGCGTCGATTTCCACGTCGAAATAAAGGGTTTCCGCCGCGCGCAGGTCGGCGATCCGGCGGGCGACGGTCGCGGCGGACCAGCCGGTGAGGTTAGCCAACTCGGTCTGGCCGAGGCGGCCGTCTCGCTGCAACGCGGTGAGCAACGGTTCGTCGGATGCGGTCGCTTCGACCTGCGTGGCGCGAGTTTCGGGCTCCAGCTGACGACGTTGGGCGTCGGTGAGGATTTCCGCGCGGCCTAGCCACGCGGTGGGGCCGCCGTGATACAGGTGCAGCAGCTGGTGCGCGGAGACGGCGGTGATGCCGGTCGTGCGCGGGATGTCGTGCAGCAGCAGGCCGTGCTCCGGCGTCGAGCCGTGGGCGGTGTGGACGATGACGCAGATTTCCGTGCCGCCGCCGGCGAGTTTGACCCATGTCGTGTCGGTGCGGCGGACGAGCGCGTCGGCGACCCGCTGCGCGACGGCCGGGACGACGGTGAGCCGCACGAGCCACTGCGTCTGCCCGGCGCGATGCGGTGCGGCCAGCCCGACGACGCGCAGTCCAGCTTCCGCGCGCAGCCTCCGGTAACGGCGCGCGACGGTCTGCGTCGAGACGCCCAGAACGGCGCCGATCCGCGCGAACGGGGCGCGGCCGTCGATCTGGAGCGCGTGGACGAGAGCCTGGTCGAGGTCGTCGAGCATGGCTTGATTCTGCACGAAACTGTCCTCAGTGGAAGATTTCTGCTCGTTCGCGCCAGTGGCTGGAATCATGCCTCGACGCTGCCCAGGCTGGCGGCATGAACGACTCACGCCGCTGGGCCGCACTGGCAGTCCTGCTCGTCGCGGAAGCGATGAACCTTCTCGACACCACGATCGTCCAGGTCGCCGCTCCCGCGGTGCACGCCGAACTGGGCGGCGCGTCCAGCACGATCTCCTTCTACACCGCCGGGTACACGCTGCCCTTCGCGTTGCTGCTGATCACCGGCGGCCGCCTCGGCGACATCATCGGCCGACGCCGCACCTTCCAGTTCGGAGTAGCCGGTTTTGTGCTCGCCTCGGCACTGTGCGCGGCCGCGACCAACCCTGGGTTCTTGCTCGTTTTCCGGGCGGTGCAAGGGGCTTCGGCCGCGTTGGTGATCCCGCAGACGATCGGGTTGATCCGCGTCCTGTTCGACGGCGCGGCCCGAGCCCGCGCGCTCGGCATGATCGGCCCGGTGATGGGACTGGCCGCGGTGAGCGGGCCGGTCCTCGGCGGGCTGCTGACCGACGCCTGGTCGTGGCGGGCGGTGTTCCTGGTGAACGTCCCGCTCGGACTCGCCGTTCTCGCCGCGTCCGGGCTGCTCGCGGAAGACCGGTCCGCTGCCCGGCCGCGACTCGACCTGCTCGGCACCGGCTTGGTCGTGCTGGGCGCGGGACTCGTCGTCTATCCGCTCCTCACGCAAGGGAACGGCTATCTCGTGGCCACCGGAGTAGTGGTGCTGGTGGTTTTCGCTCTGCAGCAACGGTTTCGCGGCGGTCTGATCGAGCACAGTCTCTTCCGCGGCCTGAGTTTCCCCGCTGGGTTGGTGACGTCAGTGCTGTTCTTCGCCGTGATGACCGGACTGACCCAAGTCGTCGTCCTGTTCCTGCAACTGACCCAGCACGCCGACGCCCGGACCGCCGGGCTCTCGTTGCTGCCGTGGTCGATCGGACTCGCCGTATCGTCCTTTGTGGCCGGACGCTGGTTCGTCCCGCGCTTCGGTACCCGGATTCTCTTTGCTGGCGTGGGATTCCTGGCCGTTGGCATCGCCGGGATCGCGCTGGGTTGGCCGCTGCTGGTCGCGCTGGCGGTCGCCGGAACGGGAACCGGGCTGTTCACCGTGCCGTTCTTCACCGCCGCGCTGGCGCTCGTCCGCCCGTCGGAGACGGGTTCGGCGGCGGGGCTGCTGAACGCGGTGCAGCAACTCGGCGGAACCGTCGGAGTCTCCGTGCTGACCACGGTTTTCCTCGCCGCCGACGCGACGGTCGCGTGCTGGACCGCGGTCGGCCTGACCGTCGCGGCCGGGGTGACCGCGCTCGGGCTCATCCGCGGAACGCGCGCCGATAGTCCGTCGGTGCCGTCCCCAGCCGGAGCGTGAAATGGCGGCGGAGATTGGCCGCCGAGCCGAGGCCGCTGCGTTCGCCGATCAGGCCGATCGGCAGGTCGGTGGATTCCAGCAGGCTGCGGGCGTGCAGGACGCGCTGGTCGAGCAGCCATTGCAACGGCGTGGTCCCGGTCGCCTCGTGGAACCGGCGGACGAACGTGCGCGGGCTGACTCCGGCCTGGCGGGCCAGTTGGTCGACGGTGAGCGGCTGGTCGAGGTGGCGCGTCGCCCAGTGCAGCACCGGACCGAGCCCGGCGTCGTCGGTCTCCGGCACCGTCGCGGAGACGTACTGCGCCTGCCCGCCGCCGCGATGTGCGGGCAGCACCATCCGGCGGGCGACCTCGTTGGCGACGTGCGCGCCGAGATCGCTGCGCACGACGTGCAGGCAGAGGTCGATGCCCGCGCTGCGTCCGGCACTGGTGAGGACCTGCCCGTCGTCCACGTAGAGCACCGAGGCGTCCACCTGAACCCGCGGATGCAGCATGGCGAGCGTGGCGGCGTACATCCAATGCGTCGCCGCGCGCCGGCCGTCCAGCAGACCTGCCGCCGCGAGCGCGAAAGCGCCGGTGCACAGCGAGACGATCCGCGCGCCTCGGTCCGCTGCTTCTCGGATGGCCTGGACCAGGTGCGCCGGGATCGACTGTCCTGTTTGGACACACGCGTACGGCAAGGCGGGCACCAGCACGGTATCGGCGTCCGGGAGCGCGTCAAGGCCGTGGCTGGCGTGCTGCCGGAAGCCGAATTCGGTGCGGGTTTCCGGCTTCGCCGCGCAGAACCGCAGCTCGTACCAGGGGTCGGCGAGGTCGGCCCGGGACGGCCCGAACACCTCGGCCGCGATGGCCAGCTCGAACAGCGGCATGTCGTCGACCAGCGCTACCGCGACGGTTCGCATGGCCGCGAGGATACGGCAGGAATTTTGCGGAAGGAGTCAGTCCTGCCACTCGCTGCTGCTTCGGCGAGGTGGCAGATTCGCTGCCGTGACCGTCGTGGAACTCCGCCAGTACACCCTCCGGCCCGGGCAGCGGGACGTCCTGATCGACCTGTTCGACCGCGAGCTGCTGGAACCGCAGGAGGCGGCGGGCTGCACGGTCGTCGGCCAATTCCGCGACGAGGACGACCCGGACCGGTTCGTGTGGTTCCGGTCCTTCCCGGACCTGGCGGCCCGGCACGCGGCGCTGACGGCGTTCTACCTCGAAGGCGAGGCCTGGCGGCAGCACCGCGACGCCGCCAACGCGACCATGGCGGACAGCGACAACGTTTTGCTGCTCCGCCCGGAAACCGACTTCCCTCCGCTTTCCCGGCCGGTCGAGGCGGGTGTTCCGTCGTCGCGGATCTTGGTGCTCATCGGCCCGGCTTCTCTTGACTTGCCGGGACCTTTCGCTTCCTTCGTCACCGAGCCCGCGGAGAACACCTTCCGCGCGCTGCCGGTGCGGGAAGGGGAGAACGTCCGGGTGGGGGTCTGGACGTTCCCCGATCTTGCCGCGTTGCGGGCTTTCGAACGCCGGCTGGCTACGAACGACGAGGTGAAGCGGCTTCGCCTGGCTCCGACGGCGCGGTCTTCTCTGCGCTGATCCGCTGGGCTACGAGCTGATCGAGACGTTGCCAAGCGGGGCTGTCCAGATGGTTGGCGAGCAGTTGCACGACCTGGTGAGGCACCTTCTGGAAGTCCGGCAGATCAGACGGCAACGTCATCCGCCCGGCGAGCGCGGCCGCGGCGTCGGCGATGGCGGCGAGCCGAGGATCGTCCGGACTCCACTCGATCGCTTCGTCGTACGCGCGGAGAACGGCGACATACTCCGGATCGTCCAGCAACGCGGTGCGGCTGACGAGGATGGCGCGGGCGACGTCCGGGGCCAGCGCGCAGGCGAGGATCCAGCCGTCGCGGATCGCGTTCTCGTGCCGCTCGGACAGCCCGAGCGGCCTCAGCCGGTCCATGAACGCGACGGCTTCGGGCGGCAGGCAGAGCCGGTCGGGCCGGTCGAGGTCCCGCAACCGGGCGCGGCGCTGCTGGAGCTGCCGGATGCGATCGCGCAACTCGGCGTCGATCCGGTCGAGCGCGGTCTCGTCGGCGTTCAGCACCTCGGGGATGCGCGCCAACGGCACCCCGGCCTTGGCGAGCGTGACGATCCGGGCCAGGTCGATGACCGCCTGCGCGTCGTAACGGCGGTATCCGGACGCGTCCCGTGCGGGCTCGGGCAGGAGCCCTTTGGCGTGGTAGACGCGGACAGCCTTGGCCGAAACCCCGGCGTGGCGGGCGAGCTGGCCGATGGTGAGCATGGCTCCAGTATGCGCGCTTGACCTTGTCCCTGGGGCAAGGTTGGAAGCTGGCCGCATGCCCGATTACGACACCCTGCGCGCGCTCGCCGACGAGGGAAACGAGACCGCCCTGGACCGCCTCGCCGACCTCGCCGACCGCCGCGGCGACCTGGCCGAACTGTCGGACTTGCTGGACGAGGGCAGCGAACAAGCCGGACGGCTGCTGACCCGCCGGGCGGTGGAGAACCGCGATCTGCGGGAACTGCAGCGGCTTTCGGACGCGGGGAGCAGCGAGGCGGCGACGGAGCTGGAGCGGCTGCTTCGCGCGGGCGATGGGGCGTGACCGGTTCGCGCCCGATCTGGGCAGCGAACATTGCCAGGCGACAGATCTTCGCGCCTCGAACGCGCCGAGGCTGCGGACCCACGAGCTGCGAACTCGCCGGGCTTGGTCCGGTCAGTGAATCCGCCCTGCTTTGCCTGTTGTCGGGGCACGGCTAGCAAGATGCGGAGTTCGGGGCCGGGTGTCCTCAGGTCAACGCGAGAGGCAACGTCCTCCGCACCGCCGCGCCCTGCTCGCCGTGCAACGGAACCACCGAAACCCCCTGCGGCACGGGCACTTCCTCCGCCCGCGCGCCCACCCGGATGGTCAGCTCCAGCTTCTCCCGGCCGCCCGGCGTCCGCCGCAATGTCGCGGACGTCGCGGTGAACGCCGCCCCCGGCACCGCCACCCCCAACGTCCGGGCGAGGCCGCGCGAGGACCGCGGCGCGTAGCACGTCTGCGTGAGCCCACCCCACTTCCACGCGCGCCAGAAATCCCCGTCGGACTCCGGGTTTCCGTTCGAAACGCCCAGCGCCACCCGCAGCTCGTTGGTCAGTTCGCCGGCCTCCAGCACCGTCGACGGATAGCCCGCCTCCGCCAGCGCCACCATCAAGCTCAACGCCGCACTCGCCGTACTCCGCAACGCCCCCAATTCACCGCCGCCGCGGGCGAGGGCGGCGATCGGTGCGTCTTCCGGCCGGTAGCGCACCGCGAGCCAGCGCACTCGGTACACCCGCGAATCCCTTGGCACCGCCCACGTCAAGAGCTGCACGGCGGCCAGCGGGATGTCCGTGTTCTGGAACGTCGTGCGCAGGATGGCCAGCAGGTCGTCCGTCGAAGGTTCCCCGGCGCCCGGCGTGAGGCGGACGATCGCGCTCCAGTCGCCGTCGACCTCGGCGACGCCGAAGCGGTTGCCCGCGCGGTCGACGTGCTGACGCACCTTCACCGGACCGGCGATGCGAAGCAAGGCGTCCGGGCTGTCGCGGCGGCTGTCGTGGCGACGCAGGCGATGCGCGAGCCACGTCCACGCCCAACCGGCGAAATGCCGTCCGGCGATCCGCGCCGACGTCGTCACCACCAGCAGTCCGGCCAGCACGGCGACGGTGATCCGCGTCGGCTGGGACAGGCCGTGCACGGTGAACGCGAGCAGCAGCGCCAGCGCGGCGATCTCCCATCCGGCCGCCTGCAGCGGGCGGATCGGCAGCAGCCACGGCCACGGCGCGGTACCCGAAATCCCGGTATGCCCAGGAGCCCCGGGAGCGCGGGCAGGAGCCGGGGCAGGCGGCGCGGACACGGACAACGCATTCCCCTCTTCCCCGGGCAGCGACCCGGCCCCGCGAACGCTAGCGTCCCCGCGCGGGCGCGTGGGCGTAAAAATTACCCTCGTGCGCGTGTGGGGAGCTGTTTACCCTGCGCGGGAAGCGGTGGGTGATTTCCAGGGGGCCGGGACAGCGTGTGGACGCAGCGGGACCAGATCCAGGCGTACCAGTTCCTGCGCCGCCGGCTCGTGTCCGCGCTCGTCGCCGCGGACGCCAACCATCCGGTGTCGCCCAGCCGCCGGCTTGTGCTCGGCACCGTGCTCGGCGTCGGCGCGGCCCTGCTCGTGACCGCGGTGTTCGGCGTGATCGGCCTGGTCAGCCCTTCTGGCGGGAAGGACTGGCTGTCCGGCGGCAAGGTGCTCGTCGAGGAGGGCAGCGGGGCCAGATTCGTGCTCGGCGCGGACGGCGCGGTGCACCCGGTGCTCAACTACTCGTCCGCGCGGCTGCTGGCCGGGGGCAACGGCCAGGAGACGGTCACGGTGCCCGCGGAGAAACTCGGCACGGCCCCGCGCGGCACGCAGATCGGCATCGTCGGCGCGCCGGATTCGTTGCCCAGCACCCTGATCACCACCCCGTGGACCAGCTGCAGCCGCACCACCCAGGACGCGCCCGCCTCGGCGGAACCGCTCGTCGCCGTGCTGCTGGAACCGGCGGCGGCCGGGGTCGAGCTGCCGCGTGATTCGGGCGTGATCGTCCGCGTCCCGCAGGGCGGCCGGTTCCTGCTCGCGGGCGGCCACCGGTACCGGCTGAGCGACGCCGCCGCGGCGGCCCTGCAGTTCGACAGCTACCCGACGATCAGCGTGTCCGCGCGCTGGATCGACACCGTGCCCGCCGGACGCGACCTCGGCGAGATCCCGGTCGACGGCGCGGGAAACCGCGGCCCGCGCGTCGGGACGCAGGAGACGCGCGTCGGCCAGGTGCTGTCGGTCGTCGACCCGATGGCCGCGCCCGCCAACGCCTCGACGTACTACCTCGTCCGCCCGGACGGCCTCGAACCCGTCGGCCAGACCGAAGCCGCGCTGCTCGTCACGACCCCGGCGAACGAATCGGCGTACTCCGGCCGCCCGGAACCGGTGCGGGTGCGCGCCGCGGACGTCGCGTCGGCGAAGAAGGTGAGCGAATCCCGTTCCGGCGGCGCGGATCCGGCGGCGTACCCGGACCGGATCCCCGGCAAAGCGCCGATCACCGGCAGCGCGGTGACCCTGTGCGCGCAGAACGGCCGCGTGACGGTCTCGGCGGATCTGCCGGTCCCGTCCGGCGGCCGCGCGCTGCCGGTGCAGAGCCGGACGGACGCGCGGGTCGCGGACGTCGTCTACGTCCCGCCCTCGCGCGGCGCGGTCGCGACCGATCCCGGGTCCGGCACGATCTACCTCGTCACGGACACGGGCCGGAAATATCCGGTGGCGGACAAGACGGCGCTCGCCTCGCTGGGCTACGGTTCGGGGTCCGGGCATCCGGTCGCGGGCGGGCTTCTCGCGCTGATGCCGACCGGTCCCGCGCTCGATCCCGCCGTGGCCGGGCAGCCTGCGGGAACGGGGTGAGCGAGCCGGTGACCACGACAGCGCAGCGACCCAGCGACGTGCCGGACCGGCCCGATTCCCCTGCTCCGGGCAGGATCCCGGTCGCCGTCATCGAAGACCATCCGCTGTACCGCCGCTCGGTGGAGCGCGTCCTCCTCGAAGCCCCGGACGTCGAACTGGGCGCGGTGGTCGACTCGGTCGCGCGCTTCCACGTCGCGCGCCAGCCGGCCGGGAGCGTCGTCCTGCTGGACCTCGGCCTGCCCGGCGTCGCGGGCGCGGCCGCGGTGCTCGAGGTCGCCGAGCTGGGCCACCACGTGCTGGTGGTGTCCGCGCAAGCCGAGCCGGAGACGGTGCTCGCCGCGATCGCCGCCGGGGCCAAGGGATTCCTGTCGAAGGACGTCGACGTCGACGAGCTGCTGATCGCCATCCGCGCGGTCGCGGGCGGCGGCGCGTACGTGTCGGCCGTCGTCGCCGGAATGATCATCAAGGACAACACCGACCGTCCGGTCACGCGGCCGGAAATGGAGCTGTCGCCGCGCGAAGTGCAGGTGCTGCGGCTCGTCGCGGCGGGCGAACGGGACGTCGACATCGCGCGGATCCTCGACATCGGCGTCCGCACCGTGCGCGGCTACCTCGACCGGATCCGCGACAAGACCGGCGAACGGCGGCGCCCCGGCCTCGTGAAGGAAGCGATCCGCCGCGGCCTGGTGGGGAAGGAAACACTGAGGTGAAAGCCGACGAGGGGCGGCGCCGGAGCGGACCCATCCAGGTCGGGGTGATCGAAGACCACCCGCTGTACCGGGACGCGGTCGCGCGCGTGCTGAACGAGGCCCCGGACATCGAACTGGGCGCGGTAGCCGACTCCGTGGCGCGGTTCGCGGTGCAGGACCAGCCGAAGGGCAGCGTGGTCGTCCTCGACCTGAAACTGCGCGGCGTCCAGGACGCGGCCGCGGTGCTCGAGGTGGGGCAGATGGGGCACAAGGTGCTCGTGGTGTCCGCGCACGCGGAACAGCCTGAGGTCCTGGGCGCGATGCAGGCCGGGGCGAAGGGCTTCCTGTCGAAGGACGTCGACGGGGACGAGTTGCTGCGCGCGATCCGGACGATCGCGGAGGACAACGCGTACGTCTCGCCGACCTTGGCCGGAATGATCATCCAGGACAGCGACGAACGGCACGCGGGTCCGAAGATCGTGCTTTCGGAGCGGGAGAAGCAGGTCCTGCGCCTGGTGGCGGCGGGGGAGCGGGACGTGGACGTCGCGGAGATCCTGGACATCAGCGTCCGGACGGTGCGGTCGTATCTGGACCGGATCCGGGACAAGACGGGGGAACGGCGACGGGCGGGGTTCGTCCGGGTGGCGATCCGGGAAGGGCTGCTCAGGTAGGGAGTCGTGAGTGCCTATGCCGGTTCTAACCGGAATTGACACTCACGACAGCCGCCGATTCGCCAGCGCCCCGGTAGCCGTCCGAGCCTTCCCCGCCACCTCCGGCTCCACGTCCACCACCAGCATCTCCGCCCCGGCCCCCGCCTGCGCCTCCACGCGGCCGAACCCGTCCGCCACCAGCGAGTACCCGATCCCGGTCGGTGCCTTCGGATTGACCTCCACCCCGGTCGCCGAAGGATCCGCCTGCCCGCAAGCCGCCACCCAGCAGCCCGAGTCCAGCGCCCGCGCCCGGACCAGGACCTCCCACTGCTCCCGCTTCCCGGCCCCCGCGCCCCACGACGCCGGAACAGCCACCACGTCCGCCCCGTCGTCGGCCAGGCGCCGGAACAGTTCCGGGAACCGCAGGTCGTAGCAGGTGGCGACGCCGAACACGGTGCCCTCCGCGGAGAACGTCACGACCTCCGACCCCGGCGCGACAGTGTCCGATTCGGCGAATCCGAACGCGTCGTACAGGTGGATCTTGTCGTACCCCAGATGCTGCCCCAGCCCGGTGACCAGCAGCGTGTTCCGCACCCGGCCCTCGTCCGCGGGCGTGAACATCCCGGCGATCACCAGCACGTCGTGCTCGGCGGCGATCGAGGCCACCGCCGACGCCCACGGTCCGTCCAGCTGCTGCGCGACCGGGCCGAGCGGGCGGCCGAAGCGGGCCATCGTCGCCTCCGGGAAGACGACCACGCGCGCTCCGGCGGCCGCCGCGGCCTCCGCGCCGGAGCGAACCGCTTTCAGGTTTTCTTCCGGGTCGTCGCCCGAGTTGAGCTGGCACAACGCGATCCGGGGCACACGAGCCTCCCTGGTCCGGGGACAGCGGGTCGTCACCGAGTATCCCTGCCGGGACCGCGCGGGCCACCTCGTACCCTGGTGTCCATGTTGAACCGCACCGACCTGCGCGGGCAGGTCCCCTCCGCTGCCGAACTCCGTGCCGCGCTTCCGCGCGCCGAGTACGACGTGGACGCGGCGCTGCATCAGGTCCGGCCGGTCGTCGAGGCGGTGCGGGACCGCGGGGTCGGGGCGGTCCTCGAGTTCACCGAGCGGTTCGACAAGGTGCGCCCGGAGACGGTCCGGGTGCCCGCCGAGGAGCTGGCCAAGGCGCTGTCCGAGCTGGACCCGCAGGTCCGCGCCGCGCTCGAGGAGTCCATCAAGCGCGCCCGGAAGGTGCACGCGGACCAGCGCCGCCAGGACGTCACGACGCAGGTCGTCCCCGGCGGCACGGTCACCGAGCGCTGGGTGCCGGTCGAGCGCGTCGGCCTGTACGCGCCGGGCGGGCTGGCGGTGTACCCGTCGACCGTGGTGATGAACGTCGTCCCGGCGCAGCTGGCCGGCGTGCGCTCGCTGGTCGTGTGCTCGCCGCCGCAGGCCGCGTTCGGCGGGCGGCCGCACCCGACGATCCTGGCCGCGGCCGCGCTGCTCGGCGTGGACGAGGTCTGGGCGGTCGGCGGCGCGCAGGCGGTCGCGCTGGTCGCGTACGGCGGTGTCGACACCGACGGCGCCGAGCTGGCCCCGGTCGACATCGTCACCGGCCCGGGCAACATCTTCCTCACCGCGGCCAAACGCCTGGTCCGCGGCGTGATCGGGATCGACTCCGAGGCCGGTCCGACCGAGATCGCGATCCTCGCCGACGAGACGGCCGACCCGGCGCACGTCGCCGCCGACCTGATCAGCCAGGCCGAGCACGACCCGCTGGCCGCGAGCGTCCTGGTGACCACCTCGGAGGAGCTGGCCGACGCCGTCGAGGCCGAGCTGGCCGAGCGCGTCGCCGCGACGAAGCACTCCGAGCGGGTCGGCCAAGCGCTGGGCGGCAAGCAGTCCGGCGTCATCCTGGTGTCCACTGTGGACGACGGACTGCGCGTCGTGGACGCGTACGCCGCCGAGCACCTGGAAATCCAGACCGCGAACGCCCGCGAGGTGGCCGCGCGGGTGCGCAACGCCGGAGCGGTTTTCGTCGGCGCGTACGCCCCGGTTTCGCTGGGCGACTACTGCGCGGGCTCGAACCACGTGCTGCCCACCGGCGGGTTCGCCCGGCACTCCTCGGGTCTGTCGGTGCAGAGCTTCCTGAAGGGGATCCACGTCGTGGACTACTCCGAGGACGCCCTGCGCGAAATCGCCCCCCGCGTCGTCGCCCTCGCGAACGCCGAAGACCTGCCCGCGCACGGCGAAGCCGTCACCGCGCGTTTCGAAGGAGACGGCCGATGAACGAAGCCACCCCCGGCGGCGAGGTCACCCTCGCCGACCTCCCGCTGCGCGAGGACCTGCGGGGCCGCACCCCGTACGGCGCGCCGCAGCTGGACGTCCCGATCCGGCTCAACACCAACGAAAACCCGTACCCGCCGCCGCCCGAGCTGGTCGCCGACGTCGCCGAGGCCGTGCGGGCCGAAGCCGCGTCGCTGCACCGGTACCCGGACCGCGACGCGGTGGCGCTGCGCACCGATCTGGCGGACTACCTCACGGTGTCCACGCGGGTCGTGCTGTCCGAGGCGAACGTGTGGGCGGCGAACGGGTCGAACGAGATCCTGCAGCAGATCCTGCAGGCGTTCGGCGGCCCCGGCCGCACCGCGCTGGGCTTCGAGCCGTCGTACTCGATGCACCCGATCATCGCGACCGGCACCCGCACCGACTGGCTGCCGGTGCCGCGCCGCGCGGACTTCTCGCTCGACACCGAGCAGGCGGCCAAGGCGGTCGCCGAGCGGAAGCCGGACATCGTTTTCGTGACCAGCCCGAACAACCCGACCGGCGGGTCGATCCCGCTGGACCAGCTGCGCGGCGTGCTCGACGCGGCCCCGGGGATCGTCGTGGTGGACGAGGCGTACGCGGAGTTTTCCTCGCAGGCCAGCGCGATCGAGCTGATCGCGGAGTACCCGGCGAAGCTGATCGTGTCGCGCACGATGAGCAAGGCGTTCGCCTTCGCCGGCGGACGGCTGGGCTACCTCGCCGCCGCACCGGCCATTGTGGACGCTCTGCAGCTCGTCCGCTTGCCGTATCACCTTTCCAAGGTCACCCAGGCGGCCGCCCGGGCCGCCCTCCGGCACGCCGACGCCACCCTCGCGTCGGTGCACAAGCTCTCCGCCGAACGCGACCGCGTCGTGGAAGCCTTGCTGGGCTTGGGGTTCACCCCGGTGCCGAGCGACGCCAACTTCGTCCTGTTCGGACAGTTCAGCGACGCGCCGGCCAGCTGGCAGTCCTATTTGGACCACGGCGTGCTGATCCGGGACGTGGGCATCGAGTGCCACCTGCGGGTGACCGTCGGCACCCCGGAGGAGAACGACGCCTTTCTCGAGGCGAGTAAGGAAATCAAGCGATGAGCCGCGTCGGCAAGGTGGAGCGCACCACCAAGGAATCGTCCATCCTGGTCCAGCTGGACCTCGACGGGACCGGTCAGGTGGAGATCGCCACCGGCGTGCCGTTCTACGACCACATGCTCACCGCGTTCGGCGTGCACGGCTCGCTGGACCTGAAGGTCGAAGCGACCGGCGACGTCCACATCGACGCGCACCACACCGTCGAGGACACTGCGATCGTGCTCGGCCAGGCGCTACGGCAGGCGCTGGGCGACAAGAGCGGCATCCGCCGGTTCGGCGACGCGTGGATCCCGATGGACGAAACCCTCGCGCACGCGGCGATCGACGTCTCCGGCCGCCCGTACTGCGTGCACGTGGGCGAACCGGAGCAGTTCAACACGTTCACCATCGGCAACAACTACCCGTTCGTGCTGACCCGGCACGTCTTCGATTCGCTGGCGTTCCACGCGCAGATCGCTCTGCACGTCCGCGTCATCCACGGCCGCGACCCGCACCACATCGCGGAGGCGGAGTACAAGGCCGTCGCGCGGGCACTGCGGGCGGCGACGGAACCGGACCCGCGGGTGGGCGGGATTCCGTCCACGAAGGGCGTTCTTTAAGGCTTCCTCCGCGGTCCCCGGGCGCGGCGTCGTTTGCTGGCGCGCCCGGGGACTTCTGCTTCTGCTGGAGACTGGGAATGCGAGGCGGGATGGACGTGCGCGGTGCGCTCAAGGAAATACTGCGCGCTCCCGATTCGCAGGCGGCGGCACTGGCGACGGAGCTTGTCCGAACCGAAGAAGCGGGAATCGACGACGCGCTCTTGGAGTTGCTGACCCGCGGGTTGTGGTCGGCCAAAGCAGTCGCGCTGGCAATCCGGATTCTCGCGGAGCGCGACCGCGACCGTGATCCGGCTCCGCTGCTCGACGCCGTCCCGGGCGGACACGTCAGAGCTGCGGACCGCCGACCGTCCTGGCCGGTCAAGGCTCCGATCGTCACCCGGTACTACTTCGGCTTCAGCCGCCTCCGTCGGCTGGACCCAGTGGGCCAGTACGAGCGGGTCCTCGACTGTTATCCCACTGTGGTGCGGATGGACGCGGCAATCGGACTGGGGGATTCCGGAGAGGTCAGTGCGCTTGATCCCTTGGCGAAGGCGTTGAAGGACCGCTTTTCCGCAGTGCGCACGCTCGGCGTGCACGCGGTCCGCAGGCTGGGCAACGCTGGCTTGCGTGAAGCAGTGCGATCGAATCCTGTCCGGGAGTTGCTGATCGATCTCCTCCAGGACACCCTTCGGGAGACGAGGATCGCCGCGGCGCGAGCGCTGGGTTCGCTGGGGGAGTTCGAGGTGCTGGAGGAGCACCGGCCGAAGTCGTCCCGGGACCAGCGGGAGTGGGCGCGGATCAGGCAGGGCGATGTTCCGCCCCTGAAACGGATCTGGGCGGGGGATCTCACGATCTGATTCACACGCGGAACACCGTGCGCGGCGCGGCGTATGCGACCGGCCCGGGAAAGTGTTCGGCGGCAAGGCGAACCGCGTCGCGCGGGGTTACCGTGTGGCCGAGATGCGTGAGCACCAACCGCGCGGCACCCGCCGCTGCACGGCCCGCTTCGGCCGGAGTCAGATGTTCCGCGGACGGTTCGATGCTGTCCGCCTCGCACAAGAACAGGTCTGTTCCCTCTGCCAGTTGCGAAAGCGCGTCGCAGGGCCCGGTGTCGCCGGAGTACGCGAAAGTCCGCTCCCCGTCAGTGATCCGCACGCCGAACGCCGGAAACCCGTGCGACACGGCCACCGTCTCCAGGCGCAGACCGCCGACCCGCGTCTGATGCCCGTCGTGCACTTCCCGGACGGAGAACGCCTCCTCGATCGGCGCGCGCCCGGTGTTGCTCAGAAACGCGGAAATCCGCGCCGCGGTGCCGGGCGGGCCGTAGAGGGGGATCGGCTTTCGCAGGGTCAGGTCGGCGAACAACAGCGCGTACACCGCCGGTAACAGGTCCGCGACGTGGTCCGCGTGCAGATGCGAGATCCAGATCGCGTCCAGCGCCGTCGGCGAGACGTGTTCCTGCAGGGCAGCGAGGGTGCCGGGCCCGGCGTCGAGCCAGATCGCGGTGTCGTCGCGGCGCACCAGATACCCGGAACACGGCGCGTCCGGGCGCGGGTACGGCGTCGCGCTGCCCAGTACCGTCACGGTGAAAGCCATGTGGCACGCTAACCCCTGTGAGCAAAGAACTGATCGCGGTCCTGCTGCTGGCCCTCGGCGGCTTCCTGGCCGGCGGGGTCTACTCGCTGTGGAAGACCGCGAAGTTCTTCGCCGTGGTGCTGGGCGTCGCCGCGGTGCTGGCTATTGGCGGGGCGATCGCCTGGCTGGTCAGCTGACCACCGCCGGGCTCGTTAGCCTGACGCTCTCGGCAACTACCGTGGACCTTGCCCGTCCCTAACGTGCATACCGACCACTAGCGCGGACCGCTCGGCTTCCCGCGACTAGCGCGAATCTCCTCTCCTGACGCGGCCCTGCTCGCTCCTGCCGCGTGCCTTCCGGTGACTAGCGCAGACTTCGCCCACCTCCGACGCGCGTATGCCACCTCCGCAGCTAGCGCGATTCCTCTCACGGCTAGCGGCGACCGCCTGACGCCTGCCCATCGCCTCCTGGCGGCTAGCGCGGCGCTTGCTCGCACATGGCGGGTGCCTCCTGGCGACTGGCACCAGGTGCTCGCCTGCACTTGGTGCGCGTGTTCCTGCGGCTAGCGGCGACCGCCTGACGCCTGCCAATCGCCTCCTGGCGGCTAGCGCGGCGCGTGCCCGCACCTGACGGGTGCCTCCCGGCGACTGGCACCAGGTGCTCGCCTGCACTTGGTGCGAGTGTTCCCGCGGCTTAGCGTGGAATTTCCCGCACTTGGCAGCCGCTTCCTGGCAACTGCGCGGGCCCGCAGGCTTCCGGCATATGCTTCGCTGCGACCAGCGCGGCCCTCCCCTCATTCGCAACGCACCCCGGGATTACGCCTCCAACGGCTGATAAACGCACGCAGCCAACGTCGCGTGCTTCTTCCACCCCAACGTCTCGTACAACGCCCTCCCGGCATCGGTAGCCCCGAGAATGCCGAGCCCGGCCCCGTCCGAAACCGCGGTCGGCGAGCCAGCGCATCACGAAGCCGCCCAATCCGCGTCGTCGGTGGGGCTCCTCGGTCTTCACCTGGTCCACGATCACCGCATCGCCCGTTCGCGCCATCTGGGCCTTCGCCGCCTGCGCGCCCGCCGCGTCCAGGACCCGGAGGAACGTGACGGCACCGCTGACTTCCGCGGAAACCGTGTAGCCCTCCGGCGCCACCGGATGCGTAGCCAGCAGGTCCGTCGCCATCAGATGGCCAGTCTCGCCCCAGGCAACCACCCAGCCGTCCGGGAGCCACGGTTCGATGGTTTCCGGCTCGGCGGGCGTTTTCAGCCACGTCCGAGGTTCGCTGACCGCCCCGGCGGCGGCGCGGACCAGCGATTCCTCAGCCAACGGCAGAACATGCCTGCCGACCTGCGCGGGGTTGTCCGGCACCTCGATGTAATACCCCCACGGCTTTTCGACCGGTGGCGGCGTCCGCCGGGACAACGCCCATCCCGCTACCCAAGTCCGTACCGTCTCCTCGATCATGAAAACAGGGTACGAACCAGCACCGACAAAAATCAGACCCGCGTGAGTTCGCGTTCGTCGTCGCCGGGGATGCCGAGTTCGCGGACGAGGCCTTCGCCTTCGACGTCGACGTTGGGCAGGATCCGGTCGAGCCAGGTGGGCAGCCACCAGGCGCGGCGGCCGAGCAGGGACATGACGGCGGGCACGATGGTCATCCGGATGACGAAGGCGTCGATCAGGACGCCGAAGGCGAGCGCGAACCCGATCGACTGGATGAGGGTCGATTCGGCGAGGACGAACCCGGCGAAGACCGAGATCATGATGAGCGCGGCGGCGACGACGACGCGGGCGCCGTGGCGGAATCCGGTGACCATCGCTTCCTGGGGTTCGGCGCCGTGGACGTGTTCCTCGCGCATGCGGGTCACGAGGAAGACCTGGTAGTCCATGGCGAGTCCGAACAGGACGCCGATGAGCAGGATGGGGAGCATGCTCATGATCGGGCCGGTCGAGGCGACGCCGAGCAGGTCGGTGAGCCAGCCCCATTGGAAGACCGCGACGACGGCGCCGAAGGTCGCGACCACCGAGCCGAGGAACCCCAGCGTCGCCTTCAACGGCACGACGACCGACCGGAAGACCAGCATCAGCAGCACAAAGGCGAGCCCGACGATCAACGCGAGGTAGGGCAGCATCGCGTCGGACAGTTTCTGCGAGACGTCGATGTTGGCCGCGGTTTGCCCGGTCACCGCGAGGCTGCCGCCGGTTTTGTCCTGCAGCGGAGCGGATTGCGCGCGGATCGCGGACACGAGGTCTTCGGTCTGCGTGCTGCTCGGGCCGCTTTTCGGGATCACCGTCAGCAGCGCGGTGTCGCCGGCGGGATTGACGCGCGGCGGCGTCACCGCGGCGACGTCCGGCAGCCTGCCGATGTCCGCGGCGGCCTGCTTCACCGCGTCCGGATTGCGGTTCGGGCCGGTGTCGACCACGACCAGCAGGGGCCCGTTCGCGCCCTCGCCGAAACCGGCGGAGACCAGGTCGTAGGCCTTGCGCTGGGTGGTGTCCGGCGCGGCGGTGCTGTCGTTGGGCAGGCCGAGTTGCATGCTCAAAGCGGGAATCGCGACCACGGCCAGTCCGACGAGCGCGGTCAGCAGGACCGGGACCCGGTGCCGCGCCACGAAACGCGCCCAGCGTTCGCCGTGCGTCGGGCCCTCGGTGCGGCGGCGCACCCGGATCTTGCTGCGGGCGACGCGGGCGCCAGCGAAGCCGAGCACCGCGGGCAGCAGCGTCAACGCGATCAGCACCGCGACCACGACCGTCGCCGCGGCAGCGACGCCCATCTGGCCCAGGAACGGGATCCCGACCACGGTCAGCCCGGCGAGCGCGATGACCACCGTCAGCCCGGCGAACACCACCGCGGAACCCGCGGTGCCGACCGCGCGCCCGGCGGCGTCCTCCGGGTCGCGGCCCTCAGCCAGCTCGTGCCGGTAACGGGAGACGATGAACAGGGCGTAGTCGATCCCGACCGCGAGACCGATCATCAACGCCAGCACCGGGGTGTTGGAGTTCAGCTCCATCGACCCCGAAGCCAGCATGATGCCCGCCATCCCGACCCCGACCCCGACCAGCGCGGTCAGCAACGGAATCCCCGCCGCCAGCAACGACCCGAACGTGATGATCAGGACGACCGCCGCGACCGCGACGCCGAGTCCTTCGGTGGCCCCGGTCGCCGGGATCCCCTGCACCGCGTCCCCGCCGTACTCGACCCGGTACCCCAGCTGCTTCGCGTGATCGCCGGTCGCCAGCAGCGCCTGCCGGTCGCTGTCGGACAGTTCGAAACCCTTGACCTGATAGCTCACCTGCGCGAGCGCGACCCGCCCGTCCGGCGACACCGACCTCGCCTGGAACGGATCCACCACCCCCGCCACCTTCGGCGCCGACCGCAGCTTCCCCACCACCGACTCGACCGCCGCCTGACCCGCCGGATCCGTGACCTTCCGCCCCTCCGGCGCGGCAATCGCCACCCGCGCGGTGCCGCCGCCCGCCGCGGCCTGCGGGAAGTGCTCGGCCAGCCGGTCGATCGCCTGCTGGGATTCGGTGCCGGGGATGGTCACCGAATCGGACAGCTTGCCCGACAGCGTGAGCGCGCCCGCGCCCACCGCCGCGAGGACAAGCGCCCAAACCGCCGCCACGAGGACCCGGCGGCGGAACGACAGCCTGCCGAGCCGGTACAGGAAGGGTGCCACGAGTCGTCTCCGTTTCGCGCCCGAAGCGGGCTCTCCGCACTGGGAATCGCCCTTTCGAAGCTAGCCATTCGGCAAGGAGCTGCCAAGCCGATCGGCTAGGATGTGACTAGCCGCACGGCAAGTTTCGGCCTAGTCGCTCGGCAAGTACCATGGTGTGCTGCGGAGCAGCGCACTCCGCTTGACGAGGAGGGCGCGATGACGACCGTCGAACCGGTCGCGGACACCCGGACCAGGCTGCTCGCCACTGCGCTGCGGCTGTTCGCGGAGCACGGCGTGGAGGGCACGTCGCTGCAGATGATCGCCGACGAGCTGGGCGTCACGAAGGCCGCGGTGTACTACCACTTCAAGACGAAGGCGGAGATCACCGAGGCGGTCGCGGAGCCGGGCATCCGGGAACTGGACGAGCTGGTCGTCGAGGCGGCGAAGCACCGGCGGCACGGCGCGCGCGTCGACCATCTGCTGGACGGTTTCGTCGATCTCGTGGTGCGGCACCGGGTGCTGGTCGCGCTGTTCTCCAGCGACCCGGGCATCGACGCGGCGCTCGCGAAATCGCGGCACGGCGTCGAAGGGTTCAAGCAGGCGCTGATCTCGATCGTCGCCGGGGGACCGGAGCCGGACGTGACCGCCCGCGTGACGGCGATCGTGGCGTTCACCGGCATCGCGATGGCGGGCGGGGCGCCCGATCTGGCCGAGGTGGACGACGAAACGTTGCGCCAGGAGCTGATCGGGGTGGGGCGGCGGCTGCTCGGCCGACCGCGGCGTCGTCTCAACTGCTGAGAAGTCTGTTGCACTATTTGGGAACACGCTCCTAGTCTCGGAGCATGTCTTCGGAGAGCGCTTACGGGCAGGGGCACGCGGAAAGCGTTGTACGGTCTCAACTCTGGCGTTCCGTCGACAATTCGGCGGCCTACCTGGCACCCGAACTGCTTCCCGGACGCAGTGTGCTCGACGTCGGCTGCGGCCCCGGGACGATCACGGTGGACCTCGCCCGCCGAGTGGCCCCGGGCGAGGTCGTCGGCATCGACGTCTCGGAAACCGTGCTGGAGCAAGCGCGGGCGCACGCGCGGAGCGAAGGCGTGTCCAACGTCCGGTTCGAGCGCGCCGACATCACGGCGGCTCCAGCGGTCGGCCGGTTCGACGTCGTGCACGCGCACCAGGTGTTGCTGCACCTGACCGAACCGGTGGAAGCGCTGCGGCACATGCTGGCGCTGGCCAAGCCCGGCGGTGTGGTCGCCGCCCGCGACACCGACTACGCCGCGGCGTTCTGGTGGCCGGCGGATCCGCGGCTGGACCGCTGGCAGGAGGTGTACCGCGCGGTCGCGCACGGCAACGGCGCCGAGCCGGACGCCGGACGGCGCTTGCTGGCCTGGGCGCACGCCGCGGGCGCGCGCGACGTCACGCCGAGCGCCTCCATCTGGAGCCATTCCACGCCGGAGGAACGCGCGTGGTGGGGCGGCATGTGGGCGGACCGGATCCTGGACTCCAAGATCGCCGAGCAGGCCGTGGCGGGCGGGCACGCGTCCGCCGAAGGCCTCCGCGAGATTTCCGAGGGATGGCGCGCGTGGGCGGCCGACCCGGACGGCTGGTTCGCGATCCCACACGGCGAGATCCTGTGCCGGGTCGCCGAATCCGGTTGAAACGCGGCGGATTACGGCAGCCGGGAGTCCTTGCGCGCTTTCGCCGCGCGCAGTTCCTCGGCGGTCAGTTGGTCTGCGGAGACCCGGACGATGGAGCGGAAACGGCGGCACGCCGGGCATCGCTGCAGCCGCCGATCGCCGAGCCGGATCGGCTTGAGGGTTGGCGTGCGTGGGCGGGCTGACCCGGACGGCTGGTTCGCGATCCCGCACGGCGAGATCCTGTGCCGGGTCGCCGAAACCGGCTGAAATGGCGGAAGTATGCGGCGGATTACGGCAGCGGGGAGTCCTTGCGCGCTTCCGCCGCGCGCAGTTCCTCGGCGGTCAGTTGGTCTGCGGAGACCCGGACGATGGAGCGGAAACGGCGGCACACCGGGCATCGCTGCAGTCGCCGGTCGCCGAGCCGGATCGGCTTGAGGGTTGGCGTGCGTGGGCGGGCTGGCCCGGACGGCTGGTTCGCGATCCCGCACGGCGAGATCCTGTGCCGGGTCGCCGAATCCGGTTGAAACGCGACGGATTACGGCAGCCGGGAGTCCTTGCGCGCTTTCGCCGCGCGCAGTTCCTCGGCGGTCAACTGGTCCGCGGAGACCCGGACGACGGAGCGGAAACGGCGGCACACCGGGCATCGCTGCAGTCGCCGGTCGCCGAGCCGGATCGCCTTGAACGACACCAAGGGGAGCCAGATCGTGGAGAAATAGTGGCCTCGGCTGCACTGGACGATCGTGTAGTCAGGCATGGCCACCTCCTTCGGCACGGCAGGCTCAGTATGCGCTACTCGGCCACCGTCAGAAACTCCGCCGGAACCGCCGGAGCGAGCCACACTCCGTTGTCGCTCACCTGGAACACATGCCCGCGCGCGGCCATTTCCCCGGCCGCGACCGTCAGCACCACCGGTTTCCCGTGTCGCGAACCGACTTTCCACGCCGTTTCGCGGGTCGCGGACAAATGCACCGCGTGCCGTTTCATCGGGCGCAATCCCTCCGCCCGGATCGAGGGCAGGAACCGCGTCGCCGTGCCGTGGTAGAGGATTTCCGGCGGCACCGCGTCCGACAGTTCCAGATCCACGCGCACGCTGTGCCCCTGGCTGGCGCGGATCAGCGTGCCCGTCCCGTCGAAGGCGAACCGCTGTTTGGCGCAGTTCGCGACGACCTCGTCCAGTTCCGCGCGGCTCACCGGAAACCGGTTGCGGGCCAGTGCCGCGAGGAGTTCGTCGACCGGGACCCAGCCGCCGGGCGCGAGCGTGAGGCCGAGCCCGCCGGGGTCGTGGCGCAGGTGCCGGGACAGTCTTTTGGATACTCGGGTTCGAGATTTCTCGTTCATTGCTGCCCGTAGTAACCCACACCGAAGCCCTGCCGCGCAACGGAATTCAGATCCCGCCCTCCAGCACCGGGCGGAGCTTGCTGGCCCCGGGCCCGAACCGGGCGAGTTCGTCGTCCGCGTTGTACAGGCCGCAGCTGCGCAGCGACAGGCATCCGCAGCCGACGCATCCGGTCAGCCGGTCCCGCAGCCGCTGCAGCGCGTCGATCCGGGCGTCGAGTTCGGTCTGCCATTCGCGCGACAGCCGGGCCCAGTCCGCCTTCGTCGGCGCGTGGTCGGCGGGCAGCGTCTCCAGCGCCGCGCTGATGTCTTCCAGCGACAGCCCGACCCGTTGCGCGGCGCGGATGAACGCGATCCGCCGCAGCACCGAACGCGCGTAGCGGCGCTGGTTGCCCGCCGAGCGCTCGGAGGTGATCAGGCCGCGCTCCTCGTAGAACCGCAGCGCCGTGTGCGGGACTCCGCTGCGTTCCGCGACCTGGCCGATGCTCAGCTTGTCCGCCAACCTCGTCATTGCTTCAGGTTAGCGCTTGACCTTCAGTTTGGTCGAGGTTGCATCGTCGGACCATGACCACGACGACCTCCGAGCCGGGCTACGCGGACCTGCCCCGGCTGATCTCGCTGATGACCGGCGACGACAAACACCACGCGGCCGCGGAGTCCACAGTGGACGTCCTGTGGGTGCTGTTCGACCGCGTCCTGGACCTCGGCCCGGACACCGCCCGGCGGCCCGGCCGCGACCGGTTCCTGCTGTCCAAGGGCCACGGGCCGATGGCGTACTACGCCGTGCTCGTCGCGAAGGGGTGGCTGGACGAGGACGAACTCGCCGGCTGGAGTTCGGCGCGTTCGCGGCTCGGCCATCATCCCGACCGCATGCGCGCGCCGGGCGTCGAAATCTCCAGCGGTTCGCTCGGGCACGGCCTGCCGATCGCCGTCGGCACCGCGCTCGGCCTGCGCGCCCGCCGGTTCAGCTCGCGCATCGTCACGCTGATCGGCGACGCCGAACTCGACGAGGGCTCCAACCACGAGGCGATCGTCGTCGCCGCGCGGCTCGGGCTCGACAAACTGACCACCGTGGTCATCGACAACCAGTCCTCGACGCACGGCTGGCCAGGCGGCATCGCGCGCCGGTTCGAAACCGAAGGCTGGGCTGTGCGGACGGTCTCCGGCCGCGATCACGAAGCGCTGTACGACGCGTTCACCACCCCTCATCCCGGACGGCCGCTCGCGGTCGTCGCCGTCGTCGAACCGAAAGGCGCGCACTGATGCCGAACATGCGGGACACCTTCCTGGCCACCGCCGAAGAAATCGTCAACTCCGACCCGGACGTGGCGATCGTCCTCGCCGACATCTCGACCGCGGCGCTGGCCGAGGCCGCGCGCCGGCATCCGGACCGGGTGCTCAACGTCGGGATCCGCGAGCAGCTGCTCGTGAGCACCGGCGCCGGGCTCGCCCTCGCCGGGCTGCGGCCGATCGTGCACACCTTCAACGCGTTCCTCGTGGAGCGCGCCTTCGAGCAGATCAAACTGGACCTCAGCCACCAGGAACTCGGCGCGGTGCTGGTGTCCTACGGCGCGTCCTACGACATGCCGATGGAAGGCCGCACGCACCAGGCACCCGGCGACGTCGCGCTGATCGACTCCCTGCCCGGCTGGTACGTGCACATTCCCGGCCATCCCGAGGAGGCGCGGCGGCTGCTGCTCGATTCGGTGCCTGGCGACAGCCGGACGTACCTGCGGCTGTCCGCCCAGGAGAACTCCGAACCGCACCTCGGCGTCGGGCTTCAGACGATCCACCGGGGCGCGCGCGGCGTGGTGATCGCGGTGGGGCCGATGCTGGACCGGGTGCTGGAGGCGACCGAGGACATGGACGTGACGGTCCTCTACACCTCGACGGTGCGCCCGTTCGATGTCGAAGGACTGCGCGCCGCGGTGACAGACGTGGCGGAGGTGGCGCTGGTAGAGCCGTATCTCAAGGGGACTTCCGCGCATTGCGTCGCCGACGCGCTCGCGGACCGGCCGCACCGGCTGCTGAACCTCGGCACGCGCCGGGACACCGAAGTGCGGATTTACGGCACGCTCGCCGACCACGATCTCGTGCACGGGCTCGACGCGGGTTCGATCGCGTTGTCCCTCAAGGAATTCTTCACCGGATGAGCCGGGACCTCGGCAGCGGGCAACCGCCCGGGGTCACCAGCCGCCGTCGGCACGGCGCGCGGGAGGCGCCGTCTGCGCGGTCGACCGGCGCGCGCGATCGACCTCCGCGCGAGTCTTCTGCAGCGGGATGGTGAGCTCCCTGAACTGCGGGAACGGCACGCTGTCGATGTCTTCCCGCCATGCTTGGAACATCCGGCAGAGCAGATCGGACTCGGACATTTCGTCCTCTTTCCGGGTCCGGGGGCGCCGGCCGCGCCCGCACATAGCTTCGTGGGTACCCGTTCGGGGCGAGAACGAAACGGGCTCGGAACGAAATTCCCCGGGAGGCTAGGCTCGGGTTGTGTCTCGTGTGGTGATCCTCGATTACGGCTCCGGAAACCTCCGCTCCGCCGAGCGCGCCGTCGCGCGCGCGGGCGCCGAGGTGGAGGTCACCGCGGACCCGCATGCCGCGCTGGAGGCCGACGGCCTGGTGGTGCCCGGCGTCGGCGCGTTCTCGGCGTGCATGAGCGGGCTGCTGGGCGTGCACGGGCACCGGATCATCGGCAAACGGCTGGCCGGCGGACGTCCGGTGCTGGGCATCTGCGTCGGCATGCAGATCCTGTTCTCGCGCGGCGTCGAGCACGGCGAGGAGACCGAGGGCACCGGCGAATGGCCGGGCACGGTCGAGCGCCTGCACGCCGACGTGCTCCCGCACATGGGCTGGAACACCGTCCGCGCGCCCGCCGATTCGCAGCTGTTCGCCGGGATCGACCCCGCCGAGCGGTTCTACTTCGTGCACTCCTACGCGGCGCGCACGTGGGACCTGGACTCCGGCCTCGCGGGCCAGCAGCCCAAGGTGACCTGGGCGAACCACGGCGAGGACTTCGTCGCGGCGGTGGAGAACGGGCCGCTGTGGGCGACCCAGTTCCACCCGGAGAAGTCCGGGGACGCGGGCGCGCAGCTGTTGCGCAACTGGCTGGGCACGCTGGCGTAGCCGGGAGCGGGAACGCGGTGGCGACCGGCAGATGTGCTGCTGCTCACTCTGCCCGCGCTGCTGAGCCGCCGCTCCGAGTGCGCGCACATCCCCCGGAAGGCGCGCCCGGCCCCGCCGCTTAGTCTGTGCGCGTGACTTTCACGCTCCTTCCCGCAGTTGATGTTGCCGACGGCCAGGCGGTCCGACTCGTCCAGGGCGAGGCGGGCACCGAGACCTCCTACGGCAGTCCGCTCGAGGCCGCCCTGCAGTGGCAGCGCGACGGGGCCGAGTGGATCCATCTCGTGGACCTCGACGCGGCGTTCGGCAAGGGCAGCAACCGCGAATTGCTCGCCGACGTCGTCAAGCGGCTCGACGTGCAGGTGGAGCTGTCCGGTGGCATCCGCGACGACGCGTCGCTCGAGGCGGCGCTCGCCACCGGCGCGCGGCGGGTCAACCTCGGCACCGCGGCGCTCGAGGACCCGGACTGGACGGCGAAGGTCGTCTCCGAATACGGCGACCGCGTCGCGATCGGGCTCGACGTGCGGATCACCGAGGCCGGGCACCGGCTGTCCGCGCGCGGCTGGACGTCCGACGGCGGCGACCTGTGGGAGGTTCTGGAGCGGCTCGACCGCGACGGGGCCAGCCGGTACGTCGTCACCGACGTGAGCAAGGACGGCACGCTGCGCGGCCCGAACCTGGACCTGCTGCGCGAGGTCACCGCGCGCACCGACGCCCCGGTGATCGCCTCCGGCGGAGTGTCCAGTGTGGACGATCTGCGCGCGCTGGCCGCGCTGGCGTCGGACGGCGTCGAGGGTTCGATCGTCGGGAAGGCGCTGTACGCGGGCGCTTTCACCCTGCCGGAAGCCCTCGCCGCGGTCCGCTGACGGCGGCGCGCAGCGGACGACAAGCCGGAACCGCGGCCCGGTCGAGCGCGAGCTGCCCGGCCGGGCGCATCCTGTCTTCCTGCCGGAGCCGCTCGGCCCGGGCCAGATTTCGCGGCGACCACGGGCTTTTCGGCCGGCGCGGCGTGTACCGCTGGGTGTAGGTGGAATCGTCGCAACGGCGGGTCAGGCCGTCGATCCAGCCGTAGCAGAGCGCTTCCTGCAGTGCCTGCTCGTAGGTGAGACCGGGCGTGCCCTTTTTCGCCAGCACCACCCAGATCTCAGTGGCGGAATCGTGGTGCTCGGCCAGCCAGTTCCGCCACGCCGCGGCGTCGGGGAAGTGCGTCATGCCTGCACCAGCGCTTCCCGGACCGACACGTAGTGCGGGTTGTACATCAGGCCGAGAACGTTGCCCCACGGGTCGATCACCGACGCGGTGATGAATCCGGTGCCGCGGTCGCGCGGGGCGTCGTGGACCTTCGCGCCCATCGCGACGACACGTTCGAGCGTCGCGGGGACGTCCTCGACGTGCCAGAACACGACCGCGCCCGCGGGCTGCCCGACGGTGGCCAGATCGGCGGTCCGGGACAGTTCGCTGGTGGCGTAGGAGCTGTGCACGATGCCGAATTCGTGCTGGTAGTCGCCGATTCGCCACTCCAGGTACGCGGGCGTGTCCATATACGGCGCGACGCCGAGAAGGTCGGTGTACCAGCGCTTCGCCGCGTCGAAGTCGGGGGAGTAGAAGGTGACGGTGCTGAGTCCTCGAAGCATCTCTGATTCCTTGTCTGCTCGGTTTGTGGAACTAGCTTCTCGGCCAAAGTGCTCATCTTCTGAGCACTTTGGGGAGAGAATCGAAAACATGCGCGCTGACCGTCTTGTCGCTGCCGTCCTCCTGCTCCAGGCCCGCGGCCGGGTGACCGCCGCCGAACTGGCCGAGGACCTGGAGATCTCCGTGGCCACGGCCCGCCGCGACCTGGAGGCGTTGTCGGCGGCCGGGATCCCGGTCTATCCGCAGCCCGGACGCGGCGGCGGATGGTCGCTCGTCGGCGGGGCCCGCACCGACCTCAGCGGGCTGACCGCGGCCGAGTCCCAGGCGTTGTTCTTGATGCTGGGACCGGCGGCGTCCGGCGGTCCGGAACTGTCGTCTGCACTGCGCAAGCTCGTCCGCGCGCTGCCCGCCACGTTCCGGGCCGACGCCGAAGCCGCCGCGCGCGCCGTCGTGTCCGATCCGGCGGGATGGGGCGAGCACGATCGTGAGCCGCCCGCGCTCGTCCAGTCCCTGCAGCAGGCGGTCGTGCGGCGGCGCAAGGTGCGGTTCGACTACAGCGGCAAAAGCCGGTTGGTCGATCCGTACGGCCTCGCCGACAAGGACGGCGTCTGGTATCTGATCGCCGGAACCCCTGCGGGACAACGGACTTTCCGCGTCGACCGGATGTCGAAGGCGGAGACCACCGACCTGCCCTCGGAACGGCCGGACGACTTCGATCTCCGCGAACAGTGGGCGCGGGTGGTCGAAGAGATGGAGCAGCGGCGTTCGCTCGTGTCCGCGACGGTGCTGACCGACGCGCGGTACCTGTCCGTGCTGCGCTCGCATTTCGGTCGGCATTGCGAGGTGCTCGGGGAGCAGGACGGCCGGGTTCGGGTGAAGGTGGCTGCGCACTGGGTGCGCTCCCTCGCGGAACAGTTGGCCGGATGGGGAAACCTGGTCGAGGTGGTGGAACCGGAACCGGTCCGCGCCGAACTCGCTCGCATCGGGCGCGAACTGACGGACCGCTATGGGGGCTGAACGATTACCCGCGAGGTAATCGACTCCATGCATGGCAGCGGCGAGGATTGCTTGGCAGGCAACGAAATCCATTCGAGGAGTCGGACATGACCGCTTACGCCATCGCCCACCTCCGCCAGCCCGGAACCGTGGACGCCGAGGTCTACGAGTACATGGAGCTGATCCAGGCGACGCTCGACCCTTTCCAGGGCCGCTTCCTGGTCCATGGCGGACAGACCCGCGTGCTGGAAGGCAGCTGGCCGGGTGCGACCGTCGTGATCGAATTCCCCGACTTCACCGCAGCCGAGGAGTGGTACGCCTCGGCGGATTACCCCAAGATCCTGCCCCTGCGCACCAACCACCTGGTGGGCGACGTGATCCTGGCCGACGGCTGCGGTCCGGACCACGATTCGGCCGCGATGGGCGCCCGGCTTCGCGAGGCGGCCCGGTGAATTACTCGGCGATCTTGACCGCGATCCCGATCGTCCGCTCGGGTCCGCCGCGGAGGCGGCTGAAGAACATGGTCACGCGTCCGACGATGCCGTAATCCCGCGCGATGACTCCGCGGATGCGCTCGGTGTCGGCGGCATCGAGCAGTCGGGCGGTGCCGCGCACTTGAGCGCCGTGCACGCGGCGGCCGCGGACGTCGCAGGCTTGCAGCCGGACCTCGCCGTTGTTGCGGATTCGTTTGACTTTGCCCGCGGTGCGTTCGGAGAACAGCACGAGTTCGCCGCCGTCGCGGGAGGCCCACACCGGGGTCGGGACCGCGCGGCCGTCGCGGCGGAAAGTGGTCAGCACGACGTACTTCTCGGCGCCGAGACGCTCCAGTTCGGACATAGCCCTACGGTAGACGGCGTCACCGCGCCTGGCAGCGATCCGCGGGCGGCGGCGAGCCGGGAGGCGCCGTCGGCACGGCGACCGAGGTGCCGTGGGCAGCCACCTTCTCCATCACCACGTGGGTCGCCGCGACATATCCCCAGGTGAACAGCACGACCAGGCCCGCGCACACCCCGAGCGTCGCCTTTCGCACCCCGATTCGCCCGAGCAGCGCGGAAATCCCGGCACCGGCGAGAAGGAACAGCACGAGAGAACTGACCTGCCACAGCGTCACGCCCAGGCCCGACCACGGCAGGAGAGCGCGCAACCGGCAGGTCAGCTGCTCGCCCGCGGTCAGCTGGGCGAGGTAGTTGGCCCCGACGCACCAGGCCACCAGAACGGCGATGATCGCGGCGCCGATTCCGACGGCGTACGCAGCCCGCGAAAGCGTGCTCCGAGACTCCCCCAGTTCGGACATGGCTTCACGGTAGCGGTCAGCGGGCGCCCAGCCACGCGTATTCCGGCGCCGGATCGAGCACGATCCCGTCCGCCACCGCGACGAGCTGCTCGCGCGGCAACCGGCCGGA
Source organism: Amycolatopsis sp. AA4 (assembly GCF_002796545.1). Taxonomy (GTDB): domain Bacteria; phylum Actinomycetota; class Actinomycetes; order Mycobacteriales; family Pseudonocardiaceae; genus Amycolatopsis. The sequence goes on from NZ_CP024894.1 coordinate 1,933,189, forward strand.
GACGGTCAGCCAGCGTCCGGCCGGCAAGCGCACGGCGACCTGCGCGTCGGCCGGTCCGGCGGCGGGCAGGTAAGCCCCGGGGAGGCCGCGCACCGGCACCGGCCCGGAGCCGCCGAGGGCCGGGGTAGCGCCGCCGACCGTCACGCGCACCTTGCCGGCCGGGCCGCTCGCGTCGAGGACGGTCGTCGCGGTGTCGGCGTTGCTGCCGCGCACCGTCGTGGCCTCCTCGCGGAGACCGGCGGGCAGCGGCCCGAACCGTGCCTCGCCGCGGATCCGGACTGGTTCGACGGTCACCGAATCGGCCACCTGCTCGGCCACCGCGCGGGCGTCCGGGACGCCTTCGACCTTGGCGGTCAGCACGTAGTGGTCGTCCGGCATCCAGGTCAGCGTGGCGATCGTGTCGTTCGGCCCGGTCACCATGGCGACCCGGCCGTGCACGACGACCTGGTCCCGAAGCGCCGAGATGCGCAGCGCGGTCTGCGCCCATTCGGGATCGGCCGTGGAATGCGCGGCGAGCTCCACCCGGCTCGCGCCGGACTGCCATTGCCGCACCTGCGCGGCGTTCCCGGGGCCGCCGGAGCGGTACTGCTCGGTGAAGCCGTCCGGAAGCCAACCCGGCGTGTACGCGAGCACCGGCCGCCCGGCGGCGGGCGTGAGCTGCGCGGGCGCTTCGGTGACCGTGCTGACCACCAGTGGCACCCCGGCGGCGACCGCGATCACCGCGGCGGCAGCGGCGACGAGCGCGAGGCGAGGACGGCGTCGGCGCTGGCGGGCCCGGGCGAGCGCGTTGAGCACCTCGTGGCCGTCCGGCGCCCGCTCGGCGAGCCGTTCGAGGCTGTCGCGCACCAGCGTCTCGGTCTCGTTCGAGGGGGTCATTCTCCTGCTCCGGTGGTGAGGGCGGTCGGCAACGAGGGCAGGCCGGCGCGCAGCGTCGCCAGCGCGCGCGAGATCTGGCTGCGCACGGTCGAGACGCCGCAGCGGAGGAAATCGGCGATCTCGGCGTCGGTGTAGTTCTCGTAGTAGCGCAGGACGACCGCGGCGCGCTGTTTCCGCGGCAGCGTGGCCAGCAGAGCGAGCATTTCGTCGCGTTCGTCGTAGGCGGTGCTGGGATCGGCGGTCGGCGGCCCGAGCGCGTCGAGCACCGTGTGGTTCGACGGCACCACGCGGCGGGCGGCGCGGCGGCGCCACGACAGGTATTCGTTGGTGATCATCCGGCGGACGTAGGTGGGCGGCGAATCGATCTTCGCCCAGCGTTGCTGCGCGCGCAGGAGCACGTCCTGCACGATGTCCTGCGCCAGGTGCGGGTCGTCGGCGAGGACGGTCGCGTAGCGCAGCAGCCCGTCGAGGCGTTCCGCCACGAAATCGTCGAAACCGGTCGTCACGATCCTCAGACGCGCGAGCACCCCGTTTTGATGCTTCGGATCCGAAAAGGAGTGACGAAGCCGTCGCGCGGGCTTGACCGGGCGGCCGACTAGGCTGGACGGCATGGCTGTGGCGGTTCGGGTGATTCCCTGTCTCGACGTCGACGCGGGCCGGGTCGTGAAGGGCGTCAACTTCGCCGACCTGCGCGACGCGGGCGACCCGGTGGAGCTGGCGCGCAGGTACGACGCGGAGGGCGCCGACGAGCTGACCTTCCTCGACGTCACCGCGTCCTCCGGCGACCGCGAAACCACCTTCGACGTGGTCCGCCGCACCGCCGAGCAGGTCTTCATCCCGCTGACCGTCGGCGGCGGCGTGCGCTCGACCGACGACGTCAACCGGCTCCTGCGCACCGGCGCGGACAAAGTGAGCATCAACACGGCCGCGATCGCCCGTCCGGAGCTGCTGCGCGAGGCGTCGCGCCGGTTCGGGGCCCAGTGCGTCGTGCTGTCCGTCGACGCGCGGCGAGTGCCCGAAGGCAGCGAACCGACCGCGTCCGGTTTCGAGGTCACCACGCACGGCGGCCGGCGTGGCACCGGCATCGACGCGGTGGAATGGGCGGCGCGCGGCGAGGAACTCGGCGTGGGCGAGATCCTGCTCAACTCGATGGACGCGGACGGCACCAAAACCGGCTTCGACCTGGAGCTGATCGGCCTGGTCCGCAAGGCGGTGCGCGTCCCGGTGATCGCCAGCGGCGGCGCGGGCGCGCCCGAACACTTCCTGCCCGCCGTGGAAGCCGGCGCCGACGCGGTGCTGGCGGCGAGCGTATTCCACTTCGGACAGTTGACGATCGGCGACGTGAAGGGCGCGCTGCGCACCGGCGGGGTGGTCGTGCGATGAGCCTTTCGCCGGAGATTTCCGCCCGGGTGAAATGGAACGCGGACGGCCTGATCGCGGCTGTCGTCGTGGACCACGCGACGTCCGACGTGCTGATGATGGCGTGGATGAACGACGAGGCGCTGGAGTCCACGCTCACCACGCGCCGCGGCACGTACTGGTCGCGCAGCCGTCAGGAGCTGTGGGTGAAGGGGGAGACCTCGGGGCACGTCCAGCACGTGCGAGAGGTCCGCATCGACTGCGACGGCGACACGGTGCTGCTGCGGGTGGACCAGACCGGTCCGGCTTGCCACACCGGCACGCACACGTGTTTCGACACCGACGAACGGCTGCTGCTCGCGGACGAGAGCGAGCGATGACCGTCGTCGCGAACGTCCTCGTCGGGCTGGTCGCCCTGATCCACCTGTACATCGTGGTGCTGGAGATGGCTTTGTGGACCACGCCGCGGGCGCGCGCGGCCTTCGGCACCACCGAGGAATTCGCCCGCGAGAGCAAGACGCTCGCCGCGAATCAGGGGCTGTACAACGGGTTTCTCGCCGCCGCGCTGATCTGGGGGCTCATCGCCGCAGACCCGGCGGGCTTCCAGTTGAAGCTGTACGGGTTGGCGTGCGTGATCGTGGCCGGTTTGTACGGCGCGGTGACGTCGTCCAAGCGGATCCTGCTGGTTCAGGTGCTGCCGGGCGGGCTGGCGCTGCTTATCTTGCTGCTGTCGCACTGAGCGCGCTAGTCGATGTCCCCGGTGAGATAACGCTGCAGCGTCGGCGCCACCGCCGCGATCAGCGTGTCCACCTCCGCCTCCACCATCGGCGGGAACCGCGCCACGTACCGGACCAGTCCCATCCCCACCAGCTGCGACGCGCACAACGCCACCCGCAGCTCGTGCCGGTCGCCGCCGAGGTCGCTCAGCAGGCTGGTGAAAAACTGCAGGAAGAACTCGCGCAGCACGGTGCTCGCCGCCTCGTGGCCGGCGATGCTGCGGATCAGCGCCTGGAACGTGTCGCCGCCCGCGCCGTCCCAGCGGGTCAGAAAAGTGCGCGCGATCCGGACGCCCAGTTCGTCCACCGGACCGTCGCGCAGGACGGTGACCAGTTCCGCCGGTTCGAAGGGCAGTTTCAGCACCGCTTGCGCGAACAGGCCTTCTTTGCCGCCGAACCAGTGGTTGACCATGGCCGCGTCGACCCCGGCGCGCGCGGCGATCGAGCGGACCGTCGCGCGTTCGTAGCCGTTCTCGGCGAACACCGCGCGGGCCGCTTCGAGCAGCACCGCCCGGGTGTCCTGACCAGCGGGGCGGCGGCCGCGGCGGCGCGCGGTAGTGTCTTCCGTGCTCACCGGACCATCTTGACCGGTCGCCACGCCGAATTCAACAGTCATTGAATTGAGAGCCCGCCGACCGGCGGACGCGGCCGTAGCGGCACAATGAAGCGCATGGTCAGCTCAGCAGCCTCGTCCACGGCCGGGCCCGGCCCGGTCACCCCGTCCCGCGCCGAGTTCCGCGCGCTGGCCGAGAGCCGCCGCGTGATCCCCGTGGTGCGCCGGGTGCTCGCCGACGGCGAGACCCCGCTCGGGATCTACCGGAAGCTCGCCGCCGACCGGCCCGGCACGTTCCTCTTCGAATCGGCCGAGAACGGGAAATCGTGGTCGCGCTGGTCGTTCGTCGGCGTGCGCAGCCCGGCCGCGCTGACCGTCCGCGACGGCAAGGCGGTCTGGACCGGCACCCCGCCGGACAACCTGCCCACCGAAGGCGACCCGCTGCAGGTGCTGCGCGCGACCGTCGAGGCGCTGCACACCGAACCGCTGCCCGGCCTGCCCCCGCTGACCGGCGGGATGGTCGGCTACCTCGGCTACGATTCCGTGCGCTGGCTGGAAAAGCTGCCCGAGCTGGCCGAACGGGACCTCGACATCCCCGAGCTGACCATGCTGCTCGCCACCGATCTCGCCGCGTTCGACCACCACGAGGGCACCGTCACGCTGATCGCCAACGCGGTCAACTGGGACGATTCCGCCGAGCGCGTGGACGCCGCGTACGACGACGCGCTGGCCCGGCTGTCCGCGATGACCGAGCAATTGCGCGTGCCCGCCCCGCCGACCGTCGTGACGTTCGACCGGCCCGCGCCGGAATTCCGCCGCCACCGCAGCAAGGAAGACTTCCACGCGGCCGTCGACAAGGCGGTCGAGGCGATCAAGGCCGGCGAAGCGTTCCAGATCGTGCCGTCGCAACGATTCGAGATCGAGACCGGGGCCGACGCGCTCGACGTGTACCGCGTCCTGCGCACCTCCAACCCGAGCCCGTACATGTACCTGCTGCGGCTGGAGGGCTTCGACATCGTCGGCTCCAGCCCGGAATCGCTGGTGACCGTCCGCGACGGCCGCGCCACCACGCATCCCATCGCGGGCACCCGCTGGCGGGGCGCGGATCCGGAGGAGGACGCGCAGCTGGCCAAGGACCTGCTCGCGGACGAGAAGGAACGCGCCGAGCACCTGATGCTCGTCGACCTCGGCCGCAACGACCTCGGCAAGGTCTGCAAACCGGGCTCCGTGCACGTGGTCGACTTCTTCCAGATCGAGCGCTACAGCCACGTGATGCATATCGTGTCCACGGTGACCGGCGAGCTGAAGGACGACGCCACGGCGTTCGACGCGGTCGCGGCCTGTTTCCCGGCGGGCACCCTTTCCGGCGCGCCGAAGGTCCGGGCGATGCAGCTGATCGAGGAGCTGGAACCGGTGCGCCGCGCGCTGTACGGCGGCGTGGTCGGCTACCTGGACTTCGCCGGCGACGCGGACACGGCGATCGCCATCCGCACCGCGCTGATGCGCGACGGGACCGCCTACGTCCAAGCGGGCGGCGGCGTGGTCGCGGACTCGGTGCCGGACTACGAGGACACCGAATCGCTCAACAAGGCCCGGACCGTGCTGTCCGCGATCGCCGCGGCGGGCACGATGATCCCGGCGGGGGAGCTGGACCCAGCTGAGGACGCGGCCGGTGTCTGAGCGGTCCGAGGAGGCGGAACCACCGGGCGGCGCCGCGGCGGAAGCCCGGCCCGCGGGCGGCGGGAAGGCGAAGCGTCCACTGTGGACGATCATTCTCGCCCTGCTGCTCGGCGCATTGGCGCTGTGGGGAGCGTCGCGGATGGTGTGGTTCGCCGAATTCCGCGACGAGGGCGTGCGCGGCACGGTCCTGTACACCGAACCCGGCGAGCAGCGCGCCACCGCGCTCGTGCCGCTCGCGCTCCTCGCGCTCGCGGGCGTCGCCGGGGCGATCGCGACCGGCGGCTGGCTGCGCCGCGTGCTCGGGATCGTGCTGGTGCTCGCCGGTGCCGCGGGCGTCTGGAGCGGCGTGGACGGGATCCGCTTCGGCGGGTTCGCGCCCGGGCTGCCCGGCACGGAAATCGTGCTCGGCCACCTGATCGCCGTCCTCGGCGGAATTCTCGTCGCGCTCGGCGGGTTGGCAGCGGTCAAGCGGGCGGGAGCCGCGCGCAAGCTCGGGGCCCGTTACGCCGCTCCGGGAGCCAAGGCCGCGCGGAAGGATCCGGACACCGAGCTGTGGGAGGCGCTGTCGGAGGGGGACGACCCGACCGATCCGCCGGATCCGCGTCGCTGAGCGCCGTCGCTGAGCAACCCGGGACCGGCCGGTCATCGAGCGGGGGTTAGCATCGTTTCGGCGGGAAGGGGAAGGTTTTTGTGAGCGAGCTTGCGAGTGGACCCAGGAGTGCGGCAGCGGGTAGGGGCGTCCGATGAGCGTGCTCGAAGACATCGTCGCCGGCGTGCGCGAGGATCTCGCGCAGCGGGAATCCGCGCTGCCGTTCGACGAACTGAAGGCCAGGGCGGCCAAGGCCGTCCCGCCGCGTGACGTGATGGCCGCGCTGCGCGAGTCCGGCATCGGCGTCATCGCCGAGGTGAAGCGGCGCAGCCCGTCCAAGGGCGAGCTGGCCACGATCCCCGATCCGGCCGCGCTGGCCCGCGACTACGAGGACGCCGGCGCGCGCGTGATCAGCGTGCTCACCGAGCAGCGCCGCTTCGGCGGATCGCTCGCCGACCTCGACGCGGTGCGCGCCGCGGTCGACATTCCCGTGCTGCGCAAGGACTTCATCGTCAGCCCGTACCAGGTGCACGAGGCCCGGCTGCACGGCGCGGACATGGTCCTGCTGATCGTCGCCGCGCTGGAGCAGAACGCGCTCGCCGCGCTGCTCGACCGCGTCGAATCGCTCGGCATGACCGCGCTCGTGGAGATCCACAACGCCGAGGAGGCCGACCGCGCGCTGGAAGCGGGCGCGAAGGTCATCGGCGTCAACGCGCGCAACCTGCACACCCTCGAGGTGGACCGCGACGTGTTCTCCCGCCTCGCGCCCGGCCTGCCGATGGACGTGTTCAAGGTCGCCGAGTCCGGCGTCCGCGGCCCCGGCGACCTGATGTCCTACGCCGGGCACGGCGCGGACGCGGTGCTCGTCGGAGAGGGCCTGGTGGCCTCGGGCGACCCGAAGGGCGCGGTCGTCAAGCTCGTCACCGCCGGTTCGCACCCCGCCTGCCCGAGGCCGTCGCGGTGACCGAGCGCGGCAAGCACGATCCGGACGAGCGCGGCTACTACGGCCCGTACGGCGGCCGGTTCATGCCGGAAGCGCTGATCGGCGTGGTCGACGAGGTCGCGGCGGAGTACGAGAAGGCCCGCCACGACCCCGAGTTCACCGCCGAGCTGAACCGGCTGCTCACCGAGTACGCGGGCCGTCCGTCGCTGCTGACCGAGGCCAAGCGGTTCGGCGAGCACGCCGGCGGCGCGCGGGTCTTCCTCAAGCGCGAGGACCTCAACCACACCGGTTCGCACAAGATCAACAACGTGCTGGGCCAGGCGCTGCTCACCGTGCGGATGGGCAAGAAGCGCGTCATCGCGGAGACCGGCGCGGGCCAGCACGGCGTCGCCACGGCCACCGCGTGCGCGCTGCTCGGCCTCGACTGCGTCGTGTACATGGGCGAGGTCGACACCGAGCGGCAGTCGCTGAACGTCGCGCGGATGAAGCTGCTCGGCGCCGAGGTCGTGCCGGTGAAAACCGGGTCGCGCACGCTCAAGGACGCGATCAACGAGGCGCTGCGCGACTGGGTCACCAACGCCGACACCACGCACTACCTGTTCGGCACCGCCGCCGGTCCGTCGCCGTTCCCGATGATGGTGCGCAATTTCCACCACGTCATCGGCGAGGAGGCGCGGGCGCAGATCCTGGAGAAGGCGGGCCGGCTGCCGGACGTCGTCGCGGCGTGCGTCGGCGGCGGGTCCAACGCGATCGGCATTTTCTCCGGGTTCTACGACGACCCGTCGGTGCGGCTGGTCGGCCTGGAGCCGGGCGGCGAGGGCATCGACGGCAACCGGCACGGCGCGACGCTGACCAAGGGCAGCCCGGGCAACCTGCACGGCGCGATGTCGTACCTGCTGCAGGACGAGGACGGCCAGACGGTCGAATCGCATTCGATCTCGGCGGGCCTGGACTACCCGGGCGTCGGACCGGAACACGCGTGGCTCAAGGACTCCGGCCGCGCCGAGTACCGCCCGGTCACCGACGCGGCCGCGATGGACGCCTTCCGGCTGCTGTCGCGCACCGAGGGCATCATCCCGGCGATCGAATCGGCGCACGCGCTCGCCGGGGCCCTGGAACTGGGCCGCGAGCTGGGTCCGGAGGGGCTGATCGTGGTCAACCTGTCCGGCCGGGGCGACAAGGACATGGACACCGCGGCCCAGTGGTTCGGGCTCGTGGACGGGGAGGGCAAGTGAGCGGCCTCGACGAGCTGTTCGCAGCGACGCGGGCGGAACACCGGGCCGCGCTGGTCGGCTACCTGCCCGCCGGATTCCCGTCCGTGGACAATTCGAAGGACCTGCTGGCCGCGACGATCGACGGCGGTGCGGACCTGGTCGAGGTCGGCGTCCCGTACTCCGACCCGGTCATGGACGGCCCGACCATCCAGGCGGCCGCGGAAGCGGCGCTGGCGAGCGGGTTCCGGCTGAAGCAGCTGTTCGAGGTCGTGGAATCGGTGTCCGCGCGCGGCGGGCGCGCGGTCGTGATGACGTACTGGAACCCGGTGCACCGCTACGGGGTCGACGCGTTCGCGCGCGACCTCGCCTCGGCGGGCGGCCTGGGCTTGATCACGCCGGACCTGATCCCGGACGAGGCCGACGAGTGGATGGCGGCGTCGTCCGAGCATGGCTTGGACCGGATTTTCCTGGTCGCGCCGTCGTCGTCGGAGGAACGCCTGGCGAAGACCACGGCGGCCTCGTCGGGCTTCGTGTACGCGACCGCGGTGATGGGCGTGACCGGCGCCCGCGACGCGGTGGGCGTGCACGCGGAGGACCTGGTTCGGCGGACCCGGGAGCACACCGAGCTGCCGATCGGCGTGGGCCTCGGGGTCCGTTCGCGGGAGCAGGCCGCCCAGGTGGCCGGGTTCGCGGACGCGGTGATCGTCGGATCCGCGCTGGTCACGGCCGCGGCGGACGGTCCGGACGGGGTGGCGGAGCTGGCCTCGGAGCTGGCGAAGGGCGTGCGCGAGGCGGTCGCTCCGGCCTGATCTTCGGCTGGGGCCGGAAACTGTCGGTGGTCGTTCGTACTCTCTCGGTATGCAAACCACCGACAGCAACCTGGCCGAAGCTCCCGGATTGGCAGAAGTGCTCGCCTTGCCGAACGAACAGCTCCTCGGCAACCGGATCGAGGGAGTCGGCGGGGCCATCGGTGATGGGTCCGGCTCCGACAGCGCTGCACCAGCAGTGGCTCCAGCGATTGCAGCTCGCAGTGGTGCCAGCCTTGCCGAAAGGCACTGCGCTGCTCCCCGGCGTCGCGGTCCGCTGCGGCGAAAACCGGCTGCTGATCCCGGACTTCGTGATCGTCACGTGCCCCGACGTGGCCACGACCTGGTACCCAGCGTCCGAAGTGCTGCTGGCCGCGGAGATCGAATCTCCCTCCGCCCGCGTGCCGGACCGGATTCTCAAGAAAGCCCTCTACGCGGAAGCCCTCATCCCGTACTGCCTGCTCGTCGACCCGGAGCAGGAAGCCGCCACGGTCTACGTGCTTTCCGACGGCGACTACCTGCCGCACGCCAAAAGCGAGGGCGGCGTGCTGACGCTGGCCGAACCGTTCCCCGCGGAGCTGGATCTGCGCGGTTGAGCGGCCAGTTGTACGCATCGTGTACGCCGTCCGCGCACAGTGCGGCGCATGGCTTTCGACATCGGACAGGTTCCCCGGAGGACGTTCCTGCGCGGGGCGGCCGGCGTGAGCGCTGCCGCGGCGGCGGGGCTCGTGCTGCCCGGCCTCGCGGACGCCGCGGCCGCGCCCCGCGTCTACAGCTGTGCCGAATGGGGTGCGCGGCCGCCCGCTGATCCGCTCACCACGCTCGACCATCCGGCCAACCGCGTGCTCATCCACCACATCGACTGCCCCAACAGCACCGACTACTCGCTCGAGCACGCGTTCCAGGTCGCGCGCGACGACCAGCACGACCACATCGACAACAACGGCTGGTCCGACACCGGCCAGCACTTCACGGTTTCCCGCGGCGGCTACCGCCTCGAAGGCCGCCACGGCAGCCTGGACGCGTTGCGCAGCGGGAAAAAGATCGTCCGCGCGGCGCATTGCCCGGGCCAGAACGACAACGCGATCGGCATCGAGAACGAGGGCACCTACATGCAGGTCGCCCCGCCGAAGGCGCAGTTCGATTCGCTGGTGGTGTTCGTGGCGTACGTGTGCCGCCAGTACGGCATCCCGGTGAAGGAAATCAAGGGACACCGCGACTTCTACAACACGGACTGCCCGGGCGACAAGCTGTACGCGATGCTGCCGGAACTGCAGTCCCGGGTGGCGGCCTTGCTTCGTTGAGCGGGTTCAGTGCAGGAAACGCATTGCCCGGCACAACTCCGCCGGCGCCAGCGATCCCAGCTCGGCCACCTCGGCGCGGCGGACGTCCGCCAACGTGGTGGCCAGCTGGGGTCCGAACGCGGCCCGCAGCACCTCGTCGGCTTCGAACGCGTCGACCGCATCCGACAACGTCTCCGGCAACCGGGCGACGCCGGCCGCCGCGGCGTCCGCGGGGGAGAGCGAGCCGGGATCCACGCTGACCGGCTCGGGCAGGCGCGCCTCGGCGTCGATGCCCGCCTGTCCGGCGAAAAGCAGGCCGGCCACGACCAGATACGGGTTCGCGGTGAGGTCGAAGCACTTCACCTCCAGATTCGCCGCCGTGTCGCGCTGTCCGGCCGCGCCGCGGATCAGGCGCAGCGGGGCTTCGCGGTTTTCCAGTCCCCACGCGGTGAACACGCCCGCCCAGTGGTGCGGTTCGAGCCGCAGATAGCTGACCGCCGACGGCGCGCCGATGGCCAGCAACGCGGGCAACCGGCGGAAAATCCCGGCGCCGAAGGCTTCCGCGGTCGTGCTGAGTCCGAGCGCCCCGGTCCCGCCCGTGCACAGGTTCCGTTCGCCGTCCCACAGGCTCAGGTGCACGTGTCCGCCATTGCCGACACCGCCGGGCTCGAACTTCGGGGTGAACGACGCGCGCAGACCGTGCGCGGCGGTCACCGTTCGCACGGTTTCCCTTGTCAGTACTGCCAAATCGGCCGCGCGCACGAGGTCGGTCGCGGCGATCGACAGCTCGAACTGGCCCGCCGCGTATTCCGGGTGGATCTGCTCCACCTCCACGCCAGATTTGTCCAAAGTGGACACAAGGGCGCGCAAGTACTCGTGGTTCGCGCTCAGCCGGGAGTATCCGTAGGCCGGACCGGGCAGCGGGACGCCGTCCGCGTCGGTCGCGATCCACTCCAGCTCGAACGCCATCCGCGCGGTCAGCCCGCGGTCGGCGAGCTGTGCCACGGCAGTCGCGGCGAGCGCGCGCGTGTCCTGCGGATGCGGCTGCCCGTCCTGGTCGTACCGCCACGCCGGGGCCCACGCCCAGCCGGGTTGTGCGGCGAGGACGGTGAGCGCGTCGAGGTCGGGGTGCAGCCGCAGGTCGCCGACGGGACCGAGGGAGTGCTCGCCGTCCGCGATGCTGTCGGTGCCGAGAAAGAAGTCGAACGAGTTGGACGCGCCGACGCCCCACGCCGCGACCCTCGCCAGCTTCGCCGCCGGCACCGCTTTGACCCGCGAGATCCCGGAGTTGTCCACGAAGCTCAGCGCGACCAGCTCGACGCCCGCCTGCTCCAGCTGTCCGGCGGCGGCCGCGCCGAGTTCCGCGAGCCGGTCGCGGTCGAGTCCTGCGGGGGTGGACGGCAAGGCGCGCTCCTTCGCTGCTGGACGAGGTTCAGCCAGTCGGCGCTGGTTGTCCGCGCCGCCTCGGATGTTCACTGTGTACTCCGCGGGGAAAGGAGCGCATCCGTGTCCGGAGACCGTCCCGAATTGCGGCGCACTTTGTCAGTCTGGCAGGCCGTCGGGCTGTCCGTCGCGCTCATGGCACCCAGCATGGCCGCGAACATCAATCCACAGCAAACCGCCGCGGCCGCCGGACGCGCGGTGCCGCTCGCATTCCTCCTTTCGGCGGCAGGAGTGCTGCTGGTCGCGTACGGCTTCGTCCAGCTTTGCCGTCACTACCAGCACGCCGGTTCGGTCTACGCCTTCGTCGGCGCGACCCTCGGCCCGCGCGCGGGCGTGGTGTCCGGGATCGGGCTCCTCGGCACGTACACCTTCTACGCCGTGGTCACCAGTTCCGCCGCGGGCGTGCTGGGGACGGCGTTCCTGACCCAGGTCGGGATCTGGCCGCATCCGCCGTCGTGGGGACCGTTCGTGCTGACCGCGGTCGCGTTGCTCGGGAGCTGGCTGCTCGCGGTCGCCCCGGCTCGCCGCGGCACCAGCACGTTGCTCGCCGTCGAGGGCGCGACCATCGCGCTCATCCTGCTGGTCACCGTGGTCATCCTGGTCCGGCTGATCGCGGGCGACGCCCCCAGCGGCCGGTTCACGCCGCAGGTTTTCGTGCCGGACACCGGAGTCTCCGGCGTCTTCCTCGGCGCGGTGTTCGGGTTCTTGTCGTTCGCCGGTTTCGAAGCCGCCGCGACGCTCGGCGAGGAAACCCACGACCCGCGCCGCAACATCCCGCGCGCGATCCTCGGCACGGCCATCTTCGGCGGCGCCTACTTTGTCCTGGTGACAGCCGTCGAGATGATGGCGTTCGGCGGCAACGCCACCGCGTTCCACGATTCCCCTTCGCTGCTGGGCGATCTGGGGAGCCGTTTCGTCGGCCCCTGGGTCGGCGACGTCATCAGTGCGGGTGCCGCGATCAGCGCGTTCGGCTGCTGCCTGGCCTGCGTCGTCGGTGGCTCGCGCCTGCTGTTCGCCCTCGGCCGCGACGCCTTCGACGGCCGCGGCATCGGCCGGATCTCCGCCAAAGGCACCCCCGCCGTGGCCGTCACGGCGGTCGCACTCGCGGCCGCGCTGATCATCTTGCTGTGCGCGGTGTTCTTCGGTGCCACCGCGGACGACACCTTCGCCTGGGCGGGCTCGATCGGAACCTTGATCCTGTTGGTGATCTACCTGCTCACCACACTGGGCGCGATCCTGCTCCTGTTCGTGCGACGGCGAATGCGCGTGCCGTGGTGGCATTTGGCGTTCCCCATCGCCGCGCTGGTCCTGCTCGGCTACACCGTCTACGTCAACGTGGTGCCATATCCGACCGAGGGCCCGGCTCGGTGGTTCCCCGTCGTGGCGGGCGGGGTGCTGGTGCTGGCGGTCGGCGTGGTCGCCTCGGCGCCCCGGTTCGCCCGTAGGGTGGGGGAGAGGCTCGCTGAAGGAGACGCATGACCGATCTGCTGGATTTCGTCGCAGACCTGCCATTGGTCGACCATCACTGCCACGGCGTGCGGACCGGCGGCGTCGACCGCGACGGGTTCGAGCGGATGCTGACCGAGGCGGACACCGTGTCGCCGCTCGGGACGTCGTTGTTCGATTCGCTCATCGGCCTGTCCGTGCGCGAACGCTGTGCGCCGGTGCTCGACCTGCCGAAGCACGCCCCGGCTGACGACTATCTCGCGCGGCGTGCCGAGCTGGGCGCGGCGGAGGTCAACCGGCGCTTCCTCCGCGGCACCGGCAGCACGGATTACTTGCTGGACGGCGGTTTCCTGCCCGAATCCCTCACCACCACGAAAGAATTCGCCGAGCTGGCCGACGCCCGCGCGCACGACATCGTCCGGTTGGAGCAGGTCGCCGAAGACGTCATCGGCGGGACCAGCGCGGCCGGGTTCGCCGATGACTTCGCCGCTGAGCTTGACCGTCGCACCACCACCGCGGTGGGCGTGAAGTCGATCGCGGCCTACCGGGTCGGGCTGGAACTGTCCGGGGAACGTCCGGCTCCGCACGAGGTCGAAGCCGCGGCCGGGCGGTGGCTGAGGCGGATCGAGGCGGGCGAACCGGTCCGGCTGGCCGACGAAGTGCTGCACCGGCACCTGATCTGGGCGGGCATCGACCGGCGGCTGCCGGTGCAATTCCACGTCGGCTACGGTGATTCCGACGTCGACCTCCACCGCTGCGATCCCTTGCGGCTCACCGGTTTGCTGCGTGCGACCCGCGACACGGGCGTCCCGATCCTGCTGTTGCACAACTACCCGTTCCACCGCAACGCCGCCTATCTCGCGCAGGTTTTCGAGCACGTCTTCGTCGACGTCGGCCTCATCACCCACAACGCGGGCTTCCGCGCGCCCGCGATCCTGGCCGAGACGCTGGAGCTGGCCCCGTTCGGGAAACTCCTTTTCTCCACCGACGCGTTCGGCCTCGCCGAGCTGTATCACCTGGGCACCGCGCTGTTCCGGCAAGGACTGTCCGACTTCCTGCGCGCCGCCCTCGCGGCCGACGCGCTGTCCGAAGTGGACGCCGTCCGGCTGGCCCACTTGGCCGGCCACGAGAACGCGGCCCGGATCTACCGGCTGGAGCGGAAATGAACGACCTGGTCGAGGCCTGGCGCGCCGCGTTGGCCGAGGAACTGCCCGCCGCGGTCGAACTGCGCCACCGGATTCACGCCGACCCGCGCGGGTCCGGCGACGAGGACGACACCGCCCGGGTCGTGGCCGCCGCGCTGGGCGAGGGCGAGCGGGTCGCGAAGACCGGGCGGCTGATCGAGATCGCCGCTCCGCACCCGGGGCCAGCGGTCGCTCTGCGCGCCGAACTCGACGCGCTTCCGGTAGTCGAGCGCACCGGCGTCGAATGGGCCGCGAAGACGGGGCTGATGCACGCCTGCGGCCACGACGTCCACCTCGCCGCGCTGACCGCGGTCTGCCGGGCCGCGCGGCGGGTCGAACTCCCGCGTCCGCTGTACGCGATCCTGCAGCCGCGCGAGGAGACGTCGCCGTCCGGAGCGCTCGACCTGGTCGAATCGGGCATTCTGGAAGAGCGCGGCATCGACACGGTGATCGGCGCGCACGTCCAGCCGCGGCTGGCGTACGGCGTGGTCTCGGCCGCGCCGGGGCCGGTGAACGCGTCCACCGACGAGTTCGAAATCGTGCTGCACGGACTGGGCGGGCACGCCGGATATCCGCATCTTCTGCGCGACCCAGTGCTGGCGATCAGTCAGCTAGTGGTGAGCCTCCAGCAGGTCGCGAGCCGCCGGATCGACCCGATGCACGGCGCGGTCTGCACGATCGGCCGGCTGGCCGCGGGGACGGCGGCGAACGTCGTGCCGAACACCGCGTCCGCGTTCGGTTCCCTGCGGCTGATGCGCGCGAGCGACCGCGAACGTGCGCTGGAGGCGCTCGACGAGATCGTGCACGCCACCGCCCGCGCCTACGGCTGCACCGCCGACCTCCGGATCAGCCCGTGCGAGCCCGTCCTGGTCAACGACCCGGCGCTGGCCGCCGCCGCGAGGATCTGGCTCGAACGCGGCGGAGCGGACGTGGATGTCGATTTCCGGTCTTTCGGCGCGGACGATTTCGCGCATTACTGCGGCGACGGCGTCCGCGGATTGATGCTTTTCGTCGGCCTCGGCGAGACCGCGGGCGCGCCGAGCCTGCACGGCGAAACGTTCCTGCCCGAGGACTCCGCGGTCGGCCAGGTCGCGGACGCGCTGCTCGCCGGGTACCTCGCGGCGGCCTCCGACCTGGAGTATCCGGGCTGACCGGGGACGGCCGTGACCGGGCTGTGACCGGGACTTGACTCAGGGTTCCGCGGCACCGGGACCACGACCGGGGCCCGACGCGCTACGGTGGCCGCGTGTACTCCGCAGCATTCCTGGCCACGATCCCGAGCCCCGACCAAGGCGTCTGGCACCTGGGCCCGATCCCGATCCGGGCGTACGCGCTCTGCATCATCGCCGGCATCATCGTCGCGATCTGGTGGGGCGAGCGGCGCTGGGAGGCCCGGGGCGGCACCAAGGGCACGGTGCTCGACGTCGCGGTGTTCGCGGTGCCGTTCGGCCTGGTCGGCGGCCGGCTCTACCACGTGATCACCGACCCCGAGCTGTACTTCACCGAGGGCAAGAACCCCTGGAACGCGTTCGCCATCTGGGACGGCGGGCTCGGCATCTGGGGCGCGGTCGCGCTCGGCGCCGTCGGCGCGCTGATCGCCTGCCGCCGCCGGGGCATCCCGCTGCCCGCGATGGCCGACGCGATCGCGCCCGGCATCATCGTCGCGCAGGCGATCGGGCGGCTCGGCAACTACTTCAACCAGGAGCTGTACGGCGCGCACACCGACCTGCCGTGGGGCCTGGAGATCTACCAGCGCATCAACCCGGAGACCGGGACCCCGGACGCCCTCGGCGGCGTCGCGACCGGGCACATCCCGCTGCCGGAGAGCCCGGTGCACCCGACGTTCCTGTACGAGCTGATCTGGAACCTGCTCATCGCGCTCCTCGTGGTGTGGGCGGACCGCAAGTTCAAGCTCGGCCACGGCCGCGCGTTCGCGCTGTACGTCGCGGGCTACACCGTCGGCCGCTGCTGGATCGAGCTGATGCGCACCGACACCGCCAACCACATCCTCGGCCTGCGGGTCAACGTGTGGACCTCGATCCTGCTGTTCGTCGGCGCGATGGCGTACTTCGTCCTCGCGGCCAAACGCGGTCCGCGCGAGGCCCCGGAGACGTTGCGCAGCAAGGGAGACGAACCGGCCGCCGCGGTCGAGTCCACTTCGGACGACGCGGGGGAGAAGCCCGCTGAGCCGGACGAGAAGGACGCCGCGGCGGAGGACACTGTGGACGCTGGGTCTTCCTCCGCGTCGGGCGAGAACGGCAAGTCCGAGAAGTCTTAGGCGCAGAGCTGAAAAGAGGTCCCCGCCCGGGTTGGGCGGGGACCTCTTTCGTGCGGCGGACTTCTGTGAGTGCGGAGCGGGTTCAGCCGAGGAACGAGCCGCCGAAGTAGTCGTCGTCATCGCCGGAGTCCTGGCGCCGGGCGCGGCGGCCCGGCGACGGCGGCGGCTGGGGCGCGGACCGCTTCGGGCGGTCGCCGCGGTCGGCGAGCGGGTTGGCGAAATCGTCCTCCGGCTCCGGTTCCGGGGCGCGATGCCGCGGCGGAGCAGGAGGAGCCGGCGGTGCGGGCAGTTCCTCCTTCGGCGGAGCGGGCGGCGGAGGCGGCGTCCGGTCCGCGAGCGGATTGTCGTTCGTGTACTCGCCGGGCTCCGGAGCGTGCGGCGGGACGGGCGGCTGCGGCCGGGCGCTGCTCGCCAGCGGGTCCTCGGCGGAGAACCCGGCGGGCCGGTCCGGCGTGTCCGGATACGTCGCGCGTCCGGTGCCCGACAACGGGTTCCCGGCGCCGCCGGTGCGCGCCTCGAGGATTTCCTCGGGGCTCTGGCCCTCCTCCAGCTCCTCGAGGATGTCCTTGGCCTCGCTGAGCTTCTCGTCGGCGAGCGCGCGGACGTCGGGGTCGGCGAAGGCCCGGCCCGCGGCGACGTCCTCCCACGAGAACTCGCCCGCGTCGACCTTCCGCTTGATCAGCCGCAGCTGCGCGGGAGCGTCCGGACGCGAGGCGGCCCGCTTGATCGCCTCGATCCGTTCCGGGGTGTCGGTTTTGGGCAGCGGGCGGAGCTTGATCTTCTCCAGGTCCTTGAGCAGCTGCTGGGATTTGCGGACCGCCCGGTCGAGTGCGGCCTCGGCCTCCCGCAGCTCCGGCGTCTTCCACGAATCGTCCGCGGTGACGGGCTGGGACATCTCGGCAGTTCCTCCTTAGTCGATGCGGCCGTGGATCCGGCCGCTCGCCGAGCGACGGGGCGGATGGGACGGGGGGTGGGACGGCGGATGGTTCGCGGGCGGGTGGTTCGGCTGCGCCGGCGGGTGGTTCGGCTGCTGCGGGGGCTGGTGGTTCTGCTGGTTCTGCGGAGGCTGATGCTGCGGACCGTCCGGTTCGGACCGCTGGTTCTGCCCGCGTTCGCCCGACCCCGGCGACCGGTCGCCGTCCTCGCCGGCGCGGCGGTCGCCGTGGTCGCCCGAAGTGCGGTCGCCCTCGTCCTCGCCGGACTCGCGCGAGCGGCGGTTCTCCTCGTGCGCCTCGCGCGCGCCCTTGACGCCTTCCTTGCCCGCCTCGACCGCGTCCTTCGCGTCCTGGCCGATGCCCTTGGCGTTGTCCTTGATGTCGCCGACGTCGCCGCCGATGTTCTTCGCGATGTCGACGAGATCGCCGATGCTGCCGACGTCCTTGATCTTCTGCAGCTGCGACCCGATGTCCTTGATCGAGTTCCAGATCTCCTGGACCCGCGTGATGATGTCCTTGATCATGTCGATGATCGAGATCAGGGCGTTGATCAGCGGGAGCAGCTCGGACAGCGCGGTGATCGCGTCCGCGACCCAGCCCGCGATCGGAATACACGCCTCGGCGGCCATCACCAGCAGCCGGTCGATCAGGCTCTTCAGCAGGTCGAGCGCCTTGGCCGCGAGCTTCTTCGACGTGTCCGACAGCAGGTCGAAGCCCTTGGCGATCAGCGACGCGATCCCGGCCTCGGCGGCGAGCCCCGCCCGCCATCCGGCCTGCACGTAAGCCTTGTGCTCCAAGGAAGCCATGCCGTGCCAGGATTCGCTGACGGTCTTCTCGTTGGCGACCATCACCTCGGAGAACGCCTTCATCGCCTCGGAGATGTTGCGCCACGCCTCGGCGTCGGCCGACATCTTCGAGAAATCGCCGGTGAGTGGTTCGATGAACTGCTGGGTGAGCGTGGTGCCGGTGAATTTCTGGTACACCCACTCGACGGCCATCACCTCGACGCCGGCGTCCTTCACCAGCGCCTGGACGTCCTCGCCGGACGTGTCTTCCGGCGGCTGCAGCAGTTCGACGATCGAATCGCCGCGGTCGAAGTCGCCGGTGCCGCCCGGGACGCCGCCGGGCTCCCCGCCCGAACCGCCGCCGCCCGGGTCTCCGCCCGAACCGCCGGTGCTGCCCTCGCCGCCGTTGCCGCCGCCTTCGCCGCCCTCGCTGCCGGTGCCGCCTTCGCCGCCCCCGTCGCCGCCTTCGCTGCCGGAGCCGCTCTCGCCGCGCCCTCGCCCGTCGCCGCCTTCTTCGCCGCCGTCCTGGCCGTCGCGGCCATCCCGGCCGTCGCGACCATCGCGACCGTCCCGGCCATCGCGACCGTCCCGACCGTCCCGACCGTCCCGGCCGTGTCCGTCGCCAGTGGACTGACCGTTGTCGTCGCCCTGCTGCCCGCGGTGCCTGCCGTTGCCGTTGTCGTCGCCCGAGTTGCCGGAGTTGCCGCCGGTTCCCCCGGTGCCGCTCGGATGCGTCTGGTCGCCGCCCCCGGAAGGACGGCGTCCGTCCCCGCCGGCGCCGGGATGCTGGTTTCCGCCCGGATGCGTGGGCTGCTGACCGCCCGGAGGCGGCTGGTTTCCCGGGTGCGGCTGGGTGTTTCCCGGATGCGGCTGGTTGCCGGGATGCGGCTGGTTGCCGCCCGGACGGGACGGCGGATGCGTCGTCCCCGTGCCCCCGGAGTGGTGGCCGCCGCCGTGCCCTCCGCCGCCGTGCCGTGCCATGTCTGTTCCCCCTCGTCAGAACCGTGTGGTGCGCATCAGGCCGCGCCGCGGCCGGAGTCGATGCCGTCGAACTGGTCGATGAACTGCTGCAGCAGCTGCGCGGAATTCGCGTCGTGGTGCGCGTAGGCCTGCGCCGCCTGCTTGACCCCCTCCGACAGCGAGGTCAGCCGCGAGTGTCCGAAGTCGAGCGTTCCGCCGTAGAGGTTCGCGACCAGCTGCACCACCGGCTGCAGCACCACGAACAGGCCGGTGAACCCGGACGTGTCGCACGCGGTGGAGCGCATGTAGTCGTTGATCTTGCTGATCTTCTCGTGGAGGCTGTCGAGCACCTCGGCGTACTGGTTCATCGTCTCGACGTCGACTTTTATGCCGGACATGAAAGAAACCGCCCTCCCCGGGAGCTGTTGGTTGCCGAACACTATGGCAACCGACGATCACCGAGTGTGGGCGGTTCCCGGAAATTCGTGCGATTACCTGGGAGGATCGGGCGAAGGGGACGAAGCGGGCGCATCGACTTCGTCACGTGGCGGGTGCGCGGGGCCGCTTCCGGGCTTATGCTTCGTGGACCGAAGCATCGGGAACCCATCTGGAACTACGTCGTTCCACGCTGCCGGATCGTTACCGTTCTTCCCCGTTCGGGGAGCTCCGAGGCGCTGCTGGGGTGTTTCCCAGGTGTTAAAGTCGCGCTAACAAGCGGGCCATCGTCGTCCCGTGCGCTCCCCGCGGCCGGTTCGCCGGCCACCGCACGAAACGACGAAGGAGGTCCCTTTTCCATGATCTTCTCCGCCATCCCCGGCAAGCAGGGTCTGTACGACCCGGACACCGAGCAGGATTCCTGCGGCGTCGCCATGGTCGCCGACGTCCAGGGCCGCCGCACGCACGGCATCGTCACCGACGGTCTCGCCGCGCTCACGAATCTCGACCACCGCGGAGCCGCGGGGGCCGAGCCGACGAGCGGCGACGGCGCCGGGATCCTGCTGCAGCTGCCCGACGAACTGCTCCGCGCCGAGGCGGGTTTCCCGCTGCCCGCGGCCGGTGCGTACGCCGCCGGGATCGCGTTCCTGCCCTCCGACGACGAGCAGCGCCGCAAGGCGGTCGGGCTCACCGAACGGATCGCGGCCGAAGAAGGGCTCACCGTCCTCGGCTGGCGCGAGGTCCCGGTGGACACCGAGGGCGCGGAAATCGGCCCCACCGCGCGTTCGGTGATGCCGCGGTTCTCGATGCTGTTCGTGTCGTCCCCGCACGGCGAAACCGGCCTGGAGCTGGACCGGCTGGCGTTCTGCCTGCGCAAGCGCGTCGAGCACGAAAGCCTCGCTTCCGGCTGCGGCACGTACTTCCCGTCGCTGTCCGCGCGCACGATCGTCTACAAAGGCATGCTCACGCCCGAGCAGCTGCCGCGGTTCTTCCCCGACCTGCGCGATTCCCGGCTCACCAGCGCGATCGCGCTCGTGCACTCCCGGTTCTCCACCAACACTTTCCCGTCGTGGCCGCTCGCGCACCCGTTCCGGTTCGTGGCGCACAACGGCGAGATCAACACGATCCGCGGCAACCGCAACCGCATGCGCGCCCGCGAGGCGCTGCTCGAATCCGACGTGCTCCCCGGCGATCTTTCGCGGCTGTACCCGATCTGCTCGGCCGACGCGTCGGACTCGGCGTCCTTCGACGAGGTGCTGGAGCTGCTCCACCTCGCGGGCCGTTCGCTGCCGCACGCGGTGCTGATGATGATCCCGGAGGCGTGGGAGAACCACACCTCGATGGACCCGGAACGGCGGGCTTTCTACCAGTTCCACGCCAGCCTGATGGAGCCGTGGGACGGTCCGGCTTGTGTCACCTTCACCGACGGCACGCTCGTCGGCGCGGTGCTCGACCGCAACGGCCTGCGCCCGGCGCGCTGGTGGCGCACCGCGGACGACCGCGTGGTGCTGGCCAGCGAGGCCGGAGTCCTCGACGTGGCACCGGAAAACGTCGTCGCGAAGGGCAGGCTGCAGCCGGGCCGGATGTTCCTCGTGGACACCGCCGCGGGCCGGATCGTGGACGACGAAGAGGTCAAGTCCGCGCTGGCGCGCAAACAGCAGTACAGCGACTGGCTGCACGCCGGGCTGCTCAAGATCGCCGAGCTGCCCGACCGCGACCACGTGGTGCAGAGCCACGATTCGGTGCTGCGCCGCCAGCTCGCTTTCGGCTACACCGAAGAAGAACTGAAGATCCTGCTCGCGCCGATGGCCGCCAACGGGGCCGAGCCGATCGGGTCGATGGGGTCGGACACCCCGGTCGCCGTGCTGTCCAAGCGGTCCCGGCTGCTGTACGACTATTTCAAGCAGAACTTCGCGCAGGTGACCAACCCGCCGCTGGACGCGATCCGCGAAGAGCTGGTCACGTCGATGAGCCGGATCATGGGGCCGGAGCGCAATCTGCTCGCGCCCGGGCCCGCGTCGTGCCGGCACCTGAACCTGCCGTACCCGGTGATCGACAACGACGAGCTGGCCAAGCTCATCCACATCAACGACGACGGCGACCTGCCCGGTTTCGCCTGCAGCGTCCTTTCCGGACTGTACGAAGTGGACGGCGGGGCGGACGCGCTGGCGGCGGCGCTCGAACGAGTGCGCCGCGACGCGTCCGAGGCGATCGCCGCTGGCGCGCGCACGCTCGTGCTGTCCGACCGCGATTCCGACCACCGGATGGCGCCGATCCCGTCGCTGCTGCTGGTTTCCGCGGTGCACCACCATCTGGTGCGCACCAAGGAACGGCTGCGCGTGGCGCTGGTCGTGGAGACCGGCGACGCCCGCGAGGTGCACCACATCGCGCTGCTGCTGGGCTACGGCGCGGCGGCGGTGAACCCGTACCTGGCCTTCGAAACCATCGAAGACATGATCAGCCAGGGCGCGATCACCGGCATCGAGCCGGCGAAGGCGGTCCGCAGCTACGTGCAGGCGCTCGTCAAGGGCGTCCTGAAGATCATGTCCAAAATGGGCATCTCGACGGTCGGCGCGTACACCGCGGCGCAGGTGTTCGAAGCCCTTGGCCTGAGCCAGGAACTGCTCGACGAGTACTTCACCGGAACGTCGTCGAAGCTCGGCGGCGTCGGGCTGGACGTGCTCGCCGAAGAGGTCGCGGTGCGGCACCGCCGGGCGTACCCGGACAACCCGACCGACCGGGTCCATCGCGGACTCGAGACCGGCGGCGAGTACGCGTACCGCCGCGAGGGCGAGCTGCACCTGTTCACGCCGGAGACGGTGTTCCTGCTGCAGCACGCGTCGAAGACCGGGCGCGACGAGGTGTACCGCAAGTACACCGAAGAGGTGCACCGGCTCTACCGCGAGGGCGGCACGCTGCGCGGGCTGTTCAAGTTCCGCGAAGGCACGCGCGAGCCGATCCCGCTGGACGAGGTCGAGCCCGCGTCGGCGATCCTGCGCCGGTTCAACACCGGGGCGATGTCGTACGGCTCGATTTCGGCCGAGGCGCACGAAACGCTCGCCATCGCGATGAACCGCATCGGCGGCCGGTCCAACACCGGCGAGGGCGGCGAGGACCCGGAGCGGCTGTACGACCCGCAGCGGCGCAGCGCGATCAAGCAGGTCGCCAGCGGACGGTTCGGCGTCACCAGCGAGTATCTCGTCAACGCGGACGACATCCAGATCAAGATGGCGCAGGGCGCGAAGCCGGGCGAGGGCGGGCAGCTGCCGCCGAACAAGGTGTACCCGTGGATCGCGCGCACGCGGCATTCGACGCCGGGCGTCGGGCTGATTTCCCCGCCGCCGCACCACGACATCTATTCCATTGAGGACCTGGCGCAGCTGATCCACGACCTCAAGAACGCCAACGAGAAGGCCCGCATCCACGTGAAGCTGGTGTCCTCGCTGGGCGTCGGCACGGTCGCGGCGGGCGTGTCCAAGGCGCACGCGGACGTCGTGCTGATTTCCGGCCACGACGGCGGAACCGGCGCGTCGCCGATGAACTCGCTCAAGCACGCCGGGACGCCGTGGGAGATCGGGCTCGCCGAAACGCAGCAGACGTTGCTGCTCAACGGTTTGCGCGACCGGATCACGGTGCAGGTGGACGGGGCGATGAAGACCGGCCGCGACGTCGTGGTCGCGGCGCTGCTCGGCGCCGAGGAGTACGGCTTCGCGACCGCGCCGCTGGTGGTCGCGGGCTGCATCATGATGCGCGTCTGCCACCTCGACACGTGCCCGGTCGGCGTCGCCACGCAAAGTCCGGAGCTGCGCAAGCGCTACACCGGACAGGCCGACCACGTGGTGCGGTACTTCGAGTTCGTCGCCGAGGAAGTGCGGGAAACCCTGGCACAGCTGGGATTCCGGACACTCGACGAGGCGATCGGGCACGCCGAGATGCTCGACACCGACGAGGCCGTGCAGCACTGGAAGGCCTCCGGGCTCGACCTCGGCCCGGTGTTCGAGATGCCCGCCGAAACGCCGTACGGCGGCGCGAAGCGGCGCGTGCGCGAACAGGACCACGGCCTGGAACACGCGCTCGACCGCACGCTCATCCAGCTCGCCGAGGCGGCGCTGGAGGACGCGCATCCGGTGCGCCTGGAACTGCCGGTGCGCAACGTGAACCGGACCGTCGGCACCCTGCTCGGCTCGGAGATCACCCGCCGCTACGGCGGGGAGGGCCTGCCGGACGGCACGATCCACGTGCGGCTCACCGGTTCGGCCGGGCAGTCGCTCGGCGCGTTCCTGCCGCGCGGCATCACGCTGGACATGGTCGGCGACGCCAACGACTACGTCGGCAAGGGCCTGTCCGGCGGCCGGATCGTGGTCCGCCCGCATCCGGACGCGAGCTTCGCCGCCGAACAGCAGACGATCGCGGGCAACACGCTGGCCTACGGCGCGACGTCCGGCGAGATGTTCCTGCGCGGGCAGGTCGGCGAGCGGTTCTGCGTCCGCAACTCCGGCGCGACGGTCGTGGCCGAGGGCGTGGGCGACCACGCGTTCGAGTACATGACCGGCGGCCGGGCGGTGGTGCTCGGCCCGACCGGGCGGAACCTGGCGGCCGGGATGTCCGGCGGCAGCGCGTACGTGCTCGATCTGGACCGGGCGAAGGTCAACCAGGACATGGTGGACCTGCTTCCGCCGTCCGCGGAGGACCTGGCCTGGCTCAAGCAGATCGTGCAGAAGCACCACGACCTCACCCGCTCGGCCGTGGCCGCGTCGCTCCTGGGCGACTGGACCCGGCGCGCGGCGGCGTTCACCAAGGTGATGCCGCGCGACTACCAGCGGGTCCTCGATGCGGCGAAGGCGGCGCGCGCCGCCGGCCGCGACGTCGACGAAGCGATCATGGAGGCGGCTCGTGGCTGACCCCACCGGTTTTCTCAAGTACGAACGGCAGGAACCGAAGAAGAAGTCTTACGAGGAAAGGCTTTCCTCGTGGGGCGAGGTCTACGCGGACGTGCCGCCGGAGGAGCGCAACGAGCAGGTGCGCACGCAGGCGTCACGGTGCATGGACTGCGGCATCCCGTTCTGCCACTCCGGCGGTTCCGGCTGTCCGCTGGGCAACCTGATCCCGGAATGGAACGACCTCGTTCGCCGCGGCGACTGGGCGGCGGCCAGCGATCGCTTGCACGCCACCAACAATTTCCCGGAATTCACCGGGAAGCTGTGCCCGGCGCCGTGCGAGGCGGGCTGCGTGCTGTCGATCTCGCCGCTGTCCGGCGGGCCGGTCGCGATCAAGCGCGTCGAGGAGACGATCGCGGCGCAGTCGTGGGAAGCCGGATACGTGCAGCCGCAGGTGTCCGAGGTGTCGTCGGGCCGCAAGGTGGCCGTCGTCGGCTCCGGTCCGGCCGGGCTGGCCGCGGCGCAGCAGCTGACCCGCGCGGGCCACGAGGTCACCGTCTTCGAACGGGACGACCGGCTCGGCGGCCTGCTGCGGTACGGCATTCCCGAGTTCAAGATGGAGAAGAAGGTCCTCGACCGGCGCCTGGCGCAGCTGCGCAAGGAAGGCACGAAGTTCGTCACCGGCTGCGAGGTCGGCGTCGACCTGTCGGTGGAGGACCTGCGCGAGCAGTACGACGCGGTCGTGCTCGCCGTGGGCGCGCTGCGCGGGCGGGACGACCGCACCACGCCGGGCCGTTCGCTCGACGGCATCCACCTGGCGATGGAACACCTGGTGCCCGCCAACAAGTTCGTGGAGGGCGACGGCCCGTCCCCGGTCGACGCGAACGGCAAGCACGTCGTGATCATCGGCGGCGGCGACACCGGCGCGGACTCCTACGGCACGGCCACCCGGCAGGGCGCGCTGTCGGTCACCCAGCTCGACCAGTACCCGACGCCGCCGGAAACCCGCGACGACGAGCGTTCGCCGTGGCCGACCTGGCCGTACATCCTCCGCACCTACCCGGCGCACGAGGAAGCGGGCGAGCGGAAGTTCGCGGTCGCGGTCAAGCGCTTCGTCGACGACGGCGCCGGGCACGTCAAAGCCGTGGAACTGCAGCAGGTCCGCGTGCAGAAGGACCCGGAAACCGGCCGCCGCGAGGTCATCCCGGTGAACGACGAGATCGAAACCCTGCCCGCGGACCTGGTCCTGCTGGCGATCGGTTTCGAAGGCGTCGAGGAAATGCCGCTGCTGGAAGGCCTGGACCTCACGCTGACCCGCCGCGGCACCCTGTCGTGCGGCTCGGACTGGCAGACGGAAACCCCCGGAGTCTTCGTCTGCGGCGACGCCCACCGCGGCGCGTCGCTGGTCGTGTGGGCCATCGCGGAAGGCCGCTCGGTGGCGGCGGCGGTGGACACGTTCCTGACCGGTGCTTCGGACCTTCCCGCTCCGGTGCACCCGACCGCATTGCCGCTCGCGGTGGTGTGATCCCCCCTGGCTCGGGCCCCGGCGCAACGGCGCGCCGGGGCCCGTTTCGTGAGAAGCTGAGCTGTCGGAGGGGGTCTCCAGGTGGACGAGCGGATCACGAACCAGGTCCTGGGCCCGGTCACGGGCAAGCTCGTGCAGGTGGGCCACGCCGATTCGGTCGTCGTGCACGCGGCTCCGCCCGCCCGGTCCCGCTACCGGCAATGGGTCCGCCAGGTCGCCCCGGAACACCTCATCGGCCGCGAGTCGGAACTCGCCGAACTGACCCGCTTCTGCACCGCCCCGGACGACGCCCCCGCGTACGTGTGGTGGCGCGCGGCTCCCTGGACCGGCAAGTCCGCCCTGATGGCCTCGTTCGTGCTCTCGCCGCCCGACGGGGTGCGAGTGGTGTCGTTCTTCGTCACTGCGCGTTCGCTCGGCGACGACACCCGCGAGGCCTTCGTAGACGTCGTCCAGGAGCAGCTGGCGGAAATCCTTGAGACAGCGAAGGATCCCGAAGCCCGAAACCTCAACGCGGTCTTCTCCGAAGCCGCCGCACACTGCCGGAACCGCGGCGAGCGCCTGGTGCTGGTCGTCGACGGCCTGGACGAGGACCGCGGCGCCAGCTCCGGCGGCCACAGCATCGCCGCGCTGCTGCCGTTCCCCGAGCACGGCCTCCGCGTGATCGTCGCGAGCCGCCTCAATCCCGACGTCCCGCCGGATGTGCGCTCTGACCATCCTCTGCGCGCTCCCGGCATCGAGCGCTCCCTGGCCCCGTCGCCCGCGGCGGTCGCGGCGAAGGCCGACATGGAGCGCGAACTCGACGCGCTGCTCCAAGACCAAGAGGACCTGCTGGGCTTTCTGGTCGCGGCTCGCGGCGGACTCAGCAGCGACGACCTGGCGCAGCTGACTCAGCGCCGCCCGCGCGACGTCGAACGGGTCCTGAACAGCGTGGCCAGCCGGTCGTTCACCCGCCGCCCGGCGCATTGGCGGCCCCGCGAGGCCCCGGCGGTTTTCCTGCTGGGACACGAGAATCTGCACCGCGAGGCTGTCGAAGCCTTCGGGGCCGAACTTTCTCGGTACCGCGAGGCGATCGACGAGTGGGCCGCCGAGTACCGGTCGGCGGGCTGGCCGCCGGACACCCCGCAATTCCTCCTGCGCGGCTACTTCCGGCTGGTCCAGGAAAGCGGCGACGTAGCCACGCTGGTAGACCTTGCCGGAGACCCGGCGAGACACGAACGCCTGCTGGACGTCTCCGGCGGCGATCTGGCCGCGATGGGAGAGCTGGACGCCGCCCGTGCGGCACTGCTCGCCTCCGCCGAACCGGACCTCCTCCGCCTGATCACGCTCGACACGTACCGGGACAATTTCCGCGACCGCAACAAGATCACGCCGGTCCGCCTGCCCGCGGTGTGGGCCGCGCTGGGGCAGTTCGACCACGCCGTGGCGCTGGCGCAGGCCATGACCGATCCCCGGTCGCGCAGGCAAGCTCTGCTCGAGCTTTCCGAAGAGCTGGTCCGCGCCGGACAGCCGGAGCGAGCCGAGCAGTTGGCCGAGGACGAGCTTGACCCGGAGCTGTGCGACGCCCTGCTCGCCGAGACCGCTGTGGCTCTGGTGCGCCGCGGGGAACCGGGGGCCGCCGCGCGGATCGCCGACCGGGTCAGCGCGGATCAACGTCGTCGCATCGCCGCCGTCGCCGAACCGGACTTCTCCCGGGCCGGGCGCCTGGCGCGGGAAATTTCCCGGGACGACGTCCGGGATCGGACGCTCGTCGAACTGGCAGTGGCGGCGGTCGACGAGTTGGACGTGGCCGTCGAACTGGCCGCTGCCGTGAGTCGCGACCTGAGCCGCGACAGAGCGTTCTCGGAGATAGCGGAGCGGCTCGTCCGGCGCGGAGAAGTCGACCGGGCTCGCGCGCTCGCGCAGGAGCGCGGGGTCACCAGAGTGCTGTTCCGCCTCGACGTCACGGCCGAATTGGCCGCGTCGGAAGACCCGGCCGGAGTTGTCGTCGCGAGGTTCCCCGAAGGGGAGCGCGAGCACACGGTCGTGCCGCTCCTGATCGAATTCCTGGCCGAGACGGGCAGGCTGGCGGACATTCCCGCGGTGCTGGAATCGATGACCAACCCGTTCGCCCGGCGCACGGCGACCACCCGGTTCGTTCAGGCGCTCGTGGCCGCGGGCGAGGCCGACCAAGCCTTCCATTGGACCCTCCGGTACCCGGCCGCCCGCCGGTCGTCCTTCGAACTGGAAGCCGAAGCGCAGCGGTTCGTGGTCCTGGCGGAAGCGCTGCTGTCGGTGGGGGACTTCGCCCGCGCGCGCCAGGCGGCGGAGCGGGCGGAATCGGTGACCCGCCGTCCGGTGGACGACCCGCGCGCGGCGGCGGCGATCAGCGCGTTGAGCAAAACCGTCGTCGCGGCCGGGGATGTGCGCCGGGCCGAACTGCTCGCTCCTCTGGTGCAGTCGGACCTGCAGGGGCTGACCGAGATCAAATCGGTGGCGAGCCTTCTCGCCGAAAGAGGAGACCCGCGGATCGCCGAAAAGCTGATCCGGGGCGTCGATTTCTGGTCGGCGATGCGGGAACCCGTGATCCTGCTCGCCCGGCGCCTTCGGGCCGAGGGCGACCGCGCCGCGCTGGCCCGGATCGCCGAGTACGTCCGGAGCCGCGTGAAGGAGACCCCACCGGACTGGCGGCTCGGCTGGAACGAGTCGCGCTCGGCCGTCGTGATGCTGGCCGCCGCGGGCGAACCCGCCGAACTCGTCGAGCTGGTGGCCGCCCATCCGGAGGAGGCCCGGCTCGATTCGGCGATCGAGGACGCCATGGAGGACCTGGCGGCCCGCGGCGAGGCCGCCGTCGCTCTCGAGCTGTGCGGATATCTGGACGAGCGCGACGTGGTCCGAGTCCAGCGGACGCTCGTGCGCGGTCTGGCCGCGGCCGGGCATCTGGACCAGGCCGAAGCCGTCCTCGAGCGCGTCGAAGACGATCCGGAGCGCGAACGGCTCACCCTCGCGTTCCTGCCGGAACTCGCCCGGCACGACCTGCCCCGCGCACTCGCCCAAGCCCGGCTGGTCGAATCCGCCGAGGACCGCGCCCGGCTCCTGGTCGAAATCTCCGCCGCCGCCCCGCCGGACGAACGCCGCCGGATCCTCGCCGAAGCGGTCGGCCTCGACCACTGGTCCGTCATCGTCCCCGCCATGGACACCGGCGAACTCGCAGGTCTCCTCGACGTGGCCGACCGGTTCGGGGCGCTCTACCGCCAAGACGCCCCGGACGCGTGACCCTCGCCGCCCACCGGTCCGGGCGAAGGCGGCAGACCCTATCCTGAGACGCGTGAACTGGACAGTCGACGTTCCCGTAGACACTCTCCCCGAGCTGCCGCCGCTGCCTCCTGAGCTGCGGGACCGCCTCGACACCGCCTTGTCGCTGCCCGCCGCGCAGCAGCCGGAGTGGCCGGACGCCGCGCTGGCCAAGCGGGTGCGCGGCGTGCTGGAGAGCGTGCCGCCGATCACCGTGCCCGCCGAGATCGACCGGCTGAAGAACCGGCTCGCCATGGTGGCCCGCGGGGAGGCGTTCCTGCTGCAGGGCGGCGACTGTGCGGAGACGTTCGAGTCCAACACCGAACCGCACATCCGGGCGAATCTGCGCACGCTGCTGCAGATGGCCGTCGTGCTCACCTACGGGGCCAGCCTGCCGGTGGTGAAGGTCGGCCGGATCGCGGGCCAGTACGCGAAGCCGCGCTCGTCCGGCACCGACGCGCTCGGGCTGCCCGTCTACCGCGGCGACATCATCAACTCGCTCGTCGCCAAGCCGGAGCTGCGGGTGCCGGACCCGGGCCGGATGATCCGCGCCTACGCGAACGCGGGCGCGGCGATGAACCTGGTCCGCGCGCTCACCGGCGCGGGCATGGCCGACCTGCACCAGGTGCACGACTGGAACAAGGACTTCGTGTCCTCGTCGCCCGCGGGGGAGCGGTACGAGGCGCTCGCCGCCGAGATCGACCGCGGCCTGCGGTTCATGAACGCCTGCGGCGTCACCGACTCCTCGCTGCAGTACACCGAGATCTTCGCCAGCCACGAGGCGCTGCTGCTCGACTACGAGCGCGCGATGCTGCGGCTGGACCAGGCCGACGCGGCCAACCCGAAGCTGTACAACCTGTCCTCGCACTTCCTGTGGATCGGCGAGCGCACCCGGCAGCTCGACGGCGCGCACATCGCGTTCGCCGAACTGCTGTCGAACCCGATCGGGCTCAAGATCGGCCCGACGACCACGCCCGAGCAAGCGCTGGAATACGTCGAGCGGCTCGACCCGCGCAGCGAACCCGGCCGGCTCACGCTGATCTCCCGGATGGGCAACGGCAAGGTCCGCGAGGTGCTGCCGGCGATCGTGGAGAAGGTCGAAGCGTCCGGGCACAAGGTCATCTGGCAGTGCGACCCGATGCACGGCAACACGCACGAATCGTCCACCGGCTACAAGACCCGGCACTTCGACCGCATCGTCGACGAGGTCCAGGGCTTCTTCGAGGTGCACCGCAAGCTCGGCACCTACCCCGGCGGCATCCACGTCGAGCTGACCGGCGAGGACGTCACCGAATGCCTCGGCGGGGCCCAGGAAATCTCCGACGTCGACCTCTCCGGCCGCTACGAGACCGCCTGCGACCCCCGGCTCAACACCCAGCAGTCGCTGGAACTGGCCTTCCTGGTCGCGGAGATGCTGCGCGGCTGATCTTCCCGCCTCGTGCGCGCCGGCCAGGCACCGGCGCTCACGAGGCGGCCAGCAGCTCGGCCGCCGACTTGGCCACCGCGTCCCGCAGCGACCCGAGGTCCGCCACCGCCTCCGCGTTCGCCTGCAGTCCGATGTGGACACTGTCGCGGTAGTGCGCGACCGCGATGCCCACCGCCTGGTGCGGGGCGAGCGGCACGAACGGGTACACCTCCGCGAGCGGCGCACCGTCGAGCGCGTAGCGAGCGGGTGGCAGCGGCACCGTCGTCACCACCAGATCGAACAACAGCGGCGCGGCCAACCCCGCGGTCCGCGTCCCGAGCCGATGCAGCGCAGCGGGCATCCGGTCAGCCAGCAGCGGAAACGCCCCTGCCCCGCGAGAAGGACCGGCCGCCTTGTTGCGCGCCATCGCCGCGCGCACTTCGGTCAGCCGCCGCACCGGATCGTCCACTCCGATCGGCAGATCGCACAAATAGCCGGAAAGCTTGTTCCCGCCCCATTGCTCGGCCGCCCTCCCGCGCACGCTCACGGGAATCAGCGCGCGCACCGACCGTCCCGTCGCGCGGATGCCGCGGTTGACCAGCCATTCGCGCAAGGCGCCGGAAAGGACCCCGAGCACCACGTCGTTCGTGGTGCCGCCGTGCGTTCGCCGGATCCGGCGAAGGTCAGCCGAGTCCAGCCGGGCGAAACCGAGGCGTCGTTCGGCGGAGGCGGGCGCCGCCAGCGGAAGGCACGGCGGACGCGCCGCCCGGACCACCGACGACGCGATTCCCGCTGTTTCCAACGTGTCCCGCACCGCGCTCAGCGGCGAACGCGGCCGCGGGATCCTCGGCGCGGGCTGCGGGACCGGCAATCCGTCGAGGAGTCCCGCCGCGACGGCGTACGCGCCCGCGCCGTCGGTGAGCGCGTGGTGCAGTTTGAGCAAAATCGCGAAGCTGCCGTCCGCGAATCCGGTCACCACAGTGAGTTCCCACAGTGGACGGTGCGGGTCGAGCGGTTCGGCGATCCACCTCGCCGCGAACTCCGGCAGCGGGTCCGGGTCGTACAGCGTGGTCAGGCGGTGCTGGCGAAGATGTTTCACTGCCTGGAAATCCGGGTCGTCCACCCACGTCGCGGAGCCGGGCGGGAAGAGCCCGGCGCGGATTTTCCGGCGCAGCGGCGCGACAGTCGCCGCCCGACGCGCGAGCAGCGCGGTCAGCCGGTCCGGATCGACCGGCTCCTCCGGCGCGAAAACCAGGGCCGCGCCCATCTGCATCGGCGCGGTTTCCCTGGAGAGGCACAGAAAAGCGACATCGAGCGAGCTGAGCGGGGCAGGAGCCATGGTCCACCATCCAACATCCGGCGTCGAGTGCGAAGGTCGAGGGCGAATGTCACGACACTACTCGGGTGTGACCGGCGGACGGCCGCAATGTTTCGCGGGCGCTAATTCCCCGGGATTTCACTCGCCCGGGGCACGGCGCGGCTGCCGCTGCGGCAACCCGGGGCCTCTGGTTTCGGTCACCTCGGCGGCGATCTGCCGCATCGCGACGCCGTTGCCCGGCCGCTTCGGCAGCCCGGGCCACAGTTCGCCGGCTTCGAGCGCCGCGGCGCGCAGGCGTCCGCCGTCGAGTTTGGTGTGCGTTTCCGGGATCTCGCGGTCGAGCCACTGCACGATCACCTTCAGCGGACCGGCGCTGGGCAGCGGCCACACGAAGACCGGATGCTCGTAGTGGAATTCCGACCCGCTGCCTTCCTCGACGCGCAGCACCGGTTCGTGCGGTTCGCCCGCGCTCGGCACCGAAACGGTTTCGGAACTGGCCCGTCCGCCGTCCGGGAACAGCACGCCGACCAGCAGCGAGTTGTAGTCCGGGATGCGCCGGTGGCCGATCAGCGGCGCGCCGTCCATCCGGTCGCGCGAGTACACCGCGATCCGCAGCGTCATCGCCTCCGGCCACACCTCGACCGCGCGCAGCGCCACGATGGTGCGCTCGGACCGGCCCAGCGGCGTCGGCCACGGCACCAGCGCGGGCACGATGTGGTCGGCGGGCGGGCCGGTCCACGGACGGCCCTCGTAGCCGAACAGCTCCCGTTCCCGGACCGGGAACAGGGGTCGCTCGCGAGGACCGTCCGTGAAGAAGCTCATCAGTCCTCGCGAGGGGCGAGGCCGCCGTCGGCGCCGGACTGCTTGGGGCTGCCCATGGCGTCCATCAGCTGGCGGGCGAGGCCGAGGCCCGTGCCGCCGAGGGAGAGCGCCTTGGTGAACATGTCCGACATCCCGTCCGCGCCGTTCAGGACCACCATGTGGTCGACATTGCCGAAGGCCTGCGCGCCGGCTTCGACGATCTCCGGCCAGCGCTCGGCCAGCTGTTGTGCTACCACAGCCTCCTGGTTCTCCGCCAGTGCAGCCGCGCGCGCCTTGATCGACTCGGCTTCGGCGAGCCCCTTCGCCTTCGCCGCCTCGGCTTCGGCCAGACCCTTGGCCTTAGCCGCTTCCGCGTCCGCGAGCCCCTTCGCCTTGGCGGCCGCCGCTTCGGCCTCACCCGTGGCCTTCGTCGCGCTCGCGCTGGCTTCCGCGCGGGCCTTCGTGGCCTGCGCTTCGGCCTCCGCCGCGGTCTTGACCCGGGTCGCGTCCGCGCCCGCCCGCAGCTCGGTTTCCTTCGCCTGTGCTTGCGCGCGGGCGATTTGCGCGTCGCGTTCCGCGTCGGCGGTCGTACGCGTTTCGTACGCCTTCGCGTCGGCCGGTTTGCGGACCTGCGACTGCAGCCGCTGCTCGGACAGCGCCGCCTCGAGTTCGGCGGCCCTGGTCTCCTGGACCACGACCTCCTGGCGCGCGGTCGCCTCGGCCAGCGGACCGGACTGGCTCGCCTTCGCCTTGGCCTGGTCCACCTCGGCCTGGTACCCGGCCTGCTGGATCTGGCTTTCCCGGATCGCGCCCGCCTTGCGCGCGGCGGCGACCTGCTCGGCCTCGGTGGCCTCCTGGTCGCGCTGCGCCTCGGCGATCCGCGCCGCGGCGGCGATCGCGGCCGCGTGCGGTTTGCCGAGGTTGACGATGTAGCCGGACTCGTCGTCGATCTCCTGGATCTGCAGCGAGTCCACGATCAGCCCGAGCTTGATCATCTCGGTCGCCGACGACTGGCGGACCTCGCCGGTCAGCGCGTCGCGGTTGTGGATCATCTCCTCGATGGTCAGCCCGCCCACGATCGACCGCAGATGGCCGGAGAACAGCTCGTGGATGGTGTCGTTCATGCCCTTCTGCTGGTCGAGGAACCGGCGGGCGGCGTTCGCGATCGAGGCGAAATCGTCGCCGACCTTGTAGATCACGACCGCGCGCACGGTGACCGGCAGACCCTGTTTCGTCACGCACGAGACCTGCAGGTTCACCCCTCGGGTGTCCAGCGACAGCCTGCGCGCGGTCTGGAAGCCGGGCAGCACGTTCACGCCGCGGCCGGTGACGATCTTGAACCCGAGGCTGTCGGCGGTCTCGGTGCGCTCGACCCGGACGCCCCAGCCGGAGATGATGAGCGCCTCGTTCGGCTCCGCCACTTTGTAGAGGATCCGCAGGAGCCCGAACAGCAGGATCACGGCCGCGACCGCGATCACCACGATGACCCAGATTTCCATAGCCCTCGCCGCACTTTCCGTATTCAGCTGGCACGGCGCTCAGGCGCCGTCAGCACTGCGACGCGGTCAAGAGCGCAACGGTTGCCACCTTTCCACGTAGACCGTGCGCGGGGGTTCGAAATCGACCACCAGGACGGGGGTTCCCACGGCGAAAGTCGTCTCCGGTTCGGCCGGATAGGCGTAGAAGGCCTCGGTGCCGCCGCGGACGCTCAGCAGCACCTCGCCGATCAGCCCGGGCCCGACGGTGCCGGTCACCCGGCCGCGGCTGCCGATCATCCGCCGAACCCCCGGATCTTGACCTTGGTGCCCTTGGGCACGAACGAGCCGGGGGCCGGGTCCTGCTCCAGCACGAAGCTGAAGCCGCCGTGCCCGTGGCCGTTGCCGTCGCCGCCCTTGCGGTCGACGTCGAGCCCGGCCTGTTTGAGCAGGTCCGCGGCCTGGTCGAACGGGCGGTACCGGACGTCCGGCACCTGGACCGCGTTCGAGACCCAGACCTTGACCTTCTTGGTCCCCGGCTGGCCCGGGCCGGGGTCGGTGCGGGTGACCGCGCCCGCGGGGACGTTCTGCGAGAACTCCTCGCCGCCGTCCTGCGGCTGGAACCCGGCCTGCTTGAGGATCTGGAACGCCTCGTCCTTGGACCGCCCGGTGACGTCCGGGACCGGCGGGAGCGGTTCCTGGCCCTTGGACAGCACCAGCGTGACCTGGCCGCCGATGTCCACCGGAGTGCCCGCCGCCGGGCTCACGCTCAGGACGGTGCCCTGCGGCGCGGTGTCGCTGTACTCCGGCGTGCCCTGGACGACGGTGAGCTTCTGCGCCTGGATCGCCTTCGTGGCCGCGTCGAGCGAGGAGCCGACGCGGATGTCCGGCACCTTCGGCTTGCCCTTCGACACCACCACGGACACGGTGGCCTCCTGGTCGAGCTTGGTGCCCGGGGCCGGATCCACCTTGATCACCTTGTTGGCTTCGACGGTGTTGTCGAACTCCTGGCTGTAGCGCGGGTTCAGCTTCGCCGCGCGCAGCTGGTCGCCCGCCTCGGCCTGGGTCAGCCCGGCGAGCTTCGGCACCGTCGTGGTCGTGACCTTGGCATCGCTGAGGATGAACGCGAACGCGCCGATCAGTCCGCCGAGCACCAGCACCCCGGCGATCGCCAGCGCGATCATCTTGCGCTTGCCGCGCGGTTTCGCCGGTTCGCCCGCTGCCGGGGGGCCGGCGGGCGGCGGTGCGGCCGGGGGAGGGGCGACGGGCACGGCGCGGGTCATGGCGCGCGTGCCGCGCGGGCCGGAGACCGGCATGGTCTGCTGGTCCAGCGGAACGTTCTGCTGGACCGCCGGGATGTTCGGGAGCGTCCGTTCGACGTCCGACACGCGGTCGCCGTCCGGCGGCGGGGGCACCGGCACCGCGACCGGCGGCAGCCCCAGTTCGGCGCGCGCGGCGTGCAGCTGCGTCAGGAACTCGGTGGCGTCGGCCGGGCGCTGCTGCGGGTCGCGGCGGGTGGCGCGCAGAATCAGGTCGTCGAGCACCGGCGGCAGGTCCGGCCGCAGCTCGCTCGGCCGGGGGACGTCGTCGTTCACGTGCCGGTAGGCGACCGAGATCGCGGTGTCGCCGGTGTAGGGCAGCCGGCC
Source organism: Amycolatopsis sp. AA4 (assembly GCF_002796545.1). Taxonomy (GTDB): domain Bacteria; phylum Actinomycetota; class Actinomycetes; order Mycobacteriales; family Pseudonocardiaceae; genus Amycolatopsis. Next base: position 1,969,051 of record NZ_CP024894.1, read on the forward strand.
GGTGAGCATCTCGTACAGCAGGATGCCCGCCGAGTACACGTCGCTGCGGGCCGTGGTGTCGCCGGTGGCGACCTGTTCGGGGGCCAGGTAGCCCACGGTGCCCAGGATGACGCTCGAGCTCGTGGTGCCCGCGCTGGCGACCGCGCGGACCAGGCCGAAGTCGCCGACCTTGACCACGCCGCCCGCGAGCTGCCCGCTGCGGCCGATGAGCACGTTCTCGGGTTTGACGTCGCGGTGCACCAGCCCGGCGGCGTGCGCGGCGGCCAGCGCGGCCAGCACCGGCTCGGCGACGCTCAGCGCGAGCGAGACGTCCAGCTGGCCCTGCTCGTCCAGCAGGTCGCGCAAGGTGCCGCCGTCGACCAGTTCCATCACCAGGAAGGCGAGGCCGGTGTCCTGGCCGGCCGGGGTGTCGAAGCCCTGGTCGTGCACGGCGACCACGTTCGGGTGATGCAGCTGGGCGGCCGAACGCGCTTCGCGCACGAACCGGTCGACGAACGACCGGTCGTCGGCGAACCGCGGATCCATGATCTTGATCGCCACCGCCCGGTCGAGACGGGTGTCGAGGCCCCGGTAGACGGCCGACATCCCGCCCCTGGCCAGCAGCTGGTCAACGCGGTAGCGGCGTTCGAGCAGGGTGCCGACGAGGCTGGGCTGGGTGCGCGTCACGGTGGGCAATCGTACGGAAGGCCGCGCGTGCCGGGGCGGGTCACCCGTGCGTACCAGTGGGCCGGACGGGGGAATGTGGCACAGTGTCACGTGTGAGTGGGATTCCTGTCGCCGACGACATCCTCGACGCCGCGGTCGCGGTCAAGCCGTTGCCGGAGGTGGCGGCCGCATTGGGCGTCTCGGCCAACAAGGTGCGCCAGATGCTGAGGGACGGCGAGCTGATCGCCGTCCGGCGCGACGGCGAACTCTGCGTGCCCGGCGATTTCTTCGTGAAGGACGGCATCGTCAAGGGGCTGGCCGGCACCATCACCGTGCTCGCCGACTCCGGATTCAGCCGCACCGAGATGCTGCGCTGGCTCTTCACCGCCGACGACACGCTCCCGGGCAGCACGCCGATCAACGCGCTGCGCACCAGCCACGGCACCGAGGTGAAGCGGCGCGCGCAGGCGATGGCTTTCTAGCCGTTCCCGCAGTGCTCCGGACGGGCTGATCGACGCGGTCAATCGGCCTCCGGCGCCCCTAACGGACTAGCCGCGTGCCGACCGTCCACAACGGATGCGCGACCGCCGCGACCGCCTGCATCCCCGCCGCCGCGGCCAATCCGGCGGCGGGGGAACAGGCGGCCAACGGTCCGGCCACGGCGTTCCCCAGCGCGATCCCGGCGATCTTGATGCTCGCCGCCGTGGTGAAGACCTGCGCCCGCATTTCCGGCGGCGCTTCCCGATGCCGCACCGCGAACAACGCCGCCAGCTGCGGTCCTTCGCCGACCCCGGTGAGCGCCACCGCGGCCACGAGCAACGCCGCATCCGGTGCCACCGCCGCCCCGGCGAGCCCGAGGCCGATGGCGACAGTGCTCAATCGCACCGCGCGGTTCGGCGAATACGACCGTCGCGAAAGGACCGCGTTCGCCAGCAACGACGCGACGGACAATCCGACGAGCAACAGCGTCCCGTATCCCGCGCTGCCGAGCCGCTGCGCGCCGATCAGCGGATAGCAGACGAACGCCATCCCGATCCGACGCACGACAAGGTCGAGGTCGCGGTGGACTGTCGCAACGCGGGGTTGCGCACGAGAACCACTGCCGCTTCAAAGAAGCGCGGCCGCTGCTTTTCGGCGCTCCGGGGAAGTCGCCACGCGAACGGCACCGCGATCAGCACCAACACGCCGGCGACGACCACTGCGGCTGGTGCCCCCGCTGCCGTGGCGAGCACCCCGGCAAGCCCCGGTCCGACGAGCGCTGCCGCGGTGAACGTCATCGCGTCGAGCGTGCTCGCCTTGCCGAGCTTCTCCGCCGGGACGAGTGCGGGCACCTGTGCCGTCCACCCGCCGCCGATCGCCGGTGCCAGCAGCCCAGTCCCCACCGCGATCGTCACGACCAGCGCAAACGGCACCGCTCCGAAGAGCGCGGTAATCGCCGCAAGCCCTACCGCATAGCCGACCAGTCCCATCGCGAGGATCCGGCCGGGGGTACGAGACCGGTCCAGAACCGCGCCCAGCAACGGCCCGCCGACCGCCGCCGCGACCGTGAGCCCGGCCAGCAATGTCGACCCCGCGACCGCTCCCGAAGCACCCACGCCCAGCAGCAACACCGCCGGACTGGACAACTCGTCGCCAGTGCGCGCGGCGGTCGCCCCGGTCAGATACGCCGCGAATCTGTAACGGCTTGGCACTGACAAGATGTTACAGTGGCTCATGCCTGGAACGCAGCCGGATTTCGCGGGCCGCTCCGCCCGAGACGCCGTGCGCCGTGCCGTAGCGCTGCTCGATGTGCTGCTGCGGGAGGACCCGGCGCCGAAATCGGTAGCCGCGGTGCTAGTCGAGTACGGAGAACCGCAGCCTCAGCTCTCCGCGCGCGACGTGGCTGAGCTGCGCGCCGCCGCGCTGGAACTGCGGGAGGTCTTCGCCGCCCCAGACGCTGCTAGGGCCGCTGAGGTGTTGAATGCGCTGTTTGCCGCCCACGCCGGACCCCCGCGCCTGACCGCGCACGACGAGAACTTCGGCTGGCACCTGCACATCGACTCAGCCGACGACGGGCCGTGGGGTACCTGGCTGATCACGTCGTCCGCGCTGGCCCTGGCCACGTTGCTGGCCGACCGCCAGAGCGTCCCCGGCGGCCTGTGCGCGTCGCCCTCGTGCGGTAAGCCCTTCGCACACCTAGGCGGCGGCAGCCCGCGCCGGTACTGCTCTACCCGTTGCGCCACAAGGGAACGCGTCGCCGCCCATCGCGCCCGGCTAACCTGACCGGCATGGAGACTCTTTCCCTGGCGGACTTCACCAGCTTCGTCCGAGCCAACCCGCTGGGCGTCGTCGCCACCACTGCTCCGAACGGCCACCCCGAAGCGGCTCTGGTCAGCTTCGCGGTCACCCCGGACGGATCGCTGCTGTTCAACGCCCACCACACCACCCGCAAGGTCGCCAACCTCCGCGCCAATCCCCGCGCCGCGGCGGTAATCGGTTGCACTGGCACGATTTCAGTCCAGGTGGAAGGCGAGGCAGTCCTCGAATCCAGCACCGATGCCGCGCAGATTTACCTGGAGCAGTTCCCCGGTTCCCGCGCTCTCGACGAGGCTTTCGCCCTCCTCCGCCTGACCCCGGATTGGCTGCGCTCCTACGACGCCAGCGTCGAACCGGCGCGGGTCAGCGAAGGCGTCCCGGCCTGGCAGTGAGCCGTCGCACCAGCGCAGGCAACGCGACCGCGACCCGCCGCCCCTTGCCGACGACCGCGCGCCGGTTCAGCACGGCGTAATCCATCGCCTCGATCTCGTCCAGGATCCCCTCGTACAACGTGATCGCCGTCCGGACGCACGGCCGAGACTCCGGGCGCAGCAAGGAAATTCCTGCCTCCGCCCGTCGATACACCGCCCGCGTCCGCGAAACCGCCACCGCCAGCGCCGCCCGCACCCGGGGATCCGGCCGGTTGCTCCGTCGCGCCTCCAGCAACACCGCCCGGTCGACCCCGAACGCCGCCAACTCCTCGGTCGGCAAATACAACCGCCCGCGATCCAGATCCTCGCCGACGTCCCGCAGGAAATTGGTCAGCTGAAACGCTTCCCCCAACGCGGCCGCACTCGGCGCGGCTTCCTCCCGCGGCACGACGGTCCCGAACACCGGCAACATCTGCAGCCCGATCACGCAAGCCGAACCGTAGATGTACTCGGCGAGATCGGCGTAAGTCGCGTACTCCGCGACCGTCAGATCCATCCGCATGGAATGCAGGAACGCGTCCACCAGATCCCGGCGGATGTCGTAGCGGCGCACGGTGTCCGCGAGGGCCGCCAGCACCGGATCGACCGGCGCCCGGCCGTCGTAGACCTCGTCGACGAGCCCGGCGACCTTGTCCAGCGCGACCGCCGGATCGGTGCCGGGCTCCGGGTTGTCGACCAGCTCGTCGGCCATCCGCGCGAAGCCGTACAGCGCGTGCGCGGCCGGCCGGGCCCGCGCCGGAAGCAGCCGGGTGGCCAGGAAAAACGTGCGGCCGTGGTGGGCGTTGATGCGCCGGCACCGCGTGTAGGCGGCGCGCAGCGCGGGCTCGGCGATGCCGGCCGCGTCCAGCTCGCTCACCGTCCGGTGATCCTTTCCGCGGCGAGCCGCCCGGAGATCAGCACCGGCGGGATGCCGACGCCCGGCGTCGTCCCGCATCCGGCGAGCACCACGTTTTCCGCTGCCCGCACCAGGTTCGCGGGCCGGAACGGGCCGGTCTGCGGGAAGGTGTGCGCGAGCGAGAACGGCGTCCCGGCGGCCAACCCGCGGGCCGCCCAGTCCGCCGGAGTCAGCTGTTCGTCCACAATGTACTCTTCGCGGAACCCGGTGAGACCGCGCGCTTCCAGCGTGCGCAACAGTTCTTCGCGATAAGCCGGTCCGACGCGCGCCCAGTCGATCGGGCCGGTGTTCAGGTTCGGGGCGGGAGCGAGCACGGAGACGATCTCGCCGCCGTCACCGGCGAGCGTCGGCTCTGTCGCGGTCGGGCGCGTGACCAGCAGCGAAGGATCGCTCATCAGCTTGCCCTCGCGGACGATCTCGGCGAAGGTGCGTTCCCACGCCTGGCCGAAGAAGATCGTGTGGTGGTCCAGTTCCGGCCACGACCGGTCCGCGTGCCCGTGCAGCACGAAGGCCGACGGCGAGTACTTCAACGGCAGCACCCGCCGCGGACGCGCACCGATCAGCCGGTAAGCCGCCGAAAGCTCTGTCGCGAGCACCACGGCGTCACACTCAATACGCTCGCCCGAGCGCGTGCGTACAGCGCGTACGCGGGAAGACACTCGCTCAAGCCACGCAGCTTCCGTGCCGAACCGCAGTTCGGCACCAGCGCGCGTCGCAGCGTCGGACATCGCGCGGGCGATCGCGCCCATGCCGCCGCGCGGGTAGTACACGCCGCCGACGGTGTCCATGTACGCGATGACGCCGTACGCACCGAGCGCACGCATGGGGTCGAGACCTGCGTACAGCGCTTGAAAGGAGAAGAGCCGCCGTACGCGCTCGTCGCGCAAGAAGCTGGCGACGCGCGGCCCTAACCGGCCGAAGCCGCCCAACGCGGCGAGCTTCACCAGTTCCGGCCGGACCAGATCCAGCGGCGAATCGAAGTTCGCGCCGATGAAGTGGTCCTTCTGCGCCGCGTACAGGTCGGTGAGCCACCGGCGCAGCCGCCGGTAACCGTCCGCCTCGGCCGGACCGGCGAACGACCGGATCTCGGCCTCCATCGCCTCGCCGTCGGTGTGCACGGCGAGCGTGCTGCCGTCGGCGAACCGAGCCCGGTACGCCGGATCGAGCCTGGTCAGCGGCACCGTGTCGGCCAGCGAGGCGCCGACCGCGTGCAGGGCTTCGTCGACCAGTTCCGGCATGGTCAGCACGCTGGCCCCGGTGTCGACCGCGTTCGCGCCGAAATCCTGCTGCCCGGCTCGTCCGCCGGGCATCTTCTGCTGTTCCAGCAGTGTCACCCGGCGTCCCGCGCCGAGCAGGTGCAGCGTCGCCGACAGCCCGGCCAGCCCCGCGCCGACGACCACCACGTGGTCGGCGGGCCCGTGCACCGTCCGCATCAGAACTTCCGCTGGGTAGCCAGCCGGATCAGCCCGGCGAGCGCCGACGGGGCGGGCTCGGCCAGGTGCGCGCGGTCGAGCGCGGCGTTCGCGGAGGCAGTCAGCTCGTCGATCTGGCGTTCCACCGCGGCGACCGCGCCGACTGAGGTCAGCGCCTCCCGCACCCGGTCCACCGTGGCGCCGGCCAGGTCGGCGGCCCCGATCGCGTCGGCGATCACCTTCGCCGCGGCGTGGTCGCCCCGCTCGGCGGCCAGCTGCAGGCCGAGCGCCACGAGCAGGGTGCGCTTGCCCTCGCGCAGGTCGTCGCCGGCGGGCTTGCCGGTCACCGACGGGTCGCCGAACACGCCGAGCAGGTCGTCGCGCAGCTGGAACGCCACGCCGACGTCGCCGCCGAACTCCAGCAGGGTGGCGATCAGCTGCTCGTCCGCCCCGGCGAGCGAGGCGCCGAGGTGCAGCGGCCGCTGGACGGTGTACGCGGCGGTCTTGAGCCGGTCGATCCGCAGCGCGGCCTCGGGCGAAGCGTCGCCGACGGCCTGCGTGCGGACGTCGAGGTACTGCCCGGCGAGCACCTCGGTGCGCATCGCGCGCCAGGCCGGCCGGGCCGCCGCGATCGTCTCCGCGGGCAGCGGGGCCTCGGCGAACATGTCGTCGGCCCAGGCCAGCGCCAGGTCGCCCACCAGCACCGCGCTGGCCAGCCCGAACACCGACGGCGAACCGAGCCAGCCGCGTCCGGCGTGCAGTTTCTCGGCGGCCACGTGCACGGTCGGCCTGCCGCGGCGCGAATCGGAGGAGTCGATGAGGTCGTCGTGGATCAGCGCGCACGCCTGGATCAGCTCCAGGCTCGCGACCGCCTGCAGCGCGCCCTCGGCGAGCGGACCGGAAGCCGCGCCGCCCGCGCCGCGCCAGCCCCACCAGGCGAACGTCGGCCGGATCCGCTTGCCGCCGCCCAGCACGAACCCGGACAGCGCCTCGATCCCGGCCGCGACGCTCGGCTCGGTGCGCAGGATCTCGCTCCCCGCCCGGCCGAGGAAATCGGCCAGCGCACGCTCCACGTGCGCGGGCAGGTCGGCGTCGAATCCGGGCGCGTCCATGCCTTCATCCTCCGGGACGCGGGCGGCGCGGGTCACGCCGGGCGCCCCCGGATGTGGCGCACCAGACGCGTTCAGCCGCTCCGGAACGCGTCAGGGCTCGTGCTCGCCGCGAAGTACGCCGCCGCTTCGGCCGGTCCGCGCGGGCGGTAGCCGGGTTCGAGACAGCCCTCGTACCAGTCCTTCGCGAGGTGCCACAACGCGTCGAGGCCGAGCAGTTCGCCCGGACTGTCCACACAGGACTCGGAGCAGTACAGCCGCTGCTTCCCGCGGTCGCGCGCCAGCTGGTCGGGCGGGGCCGGGAAGTACGCGACCTGCGCGCCGGCGGGCGGCCGGTCCCGTCGCACGACCAGCGCGGACGGCTCGCCGCAGCCGGGACAGCGCGTCGCCACCAGCACCTCGGGCTCGCCGGAGACGAGGTGCGGGATGGCGAACGAATCCCAGGCGCATCCGCCCCACCACATGGTGTGCTCGCCCATCACCGCGAACCCGAGCGGGACCGCCGCGAACGGCGCGGCCAAGGCGACGTGCTCGCATTCGTCGAGCCACAGCCATCTCGGGTCGGCCATCCGGTGCAGCGCCTGTTTCGCCACCGCGAGCGACCCGTGCGCGGCGTCGGCCAGCTCGGGCGCGGTGGGCGGACGGCCGCGGGCGGCGAACGCGCGGTAGACGGCCACGCGCACGTCTTCGTCCCAGGCCAGATCGTCTGCACTGCTCATGGGCTCGCCTCCCCGGGAGGGTTCGCCACTGACGGTACGCGCGTGGCCAAGCCCACCCGGCAACTCTGCCGCGCCTCGAGGCGAGCCACTACCATTTCCCTCCATGACGTCGGTGATCGAAAGGCTGCGAGGGGACGGGCCCGCGTTCTCCGTCGAGTTCTTCCCTCCCCGCGACGAGGCCGACGAGGCCGTCCTGTGGAAGGCGATCCGCGAGCTGGAACCGCTGGACCCGGCCTACATGTCGATCACCTACGGCGCGGGCGGTTCGAGCCGCGACGGCACGATCCGCAGCATTGCCCGCGTCGCCACCGAAACCACGCTCTGCCCGATGGCCCACCTGACGGCGGTCGACCATTCGGTGTCCGAACTGCGGAACGTGATCGGCTGGTACGCGGCGGTCGGCGTCCGCAACATCCTCGCGCTGCGCGGCGACCCGCCCGGCGACGTCTACGGCGACTGGGTGCCGCACCCCGAGGGCCTCACCTACGCCGCGGAACTGGTCGCGCTGGTCCGCTCGCTCGGCGACTTCTGCGTCGGCGTCTCGGCGTTCCCGTACGGCCACCCGCGTTCGGCGGACCTGGAATCGGACACGAAACACCTGGTCCGCAAGTTCCGCGCGGGAGCCGATTTCGCGATCGCGCAGCTGTTTTTCGAGGCCGAGGACTTCCTGCGGCTGCGCGACCGGGTCGCCGCCGCGGGCTGCGACGCGCTCGTGCTGCCCGGCATCATGCCGCTGACCACCCTGCGCACGCTGCACACCACGATCAAGCTGTCCGGGGCCCCGGCGTCGCAGCGGCTGCTCGACCGGCTCGAACCGTTCTCCGACGACCCCAAGGCGTTCCGCGCGGCCGGTCTCGACTGGGTCACCGAACTGTGCGAGAAACTGATCGCCGAAGGCGTGCCCGACCTGCACTTCTACACCTTCAACCGGTCCAAGGCGACGCGCGAGGTGGTCACCCGGCTCGGACTGGTGCCCGCCCGCACTTACTGATCCGACCAAAAGCAGGCCGACCCCCACTCGGCAAGTAACCGTTGCTGCGAGGCCATTAGGCCGTGACTGTGGTCGGATTAGCAACGATCGGCACAATACTCCGTGGGCTCGGGGGCACTGCGGCCGGTAGCGTGCCGGACATGGCTTCCACCGAACAGAGCGTTCCGGAGATCTGCGACCGGTACGTCGACGATTACGTGGCCGTGGACCCGGTCGCGGCCACCATGCTCGGCGTCGCGGGCTACGACGACCAGCTGACCGACTATTCGCCCGCGGGCCACGACGCCCGCGCGGACCTGGCGCGGCGCGCGCTGGCCGCGGTGACCGCCGCGGAACCGGCGAACGCGGGGGAGCGGGTCGCGAAGGCCGTGTTCACCGAGCGGATCGGCCTCGAACTGGAGATCCACGACGCGGGTCTCGACGCGGCTTCGCTCAACGTGATCGAGAGCCCGGTGCAGGGCCTGCGCATGGTTTTCGACCTGATGCCGACCGACACCCCGGACGACTGGGCGAACGTCGCGGCCCGGCTGCCGAAGGTGCCCGAGGCGCTCGCCGGCGTCCGCGCGTCGCTGCTGGCCGCGGCCGACAAGGGGCAGGTTTCCGCGCTGCGGCAGGTCTCGAAGGTCGCCGAGCAGTGCGAGACGTGGGCCGGGCTCAAGGACGGCCCCGGTTTCTTCGCCAGCCTGGTCGCCGACGCGGGCGTCGACTCGCTGAAGTCCGACCTGGCCGCCGGTGCGCGGGCCGCGGACGAGGCGTTCGCGGAATTCGCCGGATTCCTGCGCGCCGAACTCGCCCCGAAGGCCCCGGTGAAGGACGCCGTCGGCGAGGAGGTGTACCGGCTGTGGTCGCGCTACTTCATCGGCGCGGAGCTGGACCTGCGCGAGGCGTACGAGTGGGGCTGGCACGAATTCTCGCGCCTCGAAACGGAAATGCGCGCGGTCGCGAACCGGATCAAGCCCGGCTCGACGCCCGCGGAGGCCGCCGCGGTGCTCGACGCCGACCCGCGTTACCGCGTCCAGGGCCGCCCGCAGTTCGAGGCGTGGATGCAGCAGCTGTCCGACGACGCGCTGAAGTCGTTGCGCGGCAAGCACTTCGACATCCCGGACCGGCTGATGGCGCTGGAGTGCAAGATCGCCCCGCCGGGCGGCGGAGTCGGCGCGTACTACACCGGACCGAGCGAGGACTTCAGCCGTCCCGGCCGGATGTGGTGGTCGCTTCCCGCCGACCGCAACGAATTCACGACCTGGCGCGAGGTTTCGACGGTCTACCACGAGGGCGTCCCTGGCCACCACCTGCAGATCGCGACGGCGGTCAACCAGGCCGAGACCCTCACGAAGTACCAGCGGCTGATGACGTTCATCTCGGCGCACGGCGAAGGCTGGGCGCTGTACGCGGAACGCCTCATGGAGGAACTGGGCTACCTCTCCGACGACGGCAACCTGCTCGGCATGCTGTCCGAGCAGCTGTTCCGCGCCGCCCGCGTCGTGGTCGACCTCGGCATGCACCTGGAACTGGAAATCCCGGCGGGCACCGGATTCCACGAGGGGGAGCGCTGGACGCCGGACCTCGGCCTGGAGTTCATGCTGACCCGCACGATCACCGACCAGGCGCACATCCGCGACGAGATCGACCGCTACCTCGGCTGGCCCGGCCAGGCCCCCGCGTACAAGCTGGGCGAACGCCTCTGGCTGGCGGCCCGCGACGAGGCCCGCGCGCGGCAGGGTTCGGCGTTCGACATCAAGCAGTTCCACACGAAGGCCCTGCAGATGGGCGGCATGGGACTGGACACCCTGCGCGAGCAGCTGGCGCAACTGGACTGAGACTGCTTTCCCGGGCCGGTGTTTCTCTGCGCGCACCGGCCCGGCAGTCTTGCCCCTTATGGTGATCGCTCAGCCCATCGCGACGGCCCGGCTCGACCTGCTGCCGCTGTCCGTCTCGCATGCCGAGGAGATGGCCGTCGTCCTCGCGGATCCGGCCCTGCACACGTACATCGGCGGCGCTCCGGACTCGTTGGCGTCTCTTCGTTCGCGGTACCAGCGGATGACCGCGGGCTCGCCCGATCCGGCAGTCTCCTGGCTGAACTGGGTGATCCGGCTGCGCGATTCCGGTCTGGTCGGCACAGTTCAGGCGACGGTGCGCGACGCGGTCGCCGAAATCGCCTGGGTGGTGGGGACTCCGTGGCAAGGCCGCGGCATCGCCACCGAAGCCGCCCGCGGACTGGTCGACTGGCTCGACCAGCAACCGGTCGACGCGATCATCGCCCACATCCATCCGGAGCACCGGGCTTCCGCCGGGGTGGCCGCCGCCGTCGGGCTGGTCGCCACCGACGAGCAGCAGGACGGCGAGATCCGCTGGTGCCGCACGCGACAAACCCGTTGATCGTCTCCGCGTCCTCTGGTTAAGCTCCCGCCCGTGCACCGGATCTTCCTCGTCACCCCACCCCCGCGCGCCTGAGCGGGGTAGTTTTCGCCGCGTGCGCCCGGAACCGGGCCCGCGGCTATCGGGTGCTGCCGTGAACCGGCCAACGCACGCTGCCCCGCGTCGTCGATCTCCGATTCCTTCGACGCAGGAGCCCACTTCTCGATGTCTGTCCTCGCACCTTCGCGCGCCCGCTCGACGGCCGCCCTGGTCATCGCCGGCGTGCTCTGGGGAACCGGCGGCCTGTCCGGCTCGCTTCTCGCCCAGCAAGCCGGCCTGCACCCGCTGGCCGTCGCCACCTACCGCCTGCTCATCGGCGGCGCCGCGAGCGCGGCCTACGTCGCTCTCACCGGCGGATTCAGCCTCCCCGCCAAGCAAACCTGGCGCCGTCTCCTCCTGATCGGCTCCCTCTTCGCCCTCTTCCAAGCGAGCTACTTCGCCGCCGTCGCGCTCAGTTCGGTCAGCGTCGCGACTATGACCACGATCGGTGCGGCACCCGTTGTGCTCACGGTGTTTTCCGCAGTGCGGCAGCGACGCGCACCCCAGCTGTGGACCCTGGTTTCCGTCGGTGGCGCCGTCGCGGGGCTGGTGCTGTTGCGCTGGTCACCGGAGACCGCGACGTCACCCGCCCGACTGGCTGGCGGCCTCGGCTTCGCCCTGCTCGCGGCGACCGGATTCGCCGTGCTCACGCTCGTCACGGCGGAGCCCGTCATGGGCTTGGAACCCTTGGCTACCACCGCCTTCGGCTGCCTGACCGGCGGTTTGCTCCTGACACCCGCCGCGCTGTGGCTAGGCATGGGCCTGCCCGCTCGCGCCGATGTGCTGCTGCTGGCGGTGTACTTCGGCGTCGTCCCGACAGCCGTCGCATACGCCGCGTACTTCCGCGGTCTCGGCGGCGCCCACCCGGTGCTGGGCGCGTTGTCCGCGCTGCTGGAACCGCTTACCGGAACGGCGCTTTCGGTGGTTTTCCTGCATGAACGGCTGAGCGCGTTCGGGTGGGCAGGCGCGGTGCTGCTGGTCGCGGCGCTCGCGGTCGGTTACTGGCGGCCCGAGCCGAGATGACGAGGACAGCAGCTGCGACGGGCGGGCCGTGTTCGCGGAGGCGGCTCCCCGTCGCGGGGTCCTAATCCTGACCTGGCTGCGCTTCGAGCGGCAACGACCGCCCCAGAATCGCGAACGGCCGCGGATCGCCGGTGAACTGGTAGTCGCGCAGGACGTCGACGAACCCCATGCGCCGGTACAGCTTCCACGCCCGGCTCGTCCCCTCCGGCGTGGAGAGCAGGACGTTCGCGCTGGGAACGCCGTCGAGCAGCCGGCGCAGCAGGTCCTCGCCGATCTGCTTGCCCTGGTTCTCCGGGCGCACGTGGATCTCGGTGAGCTCGAAGTAGTCCGCCAGCCAGCGCTCGGCTTCCTCGGTCCCGGAGCGGCGGGTGAGACCGTGCCGGACCTGCTCGTGCCACCACTGCCCGGCGCGGCCCTTGTAGCCGTACGCGATGCCGAGCAGGACGCCGTTGTCGTCGAGGGCGGCCATGCAGCGCCAGCCCTCGCGCAACGCGTGGGTCAGCCACATCGGCGCGCGCTGCTCGGCCGTGCCCTCGGGGTAGCGCATCGCGTTCACGTAGATCGCCAGCGCTTCCGGCAGCCGGGCCCGGAACTCGTCGGCGGAGAGCTGCACGTAGCGGGAGCACCCGGAGGAGGACATGGCGGTCACAGTCGACCATCCTCCCCTTCGCCCGCGAGATCGCCCGGGGTGCCCCCGGTGAGCGTGACGAGCGCGTCAAAGGTCGTCGGGAATACCGATTTCGGATGCCCCGCCGCGGCCCACACCTCGGGATATTCGCGCAACGCCGTGTCCACGAGCGTCACGAGTTTCTCCGGATGCCCGACCGGAGCGACGCCCCCGATCGGCTGCCCGGTGTGCTCCCGGACGAACGCCGCGTCCGCTTTGCCGACCTCCGCGACTCCCGCGAGTTCCGCCAGCCGGGACTCCTTCGCCCGATGCGCCCCCGAGGTGAGGGCGAGCAGCGCGACCTCCGTCCCGTCCGTCGTGCGGGCCCGGAAAACGAGACTGTTCGCGATAGCGCCGACCGGTACGCCGAGCGCCTCCGCGGCCTGCGCGGCAGTGCGCACTTCGGCGGGCAGCACCCGCACTCCGGCAGCGGCGGCGTGCTGCCCGGCCTCGCCCAGCGCGGCGGTGACCTTGGCGACAGCGGGATGGTCGTGGGTGCTCACCCGGTTATGAGACCACGCCGGTGCTGCCGTGTCCCGCACCACGTGCCCGGATTCCACCGGCGGGGTTGAGCGGACCCGCCGGCGCGGCTACTCTGGAAACAGATCGAACAGACGTTCGATACCGGTGGGAGCGCACCGGCCGGTCCCGGGGTGGGGGAAGCACCTCGGGCCCCCGGCCGGGCCCACCCGAGCAGGAGGAGGGTCGCCATGTCGGTCTCGGTCGGGTCCCCCGCGGACCGTGCCGCCGAGGCACGCCCAGCCCGTCCAGGCACGGCGGGCGAACAGCTGACGTTCGGCGCGCCGATCCAGCGGTCGGCCGGTGCTCCGGCCGTGTCTGGGCTCGCTCCTCAGGAGAGGACTGCGCAACCGTCGGCTCCGGGGGCTGGCTCCGCTGCTTCGGTTCGGTCGTCTGTTCCGACTGGTTCTGCTCAGCCCGGCTTGGATCTGTGGCCCGTCTCGGTGGACAGCTCAGCGTCCGCCGTTTCGGCAGCCCGGCCCGCTGCTGCCAAAACCGGTCCTGCCTCGTCACCCGAACAGGGCAGCAACTCTGCAGCGTCCGCCACTTCGGCGGCTGGCTCTGCTCAGTCTGCTGCTGCCGAGTCTGGCCTCGGTTCGCCGTCCGAGCCAGAAGGCGGGTCGGCTTCGGCAGCCAACTCCGCCCGATCCGCCGCTCCGGCAACCAACCCCGCGCTGCCCTTCGCCTCACAGAACACCCCCGCCGCAGCGCCCCGCCCCACGCCCGAGCCCGAACGCACCCCGGCCCCCCGGCCGACCGTGCACCACGTCCCCGAAAACACCCTGCCCAGCGCCCAACCCCCGAGGCAGGTCGTCCACCGCACCCGAGCGGCGGTCCGGCCCTCCGCCGAACCGTCCGCCCGCCGCTCCGGCGTCCAAGGCCAGCCGCAACTCCCGCTGTCCCTGCGTCCGCCGGCCCCTCCCGAGGCGGTCACCCTCCTCGCCCAGGCCAACCGCGGACTCGACCACGCGGAGAACGAACGAGACCCAGCCGAACGCTTCATCGGCGCCTACCTCGCCGCCCTGCGCGGGGCGGGCGCGGTGCTCGCCGTCCGGGGCCGTCCGCGCCGGGGGCGGGGCCGTCCGGCCAGCGGCTGGGTGCTGCTCGACGCCGTCGCCCCCGAATTGCGCGAGTGGTCGGCGTTCTTCGCCGACCACTCGGAAACCCGGGCCGCCGCCGAGGCCGGCATCAGCGGCCGCGTCACCGCCGAACTGGCCGCGGGCCTGCTGCAGGCCACCGCCCAGTTCCTCGAACTCGTCCGCCGGGTCGTGCACGGCCTGCCGATGTCCGGGGAAGCCCATGTCGCGTGAACTCGGCACGGTCGACCACGTCCGGCTGCTCGAGGCATTCTCCGTGGAGGCGCGGCTGCTGGGGGAGGTGGCGCACTCGGCGTCGCCCGATTCGCCGGTGCCCACCGCCCCCGGCTGGACGCTGAACGAGCTGCTCAAACACGTCGGTTCCGTGTACTGGCAGGCGCTGGGCTGGATCCGCGAAGGCCACCGCCCCGAGCTGTGGCGCGAACCGCTGCCCGGCCAGCCGGTGGCCGATTTCTGCTCGGCCGCCCGCCTCGAACTCGAAGCCGAACTCGCCGCCCACGACCCGGCCACCCGCGCCGCCACCTGGTGGGCAGCCGATCCGACGCACGGTTTCTGGCGCCGGCGCATGCTCCACGAAACCCTCGTGCACCGGGTGGACGCCGAAAACGCGGCCGGAATCGGCGATTCGACCGTGCCCGACGACCTGGCCGCCGACGGCGTCGACGAGGCCCTCACCCTCTACTTCGGACACAAGCTCACCACGATGGGCATCTCGGGAACCCGAAACGGCACAGTCGGTTTCCACACCGGCGGCCACAGCTGGATCGCGCGAGCGGGCCCCGGCGAGACAGAGGCCTGGCGCTGCTCTCCCCGGGAAGCCGACGCCGCGGACGCGATCGTCTCCGGCCCGCCCGCGAACGTCTACCTCTGGCTGTGGGGAAGAGTCCCGGTGACCATGGTCCACACCGACGGAGACCACGAGCTGTCCGCCCAAGCCTGGGCCTTGCTGCGACTGGCCACCCGATAGCGTCCGAGAACCGAAAGCGGGGAAGCTTCCCGGTTCGACGCTGTCCACCGACCACCGTGGCGATCCGGCTGTGCCGGCAAGCGCGATACCCCCGCGCTTGCCGGCACGGTTCTTTCCCCGTCCCGCTGCGCCGCCGTCCGCCGTTTTTGTCGGCCCTGCCCGCTACCGTGGCGACATGGCAACACGTCTGGCCAATCTGGTCGCCGCCGCCGAAGAACCAGCACGCCTGGCCCGCTTCTGGTCCGACCTCCTAGGCTGGCGCCTCACCGCGGAATCCCCAGCCGAAGCCACCGTC
Organism: Amycolatopsis sp. AA4; assembly: GCF_002796545.1. Lineage (GTDB taxonomy): Bacteria > Actinomycetota > Actinomycetes > Mycobacteriales > Pseudonocardiaceae > Amycolatopsis. The sequence goes on from NZ_CP024894.1 coordinate 1,984,573, forward strand.
CAACCGTCCCCCGACGACGGCTGCGACCTCACCCTGGTCTTCACCGCGACCTCCCGCCCGAAGACCGGCAAAAACCGTCTCCACCTGGACCTCTCCAGCACTTCCGGCGAAAACCAGCGCGAAACGGTCTCCCGAGCCGTTTCCTTAGGCGCGCGCCCCATCGACATCGGCCAGCGAAACGTCCCGTGGATCGTTCTGGCCGACCCCGAAGACAACGAGTTCTGCGTACTTGAACCCCGCGAGGAATACGCCGATTCCGGTGCCATCGCGGCAATCGTCGTCGACGCACAGGACCCCGCGCGCCTGGCCCGCTTCTGGTCCCCGCTCGCCGCGTGGCCGATCACCGCCGACGAACCCGCCATCACCACCCTGCGCAACCCCGCCGGCCGCGGCCCCACCCTCGAATTCCTGCGCGGGCACACCCCAAAACACGGCAAAAACCGTCTCCCCCTGGACCTCCGCGGCGACCACCCGGACGAAACCGGCCGCTTCCAAGCCGCCGGCGCCCGCTTGACCGGTCCCGCTCGGCCCCACGCCCTTCAACTCGAATTCACCGACCCGGAAGACAACGAATTCCGTCTCCTCAGCCCAGGATGACCCTCGCGACTGTTTCCCGCAGATCACACATTTCCGACCGCACTCTGACACACCCGAAACATCACAAGACACCTGCGGTTACGTGCGTCGGGAACGGTAAGTCCCATGGACATGACCTCGACGCCCCGCAGCCCCTTCGCCAACGCCCGCGCCGATGAGCCAGCGCACCTCCCGCACGCTCGCCCCGCGCAAAACCCCCAGCACCCCAACGAAAGCCGCCCCCAAGTCCACGCCTGGCGAGTACGCGTACGTTCCGACGACCACCCCGGCACCCTGGCCCGCTTCGCCATCCGCCTCGCCGACCTTGAATGCAGCATCCTCGGCCTGACCAGGCACCCAGCCCCCGGCGGCGTCCTGGACGAATTCGTGCTGCGCCCAGCCGCTGGTTTGCCCCCGCACCTCCTGATAGACGCCCTCCGCGACGAAGGCGGCGATTGCCTGGGGATGACCGAAACCACCATCCCCGACCTCCTCGCCCCGGCCGTCCCCGCACTCACCGCCGAGGAGCCCATCGCCGAAGCCGTCGCACGAGAACTCCTCGCCCCGATCACGGCCCCACCAGACCCCACCGCCACCGATCCCCGAAGACTCCCTGCCCCGGCAGCGACCGCAGGCCCCTCTTCACAGCCACTCGACGCCCCGTCCGCCGCTGGCGAAGAAACAACCGCTGAACCTGCTGCTGAGCAACGCGGCCTTGCGTTCCTCGACAAGGACGAGACGTGCCCCGAGTCTCCCGCGCGCGAACTGCATTCGGCAGCCATTGGCCTGGAGGCTGCGTCTGGAGCCGATGCCGGGCAACACCGTGCCCCCGCGCCCCCTGTCACGGGGGAATTGTGCGTCGGCGCCGACCTTCGGAAGTCGCCTGCCGCTACGGAGTACCTGCTCACTGCTGACCACAGCGTCGCTTCTGGCACCGAGGAACGCAATGTTCTGGGCACCACCGCGCTCCCCGCGCCAGGGACGTCGCACGGAGCGGCCGATCCTCAGGAATTACGCGCCCCCGCAGCAACTGTCAGCGCCTCGGCGCGCGAGACGGTCGCTGAAGCCACGGTTCGCGGGCTTCGCGCCCCCGCAGCAACTGTCAGTGCCTCGGCGTGCGAGACGGTCGCTGAAGCCACGGTTCGCGGGCTTCGCGCACCCGCAGCAACTGTCAGCGCCTCGACGCGCGAGACGGTCGCTGAAGCCACCGTTCGCGGGCTTCGCGATCCTGCCGCGACAGCGCTCGTCGCCGCTCGGCGGGCGATCGCCGATCCGGGTTGCCGTGCTCCGATGCTGCGGACGGTCCTGTCCGCAGACCTCGTGACGCTCGTCCCGATCTGCGAGGCCAACCCGGGGCGCACAGAGGGCGGGCACCGCGCGGTTTTCCCCTTCGGAGACGGGCAGGCGTTCGTCGCCCGGCGGCGGTGGGTGGCGTTCGCGGAACCCGAGCTGGCCCAGGCCTCGGCATTCCTGGAACTGCTCGCCGCAGCGGAGCAGAACCTGGCCGGTCCGGTACTGCTCGACCGCCCAGACGGAGCGGCGGTCGTTCTGCGCGTCGGCACTCCACGGGACACCGACGCGATCGGCGCGGTGCATCTTCGCTGTTCGGCTAAGACGTTGTTCAACCGCTACCACACTGGCCTGCGCTCGGTTCCGCGCAAATGGCTGCACCGCTTGCTCATGCCGCCGCGCGGAACCAGCTTGCTCGCGGTGTGCGGCCACGACGTGATCGGGTTCGGACAGCTGATTTCTCAGCTCGACGGCACCGCCGAGGTGTCGCTTCTCGTCGAGGATGCTTGGCAGGGCCAGGGAATCGGCACGGCATTGCTCGCCCGGCTGGTCGCCCTCGCCGAAGCCGGCGGGACCACGGAACTGACCGCGGTCCGGCTTCCGAGCAACGACGCCATGGTCCGGACCGCAGTCCGCGCCGGACTGCAGGTCGAAACCAGCCCGGACGACAGCACGGTGCTTCGGCTCGTCGTCCCCGGGACGTCGCGGACGGTCAGCGGTTCCAGAACCAGTCTTTGCCCCGCGCCTCGCGCAGCGCCTGCTTCTTCCGGTCGGGAGTGAGCCGGTCGAGGTAGAGCTTTCCGTCGAGGTGGTCGGTTTCGTGCTGGAGACACTGCGCCAGCACGTCGACGCCCTCGACCTCGATCGGCTCGTTCCGCAGGTCGACGCCCCGCACGACGGCGTGCTTCGCGCGAACGGTCGGGAACCACAGTTCCGGCACGGACAGGCAGCCCTCGCCGATTTCGTGCGTTTCCTCGGACAGGTGGACGATCTCCGGGTTGATCACGTACCCGGTCAGGCCGCCGACGTCGTAGCTGAACACCCGCAGCCCGACCCCGATCTGCGGCGCGGCGAGCCCGGCCCGGCCCTCCGGCTGCACGCTGTCGAGGAGGTCCTTCACCAGCGCCTCGATCTTGCTGTCGAACGTGGTCACCGGGTCGCACACGGACTTGAGCACCGGGTCACCGAAGTAGCGCAGCTCGCGCATCGCCATGATCGAACGTCCTTTTGTCCACCGAGGGGCCGGGAGAAGTCTAGTGACGCCACCTGCTTCCCTGACGCGGGTCCACCGAGCACGCCCACGTGCCGCCCGACCGAGCCCGTTCACGCCGCCTGGCAGAGCCCGGCCGTTCGCCGCCCGACCGAGTCCGCCCACGCCGCTTGGCAGTGCCCGCTCGTTCGCCGCCCGATCGAGCCCGTTCGCGCCGCTTGGCAGTGCCCGCTCGCCCGCCGCTTGGCAGTGCCCGCTCGCCCGCCGCCTGGCATTGCCCGCGTGCTCGCCACCCCGGCAGAGCCTGCCGGACCTGCCCGCGTCCGCGACCTGGCCAGCCGCCGCCCCGGAAACGTCAAGCTCTCAAACGGAGTCCCTTCGGAGTCGCGCGGAAACCGGCTTCTTGCAGGATCTCGGCCAGCTCCGAGGTCAGCGCGTGCTCGCCGTCCGCGCGCTGGACGGCCAACTGCCCCAGCCAGCCTTCTCGGACCGCGGTCGACAACGCAGCCGCGGCGGCTTGCAGCGAGCCGCGTTCCTCGGTGAAGCTCAGCAACGAGCGGCCGCCGCGTTCCACGTACAGGGCCGGTACTCCGTCGACCAGCACCGCCAGCGCCCCGGCTTTGCGCGCCGGACGGTGTTTCGTGTCGCCGGTCGCGGCGGGCCAAGACAGCGCCGCACCGTACGGCTGTGCTGGGTCCGCGGCGGCGAGCACTACAGCACGAGCGTTGTCGTTTCGGGCCGCTGAGGCGGGTGCGGTGCTGGAGAGGGCACGCAGCCGGTCGACCGCGCCTTTCGCCGCGAACTGTGCGGCACCGAGACCTTCGACGACATAGCCGCGGATGACCTGTCCGGTGTCTTCCATGCCGCGCAACACCTTGTAGATCCCGGAAAACCCGCCGGTGACCCGCTCGGTGTCGAGCGCGCCCCGGGTGAGGACACCGTGCCGTTCCAGGAACGCCTCGGTGCGGGCATGCGCACGCCGCGTCGGGTCGGCCTCCCGCGGCGGCGTCAGCGCCCACCGGCCAGCTATGGTCGGCGGCCCGGTACGCGACGGCATTGCCGGACGCCCGGCGCGCATGCGGGCATATCGGCCGCGTGGCGCTTGCCGTCGCGGTTTGTGCGCGCCGTGGCCAGCGACCTGTGCGCGCAATGGAGCGAGCGTGTCGCCGGTGACCAGCCCGGCCCACACCAGATCCCACAGCGCGGCCACGACAGCGCCGTCGTCTGGCGGCTGCTCCAGACCGGGCGTGACCCGGTCGACGAGCTGCCGGAAGAACAACGCCCCGCCTTCCAGCGCCGTCACGATCGCGTCGTGCAGCGGACTGGACGGCGGATTCTCCTCGACCTCGGGCAGCAGCAGATCCGCGACGTCGGACGGAGCGAGCGCCACCCATCCGTCGCCGCCGGAGAGCGAACCGCAGCCCGCCCAGGTGACCTCGCCCGCGGTGGTGAGTTCGTCGAGCAGCGCGGGGGAGTAGCCCGGCAACCGGCTCGGCAGGATCAGCGACTCGACCGCGCTCGCCGGCAATGGCGCACCCGCAAGCTGTTCGACGACCGACAGCACGTCGTCGGCCGTCGGTGCGGACCGCAGTCGCGCACCGATTCCGTGCCACGCGGGCAAGAACCGGCCCAGCGCCGCCGGTTCCACGGGCTCGACCTCTGCCCGCAGCCGAGCGAGCGACGCCCGCCGCAACCGCCGCAGTACGGCCGCGTCGCAGTATTCGACGCCGACGCCATGAGTTTCCGGATGTCCGACCGGACTCAGCTCGCCGCGGACCAGCCTGCCTTCGCCAGTAAGCCGGTCGAGCATGCCGGTGACGACGGCCGACCCCAGTCCGAACCGGTCTGCCGCAGCCGTCGCGGAGAACGGACCGCGGGTCCGCGCGTAGCGGCCGAGCAGGTCGCCCAGCGGATCCGCCACCGGCTCGGTGAACGCCTCGGGCACGCCGACCGGAAGCGCGACGCCCAGCGCGTCCCGCACCCGTCCGGCGTCCTCGATGGCCAGGTAGCGCTCCTCGCCGCCGATCCGCACCTGGATCGCCCGCCGCGCCGAGGCGAGTTCTTCCAGCCATTCCGGCTGAATCCCTCGTTCCGCGGCTTCCGCGACGGACAGATCGCCGAGGAACCGCAGCAGGTCGGCCGCGTCCTCCGCCGACCGGGCGTGCCGGTCCGGATCGAGCCGTTGGAGCGACCGTTCGACCTCGGCGACCGCCTCGGGATCGAGCAGCTCGCGAATCGCCTCGGTGCCCAGCAATTCGGCCAGCAGCGCGGAATCCAGTGACAGAGCCGCCGCCCGCCGCTCGGCCAGCGGAGCGTCCGTCTCGTACAGGAACATCCCGACGTAACCGAACAACAGGCTGCGTGCGAACGGCGACGCAGCCGGCGTCTCCACCTCGACCAACCGCACCTTGCGCGCCCGGACGTCGGACATCAACTCCCGCAGACCGCCGACGTCGTAGACGTCCTGCAGCACCTCGCGCATCGCCTCCAGCACGACCGGGAATCGCTCGTACTTCGCCGCGACCGACAACAGTTGCGACGCCCGTTGCCGTTGCTGCCACAACGGTGTGCGCCGCCGTGGATCCCGGCGCGGCAGCAGCAGCGAGCGTGCCGCACACTCGCGGAACCGCGCCGCGAAGACCGCCGAGCCGCCGACCTCCGCCACGATCAGCTGCTCGACCTCCTCCGGATCCAGCAGGACGTCGTCGGCGGTGATGGTGACCTCGCCGCCGTCGGCATCGAGCGCGTCGGGCAGCCGCAGCACGATGCCGTCGTCGGAGTGCGCCACCTGGGCGTCGACGCCGCGGTTTTCCCGCAGCCGCGCGGCGATCGCGAGCGCCCACGGCGCGTTCACCTGCGCGCCGAACGGCGAGTGCAGCACGATCCGCCAGTCGCCCAGTTCGTCGCGGTAGCGCTCGAGCAGGATGACGCGGTCGTTGGGCACGTGCCGGGTCGCCGACTTCTGCTCTTCCAGATAGGCCAGCAGGTTGTCGCAGGCACGCTGGTCGAGGCCGGCCGCGGCGGCCCGGTCCCGTGCCGCCGCGGTGTCCGAAGTGGACAGTTCGCGGACGAACGCGCCGAGCGCCCGCCCCAGTTCCAGCGGACGTCCCGCCGCGTCGCCCTTCCAGAACGGCATCCGGGCGGGCTGGCCGGGAGCGGGCACGACGATCACCCGGTCATGGGTGATGTCGGTGATCCGCCACGACGAGGTGCCGAGCAGGATCGTGTCGCCGACCCGCGATTCGTACACCATCTCCTCGTCGAACTCGCCCACGCGCGAGCCGGGTTTGCCCTCGTCGCCGGGCGTCATCACGGTGAACAGCCCGCGGTCGGGGATGGTGCCGCCGGACGTGACCGCCAGCCGCTGCGAACCGGGCCGTCCGCGCAGTTCGCCGCCCACCCGGTCCCACGTGATGCGCGCCCGCAGCTCGCCGAACTCCTCGCTCGGGTAGCGGCCGGCGAGCATGTCGAGCACCGCGTGCAGCGCGTCGTCCGGCAGCGAGCTGAACGGAGCCGCCCGCCGCACGAGCGCCGCCACCTCCGGCACCGTCCACGGCTCGAGCGCCACCATCGCCACGATGTGCTGGGCCAGCACGTCGAGCGGGTTGCGCGGGTACCGCACCGCCTCGATCGCCCCGCTCGCCATCCGTTCCGCGACGACCGCGCACGACACCAGGTCGCCGCGGAACTTCGGGAACATCACGCCGGAGGAGACCGCACCGACCTGGTGCCCGGCCCGGCCGACGCGCTGCAGCCCGGACGCCACCGTGGGCGGAGCCTCGATCTGCACGACCAGGTCCACCGCGCCCATGTCGATGCCGAGTTCGAGCGACGACGTGGCCACCACGCACGGCAGCCGCCCGGACTTCAGTTCCTCCTCGACATGGGTGCGCTGCTCGCGGGACATCGACCCGTGGTGCGCCCGGGCGATGACCGGCTCCGCACCCGTCGTGACGCCGGACTGCCCGACCGCCTCGGCCGGGAACGTGTCGCTCCCGGACAGACCGGTCTGCTCGGACGCGAGTTCGTTCAGCCGCGCGGTGAGCCGTTCGGTGAGCCGCCGCGAGTTGCCGAACACGATGGTGGAGCGGTGCGCGCGGATCAGCTCCAGCACCCGTTCCTCGACCGCCGGCCAGATCGACGGCCGCTGCACCGCCGCCCCGGCCACTTCTTCCTGGGTGCCGATCCCGCCCTCCGACGGCAATTGCGACAGCGACGTGAGGTCGTCGAGCCGCTCCATCGGCGACGGCGCCGGACCGTCGAGGTTCGCCATGTCCTCGACGGGCACCTCCACCCGCACCTGGATCGTCTTCGCCAGCTTCGGCTGCACGACGGTGACCGGACGCCCGCCGGCGAGGAACGCGCTCACCTCGTCGATCGGGCGCACGGTGGCCGACAATCCGATGCGCTGGGCCGGTTTGGGCAACAGCGCGTCGAGCCGTTCCAGCGACAACGCCAGGTGCGCGCCGCGTTTGCCGCCCGCGACGGCGTGCACCTCGTCGACGATCACCGTCTCCACGCCCTTCAACGATTCCCGCGCCGAGGACGTGAGAAGGAGAAACAGCGACTCCGGCGTGGTGACCAGCACGTCCGGCGGGGTTTTCCCGAACGACCGGCGCTCCGCCGCCGTGGTGTCGCCGGTGCGCATGCCGACCTCGATCTCCGGCGCGGGCAGGCCCAGCCGGTGCGCGGCCTGGGAGATGCCCGCCAGCGGCGCGCGCAGGTTGCGCTGCACGTCGACCGCCAGCGCCTTCAGCGGCGAGACGTACAGGATCCGGCACCGCTCGCGCGGGTTCGCCGGCGGCGGTTCCGCCGCCAGCCGGTCCAGTGCCCACAGGAACGCGGACAGCGTCTTGCCGGACCCGGTGGGCGCCACGACCAGGGCGTGCTGCCCGGCGTGTGCGGCCCGCCAGGCCCCTTCCTGCGCGGCCGTCGGGGCGGCGAAGGCTCCGGCGAACCAGGTGCTGGTCGCCGGGGAGAAGAGGTCGAGGACGTTGTTTGCCACGGGATCCATCATGCGCGGCGCCCCCGACAATTTCCGGGGCCTCGGCAGAGCGGTCCGGTCCGGATCCCCTCGTGTGGGTGACCGGTCGGCTTAGATCGCGTACTTCCACACGGTCAGCGAATAGGCCGAATACCAGGCCCCGACCAGCACGAACACGGTCGCCGCGGCGATCATCGTCGACTTCTTGCGCCCGGCCAGCCCCATCGCGACGGGAAGCAGGAGCGCGAAGTCGGGAAGGACGAACCGCGACTTCAGCGCGGGCAGCCCGGCACTGCACAGGACCAGCACCACGACACCCACCGCGTAGGCGGCCAACGGCCACGGCATCCGGCGGCCAGTGACGGAGATGACCGCGAGCGCGATCGCTGCGAGCATCACGAGAACGACAAGCGTCTCCCACGCGTTTCCCGAGGTGAAAAGCGTCTGCGTGATCCACTTCCAGGCTTCGCCGCCGGCGTCGAAACGCGTGTTCCAGCCGCGAAGTTCGACGTCCTGCCAACCGGTCAAGCTGCCGGTCTGCACCGCGACGAATCCCCAGTACCCGAGCAGGCCGAGCGGCGCGACGAAGACGCACACGAGCGCGTTCCCCCGCTGTCGGTTCCGCCACCCGTCGACGGCCGCGGCGACCACCACGACAGCCACCAGCACACACGCAGTGGACCGGGTGAGCCCGGCGAACAGCGTCGCGGTCGCAGCGAGGTACCAGCGGCGTTCGAGCACGCCGACCAGCGCCCACGCGGCGAGCGCGGTGAAGAGCGCCTCGGTCATCACCATGCTTTCGGCGATCGCCATCGGCGCAGCGCCCCACAACACCGCGAGCAGCAACCCCGCCCGATGACTGTGGACGTGTCGGCCGATCCGGTACATCGCCGTCGCCGCCGCGATTCCGGCGAGCGTCGACAGCAGGATGCCTGCCCCGAAGTACGTCACTCCGGGCAGCTTCTCGAGCAGCCCGGTCAAGGCCGGATAGAGCGGGAAGTAGCCGTACGACGCGTCGGGATACGGCAGCCCGGCAGCGTCGAGCGGATTGCTCACGCCGGTGTAGTTGTGCTCCGCGATCTGCAGGTACCACCAGCCGTCCCAGGACTGCAGCCGGTCTCCCAGCGGCAGGTCCCGGGGAGCGGCCATGGCGGCGAGCGCGCCGAGGCCGACCAGTCGCACCACGAGGTACAGCACCGCCGCGTGCACGTAGCCGGAACGGCTCCACTTGCCCGCCGCGACCCGCAAGGAGTGCGCCGGACCGTCCGCGTCGGTCTGTCCGAACTGGTCTCGGCGGGTCTTGTCCGCTAGCTCTGTCATTGCCTCCCCGTCCTCGGAAGACGAGACGTTCCGTCGCTTCCCGGGGTTGCGTGCGTCGCGAGTTTCGCGGGTCCGCACGCACGGTGACCGGGCACGTGGCAGCATCTCCGCCAGCGCTGCTTGAGTCGAGGGGAATTTACTGTGCGGATCCTGTCGGTGGACCTGGGGACGTCGAACACCGTTGCCGTCCTTTCCGCGCACGGCAGGCCGCCCCGCGTCGTAGAGGTCGACGGGTCGGCCAACATGCCCTCCGCGGTGTTCGCCGGGGAAGACGGCACGCTCATGGTCGGCCGGGACGCCGAACGTCGTGCGCGGCTCGACCCGACCCGGTTCGAGCCCAACCCTAAACGGCGCATCGACGAGCAGACACTGCTGCTCGGCACAGATGTCGTGCCGGTCAACGAAGCGCTCGCCGCGATCCTGCGCCGCGTGCTCGACGAGACCACGCGCCAGCTCGGCGGCGAACAGCCGGACGAGGTCCGGCTCACGCACCCCGCGCAGTGGGGTCCGGTGCGCCGCAACGTACTGCTGAGCGCGGCGCGACTCGCCGGCATCCGCGGAAACGTAGTCCTCGTGCCGGAGCCGGTCGCTGCCGCGGCGCACTTCGCGTCGTTCCCGGAGCGTGCGTTGGCTCCAGGGCAGGCTCTCGCGGTGTACGACCTCGGCGCGGGCACCTTCGACGTCGCAGTCGTCGGCGCGAACCAGAACGGCTACACAGTGCTCGCCGAAGACGGTCTGCCCGACCTCGGCGGCCTCGACGTCGACCAGGCGCTGATGGTCCACGTAGGACGTGAGGTGTCGCACTCGGACCCGCAGCGCTGGCAGCGGTTGCTTCGGCCCGAGTCCACTGCGGATCGGCGTACGCGACGCGCGCTGCAAGAAGACGTGAAGGCTGCGAAGGAGGCACTGTCTCGGCATCCGCAGACAGAGGTGCCGATGCCGGAGCCGTTCAAGGACGTGCTCGTCACGCGCGGAGAGCTCGAAGGCTTGGTGCGTCCGGCAATGCTGCGCAGCGTCGAGCTGCTTTCGCGGACGCTGCGTTCCGCCGGGCTGAGCTCGGATCGTCTCGCCGGCATCTACCTCGTCGGCGGTTCGAGCCGGTTGCCGCTGGTCGGGTCGATGATCGCGGAGAAGCTCGGCGTCGTCCCCACGAGTCTCGACCAGCCGGAGACGGCCGTCGCGCTAGGTGCACAGCACGTCGCGAAAGACGGACTGTCGATGCGTACGCAGAACGTCGAGGGCCAGGTGGCGTCAGGTGCGCCGTACGCGCCTCCTGCTGCGCCACAGGGCAACTACTCGGCGTACTCGCCGACGCAGCCACAGCCGATGCCGCCGTTCCAGTCTTCGCCGGCACCGTCGAACTTCCCGACGTACACGCCCGCTAAGCCGGAGAAGAAGAACCGCACCAAACTGTGGATCGGCATCGCAGCGGCTGTCGTCGTCGTGCTCGCGGCTGGCTTGACGGTGTTCTTCACAACAAAGGGCTCGTCGGTGACGACGTACACCGCCGAGGAGTGCCGTACGCCAGGGCAAGCCGACTCCTCCGGCATGACCGGCTGCATGCGTCAGCTGGCCGGCAAGGTCGCGGAGAACGGCGGCTGTGCGCCCGGCATGGGCAACGGTCCCGCCGCTCCAGCGAAGAGCCTAGGGGCCGCGTCGACGTGCGCCGCGCCGGGACGCGCGGGCACTCAGGTGACGTACGTGCAGGGACAGTCGACAGCGGAGCTGAAGCAGTACACCGACGGACTGCTGTCCTCCGCGGGCGGCGACCGCACCGAAGCGGACTGGAAGGGCAACGCTCTCGAAGGGCACTACGCGGCCGCGGCCGGGCAGTCGTCGGCGGTTCTCGTGTTCACCGTGAAGGACCGGCCCCTCGTCGGATTCCTCTATCAGGTGAATTCCGGCGGGCAGGCGGCCACGCCGGGCGCGCTGGCCGACTACTTCGAACAGAACGTCCAGCCGGGGGAGTGATCCCGGCCGGAGCCGGGAAAGCTAGCATTCGCCCGATGCGTATCACGGTGTTCCGACGGCTGATGGCCGAGGAGTTCGGGTCCGGACGCGCCGAGATGCTCGCCAAGGACCACGTGTTCAGCGGGCTCGGCGGGCGCACGGTCGAAGAGGCGCTGAGCGCGGGAACGCCGGCCAAGGAGATCTGGCGAGCGGTCTGCGTCGAGTTCGAGGTGCCGCCGGAACGGCGCTGACCTGGGGTTTGCCGGTTCCGGTCGCCGCGAAGGGCGAAAACCGCGGCGGATGGGCGTGTCGCCGCGAGCCTCGAACACCTGTTCGTCTATGGTGTTGTGCACAACGGGGCCAGCGATCCACAGATCGGTCGCCGCGCCTGGAATTGTCGGTCCCTCCCCGTAGCGTCGGACCGGACAGGGTTTGACCGCCGGACAAGCCCGACTGGACAACCGAACACACACAGGCCCCAACCAGCGAGGTGGACTTCCATGCCAGCAGCACCCGACAAGGACAAGGCGCTCGAGCTCGCCCTTGCGCAGATCGACAAGCAGTACGGCAAGGGCTCGGTGATGCGCCTCGGCGAGGAGTCCCGGCCTCCCATCGCCGTGATCCCCACCGGCGCGATCGCCCTCGACGTCGCGCTCGGCATCGGCGGCCTGCCGCGCGGCCGGGTCGTCGAGATCTACGGACCGGAATCCTCCGGTAAGACCACGGTCGCCCTGCACGCGGTGGCCAACGCCCAGCGCAACGGCGGCATCGCGGCCTTCATCGACGCGGAGCACGCGCTCGACCCGGAGTACGCGAAGCGGCTCGGCGTCGACACCGACGCGCTGCTCGTGTCCCAGCCGGACACCGGCGAGCAGGCGCTCGAGATCGCGGACATGCTGATCCGCTCGGGCGCGCTCGACATCCTGGTCATCGACTCCGTCGCGGCCCTCGTGCCGCGCGCGGAAATCGAGGGCGAGATGGGCGATTCGCACGTCGGCCTCCAGGCCCGCCTGATGAGCCAGGCGCTGCGGAAGATCACCGGTGCGCTGTCGAACTCCGGCACCACCGCGATCTTCATCAACCAGCTGCGCGAGAAGGTCGGTGTCATGTTCGGCTCGCCGGAGACCACCACCGGTGGCAAGGCGCTGAAGTTCTACGCGTCGGTCCGGCTCGACGTGCGCCGCATCGAGACGCTCAAGGACGGCGGCGAGCCGGTCGGCAACCGCACCCGCGTGAAGGTCGTCAAGAACAAGGTGGCCCCGCCCTTCAAGCAGGCCGAGTTCGACATCCTCTACGGCATGGGCGTCTCGCGCGAGGGCTCGCTCATCGACATGGGCGTCGACCAGGGCATCCTGCGCAAGTCGGGCGCCTGGTACACGTACGAGGGCGACCAGCTCGGCCAGGGCAAGGAAAACGCCCGCCGCTTCCTGCGCGACAACCCGGACATCGCCAACGAGATCGAGAAGCGCATCAAGGAGAAGCTCGGCATCGGCCCGCAGGTCGACGCCGAAGCCGAGGCAGTGCCCGCGCCGGTCGACTTCTGATCCGGGGAGGGGAGGGGATCGGCAGGTTCCCTCCCCGGTGCTCGGGTCGGACACCGGTCCACCGCTGAACCCGGGGCGGTCTTCCGCGACGGCCTCGCCGGGGTGGCGGTGTTCCGGTTTGTGTCGGAGCCTTTCTCGTCCTGCGCGGAGGGCTTCCCGGCAGGTGGGCGGGCGTGGTTCAGCAGCGAGCGAATCGCGGACGGGTCGGCCGCGCGGTGCGCGGGGTCGGTCCGAGGCCGCGTCCGCGGCGGCTGGCAGAGGTTGGCGATGGTTGCCGGTCCGAGCCAGTGCGAGTTCGGCGACTGTCGTCCGCCGGGATTCGCGCCGGTGTCGGGCTGTGGTGCCGGGCGGCGGAAACGGGTGACGAGGTGACGGTGCCGTCGTCCGAGGACGGTGCCGGGAAGAGGAGTGCGTTCGTGGCCAGGGTGCCGAAGGTCGAGCCGGCGGAGTTGCCTCCGGAGGAGCGGGCCAAGAAGGCCAAGGAGATCTGCTTCGACCTCCTCGCCGCCCGGCCGCGGACGGTCGACGAGCTGCGGCAGGCGTTGCAGCGCAAGGGTTTCGACAGCGAGACCGTCGAAACCCTGCTCGGCAAGCTCGACCGCGCCGGTCTCGTCAACGACGCCGAGTTCGCCGAAACCTGGGTCCGCAACCGGCACGCGAACCAAGGGCTGTCGCGTACGGCGCTGGTCGCGGAGTTGCGGCGCAAGGGGGTCGACGGGGAGATCGCGGCGCAAGCGGCGGAGGAAGTCGACCGGGAGTCCGAGGAGCAGCGGGCTCGCGAATTGGTGCGGAAGCGGCTCGGGTCGCTCGGGAACGTCGACGAGCAGACCGCGATCCGGCGGCTGCTCGGGTTCCTCGCGCGGAAGGGCTATCCGCAAGGCATGGCGTACACGGTGATCCGCGAGGAGCTTCGCGAGTTCGGGGCGGAATCCAGCATGCTGGACGACGTGACGATCGACTGACCGCTCTACGACACCAAGAAACCCGCCACCTCCAGCCCGGAGGCGACGGGTTTCCGGAGCGGCTCAGCGCAGCGCGGCGGCTTCGGCAGCCAGCTTCTCGACCGCGGCGAAGTCCTTGGCCGCCAGCAGCTTCGCGGGCGTCAGCCACGAACCGCCGACGCAGCCGACGTTCGGCAGCGCCAGATACGACGGGGCCGACGACAGCGTGATCCCGCCGGTCGGGCAGAACTGCAGCTGCGGCAGGGGTCCGGCGATCGACTTCAGGAACGCCGCGCCCCCGCTGGCCTCCGCCGGGAAGAACTTCAGCGCGGTGAGCCCGCGTTCGGCCAGCCGCATCGCCTCCGACACCGTGCTCGCGCCCGGCAGGAACGGCAGCCCGGTGGCGAACGCGGCGTCCAGCACCGCGTCCGTGCAGCCCGGCGTCACCAGGAACTTCGCGCCCGCGTCAGCGGCCTGCTTCGCCTGCTCCGGCGACGTCACCGTGCCGACGCCCACGACGATGTCCGGCACCTCCGCGGCCACCCGCTCGATCGCGGACAGCGCGACCGGCGTGCGCAGCGTCAGCTCGATCACCCCGATCCCGCCGGCGAGCAGGGCGCGGGCCGTCGGCACCGCGTCGTCGACGTCGTCGATCACCACGACGGGCATCACGGGGGACAGGGCGAGCAGGTCCGTGCCGGTGGTCACTGACCGACCTCCTGGGTCTGGAGAGCATACGGGGACTCGCCCATTGTCCCGCTTCCGAATGGCGGAACGCCCCGGGCGAGGTCCAGCTCCGGGGTGAGCGCTCCGAACACGCTCGCGCCCTGGTCAGCCGGGCCGACCGCGCGCCGCAACGCCCCGAACAGCTCCCGCCCGGTCCCGCTCCACGCGGCCTCCGACGGCGGGGCGTCCACGAGGTTCCGGCCGGCCAGTTCGTCGTCCGCGACCAGCACGTCCAGCGATCCGGACCGGGCGTCGAACCGGATCACGTCGCCGTCGGCGATCCGGGCGATCGGCCCGCCCACCGCGGCCTCCGGCGTCACCTGAATCGCGGCCGGGACCTTGCCCGACGCACCCGACATCCGGCCGTCGGTGAGCAGCGCGACCCGGAAACCCCGGTCCATCAACACGCCCAGCGCCGGGGTCAGACCGTGCAGCTCCGGCATGCCGTTCGCCTGCGGACCCTGCTGGCGCAGCACCACGACCACGTCGCGGTCCAGCTCGCCGGCCTCGAACGCGACCCGGAACGCCTCCTGCGACGTGAACACTCGCGCCGGCGCCTCCACCACACGGTGCTCCGGAGCGACTGCCGACACCTTCGTGACCGCCCGGCCCAAATTGCCTTCCACTATCCGCAGCCCGCCGTCCGGCGCGAACGGCCGCCACACCGGACGCAGCACCTCTTCGTCGAGGCTGCGTGTCGGCACGTCCCGCCACACCAGCTCGCCGTCCGACAAGATGGGCTCCTGCGTGTACCGGCGCAGACCGGGACCCGCGATGGTCTGCACGTCCTCGTGCAGCAGCCCCGCGTCGAGCAGCGTGCCGACGAGGAACTGAATGCCGCCGGCCGCGTGGAAGTGGTTGATGTCCGCGCTGCCGTTGGGGTACACGCGCGCCAGCAGCGGCACGACCGCGGACAGATCCGAGAAATCGTCCCAGCTCAGCTGAATCCCCGCCGCCGCGGCGATCGCCACCAGGTGCATCGTGTGGTTCGTCGACCCGCCGGTGGCCAGCAGTGCGACGATGCCGTTCACGAAGGCTTTTTCGTCCAGCACCTGCGAAATCGGCGTGTACGCCTCGCCTCGCGACAGCTCGACGACGCGTCGGCCGGCCTCTTCGGTGAGCGCGCGGCGCAACGGCGTGTTCGGCGGCACGAAGCTCGCGCCCGGCAAGTGCAGGCCCATCACCTCGACCACCATCTGGTTCGAGTTGGCGGTGCCGTAGAACGTGCACGTACCTGCGGAGTGATACGACGCCGCCTCCGCGTCGAGCAGGTCCTCGCGCGTCGCGAGTCCCTCCGCGTACAGCTGCCGCACGCGGGCCTTTTCCTTGTTGGGCAAGCCAGAATTCATCGGCCCGGCAGGCACGAGCACCGCAGGCAGATGCCCGAACGACAGCGCGCCGATCAACAGGCCCGGCACGATCTTGTCGCACACGCCCAGCAGCAACGCCGCGTCGAACATGTCGTGGGACAGCGCGATCGCCGTCGCCATCGCGATCACTTCGCGGCTGAACAGCGACAATTCCATGCCCGGACGGCCCTGCGTGATGCCGTCGCACATCGCGGGCACTCCGCCGGCGAACTGCGCGACGCCACCGGCTTCGCGGACCGATTTCTTCAGCCACGCCGGGTATTCCTGCATCGGCTGGTGGGCGGAGAGCAGGTCGTTGTAGGAGGACACGATGGCCACGCCGGGCGCGCGCAACTGGCGCAGCGCCTGCTTGTCGACGCCGTCTATGGCGGCGAATCCGTGCGCGAGGTTGCTGCAAGCGAGGCCGCGGCGGACCGGCCCCTCCTCGAAAGCGGCCGCGTTGCGGGCGAGGTACGCCGCCCGCGTGTCCGCACTGCGCTCGGCGATCCGGTCAGTGACGTCGGCAAGCACGCGGTGCACCGCGGCGGTCGGGTTCGGGCTGCTGCTCATCTCAAGCTCCCGGCTCGTGACGGGTTCGCGAGACGACGGCGCTGGCGTCGCGGGAACGTGACGGTGCACACGGTAACCCGAAAACCTGCCGGAAACAAAATCGATTCAGAAACCCCCTATGGGGTGACGCGCCGAGCTGGATGGTCGCGCGGTGGCGCTCTGGGGCGTGCGGTTGGTGTCGCCGAAGCCGAGGTGTTTCCGGATGTCGAGCCAGGTTGCAGGGCTCCCACGATGGGTTCAAGCCGTCTCGTCTGCGGCCGCTGACACGGATCGGCGACAGGCATAGGTGTTAGCAATGTGGAACAGGCACTATCCGCGGCTGGAGGTGACGGTGGATGCGAGATTCGGACACGCCCACTCCGCGGGAGCGCGTTTTGGGCAGGGCATTGCGGAATGCCCGGATCGAGGCGAGCTTCGGTCTGCGCGAGCTGGGACGCTGGGTCGGGGTGGATCCGGCGCTGCTGTCGAGCTGGGAGCTGGGCCGGGAGATCCCGACGCTGGAAGACGTGGCCGGGGTGCTGGGCGCGCTCGGGGTGGTCGGCGAGCAGAAGACGCGGATCATGGAGCTGGCGCGCGAACTCGCCGGGGCGAGCTGGATCATGCCCGGATCGCAGGCGAACACGGCCCATTACGCGCTGGTAGCTGGGCACGAGCGCAACGCGACGTCGGTGACCGTGTGGGCTCCGCTGGAGATCCCGGAATTGCTGCAAATCCCCGACTACGCGCGGCTGAGGTTCGGCCCGAGCCTGTGGGACAACGAAATCCTGGAGCAGGTCGTCGAGAACCGATTGAGCCGCAAGAGGATTCTGTTCGGCGAGGAAGCGGTCGAGACGCAGCTGTTCATCGGCACCGAGGCACTGCGCAATCACCTCGGAGATGCCGAGCTGATGCTGCGGCAGGTGCGGTACCTCATCGAGATCGCGGCGAAGGTGAAGATCCGCTTGGCCCCGAGCCAGGCCGTGCCGGCGGGAGCCCTCAGCTGGTACCGGCAGCGGGATACGACAGACGTCGTGTACTTCCCGCACGAGCGCGCAGGCGTCTTCCTGGCCGGTCGGGAAGCCGCTCCTTACGTGGGAACCATCGAGCAGCTGGCGGAGTCCGCGCTGTCCCCGGAAGATTCACTGCAACGCCTGTCGGCCGCGGCTGCCGAGTTTGAGGAGGAGGTGAACGCCCAGAGGCAGGCGAACGAGACGGGTTTGACGAAGCTCTTGGCGGGCGAAGACCCGGCAGGGTAGCGGGCTGTCGCGTGGGGTGACGGCTGGATGACTCTCTGTCTGCGGCAGGCGTGTTCCGCTCATCGGCAGAACGCGCTTAGGCACCTTGAGTTTGCGCGGCTGACGTCCCAGAGACGGCCCAGACCCCACTTTCGGCCCCTATCTGGCGAGAAAACCCCAGGTCAACAGGTACAACATGCCCCGCTCTGGTAAATGTGCTACTTCTGCCGAGGGGGTTTCCAGACCTGCGGGCTTTCCCTCGGATAACGCTCTGACCTGCGTTTTCGGGTCGGTCGGGACCGGTTGGGTCTGGTCCGGTTTGGATCTCTGACGTCCTGTAGACGTCCTGAGGCCGGTCTGTCTGAGCCCGTTTGCGGCCCGGCGGACCGGCCTCTAGCCGTGTTTGGCGGCTGACTACTCGGAGTGGCGAACCGGGTCCGCGGGAGGCGTCGGGTGGTCTGATCCGTCGTTCTCGCCCTTGCCAGCTTGAGTGCTGCGGTGCCGGGGTCAAGGGTGAGCGAAGCTCATCGCGCAGCGACGCCGGAGGCGCCCTTGAGGCCGGTGGCGCGGCGTTCGATCATCGGGCGCGAGGATGACGGCCCGACGCCGGAGGTGGGCGGCTGAGCTGAGGCTGTGGCTGCCCGGTCGTGCCTTTGGGAAGCCTTCCGCGCCGCCTGTGGCGGTGTGCGCACCCCGGGCGAGTCTGCGGCGGGCTCGCCGGGCGGGCCGGCCGGAGCGCTAGCGGAGGCCCGCCCAGCCACCGGCGAGTCTCGCCCTACGCGAGGTGACCGGTTGCGCGCCGCCGCAGGCGGCGCGCCTTGATCCCATAGAGCCAAATTCGGCAGATCTCTGCGCTGTCGGGGTTATGATGAGCAAAACTGGCGCGGACCACGGGGCGAAAATTGGACTCCACCGAAGAGAGCATCAACACCGAAACTGCGGAAGCGGTCGCCCACTGCGCGCTTTGCGGACTAAATAAGCCATTCGAACTTCCGCAAGATTTAGTTGATGCTGCACATAGCGGCTCCCTCGTAATATTTGCGGGTGCGGGCGTCAGTACTGAAGTTCCAGCAGTGTTTCCGCAGACTATGTACGCCGATATTAAGAGTTCTCTTAAATCTCCTCCTGAGAGTGACTCATTTCCGGACGTGATGAGCGCTTATGAGCGAGAATTCGGTCGAGTTAGACTGGTCGAGAAGATATGGGAGAGGTTCGACTACACTAAGTCTTTCCCGCAATTGCTCGGTGCGGCCACCAGGTTTCATCGCGAGTTGGCCACGATGCCTTATATTGTGGACATAATAACGACGAACTGGGACGCGTTCTTCGAGGAAGAGTGCGGCGCAATACCAATGGTTACCGGCGATGACTATGCTTTGATTAATTTCAAGGGCCGCAAGGTATACAAGATTCATGGTTCAATTAATGTGATATCTTCCTTGGTTGCTACGCGTGAAGATTACAATGAATGCTTGGAATCCCTGAAAGGAAGTGCACTGGGTGGCACTCTTCGCCACTTCATAGCCACTCGGCCTGTTGTCTTCATCGGGTATTCGATGCTCGATCCTGATTTCCAGGATATCTACACCGCGCTCACTAAGGATTTGGGCAAGATGAACCCAAAGAACTACTTTGTGAGCCCGTTTCCTTCTGAGGAGGCTAAAAGGTTCGGAATGAAGGAGATTGTCACTGACGGCACTTTCTTTCTGCATAAGATGAAGGAAAAGATTGTAGAGCATGGTTGTCATCTGCCGGATTCGGTGTACCACAGGGCTGAAGACTTCTTCGAGAAATCACTGTCGGCTCGGCGTGCAATTCGAGACATAAATCACACTGATCTTCCGGGAGTTTTGTACGGTCACTTCTATTTGGATGGAGTGCTCGACGCGACGGGGCGTATTCGTGCTAGACGTGCGACAGGTGAGTACTCTGACAGGCACCATGTTGCTGAACTCTGTCGAAACTATGAAAAGCTATTGGGTAACGCCATTGATCGCGGCCGTTATGACGACGCTGCATACATCGAAGGCTACGTTTCGACGCTTATAACACTTCTGCTGGATGACGATGATCCGGATGTGCCGCCATACTTTTGCTTCACTCAAAGATCAATCCATGATCTTGAAGACTTTGTTCGAGCGGCAAGAAACCTTCGCCGTAGAAACCGAAGCGCATTCGATAAAGCGGTTAAGATTAGTCGAGACGCTGGTCCGGACCTGATACCTATGCACACCCCATTTCTAGATGGAGTGTTCGACTGACGGTGCCTTGTGCGACCCTCCAGGTGTGCATCGGTCACGATTGACCGACAGGTGCGCTGTTAACCTGGGAGGTATGCGAGGTGCGGGTGATCAGCTCAGCATCGGGGAGCGTATTGCCTTCTACCGGCGGCGGCGTGGTCTGTCGCAGGCGGTGCTTGCTGACCTGGTGGGTCGCACCGAGGACTGGTTGAGCAAGATCGAGCGCGGCGAGCGGGATATCCGCCGGTTGGACGTGCTGGCGGAGGTTGCGCAGGCCCTGCGGGTGACGCTCGGCGACCTGCTCGGCGAACCGGTCTTGCTGGAGGACCAGGAGAAGAACGACGATGTCCCGGCTATCCGCGACGCGCTGATGGCTCCGCGTCGGCTCTCCCGGACCTTGTTTTCCTCGGCGATGTCGCCCGAGTACATCGACCCCGCGCCGGTTGCGCAGCTGGTGGAAGGCACCTGGTCCAGCTATCAGAACGGCGAACTCGGTCGGGTCGTCGCGGCGCTGCCTGGGCTGATCAAAACCAGTCAGGCGATGGAGGCCGCTTCCTCGGATGACGCGACGTACAAGCGGGCGTGCGCGGCGGTGTCGGCCCGGGTTCACCACCTGGCCGCGACCACGCTGAGCAAGATCGGTGAAGCTGACCTCGCGTGGATCGCGGCCGAACGTGCGATGCAGGCCGCTGATGATGCGGATGATCCGCTGGTGCTGGCCTCGGCCGCGCGGTCGGGGACGCATGCGCTGCTGGCGGTGGGTCGTTTCGATGACGCGCTGGAGCTGGGCGACGTCGCGGCCAAGTGGTTGCTGCCGCGCATGGCCGAAGGTGATCCGGCGGCGCTGAGCCTCTACGGGATGCTTTACCTCCGGACTGCGGTGGCCGCGGCTCGGCATCAGGACCGGTCGACGGCGAATGACCTTCTCGGGCACGCGGACCGGGCGGCGGACCAGCTCGGGGTGGACGCGAACTACTGGCAGACCGGGTTCGGACCGGCCAACGTCGAGCTGCACCGGCTGTCGGCGGCGCTGGATCTCGGCGACGTCGGGCAGGTGATCGAGTCTGCGCCGCGCGTCAACGTCGAGCATCTGCCGGTGGAGCGGCAGGTCACACACTTGATCGACTTCGCGCGAGCGTTGAGCCTGGTCGCGAAGGACGACGAAGCGCTTGACGCGTTGCTGGAGGCGGAGACGAAAGCGCCGACTGTTGTCCGGCACAACACGATGGTGCGTGAGGTCGTGCGGTCGATGTATCGGCGTGCTCCAGCTTCGGCAGGCAAGAAGTCCTCGGCGCTGCTGGCGCTGGCTGAGCGCTGCGGCGCGGTGAGGTAGGCGGATGTCGTCGCGTGTTCTCGGCCTGGTCGGCTCCGGCGCGGGCGGGGTCGAAGATCTGCTTCCGAAGCTGATCCGACCTGCTCAGGCTGCGGGGTGGACGGTCGCGGTGACGCTGACCCCGACGGCTGGGCGCTGGCTGGCTGAGTCGGGTGCGCTGGCGGAGATCGAGGAAGCGACGGGTTACCCGGTGCGGGTCGAGCCGCGGTCGCCGTCGGAGCGCAGTCCGCATCCTGCGCCGGACTGCTATCTGGTCGCGCCGGCCTCGGCGAACGTGGTTGCGAAGATGTCGCTTGGCATTGCGGACAATCAGGCGTTGACGCAGGTCAACGAGGCCATTGGCACGCACAACCTGCCGGTCGTAGTCTTCCCGCGCGTGAACGCGGCGCATGCGCGTCAGCCGTTCTGGGAGATGCACATCGAGAACCTGCGGCGGGTCGGCGTCGAGCTGCTTTACGGTGACGACGTCTGGCCGCTGCACGAGCCGCGCAGCGCTCCCGGCCGGGATCTGCCCTGGTCGGTGATGCTCGCAGCGATCGAGAAGGCTGTGCCGGTCGAGAGCTGAGGCAGGTTACTCCGCTGCGGCCAACCGTTCTAGACAGAGCCTGGCCGAACCTGATTGCGGCTCCTTGTACAGCCCCATTTCACGCGCTGCCTCGTCCAGTGCTCGCCAGAACGCCACGCGCGCGTTCACCTCGTCGCCGATCTCGACCAAGCAGTCGAACGCCAAGCCGAGTTCGTTGTGCTGGATGAAGTCGTCTGCGATCGAGAGGTCGACGTCCGGCTGGTCGCTGATGTCGGCCCGTGCCGCGGCCAGGTGTCGGCGAGTGCGGTTCCAGCTGGCGTAGAGGGTCGCGCGGTCTTCGGTCACGGGGTCATTCTGATTGCTCCGGCGGTGCCGAGCACGCAGTTTTGACCTGCGCGAACCTACCCGGACAGTTTGTCCGGGTGATCTGCCTTACCCGGGTGTCTCCTGATCCCAGCGCGCCAAATCGGGCGTGCGGAAGCCGAGACATCGGGAGAGCACATGGGCATTCACGTGGTGATCCAGCCCCTCGTCGGATACGGCGCTGCCGTCGTGTCGCCTTCCCCTGGGGTTCGCCAGCTGGTGGCCGGGGGCGATGAGACCGCGATCGTGATCCAGGTACCGGCTCGGATCGGCGGCCTGATGGACACCGCGCGGTTTGCGCGGAGTCTCTCGGTGGCCGCTGGCGAGTTCGGCGAGTGGTGCGAGACGCAGAACCGTACTCGCACCTACTCCTCCCCTCTCGGCGACCAGTGGCCGGAAGAGCGCGACTGAGCGCACAAAAACCAGAGCAGCAAAGGGAAATTCAGCATGGCTATCGAAAAGGGACACCGGTTTGCGATCGACTTCGACGACGCGTTCCCGCAGGGGCTTGTGATGGTGGGCGAAGTGATTCCGGACAACGAGTATCAGTCTCGGGAGGATCGCGCGGCGGGTCGGCCCGTACGCCAGCGCATTGACGAGGTGACTGGCAAGCGGCAGTGGAGGGCTGCGGTGACGGACCCGGGCGAGACGCGGGCGAAGCGGGCGTCGTTCGAGGTGACGTTCTTGGCGGACGTGCAGCCCGTGCCGACGACGTCGGAGGCGTTGCCGGGGATGCGGCCGATCGAGCTGGAGGGGCTCACGGCTGAGCCGCGTGTCGGCGGTCAGGGCGAGTTCAAGTACCAGACGTATGTGTTCCGGGCGACCGGCTTCAAGGCTGCTGCGGCGAAGCCGTCGCGGTCTGCGTCTGCAACTGGTGACAGCAAGGCGGCGTAGATGCGTGGGACGGATATGGCGAGCCCGCGAGCGCGCGGCCTGGGTGCGGCGTTGCGGGATGCCCGGATCGAGGCGCGGTTCGGGTTGCGGGAGCTGGGACGGCGGATCGGGGTGAACCCGGCGTTGTTGTCGAACTGGGAACTCGGTCAGCGGGTCCCGACCCCGGAAGAGGTGTCGAACGTGCTCGGTGCGCTTGGCGTGACGGGGGAGCGGAAAGCCTGGATCATGCTGCTGGCCCGGGGCGTGACAGGGCCGAGCTGGTCGTCGGTGGGGTCGCAGGCTGACCCGGCGCACTACACGACGTTGATCGCGCACGAGCGGGTCGCGACGGCCGTGACGGTATGGGCTCCGCTGTTGATTCCGGATCTGTTGCAGGTCCCGGATTACGCGCGGCTTGTCTTTGGCCCGGACCTGCGGGACAAGCAGAAGCTGGACCAGGTGGTCGAGAGCCGGATGGATCGCAACCGGATTCTGTTCGGTGCGGGCGCGGTGAAGGCGGAGATGTTCATCGGCTCGGAGGCATTGCGGAATCATTTCGGGGATGCCGAGGTGATGTTGCGGCAGACGCGGTTCCTCAAGGATTTGGTCGGGCTGTCGCGGACGATGACGATCCGGCTGGCTCCGAGTCAGGCGGTGACGGAGGAGGCGTTCAGCCGGTACGCGCTCAAGGACACCTCGGACGTCGTGTACTGCCCGCATCGCGCGATGGGCGTGTTCCTGGTCGGGAAGGAAGCGGCCTCGTATGAAGTGACGATCGGACGGTTGAGGGCGGCGGCGTTGTCTCCGGCGGAATCGCTGGCGCGCTTGTCGGTGGTGGTCGATCAGCTCCTGAAAGAGGTGAAGGCGCAGCGGCGGGCGACTGACGCCGGGCTGAACCGGCTCCTGACTGGCGAGGAACCAACCGCCGACGAATCGACCACCGACTAGCCGAAAACCGAGCGGGAGTACTGAAAAAAGCGCACGGCGACGTGTGCTGTGTTCAACGCGCCCTTGAATGGGCGGAATTGTTCCGTATAAACGCAGAACCGGCCTCTGGCGACCAACCTTCACCGGTTCTGCGCTGTCCACTGGGAAGTGAACAATGACGAACATAACCGGTTCTGGACGGCGTGCGTCAACTGGGGTCACCCGGATGCGTTGCGCCGCATGCAAGAAGTTCGCCCGTCTCGTGCGGGGCGAGACGAAGTGCGCGGCATGTCAAGGAATGCTGCCGCTTGACCTCGCCGCGGCTGAGGGCGGTGAGCGTCGATGAACGCGGTAGCGGTGATTGTCGGCGGTGCGGGCCTGGCGGTGCTGGTGTGGGTGCTGGCCAAACTCGGCCGGGCCTTCGCGGCGATCGCGGAAACCCTGGCCGCATTGGCGTTCCTCGGCCTGGCCCTGTGGGGCCTCGTGCGTGTGGGCGGCTGGATTGTTCGGCAACTGGCCACGCACTGGCGCACCTGCCTCGCCGTGCTCGCTCTCGGCGTGTGGTGGCACTGGCTCGGCTGGCCTTCGCTGGCGATCACGGCAGGCTCGGTCGGCCTGGTAGCGCTCGTGTGGCGGCTGGGCTGGCCGGTGGGATTCGAGCAGTGGTGCGGTCGCTGGGTGCGTGCCTGGTGGCTGCGCTGGGCTGTCTACGGGCGCAAGCTCCCGGGCTGGCTGCATGCCTGCGGCCTGACGGTGCGCGACGAAGCGATCCCGGTGGACGTGACCGTGAACCTCGTCTCGCGGCGGCGCAAGCGCGAAGTGGCGGCCCAGTCTCGGCGTGACGCGGGTGTGGCCTTCCCGCGCGTGCTGGGGGTCCGCTCCGGCCCCTCGTGGGATGAGGTGCGCGTACGGCTCGTGCCGGGCCAGACCCCGGAGGACTTCGGCGAGGCCACCCGTGCGCTGGCGACGGCTCGGCGGGTCACGCGGGTGCAGGTGCGGGAGATCTCGCCGGATGTGGTGTCGGTGGACTTCATGCGCCGGGACCTGCTGGCCTCGGCCGTGTCCTGCCTACCGCTGCAGGAGGTGGCCGAGGCGTCGGCGGTGGATCTGCGGCGGGTGTTCGCCGGTTCCACGGAATACGGGACGGCTTGGCGGCTGCCCTTGCTCGGCGGCGGTGCGCACATCCTCGTGGCGGGTGCGTCGGGTGCGGGGAAGAACTCGGTGATGTGGTCGCCGCTGGTGTCGGCTGCTCCGGCGATTCGCTCGGGGTTGGTGCGGGTGTCCGGTGTGGACCCGAAGGGCATGGAACTCGCGTATGGGCGCGGGATCTTCTCCCGCTACGCGGTGTCGGGCGCGGAAGCGCTGGAGGTGCTGGAGGCGCTGCGGGACGAGCTGGAGCGGCGCAAGCGTGCGTTCGCCGGGCAGACCCGGGAAGTGCCGCTCTCGCAAGAGTTTCCGTTGGAGCTGTTGGAGTTCGACGAGTTGGCGGCGCTGACGCGCTACACCGACCGCAAGACCCGCGACGCGATCACCGAACACGTCTCGGTGCTCAACACCCAAGGGCGGGCTGCGCTGATTTCGGTGCGCGGCTATGTGCAGGACCCGACGAAGGAAACCGTTCCGGTGCGGGAGCTGTTCACTCGCCGAGTGTGCCTGCGCGTGACCTCGAAGTCTCAGGTGTCGATGGTGCTGGGCGACGGCGCGTACGAGCGCGGGGCTTGGGCCAACCGCATCCCCGAGTCCACTCCGGGCGTGGGCTACGTGTGGGGCGAGGGCATCCGCGAACCCCTGCGGGTCCGCGCGGGCTGGGTGTCGGACGCGACGGTGAAGGCGCTGGAGGACTACGTCACCAACGGCGGGGCACAGGTGATCGACCTCGCCCACAACCGTTGTGGCAGCAGCGAAAGGGGGACGGCATGAACCGGCTGATGGTCTTCCTCGATGCGATCCGGGATCACCTCGATTCGCATGCGTTGCCTCCGGCTTGCTCGGTGGAGGTCACCACCTGGGCCGCGCCGGTCACCGTGGCTCTCGACACCGACACCTTGCCTGGCGTCGTGGCGGGATTGGCTACCTGGGCGGCGACGCTCGATGGGGCGCGGGTGAGCCTGTGGCGCACGCCGGATGGTGCGCGGGTGCAACTGGAGCTGACTGGACGGACGCCGTGCGGCATCCCGGTCCGGGTTTACGGCGGAGTTCCGTTCGACCCGAGCACCTTTCCCGATCTGCCTCCGCAGACGGATCAGGACATGCCGGTGTGGCTGCTGCGGGAGTGGGCGCGCGCGGGGGAGGAGGCGGCATGACGACCTCTGCACAGGAAACCGCTGGTCAGGGAATGCCGGCCGGGGCGCGTCGGGAGCGAATCCGCGGTGCCCTTGCTGCTGACGTGGTCAAGGCGACTGCGGAGCAGCACGGGGTGTGCGTGCGGCCGTTCACGATGGAGGTTGCCGACACCGACACGGGGGAGCTGCGCTACGTCCCGGTGCCGTGCGGCTCGACAGTGGAATCGGTGTGCTTGCCGTGTGCCCGCAAGGCCAAAGCGCTGCGGCAGGCCCAGTGCCGGGAAGGTTGGCACCTGACCGAAGAACCCGTGATCACCCGCGCGGAGCCCACCGAGCCTCAACGGGAGCTGCTGACCTACCGGGCGGATCTGGCCGCGCACTATCGAGAGGCGGTCGCGGCCGGGAACGAGCCGGAGGCGGAGGAACTGCGGGCCGAAGTGTCCACCGTGGACGCCGAGTTGCGCGAGTCGGGCATGACGGGTCGGCTTCCGGCCCTCGACGTGCCGGGGAAGCGTCCGGTGAAGCGCTCGACCAGGCGCCGTCAGGACGCGCCGAACCTGCCTCGCAAGAAGGTCGCGAAAACCACCGTGGGGCGGGAGTTCGCGGGTCGGTTCCGGCCGTCGATGTTCGTCACGCTCACCTGCGACACCTACGGCCGCGTGCGTCCGGACGGCTCCCCGGTCGATCCCGCCAGCTACGACTACCGGCGGGCCGCGCGAGACGCGGTGCACTTCGCCGCGCTGGTGGATCGGTGGTGGCAGAACCTGCGTCGGGTGGTCGGGTTCGACGTGCAGTACTTCGCGACTGTGGAACCCCAGCGCCGGGCAGCACCCCACCTCCATGCCGCGCTGCGGGGAGCGATCTCGCACGACGTGATCCGGCTCGTGACCGAAGCGACCTATCACCAGGTGTGGTGGCCCAACCACGACGTCATGATCTACGGCGGGGACCGAAAACCGTTGTGGGACCCGGATATTCGTTCCTTTGTGGACCCA
This sequence comes from Amycolatopsis sp. AA4, assembly GCF_002796545.1. Classification (GTDB taxonomy): domain Bacteria; phylum Actinomycetota; class Actinomycetes; order Mycobacteriales; family Pseudonocardiaceae; genus Amycolatopsis. The sequence continues at coordinate 2,011,786 of NZ_CP024894.1, forward strand.
GAAACCCAGGAGCCGTTGACGGCGTGGGACGACGCGGTGTCCGAAGTGGAGGAACCGGCGCACGTCGTGCGGTTCGGCGAACAGGTGCACTCGAAGGGAATCCTCGGCGGTACAGAGGAAGCCGGGCGGCACATCGGCTATCTGACCAAGTACCTCACGAAGTCCACCGGTGAAATCGTGGACGCGGACACGTCGGCGCAGCGTGATCACCACGACCGGCTTCACGCTGAGCTGGCGGTCACCCCGTGTTCGCCGCGCTGCGCGGTGTGGCTGCTGTACGGGATCAATCCCAAGGGAGCCAACGCGAAGACCACTCCGGGGCACTGCCGGGGGCGTGCGCATCGGCGGACCACGCTCGGTCTGCCGGGTCGGCGGGTGCTGGTCTCGCGCAAGTGGTCGGGCAAGACCGTGGCGGACCACAAGGCTGACCGAGTCGGATTCGTGCTGTCCGCTCTCGCGGCGGTGGGGATCGAGAAACCGCGTCCTGCGCCGGAAAAGCTGGTATGGCGCAAGGTCGATCCTGGCGACCCGCATTGCCCGCCCCGGGATCAGCTCGTGATGCGCGCCATCGCCGAACGCCGCGCCTGGAAGGCCGAGTACGAAGCGGCTCGGCTAGCTGCCTCCGGATCGCCGCCGCCTGAGCCGCCCGAAACTTCGGCAATTCCGGCGTTGGCTGCCTGACCTGGGAAGGGGGAGACATGAACAACAACCCGCGTGTGCGGCTGGTCAGTGTGGAGGGGCTGTGGACCCCGGAAGATCTCTCCGCCTACCTCGACATTCCCGAGGACACGCTCAAGGACTGGCGTTACAAGAACTACGGCCCGCCGTGGCGGCGGATGGGCAAGCACGTCCGCTACCACCCTGACGCGGTTCGGGAATGGCTCGACGGTCCCGAGACCATGCCTGCCGCATGAGGGACGTGGGGGAGCGAATCTGATGGCACACATCGAAGATCGCTGGTTTCGGGACAAGGTCGATCCCGAAACCGGGGAAGTCGTGCTCAACGACAAGAAGAAGCCGGTTCAAGAGCGCACCGCGGATTATGGGAAAGGCATGCGGTACAAGGTGCGCTGGGTCAAGCCGGACAAGTCGGAGGCATCCCGGTCGTTCCCGGACAAGAAGCTCGGTGCGGCGAAGGAGTTCAAGACCAAGATCGAGAACGAGCTTTACGCGGGGGTGTACCGGGATTCGAGCGCGGGCAGGGAGAAGTTCCGGACCTATGCCACGCAAGTTCTGAAAAGCCGTCCGCTTGGCGAGTCGTCGTTGAACACCATGACTACGCAGCTGGAGAAGTACGTGTTTCCGTTCTTCGGGGAGCGGAGTCTCGACATGTGCGAGAGTTCTGATCTTGCCCGGAAGTGGTTGGCGTGGCTCAACGACGAGGAGCGGAAGCTGTCGGGCACCTACCAGCGTCAGGTGTTCGACCTCGTGCTGTCCATTTGGGACGCTGCGGTGGTCGACGAGAAAATGCGGTCCAACCCGCTCAAGAAGGCGACCATCCCTCGGCCGAAGGCGACGACCAAGGAGGTGCAGGTCTGGCCGGAGAAGCGGGTGCACGCCCTGGAGGAAGCCGTCGAGGACCGGTTCAAGCCAGCGGTCTTCCTCGGTGCGGGCCTCGGCCTGCGGCCGGGTGAGGTGCTGGCGTTCAGCCCGGACAACATCGACCGGAAGAAGATGATCTACCGGTGCACGCGGCAGCTCGTGATGGTCAAGGGCGTGCAGAAGTTCAAGCTTCCGAAGGGGCGGAAGGTACGGGAGATCCCGCTCGGATACGGGCTGCTGGAGAAGATCGACGCCTATATCGAGAGGTATCCGCCCGTCGCGGTCACGTTGCCGTGGGGCGAGCGGGACGGGCAGGCTTACGAGACGGTCAATCTGCTCATGACCAAGCCGAGCGGTGTGCCGTACAAGAACCAGTCGTTTCACATGGGCGTGTGGCTGCCCGCGTTCGTCGCCGCCGGGCTGGCCTATGTCAATGACCGGGACGGCATGCACGCGCTCCGGCACCTGTTCGCCTCGCTGATGCTGTCACGCGGGGTGAGTATCAAAGAACTCTCCGCATACCTCGGGCACTCCAGCGAAGCGTTCACTCTCCGTGTCTATACCCACCTCATGGAGACGAGTTACGAGCGGGCGCGCGCGGCGATCGACAGCGTGTTCCGGCCGTCGAGCGATCTCGCGTCGGCAGCTTGAGTTGTTCGGCTGACGTCCTGGTGACGTCCTGGACCCCACTTTCGGCCCCTATCTAGTCATAAATCCCCAGGTCAACCGGTACAGGATGCTTCCTTCTGGTAAATGTGCTACTTGTCACAGTGCACCGCGCGAGGCAGAGTCGTACGTGGCGGCGTTGATCGTCACCCGAACTGCCGGCCCCACCACCAGGGAGGCTTCCGATGTCCACCACAGAGATCGCCGAACTTCGGCGCACCATCGGCCAGTTGCGGCAGTGCGTGGGCGCATTGCGATCGCGCTACGGCGACGCGTCCGCGGTGCGCCGGCTGGCCAACGACGTCGAGCGGCTCGACATCGACACCGCTGATCTGGACGGGCACCCGCCCGCTGTGCCCGCGCAGGCGAAGGCCGTCGAACGTGTGCCTGTCCCCGACACTCCCTACGATCCGGCGCTGTGGAGCGGCGCCGACGACGAAGGTGTCGGTGGCTACAAGCGCGACCAGCGGTGAGCGCGCCCGCTGACAACGACGTCAGCAGCGCCCGTACCGGCGTCCGGGCGCCGGGGCGGGCGCGGCTCGCCGCCCGGACACTGCGCACCGACCGGTGGTGGCTGTCGCCCCTGCTCACTGTGCTGGGGCTGGCCACCTTCGTCGTTTACGCGACTGTCCGGGCATTCGTGCGCACCGCCTACTGGGTGCCCGAATACCACTACCTGACGCCGTTCTACTCGCCCTGCGTCTCCACGTCCTGCGTTCCGGGCTCGAGCCACTTCGGGCACTGGTTCGGCGAGATGCCGTCCTGGCTGCCGCTCGGCGTGCTCGTGCTGCCGTTCCTGCTCGGGTTCCGGTTGACCTGCTACTACTACCGCAAGGCCTACTACCGCTCGGTGTGGTTTTCCCCGCCGGCCTGCGCGGTCGCCGAACCGCACGCGCGCTACACCGGCGAGACGCGGCTGCCGCTGATCGTGCAGAACGTGCACCGGTACTTCTTCTACGTCGCGTGCGTCGTCTCGCTCGTCAACACCTACGACGCCATCGTCGCCTTCCAGAGTCCCACCGGGTTCGGCTTCGGGCTCGGCAACGTGATTCTCGTGCTGAACGTCGTGCTGCTGTGGGCGTACACGCTCTCCTGCCACTCGTGCCGGCACGTCACCGGCGGGCGGCTCAAGCATTTCTCGAAACATCCCGTCCGGTACTGGATCTGGACGCAGGTCACGAAGCTCAACACCCGGCACATGACCCTCGCGTGGACGACGCTCGGCACGCTCGTGCTGACCGACTTCTACGTGATGCTCGTGTCGAGCGGCGCGATCTCCGACCTGCGATTCGTGGGCTGACCCCGGAAATCCAGCAGCGCAAGGCAGTTCTCCCCAGCTCGTGAGGTGGCTTATTCCATGACCGAGGTCGAACGGCACAGCTACGACGTGGTGGTGATCGGTGCCGGCGGCGCCGGTCTGCGCGCGGTGATCGAAGCGCGCGAACGCGGTTTCAGCGTCGCGGTGGTGTGCAAATCCCTGTTTGGCAAAGCGCACACGGTGATGGCCGAGGGCGGCTGCGCGGCGTCGATGGGCAACGCGAACTCGAACGACAACTGGCAGGTGCACTTCCGCGACACCATGCGCGGCGGGAAATTCCTCAACAACTGGCGCATGGCCGAGCTGCACGCCCGGGAAGCGCCGGACCGCGTCTGGGAGCTGGAGACGTACGGCGCGCTCTTCGACCGCACCGCGGACGGGCGGATCAGCCAGCGCAACTTCGGCGGGCACACGTATCCGCGGCTCGCGCACGTCGGCGACCGGACCGGGCTCGAGCTGATCCGCACTATGCAGCAGAAGATCGTTTCGCTGCAACAGGAAGACTTCAAGAAGTACGGCGACTACGAGGCGCGGATCAAGGTTTTCGCCGAGTGCACAGTCACCGAGCTGCTGCTGGACAACGGCGCGATCGCGGGCGCGTTCGGTTATTGGCGCGAGAGCGGTCGGTTCGTGTTGTTCGAGGCGCCTGCGGTGGTGCTCGCGACGGGCGGCATCGGCAAATCGTTCAAGGTGACGTCGAATTCGTGGGAGTACACCGGCGACGGGCACGCGCTGGCCCTTCGTGCCGGCGCGAAGCTGATCAACATGGAGTTCGTGCAGTTCCATCCGACTGGGATGGTGTGGCCGCCGAGCGTCAAGGGCATTCTCGTCACTGAGGGCGTGCGCGGCGACGGCGGGGTGCTCAAGAACTCCGAGGACAAGCGGTTCATGTTCGAGTACGTGCCCGAGGTGTTCAAGGGCCAGTACGCGGACAGCGAGGACGAAGCCGACCGCTGGTACACCGACCAGGAGAACAACCGCCGCACGCCGGACCTGCTGCCGCGCGACGAGGTGGCGCGGGCGATCAACTCCGAGGTCAAGGAGGGGCGCGGGTCCCCGCACGGAGGCGTTTTCCTCGACATCGCGAGCCGGCTGCCCGCCGAGGAGATCCAGCGGCGGCTGCCGTCGATGTACCACCAGTTCAAGGAACTCGCCGACGTCGACATCACCAAGGAGGCCATGGAGGTCGGCCCGACCTGTCACTACGTGATGGGCGGCGTGGAGGTCGACCCGGACACCGGCGCGGCGAGCGTGCCCGGCCTGTTCGCCGCGGGCGAGTGTTCCGGCGGCATGCACGGGTCGAACCGGCTCGGCGGCAACTCGCTGTCGGACCTGCTCGTGTTCGGCAGGCGGGCCGGGCTGGGTGCGGCGTCCTATGTGGACGGACTCAAGGACCGGCCCGCGGTTTCGCAGTCCGATGTGGACACCGCGGCCGCGATGGCGCTCGAACCGTTCAACCCGCCCGCTGACGGCACGCCGGAGAATCCGTACACGCTGCACACCGAGTTGCAGCAGTCGATGAACGATCTCGTCGGCATCATCCGCAAGGCCGGGGAGATCCGGCAGGCGCTGGAAAAACTCGCGGAAATCCGCGGCCGGGTGCGGCAGGTGACGGTGGAGGGCCACCGGCAGTTCAACCCCGGCTGGCACCTCGCGCTCGACCTGCGGAACATGCTCCTGGTGAGCGAATGCGTCGCCCGTGCGGCGCTGACCCGCACGGAAAGCCGCGGCGGCCACACCCGCGACGACTATCCGTCGATGGACGCGGAATGGCGGCACCGGCTGCTCGTCTGCTCCGCGCGGCCGGGCGACAACCCGCTGGTGCCGGACGTCGACGTGGCGGTGAAGGAACAGGCGCCGATGCGCCCGGACCTGCTCGAGCTGTTCGAACTCGACGAGCTGGGCAAGTACTTCACCGACGCCGAGCTGGAGACCCACCCCGGGAGGACCGCGTGAGCTACCAGGCGAAGTTCCGCGTGTGGCGAGGCGACGCGACCGGCGGCGACCTGCAGGACTTCACCGTCGAGGTGAACGAGGGCGAGGTCGTGCTCGACATCATCCACCGGCTGCAGGCCACCCAGGCCGCGGATCTCGCGGTGCGCTGGAACTGCAAGGCAGGCAAATGCGGCTCCTGCTCGGCGGAGATCAACGGCAGGCCGCGGCTGCTGTGCATGACGCGCATGTCGACGTTCACCGAGGCCGAGGTCGTGACGGTCACGCCGATGCGCACCTTCCCGGTGATCCGCGACCTCGTCACCGACGTGTCGTTCAACTACACGAAGGCGCGCGAGATCCCGTCCTTCACCCCGCCGGAGGGCTTGAAGCCCGGCGAGTACCGGATGCAGCAGGTGGACGTCGAGCGCTCGCAGGAGTTCCGCAAGTGCATCGAGTGCTACCTGTGCCAGAACACCTGCCACGTCGTGCGCGACCACGAGGAGAACAAGGAGGCTTTCGCCGGCCCTCGCTACCTCATGCGGATCGCCGAGCTGGAGATGCATCCGCTGGACGTCGCCGACCGCCGAGACGCCGCGCAGGACGAGCACGGGCTCGGGTTCTGCAACATCACCAAATGCTGCACCGAGGTGTGCCCGGAAGGCATCCACATCACCGACAACGCGCTGATCCCGATGAAGGAACGCGTCGCCGACCGCAAGTACGACCCGATCGTCTGGCTGGGGGACAAGCTGTTCCGCCGGAACCGGTGACGTCCGCTGGGGCGGCCGGGGTCGCGGACCTGGTGGTGTGAGGGCCGCGGGCTTGCCCGTTCGCGGGTGGCGGGCCTGGGTGCTTGCGGGTGGCGGGCCTGCTTCGTCGTGCGGGGTGGTTTCGCATGGTTGCGGGACGCGGGCCTGCTTGGCCGTGGCACCGGCTTTGCCCTTGCGAGCGATGGGCTGGCTCGGTCGCGAGCGGTGGGCCCGGGTGTTCGCCGACGGCGGGCTGCTCGGTCGTCGACGGCTGGCGTGGGCTTTCGCCGACGGCGCGCTGGCTCGTTCGCGGGAGGCGGGCCAGGTTGCTTGCGGGCGGTGGGCCTGCTTCACCATGCGAGGTGGCCCGCATGTTCGCGAGACGTGGGCCCGATTGCCCGTGGCGATGGCTTGCCTTGTGACCGATGGCCTTGCCCTTGCGAGCGACGGGCTGGCTCGGTCGCGAGCGGTGGGCCCGGGCTTTCGCCGACGGCGGGCTGCTCGGTCATCGACGGCTGGCCTGGGCTTTCGCCGATGGCGAGCCTCCGCCTCCCCGCGGAGTGGGCGTGGAGTTTGCCGGTGCGGGCCTGCTCGTTCGCCGACGTTGGGCCTGGCTCACGTCCATGGCGAGTCCGCTCCTGCGGAGACGGCGAGCCTGGGCTTGGCCGACGGCGGGCTGGCTCGTCCGCGGAAGGCAGGCCTGGTTGCTTGCGGGCGGTGGGCCTGCTTCGTCATGCGAGGTGGCTCGCATGTTCGCGAGACGTGGGCCTGCTTGCCGATGGCGATGGCCTTGCCCTGGCGAGCGGCGGGCCAGCTCGTTCGCGGGCAGCGGACCAGTTCCCTCGCCGGGCACGGGCCTGCGCACGCATGCGCGGCGGGCGTATTCAGTTGTGGGTGGGCAATAGGCGGTCCTCCTTGTCTGATGAACCTGGTCGTGACGGCGGGTCGCCGGGGAGATCCGGGCGGCTTGACCTCGGCGGCGATCGTCCGCGCGGGACGCCGCGATTTCCGTGTTCTGGCAGCGCGATCTCACCGCGCGCAGGCGCGACCACGCCGACCAGTGCGCTGGCCAAACGCACTGAGAGAGAAGGAAAATCGCGACGGCCGCTACGAGAACGCTCGTGGGCTCACATCACCTGCGATGGACTTACTTCAATGAGATCAACATTAGCAGGACCAGCGACCGGACGGCATCACTCGATCGGCTCGATCGCACGAAGAAGCGATTTCCTTGTACACAAAGGACTTCCGGAAGGACAGGCAACCATGATCACCGGCGCCCACGTGATCCTCTACAGCAACAACGCAGCAGCGGACCGCGAGTTCCTCAGGGACGTACTAGAGCTAGGCCACGTCGACGCGGGCGACGGCTGGCTCATTTTCCGTTTGCCCCCAACGGAACTCGCGGTGCACCCGACCGAAGGGACGCCACAGCAAGAGTTCTACCTGATGTGCGACGACCTGGACGAAACAGTCCGCCACCTGACCGAGAAGGGAGCCGAGGTGGACGGAGAGGCCATCACAGCGGCATGGGGCAAGCGAGTGTCGATCCGCCTCCCCAGCGGCACCGCTCTGCCCCTGTACCAGCCGCGTCATCCGACCGCACACGGAACAAGCGCATAAAACAAGAAACCCCCAGCGCCGCAAAGAAAGCAGCGCCAGGGGCTTCAAGCGAAACAAGAGACCGTCAGAACGGCCCTCCGCGCACCCCGCCCGTAGCCGCGGTAGTGAGTTCCGCCGCGTCCTTGGCACCGGTGTCGAGGTGCTTCTTGCTGCGCCGGTTGCGCCGCTCCAGGTAAGTCGCGAGCGCGGTCAGCAGGAGGCACATCGCGATGTAGATCGCGGCGGCCACGAGGGTCGACGGGACGATCGGACGGCCGAAGGCGCCCTGGCTGCCGATGTAGCGGGCGTAGTACAGCAGCTCCGGGTACGTCACGAGGAAGCCGAGCGCGGTGTCCTTGAGCAGCACCACCAGCTGGCTGATGATCGTCGGCAGCATCGCGCGCAGCGCCTGCGGCAGCAGGACCGTGAACATCACCTGGGTCTTGCGCATGCCGAGCGCGTACGCGGCTTCGCTCTGGCCCTTCGGCAGGGCCAGGATGCCCGCGCGGAACACCTCCGCCAGCACCGAGCCGTTGTACAGCGTCAGGCCGAGCACGACCGCGAACAGCGGCGACGTGTCCACGCCGAGGGTCGGGAGGCCGTAGTAGAACAGGAACATCAGGATCAGCAGCGGGATCGCGCGGAAGAACTCCACCACGAACGTGCAGACCCCGCGCACCCACGCGTGGTCGGACAGCCGTCCGGCGGCGAACACCGCGCCGAACACGATGGCCAGCACTGCGCCCAGCGCGAAGGCCTTCACGGTCGCCAGGACGGCGTTCGCGAGGTCGCTCTGGACCTGGGCGTACTGCAGCCACTCCCATTTGCGGCCGGCGAACTGGCCGCTGTCGATGAAACGGTAGACGATGAACGCGATCAGCGCGGCTACCACGACGATGCCCAGCACCGCGTAGAGCCGGTGCCGCATCCGCGCTTTCGGGCCGGGAGTGTCGAAAAGAACCGTGCTCATCGGGCCACGCTCCAGCGCTTCTCCAGGCTGCGCTGCACCAGCGACAGCACCGACACGAGGATGATGAAGCCGAGTGCCACCCACAGCAGCGCGATCATCTGGTTGTCGCCGCGCTCGGACACGTACTGCCGGATCGCGCCGGCCTCGGCGACCGAGAACCCGCTGGCGATCGTGGTGTTCTTCAGCAGCGCGATGAGCATGCTGACGAGCGGCGGCACGACCGACCGCAGCGCCTGCGGGAGGACGATGCCGCCGAGGATCTGCCCGGAGGACAGGCCCAGCGCGCGGCCCGCCTCGGCCTGGCCGAGCGGCACCGTGTTGATGCCGGAGCGCACGACCTCGCAGATGAACGCGGACGTGTAGATCGTCAGCGCCACCGCGGCGGTCGGGAAGTAGTCGATCTTGACGATGTCGAGCAGCGGGTAGGCGAACACGAGGAACGCGAACACCAGCGTCAGCGGCGTGTTGCGCAGGACGGTCACGTACGTCGTGCCGATCGCGCGCAGCACCGGGACCGGGCTCACCCGCAGCATGGCGAGGATCGTGCCCAGCACCAGGCTGCACGCCCCCGCGATCAGGAACAGTTCGATCGTGGTGAGAAAGAACGGACCGAAGAGGTCCAGATTGTCGAGCAGGACGTCCATGGAGCCTTCCCCGCGTCCGTGTGCCGATAGTGGGTGTACGGCGGCCGGTGGGCGAAAGCTTCGCCCACCGGCCGCCGGATCAGGTCAGTACCGCTCGATGGCCGGCGGCGTCGCGGGCGCGCCGGACTTGCCGAGGGTCGCGTCGTAGATCTTCTTCCAGGTGCCGTTGGTCTCGGCGGCCTGCAGCAGGTCGTCGATCTTGTCGCGCAGCACCTTGTCGTCCTTGTTCAGGCCGATGCCGTAGGGCTCCTTCGAGAACGGCTTGCCGACGACCTTGAAGCTGTCCGGGTCCTGCGCCGCGTAGCCCTTGAGGATCGCGTCGTCGGTGGTGACCGCGTCGACGTCCTTCGTGGTCAGCTTCTCCACGCACTGCGAGTACTTCTGGAACTCGACGATCTGGTCGGTCAGCTTCTGCTCGCGCACGCGCTGGATCGGGGTCGACCCGGTGACCGAGCAGACCTTCTTGCCCTTCAGGGTCTCCGGGCCGGTGATCGAGGTGTCGTCCTTGCGCACCAGCAGGTCCTGCCCGGCCTGGAAGTACGGGCCGGCGAACGACACGAGCTTCTTGCGCTTGTCGTTGATCGTGTAGGTGCCGACGTAGAGGTCGACCTGGCCGTTGGAGATGGCCTGCTCGCGGGCGCCCGAGTCGACCGTCGTGTACTTGATCTTGTCCTCGCTGATGCCGAGGCCCGCCGCGACCATCCGGGCGATCTCGATGTCGAAGCCCTGGAACTTGCCGGTCTTCGGGTCCTTCTGGCCCAGCTCGGGCTGGTCGTCCTTGACGCCGATGGTGATGGTGCCCGCGGACTTGATCTTCGCGAAGATCGGCGAGCCGTCGAGCTTGACGTCCTTGGCGACCTCGTAGGTCGGCAGGGCGGCGGTGTTCGTGTTGGCGTCGCCGCCGGAGCCGGTCGGGGCGCCTTCCTTGCCGCAGGCCGTGAGCAGCAGCCCGCCGGCGAGCAGGGCGGCCGCGAGGGTGCGGATCCTCATGTCAGTCTCTCCAATATCTGTCCGGGAAACATCTGTCCGGGAACGTCGGTGCCGGTCGGGGTCCGGCCGTCGGACACGGCCGATTACAGCCACCTCGGGCTCGGGGCGCCGGGGGATTCCCCCGAACGGGTCAGTGGGTCAGGATCTTGCCGAGGAAGTCCTTGGCGCGGTCGGACTTCGGCTTGGTGAAGAACTCCTCCGGCGTCGTGTCCTCGACGATCTCGCCATCGGCCATGAAGATCACGCGGTCGGCGGCGCGGCGGGCGAAGCCCATCTCGTGCGTGACCACGAGCATCGTCATGCCGTCCTTCGCCAGGCCGGTCATCACGTCCAGCACCTCCTGGACCATTTCCGGGTCCAGCGCCGAGGTCGGCTCGTCGAAGAGCATCACCTTGGGCTTCATCGCGAGCGCGCGGGCGATCGCCACGCGCTGCTGCTGGCCGCCGGACAGCTGGGCCGGGTACTTGTCGGCCTGGTTCGCGATGCCGACGCGCTCGAGCAGCTCCATCGCGGTCTTGCGGGCCTCCGCCTGCGCGGTCCGGCGCACCTTCACCGGCGCGAGCATGACGTTCTCGAGGATCGTCTTGTGCGCGAAGAGGTTGAACTGCTGGAAGACCATGCCGACGTCGGCGCGCAGCGCGGCGAGCGCCTTGCCCTCGGCGGGCAGCGGCACGCCGTCCACGGCGATCTCGCCGGAGTTGATCGGCTCGAGCCGGTTGATCGCGCGGCACAGCGTCGACTTGCCCGACCCGGACGGCCCGAGCACGACGACGACCTGGCCGCGCGGCACCTCGAGCGTGATCTCGCGCAGCACGTGCAGATCGCCGAAGTACTTGTTCACGGCGGCCGCCTTGATCATCGGCGTCGCCACCTCGGTGGTCATCGTGGCCTCCAGAGCTCCGTTGGTCAGCGGCGTCCGCGGAACCGGGGTTCCGCAACGCTTGCGGAAACCTACTACCGGGACATCTCTTGTAAAGACGGCTTGAGCAATACTTAGGGTTTCAACTATGTATCGGATGCGGCCGTCGTGGCTGCGTTCAGCCTAGTCGGGACTGTGGCCGCCGCCACGCACCGTGTCCGCGGGCGTGGCGCCTTAGAGTCCGGCTACCGTGGTCTGGATCACCGGGAGGAGCAAGCGTGCGCGTGCTGCTGGTGGAAGACGACGACCGGGTCGCCGGGGCGCTCGTGCCCGCCCTGGTCCGCCGCGGGCTCGCCATGCAGCGGCTGCCGTCCGGGGCCGGGGTGCTCGACCGGGTCCACGACGTCGACGTGATCCTGCTCGACCTGGGCCTTCCCGACGTCGACGGCGTGGTGCTCTGCCGGCAGATCCGGGCGGTCAGCGACGTCGCGGTGATCGTCGTGTCCGCGCGCGGCGAGGTGAACGACCGGGTGCACGGCCTGCGCGCCGGCGCCGACGACTACCTGGTCAAGCCCTACGACGTGGAGGAACTGCTCGCGCGGGTCGAGGCGGTGCGGCGGCGGCGCGTCGAACGGCCCGCGCCGTCCGTGCCGGTGGTGGAGGTCGGCGACGTCCGGATCGACCTCTCCCGGCACGAGGTGCTGGTGGCCGGCGAGCCGATCGCCTTGTCCCGCAAGGAGTTCCAGGTGCTCGCGCTGGTCGCTGCGGCGGGCGGCGCGGTCTGCTCGCGCGAGCAGGTGCTGAACGAGGTGTGGGGGCACCGCGGCGCGGCGGAGAGCCGTTCGCTGGACGTGCACGTCGCGACCCTGCGCACCAAGCTCGGCCGTCCGGCGCTGATCGAGACGGTCCGCGGGGTCGGCTACCGGCTGGGCAGCGGACGGGACTGACCGGTGCGCGTCCGGCTGCAGGGCATCGTCGTCACGCTCGTCGCGCTGCTGGTGTTCGGGCTCGGCATCCCGCTCGCGCTGAGCCTCGCGAGCAGCCTCCAGCAGAAGCTCTTCCTCGACCGGCTCACCGACACCTCGCGGTTCGCCTCGCTGGCCCAGCGTCCGCTGCTGGACAACCAGCTCGGCCTGCTGGAACCGGAACTGCGCCGGTACACCGAGGTGTACGGCGTGAAAGTGGTCGTGGTGAACCAGGACGGCGACCCGGTGCTGAGCTCGGCGAGCGGCTCCGTCGACCGGGACGCGATCCGGGTGCCGGTGAACGAGGCGCTCGCCGCCCGTCCGCCCGAGGCCGGGCCGCTGCTGATGCCGTGGGCGACCAAACCGCTGGTGCTGGCCGAGCCGATCCTGATCGACGGCGAGGTGCGCGGCGCGGTCGTGACGGAGTCCGCGACCGACCACGTCCGCACCCAGCTGCTGTGGCAGTGGCTGCTGCTGGCCGCGTGCGCGCTGGTCGCGTTCGGGCTCGCGCTGCTCGTCGCGCTGCCGGTGGTGCGCTGGACGCTGCGTCCGGTCCGGCGGCTGGACGAGGCGACGGGCGCGCTGGTCGCGTCCGTGGTCAGCGGCCGGGAGGCGGAGCCGGTGGGGGAGAGCGGCGGCCCGCCGGAGCTGCGGCAGCTGGGGCGGTCGTTCGACCGGATGGCGGCGAGCGTGTCGGAAGCGCTGGCCGCGCAGCGCGCGTTCGTCGCCGACGCCTCGCACCAGCTGCGCAATCCGTTGACCGCGTTGAAGATCCGGCTGGGCAATCTCGACGGCCAGGTGACCGACGAAACCGCCGCGGCCGATCTCGAAGCCGCGCAGGTGGACGCCAAACGGCTGAACCAGATCCTCGACGAGCTGTTGTCGATGGCCCGTGCGGAAGCCGCGGGCGGCGAGCTGGTGTCCGAGGATCTCGCCGAGGTGATCGCCGATCGCGTCGCCGACTGGTCGGTGGTCGGGGCGGCTCGCGAGGTCTCGCTGGAGAGCGCGGTGGACGTCGACGGCGCGCGGGTGCTCGTGCCTCCGCGCGGGCTGGAGGTCGTGCTCGACGCGTTGCTGGACAACGCGCTCAAGTTCAGCCCTTCCGGTACTTCCGTCGAGGTGGCCGCGAGCGTGGCCGGGGACCGCGTGACGGTCTCGGTCCGCGACCACGGCCCCGGGCTGCGGGAGGACGAACTGGAGCGGGCCGCGGACCGGTTCTGGCGGAGCACGGCGCACCAGAACGTGCCCGGGTCGGGGCTGGGGCTGGCGATCGTGACCGAGATCGTCCGGCATTCCGGCGGGGAGATCCAGCTGTCGCTGCCCGATGGCGGCGGATTGTGCGTCGCGATGGACTTCCCGGTCGCGCGCTAGACCTTCTCCGCGCGGTAATACGCCCGCGCGCCGGGATGCAGCGGCAGCGGAGCGGTCTCGATGCCCGGGTGCACGTCTATCGACAGCGCCGCCCGGTTGACCGCCGCGAGCCGCGGGCGGGCGTCGTACAGGCCCTTCGTGAGCGCTTCGGCGACGTCGGCCGACATCGAGGTGGGCACGACCAGGAAGTTCGGCACCACCAGCGTGGTGACCGGACCGGGCTGGTCGTAGGTGCTGCCGGGGATGGTCGCGGTGCCGTACACCGGGCTGAACCGCTGCATGCCCGGCATCAGGCTGGACATGTCGAGCAGCCGCAGGCCGACCTTGCGGTTGTACTCGGTGATGAGCGGCGTCGGCAGCCCGCCGGACCAGAACATCGCGTCGATCCTGCGGTCCGCCAGCGCGGTGAGCGACTCCTCCAGGCTCAGCTGGTTCACCGAGACCGAGCTTTTCAGCCCGGCGACCTGCAGCACCCGGTCGGCGATGTACTCGACGCCCGATTCCGGCGAGCCGACCGCGATGTGGCGGCCGCGCAGCATCGACACCGAGGTGTACGGCGAATCCTTGCGGACGACGATGTGCAGGTAGTCGTCGTGGATGCGGGCCAGCGCGGCGAGCTTGCCGGGGTGCGCGGCCGCCGCGTCCGCGGCCAGGTCCGCGGCGACGAACGCGACGTCCGCGCCCCCGGAAAGCACTCGGTTGAGGTTGTCGCGCGACCCCTGGGTGGCGAGCACCTCGGGCGTTTCGATGCCGAGTTCGCCCGCCCACGCCGCCGCCAGCGGCCCGGCGAGGTCGTGGTAGACGCCGCCCACCGACCCGGCCGCGACGCGCAGGTGCAGGTTCGCGAAGCTCGGCCCGCACCCGCTCAGCAGCACCATGAGCACTGCCAGCGCCGCCGTCAGCCTCCATCGCATGCAGCGATGGTGCCAGAGGTCAGCCGGTGACGTCGGCCAGGCTGCCGCCCATCCGGATCTTGGTGAGCCACTGCGTCGCCGTCTGGTCGGCCTGGTGGTAGACGCCCCACTTCAGGTAGTTGCGCGTGCCGTCGATCGTGGTGCCGGTGTAGGTGGCCGACCCGTCGGAGAACGTCTGCCGCTTGCCGTCGAACCAGAACTGGATCGTGCCCTTGGTGCGGTCGGTCGAGATCCGGAAGGCGATGTCGTGCCACTGGTCGTTCGAGACCGGCGCGTCCCAGAGCTTGACGCTGGTGTGGTCGGTCGTCCAGTCCTCCAGCTGGAGCCTGCCGCCGGAGATCTTGAGGACGATCGGATGGTTCGCAGTGCCGTCGCTCGGGCTGCATTTCAGCTGGAACACGTAACGGCTGGTGGAGTCGGTGATGCGGTACTTCGACGACCAGCCGAGATAGAAGGTCTTGCCCGCGGCGAGGTCGGGGCCGACCGCCTCGCAGCGTTCCTCCTGGGCGAGCTGCTCGGCGACCCACACCTTGCCCTTCGCGGAGTCGGTCGCGGTCTTGAAGTGGCCGTCGGCGCACTGGATCGAGTTGAACGCCCCGACGCCGTCCGCGGGGTCGGCCGACCAGGTGACGGACTGCGGGACCGGTTGCGCGGAGACCGGGGCGGCCGCCAGCGCGGCGGCGGCGACGAGCGCGCTCGCGACAGCGGCCGCGGAGCAGGCGAAAACCTTGCGCACATTTCCTCCAGAGCGGCGGCGGTCCGATTCGGAAACAATGGCGACGATCTTATCTTCGGGAGGGCGTGGAATACAATAGAGAAAATTGTACCGGTTGGCCGTTCCGGTGCATTTCCGTTCCCGGTCAACGGCACATTTCCCGATTAGCGGAATGCGGAGCGAGGCGCGTCGCGGATACCGCCGCATTGCGTCCGCCGGGCGGGTGCCGGGTCCGGCGCGGGCGGCGGGGTTTAGGCTGGACGGCGATGAACGCGAAAACGTACCAGATCCGCACGTTCGGGTGCCAGATGAACGTGCACGACTCCGAACGGCTCGCCGGACAGCTCGAGGAAGCGGGTTACGTCCCCGCCGCCGGGCAGGCGAAGCCGGATCTGGTCGTGTTCAACACCTGCGCCGTGCGGGAGAACGCGGACAACAAGCTCTACGGCACCCTCGGGCACCTCCGCCCGGACAAGGTCGCCAATCCGGACATGCAGATCGCGGTCGGCGGCTGTCTCGCGCAGAAGGACCGCGGCGACATCGTCAAGCGCGCGCCGTGGGTCGACGTCGTCTTCGGGACGCACAACATCGGCTCGCTGCCGACGCTGCTGGAGCGCGCGCGGCACAACGCCGAGGCCGAGGTCGAGATCCTCGAATCGCTCGAGACGTTCCCGTCCACGCTGCCCGCGCGCCGCGAATCGTCCTACGCGAGCTGGGTGTCGGTTTCGGTCGGCTGCAACAACACCTGCACGTTCTGCATCGTGCCGTCGCTGCGCGGCAAGGAGCGCGACCGTCGTCCCGGAGAGATCCTCGCGGAGGTCGAGGCGCTGGTCGCCGAGGGCGTGCTCGAAGTGACCCTGCTGGGCCAGAACGTGAACTCCTACGGCGTCGAGTTCGGCGACCGGCTCGCGTTCGGCAAGCTGCTGCGCGCGACCGGCGGGATCGACGGGCTGGAGCGCGTGCGGTTCACCTCGCCGCATCCGGCCGCGTTCACCTCGGACGTGATCGACGCGATGGCCGAGACCCCGAATGTCTGCCACCAGCTGCACATGCCGCTGCAGTCCGGTTCGGACCGGGTGCTGCGCGAGATGCGCCGGTCGTACCGGTCCGCGCGGTTCCTGAACATCCTCGACGAGGTGCGCGCCGCGATGCCGGACGCCGCGATCACCACCGACATCATCGTCGGCTTCCCCGGCGAGACCGAGGAAGATTTCCAGGCGACGCTCGACGTCGTCCGCGCCGCGCGGTTCTCCAGCGCGTTCACGTTCCAGTACTCGAAGCGTCCCGGCACGCCCGCCGCGGAGATGGCGGAGCAGCTGCCGAAGGAGGTCGTGCAGGAACGCTACGACCGGCTGGTCGAGCTGCAGAACGAGATCTCCTGGGAAGAGAATCGGAAGCTGGTCGGCCGCCGGGTCGAACTGCTGGTCGCCGCGGGCGAGGGACGCAAGGACGCGGAGACGCACCGGATGAGCGGGCGCGCCCGTGACGGCAGGCTGGTGCACTTCACGCCGACCGGCTCGGCCGTCGACCGCTCGGTCCGCCCGGGCGACGTCGTGGAGACGGTGATCAGCTACGGCGCGCCGCATCACCTCGTCGCCGACGGCGACCTCCTGACCCATCGCCGCACGCGAGCGGGCGACAACGCCGAAGCCGGTCTTCGGCCCAAGACGAGCGGGGTCACCCTGGGACTGCCGGGCTTCGGAGCCCCGGCGGCGCAGCCGGCCCCGGTGAGCGGGTGCGCAGGATGAGCGAACCGGGAACGCCGGCCGAGGTCGACCCCAGGCTGAGCGACGAGATCGACGACGCGGGCCGCCGCGCCGCGCGCACGGTGGAGCTGGGCAGGCGCGGGTTCACCATCTCGGTGCTGATGTTCGTGCTGCTGGTGGCCCAGATCCTGCCGTGGGCGCAGGGCCGCGCGGGCTGGGAAACGCTGGCCGGCGAGGCGGGCGGGGTCCCGCAGCTGTTCGCCGTGACGTCCACCGGCGTCGGCCTGTTCATCGGCGCGGTCGCGCTCGTGTCCCGCCGCTGGTGGGTCGCGTGGTGCTGCGCCGCGGGCGGCTGGTTCGCCTCGGTCGACGGCCTGCTGGCGATCTGGTCGCAGCAGTCCGCGCACGCCAGCGGAGCGGCCGGAGGCGGTCCGGGCATCGGGATGATCGTGGCGTGGATCGCGACGATCGTCTTGGCGACGCTGTGGATGCGGACGGCTTTCTCGCGCAACTGAGCGCTTCCGGCAAACGTCCGTGAGGGGAACCCTCACGGACTCTGAGTCCCTCAGGGTTCCCTTCACGGACCTGAAAAGGGCCGGTACCCGCGGGTACCGGCCCTTTTAGTGCTCAGCTCAGCGATCGGCGACCGCGGCTTCCGCGGCCTCCATCCATTCCCGCCACTGGGCGGCCTGCTCCTCGGCCTTCTTCGCCCGCCGCTCGTCCCCGGCCGCGCGGGCCTTGGCGGCCTGCGATTCGAACTGCTCGACGCGCTCCCGGAACTGCGCGGCGCGCGCCTGCGCCTCCGGGTCGGTGCGGCGCCAGCGGCTGTCCTCGGCCGACTTCACCGCGTCCTGCACCGCTTTGAGCCGTCCGTCCAGTTCGCGGATGCGCTCGCGCGGGACCTTGCCGATCTCGTCCCACTGCTCCTGGATCCGGCGCAGCGCCGACTTGGCCGCCTCGAGGTTGGCCGCCACGTCGATCTTCTCGGCCTCGACCAGCAGTTCTTCCTTGCGCTGGGCGTTGCCGGCGAACTCCGCGTCGCGCTCGGAGAACACCGCCGAGCGGCGGGCGAAGAACGCGTCCTGGGCCGCGCGGAACCGCTGCCACAGCGCCTCGTCGCTGTCCTTCGGCGCGCGTCCGGCGGCCTTCCACTCAGCCATCAGGTCCTTGTACCGGCCCGCGGTGGCTCCCCAGTCGTCCGAGTCGGACAGCGCCTCGGCCTCGGCGATCAGCTCTTCCTTGCGCTGCTTCGCGCTCGCCCGCTGCTTGTCCAGTTCGGCGAAGTGCGAGCCGCGGCGGCGGTTGAACGCCTCGCGCGCCTTCGAGAAGCGCTTCCACAGCTCGTCGTCGGTCTTGCGGTCGACGCCCTTGACCGTCTTCCACTCGTCGAGGATCGCGCGCAGCCGGTCGCCCGCGGCCTTCCACTGGGTGGACTCGGCGGCGATCTTCTCCGCCTCGTCGGCCAGCGCCTGCTTGCGCGCCACGGCCGCCGCGCGGGCTTCCTCGCGCTCGTGCTTGACGTGGACCAGGGCCTTCTCCGCCAGCCCGATCACGTACTCGAGCCGCGCGCCGAGAGCCTTGAGGTCGCCGACCACGGCCGCCTCGCCGAGCCCGTCGCGGATCTGGGTGGCGCTGGAGAGAGCGTGCTTCGGGTCGCCCGCCCCGGAGTTCAGCCGCGTTTCGAGCAGTTCGACCTCGGTGCGCACGTCGTCGAAGCGGCGCGCGTAGTGCAGCAGGCCCTCCTCGGGCGTGCCGGCCTGCCAGACCCCGACCTCGCGTTCGCCGTCGGCGGTGAAGACGTAAACGGTGCCTTCCCCGTCGATCCGGCCCCAGGTGGCGGGGCTGGGCTCGGCGGGCGGCACCGGAGGCGCGGCGTGGCCGCCGCCCTGCGCGTGCGGCACCGGGTGCGGCGCCGGGGTGCCGGGGGACGTGTTCTCCTGGGCCATCGCAGGCTCCTTATCGCCTGTACGCCCGCGGCTGCGGGCGCCCCGCCGCGGGAGCGGGGCCGGGTTACGCTGGTGTCGTGCTCTGCCGGGGGCATGGGGCCCCAGCGGCATTCAAGCAGCTCAGCGCGCGCCGTGGTACTGGGTGAGCCGCCTGAAAGCGTTGATCCTACTTCTCCTTGACGCTCCGTGCCCGCGTCCCGCCCCGGCCGGGTACCGTTCTGCGGCGTGATCAGCCCTGCTCAACGGCCTCGTCCGGTGGCCGTCGTCGGCCCCACCGCCACCGGGAAGACCGCGCTGGCCGTCGAACTCGCGCTGGCGCTGGACGGCGAGGTGGTCAACGCCGACGCGCTCCAGCTCTACCGGGGCATGGACATCGGGACCGCCAAAGCGACGGCGGAGGAACGGCGAGGGGTCCCGCACCACCTGCTGGACGTACTCGACGTGACCGAGACCGCGTCGGTCGCCGCCTATCAGCGTGACGCCCGCGGCACGATCGAGCGGATTCTCGCCGCGGGCCGGGTCCCGGTGCTGACCGGCGGTTCGGGGCTGTACGTGCAAGCGGTCCTGGACGACCTCCGTTTCCCCGGCACCGATCCCGCGGTGCGCGCACGGCTCGACGAAGAAGCGGCCGAACTCGGCACCGCCGCGCTCTACACCCGGCTGGGGGAGCGCGACCCGGCCGCGGCGGCGGCGATCCTGCCCACGAACACCCGCCGCATCGTGCGCGCGCTGGAAGTCATCGAGATCACCGGCGAGCCGTTCTCCGCGAACCTGCCGAAACCGGGTCCGGCGCGCTGGGACACCGTGCTGATCGGGATCGACCGCGAGATCGCCGAGCTGGACGAGCGCGTCGACCTGCGGGTGGAGCGGATGTTCGAGGCCGGTCTCGTGGACGAGGTGCGCGCGTTGCTGGGACGCGGTCTGCGGGACGGGAAAACCGCTTCGCGGGCGCTGGGCTACCAGCAGGTGCTGGCCGAGCTGGACGGCGAGGGCGACTTCGCGGCGGCCGCGGCGGCGACCGCGCAGGCCACTCGCCGGTTCGTGCGGCGGCAGCGTTCGTGGTTCCGCCGGGACAAGCGGATCCAGTGGTTCGACGGCGGATCGGCGGACCTGGCCGCGCGGGTCCTCGCCGCGCTCGACCAGTAGCCTGGACGCATGGGCGGCATCGAATTCCTCAAGGGCCACGGCACGCAGAACGACTTCGTGCTGCTGCCCGACGCGGCCGGCCGCCTCGACCTGACGGCGGAGCGCGTCGCGGCGCTGTGCGACCGGCAGCGGGGCATCGGCGCGGACGGCGTGCTGCGCGTCGTCCGGGCGAAGGCGATCGGCGAAGAATCCGTCGGCGAGTGGTTCATGGACTACCGCAACGCGGACGGGTCGATCGCCGAGATGTGCGGCAACGGCACCCGCGTTTTCGCGCGCTACCTGGTCGACGCCGGACTGGCCGAGGCGGGCGAGTTCGTCATCGGCACCCGCGCGGGCGACCGGCCGGTCGTCGTGCACCCGGACCGTTCGGTCACCGTGCAGATGGGCCCGGCGGCGATCACCGGCACGTCGGTCACCGTGGTGGCCGGGCAGCCGTTTTCCGGGGTCGCGGTGAACGTCGGCAACCCGCACCTGGTGTCGGTCACCGACACCGACATCGCCGGGCTCGACCTGCGCGACCAGCCCGATTTCGACCACGACTTCTTCCCGGCCGGGGTCAACCTGGAGTTCGTCAACGTGCTCGGCGAGGGCGCGCTGCGGATGCGCGTCCACGAACGCGGCGTGGGGGAGACGCGCGCCTGCGGCACCGGCACGGTCGCCGCGGTGGCCGCCTCTCTGCACCTCGCGGGCAAGGACACCGGCGAGTCCACAGTGGACATCCCGGGCGGCCGGGTGTCGGTCACGGTCGGGCGCGGCGAGTCCACGCTGACCGGACCGGCCGAGATCGTGGCCCGCGGCGAGCTGGACGAAGCCTGGTGGCTCGCCGCGGGCGCTTGATCAGCTGATCGTCACCGCCACCGAAAGCTCGCCCTCCTGGGTGGCCACGGAATTCACCACCCCGGCGGTCCGGACGTCCTCGGCGATTCCGGCGAAGCCTTCGAGCACGTCCGCCGGAGCGGTGACCGACAGCGTCTCGATGGCGGTCCGCATGGACACCTTCGCGTCGGACTTGGCCCGGCGCACCGCGGCGATGACGGAACTGGCCAACGGCAGCAAGGCGACGTCGCCGTCCGCGTCGGGCGCGGTCGGCCAGGACGCCTGGTGCACGGAACCTTCCTGCCACCACGACCAGATCTCCTCGGCGGCGAACGGCAGCACCGGCGCGAACATCCGCACCAATGCCGACAGCACCGTCCGCAGCGCCACCTGCGCCGATTCCGCCGCCTCCGCGCCGAGATCCCCGTACGCGCGGCCCTTGACCAGCTCTACGTAGTCGTCGCAGAACGTCCAGAAGAACGTCTCGGTCACCTGCAACGCACGCGCCTGGTCGAGTGCTTCGAACGCGGCGGTGGCCTCCTCGATCACCTTCGCCAGCGCAGCGAGCACAGACCGGTCCAACGGCTCGGTCGCGCTCGATTCCGGCTTGGGGACGCCGAGGCCGAGCACGAATTTGCTCACGTTCAACAGCTTCGTCGCCAGCCGTCGCCCGACCTTCATCTGGCCTTCGTCCACCGCCGTGTCGACGCCGGGCCGCGCGCTCGCCGCCCAGTAGCGCACCGCGTCGGAACCGTGCCGCTCCAGGAGATCCGCCGGCGTGACGACGTTGCCGACCGATTTCGACATCTTCTTGCGGTCCGGGTCGAGCACCCAGCCGGAGATCACCGCGTCGCGCCACGGCAGCACGCCTTCCTCCAGTTCGGCGCGGACCGCGGTGGAGAACAGCCAGGTGCGGATGATCTCGTGCGCCTGCGGCCGCAGCGAGAACGGGAACACGCGGCGGAACAGGTCGTCGTCGAGGCTCCAGCGGCCGGCGATCTGCGGCGTCAGAGACGACGTCGCCCAGGTGTCCATCACGTCCGCCTCCGCGACGAACCCGCCCGGCACGCCGCGCTGTTCCTCGGTGTAGCCCGGCGGAACGTCGGTGCTCGGGTCCACCGGCAGGCTCGCGTCCTCGGGAGTCAGCACCGAGTCGTGGTCCGGCTCGCCGTCGGCGTCCAGCGGGTACCAGACCGGGATCGGCACGCCGAAGAACCGCTGGCGGCTGACCAGCCAGTCGCTGGTCAGGCCCTCGACCCAGCTGCGGTAGCGGACCCGCATGTGCGGCGGGACCCAGTTCAGCTCCTCGCCGCGCTCCAGCAGTTTCGCGCGCAGGGCGTCGTCGCGGCCGCCGTTGCGCAGGTACCACTGGCGGCTCGTGACGATTTCCAGCGGCTTGTCGCCCTTTTCGTAGAACTTCACCGGATGCGTGATCGGCCTCGGCTCGCCGCGCAGGGCGCCCACCTCCCGCAGGAGGTCCACCACAATCTGGCGTCCAGTGTGGACAGTCTTGCCCGCCAGGGGTTCGTACTTCTCCGCCGGAACGCCGTGCGGCGGCTCCGAGCGGAACCGGCCGTCGCGGCCGAGTACCGGACGCGTTTCGAGCTGCAGCGCGCGCCACCAGGTGACGTCGGTGGTGTCGCCGAAGGTGCAGACCATCGCGATGCCGGTGCCCTTCTCCGGATCCGCGAGATGGTGCGCGTGCACCGGAACCTCGACGCCGAACACCGGCGTGCGCACGGTTTTCCCGAAAAGGCCTTGGTAGCGCTCGTCATCCGGATGCGCGACCAGTGCGACGCACGCGGGCAGCAATTCGGGCCGCGTGGTGGAGATGAGCACCTCCGCGCCGTCGCCGGCGGTGAACACGAGGTCGTGATACGCGCCCGGACGTTCGCGGTCCTCCAGTTCCGCCTGCGCGACGGCGGTGCGGAAGGTGACATCCCACAGCGTCGGGGCTTCGGATTGGTACGCCTCGCCGCGCGCGAGGTTGCGCAGGAACGCGCGCTGCGAGATCTCCGTGGTCGCCGGATCGATCGTCTGGTACGCCAGCGTCCAGTCCACCGAAAGCCCGATGCTCCGCCAGACCTCCTCGAACACCTTCTCGTCGGTTTCGGTCAGCTGGCGGCACAGTTCCACGAAATTGCGCCGGGACACCGGAATCGCGTTCTTGCCGGGCTTTTCCGGCGGAGCGAAGGACAGGTCGTAGGGCAGCGACGGCTCGCAGCGCACGCCGAAGTGGTTCTGCACGCGGCGTTCGGTGGGCAGGCCGTTGTCGTCCCAGCCGACCGGGTAGAAGACCGAACGGCCGCGCATCCGCTGGTAGCGCGCGAGAACGTCGGTGTGCGTGTAGGAGAAGACGTGCCCGATGTGCAGCGAACCGCTCGCGGTCAGCGGCGGCGTGTCGATCGAGTAGACGTCCGGGCGCGACCGGTCGAACCGGTATACGCCTTCGCGTTCCCACACCGGTACCCATTTGGCGGTCAGGCCGTCGACGCCGACTTTGTGCGGGATCTTCTCGTTCATGCCCGCACTTTACGGCGCGGGTACAGCGATTTCCCCGCCCGTCGGCAGGTCCCGCATGCGCCGCAGCGGCGAACAGATCACCCACAGCGCGCCCGCGATCGGCCCGGCGGACCCGATCCACAGCGTGCCGGCGAGCCCGAGCCCTTCGCCGAGCGCGCCGCCCAGCAGCCCGCCGAGGGGCAGCGCTCCCCAGACGACGAACCGGACGCTCGCGTTCATCCGGCCCAGCAGCCGGTCCGGCGTGATCGCCTGGCGGTAGGAGACCTGCGCGATGTTGTAGAGGATCACGCCGAACCCGAACGCGGCCATCCCGAGCCCGGCGAGCGCGATCCGCCAGTCCGGCCGGGCGGCGAGGACCAGGAGTTCGCCCGGCCAGAACAGCACCGGAATCAGCCAGATCGACCGGGCCTGCCCGATCTTGCGGATGATCGGCCCGGCGCACAGCGCGGCCGCGATGCCGCCGACGCCGCTCACCGCGAGCAGGCCGCCGATCTCGGCCGGTTTCAGCCCGGCCGTGCGCGTCAGGAACAGCACCTGGACGGCCTGGACCACTCCGCCGAAGAAGTTCGACGTGGCGGTGCAGGCGACGATCGCGCGCAGCGGCCGGTCGGCGACGACGAACCGCAGGCCTTCCAGCATCTGCGGCACCAGGCGGTCGTGCTCGGTGCGTTCCGGGAGCGTTTCGACGGTGCGGATGCGCCACAGGCACAGCGCGGACGTGAGATAGCCGAGCCCGGTGACCAGGACCGTGCTGGCCGCGCCGACGAACTGCACGAGCAGGCCGGCGAGGCTCGGCCCGGCGATCTGCGCCGACGACTGCACGCCCTGCAGCTTCGCGTTGCCCTCCAGCAGCTTTTCGCGGCCGACCAGCGCGGGGAGATACGCCTGGTAGGAGACGTCGAAGAAGACCGTGGCGAAGCCGACGAACAGCACGACCACCAGCACCTGCGCCATCGTGAGCACGCCGGCCCACCAGGCGAGCGGGACGCTGAGCAGCAGCACCCCGCGGACCAGGTCGGCGGCGAGCATGAGCGGCCGCTTGCGCATCCGGTCCACCCACACGCCGGCGGGCAGGCCGAGGACCAGGAAGCCGAGCGTTTCGGCCATGGTCAGCAGGCCCATCTCGAACGGGGTGGCGGCCAGCGTGACGGCGGCGAGCAGCGGAATGGCGGTGACCCCGACGAACATCCCCAGCTGGCTCGCCGTGTCCCCGGCCCACAGCCTGCGGAAATCGGCGTGGAAGAAGAGTGAGTCGCGACGCACCCGATCGAGTGTCGCGGAGTGATTGGAAAGAGTCAATCACTTTGTTTAGGCTGCTCGGCATGTCGTTGCACCGACGTCCCTCCACCGAAGCCGAGGCGGCCGCGCTCGCGTCCGGAATACGGCTGCGCATCATCCGGTTGACCTCCTTCGAAGCTATGACGAACAAGGAGCTGGCGGAGCGGCTCGGCCGCGACCCGGCGACGACGCTGCACCACGTGCGGCGGCTGGTGGACACCGGATTTCTCGTCCCGCAGGAACCGCGCCGCGGCGCGCGCGGGGCGAAGGAGATCCCGTACCTGTCCACCGGGCTTTCCTGGCAGCTGGACAACGCGGACGCGGACGCGGTGGCGGTCAACCAGGCGATGCTCGAGGCTTACCTGGCCGAAATGGCCGAGGCGGACCTGGCGGAGGCGGACACGACCCGGCTCGTGGTCCAGGTGGGTGCCGACGAGGTCGCGGAGTTCAAGCGGCGGCTCGCCGGATTGCTCGAGGAATTCAAGGCCAGACCGCGTGATCCGGCCTCGGAGCGCACGGCCGTGTACGTCTCGGTTTATCCCAGCAGGTAATCCGTTCGGTTCCCGCGCCGAAACGTGGGACCATGGAGGCACGATGACAGAACAGACACACGAAGACTTTTACGACGACAACGACCCCTACGACCCCTCGGTCGGGGAGATGGAGCTCGAGGACCGCGCGTCGCTGCGCCGGGTCGCGGGCCTCTCCACCGAGCTCGAGGACATCACCGAGGTCGAGTACCGGCAGCTTCGCCTGGAGCGCGTCGTGCTGGTCGGCGTGTGGACTGAAGGCACCGCCCAGCAGTCCGAGGCGTCGCTGGCCGAACTGGCGCGACTGGCCGAGACGGCGGGCTCGGAGGTGCTCGAAGGCCTCGTCCAGCGGCGGCAGAAGCCCGACCCGGCGACGTACGTCGGGTCCGGCAAGGTCCGCGAGCTGCGCGACGTGGTCGTGGCGACCGGAGCCGACACGGTGATCTGCGACGGCGAGCTTTCGCCCGGCCAGCTGCGCCAGCTGGAGGAGAAGGTCAAGGTCAAGGTGATCGACCGGACCGCCCTGATCCTCGACATCTTCGCCCAGCACGCCCGGTCCAAGGAGGGCAAGGCGCAGGTCGAGCTGGCCCAGCTGCAGTACCTCGTCCCGCGGCTGCGCGGGTGGGGTTCGGCGCTGTCCCGGCAGGCCGGCGGCCGCGCGGGCGGCGCGAACGGCGGCGTGGGCCTGCGCGGGCCTGGTGAAACGAAGCTGGAGACGGACCGGCGGCGGATCAGCAAGCGCGTGGCGAAGCTGCGCCGGGAGATCGCCGCGATGGACACCATCCGCGAGACCAAGCGCGGCAAGCGCGTGGCCAACGAGGTGCCGAGCGTGGCGATCGTCGGCTACACCAACGCCGGCAAGTCGAGCCTGCTCAACGCCCTGACCGGGGCCGGGGTGCTGGTGGAGGACGCGCTGTTCGCCACCCTCGACCCGACCACGCGCCGGGCGCAGACGGCCGACGGGCGCACGTTCACCCTCACCGACACCGTCGGGTTCGTGCGGCACCTGCCGCACCAGCTGGTGGACGCGTTCCGCTCGACGCTGGAGGAGGCGGCCGACGCCGACCTGCTCCTGCACGTGGTCGACGGTTCCGACGCGGCCCCGGAGGACCAGGTCAACGCGGTCCGCGAGGTGCTCGCCGAGATCACCCGCAGCCGCAAGGAGCCGCTCCCGCCGGAGCTGCTGGTGATCAACAAGGCCGACGCGGCCGACGACGTCACCCTGGCCCGGCTGCGGCACGCGCTGCCCGGTTCGGTGCAAATCTCCGCGCGCACCGGTTCGGGCGTGGCCGACCTGGCCGAGGTGCTGGCCGAGCGGCTGCCGCGGGCGGAACTGGTGATCGACGTGCTGGTCCCGTATTCGCGCGGCGAGCTCGTGTCCCGGGCGCACGCGGAGGGCGAGGTGCTGGAAGAGGAGCACGTCGCCGACGGCACGCGCCTGAAGGTACGGGTGCGGGCCGACCTGGCCGCGGCTCTGCGGGCGTTCGAGACCAACGTCTCGGCGCTCTGAACGTCCTTCGTAGTGCACGGTCCGAGCGGGCCGTGCACTACGGAGGTGAACTGGTGCGGGTCGTCCTGGCACTGACGGCTGTCCTGATGCTCGCGGGAGCGGTCCCGGCTGTGGCGGCTTCTGCTCCTGCCCCGGAAACCCTCTGCCAGGTGAAGGACAAGCGCCTCGACGAACTGTCCGGCCTGGTCTCCGACGGCGAGCACTGGTACGCGATCAACGACGGCGGCACGAAGGTGCAGGTCTTCGTGCTGGACCGGAAATGCCAGGTCAAGGACGTCCTGACCGATCCGACGGATCCGTACGACGTCGAGGACCTCGCCCGCGGCAAGGACGGCACCCTGTGGCTCTCGGACACCGGCGACAATCGCGCTAAACGCGAAACCGTCGCTCTGCTGGAACTGAAACCGACTGGCGGAGCGGCCGTCGTGCACCGCCTGACTTACCCGGACGGTCCGCACGACACCGAAACTCTGCTTCTCGACCAGTCCGGCACGCCGTTCCTGGTGACCAAGGATCTACTGGGCACCTCGAAGGTCTACCGGCCGTCAGGCCCTTTGGCGACCCCCGGTCCGACGAAACTGGAGCAGGTCGGCACTCTGCGCGTCCACAGCACCGACACGCCCGGCGGCCCGGTGGGCTCCTTCGGTTCGGCGCTGATCACCGGAGGCGCGACGAGCGCGGACGGAAAGGTCATCGCCCTGCGGACGTACACGGACGCATATCTGTACGCAGCCCCAGACGGCGACGTGGCGGCAGCGTTGCAACGCGAACCCGTGCGGATTCCGTTGCCGAACGAGAAGCAGGGCGAAGCCATTGCTTTCGAGCCCGACGGGACTTTGCTGTCCGCGAGCGAAGGCGTCGGAGAGCCGGTGCGGGCGATCAAGAACGCGACGGGTTTGGTCACGCCACAAGCGCCCGCGCCGAAGCCCGGTGGTGCCGCTGCGCCTCAGCCAGCCGACGAGGACTCCGGCGGGTTCCCGCTCGGTCCCGTTGCCGTGGCTGCCGTTGCCGCAGTGGTCGTTCTTGCCGCGTGGGTCCTGATGGCCAGGAAACGCCGCCGCTCCTGACCTGCCGCCTGTGCCGCGCCGTTTCGGCAGTAGCGCTTGCTCCGGACCTGCTGCCGGTGCCGCACTGTTCTGGCAGGGGTGCTTGCTCCTGGCGCGGTGCTTGTGCCGCGCTGCTCTGACGGCGGTGCTTGCTCCGGGCTTGATGCCTATGCCGCGCCGTTCCAGGAGGGATGTTCGCTCTCGACCCGGTGCCTATGCCGCTCTGGTCCGGTAAGGGCGTTCGCTCTTGGCCCGGTGCGCGCCCCGGGGGAGGTGGCCGGTGTTCGCTCTTGGCCTGGCGTCTGTGCTGCGCGTGTCGGCGGTGGTGTTCGCTCCTGGCCCGGCGTCTGTGCCGTGCCGTTCCCGCAGAGGTGCTGACTCCGGACGCGCTGACACTGCGCCGCTTCCGAAGCGGTATCGCTCCTGGCGTGCCACCGCTGACGCCGCACCGCGCCCTCGACGGAATCGCCCTGCTGCGCTGCCGGATCAGGCCTGGCGGTGCTCGTGGTGTGCTGCTGCATCGGGCGCGGGACTGCTCGCGGTGGGACGCCGGGTCGGGCGCGACGGTGCTGATGGTGCGCAGCCGCACCTGGCACGGCATCGCTCCTGGAGTGCCGTCGCTGCTGCGTGCCACCGCTCTCGAGGAGGTTCAGCCGCCGATGTGCCGTGGCTTCAGGCCTGCCTCTGTACCTGACCTCGCGCAACCATCCCCGGCTGTCGGCGAAACCCGAGCCCGGGCGGGGTTGCTCGCTCCCCTCGCCTGGGCCCTGGGGCAGGGGTGAGGGGAGCGAACCATGTCTCAGAGTCGGCGCAGCACCGCTACCACCTTGCCCAGGATCGAAGCGTCGTCACCGGGGATGGGCTCGTACGCCTCGTTGTGCGGCATCAGCCACACGTGTCCGTCCTTGCGCTTGAACGTTTTCACCGTGGCCTCGCCGTCGATCATCGCGGCGACGATGTCCCCGTTCTCCGCGGCGGGCTGCTGGCGGACGACGACCCAGTCGCCGTCGGTGATGGCGGCGTCGACCATCGAGTCGCCGGTGACGCTCAGCAGGAACAGTTCGCCCTCGCCGACGATTTCGCGCGGCAGCGGGAAAACATCCTCGACGGCCTGTTCGGCGAGCACCGGACCGCCCGCTGCGATCCGGCCGACCAGCGGCACGTACGCCGCCTTCGGGACGGACGGCTGCTGGTCCATCTCGATGCCCATCGGGTTGTCGTCCGTGGACGCGAGCACGCCCACCGCGCGCGGGCGGTTGGCGTCGCGGCGCAGATAGCCCTTGCGCTGCAGCGCGCGCAGCTGATGCGACACCGACGACGTGGACGTGAGCCCCACCGCCTCGCCGATCTCGCGCACGCTCGGCGGGTAGCCGAAGCGGCTCACCCAGGTGCGGATGACGTCGAGCACCTGCTGCTGGCGGACGGTCAGCGTCTCGTCCACGTCGTACACCTCCGGCATGGCGCTCACCTTCCCCGTGCTCTCGTGGCCGGACTCGCGCGCGGATTGTGCGGACGCCTTGCCCCGCGAGGCCGCCTTGGCCCCCTTCGCCGCGGTGCCCTTCACCGTGTCCTTCTCCAACGCTGCGTCGCCTCCAGCCGTCCCGCGGTCGCCGTGTCGGCGTCCCGCGCGTGTCCGCGTGCGCCGGTCCGGGATCCGCGTTTTCCGCGAACGCCCGTCCGGCGGCACCCGCCGGAGCCGGTCCGGCAGATGTCCTGGTCACCGACGTTAGTCACCGCGCGCGACGATTTCAAACATCTGTTCGATCGACACGCCGTGTCCTCTCGATTTTGTCGGTGCGGGGTGGTAGACCTTCGCACGGACGTTCGATAGAACGCCTGTTCGATCTGGACCGCTGCGGCGCAGGTGTACGGCCCGGACCGGACGGATCCGCAGGTCATGAGGAGGTTCCGCGATGTCGATCCTGGCAGATCGAGGGCTCGTCCGCCCGCTTCGGCCCGTCCCCGCCGTCCGCCCCGCCGAGGACGGCGCCGCGCCGGACGGAGCGGCCCCGTCCCGGAGGGAACCCGGGCCGGGCGGTCCGGCACGCCGGTCGCGGCGCGGTTCGGAGCGCCTGGAAGCCACCCGAAAGGATGGTGTTCGGGAGGGCGCCGAGGCCGGATCCGGCGCTGATCCGGGCTCGGCGGGCGGTTCCGCCGAGGTGGTGGAGCTTCGCGGCCGGACCGGTGCCCGACGCGGCGTCGGCACGGCGCGGTCCGGCAACGGTTCGCGCGGCGAGCAGGGCCGAAGCGACTCGCAGGGTTGCAGTGGCGGCGAATCCCGGCGAGGTTCGCGCGGCGAAGCCGGTCACGACGATTCGCGGCGGGCCCGGGGCGCGGGCGAGTCGCGGGGAGGTTCGCGTGGCGAGCCCGGGCGGCGGCGCGCCTGGCGAGCGGCGGCAGAGGCGGGGCTCGCCGGTGGCGAGCTGCCCGCTTCCGAACCGTCGCTGCCGGACGGTGCGTTCGGACGCGTTGACGGGCACGTCGGCGCGCGGGCGGCGGGGGAGTTCACGGCTTCCGTCGAATCGTTGCCGGTCGGGCGGGGCGCGCGGTCGACGGGCGAGATTGCGGCGCGGGTCGGCACGCGGTCGGAGAGGGAATCCGCGGCTTTCGCGCTCTCTGGTGAGCGAGGCGCACGGGGAATGACAGGCGAGCTTTCCGCGCTGCGGTCCGCCGCCGCCGTTCGGTCCGTCGAGCGGGCTGGGTTCCAGACGTCGGTCGAGCGAGCCGGATTCCAGACCTCGGCCCCCTCGGCGGTCGAGACCGAAGCCCCGGTCCGCGAGTCCCGAAAACCTCGCAGCCGCACCGCCGTCCGGCACATTCCCGCCGCGTTCCCGGCCAATCCCGGCCGCACCGCGCGGGAGCGCCGCGGCGAGCCGTTGCGGCCGCCGTCTCGGGAGCGGGTCCTCGCCGGGCAGCGCGGCGGCGTCGCGTGCAAGTCCGCGGCCCGGCCGTCGGTGCGGTGGCCGTGGTTGTTCGCGATCGCTTTCGTCGCCTGCCTCATCGTCACCGGGCTCGGCGTGTTCGGTTCCGGAGTGTCCAGCGGTCCGGTGCCGTCGCGGACCGCGTCCGTTTCCGTGCAGCCCGGCGATTCGCTCGGGGCTCTCGCCGCCCGGTTCGCGCCGAACGCCGACCAGAGCGCGGTCGTCGAACGCATCAAGGAGCTCAACAACCTCGACGACACCGCCCTGCTGCCCGGCATGCCGCTCACCGTGCCGGTCGCCTGGTCCGGCTCGGGTTCAGGCGAAGGGTCGGGCGGGGAAACGGGCGCCGCCGGGTCATGACTGTCGGAGATCACCCGGTCGCCTCTTGCGCAACCGGTCTTTCACCCTCTCGGGTTTCTTGCGCCCGCCCCGGAGGCGATCTAAGGTCTACCCCTATATCTAGTAGTTACACCGCTGTAGTTGGTCCACAGGTAGGGGTAGACTGGCGGCAGTTGTCCACAGCCGGCCGGCAGTTGCCCACCGGATGTCCACAAGTCGATCACCAGGCGCGGGGTCGCGCGCGGTGACCGCGGTCCAGGCCGTAGCGTGGCGGCAGGGGCCGGTTGGGACAGGAATCGACCGGCGCGGAGGGGAAGGTGATCGGCGGATGAGGTGCCCGTTCTGCCGGCATGCGGACTCTCGGGTCGTCGACTCCCGAGAGGTGGACGAGGGACAGGCGATCCGGCGGCGGCGTTCGTGCGCCGAGTGCGGACGGCGTTTCACCACGTCGGAGACGATGGTGCTGGCCGTGGTCAAACGGTCCGGTGCCACCGAGCAGTTCAGCCGGGACAAGGTGGTCAACGGCGTGCGGAGGGCCTGCCAGGGCCGTCCGGTCGACGACGACGCGCTGCAGAAGCTCGCGCAGCGCGTGGAGGAGTCGATCCGGTCCGCCGGGCTGGCCGAGATCCCCAGCCACGAGGTCGGCCTCGCCATCCTCGGCCCGCTGCGCGAACTGGACGGCGTCGCGTATCTCCGGTTCGCCAGCGTCTACCGCTCCTTCTCCTCGGTCGAGGACTTCGAGAAGGAGATCTCGGACCTGCGGAAAGCCATGGCGGGAACTGCGGAGGACCAGGAAAGCGAGCGCGCCGGGGACGACTGAGCCGTCACCGGGTCGCGGGGAGCGAGGGACAGGACCGCATGACCGAAACCGTGGGAACCGGCGCCGCGGCCGGACAGAACAAGAAGCCGAACAAGGGCCTCACCGTCCGGCGGGTCTTCACCACCGAGGGGACCCACCCCTACGACGAGGTCGCGTGGGAGACCCGCGACGTCGTCATGACGAACTGGCGCGACGGCAGCGTCAACTTCGAGCAGCGCGGGGTCGAATTCCCCGAGTTCTGGTCGGTCAACGCGACCAACATCGTCACCAGCAAGTACTTCCGCGGCGCGGTCGGCAGCCCGCAGCGCGAGAGCAGCCTCAAGCAGCTGATCGACCGCGTGGTGCGCACCTACGTCAAGGCCGCCGCCGAGCACGACTACTTCGCCGGTCCGTCCGACCTCGAGATCTTCGAGCACGAGCTCACCTGGATGCTGCTGCACCAGGTCTTCAGCTTCAACTCGCCGGTGTGGTTCAACGTCGGCACGTCGTCGAAGCAGCAGGTGTCCGCCTGCTTCATCCTCGCCGTCGACGACACGATGGAGTCGATCCTCAACTGGTACCGCGAGGAAGGCCTGATCTTCAAGGGCGGTTCCGGCGCGGGCCTCAACCTGTCGCGCATCCGGTCCTCGAAGGAACTGCTCACCTCCGGCGGCACCGCGTCCGGCCCGGTCTCGTTCATGCGCGGCGCCGACGCGTCCGCGGGCACCATCAAGTCCGGCGGCGCCACCCGGCGCGCGGCGAAGATGGTCGTGCTCGACGTCGACCACCCGGACATCGAGGAGTTCATCCAGACCAAGGCGCGCGAAGAGGAGAAGATCAAGGTCCTCCGCGACGCCGGGTTCGACATGGACCTCTCCGGCTCCGACATTTCCTCGGTGCAGTACCAGAACGCGAACAACTCGGTCCGCGTGTCCGACGAGTTCATGCACGCCGTCGAGAACGGCACGGACTTCGGCCTGCGCGCCCGGCTCACCGGCGAGGTCATCGACCGCACCGACGCGAAGAAGCTGTTCCGCAGCATGGCGCAGGCGGCGTGGGAATGCGCCGACCCGGGCGTCCAGTACGACAGCACGATCAACGACTGGCACACCTGCCCCGAATCGGGCCGGATCACCGCGTCGAACCCGTGCAGCGAGTACATGCACCTCGACAACTCAAGCTGCAACCTCGCGTCGCTCAACCTGCTGAAGTTCGTCTCGGACGACGGCACGTTCGACGCGCCGCTGTTCGCGAAGGCCGTCGAGTTCGTCATCACCGCGATGGACATCTCGATCTGCTTCGCCGACTTCCCGACCGAGCCGATCGCCGACACCACGCGCAAGTTCCGCCAGCTCGGCATCGGCTACGCCAACCTCGGCGCGCTGCTGATGGCGCTGGGCCACGCGTACGACTCCGAGGGCGGCCGCGCGCTCGCCGCCGCGATCACGTCCCTGATGACCGGCGTGTCCTACCGGCGTTCGGCCGAGCTGGCCGGCGTCGTCGGACCGTACGAGGGCTACGCCCGCAACGCCGAGGCGCACCAGCGCGTCATGCGCAAGCACGCCGCGGCCAACGAACTCGTCCGCACCTACCACAGCAACGACGCCGCGGTCCGCGCGCTCGCGTCGGAGGAGTGGCAGAAGGGCATCGAACTGGGCACGCGCAACGGCTGGCGCAACGCGCAGGCCTCGGTGCTCGCGCCCACCGGCACCATCGGCTTCATGATGGACTGCGACACCACGGGCATCGAGCCGGACTTCTCGCTGGTGAAGTTCAAGAAGCTCGTCGGCGGCGGGTCGATGCAGATCGTGAACCAGACCGTGCCGCGCGCGCTGAAGGTGCTGGGCTACCAGGCCGAGCAGGTCGAGGCGATCGTCGAGTACGTCGCGCAGCACGGCCACGTGGTCGACGCGCCGGGCCTGCGCCCCGAGCACTACGAGGTGTTCGACTGCGCGGTCGGCGACCGGTCCATCGCGCCGATGGGCCACGTGCGGATGATGGCCGCGGTCCAGCCGTTCATTTCGGGCGCGATCTCGAAGACGGTCAACATGCCGGAGTCGGCGACCGTCGAGGACGTCGAGGAGATTTACTTCCAAGGCTGGAAACTCGGCCTCAAGGCGCTCGCGATCTACCGCGACAACTGCAAGGTCGGCCAGCCGCTGTCCACGGCGAAGAAGAAGGAAGCCGTCGCGGAGGCCGAGCCGGAGAAGGTCGTCGAATACCGTCCGGTGCGCCGCCGCCTGCCGAAGAAGCGCCCGAGCCAGACGGTGTCGTTCACCGTCGGCGGCGCCGAGGGCTACCTGCACGCGGGCTCGTACCCGGACGACGGCCTCGGCGAGATCTTCGTGAAGCTCGGCAAGCAGGGCTCCACGCTGTCCGGCGTGATGGACGCGTTCTCGATGTCCATCTCGGTTGGTCTGCAGCACGGCATCCCGCTCGAGTTCTACGTTTCGAAGTTCTCGAACCTGCGCTTCGAGCCGGCGGGCATGACCGACGACCCGGACATCCGGATCGCGACGAGCGTCATGGACTACCTGTTCCGCCGCTTGGCGCTTGATTACCTGCCGTACGAGAAGCGGGCCCAGCTGGGCATTTTCACCGCGGACGAGCGCTCGGCCGAGGTCGAGGCGAACTACGGCGGCCAGAACCTCGACCTCGACGCGTTGCGCGGCAGCGTGGACGCTTCGCCCGCCCGCGCCGAAGAGTCCACAACGGACACTCCGGCGCGCGACGCGCACAGCACGGCCGAACTGATGGAACTCCACCTCGGCAAGGCCGCGGACGCCCCGCTCTGCATGACCTGCGGAACGAAGATGCGGCCCGCGGGATCGTGCTACGCCTGCGAGGGCTGCGGGGCTACTTCCGGCTGCAGCTGACCGGACGGTGAAATGAGGGGGCGTGGCGCATGCCGCGCCCCCTCTTTCCGTTGAGGGCTCGGCAAACGGGAGGCGCAGGTCCGGGAGGTCCGCCACGACGGGAGACGTCCTCCAGCGCGACCCGGTGCCTTACGTGTCGCCGCGACGCAGGCCGAGCAGCGGCAGCCACACCTTGTCCACGATCTCGACGATCGACGCGTCCGGCACCCCGCCCATGGCCATCAGCATGTCGTGGCGCACCAGGTCGAAGGGCAGGTTCACCACGCGTTCGGGCCGGGGCTCCGCCGTCAGTTCGCCGCGCTCGACGGCACGGGCGACGAGCGTCACGAAGGGCGGAGGCTGGTCCGCGAGGCGAAGACGGCCGCGCAGGTCGCTGAAACTGGTGCCGGTCTCGCGGAAGTAGTCCGCCAGCTGAAGGTGCAGGAGGACCACCGTGCGGGCCCGCTCGGCGTTGACCGCGCGCAGGAGGGCGAGGGCGTCCTCGCGCAGGGTGCCGGTGTCGGGGAGGTCGAGCGGACGCCAGTGCCGGGCGAGTGTGGCGACGAGGAGGTCCTCGCGCCGCGGCCAGCGCCGGTAGAGCACCGGCTTGCTGGTCCCGGCGCGCGCCGCGACGGCCTCGTAGGTGAAACCGTGATAGCCCTGCTCGACCAGCACCTCCCAGGCAGCGTCGATGAGCGCGTTTTCCAAGGCGACACCCCTGCGTCGGGTCGGAGTGCCCTCCGTGCGCCGTTGCTCGCTCACCACTGCCCTCCGGACGTTCGCGTTCAGCCAGACGGTTAGACCCGCTTGCGTATCTTAACCCGCGGTCGTACGCTCGGAACCGTAAGATACGGAGCCGTTTCTAAACGGTGCTCGACCGCGTAAAGGGAACCAGCATGTCCATGATCAACGCCGCGCTCGTGGAGTCCTTCGACGAACCTCCGCACTACCGCTCCGTCCCCGCTCCCGAGGCTGCCTCCGGCCAGGAGGTGGTGGACGTCCTCGCCGTCGGCGTGCACCCGGCCACTCGCGGCATCGCCGCCGGCAAGCACTACACGAGCCCCAAGACCCTGCCCGCGCTGGCGGGTGCGGACGCGGTCGTCCGCCGGGCGGACGGCAGCCTCGGCTACGTCATGACCATGGGCGCCGGCAGCCTGGCCGAGCGCATCGTGGTCGATCCGGCCGCGCTCATCCCGGTCCCGGAAGGTGCCGATCCCGCGGTCCTGGCAGCCACCATGAACCCCGCCTTGTCGTCGTGGACCGCGCTGCGCACCCGCGTGCCGTTCGAGGCCGGGCAGTCGGTTCTGGTGCACGGCGCGACCGGCAACGCGGGTTCGACGGCCGTCAAGGTCGCCAAACACCTCGGCGCGGGACGGGTGATCGCCGCCGGACGCGACCGCGCCCGCCTCGACGAGTTGGCGGCAGACGGCGCGGACGCGGTTGTCCAGCTCGTTCCCAACGAGGACGCCACCGCGGCCGCGTTCGCCGAGGCCGCCGCGGAGGTCGACGTGGTCCTGGACTACGTGTGGGGGCCGCCGACCGAACTCGCCATGCGCGCCGTCCTCGGAGCGCGTACTCAGCACACTCGCTTGCTCGACTGGGTGCAGATCGGCGGCATGGGCGGCGACTCGATCACGTTGTCCGGGCACGAGATGCGCTCCAACGCGTTCCGGGTCCTCGGCAGTGGTTTCGGCGCAGTGGAACCGGAGGTCATGCAGCGGGAGTTCACCGAGCTGGTCGCCGCGATCGCCGCGGGCGGCATGGCCGTGCGTCCGCGTCCGTTCCCGCTCGACCAGGTCGAGGCGGCGTGGGCGAACCAGGACGCACCCGGCGAGCGCACCGTCATTCTCTTGTGACGCAACAGGGAGGCGTCAGCGCAGCATCTGCGCGACGCCGTCGCCGAACGACCAGTCCACCTCGTGGTTTTCGGTCAAGCTGAAGAAGACGTTCCGCGGTTCGATCCCGGTCGACTCGGCGATGAGTTCGGTCGCTCGCCGGTACAGCGCCGTTTTCTGCTCGTCGGTGCGGCCGGCGCGCATCGTGATGGCGATGTACACGATGTCGTCGTCGCGCTGGACGCCGAAATAGCTCGGGTCGTACCGCAAGCGGCCGGGCGCGTGGCTGTTCATGATCTGGAACCGGTCGTCGACCGGGACGTCGATGGTTTCGGTCATGGCCTGGTGCACGGCTTCGCCGATGGCGGGCAGGCGGTCGGCGTTGGGTTCGGACAGCACGTCGATGCGGACGAGCGGCATGGGGACCTCAGCTCAACTGGTCGATGTTCGGACGGGACAGGTGAAGCACGCGGTACTGGACGTCGGCGTCCTCGGTCGGGGCGGCGGTCCAGAGGGTGAAGCGCACGGATTCCCAGCTCCGCGGGTCGATGACCAGCGCGGTGGTGTGCACAGCCGGGTTTCGGGCCAGTTGCTCGAGTTCGCGGTCGAAGTCTTCCGGAAACTGCCCTACGCGTTTGGTCGCGAACTTCGGCGTGCTCGCTCGTGCGGGACCGGCCAGGCAGCGCGCACCGGTCCAATGCCGCACGGGCGGTCGGCCGAAATCCTGGACTATTCCTTCGAATCCGCCGCCGCCCCAAAGGAATCGGCTCATTCCGGCGGTGTCGGCCCAGAGATAGAACGGGGCGTACTGGTTGTCGCGCACCAGATATGCCTTGAGCCCCAGTCCGGGGAACTCGTCGGTGCGGTGGCCCCGGGTCGCGACCCGGTGTTCGATGTCGTATCCGGCGGGCAGGTCGATCTCGTACTGCATGGCGTACACCGCCGTCACCGCCGTTCGAGAAGCGCGAGTGCGCCGCGGATCGCCTGGTCGAACGGCTCGGCCGTCCCGGACGACCGGGCGAGGACGTATCCACCCTGCAGCACCGCGACGAGCGTGGTCGCGGTCGTCGCGGGTTCGAGGTCGGCCGGGAGTTCGCCGTTCGCGATGCCCTCGGCGAGCACTTCGGCGAGACGGCCGCGCAGCCAGTCGAACGTTTCCTCCAGTGGCGCGCGCAATTCCGGGTTCGCGACGATCTCGGGATCCAACGCCAACCGTCCGACCGGGCAGCCGCGCAGGACGTCCCGCTCGCGCAGCAGGTAGGCGGAAACACGC
Source organism: Amycolatopsis sp. AA4 (assembly GCF_002796545.1). Lineage (GTDB taxonomy): Bacteria > Actinomycetota > Actinomycetes > Mycobacteriales > Pseudonocardiaceae > Amycolatopsis. The sequence goes on from NZ_CP024894.1 coordinate 2,049,549, forward strand.
TCGACTGCCGTTGTGCCCTGGACGAATGCGGCTTCGGCGGAGGCGCGCAGATCGGCGGCGTTCTGCCGGATCGCGGCGAGCGCCAGGTCGGCCTTCCCGGCGAAGTGGTGGTACATGCTGCCCTGCCCGGCCCCGGCGCGCTGCTGGATCGCCTTTGGGCTGGTGCCGACGTACCCCCGCTCCCACAGCAGGTCCTGAGTGCTCGCGACGAGCTGGTCTCTCGTGGACATGACCTCACCGTACATACTAGTAGGTACAGAGACAAGACCGGGGGCAGGCCCTACCTCGGGGAGACCGGCTGACCGGATGGTCCGGATGATCTTGACCCGGCAGGCTTTCCGGGAGCCGAACGAAAGGATTTCTCCGTGATCAAGTCTGCTGGCCGCCGGGTGGTCGCCGTGACGTTGGCGTGCGCCGCCCTGTTCTCGACCGGCACTGCCGAAGCGATCGTGAAGGGCGGCGATTCGACGCAGCGCTACCCGTTCATGACCTCCATTCCGGAGCGGGTCAACCAGACCGGCGACCGCGGGGTGTGCGGCGGCTCGCTGATCGACCCGCAGTGGGTGGTGACGGCGGGGCACTGCGTGGACTCGGCTCTCGTGACGCCGGACGGGACCGTCCGGATCGGCAGCGAGCACCGGAATTCCGGCGGAACCGTGCGGCGGATCGCGCAGGTGGTCACGCATCCGGGCTACGCGCTGCAGAGCGAGAGCGTTCCCTTCAACCGCAACGACGTCGCGTTGCTCAAACTGGACCGTCCGGTCGCCGAGAAGCCGATCCGGCTGGCTTCCCGCCCGGGCGAGCCGGGCACGCCGACGCGCTTGCTGGGGTTCGGCACGACGGTCGACACGTACGACTTCACGAAGGCGCGGTTCCCGGAACGATTGCAGGAGCTGGACGTGCGGCGCGGTGCGGAATCCGAATGCGGCCCGGGATATGCGGGCCGGACGCGGTTGTGCACGGTGAGCCCTCGGCGCGAAGCGATGGCGTGCATCGGCGATTCCGGCGGACCGCAGATCCGGCGTGGACCCGGCTGGCAGTGGGAGCTGATCGGGGTCACGTCGGGACCCGGCGCCGCACGGGCGGCGTGTGCGGGCGGGCCGGGGCTGTACAGCAGCGTGCCCGCGTACGCCGACTGGATCCGGGCGACGATCCGGTCGAACCGGGGAGGAAACTAGCCGCCGTGACTCTCGTGTCGGCGGGCTACCGTGCCGTGCAGCGAACCAGCGAATTCGTGTCGATCAGCGAATGCGTCGCGGAAGTGCACGACGATTGGTTCCGCGACGTCGTGCTCGCCCGCCACACCGGGCTGGAAGTTCTCGAGGTGGGCCTCTCGCCGGAGGAGGCCGAGCCGATCGTCCGCGAAATCCTCGCGGAAGGCTGGGACCGGGAGACCAGCGTGGTGGTGAACCGCATCGAGCGAGGCGCGAGCGCCTCCGGCGAGTTGCTGGGGTTCGAACTGGTCGGCTACGACGGCGGACTTTGGCACACCTGGCGCTGCCTCGGCGGTCTGGTCGACGACGTCCGCGCGGCCACCGGCATCGTGCCCGGCCGGCACGGGCTGATCGAGGACGAGGACGCTGCCCATCAGGCCGCGCGATGGCTCACCGAATCCGGCCTTGGCGACCCGAAAGTGTTCCACTGGGCCGCCGCCGGACTGTTTCTCCCTTAGCTCCACCGAATCTCCACATCCTCCCCGCGCCGCGGGCACATCCGCGCGGCAGCATGACCGCCGTGGACTGGAGTGCGGTGTTCGAGGCGGAGGCGCGGCGGCGGAAGGTCCGGCCGCAGCCGGCGTGGGGGAGCGGGCTGCGGCTGGATCCGGTGGTGGCGCGCAGCGTCCGGCGGTTCCGGAATCCGCCGGACGAGGCGACCGCGGAGGACCAGCGGCTCGTCGCCCGGTTGCTGGAAACCGCCGGTCCGCCGGGGAAAAGCGACGTGATGAGCCAGCTGATCTCCGACGTGCTCGCGCTCGGCTATTACCGCGCGTTGCGGGACGGCACGCGCGACCCGGTCACCACGGACGTGGCCGCGCGCGTGTTCGCGGGGTTGGAACGGCGGCTCGGCTTTCACGTGGACCGGTTGCGGCGGCAGCGAATCGTCGCGAGCCTGAGGTGGCGAGCCAGGGCGATCCTCGAAACCGGCGGCGTATTGGTCGGCCACGGACGCGCATTGCGGCGGCTAGGCACGCCGTGGCTCGCGTTCGTCACCGACGCCTGGGCCCGGTTCGAGCGCGCGCTCGCGGAGGTCCGCAAAGGACCGGCGATCCGCCCGGGGCCGCGCGTGCGGGCGCGGCCCCGGGACCTGGTCTAGGAAAGCTTCGACCAGAGGAATTCGTACGCGACGGCCGAACGGAACGCGAGCTGTTCGTTGTCCGCCGCCGCTCCGTGGCCGCCTTCGATGTTCTCGAAGTACTCCACGTCGTGGCCCTGTTCCCGCATCCGCGCGACCATCTTGCGCGCGTGCCCGGGATGCACGCGGTCGTCGCGGGTGGAGGTGACGACCAGGATCGGCGGATAGTCGCCGTCCGCCGAAACCTTCTCGTACGGCGAGTACTTCGAGATGTACTCCCACTCTTCCGGAACGTCCGGGTCACCCCATTCGGCCATCCACGACGCCCCGGCCGGCAACAGGTGGTAGCGCTTCATGTCGAGCAACGGCACCTGGCACACGATCGCGCCGAACAGCTCCGGGTAGCTGGTGAGCATGACGCCCATCAGCAGCCCGCCGTTGCTGCCGCCCTGGATGCCGAGCCGTTCCTTCGTCGTGATGCCCCGCGCGACGAGATCGCGCGCGACCGCGGCGAAGTCCTGGTACGCCTTGTACCGGTTCTCTTTCACCGCCTGCATATGCCATTCCGGGCCGTACTCGCCGCCGCCGCGGATGTTCGCGACCACGTACGTGCCGCCGCGCGACAGCCAGGCCCGGCCGATGACCCCGCCGTACGAAGGGGTCAGCGAAACCTCGAAACCGCCGTAGCCGTACAGCAGCGTGGGCCCGTTTTCCGCGCCGGGCGGGCGGACCACGAAGTACGGGATCTTCGTGCCGTCGTCCGACGTCGCGAAGTACTGGCTGACTTCGATCCCGGTCGCGTCGAAGAACTCCGGAGCCTGCTTCAGCACCTCGACGTCGCCGCCGACGACGCCGCGGGTGAGCGTGGACGGCTGGACGTAGCTGGAGGAGTCCACGAGGTACTCGTCGTCGACGTCCGGTTCGGTGTCGACGATCTGCGCGCTGCCGAATTCCGGCGCACCGCCCAGTTCCGCCTCGGCCCAGCCGTCCGGACCCGGCGTCAGCACGCGCAGCTCGGACTTGACGTCGTGCAGCGTCGCGAGCAGGAGGTGGTTGCGGGTCCACGTGTAGTAGTCCAGCGAGGTGTGCGCGTCCGGGGTGAACAGCGCGGTGAAGTCGCGCTCGCCCGCCTTGAACGCGTCGTAGTCGATCGCGAGCAGCGTGCCCGCGGGGTGCTCGACGCCGCCGACGGACCACGCGCTGCGCGGGTGCACGAGCAGCCATTCGCGGTGCGTGGACACCTCGACGTCCTCGGGCAGGTCCAGTTTGGTCAGTCCGGACGGCGTCCGCTCGAAGTGCTCGGTGCGGTAGAAGTCGATCGCCCGGCGCACGAAATCGCGTTCGAAGCCCTCGGTCGGGTCGTGGTACGCCATCATCGCGACGTCGTCCGGTTTGCCCTCGGCGACCAGCGTCGCTTCCTCGATCGGGGTGCCGCGCCGCCATTCCTTCACCAGCCGCGGATAGCCGGACGTGGTGAGCGAGCCCGGGCCGAAGTCCGTTCCGATGTACACCCGGTCGGCGTCGATCCACCCGATCCGGTGCTTCGCCTCCGGCAGGGTGTAACCGCCCTCCACGAACTCGTGCGCGTCGAGGTCGAACTCGCGCACGACGGTCGCGTCCGCGCCGCCGCGCGACAGCTGGACCAGGCCGAGCCGGTGCCCGGGACGCAGCACCGCGGCGCCCTTCCAAACCCAGTTCTCGTCCTCGGCCGCGGCCAGCGCGTCGACGTCGAGCAGGATTTCCCAGTCCGGTTCGGCGGTGCGGTACTGCTCCAGCGTGGTGCGCCGCCACAGCCCGCGCGGGTGGTCGGCGTCCTGCCAGAAGTTGTAGTAGTGCGTTCCCCGGCGCACGACGTACGGGATCCGCCCGCCCGCGTCGAGCACCTCGCGGATCGAGTCCCGCAGCTGCCCGAACCTCTCGCTCGCGGTGAGCGCGTCCAGCGTCTCCGCGTTGCGCGAACGGACCCATTCGAGCGCCTCGTCGCCCGTCACGTCTTCCAGCCACAGGTACGGATCTTCGACAGTCATGCCGTCCAGTCTCGCTGTCCGTCGCGGATCAGGCCAGGAGCCCGGCGTTCCCGTTTCGTGATCCAGGCCGGCGCGCGGCCTCCGTATGCTGGCCGGGAGGGGGAGGAATGACGTATCACGCCGGAGGCCCGTGGCCTCCGCCCGCGCCGCAGCCACCGCCGCCGCGCCGGAAACCGGGCAAAGCGCTGGGCGCGGTCGCCGCGGCGGCCATTGTCGCGGTCACGCTCGCGCTGATGGCCGCGGTGCCGCACGAGCTGTCCGGGCACGCGATCGCGGCCCCGGACGCCGACGCGATGCCGGATCGCCAGGACGCGAAACCAGTGCGCAAGCTGAGCGGCAATCCGCTGCTGGCCGACGGGGTCGCGCTCGGTCGCGTGGCGTGCGACCTGCCGGACCTGAGCCGCGACGCGGAGCAGCTCAAGACCTTCTACACGGCGCTCGTGGGCTGTTTGAAGCAGGCGTGGCAGCCCGCGCTGGACAAGGCGGACGAGCCGAACCTGCCGGTCAAGGTGTCGGTCACGCTGCCGAAGACCAGCGCGTGCGGCAACGCGCCGTCCAAGAACGAAGCGGTCGCGTACTACTGCGGCGGCGACGCCACCATCTACGCGCCTACCGAGTGGATGCTGTCGGACGCCGGGCTGAGCCGGGCGCGGCACCTGGCGACGCTTGCGCACGAGTACGGCCATCACGTCCAGCGCGAGAGCGGCATCCTCGACGCGGCGAGCACGGAGATGGGTTCGCCGGAGCCGAGCAGCGACGCGGACAAGGCGGTCGTACGCCGGATCGAACTGCAGGCGAACTGCTTCGGCGCGCTGTTCCTCAACGCCGCGGCGGACCGCGGTTCGATCAGCCGGGCCACCGCGAACGCCGCCGTCGCCGACTACGGCCGCGCCGACGACAGCGGCGACCACGGCACCCGCGCGAACCAGCTGGCCTGGGCGAAGGCCGGGTACACCGGAGCCGGCCCGGCCGCCTGCGACACCTGGTCGGCCCCGGCGGACAAGGTCAGCTGACGCGCCACTGCGGGTCGCGGCCCAGCAGGCCGAGGAACTGGTCCAGTTCGCTTTCGTCGGTGCTGACGGGCACCACCGGCGCGAAGGTCCCGCGCTCGACGCGTTCCTCCGGATCGGTCGGGATCATGAGGGCGAACTGCAGCGCGGCGTGCACTGCTTCGGGCACCGGGTCGTAGGCGACGTCGAGGGTCTTGGCGATATCCCAGCCGTGCGCGACGGTGTCGACGAGGTGCATCGCGATCGCGACTGTGCCCGGGAAGGTGCCGAAGGTGTTGATGGCGATCTGGCGTTCCGCGACGTCGGCTTCGCCGTACGCGGCGAGGTAGTCGGTCACCGAAGCTGCGTACGCGGCGTACGGGTCTTCGCCGAGCTGACCGCTGTCCCAGTCCTTCGCGGAGCCGTTGCGCGCGGCTTCGGCGAAGGCGTGGTTTTCGCTGACTTGGTGGCGGAGCAGGTCGGCGAGCGTCCAGCCAGCGCACGGCGTGGGCCGGTCGAGATCCGCCGGGGTGAGCTTCGAGACGATCGGGTCGAGGACGAGCAGGGACTGCCGGTCGAGGTCGAACGTGGTCATGGGCTCACGCTAACCGGCGGATCGGTCCAGGAAGAGAGCCAAAGCGGAGCCAACTGCGGTGGACCAATCTAGGCTGGACGCGTGGACCTGCACCTCGACCTGTCCGGCACCCGCGGCCATCGTGACGAGATCTACCGCCAGATCCGCGAAGCGGTGCTCGACGGGCGGCTGCGCGACGGCGACGTGCTGCCGCCGACCCGGGAACTGGCGCACCGGCTGGCCGTTTCGCGCACCACCGTCACCGCGGCGTACGAACGCCTCACCGCGGAAGGATTCCTCACCGGACGGGTCGGAGCGGGTACCTACGTGCGGGCCGGCGCCGCGCCCCGGCCCGCCGAACCGGCGGGGCCCGCGGAGGGCGTCCAGCCGCGTCCAGAGTGGACAGACGTGCCCGCGCCGCCGAAAGCGTTCACCACCGCGCCGGAGTTCGATTTCCGTGCCGGGGTGCCGGATGTGCGGCTGTTTCCGTTCGACACCTGGCGACGGCTGACGACCCAGGCGTTGCGCAGTTCCCGCGCGGAGCTGATGACGTACGGCGAACCGCAAGGCGATCCCCGGCTGCGGACCGAACTCGCGCGGCACCTCGCGGTGTCCCGGAACGTTCGCGTGCACCCGGACCACCTCGTGATCACTTCGGGCGCGCAGCAGACGATCGACCTCGTCGCGCGAGTCCTGTTGCGGCCCGGCGACCTGGCCGCGGTCGAGGATCCCGGCTACCCGCCGCCGCGGTTGCTCCTGGGCACGCTCGGGGTGCGCGTCGCGCCGGTCCCGGTGGACGACGAGGGCCTCGTGGTCGACGCGATTCCGCCCGGCACGCGGCTGGTGCACGTGACGCCGTCGCACCAGTACCCGCTCGGGGTCGCGATGTCGCCGTCTCGCCGGCGAGCGCTGCTGGACTGGGCCGAGGACAACGGAGCGGTCGTGGTCGAGGACGACTACGACACCGAGTTCCGCTACTCCGGGCGACCGCTGGAACCGTTGCACAGCTTGGATTCCCACGGCCGGGTGGTCTACGTCGGCTCGTTCTCGAAGGTCCTGTCGCCCGCGCTGCGACTGGGTTTCCTCGCCGCGCCGCCCGCTCTCGCCGAGGCGATCGTGAAGGCGAAATACCTCGCCGACTGGCATTCCCCGGGCATCGAGCAAGCGGTGGTCGCGGCGTTCCTCGCCGAAGGCGGGTTCGCCCGGCACGTCCGCCGGATGCGCGGTATCTACCGCGCCCGGCACGACCTCCTCGTCGTCCGCCTCCGGGCCGAATTCGGCGACGTGCTGGAACCGGTTCCCGCGTCGGCGGGGCTGCACCTGAGCGCGTCGGCGGACCGGGATCTGCGCGGCTTCGCGCGGAAGGCGTCCGAGGCGGGCGTCCGGCTGTTCTCGCTCGGCGATTTCTCCGTGTCGGCACGGCGGCACGGGCTGCTGTTCGGCTACGGCGCGATCGCGGCGGAGGAGATCGGGCCCGGCCTCGCCCGGTTGCGCCGGGTGTTCGACGGAGGAACGCGTTACCACGAACGGACGCGTCCCGCTGGACTTTCGCAGTCGGCGGCGGGGCCCTAACCTGGGGTGACCCGACTCACCGAGGAGAGGGCATCGCCATGCGGATCGCGGATGTGCTTCAGCGCAAGGGCGCGACGGTCGCCACTGTGTCGCCGGGGACGACGGTCGCCGAGCTGCTGGCGGGACTCGCCCGGCACAACGTCGGCGCGATGGTCGTCGTGGACGCCGAAGGCGGGATCGCCGGGATCGTGTCCGAACGCGACGTCGTGCGCAAGCTCAACGACCACGGTCCCGCGGTCCTCGAAGGGCCGGTCGCGGACATCATGACCACCATGGTCGCCAGCTGCACCCCGGACGATCCGGTGGACCGGCTCAGCGTCGTGATGACCGAACGGCGGATCCGGCACGTGCCGGTGCTCGACGGCGGGCGCCTCGCCGGCATCGTGAGCATCGGCGACGTGGTGAAGATCCGGATGGAGCAGCTGGAACAGAGCCAGGAACAGCTGGAGGCCTACATCTCCCAGGGCTGACGCCTCACTCGCGCCAGCCGCTGAGTTCGACGCCCTTCGCGACGTCCACCCGGTAGCCGAGCGAAACCGTCGCGGACGCCCCGGGCGCGATCGTGAGCCGCCAGGTGAACTGGCCCAGTTCGGTGCGCTCGACCGGCTCCGGGCTGAGCCGCAGGTCTCTTACGGTGATCGCGTCGTCCCGCGAGACCGGGGCTTGGTCGAGCACGGCCACGACGGCTTCGCGCGGGCTGTGGTTGGTCACCGTGGTCAGGTAGTCGGCTTCGCGGCGGCGTTGCGCGGAGAAGGTCGCCTTGCTGGCACTGCGCTTGACCAGTTCTCGCTCGACGCGGATCCGGTCGTCGACGCCGAGCGCGAGTTCGCGTTCCTCGCCCGGTGCCCACAGTTCCAGGTGCGTGCTGCCGACGAATTCGGCTTCGTGGAACACCGCGGCGCGACCGGCGCGGAGCGTGTGCTCGCCGGTGTTGACCACCTTCGCGCGCAGATATGCCTCTTCGGCCTGCGTCGGCGCGGTGACGTAATCCAGCTCAGCGGTGAAGTCCAGCTGGGCGAGCGTGGTCCGGTGGCCTTGCGCGCCGGACGGGATCGCGACCGGGCGGGCGGGGCGGAAGGTGACCGCGGTGGCGCCTTGCTCGACTTCGGCGACGTGCGCGGCGAAGCCGTCCCGACCTGCGGGCGCGGCACCGCCGTACGCCGCCATCGCGGCGGGCGCGGGCGGCATCATCGAGCGGCGCTCCGGTTGCTGTCGATCCAGGTACCAGGGCTGGAGTTCCGGGATCACGACGGTGTTCGCCGGGCGCGCGGTGGACAGCGTCAGCTCGCATTCCGGCCAGTCCTCGCCGGTGTGCTGGCTGACCAGCCCGTAGGAGGTGACGGTGACGTCGGTGCCGCGTACGCGGACGTCGTAGCCCGGTTCCCAGCGCGCGCCGGGGACCACATAGGACAGTTCGATTTCGGCGGTGGCTGGGGATTCCAGCTCCACCACGATGGTTGAACTGTCCTGTTCGGACTGTGTGCTGCGCGTTTCGATCTGCCGGTCGAGCGCGGCGAGGTCTTCGCGCAACCGCTCCAGCCTCGTGGCGAGCGCGCGACGTTCCTTGAGCGCCACGGCTAACTGCGTGCTGAGCGCTTCGCTCACTTCCTGGACGCGCGCCGGTTCCGCGTCGCCGCCAGCCAACGCTTTCGCGAAGCTTGCTCCGCTGCGTCGCGACACGCCGGTCAACAGATCGACGCGCGCTGCTGCTGCGCTCTCGTCGTCCGCGACTTCGTCGACAGTCGCTTGTGCCTCGCGACGCTGCTCCACGAGCGCGCGCAGCGTCGGGTCCGCGGGCGCGGCGTGTTGTGCGTACGCGACGTCGACGCCCGTGACCAACGCGTCGCCCGCGCCGCTCACACGCACCGAAGCAGCGTCGAGCGACAGGGGGAGACCGGTGATCTCTACGCGGGACCCGTCGGCCGGAGTGACCTGACAGCGGCGGGTGACGCGCGCGTGCTGCGGATAGACCGTGACCGTGACTATCGGTGCGTCCATGGCTCCGACGTTAGTCGGTTGACGCGACTTGCGGTTGACGGAAGTCTCAACTTGCTCGCCTGCTTCGTCCAGCTTGGGGGTTCTGGTGGGAGTTGCCGCTCGGGTCGCTGCCGTTTTCGTCGCAGTGGCCACGTTGTCCGTGCCCGCGGTCGCTGAAGCGGCTTCGCCGCCCGCGCCGGTTTTCACCGACGGCCAAGCACAGCCGGTCTTCGATCCGGCTGACGTCATCCGCGAGGACGTCTGGGTCACCGCGCCCGTCGACAGCGACCACGACGGCAAGCCTGACCTCGTACACGCGCAGGTGGTGCGTCCGCGCGCCACGGAGCAGGGCATGAAGGTGCCCGTCGTGTACGAAGCGAGCCCGTATTTCGCGGGCGGCAACGACGTACCGAACCACAACGTCGACACCGAGCTGTACGTGCCTGGCCCGCACGTCGCGTCGCCGATCGGCTGGAGCTACCAGAATTACTTCACCGCGCGCGGATTCGCTGTCGTGTACGGCGAATCGCTCGGCACCGGCTTGTCCACCGGCTGTCCGACGACCGGCGACGTGAACGAGACGATCGGCGCGCGCTCGGTGGTCGACTGGCTGAACGGCCGCGCTTCCGCGCACGACCAGGCCGGAGCGCCCGTCACGGCGAGCTGGAGCACCGGGAAGACCGGCATGATGGGCGTGTCGTACAACGGCACGCTGCCCAACGCGGTCGCCAGCACCGGCGTCGAAGGGCTCGAAACGATCGTGCCGATCGCTGCCATTTCGAGCTGGTACGGCTACTACCGCAATGCCGGCGCGGTCGTGGCTCCCGGCGGATACCAGGGCGAGGACACGGACGTGCTCGCCGGCTACGTCTACTCGCGCGCTGACCAGCAGATCTGCCGTCCGGTCATCGACGGTCTCACTGCCGCGCAAGACCGCGTGACGGGGGACTACAGCCAGTTCTGGGACGTGCGGAACTACCGCAACGACGTCGGCAAGGTGCACGCGTCGGTGCTCGCGGTGCATGGTCTGAACGACTGGAACGTGAAGACCGAGCAGGTCGCGACGTGGTACGAAGCGCTGAAGAAGCACGGCGTCGAGCACAAGATCTGGCTGCACCAATCCGGCCACGCGGACCCGATTTCGCTGCGCCGCGACGTCTGGCTCACGACGTTGAACAAGTGGATGTCGCACTATCTCTACGGGGTCGACAACGGGATCGAGCGCGAGCCGAAGGCGACCATCCAGCGCGAGGACAAAACGTGGGTCGACGAGGCCGAATGGCCCGCCCCGGGCACCTCGGACGTCGAACTGCACCCGTGGCCGGGCGGACGTTCGACCGGGGCGCTCGACCGGCACCCGGTGCCCGGCCGTCCGACCGTCGAATCGCTGGCCGACGACGCGAGCAAGAAGATCGAACAGCTCGCCGACGCGGCGTCGTCCGGGAACCGCTTGCGCTACCGCACTTCCGCGGCCACGGCGCCGGTCCGGCTGTCGGGCACGGCGAAAGCCGAACTGCGGCTGTCGTTCGACCGCCCGGCCGCGAACGTCACCGCGGTGCTGCTGGACCGGGCGCCGGACGGCACCTCGCACGTGATCAGCCGCGGCTGGACGGATCCGCAGAACCGGATCAGCCCGTCGGTCACGTCGCCGATCACCCCCGGACAGCGGTACCGCATCGAGGTTTCGCTGATGCCGAAGGACTACGTCGTGGCCGCCGGGCATCGCCTGGAGTTCGTGCTGGCCTCCAGCGACCACGACTTCACGCTGCGGCCGCAGCCGGGCGCCGGGCTGTCGCTCGATCTGACCGGGACGACGGTGACGTTGCCGATCGTCGGCGGGAAGAAGGCGTTCTACTCGGCGATCCCGGCGCGGTAGGCGAAGGCGACGGCCTGGGCGCGGTCGCGCAGACCGGCCTTGGAGAACAGGTGATTGACGTGCGTTTTCACCGTCGCCTCGCTGACCACGAGGGTGCGCGCGATCTCCGTGTTCGACAGACCGGCGGCGATCAGCCGCAACACCTCGACTTCGCGCGCGGTGAGGCCTTCCAGCTCCTTCGTGCGCACCGGCGCGCGGCTGGTCGCGGCGGCCACCAGCCGTCGCTGAAGCTCGCCGTCCACAGTGGACTGGCCAGCCGCCGCTGAGCGGAGCGCGCGGGCGATCGCTTCGGCATCGGTGTCCTTGGTGAGGAAGCCGCGGGCACCGGCTTTGAGCGCGGCGAGCAGGGAGTCGTCGTCGGCGTACGTGGTGAGGACGACTACCTCGGTCTTCGGATGCTGCGCGCGAACCAGTTCGGTCGTCTCGACGCCGTCGCGGTTGGGCATGCGCAGGTCGACGAGCAGTACGTCCGGCTGGTGCTCCGCGACAAGTTCGAGAGCCTGTACGCCGTCTGCGGCCGCGCCGACCACCTCGATGCCAGGCAGCAACCCGAGGAGCGTGACGAGCCCTTCGCGCACTACAGCCTGGTCGTCGGCTAGCACCGCGCGCAGCGTCACGCCGGCACCGTCAGCTGAATCCGCCATCCGTCCTCCCCAGGGCCGCATTCGAGCTTCCCGTTCAACAGTGCGACCCGTTCGCCCATGCCGCGCAAACCGTATCCCGGCGACGGCGGCTCCGGCGGACGGCGGCCTTGGTGGTCGATGATCGTTAAGTCGACTTTGTCGTTGTCGAAGGCCACCGTGACGTCGACGGCGGGGCCTTGCGCGTGTTTGCGCGAGTTGGCGAGGGCTTCCTGTACGGCGCGTACGAGCGTTGTGCCGACGGCTGCGTCTAGCTCGCGCGGTTCGCCTTCGATCGTCAGGTCGGCGCGAGAGCCGGTGTCGAGCCGGTACGCGGCGAGAAGGTCCGAGACCGCGCGCTCGACGGGTACGGCGTCTTCGCGCAGCGCGGCGACGGCCTTGCGTGCTTCGGCGAGACCGTCCGTCGCAAGCTTCTGCGCGCGTTCAATCTGCGCGAGAGACTCTTCGCTCGCACCGTCGCGGACCAGCATCAGGCGCGCGCCCTGGAGGTTGAGCGCGAGACCGGCGAGGGAGTGCGCGAGGACGTCGTGCAGCTCGCGGGCGATGCGGGCGCGTTCGGCGAGAGCGGCCGCGCGGGCGTGCTCCTCGCTGGCGGTCTGGGCGCGGGCGAGCGCGAGTTCGGTCTGTTCCAGCCGCTCCGCGCGGCTCCGGCGGTTGGCGGCGAGCAGGACCATCACGACGAGGATCGCGAAGAGGGCGACCGCGTTCAGCCAGTCGAGGTCGTAGCGGATCGACCAGACGAGGATGGCCGCGGAGGCCAGGGCGAGCGCGATTCCTGCGGCGAGCCGGCCGGACACGCGCAGGGTGTAGAACGCCGCGCCGAACATCGTCGTCGAGGTCCAGCTGCTCGGCTGCAGGATCCAGAGCGCACCGGCGGCCGTCACCACGGCGATCATGGTCGCGGGCATCAGCCAGCGCGGCTTCGACTCGCGGGTGAGCCAGAGCGCCGGGACGGATAGCACGAGGATCAGCCCGATCAGCGGCCACGTCCAGGCGTGCGCTTTCGGGATCGCGAACAGGGGCGGCACGGCGAGCACGCCCCAGCGCACCCAGTCGGCGCCCTCGAACCGCCGCCGCGCCCTGGCGAGCGAGGCCGCCGGTGTGCCCATGGGCCCTCCCGTGTCGTCTTGTACGGAAAATGTACTGGCTCGGGCTTGGCTGGAGGGCGTCGGACATTTCCCCCACCAGGAGGTACGCCCCATGTCCAGATTGAGACGGTTCGCGGCGGTCGCGGCCGCGGTGGCCTTGCCCGCGTGCGGCCTGACGCTCGCCGCCCAGTCGACGGCGTCCGCGGCCCCCAACTTCCAGGTGCCGTTCAAGTGCGGCGTCACGGTCACCGCGGCGACCTTCAGCGGCCACAACCCGGCCAACGCGGTCGACTTCCAGAAGTCCGGCATCACCGGCATGCCGGTCCTCGCGGCCGCGCCCGGGTCGGTCACCCGCGTCGCGAACGAGGGCAGCACCAGCTACGGCCGCTGGATCGAACTGGACCACGGCGGCGGCTGGCGGACCCGGTACGCGCACCTGTCCGAGCAGGAAGTCTCGGTGGGCCAGAGCGTCGGGCAGGGCAAGGAGATCGGCAAGGCAGGCGCCACCGGCGGGGTCACCGGCCCGCACCTGCATTTCGAAGAGAACTTGAACGGCGTGACGCAGAAGGCCGTGCTGAACGGCGTCGCGGTGCCGTACTACGGCAAGAAGGACTTCACGAGCAAGAACGGCTGCGGCGGCAACCCGTACTCGGCGACCCAGGTGTGCGGGTCGGGCTTTTCGGTGATCGACCAGCAGGCGCTGGGGACGGCGGGCACCGCGTACCTGCTGTACAACTCGACCTCCAAAGAGAACTGCGTGACGACCCTGAAGGCGGTTTCCCTCGGGACGGCCAGCCCGGTCTCGGCGTTCCTTGAAGTGCAGGGCTCGACCAGGGCGACCGACTCGGGGAGCTTCACCTACTACGCCGGCCCGGTGAAGAAGATCGCCGGTTCCACCTGCGTCAAGTGGGGCGGTTCGGTCGGCTCTTCGTCGTACGAGAGCCCGTTCGAACACTGCGGCTGATCGGTTTTCGCCAGCGCTGCCGGGGCCCGGTCCGGCCCCGGCAGCGCTGTGTCTACTGTGGACTTTGCTCGCCGATGCACACCCCACCGACAATTTCCGCGAGTTGTCCCCACCCTCGACCCGGTTGTCCACAACCGCCTGCTGCCGTCCACAGATTTGCTTAGCCGGCCCCGATTCGCCGGCTCGCGGCGCACAGTGGAGGCGTGACCACCTCGACGCCGCCCGGCATCTCCCGGGCCACCCTCAGCAACCCGGCCGACCTCATCGCCTCGCTCCCGTACCTGCTCGGCTTCCGCCCCGCCGAATCCCTCGTCCTGCTGGGCCACCGCGTCCCCGGCACGACGATCGGCCTGATGCTGCGTGCGGACCTTCCGCCGCGAGAACTTCAAGCACAGCAAGCGGATGCGCTCATCCCACGCTTCGACGACCACGAGCACAACGGTGTCACCGTCGTCATCGTCGGCGGTTCAGGAGATGACAACGGTCCACCCCACAGAACCTTCGTAGCCGAGCTAGAGCGCGGCCTGAAACGGCACCACCTCCGCCTGTTCCACGCCCTGTGGACCCCCGAGATCGAACCCGGTGCACCTTGGTCGTGCTACCGGGATCCCGACTGCAGCGGTGTTCTGCCCGATCCGCAGGAAACCGTCATCGCCGCCGCGACCACCGAGGCTGGGTTCGTAGTCTTCCGCAGCCGCGAAGAACTGGCTGCGGTGCTCGAACCGCGCTGCCCGGAAGCGATCGCCCGCCGCGCTGAGCTGTTGGCGTCCTGCCCGGAACCGTTGTACCGCCCCGGAATGTCGTCGAGCGATGTCCTGAACGCCGCAGTCACCGAACTCCGTGACGCGTTCCTCCGCCAACGCCGAGGTGCGGGCCCTCCCGACGACGACCAAGCTGTCCGCCTCGCCCACGCACTGATGTTCACCCCGGTCCGCGACGCCTGCCTAGCCCTCGCCGTCCCGCCGCACACGTCCCTGACCCGCGAGGCGGAGGAGGTATGGCTGACGCTGGTCCGCGAACTGCCCCCGCCGCACCGAGCCGAAGCCGCGATGCATCTCGGCTACACCGCCTTGATGCGCGGGGAAGGCGCGCTCGCCGGGATGGCCCTGGCGAACGCGGTGGAAGCCGACCCGGAGCATTTGGTGGCGCAGCTGTTGCAGGCGGCCTGGAACATCGGCACGGACCCGGCGAAACTGACCGGCCTAGCCGACTTCAGCACCGCGGCGGATCTCGGATTGTCCCCGCCACCGGAGCCGGATGCCGACGAGCCGGGTCCAGGCCGAAGATCCGAGCCGCCGACGGAGATGGAATGACCATGCTCGACGGCCATCCCGGTCGTGGGCGACGGGCCGGTCTTTACGGCCGTCGTAAGGGTGGAGTGCGGACATGAGCTGGAGCTGCGACCCTTGTTTGGCTTCCGTTCTGCCCGAACGGTGCGGAGAGCGGCCATGAACCCGAGCCGAACCGGTTCATCACGGCGTTGAGTGTTCGGAGAAGTCCCGGCGCTGGTCTTGTTTGGCACCAGGCGTGCCCGGAGCGGTGAGTGGGCACGAGCCCGTGATGTAACGGTCCGTCGCCGCGGCGTCGGCGTGTGTTCGGGGAGGTTCTGGCGCAGCTTTGCTTGGCGCCTGGTGTGCCGGGGCGGTGTGGAGAGCTGGCATGAGCCCGTGATGTATCGGTTTCTCACCGCGGCGTCGGCGTGTGTTCGGCGTGGTTCTGGCGCTGCTTTGCTTGGTGCCTGCTGTGGCTGAGGCGGGGTGGAGAGCGTGAGGTATCGGTTTGTCGCTGTGGTGAGGGGACGAGAAGTCCTGGCGCTGCTCTGTTTGGCGCTTGGTGTGCCGGAGGAGGTGAGCAGAGCGGGCGTGAACCCGTGATGTATCGGTCCGTCGCCGCAGCGTGAGGCGTGCGTTCAGGGAAGTCCCGGCGCTGCTCTGTTCGGCACCGGTTCTGCCAGAGGTGGCGAGCAGAGCAGCGCACCCCTCCGGCGGCATCGGGCCGGTGCAGCCGTCGCCCTCGCCCGAACCGTCGGCACCGCCGCCGGGGAATGGGCCCGAGTCGAAGGCTTCGTCACCGCGGTGGCGGGGCGAGGATTCTGGAAATCCCGGCGGCGCTGAGTGGCATGCATCGTGCCGAGACAGTGCGGCCTTCGCGGACGTGCTCGAACTGAAATCCCTCCCGCAGCACCGCGCTGATCAGTCCTGAGTGGACTGTCAGCGTCCGCGACGGCGAGCCAGGCCGATGCCGGTTACTCCCCGCAACGGCTCCGGAGCGGGGATCCACCCGAATCCCGCCCCGGACCGAAGCACGGCCCGAAAAAGCCGTCAGGAACGACGCGACTGGGTGAACTGCCAAGCGTCCGACACGATCCCGTCGAGGTCGGTCAGCTTGGGCGTCCACCCGAGTTCGCCGTTGGCCTTGTCGCTGGAGGCGACCAGCACCGACGGGTCCCCGGCGCGGCGCGGGGCCACGACGGCGGGGATCGCGTGCCCGGTGACCCGGCGGCACGCCTCGACGACTTCCAGCACCGAGAACCCGGTGCCGCTGCCGAGGTTGTAGATGCGGTGCTCGCCCTCGACGGCGTGGCGCAGGGCGAGGAGGTGGGCGTCGGCGAGGTCGACCACGTGGATGTAGTCGCGGACGGCCGTTTTGTCGGGCGTCGGGTAGTCGTCGCCGTAGATGGAGATGTGTTCGCGGTCGCCGGTGGCGACCTGGAGGACGAGAGGAATGAGATGGGTTTCGGTGGCATGCCGTTCGCCGTATGCGCCGTACGCGCCGGCCACGTTGAAGTAGCGCAGGCTGACCGCGGCGATGCCGTGGGCGCGGGCGAAGCTGGTGATCGCGTGGTCGATGGCGAGCTTCGTGGCGCCGTAGGTGTTGGTCGGCTGCGTCGGGGCCGTTTCCGGGATCGGCGACACGTCCGGCTCGCCGTAGGTCGCGGCGGTGGAGGAGAACACCAGGCGCGGCGTGCCGTGCTTCTTCATCGCCTCCAGCAGCCGCAGCGAGGTCACCACGTTGCCTTCCCAGTACTTCGCCGGGTCGGCCATCGATTCGCCCACCAGCGACTTCGCCGCGAAGTGCAACACGCCGTCGAAGCCTTCGCCGAGCAGGTCCGCGGCTGCCTCGGCGGCGTCGCCCTCGACGAAGCGCGCCTGCGGGTGCACCGCGTCCGCGTGCCCGGTCGACAGGTCGTCCACCACGGTGACCTGGTGACCGGCTTCGATGAGGCGGGCGGCGCACACGCTGCCCACGTACCCCGCGCCGCCCGTCACGATGAGCTTCAGGGGGCTTTGCTGGTCCGTCACGTCAAGGCCTTTCTGCTGAGGAGCGGCGACTCTGCGGCTCAGTCTCCCCTCACCACGACGCGACGGACCCTCCGGGGGTTGCTCCGGAAATCAGGACTCGTCGCGGCCCGCGCCGCGCGACGGCACCGCCGTGAACATCCGCGGACGACGGAATCCGGCCTGCTCGCAGGCGGTTTCGACCGCGGTGCGAACTTCGTCCAGATCCTCGTCGCGGACCAGCGCGATCGCCGAGCCGCCGAACCCGCCGCCGGTCATCCGCGCGCCCAGCGCCCCGGCCGAACGGGCCGAATCGACCGCGAGGTCCAGTTCCGGCGTCGAGATGCGGTAGTCGTCGCGCATGCTCACGTGCGAGGCGTCGAGGTACGGCCCGATCTCGGCGAGCTTCTTCTCGCGCAGCAACGCGACCACGTCGAGCACCCGCTGGTTCTCGGTGACCACGTGGCGCACCAGCGGAACCAGCTCCTCGGGCAGTTGCGCGAGGGCCGCCTCCAGCCCGTCGAGCGTGACGTCGCGCAGCGCCTTCACGCCGAGCAGTTCCGCCGCGCGCTCGGTGCCGCGCCGCCGCGCGCCGTAGCCGCCGTCGGTGTGGGAGTGCTTGGTGCGGGTGTCCATGATCAGCACCCGGAGCCCGGCCTCGGCGAGCGGGAACGGGACCTGCTCCATCTCGCCCGAGCGGACGTCGAGGAACAGCACCCGCGAGTCCTCGCAGCACAGCGACGCCGTCTGGTCGAGCAGCCCGGTGGGCGCGCCGACGAAGTCGTTTTCCGACCGCTGCACCCAGCGCGCGATCTCCGGGCGCGCGGGAGTGCCCGCCCCGCCGTCCTCGAGTTCCACCCCGGCGACGCCCAGCAAAGCCAGCGAAACCGCGCATTCCAGCGCGTGAGAGGAGGAAAGCCCCGCCCCGGACGGCACGTCGCCGGCGATGACCACGTCGGCGCCGCCCGCGTAGCCCTGGTCGCGCAGCACCCACGCCACGCCGGCGGGATACGCGGCCCATCCGTCGACCGAACCCGGTTCGAGCGCGGCGATGTCGTGCGGTCCGGAGTGCTGCAGCTGCCCGTCGTCGCCGAGGGTGGCGACCTGGAGCTTGCCGTCCTCGCGCGGGGACGCGGCCGCGGCCAGCCGGTGCGGGAGCGCGAAGGGCAGCACGAAACCGTCGTTGTAGTCGGTGTGCTCGCCGATCAGGTTCACCCGGCCCGGCGCGGACCACACGCCTGCCGGGGCCCGCCCGTGGACGTCCTGGAACGCGCGCGCCGCGTCGGTCGCCGGGGTCACTTGGCGAGCGCCAGCACGGCGTGCAGCGCCGCGGTGGACACCTGCGCCGTGGTCTCGGTGCCCTTGACCTCGACGGTCGCGCTGCCGCCGGACGCCTTGCCGACCGTGACGAGCCCGCCGGGCACGATCCCGACCGTCCGCAGTTCGGTGAGCAGCGACTCGTCGAGCTGCACGTGCTCGGCGATGCGGCGGATCTCCACCTCGCCGCCGCCGGTGCGGGCGAACTCGTCGAGCCGCACCAGGCCGTCCTCGGCGCGCGGCGCGGGATCGCCGTCGCCGAGCTTGTCGAGGCCGGGGATCGGGTTGCCGTACGGCGACGTGGTCGGGTGGTCGAGCAGCTTCACCAGCTTGCGCTCGACGGCCTCGCTCATCACGTGCTCCCAGCGGCACGCCTCGTTGTGCACGTGCTCCCACTCGAGGCCGATGACGTCGACGAGGAGGCGCTCGGCGAGCCGGTGCTTGCGCATGACCGCGACGGCGAGGTCGTGGCCGTGGTCGGTGAGCTGCAGATGCCGGTCGTCCGCGACGACGACCAGCCCGTCGCGCTCCATCCTGGCCACGGTCTGGCTCACGGTGGGCCCGCTCTGCTGCAGGCGCTCGGCGATCCGGGCCCGCAGCGGGACGACCCCTTCCTCTTCGAGCTCGTAGATAGTACGCAGGTACATCTCGGTGGTGTCGATGAGATCGTTCACGCTGTCCCCTTCGTCCGCGTAGCTCATCGTAGTCGTTGGCCCCGACAGCGACGGCTCGCCTCGGCGTAACGGCCCGGCCCCGGCGAAAAGTCCTGCCGTGCTGCGCGAACCGCGTCCGGACCTGCAGGATGGGGCCATGCGACCGTTGATCTCGCCCGCTGAGCTCGCCGCGTTCCCCGACCGCGAACGTCCCGTCGTGCTGGACGTCCGCTGGCGGCTGGGCGGACCTCCGGGAGCGGAGTCCTACCAGGAGGGTCACGTGCCCGGGGCGGTGTTCGTCGACCTCGACACGGCGCTGGCCGCGCCGCCCGGCGAGGGCGGCCGCCACCCGCTGCCCGACCCGGCCGTGTTGCAGCGCGAGCTGCGCAAAGCCGGGGTCCGTGCGGGGCGGCCGGTGGTCGTCTACGACGACGCCGACGGCTCGGTCGCGGCGCGCGCCTGGTGGCTGCTGCGCTGGGCCGGCCATCCGGAGGTCGCGGTGCTCGACGGCGGCTACGCAGCGTGGCTGGCCGAGGGGCGGGAAGTGACGGCCGAGGCGCCTTCGCCGGAGCCGGGCGACATCGAGGTCCGGCCGGGCGCGATGCCGGTCCTGTCGGCGGACGACGCGGCGGCGCTCGCGCGCGAAGGAGTGCTGTTCGACGCGCGGGCGCACGTCCGCTACACCGGCGAGACCGAGCCGGTCGACCCGCGGGCCGGGCACATCCCCGGTGCGGTCAGCGCGCCGTCGTCCGAGCACGCCGGTGCGGACGGCCGCTGGAAGTCGCCGTCCGAGCTCGCCGAGCGGTTCGCTTCGCTCGGCTTGACCAGCGGAGTTCCGGTCGGCGCTTACTGCGGTTCGGGCGTCACGGCGTCGTCGGTGGTGCTCGCGCTGGAGGTCGCCGGGCATCCGGAACCCGCCGCGCTGTACGCGGGATCGTGGTCGCACTGGTCGCGTAACCCGGAGCGGCCCGCAGCCACCGGTCCCGAGCGCGGCTGAAGTTGCTGGGACTTCTGGCCGTGTGGCCCGGAGCGGCCTCCGGCCACTGGTCCCGAGCGCGGCTGAAGTTGCCGGGACTTCTGGTCGTGTGGCCCGGAGCCGCCTGCCACCGGTCCCGAATACGGCTGAATTCGCCAGAACTTTCGGCGCTGTGCACCGACTTCTCGTCCGGATGGGTTTTCCAGGCGAGAGGCGGCTTTCATGGAGCGAAGAACATTCCTGCGCGGGTCGGCGGCGGCCGGAGCGGCGATGGCGGCCGCGTTGCCTGCGGAGGCTGAGGCGACGACCGGGGCAACGTCGGCGCGGCGGCCGTTGCGAGTGCAGGTCGTGTTGTTCGACGGCGTCGAGGAACAGGACTTCGCCGGTCCGTACGAGGTGTTCTCCGCAGCGGGCATGCACACGAAGCGCGGGACGGACGTTTCGTACGTGCGAGTGGACGGACCGGGCGTCGTGCGCGCGGCGTACGGGACGAAGGTGGAGGTCGAACGGGGCTGGTCTCCGCAGGACGCCGACATCATCGTCGTGCCCGGCGGCGGCTACGCGAAGCGGAAAGGCCCGGGCATCTGGGCGGAGATCGACCGCAAGGTGCTGCCGGACGCGCTTGCCGCCGCGCCGCGCAAGGGTCTGACCCTGGCCTCGCTGTGCACGGGCACGCTGCTGCTCGGCGCCGCCGGACTGGTGCGCGGACGTCCGTGCACGACACACCACGGTGCCGCCGACACCCTCGTCCAGCAGGGCGGGGTGCTCAAGAAAGCCCGCGTAGTCGACGACGGCGACGTAGTCACCTCGGGCGGCATCACCAGCGGGCTCGACCTGGCCTTGTGGCTGGTCAAACGAGAACTCGGCTCCGACGCGGCGGCCGGGCTGGAGGAGATGCTCGAGTACGAAGCACGCGGCGTCGTCTGGACGCGCGGCTGAGTCGCTTCCCCGCCGCGGGATGCGGCGGGCAAGTGGCGGGCAAGTGAGCGACTTCTGCGCCGCAGAATCCCGCTCGATACGCGGCGGTTGAGGTGGTGCGCGGGGAGCGGCTTCCGTGCTGCGGAATCTCGTTCGGGATGCGGAGGCCGAGTGACTTCCTCGCGGAATCCGGCTCGGGGCGCGGCGGCGCAGGCGGCGCTCGGTGAGTGGCTTCCCTGTCGCGAAGTCCGGCTCGGGTTGCGGCACCTTGCGGGGGCGGACGGCTGAGTGGCTCCCGTGCTGCGGAATCTGCTTCGGGAAGGGGCGCGGGGCTGAGTGGCTTCCCCGCTGCGGAGTCCGGCTCGGGGCGCGGCGGCGGCAGGCGGTTGAGTGGCTTCCGCGCTACGGAATCTGGTTCGGGGCGCGGTGGGGAAGTGGCAGGCGGTCGACTGGCTTCCCCGCCGCGGAGTCCGGTTCGGGGCGCGGTGGGGAAGGCGCGCGGCACCAAGTCGCTTCCGCACTGCGAAACCCGGCTCCGGGCGCGGCGGGGAAGTACAGTGCGGTGCATGTCGTCGCCTGCAGTTGTCTGGGATCCGTCGCTGCTGAAGTACGACCTGGGCGGGCAGCATCCGTTCAACCCCGTCCGGCTCGACCTCACCGTGCGGCTCGCTACTGAGCTGGGCGTGCTCGACGGCGTCGAGCTGCTCGTGCCCACCGCGGCGGGCGACGAGGAACTGCTGCGCGTCCACGCGCCCGAGTACCTGGCCGCCGTGCGGGAAGCTCCGAACGTCGGGTGGGACGTCGGGCACGGGCTCGGCACCGACGACAATCCCGTGTTCCCCGGGATGCACGACGCGACCGCGCTCGTCGTCGGTTCGACGCTGCTCGCCGCGCGCAAGATCGCCGACGGCGAGGTGCGGCGGGCAGTCAACATCGCGGGCGGGTTGCACCACGCGATGCGCGATCACGCGTCTGGGTTCTGCATTTACAACGACTGCGCGATCGCCATCTCGTGGCTGCTTGACCACGGCTTCGACCGCATCGCGTACGTCGACACCGACGTGCACCACGGCGACGGCGTCCAAGCCGCGTTTTACGACGACCCTCGCGTGCTAACCGTCTCTATGCACCAGCACCCGTTCACGCTCTGGCCCGGCACCGGCTACTCCGCCGAGATCGGCAAGGGCAAGGCGGCCGGCACGGCGGTGAACGTCCCGCTGCCTCCGCACACGCAGGACCCCGGGTGGCTGCGCGCGTTCGACGCGGTGGTTCCGGCTGTGCTGCAAGAGTTCCAGCCGCAGCTGCTGGTCACCCAGTGCGGGGTGGACTCGCACGAGGAGGACCCGATGGCCGACATGTCGCTGTCGGTCGACGGACACCGCACCATCTACTCCACGCTGCGCGACCTGGCCGAACGCTATGCGAACGGCCGCTGGCTCGCCGTCGGCGGCGGGGGATACCAGCTGATCCGCGTGGTGCCGCGCTCGTGGACGCACCTCATGGCGACCGTGCTGGACCGCGACGTCCCGCCGGACACGCCGCTTCCGCCCGGCTGGGTCTCGACGGTCACCCGCGCCGCCCCCGCGGCCGACCTCCCCGCCGCGATGACCGACGGCAAGGACACCGCCTTCAAACCGTGGGGCGACGACGCGGACGACCCGGTGGACATCGCGATCCGCGACACCCGCCGCGCGATCTTCCCGCTGCACGGCCTCGACCCGGACGATCCGAGGGACTGACCATGCCCGACCAGCCTCGCCAGCCCGGCTCCGGCGACCCCGGACCGGGCGACCCCGCCCCCGACGCTGACCCGGCGACCGGGCCCGGCGGAACCGACAACACCTCCCGCCACCCGGGCGGCGACCGCGCCCCCGACGCTCACTCGGCGACCGGGCCCGGCGGAACCGACAACACCTCCCGCCACCCGGACGGCGACCCCGCCCCCGACGCTCACTCGGCGACCGGCCCCGGCGGAACCGACGCCTCCCGCCACCCGCACCGCGAGCCCACCGCGGCGGGAACTCCGGGACCGGGCGGCACTTCCGCCCCGGACGGCCCCGGATCGCCAGGTCCGGCCGTTGAGGGCGGCGGGCAGAGTGGCTTGCCGGGCAGGTCCGGGCAGGGCGGGAGCGGCTTGCCCGGCGGGTCCGGCCGGGGCGGCGAGTTCGGAGCGTTCGGCGAGGCCTCTGCGGTGAATCCGGCGGCGGCTGGACGCGACGCTTCAACTGCTGGGGGAGGGAAGGGAGGCAGTGATTCGCCTGCCGGGCCTGGGCAGGGGCAGGGCGGGAGTGGCTTGCCAGGCGAGCCGGGTGCGTTCGGCGGAGCATCTGCGGCGAACCCGGCAGCGGGTGGACGCGCGGCTTCGGAACGGGATGCGTCGGCGAGAGATTCTGCTGCGACGGGAGGCGATGCGATGTCGAGCGAGTTCGGAACCGGCAACCCTGCTGCGGAGGGACGCAGTGCCGCGGCCGCGAACCCCGCAGCGGGGGAGTCGAGGCGGGCTGCGGCGAACCCTGCGGAGAGTGGCGAAGCCGCGAACCCCGCTGCGGAAGGCACCACCTCGGAACATCCCGCCGCGGACGGGAAGCGCGACCCTTACGACTATCCCCGCGATTGGGAAGCCGACGTAGTCCTCTCCGACGGCGGCACTGTCCACTTGCGACCCGTCGTCCCCAGTGACGCCGACGGGCTCGTCGCCTTGCACAGCAGGCTGTCGGACCGCACCCGGTACTTCCGGTACTTCGGTGCCTACCCGCGCATCCCGCCGCGCGATTTGGAGCGGTTTTCCACTGTCGATCACCACGATCGGGTTGCGTTTGTGGCCCTGTTGGGGGACGACGTGGTCGCGGTGGGACGGTACGAGAGGCTCGATCAGGGGCCTTCGGCGGAGGTCGCGTTCGTGGTCGACGACAAGCACCAAGGGCGCGGCCTCGGGTCGATTTTGCTGGAGCATCTCGCCGCGGCGGCGTCGGAGTGCGGGTTGCGGCGGTTCGTCGCCGAGGTGTTGAGCGAGAACGCCGCCATGGTGCGGGTGTTCCGCGACGCGGGCTACCAGGTCAGTCGCGCGATCGAGGAAGGCGTGCTGCATCTCGAGTTCGACATCGACCCGACGGAGGAATCGCTCGCGGTCGCGCGGTCGAGGGAGCAGGCCGCCGAGGCGCGGAGTGTGCACAATTTGCTCCATCCCGAGACGGTGGCGGTGATCGGGGCGTCCGCGGATCCCACCAAGGTGGGGCACGTCGCGTTCGCCAATCTGCTCGCGGCCGACTTCGCGGGTGCCGTCTATCCGGTCAATCCGGAGCATCGGTCGGTCCGCGGGGTGCGGGCGTATCCGTCCGTGCTGGACATTCCGGATCCGGTTGATCTGGCGTTGGTGGCGGTGCCCGCGGAGGCCGTCGAGTCGGTGTTGGACGCTTGTTTGGCCAAGGGCGTCAAGACGCTGGTGATCGTGTCGGGCGGGTTCGCCGAATCGGGGCCGCTCGGGTTGCACGCGGAGTTGCGGCTGGTCGGCGAGGCGCGGGCGCACGGGATGCGCGTGGTCGGGCCGAATGCGCTGGGCGTGCTGAACACCGCGAAGGACGTTCGGCTCAACGCGACGCTCGCGCCGCGGTTGCCGAAACGGGGGCGGACCGGGTTCTTCTGCCAGTCCGGTGCGCTGGGGACGGCGATTCTCGCCGACGCGGGATCGCGCGGGCTCGGGTTGTCGACGTTCGTTTCGGCGGGCAACCGGGCGGACGTGTCCGGCAACGACCTGCTGCAGTATTGGGAAACCGACCCGGACACCGATCTGGTGTTGCTGTATCTGGAGTCCTTCGGCAACCCGCGCAAGTTCGCGCGGCTGGCGCGCAGGTTGGCGCGGTCGAAGCCGATCGTCGCGGTGAAGTCGGGGCGGCACGCGGTGCGGCCGCAGCTCGCGGCGACGTCGGCGGAGGTCGACGAGGCCAGTGTGCAGGCGTTGTTCGAGCAGGCTGGCGTCGTGCGCGTCGAGTCGTTGGCGCAGCTCTTCGACACGGCGCTCGTGTTCGCGCATCAGCCGTTGCCGGCGGGACCGCGGATCGGGATTGTCGGCAACTCCAGCGCGATCGGGTTGCTGGCCGCGGACACCGCGCGTGCGGAGGGGTTGCGGCTGGCGTTCGATCCGGTCGACATCGGGCCGCAGGCGGGGCCGGACGAGTTCGCGACGGCGGTGCGGGAGGCGTTGGATTCGCCGGATACCGACGCGTTGATAGCTGTGTTCGCGCCGCCGGTGGCGATCCCTGGGGCTGCGTACGCGCGAGCGTTGCGCGAAGCGGTGTCGGAGATGAAGCAGTCGAAGCCGATCGTCTCGACGTTCCTCGCTGCGGAAGGCGTGCCGGACGAGTTGGCGGTGCTGTCCGACGATGGCGTGCCGACGCGCGGGTCGATTCCCTCGTACTCGAGCCCGGAGCGTGCGGTGAACGCCTTGGCGCGCGTGGTGCGGTACGCGGCGTGGCGGCAGCGGCCGCAGGGGACGTTGGTGCGGCCTAGTGGTCTGCACGTCGAGCAGGCGCAGGAGATCGTGCGCGAGCTGTTGCCGGAGGACGGCAGTTCGACGCTGCTGTCCGACGACGACGTGGTGCGGCTGCTCAGTTGCTACGGCGTGGACGTGGTGCCGTTCCGGGTGGCGTCGAACGAAGACCAGGCCGTGGCTGCGGCGGTGGAGCTTGGTTTCCCCGTCACGTTGAAGGCGGTCGACGAGCGGTTGCGCGGGCGGCCGGACTTCGCGGGCGTACGGCTGGACCTGGCGTCCGAAGAGTCCGTACGGGTCGCGTACCGGGATCTGTGCGCGGTGTCCGGCGACGAAGACGTGTACGTGCAACAGATGGCACCGAAGGGACTGTCGTGCGCCATTGGGCTGCAGGACGACCCGTCGTTCGGCACGCTGGTGTCGTTCGGGCTGTCCGGGTTGGTCAGCACGCTTCTCGGAGACCGCGCGTACCGGGCAGTGCCGTTGACGGACGTTGACGCGGCGACGCTGATCCGTGAGCCGCGTACGTCGCCGCTGTTGACCGGGTATCGCGGGGACGAGCCCGCGGACCTCGCGGCCTTGCAGGACATGGTGTTGCGCGTCGCGGCGCTCGCGGAGGACAACCCCGAGGTGCGGTCGCTGGCGCTGGATCCGATCCTCGCGTCGCCGGACGGGGCGTTCGTCGCCAACGCGCGGATGGTGGTGGGCGCACCGCCGACGCGGCCGGATACCGGACCGCGTCGGCTGCGGCACATCACGCCGTTGGACTGACCACCAGTTCGCCGAGGCCGAGCAGTTGCTCCGTCGCGCCGCCGCTGGTGAACTCCAGGCGCTTCGCGGCGGCGAAGTAGCGGTGCACGGGGTGCTCGACGTCGATGCCGACGCCGCCGTGCAGGTGCACTGCGGTGTGTGCGACGCGGTGTCCGGCTTCGGCGGCCCAGAACTTCGCAGTGGCGATGTCCTCGGCGGCGGGCAGGCCTTCGGCGAGCTTCCAGGCTGCCTGCCACAGCGTCAGGCGTACGGCTTCGACGTCGATGTACGCGTCCGCGAGACGGTGTCGGACGGCTTGGAAGCTGCCCAGCACCTTGTCGAACTGCTTGCGCTCACGCGTGTACGCAGCCGTCAGTTCGAGCGCGCGTTCCAACACGCCCAACTGCTGCGCGCAAGCGCCGAGCGTGCCGCGAAGGCGCAACTGTTCGCCGACATCGCCGAGAGCGACTCCGGGGGTGTCGGACAGCGTCACCAAAGCAGCGTCGGCGTGGTCGGTGGTGGACTGCGCTTCGATAGAGACTCCGGCAGCGTCCTTCTCGACGATGTACACGCCGTCGTTGGCTTCAACGAGTAAGGCGTCCGCGAAGGCGGCGAAGGGGACCGCAGTTTGCGTACCGGTGAGGCGTCCGGCCGAAGCGGCGAAAGAGCCGCCCAAAGCGATAGCCAAAACGGCCTTGCCGCGAGAGACCGGCAACAGCCATCGCTCAGCCAGCAACGGGTCGGTGAGCACCGAGCCAGCCTGGACGACGGACGACAGATAGGGGACCGGAGCGACCGCGCGGCCGATCTCGATCAGGACAGAACACTGTTCCAGCAAGCCGAAACCGCCTCCGCCGACCGTCGCGGGCAACGCGGCGTCGAGGACGCCGGAGCGGGCCAACGTAGTCCACAGTGGAGCGTCGAAACCGCCGGATCCGTGCGGGCCCAGCGATTCCGCGGTGACCTGGTCGGTCAGGATGCGCCGGGTCAGGGCGGCGAGGTCGTTTTGTGCTTCGGTGAGGGAGAAATCCACCGGGAGAACTCCTAACGCGTCACAGGCTGGCCGAGGGCGGTGGCGGCGACGATGTCGCGCTGCACCTCGTTGGTGCCGCCGCCGAAAGTGAGGATCAACGCCGAACGGTGCAGCCGTTCCAGCCGCCCCGCGAGCACCGCGCCGGGGGACCCCTCGCGCACCACGGCGGCCGCGCCGACCACCTCCATGAGCAGCCGGTACGCCTCGATCGCCATCTCGGTGCCGTACACCTTGGTCGCCGAAGCTTCGGCTGGGCCGAGTTCGCTGGCCGCGGCCGCCCAGGCGATCTTCCAGTTCCGCAGCTTCAGGTACTCGGCATAAGCGTGCACGCGCGCGAGGTGCGTGCGGACCCATTCGCGGTCGGTCAGCGACTCCGCGCGGGCCCATTCCACGACGTCGGCCAGCGCTTTCCGCACCGGCGCGGCGGAGGTCAGCGCGACGCGTTCGTGGTTGAGCTGGTTGGTGATCAGCGGCCAGCCCGCGTTCTCCTCCGCGACCCGCGACGTGACCGGCACGCGGATGTCGTCGTAGTAGGTCGCGCTGGTCCCGGGCCCGGCGACGGTGTGCACCTTCGTCCAGGAGAAGCCCGGCGCGGAGGTCGGCACGATCAGGATCGACAGGCCCTTGTGCTTGCGCGCCTCCGGATCGGTGCGCGCGGCGAGCCACACGTAGTCGGCGTACTCGATCAGGCTGGTCCACATCTTCTGCCCGTTGACCACGTACTCGTCGCCGTCGCGGACCGCCCGCGTGCGCAGCGACGCGAGGTCCGTGCCCGCGCCCGGTTCGGAGTAGCCGATCGCGAAATGCAGTTCGCCCGCGGCGATCTTCGGCAGGTAGAACGCCTTCTGATCCGGGGTGCCGAACCGCATGATCGTCGGGCCGATGGTGTTCACCGTCAGGAACGGCACCGGGACCCCGGCGACCGCCGCCTCGTCGGTGAAGATCAGCTGGTCGAGCATGCTCCGGTCCTGGCCGCCGTACTCGCGCGGCCAGCCGAGCGCGAGCCAGCCGTCCTTGCCGAGCTGCCGCACGATTTCCTTGTACGCCAAGCCGTCGCCGTACTCGCCGCCGGGCGCGGCGAGGCTTTCCCGCCGCGCCGGAGTCATCAGTTCGGCGAAGTACTCCCGCAGCTCGGCGGCCAATGCCCGCTGCTGCGGCGTGTAGTCGATCCGCACCCGTCACCTCCACCCCGCCGGTCTCGTTGTGGTGTCGTACCGGGCCCCGGCGGTAAGCTAGAACCTGTTCTAGTTGTACCAGGAGTGGCGGACGGGAGGAAGCATGGAGGTCAGTGTCGACCGGTCGCTGTGCGAGGCGAACGCGGTCTGCGTGGGGTTCGCGCCGGAGGTGTTCGATCTCGACGACGACGAGAACCTGGTGATCGGACCGGTTTCGGAGGAAGAAGTAGAACGTGTTTCGCAAGCGGTGACGAACTGCCCAAAGAACGCCCTGTTCACGACCGATTGATCAGGGCTTGCTCAATACGAGAACAGATTCTAGTCTGTGCTGCGTCAGGCAGGCTTCGACGAGGAGGCTCGCGGGTGGAACCGACCGCAGGGAACACGCACGGCGACCGGGCTGGAGCGGTTCGATGACGCTCGAGGGCAAGGTTGCCGTCGTCACCGGGGCCGGAGCGGGGCTCGGCCGGGCCGAGGCGCTCGCGCTGGCCCGCGAAGGCGCGTCCGTCGTGGTCAACGATATCGGCGAGGCGAAAGAGGTCGTCGCCGAGATCGAAAAACACGGCGGCAAAGCGCTCGCGGTGGCGGGCGACGTGTCGGCGGCCGAGACCGCGAAGGAACTGCTGTCGGCCGCGGTGGACCACTTCGGCAGCCTCGACATCGTCGTGAACAACGCGGGCGTGCTCCGCGACCGGATGCTGTTCTCGATGTCCGACGAGGACTGGGACAAGGTCATCGCGGTGCATCTGCGCGGGCATTTCCTGCTGTCCCGCAACGCCGCCGCGTACTGGCGCGATCGCTCCAAAGTGGAGGGCCGGCCGGTGTACGGCAGGCTGGTGAACACCGCGTCCGAGGCGTTCCTGGTCGGTTCGCCCGGCCAGCCCAACTACTCGGCGGCCAAGGCCGGGATCGCGGCGCTCACCGTGTCCGCGGCGCGCGGGCTGGCGAAATACGGCGTGCGCGCCAACACGATCTGCCCGCGCGCCCGCACCGCGATGACCGCGGATGTCTTCGGAGAAGCACCCGAGCACGGGCTCGATCCGTTGTCCGTCGAGCACGTTGCTCCGGTTGTCGCATTCCTCGCCTCCCCGGAGGCGGAGGCGATCAACGGCCAGGTTTTCGTCGTGCACGGCGGCATGGTCGCGTTGCTGAAGCCGCCGTCGGTCGAGGAACGGTTCGACACCGCGAACGGAGCCTGGACCACCGGCGAACTCGCCGAAAAGGTCGGCGCGCACTTCGCCGGCCGCGACCCGGAGCGGATGTTCGCCGCGACCGATCTGCTTTCGCTGCCCTGAACCGGAGGACGCATGACTGAGCACCGGCTGTCCGGCAAGGTCGCCCTCATCACCGGCGCGGCCCGCGGACAGGGCGCGGCCGCCGCGCGAGCGTTCGTCGCGCAAGGCGCGAAGGTGGTGATCGCCGACGTCCTCGACGACGAAGGCAAGGCGCTCGCCGCCGAACTCGGCGAAGCGGCGGTGTTCTGTCACCTCGACGTGAGCGACGAGCACGGCTGGACCGCTGCGGTCGAGACCACGGTCGCCGAGTTCGGGCCGCCGACGGTGCTGGTCAACAACGCCGGAGTGCTGTACTTTTCGGAACTCGCGAAGACGCCGCTCGCCGAGTACGAACGCGTCGTGCGGATCAACCAGATCGGGGCGTTTCTCGGCATGCGCTCGGTCGTTGAACCCATGGCCGGGGCCGGCGGCGGCTCCATCGTCAACGTGTCCTCTGTGGAGGGTCTGGCCGGGATGCCGTTCCTCGTCGCCTACACCGCGACCAAGTTCGCGATCCGCGGGATGACCAAGGTCGCCGCGCTGGAGCTGGGCGCGCGCGGGATCCGGGTCAACTCGGTGCATCCGGGCATGATCGACACGAAAATGGTGTCCGACGCGGCGGGCGCGGACGTGGACGTGTCCTGGGTCGGCAAGAAGGTCGCGCTCGGCCGGGTGGGCCGCGCCGACGAGATCGCGCCGCTGCTGGTGTTCCTCGGCAGCGACGAGAGTTCGTATTGCACCGGCGGCGAGTTCGTCGCCGACGGCGGGGCCACCGCCACCCATGCGCTGAAGTTGTGATTGCGGAGCGAAGCTCCTCCGCTGAGGGCGGCGGCGGGGGCATGGATGGATGTGAACGGTGCTCGTGCGCCCAGGGTGACCGATGGGGGCTGAAGGGACGGGAGTGAACACCGCTAACCGAAATCGGCGGGCGGGGATGGGCAAGACTCGGGGGTGACTTACTGGGAGGTGCGGTGAGCGGAAGCGGCTCGGTCACCCTCCCGGGCACCGCGGCGCTGACCCAGGTCGGCCGGCTCGCCACGCTGTCCTGGGAGGTCCTGCGGGCGATCTTCAAACGCCCGTTCCAGTTCCGCGAATGGATCCAGCAGTGCTGGTTCTTCGCGAGCGTGACCATTCTTCCGACGGCGTTGGTCGCGATCCCGTTCGGCGCGGTCATCGCGCTGCAGCTCGGATCGCTGACCACGCAGATCGGCGCGCAGTCCTTCACCGGCGCGGCCAGCGCGCTCGCCATCGTGCAGCAGGCGAGCCCGCTGATCACCGCGCTGCTGGTGGCCGGGGCGGGCGGAAGCGCGGTCTGCGCGGACATCGGCGCGCGCAAGATCCGCGAGGAAATCGACGCGATGGAAGTGCTCGGGGTCAACCCGATCCAGCGCATCGTGGTGCCGAGGGTGCTCGCCGCGATCGTCGTGTCGGTGCTGCTCAACGGCCTGGTCAGCGTGGTCGGCGTGCTCGGCGGCTACTTCTTCAACGTGGTCCTGCAGGGCGGCACGCCCGGCGCGTACCTGGCCAGCTTCAACGCGCTCGCCCAGGTGCCGGACCTCTGGATCAGCGAGATCAAGGCGTTCCTCTACGGCTTCGTCGCGGGCGTGGTCGCCGCCTTCCGCGGACTGAACCCGGCGGGCGGGCCGAAGGGCGTCGGCGACGCGGTGAACCAGGCGGTGGTGATCACCTTCCTGCTGCTGTTCCTGATCAACGTCGTGCTGACCGCCGTGTACCTCAAAGTCGTGCCCCCGAAGGCGTTGTGACATGACGGCCGAACCGATCGAGCAGACGCGCGCGTCCGACCGGACGCTCGAGATCATCGCGCGCCCCGGCGCGAGTCTCGAAGGACTCGGGAAGCAGCTGTCGTTCTACGGGCGGGCGCTCGCCTGGTCGCCGCGCACGATCCGCCGCTACGGCCGGGAAACCACGCGGCTGCTCACCGAGGTCTGCTTCGGCACCGGCGGGCTCGCGGTGATCGGCGGGACGCTCGGCGTGATGATCGGCATGACGCTGTTCACCGGTCTCATCGTGGGCCTGCAGGGGTATTCGGCGCTGAACCAGCTCGGCACCGCCGCGCTCACCGGGTTCATTTCGGCCTACTTCAACACCCGCGAGGTCGCACCGCTGTCGGCCGGGCTCGCGCTGTCGGCCACCGTCGGCTGCGGGTTCACCGCGCAGCTCGGCGCGATGCGGATCTCCGAGGAGATCGACGCGCTCGAAGTGATGGCCGTGCCGAGCATGCCGTACCTGGTCACCACGCGCGTGCTCGCCGGGGTCACCGCGGTCATCCCGCTGTACGCGGTGGGCCTGCTGTCCTCGTATCTCGCGTCGCGGCAGATCACCATCTGGCTCTACGGCCAGTCCGCGGGCACCTACGACCATTACTTCACGCTGTTCCTCCCGCCGGAGGACGTGCTGTGGTCGTTCGCCAAGGTGATCGTCTTCAGCGTGCTGGTGATCCTTTCCCATTGCTATTACGGCTATACCGCGTCCGGCGGGCCGGCCGGGGTGGGTATCGCGGTCGGCCGCGCGGTGCGCACGTCGATCGTGCTGATCTCGGTGCTGGACTTCTTCCTGAGCCTCGCGATCTGGGGCGCGAACACGACAGTGCGGATATCCGGATGAGTACCCGTCGAGAGTTGCGCAAACGGCTCCAGTACCAGCTGCTAGGGCTGATTTTCCTGGTCGTGGCGGCGCTGTTCTTCACCACGACGATCGCCGCGTACCGCAAGGTGTTCACGCCGGTCACGCTCGTGAAGCTGGAGACCGACCACGTCGGCAGCCAGCTGCGCGTCGGCGGCGACGTGAAGGTGCGCGGCATGCTCGTCGGCGAGATCCGCGACGTGCGTCCGGTCGGCGACCACGCGGAGCTGGAACTGGCGCTGCAGCCGGACAAGACCGAGGTGATCCCGTCGAACGTTTCGGCGCGGCTGCTGCCGAAAACCCTGTTCGGCGAACGGTATGTCGCGCTCCAGCTGCCCGAGCGGGCGCAGCGGCCGATCAAGGCGGGCGACGTCATCCCGCAGGACCGCAGCAGCACGGCGATCGAGCTGGAGCAGGTGCTCAACCACGTCATGCCGCTGCTGCAGGCGGTGCAGCCGGAAAAGCTGTCCAGCACGCTCAACGCCGTGTCCGCCGCGCTCGACGGACGCGGCAAGAAGCTCGGCGAGACGCTGACCCAGCTGTCGGACTACCTCGGCAAGCTCAACCCGTCGCTGCCCGACCTCAAGGCCGACATCACCGGGCTGGCCAACGTTTCCGGCATCTACGACAAGGCCGCGCCGGACGCGCTGCAAGCGCTCTCGGACCTCACCACGACGACACAGACCATCATGGAGAAACAGCGCGGCCTGACCGATCTGTACTCCTCGGTGACCGGCACCGCCACCGACCTGACGCGCTTCCTGGAAGTCAACAAGGACAACATCATCCGCCTCACCACCGCCGTGCAGCCCACGCTCGACGTGCTCGCCAAGTACGCGCCGGAATACCCGTGCCTGTTCAAGCAGCTGGCCGGGACGGTGCCGAACGCGGAGCTGGCGTTCGGCAAGGGCACCGCGCATCCGGAGGTCAGCCGCGTGACCATCGAGTTCTCGGCGAGCCGCGGCAAGTACCTGCCCGGCGTCGACGAGCCGAAGTACGACGACAAACGCGGCCCGCGCTGCTATCCGCAGGTGCCGAAACCCGGGCGCTGGCCGCAGTATCCGCCGGACGGCGCGGTGAAGGACGGGGCGACCAAGCCCGCCCCGCCGCACGATCCGGACGGCACCCTGCCCAGCGACTTCACGAACGGCCCGCTGCCCGGCGGGTCCGGTTCGACCGGCGGCGCGCCGAGCATCGTCGGGTCCGCCGACGAGCAGAAACTGCTGGACCTGCTCGCCTCGCCGACGCTCAACACCACGCCGGACAACGTGCCGGGCTGGTCGGCGCTGCTGGTCGGGCCGCTGTACCGCGGGGCGGAGGTGGAGCTGAAATGAGGTCGTTCGTTCCCGCACTGATCAAGATCGGCATCTTCGCCGTGGTCACCGTGCTGCTCACCGGGGTCCTGGCCACCACGATCGCGAACACGAACTTCGGCAACACCGCGTCGTACGTCGCGAAGTTCACCGACGCGTCCGGCCTGCAAGCGGGCGACGACGTGCGGATCTCCGGCGTGAAGGTCGGCCAGGTCGAGTCGATCGGGGTCGACCAGGGCGAGCAGAACTACGCCGAGGTGCGGTTCCTCGTCGAATCCGCGTACAAGCTGCCCTCGCTCGCCACCGCGACCATCAAGTACCGCAACCTCGTCGGCCAGCGCTACCTCTCGCTCGGCACCGACGTCAGCGGCGGCGACACGCTGTCTCCCGGCGACACCATCCCGCCGGAGCGGACGAAACCGGCGCTGAACCTGACCGTGCTGTTCAACGGGTTCAAACCGCTGTTCAAGGCGCTGGACCCGAAGGAGGTCAACCAGCTCTCCGCCGAGATCGTGCAGGTGTTCCAGGGCGAGGGCGGCACGATCACCAGCCTGCTGTCGCACACCGCGTCGATCACGACGTCGATCGCGGGCAAGGACAAGGTGATCGGGCAGGTCATCGACAACCTCAACCAGGTGCTCGGCACGGTCAACGCGCGCGGCCCGCAGCTGGGCGACCTCGTCGACCAGACGCAGCGGCTGGTGAGCGGGCTGGCCGAGCAGCGCAAGCCGATCGGCGACGCGGTGGGCGCGCTCGGCGACCTGACCGACGCGACCGCGGGCCTGCTCGCCGACGCGCGGCCCGCGGTGCAGCAGGACGTGACCCAGCTCGGGAAACTCGCGAACAACCTCAACGACGCGCAGCCGCTCGTCGAGCATCTGCTGCAGGTGCTGCCGGGCAACCTGGAGAAGTTCACCCGGACCCTGAGCTACGGCAGCTGGTTCAACTACTACCTGTGCGGGATCGAAGGCACCATCGGCATTTCCTCGCTGGACGTGACGCTGCCGATCGTCCCGGTCCCCGGCACTCAACGCGCGCCGAGGTGTGGCCCGTGAAACGACTGAAGGACCGGAACCAGGCGGGCGTCGGCGCGGTGACGCTCGTGCTCATCGTGCTGGTGACCGCGGTGACGTACTTTTCCGACAGCATCCCGATGTTCGGCAACGGCACCACCTACACCGCGGCGTTCGCCGAGTCCGCCGGGCTCGCGCCGGACAACGAGGTGCAGGTGGCCGGCGTCAAGGTCGGGCAGGTGACGTCGGTGGAACTGGGGCACAAGCAGGTGCTCGTGAAGTTCCGCGTGAAGGGCGTGCGGGTCGGCGACGCGTCCACGGCGTCGATCGAGATCAAGACGCTGCTGGGGGAGAAGTACCTCGCGCTGGACACGAAGGGCGGCGGCACGCAGGCGCCCGGCGACACGATCCCGGTGCAGCGCACGCGGACGCCGTTCCAGTTGCAGGACGCGTTCAACCAGCTGTCCACCACGGTCGGCGACATCGACACGCAGCAGCTCGCGCAGAGCTTCACCGCGCTGTCGGATTCCCTCAAGGACAGTCCGCAGTACTTGAAGGACACGCTTTCCGGGCTGTCGGCGCTGTCGAAGACGGTGTCCTCGCGTGACGCCGATCTGCACACGCTGCTGGCCAACACGAGCAAGATCTCGAAGACACTGTCCGACCGGAACGCGCAGCTGCAGCAGGTGATCAGCGACGGCAATCTGCTGCTGACCGAACTGCAGCAGCGCCGCGAGCAGATCAGCGCGCTGCTCAAGGGCACGCAGGAGATCTCGAAGCAGCTGTCCGGGCTGGTCGCGGACAACCGCACGCAGATCGGGCCGACGCTCGCCGCGCTCGGGAAGGTGACCGACGTGCTGCAGCGCAACCAGGGCAACCTCGACCGGAGCCTGCAGCTGATGGCCCCGTTCGCCCGGGTCGGCGCGAACGCGACCGGCAACGGGCGCTGGTTCGAGGGGTATCTGTGCGGGCTGCTGCCGCCGACGATCACCGTGGGCGGGCTGTCGATCAACCCGGAGGGCTGCACGCCGCCGATCTCCGCGCCTGATCAGGGGGTGGGTGGACGATGACTGCCGCCGACGTACTTTTTCCCGCGGAGGCGTCATGACCGTCGAAACGCGCGCGGGGCGCAGCCTCGTAACCTGGCTGGGATTCGCTTGTGTGGCCGCGCTTTTGCTGACCGCGGGCATCTACCTCGTATTGCGCGACACCGGCGGGACGAAGATCTCGGCGTACTTCGGCAAGACCGTCGGCCTGTACGCCGGTTCGTCGGTGCGCGTGCTGGGCGTCGCGGTCGGCCAGGTCACCGCGGTGACGCCGGAAGGCCAAGCGGTACGGGTCGACATGAAGGTGAACGACGACGTCCCGATCCCGAAGGACGTCGGCGCGGTCGTCGTTTCGCCGAGCCTGGTGAGCGACCGGTACGTCCAGCTGACCCCGGCCTACGACAGCGGCCCGACGCTCGCCAGCGGGACCGTGCTGGCGCGCGACAAGACGGCGACGCCGGTCGAACTGGACGACCTCTACGCGAGCCTCGACAAGCTGTCCACCGCGCTCGGACCCAACGGGGCCAACAAAAACGGCGCGTTCTCCGACCTGCTGGACACCGCCGCGGCCAACCTCAAGGGCAACGGCAAGGACCTGAACTCGACCGTCAGCAGGCTCGCCGAACTGGCCGGCACGCTCGACGATTCGAAGGACGACCTGTTCTCCACGGTGAAGAACCTGAACTCCTTCACCTCCGCACTGTCCCAAAGCGACAGTCAGCTGAACGAGTTCTACCGGCGGCTCGCGGACGTCAGCGGGTTCCTCGCCGACGATTCGCACGATGTCGGCGCGGCGCTCGATTCGCTGTCCACGTCGTTGCAGGACGTGAAACAGTTCGTGGCGGACAACAAGAACGGCCTTTCGTCCAATGTGGCCAAACTGGCGTCGCTGACCAAGGTGCTGGTGGACCAGCGGGCCGCGCTCGCCGAGGTGCTCGACATCGCGCCGACCGGGGCGACGAACTTCATCAACACCTACGACGCGGCGTCCGGCACGATCGCGGTGCGCGACAACCTGAACGAGATCACCAATCCGCCGATCCTCACCGTCTGCAGGCTGATCAGCGCGGGCACGCCGAAGCCGCTGCCGGACACGCTGGGCAACATCTGCAAGAAGCTCGCGCCGGTGCTCGACGGCACGCTCAAGCTGCCGTCCATCCCGCAGGCGCTGAACTCGCTGCAGAACGGCCAGTTGCCGCCGTTGCCGCTGCCGCTGACGGACGTGCTGACGCAGAAACCCGGAGGCGCCAAGTGAAACGCCTCCGCAAACGGCTGGCGGGCGCGCTCGCCGGGGTGCTGGTGCTCGCCGGGTGCAGCGACGGCGGGTTCAACGGGCTGTACTCGACGCCGTTGCCCGGCGGCCCGGACGTCGGCGACCATCCGTACCACGTCACCGCGTTGTTCACCGACGTGCTGGACCTGGTGCCGCAGGCGAACGTGAAGGTGAACGACGTCGCGGTCGGCCGGATCGACCGGATCGCGCTCACGCCGGACACCCGGTCCGCGCTCGTGTCGATGACGGTGAACGGCGATGTCCAGCTGCCCGCCAACGCGCGCGCCGAACTGCGCCAGTCCAGCCTGCTCGGCGAGAAGTTCGTGCAGCTGAGCGCGCCGACCGCGGAGAAACCGGCGGGCAGGCTCGCCGACGGGGCGCAGATCCCGCTCGGGCGCACGAACCGCAATCCGGAGATCGAAGAGGTGCTGGGCGCGTTGTCGTTGCTGCTCAACGGCGGCGGCGTCGACCAGCTGCAGAACATCAGCCACGAACTCAACGACGCGCTGTCCGGCAACGAACCGCAGATGCGCGCGCTGCTGTCCCGAGTGGACGAACTGGCCACCCAGCTGGACGGCCACAAGGGCGAGATCCTGCGCGCGATCGACGGACTCGACAAGCTGTCCGCCACGCTGGTCGGGCAGAAGCAGAACCTCGCCACCGCGCTGGACAAACTCGCGCCGGGGCTGAAGATCGTCGCCGACCAGCGCGACCAGCTGGTGGGGATGCTGAACGCGCTGAACAAGCTGTCCGGCGTCGCGGTCGACACGGTGAACCGCAGCCGGGACCAGCTCGTCGCGAACCTCAAGGCGCTGGAACCGACGCTGCGCCAGCTCAGCGCGGCGGGCCAGGACCTGCCGAACGCGCTGCGGATCCTGCTCACCTACCCGTTCCCGGACTACGCGGGCAACGTGATCAAGGGCGACTACGCGAACGTCGACGCGCGGATCAACCTCGATCTCGACAAGCTGGTGCAGAACTTCACGAACTCGTCGCAGCCGCCGTTCCA
This sequence comes from Amycolatopsis sp. AA4, assembly GCF_002796545.1. Classification (GTDB taxonomy): domain Bacteria; phylum Actinomycetota; class Actinomycetes; order Mycobacteriales; family Pseudonocardiaceae; genus Amycolatopsis. Next base: position 2,087,706 of record NZ_CP024894.1, read on the forward strand.
GCTGCCGACGCCCTCGACCCCTTCGGTGCCCGGGGGTGCTCCGCCTGCTGCCGGGCAGGGGACGCCGCAATTGCCGTTGCCGCTTCCCAACACGCCGTCGAGCGGCGGAGCGAAACCGGGGTACGGCGGGGTCTTGGGCGGATTGCTCGGCGGTCTGGTGGGAGGCGGCTGATGAACACGCGCAAAACCCGGATCCAGCTGCTGGTGTTCTTCGTGATCGCCGTCGTGTCGGTGACGTACGCGGGCGGCCGGTATGCCGGTCTCGACCGGATCTTCGGCAATCGCGGCTACCACGTGACGCTCAAACTTCCCGACTCCGGCGGGGTTTTCGTGAACTCCGAGGTCGCTTACCGCGGCGTGACGGTCGGCCGGGTCGGGGCGATGACGCTCACCCCGCAGGGCATCGACGTCCGGCTCGACATCGACTCCGGCGGCCCGGACATCCCGTCCGCGCTGCACGCGCAGGTGGCGAACCGGTCGGCGGTGGGGGAGCAGTTCGTGGACCTGCTGCCGGACCGCGAATCCGGGCCGTACCTGGAGGACGGCGCGGTGATCGCGCAGGATCGCACCTCGCTGCCCGCGACGCCGGATTCGGTGCTCACGCATCTCGACGGGCTGGTCGCGAGCGTCCATCCGGAATCGCTGAAGACCGTGGTGGACGAGACGTACGACGCGTTCGCCGGTTCCGGGCCGCAGCTGCAGAAGTTGTTGGACAGCACCAGTTCGCTCACCGCGACCGCCGCCCAGTACGTGCCGGACACGCAGGGGCTGCTGGCGAATTCCCGCACGGTTTTCGCGACGCAGGAACGGCAGGCGCAGAACATCACGGCGTTCGCGTCCGGGCTGAAGACGATCGCCGGCCAGCTGAAGTCGTCGGATCCGGCTCTCCGCAAGGTGATCGACGAGGCTCCGCAGCTGAGCCGCCAGATCAGCGACGTGCTCGCGACGTCCGGGACCGACCTCGGGGTGCTGTTCGCGAACTCGCTCACCACCGCGCAGGTCACCTCGATGCGGAAGGACGCGATCGAGGAGCTTTTGGTGGCGTACCCGGTGATCTCCGCGTTCTCGCCGACGACCTCGCCGGACGGCACCGGACATCTGGGCGTGGTGTTCAACTTCTTCGATCCGCATTCGTGCACGAAGGGGTACGAGGGCACGAAACAGCGTCCGGCCAACGACACGAGCGACGCGCCGGTCAACATGAACGCTTACTGCGCGGAGCCGCCGGGCAGCCCGACCGAGGTGCGGGGCGCGCAGAACGCGCCGTATGCCGGGAAGCCGCCCGCGATTCCGGCCGCGCCCCAGGCTTCCGCGCCTTCGGACCAGGCGTCGCAACAGCAGTTGCCGGGTCTGCTGGGGCAGCTGACCGCGCCGTTGAAGGGCGGGCTCGGAGCGTTGCTGGGCGGTTCGTGATGGGATCCTTCTGGAACACGCGGGTGCTGACCGCGCTGGCCGCGGTCGCGGTGCTGGCCGCCGCGTGGTTCGGCTGGTCGTGGTGGAGCGCGGCGCAGGACGACAGCCTGGCCCGAGGCCGCGCCCGGGACGCCGTGCTGGCCGCTGCGAGCACGGAACTGGTCACGCTGAACACGATCGACTACCGCACGAGCGCGGTCGACGTCGACCGCTGGATCGCCGCGACGACCGGGCAGTACGGCAAGGACCTCTCCGGCGACCGGCAGCTGCAGATCGACCGGGCCAAACGCACCAAAACCGTGTCGACAGCGTCGCTCGTGCAGGCCGCGGTCACCGACCTGAACCCTTCGGCAGGAACTGCACGGCTGATCGCGGTCCTGAACGTCCGCGTGAGCACCGGCGACGGCGCGCCTTCAGCGAAACAAGCGCGCTTGGCCGTGGACTTCGCGCGAGACGGCGACACGTGGAAGATCGGCGGCGTGCAGGCGGTGGGCTCGTGAACCGGCGGACGATCACCGCCGCCGTGGCCGCGGTCGCGCTGGCGTGCGCGGTGTGGTTCGGGGTGCAGGCGTCTCTGTTGCAGCCCGAGGACGACGAGGCGATGGTCGACCCCGCGGCGACCGCGCAGGTCACCGACCAGGTCAGCGCCGCGGTGAAGGCGGTTTTTTCCTACGACTACGCGAATCTGGACCGCACCGCTCGCGCCGCGGCGGAGGTGCTGACCGGTTCGGCGGTGGGGCAGTACCAAAGCCAGTTCGCCGCGGCCCGGCAGCGCGCGACGAACGAAAAGCTCGTCCGGACGACGACGGTGCGCGCGGTCGGGGTCCGTTCGCTGCGCGGCGATGACGCGAGTTTGCTGCTTTTCCTGGACCAGCAAACGATTCTGCCGGGCGGGGGCGCGCCGCAGTCGTCGGTGGGTCAGCTGTCGGTGACTGCGCATCGGACCGACGGGCAGTGGAAGATCACTGCGTTGGATCCGCTTTAACCGGTTCGGCCGAGCAGTTCGCCGACCTCGCGGGCGAGAGACACCGAGGCTTCGATCTCGACCTTCCGGATCGACACGCTTTCCACGAGAAACCCGAAGGGCGTCCCGAGCTTGCGGCAGAAGGCGGCCAGCTCGCGCGCGTTCGCCAGGCACTGCTCGTACGACTCGGCCAGCGTGTCGTCCGCGTGCCGCAGCGAGTTCTCCAGCCAGCGCGGGACGTGGACGCCGAGCCACTTCAGGAACGCCAGCGTTTTCGCCGAACCGCAGACCGAGAGGGTGAACAGCACCGGCTTGGGTTCGATGCCCTGCTCGCGGCAGGTGTAGAAGTAGTCGGAGACCATGCTCTTGGCCGCGTCGGCGCTGTAGATCACCTGCGAGATGAAGTACGCGCAGCCGGCCCGCTGCTTGGCGATCAGGCGCAGGTGCTCGTCGGGCCGTTCGGTGATGGCGACGCCGCCGAGCAGCAGGTCCGGGCGCACCTCCCGGCGCAACGCCTGTGCCTCGGACAGCCGGGTGTGCACCTCCTTGCCCTTCGAAGACGCCCCGACGAAGACGGACAGCACGCGGTCGGTGTCGGCGGTGCGCAGCCAGTCCCGCAGCTCGTCCCCGGGGTACTTGCCGACGCACCGGTAGACGACCGCCGGACGGTCCCACTCGCTGAGATAGTCCGCGTGGTAGACGGCCGGGTCGAGGGTCGGCAGGTAGGGAAACGGCCGCTCCTCGGGGTTGCGGTCGCTCTCGTCGTCGATGTCGTAGAGGGCGAGCCCGTCGACGTCCAGTTCGCTGAGCCGCGCCAGCGTGGCGGCGGTGATCTCCTGGATCCGCTCCGGGGAGTTGCTCAGGCGCGGCGGGGTGATGCCGAACAGGAGAACACCGCTGTCGGCGCCGGTGAGCAGCTGCTGGAGAGTGTGGTCCGCCATGAGGCGGAAGTTAGCAGCCGGGTCCGTCAGGCGTCGGTCCGGCGCTGGATCACTGTGTCGAGCGCCGCGCGGGACGACTGGAGCCGCGCCAGCGCCGCGTCGATCCGGTCGCGTTCGCCGCGCAGCCGTTCGAGCACTCCGTCGCACGCGGGCGTCAGCGGTTCGTCCCGGACGCACGAGCCGATCTCGGCGATCGTCGCGGTCGGCAGGCCCGCAGCGAGCAGCTCCCGGATGCGCCGCACCGCGCTGACGTCGGCTTCCGCGTAGTCGCGGTAGCCGTTCGGGGTGCGAGCAGGGTGCAGGAGACCCTGTTTTTCGTAGTACCGCAGCAGTTGCTCGTCGACGCCGGTCCGCTTGGACAGTTCCCCGATGCGCATGTGACCTGGCTCCGATGACTTGACCTTGTAATCGGTTTCAAGGATTAGCGTCGCGATCGCCGAAGTCAAGCGGCAGTGATCCAGGAGGAATGACACATGACGAAGGTGCTGGTCGCGGGGGCCACGGGAATGCTGGGCAGCGAGATCGCGGCGAGCCTGCTGCGCCGCGGCGCGCGGGTGCGGGCGCTGGTCCGGCCGGAGAGCGCGGGGGCCGAGGCGGCGCGGACACTGAAAGAACACGGCGCGGAAATCGTCCAGGGGACGCTCGATCGCCCCGGCCGCGCACTGGAGGGCGTGGACGTGGTTGTCTCCGCGGTGCAGGGCGGCCCGGCCGTCGTCGTGGACGGGCAGCTCGCCCTGTTGCGCGCCGCGGAGAAGGCGGGCGTGTCCCGGCTGATCCCGTCGGACTTCGCGGTCGATCTGTTCCGGCTCGACGACGGGGACAACGTCTTCCTCGACGACCGGCGGAAGGCGCACGAGGCGTTCGCCGGTACCGAGGTTCAGGTGACGTCTGTCCTCAATGGCGCGTTCCACGAGGTGATGACCGCGCCGTTCCTCGAAATCGTCGATTGGGACCGCGGAACGTTCAGCTACTGGGGCGACGGCGACGAGCCGTGCGATTTCACCACCGTGGCGGACACTGCGGCCTACACCGCCGCGGTGGCGCTGGAGGAGGACGTTTCCGGGCCTGTCCGGGTAGCCGGCGACGTGCTGTCCATGAAGGACTTCCACGCGGCGTTGGAGCGCGGTTCCGGCCGGAATCTCGCGCTCAAGCGCCTCGGCAGCACGGAGGACCTCGCAGCGGAGATCAAGCGGCGCAAGTCCGCCGCGTCCGGTCCGACGGATTATGTCGCGCTGCAATACGTCTGGGCGATGGTCACCGGGAAGGCGAAGTTGTGGCCGCTCGACAATGACCGTTACCCGGACATCCGCCCGACCGGGATGGCGGAGTTCGCGCGCCGGTTCGCGCGCTGAACGAGCGTGGCCTCAGGCAAGGCTTGAGGCCACGAGTCTCATTCCGCGAACGGACCGCCGTCCCCGAAGACCTGTTTCGCGAACCGTTCCCCGACCAGCCGGTGCGTGGCCGCGTCCGGATGGAGCGCGTCCGGCAGCGGATGCGCGGCGAAATCCTCTTCGCCGTACAGCGAAAGCCCGTCGACGTAGTGCAGCGCCGGATCCTGCCGGTCCCGGACGACCCGCGCCAGTTCCTTCCGGATCACCTTCAGCGTCAGCTTTCCCTCCGCAGTCTCGGCCGGATCGCCCGTTGCCTTGAAGCGGAGCGTTCCGGTGCTGAAGTCCGGCGCTCCCGGACCCGGCGTGTCCTCGTGGATCGGGCACAGCAGCGGCGAAACGACGACCAGCGGAACGTCCGGATGCCCCTCCCGGATCGTGTCCAGGAATCCGTGCACCGCCGGGCCGAAAGCGCGCAGCCGCATCAGGTCGGCGTTCACGATATTGATCCCCAGCTTCACGCTGATCAAGTCGGCGGGAGTGTCGCGAAGAGCCCGCGCGGTGAACGGGTCCAGCAGCGCGCTTCCGCTGAAGCCCAGGTTGACCAGGCCGACCCCGGCGGCAGCGGCGGCCAGCGCGGGCCACGTCTGCGCCGGGCCCGCCGCGCCGGTGCCGTGGCTGATCGAACTGCCGTGGTGCAGCCAGACGCGCCGCGCGGGCGGCAGCGGGGAGATCGGGGCGGTGGTGCGCAAGGCGACCAGCCGGGTGGTTTCGTTGTGCGGCAACCAGATCTCGACGTCCTTCACGCCCGAGGGCAGGTCGGAGAACCGGACCGTGCCGGACGGGCCGGGGCGGGTTTCGCCCTCGCCGGTCATCATGTCGAGGATCAGTTCGTCGCCGCCGGAGACGGTCGCGGAGCCGGCCGGGCGTCCGTCCAGCACCAGCTCGTACCCGCCGTCGGGCAGCGGCGGCACGCCCACGTAGCCGACCTTCGTGCGGTGGGTGTCCAGTTCGACGGCCGTCGACTCGGTGCGGAACGCCAGGCGCACGCCGGACGGCTGGGTCTCCGCCATCGCGAGCCTGCTGTCGGTGTTCTGCGCCCGCGCCCGCGCGGGCAGCCGGTGCGGCAGCAAGCCCTGCGGCGTGCGTTCCAGCTCGAGCGCGCCGCGCACGAACTCCTCGCCGATCTCGGTGGTGATCCACTGCATGCCGCCGAGTCTGCCGTCCGCGGCCGCGCGCCGCCAACGGGATATCAGCCGTCCCAGACCCCGGGGCCCTGGCGCAGCACCGCGACCGGCGCGGCCCCGGCGGACGGCCACAGGTCCAGCACGTACCGGAAATGCTCGCCGAACTCGTGGTCGTGCCATTCCGCGTCCGGCGGTCCGCTCTCCACATAGGACACTCGGACCCGGTACCGCCCGGGCGGGACCGCGATCCGGTGCTCCCGGCCCGCGTAATCGGCGGGACCGGCCAGCGTCGCCGCGCCGCCGGGGACGTCGAGATCGGCTTCCACGACGTGGGACGCGTCCGGCCGCACCGGCGGCGCGGAGGCGGCGACCGACACGTCGACCTCGACCCAATCGGAGCGCGCGGTCGCCACGGAGAGCGACGAGGGCTCCACCGCGACGCGGTGCGCCGACACCGCCTCGTCGGTCCACCCGCCATCGCCGGGACGCCAGGCGTCCTTGTCCCGCAAGGAGAACTGCCGTTGGTCGGCATGCACCAGGTACCGCACGGGCCCCACGCTAGCCCACGAGAGCCGGGGGGCGCCCAAACTGGCTTGTGCGCGCGGTTTAGCGTGGTGGTATGACCACAGCTCCTGTCGATGTCGACACTGCCCGTCGCGACTACGCCGCGCTGGTCGAGCGCGGACTGTCCCTGGACATCACCCGCGGCAAGCCGTCGCCCCGGCAGCTCGACCTGTCCGCGGATCTCCTGACGCTGCCGAACGGCCAGTACAAGGCCGAGGACGGCACCGACACCCGCAACTACGGCGGGCTCAAGGGGCTGCCGGAGCTGCGCCGCATCTTCGCGGACGCGCTGCAGGTGCCGGTCGAGCAGCTGTTCGCGGCGGGCAACTCCAGCCTGGAGCTGATGCACGACACCATCGCGCAGGCGATGCTCAGCACCCTGCCCGGCGCGCCGCGCCGCTGGGCCGACGAGCCCCGGATCGCGATGCTGTGCCCGGTGCCCGGCTACGACCGGCACTTCGCGCTCGCCGAGCGGTTCGGCATCGAGCTGATCCCGGTGCCGATGACCGAGACCGGCCCGGACATGGACGTCGTCGAGCGGCTCGTCGCCGAGGACGCCGCGGTCAAGGGCATCTGGTGCGTGCCGAAGTACTCCAACCCGACCGGCGTCACCTTCAGCGCCGAGGTCGCCGGGCGGCTCGCCGCGATGCCCGCCGCCGCGCCGGACTTCCGGATCATCTGGGACAACGCCTACGCGGTGCACCACCTGACCGACGACGAGCCGGAGCTGGCCGACATCCTCGCCCTCTGCGCCGAGGCCGGGAACCCGGACCGCGCGTTCGTGTTCGGCTCCACCTCGAAGATCACCTTCGCCGGGGCCGGCGTCGGGTTCTTCGGCGCGTCCGAGGCGAACCTCGCCTGGTGGCAGAGCGTGCTGAGCAAGCGCACCATCGGCCCGGACAAGGTCAACCAGCTGCGCCACGCGCTGTTCCTCAAGGACGCCGACGGCGTCCGCGCGCTGATGCGCAAGCACGCCGAGCTGATCGCGCCCAAGTTCGCCGCCGTCGAGCGCATCCTCTCCGAGGAGCTGAGCGACCTGGCGACCTGGACCAAGCCGACCGGCGGGTACTTCATCTCGCTGACCGTCCCCGAGGGCACCGCGAAGGAGGTCGTGCGGCTGGCCAAGGAGGCGGGCGTCGCGCTGACCCCGGCCGGGGCCACCCACCCGCACGGCAACGACCCGGCCGACGCGGTCATCCGCATCGCGCCGACCTTCCCCGAGCTGGCCGAGGTGGAGGAGGCCGTCCGCGCCCTCGCTGTCTGCGTGCGGCTCGCGGTCGCCCAGCGCGCCTGATCGCCCGGTCTGTGCCGCCGCCACCCGCTACGGTGGCGGCGGCACAGTCGTTTCCAGGGGGGCGCGATGCGGGTATTGATCGCCGGCGGCGGAGTCGCGGGCACGGTCACGGCGATGGCGCTGCACCTCGCCGGGCACGAGCCGGTGGTGTACGAGGCGCATCCCAGCGGGGGAGCGGACGCGGGCGCGTTCCTCGTCGTGATGCACAACGGCATGAACGCGTTGCGCGCGATCGACGCCGACCGCCCGGTGATCGAAGCGTCCTTCGCCTCGACCGGGATGGAAGTCGTCGGCCCGGACGGAGCCACGCTCGGCGCACACGAATTCGACCGCGACCTCGACGGCCCGCGCACCCTCACTCGCGCCGCGCTTTACCGTGCGCTGCAACAGGAAGCGGAACGCCGCGGCATCCAGATCGTCCACGGCAAACGGTTGGTTTCCGCCACTAAGGGCGGCACCGCGACTTTCCAGGACGGCACCACCGCGTCCGGCGATGTGCTCGTCGGCGCGGACGGCCTGCATTCCGTCGTCCGCACGCTCATCGACCCGCAGGCCGAACCGCCGCGCTTCACCGGCCTGACCGTGGTTTACGGCTACACGCGTGCCGAAGGACTTCCTCCCGCGCCCGGCCTCTACCGGATGTTCCGCGGCAGCCGCGCCGCGTTCGGCTACACCACCGATCCCGACGGCGCGACGTACTGGTTCGCCCGCGTGCCGGACGCGGAGCGCACGCGGACCGAGATCGCCGCCGTCACCCCGGAAGGCTGGCGCGAGTTCGCCCGCGCCGCCTTCGCGGACGACCCGCTGCCGTGCGCCGCGATCGTGGCCGCGACCGGCGACGACGTGCACGGCGGCCACTCCTACGACCTGCCGACCACTCGCCGGTGGTCGACGTCGTCGATGGTGCTGGCCGGAGACGCCGCGCACGCGGCGTCCCCCGCGGCCGGGCAAGGCGCGTCGATGGCGCTGGAAGACGCGGTGGTGCTCGGCCAGTGCCTGCGCGATCTGCCGGACGCGCCCGCCGCGTTCGCGGCCTACGACCGGTTGCGCCGCGCCCGGGTCGAGAAGCTCGTGGCGGCCAGCGCGGGGCAGGACGTCGGGGAAGAGCGAGGGTGGGCATACCGGCATCATCTGGACTGGACCGCGCGAATCACAGCGTGAGCGGCTCGCCGACGATACGATCCGCGCATGACTCAAGCCGCGCCACCGCAGCAGTTCCCGATCCTGCTGTCGACGATGAACGATCTGCCCGGGTACCGCGTAGTCCGCGTGTTCGGCGAGGTCTTCGGGCTCACTGTCCGCAGCCGCAACATGTTCTCCAACATCGGTTCCGGGTTCAAGGCGATGGGAGGCGGCGAGCTGAAGGGCCTCACGAAGCTGCTGTCCGACTCGCGCCACGAAGCCCTTTTCCGGCTGTGCCAGGAGGCCATGCAGCACGGGGCCAACGCGGTGCTCGCGCTGCGTTTCGACTGCAACGAAATCGCTGGCACGGCCAGTGAAATCGCCGCGTACGGCACCGCGGTGTACGTGGTCCCGGACGGCGCTCAGCAGCAGCAACAGCAGGCCCCGCAACAGCAGCAGGCCGCCCCGCCGCAGCAGTACGCGCAGGCGCCGCAGCAGCAGTACCAGGCACAGCCGCCGCAGGCCTGAGCCCTCGACAGAGTTGCCCGTGCGTCCAGCCGTTCGGCGGACGCACGGGCAACTGGTCGTTTCCGTTGCGGTGCCGGGAAACCGGGAAGGCGGCCGCCTCCCCGTCCCGCGTCACTTCCGGTACAGCGCCTCGATGTCGGACGCGTAGTTCTTGTTCACCACGTTCCGCTTCAGCTTCAGGCTCGGCGTGATCTCGCCGCCCGCCTCGGTGAAGTCGTTGGCCAGCACGGTGAACTTCTTGATCGCCTCCGCGTGCGACACCTGCTTGTTCGCCTCGTCGACCGCCGCCTGGATCTCCGCGCGCAGGTCGGCGTCCTCGGCCAGTTCCGACACCGTCGCCGAGTCCGGCTTGCCGTGCTGGGACTTCCAGGCCGGGAAGTACTCCTCGTCGATCGTCACCAGCGCGGCGATGAACGGGCGCTGGTCGCCGACCACCATCACCTGGCTCACCAGCGGCGAGGCCTTGATGGTGTCCTCGAGCCCGGACGGGGCGACGTTCTTGCCGCCCGCGGTCACGATGATCTCCTTCTTGCGGCCGGTGATCTTGAGGAAGCCTTCGGAGTCCAGTTCGCCGAGGTCGCCGGTGTGGAACCAGCCGTCGGTGAGGGCTTCCGCGGTCGCTTCGGGGTTGTTGTAGTACCGGCCGAACACGACGTCGCCCTTCAGCAGGACCTCGCCGTCCTCGGCGATGCGCACCGAGGTGCCCGCGACCGGACGCCCGACGGTGCCGACGCGGAACGCCGCGCTGGTGTTCACGTTCGCCGCCGCGGAAGTCTCGGTGAGGCCGTAGCCCTCGAACACCGGCACGCCGATGCCGCGGAAGAAGTGCGCCAGCCGCGCGCCCAGCGGGGCCCCGCCGGACACCGCGGCGATGCACCGGCCGCCCAGCGCGGCGCGGAGCTTGCCGTACACCAGCTTGTCGAACACCAGGTGCTTCGCGCGCAGGCCGAGCCCGGCGCCGCCCTTTTCCTGCGCCTCGCTGTACGCGACCGCGGTGGCCTCGGCGGCGTCGAAGATCTTGCCCTTGCCGTCGGCGTGCGCCTTCTGCTTGGCGGTGTTGTAGACCTTCTCGAACACGCGCGGCACGGCGACCACGAACGTCGGCCGGAAGGTGCCGAGGTCGGGGACCAGGTTCTTCACGTCCGGCGTGTGGCCGAGGGTGACGCGGGCGGTGAGCGCGGTGATCGCGATCGCGCGGGCGAGGATGTGCGCCAGCGGCAGGAAGCACAGCAGCGAGTTGCCCTGCTCCATCAGCTCGGGGAAGGCCTCGATGTCCGCGCGGATCTCGGCGAGCAGGTTCCGGTGGGTCAGCTCGACGCCCTTGGGCCGCCCGGTGGTGCCCGAGGTGTAGACGATGGTGGCCGTCTCGTTCGCGGTGACGCTCCGGCGGCGGGTGTGCAGGTCCTCGTCGGACACCTCGGCGCCGAGCGCGGTCAGCCGGTCGATCGCGGGGGAGTCGCCCTCGATCTGCCAGGTGTGCTCCAGCGTGCTGAGCCGCCCGCTGATCTCCTCGACCGCTTTCCGGTGCGCGCCGGTCTCCACGACGACGGCCTTGGCCGCCGAGTCGGAGAGGATCCAGTACACCTGTTCGGGCGAGGACGTTTCGTAGATCGGCACGGTCACCGCGCCGGCGGCCCAGATCGCGAAGTCGACCAGCGTCCACTCGTACCGGGTCTTCGACATCAGCGCGACCCGGTCGCCGTGCCCCACGCCCGCCGCGATCAGGCCCTTGGCCACGGCCGCGACCTGGTCGGCGAAGTCCTTCGCGGTGACGTCGAGCCAGGTGCCCTCGACCTGCCGCCGGAAGCTGACCACGTCGGAGAACCGCTCCGCGTTCGCCCAGACGACATCGGCCAGGTTCTCGTCGTCGGTCACCGGTTTCCCGGCGGGGGCGCTGTATTCGCGCACGTGGACCTCCGTGTTCGACGCGTGCGGTTACCCGCCAGTCAACTTAGCGTGCCGTAGACCTTAAGACCAGGCTGGCACGGGGCGCGCGGCGAGGTCGTGACATCGTGTCCGGGTGCACGAACAGCCAGCTCTCGATCTTGTCGACGAGACCTTCCTCGTCGTGCCGCCGTCCACCGTCGCGGCGGCCTTCGCCGACCCCCGCTCGTGGCGCCGGTACTGGCCGGACCTCGAATTGCGGGTCTACACCGACCGGGGGGACAAGGGCCTGCGCTGGACCGTCACGGGCGCCTTGATCGGTACCATGGAGGTCTGGCTGGAACCCGTTCTCGACGGCACCGTGCTGCACTACTTCCTCCGGGCCACGCCTGCCGGTCCCGGCGGCGTCCCGCGCGAGCTGAGCCCGCGCGAACTGCGCCGCGAATTCGACTGGCGGGCGCGCGCGGCGAAGGACGTGGCGCTGGGGCTGAAGGAGATCCTCGAGGACGGGCGCGAGCCGGGGGTTCCGCCCCGGACCGTCGAGTAGGAGGCTCTTGTGCGGGTTCACGTCGTTTCGGACGTGCACGGCAACGCCGACGCGCTGAAGCGGGCGGGGGACGGGGCGGACGCGCTGGTCGTGCTCGGCGACCTGCTCGACTTCGTCGACTACCACGACCACGACAAAGGCATCATGGGCGTGCTGTTCGGCGCGGAGAAGGTCGGCGAGTTCGCCCGCCTGCGCCGTGAAGGCACCAGGGACGAGACGGTCGCCTACTCGCGCACGCTGTGGGCCACTCTGGACGATCCGGCGGCCGCGGTCGACGAAGCGGTCCGGGAGCAGTACTCCACGTTGTTCGCTTCGATGACCGCGCCGACGTACGCGATCCCCGGCAATGTCGACGCGCCGTCGGCGTGGCCGGAGTTCGCCGGCGAGGGCGTGCACCTGGTCGACGGCGAGGTGGTGACCATCGGCGGCCTGCGGTTCGGCTTCGCCGGCGGCGCGGTGCTGCCGGACGGCGTGCTCCCGCGTCCGCGCAAGGGCGCGGCGTGGCGGCCGTACCTGCGGGCGCGCGAGGAGTTCGACGCGGCGGTGTCGCTGCTGGACGAGGTCGACGTCCTCTGCACGCACATCCCGCCCGCGGTGCCCGAGCTGACCTACGACGTGGTCGCGCGCCGCGCCGAACTCGGGTCGAAGGCGCTGGTCGACCTGATCCTGCGGCAGCGTCCGCGCTGGTCGGTGTTCGGGCACGTGCACCAGCCGCTGGCCGCGCGGCGCCGGGTCGGGCACACCGAGTGCCGTAACGTAGGTCACTTCAAGGAGACCGGGCAGCCCTACGTGCTGCGCTGGTGACTGTGCTGTCCGGCTACGCTTCGTCCCATGGCCGAGCAGTCCACGCAGTCCATCGAGGTCGACGCCGAGCCCGCGCGGGTCATGTCGGTGATCTCCGATTTCCCCGCGTACCCGGAGTGGGCCAAGGCGGTCCGCGAGACCGAGGTGCTCGCGACCGACGACTCGGGCCGGGCGAAACAGGTGAAGCTCACCCTCGACGCCGGGCCGATCAAGGACGTGTACACGCTCGAGTACGACTGGGACGACAACGGTCTCGGCGTCAGCTGGCACCTGGTCAAGGGCCAGATGCAGAAGGCGCAGAACGGCCGGTACGCGCTCGAGCCGCTCGGCGGCGGGCGCACCCGCGTCACCTACACGCTGTCGGTCGAGCTGGCGCTGCCGATGATCGGGCTGCTGCGGCGCAAGGCGGAGAAGATGGTCATGGACACCGCGCTCAAGGAGCTCAAGCGCAGGGCCGAGGGCTAGATGCGCATCCTGCTGTTCACCGGCAAGGGGGGTGTCGGGAAGACGACGCTCGCCGCGGCTACCGCTGCCGCGCTCGCCGGCCGCGGCAGGAAGACGCTCGTGGTGTCCACCGACCCGGCGCATTCGCTCGGCGACGCGTTCGGCACCCCGCTCGGCGGCGAACCCTCCGAAGTGGACCTCCGCCGCGACGGCACGCCGGCCGGGCTGTGGGCGGCGCAGGTGGACTCGCGGGCGCTGGCCGACCGCACCTGGCACGAGCTGCGCGGCGAACTGCGGAAAGTGCTGGCCGGAGCCGGTCTGGACATCCTGGACGCGGAAGAGCTGACCGTGCTGCCGGGCGTCGACGAGCTGCTCGCGCTGAGCGAGGTGCGGCGGCTTGCTTCGCAGGGGCCGTGGGACACCGTGGTGGTCGACTGCGGTCCGACCGCGGAAACGCTGCGGCTGCTTTCGCTGCCGGAAGCCGTGTCGGGTTATTTGGGCCGGGTGTTCGGCAACCGCCGGGTCGCGGCTTCGGTGCGGAAGCTCGGCGCGCATCTCGACGCGCTGCGCGAGCTGCTCACTGACCCGCGCGTGACGACCGTGCGGCTGGTGCTGACCCCGGAACGAGTGGTGGTCGCCGAGGCCCGGCGCACGCTCACGTCGCTGGCGCTGCGCGGCATCGCGGTCGACGGCCTGATCGCCAACCGGCTCATGCCCGCGCCCGGATTCTGGCGCGGTTCGGCGGCGAAATGGCTGCGCACGCGGCGCGAGCAGCAGGACGCGGTGCTGGCGGAACTGGCCGAGGCCGGGTTCGGCCCCGGCGAGCTGGCCCGCGTCGAGCACCGGGCGAGCGAACCGGTGGGCGCCGAAGCGCTCGCGGAACTGGCCCGCGAGCTGTACGGCGGCCGGGATCCGTTGTCCGGCAACGGAAAACCGGTCACGCCGCTGCTGTCGGTCGCTGCCGACGGGGACGGCTTCCGGCTGCGGGTCGCGCTCCCGCTGGACCGGGATTCGGCGGTCGACCTCGCCCGCGTGGACGACGACCTGGCGATCACCGTCGACGGGTTCCGCCGCCTGGTCGCCCTGCCCGAGACGCTGCGCCCGTGCCGGATCACCGGCGCGGAATCCGATGCCGACGGCCTGGTGGTCAGCCTGGTCGGGAACCGGGGACCCGGGTGAGCGAAGAACACAGCGACGCCGACGGCCTGAAGCTGGCCGAGGAGATCCGGCTGCTGGTCGAGATGGTGCTCGAACGCGCCGCGCCGTGGCTGGAAGGGGTGCTGGCCGCCGGGCACGGTTCGCCGGAGGAACCGGGCGCGTCCGATGTGGAGGACAGCACTTCGGGATGCGGGTGGTGCCCGCTGTGTGCGATCGTCGCCGTCGTGCGCGGCGAGCGGCCGGAGTTCGTGGCCCGGGTTCTCGAACAGGCGGCCCAGCTCGTCGCGTTGCTGCGGGCGGTGCTCGCGGACCGCTGGGAGCCGGAGGAGGGCGTGCACATGCCCGGGTTCCGGCCCGCCGCGCATCCGCCCGCGACCGCCGCGGCGGCGGCGTCTTCGTCTTCGGAGCCGTCGTCGCGGGTCCAGCACATCGCCGTCCGCAAGCGCGCGGACTGGCAGCCGGAGCGGGAGAACTGATTGCTGACCGTAGGGGTGGACGTCGGCGGCACCAGCGTGCGCGCCGGCGTCGTGGACGAGCGCGGCTCGCTGCTGGACACGGCGCGCGTCGGGACGCCGAGCGAGGAGAGCGCCCTCGAGGACGCCATCGCCGGGGTCGTCGAGGATCTGCGCAACCGGCACGACGTCGCCGCGGTCGGCCTCGCGGTGGCGGGCTTCGTGGCCCGGGATCGCCGCACGGTGATGTTCGCGCCGCATTTGGCCTGGCGCAACGCCCCGGTCGCGGACCGGATCGCCAAGCGGGTCGGCCTGTCGGTGACGCTGGAGCACGACGTCAATTCGGCGGTCGTGGCCGAACACCGCTTCGGCGCCGCGCGCGGCGCCGGGGTGGCTGCCCTGGTCGCGCTAGGCACCGGCATCGGCGCGGGCTTGCTGCTGGACGGCGAGATTTACCGCGGAGCCCACGGAGTCGCCCCGGAACTGGGCCACCTCACCGTGGTGCGCGACGGCCGCGCGTGCCCGTGCGGCAAGTACGGCTGCTGGGAGCGCTACTGCAGCGGAACAGCTTTGGCCGCGACCGCGGTCGAGCTGCTGGCGCGGTACCCCGGCCGTTCCACCGTGCTGTCCCGGGAAATCGCCGGCGACCCCGGCTCGGTCACCGGCCGCCGAGTGGCCCGCGCGGCCCGCGACGGCGACCCGATCGCCTTGCGCGCCATGGCCGAGCTGGCGAAATGGCTGGGCGAGGGCTTGGCGCTGGTGGCGGACGTCTTCGACCCGGAGATCATCGTGATCGGCGGGGGAGTGTCGGAATCCGCGCCGCTGTTCCTGGACGAGGCGCGGGAGCATTACTCCGGGGCGATCACGGGTGCGCGGCACCGCCCGTTGGCGCGGATCCGCACGGCGCATCTGGGGGATGACACCGCGATCGTCGGGGCGGCTGCGTTGGCGATGGACACGTTGTGAGTGTTGGTGCCGGTGAGAACTGGCGGCGGTGCGCACAAGGGGCTCTCGGCGGGATGAACGCGCCCGAGGCGCGGGGCTGGTCGTTGCCGCGGATTCGGACGGTTGCGTTGGCGATGGACACGTTGTGAGCGGCTGCGCCGGTGAGAACCGGCGGGCACGACGGGGTGTCGGCGGGATGGATGCGCGCGAGGTGCGGTGCTGGCCGTTGGCGCGGATCCGAGAACCGGCGTCGGCGGGCACGAGGGGTTCTCACCGGGATTAACACGCACGAGGTTCTGTGGAAGGCTGGGCCGGGTGACGCCCATGACCGCCAACCGCTTCGTGCGGTGTTCTTGCGGCAGGCAGCACTGGGGCGCGTTCGGTGCGGCCGGACTGTTGTTGTGTGATCCCAGCCGAGGCGTGCTCTTGCAGCGGCGTGCGTGGTGGGTGCACAACGGCGGTACCTGGGCCTTGCCCGGCGGTGCGCTCGAAGCCGGCGAGACGGTGCACGAGGCCGCTGCCCGCGAGGCGTGGGAGGAAGCCGCGATCCCCGCGTCCGCGTTCCGCGCGATGTCCGCTTCGGTGCTGGACCACGGCGAATGGCAGTACACGACCGTGCTCGGGCTGGCCGACAGCGCCCTGCAGGCCACGGTCGCGAACGAGGAAAGCGCCGAGATGCGCTGGGTCCCGCCGGACGAGGTCGCCGCGCTCGACCTGCACCGCGATTTCGCCCTCGCCTGGCCGGTGCTGCGCGAGCAGCTGGGCCGCGAACTGGTCCTGGTGGTCGACGCCGCGAACGTGATGGGCTCCCGCCCCGACGGCTGGTGGCGCGACCGGCACGGCGCCGCGGAACGGCTGCGCGACCAGCTGACCGCCCCCGCCGAACACGGCCTGCGCGACGACGTGACCGGCATCGGCGCGGGCCCGGCGTGGTCCTGGTGGCCCCGGGTGGTGCTGGTGGTCGAGGGCAAGGCCCGGGGAGTGGAACCGATCCCGGGCGTCGAGGTCGTCGCAGCGGAGACCGACGGCGATTCGAAAATCGTCGAGGTCACCGCTGCCGCCAGGGAACGCCCCGACGACCACGTCGTGGTGGTGACGGCCGACCGCGAACTACGCGGCCGAGTCGGGGCTCTCGGCGCACGGGTGCTGGGGCCGGGGACGTTGTTGCGGGAGCTGGGCGGCTGAGCGGTCCAGCGTGGTCGAGTCGGGGCTTGTGGCGCGGGTGTTGGGGCTGGGGATGTTGTTGCGGGAGCTGGGCGGCTGAGCGGTCCAGCGTGGTCGAGTCGGGGCTTGTGGCGCGGGTGTTGGGGCTGGGGATGTTGTTGCGGGAGCTGGGCGGCTGAGCGGTCCAGCGTGGTCGAGTCGGGGCTTGTGGCGCGGGTGTTGGGGCTGGGGATGTTGTTGCGGGAGCTGGGCGGCTGAGCGGTCCAGCGTGGTCGAGTCGGGGCTTGTGGCGCGGGTGTTGGGGCTGGGGATGTTGTTGCGGGAGCTGGGCGGCTGAGCGGTCCAGCGTGGTCGAGTCGGGGCTTGTGGCGCGGGTGTTGGGGCTGGGGATGTTGTTGCGGGAGCTGGGCGGCTGAGCGGTCCAGCGTGGTCGAGTCGGGGCTTGTGGCGCGGGTGTTGGGGCTGGGGACGTTGTTGCGGGAGCTGGGCGGCTGAGCGGTCCAGCGTGGTCGAGTCGGGGCTTGTGGCGCGGGTGTTGGGGCTGGGGACGTTGTTGCGGGAGCTGGGCGGCTGAGCGGTCCAGCGTGGTCGAGTCGGGGCTTGTGGCGCGGGTGTTGGGGCTGGGGACGTTGTCGCCGGAGCTGGGCGGCTGAGCGGACGTCGCTCACCTTCGGCAGCCAGTTGGCGGGACCAGGCGGCGACGGATCACGAGCAGTGCACCCAGTTCGGCGATCCCGCCCCGCCAGCTCTCCGCGGCCCCCGTCAGTCGTCACACGGTCTTCACCGAACCCCCGTCCACCAGATGATCCGTGCCGGTGATGCTCGCGGCCACAGGCGACGCCAGGTACGCGATCAACGCAGCCACCTCGGCCGGTTCCACCAGTCGTCCGGTCAGCATTCCGGCACCGGCGGGCAGACCGGCCAGCAAATCCTTGTGCGACAACCCCATCGACGAAGCCAGTTCGGCACCGTAGCTGTCCGGACCTTCCCACAGCGCGGTGCGAACCGGGCCCGGCGAGACGGTGTTGACCCGTACTCCTCGCGGGCCGAACTCCTCCGCTAACGCCTTCCCGAACGCCGTCAGCGCGGCTTTCGCGGTGGTGTAAGCGATCGGGCCCGAATGCGGCATCCGCGCACCGTTCGAGGAAACCGTGACGATCGCGCCTCGCCGTTCGATCAGATGTGGCAGCGCGGCACGGGAAGCCCGGACCGCGGCGAGGAAATTCAGCTCCAGCAGGTCCGTCCACTGCTCGTCCGTGACCGACAGGAAACCGCCGGCCTGCCCGCTGGCATTGTCGCCGCCGCCGACGTTGTTCACCAGGACGTCCAAGCCGCCTAGTTCCGCGACGGCCTGGTCGATCAACCGTCCGGGGCCCTCCGCGGCGGAGAGGTCCACCGCGACCGGCACCGCGCCGGTTTCCTTCAGTTCCGGCGTGATCGTGCGGGCGGCGGCCACCACGCGCATCCCCTCGCCGATCAGCGCGGAGACCGTGGCGAGGCCGATTCCCCGGCTCGCTCCGGTGACGACGGCGGTCTTGCCGGTCAGCTGCAGGTCCATCGGAAATCCCCCAAAGTCGGGTCAAGGTCGATGCGACTAAGCTAGCAGTTGCAACACGAGTGTCGCAACTATGACTCGAGTAGCAACCATGGCGTAAACTGGGCAGCATGGAGAAACGGGCCCTGCGCGCGGACTCGGAACGGACGGCCCAGGCGATCCTCGAGGCGGCCGAACGCGTGCTCAGTGACAACCCGGCGGCGACGATGGAGCAGATCGCCGAGGCCGCGGGCGTCTCGCGCACCACCGTGCACCGCCGGTTCGCCAGCCGGGACGCGCTGGTGGACGCGATGACCCTCTGGGCGACCCAGCAGTTCCACGACGCGCTCGCCAGCGTCCGGCCCGACGTCACGCCTCCGCTGGTCGCGCTTTACCAGGTGACCGCGAAGGTGCTGAGCGTCAAGCTCCGCTGGGGATTCGCGATGAACGCGCATCCGGCGGAAGACGGCGTGCTGACCCCGGACGTGGTCGCCCAGTGCGACGTCTTCTTCCGGCGGCTGGAGGAAAGCGGCGCGCTGCGGCCCGGCGTCGACCTCGTCTGGGCGCGCCGCGTGTACTGCGCGCTCATCCACGAAGCAGCGCAGGACCAGGACTCCGCCGACCCGGACGTGCTGGCCACCCGAGTGGTCGACACGGTGCTCGGCGGCTTCGGCAAACCGGGCGTGACGATCAGCTAGGCCAGCCCGTCCCCGGCAAGCTCGGCGACGATCTTCGCGATCCGCCGTTCCCGGGTTTCGGCGCGCTTGGCCGAGGTGACGGCTTCGGCCCGTTCCCGTTGGGCGGTAAAGGAAAGCTTGTCGAACGCGGCCCGCGCGCCGGTCCGCCGCGCCAATGCCGACGCCAGGTCGTCCGGCAGTTCGACGGTCCGCTCGGCGAGGTCGGCTTCGAGCGTGACCTCGACCGTCTCCCCGGCGGCGACTCCGGCCGCCTCGCGGTTCGCCGCGCTGAGCGGCAGCATGAACTCGCCGGAGTAGACCGAGACGGTGCTGCGGTAGGTGTGCGGGCCGATCATCACCCGCACCTTCGGCCGCCGCCCCTGGTCGAGGGCCTCGACGACCTCGGCCGGGACCCGAAGGCCGGTGGCGGTTTTGCCGTTGAGCTCGACGAGCGTGCGGAACGTATGCGACATCGGTGCCTCCCGGCCCAGCTAAGCGTGTGGGACGCCGTCGCGCATCTCGGTGACCAAAGCGGCGACTACGGCCTTCAAGGACCCGTTGTACTGCTTCGCGACCGCCCGCTGCCGCTGATAGCTCGCGCCGACCTGGAGAATGTTCTCGACATCGCGCAGTTCGCGGACGCAGTCCAGCCGCTTGGCGACCGGTTCCAGCCGGTCCAGCACGTCGGCGAGGTCTTCGGTGACGAGGCGTTCGCGGCCGGCCGCGTCGAGGATGACGATCGCGTCCAGGCCGTAGCGGGCGGCGCGCCACTTGTTCTCCTGCACGTGCCACGGCGGCAGCGCCGGCAGCGTCTCGCCCTTGTCGAGGCGGGCGCTGAAATCGTCCACCAGGCACTGCGTGAACGCCGAAATCGCGCCGACCTCCTGCAGCGTCGGCAACCCGTCGCACACGCGCATTTCGATGGTGCCGAAATGCGGGGCCGGGCGGATGTCCCAGCGGATCTCGGAGAAATGGTCGATCACGCCGGTGGTGAACATGTCCTCGACGTAGCCCTCCAGCTCCGCCCACTCGCGGAACTGGAACGGCAGCCCGGCGGTCGGCAGCTGCTGGAACATCAGCGCCCGGTTCGAGGCGTACCCGGTGTCCTCTCCGGACCAGTACGGCGACGACGCGGACAGCGCCTGCAGGTGCGGCTCGTAGCGCAACAGCCCGTCGAGCACCGGCAGCACCTTGTCCCGGTGGTCGAGCCCGACGTGGACGTGCACGCCGTAGATCAGCATCTGCCTGCCCCACCACTGGGTGCGGTCGATCAGCTTGGCGTAGCGCTCCTTGTCGGTCACCTTCTGCCGGTACCACGAGGAAAACGGGTGCGAGCCAGCGGAGAACACCTCGACGCCCAGCGGGTCGGCGACCCGGTGCACCTCGTCGAGCGCCTCGGCGAGGTCGTGTTTCACCTCGCCGACCGTGCGGCAGACGCCGCTGACCACCTCGATCGTGTTGAGCAGCAGTTCCTGTTTGATCCGGGGATGCTCGGGCGCGCCGTCCGGGCGGACCGCGGCGAGGAGTTCCTCCGCGACCGACCGCAGTTCGCCGCTGCGCCGGTCCACCAGCGCGAGTTCCCATTCCGCGCCGACGGTGGAACGCCGGGACGCCTGGAAGTCGATCCGCATGCCCGTCCGGTCAGACCTGGGCGCCGTTGCTGGGGTCCGCGCCCGGCGGCGGGCCCTGGCGCACGCGCAGCAGGAGCAGCGCGATGCCGGTGGCGAGCGAGAGGATGCCGAGCGGCGTGGCGAGCGCGGGACCGACCCCGATGAGGTTCGGCACGATCAGCAGCAGGAGCCCGACGACGAAGAACAGCAGCACGACGAACGCGCCCTTGCGCCAGCGCGGCAGCGGCGGGGGCTCCGGCGGCACGTAGTGCTCGTCGTCCTCGGCCGGGTCGCCGGAGAACATCGTGGTGTCCCAGTCGGCGCCGCCGGTGCGCCAGCCTTCCGAAGACGACACAGAAGGGGGCGCGGCCGGCGGCGCGGCAGGAGCGGGCGGGTCCGCGGCGGGCTTCGGCCTGGCCTTGCCCGCTTCGGGTTCGGTTCCGGAGGGCGCGTCGGGTTCGGCGCCGGAGAACGGGTCCTCGTCCAGGAACACGCCCACGCCCTCGGCCCGGAGGTCGGCCACGATCTCGGCGAACGTGGCGTCGACGTCCTCGGGTCCGTCCGCGCCTTTCCCCCGGTTCATCCGGCACCCACCTGTCCCGCCCGCAGCTTCCGGGCGAAGTCGACACTGCGGCTGAAGATCAGTTCCGCGTCGTGGTCCTGCGTCGCGACGTGGAAGCTGTTCTCCAGCACCACCTCGGTCACGTCCGTGCTCGAGATGCTGTCCAGCACGATCTGCGAGTTCTCGGGTTCGACGACGTGGTCGACCCGCGAGTGCAGCAGCAGCACCGGCTGCGTCACCTTCGGCAGGTCGGCGCGCACGATCTTCCACAGCCGGGCGAGGCTCGCCGCGGCTCGCACCGGCGTGCGCGGATAGGCCAGTTCGACCTCGCCGGGCTTCGCGATGTCGTTGCCGATCGCGCGGATCGACGGGACCACCCGCGACAGCAGCGGCAGCACCTTGGCGTCCAGGCTCAGCCGCGTGACCGACGGGTTGACCAGCACGAGGCCGGAGATGTCCGCGCCGAATTCCTCGGCGAGGCGGAGGGTGAGCGTGCCGCCCATCGACATCCCGCCGACGAACACCTGGTCGCACTCCGCGCGCAGGGCCAGCAGCGCCTCGCGCACCGTTGCGTACCAGTCCTGCCAGGTCGTCCGGTTCAGCTCGCGCCAGTGCGTGCCGTGGCCGGGCAGCAGCGGGCAGCGCACCGCGAAGCCCTCGGCGGCCAGGTGCTCGCCCCAGGCGCGCATGCCGGCGGGCGTCGCGGTGAATCCGTGGCAGAGCAGGAAGCCGGCCCCGGAGGATCCCGGGTGGGAGAACGGTTCCGCGCCGGCGAGCACGCCCATCACGAACGCCCTTCCGAATCGAAGCGGTGGAGTCCTCCCATGCTCTCACGCCGAAGCCGGGTTGTGGGGCCTACTCCGGAAGCGAGGATTCTTCCGTTCCCGCTGTGAGATCGGTCGCTGCCCCGGGTGACCGTCCGTTCTCTCGTTGTGCCGGCCGGTGCTCGTTCCGTACCCTGACCTGCCGGGGCCCGCGCGGGCAGGAAAGGACTGAACCCGGTGCTGTACTGGCTGATGAAGTGGGTGTTCATCGGGCCGCTGCTGAAGACGCTGTGGCCCACCAAAGTCGTCGGCGCCGAAAACATCCCCGAGACGGGTGGCGCCATCCTCGCCGGCAACCACCTCGCGGTCGCGGATTCGTTCTTCATGCCGCTGCGGGTCAAGCGCAAGGTCACCTTCCCGGCGAAATCGGAGTACTTCACCGAGCGCGGGTTCAAGGGCCTGCTCAAGAAGTGGTTCTTCACCGGCGTCGGCCAGTTCCCCATCGACCGCTCGGGCGGCAACGCCGCGCAGGCCGCGCTCGACACCGCGATCCGGCTGGTCAAGGACGGGCACCTGCTCGGCATCTATCCCGAGGGCACGCGCTCCCCGGACGGGCGGCTGTACAAGGGCAAAACGGGCGTCGCCCGGATCGCGCTCGAATCGCGCGGCGTGGTGATCCCGGTGGCCATGGTCGGCACGGACAAGGTCAACCCGATCGGCTCCCGGATGTGGTGGCCGCGGCGGCTCGAGGTGCGCTTCGGCAAGCCGCTCGACTTCTCCCGCTACGAGGGATTGGCCGGGGACCGGTTCATCGAACGGTCGATCACCGACGAGATCATGTACGCCTTGATGGAGCTGTCCGGACAGGAATACGTCGACATTTACGCGGCCAAGGCCAAGGAACTGCTCGCCGCCGAGGCGGCCGGGGTGAAGCCCGAGGTGCCGGCCCAGCCGCGCGGTCTCGACGTCGACCGGGTGCCGGAGACGAAGGCCGGGTAGCGCCCTACTAGAGTTCCCCGGTGCGTTTTTTCTACGACACCGAGTTTATTGAGGACGGCGTGACGATTGACCTGGTGTCGATCGGTGTCGTTGACGAGCGCGGGCGCGAGTTCTACGCCGTGTCCACCGATTTCGACCCGGGGCGGGCCGGGGCTTGGGTGCGGGAGAACGTGCTGCCCAAGCTGCCTTCGCCGGCGGATCCGGCCTGGCGGAGCCGGGAGCGGATCCGGACTGACCTGCTGGAGTTCTTCGGGAAGCCGCCCGGCGGGATCGAGCTGTGGGCCTGGTTCGCGGCTTACGACCACGTGGCGTTGGCGCAGTTGTGGGGGCCGATGCCTGCCTTGCCGCGGCAGTTGCCTCGGTTCACTCGGGATTTGCGGCAGCGGTGGGAGGACGCGGGGAAGCCTAAGTTGCCTGCTGCGCCTGGGGATCAGCATGACGCGTTGGCTGATGCTCGGCATAATTTGCAGCGGTGGGAGGTTATTGAGGCGGCGTTTCGGAGGCGGTGAGTCGTCTGGTCGCGGTCTCGGGCGGCTCGTCGCCCTGGCGGGCGACATTGCCGTCGTCTTGAGTTGCGTGGGGCACCCCGAAGTTTGATTGTGCTGACGGTCTGGGGGTGCTTGTCAAGGCGGGAAAGATGCCTTGACAAGCACCCCCAGACCGCAGGGAGGCTTCGTATCGGGGTTGGGGGAGGGGCTGGGTGCCACGCTGCTTGAGTGCACCGGCGGCGGTTTGTTGCGCGGCTTGGGGGGTGTGTTGCTTAGGGTTCGCGGCGTGCGGGTAGCGCCCCAATGTGGCATTGGGTGCATGTGACGCACCCAATGTGGCGTTCGGTGCGTCTGGCGCATCCAATGTGGCGTTGGGTGCATGTGACGCAACCAATGTGGCGTTGGGTGCGTGGGGTGCAACCAATGTGGCGTTGGGGGGCGAACCGGAGGTGTGCGGCATCGGCGGTGGTCCGCGAGGGGGCCCCTCACGGGGGTGGCTGTCGTGAGGGGAACCCTGGGGGACTCAGAGTCCGTGAAGGTGGCCCTCACGGACGGCCGAGCTGGTCAGCGGCGGCGGGTGCGGACGGCGGTCGCTAGGGTGTCCAGCAGGTCTTCCGTCGTGTTCCAGTCCATGCAGGCGTCGGTGATGGACTGGCCGTAGGTCAGGTCCTCCGAGCGGCCCAGGACCAGGTCTTGGCGTCCGGCCACCAGGTTGCTTTCCAGCATCAGGCCGGCGATTCCGCGTTCTCCGGCGGCGATCCGGGCGGCCAGGTCCCGGACCACTTCCGACTGGCGGACGTGGTCCTTGTTGCTGTTGCCGTGGCTCGCGTCGATCACCAGGCGTTCCGGGAGTCCCGACTTTGCCAGGCGCGCGAGGGTTTCCTCGACCGAAGCGGGGTCGTAGTTCGGGCCCGCGGAGCTGCCGCGCAGGATGACGTGGCAGTCCGGGTTTCCGGCGGTCGTCACCAAGGCGGCCAGGCCGTCCACGTTGATGCCGGGGAAGACGTGCGAGGCCGCGGCGGCGCGGGTCGCGTCCACCGCCACCTGGATGTCGCCTTCGGTCGAGTTCTTGATCCCGACCGGCATGGACAGGGCGCTGCACAGCTGCCGGTGGACCTGGCTGGCCGCCGTGCGAGCCCCGATCGAGCCCCAGGTGACGATGTCCGCGATGAACTGCGGGGTGATCGGGTCCAGGAATTCGCAGCCCACCGGGAGGCCCAGTTCCGAGACGTCCAGCAGGAGTTTCCGGGCCAGGCGCAGGCCCTTGTTGACCGCGAAGGTGCCGTCCAGGTCGGGGTCGTTGATCAGGCCCTTCCAGCCCAGCGTCGTGCGCGGCTTTTCGAAGTACACCCGCATCACGATGTGCAGGTCTTCGCGCAGGGCCTCGGCCTTCGCGGCCAGGCGGCGGGCGTAGTCGAGGGCGGCTTCCGGGTCGTGGACCGAGCACGGGCCGACGATCACGGCCAGGCGGTCGTCGCGGCCGTCGAGGATGTCGACCGTTTCCGTGCGGCCGTTTTGCACCACTTTGGCGACCGCGGCGTCCACCGGATGGTCTTCGCGCAGCAGGGCGGGCGAGATGAGGGGACTGACCGACGTCGTGCGGCGGTTGTCCAGCGTGCTCGCGTCGGCGGGGGCGGCGACGAGGGGGGTGCTCATGAGCGGGTGGTTCCTTCCTGGTGGACACCGACCCGCGGGGGATTCGCCGAGCCGGTTCGAGATCCGGCTCGGGGTGGAGGTCAGCGCAGGTTCACGCCGCCGTGCCCACCCGGGGCCGGCTTCGTAAACCAGAAATAGCGCTGCACGCCGTCACGGTAACACACCGCCGCGACGGCTCCGCCCGGACCGGATTGGGCAGGTGGTCCGGCCTGCACCGATCCAGATGGAAGCCGCTACGCTGTCCGCGGACTGTGACTGGACTCTCCCTGCGAGGAAGACGGAGGCAACAGAATGCGTGTCGGTGTGCTGACGGGGGGCGGAGACTGCCCCGGCCTGAACGCGGTCATCCGCGCGGTGGTCCGCAAGGGCGTCGAGGTGCACGGCTGGGATTTCGTCGGCTTCCGCAACGGCTGGCAGGGCCCGCTGACCGGTGACAGCCGGCCGCTCGGCCTCGCCGACGTCGAGGACATCCTCACCCGCGGGGGCACGATCCTGCGGTCGTCGCGGACGAACCCGTACAAGGTCGACGGCGGTGTCGACCAGATCCGCAAGGTGCTCGCCGACCAGGGGGTCGACGCGCTGATCGCGATCGGCGGCGAGGACACCCTCGGCGTCGCCAAGCGGCTGACCGACGACGGCATCGGCGTCGTCGGCGTGCCCAAGACGATCGACAACGACCTCGGGGCCACCGACTACACGTTCGGCTTCGACACCGCGGTCTCCATCGCCACTGAGGCGATCGACCGGCTGCACACCACGGCCGAATCGCACCACCGCGCGCTCGTCATCGAGGTCATGGGGCGGCACGCGGGCTGGATCGCGCTGCACTCCGGCCTCGCCGGCGGCGCGAGCGTGATCCTGGTGCCGGAGCGGCACTTCTCCGTCGACCAGGTCGTGCAGTGGGTCGAGCAGCGCTTCGAAAAGGAGTACGCGCCGATCATCGTCGTGGCCGAGGGCGCGCTGCCCGAGGGCGGCGAGGAGAAGCTGCTGACCGGCGAGAAGGACGCCTTCGGGCACGTCCGGCTCGGCGGCATCGGCAACTGGCTGGCCGATGAGATCTCCGCGCGCACCGGCAAGGAATCGCGTGCGGTCGTGCTCGGCCACGTCCAGCGCGGCGGCACCCCGACCGCCTACGACCGGGTCCTCGCGACGCGCTTCGGCCTGCACGCGGTGGACGCGGTCGCGGACGGCGACTTCGGCGTGATGGTGGCGCTCAAGGGCACCGACATCGTGCGCGTGAGGCTGTCCGAGGCGACGGCCGAGCTGAAGACCGTTCCGCTGGAGCGGTACCAGGAAGCCGAAGTGTTCTTCGGCTGAGTCTCCGGTAGGGGAAACCCCACCACAGTGCCGGGGGTGCGCGGTATTCCGTGCGCCCCCGGCCTTTTTCTACTCTCGGGCTCGTGCGAATCTTCCTGGCGGGCTTGACGATGCTCTCGGTGACCGCGGCTCCGGCTTCCACTGTGGACGGTGTGTGGCGCACCGACGGGTACGGGCAATTAGCCCAAGTGTCCGGCGGCAAGCTGACGACCTACGACGTCACCGAGGTCAGCTGCCTCCCTGGCACGCTGTCCGGAACCGGGGACGGCACCAGGTTTTCCACGAACGAAGGCTCGGTCGTCACCCTCCGGCCGGGCCGGATGAGCTTCGACAACAATCTGGGCGTGCGCCGGTTGCGACGCGTTCCCGGCGGGTTGCCCGCGGAATGCCAGACTTCGGCCGCGGACGTGTTCGACGTTTTCTGGCACACTTTTGCCGAGAACTATCCGTTTTTCCGCGCGAAAGGCGTCGACTGGAAGTCCGAAGGGGACGCTGCCCGCCGCGAGCTCGCCGCACATCCGGAACGCCTCTTCGACGTCCTATGTGGACTGATCCGCCCGCTGCACGACGCTCATGTCGGCCTTCTCGCGGCAGGTCAGCACTGTTCCTCTCCGCGACCTGGCACTCCGGACCTGAAGACGACCGTCCCGCGCGTGATCGCCGTGGCCGACGCGAATCTCGGTGTGCCGGTCCAGCGGTGGGCCGACGGAGCCATCGCCTACGCGGATCTGCCGGAGGGCCGCGGATACCTGCGGATCAGCGGATTCCACGACTACGCAGACACTTTCGCCGCCAGCAGCAAGGTGCTGGCGAAAGCCTTGGACGAGATCTTCACCCCAGACCGGGTGCACGCGCTGCGCGGCCTGATCCTCGACCTGCGCGTCAACGGCGGCGGGGACGACCCGCTCGGCCTGCAGGTCGCCGCCCGGCTGACCGACGTCCCGCACTTCGCCTACGCCAAACGCGCCCGCAACGACTCGGACGACCCGACGCGGTTCACCGTGCCGCAACCGTTCTTCGTGCAACCCGCCGCCGCGCCGCGCTACCCCGGACCGCTGACCGTCCTGACCGGCAGCCTGGATGTCTCCGCGGGAGAGACCTTCCTGCAGGCATTGCGGAACCGACAGCCTCGCCCCGTCCTGATCGGACAGTCCACTCAGGGCGCTTTCTCGGACCTGCTGGAGCGGACGCTGCCGAAGCCGGGCTGGAAGGTGGCGTTGCCGAACGAGGAGTACCTCGACCCGGACGGCCGTACCTACGACGGCACCGGCATCAGCCCGGACGTCGAAGTCCCGGTGTACGACCCGGACGACCTCGCCGCCGGACGGGACCCGGCGCTGGCCGCCGCCCGCCGGTAAGGTGAGCGCATGGGGTCGGTCAAACAGTTCCAGGTCACTTTCGACTGCGCGGAACCCGCGCGCGTCGCCCGTTTCTGGTGCGAGGCGCTGGGGTACGTCGTGCCGCCGCCGCCGCAGGGATTCGCCGACTGGGCCGAGTTCGACCGAGCCCAGCCGCCCGAGGAGCAGGGCTCGTGGGCGGCCTGTGTCGATCCCACCGGGGTCGGTCCGCGGCTGTTCTTCCAGCGCGTGCCCGAGGGCCGCGTGGTGAAGAACCGCGTGCACCTGGACATCCGGGTCGGCAGTGGGCTGGTCGGCGCGGAACGCCTCGCGGCGCTGAAAGCCGAGGCCGAACGGCTGACGGCGCTGGGCGCGTCGGTGGTGCAGGTGCTGGAGGCGGACGGCGTGAACGAGTCCTGCATTCCGATGCAGGACGTCGAGGGCAACGAGTTCTGCCTGGACTGACGAAGCCGCCGTGCCGCGGATCGACCGCGGCACGGCGACTGTCCGGGGGTCAGGAAACGGACACGTTGGACGGAGCGGTGAACGAGCCGCTCGACACGTCGTAGATCTGCGACACGGTGAGGCTGCCGCCCGCCGGGATGCTGTCCTGGCCGGTGATCACGATGTGCCCGGTCGACCCGGACGCGGTGCCCGGGTTCGTGTTCGACAGCAACTCGTTCGACGGCAGGTCGAACGACAGCGTCCAGCCGTTCGCCGCCGACGCGCCGCCGTTGGTGATCGTGAAGTGCGCGAAGGCGCCGAACCCGTAGTCGTAGTCGGTGGTGAAGGTCGCGGTCAGCTTGCCCGCCGGGGCCGTCGTGACGGTCCAGGTGAACGGAGCCTGCGCGGTCGCCCCGGCGGCATCGGTGGCCGTCACGGTGACGTTGCTGGTGCCCGCGGCGGTCGGCGTGCCGGTGATCGAGCCGGTCTTGCCGTCGATGGCCAGCCCGGCCGGAAGCCCGTTCGCCGAGTAGGTGTAGGGCGAGGTGCCGCCGGAAGCGGTCACCTTCAGCGAAACCGCCTTGCCCACCACGCTGTTCTGGTTGCCCGGGTTGCTGACGCTCAGCTTGCCGTTGGTGCCGCCGCCGGGGGTCAGGCCGTTGACGCCGTGCGGCGTGCCGAGACCGGTCGGGCCGTCCCAGCCGGTGCCCGCGTTGCAGATCACCGTGCCGCAGCTGCCGTTGCTGCCCGAGGTGACGTCGTTGAAGTCGCCCGGGTGCGCGTACGGGTAGGTCGCGGCGTTGTCGCCGTCCTTCGGCGTCCCGGCGAGCGCCCAGATGCCGGCGACGATCGGGGTGGCGAGGCTGGTGCCGCCGTACTGCGACTGCTGGCCGTTGACGTAGATCGTGATGCCGCTGTTGGGGTCCGCGTCGGCCGAAATGTCCGAAGTGGCCCGGTTGTCGCAGGCGGTGGTGATCCCGTTCTGGAACGCGGGCTTGCTGAACTTGCTCGAACAGCCGCTGCCCGCCTTGCTCCAGGCGGTTTCGGAGTAGCCGCTGCCGGAC
This sequence comes from Amycolatopsis sp. AA4, assembly GCF_002796545.1. GTDB lineage: Bacteria > Actinomycetota > Actinomycetes > Mycobacteriales > Pseudonocardiaceae > Amycolatopsis. The sequence continues at coordinate 2,116,897 of NZ_CP024894.1, forward strand.
GCGGTCAGCGTGGTGCCGCCGACCGCGACCACCTCGGGCGACGTGGCCGGGTATTCGGCCTGGGTACCGCTTTCGCTGCCCCAGTCGCCGGTGGCGCCGAGGATCGCGACGCCCGGGTGGTTGTAGTGCTGCTCGGCGTCCGCCGGGATCGCGCTTTCGTGGTCGGCGTAGCTGTTGGACACGATCTTCGCGCCGAGCCGGACCGCGCTGTCGACCGCCGCCGCGAGGTCGCTGTCCTCGTTGCTGTTGCCTTCCACCAGCAGGATCTTGCAGTCCGGGCAGAGCGCGCTGACCGCGTCGACGTCGATGGCCATCTCGGTCGCCCAGCCCGAGTCGGTCTTGGACGGCAGCGTGCTCGTGCCGTCCTGGCCGACCACGGTCAGGCAGCCGTTCGCCTTGGTGCAGGAGCCCAGGTTCCACTGCGACCGGTAGTCGTTCAGGTCCTTCTCGATGCCCGGGTCGTCGAAGGCGTCGACGATCGCGACGGTGGTCCCGCCGCTCTTCATCCCGGCGACGCCGTAGGCCTTCTGCAGATCGGCCGGGCTCATCGCATTAGCCGGTCGCGCACCTGCCGAAACCAGTTGCACGGCCTGGCATTTCGCGTAGCCCGCGGGTGCGTTCGCGCACGACGCGGGGCTCAGCTGGGGGCCGGCCGCGGCCTCGGCGACCGGGGTGAAGGTCGCCGCCACCCCGGCTCCGAGAGCGAGCGCGGCGCCGGCGGCGGCCAGCCGTCTCAAGGTCATTCCTGCACGCATCATCGCGTCCTTCCTCGTACGCCGCTGCCCGGAGGGCGGGCGAAAAGCGGTGCCGCCATTGGATTTCACCGAGGCGGCCCGAACCAGGAACAACCGGCACAACCGGCTGTTGTGCCGGGAGGAGGAACCCGACCTTCGGAGGATGTTCCGCGCCTCCCGGCGAGCGACCATGGACCGGCGGGAGGTGCGGGACATGCCGGACGGCGGGACGGAAACGTTCGACCGGACGCTGGTCCGGTTGCGCCGGGCGGCCGGGCTCACCCAGGAACAACTGGCGCAGCGCTGCGGGCTGAGCACGCGCGGCGTCGGGAATCTCGAACGCGGGCAACGGCATCCGCGGCGAGTCACCGTGCAGTTGCTAGCCGACGGTCTCGCGCTGCCCGAGGACGACCGGGCCGAACTGCTGGCGGCTGCGCGGCGCGGCAGGCAGCGTCCGCCGGACCGCCCGGTCGCCCCTCCTCGTCCGGCACCCGGCCTCGTCGGCCGCGTCGAGGAACACGCCTTGCTGGACAAGCACATTTCGGGCACCGGCAGGCCGTTTCTGGTCTTCGCGGGACAAACCGGAATCGGCAAGACCCGGCTGCTCGCCGAGGCCGCGACGCTGGCCGAGGCGCGGGGCACGGTGGTGCTCTCGTCCGCGTGCTCCCGGTACGGAGGCGAGCCGTACGCGCCGCTGTCCGAAGCCATTGCCCGGCACGTGTCGGAACATCCCGCTGGACCGGGCCTGGCGTTCCTGCTGCCCGAACAACGCACCGCCGAACCGGCTCCGGCTCGCTGGCTGCTGTTCGCCGAAGCAGCGCGGTTTCTCGACACGCTCGCCCGGCGGCACGGCGTGCTGGTGATCCTCGACGACCTGCAATGGGCCGGTCCGGACGGACTCGCGCTGCTGGCCTCGCTCGTGCAGGACGTCCGGCCGGACCGGGTCCGTTTCCTCGCCGCCTACCGGGACACCGAACTCGCCGCGGCCGAACCGCTGGCCGACACGCTGCTCGAGCTGTACCGGAAAGGCTTGGTCACCCAGCATTCGCTGGCCCCGTTGGCAGATGACGACGCGACGACCCTGTTGCACCGCAGCGCCGGAACCGAGGTCGGCCCGTCCGCTCGCGACCGGGTGCTCCGGCTCGCCGGCGGACTCCCGTTGTTCCTCGTCCAGCTGGGACACGTACTGGGCAGATCCGGCAAACCGCCCGCGGAACTGCCGTGGGGCCTCGCGCACGCGGTGCGGCGGCAGGTCGGTTCGCTGCCCGAGCGCACCGTCGAGGTGCTCACGCTGCTCGCGGTGGGGCAGCAGCGGATGGACCCGGACGTCCTGGCCGCGGCCGCCGGGCTGGATCCGGCCGAATTGTCCGAAGTGCTGGCTCCCGCGCACACCGCGCGGCTGCTGGACGAGAACGCCGAGGGCGTCCGGCTCACACACGAACTGGTCGCCGAAGTCGTGAACGGCGACCTGCCGCCAAGCCGTCGCCATGTCCTGCACCGCAGACTCGCCGACGCGTTGGGCGGCGCCGCGGCGGCCTATCACTACACGCACGCGCAGGACACCGAACGCGCTGCGCAGACTTTGCGGCACGCCGCGGAAAAAGCCAGCCGACAAGCCGCGCACGACACGGCCGCACAGCACTGGGGCGCACTAGTCGACCTGCTGGACCGCACCGGTTCTCAGGCCGCCGTCGCCGAAGCCGCCGAAGCGTGGGCGGACGCACTCGCCGCGGCCGGTCGGTACGACGCCGCGCTCGCCGCCGCCGAACGCGCGCTTTTGGTGTACCGCAAGGAAGGCGACGAAGAACGGCAGCGCCTCGTGATCGCGAGGATCGGTTACCTGCACTACCAACGCGGCACTCCGCGCGAGGGCTTGGCCCGGATCGCGCCGACGCTGACCGAAGACCGCCCTGGCGGCTCTGCCGTGCGGCTGCGGTTGGCCCGCGCCGCGAATCTGTATCAGAGCACGCGCTACCGGGAATCCGTCGAGGTCTCCACCGCCGCGATCGTCGCGGCAGAGTCGGCGGGGGACGAGCACGGTCTCGCCGGCGGCCGTCTGCGTCGCGGACTCGCCCTACGCCTGCTCGGCCGCAACGAGGAAGCACTGACGGATCTGCACACCGCCGCAGCGACCGCGGAACTGTGCGGCGACCGGGAGATCGTCGTCCGCGCGCTGACGGGGGTCGCGGTCCTGCACCACTACCGCGGCGAACTGGCCCGCGCCGACCGGCAGTTCGAGCGAATCCTCCGGCTGGCAGAAGAACTGGGCGACCGGGAGCTGCTCAGCCGGGCAGTCTGCAACGTCGGCGCGAGCGCGGTCTACGTCGGCCGCTGGGGCGACGCACTGCGACGGTTCAGCCAGGCACTGGAACTGGCCGGACACGGCCGCTCGCCCATGTGCGGCGCGATGGCCCTCATCGGCCGCGGCGCCCTCTGGTCCGCCTGCGGCCGCTATGCGACGGCCGCCGACGATCTGACTCGAGTGCTTCGGCTGGGCCGGGAAAGCGACAACGCCGACATCATCTGCAACGCGTCCGCCCAGCTGGCGGAGAACGACGTACGCGCGGGCCGACCGGCTGAAGGGGTGCGTCGGTTGCTGCCTTTGCTTGCGCTGCAAGGGGAACGGAGCTGGCAGATGACCGACGCACTGCCGTTCCTCGCCGAAGCCCAACTGGCGTCCGGGGACCCGGTTGCCGCCGGGGAGACCGCTGCGGAGGCGGTGGCTTGTACTGAGCACATCGACCATATCCTCGCCCGCACGGACGCGTTTCGGGTGCAGGGGCTGGCTTTTCTCCGGTGCGGGGCTGTTTCGTCGGCGGAGGAGAGCATGGAGGAGGCTTGGTCGTTGGCTGAACGGCTGGCTTCGCCTTACCTGCTCGCGCGGGTGAGTGCGGCGCGCGCTGCCTTGGCGGATCACCTCGGCGACTCTATGGGGGCGGCTCGGGATCGGGGGCGGGCGGAGGAGTTGTTCACGGAGTTGCGGCGGGATGCGTTGGCGGGGGAGTGAGTAGACTGTCCACATAGGGCGGTCGCGGTAACTCGGTTGCCTTCAGTTCCTACCCTTGCTGGCATGGAAAGCCTCCTGAACGTGGTCGATGTCGAAGCGACCTGCTGGGAGAACCAGCCGCCGCCCGGCCAGGTCAGCGAGATCATCGAAATCGGCTTGACGGTCGTCGATCTGCGTGCGGGCGAGCGGGTGGCGAAGCACCGGATACTGGTCCGCCCGGCTCGGTCCGAGGTGAGTCCGTTCTGCACCGAACTCACCGGGTTGACTCAGTCCGAGGTGGACGGTGGCCTGTCGTTTCGGGAGGCCTGCCGGACGCTGGCGGTGCGGCATCGCACGACGGAATTGCCGTGGGCCAGCTGGGGTGACTACGACCGCAACCAGTTCACCCGGCAATGCCGCCACACCGGCACCGAGTACCCGTTCACCGGACTGCACACCAACGCGAAGGTCGCGTTCACCGCGGCGTACGGCCTGCGTCGTCGTCCCGGAATGGCGCAAGCCCTTGCCGTCGCAGGCCTTCCGTTGGAAGGGCGTCACCATCGCGGGGACGACGACGCATGGAACATCGGCGCTCTGGTGCTGGAGATCGCGAAACGCGGAGCGTGGCCGGTCGGTTAGATCCGCGCCAATTCGTCCAACACTCCCGCCGCCTTCGCGATGTCGTCAGTCAACGGCCGATCCTCCAGCCGCTCGTCCAACACCCCCTCCGCAGCCGCGAACGCCGCCCGCACCGGCAGGTCCACCAGTTCCGCCTTGCGAATCCGCAACGCCCGCACCGCCGCGACCAGCTCGCAAGCCAGCACCTGCCGATAAGCTGAAGCAGCCGCAGTGGCCGCCCGCGCGGCCTGGGTCGAGAAGCTTGCGTGATCCTCGATCCCGCGCGACACCACCGCGGTCCCGAGTGTCGCGGGCAGTGCCGCCTGTCGCAGTTCGGTCAGGGCGTCGTGTGCGACGTACTCCAAGATCATCACCCCGGAACTCCCCGGCGGCCCGACCGCGAGAAACGGGCGCAGTCCGGTGAATTCCGGTTCCACCAAGTCTCCCAACCGGGCCACGGACAGCTCCGCGACCTGATGCACCGTCGCGCGGGCTTGGTCGAGGGCAGTCGACACGTACGCGGTGTGGAAGTGCGCATGATGGTAAGCATCGCCGTGCACCGTGGAGATCATCGGATTTTCCGTGCTGGCATTGATTTCCACGGCGAGCACGTCACGCAAGTAGTGGATCGCGTCCAAAGCAGGACCTTGCACTTGAGGGAAAGCGCGCAGCCCGAAGGGATCCTGAAGCCGACGCCCCGGCTTAGGCGTGCCGTGCATGCCCAGCAGCCGACGCATCTCAGCCGCGCACGCCACCTGTCCAGCGTGTGGACGCGCTTCGTGCACAGGTGTCGCGTACGCCTCAGGGTTGCCGTCGAGCGCTACGTACGTGAGTGCGGCGACGGCGTGGCTCGCGCGGGTGAGCGTGTCCAGGCTCATCGCCGCGAGAGTCGCTTCGGCGAGTGTCGCGGCGTTGCTGCTCATGAACGCCAACGCGTCGCCCGCGTGCACCGGAACCGGTGGCACCGCGCCGATTGCCCACTCGCGTTCCCCGGCCAGCGCGAGGGCGGTTTCCGCCAGGGGAGCGAGGTCGCCGGTGCCGATCGCGCCCAGCCGGTGCACCACGGGCAGCGTTCCGGTGCGCACCGCTTCAGCGAGCGCGCCGATCAGTTCCGGGCTGATCCCCGACCGGCCGGCGAGCAGTTGGTTGAGCCGGATCAGCAGCATGGCGCGGATCTGGCCGTCGGGCAGCAGTTCACCGCTGCCGCCGGCGTGGCTGCGCAGCAGGCGGAGGCCGTGTTCGGCGGGCTCGTCCACCGCGTCGTCCTTGTTCGCGCCGACGCCGGTGGTGCGGCCGTAGACCACGCGCCGGGTGCTCAGGTCCTCCGCGAGCTTCCACGAGTGCTCGGCGGCTCGCAGCGCGGCGATCGAGACGTCGATCGCCAGCGGGCCTTCGGTGTGCGCCGCCGTGACCACGTCGGCGCACCGCAGGGTCCGGCCGTCCACTCGGATCACGGCGTGCTCCTCATTCGGTTTCGTCGAGCCGCTGTTCGAGCGCGTCGAGCCGGTCCGCCCAGAACTGCCGGTAGGGCGCGAGCCACGCGTCCACTTCGGCCAGCGGTTCGGCGCGCAGCCGGTAGCAGCGGCGCTGCGCGGACACCCGCACTGTCACCAGCCCCGCCTCGCGCAGGACGCGCAGGTGCTTGGACACGGCGGGCTGGCTGAGCCGCAGTTCGGCCACCAGTTCGCCGACCGACCGCTCGCCCGCGAGCAGCAGGTCCAGCAGCGCGCGGCGGCGGGGTTCGGCCAGCACGTCGAAGGTCTGCATCACCCCGGAAATCTGCCTCGCGGGGCATATGCCTGTCAAGGAATGCGCGTACCGCCGAATGTCCGGTTTGTGGTCTAAACCATTGACCTGGTGGTCTAGTCCACTTACGGTGCGCTTGTCCCCACCGTCATCAGGTGAGCACCGACGGTGACTCCTGAAGGGAGCAACGATGCTTCGCTTGCGCAGAAAACGCCTGCTGGCCCTGGCCGGCCTGGTGACCGCGGCGTTCGCCGCCGCGGCCGCGCTCGTCCCCGCCGCCTCGACGGCCGCCCCAGCGAGAACCGAGGCCGCGTCCGGCAAGGTGGTCGGCTATTTCACCGACTGGGGCGTCTACGACCGCAACTACCACGTCAAGAACATCGAGACGTCCGGCTCGGCGAACAAGCTCACGCACATCAACTTCGCCTTCGGCAACGTCACCGGCGGCGGCTGCGCGATCGGCGACGCGTGGGCCGACTACCAGAAGACCTACGACGCGGCGGGCAGCGTCGACGGCGTCGCCGACACCTGGGACCAGCCGCTCGCGGGCAGCTTCAACCAGCTCAAGAAGCTGAAGGCCAAGCACCCCGGGCTGAAGGTCATCTGGTCGTTCGGCGGCTGGACCTGGTCCGGCGGCTTCGGGCAGGCCGCGAAGAACCCCGAGGCCTTCGCGAACTCCTGCTACAACCTGGTCAACGACAAGCGCTGGGCGGGGCTGTTCGACGGCATCGACCTCGACTGGGAGTACCCGAACGCGTGCGGGCTCACCTGTGACACGAGCGGACCCGACGCGCTGAAGAAGCTGCTCGCGGCCGTGCGGGCCAAGTTCGGCTCGTCGAAGCTCGTCACCGCTGCGATCTCCGCGGACGGCAGCAACGGCGGCAAGCTCGACGCCACCGATTACGCGGGCGCCGCGCAGTACGTCGACTGGTACAACGTGATGACCTACGACTTCTTCGGCGCCTGGGCCGCGCAAGGCCCGACCGCGCCGCACTCGCCGCTGACGTCGTACAACGGCCTGCCGACCCAGGGCTTCTACTCGGACGCGGCCATCCAGAAGCTCAAGAGCAAGGGCGTTCCGGCTTCGAAACTCTTGCTGGGCATCGGTTTCTACGGCCGCGGCTGGACCGGCGTCACGCAGAGCGCCCCGGGCGGCACCGCGACCGGACCGGCTCCGGGCAAGTACGAGCAGGGCATCGAGGACTACAAGATCCTCAAGACCAAGTGCCCGGCGACCGGAACCGTCGCGGGCACCGCGTACGCCAAGTGCGGTTCGAACTGGTGGAGCTACGACACCCCGGCGACCATCTCCGGCAAGACGGCGTACGCGAGGTCCCAGGGCCTCGGCGGCACCTTCTTCTGGGAGCTGTCCGGCGACACCTCGAACGGCGAGCTGATCACGGCGCTGGCCAAGTAAGGCCCGCTCGATACCGCCGGGGCGCCGATTCTGTCGGTGCCCCGGTTTATCGTGCTGCGGGTGAAGTTCAGCGGATTCGGGGAGCACGCCGTCGAGTTCTACGACGGGCTGCTCGCGGACAACACCAAGGCCTACTGGGACGACCACGTCGCGATCTACCGGGAGCACGTCCGGGCTCCGATGGAGGCGCTGCTGGCCGAGCTGGAGCCGGAGTTCGGCGCGGGCTTCGGCGAGGCGAAGGTGTTCCGGCCGTACCGCGACGTCCGGTTCGCCAAGGACAAGACGCCGTACAAGACGCACTGCGGCGGCGTGATCGAGGCCGGCCGCGGCGGGGGAGCGTATTACGTCGAGGTCGGCCCGGCCGGGCTGCGCGTCGGCGGCGGCTGTTTCCACCTCGCCTCGGACCAGCTGGCCCGGTACCGCACGGCCGTCGACACCGAACTGCACGGGCCCGCGCTGGAGAAGATCCTGGCGAGCCTGCGCAAGGCGGGCTGGGAAATTCTCGGTGACCGGCTGAAGTCCAAACCGCGCGGGTTCGCCGAAGATCATCCGCGTCTCGACCTGCTGCGCCACCGCTCGGTGTACGCCGTCCGAGCCTGGGAGCCGGACGACTTCCTGCACGAGCGCGAGGCACTCGAGCGGGTGCGGAAATCGTGGCGTCAGCTGCGGAAATTCAACGAATGGGCGCGCGACCACGTGGGTCCGAGCGAGAAACCGCGGCGCTGAACCCGGCCTCCCCCGTTCGGGTGATTCCGGGAGCCCGCGTGCGGCGCCGCCGCGCAGCGCGCGCCGGTGCCCGGAACTGAATCCTTCCCGCGTTCCGGGGCCGGAACTTCGGGATCGGTACAGACGCGAGCGGCCCGAGCGACTAGGCTCTCCGGACGTGAGCCGACGCGCGAAGATCGTTTGTACATTGGGTCCCGCGACCTCCACCCCGGAGAAGATGCGGGCACTCGTCGACGCCGGGATGGACGTCGCGAGGATGAACTTCAGCCACGGCAGCCACAGCGACCACAAGCAGGTCTACGACCTGGTCCGGTCCGCGGCCGCCGAGTCCGGCCGGGCGGTGGGGATCCTCGCCGACCTGCAGGGACCGAAGATCCGGCTGGGCACGTTCGCCAGCGGATCGGCGGAATGGCACACCGGCGACGTCGTCCGGATCACCGTCGAGGACGTCGCGGGCACCCACGACCGGGTCTCCACCACCTACAAGGGACTTGCCAAGGACGCCAAGCCGGGCGACCGGCTGCTGGTCGACGACGGCAAGGTCGGCCTGGTGGTCAAGGACGTCGAGGGCCCGGACGTCGTGTGCGAGGTGACCGAGGGCGGCCCGGTCAGCAACAACAAGGGCGTGTCGCTGCCCGGCATGGACGTCTCGGTGCCCGCGCTGTCCGACAAGGACATCGAGGACCTGGAGTTCGCGCTGCACCTGGGCGTCGACTTCATCGCGCTGTCGTTCGTGCGCTCGCCGGCCGACATCGACCTCGTGCACCAGGTCATGGACCGCGTCGGCAAGGGACGGCTGCCGGTCGTCGCGAAGATCGAGAAGCCGGAGGCGGTCTACAACCTCGAGGCCATCGTGCTGGCCTTCGACGCGGTGATGGTCGCCCGCGGCGACCTCGGCGTCGAGCTGCCGCTCGAGCAGGTCCCGCTGGTGCAGAAGCGCGCCATCCAGATCTGCCGCGAGAACGCGAAGCCGGTCATCGTCGCCACGCAGATGCTGGAGTCGATGATCAACAACTCCCGCCCGACCCGCGCCGAGGCGTCCGACGTCGCGAACGCGGTCCTCGACGGCGCGGACGCGGTGATGCTGTCCGGCGAGACGAGCGTCGGCCGGTACCCGATCGAAACGGTCCAGACGATGGGCCGGATCGTCGAGGCCGTCGAGACGGATTCGCCGGTCGTGCCGCCGCTGTCGCACGTGCCGCGCACCAAGCGGGGCGTGATCTCCTACGCCGCCCGCGACATCGGCGAGCGGCTCAACGCCAAGGCGCTGGTCGCGTTCACGCAGTCCGGAGACACTGTGCGCCGCCTCGCGCGGCTGCACACGCGCTTGCCGCTGATGGCCTTCACGCCGGAGCAGAGCGTCCGCAGCCAGCTGGCGCTGACCTGGGGCACCACGACGCAGATCGTGCCCCGGGTGGACTCCACCGACCAGATGATCCAGCAGGTCGACCACGCGATGCTCGAAATGGGCAAGTACCAGCGCGGCGACCTCGTGGTGATCGTGGCCGGTTCCCCGCCCGGGACCGTCGGGTCGACGAACCTGATCCACGTCCACCGGCTCGGTGAAGACGACCACGCATAAGGGACGCGCCGGAACCCTGGCACATATGGTTCCGGCATGACTGAGATGGCCAGGGAAGCCGCCACCGAACTCGACACGAGCGTCGGTGGCGGCGGGCAGCCGGTGCTGGACAAGCTCGTCGCGCTGCTGGACCTGGAGAAGATCGAAGAGAACATCTACCGCGGCGTTTCGCCCGCGCACTCGCCGGTGCGCGTGTTCGGCGGGCAGGTCGCCGGGCAGGCGCTCGTCGCTGCGGGGCGGACCGTCCCGGAGGAACGGCGGGTCCACTCGCTGCACGCGTACTTCATCCGCGGCGGCGACCCGAGCGTCCCGATCGTGTACGAAGTGGACCGGATCCGCGACGGCCGCTCGTTCACCACCCGCCGCGTCGTCGCGATCCAGCACGGCAAGGCGATTTTCTCGCTGTCCGCGTCGTTCCAGAAGGACGAACCGGGCATCGACCACGCCGAGACCATGCCCGCCGACGTGCCCGACCCGGAATCGCTGCCGACCTTCCCCGAACTGACCGCCGGGTACGGCCTGCGCCACGCCGAACGTCCGCGGCCGATCGACATCCGCTACATCGGCGAGCCGCCGTGGATCACCCGCTCGACCGGTGAACGCCCGACGCAGCACCGCGTCTGGATGCGGGCCGACGGCACGCTGTCCGACAACCAGCTGCTGCACGTCTGCGTGCTCACTTACGCCTCGGACATGACGCTGCTCGACTCGGTGCTGGCGCGGCACGGCGTGTACTGGGACGTCGACAAGGTGCTCGGCGCGAGCCTCGACCACGCGCTCTGGTTCCACCGTCCATTCCGGGCGGACGAGTGGTTCCTCTACGACAGCACGTCGCCCAGCGCCTCGGGCGCCCGCGGGCTGGCCACCGGACGGTTCTTCACCCGCGACGGCCTGCACGTCGCCACCGTCGTCCAAGAAGGACTGCTGCGGGTCCGTTGAGGACAGCCACCCCCTCGATGACCACTCAGAGTGGCTGTCTGCACGGAAATCGCCGGAAATCATCACACTCTCGTGGCGAAATTGCGCGGAAAAACCCGTCTGAGTAATACCGCGAAGCAAAGGAAGGTGCCCGGGACCGGTCGGGGGGCGGCCCCGGACACCGTGGTCGTGCGCATTCGGCCGGTGTCCGCGAATAGCCGGGCACGGCCGTCGTCTACGCTGCTCAGGGCCGTCGGCGCGGTTGGATTCGCGTCTCGGCCCGCAGGATGCCAGAGTACAAGCGCACTCTGCACAATGCAGGTCGGAACCGGCGACGGCCGGATCCGCGGCGGCAGTGGGAATTCGCCGGTGTTATTACTCCACTGACAAGTCGATCACCTGGTTAGATATGCAGTGCGGGCAACAATACGGACCGGAGGTGCTGCCGTGGCGAGAGGCCAGGGACCGACCGTTCGCCGCAGGCGCCTCGCGAGCGAGCTGCGGAGGCTGCGCGAAGCCGCCGATCTCACCATCGACGAGGTCGGCGAGAAGCTGGAGTGCTCGGCGTCCAAAGTGAGCCGCATCGAGACCGGCCACGTCGGCGTCACCCCGCGCGACGCGCGGGACATGCTCGCTCTGTACGGCATCACCGGCGACGAGCAGGAAGCGCTCGTCCAGCTGGCGCGGGAGGCGCGCAAACGCGGCTGGTGGCACGCGTACAACGAAGTCTTCACCGGCACCTTCGTCGGCCTCGAAGCCGACGCGAGTTCGCTGCGCGCGTTCCAGGCGCTGCTGGTCCCGGGCTTGCTGCAGACCGAGCGCTACGCGTTCTCGGTGATCCGCGCGCTGCGCCCGGACGCCGAAGAGTCCGAGACGCGCCGCCGGGTCGCCGCGCGGATGGCGCGCCAGCAGCTGCTGAACGACGACCCGCCGGTCGAGTACTGGGCGGTGATCGACGAGGCGGTGCTGCACCGCGTGGTCGACAGCCCCGAGGTGATGGCCGAGCAGCTGTACCGGATCACCGCGATGGCGGAAAAGCCGAACGTGACCGTCCAGGTGGTGCCGTTCGGAGCCGGGGCGCACCCCGGCATGGAGGGACCGTTCCTCATCATGGGCTTCCCCGAGCAGGCCGATCCCGACGTGGTCTACGTTGACGACAGCACCTCCAGCGGCCTGTACCTCGAACAGCCCGAAGACGTCCGGCGCTACGCGCTGATGTTCGACCACCTGCGCGCAGCAGCGCTGAAACCGGACGATTCGGTGGCGCTGATCACCGACGCGGCCGGCCGGTTCGCCGAACAGGCCGCCGCGGTTCAGGAACCGAGGAACACCAACCCGAGACAGTGAGGATGTGGGGACCATGACGGCCGACCTTTCCGGGGCCCAGTGGCGCAAGAGCAGCTACAGCGGCGGCGGCAACGACTGCGTCGAGGTCGCCTTCGTCGCGGGCGGCGCCGCGGTGCGGGACTCCAAAGACCCCGAAGGAGGAGCCTTCCGCCTGCCCGCCGCCGGCTGGCAGGGGCTGCTCGACGCGGTGCGCGCCGACAGCCGGGGACAGGCTTGATCCGTTCGCTCGACTGATCGCTGCACTGAGACCCCTTACCCCGCTCGACCTGGACATCCTTAGGTCACCGCGCGGGTAAGGGGTCTTTTCGCGCCCGGGAGTAGGCGATCACCTGATGCCCGGGGCGGGCCCTCAGCACGAAAGTGGACATCGTTCGAGAACGACGACCCGCTGGGGAGAACACGATGAGCGACTACAACTGGGACGCCACCCGCGCCGAGGTGGACTACCGGATGGCCGAACTGCGCCGCGCCGCCCGCCAAGCCCGCCTGAGCCGGGGCAACCGGGTCGTCCGCTGGGTGCGGGCGCACCGCATCACGAACGTCGAGGTGCCCCGCCAGGAAAGGCGCACGGCGACGGTACCGGAGGCCAGGGCGCGACATACCGCTTGAGCCCCGGGCCGCGGAGCCGCTCGGATGCCGGGCACGGAGGTCAGCACGGATGTCGGGGACGGTAAGGGGGTCGGGCGGGGCGGCTGAGCCGGAACACGGATTCCGGGTCGGCCGCTCCGTCCGCCGGATTCCGCTTCGTTTCCGCTGCTTCCGGCAGGCTGGCGGGACGGGACCGGCCTCGGTTGCCGGACCTGGGCGGCGTCGCTGGCCGGAGGACTGACCGGATCGCGCGCAACCGCCTTCGCCGGGTCGGCCCTGAAGCAAGGGATCGGCTCACCGCCGCCTCGCTCGCCGGACGGGGATCCGATCCGGCCTTGCCGCTTCGAGAAGTGCTCCACCGCCGCTCCTCCCGCCGCCTCCCGCCGCCGCTCCTCCCGCAGCCTCCCGCCGCCGCGACTGTCGACGATCGCCCCAATGCCACATTGGGTGCATCCGACGCACTGAACGTGGCATTGGGTGCGTCCAGATCCGAAGCACCGGCGCGAGCCCCGGCCCTTCCCTCCGGAAGCCCCCTCGCCCCGGGACCAACCGGCCGAACCGGCTCCCGGGACGAGGTCCACCGGCCGCGCCAGCCGTCCTCGGTCCGCCGATCGGACGGAGATCACTGTCCGAACCGGTCGCCACGAGGAAATCCATGTCGGAACTGTCGGGGGTGTAGGTGAGAATGCATCTCGTGCCTCGTCTCGGTTCCGGAATCCCGCTCGTCGCCCGTACGCAGGAGATGCGGCGGCTGCGCGCGGCCTTCGCGCGCGCTGAACGCGGGGAAGCAGGTGCGGTGCTGATCGCGGGCGACGCCGGGGTCGGCAAGACCCGCCTGCTCACCGCGCTCGGGGAGCACGTCGCCGCGTGCGGCGGGCTCGTGCTCACCGGCCGGTGCATCGACGTGCGCGACGGCGGTCTGCCCTATCTCCCGTTCGCCGAGGCGCTGGCCCCGCTCGGGTCGTCGGGCGATCCCGCGGTGTCGGCCGCGGTGCGGGCGCGGTCCGCGCTCGGGATGCTGCTGCCGCAAGGCGGCGAACCGCAGCCCGCGGCCACCGGCGACCACGGGCAGGTTTCCGAAGGGGAGCGCGAGGGCGTCCGCCGGATCCGGCCGGAGCAGGACCTGGGGCAGCTTCAGCTGTTCGACGCGGTGCTGGGCGTGCTGACCGAGGTCGGCCAGGCGCAGCCGGTGGTCGTCCTGCTCGAAGACCTGCACTGGGCCGATTCCTCGTCCCGCAACCTGCTGTCCTTCCTGCTCAGCCGCTTGCGCGCGCAGCGGCTGCTGGTGGTCGGCAGTTATCGCGAGGAAGACGTCCACCGCCGGCATCCGCTGCGCGGCCTGTTGTCCGAACTGGTCCGGCTGAACACGGTGGAACAGCTCACGCTCGCGCCGTTCGGGCCGGCTGACGCGCGGGCGTTCGTCGCGGCGCTGGCCGAGGAACCGCTGTCGCCGGACGTGGTCGCGGACATCGCCGAACGGTCCGAGGGCAATCCGTTCTTCGTCGAGGAACTGCTCGCCACCGGTGCCGATTGCCAGGACCTTCCCGCCGGGCTCGCCGAAGTCCTCCTCGCCCGGCTGGAACGCTTCCCGGCCGAGACGCGCCGGGTGCTGCGGGTCATCTCGGTGGCCAACGAATCGGTGTCGCACGCCGCGCTCGCGCAGGTCGCGGGGCTCGGCGACCTGGAGCTGGACGAGGCGCTGCGGGAGGCCGTGCAGCACCACGTCCTGGTGATCGAGAACGGTTTCTACACCTTCCGGCACGCCTTGCTGCAGGAAGCGGTCTATGCCGATCTGCTGCCCGGCGAGCGCACGCGGATGCACGCGGGGTACGCCGCGCGGATCCAGTCGATGCCGCAGGGGCGCGGCCACGACGCGAAGCTGGCCTTCCACAGCCTGGAAAGCCGGGACTTCGACACTGCCCTCCCCGCGTTGCTGCGCGCCGCCGACGAAGCGGAAAAACTCGGCGCGCCGGGCGCTGCGCTGCGGCACATCGAGCAGGCGCAGGCCATTTGGGACGCGGTGGCTCCGGAAAACCGGCCGGAAGGCGTGGACGAGCTGAAGCTGCTCAGCGAGGCGTCGTACTTCGCTGGCACGTCGGGCGAGCCGGAGCGTGCGGTGGCCTACGCGCGGTCCGCGACCGAAGCGCTGAAGCCGGACGCATCGCCCGAACACGCGGCGAAGGTGTGGCGTCGGCTGGCCGAAACGCTGCTTACGTTGGAAGGCACGTTCGACGAGGCGGTTCGGGCGATCGAGCGGGCCTGGGAGCTGGTCGCGGACCGGGAGCCGAGCGGTGCGCGGGCGTGGGTGCTGGCCTCGCGGGCCGGGTTCCAGCGGCTGCTCGACCAGCCGGACGAGGCGTTGGCCAGCGCGCACACCGCGGTCGCCGACGCGCGTGCGGTCGGGGCGGTGGGCGCTGAGGCGTCGGCGCTGGTCACGTTGGGCACGTTGGCCGACGGGGCGGGCGATCCGGTCGAGGCGCGCGAGCGGTTGTGCGAGGCCGAACGCAAGGCGCACAAGGCGGGCGCGCTGAACGTCGAGATCCGGGCGATGTACTTCCTCGCCCTCAGCTACGACGACCAAGCGGAGATGGAGCTGGCGCTCGCCCACGCGGCGCGCGGGGTCGAGCGAGCCGAGGCGGTCGGGCTCACCTGGAGCGCGTACGGGCTGGAATTGCGCGCTCGGCTGCTCTATCTGCGGTATCTCAGCGGAGATTGGCCGAAGGAAGACGCGGCGGGGCGCGCGCGGCGGGGCGTGTCCAGCGCGGTCGCGGCGCGGATTCTGGCCAACTGGGTGTTGTTCCTGGTGGGGCGGGGCCGGTTCGAGGACGCGGCCAAGGCGTTGCCGGGGCTGCGGCAGCAGTGGATGGCGGATCTGCAGATCGCCTTGGCCGCGGGCGACGCGGCAATCGAACTGGCGGCGTGGCGCGGGGAGCATGCCGAGGCGCTGCGGATCACCGACGAATTGGTCGGCTGGCTGGAGAAGGTCGAGACCGCGCTGCTGGGCGGGATCCGGATCGTGGCGCTGGCGATTCCGTCGGCTGCCGCGTTGGCAGCGGAGGCCCGGGCCAAGGGGGATCTGGCCGCGGCGGAAGCGGCGGTGGCGGCGGGGCGGCGGCTTTTGGAGCATGGGCGGCGTTGTGCCGCGGAGGGGCATCCCCGTTCCGGGACCATGGGACCGGAGGGGCGGGCTTGGCTGGCGCGGATGGAGGCTGCCGCGTCGGGGTTGGCGGGGCCGGCTGATCCTGAGCTGTGGGGAGAGGCGGCGGAGGCCTATTCCTATGGCGCGGTGTATGAGCAGGCGGTTTGCCGGTGGCGGCAAGGGGAGGCGTTGCTCGGGGCCGGGCGGTCCGCGGCGGCTGCGGAGGTGTTGGAGGCGGCGCATGCGGTGGCGGTGAAGCTGGATGCCGTTCCGTTGCGGGACGCGGTGCGGGATTTGGCGCATCGGGCTCGGGTCGAGTTGGCCGGGGTCGAGGTTCCGGTGGTGCGGCCGCAGGTGGATCCGTTGACTGACCGCGAGCGGGATGTGTTGGAGCGGGTCGCGCTGGGGCGGACGAATCGGCAGGTGGGGGAGGAGTTGTACATCAGCGAGAAGACGGTGAGCGTGCATCTTTCGCGGGTGATGGCGAAGCTGGGGGCCAGTCGGAGGGCCGAGGCCGTCGCGATCGCTTACGACCGGGGGTTGCTTACTGTGCCGGAGTGATCGGCTCGTCGCCCTGGCGGGCGACATTGCCGTTCCTTGGGTTGCGTGGGGCACCCCGATTTTTCAGTGTGCTGACGGTTCGGGGGTGCTTGTCAAGGCGGGAAAGATGCCTTGACAAGCACCCCGAACCGCAGGGCGGCTTTGTATCGGGGTTGGGGGAGGGGCTGGGTGCCTCGCTGTTTGGGTGGTTTGGCTGCGGTTTTTTACCGGCCTGGTAGGTGTCGCAGTAGTTTCATGCTCAGTGTCATGAAGCGGGCCCAGACGGAGCCTGGTACTGCTTTTGGCGGGCGCAGGGCTAGGCCGCGTTGTACTGCGATGGATTGAGGTTCTGTGTATTTCAGCAATCCTTCTGCGCCGTTGCGGCGGCCTGCGCCGGATTCCTTCATGCCGCCCATGGGGACGCCGACTGTGCCGAAGGTTGCTGCGTAGCCTTCGTTGACGTTGACCGTGCCTGCTTTCAGGCGGGCGCCTACTTCCCAGCCTGCTCGGCCGTTTTTGGTCCAGACGCTCGCGTTCAGGCCGAAGGGGGTGTCGTTGGCTCGCTCGATCGCGTCGTTGACGTCGCTGAATCCGTAGATCGAGACGACTGGGCCGAAGGTTTCCGAAGCGAATGGGGTCATTCCGGGGCGTACGT
This sequence comes from Amycolatopsis sp. AA4, assembly GCF_002796545.1. GTDB lineage: Bacteria > Actinomycetota > Actinomycetes > Mycobacteriales > Pseudonocardiaceae > Amycolatopsis. Next base: position 2,133,893 of record NZ_CP024894.1, read on the forward strand.
CGGTGAGGACCGTCGGTTCGTAGAACAGCGGGCCCAGATCTGGTCGGGGGCGGCCGCCGGTGAGGACGCGGGCACCTTTTGCCCGGGCATCTTCCACGTGGGCGGTCACGGTTTGCAGTTGGCTCTTCGACGTCAGCGAACCCATTCCGGCGTGGTAGTCCAGCGACCCGCCTAGGCGCAGGGCTGCGGTCCGGGCCACGAATTCGCGCGTGAACTCCTCGCGGATGCTGTCGTGCACGTAGATCCGCTCTACCGAAACGCACAGCTGGCCTGCTGAGGAGAAACACGCCGTAACCGCGCCTGCGGCCGCCTTGGCGATGTCTGCGTCCGGCAGGACGATCATCGGGTTCTTGCCGCCGAGTTCCAGCGAGTAGCTGGTGAGGCGCTGTGCGATGCGGCCTGCCAGGTCTTTGCCGGTCGGGGTCGAGCCGGTGAAGCACAGGTAGTCGCATTCTTCGAGCAGGGCGTCGCCGATCTGCGAGCCTCGGCCCAGCACGATCTGCCACAGGCCCGCGGGCAGTCCGGCCTCTTCGGCCAGTTCCTGCAGCCACAGGGCGGACAGCGCGGTCTGGTTGTCCGGTTTCTGCACGACTGCGTTCCCGGCGACGAGGGCAGGGAAGACGTCCATCGCGGTCAGGGCCAGCGGGTAGTTCCAAGGGGAGATGATTCCGACGACGCCCTTGGGGTGCCGGAGTTCGCCCGCGCGCGTCAGGCCGGGGATGAGGCCGGGGGCGCGGCGCGGGGAGAGGATCTTCGCGCTGTGCTTGCCGTAGTAAGCCGCGACCAGGACGGTGGCGCTGACCTCGTCGAAGGCGTCGATTCGGGCCTTGCCTGCTTCGACCTGGACCAGGTCCAGGACCTCCGCTTGCCGCGCGAGGACCAGGTCGTGCAGGCGCACGAGGAACTGCTGACGTCGGGTCACCGGCAGCGCCGCCCACTCGCGCTGGGCCTCGCGGGCGGAGGCGAAGGCGGCGCGTACTTCGGCGTCGTCGGCCTGGGGGAGGGAGGTGATCGGCTGCCCGGTGAAGGGCGCGGTCATCTGCACTGGCGCGTTGTCGGCGCCGCCGGTTACGCGGGCTACGAGTGCGGCTGCGCGGGACGCGGACGGGGCGCCTGCTACGCCGCCGACGGTTGCGGGCAGGGGCTGACCGGTGACGTTCGCCGGGGTCGTACTCGTCATCGAGCGCACCTTCTTCCGTGCGGGGCCGGGTGTTACCGACGAGTACACCATACCGGCGGTATGGACACTAGTCGTCCGAGTACAGCAGCACGGCGATCCGCTTCCACTCCTCCAGCAGCTGACGGCGCCGACGCGGGTCACCGCCCAGTTCGGCGTCGAGGGCGAGGCCTCGGGTCAGGTTCACGGTGAGCCAGAACAGCATCTCCGCGCGCTCTTTCGGCAGGTCACCGGCTACTTCGCTGATGTGCCCGAGCGTCGCCCGGCCCAGTGCGCGGTCCACCGGCCGGATCGCGGCGCGCAGTTCCGGGTCGGTCCGGGCGGCCACCCACAGCTCGGTGACCGCGGTCGAGAGCGTGCCGGAATAGCCCTCCCACAGCAGGTCGATCGCCGCCGCGACGCCGGACGCGCCGCCCGGCAGCGAGCCGAGCGAGGCGGCGAGCTGGGTGCGCAGCTTCGTGGTGAGGTGCTCGACCGCGGCGGCCATCAGCTCGGCCTTCGTGGCGAAGTAGTGCTGCACCGCGCCCTTCGAGACGCCCGCGCGGGTGCAGATCTCCTGCACCGAAGCCCGCGAGTACCCGATGTCGACCAGGCAGTCGATCGTCGCGTCCAGCAGTGCGGTGCGCGTCTGCTCGCGGCGTTCGGCCTGGGTGCGGTGTCCCCGGGCGACCTCAGTCATCGCGGCTCCTGCTTTACGTACCGGACGGATGGGATGTACATTCCGGCTAGAACTTACCTGCCAAGCGTCATGTTTTCCAGCTCGCGGGAGGGCCAGCCGTGCCGTTGCAGATCCAGAAGAGCTCGTGGAGCACCACCGAACTCGAAGACCTCCGGGAGCTCGCCCGGTCGTTCCTGCAGAAGGAATTCGTGCCGAACCAGGAGCGCTGGGCGGCGGAGAAGAAGCTCGACCGGGAAATCTGGACCAAGGCGGGCGAACTCGGCCTGCTGTGCCTGTCGATCCCGGAGGAGTACGGCGGGGGCGGCGGCACGTTCGCGCACGAAGCCGTGCTGTACGAGGAGCAGGCCCGTGCCGGGGACAGTGCGTGGGGCGTCACCGTCCACAGTGGAATCGTCGCGCACTACATCCTGGCGTACGCGTCGGAGGAGAAAAAGCGCGAGTGGCTGCCGAAGATGGCCACCGGCGAGCTGGTCGGCGCGGTCGCGATGACCGAGCCCGGCACTGGTTCAGACCTTCAGAACATCAAGACGCGCGCGGTCCGCGACGGCGACCACTACGTGATCAACGGCGCGAAAACGTTCATCACCAACGGTTTCCACTCCGACCTCGTCGTGGTCGCGTGCAAGACCGACCCGGACGCCGGCGCGCAGGGTGTGTCGCTGATCGTGGTCGAGACCAATACCCCGGGCTTCCGCCGCGGCCGGGTGCTCGACAAGGTCGGGCTCAAGGGGCAGGACACCGCCGAGCTGTTCTTCGACGACGTCCGCGTGCCCGCCGCGAACCTGCTCGGCGACGCCGAGGGCCAGGGCTTCATCCAGCTGATGCTGCAGCTGCCGCAGGAACGGCTGATCATCGCGGTGACCGCGGTGGCCGGCCTGGAGGCCGCGGTGAACCTGACCATCGACTACACCAAGGAACGCACGGCGTTCGGCCGCCCGATCTTCAATTTCCAGAACACGAAGTTCAAGCTCGCCGAGGCGGCGACGGAAGCCGCGGTGTCGCGCGCGTTCCTCGACCAGTGCATCGAACGGCATCTGCGCGGCGAACTCGACGTGCAGGGCGCGGCGATGGCGAAACTGTGGACGACCGAGCGGGTGAACAAGGTCGTGGACGACTGCCTGCAGCTGTTCGGCGGCTACGGCTACATGACCGAGTACCCGATCGCGCGGGCCTGGGCGGACGTGCGGATCTCGCGGATCTTCGGCGGCACCAGCGAGATCATGAAGGAAATCATCTCCCGCACGCTCTGAAAATCTGCTGCCGCGAAAGGATTTTCCGTGAAACAAGGTCCGCTCGCCGGGCTGCGGGTGGTGGAGCTGGCCGGGCTCGCGCCGGCTCCGTTCGCCTGCATGATCCTGGCCGACCTCGGCGCCGACGTGATCCGCGTCGACCGCGCCACCCCGGGCTCCGACGTGCTCGGCATCCCGAACGACCCGCTCGCCCGCGGCAGGCGGTCGGTCGGGGTGAACACGAAAACGCCCGAGGGCGTCGAACTGGTGCTGAAACTGGCCGAACGCGCCGACGTGCTGATCGAAGGTTTCCGGCCGGGCGTCGCGGAACGGATGGGCATCGGCCCGGAACAGGTGCACGCGCGCAACCCGCGGCTCGTGTACGGCCGGATGACCGGCTGGGGCCAGGACGGTCCCCTCGCGTCGGCGGCCGGGCACGACATCAACTACATCGGCGTCGCCGGCGCGCTCGACCCGATCGGCCGGGCGGGCGAACGCCCGGTGCCGCCGCTCAACCTGGTCGGCGACTTCGGCGGGGGCGGCCTGATGCTCGCGATGGGCGTGCTGGCCGCGCTGCACGAGCGCACGACGTCCGGACGCGGTCAGGTCGTGGACGCGTCGATGGTCGAGGGCACCGCGCTGCTGACCACGAGCCTGCACGGAATGCGCGCGGCAGGTGTGTGGCCGGGGGAGCGCGGCGAGAACCTCCTCGACGGCGGCGCCCCGTTCTACGACACCTACGAGACCTCGGACGGCAAGTACGTCGCCATCGGCGCGATCGAAATGCGGTTCTGGGCTGATCTGGTCAAGGTGCTCGGGCTGGAGAACGAAGACCTGCCGATGCACGTCGACCAGAGCCAGTGGCCGCGGCTGCGCAAGATCCTGGAGGAGGCGGTCGGCCGGTTCACGCGCGACGAACTGGTCGCGCGGGCGGAAGGCACCGACGCGTGTCTCACCGCGGTGCTGTCGCCGTGGGAGGCCGCCGAGCATCCGCAGAACGCGGCGCGCGGGACGTTCGTGGACATCGGCGGCACGGTGCAGCCCGCCCCGGCGCCGCGGTTCGACCGGACGCCCGCGGCCACGCCGGAAGCACCGCACGAGAAGGGCTCGGACACCGCGGAGGTGCTGGCGGAGCTGGGTTACGACGACGCGGGAGTCGCGGCGCTGCGGGAGGCGGGCGCGATCTTGTGAGTGTTCAAGCCGGTTCTAACCGGCTTGAACACTCACGACGGCAGGTCGGAGCGGATCACCGAGTAGAGGATGTGATCGCGCCACTGCCCGTCGCGGAAGTCGAACCCGCGCAGGATCCCCTCGCGGGTGAACCCGGCCTTCTCCAGCGAACGCTGCCCGGCCCGGTTGCCGACCTCGGTGCTGGCCTCGACGCGGTTGAACTGCGTGTGCGCGAACAGGTAGCGCACGAGCTGCCGCTGCGCCTGCGCGCCGAGGCCGTGCCCGCGCGCCTCCGGCAGGAGGACCATGCCGATGTTCCAGCAGTAGGTGTGCGGGCCGGTCCGCGTGCGATGCCACGAGACCAGCCCGAGCGGGCGTTCGTCGAGCGTCGGGACGAGCATGCCGTTGTCGGTGGTCAGCATGCCGTTTTCGCGCCAGAGCCGCCGGACGTAGCCGGGGTCGTGCCAGCCGAACCACTGGTGCTCGCCGACCGTCTCCGGGTCGTTGGTCAGGGCCTCCAGCAGACCGAGGTCGGACTCGCGCACCGGGCGGAGAGTCACTGGGCCGTCGTCCATCGCCGGAGCGTACCGGGGGCGTCCGCGGGGCCCGGCTCACCCGATGGTGGCCGGGGTCACCCGGTCGTGAGCTTTCCGGCCGGATGGGGGCCTGCGACGGGCCATTCCGGCGCGTCGTCACTAGAGTGGGACGCGACTCTGCCGAGGCGGGGCCTGCGTCCGCCCGGGCGCGGGGGGAGCGGAGGGGGACGAAACCATGTCGAGCGGCCTGAAGAAGATCGTCGTCGTCGGAGTGGTCGCGCTCGTGCTGTTCTTCCTGATCACGCAGCCCACCCACTCCGCGGACTTCGTGCACCGCGTGCTCGGCTGGCTCAAGGACGGCGCCGAAGCGATCGTCACCTTCTTCAAGAGCCTCTTCGCCTGACCCGGGTTTTCCCGCTCGCCGGGCCGCCTCCGCGCGCCCTCCGGCCAGCCAGTCACGCTTTGTCACCGGATCCCGGGATTCGGGCACTTCGCTCGACCATCCGGGTGGATTGGCCCGTAAAACCGCCTGGTCACGGAATTTCCGGGGTCCGGGGTATGGCGGAGAAAGCGGGTGCCGCCCTACGGTGCTCACATTGCGTGATCAGCCGGTTCTCCGGCCCCCCCGGGAGCCGGGTCACGGCGGGTTTTCGGCCCGGTCACGCGTGGGGAGCCAATCGTGGACGCGCAACGGGGCAGGCGATCGAAATGCCTGCCCGTCGGGGACCGATGAGGAGGCAGGGATGACCGGAGATCCCGGAGTGGACGCGTTGATCCGGCAGTGGTCGGCCGAGCGCGAGAAGACCCCTGAGGAGCAGGAGGTCGACCGCATCGCCTCGGCCTGGCTGGCCGACGCGCCGGCCGCTCCGCCCGGCATCCCCGGCCAGCGCGCCCGGTCCGGACCCGCCCGCTGGGCCCCGGTCGAGGCCGCCGACCCCGGCTACCTCGACGCGATGCGCGCCCGGCTGCCGGAGGTCCCGGAAGAACTGCTCGTCGCCGCCGCGGGCTGGTGGCAGATGGTCGGCGACGTCGCCGAAGCGCAGCAGTGGTGGGACGCCGGGATCAGCCCGCTGGACCAGCGCGCCCTGGACTACCGGGCGGCCGGTCTCGCGCCGTCCGACCTCGCCCGGCGGCTCGGTCCGATGACGGTCCTGCAGCACCTGCGCCGGGGCAGCGCGCCCGCATGGTGCGTCGCGCGCCTGGCGCGGCAGCAGAAGCCCGCCTGACCGCGGGTTCGCGAAAGCCTGTTTGACAGCTGTGTTGCCTGGTCGGCGAATCGGCCAGGCAACACGGCGAAGCGCCCGGAATCGTCTGGCTCTCGCCCGATCCGGGTCGCTGAGGTTCGCGCTCGGCGTCGGTCTCCGGCGCGGCGGCGAACTCGATCTCGGCGCTGAGCTTGTTCCGCAAGAACTCGAGCGCCGCTGCCTCGGACACTGCGATCGGTCGCTCCAGCGAACAGCTGAATAGCCTGCCGGAAGCGGTCTTCCGGCAAGCTGCGCCCAGCTTTGTGTGGCAGCAACCGTCCACCTGACGGGACCTCGGCTACCCGGCCGGGTGAACCGGCGTGGCGGGGGACCTGACGATGCGTGCGTAACGCTAACCTGCGCGGGCTCGTTGTGTGTTGCGAACCCCCAAGCCATGCTGGAGGACCGGAGTTTCGTGCCCGCCACCGGACAGACCCCCGACACCGCGCAGACCGGGGACGAGACCGCGGCTCCCGCTGCCGTCCCCTCGCCCGCTCGTCGCGGCCACGGCGCCGCGCTCGCGGTGCGGTTCGCCGTCGTCGTCGCGGTGCTCGCGGTCGCGGGCGGCGGGGTCTGGATCGTCACCAGGGCGGCCGCTCCGGAGGCCAGCCCCACCACGACCGACATCCCGGCGCTGAGCGTCAAAGCGGTCGACGTCAAACCCGGTTCGATCGCGCCGGTCAACGCCGTCGTCGCGGGCGGGGCGGCGGACCAAGGCACCGCGCCGCAGTCGGCGCGCCCGACCGGCGGCGATCCGCTGCAGGCGTGGGCGGACCGGGTCGCGCCGGTCACCGGCATCCCGGCCCGGGCAGTACGCGCGTACGGCAACGCGGAGCTCGCGATGCGCGAGGTCGACCGCAGCTGCCATATCTCCTGGGCGACGCTCGCCGGCATCGGCCGCATCGAGTCCAACCACGGCCAGTACGGCGGAGCGGTCCTGGGCGCGGACGGCCGCCCGTCGAAGCCGATCATCGGCGTCCCGCTCGACGGTTCCGCCGGCGTCCGCGCGATCAGCGACACCGACGGCGGCCAGCTCGACGGCGACCCGGTCGCGGACCGCGCGGTCGGCCCGATGCAGTTCATCCCGAGCACCTGGCGGAAATGGGCGTCCGACGGCAACGGCGACGGCCGCGCCGACCCGCAGCAGATCGACGACGCCGCCCTGACCGCCGCGCGCTACCTGTGCGCGGGCGGCCGCGACATGGCCAGCCCGGCGGGGTGGTGGGCGGGGATCCTGTCGTACAACAACTCGACGGAGTACGCGCAGAAGGTCTTCGGCCTGGCGGACGGCTACGCGAAGGCGGCACAGAAGGTGCAAGCGGGCTGACGCCCCGGCTTGCCTCGCTCCGCACGCCCCGACCTCTCCGCGAGGGTGACTTTCGTGGTCGTTCAGTCCGGCAGGGTTCCCCTCACGACCCGCTGCCGGTCTGTGAAGGACTCCTTGAGGGAATCAGATTCCCTCAAGGAGTCCTTCACAGGCCGCACCTCAGTGTCTGGGACGCGGGCAACGAGGTTGTCTCGGCAGCGGGTTGCACGGGTGGCGGGGGCGGGTGGCGCGAAGTCCGTGAGGGGAACCCTGACGGAATCAGAGTCCCTCAGGGTTCCCCTCACGGACTTCGCAGGAGCCCATCTCAGCCGGTGCGCGCGCGTCGTCGGGGCGGGTTCGCCGCAGCGGCTCTCGCACGCGGCTCGAAGGGTGTTCCACTCCCGCAGCCCGGTCGCGGCAGGTGCACCCGCGCTACTGAGAAAACCCCAATGTGGCATTGGGTGCGTCGCATGCACCCAATGTGGCGTTCGGTGCGCTGAACGCACCGAATGTGGCATTGGGGGAGTTTGACCGAGCCGGGCCGCGGAGGCAGCAAGCGGGCGGGGGAGCGGCGAGCCAAGCGCCGGGCGCGCGGGGAACCCAGCCGTGAGCGCCGGGTGGGGCGCCGGTCACGACCTCGCCGCCTCTCAGGAACGGTTTTTCCGGCCAGTGCTAGCGTCGATACCGTGCCCGCAGATCCCGGCCCGGCCGTGTCCCCGTTCGGGCGCCGGCTCCTGATCGTCGCCACGAGCGTCGTGAGCCTGGCGCTGTGCTGCGGGCTGGCCTGGTGGCAGTGGGACCGGTTCACGTCCGCCACCGGCACCTTCCAGAACCTCGGCTACGTGCTGCAATGGCCCCTTTTCGGACTGTTCCCCGCGTTCATGTTCTGGCGCATCAAGAAGCTGCGCGAACGCGAAGAGGAAACCGCCGAGCAAGGCGAGCAGGCGCCCGCCCCGGCCCCGGTCCGCGTGCCCGCCCCGCGACCGGCCGCCGCTCCCGTCGAGGAAGACGACGAACTCGCCGCCTACAACCGCTACCTGCGCGAGCTCAACGCCCGCGACCAGCAGTCCTGAACGCCCGCGGAAGTGAGGACGCTCCCATGACGACCAGCACCGACGGTGCCGCCCCTGCTCGCCAGTCGAAGGTGTCCGGCTCGCTGACCCGGTTCCGGGCCAGCGCGTACGTGACCGGGGTCGGCCTGCTCGCCCTGTGCGCCACCATGATCATCGAGTACGGCTTCGGCAACGCCACGCCCGCCGCGGTGTACTCGCCGATCCACGGCGTGCTCTACATGATCTACCTGGTGCTCACCATCGACCTCGCGCTCAAGGCCCGCTGGTCGATCAAGAGCACCGTCCTGGTCCTGCTGGCCGGATGCGTCCCGTTCGTGTCGTTCGTCGTCGAGCGCCGGGTGACCCACCGCGTGCAGGCCGGGCGCGACATCTTCTGAGCGGCGAAAAAAACCGCGGCGCCCGAACGGGTGCCGCGGTTTTTCCGTGCCAGGCAGGCGTCAGGAACCGAAGCCGATGCCGGTCAGCGACCGGACCTCCATCTCCGCGTGCTTCTCCGGGTCGCCCTTCGCGCCGCCGACGAACGTGCCGATCGCGCCGCACAGGAACGACACCGGGATGGAGACCAGACCCGGGTTCTTCAGCGGGAACCAGTGGAAGTCGACGCCGGGGAAGATCGAGTCCGGCGCGCCCGACACCACCGGCGAGAACAGCACCAGCACGACGCAGGCGATGAGCCCGCCGTAGATGCTCCACAGCGTCCCGGTGGTGTTGAACCGTTTCCAGAACAGCGAGTACAGGAGGGTCGACAGGTTCGCCGACGCCGCCACCGCGAGCGCGAGCGCCACGAGGAACGCGATGTTCTGGCCGTTGGCGAGGATGCCGCCGACGATGGCGAACCCGCCGATCACGACCGCGGTCAGCCGGGCCACCCGGACCTCGTCCTCCGGTTCCGCCTTGCCGCGCTTGACGACGTTCGCGTACACGTCGTGTGCGAAGGAAGCGGACGCGGTCAGCGTCAGCCCGGCCACCACGGCGAGGATCGTCGCGAAGGCGACCGCCGAGATGACGCCGAGCAGCACCGTCCCGCCGACGTGCAGGGCCAGCAGCGGCGCGGCCGAGTTCTCGCCGCCGGGCGCGGCCTTGATCTCGTCCGGGCCGACGATCGCCGCCGCGCCGAAGCCGATCACCAGCGTGCACAGGTAGAACACGAACATGCACGCGGTCGCCCACACCACCGAGCGGCGCGCCTCGCGGGCGTTCGGCACGGTGTAGAAGCGCATCAGCACGTGCGGCAGCGAGGCGACGCCGAGCACCAGGGCCAGCGAGAGCGACACGAAGTCGAGCTTCGTGGTCCCGTTCTTGCCGTAGGAGCCGCCCGGCGAGAGCAGGTCCGTGCCCATGGGGCTGTGGTCGGCGGCCGCGCGCAGCAGGCTCGAGAAGTTGAAGCCGTACTTGCCCATCAGGAACACCGTGATCAGCGAGGCCGCGGTGAGCAGGATGGTGGCCTTGATGATCTGCACCCACGTGGTGCCCTTCATGCCGCCGAGCAGCACGTAGGAGATCATCACCAGCCCGACCACGGTGATCACCAGCGCCTGGCCCCACTTGGAGTGGACGTCCAGCAGCAGCGCGACCAGGCCGCCCGCGCCCGCCATCTGCGCGAGCATGTAGAAGAAGGAGATCACCAGCGTCGAGGTGGCCGACGCGGCGCGCACCGGACGCTGTTTCATCCGGAAGCTGAGCACGTCGCCCATCGTGAAGCGGCCCGTGTTGCGCAGCAGCTCCGCGAGCAGCAGCAGGTCGACGAGCCACGCGACGAGGAAGCCGATGGAGTAGAGGAAGCCGTCGTAGCCGTTGATCGCGATCGCGCCGGCGATGCCGAGGAACGACGCCGCGGACAGGAAGTCGCCGGACAGCGCGACGCCGTTCTGCCTTCCGGTGAAGGCGCTGTCGGCGGTGTAGTAGCCCGACGTGGACGAGCGGCGGTTGCCCGCGCGGTAGACCACGTACAGGGTGATCGCGACGAACAGCGCGAACACCCCGGTGTTGATCAACGGGTTGCTCGCCGAAGCTCCTTCGGCGAGCCAAGCGGTAGTCACTGAGGGGTTCCTTCCGGGACAGCGGCGGCCCGCGCGCGGATCTCGGCGGCGCGCGGGTCCATCTCGCGGTCGGCGAAGCGGACGTACAGCGCGGTGATGGCCGCGGTGGTGACGAACTGGCCGAGGCCGAGCAGCATGCCGACGTTGACCAGGCCGAAGACCGGCGTGCTCATGAACTCGCCCGCGTAGGCGGCGAGCACGACGTAGGCGAGGTACCAGACGAAGAACCCGATGCTCATCGGGAACACGAACCGGCGGAAGCGGCTGCGCAGCGAGCGGAACTGGGGGCTGCGCTGGATCTGCTCGTAGTCCGGGCCGTGCTTGCGGCGCCTGCCGCGCGGGGCGGAGTCGCCTCCTTCGCGGTCGAACAGCGCGGGCATCTGGCCGGTGTCCTCGGCCGAGGCGGCCGGGCCGGTGGTGCGCGCGACGTTGTGCATGGCTGCCTCCGGCAACTTGCGCGGTGGATGGCGGCGGGCATCGTTCGGGAAAGCGCCCGGATCGCCCTTGCGGACTGGGAGGCGGCCATAGTAACGACGCCGCCGGAACGCGGAAAAAGGCGGTTCGCGAGGGCACCGGAAATTCCTTTTCGCCCGGGAAATAGCGCGAAACGGCACGCCTGGGCAGATCACGGGATGATCACTCGGAATAGTGAGCACCGATGTCACGGAGAGTTGCCGGGTCCTCCGGGGTTGCGGCAGACGGAGGAGTGCGGGCTGGTCAAGATCCACTATGGTGACCGATCGTAGCCGTCGGACGGGACGAGCAGCCGCTCCGCTTCGGCGAGCAGGTCGCGGCCTGGGCGGCGATTCCCCGGATGGGGAGGGAAGCTGGCAAAAATCACCGGGTCGGGCGGCGCGTCGCTGCATCTCCACAACATCGGGTTCAACTTCTGGCCGTACCCACTCGACGGGGGCACAGGGTGTAGTTCTATTGGGGGTGTCGCTTACCCTGTGTAGGCTAATCGGGTGACGGCCGGACGTCGAGGCCGAGAGCGGCGGGTAACCGGAATTCCCCCGCCGGGCGTTCCTGGTCCAATCTGCGGCTCCAAGTTTCGCAGTTTTGACTATTTTCCCAGGTCAGCCCCCCGATGCGGAACGCAATAACGCGGGCGGCGATTGGTGTACGATTCTTTGGCCCCAGCCGCCCGCAGCGATCGATAGGCACAGACAAGTTGATCTCGACCACCGCCGTGCAGTCCGCAAGTTGCGTCGTGCACGTGCATAGTCCCGGGAAGCCGATCGCCTCCCGGCCCGGTGAAGGATCGACCCGGTCGTGCCGGCCCCCGGTCGGACGCGCGGGCAGGCGGACCGCGGGACCCCGCGCCGGGAGCGCGCTGCGCACCGGGAGCGCGGGGGCCCGAGGGGACCGCCGACGGGCCGCCACGACGCCGGACAGGGAGTCACTTTCGTGACCGTTGCAGGAGAAGGCCAAGTGCCTGTGGAGAAGCTGCTCGGCCGCCCGCCCAAGCGGCCGCGCTGGTCGTCGGGCTGGCGCGCCGCGCTGCGCTGGCGGGACTGGAGCCTGCCGGTCAAGCTGTCCGCGGTCACGATCGTCCCCATCGTGCTCGCGCTCGTCCTCGGCATCACCGCCATCGCGGGCCAGGTCTCGCGGTCGAGCGACTACCAGCGGATCGACCGGCTCGTCGCGCTGAGCACCCAGCTGCGCGCGCTCACCGACGGGCTGCAGCGCGAGCGCACCCAGACCGCGGCCCAGCTCATCGCGGGCACCTCGGGCGTGACTCCGGAACTGAAGGCGGCCCGCGCGGCCACCGACGCCGCGGTCGCGCCGTTCACCGAGGCGGCCGCCCGGGTCGGCGGCGACGGCTCGAGCGTGTCCGGCGCGGTGAACTCGGCGAACGCGCAGGTCAACGAAATCGCGGTGATCCGCCAGCAGGTCGGGGCGGGCCTGCTGAACGCGGCCGAGGCGGTCGGCGACTACAACGCCGTCACCAGCGCGCTGATCGGAGCCGATACCGCGGTGTCGGCGGGCGCGAGCGCCGACGCGCTCGGCAGCACCCCGAGCGCGCTGCACGACCTCGAAGCCGCCAAGGAACAGGTGTCGGTCACCCAGTCCCTGGTGAGCTACGGCATTTCCGCGGGCACCCTGACCCCGCAGCAGCTGAGCGACGTGCGCGACGCGGAACTGCGGTTCGACGACCGGATCGCCGACTTCAACGCCGCCGCGACCGCGCCGCAGCGCCTCGACTTCGAGAGCACGCTCAAGCCGGACACGTCCTACGACCGCAAGCGGATGCTCGGCACCGTGCTCGGCGGCCAGGGCGTCTCCACCGACGACGCGCTCAAGCGGCTCTCGCCGCAGGAGTGGAACAACGCCTCGAAAGCGGTGACCTCGCAGCTGACCGAGGTCTCCGGCCGGATGACCGCCGACCTCACCGCGGCGTCGTCCGCGCTGGTCGAGGACGCCGGCAGCAGTGCCGGTCTGCTGGCCGTGCTGCTGTTCGCCGCGCTCGCCGCGGCGGCCGCGGTCGTGTTCGTCATCTCCCGCCAGCTGCTGCGCTCGCTGAAGGTCCTGCGCCGCAGCGCGCTGGACGTCGCGGAGAAGGACCTGCCCGAGGCGGTCCGCAACATCCAGGAGGGCCGCGCGCAGAGCGTCGAGGTCGAACCGGTGCCGGTCCAGGTGCAGGACGAGGTCGGCGAGGTCGCGCGGGCGTTCGAGAAGGTGCACAGCCAGGCGCTGAAGCTGGCGACCGAACAGGCCGCCATGCGCGCCGGCTACTCCAGCGTGTTCGTCAACCTGTCGCGCCGCAGCCAGAGCCTCGTGCAGCGGCAGCTGCAGCTGATCGAGCGGCTGGAGCGCGACGAGGAGGACGCGGACCAGCTCGCCACGCTGTTCCAGCTCGACCACCTCGCCACCCGGATGCGGCGCAACAACGAGAACCTGATGGTCCTCTCCGGCGCCGAGCCGGGCCGCCGTTCCGGCCAGCCGGTCGCCACGCACGACGTGCTGCGTGCCGCGGTGTCGGAAATCGAGCAGTACCAACGGGTTTCGGTGCAGCACCCGCCCGCGGTGAAGATCGTCGGGTTCGCCGCGAGCGACGTCCAGCGCCTCATCGCGGAGCTGCTGGACAACGCGACCGCGTTCTCCGCGCCGGAAACGCAGGTGACGGTCGCGACGCGGCTCGCCGAGGACGGTTCGCTCAACGTCGACATCCTCGACAAGGGCATCGGCATGAACGAGTACGAGGTGGTGGAGGCCAACGGCCGGCTCACCGACTCGGGCTCGGTCGACCTCGCGACCTCGCGCCGGATGGGCCTGTTCGTGGTCGGCCGCCTCGCCGGCCGCCACCGCATCGGCGTTTCGCTGCACGGCGGCAAGGACATCGTCGGCGTGCGGGCCACCGTGGTGGTGCCGCCGGAGCTGGTGATGACCGGGCTGGCCACGACGCCGGGCGACCGGTCGGAGCCCGGCCAGCTGCCCGGTCCCAAGGCGAGCCTCGCCGCCCCGCCCGTCGCGCCGGGCGGCCTGCCCCGCCGGCAGCGCCCGGCCTCCAACGGGTCGGCCGTGCCGGGTCTCGTTCCGCACCAGGGCAGCAACTCCGAGGAAACCCAGCGCTGGCCGTCGGCAGGCGACCTCGCCGGTTTCTCCGGGGACAAGGTCGCGCGTCCGCCGTCCGACCTCGAGGTGTCCGGAACCGCGCTGTTCAGCCCGATCCCGCGCGACGACGACACGCCCGCCCCGCCGCCGCCCGCGCCGAAGCTTCCGCAGATCGTCGACGTCCCGCCGCCGCGTCCGGAGCCCGAACCGGAACCGGCCGCGGAAAGCCGCGACCAGCGCGACGGCGAACTGCCCTCGGGCAAGGACCTGTTCTCCGCGGCCAACGCGACGACGCTGAGCGACTGGTGGAACCAGGCCGCGCAGCAGGTGCCGGAGGTCCCGCCGCCGTCCGCGGCGGAGACGACGATCGAGAACACGCCGATCTTCGACGAGATGCTGTCGGCGTGGTTCCGTTCGCCCGCGCAGCCGCCGTCCGCGTCCGCTCCGGCCGCGTCCGGCAAGGCCGCCGCGGAGCCGGAGGCGGACCAGGACCAGCAGCGCAACTGGGATTTCGCGAGCGACGAGAACTGGCGGACGGTCCAGGCGCTGTCCCAGGTGGAGCCGACCGCGTTCACGAAGTCGGGCCTTCCCCGGCGCCGCCGCGGCGAACAGCTCATGCCGGGCAGCGCCACGCCGGAACCGGCGGTCCCCGCGGCCGAAACGCAGGGAAGCGACCTCCCGGTCCGCGACCCGGCGGACGTGCGGGGACGGCTGAACAGCTTCCAGCGCGGCGTCACGCGCGGACGGCAGGAAGTCCGCGGCACCGCGCCGGAAACCACCGGCGCCGCAGCGGATTCCGCCGCTGCGGACGCTTCGAATGCCACGACGTCGCCGGAGCGGGCTCGCGCCCACGACGCGGCGATCCGGCGGCGGCAGACGGTCGCCGGCGCGTTCGGCGTTCCCGCGGACCAGAACCGTCCGGACGCGACGACTCAGTCCGGTTCCGGTGCGAAGGACGCGCCCGCCGGGTTCGGCGAACGGCCCGCGGACGCGGACTCGTCGAACGAGACGGCACCCGTGCAGGCCGTGCCCCCGGCGTTCGACCCGGACGGCGGCTGGCCGCGCCAGGAGCCCGCCGCGCGCACGGAACTGCCCGCGCCGCAACCGAACCGCACCGTCCGGCCGGAGAAGCCGGACAGCCTGCCGACCCGCCGCAAGGGCGCGAGCAGTCTCCCGCCCGCCCCGCCGACCGCCGACCCGAACCAGGTCCCGGCGGCCGTGGCCGGGCTCGAGGCCGCGGTCGCCGGCACCGGGCAGACCGCCGCCGACCAGGTTTCCGCGAACGGCCAGACCGCGACGCCGGAGAAGGCGGACAGCCCGGCTTCCGCGAACGGACAGGCATCTGCTCCGGCCGCGGCGCAGGAGACCTCCTTGTGGGGCAAGCCCGCCGAGAACCCGGGCCCGGCTTCGCCGCTGACGACGTGGCGAGCCGCGCAGGCTCCGGCCGCCGCGCCGGGTCAGCAGGCCGAGAATGCGGAGCAGTCCGGCACGACGGCGGACCAGACCCCGGCGGCTTCGGCTTCGGCGCAGGGACTGGGCCAGACCCGGACGCCCGGCCAGAACCTCCCGGCCCAGTCCGGAACCCCGGCGCAGACCGGGTTGTGGGGTCAGCCGCTGGTGCCGGGACAGGCTCCGTCGCGGGAGTCCTCCGCCGGACCGGACGCCCAGCCGCCAGCCGGTTCGGACGGTTCGGCGAGCCCCTCCACGACTCCTGCCGAAACCACCACCGAGTGGAACTTCGGTTCCGACGAGGGGTGGCGGACCGTCCAGTCGGTGTCCCAGTCGACACCCGCCTCGTTCACTTCGGCAGGATTGCCTCGGCGCCGCCGAGGCGAACAGCTTCTTCCCGGCAGCGCACCGCCGCCCGCCGGGTCGGCGAGCCCCCGTCCGTCCCGCGATGCGCACGACGTGCGCGGTCGCCTGAGCAGTTTCCAGCAGGGGATCCAGCGCGGCAGGCACCGCACCGCGCAGGCCGCTGAGAAGAACCACGAAACATTGGAGGGTGAATGACCTCGCCGAATGCGGCCCAGCCGCAGCAGAACCAGTTCGGCTGGCTGGTGAACGACTTCGCCGACCGCGTCCCGGGCGTCGCGCACGCGGTCGTCGTGTCGGCCGACGGTCTCCTGCTGACGGCCTCCAACCGGCTGCCGCTCGACCGCGCCGACCAGCTCGCCGCCGTGGCGTCCGGGCTCGTCAGCCTGACCCAGGGCGCCGCCCGCTGTTTCGAGGCGGGCGCGGTGCGCGAGACCGTGGTCGAGATGGAACTCGGCATCATGGTGCTGATGTCCATCAGCGACGGCTCCTGCCTGGCGATCCTCGCCGCGCCCAACTGCGACATCGGGCAGGTCGCCTACGAGATGACGATGCTCGTCGACCGCGTCGGCCAGATCCTGACCCCGGAGCTGCGCGCGCAGCTGCAGGGCGCCGGGGGCTCGCTGATCGGCGAACCGGTGGGATGATGGCGCGATGAGCCAGGGGTCCGGATTGTTCGGCGAAGAGCCCGGTACCGGCGGCGAACCCCCGCGCGGGGAGGAGCCCGCCGCCGGGGACGACGGCACGTTCGCCGACGTCCTCAACGGGTTCAGCCTGGATTCGGGCCGCTCGCGCAGAAAACGGAAGAAGAGCGGCAAAGAAAAGAAGGAATCCCAGTCCCCAGCGCCGCCCGCCGCGGGAGCGCACGCGGCAGCGGACCCGCCGGCGGCACCCGTGCCGCCGGCCGACCAAGGAGATGGTGTGACCTCTCTCGTCTCTCCACCGGGCAGTACGGACTCCGACGGCCCCAGACCAGGCGGGCTCTTCGACCCGGGGCCGCCGAGCGGCGAGTTCTCGATGCCGTCGGCGATCGTCCGGCCCGAGCGCCACGATCGGGTGGACCCGGCCGAGGAGACGTCGATCGTGCGCCCGTACGCTCTCACCGGCGGGCGCACCCGGGCGAACTACGCGCTCGAACTGGAGACTCTGATCTCCACCAAAGACCATGTCGCCGCGGGGGGCTTCCCCCAGGCGGCGGCGGAGCAGATCGAGAGCATCTCGATCATGGAGGCGTGCCGGACCCCGCGTTCGGTGGCGGAGATCGCCGCGGAGCTGTCCGTGCCCCTGGGGGTGGCGAGGGTGCTGATCAGCGACGCGGCCGACGCCGGCCTCGTCACCGTGCACCGGACGATCTCGGGCCAGGACGGCGCCGAAGCACACTTGATGTTGATGGAAAGGGTTTTGAGTGGACTCCGTCGGCTTTAAGGCACCGCGGGAAACCGCGCCCCCGACCATGACATCGGCGAAGATCGTGGTGGCGGGCGGCTTCGGGGCGGGCAAGACGACCTTCGTGGGCTCGGTGTCGGAAATCGTTCCGCTCACCACCGAGGCGATGATGACCGACGCCAGCCGCGGCATCGACAACCTCGACCAGACCCCGTACAAGACGACCACCACGGTCGCCATGGACTTCGGCCGCGTCTCGCTCGACGCGGACCTGATCCTCTACCTGTTCGGCACGCCCGGCCAGCAGCGGTTCTGGTTCATGTGGGACGACCTGGTGCGCGGCGCCATCGGAGCGGTCGTGCTCGCCGACACCCGGCGGCTCGCGGACTCGTTCGCGCCGATCGACTTCTTCGAGGACCGCGGCCTGCCGTACATCGTCGGCGTGAACACCTTCGACGGCGTGCTGGAACACGACATCAATGATGTGCGCGAGGCGCTGTCGATCGATTCGAGCATTCCGATCGTCCGCTGCGACGCCCGGGAGCGGGAATCGACGAAGCAGACGCTGATCACGCTGGTCGAGTACGCGATGCGGCAGTGGATCGCGTTGCGCGCTGCGAAAGCCCACTGAAATTTTGGCGTCGGCTCCGCCGCCGCGGCGGGATCGCATTTAAGTCGGCGTGTGGAGGGGCAGTGCGCCCGGTCTGGGGGGCCGTGCACACTGCCCCTCCACACGCCGACGCGATCCCGCGTTGTGGTCGGTTCGGGAGTCAGAGCTTCGTGCGGTAGCGGAGCAGGACGACCGCGTTGTCGAAGGTGCGGGTTTCCCGCAGATCCAGGTTTGTGCGGTCGGCGCCTTCGGCGAAGGGGCGTTTGTCTCCGCCCAGGACTACCGGGTGGACGCAGATCAGGTACTCGTCGATGAGCCCGCGGCGGCCGAGTTCGGCGGCCAGGCGTAGCCGCCCATCAGGACGAGGTCGCCGTCCGCGGCTGCCTTGTGTGCGGCGACTTCTTCGGCCAGGTCGCCGCCGGCGATGCGGGTGTTCCAGTCCGCCGAGGTCAGGGTGCGGGAGAAGACCAATTTGGGCTTCTTCCGCCACAGCGGGGCATAGGCCAGGTCGTGCGGATGGTCCGAAATGGACTCCGCGACGGGCCAGTAGCTCGCCATCATTTCCCATACGCGGCGGCCGTAGGCGAACATCGCGGCGCGCTCGGAGAGTTCGTTCGAGTAGTCCGAGAGTTCCGGTCCCATGAGCGGCCAGTCGAACTCTCCGGCGGGGCCTTCGACGCAGCCGTCCAGCGACGTGTGGACGAGGTAGACCAGGTCGGCCATGGCGGGCTCGCTTCCTTGGCGGGAATGGGTCGCCAAGGGGTCGGAGCCGCCGCGGCCGGCCGGACATCTCGCGCGAGGAAAGTTTCAGTACTCGTCGTGCCGCCGCCACCAGCTGCTGGGCGCGTCGGTGCCGCGGGACTCCTCTTCCCACGCCTCCTGCCGTCCGAACGGGGTGACGTCCAGGTACCGCAGGGTGGAGACGAACTGGTCGCCGCCGCGGCCGGAGGTGAAGTAGGTGCGGTAGACGTCGTCCCCGTCGCGGAGGAACACGCTCACCCCGAAACCGCCGCCGACTCCGCAGTCCGCGGGGAAATCCGTGCCCGCGGCGGAAACCCACGGAAGCGTCCAACCCATCCTGGCCCAGTACCGCTCGATCTCCGGCGGCGTCGCGGGCGCGACGATTTTCAGCGTGACGTCGCGGGCGTGCAAGTGGGCGGGATGGCCCATGGAGTCCACGAACAGCGAGCAGCCCGGGCAGCCCGCTTCGTTTCCGGGGCCGAGCATCATGTGGTAGACGATCAGCTGGCGGCGGCCTTCGAAAAGGTCCAGGAGGGTGCGCGGGCCGTCCGGGCCGGTGAATGCGTACTGTTTCGCGAAGCGGACCATGGGCATCCGGCGGCGTTCCGCGGCCAGCCGGTCGCCCGCGCGCGTGTGTTCTTTTTCCTTGCGCAGCAAGTCTTCCCGGGCGCTTTCCCATTCCTCGGGCGAGACGACGCGGGGGAGTGCGGCGGTCATTTCATGTCCTCCAGGATGCGGTCGAGATCTTCGAAACCGGACTGCCAGCCGTCGCTGTGTCCGTCGCGTTCGGCTTCATTCGGGAACGGGGCTTGGTGGAACGTCATCGAGGTTTTGCCTGCCAATTCGGCGAAATCGATGGTGACGAGCGTTTCGCCGACTTCGTCCTCCGGGTGCTGCCAGCGGAAGGTGAACACGAGCCGGGACGGCGCCGAGACCTCGCGGTAGACGCCGGACGCCTGGCGGTCGACGCCCTGTTCGGTGCTGGTGATCCGGCTGTGCCAGGTACCGCCGGGACGCGGGTCGGTGCTGGTCTCGGACGCGACGAAGCCGTGCGGGCCGAACCAGCTCGCGAGGTGCGCCGGGTCGGTCCAGGCCCGGAACACCAGCTCCCGGGGCGCGTCGAAGACCCGCACGATGGTCAGCTCGCTCATTCAGTCCCCTCCCGCAACTGCCGCAGGTGCTCGTCCAGCCGGTCGAATCCGGACTCCCAGAACCGCCGGTACTCCGCGACCCATCCGGCCACCTCGGCCAGCGGCCCCGCTTCCAGCCGGCAGGGTCGCCATTGCTTGGTGCGGCCCCGGCTGATCAGGCCCGCCTGCTCCAGCACTTTCAGGTGCTTCGACACCGCCTGCAGGCTCACCTCGAAGGGCTCGGCCAGCTCGTTGACGGTGGCCTCGCCCTCGGTCAGGCGGGCGAGGATCGCGCGCCGGGTCGGGTCCGCCAGCGCGGCGAAAGTGGTGCTCAGCTGGTCCGTCGGCATCGGTGCTCAATCACTTGGTTAATTAACTGACAGGTTGAATATAGCCTGGATGTCAACCCTTGAGAGCCGGGTCACTTTCGGCTCGGGTTTCCAATAGTAGGAAGTCCTAGTAAATTGGGAGGATGAGCGGCAGCGACCTGTACCGTCCCGCGAACCCGGTCCGGTTCGTCACGGCATCCAGCTTGTTCGACGGCCACGACGCCTCGATCAACATCATGCGGCGGATCCTGCAGTCCCAGGGCGCGGAAGTCGTCCACCTCGGCCACAACCGGTCGGTCGACGAGGTGGCCACGGCGGCGATCGCCGAGGACGTCCAGGGCGTCGCCATCTCCGCCTACCAAGGCGGGCACGTCGAGTACTTCAGCTACCTCGTCGAGCTGCTGAACGAGCGCGGCGCGGGGCACATCAAGGTGTTCGGCGGCGGCGGTGGCGTCATCGTGCGCGAGGAGATCGACCTGCTGCATTCGCGCGGCGTGGCGCGGATCTTCTCGCCGGAAGACGGCTACGAGATGGGCCTGCCGGGCATGATCAACATGATGATCAAGGCCTGCGACAGCGACCTGTCCGCGCAGCCGCCCGCCTCGGTCGACAAGCTGCTGTCCGGCGAGGTGCCGGCGCTCGCGCGGGTGATCACCCAGCTGCAGCGCGAGAACCTGCCGGAAGACTGGCTCACGGCGATCGCCGAGGCGGCCGGGCAGCGGCAGGTGCCGGTCCTCGGCATCACCGGCACCGGCGGTTCCGGCAAGTCCTCGCTGACCGACGAGCTGATCCGCCGGTTCCGGCTCGACCAGGAAGACAAGCTGCGCATCGCCGTGCTCGCGGTGGACCCGTCGCGGCGCAAGGGCGGCGGCGCGCTGCTCGGCGACCGCATCCGGATGAACTGCCTCGACGGTTCCCCGGTGTACTTCCGTTCGCTCGCCACCCGCACCACCAGCGGCGAGATCCCGGTGGGCCTCAAGGAATCGATCCTGGCCTGCAAGGCGGCCGGATTCGACCTGGTGATCGTGGAGACGCCGGGCATCGGGCAGGGCGACGCGGGCATCGTCGACTACGTGGACGAGTCGCTGTACGTGATGACGCCGGAGTTCGGCGCCGCGTCGCAGCTGGAGAAGATCGACATGCTCGATTTCGCCGACGTGGTCGCGATCAACAAATTCGAGCGCCGCGGCGCCGAGGACGCGCGGCGCGACGTCGCGCGTCAGCTGGTGCGCAACCGCGAGGCGTTCGGCTCGGCGCCGGAGGACATGCCGGTGTACGGCACGAGCGCGGCGAAGTTCAACGACGACGGCGTGACCGCGCTGTACCAGCACCTGCGGGACCTGCTCGCCGACCGCGGGCTGTCGGTGTCGGCCGGTACGCTGCCGAAGGTTTCGGGCAAGGTCTCGACGGACGCCAGCACGATCATCCCGGGCAACCGGGCGCGCTACCTCGCGGAGATTTCCGAGACGGTGCGCGGATACCACGAGCAGACCGAGAAGCAGGTCGCCGCGGTCCGCAAGCGCGAGCACCTGGCCGCGGCCAAGGCCGCGCTGTCCGAAGCGGACGCCAGCACCGACGCGCTGGACGGCTTGCTCGCCGCCGCGGAGTCCGATGTGGACGGCGAATCGACCAAGCTCCTCGAACGCTTCCGGGTGCTCGCCGAGGAATACCGGCAGGACGAGCTGGTCGTGAAGATCCGGGACAAGGAGCTGCACACCCAGCTGTGGCGGGAAACGCTGTCCGGCAACCGGATCCCGCGCGTCGCGCTGCCGCGCTACACCGAGTCCGGCGAGCTGCTTTCCTTCCTGCGCCGGGAAAACCTGCCCGGCTACTTCCCCTACACGGCGGGCGTGTTCCCGTTCAAGCGCGAGGGCGAGGACCCGGCGCGGATGTTCGCCGGCGAGGGCGACGCGTTCCGCACCAACCGCCGGTTCAAGCTGCTGT
The DNA here is from genome assembly GCF_002796545.1 of Amycolatopsis sp. AA4. Taxonomy (GTDB): domain Bacteria; phylum Actinomycetota; class Actinomycetes; order Mycobacteriales; family Pseudonocardiaceae; genus Amycolatopsis. The sequence continues at coordinate 2,155,853 of NZ_CP024894.1, forward strand.
CGGCCGATTCCGAGGCCAAGCGGCTGTCGACGGCGTTCGACTCGGTCACGCTCTACGGCCACGACCCGGACACCCGCCCGGACATCTACGGCAAGGTCGGCACCTCCGGCGTGTCCATCGCGACGCTGGACGACATGAAGGCGCTTTACGACGGTTTCGACCTGACCGCGCCGAACACCTCGGTGTCGATGACGATCAACGGTCCCGCGCCGACGATCCTCGCGTTCTTCCTGAACACCGCGATCGACCAGAAGTTCGCCGCGTTCCGCGAGGAGCACGGCCGCGAGCCCTCCGAGACCGAAGCGGCGGAGCTGCGGGAATGGGCGCTGAAGAACGTCCGCGGCACCGTGCAGGCGGACATCCTGAAGGAAGACCAGGGGCAGAACACCTGCATCTTCTCCACCGAGTTCAGCCTCCGGATGATGGCCGACATCCAGGAGTGGTTCATCCAGCACGGGGTGCGCAACTTCTACTCGGTGTCGATTTCCGGCTACCACATCGCCGAGGCCGGGGCGAACCCGATCTCGCAGCTGGCCTTCACGCTCGCCAACGGGTTCACCTACGTCGAGTCGTACCTGGCGCGCGGCATGGACATCGACGATTTCGCGCCGAACCTGTCGTTCTTCTTCTCCAACGGGATGGACGCGGAGTACTCGGTGCTCGGCCGGGTCGCGCGGCGGATCTGGGCCGTGGCGATGCGCGAGCGCTACGGCGCGAACGACCGGTCGCAGAAGCTCAAGTACCACGTGCAGACCTCCGGCCGGTCGCTGCACGCGCAGGAGATGAGCTTCAACGACATCCGCACCACGCTGCAGGCGCTGTGCGCGCTGTACGACAACGCGAACTCCTTGCACACCAACGCGTTCGACGAGGCGATCACCACGCCTTCGGAGTCCTCGGTGCGCCGTGCGATGGCCATCCAGATGATCATCAACAAGGAGTGGGGCCTGTCGAAGAACGAGAACCCGCTGCAGGGCTCGTTCGTCATCGACGAGCTGACCGACCTGGTCGAGGAGGCCGTGCTCACCGAGTTCGACCGGATCTCCGAACGCGGCGGTGTGCTCGGCGCGATGGAGACCGGCTACCAGCGCGGCCGGATCCAGGACGAATCGCTGCTGTACGAGCGCAAGAAGCACGACGGCTCGCTGCCGATCATCGGCGTCAACACCTTCCGCAACCCGAAGGCGGGGGAGGACGACGTCGAGGTGGAGCTGGCCCGCGCGACCGAGGACGAGAAGCAGTCCCAGCTGCGCCGGCTGGCCGAGTTCCAGCAGGGGCACCGCGAGGAGGCCCAGCAGGCGCTCAAGGCGCTGCGCGAGGCGGCCACCCGCGGCGGCAACCTGTTCGACGTGCTGATGGATGCCGCGCGGGTGTGCTCGCTCGGTCAGATCACCGAGGCGTTCTTCGAGGTGGGCGGCCAGTACCGGCGCAACGTCTGACCGGTCAGTCCCGGGTGGCGGCCAGCCGCCATACCGGGGCGAGGACCCGGCCCTGCTCGTCGACGTCCAGCGTGTCGAGCGCGGTCGGGTCCGGCGGTTCGCCCTCCGAGACGGCGGCGACCGCGGCGATCAAGCCCTCGCGGCTCATCGCGGTGGTGTAGACGGCCGGTTCGAGCGCGGTGATCGTCCAGCCGTTGCCGACCGTTTCGCGCAGATTCTGCTCGGTGATTCGGTACGGGATGGGGAAGTTCTCCGGTACCGCGTCGGAGAAGCAGAAGATGTTCAGCTGTGCGCCGGGCTTGGTCGCGCGCCCGAGCGCCGCCACGTACGCGTGTCGTTCTTCTTCGTCGAGACAGTGGTAAAGCGCACTGTCGAGGACTGCGTCGAAGCGGCCTTCGTACCCTTCGAGCCGGGTTGCGTCGGCCTGGGCGAAAGTGACGTCCAGGCCGCGCTTCGCGGCGGTTTCGCGGGCTCGCGCGAGCGCGGTCGGCGCACCGTCGAGACCGGTCACGCGGTGTCCGCGAGACGCGAGGTACATCGCGTTTTCGCCGAGACCGCAACCGATGTCGAGCACTTCGCCGTGGAAACCGCCGTCCGCTTCGAGGGCGACCACCGCAGGTTGCGGGCCGGCGATGTCCCACGGGATTTTCTCCCCGATCGGGGTCTTGCCTTGGTACATCTCCTCGAAGTCGACGTCCGTCACGTCCATCCGGAGCCTCCTATTCAACGGGTGATGATTTAACGCTAGCGGACCGGACCGGTGATCTGTCAACAGCCCGGGGGAATACCTGCCCGGCCCGCGGAGTAGAAGGAGGCATGGATTTCGGGATCTCGACGTTCGTGACCGACGAAGGCATCCGGCCCGACGTGCTGGGCGAGGCGGCGGAGGAGCGCGGATTCGCGTCGCTCTTCCTCGCCGAGCATTCGCACATCCCGGCGAGCCGCGAAACGCCGTACCCCAGCGGGGGCGAGCTGCCGCGGGTCTACTACCGCACGCTCGACCCGTTCGTGGCGCTGACCGCGGCCGCGGTGAACACCTCGAACCTGGTGCTGGGCACCGGCGTCGTGCTGCTGATCCAGCGCGACGTCATCCACACCGCGAAGGAGGCGGCCTCTCTCGACCTGGTGTCGCGCGGACGGTTCGCCTTCGGCGTCGGGGCGGGCTGGAACCGGGAGGAAATGGTCAACCACGGCACCGATCCGAAGACCCGCGGCGCGCTGCTGAACGAGCAGATCCGGGCGCTGAAGGAGATCTGGACGCAGGAGCAGGCCGAGTTCCACGGCGAGCACCTCGACTTCGACCCGATCTTCGCGTGGCCGAAGCCGGTGCAGACGCCGCATCCGCCGATCTACGTCGGCGGCGCGAGCCCCGCGGCGCTGAAGCGGCTGATCGAATACGGCGACGGCTGGATCCCGAACCCCGCGGTGTCGCCGGACGACGTGCGCCGCGTGCGCCAGCAGCTCGCCGACGCGGGACGCGGGGACATGCCGTCTCAGCTCTTCGGCGGACCCGCCGACGCGGACGCGATCAAGCAGTACGCCGACGCCGGGCTGGACCACTACGGGTTCATGCTGCCGACGCTGCCGGAGGCGGAAACGCTGGCGCTGCTGGACGAATACGCCCGTCTCGCCGCCGCTTTCCGCGCTGAATAGCGTGCCGTGAAGGACTCCTTGAGGGAATCTGATTCCCTCAAGGAGTCCTTCACGGACGTTCAGCGCGGCAGGCCGAGCACGCGTTCCGCGGCGGCGGACAGCAGGACCTGGGTGGTGCCGCCCGCGATCGACAGGCAGCGGGTGAGCAGGAACTCTTGTGCGGCTTGGGTTTCCGCGACCAGTTCCGGGGCGAGTTCGAGCGCGAACTCGGCCGTTTCCTGCCGATGCCGCACGCCGAGCAGCTTCGCCACCGACGATTCCGCGCCCGGTCCGAGGCCGTCCAGCCGCCGCAGCGTCGCGCGCAGGTCGAGCACCGAACACGCGCTGCCCTGCCCGATCAACGTGCCGAGCCGGTCGCGGTCCACGTCCCCGGGCGCGGATTCCAGCAGGGCCTCCACGTTCTCGCCCACCGCGGAACCGCGGCCCAGCGCGACGCGTTCGTTCGCCAGCGTCGTGCGCGCGAGCTTCCAGCCCGCGCCGGGTTCGCCGACGACATCGGCGTCCGGCACGAACACGTCGTCCAGGAAGACCTCGTTGAACACGCTCCGGCCGGTGATCTCGCGCAGCGGTCGCGTGGTGATTCCGTCGGCGCGCATGTCGACCAGGAAGTACGTGATTCCCTTGTGCTTCGGCACGTCCGGGTCGGTGCGGGCGAGGCAGATCGCCCAGTCCGCCTCGTGGGCGAGCGACGTCCACACCTTCTGCCCGGTCAGCCGCCAGCCGCCGTCCGTCCGGCGCGCCACGGTGCGCAGCGACGCGAGGTCCGAGCCGGCGCCGGGCTCGCTGAACAGCTGACACCACGTCACCTCGCCGCGCAGGGTCGGCTTGGCGAAGCGTTCGCGCTGGTCGTCGGTGCCGTGCGCGAGGATCGTCGGTACTGCCCAGCCACCGATCACCAGGTCCGGCCGGCGGATGTCCGCCGCGGTCAATGCGGCGTCGATGCGCAGCTGGGTGGCCGCGTCCGCGCCCAGACCGTACGGCTGGGGCCAGTGCGGGGCGAGCAAACCCGAGTCCGCGAGCGCGGTCCGGCGCTTTTCTTCCGGCTGCGCGGCGATTTCCGCGACCAGCCGGGTCACCTCGGCATCCTCGCCGACGTTCACCCCGAGCGTCCGCCGTTTCCCGGCCAACGCGAGGTCTGCGGCCCGCTTCCGCCATCGCTGCGAACCGCCGAGCCACTGCCGCAACGCCAACGCGCGCCGCAGGTACAGGTGCGCCTCGTGCTCCCAGGTGAACCCGATTCCGCCGAGTACCTGAATGCAGTCCTTCGCGTTCTCGACCGCAGCATCCAACGCCACTGCCGCAGCGCTCGCGACGGCCAGCGGATCGCTGACTGACGAAGCTGCGTCCCATGCCAGCGCCTCGGCCGCTTCGGTGCGGCACAACATCTCCGCGCAGAGGTGCTTCACCGCCTGGAAAGCGCCGATGACCTGGCCGAATTGCTCCCGGACCTTGGCGTACTCGACGGCCGTCGTCAGGCACCAACGCGCCACACCCGCCGCTTCCGCGACCGCGAGCGTCGCCGCGAGGTCGCGGACGTCCGGCAGGTCCAGCACTTCTCCGCGGGCGTCGGCCTTGACGCGCCCGAGCGACCGGGAAAAGTCGAAGGGAGCCAACGGTTCCACCGCTGTTCCAGGCGGAACCAGGACGTACCGGTCGCCGCGCGGCACGAGCAACCACGACTCGGCGTCCGCACCGGGCACGGTCGCCGATTCTTCCAACTGCACCGCGACCTGTGCGGTCCCGTCGGCGATCTCGGCGGCGAGTTCCTTCGCGTGCTCCGCGAGCAGCAACCCGGCCAGTGCGGTGCTCAGCAACGGCCCCGGCACCAGCGCCTCCGCAGCGGCGGCGAGCCCGGCCGCGAGATCCGCGACCGTCCCGTCCGCGCCGTTCACCGACGCGGGCAGCGCGATGCCAGTGAGGCCGAGCGCGGCAAACCCGTCCGGCAGACTGGCGCCAGTGGGTTCGGCCGAGCGCACAGCGGCGATCGGATCGTGTGCCGCCGCCCAGGCCTGCACGGCGGCAGCGAGCGCGGTTTGTTCCTCGGTGAGCGCGACCGGCATCGGTCTCCTCCTCGCGGGGTACGGAGCTACTGGCGAGTGTAGAACGTGTTATAGTTTTTCCGCCAGGCGGTCGCGAGTTGAACCTTTCTCCAGGGCAGGTACGCTTACCCGGAAACTGGAACGAGTTCCGCAAGGCAGAGGGGATTGGCGATGCCGGGGAAGGCGAAGACGCCGGCGGCGAAAACGCGGGCGAACGGCCTCGGCGCGATGGGCGAGGAACTGGGCTCCGCGGCCCAGCGGGACCGCCGCCGCCGCATCATCGACGCGACGCTGGCCCTGGCCTCGAAGGGCGGCTACGACGCGGTGCAGATGCGCGCGGTCGCGGAGAAGGCCGACGTCGCGCTGGGCACGCTGTACCGGTATTTCCCGTCGAAGATCCACCTGCTCGTGTCGGGTCTGGCACAGCAGTTCGAGGCCGCGCACGAGAAAATCCAGCGCAGCGCGATCCCCGGAGAAACCCCCGCCGAGCGGCTGATGTTCGTCCTGGGCCGCAACACCCGCCTGATGCAGCGCGACCCGCATTTGACAGAGGCGATGGTGCGCGCGTTCATGTTCGCCGACACGTCCGCGGCCGCCGAGGTCGAACTGGTCGGCCGCCTGATGGAGGACATGTTCGCGAGCGCGATGGGCATCGAGGACCCGACGGAGTCGGACCGCGACATCTTCCACGTGGTGGCGGATGTGTGGATGGCGAACCTGGTCGCCTGGGTGACCCGCCGCGCCTCCGCCGCAGACGTGGCGAGCCGCCTGGAACTCTCCGTTCACCTGCTCCTGGACAAGTAGCCCAGTACGTGAGGGGAACCCTCACGCACTCAGAGTCCCTCTGAACTGCGCCCCGGAAGTTGGACTGGGAATCCAGTTCCAGCTGTCCGGGGAGTGGTTCGTTGCATCCACGCAGTTCGTTGTCTGAGTGGCAGCGGGCGTCCGCTGTTGCGTTGTTCGAGGACGGGTATGGCGCGAAGGCCGTGGCGTCCCGGTTGGGGGTGTCGGCGGGTGCCGTGCGACGCTTGCGTGATCGTTGGAGGCTGCGGAGCGCGGGAGCGCTGATGGACAAGCCAGGCAGGCGGTCGTTCGCGTTCGAGTTCAAGCTGGAGGTCGTGCGCCGGTATGTCGGCGGCGAGGCGACCGCGGCCGAGCTGGCGCGCGAGCACGGGCTGTCCTCGCCCAAACTCGTGGAGAACTGGGCGCGGGCGTATCGGCGCGAGGGAGAGGACGCGTTGCGGCCCAAGCCGAAAGGCCGTCCGCCCGGTGTCGCGGACTCGCCGGGTCCCGGCGAGCTGGAGCGGTTGCGGGCGGAGAACCTGCGGCTGTCGGCGGAGAACGCCTACCTAAAAAAATTGCGGGCCTTGAGGGAGCAGGGGCGAGGGTGAAAACCCAGGCCGTCGCCGCCCTCAAGGCCGACTATCCGCTGCCGGTGCTGCTGGCGGTCGCGGGCCTGGCCCGGTCGACGTTCTTCCACCACCAGGCCCGGCCCGACCGGCCCGACCCGCACGCCGGGCTCAAGGCCGCGATCGCCGAGGCGTTCGAGGCCGCCCGCGGCCGCTACGGGCACCGGCGGATCCACACGGTCCTGGCCCGCGCCGGCTGGCGGGTGGCGAAGAAAACCGTGCTCGCGCTGATGAACGCCCTCGGCCTGGTCTGCCAGGTCCGGCGGCCGCGCCGGCGCCGGTCCTGGCCCGGCCGGCCCGGCACGGCCGCCGAGAACCTGCTCAACCGCGAGTTCGGCGCCGAGGCCCCGGACACCAAATGGGTCACCGACGTGACCGAGTTCCGCATCGGCGACCGCAAGGTCTACCTCTCGCCCGTGATCGACCTGTTCGACCGGTCCGTGATCGCCTACGCCTGCGGGCCGTCCCCGACGCTGGAGCTGACGAACTCCTCGCTGCGCGCCGCGATCGCGACCCTGCCCGCCGGAGCCCGCCCGCTGGTGCACTCCGACCAGGGCTTCCAGTACCGGCACGCCTCCTGGCGCTCCCTGCTCGCCGACGCCGGCCTGACCCAGTCGATGTCCCGGCGAGCCACCTGCCTGGACAACGCCGTCGCCGAGAACTTCTTCGGCCACCTCAAAGAAGAACTCTTCCACCACACCAAGTTCGACACCGTCGACACGTTCATCACGGCACTGCACGACTACATCGACTGGTACAACACCACCCGCATCTCCACCACGCTCCAAGGCCTGAGCCCGGCCGAATACCGGGCCCAGACCCTCGCCGCCTAACCTCTACATAACCAGTCCAACTTCCGGGGCCCAGTTCACTCAGGGTTCCCCTCACGACCCACCCGCCGCCCCCGCCGCCCCGCCGCCCGGGATGCGCCCCAATGCCACATTGGGTGCGTCAGACGCACCGAACGCCACATTGGGTGCATCACATGCACCGAACGCCACATTGGGTGCGTCACATGCACCCAATGCCACATTGGGGCGCTACCCGCACGCCGCGCCCCCCACCGCAACCACTCACCTAAGCCGCGTAAAAACCGCCGCCGGTGCACTCAAGCAGCGTGGCACCCAGCCCTCCCCCAACCCCGATACGAAGCCGCCCTGCGGTCTGGGGGTGCTTGTCAAGGCATCTTTCCCGCCTTGACAAGCACCCCCAGACCGTCAGCACAATCAAACTTCGGGGTGCCCCACGCAACCAAGGCGCAGCAATGTCGCCGCCAGGCGACGAGCAGCGCCCACCAGGCCGAACAGCAAAACTGTCAGACCCACCAGTTACCGTGCGAAGGTGGAGTTCGACCAGACCACCCAAGCCACCTACCTCCCCTCCGACCCCCCGCGCGAGGGAACCCTGGCGCTATGGGGCGACGAGATCGAGGGAGACACCCCGATCCAGCTAGTCCTGCCCGGCGGCGGAAAATTCGCCCGCACCGAGGTGGTCGCCCGACTCGTCCCGCTCGCGAAAGCACTCCCGCGCCTCCTCGCAGTACCGGACGAAACGAGCCCGTCGCTGACAGCATGGTCGGCAGTGGTCAACGCCGGAGTGAACCTCCGTGGCACGCGGACGATTGCGCCCAGCCTCCACTCCGAGCGGACTGGCCACCTGGCGGGTAGGCCCCCTGGACGCAGCAGACGAAGAACTCCTGCGCGGACTAGCGGCCGCGCTGCCGCCCGAAGCACACGCGCTGCCGCTGTCCGGCGTGAAACGAATCCGCCTGCACTCACCGGAATCACTGGTCCGCGCGGTCTGGGACGCAGCGGCGGACGTGCTCGTGCGCAGTCCGGCAGCGGCAGTCGGATCCGGCGGGGCGGCGTTCGCGGAAGCGCAGCCGACGCTGCTGGACCCGGACGGCGCGGCCTGGCTCACCGAACTGGAAGCCCGTAGCCCGGACGGCGCGCAACTGCTGTTGCGGATCGAAGCGACCGACGAGGAATTCTCCGGAGCACTGGCCGTCCGTTCCACCCTCGAACCGAGTCTGGTGGTCGACGCGGCCACGCTGTGGGACGCGCCCGAGGCGGTTCTGCACCGGCTCGGCGACCAGGTGGAAACGCAGCTTCTGCTCGGCCTGCGGCGGGGTGCGCGCGCGTGGCCGCCGCTGGGCCGGATCCTGTCCGAACCGGCGCCCACCACGCTGCCGCTGTCCGACGACGAGGTGGTCGACCTGCTCGGCACCGGCGCGCGCGACCTGGGCGGCGCGGGCATCGAAGTCCTGTGGCCCAAGGATCTTTTCGCCGGGGAAGTGCGGGCGAAGGCGAGCGTCACGCAGGCTCCGGCGAGCGAATCCGGTCCCGCGTTTCCGCTCAACGGACTGCTGGAGTTCCGCTGGCGGCTCAGTCTCGGCGGCAGCGAACTCACCGACGAGGAAGTCGCGGCGCTCGCCGAAGCCAAACGTCCGCTGGTCCGGTTGCGCGGGCAGTGGGTGAAGCTCGATCCCGCTCTGCTGGCGCGGATGCGGGCCCGCCGGTCGCGGCTCACCGGGGCCGAAGCGCTGGCCGCGGCGCTCACTGGCGAACTGGAGGTCGACGGCGAACGCGTCGAGTTCGCCCCGCAACCGGCGTTGGCCGGGCTCGCCGAACGCCTGCGGGAACGGGAGCCCGCGCCGGTCGAGGAACCGGCGGGGCTCACCGCCACGCTGCGGCCGTATCAACGAGCCGGGCTGGGCTGGCTGATCGCGATGACCGAACTCGGTCTCGGTGCCTGTCTCGCCGACGATATGGGGCTGGGCAAGACAATCCAGCTCATCGCTCTGCATCTGCACCGGCGCGCGCAGGCCGCGGGGCCGACGCTCGTGCTGTGCCCGACGTCGTTGCTGGGCAACTGGGAACGCGAGTTCGGCAAGTTCGCGCCGGATGTGCCGGTGCGGCGATTCCACGGCGGCGGACGGCATCTCGACGATCTCGCGCCGGACGAGGTCGTGCTCGCCACGTACGGGGTGCTGCGCCGCGACCGGGAGCTGCTGTCCGAAGTGGACTGGGGCATGGTCGCCGCGGACGAGGCGCAGCACGTCAAGAACCCGTTGTCCGCCACGGCGAAGGAACTGCGGCAGGTGCCCGCGGCGGCGCGCGTGGCGCTCACCGGAACGCCGGTGGAGAACCGGCTCACCGAACTGTGGTCGCTGCTCGACTGGACCACGCCGGGGCTGCTCGGCCCGCTGGAGAAGTTCCGGCGCACCGTCGCGCGGCCGATCGAACGGGACCGGGACGAGACGGTCACCGGAAGGCTCGCCGCGACGGTCCGGCCGTTCCTGTTGCGCCGCCGCAAAACCGACCCGGACATCGCGCCGGAGCTGCCGCGGAAAACCGAGACCGACCGGTACGTCCCGCTCACCGCCGAGCAGACCACGCTGTACGAGGCGGTCGTCCGGGAGAACCTCGCGCAGATCCGGGAGGCGCAAGGGGTGCAGCGGCGCGGGCAGGTGCTGAAGCTGCTCACCGAACTCAAGCAGATCTGCAATCACCCGGCGCACTACCTCAAGGAAAGCGCCGGGGTGCTGAGCGGACGGTCCGGCAAGCTCGCCGCGTTCGAGGAACTGCTGGACGTCATCCTCGACGAGGGCGAGAGCGTGCTGGTGTTCAGCCAGTACGTGCGGCTGTGCCGGTTGCTGGAGCGGCGGCTCGCCGAACGCGGGCTGCCGACCGCGCTGCTGTCCGGCGAGGTCGGCCCGAAGCAGCGCGACGAGATGGTGGCCGCCTTCCAGTCCGGCGAGGTGCCGGTGTTCCTGCTGTCGCTCAAGGCGGGCGGCGTCGGGCTCAACCTCACTCAGGCCACGCACGTGATCCACTACGACCGGTGGTGGAACCCGGCGGTGGAGGACCAGGCCACCGACCGCGCGTACCGGATCGGGCAGGACCGGCCGGTGCAGGTGCACCGGCTGATCGCCGAAGGCACGCTGGAGGAACGGATCGCCGCGGTGCTGGAAACCAAGCGCGGGCTGGCCGACGCGGTCGTGGGCGCGGGCGAGGACTGGATCACCGAACTGTCCGACGACCAGCTCGCCGACCTGGTCCGGCTCGGGAGCGGATGATGCCGCCGCGGCGGACGTTCGGGAGCCGGTGGTGGGGCCGGGCGTGGGTGGAAGCGCTGGAGCAGCGCGCCAAACTGGACCCGAACCGGTTGCCGCGCGGGCGGACGTACGCGCGCAAGGGCGTCGTGGACCAGCTGGAGATCGGCGCGGGCGAGATCACCGCGTGGGTACGGGGAAGCCGCCCGGACCCGTACCGCGTCGCGATCCGGATGCGTGTGTTCAGCGAGTCGGAATGGGACAAGCTGCTCGACGTCGCGGGTCGCCGCCTCGGGCATGCCGCCGCCTTACTCGACGGAGAGTTGCCGGAGGAACTGGCCGTCCAGGCGCGCGAGGCCGGGGCCGATTTGCTGCCCGGACCCGGCGATCTGCGGCCGCGGTGTTCCTGTCCGGACAGCGCGAATCCGTGCAAACACGTGGCCGCGGTCTACTACCTGGTCGCCGACGAGGTCGATGCCGATCCGTTCGTGCTGTTCACCCTGCGCGGCCGAGGCCGGGACGAGGTTTTGGCTCAACTGCGCGAATTGCGGACTCCGAGCGCTCGCCAGGCTCGCCCTCCGGAAGTCGGCCTGACGCCGAAAAAAGCCTACTCGCGCCGGATCGCGCCGCTGCCGCCGTTGCCCGCCATTCCCGGAGAAGCCGGTCCGCCCGCCGTGCTCGACCTCGACCCGCCCGCCCGCTCCGGCCTGACGTCGGCCGGCCTCGCCGCGCTGGCCGCCGACGCCGCGTCGCTCGCGCTCGAGCTGCTGCACACCCGAGATGCGTTGGCGGACTTGACTTTCGCCGAGGACCTGGCCCGTCGCGCGGCCCGGCCGGGTGCGGACGTCTTCGGGCTGGCGGCCGCCGCCGAGGTCGCGCCGTCGGAGCTGATCGTGTCCGCGCAGGCGTGGCGGGAAGCGGGCCGCAGCGGGCTGGCGGCGCTGCGGGACGTGTGGAATCCCGGGCCCGGCCCGTTGGCGGCGGCGCGCGCGGAACTCGCGGAATTGGCGGGGGAGGTGAAGGTATGGCGCAACCGGGTGACAGCCGGGCCGGTGCAGTTGCGCTATGGAAGGGACCGCCGGTGGTACCGGTTCGTGCGGGTCGCGGGGCAGTGGTGGCCGGACGGACCGCCAGCCGAGCAGCCGGTCGATCTCGCCTACCCCGCGGAGGGCTGAAACGCTGACGCCCAGCGAAACGAGACGGACCGTCTCGTTTCGTGCTAGCGTGGGCGTCATGACGAGAACCTGGGTGATCACCGGAACGAGCCGCGGCCTCGGCCGTGCGCTGGCGCTTGCCGCGGCGGAAGCGGGCGATCGCGTGCTGGCGACCGTCCGGACGCCGGGGAGCGCGCCGGAACACCGGAACGTCGTCGAGCACGTGCTCGACGTGCGAAACCGGGCCGCCGCGCGGGAAACCGTGCGGCGGGCAGTGGCCGAGTTCGGACGGCTGGACGTGGTGGTGAACAACGCCGGTTACGGACTGGTCGGCATGGCCGAGGAGGTGGGCGAGGACGAAGCGCGGGACATCCTGGAGACGAACCTGCTGGGCGCGTTGTGGCTGACGCAGGCGGCGCTGCCCGTGCTGCGGGAGCAGCGGTCGGGCCACGTCGTGCAGATTTCGTCGGTCGGCGGCGCCGGTTCGGTGCCCGGATTCGGGCTGTACAGCGCGAGCAAATGGGGGCTGGAAGGGATGAGCGAGGCGATCGCGCAGGAGGTCGCGGAGTTCGGCGTGCGGGTGAGCATCGTCGAACCGGGCGGGATGGACACCGAATGGGCGACCGGCAGCATGCGGTTCGCCGCCCCGGACCCGGCGTACGACGGACTGCGCGAGCGGATGTTCGGCACGACGACCGTCCCGTGGCCGACCACCGGCACCGGCGGCGGCACCCCGCCCGCGGAGATCGCCGCGGAGATCCTGCAGCACGTGAACGACCCCGCCGACCAGCGGTTGCGCGTCCTGACCGGTGCCGACGCCCCGGCGATGGTCGCGACCGCGCTGTCCGGACGGCTGACGGATTACCGCAAGGACAAGCGTTTCGCCGACGCGGAGATCTGACGTGGCGCGCGCCAGCACCCGAGCCCGCGTGCACGCCGCGGTGCTCTCCCTCGCCGCCGAGTCCGGTTTCGGCGGCCTGACCATGGAGGGCATCGCGGCCCGCGCGGGCGCCGGAAAGCAAACGCTGTACCGCACGTGGTCGTCGCCCGCCGCGGTGCTGCTCGACGCGCTGCTGGAGCAGAGCCTCGACGCAACCGGCGAAGTCGCCATCCCCGACACCGGCGACCTGCGCGCTGACCTGGAAACCTTGGTGCGCGGCATGATCGCCGAACTGACCGATCCGGCGACCGACCGCCTGCTCCGCGCGGTGACCGCCGAACTGCAGACCGATCCGGCCATCGGCGCCGAGGTCCTGGACCGCCTGCTGGGCCCGCAGTTGCGCGCGCTCGCCGACCGCTTGGCCCGCGCCGAGATCGCCTGCCCGGACGACGGCGCGGAACTGTTGCTGGGCCCGGTTTTCCATCGCTGGCTGCTGCGCACCCGGCCGTTCCCGGAGGACTGGCCTGCCGCACATGTGGAGCGAGTCCTGCGCGCGGTCTCGTTCGGCTAGCTTTGCGCACGTGGCAAGACAGACCCCGCGCTCTGCCGCTGACCGATGGGCCCGGCAGCGCCCGTTCCTGCTCGATCTTTGCCGCGCTTGGAAAGCCGACCTGGAAACCCGCGTTCCGGCGCGGACTGTCGTCGTGGAGCTGCACCCGGAGTCGGCTCCGACGTCCGGTTGGAACTGGTTCCTCTCGTTCGCCATCGACGACGCTGAATTCGACGCGTTCGTCGCGGCGGATCTCTCGACGGCCGCCTTCGAAGACGTCCGGGGTGTTTTCGAAGCTCACGTGAAGCTGGAGGACATCCCCGCTTACCTGGCCCGCAGGCTGAAGGCGGCCGGTTGACTCGGTTCCGGGTAGTCCGCGCGCCGAGTCAGCTGCCGGTCGACTCCGTCCCGCGAAGTTCCACGCAACACCCGCCGTCGCGCGGGGCGACCCGGGCCGTCGTCACGCCCGGGACCTGGAGGCCTTCCACGACCCCGTTCAGGAACCGGTCCGTCATGCCGCACACCAGGTCCGGCGCGCGGCCTGCCAGCGGCTGGAACGGGCAGTTGCGCAGCCGCAGGCACACCGGCGTCTCGCGGTTGGGTTCGAAACCGTGCCGGGCCAGGACCGTGCTCGTCAGGGTCAGCCCGCGTTCGGTGCCCAAACGGCCTGGTCGGGAGCGTTCGCGTTCGGCGGCGCCAGCCGCGGACCCGTGCCGTCCGGCTTCGCGGAGGGCGGCGTCGCGGGCCGGTTCGCCAGGGGCCGCCGAGGCGACCGCGTCGACCAGGATCGCGGCCAGGACGTCCGGCTGCCGGGGCGGGATGGTGATCGCGAAGTCGGTGGGGGCGGGTTCGTAGACCTTCGGGGCGCGGCCCACCTTCCGGACGCCGCCGACTGTCTCGTAGCGGGCGCGCAGGAGGCCGGCCGTCACGAGTTTGTCCAGGTGGAACGCGGCCAGCTTGCGCGAGATGCCGACCGCGGCGGCCGCCTCCTCGCGCGTCACCGGGCGGCCGGCGTCGCGGATGAAGGCGTACATGCCCCGGCGCAGGTCCTCGTCCAGCGCCGCTACCGCGCGGATGGTCGCCAGGTCACTCGTCACACACCCACGATAACGCCCAGCGAGGTTCCCCGAACCCGCCACCTGGCTTGTTCACCTGGTCACATTGACTCCACCGGGCAATAAGACAAAGATTTATCGGCGAAACCCTGTCCTGCCAGCCCCGAAGCCCGAGGATCGCCCATGCAGTCGTCCGGAACCGCCCTCCGCGTCGTCCACGAGCCAGTCCCCGGCTTCGACCTGGCCGCGGCCGAGAACGCGGCGGGGGATTTCCTGCGCGCCCTCGGCATCAGCCTCGACTCGGAGAGCCTGCGCGGCACGCCCGGCCGGATGGCCCGCGCGTACGCCGAGCTGTTCACGCCGCGCTCGTTCGACCTGACCACGTTCCCCAACGACGAGGGCTACGACGAACTGGTGCTGGCCCGCGACATCCCGGTCCGGTCGGTCTGCGAACACCACCTGCTGCCGTTCATCGGGGTCGCGCACGTCGGGTACCTGCCGGGCGAGCGGATCCTCGGACTCTCGAAGCTGGCGCGCGTCGTCGAGCACTTCGCGTGCCGCCCGCAGGTGCAGGAACGGCTGACGAAGCAGATCGCGGGCTGGCTCGGCGACCAGCTGACCCCGAAGGGCGTCGGCGTGGTGATCGAGGCCGAACACACCTGCATGACCCTGCGCGGCGTACAGGCGACCGGCTCGTCGACGGTGACGTCCACGCTGATGGGGACGCTTCGGGAGGACGCCCGGTCGCGTCAGGAGTTCTTCTCGTTGACCGGCGTGAACGCCTGAGCGTAGGCCCAGTCGAGGAAGTGTTCGACACCCCGAACCACGTGCGTGCTGCGGATTGACGGGAACACGTCGAACGCGTGCTGCGCCCCGGCAAGTTCGGCATACGCCACCGGATGGGCGGACTTAGCCCGCAACCGCGCGACGAACTCCCGCGCTTCCGCGACCGGCACGAGCGAATCGTGCTTGCCGTGGATCACGAAGAACGGCGGGGCGTCCTCGGAGACCCGGTCCATCGGGGACGCGGCGAGGTAGTCGTCCAGGCGGTGCTCCGGGGCGAACACCCGGCGCGCCATCAGGCTTTCCAGCCGGTACCGACTTTCCGCCTCGCCGGTCGAGGCGGCGATGTCGTACACGCCGTAGTGCGGCACGCAGGCCTGCACGCTCGTGTCCGCCTCCTCGAACCCGGGTTGCAGTGCCGGGTCGTTCTGGCTCAGCGCGAGCAGCGCGGCCAGGTGCCCGCCCGCCGAACCGCCGGTCACCGCGACGAACCGGGGGTCTCCGCCGTACTCGGCGATGTGTTCGCGGATCCAGGCGAGCGCTTGTTTGGCCGCCACGATGTGCGCGGGCCAGCGCGACGCGGGGGAGAGCGGGTAGTTGATCGCGACGCAGACCCAGCCGCGGCGGGCGAGGTGGCGCATCAGCGGCAGGCCTTGCTGTTCCTTGTTGCCGATCGTCCACGCGCCGCCGTGGATCTGCAGCAGCACCGGTGCGTCGCGGACCGTCTCGCGCGGGCGGTAGACGTCCAGCAGGAAACGTTTGCCACCGGGGGCGTACGCGACGTTCCGGTCGCGCACGACGTCCGGCTCGTGCATCCGGAACGGCATCAGCAGGCGGCCCCACGGCGTCGAGAAGTCCGAGGGGCTCTCCAGGTGGTCCTTGTAGTCCTCGCCGAGCGCCTCGACCAGCGCGGCCTCGACCTCGAGGCGCGCCTTCAGCGAGGTCCCGATCAGCGACGCGAAACCGGCTGCGGACAGCCCGGCCAACGCCAGTCCGACGCGGTCGCTGGGGCGGCGCACCCCGTGGCGCGCGAGGTGCTGCACGGTGTCGGCCGCGGTGAGCGCGAGCAGGTGCGGCGCGAGTTCGCCGGTGAGCCAGCCGGCGAAGAACACCGGGATCGAGGTCGACCGCGGTTTCGGCGGTGCCACGGCGAGTGCGGCGAGACCGAGCTGCGCCGCGCGGCGGGTCACGAAGTCCGGTTTCACCTGCCCGATGCTACCTCCGCCGAGCGCCGCGGCCAGGGTTCTGCCTTACCCTGGCAGACATGCAGCGACTGAGCGGGCTGGACGCGAGCTTCCTCTACCTGGAGACGCCCTCGCAGGTCCTGCACGTCTGCGGCCTGCTCACCCTCGACGGCTCGACCATGCCCGGCGGCTACACCTTCGGGGAGTTCAAGCGCCGCCTCGCCGAACGCGTCGCGGTGATCCCGGCGTTCCGCCGCAAACTCCACAATCCGCTGTGGAACCTGAACCATCCGGTGTGGGTCGAGGACGAGGATTTCGACCTCGACAACCACGTGCACCGGATCGGCCTGCCCGCCCCGGGCGACGACCGCGAACTCGCCGAGATGTGCGCGCACATCGCCGGGCAGCGGCTCGACCGCGCGCATCCGCTGTGGCAGTGCTACGTGATCGAGGGTCTTTCGGACGGGCGGCTGGCGGTGCTGCTGAAAATGCACCACGCGAGCGTCGACGGCGTCGGCGGGGCCAGCCTGATCGGCTACCTAGCCGGTCTCGAACCCGACGCGCCGCTGCCGGAACTGCCCGCAGGCGAGCGCCACAACGACGGTCTCCCCACCCGGCTGCGGCTGCTGCGCGAGAGCGCCGATTCGCTGCTGCACCGCCCGTTCGAGATCGCCCGGTTGCTGCCGGAGCTGCTGGAACTGGTCCCGCGCTGGCTCGGAAAAGCGTTGCGCGGCAAGGGAATGCCAGTGCCGTTCACCGCGCCGCGGACCTCGCTGAACGGCACCATCACCGGGCACCGTTCGGTCGCCTTCGCGCAGCTGGACCTCGACGCGGTGAAGCAGGTGAAGGACGCTTTCGGCGTCACCGTGAACGACGTGGTGCTGGCGCTGGTTTCCGGTGCGCTGCGGCAATTCCTGCTCGGCCGCGGCGAACTGCCGGGAGACCCGCTGGTGGCGACGGTGCCGGTGTCCGTGCACGAACGCACGGAACGCGATCGCGGCAGCAACCGGGTGTCCGCCTTTTTCGCTTCGCTGCCAACGCATCTGTCCGACCCGGCGGCGCGCGTGTTCTTCCTGGCCGAGGCGAACCGCCGCGCGAAGGACCACCATTACGACATCGACGCCGACATGCTCGCCGACTGGGCCCAGTTCTCCCCGGCGACGGTGTTCGGGCTGGGCGTGCGCGCGTATTCGGCGCTGCGGCTGGCCGAACGGCATCCGGTGGTGCACAACCTGATCATCTCGAACGTGCCCGGTCCGCCGATGCCGTTGTATTTGCTGGGCGCGCGGATCACCGGGCTGTACCCATTGGGGCCGGTCTTTCACGGGGCGGGGCTCAACATCACGGTGCTGTCGAACGACGGCAAGATCGGCGTCGGGTTGCTGGGGGCCAAGGAATTGGTGAAGGATCTGTGGCCGCTGGCGGACGCGCTGCCGGAGGCGATGGACGAGTTGAGCAAGGCCGCGCCGGTCTGATCGCCGGGCGCTACGAGCACTCCAGCGTCACGGCCCGGCAGTCGGCGTCCATCTTGTCCGCCAGTGCTTTGACGCCCTGGAAATCGCGGTTCTCGAAGCCGCTCGCGATGAGGCGGAGGTCGCTGGCCACGATCCGGATCTCGGTGCGCGCCCGGCCGGTGCCCGCTTCGTCGGCCGCGCTGGCGAACTCGGCGGCGCAACCGCGGAACTCGGCGGCCGCGGACCCGGGATCGGCCGGGCCGGACGGATTCGCGTCGAGACTCGTCTTCCTCTCCCGCATCACGCTCGTGGCCTGCCCGCAGCCGGGGTCTTGCACGGGGGCGGTCCGGGTGGGGGTCGACCGCACGGAGGCAGGCTGCGGCGAGGCGGACTGCGCGGTCGTCTGCGGATGCGCGGAATGGCGATCGAACCAGGCTTTCAGCTCGTCCCAGTTGTGGATCCCGAACCAGGCCAGCAGGGCGAGCACCGCGGTCGCCACGCCGAGCCACTCCTTGATGTGCTTGGGATCGCCGCCGGACGGTGTGCCGCCGGTGCTTTCAGGCGTTTCAGACATCGGGCCCCCTCTTCCGGAGGTCTATTGTCCCCGATTCCGCACCTTGGGTCACCCTCCGTGTCGACGCTTCTTCTTCGCCGTGTAAGGGATGTCGGCGACCTTCAACGTCGCCCGCAAGCTCCGCACCGCCCGGTCCAGTCGCAGCAAGGCGACCTGCGAGAGCGTGAACAACTCGTCGACTTCCCACGCCCGCCCGGCGGCAGCGAGCACGACAGTGTCCGGTGCGCCGCCCAGCGTCCGGCCGGGGTCCAATGTGGACACTTTGTCGGCCAGCTGCGCCAACGCTTCCGGCTCGTCGTGCAAAGCTTCGGCAGACACGAGCGCCTGGGTGTAGAGGTGGCTGGCCGCCGTCGCCCGGCCCAGCCATTTGACGTGGATCAGCTCGTCCTCGGGTCCCAGCAAATCGCACAGTTCGAACCGCGGATGCAGGGGAGTGCTCGCGAAATCCTTGTCCAGGCACAGATATCCCGGTGCGAGCGCGGCCACCTGCTGGCAGTACCGATGCTCGTCGTCGGGCTGCCCGCTCGGTTTCCATGTGACGTCCGGCCAAATCTGCTTGCGCGCCAGCACATCGCGCACCTGATCCCGCATCTGCGCCACGTATGTCTCGCCGATCCGGTACCAGCGCGACTGATGGAAGACGTACCGGGTGTGCTCGACGGTCGTCTCGAACACCAGCCAGCGCGCGGCGGGCAGCGGCGCTCCGGTGGGTTCCGCGCCGGCCTCGTCGGCGCACGTCGTGATGCGGCCCGCGCGCAGGGCTTTCAGCCGCCGCTCCACGGGGATTCCGGAGAGGCGCGTGGTCAGGTGGTCCAGTTCCAGGCGGCCGGGGACGTGGATCGGGCCGCCGGGGCCGAGGCCGGTGATGCGGAACGAACCGGCGTTCTCCGCGTCGTTCGCGGCGCTGGACGGCCAGGCCAGGCCGAGCGCGTCGCTGCCGCCGAGCGCTTCGGCGAGTTGCCGTTCGAGTTCGGGCACGAGCGGGTGGTGGCGGTCCATCGGGCGGGTCTGGGCGATGAACCGCAGTGCGGAATCCGCGTCCGGCTCGTCGACGACGGCCCCGACAGCGTCGAGATCGGCCAGGAACGCTTCGGGATCCTTCGCCAGCGGCGCCCAGAGCGAGGTGCCGACGCGGATGCGGTAGCGCTTGCCGGTCACCCGGCCGTAGGTGAGGTCGGTGAGATCCGCCGAACCGGCGAGCCGGTGCACGAGGTCGCCGTACGGTTCGAGCCGGAACGCGGACAGTTCGCCGCCGCCCGGGATCGAGATTTGCGTGGCGCGCGCGGAAACGTCCAGCGCGGCGCTCGCGACGAGGCCGAGGTCGAACGGGTCGAGCCGGCGGATTCCGAAGCGCAGCCCGAAACCCTGCTCGACGTGTTCGTCGTTGAGCACGAGATGTCCCGCGCCCCAGGTGACCGCGTAGGTCCACGGCGGGCGCGGCACGAGCAGGACGGCGAACGGCAGCGTCGAGGGCAGGTCGAGCGGGCCGCCGCCGAGGGCTTCGGCGTGCGGCAGCCAGTGCGGGGCCTCGGTGCGGAACGCGCCCGCGACGAGCCGGGCGCGCGTGCCGGGCAGGTCGACCGGGCGGTCGGCGGTGATCTGGTCGGCCGACAGCGGGGTCAGCAGGTCGGATTCCGCCGCGGAGCCGTCGAGGCGGAAGAGGGACGCCGGACGGCTGGGGGCAGGCATGACCACCACCGAAGGACGGAATTCCAGGACGTCCGATCAGCGTAGGCCGCGCGGCGGTACGGCCGGTTAATCACGGAGCGCGAATGGCGTGCGAAATGGTGAAATCCCGTTGAATTACCCATTCACGGGACGCGGGCACGGCCGATGATAGGGTTTCCTTCCGAGATGTGCCACAGCGGGTTTTCCGAGGCCGGGCAACGAGTGGGTGATCCCGTGATGGCCGTTTACTGGACGCGGAATTGCGATCGGAATAAATTGTCCCGTTCCCGGGAAAGAACCTGTTCGCTGGGCACGGCTGGGCTGACCGGGGCGGTATCCCCGCGTTTCGGTGACGCATGGTGAGCGATTCGGCGAACGCGCCGCGCGGCGAATGGGCTAGCCGGGTCCGGCGCCGGTCGCGGGACGGTTCGCGCTGCCGCGCGTGCCCGACTACCCTGGCCGAGTCGTTTCCGGTCGGCCCGCCTGCGGGGGCAGCATGATGACAGTCCCGATGTTCGCGCACGGCGACCGTCTCACGCGTCGGGACCTGGAGACGATCTCGGATGAACGCCGCCGGTACGAGCTGGTGGACGGGACGCTTCTGGTGAGCCCGTCCCCGCGTCCGCTGCACCAGCGGGTGGTCGCGCGCCTCCTCGCCGCGCTCACCCCGGTGTGCCCTGCCGACTGCGAGGTCCTCCCCGCGCCGGTGGACGTGGTGCTCGACGAGTTCACCGTGATGATCCCGGACGTCGTGATCGGGCGGCGCGAAACCTTCACCGAACGCGCCCTGGTCGGCGTCCCGGTGCTGGCGGTCGAGGTGGTGTCGCCGTCGAGCAGGCACATCGACCGGTTCCTGAAACCGGCCCGGCTCGCACTCGCGGGATGCCCGTACTACTGGGTGATCGAGCCGGACGAGCCGACGCTGAGCTGCTTCCGCCTGGCCGAGGGCGAGTACGTGCTGGACGGCGAGGCGACCGGAGACGACGTCGTGCGGCTGGAAGTGCCGTACCGGCTGGAGCTTCGCCCGGCGGATCTGGTGTCGACGTACTCGTGAGTGCTGATGCCGGTTAGAACCGGCTGCCATGTTTCAGGACTTCGTGAACAGATGTGTTTCAGGACTTTGTGGGCAGTTTTTGGTTGGCGAGGCGTTGGTAGCGTACTGATCGGTCCAGGGTGAGCTGGCGGGCGATCGTGTCGTTGATCATGACGGTGACGCGGTCGCCTTGCCAGTAGACGCTGGCGGTGTGTCCGGCCCATCGGCGTCCCAGGACGATGGAGCATCCGGAGAACGCGATGACGCCGGTGGCCGAGACGGGCCGGGTGGCGAGGCCGCTGGGCCGGCGCGGCCCGGTGGCGGGGACGGCTTTGGGCCGGGCGTCGTAGCGCTGCCGGGGCGTGTCGCCGTTGAGGCTTTGGTGGCGGCGGTGGTTGTAGATCGTCCGGTATTCGTCGAGCAGTTCCTGCAGCTGGGCGAGTGTGCCGGCGGCCGGTCGGGCGGCGAGCCATTTCTGCAGGGTCTGATGGCTGCGTTCGTTCTTGCCGCAGGTTTGCGGGTGGTGCGGGGCGGCGGCGATCGCGGTTATCCCGAGGGCGGCGAGGCGGCGTTCGAGTTCGACCATGCGGCCGCGGTGTTTGCCCGAGAAGGCGAGCCCGTTGTCCGACAGCAGCGCCACGGGCAGGCCGTGTCCGGCGAAGGCGTGTTGCAGGGCGGCCCAGGTGGCGGCGGTGGTCTCGCCGGTCGCCGCGTAGGCGCCGACGTCGAGGCGGGAGTGGTCGTCGAGGATCTGGATGATGCAGACCTTCGTCCCGTCGGCCAGGTGGTGCTCCATGCCGTCGATCTGCCAGCAGCCGTTGGGGTCGGCGTATTCGAACCGGCGCCGCGTCCGGGGTTTCTTGCGCGGCTGCGGGACGATCTGCCCGTGGGCGCGCAGGATCCGGTAGACCGCCGACTGCGACGGCACCGCAGCGGCGCCCTGGGCTTCCAGCCGCCAGCGGATCGAGATCGGCCCGTTGTCGAGCCCTTCGTCGGCGAGTTCCTTGCGGGCACGCAGCACCGCCTCCGCCACCTCCGTCCCGAGCGCGGTCGGGCGGCGGTGCGGGGCGGTGCTGCGGCGGGTGAACCCGTCGGCGCCCTCGGCCCGGAACCGGTTCAGGTACTTGTGGAACACCGTCCGGGACACACCGTGCTCGCGGCAGAACCGCGCGATGTTGACGTCTTCGCCCGCGGCGGCGCCAGCGACCGCGGCGACGAACTCAGGATCCATCGAAAACCCTGCTCTGCCCATCGCCGCATGATCACCACAGCAGCCGTGGCGACCAGACCGACAGGCCGGTCAGTGTCCACGATGTCCTGAAACATCACCTGTTCACGATGTCCTGAACTCAGACAGCCGGTTAGAACCGGCTTCCGCACTCACGAGAACCCAGCCCTAGGCCGAATCCGCGATCTCCGCCGCCCGCTCCAGCCCGCCGATCGCCGCCTGCACCGACGTGCACGCCGCCATCAACGCCGCCACGAACTGGTCCGCCGCGAAGACGCACGCGGTATGCCCGGCTGGAATCTCATACGCAGCCGCCCCGGGAATCCGCCGCGCCAGGCTTCGTTGGTGCGCCGGTGCGATGAACCCGTCCCGCGAGGTCACCACGACCGCGGCGGGCAGGGTGAGGGTGTGCAGCCACGGGGTCGAATCGAAGCGGCCGATCTCGTCCAGCGCGACCGCGATCGCCCACGGGCTCGTCGAGCGGAATTCCTCCAGCGCCCACCGGTGGTCCTCCAGCCGGGCGAGGCGTTCGCGGCGCGGTTCGCCGGGGACCAGGCCGATGCGGGCCTGGTCGCGCAGCAGGTGCAGGGTGCGGCCGAACACGTCGAGCGCGACGCGTTGCCGGAGGCCGCGGCGGAAGTTGCTCGCCGTCGAGCACAGGACCAGGCCGGTGACGCGGTCCGGGTACCGGTGGGCGGTCAGCTGGCCGACCATGCCGCCCATCGAGTAGCCCGCGACCATGAACTCGCCGATCCCCAGCGCGTCCGCGACCGCCACGACGTCGTCCGCGCAGTCGTCGAGGGTGAAGTCTTGCGAGCGGATGCCCTGGCCGTGCCAGCGCTGGTCGAACACCACCACCCGGTGGTTGGCCGACAGCCGCTTCAGCACGGGATACCAGGTCAGCAGCCCGGTGCAGGCGACCGAGTGCAGCAGGATGACCGCGGGTGCGTGCCGGGGGCCGACGTCGACCACGACGGTCTGGCCGCGGCCGGGCAGGGACAGCGGCTTCGGGTCGGGCACGCCCGCGGTCGGCGGGATGGTCGCGAGCTTGCGGGTCGCTTGCCAGCCGACGTCGCCCAGCGCTGATTTGAGAACTTGTTCCGCACCCACGTCGGCGTGCCGCCCCTCTCCGCTTCGTGGTCGATCCACCGCTCGGGCCCCGGATCCCGGGGGTTGCCGAGCCAGCCCATACCGGCTAAAAATAGAACGTGTTCCACCTAGGTGGAGGGAGACCGGAGTGGACTTCACCCCCGACGATACGCAGGGCGAGATCACCTCGCTCGCCGCGCAAGTGCTCGGGAAGGCCGACGAACCCGCGGACCAGTGGCGAGCGCTGGCCGACGCGGGCCTGCTCGCGCTGCCCTTGCCCGCCGACCTCGGGGGGGACGGGCTCGGCGTCGACCACGTCGCCCCGGTGCTCACCGAGGTCGGAAGGGCCGCGGCGGCGGTGCCCGCGTACGCCGTGCTGGCGCTCGGGCTCCTGCCGATCGAGGCCCTCGGCACCCCGGCGCAGCGCGCTGAGTTCCTGCCGCCCGCGGCGGCCGGGGAGACCATTCTCACTGCCGCCTTGCACGAGCCGTCCGCGCCGCTGACCGCCCTCCCCGGGACCAGCGGTGCGGCGGCGGACGGGGCCTGGTCGGTGACCGGCGTCAAGACGCACGTGCCGTATGCCGCGGAGGCCACGCGGATTCTCACGCCGATCGCATTGCCGGGCGGGACCGGCGTCGCGTTGGTGGACCCGCAGGCGGACGGGGTCGAAGTGCTGCCCGCGTACAACGCGACCGGGACGCCCGAATACACGGTGCGGTTCGACGGCGCGCGGGTCAGCGAAGCGGATTTCCTCCGTGACCGCACCGCCGGGCACGCGGTGCAGACGCTGCACCGGTACGCGTTGGCAGGAGCGCTCGCGCTCGGCGACGGACTGCTCGCCGGAGCCTTGGCGTTGACTGCCCAGCACGTCGGCGAGCGCACGCAATTCGGTCGTCCGCTGGCGACTTTCCAAGCCGTGGCACAGCAAATCGCCGACGTCTACGTCGCTTCCCGCACCGTGCATCTGGCCGCGGTGTCGGCGGTGTGGCGGCTGGCGTCCGGGCTGGACGCGGACACTGAGCTGGACATCGCGGCGTACTGGCTGACCGAGGAAGCGCCGTCCGCGCTGGCGATCTGTCATCACTTGCACGGCGGCGTCGGCGTCGACCGCACGTATCCGCTGCACCGGTACTCCTCGGCGATCAAGGACCTCGGCCGCGCCGTCGGGGGAGCGGCGCACCGGCTCGGCCGGCTGGGCGAACGAGTGGCGGGATGAGCATGCACATCGAACTGACAGCCGCGCAGCAAGAACTTCGGGCGCAGCTGCGCGAGTACTTCGCGGGCCTGCTGACTGCCGACGAGCGTCGGGCCTTGCTGCGCGAGCGGCACGGCCAGGTGTACCGCGACGTCGTGCGCCGGATGGGCCGCGACGGGAAGCTCGGCGTCGGCTGGCCCAAAGAGTACGGCGGCGGCGGTTTCGGCGAGATCGAGCAGCACATCTTCGTCGACGAAGCCGCTCGAGCGGACGTGCAGCTTCCGTCGGTCACGCTGCAGACGGTCGGGCCGACGTTGCAGGCCTTCGGCACCGAGGAACAGAAAGCGCTGTTCCTGCCGAAAATCCTGGCCGGGGAAGTGCATTTCGCCATCGGGTACACCGAACCGGAAGCCGGGACGGACCTCGCCGCGCTGCGCACGCGCGCGGTCCGCGACGGCGACGAGTACGTGATCAACGGCCAGAAAATCTTCACCACCGGCGGCCACGACGCGGACTACATCTGGCTCGCCGTGCGCACCGACCCGGACGCGCCGAAGCACAAGGGCATCTCGATCCTCATCGTGGACACCCGAGACCCCGGCTATTCGTGGACCCCGATCATCACCTGCGACGGTGCGCACCACGTCAACGCGACGTTCTACGAGGACGTCCGGGTGCCGGCGAACATGCTGGTGGGCGAGGAAAACCGCGGCTGGCGGCTGATCACCACCCAGCTCAACCACGAGCGCGTGATGCTCGGCCCGGCCGGGCGCATCGGCGGCCTGCACGACCGCGTGTGGGCGTGGGCGGCGGCGCGCCGGACCCCGGACGGCACGGCGCTGCTCGACCTTCCGGACGTCCGCGCGGTGCTCGCCGAAACGTTCGCGGTCGCGCGGGTCAACGAACTGCTGAACTGGCAGGTCGCGGCGGCCGCGGCGCACGGGTCGGTCGAGATCGCCGACGCCTCGGCGACGAAGGTGTTCGCCTCCGAGCGGATCCAGCGGATCGGGAGGCTGCTGGAGGAGCTGGTCGGGCGGCACGGCGACCTCGCCGACCCGGACACCGCGGACCTCGCCGAATGGCTCGACGTGCTGGCGAAACGGAACCTGGTGCTGACGTTCGGCGGGGGCGTCAGCGAGATCCAGCGCGAACTGATCGCCTCCGCCGGACTGAAACTGCCGAGGGTGCCGCGATGACGATCGAGGAAGCCGCCGCGAAAATCGCCGCACAGGGCGAAAGCGCGCCGAGGTACGCGCGCGATCCGGTGAATCAGGCGATGGTGAACAACTGGGTCGAGGCGATCGGCGACGCCAATCCGGTGTACACCGACGCGGAGTTCGCCGAGGCAAGTGTCCACAAGGGACTGGTCGCGCCGCCGGCGATGGCGCAGGTGTGGACGATGCCGGGGCTGCACGGCGTGCGCGGGGACGACGACCCGCTCGGCTTGATCTTGAAGGTGCTGGACGACGCCGGGTACACGTCCATTGTGGCCACCAACTCCGAGCAGACTTATCACCGCTACCTGCGGCCCGGAGAGCACGTTTCGACCACGAACGTGCTGGAGGACGTCACCGGCCCGAAGCGCACCGGGCTCGGCGAGGGCTGGTTCGTGACCACGCGGACGAACTGGTACGTCGACGGGGAACTAGTGGCGGACATGGTGTTCCGCGTGCTGAAGTTCCGCCCGCGCGAACCGGAACCGCCGCCGTCGCCGGTGCTGCGGCCGGTGATCAGCCACGACACCAAGTTCTTCTGGGACGGTCTGCGCGAGGGCGAGCTGCGCATCCAGCGCTGGGGTGACGTGCTGCGGCATCCGCCCGGTCCGATGCCGCCGGACGGCTCGCTCGACACGGTGCCGGACTACGTGGTCGCAAGTGGACGCGGAACCGTCTACAGCTTCGTCGTGCACCACCACCCCGCGGTGCCGGGCAAGCGGCTGCCGTTCGTGGTCGCGCTGGTGGAGCTGGAGGAAGGCGTGCGCTTGATGGCCGAGCTGCTGGACGCCGAGCCGGACGAGGTCCACATCGGACTCCCGGTGACCGCCGCGTTCGTGCGCGTCGACGACGAATTGACCCTGCCCGCGTGGAAGGTGGCGCGATGACTGCCGCAGTCGGGACCGAACTGCCGCCGATGGTGATAGAGGCGACGCCGACGTTCGTCATCAGCACCGCGCTGGCGACGCGGGATTTCCAGGACGTGCACCACGACCGGGACGCCGCGGTCGCGCGCGGATCGAAGGACATCTTCCTCAACATCCTCACCGACACCGGGCTCGTGCAGCGGTACGTGAGCGACTGGGCCGGTCCGCAGGCGCTCATCCGCTCGATCAAAATCCGGCTCGGCGTGCCGTGCTACGCCGGGGACACGCTCACCTTCACCGGCAAGGTCACCGCCCGCGACGGCAACGACCTCGAACTCGAAGTGTCCGCTATGGACAGTCTGGGCGCGCACGTGACCGGCACGGTTTCGCTGACGCTGCCGGAGGAGGACGCATGACGTTCACCGGGACCACCGCGATCGCCGGGATCGGCGCGACGGAGTTCTCCAAGGACTCCGGACGCAGCGAGCTGCGGCTGGCGGCCGAGTGCGTCAGCCACGCGCTGGCCGACGCCGGACTGAAACCGTCCGATGTGGACGGAATGGTGTCGTTCACCATGGACGGCAACGCGGAAATCGCGCTCGCCCGCGAACTGGGCATCCCGGAGCTGACGTTCTTCAGCCGCGTGCATTACGGCGGTGGCGCGGCCGCGGCGACCGTGCAGCAGGCGGCCATGGCGGTCGCCAGCGGGATCGCCGACGTCGTGGTGGCCTACCGCGCGTTCAACGAGCGCTCTGGAATGCGGTTTGGCCGCGTGTCGGTGGCCGCGGCCCAGCAGGTGAATACGTCCGGCGTGGACAACGCGTTCCACTACCCGATGGGCATCGCGACCCCGGCCGCGACGGTGGCCATGGTCGCGCAGCGATATCTGCACGAATACGGGGCCACCAGCGAGGATTTCGGCAAGATCGCGGTCGTCGACCGGGCGCACGCGGCGACGAACCCGAACGCCTGGTTCCACGGCCGGCCGATCACGCTGGAGGAACACCAGGCCTCGCGCTGGGTCGCGGAACCGTTGCACCTGCTGGACTGCTGCCAGGAAAGCGACGGCGGCGTCGCGCTCGTGATCACCAGCCTCGAACGCGCCCGCGACCTCCGGCAGGCCCCGGTGGTGGTCTCCGCGGCGGCGCAGGGGAGCGGACCGGACCAGTACGTGATGACCAGCTACTACCGAGACGATCTCGCCGCGTTGCCGGAAATGGGCGTGGTCGGACGGCAGTTGTGGGCGCAGTCCGGAATCGGACCGTCCGATGTGGACGTCGCGGTGCTGTACGACCACTTCACCCCGTACGTCCTGATGCAGCTGGAGGAATTGGGTTTCTGCGGTCGCGGCGAGGCGAAGGACTTCATCGCGGGCGACACGCTCACGCTCGACGGGAAGCTGCCGCTCAACCCGCACGGCGGCCAGCTCGGCGAGGCGTACATCCACGGCATGAACGGCATCGCGGAGGCGGTCCGGCAACTGCGCGGAACGGCGGCGAATCAGGTCTCGAACGCCGGGACCGCGGTGGTCACGGCGGGAACCGGCGTCCCGACGAGCGGGCTGGTGTTGACTCAGGCTCGCTGAGGATCCTTCGGCACATACCGCATCGCGACCGCTCCGGAGGAGAACTCGCGCCGGTCCACGAACTTCAGGTCGAGGTGCTGCGGCAGGCCGGCGAACAACGTCGGCCCGTGTCCCACGATCCGCGGGTGCACCACGAACTCGTACTCGTCGATCAGTCCCATCGACGCCAGCGCGAGCGGCAGCTGCACGCCGCCGGTGTACAGGCCCTTGCCGGGCTGCTCTTTGAGCCGCAGCACCGCTTCCCGCAGATCGCCGCGCACGAGTTCGGCGTTCCAGTCGACGCTCTCGAGCCGGCTGGACACGACGTACTTCTTCGCCGCGTCGATGGTCCGGCCGAACGACTCCATCCAGGCCGGCCGGTCGACGGGTTCCGCGGACGGCCGCCACGCCTCTTCCATCATCTGGTAGATCACCCGGCCGAAAAGAAGAGCGTCGGCGCGCGCGATGATCTCGGTCGAGTGCTGGTGCAGCTCCTCGTCCGGGGCGATGCCGGCGAGGTGGTCGACGCAGCCGTCCAGCGTCACGTTGATGGAGTACCGAAGCGGGCGCATCGGCCGAGGATAGCGGGTTGACCTGCGCTTGTCGGCGCGCGCATAGCCCTTGTGGGTCAACGCGGATCACCTCATTGCTGGCTGGTGCCCGCGACCTGGGGCGTGTCACGGTGGTAAGGCCCGTGTGACGCAGCGTGTCCGGAGGAGTGAGGTGCCGAGGTGACTGTCCCGCTGGCCTGGATGTTCACCGCGCTGTTCGCGTTGCTGGCGCTGCCGTGCGTGCTGCGGCTGGTGCGGCTCGACTACGTCCGCCTCGGCCACCGGGTGCGCAACGGCGACCTCGCCGAGCTCCTGCTGGTCGTGGCGATGGTCGCGATGCTGTCCCCGGTCGGCGGCCCGATCCCGGCCGCGGGCTGGCAGGCGGTGCTGGTGCTGACCGCGGGCTGGTTCGCCTGGTCCGCGTGGCGAGGCCGGGCCGAGGGACACGGCTGCGCGCACCACGCGCTGTCGGCCGCGGCGATGCTGTACATGGTCACCGCGATGCCGCACGACGGCATGGGGCACGGTCCGTGGCTCACCATGTCCACAATGGACACCCGGCTGGCGTGGCCGGTGGTCGCGATAGCCGCGGCGGCCTACTTCGCGGCGGACGCGGTCCGCTCGGGCGTGGTGGCGATGCGGTCGCGCGGCACGACGGTGCCGGGACACGCGTCGCGCACGCTGTGCCGCGCGGTGATGGGCGCGGGCATGGGAGTCATGCTGCTCGCGGGGATCTGACTCAGCCGATCCGGTGGACTTCGCCGTCCGGCGGGAGTTCGTCCAGCTTCGGCAGCGTGTCCGCCGGATGCGCGGCCACCCACTCGCGAGCCGCGGCGACGTCGTGGCCCAGCGCGTCGATCAGGTCCTGCGAGGAATCGAAACCCCGCTGGTTCCGCAGGTGCTTGCCGAGCCAGACGGTGAGGCGCTCGCCGTACAGGTCGCCCTCGAAGTCGAGCAGGAAGGCCTCGACCAGCCGGTAGCCGTCGGCGCCGTAGTAGGTCGGGCGGCGGCCCACGGACACCGCGGCGGCCACGCGCGTGCCGTCCGCGCGCTCCGCCCAGCCGGCCCACACCCCGTCCCCGAGTTCGCCGCGCTGGTCGCGCAGCGCGATGTTCGCGGTGGGGAAGCCCAGCTCGCGGCCGCGCTTGTCGCCCGGCTCGACTGGCCCGCGCACCACGAAGAAGGTGCCGTCTCGCTCGTCCGCCATGGGACAACGGTATAACGGTCCCGAGGCTCAGCGGGGCGTCAGCACTGTGTCGGCCAGCACAGGCGCGTCGCCGCGTTCCGACGCGGTGGTCGTGACCAGCAGACGTCCGTTTTCGCGCCACACGCGCACGCGCAGGTTTTCGCCGGGGAACACGACGCCGGCGAACTTCGTCCCGAATGCCGAGACGCGCTCGGGATCGCCGTCGAGGAACGCGTCGACCACGGCCTTCGCGACGACGCCGTACGTGCACAGCCCGTGCAGGATCGGCCGGTCGAACCCGGCGGCCTTGGCGAACGCCGGGTCGGCGTGCAACGGGTTGCGGTCGCCGCACAGCCGGTACAGAAGCGCCTGCTGGGGCAGCGTCGGCACGTCGAGCACCGCGTCCGGTTCGCGGTCCGGCCATTCGATCTTGTCCGACGGCCCGCGTTCGCCGCCGAAGCCGCCCTCGCCGCGGGCGAAGATGCTGGACCGGGCTGTCCACAGTGGAGCGCCGGACTCGTCGGCGACCTCGGTCTCCTGCACCAGCACCGCGGCCTTGCCCTTGTCGAAGACGTCGGCGATCCGGGTGCGCGCGACCGCCTTGCCCTCGGCCGGGATCGGCCGGTGCAGGGCGATCTCCTGCTTGCCGTGCAGCACTTTCGCCAGGTCGATGTCGACGCCGGGAAAGTTCAGCGCGGGCGGCTCGAACGTGCGGAGGTTCGCCGCGACGGTGGCGAAGGTCGGCAGCACGCGCAGGTCGCGTTCGTAGGTGTAGCGCAGTTCGCGCTCGGCCACCGGATCCGCGCCCGCGCCGACCGCCAGGTGGTACAGCAGCACGTCGGACGGCGTCCAGGCGAAACGGACCTCGCCGAGATCGGCTCCGATCGCGACCGCGGGGTCGATGGGCACGGGCTCTCCACTCACTCGTAACTGACGGACACCTCGTCGGTCAACGGTACCGACTGGCAGGCCAGCACGATCCCGTCGGCGATGTCCTCGGCGTCCAGCACCTCGTTGTTCAGCATTTTCACCTCGCCGGAGACGATCCGGCACGCGCACGCGCTGCACTGGCCCTCGCGGCAGGAATACGGCGCGTCGAGACCCTCGGCGAGCAGGTGGTCGAGCAGCTTGCGCTGCCGCGGCCAGGTGAGCTGCCGGGTCTCGCCGTCGAGGTCGACGGTGAGCGCGGTGGTCTCGCCGCCGGTCTCGTCCTCCGGTTCCGGCTCGTCCGCGAACGGATTTCCGGTGAGCGAGTGGAACTTCTCCACGTGCACGCGTTCCCGCGGCGCGCCGAGTTCGCGCAACGCGTCCTGCGCGGCGGCCATGAACGGCGCTGGGCCGCAGAGGAACGCCTCGTGCCCCACGTACGGCTTGGCGAGCGCCCGCAGCGCGGCGACGGTCGGCAAGCCCTGCAAGGTTTCCAGCCAGTGCACCACGGTGAGCCGGTCGCCGAACCGCTCGGCCAGTTCGCGCAGTTCGGCGGCGAAAATGACGGACTGCTCGTCGCGGTTCGCGTAGACGAGCACCACTTGGCCGTCGCCCTTTTCCAGTGCGGACTTGAGAATCGACATCACCGGCGTGATCCCGCTGCCCGCGGCGAAAAGGAGGAAATCCGCGTCCAAAGAGGACGGACAGAACACGCCGGAGGGCCGCAGCACGTCGATCGTCGTGCCCGCCTTCAGTTCGTCGCAGACCCAGTTCGAGCCGTACCCGTCGGTAGTCCGCTTGACCGTGACCTGCACCCGCCCCTCGTGCGGCGCGCTCGAAAGCGAATAGCACCGCGCGACGGAACCCGTTTGGTCGCTGGGAATCCGCAGCGTGAGGAATTGCCCGGGGGAGTAGGCGAACCGTTCCCGATGCTCGTCCGGGACGGTGAACACGATGGACCGGGCGTCCGCGGTTTCCTCGATCACCTCGGCGACGGTGAGCGTGACGATTTCAGTCATTGCGCACCTGCCCGAAATCGCCGTCGCGCACCGCGCTGTCGATGCTGTCCGCCAGCTTCTCGCAGGTGTCCAGCAACGCGGTGGTGCCGCCGGAAGCGGCGTGCGCGGCGAACACCGGACAGCTGGTCGCCGCGTCGGTGGTCCACTGGATGCTGGTGTGCTTGAGGCTGTTTTTCTTGACCAGCACACAGGTTCCGCAGCTGCGGCATTCGTGCGGCCGCAGCCCGGACGTGAGGAATTCGGTGGCTTCGGCCGTCACACTCCAGCCTCCTCCGACTGAGCCGCCGCCTCGGCCTCCGCCCGCTGGCGCGCCAGGTTCTCCTGCACCTCGGCCGCCCACACCTCGTTGGCCTTCGTGGTGTCCACTTCGAACTCGAACCGGCGCGTCATGTCCTCGGTGACGTCCGCGGCGTCCACGTAGAACTGGTCGTACCAGCGGCGCAGCTGGTAGACCGGGCCGTCCTCCTCGCACAGCAGCGGATTGTCGATCTTGGTCTTGTTCTTCCAGATCTCCACGTCCTGCAGGAAGCCGACGCCGATGCCCTTCGCGAGCTTCTTCGCGATCTTGTCCGCGTGCTCGTCGGAAACGCCGGGCATCTTCTTGACCATGATGCCCCACTGCAGCACGAACGACGTCGGCGAAACCGGATAGTGGCAGTTGATCAGCACGTTCTCGATTTCGAAGCCCTGGAAGGAGTTCACCAGCCAGTTGATCATGTAGGAGGGGCCGAAATACGACGCCTCCGAGCGCAGCAGGTTTTCCTCGCCGCCGTAATTGGACGCCATGCCCATGTCCGGGCGGCCCTTGGTGTTGAGGTACTGGGTGGCGATGTGGCCCTCGAACACGTTCTTGAAATACGTGGGGAAGGCGTAGTGGATGTAGAAGAAGTGCGCCATGTCCACCACGTTGTCGATGATCTCGCGGCAGTTGGCGTTCTCGATCAGGATCGAGTCCCAGGTCCAGTTGCTCCACTCGTCGCTGAACGCGCCCTCGACGCGCGGGATCACGACGTTCTCCGGCGGCGGGTTGCCCTCCGGGTCGTGCCAGACGAACAGCTGCTTGTTCTCCTCCAGCACCTGCCACGCCCGGGTGCGCGCCCGCAGCGGGACCCGCTTGGCGTACGGGATCGACTTGCACTTGCCGTTGCCGCCCCACCGCCAGTCGTGGAACGGGCACGCGATCTCGTCGCCCTTCACCGAACCCTGCGTCAGGTCGCCGCCCATGTGCCGGCAGTACCCGTCGAGCACGTTCAGCTTGCCCGCGGTGTCCGCGAACACGACGAGCTTCGTGCCGAACGCCTGCACGGCGTGCGGTTTGCCGTCGCGGAAGCTCTCGGCGAGCCCGAGGCAGTGCCAGCCGCGGGCGTACCGCGCCGGGGGCGCCCCCGCGTCGATCGTGCGGATCTCGGATCCCTCGCTCTTCGGCGTCACTGCCTGCCTCCCGTGCCGGTCTGATCTTCGTTCGCCAGCGCCTGTGCCGCAAGGTAGCCGAACACCATCGCCGGGCCGATGGTCGCGCCCGGTCCGGCGTAGGTCCGGCCCATCACCGGCGCGCTGGTGTTGCCCGCCGCGTAGAGGCCGGGCACGACCGTGCCGTCCTCGCGCAGGACGCGGGCCTTCTCGTCAATCCGCAGCCCGCCCTTGGTGCCCAGGTCGCCGGGCACGACGCGGACCGCGTAGTACGGGGCCTTGGCCAGTTCGCCGAGGCTCGGGTTGGGGCGGTTGCGCGGGTCGCCGTAGTAGTGGTCGTAGGCGCTGAGCCCGCGCTGGAAGTCCTCGTCGACGCCCTTGCGCGCGAAGCCGTTGAACCGCGTGACGGTCTGCTCCAGCGCGTCGGCGGGCACGTCGATCTTCTCGGCGAGCCCGGCCAGCGTCGCGGACTTCGCCACGATCCCGGCCTTGTACCAACGCCCGGGCAGCGGCTGCCGCGGGCCGAGACCGGTGAACAGGTAGCGGTCGCGGTAGCGCTGGTCGAACACCAGCCACGCGGGGACGTGCTTGCCGGGTCCGTCGCCGTCGCCGTACATCGCGTGCACGGCCTCGACATACGGGGCGGATTCGTTCACGAACCGCGTGCCCCGCGAGTCGACCATCAGGCAGCCGGGCCGCGAGCGCTCGGCGAGCGCGAACCACGGACCGCCGGTGAGCGGGAACGACGGGCCCCACCACGCGTCGTCCATCAGGTCGGTCGCCGCGCCGAGCTTGAGCCCGGCGTTGATCCCGTCGCCGGTGTTCGCCGCCGCGCCGACGGTCCATTCGGTGCCGATAGGCGCGCGCTGGTACTTGGTGCGCATCTCTTCGTTGTGCTCGAAGCCGCCGCAGGCCAGCACCACCCCGCGCCGCGCGCGGAACAGCGTCTCCTCGCCGTCGCGCCGGGCTACGATGCCGGTCACGACGTCGTTTTCCACCCGCAGATCGACCAACGGCGTGTCGAGCAGAACCTCGACGCCGGCGTCCCGCAGGCCCTTCCGCAACCCGGCCGCAAGCGCTTGCCCCATGGACAGCGGCTGCTGGCCGCGGACGCGTCCGGCCAGCCATTTCATCCCGAGCGACAGCATCCGGGCGAATCCGCGCGGATGCCGGGCGATCAGGCTCAGCCAGCGATAGTCCGACTGGGTGATCGGCACGCCGAGCGGCGGCGCGCTGTACGGCGGTTCGAGCTTCGCCAGGTCGGCGCCGAGCAGTTTGCCGTCGAGCGGCTTGGGCTCCACCGACCGGCCGCCGGGACGTCCGCCGGGCGCCTCCGGGTGGTAGTCGCTGTACCCGGGCACCCACTTGAACTCCAGCGGCGTGTTCCGGGTGACGAACTCGAGCACCTCGGGACCGTGGTCGAGGAAGGTCGTGCGCAGCTGCTCCGGCACCACGTCGCCGACGATCGACTCCAGGTACTGCCTCGCGCGTTCGGGTGGTTCTTCGATGCCCGCGGCCCGCAGCGCGTGGTTGCCGGGCAGCCAGACGCCCCCGCCGGAGCGGGCGGTCGAACCGCCGAAGCAGGCTGCCTTTTCCAGCACCACCACGGAAAGCCCGCGATGGGCGGCGGCGAGCGCGGCGGTCATCCCGGCGGCGCCGCTGCCGGCCACCACCACGTCGTACTCGTCCGACATGCCACCTCACATGCAACGTGTTATCGGCTAAAGCTGGCCTGCTCGGGGCCACTTCCGTCACCATAGACGAGAACGTGTTCCAGTTCTAGGGTGGCGGACTATGGACGAGCTCGGGGCGGACGTCGTGATCATCGGAGCCGGCGCGGCCGGCGTGTGCGCGGCCATCGAAGCGGCCGACGCGGGCGCCAGCGTGCTCCTAGTGGACCGGTTTTCCGGCGGCGGGGCCAGTCGCGTGAGCGGCGGCGTGGTCTACGCCGGGGGAGGGACGCCGCAGCAGCGCGCCGCGGGTGTCGAAGACAGCGTCGACGCGATGTACGCGTACCTGCGGATGGAAACCGGCGACGTCGTGTCGGAACGGACGCTGCGGCGGTTCTGCGAGGAAAGCGTCGACCTGGTGGCGTGGCTGGAGCGCCAAGGCGTGCCGTTCGAGGGCAGCATGTGCGACTACAAGACGTCGTATCCCAGCAACAAGCATTACCTGTACTACTCCGGCAGCGAACTGTCCGGCGGCTTCCGCGACGTGGCGAAACCCGCGCCGCGCGGACACCGGGTCAAGGGGCCGGGTACATCCGGGAAGCTGCTGATGAAGCAGTTGCTGGCGGCGGCTCGCGAACGCGGGGTGCAGGTGCTGCCGCAGACGCAGGCGATGAACCTGATCACCGACGACTCCGGCACGGTCACCGGGGTGCTCACGCACACTTTGCGAGACGCGCCGTCGTGGGTGCGGGCGCGGCACGCGCGGCTCGCGGATTGGGCGGCGAAGCCGGGCATCTACGTGCCCGCGATGCGTCGGTCGCTGCACCAGCGGGTCGAGCGGATCGAGCGCAAGCACGCGCGTGAGCTGCGGATCAGCGCGCGCCGGGGCGTCGTGCTGGCGGCGGGCGGGTTCATCGTGAACCGGGCGATGGTGCGCGAGCACGCGCCCGCGTATCGCGGCGGGCTGGATCTCGGGACGTCGGCGGACGACGGTTCCGGCATCCGGATGGGTGTCGAGGTCGGCGGGCGCACGGCGGAACTGGACCGGGTGTCGGCGTGGCGTTTTCTCACGCCGCCGACGGCGTTCCTCGGCGGGCTGCTGGTGGACGCGGACGGCCGCCGGATCATCGACGAATCCCGGTACGGCGCGGCGATCGGCGAACGCATGATCGCCGAACACGGCGGACGCGGCTGGCTGCTGGTCGACGAGCCGATCGTCGCCGAAGCCCGCCGGGACGGGCGCAAGCAGGGCCAATGGTTCGCGACGCTGCAGCTGCGGTACCTGCTGGGCAAGGGCCGGGTGACCGGCGGGACGCTCGAAGAAGTGGCCAAGCGGGCCGGGATCGACCCGGCCGGGCTGGCGGCGACGTACGCCGAATACCAGCGCGGTCCCGATCCGGCGGGCAAGCCCGCGGACTTCGCGCGGCCGCTGGACACGCCGCCGTACTCGCTGATCGACGTGTCGGTGAAACCCAACCTCGGCTACCCGTGCCCGATGCTGACGCTTGGCGGCCTGGTGGTCGACGAGGACACCGGCGCGGTGGCCGGCGTACGCGGGCTTTACGCTGCCGGGCGCACCGCGGTGGGAATCTGTTCCAGGTCGTATGTGAGCGGACTTTCGCTGGCCGACTGCGTGTTTTCCGGTCGCCGGGCTGGGTTGCACGGCGCGCGCGGGGCGGACCGCGTCGACAAAAACGAGAACGTGTTCTAGTCTTGAGCGTGTCGAGCGAGAGAGGACGGCCGATGAGCGAGCTGGCTGCCGTGATCGCGGGGGTGCGCGACCTGCTTCCCGTGCTGCGGGAACGCGCACAGGAGACCGAGGACGCCCGTCGGATCCCCGCCGAATCAGTGAAAGCGCTGCAGGAGACCGGATTTTTCCGCCTGCTGCAACCGAAACCGTACGGCGGCTACGAAGCCGACCCGGTCACCTTCTACACCGCGGTCAAGCTCATCGCGAGCGCCTGCGGGTCCACCGGCTGGGTCGCGTCGATTCTCGGCGTGCACCCGTGGCACGTCGCGTTGTTCGACGCGAAGGCCCAGGAGGACGTGTGGGGCGAGGACCACGACGTGCGGATTTCTTCTTCGTACGCGCCGATGGGCAAGGCGACCGTCGTCGAGGGCGGCTACCGGCTGTCCGGGCGATGGAGCTTCTCGTCCGGAAGCGACCACTGCACGTGGGTGCTGCTGGGCGGGCCGGCGTTCGCCGACGGCAAGCCGGTGGACTTCTGCACGTATCTCGTGCCGATCTCGGATTACTCCATTGTGGACGTCTGGGACACGGTCGGGCTGCGCGGCACCGGGTCCAACGACATCGTCGTCGACGACGTGTTCGTGCCGAAGCACCGCGCGCTGAGCTTCATGGCGACGTCGAAGTGCAAGACGCCGGGGCAGGAAGTCAATCCGGGGCCGCTGTACCGGCTGCCGTACGGTTCCGTGCACCCGAGCACCATCACCGCGCCGATCATCGGGATGGCGCAGGGCGCGTACGACGCGCACGTGGAGCACCAGGGCAAGCGGGTGCGGGCGGCCTACGCGGGCGAACAGTCCAAAGAGGACCCGTTCTCGAAGGTGCGGATCGCCGAGGCGGGCAGCGAGATCGACGCGGCCTGGCTGCAGCTGACGCACAATATCGACGAGCTGTACCAGCTGGCCTGCAAGGGCGAGAAGCTGCCGTTCAGCACGCGGTTGCGGGTGCGCCGGGACCAGGTGCGCGGCACCGAGCGGGCGATCTCCGCGATCGACCGGCTTTTCGAGAACTCCGGCGGCCGCGCGCTGCAGCGGGGCACGCCGATCCAGCGGTTCTGGCGCGACGCGCACGCGGGCCGGGTGCACGCGGCGAACGACGCGGAACGCGCGTACGTCATGTTCGGCACCGGCGAGTTCGGCTTGCCCGTCGAGAATGCGATGGTCTGATGACGCCCGAAGGTTCCTATGCAGACACCGCGGGCGGGCTTCGCCTGCACTACCACGAATCCGGCGCCGAAAACGTCGAGACGGTGCTGTTGCTGCACGGCGGCGGTCCCGGTGCCTCGGCGTGGAGCAACTTCGGCCGGAACCTGCCGGTGTTCGGCAAGTCCTACCGCACGCTGGCGATCGACCAGCCCGGGTTCGGCCGGTCCGACAAGCCGACCGACCACCCGCAGTACTTCCGGCACAGTTCGGACGCGATCGTCGGCCTGATGGACCGGCTCGGCATCGAAAAGGCGCACCTCGTCGGCAACTCGCTCGGCGCGGGCGCGGCGGTCCGGCTGGCGCTGAACCATCCCGGTCGTGCCGGACGGCTGGTGCTGATGGGCGCGGGCGGGTTGAGCGTCAACCTGTTCGCGCCGGACCCGACCGAAGGCGTGCGGCTGCTGTCGAAGTTCGCCGGGGACCCGACGCGGGAGCGGATGGAAGCGTTCCTCCGGATCATGGTGCACGACCAGGCTTTGGTCACCGACGAGCTGATCGACGAACGCTTCGAGATCGCGCGTTCGCCGGAGTCGCTCGCGGCGATGCGGGCGATGGGCAAGTCCTTCAGCCTGCCGGACTCCTTCGAGGAAGGCATGTTGTGGCGCGAGGCGTACCGCCTGCGCCAACGGGTCTTGCTCGTCTGGGGCCGGGAGGACCGGGTCAACCCGCTCGACGGCGCAATGCTGGCCTTGAAGACGATTCCGCGTGCGCAACTGCACGTGTTCGGCGGCTGCGGGCACTGGGCGCAGCTGGAGAAGTTCGACGAGTTCAACCGACTCGCCCTCGACTTCCTCGGGAGTTCGTGATGGCTATCCGTTCGCTGGGATATCTGCGCATCGAAGCCACCGACATGGACGCCTGGCGCGTCTACGGGCTGAAGGTGCTCGGCATGGTGGAGGGTTCGGGCACCGACCCGAACGCGCTCTACCTGCGCATGGACGATTTCCCGGCGCGATTGGTGATCGTGCCGGGGGAGAAGGACCGCCTGGCGCAGGCGGGCTGGGAAGCGGCCAACGCCGCGGAACTGGACGACGTCCGCGCCCGGCTCGACGCGGCTTCGGTGCCGTACAAGGAAGGCACGCCTGAGGAGCTGGCCGACCGCCGCGTCGCGGAGATGATCAGCTTCACCGATCCGTCCGGCAACACGCTGGAGGTGTTCCACGGGGTCGCGCTGCAGCACCGGCGCGTGGTGAGCCCGTACGGCCACCGGTTCGTCACCGGCGAGCAGGGCCTCGGGCACGTGGTTTTGTCGACCCACGACAACGAGGCCGCACTGAGGTTCTACCGGGACGTGCTCGGCTTCCGGCTCCGCGATTCGATGCGCCTGCCGCCGCAGATGGTGGGCCGCCCGGCCGACGGCGACCCGGCGTGGCTGCGGTTCTTCGGCTGCAATCCGCGGCACCACAGCCTGGCGTTCCTGCCGATGCCGACGCCGAGCGGGATCGTGCACCTGATGGTGGAGGTCGAGGAGACCGACGACGTCGGGTTGTGCCTGGACCGCGCGAAACGCAAGAACGTCCCGATGTCGGCGACGCTCGGCCGGCACGTGAACGACCTGATGCTGTCGTTCTACATGAAGACCCCGGGCGGCTTCGACGTCGAGTTCGGCTGCGAGGGCCGGCAGGTCGAGGACGAGGCGTGGATCGCTCGCGAGAGCACCGCGGTTTCGTTGTGGGGCCACGATTTCTCGGTAGGCGCGCAATGACAGCCGCCGTCCCCGAGGCTGTGTCGGACCGGTTTCGCGAGGTGCTGGGCCACTTCTGCACCGGGGTGACCGTGGTGACCGGGTACGTCGAGGATTCCTCGGCCGTCGCGCCGACCGGACCGGTGGGTTTCGCCTGCCAGTCCTTCGCGGCGCTGTCGCTGGACCCGCCGCTGGTGCTGTTCTGCGTTGCCCGGACGTCGCGCACCTGGCCCGCGCTGGCCGCGGCGGGCACGTTCGCGGTGAACGTGCTCGCCGAAGACCAGCAGGCGGTCTGTGCCGAATTCGGCCGCCGCGGCGGCGACAAGTTTTCCGGAGTCTCCTGGCGGCCCGCGCCGTCCGGCGCGCCGCTGCTGGACGGGGCCCTGACCTGGGTGGACTGCGAGGTGCAGGCGGTCCACCCGGCCGGGGACCACTACGTGGTGGTCGGTCGCGTGACCGCACTGGGCGAGACGTCCGACGCCCGCCCGCTGCTGTTCCACCGCGGCCGCTACACGGTCACCGAACCGGTGCCGGACGCGCTCACCGCGCTGATGCCCTGGCCCCGCCCGGACGACTGGCTCTGACCTCTGCCGCTTCGGGCGGGTGCTCGCGCTACTTCCAGCGGAAGTGCACGAACACCCGCCCGAAGTTGTCCTTGTCCTTCTCGACGCGGTGGTAGAGCGCCTTCACGTCCTTGCGCTCCAGGAACCGCAGCACGTGCTTCTTCAGCTGCCCGGACCCCTTGCCCGGGATGATCTCTACGAGCGGCGCCTTCTTCGCGACCGCCTCGTCGATGACCGCGCGCAGCGCCCGGTCGATCTCCCCGCCGCGGTTGTAGATGTCGTGAAGATCGAGCTTGAGCTTCATAGGTCCTTCCTACCCCACGAACTGATAGTCGACATCAACTACTCCTCCGCGTATAGTCGATCCTGACTAAGGGAGCAGTGGTGAAACGACGCGTGGTGGGGAATCCGCTCGGGCTGGCCGTGCTGGCGGGCTTGCTCGAGGAGCCGATGCATCCGTACGAGATGGCCCGGCGGTTCGTGGACTACGGCAAGGAGCGGGACTTCAAGTACACCCGCAGCTCGCTGTACATGGTGGTCGGGCAGCTGGAGAAGGCCGGGTTCATCGCGGCGCAGGAGACGCTGCGCGATTCGGCGCGCCCGGAGCGGACGGTCTACGCCATCACGCCCACCGGGCGGCTCGAGCTGTTCGACTGGATGCGCGAG
The DNA here is from genome assembly GCF_002796545.1 of Amycolatopsis sp. AA4. Taxonomy (GTDB): domain Bacteria; phylum Actinomycetota; class Actinomycetes; order Mycobacteriales; family Pseudonocardiaceae; genus Amycolatopsis. The sequence continues at coordinate 2,196,566 of NZ_CP024894.1, forward strand.
CTCGTCGCCGAACCGGCCACCGAGTACCCGCTGTTCGGGGCGGCGCTGTCGTTGTTCGTGGTGCTGCCCGCGGACGAGGTGCACGAGCTGCTCCAGCAGCGGCTCGTCGCGCTCGCGGCGATCGCCGACGACATCCGCGCGACGCTCGACGCCGGGCGGGAGCAGGGGCTCGCCTGGTGGTTCCTGGTCGAGGAGGACTACCGGCTCACGAAGGTCGAGGCGGAGCGCGGCTTCGTCGAACGGCTCGCCGAGTCGGTCGCCGGGGAGGACTACCGGCAGGCGTGGGAAACCTACTTCAAGGGGAAATCATGAACGTAGCAGTGATCGGCGGCGGCATCGCCGGGGCGACGACCGCGATGGCGTTGCAGCGGGCGGGAATCGAAGCCGCCGTGTACGAGGCTTATCCGAAGGCGGCGGACGGAGTGGGCAGCGCGTTGACGCTGTCTCCCAACGGCCGCAACGCTTTGCGCCAGATCGACGCCGACGACGCGGTGGCCGCGGTCGGCATCGAGGTGCCGGGAATGGTGATGCAGAACCACAAAGGACGCGTGGTCGGCAGATTCGACGGACTGCCGGACCTGCCGTCGAGCCTGCTGCTGCGCCGCGACCGGCTGTACCGCGCGCTGATGGACGAAGCGCTGCGCCGGGGGATCACGGTCGAATTCGGCAAGCGGCTGAAGTCCATTGAGGACAAGCCGGACCAGGTGCTCGCGCACTTCGCGGACGGTTCCTCGGTTTCGGCGGACGTGCTGATCGGCGCGGACGGCATCCGGTCGGCGGTCCGGTCCACTTTGGACCCGGCAGCGCCCGCTCCGCGCTACACCGGACTGCTCGGCCTCGGCGGCTGGATCCGCAACCCGGGACTGCCGACGACCGGCAACTATCAGCATTTCGCCTTCGGCAAGCGCGCGTTCTTCGGGTATTTCGTCGACGCGGACGAGATTCTCTGGTTCAGCAACGTTCCCGCCGCCGATCCGGCTGAGGCGAAGTCCGCGTCGCCGGAGCACTGGCTTTCGGTGCTGCGGGAACGGCACGCGGACGACATTCCGGCGCGTGACATCATCGCCCTGCTGAAGCCGGAAGACGTCGGCCAGCCGGGGATCCTGGAGGACATCCCGACGGTGCGGACGTGGCACCGCGGCCGGGTCGTCCTGGTCGGCGACGCCGCGCATCCGACGTCGCCGAGTTCCGGACAGGGCGCTTCGCAGGCGGTCGAGAGTTCCCTCGAACTCGCTCGCGCGCTGCGGGACGCTCCGGACGTGGCAACGGCTTTCGCCCAGTACGAAGCGGCCCGGCGGGAACGCGTCGAACGGATCATCGCACGGGCGGCGAAGATCAACAACGACAAGGCCGCGGGGCCGGTCGCGCGGATCGTGCGCGACTTGCTGATGCCCGTGATGATGAAGACGGTGATGAGCCCGGAGAAGATGTTCGGGGACCTGCATCGGCACCGGATCGAGTTCGGGTCCTCGCTCGCTTCGGCCTAGCGGAGGCGGGCGAGCGCGGACCGGCGGACGAGGGCCGTGCGGCCGAGCAATCCCAGCACGGTCAATGCATCCGGGGGACCACCAGTCCGGATCACGCGGAGCTGAGTCCGTTCGGAGGCCCGCAGCAGGTCGTCGGCGCGCCAGTCGGGGCCGTGCGTGACGGCGTCGATCAGCGCGGCGGGGTCCGGGCGCGGACGGACGGGGGAACCGCCCGTCAGCCCAGGGTCTGCCACCACCCGTCCACGGGAGGCGGGGCGGAGGCGTCGATCCGCTGTCCGGGTTTCGGGATCGCGAGCGGGAGGTCGTTGGCCTTCGCCTCCCGCCACACCCGGTCCGCCGGGTCCGACCAGGTGTGCATGGCCAGCGTGAACGTCGCCCAGTGCACCGGGACCAGCAGCCCGCCGCGCACGTCCAGATGCGCGGCGACGCCTTCCTCCGGCGTCATGTGGATGTCCGGCCAGTTCGGGGCGTACGCGCCGACCTGGATGAGCGTCGCGTCGAACGGACCGTACTTCGCGCCGATCTCGGCGAAACCGGCGAAGTACCCGGTGTCGCCGCTGTAGTAGACGCGATGCTCCGGCCCGGCGAGCACCCACGACGCCCACAGCGTGCTGTCGTTCGCGAGGCCGCGGCCGGAGAAATGCTGCGCGGGCGTGGCGACGAACCGGATCCCGGCCACGACGGCGTCCTCGTGCCAGTCGAGTTCGATGATCCGCGCGGCCGGGACGTGCCACCGTTCAAGGTGCGCGCCGACGCCGAGCGGGACGAGAAACGGCGCGTCGGTCAGCGCGATCAAGGCTTGGACGGTGGGCAGGTCCAGGTGGTCGTAGTGGTCGTGGGAGATCACGATCGCGTCCAGCCTGCCCAGCTCGCGCAGGGAAACCGGGGGCGCGTGCAGCCGTCGCGGACCGGCGAACGTCGTCGGCGAAACCCGCTCGCCCCACACCGGATCGCACAGCACCCGGGCGCCGTCGATCTCCACCAGGGTGGACGCATGTCCGTACCAGGTAAGGAAAAGCCCGTCCGCTGCGGTGGCGGCCGGCGCGGAAACCAGCGGGACCGCCCCGCCCGGACGGCGGCGGGCGCGGTCCTCGCCGAACAAGAACTCGCGCACGAGGGCACCGGGGGAGGCGGGCGTCGCGCGAGTGGCGGCGGCGTTGTGGAACACGCCGTCGGCGTACTGCGGGGACTGGCGCATCCGTTCCGCACGAGCTCCGGCGGCCTTCGCGCCGAAGGCCGCCGGAGTGACTGCCCGGAAGCTCATGCCACCGAGTTTACGAAGCGTTCCTGAGAGGGGCCCCAGCTTCGTGCAGGTGCCGAAGCGTCTGCCGGTACGAGGAGACCAAGCCGGTGCGCACGTAGGGGATGCCGATCTCGGCGCAGTACGCCTCCACCATCGGCTGGGCGCGGCGCAGGTGCACCGACGGCATGCTCGGGAACAGGTGGTGCTCGATCTGGTGGTTGAGGCCGCCGAGCAGGACGTCGATCACCGGTCCGCCCGCGACGTTCCGGGAGGTGAGCACCTGCTTGCGGAGGAAGTCCAGCTCCGGGCGGCCGGTCAGCGTCGGCATGCCCTTGTGGTTCGGCGCGAAGATCGAACCCATGTAGACGCCCCACAGCCCCTGGTGGACCGCGAAAAACAGCAGTGCGAGACCGGGCGGGAGGACGATGAACAGCGCGGCGAGGTAGACCGCCAGGTGGGTGACCAGCAGCGCCGCTTCGAGCCCGCGGCGGCGCAGGCCGGGGCGCGCGACGGCGCGGATGCCGGACCAGTGCAGGTTGAGACCTTCGAGGGTGAGCAGCGGGAAGAACAGCAGCGCCTGGTGCCGTCCGACGAACCGGGGCAGGCCGCGCGCCTCGCGGGCCTGGCGCTGGGACCAGACGAGGATGTCCGGGTCGACGTCCGGGTCCAGCTCCTCGTGGTTCGGGTTGGCGTGGTGGCGGGTGTGCTTGTCCATCCACCACCCGTAGCTCATCCCGATGCCGAGGTTGCCGGCCAGCCGCCCGGCGATCTCCGCGGGACGGCGCGTCCGGAACACCTGCCGGTGCGCCAGATCGTGCGAAAGCAGGGCGATCTGCCCGAACATGAACGCCTGGAACGCGGCCACGGCCAGCTGCCACCACGAGTCGCCGAGCAGCGCGAACGCGACCCAGCCTCCCGCGAACAGCACGGTCACGAGCGAGATTCGAGCGGTGTAGTAGCCGGGGCGCCGGTCGAGCAGACCGGCGTCGGTGATCCGGCGGCAGAGCCGGGCGAAGTCGCTTCCCGGCCGTGGGGGCGAGGGGAGGACGAGCTTTTCGGTGGTCACCCGGGCGAGTATTGCGGCGCGGCGCCCCGACGGGAAACCTGCAGACCCGACGGATCGTCCTGGGGTTGCCCCCACCATGCCTCCTGTGCATGCCCGAAGGGGTGCTGCTCAAGCGGGCGATGGGGCTCCCGCGATGGCACCCGCGCGGGTTCCCGGGACGACCGGGTTACTCCGGGTGCCGGGGAAATTTCCTTCGTTCGGCGGCTCCTCAGGACGGCTCGCCGCCGGAGCGCCGCCGGGTCACCTCGGCGATGCTCGCCCAGTCGAGGTCCGCGCCGATCTGCTCGACCGCGGTGGAGAATACGTCCCGCAGAACCGGCCCGGTGGGCAGTTCGACGCCGAGCTCGCCGGCGGTGCACAACGCGAGCTTCAGATCCTTCAGCCCCAGCGCTGCGGTGAATCCCGGCGGCGTGTAGGCGCTGGCGGCGATGGCGTCTCCGTAGCCGCGGTAAACCGCGCCGGGGAAGACGGAATCGTTGATCAGGTCGACGAACTGCCCGGCGTCCAATCCGGCGTGCTGCAGCATCGTGATCGACTCGGACAGCGCCTGCAACGCGTGGATGATCAGGTAGTTCACCGAGATCTTCGCCGTCGGCGCGGCGTCGGCCGCGTCGCCGAACTCCCAGACCCGCCGTCCGAGCGCGGCGAGCATCGGCGCGATTTCGGCACGGACGTCCGCGTCGCCGGACACCAGCAGGGTCAGCTTTCCGGCCACCACCGCCTCCGGGCGGCCGACCACCGGCGCACTGAGGTACCGCCCGCCCTGCGCGGCGAACTCGCGGGCCGCCTCCGGGCTGATCGTCGCGTGATTGACGTGAATAAAGCCCTCCGGCGCGGACCGGAGCCGCTCGGCGGTGAACACCTGCCGCACCGCGTTTTCGTCGCTCAGCATGGAAAAGACGGTCCCAGCGGCGATCGCGTCCTCCGGAGTTTCGCCGACGGTCGCGCCTCGTGCCGCCAAGCCGTCCGCCTTGCCCGCGCTGCGGGTCCACACGGTGACGTCGTACCCCGCGTCGACGAGGCGACCGGCCATCGCCGTGCCCATCCTCCCGAGCCCGACGAAGCCCACCCGGCGCGCTGATTCGGCCATGTTCATCCTTCCTCGACCCGTCCCCGGTGAACCCCGAGGTCGGGGGGTATCAAACCAACCTGCCGAGCGACACGTCTTCTGGCAACGTGTGCCCATGCGCAGCTACTACCTCCCCCCGATCGTCCCCGTAGTCGCTCTCGTCCTCATGCCGTTCCTGCCCTTCGTCAACTCCTCCGGCCTGTGGCTGGGCCTGCCGAAGATGATGGTCTGGGGCGCCTTCTGGTGTCTGATGTTCACCCCGGCCCTGCTGCTGTCCGAACGGCTCCTGTCCCGCAGCGGCGAGGAGGATTGACGATGATCCTCGCCTTCACTCTCGCCGGCATCCTGCTCATCGGCGTGCTCGGCTTCGTCGGCCGCCGCCGTCCCGCCGCGGACCTCGCGGAATGGACCGTCGGCGGCCGGAAGTTCGGCGCGCTGACCATGTGGTTCCTGCAGGCCGGCGAGGTCTTCACGACCTTCACCTTCCTCGGCATGGCCGGGCTGGCGTTCTCCGGCGGCGTCGCGGCGATGTACGCGCTGCCGTACGTCCCGATCGCCTACGTGGTCCTGTTCTTCCTCGCCAAGCGGATCTGGCGGATGGGCAAGGAACGCGGCTACCTGACCCAGGGCGATTTCCTCGAGGACCGGTACTCGAGCCGCGCGCTCGGCACGGTGTCGGCCATCCTCGGCGTCGTGTTCGTGCTGCCGTACCTGCAGCTGCAGATCACCGGGCTCGGGCTGATCGTCCGGCTCGTGACCGGCGACCACGCGTCCGGCACGCTCAGCATGATCGCGGGCAGCGTGCTGGTGGTCGCGTTCGTGCTGTGGGCCGGGCTGCGCGGCGTCGCGGCGACTTCGTATTTCAAGGACGCGATCATGCTCGTCGTCCTGGTGGTGCTGATCATCGCGGTGCCCGCGCATTTCGCCGGCGGCGTGTCCGGGGTGTTCCACAAGATCGACCAGCTGCATCCGGAGAAGCTGTTCGTGCACGCCGGGTCCAACGACCACACGTGGTTCATCACGAGCATGCTGGTCAGCGCGATCGGCGTCGGCCTGATGACGCTGCCGCACACCTGGCCCGCGCTGATGTCCGCGCGCGACCCGAAGGTGCTGCGCCGCAATTACACCTGGATGCCGGTGTACGAGCTGTGCCTGCTGCTGCCGATGATCATCGGGTTCGCCGCGATCCTGGTGGTGCCCAAAGGAAGCGACCCGAACGGCGTCCTGCTGACGCTGAGCAAGGACGCGCTGCCGGGCTGGGTCACCGGCCTCGTGGTCGTCGCCGCGACGGCCACCGCGATGGTGCCCGCGGCGGGCATCCTGATCGGCATTTCCTCTTTGGTGGCACGGAACATCACCCGGGTGCGCAGCGAGCGCAAGCAGTTCTGGATCAACCACGGGACGGTCGTGCTGGCCAGCGCGCTGGCCCTGGTGCTCGGCATCTTCCGGCCGGACCTGCTGGCGAACCTGCTGCTGCTCACGTACTCCGGATCGGTGCAGCTGGCCCCGGCGAACCTGCTGGGCTTCCTGAAGAAGGTCCCGGTCGGCAAGGCCCCGGTGTTCGCCGGGCTGCTCGCGGGCGAGGTCGTGGTGATCTGGCTGACCTTCGTGGACCCGAAACTCGTCGGCACGGTCAACGTCGGGCTGGTCGGGCTTGCCGTTAACGTGGTCGTGCTCGCGATCGCGGCAGCCATCGAACGGGCCGTGACCCGGTCCGGAGACGTTGTGCAGACAGGAGAACCGGTATGACGCGGACCCTTTTCACCGGCGGCACGGTGTTCGACGGGGCGGGCAGCGCGCCCGCGCCGGCGGACGTCGCGGTCGAGGACGGCCGGATCGTCGAGGTCGGCACGGGCCTCGACGGCGACCGCGCGGTGGACTGCGCCGGAGCGACGCTGCTGCCCGGGATGTTCGACTGCCACGTGCACGTCACGGTGTCCGACCTCGGGTTGCTGCAGCGGGTGCAGAAGCCGTTCTCGTACCAGTTCTACGAGGCCGCCCGGAACCTGTGGACGACGCTGAAGCTCGGCATCACCACGGTCCGCGACGCCGCCGGGGCCGATCTCGGCATCAAGCAGGCGGTCGCGGACGGCCTGATTCCCGGTCCCCGCTTGGAAATCGCGATCGGCCTGATCAGCCCGACCGGCGGGCACGGCGACGGATGGATGCCGTCCGGGCACTGCGTTCCGCTGTCGCTCCCGCACCCCGGCCGCCCGAGCGCGCTGGCCGACGGACCGGACGAGATGCGCCGAGTCGCACGGACGCTGTTGCGCGCCGGGGCCGACGTGCTGAAGGTCTGCACGACCGGTGGCGTGCTGTCTCCTCGGGACGATCCGCGGCATTCGCAGTTCACGCCGGAGGAATTGGACGTCCTGGTCGCCGAAGCGACCATGCAGGGCCGCGCGGTGATGGCCCACGCCCAGGGCGCGGAGGGGGTCAAGAACGCCGTCCGCGCCGGGATCCGGTCGATCGAACACGGCATCTACCTCGACGACGAAGCGATCGAACTGATGCTCGCGCACGGCACCTGGCTCGTCCCGACGCTGGTGGCCCCGGTGAACGTCATCCGCGCGGCCGCCGCCGGTGCCGCCCTGCCGGACGCGGTGGTGCAGAAGGCGAAAGAGGTCGCGGAGGTCCACCTCGATTCGGTGCGCCGGGCCGCCGAAGCCGGGGTCCGGATCGCGATGGGCACCGACAGCGGCGTCGGCCCGCACGGGACGAACCTCGAAGAGCTGGAACTGATGCGCTCGGCCGGGATGAGCCCCGCGGACGTGCTGGTCGCCGCCACGTCGTCGGCCGCTCGGCTGCTGGGCAAGGACGCCGAACTGGGCCGGCTGGCTCCCGGATATCGCGCGGATCTCGTGGTCGTTTCGGGCGATGTGTACGATTTCCCGGCTCTGGCGGGGAACGTTCGGGAAGTGTGGCAGGACGGAGCGCGCGCGGTTTAGGCCGGTAGCTTCATGATCACGGCATACTGTCCGCCGTGATCATGAAAACCGGGGAACGCCACGCGTCCTGGCTCGAACTTTTCTTCGACCTGGTGGCGGTCGCCGGCGTCGCCCAGCTTTCGCACCTCGTGCGCGGAACGACTTCCTGGAGCGACGCCGGCCTCTACGTCGTGTGCTTCCTCGCGTTCTGGACCGCGTGGATGTGCTTCACCGTGTACGGCAACGTCACCGGCGAAGCGGCCCGCACGATGCCGGTGCTGCTGGCGATGGCCGGACTGGTTTTCATGGCCGGTTCGGTGCACGACCTCGGCGAGCACGCGCAGGGCTTCGCCATCTCGTATGTGGCCGTGCGCGCGCTTGCGAGCCGGGTGTGGGAAGGCCGCGAAAGCACGCGGATCATCGTCGAATGGCCCGTGGTGCACGCCGGGATGGGCGTGGTGCCGTGGGTTGTTTCGTTGTGGGTCGACGCGCCGTGGAAGTACGCGCTGTGGGCGCTCGGGCTGGGGATCGACCTGGTGGCCGGGCTGACCATGTCGGGGGAGCAGGTGGCGGAACGGGTCGCGGAACGGGTCTCCCAGTCCAAGCGATCCGCTCCGGGGCTGGCTTTCGCGCATCTGGACATCGCGCATTTCGGCGAGCGCTTGGGACTTTTCACGATCATCGTGCTCGGCGAGGGCGTCCTGACGGTCACCGACGCGATGACCGAGATCCCGGACTGGGAGTGGCCGCTGCTCTCGACCGTGCTCGGGGTTTTGGCGCTGCTGGCGGCTTTGTGGGGAGCGGCGCTGTACCAGGGGTTCGGCGGGATCCCGTATTTGTCGCAGACCGCTTGGGGGCCGCGCGTTCTGCTGCCGGTGCACTGCCTGGTGGCCGGTCTGCTGGCGGCTTTGGCGGCGGGTTTCGGGGATGCCGTGGAGTCTGTCGCGCATGGGCATGTCGCCGCGGGGACGCGATGGTTGCTGTGCGGATGCGTCGCGGCGTTCACAATGGTGGGCGTGGTCGCACGGGCGGCTTCCGGGATGTGGCGGGGGTGGGATTTCGCCGCGGTGCTCGCCGGGGTGGGGATTCCGGCCGCGTTGGCCTTCCTCGGCGGGGCGCTGACTCCGCCGCGGTTTTTGTGGGTGTTGCTGCTGGCCGTGCTGCCGGGGTTGGTGCGGGAGTTTCCTTGGCGTCGGCGGGGTGCTGCTGCGGGCGCGGAAGGTCCGTGAAGGGCTCCTTGAGGGACCTCACGTCCGTGAAGGAGCCCCTCACGGACAGCCCCGATCCGGGCCGGGCACCCTGACGGTGTCGGCGAGGGGGACCCTGACGGACTCAGCGTCGATGAAGGTGCCCTTCGCGGCTTTCGGTGTGGGTGAAGGGACCCTTCGCGGCTTCGGCGTGTGTGAGGGTGCCCTTCGCTGCTTTCGGTGTGCGTGAGGGTGTCCCTCGCTGCTTTCGGCGTGGGTGAAGGGACCCTTCGCGGCTTCGGCGTGCGCGAGAGTCCCCCTCGCTGCTTTCGGTGTGTGTGAGCGTGCCCTTCGCGGCTTTCGGCGTGGTCTCGCACGCGGAGCGTGCGTGAAGGGACCCTTCACGGCTTCGGCGTGCGTGAGGGTGCCCCTCGCTGCTTTCGGCGTGGGTGAAGGGACCCTTCACGGCTTCGGCGTGCGTGAGGGTGCCCCTCGCCGCCTTCGGCGCGCGTGAAGGTGCCCCTCACGACTCTCAGGCGTTGGCGAGAAGTTCCTTCAACGCCGCCGCGAACTTGGCCGGATTGCGTTGCGGCGCCAGGTGCGCACCCGGCGTCTCGGTGAACGGCAGCCCGAGTTCGAGCGCGAGGATTTTGGCGGGCTGGTAGTGGTACCAGCCGCGGCTGGCCTCCCCGGCGACCGGCACGATCTCGGTGTTCGTCCGGCGCAGCGCGCGCAAGTCCGGCAGGTAGTCGAAGAACTCGGTCAGCTCGCGGTCGAACAGCCGGAGCCAGTCGGCCTCGTTCGGCAGCCGCAGATGCGGCAGGTCGGGCAGGGCGGCGCCGGCGATCCCGTCCGCGAACCGCGTGACCGCCCCCATCAGATCACCCGAACGGGCCAACCGAACCTGCGCCGCGGCGGCCTCGAGAATGCCCGCGGCGTCCGGCATGAGCTGGATCGCGGGCGGCTCGTGCGCGACGAACGTGGCAACCCGATCCGGGTACCGCGCGACGAGATCCAGCCCGATCAACGCACCGGCACTGGTGCCGAACATCGAAACCGGCCCGGTGCCGCCGACGTGGTCGAGCACCGCGAGGGCGTCGTCCGCCTGCAGGGCCACCGGAACGGGCCCGGTCGTGGTGTCCGTGCTGGAAAAATGGCCGCGGCGATCGTAGGTGATCACGGTGAAATCCGTGCGCAAGAGCTTGACCAGCGCCCGGAACGAGTCCGCCGAACCGGTGCCGCCGGGGACCAGCAGCAGCCGCGGCCCCTCGCCGGTCGTGCGGACGGCCAGTTCCCCGCCCTCGACCGGACAGCGATGCTGGGCAGTCTCCGCATCTTCCGCGATCATGCCGAGAGTCAAGCACAACCCGGTTCACCCGATCGCTTCCGGGACGCCGGTTTTTGTCGGTGGCGGGTGCGAGACTCCGGGAATGACGAGTTGGGATGAGTTCAGTGCCGCCGCCCCGTCACTGGCCTCGCGCGTACGAGCCCGCTTCGCCGCCGCGGATTCGCACGTCTTGGCCACTTTGCGACGCGACGGCGCGCCACGAGTAAGCGGTTCGGAGATCGACTTCCGCGACGGCGAGGCGTACCTCGGGTCGATGCTCGGCGCGGTCAAGGCCCGCGATCTCCAACGCGACGACCGGTTCGCGCTCCACGCGTTCCCCGGCATCGAGGACGACTGCGACGCGAAAATCGCCGGCCACGCGGTGGAGATCACCGACCCGGCGGAGGTCGCGCGCGTCCAGGAGGGGCAGGAAAGCCACCTGTTCCGGCTGGATCTGCGAGAGGCCGTGGTGACGTGGGTGGAAGACAACACGCTGTGGATCGAATCGTGGCACCCCGGCAGCTGGGTGCGCTTCGCGAGACCGGACAACGGCCCCGCGGTGCGGACGGAACTGGAGGTGAGCTGACGGGGCTGCTTGGCGGATCCCGCTGAGATCCGGTGAGGGAGCGACGGCCGGGGAAGCATGTCGGGTTTGGGCGAGGCAGTGGGGCGCGCTCAGACGCGAGGATGCGCCGCGCCCGAGAAAGCGCAGCTGCTCGACTGACGCGACCCGGTCGCGGCGGCACCATCGTCGACCTTCTGAAGCGCGGACGCAGTAGACGGCGACCGCGCTGGTCTGCGGTGACGTCCGGCTGGGCTTCGCCGCCCGCAGCGACGGTCTTGCCGCGGGGGAGAAGCGTACAGCGCCAGAAACCCTAGTCTGGCCTGATGAAACTCACCTCCACCGTCCTAGACGCACCCGACCCCCGCACGCTGGCCGAGTTCTACCGGAAGCTGCTCGGATGGCCGATCGGCACTGACGAACCGGAGTGGGTCACGTTGCGCCCACCCGGCGGCGGGGCAGGGCTGTCGTTTCAGCTGGAAACCCAGTACGTGCCCCCGGTCTGGCCCGCGACCGTCGGGGAGCAGCAGATGCAACTGCACCTCGACTTCGAGGTCGACGGACGCACGGCGCTGCAAGCCGCAGTCACAAAGGCGGTCGCCGCGGGTGCGCGGGTGGCGGAGTTCCAGCCGCAACCCCACGTGCGCGTACTGCTGGACCCGGCAGGGCACCCGTTCTGCCTCTGGACTGACGACCGGCCCTAGTGACGCGCGAAGTTCCCTTGCCGCAACGACATTCGTGCCAGCGCGGCAAGAAACGGCCCGAACGCCGTCACACAGATCGGCGACCTCTCGGCCAACGGACACGCCGGTCCTGCGCCGGTGAACTCAGCTCCGCTGCAGAATTGTCGCGGTGGCGATCGCTCCGTCAGTGCACGTCGACACCAGCACTGTCGTCCCGCAGATCAGCGACCTCGGGCAACGGGCACGGTGGTGCTGCGCCGCTGAACTCAGATCCACTCGAAAACCGTCGCGGTGGCGATCGCCCCGCCTGCGCACGTCGAAAGCAGCACCGTCGTCCCGCACCTCGGACAACGGACACACCAGGCCCCCGGGGAACTCAGATCCGCTCCAGGATCGTCGCCGTAGCCATCGCCCCGCCAGCGCACATCGACACCAGCGCCGTCGTCGCGTCCCGCCGTTCCAGTTCGTGCAGCGCGGTCGTCAACAACCGCGCGCCGGTGCTCCCTACCGGATGTCCCAGCGCGATCGCCCCGCCGTTCACGTTCACCCGCGACTCGTCCGGATTGTGCATGCGCTGCCACGAAAGCACGACCGACGCGAAGGCCTCGTTCACCTCGAACAGGTCCACGTCCCCGATCTTCATCCCGGCCGCCTCCAAGACCCTCGTCGTGGCCTGGACCGGGCCGTCGAGGTGGTAGTACGGTTCCGCGCCGACGAGCGCTTGCCGCCGGATTCGGGCGCGGGGGCGAAGGCCCAGCGAGCGGGCCAGCGAGGCGTCCATGATCAGCACCGCCGCGGCGCCGTCGGAGATCTGGGACGACGAGCCCGCCGTGTGGATTCCGTCCGGCACCACGGGCTTCAACCGTGCCAGACCCTCCATTGTGGTCTCGCGCAAGCCCTGATCCCGGTCCACCACCCCGGCTTCCGTCGTGACCGGCACGATTTCCCGGGAGAAATGCCCGGCCGACCACGCGGCCGCGGCATTGGCCTGCGACCGCACGCCGAAAGCGTCGACGTCCTCGCGCGTGATGCCTCGCCGGATCGCGATCCGTTCCGCCGCACCGTATTGGTCCGGCATGTCGATCGACCACGAGTCCGGCTTGGGGGAGCCGACGCCCTCGCCGCGGTTCGCGCCCAGCGGCACCCGGCTCATCGCTTCCGCACCGCAGGCCACGCCGACGCTGATCGCGTCCGCCGCGATCAACCCGGCCACCAGATGCGCGGCCTGCTGCGCCGAACCGCATTGCGCGTCGATCGTCGTGGCTCCGGTCGATTCCGGCAGGCCCGCGTGCAGCCACGCGGTGCGGGTCAGGTTGCCGCACTGCTCGCCCGCCTGCGTGACCGCTCCGCCGATCACCTGCTCCACCTGAGCCGGATCGATGCCGGCCCGTTCGACCACCCCGCGCACCGCCGCGCCCAGCAGTTCGGCCGCGTGCAGGCCGGACAGCCAGCCGCCGCGCTTGCCGATCGGCGTGCGTGCCGCGGCCACGATCACCGGTTCGCCCACGAGTGTCCCCTTCCGAAGCTCCGTCCCCGGCAAAACTAGAACACGTTCCTATTAATGACAAGCGACCGCATGACAGCACGGAAGTCGATCACTGCGGGATGAGCAAGCGCTCACCTGCGCAAATTGGTTCTGGAACGGTAAAGTAAACAGGTTTCACTCAAGCGGGTTCCGTTGGTTAACACCGTATGCTCTACTGGGGTCATAGAACGCGTTGCAGTTGGGTATCACCGCCGATCCCGCGCAGGAGGCCAAGCCGTGGCAGCCCCCCTTTTGCCCGCCGGTTTCGACTTCACCGATCCGGACCTCTACGCCAGCCGGCTGCCCCTGGAGGAGTTCGCCGAACTCCGCCGCACGGCGCCCGTCTGGTGGAACCCGCAGCCGCACAACACCGCAGGCTTCGGCGACGACGGCTACTGGGTCGTCACGCGCCACGCCGACGTCAAGGCGGTCTCGCGCGACAGCGAGCTCTACTCGTCGAGGGAAAAGACCGCGATCATCCGGTTCGACGACCAGATGACGGCCGAGGGCCTCGACGCCAACCGGCTCGTCCTGCTGAACATGGACGCGCCGCAGCACACCAAGCTCCGCCGCATCGTGTCGAAGGGGTTCACCCCGCGCTCGATCGCGAAGCTCGAGGACACCCTGCGCGACCGCGCCGAGCGGATCGTGCACGAGGCCAAGAAGAAGGGCTCCGGCGACTTCGTCACCGACGTCGCGTGCGAGCTGCCGCTGCAGGCGATCGCCGAACTGATCGGCGTGCCGCAGGAGGACCGGCTCAAGATCTTCGACTGGTCCAACCAGATGATCGCCTACGACGACCCGGAATACGACCTCGAGCCGATCGCCGCGTCCGCGGAGCTCGTCGACTACGCCTGGAACATGGCCGAGGACCGCCGCCGCTGCCCGATGGACGACATCGTCACGAAGCTCGTCCAGGCCGACGTCGACGGCGAATCGCTCGGCTCCGACGAGTTCGGGTTCTTCGTGATCCTGCTGGCCGTCGCGGGCAACGAGACCACCCGCAACGCGATCACGCACGGCATGAAGGCGTTCCTCGACCACCCGGACCAGTGGGACATCTTCAAGGAGCAGCGCCCGAAGACCGCGCCGGACGAGATCGTCCGCTGGGCGACGCCGGTCGTCGCGTTCCAGCGCACCGCGACCCGCGACACCGAACTCGGCGGCGCGCGGATCCGCAAGGGCGACCGCGTCGGGATGTTCTACAGCTCGGCCAACTTCGACCCCGAAGTCTTCGACGAACCCGGCAAGTTCGACATCCTCCGCGAGGACAACCAGCACGTCGGCTTCGGCGGCACCGGTTCGCACTACTGCATCGGCGCGAACCTCGCCCGGCTGGAGATCGACCTGATCTTCAACGCGATCGCCGACGTGATGCCGGGCATCGCCAAGGTCTCCGCGCCCGAGCGGCTGCGTTCCAGCTGGCTCAACGGGATCAAGCACTACCAGGTCCGCTACGCCTGAGCAGGCGAAACGCCCGGGCGAACGGCTTGTCCGGCAAGGCGCGCGACGCACCGGCATGATGGCCCCGTGCGCACGACGGTAGACGTGGAATTCGGCGTCCGGGTGACGAAACCCGGCCTCGCCGCGATTTCGGTCGCCGCCGTGCGCGCGGACGCCGGCGAACTCGCCGTGTCCGACGCCGGTTCCGCGCGCACCGCCGAATTCGAACACGGCACTCGCGCGGAGGTGTACGACCTCGCCGAGGGAGAGCACCGCGTCACCTACCACGGCGAACGCGTGCTGCATCGCGGCAACGCCGAATCCGTCACGCTCGCCGACATCGCGCGGTACACGCGGCCCAGCCGGTACTGCCCGTCCGACCGGATGGGCGGTCTGCTGCCACCGGGCATCGGCGAGCTGACCGGCGCGCGGGCGCGAGTGCAGGCGATCGTCGACCACGTACACCGCAGGCTCGCGTACGTCGTCGGCTCCGGCGGCCCCACCCACGACGCCATCGACACGCTCCTCGCCGGCGAAGGCGTCTGTCGCGACTTCGCGCACGTATGCGTCGCGTTGTGCCGCCTCGTCGACGTACCCGCGCGCTACACGTCGGTGTATGCGCCGGGTCTGCAGCCGATGGACTTCCACGCGGTCTTCGAAGCAGGCATCGACGGCCGCTGGTACGTCTTCGACGCCACCCGGTTGGCCCCGCGCCAGACCATGCTCCGCATCGCCACCGGACGCGACGCCGCCGACACCCCGTTCCTCGCGACGCTGGGCTGCGAACTCGACTTCCTCGGCGCGACTGTCTTCGCCACGACCGACGAACCGCTGCCGCGTGACGACGGGCACGCCCCGGTCGTACTGGCCTGAATGCGTGTCTTTTGCGACAAAGAGCGCGTCCGCTGGGTAAACAGTGACGGTGAAGCGTTCCAGCAAGACCCCGGGGCCGAGCAAGTGGGCCCGCGCGCGTGCCCGGTACCGATGGCTGGACCACATCGCACGCGCCACCAACCGGTACATCGACTACGGCGGTTATCACTACGTCGCGTCGATTACCTACTTCAGCCTGCTGTCGCTGGTGCCGATCCTGATGGTGGCCTCGTCGGCGGCCGGCTTCGTGCTCGCGACGCAGCCGCACCTGCTCGACGCGCTGGTACGCGGCATTTCCGGCTCGCTGCCCGGCCCGATCGGCTCCCAGGTCTCGTCGCTCCTGACCGGGTTCGTCGAGCAGCGCACCGGGGTCGGGGTCGCCGGTCTGGTCGTCGGCCTGTACTCCGGCTGGAACTGGATGAACGCGCTGCGGGACGCGCTCACCGCGATGTACGGCCAGAACCGGTCCGAAGGCCCGCTGCTGCGCACGATCCTGATGGACGTGCTGGCGCTGCTCGGCCTCGCCGCGGCGCTGCTGGTGTCGTTCGGGATCTCGGTGTCCGGCACCGCGGTCGGCCGTTCGCTGCTGGGGCTGGTCGGCGTCGAGGACACGAGCTGGGGGCACAACCTGCTGTCGTTCGTCTCGGTGCCGCTGGCGCTGCTCGCCGACTGGCTGGTGTTCCTGTGGGTGCTCACCCGGCTGCCGCGGGAACGCGTCGGCTGGCGCAGCGCGATGCGCGGCGCGGTCGCCGCGGCGGTGGGCTTCGAACTGCTCAAACTGGCCGGCGGGTTCTACCTGAACTTGATCAGCAAATCGCCGTCCGGCGTGGCGTTCGGTTCGGTCATCGGTCTGCTGTTCTTCATCTCGCTGATCGCCCGGATGCTCATCTACATCACGGCCTGGACCGCGACCGCCCGCGACGCGCCGCGCAAGCCGATCCAGCCCCCGGCGGCGACGCAGCTGCGGCCGATCATCGCCCCCAAGCAGAACAGCGGCAAGGCGGCGCTGCTGGGGGCGGTGGTCGGGGCGTTGGGGACAGCGGTCGCGTTGAGAAGGGGGCGGCGGAGGGACTCGTGAGTGGTTAAGCCGGTTCTAACCGGCCGGAACACTCACGAGGGCTTTTCCGCCCCGACGACCCACATGCTGAAATACTGCGAGCCGCCGCCGTAAGCGTGGCCCATCGCGACCCGAGCCCCGTCCACCTGATAATCGCCCGCGCGGCCCATCACCTGCTTCGCCGCTTCGGAGAACCGCAGCATCCCGGACGCGCCAATGGGATTCGACGACAGCACGCCGCCCGACGGGTTCACCGGCAGCCGCCCGCCGATCGCCGTATCGCCGGCCTCGGTAATCTTCCAGCCCTCTCCCTCGGCGGCGAAGCCGAGGTTTTCCAGCCACATCGGCTCGAACCAGGAGAATGGCACGTAAATCTCCGCGACGTCCACTTCGGACAGTGGATCGGCGATGCCCGCGTCGCGCCACAACGCCGCTGCCGCGTCGCGACCGGCTTGCGGGCTGACCTGGTCGCGTCCGGCGAACGTCGTGGGCTCGGTCCGCATCGCGGTCGCGTGGATCCACGCCGCACCGCCCGGCACCGCGTCCCCGGCGGCTTCGTCGCCGAGCACCATCGCGCAGGCGCCGTCGGAGGACGGGCACGTTTCGTCGTACCGGATCGGGTCCCACAGCATCTGCGACGCCTGCACCGATTCGACCGTGATGTCGGCCTGCTGCAGATGCGCGTACGGATTCAACGCGCCGTTGCGCCGATCCTTCGCCGCCACAATCGCGCCGATGTGTTCCGGCGCGCCGGAACGGCGGATGTACGACCGGACGTGCGGCGCGAAGTACCCACCGGCTCCAGCGCCGACCGGCATCTGAAACGGCGGCAGAATCGACAGGCCCCACATCGCGTTCGATTCGGACTGCTTCTCGAACGCCACCGTCAGCACGCGCCGGTGCACGCCGGACTGGATCAGCGAAGCGGCGACCAACGCGGTCGACCCGCCGACCGAACCCGCGGTGTGCACGCGAATCAGCGGTTTCCCGTTCGCCCCCAACGCGTCCGAGAGGAACAGTTCGGGCATCATGACGCCCTCGAACAGGTCCGGCGCCTTGCCGATCACGACGGCCTCGATGTCGTCCCACCCGACCTGGGCGTCCGTCATCGCGCGGTCGATCGCCTCGCGGAGCAGACCGGCCATCGACACGTCAGTGCGCTTCGCGCGGTGGTGCGTCTGCCCGGTCCCGAGCACCGCGGCGAGCTGTTTCGTCATCGTGCCTCCAGCACGGCGAGGAGGTTCTGCTGCAGGGCAGGTCCGCTGGTCGCGTGGGCGAGCGTCTTGGCCGCTTCGCCGCGGTGGATGCGCGCGGCGGCCTCGCCGATCCGCGCGAGGCCGGCGGAGAACATCGGGTTCCCGGTGAGCGCGCCGCCGGACGGGTTGATCCGGACGCTGTCCCCGAACCCGAGTTCGCGGCGCAGGATGAGCTCCTGATGCGTGAACGGCGCGTGCAACTCGGCCAGTTCGACCCCGTCCAGATCCAGCCGGGCCGCGGCGGCGGCCGTCGAAGGAGAACGGGTGAGATCGCGCGCGCCGAGGACGGGGGAGTCGATGCGGTGCTCCAGTCCGGAGATGATCGCGGGCCGCTCCACGAGGTCGCGCGCGCGTTCCGCCGAGGCCAGGATGATCACCGACGCGCCATCCGTCACCGGTGCGATGTCGTGTGCGCGAAGGGGATCGGCGACATACGGGGTGTCGAGCAGGTCAGCGACGTCCACGGTTCCGGACAGCTGTGCGGCGGGGTTGTTCGCCGCGTCCGCCCGGGACCGGGCAGCCACTTCGGCCAAGTCCTTTTCGGACCACAACCCGCCTTCGAGACCCAATCGGGCCTGCAGTCCGGCGATCGCCAGCGAGTCCGGCCACAGTGGAGTGACGAGGTACGGGTCCAGCTGCATGGCCATGACTCGCCGGAGCTGTCCGGCGCTGGCTTTGCCGAAGCCGTACACAAGCGCGGTGTCGACCTCGCCGGTGCGGATCTTCAGCCACGCCTCATACAGCGCCCAGGCGGCGTCCATTTCCACATGGGACTCGTGGATCGGCGGGAACGCACCGAGCGCGTCCACCGCGGCGATGAACGAAAACGCGCGCCCGGCGAGGTAATCCGAGGATCCGGAGCACCAGAACCCGATGTCTTGTTTGGACAGTCCGGTCGCCGCGAAGGCCTCGGCGAGGATCGGCACGAGCATTTCCACGCCGTTGGTGGTGCCCTCGGTCTTGCGGACGTTGGGCGCCTGCGCGAAACCGGCTACGGCTACTTCAGGCATGGTTCCTCACAGGTGGTGGGCGAAGGTCTCGTACTCGGCGTCCGGCTCGCCGGTGGGCTCGAAGTGGCTGATGTTCTCCAGCGACGTCCACCATTCCTCGCGCGGCCGCCAGCTGGCGCGCACGCGCATGCCCATCCGGACCTCCTCGGCGGCGCAGCCGAGCACGAGGTGCAGGAACGCGATGTCGGCCCCGTCGAGCAGGATGTACGCCGCGACGTACGGCGGCTTGATGCGCTGGCCGAGGAACGGCACGTTGACGATGCAGAACGTCGTGACGATGCCCGTGTCGGGCAGTTCCACCTCGTCGGTGGTCGGCACGCCGTCGACCGGGCACGCGCCGCGCGGCGGGATGTAGACCTTGCCGCATTCGGGGCAGCGCTGGCCGAGCATCCGGCCCTCGGCGAGGCCGCGCAGGTACCGGCTTTCCTCCGGCGACGCGGAATGCTGGTATTTCAGGTGCACTGGCGTGATGATCACGCTGACCGGCGCGCCTTCTTCGCGTTCCGCCACCGGCGGGGGAGCCTCGGTGGGCGTGGTGTCCGGCGCGTCCGCGGGCAGGAAGTACGCGATGTCGCGGATGTGGCCGACCGTTTCGCCCGCCCACCGCACGCGCACGCGCTGTCCGATGTGGACGTTGTCCGGCGAGCCGGCGTCGAGCGCGTGCAGCAGGCTGGTGTCCGCGCCGTCGAGTTTCACCAGCACCCAGGCGAACGGACGCGACAGCGGCTGGCCGTCGAGCGGATCCGCGCACCAGGACCAGGAAACGACAGTGCCTTCTGTGCCGACCGGGACGAACTCGGTCAACGGGTCCGCGGTGGCGGGGTCGTACTCCACCGGGGGCACGTGCACGCGTCCGTCGCTGCCGCGCACGCCTTCGATCCGGCGTTCGCGCAACGCGTTGACGAACCGGCCGAGCACCGGGCCGGTCGAACGGGTGTAGTCGAAGCCGACGTTGAGCGGCGCCGACAGAGGGGCATCCGAAACCGTCACGGCTCCGAGTGAAACACGTTCTCGAATCCGAGGCAAGGAACCTGTTGTGTCTATGTGGAACGCGTTCTAGATTTGAGTGATGGACCTGGGACTGTGGACCATCGCCGCGGCCGAGCCCGCCCGGGTGGCGCTGGTGGATCCGGACGGGCGGGAAATCACGTACGGCGAACTGACCGCGAAAGCCAACCGGTACGCCTCCGGGCTGCGCGAACTGGGCCTCGGCGTCGGCGATTCGGTAGTGCTGCTGCTGCCGAACGGCGACGACCTGGTCGCCGCGTACTTCGCGGCGATCCAGACCGGCCTGTACGTGGTGGTGGTGAACTGGCATCTCGTCGGGCCGGAAGTCGCGTACATCCTCTCCGACAGCGGAGCGAAAGCTTTCCTGGCGCACGAACGGTTCGCGGACGTCGCGGTGGCCGCGGCCGATGAGGCTGGCTTGCCCGCTTCGGCGCGGTTCGCCGTGGGATCGGTGCCGGGCTTCCGTCTCGTCGAGGAACTGGGCGCGGGGCTGGGCGACGGGCGGCCGGACAACCGGACCGCGGGGTCGCCGATGCTCTACACCTCGGGCACGACGGGGCGGCCCAAGGGCGTCAAGCGGCCGCTGACCGGGGCGGATCCGGATCAGGTGCCTGCCGCTTCGACGTGGTTCTTCGGGGTGTTCGGGCTGCAGCCGTTCGACGATCACGTGCATTTGTGCGGGTCGCCGCTGTATCACACGGCGGTGCTGAATTTCGTGGCGATTTCGCTGCAGTTGGGGCATACCGCGGTGCTGATGGACCGGTGGGACGCCGAGGAAATGCTGCGGCTGATCGAGCGGCATCGGGTGACGCACAGCCATATGGTGCCGACGCAGTTCCGCCGCTTGCTTGCCCTGCCGGAGGAGGTGCGCACG
Source organism: Amycolatopsis sp. AA4 (assembly GCF_002796545.1). Classification (GTDB taxonomy): domain Bacteria; phylum Actinomycetota; class Actinomycetes; order Mycobacteriales; family Pseudonocardiaceae; genus Amycolatopsis. The sequence goes on from NZ_CP024894.1 coordinate 2,217,163, forward strand.
AAATACGACCTGAGTTCGCTGCGCGTGATGATTCACGGGGCCGCGCCTTGTCCGATTGAGGTCAAGCGGCAGATGCTCGAGTGGTGGGGTCCCGTTGTCACCGAGTATTACGCGGCGACTGAGGGCGGCGGGACGGTGATTTCCGGCGAGGACTGGTTGCGGAAGCCGGGGTCTGTTGGATTGCCGTGGCCGGGGTCGACGATCCGGATCCTGGACGACGCCGGGAACGAAGTGCCTGTTGGCGAGACGGGTGCGGTGTACATGAAGATGGGGGACTCGAAGTTCGAGTATCACCGGGATCGCGCCAAGACCGAGAAGGCCCGGGTCGGGGATTTGTTCACGCTGGGTGACGTCGGGCATCTCGACGAGGACGGGTATTTGTTCCTGCACGACCGCAAGGCGGACATGATCATTTCCGGCGGGGTGAACATTTATCCGGCGGAGATCGAGGGCGAACTGGTGATGCATCCGAAGGTCGCCGATGTGGCCGTGTTCGGGGTGCCGCATGAGGACTGGGGGGAGGAGATCAAGGCGGTGGTGCAGCCTGCGGACGGGGTTGAAGGGTCTGCGGAGCTTACGGCTGAGCTGCTCGCGTATGCGGAGACTCGGTTGGCTCGGTTCAAGTTGCCGCGGTCGGTGGATTATCTGCCGGAGCTGCCTCGGGATCCGAATGGGAAGTTGTACAAGCGGAAGTTGCGGGAGCGGTACGTGTCGTGAGGGCGGGGCGGGGGCGCCGCTGCGGGGCTTGATTGTGGCTGCGGGGTCCCGGGACGGGGTGTGCCTGTGACTCGGCTGGGGTGCACCGACCACCTTGGCCGGGGGGTGCGTCGACGCCCTCGCTTGGGTGCGCCCGCGACTCCTCGCCTGGGTGGGCCTACGCCCCTCACCTTGGTGCGCCCACCACCCCTCAGCCTGATTGTGACTACGGCGCGGGGGTGCTTGTCAAGGCGGGAAAGATGCCTTGACAAGCACCCCCGCGCCGTGTTTTGGCTTCGTATCGGGGTTGTGGGGGCTGTGGGTGCTTGGATGGTGGCGCCGGGAGGGGGTGCGCTGAGGTTCGTGAGGGGAACCCTGAGGGACTCAGAGTCCCTCAGGGTTCCCCTCACGTACTTGGCTCAGTGGCCTTGGAAGTTCGGTTTGCGTTTTTCGGTGAAGGCTTTCGGGCCTTCTTTCGCGTCCGCCGAGGCGAAGACTTCGATGCCGTACTTGGCGTCCAGTTTGAAGGCGTCTTCCTCGTGCATGCCCTCGGTGTCGCGGATGGTCTTGAGGATCGCGCGTATCGCGAGCGGGCCGTTGTCGTTGATCAGTTCAGCGAGTTCCAGCGCACGAGCAAGCGCTTGACCGTCGGGGACGACGTGGCCCACCAGGCCGATGTCGCGTGCTTCCGCGGCGGTGATGTGCCTGCCGGTCAGGAGGAGGTCGGCGGCGACGGTGTACGGGATCTGCCTGGGCAGGCGCACGGCTGAGCCGCCCATCGGGAACAGGCCCCAGCGGGGTTCCGAGACGCCGAATTTCGCGCTCTCCGCGGCCACCCGGATGTCCGTTCCCTGCAGGATTTCCGTGCCGCCCGCGATGGCCGGGCCTTCGACGGCCGCGATCAGCGGTTTGGTGAGACGGCGGCCTTTCAGCAGGCCCTCGATGCGGCTCGGGTCGAAGGAACCGTTCGAGAAGGACTTGCCGGGGGCGTTGCGGGACATGGATTTCAGGTCCGCGCCCGCGCAGAACGCGCCGCCCGCGCCGGTGAGGACGCAGCTGCGCACCTGGTCGTCGGAATCCACCCGGTCCCAGGCCTCGACCATGATCGACAGCATTTCGCCGGTGAGGGCGTTGCGGGCTTCCGGGCGGTTCATCGTCACGACGAGCGTGCGGCCTTCGAGGCTGACGAGCGCGTGGGGTTCGGCCACCGGGGCCTCCTTCTCAGCTGGCCGGGGTCATTGCCCAGAACGATAACATGTTCTACTTTGGGTGCGTGGCACTCAACATCGCGGATCTACTCGAGCACGCCGTCGACGCCGTGCCGGAACGCGTCGCGGTCGTGTGCGGACAGCGCCAGGTCACCTTCGCGCAACTGGAGAAGCGCGCGAACCGGCTGGCGCACCACCTGGCCGCGCACGGCGTGGGACCCGGCTCCCACATCGGTGTCTATTCCCGGAACTCCATCGAGGCGCTGGAAGCCATGTTCGCCGCGTACAAACTGCGCGCGATCGCGGTGAACGTGAACTACCGCTACGTCCACGGAGAGCTCCGCTATCTGTTCACCAACGCCGACCTGGTGGCGCTGGTGCACGAGCGGCGCTACTCCGACCGGGTGGCGGCGGTGCTGCCGGAAACGCCAAAACTGAAACACGTTGTAGTCGTCGAGGACGGTTCGGACACGCCGTACGAGACGGGGGTCGAGTACGAAGCGGCGCTCGCGGGCGAGTCGGACGAACGCGACTTCGGCGAACGCAGCGCCGACGACCTGTACATCCTCTACACCGGCGGCACCACCGGTTACCCCAAAGGGGTGCTTTGGCGGCACGAGGACATCTGGCGCGCGCTGGGCGGCGGCATCAACTTCGTCACCGGCGAGTACGTGCCCGACGAATGGACGCTCAGCGAACAAGGAAAATCCGGTTCGCTCGTGCGGTTGCCGGCCGCGCCGCTGATCCACGGGGCGGCGCAGTGGGCCGCGTTCGGCGCGCTGTTCACCGGCAGCCCGGTGGTGTTCGTCCCGCAGTTCGACGCGCACGACGTGTGGCGTGCGGTGCAGGAACACAAGGTGCAGGTCCTGACGATCGTCGGCGACGCGATGGCGCGGCCGCTCGTGGACGCGTACCGCTCCGGCGACTATGACGCGTCGTCGCTGGTCGCGGTGTCGAGCCACGCGGCGCTGTTCTCGCATTCGGTGAAGCAGGAATTCCTGGAGATGCTGCCGAACGTCGTGATCACCGACGCGATCGGGTCGTCGGAGAGCGGGTTCACCGGAATCGGCATGGTGGGCAAGGATTCCGACCATTCCGCGGGACCTCGGGTGAACTTCGGCAAGGACGCCATCCTGCTGGACGACAACGGCGAAGTGGTCGAACCGAAACCCGGCGCGGTCGGGCTGATCGGCCGCCGCGGGCACGTTCCGCTCGGCTATTACGGCGATCCGGAGAAAACCCGCACCATTTTCACTGAAGTGGACGGCGTCCGTTACGTCGTGCCCGGCGACTACGCGCGCTACGAGGAAGACGGCACGGTCACGTTGCTGGGCCGCGGATCGCAGTGCGTGAACACCGGCGGCGAAAAGGTGTATCCGGAAGAAGTCGAGGGCGCGCTGAAATCGCATCCGGACGTTTTCGACGCACTGGTCATCGGCATCCCGGACGACCGGCTCGGCCAGCGGGTCGCCGCCGTCGTCCAGCCGCGGCCCGGAGTGAAACCGGATCTGGCCGCGCTGGAAGCGCACGTGCGGACCGAGGTCGCCGGATACAAGGTGCCGCGCACGGTGTGGCTGGCCGAGGAAATCGGCCGTTCGCCGAGCGGGAAGCCGGATTACCCGTGGGCTCAGCGGTACGCCGCCGAACACGAACCCGCCTAGGAGGGCGCATGCGCACATCGTTGTGCGACCGGTTCGGCATCGAGGTGCCGATCTTCGGATTCACCCCGTCGGAACACGTCGCGGCCGCGATCAGCCGCGCGGGCGGCATGGGCGTGCTGGGCTGCGTCCGGTTCAACGACGCCGCCGAACTCGACGCGGTGCTGTCCTGGATGGACGAAAACACCGACGGAAAGCCTTACGGCGTCGACATCGTGATGCCGGCGAAGATCCCGTCCGAGGGCACCCAGACCGACCTGAACGAGCTGATCCCGCCGGGCCACCGGGCGTTTGTCGACAAAGTGCTGAAGGACCTCGCGGTCCCGCCGCTGCCCGACGACACCGACGAACGCGCGGGGGTCCTCGGCTGGCTGCACTCCGTCGCCCGGTCCCATGTGGACGTCGCGCTGAACCACCGGATCAGCCTGATCGCCAACGCACTGGGCTCGCCCCCGGTCGACGTGATCACCCGCGCGCACGACGCGGGCGTCCCGGTGGCCGCCCTCGCCGGCAAGGGTTCGCACGCCGCTCGCCACGTCGACAACGGCGTGGATCTCGTTGTCGCACAAGGACACGAGGCGGGCGGGCACACCGGCGAGATCGCGACCATGGTGCTGGTGCCGGAAATCGTCGACGCGGTCGGCGACCGCGCCCCGGTGCTGGCAGCCGGAGGGATCGGCTCCGGCCGCCAGGTCGCCGCCGCGCTGGCCCTGGGCGCCTCGGGCGCGTGGATGGGTTCGTACTGGCTCGCGACGCAGGAATACCTCCAGACGATGCCCGAATCGGAGGCAATGCAGAACGCGCTGGTCGCGGCGACTTCCGCGGACACCGTCCGAACGCGGATCTACACCGGCAAACCCGCCCGCCTGCTGAAAACCCGCTGGACGGAGGCCTGGGCGGCGCCGGGCGCGCCGGAACCGCTGCCGATGCCGCTGCAGAACCTGCTGGTTTCCCACGCCCACAACCGGATCCACGCCGCCGCCGACCCGTCGGTGGTGTCGATGCCGGTGGGCCAGATCGTCGGCAGGATGGACCGGGTCCGCCCGGTGGCCGAGGTGATGGCGGAGCTGGTGCGGGGATTCGAGGAGACGGTTTCCCGGTTGGACAAGATCCGCTGAACCTCAGGCGAGCCGCTGCTTGATGAACAGGGCAGCCCGGTCCAGGGCTTGCCCTGCTTCGTCGAGCGAGTCGGTGAAGGTCTGGAACACGTGCGGGGCGTCGGCGGTGATGTCGAGGATCGCGTCGACGTCCGCCTCGCGGGCGCGTTCCGCCAGCCGGACCGAGTCGTCCAGCAGGACTTCGTTCGTGCCGACCTGCAGGAGGATGGGCGGGAAGCCGGTCAGGTCGGCGTGGACCGCCGGGGCGAGGAGCGGCTGGGCGGGGTCCGCGCCGCCCAGGTACAGCTGGCCGGTCTTGCTTACGCTTTCCCTGGTGAAGAACGGGTCGGCGTCCTCCTTCGTCACCATGGACGCCCCGGTATAGGTGTGGTCGAGCGCCGGCGAGAACGCGACGATCCCCGCGGGCATCGGGAGCCCCGCGTCGCGGGCGGCCAGAGTCGTGGTCACCGAGAGGCCGCCGCCAGCGGAGTCGCCCGCGAAGACGATCGACGACGGGTCGTGGTCCTCGAGGAGACTGCGGTAGGCGGCGAGGCCGTCTTCGATCCCGGCCGGGAACGGGTGCTCGGGCGCGAGCCGGTAGTCCAGCGAGAGCGCGCGGATTCCGGTGCGCAGGACCAGGTTCGCCGTCAGCGTCATCGCGGTGTGCGGCGAACCGAGCACGAACCATCCGCCGTGGAAGTACAGGATCGTGCCCGGTCTCGGGGTCTCCGGCGGTTCGACGAGGACGGCCGGTCGCCCGCCGAGCGTGGCCGGGGTTTCCCGATGCTCGGCCGGCACCGGGAACTGGCTCATCAACGCGGCGAACCCGGCCCGCATCTCGTCGACCGAGGCCGCTTCCGGCTGCTCCGGCGCGTTCTTCAGCCGGTCGGCGATCGCGCGGCGCTGTTCCCTGCTCATCTGCTCTCCTTAGATGTCTCCGGAAGTATCTTCCGCGGCATGTAATGTTAGACTATATGCCATGGAAGGTACTTCGGCAAACGGGCAGCTTTTCGACCATCTCGTGCGCTGCGAGACCCGGATCTTCAACGCGCTGACCGACGGTCTCAAGGCCGAGCACGGCGTCGGCGCGGCGCAGTTCGAGTTCCTGCAGTACCTCGCGCGACATCCGCGGTCGCGGGTCGCGGACCTCGCGGTGAACTTCGCCATCGGGATCGGCGCGACCAGCAAGGGCATCGACCGGCTCGAAGCGCGCGGCTGGGCGCGCCGGGTGCCGAACCCGGAGGACCGGCGGTCGTCGCTCGTCGAGCTGACGCCCGCCGGACGCGAGCTGGCCGAGGCGATGGAGAAGACGTTCCGGGAACAACTCGACGCACTGATCGGCTCAGTGGTCGGGGAGGACCGGGTCGCGACGGTGACGGCGGTGCTCGCCGAGCTGCGGGGGGCGCTGGAGGAGCGGGGAGTCGGGCTTCCGGCGGGCTAGGTCTCGGGGATCCGGCGGCAGGGTTTCGCACTGGCCGCCGGACGCGCGGAACGGCGGGGGACGTTTCCCGGGGCAGGCCGCACGTTCGCCGTGCCTCGCCGTGCCTCGCCGCGCCAGGTGCCGGGGTCGTCCTGCGTTCGGCGATGGGAGCCACACGCTGGGGACTCTGCCTCGGATTGGCTGCCTGGCCGCAGTTTCCGGCATTCCGGGGTCCCGTGTCGCTCGGCGCTAGCCGCACTCCCTCGCACTGGAGCAGCACAAAGCCCCACCCTCCGTGCGCGGATCCTGTGCCGGGAAAACGCTGCACAAGCCGGGGCGGGACCCAGCGGAGTCCCGCACCCGGCTCGGCGAGACAGGCGGGTCAGATCTTCCCGGCCGCCGCGGCGATGGCGGAGGCGAACGTGCTCACCTCGGTGTACACGCCGGGCGCGTGGGCCCGGGCGCAGCCGTCGCCCCAGCTGACGATGCCTACCTGGAGCCAGTCGCCTGCTCCGTCGCGGCGGAACATCGGGCCGCCGGAGTCGCCCTGGCAGGTGTCGACTCCGCCGGTGTCGAGCTTGCCCGCGCACAGTTCCGCGTCCGGTTTCAGATCGGCGTAGTCGCCGCCCTGAGCCTGGCACGTCGCGTCGTCCACGAAGGGGACCTCGGCCTTCAACAGGTAGCGCTGCTGCGCGCCGCCTTCCTTGGCCGCGCCCCAGCCCGCGATGGTGAAGGTGCCGGAGTTGTTGTCGGCGTTCTTCGCGGTCGGCAGCGTTGGGATGCCGCTCACCGGGCTCGCCAGCTTGATCAGCGCCCAGTCGCCGCCGGTGGAATCGTACGTCGGGGACCGGTAGACGTAGGTCGAGCGCACCTTTTTCGCGCTCGAACTCTGCAGGTCGACCACGCCGAGCGTCGCGGTGATCGACGAGTCCGCTCCGGTGCGGTCGACGCAGTGCGCGGCGGTCAGCACGATCTGGTTCGTGTACAGCGCGCCGCCGCAGCCCATCGAAAGCCGCACCATCCACGGGAATTCCCCTTGGCTGGCGCGAGTCCCGCCGACGACCTGAGGCTCCGCGCCCGGCGACGGCGGCGTCGAAGCCGCGGCGGGCGTCGCGAGTCCGGCGGCCGCGGCCAGTGCTGCCGCGCCTGCCAGGACTCGCGTGAGCATGCTGAAGTTTCGCTTGTCGGCCAAGGGGATTGTCCTTCCGGTGTCCACTGTGGAGCTTCCGCTCCCGGGGGCGGGGAGGTGTCGTGCGGTGACGAACCGACTACACCAGAGCGGCGGTAAGTGGACAACCAACTTTCTTCGGCTCTTTCGGATTCTTCACCGGATCCGGCATATTTCGGCCTCGGAGTGAACCGGAAAAAGCGGCGTTGACCTGCGAAAGCGTGATTATCGGAGTAACCGGCCGGGCGCGGAGCGAGGGGGACTTTCGCGCAGGGCAAGCAAACTCAGCGCGCGACCGCTCGGCGGCGCACCAAGTACGCCACGGCGCCCAGTCCCAGCACCGAACACCCGCTGAGCACCGAGGCGATCGGCAAGCTGAACGCCAGCACCGCGCACCCCGTCAAACCGGCGATCGCGACCACCTTCGGCGCTGCTCCCTCGTCCCGGCGAAGCGTCAACGCGGAAGCGTTCGCTACCGCGTAATAAGCGAGCACCGCGAAGGAAGAAAACCCGATCGCACCACGCAAATCTGTCGTCGTCGCCAGTACCGCGACCACCACGCCCACCGTCAGCTCGGCCCGGTGCGGCACCGAAAACCGGGGATGCACCGCGGTCAAGAACCGCGGCAGATGCCCGTCGCGAGCCATCGCGAGCGTCGTCCGCGAAACGCCCAGCACCAAGGCCAGCAACGAACCCGACGCGGCCACCACGGCACCAATCCGAATCACCGGAGACAGCCACGGCACCGCCGAGGCGAGCGGATCGGAACTCGTTCCGATCCCGTCCGGCCCCAAGGTCACCAGCAGCACCACCGCCACCACGGCGTACACCACAAGCGTGAGTGCCAAAGCCAGCGGAATGGCCCGCGGAATCGTGCGCGCCGGGTCGCGGACTTCCTCGCCCAGCGTGGCCAGCCGGGCATAACCGGCGAACGCGAAAAACATCAATCCGGCCGCTTCGAGGATTCCGCCGCCGTGAAACGGGGTCCACGGGGAAACGTGCGGGCCGGACAATCCGAAAACCGCGAACAGGGTGAGCACCAAGAGGGTGACACAAACGATCACCCGGGTAGCTAACGCCGACCGGTGCACGCCGAGGTAGTTCACTCCGGTGATCAACCCGATCACGCCCACCGCGAGCAGGCTCCGCCAAGGCTGGCCGAGACCGGGCGCGGCGTACGCGACCACGGTCAGCGTCATGGCGGCGCAGCTCGCCGTTTTCCCGGCGACGAAGCCCCAACCCGCCAGGTATCCCCAAAATTCACCCAGGCGAGCGCGTCCGTACACATAGGTGCCACCGGATTCCGGGTACCGCGCGGCAAGCCGGGCGGAGGAAGTCGCGTTGCAGTAGGCGACCAGCGCGGCCACGGCGAGCGCGGGCAGCAATCCCGACCCGGCGGCACGCGCGGCCGGGGCGAACGCGGCGAAAACGCCGGCGCCGATCATCGAACCGAGTCCGATGAAAACGGCGTCGGCCAGGCCGAGCCTGCGGGCCAAAGGCATTGCGGGGTCCTCCCGTGGGGTCAGTTCGCGAGACAGCGAACCACGCGCCGTCCGTCTGGCATAGGCTCGGGTCTCGTGCCCACGTCTTCGCCGCTGTCCCGCCTGTCCGCCGACGGACCGGTCCGCGACGGCATCCCCGATCACGGCCGCGTGCCGCGCTACTACGCGGTGAAGGTCGAACTGCTGGCCGTCATCGCCGAATTGGGCGAAGGCAGCGCGCTGCCCACGGAACGCGAACTGTGCGAACGGTTCGAGGTCTCCCGCGCGACGGTCCGGCAGGCGGTGGGCGAGCTGGTCCTCGAAGGCAGGCTGTCACGACGGCAGGGGAGCGGCACGTACGTCGCTCCGCCGAAGCTGGTGCAGCCGCTCGCGCTCGTCAGCTACACCGAAGGCCTGCGCCGCCAGGGAATCCGGCCCGGCCGCACGCTGATCACGCTCGAACGCCGCGCCGCGGGCACCGGATTGGCCGCCGACCTGCGGATCGAACCGGCCGCCGAAGTGCTCCACCTGGAACGCGTCCTGCTCGCCGACGACGAACGCGTCGGCCTCGAATCGACCTTTCTCCGCGCCGACAAGTTCCCCGAGCTGCTGGAGGATTTCGACCCGGAGCAGTCGCTGTACGCATACCTGCGCGACGAACTGGGCGTGGTCTTCGACGGGGCCGAGGAGCGCGTCGAGACAGTGCTCGCGACGCCCCGCGAGGCGCTGCTCATCGGCACGAATCCGGCGCTGCCGATGCTGCTGATGCACCGCGTGTCGTGGGGCCCGGACGGCGAGCCGTTCGAACGGGTCCGCTCGCTTTACCGCGGGGACCGGCTGAGTTTCGTGACGCGGCTGAACCGCGTCGAGTAGCTGTCACATCCGGTGCCGCCGGTTCGTTCCCTCCTCATCGAACGGAGGGAACGAACCATGGAGATCGCACTGTGGACCGCTCAGGCGGCGCTGGCCTTGCTTTTCGCTTTGTCCGGGGTGCTGAAGTCGACGATGTCGCGGCAACGGCTGCTCGAGACCGGGCAAACCGGCGTGGCCGCGTATCCGATGCCGGTCGTGCGCTTCGCCGCGATCTGCGAACTCGCCGCGGTGCTCGGCCTGATCCTGCCCCGGCTGACCGGGATCGCCCCGATGCTCACCGGGTGGGCGGCGGTCGGCCTGGCTGTGGTGATGATCGGCGCGATGGCGGGGCACTGGCGGCTGGCAGTCACGGAGCACCGGCCGGCGGAGTACCGCAACGTCGCGGCGAATGTCGTGATCCTGGGGGTATGCGTCTTCGTCGCCGCGGGTCGCCTGTGAAGATAACGGAACGGTAACTCATCCGGTCCAATATTCGAGGCTGCTTCACCTGGCGTTCCCCGTGCCGACAGGCTCTGTTGAGCGCGGGCGGCGACTGTTGCGGCCGTGCGAATCCTCATCGTTGGCGGCGGCGTGCTCGGCACGCAGCACGCCTGGCAGGCCGTGGAACGCGGCCACGAAGTCCTCCAGCTCGAACGCGAGCCGGAGGCGCGCGGAGCGTCCGTCCGCAACTTCGGGCTGGTCTGGGTCGGCGGCCGGGCCGCTGGTCCGGAGCTGGAGACGGCGGTGCGCGCCCGCGAGCTGTGGGAGCGGATCGGCGAACGTGTGCCCGCGCTCGGGTTTCGGCCCAACGGCTCGCTGACCGTTATCCGCACCGACGCCGAATTGGCCGTCGCGCAGGAGGTCGTCGCCGGGCCGGAGGCGGCGGAGCGCGGCTTCAAACTCCTCGACGCGAAGGAGACCCGGGCGCTGAACCCGGCTCTGCGCGGCGATTTCACCGGCGCGTTGTGGTGCGAGCGAGACGCGGCGGTCGAACCGCGGACCGCGCAGCCTGCGCTCCGGGAAGCGCTCGCAGCGAGCGGTCGTTACCGCTGGCTGCCCGGCCGTGAGGTGCGGAACCTGACGGAAAACGGCGTGGTCGACGATCACGGCGAGCGGCACGAGGGCGACGTCGTGGTGTTCTGCACCGGCGCGTGGCTCGGCGGGCTGGTCCGCGAGATCGCGGGCGAGATCCCGGTGCGGCGGGTCCGGCTGCAGATGGCGCAGACCGAACCGCTCGGCGAACCGTTGCCCACCAGCGTCGCGGACGGCGACAGCTTCCGGTACTACCCGGCGTACCGCGGCACGGCGCTGGACGCGATGAACGAAGGCCAGCCGCAGGGCGAAGTCGCCGCGCAGAACGCGATGCAACTGCTGATGGTGCAGCGTCGCGACGGCTCGCTCACCATCGGCGACACACACGAGTACGAGCAGCCGTTTTCCTTCGACGTCACCGAAGACCCGTACGAACACCTCGCCGAAGTGGCGGCCGCGTTGTTCGGCCGACCGCTGCCGAAGATCCGCCGTCGCTGGGCTGGCGTGTATGCCCAGGCGACCGACCAGGCCGCGGTCGTGCACCGGGAACGCCTGTCCGGCAACGCTTTCCTCGTCACCGGCCCTGGCGGCCGGGGGATGACCTGCTCGCCCGCAATCGCCGAAGACACCGCAAAGGAGCTGGACTGGTGACCACCGAACTCGTCGTGTTCGACATGGCCGGAACGACCGTCGCGGACGACGGACTGGTCGAACGCGCGTTCACCGCGGCGATCGCCGCCGCCGGAGTGTCCGAAGAGGACGAACGGTACGCGGGAATGCTCGACTACGTCCGGGAAACCATGGGCCAGTCGAAGATCACCGTATTCCGCGCGCTGCTCGGCGACGAAGACCTCGCCCAGCGCGCGAACGCCGAATTCGAAGGCTCGTACGGACGGCTGGTCGCGGCCGGGGAGTGCAAGCCGGTCCCGGGTGCGGAAGAAACCATCCGCGGCCTGCGGGAGAAGGGCGTCCGCGTCGCGTTCGTCACGGGCTTCGCACCCATGACCCAGCGCGCCCTTCTGGATGCACTCGGCTGGCCCGACCTCGCCGACCTCGCGCTCGCTCCCGGCGACGGCGTGCGCGGCCGTCCGTATCCCGACCTTGTCCTCGCTGCCGCATTGAAGCTGCAGGTCACCGACATGCGCAACATCGCGGTCGTTGGCGACACCCCCGCTGATGTCCGGACCGGCCTCGCCGCCGGCGCCGGAATCGTCGCCGGAGTGCTCACCGGCGCCGGCGACCGCGGCGAGCTGGAAGCCGCGCGCGCCACTCACGTTCTCGACTCCGTCTCCGCCCTCCCCGCCGTACTCGAAGGAGCCACTCAGTCATGAGAATCCGGAAAGCGACCATCGTCGCTCTCGTCGCGACCCTCGCCGGCCTGCTGTCCGCGTGCGGCGGCACGGCGGGCGGCGCGTCCGGCGACCAGACCGTCACCGTGTACACCGCGGACGGGCTGGAGGACTGGTACAACGCCCGGTTCGCCGAGTTCAAGCAGCAAACCGGCATCACCGTCCAGGCCGTCACCGCCGGATCCGCCGAGGTCGTTTCGCGCGTGGGCAAGGAAAAGGCCAACACCCAGGCCGACGTCCTCGTGACGCTCCCGCCGTTCGTCCAGCAGGCAGCGAAGGAGGGCCTGCTCGCGGCGTCCGCGCCGAAGGGCGTCGACCAGGTCCCGGCCGCGCAGAAGGACCCGCAGGGCCGCTACTACGCGCTGATGAACAACTACCTCAGCTTCATTTACAACCCGCAGCAGGCGAACCCGGCCCCGAAGACCTGGAACGACCTGCTCGACCCGAAGTACAAGGGCAAGCTCCAGTACTCGACGCCGGGCGAGGCGGGCGACGGCACCGCGGTGCTGCTGCAGGCCCAGCACGTCTTCGGCGACCAGGGCGCGCTCGAATACCTCGGCAAGCTGCAGGCGAACAACGTCGGGCCGTCGTCCTCCACCGGCAAGCTGCAGCCGAAGGTGGCGAAGGGCGAGGTGCTCGTCGCGAACGGGGACCTGCAGATGAACCTCGCCGAGATCGACAAGAGCGGCGGGTTCTCGGTGTTCTTCCCGGCCGACGCGCAGGGCAAGCGGTCCACCTTCGCGCTGCCGTACTTCGCCGGTCTGGTCAACAACGCGCCGCACGCGGACAACGCGCGCAAGCTGCTCGACTTCCTGTTCTCGCCGGAAACCCAGGCGAAGGCCAGCGACGCGTACGGCATCCCGGCCCGTTCCGACGTCAAACCGCAGGGCCCCAAGGCGGAGAAGATCGCCGCCGCGATGTCCGGAGTGGACATCTGGACGCCGGACTGGAACGCCGTCCTCGGCCGTCTCGACGCCGACCTCGCCGCGTACCGGAAGGCCACCGGGCAGTGACTCCGGCAGTGGAGCTCCGCGGCGTATCCGTCCACTTCGGAGCGACGCAAGCGCTTGCGCCGCTGGATCTCTCGGTAGCGCGCGGCGAAACGCTCGCGCTGCTGGGACCGTCCGGTTCCGGCAAGTCGACCGCGCTCAAGGCGCTCGCCGGGTTCCTCCGGCCGAGCGCCGGCCGGGTGCTGCTCGACGGCCAGGACGTCACCGACCTGCCGCCGCATCGGCGTGGCCTCGGCGTAGTCGTGCAGAGTTACGCGCTGTTCCCGCACCAGCGCGTCGCCGACAATGTCGCGTTTGGACTGAAGGCGCGAAAGATGCGCCGGGCCGACGTCACGCGGCGGGTCGGCGAGGTGCTGGAACTGGTCGGGATGAGCGAGTACGCGCGCCGGTATCCCCGCGAACTGTCCGGTGGGCAACAGCAGCGGGTCGCGTTGGCGCGGGCGCTCGCGATCCGGCCGAATGTCCTGTTGCTGGACGAGCCGCTGTCCGCATTGGACGCCGCGCTGCGCGAGGACATGGTCGCGGAACTGCTGCGGTTGCGGGCCGAATTGCCGGATACGACGCTGATCTACGTCACGCACGACCAGAGCGAAGCGCTCGCGCTCGCCGACCGGATCGCCGTGCTGCGCGACTCCCGGCTGGTGGAACTCGGTCCGTGCGAACAGCTTTACCGCCGTCCGGCCACCGAGTTCACCGCGAGCTTCCTCGGCGCGGCGAACCTGATCCCGGTCGAACTGGTCCGTGCCGACGGGACGGTCGCGACGGTCCGGCTGGCCGGGCGTGAGCTGTCCGCCGAACCGTCCGGCACGCTTCAGCCGGAGCGTCCGGTGGCGCTCGGCGTGCGGCCGCACCGCATTTCGGTCGGCGAACCCGGTCCGGACACCTTCCCGGCGCTGGTGCGCGGCGTGCAGTGGCGCGGTTCCGGATACCGGCTCGACCTGCGGCTCACCGACGAGGTCTGCGACATCCGCGCCGAGGTGCCGGACAGCCCGGTGCTGCCCGCCGTCGGCGACCGCGTCGGAGTGTCCATTCCGGACGGTTGCCCGCTGGTGGGGGTGGGCGGATGACCGGCCTCGCCCTCGGCGCCGCCGCGGTCGCCCCGGTTCGCCGCGGTACGCGGCCCCGCCGGTACCGGATCGGCTGGCTGCTCCCGCCCGCGATCGTGGTCGCCGGGTTCTTCGGCTATCCGCTGGTGCTGGTGCTCCTGCAGTCGTTCACCGCGCAGGACGGCAGTTTCGGGCTTTCGGTGTGGACGCAGGTGCTGTCGTCGCCGGAGTTCGGCCGCGCGGTGTGGCAGACGGTGTTGCTGGCCTTGGGTTCGACGGTCGGCTGCGTGCTGCTCGGCGGATTTCTCGCGCTGGTTGTCGCGTTCGTCCCGTTCCCCGGCGCGACGCTGCTGGCCCGGCTGGTGGACACGGTGCTGGCGTTCCCGTCGTTCCTGATCGCGCTGGCCTTCACCTTCCTTTACGGCGGTGCCGGGGTCTTCGGGACCGCTGGATTTCTGTACTCGCCGTGGGGCGTGCTGCTCGCCGAGATCACCTTCTACACGCCGTTCGTGATGCGGCCCGCGCTCGCCGCGTTCAGCCAAGTTCCGTCGGCGCAGCTGGACGTGGCGGCGAGCCTCGGCGCGCGGCCGGGTCGCGTGCTGTGGCGCGTGGTGCTGCCGGAAGCGTTGCCGTCGCTCGCTTCCGGGGCATGTTTGGTGCTGCTGTTGACGATGAACGAGTTCGGCATCGTGCTGTTCCTCGGCGCCAAGGGCGTCTCGACGTTGCCGATGCTGGTGTACGGCAAGGGAATCGTCACGTTCGACTTCCCGGCCGCGTCGGTGGTCGCGGTGGTGAACGTGGTGCTTTCGCTGGTGCTCTACGCGGTTTACCGGCGAGTGGTCGGGAAGGGAGGGCGTCGTGCTGCTGTGGACGCGGCGTAGCCGATTGCTGGTGTGGCTGGTGTTCGGCGTGGTTTTCCTCGGGGTGGTGGCCGCGCCGCTGGTGATGATCGTGCTGGCGTCGTTCGCCGGGAGTTGGACCGGCGTGCTGCCCAGCGGGCTCACCGGGGCGCATTACGCCGAGGCGCTGTCCGGTGAGACTTTCGCGAGCCTGTCGGTGAGCGTGCAGACCGGCGTGCTCACGTCGCTGGTCTCGGTGGTGATCGGGACCTGGGCCGCGCTGGCCGTCGACCCCGCGCCGCCGCGGCTGCGCCGGATCGCGGATTCGCTGTTCCACCTGCCGATCGCCGTGCCGTCGGTGGTGCTGGGGCTCGCGTTGCTGGTGGCGTTCAGCCGTCCGCCGATCGCGTTCAACGGCACGCGCTGGATCGTCCTGGCGGGACACCTGATGATCCTGCTGCCCTTCGCGTACAGCACGGTTTCGGCTGCGCTGCAACGCGTCGACCCGCTGCTCGCCCAGGCTGCGGCGAGTCTCGGCGCGCGTCCGTTGCGGGTGTTGCTGCGAGTCCGGCTGCCGGTGCTGCTGCCCGCGATGTCGGCTTCGGCCGGTTTGGCGCTGGCGATGTCGATGGGCGAATTGGGAGCGACGATGATGCTTTATCCGCCGGACTGGCGAACGCTCCCGGCGACCATTTTCTCCCTCACCGACCGAGGCCAGGTGTTTCTCGCGTCGGCGAGCACGGTGCTGTTGCTGGTGGTGACGCTGGCCGGAGTGGTGCTGCTGGGGCTCGTGCGGGGGAAGGCTTCGGCCCGGTGAAATAGTTTTTCCCGCCCCGATGCAACCTCACGCGCCGCGATTCCGTCCGCGGTGCATGCGGACTACAGGGAAAATCGTGGGAGCGAGCGCGCTGCTGCTGACGGTCGCGGCGTGCGGGGGCAACGGAACCGTGGCTGCGCCGGTTTCCTCGGGGCCGCCGTCCAGTTCGGTGTCGGCGTCCTCGCCGCCGCCTTCGTCGTCTTCGCCGTCGGTTGTGCCGCCGCCGGTGTCCGGGCCGCCGAAGAGCCGTCCTACTCAGGGCGTGCCGCCTGGGGACACCGCGCCCGCGGCTGGGCAGGTCAATGCTTCGGCGCTTCCGGCTGGGTATCCCCACGACGTCACGCTCGCGGAGGGTGGCTCGGTAGTGGTGATCCAGGCTGAGGAGGGCGGATGCGACAAGATCAGCGCGAAGGCGGGGGAGCAGACGGCTGCCCAGGTCGTCGTGCTGGTGACGATTACCAAGGCCCCGCACGGGCAGATGTGTCCCATGCACGTGCGGGAGATTTCGTTGCCGGTGCGGCTGGCCGCGCCGCTGGGCGGGCGGGAATTGGTGCTGAAGCCCGGTCCGTGAAGATCGGGTGCAACCCGGCCGGGCGGTCGGTCCGTCTAGGGGGCATGAGGTACTCGACGAAGCTGATCGGAACGACACGACTGGCGGGCGCGGCCCTGGTGCTCACTGCGGCGGCCGCGTGCGGCAGTCCGACGAGCATGGCGAACGCACCAGCGTCCGGGACCGAGACTGCGCCGGCGAGCGCCAGCACCTCGGTTTCGGTCCCGCCGCCGGGGAAGCCGCAGTTCGATCCTCCGCAGGGGGCGGTGCGGGTTCCGGACAACCGGGTGGACGGGGCCGCGTTGCCCAAGACGTTTCCCAAGGAGGTTTATTCGGAGAACGGGGGGACGGTGCTTGTGGTGCGGGCTGAGGAAGGGGGGTGCGGGCATGCGCTCGGGGAGGCTGTTGAGCAGACTGCCCAGCGGGTTGTGGTGGATTTGAGCGAGACCAAGGCGCAGACCGGGCAGATGTGCACGATGGATTTGCGGCATCCGGTGATTTCGGTGGGGCTGGCGGCGCCGTTGGGGGAGAGGGTTGTGGTTTTGAAGCAGTCTCCGCCTCGGTGAGGTCGGGCGGCTCGTCGCCCTGGGGGGCGACATTGCCCCGCCCCTGGTTGCGTGGGGCACCCCGATTGTTGATTGTGCTGACGGTTCGGGGGTGCTTGTCAAGGCGGGAAAGATGCCTTGACAAGCACCCCCGAACCGCAGGGCGGCTTTGTATCGGGGATGGGGGAGGGGTGGGTGCCCCCGGTGTTTGGGTGCACTGGCGGCGGTTTGTTGCGCGGCTTGGGTGTGTGGTTGCTTTGAGTGGGGCGGCGGGCGGGTCGCGGGTAGCGCCCCAATGTGGCATTGGGTGCATGGGACGCACCCAATGTGGCGTTCGTTGCGTCTGACGCACCCAATGTGGCTTTGGGGGATCCCGGCGGGGTCGGCGCGGAGCGGTCCGTGAAGGGCTCCTTGAGGGAATCTAATTCCCTCAAGGAGCCCTTCACGTCCGGCGGAGGGTCGTGAGGGGAACCCTCAGGGACTTCGGGCGCGGCGGTCCACAGTGGACGCTTGGTCAGTAGGCGGCTGGTTGAGGGTGCGTCGATGGCAGTGCCGGGTGTGCGGTCCTAGGCTTGGGTGATGGGAACTCGCCAGGTTTCGCGCAGCGCGGTTGTCGCTGCTGTGCCGGAGCGGATTTTCGCGTTGCTTGCTGATCCGGCGCAGCATCCGTTGATCGACGGGTCGGGGACGGTGCGGGCCAGTCGGGGGAAGGCGCCTGCGCGATTGTCGTTGGGGGCGCAGTTCGGCATGGAGATGCGGATGGGGGCGCCGTACCGGATTCAGAACACCGTGGTCGAGTTCGAGGAGAATCGGCTGATTGCCTGGCGGCACTTCGCTGGGCATCGATGGCGTTGGCTGCTTGAGCCGACCGGGGACGGGCGGACCGAAGTCACCGAGACGTTTGACTGGTCTACTGCGCGGTCGCCGCTGGCTATTCGGTTGCTGGGGTTTCCCCAGCGCAACGCCGAGGCCATCGAGAAGACTCTCGCCCGGTTGGGCGGGATGTTTCCCGGATGACCTCGGCGCCTGGGGATCAGCGGAAGCTGATTTGCAGGACTGGTTCGCTGGTTTCGGAGAAGAAGTCGTTGCCCTTGTCGTCGATCACGATGAACGCGGGGAACTCTTCGACCTCGATTTTCCAGACTGCTTCCATGCCGAGTTCGGCGTACTCGAGCACGTCGACCTTCTTGATGCAGTCCTTCGCCAGCCGGGCGGCCGGGCCGCCGATCGAGCCCAGGTAGAAGCCGCCGTGTTCCTTGCACGCGGCGGTGACCTGCTTGGAGCGGTTGCCCTTCGCCAGCATCACGAGCGAGCCGCCCGCTGCCTGGAACTGGGCGACGTACGAGTCCATCCGGCCGGCCGTCGTCGGGCCGAACGAGCCGGACGCGTAGCCGTCGGGGGTTTTCGCCGGGCCCGCGTAGTAGACCGGGTGGTCGCGGAGGTACTGCGGCATCTCTTCGCCCGCGTCCAGGCGCTCGGCGATCTTCGCGTGCGCGATGTCGCGCGCCACGACCAGCGGGCCGGTCAGCGACAGACGCGTCTTCACCGGCAGTTGCGCCAGCTGTGCGCGGATCTGGTCCATCGGCTGGTTCAGATCGACCGACACGACCTCGTCGGACAGGCCGTCCTCGGTGACGTCCGGCAGGAAGCGGGCCGGGTCGCGTTCGAGTTGTTCGATGAACACGCCCTCGCTCGTGATTTTCGCCTTGGCCTGGCGGTCGGCCGAGCAGGACACCGCGACGCCGACCGGGCAGCTCGCGCCGTGCCGCGGCAGGCGGATCACCCGGACGTCGTGGCAGAAGTACTTGCCGCCGAACTGCGCGCCGATGCCGAACTGGCGCGTCATCTCCAGCACCTGCTGCTCGAGGTCGCGGTCGCGGAAGGCGTGGCCCAGCTCGGAACCCTCGGTCGGCAGGTTGTCCAGGTAGCGCGCGGAGGCGAGCTTCGCGACCTTGAGGTTGAACTCGGCCGACATGCCGCCGACGACGATCGCCAGGTGGTACGGCGGGCACGCGGCGGTGCCCAGGCTGCGCAGCTTCTCGTCCAGGAACCGGGCGAGCCGCTTCGGGTTCAAGACCGCCTTCGTTTCCTGGTACAGGAACGTCTTGTTCGCGCTGCCGCCGCCCTTGGCCATGAACAGGAACTCGTACGACGGGTCCGCCGAATCGGAGTCCTTGTGATACAGCTCGACCTGCGCGGGCAGGTTCGTGCCGGTGTTGCGCTCTTCCCAGAAGTTGATCGGGGCCATCTGCGAGTAGCGCAGGTTCAGCTGCTGATAGGCGTCGAAAATGCCCTGCGAAAGCGCGCGCTCGTCGTCGCCGCCGGACAGCACGCCCTCGGTGCGCTTGCCGATGACGATCGCGGTGCCGGTGTCCTGGCACATCGGCAGCACGCCGCCGGCCGAGATGGCCGCGTTGCGGAGGAGGTCCATCGCGACGAACCGGTCGTTGCCGCTGGCTTCGGGGTCGTCGACGATCGCGCGCAGCTGCTGCAGGTGTGACGTACGCAACAGGTGCTGGATGTCGGTGATCGCCGTGCGCGCGAGCGTCGTCAGCGCCTCCGGATCGACCTTCAGAAACTTCCGCCCGGCGGCTTCGACGGTCTCGACGCCGTCGGCGGTGACCAGCCGGTACTCGGTGGTGGTGTCCTTGCCGAGCGGCAGGACTTCGGTGTGCTGGAACGTGGTGGGCGGCACAGCGAGGCTCCTTTGCCCTGATCGGGATGGGCTCACGGTACTCAGCGGGTTCCGCCCGGTCGCACGGGCGCGGGGACGCTGTGGGATAGCGCACTCCGCGGCTTTTCGGGCAGGCATGGGGCGGACATGGTCGGGAGGCCGGGCCCACCCCGACGGACCCGACCTCCCGGGGAAAGCGGACCGGATGCGCACACATCCGCTCCGCGTGACTGACGGGACCACCGCCGGCGCGTTGACCGGACGCCGCACAGCGGGGGTCGCGAACGCTTGCTACCCACTGCCCAGAACCGCCAAACGCGAACGAGAGGCGAATTCCACGATCGGGCGCGCGGAGTGGTGACGGGATTGCGGTGGGTGCCTGGGAAAGCGGGATAAATGGGAGGAATCGGGACGCGGAAGGAGGAATTTGCGCGCAGGAGTGACAGGAGGGGTTGGCGAGGCTGCTGAGGCTGGTGGGGTTGATGTGGCGATTTGTCGGCAAATTACGACGGTGTTCCGCGGGGCGGCAGGCGGGGAATCCGGTGCTGGCCACGGCAAACTCCGGGTTGGCCAGCGCGTCAGCTCGAATCAGCCTGCGGGGTGGTCCTCGTGGCGTTGGGCGGGTGGGGGAATCCGGCGCCGGGCACGGCAACTCTGGGTTGGCCAGCGCGTCCGCTCGAATCAGCTTGCGGGCTGGTCCTGGTGGCGTTGGGCGGGTGGGGGAATCCGGTGCCGGGCACGGCAAACTTCCGGGTTGGCCAACTGTGTCGGCCTGACTCAGCCCGCTGACCGGTCTCCGCAGCCTCCGGCGGAGGAAGTCCGGTGCCGGGCACGGCAAGTCCCAGTCAGCCAGTCGCGTCAGCCCGAATCAGCCCGCCATCCGGCCCCGCGGCGTTCCGCGAGTCGGTGAACCGGGGAATTGGCGCCGGACACGACAAAACCCCCGGTCCGAAAGCCGAACCGAGGGTTTTGCGCAACCAGCGGCGCGAACCGCTGCCCACCGAAACAATCTCCTGGCCGAGAATTCCCGTCCCGCCTGACCGGGTCCCCACCCGGTCCCCACGGAAAACCTCGGCCTGCCGGTCTCGCGTGCTTGCCGCGGCCAGGCGCACCGGACCCCACGCCCGGCCGGCCTGCCGCGGTCAGCCCGAATCAGCTCGCTGACCGGCTTCTCCGCCCGCTCCGAAGGGCCAGGCCCCGAAAACCCGGCCCCGGAGAGGGAAGAAACTCAGCTGGCGTAGGCCCGCAGCCGGTCGGCGCGTTCGCCCTGACGCAGCTTCGCCATGACCTCGCGTTCGATCTGCCGCACACGTTCGCGCGAGAGACCGAAGTGCTTGCCGATCTGGTCGAGCGTGCGCGGCTGGCCGTCGTCGAGGCCGTAGCGCAGCCGGATGACGTGCTGTTCGCGGTCGTCCAGCGTCGCCAGGACGCGGCGGAGGTCGTCCTGCAGCAGGCCGGAGATCACGGCGCTCTCGGCGTCCGTCGCCTCCGAGTCCTCGATGAAGTCGCCCAGCGGGGCGTCCTCCTCGGTGCCCACCGGCATGTCGAGGCTCACCGGGTCGCGCGACTGGTCGAGCAGGTCCGAGATCTTGTGCACCGGAATGCCCGATTCGGCGCTCAGCTCCTCGTGCGTCGCGTCGCGGCCCAGCTGCTGGTGCAGGTCGCGGCGGATCCGGGCCAGCTTGTTCACCTGCTCGACCAGGTGGACCGGCAGCCGGATCGTGCGGCCCTGGTCCGCCATGCCGCGCGTGATGGCCTGGCGGATCCACCACGTGGCGTACGTGGAGAACTTGAACCCCTTGGAGTAATCGAACTTCTCCACCGCGCGGATCAGGCCCAGGTTCCCCTCCTGGATCAGGTCGAGCAGCGGCATGCCCCGTCCGGTGTAGCGCTTCGCGAGCGACACCACGAGCCGGAGGTTGGCCTCCAGCAGGTGGTTCTTCGCGACGTGGCCGTCGCGCACCAGCGCGCGCAGCTCCTTGCGGCGCTGCGGCGTGAGGTCCTCGGCGGTGTCGAGCATGTGCTGGGCGAAGACGCCGGCTTCGATCCGCTTCGCCAGCTCGACCTCGTCGGCCGCGGTGAGCAGCGCGGTCTTGCCGATGCCGTTCAGGTACACGCGCACCAGGTCGGCGGCGGGGCTCTGGGCGTCGAGGTCGGCGTCGGTGAGCGCCCCCACGCTCACGCGCTCCTCGGTCTGCTGTGCTGGAATCCCGCGCTCGCGAATCCCGCGCGCTTCGCGTTCGAGAGTCTGGACTGACATTCTGCCTCCCCGGTCACGGGCTGAACGTGTCTCGCCGGCGCCTGCGGGAACGGGGCCTGTGGAATCCCGTGTCCGCGGGCCCAGCCGGCTTGGCTGGACACTGGTCTCAACGCCCCGGGAAGGTGAAACGTTCCCGGTTCGCTGAAATGAGGACGGCCGTACCCGCCCCGCGGTTGCTCCACCAAAACTGAGGTTTTCCTGAGAACCGCTGCGCCCCGGGGAATGCGCTCGAATCGCGCTCCGTGCCTTCGATGTTACGCGGCCTTCTCCACTGTGGTCTAGACCTCAATGAGAACGGTGAACGGGCCGTCGTTCACGCTTTCCACCGCCATCTCCGCGCCGAACCGTCCGGTCGAGACGGTCGCGCCGCGGGCGCGCAGCTGCGCGACCACGGCGTCCACCAGGGGTTCGGCGATTTCCGGCCGGGCGGCGGCGGTCCACGACGGGCGACGGCCCTTGCGGGTGTCGCCGTACAGCGTGAACTGCGACACCACGAGCAGCGGCGCCCCGGTCGTCGCACACGATTCCTCGTCGCGCAGCAACCGGAGTTCGTGCAGTTTGCGGGCCATCGTTTCGGCTTTGCCGGGATCGTCGTCCCGGTGCACGCCCAGCAGCACGAGCAGTCCGGGTTCCTTGATCTCTCCGGCGATCTCCCCCGCGACGGTCACGCTCGCGCGGGTGACCCGCGCCGCCACCGCCCTCACTGCGGCGAGCCCGGCACGAGCATGCCGTGCCGCACAAGTTCGCGGACGATCGGCAACGCGGCGGCGGTCAGTTCGGCCGAATCGAGGCCCTGCGCGGCGGACAGCAGCTCCAGCAAATCCGACAGCGGCAGCGCGCCGCGGCAACCCGCGAGAAGGCGCGTGGTGAGTTCGTCGACCTCGTGCTGCCAACCGGGTCCGTCGGTGCGGTGCAACCGCCGCACGGTTGTTTCCCAGCCTTCGTCGCCGGGAGAGTCGACGCGTTCAAGCAGCACTGTGTCGGGTACCCGGAACGCTACGTCCAACACATTGTCGCCGTGCGTACGCAACCACTCGACGCGGTCGAGCCAGTTCGCTGCTTCGGGACCCAGCGGGTCGTCGTAAGCCTGTCGGAGGTCTTCGCAGACAACAGTCGGCGTCTGACCGTTCGCGCGCCGCAGTGTCACGAAGCCGAATCCGATGCCCTGTACGTCGTTTTCGGTGAACCAGTCGAGCCACGCCGCAGCCTTGGCGCGGCCTTCGGGCGAGCGCGGGTCGATGCCTTCGTCGCGCAGCCAGGTGCCGACGTACAGCCCGGGATCGGCGACGTCGCGCTGTACGAACCACGCGTCGGTCTCAGGCGGCAGCCAGCGCGCGACGCGGTCGCCCCAGTCTTCGCCGCGACGGTGCAACCAGGACGCGAGGAGCTGACCGGTGCCGCCGTCGTTGAGGAAGCTCGGCAGCTGACGGACGACCAGCGCGCTCGCGTCGTCGCCGGCCAGCCCGGAGTCGCGGTAGGTGTAGTCGACGCGAGGCGGACCGACCACGAATGGCGGATTGCACACGATCTGGTCGAACCGGCGGCGCGCGACCGGCGCGAACCACTCGCCGCGCAGCAGTTCGACCTCCAGCTCGTTCAGCCGGAACGTGCCCGCCGCAAGGGCGAGCGCGCGGGCCGACACGTCGGTCGCGGTGACCCGCTGCGCGTGCCGGGTCGCGTGCAGCGCCTGGACGCCGTTGCCGGTGCCCAGGTCGAGCAGAGTGCCGACCGGGCGGCGGCTGGTCGCGCGGATCAGGCTCAGCGACGCGTGCCCGACGCCGAGCACGTGGTCCTCGGGCACGACGTGGCCGAGCATGTCGGCGTCGAGGTCGGAGACGACCCACCACGAACCGTCGTCGTCGCCGTGCGGGCGGATGTCGAGCGCGGCGCGGAACTCGTCCCCGGCGGTCCGCAGGATGCCCGCGGCCACCGCGTCCTCCGCGCTGAGCGGCGCGAAGGCCGACGAGACCGTCTTCTCCGGCTCGGCGAGACCGAGCAGGAACAGCCGGATGAAGACGCCTAGGTCGCCCGCGTCGTGGCTCGCGCGGCGGGCGGGTTCGGGCTCGCCTCGGCCGAGTGCCGTGTGCGCCGCGCCGCCGAGCGCGTCGACGACTCCGTCCGCGTCGTAGCCGGTGCGTCGGAACGCTTCGCGCAGCCGCGCGCAGACGTCGTCGGAAAGGTCAGGAAGAGGCGTGTTCGTGCTCACGGTGGGTAAGCCTGCCACGATGAGCATCGTGACCACCGAGACCACCGAGCGTGTCCTGGCTCCTCTTGAAGCGGCACTGCCGGAGCTTGAAGCGCTGTACGTCGATCTGCACCGTCATCCCGAGCTGGCGTTCACCGAAACCCGTACGGCAGCGGAGCTGGCCCGACGGCTGACTGAAGACGGCTTCGAGGTGCACACCGGCATTGGTCGCACCGGCGTCGTCGGCGTCCTGCGCAACGGCGAAGGACCGACTGTGCTGCTTCGTGCGGACATCGACGCGTTGCCGGTCGAGGAGCAGACGGGCCTCTCGTACGCGAGCACTGCGCGCGGCGTCGACTCCGAGGGTCGCGAGGTGCCGCTGATGCACGCCTGCGGCCACGACATGCACGCGACGTGGCTCTCCGGGGCCGCGCACCTTCTCGCGGCTTCGCGGGAGCAGTGGTCCGGCACGTTGCTCGCGCTGTTCCAGCCCGGGGAAGAGGCCGGAGACGGTGCCGCGGGGATGGTCCGCGACGGGCTTTTCGACCGGGTCGGCCGTCCCGACGTGGTCTTCGGGCAGCACATCGTGCCTGGTCCCGCCGGGTGGGTGTTGACGCGTCCGGGCGTGATCATGGCGGCGACCGACACCTTGCGGATCACCCTGCACGGTCGCGGCGGACACGGGTCGCGGCCGGAAACCACGGTCGACCCGGCGGTGCTGGCGGCGTCCGTGGTGCTCAAACTGCAGACGATCGTGTCGCGGGAGATCGCGGCGACTGAGCCCGCGGTGGTGACTGTCGGCTCGATGCACGTCGGGACCGCGGCGAACGTGATTGCTGACCACGCCGTGCTGGAGGTCAATACCCGGGCCTTCGACGACGCTGTGCTGGTGCGGCTGCGCAAGGCGATTGAGCGGATTGTGAACGGGGAAGCGGCGGCCGCGGGAGCGCCTCAGCCGCCTACCGTGGAGGTCGTGGCGTCCTATCCGGTCACTGCCAATGACGCCGCCGCGTCGGATGAGTTGACTGAGGTGTTTCGCGGGCACTTCGGGGCGGAGGCGACGATGCCCGCGCCGTTGGTCACCGGCAGTGAGGACTTCAGCGAGTTCGGGCGGGCGGCGGGGGTGCCGTCGGTGTTTTGGCTGGTCGGCGGGTTCGATGCGCAGCAGGTGATCACCGCGATGACGGAGGGGCGGTTCGAGACTGACGTGCCCTCGAATCACTCGTCCCGGTTCGCGCCGGTGTTGCATCCGACGTTGCGGACCGGGGTCGAGACGCTGGTCGTCGCGGCGTTGTCCCGGTTTGGCCGCCCGGGTGTCGCGGAAGGGCGGTGAGTGAGACGATGGAACGCGGAGGTGGTGCTGTGAACGCACCCCACGGAGCCGATCCCCGCCCCGAGCCTGTGTTGATCACCGAGGCCGAGCCGTCGCTGGACGATCAGCTGGCGGCGCGGAAGCGGAAGTACGTCATCATGATGGTGTGCCGGATTCCCTGCCTGGTGCTGGCCGGGTTGACTTATCACACGTGGTGGCTGGCTATTTTGTTTTTGGTTATTTCGGTGCCGTTGCCTTGGATCGCGGTGTTGATCGCGAATGACCGGCCGCCTCGGAAGTCGGAGAAGGTCAGTCGGTATTCGCGGGATGCTCGGGCTATTGAGGGGCGGAAGCATCGGGTGATCGACGGGTAGGGTCCCCGGTTTTTCGGCTCGTCGCCCTGGCGGGCGACATTGCGCCCTGAGTGGTTGCGTGGGGCACCCCGATTGTTGATTGTGCAGGGCGGCTTTGTATCGGGGTCAGGGGAGGGCTGGGTGCCTCGAGGTCGGGTGCATCGGCTGCGGTTGGCGGGGGGTCGGGGCTAGCGCCCCAATGTGGCATTGGGTGCGTGGGATGCGCCCAATGTGGCGGCGGATCTCTCAGGGTTGGGGGCCGATGCGGCTTACTGCCAGTGCGCCTAGCCGGGTGCCGGTGCGCAGGACGTCCACTGTGGACTTTCCGGCTAGCCAGGTGGTGAGGACGCCTGCGTCGAAGGCGTCGCCTGCGCCGGTCGAGTCTACGCAGGTGGTTTCTACTGCGGGGACTGACGAAATGCCGGTTTTGTCAATCCAGCTCGCGCCGTCCAGGCCTGCGGTGACGACGACCGCGCCGACGGTGTTCAGCAGTTCGGTGGCGGAGGACGGGTCTGCGGAGCCGGTTAGGGCGACTAGTTCTTCGGTGTTCGGCATGAGCAGGTCGGTGCCGCGTACGTCGTCCAGGAAGGCTGCTGGGTCGTGGATGTGGGCGGCTGCTTGGGGGTCGACCGAGGTGGTCAGGCCCGCTTCCTTCGCGGCGGCGAGTGCGGCTAGACCTGCGGGGCGCGACGACGGGTCCAGCAGGACATAGCCGGACAGGTGCAGGTGCGTGGAGCCAGCTAGGGCCTCGGGGGTGACGTCTTCGGGGGCGAAGCGTTTGTTCGCGCCTCGGTCGGCGAGCATGCTGCGTTGGCCTTCGCCGTCAACTAGGACTACTACGCAGCAAGTGGGGGCTTCGGGGTCGGTCGCGAAGGCGCAACGGACGCCCGCGGCCTCCAACTCGGCCCGGATCAGGCGGCCGCCTGAGTCGTCGCCGATGCGGGCGATCAGGGTGGTTTCCGCGCCCAGGGAACGCAGCCACAGTGCGGTGTTCGCTCCGGCGCCGCCGCCGGTGAAGCGGATCGCGGCTCGGGCGTCGCCGCCGTGGGGGAGGGGCTGGTCGTGCCTCGCGACGACATCCAGACCTGCGTCGCCGACTACTGCGATTCCGGTCACGACAGGGCCACCGCTACTTCGGCCGCCAGTTTCGCGTTGGACAGCACCAAAGCTTCGTTCGCGTCGATGCTGACGCCTTCGCTCGCGGTGTGGAAGTGTTCCAGCAGCACGGGAGTCACGTCCGCGCCGTGGACGTCGGCGTCGGCCAGTTTCGCCAAACCCTCTCGCAACAGGCGGTCGTGCAGCGCACGGTCCATTTCGGACTCTTCCGGGATCGGATTGGTCAGCAGGACGCCGGAATTCGCGTAGCGGCGGTGGGCGGAGACGACCGCGGCGGCCTGTTTCGGGTCGTCTACCCGCCAGCCGACGGGGTGGCCCGACGAGCGGAGGTAGAACGCGGGGAAATCGTCGGTGCGGTAGCCGAGGACGGGCACCGAGTTCGTTTCCAGCACCTCGAGCGTGGCGGGGATGTCCAGGACCGACTTCACGCCGGAGCACACGACCACGGTCGGCACCTTGGCGAGGACGCCGAGGTCTGCCGAGACGTCCCAGCTCTGCGCCGCGCCCAGGTGCACGCCGCCGAGGCCGCCGGTGGCGAAGACGCCGATTCCGGCTGCCGCGGCGAGCGCGGAGGTGCCCGCGACAGTCGTGGCGCCGGAACGGCCGAGGCCGACCGCGGGGCCAAGGTCGCGCAGGGACAGCTTGTCCAGATTGGCGTCGGGGGCGCAGACGCGCTCCAACTCGGCGGGGGAGAGGCCGATGACGGGCCGTCCGTCCAGCACGGCGATGGTGGCCGGCACGGCGCCGCCGTCTCGCACGGTCTGCTCGATGCGGCGGCCGACGTCGAGATTCCGTCCATACGGGAGGCCGTGCGAAAGGATCGTGCTCTCGAGGGCGACGACGGGGTGACCGTCACGCAACGCCGAGGCGACTTCCTCGTGGACGAACAGGGGAGTGGTCTGGGTGGTCACGAACGGACATCATCTGTGATCGCCGCGTGCGCTGCGGCATCGGGTCAGCTCTGCCTGCAGATTCTGCCGCGCGGCGGCTTCCCAGCGTGAGCGGGCGCTTTCGGTGAGGTACAGCGCCGGGCGCGCGAGAAGGCTTTCCAGGACGGCGGCGCGTCCGGTCGCCCAGGCGTCGTCGGGGTAGCGCGCGTACTCCTGACGCACGTTGTCCACGTACGCGGCGTACACGGCGGGCGGTGCGCCGAGGATGGCTAGGTCGGCGTCGAGGAGGGCTGCTGCGGCGAAGTCGCCTTCGGGGGCTTCGTGGGCTGCGGTGGCGAGGACGAGGGCTTCGGCCTGGTCGATGTGCGCGTCGGCAACCCCCGCGCGCGTGAGCCAGCGGCGAAGCCATTCCGCGCTGCGTTGTTCGTCTTGGCCGGGTACGGCGTCGTAGACCACGTCATGTGCCCACGCGGCGAGGACGACGACAGCGCGTTCGTGGAAGCGCAACTCGGCCGCAAGCTGCTCCGCGTCCTGCGCGACGGCAGTGGCGTGGGCGAGGTCGTGGTAGCGGCGGTGCGGTTCGGTGTAGCGCGTTTCCAGGTCGGCCCAGGCGTCCTGGCCGACGTGGTGGTCGCCGCCGAGGCGGGTGAGCGCGCTGTGCCAGCGGGGTGCGGACTCGTGCGGCATCCGGGCTCCTGTGGGGTCCCTTGGCAGGTCAGACGAGCCTAGCCGGGCATGACCGCGGGCGCGGCGCTGAGGCATGATGGTGGGGTGAGCACCGAAACGCTGACCAAGCCGGAGACCGACCGCACCGAGTCGACCGACGACGACTCGCCGAAGATGTTCCACTACGTGCGCAAGAACAAGATCGCCGAGAGCGCGGTCATGGGCACGCACGTCGTGGCGCTCTGCGGCGAGGTCTTCCCGGTCACGAAGTCGCCCAAGCCGGGTTCCCCGGTCTGCCCCAAGTGCAAGAAGATCTACGAGGGCCTCCGTCCCGGCGGCGACGACTGATCCTTCCCGCGCGTCCCGGTGCGCGGGAACAAAGGTGAAAATCCTTCACTCGGTGGCTGTGCACCCGGGGAGGAACTGGTAGACCTGCAGTCCGGCCAGTCGCCTCCCCGCAGGAGTGTCCTCGCATGCGCGCAACCGGGATCGTGCTCTCCCTCGTCGTCCTGCTGTCCGCCTTCAGCGCCGTCGCGGCGGGCGCCGCGGACGCGGTGACCGGATGGACCGCCGTCGGCTCCGACCGGGCCCGCCCGCTCGACGAGAGCCAGGGCCTCGCCACCGTCGAACGCCCCTCGGGCACCAGCATCCGCTACACCGGCATCGGCACGGTCGACCCGGGCCTGGCCGCGAAGGGCTGGAACCACATCGGCGACCCGGGATCCGCGAAGGGCTGGTACGTGGAGCCCTACCAGCGCGACGACCGCGGCGCGAAACTCTTCCGCGTCGAGGCCCCGGACGGCTCCCGCGCCGACTACCAGCACGCACTGGAATCGTGGGAGGCCAACAACAATTCGTTCGCCGCGGTGTCGCCCGACGCGCGCTGGCTCGTCTCCGGCGAGTGGGGCACGATGGACCGCCTGCTCGTCTACCCGATGCCCGGCGTCGCGGCCACCGATCCCGGCCAGAACCTGCCGTACGCGTCGGCGATCCGGCTCGACCACCCGGTGCGCGACGTCCAGGGCTGCGATTTCGTCACCGCCACCCGGCTCATGTGCTCCTCCGACGACCCGGACGGCAGCCTCTTCGGCACCACCAAACCGTTGCTGCAGGTCGATCTCTCCGGCTCGGTCTCCGGTTCGGACGTCACCGGGCATGTCACTTCGCTTGGCCAGCTCCCGCTGCAAAGCGGCTGCAGCGGCAATTTCGAGGTCGAGGGCATCGACTACGACGAGCGCGACGGGACCCTTCGCGTGGTGGTGATGTCGCCGAGCATCTGCATCGCGTTCGACAGCAAGACGTGGCGGTTCCGCCAGGGCTGAGGTCAGCCCTGGCGCGGGCGGTGCTGGCGCGGTTCCGGGCCGGGAGACGGCTCGGAACCGGTTCGCTCCTCGGCCGCACGCTCGGGCCTCGGGAGCTGCACGGTCTCCGATCCCGAGTGGTTCACCTCGGCGCCGTTCGATTCGCCGCGATCAGCGCCGGACTCGGCGGAGTCGTCTTCGGAATGCCGCTTCGGCCGACGCAACGGCATCGTCGTGCGGTCCCACAGGCGACGGCCCTCCTCGGCTCTCATCCGCTCGTTCGCGCGTTCCATCTCCAGCCGTCGCCACTTGCGCCGCTGCCGCCGGGTCGCCTTCGCGGGCCACAGCTCCTGGATCGCGCTGTTGAAGTACGCGCCGCCGACCACCGCGAGGCCGATGAAGAACATCAGCAGCAGGAACGCGATCGGCGCGGCCAGTGCGCCGTAGGTGTAGCCGGTTTTGGTGATCCAGTTCAGGTAGATCCGCAGCCCGATGCTCGACACCAGGAAGACCACGCCGGCCAGCATCGCGCCCGGCAGGCCGCGGTGCCAGGGCAGCCGGCGGGGCAGCGCGAGCTTGTACAGCGTCGTCAGCGCGAGCGCGATCATCACGCCCAGCACCGGGTAGTAGAGCGTGCCGACCCAGGACGAGACCGTCGGCCGCCAGTCGACCGGGAAGAACTCCGGCAGCAGGTCCGGCCCGATCGCCAGCAGCGGCAGCCCGATCACGAGCCCGATCAGCGCGCACAGGTACAGCAGCAGCGCGAAAATCCGCTGCCACACCTCGTTGCGGACGCCGTACTGGTCGTGCGCGACGGTGATCGCGTCGACGAACGACGACATCGCCGACGAACCCGCCCACAGCGAGATCACGAAGCCCACCGACACGATCTCGCCCTTGCCGACGGTGAGGATGCTGTTCACCGTCGGTTCGATGATCTCCTGCACCGCGTTCGCGCTGAAGATCGTGTGGCTGAAGGTGATGATCCGGTCGTGCACCGCGGTGACCACGTTCTGGCCGAACCACTCGCCGATGAAGCCGACGCTGCCCAGCAGCCCGAGCAGCAGCGGCGGGAGCGACAGCGTCTGCCAGAAGGCCGCCTCGGCGGCCTCGGAGAAGATGTTGCCGTCCCACGCTTTCGCGAGCGTGCGGGTCAGGAGCCGCCACGGCCCCCTGCGCACGGTCTTCTCCGGCACGCTCTTCTTCGGCACTGCCTCGCCGTTCGGCACTGCCTCGCCGGCGTCCGGTGTCACCTCGCCCATGGTGTGTCCCAGCATGGTCCATGCGCGCGGTTTTGGCTCGTCACCCCCGCCGAGACGGGGCGTGTCGGAGGACACCACCCGTGGCGGTGCCGGGCGCCCGGGGACTCGGAAGGTAAGCTGGCCGACGTGCCCTCATCGCGGCGCCCGGCGGCGAAGCCGGTGCCACAGTGGGGGTTTTCGCACGTCACGGCCGCGCCGAGCGGCCCGAGGAGGGGGTGAACCGAGTTTTGTCCGAGACGACCCAGCCGGTCCTCGGGGCGCCGCCCGCAGCGACGGACTCCACCGCGCGCCCGCTGCGCGCCTGGCAGCGCCGAGCGCTCACGAAGTACCTGTCGAGCAAGCCGAAGGACTTCCTCGCGGTCGCGACGCCGGGCGCGGGCAAGACCGTCTTCGGCCTCCGGATCGCCGCCGAACTGCTGTCGGACCGGACCGTCGAGGCGGTCACGATCGTCACCCCGACCGAGCACCTGAAGCACCAGTGGGCGGCCTCGGCCGCGGCGGCGGGCATCCCGATCGACTCGAACTTCCGCAACACCACCGGCGTCACGTCGTCGGACTACCGCGGCGTCGCGGTCACCTACGCGCAGGTCGCCGCGCATCCCACGCTGCACCGGGTGCGCACGGAGAACCGCAAGACGCTGGTGATCCTCGACGAGATCCACCACGCGGGCGACGCGAAGTCCTGGGGCGACGCGACCAGCGAGGCGTTCACGCCCGCGGTGCGCAGGCTCGCGCTCACCGGGACCCCGTTCCGCAGCGACGACTCGCCGATCCCGTTCGTCACCTACGAACCGGACGCGGGCGGGTTCCAGCGCAGCAAAGCGGACCACTCGTACGGCTACTCCGACGCCCTCGCCGACGGCGTGGTCCGGCCGGTCGTGTTCCTCGCCTACTCCGGCGAGGCCTCGTGGCGCACCAGCGCGGGCGAGGAGTTCACCGCGCGGCTGGGCGAACCGCTCACCGCGGAGCAGAACGCGCGCGCCTGGCGCACCGCGCTCGACCCGGCCGGCGAGTGGATCCCGGCGGTGCTGCAGGCCGCCGACACGCGGCTCAGCCAGGTCCGCCAGGGCATCCCGGACGCGGGCGGCCTGGTGATCGCCACCGACCAGGAAACCGCGCGCGCCTACGCCAAGATCCTGGAACGGATCTGCGGTGAAACGCCGACGCTGGTGCTGTCCGACGACCCGAAGGCGTCCGGGCGGATCAAGGAGTTCTCCGAGACCACGGAACGCTGGATCGTCGCGGTCCGGATGGTGTCCGAAGGCGTCGACGTCCCGCGGCTGGCCGTCGGCGTGTACGCGACCAGCGCGTCCACCCCGCTGTTCTTCGCACAGGCCATCGGCCGCTACGTGCGGGCCCGGAAAAAGGGCGAGACGGCGAGCATCTTCCTGCCGAGCGTGCCGGTGCTGCTGGAACTGGCCAGCGAGCTGGAAGCGCAGCGCGACCACGTGCTCGGCAAACCGCACCGGGAGAAGGAAGGCTGGGACGACGAACTGCTCGCCCAGGCCAACCGCACCGAGGACGAACCGGGCGAGGAGGAGAAGGCGTTCACCTCGCTGCACGCCTCGGCCGAGCTCGACCAGGTCATCTACGACGGCAACTCGTTCGGCACCGCGGTCTTCTCCGGTTCCGACGAGGAGCAGGAGTACCTCGGCCTTCCCGGCCTGCTGGAGCCGGACCAGGTCCGCGCGCTGCTGCGCAAGCGGCAGGAAGAGCAGATCTCCGACGAGAAGCGGCGCAAGCCGAAGGCCGAGGAGCAGGCCGCGCCCGCGCCCCGGCCGCAGTCGGTGACCGAACGGCTCGGCGCGCTGCGCAAGGAGCTCAACGCGCTGGTCGGCGTGTACCACCACCGCACGAAGAAACCGCACGGCGCGATCCACAACGAACTGCGCCGCCAGTGCGGCGGCCCGCCCACCGCGATGGCCACGGTGGAGCAGCTCGAGGAACGCATCGTCACGCTGCGCTCCTGGTAGTCCTTCTCGGCAAACAGCGGGGCGCACGACGTGGTCGTGCGCCCCTTCTCCTGGTAGGACAGTTCGTCCGGGGCGATCCGGGCGCCTGAAGGGGCACCGTCGCGCCTCGGACCGGACAAGACCGGACAACTTCTCGTTACGCTCGGTGCGTGGCAGGGATCACTCAGTCAGCGCACCGCGCAGATGAGGCCTGCGTTGCCGAACCGTGTCCATTTGGTTTCGGTTACTCGATCCCGCCATCTTCCGCAGAGCCGTTCCGCGGCATATGTTGTCGGCCACAACATATCTGCGACGGTGCACGGGGACCCCTCCCGATCACCCCGCGAGCATGATCGGAGAAGGAACGAGGATGCGCACCAGAACCCTTACCCTCCTCGCCGCGACGGTGAGCGCCGGCCTGGCGCTTTCGGCGTGCGGCGCCAACAGCGCGGGCTCCGGGAGCTCGGGGGACAGCAAGAGCTCCGCTTCCGCCCCGGCGGGCGGCGGCGCCAGCGGCAAGGTCGGCGTGATCCTGCCGGAGACCGCCACCTCGGCCCGCTGGGAAGCCTTCGACAAGCCGATGCTGCAGGCCGCGCTCTCCGCGCAGGGCTTCAGCGCCGACATCCAGAACGCCCAGGGCGACAACCAGAAGTTCTCCACCCTCGCCGACGGGTTCATCAGCTCGGGCGTCAAGGTGCTGATCATCGCCCCGTCCGACCCCGCGGTCGGCGCGGCGATCGAGGCCAAGGCCAAGAACGCGGGCATCCCGGTGATCGACTACGACCGCCCGAGCCTCGGCGGTTCGGCCGACTACTACGTCTCGTTCGACAACGAGAAGGTCGGCGAGATCCAGGCCCAGGGCCTCGCGGACGCGCTGAAGAGCAAGCCGGGAGCCAACGTCGTCCAGATCGAGGGCGCGCCGACGGACAACAACGCGACCCTGTTCGGCAACGGCCACGACAAGATCCTCAAGCCGCTGTACGACTCGGGCGCGCTCAAGCTCGTGCAGAAGCAGGCCATCGACAACTGGGACGCCCAGGTCGGCGGCACGACCTTCGAGCAGATCTTCACCCGCGTCAACGGCAAGGTCGACGGCGTCGTCGCGGCGAACGACGAGCTGGCCGGCGCGGTGATCACCGTGCTGAAGAAGAACGGGCTCAACGGGAAGGTCCCGGTCACCGGCCAGGACTCGACCCCGGCCGGCCTGCAGGCGATCCTGCGCGGCGACCAGACGCTGACGATCTTCAAGCCGATCAAGGAAGAGGCGGAGAACACCGCGAAGCTCGCGGCCGCGCTGGCCAAGGGCGACAAGGCCGCCGCGGACGCGATCGCCACCGGCAAGCTGCACGACCCGAAGAACAACCGCGACCTGAAGTCGGTGCTGCTGCAGCCGCAGCTGATCACGATCAAGGACATCAAGACCGTCGTCCAGCAGGGCTACGTCAAGGCGTCCGACATCTGCACCGGCGACCTCGCCGCCAAGTGCACCGAAAACGGCATCTCCTGACGCCGTAGCCACTCCCCGCCAAGCAGCCGGGCCGGGACGCGTTCCCCCGACACGCGTTCCGGCCCGGCACCCACGCGAGAGACAAGCGAATCCATGAGCGAGCCCATTCTCGACATCACCGGCCTGAACAAGAGCTTCGGCCCGGTTCACGTCCTGCACGACGTGGACTTCGCCGTGCGGGCGGGCGAAGTGACCGCGCTCGTCGGCGACAACGGGGCCGGCAAGTCCACTTTGGTCAAATGCATCGCGGGCATCCACCCCTACGACACCGGAGCGGTGCGGTTCAACGGCGCGGACGCGCACATCCGCGGCCCCAAGGACGCCGCGGGACTCGGCATCGAGGTCGTGTACCAGGACCTCGCGCTCGCCGACAACCTCGACATCGTGCAGAACATGTTCCTCGGCCGCGAGCGCGGCAGCAGCTGGCTGCTCGACGAGGCCAGCATGGAGAAGGCCGCGCGCGAAACGCTGGCGTCGCTGGGCGTCCGTACGGTGAAATCCGTCCGCACCCCGGTTTCCTCGCTGTCCGGCGGGCAGCGCCAGACCGTCGCGATCGCGAAATCGGTGCTGTGGAACAGCAAAGTCGTCATCCTCGACGAGCCGACCGCCGCGCTCGGCGTCGCGCAGACCAAGCAGGTGCTCGATCTCGTGCGCCGGCTGGCCGAACAGGGCCTCGGCGTCGTGCTGATCAGCCACAACATGGCCGACGTGTTCGAGGTCGCGGACCGGATCGCGGTGCTCTACCTCGGCCGGCTGGTCGCGGAGGTCCAGACCGGCGACGTCACGCACAGCCAGGTCGTCGAACTCATCACCGCGGGCCGATCGGGCGATCTCGGCCTGGCCCGTCCCGAAGCTGTCGCGCTGTGAGCGAGAAAGAACCCGCCATGACCGAAACTTCCGAGAAGCCGCAGACGCCGGACGCGCCCAGCGGGGCGATCGCCGACTTCGGCATCGACACCACCTCGTTGTCCACCGGCGAAGCGATCAGGGACTACTTCGCGCGGATGAAGGACGGGCAGCTCGGCTCGATTCCCGCCGTGCTCGGCGTGATCGTGCTCGCCGTGCTGTTCAGTGCGCTTTCCGGCGACTTCTTCACTCTGCGGAACATCGCCAACCTGCTGGAGCAGGGCGCGGGCCAGACCATCATCGCGATGGGCATCGTGTTCGTGCTGCTGCTGGGCGAGATCGACCTGTCCGCGGGCACCGCTTCCGGCGTGTGCGCGTCGCTGATGGCGCTGCACTATGTCCACAATGGAAACTTGCTGGGCTCCATGGGAACCGGCGTGTTCATCACGTTCATCGCGGTGCTCGTGCTCGCGGTGGTGCTGGCGCTGCTGCAGAAGATCTGGGCCGGGGCGGCGGTTTCGCTGGTCGGCATCGTGGTGATCCTGATCGGCGCGCCGGTCAACGCGTGGGTCGAAATGCTCATCGCGGTCTGCACCGGCACCGCGATCGGCTGCATCACCGGTTTCCTCGTGTCGAAGATCGGGATGCCGTCCTTCGTCGTCACGCTGGCGCTGTTCATCGTGTGGCAGGGCGTGATCCTGCAGTTCGTCGGCGAAGGCGGCACGCTGCCGATCAGCACGAGCGACACGCTCAACGCGGTCGCCAACGGCAACCTCTCGGTCGTCGGCAGCTGGGTGCTGTTCGTGGTGGCGGCAGGCGGATACGCGGTGCTCGCGCTCGGACAGCACTTCTCGCGGCTGAAGCGCGGCCTGGTGGTCCAGCCGACGCCGATCGTGCTGGCGAAGGTCGGTGCCATCGCGGTCGTCGCCGCGGTCGCGACGTACCTGCTCACCATCAACCGGGCGTCGAACGACCTCGTCGTGATCGCGGGCGTGCCCTACGTCGTGCCGATCGTGCTGGTCCTGCTGGTGGCGGGCACCTACGTGCTCAACCGCACCAAGTACGGCCGGCACCTGTACGCGGTGGGCGGCAACAAGGAGGCCGCGCGCCGCGCCGGCATCAACGTGCCGAAGCTGCGCACCAGCGTGTTCGTGATCAGCTCGTCGTTCGCGGCGATCGGCGCGATCGTGTACTCGTCGAAGGTCGGCTCGGTCAGCGGCCAGTCCGGCGGCCTGAACACGCTGCTGTTCGCGGTCGGCGCGGCGGTCATCGGCGGCACCTCGCTGTTCGGCGGCAAGGGCCGGATCATGGACGCGGTGATCGGCGGCGCGGTGCTGGCGATCGTCAACAACGGCCTTGGCCTGCTCCAGCAGAAGGCCGCGGTGGTCAACATCATCACCGGCCTGGTGCTGCTGCTGGCCGCTTCGGTGGACGCGTTGTCGCGACGGCGGGCTGAGGCGTCGGCACGCTGAGGGCAGATGGGAAGATGATCCGGTGAGCAGCCCGCCCGTCGCCCGCCCGGACGAGGTGCGCCGGCACAACCGCACGACTCTGCTGCGCCTGCTGCACGTCGGCGGGCCGAGCACGCGGGCTGCGCTGGCCACCGAACTGGGGCTCAACCGGAGCACCATCAAAACCCTCGTCGACGGCCTCGCCGAAGCCGGCGTGGTCGAGGAGAAAGTGCCGAGGCCGGGGCGAGGGGCGGGCCGCCCCTCGCTCCTGGTCCTGCCGCAGCCGCACGCCGCGGTCGTGCTCGCGGTCGACTTGCAGGTCGAGCACGTGGCGATCGCGCTGGTCGGGCTCGGCGGGCAGATCCTCGGGCGCAACAGCTGGAACCTGCACGCCCGGACGCGGACCGCGGACGAGGTCATCACCCACGTCATCGAGTCGACGCGGGTGCTGGCCAGCGACCTCGGCGTGGAGCCGGTGGCGGCCGGGGTCTCGGTGCCCGGGGTGGTGCGGCGGGCGGACGGCCTGGTGCACGAGGCCCCCAACCTGCGGTGGACCGATGTGGCACTCGGGGACCGGCTTTCGGCGGTTTTGCGGATCCCCGTGCTGGTGGCCAACGACGCCGAACTGGGCGCGGTCGCCGAGCATTTGCGCGGGGCGGCCCGGGGTTCTTCGGATTCGGTGTACGTGTCCGCGGATGTCGGGGTCGGCGGTGGGGTGATTTCGCAGGGGTCTTCGCTGCGCGGAGGAGCCGGGTACGTCGGCGAGATCGGGCACATGGCGATCCGGCCGGGCGGGCGGGCTTGCTACTGCGGGAGCCGCGGGTGCTGGGAGACCGAGATCGGCGAGGCGGCGTTGTGCCGGGCGCTGGGATTGCCGGAGGACACGCCTCGCGGGGTGATTCTGGTTGAGCTGCGGGAGTTGGGGTTGGATGCCGCCGCGGCTGCCTCGCGGTTGGCGGAGTATGCGGAGTGGCTCACGTTGGGGCTGGTCAACGTGGTTAATCTGCTGGGGCCGGAGTTGGTGGTGCTGGGGGATTTGCTGACGGTGTTGCCGGAGTCGGTGATGCGGGCGGTTGCCGAGGAGGTCCGGGGGAGGAGTTTGGTTTCTCGGGCGGTTGGGGGGACTCGGATCGTCAGTTCGGCGTTGGGGGCGGATGTGAAGCTGCTGGGGGCGGCTGAGGTGGCGTTTGAGGTGGTTTTGGACATGGTGTGAGTGGGGCGGCTCGTCGCCCTGGGGGGCGACATTGCTGCGCCTTGGTTGCGTGGGGCACCCCGATTGTTGATTGTGCTGACGGTTCGGGGGTGCTTGTCAAGGCGGGAAAGATGCCTTGACAAGCACCCCCGAACCGCAGGGCGGCTTTGTATCGGGGTTGGGGGAGGGTTGGGTGCCCCCGGTGGTGGGTGCATCGGCGGCGGTTTTCGCGGCTTGAGTGGGTGGTTGCTGTGGGGCGCGGCGTGCGGTTAGCGCCCCAATGCCACATTGGGGAGATCTCGGCGGGGTCGGCGGGAGCGGTCCGTGAAGGGCTCCTTGAGGGAATCTAATTCCCTCAAGGAGCCCTTCACGTCTGGCGGAGGGTCGTGAGGGGAACCCTGAGGGACCTGAGTCCCTCAGGGTTCCCCTCACGGACGTCTGCGGGGGTCTGGAGGTGCGTGGGTGGCGGTCGGCGGTGGCCTGGCGGTGCCG
Source organism: Amycolatopsis sp. AA4 (assembly GCF_002796545.1). Lineage (GTDB taxonomy): Bacteria > Actinomycetota > Actinomycetes > Mycobacteriales > Pseudonocardiaceae > Amycolatopsis. Next base: position 2,255,390 of record NZ_CP024894.1, read on the forward strand.
TAAGGGCCAGCGGCGGGGCTAAAGCGGACCGGCGGCTGGGGCGGCGCGGCAAGAGGGCAAGCGGAAGGTGCCGAGGCGGCACAAAACCTCGAGCTTGCGTCCCGCTCACCGGGGCGGAAAACGCCGGAGGCGGCAAGCGCGTCTGCGCTTGCCGCCTCCGAAGCGGAATCTGTCGGTGAGCGAACTTACTTCTGGATCTCCGCGGCCAGTTCCTTGAGCTTGGCCTCGTGCTCGCGGGCGTGGTGCCCGCAGAAGAGCAGCTCGCCTCCGGAGCTGAGGACAGCGCGTACCTGAGCTGCTGCTCCGCACCGGTCGCATCGGTCGGCTGCGGTCAATTCGGGGCGGGTGAGCGTCGGTGTTGTCATGGGGGTCTCCCTCCGTCCCGGCACCGGTCGCCCGGTGCCTCGATCCAGCTACGCCCACTTCGGTCTCGATGCCTTCGGCGGGGATGCTTCCGGCTCCGCGGTGTTCGTGCTTCCACTCTTGCAGACGTTTGGCGGCCCGCAAGTGTTCCCGCGCCGGTGGGAGGTGCGTCACGCCGAATTAGCCCGGTTGCCGCAGCGGCGTCCCAACCCGTAGGACCAGACCACCCGCTGCCGGGCGTTTTCCGTGGTCAGGCACCATGCGGGAGTGGGCATCGCACTCTCCTGGAAGCGCGTGAACGCGATTCCGGCACCGGTCTTGTTCGTTCTCAGCGGAATTTCGATGTATGCCGGTGCGGCCATCGCCGTCGACCTCTTCGGGCACGCCACGCCCGCCGGGGTTGCGTGGCTGCGCTGTCTCGGGGCGGCCGTCGTGCTGCTGCTGTGGCGGCGGCCGCCGAAAGCTGCCTGGCAGGGCAAACGGCTGCTGCTCGCGGGCGCTTTCGGGGTCGTCACCGCGGGGATGAACGTGGTCTTTTACGAGGCCATCGCGCGGTTGCCGCTGGGCACGGTCGTCGCGCTGGAGTTCGCCGGTCCGGTCGTCGTGGCTGCGATCGGGTCACGGACCCGGCGCGATTTGATCGCGCTGGTCCTGGTGGCGGTCGGCGTGGTCGCGATCGCGGACGTGCGGATCGCGGGCAGTCCGCTCGGCGTCGTGTTCGCGCTGGCCGCGGCGGCGGCTTGGGCGGGGTACATCGTGCTCGGCAAGCGGGTCGCGATCGGCGGGGACGGGCTGGATTCGCTGGCGGTCGGGTTCGTGGTGGCGACCGTCGTGCTGTCGCCGCTCGCGCTGGGCACCGGCGAAGTGTGGGGTTCGCCACGCATGCTGCTGCTCGGCATCGGCGTCGGCGTGCTGTCGACCGTTGTGCCGTACGCGCTCGACCAAGTGGTCCTGCGCCGGCTCGGGCAGGCGCGGTTCGCGGTGCTGCTGGCATTGCTGCCGGTGACGGCGGGCGTCGTCGGGTTCGTGGTGCTCGCGCAGGTGCCGAGCGTCATCGAGGCGATCGGGACGCTCGCCGTCGTCGCCGGGGTGGCGTTGCGCAGCCGGGACGACGCCGGGCCGGTCGCTGAGCCGCCCGGGTGAACACTCGCGGATGGCCCGGGCGGCCCCGGCCCGCGATACTGATCCGGAGCCCGAGGAGGTTGCCATGACCAAGGCGGCGTCGGCGGCGGCGAAGGACCTGGCCGCGGCGGGGGTCAGCGGCGTCCACCTGGCCTGGGCGGACAACAACGGCATCCCGCGCTCGCGCGTGGTCCCGATCGGCGGGCTGGCCGACGCGGCGGTCCGCGGCGTGGGCGCGACCTCGCTGTTCGCGGTCTTCGACAGCCACGACGCCATCACCTACGCGCATTCCGGCCTCGGCACGCCGTCCGGCGACATCCGGCTCGTGCCGGTCGTGGAACGGCTTCGCCGGCTCGCCGGGCAGCCCGCGCTCGCCTGGGCGCCGGTGCGGCAGCTCGCCGCGGACGGGTCGCCCTGGCCGTATTGCCAACGGTCCGTTTTGGAGCGGCAGGTCGCCGAGGCAGCGCGGCGCGGCCTCGAATTCCGGGCTGGGTATGAGCTTGAGTTCTCCGTCGCGCCGGCAGGCAGCGAGGACATCGTGTCCGCGCCCGGACATCGCGGTCCGGCGTACAGCCCGCACGCGCTGATCGCCTTGGACGAGTTCATTGCCGCGCTGCTGCACGATTTCGCCGCGAACGGCCTGCAGATCGGCCAGTTGCACGCGGAATACGGCGTGGCACAGCTGGAATTGTCGCTCGCCGCCACGGATCCGGTGTCCGCGGCGGACGATCAGCTTTTGGCGCGACAGACCATCCACGCCGCCGCGCACGCACACGGACTCGTGGCGAGTTTCGCACCGATGATCGGCCTCGGGGCCGCCGGGAACGGCTGGCATTTGCACACTTCGATCCGCCGCAAGGGCCGCAACCTTCTCGCTGGCGACGGCGTACCGGAAGGCGACGGCGCGGCCTACCTCGGCGGGTTGCTGCGGGATTTGCCCGCGCTGACGGCGATCACGGCCCCGAGCGTGCCGTCGACGATGCGGTTGCGGCCGGGGTTTTTCGCTGGTGCGTATGCGTTTTGGGGCGTCGAGAACCGCGAAGCGCCGCTGCGGTACGTCCCGGGCACGGCGTTGCTCGGGACGGAGCACGCGAATGTCGAGCTGAAGACGTCGGACGCGTCGGCCAACCCGTATCTCGCGCTGGCGGTCGTACTCGCTGCCGGGCTGGCCGGGATCGAGGATTCGGCGGTCCTGCCGGACCCGATCGCGGAGGACCCGGGCGGCTGGAGCGAAGGGGAGCGGAACACTGCGGGGGTACTTCCGCTGCCGGCGAGTCCGTCCGAACAGGACACTGCGCTGCTGGCGAATCCGCGCGTGTCCGGGGCGCTGGGGGACGAGCTGCTCGGCGCGTTCCGCGCGGTGCGCGCCTCGGACGCGGCGTGGGCCGCCGAGCGGGCGCCTGAGGAGATCGTGGCGGCGCATCTGTGGCGGTACTGAACACGGGGCTTTCCGACGTCCACTGGCTTCCCGGCGGTGCGCGCCTGGTCGCCGAAGCTCGCGCGGAACTCCCGCAGAAGGACGGTCTGGCGGCGGCCTTCACCGGGCTTGTGACGCTGCGCGCGGCGGACATCGCGGTACCGGACCAGGACGAGGTGGCGATCGCGGCCGGGACGGTGCGCGCATCGGCGAGCCGTCCGGCAGGTGCGTTGCCCCGTAACGACTTCCGTCTTCCGGTGCCGTTCGACGAGACGGCTGCGGGCACCTCGCTGGACGGCTTGGCCACGGCGATCCGGACGCTGTCCGAGGGGAAGCTGGCGGTGGTTCCGGCGCTGGGGGAGTGGAGCACTTCGACGGTCTCGGATCTGCTGCTGGGCCTGTGGGAATTGCCGCGAGTGGCGGTGCTGGCCCGGGTCGATCCGGCGGAACTGGGCTCGCCGGACACGCCCGAACGCGCGCTGCAGGACTACCTCGACACCGGCATCCCTCCACTGTGGACAAACCGGTGGCGGCCGCCCGCACCGCACCACGTGCTGCTCGCCGGAGTACGCCTGGGCGCGGAGGGCACGCTGCTGTCCGTTGTGGACACTTACCGCGAACTGGGCGACGAAGGCGTGCACGACCAGCCGGTGGAATGGATCGCGGCGGGACTGGAATCGGTGCTGCTGGTAGCGGACGCCCGATACGCGGACGCGCTGGCGCAGGCGGTTTCCTACGCGGGGTTGCGCACCGGCTAGTCGTAGCGCTCCTGCGCCTCCAGCAGCTCTTCCCAATGCTCCGCGACCCAGCCGTAGACCACCTGCATCGGCTCCAGCAAGCTGCGGCCCAGCGGCGTCAGCGCGTACTCCACCCCCAACGCGGGATCCTCGTGCGCCGTCCGAGACACCAGGCCGGAACGTTCGAGGCCGCGCAAGGTCTGGGTCAGCACCTTCGGTGTGACGCGGTGCAGCGGCACCCGCAGTTCGGAGAACCGGCGCGGGCCGTCCTCCAGACAGCGGAGCACCAAGGCGGACCACTTGTCTCCGAACCGGACCGGCACCAGCGAGGACGGGCACAGCTCCTCGAACAGATCCGGAGGCAACGGCTGCCGCACGGTCATCGCGGTCTCCTCTCAGTATCCCGGAGGGAACCGGCCCCCTGGTTACTTTCCAGAGCATCGACACCCCAGGAGGTATTCCCACGATGAGCAAGATCGTCATTTTCGGGGCGGGCGGCCGGGCCGGACGGCAGGCGGTCGCGGAGGCACGGCGGCGCGGGCACGACGTCACCGCGGTGGTTCGCGATCCCGCGCGCTATCCCGACCTGGCAGAGGTCGTCGCCGGCGATGTCACCGACGCGGCCGACGTCGCCGCCCTCGTCGCCGGGCAGGACGCGGTCGTCAACGCGGCCGCGGTCTACGGCGAGGGCACCGACCCGCACGCGTTCTTCACCGACGCCGCACACGCTCTCGTCACCGGTTTGTCACAGGCCAGGCTCGTCGCGGTCGGGCTGTCCGCGCTGCTGCCCGCCGCCGACGGGACCTCGGTGCTGGACTCGATACCCGCCGAGTTCCGCCCGTTCTGCCAGGCCCACGCGGCGGGGCTCGAAGTGCTGCGCACTGAGGGCGCCGGACTGGACTGGGTGTACGTCAGCCCGGTCGGCGATTTCGACCACGGCGGCGAGCGCACCGGCCGCTACGAAATCGGCGAGCACGGCGACCTCTCGGTCAAGATCTCGTACGCCGACTTCGCCGTGGCGCTGCTCGACGAGATCGAGAACCCGCGGCACCTCCGCGTCCACCTCGCGGTGGCCTGAACCTACTTCGCGAAGCGGGAGTGCTTGCGGCCGTAGAAGAAGTAGATCAGCAGGCCGATCACGAGCCACGCGGCGAACCGGAGCCAGGTCATCACGTCGAGGTTCAGCATGAGATAGAAGCACGCCAGCGCGGCGATGATCGGCAGCACCGGCGAGAACGGCACGGTGAACGGCCGCTTCAGGTCCGGGCGGCGTTTGCGCAGCACCGGCACCGCGACCGCGACGATGATCATCGCCGACAGCGCGCCGATGCTGACCATGTCGGCCAGCGCCGAGATCGGCACGAACGCCGCCAGCACGGCGATCAGCGCGGCCCCGCCGATGGTCATCCGGTGCGGCGTGCCCCAGCGCGGGTGCGCCGTGCCGATCGCCTTGGGCAGCAGGCCGTCGCGGCCCATCGCGAAGCCGATCCGGCCGATCGTGACCAGTTCGACCATCATCACCGACGTCAGCCCGGTGACCGCGCCCAGCGAGATCAGCGCGCCGACCCAGTGCTGGCCGACCCGGTCGAACGCGTCGGCGAGCGGCGCGCCGGAGTCGATGTCGGAGTAGTGGACCATGCCGGTGAGCACGATCGACACGCCGATGTAGAGCACCGCGCACACGGCCAGCGCGCCTAGAATGCCGACGCGGAGGTCCTTGCGCGGGTTGATCGTCTCCTCGCCGAGGTTGGCGAGCGCTTCGAAGCCGGTGTACGCGAAGAACACGACCGCCGCGGCGGTGACCATGCCGGCGATGCCGTACACCGACTGCTCCAGCCCGAGCACGGCCTGGACCACTGGCTGGTGCAACGCGTTCGCGCTGCTCGACGGCGGCTGCGCGGGCGGGATGAACGGGGTGAGATTCGAGCCCTTCACGAAGAAGACGCCGACGGCGAGGATGAGCACGCAGACGGCGACCTTCACGAGCACCAGCAGGTTCGTGAGCCACGAGGACTCCTTGATGCCGACCACGGCCACGATCGTCAGCACCGCGATGATCAGCACCGCGCCGACGTTGACCGTGGCGTTCTCGCCGAACCAGTCCGGCGACAGCCCGAGCAGGTTCGCGAGGTAGCCGGACCAGCTGCGCGACACCACGGCCGCGCCGAGCGCGAACTCCAGCAGCAGGTCCCAGCCGATGATCCAGGCGAAGATCTCGCCGAGGGTGGCGAAGGCGTAGGTGTAGGCGCTGCCCGCGGTCGGCACGCTGGAGGCCAGTTCGGCGTAGCAGAGCGCGGCGAGGCCGGCGACCACCGCGCCGATCACGAACGACAGCGTGACCGACGGCCCGGCGTGCGTCTTCGCCTCGACCCCGGCGAGGGTGAAGATCCCGGTGCCGATGATGATGCCGACGCCGAACCCGATCAGGTCGCGCCCCCTGAGCCGCCGCTTCAGCTCGCCGGATTCCTGCCGCTTGAGGACTTCGTCGACGTCGAGAGTTCTCCGCTCGCCCATGGGGGAACGTTAGAAGGTCGCGCGCGGATGCGCAGATCGGCTGGCCGGACGGCTGGACGCCGAGGCGGAGCGGGGTGCTTCGCGGTCTCGTTCGGGAAGGCTAACCCGGCGGCTCGATGTCGTGGTCCTGGGCGAGGATCGCGGCCTGGACCCGGGACCGCAGGCCGAGCTTGGCGAGCACCCGGGAGACGTGCGTCTTCACCGTCGCCTCGCCGATGTACAGCCGGGCGCCGATTTCGGCGTTCGAGAGTCCGGCGCCGAGGCAGCCCAGCACCTCGCGTTCGCGTTCGGTGAGGTCCGCGAGCCCGGTCGGCGCGGGCGACGGAGCGGCCGGGGTGCTGGCGAACGCGGCGATCAGCCGCTTCGTGACCTGCGGGGCGAGCACGCCCTCGCCCGCCGCGACCAGCCGGACGGCCTCGATCAGCCGGGGCGCCTCGACCGACTTCAGCAGGAATCCGGCGGCCCCGGCGCGCAGCGCGGCGTGCACGTACTCGTCGAGGTCGAAGGTGGTGAGGACGAGGACTTCGGCGAGCCCCTCGGCGATCAGCTGCCGGGTCGCGGTGATCCCGTCGGTGCCGGGCATCCGGACGTCCATCAGGACGACGTCCGGCCGCAGCGCGCGGGCCTGGCGCAGCGCGACCTCGCCGTCGGCGGCTTCGCCGACCACCTCGATGCCCTCGGCGTTGCCGAGGATGAGCGCGAGCCCGGCGCGGATGGCGCCGTGGTCGTCGGCGACGAGGACGCGGATGGTCATGACGGTTCTCCGGCGAGGGGAAGTTCGGCGTGGACAAGCCAGCGCGGCCCGGACGGACCCGCTCGCAGGGTGCCGCCGACGGCGTGCGCGCGCTCGCGCATGCTCAGCAAACCGTGCCCGCCGCCGTCGGACCCGGTCGGCGCGCCGAGCAGTTCGTTGCCGATTTCGACGCTCAGCGTGTCGTCGGCCACGCGCAGCCGCACCGTCACTTGTCCGCCCGGCGCGTGTTTGACCGCGTTGGTGAGCGCTTCCTGCGCGATCCGGTACGCGGTGAGGTCGACTGCCGTCGGGAGTTCTTCGTCCACAGTGGAATCCACGGTCACCGTCATGCCCGCCGCTCGGGCCGATTCCACCAGCCGGGCCAGTTCGGCCAGCCGGGCCGGGGCGGTCACCTCGTCCTCCGCGGATTCCGAACGCAGCAGGCCGATCATCGCGCGCATTTCCTCCAGCGCGCGCACGCTGTTCTCCCGCACGGCGACGAGCACGGTCTGTGCGGTCTTCGGATCGTCCGCCATGGACAGTGCCGCCTCCGATTGAATGGCGATGGCCGACAGATGCCCGGCGACGACGTCGTGCAGGTCGCGGGCCATCCGCGCGCGTTCGGCCGCCACCGCCGCCCGCCGGTCGAGCGCGGCGATCGTCGCGAGCTGTTCGGCGTTGGCGCGTTCGGACGCCGCGATGTCGCTCTGCTGCCGGACATTCGCCCCCCACCACACCGGGACCAGCAGGAACGACAGCATGCTGAACGCGCCCAGCGCCGCCGCCCGCCAGCCCGCGACGGCCAGGAACACGAACAGCACGGTGAGCGTGATCGTCGCGGTCACCCCGACCAGCACCCGGCTCGTCCGGCGGGAGCCGTACAGCATCGCGGAGTAGAGGAAATCCGTGTACGCGATGGCTATCGGCAGCGACAGGCCCAGCACTACATCGACGCCGACGATTCCGGTGGCTACCAGCAGCCCCCACGGCACTTTCCGGCGGAGGAACGCGGCGAGGCAGATCGCGCCTAGTTCGGCGAACCGGATCCACGGCGGGAACGGGTCGCCGCTCGGCAGCAGGCGGTGGCTGTCGGTGAGGTACAGCATCGTGCCGCCGGCGAACACCGCGAGCGCGACGAGGCCGTCCTGCTGCCACGGCGGCAGTTCGCGCGGCCGGGGGAGGGCCGAGCGCAGGTCTCGCAGGCGCACCCGACCATGACAGCACATCGCCGCGCCCCGGTCGTCCTACGAAATGATGACCCCCCGATCGTGCCGTCCGCTGACGCGCGCGGACGCCCGCGCCCGCGACAGTGAAGCCATGGACGAGCTTCTGAACAGCCCGATGACCGCCGCCATCGTGGCGTGCGAGATCGGGTTCTGGGTCTTCATCGCGGCCGGGCTGCTGACCCGGTACGCGCTGCGCAAGCAGAAGGCCAGCACCGTGCTGCTCGCGCTGGTGCCCGTGGTCGACCTGGCGCTGCTGGTGATCACCGTGATCGACCTGATGAACGGCGCGAAGCCGAACGTGACGCACGGGCTGGCCGCGGTGTACTTGGGCTTCTCGGTGGTGTTCGGGCCGTCGATGGTGGAGTGGGCCGACGCCCGGTTCGCGCACCGCTTCGCCGGTGGGCCGCGGCCGGAGAAGCTGACCGGTCGGGCGAAGGCCCGCAAGGAATGGCGTGAATGGGGCAAATGCGTGCTGGCGTCCGCCATCAGCGCCGGGCTGCTGTTGCTCGCGATCGCGGTGGTCGGCGATTCCGGCCACGTCGAGCCGCTGTGGGGCTGGCTGCCGCGGCTCGGCACGCTCACCGGCCTGTGGTTCGTCTTCGGGCCGCTGTGGCAGGAGCTTTTCGGCTCCTCCGCGTCGAAAAAGGAGGCGTCGCGGTGATCGAGCTGTTCGGGATTCTCCTGGTGGTGCAGGGCGCGGGCGGGCTGATCAACCGGCTGGCCGGGGCGGGGCACCCGAGCTGGTTCGTCCAGTTGCACGTGCTGCCGCCGAACCTGCACGTCGTCGCCAGCGTCGTCCTGCTCGGGGCCGGGGTGGCGGTGCTGTTCGCGACCCGGGCGCGCAAACGCCGCCGCGGCTAGACTCGGGGGCATGGCGGCCGGTCCGGTTCTGCTGTTCGCCGTGGTCAGCGTGGCGCCCTCGGCGTTGTTCTGGGCTGCCCTCCGCGTTCCGGCGCTCTGCCGCTGGCTGCGTCGGCGACGCGCCGTCCCTGTCCCGTCCGAACCGCCGGTGGAGCAGGTGGCCGCGGACCTGCGCCGGGTACGCCGGACGCTTGCCCAGCTGCCCGCCGGAACGCCCGCCGCGCGCCGGATCGGCACCCGGCAGGCGTACGACGAACTGCTCGTCACCGCCTGCCGCGAGATCGGCGTCGAGCACCGGCTCGGCGAATTGCGCGAGGGCACGGACCGGGATCTCGAACGGCTGCGCGTCGAGGATTCGCTGAGCCGTAAAGGATTCGTGCTGTCCTGAGCGGAGTGGCAGGATGCCCGGGTGGACTTCCAGCCGAAAGACCGGCCCGCGGACGCGTTCCAGCAGCCTCTCACCGCCGACCAGATCGAACTGCTCTGCCGTCGCGCGCTGGGCAGCGGCGTGCGGTCCGCCGTCGAAATCGGCTGGGGCGGCTACAACAACACCTACCGGGTGGAACTGGCCGACGGCCCGGCCATCCTGCGCGTCGCCCCGGAACCGGCGCGGCAGAACCGGATCGAGCATCAGTTCATGCGCAACGAGTACCTTGCCGCGCCGTACTTCGCGCCGATCGCGCCGCTGATGCCGCGCACTCTCGCGGCCGACTTCACGCACCAGGTCATCGGCCGCGATTACGTGCTGCAGGCCGTTCTTCCCGGAGAGCCCGGCCCGGAAGTCCTTTCCGCTCGGACGCCGGAGGAGCGGGCCCCGTACTTCCGCCAGCTCGGCGAACTCGCCCGCGCCGTCCACGACGTGCGCGGCCCCGGGTTCGGCACCGTGGCCGGACCGCATTTCGCGACCTGGAGCGAAGCGCTGATCGCGTACTTCGAGGACAACGCCGCCGATGTGGAGGATCTCGGCCTCGACGGGGCCGACCTGCGCGCGGTGGCCGCCTGGGCGAAGCGCGACGCGGCGTTGCTCGACGAGATCACCGAACCGCGCCTGCTGCACGGGGATCTGTGGCACGTGAACGTGATGCTGACCCCGTCGCTGCAGATCGTCGGGGTGTTCGACCACGACCGCAGCTGGTGGGGCGACCCGGCGGCGGACTGGACGATCCGCATGGCGTCGGTGAAAACGGGCTCGAAGCGGGATTGGTTCTGGGACACCTACGGGCGACCCGACGAGTCCCCGTCGGCGCGTCGGCGGGCGTTGTATTACGAAGCCCGCCACCTCGGCGCGGTCCGGTTGGAGCGGATGCGGCTCAAGGAGCGGCAGGTGGAGGAGACGTACGCCGATTTGGCCGAGATCCTGGCGGCGCTGGAATCAGAGTGACGGGTCCGAGCCGCGCAGCGCAGCCCACCAGAACCCGAACGCGGCGATCAGCACGCTGACCGTCAGCCAGCCCGCGAAGCCGCTGCCGTCGACCAACGCCCAAAACGCCCCCACGACCGGAGCGACGGCCAGCACCGGCAGGTCAGCCCGGAATTGCCGCGCAAGCCGTACCGGCGTCGCGGCGGCAAGCGTGCGTTCCTCGTCCGGCTCGGAAGGGTTGTCCAGGCGACGGCCACGCGGCTCCGCAGTGCGCACCGAACCCGCCGGGTACAGCACCTCTCCGTCGATCCGGACGGCCACATGACGGTCTGTCCGCAGGTCGCCCAGCACCTCGACCCGCGAAGGCGACGGCAGGCCGATCAGCGTCGGCGAGAAGTACACCGGGATCCACCGCGGCGTCGCGGTGTCGGCCTCCAGCCACGATCGCGTCAGCAACCCGCGCTGCACCTTGATCCGGCGCATCGGCACCGAAGCACCCGCCTTGCGCCGCGACGGCTGCACGAAGCGCTTGAAGAGCAGGAATCCGTTCACCGCAAGCATCGCGAGCACTGCGACCACAGTGACCGTCGCGTAGGTCGAGGCGCGATCAGCGGTCACCAAAGCCGAAGCGCCGGTCGTGACTGCCCGCGAAGGTGCGGACGGGTCGTAGCGCACCGGAACCTTCGCGCCCAGCGGAGGGGGAGTGGTGTCCAGCTCGACCGCCGCGTTCGCTTCCGGCTGATTCGGCACCGGGAACCGCACGGTGACGGTGTCGTCGTCGACTCGCGCGACGATGCCGGTCGCGTTCGCGGTGAGCCCCTGCAGGCGCGGCCGGGTGCTGTTGAACTCCAGCAGCTGCACCACGAACACCGCCGCGCACGCGACGAACACGACCGCACTCGTCACGAGAATGTGGCGTACCGGCCGCAACCGCAGGAAGTTCCGCACAAAGCTCACCTTAACTGTCCAAAAAGGAAGGAGCGGCGCGGGGAGTCCGCGCCGCTCCTTCGAATCCCGCTGGGGGAGGATTACTTCACGAACCCGATCTTGGGGTAGTCGTACGGGTTGTTCGCGTAGCCCGGCGAACCGAAGTTGCCGACCGTCTTGCGGACGGCGAACGCACCGACCGACTGGAAGATCGGAAGCTGGTGGCCCAGCGCCCAGATCTCCTTGTCCGCGGCGTTGATGTCCGCGGCCCGCTTCGTGTCGTCCAGTTCCTGCGCGGCGGTGTCGAGCAGCTGGTTTTCCTTGTCGCTGCCGATCCGGCCGTAGTTCTGGTTGACGTTCTTCGGGTCCAGGTAGTAGATGCCCTTGCTGCCGCCGATCGGGAACGAGTTCGAGATCCAGCGGAACAGCGTGAGGTCGAAGTTGCCGACGTTGACGTAGTTCTTGAAGAACTCGGTCGACGGGACGGCCACGATGTCGATGCCGACGCCGATCGCCTTCAGCTGCGACTGCAGGATCTGGGCGGTCTGCTGGCTGATCGGGGTGCCGGTCGGGATCACCAGGCGCAGCTTCAGCTGCTTGCCGTCCTTGGCGCGCAGGTCGCCGGACTGCTTCCAGCCCAGCTTGTCCAGCTCCGCCTTGGCCGCGTTCTGGTCGAACTTGTACGGGCCGCTGTTGTCCTCGTAGGTCTTCGAGCCCTTGAGGTACAGGTGGTTGCCGATCGGCGTGGTGTCCTTCTGCATCTGGCCGAGGATCGACTTCGCGATGGTCACCGTGTCGACGCCGCGCATGACCGCCAGCCGCAGGTCCTTGTCCGCGAGGATCGAGGACGGGGCGCCGTTGAGCGTCATGTGCGTGTAGTCGGGGTAGGCCGACTGGCGCACGGCCGCGTTCGGGTCCGCCTGGGCCCGCTTGAACGCGTTGATGTCGTTGTTCAGCGGGTAGAAGTCGATCTGCCCGTTGGCGAACGCGTCCGCCAGTGCCGGCCGGTCCACGACCTTGTAGGTCACGGTGTCCAGCTTCGGCTTGTCGCCCCACCAGTTCGGGTCGCGCTCGAACACCGCGGTCTTGGCGGTGTAGTCGACGCTCTTGATCTTGAACGGACCCGCGGTGATCTGCGCCTTCTGCGCCCAGCCCTTGTTGAAGGTGTTGGCGTCGGCCATCGCCTCCTTCGGGTACAGCGGCGAGAACAGCGACTTCCACTCCGCGAACTTCTTCGCGAAGGTGATCTTGACGTCGAGGTCGTCAGTGCCCTTCTCGACCTTCGCGATGTCCTCGTAGCCGGTGGTGCTGGAGACCTGGTAGGCGGTGTCCTTGCCGTTCAGGGCCTTCGCCATCGCGGCGAAGTCCTCCCACGAGAACTGGCGCCCGTTGCTCCACTTGGCCTTCGGGTTGATCTTGTACTCGATGACCTGCGGGTCCTGGCTGACGACCTCGGCCGAGGTCAGGTAGTTCTTGTCGGTCCCGACCGTCGCGTCCGCGTTCTGCGGGAACGGGTAGGGCAGGATCGCGCCGAACATGCTGGCGCCGTCCAGGACGGTGCCGTCGACCTGGTAGTAGTTCCAGTTGTCCGGCAGCTGGTCGACCGGCCACTTGAAGTCGCCGCCGTCCTTCAGCTTGTCCAGCGGCTGCTCGTTGATGTCCGCGGTCTTGACCCCGGAGGAACCGGTGTCCTGCAGGCCTTTGTCGCCGCCGCCGCTGCCGCCGCCGCAAGCGGCGAGCAGGAGCCCCAGAGCGGCAACGGGGGCCACGAGTGCGGCCATTCTCCGTCGCATGTGTCTACCTTTCTTCTTCTGGTGTGCCAACGGATCGTGGCTACACAACTTCGCGGGTTTTGGCGTAGTGGCACGCGACGTCGTGGTCCTGCGCGCGGGATTCGCGCGGAGGTTCGACGTCGACGCACTTCTTCTTGTCCTCTTCGGACAGCTGGGAGAAGACGAAACACCGGGTCCGGAACCGGCAGCCCGACGGCGGGTTCGCCGGGCTGGGCAGGTCGCCGGTGAGGATGATCCGGCCGCGCTCGCGCTCCTTGGCCGGGTCCGGGATCGGGATCGCGGACAGCAGCGCCTGCGTGTACGGATGCTGCGGGGCCTCGAAAACCGTGCGGACGTCGCCGATCTCCACGATCTTGCCGAGGTACATCACGGCCACGCGGTCGGCGATGTGCCGGACCACCGACAGGTCGTGCGCCACGAACAGGTACGACAGGCCCAGCTTGGCCTTCAGCTCGTCCAGCAGGTTGATCACGCCGGCCTGGATCGACACGTCGAGCGCGGACACCGGCTCGTCGAGCACGATCAGCTTCGGCTCCAGCGCGAGCGCCCGCGCGATGCCGATGCGCTGGCGCTGCCCGCCGGAGAACTCCGCCGGGTACCGGTCGGCGTGCTCGGGGCGCAGGCCGACCAGCCCGAGCAGTTCCGGCACCCGCTGGTCGATCCGCTCCTTCGAGAACCCGTGCGTGACCATCGGCTCGGCGATGATGTCGCCGATCGGCAGCCGGGGGTCGAGCGCGGCCATCGGGTCCTGGAAGACCACCTGCAGATCGCGGCGGATCGCCTTGCGGTCCTTGCCCGCGAGCTTCGCGACGTCCTTGCCGAGCACCGCGACCGAACCGTGCGACGGGGCCGCCAGTTCGAGGATCTCCATCAGCGTGGTCGACTTGCCGCAGCCGGATTCCCCGACCAGGCCGAGGGTTTCGCCCTCGACGATGTCGAAGGTGATCCCGTCGACCGCGCGCACGGTGCCGACCTTGCGCTTGAAGACGGTGCCCTTGCTGACCGCGTAGTGCTTCTGCAGGTCCCGCACGTCCAGCACGGTCGAGCGCTGGGTGCGCGGCAGCGACGCGACCGCGGCCTCCTCGATCACCTCGGCGCCGTAGACCTCGGCGGCGTCCGCTTCCGGACGGGCGAGTTCCTCGGTGCGGATGCAGGCGGCCCGGTGCGTGGTGTCGACCGGCGCGTTCGGGTTGCCCGGCGTGATCGTGAACAGTTCCGGCTCGGCCGTGCGGCAGGCGTCGATCGCCAGCGGGCAGCGCGGCGCGAACGGGCAGCCCTGCGGCAGGTTCACCAGCGACGGCGGCTGGCCTTCGATCGGCACCAGCGGCTGCTTCTCCCGCGCGTCGACGCGGGGGATCGAACCGAGCAGGCCCAGCGTGTACGGCATCCGCGGCTGGGCGTAGATCGTCTCGACCGGACCCTGTTCGACCGCGCGCCCGGCGTACATCACCATCAGCCGGTCGGCGAACCCGGCGACCACGCCGAGGTCGTGCGTGATGATCACGATGCCCGCGCCGGTGACCTCCTGCGCGGTCTTCAGCACCTCCAGCACCTGGGCCTGCACCGTCACGTCGAGCGCGGTGGTCGGCTCGTCGGCGATGATCAGGTCCGGGTCGTTGGCGATCGCGATGGCGATCACCGCGCGCTGGCGCATGCCGCCGGAGAACTCGTGCGGGAACGCTTTCGCCCGCGCCGCCGCGTTCGGGATGCCGACCAGGTCGAGCAGTTCGACCGCGCGGTTGTTCGCCTGCTGCTTGGTGATCGTGCCCTTGCCGTGCACCAGCAGCGCCTCGGCGATCTGCGCCCCGACGGTGTACACCGGGGTCAGCGCGGACAGCGGGTCCTGGAAGACCATCGAGATCTTCTTGCCGCGGATCTTCGACAGGTCGGTGTCGGACTTGCCGATCAATTCGCTGTCCTGGAACCGGATCGAGCCCGAAACCCGCGCCTGCGGCGGCAGCAGCCCCATCACCGCGAGCGACGAAACCGATTTGCCGGAACCGGATTCGCCGACGATGCCGAGCACCTCGCCCGCGGCGACCTGGTAGTTCAGCCCGCGCACCGCGTGCACGCGACCGGACTCGGACGGGAAGGACACTTCGAGGTCGGAAACCTCGAGCACGGTGCCGGTGGGCTTGCCCGTTTCCGCGCTCAGCTCGAGTGCGGCGCTCATGCTTCTGCTCCCACGGTCTGCGTCGAGGCGGTCGACTTCGTTTTCTCTTCGATCCGCTTGCGTTCCTTGCGCCGCGACCGGCTGGACGACGGGTCGAGCGCGTCGCGCAGGCCGTCGCCGACGAAGTTCACCGCGAGCACGGTGAACACCAGGAAGCCGGCCGGGATGTAGAACAGCCACGGGAACGTCCGGACCGCGTCGGAACCCGCCGAGATCAGCGTGCCGAGCGAAACGTCCGGGGCCTGCACGCCGAAGCCGAAGAACGACAGCGACGTCTCCATGATGATCGCGACGCCGACGTTGATCGTCGCGTCGATGATCAGCAGCGAGGCCATGTTCGGCACGATGTGCTTGAAGATGATCCGCCACGGGGACTGGCCCATGAACTTGGCGGCCTTCACGAACTCGCGTTCGCGCAGCGTCAGCGTCATGCCGCGGACGATGCGGGCGGTGATCATCCACTGGAACAGCGCGATCAGGCCGACCAGGATCAGCCACGTCTTGCCGCGGAAGGCCGGCGACAGGATCGAGATGATCAGGAACGGCGGGAGGATCAGCAGCAGGTCGACGACCCACATCGACACCCGGTCGGTCCAGCCGCCGAAGTACCCGGCCGCGGAGCCGACGATCGAGGCCACGCCGGTGGAGAACAGCGCGGCCAGCAGGCCGATGGTGAGCGACTTCTGCAGCCCGCGCATCGTCTGCGCGAACATGTCGCCGCCGATCTGGTTGGTGCCGAACCAGTGCGTGCCGTCCGGCGGCATCAGCGTCGAGGCCGGGTCGAGTTCGTCGTAGCCCCAGGGCGAATACCAGCTGTAGGTGAACGCCAGCACGTAGAACAGCAGGATGACGACGAGCCCGGCGAGCGCCAGTTTGTTGCGGAAGAACCGGCGGGCCACGAGCTTGCCGCGGCTGGAGGACTTCCCGGTCTGCTGCTCGGTGGCCGTCTCGGTGGCGGCGACGGCCGAATCCGCGAGGTCGGCCTCGTTCAATGGGGCGGCCATCAGATCCTCACCCTCGGGTCGAGCGCGGCGTAGAGCACGTCCGCGAGCCAGCCGGCGAGCAGCACGCAGATCGCGATGAACAGGGTCACGGTGGTGACGATGTTGGTGTCCTGCTTCTGGATGCCGGTCACCAGCCAGTCGCCCATGCCGTACCAGCCGAAGATCTTCTCGGTGAAGACGCCGCCGGTGATGAGCAGGCCGAAGCCGAACGCGAACAGCGTCGCCATCGGGATCAGCGCGGTGCGCAGGCCGTGCTTGAACAGCGCGCGCCTGCGGGTGAGGCCCTTGGCCTGCGCGGTGCGCAGGAAGTCCGAGCCGAGCACGTCGAGCATCGCCGAACGCTGGTAGCGGCTGTAGTAGGCGACCTGGGTCAGCACGATCGCCAGGGTCGGCACGATGATGTGCTGCAGCCGGTCGAGCAGGACCTCGCCGAAACCGCCGTCGATCGCGCCGCCCTCGCCCTGCACGATGAAGAACTGGTACCCGTCGAGCAGGTTGTCGTTGACCGACTGCGCGCCCGCCTTGAGGATCGTGGCGATCACGAACACCGGTGTCGACAGCACCACGAAGGAGAACGTGGTGGCGAGGTAGTCGCTGATCTTGTACTGCCGGATCGCGCTGACCACGCCGACGAGCACGCCGATGATGATGCCGATCGTGATCCCGAGCAGGAACAGCCGCAGGCTCACGCCCGCGCGGCGGAACAGTTCGTCGGTGATCGCCTGATCGGCGACGGTGCGGCCGAAGTTGCCCTGGAAGACGCCGCCCAGCCAGGTGAAGAACCGGTGCGGGATCGCCTGGTCGAGGTGCAGCTCGGCGGCCTTCGCGTCGATGGTCGCCTGCGGGGCGGGCGGGTTGCGCAGCTTGAGCGCGTCCAGCGGACTGAAGGACAGTGACGCCAAGGAGAACGCCGCGAAGGTCGCGACGAGGCACAGGGCGATGTAGTTGACGAGTCTGCGGAGGAGGAACCCGATCACAGTTGCCTCGCTTCACCGGGGCCGGAGGATCCGCTCCGCGCCGCCGGGCATCCCTGGCTCGCTCGCGATTGAGTTTTCGTCGAAAACACTGGGCGGTGCTGCCTTCCAATACTGACGCTCGTTGTGGGCGCAGCCTAATAGCGATCACCGGTTGCGATCTTCGTTTTCAGGCAACCAAACAATCACGATTTCCGCGTTCTGGGGGAGAACAACCGACTTTCGCCTCTTGCCGCGGTCCCAGTGTCGCGGTGGGTGCGCGACCGTGCACCGGCGATGAGTATTCCGGAACGGTTCCGGGGGTTCCGGGTGAACGGTTGTGAACGGGGAACGGACACGTATGCCAACGCGCTCGGTTTCGCGGCCCCGCGGAGTTGCACGTTCGGGTGCCCGATCGCCCCGGGGATTGGCTCCGGGATTCTTGTTGCGCCGCAGCGTAATTCGGATCGGGGGCCCGCGTCTCCGGGTTTTCGGGACTTGTCCGGTCCACTGTGTCCGGCCGAAGGAAGGATTTCGCGGAAATGCCGGGCCCGTTCTCGCCGGGCCGTTGTTCGTAAACGCGGAAACCCCGCCGCCGCGTAGTGCGGGGGCGGGGTTTCTCGCGGGAACCGGAGAAGCTCAGTCCAGGTAGTCGCGCAGCACCTGCGAACGCGACGGGTGGCGCAGCTTCGACATCGTCTTCGACTCGATCTGCCGGATCCGCTCGCGCGTGACCCCGTAGACCTGGCCGATCTCGTCGAGGGTGCGCGGCTGGCCGTCGGTGAGGCCGAAGCGCAGCCGGACCACGCCCGCCTCGCGCTCGGACAGCGTCTGCAGCACCGACTGGAGCTGGTCCTGCAGCAGCGTGAACGACACCGCGTCGACCGCGACGACCGCTTCGGAGTCCTCGATGAAGTCGCCGAGCTGCGAATCGCCCTCGTCGCCGATGGTCTGGTCCAGCGAGATCGGCTCGCGCGCGTACTGCTGGATCTCCAGGACCTTCTCCGGCGAGATGTCCATCTCCTTGGCGAGTTCCTCGGGCGTCGGCTCGCGGCCGAGGTCCTGCAGGAGCTCGCGCTGGATGCGGCCCAGCTTGTTGATGACCTCGACCATGTGCACCGGGATGCGGATGGTGCGGGCCTGGTCGGCCATCGCGCGGGTGATCGCCTGGCGGATCCACCACGTGGCGTACGTGGAGAACTTGTAGCCCTTGGTGTAGTCGAACTTCTCCACCGCGCGGATCAGGCCGAGGTTGCCCTCCTGGATCAGGTCCAGGAACGCCATGCCGCGGCCGGTGTAGCGCTTGGCCAGCGACACCACGAGCCGGAGGTTCGCCTCCAGCAGGTGGTTCTTGGCCCGCTCGCCGTCGCGCACGATCCACTTGAGGTCGCGGCGCATCTGGGTGACGAGCTTCTCGCCCTCCTCCTCGGCGGTGCGCACGCGCTCGGCGGCGTAGAGCCCGGCCTCGATCCGCTTGGCGAGCTCCACCTCCTCCTCGGCGTTCAGCAGCGCGACCTTGCCGATCTGCTTGAGGTAGGCGCGGACCGAGTCCGCCGACGCGGTGAGCTCGGCGTCCTTGCGCGCCTGGCGCAGCGCCTCGGACTCCTCCTCGTCCCACACGAAGTCCGGGTTGTCCGAGGACTTGCCGCCCTTCTCCGCCGCGGTCGCGCGACGGCGCGCGGCGGTGGAGGCCGCGGCGCCCGCGGTCCCGTCGGCCGCTTCGGCCTCGTCCTCGGTGTCGTCGTCCTCGTCGTCGTCGGTCTCGTCGTTGACCGTCTCGTCGACGACGTCGACCTCGACCTCTTCGAGATCGGACAGGTCCGGGCTGTCGAGTTCGGCCTCGTCGAGGTCGACCGGGCCGTCGGGATCGCCGTCGTCGGTCTTCGGACCCTTCGCGGCGGCCTTCTTAGCCGGAGCCTTCTTGGCCGGAGTCTTCTTCGCGCCCGCCGGCTTCGCGGCGGTCTTGCGCGCCGGGGACTTCGCCGCTCCGGTGGCTGCCTCGTCGGCCGGCTCGCCGGCTTCGGTCGCTGTCTTCGTCCCGCCTCGGGTTGCGGTTCTTGCGGCTGCCACTTACGCCCTTTCGCAGCGGTCGATCATGACGAGCCGAGATGTCGCCACCTCAGCTGCCTCACATTCGGGGAACACGCCTCGGCCTGCGGTTTTGCCTCCGCAGCTCCTGCGCCGTGTTCCATTGTAACGACGTCGGCCCACTGCGTCGCGAAGCGATCACCCTCCGGCCCCCGGTCCGGCGCCTCGCGGTGACCGGTCCGAGACCCGGCGCGGACCAGCCGCTCAGTGCCCGGCACCCTCCGCGGCGGCCGCGGCGGCCCCGACGATGCCCGCGTTGTTCTGCAGCGACGCGACGACCACCGGCGTGCGGATGTCCAGCAGCGGCACCCACTTCTCGGCCTTCTTGCTGACGCCGCCGCCGACGATGAACAGGTCCGGCCAGATCAGGTTCTCCAGCACCGAGAGGTACCGGTGCACCCGCTTGGCCCACTGCGGGTACGACAGGCCCTCGTTGTCCTTCACCGAGGCGGCGGCGCGTTTCTCCGCGTCGTGGCCGTCGACCTCCAGATGGCCGAATTCGGTGTTGGGCACGAGCTTGCCGTCGTGGAACAGCGCGCTGCCGATGCCGGTGCCGAAGGTGAGCAGCGCGGTCACTCCGGTACGCGCGGCCGCGTCGCCGAAGCGGATCTCGGCGAGGCCCGCCGCGTCAGCGTCGTTGAGCATCGTGACCTCTCCGACGCTCTTGCCGAGCCGCTTCGCGAAGAGCGCCTCGGCGTCCGTGCCGATCCATTTGTGGTCGATGTTGGCCGCGGTGTGCGCGGTGCCCTTCTTGACCACCGCGGGAAGCGTCACGCCGACCGGGCCGTCCCACTCCGCCGCGCGGACGATCTCGGCGACGACGTCCGCCACCGCGTCCGGCGTCGACGGCTGCGGAGTTTCGATCCGGTGCCGGTCCCCGATGAGCTGTCCCTGTTCCAGATCGACCAGCGCGCCTTTGATCCCGCTGCCGCCGATGTCGATTCCGAAGCCTCGGGTCGCCGTCACTGACGTGGTCCCTTCTCGCACGATTCAGAAGTCTGCTGCGGAGACTTTAACCGGATGTGGTGACATGGCGGGCGTGGGAGTTGACGAGGCGATGGCGAACGACCTGAAGAACACCGCCGAGCAGGTCGCGGTCGAGGCCGCGCACCTGGTCCGGACGGCGTGGGTGCGGATGCAGTCCGGCGGCCAGGTCGCGGTGGACACGAAGTCGGCGGAGACCGACGTGGTGACCGCGGTGGACCGGGAGTCGGAGGAACTGGTCCGCGCCCGGCTGGAGCGGATCCGGCCCGGGGAACCGGTGCTCGGCGAGGAAGGCGGGGGAGCGGCAGGCGGCGGGGTCACGTGGGTGGTCGACCCGATCGACGGGACGGTCAACTTCCTTTACGGCTTGCCGACCTTCGCGGTGTCGGTCGCGGCTCAGATCGACGGGGTGTCGGTCGCGGGGGCGGTCGTGGAACCGGTGAGCGGACGGCGCTGGACGGCCGTCCGCGGGGGCGGTGCGTGGCTCGACGGCGCTCCGCTGTCGGTGTCGTCGGCGGCCCGGTTGGACCTGGCGCTCGTCGGGATGGGGTTCTCCTACGCGCAGGACCGCCGCGTCCGGCAGGGCAAGCTGACCGCGGATCTGGTCGGGCGCGTGCGCGACATCCGCCGCCGGGGCGCGGCTTCGCTGGACCTGTGCGCGGTCGCGGCCGGGTGGCTGGACGGCTACTTCGAGCACGGTCTGCACCGCTGGGACTGGGCGGCTGGCGCGCTGGTGGCGCAGGAGGCGGGCGCGACGGTGCTGCTGCCGGGCGAAGCGGCGGACCTGGGGGAGGACGCGACGTTCGCGGCGTCGCCGGGGATCGCGGCGGAACTGCGCGCGACGTTGGCCGCGAGCGGCGCCGCGGAGGTGTGACCGGGCCTGCTGACCTCGTTCGCGGGGTCAGCAGGTGACGGCGCGGGCCGAGGCCAGGAGCGTCTGGTCGATCACCGGCGCGTTCGGGCCGGCGGACTGCTCGCTGCTGCCGCCGCCCTGGTGCGCCTGCGACCAGGCGGTGAGCTGCTTGAGGATCTTGACCGCCTCGGGCCGCGGCTGGATGTCGGTGAAGAGCTTGCCGGTGGCCAGGTCGACGCTGGCGTCCTTGCGGGTGTCGTGGACCAGCTCCGCGCAGGGGATCACCAGGCTGACCGTGCGGGCCGCGCCGGCGCCGTTGTCGCCGTATCGGATCTGGCCGCGGCAGCGCGCGTCGCCCTTCGGGTACGCCGGGTCGTTGGCCGGGTCGCCGATCGCGGTGAAGCCGAGGTCCCGCAGCGTGTTGGTGGCGATGCTGCCCTGCCCGCGCGTGCTGCTCGCGTTGAGGACCCTCAGCGCGATCTTGTCCGGGGGCATCGGCGAGCGGTCGTCCAGGCCGTTGTGCGGGACCGTCGTGTACGTGATTCCGGGCGGCGCTTTGGGCTCGGGGCTGCAGCGGACCGCCGCGTCGACGTCGCCGCGGCCGACCACGGCGTTGACCCAGACGAACACCGCGCCGAGCGCGAGCACGCCGATCACGATCAACGCGGGCAGCGGACGGTGCTTGCGATAAGGCCGCGCACCCCGGTTCCCCGCCCCGTTCCCCGACGCCACCTGCCCCGTCCCTTCCCCTCGCAGAACCGGCCGCGGTCGCGCCGCCGCGCCTCGCGGTAACCGCCAGCGTACGCACCGGCGTGGTAGCCGGTGAGCCTAGGCGTTGTTCGCGACGCGCGGTGTCGCGGGTCACCTTCACCCGTTCCGCGTAATGCCCCTCCGGGCCGATCGCACCACGGACCGCTCCGCGCGGGCAAGCGGACCCGGCCGCCAGGTGATGTTTACGACGGCCGGGCAACCCGAACGGAGGACAGGCGTCTCACCTGCGCGTTCCCCCTCCCGGGTGACGCTGGAGCGGCAATGTCCGACTCGGTGCGAGGCGCGCCCGGCGGTGAGCTACCCTTCCCGGGCTCCGGCCGCAGAACGAGGTCAACCAGGTTGAGACCTGGGTCACTCGCGGGCCGGGCACAAACAGGGGCGCTGGAACGTTGACCAGCGGCACGACCCGGTACGGGCGCCTCCGCACCGGTGCAGGACGACACGCTGAATCGCAGGGGTGAGGGACACCATGGCTACCGACTACGACGCTCCGCGCCGCAGCGAAGCCGACGAGCTGGCCGAAGACTCGTTGGAGGAGCTGAAGGCCCGGCGGAACGAGAACCAGTCCGGCGTCGTCGACGTCGACGAGGACGCGACCGCGGAGAACTTCGAACTGCCCGGCGCGGACCTTTCCGGGCTCTCCGGGGAAGACATGACCGTGAAGGTCGTGCCGAAGCAGGCGGACGAGTTCACCTGCTCGGTGTGCTTCCTGGTGCACCACCGGAGCAGGCTCGCCGAGGACAACGGCGGACGGCTGATCTGCCGCGATTGCGCCTGACCTGAGGATTTCTAGGGGATTTTCCAGGGGAGATTCACGGGGTCAGCGGTTCGCGGTCTTTGGGATGACCGGGTAAGCACGGGGGTCGGCCTGTTGGTCGGCCCCCTTACTCGTGTCTGGGCTCGGGGGTCTCGGCTCGTCGCCTGGCGGCGACCTTGCCGGGGAGGGTGTTGGGCGCACCCCGATTTTTGATTGTGCTGACGGTTCGGGGGTGCTTGTCAAGGCGGGAAAGATGCCTTGACAAGCACCCCCGAACCGCAGGGCGGCTTTGTATCGGGGATGGGGGAGGGGCGGGTGCTTGGGGGGGTTGGGTGCGCTGGTTTCTGTTTACGCGTGGTTCGCGTGGTTGCTGAGCAGTTCTGCTACTCGCTTTGGTTTGCGGGTGCTGAAGAGCCAGTACGGGGTGGGGTCCGCTGGGTCGGTCAGGGTGATGCGGACTGCTGGGCCCACCCAGCCGCGGTGCAGGACGAACGCTGCGGGGTCTGCGTCGCGGCCCAGGGCGTGGCGTTTCGCGTCTTTTTCCACGACGGTGATGTCGCCTACGTAGCGCAGCGGCAGGTGGGCGTCGCCCAGCCAGAGTTCTGGGTCGTCGCCCGCGGTGATCGTGACTTTCGCCCTGCCCATCGAGAGCAGGAGGGCGGCCATGACCGGGACGGCGATCGCGAGCGGGATCCACATCGGGATCGACGGGTAGCCCAGGTGGACTTCGACGCCGAGCAGGATCGCTCCGGCCATCGGCAGGGGCCAGCCCCACCACGGCAGGTAGAGCCGTTCGGAGTGTGCGACGACGCCCGTCGCGGCGGTGTTCACGCGGTCAGCCACACCGCAAGGGTAGTCTCGCCGCCCGTGTCCAGCGTTCAGGTCCTCCTCCAGCGGCTCGACCCCGAAGTCCCGCCGCCCGCCTATGCCCGGCCCGGCGACGCCGGGGCCGATCTCGTCACCACCTCGGATATCGTGCTCGGACCCGGCGAGCGCGGGGTCGTCGGCACCGGGGTCGCGATCGCGCTGCCCACCGGGTACGCCGGGTTCGTGCACCCCCGCTCGGGGCTCGCGGCGCGCGTCGGATTGTCGGTGGTCAACACTCCCGGCACGATCGACTCGGGCTACCGCGGCGAGATCAAGGTCTGTCTCGTCAACCACGACCCGCGCGAGAAAATCGTGCTGGCTCGCGGCGACCGGATCGCGCAGCTGGTGATCCAGCGAGTGGAGCACGCGGAGTTCGTCGAGGTCGCCGAACTCGAGCCGACCGAACGCGGCGCGGGAGGTTACGGCTCGACCGGCGGGCACGCCACACTGGCACCCGGCGCCGGAGACACCGGCGCGGGCACCGGGGAAGGAACGGAACGATAGTGGGGATTTTCGGACGCAAGCGCCGGTCCGGCGACGACGAGACCGGAGGCGTCGCTTCCGAGCGCGAAAGCGTCGAAGCCGACGACGCGCTCGAACCCGAGGACCAGCTGTCGGAAACACCCGACGGCCCGTTCGACGTCACCGAGGCCGAAGAAGACGGCATCCCGCGCATCGACCTGGGCTCGGTACGCGTACCGGTGCCCGACGGTTCGCAGGTGCAGGTCGAAATGGACCCGGAGGAAGGCGGCGTGCGCGCGGTGCACGTCGTGACGGAAGTCGGGCAAATCACCGTCAGCGCCTACGCCGCCCCGAAATCCGGCGGCCTGTGGCGCGAAGTGAGCAACGAACTGGCGGACCAGCTCCGCGCAGACGGCGCGAAGGTCAACGTCGGCCGAGGCGAATGGGGCATGGAACTGTCCGCGATCGTCGGCGACGTAGCCCTGCGCTTCGTCGGAGTAGACGGCCCGCGCTGGATGCTCCGCGGCGTCATCGCGGGCCCGCAATCAACCGCCTCGCAAGCCCCGGAAGTCCTGCGAGCAATCGTCCGCCGCACGGTAGTAGACCGAGGCAACTCCCCCATGCCGGTGCGCACCCCGCTCCCGATCACCCTCCCGGAGGCGGTAGCCCAACACATCGCAGAACAACAACAAGGCTGACCACAGCCCGCAAAAGGCCCTCACGGACACCCCCGTGAGGGCCTTTTTTCACACCGCAGAAACCGCCGCCGATGCACAAAACCAGCGTGGCACCCAGCCCTCCCCCAACCCCGATACGAAGCTTCCCTGCGGTCTGGGGGTGCTTGTCAAGGCATCTTTCCCGCCTTGACAAGCACCCCCAGACCGTCAGCACAATCAAACTTCGGGGTGCCCCACGCAACTCAAGACGACGGCAATGTCGCCCGCCAGGGCGACGAGCCGAGACTCACCCCAACAACGCCCTCAAAAATGCCAAAACAGTCACCCGCCCCAAAGCCTCCCGATCCCGCCCCACCGCCTCCAACGACGTCTCCCCATACCGCCCAGCCGGCAACGCCTCGGCCCACCCCCGAGCGACAGCAGCAGGATGAACCGGATCATCCCCACACCCCCCAACCCCAGCCGGAACCCCCACCCCCCGCAGTTCCTCGACCGTCGGCGCGGCTCTCCGAGCAGCCACCCGCAACCCAGCCTCCAACCCGCCCCCATGCCTCCGCCAAGCCCGCCCCAACTCCTCCCCAAGCCACCCCGGACTCCCCGCCGCCGCGGCAGCCAACGCCCCCTCGACCCCCGCATCGGCCACCAGATCCGCCGTGACAGTCGCAGCCATCGCCGCGGGTGCTGATCCGGATTCCCCGTTCCAGGCCGGGAGCGCCGCCAGCAGCCCCCCGCAACGCCCCGGATTCGCCACCGCCCATTCCGCCGCGAGATGCGCCCCGAACGAAATCCCGCCCACCAGCACAGTCCCGTACCGGTCAGCGAGACGGTCCAGTTCGGCCAAAAACGCGTCCGCGAGACCTTCCCCGGGAACCGGCGCGGGCGTGATCAGCGGCACCCCCAGCGCCGCGAGCGGCCCGGCGAACACCGAGCGCACGAAGACGTCGTCAGAGCCCGTACCGGGCAGTAGGACGGCGGCCGGGACACGGATTGCGGACGTCACGTTGCGATCTTGCCCCAAACCCGTTTCCCTGGCTGGGACCGCAGCTACGCTGGAACACGCACGGGCCGAACGAAGTCGGGGGCCCCGGAGCACAGGAGCACACCATGTCCGCCAAGGACGGCGGCTACTTCAGCCGGTTGGTTCGCAAGCTGACCAGCGACGTCGAGGACCTCGACGCCGACGAGATGTCCGAGAGGTCGGGTGCCGAAGGCGCGCAGCGCGCCTGTGACTGCCGGTCCGGCGAAGAGGTGACGGTGCTCGGCAGGCTGCGCAGCGTCGAGCTGTCGCCGACCGACGGGCCCGCCTCGCTGCAGGCGGAGCTGTTCGACGGCACGCAGGGCGTGACGCTAATCTGGCTGGGCAGGCGCCGGATTCCCGGCATCGAGCCCGGCCGCACCGTCAAGGTTCGCGGCCGGATGGCCGAACGGGACGGGCAGAAGGTGCTCTACAACCCGTATTACGAACTCCAGAGCCCGGTAGGGTGATCAACTCTCGTGACTGAACCCGCTGCTCCCCGCGACGAGAAGGACGCGCCCGGAAACGGCGACGAGCCCGAGCGGCAGCCGACGCTGATGGAGCAGATGGGCGGGGTTTCCGGCCTGTTCTATTCCTCGGTGCCGGTCATCGTCTTCGTCCTCCTGAACGCGATCTTCGGGCTCACCGCCGCGATCTGGGGCTCGATCGGCAGCGCGGTGGCGATCACCGTCCTGCGGGTCGTGCGCAAGGAGCCGCTGCAGCCGGCGATCTCGGGGTTCTTCGGCGTCGCGATCGCGGCCTTCATCGCGTTCCGCACCGGGTCCGCGAAGGGATTCTTCCTCTTCGGCATCTGGGCGAGCCTCGCCTACTGCGCCGTGTTCGTGATCTCGGTGCTGGTGCGCTGGCCGCTGGCGGGCGTCGTGTGGAACGCGCTCAACGGCAACGGCACCGCCTGGCGCAAGGACAAGCCGTCGCGCTACGGCTACGACGTCGCGACGCTCGCGATGGCCGTCATCTTCGCGGCCCGGTTCGTCGTGCAGCGCTGGCTCTACGACGGCAACCAGACCGGCTGGCTCGCGTTCGCCAAGATCGCGATGGGCTACCCGCTGTACGCGATCGGGCTGCTGGTGGTCGTCTGGGCGGTGCGCCGCTCCGACAAGCGGCTGAAGGCGCTCGCCGAGGAAGAACCGGAACCGGAAACCGACGCGCAGGTCGAGGCGCGGCTGCGGAAGAAGTACGCGCAGGCGCCGACTCCCGAGGCCTGATCCGACGCACGAAAAAGGGGCGGGACCCATCGCGGTCCCGCCCCTTTTCGCGTCTCAGTAGCCGAGCGCCGTCCGGATCTCCGGTTCGACGTCCGAGGTCGCGACGAACAGCAGCTCGTCGCCCGCCTCCAGCGGGTCCTCCGGCTGCGGCACGATCACCCGGTCGCCGCGCAGGATGGTCACCAGCGCCGCGTCGCGCGGCAGCGCCAGTTCGCTCACCGGCTTGCCCGCGAGCGGCGTCTCCTCCGGCAGGGTGAGTTCCACCAGGTTCGCCTGCCCCTGCCGGAACGTCATGAGCCGCACCAGATCGCCGACGCTCACCGCCTCCTCGACCATCGCGGCGAGCATCCGCGGGGTCGACACGGCCACGTCGACGCCCCACGCGTCGGTGAACAGCCATTCGTTGGCCGGGTTGTTCACCCGCGCCACCACGCGCCGCACGGCGAACTCCGTCTTCGCCAGCAGCGACACCACGAGGTTCGCCTTGTCGTCGCCGCTCGCCGCGATCACGACGTCGCAGCGCTCGATGCCGGACTCCTCGAGGATCGACACCTCGCACGCGTCGCCGAGGACCCAGTCCGCCTGCGGAACGGATTCCGGCTCGAACTGGTCGGCGTCGCGCTCGATCAGCATCACCTGGTGGTTGCCGTCGATGAGCTCGGCGGCGATGGACTGCCCGACGGCTCCCGCGCCCGCGATCGCGACCCGCATCAGTTCTCCTCCTCGGGGGCCCGAGCGGCCAGGCTCGTCACGTCTCCGACGGTGCCCGAACGCGCCGCCACCCACACGTCGTCGTCGGCCTGCACGACGGTTTTCGCGTCCGGCAGCACCGCGGTGCCGAACCGCATCATGAACGCCACCCGCGCGCCGGTGGTCTCCTGCAGCTCGTGCACGCTGCGGCCGACCCAGCCCTCGTGCAGCGGCAGCTGCAGCAGCGCGACGTTACCGGACGGGTCGCGCCACGCGGAGGCGACGCCGTCGGGCAGCAGGGTGCGCAGGAACCGGTCGGTCGTCCACGGCACGGTCGCGACGGTCGGGATGCCCAGCCGTTCGTACACCGCGGCCCGCTTGTGGTCGTAGATCCGCGCGACCACGTGCTCGACGCCGAAGTTCTCGCGCGCGACCCGCGCGGAGATGATGTTGGAATTGTCGCCGCTCGACACGGCCGCGAAAGCGCCCGCGCGCTCGATCCCGGCCTCGACGAGCACCCGGCGGTCGAAACCCGCCCCGACGACCTGCTGGCCGTGGAAGTCGCTGCCCAGCCTGCGGAACGCCTGCTGGTTCTTGTCGATGACGGCCACGTCGTGGCCCAGCCGCTCCAGCGCCGCGGCCAGAGACGCGCCGACGCGGCCGCATCCCATGATCACCACGTGCACGCTTAGCCTCCCTCGCAGGTGCGGATGACCCGTTCGTGGGTACCCTCGGACACCAGCGCCGAACCTACCTTGCCCCCTCCCGGTCAGCTCCACCGTCCTCCCCTCCACCGCCCTCAGCGGAGGAGCTTCGCTCCGCTGTACATTCTGCAGGTGTCGAAGTTCCCGACCGTGTTGAAGCGACTGGTCCTAGGGCGCCCGTTCCGCAGCGACCGTCTCGCCCACACCCTGTTGCCCAAGCGCATCGCGCTGCCCATTTTCGCCTCGGACGCGCTGTCCAGCGTGGCCTACGCGCCGGAGGAGATCTTCCTGACGCTGAGCGTCGCGGGCCTGTCCGCGTACGCCTTCGCGCCGTGGATCGGGGTCGCGGTCGCGCTGGTCATGCTCGTCGTCGTGGCGTCGTACCGGCAGAACGTGCACGCGTACCCGAGCGGCGGCGGCGACTACGAGGTCGCGACGACCAACCTCGGCGGGAAGTTCGGCCTGACGGTGGCGAGCGCGCTGCTGGTCGACTACGTGCTGACCGTCGCGGTGTCCACTTCGTCCGGCGTCGCGAACATCGGCTCGGCGATTCCCTGGGTGGCCAACCACAAAGTGCTCGCATCGGTCGTGATCGTGGCCGTGCTGACCGCGCTGAATCTGCGCGGAGTGCGCGAATCCGGCAAAGCGTTCGCGATCCCGACCTACGGGTTCATCGCCGGCATTCTGCTGATGGTCGTCTGGGGGCTGTTCCAGACCGTCACCGGCACCGAGATGCGCGCCGAAAGCGCGGGTTTCACGCTGCACGAGGAAGGCAACTGGGCGGGCATCGCGTTCGTCTTCCTGATCCTGCGGTCGTTCTCCTCCGGCGCGGCGGCGCTGACCGGGGTCGAGGCGATCAGCAACGGCGTGCCCGCGTTCCGCAAGCCGAAGTCGAAGAACGCCGCCACCACGCTGCTGCTGATGGGCGTGCTCGCGGTGACCATGCTCGTCGGCATCATCACGCTCGCGATCGTCACGAAGGTGAACTTCGCCGAGGACCCGGCGCGGCAGCTGGCCGGCGCGCCCGCGGGCTACGAGCAGAAGACGATCGTCGCGCAGATCGCGCACGCGGTGTTCGCCGACTTCCCGCCCGCGTTCTACTACATCTCGTTCTCCACCGGCATCATCCTGCTGCTGGCCGCGAACACCGCGTTCAACGGCTTCCCGGTGCTCGGCTCGATCCTCGCCCAGGACCGCTACCTGCCCCGGCAGCTGCACACCCGCGGCGACCGGCTGGCGTTCTCCAACGGCATCCTGTTCCTCGCGATCTTCGCGCTGGTGCTGATCGTCGCGTTCGACGCCGAGGTCACCCGGCTGATCCAGCTGTACATCGTGGGCGTGTTCGTGTCCTTCACGGTGAGCCAGGCGGGCATGATCCGGCACTGGAACCGGTTGCTGGCCAAGGAAACCGACCCGGCGGCGCGGCGGCGGATGCGCCGTTCGCAGACGGTGAACGCGATCGGCCTGACCATGACCGGCACCGTGCTGGTGATCGTGCTGATCACCAAGTTCCTGCTCGGCGCGTGGATCGCGATCGCCGCGATGGTGGCGATTTTCGCGCTGATGACGGCGATCCGGAAGCACTACGACCGGGTGTCCGAGGAACTCAAGGACATGGGCGACGCGCCGACCGTGCTGCCCTCGCGCAACCACGCGATCGTGCTGGTGTCCAAGCTGCACCGGCCGACGCTGCGCGCGCTGGCCTACGCGAAGGCGATGCGCCCGGACGTGCTCGAGGCGGTCACGGTCAACGTGGACGACGCCGACACGCGGGCGCTCACCCACGAATGGGAAGCGCACAAATTCAAGGTGCCGCTGAAGGTCGTCGAATCGCCGTACCGGGAAATCACGAAGCCGGTGCTGGATTACGTGAAGCGGGTCCGCGGCGCCAACCCGCGCGACGTGGTCACCGTGTTCATTCCGGAGTACGTCGTGGGGCACTGGTGGGAGCAGGTGCTGCACAACCAGAGTGCGTTGCGGCTCAAGGGAAGGCTGCTGTTCCAGCCGGGCGTGGTCGTGGCGAGCGTACCGTGGCAGCTGGAGTCGTCGAAGAAGGCGGTCGCGCGGCTGCGCAAGGCCCGCCCGTCCGCCGGCGACGTGCGGCGCGGTTTCACGCCCACGACCCCTCGTTCCGCGGACGCTCCGAAGCCAGCCCCTGCTACTAAGGAATCATCAGAATGACCGAGAGCTGGCTAGGCCGGATCCTGGAACTGGAAGTCGGCCCAGTCGCGCACGGCGGGCACTGTGTGTCGCGTGTGGACGGACGAGTGCTGTTCGTGCGGCACGCGCTGCCCGGCGAACGCGTGCGGGCGGAAGTGACCGAGGACAAGGGCGGCTCGTTCTGCCGAGCCGACGCGATCGAGGTGCTCAGCGGGTCCGAGCACCGGGTGACGCCGCCGTGCCCGCTTGCCGCCCCCGGCGGGTGCGGAGGCTGCGACTGGCAGCACGCCGAACCGGCCTACCAGCGGGAACTGAAGGCCGCGGTGGTGGCCGAGCAGCTGCAGCGGCTCGCCGGAATCACCCGTGACGTGGTCGTGGAACCGCTCGAAGGCGGTCCGCTGGGCTGGCGCAGCCGGGTGCGGCTCGTCGCCGGACGCGACGGGCAGGCCGGGCTGCGGGCGCACCACAGCCACCGGGTCATCCCGATCGACGACTGCCCGATCGCGGTGCCCGGCTCGCTCGGCACCGCGCTGGGCAAGCGGTGGCGGCCGGGCACCGAACTGGAAGTCACCAGCGACGGCGACAACCACCTCCACCTGCGCGAACTCGCCACGGTGCGCGGGCGCACCCAGGGCAAGCAGCTGTCCGGCGGGATGGCGATCCAGCACGCGGCCGGACGGGACTGGCGGCTCGACGCGCACGGTTTCTGGCAGGTCCACCCGCGCGCGGCGGACACGCTGGCGGAACTCGTGCGGGAGTGGGCGGACGCGCCGAGCGGCGGCGTCGCGTGGGACCTGTACGCCGGCGTCGGGCTTTTCGCGTCGGTGCTCGCCGACCAGGTCGGCCCGGACGGCCAGGTGCTGGCCATCGAATCCGGCCGCCGCGCGGTGTCCGACGGCGAGCGCAATCTCGCCGACCTGCCGCAGGTGAACTGGCGTTCCGGGCGCGTGGAACACCTCATCGGCGACGCCCCGACACCGGTCGACGTCGTGGTCCTCGACCCGCCGCGCAAGGGCGCCGGGCGAGCGGTCGTCGACGCGATCGCCGCGGGGGAACCGGACCGGATCGTCTACGTGGCCTGCGACCCGGCGGCGTTGGCGCGGGACGTGCAGTTCTTCTCCGAGCACGGGTATTCGCTGACGGATCTGCGGGCGTTCGACGCGTTCCCGATGACCCATCACGTGGAGTGCGTCGCGCTGCTGCAGTGACGCTACTGCGCTCGTCGGGTTTGTGCCGCCGCGGCGAGCCCGGTCGCGGCCAAGGCCAGGCCGGAGGCCAGCAGCACCCAGGCTCCCAGCGCCGGCTGGACGTCGGCGGACGGGGCGAGCCGGTCCGCGCCGGGGAGCGTGATCACGAGGTAGCGCAGGAGGATTCCCGCTACCGCGAGGCCGGTCAGAGTGGTGAAGGCCAGCGGCTCGGCTTGGCGTCGGCGCAGGGTCAGGACGGCCAGCGCGAACGCGAGCGCCAGGGCTCCGGCGCAGGCCAGCCGGAGACCGAGAGCCAGGTCGGGTTCCGCCGTGCCGGGCGGCAGATGCAGCGGCAGGTAGTGCGCGGTCGGCAGGGCGAGCCCGACGCCGCCGCCCACCGCGGCGGTCGCTCCGGCCCACGCGAGCGCCCGATTTCCTGCCACGCAAGGAAGTCTACGTTGCGTGGCAGTGGTTTCAGCCCCGTCCGTTCTCTCTCGCCGGGCTGAGGGTCGACGGCGGATCGGGCTCGGCGTTCTGGCTCGGATTGACTGCGGTGCAACGAAATCCGCGGCGGTGCGGTGGTTGGCGGCCTCACTTTTGGTAACGATTCGGTTACTCGAGAACCTCAGCGCGTTCGCTGGCGACTGACCTGATGTGCATCGGAGAAGGTGCGCTCCGGCAGCCGCCGGAAGTCGAAGCGAGGGGTGGACATGAATTCGCGCGAAGTGCTGGCAGCGGCGCGTGCGCTGGTGCGGGGCCGTCGGCGGGCCGATTTTGAGGCCGGAGCCGGGCGGGTGGTCGTGCCCGCTGGGACACCACCACCCGCCGCGCGGTCAGGCCCGGTCTTCCTTGAGCAGGTCCGCGCACTTCTCGCCGATCGCCATCGTGGTGATGCACGGGTTCACCGTGACGAGGAACGGCATCGCCGAAGCGTCGGCCACCCGCAGGCCGTCGACGCCGCGGACGCGCAGCCGCTCGTCCAGCACCGCCTCCGGGTCGCCCTCCGCGCCCATCCGGGCCGTGCACGCCGGGTGGTACACGGTGTTGTGCGTTTTGCGCAGGTAGTCGGCGATCTCGTCGTCGGTCGTGCAGTCGCGGCCCGGCGCGAGTTCGGTGCCCGCCCATTCGTCGAGGGCCGGCTGGGCGGCGATCTCGCGGGCGAGCTTCACGCCGTAGGTCATCACGCGCATGTCGTACTCGTCGGTGAAATACCGCGGGTCGACGCGGGGCTTGTCCCGGAAGTCCCGGGTGCGCAGCCGCACGGTGCCCCGGGAACGGCTGCGCGTCACGTTCGGCGTGAGGCAGAAGCCGTTTTCCGTAGTCGGGTAGCCGTGCCGGACGGTGTTCATGTCGAAGGGCACCGAACCGTAGTGGAACATCAGGTCCGGGCGGTCCAGGCCCTCCTCGGTCATGGTGAAGATGCCGATTTCCCACCACTGCGTGGATTCGGTGACCATCGGCTGCAGGGCGTCCCACATCACCAGGCCCTCGGGGTGGTCCTCGAGGTTCGAGCCGACGCCCGGCGAGTCCACGAGCACCTCGACGCCGACCTCGCGCAGGTGCTCGGCGGGCCCGATGCCGGACAGCATCAGCAGTTTCGGCGTGTCGATCGCGCCGGAGCTGACCACGACCTCGCGGCGCGCGGTGACGGTGCTGTGGTGGATGAGGTCCGCGTCCAGCACCTCGACGCCGGTGCAGCGGCGGCCGTCGAACAGCAGCCGCTTCGCGCGGGCGCCGGTGCGGATCTCCAGGTTCGGCCGCTTGCCCATGATCGGGTGCAGATACGACACCGAAGCCGAAGACCGGGTGCCGTCCTCGCGGGCGTTGATCTGGAACCAGTTCGCGCCGTGGGTGACGGTCTTGCCGGAGTTGAACTCGGTCGTCGGGATGCCCGCCTGGGCGCACGCGGACAGCAGAGCCGCGCCCGCCGGGTCCTTCGGCGGGACCGACCGGATGGTGACCGGGCCGGAGCGGCCGTGGTGGTCGCCGGGGCCGTCGTTGGTCTCGAGCCGCTGGTACAGCGGGAAAACGTCCACTGCCGACCAGCCGGGCAGGCCCATCGAGGCCCACTCGTCGAGGTCCTCGGCCGGGGCCCAGAACGCGATGCACGAGTTGTGCGACGAGCAGCCGCCGAGCACCTTCGCGCGGGCCTGGCGCAGGTAGGAGTTGCCCGCCTCCTGCGGTTCCACCAGGTAGTCCCAGTCGTATCCGGACTCCAGCAGCCCCATCCAGCGGGTCAGCTCCAGCACCTCCGGCACGTCCGTGTCGGACGGTCCGGCCTCGAGGAGGCAGACGGTCACGCCCGGATCCTCGGACAGCCGGGCGGCCACCACCGATCCGGCCGTTCCTCCGCCGACCACCACGTAGTCGAACTCGCTTGTGCTCACCGGGAAACCTCCTCGTCGGGCACGGGGGCGGCGGCGTGGTCCGCCAGCACCCCGACCTTGTGCCGTTGCACGAACCAGTAATAGGCGAAGCCGCCGGCCGCGAAGACGCCGACGAACAGCACCGAAATCCACTTCAGATACCAGTGGAAGGGCGGGGAAGCGTTGTAGATCTCGTTGCGGGGCCAGGCCAGGTTGACCGTCATCGCGCCGCCCCACAGCACCGCGAGCACGTTCACCGGCAGCCCCCAGCGGCCGAGGGAGAACCGCCCGGCCGGGGCGTCCTCGCGCGGCCAGCGCCCGCGCAGCCGGCGGATCAGCATGGGAACCGTCACGAGGAGGTAGGACAGGTAGATCAGGATGATCGCGAGGCTGGTGACCGCCGAGAAGATCTGCGTGGAGTTGATGTTCAGCACCAGCAGCGCGATCGCGAGCACGCCGATCACGATCGCGGGGAGCACCGGGGTGCCGGTGGTCTTGTTGACCCGGGCCAGTTTCCGGCCGCCGGGCAGCGCGTTGTCCCGGGCCATCGCGAACGCGATCCGGATCGCCGCGGTGTGCACCGCGAGCACGCACACGGTGATCGCGATGAACACGACGAACAGGAACACCCGCCCGATCGCCGGGCCGAGCGCGTCGGTGAGCACGTACTGCAAGCCGACCGTGCCGAGCTCCGGCGCGTGGATGTTGCCGACCGCCATCAGCGCGAACAGGATGATCAGTCCGCCCAGCACGAAGGAGGCCACGAGGGCGCGCAGAATCGCTTTCGGCGCGTTGCGGTGCGGGTTCAGCGATTCCTCACCGAGCGAGGCCGCGGTGTCGAAGCCGTACATGACGTACGACGAGGCGATGCCGGCGATCAGGAACGCGCCGAGGTAGCCGGACGAGTGCCCGGCCTCGGTGCCGTTCGTCTCGGTCACCACCGACGGGCCGCGCACGAAATGGAAAGCGAGGAACACCACCAGCAGCACCGCGAACAGCAGTTCCACGAACACGCCCGCGCTGTTGATCCGGGCCATGAGCTTCACGCCGAAGGCGTTGACCAGCGTCGTGAACACGATCAGCACGGTGGCCAGCAGCACGCCGTTGGCCGCGTCGCTGGTGCCCGTGCCGTCGCCGATGAACTGGAAGAACGACGTGATCTGCGGCAGCGTCCGCTGGTAGGCGAGCGCGGTCGCGGAGATCGAGACGATCGAGGCCAGCAGCATCATCCAGCCGGCCATCCACGCGATGTGCGGGTTGCTGAGCTTCTTCGCCCAGTTGTAGACCGACCCGGCGACCGGGTACTGCGCGGCCAGTTCGGCGAAGCAGAGCGCCACCATCAGCTGTCCGACGAACACCGCGGGCCAGGACCACCAGTAGGCCGGGCCGCCCTCGGAGAGGCCGAGGTAGGACAGCTGGAACACCCCGGTGAGCACCGAGATGTAGCTGATGCCCGCGGCGAAGGTGTGGAAGCTGCCGAGCGTTCTCTTGAGCTGGTTGGTGTAGCCGAATTCGCCGAGTTCGCGATCGCCGGTGTCGCTCAAGGGCAAAGTTCCTTTCGGTGGGGGAGGGGGATCAGCCGGAGAACCAGTGCTGCGGGCCGGGCTTCAGGTTCTGGTGGATGTGCTTGACCTCGGTGTATTCGGCCAGTCCGGTCGGGCCGAGTTCGCGGCCGAACCCGGACTGCTTGTAGCCGCCCCATTCGGCCTGCGGCAGGTACGGGTGGTAGTCGTTGATCCACACCGTCCCGTGCCGGAGCCGGTTCGCGACGCGCTGGGCGCGGGCGGCGTCCTGGGTGAACACGCCGCCGGCCAGGCCGTAGTGCGTGTCGTTGGCGATGCGGACCGCGTCGTCCTCGTCGGTGAACGTCTCCACGGTCAGGACCGGGCCGAAGGATTCCTCGACGACCGCGGTGCTGCCCTGCTTCACGTTGTCGAGGATCGTCGGCAGGTAGTAGAAGCCGTCCTGCAGCGCCGGGTCGTCCGGACGCTTGCCGCCGGTGCGCAGGACCGCGCCCTCCTCGATCGCGGTGGCGACGTAGCGCTCCACCTTCTCGCGGTGCGCGGCGGAGATGAGCGGCCCGGTCTCGGCGTTCTCGTCGAACGGCCCGCCGAGGCGGATCCGCTCCGCGCGGCGCACCAGTTCGTCGACGAACTCGTCGTGCCATTCCCGCTGGATGATCAGCCGCGCTCCGGCCGAGCAGACCTGGCCGGAGTGCAGGAACACCGCGGTCAGCGCGTAGTCGACGGCGGTCTCGAAGTCCGCGTCGGCGAACACGACATTCGGGTTCTTGCCGCCGAGTTCGAGCGCGACCTTCTTCACCGTCGCGGCGGCGTTCGCCGCGATCACCCGTCCGGTGGCCAGCCCGCCGGTGAACGACACGAGGTCGACGTCCGGGTGTTCCGACAGCGGCGCGCCGGCCGTCGGGCCCGCGCCGAGCACGAGGTTCGCGACGCCGCCGGGCAGCCCGGCCTCGGCGAGCAGCCGCATGAACAGGATCGAGGTGTGCGGCGTCAGCTCGCTCGGCTTGAGCACGAAAGTGTTGCCCGCGGCCAGGGCCGGGGCGATCTTCCACACGGTCTGCAGCAGCGGGTAGTTCCACGGGGTGATGAGCCCGCAGACGCCGACCGGTTCGTGCACGATCCGGCTGAACGAGTCCGCGCTGCCGGTGTCCACGACCCGGCCCGCGTCGTTGCCCGCGAGCTTGCCGAAATAACGCAGGCAAGCGGCGATGTCGCTCATGTCGTAGCGGCTCTCCACCAGGCGTTTGCCGGTGTCGAGCGATTCGGCGCGGGCGAATTCCTCGGCGTCGCGGTCGAGCAGGTCGGCCGCGCGCAGCAGCAGGTTTCCGCGCTCGGCCGCCGGGGTAGCCGGCCAGGGGCCGGTGTCGAACGCCCGGCGGGCCGCGGCGATGGCGGCCTCGGTGTCCTCCGCGGTCGCTTCCGCGACCTCGGCGACCAGGCTGCCGTCCGCGGGGCACCGGATCTCGCGCCGCCCTCCCGCACGCGCGTCCACCCATTCGCCGCCGATGTACAAGTCCGCCATGGGGTCCTCTCGAGCTCGGGGTCCGTCCGGGATTATCACGGCCACGCGCGGTGACCGCGACTTGACTGACCGGGCTGGTGGTCTTCCCCGCTCGTGGAGTTGCGTTCCGGCCGAAGCTGTGATCCGGGACGCGGGCGGCCGGACCGAGGTGGCGGCCGTCCGTAGACTGGCCGGAACCGGCGGAGGAAGAAACGGACGGGGTGGAGCGGTGACCATGCTGGACTCGGTGCACGGACCGGCGGACCTGAAGCGCATGAGCGTCGAGGACCTCGGGGAGCTGGCGGCCGAGATCAGGGACTTCCTCGTGGACAAGGTCCGCCGCAGCGGCGGGCACCTCGGGCCCAACCTTGGCGTCGTCGAGCTGACGCTCGCGCTGCACCGGGTGTTCGATTCGCCGCGCGACGCGATCGTGTGGGACGTCGGGCATCAGGCGTACGTGCACAAGATCGTCACCGGGCGGCACGGCGACTTCGACAAGCTGCGCCAGCAGGGCGGGCCCACCGGGTACCCGTGCCGCAGCGAGAGCGAGCACGACCTGGTCGAGAACAGCCACGCGTCCGCCGCACTGTCCTATGTGGACGGCATGGCGAAGGCGTTCGAGCTGGCCGGCGGCCCGCGCAGGCACGCGATCGCGGTGGTCGGCGACGGCGCGCTGACCGGCGGCATGTGCTGGGAGGCGCTCAACAACATCGCCGGGCGCAAGGACCGCCCGGTCGTGATCGTGGTCAACGACAACGGCCGGTCGTACTCGCCGACCATCGGCGGGATGGCCGACCACCTGGCGTCGCTGCGCCTGCAGCCGGGCTACGAGCGGCTGCTGGACGGCGGCCGCGAACTGCTGCGCAGCACTCCCGTGGTGGGCAAGCCGATCTACGCCGCGCTGCACGCGGCCAAGGCGGGCATCAAGGACGCGCTGAGCCCGCAGGTGATGTTCTCCGACCTCGGCCTGAAGTACCTCGGCCCGGTCGACGGGCACGACCTGGTCGCGCTCGAGAAGGCGTTCCAGAGCGCGCGGGCGTTCGGCGGTTCGGTGATCGTGCACGTGGTCACCGAGAAGGGCCACGGCTACGCGCCCGCGGTGAACCACCAGGCCGACCAGATGCACCAGACCGACCCGATCGACCCGGAGACCGGACTGCCGCCGGTGAAGGGCCCCAGCTGGACCGGCGTGTTCGGCGACGAGCTGGCGAAAATCGGCGAGGAGCGCGAGGACGTCGTGGCGATCACCGCCGCGATGCTGCGCTCGACCGGTCTGGAGAAGTTCTCCGAGCGCTTCCCGGACCGCTGGTTCGACGTCGGCATCGCCGAACAGCACGCGGTGACGTCCGCGGCGGGCCTCGCGATGGGCGGCTGCCACCCGGTCGTCGCGCTGTACTCGACGTTCCTGAACCGGGCGTTCGACCAGGTGCTGATGGACGTCGCGCTGCACCGCCAGCCGGTGACGTTCGTGCTGGACCGCGCGGGCATCACCGGCCCGGACGGCCCGAGCCACCACGGCATGTGGGACCTGTCGCTGCTGGGCATGGTGCCGGGCATGCGCGTGGCCGCGCCGCGCGACCCGGGCACGCTGCGCGAGGAACTGCGCGAGGCAGTCGCGGTCCAGGACGGCCCGACCGCCCTGCGGTTTTCGAAGGGCAGCGTCGGTCCGGACGTGCCCGCGGTCGAGCGGATCGGCACGGTCGACCTGCTGCGCCGCCCCTCGGGTTCCACGGACGTGCTGCTCGTCGCGGTGGGCCCGTTCGCACAGCTGGCCCTGTCGGCCGCGGACCGCTTGGCCGACCAGGGCATCGGCGTGACGGTCGCCGACCCGCGTTGGGTGGTCCCGGTGCCTGCGGAGCTGGTCGCCCTGGCGGAACAGCACAAACTCGTGGTGACGGTCGAAGACAGCGGCCGCCACGGCGGTTTCGGCTCCGCGCTGGCGGCGGTACTGCGCGATGCCGAATGCGACGTCCCGCTGCGCGACCTCGCGGTGCCGCAGGCGTTCCACGACCACGGCACCCGCGCCGAGGTGCTAGACCGCATCGGCCTGACCGCCCAGGACGTGGCGCGCCGAATCACGGAATGGGCCTCGGGCCGGTTGGGCGCCGACGTCGAAGCGGCCGCGGGGGAGAAGCCGCGCGCCTGAGCGAGCGTTGCGGGTCCGCGGGCAAGCGCCGAGAAGGGCGGGCCCGGGGTGTCGCGCGCTGGGCGGGGAACCGGTGCGGAGTTGCGTGCTTGCGCAGGGCAAGGGCGGCCGGAAGAAGTCGTGGCGGGGGCCGCGCGCTGGGCGGGAACTGCGCGGCTGATCTTGCGTGAGCAAGGGCGGGGCCGAGAGGTCGCGGCCCGGGCGTCGCGCGGGCTGGGCCGGGAAGCCGTGTGCCTGAGCGACGGTCTCGCGTCTGAACACGTGAAGGGCAGGTTCCCGGATAAGGGACCCGCCGTTCACGGTGTCGGCGGGGTGCGGCTAGCCCTCCGCTGGGGCTTCGGCGGCGAAGGTCTCGTCGAGGTCCAGGATCTGCCGTTTTCTGTGTCGGCGGGTCCAGCTAGCCCTCAGCGGGAGCGTCGGCGGTGAAGGTCTCGTCGATGTCCGGGATCCAGTAACAGACGTCCAGCGTCTTCAGCCGGGACATGTGCCAGACCTTCCGGCTGCTTCCCAACGCCGCGGTCGTCCCGAGCACGGACAGCACAGCAGCCACGGCGGCGACCACCTGATGCGGCCCGGTGGCGGTCTGTACGAGCGCGACGACCGTCGCCACGGCGAACGCGAAGGCGATATTGCGCAGCATGACCGATTGCGCGCGCATCCGGATGATCTCCCCGCCCGCGTCTTTGTCGTGCAGTTCGATCGCGGCGACGAGCAGCGCGGGGTCGGTCTGGACGTAAGCGCGGTCGCGCGCTCGCGGAACCCGGGCGAGGAACTCCTTCCGGGCTTCCTCCGCGTCCGGGCGGGGGCGGAGCCGCTCCAGTTGCGCGGCCAGCGGATGAAAGAGATGTCCCAGCAGATAACTGGTCACCACGGCACCGGCGACCAGCAGCGCGCCCGGTGCGGAAACCAGTGCGGCTACGTGCAGCACGCCCAGCCGGTCCAGCACGTAGGCCAGCAATGCCAACTGGACCGCGCCGGGCACGGCGAAGCTGAACAGATCGAAGATGCCGACTGCGAACGTCACGGATCGCCTCCAGGACACGGGGTTTCGGATCGTCCCACAGCCAGCCGCTCGTTCGCTCGTCGCGGTGCGCGACAGCAGTGATCCGTGCCGGGCTCTTTCCGTTCTTCGCGTTCCCGGAAGAAGCAAAGGCGGCAAAACAATTCCGGGCGGAAAGAATGTCGGGAATCAGCAGGCGCGGTGCGGTCAGGGCAGGTGCCGGAATCGCCGCGACGCCAGCGAAGCCGACGTAGGGTTTTCCGCTCGCCGCATCCGTGCCCGCCGTTTACGACGGCGGGACATTGAGCGAGGCTTATGAGAAGAACTTCCCGGTTTTGGCCGGTCAGCGGGGTTCGGTGTGCCTGGTGCGCCTCGACCCCGGCGGCGTGCGCGAACCGCACTGGTGCGGCCAGGTCCGGTTCGGCGTGTGCGAGGACTTCCTGCTCGGCCACGCGGCGGACGTCCTCGGCCGGTTTGCATCACCCGAGCCCGCGCGCTGAACGCGTTGCGCCGCAACGGGGTCCGCGGGCGGATCGGCTGCGTCAGCGAACGCCTCAACGGTTTGCGGGTCGCGCTCGAGGCCAGGCTCAGCGGGGGCCTGTTCTCAGCGTCCGTGGTCCCGGACGGGCTGGCCTCGATCGCGGGCTTGCCCGATCCGGGATCGGTCACGTTCCTGCTGAGCCACCGGGGAACCGCACGAAGTTCGGCGGAGCCGCCCGCCGTTCACGCCTCGGCGGCCACCGCTTCCGCGGCGATAGCCGGAGCAGGCCCGAAGACCTCGCGCGGTTCCGGAAACACCTTCACCAGCACCGGATACGCGATCGCGGCCGTGCACAGCGTCACCACCAGGCTGATGTCCACCCCGCCCGCGATGTTCGCCAGCGGGCCGGTGATCATCGGCGTGTTCGCGCACAGCAGACCCAGCGCGGTGGCGGGGAGCCAGGCCGCCATCGCGCGCCAGTTGACGCCGCGGTGGAACCAGTATCGGCCGCCGGTGCGGCCCTCGTTGAACACCTGCAGGTCGGCTGGGTCGTAGTAGC
The DNA here is from genome assembly GCF_002796545.1 of Amycolatopsis sp. AA4. GTDB lineage: Bacteria > Actinomycetota > Actinomycetes > Mycobacteriales > Pseudonocardiaceae > Amycolatopsis. The sequence continues at coordinate 2,296,590 of NZ_CP024894.1, forward strand.
CGCGGCGTTGCACGTAGCCGATCATCATGATGACCATCCACGGCGACGTGCACAGCACGATCAGCGTCGCGAACGCGTTGATGCTGGACACCATGTCGAGCACGAAATTGCCGACGAAGATGAACAGCACGCTCAGCGTCCCGATCAGCAGCGTCGCCCGCACGCGGGACAGGCGCGGGAAGATCGAGCTGAAGTCCAGCCCGGTGCCGTACAAGGCGGTGGTGCCGGTGGACAAACCGCCGATCAGCGCGACCACGATCAGCGGGATCGCGTACCAGAGCGGGGAAATCGCGGTCAAACCGGTCACGTAGTCGGCCGGGTCGGCGACCAGCGTCGCGGTCGCGATGCCGAAGCCGAACGGCAGCAACGTCGCGAGCTGGGCGAGGAACGGCGCGGCCAGCAGCGACCGGCGCGAGTGGGTCGCGGGGATGTAGCGCGACCAGTCGCCCAGGAACGCGCCGAACGAGATCGGGTTCGCCATCACGGTCAGCACGGCGAGGATCCACGTCGGCCAGAACGTGCCGAGCGCGAAGTTGCCGCTGCCGGCGAACGAGGGGTCGAACGAACCGCCGTAGGCGAAAATCCCGACGAGCATGATGAGCGTGCCCAGCGTCACCGCGACCCGGTTGACCAGCAGCATGAAGCGGTAGCCGTAAATGCACACGACGAGGACAGCGATCGCGATCACGCCGTACGCGACCGCGCGGAGGACGGGACCGCCGTCGATGCCGAAAAGCCGTTGTGCCGCACCGGCTACCGCGTCCCCGCTCACCCACACCGAGATCGCGAAGAAGGTGATCGCGGTGAGCAGCGACAGGAACGAGCCGACGCACCGGCCGACCACGCCGAAATGCGCGCCGGACGAAACCGCGTTGTTGGTGCGCGTGACCGGGCCGAACAGGGCCATCGGGGACAGCACGAGCGCGCCGAGCACCACGCCCACGACAGTCGCCGCGAGCGCGGCCCAGAAGCTCAGCCCGTACGCGATCGGCAGCGTGCCGAGGATGATCGTGGCGAACGTGTTGGCCCCGCCGAACGCGAGCCGGAACAGGTCGCGCGGCCGCGAGGTCTGTTCGGCGGGCGGGATCGGCGCGATGCCGTGCTGTTCGACCTCGGTGACTTTGTCGCTCATCACTCGAACCTCGTCATCACGTGCTTGACGCGGGTGTATTCGGCGAACGAGTACGCCGAGAGGTCCTTGCCGTGCCCGGAATGGCCGAACCCGCCGTGCGGCATCTCGGCGGTCAGCGGGCCGTGCGTGTTCACCCACACGCAGCCGAAATCGAGGTCGCGCGACACCCGGGCCACGCGGGCGACGTCGTTCGTCCAGACCGAGGAAGCCAGGCCGTACGGGACGCCGTTGGCCAGCTCCAGCGCCTCGGCCTCGTCGGCGAACGGCTGGACGGTGATCACCGGCGCGAAGATTTCCTCCTGGACCAGTTCGTCGTCCTGGCGGAGGCCGGACACGACGGTCGGCGCGAGCTGGAAGCCCGGCCCGGGCGCGGTGCCGCCGGTTTCGACCCGGGCGTGCGCCGGCAGCCGCTCCAGCAGGCCGAGCACGCGGTCGAGCTGGGCGCGGCTGTTGAGCGGGCCGTAGTCGACGTCCGGACGGCGGGTGGCAGCCGTTTTCGCCAGTGCGGCAACGAATTCGTCGTGGACGCTCTCGTGCACCAAGACGCGGCTGCCCGCCGTGCAGTCCTGTCCGGCGTTGTAGAACGCGGCGTCGGCGATCCGCTCTGCGGTGTCGGCGAGGTCGGTGTCCGGGAAGACCAGCAGGGGAGCGTTGCCGCCCAGTTCCAGGTGGGTGCGCTTGAGATCGGCCGCGGCGACGGTGGCCACGTCGATGCCGGCGCGCGTCGAGCCGGTGATGGAGACCAGGTCGGTGTGCGGGTGCCGGACCAGCGCGCGGCCGGTTTCCCGGTCGCCGCACAGCACGTTGAACACGCCCGGCGGCAGGAATTCCGCCGCGATTTCGGCGAGCAGCACCGCGGTGGACGGCGTGGTCTCCGCGGGCTTGAGCACGACGGTGTTGCCCGCGGCGAGCGCCGGGCCGATCTTCCAGACGGCCATCATCAGCGGGTAGTTCCACGGGGCGATCTGCGCGCACACGCCGATCGGCTCGCGGCGGATCACCGACGTGTGCCCGGCCAGGTACTCGCCCGCGCCGGTGCCTTCGAGCTGCCGCGCCGCACCGGCGAAGAACCGCAGCGTGCTCACGCACTCGGGGATTTCCTCGTCCAGCACGACCGAACGGACCTTGCCGGTCTCGCGGACCTCGGCGTCGGCGAACTCCTCCGCGCGGGCTTCCAGCGCGTCGGCGATCTTGAGCAGGGCTTCCTGGCGCTGCGCGGGAGTGCTGCGCCGCCACGACTGGAACGCGCGCGCCGCCGACTCCATCGCGAGGTCGATTTCGTTCCTCCGGGACACGACGCTGGCGCCGAAGACCTTGCCGGTGGCCGGGTTGGTCAGTTCGAGGGTCGCCTCGGTGTCGGGGGTGTCGACCAGAGCGCCGCCGACGAAGTTGCGGACGTGGGTCATGAGTGCTCCAAGTGAGTTGGGGCGAACATCTTCAGCAGCGCGGGAAGCACGACGACCGACGGGCCGGGGGTGCGCAGCGCGTCGGCGAGATCGGCGCGGACACTGTCCACAGTGGTCTTCCGGGCGGGGATGCCGAACGATGCGGCCAGCGCGCCGAAATCCGGCCTCGGCAGTTCGGTCGCGGTGGTCTGGCCGAACGCGCCGGTCAGGTATTCGCGCAGGATGCCGTAGCCGCCGTCGTCGATCACCAGCCAGGTCACGTCGAGCTGGTGCTGCACGGCGGTGGCCAGCTCGGCCAGTCCGTACATCGCGCCGCCGTCGCCGGAAACAGCCAGCGACCGCACGCCCGCGGCAGCGGCGCCGAGCGCGCCGGGAAGGCCGTAGCCGAGGCCGCCCGCACCCTGCGCGGTGTGGATCGGCGCGCCGTCCGGATTCCACGCCGACCACGCCCAGTAAGCCGCGATCGTCATGTCCCAGAAGGTTTGCGTGCCTTCGGGAAGCGCGGCGCGGATGTCGTCGATCAGCTTCCGTTCCAGCGTCAGCGGCTGACTGTCCAATCTGGACTCGACGCGGGCGAGCAGCTCCTTCACCGCGGCTTCGGCGCGTCCGTCCGGGGTACGCGGCGTGAGCTGGTCGAGCAGCGCGCGAAGGGTGAGCCGGACGTCGGCGTGCAGCGCGAGCGCGGGGTAGTTCGACTCCAGCTTCCCGAGATCCGCTTCCACCTGCACGACCTGGCCGCGCGGCGCGAACTCGCGGTAGTTGCTGGACAGCTCGCCCAGCCCGGAGCCGAGCACCAGCAGGACGTCCGCAGCGGAGAGGAATTCCGTGGTGTGCCAGTCTTCCATCCACGATTGCGCGGACAGTTCGTGGTCCCAGGCGAAAACACCCTTGCCGCCGAACGTCGAGACCGCTGGCGCGCGCAGGGTTTCAGCGAGCTGGCGTAGCTCCTCGTGCGCGCCGGAGCGCAGGGCACCGCCACCGGCGAGAATCACCGGATTCTTCGCGGCTTCAAGGAGTTTCGCGGCCTCGGCGACCAGCTCCGGCAACGGTTCGAGCGGTGCCGGGGCGGCGGTCACGCTCGTCAGCTGTGGCAGGTTCGCCGGGGCGAGCAGCACGTCCTGCGGGATTTCCACCCACACCGGTCCGTATGGCGCGGTCGCGGCGGATGCCCACGCCTCGCGCAGCGCGGTCGGGATCTGGCTGATCGACCGGACCACGTGCACCGACTTCACGACATCGCGGAAGCTGGCCTGCTGGTCCGGCAGTTCGTGCAGGTAACCGTGCCGTCCGCCGCCGAGCCCGGCGACCGGGATCTGGCTCGAGATCCCGAGCACCGGGACCGAAGCCGCGCGCGATTCCTGCAGCGACGCCAGCGTGAGCAGCGCGCCGGGGCCGGTCGACACGATCATCGGCGTGACCGGCACCGGGCCGTGCGGATCGGCGGCGAGCCGGGCGCGCGCGTGGCCGTCCGCGGCGAAGGCGAGATTGTTCTCCACCCGCGAGCTGACCACGCGCAGGTCCTCGGCCCGGCGCAGCGCCTCGAACAGGCCGAGCGCGTGCTGTCCGGGCAGGCCGAACACGGTGTCCGCACCGAGCGCCCGCAGCGTCTCTACGACAACGTCGCCGCCGATCCGGGTCATGCGCCGCGTCCCAGCGCCAGCAGGCTGACCAGGTCGTAAGCGACGTGCGAAGCGGCGACCGCGGTGATCTCGGCGTGGTCGTAGGCCGGGGCCAGTTCGACGACGTCCGCGCCGACCAGGTTGAGCCCGCGCAGGCCGCGCAGGATCTCCAGCAGTTCGCGGCTGGTCATGCCGCCCGCCTCGGGGGTGCCGGTGCCGGGCGCGTGCGCCGGGTCGAGCACGTCGATGTCGACGGACACGTACAGCGGACGGTCGCCGATGCGCTGGCGAAGAGCGTCCACGGTCTCGTCGATGCCGCGACGCAGTACGTCGCCGGAGGTCACGATGCCGAAGCCGAGACGACGGTCCTCTTCGAGGTCGCGCTTGCCGTACAGCGGGCCGCGCGTACCCACGTGCGACACCGCGCTGGTGTCGAGGATGCCTTCTTCGACCGCGCGACGGAACGGCGTGCCGTGCGTGTACGGCTCGCCGAAGTAGGTGTCCCAGGTGTCGAGGTGAGCGTCGAAGTGAAGCAGCGCAACAGGACCGTGCTTCTTCGCCGCCGCGCGCAGCAGCGGAAGCGCGATGGTGTGGTCACCGCCGACGGTCACCAGCTTCGTTTCGCCCGCAGTAAGCGCTTCGGCTTCCTGCTGCAGCTTCTCGATCGCTTCGCCGATGTGGAACGGGTTGACCGCGATGTCACCGGCGTCGACGACCTGCTTCTCGGCGAACGGCGAAACGTCCAGAGCCGGGTGGTACGGCCGCAGCAGCCGGCTGGCCTCGCGCAGCGCTGAAGGACCGAACCGCGCGCCGGGGCGGTACGACACGCCGGAGTCGAACGGCACGCCGACCACGGCTACGTCGGCACTCGGCACCTCGTCGATCCGCGGCAGCCGCGCGAAGGTCGCGAAGCCGGCGAAGCGCGGGATCTGCGACGAGTCGAGCGGGCCGACCGGACGCTGTTCACTCACTGGGGCAACTCCTGTCGGGTTTCGGTTGCGCTGAGATCTTCAGCGGCTTCGGAGCCGTGAAGACGTTGTGTCCACACGGAAAGAATGCTGTCCGGCGTACGCGGTGTCGCGAGGCTGACGCCGACGTACACGATCAGGCTGACGCCGAGGCCCCAATAGATCGGACTGTTGGCCGCAACCCCGTCGATAAACATGAAGGCGATGACGGACACCGTGCCGGCCACCATCGACGCGTACGCGCCTTCGCGAGTACCGCGCTTCCAGAACAGCGCGCCGATGATCGTCACGAGCAGGCCGCCGACGAGGATGTCGTACGCGATGGTGAGCGCGTTGACGACGTCGTCCACGAGCATTGCGATACCGATGGCCACGATGCCCAGCACAAGTGTCGTCACTCGGTTACGCAAGACCTCGCCACTCTTAAGGCCGACCTTGCGCAGCAGATCCGAAGTCGTCGTCGTGGCGCACGCGATGAGCGCGCCGCTCGAAGTCGACATCAGCGCGGAGAGAGCCGCCGCGAGCACGAGACCGCGTACGCCGGTGGGCAGCAGCCGTTCGGCGATGGTGGCGAAGGCGTCCTGCGCGCTGCCGAGGTCCGGGTACAGCACCTTCGCGGCCGTACCGATCAGCGCGCCCGCGATGCCGTAGACGAGGCAGTAGACGCCGGAGATGACGCCGCCGCCGGTCGCGACGCGCGGAGTGCGCGCGGTGAACACGCGCTGCCAGATGTCCTGCCCGATCAGCAACCCGAACGTGTAGATCAGGAAGTAGGTCAGGATCGTCTCGCCGCCGATCGAGGTGAACTCGAAGTACGACGCGTCCAGCTTCTCGGCCATCCCGCTGAAGCCGCCCGCCGACACGAGCGCGACCGGCAGCAGCACGAACAGGATGCCGATCGTCTTGATCACGAACTGCGCGATGTCGGTCAGCGTGATGGACCACATGCCGCCGAGCACCGAGTACAGCACCACGATCGACCCGCCGATCGCGATCCCGGCCCAGCTCGGGATCGAGAACAGCACCTTGAAGATCGACGCGAACGCCAGCGTCGAGGTGACCGTGAGCATCAGCGTGTAGCCCCACATCACCACGCCGGACACCGCGCTCGCGCGGCCGCCGTAGCGCAGGTCGAGCATCTCGCCGACGGTGTAGACGCGCAGTTTCACCAGCCTCCGCGCGAAAACCGCGTGCAGCACGAGAATCCCGGCGCCGATCGTGATCACCAGCCACGCGCCGGAGATGCCGTAGGTGTAGCCGAGCTTCACGCCGCCGACGGTCGACGCGCCGCCGAGCACGACGGCCGACATCGTGCCGGAGTACATGAACCAGCCAAGCCGCCGTCCGGCGACCAGGTAGTCGGATTTGGTCTTGGCCAGCCGGAGGCCTATCCAGCCGACCCCGATCATGCCCGCGATGTACAGCGCGATCACCGCATAGTCGCCGCCCACGGGTCCTCCTTGAAACGGGGTGGGTTCTTGCGGGACACCGTAGGGTCGGCCGACCCCGCGACGGCATGGGACGATGTATCCAGGACTTCACTGGAGATTGGTTGAAATGACCCACCCGGACGTGCTGTTGCCCGCAGAGGTGACAGTCCCACTACGCACCGTCGCGGGCAACCCGGAGCTGGCGCTCGACGTCGTGCCGGAAACGCTGCGTCCGGGCGCGCTGGACCGGCCGGTGCGGTGGGCGCACGTCAGCGAACTGGCCGACCCCGCGCCGTACCTGGTGGGCGCCGAACTCGTGCTGACCGCGGGCGTGAACCTGCCGGAGGACGCCGACCGCTACGTCCGGGGCCTGCGCGAGGCGGGCGTCACCGCGCTCGGCTTCGGCCTCACCCCGACGGTCTCGGAGACCCTGCCGTCCGCATTGCGCGACGCCTGCGCGGAACACGGACTGCCGCTGCTGGTGGTGCCACCCGCGACGCCGTTCCTCGCGATCAACCGTGCCGTCGCGGTCGCGCTCGCCGAGGCGGGACGGCACGAAGAACGAAGATTGGCGGAAGGCCGCGAAGCGCTGACACGAGCCGCTGGCGGCGGCCTGGGGGAGTTGGTCGCCGCGCTCGCCGGACGGTTGCGCGGATGGGTCGCGATGGTCGGGGCCGGGGACGTGCTGGCGGCGGGTTACGACGCGCCGCAGCCGTTGCCGTCCCCAGTGAAGGAATTGCTCGCGACCTTGCGCGCCCGCTCCGGAATCCGCATCGCGTCCACTGAATTGCCGGACGGCACACACGTCGTCGCGCAGCCGGTGTATCCGCAGGCGACCGCCGCGCACCTGGTCGTGGTCGGCCGGGCGCAGCGGTTCGACAGCGGAGACCGGGCGATCTTGGCCGTCGGCGCGGCGCTGCTGGGCCTCGTCGGCCGCGCCGGATCGGACAGCGCGGAACTCGGCGCGGCGGCCACGGCGTTGCTGCTCGGCGGCCCGGGCGCGGACGCGCTCGCCGGAGTCGTCGGCAGCGACCAGGCCCGGCTCGTCGCCGGAGTCGCCCGCCGGCGAGGCCCGGACGCGCTCGCCCGGCGACCGGACTGGCTGCGCGCCCGGCTTGACACCCCGCTGGTCCAAGTCCTGCCCGGCCCGCGGTTCTACGCCATCGCCGGCGAACTCGGCGACCTGGACGGCCTCCTCGACCACGGCTGGCTCGCGGTCGCGAGTTCGCCCCACGCCGCGGCGGACCTCCCCGCCGCCGTCGCGGAGACCGAACTGCTCCTGGCCCGCGCCCGCGCACTGGCCCGTCCGCTGGCCGCCAGCGCCGACCCGCTCGGTTTCGACGAGCTGATCCCGCCCGCCGCGGCCGGCGCGTTCGCCGAACGGCTGCTGGCCCCGCTTCGGGAGCTGGACCGCGCACACGACCGCGAGCTGGTGCCGACGCTGCGGACCTGGCTGGCGAACCACGGAAGCTGGGACCGCACCGCCGCCGAACTCGGCGTGCACCGCAACAGCGTGCGGCACCGGATCGGGCAGGTGGAGCGGGCGCTGGACGTCGAGCTGGCCGACCCGGAAACGCGGATGCGCCTGTGGTTCGCCTTGCGGTGGGCGTGAACGCGAGTGTCCACTGAGGCTTCTCAGGTGCTCTCAGGAAACTATGGGATTGTGGTCTGGTGCGAGTTCTGGTAGTCGAAGACGAAGAGCCGTTGGCCGACGCGATCGCCCGCGGGCTGCGGCGGGAGGGCATGGCCGTCGACATCGCGCTCACCGGCGACGACGGGCACGAGAAGTCGTCCGTCACGCGGTACGACGTGGTGCTGCTCGACCGCGACCTGCCCGGGATGTCCGGCGACGACCTGTGCCGGGAGATCGTGACGTCCGGCGAGCTGACGCGCGTGCTGATGCTGACCGCGAGCAGTTCGGTGTCCGACCGGGTGGACGGGCTGTCCCTGGGCGCGGACGACTATCTCGCGAAGCCGTTCGCGTTCCCGGAACTGGTCGCGCGCGTGCGGGCGCTGGGCCGCCGCGCGACGCCCGCCGCGCCGCCGCTGCTCACCGCGGGCGACGTCGAGCTGGACCCGGCGAAGCGCACCGTCCGGCGCGCGAGCGGGCCGGTCGAGCTGACCCGCAAGGAGTTCGGCGTGCTCGAGGTGCTGCTGTCCGCCGGGGGTTCCGTGGTCAGCAGCGAGGAACTGCTCGAACGGGTGTGGGACGAGAACGCCGACCCGTTCACCACGACCGTCCGGGTCACCGTGATGACCTTGCGGAAGAAGCTCGGCGAACCGGGCATCATCGAGACCGTGGTCGGCTCGGGCTACCGGGTGTCGGTCGCCGGTTCCGAGTGAAGCTTCCCGGTGCCCGCAGCCTGCGGGTGCGCGTCACCGTCCTGGCGACCGTCCTGGTCGCCGCGGCGGGATTGCTCCTGCTGTGGCTGGCCTGGACGCTCGTCGGCGACGCGGTCGACGCCGTGCCGCACATGCCGCCGGGCACCATCGTGCGGGTCGACGGGAACGACGTGGACGCGTCCACGCTCGCGCAGCATCTGCGCACGCACGCGGTCACCCGGGTGCTGATCTTCGGCTCGCTGGCGTTCTTCTTCGTGGTGGCCGCGGCGGCGATCCTGGCCTGGACGTTCACCTCCCGTGTGCTGCGTCCGCTGCGCGAGATCACCGGCACCGCGCAACGGCTGTCGATCGAGTCGATGGGGGAACGCATCGGCGAGATCCGCTCGCGCGACGAGCTGGCCGAGCTGGCCCGGACGTTCGACGACATGCTCGACCGGCTCCAGGACGCGTTCGATTCGCAGCGGCATTTCGTGGCCAACGCGAGCCACGAACTGCGTACGCCGCTGTCGGTGATCCGCACGGAATTGGACGTCACGCTGTCCGACGAAAACGCCGACGAGGCCGAATTCCGCCGCATGGCCGGGGTGGTCCTGGACGCGACGAACCGGGCCGGGCAGCTGGTGAATTCGTTGCTGCTGCTGGCAAGGACCGACGGAGCGGGCCTGGCGACGCGGGAACTGGTCGACCTGACGGTGCTCGTGGAACGGGCGTGGTCCGCGGTCCGCGGCGAAGCCGAACAACGGGGCCTGCGCGCGGATTTCGCGATGCAGCCGTCGCCCGCGATCGGGGATCCGGCGCTGCTGGAACGAATCGCCGGGAATCTCGTCGAGAACGCGGTGCGGCACAACGTCGACGGCGGCTGGATCGAGGTGACGACCGAGCCTGGAGCGCAATGGTCGACGCTGCGGGTGCGCTCGTCGGGCGGCCTCCTGGACCCGGCGGCGGTGCCGGAACTGTTCCAGCCGTTCCGCCGAGCCGGGGTGGCCCGGACGGCGCGTTCCGGGGCAGGGCTGGGCTTGTCGATCGTGCGGGCGGCGGTGCAGGCCCACGGCGGAACGGTGTCCGCGGAACCGGTGGTCGGGGGCGGGCTGGCGGTGACGGTGCGGCTCCCGTCGGTGTAGCACTGGTGTAGCACTTAAGGGAAAAGGTGCTACAATCCTGGCTATGGGGTCCGCAATCGGCCAGCGAGAGCTGCGCAACGACAACGCGGAGATCATGCGCCGGGTGGCGGCGGGCGAGTCGTTCGTGGTGACGCGCAACGGAAAGCCGGTCGCCGACCTGGTGCCGCACCGCGCCCCGGAGGAACCGCGGCGAGACCGGACGCTCGGCGAGATCCAGGAAGCTTTCCGCGGGCTGCCGCCGATGGACAGCGCCGAATGGCGTCGCGAGCGGGAAGCCGACGACGCCGTCTTCGGGCCGGACCGCCTCGGCGATCCCGGCGAAGACCGGTGACCGCTCCGGCCCGGGTGCTGCTCGACACCTCGGTGGTCATCGACCTCGAACGGCTCGACCTCGGCTCGTACGCGTCCGCGGTTCCCGCGATCAGCTCGGTGACCGTCGCGGAGCTGGCCTACGGACTCGTCACCGAAGATCCCGTCCGGCTCGCGGAACGGGTCGAGCGTTATCGCCGTGCTCTCGACCAGTTCGTGGTGCTGCCGTTCGGCGTCGACGAAGCCAAGATGTACGGCACGGGCGCGGGACTGGTCCGGCGGTTCGGGCGGGATCCGCGTCCCCGCCGGACGGACCTGCAGATCGCGGCGACCGCGGCGGCGCAGCAGATCCCGCTGCTGACCAGGAACCTCAAGGACTTCGTGGGCCTGGATCGGCTGGTCGAGGTCGTCGAGATCTGAACCCGGCAGACGCGGCCGAAACCGCGCCTGCCGGGCGCACTGTCCTCAGTGGACGTCCACGAACGTAGGATTCCCGTACAGCCAAAGGTCCTCGTACGGATTCGCCTGCCCGATCACGTCCATCGCGGGCTCGATCCCGCCGGCGACGTGCCGGTTCCCGTCCGTTCCGCGCACCCGCACATAGAACGGCTCCCGCACGTTGCGGAACGTGTGCTTGAACGTCACCCGCCGCCCGGCATAGCCCCGCGAAGGGGTGAACGACTCCACCACCCGCGTACCCGGCGCGGTCATCGTGTCGCGATCCGCCGCCGGGCCGGTGACCGGGCCCGAGATCAGGTCCAGCCGACCGAGCCGGGGCACCGAACCCGAGCCGTTCGGCCGGTACGCGGTCACCGCCGACACGACGACCGTCACCGTCGAGCCCCGCCGCACGCGCAGGCGTCCGCCGAACGTCGTGCAGTCGCCGCCGCCAGCGACGCCGACTTCCAGCTGCTGCACCAAACCGCCGTGGGACAGCCAGATCCGGCCCGCACGCAGGCCTTCCAGTACGCCCTCGAAACCCGGCCGCCGCACGCCGACCACGGTGCGGCTGAACTCGCCGGGGTAGAAATCCGCGTACGGAGCGGACAACTGCGGAACCCCGCTGTCCACCGGGTCCGGGTACTTGCCGGTCTGCTCGTACCAGCCGTCCGGCACCGACGGCCGCACCAGATGGTCGCCGCGGTTGTAGTGCGAATCGGAGTTCGTGGTGATCCACCACGGTTTTCCTTCGGCCAGCAGGGAATCCCACAGACCGCCGACCTTCGCCGTCGTCCAGTCCCAGCCGCCGAACGTGCGGTACGCCTCGGCCGGGAAGCCGGGCCACGAGTTGCCGCCGGGGTTGTTGCCGTAGCCGCCCCTGGCGCCGCCATTGCCTTGCGGCTTGGGGAATCCGTCGGCCTGCGCACCCGGTGCGCCTTCCATGCCGATCACGATTCCCGGCGCGGTGTCGCGGTAGTTGCGCAGTTCGTGCGGCGACACGCGGCCGTTGCGCAGCGGGTGGTTGATGAGGACGACCGGCGCGTGGATCCGGCGTTTGCGTTCCTGCTCGGCCAGCCACCGCAAACCCTTGAGCGCCAACGCTTCGTGCTCCGGGCTGGAGGATTCGGAATCCGTCAGCCGCCAGTCGAAATTGCGCTCGAATTCGCGCAGCACGGTCGCCTGGTCGCGTCCGGCCTGGAAGAACAGCGTCGCGTGCTCGGCGCCCGGCACGTTCCATTCCATGCCTTGCCACAGCAGCAGATCCGGATGCCTTCGCTGCGCGGCGAGCACGTCGCGGCTGGTCGGCTCCACCGACGACTTCTCGTGCGTCGCGTGCCCGTGATCAGTGAAAACGATCCACTTCGCGCCATGCTCGCGCGCGCCGGCGGCGATCCGGTCGATGGGGTACATCGCGTCGTACGAATACTGGCTGTGCGTGTGGTGATCGCCGACGACCCACTGGTAGCGGCGGCCGAACAGCCAGTCGAGATCGATCCCGAGGTCGAGCCCCAGATCGAGGTCCATGGCATCGGCCTGACCCGACGCCAGCACCGGGGCCCCGGCCGCGACGGCGCCGACGAGCCCGGCGCGCTTGAAGAATCCGCGACGGCCGACACCGTCCGGGTTCGTGCTGTTCATCCTGCTCCTGACCTGCTCCGAAGATTCGGCAGGACGCTATGGGGCAGCGGTGAACGGCTGGTGCCCGGAAGGTCACGAAGCGCTCGGTGTGTCCGGGTTCACGGCGGAGCCGCCCCGCACGAACACGGGGCGGCTCCGCCAAGGCGTTACGCCGGAACCGAAGCGACTCCCTGGGAGAGGAACCGCTTGCCGTTGGCCCGCTCCGACACGCCCGAGCGGTCCAGGTACGGCGTGATGCCGCCCAGCCAGAACGGCCAGCCCGCGCCGAGGATCAGGCACAGGTCGATGTCCTGGGCCTCCGCGACCACGCCCTCGTCGAGCATGATCCGGACCTCTTCGGCGATCGCGTTCAGCGCGCGGTCGCGGACCTGCTCGGCGGTCGACGGGTTGTCGCCCTGCTTCCACAGTTCGGCGACCTCCGGGTCGACCGACGGCGTGCCGGTCGCGTCCCAGGTCCAGACGCCCTTCTTGCCCGCCTTCACGAACTTCTCCAGGTTCTCGCTCACCGTGAAGCGGTCCGGGAACGAGCCGTGCAGCGTCTCGCCGACGTGCAGCGCGATGGCCGGGCCGACGAGCTGCATCAGGTTCAGCGGCGACATCGGCAGGCCGAGCGGCTCCAGCGCGGAGTCGGCCACCTCGAACGGCGTGCCTTCGTCCACCGCCACCAGCACCTCGCCGAGGAAGCGCAGCAGCAGCCGGTTCACGACGAACGCCGTCGCGTCCTTCACCAGCACGCTCGACTTCTTCAGCTGCTTGCCGACCGAGAACGCCGTCGCCAGCGCCGCGTCGTCGGTCTTCTCGCCGCGCACGATCTCCAGCAGCGGCAGCACGGCCACCGGGTTGAAGAAGTGGAAGCCGACCACGCGCTCCGGGTGCTGCAGCTTCGAGGCCATCGCGGTGATCGACAGCGAGGACGTGTTCGTGGCCAGGATCGCCTCGGGGGAGACGTGCTGCTCCAGCTCGGCGAACACCTGCTGCTTCACGCCCAGCTCTTCGAAAACGGCCTCGATCACGAAGTCCGCGTCGGCGAACGCGGCCTTGTCGAGCGAGCCGGTCACCAGAGCCTTCAGCCGGTTCGCGCCGTCCGGGGACACGCGCTTCTTGGCCAGCAGCTTGTCGATCTCCTCGTGGACGTAGCCCACGCCCTTGTCGATGCGCGCCTGGTCGACGTCGGTGAGCACCACCGGCACCTTGAGGCGGCGCACGAACAGCAGCGCCAGCTGGCTGGCCATCAGGCCCGCGCCGACGATGCCGACCTTGTTCACCTTGCGCGCCAACGACTTGTCCGGCGCGCCGGCCGGCCGCTTGGCCCGCTTGTTGACCAGGTTGAACGAGTACAGCCCAGCCCGCAGCACGTCCGACATCAGCAGCTCGGCGAGCCCGTCGGTCTCCGCCGCGTATCCGCGGTCGAGGTCGTTCTCCCGCGCCAGCTCCAGCAGTTCGACCGCCTTGGTCGCGCCCGGCGAGGCACCGTGCGTGCGACCGTCCACGATGGACTTGGCACGTGCGATCGCCGCGTCCCACTCCGCGCCGCGGTCGATTTCCCGGCGGGCCGGGGTGATCTCGCCGTTGACGACCTTCGCCAGCCACAGCAGCGACTGCTCGAGGTAGTCCGCGGAACCGAAGACCTCGTCGACGATGCCGAGTTCAGCGGCCTTGCGCACGTTCAGCATCTTGTTCTGCGCCAACGCGTTCTCGATGATCACGGTGACGGCGGCGTCCGGGCCGATCAGGTTCGGCAGCAGCTGCGTGCCGCCCCAGCCCGGGAACAGGCCGAGGAACACCTCGGGGAACGCGATCGCCGCGGTGTTGTCCGACAGCGTCCGGTAGTGACAGGACAGCGCGAGTTCGAGCCCGCCGCCCATCACCGCGCCGTTGACGAACCCGAACGTCGGGATCTTCGACTCGGTGAGCCGGCGGAACACGTCGTGCCCGGTCTGCGCGATCTCCCGCGCCAGCTTCGGGTCCGACACCGCTTCGACGCCCGAAAGGTCAGCGCCGACCGCGAAAATGAACGGCTTGCCGGTGACCGCGATCGCGGCCGGCTCGGCGGCGAACGCCTCGTCCAGCGCGGAGTTCAGCGCCACGAGACCCTGCGGTCCGAAGGTGTTCGGCCGGGTGTGGTCGTGGCCGTTGTCCAGCGTGATCAGCGCGACCGGCTTGTCCAGCCCCGGGACCTTGACCAGGTTGGTGACCGCGTTGGTCACGACCTCGTCCGGGAACGCGGCCTTCGCCTCTTCAGCGGTGAAAGTCATTACTTCGCCCCCTCGGCGCCGTTGTAGGCCGGGTTTTCCCAGATCACCGTGCCGCCCATGCCGATGCCGATGCACATCGTGGTGAGGCCGTAGCGCACGTCGGGACGCTCGGAGAACTGGCGCGCCAGCTGCGTCATCAGCCGGACGCCGGACGAGGCCAGCGGGTGGCCGCACGCGATCGCGCCGCCCCACTGGTTGACGCGCGGGTCGTCGTCGGCGATGCCGAAGTGGTCGAGGAACGCGAGCACCTGCACCGCGAACGCCTCGTTGATCTCGAACAGGCCGATGTCGTCGATGGACAGGCCGGTGCGCTTGAACAGCTTCTCGGTGGCCGGCACCGGGCCGATGCCCATGACCTCCGGCTCGACGCCGGCGAACGAGTAGCCGACCAGTCGCATTCCGATCGGGAGGCCGAGCTCGCGCGCGGTGTCCTCGTCGGCGAGGATCGCCGCGGTCGCGCCGTCGTTGAGGCCGGCCGCGTTGCCCGCGGTGATCCGGCCGTGCGGGCGGAACGGCGTCTTCAGCTTCGCCAGCTGCTCGACGGTCGTGCCCGGGCGCGGCGGCTCGTCCTCGGTCGCGAGGCCCCAGCCGAGTTCCTTGCTGCGCGTGGCGACCGGAACCAGCTCCGGGCCGATCTTGCCGGTCTTGACCGCCTCGGCGTATTTTTCCTGGCTGCGCGCGGCGAACGCGTCCGTGCGCTCCTTGGTGATCTCCGGGAACCGGTCGTGCAGGTTCTCCGCGGTCTGGCCCATCACGAGCGCGGTCGGGTCGACCAGCTTGTCCGCGACGATCCGCGGGTTCGGGTCGACGCCCTCGCCCATCGGGTGGCGTCCCATGTGCTCGACGCCGCCGGCGATGGCGATGTCGTACGCGCCGAAGCCGATGCCGCTCGCGGTGGTGGTCACCGCGGTCATCGCGCCCGCGCACATCCGGTCGATCGCGAAGCCCGGGACGGACTTCGGCAGCCCGGCGAGCAGCGCCGCGGTGCGGCCGATGGTCAGGCCCTGGTCGCCGATCTGCGTCGTCGCGGCGATCGCCACCTCGTCCACGCGCTCGGGCGGCAGCTCCGGATGCCGCCGCAGCAGCTCGCGGATGGCGTTGACGACGAGGTCGTCCGCCCGGGTCCCGGCGTACATGCCCTTGTCGCCCGCCTTGCCGAAGGGCGTGCGTACCCCTTCGACGAAGACGACGTTGCGCACCCCTCGCGCGGTGGGCGCGAGCGGCGGCGTAGCTGGTGCGGCCACGAATGCTCCTGGAAGTCGAGAGTGTTCCTGCCCGCACCCTAGCCCTTGTTACCGGTCGGTAACCAGTGCAGTGGCCCGGTCGAGTGGGGCACGGCACACTCCCGGGGGCTTGCGGCGTCCGGAACACACCAACCGGGCGGGGGACGGCAATGGCGCTTTTCCGGGCGAACCCGGCGACCGAAATCGCGCGGCTGCGCAAGACGCGCTGCGGTACCGGCTCGGCGTCGTCCTAGTCGCAACCGACGCCCAGGTGCGATCCCGGGGCGGGCAGACTGTCCGAGTGGGACTCTTCCGCACGAAGCCAGAGCCGGCTGACGAGGTCGCCGCGCTGCAGGCCGCCCTCGCGAAGGCGCGTAACCCGAACAGCGCGCCGAACCTGCGTCGGCGGCTCCTCCTGGGCCAGTTGCTGCTCAAGAACGAGAACTGGGCGGCCGCGGAACAGCACTACGCGGACCTCATCCCCGCGTTGACGGATACCTTCGGCCCGCGTGGGCCGAACACCCTTGCCGCGTGGGCGAATCTGGCGTATTGCCAGACTTCGCAGGGCCGTCCGGCGGAGGCGATCCCGCTGCTGGAGCGCACCGCGGAGGCGTTCGAGGAAACCTGGGGCGCGCGCCAGCCAGGGACGTTCCATACCCAGCTGCTCCTCGCGGAAGCTTACGGCGTCGCAGCGCAATACGAGGACGCGCTGGCGGTGCTCGACGCCCACATCGACTACTGCACAGCCGAAGTCGGCCCGGCGCACCCTCGCACGAAAGCCGGACGCCGCCGCAAGATCACGATGCTGCGCACGCTGAACCGCTACGAGGCGGTCGAACAAATGCTGTCCGACGAGGATTCGCTCTGCGACACCGACAAGCACCGCGACGGGATCCGCGGACTTCGGCTGGTGGTGCAAGCCGAAACCGGTGATCCAGGGCCGGCGATCGCGCCGATGCGCGAGCTGTTCGAGAAGCGGCCGGAGCTGGCGGAATTCCTGGCGGCCGTGCTCCTGAAAGCAGGGCAAGCAAGCGAGGCGGCCGACCTGCTTCGCCAAGCCTTGGGCGAAGCACGCGGCCGAGGCGCGCTGGTCCTCCGCGGCGCGCTCGCGCGAGCCGGTGTGGAGAGCGGCAATCTGGACGAAGCCGAGCACGCCGCCCGAACCGTATTGGCCGCCGGTGCCTGGCCTGCGGGACACCCCAAGGTGCTCGGCCTCCGCGCGACGTTGGCCCGAGCCGCCGCCCAACGCGGCGACCGGGCGGGTGCCGCAGCAGAGCTGGAGTCCGTGGTGGCCGGGCTCGAAGCGACCCTCGGCGACACCCATCCCATCACCGTCGAGGCAGCCGGATGGCTCAAGGCATGCTGACGGCCGCGGGCCGAAACCCGCGGCCGTCAGCCGGAAATCACTCCTCCGGACGCTCCGGAACCGGCGTCCCGTCCCGCAAATGCGGTTCCCGCAGCCGGAAGATCTCCTCGAACTCCCGCATCCGCGCCGCCCGGTAGTCCGGCACCCCGGCGGCGTCGAAGCGGTAGAACCCGGCCCCGTCCTGGAGGCCTCGCCGCTGGCCGGTCATGTTTTCCTCGACGATCGCCGGCGCCTGGAACCGCTCGCCGAGTTCGCCGGTCAGGTAGCGCGAGGCGTAGTACAGGATGTCGCCGCCGCCCCAGTCGATGAATTCCAGCGGGCCCAGCACCGAGAACCGCGGACCGAGCCCGGCGCGGACGGCGAGGTCGATTTCGGCGGCTCCGGCCACCCCTTCCTCGACCATCCGCGCGGCCTCGTTCATCAGCAACGCCTGCAGCCGCGGCACGATGTACCCGGCGGCGGGTCCGCACACCACCGGCACCTTGCCGATTTCGCGCAGCAGCTCCACGAGCCGGTCGACCGCGGCCGGATCCGTGTCGTCGCTCCGGCTGACCTCGACCAGAGGCATCAATTCCGCCGGGTTGAGCCAGTGCGCGTTCACGACCCGCTCCGGCCGGTCGGCGAGTTCGGCGATCTGCGTGACCAGGAAGGTCGACGTCGTCGAGGCCAGCACCGCCGACTCCGGCACCTGCGAGCCGAGCCAGCCGAACACCTCCCGCTTGACGTCCATGACCTCCGGCACCGCCTCGAACACCACGGTCGCGTCGGCGAGTTCCTTCGCCGTGCGGTCGCCCAGCGTCAGGCTTTCCAGCGCGTCCGCGTGGCCGAACATCGCGCGCAGCCGGTCGGCGAGGCGCTTGCGGACCTCGTCGCGGCGGAGCTGGCGTTCCTCCTCGGTGCGGTCCTTGACGTCCGCGAGCAGCACCGGGTGTCCCGCCGCGAGGAAGGCCAACGCGATGCCCTCGCCCATCCGCCCGGCGCCGACGATGGCGATCACGACTGGACTCCGTCCCGCAGCAGCTTGCTCAGCCCGGCGCGGTCGAGATCCGCCAGCCCGAGGTTTTCGAAAGTCCGGCCCTCGGCGTAGAAATCGCGGCCGGTGATGGCGGAACCGAGAGCCAGCAGACCCTGCGCGACCGGCGTCGGCACCCCGGCCCAACGGCCCGCGGACACCAGCAGCGACAACCCGAGCCGGGTGTCTTCCACCATGTAGCGGTGCGTGTGGAGGTCGATCTTCTCGCGCCAGTCGCCGCTGTCGGTGAGCCGCTCGTGCGCCGCGCGGCCGTACATCCATTCCTCGCCGTCGGTGGCGTAATGGTCGGCCAGCGGGAAGTGCGGCGCGCCGTAGCCGAACGCTTCGCGCAGCGCGACCCGCTCGGCGTCCAGTGCGTCGGTGACGCTGCGGATCGACGGCTGCGTGCCCTCGTTGTGGATGTCCCAGGCGGCGAAATGCTCCAGCGGACCGGCGTTCATCGTGATCAGCGGCGGGTGGATGATCGGGCCCGCGTTCATCAGCGCGCCGCTGAGCCCGTCGCCCGCGTCCTCGACGCTCGGGTATGCCTCGCGCAGGGTCTGGAACGCGCTTTCCGCCAGCCGCAGCGGGAAAACGCCGGTCGGCAGACGGGTCGCGTACCCGCTGATCACCACTTCCGCGTCGCCGTACCGACGCGCGAGGTACGGCAGCGTCCCGGCCTCGGCGAACGCGATCTCCGAGCTGCCGCCCACCGCGGCGACTGCCTGGGCGAACACCAGCGAACCGAACGTGCCCGGCGGCAGGAACACCACCTGGCCGTCGGACAGCAGCGGGGCGAGCTGGGGAGCCAGGTCGTCGTGTGTGGTCGACGGCAGCGGAATCACGACCAGGGCCGCACCGCGCACTGCCTCGGCGAGGTCCGCCACCGGGTTGATCTCCCCGGCACCGTCGCCGACTGACACCGATCGGGAACCTCGGTAGTCCCGGACGCCCACCGCTCCGGTCGCGCGCACCGCTTCCAACGCCTCGGCGTTCCGCCGCCACCAGCGCACTTCGTGGCCGTTTTCGGCGAGTTCCGCCACCGTGGCCCAGGAACCGTGTCCGCCCCCGAGAACCGCGATCTTCACTGTCATGTGCTCCTGTCTCGTACTGGTGTGCTGTCGCGCCGCCCGCACTTTCTCACGGGTCGGCCAGGTCTTTCTCAGCCCACAGCGGCATCGCGGGGAAATCCGGAAAGTCGTGCTCCGAAGCAGGCACGTCCGCTTGGCCGACCCACGCCCGCAGTGTCGCTTGCGCCGCGGCCCGGCCTCAATCAGACTTCCGCCACATGGAAGCCAGACCCACCGCGGCGGCGCGGCTGCTGTCGGTGCTGGACTGCTTCAGTGCCCGGAATCCAGTGCTGTCCCTGACCGAAATCGCCCAGACCGCAGGTCTCCCGTTGAGCACGGCGCACCGGCTGGTCGGCGAGCTGGCCGAATGGGGAGCGCTGACCCGCGACGACCACGGCGGCTACCACCTCGGCCTGAAACTGTGGGAGCTGGGCTCGCTGTCGCTGGCCCGCGCGTCGATCCGGGAAATCGCCCTGCCGTACCTGGGCGACCTGTTCGACGCGACCGGCGAAAACGTGCACCTGTCCGTACTGGACGGAACCGACGTCGTGTTTCTCGTTCGGCTGGCCGGGCACCGTTCGGTCGAAATTCTGACCACGACCGGCAGCCGCCTCCCCGCGACGACCACCGCCACCGGTCGCGTCCTGCTCGCGCACGCCGCCGCCGACGTCCGCGAAGCCGCGCTGACCAGCCCGATCACCGCGGAAACCCCGCACACCACGACCGATCCGGAGGCCCTGCGCGCCGAACTCGCCGACATCGCCCGCACCGGCTACTGCGTCGCCGACCGTCAGCTCGCCGACGACGCGGTCGCGGTCGCCGCCCCGATCCGCGACGCGACCTCGCGGGTCAGCGCCGCCGTCGCGGTCGTGGGCCGTCGCGAGACGACCTCAGTGGCCCATCTGGTGCCCGCGGTGGTCACCACGGCGACCGGCGTGGCACGGTCGCTGGGATATCGCCGACCGGCCCGTCGCCGTTCGTGAGCGGGCAGTCGTGCCGAAGGTCTGAACCTCAGCTTGAGGTCTAAACCACCGTTGCGAGGTCAGGAAGCCGTGCTCTGCAACGCCTTGCTCAGCACCGCCGCGGTCAGCTCGATCTGCCACGGCCGCGCTCCACCCGCCTTCAGCGCTTCCGCGACCGAGTCCTCCGAGAGGTCGGCCGGGGGACGCCAGCAGGTGCGCCGGACCAGGTCCGGCAGCAGCAGGTTCTCCACCGGAAGCTTGCGGTCCTCCGCGATCGCGGCCAAGGCGGCCCGCGCGGCGGCGAGCCGGGCAGCGGCGTCCGGGTCCTTGTCGGCCCACCGGTTGACCGGCGGCGGACCGTCGGACGGCTGGCTCGGGCTCGGCAGCTCGCTCGCCGGCAGCGCTTTGGCCGCCTGCAGGTGCCGCAGCCAGCTGGCCGTGTACTTGCGCTGCACGCGTCCGCTGAACACCGGAAGCGCCTGCAGTTCCTCGACCGTCTTCGGGTCGGAGGTGACCGCGTTGACGATCGCGCTGTCGGGCAGGATCCGGCTCGGCGCGCGGTCGCGTTTGCGGGCCAGCTCGTCGCGGGCCTGCCACATCTCCCGGACCGCGGCGAGGCCGCGCGGGCTGCGGATCTTGTGCACCCCGGACGTTCGGCGCCACGGTTCGGCGCGCGGCGCGGGCGGGGGAGCGGTGCGGACCGCCTCGAACTCCTGCCGCGCCCACTCCAGCTTGCCCTGCGCCGTCAGCTCGGCCTCGAGTTTCTCGCGCAGCTCGTTGAGCAGCTCGACGTCGAGCGCGGCGTAGTTGAGCCAGTCGACCGGCAGCGGGCGCTTCGACCAGTCAGCGGCGCTGTGCCCCTTCTCGAGCGTGTACCCGAGCAGCAGCTCGACGAGCGTGCCCAGCGCGACGCGTTCGTATCCGGCCAGCCGTCCGGCCAGTTCGGTGTCGAACAGCGAGCGCGGGCGCAGGTTCAGTTCCGCCAGGCACGGCAGATCCTGGGACGCGGCGTGCAGCACCCATTCGGTGTCGTTGAGGACGTCCCGCAGCGGGGCGAGGTCGTCGGCGAGCGCGATAGGGTCGATCAGCACCGTGCCGGAGCCTTCGCGGCGCAGCTGGACGAGATAGGCCTTGGGCCAGTAGCGATAACCCGACGCCCGTTCGGTGTCGACGGCGACGGCGCCCGTGCCCGCGGCGAGCCGCGCGCACGCCTCGGCGAGCGCGTCGGGGTCGGCCACCACCGGAGGGGTGCCTTCCGCCGGTTCGCGGAGCAGCACCGGCGTTCCGGAGTCTTCGGTGGTCTCGTCTCCGGTCCGCGCTCCGTCCGCCTGTGCAGTTCCCATGTCCGACGACCCTACGGGACGGGCGGACCGCGCCTGGTCCGCCCGCCCCGCAGGGACGTGGTTCGTCGTCAGCGGATCACGCCGGCTCGCATCGCCAGCGCGACCATCTGCGCCCGGTCGCCCGTGCCGAGCTTGCGCCCGATGCGGGACAGGTGGGACTTGACGGTGAGAGCGGAGAGGGAAAGCTCCTCGCCGATCTCCTTGTTCGACTGCCCGTCCGCGACGAGCTGGAGCACCTCCACCTCGCGAGCCGACAGCTCGCGCGGGGTGTTGTCGGTGCCCGCCACCCGCGTGCCGGTCGCCAGGACCGGGGCCACGCTCGGGTCGGCGTAGACGCCGCCTTCGAGAACCCGGCGCACGCCGTCGGTGACCACCACCGGCGACGCCGACTTCAGCAGGTACGCCTGAGCTCCGGCCTGGAACGCGGAGCGCACCGCGTACGGGTCGTCGGAGGATGCCAGGACCACCACGCGCGGCCAGCCGTGGCTACGGAGTTCCGTAACCAGTTCGATGCCGCTGCCGTCCGGCAGTCCGAGATCGAGGATCGCCAGGTCGCACGGGCCGGTGGCCTGTGCTCGCGCCCTCGCCTCGGCCACCGTGGCGGCTTCGTGGACAGTGCCCGCACCCATCTGTGCGAGTCGTGCTGCGATTGCCTCCCTCAACAGCGGGTGGTCATCGACCACCAACACGGAAAAAAGCTCTTCCCGCGGGTGCGGAACCATGCTCGCCGGCAAGGCGCCGGCTGGCGTGGATCGGACGGCCTGAGATAAGCCGACGGTAGCCACGTCACTACCTCCCTGGAGTCGGTCGTGCCCCCCGACCGGCACCGGGACCTTCGGCCGTTCAGCCGCGCCAGCTTTAGACCGAAAGTGGTGTCGTCCCAGGCACTGTAGCCGTCCGGACGCCGTTGCGGGGGGATCGAATGGGTATCTATCCGAAACAGTTCGTCACTCAGCGAGATCGTTGTAACACGATCGGACTAACGCGCGGAGTCTTGTTAACGACTGGCGACCGGGCCGCGATGCACCTGAGTTACCGGCAATGAAACGGGCGTGCAGATGGCCCGTGCACCTGCGGGTGCTCGCGAGGCGGCCCTGGCTCCCGGGCGAGCCGGGTCCGGAAATGCGCCCCGGCCGGGGCAAGATCATTTTCTTTCATGTTTTGCCGCGCGCGCCGCCCGGCCGCCCGCACCCCGCCGGAGGCGTCGAAAAGGGGCCTGGAACGGCGTCGAAGCTGGTTACCGGGGGTTCACTGGCTGTGATCGAGCCCGGCCACGAACGTGCGGCATCCGGAGCAGCGCCCGCTCCGGTCCACGGTGGACCGTCGGCCGCGGGCGCGCGGAAGCCCCGCCGAAGATCTTCGCGGAGCGCTGGGAGGGCCCGAAAGCGCCCGGGAAGGCGCGTCCGTGCGCGTGCAAGTGCCGCGCAGACCGTGCCCGACCGGGTGAACTTAGGAAATCAGGAGCTCTGCCGCTGCTCGAACAGCGTGACGCCCACCGGAGGCAGCCCCACGACGCTCGCCATCACCTGGCAGAACGCGAGCCCGTGCGGCCCGAGCGCGGAGTCGGTCGGGGTCCAGGAAGCGCGCAGTTCGAGGTCGTCGGTGCGGGCCGGGCCGGAGATGTCGCCGAACCGGGCGGAGGACGTCTCGGTGACGGTGCCGCCGAGCGCCTTCCACGCCGCTCCGGAGGCCTCCAGCGCGTCGGTGAGCCACGACCAGCCGACCGCGGGCAGGAACGGGTCAGTGGCCAGCTCGCGGTCGAGTTCGGCGCGCACGTACATGACCAGCCGCAGCACGCCGTCCCAGCCCTCCTGGCCGTCCGGGTCGTGCAGCAGGACCAGCCTGCCGGACGCCATCACGTCGGCGGGGCCGGAGACGTCGCAGCTCAAGGCATACGACCACGGCGCGAGCCGCTGCGGCGCGCGCATCGTCTCCAGGCGGATCTCCGGGCGCGGCCGGACGGCTTGCAGCGCCGCGACGGCTTCGCGGAAAAGATCGGGCACTGGCGTCATCGCGGTCACGCACCGACTGTAGGGCGGCAACGCCCAGTTGCGGTCGCAGGCGCGCCGAGCGAGACCGTCCCGCGACCCGGGGAAGGGGTCTGGGTGCCGTTCGCTGGGTGCTTCGTTCCGCCCGGTGCTTGGGTCTTGGCTCGCTCCGCGTCGCCGAGCGCGCGGTCCGCCGCGCGCTCCGCATCGCCGCGCCGCTTGGCTCGGGTCTCGCTCGCACCGCACCGTCAGCCACGGTGCCTGCGGCGGCTTGGAACCGGTCTCCGTCGCTCTCGCTGTCCGCCGCGCCGTCTGCCGCGTGCTTGACTTCGTCCCGCGCTGGTGTCTCGCTTCGCCCTATCTGCCGCGCCGTGTGCGACGCGCTCCGCTCCGCCCAGCGCTTGGTTTCGTCTCGCTCGCTGCACGCTGTCTGCTGCGCCCAGCGCATGGCTCTCGTCTCGCTCGTTCCGCGCTGTCCGCCTCGCCCGGACCGAGCCTCCGCCAGTCGAGGCTTGCTGTCCCCCCTCTCGCCCGTCCCTCTTTCTGTGCTGCAGCGTCTCTGGCCCCGTGTTGCCCGGCGGTCTCGGCGCTGCCTCGTTGGCCGTCCCGTCTCTCCGCCGCCTCACTGCGCACCTCGTCCTGCTTGGGTGCCTCTGCCTTCCCTGTCTGCTCGCCTTGCGCCTCTGCTCGTTGCCGCCCCCCATCTGCCCGGACACCTCGCTGTGCCGCCGTGAGAGCGGGTTCTGGCTCGTTGGGCCCGGGGCGGGCCGGGACTGTCGGGCCCGCGTGGGACCATGGGGTTCGTGCCTCAGGTTTCGTCCGCGCCCGTCGGCGCCCCGTCCGTTTCGACCCGTCGCGTCCTGCCCGGTTCGGCTTTCCTCGCCGCCGCGCGCGGGGAGCGGCCCGCGCACGTCCCGGTGTGGTTCATGCGCCAGGCCGGCCGTTCGCTGCCGGAGTACCGCGCGCTGCGCGAGGGCGTGCCGATGCTCGACGCGTGCTTCGACCCGGAGATGCTCGCCGAGATCACGATGCAGCCGGTCCGTCGGCTCGGGGTCGACGCGGCGATCCTGTTCAGCGACATCGTGGTCCCGCTCAAGGCGGCGGGCGTCGACATCGACATCGTCCCCGGCACCGGCCCGGTCGTGGCCTCCCCGGTGCGCGACGCGGACGCGGTGCGCGCGCTGCCGAAGCTCGAACCCGAGCAGGTCGGCAAGGTCGCGGACGGCGTCCGGCTGCTGGTGGAGCGGCTCGGCGAGACGCCGCTGATCGGGTTCGCCGGCGCGCCGTTCACGCTGGCCAGCTACCTGATCGAGGGCGGCCCGAGCCGCAACCACGAGCACACCAAGGCCCTGATGCACTCGCAGCCCGAGGTCTGGCACGACCTCGCCGCGCGCCTCGCCGACCTCGCCGCCACGTTCCTGCGCGCCCAGCTCGAGGCGGGCGTCGACGCGGTGCAGCTGTTCGACTCGTGGGCCGGCGCGCTGTCCGAGCGCGACTACCGCGAGTTCGTGCTGCCGCATTCGAGCCGCGTGCTGGCCGTGGCCGGGGAGTACGGCGTGCCGCGGATCCACTTCGGCGTCGGCACCGGCGAGCTGCTCGGCGCGATGCGCGAGGCGGGCGCGGACGTGGTCGGCGTCGACTGGCGGATCCCGCTCGACGTCGCGGTCCAGCGGCTCGGCGGCAACGTGTCGGTGCAGGGCAACCTCGACCCAGCGCTGCTGTACGCGTCGTGGCCGGTCCTGGAGGCCGAGGTTCGCCGGATCGTCGAAGAGGGCCGCGCCGCCCGCGGGCACGTGTTCAACCTCGGCCACGGCGTGCTGCCCGGAG
Source organism: Amycolatopsis sp. AA4 (assembly GCF_002796545.1). Classification (GTDB taxonomy): domain Bacteria; phylum Actinomycetota; class Actinomycetes; order Mycobacteriales; family Pseudonocardiaceae; genus Amycolatopsis. The sequence continues at coordinate 2,322,043 of NZ_CP024894.1, forward strand.
TCGACCCGGAGGTGCTGAAGCGGGTCGTCGACCTGGTGCACTCGCTGTGAAGCACGTCGCGGTCGTCGGCGGCGGGATCTCCGGCCTGGCCGCCGCGTACCGGCTGCGTCAGCTGCTCGGCGACCGGGTGGCCATCACTGTTTTCGAGAGCACGCCCGCGATCGGCGGGAAGCTGCGCACGGCCGAGGTCGGCGGCGTCAGCTACGACGTCGGGGCCGAAGCGTTCCTCGCCCGGCGGCCCGAGATGGTCTCGCTGGTCAAGGAGGTCGGCCTCGCCGATCGCCTGGTGCATCCGACGAAGGCGCGCGCCAAAATCCACGCTGGCGGTTCGGTGCAGAGCCTGCCGCCCGGCACCGTGATGGGGGTCCCGGCGTCCGCGGAGTCCGTCGCGGGCGTGCTGTCCGCCGACGGACGGAGCGCGGTCGAGAAGGAGCGCTCGCTCGGCCCGGTCGACCTGGGCGAGGGCGACGTGCCGCTCGGACCGTTGCTGCGCACTCGCTTTGGCGACGAGCTGGTGGACCGGCTGGTCGACCCGCTGCTGGGCGGCGTCTATGCGGGCGGTGCCGACGGCCTTGGCCTCCGCGCGACGATGCCCGGCTTGGCCAATGCGATCGAAAGCGGGGCGGGTTCGCTCACCGAGGCCGCGTCCTCGCTGCTGCCGAAAACCCCCGGCACCGCACCGGTTTTCGGCAGTCTGACCGGCGGCTTGCGAGGCCTGCTCGACAGGTTGCTGGAGCTGTCCGGAGCCGAGTTGCGCACTTCGTCGACGGTCCGTTCGCTGACGCGGACGCCGTCCGGTTGGCGCCTCGAATTCGGTGCCGCCGCGCCAGCGCACGCGCCTGCAGACAGCCCGGTGGACGCGGACGCGGTGCTGCTCGCGGTGCCCGCACCGGCCGCCCGGAAACTGCTCGACGGTGTGGCTCCGGTGGCTTCGACGGCGTTCGGCGAGGTCGAGTTGGCTTCCATGGCGGTCGTCGCGTTCGCCTTCCCGCCGGGCACTGAACTGCCGGATGCGTCCGGAATCCTTATCGGCGCGGGGGAGCGGGACGCGGAAGGCGTTCCGTACGCGTCCAAAGCCTTCACGTTTTCGTCGAACAAGTGGGCACACCTCGGAAATGCCGGACCGGTGCTGGTGCGCGGTTCGGTCGGCCGGTTCGGGGAGCCCGGCGCGTTGAACGGCGACGACGATGCGCTGGTCGCAGCGGTCCGCGCGGATTTGGCCCGGCTCGCCGGGGTCACCGCGAAGCCGATCGACACCCTGGTGACGCGGTGGGGCGGCGGCCTGCCGCAATACGGCACCGGGCACCTGGAGCGGGTGACGCGGATCGAGACGGCAGTGGCGGGGATCCCGGGCCTGGCCGTGGCGGGCGCCACGCTGCACGGCGTCGGCCTCCCCGCGTGCGTGGCCACGGCCGACGCCGCTGCCCGGCGGATCGCGGAGCAGCTCTTCGTGTGACGGAGCCCCATGGCGATCGCCGGGCGGACAGTGCCAGGATGGAGTCATGGCGCGGTTGAATTACAACGAACTCAACGACACGATCCGCTACACCACGTGGTCGGTCTTCCGGATCGAACCGGGGAAGTTGGGGGAGGACCGCGGCGCCGCGGGCCGCGAGACGGCCGAATACCTCGACGGGCTCGAGGCGAAGGGCGTCGTCGTCCGGGGCGTGTACGACGTGTCCGGCCTCCGGGCTGACGCGGACTACATGATCTGGTGGCATGCCGAGGAGATCGAGCAGGTCCAGGCCGCCTACACCGGGTTCCGCCGCACGCCGCTCGGCCGCGCGTCCACGCCGGTCTGGAGCCAGACCGCGCTGCACCGGCCCGCCGAGTTCAACAAGAGCCACGTGCCCGCGTTCCTGGCCGGCGAGGAGGCGCGCAAGTACGTCTGCGTGTACCCGTTCGTCCGGTCCTACGACTGGTACCTGCTGCCGGACGAGGAACGCCGCAAGATGCTGGCCGACCACGGCAAGGAGGCGCGGGACTACCCGGACGTGCGCGCCAACACCGTCGCTTCGTTCGCGCTCGGCGACTACGAGTGGATCCTCGCCTTCGAGGCGGACGAGCTGCACCGGATCGTCGACCTGATGCGCCACCTCCGCAACACCGAGGCCCGCCGTCACGTGCGCGTCGAAATCCCGTTCTACACCGGCACGAAGGTGCCGCCCGCCGAGCTCGTCGCGGCTCTGCCGTAACCGCCGGTGCAGGACGTACTCGCCGGGGCCTGGCAGTCGCTCGCCGGGGAACCGCTGCCCGCCGTGTCCTTGACCGGCGACGAATCCGTGCTGCCCGGGCACTTCCGGGTCCCGGCCATGGCAAGCGCCAGCATCGCCGCGGCCACCCTGTCCGCCGGTGAGCTGTTGCGCCTGCGCGGCATCGACCCAGGCACGGTGTCGGTCGACACCCGGCACGCCGCCGCCGCGTTCCGCAGCGAGCAGCTGCTCCGCATCGACGGCGAACCCGGGCCAAGCCCGTGGGGCCGCATCGCGGGCGACTACCGCGCCGCCGACGGCTGGATCAAGCTGCACTGCAACACTTCCCGGCACGAAGCAGCGGTCTGCTGGGCGCTCGGCGTTCCGGCGACCCGCGAAGCGGTGACCAAAGCCGTGGCCGGAAAATCCACAGCAGAGGTCGAGTCCGCCGTGGTGACGGCAGGCGGTGCGGCAGCGCTGATGCGCTCTCGCGAGGACTGGCTGGCGCATCCGCAAGGCCGAGCCGTCGCGGAACTCCCGCTGGTCGAACTGAACCGCATCGGGGACGCGCCGAAACGCACCCTGTTCGACTCGGACCGCCCGATGGGCGGCGTCCGCGTGCTTGAACTGACGCACGTGCTGGCCGGACCCGTCGCGGGCCGCGTGCTGGCCGCGCACGGTGCGAACGTGCTGCACGTCGGTGCCGCACACCTGCCGCGCATTCCGGTGCTGACCATGGACACCGGCCAGGGCAAGCGCTCCGCGTTCATCGCGCTCGACACCGAAGGCGGCCGCGCGAAGCTGAAGAAGCTCATCGCCCGCGCGGACGTCCTGCTCCAGACCTTCCGCCCCGGTGCCCTGGCCCGAATCGGCTTCGGCCCGGAACAACTGGCCGAATTGCGCCCCGGCCTCGTGGTGGCCGACGTGTCGGCCTACGGCTGGACCGGCCCGTGGGCCCGCCGCCGCGGCTTCGACAGCCTCGTGCAGATGTCGTCCGGCATCGCCGAGGAGTACGCCACCGACGCTCCCGCGCCGCTGCCCGCGCAAGCACTCGACCACGCGACCGGCTGGCTGACCGCCGCCGCCATCATGACAGCACTCCGCCGCACAGTCACCGACGGCGGCACCTGGCACGCCCGCCTCTCCCTGGCCGGCACCGGACGGTGGCTGGATTCCTTGGGCCGCAAGGACCCGGAACCGTCCGAAGTGGACTACGCGGACGTCATGGAGACCGTCGACAGCGACTTCGGCCGGATGACCCGCGTGCGGATGGCCGGAGAGCTGCCCGGCTCGCCGCCGCACTGGGACCACCCGTCGCACCGCCCGGGCGCGGACACCCCGGTGTGGTCGCCGGTCGTGCCGCAGCCGGTTTCGTAGGCGTCTCCCGGCACTTCGTGGGCGGCCGCCCCGGTTGCGTGGCTACCGCTGTGCGCCGGTTTCGCGGATGCCGCCAGCCGGGGACGTCCCGCGCGTCAGTTTCGCGTGCGCACCTCCAGTTCCGTCGTGACAGTTCAGGGTCGTGCTCGGTGAGGGCCAAGCCGGTCTCGTGGGTGCCGTCAGTTCGCGACGTTCCGCGCGTCAGTCTCGCGTGGACGCCGCCGTCCGTGGCGACTGTCAGCGTCGCGCTCGGCTAGGCCCAAGCGGGTCTCGTGGATGCCGCCAGCCCAGGCGTGCCGCGCGTCAGTCGCGTGCGGGCGTTGCCAGTCCCGTGGGCACAGTGCGCTTTGTGAGCGCCGTGGTCCGTGAGTCCAGAGCCGGTCTCGTGGGTGCCGTCAGTCCGAGACGCGCCGCGCGCCGGTCTCGCGTGAGCACTGCCATGACCACGGGCAGCTTCGTGAGCGCCCCAGTTCATGAGCCCGGCACCGGTTTCGTCGGGTGCCGCCAGTCCGCCAAGTGCTGCGCCGGTTCTCCAAGCAGGAATCTCGTGGACCCCGCCAACGGCGCGAGTGCCGAGTAGGCACGGCCACGCCGATGAGTCCCATGCGCGTCCGTCGGTGGACGCCGCGCCGGATCGTCGGCACGTCCGATGAGCACTTGGTCTCACAAACCAACGCCACCAGCCCCAAACGCCGGTCAACGCCGCTCCGCCCCACGGCTAAATCGGCATAAGACCTCCCGCAACCCGCTTGTCCGGATAAGCCGCCAACCCGCCCACCGCGACCAGCTCAACCGGTCCTGCGCCACTGCCCGCGGCAGCCTGCTGTTGTGCCCGCGCGAGCACCGTCGTCCCGGCAGTCGTCGGCGGCAACGAACTGACCTTCCGCTCGCCGAACCTCTTGGTGATCCGCTGACTGCCGACGAGGCAGAGCCAGAGTGTCAGCCCGACCTCGGCGAAGACGAGCACCACCAGGACGTTCAGGTGAGACCGGCCGACGTCGTAGACCACCCGGGCCACCCCGGCCGCCAGCAAGACCACGGCGACCGCGGTCAGCGTGTACCCGAGGCCTGTCAACGGCCTGCGCCTGCTGACCAGTTGCCGCTGGACCAGATCGGTTTCGAGCGCCCGGATCGCGGGCTTGAGCGCCGAGGAACGCGCGATCCACGAGGCGAGCCGTCCGCGACCGGCCGCCTGGTGCACGGCTTGCTCCAGCGGCGGCGACGGGGGCGGTGACGCAGGCGGCGGCTCGGTGGCGAGGACCTCGCCCATCGACCCGACCTGCAGCTGTCCGCGCGCGAGCAGCGCCGCGATCGCGGTCTCGACCACTCGTGGCCGCCCGTCCGCCAAGTACGCGACGTCGTACGCGTCGCGCGGCATGGCGGCCGACTCCGGCACGGACGCCTGCTTCGCCAGCTTGTCCTTGCCAGCGGCCAAAATGCTCACCAGGCCCGCGGCCAGGGCCACGTAGACCAGCACCATCGGGCTCACCGCGGCCCAGAATCCGTTCACGACAGATTCCCTCCCTCCCTGGCCCGGCAGAGATCGGATAACCCCGCCGTAACCAGACATGTCGCCAGCGTAGTCAGCACCACCGACAAAAACGGGAAGGCCTCAGCGCCGGAACCATCTGCGCCGAGGTTTGGGCAGGTCACCGCGGGCGATGAGCCACTGCGCGAACGCGTCGGCGTACTCGCGCGCCCGAATCGAAGTCGTCTTCGGCCGCTCCGCCGCGAACGTGTCGAACAACGGCCGATACCGCGAGCCCAGCGTCTCCGGAAGGTCCGGTCGCAGGTACGCCACAAGCCGTCGTCGCTTGGCGAGCAGGACGTCTGCCTCGATGCGCAATCGCGAGGCGTCGAAGCCGGACGGCGGCTCGGTTCCGGTCAACAGGCTGTCCAGCAACGCGGCCTGCCGAGCCGCCAGTTCTTCCCTGCTCACGGCGTTACCGCGGTCCGCAGCGCGACCAGTTCGGCAGCGAGTTCGGAATCGGTGGGGTAGTCGTCGTCGCGTTCCAGCAGAACGCCCGGCGGATCAGTGCGGCGGCGCAGTTCGGCCAGCAGATCCAGCACCTCCGGCAGCACCGGATGCGCGTGTGTGTCGTGGTAAACGCCGTCTCGCTCGACACCGCCCGCCATGTGCACATACGCGAGCCGTTCCCACGGAATCCCGTCCAGGAACGCGACCGGATCGGTGCCCACGTTGCGCGCGTTCGCGTACAGGTTCGCGACGTCGATGATCAGCAGGCAGCCGGTCCGTTCGGTCAGCTCGGTGAGGAATTGTTCTTCAGTCAGCTCGTTTTCCGGCCATTCCAGCAGCGCGGCGATGTTCTCCAGCGCCAACGGCACGTCCACAATGGACTGTGCGAGCCGGACGTTGTCCACGAGCACGTCCAGCGCCTCGCGCGTGCGCGGCAACGGCATCAGATGCCCGGAATCGAGCCCGCCCGCGCGCACGAAACACACGTGGTCGCTGGCCAGCGGCGCGTCGAGGGTCCTCGCCAGTTCGGCCAGGTGCTCCACGCGCGCGGTGTCCAGCGGCTCGGCTCCGCCCAGCGACAGCGACACCGCGTGCGGCAGCACCGGCATCCCGCGATCTTTCAGCGCCAGCAGGCTTTCCGGGAGATGCGGGGCGTGCAGGTTCTCCGCGACCACCTCGACCCAGTCGACGCCCGGCAGCCGCGCGATCGACAGGTCCAGTTCCGGTCGCCAGCCGATGCCGATTCCCAGCCGGTCAGCCACCGCAGCCACCTCCGCCTCCACATCCGCCGCCACCGCCGCACGACGATCCGCCGCCGGACGACGTTCCCGCGCCGCTCTGCAACGCCAAGCTTGTCGCATGGTCCGGGTACTGGGCGAAGCCGCCCAGCGCGACCAGCGAAGCCGCACCGACCAACAGCGCGCCGGACTGTATCCGCTGCGCCGCCGGGTCTGTCCGCACCGCGGCGACCATCGCGCGCCCAGCCTTGGTCGGGTGGACTTTTGGCCGCTTCCGGCTGAGCATCGCCAGCACCGCGAGAATCGCGGTGACTGTCAGCAGCACGTTCAGGCCCGCGGTCGGCCGGTGGAGCGCGGAGCCGTTCATCGAGCGCACCAGACCGACCACGAACAGGATCGCGTAGACCGCGCTCACCCCCGCCGCGAAGCGGGCGGACGCGACCGTGACCAGACCGCGCTGGCGCAGTTCGTCCCCGATGCTCCGCACCGGCGCGGCGACCGCTTCCGCCGTGCGCAGCGTCGCCGCCGCGTGGCGTCGCTTCCGCACAGCCGCGTAAACCGCCTGCTCAACTGGCCCTGTGGGCGCTCCGGAAACAGCGGTGAGCTGGCCCCGGGTGTCGACTCGCAGCAGTCCGCGCTCCAGCAGTGCGGCAATTGCCGTGTCGACCGTCCGGTGGGGGCCGCCCGCGAGGAAGGCGAGCTGGTAGACGTCGAGCGGCCGGCGCACGTCCGCGGCCGCCCTCGGCCCGATCCGCGGCCAGACGAGCTGCACCGCCAGTGTCAAGGCCAGCGCGGACCCGTAGATCGCCAGGAACTGCGGGCCTGAGATTCCCCACGGCTCGTGCACGGCGTCTCCCTCCTCAAGCGCGGGTCATCCGCCGCAGCCGCCCCCGCCGCCGCACGAAGACCCGCTGCTGCACGAGGAACCACTGCTGCACGACGACCCGCCGCTCGAACCGCCGCCCCCGGCCCACGTGCTGCCGCTTCCGCTGATCAGGGCGGTACTCATCTCCTCGTCCGGGTACAGCGCGATTCCGCCGAGCGCGACCACCGCCGCCGCACCGACAAGCAACGCGCCCTTGCCGTTTCCGCTCGTCTCAGCGAACTCCTGAGGCCGTTCCTCGGCGGCTTTCGCTTCTTCGCGGGCGCGCACCACGATCGCGTGGCCCGCGTCGGTCGCCCGGGACGTCTTCGAGCCCTTGCGCACCGAATAAGCGATCAACGTCAGGGTCCCGGCCACGAAAAGCAGTCCGATGAGCCCGCCGATCGGCCGCCCCAGCTGCGCTCCGTTGACCGCGCGGACGATGCCGATCAGCAGCAGCGCCGCGTACGCGACCACGATGCCGACGCGGAAGCCGTCCAGGCCGTCGCCGGCGGTGAGCAGCCCGCGCCGTTCGAGGTCCTGGCGGATCTTTTCCACTTCCGGCCGGACCACCGGCGATTTGCGCACCATGGCCACGGTCGCCGAACCGCCCTGAGCAGCGTCGTGCACCGCGCGTTCCAGCCTCTTGCCAGACGGCCGCTTGCCGATCGCGCTCAGCTTGCCCTTGCTGCTCACCCGCAGCAGTTCCTGTTCCAGCAACGTCGCGATCGCGGTGTCGACCGTGCGGTCCGAGCCGCCGGCCAAATAGGCGAGCTGGTAGACGTCCGGCTGCAGCGGCGGTTCGACGGTGGCGGGCGCGTTCCGCCGCCGGGACCGCGCGATCGGCGGCCAGCTCAGCTGCACCAGCAGCACGACGGCCAGCGCGAGGCCGAAGATCAGCAGGAATTGCGGGCCCGAAATGCCCCACGGTTCGTCCACGGCTTCCCCCTCTTTCCAGCGTTGCCCGAACTTTAACCGGCTGCTCGCCGGAGGCTGTCGGCAGAACTGACGCACTCGATGCCCGGTTCGTTCCCGGTTCAGCTGTTCCCGCCGCCGCAGCCACCCCCGCCGCATCCGCCGCCGCACCCGGATCCGCAGCCCGCTCCACCGCCGCAGCCGGATCCGCACCCCGCCCCGGCGGCCCAATACCCCGCAGCTCCGCCCGCGGAGCCCGCGATGGCCGCTCGCGCCTGCCGGGTCGCTGGGAGCCCGCGAAGCAGCGCGACCCGCAGTTCGCGATCCGGATGGTTCGACAGCCCGCCGACCGCGACGTTCCCGGTCAGGCCGCTGATCAGGCTCTGGTCCGGCCACGCCGCTTCGGCCGCCGCGCGTCCGGCGTCGGTCGGCCGGATCCGCCGGGCAGCCCGACGACGGGACAGCGCGGTGAACCCGAACCACGCGGGCAGCAGAACCGAAATCAGCACATAGCCGTTCAGCCCGCCGACGCCCGCCGCCACGCCCGCCGCCGTCAGCACTGCTTCCCCGATCGCGGTCCACTTCCAGGCCGCCTGCAGCGCCTGGCGGTCAACGAGCAGGCCGCGTTTGGTGAGGTCATCGATCATCTCGCGGACCGTCTCGCCGCCGACGAGACCGCGCAACACCGTCGCGATCCCGACTCCCGTACCGGTCAGCTCGGCGGCTTCCCGGCTCAGCGCGTCCGACGGTTCGGTCGGCGTGCGGTACAGCCTTCCCGTTGAGTCCGCGCGGAGCTGTTCCCGCTCCAGCATCGACGCGACTGTCGTTTCGGCGACGCGGATCGGTCCGTTGGTCAGCAGCGCGACCTGCGCCGCGGACGTGAGCCGGGTTTCGGGATGCCTGCCGCGGTGCAGCCGGGCGGCGGTCCGCCGTCCGGGCCACCAGCAGACCAGCGCCAGCACCAGGATCAACGCGGCCGGCATCGCGCGTTCGATCGTCCAGTCCATCGCGGTCCCCTCCGGATGAACAGTCCACGCTACCCGCCCGGCCGGGGTTGCCGCCGGACGGAAAACCGCCCTCCCCGGCGCGGGAAGGGCGGTTTCGGGGAACCGGGCGTCAGTCGCCGGATTCCGGGACGAGCTTCAGGGAAATCGAGTTGATGCAGTACCGCTGGTCGGTCGGGGTCGCGTAGCCCTCGCCCTCGAACACGTGCCCGAGGTGGCTGTGGCACGAGGCGCACAGCACCTCGATGCGCCGCATGCCCATGGTGCGGTCCTCGCGCAGCAGCACCGCGTCGGAGTCCGCCGGGTCGTAGAACGACGGCCAGCCGCAGTGGCTTTCGAACTTCGTGTCGCTGCGGAACAGCTCCGCGCCGCAAGCCCGGCACTCGTACACGCCGGTGGTCTTGGTGTCGGTGTACTCGCCGGTGAACGGCCGTTCGGTGCCGGCTTGCCGGAGCACCGCGTACTCCTCGGGGGCAAGCTGCTCCCGCCATTCCTGGTCGGACTTCACCACGCGCGGAGTGGTGCCGACGACGGGTTTCATACCTTTCACCCTTCCCACGTTACCTGGAGAGAAAAGCGACCGTGTGCAGCGCGATGTCCCAGGCGGTGACCAGCAGCCCGAGCACGATCAGCACCACGACCAGCGCGGACACCCAGTAGCGGAGCCCGCCGGTGCGGTTGCTGGACTCGGCGAAGTCGGCGACCTGGTCCAGGCACGCCTCGACGGTGAAAGTCGGCCCGGTGCGCTCCATCCGGTCGAGATGGGCGGCGAACGCACGGGCCTCCGGGTCGTACGGATCCAGCCCGACCAGATCCTCGTGGAACCGAGGATTCCAGCCCGGCGGCAGAGCTCCGTTCTCGGCCATGCCTCAACGGTAGGCTATTCGCCCCGCCGGACCCACCTCTGCGGCGAGTGTCACTGCGCGGGCGCGCCAGTCTCGACACGGGGATCGCTGTTGATCATCAACGTTCCGTCTGGCCCGGCGACGACCTGCACGACCTTCAGGGTCTGCGCGCCGCTATTGGAAAAGAGGGTGATTTGGACGTCGGCGGAACCGTCCGGGTTGTTCTGGCGCTTGTAAACGTTCGCGTTCCGGAAGGAAGCTGGCTTGTTCTCCTTCCAGTACGCGGCGAACGCGGTCTGGTCGCCGAACGCTGCCTGCGCCGCAGGGGTCAACATCGCCCAGGTACTGGGCGACCCAGCGTCACCGTAGAACGCGACGACTTGGTCGCCTGCGGGCCGCCACTGCACCGTTCCGCTGGACTTGACCGGAGGTGCCGACGAACTCGGCGTGTTCGACGGAGTAGCGGGCGCGGAGGAACTCGACGCCGGCGGCTGCGCGTTCGACGAACCGCCGCTCTTGCCCTGGCTGCTGCTCAAAACCAAGAACACCACCAACGCCACCGCGACCACTGCCGCGGCCCCGCCGGCGAGGAACGCGATCTTCTTCTTCCGTGCCGCAGCAGGCGAAACCCGATCTCCCGACCCAGCACCGGAGTAGTTCGGCGCAGCAGCGGTAGGCGTCGGTCGCACCGCGGGTTGCGGACGCGGCGGAGTGTTCGCCGGGGGAGCAGGACGCGAAGGCGCGCCCATCGGCATGAACGACGCAGTCGGCGTCCGCGGCGGGTTCGACGGGGCCTTCGGCGCGGCAGCGGCAGCCGCCGCCGGAGCAGCCGTACGCGCCCACGGCGGACGGGATCCGTTGCTTCCCGGACCGCGGCCCGACAGCAACTGCTGCGGCGCGGCCGGTTCCCCGGTCGCGAGCGCCGCCAGCCGTTCCCGGGCCTCGGCCATGCTCGGCCGCTCGGAAGCTTCGCTGCGCAGCAGGCTCATCAGCAACGCGGTCGCCGGACCGGCCTGCGTCGGCGGGTTGACCTGGCCGTTCGCCGCCGCGTAGAGCAGCGCGAGCTGGTTCGTGGTGTTGCCGTACGGGGTCTGACCCTCGATCGCCTGGTACAGCGTCGCGCCGAGGGCAAAGACGTCCGAGCTGGGCACCGGGTCGGCGCCGCGGGCCAGTTCGGGGGCGAGGTACGCCGGGGTGCCGCCGATGAGGCCGGTCTGGGTGAGCGTCATGTCGCCGGCCGCGCGGGAGATGCCGAAGTCGGTGATCTTCGCGGTGCCGGTTTCGTCGATGAGGATGTTGCCGGGCTTGACGTCGCGGTGCACGATCCCGGCGCGGTGCGCGGCCACGAGAGCCGCGGCGACCTGCTCGCCGATCCGCGCGACCTGGCCGACCGGCAGCGTGCCCTGTTCGGCCAGCACCGCGGACAGGCTCGGGCCGTTGAGGTACTCCATCACGAGGCACGGGTCGCCGCCGTGCTCGGCGACGTCGAACACGACGATCGCGTTGGGGTGCTGGAAGCGGGCGGCGTTCTTCGCCTCGCGCATGGCGCGCTGGCGCATGTTGTCGCGTTCGGCCTCGGAGACGCCCGGCTGCGGCAGGATCTGCTTGATCGCCACGGACCGTTCCAGGCGCACGTCCACGGCACGCCACACCACGCCCATGGCACCGCTACCAATGTGCTCGACGAGGCGGTAGTGCCCCGCGATCAGCTGCCCGGTGTCGATGACGCCCGCTCCTGACGAAAGTCCCGTGATCGTGGTCGTGCGCAGCGCGGATACCCCTCGCGCACCCGAACGAGTGTAGCGGTCGGAAGTACCTGCCCGCCGTCAGCCAGCCGGTGCCGACGGCACGGGCGCCTCCGGTTCAGCGGCGGGGACGCGCTTCCGCAGCACCCGCACCAATCCTGCCGCGCCGAGCGCCGCGAAGACGGCGTAGCAAGCCAGCAATGCGGGCGGCGTGTCGCCGGTCAGCGCGTCCGCGAAAACGACCACCGCGACGGTCCCGGGGACGCTCCCGAGCGCGGTCCCGGCAAGGTACGGAAGGAGTTTCACGGACGAAACGCCGCACAGGTAGTTCATCGCCGAAAACGGGACGACCGGGATCAACCGCAGCGACGTGATCGCGAGCACGCCGCCGTCGGAGAGCCGGTCGTTGACGGCCCGCACCGGCGCCCGGTGGAGATGGCGCAGGATCAGGTCGCGGCCGAGCAGCCGGGCCAGCCCGTACGCCAGCGCGGCGGCGATCGTGGTGGCCGCCAAGGCGATGAACACCCCCGCGACGCTGCCGACGAGCAACCCGGCGGCCAGGTTGAACACCGTGCGCGGGATGGGCGCGACGGTGAACAGCGAGTAAGCCACGAGGAGCACCAGCGGAGTCATCGATCCGGTCGCCGCGGCCCAGGTGCGCAGCTGCGCCGGTCCGGGGATCGGCAGCCACAGCGCGGCGGCGCCGAGAAGGGCCAACACGGCCAGGGCGACGATCAGCTTGGTTCTCCCGGACACCCCGCCACGGTACGGCACTCGCGGCTACGGTGGCCGCATGGCCAAACACGGCGATCCGGTCGAGTACCAGGTGGGGGAGCGCACTGTCCGGGTGTCGAGCCCCGACAAGGTCTATTTCCCCGAACGCGGCATCACGAAGCGGCAGGTGGTCGAGTACTACCTCGCCGTGGCCGATCCGTTGCTGCGGGCGATCGGCGAACGGCCGACCACCTTGAAACGCTACGTCGACGGCGTCACCGGCGACTGGTTCTACGCCAAGCGCGTGCCCAAGGGCGCGCCGGACTGGCTTGAGACCGCGCGGATCGCCTTCCCGTCCGGCCGGACGGCCGACGAGGTCTGCCCGACCGAGCCCGCGGTGTTCGCCTGGGCCGCCAACCTCGGCACCTTCGACTTCCACCCGTGGCCGGTCCGCCGCCCCGACGTGGACCACCCGGACGAACTGCGGATCGACGTCGACCCGCCGGAACGCGCCGGGTTCGCCGACGCGGTCGAGGTCGCCGGCGTCGTCCGCGAGGTGCTCGCCGACGCCGGGCTCACCGGCTATCCGAAGACCTCCGGCGGCCGCGGCGTGCACGTCCTCGTGCGGATCCGCCCGGAATGGGACTTCATCGCGGTGCGGCACGCGGTGATCGCGCTCGGCCGCGAGGTCGAACGGCGGATCCCGGACAAGGCGACGGTCTCCTGGTGGAAGGAGGAACGCGGCGGCCGCGTCTTCCTCGACTACAACCAGGCGGCCCGGGACCGGACGGTCGCCTCCTCGTGGTCGGTCCGCGGCACCCCGCGCGCGACCGTGTCGACCCCGCTGACCTGGGACTTGCTCGCCGACGTCGACCCGGACGACTTCGATGTCCTGACCGTCCCCGGCTTCCTCGCCGAACACGGCGACCTGCACGCGCCGATGGACGAGAAGGCGTTCGGCCTGGAGACCCTGCTGGAGTGGTACGAGCGCGACGACCGGGACCTCGGCGGTGCGGAACTGCCCTACCCGCCCGATTACCCGAAAATGCCCGGCGAACCGAAGCGGGTGCAACCCAGCAAGGCCCGTCCGACCAGGCGTGATCGTCCGATTGCCGGGCGTGATCACTCTGGGTGATCAACATCGCGGCGAATTTCCGGCAAGTTTCCGCAGGTCGCGCTGAGTTTTTCGCGGTCGACTACCCTGGAGCGTGCCGCTGGTTGGTAACGCGCCGAGGTCGAGGTGCGACTATTGCCGGACCGGAGGGGAGCCGGGACCGGAGGAGGGAGACGTCGTGGACGACCTGATCGCGTTCCTCGCCGCGCGCGTCGGACAGCGGCAGGCGCTGATCATGCAGGCGGTGCAGAAGGGCAAGGCCGGCGAGCCGCTGACCCGCGGCGAGGCCAAGGTCGGGCTGGAGGAGCGGGTCCGTTCCCTCGGCGACCTCGAACTCGACGTGGTCAACCAGATGATCAACGAGATCGAGGCGACGCGGCGGATCATGCTCGCGCATCGGACTACGGTGTCGGAGAAGGTGCCCGGGTTTCCGTTGTACGGCAGCGAGTATTGGTGTGAGACGTGCCATGTGCCCGCCGACGAGGCTGGGTCGAATTGGTGTTTGACGTTGCGGTTGCTGGCGTTGCCGTACGCGGATCATCCGGATTACAGCGAGCGGTGGAGGCCGTAGGGGGTCGGCTCGTCGCCTGGCGGCGACATCGCGCCCGGGTGGTGAGGCTGGGCACCCCGATTTTTGATTGTGACTACGGCGCTGGGGTGCTTGTCAAGGCGGGAAAGATGCCTTGACAAGCACCCCAGCGCCGTGTTTTCGGCTGTGTATCGGGGGCGGGGGAGTGTGGGTGCCTCGATGGTTTGGTGCATTGGCTGCGGGTGGGTGGTGGTGGGGCTTGCGCCCCAATGCCACATTGGGTGCGTCAGATGCGCCGAATGCCGCATTGGGTGCATCGCGCTGGCGAGCCGGGGCTCTTGCGGGAGGCTCTGTCCGTGAGGGGAACCCTGAGGGACTCAGAGTCCGTGAAGGTGGCCCTCACGGACGTCGGGGCGGGAATTCGGGCTTCGCGGGCGGCGTTGGCCTGAGCGTGGACGTACCGATTTCCGTGCTGGACCGGTCGCCCGTGCGGCGAGGGCGGGGGACCGCGCAGGCGATCCGGGACACTGTCGCGTTCGCGCGTGACATCGAAGCGCTCGGCTACCACCGGTTCTGGGTTTCCGAACATCACGGCGTGCCTGGCGTCGCGGGGTCGTCGCCTGCGGTGCTCGCGTCGGCCGTCGCGTCCGCGACCTCGCGTATCCGGGTCGGGTCCGGCGGCGTGATGTTGCCCAATCACCGGCCGCTCGTGGTCGCTGAGCAGTTCGGGATTCTGGAGTCCTTGTTCCCGGGGCGGATCGATCTCGGGATCGGGCGGTCGGTCGGCTTCATCGAGCCGGTGCGGCGGGCGCTCGGACAGGGCAAGGACGCGGCCGACGCCTTCGACAGCCAGGTTCGCGAGCTTCTCGCGTTCTTCCGGGGCGAGCACGACGGCGTCCACGCGATCCCGGCCGAAGGGTTGTCGGTGCCGGTGTTTCTGCTCGCGACCGGCGCGGGCGCGGATCTCGCTGCTGGGCTGGGGTTGCCGCTCGTGATCGCTCCGGCGCACGGCCGGCGGGCGATGGTGGAAGCGATTTCCCGCTACCGCGACACGTTCCGGTCCGATGTGGACGATCCCTATGTCGTCGTGTCGACAGCGGTCGCGGTGGCGGACACCGCGGAGGAAGCTCGGCGGCTGCTGGTGCCCGAGGCTTGGTCCACTGTGTACTCGCGCAGTCATGGCGTGTTCCCGCCGCTTTCGCCTGCGGACGAGATTTTGGCGCTGCCGATGACCGACCGGGAGCGTCGCCGGTTGGACGACACTCTGGCTGGGCAAATCAGCGGCACTCCGGACGAGGTCGGCGCACGCCTCGCGGACCTCGTCGCTTCGACTGGGGCGGACGAGCTGCTCATCAGCACCAGCACTTTCGACCCGGCCGCGCGCGTCGAATCGTTTGCCGCGCTTGCCGAATTGACTGCGGCGGAACAGCTGGCGGTCTAACCTAGGAGGAGCGGCAGCTTTTCCGCCAGCGGACCCAGCGCCGTCTTCTCCTCGTCGGTCGCGGCTCGGCGGCCGGTCGCTACCAGGAGCGCGCTCTGGTCGTCGAGCGACGACGGCAGCGGCGAACCCAGCACGGTCTCCACCGTCCGCCGGGTCGCGGCCAGGCATTCCGCGTCTGGACCGTCCACTTCGGACAGATGCCTGACCAGGTCAAGGTGATGCAACGTGGCTTCCACGACGTAGGTCTCGAAATAGTCCGCGACCGTCATTACGTAGTCGCGCGTTTCGACCTTCGCCGCCGGGTCCGCGAGCGCCGCGGCGCGTCCGGCGGCCTGGGCCAGGTCGTCGAAGTGGTGCGCAAGCCAGGCCGTGGAGCCGTAGCTGAGCGCCGCGCGGCGGGTGAACAGGCCCTCGTCGTTCATGCCGGTCGGCAGCTCCGTGCCGAGTTCCCAGTATTGGGCGGCGGTGTGCGTCGGCTCCCCTTCGGCGGGAGTCGCGAGCGTGATCAGGACGTCCTGCGCGTCGATGACCAGGTGGAACACCAGATCCTGCACCAGCCAGCCGGTACAGCCCGACGGGGCCAGCCACTGCCCGCCTTCCAGCGATTTGACGGCGTTCTGAATTCCGTTCCAGGAGCGGAAGAAGAGGTCCACGACGGCACCTTAGCGATCACGAACCCGCGCGGCATCCGGTTTACAGCCGCAGCAACAATTCAGTGAGCAAGCGCTGAGCCGGGTCGGTCAGGTCGATGCCGGACACTTCCGATGCCCGCCGCACGCGGTAGCGCACGGTGTTCGGGTGGATGTTCAGCGAGCGGGCGGCCGTGCGGACGTCGCCGAAAGCGTTCAGATACGCCAGCACCGCGGGGATCAGGATGTTGCCGTGATCGGCGTCGTGGGCGCGCAGGTCGGCGAGCCGCGGATCGCGCAATCGGGGCTGATCTCCCAGGTAGGCCAACACTTCCGACAACAGCACATCGGCTCGCACGTCGGCCAGCGACGCGACGTCGGACGGCCAATGCCCGCGCGTCATCGCCATCAGCACCCGGTCGGCATCGCCGCGCGACAACGCTGCGTCGGACAGGCTCGGCACAATCCCGCCGAGCGCGGCGCGGACCGGTGCGTCGAGGTGTTTCCGTGCCGCACCAACGATTTCCTTCGCCAGTGCCAGCACCGCGGCATCCGAATGTTCCGGCAGATCCGGCAGCAACGCGTAGACCCGTCCGCCGAGCACGCTCACGAGCGCGGTTCGCCGATAGGCCGCGGTGTGCACGGCGATCAGGTGCACCAATTCGGCCCGGCGCAGCAACCGGTCCGACGCGGCGGTCGACTGCTGCCGAGAGAGCGTGAACGCCAAAACCTGTGCTGGACGTGCTGGATCGGCGCCGATGTCGTCCGCGACGGACTCGGCGTCCACGCGTCCTTCCAGCAAACCGGCCAGCAAGTCCTCGCGCAGCCGGAGTTGCGGATCGGGCAGGGTTCGGGCGCGGATCAGTTGCGGGGCAAGCGTCCTGCTCGCGCCGAGCAGCGCCACCTCGGCTTGTTCGGTCAGCGGCTGCGCGCCTTCCTGCACCCAGATCGTGCCGAGCGGCTGCGAGCCAGCGTGGATTCCGGCAGCGATGCGGCGGCGAATTCCCAACTCTGGGCGTTCGTCCACACGCACGATTCCTTCACCGGCCCGCAATCGTTGGTAGACGCCCCATTCGCGGAGGATCGCGAGGTATCGTTCCGGCCCTTCGCGGCCCAGGATCGACAGCCGTCGCAGTTCGTCGACCTCGTCTCCGGCTCGTGAGTACGCCAGCACGCGGCTCGCGGTGTCCTCGATGCTGACCAAGCCGCCGGTGAGCGTCGCGACCGTCTGGGCCAGGGCGAACAGGTCGCCAAGCACCTCGCCGGTTTCCGCTTCGCCGCCTGCCCGGGCCGCGTCGACCACGCCGCGCGCCAGCGCCTCGACCTGCTCCCACCGTGCCTCCGCGCCGACGGTGAGCAGCGCGACGCCAGCGTCCGCCGCGACGTCCGTGCCGCCTTCGCCCTTCACCGCCACCGCGGCCGCTCCTGCGCGCCCGGCCGCCCGGATCGCCGCGGCCGCCGACCGGCCCCGCGCGCCGATCACCAGGACCAGGTCGCCGGGGTGCGTATCGGGCGGGTCCTCGGGGTCGAGGATCACCACGTCCTGCACCGGAACGCCCAGGCCGCGCGGTGCGACGAGCACCCGTACGAGCGGTTCGCCGAGCGTCGCGAGCACGTGCCGCAGCGAGGCGCCGGCGAACGGTTCGGCGGTCGTCATCGCGTAGGCCGATCGGACAAAACCATATGGGCGATTCTAGCCGCTCGAACAAACCCCTGAACGTCTCGCGGCGTTATCTTTCGGGCAACCGACGAGTAAGCCAACGAGGGAGCCGCCGTGGACGCCGTGACCCAGACCCCCGCCCCGAAGAACGAGCCGGTGCTGACGTACGCGCCGGGCAGCGCCGAGCGCGCCGAGCTGGAGGGTGCGCTGAAGAAACTGGGTCAGGCCGGTCCCGTCGACCTGACGGTCACCGTCGGCGGCGAACAGCGCGCCGGCGGCGGCGAGAAGATCGACGTTGTCCAGCCGCACAACCACAGCCACGTTCTCGGCACCATCCAGAGCGCCACGCAGCAGGACGCGACTGACGCGATCGCTGCCGCCGCGAAGGCTGCTCCGGAGTGGCGCGCGCTGTCTTACGACGACCGCGCGGCGATCCTGCTGCGCGCTGCCGACCTGCTGAGCGGCCCGTGGCGCGCGACGTTGAACGCGGCGACCATGCTCGGCCAGTCGAAGACCGCGACGCAGGCTGAGATCGACTCCGCGTGCGAGCTCGCCGACTTCTGGCGCTTCAACGTCGCGTTCGGCCGCAGCATCCTCGACCAGCAGCCGGTCAGCTCGCCGGGCGTGTGGAACCGGATGGAGCACCGTCCGCTCGAGGGCTTCGTGTACGCGATCACGCCCTTCAACTTCACCGCCATCGCCGGCAACCTGCCCACCGCGCCCGCCCTGATGGGCAACACCGTGCTGTGGAAGCCGTCGCCGACGCAGAGCTTCGCCGCGCACCTGACCATGCGGCTGCTCGAAGAGGCCGGCATGCCGCCGGGCGTGATCAACCTGCTGCCGGGCGACGGCAAGGCCGTCTCCGAGGTCGCGCTGACGCACCGCGACCTGGCGGGCATCCACTTCACCGGCTCCACCGCGACCTTCCAGCACCTGTGGGGCACTGTCGGCGCGAACATCGCTGGCTACCGCAGCTACCCGCGTCTCGTCGGCGAGACCGGCGGCAAGGACTTCGTGCTCGCGCACTCGTCGGCCGACATTGACGTGCTTCGCACCGCGCTTGTCCGCGGTGCCTTCGAGTACCAGGGCCAGAAGTGCTCTGCCGCTTCGCGTGCGTACGTGCCGCGCAGCGTCTGGGAGCAGCTGAAGGACGGCCTTGCGTCCGAGACCGCCGCGCTCAGCTACGGCGACGTCACCGACCTGTCGCACTTCGGTGGTGCGGTGATCGACCGTCGTGCCTTCGACAAGCACGCCTCGCTTTTCGAGCGCGTTAAGAACGACAGCGAGGTCGAGATCCTCGTCGGTGGCACCGCGGACGACAGCGTTGGCTACTTCGTACAGCCGACCGTCCTCGTGTCGACGAACCCGAAGCACGAGATCTTCAGCACCGAGTACTTCGGCCCGATCCTGTCGGTGTACGTGTACGAAGACGCTGAGTTCGACTCCGTGCTGCAGCTGGTCGACGAGACCGCTTCGTACGCCCTGACCGGTGCCGTCATCGCGAACGACCGCGCGGCCGTCGCGAAGGCTTCGCA
This sequence comes from Amycolatopsis sp. AA4, assembly GCF_002796545.1. Lineage (GTDB taxonomy): Bacteria > Actinomycetota > Actinomycetes > Mycobacteriales > Pseudonocardiaceae > Amycolatopsis. The sequence goes on from NZ_CP024894.1 coordinate 2,341,320, forward strand.
GGCGCTGCGGTTCGCCGCGGGCAACTTCTACGTCAACGACAAGCCGACCGGCGCCGTCGTCGGCCAGCAGCCGTTCGGCGGGGCGCGCGCCTCCGGCACGAACGACAAGGCCGGTTCGGTCTTCAACCTGCTCCGCTGGACGAGCCCCCGCTCGATCAAGGAGACGTTCGTGCCGCCGACCTCCGTGCGCTACCCGCACCAGGGCTGAGAAGGAGACACCGCCATGCTGCGTGCCCCGTTGCTCGCCGCCGCTCGTTCGCAGCGGATGCGTGCGCTGATCGAAGCGGTACCGGTCACCCGGTCCGTAGTGCGCCGGTTCGTGTCCGGCTCGGCTACCGCCGACGCCGTGCGCGCCGCACGGGAACTGGCCGCCGACGGCCGGAAGATCACCATCGACCACCTCGGCGAAGACACCACCGACGCCGCACAGGCCACCGCCACCGTGCAGGCGTACGAGGAGTTGCTGACGGCGCTGTCCGAACAGGGCCTCGCCAAGGGCGCGGACGTCTCGGTGAAGCTGTCCGCGGTCGGGCAGTTCCTGCCGGGCGACGGCGAAGGCGTCGCGCTCGAGAACGCGCGGAAGATCTGCGCGGCGGCCGACGCGGTCGGCGCGACGGTGACGCTCGACATGGAGGACCACACCACCACGGACTCGACGCTCGGCATCCTCCGCGAGCTGCGCGCCGAGTACCCGTGGGTGGGCGCGGTGCTGCAGGCCTACCTGCGCCGCACCGAGCAGGACTGCCGCGAGCTGTCCGGCCCCGGATCGCGCGTGCGGCTGTGCAAGGGCGCTTACGCCGAGCCGGAATCGGTGGCATTCCAGGACAAGGCCGAGGTGGACAAGTCCTACGTGCGCTGCCTGCGCGTGCTGATGGCCGGACAGGGCTACCCGATGGTGGCCTCGCACGACCCGCGGATCATCGCGATCGCGGGCAAGCTCGCGGCGGACGCCGGCCGCACGTCCAGCGACCACGAGTACCAGATGCTGTACGGCATCCGGCCCGAGGAGCAGAAGCGGCTCGCCAGTGAAGGCGAGACGATGCGCGTGTACGTGCCCTGCGGCGACGAGTGGTACGGCTACTTCATGCGACGGCTGGCCGAGCGGCCGGCGAACCTCGCGTTCTTCCTGCGCGGGCTCGTCACCCGGTCCTGAACGACTGCGAAGGCCCGGCACCCTGGTGGGTGCCGGGCCTTCGTGTTTCCCCGGTTGGTGCGCCTGCGGTGGCTGGCTCAGGCCTGCTCGGCTTCTTGCGCGGCGGCGGCCTTGCGCACCTCGTCCATGTCGACCTCGCGGGCCTGGCGGATGAGGTCTTCCAGCGCGGCTTCGGGAAGCGCGCCGGGCTGGGAGTAGATGAGGGTCTTGTCGCGGATCACGGCGAGCGTCGGGATCGAGCGGATGTTGAACGCGGCGGCGAGCTGCTGCTCGGCTTCGGTGTCCACCTTCGTGAAGGTGATGTCGCTGTGCTTTTCCGAGGCCTTCTCGAACACCGGTGCGAACTGGCGGCACGGGCCGCACCAGCTCGCCCAGAAGTCGATCAGCACGAACTCGTTGTCGGTCACGGTCTGGTCGAAGTTGTCCGCGGTCAGTTCCACTGTGCTCATAGGTCGTCCAACGAACGAACGGGGTGGGGAATTCCCCGCGGCGGGGTAGCGTCCTGGTGAGTGTCCGATGCTTCCTTGGAGGTTGATGTGGCTGACGGGATCTTGGGACGGATCGACGAGCTGATCGCGGAGGAGAAAGAACTGCGCGACCGGGCGATCGGGGTCGGGCTGTCCTCGGACGACCGCGAGCGGTTGCGCCGGGCCGAAGAGGAGCTCGACCAGTGCTGGGACCTGCTGCGGCAGCGCCGGGCCCGGGTCGAGTTCGACGACGATCCGGACGAGGCCTCGGTCCGCTCGGTGCGCGAGGTCGAGGGCTACCGGCAGTAGCCGCGCGACGCGAGCAAAGGCTAACTGTTAGCTTTTGGTAATCGGCCAGGTTTTGTGGCTGATAGCATTCGCGGATGACTGAGCCGTCCGGGCGGCGCGAGCGCAAGAAGGCCGCGACCCGCCGGAAGATCGCCGACACCGCGCTCCGGCTGTTTCTCGAGCGCGGGTACGACGAGGTCGGCATCCGGGACATCGCGGCCGAGGCCGACGTCGCCGTGACCACGGTCTTTTCGCATTTCGCCTCGAAGGAGGCGCTGGTCTTCGAGCAGGACTCGAATTTCGAGGAGAGCCTGCGGGGAGCGGTCGAGCGGCGGGCGTCGGAGGAGTCGCTGATCCCGGCGTTGCGGGAGGAGATCCAGGCGCTGGTGCGGCACTGCACCGCGGACAGCGTCGCGCCGGTCTGGCGGATGATCGACGGGTCGCCCGCGCTGCGGGAATACGAGGAATCGATGCGGCTGCGGCACGCGGAGTCGCTGGCCGCGGCGATGGCGGCCGACCCCGGTCTCGGGCGGACGCCGACGGCGTGCCGGGCGATCGCGCGGTTCGTGGTCGACGCGTATTCGGTGGCTCGCGAGGCGGCTGATCCGGAGGCCGCGGTGGACGAGGTCTTCCGGATGATCGAGGCGGCTTGGGCGGCGGCCAGTCCTGCTGTGTCGCGTTAGGACAGTCCTTGCCCGGTCGCGAGTGTGGTTCCGGCTGCGAGTGGCGGAATTCGGTGCGCTGGCGGGGTTTTCGGCACTCCCGGTGAGATCGTCGGTACCGTGTGGGGGAGCGGATTCCGCTGGGTCGAGTGATGCGCTCTCGAACAGGTGTTCGAGATACTGGACGGGTGTTCGAGACGACTTCGGCGGGGCAGCCCCGGTTCCGCCACCTCAGACCTCAGCGGGGATTGCTCGGCCGGCTCAGTCGGCTGGTGCACGGCGGATGGCGGCGCTGCCTCGGCGAGAGGGAACCGTGCGCTGCACCGCGCAGTGGTTGCCAGCCCCTAGGCGGGGCAGAGAGTGCCGTTGTCCGGGATCTTGCCGTCGATCAGGAAGGACTGCGCGGCGGCAGTGACGCAGGAGGACTGGCCGACCGCGCCGTGCGCGACACCCTGCCACGTGATCGTCACAGCGCTGGGCATCTGGTCGGCGGCCCGGGTGGTGCCGACCTGCGGCGTCACCGGGTCGGTCGCGGTGGCGGCCACGAGAATAGGCGGGGCGCCGGGCGCACCGGCGGGAGGCAGCGCCTCGCGGCGGACCGGCCACGCGCCACACCACGCGAGTTCCTGCGCGACGGCTGCGCCGAACTGCGGGTATTTCGCGCGCATTCCCGCCGCGGCGCGGTCCAGCTGATCGGCGGGCAGCCGCGTGGTCGAGTCGTTGCATCGGGTCGCGATGGTGCCGCCGATGCGCGAGGTGCGGCCGCGGACGTCCGCGACGATCGGATTCGCGAAGCCGGCCAGCGCGGTGACGTCGCCGTTCTTGGCGGCGTTCAGCGCGTCGGCGAGGGCAGGCCAGTTCGAACGGTCGGCAAGTCCTTGGTACACCGCGTAAGTCGCCACGCCCGGGCTCATCGTCACGCCGTCGTCAGTGTCCACAGGGGACGTACGGAGCCGGTCGGTCACGGTCTTCAGCGCGACCTTCGCGTCGCCCATCGGGCAGTTGCGGGCGGCGCAGTCCGCGGAGAAGGCGTCGAACGTCGACTGGGCGCCAGCGGCCACCGCGTCGAGCACAGCCGCCCGGTCGGCGCCCGGGTCCGGAACGCCGTCCAGCACCATGCGGCCGACCTGCGCCGGATAACGCACCGCGTACTCCGAAAGCACCTTCGAACCGTCCCCGCGGCCGAGCGCGTTCAGCCGGTCCAGTCCGAGTTGCTTGCGCAGCTGGTCGAGGTCCCCGGCGGTGCGCCAGCTGTCCAGTGCGGTCTGCGCGGTGTCGAGGTCGAGCGCGCACTGCTGACCGGCCCGGCGCGCCGCGTCGAGCACCTCGCCGAGGCCGCCCTGCGCCGGGTCCGCGCCCAGCAGGTCGGAACGCACCTCGAGCGGCACGCACTGCACTCCGCCCGAAAGCCCGGTGCCGCGCCGGTCCACGCCGATCAGCGAGAACTTCTTGAGGAACTCCGGCGGAAGCCGGGTCGCGAGGCGCGCGGCGAACAGCGAGCCCGGCTCGCCGCCGACGTCGTTGACCACCACGAGCGGGATCGGGCCGTCGCCTGCCTTGAGCACGAGGATGCGGGCGAGCAGATGCTGCGAGTCCTCGGGTGCGTCGAGCGGGGAGGTCATGCGCGCACAGCTGACGTGCAGCGAATCGGGCAGCGCGGGAGCGGCCATCCGCTGCCGGGTGTCCGCGTCGCAGTTGGCCCACCGGAGAGAGGACTTCTTGGGCTCGGCCAGCGGCGGCAACGGCACCGCGGCGGTGCTCGGGGGCGGCGCGGTGGTGGCGCGTCCGTCGTTGTCGATCACCGCCGGCCGCACCGAGGGTCCGCTGGTGCACCCGGCCACCAGGAGAGCTCCCAGCGTCGCCGCCACCAGCCGGGCGCGCGTACGGAAACGGCTGGGGGAACGGCGGTGCACGGGCTGGTCCTCACGTCTGCTCGGCGGAACTCTCGGACGAGCTTGGCACGCCTGGTGTGGGAAGCCAGTGAGCGGGTCCTGCGGCGTGTCCGGTCAGCGGGTGCGCACGACCTCGCCCCGGAACACCGCCGACAGGTCGTACCGGGCCGGCTCGTCCAGTTGCGAGTAGCCGCACGACGACGGCTCCCGGTCCGGCCGCCAGCGCGCGAACTGAGCGGTGTGGCGGAAGCGCGACGGATAGCCGCCCTCCGTGTGCTCGTACGAGACCTCCACCACGCGCTCCAGCCGCAGCGGCACCCACGGCTGTTCCTTCGACCGCCAGCGCGTGATGCCGCCCGGGATTCGCTGCCCCTCGCGGACCGCATCGCCCAGCCACGGATGTCCTTCGCCGTCCGTGATCAACGGAGCCAGCTCCTGCGCCAGCTCGCGGCGGCGCGCGGCCGGGAACGAACCGACCACGCCGACGTGGTGCAGCAGCCCGTTCTCGTCGTACAAGCCCAGCAGGAACGAGCCGACCGCCTCGCCCGGTGCGCCGTCCACGTGCCAGCGCAGGCCGGCCAGCACGCAGTCCGCGGTGCGGGAATGCTTGTACTTGAACAAAATCCGCTTCCCCGGCGAATACGGCTCGTCCAGTGGTTTGCCGATCACGCCGTCCAGTCCGGCTCCTTCGAACAGCTCGAACCAGTGCCGCGCGGTCTCCGGATCGGTCGTCGCCGGGGTCAGCGCGATGCCCGGCAGAGACTCGAGCCGTTCGCGCCGCGCCGACGTCGGCTCGTCCACGAACGACTCGTCTCCCAACGCGAGCACGTCGAAAGCCACGAACTGCGCGGGCGACTGCTCGGCGAGCAGCTGGACCCGGCTGTCGGCCGGGTGGATGCGCTCGGTCAGCGCGTCGAAGTCGAGCTTGCTGTCGCGGGCCACCACGAGTTCGCCGTCGAGCACGACCCGCTCCGGCAAGGATTCCCGCAGCGCGGCGAGAACTTCCGGGAAATACCGGTTCAGCGGTTTCTCCGCGCGCGACTGCAGGGTGATCTCGTCGCCGTCGCGGAAAACCAGGCAGCGGAATCCGTCCCACTTCGGCTCGAACAGCAGGCCGCCGGAATCGGGGATGGCTTTCGCCGGCTTCGCCAGCATGGGCTTGATCGGTGCCTGCACAGGGAGGGCCATGCGGGCATTCTGTGCGAAACGCGGGATCAGCGCACGCGTGCCGAGCCGGTCGTGTCGAGTTCGAGCCGCACCGCGGTCGGCAGCTTCTCGACGCCGAGCGAGTCCCTGGCCCGGGTCAGTACGTACGCGTCGAGGTCTTCCCACACCCGGCGGACTTCCGTGCCCTCGGCCAGCCAGAGCGTGATCCGCAACGCCGGTTCGGCCACCGTGCCCACCGACCGGACGCGAGCCCGGGTGACCCCGTCAACGCTTTCCGCGTCCGTTTGCACGGCCCCGGCGAGCGCTCCCGCCGTGACGGTCAGCTCCGCACCGAGCGTCTCGTCGAGCTTCAGGTCCGGACGGCGTTCCGGGCGCAGCGAACGGAAAAACCACCACAGCCCCAACACGAGCAGCAGCACCCCGAGCACCACCGCGCCGATCCTCGCGTACAGCGCGTGGTCGCGCAGCCAGCCGACCGCGATCGGGTCGAGCACCGGCCGGTGCCCGCGGAACTGCCCGAGCCAGCCCATGCCGACCACCAGCGCCCCGGCGCCGGCCAGCACACCGAGCACGCCGACCAAGGAGGTCAGCGTGCGTTCGGCACCGTACGAACGGCCTTGCGCGCGACGCGCCGCGGATGCGCTCATGACCGGTCCTTCGGAGAGTCGACGACTACGGACACCTTCGGACGACGCTGCAGCGGGAGGTCGTCCAGCACTCCCGCGACGGTCTCCAACAACCGCGGCCGCAGCTGTTCCTCGGTTTCCAACCGGCTTGTCGCGCGCACGCGCACCCGGCGGGAGCTGGCCGTCACGGACGCGCCGCGCACGTTGTCCTCCGCGCGCACCGCCAGCCCGATCAACCGCGCGAGCGCTCGGGGCGAGGTGTTCACCGTGATGCCGTCAGCGGGATCGGTCATCCGCACCGCGCGGTCTCCCGCACCGAGTGCCAGCAACAGGAGCACAAGTCCGGCGAGCAAGGCGATCCCGGCGGTGATCCGTACCGGTGTGCTGGTCCAGTCCAGCTCGGCGATCGCGGCCTTCCAGCGCGGCCACGGCACGAGCAGCGGGGCCTTGTCCGGCTGCCACCAGGACCAGCCGACCTCGAGCGCCAGCAACGCGCCGCCGGCCGCGACGGCCAAACCGAGCAGCGTGGACAGAAGACGGACGAGGACGCGCATCATCGCACCCTCGGCGGCACGTCCGGCAACAACGCGGTGACCGTCACTGCCACCGAACGCACGTGATAGGAGGTGATGCGTTCGACCTCTTCGACGACCTTGGCGCGCACCTGGCCGGTCACTTCCCGCACCGGTGCCGGATACCGCAACGCGAGATCGAGGGACAGTTCGACGTCGTTGTCCGAACCGCCGACCTTCGCGGACGCGCCGGACATCCCGGTGCTGACTCCCGCGACGCGGCGCTCGGTGCGCATCGTCCCGGGAACCTGGTCGGCGGCGTGCTGCGCGACCTTGCGCACCACGGCATGGGCGATGGTCAGCGAACCGCGCTCGGCGGGTTCCGGAAGGTCGCTGCGGGACGGCCCTGCCTCGACCGTCCGGGTCACTTGTCTCGGCCCTTCCCGAACAGGTCGCCGAGGTCGAGTTCGCCGTCGAGGACCCGGCCGACCACGAGCCCGATGATGCCGACCGCGAAGGTCACCAGGAAAGCGGTGAACCCTTGCGTGGCGGCCAGGCCGAGAATCAGCCCGGCGAGGATCCCGGTCTGCGTAGCGTTCAACGTGCGCCCTCCTGGGATTGTGCGTGCTGCGCGGGTGAGGTGATGCCTGCTCTGACGTGCTGCGTTATTCGGTTCTGGCCGGTGGTTTCGCCGCCGCTAAGCCCTTCCGCGGCGGGTTCAGCGGCCCGGTCCGGCTAACGGCGGTGCCCCTTCGGCCAGAGCTGGTCCGGTCGAAGCGCTGCTTGCGCCAGAGGCCCCGACCGGTCACCGGTCACTCGACCCGGCTCGACTCGGGCTCGTCCTCTTCGCCGGGCAGGTGGACGTCGTTGACCGCGATGTTGACCTCGATCACCTCCAGCCCGGTGATCTGCTCGACCGCGGTGATGACGTTGCGCCGCACGTCGCGGGCAACTTCCGCGATCCGCGCGCCGTATTCGACGACGACGTCGAGATCGATCGCGGCCTGCTTCTCGCCGACCTCGACCGAGACGCCCGCGGTGGAGGTCGCGCCGGAGCCCGGGATCCGGTCCCGGATGGCCCCGATCGCCCGCGACACCCCGCCGCCGAGCGCGTGCACCCCGGCGACCTCGCGCGTCGAGAGCACCGCGATCTTCTGCACGACCAGCGACGAGATCGTGGTGCGCCCAGCGGTGTCCGTCTGGTCGGCCGCCGCCAACGCGGCAGACGGAACAGCGGCAGGCACATCGGGCCGGTTGGCGCTCGGCATGGTTCCTCGCTCCCTGTATGCGGACATGGCCCGTCCAGTGTCACCGCGAGCAGCCCGCGGCGCCGGAGACGTGCCCGTCCGAACGACCTCCCGACCGGGCGAAAACGCACGCGACATCCCTCGAATGGGTGAGTCGACCGCGCGCTGACACCCTCTGCGGCAGCTCGGCGGCCTCGACCTGCTGACGGCCTCGGCCCCGCGCGACGGCCGTCGGGGGACCGGCGCTGCTGGTCCGCACGCCTATGCTCGGCACCGCCCGTGCCGGGCCAGCGGCGCAGGCCTGGGACAGCGGCACCGGCTGGCCGTCGCTCGCCGCTCGCCGGGTCGGGGCGAAGCTTCGATCGAGTGCCGTCGTGCTGGGCGCTGTCCGTTCGCGCCGGGCCGGTGGCTCACGTCGATCCAGTGCTGTACTCCTGGGTGCCCTCCGTTCGCATCGGGCCGGTGACCCACGTTGATCGAGTGCCGTCGTGCCGGGCGGATTTGCTCGCAACGGACCGGTCGTGCGGCTCGGTCGAGTGCTGTGCTGCCGGAGCGAACTCCTTCGCCACTCGCCCGGCCCGGGCGGCCATGCCCAGCGGGGCTATTCCGTCGCTCGCCCGGGACCGTTCGTGCAACTAGATCCAGCGCTGTGCTGCCGGTGCGAGGTGTTTCGTTGTCCGGGCTGATCGGGCCATGAGGCGCGGCCAGTCGCGCCAGGTCCAGCCGAGCCACTTTCGCTGCTCGTCTGGGACGGCTCGGCCGGATGCTGTGGTGGCGATGCGAGCTGCGTCATCGTTTGTGCCGGTTGGGTCATGGCGCCCGGCCTGTGCCGCCGGGTCCGGCCCTCGCATGGGCGGGCATGGTCGGGTGTCGTGGTGCCGGTGACAGATGCTTCGCTCTCGCCGAGGTCGGAACACGCGGTCCGGTCCAGTGCCGCAGTGTCGCTTCGCGGCGCGGGCCACCGGGTCAGCGCGGCGAGCCAGACCAGGCACCGGTGCGTCTGACCAGCTCCGCAGCCCGGTGACAGTCGCCACACGCGTCCCGGCTGGCTCGCCCCTGCGTAGGCCGAAGTGGGCTCCGACCGGGGGATTTGCCGCTCGCGGCTCGGTTGAGGCGCGCCGGAGGGGCCGGGGTCGTCCGGATAGGCTCTCCGACCATGCCCGCAGCTGCGCTGACCGACCGGTTTCCCGAGCTTGGGGCCGACGAGCTGATCGCGTCCCTCGTGCCGCCGCCGCGGTTTGGCGAGGCTCGGTTTTCCACTTACCTGCCGAACCCGGACGAGCCCAGCCAGGCGGCCGCGGTCGAGGCGTGTTCTGCGTTCGCTTCGCGGATCGGCGCGGCCAAGGCCAAGAAGTCCCGGCTGCGGTCGCTTTTCGGCGGCGGCGCGGCGATTCCGGACGGGCCGATGGGGCTTTACCTCGACGGCGGCTTCGGCGTCGGCAAGACCCACCTGCTCGCCTCGACCTGGCACGAGACTCCGGGGCCCAAGGCGTACGGGACGTTCGTCGAGCTGACGCACCTCGTCGGCGCGCTCGGGTTCGCGAACGCGGTGGCGCGGCTTTCGGAACACCGGCTGCTGGCGATCGACGAGTTCGAGCTCGACGATCCCGGCGACACGACGTTGGTCAGCCGGTTGCTGCAGGAGCTCACCGACGCGGGCGTCTACGTCGCGGCGACTTCCAACACTCTCCCGGACAAGCTCGGCGAGGGGCGGTTCGCGGCGGAGGACTTCCTGCGCGAGATCCAGGCGTTGTCACGGCGGTTCGGCGTCGTGCGCGTCGACGGGCCGGACTACCGGCACCGCGGGCTGCCGGATGCTCCGCCGCCGGTCAGCGACGACGAGATCGACGCCTCCGCGGCCGCGCACGAAGGGTCCACTGTGGACGAATTCGGGGCGTTGACGAAGCATCTCGAGCGGCTGCACCCCTCGCGGTACGGGAAGCTGCTCGACGGGGTGCGGCGGGTGCATCTCAAGCACGTCGCGCCGGTGCCGGACCAGATGGTCGGGCTGCGGCTGGTCGCGCTAGCGGACCGGCTGTACGACCGGGCGATTCCGGTGGTCGTGTCCGGCGTGCCGCTCCCGGAACTGTTCGGCGAGGAGATGCTGAACGGCGGTTACCGCAAGAAGTACCTGCGGGCGATCAGCCGGCTGACGGCTCTCGCGCGCGACGCGGTGACAGCGCCGCCCGCGTCGCGGTGACCACGGCCGGGGCGAAGCAGACGCCGCCGGCGATGTCGGTGAGGTAGTGGTAGCCAAGGCCGATCATGCCGACGGCTGCGCAGCAGACCAGCAGTACGCCGACCGCAACGGCGACAGCCTTGAACCGGACCAGCAGCACCACGACGGTGAGCACGGCTACCAGGCTGACCGTGTGGCCGCTCGGGTAGACGAGCGTGCCGCCTTTCCAGCGGTCGAAAGCCGGTTTCAGCGCCCAGCTGTTCAGTGCGATGGCGACGAACGGGCCTGCCACCGCTAGCAGCGCGTCGAGGCGATTGCGTCGGTAGAGGCAGATTCCGGCGATGACGACGACGGCCGGGATCAGCACGTACGGCTCGGTCGGCAGCACCAGCGTGTTGAGCAATCCCGGGCGAAGCGTCGAGGCAGACCTCTCGGCCCATTGGTCCACTGTGCCCGGTGCGTAGGGCGCGACGAGCAGTCCCAACACAAGCGTGGCGAGCGCGCAGAGCGCGGCGAAGAGGGCGAGAGCCCGCCTGGCGGTCACGGAGCGAAGCCTAGTCACATTCATGGCGCGGCGCGGGTCCTCCTTTCGACACTGACGATCGGAGGGACAGGAACCAATGGGGGACATCCACGGGACCGTCGCGGACGGGTTCGAGACAGTCCGCGACGAGTTCGCCACGGCGGCCGCGACGAATGCGGGCGTGCAGCTGGCGGTTCGCGTACAGGGGCGGCTGGTGGTCGATCTCTGGGCGGGTGACGTCACGGGCGAGACGTTGACCGGCGTCTACTCGTCGACCAAGGGGGCGACCACGCTGGTGGTGGCGTTGCTCGTGCAGGACGGCGTGCTGGACCTGGACGAGCCGGTCGCGCGCCACTGGCCGGAGTTCGCCGCCGCGGGCAAGAGCGGGATCACGGTCCGGGACGTGCTGTGCCACCGTTCCGGCGTGATCGGGGCGGACGGCGGGCTGTCCGCTGAGGAACTTGCGGACGACCGGGTGATCGCGCGACGGCTGGCTGCGCAGCGGCCGTTCTGGCGGCCGGGATCTGCGTACGGGTACAGCGGATTCGCCGGGTTCTCGGTCGTCGCCGAGGTGGTGCGGCGGGTCACCGGGCAGTCCGTGCAGGAGCATTACGAGACGCGGATCCGGGAACCGTACGGCCTGGACCTGTACCTCGGGCTGCCCGAGCAGGAGGAACACCGGTACCGCGAGGTGCTGGCGGGGGAGGCGAGCGCGGCGGAACTCGCGGCGTTCCAGGCGTACGTGCCGAGTCCGCACAGCCTGGGCGGCATCGGCTACGGGCTCGATTCGACGCCCCCGCTCGACCAGGTGGCGTTCGTCAACACCCGCCGGGTGCGGGCGCTCGGGCAGGTTTCCGCTGGCGGCGTCGGCAGCGCGCGGGGGCTGGCTGGGCTGTACGCGGCCGCGGCGTCCGGTTTGGACGGACGGCCGCCGCTGCTCGAACCGGAAACGCTCGGCGAGTTCGCGATGCTCCATTCCACCGGCCGCGACCTCGTGACCGGCGACGCGGGCCAGTACGCGCTCGGGTTTCAGGCGAAGGGGTTGCGGTATCCGTTCCTCAGCGCGAATGCGTTCGGGCACAACGGATCCGCCGGTTCCGAGTCCTTCGTGGACCCGCGCAGCGGCATCGCGTTCGGGTACACGCGGCGGCAGTTCTCCGCGACGTGGTCCTATCCGGAACACGACCGGCTGGCCGCGGCGGTCCACGTGGCGGCCAGCCGGTGAAAGCCCGGTAACCGCCGTGATGCGATGCTTGTCCCATGTCGCTGTTCTCGCGCCGTCCGGCCGAAACCCCGTCCGGCCCGTTCCGCTTCCGGATCGCCGGGATCTACCAGATCCCGACGCGCGGAATCGTGGTCACCGGCACGGTCGTCGACGGCACCGTCCAGGTCGGCGCGAACGCTGTGGTGCAACTGCCCGGCGGCGGCCGCCAGGTCGTGGTGAAGAGGATCGAAACGGCGGGTCGCAAGCGGCAGTCCGCGGAAGCCGGTGCCGAGGCCGGGCTTTACCTGTCCGGCCTCAGCACCGCCGACATTCCGACCGTCCCGCGAGGCGACAGCCGGCAGCAGGACAACGACGCGCTGAGCGGCGTCGAAGTGACGTCGGCCTGAGAGCTCCGGCACGGGGAGTGCAGTAGACACCGTTGTGCTCAAGGCACAGGACCGCGGAGGTCACTGGCGATCCGGTTCCTGCGGCTGGTGTACGCAGTCGTATCCCGGCGTGGACGGAGCGGCCGTGGCTAGCCGGGCTCGTCGGCGAAGAACACACGCCGGAACCTGAAGCGCGGCAAGGGAATGCCCTCGGACGGCTGGCGACGACAGTCGTGCGCACATCGAAGCGCCGTTCACGTCGAGGTGCCCAGCCCTCGCCGAGCCACTTCGGACCGGACGGGCCGACGGTCGCGGTGATGCCCACCCGGCGCCCGCCGCCCGGAAACGGCGGTCGCCGGGCAGGAGGTCAGCCGCGCACGACCTGGGCGATCGCGTCGATGCCGCGGTCCAGTTCGGCTTCGGTGATCACCAGCGGCGGCGCGACGCGCAACGTGCGGTCGTGCGTTTCCTTGCACAGCACGCCCAACTCGGCCAGCGCCTCGGAAGCCGCCCGCCCGGTCGGACCGCCGGGCGCGATGTCGACGCCCGCCCACAGACCGCGTCCGCGCACCTCCGAAACGCCGTCGCCGACCAGCTTCGCCAAGCGCTCGTGCAGGTGCGCGCCGAGTTCGGTGGACCGCTTCTGGTATTCGCCGGTCTGCAGCAGCCGCACCACGGCCCGGCCGACCGCGCACGCCAGTGGGTTGCCGCCGAAGGTCGAGCCGTGTTGGCCCGGCTTCAGCACGCCCAGCACGTCGCGGCTGCCGACCACCGCCGACACCGGGACGATGCCGCCGCCGAGAGCCTTGCCCAGCGTGTACAGGTCCGCGCGGACGCCTTCGTGCTCCAGGGCCAGCACAGTGCCGGTGCGCGCGAGACCGGACTGGATCTCGTCGGCGATCATCAGCACGTTGTTCTCGTCGCACAGTCGCCGTACGGCGGCGAAGAACCCTTCAGGGGGTACGACGACGCCTGCCTCTCCCTGGATCGGCTCCATCAGCACGGCCGCCGTACGCGGCGTGATGGCCGCCTTCAACGCTTCCGCGTCGCCGTACGGCACCTGGACGAAGCCCGGCGTGAAGGGACCGTAGTCGGCGCGCGCGGTTTCGTCGTCGGAGAACGAGACGATGGTGGTGGTGCGGCCGTGGAAGTTCGACGCCGCGACCACGATCTCCGCGGTACCCGCCGGAACGCCCTTGACCTGGTACGCCCACTTGCGCGCGACCTTCACCGCGGACTCCACGGCCTCGGCCCCGGAGTTCATCGGAAGCACCATTTCGGTGCCGGTCAGCTCGGCCAGTTCGCGGCAGAACAGGCCCAGCTGGTCGTGGTGGAACGCGCGGGAGGTGAGCGTGACGCGGCCCAGCTGCTCGGTGGCGGCGGCGATCAGCTCGGGGTTGCGGTGGCCGAAGTTGAGCGCGGAGTAGCCGGCCAGGAAGTCCAGATAGGACTTGCCGGCCACGTCGGTCACCGAAGCGCCCTCGGCTTCGGCGATCACGACCGGCAGCGGATGGTAGTTGTGCGTGCTCCATCGCTCGTCGAGCGCGATGAAGCCGTCGGTGGAGGTGGGACGCGCGGTGCCGGCAGGCTGGACGGACGCTGTCATGCGTTCAGGCTAGAGGCCGTTCGCGGGGAGTTCAGCCGGGAAACGTTGCTTTCCCTCGTCGTTCGTTGCGCAATCGAGGGGGTGGACCAGCGATTCGCTGCGTCGCACGCTCGACCGAGGAGACCCGCCGGACGCACGAGAGATCCCCGGCGATCGGCGGCCGGTCCGGTTATCGTCCCGGGATGGCGAAGAAGCAGCAGAACGGAAACCGGGTCCGCGACGCGCTCCGGGCGCGCGACGAGCTGCCGGACCCGGCTTCGTCGCCGGTGGGGCCGGAAAAGAAGGCGAAGGGCGGCAAGAAGCTCGAGTCCGCCGGGGAGCAGCTCGCCGGGTTGCAGGAAGCGCTGTACGCGGAGGGCATCGGCGGCGGCCACCGCAGCGTGCTGTTGGTGTTGCAGGGCATGGACACCTCCGGCAAAGGCGGCACCGTCGGGCACGTGCTCGGGCTCGTGAACCCGATGGGCGTGCAGTACGCCGGGTTCAAGAAGCCGACGGCCGCCGAACTCAGGCACGACTTCCTGTGGCGCATCCGCAAGAAGCTCCCGTCGCCGGGCCACCTCGGGGTGTTCGACCGCTCGCATTACGAGGACGTGCTCGTGCCGCGCGTGCTCGGCCAGCTGTCCGCGACGGAGCGGCGGCAGCGCTACGCGCAGATCAACGCGTTCGAAAAGGAGCTGACCGACAACGGCACCGCCGTGGTGAAGGTGTTCCTGCACATCTCGCCGGAGGAACAGCTCCGCCGGCTCACCGCGCGGCTGGACCGGCCGGAGAAGCGCTGGAAGTTCGACCCGTCGGACATCGACGCGCGCCGGCAGTGGCCCGCGTATCAGAAGGCTTACGCCGACGTGCTGAAGCGCACGTCGACCGAGCACGCTCCGTGGTACGTGGTGCCCGCCGACCGCAAGTGGTACCGGAACTGGGCGGTCGCCGAGCTGCTGGTCGAGACGCTGACCGAGATGGACCCGCAGTTCCCGGAGCCGACCTACGACGTCGACGAACAACGGGCCGCGCTGCACGGTGTTGGCGCGCCCGCCTGATCATCTGAAAGAGTGCTGGTCGTGACCGATTTCGCACTCGACGACGTTCCGTTCCTCCGCCAGCAGGCCCGCACCCAGCGGTTCACTCTCGGCGCGCCCAAGCAGTTCCGGGTCGCCCCGGACGGTTCGCGGGTGCTGTTCCTGCGCAGCGCCACCGGCACCGATCCGCGGCACAGCCTGTGGTCGTTCGACCTCGCGACCGGTGAGGAGACGAAGCTGATCGACGCCGCCGAACTGGTGTCCGGCGACGAGGACCTGCCGCCGGAGGAGCGGGCGCGCCGCGAACGGGCTCGCGAGACCGGCGGCGGCGTGGTGGCCTTCGGAGTCGACGACGCGTTCACCGTCGTCACGTTCACGCTGTCGGGCAAGCTGTACACGCTCGACCTCGCGAGCGGCGAGACGCGCGTCCTGGTCGACGGGTCCGTCATCGATCCGCGGCCGAACCCGACCGGCACGCACGTCGCGTACGTACGCGAGCGTCGCCTGCACATGATCGAGCTGGCGACCGGCGAGGACCGCGTGCTCGTCGGCGAGGACGACGAGCACGTCACCTGGGGTCTCGCGGAGTTCATCGCGGGCGAGGAGATGGACCGCACGCGCGGCTACTGGTGGGCGCCGGACGGCCGCAGCGTGCTCGTGGAGCGCGCGGACCGCGGTCCGGTGCCGCGCTGGACGATCGGCGACCCGGCGAACCCGCAGCAGCCGGCGAACGTCGTGGCGTACCCGTCGGCGGGCTCGCCGAACGCGGAGGTGTCGCTGGCCGTGCTGGGCCTCGACGGCAGCCGCGTCGATGTCGAAAAGGGCGACTGGGAGTACCTGGTCACCGTGCACTGGTCGGCAGGCGGACAGCCGCTGCTGGCCGTGCAGCCGCGCGATCAGAAGCGGCTCACCGTGCTGGCGCTGGACCCCTCGGACGGTTCGGTCGCCGAGGTGCACACCGAGACCGACGAGCACTGGGTCGAGATCTACCAGGGCGTGCCCGCGTGGACCGCGGACGGCAAGCTGGTGGTCGAAAGCGCGGCAGACGGCGATCACCGGCTCCTCGTGGACGGCAAAGCGGTGACGCCGCCGGGCATGCAGCTGCGGATGGTGCTGCACGTCGGCGACGAGATCCTGTTCACCGCCTCGGAAGACGACCCGACGCAGATCCACCTGTACCGCACCGAAGGCGGCGCGGTCCGCCGACTGTCCACAACGGACGGCGTGCACGTCGGTGCGGGCAGCGCGGCTCTTGCGGTGCTTTCCTCGTGGAGCCTCGACCACAGCGGTCCGAAGGTGACCGTGCTGCGGGACGGCGTCGAGGCGGGTTCGATCGAATCGTCCACTGTGGACCCGGAGGTCGTGCCGAACCTGACCTGGTTGACCCTCGGCGAACGCCGGCTGCGTGCGGCTTTGGTGCTGCCGCGCGGATACGAGCCCGCCGAGAGCAAGCTGCCCGTGCTGCTCGACCCGTACGGAGGTCCGCACGCGCAGCGGGTTCTCCAGAGCCGCAACGCTTTCCTCACCCCGCAATGGCTCGCCGACCAGGGTTTCGCCGTGCTGGTCGTGGACGGTCGCGGGTCGCCCGGCCGCGGCCCGGCGTGGGAGAAGGAGATCGCGGGCAAGCTCGCCGACGTCACGCTCGCCGACCAGGTCGACGCCCTCCACGCGGCCGCCGAGGCGTACCCCGAGCTGGACCTCGAACGGGTCGCGATCCGCGGCTGGTCCTACGGCGGCTACCTGTCCGCGCTCGCCGTGCTGCGGCGGCCGGACGTGTTCCACGCGGCGGTCGCGGGAGCGCCGGTCACCGACTGGTCGCTGTACGACACCCACTACACCGAGCGCTACCTCGGCAAGCCGGACGAAGAACCGGAAAGCTACGAGCACAACTCGCTCATCGCGAGCGCCGGTTCGCTCGAACGGGCGCTGCTGATCGTGCACGGCCTGGCCGACGACAACGTCTTCCCGGCACACGCGCTGCGGCTTTCCTCGGCGCTGCTGGCGAAGGGCCGCGCGCACGGCTTCCTGCCGCTCGCGGGCGCGACACACATGACGCCGCAGGCCGAGGAGGTAGCGGAGAACCTCATGCGCACCCAAGTCGAGTGGATCCACCGCGAACTGAGCTGTATTTGATTGCGCCGGCTCCGCCGTCGCGGCGGGATCGCCTTTAAGTCGGCGTGTCGAGGAGCAGCGCACCCGGCCCGGGGCCGTGCACGCTGCTCCTCGACACGCCGACGCGATCCCGCGTTTCGGTCCGGTCTGATGCACCCTCGACTTAGCCAGCGCCACGGTGCGGTTCCTGTGTTCCATGCTGTCGACTGACGTGTTCGAGCAGGTGCGCGGGTCGCGCTGACCCTGTTCCGGAACGGCCGGTGCTCCCTCTGCGGAGCACCGGCCGTTTTTGTGTGCCGCCCCGCTCGCGGCCTGCCGGTGGGTATCCGTAAGGTTGCGCAGGGTAAAAGTAAGGCAAGCTTCCCTAAGAAAGGCGGTTCCATGGCGGATGCGCCCTCAGCGCGGGTGATCTCCTCATCCGGCGGCGTGGCTTCGGCGGAGTGGCTGGCCGGCGGCTGCGGCGGGACGGTGGATTACCTGGTGGACGCGGTCTTCAACTACCCGACGCTGTCCGAGGCGTACAAGGTGGCCGCCCTCGACGCGACGAACAAGATCCGCGCGCTGGAGCGCTTCGCGGGCTGAGTGCCGCCTCGCTCGTTCGAGGGGTGTTCGAACATATGTTTGACAGTGCTTTAGAACATGTGTTCGACTGTAGGGGTGCGTTGGGAACAGTTGCGAGCGGGGAAGGAGGAGCCGGCACTCCCCGGTCTCGGTGCCTTCGGCGATGTGGTGCGCTCGGTGCGCGCGCCGGAGTTCGGCGGCGTCACCTTTCACGAGGTGCGCGCCCGGTCCGTGCTGAACCGGGTGCCCGAATCGTCCGCGGTGCCGTTCCGGTGGTCGGTCAATCCGTATCGCGGGTGTTCGCACGCGTGCACGTACTGCCTCGAAGGCGACACGCCGGTGCTGATGGCTGACGGCCGCGCGAAGCCGATCGCCGAGCTGCGGGTGGGCGACCGGATCATGGGCACGCGCGGACACGGCGTCGCGCGCAGGCTCGTGCCCACCGAGGTGCTCGCGCACTGGACCACGGTGCGCCCGGCGTACCGCGTCACACTCGATGACGGCACGCGGCTCGTCGCCGGGCCGGACCACCGGTTCCTCAGCTCGCGCGGGTGGAAATACGTCACCGGCAGCAAACTCGGCACCGCGCAACGGCCGCACCTGGAACCCGGCACCGAACTGGTCGGCGGCGGCCGCTTCGCCCGCACGCCGGACGACACGCTCGGCTACCGCGCCGGATACCTGTGCGGAATGCTGCGCTCCGGCGGTTTCGCCGCGGAAGCGGACGCCGCCACGCGAGCCCTGACGTACCTGCCCGACTTCGGCTCGTCGGTCGGCTTCATGCGCATCCCGCGCGAACCGGACGCCCAATGGGCGCGCGGTTTCCTGGCCGGGCTCTTCGATCTCGCGGGCGGCTACCGGCGCGGCACGCTCTCCATCGCGCACGACGAGAACGAAGTCGTGGACACGATGTTCGCCGCACTGGACCGGTTCTCGTTCAGCTACGACACCGTCGGCCACCGCCAGCACCCCGGCCGCAGACAAGCCCGGCTCACCGGCGGCACCGGCGAGGTGCTGCGGTTCCTGCACCTGGTCGACCCGGCCGTCGAATGGAAACGCTCCCTGGACGGCACCGTCATCGGCGGCGTCCGGCGCACCGTCACCAGCGTCGCGCCGATGGGGCTGGAGCTGCCGCTGTTCGACATCACCACCGGCACCGGCGATTTCATCGCCGACGGGATGGTGTCGCACAACTGCTTCGCCCGGAACACCCACACGTACCTGGATTTCGACGCCGGCCGGGATTTCGACACCCAGGTCGTGGTCAAGGTCAACGCCCCGGAAGTGCTTGCCGCGCAACTGAAACGACCGAGCTGGCAACGAGAACCGGTCGCGATGGGCACGAACACCGACCCGTACCAGCGCGTCGAAGGCCGTTACCGCTTGATGCCCGGGATCATCCGCGCGCTGGCGGACTCGGGCACCCCGCTGTCGATCCTCACCAAAGGCACCATGCTGAGCCGGGACCTGCCCCTGCTGGAATCGGTGGGCAAGGACGTCCCGGTGCACCTCGCAGTGTCACTGGCCCTCTTGGACGGCGACCTGCAACGCCGCCTGGAACCCGGCACCCCGACGCCCCGCGCCCGCCTGGACCTGATCCGCAAAGCCGCCGCGGCGGGCCTGCCGTGCTCGGTGATGGTCGCGCCAGTGCTGCCGTACCTGACAGATTCGCCCGAAGCCCTGGACCCGCTTTTCGCCCAACTCGCCGAAGCTGGTGCGACCAGGGTGACCGTCCTGCCCTTGCACCTGCGCCCCGGCGCGCGGGAATGGTTCGCCGCGTGGCTGAAACGGGAGTACCCCGAACTGGCCCCGCGATACCGCCGCCTGTACGCCCAAGGAAGCTACGCCGCCCGCGGCTACCGAGAACGGTTGGCAACGGTGGTAGCCCCACTCCTGCGACGGCACGGTCTGGACCCGCGCGCGCCGAGGGCGCATGCGGAAACCCGGACGGACCCGGACCCGCCGGGGGAGACGGAGGTGCCGGAACAACGAGCGGGGGAGGCGGAACAACTGCGCTTGCTGTGACCCGCGGGCCATGCCGCATCGGAGGCTTTGGCGCGGCGAGCAGGGGAGCGCCGCTGCGATGGTCGCCGAACCTGGCTGCAGTACTTCAGGCCAGCGCGCTGCGTGGCGTGTGTCGTTCGGGCCAACTTGCTGCGTGGCGTGAGTCGTTCAGGCCGACTCGCTGCGTGGCGTGAGTGCTTCAGATCAACTTGAACCGCCCCGGGTTCGGTAGAGACTCGTTGTTGGGGTCAGGCGACCAGACTGATCAGGTCGCCGTCCTCGTACAGGGTCTCGAATTCGACGGGTGGCCGGTCGCCGCATGCTCCGTGGAGGCGCTGGGTGTTGTACCACTCGATCCACGCGGCAGTCGCGACGTCGACTTCTTGCTTATTGTGCCATGGCCCGTTCGGTTTAATCAACTCGGTTTTGTAGAGCCCGATGGTGGATTCCGCGAGCGCGTTATCGAGGGCATCGCCGACCGTGCCGATCGACGCGTCGATACCGGAATCAGCAAGATGCTGCGTGAATCGGAACGACGTGTATTGACTTCCGGCGTCGGAATGGTGGATCAGCTTGTCCTGCCCCTTTCGCCATCGGTAGTCCCGATGACGCAGTCCCTGCTCGATCGCGTCGAGCACGAGGTCGGTTTCCTTGGACATGCTCACGCGCCAGCCGACGATCCTGCGGGAGAACACATCGATCGCGAACGCGACGTAGACGGTGCCTGCCCAGGTCGCGACGTAGGTGAAGTCCGCTACCCGCAACCGATTCGGTGCACCTGCCGTGAACTGGCGGCTCACCAGGTCCGCGGCGCGGGCACCGCCGGGATCGGACACCGTGGTGCGCACCTTCTTCCCGCGGACCGCGCCGGCCAAGCCCATCGCGCGCATCAGTCGTTCCACCCGGCCCCGGCCCGCCCGAACGCCTTCCCGGTTCAGCTGACGCCATACCTTCCGGGCACCGTACACCAGGTAATTCTCGTCGTACACGCGCTGAATTTCCTTCTTCAACTCCTCATCGCGAACTTCCCTCGCCGACATCGGACGGGAAAGCGCGGCATAATAGGTGGACGGAGCGATCTTGATCCCGAACTCGGTCAGCACGGCACAGATCGGCTCGACTCCGAACCGGTCCCGATAATCCGTGATGAACGCTACGAGCGCGGCGGTCGAGGGTCGAGCTCCCTCGCGAAGAAAATCGATGCCGCTTTCAGGATCTCATTCGCCCGGCGCAACTCACGATTCTCACGCTCGAGCTCGCGCACCCGCTCCGACTCCGCAGTCGTGACACCCGGCCGCGCACCCTGATCGGTCTCAGCCTGCCGCACCCACCGGCGCAGCGACTCGGCCGACACCCCCACCTTCGCCGCGATCGACGTGATCGCCTCCCACTGCGACGAGTACTGCTCTACCTGCTCAAACACCAACGCAACCGCGCGCTCACGCACCTCACGCGGATGCCTCGAAGACCGGCCCATAACTCCATCCTCACTCACACGATGGAGCCTCCATCAAACCCGGGGCGGTTCAACTTGCTGCGTGGCGTGAGTTCTTCGGGCCAACTTGCTTCGCGGTGTGAGTCGTTCAGGCCAACTCGCTGCGCGGCGTGAGTACTTCAGGCCTGGCCGCTGCCCGGCGTGGCCGGACGGGCCCGGGGGCCGCCCGCCCACGCCCAGCGACGAACGACGTCCACCCGCCTCGTCGGCGGAGGTGTACGTCGCGCGCCCGCCCGGCGCTTCGGCTTGCTGCCTTGTCAGCCCGAGCGATATCTGCCGAGCGCGCCCCGAGCCCGGTGCCCGGCTCGAGCAACCGCCCCGAACAACGCTCGAACCCCGCCGCTCCCGCCAAACCCGAGCCAGCCCCATCGAGTCCGCCGCCCGCGAACCCAGCCGCAAGCGCGGCCAGGCTCGGCCAGCAGCCTCGACCAGCCCCAACTCCCGCCTCCGGCACCCGGCCCGCCAGCCCGGACCCAAACCTGCCCGCGCCCCCGGACACCGAGTTCGTTAGCCTCTGTATCCGGCGAAATGCGTGTTCCACCGAACCCGCACCCCGCCGCACCCGAACCTCGTGGACTTAGGGAGAGCAGTCGCAGTGCTCCGCACTCATCAAGCCGGCACTCTGCGTGCCGGGCAGGCCGGTCAGACCGTCACCCTCACCGGCTGGGTGGCGCGGCGGCGCGATCACGGCGGAGTCATCTTCATCGACCTCCGGGACGCCAGCGGCGTCGCGCAGGTCGTGTTCCGCGAGGGCGAGATGGCCGAGCGCGCGCACGCGCTGCGCTCCGAATTCTGCGTGAAGGTCGTCGGCGAGGTGTCGAAGCGGCCCGAGGGCAACGCGAACCCGGACATCGCCACCGGCGAGATCGAGGTCCTCGCCACCGAGCTGGAAGTGCTGTCCGAGGCCGCTCCGCTGCCGTTCCCGATCGACGACCGGGTCGACGTCGGCGAGGAGGTCCGGCTCAAGTACCGCTACCTCGACCTGCGCCGCAGCGGCCCGGCGGCGGCGATCCGGCTGCGCAGCGAGGTCAGCCGCGTCGCGCGCGAGGTGCTGCACGCGCAGGACTTCGTCGAGATCGAGACGCCGACGATGACCCGCTCCACCCCGGAAGGCGCCCGCGACTTCCTCGTGCCCGCGCGGCTCAAGCCCGGCTCCTGGTACGCCCTGCCGCAGTCGCCGCAGCTGTTCAAGCAGCTGCTCATGGTCGGCGGCATGGAACGCTACTTCCAGATCGCCCGCTGCTACCGCGACGAGGACTTCCGCGCCGACCGGCAGCCCGAGTTCACGCAGCTCGACATCGAGATGAGCTTCGTCGAGCAGGACGACGTCATCGCGGTCGGCGAGGCGATCGTCAAGGCGCTGTGGAAGCTGATCGGCCACGAGATCGCCACCCCGATCCCGCGGATCACCTACCGCGAGGCGATGGCGAAGTACGGCTCCGACAAGCCGGACCTGCGCTTCGACCTCGAGATCACCGAACTCACCGACTTCTTCTCCGACACGCCGTTCCGCGTGTTCCAGGCCCCGTACGTCGGCGCGGTCGTCATGGCCGGCGGCGCCTCGCAGCCGCGCCGTCAGCTCGACGCCTGGCAGGAGTGGGCGAAGCAGCGCGGTGCGAAGGGCCTGGCGTACGTCCTGGTCAACGAGGACGGCACACTCGGCGGCCCGGTCGCCAAGAACCTGTCCGAGACCGAGCGCGCGAACGTCGCGGAAGCCGCGGGCGCGAAGCCCGGCGACTGCATTTTCTTCGCCGCGGGCAAGGTTTCCGCCGCCCAGCCGCTGCTCGGCGCCGCGCGCGACGAGATCGGCCGCAAGCTCGGCCTGATCGACGAGGACGCCTGGTCGTTCGTCTGGGTCGTGGACGCGCCGCTGTTCGCGCCGGTCGAGGACATCGGCGACGACGTCGCGGTCGGCTCCGGCAAGTGGACCGCCGTGCACCACGCGTTCACCTCGCCGACCCCGGAGTGGATCGACAAGTTCGAGCAGGACCCGGGCAACGCGCTCGCCTACGCCTATGACCTCGTCTGCAACGGCAACGAGATCGGCGGCGGCTCGATCCGTATCCACCGCGAGGACGTCCAGAAGCGCGTGTTCGCGCTGATGGGCCTCGGCGAGGAGGAAGCGCAGGAGAAGTTCGGCTTCCTGCTCGAGGCGTTCCAGTTCGGCGCGCCCCCGCACGGCGGCATCGCGTTCGGCTGGGACCGCATCGTCATGCTGCTGGCCAAGGCCGACTCGCTGCGCGACGTGATCGCGTTCCCGAAGACCGGCGGCGGCTACGACCCGCTCACCGCCGCGCCCGCGCCGATCACCGCGCAGCAGCGCAAGGAAGCCGGGATCGACGCGAAACCGGCTGTCCCGCAGAGCAAACCGGCTGCCGCCCAGGAGAAGTAGTGGCCGCGCGCAGCGGGTCCGGTGAGGGCGGCCGGCGAGGCGGGGCGGGCTAGTGCTGCATCTCAGGGCGATCTGCCCTCCGGAGAGCACTGACGAGGCGCTCAAGCTGCTGTACACCCACCCGGGCGCGGCGCATTTGATCGTGCACCGCGGGGCGTCCGTCTCGCCCGAGGGCGACCTCATCGAGGCGGACATCGCGCGGGAGGCGGCCGACGACATCGTCGACGCCTTGTGCACGCTCGGCCTCGACCGCACCGGCGGCATCACCATGGAATCGCTGGACACCGCGCTTTCCGACGCCGCCGACGCGGCCGAGGAAGCCGCTCCCGGCGAAGGCGCGGACGCGGTCGTGTGGCAGGAGCTGCTCGGCCGCACCGGCGAGGAATCGCGGTGGAACGCCACGTTCCAGGCTTTCCTCGCCATCGCGTGCCTGCTCGCCGCGGTCGGCGTGCTGACCGACTCGTCGGTGACGATCGTCGGCGCGATGGTGGTCGGCCCGGAGTTCGGCCCGCTCGCCGCGATCGCGGTCGGCATGGTGCTGCGCCGCTGGGACCTGGTGCGCCGCGCCGGGGTCGCGCTGGCCGTCGGCTTCCCGGTGTCGATGGCGATCACGCTGCTCGGCGTGCTGCTCGGCAGCTCGGCCGAGTTGTTCGATCCGCACGCGATAGTGAATAACCACCAGGTCGATTTCGTGTACCAGGTCGGACCGGCGTCGTTCGTGGTGGCATTGCTCGCCGGGGCGGCCGGAATGCTCGCGATGACGTCGGCGAAATCGGCCGCGCTGGTCGGCGTGTTCATTTCGGTGACGACGGTGCCCGCGGCCGGTTACGCCATGGTCGCGGCGGTCGCCGGACGGTGGGACCGGACCGGTTTTTCGGTGCTGCAGCTGCTGGTCAACCTCTTCGGAATCGTTCTTGCTGCGGCCATTGTGCTGATAGTTCGCCGACGCAAGCAACGTTCCGCGGCGTTGCTGCGTCCGCTTTCCCGTGGGTGATTCCGGGCGCGTCCCGGCGCCCGGAACGTTGTGGTCATGGTTGCTCAGTCACGAGTAGGGTCGGTGACAATGACAGTCGACACCTCCTCCGCCGGCGACGCTGGAGTCCGGGCGGAAGCCGGGGAACTCGCAGTCGCCGCGGCCGTCGCGGCGGGCGAGGCGGTGCTCACGCGCCGGTTCGGGAGCGCGATCACCCTGGTCTCGCCCGAACACCTCTCCGGAAGCGGTCCGGCGACGGTCGTCCGGGCCCGGGTCGTGTCTTCCTCCTTCGCCCTGCCGCGCACGCTCGTGGTCAAGCACTATCCCGACCCCGCGGAACCCGGCCGGGTCGATCCGTTCGCCCAGGAAGCCGTCAGCTACCAGCTGTTCACCGCACTGGCGCCGGACGAGCGAATGTGCCCGGAACTCCTGGCCCACGACGGCGGCCACCGCGTGCTGGTGATCGAGGACCTGGGCCGCGCGCCGACCCTGCAGGACAAGTTGGCCGCCCGCGACTCCCGGGCAGCCGAACGAGCCCTCCTGTCGTGGGCCCGCTCGCTGGGCCGCCTGCACGCCAGCACCGCCAGCCGGGAAGCCGATTTCAACGCCCTGCTGCGCCGTTTGGGCGGCCCGATCCGAACCGACGACGACGGTCTGACGGACCTGGCCGAGGACGTCGAAGAACTCCTCTCGGAGTTGCTGGACGTGCCCGTCCCGGAGTCAGTGCGCGAACGCCTCGCCGAAGCCGTCGCCCAAGCCCGGTCACCTGCCTTCCGCGCCTTCAGCCCCGTCGAACTGGCCCCGGAAAACAACCTGGTCACCGGCTCGGGAGTCCGCTTCCTGGACTTCGAACGCGGCCGCGTCCGCACCGCCTTGGTCGACGCCTCCTGCCTCCGGCTGCCGTTCGTGTCGGACCCCCGCGCGATGGCGCTGCCCGCGGGCATGAGCGAAGCGATGATCGCCGCCTGGCGAGCCGAAATCGTCGACGTATGGCCCTCCTTCGCCGACGACGTCGAGCTGGCGAAGCAACTCACCATCAGCGAAATGCTGCAGGTCTGGCAAATCACCCGCGAACTGCTCCCGGGCCTGGACCTGACCAGGCACGCGACCCCAGTAAGCCGCGAAGCCGCCCTGGTCACGTGGTGGCGCGAACTGGCACGGCACGCGGGCTACTCGCGCCTGACCGAGGTCGCCGAACACTCCACCCGAGTCGCCGCCGCCCTGGCCGCCCGCCTGGGCCCGCACGCCGACCTGGCCTTCTATCCCGCCTTCCGCTGACCCCCCCCGCACCTGCCCGCCCGTCCGTGAGGGCCACCTTCACGGACTCTGAGTCCCTCAGGGTTCCCCTCACGACCCGCCTGCGTCCGCGAGCCGGGCCCCCAATGTGGCATTGGTTGCGTCAGACGCACCGAACGCCACATTGGGTGCGTCGCATGCACCCAATGCCACATTGGGGCGCAATGCCCGCCTACCGCGAACCCGCCGCCGATCCCCGCACCGCGCGCACCTCGTCATTCGCCGCAGCCGGTGCACCCAACGCCGCTCTAGCCGCACGCCGCGAGCCACACGACCCCACCACCCAAGCTGCCGCCGCCGCACCCACGCCACTTCGGGCGCTAACCGCACGTCGCGTCCACCACCGCAACCACACACCCAAGCCGCGCAACAAACCGCCGCCGCTGCACCCAACCATCGAGGCACCGACCAAACCGCCGCCGATGCACCCAACTCCGGGGGCACCCAGCCCTCCCCCAACCCCGATACGAAGCCTCTCTGCGGTTCGGGGGTGCTTGTCAAGGCATCTTTCCCGCCTTGACAAGCACCCCCGAACCGTCAGCACAATCAAACTTCGGGGTGCCCCACGCAACCCAGGCGGCAATGTCGCCGCCAGGCGACGAGCCGACAGAACCCCCAAACCAACCACCCAGTACCGGAAGTTCCCACCTCCGTCCATACCGCGTTACCTCCCCATCACCAGCGGTGAGCCTCAATACCGGATGGTCTTGGTCGTGACCGTGATCAGCGTCGGAGTCACCCCACCCGCAGAACCAGCCCCGGCCCCCCACCCGAAAACCCAGCCCCGCCGAGCGACCCGCCTGGCAGTCCTAGGCGACTCGACCGCGGTAGGCCTAGGCGACCCCCTCCCCAACCGCGGCGGATGGCGCGGCGTGGGCCCCTTGGTCGCAGAAGCACTGGGCATCGACGAATCCGGCTACCTGAACCCGTCCTTCACCGGTGCCCGCATGTCCTGCGTCCGCACCGACCAACTACCGCAAACAATCGCCCACCGACCGGACATCGCCCTGGTCGTAGTAGGGATGAACGACACCCTCCGCCCCGACTTCGACCCGGACAAGGTCGCCGCGGACCTGACCGCGATCGTCCGCGAACTGGCCGCAGTCGGGACCACCGTCCTCCCGGTACGTTTCCACGACCACAGCAAGGTCTTCCGCCTCCCGCCGTCCCTGAAGCGAGCCCTCAGCGCCCGCGTGCGGGAACTGAACGAGGCGATCGATCGAGTGGTGGAAACAGAAGGCATCGGCTGCCTGAACCTGGACACGCTCCCCGGTGCCTACGACCTCACCGTCTGGAGCGTCGACCGCCTGCACCCCTCCGAACTGGGCCACCGCCTGCTCGCCGAAGGTTTCGCGAACCTGGCCGCGGCAGCCGGTTTCGAGGTGCCGCAGCCGGTAAGCCTTGTCTGCTCCGGCGGCGTCGAACCCAGCGCAGCCGCCCACTTCGGCTGGCTCGTGGCGAAGGGCGTGCCGTGGCTCTGGCGGCGCGGACGCGAGTTCCTGCCTTACGCGGCGGTCATCATGTGGCGTTCGTTCCGCGAGCGCGTGGGCTGAATACCCGCAACGCCTCCGCATCCGACGCGGGATTCCGTACGAAATAGTCGTTCCAGTCCTGGATTCCGGGATACTCCGACCGGTCCGCCAGCGCCCGGCACACGGCTTCGGCGTCGTAAGCGGTACGCCGCAACTCGACGCCAGGGCCGAGCCGCGCCCAGTGTGCACCCGTTGTGCCGTAAGGCATTCCGACGCTGCCCGGGTTCAGGATCCGGCACCGGTCGGCCAACCGCAGGAACGGCATGTGGGTATGCCCGCACACCACCGTTTCCGCCGTGACGCCGTCCAGAACTTCCGCCCAGCGCGACAACGGGCTGTCCACGAGCGCGACCTCTTCGTCGTCGCGCGGAGTGGCGTGGCAGAACAGCACCTCGCCGAGGCCGTCGATTTCCAGCGTCACTGTCAACGGCAATCCGGCGAGCAGCGCCACTTGGTCCGGTCGCAGCTGTGTCGCCGCCCACGGCCCGATCGGGTCCGGGATCTGGGTGGGGCCGCCGCCGGCGAGGGTGACGAGTTCGCGGTCGGCGTTGCCGCGCACCCACACCGCGCGATCGCCGAGCGAAACCAGCCGGTCGAGGGTTTGCCGGGGGAGCGGTCCGGCGGCGTGGTCGCCGCACAGGACCACCAGGTCGGCAGCCTGGACGTCGGGTTCGGCGAGGACCGCGTCGAGCGCGGGAAGCACGCCATGGATGTCGGACAACACCGCGACCGAGGAGACCATCGCCCCAGTCTGCCCCTCCGGCCGCGCCGCGGGGCCGGGCGAGCGGGATTGTCGGGGTGGTCGGATACCGTCGTGAGGTGGCACAGGACGAACTCTTCACGGTGAACCCCGACGTGGGGCCGCCGCCGGAACCCTCCGGAGCGAACCAGGCCGAACTGCAGGCCGACCCGGCGACGTCGCCGCTCGCGGTCCGGATGCGGCCGCGCACGCTCGACGAGGTGGTCGGGCAGCAGCACCTGCTGCGGGAAGGGGCTCCGCTGCGCCGCCTGGTCGAGGGGGCCGCCCCGGCGTCCGTGCTGCTCTACGGCCCGCCCGGCACCGGCAAGACCACGCTGGCGAACCTGGTGTCGATCGCCACCGGCCGCCGGTTCGTCGCGATGTCCGCGCTGTCGGCGGGCGTCAAGGAGGTGCGCGGCGTCATCGAGGAGGCGCGGCGACGCCGGCAGTACAACACCGAGAACACCGTCCTGTTCATCGACGAGGTGCACCGGTTCTCCAAGACCCAGCAGGACGCGCTGCTCGGCGCGGTCGAAGACCGGACCGTGCTGCTGGTGGCGGCGACTACGGAGAACCCGTCGTTCTCGGTGGTGTCCCCGCTGCTGTCGCGCTCTTTGGTGCTGCAGCTGCGGCCGCTCACGGACGACGACATCGTCGCGGTGCTGGAGCGCGCCTTGGCCGACGAGCGTGGGCTCGGTGGCGAACTCACGCTGACAGACGACGCGCGGGCGCACCTCGTGCGGCTCGCTGGCGGGGATGCGCGGCGTGCGCTCACCGCGCTGGAGGCGGCTGCGGATGCTGCTTCCGCGACGGAGAACAAGACGATCGATCTGGCCGTGGTTGAGTCCACTGTGGACAAAGCGGCGGTGCGTTACGACCGCGACGGTGATCAGCACTACGACGTGATCAGTGCGTTCATCAAGTCGATCCGCGGGTCGGATGTCGACGCGGCGTTGCATTACCTGGCGCGGATGATCGAGGCGGGGGAGGATCCGCGGTTCCTCGCGCGGCGGCTGGTGGTGCACGCGAGCGAGGACGTCGGGCTGGCGGATCCGACGGCGTTGCAGGCGGCGGTCGCGGCGGCGCACGCGGTGCAGTTCATCGGGATGCCGGAGGGGCGGCTCGCGTTGGCGCAGGCGACGATACATCTCGCGACTGCGCCTAAGTCGAATGCGGTGGTTACGGCTATCGATTCGGCGTTGAGTGATGTTCGGGCTGGGGCTATCGGGACGGTGCCGCCGCATCTGCGGGACGGGCACTATGCCGGGGCCAAGCAGTTGGGGAATGCGCAGGGGTATCGGTATCCGCATAACGTGCCGGAGGGGGTGCTGGCGCAGCAGTATCCGCCGGATGAGCTGGTGGGGCGGGATTATTACGAGCCGACTCAGCGGGGTGGGGAGCGGACCTTGGCGGAGCGGGTGCCTCGGTTGCGGCGGACTGTTCGGGGGGAGCGGCAGGGGTGAGTCGGGCGGCTCGTCGCCTGGTGGCGACATTGCGCCGGAGTGGTTGCGTGGGGCACCCCGAGAGCCGATTGTGCTGACGGTTCGGGGGTGCTTGTCAAGGCGGGAAAGATGCCTTGACAAGCACCCCCGAACCGCAGGGCGGCTTTGTATCGGGGTTGGGGGAGGGGTGGGTGCCCCCGGGGTTGGGTGCAGCGGCGGCGGTTTTTCCGCGGTTTGGGTGCTGCGCTGTTTGGCTGCGGCGGTGGCGGTTGTTGCGCGGCTTGAGTGGGTGGTTGCTGTTGGGGCGCGGTGTGCGGTTTGCGCCCCAATGTGGCATTGGGTGCGTGGGATGCACCGAATGCCACATTGGGTGCGTTACACGCACCAAACGCCGCGTTGGGTGGGTCTGAGGTGGTTGTGACGGAGGGGGAGGGTCCGGTTTCCCGTTAGTGTGGTCGAGGGCGGCGCTGGGGGAGCGCTGATCGTGCCGAGTCGCAGGGGTGGCGGCACGATGGCCGGATGACCACAGTCGCATTCTTGGGCACCGGGATCATGGGCCGTCCGATGGCCGCCAATCTTGCTCGCGCTGGGGTGAGCGTGCGGGCGTGGAATCGGACTCGGGCTAAGGCTGAGCCGCTGGGCGCGGAGGGCGTTGCCGTTGTCGAGTCTCCTCGCGAAGCGGTGAAGGGGGCTGATTTCCTCGTCACCATGCTTTCGGACGGGCCTGCGGTCGCTGAAGTCTTTCGCGGGCTCTCGCTGGAACCGGGGACGATTTGGCTGCAGACCAGCACCGTGGGGGTCGATTGGGTTGATCGGCTTGCTGAGGCGTCCGTCGCGGCCGGGGTGCCGTTTGTCGATTGTCCGGTGATGGGGACGAAGGGGCCCGCCGAGCAGGGGCAGCTTCAGGTGCTCGCTGCTGGGCCGGACAACGTGCACGACGGGGCGGCGGAGGTGTTTGACGCCATCGGCTCCCGGACCCGCTGGCTCGGTACTGAACCTGGGACGGCGACGCGGCTCAAGCTCGTGATGAACGCGTGGATTCTCGCGCTCACCAACGGCACCGGGGAGAGTCTCGCCCTCGCGAAGGTGCTGGGGGTGGATCCGCAGTTGTTCTTCGACGTCATGAGCGGCACCGGGTTCGACGTGCCGTACGCGCGGGCGAAGGGACCCATGATGCTGTCCGGCGAGTATCCGGCCAGCTTTCCGGCATCGCTCGCGGCGAAGGACGCGCGGCTTGTCGTGGAGGCTGCGGGGCACGCGATCGACGTCGGCGGGGCTGCGGCCGCGTTGGCGCATCTGGAAGCCGCGGTCGAGGCGGGGCACGGTGAGGACGACATGGCGGCGGTGTACGAGGGGATCGTCAAGCGTTGAGCAATGACGCGACCCGGTCGACGCCGATGCCGGAGACGAGCAGGCGTTCCTTCGCGTTGCCGAGCAGTCGTGCGGTCCAGGGGGTGAAGCCGCCGTCGCCGACGGGGGTCAGGCCGGTGCCGAAGTCGGCGGTGACGGTGAAGCAGAGGCCGGAGTAGTAGTCGCGGCCTACCGCGCGGTCTGGGGCAGCTGAGACGGCTACGTCGGGCAGGGCGTCTTGCACTGAGTCAGCGAAGTCGGCGAAGCGGGTGTCCAAAGTGGTCACTTCGAAGCCTGCGGCATGGGCGCCGGCGGTGCGTACCGCGGTGGTGAGGAAGCGCGCGTGCTCGATCAGGTGCTCGCGTTCGAAGGACCGGTTGCCTCGGTCGCGACCGGCGGTGATGGCTGCGAAGAGGGAGAAGTGCGCGAAGAGTCCGGGGGCCGGAGGTTGGGCTCGGACGACGCGTTGCACGGTGGTGAGCCGGACTGGCGAGGAGCCGGTGCGGCGGAGTGCGGCTTCCAGGGCGAGTCCGTTCGTCGGGTCCGCGGCGACTTCGGTGCCGCGGCCGGTGGGGACGACGCGGTGCTGGGCCAGTCCGGCCACTGTGGAATGGGTGCCGAGCGGGGCGACCGGGGAGAGGGTCACCCGTTCGAATTCCGGCGGCGCGGCGGAAAGCAGGGAGTCTTCGACCCGCCGCAGTACCTCGAACGGCAACGGCGCGGGCGTGGTGAAGCGGTCCTCGCGGTAGCGGCGCAGGACATCCGGCCCGCGCAGTTTCGCGGCTCGGCGGCGGGCTACTTCCAGCTGCAGCGTCGTCAGGTCCGCGCCGGAAAGGCCGGCGAGCACGTCGGCGGCGGGGCCGCCCGGTCCGGCGAGCACGCGGGGGAGCGGGCCGTTCGAGGAGTCCATCCGGCGAGGAGACCAGGCCGGACGAGTTTCCGCGAACGGTTTTCCGCGAACGGCGACTGCGCTGGGTGACCACTGCGGCGGGGGGTCCCCGCCGAGAAGCGCCGCAGGCGGTAACCTCACACCACCTAAGACCCCGCACCACCCGAGGAGGGCCCGTGTCGGCAGGGCAGATCGCCGCGCTGATCGCCGCAGGAGCTTTCGTACTGCTGGTCTTGCTGCTGGCGATCCCGCTGCTCAAGCTCGGCCGCACGCTGGACGAGGCGACGATCGCGATCCGCAAGGCGCACGAGAACAGCGACCCGATCCTGATCGGGGCCAACGAGACGATCACGCACGTCAACACGCAGCTCGAGCGGGTCGACGGGATCACCGCGAACGCACAGGCGGTGAGCGGCAACGTGTCCGCGCTCTCGTCGGTGTTCACCGCGACGCTCGGCGGCCCCCTGGTGAAGACCGCCGCGCTGTCGTACGGGATCAGCAAGGCCCTCCGCGCGCGCCGCAAGAAGCAGGAAGCCAAGGCCTCGAAGGCGCAGCGCCCGGCCCGCCGGGGGAAGAAGTGAAGCGGCTGTTCTGGCTCGGGGTCGGGGTCGTCGCGGGAGTCGCGCTGAGCCGCAAGGCCAGCGAAACCGCTCGTCAGGCCACGCCGGCCGGGTTAGCATCGAACTTGGGCGACGCCGTGCGGGAACTCGCGGGCGCCGTCGGTTCTTTCGGCGCCGAGGTGCGCGCCGGGATGAACGAACGGGAACAGGAGCTGCACGACATGGTCGAGGAGCGGACCGCCGCCGTCGCGCCGCCTTCGGGTGCGGGCAGGCACGCCGCACGTCGCCCCGCCCGGCGAGCTCGCCGGGCGGAGGGCTGATCTCCGCGCGCCTTCCGCCGCCTCCGACCCCCGTTTCCTTTCCCGGCCGAATCCGGGTCTCCAGCACAAGGACTTCACCCGTGGACACACACGAGATCACTGACCGTTTCCTGCGCCACTTCGAAAGCCGGGGCCACACGCGCGTGCCGAGCGCCCCGCTGATCCTCGACGACCCGAACCTGCTGTTCGTCAACGCGGGCATGGTCCAGTTCAAGCCGTATTTCCTCGGCGAGGCCCCGCCGCCGTACCCGCGCGCGACCTCGGTGCAGAAGTGCGTGCGCACGCCGGACATCGACGAGGTCGGCAAGACCACCCGGCACAACACGTTCTTCCAGATGGCGGGCAACTTCTCGTTCGGCGACTACTTCAAGGAAGGCGCGATCGAGAACGCCTGGGAGCTGATCACCAAGTCCCAGGACGACGGGGGCTTCGGCCTCGACCCGGACCGGATCTGGGCGACCGTCTACGAGAAGGACAGCGAGGCGGCCGGGCTGTGGCGCAAGCTCACCGGCCTGCCCAGCGACCGGATCCAGGTCCGCGACGGCAAGGACAACTACTGGGACATGGGCGTGCCCGGTCCCGGCGGCCCGTGCTCGGAGATCTACTACGACCGCGGCCCCGCGTACGGCCGCGAAGGCGGCCCGGTCGCCGACGAGGACCGCTACATCGAGATCTGGAACCTCGTCTTCATGCAGGACGTCCGCGGCGACCAGAGCCCGAAGCTGGGCCACCCGCCGATCGGCGAGCTGCCGAAGAAGAACATCGACACCGGCATGGGCGTCGAGCGCGTCGCGACGATCCTGCAGGGCGTCGAGAACGTGTACGAGACCGACCTGGTGCGCCCGGTGATCGGCCGCGCCGAGGAGTTCTCCGGCCGCCGCTACGGCGCCAACCACGCCGACGACGTGCGCTTCCGCGTCATCGCCGACCACGCGCGCACCGGCGTGCTGCTGATCGGCGACGGCGTCACCCCGGGCAACGACGGCCGCGGCTACGTGCTGCGCCGCCTGCTGCGCCGCATCGTCCGCTCCACGCGCCTGCTGGGCGTGCAGGAGCCGGTGCTGCAGGAGTTCGCGAAGGTCGTCAGCCAGACCATGGGCCCGACCTATCCCGAGCTGATCAGCGGCTTCGACCGGATCTCCGAGGTCGTGCGCGTCGAGGAGGAAGCGTTCCTCGCCACCCTCACCAGCGGTTCGCGCATCTTCGATCTGGCTGCGGCCGAGACGAAGAAGGGCGGCGGCGACGTGCTCGCCGGCGACAAGGCGTTCCAGCTGCACGACACCTACGGCTTCCCGATCGACCTGACCCTCGAAATGGCGGCCGAACAGGGCCTGACCGTCGACGAGGCGGGCTTCCGCACGCTCATGGAGGAGCAGCGCAAGCGCGCCAAGGCGGACGCGGCGGCGCGCAAGAGCGGCCACGGCGACCTGTCCGAGTACCGCAAGGTCCTGGAGCAGCACGGCGAGACCGAGTTCCTCGGCTACACCGAACTGCAGGCGGACGCGA
Source organism: Amycolatopsis sp. AA4 (assembly GCF_002796545.1). Lineage (GTDB taxonomy): Bacteria > Actinomycetota > Actinomycetes > Mycobacteriales > Pseudonocardiaceae > Amycolatopsis. Next base: position 2,375,419 of record NZ_CP024894.1, read on the forward strand.
AGGTCGTCGGCCTGCTCGAAGACGGCCTGCCGGTGCGCAGCGTCGCCGCGGGCCGCAAGGCCGAGCTGGTGCTCGACCGCACCCCGTTCTACGCCGAGAGCGGCGGGCAGATCGCCGACACCGGCGTCCTGGTCGGCGACGGCGTCGAGCTGAAGGTGCTCGACGTGCAGAAGATCGTGCCCGGCCTGTTCGTGCACCGCGTCGAGGTGACCCAGGGCGAGGTCGGCATCGACACCCGGCTCACCGGATCGGTGGACGCGAACCGCCGGCTCTCGATCGAGCGCTCGCACTCGGCGACGCACCTCGTGCACGCGGCGGTCCGCGGCGCGTACGGCAAGCGCGCGGCGCAGGCCGGTTCGCTCAACGCGCCGGGCCGGATGCGGTTCGACTTCACCACGCCGGGCGCGGTGTCGACCGACATCCTCACCGAGGTCGAGCAGGAAGTGAACGACTACCTGCAGACCGACGTCGAGGTGCAGAGCTACACCACGACCAAGGACAAGGCGCTCGAACTGGGCGCGGTCGCGCTGTTCGGCGAGAAGTACGGCAACGACGTCCGCGTCGTCGACATGGGCGAGTACTCGCGCGAGCTGTGCGGCGGCACGCACGTCGGCCGGATCGGCCAGCTGGGCCTGGTCAAGCTGGTGTCGGACGCGTCGGTCGGCTCCGGCGTGCACCGCGTCGAGGCGCTGGTCGGCCCGGACGCGCTGAAGCACGTCCGCAAGGAGCAGCTGCTCGTGTCGCAGCTGGCGAACACGTTCAAGGTGCCGTCGGACGAACTGCCCGGCCGGATCGAGGACGTGCTGTCCCGGCTGAAGAACGCCGAGAAGGAGATCGAGCAGCTGCGCACGCAGCAGGTCCTCGGCTCGGCCGGCGCGCTGGCGGACAAGGCGCAGGACGTCTCCGGCGTCTCGGTGGTCGCCGAGGTCGTGCCGGACGTCGACGGCAACGGCCTGCGCGCGCTCGCCTCCGACATCCGCGGCCGCCTCGGCGACCGCCCCGGCGTGGTCGCGCTGTTCGCGCCTTCGGGGGAGAAGGTGGCCTTCGTGGTCGCCACGACCTCGGCGGCGCGCGACAAGGGCATCGCGGCGGGCAAGCTCGTGCCGTCGTTCGCCGAGGCGATCGGCGGACGCGGCGGCGGCAAGCCGGACATGGCCCAGGGCGGAGGCAGCAACCCGGCGGGCGCGGAGCAGGCCGTGACGGCGCTGCGCGCGGCGGTCGCGAACCTTGGCCGCTAACCCCCGGAGAGGCCCGGATCGGCCCGGCGAGTCCGATCCGGGACGGGGCAGGCGGCTCGCGGTCGACGTCGGCTCTGTCCGGGTGGGGGTCGCGCTGAGCGATCCCGCCCCCGTCCTCGCGAGCCCGCTCGTTACCCTCTCCCGTGATGCGAAGGACGACAGCGATCTGGACCGGCTTGCCGAACTCGTCACCGAACACGAGGTGGTCGAGGTGATCGTGGGCTTGCCGAGGACGCTGGCGAACCGGCAGGGCGCGGCCGCGGACCTCGCGCTCGCGTATGCGGAGAAGCTCGCCGGGCGCGTGGGGGACGTGCCCGTGCGGCTGGCAGACGAGCGGTTGACGACGGTCACCGCGTCGCGAATGCTGTCCCAGCGGGGGGTCAAGGGACGCAAGCAGCGCGCCGTGGTGGACCAGGCAGCGGCAGTCGAGATCCTGCAGGCCTGGCTCGACGCCGCCGCCGCGCACCGCGCCCGGAAAGGCGACTCATGACCGACCCCCGCGGCCCCGGCAACCCGGGTGGCCGCCGTCGGCTGCGCAACCCCGACACGCCGGAGATGCCGGACCCCGCGGCGGGTCCCGGCGCTCCGGGCGGGCGGCGCAGGCGACGCGAGCCCGAAGACGAACCGCCTCCTCGTCGCGCGCCGGAAGGCATGCCGCCCGGGGAACGGCGACGTGCGCGTGGCGACGCTCCTCAGCGTCCGCCCGCGGCGGAAGGACGCCGACGCGCTCCCGAAGGACCGACCCGTCGCGTCGAACCGGATGCGGTGCCTCCTCCGCCTCCTGCCGAACCGCCGCGTCGCCCGGCCGCCGACGTGCCGCCGACCCGGCGCCGTCGTCCGGCGCCGCCGCAGGACCGGCCGATGCGGTCGACGGAGGACTGGGACTTGCCGCCGCACGCGGCCGACGACCTTCCGCGCGCCCGGCCGCGCCGCATCACTCCGGGCGAGGCCCCGGCGGCCGGGAACGACCTGCCGCCCGCGGACGTCGAGCCGCCCGCCGGTCGACGCCGTCGCCGCGAAGACGGTCCGCCGGTAGACGCGGAACCTCTTTCCGGCCGTCGCCGCCTCGAAGACGCGCCCCCGCCGGGCGAGCCGCCCGCCGGCCGTCGCCGCCGGCGCGAGGACATTCCGCCGCCCGTCGACGTCGAGCCGCCGTCCGGCCGCCGTCGCCGGGACGACGTCGACCTGCCGGTGGACGCGGCCGCTCCGGGCCGTCGCCGGGCGCCGGAGATGCCGCCGCCCCCACCGGCCCGGCGCGCTCCCGCTCCGCCGCCGGACGGCTCCCTGCCGCCGGATCCCCGGTTCGCCGAAGCTTCGATGCCGCGTGATCCCCGGTTCGCGGACGCGTCGATGCCGCCGGACCCGCGCTTCGCCGAGGCCTCGATGCCGCGTGATCCCCGGTTCGCCGACGCTTCCATGCCGCGCGACCCGCGTTTCGCGGACGCGTCGATGCCCCGCGATCCGCGCACCCAGCCGCCGCGCCGGCAGCCGGTCGAGCAGCCCACCGAGGTGATCCCGACCGTGCCCGACGCCGCGCACGAACCGGAGCACCCGGACGAGCAGCACATCGACGGCCTCTTCGAGGACGAGTACGACGAATACGGCGAGTACGAGGACTACGACGAGGAGTACGACGGCTACGACGAGGACGGCTACCCCGCCGACGACGGGGCCGAGCCGCCGGTCGAGGAGCCGCCCGCGAAGAAGCCGCGCAAGAAGCGCAAGCGCGCGATCGGCTGGATCGCCGCGCTGCTCGTGCTCGTCCTGCTCAGCGGCGGGGCCTATTTCGGGTACCAGAAGATCTTCGGCTACGCGGACTTCGACGGCCCCGGCGACGGCGACGCGCTCGTGCAGGTCGAACAGGGCGACACGACGTCCGCCATCGGTGCGAAGCTCACCGACGCGGGCGTGGTCGCGAGTTCCCGCGCGTTCGTGAAGGCGGGCGCGGAGAACACCGCGCTGAGCAAGATCCAGCAGGGCTACTACCTGCTGCGCCAGCACATGTCCGGCGAGGGCGCGGTCGACCTGATCACCTCGCCGACCGCGCGCGTCGGGCGGCTGGAAATCCGGCCGTACACGCAGTTCGACGACATCACCCAGCCCGACGGCAAGGTCACGCCGGGCGTGTACAGCCTGATGTCGAAGGCTTCGTGCGCGACTATGAACGGCAAGAGCACCTGCGTCCCGGTGGCCGAGCTGCGCAAGACCGTCGCGGACGCCGATCTCAAGGCTCTCGGCGCGCCGGAGTGGGCGCTGGCCGACGCGGGCAAGGCGCTGAGCAAGGACAAACGTCTGGAAGGCCTGATCGCGCCCGGCGTGTACGACGTGAAACCCGGCTGGAGCGCGACCGAGCTGATCACCGACCTGGTGAAGCAGTCGGCCGATTCGATCCAGGCGGCCGGGCTCACCGCGCAGAACACCGGGCCGGGGATGTCGCCGTACCAGACGCTGATCATCGCGTCGCTCATCGAGCGCGAGGCGATCAAACCGGACTTCGGCAAGATCTCGCGGGTGATCTACAACCGGCTCGCGCAGCGCATCCGGCTGCAGCTGGACTCGACGGTCAACTACGTGCTGGACCGCCCGACGCTGCTCACCAAACCCGAGGACCGGGCGAAGGCCGGACCGTACAACACCTACGCCAACTACGGTCTCCCGCCGACGCCGATCGCGGTGCCCAGCATGGACGCGATCAAGGCCGCGGTCAGCCCGACTCCCGGCGACTGGGTGTACTTCGTGAAATGCGAGAAGGACGGGCATTCCTGCTTCGCGGTCACGAATGACCAGCACAACGAGAACCGGCACCTGGCGGAGCAGCGTGGCGTCATCTGACCGGCCGCGCCGCGCGGCGGTCCTGGGCAAGCCGGTGGCGCATTCGCTGTCGCCGGTGCTGCACCGCGCGGCGTTCGCGGCGCTCGGCTTGGACGGCTGGACCTACGACCGGGTCGAGACGGACGCCGCCGAACTGCCCGGGTTCGTCGACGGTCTCGGCCCGGAGTGGGTCGGTCTCTCGGTCACCATGCCGGGCAAGCGAGCCGCGCTCGACTACGCCGCCGAGGTCACCCCGCGCGCGGCCGCGGTCGGGGCGGCGAACACGCTCGTGCGGCGTCCGGACGGCTGGCTCGCCGACTGCACCGACGTCGACGGGGTGACCGGTGCCCTGAAGTGCGCCGGCGGTTACTCGCCTTCCGCGAGCGACCAGGCCGTGGTGCTCGGAGCGGGCGGGACGGCCGCGGCTGCGGTGGTCGCATTGGCCGCGCTGGGCGTCGCGAGGGTGCGGTTAGTGGTGCGGGAACCGGCGCGGGCTTCGGAAACCGTGGACGCGGCCAAGCGGGCGGGGCTGGACGTGGACGTGCTGCGCTGGTCCGAAGCGGACTTCGCGGAGCTGGCGGACACCACGGCGGTGCTGGTCAACACGGTGCCGCCGGACGCGGTCGTGCCGCACCTGGCGGAACTGTCCCGGATCGGCAGCGTGCTCGACGTGATTTACCACCCGTGGCCGACGCCGCTGGCCGAAGCGGTCGGACAGCGCGGCGGACGGATCGCGACCGGGCTCGACATGTTGCTGCACCAGGCATTCGGGCAAGCGGAGCATTTCACCGGACAACCGGCGCCACGCGAGGAAATGCGGGTGGCGCTGCGCGAGGCGAGCGGAAACATCCTGCCGTTGCCGATTTCCTGATAGCCTGGTCGGCTGGTTTTCAGCTGACGTCAGGGGGAATCACTGTGTCCAGCCAAAAGTTCAGCGAGGAAGAAATCCAAGCGGCGTGGGTCGGAGAGGCTCCGAAACACGACTCCACCATCACGCTCGTCGAGTATGACCCGGAATGGCCGCGGCTCTACGAACGCGAGGCGGCGCGGATCCGCGAGGTGCTCGGGGACCGCGTCGTGCTGCTCGAGCACATCGGATCCACGTCGGTGCCCGGCCTCGCCGCCAAGCCGGTCATCGACATCCAGCTCGAAGTGCCCGCTTCCGACGACGAGGCGGCATATGTGCCCGATCTCGAAGCCGCGGGCTACCGGTTGGTGATCCGCGAGCCGGACTGGGAAAAGCACCGCATGTTCAAGGGTCCGGACACGAACATCAACCTGCACGTCCATTCTCCGGGCAACGGCGAAACCGAACGGCATCGGCTGTTTCTCGGCCGCCTGCGCAGCCATCCGGAGGAACTGGAGCTGTACCTGGCGAAGAAACGCGAACTCGCCGCGCGGACCTGGGAGTACGTCCAGAACTACGCGGACGCGAAGGGCGACGTGATCAACGAGATCATCGAGCGGGCGCGCAACGCCTGACCCGCGGGTTACGGTGGGCGGCATGAAGATCGCGATCCTCGACGACTATCAGAACGTGGCTCTCCAGTGCGCCGACTGGGCGCCGCTCGGGGCGGAGATCGAGGTGTTCACGAAGCCGTTCGCCGGGCCAGACGACGTGGTGGCACGGCTCGCCGGGTTCGACGTGGTGGTCGCGATGCGCGAGCGCACGCCGTTCCCGGCCGCGGTGCTCGACCGGCTGCCCGCGTTGAAACTGCTGGTCAGCACCGGTCGCCGGAACGCGGCGATCGATCTGGACGCGGCCAAGCGCGGCGGCGTGGTGGTGTCCGCGACCGGGGCCCTCGCGTCGCCGACGGTGGAACACACGTGGGCGCTCATCCTGGCCGGCGCGCGCAATCTGCCGGTGGAGTTCCGTTCGATGCGCGAGGGCGGCTGGCAGGTTGGCCTCGGAATGGCCTTGAAGGGCAAGACGCTCGGCCTGCTCGGGCTCGGCAGGATGGGGTCCGAGGTCGCCCGGATCGGCCAGGCGTTCGGGATGGAACCGATTGCGTGGAGCCAAAACCTCACGCCGGAGCGGGCGGCCGAACACGGCGTCACGGCAGTGTCCAAAGAGGACTTGTTCGCGCGGGCGGATGTGCTTTCGGTCCACTTGGTCCTGTCCGAGCGCACGCGCGGATTGGTCGGTGCCGCCGAATTCGCCGCGATGAAGCCGACCGCGCTGCTGGTGAACACCTCGCGCGGGCCGATTGTCGACGAGTCGGCGTTGCTGGATGCATTGCGCGGCAAGAAGATCGCTGCGGCCGCACTGGATGTCTACGACGTGGAGCCGCTGCCCGCGGACCATCCGCTGCGGACGTTGGACAACGCGATCCTGACCCCGCACATCGGGTACGTGAGCCGGGAAACCTACGAGATTTTCTACGGCGGCGCGGTGGAGGACATCGCCGCGTTCCAAGCGGGCGAGCCGATCAACGTGCTGAACGGCTAGGGGAACGGCCGGACCTCCGGCGGGTAAACCGTCCCGTCCGGAGGCACGGTCAAATCCGCGAAATACCGGGCCATCGCGGCGGAAGCGGCCGTGCTGGGCACGTCGAGCGTGGTGTGCCCGGCGCCGTCCACCACGACCACATGGCCGTCGCCGAGTTCCCGCGCGGTGGCCTGGGCGTTGGCGAGCGGCGTGACCGGGTCGTTCCGGTTGGCCAGGATCAGGATCGGGTGCTGGCGCGGCCGGTTCCACGGCCCGAGGTACCGGTCCTCGTCCCGCGCGGGCCAGCCGACGCACTGCGCCATCGAAAACACTGGTGCCACCCCGAAATACGGCTGCCGTTTGGCTTCGGCGGCGGCGAGTTCGGGGTACTTGGCGGTGTCCTGCGGGAGTTCGCTGTCCAGGCACTGCACCGCGAGGAACCCGGGCGAATGCGTGGGCACGCGCGGGTCGAGCACCGGCGCGGGGGAGACCGGCGACGACGGCACCAACCCGGCGAGCGTCTTCGCGAGGCGCGGCCACCGGGACGATTGATACAGCGCGCGGTCGATCGTTTCCAGTAACGACGAGACCGTCATGCCGCCGACCGGACCATGCGTCAGCCGGGCGAAAATGGCGGCGAATTTCTGTTTCAGGTCACCGCCGGCGAATGCGCATTTGCCCGGTCCAGCTGCGGCGCAGGCGGCGAAGAACGCCTCGAGTTCCTGTTGCTGTGCAGTCGCGACGTCGGCACGCACGTCGACCGGCTTGTCCTGCTGTCCCGGCTGTCCGGTGGCGTTCGCGACGAGGTCGAGCGTCCCGTCGAGGACCATCGCGCGCAGCTTGTCGTGGAACAGGTTCGCGTAGGTGCCGCCGAGATACGTGCCGTACGAGTAGCCGTAGAAGTTCAGCTGCTTCTCGCCCAGCGCCTGGCGGAGCAAATCCAGGTCCCGTGCGACATTCGCGGTCGACAGATGCGACAGCTCGGCGCCGGTGCCGGCCGCGCAAGCTTTGCCGACGGCTGCACTCGCTGCCCAGAACGCCGCGCTGTCCCGCAACGGCGAACCGGCCGCGGGCGGCGTCCCCGGGCACTGCACCGGAGCGCTGCCGCCGATCCCGCGCGGATCGAAGCTCACCAGGTCGAATTTGGCCCGCAGCTCCTCCGGATACCGCGGGCCGAACCGCATCAGCTCGCCGACGCCGTCGGTGCCCGGCCCGCCGAAATTGATCACCAGCGACCCGACGCGGTGCGCGGGATCGGTGGCGGGCAGGCGAATCACCGAGAGATTCAGCTTCGCGCCGCCGGGATCGCGATAGCTCAACGGAACCGGCGCGATCGCGCATTGGAAACCGCCGTGGCACGGCGCCCAGTCGAGTTTGGGGGCCGCGGCACCGTTGGTGCCCATTGGCAGCGGGGCGTTCGGGGCGGGCAATGCCTGCGGCGCTTGGGTTTGCGCGGCCGGTGCGGAACAGCTCGCGACGAGCAGCAGCGCGGCCAGCGCGGCCCGGAATCTCACGCGGAGAGTTCCGCCAGCACGGCGTCAGTAAAGGGCGGCCACACTTGCGCGGCCCACGGCCCGAACGACCGGTCGGCGAGCGCGACGCACGCGTGGCCCGCTTCCGGGTCCACCCACAGGAACGTGCCGGACTGCCCGAAGTGGCCGAACGTGCGCGGCGAACTGTTCGCGCCCGTCCAGTGCGGGCTCTTGTGGTCGCGCAGTTCGAAGCCGAGACCCCAGTCGTTCGGCTTCTGGTGCCCGAAGCCGGGCAGCACGCCGTTCAGCCCCGGGAACGCGATTTCGGTGGCCGCCTTCAGGGTTTCCGGCGCGAGCAGCTTCGGGGCCTGCAGTTCCGCGGCGAACCGCAGCAGATCGTCCACTGTGGACACCGCACCCGCGGCGGGAGAGCCGTCCAGATGGGTCGACGTCATGCCGAGCGGTTCGAACAGCGCTTCCCGCTGGTATTCGGCGAACGCGATGCCGGAATGCTCGGCGAGCGCGTCGGCGAGTTCCTCGAACCCGGCGTTGGAGTACAGCCGGCGCGTGCCCGGCTCGGCCATCGCCTTGTGCGCGTCGAAGGCGAGCCCGGAGGTGTGCGCGAGCAGGTGCGCGACGGTGGACCCTTCCGGTCCGGCAGGCGTGTCCAGTTCGACGACGCCCTCTTCGATCGCGATGTGCGCGGCGTAGGCGGTGAGCAGCTTGGTGACCGACGCGAGCCGGAACGGGCGGGCCGGGTCGCCGTGGCGTCCGCGCACCTCGCCGGAAGCGGAGACCACCCCGGCCGCGGCGTTGTCCACTGGCCATTCGTCGATCAGGCGCAGACTCTCCATGCCCGCCAGCGTAATAGGGCCCGCGCGGGGACCGGTTCGCAGTGCCCGGACGCGACGAACCGTGTGGGGCCCCGGAGGTTCCGGTGCCCCGCACGGTCCGTGTTTTCCCCGTGGAGCGGTATCGCTACTGAGCGTCGAGATCGGTGGCGACCAGTTCGGCGACGGCCTCGACCGCCGCCTCGGCACCGTCTCCTTCGGCGCTGATCACGACCTCGTCGCCGTAAGCGGCGGCGAGGGTCATCAGGTTGAGGACGCTGCCGGCGGCCACCGGTTCGCCGCCGTTCTTGGCGATCTGCACCGCCACGGGCTGGGCCGCGGCCGCCTTGGCGACCAGAGCGGCCGGACGGGCGTGCAGCCCCACCTTGCTGGCCACGGTGACGCGTTTCTCCGGCATGGGGTACCTCTCTTGCTGGTTTTCGGGTGTTACTTGGCGGCCGTGCGCTCGAGGTCGCCCTCGATCGAGTCGTCCTCGCGGCCCGGCGTGCGCAGGTTGAACTTGGTGATCACGACGCGGAACACCACGTAGTAGATCACGGCGAACACGAGCCCGATCGGGATCAGCAGCCACGCCTTGTGCGCGGTGTCCAGCGACGAGTTCAGCGCGAAGTCGATCGCGCCGCCGGAGAACGAGAAGCCGAGGTGGATGCCCAGCGCGTTGCAGACCGCCAGCGAGATGCCGGTCATCACCGCGTGGAAGATGTACAGCGGCCACGCGACGAACATGAACGCGAACTCGATCGGCTCGGTGACGCCGGTGACGAAGGCGGTGAGCGCGGCCGAGATCATGATGCTGCCGACGAGCTTGCGCTGGCCGGGACGCGCGGTGTGCACGATCGCGAACGCCGCGGCCGGGAGCGCGAACATCATGATCGGGAAGAACCCGGTCATGAACGCGCCGGAGCCCTGGACGTGGCCGAAGAAGTTGTTCAGGTCGCCGCCGCCGAAGATGAACCACACCGGCACGTTCAGCAGCTGGTGCAGGCCGACCGGGATGAGCAGGCGGTTGAGCAGGCCGTAGATGCCGCCGCCGAGGACCGGGGAGCCGGTGACGGCCTTGCCCGCGGAGGTGATCGCGTCGTCGACGTACTTGAAGACCAGGCCGAAGATCACGCCGAGCACGAGCATCGCCAGCGCGGTGATGATCGGCACGAACCGGCGGCCGCCGAAGAAGGCCAGCCAGGACGGCAGCTTGATCCGGTGGTACCGCTGCCACAGCAGCGCCGCCACGATGCCGGACACGATGCCGGTCAGCACGCTGTAGGGCCAGTGGATCGGCGCGAGGTCCCATCCGGGCTTGTAGCCCTGCTGGCTCTTGATCGGGGCGATCACCTGGATCACGTTGTTGAACACGACCCAGCCGATGACCGCGGCGACGGCGGTCGAGCCGTCGCCCTTGCGGGCGAACCCGACCGCGATGCCGATCGCGAAGATCAGCGGCAGCCAGTTGAAGATGCTGCCGCCCGCCGCGCCGATCACGTCGGCGGCCTTGCCCCAGTTCAGTCCGTCCTTGCCCAGGACGTCGTCTTGGCCGAGCCGGTTCAGCAGACCGGCCGCGGGCAGGGTCGCGATCGGCAGCATGAGGCTGCGGCCGAAGCGCTGCAGCCCGGCGAGGCCGCCGCCCTTCTTCTTCCCGCCGGCCCCAGCCGCGGTGGTGGCGCTCATCGGATACCTCCATTGTGGGGTTGGTCGCCGGAACCCGGGGAGTTCCGGTCCAGCTGCATGGTCACCTGGTAGTGGTCGCCCCGGTACCAGGACGTCATGTCCTCGACCGGTTCGCCGCCGGAGCTGGAGACCCGGCGGAACACCAGGAGCGGACTGCCGGTGCGCATGCCGAGCAGGCGCGCCGTTTCGCGGTCCGCGGATTCGGCCCACACCGTCTGGTACGCCTGGTCCGGCCGCAGCGAGAACGCGTCGGCCAGCTGGGCGTACAGCGAACGGGTCAGGTCGAGGTCGAGCAGGCCGGGGGTCCGGCCCGCGTGGTACCAGCCGCGTTCCACGGCCAGCGGAACGCCGTCGGCGCGCCGCAGCCGCACGAGCCGGTGCGCGGGCACGCCCTCGGCGAGGCCGAGCGCGTGCGCCGAAGTCACCGGCGGGACCTCGGTCGAGGTCGAGATCACTTCGGTGGTCGGGGTGAGCCCGCGCCGGCGCATGTCGTCGGTGAACGACATCAGGTACACCTGCAGTTCCATCCGCCGGGCGGCGGTGAAGGTGCCCTTGCCCCTGACCCGGGCCAGCAGTCCTTCCTCGACGAGCTTCCCGATCGCCGAGCGGACGGTGAGCCGCGAAACGCCGTAGTGCTGCGCGAGCTCTCGCTCGGACGGGATCGGCGAGCCCGGCGGGAGCTCGCGCTCCACCAGGCGGCGCAGGATCTCCCGCAGCTGCGCGTGCTTCGGGGTCGGCCCGTTGACCACGCGGTCGGCGGGGTCGGACGGCGGAATGTGCGCGGCCGCACTCATCTCGGTGTCACCCTCCCTCGCTTCTCGCGCACCGGGGGCCGGTGCTCGCGTCCGCGCCGGAAGATTGGTACGTTCCGGTCTAGACCAATGATCTGATGGGGCAGGATGCTCCGCAGCGCGAGCAGGTGTCAACCACCGTTATCCGTTCGTGGCCGGGCTCGCTCGGCAAGGCGGCAAACGGCGTAGTAATGGTGGCGGAGCGCACCTGTTCTGGGTGGGAAACCAACGGGATACGAGGAGGCCGCGATGGCGGATGACAGGCCGGAAAAGATTCTCGCGGCGCTCGGCGGCGCGGACAACCTCATCGAGATCGAGGGCTGCATCACGCGGCTGCGGTGCGAGGTCGAGGACATGTCCGCCGTGGACGAAGCGGCGCTCAAGGCCGCCGGCGCGATGGGCGTCGTGAAGATGGGCTCGGCGGTCCAGGTCATCGTCGGCCCGGAGGCGGACACCATCGCCAGCGACATCGAGGACTTGATGTGAGCCTGCCGATCCTGAGCCCGGTCGCGGGCGAGGTCGTCGCGATCACCGAGGTGCCCGACCCGGTGTTCGCCGAGGCCATGGTGGGCCCGGGCATCGCGGTGAAGCCGTCCGGCGGCCGCGCCGACGCGGTCGCCCCGGTGGACGGGACCGTGGTCACGCTGCACCCGCACGCGTACGTCGTGGCCACTGAGGACGGCCGCGCGGTCCTCGTGCACCTCGGCATCGACACGGTCAAGGAAAAGGGCGAGGGGTTCACCCTGCACGTCGTCAAGGGCGAGAAGGTGCGGGCGGGCCAGCCGATCGTGGGCTGGGACCCCGAGGCGGTCGCCGCCAAGGGCTACTCGCCGATCGTCCCGGTCGTCGGGCTCGACGCGTCCGCCGACGTGCTCGCCGGACTCGAGGGCGGGCGCACGGTCGCCGCCGGCGACGAGTTGTTCACCTGGAACAGTTGATCCGATCGCCCTTTGTGGACGGTGCTGGTCCACAAAGGGCGATTCCGGTCACGCCGTGACGACCTCGCCGTTCTCGATCTTCACGGCCACTTTGGACAGCGGCTGGCTCGCCGGGCCTTTCTTCACCTCGCCGGTCAGCGCGTCGAACACCGAACCGTGGCACGGACAGCTCGCCTGGCCGTTCCGCGGCGGATTCACCGTGCAGCCCTGGTGCGTGCAGACGGCGCTGAAACAGGCGACCGTTCCTTTTTCCGGTTGCGCGACGAGCACCTCCTGCCCGTCCGGGGTTTTCGCGGATTTCGCTTGCCCCACCGGCACTTCCGCCAGTGCGATCACCTTCCCGCCCTGCTTCGGCGCGGCTTGTCCGGATCCGCCGTCGCCGCTCCCGCAAGCGGTGAGAGCGACGGCGGCGGTGCCCGCGACGGCGGCCCCGGAGACGAGGACGGAACGGCGGGAGTGAAGTTCGGCAGTCATGCCCGGTGCAACGAACCGGGACGGCTCCGGGTGCCGGTGAACCGTCCCGGTCGCCCGTGCGTGTAGTCCGTATCCGGCGTTCCGGACGGAAGGAGACGCCATGGTGACCACCTGGCTGCGAGTGCTGGGCGCGGCGGGCCTGGCCGGCTCGGCGGCGATCCACTTCTACCTGTACTGGGGCAGCGGCTACGCGGACATCCCGGTGGTCGGGCCGCTCTTCCTCGTGAACGGCATCGCCGGCGTGGCGATCGCGATCGCGTTGCTCGCCTGGCGGCATTGGCTCCCGGCGTTCCTCACGCTGGGTTTCGGCGGCGTGACGCTGCTGGCCTACCTGCTGTCGGTGACGGTGGGCTTCTACGGCGTGCACGACCAGTTCAACAGCCAGTACGAATACTGGGGCGTGATCACCGAAGCGGTCTGCGTGATCTGCGGCCTGGCGCTGCTGGTGCGGGCGATCCGCGCGCGAACGGCTCAGAACGCGTAGCGGTGCACCTTCTCCGGGTGGATGACCACCCGGACCTGGGGGAGGTCCTGCAGGATCTTCGCCCCGGCTTGGGCTTCGGAGGTGCTGAGGTCCCAGTACCGCCCGGCGAGCCTGCGGGCGAGGTCGTGCCCGCCGTCGGCCTCGATCGTGACGCGCCCGGCGACGGACACCCAGCGTTCCGGCTCCCCGACCGGCGCCGCGACGACGAGCGACGCGCGCGGGTCCTCGCGCAGCTGGCGGATCTTGGCCGAGTCCGGGGACGTGAACAGCTGGATCGTGCCCTCGTCGGTCGCCTCGAACCACACCGGCCGGGGCTGCGGCGGCCGCGGTCCGGCGGCGACGGTCAGGAAACCGTGCAGGGGACGGCGGAGGAACTCGAGATCATGGTCGGTAAGGGTGCTCATGAATCGAGATTCAACCGGGCTTCCTCGGACGATCCCATAGGTCATCCGCCGGATTGCCTGTCCATTCGTCTAATCTCGGGGGAGTGGACGCGTTCAGCGATTTGATCCGCGGGGTCCGGGCGCACGGTTCGTTGTTCGGCTGCACGGCCCTGTCGGCGCCGTGGTCGCTGCGCTTCGTGGACAGTGCCCCGCTGACGCTGTGCGCGTTGTTGAGCGGCGAGGGCTGGATCGTGCCGGAGGACCATCCGCCGGAGCTGTTGCGCGCCCGCGAGACCATCCTCGTCCGCGGCCCGTTCTCCTTCGTGGACAGCCTGGACACCACCGCCGCCCCCGTCGAATGCGGAGAGTTCTGCGCCACTCCCGAACACGGCGGCACCCGGCATCACCTGGGCTGGAACGATCCGTTCCACGGCGAAACCAACCTGATCGTCGGCGCGTATCCGGTGCGGAGCCGCGGCCGGATGTCCGCGCTGCTGGACGCACTGCCGGTCGTCGTCCGGCCGCCTTCCTCGGCCGAGGAAGACCCGGTGCTGGACCACCTGGCGGCCGAGCTGGCCGTCGACGCGCCGGGCCAGCAGATCGTCCTGGACCGGCTTCTGGACTGGATGCTGGTCTGCCTCCTGCGCGACTGGTTCGACCGTCCGGGAGGCACCCCGCCGCCGTGGTGGGCGGCCCAGCGGGACCCGGTGGTGGGCGCCGCGCTCCGCCTGCTGCACGCCGACCCGGCGGCCCCGTGGACGGTCGTCACGCTGGCCGCCCGGACCGGCGTTTCGCGCTCCACGCTGGCCAAACGCTTCGCGGATTTGGTGGGGGAGCCGCCGATGACGTACCTGACCCGGTGGCGGATGACTCTGGCTGCGGACCTCCTGACGGAACAGCCGTCGATGTCGATAGCGGAGGTCGCAGGGGCGGTCGGGTACTCGGACGCGTTCGGCTTCAGCGCGGCCTTCAAACGGCTGCGGGGGGTGAATCCGTCGGGGTATCGGCGGGCTTCCCTTGCCGAGGCTCTTTCCCGCGGCTGATGGTGCCTGCGGCGGGCTTCGGTTGCTGGGGCTCTTTCTCATGCCTGAGGGTGCCTGCGGGGGCTTCGGTTGCCGAGGCGTTTCGCGCGGCTGATGGTGCCTGCGACGGGCTTTCGTTGGCGGGGCTCTTTGCCGTGCCTGATTTTGCCTGTGACGGGCTTCCCTGCCGAGGCGTTTCGCGCGGCTGACGGTGCCTGCGGCGGGTTTGCGTTGGCGGGGCTCTTTGCCGTGGCCGACGGCGTCTCCGGCGGGCTCCCGTTGCCGGGGCGTTTTCGCGCGGCTGCTTGTGCCTCGGGCGGGCTTCCGTTGCTGGCGCCCGTCCGGCGGCTGATTGTGCTTTCGGCCGGTTCCCCTTGCCGGGCTTTCCCATGTCTCACTGTGCCTCCGGCGGGCGTCCATTGCGGGGGCCGTTGCTGTGCCTGACGGTGCTCCGTCGAGCTTCCTTCGCCGGGCTCTTTCCCGCGGCTGATGGTGCCTCCGTCGAGTGAACCTTCCGGCGTGTCGTGCGCGAGGGGTCTCCTCGCGCACTGATTCGTTTGCCCTGGTCCAGGCCTTGGCGACAGGCTGGTCGCATGGTTCTGACAGCAGTGCTCGCAGCCGGGGCGGTGGTCCCCGTGCTGCTGGTGATGACGAAGAAGGCCGGTGCCCCGGTCTCGGCCGTGCTCGGCATGGCCACCGCCCTGGCGGCAGTCGCCGTGGCCGCGTCCCGTGCCGACGCGGGCGCGTTCCCCGCTTGGTGGCTGCCCGTGGCGTGGCTGGTCTCGGTGCTCGGCGTGCCGCTCGCCTTGGCGGACGTCCGGCACCGCCGCCTCCCGGACGTCCTCACCCTGCCCGCCTACCCGGTCGTCGCCCTGACGCTCACCCTCGCCGCAGCCAGCGGCGGAGGCTGGCGGTTGGCCGCCGGAGCCGTCCTGGGCTGCCTGCTGTTCGGCGGAACGCACCTGATCGTCCACCGCTTGTCGGCGGGCGGCCTCGGCCCCGGAGACGTGAAACTGGCCGGGTCTTTCGGTGCGGTCCTGGGCGCGGTCGGCGGACTGGCCCCCGCGGTGGCGGCGGTCCTGGCGGCGATGGTCAGCCTCACGGCTGTGGTGCCGATGTGGCTGATGCGCCGGATTCGTCAGATGCGCGAGCTGCGAGCTTCAGCCCGCTCGTCCGTCGGGCGCTTACCACGCTCGGAAGCAGAAGGAGGACTTCACGAACCCACGCCAAATCAACCCGACTCCCGGCCCCTCGCGCTCGCTCAGCCATCCACGCCGACCGACGCAGCTCACTCTGCTGCTGGCCCCACAGATGCTGCTCAGTTGCTCGTTGCCGAGGATCTTGCTGGGGTGGCCGGTTCGGCCGTGCCGACTGACATCGCCGGAGGTCTTGTGCCCGGACCGGCGGCGGACCCTGCTAAGCCATTCGCTCCGGCCAACCCCGCTGAGCTGACTGCCTCCGCCCAGCCGACCGGCCCGGCGGTCACTCCCTCTCCACCCAGCCTCGCCCGCACACCCGAACTCCCGAGCCCAGCCCAGTCGTCAACACCGACCGACTTCGCCCATCCACCTTCGCCGAACGACGACGCCGCGACCCCCTCGCCGCCCGAGCCCGCCCGGCCCCGGATCCGCGCCGGACCCCTCCGCGTCCCCTACGGCCCGGGCCTCGTTCTGGCCACCTGGGCGTGCGCCGTCTTCCCAGCGGCTGGAACGGGCATCGCCTGAGGCCAGGGGCTCTGCCCGGCGCTCGGACCGGCCGTGACAGGATTGGCCGGTGCTGCGCTGGATCACCGCTGGAGAATCGCACGGACCCGCCCTCGCCGCTGTGCTCGAAGGGCTGCCTGCCGGGGTGGAGGTGACGACCTCGGACCTTTCCGCGCAGCTCGCGCGGCGCCGGCTCGGGTTCGGCCGCAGCCCTCGGATGGGCTTCGAGACCGACCAGGTCCAGTTCCTCGGCGGGGTCCGGCACGGGGTCACCCAGGGCGGGCCGATCGCCGTCCAGATCGAGAACGCCGAGTGGCCCAAGTGGGAGAAGGTCATGGCGGCCGATCCGGTCGACGAGGCCGCACTCGCCGGGCTCGCCCGCAACGAGCCGCTGACCCGGCCCCGCCCGGGGCACGCCGACCTTCCCGGCATGCAGAAGTACGGCTTCGACGAGGCCCGTCCCGTCCTGGAGCGCGCCAGCGCCCGCGAGACCGCCTCGCGGACCGCGCTCGGCACGGTCGCGCGGAACTTCCTGCGGCAGCTGCTCGGGGCCGAGGTGCTGAGCCACGTCGTCTCGATCGGCGGCGCGGACGCTCCCGACGGCCCGCTTCCGCAGCCGGGCGACCTCGCGGCGATCGACGAGAGCCCGGTGCGGGCGTTCTCCGCCGAGGGGACCGAGGCGATGGTCGCCGAGGTCGACGCGGTGCGGAAGGCCGGCGACACCGTCGGCGGCGTCATCGAGGTGATCGTCTACGGACTGCCGCCGGGTCTCGGCTCGCACGTGCACTGGGACCGGCGGCTCGACGCGCGGCTCGCCGGCGCGCTCATGGGCGTGCAGGCGATGAAGGGCGTCGAGGTCGGCGACGGCTTCACCACCGCCCGCCGCTGGGGCAGCCAGGCGCACGACGAGATCGACCGCGGCACCGGACCGGTCGGCGTCACGCGCCGGTCGAACCGCGCGGGCGGGCTCGAGGGCGGCATCACCAACGGCGAACCGCTGCGGGTGCGCGTCGCGATGAAGCCGATCTCGACCGTGCCCAAGGCACTGTCCACAGTGGACGTGCGGACCGGCGAGCCCGCCGTCGCGATCCACCAGCGCTCCGACGTGTGCGCCGTGCCGCGCGCGGGCGTGGTGCTGGAATCGGTCGTGGCGCTGGTCGTCGCGGACGCGGCGCTGGAGAAGTTCGGCGGCGACTCGCTGGCCGAGACCAAGCGCAACGCGCAGGCGTACTTGAAGGCGCTCGAGGAGCGCTGGTGAGTCCGCGCGCGGTCGTCATCGGACCGCCGGGCTCCGGCAAGAGCACGGTCGGCCCGCTGCTGGCCGCCGCGCTCGGGGTGACCTTCCGCGACACCGACGACGACATCGTCGCCCGCGCCGGACGCGCCATCTCGGACATCTTCGCCGACGACGGCGAACCGGCGTTCCGCGCGCTCGAGGAGGAAGCGGTCGCCGCGGCCCTCGCCGAACACGACGGAGTCCTCTCCCTCGGCGGCGGCGCCCCGCTCACCCCGGGAACCCGCGCGCGGCTCCAGGGCCACACGGTGGTTTTCCTGAACGTCGGCCTCGCCGCCGGCGTGCAGCGCACCGGGATGTCCAGCGCCCGCCCGCTGCTCGCCGGCATCAACCCGCGCGCCACCTTCAAAGCCCTGCTCGACCAGCGGCTGCCGGTGTACCGCGAGGTGGCGACCGTCGAGATCGAAACCGACAAGCGAACGCCCGAAGAGGTCGTCGCGGCCGCGGTCGCCGCCCTCGAACCCGACCGGGTCCGCGAACCGTGACCCGCCACCGGCCGCCCGCGCCAGCTCAAGTCCGTGAGGGGAACCCTGAGGGACTCTGAGTCCCTCAGGGTTCCCCTCACGGACCGCGAACCAGCTCCAGGACCGCCGGGTCCGGGGGCAGTGAGGAGAACCGTGTCCGCCACCCCGCCCGTCCGGATCCGGGTCGCCACCGCGCAGCCGTACGACGTGCTCGTCGGGCGCGGCCTGCTCGGCGAACTCACCGAGCAGCTCGCCGACGCGTCGAAGGTCGCGCTGATCCACCCGCCGACGCTCACCGCCACCGCCGAGGCCGTCCGCGACGAGCTGGCCGCGGCCGGGCTCGACGCGCACCGCGTCGAGATTCCCGACGCCGAGGACGGCAAGGCCTTCTCGGTCGCCAGCTTCTGCTGGGAGGTCCTCGGCCGGATCGGGCTGGACCGGCGCGGCGTGGTCGTCGCGCTCGGCGGCGGCGCGGTCACCGACCTCGCCGGGTTCGTCGCGGGCACCTGGATGCGCGGCGTCCGGCTGGTGAACGTCCCGACGACGCTGCTCGGCATGGTCGACGCGGCCGTCGGCGGCAAGACCGGCATCAACACCGAGGCGGGCAAGAACCTCGTCGGCGTCTTCCACGAGCCGTCCGCCGTCCTGGTCGACCTCGCGACGCTGGAATCCTTGCCGCGCAACGAACTCGTCGCCGGGATGGCCGAGATCGTCAAGACCGGTTTCATCGCCGACCCGCGGATCCTCGAACTGATCGAGGCCGACCCGGAGCACGCGCTCGACCCGGCGGGCGACGTGCTCGCCGAACTCGTCCGCCGCTCGATCCAGGTGAAGGCCGACGTCGTCGCGGCCGACCTGCGCGAGTCCGACCTGCGCGAAATCCTCAACTACGGCCACACCCTCGGCCACGCCATCGAACGCCGCGAGCGCTACCGCTGGCGGCACGGCGCGGCGGTCAGCGTCGGCCTGGTGTTCGCGGCGGAACTGGCCCGGCTCGCCGGACGCCTCGACGACGCCACCGCCGACCGGCACGCCTCCGTGCTCAAGCTGATCGGCCTGCCCACCACCTACGCCCCCGACGCGCTGCCGCAGCTGCTGGAAACCATGAAGGGCGACAAGAAAACCCGCTCCGGCGTGCTGCGCTTCGTCGTCCTCGACGGACTCGGCAAACCCGGGCGGCTGGAAGGCCCCGACCCGTCGCTGCTTGCCGCCGCGTACTCGGCGATCGCGGCCGAGGCCCCGGAAAACGGCGGGAGCGTGCTGCTGTGAAGACGTTCGTGTTCAACGGCCCCAACCTCGGCCGCCTGGGCAAACGCGAGCCGGCTGTCTACGGCTCCACCACGCACGACGACCTCGCGCGACTCTGCGTCGCCACCGGCCAGGAGCTGGGTCTCGACGTCGAGGTCCGGCAGACCGACCACGAGGGCGAGATGGTCGGCTGGCTGCACGAGGCCGCCGACGCGGGCGCGCCGGTCGTGCTGAACGCCGGCGCGTGGACGCACTACTCGATCGCCGTCCGCGACGCCGCCTCCCAGCTCACCGCGCCGCTGATCGAGCTGCACATCAGCAACGTGCACAAGCGCGAGGAATTCCGGCACCGCAGCGTGCTTTCCGACATCGCGACCGGGGTGATCCTCGGTCTCGGCGTGGAGGGTTACGGTCTCGCGTTGCGGTGGATCGCCGCGAACCAGTCCTGAGCTGGCGGCCGGAAGCCGCCCGCGGCGGGGCAGACGCAGATGCGCCGTCGCGCGGTTTCCGATGGGCGGGGGCACGCGTCGGCGTGAACAGCGCCTGCGGCCGAGCAACCGGCAGCAGGCGTGCTTTCCGAGGTCGCGATCGGATCGGTCTCGCCGTGCGGTGGATTGCGCGCACCCAGCCCTGAGCAGGCGACGGAAATCGTGGCGGGGCGGGTGCGGGGTCGCGCGTTCCGTCGTCGGACTCCCATCGTGCGGGTTCGCGATGCCTCGTCCTGAGTTCGCGCCGCACAGCACCTCCGGCAAAGCCAGATCCGGCAGCACAACCCGTTTCCACCCCACCAATCGCGCCCCAGAGCGGCCGAAAAGCAAGCCTCGAGCAAACCCGCCGTCCGACCGGCCGATGCGCGACGTGGTTCACCCATCCGGTGTCGTTGTCGCTACACTCGGCGATCATGCACCCGTTTCGTCGTGGGGGTCGGCGACCCGTGCGTCAGCTGCTCTCGCTGCTGATCGCCGGTTCCCTCGTTTCCGGGTGCAGTCAGACGTCGGCCCAGCCGCAGGCCGAGGGCACCGGGCACGGCGGGATCGCGGGCGGAGCGCCGCAAGCGCCCAAGGAACCGCCTCGGGCGGCGGACGTCGCGCTTGCCACGGGAGCCAGCAGGCAGAGCGCCGGCGTCGTGGCCGCGGGGGCCGTGGACGCGTCCTACAACTACGGGCCCACCGTGATGGTCGAGAACGGCCGCACCCGGATCTGGTGGTGCAGCCAGTACAGCAGCGCCCCGCCGCCGGGGGACGACATCCTCTACGCCGAGGGTCCCTCGGCCGACGGACCGTTCACCGGGCCGGGTGGCGGCGCGCCCCCGGCGGTGCTGTCCGGCTCGCCCGGCAATTTCGACGGCATGCACACCTGCGATCCGTCCGTGCTGCGCGTCGGCGGCACGTACTTCATGTACTACACCGGCGCGGCCGGCGACCACGCGCTCGGCAACGCGATCGGCATGGCCACCAGCCCGGACGGCATCCACTGGACCCGTTCGAACGGCGGCCAGCCGATTCTCGGCGCGTCCCACGACGTCCACCGCGACAACGTCTACGGCGCCGGCCAGCCTTCGGTGGTCTTCCTCGACGGCTGGTACTACCTGATGTTCACCGACACCACCGGCCGCGCGGCGGGCTGGAACGGGGCCGGGCAGTTCGTGGTCCGGGCGCACGACCCGGCGTTCCGCGAGGGCGTGGAAGCGTTGGGGGAGAAGGGTTTCGAGCCCACCGCGACGACCGCCGCGCCGCGGACCCGTTCGGTGGTCGACGCGTTCAGCGTCGACCTGGAGTGGGTCGGCGCGCTCGACGCCTTCGCCATCGCGCACGAAACCGCCGACGGCACCACGATCACCTTCTGGGACCGCGATTTCACCATGCAGCCGTACCAGCCGGTCGTGCTCCCGGGCGCGTGGAAGGAAGGCCCCGGCCTCGTCCGCCGTCCCGACGGGCACGCGCCGACGTCGGTCAGCGACCCGTGCGACCTGGTTTCGCTGGACGTCGTGCGCGCGACCGAGATCGGCCCGGCGGGCGCGCCGACCGGGCTCCAGCACTTCGGGCTCGACGTGAAAGGCGCGGGCGGTTGCTCGACCCCCTCGCGCACCACGGCGACCTTCGACGGCGTCGCGATGCCGTCCCCGGACCGCATGATCGACCTCTACCGCCGCGGCGAGCGCATCCGGATCGACCGGCGTTCAGTCGCCGCGGTGCTCGCCGGGGAACTGGTCGACCGGCCGCTGCCGCAGGCGCCGGAAGTACCGGTGAAAACGCGCCTGCGTTCGGGGGCGACCGTCGTGCACGCGTACGGCCGCGGCTACGGCATGGTTCTCGACGGGCAGCTTTACGGCCTGCCGGACACGACGATCGTGGACCTCAACGGTTCCGGGGTGCAGGAGATCGACCCGCGACAGTGGGACGCCGCCGCGCGCGGTTTGCCGCTGGGCGGCTGACCGGCGAAGGCTTCGGAGCGGTCCGCGGGGTCGGACTCGGCGGGAGTTGGAGTTCGCCGGAACGGCTGCCGGCACCGTCTTCGTCCTCGTCGTCCGGCTCCGGCTCGCCGGGATCTTCGGCGGAATCCGCCGCCGGACGCCGCATCCGGCCGCCGACGAACAACCCGAGCCCGGCGGGCACCAGCACCAGCAGCGCGGAGAACGCCGCCCCGCCGGTGAGCGCGGCCCCCAGCTCGGAAACGCCGGTCTGGTCGACGAAAATCGCCCGCCCGATCACGTACAGGATGCCCGAGCCCACGCCCGCGACCAGGGAGGCGATGAACCACGCGCGCCCTCTGTCGCGCAGGCCGCGCCAGCCGTCGATCGCGCTCCACAGCGCCGCCACGCCGACCAGCACGGCGATGGTGAGCGACGTGAACAGCGTCTGGCCGGTCGGGTGGAACACGGACCACTTGGCGAGCAGCGTCATCGCGGCGGCGTGCACGACCGCCATGACCAGCCCGCGCGTCAACCAGGCACCCAGCATGGACGGAGTGTAGGCGCGCCGAAGTCAACCGCCAGTAGGCCGTCCTCGAACGCGGCCGGAACGAGGCCCGGAAGCCGCTGGTTAAGCTGGCCGGGTGCCGGAAAACCACGCTCGCCGCCGCGCCGCGCTCGCCGCCCTGCTCCCCGACAACGGGGTCGAAGCGCTGCTGGTCACCGATCTGCTCAACATCCGCTACCTGACCGGGTTCACCGGGTCGAACGCCGCGCTGCTGCTGCACGCGGACGGCGACGCGAAGACCGTGTTCTGCACCGACGGGCGCTACACGGCCCAGTCGGAATCGGAGGTGCCCGACCTGCGGCGCGTGCTCGACCGCGCCAGCGCCCGCGCGCTCGCGGCGCACGCGGCGGAGCAGGGCTACGGCCCGACCGGGTTCGAGAGCCAGCACGTGAGCGTCGAGGAGCACGAGAACCTCAAGGTGCGCTTCGACCGGGTCGAGCTGATCCGCACCCCTGGGTTGGTCGAGCAGCTGCGGGTGGTCAAGGACGAGGTCGAGATCGCCGCCCTGCGCGCCGCGTGTGCCGCCGCCGACCGCGCGCTCGCCGCCCTGATCGAGGCCGGCGGAGTGCGGCCGGGCCGGACCGAGCTGGAAGTGGCCCGCGACCTGGAGAACCGGATGCTGGAGCACGGTTCGTCCGGGATCTCGTTCGAATCGATCGTCGCCGCCGGGCCGAACTCGGCGATCCCGCACCACCGCCCGACCGGGGCCGAACTGCGCCGCGGCGACTTCGTGAAATTCGACTTCGGCGCCACGGTCGACGGCTACCACTCGGACATGACCCGCATGGTCGTCCTCGGCGAACCCGCCGACTGGCAGCGCGAGATCTACGACCTCGTGCACCGCGCGCAGGCGGCGGGCGTCGAAGCTGTCCGGCCCGGCGCTGTGGTGTCCGAAGTGGACGCCGCGGCCCGCTCGGTGATCGCCGACGCCGGGTACGGAGAGCAGTTCGCGCACGGTCTCGGCCACGGCGTCGGGCTGGAAGTGCATGAGGCACCGAGTCTCGCCGCGGCGGGCGTCGGTACACTGTCCGCCGGTATGGCGGTCACCGTCGAGCCCGGCGTGTACCTCGCGGGGCGCGGTGGCGTGCGCATCGAGGACACGCTCGTCGTGCGGGACTCCGGACCCGAACTCCTCACCCTGAGCACCAAGGACCTCGTGGCCGTCTGACGGCCGCGGCCGAAGAGATCGAACACAGGAGACCTGAAGACTCGTGGCCACCACCAACGACCTGAAGAACGGACTCGTCCTCAACCTGGACGGCCAGCTGTGGAGCGTCACCGCGTTCCAGCACGTCAAGCCGGGCAAGGGCGGCGCGTTCGTGCGCACCACGCTCAAGCACGTGCTGACCGGCAAGGTCGTCGACAAGACCTTCAACGCGGGCACGAAGGTCGAGACGGCCACGGTCGACCGCCGGAACATGACGTACCTGTACAAGGACGGCGCGGACTTCGTCTTCATGGACGGCGACACCTACGACCAGATCACCGTGCCCGCCGAGACCGTCGGCGACAACGCGAACTACATGCTCGAGAACACCGAGGTGCAGGTCGCGGTGCACGAGAACGAGCCGCTGTACGTCGAGCTGCCGACCTCGGTCGAGCTCGTCATCCAGCACACCGACCCGGGCCTGCAGGGCGACCGCTCCACCGGCGGCACCAAGCCCGCGACGCTCGAGACCGGCGCCGAGATCCAGGTCCCGCTGTTCCTCTCGACCGGCGAGAAGATCAAGGTCGACACCCGCGACGGCCGTTACCTCGGCCGCGTCTCCAGCTGATGGCGGACAAGCTTCCCCCGCACCCGAACCGCGGCGGCGCGATCAGCAGGCGGCAGGCCCGCCGGCGCGCGGTCGAGATGCTGTACGAGGCCGCCCAGCGGTCCGCTGACCCGGTCACGCTGCTGGCCGACCGGGTCGGCGCGGTCGAGGTCGACCCGGTCGCGGACTACACGATCACCGTCGTGGAGGGCGTCACCGCCCACCGCGAGCGGATCGACGAACTCCTCGCGGAGCACTCGCAGGGCTGGACCCTGGAGCGGATGCCGCCGGTCGACTTGGCGGTCCTGCGCGTCGGCGTGTACGAGATGCTGTGGTCGGCGGACGTCCCCGACGCGGTCGCGATCGACGAAGCGGTCGGCCTCGCGAAGGAACTTTCGACGGACGATTCGCCCCGGTTCGTCAACGGCGTGCTCGGCCGCATCGGCACGATCGCCGACCGCCTGCGCGCGGTGCTGTAGCCCGGCGGCCCGGTAGTCGGAGGTAACCCGGCTGGGGGAAACGGCCACCTGATTGGCCGCTGCCTGATCGGGTCACCGCCGGGCCGCAGCGGCTCCGCGAGGGACGGCGAGAGCGAAAATTGATCACCGAGCGGAATCGGAACCGGGCGGCGGGCGCCATTCGCGGCGGCGCGGACCCGGGCGGTTCCGCGCCGATCCGGTGAGTTCCGGGCGGCGGTCCTTCGGAATCGCTGCGGTGAGTGAGCAATCCGCGGGGGAGAGCCCGGCAGCGGAATCGCGATCAGCCGGGAAACCGGTGCCGTGCGACGGGAATCGCTAAGCAGGCCGTGAAACCGCAGGATATTTCCGCGGCGCGATCGCGCTGGCGCGGGACGCGGTTTCGGCCGAACTGCAAGCCAGGCAAGGGAATCCGCTCGAAACCCGAGGGGTCGGAGCGGGAAGCGGCCGGGTGAGGAAACAGTCCGCGGCCCAGGCCGGGAAATGTGCCGCAATCCGAGGGAGCGCATTCTCGGCGCGGCGGAATACCGGTTGCCGGGTGCTTCGCGCGGCGAGGCGAAGCAGCTCGCGGGCAACCTGGATCACCCGAGGTCGACGCGGCGGAACAAGGCGGAATCCGGCGGGCGAAGCCTCACCCGAAGCGCGGCGGGCGTTCCCGGTTCCCCGGGTGCGGGAAGCCCGCCGCGTCGTGCACGGCCGCTGCCGCCATCAGTGCTCAGTCCTCTTTGGACGGACGGGCTTCCGGCGGGAGGACGCCCCAGTCGATGAGCTGCTCGGTCAGCTCGCCGGGGGTCATGTCGTAGATGATGGCGAGCGAGCGCAGGTCCTCGGTGCGGATGGAGAGCACCTTGCCGTTGTAGTCGCCGCGCTGGCTCTGGATCGTGGCCGCGTACCGGGCGAGCGGGCCGACCTTCTCCGCGGGGAGCTGCTGGAGCCGCTCCAGGTTGATCACAATCTTCGTGGCGGGCTCGGCTCCCGAGGGGACCCGGCCCTCCGGCAGCAGTTCGACCACCGGCACGCCGTAGAAGTCCGCCAGCTCGGCCAGCTTCTGGACGGTGACCGCCCGGTCGCCGCGCTCGTACGAGCCGACCACGACGGCCTTCCAGCGTCCGCCGGACTTCTGCTCGACCCCGTGCAGGGACAGGCCTTGCTGCTGGCGGATCCCGCGGAGCTTGGCCCCGAGCGCCTTGGCGTAATCGCCCATCTGGTGGTTCTCCGTTTCATCGCCCCTGCCCGGCCGGAGGACCGGGGAGGGGACTCCTCGAGTCGAATACTCAGAGTAATGGTTACGCATAGTTGTCACCAGGTCAAGCAGAAGGTCGGTCCGCGCAGGTGGCGGCCGTGCGCGTACCACCCGGAAGACTGATTGACCGGTCCTGCTACTGTCGGTGCGGTTTCCGGCAGCAGCCGGTTGCCGACGTCCTTTAAGGACCCGTCCAGAGAGGCGGGGAAGGAGGTCCGCCTTGTCGTCACGTCCGCGTGGCGCGGCGGAGCCGGCGGGAGAGCGCGAGCTGCTTTCGGCCGGCGATGTCGCGCGCACGATCGCGAGGATGGCCCACCAGGTCATCGAGAAGACCGCTCTCGGAGCCGGTCCGCCGGAGCAGTACCCGGTGCTGCTCGGCATTCCCACCCGCGGCACTCCGCTGGCCGCGCGCCTCGCCGGGAAGATCGGCGAGTTCGCCGGGGCCGAGCCGCCGCACGGCGCCCTCGACGTCACCCTCTACCGCGACGATCTCCGCCGCCGTCCGCCGCGTGCTCTCGAGCAGACGCAGCTGCCGCCGGGCGGGATCGACAACCGGGTCGTCATCCTCGTCGACGACGTCCTGTTCTCCGGCCGCACCATCCGCGCCGCCCTCGACGCCCTGCGCGACCACGGCCGCCCGCGTGCCGTCCAGCTCGCCGTGCTCGTCGACCGCGGCCACCGCGAGCTGCCGATCCGCGCCGACTACGTCGGCAAGAACGTGCCCACCGCGCGCGCCGAAGGCGTCTCAGTGCTGTTGTCCGAAACCGACGGCCGGGACGCGGTGCTGCTGCGCGCGCCGGAAGGAGAAACCCGGTGAAGCACCTGCTCGCCACCGACGGGCTCGACGCGGACACCGCGACCGCCGTGCTCGACACCGCCGACGAGCTGAAGCACACGCTGCTCGGCCGCGAGGTCAAGAAGCTGCCGACGCTGCGCGGCCGCACCGTGATCACGCTGTTCTACGAAAACTCCACGCGCACCCGGGTGTCGTTCGAGATCGCCGGGAAGTGGATGAGCGCGGACGTGATCAACGTCTCGGCCTCCAGCTCCTCGGTGAACAAGGGCGAATCGCTGCGGGACACGGCGCTCACGCTGGCCGCCGCGGGCGCCGACTGCGTGATCATCCGGCACCCCGCCTCGGGCGCCGCGCACCGGCTGTCCGGCTGGCTCGCCGGTCCGGGCACCGCGGTGGTCAACGCGGGCGACGGCATGCACGAGCACCCCACGCAGGCGCTGCTGGACGCGGCGACGCTGCGCGAACGCCTCGGGTCACTGAAGGACCGGCGGATCGCGATCGTCGGCGACGTCCTGCACAGCCGGGTCGCGCGGTCGAACATCCACCTGCTCAGCACCCTCGGCGCGGAGGTCGTGCTCGTCGCGCCGCCGACGCTGCTGCCGGTCGGCGTGGAGAAGCTGCCGGTCACGGTCTCGCACGACCTCGACGCCGAGCTGCCCGCGGTCGACGCGGTGATGATGCTGCGCGTCCAGGCCGAGCGGATGCACGGGGGCTTCTTCCCTTCCGCGCGCGAGTATTCGATCTCCTACGGGCTTTCCGAGCGCCGTCAGGCACTGCTGCCGGACCACGCCGTCGTGCTGCACCCCGGCCCGATGCTGCGCGGCATGGAGATCTCCTCCGCGGTCGCGGATTCCCCCTCCTCCGCCATTACCGAACAGGTCCGCAACGGCGTGCACGTGCGCATGGCGGTCCTCTACCACCTCCTGGCCAGTGAAGGAGCTGCCGCGTGAGCATCGTGATCAAGGGCGCCCGCCCGTACGGCGAGGGCGAGCCGGTGGACGTCCTGGTCGAGGACGGCGTGATCGCCGCCATCGGCGCGGTGGACGTTCCCGAGGGCGCCGAGGTGCTCGACGCGAAGGGCCAGGTCCTCCTGCCCGGGTTCGTCGACCTGCACACGCACCTGCGCGAGCCGGGCCGCGAAGACACCGAGACCATCGACAGCGGTTCCGCCGCGGCGGCGCTGGGCGGCTACACCGCGGTGTTCGCCATGGCCAACACCGATCCGGTCGCCGACAACGCGCTCGTCACCGACCACGTGTGGCGGCGCGGGCAGGAAGTCGGCCTGGTCGACGTCCACCCAGTCGGCGCGGTCACCGTCGGGCTCAAGGGCGAGAAGCTCGCCGAACTGGGCACGATGGCGAAGGGCACCGCGGCGGTGCGGGTGTTTTCCGACGACGGCGTGTGCGTCTCGGACCCGCTGCTGATGCGCCGCGCGCTGGAGTACTCGACCGCGCTCGACGCGGTGATCGCGCAGCACGCCGAGGAACCGCGGCTCACCGTCGGCGCGCAGGCGCACGAGGGCGAGCAGGCGTCGCGGCTGGGCTACGCGGGCTGGCCGGCCTCGGCGGAGGAGTCGATCGTCGCGCGCGACTGCCTGCTGGCGCTGCACGCGAACGCGCGGCTGCACGTCTGCCACGTCTCCACCGCGGGCACGGTCGACGTGCTGCGCTGGGCGAAGGAGCGCGGCACCAAGGTGTCGGCCGAGGTCACGCCGCACCACCTGCTGCTGACCGACGACCGGCTGGAGACCTACGACCCGGTCAACAAGGTCAACCCGCCGCTGCGCACCGGCGGCGACGCGGAAAAGCTGCGCGCCGCGCTGGCCGAGGGCGTCGTGGACTGCGTCGCCACCGACCACGCCCCGCACGCCCCGCAGGACAAGGACACCGAATGGGCCGCGGCCCGGCCCGGCATGCTCGGCCTGCAGACGGCGCTGTCGGTGGTCGTCGAGACGATGGTCAAGACCGGCCTGCTCGACTGGCGCGGCGTCGCCCGCGTGATGAGCGAGCGGCCCGCTGAGGTCGGGAACCTGGCCGGGCACGGCCGTCCGATCGAAGCGGGCGAACCGGCGAACCTGACGCTGGTCGACCCGGACGCCGAATGGACGGTGCGCGGGGCCGATCTGGCCAGCATCGCGGCCAACACCCCGTACGAGGGAATGCGGCTGCCCGGCGTGGTGACGGCGACCCTGCTGCGCGGGCGGATCACCGCGCGCGAGGGGAAGATCTGCTGATGGAGCGGTTGCTGCTGACGCTGGGGATCGTCGCCTTCTTCCTGCTGTGCCTGTTCGGCATGTGGATCGGCTGGCGGCGCAAGGCGCGTTCGCAGAGCGCGCGGATCGCGCCGTTCCCGGAGATCCCGGCCGACCCGGGCGAGTTCCAGCTGGAATCGACCGGCGTGTACGTGGGCACCACGACCGCGGGCAACTGGCAGGACCGCGTCGTCACGCGCGGCGCGGGTCCGCGGTCCGGCGCGGTCTGGCGGCTGCACCCGGACGGGGTGGCCGTGGAACGCGGCGGGCTGCCGGACTTCTGGATCCCGCGCGCCTCGATCACCGGGATCCGCCGCGATTCGCGGCTCGCCGGGAAGGTCACCGGCACCGACGTGCTGCTGGTCCTCACCTGGCAGCTCGGCGACGTCGCGCTGGACACCGGGTTCCGCGGCGACGACCTCGACGACTATCCGCAGTGGATCAACGAACTTTCCGATCACGACATCAAGGGAGGTGCCCAGTGAGCACCGGCACTCGCGGCCCCGCCGCCCTGGTTCTCGAAGACGGCCGGGTGTTCCGCGGCGCGGCGTACGGCGCGCGCGGGCGGACCCTCGGCGAGGCGGTGTTCTGCACCGGCATGACGGGGTACCAGGAAACGCTGACCGACCCGTCGTACCACCGGCAGATCGTGGTGCAGACCGCGCCGCAGATCGGCAACACGGGCTGGAACGACGAGGACGACGAATCGGCCCGGATCTGGGTTTCCGGTTACGTGGTGCGGGATCCCGCGCGCACGCCGTCGAGCTGGCGGGCGAAGCGCACGCTCGACGAGGAACTGGTGCGCCAAGGCGTGGTCGGGATTTCCGAGGTGGACACCCGGACGCTGACGCGGCATCTGCGCGAACAGGGCGCGATGCGCGCGGGCGTGTTCTCCGGCGACGCACTGGGCAGCGACGAGCAGATGGTCGAACAGGTCCTGGCGAGCCCGCAGATGAAGGGCGCGGACCTCGCCGGCGAGGTCTCCACGGACAAGCCGTATGTCGTTGCCGCGCAAGGAGAAAAGCGGTTCCGGGTCGCGGCGCTGGACCTGGGGATCAAATCGAACACGCCGCGGCTGATGACGCAGCGGGGCATCGAGGTGCACGTGCTGCCCTCGAGCACGAGCGCGGAGGACCTGCTGGCGCTGGAGCCGGACGGGGTGTTCCTGTCCAACGGCCCGGGCGACCCGGCGACGACGGCGCACGCGACGGCGCTGACGAAAACCGTTCTGGAGCAGCGGATCCCGCTGTTCGGCATCTGCTTCGGCAACCAGATCCTCGGCCGCGCCCTGGGTCTGGGCACGTACAAGATGCGCTACGGGCACCGGGGGATCAACATCCCGGTGATCGACGTGGCGACCGGACGGGTCGCGATCACCGCGCAGAACCACGGTTTCGCCCTCGAAGGCGAGCCGGGCCAGCGGTTCGATTCCCCTTACGGGGCCGCGCAAATCAGCCACTACTGCCCGAACGACGACACGGTCGAGGGCGTGCGCGCCTTCGACGTGCCCGCGTTTTCCGTGCAGTACCACCCCGAAGCGGCCGCGGGTCCGCACGACGCCGCGCCGCTGTTCGACGAGTTCGTTGAGTTGATGGAGAAGAAGGCCTGATGCCGAAGAGGACGGACATCCAGCACGTGCTGGTGATCGGCTCCGGGCCGATCGTGATCGGGCAGGCGGCCGAGTTCGACTACTCGGGCACGCAGGCCTGCCGGGTGCTGCGCAGCGAGGGTCTGCGCGTGTCACTGGTGAACTCGAATCCGGCGACGATCATGACGGATCCGGAGTTCGCCGACGCGACCTACATCGAGCCGGTGACGCCGGACTTCGTGGAGAAGGTCATCGCGGCCGAGCGCCCCGACGCGCTGCTGGCGACGCTCGGCGGGCAGACCGCGCTGAACTGCGCGGTGGCGCTGCACGAGCGCGGCGTGCTGGAGAAGTACGGCGTGGAGCTGATCGGCGCGGACATCGACGCGATCCAGCGCGGCGAGGACCGGCAGAAGTTCAAGGACATCGTCCGCAAGATCGGTGCGGACGTGCCGCGCAGCCGGGTGTGCCACAACATGGACGAGGTCCGCGAGACGGTCGCGGAACTGGGCCTGCCGGTCGTCATCCGGCCGTCGTTCACGATGGGCGGCCTCGGCTCGGGCATGGCGCACACGCCGGAGGACCTGGAGCGGCTGGCCTCGACCGGGCTCACCGAGTCCCCGGTGACCGAGGTGCTGATCGAGGAGAGCGTGCTCGGCTGGAAGGAGTACGAGCTCGAGCTGATGCGCGACAAGCACGACAACGTCGTGGTCGTGTGCTCGATCGAGAACGTGGACGCGATGGGCGTGCACACCGGCGACTCGGTCACCGTCGCGCCGACGATGACCCTGACCGACCGCGAGTACCAGGTGATGCGCGACGTCGGCATCGCCGTGCTGCGCGAGGTCGGCGTGGACACCGGTGGCTGCAACATCCAGTTCGCGTTCAACCCGGTCGACGGCCGGATGGTCGTGATCGAGATGAACCCGCGCGTGTCCCGTTCCAGCGCCCTGGCGTCGAAGGCGACCGGTTTCCCGATCGCGAAGATCGCGGCGAAGCTGGCGATCGGCTACACGCTCGACGAGATCCGCAACGACATCACCGGCGAGACCCCGGCCTCGTTCGAGCCCGCGCTCGACTACGTCGTGGTGAAGGTGCCGCGGTTCGCGTTCGAGAAGTTCCCCGGTGCGGACCCGACGCTGACCACGACCATGAAGTCGGTCGGCGAGGCGATGTCGTTCGGCCGCAGTTTCCCCGAAGCGCTCGGGAAGGCGATGCGGTCGATCGAGACCAAGGCGACCGGGTTCTGGACGCTGCCCGACCCCGAGGGCGCGACGGTCGAGTCCACTTTGGACTCGCTGCGCACGCCGCACGAAGGCCGCCTCTACGAGGTGGAACTGGCGCTGCGGCTGGGCGCGACGGTCGAGCAGGTGCATGAGGCGAGCGGGATCGACCCGTGGTTCATCGACCAGATCGCGCTGATCGGCGAGGTCGGCGCGGAGGTCCGCGACGCCCCGGTGCTCGACGGCGACCTGCTGCGGCGGGCGAAGCGCACCGGCCTGTCCGACCGCCAGATCGCCGCGCTGCGCCCGGAACTCGCGGGCGAGGACGGCGTGCGGGCGCTGCGGCACCGGCTCGGCGTGCGGCCGGTGTTCAAGACGGTCGACACCTGCGCGGCGGAGTTCGCGGCGAAGACCCCGTACCACTACTCGGCCTACGAGACCGACCCGGCGGCGACGTCCGAGGTCGCGGTCCAGAGCGACAAGCCGAAGGTGCTGATCCTCGGGTCCGGCCCGAACCGGATCGGGCAGGGCATCGAGTTCGACTACTCCTGCGTGCACGCGGCGATCGCGTTGCGCGAGGCCGGGTTCGAGGCCGTGATGGTCAACTGCAACCCGGAAACCGTGTCGACCGACTACGACACGAGCGACCGGCTGTACTTCGAGCCGCTGTCGTTCGAGGACGTGCTCGAGGTCGTGCACGCCGAGCAGCAGTCCGGCACGGTGGCGGGCGTGATCGTGCAGCTGGGCGGGCAGACCCCGCTCGGGCTCGCGCAGCGGCTCGCCGACGCCGGGGTGCCGGTGGTCGGGACGCCGCCGGAGGCGATCGACCTGGCCGAGGACCGCGGCGCGTTCGGCGAGGTGCTGTCCGAGGCCGGGCTGCCCGCGCCGAAGTACGGCACGGCGACCTCGTTCGAGGGCGCGAAGCGGATCGCCGACGAGATCGGCTACCCGGTGCTGGTCCGCCCGTCCTACGTGCTGGGCGGGCGCGGCATGGAGATCGTCTACGACGAGGAGTCCCTGGCCGGCTACATCCGCCGCGCCACCGAGGTCACGCCGGAGCACCCGGTGCTCGTGGACCGGTTCCTCGACGACGCGATCGAGATCGACGTGGACGCCCTGTTCGACGGCGAGGACCTCTACCTCGGCGGCGTGATGGAGCACATCGAGGAAGCCGGCATCCACTCCGGCGACTCCTCGTGCGCCCTGCCGCCGATCACCCTCGGCGCGCAGGACCTCGACGCGGTCCGCCGCTCCACCGAGGCCATCGCCCGCGGCGTCGGCGTCCGCGGCCTGCTGAACGTGCAGTACGCGCTCAAGGACGACGTGCTCTACGTCCTGGAGGCCAACCCGCGTGCCTCGCGCACGGTCCCGTTCGTCTCCAAGGCGACCGCGGTGCCGCTGGCGAAGGCCGCGGCGCTGGTGATGACCGGCTCCACGATCAAGGATCTGCGCGCTTCCGGCGTGCTGCCCGCCGAGGGCGACGGCGGCCGGATGCCCGCCGACTCGCCGGTCGCGGTCAAGGAAGCCGTGCTCCCGTTCCACCGGTTCCGCACGCCGGAAGGACACGGCGTCGACTCCCTGCTCGGCCCGGAAATGAAATCCACCGGCGAGGTCATGGGCGTCGACACCTCCTTCGGGAAAGCATTCGCGAAATCGCAGAGCGGCGCTTACGGATCCCTTCCCACCTCGGGCCGGGTATTCGTCTCCGTCGCCAACCGCGACAAGCGTTCGCTGGTGTTCCCGGTGAAGCGGCTGGCCGATCTCGGCTTCGAGATCCTGGCCACGTCCGGTACCGCGGAAGTGTTGCGGCGCAACGGGGTTGCCTGTTCGGTGGTGCGCAAGCACTCCGAGCCGGACCCGGGCACCGGCGAGCCGAACATCGTCGACGTGATCCTCGCCGGCGACGTCAACATGGTGATCAACACGCCGTACGGAAACAGCGGACCGCGCGTGGACGGTTACGAAATCCGCACTGCCGCGGTGTCGCGCGACATTCCGTGCATCACCACGGTGCAGGGCGCCGCGGCGGCCGTGCACGGCATCGAAGCGCTTATCCGCGGCGACATCGGCGTGCGCAGCCTGCAGGACCTCCAGGCGGCGCTGAAGGCGACGTCGTGACCGCCCGCTTCGGGGCGCGGCTCGCCGAAGCAGTGGCCGCGCGCGGGTCGCTGTGCGCCGGGATCGACCCGCATCCGGGCCTGATCGAGGCGTGGGGCCTGCCGCTCGACGCCAGCGGGCTCGAACGCTTCGCGCTCAGCGCCGCGGAGGCGCTGGGCGAGGTGGCGGCGATCGTGAAGCCGCAGTCGGCGTTCTTCGAGGCGTTCGGGCCCGCCGGGGTGGCGGTGCTCGAACGCGTCGTGGACGTCGCTCACGACGCCGGAGCGCTCGTCCTGCTGGACGTCAAGCGGGGCGACATCGGCTCGACCATGGCGGCCTACACGGCGGCGTACGTGGCCGAGAAGGCGGCTTTCACCGCCGACGCGGCCACGGTGTCGCCGTACCTCGGCTTCGGCGCCCTCGACGCGGCCGTCACGGCAGCGCGCGAAGCGGGCAACGGCCTCTTCGTCCTCGCGCGCACGTCCAACCCGGAAGCGGACGCGTTGCAGCGCGCGCGGCTCGAAGACGGCCGTACGGTCGCTCAGAGCGTCGTAGACGCTGCTGCGGACCACAACGCAGGTGACGAGCCCTACGGCGACGTCGGCGTGGTCGTAGGGGCCACTGTGGCTCCTGGGGAAGTCGACCTGAGCCGGCTCAACGGACCGGTGCTCGCGCCCGGTTTCGGGGCGCAGGGGGCGACTGAGGCGGATTTGCGGGCAGTGTTCGGCGAGGGGCTCCCGGGCCTGCTCCCGGCCTCGTCGCGGGACCTGCTGCGCCACGGCCCGGACACCGCGGCGTTACGCCGTGCGGCCCAAGAGGTGAACCGCCGGTTGGCGGGACTCCGCGAAAAAGGCCAATAGCAGGCCCCGGAATCGCGCTCCACCAGCCACCCCCGCATTGTGGCCCCTGCTCAGGGGTGGGTACCGTCGCGTCACCCACCCAGATGTGAGAACTACCGGAGGAAAACGTGGCACTTCCCCAGCTGACAGAGGAACAGCGTGCTGCGGCGCTGGAGAAGGCCGCCGCCGCCCGCCGCATCCGTGCTGAGCTGAAGGAGCGGCTGAAGCGGGGCGGTACCACTCTGGTCGACGTGCTGAAGCAGGCCGAGGAGAACGAAGTCCT
Source organism: Amycolatopsis sp. AA4 (assembly GCF_002796545.1). Taxonomy (GTDB): domain Bacteria; phylum Actinomycetota; class Actinomycetes; order Mycobacteriales; family Pseudonocardiaceae; genus Amycolatopsis. The sequence goes on from NZ_CP024894.1 coordinate 2,410,210, forward strand.
CGGCAAGATGAAGGTTTCGGCCTTGCTCGAGGCGCTCCCCGGCGTCGGCAAGGTGCGCGCCCAGCAGACGATGGAACGACTGGAGATCGCCCCCAGCCGCAGGCTCCGCGGGCTCGGCGACCGGCAGCGCAAGGCGCTGCTGGCCGAGTTCAGCGGCGAGTGAGCGGCGTCGGTCAGGACTACCCGGTGACCCGGGGCGCCGACCGCGGCAGTGAGCCGGTGGCAGGAGAGATCTCCCGCCCCCGGCTCACCGTCGTCTCCGGCCCTTCCGGAGTCGGGAAGTCGAGTGTGGTGGGACAGCTGCGCCGGCTCGAGCCGAACCTGTACTTCAGCGTTTCGGTGACGACGCGGGCGCCGCGGCCGGGCGAGGTCGACGGAAACCATTACCATTTCGTGGATTCCGCCGAGTTCGACCGGATGGTGGCCGGGAACCGGCTGCTGGAGTGGGCCGAGTTCGCGGGCAACCGGTACGGGACGCCGCGCGAGCCGGTGGAGAAGGCGCTGGCGGAAGGCCGTCCGGCGGTCCTGGAGATCGAACTGCAGGGCGCCCGCCAGGTCCGGGCCGCGATGCCGGAGGCGCGGCTGGTCATGCTGATGCCGCCCTCGTGGGAGGAACTGGTCGGCAGGCTCACCGGCCGGGGCACCGAGACCGAGGCCGCGGTGGCCGCCCGGCTGGCCGAGGCGGAACGCGAACTGGCCGCGGCCGGGGAGTTCGACGAACGGGTCGTGAACGCCGACGTCGAGGTCGCCGCGCGGCGGTTGCTAGACTTGATTACCGGCGGTGGCGATTCTGCCGCCGATCGATGTGACGATACGGAGCAGCACGAGTGACTGTGCAACAGGCGACGCTGGAAGAGCTCGAAGGCATCACCAACCCGCCGATCGACGACCTGCTCGAAAAGGTCTCCTCGAAGTACGCGCTGGTGATCTACTCGGCCAAGCGGGCGCGGCAGATCAACGACTACTACGCGCAGCTCGGCGAGGGCCTGCTGGAGTACGTGGGCCCGCTGGTCGAGCCCGGCCCCCGCGAGAAGCCGCTGTCGATCGCGCTGCGCGAGATCCACGGCGGGCTGCTCGAGCACACCGAGGGTGAATGACGCCAGGCCCAGGGTCGTCCTGGGCGTGGGCGGCGGCATCGCCGCCTACAAGGCGTGCGAGGTCCTGCGGGGCCTCACCGAAACCGGGCACGACGTCCGCGTCGTGCCCACCGAGGCCGCGCTGAACTTCGTCGGCGCGGCGACCTTCGAGGCGCTGTCCGGGAACCCGGTGCACACCGGGGTCTTCACCGAGGTGCCCGAGGTGCAGCACGTGCGGGTCGGCAAAGAGGCCGACCTCGTGCTGGTCGTCCCGGCGACCGCGAACCTGCTGGCCAAGGCCGCGCACGGGCTCGCCGACGACCTCCTGACGAACACCCTGCTCACCGCCCGGTGCCCGGTCGCTTTCTTCCCGGCGATGCACACCGAGATGTGGGAGCACCCGGCCACCCGCGACAACGTGGCGCTGCTGCGCTCGCGCGGCACGGTCGTCACCGAACCCGCCGCGGGCAGGCTCACCGGCGTCGACACCGGCAAGGGACGGCTCGCCGACCCGGCCGAGATCGTCGACCTGGCCCGGCTGCTGCTCGCCGAGCCGAAGGCGCTGCCGCGGGACCTCGAAGGCCTGCGCGTGGTGATCTCCGCGGGCGGCACCCGGGAACCGCTCGACCCGGTCCGCTACCTGGGCAACCGCTCGTCCGGCAAACAGGGCTTCGCACTCGCCCGGGTCGCCGCGCAGCGCGGAGCCGAGGTGACGCTGGTCGCCGGGCACACCGACGAACTGCCGTCCCCGGCGGGCGCGACGCTGCAGCGCGTGTCCACGGCGGAGGAAATGCGCAAAGCGATGCATTCCGCCGCGGCGGACGCGGATGTCGTCGTGATGGCCGCCGCGGTCGCGGATTTCCGGCCCGCCACGCTGGCCGACCACAAGATCAAGAAGTCCGACGACAGCCCGGACCCGGTCATCACGCTCGACCGCAACGCGGACATCCTCGCCGAACTGGTGCAGGGGCGGCGTTCCGGGCAGATCGTGGTGGGCTTCGCCGCAGAAACCGGCGACGAGAACGGCAGTGTCCTCGACCACGCCCGCGTCAAGCTCCGCCGCAAGGGCGCGGACCTGCTCGTGGTCAACGCGGTCGGCAACGGCAAGGCGTTCGGCACCGAGGACAACGCGGGCTGGCTGCTCGCCGCGGACGGCACCGAGCAGGTCATCCCGCAGGGAGCCAAAGCCCGCCTGGCGGCCACATTGTGGGATGCCGTAACAGCGTTGCTCGCGCGTCGACTGTAGCTACAGGTCCGCTGGGTAGGGTGGGCTGTGCCAGGAGCGCCTGAAATCCGGTGGGGCGCCATCGCTTGACCGAGGGAAGTGACGAGGTCGTGTCTGCGTCCACGAAAAGGCTGTTCACGTCGGAATCCGTGACGGAAGGCCACCCCGACAAGATCTGTGACGCCATCAGCGACTCGATCCTCGACGGCCTGCTGACCAAGGACCCGCGCAGCCGGGTCGCCGTCGAGACCCTGATCACGACGGGTCAGGTGCACGTCGCGGGCGAGGTGACGACCGAGGCGTACGCGGACATCCCCACCATCGTGCGGGACGTCATCCTGCGCATCGGCTACGACTCGTCGGCCAAGGGCTTCGACGGCAACTCCTGCGGCGTGAACGTCGCGATCGGGTCGCAGTCGCCGGACATCGCCCAGGGCGTCGACACGGCGTACGAGTCGCGGGTGGAATCGGACGAGGACGAGATCAACCGCCAGGGCGCGGGCGACCAGGGTCTGATGTTCGGCTACGCCTGCTCGGACACGCCCGAGCTGATGCCGCTCCCGATCGCGCTCGCGCACCGCCTGTCGCGCCGGCTGACCGCGGTCCGCAAGGACGGCGTGCTGCCGTACCTGCGTCCGGACGGCAAGACCCAGGTCACCATCGAGTACGCGGGCGAGCAGCCGGTGCGGCTCGACACCGTCGTGGTGTCCACCCAGCACGCGGACGGGATCGACCTGGAGCAGATGCTCGGCGTCGATGTGCGCAAGCACGTCGTGGAGCCGGAGCTGGCCGACCTCGGCCTAGACACGGACAGCACCCGCCTCCTGGTGAACCCCACCGGCCGCTTCGTGATCGGCGGCCCGATGGGCGACGCCGGGCTCACCGGCCGCAAGATCATCGTCGACACCTACGGCGGCATGGCCCGCCACGGCGGCGGCGCGTTCTCCGGCAAGGACCCGTCCAAGGTGGACCGTTCGGCCGCCTACGCGATGCGCTGGGTCGCCAAGAACGTCGTCGCCGCGGGCCTCGCCGGACGAGTCGAGGTGCAGGTGGCGTACGCCATCGGCAAGGCCGCTCCCGTGGGCCTGTTCGTCGAGACCTTCGGCACCGAAACGGTCGACCCGAGCAAGATCCAGTCGGCCATCAGCGAGGTCTTCGACCTGCGTCCCGCCGCGATCATCCGCGACCTGGACCTGCTGCGCCCGATCTACGCCCCCACCGCGGCATACGGCCACTTCGGCCGCCCCGACCTGAACCTGCCGTGGGAAAGCACCGCCCGCGCCGACGCCCTGCGCTCCCTGGCCGGCGCCTGATCAGTTTCGTGGTCCGTGAAGGGCCCCTTGAGGGAATCTAATTCCCTCAAGGGGCCCTTCACAGCTTTCGGGCGAAGCCGAGATTCCGTGAGGGGAACCCTGAGGGACTCTGAGTCCGTGAGGGTTCCCCTCACGACCCGCCCGCCGCCCGCCGCCCGCCGCCGGGGGTGCGCCCCAATGTGGCATTGGGTGCGTCAGACGCAACGAACGCCACATTGGGTGCGTCGCATGCACCCAATGCCACATTGGGGCCCTATCCGCACGCCGCGCCCCCCAACGCCCCCATGCACCCAAGCCGCGTAAAAACCGCCGCTGATGCACCCAAACAGCGTGGCACCCGGCCATCCCCCCAACCCCGATACGAAGCCGCCCTGCGGTTCGGGGGTGCTTGTCAAGGCATCTTTCCCGCCTTGACAAGCACCCCCGAACCGTCAGCACAATCAAACTTCGGGGTGCCCCACGCCACCACCGGGCCCCAGCAAAACCGGAACCTCCCATCGCCGACAGACCTGTCGCCGCCGTCTGGTAGAGATCTCCAAGTGACCAGCTCCGAACCCACCCCCCTATGGGACCTCCCGGAGCCTCCGCGCTCCGCCCCGGAGCCGAAGGCCACCCCGGCGAGAAAGACCCCCCGCACACCGACCCGCTCCCGCAAAGGCCAGCAAACCCCAGCCCCGGAACTCCCGGTAGCGACGATCGCCGTAGACATCCCCCTGGCCCACCTGGACCGCACCTTCGACTACCAAGTCCCGGAAAAACTGCACGAATCCGCGGTCCCGGGCTGCCGAGTCCGAGTCCGCTTCGCCGGTCAGCTCGTCGACGGCTACCTCATCGAACGCACCGACACGACGGACTACGAGCGCAAACTCGCCTACCTGGAACGGGTCACCTCGAGCGAACCCGTCCTCCCGCCGTCGCTGCACGCCGTCTGCCGCTCGGTAGCCGACCGCTACGCCGGAACCCTCTCCGACGTCCTGCGCCTGGCCCTGCCCCCACGGCACGCGAAGGTAGAAGCCGAACCACCCGCAGAACCGGCCCCCGCGCCAGAAGCCCCGGACGTCTCCGCCTGGTCCCGCTACCAGCGCGGCGAGGCTTTCCTGGAAGCGATCGCCGAATCCCGGCAAGCGAACGCCGTCTGGCAAGCCCTCCCCGGCGAAGACTGGCCCCGCCGCCTCGCCGAAGCGGCCGCGACCGCGGCGGCTCAAGGCCGGGGCGCGGTCCTGGTAGTCCCGGACCACCGAGACCTGACCAGGGTGCACGAGGCGTGCATCGAGTTGGTGGGGGAGCAGGGCGTCGCCGCGCTGATCGCCGGTTTGGGCCCGGCCGAACGGTACCGGCGCTGGCTTTCCGTGCTGCGCGGCGCGGTCCGCGTCGTCGTCGGCACTCGCGCGGCGATGTTCGCGCCCGTCGCCGATCCCGGTCTGTTCGTCGTCTGGGACGACGGCGACGATCTGCACCTGGATCCGCATGCCCCGTATCCGCACGTGCGGGATGTGCTGATGGATCGGGCGCACGCCACGAAATCCGCCTTCCTGGTCGGCGGATTCGCCCGGACCGCCGAGGCTCAGCTGCTCGTGGAATCCGGCTGGGCGCAACAGATCCAGGCCGATCGCACCGAACTCCGCGCCGCGGCCCCGCGCGTGACTCCGGTGGGCGAAGACTTCGACATTGCCCGTGACGAAGCAGCGCGGGTCGCCCGGCTTCCGGCGGTCGCTTTCGAGGCCGCGCGCCAGGCTTTCGCCGCTGGATTACCGGCTTTGGTCCAGGTTCCGCGCCGCGGTTACGTCCCCGGATTGTCCTGCGGCCAATGCCGGACGCCCGCCCATTGCCGTCGCTGCGCCGGTCCGCTCGCCCTGCCCGGCGGTTCGGCCGACGGTGCCCCGCGTCCGCCCGCCTGCCGGTGGTGCGGCGTCCCGGAGACCGCTTTCCGTTGCCCCGCTTGCGGTTCCGTCCGGTTGCGGGCCGTGGTGGTCGGCGCGAAACGCACTGCCGAAGAGCTGGGCCGGGCGTTCCCCGGGGTTCCGGTCCGGACCTCCGGCGCCGCCGAGGTCCTGGCGACCGTCCCGGGCCGCCCGGCTTTGGTGGTGTGCACGCCGGGTGCGGAGCCGGTCGCCGAGGGCGGATACGGAGCGGCGCTGCTGCTGGACGGCTGGGCGTTGCTCGGACGTCAGGATTTGCGGGCCGCGGAGGAAACGCTCCGCCGCTGGATGGCCGCCGGAGCGCTGGTGCGCCCGGCGTCGAGCGGGGGCCGGGTGATCGTCGGCGCGGAAGCCGGGCTGGCGGTCGTGCAGGCGCTGGTGCGCTGGGATCCGGGCTGGCACGCGAGCCAGGAACTGGAACAGCGCCGGGAGCTGGGTTTCCCGCCCGCGATGCGGATGGCGAGCGTCGAGGGAAGCCCGGCCGCGGTGGCGAGCGTGCTGGACGACCTCCCGCTGCCGGACAGCGGCGAGGTGCTCGGCCCGGTCCCGCTCGGCGACTACGACGACGAGGGCAACGCGGAACGCGAGCGGGCGCTAGTACGAGTGGCCCGCCCGGACGGCCGCGCCCTGGCGGCGGTGGTCCGCGACGCGGTGGCCCGCCGCGATGCCCGGAAAGCGGTCGAGCCGGTACGGGTGCAACTGGACCCGCTGGACCTGATCTAGGCGGAATTCGACGGCACGTTCGGCCCTGCTCATCCGACCTGAACAGAGGCCGGATCAGCAACCGTGAAGCCCGCGAGCAGGACTGGCTGGCCCGCTGCCAGGAACCGGTCGGGCTGGGGTAGTGGCGAGGCTCATCCGACCGGAAAGAGGCCGGATCCGCCGCCGCGCGAACCCGCGCATACCGCTGGATCCGCCAAATCCCCTCCCTTCCGCCGCGCATTCCCGCACCCAGCCCCGCGGCCGAAACGGCTTTCCGCACTACTGCCCGGTCACCGTTTGAACCGGTTCGTCCCGGGGTGTATTGGGGACGTGGAAACCGGGGGAGGGCGGCGAGGACGCCGGGCGGCCGGTTGCTCCGTTCGCCGGAGCGCGCTGCGGCGTTCGCCGTCTTCGCGTCTGCCGGGCGCGCACCTAGTCTTGAGGCCCAGCAGCCAAGATCAGGACCGCGGCCCGGGCCTCCCGCCCGTGCGCCCCGGTCCCGCGGACAGGAGCCGGCGTTGATGGGCGACGTCTCGATCCGGCCAGCTGAGCAGGCGGATCTCGCGGCGCTGGCGGAGACCCTCGGCGACCGGGGGTTTTTCGAGGACCGGCTCACCCGGCAGGCGAAGGGCCTCGGCGTCCTGTTCGCCGCGTGGTGCTCCGCGCGGCCGGTCGGGTCCGTGTACCTCTGGCTCGAGGACGCCGAGGAACCGCCGATCCGCGGGCATCTGCCGGGCGTTCCGCTGCTGAACCGCCTGGAAGTGGCCCCGGAGGCGCGCAACCGGGGCATCGGCGCGGCTCTCGTGCGCGCGGCCGAGGACTACCTGGTCGGCCACGGGCACGCGCTCGGCGCGCTCGCGGTCCGCACGGACAACACCCGCGCCGCCCGGCTGTACCGCCGCCTCGGCTACCACGACTGGGGCCACGGCACGGTCGTCTGCTACGCGGAGCGGGTGTCGCCGGACGGGCGCACGGTGACTGAAGCCGAGCGTTGCCACGTGCTCGTCAAAAGCCTGCCGGACGACCGTCCCGCGCCGCTGGCCAGCCGCACGTGCGGCGAACGCTGAACCTTCAGGACTTGTGCACGATCTCCGAAATCCCGAGCGTCCGGAACGCGGCGTCCGGGTCGTCCGCCGCATCGTGCCGCGCGCGCAGCGACTCGAGATGCGTCTGCCACGTCTCCCGGTCCTGCTGCCAGGCTCGCAGGTACTCGACGCACAATTCCGGCTCGATCAGCAGGCTGCGTCCGCACGCGGCCTTCAGCGCCGCGATCATCCGTTCCTCGCGCGCGCCGGTCAGGTGCGGTGCGTCGCGGACCTGCTGCAGCGTCGTGCGGATGAACGCCCGGCGGCTTTCCAGGAAGCCCTTCCAGTACGCGACGGTCGCGTCGGCGATGCTGAGACCGTTGTCCAGCAAGCAATAAATGCCTTCGGCGAGCGTGTCGCCCAGCTCTTCGGACCGGGCGCGCGCGGTGTCGCGATAGGGGTCGTAGTCGCCCTGGTAGGCGGTCCCGGTGACCGCGGTGGCGCGCAGGCCGGTGTCGCCGAGGAGAAAGAACCAGTCCTCGTTGTAGATGTCCGGGAAGAACGAGGTGTACGCGTCTTTCCCGACGACCAGCGCGCCGCCGCCGACGAACGTGTCCTGCTTTCCTCCGGACTCGCGGTAGGCGTGGCACACCACGGAGTTGTCCGGCATGCCGGTGTTGGCGAGGCCGACCGCCGCGTACTCGTCGAGCAGGCCCGCCGCCGCGCGCAGGTCGCCGGGGCGCGAGAGGTGGATGTCGTCGTCGAGGAAGAGGATGCGCTGCCAGCCCGCGAGGTCGGCGACGAGCACGCCCAGGTTGCGTTTGAAGCTCGTGTCGGCCCGGCGCAGCATGCGGGCCTTCCGCTGGCGCTGCAGCAGCTGGTTCGCCTCGAACGGCGGGACGGCGCCGAGACCGGCGGCCTCGTCGGTGTCGATCGCGCGGACGCGCACCCCTTCGCGCTTCGCGGCGAGGACCGCGTCGGTGGCGCGCGCGTTCTTGCTGCACAGCAGCAAAAGCGTGGCGTCGAGTTCGCGGGCGGCGCGGAACGCGTCCTTGAGGTAGGCGGCGGGGCGCCCGTTGGGCACGACGATCGCGTCCAGCTGGGCCTGCGGCGCGTCATCGGCGGCGACGTGATGCAGCAGGCGCTGATGCGTCGTGTGCTGCGCCGGCGCGGCGACGGTCGCGGTCATGGGTGGCTCGATTCTGGCCATTCGTGCAGCCGGTTTTCTGGCAGGGTCCAGTCCGGGGTGAGCCCCTGGTTGTCGAAGACCGGGACCCGGCTGATGATGCTGAAGGAATCCGCGCCCGCGAAGCGCTGGTCCAGGTAGGCCTGGTTGCGGTCGCGGAAGCGGCGGTCGGTCAGCGCTCGTACGGCCCCGAGGGTGCCGCGGCCGTACATTCCGTTGCACACGGTCACAGTGCGCTTGCGGTTGAGCGGGCTGACGCCGTGGTAGAAGTGCGCGACGTCTTCGATCAGAGCGCCGTCGCGCAGTTTGGCGCTGAACAGTTCGGTGGTCCCGTCGGGGCGGGTCACTTCGAAGCCGGTCTCCCGCTGTTCCTCGTCGCCCTTGCGGCTGATCTGGCGGACCGGCACGTCGACCCGGTCGAGCAGCGCGCGGGTCTGCGGGTTCCAGTCGACGCCGCCGAGCAGCACCAGGTGCGCGGTGTACTCGTCCGCCGACAGCGTCGTGTTCTGGTCGGTGGTGCGGAAGGTGACCTCGTTCGCCGGGTTGCACGCGCGGATGTGGCCGTAGAGCTCGAGCAGCGCGTCCGGGTCGGCGTAGGTGTAGAGGTTCACGTAGTCCGGGCTGGCCGGGTCGGTGTAGGCGATCCGGTACTTCTCCGGCAGCTGCGCGCAGACGATCACGATGTCCTGGTTCGGCGGGAAGTGCCACAGGCTCGACGGGGCGAAGACCGGCTGGGCGGGCGGGTCGTCGAGGTCGCCGCGCAGCGCCTGCAGCTCCGCGAGCAGTTCCTTGCGGACGGTGTGCTCGTCGTCGGTCAGCTCTTCGAGGTCCAGGAGATGAAGTTTGCGGCCCTGCACCGAACGGCGGGTGCTGAAAAAGGTCGCGTACGCCTCGAGCCGCGGCTGCGGGGGCGTCACCGGTTTCGCCACGTTCTCCCACGACGACAGCAGGCCGGTGCTCACGCCGAAGGCCTCGGCGAGCTGCTTCTGGGTGAGCACCACGTCGGACCAGCTCTCCTTGCGCAGGGTACGCAGGCGAGCGGCGAGCGCGGGGTTGGGCTGAGACACGACTTCAGACCCTTCAGTGAAGTTCAGTCAGACGTGAATGGCGGGGATTCTACACCCGGGAGGCCGGGATAGCCGGACGGGCCGGGGTCGAGTGTCGGCGCGCATTCAGGGGTTGCCCAGGTGGGGCCGGTCCCGCAGTTGAACCGCAGATGTCGTGTGCGCGACACCGTTGTTTCAGTCCGGGTCCAGCCTTATAGTAGCTGCTGTGAAAGTCTACTAGATTTCAGTAGCTTCCTGAAATAAGGGGGCGGTCATGGACACCTCAGCAGTACCGGCGCCAGTGCACCGAGCCATCGTGGTCGTCGACATCGAAGGGTCGACCACCCGTACGAACCCGGCTCGGGCCGGGCTCCGTTCGGTCCTGTTCGCCCTGCTCGACGAGGCGTTCCGGGCCGGGGGCATCACGGAGGAGTTCCGGGATCCGTTCGTGGACCGGGGCGACGGGGCGCTGTGCCTGGTCCGCCCGGTCGACGAGGTGCCGAAGACCGTCCTGCTCGCCCGCGTCGTGCCGGCGCTGGCCGAACTGCTCGCCCGGCACGGCGACCAGGACCCCGAACTGGCTTTCCGCCTGCGGGTTTCGGTGCACGCCGGAGAGGTGCACTACGACGCGCACGGACCGTACGGCGAGGACATCGACATCGCCTGCCGGCTCCTCGACGCCCCTGATCTGAGACGCAGGCTCCGCGGTTCCACGGGACCGCTCGCGCTGGTCGTCTCCAACGCGATCCACCGCTCGGTCGTCCGGCACGGCTACGCCGGGATCGACCGCAGCTCTTTCGCCCACGCCTTCCACGTGCGCGTCGGCGGCCAGCGGACGCGCGGCTGGGTCCGCACCACCGACGCCGTCCGGCCGGGAGCGGGACTGATCGCCTGAACGGTCCGGCCGACGACGAGGAGGGGGGACCGCCGTGGAAGCGATCGGGTTCTGGCCGGCGCTGGGCGCCGCGGACCGCGCGAAGTTCGAAGAGCTTTCCGTCCGCAAGGCCTACCGGCGCGGGGACGTCCTCTGCCGCGAAGGCGAACAGGCCTCGGTGGTGCTTCTCCTGCTGGCCGGCCACGTCCGGATCACCAACGCGACGCCGGACGGGCGCGAGGTCGTGGTCGGCGTCCGCGGCGCGGGCGAGGTGATCGGCGAACTGGCCGTGATCGACGGCGGACGGAGGTCGGCGACGGTGCAAGCGCTCGACGAACTGGACGTCCTGGTCGTGCCCGCCGCGCGGTTCGTCGCGCTGTGCCGGCGCGAGGCGGCGATTTCCTGGGCGCTGGTGCGAGTGCTGGCCGACCGGATGCGCGACGTCGGACGGCAATGGCTCGATCTCGGCGGCGGGACAACCACCCGCCGCGTGGCCGCGCAGCTGATGCAGCTGGCGGTGCAGCACGGCGTGAAGCGCGGCACGGACATCGAGGTCGCGGTACCCGGCACGCAAGCGGAACTCGCGATGACCGCGGCGATTTCGCGCGAATCGTGGGCCAGGGTGACGCGGGAGCTCCGCCGCCAGGGGGTGATCAGCACCGCGCGCGGCCAGGTGACCATCCACCGGCTCGCGGAACTGCGGCGGCTTGCTCGCTGAACGTGTCAGCTGACACAGATTTCCCGGCGCGGCCGGGGTTTTCTGGAAACACACCACCGAGGGAGGCAGTCATGGAACCGTTTCTTCCCGCTCCTCAGCCGGTTCGCTGGCGTCGGGGGGTGTACGCGGCCGCTCTGGTCGTCCCGTTCACCGTCGCACAGGTGTGGGCGGTGCTGGTGCTGCTGAGCCTCGACTCGCTCCACGGCCTCGCCGGACAGGCCTTCCTGGTGACCCTCGCCGGTTCCGTCGTCGCGACGGCCGTCGGCTGGCGCTGGGTGTGGCAGCTGGGTTCGGAACGCCGTCGGGTGCGGGCGCGCGAGGAAATGCGGCAGCGCGCGTACGAGAACATTCGCGAGTTCGGGCGGGAGAACCTGCGCGAACCGCGGATACAGGTGCGGTCGTGAACACCGTGCTGGCCGTCGCGCAGGGCGGCGGGCAGGGCGTGTCTGCGGGGGTGCTGGTGCTTGCGTTGGTCGTGCTGGTGGCGGTGATTCGGGTGTTGCGGTGGATCGCTGGGGTGGCGGTTCGGGTGGCCGCGTCTGTGGCGGCGATTTCCGGGTTGGTTGTGGGGGTTGCTGGGGTTGGGGGGTTGGCGACTGTGGCTGCGGTGGTGATGGCGTCGAAATGAGGGTGGGCATCGGTTCTGTCGTGGGGGCGGAACCGGTGTTCGTGGGTGGGGGTTCGGCTCGTCGCCCTGGCGGGCGACGTTGCCGTCCCCTGGTTGCGTGGGGCACCCCGAAGTTTCATTGTGCTGACGGGCGGTGGGTGCTTGTCAAGGCGGGAAAGATGCCTTGACAAGCACCCACCGCCCGCAGGGAGGCTTCGTATCGGGGTTGGGGGAGGGGCTGGGTGCCCCCGGTGGTTGGGCGCATCGGCGGCGGTTTGGTTGGTGCGTCGATGGTTGGTGCAGCGGCGGCGGTTTGTTGCGTGGCTCTGGCGTTGCTGCTTTGAGTGGGGCGGTGTGCGCTGGTAGCGCCCCAATGTGGCATTGGGTGCATGCGACGCACCCAATGTGGCGTTCGTTGCGTCTGACGCACCCAATGCCACATTGGGGCGCATCCCGGGCGGCGGGGCGTGGGCGTGAGGGGCGGAGAGGTGTGCGTTAGCTGGCGGAGAGTTGGCGTTTCACCTCGGCGGCGACGCGGGAGCCTTCGGCGCGGCCGGCGAACTTTAGCTGTACCGCCTTCATCACCGCGCCCATTCCGGCCATTCCGGAGGCGCCGGTTTCGGTCACCGCCTCCGTGACGAGGGTGCGAAGCTCGTCGTCCGACAGTTGGGCGGGCAGGTAGGCCGTGAGGACCTCTGCTTCGGCTCGTTCGCGTTCCGCTGAGTCTGCTCGGCCTGCCTTGTCGAAGGCTTCGGCGGCGTCGCGGCGTTTCTTCACCTCTCGGGTGATGATTTTCAGTACCTCGTCGTCGGAGAGTTCGCGAGCGCTGTCGCCTGCGGTTTCTTCGTAGCCGATCGCCGAGAGGGTCAGCCGCAGGGTTGCCGAGCGCAGCTGGTCCCTTGCCTTGATCGCGGTCGTCAGGTCGTCGTGCAGGGTCGCCTTCAGCGTGGTCATATACCCGATCCTGGCGCCCGCCGCGGCTGGCTGCCCGCGCCGCGCCGCCGGGACGGGGGTCTTCTAGACTCGCTTCCGATGTCCGACCAGCCTGAAATCCCCTTTTCCTTTCCGGAGGTGCGGTGATGCGTCTCGTTTTCGCCGGCACCCCGGAACCTGCCGTGCCGTCGTTGCGCGCGCTGATCGAGTCCGAGCGGCACGAGGTCGTCGCTGTCGTCACGCGGCCGGACGCCCAGGCCGGGCGCGGGCGCAAGGTGCTGCGGTCCCCGGTGGGCGCCCTCGCCGACGAGCACGGCATCGAGGTGCTCACTCCCTCGCGGGCCGGTGACCCGGCGTTTCTCGCTCGCCTGCGCGAGCTGGCGCCGGATGTCTGCCCGGTCGTCGCGTACGGGGCGCTGCTGCCGCAGTCCGCGCTCGACATCCCGGTGCACGGCTGGGTCAACCTGCACTTCTCGCTGCTGCCCGCGTGGCGCGGCGCGGCGCCGGTGCAGGCGGCGATCCGCGCGGGGGACGAGATGACCGGCGCGTCCACCTTCCGGATCGTGAAGGAGCTCGACGCGGGGCCGGTGTTCGGCGTGGTGACCGAGCCGATCGGCCCGGAGGACACGTCCGGCGCGCTGCTCGGCAGGCTCGCCGAGTCCGGGGCGCACCTGCTGGTGTCCACGGTGGACGGTATCGAGGACGGCACGCTCCGCGCGGTCGAGCAGCCGGGCGAGGGCATGAGCTACGCGCCGAAGGTGACGGTCGAGGACGCGCGCGTGTCGTTCGCCGACCCGGCTTCCGCGGTCGACCGGCACATCCGTTCGGTGACGCCGGATCCCGGCGCGTGGGCGGAGTTCCGCGGCGAGCGGTTCAAGCTGGGGCCGGTCACCGTGCTCGACGAACCCGGTCCGCGGCCGGGCGAGCTGGTGGTCGAGCGCAAGCGCGTGCTCGTGGGCACGGCGACGAAACCGGTGCGGCTGGGCGAGGTCCAGGCGGCCGGAAAGAAACGGATGGCGGCCACCGACTGGGCGCGCGGCACGAGGATCGACGAAGGAGAGCGCCTCCAGTGAACGAGCGTGGAGAACGGCGGCCGTCGCGGCCGCAGCGGGGCCGTCCGGCTCCGCGCAAACAGGGACCGCGGCGTCCGCCGGAGATCGACCCGGCTCGCCAGGTCGCGTTCGACGTGCTGCGCGCCGTCCGCGAGAAGGACGCGTACGCCAACCTCGTCCTCCCGCAGCTGCTGCGGGAACGCCGGGTGAGCGGTCGCGACGCCGCGCTGGCCACTGAGCTGACGTACGGCACCGCCCGCGCGCAGGGCCTGCTCGACGCGGTGATCGCCGCGTGCGCCGACCGGCCGATCGAGAAGACCGACCCGGTGGTGCTCGACGCGCTGCGCCTCGGCGCCTACCAGCTGCTGCGCACCCGGATCCCGGAGCACGCCTCCGTCGGGTCCACTGTGGACCTCGTGCGCGCCGAAGCCGGTTCCTGGGCAACGGGATTCGCGAACGCCATCCTGCGCGCCGTGTCCACAAAGGACGAGGCGCAGTGGCTTGACGAACTGTCGCCGGACGAGGCCACCGACCCGATCGGCGCGTACGCGCTCCGCACCGCGCACCCGCGCTGGGTCGCGCGGTCGTTCGCGGAAGCGTTGGGGGACAAGGGCGCTGAGCTGAAAGCCGCCCTCGAAGCGGACGACGCCCGCCCCGCGGTGCACCTGGTCGCGCGCCCCGGCGAGATCAGCGCCGACGAACTGGCCGCCATCACCGGCGGCGACCCCGCGCCGTACTCGCCCTACGGCGTGCACTTGCCGGCCGGCGCGGGCGACCCGGCCGACGCGGAACCGGTCCGCGAACGCCTCGCCGCGGTGCAGGACGAAGGCAGCCAGCTGTGCGCCATCGCCGTCACCAAGGTCCCGCTGGAAGGCTCCGACGAGCGCTGGCTGGACCTGTGCGCGGGCCCCGGCGGCAAAGCGGCGCTGCTCGGCGCGCTGGCCAAGATCAGCGGCGCGCACGTGGACGCCGTCGAGAAAGCCCCGCACCGGGCCCGGCTGATCGAGAACGCCACCGAGGGCCTGCCCGCCACCGTGCACGTCGCCGACGGCCGCGAATCCGGCCTCGAACCGGGCTACGACCGGATCCTGGTCGACGCCCCGTGCAGCGGCCTGGGCGCACTGCGCCGCCGCCCCGAGGCCCGGTGGCGCCGCAAGCCGTCGGACGTCGCGGACCTCACCAAACTGCAGGGCGAACTGCTGATGGCGGCGCTCGACCTGGTGCGCCCGGGCGGCATCGTCACCTACGTCGTGTGCTCGCCGCATCTGGCCGAAACCGAAGGCGTGGTAGGCGAAACCGCCCGCCGGACCAAGTCCGAGATCGTGGACGCCCGCGAGTTCTTCCCGGACGTCCCGCAGCTCGGCGACGGCCCGTACGTCCAGCTGTGGCCCCACCGACACGGCACCGACGCCATGTTCTGCGCGGTGCTGCGCAAACCGTGACGGATCTAGGTTTGGTCGCCAGCTCGTGCGGCGGACTGGACACCCGGTTCACCGACGAGCTGGCGAAACCAGCGGTCGCCCGAGGCTGGCGGCTCGCCATCACCCTGACGCCCACGGCCTGGGGCTGGCTGAAAGCCACCGGCGGTTTGGGCGAACTCGAAGCCACCACGGACCTTCCGGTGCGCAGCACGTCCCGCCTCCCCGGCGAGCCGCGCCCGCATCCGGATCCGAAGGTGTTCCTTTTCGCGCCCGCCTCGGCGAACTCGGTGGCGAAGCTGGCGCTGGGGATCGCGGACAACCAAGCGCTCACGTTGCTCGGCGATGTCCTTGGCGCGCCAGGGATCACCATCGTCGTCGCTTACCAGATCCAGCCGACCCGGGAGCACCACCCGGCCTGGCAGCGGCACCTGGACACCTTGGCCGAGGCGGGCGTTCGTCTCCACCGGCTCGACCCGCGCCGCCCCTGGTCGGAGCCGCTCGACTTGCTGCCCTCGCCCGCGTAAAAAGTCGTGAAGGGCTCCTTGCGGGAATCAGATTCCCTCAAGGAGCCCTTCACGGACTTCAGGCTCAGCGCAGGCGAAGAGCGCGCTTCACCGTGCCGAACAGGTCGGTCTGGTTGGTCAGCCCAACGACATTCGCCGCCTGCGGCCCGTAAGCCGCGATGCGGACCTGCGTGCCGGTGTGCTCCATCGACGAACCGGGCAGCGCCGTGCCGTAGTTGAGGGTCATGTTCGCGCCCTCGTTGGTGATCAGCGTGGCGGTCTGGCCGGGAGTCTTGGCGTCGTTGGACACGATCTGACTGGTGTGCCCGTGATCCGCGGTCACCACAACCAGCGTGTCAGTGTGGCTGCGCGCGTAAGCCAGCCCAGCCGCGACCGCAGCGTCGAAATCGATCGTCTCGCCGATCTGCCCACAGGGATCAGCCGCGTGGTCCTGCTTGTCGATCGACGCACCCTCGACCTGCAGGAAGAACCCCTTGTTGCTGCGGCGATCCTCCAGTAACTGCAACGCCTTCTGCGTCTGCGCCACCAGCTTCGGCTGTGTCTTCGGCAGCGCCGGGTTCGCGGTGCACCGAGTCGGCGCGGTACCGCCCTGCGTCGCCTTCGGACCAGTCCAGTTCACCGGCAGGTTGCCCGGCGCGAACAGCCCGAGCAGCGGCTGGCCCGGACGAGCCTTGGCCAGGTCGTCCGCGGTGTTGACCACGTTGTAGCCAGCAGCCTTGGCCTGCTCCAGAACCGGCTTCCCCTTGAACTGCCCGGCAGTCGCCTTCTGGTCGAAGTACTTCGCGCCGCCGCCCAGGAGCACGTCCGGGCGGGTCTGCACGAGCTGCTCGGAGATCGAGCCCGCGCCGCCGTTCTCCTTGGCGTTCCGCGCGCACTTCTTGGTCGTCTCGTCCGGGCCCTTGCAGTCGCGGTCGACGACGTGCGCGCCGAGCACGGCCGGGGTCGCGTCCTGGACCTCGGCGGTGGTCACGTCGCCGGTGCGCAGGCCGCTGCGCTTGGCGAGTTCGAGCAGCGTCGGGACCGGGTTGCCGTAGGCGTCCACGGAAATCGCGCCGTTGTAGGTCTTCGTGCCGGTCGCCCAGCCGGTGCCCGACGCCGCGGAGTCGGTGACGTAGTCCGGCTTCGCCGGGTTGCCCTTCTCGACCGCGTACGTGGTGTAGTCGCCGGTCAGCGGGAACTCGTCCATCGCGAGCCGGCCTGCCGCGCCGCGCTCGTAGTTGCGCGCCGAGGTGATCTCGGACTGGCCCATGCCGTCGCCGATGAACAGGATGACGTTGCGCGCGTGCCCGCCCTGGATCGCCTGGCGGACCTCCTGCGTGCGGTCGCCCGCGCCGGCCGAAGCGGCCCGCGCGCCCTGGTCGTCCTGGTTGCCCTGCGCGGCGATCGCGACCGGGGCGGCGGCGACCAGCGCGACGCCGAGCGCGCCCGCGGCCAGCCACTTGCGGCGGCCTGCCAAGACCGTTCTCATGGTTCTCCTCGAAGTGCCTCTTGTCCGGAACTTCCGGACGTGACCCATTAGTGCTCGCCGATGTGTTCGACACGGAGAATCCGGATGAGCGCCCGGTGTCCGGAAAGCGAACTCCGGTGCGGTCACGGCCGGTGAACAGGCCGGAACCGGGTCCTCTTACACTCGGGTCGTGGCTTCACCTCTCATCGCACCCAGCATCCTGTCCGCCGACTTCGCCAAGCTCGGCGAGGAGATCGCGGCCGTCGCGCACCCCGGGGAGACGCGGGCCGACTGGGTGCACGTGGACGTCATGGACGCGCACTTCGTGCCCAACCTGACCCTCGGCCTGCCGGTGGTCCAGTCGCTGCTGAAGTCGACCGACCTGCCGCTCGACTGCCACCTGATGATCGACGACCCGGACCGCTGGGCGATCGGGTACGCCGAGGCCGGCGCGTACAACGTCACGGTGCACGTGGAAGCCGCCAAGGACCCGGTCATGCTGGCGAAGAACCTGCGCGCCGCGGGTGCGAAGGCGGGTCTGTCGATCAAGCCGGGCACTCCGCTCGAGCCGCACCTCGAAACCCTCAAGCACTACGACACGCTGCTGGTCATGTCGGTCGAGCCGGGCTTCGGCGGGCAGTCGTTCATCGCCGACGTGCTGGAGAAGGTGCGCACCGCGCGCCGGCTGGTCGACACCGGGCACCTGAAGCTGGTCGTCGAGATCGACGGCGGGATCAACTCCGACACCATCGAACAGGCCGCCGAAGCGGGCGTCGACTGCTTCGTCGCGGGCTCGGCCGTCTACGGCGCCGAGGACCCGGGCCGGGCCGTCGCCGCGCTGCGCGAACAGGCCGCCCGCCTCCGCGTCAGCTGACGTCGGCCCGGGAAGCTCCCGGGGCCGGGCGGGTGTTGGATGGAGGGGCCACCGACGGCGGTGGCCGGGCGAGGAGGCAGCAGTGTTCACGGGAATTGTCGAAGAGGTCGGCGAGGTCACCGCGGTAGAGCAGCTCACCGACGCGGCTCGGCTCACCGTGCGCGGCCCGCTGGTCACCTCGGACGCGGGCCACGGCGATTCGATCGCGGTCAGCGGCGTCTGCCTGACCGTCGTCACGGTCTCCGGCGGCGAGTTCACCGTCGATGTGGTGAACGAGACACTCCAGCGTTCGAGCCTCGCGAAGGTGGCCGTCGGCGACGCGGTGAACCTCGAGCGCGCGACCCCGGCGGGCGGACGGCTCGGCGGGCACATCATGCAGGGCCACGTCGACGGCACCGGCGTCTTCCTCTCCCGCGACGAGCGCGGCGTGACGACGTTCTCCCTGCCCCCGGCCTTGGCGCGGTACGTCGTGGAGAAGGGCTCGATCGCCGTCGACGGCGTTTCGCTCACCGTCGCGAGCATCGCCGAGGACCGGTTTTCGGTCGCGTTGATCCCCACCACGCTCGAGGCGACGACCCTCGGCAGGCGGGAAGAAGGCGATCACGTGAACCTCGAAGTGGACGTCGTCGCCAAATACGTGGAGAAGCTCACTGCGCCACACGTGGCGGCGAACGCGCACAATGTGTGACATCCACCTGGCGGCAGGAGCAAAGGAGCACCCGTGAGCGAGACGAAGGCGGCCGGGCCGCAGACGGGACTGACCCCGTGCGGAGCGGGCGCGGCGGTCGACGTGGACGCGGTCGAGGCCGCGATCGCGGACATCGCCGCCGGGCGCGCCGTGGTGGTCGTCGACGACGAGGACCGCGAGAACGAGGGCGACCTCATTTTCGCCGCCGAGAAGGCGACGCCGGAGCTGCTCGCGTTCATGGTGCGCTACACCTCGGGCTACATCTGCGTCCCGCTGACCGAGGCCGAGGCCGACCGGCTCGACCTGCCGCCGATGTTCCACACGAACCAGGACGCCCGCGGCACCGCCTACAGCGTGACCGTGGACGCGGCCGAGGGCATCAGCACCGGCATCTCCGCCGTGGACCGGGCGCACACCATCCGGCTGCTGGCCGACCCCGAAGCCACCGCGAAGGACTTCCGCCGCCCCGGGCACGTGGTGCCGCTGCGCGCCAAGGAGGGCGGCGTGCTGCGCCGTCCCGGCCACACCGAGGCGGCGATCGACCTGGCCCGGCTGGCCGGGCTGCACCCGGCGGGCGTGCTCTGCGAGATCGTGTCGCAGAAGGACGAGGGCGACATGGCCCGGCGCGACGAGCTGGAGGTGTTCGCCGCCGACCACGACCTCAAGATCATCTCGATCGCGGAGCTGATCGCCTACCGGCGGCGCACCGAGAAGCAGGTCGAACGCGTCGCCGAGGCGCGGATCCCGCTGGCCGCGGGCACGTTCCGCGCGGTCGGGTACGACAGCCTGCTCGACGGGATCGAGCACGTCGCCTTCGTGTACGGCGAAATCGGCGACGGCGAGGACATCCTGGTCCGGGTGCACTCCGAATGCCTCACCGGCGACGTGTTCGGCTCGCTGCGCTGCGACTGCGGCCCGCAGCTGGACGCCGCGCTGCAGAAGGTGGCCGACGAGGGCCGCGGGGTCGTGCTGTACATCCGCGGGCACGAGGGCCGCGGCATCGGCCTGCTGCACAAGCTGCAGGCCTACCAGCTGCAGGACGCGGGCGCGGACACCGTCGACGCGAACCTCGCGCTGGGCGTCCCGGCGGACGCGCGCGACTACGGCACCGGCGCGCAGATCCTGTGCGACCTCGGCGTCCGGTCGATGCGGCTGCTCACGAACAACCCGGCGAAGCGGGTCGGCCTCGAGGGCTACGGCCTGCGCGTCACCGGGCGGGTCGCGCTGCCGATCTCGCCGAACCCGGAAAACCTGCGGTACCTGCGCACGAAGCGCGACCGGATGGGGCACGACCTCAGCCAGCTCGAGCACTACGACCAGGTCGGCGCGTCCGACCCGGGCACCGAGGAGGACACCACGCGATGAGCGGCGAGGGGCGGCCGGACGCCGCGCTCGACCTGCGCGACTGCAAGTCCCTGCGGCTGGCGGTCGTCGCGACGCGGTGGAACGCGAAGATCACCGACGTGCTGCTCGAGCGCGCGCTCGCCGCGGCGAAGGACGCCGGGCTGGAGGAAGAGCCCACGGTCATCCGCGTCGCGGGCGCGGTGGAGCTCCCGGTCGCGGCGCAGGCGCTGGCCCGCAACCACGACGCGGTCGTCGCGCTGGGCGTCGTGATCCGCGGCGGCACCCCGCACTTCGAGTACGTGTGCGACGCGGTCACCGCCGGCCTCACCCGGGTCGCGCTCGACGAGAGCACTCCGGTCGGCAACGGCGTGCTGACCTGCGACACCGAACAGCAGGCGCTGGACCGCTCCGGCATGCCCGGCTCGGTGGAGGACAAGGGTTACGAGGCGGCCGTGGCGGCGCTCGACACCGCGCACGTGCTGCGCGGCCTCGGCAAGCCGTGGACCGAGCGGGGATTCGTGTGAGCGTGATGACCGAGCAGCAGGCCACCCTCGTGATCCGGCCGCGCCGGGCGCTGATCATGTGCAGCGTGCTGGCGGTGGCGCTGCTCGCGGCGTTCGTGGTGGTCGCGGTCCTGCTGCGCAGTTCGCACACCGGCGTCGTGTTCGAGGCGTCGGACCAGATCGCGATGATCGGCATCGGCGTCGCGCTGTCGGCGGGCACGATGCTGTTCGGCAATGCGCGGGTCCGCGCGGACGCCACCGGGATCGAGGTCCGCAATGTGCTCGCGCGCCGCGCGTTTACGTGGGATCAAGTGCTGTCGATCAGCTTTCCCGACGGTGCTTCGTGGGCTCGGCTGGAACTGCCGGACGACGAGTACTTCTCGGTGATGGCCGTGCAGGCCGTGGACCGGGAACGCGCGGTGACGGCGGTGCGCGCGCTGCGAAAGCTGCACCGCGCCGCCACCGAGGCTTGAGTTCTTACCGCTCCGGATCCAGCTCCAGATCCACGACGATCGGCGCGTGGTCGGACGGTCCCTTGCCCTTGCGGGCTTCGCGGTCCACGTAGGAATCGGTGACCGCCTTGGCGAAAACCTCGTTCCCGTAGACGAGATCGATGCGCATTCCCTTGTTGTTGGGGAAATTCCCGGCGCGGTAGTCCCAGTACGTGAACGGGTGGTCGTACTTCAGCGGCCGCGGGAACACGTCGGACAGCCCGGCGTCGCGCAGCTTCTTCAACGCGGCCCGCTCGGGCTCGGTGACGTGCGTGGACTCGGCGAAAACCGAGATGTCCCAGACGTCTTCGTCCGTGGGCGCGACGTTGAAATCGCCCAGCACCGCGAACGGGCGCGCGTGCCGGAGTTCTTCGCCGACCAGGTCGCTGAGCTTCTCGAACCACTCGAGTTTGTAGGCGTAGTGCGGATTCTGCGGCTCCCGCCCGTTCGGCACGTACACCGACCAGACGCGGATCCCGCCGCACGTTGCGCCGATCGCGCGCGCCTCGGCTTTCCCGTCGAAGCCCGGTTCGCCCGGCAGCCCGCGCACCACGTCGTCGAGCCCGATCTTCGAGAGGATCGCGACGCCGTTCCACCGCCCCAGCCCGTACGCGGCGACCTCGTATCCGCGCGCGACGATCTCGTCCGCGGGGAAGGCCTCGGTGGTGTTCTTGAGTTCCTGCAGGCAGAGGACATCCGGCGCGGTGTTGTCGAGCCAGTCGAGCACGCGCGGCAGCCGGGGAACGATGGAATTGACGTTCCAGGTGGCGACGCGGACGGTCATGGCTGCTCCCTGATCGTTCGGCGGGTCGGCGAGGCTAGGCTACGGCAGGCGGGCTGTGTGGCTCGGGATCGGGTTGGCGACCGATGACCGTGGGCGAGCTGGCTGAAAGCTGTGCGGCGACGGCGGGGCCACGGACACCGGGCCGCACACCGCAGCGTCGGAAATCTCGCGGCCCGCATCGACTGAGCCTGGACGCACCCGCCCGGAGCGTGGGGTCTCACGGAAACTGTCGGACCCTCGCCATACAGTGGGGCACGTGGCTGATCCGACCACCTACCGACCTCAGCCGGGGAGCATCCCGGACTCGCCTGGCGTCTACAAGTTCCGCGACGACGCCAAGCGGGTCATCTACGTCGGCAAAGCGAAGAGCCTGCGCAGCAGGCTGAACTCGTACTTCGCCGACCTGTCCGGCCTTCATCCGCGCACGCGGCAGATGGTCACCACCGCGGCGAGCGTCGAGTGGACCGTCGTCGGCACCGAGGTCGAGGCGCTCCAGCTGGAGTACAACTGGATCAAGGAGTTCGACCCCCGCTTCAACGTCCGCTACCGCGACGACAAGAGCTACCCGGTCCTCGCGGTCACGCTGAACGAGGAATTCCCCCGGCTGCACGTCTACCGCGGCGCGCGCAAGAAGGGCGTCCGCTACTTCGGGCCGTACTCGCACGCGTGGGCGATCCGCGAGACGCTCGACCTCCTCCTGCGCGTTTTCCCCGCCCGCACCTGTTCCGCGGGCGTCTTCCGGCGGCACGGGCAGATCGGGCGGCCGTGCCTGCTCGGGTACATCGACAAATGCTCGGCGCCGTGCGTCGGCCGGGTGTCCGCGGACGAGCACCGGGCGATCGTCGAGGACTTCTGCGACTTCCTCGCCGGCCGCACGGACGCGATGATGAAGCGGCTCGAACGCGAGATGGCCGCCGCGTCCGAGGAGCTGGAGTTCGAACGCGCCGCGCGGCTGCGGGACGACCTGGGCGCGTTGCGGCGCGCGATGGAGAAGCAGGCCGTGGTGTTCGGCGACGGCACCGACGCCGATGTCGTCGCCTTCGCACACGACGAGCTCGAGGCCGCCGTCCAGGTGTTCCACGTGCGCGGCGGGCGCGTGCGCGGGCAGCGCGGCTGGGTGATCGACAAGGCCGAGGAGATGGACGTCCAGGCCCTGGTCGACCACTTCCTCACCCAGTTCTACGGCGAGGAATCCGACCGCGCGGGCCGCGACGACCTCGAGACCGGGCCGGTCGTCCCGCGCGAGGTGCTGGTGCCGGAGCTGCCCGCGGACGCGGAGGCGGTCGAGGAGTGGCTGTCCGGCCTGCGCGGGTCGCGGGTGCGGCTGCGGGTCGCGCAGCGCGGCGACAAGAAGGCGCTCGCGGAAACGGTGGAGCGCAACGCCAAGGAAGCGTTCACCCAGCACAAACTGCGCCGCGCGGGCGACCTCACCGCGCGGTCCGCGGCGCTGCAGGAACTCCAGGACTACCTGGCGCTGGACACCGCGCCGCTGCGGATCGAATGCATCGACATCAGCCACATCCAGGGCAGCGACGTCGTGGCGTCGCTGGTGGTGTTCGAGGACGGGCTGCCGCGCAAGTCCGAGTACCGCAAGTTCGCGCTGCGCGAGGCGGCGACCGAGGGCGACGTCGCGTCCATCGCCGAGGTCGTGCGGCGGCGGTTCTACCGCTATCTCAAGGAAACGGCCGAAAACGCGGCGGAGACAACGGAAACCGCGGACGAGACCGGCGAGGAAGCGGGGGACGAGGCGATCCAGCCGGTGCGCGCCGGGATCGACCCGGAGACCGGCCGCCCGCGCAAGTTCGCCTATCCGCCGAACCTGCTGGTCGTCGACGGCGCGGGCCCGCAGGCCACCGCGGCCGCGGACGTGCTCGCCGAACTGGGCATCACCGACATCGCCGTCGTCGGGCTCGCGAAGCGGCTCGAAGAGGTGTGGCTGCCGGGGGAACCGGATCCGATGATCCTGCCGCGCACGTCCGACGCGCTGTTCCTGCTGCAGCGGCTGCGCGACGAGGCGCACCGGTTCGCCATTCGCTACCACCGCGAAAAACGCGCCAAGCGCATGCAGGCGTCCGAATTGGACAGTGTGCCCGGACTCGGGCAGGCTCGGCGCACCGCGCTGATCAAGCACTTCGGCTCGGTGAAGAAGCTCAAGCAGGCCCGGGTCGAGGAAATCGAAGCGGTGCCCGGTTTCGGCAGGCGCACTGCCGAGGCCGTGGTGGCGGCGCTGGCCGGGGAGACCGGCTCCGCACCGCAAGCAGTGCCGGGAGGGGACCAGGGGTCGTGATCGGGAAGGAAGCGCAGACGTGAGTGCGGAAGAGGAAAAACGGGGCAGCGGGATGGAGGTCGCGGTCGTGTCCGGCCTGTCCGGCGCGGGCCGCTCCACGGCGGCCAAATGCCTGGAGGACCTCGGCTGGTTCGTGGTCGACAACCTGCCGCCGGAGCTGATCGCCACGATGGTCGAGCTCGGCGCGCAGGCGCGGGGGGCGATCACGAAGGTCGCGGTGGTGATGGACGTGCGCTCGCGCGCGTTCACCGACGACCTGGCCTCGGTGATCAAGGACCTGGACGCGCGCGGGTACAAGCCGCGCGTGCTGTTCCTGGAGGCCACCGACGCGGTGCTGGTGCGCCGCTTCGAATCGGTCCGCCGCGGCCACCCGATGCAGGGCGACGGCAGGCTCGCCGACGGCATCACCGCCGAGCGGAAACTGCTTTCGCCGCTGCGCGAGGAAGCCGACCTGGTGCTCGACACGTCCGCGCTGTCGGTGCACGACCTGCGCGCGAAAATCGAGGACGCGTTCGGTTCCGAGGCCAGCACGCAGACCCGCGTCACCGTACTGTCGTTCGGCTACAAGTACGGTTTGCCGATGGACGCCGACCTGGTGATGGACGTGCGGTTCCTGCCGAACCCGTTCTGGATCCCGGAGCTGCGCGAGCACACCGGCCTCGACGGCGAGGTGCGCAATTACGTGCTGTCTCAGGAAGGCGCCGAGGAATTCCTCGACCGCTACCACCAGCTGCTGCGGCTCATCGGCGCGGGCTACAAGCGCGAGGGCAAGCGGTACCTGACGCTCGCGGTCGGCTGCACCGGCGGCAAGCACCGCAGCGTCGCGATCTCCGAGGAACTCGCCCAGCGACTGTCCAATGAGGACGGCATGGCAGTAAAGGTGGTGCACCGGGATCTTGGCCGGGAGTGACGTGCGCGCGGTGGCGCTGGGCGGAGGACACGGGCTGCACGCGACGCTGACCGCGCTCCGGCGGATCACCCGCGCCGTCACGGCGGTGGTGACGGTGGCCGACGACGGCGGGTCGTCCGGCAGGCTCCGGCGCGAACTGGGGCTGCTGCCGCCGGGCGACCTGCGCCAGGCGTTCGCCGCCTTCGCCGCGGAGGACGGCGGGCGGCTGTGGGCGGAGGTCTTCCAGCACCGCTTCGGCGGCGACGGCGCGCTCGCCGGGCACGCCGTCGGCAACCTGCTGCTCGCCGGGCTGTTCGAGGTGCTCGGCGACCCGGTGGCCGCGCTCGACGAGGCGAGCAGGCTGATGGGGATCTCCGGCCGGGTGCTGCCGATGTCGCCCGAGCCGCTGGAGATCGAGGGCGAGGTCAGCGGCCTGGACAGCGAGGACCCGGACGCGATCCGGCGGATCCGCGGCCAGGTCGCGGTCGCCAGCACGCCCGGCCAGGTGCACCGCATCTCGCTGCACCCGGCCGGCCGCCAGGAACGCCCGCCGCGCGGCTGCCCGGAGGCGATCGAGGCGGTGCTGGAGGCGGACGTCGTGTTCCTCGGCCCCGGGTCGTGGTTCACCAGCGTGCTGCCGCACCTGCTCGTCCCGGATCTGCACGACGCGCTCGTGCGCACGACGGCGACCAAGGTCGTCGTGCTGAATCTTGTCCCCCAACCGGGGGAAACCGGCGGATTCTCCCCGGAGCGGCATCTGGACGTACTCTTCGAACACGCGCCCGCGCTGCGGGTCGACGCCGTGATCGCGGACCGTGATTCCGTCCCTGACCCGGCAAGCCTGCGCCGGGCGGCCGAACGCCTCGGAGCGAGGGCCTGCCTGGGGGCGGTGGCCGACCCGGTCGTGGCGGGACGGCATGATCCTGGTGCGCTCGCCCAGCGCGTGCGAGAGGCACTCGGCCTCGGCGGGGAGCACTGTGGGTGACGGCGGGCGCGCAGCGAAAGGCAGGAGGGGCAGTACATGGCGATGACCGCCGCGGTGAAGGACGAACTGAGCCGGCTCGAGATCACGAAGATCGGGCCGCGCCGGGCGGAGGTCGCGTCGCTGCTTCGCTTCGCGGGCGGGCTGCACATCGTGGCCGGCCGGGTGGTGGTCGAGGCGGAGCTGGACACGGGTTCGGTCGCGCGGCGGCTGCGCAAGGAGATCCACGAGCTGTACGGACATCATTCGGACGTGCACGTGATCACCGCGAGCGGCGGCCTGCGCAAGGGGACGCGGTACGTCGTGCGCGTGGTGAAGGACGGCGAGGGCCTGGCGCGCCAGACGGGTCTGATCGACCAGCGCGGCCGCCCCGTGCGAGGCCTGCCCGCCGCGGTGGTGTCCGGCGGAGTGGCCGACGCGGAAGCGGCCTGGCGAGGCGCCTTCCTGGCCCACGGCTCGCTGACCGAACCGGGCCGCTCGTCGTCCCTGGAAGTCACCTGCCCCGGCCCGGAAGCGGCCCTGGCGCTGGTCGGCGCGGCAAGGCGGATGGGCATCCAGGCGAAGTCCCGTGAGGTGCGGGGCGCGGACCGAGTCGTCGTCCGGGACGGCGACGCCATCGGGGCCTTGCTGACCCGCCTGGGCGCGCACACGAGCGTGCTGCAGTGGGAAGAACGCCGGATGCGCCGAGAGGTGCGAGCGACCGCCAACCGCCTCGCGAATTTCGACGACGCCAACCTGCGCCGCTCGGCCCGCGCCGCCGTCGCCGCGGCCGCCCGGGTGGAGCGGGCCTTGGAGATCCTGGGAGACACCGCCCCGGACCACCTCCTCGCGGCCGGCCGGCTGCGCTTGTCGAACCGCCAGGCGTCGCTCGAGGAGCTGGGCCAGCTGTCCGATCCGCAGATGACGAAAGACGCGGTGGCCGGCCGAATCCGCCGTCTGCTGGCGATGGCGGACAAGCGGGCGAAGGAGCTGAACATCCCGGACACGGAGTCGGCGGTGACCCCGGAGATGCTGGAGGAAGAAGCCTGAGGCGGTTGTTGGGCGGGGCCTGGGGGACTGTCTAGCCCGCTGCGGAGGTGGGAGCGGGCGAGAGGCGGGGCGACAGTGTCTAACTCTGTTTGCGGCGGCTTGGGCGGGCGATCTGCCTAGCCCTATTGGCGGAGTCTGCGTGGGGAGAGGCGTTCCTGCCTGGATGGGTTCGCGGGCACGACTCAGCGTGCCTCGGAGCGCGGAGGCGGCCTGCCTAGACCGAAGGTGACGTACGTGAGGAGGCGGTTGCCCACGTCGTCCGGTCGTGGCGGCCTGCGCGGGGAAGTTCGCTAGGCCTCGGAGCGGCTTGCCGGGCGCACCGGTGGGAACCGGCCCGAACACTCACGACGGCCTGCAACCCCCGCTGGCCGAGCCGCGCGCCAACCCTCGCCCGACGGACGTTCCACTGCGTCTTCCGCACCACGCATCGCCCAGAACTGCGCTTTCCGCGTGGCACCTGCCCGGTGTCGGCACTCCCTCCCGGCACCGCGCCCCGCCCGCCGTCAAGACTTCGTCCACAGTGGACAAATCACCCCCGCCACACCACCGGATTCGCTACCGTAGAGAGCATGATCGATCTGCCGCTCTCCGCACTTGAACTCGCGCTGGTCGAGGCTGGGCAGTCGGCCTCCGCGGCGCTCGAACCGCTGTCCTCCGTCGCGCGCCGGGTGGACGAGCTTGGCTACCGCCGGCTCTGGTTCGCCGAGCATCACGGGTCCCCGGCCATCGCCAGTGCCTCTCCGCAGGTGCTCGCGGCGCACGCGGGCGCGGTGACGTCCCGGGTCCGGGTCGGGTCCGGCGGGGTTCTCGCGCCCAATCACGCGCCGTTCGCGTTGGCTGAGCAGTTCGGCACCCTGTCCGCGCTCACCGGCGGCCGGGTCGATCTCGGCGTGGGGCGCGGGCCCGGCGCGCTCGATCCGGAGATCATCCGGGCCTTGCGCCGAGGAGCCGAGCCGGCGCAGGAAGCCGATTACCACGCCGATCTCGACGAGCTTCTGAAGCATCTCGGCAGCGACAAGGTGCTCCCGGGCGGGGTGACGGTGCCGGAGCCGTGGCTGCTCAGTTCCAGCCCGGCGGGGGCGGAGGTGGCGGCCGAGCGCGGGTTGCCGATCGCGTTCGCGCACCACATCCGGCCGGACAACACCGCGGCCTCGCTGGAGCGGTACCGGGAGAAGTTCCGGCCGTCGAAGTGGCGGTCCGAGCCGTACGTGCTGCTGTGCGTCGAGACGATCTGCGCCGACAGCGAGGCCGAGGCCGAGTACCTCTCCGGGCCGATGAACGTGCTCAAGTCCCACCTGCTCACCGGCGGCGGGGGAGACCAGCCGTTGCTCACGCCGGAAGACGCCGCGCGGTACGAGTTCGCGCCGGAGATCGTGCCGCAGCTCGAACAGTTCCGGGCGGCGCAGGCATATGGCGAGCGGGAGCGGGTCCAGGCCCGGCTCGCGGAGCTGGCGAAGCAGACCGGGGCGGACGAAATCATGGTGACGGTGCCGGTTTTCGACGCGAAGGCGCGCATCCGCTGTTACGAGCTGCTGAAAGAATGAGGTGCGGCAGGGGTGACCGGCGCCGCTCCGGTCACCCCTGCCGCGGCTTATCCGGCGAGCGCCGCGCCGGGGAACTTCAGCTGCACCACGACGTTGTCGATGGTGTCCGGCGTGCCGCCGAGCTTGTCGTTGTTCGTCGAGGTCACCCAGAGGCGCCCGTCCGGCGTCTTGGTCACCGAGCGCAGCCGGCCCCAGCGGCCGGAGAACACCGCCGACACGTCGCCGACGCTGTCGCCCTTGATCTGCGTCACGAACAGCTGCTTGCCGGTCACCGCCGCGATGTAGATCCAATCGTTCACGATCTCGATCCCGGACGGCCCGGCCTGCGAGGTCGGCCACGTCTTCTTCGGCGCGATCGTCCCCTTGCAGTCGCCGATCGTGCCCTCGCAGGCCGACCAGCCGTAGTTGCCGCCCTTCTGGATCAGGTTCAGCTCGTCCTGGCTGCTCTCGCCGAATTCCGACGACCACAGCCGTCCTTGCGAATCCCAAGCGAGGCCCTGCGGGTTGCGGTGCCCGTAGCTCCAGACATAGCGCGCGTTGCCGCCGGTGGCGTAGAACGGGTTGTCGCTCGGCGCGGAACCGTCGGGATTGAGCCGCAGGATCTTGCCGTTGAGCGAACTCTTGTTCTGCGCGTTGGCCTTGACCTTCGCGTCGCCGACGGTGGCGTACAGCTTGCCGTCCGGGCCGAACGCGATCCGGCCGCCGTTGTGGTACTGGTTTTTCGCCATCCCGGTCAGCACCGGCGTGGTCGTCTTCGACAGCGTGGTGCCGTCGTAGGCGACCTTCACGATCCGGTTGTCGCTGGACGACGTGTGGTACAGGTACACCGCGTGGTCGGTGTTCCACTGCGGCGAGATCGCCAGCCCGAGCAGCCCGCCCTCGCCGTTCGTGGTGACCACGCCGGGGATCTTGCCGAGCGTCGTCTTCTTGCCGTCCGGGGTGATCTGCAGCAGTTCGAACCGGTCCCGTTCGGTCACCAAGGCGTTGCCGTTCGGCAGGAAACCGACCGCCCAGCCGAGGTCGACCTTCGCGATGTCCTTGTCATACGAAGGAATTCCGCCACCGGAACCGCTGCTGCTGGTCGTCCTCGCGGTGACCGCGTTGCTCGCCGCGGAGGCGTTTCCGTTGGGGTCACGGGCTTTCACGGTGAACGTGTACGACGTGTCCGGCTTGAGGTCGGTGACCGTCGCCGAGGTCTGCGTGGTGGTCGAGACGATGTCCTTGCCCTGGTACACGTCGTAGCCCGCGATCGAGCCGCTGTCGTCGGTGGAAGCCTTCCAGGACAAGGAAATACTGTCCGAAGTGCTGCCGGTGGCCTTGAGCGAGCCGGGCACGCTCGGCGGCGTTTTGTCGTCGCTGGGCGGGGTTTTCACGCCGACGACGTTGCTCGGCTGGGACGGGTTGCCCGCCGCGTCGTAGGCGATTACCGAGATGTCGTACGACGTGTTCGGCGTCAGCTGGTCGACGGTCGCCGAGGTGGTTTTGCCGTCCACGACCTTCAGCGTGTTGCCGCCGCGGTTGATCTCGTACCGCGTGACGCCGACGTTGTCCGTCGCCGGGTCCCACCGGAAATCCGCCGCGGTGGGCCGGATGTTCGACGCCTGGAAGTTCTTCGGCGGCGTCGGCGGTTCGGTGTCGGCCGGGGCGGAGAAACTGTCGGTGAGCTTGTCGGTGTTGGGCCCGCCGTTCGCCGACGCCGAGACCGTGCGCACGTGGTTGACGCCCGCGGTGAGCTGGACGGTCGCGGTGACGGTCTTCCACGTGTCCCAGGAACCCGTGCCGGGGAAGGAAACCGTGCCCTTGTCGCCGCCGTCGACGACGAGCTTCATCGGCCGGTCGTCGGCGGTTCCGTTGGCGTATCGGAAAGTCAGCGTGTGCGTGCCGGCCTGCGCCGCGTTGACCGAATAGTCGGCGTAGCTGCCGACGAGGTTCTCGAAGTCCACGAATCCCTTGCCGGAGTAGCCGGAGTGGTTCGTGGCGATCTTGGCCTGGGAAAGCGTCGCGTCCTCGGACTCGTAGTCCCCGGTGGCCGCGGTGGCGGTCACGGGGGCCAGCAGTGCGCAGCCGAGCGCGGTCGCCGCGGTACCGGCGAACAGCGCGCTCAACGTCGAGCGTCGTGCCACGGGGGCCTCCTGCGTGAGGGGGATCGGGGCGGCGGCGGGGAAGAGAACGTCTTCGTTAGGAAAGTTTCCTATTTATCGGGACAGATCACACACCCTCGGCAGGTGCGGTGTCAATAGTGCGATCGCGGCATTACGCTCCGCAGCGGATGCCGCGGAACGCTGTCCGAGAGGACCGGCGGGTCAGAACCCGGCGATGTCCGCGCGCGCGATCACCTTCGTGATCCTCGCCCGGACGAGGGATTCTTCGGGGACGGCGTTGCGCTTGCCGTAGGCCGGGCCGTTCTCCTCGCCCATGTACCGCGCGCCGAGGCGGGTGGCCCACTCCAGCATTTCGTCGAAGTCGTGGTGCAGTTCCGCCTCGGCGGTGAACTGGACGTACGAGAACGGCGGGAGCTGGTCGTCCACGGCGAGCGAGATCCGCGGGTCGCGGCGCAGGGCCTTGCCCTTGAGCGTGTCCGTGCCGGTGGTGAAGATCAGCTCGTCGCCGTTCGGCCCCTCGTTCAGCAGGAACCACACGGGCGTGACGACCGGGGCTCCGTTGGCCCGCACGATCCCCAGCTTCCCGGTCCGCGTGCCCTCGCTCGCGAACTCCCACCACTCCGCCCTGGTCATCTCCCGCATAGCCGCCACGCTACCCGTCCGCGTGTGCGGGCGCTCGGACAGGCCGACTAGCCTGACCTGCTGTGCGATACGACGAGATGGGCGCCGCGGGGCTCGCCGACGAGGGGCTGACCCGTCGGCTGAAGGCGCTCGCCTGCACCGCGCCGTTGCACGACCTCGACGCGCGCAAGGCGAAGCTCGACTGGGCCGACGCCACGGTGTACCAGATGGCCGAGATCGCGCTGCACACGATCGACCAGGTCACCATCGCGATGGACTTCGACACCGGGGCCGGGCACGACCAGGTGATCGACCGGCTGCTGCCGTTCATCTCGCTGCAGGCGCCGTCGCGGATGCCGGACGAGCACGTGCGCGTGGCGAAATGGGTGCTGGACAACCTGATCAACGTCGGCACCACCGACCGCGGCTTCCGGCGCGTGTACGGCTCGCTCGGCCCCGGCGGCTACCAGCGCCGCCAGTTCGACTTCAAGCTGCTGGTCGAACTGGCCGCGCCGGACGGCGAGGTGTACCTGCGCGCCACCGACGAGGCGATCAACGTGCTGGTCGGCGCGCTGGACACGGACGTCGAATCGGCGCAGATCGCGGCCGAGGTGAAGCTGGAGAACCTGATCAACCGCGGCCGCCTCGCCGACGCGAAGCTCGCCGCGGAGCAGGCGCGCTACCGCACCGTGCAGTACGGCGAGACGCTGCGCGCGAAGCTCGACGCGACCCGCCGCGACGTGCGCGCGGTCGACTGGGAAAGCGA
The DNA here is from genome assembly GCF_002796545.1 of Amycolatopsis sp. AA4. Lineage (GTDB taxonomy): Bacteria > Actinomycetota > Actinomycetes > Mycobacteriales > Pseudonocardiaceae > Amycolatopsis. Next base: position 2,442,182 of record NZ_CP024894.1, read on the forward strand.
GGTGCCGGAGCTGATCGAATCGGCGCTCGGGCACATCGAGTCCCGGTTCCGCGCGGAGAACGCGATCCTGAAGAACATCACCACCGCGCGCGACGAATCCGAGGATCCCGACCACAAGCGCCGCGCGGCCGAGCTGGTCGACATCGTCGCCGACTGCATCCGGCGGCACACCCGGCTCCAGTCGCGGCTGGCCGACGCGGGCGCGGTCTTCCGCGCCGAACAGGACCGCCAGCAGTTCTCCGGACCCCCGCAGCGGGCCACGATCGACCTGTTCGGCCAGCTCCTGATGCCGACCCTCGGGCTGCCGCTCGCCGACGCGACCGCGCCCGCCGAGCACTTCTTCCACGCGGTCGCGGGCATCGCGACGCCGGTCGTGCCGTCGCTGTCCTCGCTGGTGTCGCTGCTGCTGCGGCCCGCCCCGGAGCGCGACCAGCTGGTCGGCGAGGTGCCGGAGCCGGAGCTGGTGCCCGCCGAGGTGACCGACCGGTTCGGCGACGACGTGTGGCGGCTCGCCGACGAACTGCTCGACCTGCCCGACGTGCCGCGCCGGCTGTCCGGGCTGCTGGAGGACGCGCGCCGCTCGGGGCAGCCGAACCTGGCGTCCCTGGTCGCGCTGCGTGCGCTGCACGCTTACAGTCCCGAGGTCGGCGCGGCGCGCCGGCAGGGGGAACGCCACGTGCTGCTCGCCGTCGACGACGGCACCCTGCTCGACGACCCGGAGTTCGGCGGCGCGGATCTGCTGCTGTCCACCGCGGAGGTCGAACGGGCGGACGACGAGACCGAGGAGGTCGCCTGATGCCGGTGACGCACACGAGCGTCGACGCCGAGGCCGCCGCGCGCCTCGTCGCGTTCGGGATGCGCCCGAAGCAGCTGCCCGCCCGCGACGTCGTGTACGGCGAACTGGTGCGCCGCTACGGCGAGGACAACGCGTTCAAGGCGCTCACCCACGCGGTCGCGTCCGGGCTCGGACTGATGGTGCTGGAGGTGACGCAGCAGGCCGGCTGCGTGCTGGCGGCCACCGACGAGTCCGTCTTCGAGATCAAGATGGACAGCTATGCGCGGCAGGCCAAGATCCGTGAGCGGCGCGAGACGGAAAAGGTGCTGCACGGCCTGATCCACCTCGCAACGGCTGCGCTCGGTTACCCGCGGCCGGACGACCTGGCCAACGACACCTACATCGGCCGGGTGAGCGTCGAGCAGGTCGACGCGATGGTCCGCGAAGCGGCGCGCGTCCTCGACGAACGCGCGCAGCTGGCCGAGGCCAACAACGACCCGCTGGCCGACGCGCCAGAGCTGGAGCAGGCGTGGCGCGCGTACGCTCGGCGTCCGGCCGCCGCGGCGACGAAGGACGGGCGGATGGCGGCGGACACCACGCGCGGCATGGTGTCTCGGGCGCTGCGTTTCCTTGCCGACCAAGGCTTTCTGGTGCCGGTGAGCGACGAACAGGGCGGCACTTACCGGACGACGCCGCGGTATCAGATCCAGGTGCGCGAGCTGGCCGCGGACGCCGCGTTCGACGATCTGCTCGCACTCGACGTCGTCGCGGTCGCCGGACCCGGGGGAACGCTGCGCGCGACGGCCTCGGACACGCTGCAGTGAGGGAAGCGAAGTCCGTGAGGGGAACCCTGAGGGAATCAGAGTCCCTCAGGGTTCCCCTCACGGACCGGCAGGCGGATCAGGCGCGGTAGAGGGGAAACGGATGTACGAGCTTTCGCGGGTCCGCCTGCATTCGGTGGGCCCGGCGGGCGCCCGGTACCAGGACGTGGTGCTGGACTTCAGCGGCGTCGGGGCCACGATCACCGCGCCGAAGCAGGACGCGCTGTTCTCCGCGGGCATCCACGCCGGCGGCCCGGTGCGCCGCCCGTCGCCGGCGAGCGTGCTGTTCCTGGAGAACGGCGGCGGCAAGTCCGTGCTGATCAAGCTGATCTTCTCGGTGATGCTGCCCGGGCGGCGCCAGGTCGTCGGCACCACGAGCACGAAGGTGCTGGAGAAGTTCGTGACGGCCAAGGACGTCGCGCACGTGGTCCTGGAATGGCTGCACGTCGAGACCGGCCAGCGGGTGATCACCGGCAAGGTGTCGGAGTGGCGCGGGCACGTGACCTCGGCGGATTCGGAAAACCTGGTCGACTCCTGGTACTGCTTCCGCCCGACCGCCGACCTCGGCCTCGATTCGCTGCCGCTGACCGAGGACGGCAGGCTGCTCACCATGTCCGGGTTCCACGACCGGATCGCGGGCGCGGCGATGGCCGAACCGGAGCTGGAGCTGTTCTGGACGCGCCGGCACCACGAGTGGACCGGACGGCTCGACCAGCTCGGCCTCGACACTGAGTTGTTCCGCTATCAGCGCGCGATGAACGCGGGCGAAGGCGAGGCGGCCGACGCGTTCCAGTTCTCCACCGACGAGGCGTTCGTGGAGTTCCTGCTGCGCGCGGTGCTGTCCGAGGACGAGCCGAAGGACCTCGCCGAGGTCGTGTCGACGTATGCGAACAACCTTGCGCAGCGCGGCGATCTCATGGCGGAGAAGGAATTCGTCGAGGGCGCGCTGGAACTGCTCGGTCCGCTGGCCGAGGAAGAGGGCGTGGCCGCGGCTTCGCGGCGGATCGCCGAGTCGGCGCGCGAGGACCTCAGCGAGCTGGCCGGACGGATCCACGCGCGCAACGAGCTGGAGAACGCGCGGCTGTCCGGGCTGGAGGAGCACGTCGAGGAGGTGCGTACCGCCGAAAAGCTGGCCGAGGGCGACCATCGGCGGCTGACCGCGGGCGTCACCGAGCTGCGGCGGCTGGTCGCGGTGCTGCGCCTGGAAGAAGCGCAGATCGAACGCGAGCGCGTCGACGGCGAGCTGGCCGAGGCGAAGACTCAAGCGGAAGCGTGGCGCGAAACCGCGACTGTGCTGAACCGGTTGAACGCGGCGCGCAAGGCGAAAGACCTGCGTGAGCTGGTCGGAAACCGTGAGGAGAAGGCGAAACCTGCGTTGGCCGCGCGGGATGCTGCGGCGGCCGCGTTGGGGCGCGGTTTGCTTTCGCTGGCGCATGATGCGCAGCGGCAGGCGGACAAAGCAGAAGCGCATGCGGACGCGTTGCGTGCGGAGGCGGAGAAGGCGCAGACCGAGCGCGACGAGGCGGCGAACCTGGCTGCTGGCCGTCGGGCCGAGGCACGCGGGCTGTCGTCGCGGATTGCCGAGCTGCGCGAGGAAATCTCCGAATCGGTCCGAAGTGGACTGTTGCCTTCGGGGGCGGATGTCGCCGAGGCGGCGCGGTCCGCGCGGGCGGAAGCCGAGGCCGCGGCGGCGGAATCCGTCCGCCGGGAACAGGAACTCGACCGGGTCGGCGAGGATCTGCAGGCGGCGCAGCGGTCGGTGAACGAGGCGCACCAGCTCGCCGGGTCCACTCAGGACCGGCTCGTGCGCGCGGCCGAAGACCTCGAACGCGCGCACCGGCGGACCGACGCGCTGGCGGCGGAACCGCGGTTGATGGAGCTGCTCGGCGCGGACGACGTCAAGCTCGAGAGCGACCTTCCGGTGCTGCTGCAGCGGTTGCGCGACGCGAGCGCGGCGGTCGAGAAGGAGCAGACCGCGTTGCGGATGGAGGAATCGGCCGACGAGCGGGCGCTCGCCGCGCTCGGGTCGGGCGGTCTGCTCCCACCGCCGGAGGACGTGCAGGCCGCGCTCGACGCGTTGGAGCAGGCCGGGATCACCGCGTGGTCGGGCTGGCGTTATCTGTCCAAACTGGACTCCGTGCGGCGCGACGAAGTGCTGGAACGGATGCCGCAGCTCGTCGCCGGAGTGCTGCTGAACGACGCGGCGCAGGTGAAGCGGGCGCGCGAGGTGCTGGCGGCTTCCCGGCTGTTGCCGAGTGCGGTGATCGCGGTCGGGACCACGGACGCGTTCCAGGCCGCCGATGTTCCGGCTGCTTCGGGGGTCGAGTTCCTCGTTCCTCCGAACCCGGCGATGTACGACGAGGAAGCCGCCGACACCGAACGCGAGGCCGTGGCGCAGCGGCACGCGGAACGGCAGCGCCGGCTGGAGCAGCTGTCGGAGTCGCTGGCCGCTGACGGCGCGTTGACCTGGAAGCTCACCACCTGGCGCGAGGACTATCCGGCCGGGGCCATCGGAACGCTCGCGGAGCAGGCCGAAAGCGCTCGCGTCGCCCGCGAGACGGCGCAGACCGCGCTCACGCAGGCGGAGGCGGAATTCGCCCGGTTGAGCGAAAAAGTCACTGCTTTGCGGGAGCGAGTTCCCGCGTTGCGCGCCGCGGCCGCGGAAGCCGAGGAGAAGGCGCGTCGGCTCGGCGAACTGGCCACTCGGGCGGCGCGCGTCGCGGAGTGGACCGAAGAGGTCGAGCGGGCAACCGAAATCGCGGAGCGCGCGGAGACGTCGGCGGCCGAAGCGTCGGCCCGCGCGGCGCGGTTGCGCGAGCAGGCGGCGGAGGAACAGCGGACCGCAGACGGGCACCGGCGCACGGTCACCACCGCGCGGTCCGAGCTGGCCGAGGTGCCGGGCGCGGCCGAGTTGCCGGAGGACGTCGAAGCGCCTTCGGAACCGGTGGACGCGTTGCGGCGCACCTTCGCGTCGGCCTCGGAGGCGTACGCGAAGGTCGAGGTCGGCAGCGATCTCCGGGCCGAGCTGGAGCAGGCGGAATCCGCTGAGGCGGCGGCTTCTTCGGCGTTGGAGGCGCTGGACGAAGAGGTCCGGGTGCGCGCGGCGGCCTTGCTGGAGACGCCGGACGGTTCGGACGCGTCCACCCGGGCGGCGGCGCTGGCGCGGGCGCGGCGGGTCGTCGACGCGCTGGAGGAAGAACGCACTGAAGCGATCGGCCAGGTGTCGACGCGTCGCGCGGAGCTGGATGTGCTGCCGCTGCAGACCGGCGTCGCGTCTCCGGCCGAGCGGCCGCGCGACATCGAGCACGGTCTCGAACTGATCGACGCAGCCTCGCTGGAAGTGTCCGCGGCGGCTCGGAAGTGGGAAGAGCTGCAGGAACGCCGGGCTGCGGCGGAAGCGACGCTCGACGCGGCGAAGGCTTCCGCTTCCGGCTTCGGGTTGCTGTCGGAATCGTTGGCGCACTTGCGTTCCGAGGAGCCCGCGGACGCGTACGACGGCGATGTCGAGTCCGCGCGGACCCGCTACAACCAGCTCAACACGGTCCTGAACGACGCGCAGTCGGCGGCGGATTCCGGCGACCGGCGGGTGCGCGCGGCGGCGGACCAGCTGGCGCAGTACGCGACCGAAAAGCGGTTCGAAAAGCTCAGCACGCCGGTGCGGCAGCAGGTGATTTCCGTGAAGCGGGACCAGCTTCCCGCGCACGCGGCGGAATGGAGCGAGGCGCTGCGGCCCCGGCTGCGGACGCTCACCGACGACCTCGCGCAGATCGACCGGCACCGCGGCGGCATCATCACGCGGCTGCAGGGGATGGTCGAAGGCGCGTTGCGCACCCTCCGGTCGGCGCAGCGGGTCTCGCGGCTGCCGGACGGGCTCGGCGACTGGTCCGGCCAGGAGTTCCTGCGGATCCGGTTCACCGAGCTGGAAGACCATGTGCTGGCGGAAAAACTGGGCGAGGTCGTCGACGAGGCGGCCGCGGGCAAGACGGCCGACGGCCGCGACGTCAAGCGCGACGGTCTGTCGCTGGTGCTGCGCGGCGTGCATGTGGCCGCTCCCAAGGGATATCGCGTCGACATGCTCAAGCCGGACTCCGTGCTGCGCACCGAACGCCAGCGGGTGTCCGAAATCCGCGACGTGTTCTCCGGCGGCCAGCAGCTGACCGCGGCGATCATCCTGTACTGCACGCTCGCCGCGCTCCGGGCCAACAACCGGGGCAAGGCGCGCAACCGGCATTCGGGCGTGCTGTTCCTGGACAACCCGATCGGCCGCGCCTCGGCCGGGTACCTGCTGGAACTGCAGCGGGCCGTCGCGGAGGCGCTGGGCGTGCAGCTGATCTACACGACGGGCCTGTTCGACGCGGGCGCGCTGGCGGAATTCCCGCTGATCGTGCGGCTGCGCAACGACGCGGACCTGCGGGCCGGGCGGAAGTACCTGTCGGTGGACGCGACGATCCGGAACTCCCTCGACGACCTCGGGGATCCGGACGGGGTCGCGCGGCTTTCGGCGACGCGGATGTTCAGCCGTACGTCTCCTTCGGTGGATTCGTCTGCCGAAGAAGAACAACCGGCCTGACGGTCTGACTGGCGCGCGGTTTGCCTTGGACGGCACACCGCGCGCCGAGACCCCGTGAGCTGACGGGCACGTACGCCAGCCCCTGTCCGCCTGCCGCTTTGGTGTCCAACGCGGTCACCAGACTGCGGGTCGCGCCCCCCGAACCGGCCCCGGCCTGGTTCCGCACCGCCCTGCTCGCCGGTTTGTCCTCTTGACCAGCACTTGTGCGATTTCTGTCGGACCCTCCTGGTAGGAATCGAGTCGTGAAGATGACCCTCGCCCAGCGCCGGGCCCGCCTCGGCGTACGCCACCACCTGGCGGCGCGGACGACGACCGTCGAGGAAGCAGTCGACGGCGTCGTCGCGCTGCACGCCACCGATCCCGCCTCGGTCTACCTGTCTTCGTGGTCGCGCGTGCACGCGATCTCGGTCGCCGATGTCGAGGAGGCCCTGTACTCCCGGCGCACCCTCCTGCGCTTGCTGGGCATGCGGCGCACCGTGTTTGTCACCGATGTCGCCACCGCCGCCCAGGTTCAGGCGGCTTGTTCCTACGACATCGCCGCGCGTCAACGCCGCCTGCTGGAAAAGCAACTGGGCACCCTGGGTCACCCGGGCAACGTCCCGAACCCCGCGGCTTGGCTGGACGAGGTGATGGCGAGCGTAGAAAAAGCCTTGCACGCCAGGGGATCGGCGACCGCCCAGCAACTGGCGGACGACGAACCGCGCCTGCGCCAGCAATTGCTGATGTCGAAGGGAAAACCGTACGAGTCGATCGGCAACGTGACCAGCCGGGTGCTGTTCCAGCTGGCCGCGGAAGGGCACATCGTGCGAGGCCGCCCGCGGGGGAGTTGGCAAAGCACGCAGTACTACTGGTCCCCGCTGACCGACTGGCTGGCAGAAGGTGCCACCGGATCTGGCCTTGACGACAACCCGGGCCGCTCCACCGGCGGTGCCGGTTCGAGCCATTCCGATGCCCGGCGAACTCGCCCCGCCCCTGGCACCGCTGACTGGCCAGCCCTCTCCGAAGACGAAGCCCGAACCGCCCTGGCCCGGCGATGGCTGTACGCCTTCGGCCCCGCCCCGATCGCCGACCTCCGATGGTGGACCGGCTGGAATGCGGGTCAAACGAAAAAAGCGCTGGCCGCCATCGGCCCGGCAGAGGTGGACCTGGACGGCGAACCGGCAATCGCCCTGCCCGACGATCTCGCCCCGGTCCCCGCTCCCGACCCGTGGATCGCCCTGCTCCCCGCCCTGGATCCGACCGCGATGGGCTGGCAGTCGCGAGACTGGTACGTCGGCCCGCACCGCGCCGCCTTGTTCGACCGCAGCGGCAATATCGGCCCCACGGTCTGGAGCGACGGCCGGATCGTCGGAGCCTGGTCCCACCGCCCGTCGGGAGAAGTCGCGGTCCGTCTGCTGGAGGACGTCGGGGTCGAGAAGACCTCCGCCGTGGAGGCGGAGGCAGCGAGGCTGAGCGAGTGGCTGGGGGAGGCGCGAGTGGTGCCGAAGTTCCGCACCCCGGCGGAGAAGGAGCTGTCTGGATCGTAGTGCGCCGGGCAGTCCGTCGGCCGCAGCCTGAGCCAGTCCCGGCGAGCCTCGGAGCCATGTTGCCTCCGAAGACCCGCCTCCCATCCCGCTGGCTCCTGCCTCCGGTCCCTTCTGGCAGTCCGTTCGGCCGTGGCGCCCTGCGCCAGTCTTGCGAGCTTCGGATCCAGGCCGCCTCCGAACGCTCGCTTCCGACCCCGCCTGACGCCCGCCTCCGGCCCTTCTGGCAGTTCGTTCGGCCGCTGCGTGCTGCACCGTCCGGTGAGCTTCGGAGCCATGTCGCCTACGAAGACCCGTCTCCGTTCCCGGCTGGCGGTTCGGCCGCTGCGTGAGTCCCGGCAAGCACCAGATCCAGCCGCCCCCGAACACCCGTCTCCGACCCCGCCCGATCCCAGTCGCCGCGTCGTCCCCGCGGCCTCTTCCTCGCCCCGTCGACCCCGACCGGACCTCCGGAACCCGCCCCGCCCGCCGCGCCTTCCCCGGCAGCTCCGCCCGACAGCGTGAACCGGGGCACCAAGACCGATCAAGCGAGTGGTCCGCTCCGGCCCCCGCCGCCCGTGGGAGCGCCCGCCCCGTTTCGGGGCCTCACCCGGCTGAGCTGGGTTCTTAATCGATTCTTGACGTCCCCGGGCAGTGGTGGAAGTCTCGTCAGGGCAGTCCGGGGCAACGGCGCCCGCACGCTAGGGTTGCGCCGAAACCGGAAGTCGCGGAAGCGCTCTCCGGGGCGGGCGTCCCGGACGAGAACTTCAGCAGTGTCCAACCCCACGGCCGGCGGCCGGCGCGCCGCCGCCGTGATCAACACCAGAGGAGTGGCAGCAGTGACCGTTCGCGTAGGTGTCAACGGCTTCGGCCGGATCGGCCGCAACTTCTTCCGTGCCGTGAAGGCGAGCGGTCACGACATCGAGGTCGTCGCGTTCAACGACCTCGGCGACGTCGCCACCATGGCCCACCTGCTCAAGTACGACTCGATCCTCGGCCGCTTCCCGGGCGAGGTCAGCGTCTCCGACGAGGGCATCGTCGTCGACGGCAAGACCATCAAGGCCCTCGCCGAGCGCGACCCGGCGAACCTGCCCTGGGGCGACCTGGGCGTGGACGTCGTCGTCGAGTCGACCGGCTTCTTCACCAACGCCGACGCCGCCAAGGCGCACATCGCCGGCGGCGCGAAGAAGGTCATCATCTCCGCGCCCGCCAAGGGCGAGGACCTGACCGTCGTCCTCGGCGTCAACGACGACAAGTACGACGGCTCGCAGACGATCATCTCGAACGCGTCCTGCACCACCAACTGCCTCGGCCCGCTGGCCAAGGTCCTCAACGACGCCTTCGGCATCGAGCAGGGCCTGATGACCACGATCCACGCCTACACGCAGGACCAGAACCTGCAGGACGGCCCGCACAAGGACCTGCGCCGCGCCCGCGCCGCCGCCCTGAACGTCGTCCCGGCCTCCACCGGCGCGGCCAAGGCGATCGGCCTCGTGCTGCCGGAGCTGCTCGGCAAGCTGGACGGCTACGCGCTGCGCGTCCCGGTCCCGACCGGCTCGGCCACCGACCTCACCGTCACCCTCAAGAAGCAGGCCACGGTCGAGGAGATCAACGCCGCCTACCAGGCCGCCGCCGAGGGCCCGCTGGCCGGCATCCTGAAGTACTCGGTCGACCCGATCGTGTCCTCGGACATCGTCACCGACCCGGCGTCCTGCATCTACGACTCGCCGCTCACCAAGGTGATCGGCAACCAGGTCAAGGTCGTCGGCTGGTACGACAACGAGTGGGGCTACTCCAACCGCCTCGCCGACCTGATCAAGCTCGTCGGCTCGAAGCTCTGAACCAGATGAGCGTCAAGAACCTCGACGACCTGCTGGGCGAGGGCGTTCAGGGCCGCTACGTGCTCGTGCGCAGCGACCTGAACGTCCCGCTCGACGGGTCGGCCATCACCGACGACGGCCGGGTCCGGGCCGCGCTGCCGACGATCAAGAAGCTCGCCGACGCGGGCGCCAAGGTCGTCGTCACCGCGCACCTCGGCCGCCCCAAGGGCGAGCCGGACCCGAAGTTCACGCTCGCGCCGGTCGCCAAGCGGCTGGGCGAACTGCTCGGCTCCGAGGTCCCGCTGGCCGGCGACCTCGTCGGCGAGTCGGCGAAGACGCTGGTGGCCGGACTGGCCGACGGTGGCGTCGTGCTGCTGGAGAACGTGCGCTTCGACGCGCGCGAGACCAGCAAGGACGCCGTCGACCGCTCCGAGCTGGCCGCTGAGCTGGCCGCGCTGACGCCGGGCGGGGCGTTCGTCTCCGACGGCTTCGGCGTCGTGCACCGCAAGCAGGCCTCGGTCTACGAGATCGCCGCGGTGCTCCCGGCGTACGCGGGCGGCCTCGTGCTGGCCGAGCTGGACGTGCTGAAGAAGCTCACCGACGACGTCAAGCGGCCGTACGTGGTCGCGCTCGGCGGCTCGAAGGTGTCCGACAAGCTCGGCGTCATCGCGAACCTGCTCACCAAGGTCGACCGGCTGCTCATCGGCGGCGGCATGGCGTACACGTTCCTCAAGGCCAAGGGCTACGAGGTCGGCACGTCGCTGCTGCAGGAAGACCAGCTGGACCAGGTCAAGGGCTTCCTCGCCGAGGCCGAGAAGCGCGGCGTCGAACTGGTGCTGCCGGTCGACGTGCTCGCCGCCGAAGGCTTCGCGGCCGACGCGGCCCACGAGGCCGTCGACGTCACCGCGATCCCGGCCGACCGCATGGGCCTCGACATCGGCCCGCGCAGCGCCGAGCTGTTCGCGCAGAAGCTCGCCGACGCGGCGACCGTCTTCTGGAACGGCCCGATGGGCGTCTTCGAATTCGAGGCGTTCGCCGGCGGCACCCGCGCGGTGGCCGAGGCGCTCGTCAAGAGCGACGCGTTCACCGTGGTCGGCGGCGGCGATTCGGCCGCGGCGGTGCGGCAGCTGGGCCTTCCCGAGGACGGCTTCTCGCACATCTCCACCGGCGGCGGCGCCTCGCTGGAGTACCTGGAAGGCAAGGAGCTGCCCGGCGTGGCGGCGCTGGAGGGGAAGAACTAAGTGGCACGCAAGCCCCTCGTGGCAGGCAACTGGAAGATGAACCTCAACCACCTCGAGGCCATCGCCCTGGTGCAGAAGATCGCCTTCGCGCTGCCGGAGAAGTACTACGCGAAGGTGGACGTGGCGGTGCTGCCGCCGTTCACCGACATCCGCAGCGTGCAGACCCTGGTCGACGCCGACAAGCTCTCGCTCACCTACGGCGCGCAGGACCTGTCGCCGCAGGACTCGGGCGCGTTCACCGGCGACATCTCCGGCCCGATGCTGGCGAAGCTGGGCTGCAGCTTCGTCACCGTCGGCCACTCGGAGCGGCGCGCGATCCACGGCGAGACCGACGAGCTGGTCAACAAGAAGGTCAAGGCCGCGCTCAAGCACGGCATCACGCCGATCCTGTGCGTGGGCGAGGAGCTCGAGATCCGCGAAGCGGGCGAGCACCTCGAGCACACCCGCAACCAGCTGGTCGAGGGCCTCAAGGGGCTCAAGGCCGAGCAGGTGCAGGCCGTCGTGATCGCGTACGAGCCGGTCTGGGCGATCGGCACCGGCAAGGTCGCGACCGCCGCCGACGCCGAAGAGGTCTGCAAATCCCTGCGCGGGACGCTGTCGGAGAAGTACGGCGACGAGGTCGCCACCGCGGTCCGGGTGCTCTACGGCGGCTCGGTGAAGTCCGGGAACGTCTCCGAGCTGGTGGCCGCGGACAACATCGACGGCGCGCTGGTCGGCGGCGCGAGCCTCGACGGCGAGGAGTTCACCAAGCTCTGCGCGCTCGCCGCCGGTGGCCCGCTGCCCTGATCGTGGGCACTACCGGGTAGCCTGTGTGTTCGGTCCGTCACTAGAGCAGTGGACGAGTCCAGGGGTACGGTGAAGATCCGCACGTGTGCGGGTCCGGCCGTACCCCTGCATGCTCCGACAAGCACAGAGGATGACATGAAGCTGTTCCTGCAAATCCTGTTGATCGCCTCCAGCGTCCTGCTGGTGGTGGCCGTGCTGCTGCACCGCGGCCGGGGCGGCGGCCTGTCGTCCCTGTTCGGCGGCGGGATGCAGTCGAGCCTCGCGGGGTCCAGCGTCGCCGAGAAGAACCTCGACCGGATCACGCTGCTGCTCGGGGCCATCTGGCTGATCAGCATCGTGGGTCTCGGCCTCCTGCTCAAGGTCTGACCGGGTCCCCGGAAGGGGACTTGCGATCGGCGTGCCTATTGGGGGGCGCGCCGCCGATTCCAACGGGTGAGGATTCATGGTTGGCGGTAACGCGATTCGCGGCACCCGCGTGGGTGCCGGTCCTTCGGGCGAATCGGAGCGGGGTGAATCGGCGCCACGGCGCCGGGTGTCGTATTGGTGCGCGAACGGGCACGAGGCTCGCCCGTCGTTCGCGATGGACGCGGAAATCCCCGACGAATGGGACTGCCCGCGCTGCGGGCTCCCGGGCGGTCAGGACGAGCAGAATCCGCCCGCCGCGCCTCGTACCGAGCCGTACAAGACGCATCTGGCTTACGTGAAGGAACGCCGCAGCGACGCCGACGGCGAGGCCATCCTCGCTGAAGCGCTCGAGCGCCTCCGCCAGCGCCGCGAATTGATCTGAGGCACGGTTCTCCGGGACCACCGGCTTCCCGTCCGCGAGGGCGAGGGGTCGGTGGTTTTTTAGTTCCCGGGGGGTTGGCGTTGGCGGGGAAGGTTCAGACCACCTGGGGAGCGGCTCAGCCGGGCGGAGGGACTCTGACGACGTCAGGGCGGGACTGAGTCCGCGGGGACAGGTCTGGACCTCTGCGGGACAGCTGGCAGGGATGCTGCGGTGCGGACGACGTGAACGGTGCGGTTTCGTGGGGATGGTTTACGGCGGTCTGGTCCTCTGCGTGGTCTCTCGGGCGGACGGTTGACCGGTCCAGGCCGATTTCGCGCATCAGGGCCCGACCCGGGGACAGCGGGGACTTCGTGGCCGGAAAGCCCTCCCCTCCGGCCTGCCCGGGCCGAATGAACCGAGCCGGGCCGCCGGAGGTGGTGGTGGTCTGGACCTCTGTGAAGCGGGCTTCCGTTGCCGAGCCGGACATCCGCGGTCCGGACCGGCGCCGATCCCCTTCGGATCGCTGACCCGATGCGGCCGGGACTCTTAACCGGTCCAGACCAATCCGCCTCAGTCCGACGAGACTCGGCGATCCAGCGGATACCGCGCCCGCACCCGGAATCCGCCGTCCTCCGTCCCGGACGTTTCGAAGCTTCCGCCCAGCAGCCGGGCGCGTTCGGCGAGCCCGGTGAGTCCGTGGCCGCCCGACGGGAAGGCTTCTCCGGCGCGGCAGGCGCGGGCGTTCTCGACCTCGATGTCCAGCGCGCCGCTCGCCGCGTGGATGCGGATGGTGGCCGTCGCGCCGGGGGCGTGCTTGTGGACGTTCGTCAGGCATTCCTGCACCGTCCGGTACGCCGCCGCCGAGACCTGGCTCGGCAGGGTGTCCGGGAGCTGCTCGACGGTCAGCTGCACCGGGACGTCCGACGTGCGGATCAGGTGGTCCAGTTCCCCTATCCCGGGGCGCGGGCCGTCGTCGCCGGAGCCGGAGCGCAGGACGCTCACCAGCGAGCGCAGTTCCTCGAGCGTCCGCGTCGACAGCTGGCGGATGACCTGCGCCGTCTCCAGCGCCGGGCCTTCCTTGGCCTGTGCCTGCAACGCGCCGGCCTGCATGGCGATCAGCGTGATCTGGTGGGAAACCACGTCGTGCATCTCGCGGGCCAGCCGGGTGCGTTCCTCGGCGCGGACGGCGTCGGCGTGGAAGCGGCGTTCGCGGTCGCGGCTCTTCGCCAGTTCGGCCAGTTTCGCCGAGATCTCCGCGCGCGCCCCGATCAGCAGGCCGATCGCGATCGGCATTCCGGCGACCAGAACGCCGTAGATCCCGTCCAGGACGTGCTCGCGCCAGCTCAGCTCCGAGAACTCCTGCAGCGGCCACCGCACGAACCGGCAGGTGAAGACCAATCCCGCGCCGACCCAGGTCTGCCAGTGCAATTGCCGCCGCGTCGCGAGCATGCCGAGGTTGAGCATCGACGCCAGCTGCGCCCATCCGGCGAAGAACCCCGGCGCCGCGGCGAGCACCGCGAGGAACGGGAAACGCCGCCGCACCACGACCGCGAGGCACGCGGCGGCCGAGAGGTAGAGCGAATACGGCTGTGCTTTCGGTGGCACGACGAGCCAGACGTCGAGCACCGCCAGCAGCACGACCACCGCCTCGACGGCGATCGTCGCGACGAGGGGCTTCCGGAACACAGCGAACGCCCCGGTCAGGTTTACGCGCCTGGCCCGCCGGGCGGCTCCCGCGGCGGAGCTGCTCATCGAGATGCCAGGAATCGAGAGTCCCTCAGTGCTCATCGCGGCGACCCCATTCGTCTTGTGGACTTAGTGATGAGATGCTCCGGCCACCCGATCGGGACGCGCGGCGGTGAACAAATGTGCGGATGCTAACGGGAACGTGTGTGTTGACAGTAAGTTTCACCCAGAGTGGTTTTTGTGGTGTTCTAATCTCCACAACTGCTCCAACAGGATGAACGATGCGCAGGTGACATCACCGTGTGTCGATCACATCACCTTATGTTCACCATACGGCGGTTCCCACATACTGGTGAGCCGCTTTTTGGCCCAGTGTCAGTTGGTCCATTTGCCGTCCAGGTCGACGCTGGATCCGCGCCACGCGTACAGGGGAGAGATCACCCATGCGGGTGGGTGGAAAGTGTCGCTGCGCAGTCGAAGGTCGCCGCTGCTGGGGGGCGAAGCCCGGCGCCCGGGGAGGCGCGCGAGCGCGGAGCTGGCGGACCCGAGTTCCTCCGCCTGGAAGCGATGCCTCGTCGACGAAAGCTTTAATGATCGATGATGTGAAGGATTGTCTATCCTGACGGCATGAAGCAGATGCTGTCCGAGCAGATCTACGACCGGGTCCGCGACGCGATCATGCGCGGCGAGGTCGAGCCGGGGCAGGCGCTGAAACCGCAGGAACTGGCGGCGCGGTACGAGGTCAGCCTGGCGGTGGTGCGGGAGGCGCTGGTCCGGCTGGTCGGGGAGGGTCTGGCGGAACGGCTGACGAATCGCGGGTTCGCCGTGCCCACGCTGGCCGATCAGCGGTGGCAGGAGATCATCGAGGCGCGGCAGACGGTCGAGCCCGCGATGCTGCGGCTGTCCGTCGCGCGCGGGGACCTGGAGTGGGAGACGCGGGTGCGCGCGGCGGGGCACCGGCTCGCCCGGACGCCGATGTATGTGCCGGCCGAAGGCAGCTACTACTCCGCTGCTTGGGCGGAGGCGCACCGCTTGTTCCACCGCACGCTGCTCGACGGCTGCGGGAACGCCGTGCTGCTGGAGAGTTTCGACCGGATGTGGCTGGCGAGCGAACTGGCCCGCCGGTGGACGGTGCACCCGGCGTACCGGCTGCCGGTGGAGGATGTGATCGCCCAGCACGAGGAGTTGGAGCGGGCCGCGCTGAGCCGGGATCCGGACGAGGCGGCGGGGCTGTTGATGGACCACCTGGCGGCGACCGCGGCGGTGCTGACGGGCGCGGGGGAGTAGCGGGATTCCGTTGGGGCGCAACGGAAAACGCTCGGCCGGGCGCGGCGGGCGGCGCTGCGCGGAGTCGGAGAATCGGCGGGGTCTCTGGTGGATTGCCCGACGGCGATGCTGACCGGCGCACCAAACCCTTGCGGCGAAAGGGACGGGCGGCGGATTGGTCGGCTGCGCTGACCGGCCAGCAAACAGCAGCTACGAGAAACCCTTTGCCGCGCAACGAAAAAGGCTCCCCGCGCAAACGCGCGAGGAGCCCTTCCCGATAAAGCAAACCTACTCGGCAGGCGGCTGATACACCTTCGTCAGCTTCCCGGCCGCCTCGCGGTCCAGGAGCCACAGCGTTCGCCGGTAGCCCCGGGCGCCCGACACCGGGATCTGCGTTTCCGGCGCACCGGCCAGTGCCTGCGCGACCGCGTCCGCCTTCGCGGTTCCCGCGGTCATCAGCCACACCTCGCGGGCGCGGCGGATGGCGGGCAGCGTCAGCGACACGCGCGTCGGCGGGGGTTTCGGGCAGTCGCGGACCGGGACGACCGAGCGCTGGGTTTCGCGCACCTCGGCGGTTTCCGGGAACAGCGATGCCGTGTGGCCCTCGCCGCCGAGGCCCAGCAGCATGATGTCGAACTCCGGGACGTCCGCGCCGGGGCCCGCCGCGTCGGCCAGCACCTTCGCGTAGGCCGCGGCGGCCGCGTCGACGTCGTCGCCGAACTCGTCCGACGGGGCCATCGCGTGCACCCGCTCCGGAGCCAGCGGCACGTGGTCGAGCAGGGCTTCGCGCGCGCCCTTCTCGTTGCGCTCGTCCGAATCCGCCGGGACGAACCGCTCGTCGCCCCAGTAGACGTCCAGCCGCGACCAGTCGATCGCGTCCCGCGCGCTCGACTCCCGCAGTTCCCGCAGCACGGCGATCCCGGTGCCGCCGCCGGTGAGCACCACCGACGCGGCGCCGCGAGCCGCCTGCACGTCGACGATCCGGGTCACCAGCCGGGCCGCGGCGGCCGCGGCCAGCAGGTCCGGGTTTTCGTAGACGACGACCTCGGTCCGGCTCATGAGCCGCTCTTTTCCGCGGTCTTGCGGGCCGCCTTCGGCTTGGCAGCCGCGGGCTTGGCGGAAGCCGAAGCCTTCGCCGGAGCCTTGGCAGCCGCGGGCTTCGACCCGTTGGACGCGGCGATCTTGTGCAGCCCGTGCAGCGCCGCCTCGTAGATCTCGTCCGGGTCGAGCCGCCGCAGTTCCTCGACGAGGCACTCCGGGTTGCTGCGCCGCTGCAACGCGATCCGCCGCGTCGGCTGGCCCGGCTGGGTCAGCGTGCCGACCCGCCCGTCCGGCCGCGTCAGCTCCACCGCGCCCGATTTCCGCTCCAGCTTCACCGAGATGATGCCCTGCGCGCTCGAGCTCTTGACCCGGTGCACCGGGGCCTTGAGGTACTCGGCGAGCCAGCCCGCGAGCAGTTCGGTCGACGGCGAATCGGCCTCGCCGGTCACCGTCGCGCTCGTGATCTTCTCGAACGGAGGCAGGTCCAGCGCCGACACCAGCTGCGCCCGCCAGCGGGTCAGCCGGGTCCACGCCAGGTCGGTGTCGCCCTCCACATAGGACTTCGCACGCGTGGTGAGAGCCCTTATCGGGCTCTTTTCCGCGGCCGAGTCGGTGATCCGCCGCTGTGCCAGCTGGCCGAGCGGGTCCTCCGCGGGGGCCTTCGGACCGGCCCCGGGCCACCAGGTGACGATCGGCGCGTCCGGCAGCAGCAGCGG
Source organism: Amycolatopsis sp. AA4 (assembly GCF_002796545.1). Taxonomy (GTDB): domain Bacteria; phylum Actinomycetota; class Actinomycetes; order Mycobacteriales; family Pseudonocardiaceae; genus Amycolatopsis. The sequence continues at coordinate 2,459,172 of NZ_CP024894.1, forward strand.
CACCACGGCGCTCTGCCCCTGCGCGGCCAGCGGGCCGTACAGCCGCAGCACAATGACCTCGCTCGCGCCGGCGTCGCCGCCCACGCGGATCTGGCCGTCTATGCGCGGCGCGGCCGTGCGCGCGCCCTTCGCCACGACGATCACCCGCGACGGGTGCTCCCGGCTGGCGTCGTTCGCGGCCTCGATGGCGTCCTCGAGCTTGGCGTCGTCGTCCGCGACGATCACCAGCGTCAGCACCCGGCCGAGCGCGACCTGGCCGCCCTGCTCGCGGATCTCCACCAGTTTCTTGTTCAGCGCCGACGTCGTGGTCGACGGCAGGTCGATGATCAAGGCCGCCTCCAGTGCCTGCCGGTACGTTCCATCATTTCGTCAGCGGACTTGGGACCCCAGCTGCCCGGCGGGTACTGCTCCGGCGCGGTGCCGAGCTTGGCCCAGTGCGACAGGACCGGGTCGAGGATCTCCCACGACAGCTCGACTTCCTCGTTCACCGGGAACAGCGACGGCTCGCCCAGCAGCACGTCGAGGATCAGCCGCTCGTAGGCCTCCGGCGACGATTCGGTGAACGCGTGGCCGTAGCCGAAGTCCATCGTGACGTCGCGGACCTCCATCGTGGTCCCCGGCACCTTCGACCCGAACCGCAGCGTGATGCCCTCGTCCGGCTGCACGCGGATGACCAGCGCGTTCTGCCCCAGCTCCTCGGTGGAGGTGGAATCGAACGGCAGGTGCGGCGCGCGCTTGAACACGACCGCGATCTCGGTGACGCGACGGCCGAGCCGCTTGCCGGTGCGCAGGTAGAACGGCACGCCCGCCCAGCGGCGGTTCTGCACCTCCAGCGTCACCGCGGCGTAGGTCTCGGTCTTCGAGTCCTTCGCGAACCCGGCTTCCTGCAACAGCCCCGGCACCTTCGTGCCGCCCTGCCAGCCGCCCGCGTACTGCCCGCGCGCGGTGGTCTCGTCGAGCGGCAGCATCGGCTTGGTCGCCGCCAGCACCTTGGCCTTCTCCGACCGCAGCGCCTTCGGCTCGAACGACAGCGGCTCGTCCATCGCGGTGAAGGCGAGCAGCTGCAGCAGGTGGTTCTGGATGACGTCGCGCGCGGCGCCGATCCCGTCGTAGTACCCCGCGCGGCCGCCGAGGCCGATGTCCTCGGCCATGGTGATCTGCACGTGGTCGATGAAGTTCGCGTTCCAGATCGGCTCGAACAGCTGGTTCGCGAAGCGCAGCGCCAGGATGTTCTGCACCGTCTCCTTGCCGAGGTAGTGGTCGATGCGGAACACCGACTCCTCGGGGAAGACGTCGTTCACGATCGCGTTGAGCTCGCGGGCGCTCTTGAGGTCGTGGCCGAACGGCTTCTCGATGACCACGCGCCGCCAGGTGTTCTCGTCGGCCTGCGCGAGGCCCGAGCGCGCCAGCTGCTTGGTCACCACCGGGAACGCGCCCGGCGGGATCGACAGGTAGAACGCGGTGTTGCCTCCGGTGCCGCGTTCTTCGTCCAGTTCGCGCACGGTCTTCGCGAGCCGGTCGAAGGCCTCGTCGTCGTCGAAAGTGCCCTGGACGAACCGGATCCCTTCGGCGAGCCGGTTCCACACCGACTCCTTGAACGGCGTCCGCGCGTGCTCGCGCACCGAATCGTGCACCAGCTCGCCGAAGTCCTGGTGCTCCCAGTCCCGGCGGGCGAAGCCGACCAGCGAGAAGCCGGCCGGCAGCAGGCCGCGGTGCGCGAGGTCGTAGATGGCGGGCATGAGCTTCTTGCGCGCCAGGTCGCCGGTGACGCCGAAGATCACCAGGCTCGACGGCCCGGCGATCCGCGGCAGCCGCTTGTCGCGGGGGTCCCGCAGCGGGTTGCGCCAGGTGGTCACTGAGCGGCCTCCTGCACTGCCCGCACGAGCTCGGCGAGCCCGGCGGCGCGGTCGGTCAGGTGCAGCCGCAGCACCGGGCGCCCGTGCTCGGCGAGCACCTGGCCGTCGCCGAGCGCCTGCGCGTGCTGGAGCTGCCCCAGCGTGTACGGGCGGTCGGGCACGGACAGGTCGTCGCCGACGGCTCCGGTGATCTGCAGGAAGCTGCCGTTCTGGTGGCCGCCCTTGTGGTACTGCCCGGTCGAGTGCAGGAACCGCGGGCCCCAGCCGAACGTGGTCTGCACGCCGGTCCGCTTGGCGATTTCGCCGCGCAGCAAGGAAGTCGACGCGTCGTCCAGCCGGTCGAGGTACGCCTGAACGGCGATATACCCGCCGTCGGCCACCGAGCCGAAGAACGCGCGCAGGATGTCGGCGAGTTTTCCTTCGGTGACAACGCCTTCGCTGCCGAAGACTTCGACGGCACCGTCCACAGTGGCCGGTTCCTCGCCGCCCTTCAGCTTCTCCGGGTCGTCCAGCAGCGCGCGCGCCGCCTTCTTGGCCGCCTCGACGTCCGGCTGATCGAACGGGTTGATCCCGATCAGCCGTCCGGCGAGCGCGGTCGCGAACTCCCACAGCAGGAACTGCGCGCCGAGCGGGCCGGTCACGGAGATCTGCGCCGCGCCTTCCGGGGCGCCGATCGCGACCGCGGTCGCGTCCTTGCCGTGGTCGGCGAAGCCGGGCGCTTCCGGGCTCTCGACGGCCACCGGCAGCAAACCGGTGCCGAGCTTGCCAGTGGACTCGGCGATCAGCTGCTCCGCCCAGTCCGGGAATCCCTTGATGCCAGAGCCGGTGTCGGCCAGCACGACCTTCTCCGCACCGGCTTCGTGCGCCGCCGCCCAAGCCGCCGCCAGCTGCACGGCCGGGTTCTCGGGCGCGTCCTCGGCGAGCGTTTCCGCCACCGACGCGGCCTGGTCGAGCAGCCGGGCGACGTCCGCGCCCGCGAGACCGGCCGGCACGAGGCCGAACGCGGTCAGCGCGGAGTAGCGGCCGCCGACGTGCGGGTCGGCCAGGAAGGTCTTGCGGTAGCCCTCTTTCTCCGCCAGCTCGGAGAACGGGGAGCCGGGATCGGTGACGACGACGATGCGCCGCGCCGCGTCGATCCCGGCGTCCGCGAACGCCTTGGCGAAGATCCGGCGGTGGCTGTCGGTCTCGACGGTGCCGCCGGACTTCGACGACACCACGATGACCGTGCGCTCGAGGTCGCCCGCGAGCGCGTCGGCCACCTGGCCGGGGTCGGTCGTGTCGAGCACCGTGAGCGGGACGCCGGCGGTGGCGGTGATGACCTCCGGCGCGAGCGACGAGCCGCCCATGCCGGCGAGCACCACGCGGTCCACGCCCTCGCTGCGCAGTTCCGCGCGCAGCGTCTCGATTTCCCCGATCAACGGACGCGACGACTTGTGCAACGTCGTCCAGGACAATCGGATCGACGCTTCGGACTCGGCGTCCGGACCCCACAGCGTGGAGTCCTGGGCGGCGAGCTTGGCAGCGGCGCCGTCGGCGGCCAGCCGCTGCGCCAGCGGCGCTGCCTTTTCTGCCAGTTCGGCGTCGACGATCACGACGCCGGTTTCGTCCCCGCTCATGGTCTCTGGTTCAGCCCCTCGCTTTGTTCAGCTGCCCGGTCACCGTGTCCAGCAGTTCCTGCCAGGACTTCTCGAACTTCTCGACGCCCTCGGTCTCCAGCGTGCGGAACACGTCCGGCACGTCGATGCCGGCTGCCGACAGCTTGTCGAAGATCGCCTGCGCCTGCTCGCCCTTTCCGGAAACCGTGTCGCCGGTGATCTCGGCGTGGTCGGCGACCGCGTCCATGGTCTTCTCGGGCATCGTGTTCACGACGTCCTTGACCACGAGCTGGTCGACGTACCGGGTGTCGGAGTAGGCCGGGTCCTTCACGCCGGTGGAAGCCCACAGCGGACGCTGCGCGTTCGCGCCCGCCTCGGCGAGCGCCTTCCACTGGTCGGTGGCGAACAGCTTCTCGAAGGCGTCGTACGCGAGCCGCGCGTTGGCGATGGCCGCCTCGCCCAGCAGCGCCTTGGCCTCGTCGGTGCCGATCGCGTTCAGCCGCTTGTCGACCTCGCTGTCCACGCGGGACACGAAGAACGACGCGACCGAGTGGATGCCCTTGAGGTCGTGGCCGTTGGCCTTCGCCTGCTCCAGGCCGGCGAAGAAGGCCTTGATGACGGCCTCGTAGCGCTCGACGGAGAAGATCAGCGTGACGTTGACGCTGATGCCCTCGGCGAGCACCGCGGTGATCGCGGGCAGACCCTCTTCGGTCGCCGGGATCTTGATCATCACGTTCGGCCGGTCGACGGTCTTCCACAGGTCCTTGGCCTCGGCCACCGTCTTGTCGGTGTCCTTCGCCAGGCGCGGGTCCACCTCGATGGACACGCGGCCGTCGACGCCGTTCGTCGCGTTGTACACGTCGCGGAACAGGTCCGCGGCGTTGCGCACGTCGGTGGTGGTCAGCTCCCGGACGGTGCCGTCGAGGTCCGCGCCGCGCGCGGCGAGCTCGTTGACCTGCTCGTCGTAGGCGGCGCCGTTCGACAGCGCGTTCGCGAAGATGGTCGGGTTGGTGGTCACGCCGACGACGTGCTTGTCGCGGATGAGCCCGGCGAGGTTGCCCGAGTTCAGGCGCTCCCGCGAGAGGTCGTCCAGCCAGATCGAGACGCCTGCTTCGGACAGCTGTGCGAGCCGATCAGTGCTCATGGTTGCTCTCCCTTCAGTTCTTGGTGTTGGCGATCGAGCGGCGGGCGGCGTCGACCACGGCTTCGGCGGTGAAGCCGAACTCGCGGAACAGCGTCGCGGCGTCGGCCGAGGCTCCGTAGTGCTCGATCGACACGTTCTCGCCGGCGTCGCCGGTGAAGCGCTGCCACGGCATCGCGATCCCGGCCTCGACCGAAACGCGGGCCTTGACCGTCGGCGGCAGGACGGCGTCCTTGTAGTCCTGGTCCTGCGCGTCGAACCACTCGACGCACGGCATCGAGACGACGCTGGCCGGGATGCCGTCGGCCTCGAGGGTCTTGCGCGCCTCGACGGCCAGCTGGACCTCGGAACCGGTCGCGATCAGCACGACCTCCGGGGCGCCGTTGGACGCCTCGGCCAGCACGTAGCCGCCCCGCTTGACGCCCTCGGCGTTGGTGCCTTCCAGCACCGGAACGTTCTGCCGGGTCAGCGCGAAGCCGGACGGGTGGTGCACGTCCTCCAGCACGGCCTTCCACGCGTACGCGGTCTCGTTGGCGTCCGCCGGGCGGACGACGTTGAGGCCCGGGATCGCGCGCAGCGCGGCGATCTGCTCGATCGGCTGGTGCGTCGGGCCGTCCTCGCCGAGGCCGATCGAGTCGTGCGTCCACACGTAGATGACCGGGGCCTTCATCAGCGCGGCGAGCCGGACCGGTGGGCGCATGTAGTCGGAGAAGGTGAGGAAGGTCGCGCCGTAGGGCCGGGTGCCGCCGTGCAGCGCGATGCCGTTGAGGATCGAGCCCATCGCGTGCTCGCGGATGCCGAAGTGCAGCGTGCGGCCGTACGGGTTGGTCTTCCACATGTCGGTGCCGGCCGCGGCCGGGCCGAACGAGTCGGCGCCCTTCATGGTGGTGTTGTTGCTCTCCGCGAGGTCCGCGGAACCGCCCCACAGCTCGGGCAGCGGCTCGGCCAGCGCGTTGAGCACCTCGCCGGAGGCCTTGCGGGTCGCGATGCCCTTGGCGTCCGGCTCCCACGACGGCAGGTTGTCCGCGAAGCCCTCGGGCAGCGTGCGGGTCGACAGCCGGTCGGCCAGCTTCTTGCGCTCCGGGTTCGCCGCGGCCCACGCCTCGAAGCGCTCCTGCCATTCGGCGCGCAGCTTCTCGCCGCGCTCGATCGCCTGGCGGGTGTGCGAGAGCACCGCGTCCTCGACGGCGAAGTTCTTCTCCGGGTCGAAGCCCAGCGCCTTCTTGACGCCCGCGACCTCTTCCGCGCCCAGCGCCGCGCCGTGCGCCTTGCCGGTGTTCATCTTCGTCGGGGCCGGGTAGCCGATGATCGTGCGCAGCTGGATGAACGACGGCCGCGTGGTCTCGGCCTGCGCCGCCTTGATGGCCGCCTCGATCGCGACGACGTCCTCGCCGCCCTCGACGGTCTGCACGTGCCAGCCGTAGGCCTCGTACCGCTTCGCGACGTCCTCGGACAGCGCGATGTTGGTGTCGTCCTCGATGGAGATCTTGTTGTCGTCGTAGAAGACGATCAGGTTGCCCAGCTCCTGGCGGCCCGCGATGGAAGAGGCCTCGGAGGTGACGCCCTCTTCGATGTCGCCGTCGGAGGCGATCACGTAGATGAAGTGGTCGAAGATGCTCTCGCCGGGAGCGGCGTCCGGGTCCAGCAGGCCGCGCTCGCGGCGGGCCGCCATCGCCATGCCGACGCCGTTCGCGAGGCCCTGGCCCAGCGGGCCGGTCGTCGTCTCGACGCCCTTGGTGTGCCGGTACTCCGGGTGGCCCGGGGTCTTGGAGCCCCAGCGGCGCAGCTGCTCGAGGTCCTCCAGCTCGAGGCCGAACCCGGCCAGGTACAGCTGGATGTAGAGGGTCAGGCTGGAGTGCCCGGCGGAGAGGACGAACCGGTCGCGGGCGGGCCACTCCGGGTCCGCCGGGTCGTGCCGCATGGTGCGCTGGAACAGCGTGTACGCCAGCGGCGCCAGGCTCATCGCGGTGCCGGGGTGCCCGCTGCCGCAGTTCTCGACGGCGTCCGCGGCCAGTACCCGGGCGGTGTCTACGGCGCGGGTGTCGGTCTCGGTCCAGTCGGCCGGCACGTTGCGCCGGAGCAAGGGGTTGGTCTCGCTGCTAGAGGTTTCGGACACTGAACTCGAACTCCTGCGTCGGTGAGGTGATGGCTGTATTCAGTGCGTGCCGCCCGGGTGCTGCGGTGTGCGCCGTCAGTTATCTCAATCGATCCCGAAGGGACGATATTCCTGCTGGCGGCGCTGCGCAGGCGGAGCGTGCGGCCCGTCGCTGTCACCCTAGTGCGTACGTGTGCGCGCGAGCGCGGGCGACAGCCCTGCGGGTGAGGTGATCCTGCCCGCCTGTCCGTACTCGGCTACCCGCCGCGGGCCCTCGCGACTCATCGCGTCCCGGGCGGGCGGCGTGACGGAGAAGACATCGCCGGGCGTGTCCCGGACCCGCGGGCGTCGGGCCGGGCCGCCACGTCTACCATCGATCGCGGGCCAGGCACGGAAGTTTCCACGCAGCACCGGCTGTTTTCTTCCGGACCACCCGGCCCAGGACTGACTCAGGGAGAGAAATGTCGTTGGTGAACGCTGCGCACGGACGCAGTGAAGACACCAGCGCCGTACCCCCGGACGGCGGGCGACCGCACGGGGCCCGGCGAAGCTTCCGCCAGGTGGCCGGCGCGTACGCCGCGCTGGCGAAGCCGCGCGTCATCGAGCTTCTCCTCGTCACCACGATCCCCGCGATGTTCCTCGCCGGGCGCGAGGTGCCGAACCCGTGGCTGGTGGTCGCGACGCTGATCGGCGGCACGATGGCCGCGGGCAGCGCGAACGCGCTCAACTGCGTGATCGACAGCGACATCGACAAGGTCATGAACCGCACCAAGCGGCGCCCGCTGGTGAAGGACGCGGTGCCGCGGCGCAACGCCTTGATCTTCGGCCTGGTCCTCGGCCTCGCCTCGTTCGCCGTCCTGTACTTCACGGTGAACCTGCTGGCGGCGGTCCTCGCGATCGCGACCATCCTGTTCTACATCTTCGTCTACACCCTGGGCCTCAAGCGGCGGACGTCGCAGAACGTGGTCTGGGGCGGCGCGGCGGGCTGCATGCCGGTGCTGATCGGCTGGGTCGCGGTCACTGGCACCGTGCAGTGGCCCGCGTTCGTGATGTTCGGCGTGATCTTCTTCTGGACCCCGCCGCACACCTGGGCGCTGGGCATGAAGTACCGCGACGACTACGAGCGCGCGGGCGTGCCGATGCTGCCGGTCGTCGCGACCGCCGAGCACGTGGCCCGGCAGATCGTCATCTACTCGTGGGTGATGGTCGCCTGGACGCTGCTGCTGCTCCCGGTCACCAGCTGGCTGTACGCGACCTTCGCGATCCTCGCCGGCGGCTGGTTCCTCTTCTACGCGCACCGGCTGCAGGCCGCCGTGCACCGCGGCGAGGAGACCAAGCCGATGGCGCTGTTCCACCGGTCGAACACGTACCTGATGATCGTGTTCGTCGCGCTGGCGGTCGACTCGGCGATCGGCCTGCCGGTCCTCGGCCTCCCGTTCTGACTCGTACTGACCCGTTCCGGACCGGGCAGGAATGGCCCGGGATCCTCGCCGGTTGCACTCTTCCGGCCCCGATCCCGACCTGAAAGCAGGAGCTTTCCTTGCCCGAGGAACCGGCCTACGAAGCCGAGCTGCGCCGCGAGCAGGCCTACACCGACGCCCTGTTCGCGAAGCTCGACGCCGAACGTGCCCAGACCCAGCGCCGGCTGGACGAGACCCTGCGCCAGACCGGCGGGACGCCGCAGGCGCGGACCGAACGCGAAGCCGCCACCGTTCTGCACAGCGACCGGCTCGCCCAGCTCGGCTCGGTCGAGCAAGGCTTGTGCTTCGGGCGGCTGGACTTCGCGCCCGGCAGCGAAGAGGAGACCGCCTACATCGGCCGGCTCGGGCTGTTCGACGAGGACGACGACTACCGGCCGCTGCTGATCGACTGGCGCGCGCCGGTCGCGCGGCCGTTCTATCTCGCCACCGCCGCTTCGCCGGACGGCGTGCGCCGCCGCCGGCATCTGCGCTCGCTGAGCCGTCGCGTCACCGGGTTCGACGACGAGATCCTCGACCTGACCGCCGCCGACCAGGGCCAGGATCTCGGGCTGGCCGGCGAGGCCGCGCTGCTGGCCGCGCTGGAGCGCCGCCGGACCGGCGAGATGGCCGACATCGTCGCCACCATCCAGGCCGAGCAGGACCGGATCATCCGCGCGCCGCTCGGCGGGGTGATGGTGGTGCAGGGCGCGCCGGGCACCGGCAAGACCGCGGTCGCGCTGCATCGCGCGGCGTATCTGCTTTACACGCACCGCCAGCAGCTGACCACGCGCGGCGTGCTCGTCGTCGGCCCGAACTCGACCTTCCTGCGCTACATCGGCCAGGTGCTGCCGTCGCTCGGCGAGACCGGCGTGCTGCTCTCGACCATCGGGCAGCTGTGGCCGGGACTGGACGCGGACGGCGCCGAGTCCCCGGAGGCGGCCGAGGTGAAGGGCCGGCTGGTGATGGCCGAGGTGCTCGCCAAGGCGGTCCGCGACCGGCAAGGGGTACCCGATCCGGTGATCGAGATCGAGCACGAACGCGAGATCCTCAAGCTCGACCGCAAAACCTGCACGCAGGCGCGTGCCCGGGCCCGTCGTTCGCGGCGGCCGCACAACCTCGCGCGGCGGCTGTTCGTGTCCGACGTTCTCGACGCTCTTACTCGCCAGGCCGCCCGCGCGCTGGGCGAGGATCTGCTGGACGCGCAGGACGTCCAGGACATCCGCGCCGAGCTGGCGGCGAGCCCCGCGGTGGCCGCCGCGCTGAACTCGCTGTGGCCGAAACTCACCCCGGCGGGCCTGCTCGACGACCTGTTCGCCGACCGCGAACACCTCGACCGGGCGGCCGGCGAACTGCTGTCCGAAGAGGACCGGAAGCACCTGGAGAGCGGCCGCGACGCGAAGTGGACGCCCGCTGACGTGCCGCTGCTGGACGAACTGGCCGAACTGCTCGGCAGCGACGACTCCGAGGAGCAGGCCGAGCAGAAGCGCCAGGAACGCGTCGAGCGCGCGTATGCCGAGGGCGTGCTGGACATTCTCGAGCAGGACGAGGAAATCCAGGACGAGGAGATCCTGCGGGTGTCCGACGTGCTGGACGCGGAGTTGTTCGCCGAACGCCAGCAGGCGCGCAGCGAACTGACCGCGGCGCAGCGGGCCGCGGCGGACCGGACGTGGACCTTCGGGCACGTGATCGTCGACGAGGCGCAGGAACTGTCCGCGATGGACTGGCGGCTGCTGATGCGCCGCACGCCGAACCGGTCGATGACGCTGGTCGGCGACGTCGCGCAGACCGGGGCCGCCGGGGGAGCGCGGACCTGGGACGAGGTGCTGTCGCCGTACGTCGCGGACCGCTGGCGGCTGGAGCAGCTGACGGTGAACTACCGGACCCCGGCGGAGATCATGGCGGTCGCGGCGGGCGTGCTCGCCGAACTCGACGTGGACCTGGTGGCCCCGACCTCGGTGCGCGAGACCGGGGTGCCGCCGTGGGGCGTGCGGGTCGCTTCGCTGGAGGAGGAACTGCCTTCGCTGGCCGCCGCGGAACTGTCCGCTGTGGACGGTGGGACGGTCGCGGTGCTGGTGCCGGGCGGCCGCCTCGACGAGGTGCGGAAGCTGCTTCCGGAGGACGAGCGGCTGAGCGTGCTGACCGTCGACCGTGCCAAGGGCTTGGAGTTCGACGGGGTCGTGCTGGTGTCGCCGGACGAGATCGTGGCGGGCTCGCCGCGCGGGCTCAACGACCTGTACGTGGCTCTGACCAGGGCGACCCAGCGGCTCGGCGTGGTGCGGACTGGTCCGGCAGTGCCTGCTCTCGGCGGGCTTGGTTAATCTTCCGCCATGCAGACATTCGGCAGGACAGCTGTCATCGGCGCGGTCGCGACAGTCGCCGCGTTCGGCCTTACGGCCTGCGGCGGCGACAGCGGCGCGGCCCCGGCGGCCCCGAGCCGCGAGTGCACCGCGGACGACATCAAGACCACCGGGAACTTCGGCCAGGCGCCGACGATCACCATCCCGGACGACTGCGCCCCGCCGAAGAAGCTGATCACGAAGGACCTGTCGGAGGGCACCGGGAAGGCCGCGGCCGCCGGGTCGAAGCTGTCCATGAACTACGTGGTCGTCACCTGGTCTAACAAGAAGAAGCTGGACAGCTCGTTCGACCGCGGCGAGCCGTTCGGCCTCGACCTCGGAGCCGGCCAGGTGATCGAGGGCTGGGACCAGGGCCTCGTCGGCGTCAAACAGGGCGGGCGGCGGCTGATGATCATCCCGCCCGCCCTGGCCTACAAGGACGGCGGACGCGGCATCGCGCCCAACGAAACGCTGGTCTTCGTGACCGACGCCCTCTCGGTCGGCTGAGCTAGGGGATCAGCAGCAGCTTCCCGGTCGTCCGGCGGCCTTGCAGGTCCTCGTGGGCCTTGCGGGCGTCGGCGAGCGGGTAGCGGCCGCCGATGCGGACGTTCAGCGAACCGTCCTGCACGGCGGCGAACAGTTCGCCCGCCCGCCAGTCGAGTTCCTCGCGGGTGCGCAGGTAGTGCGCGAGCGTCGGGCGGGTCAGGAACAGCGAACCGCCGGAGTTGAGCCGCTGCGGGTCGATCGGCGGCACCGGGCCGCTGGCCGCGCCGAACAGCGCGAGGGTGCCGCGGATCTTCAGGCTCGCGAGGCTGCCGTCGACGGTGCTCTTGCCGACGCCGTCGTACACCGCCGCGACGCCTTCACCGTTGGTCAGCTCGCGGGTTACGGCGGCGAAGTCCTCGCGGTCGTAGCGGATCACGTGGTCCGCGCCCGCGCCCCGGGCCAACTCGGCCTTCTCGTCGGTGGACACCGTGGCCAGCACTCGCGCGCCGCGCGCCTTCGCCAACTGGACCAGCAGCAGTCCGACGCCGCCGGCGGCCGCGTGGACGAGGATGTCGTCGCCTTCCTGCACTTCGTAGGTCGAGCGCACCAGGTAGTGCGCGGTCAGGCCCTGCAGCATCGTGGCGGCGGCGGTCTCGTCGGACACGCCGTCCGGCACCTTCACCGTGGCGCTGGCCGGGACCACCGCGCGCTGGGCGTAGCTGCCGAGCACGCCCTGCCAGGTCACGCGGTCGCCGGGCGCGAATCCGGTGACGCCCTCGCCGGTTTCCACGACCGTCCCGGCGCCCTCGGAACCGAGGACGAACGGCAGGTCGATCGGGTAGATGCCCTCGCGCTGGTAGGTGTCGATGTAGTTGACGCCCGCCGCGGCGAGGTCGACCAGCAGTTCGCCCGCGCCCGGCGGACCGGGTTCGAGCTCGGCCAGTTCCAGCACTTCCGGGCCGCCGGTCCGGGTCACCTGCACTGCGGTCGGCATGGTTCCTCCTCGAGATGTGCGCGTCCGGCGTCCACTATGGCCGAGAACACGGTCAGGCCGCGGGGGCGGGGGTCTCGGGTTAAGCTCCGGACGTGGCTGAGGAGACCGAAAACACGCCGACCGCGCCGACTGCCCGCCAGCTGGCGTCCGCCCGCGACTTCGTGGCGAAGCACGGCAAACCGTCGCGCGCCGTGGTCGAGAACATCGGCCTCGCCGGCGCGCGGGTCGTGCTCGTGGGCCCGGACGGGGCGATGGGCGACGTGCTGGTGGCCGGGGTCGAGACCGGGAACGCGCTGGTCGAGCAGGTCGACGACCTCGAAGCCGCGGAGTGGGACAGCGAAACCGTGAAGACGGTCAAAATCGGTGCCGCGCACCGGCGCAAGATGGCCGGGCCGCGGGCGGGCCGGTGACCCGCTCGGCGATTTTCGTCGGCTGCGCCGCGTTGCCCGAAGGCGACGGCGACGAGGCCGCGGTGCTGCCCGCGCTCGCGGACCTTGGGTTCACGGTGAGCTGGGCGGCCTGGGACGCGGCCGCGGACTTCTCCTCGGCCGACATCGTCGTGCTGCGCGCGGCCTGGGACTACCCGGAGCGCCGGGAGGAATTCCTCAGCTGGTGCGAGGACGTGCCGGGGCTGAGCAACCCGGCCGCGGTCGTGCGGTGGAACACGGACAAGACGTATCTCGGCGAACTGCTCGACGCGGGCGTGCCGACGGTGCCGGTCGAGATCGTGCCGCCGGGGGAGAAGCCGCGCTGGCCGAAGAAGCCGTTCGTGGTGAAGCCTTCGGTGGGCGCGGGAGGCCGCGGCGCCGCCCGGTTCTCTTCCGGCGGTGCGGACGCGGAGCAGCATCTGCGCGCGTTGCACGAAGACGGGCGCACGGCTCTGGTGCAGCCGTATCAGTCCAGTGTGGACAATCAGGGCGAGATCTCGGTGACGTTCTTCGGCGGCGTTTATTCGCACGCCTTCACGAAATTCGCGTTGCTGGAGTCCGCATTGGACAGTTCCGGACTGTATCGCGAGGAACGGCTCGCGGCCGCGGTCCCGGCTCCGGAAGTGCGTGCGGTCGCGGAGGACGCGCTGGACGCGGCTTGTGGGTTGCTGGGGATTTTGCGGGCCGAACTGTTGTACGCGCGGGTCGATTTGGTGCGCGGGGACGACGGGCGTCCGCTGGTGCTGGAGCTGGAGTTGACCGAGCCGTCGCTGGGCTTCCGGCACGCGGACGCGGGTGCCCCGTTGCGGTTCGCGTCGGCGGTGCGGCAGCAGTTGGCCTAGCTCGGCCGCCGTTTCGCAGCCAGCCGTTCCGCGCGGGGCCAGCGGACGTCGGTCGCCCAGCCGAGTCGTTCGAAGGCCCAGATCACCCGCGCCGAGACGTCGACCTGGCCGCGCAGGACGCCGTGCCGGGCGCAGGTCGGGTCGGCGTGGTGGGAGTTGTGCCAGGACTCTCCCATCGACAGCAGCGCCAGCGGCCAGAAGTTCGCCGCGCGGTCGCGGCTCGCGAACGGGCGGTCGCCGATGAGGTGGCACACCGAGTTCACCGACCACGTGACGTGGTGCAGGAACGCGATCCGCACCAGCCCGGCCCAGAAGAACGCCGTCAGCGCGCCCTGCCAGGTGCCGCTGAACGCCCAGCCGAGCGCGGCGGGCAGGGCGAGGCTCAGCGTGATCCACAGCCAGAAGAACCGGTTCACCACGCGCAGGTCGCGGTCGCCGACGAGGTCGGGAGCGAAGCGGTCGGCGTTGGTGACCTCGCGCTGGAACATCCAGCCCATGTGCGCGTGCCAGAACCCGCGCAGCAGCGCCGACGGCGACGTGCCGAACAGCCACGGGGAATGCGGATCGCCCTCGCGGTCGGAGAACGCGTGGTGGCGGCGGTGGCTCGCGACCCAGAAAATCACCGAACCCTGCACCGCCATGCTGCCCGCGATCGCCAGCGCGATCCGCAGCGGGCGGCCCGCTTTGAACGCGCCGTGCGTGAAATAGCGGTGGTACCCGACGGTGACGCCGAGCGTGGCGAACACGTAGAAGACGGTCGCGAGGATCAGGTCGGTCCAGCCGATGCCCCAGCCCCACAGCAGCGGCACGGCGGCGATCAGCGCGGCGAACGGCACGAGCAGGAACGTCTTGAGCACGATCATCTCGGCGTTCCCGCGCCGCCCGGAAAGCAGCGGTTTGGCGGCACGGGCAGGGACGGTCGGCATGGCGGCACCTCGGGCTTTTCGGAAAGCCGGACGGCGACGACGGTAAGCCGCCGACCTGTCCGCCGGGCCGACGCGCAGTTACGCCTGGATGACCGTCAGTTCGCGGCGGCGAGTTCCCGCTTCTCGGCGGGCTCCAGTGAGGTGACCGGCCCGCGGTCGCGGGTGCCTGTCCACAGCACGGCCGTCACGACGATCACGAGGGCGGAGCCGAGGACGTGGAACGACACCATCGCTTCGGGCACGCCGAGTGCGTACTGCACTGTCCCGAGAACGCCCTGCAGGAGCGCGACAATCCACGCCCAGGCGTACCGCTGCCAGACGCGCCCGCATCAGCGTGAGCCCGAATGCGGTCTGGATGGCCGTCAGTTCGCGGCGGCGAGTTCCCGCTTCTCGGCGGGCTCCAGTGAGGTGACCGGCCCGCGGTCGCGGGTGCCTGTCCACAGCACGGCCGTCACGACGATCACGAGGGCGGAGCCGAGGACGTGGAACGACACCATCGCTTCGGGCACGCCGAGTGCGTACTGCACTGTCCCGAGAACGCCCTGCAGGAGCGCGACAATCCACGCCCAGGCGTACCGCTGCCAGACGCTCTTCGGCGCACCGACCCGCATCAGCGTGAGCCCGAAGACCCCCAGCACGACCAGGTACGCGATCAGCAGGCCGCTGTGGATCCGGGCCAGCTGCTCGATCGGGGCGTCGAGGCGGTGCGTGTTGGCGTCGCCGCCGTGCGGGCCCGCTCCGGTGACCGTCGTGCCGGCGATCAGGACCGCCCACATCAGCACCGTCAGCAGCACCAGCATCTGCCGTCCCAGCTTCGGGACCAGCGGGCGCGCGGGTTCGTCTCCTTCGCGGAACGCCTTCAGCAGCAAAACCGCCAGCCACACGAGCGGCGTCGAAGCCAGGAAGTGGATCGCGACGGTCCACCATTCCAGTTTCGCCAGCACCGTCAGCCCGCCGATGACCGCCTGCAGCACGACGCCGCCGGGCATCGTCCAGGCGAGCTTCACCAGCCGCTTGCGCTCCGGGTGGTCGATCTGGATCCGCCACGCGGTGAGCACGGCGAGCGCGGCCACCACGATCACGACGCCGGTCAGCATCCGGTTCGAGAACTCGATCCACTGCGTGACGGCGTCGATCCCGGAGTGCCGCACCGGCACCAGGCTGCCCGCGACGCACTGCGGCCAGGTCGGGCAGCCCAGCCCGGACCCGGTCACGCGCACCACGGACCCGGTGACGCCGATGCCTGCCTGCGTGATCACCGCGGCGATCCCGACGCCGCGCTGGACCGCGACGGACGGATACGGCAGGCGGGCGATCAAACTGCGAAGGGACACGCGGAAAGAATACTCGCGCGCGTTTTCCCGCCCGCACGCGGCGGTATTGTTCCGCCCGGATTTGCCAGCGTGCGCAAGGAATCGGGTGCGGCGGCAGTCACAATAGCGCCCGATTTCCGGGCGGTGCTCGAAATTCCGGACGTGGGATTCAGGTGAGTTTTGTCGTCCGCGTCGCCAGCACTCCGGCGACCGCGGCCCACACCGCCAGCACCGCCGCCGACCCGACCGGGAACTGCCCGTCCACCAGCGCGGCACGCATGCCTTCCGCCAGCGCGCCCGAGGGCAGCAGCGAAACCACGAGGCCGACCCCGGACGGCAGCGCCGACGGAGCCAGCAGGATCCCGCCCGCCAGCAGCAGCACGAACCACACGATGTTCGCCAGCGCGAGCACCGCTTCCGCGCGCAACGCGCCGCCCAGCAGCACGCCCAGCGCGCCGAAAGCCAGCGTCCCCAGCACCAGCAGCACCACCGCGGAGCCGATCCCGGCGGCCGACGGCGACCAGCCCAGGAACGCCGCCACCACGCCGAGCACCACGGACTGCAGCGCGACCACGACCAGCGCCGCCACGACCCGCCCGGCCACCAGCAGCCAGCGCGGCAGCGCCGTCGCCGAAAGCCGCTTCAGCACGCCGTACCGCCGGTCGAAGCCGAGTGCGATCGCCTGGCCGGTGAAGGCCGACGACATGACCGCCAGCGCGAGGATGCGCGGCGTCATCCAGTCCACTTTGGACGTCGAACCGAGCTGGCTCGCGGGCAGGATGTCCAGCAGGCTCAGGCCGATCAGCAGCGCGAGCGGAATGATGAGCGTGAGCAGCAGCTGCTCGCCGTGCCGCAGGGTCAGCGCGGCCTCGACGCGCGCGTGCGTGCGCAGCATCTTGCCGAGCGAGCCGCGGCCGGGCGCGGGGGCGAAAGTCCCCGCGGGGAACGGAGAACTCATGCGCGCAGCTCCCGTCCGGTGAGTTCGAGGAACACTTCTTCGAGCGTCCGCCGTCCGACTTGCAGTTGTTCGGGCAGCACGCCCTGTTGCGCGCACCAGGCGGTGACGGCCGAGACCACCTGCGGGTCGACCGCGCCCTCCACCAGGTACGAACCGGGCGCGGTTTCGCTGACCCGGTAGCCCTCCGGCAGCGCGGCCGCGAGCAGCGTCGTGTCGAGTTTCGTCCGGGCGCGGAATCGCAGCTGCGCCGCCTCGCCCGCCTCCAGCGTCAGCGAATGCGGCGTGCCCTCGACGACCACCTTGCCGTGGTCCACGATCACCACCTGGTCGGCCAGCGTTTCCGCCTCCTCCATCAGGTGCGTGGTGAGCAGGACGCTCACGCCGTCCGCGCGCAGGGCCGCGAGCAGGTCCCACACGAGCCGCCGCGCCTGCGGGTCCATGCCCGCGGTGGGCTCGTCCAGGAACACCAGCTCCGGCCGTCCGACCAGCGCGCACGCCAGCGAAAGCCGTTGCTGCTGCCCGCCGGAAAGCCGTTTGAACGGGGTCCGCTTCGCGCCGGCGAGCCCGAGCACGTCGAGCAGCCACGCCGGATCGTGCGGGTTCGCCGCGCAGGAAGCGACCAGCCGCAGCATTTCCTCCGCGCGCACGCCCGGGTACGCGCCGCCGCCCTGGGGCATGATGCCGACGCGCGGGCGGAGCCGCGAGCTGTCCGCTACCGGGTCGAGGCCGAGCACGCGCACCCGGCCCGCGTCAGGTCTGCGGAAACCCTCGCAAATCTCGACAGTGGTCGTTTTTCCGGCGCCGTTCGGCCCGAGCAGGGCCAGCAGGGAACCACGCTCCATGCGCAGGTCGATGCCGTCGACCGCGGTGGTGGAGCCGTAGCTTTTCGCCAAGCCGGAGATCTCGACGGCGGGGTTGTCCACAACGAATCACGATACGACGTCGGCGGGCGCGCGCGGTGCTGGGGACGCCGGAGGTGTCCTGGACAACAGCAGCGGCGAAACCCGGTACACGATCGCGAGGCCGCCGAGGGTCACCAGAGCGGCCGCGCCGTAGGCCCACGGCAGGACGTAGGAGCGGCCGTCGAAGGTGCCGCCGGTGGGGGGAAGCAGGAAGGGCAGCCCGGCGCTGATCACCGTGGCGACCACGCGGAAGCGCGACGTCCCGGCCGCCGCGGCGAGCGGGATCACCGCCCACAGCAGGTACCACGGCTGCAGGTTGATCTGCAGGATCATCGCCGCGCCCAGCGAAACGCCGAGCCCGATGATCGGCCGGTACCGCCATTTGAAGCTGGCCCACAGGAATTTGACGGTGATGACCGCGGTGATCGCGTTGCCGAGGGTGCCGAGGATCGGCACGAGCGCGTCGGTGTGGTTGCCCAGCCCGAGCGCGATGCCGAGGACGCCGCTGAGGTTCGCGATCTCCGCGGTGGGGGAGATGAACGACCGCACCAGCGCCGGCGTGCTCGCGGTGGCGCCGATCCAGCCGAAGCCGAGCCCGGTGCCGAGGCAGATGGCGACCATCACGACCCCGAACAGCAGCGCCATCGGCGCGCCCGCCCACACCAGGTCCTTCAGCCGCCCGTGCCATCTCCGCGCGACCATCACCGAGAGGAACGGCAACGCCAGC
This sequence comes from Amycolatopsis sp. AA4, assembly GCF_002796545.1. GTDB lineage: Bacteria > Actinomycetota > Actinomycetes > Mycobacteriales > Pseudonocardiaceae > Amycolatopsis. The sequence continues at coordinate 2,477,231 of NZ_CP024894.1, forward strand.
ACCGCCGGGATTTTCACCGTGGCGCCGACGGTGATGATGACGACGCCGAGCGCGATGAAAAGCAGTTCGCCCTTCGCCAAGGGCGGCGGACTGTCGCCCTTCACCCGCACCGGCAGCCGCCGGATGCCGATCTCCAGCCCGGCCACCATGAGCCCGATGGCCAGCGAATCGTTGTGCGCGCCGGCGACGAAATGGAAGATCAGCAACGGGTTCGCCGCGCCGAGCCACAGCGCGGTGGCCGGCTGCACGCCGAACCGCCGGGCCAGCCGCGGCACCGCCCACACGATCAGCAGCACGCCGACCATCGCGAGACCGCGCTGCAGCAGCACCCCGGCGACGATGTTGTTGCCGCCGACCGGGGCGAGCCAGCCGCCGAGCCGCAGCAGCAGCGGGCCGTACGGGGCGGGCGTCTCGCGCCAGATGTTGGTGACGCCCGCGGTCAGCGGATCCGCGACGCCGAGCGCCTGCGCCGGGCCCAGCTGGTACGGGTCCATGCCGCGGTGCACGATCTCGCTCTGCGCGAGGTAGCTGTAGACGTCGCGGGAGAACAGCGGCGGGATCAGCAGCAGCGGCGCGACCCACATCGCGACGGTGCGGGCGAGCTGGCCGCTGGTCGCCAGCCGCGCGCTCGCCGGACGGGCGAACCGGGCGAGCATGAGCCAGCTCAGCACCAGGATGCCCATCCCGGAGAACGCGATCGCGAGCGAGACCGTCGGGATCCGGATGAACAGGCGCAGCACCGGCAGGTCCTGCACCGGGTTGATCACCGGCGCGGCCCCGGCCCCGAGCGAGCCGAGCGCGAGGAACAGGGAGCCGACGGTGCCGAAGCGGCGGACCACGTCGAGGCCGCGGGTCTCGGCGGCGTTCAGCGGATCGGTGCGGCGCGGCCCGACCGGGGACGGCGCGGCCCCGGGGACCGGCGGGGCGGCCACGGCGCCGCCAGCACCGTCCGCGCTGCCCGGTTCACCGGATAAGTCCGGTTCCGGGGACCGCTGGTCCGGGTGTTCGCCGACTGCCACGCCCGGAAGCGTATCGACTCCGGTTCGCGCGGCGTATCGAGCCGTTCGGTCCCCGGCGCCGGGGTCGCTCCCGTTGGTCCGTGAAGGGCTCCTTGAGGGAATCTGATTCCCTCAAGGAGCCCTTCACGGACCTGGGGCCGGGTGCCGCCGCGGCGAGGCGCGTCCGGGCGTGAGTCGGGTCACTGGGCGACACCCCGCCTTTGCCCGGTGGCCGGAAATAAGACACACTTGTGTTGTGAAAAAGAACGGGACCACCGGCGAGGGGCGCGGCGACCAGCCGCGCGCCGCGGCCGTCGGCGTTCCCGTGCAGGTCAGCGCCGCGAACGTGGCCGAGGGCCGCACCCGGCACGAGGTCGCCCGGCTGCTGCTGGAGCAGGGCCCGATGACCGCCGCGGTGGTCGCCGAGCAGCTCGGGATCAGCCCGACGGCGATCCGGCGGCACCTCGACGCGCTGCAGGCCGACGGCGAGGCCGAGACCCGCGACGCCCCGCGCAAGGGCCCGCGCGGACGCGGCCGCCCGGCCAAGCTGTTCCTGCTCACCGAAGCGGGCCGCGCCCGGTTCGGGCACGCCTACGACGACCTCGCGGTCTCGGCCATCCGCTTCCTCGCCGAGCACGCCGGGCCGGACGCGGTGCGCGCGTTCGCCGAGCGCCGGGTCGAAGGGCTCGTCGGGCCGCACCGGCAGGCGATCACCGGATCGGCTGATCCGGTCGAGCGCGCCGAGGCCCTCGCGGCCGCGCTGAGCAGGGAGGGCTACGCTGCCTCGACCCGCCAGATCGGCGCGGAAACCCCGGCCGCGCACGTCGGCGCTCAGCTGTGCCAGCACCACTGCCCGGTCGCGCACGTCGCCGCGGAATTCCCGCAGCTGTGCGAGGCCGAGACGGAAGCGTTCGCGAAGCTGCTGGGCACCCACGTCCAGCGGCTGGCGACCATCGCGCGCGGAGACAACGCGTGCACCACACACGTACCCGCCGGACCGGCGGGTATCCCGGCCCATCCCGAGCCGGACCGCACGACGCCCGGAACCGCGGCCGCGCCGCCGGAAGGGCACGCACCACGGATCCCGAATGGAGGGAAACCCGCATGACTGCCGCTGCCGAGCAGCGCACTCCCACCACCGAGCCGTTGAGCCAGGAAGAGACCATCGCGTCCCTTGGCAAATACGCCTTCGGCTGGGCGGACTCCGACGAGGCGGGCGCCAGCGCGCGCCGCGGCCTGAACGAGGATGTCGTCCGCGACATCTCCGCGAAGAAGTCCGAGCCCGAGTGGATGCGCGACGCCCGTTTGAAGGCGCTCAAGCTGTTCGACCTCAAGCCGATGCCGAACTGGGGCGCCGACCTCTCGGGGATCGACTTCGACAACATCAAGTACTTCGTGCGGTCCACCGAGAAGCAGGCGGCCAGCTGGGAAGACCTGCCCGAGGACATCAAGAACACCTACGACAAGCTGGGCATCCCCGAGGCGGAGAAGCAGCGCCTCGTGGCCGGCGTCGCCGCGCAGTACGAGTCCGAGGTCGTCTACCACCAGATCCGCGAGGACCTGGAGGAGCAGGGCGTCCTGTTCCTGGACACCGACACCGCGCTCAAGGAGCACCCGGAGATCTTCCAGGAGTACTTCGGCTCCGTGATCCCGGCCGGCGACAACAAGTTCTCCGCGCTGAACACGGCGGTGTGGTCCGGCGGCTCGTTCATCTACGTGCCGAAGGGCGTGCACGTCGACATCCCGCTGCAGGCCTACTTCCGGATCAACACCGAGAACATGGGCCAGTTCGAGCGGACGCTGATCATCGTCGACGAGGACGCCTACGTCCACTACGTCGAGGGCTGCACCGCGCCGATCTACCAGTCGGACTCGCTGCACTCCGCGGTCGTCGAGATCATCGTGAAGAAGGGCGCCCGCTGCCGCTACACGACGATCCAGAACTGGTCGAACAACGTCTACAACCTGGTCACCAAGCGCGCCAAGTGCGAAGAGGGCGCGACCATGGAGTGGGTCGACGGCAACATCGGCTCCAAGGTGACCATGAAGTACCCGTCGGTCTTCCTCATGGGCGAGCACGCCAAGGGCGAGGTCCTCTCGGTCGCGTTCGCGGGCGAGGGCCAGCACCAGGACGCCGGGGCCAAGATGGAGCACCTCGCGCCGCACACGTCCTCGACCATCGTGTCGAAGTCGGTCGCGCGCGGCGGCGGCCGGACCTCCTACCGCGGCCTGGTCAAGGTCGCCAAGCGGGCGCACCACTCGCGCTCCAGCGTGGTCTGCGACGCCCTGCTGGTGGACACGATCTCGCGGTCGGACACGTACCCGTACGTGGACATCCGCAACGACGAGGTGTCCATGGGCCACGAGGCCACCGTGTCCAAGGTCAGCGAAGAGCAGCTGTTCTACCTGATGTCGCGCGGCCTCGACGAGGCCGAGGCGATGGCGATGATCGTGCGCGGGTTCGTCGAGCCCATCGCGCGCGAGCTGCCGATGGAGTACGCGCTCGAGCTGAACCGCCTGATCGAGCTTCAGATGGAAGGGTCCGTCGGCTAGTCATGTCGGTTACCGAGAACAACGTCGCCGAGTCGTTGCGGGAGGGCGCTGTCATTCCGGCGGCCTCCCGCGCGGAGCGGTTCACCTCTTACGACGTCGCGGCCTTCGAGGTCCCCGGCGGGCGTGAGGAAAACTGGCGCTTCACTCCGATGAAGCGCCTGCGCGGCCTGCACGACGGTTCCGCCGTCGCCTCCGGCGAGATCACGCTGGAGACCGAGGCCGCGCCGGAGCTGAAGATCGAGACCGTCGGCCGCGACGACGCGCGCCTCGGCGAGGCGGGCGTGCCGAGCGACCGCATCGCGGCGCAGGCGTACTCGTCCTTCGCCAAGGCCACGATCGTCACCGTGCCGAAGGAGACCGAGGCGTCGAAGCCGTCGGTGCTGCGCATCCACGGTCCCGGCGAGGGCAAGGTCGCCTACGGCCACCTGCAGGTGCGCGCCGAGGCGTTCGCCAACGCGGTGATCGTGCTCGACCACGTCGGCTCCGGCACCTACGCGGACAACGTCGAGTTCGTCATCGGCGACTCGGCCAGGATCACCGTCGTCAGCGTCCAGGACTGGGCCGACGACGCGGTGCACGTGTCCGAGCAGCACTTGCGGCTGGGCCGCGACGCGACGCTCAAGCACACCGTCGTCACCCTCGGCGGCGACTTGGTGCGCGTGTCGCCCACGGCGACCTTCGCCGACCGCGGCGGCGACGTCGAGATGCTCGGCCTGTACTTCGCCGACGCCGGCCAGCACCAGGAACACCGGCTGTTCGTGGACCACGCGGTGCCGAACTGCAAGTCCAACGTGATGTACAAGGGCGCCCTGCAGGGCGACGACGCGCACACGGTGTGGATCGGCGACGTGCTGATCCGGGCGGCCGCCGAGGCCACCGACACCTACGAGCTGAACCGCAACCTCGTGCTCACCCCCGGCGCGCGCGCCGACTCGGTGCCGAACCTCGAGATCGAGACCGGCGAGATCGAGGGGGCGGGCCACGCGAGCGCCACGGGAAGGTTCGACGACGAGCAGTTGTTCTACCTCCAGTCGCGCGGGATCGGCGAGGAGGCCGCGCGGCGGCTGGTCGTGCGCGGGTTCTTCCACGAGATCCTGGCCCGCATCGGCGTGCCCGAGGTGCGCGAGCGCCTCGAGGCCGCGATCGAGGCCGAGCTCGAAGCCGTGGGCGCCTGAGCCCGTCGTCCGTCCACTTCAGACTCTTTAGGAAAAGCAGAATGGCTACCCTGGAAATCAAGGACCTGCACGCTTCGGTGACCACCGAAGACGGTGCCAAGGAGATCCTCAAGGGCGTCAACCTGACCATCCGGTCCGGCGAGACGCACGCGATCATGGGCCCGAACGGCTCCGGCAAGTCCACCCTGTCCTACGCGATCGCCGGCCACCCGAAGTACACGGTGACCTCCGGCGAGGTGCTGCTGGACGGCGAGAACGTGCTCGAGATGAGCGTCGACGAGCGCGCCCGCGCCGGCCTCTTCCTCGCCATGCAGTACCCGGTCGAGGTGCCCGGCGTCTCGATGTCGAACTTCCTGCGCACCGCGGCCACCGCGGTCCGGGGCGAGGCTCCCAAGCTGCGCCACTGGGTCAAGGAGGTCAAGGAGGAGATGGGCAAGCTCGGCATCTCCCAGGAGTTCGCCGAGCGCTCGGTGAACGAGGGCTTCTCCGGCGGCGAGAAGAAGCGCCACGAGATCCTGCAGCTGGCGCTGCTCAAGCCGAAGTTCGCCATTCTCGACGAGACCGACTCCGGCCTCGACGTCGACGCGCTGCGCGTCGTGTCCGAGGGCGTCAACGAGTACAAGGCGGGCAACGAGGTCGGCGTCATGCTGATCACGCACTACACCCGCATCCTGCGGCACATCACCCCGGACTTCGTGCACGTCTTCGCCGACGGCCGCATCGTCGAGTCCGGCGGCCGCGAACTGGCCGACGAGCTGGAGGAGAACGGCTACGTCAAGTACGTCGGCTCCCCCGAGCCGGCCAAGGCCTGACGTTCCCCGCGCCCCGTTCCCGACGACACCACGAGAGAGGAGTTGGCTCGATGACCACCACGGCTTCGAACAGCCCGACCAACTCTGTTCCCCTTGACGTGGCGGCACTGCGTGCCGACTTCCCGATCCTGACGCGCACCGTGCGCGACGGGAAACCCTTGGTGTACCTGGACTCCGGAGCGACCTCGCAACGGCCGGTGCAGGTGCTCGACGCGGAACGGCGGTACGTGTTCACGTCGAACTCGGCCGTGCACCGCGGCGCGCACCAGCTGTCCGAAGAGGCCACCGACGCCTACGAATCCGCGCGCGCCAAGACCGCGGAATTCGTCGGCGCGGACCCGGAGGAGCTGGTGTTCACCAAGAACGCCACCGAGGGCATCAACCTCGTGGCGTACGCGATGAGCAACGCCGCCACCGCCGGGCCGGAAGCCGAGCGGTTCCGGATCGGCGAGGGCGACGAAATCGTCATCACCGAAATGGAGCACCACGCGAACCTGGTGCCGTGGCAGCAGTTGTGCGAGCGCACCGGGGCGACGCTGAAGTGGTTCAAGGTCACCCCCGACGGCCGGCTTGATCTGTCCGATATGGACAGTGTGCTGACGCCGCGCACGAAGGTGGTCGCGTTCGCGCACCAGTCCAACGTGCTCGGCACGGTCAACCCGGTGGACAAGCTGGTCGCCAAGGCGAAGGAGGTCGGTGCGCTCACCGTCCTCGACGCCTGCCAGTCGGTGCCGCACTTCCCGGTGGACTTCCACGCGCTCGGCGTCGACTTCGCGGTGTTTTCCGGGCACAAGATGCTGGCCCCGTCCGGGATCGGCGTGCTGTACGGCCGGACCGAACTGCTCGAAGCGATGCCGCCGTTCCTGACCGGCGGCTCGATGATCGAGCTGGTCACGATGGAGCGCACCACGTTCGCCGCGCCGCCGCAGCGGTTCGAGGCCGGGGTGCCGATGACGTCGCAGGCGATCGGCCTCGGCGCGGCGGTGGACTACCTGTCCGCCATCGGGATGGACCGCGTCGCGGCGCACGAGCACGAGCTGGCGGCGGCCGCGATCGCGGGCATCAGCGAGATCCCGGGCGTGCGCATCGTCGGGCCGACCGACCTGAAGGACCGCGGGGCGACCGTCGCGTTCGTGATCGACGGCGTGCACCCGCACGACGCCGGCCAGGTGCTCGACAGCCTCGGCATCGCCGTGCGGGTGGGGCACCACTGCGCGTGGCCGCTGCACCGGGCCTGTTCGGTGCCGGCGACCGTGCGGGCGAGCTTCTACCTGTACAACACGCTGTCCGAAGTGGACGCGCTGGTCGCCGGGATCCGCGAGGCGCAGAAGTTCTTCGGGGTGGACCAGTGAACCTGGAGAGCATGTACCAGGAGATCATCCTGGACCACTACAAGAACCCGCACGGCCGCGGCCTGCGCGATCCGTTCGACGCGGAGTCGTTCCAGGTCAACCCGACCTGCGGCGACGAGATCACCTTGCGGGTGAAGGTCAGCGACGGCAAAGTCGAGGACGTGTCGTACGACGGGCAGGGCTGCTCGATCAGCCAGGCGTCCGCGTCGGTGCTGACCGACCTGGTCGTCGGGCACACGGTCGACGAGGCGTTCGCGACCATGGACGCCTTCGTGGAACTGATGCAGGGCAAGGGCAAGGTCGAACCGGACGAGGACGTCCTGGAGGACGGCGTCGCGTTCGCCGGCGTCGCGAAGTACCCGGCGCGCGTGAAGTGCGCCCTGCTCGGCTGGATGGCGTTCAAGGACGCGGTGTCCAGTACCACCACGGGAGCTGAGAAGGCATGAGCGAAGAGACGGTCACTGACCCGCGCGAGGGGCGCACCGCCGCGGACCTGCCCGAGCAGGCCGCCGCCGTCCCCGCCGACATCGCCAAGATCGAGGACGTCGAGGAAGCGATGCGCGACGTCGTAGACCCGGAACTCGGCATCAACGTCGTGGACCTCGGCTTGGTCTACGACATCCGGGTGGAAGCGGACAACACCGCGACGCTGGACATGACCCTCACGTCCGCGGCCTGCCCGCTCACCGACGTGATCGAGGACCAGACGTCGGCGGCGCTGACGTCCGGCGGCCTGGTGAACGACTTCCGGATCAACTGGGTCTGGATGCCGCCGTGGGGCCCGGAGAAGATCACCGACGACGGCCGCGAGCAGTTGCGGGCGCTCGGTTTCACGGTCTGAGGTTTGCTGTCGGCGAAGGCCGCTCCTGGTTTTCCGGGGGCGGCCTTCGCCGTATCCGGGGTCGGCGCGTTCGGGCGAATGCGGGCGGAACGCCGGATTCTGTCGGGGCTGGGTGCTATCACTGAGCAATGACCGAATCCGTGCCCGAAGCCGTCTCCGAAACAGAAGAAAGACCGAGCCGCGGCCTGGCCGTGGGAGCGGTGTCCGTGGCCGCGGTGAGTTTCTCGCTCGCGGTGCTGACCTGGCTGGCCTGGCTGCTGGTGCGGCCGCGGCTGCTCCTGAGCGGGGTTTATCCGCTCGTGGCCGAGGTGTTCATCCTGGTGCTCGGCGCGCTGTGGTTCGTGGCGCTGCTGGCCGGAGTCCTGGCGGTGGTGCTCGGACGGCTGGGGGGAGCGAAACGGCACGGCGGCGACCTGGCCCGCACGGGCTCGCTGCTGGGCGGGCTGACCGTCGTGGTGGCGCTGGCGGGGACGATCGCGTTCACGGTGAGCCCCGGCCCGATGACCGCGTACGGCGACGTCGGACGGCCGCTCAATTCGATTCTTCGGGAGTGAAATCCGTATAACGACCTATACGGCAGCGCGTGGTCGCACGGGTCCATTATGGACAGAGCGGCACAATCCGCCCGGACGATCCCGGGCCGCGTAACGGATCCGCGGGTTCCGCCGATCCTCGCGAGGTGATCGACGGTTTCCCGGCGCCGCCGCCGGTTGTCCGCGCGCGTCGCCGGTTCTCGGCGGTGCTGGCGTTGTTCGTGGTGGTCGCACTCGCCGGGGTGGCCGGATGCGGGTACGGGCTGGTGACGGTGCTCAGCTACCACTCGACGAGGGTGCTTGCCGGCGTGATGGCTCCCGCCGTGCCCGCCGGGACGACGATTGTCTTCGGCAAGCGGGACGGGCAGGTCTACCACCGCGGCGACGTCGTGCTGGCGCGCATGCCCGCGCACCAGGGCGACCGGGCGTTCGTCCTGCTGGGCCGGGTGCTCGGCGTGGGCGGCGACGACGTGCGCTGCTGCGACGAGAAGCGCCGGCTCGTGGTGAACGGCAAATCCGTCGACGAGCCCTACGCGAGCGGCGACGGACCGGTGTTCCGCGCGCTCGTCCCGAAGGACGCGGTCTTCGTGGCCGGCGACCGGCGCGACCTCGGCTGGGACTCCCGCAACGTGGAGGCCAGCGGACTGGACGGCTCGATCCCGGTGTCCGACGTGTACGGCATCGTGGCCGCCACCGGGCCGAGCCGGTGGTGGGTGCGCACGCTGCCGCCGACGACGGCGTTCACCGCCGCCGGATTGCCGGGTGCGCCGGAGGCGGATGAGGGACCGTTCCTGGGGCGGGTGCTCGTCTGGGCGGGGGCCGGGGCGTTTCTGCTCGGGTTCTTGGGCGCGGTGGTGACGGGGGCGCGCCGGAGCCGGAAACGGCGTCGGGCCAGTGCTGGAGCGGGGTGGCGTCCGGTCTCGTAGCGACGACTTGGACCCGTGGTGCCGCTGTTCTTGGGTACGGCGTCGGGTCGGCGTCGGGGAATCTGTTCTGGGGCAAGCAGATTCCGGCGGTCGCCACGTTCGTCGACGCCGGGGTCGGAGTCGCAGCGGTGCTCATCGGGTTCGGCGGTCCGCTCGTGATCGCCGTCCTGAGCGGCGGAAGACGACGAAGAGCAGCCGCAACCCGGCCAGGGCGCTGATCATCAGCAGGTTGTAGCCGAAACGGTGTCGGGTCGGCGGTGGGGAATCTGTTCTGGGGCAAGCAGATTCCGGCGGTCGCCACGTGCGCCGGCGCCGGGGTCGGAGTCGCAGCGGTGCTCATCGGGTTCGGCGGTCCGCTCGTGATCGCCGTCCTGAGCGGCGGAAGACGACGAAGAGCAGTCGCAGCCCGGCCAGGGCGCTGATCATCAGCAGGTTGTAGCCGAAACGGTGTCGGGTCGGCGGTGGGGAATCTGTTCTGGGGCAAGCAGATTCCGGCGGTCGCCACGTGCGCCGGCGCCGGGGTCGGAGCCGCAGCGGTGATCATCGGGTTCGGCGGTCCGCTCGTGATCGCCGTCCTGAGCGGCGGAAGACGACGAAGAGCAGTCGCAGCCCGGCCAGGGCGCTGATCATCAGCAGGTTGTAGCCGAAGACGTGGTTCAGCGTCAGTCCGGGCACCAGCTGCGGACCGCTCGAACTGGCCAGCAGCAGCACCGCCATCAGCCCGGTCGCGATGCCGACCAGGGCCAGCAGCACCTCGTGCACGAGGCCGGTCACCAGGTCGCGGTCGCGTTCGTCGGAGAACAGCCGCATGTTCACCGACAGCCTGCCTTCCTCCAGTGCCGCGCCGATGCGGTCGACGCGGCGGGGCAGGCGGCGCAGCACCGGCAGCAGCGCGGTGAATTCGTCGGTGACGGTGCGGTGCAGCGTTTCCGGGCGCAGGCCCATGCGTTCGGTGGCGAACGCGCGGGATTCGGCGACCAGGTCGAAGTCGGGAGCCAGTGTCGCGAGCGTGCCTTCCATGGTCGCCAGCGCCCGGAACACCGCGGCGATCGGCGGCGGCACGGCCAGGCGGAAGTCGGCGATGACGCGGAACAGGCCGGTGAACAGGTCGAGTCCGGGCGTCCGGCCCGGGCCGAAGTGCCGGGCCAGCAGGGCTCCGATGGCGCGTTCGAGGCGTTGTTCGTCGAGATCTTCGGGGCGGTCGACGATTTCCAGCAGACCGTCGCGGACGCCGGCCGGGTCGCCGCGGTCGACGGCGGGCAGCAGGGCTTGCAGACCGGCGCGCAGGCGGGCGTCGAGGCGACCGACGGAACCGAAGTCGAGCAGGCCGAGAGTGCCGTCTTCGAGCAGCAGAACGTTGCCCGGATGCGGATCCGCGTGGAACACCCCGCCCAGCAGCACCTGGTCGAGCAGGCCGCGCAGGAAGGTGCGGGCGAGTCCTTCGCGCGAGCACGCGGAACCGGAAGACAGCGGTTTGCCGTCCAGCCTTCGCATCACCAGTACGCGCTCGGTGGACAGTGCTTTGTGGACAGTCGGCAGCGTGACGCCGGGGGTCGGATGCGCGGCGATCGCCTCGATGTTCGCGGCTTCGGTGCGAAAATCCAGTTCGTCCTCAAGGGATTCGGCGAATCCGTCGGCCAGTTCCCGCACGCCGAGCGAGCGCGCCCAGTCGGCGCGTTCGTACAGGACGGCGGCGAGGCGGCGGACGATGTCGATGTCGCGTTCCACCTGCTCGCGAATCCCGGGCCGCTGCACCTTCACGACGACCTCGGCGCCGGATCGCAGCCGGGCGCCGTAAACCTGCGCGATCGACGCCGCGGCAAGGGGTTCGTCGTCGAGGTGCGCGAAGGCGGCGAGGTCGATTTCCTCGCGCAGCAACGCGCGCACCTCGTCCTCAGGCGCGGGCGGGACCTGGTCGTGCAGCTTGCTGAGTTCGCGGATGTACACCGGCGGAAGGAGATCCGCGCGGGTCGAGAGCAGTTGGCCGAGCTTCACGAACGTCACGCCCGCTTCTTCGAGCGCCAACCGCAGTGACCGTGCGAGTTTCGCGGAGCCGTCGGGTCCCGCGGTGCGGCGGCCGGTGAGGAACGAGCCGAGGCCGTGCCGGATCGCGATGCGCATGATCCGCGAGTAGCGCCGGGTGCGGGCGGCGCGCGACCGCAGCGACCGCATCCGGGCGAACAGTCCGGGCCCGCCGGACGGAATCGCGAGTTCGGCGACGAAAAGGACCAGCAGGGTCACCGCGAGCGCGCTGCCCGCCAGCGGGATCAGCAGTCCGATCGCGACCCCGGCGTTGCTCAGCACGGCGATCGGGAAGAGCCGGACGACGGTGCCCGCGACGAGCCAGCCCGCGACCGCGGCGCCGAGCGCCCGGACGAGACCGACGCGCACCCCGAGCACCTTCCGGGCCGCGGCGACGAGCGGCCACAGCACGACGACGTAGGCCAGCAGGCCGAGCAGCAGCGTTTGCATGCCGACGAGCACACCAGCGCGGCGGCGCGCGCGGATCCAGCCGGGGCGGGACGGGCCTCCCTCTCGCGGGGGAGCGTCCTACTTTCGGACGTGGTCGCGGCGATGGTGAACTTCTAACGTCATCGAGCAGATAACGGGTTGCTTGCTTTCTCGACGAGGTACGGAGGACACGATGCACGCACGAGGGTTCCGGCGGATCGCCGCACTGGCCGTGGGCGCCGCCGCGCCGCTCGGCCTAGGCCTGGCGACCGCGCCCGCCGCGTCCGCCGCCGCGGCGACCACCGTCTACTACAGCTCGGCCGGCGCGCCGGACTACGTCGCGCAGATCGACCAGGGCGCGGCGAACTGGAACGCCGCGGTCAGCGACGTACAGCTCGTCAAGGACGACGGCAAGGCGACGATCGTGCTCCACGAGGTGCACAGCGGGGGCTCGTACACGCAGACCGACGGGCACGGCAACGGCGACGTCTACCTGGACACGAGCCAGGTCGCCGAGGGCTACGACCCGACCCGCATCGCCGCGCACGAACTCGGCCACAACCTCGGTCTGCCGGACCACTACGAGGGCCCGTGCACGGAGCTGATGTCGGGCCACGGCCCGGGCACGTCGTGCACCAACGCGAAGCCGGACGCACAGGAGTCGGCGAAGGTGCAGCAGCTGTGGGCCAACGGGTTCCGGACCGAGGGCACGCGGGTCACGACGACTGTCTACTGAGGACTCGTGAGTGTTTGTGCCGGTTCTAACCGGCACAAACACTCACGACACCCCAGCGCCCTCGGGCCCTCGCAGGGAGGCCCTCGCCGGACCTCGTGAGTGCCGGTGCCGGTTAGCACCAGCACTCACGACGCCGCTATTCCGCGTGCAGCACGAAAAACAGGAAGCTCGGGCTCACACACAGCATCCGGTAGTCCTCCGGGAACAGCTTTTCCGCCTCCGGCACCGGTTTCGGCTCGCTGATCACCGAGATCCGGAACCCGGCCGCGGCGAACGCGTCGGTCATCGCGTGCAGCGGCCGGTTCCAGAAGCGCATCGGGGTCGTGCTCCCGCCGACCTCCCAGTCCTCGGTCCAGGCGTAAGTGACCGAATAGTCGGTCTGCTGCCCGGCTTGCCGCTGCAGCAGGTGGATCACGAACGGATGGTCGACCACCACGATCAGCCGTCCGCCGGGCTTGAGGATGCGGTGGAACTCGCCGAGCGTCGGGCCCCAGTCCTCGAGGTAGTGCAGCACGAGCGAGGCGACGACGTCGTCGAACGCGTGGTCCGCGTAGGGGAGCGGCTCGGCCACGTCGGCGACGCGCAGGTCCGCGTCGGGCCCGAGCCGTCGGCGGGCGATTTCGAGCATGCCGCTGCTGAGGTCGAATCCGGACACTTCCGCGCCGCGTTCGCGCAGTGAGGCGGTCAGCGGCCCGGCGCCGCAGCCCGCGTCGAGAATCCGCCGCCCGGCCACGTCCCCGGCCAGCGCCAGCACAGCGGGCCGCTCGTAGTACGCGTTCTGGATTTCGGTGTCCGACCAGCTGGCATAGGTGTCGGCCAGCAGGTCGTAATCGTTGATCACGGTGCTCTCTTCGGGAGGCATGCGGTCCACGGTGCCAGAAAACCGGCGGCCGGGTCCCGCCCTGGAGGGAGGCGTCCGCCGGGACCGCCTGTCAGGATTGGCGCGTGCGTTTCTTCCGTCCGCTGGTCAGCGGGGTCACCTATCGCCGGTGGGTGTACCTGATCCTCGGCGCCGCGCTCAGCGTGCCGTACCTGTTGCTCGCCATGGTCGCGATGCCCGCGCTGGTGCCGTTCGCCACGACGATGGGCTGGGCGAGCCTCACCGGTTTCGTCGTGATGCTGGTCGTGCTGGCCGCGACCGCGTTCCTGCCCGCGGTGCGAGTGCTGGAGGCCGCGGCGGTGCGGGAACTGCTCGCGCAGGCCGCGCCGGGACGCGGGCGCGTGCGGTGCGCGGCGATGTTCGTGCTGCACGTCGTGGCCGGTCTGTGCACCGGGCTCGCGACGCTCGCGATCCCGGCCGGATTCGGGTTCGCGATCAACGCGGTCTTCACCGGTCGGCTTGTCGACACCCCGGATTTCCAGCTGACCGTTCCGCGCGGCTGGGCTTCGGCGTGGCTGCCCGCGGCGTTCGTGGCGGCTTTCGTTGTGCTGATCTACTTCGTGTGGGGCGTCGGCGGACTGCTGCGCCGCGCGGCGGCCCGGTTGCTCGGCTGGTCCGCCGCCGAAAGGATCGCGCAGCTCGAACGCCGCACCGACTTGCTCGCCGAACGCACCCGGCTCGCGCGCGAACTCCACGATTCCGTCGGACACGCGCTTTCGGTGGTCACGCTGCAAGCCGGGGCCGCGCGGCGGACGTTGCACACCGATCCCGGCTTCACCGAGGAAGCGCTCACCGCGATCGAGGAATCCGCTCGCACCGCGCTCGACGATCTCGACCACGTCCTCGGCCTGCTCCGCGACGAAGCACGCGACCGGACGCCGCACGCGGGTCTCGCCAAGCTGCCCGCGCTGATCGCCGTGACGCAGCAGTCCGGGACGGAGTGCCACGTCGAGGTGCAGGGCGATGTCTCGACCGTGCCAGCGGTGGTTTCCCGTGAGGTGTACCGGATCCTGCAGGAATGCTTGACCAACGCGGTGCGGTACGCGGGCAAGGTGCCGGTCACCGTCGCGCTGGCGGTCGCGGACGGGCAATTGCGCGCCGCGGTCGCGAACCCGCTCGGCTCGGCGCGGCCGTCGCGCGCCCGCGGCGGACGGGGTCTGCGGGGCATGGCGGAGCGGGCGGAACTGGTGGGTGGCAAGCTGTCGGCGGGACCGGTGGGCGGAAACTGGGAGGTCGTGGTGACGGTGCCGTGGGGGAACCGGTGAGCGTGCGGGTCCTGCTGGTGGACGACGAACGGCTGATCCGGGCCGGGCTGCGCGCGATCGTGGACAGCGAACCGGACCTGACTGTGGTCGGCGAAGCCGCCGACGGCGCCGAGGTGCCGGGTCTCGTCGGGCAGTTGCGGCCGGACGTGGTGCTGATGGACGTGCGGATGCCCGCGGTGGACGGGATCCGGGCGACGGAGCATCTTCTGTCCACTGTGGAGGATCCGCCGAAGGTGATCGTGGTGACCACCTTCGAAAACGACGACTACGTGTACGACGCGCTGCTCGCCGGGGCCAGCGGGTTCCTGCTGAAACGGGCTCGCCCGGAGGAGATCGTCGCCGGGATCCGCACGGTGCTGGCGGGGGATTCGCTGCTGTTCCCGGCCGCGATCCGGGGCATGGCCGCGCGCCGCTCGCCGGGTGCCGCGGCCCCGCTGGACTTCCTGACCGAACGGGAACGCGACGTCCTGCGGCTGATGGCGGCGGGACTGTCCAACGGGGAGATCGCGGCGGAGCTGTACCTGGGGCTGCAGACGGTGAAAACGCACGTCGGCAACGTGCTGTCGAAGCTGGGCGCGCGGGACCGGACGCAGGCGGTGATCCGGGCGTACGAGTCGGGGTTCGTCAGGCCGAGCGGCTGATGGCGACGTCGCGTCCGATGCCGCGCAGCACTTCGACGCGGTCGCTGCCGGGGCGGCTGAGGACCCAGCTGGAGCCCGGGACGGCTTTGGCGCGTTTCTTGAGCGGGGCGAGGAGCCGGGAAGCGTCCCGATAGGACGGAATGGTCCCGCTGCCGCACACCAGCGTCGCCAGCGACACCGTCACCGGCATGCCCTCGGCGGACCAATGCGTGTCCAGCAAAGCCGCGGCGACCGTGCCGATCTCGTCCACGTCGCACACGATCAGGAAGTCGTCGCCGCCCACGTGGCTCACGCGCATCCGCGGCAGCCGCCGGGCGAGGTCGGTCAGCGTCTCGCCCAGTGCGCGGATCAGGTCGTCTCCCGCGGCGAACCCGGCGTTGTCGTTGACCGACTTGAACGCGTCCACGTCCAGCCACGCCGCCACGAACTGCTCGCCGCTCGCGATGCGGCGTTCGACGTCGCGCGCCGCCGCTTCGCTGCCCGGCAGGCGGGTGAGCGGGCTGAGCGTGACCGCCTCCTCGACCTTCGCCTCGGCGACCCCGCGCACGACCTCGGTCACCAGCACCACGCCGAGGCAGTGCCCGGCCGCGTCGACCACCACGACGTCGTCTCCGGTGCGGCCCCAATCGGCGTCGGTGACCAGTTCCAGGAACTCCAGCGCGCTCGCGCCCGCCTCGATCAGGTGCGGTTTGTCCGCCAGCCGCGCGGCGGGTCGCTTCGCGTGCAGGGCGTGTCCGTACGGGCCGGTGATGGTCACGAGGAACCGCGTCCGGTCGACTGACCACTGTGGACGGTTGTCCGCGTCGACGCCGACCACGCCGCTCGGCGCGTCCGCGGCGGCGAGGACCTCGCGGACGTCGTCGCAGGTCGCGTCTACCGGCAAGGTCGTGGCCGGGCGCAGGAAATCGCCGACGCGCGGGGCCTGCGGCGGCGCGGGCGTGCGGCGGTCCTCCGGGAGGACCGCGCCGGAGGCGGGCGCGGACCGGTGCGGAGCGGGCGGCGCGAGCAGATTGCCCTGCGCGATCCGGACGCCGAGGCTCTGCGCCGCGTCGAGCTGCGACTCGGTCTCGATCCCGGTCGCGACCAGCCGGGTGTTCGTGCGCGTCGTGTAGTGCAGCAGCGCCTCGACGACCGCGGTCGACGCCGGGTCGCCGGGCAGGCCGCGCAGCACGCTGCGGTCGAGCTTCACCAGGTCCACCGGCGACTGCGCGAGCAGCGCCAGCGGCAGGTCGCCGCGGCCGAGCCCGTCGAGTGCGAGCCGGAAGCCCTGTTCGGTGAGCGCGCGCATGCCGTCGAGCAGGCGGCCGGTGGGCAGGTGCGTGAACGGCGGCCCGATCTCGAGCACGACGTCGCGGGTGCGCCGTCCGGCCGCGCCGAGTTCGGCGATCAGTTCGGCGAACGCCTCCAGCGGCGACGCGAGCGTGCGCGCGGAGACGTTGAGGTGCAGCGGGAGCGCGCTGGGGCGCTCGGCTTCCTGCCGCACCGCGGCGGCGGCCAGCCCGAGGTCGACCTCGGTGAGCCGGCCCGCGCGGCGGGCCTCGGCGAGCAGTTCGTGCGCCGTGCCCCGGCCCGGCCGGGCCAGTGCTTCGTACGCGACGACTCCGCCGGTGTGCAAGCTGTACATCGGCTGGAAGGCGAATCGGACCGCACGCAGCGTCGTCACGGAGGCGATACTCGCACCGCCGAACCCGACTGCGAAACCGTTGTCAGCTGATGTTCACCAGCGCGGCACTTTGGCCACCGGATCGGAGTAACAAAACGCTTTTCGCGTTCCCTCGATCGGGAGCGGGAAAATTCCCGGCACGGACTCAGCCGAGCAGCCTCCGGCGAAGCCCGGCCGGGGCGGCGCGGAACAGGTTTGCCATGGTCGAGGCCGTGCCGGGCAGGTCGGCACGGCCCGAGGTGAACGCGCGCTGCGCCGGGACCGGGAGACTGAAGAACAGGTCGAAAAATTGCGCTGACTGCGCAGGTGACATTCCGCACAATGCACGGAGTCCGTGGCGGCGCAAGGCATGCACCGCGCGGGCTTCGGCCGGCCACAATGCCTTCCGGGCAGCACTGGCGGCCGCCGTTGGACCCGCGTCGAACGAATCCGCGAGAGCCTCCGCGACGCGGGGCGCGAGCTGCAGCGCGGTCGCGAGGCTGTAGCCGGTCGCCGGGTGGACGAGCGCGCCCGCGACCCCGAACGGCACCGCCTGGCCGCGCTTCGGCAGCGGGACGTCGAGCACGATCCGCACCCGCTCGACCCGGCCCGCCGGACGGATTCCGGCCGCGGCGAGCCGGGCATGCAGCCGCTGGGCCAGTTCGGACACCGGGAGCCCGGGCTTGCGGGCCAGGGAGGTCTCCTCGACCAGGACGGAGCCGTCGCCGAGGGGCAGCAGGTAGCGGAAGCTGTCCGTGCCGTCGCGCCAGTCCATGAAGACCGCAGTGTCGGGCGGGACCAGTCGCTCGGCTTGGTCCGCGGGCAGCACGAGCCCGTACGCGGTCTGCTCGGCGCGCGGAGGCCGGAGCTTGGGCGCGCCCGACGCGTCGACGAACACCGCGGCAGCGAGACGCCGCCCGTCGGCGAGGAGGACCGTCGAACCGTGCGGGCCGTGGTCCGCACCGGTCGCCTTGCCCGTGATGATCTGGACCGCCGGTTCGGTGAGCCACTCGCGCAGCCCGGCGTTGTCGAGCACCCGGTACGCCCGGTCGACGCGGTGCTCGCGGGTCCCGAACGCCAGCGTCGTCGCCGGTGCCGCGGCGATCGCTTTGTCCGGCAATTCGGGGACTTCGTCGGCCCACAGTCCGTAGGTATTCGGCCACTTTCGGTGCGGATCCGGGTCGAGCACGGCCGTTTCCAGGCCCCGCCGGGCGCACGCCGCCGCCAGCGCCCGTCCGGCCGGGCCGCCGCCCGCCACCAGCACGTCGGTCATCCCGCAATCCTGCCGGACGGGCGGATACGGTGGGACACATGGACGACACCGATCCGAGGGCAGCGCGCCGGGACCCGGCGAACGGGGCGGGCGGGTTCACCGATCTGGCGACCAGCCCGTTCCGCGTCGACCGCGACCGGATCACCGCGTCGCCGTTCTTCGCGCGGCTCGGCGGCGTCACCCAGGTGGTCAGCGCCGGCGGCGCCGGGCTGCTGCACAACCGGCTGACGCACAGCCTGAAGGTCGCGCAGGTCGCGCGCGGGATCGCGGAGCGGATCACCG
The DNA here is from genome assembly GCF_002796545.1 of Amycolatopsis sp. AA4. Lineage (GTDB taxonomy): Bacteria > Actinomycetota > Actinomycetes > Mycobacteriales > Pseudonocardiaceae > Amycolatopsis. The sequence goes on from NZ_CP024894.1 coordinate 2,495,591, forward strand.
GATCGAGCGAGTCGGCCGAACTGGCCGCGAAACTCGGCGGCTGCGACCCGGACGCGTGCGAGGCCGCCGCGCTGGCGCACGACCTCGGGCACCCGCCGTTCGGGCATCTCGGCGAGCAGACCCTGGACCGGATCGCGCGGCACCGGTTCGGCCTCGCCGACGGGTTCGAGGGCAACGCGCAGTCGTTCCGCATCATCACGACGACGGACGTGCGCGGCCCGTCCGCGATCGGCCTCGACCTGACGACCGCCGTCCGCGCCGCGGTCCTGAAGTACCCGTGGGCGCGGCTGCACTATCCGCAGCCGCATCCGACCGAGCTGCCGAGGCCGCCCCGCGGCGCCGACGAACCCGACGACGCTCCCGGCACCGGCGCGAGCAAGTTTTCCGCCTACGTCACGGAATTGGACGACTTCGAACAGGCGCGGGCCCCGTTCGCCGGGCGGATCGAGCCGTGGCAGCAGACGGTGGAAGCGTCCGTGATGGACACGGCCGACGACATCGCGTACGCGATCCACGACCTGCAGGACTTCCACCGCATCGGCGTCCTGCAGCACGCCCCCGTCGCCGCCGAACTGGGGGAGTGGCTGGCGCACGCCGTCGACCTGGCTTCGCTGGACGACGCCCGGCTGACCGCGGAAATCCGCCGCCCAGGCCGTTCCCTGGAACGGATGCGCCGCCGCATGCACCTGAAGGACAGCTGGATCGTGGACGACGACGCCTTCGCCGCGGCGGTCGCGCGCGTCCAACGGGAACTGGTCGACGGCCTGCTCGCGGACGGCTTCGACGGCTCGACCGAAGCCGAACAGGCGACCGCCGCGTTCTCCGCGAACTGGATGGCGCGGCTGGTGGACGGCGTTTTCGTCCTGTCGTCGCCCCCGACCCGGTCCGGGCACGTCTCGCTGCGGCCCGCGCAGTGGCACGAGGTGCAGGTCCTGAAGTTCGTCCACCGCCGGTTTGTGTTGCTGCGCCCCGATCTCGCCCTGCATCAGCGCGGTCAGGCCAGCCTGGTCACGACGCTGGTCGACGCGCTCGATGCGTGGCTCCTGGACCGCGACGAGGCCTCCCGCTTGCCGCGGCGGCTGCACGACCTGATGGAACTGGCGCACGGCGAGTACTCGGACCTCGCCCGGACCGCGCCGGAGCTGCTGGTGGGCGCGACGGGCGAACGGATCGAAGGCGCGGACGCGGTGCGCGGCCTGGCCCGGGGGCGCGCGGTCGTGGACTTCGTGGCCTCGCTGACGGACAAGCAGGCGGTGACGTTGCTGGACGCGTTGTCCGGCCGGTCGAGCCAGCCCTGGTCGGATTCCTTTGTGCTGTAAATGAGTTGCGCGGGCCGGTGTCCGGTCAGCACGGTAGGCAGATGCCGTTGACGATCCGGGAAGCCGGCGCCGGCGATTGGCCGGGGATCTGGCCGATCATCCGGGACGTGGTGACCGAGCAGCAGACCTTCCCCTACGACCCGGCGATGAGCGAATCGGAGGCCCGTCGGCAGTGGCTGGTTCCCGCCCCGGCCCGAGTGGTCGTCGCGGCCGAGGGCGACCGGGTGCTGGGCACGGCGAACATGTACGCCAACCGGCCGGGGCCGGGCAGCCATGTCGCTTCGGGGAGTTTGATGGTCTCCCGGGACGCGCGCGGCTCCGGCGTCGGGCGGGCATTGGTGGTGGACCTGATCGCCTGGGCCCGGCGGTCGGGGTTCGCGGCGATCCAGTTCAACGCGGTGGTGGAGACCAATGCGCCCGCGATCCGGCTGTACGAGAGCCTGGGGTTCGTGACGCTGGGGGTCGCGCCGGGAGCGTTTCAGCATCCGGTCGAGGGACGGGTCGGGTTGCGCGTCATGTGGCTGGAGCTGTGACTCGCGGCTTCGCGCAACGGGAGAGGGCCGGGAGGGAGGAGAGGGTCTCCGCCGAACGGCCTACGACCTCCGGCGGGCAACGGATATTGCCTCACCAACGTCACCCCAACGGCCGTTTTTCCCGGACAGAAGTGGTACTTAGCTGGATCCAGCCGGTGATCACCGGCGTTGGCCAGCGTGAGTCGGGGCACGCGGTGTGAGATCGGAGGCGCACGTGCGTCGTACCCGTTCACCTGGAGCCTCGACAAGAAGACGGACGGGCGTGGTCGCCGCGGCGGTGCTGGCCGCCGGGCTGGCGGCACCGCCCCTCGCGGACGCGCAGGAGTCCACTGTGGACTCCACGGCGAACAAGCAGATCGCCGCTTTGCAAGCAGTCAAAGCAGGACAGACCGCGACTGAGTCCAAAATAGACAGCAAGCTGCTCGTGCAGGAAAAGATGCGCACGCGGAGCCTGAGCGCGGCCGCGTTGCCGGGGCTTGCCAAGGCCGCTGACAAGGCACTGGTCGACATCCGCGTCACGAAGGTCAGCGACGGGCTCGTCAACGACCTGCGCCAGGCCGGGGCCGAGGTGCGTGCCGTGTCGAGTGCCGCGGCGAGCATTCGCGCCGAGGTGCCGTTGACCGCATTGCCGGAGATCGCGAAGCGCGGCGACGTGAAGCACGTCGAAACCGCGGACCAGGCGATGACGGCGCGGCAGCGGATAACCAAAGAAGACCCGGAAACCAAGCAGCAGAAAGCTGATCGGATCGATCGGCAGCTCAAGGAAGCGATCGGAACCAAAACTCAGGTCGTCAGCGCGGGCGACCGGGCGCACAACGCGGACATCGCGCGCCAGCAGTTCGGCGTGACCGGTACCGGCGTGAAAGCGTGCGCGCTGTCCGACGGCGTCGATTCGCTCGAAGTTTCCCGTACCAAGGGCGAACTCCCGGTGGTCGATGTCCTGACCGGACAAGCCGGGAGCGGTGACGAGGGCACCGCGATGCTGGAGATCATCCACGACCTCGCCCCGAACGCGAAGCTCGGTTTCGCGACGGCATTCGCCTCCGACGCGAGCTTCGCCGACAACATCCGCAAGCTCCGCTTCGAAGCGCATTGCGACGTCATCGTCGACGACGTCATTTACTTCAAGGAATCCCCGTTCCAGGACTGGATCATCGCGCAAGCGGTGAACGACGTGACAGCCGACGGTGCGCTCTACTTCTCGTCGGCGGGCAACGAGGGCAACGTCGCCGATGGCACCGCGGCGCACTGGGAAGGCGACTTCGTCGATTCGGGCACCCCGATCGGGAAATTCGCCGGCACCGCGCACAACTTCGCGGGTGCGGCCGGAAAGCAGGTGTTCGAGCCGATCTCGGACGCCTCGTCGGCCAACATCCCGGTGACGCTGCACTGGTCCGACCCGCTCGGCGCGGCCGCGGACGACTACGACCTCTACCTCCTCGACGCGCGCGGCAACGTCGTGAGCTTCAGCCAGGACGTCCAGAACGGCACCCAGGACCCGTACGAGCAGCTGGCCACCCCGCTGTTCGGCGGCACCGGCCTGCGGCTCGCCGTGGTGAAGTTCTCCGGGGCGAGCCGATACCTGTCGCTGACCGCGTTCGGCAGCCGGTTCCGCGACTCCGCGGACGGGCTCAAGGCGTACGCCACGCCCGGCGCGGTCGTGGGCCACGCCGCGGCGCGCAAGGCGTTCGCGGTCGCCGCGGCGCCGGCCGAGGCGGCGTTCGGGCGGCCGCTCGAGCCGGGCGACCCGCCGAACCCGACCGGACCGTATCCGGCGGCGTATTCGACGGCCAGCAAGGCGGAACGGTTCAGCTCGGACGGTCCGCGACGCGTGTTCTACGAAGCCAACGGCACCCCGATCACGCCGGGCAACGTGTCGGCGACCGGAGGAGAGGTCCGGCAGAAACCGGAAATCACCGCGGCGGACGGCGTGCACACCTCGGTGAGCGGATTCAACCCGTTCTTCGGCACCTCGGCCGCGGCGCCGCACGCCGCCGCGATCGCGAGCCTCGTGCTGTCCGGCAACCCTGGACTGTCCTCTTCGGACATTCGCGAGGCGTTCCTCAAGACCGCGGTGGACATCGAAGCTCCGGGCACGGACAACCTCACCGGCGCCGGAGTGTTGTTGGCGGACAAGGTGCTGGCGTACACCGGAGCCAGCCCGCAGCCGTACGCGGAGGCGGGTCAGCCGACGGTCCGCGGACCCAGCGGCGGCAGCACGCTCAACCCCGGTGACACCGCGACTGTCACGCTGCCGGTGAAGAACACCGGCGACGGCACGGCGGTGTCCACGAGCGTCGTGCTCACTTCGCCGACTCCGGGCGTCACGATCGAGCCGCGCGCGAAGTCGTACGGCACGATCAGCCCCGGACAGACCGGAATCAACGACTTCACCGTCACGGTTCCGGCCAGCCAGCCGCTCGGTGCGCCGGTGGTGCTCAACGCGAAGGTGACGTTCGCTGGTGCGTACTCGCCGCGCACCAGCACGTTCTCGCTCCCGGTCGGCACGCCGTCGCCGGTTTCGCAGACGTTCGCCTACGCCGGTCCGGCGGTCGCGATCCCGGACAACTCGCCGCTCGGCGCGTCGGTTCCGCTGGTGGTGAGCGGAGTCGGTCCCGCGTCGAAGGTGTCGCTCTCGATCGACGGCACCACCTGCACCACGGCGGAAAAGGCGACCACGGTCGGCATCGACCACACCTACGTCAACGACCTGGTCGGCACGCTGACCTCGCCGTCCGGCGCGACGGCGACGCTGTTCCAGAAGGGCGGCGGCAGCGGCAACAACCTCTGCCAGGTGGTGTTCGACGATTCCGCGGCCAAGCTGTTCAGCTCGACCGGGTCCGCGGACGCGCCGTTCACCGGCACCTACCGCCCGGTCACGCCGCAGAGCCAGCCGGGCACGTCGGCGGACGGCACGTGGACGTTCAAGGTCGTCGACACCACGAGCGGCGACACCGGTTCGATCCGCAGCGTTTCGCTGCACGTCAACGGGTACGTGCCGGCCGGCCGTCCGGCGGACGTGCACCAGACGGTGACCACGGGGCCGGTTCGGCCTCAGCTCGCCTAGAAGGATGCGGGGCCGTCGCACCGCGCGGCGGCCCCGTACCGTTTCCGGCATGGCACGGCAGGTCGCGGGCGGCGGGCGGGCGGTGGAAGTCCCGCCCGAACGGCTCGACGGCTGGTTCGCGCGCTTCGCCGAACGCAACGACGGCGTCCGCGCCACCGTTCTCGCCGCGACCCACGTGCGAGTCACCGCGGAGAACGGCACCACGGCCACCGCGACTGTCCCGTTTGGACCGTTGCGAGAGCAGGGCGACTGGCCCGGTCTGGCCGTCGAACCGTTGCTTCAGCACGTGCGAACACCGCGGCTGATCGCGCTGCTGCTGGTGCGAAAGGGCGGGCATTCGCTCGGGCTCGCTTACGACGGCCGCGTAGTGCTCTCCCGGACCGACCGCCACCACGTGCAAGGCCGAACCGCGGCGGGCGGCTGGTCGCAGCAACGCTTCGCGCGCCGTCGCGAGGGCCAGACACGGGCCGCACTGCAGTCGGCCGCGCAAGACGCCGTCGAAGTCCTGCTGCCCCGACTGTCCGAAGTGGACGCCGTGCTGCTCGGCGGCGACCGTCGCGCGCTGGACGAACTGCGCGCTGACCGACGGCTCGCCGAGTTGTTCGACCGGGCCGAGCCGCGGGTGCTGGAAATCCCCGAACCCCGCCGCGAGGTGCTGGCCGAAGCGGCACTGCGAGCGCGTGCCGTCGAGCTGGTGGTGAGGGATCCGGCAGCGGGGCGCGAGTGAATCCGGACACGGCCGCGAAAACCGTTCGACCCCGACCCGTACACTGGAGGCGTGGTCAACCGGGTATTGGTGCGGATCCAGAGAGAGTAGCCGCCCGCCCCGCATCGCGCGCGGTGCCGGGGCGCTCCAGCACGTCCACCTGACCGCCCCCGTATCCGGGAGTTCTGTTGATCACGGCCACTGGCCTTGAGCTGCGCGCCGGTTCGCGCATCCTGCTCAACGGCGCCACCCTCCGCATCCAGTCCGGCGACCGCATCGGCCTCGTCGGCCGCAACGGCGCGGGCAAGACCACCTCGCTGAAAGTCCTCGCGGGCGAGGGCGAACCGCACGCCGGCGACGTCCGGCGCAGCGGCGAACTCGGCTATCTGCCGCAGGACCCGCGCGAGGGCGACCTGTCGGTCACCGCGAAGGACCGCGTGCTGTCCGCGCGCGGGCTCGACACCCTGCTGCGCGACATGGAAAAGGCGCAGACCGCCATGTCCGAGCTGGTCGACGACAAGCAGCGGGACAAGGCGATCAACCGCTACGCGCGGCTGGAGGAGCGGTTCTCCTCGCTCGGCGGGTACGCCGCCGAGAGCGAGGCCGCGCGGATCTGCTCGAACCTCGGCCTCGCCGACCGGATCCTGTCCCAGACGCTCAGCACGCTGTCCGGCGGCCAGCGCCGCCGCGTCGAGCTGGCGCGCATCCTGTTCGCCGCCGCCGAGGCGGGCGCGGGCGGCAAATCCGAGACGATCCTGCTGCTGGACGAGCCGACCAACCACCTCGACGCCGACTCGATCAACTGGCTGCGCGGCTTCCTCAAGCAGCACGACGGCGGGCTCGTGGTGATCAGCCACGACGTCGAACTGCTCGGCGACGTCGTGAACAAGGTGTGGTTCCTCGACGCCACGCGCGGCGAGATCGACATCTACAACATGAGCTGGCAGCGCTACCTCGACGCGCGCGCCACCGACGAGAAGCGCCGCCGCCGCGAGCGCGCGAACGCCGAGAAGAAGGCGTCCGCGCTGCAGGCGCAGGCCGCGAAGCTCGGCGCGAAGGCGACCAAGGCCGTCGCGGCCAAGAACATGGCCCGGCGCGCGGAGCAGATGCTGTCCTCGCTCGACGAGACGCGCCAGGCGGACAAGGTCGCCCGGATCAAGTTCCCGGACCCGGCCCCGTGCGGGCGCACGCCGCTGACCGCCGACGGATTGTCCAAGTCGTACGGTTCGCTCGAAATCTTCACCGGCGTCGATCTCGCGATCGACCGCGGTTCGAAGGTCGTGGTGCTCGGATTGAACGGCGCCGGAAAGACGACCCTGCTCCGGTTGCTCGGCGGAATGGAAACGCCGGACACCGGATCCGTCGAACCGGGTCACGGATTGCGTTTGGGCTATTACGCACAGGAACACGAAACTCTCGACCACGAAGCGTCGGTGTGGGAAAACATCCGCCATCTCGCGCCGGACACCGGCGCGCAGGAGCTGCGGAACCTGCTCGGGTCCTTCCTGTTCACCGGCGAACAGCTCGACCAGCCGGCCGGAACCCTGTCCGGCGGCGAGAAGACGCGGCTCGCGCTCGCTGGACTCGTGTCCAGCCAAGCCAATGTGCTGCTGCTGGACGAGCCGACGAACAACCTGGACCCGGCCAGCCGCGCGCAGGTTCTCGACGCGCTGCGCAGCTTCGCCGGCGCCGTCGTGCTGGTGACGCACGACCCGGGCGCGGTCGAGGCGCTCGAACCCGAGCGCGTGATCCTGCTTCCGGACGGCACCGAGGACCACTGGTCCGCGGATTATCTGGAACTTGTCCAGCTTGCCTGACCGAGTGCGTCCGTTCGGGTGCTGACCGTGTCGGGTACAGCACTGGAATGGCCCAATGTGATCGCGGTTTCGATCGTTTTACGGCTGTCGTCTGGCAATCCGGCGCGGAGTGTTCGATCATTGCCCCGGCAGGGGCCGCGAATGGCCCGGAACAACCACTCGGCGGGAAGGCGATCGACGTGGCTGATCTCAAGAAAGGCGCGCGGATCACCGGCAACACGCGCGACAAGCTGGCCGCTGACCTGAAGAAGAAATACGAGAAGGGCTCGAGCATCCGGGCTCTGGCCGAATCCACCGGACGGTCCTACGGGTTCGTCCACCGGGTGCTGTCGGAGTCCGGGGTCCAGCTGCGGGGGCGCGGCGGGGCCACGCGGGTCAAGAAGAAGTAGCGTCAGCGCGGCCGTTGCGCGGGGGGCGCGCGGTCGGTCCGGAGGCCCGGAAGGTCAGCGCGGCGCCGAGGAGTACCAGCGGGTACACGAGGTAGCCGTACCGGGTGGCCGGGGTAAGCAGGATCAACGCGCCGAGTCCGACGGCGGTTCGCGTCAGTGCAGCGGATCCCGTCGCGGGGGGCCGGCGTGCCAGCCAGACCAGCATCGCCACCGCCGCGAGACCCACCAGCACCAGGGAAATCGCGGCGCCGGCCGGCCCGGCCTGCGCGATCAGATGCCCGGGCAGCGGGCTCGCCGCGGGGGAGCGGACCGCGCCCATGCCGAGCGGAAAGCGGATCACGTGCTCGGTGAACGCCGCCGGGTTCGCCAGATACACCGGCAGATGCAGCGCGATCGTCGCCGCGGCCAGCGCGCCCGCGAAGCGACCCGTTGCCGCCCAAGGATTTTCGCCGCGAGCACGCCGGTAAACGAATACCGCGAGCACCGCGGCCGCCGGCGCGACGATGAGTTTCGCGCTGATCACCAGCGCCAGCACGAACCCGGTCCATCCTGGACGTCCCGTCGCGGCGAGCGCGAACGTCAGCACGAGCTGGCCGACGATCGCGAGGTCCGGTCCGGCCACCGCCCAGGTCAGCGCGGTGAGCGGGCAGGCGATCGCGAGCTGTGCGGCGAAAACCGGAAGGCGAGGCCGGTTCAGCAGCCGCCAGGACGCGTACGCGCAGAGCACCGCGGCCAGCGCGAACATCCAGCGCGCGTCGGTCAGTGCATTGAGGACGGGACTGCCGCCGAACAACGCGCGCGGCAGCCCGAAGACGGTCATCACCGGGCCGTACGGGGTGTAGTCGTTCACTTCCGGTGCGCGGTGCAGCGTGGTGATGTCGACGTACGGGGTTCCGTGCTGCAGCAACAGATTCGCGCTGCGCTCGATCACCCACACCTCGGGCTGCGCGGCCCAGGAGAACGGGGTGATCAGCCAGTCCGTTCCGGTCAGCCGCCGGATCACGAGCATCAGCAACGGCGCGCACATCGCGAGTACGACGACCGCGCCGATTCCGATCCAGCGGGAACCGAATTTGCCGTTAGTTTGCATTCCGCGGCGCGCGGAAATGGTCAGCCAGGCGCTGTGCGCGGCCGCCAATCCGTATCCGGCGACGGCGAAATTGCCCCAGATCCGGTAGCCGTAAAACTCCGAAGCGAGCGCGGTGCCGAGAGCGAAGGCGAAGCAGCCGAGATAAAAGACGAGATCCCAGGCGGCGACCCGCACGGGATGGGCCGCCTCGCCGCGCGCAGGGGCCATCAGCAGTTGCACCCGCGTTTCCTCCCCGGCTCGCCGACCCCGAAACGCCAGGCTACCGAGCCGGGGACCGCCGCCCGTGCCCCGGTCCGGCCGCGGGCGCCCCGGGGAGATCCGGCACCGGTTCCCGGAGTCGGGAAGAATGCCGGGCAGCCCGGTGTTGTGCAGGGCATCTCCGGAAAAAAGTTCAACTAATCTAGAGGTTTTCACGAGCTGGGGGACACTCCATGGACAACACCTGGGCGCTGCTGAGCTCCGCCATGCGGGCGGGCGACGCGCCGAAAGCGCTGACCCGGGGCACGGTCCGCCGGGTCGCGCGGTTCGCCCGGCCGCACTGGAAGCGGCTGCTGGCCTTCCTGGTGCTCACCGTGATCTCGGCGGTGCTCGCGGTGACGACGCCGGTGCTCGCGGGCAAGGTGGTCGACGCGATCGTCGGCGGGCACGAGCTGAACGTGGTGATCTGGCTGTCGGTGGTGATCGCGACGCTGGCGATCCTCGACGCCGGGTTCGGGCTCGCCGAACGCTGGCAGTCGGCCCGGATCGGCGAGGGCATCATCTACGACCTGCGCGTGGCGGTGTTCGGCCACGTGCAGAAGCTGCCGATCGCGTTTTTCACGCGCACCCGCACCGGTGCGCTGGTCAGCAGGCTCAACAACGACGTGATCGGCGCGCAGCGCACGTTCACCGCGACTTTGTCCGGTTTGGTCACCAATGTGATCCAGCTGGCGCTGTCGCTGGTGGTGATGATGTCGCTCTCCTGGCAGGTCACGCTCGTCGCGCTGGTGCTGTTGCCGATTTTCGTGCTGCCCGCCCGGCGGCTCGGCCGGCGCATGGCCGGACTGCAGCGCGAGGCCGCGCAGCTCAACGCCGGGATGACCACGCAGATGACCGAACGGTTCTCCGCGCCGGGCGCCACGCTGGTGAAGCTCTTCGGCCGCCCGCGCCAGGAGGTGGCCGACTTCGGCCTGCGCGCCGGACGGGTGCGCGACATCGGCGTCCGCACCGCGATGCTGACGCGCTGGTTCATGACGAGCCTGACGCTCGTGTCCGCGCTCGCGCAGGCGCTGGTCTACGGCCTCGGCGGCTACCTGGCGCTCACCGGGAAGCTCGAACCGGGCACCGTGGTGGCGCTGGCGCTGCTGCTGACCCGGCTGTACACGCCGCTGACCGCGCTCGCGAACGTGCGCGTGGACGTGATGACCGCGCTGGTGTCGTTCGAGCGGGTCTTCGAGGTGCTGGACCTGGAGCCGATGATCAAGGAACCGGCCGAGCCGAAGAAGCTGCCCGAGGGCGGGGTCTCGGTCGAGTTCTCCGACGTGAAGTTCGGGTACCCGGCGGCGGACAAGTTCTCGCTCGCGTCGCTGGAGGACGTGGCCACTTTGGACACCCGGGGCGGCGACGAGGTGCTGCACGGCATCAGCTTCCGCGCGGAGGCCGGGCAGATGGTCGCGCTGGTCGGTTCGTCCGGCGCGGGGAAGTCGACGATCGCTTCGCTGCTGCCGCGGCTGTACGACGTGGACGCCGGTTCGGTCCGGCTGTCCGATGTGGACGTCAAGGACCTGAGTTTCGCTTCGCTGCGCCAAACCGTCGGCGTGGTGACGCAGGACGGGCACCTGTTCCACGACACGATCCGGGCCAACCTGAGCTACGCGCGCCCGGACGTCGCCGACGACGAGATCTGGGCCGCGCTGGAGAAGGCGCGGCTGGGCGACCTGGTGCGCTCGCTGCCGGACGGACTCGACACGACCGTCGGCGAACGCGGCTACCGCCTCTCCGGAGGCGAACGGCAGCGGCTGACCATCGCGCGCTTGCTGCTGGCCCAGCCGAAGGTCGTCGTGCTGGACGAGGCGACCGCGCACCTGGACTCGGAATCCGAGGCGGCGGTCGGCGAGGCTCTGACCGGCGCGCTGGAAGGCCGGACGTCGCTGGTGATCGCGCACCGGCTGTCGACCGTGCGGGCGGCGGACCTGATCCTGGTGGTGGAAAACGGGAACATCGTGGAACGCGGCACGCACGAGGAACTGCTGGCTCGGGAAGGCCGGTACGCGGAGCTGTACCACACGCAGTTCTCGGAAGAGCCTGCTGCGGCGTAAGCCCTGCGGACGTACGTGAGGGGAACCCTGAGGGACTCAGAGTCCCTCAGGGTTCCCCTCACGTACCTCGCGGGTCAGCGCAGTGCGGGAACCCGCGGTTCGTACTTGGCCAGCAGCGCCGCGTTCGCCGCGTCGCCACCCTCCACATTGGAGCTGCGCCACAGCGGAACGTCGAGCCCCTCCGCGGTGCCCCGGTCGTAAACCTCGGTCAGGATCAGGTTCCACAGGGACGCATTGACCACAGTGGACAGTGGACCGGTGCGCGGCGCGGAAGCCGGATAGCTGGCGTCGCCGGGGATCACCAGCGAATCCAGCACCACAGTGCCTTCCTCGACCAACGTCGTGGCCGACCGGCGCGGCGCGGCGGCCACGCAAGCCCGCGACGTCACGGCGATCACCGCGGCGCCCCGGCGGCGCGCGCCGGCGGCCAGTTCGACCGGGTACGGATTCACGCCGGACGTGGAGAACACGACCAGCACGTCGTCCGGTCCCGGCGCGCGTTCGGCCAGTACTTCTTCGGCGAGCCCGGAACGGCGCTCGGTGCGCGTGCTCTGCTGCGCGCCGTGCAGCGGCAGCAGTTCCGGGTGATAGACCGGATACACGCAGGCGAGGCCGCCCGCGCGGTAGAACGTCTCGGCGACCGCCGCGAGCGAGTGCCCGGCGCCCGCGGTGAAGACCAGCGCGTCGGCCCGGATCACCCCCAGCAGCAGGTCGGCAGCGGCGGAAACCTGCGCGGCGTTGGCCTCCGCGGCCGCCGCCAGATGGTCCGAAGTGCTCTTCACGAGATCCGTGGCGCTCACCACACCTGCCCTTCCTCGCGGGTCCGGGCACCGAATCTATCGGGTGGACACGCTTCGTGGTGGATTACCGTGGAGTTGATCGGAATGGGGGTGCCGGTGAACGGGAAACGGCAAGGCGGCCAGGCGGATCCGGCTGTGCGCGGGTGGCGGGCCCCCGGGCAGACCCGCGCGGTGGCGCTCGTGTTGCACGGCGGGGCCGAAAGCAGCACCGCGGTCGTCCAGCCGTGGCGGCTGGCGTATCAGCGGATGGTGCCGCTGGCCCGCTCGCTGCACCGCGCCGGACGCCGGCACGGCCTGGAAGTCCGGCTGATGCGGAACCGGTTGTACGGCTGGAACGGGCGGATGGAAAGCCCGGTGCCGGACGCGCGCTGGGCACTGGAACAGATCCGCGCCGAGCATCCCGGGGTCCCGGTGGTCCTCGTCGGACACTCGATGGGCGGCCGCGTCGCGCTGCGCGTCGCCGACGATCCGGCGGTGACCGGGGTGTGCGCGATGGCCCCGTGGACGCCGCCGGGCGAGCCGGTGGACGCCGTGGCGGGCCGTGCGGTGCTGATCGCGCACGGCACTCGCGACCGGATGACGTCGCCCGCCGAGTCCTACGCCTTCGCCGCGCGCGCCCGCGAGGTCACCGACCTGGTCGCGCGGTTCGAGATCGCCGGCGAGGGCCATTCGATGCTCCGTCGTCCCGCGGTCTGGACCCGGCTGATGTGTGCTTTCACACTGGACCGGATCGGAGTGGGCGAGACGGACGAGACTCTTCGTCAGGCCTGGTCCCGCCCTTCCGGCGACCGGTTGCGCATTCCGGGGTAACCGGAGGGCACGGCCCGGTCGCGAAGGCAGCGGGGACGAAGCGGGAATATCATGGGGAAGGGCTCGAAAGCCCGTTCGGAGGGAGTGTCTTGTCCACGTCACGAGTCGATCCGACGGTGGTCTCGCAGCCGGTGCCCGACGAATCCCGATGGCCCGGTCTCGCCACGCCGCCGCATTCGCCGCTGCGGGCGCGCGCGGCCGAGGCGCTGTTCCGGCACGCGGTGAAATCTCTGGACGTGCGCGTCGCGTTCCCGGACGGCACGGTGCTCGGCGCGGGCGGCCCGGACGCGCCGGAAATGCGCATCCACCGGCCCGCGGCGTTCTTCCACCGGCTCGGGGCCGACGCGAAGATCGGCTTCGGCGAGGCGTACCTGGTCGGCGACTGGACCGCGGACGACCTGGCCGGCGTGCTGACCCCCTTCGCCGAGCGGCTCGCCACGCTCGTGCCGCCGTTCCTGCAGCGGTTCCGCCGGTTCGCCGAGCGCATGCAGCCGTCCGACGAGGAGAACACGATCGAGGGCGCGCGGTCGAACATCCACCGGCACTACGACCTGTCGAACGACCTGTTCAGCGCCTTCCTGGACGAGTCCATGATGTACTCCTCGGCGCTGTTCGGGCCGGGGGACACGCTCACCCAGGCGCAGCACCGCAAGCTCGACAGCGTCCTCGACTACGCCGGCGTCCGCGAGGGCAGCGAGGTGCTGGAGATCGGCACCGGATGGGGTGAACTGTCCATCCGGGCGGCCTCGCGCGGCGCGAAGGTGACGTCGCTGACCATCTCGCAGGAGCAGAAGGTGCTCGCCGACGCCCGGATCGCCGAGGCGGGCTTCTCCGACCGCGTCGACGTGCGGCTGTGCGACTACCGCGAGGCCACCGGCGAGTACGACTCCGTGGTCAGCGTGGAGATGATCGAGGCGGTCGGCGCATCCTACTGGCCCACGTTCTTCTCCACCATCGGCAAGCGGCTGCGCCCGGGCGGGCGGTTCGGCCTGCAGGCGATCACCATGGACCACGACCGGATGCTGGCCTCGGCGAAGTCCTACACGTGGATCCACAAGTACGTCTTCCCCGGCGGCATCATCCCGTCGGTGCAGGCGATCGAGGACGGGATGCGGGAGAACACCCGGCTGAAGCTGGCCGGGATGCGCGAGTTCGGCCAGGACTACGCCCGCACGCTCAAGCTGTGGCGGGACCGCTTCCAGCAGCGCTGGGACGACATCCGCGGCTTCGGGTTCGACGACGTGTTCCGGCGGATGTGGGAGTTCTATCTGGCCTACTCCGAGGCCGGGTTCCGGTCCGGTCATCTGAAGGTCCACCAGTTCGGGTTCGCCGACCCGCGCTGAGGCCGTCTCACCTCGCCGGGACAACCCGCGTAGGGTCCCGCACGTCCACCGCAGGAGGACCGTGCAGGACTGCTGCGCGGCCGCTACACCGGATCGGGGAGACAGGCCCATGACGTACGGAGGCGACGACGGCAGGCGGCGGATGCCGCCCCGGCCACCGCAGCCCCCCGCACGCCCGCGCCAGCAGCAGCGGGCGCAGATGCTGCCGCTGCCGGGGAGAGGGCAGAGCCCGTATGACGGCCGCACCCGGCCGATGGGCGCCCGCGGCGAGGCCCCGCCCCCGCCGCCGGGGCCGCCGAGGCAGGATCCGCCGGAGTACGGGGGCAGGCAGCCGCGGCCGCGCCGTCGCCGCCGGTGGAGCGTCGGCAAGATCCTGACGACGCTGCTCGTCGTGTTCGTGCTGTTCCTCGCCGGGGTCTGGGCGTATCTGGAGTTCACCATCAACCGGGTGGACGCGATCGGCGACTACTCCGGGCGCCCGGCCGCGGCGTCGGGCACGAACTGGCTGATCGTCGGCTCGGACAGTCGCCAGGGCCTGAGCGCCGAGGACGAGGAGCGGCTGGCCACCGGCGACACCGGCGAGGCGGGCGGCCAGCGCACCGACACGATCATGATCGCGCACCTTCCGGACAATTCGACGAAGCCGACGCTGCTGAGCCTGCCGCGCGACTCGCAGGTCAAGATCCCCGGCCACGGCACGAGCAAGATCAACGCCGCGTTCGCGCTCGGCGGGCCGAAACTGCTGGTCCAGACGGTCGAACAGGCCACCGGGCTGCGCATGGACCACTACGCGGAGATCGGCTTCGGCGGCTTCGCGAAGATCGTCGACGCGATCGGCGGGGTCGACATGTGCATCGACAAGGACATGAACGACACGATGACCGGCATCGAGATCAAGGCGGGCTGCCAGAAGCTCGACGGCCGGTCCGCGCTCGGGTTCGTCCGGATGCGGCACAGCGACGCGACGCCGCGCTCGGACCTCGACCGGGTGGCGAACCAGCGGAAGTTCATCGGCGCCTTGGTGAGCCAGGTGGCGAGCCCGGGGACGCTGCTGAACCCGTTCGACTTCTTCCCGCTGCTGGGCTCCGCGCCGGACGCGCTGACCATGGACACCGGCGACCACGTGCACAACCTGGTCGGCCTGGCGTTCGCGATGCGCGGCATTTCCTCCGACGGGGTCACGACCACGACGGTGCCGCTCACCGACGCTTCGGCGCAGCACTGGGACAAGAAGAAGTCGGCGCAGCTGTTCGACGCGCTGAAGAATGACACCGAGGTGCCCAAGGACATCGTGGTGAACTGACCGCTTTCGGCGGACGGCGGCGGGCTTCGCGAAATTCGCGAGCCTGCCGCCGTTTCTGCTGTCAGGATGTTTCGCATGGAAACTCTCACCGACGGTGTGGTCACCCTCGTTCGCTGGCGCTCGGAACATCAGGACACCCAGGTGGCGGCCGTCGTGGGATCCCTGGACCACTTGGCCGCGTGGATGCCCTGGGCGATCGACGGCTACGACGAGGCCAAGGGCAAGGAGTTCCTGGCACGGGCCGCCGCGCAGTGGGAAAGCGGCGAGGAATACAACTACGCGATCTTCACCCCGGACGGCGAACTGGCGGGCAGTTGCGGCCTGATGCGCCGGGATGACGGGTGGGAAATCGGGTACTGGCTGGCGAAGTCCCAGACCGGCAAGGGTTATGTGACGCGGGCGAGTGCTTTGCTGGTCTCTTTGGCTTGGCAGCTCGACGCTTCGCACGTGCTGATCAAGCACGATCTGCGAAACGTCCGCAGCGGCGCGGTTCCGGAGCGGCTGGGGTTTTCCCGAGTGGGGGAGGAGAAGGCGGAACCGCCGCTGCCGTCGGCGTGCAGCGGGGTGAATGTGATTTGGCGGCTCGAGCGGCCCGCATAAGGCGGCTTTTTCGCGACGCGGCGACGGCGCCGGTTCGGTTTGGCCGAACCGGCGCCCCCGTCAGGTCAAGGTCCGACTGGCGGCCAGACGCAATTCCTCCGGCAGGTTCCGCCCCGGCGAATAGTGAAGCCGCGCGGCCTCTTCGATCAGGGCGGCCAGCACGCTCCTCGCTGACTCGGCGGCGCGCGGGTCGCATAGCTTGACCTGCACGGTCTCCTTGAGCACCAACGCTCGGCGGACCTCCTCGACGGTGTGGCCGTCGGCCCTGGTGACCGCCACGACGTAGGGGATGCCGTGGCTTTCCAGGTAATCGATATGCGGGAACGCGTCAGCTAACCGGCTGGGGGAGACCAGGACGATTCCGCCCAGTGCGTTTTCGGCGATGCTTTCGTATTCGGCGCTGAACTGGAACGGATCCGGCATGCCGAACAGCTGGAGCGATAACTCGGCTGCCAGTACCAGTTTTCCCCGATCGGCGGGAATTCGCTTCGGATTCTCGCTGGTGCTGGGTAATTCCGTGGAAGCGGAAGCCACAAAAGCGGACTTTCCCACCCCGGTTCCGCCCGCCACCACGATCTTGTCGCGGAGAGGCGGCTTGTCCGCCTGCTCCTGACTGTCGTGACGGGACGCGTTGACGATGTCGGAGTGCGCTTTCCGCGCGTATTCGACGAGTCGAGCGAGTTCTTCCGGCTGTTTCGCAGCCAGCCGCGCACGGAGTTGTGCCGCGCTGACCCGCAAGTGCGCTGGCCGGGGCGGCACCGAGTGCTCTCCGGCGCGGATCAACTCGTCGATGATGTCGTCGTTCACGGCTGTACCCCCGGGCTCTCTCGCCTCGTGCGCTCTGCTCCGTCTGCTCCGGCGTATTCGTCGAGTCGCCCATGCGAACGAATGACCTCGCCGGCTTTGGCCAGCAGCCGCCGGATTTTGCTGCGGTGAATGCCCATGACCGCGGCTGCCTCGTCCTGGGAAAGCTGATCGACGGCGACCAGGACGAGCGCTCGTCGCATCCGGTCGTCCAGCGGTGCTTCCGCCACGGCGCGAACCAAGTCGACGCGTTGCTCCACCGTCTCGTACGGGCTCGACCATTTCTGAGCGAGCAGGTGGGCGTCCGAGGGCTCGACGAGAATGCTGTGCCGCCTTCGCCGTTCCGCGCGCCAGTAGTCGGCCACCTTCTTGCTCGCGATGCCGAAAAGCAGCCGACAGAAATCAGCCGGCGGACACGGCCTGGCGTCGACGTACGCGCTGAACGCTTCGAAGGTCTCCCAGTACACCGCTTCGGCGTCGTGCACGTCGGAAATCCGCCGTCGGACGTAGCTGTGCAATCTGTCCTGCACCTGGTCGAGCGCGAGAACGACAGCCAGCGGATCCCTTCCGTCATGCCCGGACGGCGATTCGCTCTCGGCCGGGTCGGTCACCGGGCGGTGCCTTTCGCGATCACCGTGACCGTCCACTTGGCCCCGTCCGGCTCGTGCGAATGCACCTTGGCATTCGCACCCGCCCGCGCCGCGGTCGCCACCAGGCCGATCATGGTGTCGCCCCGGCGGCGGGCCCGCGCCGAGGCGATTCTGGCCCGCAGCGCGGAGTCAGCGAGCCGGACGATGCCGGGACGGCGAACGACCACCCACTCCTCGCCGGATGCGGGTTCCCCATGGTTGGTCATCTCGGGTCTCCTTCGCGCTCGAAACTCACGACCTCTATATCGCTCGCACCGGCGTCGCCTGGTCGCCCTTCGGCAGATTTTTCGAGATCGATTTTCGCGCGAAGCAGCGTGCCGGTCAGGCGTCCGCGCGCTCCCGAAGCACCTTCAACGCCCGATCCGCGTGCGCCGTGAAGTTCAGCTCGCTCTTGATCACGTCCAGCACCCGCCGGTCCTCCCCGATCACGAACGTCTGCCGTTTCGTGTGCAGGGGCAGGATTTTGCGCCATACGCCGAACTGCTTGGCCACCGTACCGTCCACATCGGACAGCAGCGGGTAGTCGAACCCGTGCTTCGCGGAGAATTCCCGCTGCTTGCCGACGGCGTCCGGGCTGATGCCGACGCGCTGCGCGCCCGCCTCGGCGAATTCCGCGGCCAAGTCCCGGAAGTGACAGCTTTCGGCGGTGCACCCGGTCGTCATCGCGGCGGGGTAGAAGAAGAGCACGACCGGACCGTCGGCGAGGAGGGCCGACAGGGTGCGTTCGACGCCTTGGTCGTCGGGGAGGGTGAAGTCGGGGGCGAGGTCGCCGGGCTGCATGGGAGTCCTTCCGGTCGGGTCGGTGGCATCATCTTGCCCGGACGTCCGGCGGACCGCGCGGCGGCCCGAGCTGCCGGGCACGGGGCCCAATCTCGGGACGTACTCCAGGCGCCCGCCGTGCCGGCGGCGACTCAAGTCGCCCAGAGAGCACGGCGTTCGTCCGGTGAAGTCGGACGCGATGCACGCGTGGGTGTTCCTCTGCACCGGCTAGGCCATCGAGCCGAGGGCTGGCTGGGCAACCCGGCCGAGCATGCAACCGGAACGGGCAACCCTCAGCTGGCGTGCCGAGCGATCATCTCGTCGACCTCGTCGCCCGTAGCGGACTCCGTCACGAACGAACCCCGTGCCGCCAGCACGCCCTGCTCCCGCAGCCGGGCCGCGTGTGCAGCGTCGCGTACGCCCTCCGCCCCGATCCGCAGGCCCAGTTCCTTCGCTCGCGTCACCAGTTGCGACAGGTGCCGCACATCGGTCTCCGCGGGATCGGGACCGGCCAGGGCATCGACGACCGGGCCGCTCAGGATGACGTGTTTGACTGGGAGCTGGTAGCGCGGGATGAGTTCCAGGTCGGACGATCCGGTGATGGTCAGCACGAGCTGCGCGCCCAGATCGGCGAGCACGCTGAACGAATCCAGCAGTTCGCCCTCGCCGTCGAACATCGACGCGCGGTCGGTGCACAGGCGCAGCGCTCGCGCGGGCAGGCGGTGGCGGTCCAGCTGGTTCTTGACCAGCAGCACCAGATCCGGATCGATGGCCAGCCGCTTCGGCAGGCGGATGCAGACGTCCGGCGCCGCCGGTCCGTACTGCTCGCGCCAGCGCGCGGTCGCGCCCAGCGATTCCTGCAGCAGCCATTTGCCGAGCGGGATCGTCATGCCGTGGTCTGCGCGAGCGGGTAGAACTCCTCCGGCCCGAGTTCGCCGCGTTCCGGGTGGCTCCAGAGCAGCCCGGCGTTCACCGCGGCGATCTCGTCCGGCTTCGCGAGTTTGACGGTCGGCTGGTAGATCAGCGAGAACTCGCCGTTCTCCAGCGCTCCGGCGATCACCGCGCCGAGCTGGTAGCGGCTGCGGTCCCGTTCGTCGAGCTGCGGGTCGAACAGCATCCATTGCGCCTTGCCCGCCTCCTTGGCGCGGTGCAGCGCCAGTTCGGCCGCGCGCAGCAGGTCGCCGTGGGTGCCTTCGTTCGCCGGGCGCACGACGATCCCGATGCTCGCGCTGACGCCGATGCCGTGCCCGTCGACGTAGACCGGCTCGCTGAGTTCCTCCAGCACCCGGTCGGCCAGCTCGACCGTCTCCTGCGCGGTCAGCTCCGGACCGCGCAGCAGCACCGCGAAACCGTCGCCGGACAGCCGGGCGACGTAGCCGTCGTGCTGACCGGCGAACACCGATTTCAGCTTCCGCGAGATCGCCTTCAGCACCAGGTCGCCCATGCCGGCGCCGAGGCCGTCGTTGATCACCTTGAACCCGTCGATGTCCAGGTACAGCAAGGCGATCTCGTCCGAACCGCCCGAGCCGAGCGCGAGTTCCAGCTGGGCGTTGAACGCGGCGCTGTTCGGCAGTCCGGTGAGCGAATCGTGCAGGTTCTGGTGCCGCAGCCGTTCGCCGAGCAGGTGCAGGTCGTCGTCATCGGCCGCCATGAAGACCGGGAAGTACGTGCCCGGCCGGTCGCCGGGCAGCGACGCGAGCGTGACGTTCGTGGTCAGCTCGCCGTCGCGGCTGTGGCCGAGCTGGACGCTCTGCACGGTCCGGCGGGCGTCGGCGGTCAGCGGCAGGCCCTCGAGCGCGGCGCGCAGCCGTTCGGCGTCCTGCGGACCGGCCGCGAGATCCGCGATGTGCTTGTCCCGCAACGCGGTCGTGGACGTGCCCAGCAGCCGGGCCAGCGCCGGGTTCGCCTCGACGACGGCCCCGGACGGGTCGGTCAACGCGATGCCGAGCGGCGCCGAGGAGAACAGCGCGGTGAACCGGCGCGTGGCACCGGCGTCCTCGGGACGCGCGGCGACCTCGCCGGCGAAGTCGAGCAGGATCCGCTCCACCTCGGCGGGAGGGAGCGTTACTCCGTTGGTGTCGGTCAGCGCCGCCGCGTACTTGCGCGCGACGTCGACCAACCCTGGCATGGCACCAGGCTCCGGCACTCTCCACCTCTTCATACGCGGACAAAGACCAGCTCAGGCCCGGTGTGGAGGATCCGAAGACCCACACTGGGTACGAGTCGGCCGCAAGTGATGCCACGGCATCACGGACCAAACAGGGTGTCTACCGGCTGAACGAGTGATGGGCACTACACAACTGGTGACATCAAGTCACCTTGAGTACACGAAGGTGGCTTGTACTGCAGTTTTGTCTCCAGCTGTCGACCTTTCTGTCCCGCTCGGCGGCCGTCAACGATAGGCCAACCGGGCGGGCAGCCCGTCGGCGGGCACCGGAAGCGAGACGTAGTCCCACTTGGCGACGTAGTCCTCGGGCACCGACCAGCGGTGCGCCCGCAGCAGCTCGTGCATGAGCGCCTTGACCTCCAGGCCGCCGAACTGCAGCCCGATGCACTTGTGCGCGCCGCCGCCGAACGGCATCCACGCGAACCGGTGCGATTTGTCCTCGCGGCGGTCCGGGCCGAACCGCTCGGGGTCGAAGCGCAGCGGATCGGTCCAGTGTTCGGGGGAGTAGTGGTTCAGCGTCGGCGAAACCGCGACCATCGTGCCTTCCGGCAGGTAGTGGCCGAGAACCGCAGTGTCCTTTGTGGTCTTTCGCGCCAGCGAGGGCACCGGCGCGCGCAGCCGCAGTGCCTCTTTCATCACCAGGTCCAGCGTTTCGAGACTTTCCAACGCTTCGAGGTCCGGCAGGTCGTCGCCGAGGCGCAGCGACTCCTCGCGGGCGCGCTCCTGCCATTCCGGGTGTTTCGCGAGGTAGTAGGCCATCGCGCTGGCGGTGATGGTGGTCGTGTCGTGCGCGGCCATCATCAGGAAGATCATGTGGTTGACGATGTCGGCGTCGCTGAACCGGTCACCGTCCTCGGAAACGGCGTGGCAGAGCGCGGAGAACAGGTCGTCGCCGTCCGCGTCGCGCTTGGCCGCCAGGTTCTCGCCGAAATAGCGCTCCAGCGTCCGCCTGCCGCGCAAACCCGCGGCCCAGCGCCCGCCAGGCACCGGATAGCGCACGACGGCGGTGCCGGCGCGCACAGCGGCCACGAACGCGCGGTTGATGCGCTCGGCGTCGGCGGCGGAGCGCATGCCCATGAACACCTGCGTCGCGACGTCCAGCGTCAGCTGTTTGAACGCCCAGTACAGCTGCGGGCGGCCGGACGGCAGTGCCGCGACGCCCTCGCGCAGCGCCGGGCCCATCTGCGCGACGTAGCCGCGGAGCCGGTCGCGGGTGAAGGCCTCCTGCATGATCCGGCGGTGCAGGTGGTGCTCGCCGAAATCGAGCAGCATGAGGCCGCGTTCGAAGAAGCGCTCGATGAAGAACTTCCAGCCTTCCTGGGAGAAGGCCTTGTCCTTGTTGATGAGGGCGGCCTGGGTGGCTTCTGGGCCCGATAGCGTCACGATGCGTTGGCCGAAGACGCCCATCCACGACACCGGGCCGAACTGTTCGAAGCGGTGCAGGCTGAAGTCGAGGCCGAACCGCATCCCGTCGAGCGTGTGGCCGATCAGCGGCGGCCCGTCGTCGCCGAGCACCGGCTTCAGGCCGCTGCCCGCCGGGGGCGCCGCGAGTTCGCGGACCGGCCAGCGCGCGCCGAGCCAGCGTTCGTCGAACTTGCGCGGCAACGGGATCGCGGTCAGCGGCGGCATCCGGCCGCGCAGGTTCTCCGACAGCCGCGTGACACTGTCGCTTCCGGCTTGGGCGGCCTTGCCTAGGGTGCCGCCGACTGTGGGGATTCCCGTCTTTCCGGTCACGTCCGCCATGGCGACCACCTCCCGGTGAGGGTATCGGTCTCGTCCACGGTCCCCTGTTATTGACGTTGTGACAATACCTGTGGGGGCTGCCGTTCGGGTGATCCTCGGACCGGTGCCGGGCGACCTGGCCAGCCGCCCGGCACCTGGACGGTTCAGCGAGGTTCGGCGCGCAGTTCCCGGGCCGCGCCGACCAGATGCCGCAGCGCCGGCTCGACCTCGGCGTAACCGCGGGTCTTGAGACCGCAGTCCGGATTGATCCACAGCTGTTCCGCCGGGACCGCGCCGAGCGCCGTGCGCCCCAGGTCGGTCATCTCGGTCCGGTTCGGCACGCGCGGCGAGTGGATGTCACATTTCGGCCGTCTACTGCTCCGGCTAGGACTTCCTTGTCCCGCAGTGCTCCTTCCGCCGCGACGTTGCCCGCAAAGGATTCATCGGTTACCAGGTCGACGGCAATTGCTTCGCTGGGGGAGCGGGCCAGGACGCCCAGTGCTCGGCCGAGGCCGCCGAAGTATCCGGCTGCCAGGAGCTTCGGGCGGTGGTTTTTCTTGGCCAGCCAGTGGTAAGCGCGGGTGAGTGCGTTGAACTCCGGCGTGGTTCGGTCTGTCGCGAAGGCTGGTTCGTCCGACTGGACCCATTCGACGCCCTCGTCGGCCAGTTTGCCCAATAGTTCGGCGTATGCGGGCAGTAGTTCGTCCAGCGGTTCCAGCGGGGTGAAGCCTGGTTCGGTGGGCTTGGCCAGCAGTAGGAAGGTGACCGGTCCGAAGAGTACCGGGCGTGGCGTGATGCCTAGTGCTTGTGCTTCGCGGACTTCGTCGATCGGGGCGGTGCCGGTGAGTGCGAAGCGGGAGTTCGGGACCAGGTAGTGGTAGTTCGTGTCGAACCACTTCGTCATTTCGAGGGCGGGTGCGTCCGGGACTCCTCGTGCGGCGGTGTCCAGCACCTGGTCGTAGAGCGAGAAAGTGCTGGACGGGATTGAGCCGAGACCCTGGTCTCGCAGGGTTGTCCAGGTTTGCTCGCACAGTTGCCGTCCGGCGGTCAGAAGGTCTTCTTCGGTGGTTGTTCCTGACCAGTAGGACTCGAGTGCTCGTTTGAGTTCTCGGGCTGGGCCAATCCGCGGATAGCCGAGAATCGTGGTGTCCCGCGAGACCCGGACTCACGCACGCCGTCGGCGTGCGTGCCATTGGCAGGTATTCGGACTCGTGGGCGTACCGCTCGTGCCTGCCGGCTGTCGCTTCCCGGGCTGGACGCCCAGTGCTTTACCGCTCCCGCGGTGACAGCTTTCGTTCCCACATACCGCTGCGGGGCAGCCCCGGAATCGCACCGGGTTCCCTGTTGTCTCGCCAAGACGCGGCTGCGTCCTGGCGAACCAATGGCGTGGGTCAGCTTGCCGAATCAGGCCAGGAGGCGGGTGTCCCAGGGTCCGGGAGGGATCGTGCTGCTGCCGGAGCAGGAGGGAGCGTCGGAAGGTGCTCGTCGTCCGGCGGTGACATCGCACCCGGCGGGTGCGAGACGAACGGAGGAGCTGCACTGTGCTGTCTGGCGTCTGGCCGGCGTCGAGCATGGTGCGGCTGATGTTTTTGGCGCACTGTCCGTTAACGCCTGACCATTGCTCACTAGTGGGTCATATTTTCTGCTTATTTTTCAGTCGCTGCTCGAAATCGCTGCGCACGCAGGCGTATCCGTTGACTGGGTTGTCACCCGGTCGGCGGTTCCTTGCGTGCAACAGGAAGGACAAAGTGTGGAGTTGTTGGTGGCCAACCAACATTCGGGGGATGCAGGGGTTCTGTGCTTTCTGCTCTTGTGTAAGCGGAAGATCGCGTCCGGATCACCCGGTGAAAGTTCGTGACTTTCGCGAAGGAGGGGCGATGCGAATTCTTTCTCCTGTTCGATCATTTTCTGCGGTTTTAGTTGGCTGTCTTCATGTGGACAACCGAGATGCCGAGTTCGCCAACTGGGAGCAGTGGCTTCTCACCAACCTCAACAATCCGAAGCTGGACACCTGGGTTGAAGCAGGAATGACCGCGGGTACACTGTACAGTTCCCCGGGGCGAGAGAAAGGGTTTCTGTGGTACTGGGCAGATCAGCGGCCAAGGGTTCCGTACCGTGAGTTCTACATCAAGTCCGCGCACGAGCTCGCCAGCGAGAACGTAACCTTCAGCTGGGTTCCCGGCAGTCCCGATTGGGAGATTCGCCAGAATGGAGATCTTGTCGGTATTTCCGAAGACAACGGGGCATTCGGCGGCCAAGCGGACAACGGGCTCGAGGTAACGGTGCCGAGTGCTCGAGTTTTTGCCAACTCTTCAAGGTTTCAATACCAGGATACCGGCAACAATTGGCATCCCGCTCAAGCAGAACTGGTCAACGACCGACCAGATCTATTTCTTATGTACACAAACGGGCAAAACATAACGGGTGCCACGCGCAAGCCCTGCGTAGACAAGACGGAGAAGATGTCTGCCGAAAGCAACGTCACGCCGCCTACTTCCGCCGACCTGCTGGGTGTGGCGAAGAGGTTGGCTGCCGCGAATGGCGAGGGCAGCCCGGCCGGTATTCGATATGTGAAAACCGACCGCAATGCTCTCAAGCATATTGACGGAACGCAGCCCAAGGCCAACGATCCGGTGTACTTGATTCAAATGACCGGCAACTTCGTGGGGTACGCCGCCAAGGTCCCCCGGGGGAGCAATGCTCCCAGGGGAAACGTGCTCACCGTCACGGTAGATGCGAAATCCGGGCAAATGCTGGGCTGGTCGATCCTGGTGGAGCCGCACGACCTTGCGAAGTTTGGAGTGGTGTCGGCGCTGCAGTAGCGAAGGGCCCGGTCGCGATGCGATTGTTTGTCCGCTTGGAGCCCTGAATGCGGTCTGCCCGCATACGAACTCGGCCGCACCCTGGGCAGGGTGCGGCCGAGTTCCAGCAGGTGCCTCGGGGTGGGATCAGTCCCAGTCGAGTGCGCCGCCGGACTGGTATTCGATGACTCGGGTTTCGAAGAAGTTCTTTTCCTTCTTCAGGTCCATTGCTTCCGACATCCAGGGGAACGGGTTTTCGTTCTCGCCGTAGATCGGGGGGAGGCCGATCTGCTGCGCGCGGCGGTCGGTGATGAAGTGCATGTACTGTTCGCACAGGTCAGCCGACAGGCCGAGCATGCCGCGCGGCATGGTGTCGCGGGCGTACTTCACTTCCAGTTCGCACGCTTCCTGCAGCATTCCGCGCACCTCGGCCTGGAATTCCTCGGTCCACAGGTGCGGGTTCTCGATCTTGATCTGGTTGATGCAGTCGATGCCGAAGTTCAGGTGGATCGACTCGTCGCGCAGGATGTACTGGTACTGCTCGGCGATGCCGACCATTTTGTTCCGGCGGCCCAGCGACAGGATTTGCGCGAAACCGGTGTAGAACCACATTCCTTCGAAGATCACGTAGAACGCCACCAGGTCGCGCAGGAACGCCTGGTCGGCTTCCGGCGTGCCGGTTTCGAAGTCCGGGTTTTCCAGGTTCTGCGTGTACTTCAGCGCCCACGCGTCCTTGTCCGAAATGGACGGGACCTCGCGGTACATGTTGAACAGCTCGCCCTCGACCAGGCCGAGGCTTTCGCAGATGTACTGGAAGGTGTGCGTGTGCACGGCCTCCTCGAAGGCCTGGCGCAGCAGGTACTGGCGGCACTCCGGGTTGGTGATCTGCCGGTACACCGCGAGCACGATGTTGTTGGCCACCAAGGACTCCGCCGTGGCGAAGAAGCCCAGGTTGCGCTTGAGCATCTGCCGCTCGTCCTCGGTGAGGCCGTCCGGCGACTTCCACAAGGCGATGTCGGCCTGCATCGCGACCTCGGTCGGCATCCAGTGGTTGTTGCACGCCGCGAGGTACTTGTCCCACGCCCACCGGTACTTCATCGGCAGCAGCTGGTTCACGTCGGCGCGCGCGTTGATCATGCGCTTGTCGTCGACGTTGATCCGGGCTGCGCCGACCTCGATTTCGCCGAGGCCGGTCGCGTCCGTCGTTTCCACGTTCGTCATTCAGGTCACCTTGGCTTCGGGGGCCGTGAAGGACTCCTTGAGGGAATCAGATTCCCTCAAGGAGTCCTTCACGGCACGTCGGGGGTTACTGGCAGGCTTCGCAGTCGGGGTCGTCGATCCGGCAGGCGGCGCCCTCGGTGGCGACGAAGTCGACGTCGGTCTTCGGCATCTCCTTCGGCTCCGCGGGAACGGCCGCCGCGGGCGACGGCGACGGCGCGGCGGCCGGAACCGCGGCGGACGGCGACGGCGACGGGGCCGGGGAAGGCGCGGCGGCCGGGGCAGCGGCGGCCGGAGCGGCCGGAGCCGGGGTGGCGGAGACGGCGTTCAGCTTGCCGTCGGTGCCGCGCAGGGTGCTCTTCTCCACGTGCGTCGCGGACTGCGCCCGCAGGTAGTACGTGGTCTTGAGGCCCTTGTGCCAGGCGTACCGGTACAGCTCGTCGAGCTTGCGGCCGCTCGGCGCCGCGATGTACAGGTTCAGCGACTGCGCCTGGTCGATCCACTTCTGCCGCACCGAACCGGCGTCCACGATCCACTTCGACTCGATCTCGAAGGCGGTCGCGTACAGCGCCTTGAGGTCGTCCGGAACGCGGTCGATCTGGCCGAGGCTGCCGTCGAAGTACTTCAGGTCGCTGACCATGACCTCGTCCCACAGGCCGCGCGCCTTGAGGCTCTTGACCAGGTGCGGATTCACCACCGTGAAGTCGCCGGACATGTTCGACTTGACGTACAGGTTCTGGAACAGCGGCTCGATCGACTGGCCGACGCCGGAGATGTTGGAGATCGTCGCGGTCGGCGCGATCGCCATCACGTTCGAGTTGCGCATGCCGACGGTCTTGACGCGCTCGCGCAGTGGCGCCCAGTCCAGCGTCGTCGAGGTGTCGACGTCGAGGCCGTCGCCCTGGCGGGCGTCGATGAGCAGCTGCATCGAGTCGATCGGCAGGATTCCCTTGCTCCACAAGGAACCCTCGAACGTCTGGTATTGGCCGCGCTCCTCGGCGAGGTCGGTGGAGGCCGAGATCGCGTAGTAGGAGAGGTGCTCCATCGACACGTCGGCGAACTTCACCGCTTCTTCCGACGCGAACGGCACGCCCAGCTCGAACAGCGCGTCCTGGAAGCCCATGATGCCCAGGCCGACCGGACGGTGGCGCAGGTTGGAGCGGCGCGCCTCCGGGATCGTGTAGAAGTTGATGTCGATCACGTTGTCGAGCATGCGGACCGCGGTGCGCACGGTTTTCTCGAGCCGCTCGGTGTCGAGCCCTTCAGGGGTGACGTGCTTGAGCAGGTTCACCGAGCCGAGGTTGCAGACCGCGACCTCGTCGGTGGTCGTGTTCAGCGTGATCTCGGTGCACAGGTTCGACGAGTGCACGACGCCGACGTGCTGCTGCGGCGAACGCAGGTTGCACGGGTCCTTGAAGGTGATCCACGGGTGACCGGTCTCGAACAGCATGGTCAGCATCCGCCGCCACAGCTCGACCGCGCGGACCTTGCGGAACACCTTGATCTCGCCGCGCGCGGCGGCCGCCTCGTACTCGCGGTAGCGCTGCGCGAACGCGTTGCCGTAGAGGTCGTGCAGGTCCGGCGTCTCGTTCGGCGAGAACAGCGTCCACTCGGCGTTCGCTTCGACGCGGCGCAGGAACTCGTCCGGGACCCAGTTGGCGGTGTTCATGTCGTGCGTGCGCCGCCGGTCGTCGCCGGTGTTCTTGCGCAGGTCGAGGAATTCCTCGATGTCGACGTGCCAGGTCTCCAGGTACGCGCAGGCCGCGCCCTTGCGCTTGCCGCCCTGATTGACCGCGACCGCGGTGTCGTTGGCGATCTTCAGGAACGGCACGACGCCCTGGGACTGGCCGTTGGTGCCCTTGATGTGCGCGCCGAGGCCGCGGACCGGGGTCCAGTCGTTGCCGAGGCCGCCGGAGTACTTGGCCAGCAGCGCGTTGTTCTTGTACGCCTGGAAAATCGAGTCCAGGTCGTCGTCCACAGTGGTCAGGAAGCAGGACGACAGCTGCGCGCGGTTGGTGCCGCTGTTGAACAGCGTCGGGGTGGACGCCATGAAGTGGAACGTCGACAGCAGCTCGTAGAACTCGATGGCGCGCGCTTCGCGGTTGTCCTCGCGGATCGCCAGGCCCATCGCGACGCGCATGAAGAACGCCTGCGGCAGCTCGAACCGCACGCCGTTGTGGTGCTGGAAGTACCGGTCGTACAGGGTCTGCAGGCCGAGGAAGCCGAAGTCGAGGTCGCGCTCGGGGCGGATCGCGGCGGTGATCTTGTCCAGGTCGAACGTGGTCAGCTCGGCGTCGACCAGTTCGAGTTCGACGGCGCGGCGCAGGTACGCGCGGAAGTACGGCGCGTACTCGGAGGTCATCTCGTCCTGGCTGGCCTGGCGCGGGGCGCCGGCGAGGTAGCTCAGCGCCTCGCCGCGCAGCTTGTCCAGCAGCAGCCGGGCGGAAACGAACGAGTAGTTCGGCTCCTGCTCGACGAGCACGCGCGCGGCCATGATCTGCGCGAGCGCCAGTTCGTCGGCGGTGATGCCGTCGTAGAGGTTGCGCTTGGCCTCGGCCAGCACCGGCTCGGCGGACACGTCCTCGAGCCCGGCGACGGCCTCGCCGACGACGTGCGAAACGCGCGCCCAGTCGAGCGGGCGCAGCGTCCCGTCGGCGCCCTTGACGCTCAGCGCGACCTCGGCGTGCGCCGGCGCGGCGGCCTCGCGGGCCTTCGCGCGCTCGTCGCGGTAAAGCACGTAGGCGCGGGCGACCTTGTGGTGCCCGCCGCGCATCAGGGCGAGTTCGACCTGGTCCTGGATCTGCTCGATGTGCAGCGCGGTCTCCGGGCCGGTGTGGCGCAGCAGCGCCGCCTCGACCTGCTCGGTCAGCTCCGCGACCACGTGGTGCACCCGCGAGGACGCGGCGGCGTCGCCGCCCTCGACCGCGAGGAAGGCCTTGGTCAGCGCCACCGAGATCTTGCCCGCGTCGAAGGGCGAGACGCTTCCGTCCCGCCGGATGACGCGGACCGCGCTCGGGGCCCCCTCCGCCGCCGACGGCGGCCGCTGACCGGTTTCCACTGACATGCGCGTCTCCAACAGTTCCTCGAAATGGGCGCGTTCGAGCGGCACACGGCCGGTCAAGGCCATGCGCTGCGGTTTCGGCGAAACAGCCCGGCCGCCCTCTTCAAGCGGTCTCCCCGTCGCTGGGGGCTGCCGGTTCCCAGAGACTACATGTTGGGGTGGAGGCGCGCACGGGCCCCAAGGTATGGCGTGTCGGTCTCACTCAGGCGGGTTACCCGATCACCGAGGGCAAGATCCGAAACGGAGCCTCGTCGCGCCCAGCGCCATGCTGGCCACGGGCCGTTTCCCGGCCAGGAAGCCCAGCGGCCCGGCGGGGTTGACCGACCAGTCGGCGGCCGCCGCGCGGGGCTTCGAACGCCACTCGACCGGGGTACGCAGCGGGCGGCCGCCGCGGTCCTGAGCGATCTCGAAGCGTACCGGGAGCGTGATCGGGAGCCCGACGCGCGGGGTGAAGGCGGCGGTGGCGATCCAGTCGTCGGAGGTCGCCGCGGTGAAGGTGCGCCCGCCGGTGAAGGTGAAGGCCGCGAGTTCCTTCGGAATGCCCCACAGCTCGCGCCCGCCCGCGCGCGAGATCTCGCTGTCGACCCAGATGTCGGTGATCGACGCGGCGAGCCCGCGGCCGCGCACGGCGACGCAGGAGAGGAGTTCGTGGTAGCTCAGCTGACCGGACGGCAGGTAGTCGATCCAGGCGGTGAAGAGGGCGGCCTGGTGGTTGAGGAGCAGCGGTTCGGCGCCGGCCGGCAAGGCGGGCAGTTCGTCGGCGGGGACGCGCCACATCGAGAGGCACGCGTCGGCGGCGAGGTGCCACGGTTCGGGCGGGTACTCGGTCATTCGCTGATCCAGGGCAGGTACGGCGGCAGATCGCGGTCTACGCGCAACGGGAACTCGGGCGGGCGTTTCTGGAAGAAGGATGCGATGCCCTCGACGGCGTCGGGGTTCGAGCTCAGCTGGGAGATGAGCTTCGAGTCCACCTGGTGGACGTCGAAGGGCGACGGGGCCGAGGCCATCCGGTAGAGCAGCTGCCGGGTGACCGCGACCGCGACGGGTGCGGTGGTTTCGGCGATCTCCTTCGCCTTGGCTTGCGCCTGCGCGAGGACGTCGCCGGGGTCGTGGATCTGGTGGACGAGGCCGGACCGCAGTGCTTCATCCGGGCCGAAGAGCCGTCCGCTGACCATCCAGTCGACGGCCGCGCCCATCCCGACGAGCCGGGGGAGGAACCACGCGGACGCGCCTTCGGGGTAGATCCCGCGGCGGGTGAAGACGAAGCCGAACTTGGAGTCGGTGGAGGCGAAGCGGTAGTCGCAGGAGAGGGTGATAGTGATTCCTGCTCCTACGGATGCCCCGCGCAGTGCGGCGATGACCGGTTTGTTCATGGTGAAGATTCGCTTCGACACGCGGCCGGCGGGTTCCTGCCAGTCGTCCGGCGGGCGGTCGCCGAAGTCGAAGCCGCCGGAGGACAGGTCGGCTCCGACGGAGAAGTCCTTGCCGGTGGTGCCGAGTACGACTGCGCGGACGTCCTCGTCCCGGTCGGCCCGGTCGAGCGCGTGGGCGAGTTCGTCGGCCATCCGGATCGTGTAGCCGTTGCGGGCTTCGGGCCGGTCGAGCCGGACGGTCGCGACCTTGGCGGCGACCTCGTAGGCGATCTCCGCGTAGGAGTCCATGGGGAGGACGGTAGGGGGCTTGTTTTCGTAGTGTCAATAGAGGGGCGGGCGGCTCGTCGCCTGGCGGCGACATTGCGCCGCCTTGGTTGCGTGGGGCACCCCGATTTTTCATTGTGCTGACGGTTCGGGGGTGCTTGTCAAGGCGGGAAAGATGCCTTGACAAGCACCCCCGAACCGCAGGGCGGCTTTGTATCGGGGTTGGGGGAGGGGTGGGTGCCCCCGGGGGTTGGGTGCATCGGCGGCGGTCTTTCGCGGCTTGGGTGGGTGGGGGCTTGGGGTTCGCGGCGTGCTGTTAGCGCCCCAATGTGGCATTGGGTGCGTGGGACGCACCCAATGTGGCGTTCGGTGCGTCTGGCGCACCGAACGCCACATTCGGGCGCGCCGGAGGCGGTGACCTGCTGTCCGTGAGGGGAACCCTGCGGGACTCAAAGTCCGTCAGGGTTCCCCTCACGGACTTGCTCGGACAAGGTGCCGGGTGCAAAACAATCAGGCGCGCTTGATTTTTCCGGGGCCAGGGTCCACGCTGGGTCCGCACGAGGTGGTGCGGCGGACGCAGGGAGGCGCAGGAATGGCTGATCTCGCGGGGATCCTCCGGGATCTCGCGGCCGAATCGCAGGCGGTCGACGACCTGGTCGCCGGGTTGCCCGCCGAGGGGTGGGCGCGGCCGACGCCGGCGCCCGGCTGGAGCATCGCGCATCAGATCGCGCATCTGGCGTGGACCGACGGCAAATCGCTGATCTCCGCGAGCCGGCCGGAGGACTGGCAGTCCGAGGTCGAGAACCTGTTGAGCATCGGCGAAAACTACGTCGACCAGGGTGCCGAAGACGGGGCTAAGCTGCCGCCGGACGAGTTGCTGGCGCAGTGGCGCGCCGGTCGGGCCGCGCTGGCCGAGGCGCTCGCCGCGGTGCCGGACGGGCAGAAGCTGCCGTGGTACGGCCCGCCGATGAGTGCGGCTTCGATGGCGACCGCGCGGATGATGGAGACCTGGGCGCACGGGCAGGACATCGCCGACGCGCTCGGCGTGAAACGCGAGCCCACCGAACGGCTGCGGCACATCGCCCGGTTCGGCACGCGCACGCGCGATTTCGCGTACAAACTTCACTCGCTCGCGCCGCCGACGGAGGAATTCCGCGTCGAGCTGACCGCGCCGGACGGCAGCACGTGGGCGTTCGGACCGCAGGACGCGGAGCAGCGGCTGACCGGCAGCGCGCTCGACTTCTGCCTGGTCGTGACGCAGCGGCGGCATCCGGCGGACACTGATCTCGTCGCGACGGGCGCGGACGTCGAGGAATGGCTGGGCATCGCGCAGGCGTTCGCCGGACCGCCCGGGGCGGGGCGCGAGCCGGGGCAGTTCGCGTGAGCGCGCCGCTGCGCGTGGGGAACGCGTCCGGGTTTTACGGCGACCGGTTCTCCGCCGTGCGGGAAATGCTGACCGGCGGCCCGCTCGACGTCCTGACCGGCGACTATCTCGCCGAGCTGACCATGCTCATCCTCGGCCGCGACCGGATGAAGGACCCGGCCCGCGGCTACGCCAAGACGTTCCTCCGGCAGATGGAGGAGAACCTCGGACTGGCGAAGGACAAGGGCGTCCGGATCGTCGCGAACGCGGGCGGGCTCAACCCGGCCGGGCTCGCCGACGCGTTGCGGGAACTGGCCGCGAAACTTGGTATCGAGGTCCGCGTCGCGCACGTCGAAGGCGACGACCTGATCGCGCGCGCGGACGAGTTCGGCTTCGAGAAACCGTTGACTGCCAACGCTTATCTCGGTGCGTGGGGCATCGCGGAATGTCTGAAGGCCGGTGCGGACGTGGTGGTGACCGGACGGGTCACGGACGCGTCGGTGATCGTCGGACCGGCGGCGGCGCACTTCGGCTGGGCTCGCGACGACTACGACGCGCTCGCCGGGGCGGTCGCGGCGGGGCACGTCATCGAATGCGGCGCACAGGCGACCGGCGGCAACTACTCGTTCTTCCGGGAACAGCCGATCGGCGTGCCGGGATTCCCTCTCGCGGAGATCCACGCCGATGGCTCCAGCGTCATCACGAAGCATCCCGGCACCGGTGGCGTGGTGAACGTAGGCACCGTGACGGCGCAGGTGCTGTACGAGATTACCGGTGCGCGGTATGCGAATCCCGATGTGACGGCACGGTTCGACACTCTGTCGCTTTCGGACGACGGGCCGGACCGGGTGCGGATCAGCGGGGTGCGCGGGGAAGCGCCGCCGCCGACGTTGAAGGTGTGCCTCAACCGGCTCGGCGGTTTCCGGAACGAGACGACGTTCGTCCTTACCGGACTGGACATCGAGGAAAAAGCCGCGCTGGTAAGGGAACAGCTGGAAGGAGCGCTGGCCAAGCGCCCGCCGGCCGAGGTCCGGTGGACGCTCGCACGCACCGATCACGCGGACGCCGACACCGAGGAACGCGCCAGTGCGCTGCTGCACGTCGCGGTGAAGGACAACGATCCGAAGATCGCCGGACGCGCGTTCAGCGGAGCGGCGATCGAGCTGGCGCTCGCGAGCTACCCGGGATTCCACGTCACCGCACCGCCTTCGGACGCTTCGCCGTTCGGGGTCTATTCGGCGGCCTTTGTGGACGCTGCCGCGGTGCCGCACGTCGCGGTCCTGCCGGATGGGTCCAAGGTGGACATCGCGCCCGCCTCCGCGACGCTCGATCTGTCCGAAGTGGACGAACCAGAGTTGCCGGAACCGTTGCGGGCGGACAAGGTGCGGCGCGTGCCGCTCGGTCTCGTGGCCGGGGCCCGCAGCGGGGACAAGGGCGGCAACGCGAACCTCGGCGTGTGGGTGCGGTCCGAGGAAGCCTGGCGCTGGCTCGTGCACCGGCTGACTGTCGGGGAATTCCGCCGTCTGCTGCCGGAAACCGAAGGACTGCCGGTCACCCGGCACCTGCTGCCGAACCTGTGGGCGATGAACTTCGTGGTCGAGGGCATTCTCGGTGACGGCGTCGCTTCGCAGGCCCGATTCGATCCGCAAGCGAAGGCGCTCGGCGAATGGCTGCGGGCGCGCGAACTCGACGTCCCGGAGGCGCTGCTGTGACCGTGGATCCGTTCCGCACGCCGGAACGCACCGAACTGCGCGCGACGGTGCGCCGGTTCGTGGAGAAGGACGTGCTGCCGCACCTGGACGACTGGGAGCGGGCCGGGGAGCTGCCGCGCGACCTGCATCGCAAGGCCGGACAGCTGGGCCTGCTCGGGGTCGCGTTCCCCGAATCCGCGGGCGGCGGCGACGGCAATTACCTCGACGCGCTCGTGGTCGCCGAGGAAATGCACTACGCGGGCGGGTCCGGCGGGCTGTTCGCGTCGCTGTTCACCTGCGGGATCGCGGTGCCGCACATCGTCGAGGCCGGCGATCCGGTGCAGATCGAACGCTGGGTGCGGCCGACGCTGGAAGGCGAGAAGATCGGCTCGCTCGCGGTCACGGAACCAGACGGCGGCTCCGACGTCGCCGGGATTCGCACAACGGCGGTGCGCGAGGGCGACGAGTATGTGCTCAACGGGGCCAAGACGTTCATCACCTCCGGCTGCCGCGCGGACTTCGTGACCACTGTGGTCCGAACTGGCGAAGCTGGTGCGCACGGTCTTTCGCTGATCGTGGTCGAGCGCGGAACGCCCGGGTTCACCGTGTCGCGCAAGCTGGAGAAGATGGGCTGGGCGGCTTCGGACACCGCGGAACTGTCTTATGTAGACGTTCGAGTGCCGGCGGAGAACTTGGTCGGCGCGGAGAACAGCGGGTTCGCGCAAGTGGCGACGCAGTTCGTCACCGAGCGGCTTTCGCTGGCGGTGCAGGCGTATGCGCACGCGCAGCGGGCATTGGATTTGACGCTGGACT
Source organism: Amycolatopsis sp. AA4 (assembly GCF_002796545.1). Classification (GTDB taxonomy): domain Bacteria; phylum Actinomycetota; class Actinomycetes; order Mycobacteriales; family Pseudonocardiaceae; genus Amycolatopsis. The sequence goes on from NZ_CP024894.1 coordinate 2,530,351, forward strand.
GGTGCCGGATGCGCGAGACGTTCGGACGTCCGCTGATCTCGCGGCAGCTGGTGCAGCACAAGCTCACCGAGATGGCCGGCAAGGTCGACGTCGCGCGGACGTATGCCCGGCAGGTCGCGCTCCGGCACGTGTCCGGCGAAGAAGTGATCGCCGAGGCGTGCTTCGCAAAGAACACCGCGGTGCAGACCGCCGAATGGGTCGTGAACGAGGCGGTGCAGCTGCACGGCGGGCTCGGCTACATGCGCGAGTCCGAAGTGGAACGGCACTACCGCGACGTCCGCATTCTCGGCATCGGCGGCGGCACCACCGAAATCCTCACCGGACTGGCCGCGAAGCGATTGGGATACACCGCATGACCACTCTCAGGTCCACAGTGGACACCCGGGCCGACGAGTTCGCCGCGAACCGCGAGGCGATGCTGGAGAAGCTCGCGGAGATCGACGCCGAACAGGCCAAAGCGGTCGCCGGCGGCGGCGAGAAGTACGTCGAACGCCACCGCAAGCGCGGAAAACTGCTGGCGCGCGAGCGGATCGAATTGCTCCTGGACGAGGATTCGCCGTTCCTCGAGCTGTCACCGCTGGCCGCGTGGGGTTCGGACTACCGGGTCGGCGCGAGCGTGATCACCGGGATCGGCGTCGTGGAAGGCGTCGAATGCCTGATCTCGGCCAGCGACCCGACGGTCAAGGGCGGCGCGAGCAACCCGTGGACGACGAAGAAATCGTTCCGGGCGGCGGACATCGCGGCGCAGAACCGGCTTCCGGTGATCAACCTGGTGGAGTCCGGCGGCGCGGACCTTCCGACGCAGAAGGAAATCTTCATTCCCGGCGGCCGGATTTTCCGCGACCTGACGCGGTCGTCGGCGGCGAAGATCCCGACCGTCGCGCTGGTGTTCGGCAACTCCACGGCGGGCGGCGCGTATCTGCCCGGCATGTCCGATTACGTGGTGATGGTGAAGGAACGCGCGAAGGTGTTCCTCGGCGGACCGCCGCTGGTCAAAATGGCGACCGGCGAGGAGTCCGACGACGAATCGCTCGGCGGCGCGGAAATGCACGCCCGGACGTCCGGGCTAGCCGATTACCTCGCGGTCGACGAGGAGGACGCGATCCGGCTCGGCCGCGGCATCATCAAGCGGCTCAACTGGACCAAACAAGGCCCGTCGCCCAAGCCGGACTACGCCGAGCCGTTGTTCGACGCCGAGGACCTGCTCGGCATCGTGCCGACCGACCTCAAGATCCCGTTCGACCCGCGCGAGGTGATCGCGCGCGTGGTGGACGGTTCGGACTTCGACGAGTTCAAGCCGCTGTACGGGCCGAGCCTGGTCACCGGATGGGCGAGCATCCACGGCTACCCGGTGGGGATCCTGGCCAACGCGCAGGGCGTGCTGTTCGGCGAGGAATCGCAGAAGGCCGCGCAGTTCATCCAGCTGGCCAACCAGATCGACACGCCGCTGGTGTTCCTGCACAACACGACCGGCTACATGGTCGGCAAGGAATACGAGCAGAGCGGCATCATCAAGCACGGTGCGTTGATGATCAACGCGGTGTCGAACTCGAAGGTGCCGCACCTGTCCGTCCTCATGGGAGCGTCCTACGGGGCCGGGCATTACGGGATGTGCGGCCGGGCCTACGATCCGCGGTTCCTGTTCGCCTGGCCGAGCGCGAAATCGGCGGTGATGGGACCGGCGCAGCTGGCCGGCGTGCTGTCCATCGTGGCCCGTGCAGCGGCGGCGAGCCGAGGCCAGGAGTACAGCGAGGAAAACGACGCCGCGATGCGCGCCATGGTGGAAAACCAGATCGAGGCGGAATCGATGCCGATGTTCCTCTCCGGCATGCTTTACGACGACGGCATCATCGACCCGCGCGACACCCGCACGGTGCTCGGGATGAGCCTGTCGGCGATCCACAACGGACCAGTGAAGGGCGTCGAAGGCGGCTTCGGCGTCTTCCGGATGTGAGGGCCATGATCCAGAATCTGCTGGTCGCCAACCGGGGCGAAATCGCCCGCCGCGTGTTCCGCAGCTGCCGGGACGCCGGAATCGGCACGGTCGCGGTGTTTTCCGACGCGGACGCCGACGCGCCGCACGCGCGCGAAGCCGACGTCGCCGTCCGGCTGCCGGGCAACGCGCCGGGCGAGACGTATCTGCGCGGCGAGCTGATCGTCAAAGCCGCGGCCGACGCCGGAGCCGACGCGATCCATCCCGGGTACGGCTTCCTGTCCGAGAACGCCGGTTTCGCCCGTGCGGTGCTCGACGCCGGACTGACCTGGATCGGCCCGCCAGCCGCGGCGATCGAGACCATGGGCTCCAAAGTGGAGTCGAAACGGCTGATGGCCGCCGCCGGGGTTCCGGTGCTGTCCGAATTGGACCCGGCGTCGGTGACCTCGGATGACCTTCCGTTGCTGGTCAAGGCTTCCGCTGGCGGTGGCGGGCGCGGAATGCGCGTGGTCCGTTCGCTCGACGAGCTCGCCGAAGCCGTGGAGAGCGCCCGCGCGGAAGCGGGATCGGCGTTCGGCGACCCGACGGTGTTCTGCGAGCGGTACCTCGAAACCGGACGGCACATCGAGGTCCAGGTGCTCGCCGATTCGCACGGCACGGTCTGGGCGGTCGGGGAGCGGGAGTGCTCCATCCAGCGCCGGCACCAGAAGGTGGTCGAGGAAGCGCCATCGCCCTTCGTGGACGATGCCATGCGGGCCGAATTGTTCGATGCCGCGCGCAAAGCCGCGCAGGCGATCGACTACGTCGGCGCGGGAACCGTCGAATTCCTGGCCGGTCCGGACGGCCGGTTCTACTTCCTGGAGATGAACACGCGGCTGCAGGTCGAGCATCCGGTGACCGAGAATGTCACTGGGCTGGATCTGGTCGCGCTGCAGCTTTCGGTGGCAGAGGGCGCTCGGTTGCCTGCCGAACCGCCTGCGGCCCAGGGGCATTCGATCGAAGTACGCCTGTACGCCGAAGACCCGTCGGCGGGATGGCAGCCGCAGAGCGGTACGTTGCACACCTTCGAAGTGTCCGGAGTGGACCGCGAATTCACCCACGGCGCCGGGCTAAGGCTGGATTCCGGTGTGGAATCCGGTTCGGTGATCGGTGTTCATTACGACCCGATGCTGGCGAAAGTCATCACGTGGGCGCCCACGCGGGCGGAAGCCGCGCGTCGACTCGCCGGTGCGTTGGCCGGCGCGAAGATCCACGGCGTGGTGACGAACCGCGACCTGCTGGTCCGGATCCTGCGCCACGAAGCTTTCCTCGCCGGGGAAACGGATACCGCGTTTTTCGACCGGCACGGACTCGACACTTTGGCCGCTCCGCTGGCCACTGTGGACACCGAACGCTGGTCCGCCTTGGCGGCCGCGCTCGCCGATGCCGCCGGGAACCGGGCTTCCGCGACCACTCTGGGACGACTGCCCAGCGGCTGGCGCAACGTCCGCTCCGCCGGTCAGCGCAAGGTGTTTGCCAAGGGAGACAACCGTTACGAGGTCGTCTACTCGCTGACCCGGGACGGTCTGCGTGCCGAAGGCTACGACGATGTCGCCTTGGTCGCCGCGGCACCGGACAAGGTGGTCCTCGACATCGCCGGGGTCCGCCGGACCTTCGCGGTCGCCCGGCACGGTTCGGTGTCCTATGTGGACTCGCCGCTGGGTGCGGTGGCGCTGGCCGCCGAACCGCGATTCGCGGACCCCGATTCGGCGCTGGCCGCGGGTTCGCTGCTCGCGCCGATGCCGGGCACGGTCGTGCGGCTCGCGGTGTCCGCGGGGGACAGTGTGCGGGCGGGCGATCCGTTGCTGTGGCTGGAAGCGATGAAGATGGAACACCGGATCTCGGCCCCGGCGGACGGCGTGGTCGCCGAACTGCCGGTCGAGGTCGGGCAACAGGTCGAGGTAGGCGCGGTGCTGGCTGTGGTGGGAGAGACCGAATGAACGCGATGAACTTCGTCGAGCCCGAGGAGCGGGTGGCGCTGCGCAAGGCCGCGGCCGACTTGGCGGGCAAGTACGGGCACGAGTATCACGCGAAGAAGGCTCGCGCGGGCGAGAAGACCGACGAGCTGTGGAACGAAGCCGGACGGCTCGGCTACCTGGGCGTGAACCTGCCGGAGGAGTACGGCGGCGGGGGAGCCGGGATCGCGGATCTCGCCGCGGTGCTGGAGGAATTCGCGGCCGCGGGCTCGCCGCTGCTGCTGATGGTGGTGTCGCCGGCGATCGTCGGCACGGTGCTGTCGCGCTTCGGCACGCCGGACCAGAAGAAGCAGTGGCTGCCCGGAATGTCCGACGGCAGCAAGAAAATCGTCTTCGCGATCACCGAGCCGGACGCCGGGTCCAACTCGCACCGCATCACGACGACCGCGCGCCGGGACGGCGGCGACTGGGTGCTGTCCGGGCGCAAGGTGTTCATCTCGGGCGTCGACGAGGCGGACGCGGTGCTCGTCGTCGGCCGCACCGAGGACGCGAAGACCGGCCGCTTGAAGCCGGTGCTGTTCGTGGTGCCGACGGACGCGCCCGGGTTCGAGTATTCGAAGATCGACATGGACATCGTCGCGCCGGAAAACCAGTTCTCCCTGTTCCTGGACGACGTGCGGCTGCCCGCGGAAGCCCTGGTCGGCGAGGAGGACGCGGCGATCGCGCAGCTGTTCGCGGGCCTGAACCCGGAGCGGATCATGGGCGCGTCGCTTTCGCTGGGCACCGCCCGGTACGCGCTGGACAAGGCCGTGGGGTACGCCAACGAACGCCAGGTGTGGGGTGCGCCGATCGGTTCGCACCAGGGGCTCGCGCATCCGCTCGCGCAGGTGAAAATCGAGTTCGAGCTGGCGAAACTGATGACGCAGAAGGCCGCCACGCTCTACGACGCGGGCGACGATTTCGCCTCCGGGGAATCCGCGAACATGGCGAAATACGCGGCGGCGGAAGTCGCGATCCGCGCGGTGGACCAGGCGGTGCAAACCCACGGCGGGAACGGCCTGGCGACCGAATACGGCCTGGGAAGCCTGGTGACGACCGTGCGGTTGGGCCGGATCGCGCCGGTGAGCCGCGAGATGGTGCTGAATTTCGTGGGGCAGCACAGCCTTGGGCTGCCGAAGTCGTACTGAGCAGTGGTGACGTCATGAGGAGCGTCCGACGCGGGCCGGGCCTGAGGTCCGTGAGGGGAACCCTGAGGGAATCAGAGTCCCTGAGGGTTCCCCTCACGGACTTGTGCGGGAGCGGACCGGCCGGGCGAGGTGGTGCCTGATGCTCCGCGAACCGCAGCAAGAACGCAGCCGCACTACTCGGCGGCGGTTGATCGAGGCCGCCATGGACTGCATTGGGGAGCGGGGCTGGCACGGGGTCACCGTCGCGGTCATCGCGGAGCGGGCCGGAGTTTCCCGGGGCGCGGCGCAGCACCACTTCCCGACCAGGGAATCGCTGGTCGCCGCGGCCGTCGAGTTGCTCGGCGAGGCTCAGCTGGACGAACTGCGCACCCGGGCGGCCGGGTCGCCGGGCGGGGCGTCGCGGATCGAGTGGGTCGTCGAGATGTTGCTGACCCTCTACACCGGGCCGATGTTCCGCGCCGCGCTGCAGTTGTGGGCGGTCGCGTCGACGGACGAGCAGTTGCGCGACGTCCTCGTGCCGCTGGAGGCGCGGGTCGGGCGGGAGGCGCATCGGGTCGCGGTCGAGCTGCTCGGCGTCGACGAGACTCGGCCGGGCGTGCGCGAACTGGTCCAGGCCACGCTCGACCTCGGGCGCGGGCTCGGCCTCGCCAACCTGCTCACCGACGACACCCGCCGCCGCGAACAGATCGTGCGCGAGTGGGCTCGGACGCTCGAGTCTCGCCTGGCGGGAACCGAACAGGTCTAGGCATCGTCACATTCCCGAACAGCTACAGTGTGGCTGTTAACACAGTTGGCTCAATCGGCGATAACGTTGAGTAAGTAGCCCACGAGGAAGAAGGCGATCCCGGTGTCCGGTGCAGAAGGGGTGACCGTCGAGCTGACCCATCGCGCGATGGCCATGCTCAAGGCGGTCGCGCAACAGCGCGCGGAGATGTCCACCAGCTGCGAGCCCGACCTTTTCGTCGACGGTTTCGCGTGCTGCGACCAGATGACCGCGCACGCGCTCGCCAAGGGCGGCTACCTTCGTCCGGGCAAGGGTGTCACCGCCGCGGGCCGCGTCCCCGCCGAGCTGACCGAGGCCGGCGAAGCGGCGCTGTCGGTTACCGCCGCTGCCTGATCTTCACTCGTTTGGCCGTATCCGCGCACGCTGTGTGACGGACGGTCGAACGGGGACCTCCCGGGCGGGAAGGTCCCCGTCGCCCCGCTTCGCCCGGCTGGACTGCCACCAGGGCGAGGCGGTGGTTCAGTCCACCGGTGGCTGACGGCACGGCGGCCGGTCGCCCAGCCGGACCGCCCCCAACGCGGTCCGGGCCGACCGAACGGGTGCCACCTGGTTTGGACCAGGTGAGCGTGCCCAGGCGGGTTCAGCCCGATCGATCCGCTCACCTCGGCCGAACTGCGGCCCGTCTTGCTCTGACCAGCCGAACTGCCGTCGATTCGGCCCGCCGTGACCGTTGTGGTCGGAGCAGCCGAACCGCCGTCAGCTCGGCATAGGCGAGCTGTACCGCTGTCGGCTCGGCTCGCTGCGACCGTTGCGGCCGGGTCAGGGGAGCGCTGCCAGTCCACTCCGGAGCACCGCGGTCAGCCTCGTGCGGATCGGCACCCGGCCTGAAGCAGCCGAACCGCCGCCCCGGACCGTGGTCAGCCGTTGTACCCGGCCACCACCTTCGTGAACGCGTAGTTCTCCTGGTCGATCCCGCTGCACCCGCTGCAGTCCCGGTTCGTCGCCCAGAACGTCACCCGGCCCAGGTGATGCTCGGCGGCCCAGTCCCGGATCGCGGTGAAGTCCGCTACCGACACGACTTCGCCCGCTCGGTCGGTCTTGCCGTTCATCGACGACAGGCCCGCTCGGTGATAAGCCGTGGCGTCGTCCCAGCCGAAGGTCGACTTCAGTTCCCCGACCAGCCCGTCGACCGCGGATTTCGTCATCGCGACCATGTCGCCGCCGTCGGAGAAGTCGAACGGCATCAGCGACCACACGTCGACGTCCGCGCCCAGTGCCTTCGCCTGCGAGATCAGCCGCTTGCCCCAGTCGTTCGGGCCCTGCGGCGTGGTGCCCATCGTGATCACGACCCGCAGGTTCGGGTTCCTGTCCTTGACGATCTTGACCGCGCCGAGGATCCGGTCCTGCACGGCCGCGTTCTCGAACTCGTCGGTGTTTTCGATGTCGAGGTCGATCGCTTGCAAGCTGTAGGCGTCGATCACCTGCTGGTACGCGCCCGCCAATTCGTCCGGCGACCCGCAGTTCGGGCCCAGTTTGTTGCCCGACCAGCCGCCGAAGGACGGGATCACGTCGCCGCCCGCGGAGCGGATCTTCTGGATCATCGCGGCATCGGTGCCGTCGAGCGGGCGATTGCCGTCCCACGCCGGGGTGCAGCCGCCGCCGGAAAGCATGAACGCGAGGGTGAACGCGCTGACGCCGGTCGCGTCCATCGCGGCGGACGGATCGCTCTGGCCGCCCCACTGGTACAGGTACGGCGCCGCGAGGACCGGGTCTCCCGCGGCTGAGGCGGTGCCGGTCGCGGCGGACAGCGCGGCACCGGCGGCGAGTGCCAGTACGCCGAGCCGTCCGGCGAGTGCCCGGCGGGAATTGCTGCGGCGCAAGGATTTCATGGGTCCTCCAACGGGGGAAGCGCGCCCGGCGGCACGCGTCATCGGAGCACCTGGCGAAGCCGGACGTGGCGGCGGCGCCCCGGCAGGCACTCGGGGGAGTGTGTGCGCAGTCACAATGGACTAGACCATTGAGAAGTGTCAAGACGCGGGCGAGGGTGGGAAAAAACCTCACTGCTGGCAGGAGGTCCGGGTGCCGGTGAGCGGGACGATCGGGAAGCCGGGCGGGGACGGAAGGGCAACCGAAGCCGCTCGGCGAGCGCGGTCGCCCCGCTGTGCGACGCTGGGAGGAGAAGCGAGAGCGAACTGGGAGCGTCATGACCGAACCGGTCCGGATCAGCGGTGCCGACGTCGCCCTGGAGCAGCAGGCCGTCCGGTACGAGCTGGCGATCCTGTCGTTCCGGCTGCTCGACGGGCCGAAAGCCGCCGAGGGCGTGCTGCCGTGGGTCGAGGGGCACGGCGAGCTGCTCGGCTGCTGGCAGACGGAGAACGGCCCGCTCGGCAGGCTGCTCGTGCTGCGCGGATTCGAGAACCAGCAAGCTCTGGACGAGGAGCGGTTGCGCGCCCGGCACAGCCGCGAACCGTTCGGCGGCGGCTGCCTGACCGACCTGTCGCTGCAGAGTTTCGCGCCGTTCCCGTTCGTCCCGCCGGTGCGGCCGGGGAAGTACGGCTCGGTCTACGAAATCCGCGACTACCGCCTCCGGCCCGGCGGCCTGACCGCGACGATCGACGGCTGGCGCGAAGCGCTGCCCGCGCGGCACCTGGTCGATCCGCTGACCGTGGTGATGTACGCGCTCGACGGCCCGGACCGGATCATCCAGATCTGGCCGTTCGCCAGCCTGGACGAACGGCTCGCGATCCGCCGCGACCTCTACGCGAAGGGCATGTGGCCGCCGCCGGGCGCGCCGGAGGAGATCCTCGACGCGGACTCGATCATCGCCCTGCCGACGGAGTTTTCGCCGCTGGCCTGAGTCACGTCGGTTCGCCGATGTCCTCGAACCACAGCGCGGGCTCCCGCTCGATGAACTCGGTCATCAGTGCGACGCACGCCGGGTCGTCGAGGAGGTCGATCCGGACGCCGTGGTCGGCCAGCCAGCCGTGGCCGCCGGTGAACGTCCGCGATTCGCCGATCACCACGTGCGGGATGCCGAACTGCCGGACCAGGCCGCTGCAATACCAGCACGGCGACAGCGTGGTGACCATGATCGTGTCGCGGTAGTGCGGGCGGCGGCCGGCGGCGCGGAACGCGGCGGTTTCGGCGTGCAGGGACGGGTCGCCGTCCTGGACGCGCCGGTTGTGGCCGCGGCCGAGCAGCTTCCCGTCCCGGTCGAACAGGGCCGCGCCGATCGGCACGCCGCCCTCGGCTTTTCCGGCTTCCGCCTCTTCGCGGGCGACAGCGAGCAGGTCGTCGAGCATGCGTCACTTTCGCACGGCGCGGCGAGGTCCGGCCGATCGAGGACTGAAGCTGTCCGCGAAGCGTGGCAGAGTGCTCGGCATGTACGGAACCTCCGAGCGCCTGTTGCGCCTGCTCTCGCTGCTGCAGGCGCGCCGCGACTGGCCTGGTCCGGACCTCGCGGGCCGGTTGGGCGTCGACGTCCGGACGATCCGCCGCGACGTCGAACGGCTGCGGCAGCTCGGTTACCCGGTGCACGCGACACCGGGGGTCGCGGGCGGGTACCGGCTGGGCTCCGGTGCGGCGCTGCCGCCGTTGCTGCTGGACGACGACGAGGCGGTCGCGGTGGCGGTCGGCCTCCGCACGGCGGCCAACGGCACCGTGTCCGGCATCGAGGAGACGTCTGTGCGCGCGTTGGCGAAGCTCGAGCAGGTGCTGCCCGCGCGGCTGCGGCACCGGGTGCGGGCGATGGATTCGGCGATGGTCCGGATGCCGGGCGGCGCGCCGACGATCGACGCGGAGCTGCTCACCGTGGTCGCGGCCGCGTGCCGGGACCACGAGCGGCTGCGGTTCACCTACGGCACGCACGCGGGCGCGGTGGCCGAACGCGACGTGGAACCGCTGCGGCTCGTGCACACCGGCTGGCGCTGGTACCTCGTCGCGTGGGACCTCGGCCGCGACGCCTGGCGCACCTTCCGGCTGGACCGCATCGAAGGTCTGCCGACGCCCAGTTTCCGTTTCACGCCAAGGAAACCGCCGGCCGAGGACCTCGCCGCGTACGTGTCGAGCCGCATCGCGACCGCGCCGTATCCGCACATCGTGACGCTGCGGGTGTCGGCTCCGGCGGAAGTGCTGGCGGCGCGGGTTTCTCCGACGACGGCCGTGATCGAGCCGATCGACGACGAGACCTGCCGGATGCGCACCGGCGCGAAAACCTTCGACTACATCCCGTTTTACCTCGCGCAGTGGGAATTCGATTTCGTGGTGGAGGACGCACCGCCGGAATTGCTGGACCGATTGGCGCACATCGCGGAACGGTTCGCGCGGGCGACTTCAGGCCGAGGTGGCGACGGCGAGCAGATCCGCGGGGGCGATGCCTCGGTCTGGCTCCGCACCGGTGAGTGAGTCGGAAATCGTGACGCACGGTCGACGCGTTCGGCGAAGAGGTGACCGGCATCGGGGTCGGCGACCCGGTTTTCGGTCCGGGGCCGTTCCACCGGTCCGCTGCGACGTCCTCGGCGAGTTCGCGTCGCTCGCGGCGGAGGGCAAATTCTCGATTCCGGTGTCCCGGATCTTCCCGCTGGGCGAGTGGCGCGCCGCGCGCTAACTCGCGCCGAGCATGCGGAGGACCAGTTCGCCGTACTCCCTGCCGAGTTCGGCGGGCGTCTGCCGGGTCCGTTCGCTGTACCAGCGCGCGACGTCGACGCCCAGCGACAGCACCGCCCGTGCCGCGATCCCGACGTCGCTGACGGTGAACGCGCCGGACTCGACCCCGTCGGCGATCACCTCGCGCACGCGCTGCTCGATCTTCCGCCGAAGCTGCGCGACGACCTGGTATTCCTTCTCCGGCAACGCGTTCAGCTCGTACTGCACGACCCGCGCGACCGTGTGCCGCCGCGCGTGCCAGGCGACGAAATCCTCCACTAGCAGCCGCATCCGCTCCACCGGGCCGGTGACGCGCCCGAGGACGTCCTCGACGAGGGCGAGCGTCTGCTCGTGCCCGTTGCGGCTGATCGCGAAAAGCAGCGCGGCTTTCGAGGGGAAGTGCACGTACAGCGCGGCCGGGCTCATCCCCGCCGCGCCGGCGATGTCCCGCGTGGTGGTCGCGTGGTAGCCGCGCTCGGCGAACGACTCCACCCCGGCGAGCATCAGCCGGCGCGCGGTCTCGGGCTGCACGTCGGGCCACAGGTCGGCCGAGAGCGTGGTCATCCGGCGATCCTCCTCTAGTCCCGCGCCGGCCGGTGAGTCCGCCCGTCGTTCCTAGAGTGTAAGCGCTCGCTCAGTGCCGAGTCCGGTCGTGCGTCCGCGACCGGCGCGACCTGCCGATGAGCGTATCGGAGCTGCCCGGCCGCGGCCGAGGAAAACAGTACTTTCGGCGGTGCCGCAGGCACGCTGCGCAGGAATCGGAGCCTGCCTCCGGAACCGCGGCCGACGCCGGACGGCTCAGCAGTGATGTCCGGGCCGAGGCAGGTCCAGCGCCGGGTTCGCGGCGAAGAACGCCACCGGCCTGAGGTGGAAGCCCGCTTTGGACACCGGCATCACCGGCCAGTCCTCCGGGCGCGGCACGTGGTTCGCGCCGAACGTGTACCAGACCACGACATCGGTGTCGACGAGCGGCCGGTCGGCGCGGACGTACTCGGCGAGTCCGTCGTCGCCGGGGCGTTGGTTGGGGTAATCGCCCGACGCGTAGCGCTGGTCCGGATCGTAGGCGGTGACCCACAAGTGCCGGTACGCGAAGCCCGCGCGCCGGCTCGTCTGCGACCCGCTTTGGGCCAGCGGCAGGATGTTCGTCCCCGGCATCAGCTGGTAGCCGACCGGGCGGCCGGTGTGGTGGCGGACCGACGGGTTGACGACTGTCCACACGCGACCGGCGAGCGGGTCGACCAGCCGCTGTGCCTCGCTTTCCCGGGCGAGCAGCGTGGGCTGCGCGGCGAACGCGTTGTGGTGCTCGGAACCCGGCACGGCGACGGTGTCCACTTCGTACACGCTGTTGTGCTCACCGTCGACGGACATGTCCAGCCGCATGTTGAAGAAATGCTGGTGGTTCGGGGCGTACAGGCCGGGAGCGACCGGGGTGCCGTAGCGCGGAGCATCGCCCTCGTACGCGCCGGTGGAGACGATGCCGGTCAGCTTCACCTCGAACTCGATGGTGCCGTCGAGGTAGAAGTACCAGAAGAATCCGTAGTCGTAGTTGTTCGCGGTGGCCCAGCAGGAGACCACGAGCCGGCGCTGCCGACGGGTTTCGGCGTGCCCGAGGTTGCCGTCGGTGTGCTTCCAGGCCAGGTTGTCGTCCTCCTCGTGGATGCAGACGGCGTTGGGCAGCGTCACCGGAGCGCCGTCGTCGTCGCACATCACGACGTCCAGGTAGCGGATCTCGCCGAGGCAATCGCAGCCCAGCGCGAGCGAGTTCAGCCACGGCCCGATGCCGCCCTCGCCGATGTCGAAGGCGTTCTTCACCCGCTGCGACGGGTTCGGATCGCCGTAAGGCACGTACAGCTCCGACATCGAAGCCCGGTACACGATCGGCCGCTCTCGTCCGCCGTCGTCGTACCCGATTTGGTGCAGCACCAAGCCTTCCCGCATGGTGTAGCCGACGCGCAGGCGCCAGCGCTGCCAGCTCAGCTCGTAGCCGTCCAGCGTGAAACTCGGACCATCCGGTTGCGTGATTTCCAGCGGCCGAAGATCGGCCCGGGTCGCGGCGAACGACGGCACGTTGTCCGGGTAGCCCTCGATCTCGCCGGTGACCAGCTCCGGGATGTAGTTGCCGTGCCGCGGCGGGATCGGCACGACGCCGTGGTCGGCGAGTTCCGCGACCTCCATCCGGTCGATGTCGACCAGTGCGGTCAGCCCTTCGACCGGGTGGGCGTAGCGATTGTCGTAAATCCCTTGCCGCACATAGACCTGCGGGCGCATCAGCCGCCGTGCCGGGTCCTCGGCGGGCCCGGTGTTGCCCGCCGCCCACAGGTCGATCACGACCGAGTCCAGGTCGGTGATTCCCCTGCGGCGCAAGGCCTCCTGGAAGCCGGGGTCGGCGCGCAGGACCGCGTCGCATTCGGCGAACTCGTCGCGGGAGAAGCCCGGCTGCGCGTCGGGAATCTCCCGCCAGGACACCAGTTCCCCGCGGGTGATCGAGACGACGGCCTCGATCGTGGTCCGGCTGTCCCGGTCGCGCAGCACCGCGAACGCCTCGCGCTCGACCGGGACCCCGTCGAGCACGGAGCGTTTGGCCGGCTCGTGCAGTTCGATGCTGAGGAACCGCACCATGGCCCCGAGTCCCTTGGCGCCCTTGAGAATCGCGGACGCGGCCGCGATCTCGTCGGCCGTGAGCGGCGCGAGCGGATTAGCGGTCGTCACACTTCCTCCAGGCGGCGTTCAGGATTCCAGTGACCGAGCAGGTCCCGGTAGAGGGGAGAGGTTTCCAAGAGCGTCCGGTGCTCCCCGGCGGCGGCACCGGTGCCGTCGAGCACCAGTACCCGGCGAGCGCGCAAGGCGGAGCTGATCCGGTGCGCGATCACGATCAGCGTGCAATCGCGCTGCGCGAACGCTTCCTCGGCTCGGCGTTCGGCGGCGGGGTCGAGATGACAGGTCGCTTCGTCCAGGACCACCACCGAGGCCGGTGAGAGGTAGGCCCGCACCAGTGCGATCAGCTGCCGTTCGCCCGCTGACAACGCCGACGGCACGACCTCGTCGCCGAGGCGCGCCACAAGCTCGTCGGCGCCGATCGCGTGGACTGCCTGCGCCACCCGCTCGGGGTCGGCGTCCGGCGCGAAGTAGGTCAGGTTGTCCCGCACGGTGCCCGCGAAGACGTAGGCCTCCTGCGGGATCAGCGTGCGCACCTGAGCAAGCCGCTGTGCGGACAGGTCGGAGACCGGTACGTCGCCGAGCAGGACCTCGCCGGCGGTGGGGCGCAGCAGTCCGCAAAGCAGACCCGCCAGCGTCGACTTGCCGATGCCGCTGGGACCGACGATCGCCAGGTGGTCGCCCGGCGGCACGACGAGATCGAGCCCGCGCAGCACGGGTTCGGCATGCGAGCCGTAGGCGAAAGTGAGGTCGCGGACGGTCAGTTCGCCGCTGCGGCCGGGTTCGGCGAGGCGCGCCGGTTCGGCGGGCAGTTCGGCGGCGTCGAGGATGCGGCCGACGGTGACGACGTACCGCAAACCGCTGCCGCCGACCGCGGTCATCAGGTTGCGCAGCACCGGCTGGAGTCCGATGAGGACGTAGGTGAGACCGCCCATCACGGCCCCGGCGGTCAGGCCGCGGCTGACCAGCCACGGTCCGGCGACGAGCAGCACGATCAGCGGCACCCAGCCGCCGACTGCCAGGCAGAGCGTGCGGGCCGCGGTGACGGTGGCGATCGCGCGCTCGGCGTCGGCCTGCGCCCGGATCGGCCCGGCGACCAGGTCCGCGGAGTGCTCCTCGGCGCCGGTCGCGGCGATGTCGCGAGTGCCGGCCAGTACGGCTCCGGCGGTGACCGCGAGGCGCTCGTCGGCGTGTACGGAGCGGCGGAACCGTTCGGCGGCCAGGTGGAGCGTGCCGAGGAACAGGCCGAGACCCAGCAGGAACGGCGGCAGCAGGAGGGCCACGATGACCGGGTCGACCGACCCCATGCCGACCACGACGCCCACGACCGTCACGAGGAACCCGCGCAGCACGACGATCAGCCCGGCGTAGGTGTCGCGGACGATCTCGACCTGGTGGGTCAGGCGCGCGATGGCCCCGTCGTCGGCGCGCCCGCGCACCGCGTGTCCCAGTGCCCCGCGGACGACCTTGCGCACGAGGGTGTCGCGGAACGGCTCGACCAGCGAGCCGAGCAGCCGGCACACCTGTCGCGAGCCGAGTGCCCCCAGCCCGGCGGCCACGAGCAGCAGCCCGAGCCACGCGAGGCCCACCGCCGGGCGATGGGCCAGGAAACCCGAGTCGACCGCGTGCGCGACCGCGAAGCCGGAGAGAGCGGCGGGCAGCGCCTCGGGCACCGACCACAGCAGCAACGCCACCACCGGCCTGCGCGGCATCGCCTGGAGGCCAAAGGAGATTTCCCGCCTCATCCGAAGACCTCCCGGTAATCCGGCCGCGCCCACAGTTCGTCGTGGGTGCCGGTCGCGACGACCTTGCCCTCGGCCAGCCAGACCACCAGGTCGGCGCGCGCCGCGGTCGCCGCGCGGTGGGTGACGATCAGCCGGGTGCGCTCGCCGTGGTCGTCGGTGAGGGTGCGGGCGATCTGCATCTCGGTGACCATGTCCACACTGGACGTCGCGTCGTCGAGGACCAGCAGGCGCCGGGCTGGCCACGCGCGGGCCAGGCCGAGCCGCTGGTGCTCGCCGCCGGACAGAGGCGCCTCGGCCAGCGGGGTCGCGTAGCCGTCCGGGAGCCGGTTGACGAACTCGTCCGCGTGCGTGGCGCGCGCAGAGGCCCGCACGTCGATGTCGCGTCCGGCAGCCACCGCGTCCGCGATCGACGCGCCGACGAGGACCGGCCGCTCGAACGCGCAGCCGACCGCGGTGCGCAGCGCGCGATGCTCCAGCGCCGCCAGCGCGACTCCGTCGAGCAGGACCTCGCCTTCGTCGGGGGTGCGCAGGCGCGCGGCTACCTCCGCGAGCACCGACTTACCCGCTCCGGACGCGCCGACGACCGCTACCGCCGCCCCGCCGGGGATGCTCAGGTGCACGTCTTCCAGCAACACCGTGTCGTCCGCGCGCACCGTCACGCCGCGGAACTCGACGGCACCCGGGCCGTCCGGCAACGCCTCGGTGCCGTAGGAAACCGGTTCGGTCGCGAGCACTTCGGCGACGCGGCGCACGCCCGCCTTGGCCCGGGCGAGCCTGCTGAAGACCCCGGTCAACGCGCCGAGCCCGCCGCCGATCACCGCGTATTGGCTGGCCGCGAACAGTTCGCCGGGGGTGATCCGGCCGCGCAGCAGTTCGATGCCGCCGGCGGCGAGCACGGCGACCAGCACGAGGGGGCCGACCAAGGTGGCTTGCGCACTGGAGCGCGCCAGGACGTTCCAGGTGCCGGCACCGTGTTCGTGCAGCGTCGGCAGATCAGCCAGCACCCGGCGTTCCTCCGCGTCGACGGTGCCCGCGGCGGCGATTGTCCGGGCCCCGCCGAGGGATTCGGCGAGCCGGGCCGCGATCGCGCTCTGCGTCTGCTGGTAGGCGACCATCACCGCCGCACTGCGCAATGCGAAGGTCCGCAGCACGGCCACCACCAGCGCGAGGCCGGCCAGCAAGGCGAGCGCGAGCCACAGATCGATCCAGGCCAGCAGCACGAGACTGCCGATCGGCGGCAGCGCGGCCGAGATCGTCGTGACGACGGCCGGACCGGCTTGCGCGGCCTCGACCGCGCTGCCCGAGACCCGCGTGACCAGGTCGCCGGTCTCGAACCGGGCGGCGCGGGCCGGACCGATCGCGAGCACATGCCGCACGACGCGATCGCGCAGCCACGCCGTGGTCCCGGCGACGCAGGCGGTGCCCGCGTAGGCGTCGACCACGTCGAAGACGACGTTGACAGCGATCAGGATCCCGGCGGCCACCACCCAGGTCCCGCGGCTGTGCCCGGTGATCAGCGCGTCGACCGCGTTGCCCAGCACAGTGGGCAACGCGAGGGTGCCGAGGCTGCCGACGAGGCCGGCGAGCCCGATCAGCGGCAGCCAGCCGCCCGCGCGCCGCGCGACGTCGCCGAAAGTGATCATGCGACGTCCAGCCCGGTGTGCTTGGCGAGGAACGCGAGCAGGTCGCCCGCGAGCCGCATCGCCCGGGTCGCCGAACTCGCGCCGTGGCCGGCGTCCGGCTCATGGCGCAGCAACACCGGCCGCCCGCTCGCGGTCGCCCACTGCAGCGCCGCGCACATCTTGCGGGCGTGCATCGGGTCGACCCGGGTGTCTCCGCCGAACGTCGTGAAGAGCACCGCGGGGTACTCGACGCCTTCCTTCACCCGGTGGTACGGCGAATAGCCGAGCAGCCAAGCCAATTGCTCGGGATCAGCGGCGGAGCCGTACTCCTCGCGCCACTGCGGACCGAGGCCGAACCGCTCGTACCGCACCATGTCGAGCACCGGCGCCGAGCACACCGCGGCGGCGAACAGTTCCGGACGCTGGGTCAGCGCGCCCGCGACCAGCAAGCCGCCGTTGGACTCGCCGCAGATGCCCAGGTGCGCCGGTGTCGTCCAGCCCTCGGCGATCAAGTGCTCGGCCGCGCAGACGAAGTCGTCGAAGGCATTCTGCTTGCGGTCGAGCATTCCGTCGCGGTGCCATTCTTCCCCTTCCTCGCCGCCGCCCCGCACCTGTGCGGACGCGAAAACGCCGCCCGCCTCGACCCACGCGAGGATGTAACTGGAGTAGGACGGCGTGAGCGGTACGCCGAAACCGCCGTAGCCGTAGAGAATCGTCGGACGCGGCCCGGTGCCGGGCTTCGCGAGGACTACGACCCGGATCGGGGTGCCGTCCGCGGAAGTCGCGGTCAATTGCCGGCTGAGCACGTCGGGCACGGTCACGCCGGGCGTTCCCGCCCACAGTTTTGTCTGGTGCGTCTCGGCGTCGTAGCGGTAGACCGCGCCCGGCGTCACGCTGTCGGTGTAGCTGAACCACACCTCGTTGCCGCGCGTGGACACCGAACCCAGCGATCCGGCACCGGGCAACGGCACGTCGGCGACCCGGTCGCCGGTCCGGAGGTCGTGCAGGCTCATCTCGCCGATCGCGTGCCTGATCCGGCTCACCACCAGGAACCCGTCCAGCAGCGCCAGATCGCTGATCACCGCTGCCGGATCCTCCGGGATCAACTCGCGCCACCGCGAGGGCTCGGAGAGATCGGCCACGCACACGCGGCCGCGCGGCGCGTCCTGGTCGGTGAGGAGGTACAGGAAATCCTTGTGGGGCAGGGCGGCCGCGCGACCGTTCGGTCCTTTGTGGATGGTTCGCTCCGCGCCGGTGACGGGGTCGACGAGCCACAGGCCGGTGCCTTCGGCGAGCACCAGGCATCGGCCGTCGCGATCGATTTCCAGCCCGAGCGACCCGGTTCGCTCGGAGACCGCGAAGTCCTGTTCGACCGGGGTGCCGACCCGGTGCCGCCAAACGCGCCGCTCGCGCACGTAGCAGAATTCCTCGGTGCCGGACAACCACGCGACCGGGGTGTACCGGCATCCGTGGATCGGCCCGCCGAGTTGCTCGCCGGAGCCGACGTCGAGCACGTGCAGAACTGAGTTTTCCGTACCACCGCGGGAGAGCTGGTACGCCAGGCGCGTGCCGTCGTGGCTGGGGTGCCATGCGTCGAGCGTCACCAGGCCGTCGCGGTCCAGCGCGCTCGGGTCGACGAGCGCCCGTTCCGCACCGTCCGATTCGGACACATAGAGCACCGGGTGCTCCTGTCCGGGTTGCTGGCGAAGGAAAAACTGCCGATCGCCGCGCCAGAGGGGAGCTGTCACGACCCCAATCGCGCTCAGCCGCCGCACGTCCTGGTGCAGCCGCGCGCGTCCGGGCAGGGCGGCGGCGTGCGCGCGCCAGCGGTCGTCCTCGGCGGCCTGCCAGCTCCGGGTCTGCGCGCTGGCGGCGTCTTCGAGCCACCGGTAGGGATCGGGCACGAGGTAACCGTGCAGGTCGTCGACGATCGGCAGGCGTTCGGCAAGCACGGCCGCTCCTTTCGCGAAGGGTGGGTCCCGGGCGGAGGACAAGTTCCGCCCAGGACCCGTCGAGCGTCAGTGGCAGAGCAACAGGCTGACGTTGCTCGGCGTGTGCGACGCGCAGCCCAGAACGGTCAGCGTGGAACCGCCGCCGCCGCCCTTGCCGCCGGGAGCCTCCAGACCCTGCAGGTCGAGAAGTGCCATGTGATTACACCTCCTTCGATCGGTCGTCGGGTGACGAATGCCCAGTGGCATCCGGGTTCTCGGGACCGGCCAGGAACGGGAGCCGCACGGGTGCGTCGTGCAGCACCGAGCCGAGCGCGAACAGCACGCCCGCCGTCCCGGTCGCGAAATCCATCGACAGGCGCAACAGCTGGTCGCCGGGGAACGCGAGCCCGTCGGCATAGGGCACCGCGTGCCAGCCCAGCCCCCGGACCAAGGTGTCCACTGCGGACGGTTGCGCGGCCAGGAGCATTCCGGCCCGGCCGGTGTAAAGGCCGGACTGCACGAAGTAGGCGCTCCGGGTGACCGCGCGCAGCCTGGCCAGTATTTCGCCGAGTTCTTCGTCCGGGCGGTGGCGCAGATAGCGCTCCAGCACCAACGCGATCCCGACCGAACCCTCGTCGAGGTAGGGCAGCGTCCGCCAGCCTTGGTCGATCTGCACGGTGCCGTCCTCGGCGCGGATGCACCGGCGAAGGTCCTGGCGCAGCGCGATTTCCGCGCGATCGAGCAAGCCAAGGTCGCCCGTTTGCTCGTAGGCGTGCAGGAACAGCAACGCCGGTCCGGCCGACCCGAACATCAGCCCGGCCCGGGGATGGTCGCCTCCGCTGATTTCGGGGACGTCGGTCACGCCGCCCAGCCGGTCGGCGACCTGGTCGACCACCGACAGCGCGGCCTCGAGGCCGAGGTCGGCCCGGAAGTGCAGCAAATTGAGCCCGATACCGGCCAGTCCGCCGTGCAAGCCGAGTTCGGTCGCGTCCGGCGGCATCGCGAGACAGCGTTCAAGGATTCTCAGCGCGTCTTGCCGGTGCCCCAGTTCGGCCAGGACATACGCGACGCCGTGCAGGCCGTTGTAGAAGCCGAGGGCAGCGCCGTCGGCCGGGGTCAACGCGTGTTTGCGCAGCCAGTCCTCGTGTTCGGGGAAGCGTCCCGCACCGGTGGCGGAGAGGGCGTACAGCACGCCTGCCGCGCCGTACGCGATGTTGATGCCGCCTCCGGGCAGGAACTGCGCGATGTCGCCGGGGAAAAGGCGGTCGTCGCGGTCCGGGGTGGCGGACGCGAGGATCGAGGTGCGCAGCGCGGCCCGCAATTCGTCCCAAGTGGACACTCCGGGCAGCGGGAGGCCGGGCATCCGGGACGGCTCCGGCTCCGCGCCCTCGATGACGCGCACGGATTCGTCCAACGCGCCCGGCGGCAACGGGAAGACCTTGGCCGCGTACTCCGCGATCTGCCGTGCCTTGCCGGGGTCGAACCGCGTGGTGATGGTGGCCTGCGGGGCGAACATGCCCAGGTACATGCAGGCGAGCGCGTACCGGTCCACCTCGGTGCCGAGCCGGTCGGCGGGCGCGGAGAACGCCGGGTGCGCGAGCGACGAGCGGGCCGCGTCTTCCGCCAGGGTGGCGACCTCGAAGTCGATCAGCACCAGCCGGCCCTCGGCCGTGACCAGGATGTTCTCCGGGTGCAAATCGCCGAACACGACGCCGCGTCCGTGCAGCGCGTCCACCGCGGCGGAGACCTTGGCGAGCATGCCCAGTGCCCACTCGACGTATTCGGCCAGCTTCTCCGGCCCCGGATCGGGATGGGTCAGCGGATAGCGGTGCACCAGCAGGCGCTGCAACGGGTTGCCGTCGACGAACTCCTCGACGAGGAAGTGGTGTTCGCCCAGTTCGAAGGAGTCGAGCATCGCGGGCACCACGTCGAGTCCGGCGAGGCGGCCCAGCATGTCGCGCTCGTGCCCGATCCGGGTCACCGCGTCGCGGCCGGCCACGTCGAGGCCCGCGTACGGCCGGCCCTCCTTGAGCACGACGCGGTCGCCGGTGCGGGTGTCCCGGCCGAGGTACACGCCGCCGCCGTTCGAGAACTGCATCGCGCTTTCGATCGCGTACGGCAGATCCGCCGTGGTGACGGCCGCCCGGGCGGCTAGGTGCGGTTCCAGGAACGACGGCAGCGGGATCCACGGCGGGAGCGCGAACGTCGGGCCGCGCACGTCGGGAACCAGTGCGCCGTCGGCATTTTCGATGGCGAGCACGCGCTCCCCGTTGTCCGATACGCAGAAACGCTCGGTGAAGCCGCCGTACCGCACATACAGCGGCCCGTCGCCGTAGCGGAGATCGCTGAGGATGTAGGGGCCTGCTACCCCGCGAAGCAGGCCGTCCAGTTCGGCGAGCACGGTCTCGAACCGGGTGTCCGAATCCGGGTAAATAGTGGCCAGTTTTCCGCTCGATCCCCGGAATGCCGATTTGGCGTTGAACAGCACCACGACATTTCTGCTGCGCAAGAATTTGAACGCGATCCGGTTGCTTTCGCAGTATTCCCAGACCGCGTCCAGCACCCGTTCGGCGTCCTCCAGCCGTGCCGACACATGGATCTTCCAGCCTTGCGCCGGGAGCGGGACGTCCTCGGGCGCGTAGTACATCCAGGTGTCGCTGGACTCGTGCGCCCATCCGGGCGGAACCGCGCGCGCGGTGGCCGCGAAGTCCGTGCTGTCGCCGGCGTGCCGGGTCGGCTGGTCGTAGAACAGCCGGTCGGCGAGGCAGTAGACCTCGTAGTTCGCCTCGTCCCGCACCGTCATCCGAGCCCACCTCTTCAGCTGCGATTCATGGCCGGACGGAAGGTTAAGAAATGGGGTTTCCGGCCGGCTTAGCGTTCTCTTACGGGCATTTGGAGGCGGGTTAATCGGCGGTACGCTGCTCCATTTGGGGGCTAATCGCACGAATGGAGCAATTTTGTTTCCGAGGGTAACGGAGCGCGATTTCCAACGACTGGATGTGGGCAGGCCGAGTACTCTCCCGACGAAGGGCGCGTATGAGCATCCGGAATACCCTGGACTTCGCCGAAGCGGCGGAATCGGCGCCCGGTGTCCGCTGCGGCGGCGGATTCCGGTGGTATGAACGCGGCGGATGCCGGATAGCGGGTGCGGGTTCGGCAGGGTGCCGGGAAAGCCGGGAGGCGGCCGCCGAGGCCCGGGAATGGTCCGCGCCACCTGCGGCCGCTTCGGCGAAAGAGGTGTGCGGTCGGTTTTCCGATCACTCGTTGTCGGCAAGTCCTGGCGTGGGAAAGTAAAAGACCAACAAGGCAAAGGCGTTCCAGGTGAGATCAATGCGACTAAGCTTGCCTAGCACCGCCTCGACGGCTGGTCCGAAAGCAGCAGCCGGTGCGGACGTGCTGCGCGAAGACGCCGAGACGCACGGAGGGACCGGCCGCGGTCCGCAAGGCGGCCGCCTCGGTTGGGACGCGGTGCCCGTCTCCATGCCCGGCCTCGCTGCCAGCGGCTTTCTGGCCGCGGTGCCTGAGCACGGCTTCGGGCCGGATGCCGAGTGCGGAGCGATCGGGCGGCACTCGGCGACCGAAGTGCCGCGCAAGGTGGCGATCTACGCGCTGGGCACTTTCCGGGTCACCCGAAACGGCGTCGCCGTGCCGAGGACGGCGTGGCAGTCCCGCAAGGCGCGAGACCTGTTGAAGGTCCTCGTTTCGCGCAGCCGGCCCGTGCCCCGGGACCAGCTGATGGAGGTCCTGTGGCCCGGCGTCGATCCCGGCAAGTCCAGCAACCGGCTGTCGGTGCTGCTCAGCACCGTGCGCCAGGTTCTGCAGCCGGTCAAGGACGACCCGCAGCCGTTGCGCACCGACGGCACCACGGTCTGGCTGGACGCGAACCTGGTGAGCATCGACGTCGCGGAATTTCGCACGACCGCCGTCTCCGCGGTGGAAGCGCATCGCGCGGGCAGGTCCGAAGCCATCGCGCTCCTGTACCGGGGCGCCGCCTTGTACACGGGGGACTTTCTCGAGGACGATCCGTACGCGGACTGGGCACAACACACGGTCGAAGAACTGCGCGCCTTGCACCAGGCGGTACTGCGCGCCCTGATCCACCGCTGCCAGACCAACGGCGACGTGGACGAGGTCGTCCGCCACACCCTGCGACTCCTCGAGGACGACCCCTACGACGAGCAGGCGCACGTGAATCTGATCCAGGTCCTGCTCACGGCGCGCCGGGTCGGAGAAGCCCGCCGCCGCCACGAGATCTACCGGCGTGCCATGGACGAGATCGGCGTCGAACCCCGCGCGATGCCCGCACTCCGGCCGCAGGCCGCTGCGCTGCCGAATTGGCCGCCTAAGGCGTTGTGATTTTTTTGCGGTCGAGATTCTGTTCGTGTCTGGGCGGTGGCGGTAATCTACCCGGCGCGTTTGTTCGAGCGGGGAACTGCGGTAATCCTCCGCGGCGGCGGGTCCACCGGCCCGATCCGGCCGCGCCGCGCCGCCGGATCGGACCGGGTGTCAGGGATTCAGCGCCGCGAAGGCGAACGGGACGGCCTCTTCCCGCTCCTGGCCCGGGATCGCCCCTTGCGGAGCCCGCAGGTTCGGCGGGCTGTACGGCACGATCGGGCACACGTAGCCCAGGATCTGAATGCCGGGGATGGTGAGCGACTGGCCGTCGAAATCGTGGGAGATCTTGGTTTCCTCGGTGGAGTGCGCGTGTTTGCCGGAAACGGTGAACGGGCCCCAGCCGACGTTGAGGTCCTGCGAATCGGCCTCGCGGATGATCGACTTGTCGTCTTCGCTCCAGTCCGCCTTGATGGTCACGTTGCGGACGGCGATGAAGTTCTTGGTCAGCAGCGGCCAATGCTCGTCCTTCGTGGCCCCGCCGGGCCCGCCGGAGATCCCGCCGGGCGGGTACTCGTTGTTCGACCAGGAGGGAAGGCCCAGGACGAGGAATTGCATCCACGTCCGGTAAAGGCTGACCGACATGAACTCGAAGCTGATCTCCATGCTCGAGGTCTTGGTGCTGGAGGTCTTCCGGTCGTGCTCCGCGCTGGCGCCGCCGTTCGCGCCGCTGAACCATGCCCAGATGCCCTGCTCGACGCCGGCCTGAGCCGACCAGTCGTCCGCCTCGGACTGGTCGACCTGGTCGAAGTGCTTCCGGTCGTAGGTCACCTTCGCCCATCCGGTGGGGTCGGTGGTGCTCAACCACGTTCCGGGCAGCGCGTAGACCAGCCGGTAGAGCTTCTCCGCCGCTGCGCCGTCGAGTGCGTAGCCCGCGTTGCGGTAGCGTCGCTGGGCATCGGCGAACGTGACGGTGACAGCGTCGTTGACCGTGGTGCTCATCCTGGCGATCGCGTCGATGACCTCTTGTGCGCCGTCGGCCATCATCTGGTCGTAAGCCCGCTGCACCTGCTGGTAGAGCGCCGCGCCTTCGACCGGCCAGTTGTCGAGGTTTCCGGACTTTTTCGCCGCCAGGTAGGCGTGGTTGTAGGAGACCTTGGCCTGGTCGTAGGCGGTGCTGTTTTGCAGGTAGGTCGAGTAGGCCGCGCTGGGGACGGTCTTCTTCGTGACCTTGCCGCTGAACGGGTCGGTGATGTCCACCTCCTGGTGAAGGAAGCTGTAAGCCTTCTGGTACGCCTCCTTCTGCTTGGGGTCCGGCTCGGGCGCGTGGACTTGGACCCCTTCGACCACTGAACCGTAGACGTCGTCGAGTTGGCGTCCGTTCGGGGCGAACCGGTGGGACCGGCGGGGGATGTCGTTGAAGAACAACGCCATCCGCTTGGCGTTCTCGGTGCTGCCTTTCGGGTCGCCCGGCGTCCAGGCGTTGGCGAAGTCCGACGCCAGGACCGCCTGTCCCGGCATGCACATCGTCAGCATGGTTTCTTTCTCGTCGAACGGCGGTGCGACGGCGCTGTTGTCGCCTTGGCCGGTGAGCCCGGCGAACAGACCGGAGTAGATCGCGTAGACGACGCGCTTGAGATCATCGGATTCGGAAGTCATGCCATGTCCCATCGACGATGCGGGTCGCGGCCGAATGCCGCGCACTCCAGCGTGACCGCACGCCGAAGCCGGAAACAACCGCCGGGCAAGGGTTTCACCCGCTGCCTCCACCGGACGAGCGTCGCCGACAAGGCGTCCCCGCACCGCGGGTAACCGCACCGGCCACGGCGAACCGTTGCCCCACCTGCGGTCCCCGTCTCGCGGCCGCAAACCGCCGAGCCGCCGATCACTGACACGGCGGGCACCCGAACGAGCAAGCTGCCGACGGTGAACCCCTTCGGGGCATGGAGTTCGACTAGGGGTGAGCACCGTCGGCGCGTGCTTGCCGCTGGGGAGAAACCCTTCCCTCACAAGGAGTTGAGCGGCCTACTATCCGATGACCTGCCACCTGGATGTTGGCATTGCGCCAGTGAGGCTGGCCCGGAGGTTCTTAGTCTACAATGGACGGTTGGAACGCGAAGGTGGTGCTGATCGATCCGGCCGACCGCGGGCGACGAGCAGAGCGGTGTCCGGTTGGCCCTTCGCGATGAGGTCGGTTCAGTGCAAGCACGGGTTGAGGCCGTCCGTCGTCTGGATCCCCGGATCGGCGGGATCTTGGATCTCGAAGGCGGTGGATTGCCCCACGACGTCCCAAGACCTGCCGTTCCAATTCGAGAATTCCGCGACGGTGCCGGAGGTCTGGTTGTTGATGAACGACCTGATCCGGTCGCTCCAGCCGGACAATCCGATGTTGACGAACCCGCAGCGGTAGAAATTCCATTGGATGCCCTGGGTTCCCGGCTGGTCGTAAATGCAGAGGTTTTCCCACGGGCACGGTCCGCCGTTCGGGGCGAAGGTCGCGATCACGCCGTTCGCGAGCTGGACCGTGTTGACGCCGGTTATGTGTGCTCCTGGATTCGCCGCGACGAGTCCGTCGACCGCCGCTCGCGTGGCCCGGGCGGTATCTCCGGAGCGTTCGGCGGCATTCGCCGTTCCTGGGGGCAGCGCGAGCGGGAGCAGCGCAACTGCTGCCGCTGACGTCAGAGTCTTGCGGATAGCGTGTTTCATGAAGATCATCTCCACGTAATCAGTTCCGGGGAACCCGGCCGTGCGGATCGATAACCGACCCCGAAAAGCGGGGCTGCCGCGAGGGTCGCACTTGTCGTGGGGACCGTTCCCCGCTCGGCCCCCAGCAACGGGTCGCTCGACGAAGGGCCTGCGGCACCGCGGTGCTCGGGCTGTGGGTAGACGATGCGTCCACCGGCGAGAGCGGTTAGCTGTCCGCGACAGTGGGTAACCAGCAGGTGTGCCAGATTCCCCCATCGCCGTCCTTGACATCGACGGGACGCTCATCGATTCCAACTACCACCACGCTCTCGCCTGGTACCGGGCCCTGCGGTCGGTGGGCGAGGTGTTTCCGGTGTGGCGGCTGCACCGGCTGATCGGGATGGGCGGGGACCAGCTCGTCGCCGCGGTCGGCGGGGAGGAGCTGGAGCGCCGGGTGGGCGAGAGGGCCCGCGAGCGGCAGGGCAAGGAGGTCGACGCGCTGCTCGAGGAGATGGCGCCGTTGCCGGGCGCCCGCGATCTGCTCGTGGCGATCAAGGAGCGCGGCCACCGGCTCGTGCTGGCCAGTTCGGCTCAGCAGCGCCACGCGGAGGTCTTCCTGGACAAGCTCGACGCCCGCGACCTCGCCGACGACTGGACCACCAGCGCCGACGTCGACGCGTCCAAACCGGCTCCGGACCTGCTGCATGCGGCGCTCAAGAAGCTGGGTGCCCCGCCTGACGCGCCGGCGGTGATGGTCGGGGACTCGGTGTGGGACGTCGAGGCGGCGAAACGAGCCGGAATGCCCGCGATCGTCGTCCGTTCCGGCGGCTTCGGAGACGACGAACTCCGGGAGGCGGGTGCGGTCGCCCTGTACGACACTCCGGGGGATCTCGCGAAGGCGCTGGACGACACTCCGCTCGCCTGAGCCGGGCTTTGCCTGGGGCACGGAAGATCGGATCGAACCAGTTCACGTCAAGGTGCCTGATCCGACACCGCCCATTTGAGCGGCGGCGACGCGGCTGTTGCCCGGAAGTCCGTTCCGGCGTGAACGAACGGAGCAGTCGCGGCGACAGGTTTCGGACAAAACGCGGGCCGCGGCTGGACCGGCTTCGCGCACTCGGCCGACAGTGGGTTTCTTTCCCCCGGCCTTCGAGGAGTTCCGATGCGTCGAAGAATCACCCTCAGCCTCACCGGTGCGGCCGTTCTCGCGGCGAGTCTTGCCGCCGTCGTCCCGCCCGCCGCTCAGGCGTCGCCCGGCCTGGTCGCGGCTATGCAACGGGATCTGGGCCTCAGTGCCGGACAGGCGCGGACCCGGCTCGGGCAGGAACTGACCGCGTCGCGGCAACTGCCCGCCGCTCAGCAGGCGGCTGGCGCGGCGTTCGGCGGGGCCTGGTTCGACCCGGCTCTCGGCAAGCTGGTCGTCGGCGTGACCGATCCGGCCGTGGCGGACGCGGTTCACCGTACCGGCGCGGAAACCGTTCCAGCGCAGGTAACGGCCGCGGCGCTCGACGCGGCGAAGACCTCCCTCGACAGAGCCGCCAAGGCGAAGCAAACCCCGGCTGAGGTCAGCGGCTGGCACGCGGACCCCCGCACCGGCAGCGTGGTCGTCACCCTTCAGCCTGGCGCACACGGCCCGGACGTCGACGACTTCCTCGCCCGAGCCCGCGAAGCAGGCCCGGTGACCGTGTCGACGGGTGCCCGGCCGCGGACGCTCTCGGCCGGTACCGTCGGCGGAGATCCGTACTACATCAACGGAAACACGCGCTGCTCGATCGGATTCTCGGTGCACGGCGGGTTTGTCAGCGCCGGGCACTGCGGCAGCAAGGGCAGCTCCGTCGTCGGCTGGGACAACTCCGCGATGGGCACGTTCGCCGGATCTTCGTTCCCCGGCAACGACTATTCCTACATCACCATCGGCAACGGGTGGTGGACCGCGCCGGTCGTGCTCGGCTGGGGCACGGTCAGCGACGTGATCGTCCGCGGTTCGGCGGTCGCGCCGGTCGGCTCGTCGATCTGCCGCTCCGGCTCGACCTCGCATTGGCACTGCGGCACCGTGCTCGGCCTGAACGAGACGATCAATTACGCCCAAGGCGCGGTTTACCAGGCGACGCACACCAACGCGTGCGCGGAACCCGGCGACTCGGGCGGCTCCTTCATCACCGGCGACCAAGCCCAAGGCGTCACGTCGGGCGGGTTCGGCAACTGCGGCTCCGGCGGCGAGACCTGGTTCCAGCCGGTGAACGAAATCCTGCAGACCTACGGTCTGTCGCTCGTCACCGGCTGACCCGTCCGGACTGCGGTGCCGGCCTCGGCACCGCAGTCCGCGTCCAGGTCAGCTGCCGGTGGTCGCGAGTTCCTCCGCCGCCGGGACCGGGGGAGCGGTCGCGCGGGAACGGCTGCCCAGCAAGGCGTACGCGGCACCCACGAGAAGCCCGCCGCCCACCAGGTTTCCCAGGCCTACGAACAGCAGGTTGCGGCCGAACGCGCCGATCGTCGCGCCGGGCACTCCGTCCATCAGGCCGAGGGAGAAGGTCGTCATGTTGGCGACCACGTGCTCGAATCCGGAGCTGACGAACGCGAGCAGGCACCAGAAGATCAGCGCCAGCTTCGCGCCGTCCGACTTCGTGCGCGCGGCCATCCACACGGCGAGGCAGACCAGGAAGTTGCACAGCACTCCGCGGAAGAACAGCGCACTCGCGGATTCCGCCGTTTTCGCCTTGACCAGGCTCGCGAGCAGAGCCGCGCCGGGGCCGGGGTGGCCGCCGGCGGCGCCGATGGACAGCACTCCTCCTTCGTGCACCAGCCAGGCGAACACGATCGAGCCGAGCAGGTTGCCCGCGAACGACACCACGATCACCGCCGCGGCCGTGCCGGCTCCGCGGCGCCGGACGAGGGCGCCCTGCACCATGGTCATCATGTTTCCGGTGGACAGTTCCGCGCCGGCGAACACCACGGCGGTCAGCGCGATCCCGAACACCAGTCCTTGCACGGTTTTCGTCCACGGCGAACTCGCCGCGTTGAGGGGTCCGGTCGCGGACAGCAGCAGCACGACCGCCACGCCGATGAACGCACCGGCGAGCATCGAGCTCACCAGGTAGCGGCCGGGACGGCGCAGTTCCGCGATCTTGCCGTCGGCGACGTCTGCCTGCAGGTCGAGGGCTTCGGGTACGGGAATCGGCATGGGGCGAGCCTTTCCGGGCGAGAGGGGGGCAGGTACCGGGGCATTCGATCGCGCGGACTCTGCGTCCCGGTAGCGCGGTGATCAGCATCCGGTGTCCGAGTGCGCACAGCCCGCGCCGCCGGTGGTGAATTGCCTCATCCGGCGCACAACGGGCATTCGGTCATTCTCGTGACGGACCGCGCGAAATGCGGGCCGCGACGATTCCGCCCGCGATCAGCAGCACCGCGGCGGCGGCCACCCAGACCCACGGAGGCACGTCGCTCTCGCTGGCGGTCGAGGCCGCGGCGGTGGACGGCGCGGGAGCAGCGGGGGACGGCGACGCGGGTGCCGCTGCGACGCCGGGGCCGGGCTGGGTCAGCGTGAAGGAGTAGGAGCCGGACACCGGATGCCCGTCGGCGGAGACGATCCGATAGTCCACAGTGTACTTTCCGGCCGGGCCGAGCGGTTTCGCCGGCGCGGTGAGAACGGCTCCGGAAACCGTCGGCGCGCCGGATTCCCAATGCGTCTTTCCGTCCGGACCGAGCAGCGCCAATTCGGTGAATCCGCTGTCCAGCGGCTCGTTGAAGGTGAGCACTATTTTCGCCGGCCCGGTCGCGATCGCGGAATCCTTCGCCGGAGTGCTCGATTCCAGAAAGCTGTGCGCCTCGGCCGCGGTATGCGGCAAAAGGACAGCGGCCAGCGCCAGAAGAATTGCGGCAAGAAGGCGGATGCCGAGTCCGTTTCGGCGGGACGGGGAAGTGCTGGAGAGCGATCGCATGAACCCTGCTTCCGGAAGGGAATGTATCGGAACGGGATGGTCTCGGCACCTCGTTGTCGGCAGTGCGTCGGACGCGCAACGGCTGCGTTAAATAGTTCTCACCGCCGGACGCGGGGGCGAGTTCACCGATTGCCCGAAGTTGTTCGGAGATCAATTTTACTTTCCCGTCATGGTCGCGTCGGCTGGCGAAACGCGCGGTCTGGTGTGGTGCTCACTCGTCGAGTTCGATCCGCGCGTCGGGAGGAAATGATTGTGGTGGCTTCAGCCGGGCGTGGACTGCGCCGGGATCACGTGGTCGCGGCGAGTCTGGCGGGCGCGGTGGTGATCGTCGTCGGGTACGCGTCGGGAATCGGATTGAAAACGACCACGGCGGGCGCCCCGGCGTCTTCCGCGCCGGCTCCGGCTCAGGCCGCGCCCGCGCCGCAACAACCTTTGCCCAACGGAGAACTGCCCCCGGCGGGTGCGGTGCAGCCGATGCCGCCCGTGCCGGACGGCGGACCCCCGCCCGCTGAACCGCCGCCCGCCACCCAGATGCCGATGCCGGACGCTCCGACGGGACAACCGCCAGTGCCGACCGGGGAAATCCCGCAGCCGTCCGGCGATCCGGCGCCTCCCGGCTCGACCGGACCGACCGGACCGACCGGACCGACCGAGACGCCGCCGAGTCCGCCGCCGCCCGGGGCTCCGACGTGCCAGCCCGGCGCGGTGCAACCGGTGCTGGACACGGTGAGCGGACTGCCGCTCGTCGGCGGTCTCGCGTCCGGGGCCGGGCTGACCGGTCCGGGCGGGATTCTCGCCACCCTTCTCGGTTCCTGTCCGGCGCCCGCGAGTCCGGCGCCCGCGGCGATCCCGGCTCCGGCGAGCGGGGGCTGAACCGGTGGATCTCGGCTCCGCGAAATTCTGGTACGTCGCCGCGCGCTGCGCGGATTACGCCGGGCTCGCCCTGTTCGTCGGCGGCATGGTCTTCCTCGCGCTGCTGTGGCCCGCGGGAGCGGACTCCCGCCAGGCCCGCGGCGTGCTCGGGACCGGCTGGCTTCTCGGCTTCGCCGGGACGGTGGCCGGTCTCGGGCTGCAGGGCGCGTGGGTGGCGCAGCGGTCGCCGGCCGACCTGTTCGACCCGGACCTGCTCGGCCAGGTGCTCGACAGCCAGTTCGGCCGGATCTGGTTCGCCAAGGCGCTGCTGTGGATGCTCGGCGGGGTGGTGCTCGCCGACGTGCTGCAGCGCGGCGAACGGGCCGCGCGGTCGGCGGGATGGCGGGTCGGCGCGGGCGTGGTCGCCGCGGGGCTGCTGCGCACGACCGGCTTGACCGGGCATTCCGCGGAGAGCGCGCGTCCGCTGCTGAGCCAGCTGGCGGATTTCGGGCACCTGGCGGGCGGGTGCGCGTGGGTCGGCGGGCTCGCGATGCTGCTGTTCGGGGTGCTGTCCCGGCGCGATCCCGGCGAACTCGCCAGTGTCGTACCGCGCTATTCGAAACTCGCCTTGGTCTCGGTCCTGGTCGTGCTCGGCGCGGGCGTCGTGCTCGCGGCCGGGACGCTGGGCGACCCGGGGCGGCTGTTCACCTCCGGCTACGGCCGGATCCTGCTGACGAAACTCGCGGCGCTCGCGGTGG
Source organism: Amycolatopsis sp. AA4 (assembly GCF_002796545.1). GTDB lineage: Bacteria > Actinomycetota > Actinomycetes > Mycobacteriales > Pseudonocardiaceae > Amycolatopsis. The sequence goes on from NZ_CP024894.1 coordinate 2,561,312, forward strand.
TCCTGCTCTTCGCCCAGGCGAGCAAGAGCTGGGTCGCGCGGCGGCTCGACTTCGCGGTGGTGCTGCGCGGCGACGCCGGCGCGCTCCGTCCCTTCGTTTATTCCGTCGCCGCGGAAGCCACGCTCGTCGTCGTGGTGCTGTTCGCGGCGAGCCTCCTCGTCACCGCCAGTCCCGGCCGGTGAACACCCCTGGAAAGGAATCTCCTTGATGGACAACCCGGAACCCACCTCCGCCGAAACGCGGCCGGACGCCCCGCCCGCGGCGGGCAGCCGGCGCCGCTGGCCGATCGCGGTCGCGGTCGGCGCGCTGGCGCTGGCCTTGGTCAGCCTCACCACGCTGCGCACGGGGCAGCAGACGGCTCCGGTCGCCGCTCCGAGCACGGCCCAGGTCGATCTCGCCGCGCTCGCGAAACAGAGCCCGCTCGCTGTCCCGTTGTACCAAGGTCTCTCGCAGCAGCAAGGCGGTGCCGCGGCGCCGGCCGCCGCGCAGGCCTCGGCGGGCTCGGCCAAATCGGTCGAGATGAGCGGGTACAAGTTCTCTCCCGCCAGCCTGACGATCACCGCGGGCGACACGGTGACGTGGACCAACCACGACACCGCGCCGCACAACGTCGTCGTCACCGACGGCCCGGAGAAGTTCACGTCGCCGACCCTGCAGACCGGCGGCACCTTCTCCCACACCTTCACCAAGGCGGGCACCTATTCCTACTACTGTTCGATCCACCCCGACATGAAGGCGACCGTGACCGTGCAGGGCGCGGCCCCGCCGTCTTCGCCGACCGCGCCGCCGTCGTCGTCCTCGACCCCGACCGCGCCCTCCAGCCCGACGCACACGATGCCGATGCCCACCGACGCTCCGCCGGGAACCTGCGTGCCCAAGGCGGTGTTGCAGCCGATCCTGGACCACATCAAGGCCGCGCACCTGGAGGAGTCGCCGGGACAGCAGGCAGCTGATCTGCTGAATCTCGACCAGTACATCAAAACGCACACCGTGTGGCTGGAAAGCGTGCTGAAGCCGGCGTTCGACGGTTCGGCCGACAAGGTCGTCACCGACACGCTCGCGCCGATCATCGCGCACATCAAGTCCGCACATCTCGAGGAGTCCCCGGGACAGCAGGTGACTGATCTGCTGAACCTGGACCAGTACATCAAGACGCACACCGTCTGGCTGGAGAACGTCCTGACGCCGCTGCTGAACCAGGCGTCCTGCTGACCGCCGGCCCGGGGCGGGCGCCGTGCCCGCCCCGGACCGCCCTCGACCCCGGAGGCTTTCGTGCCCACTGACACCCGGTTCCTGCCCGCAGCGGGCAGCCTCGACGCGGAACCCGGAGTCCACCGGCTCCGGCCTGATCGCCGCGTGCTGGAGCTGACGCTGCGGCTGCTCGGAATTCCCTTGCTGCGCGGACGGTTGACCGTGCGCAGCGCCGAATTCAGCCACGATTCCCTCACCGCCGAAATCGACGGCAGCTCATTCCGGTCGCGCGTCCCGTTGCTGTCCGCGATGGTCACTCGGGAACTGGGCGAGGTGCGGTTCACCGGAGAGGAAATCGCCGAACAGCCGTCGACGGAGTTCGCCGGGCGGCTGGACTTCGGCGATTCGACCCGCGATCTCGTTCTCGGCGGCGAACTTCGCGAGGCAGGGGACGGGTGCGTCATCCTTTGGCTGCGCGGTACTTTGCCGCCGCCTCGCCGTCCTCTTCGGACAGCCGGACGGATCGCGCGGCTCCTCGCCCGACGGCCGGTCCACGTCGAGTTCGCCGGGGAGTTCGTGCGGTGAAACGATTTTTCGCCCTCTTGGCCGTCGCTGTCCTGGGCACGCTCGCCGCACCCTTGCCAGCCCCAGCCGAGGCCGCCAACCAGACGGTGATGATGCAGGACTACGCCTACTCGCCCGCGTCGCTGACCGTGCGCGTCGGCGACACCGTCACCTGGGTCCAGCACGACACCGCGCCGCACGACGTGGTCACCACGAGCGCGCCCGTCGCGTTCCGCAGCCCGCAGCTGTCGCAAGGGCAGAGCTGGAATTACACGTTCCAGACCCCGGGAACCTATTCCTATTACTGTTCCGTGCATCCGGACATGCGGGCGCAGGTCATCGTCCAACCTGCGCCCGCCGCGCCGCCGTCACCGCCGGTGACGCGGTCGTCCGCTGCCGCCCCTGCTTCCCGGCCCGCGGCCGCTCCGAGCCGTACTGCCGCGGTGGCGCCGCCGGTGGCCGCCGCACCGCCGGCACCGTCCACAGTGGCCAGTTCGGTCGCGCCGAGCGAGTCCGCGGCCGCGCCTGCCTCGGCGCAGCCGGTCGCGCAGGCGGCGGCGACCACCAGCCTCGACCCGAAACTGCTGGTCGCCGGTCTGGTGACGGCGGTCGCCATCGGGTGCCTGTTGCTGCTGACCTCCCGGAAAGCTTGACGTCCGGGTCAGCTCAATTCTTGAGCGAGCCCCACGACGATATTCTCCGGCCCCCGGACATAACACAGCAGAAAGATGTTCTCGAACTGCACCACTTCGTCGACCAATTCGGCTCCGCGTGCCTTCAGCCGGGCGAGCGTGTCCTCGAGGTCGTCGACCGCGAACATCATCCGGCGGATGCCGAGCGTGTTCGCCGGAGCCTTCCACGGCTCCGGCGCGACCGCCTTCGGCTCGTGGAATTTCGCCAGTTCGACCCGGCCGGGACCGTCGGGGACGCGCAGCATGGCGACGTCCTGCCGGACGTCCCGCAGCCCGACCACCCGTTCCGCGCCGCGCCAGTCGAGGGGGCCCTTGTTTTCCAGTTCCAGCCCCAGTTCGACGAAGAAGTCGATGACCGCGTCGAGATCCTCGACGACGATGAGGACGTTGTCCATCCGCTTGACCGTCATGCGGTCACCGTAGTCCCCTCCGGGAAATCTTAGTGGTGCTATTCTTAGCGGAAAGCTATTCACGGGGGTGCCGGATGCCGAAGCGTACCGAGCCGGACGAGGTCGACGAGATGCTCGCGCAGTGGCGCGCCGAGGTGCCGGAGGTCGACACGTCGCCGCTCGCGGTGTTCGGGCGCTTGCATCGTTCGTTCGACCGGTATCAGCGGCAGCTGACGCGCGTGTTCGCCCGGCACGGGATCACGGTGGCGGACTTCGGGATCCTCGCCGCGCTCCGGCGGGGCGGCGCGCCGTACCGGCGCACGGCGGGCGACCTCGCCGACACCAACCTGCTCACCACCGGCGGTATCACCCAGCGGGTCGACAAGCTGGTGCAGGCCGGCCTCGTCCGCCGCGAACGCGACGAGGACGACCGGCGGGTCGTGTTCATCGGCCTCACCGAAGAGGGGCTCGCGGCGACGGACAAGGTCATGCACGAGCACTTTCCCAACGAAAACCGCATGCTGGCCGGGCTGACCGCGGCGGAACGCGCGCAGCTGGCGAAATTGCTGGCGCGGTTGGAGCGGTCTTTGGACGAGGCCGAGTTCGGCGACTGAACACCCGCGTCGGCTCAGCGTCAATCGCGGGAGCCGAGGAACAGAGCCCGGCCGAGCGCCGCTGCTCGGACTGAACCGGCAACGGCGCTCGGCCGTCGGGCGCGGCGAAGGCCACTGGCCCGTCGACCGGGCATTGCCTCGCGCTGAAAACCCGAAGCTACGCGTCCTTCTCCGGGCTGCTCACGCCCGTGCCCACGGGATCGGCTCCTCCGCCAGGCTCAGATACAGGCTCTTCTGCCGCTGATAGCTCCGGATCGCGGTGCGGCCCTTGTCCGTGCCGAGGCCGCTTTCCTTGGTGCCGCTGAACGGCGTCGAGATGCTGAACTGCTTGTACGTGTTGATCCACACCGTCCCGGCCTCGACGCGGCGCGCCAGGCGGAGCGCGCGGCGGTAGTCGGCGGTCCAGATGCCGCACGCCAGGCCGTAGACGGTCGAGTTGGCCTGGGCGACCAGGTCTTCCTCGTCGTCGTACGGCAGGAGGACGCCGACCGGGCCGAAGATTTCCTCCTGGCAGGTTTTCGCGTCCGGCGGGAGACCGTCGAGCAGGGTCGGCAGGTAGTACGCGCCGCGCGCCAAGCGCTCGTCGGAAGGGATTTGCCCGCCGCAGCGCACCACTGCGCCTTCTTCGCGGGCGCGGTCGACCATCGCGGCCACCTTGTCGCGGTGCGCGAACGTCGCCAGCGGACCGACCTGGGTGGCCGGATCGGTGCCGGGGCCGAGACGCAGGGCGGAAGCGGCGGCGATCAGGCGGGAAGCCCATGCGTCGTACTGGCTGCGCGGCAGGAAAATCCGGGATCCGGCGATGCAGCTCTGCCCGGTCGACGAGAAGATTCCATACAGGATTCCGGCGACGGTCTCCTCGACGTCGGCGTCCTCGCAGACGATCGTCGGGGACTTGCCGCCCAGTTCCATGGTGACCGGGATGATCCGGTCCGCGGCGATCCGGCCGAGGACGCGTCCGGTGGCGGTGCCGCCGGTGAAGGCGAGCTTGCCGACCAGCGGGTGGCGGGAGAGCGCGTCGCCGACGACCGAGCCGGGGCCGGGCAGGACGGACAGCAGGGCGGGCGGGATCCCGGCGTCGTGGACGAGGCGGGCCAGCGCCAGCGAGACCAGGGGAGTGGCTTCGGCCGGTTTGAGCAGGACGGCGTTTCCGGCGGCCAGCGCAGGGGCGATTTTCTGGGCGTCGCTGGCGATCGGCGAGTTCCACGGCGTGATCGCGCCGACGACGCCGATCGGTTCGTGCACGCTCATCGTCAGGTGCGCGCCGCGGCTCGGCGGGAGTTCGCCTTCGAGCGTTTCGAGCGCGGCCGCGTAGTACCGGAAAGTCCCGGCCGCGCTCGCGACCAGCGCGCGGGTTTCGCCGAGCGCCTTGCCGGTGTTGCGGGTCTGCAGGAGGGCGAGTTGCTCGGCGTGGTCCTCGATCGCGTCGGCGACGCGCACGAGCAGCCGGGCGCGCTGGTGCGGCAGCAGGTCTCGCCACGCCGGGTCCGCGGCCGCCGCGGCGCCGGCCCGGGCGGCGGCGTCGACCTGGGCGGAGTCGGCGGCGTGGATCGAGGCGACCGTCGAGCCGTCGGCGGGATCCACGCACGCGGACGCGGGACCGCCGCCGCGCTGCCAGTCGCCGCCGACCGGGATTTCGTCGGGCGGGACGGGGAAGGGCTGCATGGCGAAGTCCTTTCGGCGCGGAGGACGGGGATGCGACCGAGGAAACCTTAGACCTAAGATTTCGTCAAGACCCGGCCCGGCCAAGGTCCGTGAAGGACTCCTTGAAGGAATCAGATTCCCTCAAGGAGTCCTTCACGGCGCGCGGGCCGCCGCGAAGACGCCGCGAAGAATTTTAGGCCTAAGGGGTTGTGCGGATCACAGGCCGCGGGGTACAACCCTTATCAGTAAGTCTCTTAGACCTAAGGCATTCGGCGGCGAGCCCGCCGAGGACCCCGGAGGAGTTGCCCCGCGATGACCACCACCGAAAGCAAGCACCAGCACCTCGAGGAGCTCATCGACTCGTGCATCGCCGCTCGCGAGACGCGGTACGAGGACTGGGACACCCTCGGTTTCCAGGCCGCCGCGAAGGGCGACGAGTTCCGCCGCGCGCAGATCCGCTACATCGGCTCCGGCGCGACCGGCAACCACGAGGGCGACGCCCGCCAGCTGCCCTCGGAGCACTTCACCTTCTCCAACATGCGGCTGCCGGTCGGCGCGATCGGCCCGGAGCACACCCACCACGACGTGGAAGAGGCGTTCTTCGTCCTCGAAGGCACCCTGGAGGTGACCGTGCACGACGTCGAGGACGGCACCAAGACCGCCACCCGCGTGCTCGGCTACCGCGACCTGATCCGCGTGCCCGCCGGGGTGCCGCGCAGCCTGCGCAACGCCGGCGACACCGACGCGCTGTTCTGCGTCATCATCGGCGCGCAGAAGCCGCAGCTGCCGACCTACCCGCCCACCTCGCCGATGCACGGCGTCACTCGCTGAGGACGACCGCGATGCCGACGATGCTGCGGGTGCACCGGACGACGTGGCTGGCCGACCGGGTCACGCAGGTGGAACTGCGCGACCCGGAAGGAAAGCCGCTGCCCGGCTGGGAGCCGGGAGCGCACCTTTCCCTGCACCTGCCGAACGGGCTGGTGCGCGAGTACTCCCTCTGCGGCGACCCGGCCGACCGGTACAGCTGGACGGTCGCGGTGCTGCGGGAGGAGTCCTCGCGCGGCGGCAGCGCGTGGGTGCACGAGCGGCTTACGGCGGGAAGCTTGATTCCCGTCGAGGGCCCGCGCAACACCTTCGAACTGCACGACGCTCCGGAGCACCTGCTCGTCGCCGGCGGCATCGGCGTGACCCCGATCCTCGCGATGGCCCGGAAACTCGCCGGCGGCTCCGCGCCGTGGTCCATGCTCTACTGTGGACGGTCGCGCGGCGGGATGGCCTTTCTGGACGAGCTTTCCGGCCTCGCCGGGGACCGGCTGGAAGTGCACGCCGACGACGAGCACGGCGGTCCGCCCGATCTGGCCGCGAGGCTGGCCGGGCTCGCCCCGGGCACGGTCGTGCACTGCTGCGGCCCCGAACCGCTGCTCCGCGCGGTCGAGGCGGCTCTGCCGGAGACGGCCATCCTGCGGGTCGAACGCTTCCGGGCCCCTGAGGCTCCGGCCGCCGCACCGGGAACGGGATTCGACGTTGTGTGCGCCGGTTCCGGGACCCGGGTTTCGGTGGCCGCCGACGAGTCCATTGTGGACGCTCTCGGCCGCACCGGGATCTCCGTGCCGACCTCGTGCCGCGAGGGCGTGTGCGGAACCTGTGAAACGAAGGTGCTCTCCGGCGAGCCGGACCACCGCGATTTCGTGCTCGACGACGACGAGAAGGCGACCTCCGGGACCATGATGCTCTGCGTGTCGCGGTGCCGGTCCGCCGAACTCGTGCTCGATCTGTAAGAAGAACCGATCTTGAGGAGCCGGCCATGGCCGGACACACCCACCGGCAGCTCGCCGTGCTGCGCGCCGCCGCCGCGGGGCACGTCGAGATGACGTGCAGCCGCGAACCGCACCTCTACGTCGACGGCCTGGCCTGCTGCGACCCGACGCTCGGGCATCAGCTGTCCGGGCTGCTCGCCCCCGAACCGGCCGCCCCGCGCGGACCGGGGCTCCGGGTGCCCGCGGTGCTCACCGCCGCCGGGCAGGCCGCGCTGGCCCGGCCCGCCCCGTCCGCCGCCTGACCACGAACCGAAGGGAACGCCCGATGCCGCTGCAGCTGCGGCCGGTGCAGAGCCGCACCGCCCCGCCCACGAGCTACGAGAACGCGCTGGCCGACGAGCTGGAAGCCGTCTACGGCCGGGGCGTGCACGACCTGCCCGGCGTGGTCTCCGCGCTCAACGCGGGCGGCCTGCGCCCGGCGGACGGCTCCGACTGGACCGAAGAGACGTTCGCCGCCGAACTCGCCCGGCTGGCAGGGGAGGCGTGATGGCGACCAAAACCGCCGAAGAACTGCTGGCGCTGGGCCTGCGCGACCGCTGGTACCCGCTGTGCCCGTCCAGCACGGTCAACCGCGGCGAGCTGACCCGCATCGAACGCGCTGGGGAGCAACTGCTGCTCTGGCGCGACTCCGCCGGGGTCGTGCACGTCCAGGAAGACCGCTGCCCGCACCGCGGCGCGCGGCTTTCGCTGGGAGTGCACATGGGCGACCGGGTCGCCTGCAACTACCACGGTGTGCAGGTGGACGGCGACGGTGTCGTGGTGTCGGTGCCCGGCAGCCCGGGGTGTGCGCTGGAAGGCCGTCGCGCGCTGCGGACGTTCCCCGCCGAAGAGCACGCCGGCGCGGTGTTCGCCTGGTTCGGCCTGGACGAGACCGCCGAGCCGGCGCCGCTGCGGCTGCCGGACCCGATCGCGGGCGGCGAATGGGACAACTTCCTCTGCTACGTCGAATGGGAGGCGCCCTACGGCTACTCCCTGGACAACCTGCTCGACCCGATGCACGGCGCGTTCCTGCACCGCAACAGCCACACCATGTTCGGCGGCAAGCGCGAGGCCGTCTTCCAGATCCGCGCGATCGACGACGGGTTCGTCTTCGAGAAGACCGACCAGCGCGGCGTGAACTTCGACTGGGTGCAGCTCACCGACGCCGGCGCGCAGTGGGTCACGCTCGACATCCCGTATCCGGACACCGCCGGTCCGGGCGGCGCGTTCACCATCGTCGCCGCGCTGTGCGCGATCAACGAAACCCAGCACGCGGCGTTTTTCTGGCGCTGCCGCCAGGTTTCCGGCTGGGAACGCGACAGCTGGCGCGTCCTCTACCGCAACCGGCTCGAGGCCCGGCACTGGGCGGTGCTGGAGCAGGACCGCGAGATGGCCGAGGCGATGCCGCTCGACGCGTGGGACCGGGAAAACCTGTACCAGCACGACATCGCGCTCGTCCGGATGCGCCGGCTGCTGCGTTCGGAAGCCCGCCGCCAGGCCGCCGCGCTCGCCGCACCCGCCGCCGCACCGGCTCCGGCCGAGCCCGTGCCCGCCCCGACCCGCTGAAGTCTCAGGAGGCCCCATGTCCGCCGAACCCATCGCGCGGCTCCGCGCCCTGCGCGCGGTGACGCTGCGTTCGACGCAGTGCGCCGATTCCGGCGAGTTCTACCGCGAAGTCTGGGGGCTGCAACAGGTCGAAGCCGACCGCGGCGCCGTGTGGCTGCGCGGTTCCGGCGACGAGCACCACGTGCTCCAGCTCGAACAGGCCGACCAGAACGCGCTCGGCAAGATCGCGTTCGCGCTCGCCACCCCGCGCGAGGTCGACGCGGCCGCCGCCCGGCTGGCCGCGCACGGCGTACCGCTGGTCACCGAACCCGGCAAGCTCGACCAGGTCGGCGGCGGGTACGGCCTGCGCTTCGCCGACCCGGAGGGCCGCTTGGTGGAGCTGTCCGCCGAGGTCGAGGCGGTCGTGCCGGGCGATCCGTACGGACGCGCCGCGGTGCCGCGGAAGCTGGCGCACGTCGTGCTCAACACGGTCGACATCGACGCGGCCTGCGAGTTCTACACGCGGGTGCTGGGCATGCGGATCTCCGACTGGTCCGAGCACCAGATGGCGTTCCTGCGCTGCAACGCCGACCACCACGTGATCGCGTTCAACCAGGCCGATTTCGCGTCGGTGAACCACATCGCGTACGAGATGAACTCGATCGACCACTTCATGCGCGGCATCGGGCGGCTCAAGCACCACGGCGTCACGCCGCTGTGGGGCCCCGGCCGGCACGGTCCGGGCAGCAACACGTTCGGCTACTTCGCCGACCCGGCCGGGCTCGTCTGCGAGTACACCTCCGAGGTCGCGCAGGTCGAGGAGGACGCGTGGCTGTGCCGGGTGTGGCGGCGCACGCCGGAGCTGTCCGACCTGTGGGGCACCGCGGGCCCGCCGTCGAAGGACGTCCGCGCGCACATGCGCGGCGTGCCGGATCCCGGCTACTCGGCGTGGTGGCAGTCGTGAAGGTAGGAGTGCTGGGCGCGGGGTCGATCGGTTCCGTCGTCGCGGAAGCGCTGCGCGACGGCCGGGTGCCGGGCGCGGAGCTGGCCGGGGTCGTCGATCCGGCGCTTTCCCCCGCCGGACTGCCGATGTGCGCGCTGCCGGAGCTGCTGTCCGCTTCGGACTTGGTGGTCGAGGCCGCGGGGCAGCGCGCGCTGGCGGACGCCGGTCCGCAGGTGCTGTCGGCGGGGTGCGATCTGCTGGTGGTTTCGGTCGGCGCGCTGGCGGCGGACGGATTGCTGGAGAAGCTGCTCGCGGCCGGACCGGGCGCGGTCCATTTGTCGACTGGCGCGATCGGCGGGCTCGACCTGCTGCGTTCGGCGGCGCTGCTCGGGCAGTTCGAGCGAGTGGTCATCGAGACGACGAAGAAGGCGTCTTCGCTGGTCCAGCCGTGGATGTCTCCTGCCGAAGCAGAGGAATTGCGGCAGGCGACCGCGGCGGTCGAGTTGCGGCGGGGGCCTGCGCGGGAGATCACCGCGGCGTTCCCGAAGTCGGCGAACGTGGCTGCGTCGGTGGCGTTGGCGGTGCGGGATTGGGACGTCGTGGAGGCCGCGGTGATCGCCGATCCGGCCGCGCCGTTGACCTCGCACGTGATCACCGCGGTCGGTCCGGCGGGGGAGTACCGGTTCGAGATCCGCAACCGGCCGTCGCCCCAGACTCCGACGTCGAGCCAGGTCGTGCCCTACGCAGTGCTGTCCGCGCTGGAAGCATTGGCGACGCCGAGGGCGGTGTTCCGGTGATTTCCACAGTGGACGGTGTGCAGGTCCGGATCGCCGGGGACGGCAGTCCGGTGCTGTTGCTGCACGGCATCGGCGGTTCGAGCGCGTCGTTCGACGCACAGCTCGCTGGCCTGGCGCCGAAACACCGCGTGCTGGCTTGGGACGCGCCGGGCTACGGCGGCTCGGCGGATCCGGAGAAGCCGTTGGGCATGGCCGGATACGCGGCGCTCGTCGGCCGTTTGCTGGCCTCGCTGGACGCGGCGCCCGCACACCTCGTGGGCGTGTCGTGGGGCGGCGTGATCGCGACGCGGGTCGCGCTCGATCACCCGGAGGTCGTGCGGTCGCTGGTGCTGGCCGATTCGACCCGCGGTTCCGGCATCGACTCCGAGCGGGCCGCGGTGATGCGGGCCCGGCCGAGCGAGCTGAACCGGGTGGGCGCGGCGGAGTTCGCGCGTCGCCGGGCCCCTCGGTTGCTCGCGCCCGGCGCGGATCCCGCGGTGGCGCATCGGGTCGAGGACATCATGGCGGGCATCCGGCTGCCCGGCTACACGTCCGCCGCGGAATCGATGGCCGAGACGGATCACGGTCCGCGGTTGTCGCGGATCGCGGTGCCGACGCTGGTGCTCGTCGGCGAGCACGACCAGGTGACCGGCGTGTCCGAGTCGCGGCGGCTCGCGGCGTCCATCCCGGGGGCGCGGCTGGAGGTCGTTCCCGGCGGGCACGCGGCGAATCAGGAGTCGCCGCGCCGGTTTTCCGCCGAGGTGCTGGACTTCCTGTCCGAAGTGGACTCGGTGGTGGCGCGATGAAGGATCGGCTGTATGTGGTCACCGGCGCGGGCCGCGGTCTAGGCTGGGCGATCGCCCGCGAGATCGGCAGGCAGGGCGGTCGCGTCGTAGTCGCCGAACGGTCTCCGGACCGGGCCGCGGACGGCGTAGCCCGGTTGCGGGCGGAAGGCGTTGCGGCACATCGGATCGACACCGATGTAGCGGATCCGGCGTCTGTTGCGGCCTTGGCGGAAGAGGTCGCGAAACTCGGGCCACTGCACGGTTTGGTGAACAACGCGGCAATGGCGGACGGCGTGGGCGGCAAGCACTTCGCGGAGCTGGACGTCGAAGCGTGGGACACGTTGATGACCGTCAACGCTCGCGGCCCGTGGCTCGTCTCTCGCGCGCTGTATCCGCAGCTTGCGCAGACTGGCGGACGCATCGTGAATCTCGCCTCCGACGCCGCGCTGTACGGCTCGCCCAGGCTGGTCCAGTACGTGGCCTCGAAGGGCGCGGTGATCGCGATGACCCGGGCGATGGCGCGGGACGGCGGCCCGGACGGCGTGACCGTCAACGCGGTCGCGCCCGGGTTGACCGAGGTCGAAGCCACCGCGGGCATTCCGCAGGAACGGCACGACCTGTACGCGCTGAACCGCGCGCTGACCCGGCCGCAACAGCCGGAGGACGTCGTCGGTTCGGTCGCGTTCCTGCTGTCCGACGCGGCCTCCTACATCACCGGCCAGACCCTCGTGGTCGACGGCGGATTCGTCTGCAGCTGAAGGGAAAACCCGTGGATTTGGGATTGAAGGGCGCGGCGGTGCTCGTGACCGGGGCCAGCTCCGGCGTCGGGCTCGCGACCGCGGCCGCGCTGCTGGCGGAGGGCGCGCACGTCGCCGCCTGCGCCCGCGACGGCGTCCGGCTGGAGAAGGCTCTCGCCGATCTGCCCCGCGCCGATGGGGCCCGGCTATATACGGCTTCCTGCGACGTGCTCGACGAGCAGCAGGTGGAAACGTTCGTCGCCGACGCTGCCCGCGAACTGGGCGGACTGACTGGGGTCGTGAACAACGCGGGCCGCTCGCTGATGGCGCGGCTCGCCGAGACCACCGACGACCAGTGGCGGGACGAGCTGCACCTCAAGATCTTCTCGGTGCTGCACGTCGTCCGGGCCGCGTTGCCTTGGCTGCGGGCGGCTTCGAATCCGGCCGTGGTGAACGTGAACGCGATCCTCGCGCGGCAGCCCGAACCCCGGTTGGCGGCCACTTCGGCGGCCCGGGCGGCGCTGCTCAATCTCTCCACGACTTTGGCGGCCGAACTGGCCGAGGACGGCGTGCGGGTCAACTCGGTCTGCCTCGGCCTGGTGGACACCGGACAGTGGCGGCGCCGGTACGAGGCTTCCGGCAGTGATTTGTCCTTTGTGGACTGGTCGGCGGAGCTGGCCGCCGATCGCGGGATCCCGCTGGGCAGGCTCGGCACTGCCGAAGAGGTCGCTTTCCCCATCGTCACGCTGCTTTCGCCGCGTGCCTCCTACGTGACCGGCGCGACGATCGACGTCGGCGGCGGCATTGCCCGTTACGTCTAGAAGGGACGGACCCATGAATCACGGTCACGGAGGCGAGCTGCTGGTTCGCCTGCTGTCCGAAGCCGGAGTGGACACCGCCTTCGGCGTGGTGAGTGTGCACAATCTGCCGCTGGTGGAAGCGGTTTCGCAGCATCTGCGGTTCGTGCCGGTGCGGCACGAGGCGGCCGCGGTGAACGCCGCCGACGGGTTCTCGCGGGCCAGCGGCGGCCTCGGCGTCGCGATCACCAGCACTGGCACCGGTGCGGGCAACGCGGCGGGCGCGCTGGTGGAGGCCCTGACGGCGGGCAGTCGCGTGCTGCACGTGACCGGCCAGATCGACTCCGAATTCCTCGGCAGCGGTCGCGGCGTCATCCACGAGACCCGTGACCAGCTCGGCATGCTGACCGCGATTTCCAAGCACGCGGCCACGGTCACGTCGGTCGAGACCGCCGAGGAGACGCTGCGCGCGGCGGTCCGGCACGCGCTTTCGGTGCCGAGCGGTCCGGCGAGTGTCGAATGGCCGATCGATCTGCAGTACTCCCGGCACGAGTTCCGTCCCGGCTCGCTGGAGCCGACTCCGATCCCGCCGCCCGACGCGGCTGCGCTCGCGGAAGCCGCCGAATTGCTCGCGACCGCACGCCGTCCGGTGTTCTGGCTCGGCGGGGGAGCGACCGGGGCGCGCGACGAGGTGCGCGCGCTCGCGGAACGGCTCGGTGCGGCGGTGTTCACCAGCAACTCCGGCCGCGGCACGGTGCCGGAGAACCACGAACTGGTCGTCGGGAACTTCGCCGCGCACGAGTCGGCCGCCCAGCTCCTCGCCGACGCCGACCTGCTCGTCTCGGTCGGCACGCACTTCCGCTCGAACGAAACCAAGCACTACCACCTGAAACTGCCCGAACGGCACTTGCAGATCGACGTGGACGCCGAAGCGCTGGGCCGGGTCTACCCGGCCACGGTCGGGGTGCAAGGCGACGCCGCAGCGGTACTGAGCGGATTGTCCACTGTGGAATCCGGTACCGAACCTGGCTGGCGCGAACGCGTCGTCGAGACCCGGAAAGCCGTGCGGGACAAGCTGAACGAGGCGATCGGCCCGTACGCGGAGATCTGCGCCGCATTGCGCGACGGTCTCCCGGCCGAGTCCGTGATCGCCCGCGACGTGACCATCCCGTCCAGCCAGTGGGGCAACCGGCTGCTGGACATCCACGACCCGCGCACCAACGTGTTCCCGGTCGGCGGCGGCATCGGACAGGGCCTGGCGACCGGCATCGGGGCCGCGCTCGCGACGCCGGACGCGCCGACCGTGGTGATGGTCGGCGACGGCGGTCTCGCGGTGCACCTCGGCGAGTTGTGCACCCTGGCGCAGGAACGGCCGTGGCTCGCGCTGGTCGTGTTCAACGACGGCGGGTACGGCGTGCTGCGCAACATGCAGGACCACCACCGCGGACAGCGGGCCGGCGTCGACCTGTACACGCCGGATTTCGCGCGCATGGCGCAGTCGCTGGACCTGCCGCACGCGCTGGTGTCGAAGCCGGGCCAGTTCGCCGACGCGCTGGCTAAAGCGGTGGCCCAGCAGGGGCCGTTCGTGATCGAGGTGGACGTGACCGCTTTGCCCGCCACGCCGCGGCCGTTCGTGCCGCCGGTGCCGGTTCCGGAGAGCTGAGGGAGACCAGACGTGGGAGGCACCATCGAAGCTGCCGAAGTCCACCATCACGGGCACGGGCCCGCGAACCGCCGCCGCCGGGTGGTGCGGACGTCCGCGCCGCTGCTGGTGCGGCATCCTGCCGGCCGCGTGCGCGGCGCGGTGCTCGTGCTGCACGGCGCCGCCGGGCTCGACGAACCCGTCGAAAACTGCTGCCGCACGCTCGCGAGCTGCGGATACGTCACGGTCGCGCCGCTGTTCTACTACGAGACCGGCGGCCACACCTTCGGTCCGGACAAAGCGGACGCCGCCTTCGCCGCGCTCGCGCTTTCCGACCTCGAAGCCGACCTCGCCGGCGCGCTCGACTACCTCGGCGCCCGGCTGGGAATGCCGCGCCACCGCGTGGCCGCCGCCGGTTTCGGCGCCGCCGCCCACCTCGCCGAACTGGCGGCGGTGGACCTCGCCGCCGCTCTCGGACCCGAGCCGCCACCGTGGCCCGGCGCGCCCGAATTCGACCCGCATGCGCCCGATCGGCTCGTGCTGCCCGCCGGACCGTCCGCCTCGGACGACCTGGTCCGGTTCCTGGACGCCGCCTCGAGTCCGTGAGGGGAACCCTGACGGACTCAGAGTCCCTCAGGGTTCCCCTCACGGACAACAGCCGCCCACAGCGCCGCCTCGAGTTCCTGGCATCGCGCCCGAAACCCCCTACGATCGATTGCACGCTCCGGCTCCGAGGAGGGCCCATGAGTATCGCCGCCACCCCCGAGGTGACCCAGCGGGACATCGCCGCCCGGCTGGAACGGCTCCCGATGTCGCGCTGGCAGGTCTCGATCCGCCTGATCATCGGCATCGTCACGTTCTTCGAGGCGTTCGACCAGCTGCTGATCGCCTACACCCTGCCGGTCATCGGCCGCGAATGGCACATGACGACCGCGTCCAGCACCGCGACGCTGACCATCGGCTCGATCGGCATGCTGCTCGGCGCGCTGGCGTCCGGCTGGGCCGCCGACCGGATCGGCCGCGTCAAGGTGATCACGCTGTGCGTCGCGGTCACGGCCTTGTGCAGCTTGGCGATGACGTTGTGCACCGCGCTGCTGCCGTTCCTGATTTTGCGCTTCGTGCAGGGCCTCGCGATCGGCGGTGAAGTGCCGACTGCGGCCGCGTACATCGCGGAGATCAGCCGGGCTCGCCGTCGCGGCCGTTTCGTGTTGATGTACGAGATCGTCTTCCCGGCCGGTCTCGCGGTCGGTGCGCTGGTCGCGGCCTGGGTCATCCCGCACTGGGGCTGGCGTCCGCTGTTCGCGCTGGCCGCGATCCCGGGTCTCGCCGCGGTGCTGCTGCAGCTGCGGATCCCGGAATCGCCGCGCTGGCTCGCGGCGCACGGGCACACGGAGAAGGCCGAAGCGACGATGGCGCTGATCGAGCGCCGGGTCGAGGAATCCCTGGGCCGTCCGCTTCCGCCGCCCGCGGTGGCCGCTGCGGCGCCGGCGACGGCACCCGCCAAGCGCGGTTCGCTGCGCGACCTGTTCGCCGGCCGCTACCGGCGGCGCACGCTGATGGTGTGGACGATCTGGTTCGTCGGCTACCTCGCGAACTACGGCATCACCTCGTGGCTGCCGACGCTGTACAAGGGCTCGTTCCACCTCTCGATCGGCCAAGCGCTCTGGTACAGCACCGCCACGTCGGTCGCCGGTCTCGTCGGCTGCCTGATCGCCGCGCTGGTCGTGGACAAGCTCGGCCGCCGGTTCGTGCTGGCCGCGGGCTTGGGCGGGACGACCGCGATGCTGGTCGTGCTGGGCGCGCTCGGCGCCGGGACCCCGTTGCAGCTGCTGGTGTGGTCGTCGCTCGCGGCGATGTTCAACTTCGCGGTGAACGTCTGCCTGTACCTGTACACGCCGGAGCTGTACCCGACCCGCAGCCGCGCGCTGGGCGTCAGCCTCGGCGGGGTGCTGAACCGGTTCGGCCTGATCCTCGGCCCGATCCTGGTCGGCGCGCTGTACGCGGGCGGCAGCGGGCTCGCGTCGGTGTTCCTGGTGCTCGGCGGGATCTGCTTCGTCGGCGCGCTGGTCGCCGGGTTCTTCGCCGAGGAGACGAAGGGCCGCACGCTCGAAGAGGTTTCGCCGTGACGGACGCGCTGCGCGTGATCCTGCTCGGCACGGCGGCCGGGCCGTACCCGGCGCCGGGCCGGCAGGGCTGCGCGAACGCGGTGGTGGTCGGCGGCCGCGTCTACCTGGTCGACGCGGGCTACGGGACGCTCGGCAAGTACGTCTCCGCCGGGCTCTCCCTGCGCGATCTGGCCGCGGTGTTCGTGACGCATCTGCATTCCGACCACGTCGCCGAGCTGTTCACGCTCTTCCTGCTCGGCTGGGGCCCGGCCAACCAGGGCGTCGTCGATCCGGTGCGGGTCTACGGCCCCGGCCCGGACCCGACCGATCCCGGGCCGCCCGCCGCGGGCACGGCGGGGCTGATCGCGGGGAACCTCGCCGCGTTCGGCCAGGACGTCGCGGTGCGGCAGCGGACCAGCGACCGGCCGCGGCTGGCCGGCCTGATCCACGCTGCCGACGTCTCGGTGGCCGGGGAAACCGTGGTGCACGAGGACGATCGGGTGCGGGTGACCGCTCGGGCCGTCCCGCATCCGCCGCTGCATCTGGCGCTGGGCTACCGGTTCGAGACCGAACACGGCGTGGTCGCCTTCTCCGGCGACACCGCCCGCAGCGACGCGGTCGGCGAGCTGGCCGCGGGTGCCGATTTGCTGGTGCACGAAGCGATGGAGCCCGATTTCTACCGCAGCATCGGCTATCCGCCGAAACTGCTCGATTTCCTGTCGGCCTCGCACACCTCGCCCGCGGACGTCGGCCGGGTCGCCGCGGCGGCCGGGGCTAAGCGGGTCGCGCTGTCGCATCTCGGCCCGGCCGACCCCGCGCGCCTCGACGACGAGGGCTGGCTCCGGCGGGTCCGTCCGCACTACTCCGGCCCGGTCGTCGTGGGCCACGATCTGCTCGACCTCACTGTCTAGAAGGAGCTTTCGCTGTGCCGGAAATCGCCATCGTCGGCGGCGGGATCGGCGGCCTCGCCGCCGCGGCCGCCCTGCGGAAGGCCGGGTTCTCGCCGGTCGTGCACGAACAGGCGGCCGGATTCGGCCGCGTCGGCGCGGACATCAACCTGACGCCCAACGCCGTCCGCGCCCTCGACGGCCTCGGCGTCGGCGACGAACTGCGCGAAACCGCGGCGCGGCCGAAGTACCGGATCAGCCGCACCTGGGACACCGGCGAGGAAACCTCGCGCCTGCCGATGGGCGACGAGGCCGAGCGCCGCTACGGTTCGCCGCAGCTCACGATGCACCGCGCGGATCTGCTGGCCGCCCTGGAACGCGCACTGCCCGACGACGTCGTCCACTTGGGACACAAGCTGACCGGACTGTCCACAACGGACTCAGTCTCGCTGGACTTCAGCGGGACCAATGTTTCCGCGGACGTCGTGATCGGCGCCGACGGCATCCACTCCGCTGTCCGCACCGCGTTGTTCGGCGCGGAACACCCGGAGTTCACCGGCGTGGTCGCGTACCGCGCGGTGCTGCCCGCGGGTTCGGTGGACGTGCCGAACCTGGACTGCTTCACCAAGTGGTGGGGTCCCGATCCGGACACGCAGTTGGTGACTTTCCCGCTCAACCGGGGTGCGGACGTGTTCGTCTTCGCCACGACGCGGCAAAGCCAGTGGCGGCACGAATCCTGGACCACCCCCGGGGACGTCGACGAACTCCGCGAGGCGTACCGCGGCTTCCACCCCGAGGCGCGCGCCTTGCTGGACGCGTGCGATTCGGTGCTGCAATCGGCGCTGTACGTCCGCGATCCGCTGCCGACCTGGTCGTCCGGCCCGGTGACGCTACTGGGCGACGCGTGCCATCCGATGATGCCGTTCATGGCGCAAGGCGCGGGAATGGCCATTGAGGACAGCGTGGTGCTGGCGCGGGCGCTGGCGGAGTACCCGAACGTCGAGGTCGCGCTGAAGGCGTACCAGGCGGCCCGGCTGGACCGCACGCGCGAGGTGCAGCTGGCCTCGCGGGGCAACAGCTGGCTCAAGCAGAGCGGGACGAGTTCGGCCGCCGCGGACGCGATCTACGGGTACGACGCCTGGCACACTCCGGTATGACTCAGGTCACACTCAAGATTCCGGGTGGCGTGTCTGATCGGGACGGTGCCGTTCGACGCGTAGGTGAACAGGCACCATCCCGAATCAGGAGCTGAACCATGCGCACCCTCATCGTCACCGAGTTCGTGTCCCTCGACGGCGTCGTCGAAGCCCCCGGCGGCGAGCCCGGTTACCGCAACGCCGGCTGGACGTTCCAGGACATCGAGTTCGACCCCGCCGCGTACGCGCTCAAGGGCGCCGAGCAGGAGGAGGCGACCGCGCTGCTGCTCGGCCGCGTCAGCTACGAGGCGTTCTCGCCGGTGTGGCCGGGCATGACCGAGGAGTTCCCGCGCTACAACGCGATGCCGAAGTACGTCGTGTCGACCACCCTGCGCGACGAGGACCTCGTGCCGAACTGGGGCGAGACGACCATTCTCCGCTCGCTCGACGACGTCGCCGCCCTGAAGGAGACCGAGGGCGGCCCGATCATCGTCAACGGCAGCGCGACGCTGGTCCGGAACCTCGCCGACGCCGGCCTGGTCGACCGGCTGCACCTGCTGGTCTTCCCGGTTCTGCTGGGCGCCGGGAAGCGGCTGTTCAGCGAGACCGACAAGGACAAGCAGCCGCTGAAGCTGATCGAGAGCGAAAGCTACTCGAACGGGATCCAGAAGCAGATCTTCGAGTTCGTCCGCTGATCGTCGCGGGGGCGGTGCTGGCCGAGGTGCGTCGGCGCATCCGGTCAGCCTCCGCCGTCCGGGCGACCCCGCGGAACCGCGACCTCGCCAGCACCGTCTCATCGCCGACTTTCCCGGACCGGGTGCCCGCGGTCCGGCCGGCTGACATACTGGTGCGCGCGTCCGTCGAGGACGCCCGCTGGGAGGTGGACTGGGGTGAGTTCGCACCGGGTTTCGGACTGGGCAGACGTCCGTGCGCTGCACAAGGAACAGGCCAAGGAGACGCACCGGTCCGGGCGGCCGGAAACGGCGGATTCCGTGCGGGGCCCGTCCGGGGCGGGCACCGCCGAGATCGTCGCCGACACCGGCGTCATGGAGCTGGACGCGGCCGAGATCGCGGCAGCCGACGCCGAACTGGAGCAGCGCCAGCAGGAGCTGACCGCCTGCCTCGAGCAGGCCAAGCAGCTCACGCATCCGCTCAAGGACGGCACCAGCCCGGTCGCCGCGCACCTGCGGAAGGCGTTCGGCGTCCGCGGTTCCGCTGACGGCGGCGCGCAAGCGATCCTGCAGCAGTACCTCGACGAGCTGTCGTCCTTGCGCGAGGCGATCCGCCGGGCCGGCGCGGGGCACGTCCAGCAGGAAAGCGACGCCAAGGATTCGCTCGACGCGGTCGGCCGCCGGGCGGACGACGGGGGAGGGACGCCGGCATGAGCCGGACACCGGGCTACGAACGGCTGCCGTACGAGAAGCACCGCAAGCACCGGCTGTGGAGCGAGGACCATCCGCCCACCGCCGCGCAGCGCCGGATCCTGCGGCGCACCAAGCTCGCCCAGCGGGCCAACCTGAAGGACGAGTCCTTCGGCAAGATCAACTGGAACGCCTGGGCGCACACCACGCTCTACGACATGATCATGACCGCGGACCCGGTCGCGATGGGCGCGACCGCGCACCAGTGGGGCAAGCTCGCGTACGACGTCGATTCGGCGACCTCCGCGGTGCACAAGACGGTGCAGAAGCTGCTGCTGTCCTGGCGCGGCGGCGCGGCCGGGAACGCGGCGCAGTCGGCTTCGAAGCTGACGTCCTGGGGCGCGGGCGCGAGCGAGACGATGCGCGCGGTCGGCGACAAGCTCGACCACTACACGAGCGCGGTCGAGACGGCGAAGCACAAGATGCCGGAACCGGTCTTCTACGCGGCGGAGAACCAGTTCCGCGACGGTTACGACCTCAACGCGGCCAGCGGCCCCAGCGGCGCGGTGATGGTCGATCAGCTGCTTGACGACCATCTGCCGGCCAAACGTGCCGCGTCGCAGGCCAAGGCCGAGGCCGTTCGCGTGATGGAAAGCTACGAGACGTCGAGCAAGGGCGTGCACGACAAACTGCCGCACTTCACCGGCGCGCCGAAGACGACGAACATCGATTCCGCGGGCGGCGACGGAAGCGGCGGCCGCGGCGGCGTTGACGGCGGGCGACGGCGTTCGGGCGGTTCGGAGATGGCGGGCAGCGGCGACGCGACCACCGCGTCGTCGGTCGTTCCGGGCGGCGCCGGGGCGTTCGCGGGCGGGCCGTTCGGCGGGACGCCGGGTTCCGCCGGTGCGTTCGGGAGCGGTTCGGTCGGTGCGCTCGGCGGCAACGGAGCTGGCAGCGGCGGTGCGCTTCCTGGCTCGTTGCCGGGTTCGCTGTCCGGCGGGATGCTCGGCGGGGCGACCGGGCCGGGCGGCGCGGCGGCCGGAGCGGCCGGTGCCGCGGCGGGCGCGCGCGGCGGGAGTCCGATGTCCGGCGGTTTCTTCCCGCCGATGGCGGGGCAGCACGGCGAAGGCTCCGAGGACCACCAGAATCGTTACACCAAGGGCAGTTCCTTCGACTTCCTCGAGGACCTGCCGGACGCGTACCCGCCCGTGCTGGGCGAGTGACGGTGGCCAGACACCTTCCCGGAGTCGACGGGATCGCGCTCTCGCACCTGGAATTCGATCTGCTGTGGTCGGAGTTCGACCTCGGTGCCCCGCCGTATCCGCTGGACGTGCCCTCGCACGGGGCCACGATGGACGAACGCGACCGGCTCGGAGCGCAGGTCGCGGAAAGCCTCGCCGCGGCCGGGCTGCTCGACGACGAGGACGAACTGCACCCGCGGCTCGGCCAGGTCTTCGCGGTGCTGGCGCAGCCGGTGTTTTCGGTCGACCTGCTGGTGTTCCGCGATCCGCCGCTGCGCGCGCTGGCCGCGGCGGGGCGCAAACTGGGCGTGCTGGCCGTTCTCGACGCGGGCGAACTCGCGCTGCGGCCGTGCCTGCCGGACGACGTTCCGCAGCTGGCCGCTGGCGTCGTCGGTCCCGCGGAACCCGGGCCGGGCAACGCGGTGCGGTTGCCGCGCGAGGCGTTTTCCGAGGCGATGCAAGCGTTTGCGGACCACGGGCACGGCGCGTTCGAGCGGGTGCTCGGCCGGGCCGGTCTCTCCGGTCGCGACCTGCGCGCGCTCTCGACGCTCGTCGCCACGCCGCGGGTCGCGTATGGACAGTTCGCGGTGAACGGTCCGGGCGGCCGTTCGCCGGTGGTCGCTTGGTACGACACGGAAGCCGGGCGGTACGGCGCGGTCGTGCGGGAGTCCGCGGGCACGAAATGGGTGACGGTCGCGCCCGCGGACCACGCTTGGCTCGCGGACCGGATGCAGGAACTCGGACGCGGGGTGTCGTCCGTTCGGGGGACTCGGGAACCTGAAGCCGAAGGGTTCCGTCTCACTTAGGGCAGCGGCGAAGCGCCCTGCTGAAGGGGGCAGGAAATGAGCAAGTTGTCGGCCGAGGAGATCGCCCAGCACGCGTACCGCGCCGGGTTCCGCGGGCAAGCGCTGACCACGGCGGTCGCGGTGGCGCTGGCGGAATCAGGCGGGAACCCGCGCGCGCACAACGGGACCCCGCCGGACAACTCGTACGGGCTGTGGCAGGTCAACATGCTCGGCTCGCTCGGGCCCGCCCGCCGGCACGAGTTCCGCCTGCGCTCCGACGACGAACTGTTCGACGCGGACGAGAACGCCAAGGCGGCCTGGGCGATTTCGGGGCACGGCAAGAGCTTCCAGCCGTGGTCCACGTACACCAACGGTGCGTATAAGAGCCATCTCGCCGCCGCGCGCAAGGCCGCCGAGGACGTCGCCCGCCACCACGGCAAGGGCGGGCGCCCTCCGCGCAAACCCGAGCACCGGCCGCACCAACCGCACCACGGCAAGGGCGGCAAGGACGGCGGGTTCAAGGCCGATCTCGAGCAGTTCCTCGCCTACGAACGCACCACCGAGCACGTCGCGAACGAACTGGTGTCGGTCGGCCGGAAGACCGTGCACCGGGTCACCGGGATCGCCAAGGACAGTTTCGGGAAGGTCGGCCAGGAAACCGGATTCTCCGACGCGCTGGGGGATTTCAGCCGTTCGCTGGAATCGCAGGTGCGGGCCACCGGTGCGCACGCGCGCACGCTGAGCGCTTCGGTTTTCCGGGCCCGGCAGGCGTACGCGGGCGCGGATTCCGACGCGAGCGCGGCGATCGGCGCACACGACATCAAGGGCATTCTGGGCTGAGGGGGAATCCGTGCTGGACACCGCAGGGGTCGCGACGCTGTTCGCGGACGAGATGAAAACGCACCACGGCAAGCTCCAGGGCAAGGCCGCGGAATCGCTTGCCGCGCAGCAGGCGCTGCAGCAGGCCGCGCACGAGATCACCGCGCAGTACGAGGCGCAGCGCAAGGCCGCGCACGCGCTGCTGAACACCTGGCACAGCAAGGCGAATCCCGCCTTCGAGCACGACACCGACAAGTTCGGCCGCGATCTCAAGGTCACCGCGCAGGCGAGCACGCACGGGGCGAGGGTGGTCAGCGAGGTCACCGACGCGCTCGCCGGGCGGCACCAGGCCACCGGCAAGCTGATCGACGAGTTCGTCGCGAAGGCACGCAAGATCATCGACGCCGGATACGTCCTGGCGCGCAACGGAAGCCCGGCCGCACTGCTGATGGCCATCGGCGACGTGGCCGACCTGGCGGGCAAATACCTGAAGGAATCCGGCGGCCACCTGAAGAACGCCCGCGCGGAAATGGAAGAGGCCGCCCGCAAGCTGCGCGCGCTGCAGAAGGAGCTGAACCACGACGGCGTCGCCGACCCCGGCGGAGCACACCGCACCAAGCCCGGCGACCACCGCAAGCACGAGCAGCACAAAAAACACGAAGCACACAAAAAGCACGAACAGCACCACGGCAAGACGGCGGTCAGCCACAGCAAGAAGGTCGACCAGATCCTCGACCACGCGCGGCACAACCTCGGCTACCACGAGGGCCCGAACAACCGGAACAAATGGGGCCCGACCGGACAGCCGTGGTGCGCGTACTTCGCGACGTCGATGTGGCGTTCGGCCGGGGTGGACATCCCGAAGTACGGCTTCACCGGCGACGTCTACAAGTGGGGCCAGCGCCACCACCTCGCCTACGACCGCGCCGCCCTCGCCCGCAACGCCCGCCCCGGCGACACGATCCTCTTCGGCGACGGTCCGTCGTGGGGGCACAGCCACCACATCGGGATCATCGAAAAGGTCGAGGGCAACAAGATCACCACGATCGAGGGGAACGCGAACGACCAGGTAGAGCGCCTGACGTACACGCTCCCGCGCGACCTGCACAAGTTCTACGGCGGAGTGCACCCGAAGTGACCATCACCGGCACAGCACGCCACAACGGAGTGACCGTGGAAGTCGCCCCCGGCGGTGCCTTGCGCACCCTGGAACTCACCGCAGCTGCCCTCCACGGTGGCGGCCCCCGGTTGGCGGACACAATCCTGCGCGCGGTCCGGGAGGCTGCCGCCCAGGCGAATGAACGCGCCCGCCACGCCCTGAAAGCCGAACTGGGCGTCCTTAGCGGTGCCGAACTGAGCAACCTGGGCCTGGCATCGGAGAAGGACCTGGCAGAGCGCGCCGAAGACACCACCCCGGACACGTGGAGGGTCTGATGGCGGAGCAGGAGAACGTGTCCGGTTGGCGGACGGAGCCAGCCGAAGAGCTAGAGGTTCTGGAATCGCGCGAGCAGCCCGACAATCCCGCTGTTCCCGGCGATCCGGTCGACCCCGCCGATCCCGGCGAGGACGAGCGAGGGATCGACGAACTCATCGAGATCGCCGACGAAATCCCAGACCAGCTGGGCCTGTCGGCAGGACTGGCCGCCATCCGCACCGCGGCCCGCAGCGAGGCCCTGAGCGTCACGGTCGATGTGCACGGCATGCTGGTCCACCTGGACATCGGTGAAACCGCCCTGGAACTGGGCCCGGCCGCCCTGGCCGCGGAGATCTCGCG
The DNA here is from genome assembly GCF_002796545.1 of Amycolatopsis sp. AA4. Classification (GTDB taxonomy): domain Bacteria; phylum Actinomycetota; class Actinomycetes; order Mycobacteriales; family Pseudonocardiaceae; genus Amycolatopsis. The sequence continues at coordinate 2,585,538 of NZ_CP024894.1, forward strand.
CCTCAGCGCAGAAGCAAGCACGCAGGCCCTGCACGAGGGCTTGCGCGCCGTCCGCGCCGGATGCGTCCCCGCAGTCACAGCGGCCGTCGAAGACGTCCTGGCGCTGGACGACCCTCCGGAGCCAGCCCTGCCATCCCGCCCGGATGTCCCGCGCGACCCGGAATCCGCACCGGTCTCGCGACGTCGGCCCCAGGTCGACGACCACGAGGAAGGATTCGTGCTCAAGCCGGTCAGAGACTGATCTGCCGCGCGCGACGCTCGCCCGGTGCGTCCGGGCATGTTGGGGGGAGGGCGGCCGTCAGGCGGCCGGGTTGTCGGCTGTTCTCGTGCCGTGTCAGCACGTCGCGCGAGAAGCTTGAACCACCGATGTCCGGTGTTGGGGTGTTCGTCTGTTTGAGCACGCTTGGTGCGTCCAGGCGGGTTGAAGGCGGGCGCGGCCTGAACCTGCGCCAGCATCGCGATCTCCAGGCCCGTCGCGTCACCGCGGCGACCCGGGCCGGTGCGTCCCCGAGCGCCCGGCCGCGCCCGATGCCATCCTGGGAGGCATGACCCACTACGCACTGACCCAGTCCGTGGCGATCGCGACCGACCTCGAGGCCAAGGGATTCCTCGGCACGGTCGGCAAAATCGCCGCCGCCACCATCATTTTCTTCATCGCGATCGGCCTGATCGTCGGGCTCATCCTCGGCTATTTCATCGGCCGCTCGGTCGGCCGGCGCCAGGGCAGCGGAGCTGACCGGGTTAACCCGCCCGCCTGAAACGGGCCAGAACCTCGCGCGCGCCTTCACCGGCACCCGCGCGGGTTCTTGTTTGCCCGGAAATTCACCCAGGCGAGGGGTCGCACCCAGGATCTCGCTCGGCCGTCGGACAGCCCGAGGTCCGGTGGCTCGTGGCCGCCTCGTCGGCCCGCGGGATCCGTTGCGCCACACGTGCCGGAGCGACAGGGTGCCGTCGGTGACCAGCACGAGATCCGCGCGGGGGCCGGGTCCGGCCGTGGTCGGGCGATGCGCGGTGGCGGGCCAGAGGTCGCGGCGGGCAAGGCTTGTGTCGGGGGTGAAGCCCGCCGTCGTCCGGCCCGATCGGGTTACCTGGCCCGGGATCCGTTGCGCCACACGTGCCGGAGCGACAGGGTGCCGTCGGTGACCAGCACGAGATCCGCGCGGGGGCCGGGTCCGGCCGTGGTCGGGTAATGCGCGGTGGCGGGCCAGAGGTCGCGGCTGGCAGGGCTTGTGTCGGGGGTGAAGCCCGCCGTCGTCCGGCCCGATCGGGTTACCTGGCCTGGGATCCGTTGCGCCACACGTGCCGGAGCGACAGGGTGCCGTCGGTGACCAGCACGAGATCCGCGCGGGGGCCGGGTCCGGCCGTGGTCGGGCGATGCGCGGTGGCGGGCCAGAGGTCGCGGCTGGCAGGGCTTGTGTCGGGGGTGAAGCCCGCCGTCGTCCGGCCCGATCGGGTTACCTGGCCTGGGATCCGTTGCGCCACACCTGCCGGATCGAAAGGGTGTCGCCGATGCTGACCGTCGGGTCGCCGGTGACCAGCACGAGATCCGCGCGCAGGCCCGGCTTGATCCGGCCGCGGTCGGGCAACCCGAAGCGGCGCGCCGGGACGGACGTCGCGGCCCGCAAGGCTTCCGTCGGGGTGAAGCCCGCCGTCGTCAGGAGGCGGAGTTCGTCGTGCAGGCTGGCTCCATGGGCCATCCCCGGCGCGCCGAGGTGCGCCGCGTCCGTGCCTGCCAGGATGTCGACTCCGGCATTCTTCAGCGCGGACAACGTTTCGAACGCGTAGCCGAAGTGCTCGCGAGGGCTGGTGGCCATCGCGCCGGACAAGTTCTCCCGCCATTCCTGGGTGAGTCGAGAATGGACGCGCCGGTCTTCGGCGAGTCGGCGGCCGGCGGGCTCGCCGGTGATCGACGCGATCACCGTCAGGGTGGGGATGACGAACGTGCCCGCGGCGGCGATCTTTCCGATCAGCTCCGCGGGGTGCGGCCGATCGAAGAAGAGATGAGTCAGGCCGTCCACCCCAGCGTCGACGACCTGTTCGGCAGTCTCGGCGGTCATCGCGTGCGCTAGCACCATCTTCCCGCGCCGGTGGCTTTCGCGAACCGTCGCGGCGACCAGTTCGGGAGCGAGCCGGGGCAGGGTGTCGCTGCCGAACAGCCGACCGTCCTCCACCAGGACTTTCAGGTAATCAGCCCCCTCGGCGATCCTGGCCTCGACAAAGGCCGCGATGTCCTCCGGACGGGTAGCAGTCGGCCACGGCGGATCGCCTTCGTTCTTGCGCAGCTGATGCGGATGCCCGCCCTCGGGAGTGAGTCCGATCGACGCAGAGCGCACGTCGGCGAAGTCATTCGAGGCGGCGACCTTGCGGCGCAACGGAATCATCTGTTGCGGCATCGAGAGCATGTCGAATTCGGTGGTGACGCCGAACGTCAACGCTTGCCGCAGCGACTCCTCGTCGGTGTGCGTGTGCGCGTCGATGAGGCCGGGCAGCAGGGTCGCCCCGGATCCGTCGACGAGGTCGGCTCCCTCGGGGCGGCCGCCGATGCTGGCGATTTTCCCGTCGGCGACCTCGACGTCCACGATTCCGAGCGAGTTCTCGCCGTCGAAGACGCGGGCGCCGGTGATGACGAAGTGGTTCAACGGAGGGGCTCCTGACCGGTCGTGCGGTGGCGACCCCGGAACCGTAAGCGGCGGTGATCAAGGTGCCAAGAAGGCACTTTTCGGCCAGCTGGTGAGGCTCAGGTGACCAGGTCTCACCCCGAGCGCGAAGGCGAGTTTTCGGGGAGAGCGGGGATCGATCGGCGCGACAAGAGCGGAGCGCACCCGTTCAACCTCGGCAAACGCCTCTTGCCCGCCTGCCATGCGTGATGTATACATCTTGTCCATGAGCAGTGTACGACAGGCTGGGCGGGCCGGGTCCGCGCAGGACGTCACCTATCGGTTCCTCAAGCAGCGCATCGCCGAGCTGCCCCGCGACGGCGGGACGTTCCTCACCGAATCGGAGGTCGCCGAGGCGGCGGGGACGTCCCGGACGCCGGTGCGGGAGGCCCTGCTGCGGCTCGAGGCCGAGGGGTTCCTCGAGATCGTGCCGAAGAAGGGCGCGTTCGTGCCGCCGATCTCCGACGCGGAGGTGCGGGCGGTGATGGAGGCGCGCGAGCTGGTCGAGGACTGGTGCGTCCGCAAGCTCGCCGAGCGCGTCGACGAGGCGTTTCTCGGCGAGCTGGACGACCTCCTCGCGAAGCAGCGCGAGGTGGTGGACGAGCCGGTGCGGTTCATCGAGTTCGACCGCGCCTTCCATCGGGCGATCGTGCGGCGCGCGGGCAATCCGGTGCTGGCCGAGTTCTACGAATCGTTGCGGGAGCGGCAGGTCCGGATGGGGCTGCGCGCGGTCGCGGGCAGCGAGACCCGGGCGGAAACGGTGCTGTCCGAGCACGCGGCGATTGTCGAAGCGCTGCGCGGCGGCGAACCGGCCGCGGCCGGGGAGGCGCTGGCGAAGCATCTCTCCAGCACGATGACGGCGTTGCGGGTCGGGGAGCGGCTGTGAAGGTCGCGTTGGTCCAGCTGGCCAGCCCGCCGGACGAGACCGCCGCGGACCGCCGGGTGCGGGCCGGGCAGTTGGTGGAGTCCGCGCGCGGGGCCGAACTCGTCGTGCTGCCGGAATTGTGGGCGGCCGGGTATTTCTCGTTCGACGCGTATCCGGACGAAGCGGAATCGCTGGACGGGCCGACGGTCGCGGCGGGGCGGGAGTGGGCGCGAAGCCTTGGTGCGTACGTGCATTTGGGCAGCCTGGTCGAGAAAGACGCGGCCGGGCGGTTGTTCAATACCGCGGTGCTGCTCGCGCCGGACGGCACGATCGCGCATACCTATCGCAAGGTGCACGTCTTCGGATACGCCTCGCGCGAGGCGGAATTGCTCACGCCGGGCGAAAAGCTCAGCGTCGCGGAAACGGAACTCGGGCCGATCGGGGCCACGACCTGTTACGACCTCAGGTTTCCCGAATTGTGGCGCGGGCTGGTGGATCGCGGCGCGAAGACGGTCGTGGTCCCGGCCGCTTGGCCCGCGGCGCGGCGCGAGCACTGGCGGATGTTCACCTCGTGCCGTGCGGTGGAAGAGCAGGTCCTGGTGCTCGCGGTCAACGCGGCGGGCGCTCAGCACGGCGGCGTCGAACTGGCGGGCACCAGCCGGATCGTCGATCCGTGGGGAACCGTGCTGGCCGAGGCGGGCGCGGGCGAGGAAGTGCTGCGCTGCGAGGTAGACCAATCCATTGTGGACACGGTGCGGGCGGAATTCCCGGTGCTGGCCGATCGGCGGTGGCCGGTGTCCACAGCAGACTTGACGGGAGCGGGAGTATGAGCACGATTGCCCTGCACGTCGCGGGAACCGGGGAGGAACTGGCGTTCACTCCGGCGCGGCTGGTGGTGGCCGGGTACACCGGGAGCGACGAGGTCGCGGTCGAGGAGCACATCGCCGAACTGGCGGCGATCGGCGTGCCGAGGCCGGAAACGGTGCCCGCGTTTTATCGCCTGGACCCGGAACTGCTGACGACCGAGCCGGTGGTCGGGGTCAGCGCGCCGGGGACGTCCGGCGAGGTCGAGCCGGTGCTGATCCGGCACCAGGGGCGGTATTTCCTGGGCGTCGGGTCCGACCACACCGACCGCGATCTCGAGCGGGACGGGGTGGCACTGTCCAAAGCGGCCTGTCCGAAGCCGCTCGGGGAAGTGGTCGCCGAAATCGGGACCGAAGTGTCCATTCCGGACTGGGACCACGTCGTCGCGGATTCCAGTGTGGACGGATGCCCGTATCAGAAGGGGGAGCTGGCCGCGCTGCGGCATCCGGCGGATCTGCTGGACCGGCTCGGCCCGGTCGAAGGCGATTTCGCGCTGTACTGCGGCACTTTGCCGCTGCTCGGCGGCGAATTCACCTATGGCGCGTACTGGCGCGTCCACCTGGAACTGCCCGGCGGCCCGACCCTGACCCACGCGTACGAAACGAAACAGAGGAGCGAGTGATGCGCAGCGGAGCCGACTATCTGGCCGCACTCAAGGGCCCCCGGCGGATCTACCTCGACGGCGCGCCGGTCGAGGACGTCGCCCACCACCCGGCGTTCGCGCCGATCGCGAAGACCATCGCGGAACTGTTCGACCTCGCGGCCGACCCGGAGTCCGGCATCTCGGTCACCGACCCGGCGACCGGGTCCACGGTGAACCGCCTGTTCACGCCGCCGCGCAGCCGGGAAGACCTGAAGGCGTACCGCGAAGCGGCGACCGCCTGGGCGCGGCACACGCACGGCTGGGTAGGCCGCAGCCCGGACCACGTCGGCGCGTTCGTCGCGGCGTTTTCCGCGCATCCCGAGGCGTTTTCGCAAGGAGAGCGGGACTTTTCCGCCAACATCGCCGCGTACCACAAGCGCGTGCTGGAGGAGAATTTGTACGTCTCCTACGCGATCATCCCGCCGCAGGTCTCGAGGGCGACCACCGCGCACGCCTGGGAAGGCGACCTGATCCAGGCGGGTGTCGCGGAGGAGCGCGAGGACGGCATCGTGATCCGCGGCGCGCAGATGCTCGCGACCGGCGGCGCGGTGGCCGACGAGATCTTCGTTTCCTGCATCAAACCACTCGGGCCGGAGGACGCCGATTTCGCGCTCGGCTTCGCGGTTCCCGTTGACGCAGAAGGACTTAAGCTCTACTGCCGCCGTCCGTACGCCCCTGCCGCCACGAGTGAATACGACTACCCGCTCACCTCGCGTTATGACGAAACCGACGCGCTGGTGGTCTTCGACGACGTCTTCATTCCGTGGGACCGCGTGTTCGTTTACCGCGACGTCGCGGGATTGCGGCGGCAGTTCTTCGACACCGGCGCGCACGTGTTCGGCAACTGGCAGGCGCAGATCCGGTTCATGGTGAAGACGCAGTTCATCGCCGGGCTCGCCCGCAAGGTCGCCGCGGTCAACGGGGTCGACAAATTCCCCGGCGTGGTGGAAAAACTCGGCGAGCTGGCGAGCCTCGCGTCCATTGTGGAATCGGCGGTGCTGGCGGCGGAATACACCGCGGAGCCGGACGAGAACGGCATGTGGCGGCCCGGCTCGCGCGCGGTGTACGGCGCGATGGGCCTGCAGGCCGAGCTGTACCCGCGGCTGCTGGCGATCCTGCGCGACCTGGTCGGCGGCGGGGTCCTGCAGGTGCCCTCCAGCGTCGCGGACCTGACGAACCCGGAGACCCGGGCGGATATCGACAAATACATTTACAGCCCGTCCGCGCCCGCCGAGGAGCGGGTGAAGCTGTTCAAGCTGGCCTGGGACGTCGTCGGCAGCGAGTTCGCCGGACGCCACCACCAGTACGAGATGTTCTACGCCGGCGCGCCGTTCGTGGTGAAGGGCTACGCCTTCCGCAATTACGGCTTCGACGGCGCGCTCAGCGACATCGACGCTTTCCTTTCCAGCTACGACCTCGACGGAGCGATCACCCGATGAGCAAACCGGAACACGAATTCTTCCCGGTGACCGACGTAGCCTTCACGGTGTGCCCGGGCGACGACCCGAAGATCACCGAACGGATTCTCGCCAAGGACCCGGAAAGCGGCGTGGCGACGCGGATCCTGCGGTACGAACCGGGCGCCGATTCGACGCCGATGGGCGTGCAGAAACACGATTTCTGGGAGGAGGTCTACATTCTCGAGGGCTCGTTCACCGACCTCACGCTCGGCCGGACGTTCACCGCGGGGATGTACGCCTGCCGGCCGCCGGGCATGCCGCACGGCCCGTGGCGGACCGACGAGGGGGTCGTCACGTTCGAGGTCCGCTACCCCGCCTGAGCCCCCCTTCGCAAGGAGAACGCCATGATCACTTCCTCGGCCGAGGTCGACCCGATGACGATGCGCCGCACGATGGGGCGTTTCGCCACCGGCGTCGCGGTGGTCACCACCCGGGCGGCGGGGGTGCCGCACGGGATGACCGTCAACTCGCTGACGTCGGTTTCGCTCGACCCGCCGCTGCTGCTCGTGTGCCTGACTATCGGCGCGCGCAGCACCGACGCGGTGGTCGAGGCGGGCCGGTTCGCGGTCAACATCCTGTCCGCGCGGCAGAAACAGCTCGCGCTGCGCTTCGCCCGCCGCGGCGAGGACCACTTCGCCGGGCTGGAGGTGACCGAGGGCAGGCATCAGGTGCCGGTGATCCCGGACGCCTTCGCGCACCTCGAATGCGACGTCGAACGCCATCTGGTCGCCGGTGACCACGTGGTCGTGTTCGGACAGGTGCGCAGCGTGTGCGAGCGCGACGGCGAACCGCTGGCGTTCCACGGGGGAAGGTTCGCGGACCTGGCCGACCGGGCCAACGAGCCCGTGCACTGGTTCTTCTGAGGCAGTTCCCAGGGGGGAGCACGCCTCGGTGGCTGCGCCAACAGCCACCGAGGCTTCCGGCATCAGCACTTCATCCGCGTCACGGACCCTCCGACCACAGGAGCCGAAATGGCCGATACCTCTCGCGAACGTAACAGAAAACGCCCGCACACGCGGCTGGGGGTGGTGGCGGCGTCGAGTCTCGCCGGCACCGCCGTCGAATGGTACGACTTCTTTCTGTACGGCACCGCGTCCACTTTGGTCTTCAACAAACTGTACTTCCCGTCGCACGACCCGCTGGTCGGCACGGTTCTCGCCTTCGCCACCTACGCGGTCGGTTTCCTCGCCCGGCCGCTGGGCGCGGTTGTGCTCGGCCACCTCGGCGACCGCAAGGGACGGCGCTCGACGCTCATCGCGAGCCTGTTGTTGATGGGCGCTTCGACCTTTTTGATCGCTCTGCTGCCCACTTACGAGGCGGTCGGCGTGCTGGCACCGCTGCTGCTGGTCGTTTGCCGTCTGGTGCAAGGCTTTGCGCTCGGCGGCGAGTGGGGCGGCGCAGTACTGCTGGTGTCCGAGCACGGCGGCAGCGCGCGTCGGGCGTTCTGGTCTTCGTGGCCGAATGTCGGACCGCCGCTGGGCAACTTGCTCGCCGCCGGGGTGCTGGCGGTTCTCGGTGGGGTGCTGCCGTCGGCGCAGTTCCTGTCCTGGGGCTGGCGGATCGCGTTCGGGTTGTCCGCGGTGCTGGTTTTGATCGGATTGTGGTTGCGGCTTTATGTCGCGGAGACGCCGTTGTTCAAGGACGCGCCGAAGCCGGAGGGACTGCCTGCCGGTGTGGTGGTCCGCAAGCATTGGCGCAGTGTGCTGCTCGCCGCGGCCACGCGTTTCGGCGAGAATGCCGGGTTCTATCTGTTCTCGTTGTTCGTGATCACTTATGTCACGACGGTGCTCAAAATGGACAGTTCGGTCGGGTTGACGGCAGTGCTGGTCGGACAGGCGTGCGCGGTGGTGACGATTCCGCTGTTCGCCCTGCTGGCCGACCGGATCGGACGACGGCCGATTTACGTGGTGGCCTCGGTGGCGACGATCGGGTGGGCGTTCGTGTTCTTCGCGCTGGTCGACACGCGCAGTCCCGGATTGATCATGCTCGCGGTAGCCGGCGGGTTGCTGATCTTCGCCGCGTACAGCTCGGTGATCGGAGCGTTCTTCGCGGAGTTGTTCCCGACCGAGGTGCGGTATTCCGGGGTTTCGCTGGCGTACAACCTGGCATCGGTACTGGCTGGTTCGCTCGCGCCGATCATCGCGATCGGGTTGTACGCGAAGTTCGGCACCGGGTACGCCATCGGGGCTTATCTGGCGGTGATGGGCTTGATTTCGCTCGTGGCGTCGCTGATCGCGAAGGAGACGAAGTCGGTCGATCTCGGTTCGGTGGCTGGGAAAGCGGAGGAGGAAGCCCGTGCGCGCGTTGAATGAGTATCTGGCCGCGTACGGCCGTCGCGAGGAGGACCTGCTCGACGGCGAACGCGAGCAGATCGCTGCCGCCGACGCGGACTACGATACGGACAAGCACTGGGCGTTCGAGATCAAGCCCGAAGAATGCGCACTGATCGTGGTGGACCTCCAGGAGGATTTCGTCCGCCCGGACGGGCCGATGCGGGTTCCGGAGGCGTACCGGCAGTTGCCGAGGGTGCGAACCCTGATCGAGGCGTGCCGGGACGCTGGGGTTCCGGTGCTGTACACCGAACACACGATCGCCCCCGACGTCGCGCACGATTTCTCTGCCTTCTGGCCGCCGATCGCGAACGGCGCCATCGCGGAGGGGACGCCGGGAGCGAAGCTGTACCACGGGCTGAAACCGCGCGACGACGAGCGCATCATTTCCGCGAAGCATACGTACGACTCCTTCGCGGGCACCGATCTCGACTACGCGTTGCGGTGTCAGGGAGTCCGCACGCTGATCGTATGCGGCACGCTTACCAACTTCTGCTGCGAATCCACTGCTCGAACCGGATATTTCCTCGGTTACCACATCGTGTTCGGTTCGGATGTCAACGCGACTGACAACGCCGAAGCGCACCGAGCCACCCTCCGCACCATTCGGCGCGGGTTCGGCCGAGTAATGGATCACCAAGCGATCATCGCCGCCCTCAACGAAGGCGACTCCCTGCACCGCGAAGCGAAACTCAACACAACGCCCGGACATCCAGCAACTGATTGACATGCGCACTGAGCGCCGCAGCCTGGTCCAGGTCGATTTCCCGGAACGTCACCGTATCCCGTCCCGGCCGGAGTTGGCCGACTTTCCACAGCGAGGCCGACGCGACCGTGGCGATCACCGCGAATCCGCCGGAGGTATTGCTGTCCGGGCCCAGCACGGTGAGCACGTCGCCGTAGGCCAGGATGCCGCCCGGCGGGTAGCTGGAGTCCAGGATGTTCGACGGGTGCCCGCCCGCCACGTCGCCGGAGGGGCGGGCCCAGCGGAAGCGGTGCGGGTTGAACCGGATGCCCACCCGGTCCGAACTCAGGTCGCAACGCCACGAAGCAGCCAGGAAATCGGCGAAGTCCTCCGCGGTCAGGAAGTCCGGGTCGGCGTGCGGGCCGCGGAGGATTTCGATTTCCCAGGCGGTCGGGTAGGCCGGGCGCAGGGAAACCGGGAGGCGGCGGGGGCGGGAAGGAGCGGCGGGGAAGGTGTCCAGGATGTCCGCGCGTTCCAGGGCCCGGCCGTCGAGACCGCCGATTCCGGCGAGGAGGAACGTCGAGCGGGAACCGAATACTTCCGGCACCGCGATGCCGCCGGACAATGCCAAATACAAGCGGTGGCCGGGCCCGCGCAGGACTTCGCAGGCCAGGACGTCGCCGGTTTCCACGGGTACCGATTCCCATTGCGGGACAGGGGATCCGTTGAGGGTGACGGTGGTTTCCGGTCCGGTGACGGCGATCCGGCCGGGCGCGAGGACGCCTGCCTGGAAGCGGCCCAGCGGGATTTCCAGGGCGGCCGCGCCGGGGCGGTTGCCGACCAGGAGGTTCGCCAGCCGGAAGGCGAACGAATCGACCGGGCCGGACGAAAAGAAACCCAATGACTGCCTGCCGCGTCGGCCCGGGTAGTCCTGCACGGTCGTCTGCAGACCGGGTTCGAGCACTTCCAACGCGGCGGTTTGCGTCACGGGATTTTCACCAGTTCCTGAGCGGCGACGCGGTCCGCGCGTCGCTTGGCCGCCTCGGCTTCGATCGCGGGATCGGCTTGGACGGCGAGGTGGTCGGCGACCGCGTAGCGGCCGGGTTCGATGTCGTAATCGTAGCGGCCCTCGAAAACCTGCCTGCGCAGTTCGATCAGTACCGCCTCTTCCACGCGGTAGAACGAGATCCGGTCGCCGGGGTGGATCAGGATCGGGTCCGCGCGGTGCGCGCGCGGACGGCGGACGAGGTCGCAGATCGGCAGCGTCCGGCCGAAAAGCTGGTACGAACCCGGGGATTCGATCGGGTGGATCACGAGGCACGGGCCGCCGAACGCGACGGCGCCCTCCGGAGTCCAGGAACGCGCCGGATTGTACTTCGGCGCGACCAGTTCGGAGCGCGGGTCGAGGGGGAGCAGCGACGGCAGGCCGGGGTAGAAACCGGTGAACGCGTTCCACCACTCGGATTCCAGGATCCGCGAGTACAGCGCTTCCCGGTTCGGCAGGCCGTTCGAGCGCACGAGGTAGTCGACGTTGTTGCCGTCGACGACGTTCGGCGCGTCCGGGCGAGTGGTGATCTGGTAACGCTCCACGGCTTCGCGCGACGTCGAATCGTCGAACGCGATCGGGAGTTTCACCCGGCGGCTCGGCAGCACGAGCGAGCCGGGCTCGGGGATTTCGCGGTGCAGCCGGTCCATCGCGGCGATCACGTCGTCGTGCTGGATCGTTTCCGGGTCGTAGTGCACGAGCAGCGACCGCAGTCCGGGCGCGACTTCCAGCACGCCGCGCACCGGGTTTTCCTCCAGCCGGCGGGCCGAGGCGTGCGCGAAGAAGTTGAGCCCGAGGTCGACCGGCAGCGGCGGCCCGTACTCGACGAGCAGCGCGCGATCGCCCGCGGTCCGGTACGTGACGTCCGGCCGGGCCGGGGCAGCTGCGGGCATCGAGATCTCTTTCCGTTGTGCCGCCGGACATCCGCGGGCGAGGAGGTCCGATGAGGACGGTTTCTACCCACCAGCACCGGGTTTTGTCCAGAACGTTGGTTCGTCCGGGTGGCGATCGCCGGGCAGCTCGGCAGACCGCCGGTTACACTTCCGGCCGCCCGATCCGTCCCCGGGAGACACCATGCCGCTTACGGTCCAGATGCTGCTCGAACGCGGCGAACACGGTCTCGAACTCGCCGCCGAAGGCTCGCCCGGAGCACTCGAGAAAGCAGTCACGTGGGCGTTGATCAGCGAGCTGCCGGATCCTTCGCCGTACCTCGAGGGCGGCGAGCTCGTGCTGACCACCGGGTCCCGGCTCGCACTGGGGGCAGCGGCCAGCCGGGAGTATGTCGACCGGCTCGTGGCCGGCGGTGCGGTGGCGCTGGGGTTCGGGGCCAGTTCGTTTTATCAGAACGTGCCGCGGCCGCTGGTCGAGGCCGCTGACGAGGCGGGATTGCCGGTGCTGGCGGTGCCTGCGACGACGCGGTTCGCGGCGTTGAGTCGCTTGGTGGCCGGGCATCTGTCCGACGAGCGGCAGCGGGAGCTGAACTTCGCGGTTTCGGCGCAGCGGGATTTGACGCGGGCCTCGTTGTCGCCGTACTCGGCTCGGGCGATTGCGGAGCGGCTGGCGAAGGCGGTGCGGGGGTGGACGTTGCTGCTGGACGCCGCCGGTGGGTATCGGGCGGGGGTGCCCGCCGCGCGGATGCATCTGGCGCGGGTGCGGATCGAGTTGCCTCGGCTGCGGGACCGGGCCAACTCGGCGAGTCTCAGCATGACGATCGCGGGGGAGTCGGTAGTGGTGCTCCCGCTGGCGGTGCGGGGGCGGGTGCAGGGGTTTCTGGTGGTCGGACGGTCTACGCCGCTTACTACTGCTGAGCAGGCGATTGTCACCACCGCGGTGTCGTTGTTGTGCGCTGAGTTGCATAGTGCGCGAGGGGTGCTGGACAGCGAGCGGCAGCATCGGCTGGCGGTGTTCAAGGCCGCGGTGGCTGGGGATGTGGGGCTGGCTACCGCGATTGGGGAGGCGTTGGATACCGACTTTCCGGAGGGGGATCTTCGGGTCGCGATTCTGGGGGTGCCTTCGGGGCATGAGCGGGAGTTGCTTGAGCACGCCGAGGGGGACCACGGGTTGCGGAGTCTTCGGGCGCTGGTCGCCGAATGGGAGCGGGGGCGGGTGGTGGTGTTGATGCCGCCGGCGGAGGGGGATACGCGGACCTTGGAAGCGTTGTTGCGGCGGATTCCGTTGGCTCGGGGGGCGGTTAGCGATCCGACTCCGCCTGGGGAGTTGGCTGCGGCTTGGGAGCAGGTTCGGTCGGTTTTTACCAGTTCGCCTGGGGGCGCTGGGGTGTTGACCTGTGCTGGGGATGTGGCTGCCAGCGGTTTGATGCGGTTTCTTGACAACGACGAGGTGCGGGGGTGGGCCCGGGCGTTGCTGGAGCCGGTTACGGACAAGACCGGGGCGGCGAAGATCGATTTGCGGCATACGTTGCGGACGTTTTTGGCGCATAACGGGCAGTCGGATGCTTCGGCTAATGCGTTGGGGATTCATCGGCATACGTTGCGGTATCGGATGGGGAAGGTGGCCGAGGCGTTGGGGAGGGAGGTGGATGATCCGGCTGTTCGGGCTGAGTTGTGGATCGCTTTGCAGTTGGATGATGAGTTGTGACGGGCGGGCGGCTCGTCGCCTGGCGGCGACATTGCGCCGGAGTGGTTGCGTGGGGCACCCCGAGAGCCGATTGTGCTGACGGTTCGGGGGTGCTTGTCAAGGCGGGAAAGATGCCTTGACAAGCACCCCCGAACCGCAGGGCGGCTTTGTATCGGGGTTGGGGGTGGGGTGGGTGCCCCCGGCGGGTGGGTGCAGCGGCTGCGGTTTTGTCGTGAGGGGAACCCTGAGGGACTCTGAGTCCCTCAGGGTTCCCCTCACGACATTGGGGGGCTTGACGGATTCAGAGGTTCCGTGGGTGATCGTTGGGTGGGGTTCTGACCTGCGCTGATGTGGGTTTGTGCTCCGGTTTGGCATTCCGGGCTCGGTTCTTGTCCAACTTGCGCACTGTCCGGTCCCGGGGCCGTCGCGCAGTCTTTGGGGCACCGCTCGAGCGATGGGGCGGGCACGTTCAACGGTGAACCTGGAGGCAAACCCCTATGGGCACGTCGCTGCATCCGCCTCAGCTGGTGACCGGGTCGCGGACTCTCTACCTCGTGTGGGTGCCCGAGGATCCGGACGCGGTCGCGGAGCTTGTTCCGGAGGGACTCACGCCGGCTGCTGATCGGTCGTGTTACCTCAACCAGTACGTGGTCGAGGGGGACGCTCAGACGTCGGCCAGCGAGGGGGACGACGCGTTCGGCGCGTATTCCCTCACGTATCTCGGCGTGAATCTGTCCGGCTTGGACACCGAGGCGGGCGTTCCGGGGCGGTGGTGGACCGATTACCACAACAGTTCCGAGCCGATGATCCGTTACGCCCGGGAGCACGGCGTTCCAGCAGGTGCGCCGGGGGAGACGACGCTCGATCTCGACGGGGATCGGCTGGTCGCCACGACGGTCGTCGAGGGGCGGCCCATCATTCGCACTACTGCGCGGCTCAAGATCGGCGAGACGCAGCGGGTTACCGGGCAGTTGCGGTATATCACGAGTCGTGGCGGAGAATTTATCAGCGGGCGGTACGCGTACGTCGCTGATATCGCCGAGGAATTCGCGGTCGAATCGTTCGAGTTTCTCGACAAGGAGCATCCGGTCTACCGGTTGCGGCCCGCGCACCCGTTGCAGGTGACGTTCGGGTTCTACGCCCCGGCCATGTCTTTCGTCTACCCCGGCGGCGAAGGGCCGCTGGGTTCCGAGCACGGCAGCTAAAAGACCACAGAGGGAGCAACGCATGGCTCTGCTGGACCGAGCACAGTGGTACGACATCGCCCGCGACACGCAATGGACTCCGCGTTACGTTACCGAAGCGGAGTTGTTCCCGCCGGAACTGTCCGGCGGCGAAGGGTTGCCCGACGAGGTGTGGGCGACCTATGACGAGCCGTACAAGGTGAGTTATCGCGAGTACGTCGATATTCAGCGGCAGAAGGACGCTGGGGCGTACTCGGTGAAGGCGGCGCTGGAACGCGCCGATTTGTACAACAAAGCCGACCCGGGCTGGATTTCCATTCTCAAGGAGCATTACGCGGCGGTCGCGCTGGTCGAATACGGCGCGTCGTTCCAGGAGTCTCGCTTCGTGCGCTGGTCGAAGGCGCCTGGCATGCGCAACATGGCGACCTTCGGGATGCTGGACGAGATCCGGCACGGGCAGATCCAGTTGTACTTCCCGCACGAGTACGTGAACAAGGACCGCCAGTTCGAGTGGTCGCACGCGGCGATGTTCACCGACAACTGGGTCACGCTCGGCGCCCGGCACTTCTTCGACGACGTGATGATGACCCGCGACGCCGTGTCCACCTCGATTTTCGCGAACTTCTCCTTCGAGACCGGCTTCACGAACCTGCAGTTCATCGGACTGTCCGGCGACGCCGCGAAGGCCGGCGACTTCACGTTCTCCAAGCTGATCCAGAGCATCCAGTCCGACGAGGCCCGGCACGCGCAGCTCGGCACGCCGCTGCTGCAGATGCTGATCGAGAACGGCCAGAAAGACGAGGCGCAGAAGAAGATCGACATCGCGTTCTGGCGCTCGTACCGGCTGTTCACCATTCTGTCCGGGATTCCGATGGACTACTACGTCCCGCTGGACGTGCGCGAGGCGTCCTTCAAGGAATTCATGGAGGAATGGATCGTCACCCAGTTCATGCGCTCGCTGGAGGACCTCGGCCTCTCCAAACCGTGGTACTGGGACATTTTCCTGCGCGACATCTCCGAGCACCACCACGGCCAGCACCTGGGCACCTACTCGTGGCGGCCGACGCTGTGGTGGAACCCGGCGGCGGGCGTCAGCCCGGAGGAACGCGACTGGCTGGAGGAGAAGTACCCGGGCTGGAACGACACCTTCGGCAAGGTGTGGGACGTCCTGATCGACAACTTCGCCCACGACCGTCCGGAAAAGACGGTGCCGGGCACGCTGCCGATCATCTGCAACGTCTCGCAGCTGCCGATCGTCGGCACGCCTTCCCAGACGCTGCGCGACATCTCGCTGGTCCATGAAGGACGGCGCTACCACTTCGCGTCCGAAGTGGACAAGTGGATCTTCGAGGACGACCCGGAACGCTACCGGCACCACAAGAACCTGGTCGACCGGTTCCTCGGCGGCGAGATCCAGCCCGCGGACCTCGGCGGCGTCCTGGAGTACATGGGCCTCGGCTCGGTCGGCCCCGGCGGCGACGACGCGCACGGGTTCGCCTGGGTCGACGCCTACCGCAAGCAGCTCGTCAAGGCCGGCTGAAAGGAACGCTGATGGCCACCATTCCGCTCGCCGTGCACTTCGACGGCGACTTCGTGCTCAAACTGCTCCCCGCGGACAGCGAGCACACGATGGACGAACTCGCCGCCGCCGCGGCGGAGAACTCGGTCGGCATCCACGTGCCCGACCAGCCCGGCCGGACGCTGCGGGTGCGCCGCCAGGGCGACGCGCAGCCGTTCGAGCGCACCAGCACCGTCGCGGCGGCCGGTCTCGAGCCGACCGAATGCGTCGAAGTCTATTTCGAGTGAGGAGGACCGGATGAGCAGCACCGAACCCAGCTCTGCACCCATTGCCGACCCGGTCGGCCCGGTCCTCCAGGTCGGCGAGGTGGCGCGCGCCGTCGCCGACGCCGCGGTGACCGACAACCCCGGCCGCCGGGTCGACATCCGCGACCGCGGTTCGTACGTGCGGGTCGAGGTCGAGGGCGGCGAATGCGTCCTGCGCCGCGAGACCATCGCCGAGGAGCTCGGCCGCCCGTTCAAGATGTCCGAGCTGGAGCTGATCATGCCCTCGTTCGTGGGCCGGATCGAGACCGGCGGCGACGTCATCCGCTTCTACCTGGGCACTTCCGCCCGCAAGGAGGCCCTGTCGTGAGCACCCCGCTCAAACCGCTCAAGACCTGGGGGCACCTCGCCGCCCGCCGGCGCAAGCCGAGCGAGTACGAGATCGTCTCCACCAACCTGCTGTGGCACACCCGCGACCCCGAACAGCCCTGGGACGTCGGGCACACCGGCTTCATGGCGGACTTCTACCGCCGCTACCGCAACCAGAGCCCGATCACGCACCCGGACTGGAACGCCTTCCGCGATCCGGACGAGCTGGTGTACCGCACGTACAACATCCTCCAGGACGGCCAAGAGTCCTATGTGGACGGCCTGCTCGACCAGCACGACGCCGAGGGCCACGACCGCGGGCTCTCGCCGGAGTGGGTCGCGGTGCTGGCCCAGCTGTACACGCCGAGCCGGTACCTCCTGCACACCGTCCAGATGGCCAGCGCGTACCTCGTGCACATGGCCCCGGCCAGCACGATCGCCAACTGCGCGGCGTTCCAGGCCGCGGACTCGCTGCGCTGGCTGTCCAATGTGGCCTACCGCACCGCGGAGCTGCGGCAGGCGCATCCGACGGCCGGGTTCGGCGAGCGCGAACGCGAGCTGTGGGAGGAACTTCCGGCCTGGCAAGGGTTCCGCGAGCTGATGGAACGCCAGCTGACCACGTTCGACTGGGCCGAGGCGTTCGTCGCGCTCAACGTGGTGGCCAAACCGGCGCTCGACGAGATCGTGCTGCGTCAGCTCGGCGTCAGCGCCCGGCGGCACGGCGACGTGCTGCACGCGCTGCTGGCCGAATCGGCGTTGCGCGACAGCGAGCGGTCGCGCCGCTGGACCGAGGCACTGGTCAAGCAGATGTCCGAAGTGGACTCGAACGTGCCGCAGCTGCGCGAGTGGGTCGCGAAGTGGCAGCCGCTCGGGGTCGCCGCGATCGAAGCGTACGGCGCGGAGGTCGCGGAGAACGCCGAAGCGGCGGAGAACGCGATCGGCGCGGTCCGGGCGTTCCAGCGGCAGCTCGGCATCGGAGGCTGAACCGGCCATGACGACCGAACACCAAGTCCTCCTGCGGGGGACCGGCGTTCGCTTTCCTTGCGCGGAGGGCGACACGCTGCTGCGTGCCGCCCTCCGCGCGGGGGTCGGCCTCAGCTACGAGTGCAACAGCGGAGCCTGCGGAAGCTGCCGGTACGAGCTGCTGGAGGGCGACGTCCGCACGCGCTGGGCGGACGCGCCCGGGCTCAGCGCCCGCGACCGGCGCAAAGGCCGCAGGCTGGCCTGCCAGAGCGAACCGGCCAGCGACTGCGTGGTCGACCTCAGCTCGCTGCCGGAACCCGCGCCGCACCGGCCGATCCGGCAGCAGGCGCAGCTGCGCGAGGTGCACCGGCTCACCCACGACATGGCCGAGTTCGTGTTCGTCGCGGAAAAGCACGCCGCGTTCAGCGCCGGGCAGTACGCGATGCTCGGTTTCCCCAGCGGCATCGAACGCGCGTACTCGATGAGCAATCTCGGCAACTGTCAGCGGGAATGGAAATTCGTCGTCAAACGGTCACCGGGCGGGAAAGCGACGTCCATTCTGTTCGACGGGCTCGACCTCGGCGAGACGATCGAGCTGGACGGCCCGTACGGCCAGGCGTACTACCGCGCCGGGGACGACCGCGACATCGTTTGCGTCGCAGGCGGTTCCGGACTCGGCGCGATGGTGAGCGTCGTGCTCGGCGCGGCTGCACAGGCCGACGCCGGCGAGCGCACGGTCCATTTGTTCTGCGGCGGCCGGGCTCCGCGCGATCTGCACATTCCGGAAGCGATGGCGATGGCGGAACGCCGATTGCGCGCACTCCACGTGCACACCGCGGTTTCCGAACCCGGCGCGGCGGATTCCGGCTCGCACCAAGGATTCGTGCACGAGGCCGTGGTCGCGAAACTGGGCGACGCGCTGACCGACTTCACCTACTACGCCGCCGGGCCGCCCGCGATGACCGACGCGCTCGCCCGCGCGCTGGTGCTGGACGGCGGGCTCGCCGCCGACCGGCTCCATTTCGACCGGTTCAGCTGAGAAAGGAGCTTCCGCATGGGTTTCGTGCGGGTGTGCAGCCTCGACGACGTCTGGGAAGGCGACATGGAGTCGTTCGAGGTGGGGGACAAGGAAGTGCTGATCGCCCACCTCGACGGCGGCGAGGTCGTCGCGACCCAGGCGATCTGCCCGCACCAGCAGGTCGAACTGGTCGAGGGCGAACTGGACAAGAAGACCCTCATGTGCAAAAGCCACCTGTGGACGTTCGACCTCACCACCTGCCAGGGCATCAACCCCGGCCACGCGCAGCTGGCCCGGTACCCGGTGCGGCTCGAGGGCGACGACGTCTACATCGACCCCGACGGGGACACCCCGAAGATCGCGCATTCCTGAGAAGAATTGCCGGAAAAAGACAAGGAACAGCACTCATGGTTGCCATCAACTGCGACATGGGCGAGGCCTACAGCATCTACCGCTGCGGCGACGACGAGGGCATCATGCCCTACATCACGGTCGCGAACGTCGCCTGCGGTTTCCACGCCGCCGACCCGGTCGTCATGCGGCGGACAGTCGCGCTGGCGCACGAGCATTCGGTGAAGGTGGGCGCGCACCCGTCGTTCCCGGACCGCGACGGGTTCGGCAGGCGGGAGCTGAAGATGGAGCCCGAGGAACTCACCGCCGCGGTCGTGTACCAGGTCGGCGCGCTGACCGGGTTCCTGGCCGAACACGGCATGCCGCTCAACCACATCAAACCGCACGGCGCGCTGTACGGCCTGGCTTCGCGGGACGAGGCGGTCGCGCGGGCGATCGCCGAGGCGGCCGACGTCTTCGACGTGCCGCTGATGGGCATGGCCAACACCGTGCACGAAAAGGTGTGGGGCAAGCGGAGTCAGGGCTTCATCGCCGAGTACTACACCGATCTGGACTACCGCGCCGACGGTTCGCTCATCATCACTCGCGAGCACGTCGCCTACGATCCGGCGATCGCCGCCGAACGGTCCGTGCGCGCGGTCACCGAGGGGCTCGCGACCTCTGTGGACGGTCAGGACATCCCGATGCGCGCCGACTGCATCTGCGTGCACTCCGACACTCCTGGCGCGGTGGATCTCGCGAAAAGCGTGCACGACGCTCTCACGCCGTACCTGACCTGATTTCTGCTCCTGTTCCCTGCCCAACCGAGCGCGAGGTGACGCTGATGTCCCGTCTCGAAGTGGTTTCGCCCATTCCCGGGGTGTTTTACCGCAAGCCCGATCCGGACAGCCCGGATTTCGTGAAGCCCGGCCAGAAGGTCGGCGCGGACGACACGGTCGGACTGGTCGAGGTGATGAAGTCCTTCTACCCGGTGCCCGCGGGCGCGGCCGGGACCGTCGTGGAGTTCGCCGCGGACGCCGAGGCGGTCGTCGACGCGGGCCAGCCGCTCGTCGTGCTCGAGGTGGACGCATGAAACGGTTGCTGATCGCCAATCGCGGCGAGATCGCGGTCCGGATCATCCGCGCGGCCAACGACCTCGGGATCGAGACGGTCGCGGTCGTCAGCGAGGCGGACCGGAGCGCCGCGCACGCACTGCTGGCCGACCAGGTCGTCCCGATCGGCCCGGCCCCGGCGACGAAGAGCTATCTGGTGGCGGACGCGATCCTCGCCGCGGCCAAGGAAACCGGTGCGGACGCGGTGCATCCGGGCTACGGATTCCTGTCCGAGCGCGCGTCGTTCGCGGCGGCGGTGGCGGACGCGGGGCTGACGTTCGTCGGTCCGGAGGCGTCGGTCATCGAGCAGATGGGGGACAAGGTCCGCGCGCGGCAGGTCGCTCAGGCGGCCGGGGTGCCGACGGTGCCCGGGACGCCCGGCGGAGTGTCCGATGTGGCCGAAGCGGTCGCCGCGGCGGGCGAGATCGGGTATCCGATCATGCTCAAAGCCGCGGCGGGCGGCGGCGGCCGCGGCATCCGGGTAGTGGCGAACGAGGCCGAGCTGAAGGTCGCGTTCCCGCAGGCGTCCGGCGAAGCCGCGAGCGCTTTCGGCGACGGGCGGATGTACCTGGAACGGTTCGTGCGGGCCGCGCGGCACGTCGAGGTGCAGGTGCTCGGCGACGGTTCCGAGACCGTGCATGTTTTCGAGCGTGAATGTTCGCTGCAGCGACGGCGGCAGAAGGTCGTCGAGGAGGCGCCGTCGCCGGGCATCGACGAGCGGATCCGCGCGGGAATGACGGCCGCGGCCGTGCGGCTGTGCAAGGAGGTCGGCTACCGCAGCGCGGGCACCTGCGAGTTCCTGGTGGACGACGACACCGGCGAGTTCTTCTTCATCGAGATGAACACCCGAATCCAGGTCGAGCACCCGGTCACCGAGCTGATCACCGGGATCGACCTGGTCGCCGAGCAGCTGCGGATCGCGGCCGGGGAACCGTTGCGGTACCGACAATCGGACGTGACCAAGCGCGGGCACGCCGTCGAATTCCGGGTCTGTGCCGAAGATCCGGAGCGCAATTTCCTTCCCGGTCCGGGAAAGATCGGCGACGTCCGGTTGCCGGGCGGTCCGTGGGTCCGCACGGACACGTGGCTCGCGCCGGGCAGCCAGGTGCCGCCGTTCTACGACTCCTTGGTGGCCAAGGTGATCGTGTGGGGCGAAGACCGGGCGACCGCGTTGCGCCGGGCGAAGCGGGCACTGTCCGAATTGGTCGTCGAAGGCGTTCCTACCACCACGACGCTGCTGATCGAACTGCTCGGGCAGCAATGGTTCGCCGACGGCGCGTTCACCACCGGGACGCTCGAAGAGTGGCTTACCCAGCGAGCGGAGGCCGGCGCATGAGCGGCGCGACCCCCGCCCGGTACAGCTGGGGCGGCGACGAGCACATTTTCGTCGAGCTGGCCGAGGAAATGAGCCTGCAGGCCAATTTCCGCGCGATGGCGATCACCACTTCGCTGCGCGAGAACCGTCCCGAGGGCGTCGTGGAGATCTGTCCGGCGAACGCGTCGTATCAGGTCCGGTACGACCCGGACGTCATCGAGCCGCGCACCTTGCTGGCGCATCTGCGCGAGATCGAGGAGAAGGTCGGCGACGCGGCGGATTTCAGCCTTTCGACGCGGGTAGTCGAGATTCCGGTGCTGTACCAGGACCCGTGGACCACCGAGACGTTGCTGCGGTTCCGCGACCGGCACCAGGACCCGGACGCCACCGACATCGAATACGCCGCGCGGATCAACGGATACGCCGGGGCCGAGGAATTCATCGCGGCGCACAGCGGCGCGCCGTGGTTCGTCTCGATGGTCGGGTTTGTCGCCGGGCTCCCGTTCATGTACCAGATGGTGCCGCGGGAACGGCAGATCGTGGTGCCGAAATACCTGCGACCGCGCACCGACACTCCTAAGCAGACAGTCGGGTACGGCGGCTGCTTCAGCTGCATCTACTCGGTCCGCGGCGCGGGCGGGTACCAGATGTTCGGCATCACGCCCGCGCCGATCTACGATCCGGCGCAGGAACTCCCGGACTTCGCCGATTTCATGGTGTTCTTCCGGCCCGGCGACATCGTGCGGTTCAAGCCGATCGACCGGGACGCCTACGACGACCACGTCAAGGAGGTCGAGGCCGGGACGTTCCGGATCCGTTCGCGCCCGGTCGACTTCGGGCTGCGCGAGTACCTCGACGACCCGGACGGCTTCACCGCGGGACTGATGGAGGTGCTCCGTGCCGATTGAGGTCCGCCAGCCCGGGCTGGCCACGACGATCCAGGACGCCGGCCGCAACGGTTACTACGACGTCGGCATCCCGCCCTCGGGCGCGCTCGACCAGTACTCGTACTCGGTCGCGAACCGCCTGGTGGGCAACGATCCAGGCGCGGCCGCGCTCGAATGTGTCTATATGGGACCGGAGCTGCATTTCACCGAGGACACGGTCATCGCGATCACCGGCGCCGAGCTTCCGCCTAAACTCAACGGCGAGGAACGGCCGTTGTGGGAAGCGTTCGCGGTGAAATCGGGCGATGTCCTCACCTTCGGGTTCTGCAAACGCGGCGCTCGTGCGTATATCGCGGTGAGCGGCGGCATTGACGTGCCGTTGGTGCTGGGCAGCCGATCCACCTACGGATTGGGGAAGCTCGGCGGGATCAGTGGTGCGCCGCTGGTGGCCGGGGATGTCATTCCGGTGGGTGCCGGCGCCGGGGTGCCCGGGCGTTCGCTGCCGGAATCCTTGCGCCCGGCGTTGTCGAAGGAGATCGAAGTCCGCGTGGTGATGGGTCTTTACGACCACGTGCTCACCGATGCAGGCCGCGCGACCTTCCTGGACACCGACTGGACGCTCACCCCGGTCGCCGACCGGGTCGGTTTCCGTTACCAGGGCGCACAACTGGAAACCAAACCGCGGACACCGCCGTTCGGCGCCGGGCAGGATCCGTCGAACATCGTGGACGCGCCCTATCCGATCGGTTCGATCCAGGTGCCCGGCGGCGTCGAACCGATCATCCTGCACCGCGATGCGGTGTCCGGCGGCGGATACCTGATGGTCGGCACTGTCCTCAGTGGAGACTTGGACCTGGTGGCCCAGTCCGCGCCGAACACCAAAACCCGTTTCGTAGCGGTCGACTTGGACGAAGCGCTCGCTATTCGCCGCGAATACCGTGCCCGTACTCAGCAAGCCGCTGAATCCCTGAGCTGACAAGGAGTTCCCATGCCCCACGTTCAGATCGACTGGTTCCCCGGTCGCACCACCGAGCAGAAACGCGAGCTGGCCGAGGTGCTGACCCGCGAGATCTGCCGGATCGGCAACTGCGCCCCGGAAGCGGTCGGCATCGTGTTCACCGACATCGACACCGCGAACTGGGCGCGGGCAGGCAAGCTCTTCTCGGACAGCTGATGGCCAGCCTTCGTTCCCACGTCCTGCTCGACGCACCCGCCGACGCAGTGTGGCAGGTGATCGGCGATACCGCGGCGGTCGCCGACTGGTTCCCGTCCATGAAGTCCTCCACCGGAGACACGCGGCAGCGCACCGTGGTCTTGGGGGATGGTTCGGTCCTGGAAGAGGCCGTCGTCACGCACGACCCAGCCCGGCGGCGGCTGCAGTACCGGGTAACCGGCGGCGACCTCCCCGTCACCGACCACCTGGGCACGGTCGACGTGCTGGAAATCGATCCGGGCCGGTCGATCGTCGTGTACAGCACGGAAATCTCGCCGGACTCGCTCGCGGACGCGTTCGACGCGGCGATCAGCGAGGCAGTCGCGGGCCTGCCCGCCCACCTGTCCTGAGGTCCGTGAAGGGCTCCTTGAGGGAAGTAGATTCCCTCAAGGAGCCCTTCACGGACGTTCCGCGAGCCGGTAGCCGGAGCCGTGCGAGACCACGCGGCCGCCGGTGGGCGGGGTGAAGTGCGTGCCCAGCACGAGAGCGCCCGAATCGGCCAGTTCGGCGAGGAGACGGCGGCGGGTTTTCTCGGATTCCGCCGGGTCGATGTCCACCGACGCGCCGATCTCCGGGTGCGCGAACTGCACCGGATGGTGCACCGCGTCCCCGGTGATCAGCGCGGTTTCGCCGGAGCTGGTCAGCTCGACCGACACGTGCCCAGGGGTGTGCCCCGGCGTCGGCCGCAGTCGCACGCCGGACACGATTTCCACCCCGGCATAGGGGACGTCGACGAGGTCCAGCAGGCCGGCGCGCTCGACCGGCAGCACCGAGTCCTCGAACATCTGCCGCCGCGCCGCGTCCATGGCGTAGCCCGCCCAGAACTCGCGCTCGGCGCGGGCCGTGACGTACCGGGCGGAGGCGAACGTCGGCACCCACTCGCCGTCCTGCTCGCGGGTGTTCCAGCCGACGTGGTCGGCGTGCAGGTGGGTGAGCAGCACGAGGTCCACGTCGTCCGGGGCGAACCCGGCGGCGGCGAGCGCGTCCGGATATCCGGTGTCGAGGTCGTGCCACGCCGGGTTGGCGCGCGTTTTCCCGTTGCCGATCCCGGTGTCGACGAGGATCTTCATCCCGTCCTTCTCGAACGCGAAACTGTGGCTGTGCAAGCGGATCGCGCCGCCGTCGGCGAAATCCGGACGCAGCCAGTCCTCGCCCGAGACGACCTCGGCCGTCGCGCCGGGGAGCAGCCACGGCCCGGTCGCGGCGGGGAATTCGATCTCGTCGATCCGGTGGACAGCGATCTCGCCGATGGTCCAGGACATGGGCCCGTGCCTCCTTAACGCAACATGTTTGCGTTAAGCGACAGTAGTGGCTATCGTCGCTTAACGCAAACCCTTAGCTTTTAGGAGTGCTCGTGTCCGACCTGACCCCCGCCGAGACCGCGCGGCTCGCCGCCCGAGCCGGATTGCCGCTGGCCGATGCCCGGCATACCGACGTGGCCGCCGTCGCCAACCACATCCACTCCGTCGTGTCCGTTCTGCGCGACCTGGATTTCGGCGACACCGCACCGGCTTCCACCTACCGCGCGGAGGAGGGCGTCCGTCATGTCGCTGGCTGACCTCACTCTCGCCGAAGCGTCCGCCGCGATCCGGGACCGGCGGGTCTCACCCGCCGAACTGGTCGAGGACGTCCTGGCCCGCATCGACGAGGTCGAACCGCGGTTGCGCGCGTACGTCACGGTGGACGCCGACCGGGCCCGTGCCGAAGCCGCGGAGCTGGGCGAAATCCACGGCCCGCTGCACGGCATCCCGATGGGCTTGAAGGACCTGATCGACGTCGCCGGTACCGCGACCACCGCCAGTTCCCAGGTGCGCGCCGGACATCGCGCCGAGCGGGACAGCACCGTCGCCGCCCAGCTCAAGGCCGCCGGAGCGGTCCTGCTCGGCAAAACCCACACCCACGAATTCGCCTACGGCCTCACGACTCCGCAGACCCACAACGCCCGCAACCCGTCCCGCGTAGCCGGGGGATCCAGCGGCGGTTCCGCTGTTGCCGTCGCCGCCGGGGCCGCGACGTTCGCGATGGGCACCGACACCGGCGGTTCGATCCGGGTCCCCGCCGCGCTGAACGGTGTCGTCGGCCTGAAACCGACGTACGGGCTCATCCCGCGCAACGGCGTGACCTCGCTGTCCTGGTCGCTGGACCACGTCGGCCCGATCACCCGCACCGTCGAGGACGCGGCACTGGTGTTGTCTGTCCTGATTGGACAGTCGTTCTCAATCGGCGACGACCTCACCGGGCTGCGCGTCGGAGTCCCCGGCAACTACTACTTCGACCACGTCGACCCGGCCGTGGAAGCCGCTGTCCGCGAGGCGATCGACCATCTCGCCGAACTGGGTGCCGAGCTGGTCGACGTCGAAATCCCGATGACCCGGTACCTGCAGGCAACGCAGTGGGGCCTGATGGTCCCCGAGGCCACGGCGTATCACGAGCGGAGCCTGCGCACCGTGCCGGACCAGTACGCCGCGGACGTCCGCGTCCTGCTGGAGGCGGGCGAGCTGATGAGCGCGGGGGATTACCTGCGCGCCCAACGGTCCCGCACCCTCATGCGCCAGGAATGGACGCGGCTGTTCGACAAGATCGACGTCCTCGCCGCACCGACCGTCCCGATGACCGCCGTCCCGGCCGGACAGGAGACCGTCACGTGGTCCGACGGGAGTGTCGAAGCAGTCTCGGACGCGTACGTACGGCTCTCGGCCCCCGCGAACATCACCGGCGTGCCAGCGTTGACGCTTCCGGTCGGCGACGATCCCGACGGATTGCCGATCGGCCTGCAGCTTCTCGCCCGGTCGCATGGCGAGTCCGTGCTGCTGCGGACCGGACACGCCTTGGAACGGGCGCGCCTTACAGTGACAAGGTGAGCCAGAAGCGGATGGTGCGTCCGGGCGGGCGCAGCGCGCGAGTCCAGGAGTCGGTGCACGCCGCCGTCCGCGACCTGATCGCCGAAGCGGGCCGGGACGCGCTGACCGTGCCGCAGGTCGCCGCGCGGGCGGGCGTCACGCCGTCGACGATCTACCGGCGGTGGGGCGACCTGCAGGAACTCCTGTCGGACGTCGCGGTCGAGCGGCTGCGCCCGGAAGCCCCGCCGGAGGACCACGGTTCGCTGGCCGCGGACCTCACGGCGTGGACCGAGCTGTTCCTGGACGAAATGTCCTCGCCCGCCGGCCGGGCCTACATCCGCGACGCGCTGCTCGGCGACCCGGACGGAAGCAACGCCGGACAGTGCTCGGCCTACGCCGTCGACCAGGTGGAAGTCGTCCTGGCCCGCGCGGCCGCCCGGGGCGAGCCGGCCCCGGCGGCGGACACGGTGATGGACCGGGTGGTGGCTCCGATCATGTACCGGATCCTGTTCCGCCCGGAGGGCCTCGACGCCGCGTACGCCCGCCGGTTGGCGGCTGAGGTGCTGGCTTAGAACCAGTGCACGCAGTGCGGCGCGCGATCCGAACGGAACAACGCATCCGCCGCTCCGGCTGCCTCTCCGTTGTGCGCCCGCACATGTCCGGCCCGGACCAGCACGCTCGGCACCGTCCCGCCGAGGTAGATCGACCCCAGATCGCTCACGTCCAGCGACAGATCCGGCGCGAGGTCCGTCCGTACGCACTCGGCCTTGCCGTCCCGGACCGTCAGCCGGTACCGGCCGTGCTCCTCCAGGAACGGGTCGGTCACGTCCAGGACCAGCGAACCGTCCGCGAACCAGCCGCGAGTGGTCAGCGCGCGCGGGACGTCCAGCAGCCGGACCCAGAGCCAGTCCGTCGTGGTGGGCTCGCCCGCGCGCAGGTCGGCCAGCTGCCAGCGCAGCGGGTTTCCCGGCGGGAGATGCTTGAAGTCGATCTTCTTGACCAGGTCGTGCCCCAGCAGGTATTGGGTGAGCGAGGTGAAAGCGGCGTCGTCCACCGCGATGACCTCGTCGACCGTCAGGACGCCGTCGGTGACCAGGTAGCTCGCATATCCGTCCGCGGTCCCGTCGGCGTCCCGGTGCACGGCGAGGTACCGCGGTTCCGGGCCGGTCGGCGGGTGTCCCGCGCCCAGTGCCCACCAGCGGTGCGGCCTCGACAACGCGCCCGGCTGGGTGCGCCGGTAGCGGTCGTAGATCTCTTCCAGCAACTCGCCGCAGTCGACGCGCCGGAGCAGTTCGACGGAGCCGGTCGCGACCGCCGAACCCCCGCGCGGGGCGCCGAAAGCGGAGCGGTGCCGTTCGACGGTCATCTGCTCGGTGTAGGTCGCCGGGCCGTAGCCGAACCGCCGGTAGATCACCGCTTCGGAGCAGAGCAGCACCGACAGGAACTCGCCGCGGGCGCGGACGTCGGCCAGGTGTTCCTGCATCAACGCGCGGAGCACGCCCTGCCGCCGATGCGTCGGAAGCACCCCGACAGCGGTCACCCCGGCGGCGGAGGCGAGCACGTCGCCCGGCAGCGTGAGGTCGAAGGAGTGCGCGCCGGTGGTGCCGACCGCCTTCCCGTCCGGCGCGTGGGCGATCAAGCTCCGTTCGCTCTCGAACGCGCCCAGGATGCCGCTGCCCGGCGACTCGGGCCAGTAGCGGCCGAACGCAGCCTGGACGGTGCTGAAGAAGAGGTCGTAATCGTTGTTGCGCCGGATTTCCATCGCAGGAGGCCCCCAGGAGCTGACGGTGTCTCCCCGTATCCCAGTCGTGCTCCCGGGGGCAAGCAAGCGATTTACGCCTGAAGCGCGCCCGGCTGGACGCGCGCCTGGAATTTCTGCAGCAACGAGGCCGCGACGCTCACCGCGATCACCGCCGGTTCCTTCCCGGTCAGGTCCGGAAGCCCGATCGGCGTCGTGATCCGGGACAGCGCGGCCTCGTCGTGCCCGAGGTCGGTCAGCCGCTTCCGGAACCGCGACCATTTCCCGGCGGACCCGATCAGCCCGATCGATCCGCACGTGCCGCTGCGCAGCGCCGCGTCGCACAGCGCGATGTCCTCGGCGTGGTCGTGCGTCATGATCAGCACGTGCGTGCCCGCCGGCAGTTCGGACAGCACGGTTTCCGGCAGCAACGGGACCTGGTGGACGTGCACGCTCGCCACCGCGTCGTCGAGCACGGCCAGCCGTTCCGGGGTCAGCTGCGCCGGACGGCTGTCGATCAGGTGCAGCGAAACCTCGTGCCGGGCGAGCACCCGCGCCAGCTCCAGGCCGACGTGCCCGACTCCGAAGACCGCCACCGCGGGCCGCACCGGCAGCGGTTCGAACAACAGCGTCATCGTGCCTCCGCAGCATTGCACGCCATGCTGGTAAGGAGCCTTGTCGGACAGCGAAAGCGTTTGCAGCACCGGCGCGGTCGCGTTGTCCCGCAACAGTTCCCGGGCCTGCTCGATCGCGACCGCCTCGGCGTTGCCGCCGCCGATCGTGCCGTGGGTTTCCGCGGTGCCGACCACCATTTTCGCGCCGCCCTCGCGCGGGGTGTGCCCGCGCGAGGACGTCACGGTGACGAGTACGCCCGGCAGCCCCGCGTCCCGCAGGTGCTGGACCGCGCTGAGCCAGTTCATGGCTGGCCCACCAGATCCGGTACCTGCTCCTCGACCTCCGGAGCGGCGGTGACTGCGCGATCGATCGCCCAGAACACGGCCTCCGGCGTCGCCGGGGACGCGAGGTCGACGCTGTGCCCGGGTTCGCCGAACGCGGCGACCGCCTGCCGCAGCGCTTCCCGCACCGCGAAGGCCAGCATCAACGGCGGTTCGCCGACCGCCTTCGAGCCGTAGACCGCGCCGTCTTCCGCGGCATCGGTCAGCAGTGTGACGTTGAAGACCTCCGGCATCTCCGACAGGCTCGGCAGTTTGTACGTGCTCGCCGCCTGGGTCGCGAGCCGTCCGCGCGAGGGCCGGTCGGACTCGTCCCAGCGCAGGTCTTCCAGCGTCAGCCAGCCCATGCCCTGCACGAACCCGCCCTCGATCTGGCCGATGTCGATCAGCGGGGACAGGCTGTCGCCGACGTCGTGCACGATGTCGACCCGCCGTGTCCGGTACGCGCCGGTGAAGTCGTCCACCTCGACCTCGGCGAGCGCCGCGCCGTAGGCGAAGTACTTGAACGGGGTGCCGCTCATCGTCGCGGAATCCCAGCTCAGGCCCTCGGTCCGGTAGTACCCGGCGGCGGAAAGGTGCACCCGGTCGAAGTAGGCCGCGTGCACGAGTTCGTCCCAGCCGAGTTCCTCGCCGGACGGGGTGCGCGCGGCGCCGCGGACGATCCGGACGTCGCTTTCCGGGACGCCGAGCTTGCCCGCCGCGACGGCGAGCAGCCGGTCGCGGATCTGCTCGCAGGCGTTCTTGACCGCGCCGCCGTTGAGGTCCGCGCCGGAACTCGCCGCGGTGG
This sequence comes from Amycolatopsis sp. AA4, assembly GCF_002796545.1. GTDB lineage: Bacteria > Actinomycetota > Actinomycetes > Mycobacteriales > Pseudonocardiaceae > Amycolatopsis. Next base: position 2,615,155 of record NZ_CP024894.1, read on the forward strand.
CCGAGGTGTTCGGCACCTTGTCGGTCCGGGTCGGGGCCAGCCGCACCTTCTCCGGCGGCACGCCCAGGGCGGTCGCGGCCACCTGCAGCATCTTCGTGTGCAGGCCCTGGCCCATTTCGGTGCCGCCATGGTTGATCAGGACCGAGCCGTCCTTGTACACGTGCACCAGCGCGCCGGCCTGGTTGAACGCCGTCAGGTTGAAGGAAATCCCGAACTTCACCGGCGTGATCGCGAGGCCGCGCTTAGAATGCGCGTGCTTCGCGTTGTACGCGGCGATCTCGGCCTGCCGACGCTCGGCGTCGCCCGAGTCGAGCAGTTGCTGCCAGATCCGGTGGATGCGTTCCGGGTGCCGCACCGGCATCCCGTACGGCGTTTCCTGGCCCTCGGAGTAGAAGTTGCGCCGCCGAAGTTCGGTCGGATCGATGCCGAGCAGCGGCGCGCAGCGGCCGAGGATGTCCTCGATCACCAGCATTCCCTGCGGCCCGCCGAAGCCGCGGAACGCGGTCTGCGACGTCTTGTTCGTCTTCGCGATCCGCCCCATCGCGCGGACGTGCGGGATCCAGTACGCGTTGTCGACGTGGCACAGCGCGCGGGCGAGCACCGGCTCGGACAGGTCGAGGCTCCAGCCGCCGTCCGCCGTCAGCACGACGTCCAGCGCCTGAAGCTTGCCGTCGGAGTCGAAACCGACGCTCCATTCGGCGTGAAAACCGTGCCGCTTGCCGGTCATCGTCATGTCCTGGGTGCGGGTCAGCCGCAGCCGCACCGGCCGTCCGGTGAGCGTCGCGCCGAGCGCGGCGACGGCGGCGTATCCGTGCGGCTGCCATTCCTTGCCGCCGAACCCGCCGCCCATCCGCAGGCTCTGCACGGTGACCTCGTGGCTGTGCTTGCCCAGCACGTGCGCCACGATGTCCTGCGTTTCCGACGGATGCTGCGTGCTGCTCTGCACGAAAATCTGGTCGGACTCGTCGACGTGCGCCAGCGCGCACTGGGTTTCCAGGTAGAAATGCTCCTGGCCGGCGAAGTCGAACTCGCCGCGGAAAACGTGCGCCGAACCGGCCATCCCCGCGTCGACGTCGCCGCGCGCCACCACCCGCGGCTCGCCCTGGAAGCTGCCCGCGGCGATCGCCTCGCCGACGGTCACCAGCGACGGCAGCGCTTCGAGGTCCACCTCGACCGCCGCCGCGCCCAGCCGCGCCGCCTCCAGCGTCTCGCCGAGCACCCAGCACACCGCGTGGCCGTAGAACATCACCTCGGACGGGAACAGCGGTTCGTCGTGGTGCACGCCGGAATCGTTGACGCCAGGGACATCCGCCGCGGTGAGCACGCGAACCACGCCGGGCACGGCGTCCGCCGCCTCGGTGCGGATCGCGAGCACCTTCGCGTGCGCCTCGGTTACCTGTACGGGGTATGCGTGCAGGACGTCTTTCGTGCGGGCGACGAGGTCGTCGGTGTACAGCGCGGTGCCGCGGACGTGCGCCGCGGCGGCTTCGTGCGGCCGGGCGATCCCGACGGACGGGCTTTCCGGGCGTTCGGAGAGTGCGCTCATGCTCGTGCTCCCTCGAGAGAGTCGGCGTGAAGTTTCAGCAGGCTGCGGCCCAAGGTCGCGGCGCGGTAGGCGGCGCTCGCGCGGTGGTCGTCCATCGGTGTGCCTTCGCCGCGCAGGATTTCCGCTGCGGCGCGGACGGTTTCCTCGTTCCAGGACTGTCCGACGAGCGCCGCTTCGGTGGCTTTGGCGCGAATCGGCGTCGCGGCGACCCCGCCGAGTCCGATCTGGGCGGTGCGGACGAGACCGTCTTCGATGTCGAGCGCGAACGCGACGGCGACGCTGGAAATATCGTCGAACCGACGCTTGGCGACCTTGTGGAACGCGGTGGTTCCCGCCAGCGGCAAGGGAATCCGCACCGAACGGATCAGCTCGTCCGGCCGTCGCACGCTCTGCCGGTATCCGGTGAAGTACTCGTCGAGCGGCACCTCGCGTTCACCGTCTACAGAGGACAGAACGACCCGCGCGCCGAGGGCGAGCAGCACCGGCGCGGAGTCGCCGATCGGCGAGCCGGTGCCGAGGTTGCCGCCGAGCGTCGCGGCGTTCCGGATCAGCCGCGACGCGAACTGCGGGATCAGCTGGCTCAGCAGCGGCACCCGGCCGTCGAGGCGGCGGTCCATTTCGGTGAGGCTCAGCCCGGCCCCGATTTCGATCGTGTCCGCGCCGATGTCCAGCACCTGCAGTTCCGGCACGCGGTCGATGGCGACGACGCAGTCCGCGCGGACGCCGCGGATGTTGACCTCGACGCCCCAGTCCGTCGACCCGGCCACGAAAGTCGCGTCAGGACGGTCGTGGCGCAGCTGCAGTGCTTCGGCCCAGCTGGCCGGTCGGAGATAGTCCCGGCCGTCGCTGTGCAGCTGGGTCGCAACGGGTTCCGGCGCGCGGCAGGTCCGCCGCTGCGCGAGCGGATCCTCGGCCGGGGGAGCGCCGAGCGCGTGCGCGGCGTCGCGGATCGGCCGGTATCCGGTGCAGCGGCAGAGGTTTCCGCTCAGCGCGTGGATGTCGAAACCGTTCGGCGCGTGGTCGTCGCTGGTCGCGTCGCGGTCGCTGCGGTAGTACTCGGCGGCCATGCTGCAGACGAAGCCGGGAGTGCAGTAGCCGCACTGGGATCCGCCGCGCACGGCCATTTCGTGCTGCACCGGGTGCAAGTCCGCGGTTGACCCGAGACCCTCGGCCGTCCAGACTTCCTGCCCGTCCAGGGATCCGACCGGGGCGAGGCACGCGTTGATCGCGACCAGGTCCGTCGGGGATTCGACGCCGGGCCGCGCGACCAGGATCGCGCACGCGCCGCATTCGCCCTCGGCGCAGCCCTCCTTGCAACTGGTCAGGCCCTGTCCGCGGAGCCAGTCCAGTGCCGTGGTGTGCACGGGAACGGCGCCGATCGCGGTGCGTTTCCCGTTGACGGTCACCTCGGGGTCGACCATCGGAGTTCCTCTCGTCTTCTCTCGGCTGGGCCACGGCCGCCGACGCGCCATCTGCGCAGGTCAGGGGACCGTGGGAAAGAGCGGCAACGGGACGCGAGCCCGTGCGCGAGCGCGGCCGAGCGGGGGAGACCGCTCAGCGGCGCGTTGGCCAGCCGTGCGCGACGCGCCCCTTGTTCCAGGCGGACTGGCGCGTGCGCTGACGGAGGTCGGCGAGCTGTCCGGAAGTCAGCAGCATCGCGCACCTCCTCGAGAGCGAACGGAACGGGCGGTGCGGGCGCACCGCCGTCGACGAAGCGTAACGCCGGTCTCAGCCCGAGACAAGGGCCGGGGTCGCCCGAAAGGAGACCCAGGACACACTTCTAAATACCCCCAGGGGGTATACAGTTCGTGCCGTCGAGAACGAACGAAGGAGAGTCCGATGAACGTCAACGGCACCGCACTTTCGACCGGCGAAGTCCAGCTCGGCGTGGTGCGCGCCCCGGCGACGGCGGGGGAGGACGGCGAGCTGTCGTTCACTGTCGCCACCGCCGACGGACAGCCGGTAACCAAATACGAGGAGGCGCACGGCAAGCAGTTGCACCTGATCGTGGTTCGCAACGACGGCGCGCATTTCCGGCACCGCCATCCGGTGCTCGACCCGGAAACCGGTGTCTGGAAGATCCCGTGGACCTGGGAGGCGGCGGGCACCTACCGCGTGTTCACCGACCTGACCCCCGCGGGCGGGGAAAGCGTGACGCTGTCGCGGACGGTCGAGGTGGCCGGGGATTACCAGCCGCAGGCCGCGGAACCGATCGCTACGAGCGTCGTCGACGGCTACGAGGTGACCCTCGACGGCACGCTCGCGGCTGGGGCCGGAACGCTGCTGACCGCCCGCGTAACCAGGGACGGTCGGCCGGTCACCGACCTGGAGCCGTACCTGGGGTCGTTCGGGCACCTGGTCGCGCTGCGCCAGGGCGACCTCGCCTACCTGCACATCCACGCGCTCGACGACGGGAAGCCCGGGGAAATCCGCTTCCACGCCGAGGCTCCGACGACCGGCCGGTACCTGCTGTACCTGGACTTCCAGGCCGAGGGCGTCGTGCGCACCGCCGCCTTCGTCCTCGACGCCGGGCTCGCCGCGCCCGGCCGCCACGACCACCACAGCCACCGCTGAGCAGCCGCATGCCGTGCTGCCGTTCCCCTTGAAGAGAAAGCGAAAGACGATGACCACTGCCCAAGAAACCCGGCCGAACGCGCTCCGCTGGTGGGCGCTCGGACTGATCGCCCTGGCCCAGTTCATGGTGATCATGGATACCTCGATCATCGGCGTCGCGCTGCCGCGCATGCGCGATGCCCTCGGCTTCACGCCCAGCACGCTGTCGTGGGTCTTCAACGCCTACGTGATCGCCTTCGGCGGCCTGCTGCTGCTCGGCGGGCGGCTCTCGGATTTGTTCGGCGCCAGAAAGCTCTTCGCCGCCGGATGGGCGATTCTTCTGGCCGGTTCGGTGCTCGCCGGAGCCGCTGGGAACGTGCCGGTCGAACTCGCCGGCCGGGTCGTGCAGGGCGCGGGAGCCGCGCTCATCGCCCCATCCGCGCTGACGCTGCTGATGATGCTCTTCGGCAGCAACCCGAAGGAACTCACGAAAGCCCTTGCCCTGTACGGCGCGGCGGCTCCGGCCGGCGGCACCGCGGGAGTGTTCCTCGGCGGGGTGATCACCGAGTACCTGTCGTGGCCGTGGGTGTTCTACCTGAACGTGCCGATCGCGCTGCTCGCGCTGTTCGCCACTCGCGCCGTGCTGCCCGGGGGAGCGACCGGGACCCGAGGCACCGTTGACGTTTTCGGCGCGCTGACGGTCACGCTCGGCTTGGGCACGCTGGTGTACGGGATCGTCCGCGCTCCGGAGGCGGGCTGGGCGGCCACCGGGATCGCGGTCGCGGCCGGTCTCGCGCTGCTCGCGGTTTTCGTTGTCCGGCAGGCGAAAGCCCGCACCCCGCTGATGCGGCTGTCGATCTTCCGCGCCCCGCGGCTCGGCGCGGCCAACCTCGCGCAGGTGTTCCTCGGCGCGGCGTGGATTCCGATGTGGTTCTTCCTGAACCTCTACCTGCAGCAGGTGCTCGGCTTCCGCGCCTTCCCGGCGGGTGCGGCGCTGCTGCCGATGACCGCGCTGATCATGCTGGGGATGATCGCGCTGGCCCCGCGGGTGATCGGCCGGTTCGGCCCGAAGCCGCCGATCGTCGCCGGATTGCTGCTGCTGGCGATCGGGCTGGGCTGGCTCGCGCTGGTGCGCGCGGAGGGCACCTTCTGGGTCGACGTCCTGCCCGCGTCGCTGGTCGCGGCCCTGGGGATGTCGCTGGCGTTCATCCCGTCGCTCAGCACGGCGATTTCCGCGGCCCGGCCGGAAGAAGGCGGCCTCGCGTCGGGGATCGTGAACACCGGCTACCAGGTGGGTTCGGCGCTGGGACTGGCCGTGATGACCGCGCTGGCGGCCGCCTCGGGCGCGGGCGCGCTCGGCGACCCGGCGGCGTTGACGAACGGCTACTCGGTGGCGTTCATCGGCTCGGCCGTGATTGCCCTCGCCGGTGCTGCCCTGGCGGCGGTCACCTTCCGCCGCCAGTAGGCCCGTGAAGGACTCCTTGAGGGAATCAGATTCCCTCAAGGAGTCCTTCACGTCACGCCTTTGTCTCGGCGGGCTTCCAGATGCGCCCGTGGAGGCCGACGAACAGCAACACGAATGCGACCGTCAGCAGGATGTGCCCCAGCCCGGCGATCCCGGCGATCGCCGCGCCGGATTCCTTGCCCAGCACGGTGAGCGTGCCGTGCACGACCATCCCGCCGACCGTGACCAGCATCCCGGCGTGGTAAATCCAGAAGAACGGCGCGAACGACCTCGTCGCCGACAGCGTGAACACCTTGTCCAGCACCAGGACGATCAGGAACACGAGCGTCCCGAGCGCGAGCAGGTGGGTGTGCACAATGGACAGCTGGGTGTCGCCGGTGAAGTGCTCCGCCTTGGTCAGCTCGCGGTAGTACAGCCCGCCGAGCAGGCCGAGGATCGTGTAGATCGCGGCGGCCCAGTAGATCTTCTTCGTCATCGGTTCTCCTCGGCGCCGGCCCGGGCCGGCTGGTGGATCCGTCCGTCGACGACCTCGTGCACCGAGTCGACCCCTTCGAGGTGGGAGCGGTCGTGGGTGACCAGCACGGTTGCCGTCGCCTGTTGGTGCGTGATCGTAGTGAGCAGATCGACGACCGCCGCGCCGCGGTCCCGGTCCAGCGCGCTGGTCGGTTCGTCGACCAGCAGCACGGCGGGCTCGTTCATCAACGCCCGCGCGATGTTCACCCGCTGCTGCTGTCCGCCGGAAAGCCGCCCCGGCCGGTGGGTCGCCCGGTCGGCGAGCCCGACGGCGTCGAGCAGTTCCTTCGCGCGTTTCGCCGCTTCGCCGCGCGGTGTTCCGTTCAGGTGCGCCATGACTTCCAGCTGTTCCGCCGCGGTGAGCGACGCGAGCAGATTCGGCTGCTGGAACACGATCCCGATCTTGGTGCGCCGCAGTTCCGCCAGCGCGGCCCGGTCCAGGCCGGTGGTGTCGACGCCGCCGACGACCACGCGTCCGCGATCGGGCCGGATGAGCGTCGCGGCGACGGCGAGCAGGCTCGATTTGCCGGAGCCGGACGGCCCGACCACCGCGGCGACGTTCCCGGCGGGCACGTGGAGGTGGACCTGGTCGAGGGCGGTGAGGCGGGAATCGCCGTCGGGGTAGGTGAGGGTGATGCCGGACAGGTGCAGGCTCATCAGTGCGCTCCGGAGGTCAGTGCGGTCAGCGGGTCGACGGAGGTGATGCGGCGGACCGCCAGCGCGGCGCCGAGCACCCCGAGGACCACGAGCACCGCGGCCGGGCCGAGCAACGTGCCCACGCTGAGCACGAACGGCACCGTTTCCGACGCGACCGCTCCGAGCGCGGCGGCGAGCCCGGTCCCGAGCGCGGTTCCGCCGATCAGCAGCACGACGGCTTGCCCGAGCGCGTCTCGCAGCAGGTACTTCGTGGTCGCGCCGAGTGCTTTCAGCACCGCGATGTCGCGGCTGCGCTGGATCGTCCACACGGTGAAGAACGCGCCGATCACCAGCGCGGAGATCACGAACAGGAAGCCGCGCATGAGCTGGAGCGAGCCGTTTTCCGCCGAGTAGGAGCCGATCGCGGACAACGCGTCGTCCTTCGTGACGGTGCGGGTGCCGAGACGCGCGTCCGCGGCGGAGAGGTCGGCGGACGAATCGGCGGCCACCGCGAGCACTGTCGCGTTTGGACCGGCGAAGTGCGTCCACACCACCGGGAGATGGCTGTAGGACGCGTCTCCGTCGATGGCGGACACGGTGACTTTCTGGCCTTGCAGCGTGAGCTGGTCGCCTTCTCGTGCCTTCAACGCGTCCGCGGCGCTCGTCGACAAGACGACCGTGCCCGGCCTCGAGTTCCGGACTCCGAATGCCGCCAACGTCGCGGTGCGCTCGCCGGCCGCCGCGCTGGCGGTGCTGATCGCGATCGGTTCCGCACTGGTCACTCCGGGCATCCGGGCGTACTGTTCGGCCTGCTCGCGGGTCACTGTGGACTGTCCAAACGAGAGCGAGCCGCTGCCGGGATCGGCGAAGACCAGATGGTCGGCCGCCAGCCCGGTGATCGCGGACGTGCTCTTCTCGGCCAGTCCCGAGGTGAGCCCGGACAACAGCCCGACCAGCAACGTCATCAGCACGACGACGGTCCCCATCAACGCGAACCGCCCCTTGGCGAAGCGCAGATCCCGCCACGCGACGAACATGTGCGTCCCTTCCTTTTCGGTGTGCTTCCCAGCATCGGCCGACCCGGGCGCGGGGACATCGCGCCGCGGACGGTCTCCGGCGCATCGATGGGTGCACGCGCCGCTCAACCTTTCGATTGATGCGGATTCCGCCCGGGACACGGACAATCGACCGGGGAGGTAGCCGCTTTCGTGAACCCGCAGACCCTCGACCGGCCGTTGCGCGTGCTGCGCGTCTGCCTGCACCTCCTGCTGGCCGGGCTGCTGGTGCTCGCCGTCGCGCGCGCGTTCGCCGAGGGCCAGCCGCACGCGCCCGCGGTGCTGGCCGGGGCGCTGGCGATGGGCGGCGTCTACACCGTGGGCCCGCTGCTGCCCCGGATCGGCCGGTTCCCGGGCGCGACGGCCGGATGGCTGGCCGTGCTGGGCGTCGCGTGGCTCGTGCTGCTGTGGCTCACCCCGGACGGCGTGTGGCTGGCTTTCCCGCTGTACTTCCTGCAAATGCACCTGCTGCCGACGCGCTGGGGCCCGGCCGTCGTCGCGCTGACCACGGTGCTGGCGATCGCCGGTTTCACCTGGCACCAAGGCGGGTTCAGCGTCGGCGTGCTCCTCGGCCCGACGCTCGGGGCCGCGGTCGCGATCGCCACTGTGCTCGGTTACCAGGTGCTCTACCGCGAAAGCGAGCAACGGCGGCAGCTCATCGAGGAGCTGCGCGAGACCCGCAACGACCTGGCCGCGATGGAACATTCCGCCGGAGTCCTCGCCGAACGCGAACGATTGGCACGGGAAATCCACGACACCCTGGCGCAGGGTCTGTCGAGCATCCACCTGCTGCTCCGGGCGGCCGAACGCGCGCTGCCGGACCGTCCCGAGGCCGCGGTTCCGCACGTCGCTCAGGCCCGGCAAGCCGCCCAGGACAATCTCACCGAAGCCCGCCGTCTCGTCTACGCCCTGGCCCCGGTCGAACTGGAAGGCGCTTCGTTGCCCGCGGCGCTGGAACGTCTATGCGCGACCACGCAACAACGTTCCGGCCTGACCGTCCACTTTCACCTCAGCGGCACCCCGTTCGACGTGCCCACCGCGTATGAGGTCGCGTTGCTGCGCATCGCGCAGTCGGCGCTGGCCAACACTGTCCGGCACGCCGCCGCGAGCCGGGCCGAGCTGACCTTGAGTTACATGGACACGAGCATCACCCTGGACGCCGTGGACGACGGCATTGGTTTCGACTCGCAGGAAGTGCGCGGCGGCAGCGGATTCGGTCTGCCCGCCATGCGCGCCCGGGCCCGCTCCCTCGGCGGCTCGTGGACAGTGGAATCGGCGCCCGGCAACGGCACCGCGCTGGCCGTGAGCTTCCCGGTGGACTCGCGATGATCCGCCTCCTGCTGGCCGACGACCATCCGGTCGTCCGCGCCGGATTGCGCGCCGTGCTGGAAACCGAACCGGACCTGGAAGTCGTCGCCGAGGCGTCCTCGGCGGAGGAAGCCGTGCGGCTCGCGGGCGGCGTGGATGTCGTCCTGATGGACCTCCAATTCGGCTCCGGAATGCCCGGTTCCGAAGCGACCGCGCAGATCACCGCGGCGGCGGACGCGCCGAAAGTCCTGGTCCTGACGACCTACGACACCGACGGCGACATCCTGGCCGCCATCGAAGCGGGCGCGACCGGGTACCTGTTGAAGGACGCCCCGCCGGAAGACCTCGCCGCCGCGGTGCGCAACGCCGCTGCCGGACAGACCGTCCTGGCTCCCGCGGTCGCCCACCGGCTGATGAACCGCATGCGCACCCCGGCGGCCGCGCTGTCGCCGCGGGAAATCGAGGTGCTCGGTCTGGTCGCCGACGGATTGTCGAACCTGGAGATCAGCAAACGGCTGTTTTTGAGCCAGGCCACGGTGAAATCGCATCTGGTGCACATTTACGCGAAACTGGGAGTGGATTCCCGGACGGCGGCGGTGGCGGCGGGGAAGGCGCGCGGGCTGATCCGCCGCTGACGGCTTCGCAGACGGGCGACGGACCTGGCCCGTCCGCCCCGGACCGGACGACAATGGCTTCCGCCGAAAACGAGGGAGGCGTCGTGAAAGAGCACTGGAAAGACGAACCGGACGAGCACGATTATCCGGCCGCATTCGACTATCTCACCCTGGTCGCCGCCGAGGACGTCGCGACCAAGCTGGTCGATCAGCTGAAAGAAGCGGAACTGACGCACCGCAAGGCGAAGGACATCCTCCGGGCCAGCAGGCTGAAGCTGCTGCCGGAGGACAACGCGCACGTCGCGAGCGACCTCGAGAAGGTCAAGGGCGGCAAGGCGCTGTCGCCGGTCCTGCTCGTCCGCGGGCACGGCCACCCCGGGTTCGCGACGGCCGACGACCTCGTCATCGCGGACGGTTACCACCGCGTGTGCGCTTCGTATCATCTCGACGAAAATGCCGACATTCCGTGCAAATTGATTTGAGCCCCGGCTGGATTCCGAATTGGTTGCGAAGGTCCGCCGCCCGTAACGCCTGCTCGCGGTTGTCGATCTTTCGAGGCGGGATCGACGAGACAGGCGGAGCGAGTGGACGAGCACAACATCGAAAACCATCCGGAGCTGATGGACCCGGATTGGCAGCGGCACGCCGAGAAGGAAGCCTGGACCGGCCTGCGCCGGCAGCGTCGCCGGACGCGCTGGCGCAGGCTGGCGGCCATCTGGGCGGCCGTGGTCGTCGTCGTGGCGGGGGCGGGGTTCTACCTGTGGAAGCAGGGGACGAGGGCGGAGGAGGTCGCCGGGAGCACTCCGGCCGCGCCGGTGTCGACCACCACCGCGCCCGCGCCGACCAGCCTTCCCGACTCCGCGCACGTCGACCTGTCCAGGCCGTTCCTCAACACCCCGGCGCAGAACTGGCCCGAGGGCATCGCCGGGCTGGCGGTCCCGGCCCCGGCGAAGGTCGGCACGTTCTCCGCGAAGCAGGTCGGGGACGCGCAGGAGCAGGTCAAACACGCGGTCGAGGTCGCGCAGTTCGACAAGAACGTCCTGGAAGGGCACCGCGCCGACGGGTACCTCGGGCTTTTCGCCCCGGACAGCAGGGCGCATCTCCAGGATGATCCGCAGTCGCTCGTGGTCTACCTGCAGGACGGCTACCGTCTCCTGCCCGTGTCGCCCCGGATGACCGGGAAGATGACCGTGCGGCCGGGCGAGGCCGGGGAGTTGTACCTGCACGTCTCGTACGTGGTGGCCTACGCCTTCGATCCCGGCAACCGGGTGATCGAAGGCCCGGGCGATCTGGAGCCGTTCGTGCGGACCGACGCGGACTACGTCATGCGCAGCGGTTCGGCCTGGGCACCGGGCAGCCGGGGCCTGTGGCTGGCCGAGAGCAGCGGGTACTCCACCGAGGTCTCGTGCGTCGCCGCCAAGCAGCGCCTGCTCGCCCCCGCGTTCGCCGACCCGGACTTCACCGGGCCGTCGCTGTCACCGGAGCCGGGGCAGTTCGATCCCGACAAACCCGCTCCGGTCAAGGGAAACTGCAAGGAGTGACCGCGCCCGGAGCCGATCGGGGATTCTCCTGAAACCCGCCCGGACCCGGCCCGGTACCATCACCCCCGATGATCACGAATGCGTCTCGGCGGCCCGGGTCCGGCGCCGTCGCCCCGTGGCGGGTCGACGAGGTCGGACGGAAGGTGCGGCTGCGCGCGGTCCGTCCCGGCGACCAGCGCACCCTCGCCGGATTCGACCGGGACTCGGTCCGGGCGCGGGACCCGCAGGTCGGCGGCTACCGGCACTGGGCGACGCACCGCGCGCACTCCTCGCCGGACGGCTTCCACTTCGCGATCGAGACCCTGCACAACCGGACGCTGGTCGGCTCGGTGTGGGTCGAAACGGACCCATACTCCGGCCGGTTCAGCTACGGCGTCGGCATCGGCCCGCAGCACCGCCGCTGCGGTTACGCCGCCGACGCGGTCGCGCTGCTGCTGGCGTTCATGTTCGAGCGCTGCCGGTACCGGGCGTGCGAGGTGAGCGTCAACGGAAGCAACTTCGCCTCGTTGTCCCTGCACGGCGAGCTGGGCTTCCGCGAAGAGGGCCGGCTCCGCGACGCCGAGTTGCTGCGCGGGGAAATCAAGTACCCCGTTCTGATGAGCATCACCGCCGAACAGTTCGCGGAGCGTCACCTGGCCCTCGAGGCCCGCGGCTCCAGCCGGTCGTCGTCCCGCGGCCGGCACTGGCGGGTCCAACGCCCCGGACGGCACCGCCGGATCGCCTACTCCGCGGGCAGCTAGCTCCCATTTCTCCAAGCCGCCGGCTGCCTTGGCCTGCGAGGCTGACCGGGTGATCAAGCGCATCATCGCCTACAGCGAGGGCCCCGACGACGCCGCGACCCGCGAGTTCTACGTCCAGGTCCTGGGGCTGGACGTCGCCATGGACGATCCCGTTCTCGGCCTCCGCAGCAACGACCACCCGGCCGCGCAGGTGCTGGTCCTTCCTCCCGGAAGCACTGATCCCGTGCCGCGCTGGGGAATTGATCTCGGCGATCCGGCAGCGGTCGAAGCAGCCCACGCCGAGTCGATCCGGCGCGGGCTGCGGGTGGTTTATCCGCTGACCGAGGAATCGTGGGGAGTGCTGCGGTTTTTCGTCGAGGATCCGGGTGGCAATGTCGTCAATGTGCTCGCCCACATGACGGGGAGTTCGCGCACCGAGTAGAAGATGGGGTTGCCGGGGCGGTCTTGGCGGTCCTGGGGGAGGCCCACGCCGAGGTGGTTCGGCGTGGGCCGTGCGTCGGCTATCCGCCCGCCGACGAGCCGCGAGAGGATCCGAGCGGCAAACCTCCCCAGGTAACCGGCAATTCGCGCACCGAGTAGAAAACCGCGTTCTCCTTGAACTCCAAGCGATCCACCGGCACCGCCAATGCCAACCCCGGCACCCGGCGCCGCAATGTCGAGAACGCGATCTCCAGTTCGACCCGCGCCAGCGGTGCGCCCAGGCAGAGGTGCCGTCCGTAGCCGAAGGCGACGTGGTGCCGGGCGGGGCGGCGGACGTCGAAGCGGTCGGGGTCCGGGAAGGCCAGCGGGTCCCGGTTCGCGGTGCTCTTCACCGCGATGATGCCCTCGCCCGCGCGGATCAGCTGCCCGCCGATCTCGAGGTCCGCCAACGCGACGCGGCGTGCTTCAGTGTGCGTGATCGACAAGTAGCGCAACAGTTCCTCCACCGGATCGGCGGACGAGTCGCGGAATTGCTCGGGGTGCGTCAGCAGCACAGCCGTGCCCAGCGCGATCATCGCCGCGGTGGTGTCGTGGCCTGCCACGAGAAGAAGCTGACCTAGCACGGCGATTTCCCGCGGGGACATCGGTTCGGGCGAGGCGGCCAGTTTGCTCAGCAGATCATCGCCCGGGGCAGCGGCTTTCGCGGCGACGAGGTCTTCCAGATACGCATTCAGCTCTTCGCTGGCGGCCACGGCGCGCGCCGGGTCAGGGTTGTCCATGACGAGGGTGCGGGCGACACCTTGGAAAAAGTCGCGATCCGCGTAGGGAACGCCGAGCAGTTCGCAGATCACGAGCGAGGGGAGCGGCAGCGCGAACGACTCGACCAGATCGGCCGGATCCGGCCCGGCGAGCAGTTGGTCGAGGAGATCGTCGACCAGCTCCTGAATGCGCGGCCGCAGCGCCGCCATTCTCCGGACGGTGAACTCCGGGGCCAGCCTCCGCCGCTGCGCCGGGTGCTCCGGCGGATCCAGCTGCATCAAGGTCTTCATCCGCGCGTCGCGTGCCTTGCTGACCGCGTTGGTATGCGGAAAACCGGGCTGTGCCACGTCAACGCTGACCCGCGGATCCGCCAGCACCGCGCGGACATCGGCGTACCGGGTGATCAGCCAGGGCTCGCTGCCGTCCCACAGCCGCACCCGCGACACCGGCGGCCGCTCGGTCAATCCGGGCGCGGGGGCGAACGGGCATCCTGCCGCCCGCGCCATCGGGAACGTTTCGCTGCCGGTCATGCCAGCTCCTCACGGTCGAGTGCGTTTCGGAGCTGAAGCATGGCTTCGCGCGGGAGCCCGGTAATCAGGCAAAACGGACGTTAACTGCGTCACATTTCGGCGGGGTCAGTCCTCGGCGGTGTCGGGCTCGCCGGGGCGCTCGACCACGCTCCACAGGAACGAATGCCTGCGCCCGGCCGGTTCTTCGCGCGCGACGAACTCGTCCAGCAACGCGTCCAATCGCGACTGCAGCTCGGCCGCGGCCTCGTCGCTCAGCCGGACCACGCCGCGGCGGGTCTGCTGGATCGACGCGGGGTCGGCTTCGAGCATTTCGGCCCGGTGCGCGTCCAGGGTCGCCAGTTCGACGCGCGCGGTCAGCGCCGGGTCGCCTGCCTGGTCGAGGTCGAGATGCCAGGTCCGCCGGGTCGTCCGGTAGGGGCGTTCCCAGGCCCCTAGGTCGCTGCGGCGGGCCGGTTCGGCGACGAGGAAACCGGCTTCCGCGAGCGCGTGCACCCGGCGCAGCACGGTCGCCGGGGACTCCTCGAGCCGCTTCGCCAGCTGCTGGTTCGTCCACGCGGAATCCAGGCACAGCCGCAGAATCCGCCAGCTCAGCGGGTGTGCGAGCGCGCGGAGGTCGTCGGCGGTCGCCTGGCGCGGGAGACGGTCGTCCATTGACAGCAGCTTAGCCGATTTGCTTCGATGGTATCGATATCAGAAAGTGAAATCACTGGAGGTCGGGTGCGCCGCATCGAGTCGTACGTCGAGCAGCACCGGGAGCGGCATGAAGCGGAGCTGGCCGAATGGATCGGCGTTCCCAGCGTGAGCGCCACCGGCGAGGGCATGGCCGAGGCGGCCGAGTTCGCCTGCGCGTTGCTGCGGCGCAGCGGGCTCGAAGCGCGGCAGGTGGAGACCGGTGGCTGGCCGCTGGCGGTCGGACATGCCGACGGGCCGCCCGGATCGCCGCACGTGGTGATCTACGGCCATTACGACGTCCAACCGGCCGGGCCGTTGGCCGCTTGGGACAGTCCGCCGTTCGAGGCGAGCATCCGGGACGGCCGGATGTACGGCCGCGGCACGGGCGACAACAAGGGGCAGCATCTCGCGCAGCTGCTTGCGTTGCGGGCGCTCGCCGAGACCGGGGAATTGCCGTGCAGCGTGACTGTGCTGCTCGACGGCGAGGAAGAAATCGGCAGTCCGAACCTGGAATCCGCGCTCGCCGGGTTGCGCGACGAGTGGGACGCGGACCTCGTGCTGTGGAGCGACGGCCCGGTGCACGACAGCGGCGAACCTACGGTCAGCCTCGGCGTGCGCGGTGCGGTCCGGTTCGAGATCCGGGTGCACGGCGCTCCGGCGGCGCTGCATTCGGGGAACTGGGGCGGGGTCGGCCCGAATCCCGCGTGGGAATTGGTGTGGCTGCTGTCGACGATGCGCTCTCCGGAAGGCGAGGTGCTGGTCAAGGGAATCGCCGACGGCAGGGTTCCGCTGAGCCCGTCGGAACGGGACGCGCTGGACGCGCTCCCGGTCGACGTTCCCGCCGCGCTCGCCGAAGTCGGCCTGAACCGGATGGATGTGCCGGAAGGCGTGGGGTTCAACGATCGCCTCGCCTTGCCGGCTTTCAGCATCAATTCGCTGTCCTGTTCGGACGAAGGCGAGCACCGCACGGTCATCCCGGCTGTCGCGGTCGCTCGCTGCGACATCCGGACGGTCGGCGGCCAGCGCGCCTCGACGGTCATCGAGGCGTTGCGCGCGCACCTCGCCGAGCACCTTCCGCACGCTGAACTGCACGTCCCGGGCGGAGTGATGGAAGCGTCCCGGACGCTGCCGGAATCGCCTTACACCGCGGTGATCACCGACGCGGTCAGCGCGGCTGCCGGACGTCCGGCGCTGCTGGTGCCCGCGATGGGCGGCAGCCTGCCGATCGCCTCGCTGTCCGACGGCCTCGGCCTGCCGTGCTACGGAATCCCGCTGGCGAACGTCGACGAGCACAACCACGGTCCCAACGAGAACTTCGAACTGGCCCGTTTTCACGCCGGAATCACCGCTGCCGCGAACGTCCTGCTCGAATTGGGCAAGCTCCGCTGAATTCCCGCACATGGTTGCTCCGGGCAGACGTGCTCGGAGCCGCGATTCACCAATGACGCCGAACCGCTGACGCACCGCCTCGGAGGCGACCATGTCGATCCCTGCTCCCGATTCCCCTGTCGTCCAAACAGTTCCCCCGCCGCGTGCGTCCCGGATCGTGCTCGCGGCCACGATCGGCAATACCCTGGAATGGTTCAGCCTCGGGGCCTACACTTTGTTCGCCGACGTTCTGGCGAAGCAATTCTTCCCCGCTTCTGACCCAGCGGTGTCCTTGATGCTGGCCTTCGCCAGCGTCGCGGTCGCGTATTTGATCCGCCCGTTCGGCGGGATGATCCTCGGGTCCTACGCCGACCGCGCGGGCCGCAAAGCCGCGCTGGTGTGGTCGATCCGGATCATGGCGGTGGCCTCGCTGCTGATCGCGGTCATGCCGAACTACGCGACGATCGGGATCGCGGCCCCGATCGGGCTGGTGTTCGCCAACCTGCTGCAGGGCTTCTCGGCGGGCGGCGAATTCGGCAGCGCGACCGCGTACCTGGTGGAAAGCAACCGGAAACGCCGCGGTTTCATGGGCAGCTGGGGCGCGGCGAGCCAGGGGCTGAGCACGCTGCTGGGCATCGTGTTCGCCGCCGTGCTGAGCGCGGTGCTCACCGAGGCGCAGCTCGGCTCGTGGGGCTGGCGGATCCCGTTCGCCTTCGGCCTGCTAATCGCCCCGATCGGCTACTACATCCGGCGGCACGTCGAGGAATCCCCCGCGTTCGAGGAAGACGCCGCCGAGGCCCCGCTGCGGGAGGTGCTGCGCTCGCAGAAGACCCGGATCCTGGTCGCGATGGGCGCGATGGCGGTGTCCACCGCGATCAGCTACCTGATCATCTACATGCCGACCTTCGCCATCCGCAACCTCGGGCTGCCCAAATCGCTGGCCTTCACCACGACCATCGTCACCCAGATCGTGCTGACCGTCCTCGCCCCGATCGCCGGACGCCTGTCCGACCGGACCGGCCGGATCCCGCTGATGGCCGCGGCCTGTTCGGCGATGCTGCTGGCGATCTTCCCGCTGTTCCTGGCACTGAACAGCGAGCCGACGTTCGCCGTGATGACGGCGGTGATGGCCGCGATCGGCCTGGTGAAAGTCTGGTACGTCGGCCCGCTGGGCACGATGATGGCCGACGTCTTCCCGACCCGCACCCGGGCGACCGGGCTGTCGGTCAGCTACAACATCACGGCGTCGGTTTTCGGCGGATTCACGCCGTTGGTGGTGATTTGGCTGATTCGGGTCACCGGGAGCAATCTGGCGCCGAGCTATTACGTGATGGCGCTGGCCGTGCTGAGCCTGAGCGCACTGGCCTTCGCCCGGCGGCGGTTGCGGGTGCGCTGAGGTGTCCTAAGTGGACTTAGGGGAGGCGCGCAACCTCGCGGAGGCTTGCGCGTCCTCTTCTCCGTAGCCGGGCCGCGGAGGTCCGGCCGGGGAGGGGATTTGTCATGACTGAGTGGAGAATCCGAAGACCGTTGCTCGGCGCGGGAGCGCTGGTACTGATCGCGGTGGCTGCGACGGCATGCACCTCGGATCCCGTGGGCGGCCCAGCGCCTTCGGGGTCCGCGCCAGCCGCCAGCGAACCCGCGACCACGTCGCCGACCATCTCGACGGCTCCATCGGCGGTGCCGCAAACGACCGCAGCGGCGTCGCCGGCGAAGCATTCAGCCGCTGTCGCGAAGCCGTCGCTGACCGTCTACCGCTGCGAAGGGCCCGCCGTCGTCGCGCCTTCGTGGCTGAACTTGGCCTGTGCGGACCAGAAAATGGGGATCGGCCAGCTGCGTTGGTCGGGCTGGGGCGAGGCGACCGCGCACGCGACGGGCAGCTTCTGGGAGTACGACTGCGTTCCCAGTTGCGCGTCCAGCATACTGATTTCGGTTCCGACGGCGGTGACCGCCAGCGGATTGGTCGGCGGTCATTACACCCGGCTGCACGTCACGGCGACGCCGACCCCGGCGTTGCCGCTCGACTATCGCCTGACGAATACCGGTCCTGTTGCTGAATAGGAAAATGCCGTGCGCGTGACGCCGGCAAGGCACCACGCGCACGGCACGTCAGCATGAGCTACGGATGAGTCCGGAAAGCGTCCACGATCAGATAACTGCCGTTCTTCATCGTCCCCGTAACGGTGTGCACCCCCGGCGGCAGCCCCGAGACAGTCGCCACCGTCGACTGGTACTCCCGCGTCGGCGTGACGAAACTGACCGTCCGGTAGGGCGAGCCGTCCAAGGTCAGGTCGACATCGCCCTCGTCCGTGTTGGTTTCGGAGATGATGTCGATTCCCGTTCCGTAGAACGTGAAACTCCACGAATCACCGACGTTCTGGGTCGCCCAGATGTCGTCGAGATACGAATTCGCGCCCCCGGCTGAACTGCCGCGCCAGATCCATCCCGTCGACGGCGCTCCGGTGTTGGTGTAGACGACGCCGGAAGTGTTGTTGAGCAGTTCCGCTTCCCGTGTCTTGGCAAGGTGAACAGTGACGTCAGCCTGCCCGCGCCGCACGGTCAGCGTGATCGGCGCACCCGGCGCGAGTCTGTTGTAGCTGAGCCAGAAGGTATTGCGATCGTCGGTCACTGAAGTGCCGTTGACGGCGGTGATGTCGTCACCGGTCCGCAACCCGTTCTGAGCCGCGTAGCTGCCCTGCGGCACTGAGGACAGGTAGAGGCCGTACGGCTTGGTCAGGCCAAGGGACGACTGGACCGCGAGGGACGGGATATTGGTAGCGGTGGCCCCCATGAGCATTTCGGGTTGGACGATCAGCCCGTTGGCCGGACCGCCGGAGCCGGGGCCGTTAGCGAAGACTGCCTTGGGCGGGCGCGGCGCCCCCGAGGCGCCGAAGCCGGTCATCGGGAAGTTGGCATAGCCGAGGCTGATCGCGGGCGAATCGGCGGCGACGGTGAAATCGTAGCTCGCCGGGGGATCGGCCGCGGCGAACTTCGGGTCGGCGACGAGCGAATGCGGGTCCATCCCGGCGCGAACCCAGGCCGATTGGGGGTTGATCGTGGCGCCGTCCGCGGAAAGCGCCTCGTTGCCGCTGCCGTCGGGGTTGACGTAAACCGGATAGCGGTCGTTCCAGAAAAGGTTTCGGTCGACGCCGTACTTGGCGGTGGACGGATTGTTCAGCACGTTGTTGTACGCCTGCGGACCGAGGGTGATGTTGTGCTCGATGAGGTCGCCGCAGTCGGAATGGCTGACCTGCTCGTAGATCGAGCCGTCCACGAGCAGGTTGTTCCGCACCGTGCGCTCGTACCCGTCGCGCAGTTTGATCCCGCCCTTGAGAATGAGGTTGTCCAGCAGACGGAAATTGGACGAGCCGTCGTCGAGGTCGATCGCCCAGTCCCCGGCGTGCCAGAACCGGTTGTGCTGAATGGTGATCGGCCGGACGACGTCCAGCTTCATCAGACGCCGCGCCTGGGCGTCGGTCAGCGCGGTGCCGGTGGTGCCTTCGAAACTCGTGCCCGGCGCGAGCGTGTTGTTGCCGGAACTGGCCCAGAACCGGCCGCGGCCCCATACGTTGATCGACCCGTTGTCGCCGGTTTCCTCGACGCAGTTGAACAGGTCGTTGTTCTTGACGTCGTGCCCGCCCCAGGTGCCGTCCTCGATGTTGAGGCACGCGCGCGGGCTGTCGGAGATGGTGTTGCCGTCGACCGTGACGTCCGCGCTCATCGAGATGTTGACGCCGGAGGACTGCTTTTCGAACCGGCCCATGTTCTGCATGAGGTTGTTCCGCACGACGATGTCGCGGGGATAGTCGTCGGTTTTCGGCCCGGGCGCGGTGTCGGTGACGGCGACGTTGTCGTAGTAGTTGCCGGAGTAGTCGCGCACCGCGCGCGGCGAGCCGACGATCTGGACGTCCGTGGCGCCGTCGGACTCAAACTTGTTGTCGCTGATCGTGTTGTGCTTGTTGTAGCCGTCGAGGAAGACGCCGTTGCCGCCGAGCTGGTCGAAGAACGACCCGGTGACTGAGATGTCAGCCGCGTTCTTCAGAGATACCGCACCCTTGTGGACGACCGACCAGTCGCCCTTGGCGTCGGCCTCGAACGGGCTGTTGAAGAGCGTGCGGTGTGTCGCGGTGAAGTGCAGCCCGCGCAGCGTGATGTCGTGTACGGGATTGGCCGGAGAGGTCCCGGTGAGGGTGAAGAGCTGGTCCTGTTCCGCGGTTTCGACGGTCGCGGCGGAAAGGTCGGTTCCGTCCGGCGGGTAGTAGAGCAGCTGACCGCTCGCGCGGTCGTAGAACCACTCGCCGGGAGCGTCGAGTTCTTCCTTGACGTTCTCGGCCATCGCCGGTCCGATCCGGCCGGGCCCGTTTCCCTGTGCCAGCCCGCAATCCTGCGGCCGGTTGTTGTCGCCGACGTAGTGCAGCGCGAGCCCGTCGGCGGTGCGCCCGCTGACGGTGAACGAGACAGAACCCCAGTCGCCGCAGTGCATCGCGCGCACCAGCGCGGTCGACGGGTCCGCCCATTTCGCCGATTCCCGTTCGAGGGCGGCCAGCGAGGTCGACCCCTGCAGCCGGGCCGCGTTCGGGTCGTAGTTCGGATAGCGGGCCAGGATCTGGCGCTGGCCGTTGACGAACAGGCCGTCGAAGTCCAGCCCGGCCGGGACGGTCGCGGTCACGATCTTGCTGCCGGGTGCGGTGGGCTGCCAGTTCGGACGCAACGGCCGTCCGCCGCTGATCGTCACGGCGGCGTCGGTCGCCGGCTGCCAGGTCACGGTGTGCCCGTTGCGTCCGGAGTCCTGCGGGCCGAACGCCAGCGGAGCGGCGAGATGATAGGCGCCCCCGGCGAGCTTGACCACGAGGTCGCGATGGTCGCCGACACCCGTGTCGAGCAGGTGCCGGACCCGTTGCTGCGCCTGGGAAAGCGAACACGGCCGCGGCTGGGTGCAGGGGTTTCCGGGCGGCGCGTCCGCGTTCGGGGCGGCGTAGACCGTCATCGGCGGCGGTCCGCTCGCGGCGGCCGGCGGCCCGAGGGCGAACGTGCCGCCTAACCCGGCGACGGCGGACAGGACGATGCTCACAAGCCGGCGGTTGGCCATTCAGGTCCTCCTTGACCAGGCATCGGGAGATGTCCTGCGCGCCCATGACATCCGATGTCTAGGAGACTATGCAGGAGGGCGCATCGGCAGTCAAGGAGGTGTACGGGTGGCTTCCGGAGGTGGGAAGTCGCCGTGAATCAAGGATATCCCGGGGAATCTGTCCCGATTTGGCGCAGTGTGCCAGGTCGACGGCGGGGTGTTTTACATCTGATCTTTCGTCGGTGCTGACTCGCTGGGTCGCGAGCAGGTCGAGGCGGCCGTTCTGGGGGGTTCTGACAGTGCCTGGCAGGCCGTCGCGAGATGACGGACGGTGAAGAGGCCACCCCCGAAGACCTGTCTAAAGAGGAATGCCAAGTGCGTGGAACTGTGTTGTACGGCCCGGGCGACGTCCGAGTGGAAGAGCGCGAAAACCCCGTCATCGTCGCGCCGACCGACGCGATCGTGCGCGTGTCGGCGAGCTGCGTGTGCGGTTCGGACCTGTGGGATTACCGCGGCGTCAACGAGGTGGCCGGGCCGACGCCGATGGGGCACGAGTACGTCGGTGTCGTCGCCGAAATCGGGGACGAGGTGAAGAACCTCGCGGTCGGCGACTTCGTCGTCAGGTCGTTTTTCGCCTCGGACAACACCTGTGAGATCTGCGAAGCCGGCTATCAGTCGCGGTGCGCGCATGTCGAGTACGTCGGGGCCGGCGGGGCGCAGGCGGAGTACCTGCGGGTGCCGCTGGCCGACGGGACCCTCGTCGCCACCCCCGGAATGCCGGACGACGACCTGATTCCCTCCCTGCTGGCCGCGTCCGACGTGCTCGGAACGGGCTGGTTCGGCGCCGTGGCCGCGGAGGCCGGGCCGGGCAAAACCGTGGCCGTGGTCGGCGACGGCGCGGTCGGTCTCCTCGCCGTGCTGGCCGCCAAGCACCTGGGCGCGGAGCGGATCATCGCGATGTCGCGGCACGCGTCGCGGCAGCAGCTCGCCCGCGAATTCGGCGCGACCGACATCGTCGCGGAGCGCGGTGACGAGGGCGTCGCGAGGATCAAGGAACTCACCGGCGGATACGGCGCGCACAGTGTGATCGAAGCGGTCGGCACCCAGGAATCGATGATGCAGGCCATTCGTTCGACGCGTCCCGGCGGGCACGTCGGCTACGTCGGGGTCGCGCACGGCGTAGAGCTTCCCGGCGAGGAACTGTTCTTCGCCGAGGTCCACCTGCTCGGCGGCCCCGCTCCGGTGCGCCGGTTCCTGCCCGGGCTGATCCGGCTCATCTGGGACCGCGAGATCGACCCGGGCCGCGTCTTCGACCTCACCCTCCCGCTCGAGGAGGCCGCCGAAGGCTACCGGGCGATGGACGAGCGCCGTGCCGTCAAAACGCTGCTGAAGCCGTGAACCAGGAAACCATGATGAACCCCTAGACCGCGACGCCGTCCGCAACGTGGCCGACGAGATCGGCCCGCGAGCGATCGGCGTCGCCTGCACGTGACCGACGAGCAGCAAGTGGCAGCGGCCGTGCAACGCGCGGTGACGGAGAACGGCCGACTGGACATGGCGTTCAACAACGCTGGCCGGGCGGGCTGGCCGGCTTGCCCGAGCGTGCGAATTATCACGCGTCAACGCGGTGTGCCCCGGTGTGCTCGATACGCCGATGGTGGCCGACCTGGTCGAGAACCAGGCCGAGGCGGTGCTGTGGTTGTGCAGTCCCGGGGCCAGTTTCGTGGTCGGGACCGCGCTTCCGGTCGACGGCGGATTCACCGTCCACTGAGGATTCCCGACGCACGCGGCGGCCGGGAGTCCGCCGGGTAAGGCTTGCCTAACCCGACGGCGTCGGTTACCGTCCAAGTCCTCAGATGACATGAGGAGTTGAGATGACGGATCTGACGCTGGCCGAGCTGGCGGCAGCGGTGCGGGCCCGCGAGGTGTCCCCGGTGGAGCTCGCCGAGGAGTACCTGGGCCGGATCGATCGCGAGAACGACGAAGTGGGCGCTTACCTCACGGTGGACCACGAGGGGGCGCTCGCGGCCGCCCGCGAGGCGGAGGCGCTCGTTCTGTCCGGCAGGCGGGACCTGCCGGTGTTGTGCGGCGTGCCGGTCTCGGTGAAGGACACCTGGCCGGTGAAGGGGCTGCGCTACACCTCGGGTTCGAAGGTCTTCGCCGAGCGGGTCGCCGAAGTGGACGCGGCGGTCGTGACGCAATTGCGCCAGGCGGGCATGGTGCTGCTCGGCAAGACCAACGCGGCCGAGTTCGGATGCTCCTCCTACACCGAGACGGTGTTCGGCGCGGCCCGCAATCCGCACGACCTCGCGCGCACCGCGGGCGGGTCCAGCGGCGGGGCCGCCGCCTCGGTCGCGGCTGGACTGGCTCCGGCCGCGCAGGGCAGCGACGGCGGCGGCTCGGTGCGGATCCCGGCCGCGTGCTGCGGGCTGGTCGGGATCAAGCCGACCAGGGGCCGGGTGAGCCCCGCTCCCGGGCCGGATTCGGCCGGGCTGGCCACCGCGGGTCCGATCGCCCGCACGGTCGCGGACGCCGCACTGCTGCTGGACGTCCTGAGCACCGCGCGTCCCGGCGACACCCACCAGTTGCCGCCGACCCCGCCCGGGCACTTCGCGAGCAGCGCCGAGCGCGACCCCGGCCGGTTGCGGATCGGCGTGCTCGAAGGGCAGCCGAACGACGACCCGTGGTGCCGCCGGGCGTGCGAAGACACTGCCGCGCTGCTCGCGGATCTGGGACACGACGTGGAGGAGGCCGCGCCGACGGTTCCGGACGACTACCGCGACGATTTCACCGTCGTGTGGTCGGTGCTCGCCGCGTCGGTGCCGGTTCCCGCCGAACGGGAGCAGGACCTGCTGCCGCTGACCCGCTGGCTGCGGGAGAAGGCACGCGGCTACGACGCGGTGACCCTCATGTCCGCGCTCGGGTCGATGCAGGCCACCGCCCGCCGGATCGCCGACCGCTACGACCGGTTCGACGTCGTCCTCAGTTCCGCCACGGCCACCCTGCCGCCGCTGGTGGGCGGCCTCGTCGACGCGGATCCCGCGCGCACCTTCGAGAACATGCTGGAGTTTCATCCGCTCACGCCGCTGGCCAACATCACCGGCCAGCCGTCGCTGACCGCCCCGGCGCTCCGGACACCCGGCGGGTTGCCCGCGGGGGTGCTGCTCACCGGCCGCTACGGCGCCGAGACGACCCTCATTTCCGTTGCGGCACAACTGGAGCGGGCACGGCGATGAGAAAAGCTCAACTGGGCTTCCTGACCGGAACCCACGTCGTCAACGACCTGTACCAGGGCGCGGTGCCCGCGTTGCTGCCGTTCCTGATGAGCGAGCGGCACTACAGCTACGCGGCGGTGTCCGGAATCGCCTTGGCCGCAACGGGTTTGTCCAGCGTCGTGCAGCCGGTGTTCGGCATGATCGTCGACCGGTCCCGGCGAGACTGGCTGGCCCCGCTGGGGTTCCTCGTGGCCGCCGCCGGAATCGCCGGCGCCGGTTTCGCGGACAGCTATCTGCTCACCTGGATTTGCGTTGCCATCGCGGGAATCGGCGTGGCCGCCTACCATCCGCCCGCGACCAATCAGGCTCGGGCGGCGGGCGGCCGGTCGCAACGCGCCATGAGCTTGTTCTCGGTGGGCGGCACGCTGGGCAGTTCGCTCGCTCCCGCTCTGGTCACCGCGGTCGTCGGCTCGCTCGGCCTGTCGGGAAGCTACCTGCTGGCGGTCCCGGCGGCGGTGATGGCGTTGCTGTGGTTGCTCAATCGCCGCAATGTCCCCGTGCTGGCCACCAGCGGAACCGCGGCCGGACAGTCCACAACGGACGTCTCGGACGACTGGCGGGCCTTCGGCAGGCTGGTCGCGGCAACGGTCGGATGGTCGATCCCTTATGTGACAGTCAGTTCGCTGCTTTCGCTGTACGCGATTCGCGAGTTGCACGCTTCGACAGCAGTCGCGGCGGTGACGCTGACGTCGTTCACGCTTGCCGGTGCCGCGGGTACGGTGCTCGGAGGTTGGCTGGGCGACTGGTTCGGTCGCCTGACCCCGATCCGGGCCGGATACCTGCTGGGCATTCCGGCGCTGGCCGGAGTGGTGTTCAGCCCGGCTTATCCCGTGCTGGAACTCAGCACCGTCCTGTTAGGACTCGCGATGTTCCTGCCGTTCGCCAACCAGGTGACGCTCGCCCAGGACTACCTGCCGACGCGACCCGGTACGGCCAGCGGGCTGACGCTCGGCCTGGCGATGTCGGTCGGCGGGCTGACCTCGCCGCTGTTCGGCTGGCTGGCCGACTCCGAGGGGTTGCGGTTCACCCTGGGCGCGGTGCTCGCGGTGTACCTCATCGCCGTGGTGTTCGGCACCCGCCTGCGGGACCGCGTCCTGCCTGTTCAGCCGTCCGCGCACCCCTCTGAGGAGCTGGTGACCTGATACCTTGCTGGCCGGGGTACTAAGCGGAAAAGGGAGTCTGACATGACGGTCCGGTCGGTGCAGCGAACCTCGCTGGTCGACGCGGCGACGGCCGAACTGCGCCGGCTGATCGGCGAGGGCGAATGGCCGGTCGGGGCCAAGCTGCCCAACGAAGTCGAGCTGAGCAAACTGCTCGGAGTCGGCCGGTCCACGGCGAGGGAGGCCGTCCGGGCTCTCATCTCCGCCGGTCAGCTGTACTCCCAGCAGGGTTCGGGCACCTACGTCGCCTCGGCGACCCCGCTGTCCGATTTGGACCGCAAACTGCGCACGGCCGCGGCGATCGACGTGTACGAGGTCCGCGTCGCCCTGGAAGTCGAGGCGGGTGCCCTCGCCGCGACCCGACGCACCGCCGCGGACCTCAAAGCGCTCCGCAAAGCGCTCAAGGCCCGTGACCGAGCCGCCTCGCTCCCCGAACTGCTGGACGCGGACGTCGCGTTCCACCGGGCAGTCGTCCTGGCCGCGCACAACCCGGTGCTGCTCGACGTATTCGATTCCTTCCTCGACGCCATGCGCGCCGTGGCCGCCGATGTCACCACCTTGGACAACGGCGAAACCAGCACGGACGACCTCCACCAGGCCCACCACGACCTGGTGGAGGCGATCGAAGCCGGCGACGCGGAGGCTGCCGCGCTGGCTACGCGCCGCAATGTCGAGCGGACTCTGGATCAGCTTCGCTAGAAACGGTGCCGCACCGATTCCAGGCGCTCGACGGAGACCGGTTCGTCTTCGTCAGCGACGGCGTCTACAACGCGACCGGCCTCCTCGGCGAACTCTGCGGCGACCGCGAACTGTCCGAGGCGGTCGTGACCACTGCCGACCTGCCCGCGGCGCACGTGCCGGGCATGGTCCTGCGAGAACTCGCCACCCGCCGCGACCACGCCCAAGCGGAAGACGACGCGATGGTGGTCTGCCTGGGCTGGTTCGGGCCGACCCCGCTGCCGGGCGCGGGAGCCAGCACGATCGCGGTGGCCAGGACCGCGCCCTGACCGGAGCATCGATGGGTGCTCTTTATCTGGTGGCGACGTTTTTCGTTGCCGGTTGTGGCAGCGATTTCGTTTGCCCTGTCCTCGAGCGCACCATCAGCTTCCCGATCTTCGGCAAGCAGTCGTCGACCGGGCGAACCCGGTGCTCGGTGCGACCGCCGCACAGCATCTCGGACTGTCTTCCGGGGAGATATCCGGTCGTCCACGGGGATCCCGGTGGCCATCAGCGGGGCCATCTCCGGCCGCCTGCGGGGACTATTCACTGACCGCGGACGCTTGCTCGCGACGACTCGATACAGGCGGCCGATTCCAGGTATCAAGCTCTGGCCTTCGACCAGCGTTGTCGAAGCCTCAGACGAGAACTCGCACAAGATCACCTGCGCGATGCGCAGACGTCGATCGTAGTGAGCCGCTTAGGGCTCGGCCCCGGAATCTGCGGCGTGAAAGCTCCATCGGCTCTGGAGCACATTTGAGCACCTCGGCGTGCTGGGTGCGACTGGGCACAATGGCGGGAGACGTTCGGAAAGGTCGTTGGCAACCCAGGTAGAGGGTCCGCGGGCCTTGCTCCCGTCAGGCTTCCGCTCGCGACCGGACTGTGCGGCTTCGGCGAAATCGCTTGCGGTGCATTGACACTGCCGCCATCAGCGCGCCGCCGATGAGCAGCAACGCGCCGCCGATGAGGTAGCCGCGGATATCCGCGCCGGTCGTGGCGAGCGGGCCGCGGTAGAACGGGCCGGTTGCGGGTGCTGCGGCCGCCGGAGCCGCCGGCCGCCGGGCGTCCGCTGGCATGCCGGACGTCGTCGGGCTCGTGTTGGCGGGCCGCGAAGTCGAGGGCGTCGCCGAGGACGATGTCGGCGCGGTCGATGTCGCGGAGTCGGAGGCGGTCGTCCAGCACACCTTGGAACCGAGCGAGTTTCGGGCCATCCACAGCGACAAGAATGCCTGGGCCGCCATGGCGCCGACGCGTTGTTCCCGGCCGAAGTAGTTGTTCTCGTCCGTCCCGTCGTAGGTGCGGCCGTCGGGGAACCTCGCTTGCAGGGCCAGTTGCTTCTCGTCGTGCAGCCGCTCCCACGTGCTAGCGCCGACCGATGACCCGCTGTCCTGCTGGTAGAGAGACACCAGCAGGTCGAAGTTCCCGAAATAGAACGGGAACTCAGTGCCCCAGTCGTTGCCCTCCGGATAGCTGATGGCGGGAGAGCCGGGTGTGTAGATGGTCTTCCCGGAGAACGGGCGGTCAACCAGTGCGCGGTACACGATCGGAATATTGTGCAAGGCCGCACCAGGGGCGCAGGTGCGCCCGAGGGCGGAGATGGCCCCCTGATAGAGGTTCTGGTCGAAGGCGGCCATGTAGAGCGGGTGCACCCGATGGTGATTGCGAAGAATGCCGTCGTCCTCGATGTTCGTCCCCTGCAGCCAGGTGGACAACTGGATCCCGTCGATCGTCTTCGTGCTGTCGAGGTCGGCTGGTCGCGCGGCGCTGGCCACCAGCAGTTCGCTGTTGCGGCGAGCCCACCGCCGCGCGTCGGGACTTCCGGGCAGCATCGCGGCGGCCAGACCGAGCAGCCCGGCATTCCAGCTGTCTTCCTCGGCCTTGCTGTCGCCTGGCGTGATCACCTTGCCGTCGCGTCGCTTCATGTACAGCTGCCAAGAACCGTCGCCGACGAGACGGACGTCGTCGCCCGTGGTCAACCGGTTCGCCTCGAATACGAGCATCCTGACGACCTTTTCCCGGTCGGCAGCGGAGAGCGAGTCCCACGTCAACCACGCTGCCGCCCCGGCGTAGTAAGCCCACAGCGCGGTCTGCCAGTCGCCTCCCCAGGACGTCGCGGTGTTGTCGTTGTTCACCCGGTGGCGCGCGGCCACAGAGCGCACCAGGTTGACAAGCCGGGCAGTGGCTTTCGATGCCGAGAGGCCATTCGAATCGTAGGCGCCGAGTTTGAGCGCGACCGCGGTTGTCAACGCGGCCATCGCCGGAACGCGGATCGCCCGCTCGTCTTTCCCGCCGAGGTCCAGATAACCGTCCTTTGCGTACTCTCGATAAGTTTCGGCGTAGGCTGGCCCGATGAGATAGCGAGAACTGTTCCGCAGGATCGTCCGGATCCGTTGACCTTGCTCGTCGGCTGCCGAATACGTGCCCAAGGTCGTCGAATCCAAGGGCTGTACCTACTGGGCGGGCGAGACGCTCTCGGCGTGAGCCGGTGCCGCGGAGCCGGCCAGTGCGACGATCACCGCGAAAGCAGCTAAGCGGCGCGGGAAACGGAACGATTTCATGTTCGCTCCTGTTCGGAATCTGGCCGGACCGTTTTGGTATGGACCATTAGGCAAGGTGAATCGCTGGTTTGTCAACCGGCTGCTTCCTGCGCGAGGCGGGAATATTTCACGCGTCGCTCATTGATTATTGCATTGCGCTGCAGCCGGGTTCGGATTTGGCCCGGAAGGGATGACGCGACCACCCTCGGGGGAGGGCGAGGCGTCGTCGGCCGGTTTGCGCAGCGGCAGCAGGGCATGCGCTGGTGCGCCGTCACGGAGAGCGCGACCGCGACGTTCACGACCCCGGCGGCGGCGCGATCGATCGCGTCGACTGCGGGACGGGGCACGACGACAATGACCCGACCAGTTCCCGCGGGAGCAGCGTCGCCCCGACGACGGCCGCGGCCCCGTGCCGGGCCGCGGCGATGGCCGACGGCCGGATGCCTGCGAGCCGAGCGGACACGGCCGCGGCCAACGGGTCAAGCAACAGAGCGCCGGATTCGGCCAGCCCACCGCCGACCACCACCGTCCGGCAGTCCGAAACCGGGGTGGCCCAAGCGAGCGCTTCCGCAAGCACGCCGACGCACTTCGCCCACGCCTCCTCCGCGACTTGATCCCCGGCCCGGACGCGTAACGCGACCTCCAACGCGCTCGGCACGCCGACCAGCCTGGCGACGCCCGCCGCCGAGGCGATCTCCTCCGTCCGGGAACCGTCGGCGAGCCGGATCTCGCCTGCTGCCGCCGCTTTTCACCATCGAGTGTGTGCGGGCGGGAAACGTGACCGGGCTGGTGGCGCGGACTCCCGGTGGCCGCAAGCCACGGCGGCGAAACCTAGGGTGGCTGCCGACCGGGCGATGGACACAAGCGTGCCGGATCTCATCTGGACTCCGGTATGCCCGGCTATTCTCGGGTGGCTTTCGAAACGGGCGCTGCTGTGGCTGCCGAAACGGGAATTCGTCGTACTCAGTACGGGCAGGGGACCAGTGAAGGGCCGGCCTCCCGGAGCGGTCGGATCTCGTGTTTCCTCCCAGCCGTTCCCGGCGAGCGCCGAGCAGCTCCTCCTCCGGGTATTTGGATGCGCGGAATCGCTTGCCGCCCCGGCGGGTTCAGCGCGTCGACGCGGCGGTTGCGTTCAGGACCGAATGAGGGGGGCGGTGACACGTCGTTGCCGGAAAGATGGCCACTGCTCTGCGGGACGGGTTGAGCGTGTGCTCGGTCGGGCTCGTGCCGGCGCGGCCGGCGAGCGCGATCGAGAGGCTGACCGCCCTGCTCGTCGGGCAAGTATTGTTCCGGCATCCACTGACTCGCCGACCCGTTGACCGTGCGCCGCTTGCTGGTTCTGTCGCTTTCCGATCGCGGGCGCGAAGGGCTTGGTTGTCGTGGCATCGAACTGGCGGCAAGGCAGTCCGGGCCGGGCAGCCGTTTGGCGTCCGGCGCTTCACGGTCGCAGCGACATTCACGGCCGGGTGAGCAAAGCTCGGTGAAAATTTGCACGCCGGCCGATAAGCGCGAAGCGGGAAACCCGGCTCTGCCAGCCTTCTCGGAACTGCGGCGCATCGACCGGGCGGTCCAGGTGATTCGGCGAGTTCCGGCAAGGCGTGAACAATTGCATTTGATATTCACAATACGGACAGTTCCGGCGATGCTCGTTGACAACGAGTTGAGAATGGGTAGCGTTAGGTTTTAGGAAATCAATGCGCGAACCACTCAGAAGCCATTTCTAAACACTCGGCATTGGAGCACGCATGGCTACCAACAATCCGATGGGGAAGACGTACATTCCCTCGCGTTATCTGCGATATGTCCTGACTGAGCGAAACTTGCAGGAACTCGATATCGCGGGCCGCGTCGATGAATTCCGGAATTGGGCGGGAAGGCTGCTTCCGGATACTGCGTCAACGCTCGGGAGCGATTACACGGCCGACTACTACGTACGGGCGGTGGCGCAGCAGAAAGATAAAGACGGGAACGACCGGAAGGTGCTGCCGACGGGGTTCTCGATCAACAATGTCCGGTACGGCGATTACCCGGACAGCGAACGTACGGCAAGGGCGCGGGGCTGGCTCGCGTACATGAACAAGGGCGAGCCGCTCATTGACGAGCGGTCGGATATCGTGCAGCCCCGACCCGATGTGATCTCTGAGCAGGTCTACGTGAACCGTACCGACCCGCAGCCGATGAACTGGGAAAATTCAGTGGAATTTTCCATCGAGAACGAGATCAGCTGGTCGCTTGACGGGACGGTCGAACTCACCTTCGGCGATTCGGCGTCCGCCGAATTGCATCAGACGATCGAAGTCGGCAAAGAAGACACCTGTGCGGGGATGACGTCGGTAGAGCAGATCATGCACGACCATCCCGAAGAGACCGGAGGCGAGTCGCACGCTCATGCCGAGGTGTCCAGTGAAGAGACGAATACTGTCGAGTCGACGAGCGAAGGGGCCGGCACCGGCGAAGTGTCTGCCGAACTGATGCTCGGCATCACGGGCGAGGTCAGCGGCTCCCTGCGGACCGGATGGACGCAGACCTCGACGATGAGCGGCACCGTGGGCTCCAGGGTGGTGGTGCGGGCGTCCCAGCGCCGCCAGGTCCGGCGGTACGACTACACGATCCCCATCGTTTTCGGCGGCTACGTCGCATTGTACTATCCGGAACCAGTCAAATTCGGCAGTCAGGATTATGCCTATAAGAGCATCGATTCCCTCAAAACCTGGAAAAAAGTCCAGACTGCTGACCCGACGGGCAATATCGAGCCTCCGGAGTACACGCAGGTGATCGTATTCGACATTCGGATCTTGGGAATCGTCAAGTACGGCGAGGTGTACGCTCAAAAAGGCTGGGCGGAGGTGGTGTCCACGCTGGCGGGCGAACACGAAGTGTTCAATCCGGAGGCGCTTACTGTCTCCGGGCGGAATTCGAACGACGGCGAGCCCACTGCGCTCTACAAGTACTGACAATCGCATCGACCGTCAAGAGTGGAGCTGTAAATGCTATTCGACAACGTCTTTAAGGGTGCGGCCGCCGAAGCTCTGCTTGCGGAGCAGGCCGCGAACTACCTGCACGGGTTCATTCCCGGAGAATGGCCCATCCGCGAGTATTCAGACCCGGAGCTTTTCGAGGGAATCCCGGACACTCCGCAGGATCCGAAGATCGTTACCGAAGAGTCGCCGGTGGGGCTCTTGATCGCAAAATCTTTCCTGGCGGCGAGTTTCAGCAATTACCAGGACTTCGCGGGCGAGCAGAAGGCGGCCGACCAAAGTCCCGAGACGACGAGCAACGTGGCTTTCGATACCGTCACCGAAGCGTCGAAGCATCTGCACGCCGAGGCGAAGAAGCCGGATACGCCCGAGCGTCCTGACCCCGGAAAGCCCGATGTGCCGACCCCTCCGAAGCCGCTCAAGCCCGACAACGCCTGAAGCAGCGCGTCCGGCGTCGCGTCGCGAATGAAGCAGCCCGTAGACCGTGCCCGGCGAGGCCGCCGGGCACGGCCTACGGGCTCGGGGTGATCCGGGTGAAGGCCCGCCGCCGCGCAGGCGTTCGTCATTTCGTGATTCTTGACGCAGGTTCCCTGCGGCGCATTTCGGCGTTGCCGCCGGATCATCTTATTTGGCTAATTATTGAATCAGCTCCAGGAAATCCGGACCAACGCCGGTGCGACGAGACCGGCGGCACCGGCGCTCCCGCCGCCGAGCCCGGTTCGGCGGGTCCCGCACCCCACGGGGCCAGACCCCACGGCCAACCCGGAACGCGGGCTGACCCGCGGCTGCGGAAACGGGCGCTGCTGCCGTCCGCCGTCGCGGGCCTCCCAGTCGCGACCCTCACGCGGCTGAGGGTTATCAAGGTCTCGACGGCCTCACTGGCTCCTCTGGAGCCACCGCAAAGCCGGAGACATCGGCCCGGCAGGACCCACCGGACACAAGGGGAACCCGGAGCCTGCCCGATCCCGACGAGCGCAAGGCGACAAGGGTGCCCCAGCTCCGCCTGCCCGGACGGTTTCGCGCTGCCGTCATCACCGTCCCGGCGGTTTCACGTGCCAGGGCAAGGTGCGCGCCGGGCCCCGCACCCGCGAGCTCATTCCACGACCACCGGAGGTTAAGCGTGCCCACTGGCCTAGGGGTGGATCTCCACCCGTACTACCAGCGCGGCGTCACGTCGCTGCCCGGCGTCGAATACGGCTGGCTGAAGATGGCCGACGGCGCACAGGAATACTCGAAAACTGCCGATGGCACGGTGTATACGGCGGACGCGCACGCCGCCTTGTTCCGGCAGCTCGGCATCCCGTTCGGCGGATACGTCTACGCCCAGCCCGGCGACGGCGCCGCGGAGGCACGCGTGCTGTGGGCAGAGTGCCAGCGTCTCGGCGGGACCAGCGTGGCACCCGCCTGCGACATCGAGAGCGATCCGAAGATCCATGTCTGGAGCGCGGAGGAAGCGACCGACCACGGCCGCGCCTACTGCTCGGAGATGCTCAAGCGCGGCGTCCGGCCCGCGATCTACATGAACGACGCGCTCGCCGGGCAGACCGGGGTCGAGGACTGGCCCGAAAACCCGGTCCTTTGGATCGCGCGCTACGGCGCCAAGCCGGCGAGGACCCGTTACGACGTCCACCAGTACCGCAGCGACGGCACGCTTCCCGGCTCGGCCGGGCTCGTCGACTGGAACCAGGCGTACACGACCGCTCATTTGATCGACACGGAGGTATCAGAGTTGGACAGCACCCAGGCCGCGCAGTTGTCGGCCATCGCACAGAACTCCGCTTACGTCGCGGCCGTGCTCGCCCGCTACCCGGACAGCGCGACCAACGGCGACGCGGACGCGAACGGCACGCCGATCTACGACGCGGCGGAGAACACCCGCCGGATCGTCGGCCAGCTCAAGACGCTCGGCGCGCAGGTCACCGGCCTCGGCGCAGCCGTCGCGGCACTGTCGAAGGACAACTCGCTCACCACCGACGCGGTGAAACAGATCATCGACGACGCGGTAGTGAAGAGTCTCGGTGGGTAGGAGGCCGGAGGCTGGCTCCTCTCCGCGTCCTGGCCCGCCAGTCGCTCAGGACTTGCGACGGCCGGCTGGCCTCCCGCCCCGATGCCGCGGCTGACCCCTCGGTAGCCGTAGACGGCCCTGGCTTTCGGGTTCTCCGTGACCTTCTTGCCGGGATCTGTCCAAAGGCGATTCGCCGCGAGCAGGGCTGGTTGCCGAACCGCGGGAGGTGCCGCGTCGGGAGCAGCCGAGCCGGGTCGCCGAGCAGTCCGCCGCGGTCCTCTTCGGACGGTCGCCCGACAGCGGCGATCAACCTGGCCCCGCGGCGTTCGAGATCCGGCGACCGGCTCCGGTCCCGGCCCAGTCGCGACTGGGCCGGGACCGTTCGGCTTGCTGCGCATCGTGGTCCCGGTCGCGGTCCGGTGCTTCGAGATGACCCGCTGAGGGCATCAGCTCGCGAACCACGGTGTCACCGGCACCGCCCGGAACTGCTGCTGATGGCCCTCCTGACGGGCCACTCGGCCGGTGGCTGCTCGACGACCATGTGACGTCCGCGTCGCCGGCCTGAAGTTGCCACTCGGCGACCGGCACAGCCTCGGACTCGGCCGCGCGGTCCGCGCTCGGGCCTTCGGAGAAGTCCGGCGCTGGGTCGTTCTACCGCGGGCGCCAATGAGAGTCGGCAGCGCCGTTCGTGCCGACAGTCCTTTCGCGCCCCGCTTGACTCGGTATAGCACTCGTCACCTTGTTCTCGGCGGACGGCGAGGGACGTGGTCTCCCCGACGGCCGCCAAGCTGAGCCGGGAATCATGGCGTTCGCGCGTCGTGACAGAGGATCCTGCGGCGTTGCTGGCTTCTGCCCCCTGTTCGCGTATCTGTTCGTCGGGCGAGCAGGTCGTCGCGGTGACGCCGGCTGGGGGGAGGGCGGTGTCGAGCACGGCGACGGGTTGCGCCGAGCCTGTTCGGCATGGACCCCGCCGAAGCCGATCACGCGGCAGCCGGACTGGCCTGGCTGCCCGTTGTCTGGCTCGTGGGTGCTCACGCTCATTTAGCGAGCGGCCACGACGCCGCCGACAGTGCGGCGCCCGCGCTGTGCGATCTCGGGCGGCGTGTCGTGGTCACGGGCGCGAACTGAGCATGATCATCCTCGAGCAGGGCCTGGTAGACGCCTGACGCTCCCCGTCGACGGCGTTCGAGGGCCGCCTGCTGCGCGCAGGCCGGGCTCATGGATACCTCACGAGAATCCGAGCAGTGGTTGCCTGGGCTGCACGTGCGACTATTTTCACTCGTTCGAATATTGCACGGCGGGCGAAGAGGGGTGTTTACTGGTATTTGTATCCCGTGGGGCCCCGGGATCGGAATTCGACATCAAGGAAGGTGTAGAATGCGAATGGAACGAAATGTTGTCGACGAAGTCGAGGAGGCGTCCTCGCGTCGCGATCGGCCGAAGTCGTGGAAGCGATTGATCGCGGCGGGCGCGATCGCGGTCGCGTTCGCCGGCGTCACCGCGCAGAGCGCCTCCGCCGGAACTCCCGACGACGTCTGCTTCGAGGGGATCGCGAATGGGCCGGGCAACCAGCTTCCAGCCGATCCGGAGGCCACGAACTACGTTTGCCAGTGGCGGTGGGACAACGCTAATCAGACGCTTTCCGTCCGGCTTCCTCCACAGTGGTACGTGACGTTCGAATTTGCTTTCCATCATCCGGACGGAACACGGTATCAGCAAACTGCCCACCTGTACAATTACGCCAATGTTGCTCAGCAGAGGGGTTTCGGGTTGGCGGACCTTCATATTCCTGCGGGTTCGATTATCGAAGTAGTCGAGCTTCATGCCCAGGAACCTGCTCCTGAACGTCCGGGGCAAGAGGTTGAAATGGGGATTCATGCGGATCTTGACGGCGTGCGCGAACTTTGACGTGCGGCTGTTCGGGCCTGGTAATGCGCGGCTGGCACGGCAGCTGCCGGGGGCGATCCGGAGGCGCGCCGCGGTCATGGAGGCGGACCAGCGCGTGACCGGCTTCACGGCATGCTGGACCCCGACGCAGTGCCCTTCGTCGCTGTAGCCGACGCACCCGGCGCCGCGCCAGGCCCGTGCTCGACCCGCCTCCAGAACGGGCCGAGCACGGGCCCGCCTCTCCGAGGTGGTCCCCATGCCGCGCCCGACGCTGACGAGCCCGTCCACGCCGCGCAACCCCGAACCGGGCGGGACCGCCCACGCGAGCGATGCGCCTTACCCGGCGCACCCCGCGACAGCGGTACCGTTCCGGAATGCGAGCCGGGCCCGATCAGCTCGTGGTCGACTTCGCAACCACTTCCGCCGGTTCGCCATGCACGGACACGCGCCCCCGGACCACCCCGCCGAGCCGCACGAAAGGCAGCGACCGTGACAACGGATCAGAGCGAGAGGACATGCGCAACGTGCGGCGCGGGTGGCCGATGAAGGACCAACGGAACGGACGGCATACCGCCCCCGCGCGACGCTCCCGGCGCACCGCCCGCAACGACGCGCCCGCGATACCCACGCCCGAACAGCGGGCACAGCAACAGCTGGCCAACGCACCCCAGCGGTCCCGCCGATGGGCAGAGGACCTGGCGAGGTTCTACGGACTGGGCCTCCCCGACTGAACCGGCAGAGCCTACGAGAGCGGACGGGGAAGCACGCCAACAGGAGAAGGCTCTGAAGGGCCGTGCGGGTGGTCGACGCCGTCGCAACACCCGGTTCTCGGGGAATGCAACGGAGTTCGGGACCCTCGGATGGCCGGCGGTGTTGCTTTCTCTCGACGCGGACCGGCTCCGCGGTCGGCGGCTGAGTAGTTCTACTCGGCCGCGGCTAGGTACCTGTCCGCATTTCGGCGGGTCACGCCCCCTGTTCGGGGGTGCGGAAAGTTGATCACGCCGTCGTGTTCCCCCTAGCGTGACGAGGCGACCGAGGGAGGAAATCATGGGGTTCACGACGGTGCCGGACAGGTTGAGAGCGGCGGGAGGGAAGGCCAGGGCGAAGGCGGCCAGGTTCGGCGAGGCGGACTGTGCCGAAGCGGTCGGCCGGATCGGGGTCGCGGTCAAGGGCGGGAAGGCCGCGGGGGCGGCCGGGCACTGCCAGGAATCGCTGTCGACCACGTTCGCCCAGTGGTGCTCGTCGGTGCGGGCGTTCGGCGAACACCTGGGTGTCGCGGCCGACCGGTTCGGCAAGGGCGACCGTTCGGCGGCGGGGATCTTCCCGGAAGCCCCGACGGTGACGGGGCCGCGCTGATGGTGTCGCTGGCTGACGTGCGCGCCTGGGACCATGGCGTGCTGGACGATGTCTTCTCCGTGTTGCAGATCCGGGGGCAGATCCTTGTCCACGACGGCGACGAGTTCGGCAAGCTCCTGCCGATGGAGGACTGGGCCGGCGGCGGGGCCGACGCCGCTGCCGGGCAGCACAAGGCGCTGATGCGTGGTCTGGACACCTACGCCGCCGGAGTCGCCGCCCTGGGCAAGGCCGTCAGTCAGGCCGCGGACGCCATCGCCGCCGTGCAGGCCGCGATCTGCAACGCCGACGAGCTGGCCCGCAAATACGGGTTCCGGCTCACCGGCACCGGCGGCATCACCGACCTCTACGCCGGAGGGCAGCCGCCGGCGGACCTGCACCCCGAAGACCGGGAACGCATCCACGCCCAGCTCGTGGACGAAGTCGCGCAGATCCTGCGGACCGCTGACGACATCGACACCGACCTCGCGGCCGTCCTCGACCGCGCCGCCGCCGGACAGTTCGGCACCGGCAACGAGTCCACCGTGGCCGCAGCGGCCGCGGACGGACTCGCTGCCCCCGGCATCACCGCCCCCGAACCTCCGGCGAACGCGACCCCCTCACAAGCCTCTGCCTGGTGGGCGACCCTGTCCCCGGGCGAACGCGACAACCTCGTCCGAGACCGCCCGGGGATGGTCGGCGCGATGGACGGATTGCCGGGCTGGGCCAGGGACAAAGCGAACCGGGCGGTGCTGGCACAGCAGGAGACGGACCTGCGACGTCAACGCGACGACCTCCAACGGCGCATGGACGGACTGAAACTGTCCGACCCGCAGCAGCAGAACCAGCACCACGACCTGAAAGTCCAGCTCGACCGGATCAACGATCGGCTGGCCGAACTCGGCACGGTCGACAAGGCGGTGCGCCTGCCTGGCGGACGGCAACTCTTGGTGCTCGATGGCAGCGGTGAACACCTGAGAGCGGCCATCGCGAACGGCAATGTCGACACCGCTCGAAACGTCATGACTTTCACCGGCGGGTTCGGGTCTTCAGTCGGCGGCGACCTGATCGACTACGACAAAAGCATGGACAAGATCCGCCAGGAAGCCGACAAGATGGCAGCGTGGTATGGGAACGGCGAAAAGTCGGCGACGGTGACGTGGATGGGATATGACGCGCCGCAGTCCCTGGACGTGCTGGGCTCGGGCAAAGCCGAGGCCGGTGCGGCGAAACTGGCACCGTTCCTGGAAGGGCTGGAAACCTCGCGCGGGCCGGATCCGGCGCGGACGGTCGCGTTCGGACACTCCTACGGCTCCACTACTACCGGGCTGGCGCTGCGTCACGTCGAAGTCGACGCGGCTGCCTTCGCCGGGTCTCCCGGGCTCGGCACCGACACCGTTACCGACCTGAAAGTCCCGCCCGGCCAGTCCTACGCCCTCAAAAATGACGCCGACATGGTCGCCGACTCCGGCGTCTTCGGCACCGACCCCACCCACCTGCCCGGAGTCCACGACATGTCCACCGACCGCACGCACCCGATCGACGGGCCGCCACTGGAAGCCTCGACCGGGCACTCCAGCGTGGGTGAATACCTCAAGCCCGGCACCACCAGCCAGCACAACCTCGCCGCACTCCTCGCCAA
Organism: Amycolatopsis sp. AA4; assembly: GCF_002796545.1. Taxonomy (GTDB): domain Bacteria; phylum Actinomycetota; class Actinomycetes; order Mycobacteriales; family Pseudonocardiaceae; genus Amycolatopsis. Next base: position 2,653,473 of record NZ_CP024894.1, read on the forward strand.
CACCCCTGCGCAATTCATGCTCCGGGACCAACCCGGCTTCGAATACCGCATACCCGGGAAAAACTAAGATAGCCACCATGCCCCCGCATCGAAACCGCAACCACGGCCTGAGCCGCTGGGCAGCAGCCTGCGCCGCCGCGCTCGCGCTTGCTGGCTGCGGACAGAAAGGACCCGACGTGTCCAGCGCCTACGACCAGCTCATGCAACGACCCGACATCGACCAAGCCCAAACCGCCTACACCGCCATGCTCACCACCATCCGCGAACGCCTCACCGCCGAATTCGGCCGAACCTGGGAACAAGGAGGCGAACTCAGCGGAACCGGCTGCGGCAACGACTACCCCGGACTCGACACCGACGGCCTGGAGTTGAGCCTGCCCCGCTGGGATTCCGAAGGAAACCTGCCTGACGCCGACTGGCCCCGTGCCCAAGCCCTCGTCGGACAAATCGCCGCAGGATACGGCTTCGATCCCACGCCCAAAATCTTCTCCGACCGCCCTAGCAACCACGACGTGGTGTACGGCAAAACCGACGGTGCGCTGCTTAGCTTCGGCACGGGGAAAAACACCGGCGTGGCCGTCAGCACCGGCTGTCATTTGACGGCTGAGGCGCACCGTCGGGGCGGACCGGCACCTAGCCAGCCTTAACTTCAACGGAAGACAGCACCACCTGCGCCGACAATGCTGAGCACTCTCTCCGCCCCTTCAGTTCCCGTGACCGCCGCCCCCGACGAGCGAAATTCCACGACACGGACTCCAGCACGCAAGCTTCCCGCCGTAGCGCGTAACCGGTCGGCGGCGTCCCACGCGGTCATGCCGGCTTCAAGGAACGCGTAGACTTCGGCGAAGGCAACGTGATCGGAATATACGTTGGCCGGACGGGCACCAGAATTCCGACCACCAAGGGAATGGTCGTATATGCGGAAGACGGGGCGGTGCACATTTACCCGATCAGGCCGTGACGTCGTCAAACATTGAGAACAGCAACGTGAAGATTGAATCCGGAAATACGGGACCGTGTCCTCAGTGGCTGCCGTCCGTTGTCACACCGCTCGGCACTGTCGCACTGGCGGGGCGCCTCGGTTCGACACCGCTTTCCGGGCTGTCTGGCGAGGTCGGCCGACGGTCGGTGAGGTCGGCAGCAACCGCGGCTCAGGGCGATACCGCCACGGTGAGCATTGTTTCCGGGGATCGATGCGGTGGTTGCGGGGCATTTCGCGCCGGTGACGTTGTGGGCTGCGGTCTGGCGGACTCGAGCACGCGGTGCCCTGCCGGGACTGGAACTCTCCCTGCGGCTTCGCGACGTGCCCGCGGGCGTTTCCGTCGGAGCTGATCCCGGCGAGTCGCTGGAGGCGGTGACCGTCGAGAACGCCGGTTCCGTTCTTGCGCTGGCGGACCGGACCTCGATGCGATACGGCGTGATGCCGAGGCCGGGCGGGATTTTCCTGGTCGATGGGCTGATGAGCTGAGGGACGGAGCCGATGCGCCGTACGGTGTCGAACTCGTCCCTCCGGCGGGGCTGACCTGGCGGCTGCCGGGCCTTCGGTTCGACGAGACTGTTCGTATCTGCGCGGCCGCGGCGTGGAGCGCGCCCAGCGGCGATCCGTCAACCTGGTACGCCGTAGACGTCACGGCCGATTCCGCCCTGCAACAGCTCCTCGCCGATCCGGCGGAGAAGGGTTAGGCGTTATTTCACTGCGTTGACCGACGGCGCTTGAGCAAGCCGGCGTACTTGGCGTGCGAAGGCGGGTGTTGCGGCGAGGAGGCGATTGCCTCGATGCGGCGCTCGCCGGATTCGATGCGGACCATGGGCGATCTCGTCCGGTCGGGCCCCGGGTCGAGCCGGGAACAGCTCGTTCCGTTGGTGAGGAGCGCGGCCGGGTCGCTCGTTTCTCCTTTCCGCGCGGGTGCGCGGCGAGTCGCGCGCACGAGTCCGCTGTCAGGCGTACCGGTGAAGCCATTCGGCGATGTGGGCGGCCGTTCGTGCCGCGTGGCGGGTCATCATCGTGAAGTGGGTGCCGGGCGTGAAGACGGTTTTGCCGGCGTGGGGCCAGGCGCCATGGAAGCCCGCGCCGTCCGACGTGGCGCCTTCGGCGGCGCGGCTGAGGTGTGGCTGAGCATAGGGCGGAGACGTTGCGAAATGCCGGTGCAGTCCTTGTGTCGGGTTCACCTTTCGGCGGTGGAGCCAGTCCTCCGCGACAGGTCAGCGGGCGGCCGATTGCTATCCCCATTAGGCCGCCGCTACGGATTAAAATCCGGGCTACTCCACGGTTACGCTCTTCGCCAGGTTGCGTGGGCGGTCGATGTCGCGGCCGAGTGCCTTCGCGAGGTGGTAGGAGAACAGCTGCAGCGGTATGGACAGGACGATCGGGGCGAGTTCCGGCTGCACGCGGGGAATCTTGATCACGTCGTTCGCGAGCCCGGGCGGCAAGTCGGCGTCGGTTACCGCGATCACCGGGCCGCCCCGGGCTTTGATTTCCTCGATGGTCGAGATGTTCTTGGCGAGCAGTTCGTCGTCGGGCACGACCGCGACGGTGGGCATGTGCGGGTTGATCAGCGCCAGTGGTCCGTGTTTGAGTTCGGACGACTGGTACGCCTCTGCGTGGACGTAGGAGATCTCCTTGAGTTTCTGCGCGCCTTCCCTGGCGACCGGCCAGCCGCGCACGCGGCCGACGAAGAACATGTGCTCCGCCTCGGCGTAGCGGGCGGCGATCGCGGCGATGTCGTCCTCCGCGGCGAGGATTTCGCTGATGCGGGCTGGCAGGTCGGCGAGCTCTGTGACCAGGCGGCGGCCCTCGCTCAGGGACAGGTCTCGCACCCGGCCGAGTTCGAGGGCGAGCAAGGCCAGCGCTACTCCCATGTTGGTGAAGGACTTGGTGGCCGCGACGGAGAACTCGGGGCCGGCGTGCAGGAACATGCCGCTGCCGCATTCTCGTGCGATCGAGCTGCTGACGACGTTGACCAAACCGACGACTCTGCCGCCCTTGCGCTTGAGTTCGTGCACGGCGGCGAGGGTGTCCAGGGTTTCGCCGGACTGGCTGATCGCGACGTAGAGAGTGTCGGGGTCGACGACCGGATTGCGATAGCGGAATTCGGAGGCGGGTTCGGCGTCCGCGGGGATCCTGGCCAGTTCCTCGATCATGCCTGCCCCTACTTGCCCGGCATAGTAGGCAGAACCGCATCCGAGCAGCTTGACCCGGCGGACCTGCTGGTACTCGCGGGGAGACAAACCGAGGCCGTCCAGGCGGGCCGACATGAACCGATGGTCGAGCCGGCCGCTCAGACAGCGGTCTACGGACTCGCTCTGCTCGTGCATCTCCTTGCTCATGAAGTCCGGGTGGCCGCCCAGTTCGTACTCCGTGGAGGAGAGGGCGATCGAGGTCGGGGACTTCGTGGTGGACTCGGCTTCCAGGGTGCTGGTGCGGTAGCCGTCGGCGGACACTGTGGCGAGTTCGTCGTCGTCGAGGTAGATCACGTGCTGCGGGTACCGCACGAGCGCGGCGACGTCGGAGGCGATCAGCATCTCCTGGTCGCCGATGCCGAGCGCGATCGGGCTGCCTTGGCGGGCTGTCACCAGCTCGCCGGGGCTCCCGGTGTCCATGACGATGATCCCGTAGGTGCCCTCGACGCGGCGCAGGGCATCACGGACAGCGTCCTCCAGCGCCGGCGCTTCGCTCCGGGCGATCAGATGGGCGAGAACCTCGCTGTCAGTGTCCGACGAAAGGGTTACCCCCTCAGCGGTCAGCTGGGCTCGCAACTGCGCGGAGTTCTCGATCACTCCATTGTGGACAACCGCGATCCGCTGACGTTCATCGAGATGCGGATGGGCGTTGCGATCGCTCGGCTCCCCGTGGGTCGCCCACCTGGTGTGCGCGATGCCCGCGGGCGAACTTAGTCCGGCGGGCACGATGCGTCGCAGATCAGCGACCCGGCCCTTGGCCTTGACAACCTCGAGCCCGCTGCCTCGTTCCACCGCGATGCCCGCCGAGTCGTAACCCCGGTATTCCAGTCGATGCAGGCCCTCGAGCAGCAACGGAACAGCGTTCCGCGCCCCGACGTATCCCACGATCCCGCACATGATCATGCCCTCCGCTGCTCAGCCGTGGACGATGCGGCGCAACTGCCGCTCCGACAGTCGCGGAGCCGCGACCGGGCGAAGATCCAGTTCATCGCTGATCACCGCCCAGATCCGCGCGTTCGGCAACTGTTCCGCGCGCAATTCGCTGTGTCGGCGCCGCACGTACTCTTCCGTGGTCTCGACGAAATACCCCATGACATCCGACACGACCCGCCCGGCAATGGCCGGGGGCAGGCCTGTCGTGTGCACAATATGGCGCACCAGGTCATCTGGAATCTCGTCCCCCACGACACCCAGCATGGCCACCCGCGCGATCTCCGGCAAACCCCCGTACCCGAAATCGGGCACGGCCCGGCTACGGACGTAATCGGCGGACCAAAGGGTGTGCCCCGTTCTGGGCCGGCTCTGGAACACATTCTGGGTACATCGGCTGCGCTGTGAGGTGAAGCTGCCAGGCTCCATCTGAAGCGCGCTGGGAGTCCTGCGGCCGGGTGCTGCGCCTCGGCCCACGAGCCGGCCGACGCGGCGGGGCAGCAAGCATCTGCCGCGCTTGAACTGCATTGCCAGGCCTGTCCGAGCGGCTGGACTTGGCTGCGTCCGATGTCTGACTTTCCTGCCGAAGATGCAGTCAGGCCACCGAGGTTCCGCCGTCGCGTCGAGGTGGGAACCGCTGCTCGCGCTCCCCGTGGACAAGCTCCGAACCTCTTCGGCTCGTTAGAGTGATTCCCGCTGGTTTTCTGGACAACCTGCAAGCGGATTCATATATTCCTTTCGGTGGCGATCTTCCGCCCGGTTCTCGTTTCAGCGCTGCAGTCCTCCGGTCATGACTGGGGGACTGCAGCGCTGGTCACGGGTGGAAGTACTCGAAGTCCCTGTTGCAGCCGGAAAAGACGTGGAGGTAAAGGAGGAAAGACCCGCGTCCTCTCTCGTCGAAACGCGTCAACCTGCTCGGGAAGATGATCCGTGGCCGAACATGCCACCATGCCGCGCCTCCCGCCACCGCTCTCCCGGACAGCTTAATCGGGACGCTCTCGTAAATAAAACCGTTGAAAGAAACGGCCTGTCGAGAGTCCTGTGTTCGCGAGCGGTTCTGCCTGGAGGTTTCGGCTGGCAGGACTCAGTGTCCGGTCCACGGATCCGCTCCTTGAGTGCGCCTCCCGGGCACGAAAGATAAAAGGAGTCACATGGCCAGTTCGAGAGCAATTACAAGGAGATCTCGGGCAGCATCTGCGGCTGCCCTGGTCGCAAGCTTCATCGCGTCGCTGCTGGTAGCGGTTTTCGGCGGGTCCGCACATGCGGACGACGGCCCGTCGCGAACTCCGTCGCCGTACTCTCCGCGGCTGTTTGCCGCCGCTGTGGGGCAGCGAAACGAGACGCAATTGCGGACCATGTACGCGGACCTAGTAAACGCCAACAGGATAACTGAGCCAAGCGTAGGCCTGGTGGCCCGGGATGCTACTGATAACCTGGATGTCCGAACGCACGTTTACCGATGGGATCGCCGCAGTCCCAGCGAAATTCTGAGAACCGGGTTCGCGCCGAGGGCGATACAGCCGGGCCAGGACCTTGACAGCTATTCAAATTTGAACCGGTACGTCCACGAGATGGGAGCCCCGGGGCAGTCGGATCGCAGTTTCTCCAGTATCTTTGTAGGCGCGACGCAAAGCTCTCGCTGGTACCCAGCCTCCACTAGCGCCGCAGGCGTGTCGGAACGGTGGTATCGGTACGAAATATTCGCCCCCGGCGGGTTCGACGTCGCCCGGTCGCTAGGGTCCTTGTACGGAGGCTACGCAGGGCAAGAAGAAGTGGTATTCGCTGGAGGAATATCCGCTCGGCATATTCGAAACGTGCAGGCGTACGAGATCACCAGAGAGGGACGGTACTCCCAAGCCAGGCCGCTCGAAGAATCGTTTGACGGAACCACGCGAGTCCACCGAATCATGAGAAATGCTGGGTTTGACCCGAATTCGGCATCTGTCGATGCTGCCCACCCAGCTGTGGATGTGCAGACTTTGCGGAACGTCGTCTGCCCGACCGCTCCGAGGCACCTCGTGGTTTCCTTGATTGGAATCAATGCGCGCGTCAACTGGCCGGGCGGGCAAGTTCACAGCAATCCTCATAGCGAACTGAAGAGAAACGCCCCCGAGCCGGATGGGGCATGCTCGGATGAAATAATCGACGATATCGTAACTCCGGTACACCCGAACGAAACGACTAGATTCTACGTACTAGACAGCGCGAAAATCGCAGAAGCAAAACTTCCTTCCCAAGCAGCGAGCATCAAGGGCCTTACCTACACGGAAAGTCCATTCCCCCTTGCGAAATCCGAGAACGGCGCGCACGTCATCGGAACGCCCTCCTTCTGCAGCGTGACCTTTCCGGGTGCGGACAGGATCGAGCCTTCGTGCTCAAATAACGACTACTTCGGCCAGTATGTAGTCAAAGTGTCAGGCGCATGGCCGACAGAATTTCACGGCAATTCTAACTTTCACTCAGGGAAATTTTCATACTACAGCGAGCCATTTTCAGTTGGCTCCGACGGAAAGTCGAACTCCATTTACCTCAAGGATATAAAGTTGAGTCCGTCCGTCGACCAGGCTACAAACCTGTGGCAGGTCACGCACAGTTCTGAGGAATTCTTCACCGAGTCAGAGGATTCGACTACCGACATCCAATTGATTCCGGTAGCCGAAGTTGCCGACGGGAACAATTTGAAGGAAGTGGGCAAGGCGTGCGACGATGGGACTACGACGCAAGATAAGGACAAGAAGGCCTTCGTCAGGGGCTGTGTCCGCTTTTACAACGACGACAAGGGGTCACTTTACGGACTTCCCTACCTGGCTGCCGACTACTGGAGCAAGTCTCTTGGGCTATTCTGGGTGCGGGATACCGACCGAGCGGAGACTAGGTTCAATTGTTCAATAGCTGAAAATTACAACTCCGCTCCGTTATTGTACGACGACGGCACTATGCGGCGTGAAGGGACCGGGGAAGTCCAGATGAGTTGCCAGAGCTATGCCTTTCCGTTGAAGCTGGAAAGAGGAAAGTCGTACAATATGTCGTACTATGGGACCAGGGTGGAAGTTCCTCGCGATAATACTGGTCTGCACTTGTACGGTATGCGCATCGGGAGCGAGGCGGTGCCGAAAACGTTGAAGTTTACCGCGCCGCAAAGTTCCTAGTATTTCCGTGCGCCAGCCGTCATCGAATCCGGATCGTCCTGGGCCTGCGTTGGGATAACTCGACGCGGTTCCTGCGCAGCCGGCCCGGCTGACGCGGCACGGGAACGCGGAGGCCGGGTGGTCACATCGATCCACCCGGCCTCCGTCAGGTCCGCGTGCGACCGGTCCGCACGGCGTCGTCCACCACGACCGGTGCCGATGTCGGCAGCAGCGCCACACAGGTCACGGTCGCGTACCGGCAGTCCTCGTGGATCGGTGAGGAATCCGGTACGAGGGCGTGCGGCTCGGTGTCGTCGCCGACGACACCGAGCCGCAGTAGTCGCGCGAGATCCGGCGATGCACGGGGAACGGCTGGTCTGCGTCTGTTCCGAAGAGCGCCTGGACGCGCTGGCGAAACAGTACCGACCGCGCCAGTTCGTGGATGCGGAACTGCGGGCGGGAGAGATATTGTGGACGGTGGCCGCGAACCCCACCGATACCTCGACACTGCGCTCCTGACCGCGGGAACCGGCCTGGCGGTCGAGCAGATCCACGCCGGAATCGCCGGGCACAACACCCGCGCTCGCGAAATCCAGGAACGCGGCGTGCCTCCGAACCTCGGTGAACCTCACCTCAATTGCTCACTTGGCAGGTTTCTCCTGAATCCCGGACAGCCCGCTCGAAGTGGTGGAAGCCTTCTCGTTACCTGATTCCCGAGGCGTCGAAAAGATCGGCAACACGGACTTCCGCGGGCTGCTCGGCGTTGGGTCGAGGCCGGAAGGTTTCGAGAGCCGTGAGCCCTCGGGGGAGATCGGTCGACGCGCCGTCGGCGCTGGTGGTCCGCCGCGCGAGTGCTGTGCCTGAGCGCCTCTGGGGCCGGTGAGTCCACGTGCGGGACCGGCGGGCTCGGTCGACCGCGACCGGGATCTCGCCGGGTCAGGTCGGTGCTCGTGGTTCGAGCCCGCCCGCACGGCGGATGCCTTGTTTCTGGGGAGCCGGTGAGCTATGCCGCGAAGACTGGCTTGCCGTGCGGGTCGCTGGAATCGCGAACAACTCATCGGAGGGAAGGCCGTCGAGCCTCGTCAGGAGGGCGCTGCGCGTTCTCGCTGGGTCTCTGACCGGCAGAGGTCACTGATCGACCAGAGGTGACGGGGTTGACACTGTGCTGCGGGATCGACTGGGCGGAAGGCCGTCACGACCTGGCCGTGGTCGACAGCGCCGGCAGGCTGATGGCGAAAAGAGAATCAACGAGGTCGTCGCCGAGTTCACCGAGCTGCTCGCCGAACTCGGCGACCCGGCCGAGGCCCCGATTCCGGTCGCGATCGAAACACCCCGCGGGCTGCTCGTCGCCGCGCTCCGCGCGACCGGCAGGCCGGTGTTCGCGATCAATCCGATGGCCGCCGCCCGTTATCGTGAGCGGCACTCGGTGTCCCGCATCCACATCCGACCACGCCGATGCGACGACCCTGGCGAACGTTCTGCGCGCCGCCGCGTCCCTGCCGACCGCGACCTCGCCCAAGCCGTGGCCGTGCTCGCCCGCGCCCAGCAGGACGCGATCTGGCGGCGCACCAAGGCAAGCAACGAACTGCGCGGTCCTGCGCGAGTACTGCCCGGCCGTCCTCGCCGCCTTCGCGGGCAAGTCCGCGACGAACCTCGCCGCGATCCTGGCGATCACCCCGACCCTGGCCGCCGCGGCCGCGCTGTCGAAAGCCCGTATCGCCGCGCCGGCCGCACCCGCTGCGTCGGCCAGGCCACCGCAGACATCAAGGCGGCACTGCGCGAACCCCAGCTGAGCCAGCCGAGGCTGGTCGAAGACGCGTTCGGCCGCCAGGCCCTCGCGCTGTTCGCCACGCTCGACGCCGCCTGCACTGGCGCCGACGACTTCGTGCGGTGGCCGCGGACGCGTTCCGACACCCCGACTACGCGATCATCACCAGCTTCCCCGGCCTCGCCGACTCAACCGGAGCCCGCGTCCTGGCCGAGATCGGCGACGACCGCATCCGCTTCTCCGAGGCCCGCGTGCTCAAGGCATACGCAGGGTCCGCACCCGTCGCCCGCACGTCCGGCGCGCGATCTCCGTCACCTGCCGGCCGATCAAGAACGACCGCCTCGCCGCCGTCGGCTGGCTCTGGGCCTTCATCGCCGCCACCCACAGCGAACCCGCCAAAGCCCGCTACCGGAAACGCCGCGTCCCCGGCGACCGCCACTCCACCGCCCTGCGGCCCCTGGTCAACCTAATGCTCGGACAGCTCTGCCACTGCCTCCACACAGGACAGACCTACGACGAAACCCGAGCCTTCCACCCGCCTCAGCCGACACTTGCAGAACCTGTGACCGCTTGACAATTGGCGATATCGGAGGTCTCCCGTGTCCCAGCGGCGCCCTGACGGTGTCGCCCGGCGCGACCCTGTTTCCCGTGCCCGACGTCGAGGACATCGACGATCTGCTGCGGCGAGCCGACACCGCGGTCTACGAGGCCAAGGAGGGTGCCGGAACCGCAACTGCGCCAGCCCGTCTCTGACGCAGCCTGCCGGAAGCTGATCCAGGCCGCGGCCCTGGGAGCTGGCCGGCTTTCAGATATGCGCCGGGCCTGCGCCCCAGCCGTGATGGCGCGCAAGCCACGGAGCGGGACCGGCGTGAGGAGCAGGCCGTACTTGGTGCTCTGACGCTGGCTTCGGGGCAGATCGCGCGTACCGAGACCATGGCGGCGACGACCGCCTTGCGGAAGTTCGCCATGCCCCGCACGTCGTCGGCGTAGCCGCTGCCGAGCTGGGCGCGCAAAGCCAGCCACGGTGCCAGGGACGGTTCTCGCAGGTAGCTGAGCGCCTGCAGGAAAACCGTTGAGCAACGATGCGAGATCAGGCACTGACCGAGCAACGGAGACCAAGAAAGCCGCGGTCGGCGGAGGATTGGTGACTGGCATGCGCGTCGGTGGGGTTGGCCCGAACCGATCAATTCGGGCCGACCCTACCGTAGTCCTGCGTGGATCGCTGCCGGTAATTCAGGAGGGGAGTGCCCACTTCTGGTTGGGAGTGGCGATACAGGTCCAGACGATCAGTGGTGTGCCCGGCGTGGACGATCCTCCCGTGGCGTCCAGGCACAGGTTGGACTTGGTGTTGACCAAGGTTCCGTCCTTGCGGGAGGTCCAGGTCTGGGCGGGCGTGCCGTTGCAGCCATACAGCTGCACGGCGGTGCCGGCGGCCGTGGCGCCGCCTCGGACGTCCAGGCACTTGCCCATGGCTCGCACTGTTCCGTCAGCCTGGGCGGTCCAGGTCTGGGCGGCGGTGCCGTTGCAGTCCCACACCTGCACAGGCGTGCCGTCTGCTGAGCTGCCGTTGGTGACGTCAACGCACTTGCCGCCGATCCCGACGATCGCCCCCTGGCGAGGGGAGGACGCGGCGGCGAGCGTGTCGCGTACCTGGGCGGCCAGGGCGTAGGGATCGCCGGCCGGGGTGGTGGGGTAGGGGTTGCGTTGCTTGGCCCACCCGTCCTCGGCGGCGAACCAGTCGATGGACGCCGGTTGGCCGCCGGTGTTCATCGCGGTGTTCAGGCTGTCGAAGTACTGCTTCCAGCGCTTGGCGTAGAAGTCGCTGACCAGGCCGGACCATTCCCGGTTGGCGTAGTCGTGGAGGCGGCCGTCGTCGCTGCCGGCCCGGGGCCCCCACGTGGTGATCAGCGACCGGGCGTCGTATTCCAGGCGTGCCTGTTCGGTGTCGGTGCCCGCCCAGGACTTGGCGGCTTCCAGCCACGGGCCCAGCAGGAATCGGGAGTCGGTGGCCAGCAGCTTGTCCAGCAGGGTCATGTTGCTCATCCACCGGCTGGTCAGGGTGGTGAACTGGGTCCGGTCCCGGTTGGTGTAGGCGGTCTTGATCTGGGGCAGCAGGGTGCGGCTGGTGTTGGTCAGGGCTTGCCGGGCCACGTCGACCAGGTCGAACCGGTAGGCGTCGGTGCCCCGCAGCGCGGGATCGACGTTGAGCAGCTCGTCGAGTGCCTTGCCGAAGGTGGCCTGCTGGTAGCGCAGGGAGGCGGGGCTCCAGGTCGCCGCCGTGGCGGCGTCCAGGTTCGGGCGGGCGGCGTAGAGGCTGTCCTGGGCCTCGCTCCACCCTGAGGCGGGCATGCTGTAGGCGGTTTGCCGCAGCAGATCCCAGGCGGTCGCGGCGCGGGTGTCGGGCCCGCCGTAGCGGCGGCTGGCGTAGTCGGCGAACCACGCAGCCTGGTGGATGGGGGTCTGACGCCAGGCCAGCTCGGTGAACAACTCGAAAGCCGCCGGGTTGGTGCCGGTGCCCTCGGGCAGGTAGGCGATGCCGGTCAGGGCGCTGCCCTGCTTGGTACGCCATTGCGGGAAGCGCTGAGTCCAGACGCCGGTGTTGGCGCCGATGGTGGTGTGGCCGCCGAAGTTGTAGATCGTGCCGAACGCGTAGGGCGTGTTGTTCCACTGGGAGTCGGGGTCGCGCTGGCCGTAGCGGTCGGACAGGCCGTCGACGACGAACAGCTTGGACTTGTCCACGGCGTCGACGATCGCTCGAGGCGGGTTGTTCTGCCATCCCAGCAGCACCCAGGTGGCCCCCGGGCGCGCGGTCTGCAGGGCGGTCATGACACCGCGGGCCGCGTCCCCGACGGGCACGTCACCGGATTTGCCGCCCTCGTGCAGCAGGTCCATCTTGTACATCGAGGTGTCGCCGAACAGGTCGTGCTGGGCTTGGTAGAAGGCGGCCGCGACCTTGCGGTAGCTGCTCGTGCGGGGATCCAGCCAGTCCGGCCGGTCAAATCCCACCCACGTGCCCTGCCCGATCACCCGCGCGTCCGACGAGGCATCGGCCTTCTTGCTCTTGTCCGCGAAACCTCGCGGAACGGTCCCGAAATACCCCGGCAGCACCGGGGTCATCCCCAGGTCCTTGAGCCGCGTGATGACCTTCTTCGCCATCGCGACGCGGGCGTCGAGCAACTGCGGCGACACCGGGCCGGTGAACGAGGCCATGTTCTGCAGCAGCCACCACGGCTGATGGCCCGGGGAGGGGATCCAGGAGCGCACCTCGTCGGCGGTGTAGCCGAACTGCCGGAACGTGCGGTCATAGACCGCGTCGGTGCCGATGTCCACGAACACCTCGTTGACGCCGTGCAACGCCAGCACGTCGATCTGACGTTCGTAGTCGGCCCACGACTTGTAGGGGCCGGAGTAGCCGGAGTCGGTGTCGTTGAGCGCGAACCGGTTGGGCACCACCGCTGACTGGGTCACTGGCTGCGAGGGGGCGGGCAGGGTCGCGGGCAACCGGGACAGGCTGTCACCGGGCCAGGAGACGTCCACCTTCGCGGTGTACTTCAGGTACCAGTTCACCCCGGTCAACAGCACTCCGGGGCTCGTGCCCTGTACTTCGATCTTGCCGGCGCGGCCTTTCACCGTGAAATAGTCACCGGATGGGCGGCGTTGCACCGGGGTGAGGGTGAACTGGGCGGCTTGTCGGGGCAGCACCCTGGCCACGGCGGCGGACGCGGCGCTGGTGTCGAACGCCGGTGCCGCCTGGGCCGAACCGGGCGCCCCGAGCGCCGACGCGGCCACCGTGAGCGCCAAGACCGCGCGCGTCACACACCGAGGTACACGAGGGCGTTTGGTCATGACGAGCACTCCCTGCCGTCAGCCGCCAACGGATACCGTCAGCGCCTGACGATCCGGGGCGGCCAGGCAGCCATTCAGGTACCGAAGGCCGCCCACGTTCCGCAATGGTCCAGACCACCATGCGCTCGCTCTGGACGTCAAGGCAAGAAACAGCCCGAGGTGGCGGCCAAAATCCCCCACCCGGGTGGCGGCCCGCGCGGCCGTGCCCGCAGTGCTCAGTGTGCCGTCGACCGGTGGCGCGGGGTGTCCTGATCGTGGTGAGGACACCGCTACCCCAGCGGGCCGGCTCCGGCACGGGCCATCAACGTCGTCGACGTCCACAGGGATCAACGACTCGCTGCGCCGGGGCAGGCGTTCGCAGTCCCGGCAATTGCGGCGCGCCCGCATGATCCAGCCCAGTGACCTCTCCACGATCCAGCGTTTGGCCAGCGGAACGAATCCGGCCTGGTCCGGCCCGGCGACCGCCTCTCCACCGCGCTGCGGCACCTGTTCAGCCGGATGCTCGGGCAGCTCTGCCGCTGCCTCCACACAGGACAGACGTTCGGCGAAACCTGAGCTTTCCACCGGTCTCAGCCGACATCCGCGGAACCGGTGGCCGCTTGACAATGTGGCGATATCGGAGGTCTCCCGTATCCCGGAACCGCCGCCGTCTTTAACGAGTCCGCTGGTCAGCGGGGTGCCGTGCCGGGCTACCGCTGGTCGTGGCCTGGTTTCTCGTTCCAGCAGGACGAAGAGGCGGGTCGTTCGCTTTTGCGCCAGGCAGTGTCTACTCGCATCGAGTTGGCGAGGCTGTCCGGGTTGAGCACGGTGAACACGCCCTGCCCGGGTGAATGTTCACCGGTCCTAGGCGGCGCGGCACTTCACCCGCCGCGGGGAGACGCCATCCCCCTCGCGAGCGGTACGGGCTGTCGCGTGCGCCGGGGCCTGCACGGCCAGCGGTTGCCATCCGGACGTGCGGAAAGTACTTTCCGATTGGAAAACGATGTGGAGCGAGGAGGGAATGCCATGGGCGAGCACGGGGAGGAAGCGGCAGCGGTGGCGCGGTTGAGCCGGGTCGCCGCGGCGCGGGTGGGGCCGGGCTGGTGGGTCGCGACGCTGGCGGGGGTGTCGTGGTTCCTGGTGGCGGGCGGGACGATCCCGGTGGCGCGGTTGGAGCTGCTGGGGATTCCTGGTCTGCCTTACGGGCTGGCCGGGGGCGTGTTGTTCGTGGCGGCGATGGCGCTGTTCTCCGTGCGGACCGGGACCGGCCGGCAGGATCTGCGGCCGTTCGCGGCGTATCCGTCGTTGCGGTCGCGGTTCCCGGTGTTCGCGGTGACGTGCGGGGCGAGCCTGGCCGCCGCGTTCTGGCTGGGCCGGGCAGACGGTTCCCCTGCCCTGGTCTGGGCGGGTCTCGCGGTCGCGGCGGCCGGGGGCGTCGCGGTCGGGGCGATGGTGGGGTGGATGGCCGCGGGAATCCGCGGCGACATCGTCGCGGCGGGAAGCGGGCGGCGGTGAGCGGGCTGGACCCGGTGATCCATCCTCTGCCCCGGCTGTCGATCTGCGCGCTGCTCGCGGCCGGTCCGCAGTGGGTGGAATTCCGCGAGGTCCGGGACGCGACCGGGCTGAGCGATTCGGCGGTGTCGAAGAACAGCCGGGTCCTGGAGGAGGCTGGTTTTCTCGAGGTCCGCAAGGGCGGGATCGGGCGGCGCCCGCGCACCTGGTTCCGGATGACCCCGCTCGGGCACGCCCGCTACGACCGCCACGTCGCGGCCGTCCTCGAGCTGGCCCGCCGTCCCGGCCCCCAGCCCGAGCCGGAGGGGTCAGGCCGCCCCGATTCCGGGACGGCCTGACCCCTCCGGTTGTTCAGTGCCTCAGAAGCCGAGGCAGGTCAGGACCGCGTTGCCGTAGTACAAACCGACCGCGGCGGCGCAGGCCGGGCCGAGGAACGCGCACGGCACGCCGAGGATGCCCATCAGCCAGCCGGGGATGCTGGCTCCGCCCAGGCACGCGGACAGGTCGTCGAAGAACCCGGCCTGCTGGACGTGTGCGATCGGGGTCGCCTTCGGCGCGGCCCCGGCCGCCGGGGACGGCGAAGCGCCCTCGCCGGTCGAGCGCACGTGCTGGGTCAGGGTGCCGTCGGCTCAGGTCGTGATCACCCCGGCGTCCGGGCCTTGCGGCAGGAACTGAGCTTCGGCGGTGTGCACCGCGCCGTCCTTGCCGATCTGCACGGTCAGCCCGCTCATCGGGTGCAGGCCCGCCCCCTGGATCGGGATCGCCACGGTCGTCCCGTCCGGCCCGACCGCCGCCCGCGCCGCGCCGATCCCCAGGCGCGCGCCGTCGGGCACGTGCGTCACCAGCGCCCCGGACGAAATCCCGTCCTTCACCCGGGTGACGGCGGCGGTCTTCTCCTGCGCCGACGCGGCCCGGTGGTCCTTGCGGAACTGCTGCACCATCTGCTTGAAGTTGTCCTCGACCGGCCCTCCCGCGGCCACCGCGGCCGCTGCGGGCTGTACCGCGGCGACCGGCGCGGCCTGCGGCCCCGCCGGGGAAACCCCGGCGCTCCCGGCGCTCAGCACCATCGCCACCGCGAGCCCCGCCGCGACCGTCGAGACCCCCGACGCGACCACCGCCGCGATCGCGGGAACGCCCCATTTTACGCGCCTCATAACCATTTTCCTCCCTCGTGATCGTGCTCGCGCCAACCGTCGCGGCCGCCGACGATTTAGCGGCCGCCCGACGCGAGTGATTCCTATCAGCTCGAACGTCCGGCTCAATACGGCCGAAGGACGCCGCCCGGCTCAGGTAACCCCGCAGAGGGGCCGCCATCAGCGCGAACGGCCTCACGTCGCAACCTGTCCGAAGACACCTGAAATGCCCGGCATTCGACTGGTTCCGGGGCCGCGTTCGGCACGCGGCCGAATAGGAATACAGGTTTATGCGCATTCATGAAATACCCATTCTGAACAACTTCGGGCGGCAGTCTGCGGCATGCGGTGAAACAGAAATTGCGAGAGAGGCGGACAACCCGCGTCAGCTGGGGCGGACGGAGCCGGGACGCACCGCCACGACCACAGGAACGATCTGGAGCCGCTGCGCCCCAGGCGACCGCACACGGCGGCAACAGCGGAGAAGTGGCGACAGTTGAATCCGCGAGGTCACCAGGTCGGTGCCCGGCAGGGCCGCCGTGGGTTCGGCTCAACCTGGAGTCGTCGCGTCCGATCGTGGTTTCGAGCAGTTGCCGGGCCGACGAGGCGTAGCGGATGGCGGATTTCGGGTCGAGGCCGAAGACGACGGCCAGCTGCAGAGGATCACCCGATAGGTCAGGTCGTCCAGCGGCCGGGGTCTTCGCGGCCAGTAACGCTCGTGCCGACGACGCCGAAGCTGCGGCCGAACGTGCTCGCACCGCCGCCACTTAAGCCCCAGCCGCTGCCGCGCGGGCGGACCAGGACGTCACATTCGCCGAGGCCGCGCTCGTCCGCCAGGCCGCCATGCGCGCCAACGCCGCCGATGCCGACGCACGCGCGGCGCGGAAGCCCGCAACGCCGCCGACCAGGTCCAGCAGCGCGCGGGCAAGTCCGCTCCGGCGCTCGGGGGCCGCGCAGCGCGCCCGGGACGAAGCCAACGCTTCCGCGTTGGATGCCTCGACCGCTGCGTTGCAGGCCGACATCGCTACCCCGCGCCGCGAGTGCGGCGGGTGCGGCGGGTGCGGTCCGCGTCCGGCATCGCCAACCCGGCGGACTCCGCGATCGGGATGGCCGCGCCGTTCGCCGGATCCGATGTTGACGCCGACTTCGCGCACAACGTCGCCAACCAAGCCCGTGCGACTGGCGGCAGCCAGGTCGACCCTGCCCAGGTTGCCGCCAATGACACCGCCGAACGCGCCCGCATCGCCGCCGAAGTCGCGCCCGCCTGCCAGGCAGCTGCCGACGCCGCCGACTCGGCCTCCGCCGCCGCACGATCCGCCGCCGGCCCCGGGCTTCTGCGATCGCAGCGGGGTGGCGGTGCCTGGCCAGCAGAAAACTCTTTGCGGAAGGCGGATTCGAGGACGAGCCGCACCTCGTCGTCGTGCGGGCGGAGGCCGGTGCCGACGTGATCGCGGCTGGAGGTGTCTGCCAGCTGGTCGCTGACCTCAGCAGGACGTTCGGGCCAGGCCTGTTGTCGATCGCGGGCAGTTGGGGGGAGTTGGAGAAGCAGTTCGCGCCCGACGCCGCTGCGGCGGAAGAACCGCAGTTCGCCGCTCTGGTCGCCATCGCGGTTGCGCTCGCCGAGCTGGAACTGGAAACCGAGCGCGTTGCCCATGGGGGATTCCGGAAGGACGGGCTCGTAGTCCTTGGGCGGACCGCACGTTCGATGTCGCCTCGAGGTTGAGGGCCGCTTCGACACGCGGCCACCGGGTGGTCATCAGCTGCGGCCGATGGTGCAGTGCCATCAGGGCCAACGTGAATTCGAAACTGGCGACGTTGGCGTTGATGTCGGCGGCGACCTGCTCGTTGTCGCCGAGCAGGGCGAGCAAGGTTTCGCGGAGACGTTCGCGGGCGGCGGAGTCTCGCTGGGCGTGCGGAAGCTCGAGTGCGAGGCGGACGAGGTCGTTGACGATGACGGCGTCCTCGTCGGATTCTTCCTCTCGGGCGAGGGTGGGTCGTTCTTGGAGTGGGTCGTCGCGGAAGCGGTCGAGGATGCGGTCAATGTGCGCGATTTGCCGGTCGCGTTCGGCTGCTTCGTTCTCGTCGGGTTCTTGCGCGTTGTCTGCGGCGGCGTCCTGGATCAGCAGGGAGCAGGCCGGCCGGCCGCGGAAATAGCGGGAGGTTTTCCGTGCCGCAGCTGGCATTGTTCGAGTCGGACGTCTTGGATAAATCATCTGGCGACCGTTCGCGTGTCATGGCTGTCGAATGAACAATTGCACTTGCTTGCCTGGTCGACGCCCTGAATCTTGACACTCAGCTTCGCTTAAGGTTTTCTTGCCTCTCCGGCAGGCCCAGCTTCGTTCCACGTCGCAGGCGTCCTGGCTGCTGAAGCTGTTCGGCAAGGAAGCCGAACGTGCGATTCAACGCGAAATCATAACCGGCGAATGATGCGCCGGTTATTTCGCCGCCCTCTGCGGGGGAATTCGCTCAGTGGGGCGGTCCGGTTTGTTCCGGTATTGCTTGTGGTGTTTCACGGCCGGTCGCGGCCTGACGGCGGGTACTCCGACAGAGGAGAGCGGATGAATGTGAGCAAGAGACGGCTTCGGGCCAAGATCGCCGCTGGGGTAGCGGGGCTGCTGGCAGTCGGGATGCTGGTCGGCGACGGGGTTCTGATCGATCGGGCCGCACCCCAGGCCGGCGGGCAGCCAGGTGCGGCCCGTGCCGCCAGCCCGGTGCCGCACAGTGCGGAAACGCCGCGGCAGCAGGAGGGCCGGCCGGCGCTGCCGGAACCGACTGCCGCGCCGGGGAGTCCTGAGCTTCCGAAACCGTCCGGGAGGCGCGATACGGCGACGAGGCACGGGACGGCCGCGGCGGGGGCGGACGGCGCGGCGGACTTTGCCGGGTTGGACGACCGGCCCTCGCCTGCCGAGCAGGTGCGCCGGCAGGCGGCCGCGGACAACATGGAGCGCGAGCTGTCGGCGGTTGCCGACAATCCCGGGGGGCATCGGTCCGGTCCGGCCGCGGCGTCCGGCTCGGCGGACCCGGCGCCCGGCACGGCGGAGTCGTTGAAGACGGTCGGGACGCACAAGGTGTTCGTGCTGGCCGTCGAGTTCGGCGACGACACGACCCCCGCCATCGGCGGGCCGGCCGGCCCGGTGCACAACCAGATCCCCCGCCCGGACCCGAAGAAGGACAACTCGACGTACTGGGTCCCGGACTTCGACCAGCAGCACTACCGGGACCTGTTCTTCGGCGACGGGGCTCCCTCCTTCAAGGACTTCTACCGGCAGCAGTCACAGGGCCGCTTCGACGTGACCGGTTCGGTGACCGAGTGGGTCAAGCTTCCGCACAGCGAGGCCTACTACAACCAGGTCGACGACGAAAAGCTGGACAAGCTCGTCGCCGACGGCATGAACGGATGGATCGCCAACCGCAAGGCCGCCCAGTGGTCCGACGCCCAGATCAAAGCCGAACTGGCCACGTTCGACACGTGGGACCGCGCCTCCCGCCAGGACAAGCCGGACGGCCAGATCGACCACCTGACGATCATCCACGCTGGGATCGGAGCCGATGCGACCGGAGTCAAACGCAATCAGAAGGACGACCCCCGGCTCCGCAACAACATCTGGTCGCACAGCCGGGATACGGCGGTTCCGGTGGACGTCGGCGGCACCGGGATCAGCGTATCCCACTACACCATCGAGCCGGAGAACGCCGGGGTCGGCGTCATCGCGCACGAATTCGGCCACGACCTCGGCCTGCCCGACCTCTACGACACCGTCGGTGAGACCCACAACACCGCGGGCTTCTGGTCCATCATGGACAAGGGGTCGTGGCTGTCGGATTCGGACACCGCCATCGGCACGGCGCCGTCCGGATTCGGGCCGTGGGAGAAGCTCATGCTCGGCTGGGTGGACTACACGGCCGTCCGCTACGGGGAGGGAGGCGATGTCGCCCTGGACGCATCCGACGCGAAGCAGAGCGACAACGCGCAGGCGCTGGTGGTCATCCTGCCCAAGGGCCCGGACGGCAAGGGCCGCTACTACCTGGCGGAGAACCGGCGTTACACCGGATACAACGCCGACCTGCGCAGAGCGTACTTCTTCAGCGATCCCGCCGGCTCCTCCGTCGTGCAGCGCTACGGCTACCAGCCGGGGATGCTGCTGTGGTACTGGAACCGGTCCTACACCGACAACAAGATGGCTGATCATCCCGGGGCCGGTCAGGTGATCCCCATCGACGCCCACCCCGACCAGATCTCGTCCGACGACGGCCGTGCGGCCCCCGTCGCCGTGCAGATGTACGACGCGGCCTTCACGCTGACCCCGACCCCCGCGCTGGATCTGCGGTGGTCGAACCGGAACGAGGACAACATCAAGTACCAGGCCAGGATCTCCGTGCCGTCGGCTCCCGCGCAACCGGCCTTCGACGATCGCCTCTGGGCAGCGAAGAAGCTGCCGGGAACCGCGGTGGCGGTGCCGGACACCGGCACGAGCGTCACGCTGGCCGGCGAAGCGCGCGACGGCGGCACGGTCACGGTCCGGCTCGCCTTCGCCAAGCCGTCAGCGCAATAACCGGAGACGGCGAACGCCCGAACCGTCCGGAGATGCCGGGCCGCGCGGCAGGGATGTCAGCGACGAGCTGCTCCCTCCGCGCGGCCCGGCTGTCCGGTCTCGTCAGGCGGGCAGACAGCACGAGCCGATCGACACGCTCCGCAAAAGAATGAACGCGATGCGGCAGGGCACCGCCCGAAGGCCAGGCGGTCATGCCCGGGAACAACGATGTCGGCGCGTGACCAGACTCGGCAGCTGTCCGATGTCCGCCCAAAGCACCGGCGGAGACAGGCGAACGCGCGCCTTAGCCCCAACGGCACCGGCCGTGCTGGCCTGCCGCGGTACGCGGTCTCAGCGGTCGGTTCTCGGAGCGATGCGCTGGCTGGCGAGTGCGCGGTCCGGTCGGTTGGGCGCTACTGGTTGCGGCTATGTCCGGATGCGGACGAGGTATCCGCCGGATACGGCGAGTCGCTGGCTTCCCCCGGGAACCACCGGACGCTCCGGCCGTCGACGGGCCAGCCGACCTTGTCGTCCACGAGGGCGGCGGCCTGACCGGGACCGGCTCAAGGGACACGAGCGCGTCCTTGGCCCGGCGCTCAACGCAGCGGGCGGATTCGCGGCGATGCGCTCCGCGGAGGGCGGCCAGCGGATCGCCGTGCGCCGGTACAAAAACTCGAACTCCTATGTGGACACTGTAATGGCATGGGCGGTCCGCTGCCGCGGCGCTGCCGCCGAACTGCCCGGCGCCGACGCGCCGATCGGCGCGTCGGCGGGGAAACCGGGCGAGAGCGTTCCGAGCGCGGGGCCGGTCTCGCGGTGCCGAACTCCGCGGCTCCGGACAGCGCGGGGACCGCGAACTCGTCAAGCAGCAGCGCATCTTTCGCCGGAGAGCTTCCCGCTGTCTCGACGAAGCCGGAGCCGACGACCCCGCCGGCCAGCACGTCCGGCACCCCGCCGACCTCGGCCAGCGCGACGCCCTCGAGGTGCGGAAACGCCGAGCCCGGACGAAGTTCCGTCGACGCCTGAAGAAAGACGTCGCGGTCTTCGGAACCACCGACGCAAGAAAGCCGCCGCCGCGAAGAGAAGTCCTCCGACGGCGGAGCCGGCGGCGAATGCGGGCCAAGCGCCGAAACGTCGGCGACCGGTTCGGCGGGTTCTCCGGCGAACGGTTCGGGGCACGAGCCGCAGCGGTCCGCTCCCGCCGCGTTCGCCGCTGCCGCGGTCGTTTCCGTTCCGCGCTCTGACTGTCCTGGACGGAGCCGGCCCGCGGGGAATCGACCCGCTGGCCTTGATTTTCGCATGACTTTTCGCGGGAACGCCCGACTGTTCGCTCGTGTTCCGGAAATGGGGAATGCGGCGGTCCGAGCCACTACGAAAGTTGTGGCCCTAGGCTGGGGTTTTCGGTTCACCTGCCTGTTCTCCGGGCGGAAATTGACTTACGTTCGCGGCTTCGTGCAGACAACCGGAGGAGAGGTACTCTCGTGTCACAACGATCCCGGACTCTCGGCAGGACCTTCGTCGCTGTCGGCGTTCTGGTAGCGGCTGCGGCCGGTACGGCCGTCCCGGCGGCGGCCGCGCCGAAGCCTTCGTCGGTGGAGAAGGACATCGCACAGCTGGAGCGGGAAGTAGACGACCTCTTCAAGGCAGAGGATTCAGCGAGCTCGCTGCGCGAGGGCAAGCCGCTGGTCGAGTCGCCGGTTGCCGGGTCCGGCCGGAAAGCCGAAGGCGACCCGGGCGTCATTCCGGGTTGCACCCCCGGGTGGGTGAATTCCGAGATCGCAAAGCTCCAAGCATCGCTCACGGATGTCGAACAGCGGGCGATGTCGGTGGTTGGCGTCCTCGCCGTGGAGTACGCGTGGCAGGTCGCGAACGACAAGAGCCCGCAGGTATTCGGCACCGACGGCCAGTACACGGCCCGTGCCGCTGCCGTGATCGACAAGCTGCGCGGGTTCTGGGACGTCGAGGGCTGGGACATTCAGCTGGTGGCGCTCAAGGGCACGGACACGGCCAGCCCGGAGAAGATGACCCAGACGTTCGCGCTCGGCTTCGCCCCGGCGCGCGCCGCGGCGGCGGGCGCGCTGGCGAGCAAGGTGGTGCACGAGGTGCCCGCTTTGCAGGGCGGGCGGAACCCGCTGCTGTCGGAGACTGCGGCCGCGCTGCCTATCTTCCCGGGCCCGCGCATCCTGCTGGGCGACGGCATGCTCGACCTGGCCGGCCGGGCCGGTTTCGGCGACGTTTCGGTGGAAGGGATCGTGGGGCACGAGTACGGGCACCACGTTGATGCCGCGCACGGCAACTCGCCGGGCGACGAGTCCAGGGAACTGGGTCCGGACGCCTACGCGGGCTATTTCCTCGCGCACGCGAAGGGCGCGGCGTGGGACGCCCGCGCGCAGCAGGAGTTCGCCTACCTGATGGCTTCCGTCGGCGACTGCAAGCACAGCCACGGCACTCCCGGCCAGCGCAAGTCCGCGGCTGCGTGGGGCGAGCGGCAAGCCCTTGCGCAAGACAACCCGAACAAGATCGTTCCGTCCGCGACGATGATCGAGAAGTTCCAGAAGGAATACCCGAAGCTGATCAAGCCGCGACCCTAGGCGCGCGTCGCCGCACGCTGACCTGGCCGTGGGCCGTCCCGTCCTCTCGGGGCGGCCCACGGCACTCAGCGCACCGAAATCCGTTCACCACGATCAGGAGTGTCCTGACCGCACCGCAACGCTGGCGTCGTCCGGCAACGACCGTCGCCGCCCTCGCCGCAGCAACGCTCGGCGCCACCATCGCCTCGGCCGGCCAGGACGAGCCGACCCCGGGCACGGACGGGGCCGGGGACAGCTGCTACCCGCAGGACGGCAACGGCGGGTACGACGTCTCCGACTACGACCTCAAGGTCTCCTACGCGCCGGACAGCCGCCAGCTCACCGGCCTGCAGACAGTAAACGCGCGGGCGACCCAGCCGCTCAGCTCGTTCAACCTCGACCTGCGCGGCCTCACCGTCGACTCGGTGAAGGTCAACGGCCTTCCCGCCCAGTTCAGCCGCACCGGCGACCACGAACTCGTGATCACGCCGCGCAACTCGCTCGTATGCGGGCTGCGCTTCAGCGCCGGGATCGCCTACCACGGCGTCCCGACGACGATGCCGGGCTCGAACGGCTGGCAGCACATCAGGCCCGGCGGAGCGTTCGCGGCCGGCCGGCCGCAGTCGGCCATGACCTGGTACCCGGCCAACGAGACTCCCCGCGACAAGGCCCGGTTCCGGTTGGCCGTCACGGTTCCGGACGAGTGAAAGGCGATCTCCGACGGCCGCGCGGCGGGCACGTTCAAGACCGCGGGGGGCACCACGCACGTGTGGTCCGAGGACACGCCGGCCGCGCCCGACCTGACCACGCTCGCGATCGACAAGTGGACCTTGAGCAAGCGCCAGCGCGCGGACGGCACCCTGATCGTCAGCGCGTTCGCGCCGGACACCACCTAGAAGGCCGACGCGAGGCTGCCGGAGGTCCTCGACTTCCTGGAGTCGAAGTTCGGGAAGTACCCGGCCAGCGCCGCGGGCGGCAGCTACCCGGACGTGCCGATCGACTATTCGCTCGAGACGGTGAGCCGCCCGGTCTATTCCGCTTCCATGGGCGACGTGAACACGATCGTGCACGAGAACGCGCACCAGTGGTACGGCGACTCGGTGGCCGTCGACACGTGGAAGGACATCTGCCTCAATGAACGGCACAGCCGCGCCGGGTCAGCCGGTGAGCGTGACCTTAGTGTTCGCCCGCGCCCGGCACCCGCGGACGCCGGTGGGGACGATCGACGTTCTGACTTTCCCAGGCCGCCGTTCGGTCGGTGTTGACCGGAGAGAAGCGAGCGTTGGTTCACGAGTCGCGGCAAGGCGAGCGGCGGGGTTCGCTCACCGCCGACCGTGAGAAATGGCGCGCCTATGCAGAGGACGAGTGGATGTCGCACCGTGACCGCAAACCGGCCGGCACCTTCAGCCGAGGCCCGGTGATGACGGCGAAAGCCCGCTGCCCGCGTTGGACGTGGCAGAGCCCGCTCATCACCAGGGTGCCGCAGGCGATTTCGTGAGGAGCACGGCGTCGTCGACACGTGAAATAGGGACCAGGCCACGAAATGTGCCGCGAGCGAGCTTCGGCTGCGTGTCCCCGCACTCCTCGTGCGCCGGTGGGCGAACGTTGCCATGCCACCGATCTAGCGGAGGCCGCCTGGTACACCGTCAGGTCTGGGCACAAACGGCGGGCAAGCGAGTCTCGCCGCCGTGCTCGCGCTGATCGGTATAGCTGCTCCCACAGGACGGTCGTACCCGGCTTCCCGATCATCTTCTGAGCTTCTTGACTACCTCGGCAAGAGAGCTCGTGCCGCCGACGTTGCCCGCGAACACGACATACGGTACGCCCGCGAACGGTCCGTCAGCCGGTTCCCACAGTGAAACGATGCCGGGCAGCAGGGTGCCCCGGGCGACGGCGTGCCGGATGCCGAGGCTCTTGGTCGCGATGTCGCTTGACGTGATGCCGCCCTTGGCGACGACGAAGGCCGGGCGGCGTGATCGGACGGCGGCGGAGACGGATTCGACAAGCGCCGTCGAGACTCGGCGTGCGACCGCGAGGCTGGCGTCGCGCCCGTTGCCGGTGACGACTGTTCGGCTCGTGCGGATCACCACGTCACTGTGCTCCATGGCCGCGGCGGCCTGGGCGGCGACCTCGGCGATGTGCTCGGCTCGTGAGCACGTGTCGAGTGCCGCAGGCGCGGAGAGCTCGACCTCGCTGATTCCGTCCAGCCGACGCAATTCCTCAAGCTGAGCAGTGGTGAGCGTGACATGCGAGCCGATCACGACGAGTCCGTGGCCGGCGGTGCGCCGTCCGGGCCAAGCCAGAGGCCGGCGGGCGTCCTGCCCGATTCGCGCCCGCACAAAAGAAGGCCCAACTCGGTACAGAAGCCTGATGCCCGCGGCCTCGGCGCGGACGATCGCCAGCGCGAGCACGCGCAAATCGTCGTCGCACATCGCGTCCACGACGGCTGGCCGCCCGTTCCGGAGCGTAGCAAGCAAGGCGGCGACATGGTCGGGACCACCGTTCCGCACGTCAGCGAGAGTTACGGCGAGAACCTCCTCCGACGGGATCCGCCCGGCGGTCTTCTCCTCGACCCAGTCTCGGAGATCCGAGCTGCGGTAACCGAAAACGGCATCCCTGGCGAATTCGGTCTCGCCCACCGGAATCATGCCCGACGGTGTGCGCATCCAGTGCGTGGAGCCGACAGTGACCCGTCCGGCCTCGATGTACGCGGGGGCCAGAACGACGCCGTCGATCGGCCCGAGCTCCTCGGCGAGTACGTCGGTCTCCAGCGGGTAGTAGCCGCGCAGGGTCGAATCGCCGCGGCTGGCCACGACGACCTCGCGCCCCATCGCGCGGGCTGCGGCGGCGAGTCCGCGAGCTGCCTCCCGGTTGCGAGCCGCGGCGTCGTGCGCGGTGAGGCTCCTGGTGTTGGTCAGGACGAAGAAGGCGTTGGTCCTCTGGCTCAACGCCCATCGCAGATCCGCGTCGGACCAGCTGGTGATCACGGGGACATCGGCGACCGTCTGCGTCCCGGTCGGGTCGTCGTCGAGAACGGCTACGCAAGGGCCGCCGTCGATTGCCCGGGCGACTTCGGCGGAACTGACCCGCCGCACAGGAGGAAGCGCCGCGTCGTCCGGCGGTGCGGTCGCCGGCGCGCGCACGCGGTCAGTCGCCACGGAAGTTGAGTTCCAGCCGGATGAGGTTCGGGTCGAAGACATATACCTGCCGGAGAGGCAGGCGGGGCCGGGAATCTACCGTGTCGTAGGGAATCCTGAGTTCGTCGAGCCTGCGGCAAAGCCCCTCGAAGTCCTGGGCTTCGAATGCGACGTGGTCGATCGGGCCGGTGCGCGCGACGCGGTTCTCGCCGACCTCGTTCACGTGCACGACCGCGTGGCCCGCTATGCACAGCCACGCGCCCTTGACCTCGAGCGCCGGCCGGTCGCCGAGTGTCATGCCGAGGACGTCCCGGTAGAACGAGACTGTGCTGCCGAGGTTGTCTGTCTCGATGTTGTAGTGGTCGAGCGAGTTCAAGAACATGGACTCACCGTAACATTGGTCGACCGGTGTGCCAATCCTTAGCCCAAGGGTTTCAGAACTGCTGTGAAGTGCCGCAACGTGTCGGCCTGCTCCACGACGCGGTAGCCGGGAATGCGGTCCTTCGCCGCGGTGACCCGTGCCGCTGCTTCCGCGACGTATTCGAGATGGTTGCTTGTGTAAACCCGGCGCGGCAGCGCGAAGCGCACGAGTTCACGGGGCGCCGGGAGATCCGGGCCGCCGTCGGGATTGCGGCGCCCGAAGACCAGCGTCCCCAGCTCCGACACACGCACTCCGCCTTCGCTGTAGAGCGCATTGGCGAATGCCGTAGCGGGCAGTTCGTGGGGAGGAATGTGCGGCAGATGCGCGGCGGCGTCCACATAGACCGCGTGACAACCGACAGGTTCGACTACCGGCACGCCGGCGGCGGCAAGCCTGGACCCGAACCACTGGGCTGCTTCCGAGCGATAGCGCAGATAGGCCGGGTCGGTCACTTCGTCGAGCCCCTGAGCGAGTGCCTCGAGGTCGCGCCCGGCGAGGCCGCCGTAGGTCGGGAAACCCTCGACGGCGATCAGCTGGTCCCGGCAGCGTGCAGCGACCTCTTGGCTGTTCAGCGCGATCAGCCCGCCGATATTCGCCAGCCCGTCTTTTTTCAGGCTCGCCCAGCATCCGTCGGCCAGGGTGAACATCTCACGCGCGACACGGCGTGGCGCGACGCCGGCGTGCTCTGGATCCCGCACGGTGACTAAGTAGGCGTTCTCGGCGAATCGGGACGCATCGAGCAGGAGCGGCACACCGTGGCGATCGCAAAGGGCGCGCGCGCCGGCGACATTGTCGATCGAAACGGGTTGTCCGCCGGCCGCGTTGTTCGTGATTGTCAATACCACGCAGCGCACTCGCGCACCGTCCGCGGAGCAGAGCAACCGCTCGACCTTGTCGAGATCGATGTTGCCGCCGAAGCCGGAGGCAGGCGACTGGCTTTCCGGAAAATCGGCAGCGGTCGCGCCGGCGGCCTCGACGCTGGCGCGGGTGGTGTCGAAGTGGGTGTTGCCGACCGAAATGTCGCCGGCTCCGAGCATCGCACCGAGCAGAATGCGCTCCGCGGCGCGGCCCTGGTGCACGGGGATCACTTCGCGGTAGCCAGTGAGGTCGCGCACGACCGTCTCGAATCTCTCGAAAGACCTGGCGCCGGCGTAAGATTCGTCCCCGCTCAGCAACGCCGCCCACTGCTGGGCCGACATCGCGCTGGTTCCGGAATCGGTCAGCAGGTCGACGGAGATCGCCGAGGCAGGCACCCGGAAGAGGTTGTGCCCCGCCGCGGCGAGCGCGCGCACACGTTCTTCTCTGCTGGGGAAGGGGATCGGCTCGATCGTTTTGATGCGAAAAGGTTCCATGAAAGCGGGCACCGTTCGACCGTAACGACGACCCCGGCAGGCAAACGATCCGATTCGCGCCGGCGGAGGTCCGGATCGCGACTGATGGCTTAGGTTCTCCATCCATTCTGCCCTGGCGCGAACGGCCGGACGCGGACATGCTGCGACGACCGGGTTTCGATGGCGAAGGGCGGGCGGTCAGCGATGGAGCAAGAGCATTGGCCGATGCCCCCGGAGGACGCGAAACGGCCGTCGTGGGTGTCCTGTCTTCGGTTGGAGCGGCTCGATCCCGAGCTGTTCGACGCGCGGATCCGGCACGTCGACGTAGGCGCGGGCCTCGCGCTTTCGTACCTGGCTTTCGGCGGTCCGGTGGAGCTGGAGCTGGGGCCGTTGCTCGAGACCTATCTCGCGGTGATCCCGCTGCGCGGAGAGGTTCGTTTGATGAGCGGGGGGACCGACGGATGCGCTAACGCGAAGCGTGCGGCGGTCATCGATCCCGCCGAGGGGCATTGGCAAGTCTGGCCTGCTGGAGCCGAGGTGCTGTTCGTGCATGTGCACATCCGCCACTCGTTCCGCAGCAGGTATTGTCCGCATGCCCGGCTTCGGCCGTTCCTCGATCTCGCCACCGCGGCGGGGCGGAACTGGCTGGATTCCCTGATGTCGCTCGTCTGCCGTGCCGACGAGCTGAAACCCGCCGAGCCGCCACCGCCCGAGGTCGTCGCCAGTGCTGACGAACTGGGCCGGGAGCTGCTGCGGCTGCAACAGGTCACTTGAGGGCGCCGCGCATGATCGCCTCGCGCTGAGGCCAATGCGACCAGAATGCGCCGGTGCAGCCGAGCTCGTTCATGCGCAGCAATAGCGGGTTGTCGGCGTAGTTGTTGTCCTCCGGCGATAACCCGGGAGAGGTCGGCAACATGACTCGCGGGCGATCCGCGGCGGGGACGCACTCCCACAGCAGCGCAAGGCTTTTCTCCCAGCGGTCGCTCGGGCCAGGCGACCCGGCATCGCCTTCGGGCAGATCCGGCGAGAAGTAGTAGACCGGCCGGAACCGGCCGTGGCCATCGAACATGAACTGGCGTTCGTAGGAGACGGTGTCGGCACACTGGTCGAGTGGCGCCAACAGGATGGGCTCGGTCGCCGTGTTCGACTGGATGCCGGGGATCGATGTGGAGCCGTTGCTCCGCGCGGCGAGGTTCCGCCCCAGCGGGGAATAGGGGAACACACGGATCCCGAGGGTGTAACCGACGACGGTGGCACCGAGATCCAAGGTGGTCCGCACACATTCGCGCACCGTCTCCTCGGTCTCGCCAGGCATGCCGAGCAGTACTTCGACCATGGTCAGCATGCCTAGTCCGTGCGCCCAACCGCATACTCGCCCGACGTCCTCGGCCCCGTAGAACCGGCGGCCTTTCCCGGTCACCTTCCAGCCGTCGAGCACCTCGTCGCGCACATGATCGGGGGCGACGTTGATACCGGCACAGCCCGCCTCGGCGAGCAGTTCCGCGTATTCGCGGTCGAAGGGCGCCGGCTGGACATAGATCCACAGCCGCAGCTCGTGCAACGGAGACCGGGCCGAGGCCTGCTTGCGCCGTATTATTTCGCGCAGCACCTTCTTGCTGTGCGAGATGTTGAGGTTGAATTCGCTGTCCGTTGTGTGCAGGTCGTGCACTCCCTGCTCGACCAGCGATTCCATCTCGTCTGCGACCGCGGACGGAGCGCGAAGCGCGAATCTGGTCCCCTTCGCGTCGGGCTCGACGCAGTGCGTGCAGGCGAACGGGCAGCCGTTTCGAGTCAGGATGTTGCCGAGGCCGCCGCGACGGTAGTACTCGAGATTGTCCACCTTGTGCGGCACGCCGGACCGCCGGGTGTACGGCGTGACGACATTGACCATCCGTGCCCGGCCGCGGTGGATCTGGGGATCGCCGGCCGGCGTTTCGGTCACGTGCCCGACGTGGTCGTTGACGATGAGCCCGGGCACCGCGGTGGTGCTCCGGCCGTTGGCCAGCGCCTCGGCCAGCAGCACGACAGTGAGTTCTCCCGGTCCTTTCACGCCGAAATCAATGCCGAAATAGTCGACGAGAGCGAATGGCATCGAGGAGAAACCAACACCGCCGCCGACGACCGGCGCGCTGGTGACCTCGCGGATCGTTTCGATGATCTCCCGGTGCGAATCGAGAAAGACGCGCTGCTCCTGCGGGTAGATCGTGTCGGTGTTTCGCACCGTGACACCGACCAGAAACGGTGAACGTTCGGCGAAGTACCGGTGAACCGCTGCTCGCCAATGATCGCGGACCAATGTCAGATCGAGAACTTCCGCCTCGAAACCCGCGGCCTCCAGAGAAGTCGACAGGATGTCGAGGGCATACGGCGTGATCGGCGGGTGCACCAGATTCGGATTGACCAGAGTGACCAGGTTCTTGTCCGTCATCGTTCCCTCCCGAGTACGCCGCTCATCTCATCGCACTCGGTCCGTGAAGTGCTGCCGGCTTGCGTGAACCGGACGAAACGAGGCGCCAACCGGACAGCCCGCCGCCCTCCGCCGATCGGTCCGACGAGCTGGTGAACCACTCTGGCGATTCGACCGGGTGACACCTTCTCGGTTGGTGTCATCATTTGCTTACAGAGGGGTGCTCCCGTATCGTTCGAGATGAGCTTGACCAGCGTGAATGCCGGTGCCCGCAGGACGCCCTCGGCGCGAGCGAACGGCCTGCCGGAAGCCTGCTCGGGCCGGAGGTTGACCCGCATGGTGGTACGGCACCGCTGCCGAGGTGGCCAGAATCAAGACGCAGTTTGCAATTTGCAGGCCCAGTCGTCCGGGTTCGGGACGCTGAAGGAAACGTTGCTTCTGGGGGAGAGAGCGATGACGGAGCCCTTCACGTTGCTGAGGCGGCACGAAGTGTTTCGTTCGGGCGACCTGGATCAGGTCCGCGAGCAAGTGGCTCGTCTCTTCTGTCCGCACGAGCTCGTGTTGTACGGCCGAGGCGCCCGCCTGAATGCGTTCGTGCGGTCGAAACGGCTGCGTAATGTGGCGGTCAATGTGATCGCCTACGGAGGCGAGGTGCTGATCGACCCCGGCAGGCTCGACGACTTCTTCGTAGTCATGATGCCGTTGTCGGGAAAGGCGCATATTCGCTCGGGCACCGAAGAAATCGACTCTTACCCGGGCCTGGCGACGATTCCGCATCCGGATCGGCCGTTGCGCATGCGCTGGACGGCTGATTGCGCGCAGCTGATCATCAGGATCGATCGCGTCGCGCTCGAGGCACGCCTGCGCGACGGACTCGGCTATCCGCTCAACGACGGCTCTCTGTCCTTCCGGCTCGGCATGGACCTGACAGCCGGGCTGACGGCGAGCTGGCGGCGGATGTCCTTGATGTTCGCGCGCGAGCTCGATCACGAGGAGAACCTTGTCGACCGAGCCGACCTGGTCGGGTCGTGGGAGGACGCGTTGATGGCGAGTCTCCTGCAGGCGCAACAGCACAATTACAGCCCGGCGATGTGCACCAAGGCGCTTCCAGCGGCGAGGCCCGAGGTGAATTCCGCCATTCGCCTGATCAAGGACAGTCCGGAAGAAGATTGGTCGGTCACCCGGCTGGCCCGGGTGCTGGACATTGGCCCGCGAAAGCTCCAGCAGGGGCTGCAAGAGATCGGTACGACGTTTACGCAAGAGCTGCGCATGGCGCGGCTGCAGCGGGTGCACGACGCGCTGCACGCGGCCGCGCCTGGAACTACCACGGTGTCGAAGGTGTTCGCGCAGAACGGGATCAAGCATCACGGTCACGGTGCGGGGCAATACCGGGACCTGTTCGGCGAGCGGCCTTCCGACACGCTGCGTCGCTGAATGCGCAATCTGGATTGCTCTGTGCGCGCAATGGCCAGGCAGCCGCAAACGTAGGCACTACTCTGAGTAGTTCTCCGACCAGTCCGTGGCGGACTGCTCCTCGGAGAACGAGGGGAGACCAGGATGTCTGGACCGGGGAACGCGCCGGCCAGGGACGTGGCGCGCTGGCTGATCGCCTATCTCCAAAGGGGCGAGCTTCGCCCGGGGGACCGGCTGCCGCCGGAGCGTAAGCTGGCCGAGATGTTCGGCGTCCGCCGAGCGAAGCTGCGAGAGGCGATCAATCCCCTCGAGGTGCTGGGACTGCTGGACCGGAGAGTGGGCGACGGCACGTACTTCGCGAGCACGAGTTCGGAATTGCTGCCTGAAACCGTGCAGTGGGGATTGATGCTGGACGCTCACAACGCCGGGCAGATGCTCGAGGCATGCTGTCACCTCGCGGTCGACGTCGCCGGACTCGCGGCGGCGCGGCGGTCGGCGGAAGAATTGGCGCGCTTGCACGGATTTCACGCCGCGATGACCGAGGCGGCGGAGGACCCTGACCGGTTCGCCCGAGCCAGCTCCGCATTCCACCAGCAGATCGCGAAAGCGGGTGGAAACGAAGTGCTAGCGGGCGTGCTTTCCAGCATCCAGTCGCTGCTGCGTGCACGGATCGCCCGGGTGGAGGACGCCCGCGAGTCGATGGGAGAGTACGGCTTGCTGGTGAAAGCCATCGACGCGTCCGACATCGCATCAGCGCGCGCGGCGATGGCAGCGCATGTCGAGCGGGTCGCTGCGAGAATCCGTGCGGAAGAAGCAGGCGACTGACGTGCGCGGACGGGAGATCGCCGGGTTGGACCACACCGGGATAGTCGTCCCCGACCTCGAAGCCGCGATCGAGTTCTACGTCACCGCGTTCGGCGCGGAGTTGGTCGGCCGGGAAGCCGACACCGACGTCGCCTCCGACGCGATCGGACTCCCGGGGGAAAGAGTGCGGCTGCGCGGCGCGTTGCTCAGGTGCGGCACCGGGCTTCTGGAACTTCACGAGTTCCTTGTTCCGCAAGGTCGCGAGTCGCGTCGGCCGTGCGATACCGGAATCGGCCACATCGCTTTCGCCGTCCCTGACATTGACGCGGCGTATGACCGCCTGCGCGCGGAGGGGGTCGCCTTCATGACCGCCCCGCAGACGATTGAGTCCGGCCTGTATGCGGGCCGGCGGTGGGTTTACGGCAAGGACCCGTGGGGCGTGATTGTCGAACTTTGCCAGCATCCGTCCGGATGAGAGGGTGGAGTCAAGCTGAGGTCAGGGCCGTCGAAATTTCGACGTAGCGTCAACAAAGTTGCCTGCCGAGCGGATCTCGACTAAGCGCTGGTATGGCACCGTTTCTGTTCAGGCGATCGGGGAACAGTCTGCACGCGGCAGTCCTACCTGCGCGAAATGGACCGGAGCGATCGGGTAGGTGACGAACATCGTGAGTCGTGGCCGCTAGGTTTGAGCTACAACGGGCCTAGCCCCGCGGTGAGTTCTGTTCAATCGCTTGGACTCCATGCGGGAGAGCGCGTTCGGCACGGAGGCAGTCGGTGTGTTGCGGCGAGCGTACACAGTGTACTAACCTGCCACTGGCCGACCGGTCGACCAATATTTCCCTCGGGTGGCAGCCCGGTGTCGCCGCAGCGTTCGGTGTGGCGTCGAGGAGCACTGAGCAGATGAGAGTGGAGCCATGGTGAAAAGCGATCTTCTCGCGATCGAAGGCGGCGAGCCGGTGGTGCCTGCCGGTGCGCATCGGCGGTGGCCGGACATCGTCCCAGCTGATCATGAGGCCGTTCGGCGAGTGCTCGACAGCGGCGAGCTCTGGGGTGCGCACGGCACCGAAGTGACCGCGTTGCAAGACGAGTACGCGCGCTACTCGGGCGCGCAGTACGTTCTCGCGGTCAACAGCGGCACCGCCGCCCTGCATTGCGCTCTGGTGGCGGCCGGGGTGAACGCCGGAGACGAAGTAATCGTGCCTGCGTTCAGTTTCGTCGCGACGCCGATGTCGGTGCTTCATGCGGGCGCGCGCCCGGTGTTTTGCGATATCGATCCGTCGACGTTCAACATCGACCCGCGGGAGGCCGAAAAGCTGGTCACCGAGCGGACTTCCGCCATCATGCCGGTGCACATGAACGGGCTTCCAGCGGACATGAAGGCCTTGCGGGATATTGCTCAGCGCCACGGGCTTGCGATCATCGAGGACGCTGCCCAGGCGCATGGATCGACATACCTCGGCGAGCCGGTCGGCACGATGGGAGTTGCCGGAGCTTTCAGCCTCAACGGCGCGAAGAACTTGAGCGCGGGCGAGGGAGGGCTGTTCGTGACCAATGACGAGGGCGTGTTCACCGCCGCGCGCAGACTGGCGATTTTCGGCGAGGATACGCCGCGGCCGAAGGCCGGCGAGGTGCGCGCGTTCTGGTCGCGCGGGATCGGGTGGAACTACCGGATTCACGAGA
Source organism: Amycolatopsis sp. AA4 (assembly GCF_002796545.1). Lineage (GTDB taxonomy): Bacteria > Actinomycetota > Actinomycetes > Mycobacteriales > Pseudonocardiaceae > Amycolatopsis. The sequence continues at coordinate 2,687,244 of NZ_CP024894.1, forward strand.
TCACTGCCGCGCTGGCGCGGTCTCAGCTCAAGCGCCTGGACGCGTACAACGCCCAGGCCCGGGCGAACGCCGCCGTACTGACCAAAGGTCTGGCGGGAATCCGGGGGATTATCCCGCCGCAGGTTCCCGACGGTCTGGAAAGCTCGTTCTTCCGCTACCGAGTCTGCTTCCGGCCCAGCGAGTTCGGCTGGGAGGGAAGCGACACGGAGTTTCGCGACAGGTTCCTGTTCGCTCTGCGCGCCGAGGGGGTGGCGGTCTCGACCTGGCAGCTCCATCCGCTCCCCGCGCAACCTGTCTTCAGGCGGGACCGGTACCAGGCCTGGCGGCCAGAGGTGGATCAGCTGCCGCTGAAGCCGTGGGACCCGGGGCAGTACCCGGAGACAACGCGCATCCTCGAGCAGTCGTTTGTGCTGGGTCCGGATCAGGAGCCCTTGCAGGTGCAGTCCGAGGATGTGATGGCTCGGTATGTCGAAGCTTTCGAGAAGATCGTCCACCGCATGGGATCAGTGCTTTCCGCGGAGTATCAACCAGTACGGGTGACTCCTCCGATTCCGCAGGAAGAACTGTAAGCAAGGTTCGTGCGCTACTGGTCACCCGGTGTGCTTGCGGACAAGGTGGTGAGCACGTTCCGGGTGATCGTTTGGACCTCTCTCGACGGGCTGAGAATCCGCTGCGGTGTCGCTTTGTCGGTGTAATCGACGATCGAGGTCAGCGCGTGGACCCAGTCCGTCGAGGGCGCGGTGAACACGGTTCCCCGTCCCGAGGTGAAGGTGACGATCGGGACTACGCCTCCGGCTGCGGCCTTGTTGGGGTTGCTGGCCGATCGTCTGGGGGGCGACGTCGAGTAGTCGAATTCTGCCCAGTCCCTGCAATCCGCGTAGGCGAGAATACGCAGATCGGCGGGCACTCCGTTGCGGCGTGAAGGAACCGGAACTCCGTCGTGCCAATCAACGTCGAGCCCGTCGCATTCGAACCCAACGACCTTCTGCTCCGTCCCGAACTCGTCGCCTCGGGCCAATCCGGTGCCGGCGAATGCCCAATGTCCAGGTTCGGTCACCCGGAATCCTCGCGCGGGGCGGGCAGGACCGCCGAAGTTCTCCCACCACCATGCCGCTCCGCATGGGGGATTGGCTGATCCGTCCGGAGGTTCTCCGCTGAGATCCCGCATTGACACACCGGTCAGCGAGACGGTGTCCCGGCCGAGGGGTGCCGACCAGTATTCGACGGTGACGTCTGAATTGTCGTGGTCCGGGTACGCAGCGGGATCGCGGTACAACGGGTCCAGCGGCTCGCCATCGCCCCGGCCGGGATTGACGTCCGGCCCGCGTTTGTAGCAGCTGAGGCTCGTCAGGTCTGTCGAGTAGCGGATTTGCCAGAAGCACAGGTTCCCGCCGAGGAAGGCGGCGTTTCCTCCGCCGCGGACGAAAGCTTCTACGGCGTCGCGCTGGGGCTTAGACCAGTACTCGTCGTGTCCTGCGCTGAGCAGGAGCCGGTACTTGCCGAGGCCGACGGTGCCGGCGTGGAGGTCGGCGCCTGCGCAGAAGTCGACCTCGATGCCTTCATCGTGCAGCCACTGCAGGAGGGCGAGGTTGTACATGAACGCCGTCGGCGGAAATGCGGGAATATTGCTGCGCGAAGCGAGTCCTATGCCGGGCCGGTGGAACGAAACGGTGTGCGCGCGAAGTTCCTTGACGCTGTGCCCGGTGTCGTCGCCTACGTATCCGATGTACAGATTCCTGTTCTGCCAAATGTGGTATGCGTTCCAGGTTGCGACGTTGACCTGCCAGAGGATCGGCCGGGGGCTGGCCTCAGGGGAAGGCCGGAGAACGAACAGCGCATCCTGTCCGCATTGCGGACTGATTTTCATGGTCGGTTCCGCGCGTTCGGTCAGCTGGGCAAGGTAGAGGCCGCTCGGCCACGACGCCGGGATTTCGCGTACGAGCGCGTGCGCGGGCCACTGGCAGCCGGACACGTCCGCGTCCCCCGGGCCCATCCGCTCGGCAGTGCGCGAGGAGTATCTGGCCGGGCTCGGGCACGGTGCCCGCATCACGAACTCAAGCTCCGGCTCGAAACGGCTTTCCCGCGTTCCGACGATGCGATAGATGTCGACCGACAGGGGCGCGGAAGTCCGCGTTGCCGCGTGCGCGAGCAGCGGTTCGCCCGGCATCGCGCTGATTGCGTCAAGGTAGAGCGCGTGGTTCACCAGATCAGTCCCCACGATTCGCGTTGACCTGCTCGTAGCTGCGGTTGACCAGTTCGAGTATGTTGCCGAACGGGTCCTCGCAGTAGCAGACAACACATCCCGGCGCCACTTCGTGGAATCCGCTTCGCCGCCGGCCGCCCGATTCCTCGATGCGCCGTGCGGCGTCCTCGATGTCCGGGCAGGTGAACGCGATGTGGAAGATCCCCGTTCGCCAGTAGTCGAAATTCTCTGCTCGCCGCTCGGCGGCGGGGTCTTCGAATTCGAACAGTTCGATCCCCGTCCCGTTCGCGGTGGCCAGGTGCGCGATGCGCGCACGCTTCCAGCGGGGGCCGAAGATGTCCGCGGGCGGTTCGTTGCCCGGAGCCGCGACGTCCAGCGTCAACGGACCCCGGATCAAGCGGAGGCCAAAAACCCCGCTGTACCACTCGACGGCCTTGTCCAGGTCGGTGACCGACAGACCGGCATGGTTGAACGCGTGCGTCATCGCGAACTCCTCCTCGACCGTGTTCTGCGAGTGAGCACAGACAGTAAGCGTGATCACTGAGCGCGTCAATGGTTGACCGGTCGGCCGAAGTGCGGCAGTCTGGCAACTAGATACGACGGCAGTGGTGGGGGACCGGGGTGTCCTGTCGTCGCGCTGACGCTCGAAAGGAGCGACTCGTGGGCACTGCTGAGCCCGAAAGACGGCGGACTGGGCCGAAATTGGGAATCGCGAGGCGGCTGCGAGAAGGCCGCGTGCTGGCCGGCGTCGTGCTGAAGATGCCCGCGCCCGCGCTCGCCGAGCTGGCCGGGCACGTCGGTCTGGACCTGATCGTCCTGGACACCGAGCACGGCCCGAACGGAGCGGATCTGCTTGAGCACCACATCCGCGCCGCGGATTCCGCGGACATACCCGTCCTGGTGCGCGTGAAGTCGAACGACCGCACGGAGATCCTGGCGGCACTCGACGCCGGCGCCGCCGGCGTCATCGTGCCGCACGTCAACAATGCCCAGGAGGCTGCTGCGGCAGTGCGGGCCGCGCACTACCCGCCTCTCGGCGATCGCGGTTTCGCGATGTCGACTCGCGCGGGCCGCTACGGCACGAACCGTCCGGAGCGGCACATCGGCGACGCGACTGAGCGCACGATCGTCGTCGTCCAGGTCGAGGACGTTGCCGCGATCCCGCATGTCTCGGAAATCGCCGCGACGACCAGGCTCGATGCGGTGTGGGTGGGTCCGAGCGATCTTTCGATGTCGCTCGGGCGTCCTTTGCAGTACTCGCATCCGGAGGTGGTCGCCGCGATCGACGAGATCGAGGCGCAGATCAAATCTGCGCACAACGCGCGTCTGTGCGTGATCGTACGGAAAGAATCAGACGCCCGACGGTGGCGGCGGCGCGGCGCGGGAATTGTGCTCTTCGGCGCGATGGAGGCGATCGCCGACCGGTTCGCTGAATTTGCGTCCGACGCGATCGCGGACGAGCTCCGCGGCGGACCCCTCGCGGACGGACACGTCCCAGCAGCCCGGACATTGCCTGATTTCACGTGACCGCAAGGAGAGACGATGACTGAATTTTCCAGCCGGACCGCTGAAGGCGACGTCGTGTATCACGGCCTGGGCAACAAGAAGATCCTCGAACGGCTTGCGCTCGACCGTCGCGTCGCGCTGGTGACCGGGGCCGGGCAGGGGATCGGCCGCGCGTTTGCCCACGCCCTCGCCGAGGCCGGAGCAGCGGTAGCGGTCGTGGACGTCGACCCTGCCCGGTCGAAGACGGTCGCGGACGAGCTGGCGACCAAGGGTGCTCGATCCGCTGCCCTGGTCGTCGATGTCACCGACCCGGCTCAGGTACGCGAAATGGTCGAGCAAGTGCAGGCATCGCTGGGCGGGTTGCATATCGCAGTCAACAACGCCGGCGTCAATCGCAACTCGGCGGCGGAAGAAACGCCGATGGACGAATGGGACGAAGTCTTCGCGCTGAACACCCGCGCGGTTTTCGCCTGTTGTCAGGCTGTGGCGAAGGTAATGCTGGGGCAGGGGTACGGCAAGATCATCAATACGGCATCGATGGCTTCGATGATCGTTCCGCACCCGCAGAAGCAGGCGGCGTACAACTCGTCAAAGGCTGCCGTAGTGCAGCTGACCCGGACGCTGGCCGCCGAATGGGCGGACCGGGGAGTGCGGGTGAATTGCATTTCTCCCGGGATCATTCGCACCGCTTTGATCGAGACGAATCCCGCGCTCGCGCCCCTGGTGGAAAGGTGGGTCGCGGACATCCCGATGGGGCGCCTCGGAGAGGTCACGGACTTGCAGGCCGCCGTCGTGTACCTCGCCAGCGAAGCCTCGGATTACCTGACGGGGCACAACCTCGCTGTCGAAGGCGGGCAAACCTTGTGGTGATCGCACGGGAGGCAGTGCCGCCCGGTGGTTCACATTAACCCGGTCCGTTGAGGAGAGAGAACGCGGCGCCAGCGGATCCTGGCCGCAAGCAGGACGGGATCCGCTGGCACCGCGGCTACTCGACGTTCGCCTGCCGCAAGTCTCCGGACGGTGCCTGCGGTGCCGGCGTCTCAGTTGGCGACAGAGCCGGTCAGCGAAGGCAGGCCGGCACGCAGCCGTCGAATCGCGCGGTCCATATGCGCCCGCATGGCGTCACGCGCGGCCGCGGGGTCTCCCGCGTCGATGGCCTTGAGGATCGGCTCGTGCATGGCGAGCGACGTTTCGGTTTCCCCCGCGGTGTGGATTACCCGCGAGGCCCAGACGTGCAGCAGCGACTGGATGTTGGTGAGGACGCCGACCAGCACGCTGTTGCCGCTCGAGCGCGCGACTTCGAGGTGGAATGCGATGTCGGCCTCGACGTAGCGGTCCAGGTCGTCGGAAGCCGCGCGCATCTGCTCGACGAGCTCGTGCAGCCGCGCCAGCTGCTCGTCGGTTCGGTGTTCCGCCGCCAGGCCGGCGAGCAGCACTTCGAGGTGCCGGCGAGCCTCGAGCATGTCGTCGCGTTCGTGCACCGTGAGCAGCAGACCCCACTGGATGACCTGCGGCAGGAGTTCGGAGCTCGATCCGCTGAGGTAGGTGCCGTCGCCGACCCGCTGCTCGACGAGTCCGAGCAGTTCCAGCGACTTGATCGCCTCCCGGATAGTCGATCGCCCGACCGCCAGCGCCTCGGCCAGCTGCCGTTCGGACGGGATCTTCTGGCCGGGTTCCACCTCGCCGGAGAGCAGGTAGTCGATCAGGCTTCGGGTGGTGGCGACGCCCGGCCCCTCGCGCCGCTGACGGCTCTCTGGCTTGGGCAGGGGAACTGATGCCACGGTGTCCTCACTTCATCGGTCGACCGGTTCGCCAATAGTAGAGCACGCACGACTCGGTGAGTTGGAAGGCCGACCTATGCTACGTAGAGTAGCATAGGTCGACCGGTTGACCAAAACCGATGAGGTGCTTAACCTTCGGCGTAGCGATGTCGCTTCGAGGTGCGTGCGGCGAACTGAAGACGGACCTTGCCGGACAAAGGAGTCCCGTATGGAGAAGTTGCCTCTGGAGAGTGAGGTCCTGGACTGGTTCGACACGCTGTCGAACTGGGGACGCTGGGGAGATGACGATCAGCGAGGAACGCTGAACTTGATCACTCCTGAGGTCCGGCGGCGCGCCGCGAGATTAGTGCGGGAAGGCATCCGTGTGTCCTGCAGTCGGGACATCGAGTCCAGCTGGGCCGGCCCCATGCACCGCTTCATGTCGGCAACCGGTCAGGGGCTGACCGAACATAACCGAGTCCTGCCACCGCCGATCAAATACCACGAGGGCGACGGGCACCGGGGCGCCTGGGCGGGTGAGCACATCTCCTTGCCCGTCCATTACCAGACTCACGTGGACGCGCTCTGCCACATGTTTTGGGACGGCCGGATGTACAACGGGAAGTCCGCCGCGCTGGTGACCTCGGAGCGAGGAGCCACCGTAAACGACATTACCGCGGCGCGCGACGGAGTGTTTACCCGTGGCGTTTTGCTTGACATTGCCGCAACGCGGGGTGTGAAGTGGCTCGAGCCGGGCGACGGTGTGTTTCCGGAGGATCTCGAAGCGGCAGAGGAACGTGTCGGCCTGCGAGTCAGTGAGGGTGACGCGCTCCTTCTGCGCACCGGGAACGGCCGTCGAATGCGTACAGGGGGATCGAGAGGTAGCGATGACGCCGGTCAAGCCGGCTTTCACGCGGCTTGCCTTCCGTGGCTACACGAACGAGGAATAGCAGTAACGGCGACTGATACCGCCCACGATGTGCTGCCGTCCGGCTATGACGTGATTCCCCTGCCTCTGCACTACATTGGTATTGCGGCAATGGGGCTGTGCACGATAGACAACGCTGACTTCGAGGAGGTGGCCTCCATCTGTGTGGAACTGGATCGTTGGGACTTCCTGTTTACTTTTGATCCTCTGCGGATCGTCGGAGGTACCGGTAGCCCTGTCAATGTGGTCGCTACTTTTTGAAGCTGCGAGTCACCGTACCGATAAGGGGAACCATGATCAAGCTAAGTAACACCTGGCATATTCCTGATGGCGAACTTCCGGACGCGATCGATCGCTACTACCTCGACGTTTACGTGCCCGGTATCCGGCGACTTCCCAGACTGCGCCGGCATGTCGTATTAAAGGCAATTCCAGTCGATGATCTCCTCCCGGGCCTTCTGGGTATTCATTCGGATAAGCCACGGGTGTGGCGAGGGGAGGACCTATGGTTCGACAGTTATGCAGATCTAGATGATGCGATGGCTTCGGATGAGTGGAAGTCGATTTTGGCGGGCGGGTTCCTGTTGTCAATCTCCGGATTGCAGACCGACGTATTTGATATCGTTGAAGAATATCGGGCAGAGGAGAAGTTGTCGCGAACGAATAGCGAAACATTTAACTATGTTGTCGATCGTGGAACATGGCATATTCCGGATGGTCGGGAAATATCCAATATAGATCGTTACTACTTTGATATCCATGTCCCCAATGTTCGACGGTTGCCGAGTCTTCACCGGCATGTCGTCCTCAAATCTGCGGCATGGCCGGTCGGGAGAAACCCGCGGACCTGGCGTGGTGCCGACTGCTGGAAAGACCTCGGAAAGCTTGACGAAGATGCTATTTGCGATACTGAGGACGATTTTTCCATGCTGATAGCAGGTTTGGAGTTCGACCGGTTTTCTGTGGAAAGCGAGTGGGTAGCCGATTCGGTGACTGAGTGACGCAGTAGAGGAGCACGTCAATGGCGTCGGTAGGCAGGCGAGTTGTTCTGGCTGGAGCATGCTCTTCCGTGATCCTGGCTGTGGCGGGGTGCGGGCGAAAGGAAGGTTCGGGGCAACGCGATTCCGAGGAATTGAGAATAGGGCTTCCTGATGCGGGCAGCACGCTTAATCCAGGTAAGGCGCAACACAGTCCAGGAAACGTGCTGCGTGTTCTTGCTTACGACTCGCTGATTCGCAGAAATCCGAACGGCTCGTTTGCGCCCGGCTTGGCGTCGTCGTGGCGTTTTCTCGGATCCGGAAACCGGCAGTTCGAGCTGACTCTTCGGCAGGGTGTCAAGTTTGCCAACGGTGAGGTGGTGGATGCTCGATCAGTAAAAGCTTCGCTGGAATATTTCTTAAAGAACAGTCCACTGGCAAGTAATATCGGAAAAATTGACAAAGTTGAGGCCACCTCCGGCGAGACTGTGCTTCTGTATTTGGCCGAGGGAAATCCGATATTGCCATTCCTCTTGTCCGACCAGGTGCCAGCGGGATCTGTGATATCGCCTCAGGGGTTGGCGACGCCATCTGCCCTCGACACGGTACCGGCGGGAGCTGGGCCTTATGTTCTCGACCCAGCTGGCACGGTTGCCAACGATCATTATTCGTTTGTTCCAAATAGGAACTATTACGACCAATCTGCCATCAAATACGGTAAGGTAACGGTCCGAATCATCCCCGATGATACTGCGATGCTGCAGGCGGCCATGACTGGCCAGCTTGACGTGGCGTATGGAAGCCTAGGCACCGCTGATGCTGCCGAGAAAGCTGGTCTGGGCCTCGTTCGGGCACCCAATTCGATCAACGCGATGTTCATTGAAGATCTTGCTGGGCGGCTTGCGCCGCAATTGAAGGATGTACGCGTTCGGCAGGCGATAAATTACTCGATCGACCGTGAGACTATCACTCGGGCTCTCGTCCGAAAGTACGGCCGGCCGACGTCAGCGCTGGTCACCATCGATGGGTGGGCTGAAAAATATCGAAATTACTATTCATTTGACCCGGAGAAGGCCCGCGCGCTTCTTGCTGAAGCAGGGTATTCTAATGGATTTACCCTGAAAGTCGTAACTTCCGTTGCTCAAGGTGTGAACGGTGAACAAGGTGCACAGGCAATCGCCAGAGATTTGGGTAAAGTTGGGATAAAACTTGATGTCAAGGCGGCAACCACTGATTCAGAGTTTGTTCAGGAGGCATTTAGCGGCACGACGCCTGTTCTTCATTCTGAGTGGTCGGTGACCTTGATGCCGATTTCTTATACCACGTTGATATCGCCGGATGCTCCGATGAACACGTTCCATGTCAAGGATGGCGAACTCGAAAGCCTGGCCGCACAGGCGAACGTCGCCGCCGATCCGACGCCCTACTGGCAGAAGATGACAGAACGTATCACCGAGCAAGCTATGGTGATTCCGATTTTCACCAGTGAGACTATTCTGTACACGTCATCAGCGGTCAAGAATGTCGAGTATAGCGTCAACATGTTGCACCCTAACCCGATCAAATGGACACCGCAGTGAACGTCGCGAGGGGTGCCGCACCTGCAACGCCGGGGGCTGTGGGCCGACGGACCGGGCCGTCCCTGCGGCGTCGTATGGAGACAATGCTGTGCGCGCCTGCCGTGCGACTGGTCGTGCGCCGAATGCTGCTGGCTGTCGTGCTGCTTTTCGTGGTAACTGCTTTGACTTTCGTGCTCGTCTCACTGACGCCGGGTGACGCCGCACGGCAAATCCTTGGGTTGAACGCATCGCCCAGCGACTACGTCCGGTTCCGTCACCAGCTTGGCCTCGACCGGCCTATCTACGAGCAGTATTGGAACTGGTTCCGGCATGCCGTTACGGGCGACCTCGGGACGTCCTTGTATGGCCCGGACGTCACGACCTCGATTGCGAGCAGGCTTCCGGTCACTTTATGGCTCGTTTTCGGCGCGTTACTGGTCATGCTCGTTGCAGGGGTGAGCATTGGAGTGTTTAGCGCGGTCCGCGGTGGTCTGCTGGGGCGGGCTGTCGACGCTTTCGCTCTGGCGGGATTTGCGATCCCTTCGTTCTGGTTGGGTGTGATGCTGATTATGTTCTTTGCGGTACAGTTGAGGTGGTTCCCGGCGACTGGCTACGTGCAGTTGGAGCAGTCGCCTCGCGATTGGCTTCTGTCCCTCGCTCTGCCTGTGACTGCGTTGTCAATGGGCGGAGTTGCGGCGGTAGCGAAACAGACCCGCGAAGCGATGCTTGACGCGTTGGGCAGCGAGTGTATCCGGATGGCTTGGGCGAACGGGATCTCGCCGTCGTCGATCTTCTTTCGGCATGCCTTGAAGACTGCCTCCATTCGGGTTGTCACCGTCCTGGGCGTGCAAGTTATTGGACTACTCGGTGACGCGGTCGTGATCGAATCTGTTTTTGCATTACCTGGCGTCGGGTCGCTCGCAGTCACCTCTTCGATCCGGCACGACCTGCCTATGGTTCAGGGCGTCGTCGTTTACTACACAATCATCGTTGTGTTGATCAATTTGATCATCGACCTCGCGTACACGTGGTTAAACCCAAAGGTGCGTGTCCGTTGAACTTTACTGGATTTAGATTAAAAAGAGCCTACGGTCGTACAATTACGCCGACTGTCCCCGTCGGCAGCGTCAGGTCACCGAACCTTCTGCATCGTCCTCTAGCGGTTGCGTGTTTGAGCTACTTAGCGTTGCTAGCAGGCGTCGCGGTAGTGGCACCCTTGTTGTTTCCACACGTCGCTGATGAGCACGCTGGTGACTTGCTGGCTGCACTTCAACTTCCTAGCGGCAACCATTGGCTTGGTACAGACTCATTAGGCAGGGACGTCTTGGAGCGCCTGCTGGTCGGTACGCGCGTCACGATTGTGGGAGTGGTCGAGGCACTGGTCGTCGTGCTCGCACTTGGCGTGCCGTTCGGGCTCATGGCGGGGTACTTCGGCGGTTGGCTAGATCGGATCGTCAGCTGGTTGGCAGACATGACCTTCTCGATGCCTGGGATCGTGGTCGTCCTCGTTGTGTTGTCTGTGTTCCCGCAGAGCATGGCTGCAGGAATGATCACCCTAGGGGTGTTTGCGGCGCCGGGATTGATGCGGGTCGTGCGTTCCGCCACTTTGCCGGTTCGTGAGGAGCTGTACATCGCTGCCGCTCAGGTGTCCGGGTTATCCCGGTCGTACATCATCACCAGGCATGTACTTCCCCGGATCTCCGGTGTCGTGATCGTCCAAGCATCTCTGTTGGCCGGGGTTGCCTTGTTGGTGCAAAGTGGCCTGGGGTTCCTGGATTTGGTGGTGCCGGCACCAGCGCCTAGCTGGGGGGGAATGATCGCGGACGGGGCAAAGGCCATCGTGCTGCAACCGTGGCTGATATGGCCGCCTGGCATCATGGTGGCCTTTACTATTCTGGCGCTTGGTGTGCTCGGCGACGTGGTTCTGGAAGCGACGACAGAAAGCTGGTCACCTTCTGCTCGCCTCGGAAGACATTCACGCCCGAAAGCACGGCAGTCCGGGGAGCGGCGAGCGTCGTGCGAGCGCAGGTCCCTGCCAGTCGAGGAGGCGCTGCTCGCGGTTGAAGGCCTTTGCGTCAGGTTTGGGCCGAGTGCAGTACTCGAAGACGTGAGCGTGAAGATCGAGCGAGGCGAGGCGCTGGGCATCGTCGGCGAGTCCGGGTGCGGAAAGACGACAGTGGCGATGACTGTCATGGGTCTGCTCCCCAGCGCCGGACAGATAGAAGCTGGACGGATTTGGTTTGACGGCCGGGATCTGGCGGAACTCAGTGAGCGAGAGTTGCGTCGGGTGCGGGGACGGCAGATCGGCCTGGTATCGCAAGATCCCATGGTCAGCCTGACCCCTGGATTTCAGGTCGGGTGGCAGTTGGCTGAGGCTGTCCGAAAGCATCAGGGTGTGTCGCCGCAGCGGGCGCGGGAACGGGCCATTGAACTTCTGCGCGAGGTGCGTTTGCCCGACCCAGAGGCTGTTGCGAGACGCTATCCGCACGAACTCTCGGGAGGGATGGCGCAGCGGGTGGCGATCGCCCGCGCGCTGGCCGGCGAGCCCAAGCTGCTCATCGCGGACGAAGCAACGACGGCACTGGACGTGACCGTCCAGGCGGAGATCCTGGACCTGCTGCGTGAATTCCAGGTGCAGCGGGATATGGCGGTCCTCATGATCACTCATGACTGGGGAGTGGTCGCTGACCTCTGCACTCGGGCTGTGGTCATGTACGCCGGGCAGATCGTGGAGCAAGCCCCCCTCGGCCCGATGTTCCACGAACCTTTACATCCATACACACGGGCGCTCCTTGCGGCGAACCCGCATCGGGCGATCACCACGGCAGTGCTTCCGTCCATTAGAGGGGACGTGCCTCGACCGGGGCAATGGCCTGCCGGTTGCCACTTTCAAGCTCGCTGCTGCTATGCGACCGAGGCGTGCGCAGACCGGTGGATCCCGTTTGAAGGGCCAGCTCCGGACCGTCAGGCTCGGTGCATCCGCCTGAGCGAATTGCCTTGAACTGACTGGACGCTGCGAAGGGCTGGAGTGCGATGAACAACGAAACTACGCCTGCCGAGATCCCCAACCGCATACTTGACGTGCAGGGACTCACCGTACAGTTTCGCGTCGGTCGGAGCAGGCCGCCCTTGCTGGCGGTCGATAACGTAGACCTCGAGATCGCGAAGGGGGAAACCGTTGGTCTGGTTGGCGAATCAGGATCGGGGAAGACCACTATCGGTCGCGCAGTGCTCGGCCTCACCCCGGTTACCCGCGGCCGGATCCTGTTCGATGGTGTCGAAATGACACAAGCCTCCCATCGGCGCCGGAGGCAGGCGAGCCAGCAGCTGCAAGTGGTATTCCAAGATCCCTACAGTTCGTTGAACCCGACGCGAACGATCGGGCAGACACTGGCCGAAACGCTGCGCGGCCGCGCTCTGCCAGCGGCTGTTGTCACGGAACGAGTGAACTCTATGTTGGAACGAGTCGGCCTTTCTGCCGACTCGGCTGCCTGCTATCCTGCCCAGTTCTCGGGCGGGCAACGCCAGCGGATTGCCATCGCCCGTGCCCTGTTGGTCCATCCGAAACTTGTGATCTGCGACGAGCCGGTCAGCGCTCTGGACCTCTCGGTCCAGGCACAAATTCTCAATCTTTTCCGCGAGCTTCAGCAAGAGCTGGGGTTGTCATACTTGTTTGTCGCCCATGATCTCTCGGTTGTCCGCTATCTGTCACATCGGATCGTCGTTCTCTATCGTGGCCGGATCATGGAGCAGGGCGATGCTGCGACTGTGTATGACCATCCAAGTCATCCGTATACACAGTCCCTTCTCGACGCAGCGCCTGTCCCGGATCCGGACGAACAACAGCGCCGGCGCATCGCCCGACGCCGAGTCGAAGTCGGAGTCCGTACGACCGGAACGGGGGGGTGTCCGTTCGCCTTCCGATGTCCGCACGTGATCGACATCTGCCGCACAAGACGGCCTACGCTCGATGGCGTTTCCAACGGATCACTTGTTGCATGTCATCGCTCGCATGAACTTGTCGGAGGACCGCCGTTGTTCGAGCGGGCCAAGACTGCTTGGCCTTCGTCTTCCGGGTCGCGAATCGCCTGACGGATCCAGTTCGCGAATTTATGTGCACCTGGCTATGCTGAGAAGCTTGGATCTCTCTGCGTACGTGGCTAGTGCGGGGAATTGCGGTCGTCAAGTGGTCAAATATCGGTGCGCATTTGCTAATTCATGGACATAAGCATCCTCGATCTTTCGCGCGTCGCCCTCGCTGAAAATATCGCACGGAAATCGCACATCGATCGACAGTCGATCGCCAAAGGTGAAAGCTGTGAAATCTGCGTGGTTTATCGGGATAGTGTCGTTTACCGCAACCTCGGAGAGAAGGGTAAGCTCCAGTATTTCTAGGTCGGGTGGGGTCTGAAAGTGTGTAATGAGACCCGCATTGCCAACTTGCAAGGTCCTTTCCCTCGGACTGGTCTGGGCGTTTTCGGCGAGGAGTGCCGTCTCGGCACTACTATTCGTTGTCCGGCGACGAAGCTCCTGCTGCAAGGATTTCTTGACTTCTTTGGCGAGTTCGAGAGAGGTCGATTCCGGTCCGACTGCAATGTCGACCCGGTGCTTGAAATCGACGAGCGCGGTGTCGACTGGTCCGATTGGCGGCGTTACTCGATTTCGAAAGTCGACCTGAGAATAGCAAGTCATGATTTCAGCGCCGGAACTCTCGCGTGCAGCACTAAATGACTTCAGTAACGCACCGCAGATCATGCCATGCAGTGACACCTTGTGCTTGCGTGAAGCGCTGATCAAATTGGCTGTTGCCGTCGCTGGTAGCCGCGTCGTTCGATGTATTGTCATTGGGGTGTGATATTCGGGAAGTGGGCTGGCAGTCTGTGCATCTAGTTCGAGGATCATGCGATCGGTCGCATTCCATACTCCCAGCATGAAATTCGAAGGGGGCTGAGTCAGCTTCGATTTTTTGAGGAATGATATCTTGTGTCCGCTAATTATTCTGGTGTAGGCCCTCCAGAGTTCTCGAATAAGGTGCTGTGTCGACGGCCCATCGAAGACTGCATGGTTCTGCTGGAGGGCAATGTGTCCGCCAGTTTCATCCTGGACAATGATGAGCCGTGACAGTCCGTTGGGCGAACGAGTTTGATAACGTAGCTCGCTTCGAAGTAGGTCGGATCCTCCATGGAGGAATGTATATTCTGGGAAGTGGTTTTCTGGAAGTCTCAGAATCGCCCGGTCTCCTTCGTTTACGATTATAGAGCGCATGATAGCGTAACGGGAGAAGAGTGACTCGTATGCTGTTTTCATCTGCTCTTGTTTGATTTGTCCGCGATAGCGAAGGCTAAGTGCGAAATATTTGTCCCTCCATTTTTCTTCGACGAAATCAAGGTGTCGTTCGACTGCCATTGCTGCCCTTCTTGGTGACGTTTAGATTTTTGGCCTGTTGGGTGCGGAATAGGGAACTCGCTGGGGGATCGTTCATGCAAGAAGATCTCGCGCGATCATCCACCGGTGGATTTCCGCGGTGCCGTGCCCGATGCGCCACACCCGGACCTGCCGGTAGAAGCTCTGGATCGGGAGTTCCTTGCTGTAACCCAGGCCGCCGAGGATCTGCAGGCAGCGGTCGGTGACGCGTTGGGCCATCTCGGTGGCGCAGAGCTTTGCCTTGAATGCCTCGGTTTTGACCGGGCGGCCTTCGTCGGCCAGCCAGGCGGCGCGGTACACGAGCCATCGTGCGGCTTCCAGCTCTGTCGCCGAATCGGCCAGCATCCACTGCACTGCCTGCCGGCTTGCCAGGGGCTTGCCCCAGGTGACCCGCTGCTTCGCCCATTCCACGGCGATGTCGAGGCACCGTTCGGCGATGCCGAGCTGGTATGCGGCGATTTTGAGGCGGCCGTGGGTGAGCTGGTCATTGGCCAATGCCCAGCCTCCGCCGACGTCGCCCAGACGGTTGGCGTCCGGGACGACGCAGTGGTCGAAGGCCAGCTCGAACGGCTCCCAGTCGTCGCCCATTGTCGGGATCGGGCGGGACAGGGTGAATCCGGGAGTGTCGATGTCGACCAGGAAGCACGTTACCCCCCGAGCACCCAGCGTGCGGTCGGTGGTGGCGAAGAGGATCACGAAGTCGGCCCGTTCGGCGTGCGAGATGAACGTCTTCGTCCCGTTGATGATCCAGTCGTCGCCCTTGCGGGCCGCGGTCGTGCGCATTGCTGCCACGTCGGATCCGCCGCTGGGTTCGGTGAAGGCGTAGCAGCAGCGCTTGTCTTCTTTGACGATCGGGTGGAGGTAGCGTTCCTTCTGGTCATCGGTTCCGTGGTAGAGCACCGGCTCGGGGCTGCCGCCGAACTCGAACATGGCGGGGTGCTTGAACAACTCCTCGGCAACCAGGCAGGTGCCGAGAGTGCTCAGGCCTTGGCCGCCGTAATCGACGGGTACGTCGAGGGCCCAGAAACCTTGCCGGCGGGCCCGGTTCTCGAGCTCCGCCCGTTGGTCGGTGCTGAATCGGCCGTCGCGCAGGAAGTCCGGCTCGAGCGGCATCAGCTCGCGCTCGCGGAACTGCCGCACGCCGTCGACGAACAGCGCGAGTTCGCTGGGGATTTCGAAATCCACGCGGTTACCTCCCGTTGTCGCGGACGGTCACGGCATCCGCCAGTTTTTGCGGGACGCCGGCATGACGCTGTCGCCCTCGTTCTCGTGCGCCAGGTACACCGAGACGAGGTTGACGGTGGCCGGAGCGAGCAGCCGTTCCTTCATCCGCTCGGCATTCATGGTCGTCAGCCGCTCATGGGTGACGGTCGTGCCGCCCCATTGCTGTTTCCAGCCGCCCTCCACCTGGGTGAGCAGCGACATCTGCGCGTCGGCAGTTGTCGCGTGCTGGAGTTCGCGGTAGGAGCGGATGATCGAGAACCCGCCGTTGAGCAGTGTGAAGATGGTGACGTTGCCGTCGACTCGGCCGGACTCGTACCGCAGTTGCTGGGCAAGACTCGGGAGGAAGGACGGCACCAATGCGGCGGCCCCGTCGCCGATGAACGCGAGGATGTTTCCCTGTTCGCTGAGTGCCAATGCCGGGATGCCGAGCAAGGCATCGCCCATGAGCGCGCGGCCGTACCAGCCGGACAGCCCTTCGCCCGTTCTCGAGAGGTTGCGCACCGCGGAGACGCCGCCGCGGCCGACGTCATAGAACCCGGTGTAGCGATATCCGTTGTGCTGGATCAGGTTTTCGAGCACCCCGTTGAGCTGGGTGAAGAAGTACTCGTGCGTCATCGGCATGGTGGGGACGTCGCGCAACGGGTCCGGAGGAGCGGAGAGCGCCGCGGCTATCGCCTCTCGCCGGAACCGGACGACCTCCGCGTCGGGAGCTACGCGCCGGCTCAACCGGACGAGAAAGGAGTGCAGGTCCTCGACGACCGGCAGGTCGGTGAACGGCGCGATGTGCCGCGGCGTGTCGGTGACCTGGACGACCCGTAACCGGGTGAAGAGCGCCTTCTCGCTGAACGGCGTCGCCAGGTCGGGGATCCGACTCTTCAGGAAGAAGATCGCGTGCTCGTCGTAGCCCAGGGACTTGCCGGACGGGTGCAAAAGCCGCCACACTGCCGGCGAAGATCCGTAGAGGCTCAGCGTGCCGAGGTACTCCTTCACTGCTTTGCCGCGATGGAAACGGGCGACGGTGCCCGGACGGCCGAGAGAATCGGTGAGCGCGATTCCGGCGAGGCGCGCCAGGCGATGGACAAGTTCGCGTTCGGGCTCGGCGAGATGCCCGCATTGCCAGACCAGCACACTCTGCTCGGTGTTGACGATGCGCGCGATGGCATCAACGGTATCTTCGCAGACCTGGGGGCGAGCGACGCCGGACGTCGGCTTCGGCAGCTCCACTCCGCCGGCGTGGGCAAGAACGGTTGGCGAGGCCAGCAGCACCACCGGGCCGCTTCGCTGGTGGTAAGCACGAAACGCGGCCTGCAGGTCTTGCGAGATCCGGGCGGGATCTGTCAGGTGGATGCACGGAACTCGCCGGGCGGCGAACACCGCGCGGGCGTCCTCGTGGTCGTGGACGGTTCCCTGGAAGGGCTGCCATTGCCCAGGTTCGGTTTCGCCGATCACGATGAAGCCGCGGGCTTGTGAGTCGCGCAGGTTCGCGAGCGTGCCGCGAAGTTCGTCCACCATGCCCGCCGTCATGACCATCAGGAAAGGGGCTTCCCGCAGCTGCCAGCGTGCGAGCGCGCCGCAGGCGAGACTGTGTTCGCTAGGGCCCCGCAGCACTGGATTGCCTGCGCGACGGGCAATCGTCGTCGCATCCTGGATCACCTTGGACACGATCGAGCCGGTGAAGAAGTGCAGTCCCCATTTCTCGCCGGACTCGTCGGTGAGGAAGTCGGTCAAGGCTGTTGCGAGAGTCGCCGGGACTTCCGTCTGCGGCAGGACTGCGCGTGCGTTGGCGTGCCGCAGCTGTACCAGGTCGGCGAATGCACGGATCGCATCGACTGCGAGCACCCATGCTTCGTCGGGGGTCTTGCGTGCGGTGCAGCCGGCGTGCGAATACACGGCGCTTTCGTCGTGGTCGTCGTAGACGAGCACAGAGTACGGCGAAAGTCCCAGCCCGGTCTTCTGCTGCAGACGGTCGAGCGAGTGCAGCGCCGCTTCGAGCCGGGCGTTGACGTCGTCGCCGGGTGCTGCCGTCCGTGCGTCGATGAGGAAGAGCACGGTGTCCGCGTCCGTCCAAGGCTTCGGTCCGTCGTCTGTGCTTTCGCGAGCGGTCAGACGCCGGCCGAGTTCCCCGGTCAGCTCGTCGATCCGCGGGGCAAGGACAAGCTCGATTTCAGCTGCCGGCACTGCCTCGTCGAGGAACGCGTTGGCACGAGCCGCCAGTGTCGCGAAGGTGTCCGGCCACGAATGTTCTGCCGCGCTGACGACGGCGGCCTGTTTGGTCACGCGCCGGTCTCCGCTGCCGAGGTGGGCGAGCGCGACGGTGACCGTCCTGCGGAAGCCTTCACTCTCACTCGCCGCGGCCACGAAGAGGCGTGGGGTGTTGGTGGCCATTGCCGTGGGGTCCTCCCCTCAGGTCGGCGTGGCTGGTGCCGAGATCGCGCTGCCGGACGAGCGCGAGTTCGATCTCCCGCGGAGTGACGTCGTTGACGAACACGACGTCGCCGATACCTCGCGGCAGGGGGAGGCGTTGCTTGCCGTCGCGGTGCCGGACCGTTTCGCGCAGTGCGTTCGTCAGCAAGTCCGGCTCGAGTACCGGATCCCAGGTGGGCAGCTGGAGCTTGCGCATGACCGAGAAGATGCGGTCGCGCTGTTCGGTGCTCAACAGGTCGCGGTCCCAGGCGATCAGCGTTGTCATCGCCATGTCGATGCAGACCGCTTCGCCGTGCAGAAGTTCCGGCAGCGCGCGCATTTCGACGGTGGGGCTGAATGTGTGTCCGTAGTCGACTGCGCGTTCCAGCTTCGCTTCCCACAGATTGGGCTGCAGTTCGTCCAGCATCCCGTGGATCGCGCGGGTGAGCACCTCGACGCCTTCACCGCTGTCGTCCTGGAATTTCCCGGCCAGCAAACGGGAACCGGATCGCTCGAGCAGCGCGAACAACCGCGCGTCCTTGATCAGCGCCATCTTGAGGATCTCGGCGAGGCCGTTGCTGATGTGGCGATGATCGAGTGTCGCGAGAAACGAGGTGTCCAGCAGCGTGAGGTCTGCCGGGTGGTAGGTGCCGAGCCGGTTCTTGTGCCCGTCGAAATTGACGCCGGTCTTTACCCCGACGCCGGCGTCGACCAAGCCGATCAGCGTGGTCGGCACCCGGATGAACGGGGTTCCCCGGCGGTAGAGGCTGCTGACCATGCCGACGACGTCCATCAGCACGCCGCCGCCGATGGCGATGATCGGCTCGGTGCGCCGGGCGATGCCGAACCTGTCGATGTCCCGGATCACTTGTGTCGCCGTGTCACAGTTTTTCACTGTTTCGTCGGCGGGGATCGCAGTGATCGTCGCGTCGATTTCGTGATGCTTGAAGTACTTCCGGACACGGTCGCCGTAGCGCAGGTCTACGTTCTCGTCGATGACGACGATGCGGCGGCGCGCACCGGCGACCGTGCCGCCGGCGGACGCGAGGTCGGGGTGATCAGGCGCGAGAACATCGGGGCGGAAACGGATCTCGTAGGAAACAGGCTTGTCCGCGCGCACCGTCCAAGAGCTGACCCTGGGGCTGTAGGTGTACAGGCCGGGGGCGCGTGGTCCGTCGTGAACAGCAGAGGCGTAGGTCACTTAGCCAGTTATAGAGCTGGCGAGGCACCCGTGGCGATCCGTGATGCGACAGCCTTGGACCCCTTCACGTTCGGAACGCGGCGGACTGATTCCCTTTTCAGGGACCGAGTTTCGCGATGGGCTGGCCGATCGGGACCTCGTCGCCGTCCTCCGCGAGCAGTTCGAGGACGGTGCCGTCGACCTGGCTGACGATCTCCTGGGTCACCTTGTCCGTCTCGACGAGGCAGACCGGTTCGTCGGCAGCCACCGGGTCGCCCGGCTTCTTGTACCACTCCAGGATCGTGACTTCTTCGACGGTCAAGCCCCACTTGGGCACCACGATTTCACTCATGCGACGACGGTCTCCTTCGACATGACGCGGCGGACCGCGGCGACGATCTCGCTCTCCTGCGGGAAATACGCCTGTGCGAGCGACGGCGGGAATGGCACTGGTGCGAAGGGCGGCGTCACGAGTTCGGGCGCGGTGCGCAGCGACCCGAATCCTTGCGTGGCCACGATCCGGATGACGTCGCTGCCGACGCTGCCCGGGCCGGTCGCGTCCTGGGCGACCACCAAACGGCCGGTTGCGGCGACCGAGGCGAGGATCCGGGCGGAGTCCATCGGCAGCAGAGTGCGAAGGTCGAGCACCTCGACGCTGATGCCGTCTTCAGCGAGCGCGGCTGCGGCGGCGTCGGCGCGGGGAACCATGCCGCCCCAACACGCCAGGGTGACGTCCGTGCCGGGAGTGCGGATCGCGGCTTCGCCGAGCGGAACCACGTGGTCGGGGTCGTCGGGTACGTCGCCGCGGGCCGACCAGAGCCCCGCGCTTTCGATGACGACAACGGGATCGGGGTCGCGGACGGCGGACTTCAGGAGTCCCTTGGCGTCGGCAGGGGTCCCGCCCCACACGACCTTGAGCCCGGGCACCGACGCCGGCCACGCTTCGAGATTCTGCGAATGCTGAGGCCCGGCGCCCAGATGCGCCCCGCACATGGTGCGCAGGGTGAGAGGCACCGAGTAATGGCCCATCGACAGGTAGCAGGTTTTGGCCGCCTGGTTGGCCAGCTGGTCCAGCGCCAGCGGCAGGAAATCGAGGAACATGATCTCGACGACGGGGCGCAGTCCGGCCATTGCTGAACCGACTGCCATGCCGGTGAACGCCGCCTCGCTGATCGGGGTGTCCCGGACCCGGACCGGCCCGAATTCGTCGAACAGTCCTTTGGTCGCACCGAACGGGCCGCCGGGTGCACCCACGTCTTCGCCGAACAGCACGACGCGTTCGTCGCGAGCGAGTTCTTCGCGCAGCGCGTCGTTGATCGCCTGCCAGTACTTGCGGCGCGTCATGCGACGACCTCCTTCGAGCGGTAGACGTGTGCGGTCAGTGAGTCAGGAGAAGCGTCAGGCTGGACTCGGGCCCACGCGATGGCGTCAGCGACCTCGTCCGCGCAGGCACGGTCAATAGCGTCCAGCTGGTCACCGGTGCCGTCCAGGTGCGCGCGCAGGACAAGGAGCGGATCCCGCGTCCTCCACTGGTCGACTTCCTCGGCGTTCCGGTAGCCCTGGGCGTCTCCTTCGAAATGGCCGTGCCAGCGGTAGGTGCGGCATTCCAGCAGCGTCGGCCCCTCTCCGGCTCGCGCTCGTTCCACTGCCCGCCGCGCCGCGTCCCGGACCGCGAGCACGTCGTTGCCGTCCACGCTTTCTGCCGGCATCCGGTGGGGACGCGCGTATTCGGTGACAGATGCGGCGCGCAGGTGAGTCTCGACCGGTGTCATTTCGGCGTAACCGTTGTTCTCGCATACGAAGACGATCGGCAGCTTCGACAGTGCCGCGATGTTGAACGACTCGTGGACCACGCCCTCGGCGACCGCGCCTTCTCCGAAGAACGTCACCGCGATCCGGGCATCCCCCAGCACTTGGGCCGAGAAAGCGCCGCCGAGCGCGATGGGCACTCCCGCTCCGACGATGGCATTGGCGCCGAGGATCCCCAGCGCCGGGTCGGCGACATGCATCGAGCCCGACCGCCCGCCGCAATAGCCGCCGGCGCGGGCGAACAGTTCCGCCATCATCTGCCGGACGTTCGCGCCCTTCGCGAGGCAGTGTCCGTGTCCGCGATGCGTCGTCGTGAGGTAGTCGTCGCGGTCCAGCGCGTCGCAGACACCCGCCGCGACTGCCTCTTGCCCGATCGACAGATGCAGGAAGCCGGCCAGCTCGCCGGATGCCATCAGCCGGGACGCGGCGGTCTCGAACTGCCGGATCAGGGACATCGTCCGGTAGAGACGCAGCTTCATTGCGCACCTGCTTGTCCCGGCACCCGGACGACTGCGTGCCCGGATACGCACAGGGCACCGCGCTGGTCGCGTTCGGCGATTTCCACCTCGACGAGCATTTCGGCTCCGTCGGTCTCAGCTGACATCACGTGGCCGGTGACCGTCAGAACGTCGCCTGCGATTGCCGCATGGCGATTCCGCCAGCTCAGCGACCTCAGCATGGCGTCCGGTCCTGCCCACTCGAGGAGAGCATTGGCCAAGAAACAGCCGTGGAGGTGGGACTGCACCAGCACCCCCGGGTACCCCTCGCTGCGGGCATACGCTTCGTCGTAATGGATCCGGTGTGCATTCCAGGTGGCCGCGCTGAAGCGGAAGAGCTGCACGGTGGTGGGCCGGACGGTGTAGGGCGCGACCGGCGCTCCGGCTTCGAACCGGCGCGTCGATGCTGTCCGCGATCTCGTCATGGGGCTCCTCAGCGTGCGATGAACGTTTCCTGGCAGGTGACCAGCAACTGGCTGTGCTCGTCGGTGAACTGCCGCTCGATGGAAAGCACGAGCAGCTGGCCGGTCCGGCCCCGCTTCAGCTCGATGTCCCGGAGGCTGGTGCGCGCGGTTACCCGGGTGCCTTCGCGGACGGGGGCGTGGAATTCCAGGTTCTGGCCCGCGCCCATCAGCCGCACGCCGGTCAGAGCCAGTCCGCGAGTGTCCGAACTCGACGTTCCGTCGGTGTCGAGTTCCTCCTCGGGCGGGCCCGCGCCCCACCCCATGACCGAGCTGAGAAAGAGCGGCGGCGCGGTGGCCGCCTGACTGTGCGGTGACCAGGCGGCGATGGAGAACCTGTCCATGTCGCGTTGCGTCAGGACGCCGAGGTCAGCGCTGCACACCTTGCCCAGCTCGTCCCGCAGACGGTGGTAGTGGGCGGTCATCGCGGTCATCGGAGTGCCCTCGCAGCGTCGGGCTGCTGGCGCAAAGACCGTTTCTCGATCTTGCCGACCGAGGTCTTCGGAAGCGCATCCATGATCGTCACTTCTGCGGGCACCTTGAACTTCGCCAGGTGCTGCGCACAGTATTCGATGAGCGCCGCAGCCGTTGGCGCACTGCCCGGAGCGCTGACGACGAACGCTACGGGCACTTCGTCACGAATAGCGTGCGACGCCGCGACGACGGCCGCTTCGGCCACGCCAGGGTGGGTGAGCAATACCCGCTCGACCTCGCTCGCGGAGACGTTTTCGCCGGCGACCTTGATCACGTCCTTGCGGCGGTCGAAGAAGTAGACGTAGCCGAGCTTGTCCGCATAGGCGTTGTCTCCGGTATGGAGCCAGCCATCCCGCAGGGCTTCCGCTGTCGCAACGGGGTCCTTGTAGTAGCCCAGCATGAGATTGCGCCCGGGAACGCCGCCGACGATGAGTTCGCCGACGACGCCGGTCCCGACGTCGGCTCCGCGCTCGTCGACAATGCGCACCCGCCGATCCGGAGCGGGCAGCCCGATCGACGGCCACCGCTTCTCGCCGTGAACCGGCGCGATCGTCACGATCGTCATCGCTTCCGACAGCCCGTAGCCGTTGATGAGTTCGACGCCGAACCGTCGTTCGAACGCGTCCTTCTCGTCGTCGAGCACGTTGATCGCGAACATCACCCGACGCACCGAGTGGTTGCGGTCGGCGGCACCGGGCGGCTGGGCGAGCAGCGTGCGGACTTGCATAGCGACCAGGGAAAGCGCAGTGGCGCGGTGTTCGCGCACCTGCTCCCAGAATCTGCTCGCGCGATACTCGGCGAGCAGTACGCAGCTTGCTCCCACCGTGAGTGCGGACAAGATCGTGAGCGTCTGTGCGTTGACATGGAATGCCGGCAGCGCGGTAAGGCAGCGGTCGGCGGGGTCCAGGCCGAGTGCCCGCCATTCCCTCTCGCCGGCGGAGAGACAGTTGGCATGGGTGAGCATGACGGCCTTCGGCCGGGCAGTCGTCCCTGAGGTGAACAGCAATTCGGCAAGATCGTCGGAACCGACCTCCGCATTCGCGGCGGCGAGTCCGTGGTCCAGAAGTTCCGTGAACGGCACCCATCCGGAGCGGAGCACCGGATCGCCGGCGAGCAGCCGGGTCCGGATGGCCGGTTTGCCTGCGGTGACCTGGTCGAGCAGCGCGGCATACTCTGCCGTGGTGATCACGGCGGTGGCGTCGGAGAAGGACACGACGTGGTCCAACTCGGCCGCGGTGTTGGCGACGTTCGACGGGACGGTGACCGCTCCCAGCCAGGCGAGGCCGAACCAGGAGAAGAGGAACTCGGGACAGTTGGGCAGATGGACGACGACTTTGTCGCCGTTCCCGATACCGGACGCGGCGAAGCCCGCGGCCACGCGCTGGACGCGTTCGACGAAGTCGGTGTAGGTGTATTCGCTGACGGAGCGGTCGCGATCCACGAAGGTCAGGAAGTTCTTGCCGCCGAACCGCCGTCCGCGTTCGGTCAGGAGGTCGCTCAGCGTCCGGTTCCCGACGACGTCCATGATTTCTCCTCAGTCTCGTGCCGCGGAGCCGAGCAGGTCGCGGGCGATCATCCATCGATGGATCTCGGACGTGCCGTGGCCGATCCGCCACACGCGCACCTGCCGGTAGAAACTCTGGATCGGAAGTTCCTTGCTGTAGCCCAGGCCGCCGAGGATCTGCAAGCACCGGTCGGTGACTCGCTGCGCCATCTCGGTCGCGTACAGCTTGGCCATGAATGCCTCGGTCTCGCTGCGCTTGCCCTGGTCGTAAAGCCACGCGGCGCGATAGGTGAGCAGCCGCGCGGCATCGAGCTCGGTCGCTGAGTCAGCGACCATCCATTGCACTGCCTGCCTGGACGCGATCGGCTTGCCCCAGGTGGTCCGGTTTCTGGCCCATTCAACGGCGATGTCAAGGCAGCGCTGTGCGATGCCGAGCTGGTAGGCCGCGATCTTCAGGCGGCCGTGCGTCAGCTGCTCGACAGCGAGCTTCCAGCCGCCGCCGACTGGACCCAGCCGGTTGGCGTCCGGGATCACGCAATCTTCGAACGTCAGCTGGTGCGGCTCCCAATCGTCGCCCATCGTCGGGATCGGGCGGGACAAGCTGAATCCGGGGGTTCCCTTCTCGACGAGGAAACAGGTCACCCCCTTCGCGCCCCGTGCGCGGTCGGTGGTCGCGAAAAGAATGACGAAGCCGGCGCGTTCGGCGTAGGAGATGAACGTCTTGACGCCGTTGATGACCCAGGTGTCGCCTTTCCGCTCCGCGGTCGTCCGGATCGCGGCCACGTCGGACCCGCCGCCCGGCTCGGTGAAGGCATAGCAGCAACGGAGGTTTTCCTTGATGACCGGAAAGAGGAAACGCTGCTTCTGCTCGTCGGAGCACTCGTACAGCACGGGTTCGGGACTGCCGCCGAATTCGAACATCGCCGGGTGCTTGAACAGCTCTTCGGACACCAGGCAGGTCGCGAGCATTCCGATGCCCTGACCGCCGTACTCCTCGGG
Source organism: Amycolatopsis sp. AA4 (assembly GCF_002796545.1). GTDB lineage: Bacteria > Actinomycetota > Actinomycetes > Mycobacteriales > Pseudonocardiaceae > Amycolatopsis. The sequence goes on from NZ_CP024894.1 coordinate 2,712,152, forward strand.
TGCCTCGAGCGCCCAGAATCCCTTGCGCCGCCCGGTCTCTTCCAGCGCGGTCCGGGTCTCGGCAGTCAGCCGGCCGTCGCGCAGGAAAGCCGGCTCGAGCGGCATCAGCTCCTTCTCCCGGAACTGTCGGACCGAGTCGACGAACAGGGCGAGTTCAGGCGGTATCGCGAAGTCCACCGGCTTAGCTTCGCACCGTCCTCAGCAAAGGTCAACCGGTTGGCCTTTGCTGAAACTGGGCGTAGCTTGAGCCTGCGCGCCCGCGATGACCACGTCTTCCAGGAGGTCCCATGCCTACTCGCAGCTCGGTTTCGACGCCCCCTCCGCCCGCGGGGCGGTTCGATTCGGTTCCCCAGGAGCGGGTGCTGTTCGGCGCGGGTGCGATGGCTTCGCTGGCGAACGAGTGCGCCCGGCTGGAGGTGGGCAGGCTGTTCGTGGTGGCGTCGCCGAGCCTCGATCGGCAGATCGACGTGCGAACGACGGCCGCGCGCGCGACCGGAGGGCGGGTGGCCGGGGTATTCACCGGCGGTCGCCCCCACGTCCCGGACGAAGTGGTGCTCGCCGCGGCCGCCGCCGCCAGGGAAGCGGGGGCGGACGGGATTCTCAGCGTGGGAGGGGGGAGCGCGGTCGACCTCGGGAAGGCGGTCCAGTTGTGTCTCGCCGAGGGAGTCCGCACGCGGGAGGATTTGCTCTCCTGGCGTGTGGTGTTCGAATATCCGGACAAGATCAAGATGCCCGCGGCGAGCGCGCCGCATCTGCCCCACTTCGCGGTGGGGACGACTCTGTCGGCGAGCGAATTCACCGGAATCATCGGGATCACCGACACTGTGCGCAAGGTGAAGGATCTCTACATCACGCCGAGCTTGGCGCCGCGGATGGTCGTGCTCGACTCCGAGCTGGCGAGGCACACCCCTCGCGAGTTGTGGGCGTCGACCGGGATCCGTGCGATCGACCATGCCGTGGAAGGCCTGTGCTCCACCGACGCGCAACCGATCACCGACGCACTCTGCGCCGACGCGCTTCGCCGCCTGGCACGGTATCTCCCGGTCTCCGTGCGCGACGCTTCCGACCTGCATGCGGCCGGGCACTGTCAGGTCGCGGCCTGGGAGTCGATTTTCGGTCTGATGAACGTCAGTCTCGGGCTCAGCCACGGCATCGGGCACCAGCTGGGCGCCCGCTGCGACGTGCCGCACGGCGTTACCTCGTGCGTCATGCTGCCGACCGTGCTCGAGTTCAATCTCACGCACACGGAGGCGCGGCAACGGGAGATCGCGGAGATCTTCGCGCGCGAGATGGGCGAATCCGCCGAGGTCGGTGCTGCCGAGCTGATTCGCAGGTTCGTCCGGTCGCTCGGGTTGCCCACGAGGCTACGCGACGTCGGGGTGAGCCGCGACAGCTTCCCGGATCTGGCGCGGGATGCCATGGCCGATTTGATCGTCGCGACGAACCCGCGGCCGGTCAGCGGCGCGGACGAGGTTATCGAGATATTGAACAACGCCTACTGATCGTGCGCCTTCGCTGACAGCGCATTGGTGAATGTGATGGCCGCTGACTTAATCGGATTCACTCGGTCTCGCTGAGCGGTCGGCAGCTGCCGCACGGTTTGGTCAGGCAGCGCCTGTGGTCGCCGTCGTGGTGGCGTACTTTCGGGCAAGTCTTACCCCCCGCATTTCTCACGGCCGGTATTCGAGGAGCGAGTTTTCGCCCCGGCGACTTTCCTGCCTGCTTCGCGCGAAACTCGGCGGCGAAACGGGCTCTGCTTCTGCGTGGTTCCGGCTGAGATTTTGGAGCTGTTATCGAGAGTCCGCGCGTGTAGTCCGTGGCGCGTTCGCTGCGGTCCGCATCGCGCTGCGGCTCGCCACTTGGATTTCTTGCTGCGTGCATCGGATAGCTGCAGCTCCCCGTCCCGCGTACCAATCAAGGAGGTAGCCGCCGGACGCTCTGGGAGGTTTGCGTGGACGACGTACGTCGGGTCGGAGTGGTCGGGTGCGGTTTGATGGGTGTCGGCCTTGCGGAGCTGTGTGGCCGGAAGAAGCTCGACGTCGTGCTGGTCGGCCGGCAAGAGCTGTCCGTCGACAGCGCGCGATCGAAGCTCGCGAATTCACTGCATCGCAGTGTCCGGAAAGGACGGTTGTCCGAGTCTGAGCGAGTGGCGGCACTGGCACGAGTCAGGTTGACCACCGACTTCAGCGCATTGGCCGACCGGCAGTTCGTCGTCGAGTGCGTACGGGAAGACGAGTCTGTCAAGCAGGAGATTTTCGGCGAGCTGGACAAGACCGTCGAGGACCTCGACGCTGTGCTCGCGTCCTGCACGTCCTCGATTCCGATCGTGCGCCTCGCGCGGGCGACCACCCGGCCCAGCCGGGTTGTCGGCACCCACTTCTTCAACCCGGCGCCGGTGATGCCGCTTGTCGAGCTGATCTCGACCTTGCTTGCCGACGAACAGACCGTGGCGCGGGCTGAGTCGTTCCTCACCGGGATGCTGGGCAAGCAAGTGGTGCGGACGCCGGACCGCGCCGGGTTTCTGGTCAACGCACTGCTGGTGCCGTACCTGCTCTCCGCGGTCCGGATGGTGGACGACGGTGTGGGGTCGGCCGACGACATCGATCGCGGCATGGTGCTCGGCTGCGGATATCCGATGGGTCCGCTGGCGCTGGTCGACATGATCGGGCTCGACATCATCGCCCAGGTCGCGGCTGCGCTGTACGACGAGTTCCGAGAATCCCAGTACGTGGCTCCACCGCTGCTTCTGCGCATGGTGGACGCCGGATTGCTCGGCAAGAAGACCGGGATCGGTTTTCACCGATATCCGTCGTGACACGGCGAGCGAAGCCAGGCTCGCGGTCGGTTCGAGAAGGGGAAGACGTATGGCCATCGGTGTGCTCGGCACCGGTTCTTATCTGCCCGAACGAGAGATTTCCAACGCGATCGTCGCGGGGCCAGCCGGCGTCGACGAGGAATGGATTCTGCGCAAGACCAAAATCGAGGGGCGGAGGTTCGCGGCCGACGACGAGGCGACGTCCGACCTGGCGGCTCGTGCGGGCCGCGCCGCGCTCGCTGCGGCCAGGTTGGACGTCAGCGATATTGATATGATCGTCGTGTCGACGTCGACTCCGGACTCTCCGCAGCCTCCTACTGCTTTCTTGGTGCAGAACCTGCTCGGCGCGTGGAACGCGGCCGCGTTTGACATCAACGTGGTGTGCAGCGGTTTCATCTACGCACTCGAACTCGCTCAGAGCTTGATCGCCGCAGGCGCACGACGCCGGGTGCTCGTGATCGCCGCTGACTTGTACTCGCGCTCGCTCGACTTCACGGATCGGCGCACCGCGGTCCTGCTTGGCGACGGCGCGGGCGCGGCCGTGATGGGGGAGGTCGACGACGGGTACGGCATCCAGCACATCGAGCTCAAGGCACGAGGAGACCTTCAGCAGCTCATCCGTGTCGACGCCGGCGGAAGCCGGCTCCCCGCGTCTCAGCGGACGATCGACGACAAGCAGCATTTCTTTCGCATGCAGGGCAGGCAGGTTCGAGAATTCGTGCTCGATCACGTCCCGGCCGCGATGTCGCGGACAGTCAAGGCGGCCGGCGCGACTCCCGACGAACTTGCCCACGTGGTTCCTCACCAGCCCAACGGCGTGCTGCTGGACGAGCTCGAAATGCAGTCGGGCTTCAGCCGGGCGCGGATGCACCGGACCGTCGAGCGCTACGGCAACGTCGGCAGCGCTTCCGTGCCGGTGACTCTCGACGTCGCACGTCAAGAAGGTGCGTTGCGAAACGGCGACCTCGTGCTGTTGTCGGCCTTCGGCGGCGGCATGGCGATGGGGCATTGCCTCCTGCGCTGGCAAGAGCCCGCGACTCTCTGACCACGAAAGGAAAAACTCGATGACCGCCGTTCTCGACGGTATTGAAGCAGGCTCGCCTGACGAGCGCGTCCTGGCGCTCGCCGACGCGGAATCCGTTGTCGTCCGGCAGCGACGGGACGGAGCGCTCTGGGCGACCGCGAACCTGCGCGGTGTGCCATCGGTCGTGTTCTCGTTGGATCACCGGATCCAGGGCGGGGCGATGCACGAGGGCAACTGCGCGGTGATCGTCGCGGCCTATCAGCACGCGCTGAGGGAGAAGCTCCCGATCGTCGGGTTGTGGCATTCCGGCGGGGCTCGGCTTCAGGACGGCGTCCACAGCTTGAACGCGGTGGCCAGGGTCTTCCACGCGATGACCGCGGCGTCCGGGCGAATCCCGCAGATCTCGGTGGTGCTCGGCGCGGCGGCAGGCGGCGCGGCATACGGACCGGGCCTCACTGATGTAGTGATCATGGCTCCGCACGGAAAGGTTTTCATCACCGGGCCGACGATCATCGAGGAAGTCACCGGAGAACAGATCGACGCGGACAGCCTCGGCGGCCCCGAGGCGCACGACAAGGCGAGTGGCGTCGCGCATCTCGTCGCAGAGACCGAACGGGACGCATACCGGTTGGCGGCCGCTGTCGCGGAATTGCTAGGCGCGCCGCGCAGAACCATGCCGGACTTAGTGGAAGACCGACCTTTCGGCGAGCTGCTGCCAGACCGGTCGAAACGCGCGTATGACATCCACCCTGTCCTCGACCGCCTTCTCGACGACCGACCGGTCGAGTTGCAGGCAGGCTGGGCACGCAGCATCGTCACGACCCTGGGCAGGTTCGGTGGCGGGTCGGTAGGTGTGGTCGCGAGCAATCCTCTGCGCAGGGGAGGGTGTCTCGATTCGCGGTCGGCGGAAAAGGCGGCACGCTTTGTGCGGCTGTGCGACAGCTTGGGCTTGCCGCTGATCGTGGTCGTCGACGTCCCCGGCTATCTGCCCGGGGTCGCCGAAGAGCATGGCGGGGTCGTGCGCCGCGGGGCGAAACTCCTGCACGCCTTCGCTGAAGCCACTGTCCCGCGGGTCACTGTCGTGCTGCGCAAGGCCTACGGCGGTGCCTACATCGCCATGAACTGCCGAGGGCTTGGGGCGGACCGGGTCTTCGCCTGGCCTCAGGCTGAGATCGCGGTCATGGGGGCGACGGCGGCCGTACGGCTGCTGCACCGCAGGGAGTTGGCAGCTGTGGCGGCTCAGGACCGGAATGCGGTCGAGATGCGGCTTACGGACCAGCACCTGGTTTCGGCAGGAGGGCTGTCGGCGGCCGTACAGGCAGGTGTCGTGGACGAGATCATCGAGCCTGACCGCACCCGTAGCGCACTGGCCGCGGCGCTGGCCGGGATGCCGTCGCGGCGAGGCGAGCACGGGAACATCCCGCTGTGAAGGAGATTCGGGCCGAGCTGGCGGCCACCGTCCTGGAGATCATCGCGGAACCAGGGCAGGCTGTGTCGCCGGGCGACGCGATCCTGGTCCTCGAATCGATGAAGATGGAGATTCCGGTGCTGGCCGAGTCGGCCGGTGTGCTGGATCGATTCGCGGTTTCCTCCGGACAGGTCGTGCGGGAAGGCACGGTGCTGGCTGTGCTGGCTCCCCGTTCGCGATGAGAACAGGCCGGTCGGCGTGGGCCTTGCTCGGGGTGGCGGGGGCCGTTCAGCTGGTCCTCATTGCCGATACGACGATGATTAGCGTCGCGATGCCTTCCGTGCAACGAGATTTGCAGGTTTCCGACCTGTCGAGGCAATGGGTCATCAGTGCTTACACATTGGCCTTAGCCGGCCTCATCCTGCTCGGAGGCAGGCTAGTCGACCGTTTTGGGCGGCGAACCGTGATCGTCGCTGGTGCGCTCGGGTTCGCCGCTTCGATCCTGGTGGTCGGGACCGCTCGCGAGGTCGGGGTGCTAATCGCCGGACGAGCCGCCGAAGGCGTCTTCGCAGCGGTTTTGACCCCGGCAAACCTTTCGGTGCTCGCGCGTGCGTTTACCGATCCGCGCGACCGTGCGCGCGCCTTCGGCCTGTTCGGGGCGATCGTCACCTCCGGCGGTGGCTTCGGGCTCGTCGTTGGCGGCGCCTTGATTGAATTCGCCAGTTGGCGCTGGTGGGTATGCGTGAGCACGCCGATCGCGATCGTGGCTGTCGTCGTGGCTTGGAGGCAGTTGCCGCGGGAACCAGTGGATCGGAGCGTACGGCTGGATCTCCGGAGCGCGGCGCTGAGCATTGGTGGCTTGGTCGCATTGGTCTGGGCGCTGGCGACAGGTGCCAGCGGGAACTGGTGGAGCGAGCAGGTGATGGGCGCATTCGCAGTCTCGATGGCGCTTCTTGCCGCGTTCGTCGTCCGCCAGTGGGGCAAATCTCAGCCGCTATTGCCGTTGGCCATGTTGCGTGACCGGCATAGACTGTCGGCCTACGTTTCGGAAGCCGGAGCCGGGTTTGGCCTCCTCGGCATGTTCTTCCTCTTGAGCTACCAGTTCCAGCAAGTACTGGGGTTCAGTGCGCTCATGACGGGACTGGCGTTCATCCCTCTGCTGGCCGTCGACGCTGCGGTGGCTATCCAGTACACGCACAGGCTGTTGCGCCGAAGGGGTCTGTCCGTGACGCTGGGGTGTGGATTCGCCCTGCTCGCTGTCGGGATCTTGCTGCTGAGCCGAATCACGCCCAGCTCGTCGTACTGGGGACTCATTTTGCCGGCGGAGGCAATTGTCGGCTGTGGTGCCGCGTTGATCGGACCGACAGCGATGAGTACTGCGACAGCAGATGTCGGAGCACAGGAGAGCGGCATTGCGTCGGCGTTCTTCAGCACATGCCAGATGGTCGGAACTTCGATCGGGGTGGCAGTCTTGAACACGATTGGTGCCTCATCAGGACCACAGGGCTACGCGAGGGCGTCGGTGTGGTCCACCGCGGTTCTTGGCTGCGTTGGATTTGTGGCCGTCGTGTTGCCGATGTCAGCTCGGCACCGGGCCCCGCGCTAGGAATGCCGGTGCTGGCTCGGTTTGCGCATCAGCGATGGAAACGTTACGGAATGCAGGTGCGACGATTCTGTGCCCTTGCGTATACGCGGCGTGCAGCGGCAATTACTAGAACAGCTACGGCGCGAGGGTCCCGAGCGCCCGGGAGGCCCCTTGGCGTCCGAAGCTCTCGAGACCGGTGCCAGCTTTCGAGCAGAGCGGCGAGACTGACGGTGAATTCTTCGGTGTGCGTAGTGTAGGGAACGTGGGCTCCAGGGAGCTGGCGGAATTCGGCGCCGATCCGGTCGGCCAAGGTGTGCAGGGTGCGGCTGTAGTGGTCGAGCAGGTCTTGGTGCAGGTCCGTTCCTCCTTCGCTGTCGACCGCGACGACGATCGAGCCGGGACGGGCGGGCAAGAGCGCGTCGGGCGGGTCATAGCGGTCGACCACGCCCAGTTCGTGGCTCAGCCACACGTCCGCGCTGCCCAGGACTCGTTCGTCCAGGTCTGCGCCGGATTCGCGCCGCCGTCCGGTCAGCCATCCGCTGAAGTCCGCCATCGCCTCCCTCGGTCCGCCGCGGGCGCAGGCGGCGTCCATGCGGGCGCGCAACTGGGCGAGCAGGTCGTCGCGTTCGGGCAGGACCCCGATCTTCGGCGGTTCGTGGAGCACTGCGCGCCGGACGAGGCCGGGGTGGCGCAATGCGAGGTTCAGGCCGATGGTCGCGCCGCTGCTCGTGCCGAACACGTTGGCGGGGCCGGTTGCGAGCGCGGTGATCAGCGCGGCCGCGTCGTCCGCCTGTTCGTCGGCCGTGGTGTGGTTCCAGCCGTGCGGCCGCGGGCTGCGGGAGCGCCCTCGGCGGTCGTAGGTGACGATCGTGCGCTGCGCGGTCAGGTGGTCGGCCGCCGCGGCGAAGACACCGCCGTCGCCGGAAGCTCCGGGGATGAACACCAATGCGGGACCGGTTCCTCGCAGTTCGTAATACAGGTCAGCGGCACCGGAACGGACGGTGCCGGTCCGTACGGCTTCGGGGGCAGTCATCAGGCGCTCTCCGCGGATTCGGCCGCAGTCCGCCTGCCGGCGGAGCCGGCGAGCAGCGGATCGATGACGGACGGCGGGCAGCGGAGGGCCCGGAACATGCGGTTCGCCGGGTGCGCGACGGGTCGACCGGAGACGGGACGAAGCGCGGATTGACGTACTCCAACACCGTACGCCCGCTTGAGGTCACTTCGAAGAGCCGGCCGGTGAGGCCTTCGCACACGAGCGTGGTGCCGTTCGGCAAGCGCTGCGCGCCCAAGTGCAGGGCGCTGAAGAACTCGAAGGGGTGCGGTTCCAGGTAGGTGCACACGACGTCGCCGGAGCGCAGGTCGAACTCCGCAACCCGGGAGTGGGGCGGACGCGCGTCCTGTCGCTGGCAACGCCATGGTGATCTCGGTGTGCGCCTTCGGGTTCGCCTTGCATCTCGACCGCCGGACAGTGGGCACCGGAATCGGCTCGGCCGCGCCCACGCCGCGCACCGCGCCGGAAGCGGCGGCTTTCCTGGCGGGCGAACTCGACGCGCACGGCCTGTGGGAATCGCGTGGAGAACTTCCGGCCGCGCTGGTGCGCGAGTTCGGCGAACGCGTCACCCGCGCGGCCTCTCCGATCGACGACGTCCGCGGCACCGCCGCATACCGCCTGCGTTCCCTGTCGGTGATGGCGCGTCGCGCTGCCGCCTGGGCCTGGGACGACTACCGGAAGGCAGCCTGAACGATGCGCATCACCACCACGGTCAACGGCTCGCGCCGAGAGGTCGACGGGGTCGGGGCGGGGGGAGAGCCTGCTCTCCATGCTCCGCGAACGGATGGGGCTCGACGGTGCCAAGAACGCATGCGAGCAAGGAGAATGCGGTTCTTGCACGGTCTATCTCGACGGCGTGCCAGTGTGTTCCTGTCTCATCGCGGCCGGACAGGCTCAGGACCGCGAGGTCGTGACAGTCGAGGGAATCGCCGACGGCGGGGATCCGCACCCGGTCCAGCAAGCGTTCGTCGAAGCCGGCGCCGTGCAATGCGGCTTCTGTACCCCGGGCCTGATCGTGGGCGCGCGCGGCTGGCTCCAGCACTTCCCGCTGGCGGGAAACTTCTGCCGCTGCACCGGATATGAAAAGATCCTCGGCGCCGTCCGGCTGGCCGCGCAGCGAATGAGACCGCCGGCCCTGGGCTGCCCCTGATTGAGGTGTGTCGCGGCTACTGTCCTCCGTTGAGATTTCTGGACCTGGTGCCCCCGTGCGCTGTTCCCGGGCAGCCCGTGGCGACGATTTCTCCGCCTGCCGCGCCGTCGCGGCCGCGAGCCGAGCGGATGCTCGGCGTTCCGGAATCGTGCGTCCCTTCCCGGCTAGGAGCGGGCGAGGGCGACGACCATTTCGATCAGCGTATCGAGATTCTCCTGCGACCGTTTCCGGTTGGGGTCGCAGACGTGTTGCAGGATCAGGCCGTCGATGCCGGCGAGGATGACCCGGGCGAGCTGGCCGAACGGAATTCCGCAGGTTTCGCCGGCATTGCTGGCGGCGAGTTGGCACCACTCGGCGATCACGGTGGCGTAGCGCTCGTACTGCCAGCGGGCGAGCTCTTCCTGGCCCGCGGCGCGCAAGGAGTAGACAGTCAGCTCGTACTGCATGAGCTGGAGTCCCCGGTGGGCCTCGACGAGCTGGTTCCAGAAGCTGGTGAGCGCGGTCCGGATGGCGTGTTCGAGTCCGTGGTCGGGATCGGCAAGGGACTTGAGCACGTCGGCGATCTCGTCGACGACGTTCTCGATCACCGCCCGCAGCAACAGCTCCTTGCTGGGAAAGACGTATTGCATCGTGCCGAGCGGAACTCCCGCCTCGGCGGCGACGGCGCGGAGCGAAGTCTTCGCGACTCCGTCGCGGGCGAGGGCGGTGCGGGCCGCCGCGATGAGCTGCGGCCGCCGCACGGCGGCTTCGACGTATGCCACGGGATCTCCAATCCGGTCGGCTGACTGAAAGTTTGCCCCATCTCTTGACGCCGCTGTGACCCGGCCCGCATGCTAACACTCAGTCGTGCGACTGACTGAGACTTGGCCGGCCGCGCGGAACCCCCAGCGGAAGGACAGGGTCGTGGCGGGAATCGATGCGTCACCGGCGCGGGAGAGCAAGCTCGAACCCGGGGCCATGGGCACTTCCGACATCGTTTTCTTCGTGCTCGCCGGCGTGGCGCCGATGGGCGCGGTGGTCGCTTTGATCACCTTGGCGATCGCTTTCGGCAACGGCGCGGGCGTGCCGGGCACGTACCTGGCGGCGGGGCTCGTGCTGGCGCTGTTCAGCGCCGGGTACGTGCGGATGAGCCGGCGGATCGTGAATGTCGGCGGTTTCTACACCTACGCTCGGGAGGGGCTGGGGCGGCACGCGGGCGGCGCGACGGCATACGTCGCGTTGCTGTCCTACAACGCCGCGGTCGTCGGGATCTTCGGCGGCTTGGCCTATTTCGCGAGCCTCGTCGTCAACCAGATGGGCCTGTCGGTGTCGTGGCAGGCCTGCGCGGTGGTTTGCTTCCTGCTTGTCGCGGTCCTGGCCTTCTTCGAAGTGACCCTCAGCGCGAAGGTGCTCGGTTTCCTCCTGGGCGCGGAGGTTCTCACCCTGATGGTGTTCAACGGCGCTGTCCTGGCGGAGAAGGGCTTCCACGGGTTCTCGTTGGCCGTGTTCGCGCCCAGCGCGGTGTTCGGGACCGGATTCGGGGTCAGCCTGATGTTCGCCTTCGGATCCTATGTGGGCTTCGAAGCGACCGCTCTGTACGGCGAGGAGGCCCGCAACCCCCGCCGCTCCGTGCCGCGCGCCACCTATCTCGCGTTGGCGATCATCACCGTCTTCTACCTGATCACCTCGTGGGCGGCCATGGCGGCCGAGGGGGTCCAGCGGGCGCAAGGCATCGCCAGCCACGACGTCGCGACCGGCAAGACCTACATGTTCGAGGCCGGCACCGAGTTGATGGGACCGGCCTACACCGACGTGATGGCGATCCTCGTGGTCACCAGTCTCTTCGCCGCCTTCCTCGCGTTCCACGCCAACACGGCGCGCTACCACGTCGCGCTCGCCCGCGACGGCCTGCTGCCGCGGCTCTTCGCGCGCACGCACCGCCGCTACGGATCGCCGGTCGCCGCCAGCGCGCTCCAGCTCGCCGTCGTCGCCGCGGCGACGATCGGCTTCACCGCGGCGGGCCAGGACCCGTACCTCGGCATGGGCACCAGCCTCTACAGCCTCGGCGTGCTCGGCATCGTGGTCCTCCAGGCGATCGCGGCGATCTCGATCGTCAGCTACTTCCTCCGCAACCGCGAGCACGAGTCCGTCGTCGCGAGCATCGTCTCGCCCGCGCTGGGCGCCGCGGGCCTCGTCGCCGGAGTCGGCCTGATGGTCCGGAATTACTCGACCCTCACCGCCAGCACGGCGCAGTGGGTCAACTCGCTTCCCTGGGCTCTGCCGGTCGTCGCGGCCTTCGGGGCGGTCGCGGCCGCGGTGGCCAAGGCCCGCACCCGGCCGGCGGACGGCCGGGCCTGACCCGCCCGGACCGGCAACGAAGAACGACAACGAGGAGAAGAAAGCCATGAACGACGTCGATGTCGTGGTGGTCGGTGCGGGGCTGGCCGGCCTCAGCGCAGCGCGCAAGCTTGTCGAGGCGGGAAAGACCGTCGCCGTGCTGGAGGCGCGAGACCGCGTCGGCGGCCGCACCGAGGGCGGGGTGCTGGAGGGCGCGCCGGTCGAACTCGGCGGCACCTGGCTCGGCGAGGGGCACACCGAGATGTACGCCCTGGTCGGCAAGCTCGGCCTGGAGACCTTCCCTACCTGGAATGACGCGGGACGGCATCTGCTCGACCTCGGCGGCAAGCAGTCGCCCCTGAGCAGCCGCAAGGGAGCGACGCCGAAGCTGAACCCGATCGCTCTCGCCGACCTCGCTCAAGGCCTCGCGCGCTTCGAAAGGCTCGCCCGCAGCATCGACCCGGCGCGGCCGTGGGCCCATCCCAAGGCCGGTCGCCTGGACGGACAGACCTACGAGTCGTGGGTCCGCCGGAACCTGAAAACTGCGACGGGCCGCAGCTACTTCCGTGTTCTGGCCGAGGCTCTCTACTCGGCGGACGGCTCCGACCTGTCGCTGCTGCACACGCTGTTCTACACGGTCAGCAACGGCGACCTGGAAACGCTCGCCTCCACCGACCAGGGAGCGCAGAAGGACCGGGTGGTCGGTGGGTCCGTCCTGGTCTCCGAGCGCCTCGCCGACGGTCTCGACGTGCGGCTGAACTCGCCCGTCGCCCGCATCCTCCAGAACGGTCGCGGTGTCACCGTCGCCACCCGCGACGGCGGGTCCGTCTCCGCGGCCCGCGTCGTCGTCGCCGTCCCGCCGACGCTCGCCGGCCGCATCGACTATCAGCCGATCCTGCCCGCCTGGCGCGACCAGCTCACGCAGCGCGTCCCGGCCGGGACCGTGATCAAGTGCTTCGCCGCCTACCCCAAGCCGTTCTGGCGCGACGCCGGCTGGAACGGCCAGGCGATCTCCGACCGCGGCCCGGTCAAGGTCACCTTCGACGTGTCACCGCCCGACGCCGCGGTCGGCATCCTCATCGGATTCGTCGAAGGCGGCGAAGCCCGGCGCTGGCAGCGACTGCCCGACCACGAGCGCCGCCGACAGGTCCTCGACTGCTTCGTCCGCTACTTCGGCCACGAGGCAGCCGACCCGGCCGCGTACCTGGAGAAGGACTGGAGCGCCGAGGAATTCACTCGCGGCTGCTACGGCGCACACTTCGCCCCCGGCGTCTGGACCAGCTACGGCGACATCCTCCGCGACCCCGTCGGCCGCATCCACTGGGCGGGTGCCGAGTACGCCGTGCAATGGAACGGCTATATGGAAGGCGCTGTCCGGTCGGGCCGCGCGACCGCCGACGAGATACTGGCGGCCGACGCGAACGCCTGAACCGGCGGTGCCGACCTCGACCGCGCCGGCCCGAAAGACCTGGCGGTGAAGGGTCGCGTATGCGCTGACGCAACCGGTTGCGAATGCGGTGGCGGAATATGTTGTGACGGTCGAGGTTGCGTGCGGAGGCATCCCCATTGTCCTGCGACTGAGTGCCCGCTCTGGACAGAACCGGTGAGGCATCCCTGATTCTGGGATGGCAGGCCGATGAGCCTAGCCGCTGCTCGCGCTGATGGGACTGGAAATAGCACCTTGGGTCTGTCTGGCCGTCGAGAGACTCGCGCGTGAGCCGCCGTCAGCGAAGCCGAGCCGGATGTGCAGTCCTGTCGCATTCATCGGATGGCAGCGGGGGATGACGAGGTTCAGGCTGCGAGAGGACGAGGCTCGTTGGTCGAGGGCGCCACGGCAGCTCGGCGGAACGTGGAGGTCCGGGGGTCGGTCAGCCGGGCTTCTGTCCGGTTCAGGTCACAGCCGCACTGGGTTGACTATCTAGTTTGGATAGGCAAACCTTACCATCTGGCTCATGGTCCTGGGAAAGGCGATGCATCTATGTCTCGTAAGGGGTTCTTCGGCGCGGTCGCGCTCGCGGTTGCTGCCTCCTGCGCGCTGGTAGCGTGCGGCGCGGTGCAGGACTCGTCCGCCCCTGCCGCTGCCGGGCAGGCGGCCGGCTCCGCTGCGTTCCCGGTGAAGATCACGCACAAGTTCGGTGTCGCGACCGTCGAGAAGGCACCGCAGCGAGTGGTCGTGATCGGGACCTCGACTGACGATCTCGACGCGGCGCTCGCGCTGGGAGTCTCGCCGGTCGCGTTCTTCACCAAGTCCGGGTCCACCGCGGTGCCGTCGTATCTGAAGGGCAAGCTCGATCCGGCGAAGACGCGCATCGTGGATGCCGCGAACGGGGTCAACGCGGAGGAGGTCGGCAAGCTGACGCCGGATCTGATCCTGGCGACCGCGGACTACGGGCTGGACAAGGAATACGCGAACCTGTCGAAGATCGCGCCGACGGTCGGGTACGCCACCGAGTGGGGGGCGCAGACCTGGCAGGAGCACGTGAAGGTCGTGGCGCAGGCGCTCGGCAAGACCGCTGACGCGCAGAAGGTCATCGACACCGCGCAGGCTGCGATCGACCAGGCCAAGGCGGACAATCCGAAGGCTGCGGGCAAGACCTTCACCGCGTCGGTGGGCAACGCGCCGGGCAAGCTTTTCACCCTGGTGTCGCAGCAGGACTTCGCGGTGCAGCTGATCCAGTCGGTCGGGTTGAAGCTCAGTTCGACGGTGGTCGACGCGAGCAAGAACGAGTCGGGCAGCCCGACCGGAACGCTCACCCCGGAGCAGTACGACAAGGTTGCCGCGGACGTCGTGATCATCGCCTTCACCTCGCCCGATCTGCGGCAGGCGTTCGAGTCCAACCAGCTCGTCGCGAAGGTCAAGGCGGGGAATTACCTGGTGACGGACATGGAGACGATTTCGGCACTGCGGGCGCCGACTGTTTACGGGATTCCGTATGTGCTGGACAAGCTGAAGCCCGCGCTGGCGAAGCTTTCCTGACCGGGCAAGCGAAACAGGCCCGGCACCGGAAATCCGGTGCCGGGCCTGTTTTTCGGTCAGGCGAGTTCAGCGTCTACATCGGACTCGGTGAGCGCTTCGACCTCCAGGTAGATCTCAGCCACCTGGGCCAGCCGGCCTGGGACGGATTCTTCGGCGAGCAGGCGCGCGGCCATCCCGCCGACGGTGAGGGTCGCGAACAGCGTCCGGACCGTCACTTCGGTGCTGTCGAGGGCTTCCCGGAGGCGGCCGACGATCATGGTCGCGAGCACGGAATCCCCGCCCAGCGCGAAGAATGGATCGTCCACGCCGACGCGGTCGACCTCAAGGACCTCTGCCCAGACCTTCGCGAGCACCTGTTCCAAGGCGGACTGCGGGGCCTCGTAGGAGTCGGTTTCCGCGGTCCAGTGCGCGGCGACGGCGCGGCGGTCGACCTTGCCGTTCGCGGTCAAGGGCAGTTCGTCCAGCACGACGACGCGGGACGGGACCATGTGCGGCGGCAGGATGGTCCGGGCGAATTCGCGCACCTCGTCCGGCGTGACCGCCCCGGCGACCGCGGCGACCAGCTGGTTGCCCGCGACTCCGGCGATGCCGCGCCGGACGTCCGGGTGCTCCGCCAGCGCGGCTTCGACTTCTCCGAGTTCGATCCGGACGCCGCGCACCTTGACTTGGTGGTCGCGGCGGCCGAGGAATTCGAGAGTGCCGTCCGGCCAGTAGCGCGCCAGGTCGCCGGTGCGGTACCAGCGTTGCCCGTCGTGGTCCACGAAGCGGTCTGCGGTGCGTTCGGGGTCGGCGCGGTAGCCGCGGGCGACGCCGTCGCCGCCGATCCAGAGTTCGCCGCCGACCCAGTCCGGACAGTCTCGGCCGCGGCTGTCGACCACGCGGCAGGCGACATTGCGCAGCGGGGTGCCGTACGGGACCGAACGCCAGTGCGCGGCAACGCCGTGCACTTCGCAGACCGTCGAATGGATCGCGGTTTCCGTCGTGCCCCCGAGTCCGGCGAACCGGCAGCGGGGCGCGTGCGCGGCGACGCGGCCGGGCAAGTCGGTGCCGACCCAGTCACCGCCGAGGAGCACCGTGCGCAGCCCGGCCAGCTCGCCCGGCCGGGCCGAGACAAGGAGCATGTCCAGCAATGCGGGCACGCAGTTGACCAGCGTGACGCCCCGGTCGGCGACCAGTTCGGCCCACGCCCGCGCGTCCTTGCGGTCGTCCTCCTCGACGAGCGCGACCGCGCCGCCCGCGCTGAACAGGCCGAAGATGTCATAGACGGACAGGTCGAAGTCCAACGCGGACACCGCGAGACAGCGGTCCCCGGGGCCGATCCCGAAGCGCTCGTTGAGGTCTTCGATGGTGTTCATCGCCGCGCGGTGCGGCACCTCGACGCCCTTGGGCTCACCGGTGGAGCCGGAGGTGAACAGCACGTACGCGATTGATTCCGGGTCGCCGACAACCGGTTCGGCGAGCAGTTCGGCCGTGGTGTCCACAGTGGTCAGTGTCGCTTGGATGCCCGCGACGCGGCGGATCCGGTCGGCGCGGGCGGGCGGCTGGTCGACACCGATAGGCACGTACGCGGCCCCGGCCGCGAGCACGCCGAGCACGGCGGCGATCTGGTCCGGTCCCTTCGGCAGCGTGATGCCGACAGCGTCGCCGGGCCGGACGTTCAGCCCCGCGGCGACGCGCAACGCCTTGTCCGCCAGTTCGCCGTAGGTCAGCTGGCCATTTTTGGCCCACACCAGCGCGACGGCATCCGGTTCCCGTCGTGCGTGCTCGAAAAAGCCTTGGTGCAACAGTTTTTTGCTGCGAGGTCCGGCGGTGGCGTTGGCCTTCGCGCGGGTTCTCGCCTGCGCGGCGGGCAACGCGCCGCCGACCGGCCGCTCCCAAACGTCATCGTCCTGCCCGAGTTGTGTGACGAGCCTGTGGAACGCGGCGAACATGTCGTCGATCAGCCCGGCCGGGAACGCGTTCTCGCGCACGTCCCAGTTGATCAGCAGTCCTTCGTTGACCTCGGTGACCTGCGCGTCGAGCAACACTTGCGGGCCTTGCGAGACGATCCAGACCGCTTCGCCGAAGAGCCGGCGGACGTCCGCGTCGAACAGTTCGCCGAGGTTGAGCGCGCTGGTGAACACGACCGGTGCGAGGACCTGTTCGCCTTGGTACCGCGACAGATCCCGCAACACCTCGACCCCGGAGTACGCGGCATGCGCGGCGCCGGTATGCATCCGCTCCTGCAACGCCTTCGCCTGATCGGCAAAGGACGCTTCGGCGGACAAGTCCACGTCCAGCAGGACGGAGCCGGTGAAGTCGCCGACCAGCCGGTCCACTTCCGGATGCGTGCTCTCGCGGTCGAACATCGGGACGTTGAGCAGGAACCGGGGCTGCCCGCTCCACGCCGAAAGCGTCTCGGCGAACGCGGTCGCGACCACCATCGCCGGGGTCAGCCCGTGCTCGTGCGCCCGGGCGGCCAGCTGTTTGCGGCCCTCTGGTGCGAGCCAGTGGTGCCGCCGCGTCACCCGGGTCGCGTCGCCGCGCTCGTTCTCCGGCACCAGCGGCAGCTCAGGGGCCGACGGCAGGGACGGGATCCGCTGCTGCCACCAATCCTTGGCGCGGGCGTGGTCGGCCGCGCGGGCCGGTTCCCGTTCGGCGAGGTAACGCGGGTAGCTGTAGCCGATCGGTTCCGGCTCGGCGCCTTCGTAGAACCGGGCGAGGTCGGCGAGCAGCACGCGGTAGCTCAACGCGTCGGCGGCGAGCATGTCCACGTCCACGTGCAGCCGCGTGCGCCCGTCGCGAAGACGGCTCAACTGAATGCGGAAGACCTCGCCGCGGGCGACGTCGAGGCGGGCGTGGGAGGACTGGTCGCGGATCTGCTCGAGCTCGGCATCGTCGGTGATGTCGTGCACGAGAAGAGCGGGTTGCGCCCGGTCGGCAAGGATTCGCTGCCTGCCGTCGTCGTCGAAGGTCGCGCGCAGCATCCCGTGGCGCTGAACGAGTTTTCCGACCGCGGCTTCGAGCCGGACCGGATCGACGCCCTCGCCGTCGAATTCCACGTACAGGTGCGCGGCGACCGAGCCGAGCGTCGTCTCCTCGTCGCGGCCGATCCAGTAAGCGTGCTGCATCAGCGCGAGCGGGAACGGCGCGGACTCGTCCACCTCGACCGCCGCGACGGGCTCCGGGGCGACCCCGGACGCCTCCGCCAGCACCCTGCGCCAGCCGGCGAGCGTCGGGGTTTTCGCCAGTTCGGCGAAGCTCACCTTGATCCCGCGCCGCCGCCAGGCATTCGCGACCTGCATGAGCGCGATCGAGTCCAGGCCCCATTCGATCAGACTGTCCTCTTCGGACAGGTCGGCGGCCTCGGGGCCAAGGAGGCCGGTGACGTCCCGCAGGAGGTCTCCCGCCGTCGGCTGCTCGTTCACCACGTGCCCAGCTCCTCTTCGAACTCGTCGATGTCGTCCTGGCTGAGGTCCACCAGGGAAAGGTCCAACGCGGGTCCGCCGCCGGCGAGCGCGTCCCGCAAGCGCGCGGCCAGCGTGCGCACGTCGGTCTGCCCGGTCAGGGAAATCCGCAGTTCGCCGTTCACGGCGGCGGCGTTGATCTCCAGCGCCCAGTCGGGGGTCCGGCCCGGCCGGGGCGGCACCCGCAGCATCGGCGCCTCGGGAGCGACCGACCACGGAGTGCCGTCGCCGGTGTCCACCCGGCCCAGGTAGTTCAGCACGATCGTCGGCTCGGGCAGGTCGAACGGCCGCAGCAGCCCGTAGCCGAGTCCGCCGTCGGGCAGCCGGTGGACGCTGCCCGAGGTTCGGACGGGGAAGACGGCGGTGAACCAGCCGACGGTCGCGGACAGGTCCACGCCGGGCGCGATCTGTTCCTCTCGGCCGTGTCGTTCGACGGCGATGACCGCGTTGTCGCGGTCGAGCGTGCGCCCGAGCGCGGTGAGCAGCGCCTGCTCGACGTCTCCGACCGGCAGTGGCGCCGTGCATTCGGCGTGCTCGGGCACGGCGTCGGTGAGCGGCAGCACCGGGTCGGCGCCGTCGAGAATGCTGTGCCAGAGCTCGCGTTCGCCGCTGCGGTCCTGTTCCCGGAGCAGTTCGCTCCAGCGCCGGAACGACGTGCCGGTGCGGACCAGTTCCCGGCCCTGCCAGGCTTCGGCGAGGTCGTCGAGGAGGATCCGCCACGAGACGCCGTCCACGACCAAGTGGTCGGCGACGATCAGCACGCGGTCGTCGAACCGCACGACCTGGACGAGCCGGTCGTCGTCGAGCCGGTCGCGGGCGGCGAGCAGTTCGTCGTCCAGCGATCCGGCAGCTCGGGTGACGATCTCGGCGGCGTCGAAGGATTCCGCCGGCACGACCAGGGTTTCGCCGTCCCAGCGGGCGCGGAGGAGGTCGTGCCGGTCCAGTACCGCCTGCACGGTCCGGACGAGCCCGGGTTCGGTGAGGCCGGGCGGGGCGGTCAGCAGCATCGCCTGGAACAGCCCGCGGTACCGCATGATCGGGGTCGGCGCGACCCGGCCGTGCGGGACGTCGGCGTGGACGGTGAAGTCGCCGGCCGCCGCGAGCCCGGCGGGGGTCCGGTGCTCGAAGACCTGGCGCGGGGTGAGCGAAATTCCGGCCTTGCGGGCGCGGCTCACCAGCTGGACCGAGACGATGCTGTCGCCGCCCAGCTCGAAGAAACTGTCGTGCACGCCGATTTCGGGCAGCTGCAATGTTTCGGCGAACAGCTGGCACAGCAGGCGTTCGCGTTCGGTGCGGGGTTTCGCGGAACCGGTGCGCGCGGTGAAGTCCGGGTCGGGGAGGGCTTTCCGGTTGAGCTTGCCGTTTGAGGTGAGCGGGAGGCGGTCGAGTTCGACGATCGCGGCGGGCACCAGGTGTTCGGGCAGCTTCGCGCGGAGGTCCGGCGCCGTGCCGACGACGTAGGCGACGAGCCGCTCGTCTCGGACCACGACGGCAGCCACGTCGACGCCGTCCTCCGCGGCGAGTGCGGCTTCGATCTCGCCGAGTTCGATCCGGAACCCGCGGAGTTTGACTTGGTCGTCGGTGCGGCCGAGGTAGTGCAGGACTCCCTCGCGGTCGCGTTTCACCAGGTCGCCGGTGCGGTAGAGCCGTTGCCCGTTCGGTGCGGCGACGAAGCGGGACGCGGTGAGCGCTGGGCGGTTGAGGTAGCCGCGGGCGAGTTGGACGCCGCCGAGGTACAGCTCTCCCGGCACGCCCGGCGGCACGGGCCGCAGCAGGCGGTCGAGGACGTGGGTTTGCGTGTTCCACACCGGGCGGCCGATGGCGACCTGGTCGGTGACCGTGTGGTGGGTGACGTCGACGGCGGTTTCGGTGGGGCCGTAGAGGTTGTGCATGCCGGGTTTCGCGATATCGGCGGGGAGAGCTTCGCCGGAGGTGATCACGCGTTCCGGCAGCGGGCGGTCGCCGTAGGCGCGGAGCATCGAGGGGACGAAGTGGACGGTGGTGATGTCTTCGGTTTGGATGAGGTGTGCGAGGTAGTCGGGGTCCTTGTGGCCGTCTGGTTTCGCGAGCACGAGGGTCGCGCCGGTGATGAGCGGCCAGAAGAATTCCCAGACGGAGACGTCGAAGCTGGACGGGGTTTTCTGCAGGACCCGGTCGTCGGCGGTGAGACCGTAGCGGTCCTGCATCCACAGGAGGCGGTTGACGATCGAGCGATGGCTGACGACAACGCCCTTGGGACGGCCGGTGGAGCCGGAGGTGTAGATGACGTATGCCGCGTCGTCAGGTTTCGCCCCGGCCGGTTCCGCCCTGCCTTCCAGCGCGGCGGGCAGAACCGCCACCGGCTGGGCGTCTTCGATCATGAAGTCCAGTCGTTCCGCGGGATAGGACGGGTCCAGCGGCAGATACGCGCCGCCTGCCTTCAGCACGGCGAGCAAGGAGACGACCAGGTCGAGCGAGCGGTCTTGGCGGATGCCGACGATCTGGTCCGGGCCGACGCCCGCGGCGGAGAGTTGCTCGGCGAGGTCGGTGGCTCGGGCGTCGAGTTGGGCGTAGGTCAGCGAATCCCTGCCGAAGCGGACGGCCTCGGCGTCTGGCGTGCGGGAGACCTGGGCGGCGAACAGTTCGGCCAGCGTCGTTTCCGGCACTTCGGCGGCGGGGAATTCCAGGACCCGTTCGCCCTCGGTCAGCACGGTGGTCGCCGAGAGCGGCCGGTCCGGTTCGGTGACGAGAGACTCCGTGTAGCGGACGAACCGGGTCGCCATGTCGTCCACAGTGGACTGATCGAACAGGTCGCGGCTGTAGACCAGCCAGCCGTCGATGCCGCCCGCGTGCTCGAACAGGTGGCACGACAGGTCTGTCCGTGCCGCGTAGAAGCCGACGTGCTCCTCGCGCAGCGCCGCCTCGCCGAACGGTGCGGTCTCCGCGGCGGCCTGCTGGTAGGCGAACATGACCTGGAACAGCGGGTGCTTGCCGAGCGAGCGCGCTGGGTTGACGGCTTCGACGATCCGCTCGAACGGCAGATCCTGATGCGCGAACGCGTCGAGGTCGGTCCGGCGCACCCGGTCCACGAGCTGCCGGAACGTCGGGTCGCCGGTCAGATCCGTGCGCAGGACCAGCGTGTTGACGAAGAAGCCGACCAGGCTGTCGAGGGCGGCGTCGGTGCGGCCCGCGACCGGGCTGCCGATCGGAATGTCGTCACCCGCCCCGAGGGCGCCGAGCAACGCCGCGAACGCGGCCTGCACGGTCATGAAGACGGTTGATCCCGTTTCGCGGGCCAGCTTGTGCAGCGCGGCGCGGGTTTCAGCGGAAAGCTGGAACCGGACGGCGTCCCCGGCGAAGCTCGCGGTCGCGGGCCGTGGACGGTCCGTCGGCAACGGGAGTTCTTCCGGCAGGTCCGCGAGCGCGGTCCGCCAGTACTCGAGCTGGGTCGAGGCCAGGCTGTCCGGGTCGGCGTCGTTGCCCAGCAGGTCCCGTTGCCACAGGACGTAGTCGGCGTAGTGGACCGGCAACGGGGTCCACGCCGGGCGCCGGCCCGCGCACCGCGCGGCGTAGGCGGTGGTGAGGTCGGCGACGAGACGTTCGGTCGACCAGCCGTCGGATGCGATGTGGTGCGTGAGCAGGGAAAGCACGTGACTGTCGCCATCCCGGATCAGCCGGGCTTCGAACGGCGGCTCTCTGTCCAGTTCGAACGCGCGCTGCGCCGCTTCGCGCACGGTCCCGCCGATGGCCAGGGTCGGCGTCCAGCCGAGCACCTGCTGGTAGGGCTTGCCCTCGAACTCCGGGTAGATCGTGCGCAGCACCTCGTGCCGTCCGACCACGTCGGACAGCGCGGCGCGAAGGGCGTCGACGTCGAGCTGGCCGTCGAGACGGACCGCGAACGGCACGTTGTAGGTCGCGCTCGCGCCTTCGAGCCGGTAGAGGAACCACAGCCGCTGCTGCGCGAACGACAACGGCAGACGGCGCGGCCGGGTCATCGGAGTGAGGGCTGGGCGGGTCTTGCCTCTGTCGTCCAGGATCGCGGCCAGCCTGGCGACAGTGGGCGCGTCGAAGACGGTGCCGATCGTCAGTTCCGCGCCGAGTTCGGCGCGGGCCCGGCCGACCAGTTTCGTGGCGAGCAGAGAATGCCCGCCGAGCGCGAAGAAATCGTCGTGCACGCCGACGCGGTCGAGTCCGAGCAGGTCGGCGAAGAGCATGGCCAGCGCGCGTTCCCGTTCGGTGCCGGGCTCGTCGTCGGTGACCGCGGAGGTCGGGGCGGGCAGCGCGCGGCGGTCGAGTTTTCCGCTGGGGGAAAGGGGAAGTTCGTCCAGTTCGACGACGACCGAGGGGATCAGGTGGTCCGGCAACGTCTTCGCCAGCGCGTGCCGGGCGCCGGTCGCGTCGCCGACGATGTAGGCGACGAGCTGCTGCTGTTCCGGCCGCAGCACGACGGCCGCGCCGGTGATCCGGGGCAACGCGGTGAGCGCGGCTTCGACCTCGCCGAGTTCGATCCGGAAGCCGCGGAGCTTGACCTGGTCGTCGGCGCGGCCGACGAACTCGACCACGCCGTCCGCGCGCCAGCGCACGAGGTCGCCGGTGCGGTAGAGCCGTTGCCCGTTCGGTGCGGCGACGAAGCGGGACGCCGTCAGCGCCGGGCGGTTGAGGTAGCCGCGGGCGAGCTGGACTCCGGCGAGGTACAGCTCTCCCTCGACTCCCGGCGGCACCGGCTGGAGAGCTGAGTCCAGCACGTGGAGCCGCGTGTTCCATACCGGACGTCCGATCGGGACGATGCCGGTTCCGGCGCCCTCGACGGCTGGCCAGTACGTCACGTCGACGGCGGTTTCGGTCGGGCCGTAGAGGTTGTGCAGCTGCGGCAGTGCCAGGTCGGAGGGGAGTGCTTCGCCGGAGGTGATGACTCGCTTGGGCAGCGGCCGGTCGCCGTAGGCGCGGAGCATCGACGGGACGAAGTGGACAGTCGTGATGCGTTCGCGGGTGATGAGTTCGGCGAGGTAGTCGGGGTCTTTGTGGCCGCCGGGCTTCGCGAGGACCAGGGTGGCGCCGGCGATGAGCGGCCAGAAGAATTCCCACACGGAGACGTCGAAGCTGGACGGGGTCTTCTGCAGGACCCGGTCGTCGGCGGTGAGGTGGTATTCGTGCTGCATCCACCGCAGGCGGTTGACGATCGCGCGATGCGTGACGACTACGCCTTTCGGGCGTCCGGTGGAGCCGGAGGTGTAGATGACGTAGGCCGCGTTGTCCGGGCTCGCGGGTGTGGTTTCGACGCTGTTTTCGAGCGGGCAGGGGAGAACGACGGCAGGCTGGGCGTCCTCGATCATGAACTCCAGCCGGTCCGCCGGGTAGGACGGGTCGAGCGGCAGATACGCGCCGCCTGCCTTGTGCACGGCCAGCAGCGAGACGATCAGGTCGAGCGAACGGTCTTGGCGGATGCCGACGATCCGTTCCGGGCCGACACCTGCCGCGGCGAGCTGTCCGGCGAGGCCGGCGGCCTTGGCGTCGAGTTCGGCATAGGTGAGCGAGTCGCTGCCGAAACGCACAGCTTCGGCGTCCGGAGTGCGTGCGGCTTGGGAGGCGAACAGTTCGGCGAGAGTCGTCTCCGGCGCCTCCGCTGAGCGCCCGGCCGGGATTTCCGCGGAGTGGTACGCCAGCCGGGCGACGGGCGTGTCCGGTGCGGCCAACGCATGCCGCAGCAACGACTCGAGATGGTCCAGGAACCGGTCGATCGTCGGCGCCGCGTACAGGTCGGTCGAGTAGGTCGCCTCGATCCGCATCCGGCCGCCGGCGAGGAAAGCCTCCAGCGCGAGATCGAACTGCGTGGTGTCGTTGTGCACCGTCCGCCAGGCTGTCTCGATGCCCGGAAAGTCGAATCCTCGCAGACCTTGCGCGAGGAACAACAGCATGACGTCGAACAGCACCGAACGCCCGGCCGTGCGCGGCGGCCGCAGCTTTTCGACGAGCACGTCGAACGGCAGGTCCTGGTGTGCGTAACCGTCGGTGCAGACGCGTTGCACCCGCGAGACCAGGTCGGCGAACGAGGGCTGCCCGGACAGATCCGCGCGCAGCACGAGGGTGTTGCCGAAGTTTCCGACGAGCCGTTCGACCTCGCCGGCGTCGCGGTTCATCGACGCCGATCCGATCGGCACGTCCGTCGCACCGGTGTAGCGGTGCAGCAGCGCGGCATACGCGGCGAAGACCACCATGAACGGCGTGACGCCGCGGTCGTGGGCGAACGCCGTGACGCGCTCGGTCACGTCCGTGCCGAACGTCCTCATGCGACGGTCGCCGCGGCTCGATCGCGTTGCCGGGCGCGGGAAGTCGGTCGGCAGCGGAAGGCTTTCCGGCATCGGGTCGAGCGCCGCGCGCCAGTAGTCGAGGTCCTTGGCGAGACGGTCGTCGGTGAACGTTTTCCGCTGCCACAGCGCGAAGTCCGCGTACTGCACGGGAAGCGGTTCGAGCCCGGCCGGTCGGCCGGTGGTGTCCTCGCGGTAAAGCGCGGACAGGTCGTGCGAGAGCGCGTTGAAGGTGAAACCGTCCCACGCGATGTGGTGCACCGTCAGGACCAGCACGTAGTCGTTGTCCGCGCGACGCAACAGCTTCAGCCGCAGCGAGTGTTCCTTCGCGAGGTCGAAGCCGTGCGCGGATTCCTCGCGTGCGGACGACTCCACCGCGGCGTCGCGCCGGTCGGCCGGCAGACCTCGCAGGTCCGTTTCCGCCATCGTGACGACCGCGAACGGGTCCACCACTTGCCGGGGCTCCCCGTCGGCGCCGGGCAGGTACCGGGTGCGGAGGATCTCGTGGCGTTCCACGAGACGCTGGAACGAGCGTTGCAGTGCGGGGCGGTCGAGATCGCCGCGAAGGTCGATGGCGAGGCACACGTTGTACGCGGCGGTGCCCGGTTCGAGCTGCTGCAGGAACCACATCCGCGACTGAGCGGACGACAAGGGCAGGTCGTCCTCGCGGTCGCGCTTCGGGATCTGCGCCGTGCTCGCGAGCCCGGCCTCGGCGAGGCGGCGGCGGAGCAGCTCGCGTTTGCGGGCGGCCAGGTCACTCACCGGAAATCTCCTTGAGGGCGTCGAACCACGCCGCGGAAAGGGCGTGGATCCGGTCGTCGGTGAAGAGCGCGCCGGGCCACTGCCAGTCGGCATGCAGCGCGGCTCCGTCGACCAGACAGTTCAGAACCAGGCAGTACGGGGCCGGCTGGGCGGCGTCGGCGCCGCCGCCCATCGCGCCGGCTTCGGGGGCTCCGGACCACGGGGCGCCGCTCGTCTCGCCCGAGGTGAACCGGCCGAGGTAGTTGACCTCGATCTGCGGTTCGGGCAGCGCGGCGAGTTCGGCCGCGGTGTCCGGGTTGACGTAGCGCAGCAATCCGTGCCCGATTCCTTTGTCCGGCAACGCCAATTGCGCGGCAACAGTGGGTACGTCGGCCGGGTCGAGCCGGACCGGATGCACGCTGGTGAACCAGCCGACGGTGCCGGACAGGTCCGCCCGCGGCACGATTTGCTCTTCCCGGCCGTGGTTTTCCACCGCCAGCAGGACTGGGCCTGGTTCGCCGCGCCACCGCTCGACGGCGCGCGCGAACGCGGTGAGCAGGATGACGTCGATCGGGGCGCCGAGCCGCTCGGGCACGGCCGTGAGCAGCGCTTGCGTCAGGTCCTCGTCGAGGACGGTGCGGATCGACCGCACCGTGGCGCGGGTGTCGACCGCCGGGTCGAGACGCCGGGTGCCGAGCACTGGGTCCGGCCCGGAGAGGATGTCGCGCCACATCCCGAGTTCGCTGGTTTTCGCCCGCGCCGCTTCGGGCAGCGCGTTCGCCCATTCCCGGAACGAGGTGCCAAGCGGCGGCAGCTCGCGTCCGGCCCACAGGTCGGCGAGTTCGGGCACGAGGATGCCCCAGGACGCGGCGTCGACCACGAGGTGGTGCAGCAGGAGCAGCAGCCGTCCGTCGCGGCCGGGACCGCCGTCGAACCACACGAAACGGGCCATCTCGCCCGCCGCGGGGTCGAGTTCGCCCAGCTCTGCCTCCATGACTTCCGGCAGCTGCGCGGCGACGTCGGTCAGCTCGACCCGCTGCACCCGCGCCTGCACGGCGCCGCGCGGGCGGACGGTGAAGGAACCGTCGAAAGTCGACCGCAGGACGTCGTGCCGGTCGAGGAGGGTTTGCAGCAGTTCGGTGAGGCGTTCGCGGGTGAGGTCCGGGGGAGTGCAGACGAGGCGGGCCTGGCTGAGCCGGTCGTACGGCCGGTTGTGCGTGAGCCAGGAGAGCATGGGCGTCAGCGGGACGTCGCCGATCCCGGCATCCGGGTCGCGCCGGACCGGCGCGGCACCGGCGACGCGGGCCAGTTCGGCGACCGTCCGGCGCTCGAAGACGTCACGCGGGCTGAACCCGAAGCCGGCTGCGCGGGCTTTGCCGACCAGCCGCATCGAGACGATGCTGTCGCCGCCGAGAGCGAAGAAACTGTCGTCCGCGCCGACTCGCGAAACACCCAGCACTTCGGCGAACAGTTCGGCGAGGCGGGCTTCGTTGGCGGTCTCCGGCTCTCGCGTGGTGCCGTGGTACTCCGGGGCGGGCAACGCCTTGACGTCGAGTTTGTCGTTGCGGGTCAACGGGAAGGAATCGACCGCGACGACCGCTGACGGGACCAGGTACTCCGGCAGGCTCGCCGCGACCCGTTCGCGGAGGCCGTCGACGCCGCCCCGGCGGAGCACGACATACGCGACCAGCCGGCGCACGCCGGGCGCGTCCTCGCGCGGGACGACGACGGCGCGCTCGACCCGGTCGTCCCGGGACAGCACCGCCTCGATTTCCCCGGGTTCGATGCGGAACCCACGGATCTTGACCTGGTCGTCGACCCGGCCGAGGCATTCGAGGAACCCGCCGGCGGTCCACCGCGCGATGTCGCCGGTCCGGTACATGCGGCCGCCGTGGAACGGATCGGCTACGAACCGTTCCGCCGTCGTGCCCGGACGGCCGAGGTAACCGCGGGCCAGGCCGGCGCCCGCCAGGTACAGCTCGCCTTCGACGCCGATCGGACACGGCCGGAGCCGCCGGTCGAGGACGTATGCGCGGGCATTGCCGACTGGTGATCCGATGGAAGGCGTTGGGCTGTCGGCGAAATCGGCCGCGGCGGAGTCCACAGTGCACTCAGTCGGGCCGTACAGGTTGTAGACGGCCAGGCCGGGTTCGTCCCGCAGCGCACGCCACAGCTCGCCCGGCACGGCTTCGCCGCCGACGCCGAGCACCTTGAGCGAACCCCGCCATGGCTCGGCCGCGACCTGCGTCAGCAGCGAGGGCGACAACTCGACGAACTCGATCTCGTGCTCGCGGAGGAAGGCACGAAGCAGGTCGGCGTCGCGGCGGACGTCCGGCGGCACGAGGTGCAGCTCGTGGCCGGCGAACAGCCACAGCATCGGCTGCCAGGACGCGTCGAAAGCCATCGGCCACGCGTGCGCGACCCGCAGCGGCCGTCCGACCTGGGCCCGCGCCGGATCGAACAGGTCCGTGCGATGGCTGATCAGCAGGTTCGCGATCGACCGGTGCGGTACGACGACCGCTTTCGGCACACCCGTCGAGCCGGACGTGTAAATGACGTACGCCGGGTTTTCGGGGCGGGCGCGCTGCGGGAAATTCTCGCCGGTGCCGGGCGGGAGTTCGGTCAGGGTCACGACGGGCCGCGAGTCGGCCAGCATCACGTCGATGCGCTCGTCGGGCCAGTCCGGGTCCAGCGGCAGGTACGCGGCGCCTGCCTTGAACACCGCAAGCAGCGCGATGATCATTTCCGGGCCGGGGGCCAGCCGGAGCGCGACGATTTTCTCGGGCCCGGCGCCTTGGTCGACCAGCTTGCGGGCGATGGCGTTGGCTCGGGCGTTGACGTGCGCGAACGTCAGCCGGTCGGCGCCGGACACGATGGCCGTCGCGTCCGGAGTCGTCCGGGCCTGCGCTTCGAAGACCTCGGACATCGTCGTCGGCTCGGTCCGCAAACGCTTGCCCGTGCCGAATTCGGCGAGACTGCGCAGGTCGGCTTCGGACAGCAGCTCGAACGGCCTGCCGTCGGCGAAGCTCTCGACGGCGCGGGTGAAGTACTGGGCGAGCGTGGCGAGCCAAGCGTGGTCGAAAACATCGGGCCGGTACTCGAAGGTGACGGAGAGCTGTTCCTCCGCGGCCACGGCGAGCGTGAGCGGGTAATGCGTCGCGTCGTCGACCTCGACGCCGGTGATGCGGAGCCCGGCGGCGCGCTCGCTGTCGCTGACCGCGGCTGCGTCGATGGGGTAGTTCTCGAACACGATGAGCGTGTCGAACAGGTCCCCGGCGCCCGCGGCGCGTTGGATTTCGGTCAGTCCGAGGTAGTGGTGGTCGAGCAGCTTCGACTGCTCGGCCTGCAGTTCGCTCAGCGGTGCCTCGGTACGTACTCGCACGGGGACCGTGTTGATGAACAGTCCGACCATCGAGTCCGCACCGGACAGATCGGCCGGACGGCCGGACACGGTCGCGCCGAACACCACGTCGTCGCGGCCGGTCAGCCGCCCGAGCACCTGGCCCCACAGCCCCTGGATCACGGTGTTCACCGTGAGTCCCAGCTTCCGGGCGCGGGCGTAGAGCCGGTCCGCGGCCAGGTCGAGGCGGATCTTGCCCGGCCGCGTGGGCACGCGCGACGCGGCGGGCGCGAGGAGCGTCGGTTCGGCGCCGGCG
Source organism: Amycolatopsis sp. AA4 (assembly GCF_002796545.1). Lineage (GTDB taxonomy): Bacteria > Actinomycetota > Actinomycetes > Mycobacteriales > Pseudonocardiaceae > Amycolatopsis. Next base: position 2,740,605 of record NZ_CP024894.1, read on the forward strand.
AGTGCGCCGGTCCACGCTTTCGCCGAGTCGGCGCGGTCGCGTGCGGCCAGCCAAGCCAGGTAGTCGCGGTAGGGCCGCGGGCTCGGCGGGTTCGCGCCGCCGTAGATCTGCAGCAGTTCGCTGATCAGCAGCGGCAGCGACCAGCCGTCCAGCAGGATGTGGTGATTGGTCAGGACGAGCCGGTGCTCGGTTTCGCCGAGGTGCACCAGGGAGAACCGCAGCAACGGCGGTTCGTCGAGGACGAAGCGCTGTGCGCGGTCTCGTTCGAGAACAGCCGCGAGGTCGCCGTCGGTCTCGGTCCAGGGCAGCTCGACCTGATCCAGCACGACCTGGACCGGTTCGTCGACGTCCTCGTGCACGAAGGCCGAGCGGAGGTTGGAGTGCCGGGCCAGCAGCTGTTCGGCTGCTGCGCGCAGGCGCGGACCGTCCACTGTGCCCTCGAGGCTGAGGACGGATTGGACGCAGTAGACGTCCTCGGCGCCGGTGTCGTAGACCGCGTGGAACAGCATTCCCTGCTGCAGCGGGGAAAGCGGCAGGACGTCCTCGATCACTTCTTCCCCCATTTCGCCGCGAGCTTGTCGAGCTGTCCCTGGTTCAGCGACACCAGCGGGACGTCGGACGGGGTGAGCCCGGCGTCGTTTTCGCCGGTCAGCGCGCGCACCCAGGCTCGGGCGAGTCCGTCGACCTCGTCCTTGCGGTAGCGGCTGGTGAACGACCAGGTCGCGGTGAGCACCGGTCCGTCCTCGATGAGCGCGTCAATCTGCAACGGGCGGTGCTGGACCTGCGGTTCGGGCAGTTTCTCCGGGCCGGGGACCCAATATCCGTCCCCGATCTCGAAGCGGCCGAGGTAGTTGAAGCTCACGCCGGAGTCCGGGATCTTCGCCCCGAAGCCGTTGTTCGGGACCGCGCGCAGGCGTTCCTTCACGTCGTTGACCGACTCTGCCAGCCGGAACGGGAACATCGTGGTGAACCAGCCGACCGTGCGCGAGAGGTCCGCGCCCGCTACGAGCTGCTCCTCCCGGCCGTGGGCCTCCAACGCGATTTCGATCGGGCCGAGTGCGGCGCCGAGCGCGGCAATCAGCGTCTCCTGCACTCGCGCGTGCTTGGCGTCCAGCAGTTTCCGAGTCGCGTCGACGGTCAGCCGGACGGTCGTGCGACCCGCGACAGGCAGCGTGCGCCCGGCTGTCGGCTCCGGCTGGTCCGTCGTCGCGAGGGCCCAGGTCCGGAACGACGTCGGCACTGGAGAGAGCTGCGGCGCACGTCCTGCCGCGCGGGCCTCCCACGCAGTGGCCAGATCCTCGGCAAGGATCCGCCACGAGACACCGTCGACCACGAGGTGGTGCAGCACCAGCAGCAACCGTCCGTCGAAGGCGACCGCGCGAAGCATCGCCGTCGTCGGATCCAACGTGGACACGAGCTCCGTGTGCTTGGCGGCGGAGTACGGGCCGTCGACCCGCTCGACCTGTGCTCGCGCGGTTAGTGGCACCTGCAGGACGCCGTCGCGGAGGCGGGCGCGCAGCAGATCGTGATGATCGAGGACGTCCTGCAGCACCTGCTCGAAGGCGTCCGGTGCGAACGGTTCGGGCACGCGCAGGAGTGCGGCCTGGTTCATCGTGGTGTCCCCGGTGGTGGCCCACCAGCGCATGATCGGGGTCAGCGGCACCTCGCCAACGCCGTCGTCGTGCCGGATTGGGACAGCCGAGGCGTCCAAGACTCTGGCCAGCGCCGCCGCTGTCTGGTGCTCGAACACCTGCCGCGGCGACAGCTGAAACCCGGCGGCGCGGACCTTGCTGACGAAGCGGATCGACAGGATGCTGTCGCCGCCCAGGGCGAAGAAGTTGTCCTCAGCCCCGATTTCGTCCCGTTTCAGCAGGTCCGCCATCAGTTCGCAGAGGAGCTTTTCGGTCGCGGTGATCGCCGTGCGGCTGACGGCTTCCTCGACCTCGGGGACCGGCAGTGCCTTCCGGTTTACCTTCCCCGACGGCAGCAGCGGGAACTCGTCGAGGAACACGAACCGCTGCGGCACCATGTGGCCGGGCAGCCGGCCGCGCAGCCAGTCGCCGATCCCGTCGGTCTCCGGGCCGAGGCAGTAGCCGATCAGCCCGGGCCGGTCGGCGCGCACGAGCACGACCGCGCGACGGACCCGCTCGTGCTGCTCGAGCACAGCCTCTATTTCCTCGAGTTCGACGCGCATTCCGCGGATCTTGATCTGATTGTCCGCGCGCCCCAGGAACTCCAGGCTGCCGTCGGGCTGCCAGCGGGCCAGGTCGCCAGTGCGGTAAAGCCGCTCGCCGGGCGGCCCGAACGGATTGGCGACGAACCGTTCCGCGGTGCGGCGCGGGTCGCCGAGGTACCCGCGGCCGAGGTAGACGCCCGCGGCGTACAGCTCTCCTGGCACCCCGACGGGAGCCGGGAGCAGCCGCCGGTCCAGCACGTACAGCTGGGTGTTGCCGTTCGGTTTGCCGATCGACACCGCCCCGCGCAGCGCCTCCGGACCGCGGTAGACGACGTGGCTGACGCCGATCGTCGCCTCGGCCGGCCCGTACCCGTGGTACATGATCGCGTCGCTGGCCCGGCGGAACCGGGAGAAGAGTTCCGGGGTGAGCACTTCGCCGCCGCACCACACGTGCTTGAGCGAACGGGCTTTCCGCTCGAAGTCCGGCAGTTGCAGCAGCAGGTCCAAAATGGACGAAGGAAGGTAGGTGAAGGTGACCGCGTGCCGCTCGATCAGGCCGAGCAGGTAGTCGATATCGCGTTCGCCGTCCGGTTCGGCGACGACCAGTTTCCCGCCGTTGACGAGAGGCAGGAAGATCTCGTTGATCGAGATGTCGAAGCCGAGCGGAGCCTTGAACAGCGACGCGTCGCCCGGTCCGAAGCCGAGCATTTCGCGTTGCCACAACAGCCGGTGCGTGATCGCGCGGTGGCGGATCATCGCGCCCTTGGGCTTCCCGGTGGAGCCGGACGTGTAGATGACGTACGCCAGGCCTTCCGGATCGACGTCCGCGGCGACTCGGTCCGATGTGGACTCCGCGCCGACGTGCACCACCGGCACGCCGAGTCCGCGCACCGGGCCGTCGTGCGCCGGCCCGCTGAGGATCGCCGTGAGCGCAGAGCTTTTGCCGACCTCCGCGATGCGCTGGGCCGGCCAGGACGGTTCAAGCGGGACGAACGCGCCGCCCGCCTTCTCGACGCCGAGCAGTCCGACGACCATCTCGACCGACCGTTCCCAGTGCATCCCGACGGTCTTCTCGGGGCCGACTCCGAGGTCCCGCAAGGCTTTCGCCACGTGATTCGCGCGCGCGTCCAGTTCGGCGTAGGTGAGCCGCTCGTCGTGGAACTCGACTGCGATCGCGTCGGGGCTGCGGTCGACCTGTTCCCCGACCATCGCGGCCAGGGTCGTCGCGGGCCGGTCCTCGGCGGTATCGTTGAAGGCGGTCAACTGTGCCCGGTCAGCGGCGTCCAGCACGTCGACCAGATCGACGGCTAGGTCCGGTTTCGCCGCGAAGGCGGTCAGGAGGATGGACAGCCGCTTGCCGAAGGCCTCGACGGTGGCTTCCTCGAACAGATCGGTGCGGTAGGAGATCGCGCAATCGCCGGGTCCGAAGTGGAACGCGAGGTCGAACTTCGCACCGGTGACACCCGGGTCGATCGGGGTGACTGCGATCCCGGGCAGTTCGAGTTGGGCGGCGCCTGCTTCTTGGTGGGACACCATCGTCTGGAACAGCGGATGGCGATTCGGAGACCGCGCCGGGTTCACCGCCTCAACCACGTGCTCGAACGGCAGTTCCTGGTGCGCGTACGCGTTGAGGTTGGTCTCGCGGACACGAGCCAGCAACTCGCGGAACGTCGGGCTCCCGCTCAGATCGGTGCGCAGCACCAGCGTGTTCACGAAGTAGCCGACGAGGTCGTCGAGCGCTTCGTCAGAGCGACCGGCGGACGGGGTGCCGAGCGGAATGTCGTCGCCCGCGCCGAGACGGTGCAACAGAACCGCGACCGCGGCCTGGCCCACCATCAGTTCGGTGACGCCGAACCGCCGGGCGAGGCGACGCGTGTCCGGCAGTTCGACGCGCACGCTGCGAGCCTCGCCGCTGGGTTGCGGGGGCCGCGGACGGTCCGTCGGCAGCGGCAACTCCTCGGGCAGCCCGGCTAGCTGCCGGGTCCAGAACTCGGTGTCGGCACGGGAATGCTGCTGCTGCCAGAGCGTGTAGTCGGCGTACTGCACGGGCAGCGGCGACCACTCGGGCGCCGTGCCTGCGACTCGTGCCGCGTACGCCGACGCGAGATCGCGCAGGAGGGGACGCGCGGACCATTCGTCGGCCGCGATGTGGTGGACCACCAGGGTGAACTCGTGCTCGTCCGGTCCGGTGCGGCGCAGGTCGTAGCGGATCGGGAGTTCCTGGTCGAGGCGGAACGCGTGATCGGCCTTGCCGCGCGCGAGGGGTTGCGGGGCGAGAATTTCCTGGCGAGGCTCGGTGCCGGGGAAGATCGTCCGCAGTGCTTCGTGCCGCGTGATGACGTCGACGAGTGCGGCGTCGAGCGCGTCGGCGTCGAGCGGTCCGGTCAGACGGGCGACGAACGGCAGGTTGTAAGTCGTCGTCGGACCGTCGACCTGGTACAGGAACCAGAGGCTCCGCTGCGCGGCGGAAAGCGGGATCTCCGCTGGGCGGTGTTGTGTTGTCAGCGGGGCACGGCTGGCGCTGTCGTCGAGGAGGCGGGCGAGCCGGGCCGGGGTCGGCGCGTCGAACACCGCCCGCAGCGCCAGATCGACCCCGAACGTCCGGCGCAGACGGCTGACGAGCCGGGTCGCGAGCAGGGAATGACCGCCGAGAGCGAAGAAATCATCACCGGCGCCGACGCTGTCGAGGCCGAGGACGTCGGCGAACAATTCGCCGACGATTTCCTCTCGCGGATCACGAGCTTGCGTGTCCCCGGCCTCGAGGTGCGGTTCGGGTAATGCCTTGCGGTCGAGTTTTCCGCTGGGTGTCAAGGGAAGCGCGTCGAGCGGAACTATGACGGCGGGGATTTCGTGCTCGGGCAAGCCGAGCGCTGCGGGGTCCACCCTGACGCCGGGGTCGGTCACGACGTAACCCACGAGCTGCTGCAGTTCCGCCCTGACCGCGACAGCGGCGGCGTTCACGCCTGGTTGCGCGATGAGCGCGGCCTCGACCGCGCCCAGCTCGACGCGGAAGCCGCGGATCTTCACCTGGTCGTCGGCCCGGCCGAGATACTGCAGCGCACCATTTTCCCACCGGACGACATCGCCGGTGCGGTAGAGCCGTTGCCCGTTCGGTGCGGCGACGAAACGCGACGCGGTCAGTGCCGGGCGGTTGAGGTAGCCGCGGGCGAGTTGGACGCCGCCGAGGTACAGCTCTCCCGGCACGCCCGGCACGCCCGGCACGCCCGGCACGCCCGGCACGCCCGGCGCGACCGGCCGGAGGAACGGGTCGAGGACGTGGACGGTCGTGTTCCACACCGGTCGGCCGATCGACACGCCGTCGGAGACCGTGTGATGCGTGACGTCGACGGCGGCTTCGGTGGGGCCGTAGAGATTGTGGATGCCGGGTCGCGCGATTTCGGGCGGCAGCGCTTCGCCGGAGGTGATGACGCGGCGGGGGAGCGGCCGGTCGCCGTAGGCGCGGAGCATCGACGGTACGAAGTGGACGGTCGTGATGCCTTCGGTTTCGATGAGGTGTGCGAGGTAGTCGGGGTCCTTGTGGCCGTCCGGTTTCGCGAGCACGAGGGTGGCGCCGGTGATGAGCGGCCAGAAGAATTCCCAGACGGAGACGTCGAAACTGGACGGGGTTTTCTGCAGGACCCGGTCGTCGGCGGTGAGGCGGTATTCGTGCTGCATCCACAGGAGGCGGTTGACGATCGCGCGATGGCTGACGACAACGCCCTTGGGACGGCCGGTGGAGCCGGAGGTGTAGATGACGTAGGCCGCGTCGTCGGGACTCGCGGGAGTGATCTCGGCGCTGCCGTCGAGCCCGGCGGGAAGGACGACCGCGGGCCGGGCGTCCTCGATCATGAAGTCCAGCCGCCCGGCCGGGTACGACGGATCCAGAGGCAGGTACGCGCCGCCCGCCTTGAGCACGGCGAGCAGCGAGACGACGAGGTCGAGAGAACGATCGTGGCGGACCCCGACGATCCGGTCCGGGCCGACTCCGGCTGCTGCGAGCCCGCGAGCCAGCTCGGACGTCCTCGCGTCGAGTTCGGCGTAAGTCAGGGAGACGCCGTCGAACCGCACTGCTTCGGCATCGGGAGTCCGAGCGGCCTGCGCTGCGAACAACTCGGCCAGCGTCGTCTCGGGAACGGCGGCGTGCGTGGAGTTCGGCGAAGTGATCGCCTCCCGCTCGGCTGTGCTCAGCAGGTCCAGTTGCGCGACCGGCAGCTCAGGTGTTGCCGCGAACCGGCGCAGGATCTCCTGGAAGCGTTCGGCGATCGGGGTTGCGTCGGGAAACTGGGCGACGTCGTGATCGATCCGCAGCGTCAGCTCCTCGCCGGGAACGACGAGGAGCGCGAGCGGATAGTGCGTCGAGTCCCGTACGGAAACGTGCGCCAGCAACGGGATCGCCGCGTCCATCGGGTAGCTCTCGAAGACGACGAGCGTGTCGAACAGGGTCGCGTGGCCGCTCACTCGCTGGATGTCGGCGAGCCCTAGGTGCTGGTGTTCCAGCAGCCGCGCCTGCTCGGCCTGCACCCGTGCGGCCAGCGCGGCGAGCGGTTCGCCGCCGTCGAGCCGGACGCGCACGGGGACGGTGTTGATGAACATGCCGACCATCGAGGCGGCGTCCGGCAGGTCGGCGCCGCGGCCCGAAACCGTCGCTCCGAACACGAGGTCGTCGCGGCCGGTCATCGCCGAGAGGGTCAACGCCCACGCGCTCTGCACGATGGCGTTGAGCGTCAGCCCGTGCCGCCGCGCGGTCCGCTCCAGCGCGGCGGCCGGGAACCGGAACTCGCTCCGAAGGGGGAAGCCCGAGGTCTCCCGGCCGACCAGCGTAGGTTCCGGGAGACCCGACAGCGCCGTCCGCCAGGCCTCTTCGGCGGCCGTGGTGTCCTGTTTGGACAGCCAGGCCAGGTGGTCGCGGAACGGGCGCACGGGCGGCAACTGCTCGCCGCGGTAGAGCGCGAGCAGTTCGCGGACCAGGATCGGCGCCGACCAGCCGTCCCACAGGAGATGGTGCGCGGTGAGCACCAGCGTCCGCCCGGACAGCGTGAACCGCAGCAACGGCGGGCGGGCGAGGTCGAACGGCTCCGCGCGGTCGGCGTCGAGATCGAGCCGGCCGGCGACGCGGAACGGCACTTCGACCGTCCGGCGGACCACTTGCACGAACTGCCCGGAGGACTGCGTGCGGAAGGCCGTGCGCAGCGGGGCGTGCCTGCGCACGAGTGCTTCGGCCGCCGTCCGCATCCGGGCCGGATCGACGTCCTCGGCGAGTTCGAGGACGGTCTGGACCGTGTAGACGTCCGTCCGGTCTCCGAGCAGGGCGTGGAAAACCATGCCCTGCTGCAGCGGGGTGAGCGGGAGGACGTCCTCGACGCTCGAGGTCACGCGCCGGGCTCGCCGTCCATCGCGCGGACCAGGCTGAGCGGGCGCAGGTCGCGCCAGTTCGCCTCGATGTAGTCGAGGCAGGCCTGGCGCGAATCCTCGCCGAACTCGACTCGCCAGCCCGACGGGACCTCGGCGAAGACGGGCCACAGGGAGAACTGGCCCTCGTCGTTGACCAGGGCGTAGAACCGGCCGTTGTCGTCGTCGAAGGGGTTCGTCAAGGCGTGCCTCCTCAGCAGAAGTTAGCTGAGGCTTACCTTAGTATCTGCTCAGTCGGCGTGTCCAGCCGCGAAGAACGTGACGAGGGCTTCGTTGACCGCGTCCGGGCGTTCCAGGTAGCCGTAGTGCCCGCAGCCGTCGAGTTCGAGGTAGCGGGCGCCCGGAATGGCGTCGGCGACTTCCTTTGCCAGGTAAGGGGGAAGGCGCAGGTCGTCGGCGAAACCGATGACCAGGAAGGGGATTTCGATCGCTCGGTACGCGGGCAGCCGGTTCCCGGCGATGTCCAGGCGCAGCTGGGCGCGCAGCCCTGGCGTCCAGATCGTGGGCGACATTTCGAAAAGGTCGAGCCAGTCGGTCATCGCCGCGTCGTCGTTGAGCGTCCTCGGCGAAAGGTTCTGCAGCGCGCGGGTGACTGCTTCGTAGCGCGGCGGCAGGTTCGCCTCGCTGTCGCGCAGTTCCCGTTCGGCCGTGCCCATCGCGCGGCGCAGGACGTCCGGTCGTCCTCGGGTCGCCATCGCGGCGGCCTTGGCGACGAGTTCCGGGTGCGCCAGCGCCAATTCGGTGACGACCTGCGCGCCCATCGACGTGCCGGCCAGCCGCGTCGGGCCGAGATCCAAGTGCGTGATCAGCTCGGCGGTGTCCGCGACGAGGTCGTCGATGGTGAAATCCGTTTCCTCGCCCGAAAAACCGCGGTTGTCGAAGGTGATCACCCGATACCCGGCTTCGACCAGCGCGGGCACCTGATGCAGGTGCCACACCCGGCCCGCCGCCGCGGTGCCTGTCACGAGCACCACCGGATCGCCGGAACCGTTGTCGGTGTACGAGAGCTTCACGCCGTTGACGGCTGCGACTGGCATCCTTCTCCTTGCAGTGTCGCTCGGCGCAGTTTCGGCATCATGACCGCGACCAGCAGCACCCCGGCAACGCAGACGAGGCCGCCGCCGACCACGGCGCCCGAACTGCCGAGCAGTTTCGAGACGAGCCCGGCTTCCGCGTTGCCGACCGCCGGGCCGGTCGTGGCCTGGGCTAGCCAGACGCTCGACACCCGGCCCTGCAGCCGATCCGGCGTGTAGTGCTGCAGCAATGCGCGCCGCAGTACCTCGGAGATAGCGTCCGCGGCACCCGCGATCGCCAGGAACAGCAACCCGAGCCACAGATATCCGGAGAGACCGAACGCGGTGATCGCCAAGCCCCACAAGAGAACCGAACCGATCAGCGCTCGTCCGCTGTGCCGCGAGCGGCCGGTCCAGCCGCTCATCAGCGCACCGAGGAACGCGCCGACCGCGGGCGCGGTGTAGAGCAGGCCGACGGTCGACGGGCCGCCGTGGAACACCTCGATGCCCAGCTGCGGGAACAGGGCGTACGGCATCGCGAAGACCATGGCCCACACGTCGATCAGGAGCAGCCCGGCCACGACCTGGTTGCGTCGCACGAAACCGATTCCCTCGGCCACCGATTTGAGCGGGTGCGCGGGCTCTTCGTCAGGTGGCAGCGGCGGGATCCGCCACATCAGCGCGACGCCGGCGAGGTAGCCGAGCGCGTCGATCCCGAAACAGGCGGCCACGCCCGGCCCGGCGGCGACGAGCCCGGCGATCGACGGGCCGATCATCGCGCCGAACTGGCTGGTCACGGTGAACAGGGCGCCGGTCGCGGCGAGCTGGCGCTGGTCGACCAGCGCGGGCACGACCGCCATCAACGCCGATCCGCCGAGTCCGTTGATCCCGCCCGCGAGGACTGCGGCGGCATAAACGAACCACAGCATCGGATGGGGCAGGGCCGCGTTGATCGCCAGTCCGGCCAGCACGACCGCGACGACCGACCGGGTGCCGAGCACGAGCGCGCGCCGGTCCATGCGGTCCGCGGCGACGCCTCCGGCCAGCAGCCCGGCGAGCAGCGCCAGCCCGAACACGAGACTGACGAGCCCGACCTGTGCAGACGATCCGGTGAGCTGGTACACGTGCAGGTTGATCCCGACGTTCGTGAGCGCCGTCGTGACCACGGTCAGGGTCTGCGCCGCGAAAATCCGCCGGAAGCCCGGACTGGTGCGAAGCGGAGTGACGTCGATGACAAGTTCGCCGAGACGCACTAGCACCTTCCTTCTCTAGTGTCGGCTAGCCTAACCTAAGTTTCCGTCCAGAAGACAGGGAGTGGCGATGCTCGAGGGGTGCGTGCCCTGGCCGGAGGAGCTGGCGCAGCGATACCGGAAGGCTGGCTACTGGGCCGGTCGGCCGCTGGACCACCTGATCCGCGACGGCGTTGAGCGGCATCCGGATCGTGTCGCACTGGTCGGCGCGGACGGCGCTCGCTGGACCTATGCGGAACTGGACGCGTGGATCGGCCGGGTAGCAGCCGGACTCGCACCGTCGATCGCGCCGCGGGAACGCGTTCTCCTGCAGTTGCCGAACATCCCGGAGTTCGTCGCGGTGTTCTTCGCATTGCTGCGGATCGGCGCGCTGCCGGTGCTCGCACTGCCCGCGCACCGGGAAGCGGAAATGGTGCCGCTGGCCGAGCTGAGCGGGGCTGTCGCGTACTTCGTCGCCGACGACGACAGCTTCGACTACCGCGCGCTGGCGCGGGCGGTCACGAAGGCGGTGCCCGGGATCCGGCAGGTGTTCGTGGCGAACGACGAGCTGCCGACCGCGGACCCCGTCCCGTTGCCTGAGCCGGATCCCTCGGACGTAGCGCTGTTCCTGCTGTCCGGCGGAACGACCGGCACCCCGAAGCTGATCCCGCGCACCCACGACGACTACTCGTACAACGGCCGCGCCAGTGCGGAGGTGTCCGGGTTCGACGAGTCGACCGTGTACCTGGTCGCGCTGCCCGCGTCGCACAACTTCGCGCTGTGCTCGCCCGGACTGCTCGGCGCGTACGCGGCGGGCGGCACGGTCGTGCTCGCCGCGGATCCCAGTCCCAGCACGGTTTTCCCGCTGATCGAGCGGGAAAAGGTGACGGTCACCGGAGTGGTGCCGCCGATCGCGCTGATGTGGATGGACGCCGCGGAGTTCGCCGACGAGGACCTGTCCAGCCTGCGGCTGCTGCAGGTCGGCGGTGCGAAGCTGAGTGCGGAACCTGCCGCGCGGGTGCGCCCGGTGCTCGGCTGCGGGTTGCAGCAGGTGTTCGGGATGGCCGAGGGACTGCTGAACTTCACCCGCCTGGACGATCCGGAGCACCTGATCATCGAGACGCAGGGCCGTCCTTTGTGCCCGGACGACGAGGTGCGCGTTCTCGAGAACGGCGAATTGCTCACTCGCGGGCCGTACACGTTGCGGGGCTACTACCGCGCCGAGGAACACAACCAGCGTTCGTTCACCGAGGACGGCTTCTACCGCAGCGGGGACGTCGTACGGCAGCTGCCGACCGGGCACCTGGTCGTCGAGGGCCGGGTGAAGGACCAGATCAACCGCGGCGGCGAGAAAATCCCGGCGGAGGAGCTGGAGAACCACCTGCTCGCGCACCCGGCGGTGCACGACGCGGCGGTGGTCGGGATGGCCGACGAGGTGATGGGCGAGCGCACCTGTGCGTTCCTCGTGCTGAAGGGCGGGGCGCCGACGCTGCGCGAGGTCAAATCCTTCCTGCGGGACCGCGGGGTCGCGGAATTCAAGCTGCCGGACCGGCTGGAGATCCTCGACGCCTTCCCGCTGACGAAGCTGGGCAAAGTCAGCAAGGCCGAACTCGCGCGCGGGCTGGCCGGGTGAGAGGTCGCACCACGGGCTTCGTCGTCGCGTGCGTCGTGCTCGTTCTCGTGGCGTTGCTGAGCATCGCCGTCGGCGCGCGGACGATCGCGCCGGGCACTGTGTTCCACGTGCTGTTCGACCGGGACGCCTCGGATTACTCTTACGTCATATGGGCGTTGCGGATTCCGCGCACCCTGATCGGGATCGCGGTAGGCGCGGCTCTGGGGGTCGCGGGTGCGGTGATGCAGGCGCTCACCCGGAATCCGCTCGCGGACCCGGGCCTGCTCGGCGTGAACGCGGGCGCCTCCGCGGCGGCCGCGCTTTCGGTGACCGTCTTCGGATTCACGGACCTGCGCGCGTTCGTCTGGTTCGCGTTCCTGGGCGCGGCGATCGCCGCCACCGTGCTGTACGCGATCGCCGGGCGGGGCTCGGCGTCGCCGGTGCGGTTGGCGTTGGCGGGCACTGCCGTGTCGGCTGCGTTGACCGGTCTCACGCAAGGATTGACGTTGCTCAATCAGCAGACTCTCGACCAGATGCGGTTCTGGACAGTCGGGTCGCTCAACCGCGCGGACGGCGCCACGCTCGTCCGGGTCCTGCCGTTCCTGGCCGTCGGACTGGTGCTGGCGCTGCTGCTCGCCCGGCCGCTCGACGCACTGGCACTCGGCGACGACGCCGGGCAGGCACTCGGCGCGCACCTCGGCCGGACGCGGGTGTTGTCGTTGGTGGCCGTGACACTGCTGGCCGGAGCAGCTACGGCAGCGGTAGGGCCGCTGGTGTTCGTCGGGCTCGCCGTGCCGCACATGGTCCGGGCGTTCACCGGCCCGGCGCAGAGATGGGTGCTGCCGTACTGCGCGGTGCTCGCGCCGGCGTTGCTGCTGGCGGCCGACGTAGCGGGGCGAGTGATCGCGCCGGAAGAAATCGACGTGGGGGTCGTGACGGCCCTGCTGGGAGCACCGGTCTTCATCTGGCTGGTGCGGCGGAGCAAGGCGGCTCGCGCATGAAGACTCGCCGATCTTTCGTGGTTTCGCTCGGACTGTTCGCCGGGGTTCTCGCACTCGCGGTCGTCGCGCTGGGCGTGGGAGCGATCGCCGTCGCGCCGCTCGACGTCGTCCGCACCTTGCTGGGCAACGGCAGCCGGTTGACGAACTTCGCCGTGCTCGATCTGCGGCTGCCGCGCGTGCTCATCGCCGTGTGCGCCGGGGCCGCGCTCGGCATCAGCGGAGCGATTTTCCAGAGCCTGTCCCGGAATCCGCTGGGCAGTCCGGACATCATCGGCTTCAACTACGGTGCGACAACCGGGGGGCTGCTGGCGATCCTGGCCTTCGGCGGCGGGCTGGCCGGGATCTCGCTGGGCGCGCTGGGCGGCGGTCTGCTGACGTCGCTGGCGGTGTACCTCCTGGCCTGGCAGCGAGGCGTGCGCGGGAATCGCCTGGTGCTGGTCGGGATCGGCGTCAGCGCGATCTTGCAGGCGGTCAACTTCTATCTGATCGTGAACGCGAAATTGGCCGACGTTTCGCGGGCGACGGTGTGGCTCACCGGCAGCCTCGACAACCTCGGCTGGGAACACGTCTGGCCCGCGGCGATCGCGCTCGCCGCCGTCGTGCCCGCTGTGCTGGTCGGCGCGCGGCGGCTGGACATCCTGGAAATGGGCGACGACCCGGCACTGGCCCTTGGCGTGCGCGTCGAGGCGAGCAGGCTGTACCTGCTGCTGGTCGGCACGATGGCCTGTGCGCTCGCAACCGCGGTCGTCGGACCGGTCGCGTTCGTGTCGTTGACTGCCCCGCAGTTGGCGAAGCGCCTGACGAAAGCGCCCGGTGCGGGGGTGCTGCCCGCGGCGTGGATGGGCGCTTTGCTGGTGCTGGCAGCGGACTTCACCGCCCAGCGCATCGCCGGCGCGGGGACGCTCCCGGTCGGGGTCGCAACAGCCGCGTTCGGCGGAAGCTACCTCGGCTGGCTGCTCTGGTACCGCCGCCGAGCCTGACCGGCGCTCAGGCGGGCACTACATACGGCGCGACACTGCCGAGCTTCTCGCAGGTCTCCTCCAGCTCCCGTTCCGGCGTGGACTCCGTGACGATGCCCGCTCCCGCGCGCAGCCACGCCTGGCCGTTTTCCTGATACACGGCCCGCAGCACGAGCGCGGCATCAAAGGAGCCGTCGTGCGCGGCGGTCACCACCGCGCCGGAGTAGAGACCGCGCACCTCGTCCAGGCGCGTGATCGCGTCGATCGCCTCCCGCTTGGGGATCCCCGACGCCGTTACTGAGGGGAACACGGCTTCCAGCGCGTCCCACGGCGTACGCCCTTCGGCGAGCTCTCCGCTGACGCTGGACGCCAGATGCTGCACGCTGCCGCGTTCCTTGATTCCCATGAAGTCCTTGACCCGTACGGAATCAGGGCGGCAAACGCGGAGCAGTTCCTCTTGGGCGGTCCGCACCGACACTGCGTGCTCGAAGATCTCTTTGGGATTCGATTCGAGGTCCTTGCGAGCTGCCGCGTCCTGCTCGCTGCCGCGCCCGAACGCGCGCGTGCCGGCGAGCGGCTGCGTCACGACGGTGCCGTCCGCCGACACGGTCAGCACGACCTCCGGGCTGAACCCGGCTGCCTCCGCGCCGTCGAGCCGCAACAGGAACGACCGTGCCGGAGTGTTCGCGCGGCGGCCCGCTTCGTAGGTCGAAGCGAGGTCCACCGGGAACGGAATCCGCACGCTGCGCGAGAGAATCACCTTCTGGTACCGGCCCCGCCGGATTTCCCCGAGGGCCCGCGCCACCCGTCCCCGGTACGCCGCGCCGCTCGCGCGGACGTCGATCGGCCTGCTCGGCGAATGCGGTGCGGGCGACGGTGCGTCGATGATTCCTCGCACCAGGGCTTCGTCCTCGCCGCGGATCTCCACCTCGTTCCCGGTGACGCGGACCTCCGTGCGGGGGACGATCAGCCGGACCAATTCGCCAGAAGGCTTGGGCAATCCCGATCCGGGCGGCAAAGCCGAGTATCCGAAGTGGACCCGGCCGTAGGCGCGCCACTCCGGGACCGGCAGCGTGGCGAGCGCTTGCTGCAACGCCGCGCCCGGCGAACCAGACCACTCCGTGTCGGACTCGACGACACCGCGGACTCGCACATGCGTGGAGTCCAGGGTGATCGCGGCGAGCGCCCCGCCTGCGAATGTCCAGGTTCCGCCGTTCTCGTACACCACGTAGTCGTCGTACCCGGCCCGCGCGAGCGCGGTCATCTGCTGCAGCGGTTCGGTTTGGCGAGACACCCTGACGGTCATGCCAGCTCCTTCACCGCGTACTCCGGGTCCCACTCCGTCGACGGGCGCCGGTCGAGGATCGAGGCGAGGATTTCGCCGACCCGGACTGCGGTGTTGGACAGCAGCGAGGACGTGATGCCGTGCGTGTGCTCGGTCCCGCCCTGCACGTAGATCGCTCCCGGCAGATCCGGGGCGACCAGCCGGTAGTCGCGTTCGACGCGCAACCGGCCGTGCTCGTCACGGCGGCACTGCGCACCGAGTTCGCCGAGCAGATCGCTCGGATCGGCGGGCCGGTACCCCGTCGCGCAGACGAGCAGATCGGCGTCGAGCACCGTCTTCTCGCCCGTGGCCAACGATTCCACCGTGACCCGTACTCGTTCGTCCTCGACGATCTCGACCGGACGGGACATGTTGAAGATCCGCAGCCGCTGGCGGCCCTTGACCGTTTCCCGGTACACGCGACGGTACAGGTCGTCGATCAGCTCCACGTCGACTGCGGAGTAGTTCGTGTTCCCGTGGTAATCCATCAAGCGTTGCTTGACGTCCTCCGGGGCGGAGTAGTAGGCGTCAACGCCCTCGGGATCGAAGATCCGGTTCGCGAACGAGCTGTCGTCTGAAGGGCTGTAGCCGTATCGCGCGAACACTGAGCAGATCTCCGCGTCGGGGAAGCGCTCGTGCAAAAAGGCTGTCGTCTCCGCGGCGCTTTGCCCCGCGCCGATGACGACGCACCGGCCAGGCGCGCGGACCGAGCCGATCCGGCGCAGCAGGTCGGCGTTGTGCCAGACGCGGTCGCTCGGTTCGATTCCTGCCGGGACGTTCGGCCGCAGTCCGGTGCCGAAAACCAGATTCCTGGCGCGGCGGACCTCGCCATGGCCGGTGCGGACCTCGAAACAATCACCGGTGCTCCGCACGGACACGGCTTCGCTGCCGTAGGCGACTTGGCCGCTGACCTTCGCCGCGGCCCATTCGAGATAGTCGTGGAATTCGACGCGCAACGGGAAGAACGTCTTGTGGTTGATGAAGTCGACCAGCCTGCCGTGTTCGTGCAGGTACGAGAGAAAGCTGAAGCGGCTGGCCGGGTTGCGCATCGTGACGAGGTCCTTGAGGAAGGAAACCTGCATCGTCGCATCGTCGAGCAGCATCCCCCGGTGCCAGCCGAAGGCGGGTTGCCGCTCGAGGAACTGCGCGGTCACCGGCGCTGCCGAGGTCCCGTTGTGCTCTGCCACCGCGATCGCCAGCGCGAGGTTGGAGGGCCCGAAACCCACTCCGACCAGATCGAACTCCGGAGGTGTCGCCATGCCAGTCCCATCTCTCTGCGCCAAGTGTAGGTAACCCTAGCCTAAGTTAGGTGGTCCTCAGTGCGCGCGTTCGAGTGTGACGCCGATCCCACGTGGCTGGCCGGACCTCCAGGCGGAGCCTGCCGGGGCGTCCTTGACGAGGTTTGGGTGTGCGTAAAGGGTTGCGGCACCGGTTACTGGCTGTGTTGTGACGGTCCGGGCGACGGCTGGAGGTTGCATGCGGAGGCATCCCCGTTATCCTGCGACTAAGCGGTCGCTTAGCGGTGGCTGTCCAGCGTCGGACAAGGAGACGGTGTGGTGGAGTCGTTCAAGGATCGTGTCGCCCTGGTGACCGGGGCCAGCCGGGGGATTGGGCTGGCCATCGCGAAGGGGCTCGTCGAGCGCGGGGCGAAGGTGTGCATCACCGCGCGCAAGCCGGAGCCGCTCGCGGAGGCCGTTGAGCAGCTGGGCGGTTCCGACGTCGCGATCGCGGTGCCTGGCAAGGCCGACGACGCCGCGCATCAGCAGGAGGCGGTCGCCGCCGCGGTCGAGAAGTTCGGCAGTCTCGACATGCTGGTCAACAACACCGGCATCAACCCCGTTTACGGGCCGACCCTGGACGTCGACCCGGCCGCGGCGAGCAAGATCTTCGCGGTCAACGTGGTGGCGCCGCTGTCGTGGATCCGCGCCGCGCGGGACGCGTGGATGGGCGAGCACGGCGGGTCGGTCGTCAACGTCGCCTCGATCGCGGGCATCCGCACCTCGCCGGGCATCGGCATGTACGGCGTCAGCAAGGCCGCGCTGATCCGGCTCACCCAGGAACTCGGCGCGGAACTCGGGCCGAAGATCCGCGTGAACGCGGTGGCTCCGGCGGTGGTCAAAACGCAGTTCGCGACCGCGCTGTACGAAGGGCGCGAGGAAGAAGTCGCGGCGGCGTATCCGATGAAGCGGCTTGGCGTGCCGGAGGACATCGCCGGGGCGGTCGCGTTCCTGCTGTCCGCCGAAGCGGGCTGGATGACCGGGCAGACGGTCGTCCTCGACGGCGGCGTGACGCTCGGCGGCGGTCTGTGAGCGCCGGAGTCGTCATCACCGGCGGTGGTGGCGGGATCGGGGCGGCGCTGGCGCGGCGGTTCGCGGCGGACGGGGCGCGCATCGTGGTCGCGGACCTCGACGGCGACCGTGCCGCCGAAGTCGCGGAGGAGGTGGGCGGCACGTGGTTCGCCGGTGACGTGGCAAGCGAATCCGGGGTGGCCGACCTGATCGACGCCGCCCGCGAAACGCTCGGCGAGATCGACGTTTTCTGCGCCAACGCCGGGGTCGCGCCGTTCGGCGACGCGCACGCGGACGAGGACGCGTGGGCGCTGGCGTGGGACGTGAACGTGATGGCGCACGTCCGCGCGGCGCGGTTGCTGCTGCCGGCCTGGCTGGAGCGCGGCGAGGGCCGGTTTGTCGCGACGGTGTCCGCGGCGGGCGTGCTCACCAGCCTTGGCTCGGCTCCGTATTCGGTGACCAAGCACGGCGCGCTGGCATTCGCGGAATGGCTGTCGGCGACCTACCGGCACCGCGGCATCACCGTGCAGGCGATCTGCCCGCAGGGCGTGCGCACCGCGATGCTCGAGGAGACCGGGGAACGCGGCAAACTGCTGATGGGCGCCAGTGCGATCGATCCGCCGCAGGTGGCCGACGCGTTGTTCGCCGCGATGGCCGAGAACCGGTTCCTGGTGCTGCCGCACGCCGAGGTCGCCGACTTCTATGCCTTGCGCGCCACCGAAACCGACCGCTGGCTCGGCGGGATGAACAAGCTGCAGCGGAAGATGGAGGAGCTGCCCGGCGACGCGTGACCCGATATTCTCCCCGGGCGGCATCGGGCCGCAGGGGAGAACAGGGAGCCGGAATGACCGCACCCGCGCGAGCCGATCTGTCGCGCATCGCCACCGCCAGCTTCATCGGCACCGCTATCGAGTTTTACGATTTCTACATTTACGGGACTGCGGCTGCGCTGGTGTTCGGGAAGGTCTTTTTCCCGACGTTTTCCTCGACCGCCGGGGTGCTGGCGTCGCTCGGCACCTTCGCGGTGGGGTTCGTCGCGCGCCCGGTCGGGGCGATCCTTTTCGGGCACTGGGGCGACCGGATCGGCCGCAAGTCCATGCTGGTCACGTCCCTGCTGGTGATGGGACTGTCCACAGTGGCCGTCGGAATGGTGCCGGACTACGGCACGCTCGGCCTCTGGTCGCCGATCCTGCTGGTGGTGCTGCGGTTCGTGCAGGGCATCGGACTCGGCGGCGAATGGGGCGGCGCGGTGCTGATGTCGACCGAGTACGCGCCGCCGGGCAAACGCGGCCTGTACTCGGCTTTCCCACAGCTCGGCCCGGCGATCGGGTTCGTGCTGGGCAACCTGCTGTTCCTGGTGCTGGACGCGGTGCTCCCGGCGGCCGAATTCCTGTCCTGGGGCTGGCGGCTGCCGTTCCTGTTCTCCGCGGTGCTGCTGGCGGTCGGATTCTACATCCGGATCAAAATCGCCGAGACACCGGTTTTCCAGGCTGCTCTGGACAAGGCCGAACAGGCGAAGGTACCGCTGTTTGAGCTGCTGCGGAAACAGCCGCGGGTATTGGTGCTGTCGACGTTGTCATTCGTGCTCGCGCACGCGCTTTTCTATACCGTCACAACATTTTGCCTTTCGATGGCGACGACCACGCTCGGCATTCCGCGCACGACTGTCCTGATCAGCCTGCTCATCGCGGCCGCCGTAATGGGCGTGGCGACGCTGGTATTCGCGATGAAGTCCGACCAATGGGGCCGCCGCCGGCTGAGTGCGGCGGCCGCGGTTTCGGTGGTGGGGTGGGCGTTTCCGCTGTTCGCCTTGCTGCGGACGGGAAATCCGGTGCTGCTGACGGTCGGCTTCGTCGGCGGTCTGGCGTGTTTCGCGATGCTGTACGGGCCGATGGGCGCGTTTCTGCCGGAGCTGTTCCGGGTGCGGTACCGGTATTCCGGCGCGTCGATCGCGTACAGCGTCGCCGGGGTGCTCGGCGGCGGGATCGTGCCGTTGATCTCGACCGACCTGTGGGCGTCGACCGGCTCGACGGTGCCCGTTTCGATGGTGCTGGTCGTGCTCGGGGTGCTCAGTTTCCTGTGCGTGCTTGCCCTGCCGGAGACCCGCGACCACGACTTCTCCGACGGCCTCGGCGAGGGCCGCCCCTGACTTTCGACCCCACCCGGGCGGGGGAAATCCGGCCGGACGCGGTGTTTCCGGTCTGGTGCGCCGTTCGGGCTGCGGCTCTTGACACGCCGATTTGGTCTAGTCCAGTGTGTGACGGCACCCTTCCGGGTGCACTCCTCCCGGGTTGATCCCGCCGCCTCAAACCGGAGGTGTTCCGTGGTGCTCGCAGGAGGAACACGATGAAATCAGTGCGTCGGCTGGCCGCGCTCGCGGCGGCGGCAGGGGCGGCTCTCGCGACCGCGGCCGGGGTGGCCACGGCCGCGCCCGCGTCCGCGTCCGGTCCGCAGCTCGCGGCGGCTCCGGACCCGGTGCTCGCTTCGCCGTACCTGTACCAGTGGGCGGGGCAGACCAGTGCGTCGGCGGCGATGTCCGCGACCGGGATCAAGACGTTCACGCTGGCGTTCATGCTGTCGGACGGCTCGTGCAACCCGAAATGGGACGGCGACCGTTCCCTGACCGGCTCGGACAAAACCCTGATCACCAGCATCCGCGACGCGGGCGGCGACGTCATCCCGTCCTTCGGCGGCTGGTCCGGGACGAAACTGGGCGCGAAGTGCTCGTCCGCCTCGGCGCTGGCCGGGGCATACCAGAAGGTGATCGACGCGTACGCCCTGAAGGCGATCGACCTCGACATCGAGAACACCGACGAGTTCGAGAACGCGACCGTGCAGGACCGGATCCTGAACGCGGTCAAGATCACCAAGCAGAAGAACCCGGGCGTGCGCGTCGTGATCACGATCGGGACCGAAACGACCGGCCCGAACGACTGGGGCAAGCGGCTGATCAAGCAGGCGAAGGCGATCGGCGCGCCGGTGGACGTGTGGTCGGTGATGCCGTTCGACTTCTCCAGCGGCGGCGACATGGCGGGCAAGACGAAGTCCGCGGTGGACGGTCTGGTTTCGCAGCTGAAGTCGACGTTCGGCTGGGACAGCGCCACGGCGTACCGCCACGCGGGCCTGTCGTCGATGAACGGCAAGACAGACAACGCCGGCGAGGTCGTGTCGGTGTCGGACTTCACCGCGATCCGCGACTACGCGACCAGCCATCACCTGGGCCGCTTCACGTTCTGGGCAACGAACCGCGACTGCTCGGGCGGCGGGGAGTGCAGCGGAATCTCGCAGCCGAAGTACGCGTTCACGAAGATCGTGGCCGGGTACCACGGCTGACC
Source organism: Amycolatopsis sp. AA4 (assembly GCF_002796545.1). GTDB lineage: Bacteria > Actinomycetota > Actinomycetes > Mycobacteriales > Pseudonocardiaceae > Amycolatopsis. The sequence goes on from NZ_CP024894.1 coordinate 2,760,951, forward strand.
TCGCTCGAGCCCGGGTGGGAGTTTGGCGACGAGGCCGCCGTTCCGAGGGGTGCGGCCTCGTCGCCACCTGCCGTGCGACCGGCGAAGCTAGGCGCGATGGGGTTCGGAGCGGTCAGGGAGCCGCGTTCGGGTCGGCGGGAGTGGCTGGGCTGGTTCGGGCGCCGGGGATGACGCCGAGGCGGGTCCCGGTGGAACGGGACGAAGAGGCCGGTCCGACAGGCTGGCCGCGGCAACGGGCTGGGGTCGGCGAGGTCCGGCGGGACGATCGCCGAAGCGCACTGAATCGCCGAGGGATTGGCGTGCAGAGGTTGGCATGGTCGCGCGGTGGGGGCGCGACCATGCTGAGTTCAACGCGGCTCGAACAGCGATGGTCGCCCCTAAACCGCCCCTCAGCCGCCCAGACCCCGCCGCACGAAGTCTGTCTTCCCCGCCGTGTACTCCTCCCGATCCGTCACCTCCCCGGCCAACCGCCGCTTCACCTCCGCATACTCCGCCGCCAACCCGGGATCCGCCCGCAGGGCGTCCCGGAAGCGAAGCTGGGCATGCCACCTCGGATGTCCCTCCGGCAGCAAATGCAGATGCGCCACCCGACGCAGCCCCGACGCATCAGGCAGCACGAAGAACCGTCGCCAAGGGGCCGCGACATCCAGCGACGGCGGCACGAAACACCACCCGTCAGCGGAAAGCACCGGCACCACCGCCGAGACCGTCGATGGGGACAGATCCCGCATCGGGGCCATCACGTCGAGCACCGGTTTGGCTGCCAACCCGGGCACCGCGGTCGAGCCGACATGCTCCACCTGCCCAGGAGCGAGCCACGGAGCGAGCAAGCGGGCGACCTGAGCGCACAGGTCGGAGCCCCGCGTCGCCCACTTCGGATCCGGGGGATGGATTTCCGGCCGTTCATGAGCCCAAGCCGGAACATCGGAAGGCGAAGCCGGGGTCGCGAACATGCCCGCCACGCTAACCCCGGCCACCGACAAAAACCTCAGGCAGGCAGATCCACCAGGTCCGCCAGCAGCGCCCGATGCCGGCCCGGCGTGCCGAAAGCGATCTGGTCGCTCTTGGCCCGCTTCAGGTAGAGATGCGCGGGGTGCTCCCACGTCATCCCGATCCCGCCGTGCAGCTGGATCGCTTCCTCCGCCGCGTGCACCGCAATGGGCGACACCCGGGCCTGCGCGACCGACACCGCGATCGGCACGTCGTTCCCGGTCGTCAGCGCGTCCGCCGCGTACCGGGCCGTCGCCCGTGCGTTGACCAGTTCCGTGTACAGGTTCGCCAACCGGTGCTTCAAGGACTGGAAACCCCCGACCGGGCGACCGAATTGGTACCGCCCCTTCAGGTACGTCACAGTCTCCGTCAGCGCCCACTCGGTGATCCCGGTCTGCTCCGACGCCAGCAACCCGGCCGCAGCGGTCAGGGCGTGAGCCAAAGCCTCCGCGGCAGCGGCACCAGTGCAAATCACCTGTGCCGCAGCGGAATCCAGAGCCACATCGGCGACCCGGCGCGTCAGGTCCAGCGACACGGCCTCGGTCACGGTCGCGGCGGAAGCGTCCACGGCATAAAGCCCCGGGCCATCCGGGCCGACCGCCGGAACGATCAGCAGATCCGCGACCGAGGCATCGACCACTGTGGACACTCGACCGGTCACGGTTCCGTCGAGAAACGAAACCGCGGAAGGGAAAGCAGAACCGGGCGCGGTCGAAAGTGGCACCGCCAAAGCGCCGATCACCGAGCCGGAAGCGAGCTGGGGGAGCAGGTCCGAACCCGCGGCCAGCAGGGCGGCGGTCGCGAGCACCGCACTGCCCAGGTAGGGCACCGGCGCGACGCTCCGGCCCAGTTCCTCCAGCACGACCGCGACCTCGCGCGGCGAAGCCCCGTGCCCGCCAAGGGATTCCGGCACCATCAGGCCCGCCGTGCCGAGGTCGGCGGCCAGGGTCTTCCACAGGGAAAGGTCGTACGGCGTGTCCGTTTCGACCCGCGCGAGCAGCGCCGCCGGCCCGGCGCGGTCGGTCAGCAGCGCGCGCACCGAGGACCGCAGATCCTCTTCCACGTCCGAGTACAGCAGGTCCGGCGTGCTCATCGGGGCAGGTCCTTCCAGGCGACGTCCTTGTCCACCCGCGGCTCGGACGGCAGCCCCAGCACGCGTTCGGAGATGATGTTCCGCAGCACCTCCGAGGTACCGCCCTCGATCGAGTTCCCCTTGGCGCGCAAGTACCGGTACCCGGCGTCGCGGCCGAAGAAGTCGACCTGTTCCGGACGGCGCATCGTCCAGTCCTCGTAGCGCAGGCCCTCTTCGCCCAGCAGTTCCAGCTCCAGGCCGGACAGCTGCTGGTTCAGCTCGGCGAACGCCACCTTCATCGCCGAACCCTCCGGCCCGGGCGCGCCCACCGCGAGCTGCTGCCGCTGCCGTTCCCCGGCCAGCCGCAGCGATTCGGCCTCGACCCAGTGCTGCACGAGCCGGTCGCGCAGGTCCGGCGTGCGCAGCTCCGGACGGTCCCGCCAGGTCTTCGCGACCAGCCCGATCATGCCGCCCTCGCGCGGCATCGCGGTGCCGCCGATCGCGACGCGCTCGTTCATCAGCGTGGTCTGCGCGACCTTCCAGCCCTCGCCGACCGCGCCGATCCGCTGCGAGTCCGGGATCCGCACCTCGGTCAGGAAGACCTCGTTGAACTCCGCCTCGCCGGTGATCTGCCGCAGCGGCCGGACCTCGACGCCGGGTGCGGTCATGTCGCACAGGAAGTACGTCATGCCCTGGTGCTTCGGCACGTCCGGGTCGGTGCGCGTGACGAGGATGGCCCACTGCGCGAGATGCGCGCTGGACGTCCACACCTTCTGCCCGGTCACGACCCAGTCGTCGCCGTCGCGGACCGCGCGCGTGGCCAGTGCGGCGAGGTCGGAGCCGGCGCCCGGTTCGCTGAACAGCTGGCACCACACCTCCTCGCCGGTCCACAGTGGACGGAGGTAGCGCTTCTTCTGTTCCTCGGTCCCGAAGGCGAGGATCGTCGGCGCGGCCATGCCCAGGCCGATCAGGATCCGGCGCGGGTTGTTGTCCGGCGCGCCGGCGGCGGCGAAGGCGGCCTCGACCTCGGCCTGCAATGCCCGCGGAGCGCCCTGGCCGCCGAGTCCCTCGGGGAAGTGCACCCAGGCAAGCCCGGCGTCGAACCGAGCTCGCAGGAAGTCCAGAGCGGACATCGACGCCGGGTCGTGCTCAGCCAGGAACGCGGCGACCTGCGCCCGCAGCTCCTCGGCGGTCATTTGCCCGCCTCCGTCCGGTACTTCTTCAGCTCGCGCCGCGCCAGCGACCGCTTGTGCACCTCGTCCGGACCGTCGGCCAGCCGCAGCGTGCGCACGCCGGCCCAGATCTCCGCCAGCGGGAAGTCCTGCGAAACGCCGCCCGCGCCGTGCGCCTGGATCGCCTTGTCCAGGATCCATTCGACGGCCAGCGGGGTGGAGATCTTGATCGCCTGGATCTCGGTGTGCGCGCCCTGGTTGCCGACGGTGTCCATCAGCCACGCGGTCTTGAGCACCAGCAGCCGCTGCTGTTCGATCCGCACGCGCGCCTCGGCGATCCAGTCCTGCACCACGCCGGAATCGGCGATCGGACGGCCGAACGTCTCGCGCGACAGCGTGCGGCGGCACAACGCCTCCAGCGCCCGCTCCGCCATGCCGATCGCGCGCATGCAGTGGTGGATGCGGCCCGGCCCGAGGCGGGCCTGCGCGATGGCGAACCCGGAACCCTCGTCGGCGATCAGGTTTTCCGCGGGCACCCGCACGTCCTCGAACAGCACCTCGGCGTGCCCGCCGTGGTCGCCGTCGGTGTAGCCGAACACCTGCATGCCGCGCACGACGGTCAGCCCCGGCGTGTCGCGCGGGACGAGGATCATGCTCTGCTGCTTGTGCGCGGGCGCGTCCGGATCGGTTTTGCCCATCACGATGAAGATCTTGCAGTTCGGGTTCATCGCGCCGGTGATGTACCACTTGCGCCCGTTGACGACGTACTCGTCGCCCTCGCGCCGGATGCTGGTCGCGATGTTGCGCGCGTCCGAAGAGGCCACGTCGGGTTCGGTCATCGCGAACGCGGAGCGGATCTCCCCGGCCAGCAACGGTTCCAGCCACTGCTTCTTCTGCTGCTCGCTGCCGAACATGGTGAGCACTTCCATGTTCCCGGTGTCCGGCGCTGCGCAGTTCACCGCGGCGGGCGCGAGGTGCGGGCTGCGGCCGGTGATCTCGGCGAGCGGCGCGTACTGCAGGTTGGTCAGCCCCGCGCCGTGGTCGCCGGGCAGGAAGAAGTTCCACAGCCCGCGCTTGCGCGCCTCGGCCTTCAGCTCGTCGACGATCGGCGGCGGCGACCACGGATCGGTGCGCGCGGCCAGCTGCTCGTGGAAAACCGCCTCGGCGGGGTAGACGTGCGAATCCATGAATTCCAGCAGCTGCCCGCGCAGTTCCTCGGTGCGGGCGTCGAACGCGAAGTCCATCAGTTCTCCTTGGTGAGCGTCTTGGCGCCCTGCTCGATCAGGGGAGCGACGGCGGCGCCGATCTGGTCGAAGCCCTCGCCGACGGTTTTGCCTTGCTGGAAACGGAAGTAGATGCCCTCGAGGATCACCGCGAGCTTGAAGAACGCGAAGCTCACGTACCAGTTCAGCGCCGACAGGTCGCGGCCGGACCGCTGCGCGTAGCGGGCGATCGTCTCTTCGGTGTCCGGATACCCGGGCGCGCTGCTGGCATTGGACACCATCGGCAGCGAGAGCTGGTCGCGCTGCGCATAGGTGATCATCAGGCCGAGGTCGGTGAGCGGGTCGCCGAGCGTGGACATCTCCCAGTCCAGCACCGCGGTGATCCGGTCCTCGCCGTCGACGAGCACGTTGTCGAGCCGGTAGTCGCCGTGCACGATGGCGGGCGGCCCGGACGCCGGGATCGCCGCGGCGAGCTGGTCGTGCAGCCGGTCCGCGCCCGGCAGGTCGCGGCTGCGCGAACCGTCCAGCTGCTTCTTCCACCGGCGCAGCTGGCGTTCGAGAAAGCCTTCCGGACGGCCGAAATCGCCGAGCCCGACCGCTTCCGGATCGACCCCGTGCAGGTCGACGAGCGTGTCCACCAGCGAATCGGCGATCGCCCGCGTCCGCTCCGGGCCGAGCTGCTCCAGTTCCTCGGCGGTGCGGTACGGCGTGCCCTCGACGTACTGCATCACGTAGAACTGCGCGCCGAGCACGTCCGCGTCCTCGCACAGCAGAACGGTTTCCGGCACCGGCACCGGAGTTCCGGCGAGCCCGCTCATCACGCGGAACTCGCGGCGCATGTCGTGCGCGGTCGGCAGCACGTGGCCGAGCGGCGGACGGCGCACGACCCAGCGCTGCGTTCCGTCGGAGACGAGATAGGTGAGGTTGGACCGCCCGCCCTGCACCACTTCCGCGGTGAGAGCGCCGGAGACGAGCCCGGGCCGCTCGCGGTCGAGATGGGCGCGCAGCCTCGCCAGATCGAGGCCGGGCGGGTCGGTTTCGGTCATCGGAAGGACTCCAGTTCAGGCTAGGTCAACGATCAGAGGATGAGCCGGGAAACCATCTCGGCGACGCAGGCGGGTTTGTCCTCGCCCTCGATTTCGACGGTCCAGCGCACCACCGCCTGCTTGCCGCCGGGCACGTCGGTCAGCTCGACCAGGTCGGCGGTCCCGCGCACCCGCGAGCCCACCTTCACCGGCTGCGGGAACCGGACCTTGTTGAGGCCATAGTTGATGCCCATCTTCAGGCCCTCGACCCGGTAGATCTCCGGCAGGAACGCGGGGATCAGCGACAGCGTGAGGAACCCGTGCGCGATCGTCGTGCCGAACGGGCCGGCCGCGGCCTTTTCGGCGTCGAGGTGGATCCACTGGTGGTCGCCGGTGGCGTCGGCGAACAGCTGCACCTGCTCCTGCGAGACGGTGTGCCATTCGCTCGTGCCCAGGGTCCCGCCGACGGCTTCGGCGAGTTCGGCGACATCGGAGAACACGCGCATCGGAATCAGTCCTTCGGTCCGCCGGCGACGTAGATGACCTGGCCGGACACGAAGCCCGCGCCCTCGCTGACCAGGAACGACGCGACGTTCGCGATGTCCTCGGGCGTGCCGACGCGCTGCACCGGGATCTGCGACGCGGCCGCGGCCTTGAAGTCCTCGAAGCTCATGCCGACGCGCTCGGCGGTCGCCGCGGTCATGTCGGTGGCGATGAACCCGGGCGCGATCGCGTTGGCGGTGACGCCGAACTTGCCCAGCTCGATCGCGAGGGTCTTGGTGAAGCCCTGCATGCCCGCCTTGGCCGCGGAGTAGTTGACCTGCCCGCGGTTGCCCAGCGCGGACGTGCTGGACAGGTTGACGATCCGGCCCCACTTCTCCTGCGTCTGGTACTTCTGCACGGCGCGGGTCATCAGGAAGGAGCCGCGCAGGTGCACGTTGAGCACCGAGTCCCAGTCCTGTTCGGTCATCTTGAACAGCAGGTTGTCGCGGGTGATGCCGGCGTTGTTGATCAGCACGGTCGGGTTGCCGAGCTCCTCGGCCACGCGGGTCACCGCGGCCTCGACCTGCTCCGCGTCGCTGACGTCCAGCGTGACGCCGATCGCGCGCCCGCCGTCGGCGACGATCGCCTCGGCGCCCTGTTTCACCCCGGCCTCGTCGAGGTCCAGCAGGCCGACGGCGAACCCGTCGGAAGCGAGGCGGCGGGCTACGGCGGCGCCGATGCCACGGCCGGCGCCGGTCACGATGGCCACACGGGAAGCGGTCACGGGGATCTCCTCATCGTCGAGAAAGCCTGCTCGTTCGGATGTCCGGGGCTGGCTCGGACTGCCTGCGCAGGATGCCACGGCGCGGCACCCGTCGCTGGCGGCTAAGCGTACGCTTATTACGCGTCGATCGCGAGTCCCTCGTTCGAACGGGGAGGCTCAGCGCCGGCTTCGCGGCGGGGCGGCCAGCGCGGCCAGCGCGACGAGTTCGGTGAGCGCCATCCCGCGTTCCACGAGGCCGAGCGGGATGAGCAGCCACCAGCGCTGGTCGGTCAGCGCGGCGACGGCGACCGCGCCGAGGATCACGGCGAACCAGGCGAGCGACGCGACGGCGAGCGCGCGGGCGAGGAACCGGCGGCGCGGCGAGTCCGGAAAGGCCGCGCGTGCCGAGACGAGCACTGCGAGCGGCAGGCAGACGAAGGCGACGACGCTGGCGATCCGGTGCAGTGTGCCGCCCGCGCCGGTCGCCGCCGCGTTGGTCCAGTCGGTCTTCGGGAACGCGACGATCACCAGCAACCCGGCCGTCCAGCACGCTCCGAGCACCGCCGCGAGGACCGGAAGCCTTCCCTGCAGCCGCAGCACGGCGAACGCGACCGCCGAACCGGCCGCGACGAGCACGACCGCCAGATCGAACACCCATTTGTGGTCCGACAGCCCGTATTCGCTGATCGTCCGCCGGGTCGCGCTGATCTCGTCCGTCGGCGGCACCACCTGCAACAGCAGCACGAGCACGGCACCGAGAGCGAGCGCGCCGATCCCGGCCAGCGCGAGCAGCACGGGACGGCGGTCCGCGGAGACGGTGGTCATGCACTCAGCGTGACACGCGCCGGATATATCCCCGGTGAGTCAAGCCGCCCGGCCGGACCCGGTGACCTGCGCGCGCACCGTGCGCAGCGCGTTGTGGTCCACAGTGGACGGTTCGGCGGACAGCCAGCCGCCGATCTCGTGCAGGAACTGCTCCGGCGTCATCGGGGGACCGGGTTCGCCGTCCGGTTCGGCGGTGGTGATCTCGCCGTCGCGGCTCGGGTACACGATCATCGCGCCGCGCAGCGCGACGCCGGGCAGCAGTTCGCGGTAGCGCTCCAGGCTTTCTTCCAGCTGGCTGCCGCCGCCGCGGAACGGGCGGCCGTTGCGCAGCAGCCGTCCGTCCTCGGCGGTTTCGTAATGCCCGGGCAGCCACAGCTTCGATTCGACCAGCACCAGGCGTTTCCCGCACAACACCGCGTGGTCGACGTCGGCGAACACCGAACCCGGCCACGCGAGACCGTGGAAGATGCGCGCGCCGGGCAACCGGGTCAGGTACCGCTCCAGCAGGTCGGCAGTGAGCCGTTCGGCCAGCTCGTCGGCCTCGCCGCCGGGGGAGCCGAACACCGCGCTGCCGCCGAATTCCTCCGCGAACTCGTGCCGGGCGCGGCGGGCGGACAGGAAGCCGCGGGCGAGCCGGTGCACGAGCAGTGCGGTGCCCGCGGTGAGCGCGAGCCAGACGATCAGCACCGGCGGCGTGAAGTCGATCCCGGCGAGCAGCGGCAACAACACCAGCACCGTGCCGGCGACCGCCGCGACGACCGGCGTGTGCCCCGGCCCGCGCCGCCGCCCGTGCCGCATCCGCGGATCGGCCGCCGCGAACGACCACCACTCCAGGGTTTCCGGATCGATGTCCGGCGCCTCCGGACGGTAGCCGGGCTGCTCGCCGAACCGCCGCCGCGGCCGCGGTTTGGGCACCGAGGCGGCCGGGACGCCCGCGTCGTAGCGCGCGCGTTCGCTGGGGTCGGCGAGGGTGTCGTAGGCCTCGCGCAACAGCTGGAAAGTGCCGACCGTGCCGCCCGCGTCCGGGTGCAGCGTCTTGGCCAGCCGGCGGTAGGCGGCCTTGATCTCCGTGGGGGACGCGGTTTTCCCCACGCCGAGTACCGCGTAGTAGTCGGGCACGGTTCGGGTTCCACCTCCGGACGGCTGCCGCGCAACGATATGGGGTCGCCGGGGCGGGGCGCCATCCGCCTCCGCGGCGCGCCGGGGTGAACCTGTTTCGCTAGCCCGGGGCCGGCCACTCTTCTCGGTTCAGGGCGTACTCGACGGCGTTCAGGTCGTCGCCCGGGGCGAAATACCGGCGGTCGAATTCGGCGACGAAGTCCCGGACGTGCCGGAGCCCGATCGAGGCCATCGTCGCCCGAGAGGCTTCGTTGCGGGCCTGCGTCCTGGCGAAGATGCGGTCGAGCCCGACGTCGCGGAACCCGTGCCGGAGCATCTCGCGCGCGCCCTCTTTGCCGAGTCCTTTGCGCCAATGCCGGCGGAGCAGCCGGTATCCCAGCTCCGCCTCTCCTTCGGATTCGCCCGGCCGCAGAGACCAGTACCCGGCCAGCTCGCGGTCGACGAACCCGACCCAGCAGCCGAGGCCTCGATCGGCGTACGCGAGCGTCGCCCGCAGCTCGGCCGCCGCCTGCTCGCGGGTCAGCACGCCGCCGAGATAGCGCATCACTTCCGGATCGGCGGACATCTCGACCTGATGCTCGAGATGTCCGGCGGACAACGGGATCAGCCGGATCCGCTCGGTGTGCAGGATCGGCTGGGACCTCATGCGAACGCTCCCGGGTCGGCGGACGGCGGCAAGCAGTCTGGCAGCCGCGCGGACCGCCTGTCAGCCGGTTTTCCGCCGGAACGCCGGCTCGCGGCCTTCCCGGCCAGCGGCGCCCGGACGCCCGTTCGGGCTCGCCGCACCTTGTCCTCTCGGGTCCTCTCGGGTCCGCCGGACCCGCGCCCCACCGTCCCCTTCTCCCACTCCCGCACCGGTTTCGGCAACTTTCCGGACGCAGCCCTTCCGCACCCCGTTCATTCTATGTTAAGAAGCTTTACTAACTATTGGATGGAGGCACGACGTGAGCTCACCCACCCGCCCGGGGGACTCCGCGACCCTTCCGGGGAACGGTCTCGAACGCCGGATCGGGCCGCTGCAGGCGACCGCGATCAACATGACGCAGATGTGCGGGATCGGCCCGTTCGTCACCATCCCCGCGATGGTCGCGACCATGGGCGGCCCGCAGGCGATGTTCGGCTGGATCATCGGCGCGATCATCGCGCTCGCCGACGGGCTGGTGTGGGCCGAACTCGGCGCGGCGCTGCCCGGGGCCGGCGGCACCTACATCTACCTGCGCGAAGCGTTCCAGTACCGCTCCGGCCGGCTGATGCCGTTCCTCTTCGCCTGGAGCGCGGTGCTGTTCATCCCGCTCATCATGTCCACCGGCATCATCGGGCTGGTCCAGTACCTGGGCTACCTCGTGCCGGGCGTGACCGACGCGGACGGCGTCACCCCGCTGGGCAAGGCCATCGGCATCGGCCTCGTCGTGCTGATCGTGCTTGCTCTGTTCCGTCGCATCGGCCAGATCAGCAAGCTCACCACCGCGCTGTTCCTGATCATGCTGTTCGCCGTCTTCGCGGTGATCATCGCGGCGTTCACGCACTTCGACGCGCACCAGGCGTTCGCCTTCACTCCCGGCGCCTTCGGCTCGGGCGGCGCGTTCTGGTCCGGTCTCGGCGCGGGTCTCGTCATCGCCGTCTACGACTACCTCGGCTACAACACGAGCGCGTACCTCGGCGGCGAGGTCCGGAACCCGGGCCGCACGCTTCCGCGTTCGATCATCTTCTCCATCCTCGGCATCATGACGCTCTACTTCCTGCTCCAGGTCGGCGTCCTCGGCTCGCAGCCGCTGGAGTCGATCAAGAGCGCGACGTCGGTGGCGTCGTCGGTGCTGGAGCAGGCGTGGGGTTCGGTGGCCGCCAAGATCGTCACCGTCTTCATCGTGATCGCCGCGGTCGGTTCGGTGTTCGCCGGCCTGCTCGGCGGGTCGCGGGTGCCGTTCGAAGCCGCGCGCGACAAGGTGTTCCTGCCGGTGTTCGGCAAACTGCACCCGAAGCTGAACCTCCCGACCGCGGGCGTGCTCGCGATGGGCGTCATCACGGCGATCGGTTCGCTGTTCACCCTGACCGACGTGATCAACGCGGCGGTCACCGTGCTGGTGATCATCCAGTCGCTGGCGCAGGTCGCGGCGATCGTCGTGCTGCGCCGCCGGCAGCCGCACCTCAAGCGGCCGTACCGGCAGGTGCTGTATCCGGTGCCGACGATCATCGCGGCGCTCGGGTGGGTTTACGTGTTCCATTCCGCTACGCCGTTGTCGAAGTGGCTGACGGCCGCATGGATCGTTCTCGGGGTCATCGCCTTCGCGTTTTATGCCGCCAAGGAAAAGGTGTGGCCGTTCGGGCCCAAGGAAATCCGCGAGGCGTTCGCGTCTCAACCGGCCGCGGGGGTGGAGTCGTGAGGAAACCGCTGATCGCCGGGATCGCCGCGCTGGTCCTCGTGCCCGGCGTCGTTTCGGCCACCGCTTCGGCCCAGCAGCCGGAAACGGCGGCGGCGCGTCCGCAGGGACCGTCGACGATCGGTCTCGACGGCTGGCAAGTGCTGACGACCGCGCAGGTCAAGGACGACGGCCCCGCGGTGTCGAAGCCCGGCTACCCGACGCGCGGCTGGCTGAAGGTGAAGCCGGACGACGCGGGCGCGCCGGGCACCGAGATCAACGCGCTGGTGCAAAACGGCAAGTGCCGTGATGTGTTCTACTCCGACAACATGCGCAAATGCTTCGGCTACCAGACGAAGCGCGGGCCGGTCGTCACGAAGCAGTTCAAGGACCCGTGGTGGTTCCGCACCGAGTTCAACCCCGGTTTCCGGCCGGGCAAGAACGCGAAGCTGACCATCCCGGGTGTCGTCGGCGAGGGCGACGTCTGGCTGAACGGCTCGCTCGTCGCGGGCAAAGACGTGGTGAGCGGCGCGTACGCGAGCCACACCTTCGACGTCACGAAACTCCTGCGGCCGGGCAAGAACACGCTCGCGGTCAAGATGTACCCGAACGACCCGAATTCGATGTACACGCTCGATCAAGCCGACTGGGCGCAGATTGTGCCGGACAACAACACCGGCCTGCAGTTCCCGCCGACGCTGCAACTGTCGGACGCGCTCAGCGGCGACAACGCGCACGTCGTGCAGGACAACGCGGCGGATCTGTCGACGTCTTCGCTGACCGCGAAGGTCGACGTCACCAATGACGCGGGCACGCCGCAGACCGGCGAGGTCACCGCGACCGTCACGCCGCCGGGCCGGGGCGCGCCGATCGTGGCCAGGCAGACCGTCACGATTCCCGCGCACACCAAGCAAACCGTGACGTTCACGCCGGCGAAATTCCCGCAGTTGAGGATCGTCAAGCCGCAAGTGTGGTGGCCGTACTCGATGGGTGCCCAGCCGTTGTACACCTTGGGTACGACAGTTTCGCAGGGCGGCGTGGTCTCGACGTCGTCGTCGGACACATTCGGGATCCGGACGGTGACGTCGAAGCTGATCGGCAAGTCCCCGGCGCTGCCGGACGGTGCGCGGAAGTTCGCGATCAACGGCCGCGATTTCGTGTTCCGCGGCGGCGGTTTCGCGCCGGACCTGTTCCTGCGCTACGACAAGGCCGACATCGCGCACCAGCTGGCGCTGATCAAGAACCTGGGCTTGTCCGGCGTCCGGCTCGAGGGCCACGACATGCCCGCGGACTTCTACGCGCAGGCCGACCGCGCCGGACTGCTGGTCCTCGGCGGATTCCTCTGCTGCGACGCCTGGCAGCCGGAGCATCCGGAGAAACTGACCGACCGCGACTACCGGATCATGCACGATTCCGCGTATTCGATCGCGCAGGCCGAACGCGGCCACCCCAGCGTGATCACCTACGGCTGGAGCGACAACGAGCCGATCCCGCGGCAGGAAACCGAGACGCTGAGCGCGTTCAAGGCCGCCGATTGGGACGTCCCGGTGATCGCGTCGGCGGAGTACAAGAGCACCAAGACGCTCGGCCCGTCGGGGGAGAAGGAGGGCCCGTACGACTGGGTCCCGCCGACCTATTGGTACGACTCGTCGACCTTCGACAAGACCGACCCGAGCCGCACGAACGCGGGCGGCGCTTGGGGGTTCGCGAGCGAGCAGAGCGCCGGGCACACCGTGCCGACGCTGGATTCGCTCCGGCGGTTCCTGTCGCCGGAGGAGCAGGCGAAACTGTGGCAGGACCCGGCGTACAACCAGTACCACGCGAATTACGAGTCCGGGCACGGCGGCTACAAGTTCGGCACGCTGTACACCTTGGACGAGTCGATCGCCCGCCGGTACGGGAAATGGGATTCGCTGGAGTCCTATGTGGAGTCCGCGCAGATCGCGAACTACGAGAACACCCGTTCCCAGTTCGAGGCGTTCCTCGCGCACGCCAACGACAAGCAGAACCCGTCGACCGGCGTGGTGTACTGGCAGCTGAACAAGGGCTGGCCGACGCTGCTGTGGGCGCTGTACAACAACGACGGCGACCAGCCGGGCGCGTATTTCGGTGCGCAGAAGGCGAACAAGCCGCTGCACGCGCTGTACGCCTATGACACCGGCACGGTCGCGCTGTCCAACCTGGGCGCCGCGCGGCAGAACGGGATTTCCGTGCAGGCCAAGGTGTACGACACCGCGGGCAAGGTCCTCGACGACCAGACCGCTCCGGCGGTTTCGCTGGACAGCCAGGGCGTCGCGACCGGGTTGCTGAAGCCGAAGGTCCCGGTGGAGACGAAGGCGCCGGTGAAGGCACAGACGTATTTCGTGGAGTTGGAGGTGCGCCAGGGCGGGAAGGTCGTGGACCGGAACGTCTACTGGATGTCGACGCAGAAGGACGTGGTCGACTGGGCGAAAACGCTGCAGAATCCGCAGGCCACGATGAGCCAGTACGGTGATCTCACCGGCCTGCGCGAGCTGCCGAAGTCACAGGCCAACGTGTCCGCGTCGACCCGCCCGTCGCGCGGCCCGGACGGCACGGACACCGCGACGACGGTGACGGTCGCCAACACGTCGAAGACCTCCGCGGTCGGCTTCTTCCTGCGCGCGGACGTTCGCCGGTCCACCGACGGATCCCAGCTGCCGGCCGCGCTCTGGGACGACAACGACATCACGTTGTGGCCGGGCCAGTCGCAGACGCTGACCGTCCGCTACCGGGCCGCCGACCTGCACGGCGCGGCCCCGACCGTCAGCGTCGACGGGTTCAACACCGGCCGGGTCGTGGTGCCCGCCGGTCCGCACCGGGACGGCCAGGAGGCTGTCCCGCCGGTCATCGAGGGGACCCGCGAGTGACATCGGACGACCTGATCCTGGGCATCGACTTCGGCGGCACGAAAGTGGCGCTGGGTCTGTCCGACCGGACCGGCACGCTGCTCGCGACCCGCCGCCTGGACACCGACGCCGAAGCAGGCGCCGAACAGGTGGTCACGCGGGCCCTGGCCGCCGCTGCCGAACTGGCCGCCGGTTCCCCGCCGGCCGCGATCGGCGTGGTCAGCCCGGGAATCGTGCTGCCGGACCGGATCCTGCTGGCCCCGAACGTGCCCGGCTGGGAAGAACTCCGCCTGGCCGAACTGGTGTCCGCGGCCTTCCCCGCCGTCCCGGTCGCGGTCGGCACCGACGCCAAAGCCGCGGCGCTGGCGGAATGGACCTGGGGCACGTTGAAGGGAGCCGACCCCGCGGTCTTCCTCTCCCTGGGCACCGGAATAGCCGCCGCGGTCCTGGTCGGCGGCCGCCTGCTGACCGGTGCCAACGGGGCGGCCGGGGAGATCGGGTACAACCTGCGCACCCCCCAAGACGCCGACGGTTTCGCCAGCGGAGCGGCGCCGCTGGAAGAAGCCGTCGGAGGCCGGTGGCTGGGCACGCGGGCAACCGCGCTGCTCGGCCGCCCGGTCACGGCGGGCGAGTTGTTCGCCCTGGCGCGGGAAAACCCGGAGGCGAAGGAACTCGTCGCTTCGGCGCTGGACGAGCTTTCCATGCACGTGGCGAACCTGGCGATCGCCTTCGACCCCGCCCGAATCGCGGTGGGCGGCGGTTTGGTCCGGTCGGCTGACGTGTTGCTGCCTGCCTTGCGGGAACGCTTGGCGGCGGCGGTGCCGTTCCCGCCGGAGCTGGTACCGGCGCGGTTCGACCAGGACGCGGCGCTGCTGGGCGCGGTGGCGCTGGCGTTGCGGGAAGAGTGAGGCTTCCGTGACCGGCGGGGTTGTTCCCGACGCTTCGCCGGTCACGGGTACCAAGCGTTTGGTGTGCGCACCCCGGCCCGCTCCTGGCGTGGGCGACTGTGGGTTGTCGAGATTGCCCGCGACGCATCTACCAGCCCATGTCCTTGGCGACTTCTTCCTGCGCGGCCGCGATTTCCTCGGCCGTGGACCCAGCGACGTCGCGGTCCGTCGCGTATTCCAATCCGGACAGCAGGTCGACGAGCGCCTGTTTCTGCGCGGGATGGGTGATCGGCACCGTGTCCAGGTCGACGGTCATCAGCCAGTCGAACAGCACAACGGCATCAGCGCGCCACAAACGCATGCCGACAGTGGGCAGCTCCGGGTCCATGCCGTGATTCTGCCCCCGACGCTGGCCTCGTTGCCATTTGATTGGCGGCGAATCGCCTGACGTTCGCCACGACGAACGAGCCCTGGTTGTGCGCAGCCGTGGTGGATCCGTTCCCACACCCCCGGCCGCTTGGCAGTGGGCTGCTGTCGGCCTTGGCGAAGTAGCTCAGCCGGGCCGTGGCCAGCCGCGCCGGTCTGGCTTCCAAGAAGTGCGGACGAGGAGCTGCGCGTAGCCGTGCTGTCGCCAGTACCCGGAGGATCGTGGTGCGGGCGGCGAGTTCCAGCCGGACGCGGCCGAGCGAGAGGGGTTCGACCGCGTTGCCGCCGCAGTGTCTTGCCTGTGCCTCGCGGACAAACTTGATCGGCGAATTCGCGGCCGAGCACTGCGGCGTTCGTGAGTAGTTCGGTGACTGGCCGGAGGAGAGGGACAGCCCGCCGCTGGCGTGCGTCGGCGACTCCGGGGGCTGTGTGCTCCCGCTGCGCCACAACGGCGCTGTCTGCGCCACGAAGGACGGGTTCCACCGGTGCTCGTCGGCGGCCAGTTCGGCACCCGGATCCGCGCCCACGGTGCGGTTCATCAGCTCGGTGACTCCGGTTTCGTCCAAGCCAGTGCGCGTGATCGTGGTCGCTTTCACGGCCAGCGGCGGCATCAGCTCGTGCAGAGGATGGCTGGGCGCGTCCGCCTCGACGTCGCGGTAGGTGCCGATGAGCGGCTGTTCGACCCAGGTGTGCCGGTCCGCGAACTCGATCAGCGGCAGCGAGGCCGGGTCTGCCCAGCGCAGGTCGGCGAGGATGACGACCACTGGGCGTTCCTGCGCCACCGTGGCCAGCGCCCGGGCGACGGCGTCGGGCCGCTCGGGGGTTTCGCCGAGCAGCGCGGACAGCGTCGGCGAGCTGGCGGCGGCCCGTTCGTGCGGGGCTGGTTTCCGGCGCAGCGCGCGCATGACCTGGACCCACGGCCAAGAGCCCGGCGCGGGCCCGGACTCCCCGCAGGTACCGCAGAGGACGAGCGCGCGCGTCGTCCGCCAGTGCGCTGACCAGCGTGATCTCGCCGATTCCGGCCTCGGCGACGACCAGGGCGTGGCTGGCCGTGGCGCGCGAGAGCTGCGCAGGCACGGTCGCAGCGAGGTGAGGCCGCCCGATCAGCGCCGCAGTCATCCGGTTCCTCCCTTTCTTCGCGAACCCCTCACGGGACTCGCGTCGCGTGTTTTCACCGGCTGCGACCGGCTGGTCACGCAAGTCGTGCCGACGCGAGCCATTCTGTCCGGGGGGTCTGACAATTCCCGGAGGCCGTCACCTGGCCGGGTGACGGGAGTCCACTGTGGACTTGCGCTGGTCACGGGGTGACGGGCGTCTCCGCCCGGGACCGGAGCGAGGGGTGGTTGCGGTACTGTCGCCGCCATGGGGAGTCTCCGTTCGCGCATCCTCGCTTGGGCCGGCCGCCGCTACCTTGCCCGCCAGCAGAAGCGCGGTTTCGATCTCGAGAAGATGGCGCTGCTGCCGGATTCGGCGTTGGAGCCGTTGCGCCGCCAGGGCCTCGACCCGCTTCCGGACCTCGGCCGGCTGCGCGGCGAGGCGCCGATCAGCAAGCTGGACCTGCCGTTCGGGATGAACGCCTGGCTCGTGACCGGGTACGAGGAGGCCAAGGCCGTCCTCGGGAAGGGCACGGAGTTCAGCAACGATTTCACGAACCTCGTCGGCAACGCGGGCGTCACCGAGGACCAGAACCCGGGCGGCCTCGGCTTCGCCGATCCGCCGGTCCACACGCGGCTGCGGAAGCTGCTGACGCCCGAGTTCACGATGCGCCGGCTTTCTCGGCTCACGCCGCGGATCGACGAAATCGTCGCGGAGCAACTGGACGCGATGGCCGCCGCGGACGGGCCGGTCGACCTGTGGGAGCAGTTCGCGCTGCCGATCCCGTCGCTCACGATCTGCGAGCTGCTCGGCGTGTCCTATGAGGACCGGGCGGACTTCCAGCGGCTGAGCACCGCGCGGTTCGACCTGTTCAGCGGTGCGGGCGCGTCGCTGGGGGCGATCTCGGAATCGCTCGGGTACCTGCTGGAGATCGTGCGCAAACAGCGCGAACAGCCCGGCGACGGTCTGCTCGGCATGCTGATCAAGGAGCACGGCGACGAGATCGACGACCGCGAACTCGCCGGTCTCGCCGACGGCATCCTGACCGGCGGCCTCGAGACCACGGCGAGCATGCTGGCGCTGGGCGCGCTGGTGGTGCTGCGCGACCCCGCGGCGTTCGAGGCGGTCCGCGGCGACGACGATTCGGTGCACCGGTTCGTCGAGGAACTGCTGCGGTACCTGACGGTGGTGCAGATGGCGTTCCCGCGGTTCGCGAAGCAGGACATGGACATCGCGGGCGTGCACATCAGCGAGGGCGACATCGTGCTGGTGTCGCTGTCGGTCGCGGACCGCGATCCAGTGCTCGGCAAGGGCGACATGGACCGCTTCGACCCGACCCGCGAGCCGTCCTCGCACCTGGCGTTCGGGTACGGGATCCACCGGTGCATCGGCGCGGAACTGGGCCGCATGGAACTGCGGGCGGCGTACCCGGCACTGGTCCGGCGCTTCCCGAACCTGCGGCTGGCGGTGCAGCCGGAGGAGCTGGCGTTCCGGAAGGTGTCGATCGTGTACGGACTCGACTCGCTGCCGGTGCTGGTGGACTGAGGCCGGATCGCTGGGCGCCCGGGTGGTCGCCTCGGGGCAGGCCCGGTTGGTGCGCGGGTGTCGTGCGGCGGTGGGAGTGACTTTGCTGCTGCGGGTTCCGGTGGATGGCTCGGCGATGGCCACACCGACGGCAGCCGCCGTGCGCGGGTTGTTCAATCGGCGGTGCGTGAGGGCGGGCGGACCGGCGGTGCGCGGTGGGTGCGGCAGGGCGAGTCGGGGTGCGTTCGCGGCCGTGCGAGGTGGGCTCGCTGGACCGGCGGCGTGCGGATGGTGTGCAGGGCGGCACGAGTCAGCGGAGCGCTGATGGATGGGCGAGGCGGCTTGGCTGGACCGGCGGCGTCTGGGGTGCAGGGCTGCGCGGCCGAGTAGCGGTGCGCCGACGAATCGGCAGTGTGCTGATGAACGGGCGAGGCGACCTGGGGGAACCAGCCGCGGTGGCGTGCGGCGGCACGGCCGAGTCCGGAGTGCACTGACGAACGCACCAGACGACCTAACTGACCAGACAGCGCCCCGCGATGGCCAAGACAGCCGGGTCGAACTCAGCCCGGCCAGGTACTCGCAACCTCGTCACCGCAACTCGTCGCCGCAGCCCCTCGCGACACCGCTCTCGCCGGACCTTTCATCTCACCCCTCTCGGGCGGAACTGGATGCTGATCCGAGGCCCCACCGCGCGGGCGGTCTTCGGGATCGCGTGTTCCCACGTCCGCTGGCAGGACCCGCCCATCACGATCAGATCTCCGTGGCCCAGCGGGTACCGCAGGGATTCCCCGCCGCCTCGTGGGCGTAGGGCCAGGTGGCGGGCGGCGCCGACGGACAGGATCGCCACCATCGTGTCTTCGGTTCGGCCGCGGCCTAGGTCGTCGCCGTGCCAGGCGACGCTGTCTTGGCCGTCGCGGTAGTAGCAGAGTCCGGCCGTGCGGAACGGTTCGCCCAGTTCGGCTGCGTAGTGGGCGGACAGCGCCTCTCGCGCCTCGGTGAGAACGGGGTGCGGCAGCGGCGCGTGTTCCCGGTAGAAGCACAGCAGCCGCGGCACAGCCACGACCCGGTCGTACATCTGACGACGCTCCGCGTACCACGGGACCTCAGCGGCCAGGTGTTCGTACAGCTCGTCGGAGCCCTCGAGCCACCCGGGCAGGACGTCGATCCACGCGCCTTGCCCTAACTCGGTGCGCTGCACGCCGGAGAGCGGGCCTAGGGTGGCTGGCCCGCTGGCACCGAACAGCGAGCCCTGGAATGCCTGACTCATGCCTCCAATCTACACGACATTCGAACACCTGTTCGGATGAACTACTCCGCAGGCTTGGGGTGCGCGGTGACGACGAGGCGGTGCAGGCGGGCGTCGGGGGCGGATTCGTTGTGGTAGCGGGACACCAGGTCGGTCACGAGGGTGGTCAGCTCGTCGGTGAACGCGGAACGGTCGCGGGCGGAGGCGAAGGCGATTTCCGTGTCCAGGGTCAGCGTCGAGAGAGGTTTTCCCGCACGGGCCGCGCGTCGGGCCAGGCCGGCGACCTCGCGGAGGGTGCGGCCGGCGACGGCGAGCAGGTAGCTCACCGACAGGCGGTCCGGCTTCACGCTGGCGGAACCGGCGGCGCCGAGGGCGGCGGGGGAGACCAGGTAGGCGCTGGCGGTGGCGGCGAAAAGCCGTTCGGTGAGGCCGCCCCACTGGCGGGTTCCGGCGGGTTCGACGAGGCCGTGCGATTCGAGCGCGCGCAGATGGTAGTTGACCTTTTGCCTGGTCAGGCCCACTCGGGCGGCCAGCGCCGCGGCGGACGCCGGTTCGGTCAGCGCGGCCAGCAGGCGGGCGCGCACCGGGTCCAGCGCGGCCGCCGCGACGGCGGGGTCCTCGATCACTTCGACGTCCTGCATCCCCTGAGCCAAGCAGTGACAAACAAAGTCGTCAAGGGAGGAGGCCTTGTCCGCGACCGGCCGGGGGACTTACAGTGAGCAGCCAGTGGTCTGGACCTGTACCGCTGCCGCCGCCCTGAGTTCCACGGAGGTTGGCACGTGCGCACGAGAACCCGGATCGGCGGAGCACTGGCGGCGGCGGTGTGCGGGATCGCGATTCTCGCCCCGGTCGCGGACGCCCAGGTCGGCGGCGGCACCTGGAAACCCTGGTCGCCGAGCTACCAGGAACAACAGAAGGGCTGCGGCCACATCGGCGGGCTCACCTTCACGCTGACCTGCTCCGACGGCAGCGGCGAACAGCGGGCCGAGCGCCGCTACGAGACCTACACCGGCGGCACGCACCAGTTCGAGGGCTCGTTCAAGATCACCAGCATGGGCGGTTCGCGGATCAGCCTGAAGCAGACGTTCCGCGACGGGTCGGACGCCGGGCCGTATTTCCTGCTGGCGGTGGAGAAGGGCGGACGGCTCTACACCGTGGAGAACGGCCAGACGGTGGCGACCGGCGCGACGGTCGGGACTTCCGTGCGGGTGAACACGATCAATCAAGTGGGCAGCTCCCACAAGGTATACATCAACGGCTCGCTGAAGCAGACCGATTCCAGCCCATCGGGTAGTTATTACGACAAGTTCGGGTCGTACCGGACGGCGAGCGGCGCGGGGCCGATCACCGTGCAGTGGAGCGGAATCAAGTTCTGGACCAGGTGATCGCCGCGACGGGTGCCTGCCGCCGCCGGGCACCCGTCCGGTCGGAAATCCGTTGCTGTGGCAGGGGAATTCGGTCACTGTTGCGGCCATGACTTTGGTTGAGCACTACGGCACCGAGACCACGGAGAGCGCGCGGCTGGTCAGATCGCCGCACGGCAGGCTGGAATTTCTGCGCACGCAAGAACTCGTGCGGCGAGCGATACCGCCGACTGGGCAGAGAGTGCTCGACGTCGGCGGGGCGACTGGTGTGCACGCCCGTTGGCTGGCCGCGGACGGACATTCGGTGCACGTAGTCGATCCCGTGCCGAGGCACGTCGCGGAGGCGGCTGAAATCGAAGGCGTCACAGCGGAAGTCGGCGACGCGCGAACCTTGCCTTGGCCAGAAAACAGTGCGGATGTCGTGCTGTTAATGGGTCCGCTCTATCACCTGACGGACTCCGGTGATCGCGAGCAAGCGCTTGCCGAAGCCCGGCGTGTGCTTCGCCCAGGAGGCATTGTGGTCGCCGCTGCGATCAGCCGCTATCTCTCGGTCATGGAGACCGGAACCAATGGTCAGCTCACCGAGGAGTTAACCCCGGCGGTAAGAGCTCTGATCGACACCGGCCGCTATGACGGCCACGTCGGTTTCGTTCCCGCGCATTTTCACACCGCGGACGAGCTGCGCGACGAGCTGGAAACCGCTGGCCTGAACAGGATTTCCGTGTACGGAGTGGAAGGGCCGGCCTGGCCCGCGCTAGACGTGGCCGGGATCGAGAATTCGACGCACGCGCGAACGCGGCCCTTCGCTGCGCTCGCCTGACCGAGCAAGACCCGCTCCTGATCAACGCCAGCGCGCACTTCCTCGCCGTATCCGTCAACTAGCCCATGCGTCGAGCGAATCCCACGCCGACAGCGTCCGGCGGCTGGTGAACCGGCGGTGCTCCCCGGTCAGCGGGTCGTCGAATTCCAGCACTTTCGCCAGCAGCTGCAACGGTTTCGTGAAGTCGTTCAGCGGTTTCTCGTGCAGCTCCGGATAAAAATCGTCGCCAAGGATCGGAATCCCCAAGGAGCACATGTGCACCCGCAGTTGGTGCGTGCGTCCGGTCGCGGGCGTGAGGCGGTAGCGGCCCAGTCCGTCCCGGTGTTCGAGAAGCTCCACTGTGGACTCGGCGTTCGGTGGCCCGGGCACCTCTTGCGCGGCCAGCACGCCGCGTTCCTTCACGATCCTGCTGCGCACCACCCGGGGCAGCTCCAAAGTCGGGTCATAAGGCGCGATCGCTTCGTATTCCTTGTGCACCAACCGATCGCGGAACATCGTCTGGTACGCCCCGCGTGCGGACGGCGTGATCACGAACATCACCAACCCGGCCGTCACGCGGTCGAGGCGGTGCGCGGGGGAGAGGGCGGGCAGGTCCAGCGAACGGCGAAGACGCACCAAGGCGGTTTCCAGCACGTGCCGCCCGCGCGGGATGGTCGCCAGGAAATGCGGTTTGTCGACTACGAGCAGGTGGTCGTCGCGGTGCAGGACGGTGACGTCGAACGGCACCGGCACCTCGTCCGGCAGGTCGCGGTGGAACCAGATGAACGAACCGGGCACATAGGCCGCGTCGATGCCCAGCGGACCGTCCTCGCCGTGGATTCGCTGCTCGTGCAGCATTTCCTCGATCCGCGCGGGGGCGACCCGGGGCAGGCGTTCGACCAGGTGCTCCAGCAGGGTCGTCCACGGCCCCTCCTCGGGCAGCCGCAGCCGGGCCGGGTCCAGGCCGTGCCGGGGCGGGATCGGGGCCGGGCGCTTGCGTCTCATCGGCTCCCGAGTCTAGTCGGCGGGGTCCTGCCGGTAGGCCGCGATGTACCGGGCGGTCGCCTCGGCGTTGGCCTCGGCGGCTTTCTCGCGCCGGATCCGCTTGCCGGTCCCGGGCGGGAAACCGTTGCGGGACAACCGGTGGTCGATGCTTTCCTCCATGTACGCGCACGAGTAGAAGTACGACACCAGCGCGGCCATCAGCACGATCGCCAGCCGCAGCCCGAGCGGGGCCGGCAGCAGCAGCCAGACCAGGCACAGCGGCGCGATGCCCACCGTCGCGCGCAGGACGTGCCGGGCCTTCCAGTGCTTGGACGTCGCGTCGTGCAGCAGCCAGTCGCGGTAGCGCTCGGGAAGCCGCCCGCTCACGGCGTAGACGAACCAGCGGAGAACGCCGGGCCGGTCGGTCATCGCTCCTCCTCGGGGTTTGCGGCCACAGTACCCTAATGATTAGTACGCTAACTAATAGTGTGGTGCAGCCCGCGCTAGAGTAGGCCCGAGCACGAGGAGGACGAGTGGCCGAGATCGACCTTGGCGAGGACCCGCTGAAGCTCGACCGGCAGGTCTGCTTCGCGCTGTCGGTCGCTTCGCGCAGCGTGATCGCGATTTACCGGCCGCTGCTGGAGCCGCACGGGCTGACCCATCCGCAGTACCTGGTGATGCTGGCGCTGTGGGAGCAGTCGCCGCGGTCGGTCAAGGACCTCAGCACGGCGTTGCGGCACGAGCCCGCGACGCTGTCGCCGCTGCTCAAACGGCTGGAGGCGATCGGGTACGTGACCCGCGGCCGCAGCCGGGCCGACGAACGCCAGCTGACCGTCGAGCTCACCGACAAGGGGCGCGAGCTGCGCGCCGAGGCGGAGAAGATCCCGTACCGCGTCGTCGAGCGGCTCGGCATGGAGGTCTCCGAACTCGAGGCATTGCACGCCGCGCTCGGCCGGGTCATCGAAGCGACCGCCTGAGCGGGAAGAACTCGCGCCGGGATCCGGTTCTGCCGAGGGGAACGTGCCGACAGAGCGGAGCGAGCGTGGACAAGATCCGGGTGGGGGTGGCTCCGGGACTCGGGACCGGGCCGGCGGAATTCACCGGTTTGGCGGAGGCGACGGAGGCGGCGGGCGTCGACTCGCTGTGGTTGTCCGAGGTGGTGTACTCGCCGGACGTCGACCCGTTGATCGGGATGACGCACGCGCTGGCCCGCACCGAACGGCTCAAAGTGGGCACCGGCGTCGCGATCCTGCCCGGACGCAATCCGGTGCTGGTCGCGAAACAGCTGGTCACGCTGGCCGGGTTGGCTCCGAAACGGGTGCTCCCGGTGTTCGGCCTGCTGCCGGCGCAGCCCGCGGAACGCGCCCTGTTCCCGGTGCCGGAAGGCCGTCGCGCGGCGGTGTTCGACGAGTCGCTCGCGTTGCTGCGGCTGCTGCTCGAACAGGACGACGTGTCCTTCGACGGCGAGTTTTTCCAGGTCGACGGCGTGACGATCGGCCCGCGTCCGGCGAAGCGGCTCGACGTCTGGCTCGGCGGGTCCGCCCCGGCGGCGTTGCGCCGCGCGGGCCGGTTGTCCGACGGTTGGCTCGGCAGTTTCCACACGCCGGAGCAGTCCCGCGCGGCACGGCTGGCGATCCAGGAAGCCGCCGCGGACGCCGGCCGGGAGATCGAATCGGACCACTTCGGACTGAGCATGGTGCTGGCGCCGCACGGAATCCCGGAAAGGCTGCGGGCGGTGGCGCAGCAGCGCAATCCGGGCCGTCCGGCCACCGATCTCGTGCCCACGAGCTGGGCCGAGGCGCGCCGGATGATCGAGCAGCACATCGAGGCCGGACTCACGAAATTCGTGGTCCGGCCGGGATACTCCGGCGACTACCGGCAGTTCCTCGACGATTTCGTGCGCGAACTCGTGCCGTTGCAGAACTAGAACGGGAACTAGAACGTCAGCTGTTCGGTCTTGCGGGGCATCAGCAGCAGCGCGACGACACTCACCACCGAAACGGCGACGATCGCGAGGAACACGTTGTGCGTGGCCCCGGCGAGCGATTCGCGGACGTACGCCGTCGCTGGCGAGTTGTCGTGCGCGCCGCTGAGGACGCGGCTCGTGGCGTCGACGCTCGTCGGAAGGTGTCCGGCGACCGCCGCGGGCGGGTTCGCGAACCGGCCCGCGAGGGTGGCGTTCGCGATCGCGCCGAAGATCGCCGTCCCGACCGCGCTGCCCAGCGAACGGCTGAACATGTTGGTCGCGGTCACCACGCCGCGCCGCTCCCAGCCGACGGTGGACTGCACGGCCACGACCGTCGGGCTCGCCGAAAGCCCGAGCCCGATCCCCACCACGAACACGGCCGCCGCGGCCGTCCAGACCACCGAGTCCGGGCCGAGGAACGCCGCCAGGACCGCCCCGACGAGCAGGAATCCGGTGCCGATCAGCGCGGTGTCGCGGAATCCGATCCGCAGGTAGATCTTTCCGGACAGCGACGCCGCGATGGGCCAGCCGATCGTCAGCGCGGCCAGCGCGAAACCCGCGGTGAGCGCGTCCGTGCCGAGCACGCCCTCGGAGTAGGTGGGCAGGAACGAGCTGAAGCCCAGCAGCACCGCGCCGGTCACGAGCGCGACCAGGTTCCCGCCGATCAGCGTGCGGCGCGTGAACACCCACAGCGGCAGCACGGGTTCCTCCGCGCGCCGCTCGACCAGCACGAACGTGACCAGCATCAGCACGGCGACGGCGAAGATCGCCAGGCTCGGCCCCGACGTCCAGCCCCACGCGACCCCGCCCTCGAGCAGGGCCAGGATCAGCAGTGCGCAGCCGATCGTCAGCAGGGTCGCGCCGACGTAGTCGACCTTGTGCCGCGTGCGTTTCACCTGCTCGGTGAACTTGCGGTAGAGCATCCACGCGGCGAGCGCGCCGAGCGGCAGGTTGACGAAGAAGATCCACCGCCAGCTGAGGTACTCGGCGAACACACCGCCGAGCGTCGGCCCGATCACCGAGGCGACCGCCCACACGCCGGCGAGGTAGCCCTGCACCCGGGCGCGTTCCTCGACCGTGTACAGATCGCCGACCATCGTCATGCTGATCGGCTGGACCGCGCCCGCGCCGATGCCCTGCACCGCGCGCGCCGCGATCAGCACCGGCATGCTCCACGCGACCCCGCACAGCACCGAGCCGAGGAGAAACGCGGCGATGCCGAAGAACATCACCGGGCGGCGGCCGAGTACGTCGGCGAACTTGCCGTACAGCGGCACGGTGACCGCCTGGGTGAGCAGGTAGATCGAGAACAGCCACGGGAACTGGGAAAACCCGCCGAGGTCGCGTACCACGGAGGGGACCGCGGTGGCGATGATGGTGCTGTCGAGGGCCACGAGGCCGGTGCTCAGCATGACGGCGGCGAGGACGGGGCCCCGCTCGGAACGAAGGCCTACGGCGGCGCGTTTCGCCGCGGGCGGACTGCTCGTGCTACCCATGCCGGGAATAAACTCCTTCGCACCGGCAAGCATTCCCCAGCCGATCGATCGGTGCCCGACTGTTCGCCCGGCCGTCATCATGGGGGGATGGACAGATGGGTGCGGCCGATCGAGCGGGGCTGGGTCGTCCAGGGCGCGGTGCCGGGACCGGACGTCGACGAGTTCGCCGAGCCCGAGGCGGTGACGAGGGCGCTCGCGACGGCGCGCGGGGACACGCTGCTGGCCGCGCAGCATCCGGCGCGGACTCCGGCGGCGCTGGCGGCCGGACTGGACGTCGAGGCCGCGCTGCCGGAGGCCCGGGCGACGCTCGAACGGCTGCTGACCGGGCATTACCGGCCGGAAACCGGGTTCGTCGCGGCGTACCGGATCGGCGAGACCATCGCGGGCGTGCTGTGCCTGGTCGACGTCCGCGAGCTGACGTCGGCCGGGGCGCACGTGAAGCACACCGAGGAGGTCTATCCGGAGGTGGTCGCCGAGCGCGCGGCCGTGCTGGACGGCCTCGGGTGCGCGACGAGCGCCGCGTTGCTCGTGCCGGTCGGCGACGCCGCGGAGCTGACCGCGGCGGTCAAGGAAGCGGCGGGTTCGGCGGATCCTGACGTGTCCACTGTGGACCG
The DNA here is from genome assembly GCF_002796545.1 of Amycolatopsis sp. AA4. Classification (GTDB taxonomy): domain Bacteria; phylum Actinomycetota; class Actinomycetes; order Mycobacteriales; family Pseudonocardiaceae; genus Amycolatopsis. Next base: position 2,787,248 of record NZ_CP024894.1, read on the forward strand.
GGCGGGGCTGGCGCACGAGCTGTGGGTGGTGCGGCCGGGCGAACTGCAGGAACGGCTGCTGGACGCCGCGTCGGCGAGCGATCTGCTGGTGGCGGACGGGAATCACCGGGTCGCGGCGGCGGCCGGGAGCGGGCAGCTGCTGGCCTTGGTCACCGCGGGGTCGCAGCTGGAGATCCGGGCGATCAACCGGGTGCTCCTCGGCACCGGGCACACCGCGGAGAGCCTGTACGCGGCTTGGCAGGCGGCCGGGCTGGACGTGGCCTGGTCGGCGGACGCGACTCCGCCTGGTTGCCCGGGCACGGCGGTGGTACTGGCCGGATCGCGCGTGCTGCGGATGCGGCTGCCCGAATCGGATCCGCTGATCATCGACCACGAGGTGGTGGAGCAAACGCTCCTCGGCTCGGCGCTCGGCCTCGACCCGGACGGCCCGCACGTGCGCCCGCTGCTGCCGGGCAGTCCGGTCCCGCCGGACGCGGACGCGGTGGTGCAGCTGGCCCCGGTGCCGTTCGAGACGGTGCGGGCGGTGCACGCGGCGGGACGGCGGATGCCGCGGAAGGCCACGTATTTCACGCCGAAGCCGCGAGGCGGGCTGGTGCTGGCGCGCTGGTAAAAAGGTGCAGGTCAGCCTCTGGTCCGCTTAGGATCGCGCAGGTGGAGCTACCCCTGATGCCGCCGGTGCGGCCGATGCTCGCCAAAGCCGTGCACGAGGTGCCGCGGGACGGCGGGTTCTGGTATGAGCCGAAGTGGGACGGCTTCCGGTGCGTCGTGTTCCGCGACGGCGACGAGGTCGAACTCGGCTCGCGCAACGACCGGCCGCTCACCCGGTACTTCCCGGAGCTGGTCGAGCTGCTGCGCGACGCGCTGCCGGAGAAATGCGTGGTCGACGGCGAGATCGTGCTGGTCACGCCGCGCGGGCTGGATTTCGGGGCGTTGCAGCTGCGGCTGCACCCGGCGGCCAGCCGCGTCCGGAAGCTCGCGGAGGAGACGCCGGCCAGCTTCGTCGCGTTCGACCTGCTCGCGCTGGGGGAGCGGGACCTGACCGGGGAACCGTTCGCCGAACGGCGGCGGGCGCTGGAGGGGATTTTCGCGCCGTCGACCGGCCTGCAGCGGGTGCACCTGACCCCGCTCACGACGGATCCGGACACCGCGCAGGACTGGTTCACCCGGTTCGAGGGCGCGGGTTTCGACGGGGTCATGGCGAAGCCCGCTGATCTGCCGTACGAGCAGGACAAACGCGTCATGCTGAAGGTGAAGCACGAGCGCACCGCGGACTGCGTCGTGGCCGGTTTCCGGTGGCACAAGGACGGCAAGGGCGTCGGATCGCTGCTGCTCGGCCTGTACGACGAGGAGGGTTCGCTGCACCACGTCGGCGTCGCGAGCAGCTTCACCGCGGCGCGGCGGCGGGAGCTGGTCGAGGAGCTGGCCCCGTGGCGGGAGAACGCGCTCGACGGGCATCCGTGGCGCACCTGGGCGGAATGGCAGTCCGAGGAGGTGCGCCGGCCGGGCACCAACAGCCGGTGGGCTCCGGACAAGGACCTGTCGTGGGAACCGCTGCGCCCGGAACAGGTCGCCGAGGTGCGCTACGAACACCTGCAAGGCGGCCGTTTCCGCCACGGCGGACGATTGGTGCGTTTCCGTCCGGACCGGACCCCGGAATCGTGCACCTACGCGCAACTGGAAGAGGCCGCGCCGGCCGAACTGGCGGATTTGTTCGGGGAGGCCCGATGAGCGGCGTGCCGCTGGAAGTCGACGGCGTGGAATTGACGATCTCCAGTCCGGACAAGGTTTATTTCCCGGAACGCGGAGAAACCAAGCTCGATCTCGTCCGCTATTACCAAGCTGTCGCGGGTCCGCTGCTGGACCGGCTCGGCGGACGCCCTTTGCTGCTGGAACGCTATCCAGACGGTGCGGGCGGAAAATCGTGGTTCCAGAAACGCACACCCAAGAACGCCCCTGCCTGGTTGACCACCGCCGTCGTTTCCACGCCGAACGGCACCACCAGCGACGCACTGGTCGCCGCGGATCTGGCGCACATCCTGTGGGCGGTCAACCAGGGCTGTCTTGGCTTCCACGTATGGCCAAACCGCGCGGCGGCCTTGGAAATCGCGGACGAACTGCGGATCGACCTCGACCCGTCGCCCGGAATCGGCTTCCCGCAACTGCGCGAAGCAGCGGTACTGGTGCGCGAATTCCTCGCTGAGCTGGGGATCGAGGTCTACGTGAAGACCTCGGGTTCGCGCGGCCTGCACCTGTATTCCATGCTGGAACCGCGCTGGGACGGCTACGAAGTACGCGCCGCCGCGGTGGCGTTGGCAAGGGCTTTGGAACGGCGGCATCCCGACCTGATCACCGCACAGTGGTGGAAGGAAGAACGCGGCTCGCGAGTTTTCGTGGACTTCAACCAGAACGCGCCGCATAAGACGGTCTTCGGAGCTTGGTGTGTGCGCCCGAGGGTCGGCGGACAGGTTTCCACGCCGATTGCCTGGGACGAACTGGCGACAGTAGAGCCGGACACCTTGACGCTTTCGACAGTCCCGGCACTGGTCGCCGAACGAGGAGATCCGTGGGCTGGCGCGAACGACCGGCCGCAGTCGATCGAGGCGCTGCTGGAAATGTCGCGAGAGGACCTGGCCGGCGGGCTGATGGACGCGCCGTGGCCGCCGGTGTATCCGAAGATGCCGAACGAACCGCCTCGGGTCGCGCCGAGCCGGGCGAAGAAGGCGCCCGCCGAGGAATGACCCGGCGGGCCTCACCCCAACGGCAGGTCGAACGCCAACTGCTCCTGTGCGCCGACCCCTACCGGCACTCCGGCCAAAGTGCCCGCGCACCCGGGACAAGGCGTGACGTGCCCCGTCCCCGGGGCGGTCAGATCGATCGGTGTCCAGGTGCGCGATTCCCGCTCCCCGCACGCGGACCGCCGGTACCGCAGATCGTCCGCCCGAGTCATCACATGCGCGACCGGATCGTCCTCCGGCAGCGCACCTACGAGGTACCACCGGGCCGCAATCGTCTCCGCCATGGAACTAGTCCTCCAAAGAGGCTGGTCCGAGCTACGAAGACATCCTGCGACTCCGCTGCCGCAAATCCGCGCCTTTACGCTTCTTCGGCGTGGCGCTCTTCCTCGGGCTCGTCCAGATACCGGAGAAACCGCAAAAGGCCCCGCTCGTCCGGCGCTTCGTCTTCGGCCACACACGCCGCGAGCTGCCGCTCAATGGCGCCGGAATCAATCCCGGCCCCGATCAGCACCAGTTCGGTCCGTCGCGGTCCAGTACCCCAGGTCGAGCGTTCGACCTGCACAAACGCGCCGACGGTATGCAATCCGAACCGCGACCGGGACTGGGCAGACCCGAGATCCACCTGGCCCTTGACCCGGTAAAGCCCAGCGGGCCGACTCTCCAGAAACGCGAGAAACCGCCGAGGCGAAAGCGGCCGATCGGCGGTGAACGTCACGCTCTCGTACCGCGCGTGCAAATGCTCGGAATGATCATGTTCCCGCAGATCGTCGAAAGACAACTGTCCGTAGTCTTCCGGAGGCCGGGGATCGAAAAACAACCCCGGATCGACCCGCCCCCGCTCGGTCTCCAGCATCGGCACCCCGGGCGCGTGCTCCTCGACGACGGCCCGGACCTTGGCCAGCACGTCCGCCTCGACCCGGTCGACCTTGTTGAGCACCACCAGGTCGGCCACGCGCAGATGCTCGGTCAGCTCCGGATGCCGCGCCCGCGTGGCCTCGAACTCCACCGCGTCCACGACCTCGACCAGCCCGCCGTACCGGATGTCCGGGTTCTCGCTGGCGATCATCAGCCGCAGCAGGTCGCGGGGCTCGGCGATCCCGCTGGCCTCCACCACGATCACGTCGATGCCGGCCTCGGGCCGCGACAGCTTGCCCAGCATCGCGTCCAGCCCGCTCGCGTCGACCGCGCAGCACAGGCAGCCGTTGCCCAGCGACACCATCGTGTCGACCTGCCCGGCGACCGCGAGCGCGTCGATGTTCACCTGGCCGAAGTCGTTGACCACCACCCCGACCCGGACCCCTTGGCGGTTGGCCAGCAGATGGTTGAGCATCGTGGTCTTCCCCGCCCCGAGAAAACCCGCCACGAGCACTACCGGAACCCGCTGCCTGGCCACGCGTCCACCCTTCCTGTCGTCCGGGCCGCCGACGATACCCGCAGCGGACGCCGGGACGGGGGAAGCCCGGCGCGGGGTGCCAGGATGAGCGGATGATCTGGACGCCGGGCAGGGAGGACCGGGTCGCCGGGATGCCGACGACCGAGCAGTGGCGGCGGTTGTCGGTCGTGCCAGAGAAACGGGAGGTGTTCGGCTGCGACCTGTACTTCCGCGAGGGCTGGGCGGACGTGCTTTCCGTCTTCGGGGACGACGCGGCCGAGGTGCTCGGCGGGCTGGCGATGCTCGTGGCCAAACCGGACGCGGTGGTCGGGCGCAGGCTCGGCCCGATCCTGGAGTACCTGGCGGACAACGGTTTCGTGCCGGTCGCCACCACCCGGTTCGGCTACACCCGGCATTCGATGCGCGAGGTGTGGCGTTACGACTGGCACATCTACACCGTCGACCGGCTCCAGCTGTGCACCTTCTGGTATCTCACCAACGACGTGCTGCTGTTCCTGGCCCGCGACGTGCGCCCGGTCGCGGGATTGCCCGCGACGGTCCGGCTGAGCGAGCTGAAGGGCGTCGGCGATCCGGCACAGCGCCGGCCGCACCATTTGCGCACGAAGCTGAACCCGCCCAACCGGATCCTGAACTTCGTGCACGTCGGCGACGAACCGGCGGACATCGTGCGCGAGCTGACGATTTTCCTCGACCGTCCGGAGCGGCTCCGGTTTCTCGAGGACCTGCGCGCGCACCTGGCCGAGGACCGCACGGCGCGGGCGCGAGCCGAGATCTCCGCCCTCGAAGCGGACTGCCCGGCGCACGACCTGGACCTCGACGCGACGCTGACCCGGCTGGCCCCGCTGGCGGGCGAGGCCGCAGCGGCCCGGTTGCGGCGCGTCGTGGCGGACGGGGACCGGATCAGCTGGGACGAGCTGGCTGAGCTGGTGCCCTTCGAGAAGGCCGACCGCTGGGACGTGATCGTGACAGCGTCGTTCGTGGTGCACAACGAACGTCCGGTGCCGCATGCGTTGCTGCCAGCCGTTTCCGCGGAGGCGTGGACCGCGCAGGCGAGGTAGCGCTGGTTACAGCGGACGCCGCTTGAGCGCGTCCGCAGCCGCGCCGGGGTCGAAGGTACGCGGGGGTGGCGGCGGCTTCGGCCGCGAGAGCTTGTTCAAGCACCGGGAGACCGGTCGGGGAGCCAGCGGCGAGTCCGTTCAGTGTTTCTCGCCGCTGCGCCGGGTCGAGCAGCAGCGCGATTTCCCGGATCAGGTCCGCGGGCTCGTCGGCGACGTGGACGTAGCTGAGGCTGCGGTTGTGCTGGTCCAGCAGGCCGGACGCTGCACGGGCCCGCACGGCAAATCCCTGTCCGGCCAGCCAGTCGAGCACCGGGCGCAGCGAGGCCGTCCGGTTTGACCAGGAGAAGGGCGTGCCGGCGCAGGATCTCCGGGGCCCGGTCGCCGAGAAATCGGGCGGTGTCACGAGCGCCTTCCCGGAAATAGGTTTCGCGCCGGACCAGGTTGCCCGCCGCGCGGAGTTCAGCCGCCGCGTGAAGCACCGATGAGCAGTTCGCCAAGAAATTCCGAACGTTTTCGGCGCGGAACGCCCGCGTACCGAATGTCTACTGTGGACATAGGCGTTTTGTCCGCAGCGACAGCCGGTTTCAGTGGTCCGGACCAGTGGTCGCAAGCGATATCGCAAGCCCGTACTCGCGGATTCCGCCGGATGTCGCAGGCGAATTGGTCGGTTCCGGCGCTTGTCTCGACACATTCCGTGTTATTTCGGGAATTCGCGTAGAATGTTGTTCACCCGGATGGTCGCTGCGCGGGTTTGCCGGGCTCCATAGAGTCTGTGGGGCAGCCCTGGTCCAGTGGGGGAACAACGCCAGCGGCTCCGCGTCGCGGCTCTCGCACACCGCCGCGCCGGGACGGACGGGTGCGGGTGAGCCCCGGACGCGCCGCCGGCGGCACCGGACCGATCGGCTGCGCGAACACCCCGTAATCGCAGAAACCAATCGGCACGCCGCGCCCCGAGCGGCGTGCTTCCGAGCACGAGCACGACCACGCGCGCCACCGTCCGCAGCGGCCGGCGGCGCACCCGTGCCCGGACGATCGACGCCGCACCGGGGCGGCCGTCGACCGGCCGGAATCCGTTCAGCGGGATCGCCGGAGAAACTCCTGCTCGACCGACATCCGCGCGACCGCGGCCCGGCCGGACGGCGGAAAGGACCACGTATCCCGAGGAAGAATATTCCCGGAGGGCCGGAAATGCATCGACTGCTCGAATCCCGCAGCACGACCCTGATCACCCAGCAGGAGGCCGAAACGTCCGGAAACGACTGGCGCGCCCGCGCCTTCCGCGACGTCGAGTCCAAGCTCACCGACCGCGATTTCCCTTGCGTGTTCTCGAGAAACGCGTTCCGGAAGAGGCTGCTGCTGTTCGCCTTCGCCGAGGACGCCGGACCGGACGCGATCGCGAAGCTCGGCGCGGAACTCGCCGATTACGTCGAGCTTTCCCGGAATTGGAACGGTCATCTCGACACCGCGTACCCGTTGCTGATCGTGTTCTCGCCCGCGGCCGTGTCCGCCGGGTCGGTCGCCGGGTACCAGGCGTTCGGCTGGAAGGTGATCCAGAAGCTGCACCACGTCGACCCGGCCCCGTGGCCGGAGAACGTCGGCACCGACCCCGGCGAAAGCTCGTGGTCCATGTGCTTCAACGGAATGCCGTTGTTCTTCAACATGAGCAGCCCCGCGCACGAGGTCCGGCGCAGCCGCAACCTCGGCGAGCATTTCGTGCTCGTGGTCAACCCGCGCGAGCGGTTCGACGCGGTCGCGGGCGACACCCCGAGCGGCCGCAAGGTCCGCAGCAACATCCGGGCGAGGATCGACCGCTACGACGGCGCCCCGCGCGCCCGCCAGCTCGGCTCCTACGGCGTCGCCGGGCTCGAATGGTGGCAGTACGGCCTGCCCGAGGAAGACGTCGACCGCACCGACACCTGCCCGTTTTCCTTCCGGGCAGCCGAAATCGCGCAGCCGGACGGGGCAGCCGCCCCTATCTGATCGGAGACAGGCGATGATGGAAGTGATCGTTTCCCAAGGCCGCATCGGCGACCGCGGCGCGGGAATGATCGAGGGCGCGGCTCGCACGGCGCGGGCGCTGGAAGAGCGGTACGGCGCCGAACCGCGGTACGTCGGCACGCCCGCCGGTCCGGAGGACGACGACTGGCCGGCCAGCCTCCGCGCGGCCGAGAGGACGCTTTCCGGTCTGGCGCAAGCGGTTTCGGCGAGCGTCGCGGCCGGACGGCGGACGGTGCTCGCGGCCAACACCTGTTCGGCCAGCCTGGCGACGCTGCCCGCAGCCGTTCGGGCGTACCCGGACTGCGCGGTGCTGTGGATCGACGCGCACGGCGATTTCCACACCCCGGACACCACGGAATCGGGCTATCTGGGCGGAATGGCGCTCTCCGGCGCGTGCGGCCTGTGGGACAGCGGGCAAGGGGCCGGCGTCGACCCCAGCCGGGTCGTCCTGGTCGGCGCGCGCGATATCGACGCGCCCGAACGCGAGCTGCTGGACAAGGCGGGCGTCCGGATCCTCGCCCCGGCGGACGTCACCGGCGAGCGGGTCGCGGCGGCGGTCGGCGGCGCGCGGGTCTGGGTGCACATCGACTGGGACGTGCTCGAACCGGGCACCGTCCCGGCCGATTACCACGTGCCGGACGGCCTGCTGCCCGCCAAGATCCGCGAGATCCTCGAAGCCGTCCCGGCCGCGGACGTCCTCGGCTTGGAACTGGCCGAATTCGCCGCGACCGGCGACGAAAGCACCGACGCCCGCGCGACAGAGTCCATTGTGGACATGATCGCGCCGGTGTTCGCGACCGCGGCGGTGCGATGAACGAGCGCACGACGACCGGAAGGCGGCGCGGGTGAGCCCTACGCTTGCGTTCACCAAAATGCACGGGTGCGGCAACGATTTCGTCGTACTCGACCTGCGGGACGCGCCCGCGCCGTCGCCGGACCTGTGCCGGGCGCTCGCCGACCGGCACACCGGCGTCGGCTGCGACCTGATCCTCGGGATCCGGCCGCCGCGCAGCACCACCGCGGTCGCGGCGTTCGAGATCTGGACCGGAGAAGGCGAAAGCTCGCTGCAGTGCGGCAACGGCGCCCGCTGCGTCGCCTCCTGGCTCGTCCGGGCCGGGCTCGCGCGTCCGCCGTCGTTCGAAATCGACAGTCCGAGCGGCACGCATCCGGTGAAAGTGCTGGGAGACAACGAGTTCAGCATCGGGCTGACCGTTCCCCGGTTCGCTCCCGAGGAGATCCCGCTGACCGGCTTCGCGGGCCGGGACGGCTGGTACGAGGCGGTGCTGGCGGACGGGACTTCCGTCCGCTTCGCCGCGGCCTCCACCGGCAACCCGCACGCGGTGCTCGAGGTCGACGACGTCGGCGGCGGCTCGGTGGCGCGGCTCGGCCCGGCCGTGCGGGCGCTGCCCGGGCTGCCGCCGACGGTCAACGTCGGGTTCGCCGAGGTCGTCGCGCGCGACCGGATCCGGTTGCGGGTCCACGAGTTCGGCGCGGGCGAGACGCTCGCCTGCGGGAGCGGGGCGTGCGCCGCCGCCGCGGTGCTGATCCGGGCCGGGCGGCTCGGCCGGGACGTCGCGGTCGAGGTGCCCGGCGGCGAGCTGCGGGTCGGCTGGCCGTCCGAGGAGGAGCCGATCGTCCTGGCCGGTCCGGCCGTCACTGTGTACGAAGGAGGTTTCCGTCATGCCGCTGTACTCCAGCATTCTTGACGCGATCGGCCGCACGCCGATCGTGCGGCTGAACCGGATGGCGCCCGGGCACGTCTCGGTGTACGTCAAGGTCGAATCGTTCAACCCGGGCGGTTCGGTGAAGGACCGGCTGGCGCTCGCCATCGTTCTCGACGCCGAGGCGCGGGGAGCGCTCAAGCCCGGCGACACGATCGTGGAGTGCACGTCCGGGAACGTCGGCATCGCGCTGGCGATGGTGGCGGCCGCGCGCGGGTACCAGTTCGTCGCGGTTCTCGGCGACACGTACTCGGTGGAGCGGCGCAAGCTGATCCGCGCGTACGGCGGCAAGGTGCTGCTGTTCCCCGGACACCTCGGCAGCCTCGGCGGCAACCGGATCGCCGACGAACTGGCCGAGAAGCACGGCTGGTTCCGCGCCCGCCAGTTCGAGAACCCGGCGAACCCCGCGTACCACCGGGAGACCACGGCCGCGGAGATCCTGTCCGACTTCGCCGGGAAACGGCTGGACACGTTCGTCACCGGATTCGGCACGAGCGGCACCATCACCGGTGTCGGGCAGATGCTCAAGCTCGCCCGCCCGGACGTGCGGACCGTCGTGCTGGAGCCGGAAAAGGCGGCCGTGCTGGCCGGACAGTCCTGGAATCTGCACCAGCTGCAGGGCCTGGCTCCGAACTTCGTTCCCGGCGTCATGGACCGCACCGTGATCGACGAGCTGGTGACGATCGACGACGAGCTGGCCAGGGACACCGCGCGCCGCCTCGCCGCCGAGGAGGGGATCTTCGCCGGCATGTCCGCGGGCGCGACCCTCGCCGCCGCCCTGCGCGAAGCGGAGAACTCGCCCGAGGGCGCGGTGCTGCTCGCGATGCTGCCCGACACCGGCGAACGGTATCTGTCCAGCTTCTGGTTCGAAGGGATCAGCGACGGTTCGGACGACGAATGGCTGGCCTCGCTCGGCGAGTGACGCACGACCACTGGGGACGCCTGATGCACGAGTTCATTCCTCCGGCCACGCGGTTCGCGCGGCTGCCGGAGAGCTTCGCGATGAAACGCGGCGGCGTGCTGCACGGCGCGCGGGTCGCCTACGAGACCTTCGGGCAGCCGTCCCGAGCCGGGGACAACGTGGTGCTGCTGCTCACCGGGCTCTCGCCGAACGCGCACGCCGCGTCCAGTCCGGAGGACCCGAGCCCGGGCTGGTGGGAGTCGATGGTCGGGCCGGGCAAGCCGATCGACACCGGCCAGTGGCACGTGGTCTGCGTGAACTCGCTCGGCGGCTGCCACGGATCGACCGGGCCCGCTTCGACGGATCCGGCGACCGGGCAGCCGTACCGGCTCGGGTTTCCCGAACTGTCCATTGAGGACATCGCGGACGCGGCGGCGCATACGGTGCGGCACCTGGGTTTCGAGCGGCTGGCGTGCGTCGTCGGCGCGTCGATGGGAGGGATGAGCGCGCTGGCGTTGCTGGCCCGGCATCCGGAGCTGGCGCGCAGCCACGTCAGCATCTCCGCGGCGGCGCAGTCGCTGCCGTACTCGATCGCGATCCGTTCCCTGCAACGGGAAGCGATCCGGTCCGATCCACTGTGGAACGACGGCCGCTACGTTCCGGAGCGCTACCCGGAACGCGGAATGCTGACCGCGCGCAAGATCGGCATGACCACGTACCGGTCGGCTCAGGAATGGGAACGCCGGTTCGGCCGCGAAAGATCCGGGCCAGGGGAGACCGGGTTCGGACCGGAGTTCGCCGTCGAGTTCTACCTGGACCATCACGCGCGCCGCTTCGTGCGCCGGTTCGATCCCAACAGCTACCTCTATCTCAGCCGCAGCATGGACTGGTTCGACCTCGGCGAACTGTGCGGCGGCACCGCCGAGGCGCTGGCGGCGCTGCGGGTCGACCAGGCGCTCGTGATCGGCACACAGACCGACGTCCTGTTCCCGCTGCACCAGCAGCGGGAGATCGCCGACGGACTGCGGGCGGGCGGCGCGGACGTGGAGTTCCTCGCGCTGGAGTCCGATCTCGGCCACGACGCGTTCCTGGCGGACCTCGACAGTTTCGGTCCGCCGGTGGCGAAATTCCTGTCCACCCTGTGACCGCCGCACCGAGAAGAGAGCGAGACGATGTGGAGAGCACCATCGCGCTGGTCACCGGCGCCAACCGCGGCATCGGGTTCGAGATCGTGCGCCAGCTCGCCGAACGCCGCGTCCGCGTGGTGCTCAGCGGGCGGGACGAAGCGGCGGTCGAGACGGCCGCGGCGGGATTGCGCGACGCGGGCCTCGCCGTCGAGGGGCTTCAGCTCGACGTGACGGACGCGAAGAGCATCGAGGCTGCCGCGGCGGAGCTGGAAACCCGCTACGGAAAGCTCGACATCCTGGTCAACAACGCGGCCGTGCGGATCGAGAAGTACGGCAAACGGCCGTCGCAGCAGACGCTGGCCGAATGGCGGGAAACCTTCGACACCAACCTGTTCGGCCTGGTCGAGACGACGCTGGCGCTGCTGCCGCTGATCCGGAAGTCGGCGGCCGGGCGGATCGTCAACGTGTCGAGCCTGCTCGGGTCGCTGACCCTGCACAGCGATCCCGAGTCCTACACCTACAGCGACACCTTCAAGGCGCTTCCGGCTTACAGCGCCACGAAAAGCGCGGTGAATTCGTGGAGCGTGCACCTGGCGTACGAACTGCGGGACACGCCGATCAAGGTCAACTCGGCCCACCCCGGCTACACGAGAACCGGAATGAACGACGGGGCCGGCGACCAGGAGCCGCCCGACGGCGCCGTGACCAGCGTCGAACTCGCCCTGCTCGACGAGCACGGCCCGACCGGCAGCTACGTGCACGCCGGGAAGGTCCTGCCGTGGTGACCCGCACCGTCCCGATCGGGGGAACTGCTCGATGACCACTGTCGCACTCGTGACCGACCGCGTCAGCCTGCCCATCGACTACGACATGCCGCTGCTGCGCGAGGCCTGCACGAAAGTCGGTCTCGACACCGAGGTCTGCCAATGGGAGGACCCTGAGGTCGACTGGGCGCGGTTCGACGCGGTCGTGCTGCGCTCGCCGTGGAACTACGTCGACCAGTTGCCGGACTTCCTGGCGTGGTGCCAACGGGTCGAAGAGGCGACGCTCCTGCTCAACCCGCTCGCGGTCGCCAGGTGGGCGCTGGACAAGTCCTATCTGGCGGATCTGGCCGCGCTCGGCGTCCCGGTCGTGCCGAGCCGGTTCGCTTCGTCGGGGGACGATCCCGACGTCGTGGTGCGGGAAGTGCTGGACAAGCATCGCGACGCGATGGAAATCGTCGTGAAGCCGGGAATCGGCGCGTATTCGCGCAATGTCCGCCGCTTCCCCCGGCCGGCGGCTTCCGAGGCCGCCGCGCATCTGTCGAAGCTGTTCGGCGAGGGCGGGCACGCGCTCCTCCAGCCGTATCTCGAGTCGGTCGACCGGAACGGCGAAACGAACCTGATCTACTTCGACCGGCAGTACAGCCACGCGATCCGCAAGGCCGCGATGCTGCTGCCGGACGGAACCGTGCACGTTCCGACGCTCGACTTCCGCACCCCGCGCGTCGCCGACGAGGACGAACGCGCGGTCGCCTCGGCCGCCCTCGACGCCGCCGCGAGCCATCTGGGCCTGGACCGTCCGCTGCTGTACGGCCGGGTCGACCTGGTCCGCGACGACCGGGGACAGCCTCGGGTGCTGGAACTCGACATCTGCGAACCGTCTCTCAACCTGCCGTTCGGCGACGGCAGCGCGCTGCGGTTCGCCACCGTTCTCGCCGAGCGGGTCGGGGCCTGATCCTCCCGTTCGGCCTCCGTGACGAAAGGATTGCGACGTGCGTGTTCTTGGCTACCTGGACGGCACCGTAGCCGACCCGGACGATCCCCAGATCAAGGTCGCCGACTTGGGCTTGCTCCGCGGGGACGGTGTGTTCGAGACCGTCCTGATCGAGGACGGCGAACCGAGGGAACTGGACCTGCACCTGGACCGCCTCGCCCGTTCGGCGCGGATGATGGAACTGCCCGAGCCGGACGACGCGCAGTGGGAACGGGCCATCCGCGCGGTGGTCGACGCCTGGCCCGACGACAGCGAAATCGCGATGAAGCTCATCTACACCAGGGGACTGGACAGCGAACCCGATTCCCCTCCGACCGCCTTCGCGCTCGGCCTCGAAATCAGCCCGAGAATGCTGCGCGAACGCACCGAGGGGATCGCCGCGATCACCCTGGAACGCGGCATCGAACCCGGTCTGGCCGAACGCGCGCCGTGGCTGCTGCTGGGCGCCAAGACGCTGTCCTACGCGGTCAACATGGCCGCCCTGCGCGAGGCGGACCGCCGCGGCGCGTCGGACGTCATCTTCACCGCGACCGACGGTTCGGTGCTGGAAGGCCCGACGGTTTCGGTGGTGCTCGTGCGCGACCGGACCCTGTACACGCCGCCGCCGATCATCGGCATCCTCCCCGGGACGACGCAGGCCGCGGTCTACCGGGGAGCCGAACGGGCCGGTTTCACGGCGAAGATCGAGAGGCTGACCGTGGACGATCTCTTCACCGGGGACGGGGTTTTCGTCGCGTCGTCGGTCCGGAAACTGACGCGCGTGCACACCCTGGACGGCAAGCACCTGCCCGACTCGACCGAATTGCACCGCGAATTGAGCGCGGCCTACGAATCCGTGTACCGGTAAGGCTCGGGTACCGGTAAGGCTGTTGCCGACCTGGCTCGCGACGGGGCAAGATCGGAAGCGGTGATTCCGCCCGTCCCGCCGCCTGCGTTTTCGGTGGGCGGGCTGGAATATTCCGGCTGATCCGGCGGTGCGCCGGGGAGGGGGCCTGATGAGCGGTTCTGCGGGCGGGTTCCGGCGTACGGGGCGGACATGACCTCGCGGCGGGGTGGCCGGTCCGGTCGTTGTCGGGCCGGTGCGGTGGTCGGCTGGGGCGTTTACCGCGTGGGGCTCGGTTCCGGGGTCGGTCCTGGCTCGCGAATCGCGTCTGCCGGGCTTGTCGGTGCGGAGGTTGTGGCAGGACCATTCGCCTCGCTGTGGGGGCGGCCGAGCGGGGGAGGGCGCTGCGGTTTGAGCCGAGTGTGGCCTTTCGGCCTTGGCGAATTCCCTTGGGTGCCGGTGTCGACTGGCACGGAGGCTGTCGCATGACCGCCCTGCGTCCTGAGCCGATCCCCGCCAGCAACCGCGTTCCGCAAACCGCTCTCTGGCCCTCAGCACGACTAGCGGAGGTTGCCGCATGACCGCTCGCCCCGGCCCCGCCGCTCCCGCCTCTGAACGGGCGACTCCGCTGCGCCCCGCGCTCATCCTGATCGGCGTCCTGCTGATCGCGACGAACCTGCGTGCCGCCATCACCAGCCTCGGCCCCATCCTCAGCCTCGTCCAAGCCGACCAGGGGCTTTCCTCCGTCGCCGCCTCGGTGCTGGTCAGCGTGCCGCTCATCGCGTTCGCCGTATGCTCGCCGATCGCGCCCAAGGTCGCCGCGAAGCTGGGGCTCGAGCGGGCGCTCGGCGCGGCGGTGCTGCTGCTCGCGATCGGCATTCTGCTGCGCTCCACCCCGCCGCAGGTGCTGCTGTGGGTCGGCACCGCGCTGCTCGGGGTTGCCATCGCGATCCTGAACGTCCTGCTTCCGGCGCTCGTCAAACGTGATTTTCCCACCCGGATCGGGCCGATCACCGGGACGTACACCGCGGTCCAGTCCGGGGTCGCCGCGATCGCCGCCGGGGTCGCGGTTCCGCTGGCCGGGCAGCAAGCGGGCGGGTGGCGGTTGTCGCTGGGGGTGTGGGCCGGGCTCGCGCTCGTTGCGCTCGGGGTTTTCCTGCCGCAGTTGCGTCGTTCCGCTGCCGCGCCTGCCCTCGCGCGGACGACCGGTGCTGCGCGGCCGTGGACTAGCGCGCTGGCTTGGCAGGTCACCATTTTCATGGGGCTGCAGTCGCTTGCCTTCTATGTGCTGGTGACCTGGCTGTCGTCGATCGAGCACGCGGCCGGGATCAGTTCCGTGACCGCTGGGTTCCATCAGTTGTTGTTCAATCTTTCCGGACTTGCTGGCAGCTTGGTGTGCTCCGCGCTCATTCATCGGCTGCCGGATCAGCGGGTGGTCGCGATTGCCGGGTCGTTGCTGTTGACGACCGCGTTGACTGGGCTTTTGGCGGCGCCTGGGGCCGCGGTGTTGTGGGCGGTGATGGCCGGGTTCGCGGGCGGGACGACGTTGGCGTTGGCGTTGTCGCTGTTTGGATTGCGTACCAAGGATTATGCCGACGCTGGGGCGTTGTCCGGGATGGCACAGTCGGCCGGGTACACGCTTGCTGCGGTGGGGCCGGTTGTTATTGGGGCGGTGCATGATGTTGCTTCGTCTTGGACGCCTGCGCTTGGGGTGTTGATTGGGCTTGCGTTGGTGCAGACGGTTTTTGGGGGGTTGGCTTCTCGTCCTCGGACGTTGTGACGGCTCGTCGCCCTGGCGGGCGACATTGCTTTTGGTGGGTTGCGTGGGGCACCCCGAATTTTCATTGTGCTGACGGGCAGCGGGTGCTTGTCAAGGCGGGAAAGATGCCTTGACAAGCACCCACCGCCCGCAGGGAGGCTTCGTATCGGGGTTGGGGGAGGGGCTGGGTGCCCCCGGTGGTTGGGTGCGTCGGCGGCGGTTTGGTTGGTGCCTCGGTGGTTGGGTGCATCGGCTGCGGTTTGTTGGGTCTGGCTGTCGTTGGGGTGGCGGGCCGCGGTTGGTGGAGCGGGCGCGAGTCGCTGCTGGGGTGGACAATGAGGGCATGATCAACGTCCTCGTCGCGTATGCGGGCAAGCATGGCGGCACTCGCGAGATCGCCGAAGTCGTCGGCGAGGAGTTGCGTGCTGCCGAGTTTGTGGTGGACGTGCGGGATGCGGGCGAGGTCGACAGCGTCACGGAGTACGGGGCGGTGGTGGTGGGCAGCGCCCTTTACTACGCGCGGTGGCGGCCTGAGGCGGTGCGGTTGCTGGAACGCCACACCGAAGCGCTGCGGGAGCGCCCCGTTTGGCTGTTCCACAGTGGACCGTGTGGTCCGGGGGCGAATATCACCCGGGTGAGTCTCCCCGCGCGGGTGACGTTGCTGGCCGCCGCGATTGATGCGGGGCGTACGGAGACGTTTGGCGGGCGGCTTGATCCGGCGCTGGCCGACGGGGTGCTGGAGAAGCTGATGGCACGCGGCAGCCGGGCCGGGGATTTTCGCGACTGGGAGCGGATTCGGGCTTGGGCACGGGACATCGGGCGTCGGGTGCAGTCGCGCGTCGCGATTTGAGGCGTCAGGACGCGCCTAGTACTCGCAGCACCGTGGCGGACAGTTCTTTTTCGGCTTCAACCGGGGAAAGTCGTCCGGCGTCAGCCTCGGTCGCGGCGGCGTGGCCTAGTTGGATGATCACCGTGACCAGCCAGTCCGACGGCGGCTGACGGTCGAACTCGCCGGCGTGTTGCCCGCGTTCGACGATCCTTCGCAAGCGGTCGGCGACTGGCTCGTGTTGCTCGCGTCCCTCCTCTGCGGAGGTTGCCGTCGAGGAGAACCGGCGCAGCAGCATCGGATAGCGCGCGGACGCTCGGCGCGCGGCGGCGAGTACCCGCAGGATCGCGTCCGCGGCTGGGCCGGTGTCCGGGCCCGCGGCGTCCATCGCGTCGACGGCTTCCTCGGTGAGCCGGTCGAGCACCGCCGCCAGAAGCCGTTCACGGGACGGGAAATGGGCGTACACGGTCTGGCGGGTGACGCCCGCCGCCGTGGCGATGCCTTCGACGCTCGCGTCCGGATCTGCTTCCAGCACGTCGAGCGCCGCGTCGAGGATCGCGGCACGGCTGCGTTGGGCGTCAGCGCGGAGTTTTGCCATCTCTTACACCTTGTCAAACTTGGCCTCACCGGATATCTTACAGTGTGTCAGAGTTCATCTGGGAGGGGTTCATGGACACGCTCGAACGCACAGATCCGAAGGAATTCATCGCACGCTTCTTCACGTCGTTCACCGACGATCTGGTGCGCACCGACGAGGACGCGGCGACGGTGGTCGACCGCTATCACACGCCCGACGTCGTGCAGATCGCCGACGGGGTCCGGATCGACCGCGAACGGCTGGTCGCGCATTGCCGTCCGGTGCGGAAAAACCGGCCGGAGAGCCGGATCGAAGTTCACGAGGCGATGGCCGACGGGGATCGCCTCGCCGCGCGGTACACGCTGCACGTTCGCCAGCGAGGAAAGGAGCTCGAGATCGAAGTGTCATTCTTCGGACAGTTCACCGAGGACGGCCGGATGCGCGAGGCGCACCTGCTGACTCGCTCGGCGAAAGCGCCCGAGTAACCCGATTTCTCCGCTTTTGCTTGGTATGTCAGGGATGCGCTGAGTCCACATGCGACTCTTGCCTCGCCGCCGCACCGGGTGTAGACCAAGCCGGTGACCGAAAACGCAGCCGGGGGCAAGGAAAAACGCAAGCTCAACGCCGATCAGCGGAACTCGTTCCTCGCCGCGTGGCTCGGCTGGAGCATGGACGCGTTCGACTATTTCCTGGTCGTGTTCGTGCTCACGGACATCGCCAAGGACAAATCGTTCGGGGCCACGGCCACCCAGCTGGCGTTCATCACCACCGCGACGCTCGTCATGCGCCCGGTCGGCGCGCTGCTGTTCGGGCTGTGGGCGGACCGGTCCGGCCGACGGATCCCGCTGATGGCCGACGTCCTGCTGTACTCGCTGGCGGGGGTGTTGTGTGCGGTCGCGCCGAACTTCACCGTGCTGCTGATCCTGCGGTTCGTCTACGGCATCGGCATGGGCGGTGAATGGGGCCTGGGCGCGGCGCTCGCGATGGAGAAAATCCCGGTGGAGCGGCGCGGGTTCTTCTCGGGACTGCTGCAAGCGGGTTACTCGGCCGGATACCTGCTGGCCGCGCTGGCGTATCTGCTGTTCCACACCGCGCTCGGCCTGGAGTGGCGGTGGATCTTCGTGCTGAGCATCTTCCCGGCGCTGATCAGCCTGCTGATCCGGGCGCGGGTCAAGGAATCGGAGGTGTGGGAGGCCGCGCAGGAGAAGATGCGCGTCACGCGAACGTCGGTCAAGGACGTCCTGTTCAACCCGAAGGTCCTGCGCCGGTTCGGGTACCTCGTGCTGCTGATGACCGCGTTCAACTGGATGTCGCACGGCACGCAAGACATTTACCCGAGCTTCCTGAAGGCGACCGACCACGGCGGGGCCGGCCTGAGCGCGGCGACCAGCACGTGGATCGCCGTGCTGTACAACGTCGGCGCGATCATCGGCGGCCTGGTCTTCGGCTCGCTGTCGGAACGCTTCGGCCGCCGGATGACGATCGTCGGCGCCGCGGTGCTGGGCCTGCCGATCATCCCGATCTTCGCCGTCGACCACGGAGCCGGAATGCTCGCGCTCGGCTCGTTCCTGATGCAGGTCATGGTGCAGGGCGCGTGGGGCGTCATCCCCGCCCACCTCACGGAAATGTCCCCCGACGCGATCCGCGGCTTCTTCCCCGGCGTCACCTACCAGCTCGGCAACCTGCTGGCCGCACTGAACCTGCCGCTCCAGCAGGGCATCGCGCAGTCACAGGGCTACACCGCCGCGCTGCTGTGGACAGTGATCCCGGTGCTCATCGCGGTCGCCGTGCTGACCTCGCTGGGCAAGGAAGCGAAATCCATCCGCTTCGGCGGCGAAGGCGCGACCACCGCCCCAGCCGGAACCTCCTGACCTTTCCGCCCGCCGGGTTCGAGCAGCCTTGCCGTCGAACACTCGCCGATATATCGTGGGCATATCGGCGATCGTTCGACGAAGGAGGACTCATGACACCCACCGCAGGCGGAGAACACCTGTTCCGAGGCTTCGGCGGCCCGGAACGCTTCGAGGGGCACGGGATGCCGTTCGGCTTCGGCCGGCCTGGACCAGTTCGCCCTGGGGACGAGGGCCGAGCGAGGCCGGACGCGCCCGGCGAGGGGAGAGGGCGACATCCGGGCGGACCGGGGGAAGGGCACGGGTGGCCTTGGGAAGGCGGTCCGGGCGAGGGGCACGGACGTCCGGCCGGGTACGGCGACCTGGAGGCCTGGTTCGGACGCGGCTGGGCGGGCTTGTTCGGCGGGCGAGGCCTGGGCTTCGGCCAGCACGCCGTGTTCGGCGGACCCGGGGCCAGGTTCGGCCAGTCCGGGCTCTTCGGCGCACCGGGAGTCGCGTTCGGCTGGCCTGATCATCTGGGCCGCCCTGGGGGCGAGCCGGGCGATCACCATGGCGGGCCGGGCGAAGCGGGGGAGCATCATGCGCACCCCGGCCAGCCGGGAGGGCCAGGGGAGCAGCACGCGCTCCCGGGAGAACAGGGCGAGTGTTCCGGCGACCTGGGCGGATCAGGGGACCACGGCGCGCTCCCGGGCCATCCTGACGAGCATTCCGGCGATGCGGGTCATCCGGGCGAGCACCCTGGCCACCTGGGTCATCCGGGCGGGCATCCAGCGCACCTGGGCCACGTGGGTCATCCGGGCGGGCATCCAGGGCATCCAGGCCCCCTGGGCCACCTGGGACATTTGGGCGAGCATCCAGGGCACTCGGACCATCTGGGACATTTGGGCGGGCATTCAGACCACCTGGGCGACCTGGGACATTTGGGTGGGCATCCAGGGCGCCCGGGCGACCTGGAGCATCTGGGTGGGCATCCAGGGCATCCGGGCGACCAGGGACATCCGGATGAGCACCCCGGTCACCCGGGCCACCCCGGTGGAGCCTGGGACGGCATCTTCTTCGAGGCCCGCGGCGGCTTCCCTCCCGTGCCTCCCGGTCCTCCTGGGCCGCCCGGGCCGCCGCATCGGCCGGGGTTTCCCGGGTTTCCTGGTTTCCCCGGTTTTCCCGGCGGGCCGGGAGGGCCCGGCGGACCAGGAGGGTTCTTCGGCGGGCCACCCCGCGGTGGACGAGGCCCAGCCCGTCCGGTGCGGCCGGCGGTGCTTGCTCTCCTGGCCGAGGAGCCTCGCCACGGATACCAGCTGATGCAGGAGATCCGCCGCCGGACGAATGACGAGTGGCGGCCCAGCCCGGGGTCCATTTATCCGATCCTGCAGCAACTCGAGGATGAAGGCCTGGTCCGCACGGCGGAGGAGGGCGGACGCCGCGTCGCGCATCTCACTGAGGCGGGGCGGGAGCACGTCGCGGGGCGCGAGGAGGAGTTCGCGGCGCTTTGGGAGTCTTCGGCTCGCGAGGAGCCGGGCGCGGACCGGTTTGCGGCGCTGTATCAGCAGATTGGCGAGCTGGCCGGGGCGGCGGCGCAGGTCGCGCACACCGGCAGCGAGGCGCAATGCGCCGAGGCGCGAAAGGTGCTTCGCGAAGCCCGGCGCAAGCTGTACGCGTTGCTCGCGGACGACGACTCCGACGAATAAAACCCGCCGGTTGGCGAGTCCATTGTGGACTTGCCAACCGGCGGTACCTCGGGGCACAACCGGAGGTGGTCCGAGCGCGCGTGTCGGTTGTTGGACGCCAGCGCGGTGCGGCGGGTCCAATGCGGCCATGCCATCGTTTGTCCACCTGCACGTCCACACTGAGTATTCGATGCTGGACGGTGCGGCGAAGATCGGCCCGTTGTTCGCGGAGGCGGCCCGGTTGGGGATGCCCGCGGTGGGGATGACTGATCACGGGAACATGTACGGCGGGGACGAGTTTTTCCAGACGTCGAAGAAGCACGGGATCAAGCCGATCATCGGGATCGAGGCGTACGTCGCGCCGGAAAGCCGGTTTCACAAGAAGCCGGTGTTCTGGGGGCAGGCGTCGCAGCGGGGGTCGGACGAGTTCGGCGAGGGCGGGGACGTTTCGGGCGGCGGTGCGTACACGCACATGACGATGGTCGCGGGGAACGCGACGGGGTTGCGGAATCTGTTCAAGCTGTCGTCGCTGGCGTCGATCCAGGGCTATTACCGGAAGCCGCGGATGGACCGGGAGCTGATCGCGGAGAACGCGGAGGGGATCATCGCGACGACGGGGTGTCCGTCGGGCGAGGTGCAGACGCGCCTGCGGCTGGGGCAGCGGGAGGCGGCGATCCAGGCGGCCTCGGATTACAAGGACATTTTCGGCGCGGGGAATTTCTATCTGGAGCTGATGGACCACGGGCTGCCGATCGAGCGGTCGGTGCGGGAGGGTCTGCTGGAGATCGGGAAGCTGCTGGACCTGCCGCCGCTGGCCACCAACGATTCGCATTACGTGACGAAGGACCAGGCGGACACGCACTCGGCGTTGTTGTGCGTGCAGGCGGGGAAGACGCTGAACGATCCGACGCGGTTCAAGTTCGACGGGGACGGTTATTTCCTGAAGTCGGCGCAGGAGATGCGGGAGTACTGGGACAAGGAGGTCCCGGGCGCGGCGGACAACACGCTGCTGATCGCCGAGCGGGTGGAGTCGTATGAGGACGTGTACGCGCACAAGGACCGGATGCCGGTCTTCGACGTCCCCGAGGGCCACACCGAAGCCACCTGGCTGCACCATGAAGTGATGTCCGGGCTTGAGCATCGGCTGCCGGACGGAGTGCCCGACGAATACCGCGAGCGCGCTGAGTACGAACTCGAAGTCATTGTGGAGAAAGGCTTCCCCGGGTACTTCCTCATCACGGCTGACCTCATGACGCACGCCCGCGAGGCCGGGATCCGAGTGGGGCCGGGACGAGGGTCGGCGGCGGGATCGCTGGTCGCGTACGCGCTTCGCATCACTAACCTCGACCCGATCCGGCACGGTCTGCTGTTCGAGCGGTTCCTGAATCCGGAACGAGTGTCCATGCCGGACATCGACATGGACTTCGACGACCGCCGCCGCGGCGAGATGATCCGGTACGCCACCGAGAAATACGGCTCCGATCGGATCGCGCAGGTGATCACCTTCGGCACGATCAAGACCAAGGCGGCGATCAAGGACTCCGCGCGAGTCCACTTCGGACAACCCGGTTATGCGATCGCGGACCGGATTTCCAAG
Organism: Amycolatopsis sp. AA4; assembly: GCF_002796545.1. GTDB lineage: Bacteria > Actinomycetota > Actinomycetes > Mycobacteriales > Pseudonocardiaceae > Amycolatopsis. The sequence goes on from NZ_CP024894.1 coordinate 2,809,032, forward strand.
GCCTTGCCGCCGCCGGTGGCCGCCAAGGACATTCCGCTGTCGGGAATCGTGGACGCCAAGCATGAGCGTTACGCGGAAGCGGCCGAGGTCCGTGCCCTGGTGGAGACCGATGAAGAGTGCAAGACGATCTTCGAGACTGCTCGCGGTCTGGAGGGGTTGATCCGCAACGCGGGCGTGCATGCTTGCGCGGTGATCATGTCCAGTGAACCCCTGCTGAACGCGATTCCGTTGTGGCGAAGGGATGACGGCTCGATCATCACCGGCTGGGACTATCCGTCGTGCGAGGCCATCGGCCTGCTCAAGATGGACTTCCTCGGCCTGCGCAACCTGACCGTCATCGGCGACGCGATCGACAACATCCAGGCCAACCGCGGCGAGGACATCGATCTCGACCGGCTGGCCATCGACGATCCCGAAACCTTCGCCCTGCTGGTCCGCGGCGATAGCCTCGGGGTGTTCCAATTGGACGGTGGCGCGATGCGAGACCTGTTGCGCCGCATGCGCCCCACTGGGTTCGAGGACATCGTGGCCGTCAACGCGCTCTACCGGCCGGGTCCGATGGCGATGAACACGCACAACAACTACGCCGACCGCAAGAACAAGCGGCAAGCCATCGAACCCATCCATCCGGAACTGGAAGAACCGCTGCGCGAGATCCTCGCCGAAACGCACGGCCTGGTGGTGTACCAGGAACAGATCATGCAGATCGCGCAGAAGGTCGCCGGGTACTCGATGGGCCGCGCGGACGTGCTGCGCCGCGCGATGGGCAAGAAGAAAAAGGAAGTCCTGGAAAAGGAATTCGAGGGCTTCCGTGCCGGGATGATCGACAACGGCTTCTCCGCTGAGGCCGTGCAAGCGTTGTGGGACACGATCCTGCCGTTCGCCGGGTACGCGTTCAACAAGTCGCACGCCGCCGGGTACGCGCTGGTCGGCTATTGGACGGCCTATCTGAAGGCGAACTACACCGCGGAGTACATGGCCGCGCTGCTCACGTCGGTGGGCGACAACAAGGACAAGTCGGCGATCTACCTGTCGGAGTGCCGCCGGCTGGGGATCAAGGTGCTGCCGCCGGACGTGAACGAGTCGGCGCTGCGGTTCGCGGCCGTCGGGAACGACATCCGCTTCGGTCTGGGCGCGGTGCGCAACGTGGGCGCGAACGTGGTGGAGTCGATCATCAAGACGCGCGAGGAGAAGGGCAAGTACTCCTCGTTCACCGATTTCCTGGACAAATCGGAATTGGTGGCCTGCAACAAGCGGGTGATCGAATCGCTGATCAAGGCGGGCGCGTTCGACTCCATGGGCCACACCCGGCTGTCGATGATCCAGGTGCACGAGGACGCGGTGGAAGCCGTCGTGCCGCTCAAGCGCCAGGAAGCGATGGGCCAGTTCGACCTCTTCGGCGGAGAAAGCGAAGAACCGGCGTCTTCTCCGCTGGCGCACGTGAAGTTCACTGCCGAGGAGTGGCCGCGCAAGCAGTTGCTGGCGCAGGAACGGGACATGCTCGGCCTCTACGTTTCCGCCCATCCGCTGGACGGCGCCGAGGGCGTTCTCCGCAAACACGCACCCCGCCCGATCGCGGCGATCATCGACAACCCGCCGAAGGAAGGAGAACTCGTCGTCGCGGGATTGATCACTTCGCTGGAGCGGCGGGTCAACAAAAAGGGCGAACCGTGGGCGATCTGCACGGTCGAGGATTTGGACGCGTCGCTTGAGGTGCTGTTCTTCGCCAAATCGTACGCGTTGTGCGCGGCGGATCTGGTGGAGGACAACGCGGTGCTGGTGAAAGGCCGGGTGAACTGGCGTGAGGACAAGATGTCGGTCTTCGGGGCGGACCTGGCGCCGCTGGACCTGACGGAACTCGGGGAAGCTCCGCTGGTGCTGCACACGCGAGCGGAGAAGGTCACGCTGCCGGTGGTGCTGGAACTCAAGCAGGCTTTGCTGGCACACCAAGGGAATACACCGGTGCACCTGCACGTGGGGGAGCAGCGGTACGCGCTGGACGGGTACTCGGTGAAGGTGACCCCGGCGCTGCTGGGCGAGGTGAAGACAATCCGGGGGATCACGGTGGCCTCGTGAGTGCTGGCGCCGGTTCTAACCGGCTGTCTGAGTTCAGGACATCGTGAACAGGTGATGTTTCAGGACATCGTGGACACTGACCGGCCTGTCGGTCTGGTCGCCACGGCTGCTGTGGTGATCATGCGGCGATGGGCAGAGCAGGGTTTTCGATGGATCCTGAGTTCGTCGCCGCGGTCGCTGGCGCCGCCGCGGGCGAAGACGTCAACATCGCGCGGTTCTGCCGCGAGCACGGTGTGTCCCGGACGGTGTTCCACAAGTACCTGAACCGGTTCCGGGCCGAGGGCGCCGACGGGTTCACCCGCCGCAGCACCGCCCCGCACCGCCGCCCGACCGCGCTCGGGACGGAGGTGGCGGAGGCGGTGCTGCGTGCCCGCAAGGAACTCGCCGACGAAGGGCTCGACAACGGGCCGATCTCGATCCGCTGGCGGCTGGAAGCCCAGGGCGCCGCTGCGGTGCCGTCGCAGTCGGCGGTCTACCGGATCCTGCGCGCCCACGGGCAGATCGTCCCGCAGCCGCGCAAGAAACCCCGGACGCGGCGCCGGTTCGAATACGCCGACCCCAACGGCTGCTGGCAGATCGACGGCATGGAGCACCACCTGGCCGACGGGACGAAGGTCTGCATCATCCAGATCCTCGACGACCACTCCCGCCTCGACGTCGGCGCCTACGCGGCGACCGGCGAGACCACCGCCGCCACCTGGGCCGCCCTGCAACACGCCTTCGCCGGACACGGCCTGCCCGTGGCGCTGCTGTCGGACAACGGGCTCGCCTTCTCGGGCAAACACCGCGGCCGCATGGTCGAACTCGAACGCCGCCTCGCCGCCCTCGGGATAACCGCGATCGCCGCCGCCCCGCACCACCCGCAAACCTGCGGCAAGAACGAACGCAGCCATCAGACCCTGCAGAAATGGCTCGCCGCCCGACCGGCCGCCGGCACACTCGCCCAGCTGCAGGAACTGCTCGACGAATACCGGACGATCTACAACCACCGCCGCCACCAAAGCCTCAACGGCGACACGCCCCGGCAGCGCTACGACGCCCGGCCCAAAGCCGTCCCCGCCACCGGGCCGCGCCGGCCCAGCGGCCTCGCCACCCGGCCCGTCTCGGCCACCGGCGTCATCGCGTTCTCCGGATGCTCCATCGTCCTGGGACGCCGATGGGCCGGACACACCGCCAGCGTCTACTGGCAAGGCGACCGCGTCACCGTCATGATCAACGACACGATCGCCCGCCAGCTCACCCTGGACCGATCAGTACGCTACCAACGCCTCGCCAACCAAAAACTGCCCACAAAGTCCTGAAACACATCTGTTCACGAAGTCCTGAAACATGGCAGCCGGTTCTAACCGGCGCCAGCACTCACGAGAACCTTCAGCGCTTAAGCCCGTGCTCGATCGCCTCGATGATCCGCGGGCGGAGCTGCGCCGTGCTCACGATCGCGTCCACCGACCCGACCTCGACAGCGCGCTGGATGCTGTGCACCCGGTCGAACTCCGACGCCACTTCACCGAGCTTTTCCGCCCGCACCGAGGACGTGACCTCAGCCAGCTCAGCCGCACAAGCGGCCCGCTCGGCCCCGCTCAGCTCGCCCAGCCGCTTCTGCAGCTCAGCCACCCGCGGGTCGTTCGCCGTCCGGGTCTTGACCTCGCCCGCGAACACCACCGCGGCCGCCGGGGCGCCGCCCAGCACCGAGGCGAACGAACCCTCCAGCGCCAGCACCGTCATGTTCGGGTTCAGCGCCTTCGAGAACACCACGAACGCGCCGCCGTGGTAGCGCGAGATCACCGTGAACACGATCGGGCCCTCGAAGTTCACGATCGCGCGGCCGATCTCGGCCCCGTACTCCAGCTGCAGCTTCTTCATCGACTCCGGGGAGCCGTCGAAGCCGGACAGGTTCGCCAGCACCACCAGCGGACGGTTGCCGCTGGCCGCGTTGATCGCGCGGGCCGCCTTCTTCGACGACTTCGGGAACAGCGTGCCCGCGGTGAACGTGTCCGGGCCGTCGGTGGGCGGGAAGCCGCGGCGGGGCACAGAACGCGATTCGATGCCCAGCAGGCACACCGGGTGGCCGCCGATGTGCACGTCCTGCACCGCGGCGGTGTCCGCGTCCGCCATGCCCGCCCAGCGTTCCAGCACCGGGTGGTCCTGGTCGGACAGCGCGCGCATCACCGTGCGGATGTCGAACGGCTTCTTGCGGTCCGGGTTGTGCTCGGCCGAGAAGATCTGGCCCACCGTGGTGAAGTCGCTGCCGACGACGGCGTGCGGGTAGTCCGACACGTCGCGGGTCGCCGGGTCGGCGGTGACCGCCTGGCGCGGGCCCGCTTCGCCCGGCACGACGTAGGTGTGCGCGTAGTGCGCCATCAGCACGTCGCGCGCCCCGGCGAGGTTCGGCGCCCAGTACTGCGCCTGCCCGTTCGGGCCCATGACGCGGTCGTAGCCGCCGATGCCGAAGTTGTCCTCGGCCGACACGCCGCCGGAGAAGTCCAGGGACTGCTTGCCGGTGAGCACCATCGCCGAATCCGGCGTCATCACCAGGATGCCCTTGGTGTGCATGAGCATCGTGGCCTCGGCGTTCCAGTACGGCTGCGCGCCCACGGTGATCCCGGCGACCACGATGTTGATCTCGCCGCCGTCCTGGGTGAACTCCACGATCCGCTTCAGCGCGGCCGCGACCCAGTCCATGTTCTCGGTGCCGGACTCCATCGAGATCCGCGCGCCGGACGACAGCGCGAACCATTCGACCGGGACCCGCAGCTCCTGCGCCAGGTTCAGCGCCGCGATCACCCGCGTGCACTCCGGTTCGGCCAGCGCGCCGAGCGACTTCGTCGGGTCGCCCAGCAGCACCACGCGCTTGACGCCCTCGGGCACCAGGTCGGTCGGCGTGCTGACCACGCCGGCCACGAGCCCGGCCTTGTTCTGCCCGCGCGGCCGCTCGACCGGCACCAGCGCGCCGGTGTCGTCGAGGTCGTGCTCCACGAAGGACCCGCCGCCGGCCAGCAGGTCGGTCAGCTCGTACGGGTACACCGTGTCGCGGCGTGCCGCGCGCAGCACCTTCTGCCGGTAGTCGTCCAGCGGCTGCACCGGTTCGGTGCTCGGGGCCTCGACCGTCAGCCGCACGCCCGCGCCGACCTCGTTGCGGACCGTCACCGCGATGTCGGTCAGCTCGCCGGTCTCGGCGTTGCGCTGCCGGGCGAGGAACTGGATCTCCTCGAGGCCCGCACCCGCGGTCGTGGGCAGGATGCGGCGGGCGAGCAGGTTCAGCTCGTCCATCGTCAGGTCGCTCGGCGGCCACACGTAGATGACGATCCGGTTGGTGTCGAACCGGTTCTTCGCCGGACGCCGCGCCTGCGCGTTGCGGACCGCGTCGAGGCACGCGTTGAGCGTGTCCTCGGCCGAGGGCAGCGACACGAGCCTGCCGTCCGCCTCGCGCAGCGGCGTCAGGTCGCGGACCTGCGCCATCGCGATCAGCCGCTCGTCGGCCGGGTTCGCCTTCGCGGTGCCGGTGAACAGGTACACCTCTTCGTCCGCCGACGGCAGCCGCGTGAGGTCGAATTCCTGCAGCCGCTCCAGCTGCAGCCGTTCGGCGACGCGCGGGTGCAGCCCGCGGATCACGCGGTCCTCGGCGAAGCCGGATTCGGTGCGGCGGAAGGTGAAGTGGTGGTGCATCACCGCGCCGCCGCCCCCGGCGACCGTGGTGACGACCCGGTCGACGTCCGCCGGAAGCGGTTGCGCCGCCACGATTTCGCCCAGCTTCGCCGCCATCGCGTCGCTGTCGGGCTGGTCCGTCCACTTGAGATAGACGTCCGCGGCGACCGGGACCCCGGCGCCGGCGGACAGCTCGGCCACCGCGCGCATCGCGTCCGGCAGCTGCGGGAAGTCGACCGCGGTGGTGACCACGCGCGCCGGTTCGGGGTGCTCCGCGGTGACGAACGAGCAGCCCGCGACCTCGCGCACGCGCACGTCGGTGAGCGCCTTGTTGCCGTAGTAGCGCCGGGTCAGCACCTCGAGCATCGGGGCCGGGTCCGCGCCCGGCCGCCCGATCCGCTGGCCGAGCAGCCGCACCAAGGGCTCGTTGCTCGACACCATGCCCGAGATCCGCTCGGCGCGGTCGGGCGCGTCCGGGTTGCGGTCGAGGTAGCGCAGGTGACCGCGGATCTCGGCGTACACCTCGGCGCGGGCCCGGCGCAGCATCGGCTGCGCGAACCAGCGGAACACCACGCCGCGCGCGAGGTCGCTGACCGCCGGGAACCGCAGCTGCGTGGCGGCGACCAGGTGCTCCAGCGCGAGCCCGGCCGTCTCGCGCAGCTCGGCCGACGGCGGGGCCTCGGCGAGCCACTGGCGCAGCAGCGCGGACACGATCGCACTGTCGCTCGAAGCCCGTTGCTGGGCAAGGAAAATCCGGAAGACCGCCTCTTCGAGCTCCGGCGTGCGCTCCAGGTCGCCGACGCCGTAGTGGCCGAGCACGCGGCGCAGCCTGCCCTGGAATTTCTCCGGCAGCCCGGCGCGCTCGACGTCGAGGCTCTGCAGGTACGTGTGGAAGTACTCGCGGGCGCTGTGCACCGGGCTCGACGCGCTGAGGTCGTCGTCGGCCGGCTTGTTCCGGCTCAGCTCGGACAGGTCGGCGAACACGTCCAGCAGTTCGAGTTCGCCCTCCAGCGGACGCGCCGGCAGCTCCGCGCGCGCCGCCAGGTAGCCGCTGAGCACGCGGCCCTGGTCGTGCGGGTCGACGTCGAACCCGAGCAGCAGGCTGCGCAGATCCTGCCTGCCGCGCTCGACCCGGTCGGCCGCGCTCGTGCCGTCCGGCTCGCCGGGCAGGTCGATCTCGGCGGTCTCGGCCTCCGCGGCCGTCTCGTCCTCGGTCCCGTCGGCCAGCGGTTCGAGACGCAGCAGCGCCGCTCCGGTCTCCACCTGGCTCCCGATCGACACCGGGAGTTCCTTGACCCGGGCCCGGAACGGCGCGCGCAGCACCGTCTCCATCTTCATGCTTTCCAGCACGAGGACCGGCGCGCCGGATTCGACCTCGTCGTCCACCGCGACCGGCGTGGCGACCACCAGCGCGGGCGCGGGGGAGCGGACGACGCCGCCCTCGTCGCGGCTGATCCGGTGCGTGACGCCGTCGACCTCGACCAGGTGGATCGGCCCGTGCGTGCCGGTGACGAGCCGGAACCGCGTGCCGTTGACGGTGATCTGCCCGCTGTACTCGTCGAACCGCTCGAGCTCGACATCGGCCGGGTGCACGTCGCCGCCGCCGCTGACGCCGACCCGGAACCGCTTCGGCCCGGTGCGCGCGACCGTGACGCGGTAGGACGCGCCGCGCAGTTTCAGGTCCAGCGGACGGATTTCGTGGCGCACCTGCGGACGGCCGCCGAACGCGGTGGACAGCAGGCGCTGCCGGGCGACCTCCTCGTCGTCCTCGTAGGCCTCGATCGCCGCCGCGGCGAGCGCGACCGCGGAATGCCGCGTGGTGACGAGACGGCCTTCGGCGCGGACGCGGTCGATCCAGCCGGTGTCCGCGCTGGCGTCGATCACCTCCGGCTGGTCGAGCAGGTCGAGCACGAAGCTCTTGTTGGTGGCGCCGCCCTCGATGAGCACGGATGTCTCGGCCATCGCCCGGCGCAGCCGCGCGAGCGCCTGGTCGCGGTCGCGGCCGTAGGCGATGATCTTGGCGATCATCGAGTCGAAGTCGGCGGGGATCGTGTCGCCCTCGCTGACCCCGGTGTCGACCCGGATGCCGGGGCCGGCGGGCAGCAGCAGCCGCGCGATGCGGCCGGGGGACGGCGCGAAGTCGCGGTCCGGGTCCTCGGCGTTGAGCCGCGCTTCGACGGCGTGCCCGGACTCTTCGGGCTGCGCGCCCTCGAGCTTGCCGCCGGACGCGACGTGCAGCTGCAGCCGCACCAGGTCGGTGCCGGTGGTGATCTCGGTGATCGGGTGTTCGACCTGGAGCCGGGTGTTGACCTCGAGGAAGGCGAACATCCGGTCGCCGGGGTGGTAGAGGAATTCGACGGTGCACGCGCCGCGGTAGCCGACCGCGACCGCGAGCCGCTCGGCCGACGCCTTCAGCTCGGCGGTCTGGTCCGCGCCGAGCACCGGCGACGCGGACTCCTCGATGATCTTCTGGTTGCGCCGCTGCACCGAGCAGTCGCGGACGCCGAGCGCCCACGCAGTCTCGCCGTCGGAGATCACCTGGACCTCGACGTGCCGCGCGCCGGTGACCAGGCGTTCCAGGAACACGACGCCGCTGCCGAACGCGCGCAGCGCTTCCTGGCTGGTGCGCTCGTAGGCCTCGGTGAGGTCGCCCGCCGACTCGACCTTGCGGATGCCGCGCCCGCCGCCGCCCGCGGTGGCCTTGAGCATCAGCGGGTAGCCGATCTTGTCGCCCGCCGCGAGGGCTTCCTCGAGCGTCGCGACCTCGCCGCCGCTCCACGGAGCGACCGGGACGCCGACCTCCTCGGCGATCAGCTTCGCGCCGATCTTGTCGCCGAGCTTGCGCATCGCGTCCGCGCTCGGGCCGACGAAGGCGACGCCGATCTTCTCGCACAGCTCGGCGAACGCCGGGTCCTCGGCGACGAAGCCCCAGCCGACCCACGCCGCGTCGGCCTTGGTTTCGACCAGCGCCTTCTCCAGTTTGGCGAGGTCGAGGTAGGGCCGCGCGGAGGCGGGGCCGAGCGAATAGGCGACGTCGGCTTCGCGGACGAAAGTCGCGGTGGCGTCCGCGTCCGTGTAGAGCGCGACCGTCTCGATCCGTCGCCCGGTCTCGGCGGACAAGTCCCGGACGGCGTGGATCAGCCGCATCGCGGCCTCTCCGCGGTTGACGATGGCGACGCGATTGAACACGGACAAAGCCTCCCAGCGAACCTGACAGCACCACGCACAGCAGGCGACGCCGGACCCGCCGGAACGTCGCCTGTCTTCGTCGTACACATTGCTCCCTTACCGCCGGGTACACCAATGTCGCGGATGACGCATGCCGCGCCTGCCGGTTTGTAGGAATCCGCCAAAAACGGCTCGTGTCACGTCGTCCGGACCTGATTTCTCGCGAGGTATGCCACAAATCACGCCCGGTCGGCCAGGGAGGGCGGCCGCTGGACGGCCGGACGTTTCCAGGGGGTCGGACAGGGGTCACCCGCAGTTCAGGCGGCGGGGCCGGGTGGGGGGTGTCCCTCTTCCGTAAAGGTCCGTGAAGGGCTCCTTGAGGGAATCAGATTCCCGCAAGGAGCCCTTCACGGACCTTCGCCGATGCCCCGCGGGCAATGGGAAAATGTGACCCTTGACACCCTCCTCGCGGTGCCCCTACCGTGCGGGTAATCGATTTCTCGACACGGGGCGGGCCGAGAGGGCGGGCATGGGCGACGGTGGCGTCGCGCTGGTCGAGCTGGCCGGCGTCAGCAAGACCTACGGCGGGGCGCGTGCCCTGGCCGCGGTGGACTTCACCGCGGCGAAGGGGGAGGTGCACGCGCTGCTCGGCGAGAACGGAGCAGGCAAGTCCACGCTGCTGAAGATCTTGTCGGGGGAGATCGCCGCGGGGGAGGGGGCGATCCGGATCGCGGGGGAGGCGGTCCGGTTCGCCCGCCCGGCCGACGCGCGCCGCGCCGGGGTCGCGATGATCCACCAGGAACTGGACCTCGTTCCCGCGCTTTCGGTGGCGGAGAACGTTTTTCTCGGCCGCGAACCGCACACGCGCGGCGGCACGGTCGACCGGCGGCGGATGGTCGCTGCTACGCGCGAGGTGCTCGAGCGTTCCGGCGTCGACCTCGATCCGCGGACGCCGGTCGAACGGCTGCGCACCGGCGAGCAGCAGCTCGTCACCATCGCGAAAGCGCTGTCGCTTGACGCCCGGATCCTGCTGATGGACGAGCCCACGTCGGCGCTGTCGCCGCGCGAGGTGGAGCGGCTGTTCACGGTCATCGACCAGCTGCGCGCCGACGGGGCGGCGATCGTTTATGTGTCGCACCGGATGGACGAGATCGGCCGGGTCGCGGATCGGGCGACGGTGCTGCGCAACGGCGAGGTCGTCGCGGAGTTCAGCGCGGCGGAGCTGACTGCCGAGCGGGCCGCGGAGGCGATGGTGGGCCGTCCGGTGCACCTGATGTTCCGCGCGGACAGCGTGTCCTCGCCGGAGCAGGGCGAGGTGCTTCGGGTCGAGGATCTCGTGGTGCGCCCGCGTGCCGGGCGACGGGAGCCGGACGGGATCAGTCTCACCGTGCGGGCTGGCGAGATCGTCGGTGTCGCCGGGTTGCTCGGCGCGGGGCGGACGGAGCTGCTGGGAACGCTGTACGGCGCGTCTGGCGGAAAAATTCTCTGCGGGCGGATTTGCCTGCGGGGCAAGGAGTTCCATCCGCGGTCGCCGCGCCGGTCGCTGCGGTCGGGGATCGCGTTCGTGCCCGAGGACCGGCGGATCGCGGGGCTGGCGCTGGAGCATTCCGTCGTGGCGAACACCGTGTTGTCCATTGTGGACCGGCTGGCGCGGTTCGGGATCGTTCCCGGTCGGCGCGAGCGGACGGTGGCCGGGAAGGAGGCGGGGCGGCTCGGGGTGAAACTCGGGTCGCTCGCCGATCCGGTGGGGTCGCTGTCCGGCGGGAATCAGCAGAAAGTGGTGCTGGGCCGGGCTTTGCTGACCGAACCGGTGCTGTTGCTGCTGGACGAGCCGACGCGCGGCGTGGACGTCGGGGCGAAGGCGGAGATCTACCGGCTGCTCGGCGAGGCCGCGCGCAGCGGCGTCGGAGTGCTGCTGGCGTCGTCGGAACCGGCGGAGCTGGTCGGCGTGTGCGACCGCGTGGTGGTGCTGCGCGGCGGGCGCAGCGTGCACGAACTGGACACGGCGCAGGCCGGCGAGGCGGAACTGCTCGCCGCGTCGATGGGAGACGTGCGGTGAGCGGGCGCGTCGTGCTGGCCGCGGTGTTCCGGTTCCAGAGCGTCTTCGGGCTGGTGCTGGTGTTCGCCGCCGCGATCGTCTTCTCGCCGCATCGCGACGGCGAGTTGGTGTTTCTGGGCAGCGGCAACCTGTTCAACGTCGTCCGCGCGATTTCCGAGATCGGCATCATCGCGGTCGGCATGACGCTGGTGATCCTGGTCGGCGGCATCGACCTGTCGGTGGGCTCGGTGATGGGGCTGGCCAGCGTCGGCGTCGCGCTGCTGCTCACCAGCGGCGGCTGGGGGCTCGTGCCGGGCGTGCTGCTCGTTCTCGCGCTGGGCTTCGGTTTCGGGCTGCTGCAAGGGATCGCGAGCGCGCGGTTCCGGATCCAGTCGTTCATCGTGACGCTCGCCGGGATGCAGATCGCCCGCGGGATCGCCCGGATGTGGTCCGGCGGCGAGGGCGTTTCGATCACCTACGGCACCGGTCCCAGCCAGGCTCCGGTGCCGTTCTCGCTGCTGGGCGAGCGGACGTTCGGCGGCGTGGTGCCCATCCCGGCGCTGTTCTTCGCGGTCGTCGCCGCGCTGGCGGTGCTGGTGCTGCGGGCGAGCGCGTTCTCGCGGCACGTGTACGCGATCGGCGGCAACGAGAAGGCCGCGGTGCTGTCCGGGGTGCCGGTGATCCGGGTGAAAGTGCTGGTCTTCGGCTTGTGCGGGCTGCTGGCCGCGCTGGCCGGGATCGTCCACGCGGGACAGTACAACTTCGGCGGGCCCAACGACGGCACCGGCTACGAGCTGAACGCCATCGCGGCCGTCGTGATCGGCGGGACCAGCCTGTCCGGCGGGCGCGGGTCGGTGTCCGGCACCGTCGCCGGCGCCCTGCTGGTCGGCGTGCTCGACAACATCCTCCAGCTCAACGACATCGATGCGAACGTCCAGCTGATCGTGGTCGGCGTGGTGATCGTGCTGGCCGCGGGCCTGCAGCGGCTGCGCCCGGCGACGGTTTAGGCGTTCGGGGAAAGAGGCGCAATGTCCGGCATCCTCCGCGGCGGAGCAGTCTTGGCGGGGCTGGCCCTCGTCGCTGCGTGCGGCACCACCCACGAGAACGCGCCGGGCGCGTCGTCGGGCACCGCGCCGGCCGCGAAACAATGCCGCGGTCCGAGCGGGAAATACAAAATCGGGATGAGCCAGGCGAATCTCGCCGAACCGTATCGCGTGCGGATGGACGGCGACATCCGCAAGGCCGCGGCCGGGGTGCCGCAATTCAGCGTCAGTTACGCGGACGCCGCGCAGGACAACGCGAAACAGGTCGAGCAGGTCAATACTTTCCTGACCCAGGGGATCGACCTGCTGATCATCAGCCCGAACGAGGCGACGCCGCTGACCGGGGTCGTGAAGAAGGCGTACGACCAGGGGATTCCGGTGCTGGTGCTGGACCGGAAGGTCGACGGCGACGGATACACGTCGTTCATCGGCGCGGACAATGTGGACATCGGCAGGCAGGCGGGCAAGTTCGTCGCCGGGAAATTGCTGCCGCACGGCGGGAAAGTCGTCGAGCTGAAGGGTCTCGCCGGGTCGACTCCGGCCAAGGAACGCAGCGACGGATTCAACGAGGGCATCACGGACCGCAATATCACCGTCGTGGGCACCGCGGACGCGGATTGGTTGCGGGACAAGGGACAACAGCAGGCGGACGCGTTGCTGAAGGCGCATCCGGACGCGCAGGCGATGTTCTCGGAGAACGACCCGATGGCCGAGGGCGCGCGCATCGCCGCGCAGAACGCGGGCCGCGCGGACCTGCCGATCGTCGGCATCGACGGCCTGCCCGTGCCCGAAGGCGGCATCAAGGCGGTGGAGGCCGGACGGCTGTCCGCGACGTTCATTTATCCCACCGGCGGCAAGGAAGCCGTTGCGGCGGCCAAGAAACTGCTCGTCGACTGCCAGACCGTGCCCAAAACGCAGACCTTGCCGACCCGCCTGGTGACGCGCGACAACGCGGCCCAGGTCTACGCCGAACTGAACCGGAGCTGACCCTATGGCGCGAATCGGTGTCCTCGCCGTCTCCGACGGGCGCGACCACGTGCACCGGCGGAACACCGGCTTCATCCGGTCCAAAGTGGACGAGTTCACCGCCGCGCTGACCGCGGCGGGCCACGACGTCGTCACCGGCGGCTTGGTCGCCACGAACACGACCGCCACCGCGGCCGCGCGCTCGGTCGCCGCGAGTTCGGTGGACGTGACGGTGCTGTACTACGCGGTGTGGGCGTTTCCGCATTTCACCATGCTGGCCGCGGACGCGACCCCAGGCCCGTTGCTGCTGGTCGCGAGCACCGACCCGACCGAGCCCGGCCTGGTCGGAATGCTCGCCGCCGGGGGCGCGCTCGACCAGATCGGCCGCACGCACACCCGTTTGTGGGGCGCGCCGTCCGACCCCGAACTGATCGCGGAAGTCGGCGCCCACGCGAGCGCCGCCGCGGCCGTGGGCACCCTGCGAGGTTCGACCTTCGGCCGCTTCGGGGGGCGGCCGATGGGCATGAACACGGCGGTGGCCAATACCGACCAGTGGATGCGCCAATTCGGGGTGGACGTCGAGGAAATCGACCAGTACGAACTGGTCCGCCGCGCCGAATCCGGCGGTTCCGCCGAAGCTGTCCACGGCCGGAAATGGTTGGAACAGCACGCCACGGTGCACTATGATGGAGATCGGCTCACGCCGGAATTATTGGAACGCCAACTGCGTCTTTACCTTGCTGTGCGCGATGTCGCTGCCGAGCGGCACCTGGATTTCTCGGGGATCAAAGCACAACCGGAGCTGACCGAGCACTTTGCGACCGCCGATGTCGCCGAGGCCCTGCTCAACGATCCCTACGACTGGAACGGTCCTAAAGCCGTGCACGTCACCGCCACGGAAGCGGACATGGACGGTGCGCTGACCATGCAGCTGATGCACCGGATCACCGGCACGCCAGTGCTTTTCGCGGACGTCCGGCACTACCATCCCGATCGGGACGTGTGGGATCTCTGCAACTCCGGCCAGCACGCGACGTGGTTCGCCGCGCGGAGCGAGGATCCGGCGGAGAACCTGGCCCGCGTGCACCTGTACCCCGAGGTCTTCTTCTTCCCCGCGGGCGGTGCCTCGGTGCAGCACATCGCCGCCCCCGGCCGGATGACCTTGGCGCGGCTGAGCCGGTTGGACGGGGAGTACCGCTTGCAGTTGGTGCTGGGGGAGTTCGAGAACTACGACGAGCGGACGACGGAGGCCCTGGTGTCCCGGTCGACGCCGGAGTGGCCGCACGCGTTCGCGCGCCTGGAGGTGGCTTCGGAAACGTTCCTGTCGCGTTTCGGGGCGAACCACGTCCATGCGGTGCCGGGTGACCGCCGAAGGGAACTACGGGCGGCGGCTGGGTTGATGGGGGTGCGGGTGGAGGAGTGGGGTCGTTGATCGGGTGGGCGGCTGAACGGTGCTGGGCGGCCGCCGGAGTGGGGTGGCTGGGGAGCGCGGGCGGAGGCGGAGTCCTTGCCCGGGTGAGCGGCTGAACGGTGACGGGCGGCCGCCGGAGGGAACTGCGGACGGCGGGGTTGGGTGCGGAGGCGGAGGAGCGGAGCCGCTGGCCGGTTGAACAGCTGAATGCTGAGCGGCTGAACGGTGCCGGGGTGCCTTGGGTTTCGGCTGCCTTGATGTGCCTGCCTGGGGCGAGCCGTTGGCGGTCGGAGTGCGGCTCGATGCGCTGCGTCGTGCTGGGCGGGTCGAATCGTTGTGGGGCGGCTTACCGCGATGCGCGCCGCGGCTCGATGCTGGCGTGCTGGGCGGGTGTGGTGGGTGCCCTTGGACGAGGCGGGCTGGCGGAGTGGCGGTTGGCTGATTTGAGTGAAGTGGGCGCGCTGGGTGGTGCGCGGAGCTTGTTGGGGGCGCGCTCAAGACGAAGCCCAGGTGCGTGCGAGCGGCGCGGAGCGGTGCGCCTGGATTGAGTGAGGTAGGCCCGCTCGGCGGCGAAATGTCGGGCCTAGTGCGGGTGCGCTTGAGTGGTGTGGCCATGCCGGAGCGATTCGCGCGTGCTAGGCGGGGCGCGAGGGGCTCGGTGCGGGCACGCTCGACCGACGAGGGCGGTGCGGTGCCATGCGGACCGGAGTGCTGCGTGAGGTCAGGCAGGTTGAGGCGGCGAGGCCGGATTGGACCGACGCCGGCCGGACTCGATGCCGATTGCGGAGTGCGGATGTCTCGTTTGATGCGGGCGAGCAATCGGATTCCGGCTGCCTCACCGGCTCCGGCGGAGCGAACGGGGACCGGTCCCGCCCCGGTTGGCTAGCTTCGCGGCATGGGTGAACAGCCGTCGACCAGGGCAGCCACCACTGCGCTGGTGCTCAGCATCGTCAGCTGGCTCGCGTTCCTCGGGTCCTTCTCCGCCCGCAGCCGCAGTTTCGGCGACGCGCTCTACTACGAACCGGTCACGGTGCTGGGGCCGTTGATCTTGCCCCTGCTGGCGATCGTTTTCGGTCATGTCGGAATGCGTCGGGCCGGTCGCGGTCGTTCGGTCGCGGCTTTGGTGCTCGGGTACCTGGCGTTCGCTCTCGCGGCGGTCCGGCTCGTCGGGATGGCGACGGCGCACTGAATCCGCGGGGAAATTCGGCGGTCGTCGCCAACCGCGTCGTCGTTCCGTCTTGAACTGATTCGGCGGGGCGAGTTTCCCCATCGTTATCGGGACAGCCGCGATCTCGGCGAGCCGAGCCGAGCCCGTCCGGTCCCCCGATCGTGGTGGTCCGTTTTCGCAGGTCGGGGCTGCCGTCAAGCTGCTCGGCCGCCGAAGGGCACCCTGCCCGATCCTGCTGTCAATGCTGCCCTTGCGTAGCCAACTGAGACGTAGATCTCCACCGTTGGAGTGAAATCTGCTCGGTCGGGCAGCTTAGGCTCTTACGGCGCGTTACTTATTGAGAAACATTCACTTCGGTCCGGACAGGTTCGCGACCGGGTAACGAAGGAGGCGCCGTCGTGGAAACCGAACCGCAGGTCGTCCGCGCGACGATCATCTTCGGGCTGCGCACGTTCGGGTCCGTCCCGCTGCCGGTGCGCGCCGATTTGGAATACGACCCGGCGGATCCGTTCGCGGTGTCGGTCGGCTACCACGCCGGCGGCGGCGTCGTGCGCTGGCTGTTCGGGCGCGACCTTCTCGCCGACGGCCTGCTCGCCCCCGCGGGCGACGGCGACGTCCAGGTGCGCCCCGCGGCCGACGACAGCCGGGTGCTCGTGGAGCTGAACGCGCCGGACGGGTCCGCGGTGCTGGAGGCGGCGGCGAACGAACTCGCCGACTTCCTCGACCGCACCTACGACGAGGTTCCAGTCGGCTCCGAAGACCGTTGCTTCGACTTCGACGTGGAACTCGCGAAGCTCGCCCTCCGCGACTGACAGTCCACAATGGACTCCGGCCGGTCGCGAGAGCGGCCGGAAGTTCCGCCGCGCGTCGCCTGCTGTGGCCCTGCCGAAGCCGCTTCGGCGAACAGGTTCAGGCTCGCTGTATGAAGCGCTCTCGAGTGAGGCTCGATCACGAGTCGGTCGGATAATAGGCCCCGTCGCGAAGGAGAGGCAGCCCAGCGTCGGTGACCGGCAGCAGGCTCGCTGCCTCAAGGGATGGTGCCGACGCTCGCCGGGCGGGCCAAGCCAATCACAAGCCGTTGAGCCGCGCCGACAAAGGCGGCGAACCCGGTCGAGTACGCACTCGGGTCCAGGCGATTGCGTCCCAGTTCTGGGCCGTCTCGCCATTCCGTAACGCGGCCCGTCAAGAACCGGCATCCCCCGAACAGGTGCCCCCGGGTGAACGCCCGATGAACGAACCCCCGGCCCCGCACCGAAAAACCGGCACCCTGCCAACAAGACGCACCAGCAGCACAACCCGGTCACCGCACCCCCGCCCGGAGGCCCCCGAACAGGCGGACTCTCGCGCCGCGGGGGTGAACCTCGTGGTCACCCGGGTTGACCGCACTCGGAGAACGCGTACGGTTTCGAGTGTTGGCTGTTGTCGCACCCATACTGCGGTCAGCGCCCCAAGCAGGTCTCTGCGAAAGGAGCGCAAACCCATGACTCTCCACCTTCCCGGCGTCACCGCGCCGATGGAATTGACCATCCGCGCGGAGAGGCGGACCGACGCGATCCACGTCGCGCCGGTCGGGGACCTCGACGCGGCTACCGCGCACGTTTTCGCGGCGGCCCTCGCGCCGTTGGCCGGGCCGGTCGTCGTCGATCTGTCCGGCGTCGCTTTTTTGAGCTGCGCGGGTGTTCGCGTTCTGCTCGACGCGCACGAACGGATCCCCGATTTCAGTGTCGTGGCCGGAGAAGCGCACGCGGTCCGCCGGTGTCTCGCCGTGACCGGCGCGGACGAAATCCTGGGCGTCCGCGACGCGGTCGCTGCCTGATCGAGCGAGTTTCACGACTGCCGCGCACGGGTAGGCCGCCGACATGACGACTGAGACGAACCGCGTTCCGCAGCTCGAACTCAACAACGGCGTCCGGATTCCGCAGTTCGGCCTGGGCGTCTTCCAGATCCCGCCCGAGGACACCGCATCGGCGGTGCGCGAAGCGCTGGAAGCCGGGTACCGGCACCTCGACACCGCGCAGATGTACCGCAACGAGGAAGGCGTCGGCGAGGGCATCCGCGATTCGGGCGTACCTCGCGAAGAAATCTTCGTCACCACAAAGCTGGCGAACGACGCGCAGGGCCACGACAACGCGATCAACGCGATGGAGGGCAGCCTGCAGCGGCTCGGCCTGGACTACGTCGACCTCTACCTGATCCACTGGCCGCTGCCGAAACAGGACCGCTACGTCGCCACCTGGCACGGCTTCGAGGAGCTGCACCGCGCCGGGAAGGCCCGGGCGATCGGGGTGTCCAACTTCCAGATCCCGCACCTGGAACGGCTGGCCGAGGAGTCGGCGACGGTGCCCGCGGTCAACCAGATCGAACTGCATCCCGCGCTGCAGCAACCGGAACTGCGCGCCTACCACGAGGCACACGGCATCGTGACCGAGGCGTGGAGCCCGCTGGCCCAAGGCGAGGTGCTCGAAGACCCGCTGCTGGCCGAACTGGCCGAGAAACACGGCAAGACACCGGCCCAGATCGTGCTGCGCTGGCACATCCAGCTCGGCAACGTCGTCTTCCCGAAGTCGTCGTCGCCGAAGCGGATGCGGGAGAACATCGACATCTTCGACTTCTCCCTCAGCGACGGCGACCTCGACGTCCTCAGCGGCCTCGACGAGGGCCGCCGCACCGGCTTCGACCCGGACACCTTCGAAGGCTGAACCAGATCGCCCCGTCGCCCGTTGTCTCCTTTGAGGAGGGAGGCAGCGTGCGACTGTCCTGTTTCGTAGTGCCCGGCGACGTCGGCGACCGCAGCGTGCCCAGCGGCGGCAACACCTACGACCGCCGTGTCGCCGAGCACCTGCCGGTGCGGCTGCGGCCGGTCGACGGGGCCTGGCCGGACCCGGACGACGGAGCGAAAAAGCAGCTGGACCAGGTCCTGGCCGAGGTCCCGGACGGGGCGGAAGTGCTGCTCGACGGCCTGGTCGCCTGCGGAGTGCCCGACGTCCTCGCCCCGCACGCGGACCGCCTCGGCCTGGCCGTTCTCGTGCACCTGCCGCTGGCCGACGAAACCGGCCTGGACCCGCAGCGCGCCGCTGATCTCGACGCCCGCGAGCGGAAGACGCTCCACCTCGCGCGCCAGGTCGTCGTCACCAGCCCGGCCGCCGCCCGCGCGGTCGAGAAGCGCCATGGCCTCGCCACCGTCCACATCGCACCGCCCGGGACCGATCCGGCGCCCCCGGCGCCCGGAACCGACGGAGTGTCGCAGCTGATCTGCGTCGCCGCGGTGACCCCGCGCAAGGGACAGGACATCCTCCTGAACGCATTGTCCGAAGTAGACGGACTCAAGGTGGACTTCGTCGGCTCGCGCACCCGAAATCCGGCCTACGCCAACAGCTTGAGCCATCCCCGCGCTCGCTTCACCGGTCCGCTCGACGGGGAAGAGCTAGAAGCCGCGTACCACCGGGCCGACTTGCTGGTCCTGCCCTCGCACGCCGAGACGTACGGCATGGTCGTCACGGAGGCGCTCGCCCGCGGCATCCCGGTGCTCGCCTCGGACGTCGGCGGCGTACCCGACGCCCTCGGCCGCGCCCCGGACGGCGAGCGCCCCGGCCTCCTCGTCCCGCCCGGCGACGCAGCAGCGTTGGCCGTCGCGCTGCGAAGCTGGCGTGACGACCCTGAACTGCGGAAACGGCTCCGTGCTGCGGCTGCGGCGCGGGCGAACACGCTGGAGGGGTGGGCCGCCGCGGCGGGCCGGTTGCGCGAAATCTTGGCGGTGGATTGATGCGGTGGCTGCGTTTGCTGGCCGGGGCCGCGCTCGTCGCCGCGCTGTGGTGGCGGCTCGGCACCGGGGCGTTCGCCGGCGGTCTGCGCGCGCTGGGGCCGGGACCGATCGCGATAGCCCTGGTCATCGGCGTCGTGACCACGCTCGCGAGCGCCGCCCGCTGGCGGCTGGTCGCGGCTCGGCTCGGCCTGCACCTGCCGTTCCGGGAAGCCGTCGGCGACTACTACGGCGCGCAATTCCTCAACGGCGTCCTCCCCGCTGGCGTCCTCGGCGACGTCCACCGCGCGGTCCAGCACGGCCGACGCTCCGGCGACGTCGGCCGCGGCGTCCGGGCCGTCGTGCTCGAACGCGCCGCCGGACAGACCCTGGTGGTGGTCGCCGGATTGGCCGTCGTCGTTTTCCGGCCGGAGCTGCTGCCGCGGCAGGTGCTGATCTGCCTGGGAATCGTGCTCGTGGCCCTGGTCGTCGTCGCGGTGGCGGTCCGGCAACGGCTGCGTCGCGTCTGGGCAGCCGACATTCGGACCGGCGTGCTCGAAGCGTGGCCCGGCGTCACCGGCTGGTCCCTGCTGGCGGTGGCCGGGCATCTGACGCTGTTCGTCGTCGCTGCCCGCGCGGCCGGGGCCACCGCGCCGCTGACCGTCCTGCTGCCGTTGCTGGTGCTCGCGCTGCTGGCGATGGGGATGCCGTTGAACGTCGGCGGGTTCGGCCCGCGCGAGGGCGCCGCGGCGGTGTCGTTCGCCGCCGCCGGGCTGGGCGCGGAGCAGGGCGTGACGGTCGCGGTGGGCTACGGCGTGCTCGGCTTGGTCTCGACGCTGCCCGGCGGCGCGGTTCTCGTGCTCCGCCGCATGATCCGGCGGCCGGGCCCGGACGCGCGGCCGGTATCGTCCGGCCGGTGGCGGCGGCTTTTCGGGGGATTCGGCGACGGTGGCTCGCGGCGCTGGCCGTCGGTCTCGTTCTGGCCGCGCCGGCCTGCGCGGCTTCGGACGCGGCGAGCAGCCGGGCAGGCGACGTCGTGCACGCCGCAGCCGGTGCCGTCCGCGGCAGTGTCGCTCCCGGTCACCGGCTCTTCCAGGGCATCCCGTACGCGGCCGCACCCGTCGGCGAGCGGCGCTGGCAGCCGCCCGCCCCGGTCGACCCCTGGGCGGGGGAGCGGGACGCCACGAAACCAGGGCCCCGCTGTCCGCAGGCCGCCGACGGAGCCCTGACCAGCGAAGACTGCCTTTATCTCAACGTCTGGACGCCGCCGGTCGGCGAGACCGGGCGGCCGGTCCTGGTGTGGCTGCACGGCGGCGCGTTCCTCAGCGGCGGCGGCGACCGCTACGGCGCTGCCCGGCTGGTCGACCGCGGCGACGCGGTGGTGGTCACGCTCAACTACCGGCTCGGCGCGCTCGGCTTCCTGGCCGACCCGTCGCTGGGCCCGGAACCGGGCAACTACGGCTTCCTCGACCAGCAGCAGGCCCTGCTGTGGGTGCGCGACAACATCGAATCCTTCGGCGGAGACCCGAACCAGGTGACGATCGCCGGGGAGTCCGCGGGCGGGATGTCGGTGTGCGACCACCTCGTCGCCCCCGGCTCGCGCGGGCTGTTCCGCGCCGCGATCATCCAAAGCGGACCCTGCCAGGCGCAGGCGACGCTGCCCGCCGCGGAAAGCAAGAGCGTCGAGTACACCGCCGCGCGCGGCTGCGCCGACCGCCGGACCGCGGCGGAATGCCTGCGGGCGTTGCCGGTCGGGAAGCTCCTGACCGCACCGGCGTACGGGTCGATCGCGGGCATCGAGATGCCGGGCCCGGTCACCGGCGGTTCGGTGCTGCCCGGGAAGGTTCCCGCGACTCCGATGCCGGTCCTGCTGGGCACGACGCACGACGAGTTCACGTATTTCCTCGCCGAGCAGGCGGCGGCCGGTCGCGAGGTCACGCGGCACGGCTACCCGCAAGCCCTGGCGAACGTCTTCCCGCACGCCGACGCGGTCGCTCGCGAGTACCCGGTGGATGCGTTCAGCGGCAACGCATCGCTGGCGTACGCGGCGGCGGTCACCGATTCGGCGTTCGCCTGCCCGGCGGCGAAGCTGGGCAGCTCGCTCCCGTCCGTGTCGAGGTACGAGTTCAACGATCCGACCTCTCCGGCCGCGGCCGCTTTGCGGGCACCCTTCCCGCTCGGGGCCACGCACACCGCGGAGCTGCCGTACCTGTTCGATTTCGCCGACCAGCCAACCACATTCACCCCGGCGCAGCAGCGGCTGGCGGACCGGATGGTGGACGACTGGACGGCCTTCGTCCGCGGCGCCCCGACCGGGCAGGCGGTCGCGTACCGGCCGGGCGGTTCGCAGCCGCTGACCGGATTCGCCCAAGACCACCACTGCGGGTTCTGGGCTTCTCTACGCTGACCGGATGACCGTGCGCGCCGAAGACCTCGACGAATCCCTCACCTGCGTCTCCGCCGCTCTGGAACCCGTCACCGGCGGCGACTGGACCCGTCCGGCGGGCGACCTCGAGTGGGATTGCCGTTACACCGCAGAGCACCTGGGCGACACGCTCCTGTCCTACGCCGCGCAAGTCGTGAGCCGCCCGTCCGACCGGTACGTGCGCTTCCTCGCCAAAGCCGACACCGACGCGTCCCCGGCCGAACTGCTCGAATTCGCCCTCACCGGCGGGCGTTTGCTCGCTGCCGCAGTACGGAGCAGCCAGCCGGACGAGCGCGCCTACCACCCGACCGGCCGCTCCGATCCGGCCGGTTTCGCCGCGATGGGCTGCGTGGAACTGCTGCTGCACGGAGACGACCTCGCACAGGGCCTCGGCGCCTCGATCGACCCGCCGCGCGACGTCTGCGCGCGCGTTGTCGCGCGGCTTTTCCCCGAGCAGGAGCCGGTTCCCGACGCTTGGGACGCGCTGCGCTGGTGCGCGGGCCGGATCGCCCTGCCCGGACGACCGCGGCGGACCGGCTGGAAGTGGCGGGGAAGCCCGCTCGAGGACCGCTCGATTCCCGAGGAGTGAACACTCCTGCCCGCGGGATGGTCACATCCGGTAGTCTTGACCACCAGGTCGAGAGGCGCTGCAACGGACCGGTGGTCCGCCACGCTCGGCCGGCACCACCATTCCCAAGGGCGCCTCCGTGGACTCATGCGGAGGTGGCGATGACCCAGAACCTGCGGAACCTGCTCGACCAGCGCGTCGTCGTGCTCGACGGGGCCTGGGGGACGATGCTGCAGGGCGCCGGTCTCGCTCCCGAGGACTACCGGGCGGACTGGCTCGAAGGGCACGAGAAGGACGTCACCGGCGACCCGGACCTGCTGAACCTCACGCGGCCGGACGTCGTGCTCGACGTGCACCGCCAGTACCTGGCCGCGGGCGCGGACATCACCACCACCAACACGTTCACCGCCACCAGCATCGGCCAGGCCGACTACGGCCTGCAGGACCGCGTGCGCGAGATGAACCTGCGCGCCGCGGAACTCGCGCGCCAGGCCGCGGACGAGTTCGAAAACCGCTTCGTGGCCGGGTCGATCGGCCCGCTGAACGTCACGCTGTCGCTGTCGCCGCGCGTCGAGGACCCGGCGTTCCGCGCGGTCACCTACGAAGAGGTCAAAGCCTCGTACGCCGAGCAGACCAAGGCGCTCGCCGACGGCGGCGTCGACCTGCTGCTGATCGAGACGATCTTCGACACCCTCAACTGCAAGGCCGCGATCACCGCGGCCCGCGAGGTCGCGCCGCACCTGCCGCTGTGGATTTCGGTGACCATCGTCGACCTGTCCGGGCGCACGCTGTCCGGCCAGACCGTCGAGGCGTTCTGGACCTCCATCGCGCACGCGCGCCCGCTGATCGTCGGCGTCAACTGCTCGCTCGGCGCCGAGGAAATGCGCCCGCACGTGGAGGAACTGGCGAAACTCGCCGACACCTACACCGCGTGCCACCCGAACGCGGGCCTGCCCAACGCGTTCGGCGGCTACGACCAGACGCCCGAGGAGACCGGCGGCATGCTCGGCGAGTTCGCCGGGGCCGGGATGGTCAACATCGTCGGCGGCTGCTGCGGGACCTCGCCCGCGCACATCGCGAAGATCGCCGAGGCCGTCAAGGGCCTTCCGCCGCGGCCGGTGCCCGCGCACGAGCCGAGCACGCGGTTCTCCGGGCTCGAGCCGTTCAAGATCGGCGCGGACACCGGGTTCGTGATGATCGGCGAGCGCACCAACGTGACCGGCTCGGCGAAGTTCCGCAGGCTGATCGAGGCGGGCGACCACCAGGCGGCGGTGGACGTCGCGCTGGAGCAGGTCCGCGGCGGCGCGAACCTGCTCGACGTCAACTTCGACGCCGACCTGCTCGAATCCGAGCGGGAAATGACGACGTTCCTCAACCTCATCGCCACCGAGCCCGAGGTCGCGCGCATCCCGGTGATGATCGACAGCTCGCGCTGGAGCGTGCTGGAGGCCGGCCTGCGCTGCGTGCAGGGCAAGGGCGTGGTCAACTCGATCAGCCTCAAGGAGGGCGAGGGCCCGTTCCTGGAGCAGGCCCGGCGCATCCACGACTACGGCGCCGGCGTCGTGGTGATGGCCTTCGACGAGAAGGGCCAGGCCGACACGGTCGAGCGCAAGGTCGAAATCTGTTCCCGCGCCTACGATCTGCTCACCACGCAGGCGGGTTTCGCGGGCGAGGACATCATTTTCGACCCGAACGTGCTCGCCGTCGCCACCGGCATCAGCGAGCACAACGGGTACGCGAAGGCGTTCATCGAGGCGCTGCCGCTGATCAAGGAGCGCTGTCCGGGCGCGCACGCCTCCGGCGGCATCTCGAACCTGTCGTTCTCCTTCCGCGGCAACAACGTCGTGCGCGAGGCGATGCACTCGGCGTTCCTGTTCCACGCCGTGCGCGCCGGGCTCGACATGGGCATCGTCAACGCCGGCCAGCTCGCGGTGTACGAGGACATCCCGAAGGACCTGCTGGAACTGGTCGAGGACGTCCTGTTCGACCGCCGTCCGGACGCCACCGACCGGCTCGTGGAGTTCGCCGAGACGGTCAAGGGCAGCGGCACCAAGCGCGTCGTCGACCTGTCCTGGCGGGAAAACCCGGTGGCGGAACGGCTTTCGCACGCGCTGGTGCACGGCATCGTCGACTTCATCGAGGACGACACCGAGGAGGCCCGGCAGCAGTTCGCCCGGCCGCTCGAGGTGATCGAAGGCCCGCTGATGGACGGCATGAAGATCGTCGGCGACCTGTTCGGCTCCGGGAAGATGTTCCTGCCGCAGGTCGTGAAGAGCGCGCGGGTGATGAAGCGTTCGGTGGCCTATCTCGAGCCCTACATGGAGGCGGAGAAGGCCAAAATGCAGGCCGAGGGCCGCTTCGACACCTCGCGCGGCAACGGCAAGGTCGTGCTCGCCACGGTGAAGGGCGACGTGCACGACATCGGCAAGAACATCGTCGGCGTCGTGCTGGGCTGCAACAACTACGAGGTGATCGACCTCGGCGTGATGGTGCCCGCGGCGAAGATCCTCGACACCGCGGTGGCCGAGCACGCGGACGTCGTCGGCCTGTCCGGGCTGATCACGCCGTCGCTGGACGAGATGGTGTCGGTCGCGCAGGAAATGCAGCGGCGCGGGCTGAAGCTGCCGCTGCTGATCGGCGGCGCCACCACGTCGAAGCAGCACACCGCGGTCAAGATCGCCCCGGCGTACGACCACACGACCGTGCACGTGCTCGACGCGTCGCGGGTGGTCGGCGTGGTGTCCGACCTGCTCGACACCGACCGCGCGGACGCGCTGGACACCGCCAACCGCGCCGAACAGCAGCGGCTGCGGATCCAGCACGAAAACCGGCACTCGACGCCGATGCTGACGGTCGAACAGGCTCGGGCGAACGCCGAGAAGGTGTCGTTCGACGAGATCCCGACGCCGGAGTTCACCGGCGTGCGGGTGGTCGAGCCGTCGATCCCGCAGCTGCGCGAGATGATCGACTGGCAGTTCCTGTTCCTGGCCTGGGAACTCAAGGGCAAGTACCCGGCGATCCTCGACCAGCCGGTCGCGCGCGAGCTGTTCGACGACGCGAACCAGCTGCTGGACGAGATCATCGAGAACGGCTCGTTCAGCGCACGCGGCGCGTACGCGTTCTGGCCCGCCCATTCCGAGGGCGACGACATCCTGCTCGACGGCGAGTACTCGGACTGGAAGTTCCCGATGCTGCGCCAGCAGACGCAGAAGCCGGACGGCCGCGCGAACCGGTGCCTCGCCGACTACATCGCCCCCGCCGGTTCCGGCGACCACCTGGGCGGATTCGCCGTCGCCATCCACGGCGCGGAGGACCTGGCCGCCCGCTACGAGGCCGAGCACGACGACTACCGGGCGATCATGGTGAAGGCGCTGGCCGACCGGCTGGCCGAGGCGTTCGCCGAGTACCTGCACCTGGAGGCGCGCCGGCGCTGGTTCGAGCCGGACGTGCAGCCGGACCTGGCGGACCTGCACGCGGAACGCTTCCGCGGCATCCGCCCGGCGCTCGGCTACCCGGCGAGCCCGGACCACAGCGAGAAGAAGGACCTGTTCGAGCTGCTGGGCGCCGAGGAACTGGGGATCGGGCTGACCGAGTCGTACGCGATGACGCCCGCCGCGGCGGTGAGCGGGCTGATCTTCGCGCATCCGGAATCGCGGTACTTCACGGTCGGCCGCCTCGGGCGCGACCAGATGGAGGACTACGCCCGTCGGCGCGGCGAGGAGCTGTCCGAAGTGGAGCGGTGGCTGCGGCCGAATCTGGCTTACTGATCGCGTGGTTCCGTCGGCGTTGTGCGCCGGGTCTGGTCCATGAGGGGAACCATGAGGGACTCTGAGTCCCTCATGGTTCCCCTCACGGCAGTTCCGGTAGCAGTGGTGGCGGGCCGCCGCGCTCGGCTGCGGCAGTCGCGAAGCCCGCGCTGGTCTGGCCGACCTGCGAGGGTGGGCGGCGGGGGCTAGTTTCGACGCCGTGGCAAGACTCAGTGTGGTCCGAATCGGACTGGTCGCGGCGCTGGTCCTCCTCGCGGCCGCGGCGGCAGCGGTCAGCGTGGCGGTCTCGGCCTGGTGGTGGTTCCTGGCGGCGCCGTTGCTGGTGCTCGCGGCGACCGGGGTGTACGACGTGATCCAGCGGCGGCATTCGGTGCTGCGGAACTATCCGGTCCTCGGACATCTGCGGTTTCTGCTCGAAAGCATCCGGCCGGAATTGCAGCAGTACTTTGTGGAACGCAACTTCGACGGCCGCCCGTACGATCGCGACGTCCGGTCCATTGTCTACCAACGCGCCAAAGGAACGGCCGCGGAAGAACCATTCGGCACCGAGCGCGACGTGTACGCCGAGGGATACGAATTCCTCGTCCCGTCACTGGCGCCGGTGTCGGTTCCGGAGCACGCGCCGCGAGTCCGGGTCGGCGGGCCGGACTGTACTCGGCCGTACGACATGGCGTTGCTCAACGTTTCGGCGATGAGCTTCGGGTCCTTGTCCAGCAACGCGATCCTCGCGCTGAACCAAGGTGCCGCCCGCGGCGGTTTCGCGCACGACACCGGCGAGGGCGGCCTCTCGGAGTACCACCTGCGGGGCGGCGGCGACCTGATCTGGGAGATCGGCACCGGCTACTTCGGCTGCCGCACCTCGGACGGAGATTTCGACCCGTCCGCTTTCGCCGACAAAGCCGCGCACGACGCGGTTAAATGTGTTTCGTTGAAACTCTCGCAAGGCGCGAAACCCGGGATGGGCGGAGTGCTTCCGGGTTCGAAGGTGAACGCGGAAATCGCCCGGGTGCGCGAGGTTCCGGCGGGCGAAACGGTGGTTTCCCCGCCGTATCACCGCGTGTTCTCGACGCCGCGGGAACTGGTGCGGTTCATTGCCCGGATGCGCGAGCTGGCGGGCGGGAAGCCGACCGGGTTCAAGCTCTGCGTCGGCTCGCGGGTGCAGGTGCTGGCCGTGTGCAAGGCGATGCTGGCCGAAGGGGTCACGCCGGACTTCATCGTGGTCGACGGCGCGGAGGGCGGCACTGGCGCGGCTCCGCTGGAGTTCGCGGATCACCTTGGCAC
The DNA here is from genome assembly GCF_002796545.1 of Amycolatopsis sp. AA4. GTDB lineage: Bacteria > Actinomycetota > Actinomycetes > Mycobacteriales > Pseudonocardiaceae > Amycolatopsis. Next base: position 2,836,327 of record NZ_CP024894.1, read on the forward strand.
GCCGCTGACCGAAGGTCTGCACATTGTCCACAACGCACTCGTCGGCACCGGACTGCGGGACCGGGTCCGCCTGGGGGCGAGCGGGAAAGTCGCGACCGGCGCGGACGTCGTGAAGCGCCTCATCCAGGGCGCGGACTACACGAACGCCGCGCGGGCGATGATGTTCGCGGTGGGGTGCATCCAGTCTCAGCGGTGCCACACGAACAAGTGCCCGGTCGGGGTCGCGACGCAGGATCCGCGCCGGGGGCGGGCGCTGGACGTAGCGGACAAGACCGAGCGGGTGCGGCGGTATCAGGAGGCTACGGTCGCGTCGGCGCTGCGCATCATGGCGGCGATGGGGGTTTCGGATCCGTCGGAGTTGTCGCCGCAGTTGCTGCGTCGGCGGGTGGATGCGCGGACGGTGCTGTCGTACGCGGAGTGGTACGACTGGCTGGAGCCCGGTCAGTTGCTGGCGGAGCCGCCTCGGGAGTGGGCGGCAGAGTGGGCGGCGGCTGATCCGGATCGGTTCGCTTGACCGCGGACGGTGCTGGCCGTCGGCGGATTCAGGGAAGGCCTTCGCACGCGCACCACGGCTCCCTGCCGCCCGTTGTGGCACGCGGATCGAGGAGATCGCTGAAGCCAACTGGGCGGAGAGGCGGCCGGGTTGCCTGCGTGCTCCGAGGGCTGCCGCGGCGGGGGCGGCCGACCGGATTCCCGGCTTGACGCTCGGTTGTCCGCGACCAGCCTCAGTCGGATTCGCTGTGGGCGGAGGTGGGTTCTGGGCTTGGTGCTCGGTTGTCTGCGACCAGTCTCTGTCGGGCTGGCTGTTCGTGGCGGGGTGCCGGCCGGGTTCCGGGCTTGGCGTGCTGTTTCTGCGGATGGCCTCTTCTCGGCCGGTTGGTGGCCCGGCGGTGGTTGCCGTCGGCCGGGTTCCCGGCTTGACGTGCCGTTCTCGGCGGCTGGCCCCCGCCGGACCCGCTGATGGCGGAGCGGGCGGGCGGCCGGGCGGAGGGCTCGCGGCGCCGCCGACCGGGTGTCCACTGGCGATCCGTCCGGTGATCGGGCACGATCGGTGATCGTGGCTTCGGGAGACGGGCAGGACGCGGGCGACCTCGAGGTATCCGTCCGGTGGCGGGGACCGGCCGCGGTCGTGACCGTGGGCGGGGAGATCGACCTGGTCACCGCGCCGGAACTGGGCGAGTTCGTGGGCGGGGTGCTCGAACGCGAGCCCGGCGTGCTGGTGGTCGACCTGCGCGCGGTCGATTTTCTCAGCTCGTCCGGGCTGCAAGTGCTGGCAGGCGCGCACCGCAAGCTCGACGCGGGCGCGTTGCGGGTCGTGAGCACATCCACGGTCACCTCGCGGCCGTTCACGACCACCGGCCTCGACGAGTGGATCGCGCTGTTCCCCTCGGTCGACCAGGCACTGGCCGGGGTCGCCGGCGCGGGCGGTTGACGATGGACGTGCAGGAGGGCACCCGCGCGCTGAGCTGCCACGGGATCGTGGCCGAACCGGGGGCGCTGCGCGCGCTGCGGCACCGGTTGCTGGCTTGGGCGCTGGAGTCGGGCATTCCGGACGATCGCGCGCACGACATCGTGCTGGCCGGGTACGAGGCGCTGGCGAACGTCGCGGACCACGCGTACCCGGGGGAGCCCGGGCTGGTCGACCTCGACGCGGTGTGCCGGTCGGACAGCGTCGAGGTCGTGATCGCCGACCACGGGGAATGGCGCCCGCCGGACGAAATCGAGGACGACCCGGTGTCGGTCCGCGGACGCGGGCTGCTGCTCGTGCAGGCGACGGCGGACCGGGCAGAGGTACGCACCAGCGCGGACGGCACGGTGGTCACGCTGGGCTGGAAGCTCTGACCGGGTCCCGTTCGTGGTGGTCGCGGTCGGCTGAGAGTGGCTAACTGCTGCATTGGCTAGTGCGGTCAGCGGCTGCTCCCGCCGACCGCGTGGGGCCGGGAGTCCCAGCGCTTCAGGCTGCTAATGCGACGGCTCATGCGGGCCTACCATCCCGGCGTGATCGTCACGGTGATCATGCTGGGCTGGAAGCGCTGACCGGTTCGCTCGCTGCGGTGCGGTGCGCGCGGTCGGTTGAGAGCGGTTCACTGCTGCGTTGGTTGGGGCGGCAAGCGGTTGCTCGCTTGGACACGAGTGTGCCCCGGACTTCAGCCCGCCGGCGCGACGGTTCATACGAGCTGCCAATCCCGGCATGAGCGTCGCGGTGGTCATGGCGGACTGGAAGCTTTAACCGGCTCAGCCACTGCGGCACAGTGGCCGAGCCGGGTTGGCGGGTGCGCCGAGCGCAGCTCACGGGTTCGGTGACTTCCGGCTGCCGATGCGACGGCTCCTGTGGGCCGAACACCCCGGCATGAGCGGCGCGGCGGAACTCAGCTCACCGGTTCCGCGGCTCGGCGGCGCAGCAGGTATCGCTGGACTTTCCCGCTCGGGTTGCGGGGCAGGTCCGGGATGAACTCCACTCGCCGCGGGTATTTGTACGGTGCGGCAAGGGATTTGGCGAAGTCCTGCAGTTCCTTCACTTTCGCGTCGTCGGCGGGAACGCCCTCGTTGAGGACCACGTAAGCGGCGACGATCGAACCCCGCGCGTCGTCGGGGGCGGCGACGACCGCGCATTCCAGGACATCCGGGTGGCGCAGCAGCACTTCCTCCACCTCGGGGCCGGCGATGTTGTAACCGGACGAGACGATCATGTCGTCGCTGCGGGCGCGGTAGTGGAAGTAGCCGTCGGAGTCGCGGACGTACGTGTCGCCGGTGAGGTTCCAGCCGTCCTCGACGAAGACGGTTTGGCGGTCGTCGGCCAGGTAGCGGCAGCCGGTCGGGCCTTGGACGGCCAGGCGGCCGGGGGTGCCGTCGGGGACGGGGCGGCCGTTGTCGTCGACGATTCGCGCGCGGTAGCCGGGTACGACGCGGCCGGTCGCTCCGGGGCGGGCGTCCTCGTCGGCGGCCGAGATGAAGACGTGCAGCATTTCGGTGCTGCCGATGCCGTCGATGAGCCAGTGGCCGGTCGCCTCGTGGAAGTCGGTCGCGACGGATTCTGGCAGCGCCTCGCCCGCCGACACCGCGCGGCGCAAGCCGGACAGCAGCGGGCGGCGGTCGGAGGCCAGGATCGCGCGGTACGCGGTGGGCGCGGTGAACAGGACCGTCACGTGATGTTCGGCGACGAGGTCGGCGAGTTCGGTCGGGGTGGCGCGCTCGATGAGCAGCGTCGCGGCGCCGGCGTGCAGCGGGAAGACCAGCAGGCCGCCGAGGCCGAAGGTGAATGCCAGCGGGGGAGTGCCGCAGAACAGGTCGGTTTCCCGGGGTTTGACCAGGTGCCGGGAGAACGTGTCGGCGATCGCGAGCAGGTCGCGGTGGAAATGCATGGTCGCCTTGGGACGGCCGGTGGTGCCGGAGGTGAAGGCGAGAAGGGCGACGTCGTCCGCGGCGGTGTCGACGTCTTCGAAGGTCCCGGGGCGGGTCGCGCAGCGGGCGGCGAGGTCGTCGGAGCTGTCGCCGCCGTACGGGACCAGGGGGAGGTCGAAGGGCTGCAGTTCTTCGGGGTAGCGGTGGTCGCAGAGGGCGATGACGGGCGTGCTCGCTTCGATGATTTTCGACAGCTCGTGCGCGCGCAGCATCGGCATCGTGGCGACGGCGACTGCGCCCGCCTTCAGGACGCCGAGCCAGCACGCGGCTAGCCACGGGGTGTTCGGCCCGCGCAGCAGCACGCGGTTTCCGGGCACGACGCCCTGCGCGGTGAGTTCGTGGGCGATCTGGTTGGCGCGGGTCAGCAGGTCGCCGTAGGACCAGGATTCGGTGGGGGAGAGCAGCGCGGGACGGTCCGCGCCCCAGCGCGCGATCGTGTCGTCGAGCAGCCGCGTGGCCGCGTTGAGGCGGTCGGGGTACTGCAGTTCGGGCAGGTCGAACCACAGCTGCGGCCACTGCTCGAACGGCGGGAGGTGGTCCCGGCAGAACGTGTCGACATGCGCACTCGGCTGGAGCTGCACCACGTGCCCCCAATTCAGACGACGGCCATTCACGCGTCCAGCTACTGTAATACGTTTTACGATCGTCAGGAAGACGCAACATCGGACGGCACTCGCGGGGGCACGCAGCGCAGTCGGGACGGGGCGCGGTGGATCGTGGGGAAGCCGACCCCAGCGGCGGGGCGAAGTTCTGGGGGCGGGCCGCCGTGCTGGAGTCGGTCAGGCGCGGAGCTTTTCGCGGAAGGCGGCGATCGGCTTGCGGAGGAGGCGGTCGAAGTCTTCGGTGGCGGGGTCGATCGCGGCGAGGACGCGTTCGAGCCGGTCGAGGTGGTCGTGGTTGGCTCGCCAATGCGAGACCGGGACACGCAGCGTCGACGCGAGCAGGTCGCCGGGGTAGAGGTCGCCTTCGCAGAGCGGGTCCTGCTCCAGCATGGCCAGCGCGCGCGGCACGAGGAACGGCACGCCGACGTGCTGGCCGAGCAGGAGGCGGAGGTCCTCGGCGGTGAGCAGGCCGATGGGCTTGCGCCGCAAGCGATGCACGGTCGCGATCAGCCGGGTCGCGTCGGCGGGCGGATCGCCCCAGTCGGAGTTTTCGATCTGCTGCAGCGACTGCGCGGACCGGTCGGGTCGTCGGGACATGGGTGATCACCTCGTTCCGGCGAGGATTGCATCGGCAGGCACCGCGAGGCGGCCGTCCGGATGTGCCGGATCCGGTGGCCAGCGGCTGGGTGCTTGGGGCGGATCGGCGGGTATCGGAGGTTGGCAAGTCGTCCGTGCGGGGAACCGGAGCGAATCAGCGTTCCCCGCACGGAACCCCGGCGGCTCAGGCGTGGGCGTCCAGATAAGCCGGGTCCGGGGGCGGGATCGGGACGTCCGGCTGCCCGGCCAGGAGCTGGTTCATCGCGGCGAAGTACGGCGGCGCGGCGACCGTGCCGCCGAAGGCGCCGTGGCCGCAGTCGCCCAGGTGGACTGGGTTGCCGGGGCAGATTTCCTGGGGGTGGGGTCCGTCGGCGAAGACCATGGAGGACACCGCGTAGTGGTCGACTCCGCCGACGAACGCGACGGATTCGCTTTCCTGCGTGGTTCCGGTCTTGCCGATATCCGGGTGGGTCCAGCCGGCCGCCTGGGCCGCGCGGGCCGACGTGCCGGTGGTGGTGTCCTGGCTCAGGCCCGCCTCCAGCGTGTTCGCGACGCCGGGCGGGATCACCTGCTCGCACGCCTGCCGATGCAGCGACACCGGCTGGCCGTAGCGGTCGGTGACGGACAGGATCGGGTCGGGCGGGCACCACATGCCGCCGCTCATCAGGGTGGCCGAGACGTTCGCCATTTCCAGCGGGCTGACCGGGCTGTTGCCCAGCGTGAACGACAGCAGGTTCTGGAAATACTGCGACTGCGGCTCGTTGTACTGCGGGTTTTTCGACCGGGGATCGGACGGGTCGGTGATCGGCTTGGTGCCCGCGTCGTTGGTCGCCATGGTGTTGCGCAGGCCCAGTTTCCGCGCCATGTCCAGCACCGCGGGCATGCCGACCTGCGCCTCCAGCCCGACGAACGCGACGTTCGGCGACGTCGCCAGGCCGGCGGCCAGCGAGATCGGGTTCGGATAGCTCGTGCCGTCGTTGCTCACCGGATAGCAGTGCGTGTACCGGTTCATGTTGGGCGGGTTGAAACAATCGCTGTACGGGTTCGGCAGCGGCGTGTTCAGCCCCGCCTTCCCGGTGACCATCGCGGCGGCCGAGGTGAAGATCTTGAACGACGAGCCCGCGCCGAACTTGTTGCTCGCGTCGGCGACGATGTTCGTGGACGTCTCGCCCTGGTCGGGATCGGTGCCGTAATTGCGGTTCGCGACCATCGCGAGCACCTGGTGCCCGTCGCTGCCGGGCTGCACGACCGCGAACGTGTTGGCGACGCCGTCCTGCGTGGTCGGCACGTTCGCGTCCACCGCGTCCTTCGCCACCTGGCTCACGTGCGGGTCCATGGTCGTTTTCACGGTGTACCCGCCGGTGTCGATCTGGTCGGCGGTGAGCCCGGACTGCACGAGATAGTGCACCGCGTACGCGCAGAAGAACCCGGCGTCGGGAGCCGCGCCGAGACAGGTGCTCGACGGGGCCTGCGGCCGCGGACCGCTGAGGCCCAGCGGGGTCGCCTTCGCGGTCTCCCCGTAGGACGCCGGGATCGACCGCGCCGCCACCATCGCGTCGATCACCAGATTGCGCCGTTGGAGCGCCTTGTCCGGATGCGTGTACGGGTTGTAGATGTTGGGGTTGTTCACCATCCCGGCGAGCAGCGCGGCCTGCGGCACGGTCAGTTTGTCCGCCGTCGTCCCGAAGTACGCCTGCGCGGCGGCTCCGACGCCGTACACGGTTCCGGTGTACTCGACCACGTTCAGGTAGTCGGCCAGGATGTCGTCCTTCGACACGGTCTGGCTCAGTTGCACCGCCATTTTCGCCTCGCGCAGCTTGCGCGCCAGCGAATCCTCCTGATCCCGTTGCTGCGCCGCCTTGTTGTTGCGATCCACAACGTTCACGAGGTAGTTCTTCACGTATTGCTGCGTCAAAGTGGACGCGCCCTGCAGGTTTCCGCCGGAGCTGTTGTGCACCGCGGCGCGCAGCATGCCCTGCGGGTCGACGCCGCCCTCGCTGTAGAACCGGCGGTCCTCGATGTCGACGATCGCGGCTTTCATCGCCGGGGAGATCTGCGCCGCGGTGACCGGAATGCGGTACTGCGAGTACAAAGTCGCGATCGTCCCGCCGTTCCGGTCGGTGACCGTGGTGACGAGCGGCGGCTCCGCGTGCACGAGATCGGCGGAGATGGCGTCGACCGAATCGCTGACCTGGTTGGACAGCACGCCGGCCCCGATCGCGACCGGGGCCATCGTGCCCGCGACGAGAATCCCGGCCAGTACGCACAATCCGAGGAACGGGGCTATCCCCCTGCGACGAGACACGGTTCCCACGTTATGCCTGTCCGAGTGAGAAAACGGTGTGCACTTCAGGGTGTTTCATCGAGCCAGCCTTCCCAGCAGAGCCGAAGCGACCGCGATCGCCAGCGCGGTCGCACCCACTAAGACGCCGAAGTCGGCCCCAAGGTTCTCCGGGGTGCCGATCAAGAGTCCCCGCAAGGCATCGACTTGGTAACTGAGCGGGTTCACGTGGCTCAGCACCTTGAGCCAGGACGGCATCAGGTTCACCGGATAGAGCGCGTTGGACCCGAAAAACAGCGGCATCGTGATCGCCTGGCCGATGCCCATCAGCCGTTCGCGCGAAAGCACCAAACCGGCGATAACGATGGAAAGACAGCAGAAAAAGGCCGAACCGAGCACCACGGCCGCCGCGGCGCCCAGCAGCCGCAACGGGTTCGCGGTCAGCCCGACGCCGAGCAACGCGGCGAGGAGCACGACGATGAACGCCTGCACGAGAGCGCGCACCCCGGCGGCGAAAGCTTTGCCCGCCACCAATGCCGCGCGCGGAGTGGGCGTGACGAGCAGCTTCGCGAGGACGCCCGCGTCGCGTTCCCAGATGATCTGGATGCCGTAGAAGATGGAGATGAACAGCGCGGACTGGGCGAGGATCCCGGGCGCGAGATAGTCGAGATACGGCACGGAACCGGTCGGGATCGCGCGCAGGCGGGTGAAGGTCTCGCCGAAGATGAGCAGCCACAGGGCGGGTTGGATGGCCCGGGTGAGCAGTTCGGTTTGGTCGCGGCGGAGCTTTTGCAGTTCCACCAGGCACATCGCGCCGATCCGGGAGAACAGGACGCGCAGTTGTCCCAGCGGGCTGGGGTCAGCGGATACGGCGAGTGGCGCGGACATCGCGGTTCCCTTTCTGGATAGGGCGCGTTTCCGGGGGCGATCGGGAACGCGGCGAAGGCAGGCTGGTCAGCCGAGGCGGCGGGCGGTGCGGCGGGCGGCGCGGACATCGCGGATCCCTCCCGCGTCGAGCGCGTTCCCGGTGACGGTCCGGAACACGTCGTCCAAAGTGGACTCCGGGCCGAGTCCGGCTTCGAGGTCGGCCGGCGTGCCGAGCGCGCGGATCTTGCCGGTGTGCATGAGCGCGACGCGGTCGCAGTACTGCTCGGCCTCGTCCATGTAATGGGTCGTGACCAGCACGGTCATCCCGGTTTTGGCGCGGATCTCGGAGATCCGCTCCCACACTGCCGAGCGCGCCACCGGGTCGAGGCCGATGGTCGGTTCGTCGAGGATCAGCAGCCGGGGCGAGCTGACCAGCGCCTGCGCCAGTTCCAGCCGGCGGATCATGCCGCCGGAGTACCGACCGGCGGGGCGGTCCGCGTCGTTCTCCAGGCCGACCAGTTCCAGCGCCTCGCGCACCTGCGCGGCCCGTTGCGCTCGCGGCACGTCGAAGAGCCGGGCGAACAGCGACACGTTATCGCGGCCGGTCAGCGCGCCGTCGGCGGAAAGCTGTTGCGGGACATAGCCGATCAGCCGCCGGACGGCCATCCGGCGGCGGGCGACGTCGAGCCCGAAGACGGTGATGTGGTCCGCCGGCACGGGCAGCAGCGTCGTGATCATCCGGATCGTGGTGGTTTTCCCGGCTCCGTTCGGGCCGAGGAGGCCGAAGACCTCGCCGGGTTCGATGGCGAGATCCACGCCGTCGACCGCGACGGTGGCGCCGAAGGAGTGCCGCAAGCCGGTGCAGCGGACTGCCGGTTCGCTCATGCCAGGTCCTCCTTGAGTGCTTCGGTGAGCCGTTCGAGGGCGGGCAGCGCGGCGACGATCGCTGCGGTGTCCTCTTCGGACAGCCGGGCGAGCGCAACCGAGACGAGACCGATGCGGGCGCGCCGCCAGGTCGCCATCCGGTCCCGGGCGGCGTCGGTGAGCTGCAGCCGCGCGGCCCGGCGGTCGGCCGCATCCACTTCGCGGCGCAGCAGGCCGGCCTCGGTCAGCACGTTCACGAGCGTGCTCACCGAATTCCCGGCCAGGCTCAGCTCCCGGGCCGCCGCCGCGACGCCGATGCCGGGGTTCCGGTGCACCACGCGCAGCAGTTCCACCTGCGAGCCGGGCAGATGCGGCCCCGGCAATTCGGCGCGGACGCGGCGGCGCACAACGCGGCGTACGCCCAGCACCGCGGTGAGAACGCGTTCGGCCAGGTCGATCCGGGGTGCGGGCATGCCGCCAAGTTAGCTCTGACTCAGAGTCATTAGCAACGCTAAATGTCCTGTTCGCCGGAAGCCTGGCGATTCATCCCCGGTGGAGCAGGAGCGCGACGCCGAGCACGAGCATGGTCGCCGCGATCACGCCGTCCAGGATCCGCCAGGCCGCGGGACGCGCGAACACATCGGACAGCCTTCGCGCGCCGAGCCCGAGCGCGCTGAACCAGACCGCGCTCGCGACCACCGCGCCGATGCCGAAAAGCCAGCGGCTGTCGCCGTGTCCGGCCGCGACGGAACCGACGAGGAGAACGGTGTCGAGGTAGACGTGCGGGTTGAGCCAGGTGAGCGCGAGGCACGTGAGAAGGGTGCGCTTCGGCGAGGAGACGTCAGCGGGGGAGACGGACAGCGTCCCTGGGCGGAACGCGCGGCGCGCGGCGAGGAGCCCGTACCCGACAAGGAAGAGCCCGCCGACGATCGCGATCGCCTTGATCGCCGACGGCCACCGCTGCAGCACCGCCCCGATCCCGCTCACTCCGGCGGCGATGAGCACCGCGTCGGACAGGGTGCAGACGAGGATCACCGGGACGACCAGGCCGCCGCGCAATCCTTGGCGGAGCACGAAAGCGTTCTGGGCGCCGATGGCGACGATGAGGGACATGCCGGTGCCGAATCCGGCGCTGAGCGCAGCGATCACGCTGCCGACGGTAGAAGCGGGCGCGGGCATTAAGCCAGGTAAAGATTCTGAACTAAGATAAGCGATCGTGATGTCCGATCTTCCGCTTGACCAGGTCCGCACCTTGCTCGCGGTGGTGGACGAGCAGTCGTTCGATCGCGCGGCGGCCGTGCTGCACGTGACGCCGCCCGCGGTGAGCCAGCGGGTGAAGGCGCTGGAGCAGCGGATCGGCCGGGTGCTCGTGCTGCGCTCGAAACCCGTGCGGCTCACCGAATCCGGCGAGGTGCTGGTGCGGTTCGCCCGGCAGCTGACCCGGCTCGAGGAGGACACGCGCGCGGAGCTGGGGCTCGGCGGTCCGGGCCTGCCGACGACGCTGCCGATCGCGGTCAACGCGGACTCGCTGGCCACGTGGTTCCTGTCCGCGCTCGAAGAGGTCCCGGCCGAGCCACCGGTCTCGTTCGACCTGCGCAGCGACGACCAGGACCACACGGCCGCCCTGCTCCGCGAGGGTTTGGTGATGGCGGCGATCACGGCGACCCCGCAGCCGGTGCAGGGCTGCACGGTCAGCCGCCTCGGCACGATGCGCTACCGCGCGGTGGCGTCGGCGGCGTTCGCACGGCGCTGGCTGGACGGCGGCTCGCTGGCGGAGCGGCTGCCCGCCGCGCCCGCGGTGCTGTTCGACCGGAAAGACGACCTGCAGGACCGGTTCCTGCGCCGGTTGACCCGGCGCAAGCTGCCGAGCCGGGTCCGGCACTACATCCCGGCCTCGGTGTCCTTTGTGGACGCGGTGGCCGCCGGGCTGGGCTGGGGGATGGTGCCGGAGCTGCAGCTGTCCGGGCGGGAACTGGTCGAGCTGGCCCCGGACCGGGCGGTGGACGTGGAGTTGTACTGGCAGCAGTGGAAGCTCGACTCGCCTTCGCTGGCCGCGGTGGCGGAGGCGGTGGGGCGGGCGGCGAGGCGCGCACTCGGGCCGTAACAGATCAGCCTTGCGTGATCGGCCAAAGATCGTCGTTCAGGAGCCGCTTCACGATCTTCCCCGTGGCGTTCCTCGGGAGCTCCGGTACGAAGTAGACATCGCGCGGCACCGCGAATCGCGCGAGTCTCTGGTGGATGTAGTGCCGGACGTCCTCCGCGTGCATGCGCGCGCCGCGGCGGAGCACGACATACGCGGCGAGGCGCTGGCCGAACTCGTCGTCCGGGACCCCGACCACCGCCGCGTCCGAAACGCCCGGCAGCGCGGCCAAGGCTTCCTCTACCGGACGCGGGAACACGTTCTCGCCGCCGGACACGATCATCTCGTCGGCGCGGCCGGTGACGAACAGCCGTCCCGACGCGTCCTGGTAGCCGACGTCGCCGGTCGCCATCAGGTCGTGGGCGCGCGGGACGCTGGAGCCGTTGGTGTAGCCGTCGAACAGCATGTCGTTGCCGACGAAGATCTGGCCCTCGTCGCCGGGAGGGACCGGGCGGCGGTCCTCGTCCAGGATCGCGACCCGGGTGCCCGGCGGGCAGCGGCCGGCGGACGTCGGCGCGGCGCGCAGGTCCGCCGGGTCGGCGATGCTCGCCCAGGACACCTCGGTGGAGCCGTAGAAGTTGTAGAGAATGTCGCCGAAGGTGTCCATGAACGACGTCACGAACGCGCCCGGCATCGCCGATCCGCTGCTCGCCACGATCCGCAGCGACGACAGGTCGTACCGGCTGCGCACGCGTTCGGGCAGGTCGAGGATCCGCTGCAGCATGATCGGCACCGCGAACAGCGCGTCGCAGCGGTGCTCGGCGATCGTGCGCAGCGTGTGCTCCGCGTCGAATTTCCGGATCAGCGACAGCTCCGCCCGCAGCGCCATGCCGAGCTGCATCGCGGCCAGGCCCCAGCTGTGGAACAGCGGGGCGGCCACGGCGATCTTGTCCCTGGCCCGCAACGGGATTCGCGACAAAACGGTCGCCGACGTGCTCACGCCCTTCGGCGTCGGACGGCGCGCGCCCTTCGGAGCTCCGGTGGTGCCCGAGGTCAGCACGACGATCCGGCCCTCGCGTTCGCTCGGCTTCGGCCGGGTCGTCGGCGCGTCCTGGAGCAGTTCGTCCAGCGTGCGGTAGCCCTGGTCGGCGTCGTCCCACGTGCTCACGCGCGGGAATTCGCCGGGCACCGACGCGATGATCGGCGCGAACTCGTCGTCGGCGAGGACCGCGGCGGGCGGGTGCTGGGTGAGGACTTCCTCGACCGCGGCGGGGGAGAGGCCGGTGTTGAGCAGGACGACGTCGGCGCCGAGCTTGCTGCAGCCGACGAACGCCTCGACCATCGCCGCGTGGTTGCGGCACATCAGCGCGACCCGCGAACCGGCCTCGACGTCGAGCGCGGCCAGTGCGTTGGCCAGCTGGTTGCTGCGTTCGTCGATCTCGCCGAACGTGCGGGTGTGGCGTTCGTCGTGCACCGCGACGTCGTCGGCCCCGCGGGCGGTCGCGGCGAGGTATCCGCCGGCCAGCGTCGCGCCCCAGCGGGCGAGCGAACTGAGCTGCTTCACCACCTTGTCCGGCCGTCCGGCGGCCAGCACTCCCGCGCGGACCAGCGTGTTCGCCGTGCGCAGGGCCGTGGCGGGTTCCTGCTCCGGCGGGTCGCCCGGCAGCCCGGACAACTGCTGCCCGATCCGCTTCGCCAGCTGTTTGAGCAGGCCTTTCACCGTGCCGCGGGCGAGCAGGTCGGAGTGTTCCGGCGGCAGGGACGGGAGCATCATCCGCAGCACGATCTCGGTGCCGCCGCGCGGGACCGGCCGCAGTTCGACCGACACCCAGGTCCGTTCGTCCGGCAGCCCGCACCAGACGACGTGCTCGCCCGGCCGGTACACCGCCGCGTGAATGGTGCCCTCGGCGACAGTGTGCCGGTCCGGGGCCAGCCGGATGAGGCAGTGCGGGCCGCGGCCGCGCTCGGCGGGCACGGTGACCTCGCACCAGCTGATGGCCGGGACGAACCTCGGGTACAGCTCGGGACTGCCGACGATCTGCCACACCTGTTCGGGCGAGTGCCCGACCACCGCACTCGCCTCGACTACATCGTCTCGCATCGCGATCCGCCTCGCCGCCGCACGCGTGTGGGCTCCCCGGTCCTTCCCGGACGCGTGTTCAGGTTGCGGGGACGCTACCAGGCACGAGAGGTCTGGGGTACTCCGAACGACGGGAAATCCAACCAGATGGGAATTTTCTTGCGAGGTTTCCTCGCCGACCGCGGGCGCTCCCCGGCGGGTCCCGGCGCTCCGGACATAATGGGCCGCGTGGAGCAACTGGTCGAGGAATACGGACCCAGCTGGGACCCGGGCCCGTACGAACGGGGCACCGACGGGCCGCGCGTGATCCTGGTCGGCGCGGACACCTCGCCGACCGGTCTGCGGGCGACGGCCTACGGCGGCGGTCTCGCCCGGCGGCAGCGCGCGCGGCTGGTCGTGGTGTACGTGGCCGCGCCGACGGTGTGGACCGGCCTCGCCGCGGCCGCGGTCGTCGACGTGCAGCAGCAGACGTTCGAGGAAGAGATCGAGCAGCTGCGCGCGGAACTGCGCGACCGGGCGGCCGACCTGCAGGTGCCGGTCACGTTCGTGGTCCGCCGCGGCGAGACGTTCCCGGAGCTGCGCCAGGCCGCGCAGGAGGTGAACGCGGACATGGTCGTGGTCGGCGCGTCCGAGCAGGGCGGGCACCGGCTCGTCGGCTCGGTCGGCAACCGCCTGGTGCGCGCCGCGACCTGGCCGGTCGTCGTGGTGCCGTAGGGCCTCGTGAGCGGCAACGCCGGTTCTAACCGGCATAAACACGCACGAGGGTTCGAGGACGTCGTCGCTCGGCTGCGCGCCGCCGGCTGCGTGTTCGCCGAGGACGAGGCCCGGCTTCTGCTGGGCCAGCCGGGCGACTTGGCCGGGATGGTCGAGCGCCGGGTCGCCGGGGAACCGCTGGAGCACATCCTCGGCTGGGCGGAGTTCGCGGGCCGCCGGTTCGTCGTCGCGCCGGGCGTTTTCGTGCCCCGGCACCGCACCGAATTGCTTGTCCGGCTGGCCGTCGGGTTCGCGCATGACCAGTCCGTGGTGCTCGATCTGTGTTGCGGTTCCGGTGCACTGGGCGCAACGGTCGCGGCCGAGGCGCCGGGAATCGAGCTGCACGCGGCGGACGTCGAGCCCGCCGCGGTCGAGTGCGCGCGGCAGAACGTGCCTGGTGAGGTCTACCAAGGAGATCTCTACGCACCTCTTCCGCCGCGGTTGCGCGGCCGGGTGGATGTGCTGATCGCGAACGTCCCGTACGTCCCGACCGACGACGTCGCGCTCATGCCGCCCGAGGCACGCGACCACGAACCCCGCGTCGCGCTCGACGGCGGAGCAGACGGTCTCGACGTGCTCCGTCGCGTGGTCGCTGAGGCACCGGCGTGGCTCGCGCCTGGCGGACACGTGCTTTTCGAGGCCAGCGAACGGCAAGCCGCTGCCGCGACGGCCGAACTGCGCCGCGCCGGACTGGCCGCGTCGGTGGAAGAAGATGACGAACTCGGCGCGACAGTCGTGGTAGGACGGCGCGAACACTGAGCGGCGAACCGGATTCGCCCGCATTCCGTACTGCGTGCGTCCGGTGGGGACGTCTAGGGTCGACGCATGAAGGTCGGCCTGCTCACCCGGGAGTATCCGCCGGACGTGTACGGGGGAGCGGGGGTGCACGTCGAGTTCCTCGCGCGGGAACTGCGGTCGCTGGTCGACCTGGACGTGCACTGCTGGGGCCCCGACCGCCCGGACGGCGCGCACGGGCACCGCGACGCGCACGGGTACGCCCAGCCCGCGTTCGCCACGATGGACATCGCGGTTTCGATGGCGGACGCGCTCGCCGGCCACGATCTCGCGCACAGTCATACCTGGTACGCGAACCTCGGCGGCCATCTCGCGAAGCTCGCGCACGGCATCCCGCACGTCATCACCGCGCATTCGCTCGAACCGCTGCGGCCGTGGAAGGCCGAGCAGCTCGGCGGCGGCTACCGCGTGTCGTCGTGGATCGAGCGCGACGCGTACGAGGCGGCGGACGCGATCATCGCGGTCAGCTCCGGCATGCGGCGCGACGTGCTCGCCGCGTACCCGAACGTCGACCCGGCGCGGGTGCACGTGGTGCGCAACGGCATCGACACCGAGCTGTACCAACCCGATCCGGGCACCGATGTCCTGGAGAAGCACGGCATCGATCCGAACCGGCCGTACGCGTTGTTCGTCGGACGGATCACGCGGCAGAAAGGCGTGCCGCATCTCGTGCGCGCCGGGGCTCAGCTGGACGAAGACGTGCAGCTCATCCTGTGCGCGGGCGGCGCGGACACGCCGGAACTGGACGCGGAGTTCCGCGGGCTGGTCGCGGAATTGCAGGAAAACCGGTCCGGCGTGCACTGGATCCCGGAAATGCTGCCGCGCCGCGAAGTCGTCCAGTTGCTGACCCACGCGCTGGTGTTCGTCTGCCCGTCGGTGTACGAGCCGCTCGGCATCGTGAACCTGGAGGCGATGGCCTGCGGCACCGCGGTCGTGGCCAGCGACGTCGGCGGCATCCCGGAGGTGGTCGCGGACGGCGAGACCGGCGTGCTGGTGCACTACGACGAGAACGAGCCCGGCGCTTTCGAGGCCGGGCTCGCGCGCGGGATCAACGGCCTGGCCGCCGACCGGGACCGGGCCACCCGGCTGGGCCTGGCCGGACGGGACCGCGCGGTGGGAGAGTTCGGCTGGGCAGCGATCGCCGCCGCGACGGTCGGGGTTTACGAGGCGTGCGGGAGGGTTTCGTGATCGACGGATCCGATGTGCTGGGAATCGTTCTCGCCGGCGGCGAGGGCAAACGGCTGATGCCGCTGACCACCGACCGGGCGAAACCCGCGGTCCCGTTCGGCGGCGTGCACCGGCTGATCGACTTCGTGCTCTCCAACCTGGTGCACGGCGGGATCCGGCGGATTTGCGTGCTGACGCAGTACAAATCGCATTCGCTGGACCGGCACATCTCGACGACGTGGCGGCTGTCGTCGCTGACCGGCGAGTACGTCACGCCGGTGCCCGCGCAGCAGCGGCTGGGCCCGCGCTGGTTCCAGGGCAGCGCGGACGCGATCCACCAGAGCCTGAACCTCGTGCACGACGAATCTCCCGCGTACATCGCGGTGTTCGGCGCGGACAACATCTACCGGATGGACCCGCGCCAGATGATCGACGCGCACATCGCGTCCGGCGCGGGCGTGACGGTCGCCGGGATCCGGGTGCCGCGCGCGGAGGCCCGTTCGTTCGGCGTGATCAGCACCGAGGACGGCACGAAGATCGACGCGTTCCTGGAGAAACCCGAGGATCCGCCGGGCCTGCCGGATTCGCCCGACGAATCGTACGTGTCGATGGGCAACTACGTCTTCACGACGCAGGTGATGCTCGACGCGCTGCACGCGGACGCGAAGAACCCGGCGTCCAAACACGACATGGGCCGCGACATCATCCCGGCGCTGGTGGAGAAATCCGAGGCGGCGGTCTACGACTTCAACGGCAACGTGGTACCCGGGGAAACTGACCGGGACCACGGCTACTGGCGCGACGTCGGAACGATCGACAGCTATTACGACGCGCACACGGATTTGATTTCTACGCAGCCGATTTTCAACCTGTACAACCGGAAATGGCCCATTCTGGCCCACCCCGGCCAGCGCGCGGCGGCGAAGTTCGTGGAAGGCGGCACGGCGACCCAGTCGATCGTCAGCAACGGCTGCATCATCTCCGGCGCGCAGGTGGTGGATTCGGTGCTGTCGCCGGACGTTTTCATCGAGAACGGCGCGGTCGTGCAGGGTTCAGTGCTGCTGGACGGCGCCCGGGTCGGCCGCGGCGCGGTGGTGCGGCGCGCGATCCTGGACAAGAACGTCGTCGTTCCGCCAGGAGCGCACATCGGGGTGGACCTGGCCCGGGATCGCGGCCACTACCACGTCAGCGACTTCGGGATCGTCGTGCTGGGCAAGGGAGAAACGGCGATCTAGCGGACGGCCGCGACCGCACGTGCGAGGATGTCGGCCGGGGTGGGCTGCTCGCTCATCTCCGCCCGGACCTCCGCGGCCGCCCGCCGGTACGCCTCGTCCTCCAGCAACTGCGAGACCAGCTTCCGGACCGTGGGAACGTCCACAGTGGCCGGATCGTGGCTCAGCCCGACGCCCCGGTCGACCACCCGCTCGGCCGACATCGGATTGTCCGCGAAACTGGGCAGAACCAATTGCGGCACCCCGTAATACAACGGCGCGGCAGTAGTTCCGGACCCGCCGTGATGCACGATCGCGGCGCACCCCGGCAAGAACACCGACAACGGCAAATACCCCACTGACCGCACGTTCCCGGGAAGCTCGCCCAGTTCGCTCAGATCAGCGGTGCCCGCCGCGAGAATGACCTCGACGTCCATTCCGCCGAGCGCGTCCAGCACGACCTTCAGGCTGCTGACCCCGCTCATCGCCGGGACCACAGTGCCGAGCGTGACCGCCACCCGGGGCCGTTCCGGCTTCCGCAGCACCCACTCCGGCAGTACCGCCCCGCCGTTGTAGGGCACGAACCGCATCGGCCACCACGGCGCGCCGTCGCGTTCGTCCACGTGCTCCTCTTCCGCGCGCAGCCCGCCCATGCTCGGCGCCCGGGGGTCGATCCGGGCGATGACATTCGGCGGCTCGTCGCCGAGGCCGAGCTTCGTGCGCATCAACGCGACGAGTTCGCCGTCGAGGAAGTCGGCGTGCTCGGTGCGCCACGAGAGGTCCCGGGCCGACCAGGAGATCCGGTTGCCGACCTCGAGCGCGGGCACGCCGAGCGCGACGGCGGCGAGCGCGCCGGTCCCGTGGTCGGACGGGTAGACGACGAGGTCCGCGCCGAACGCCCGGCCCGCCTCGATGGTGCCCTCGGTCATCGCGGCGGTGAAAAGCCCGAACGGGCCCTGGTGCCGGCGCGCGATGCGGTACTCCTCGGGTTCGTCCGGGTCCGGGGCGGCGTCGCCCTTGACGGTGGCCAGCAGGTCGGTCCAGATGTCGCGGCCGGGGAAGACGTCGGCGACCGGCAGCCCGGCGCGCGCGGACACCTCGGCGACCTCGGCGGTGGTGGCCAGCAGCACGTCGTGCCCGGCAGCGCGGGCAGCCCAGACGACCGGGATCAGCGGAAGGGTGAGCCCGTACCCGGGCGCGGACGCGAACAGGATCTTCACGCTTTCGAGCCTGCCAGAACCGTGACGCTCCCCGCATCCTGGTTTCTCTTTCCGCACAGCGGTAACGCGCGGGCCCGTCGCGGCGACACATCCGCAGATCATCTCTCCCGGAAAGGCCCGGTCCCCATGCGAAGAGCCCGTATCGCGGCACTGCTGACCCTGGTCGGCTTCGGCATCGCGATGTCCCCCGCCGTCGCCGCCGACGCTGGTCAGACCAGCACCTGGTGCACCAAGAAGGAGCAGGTCGCGATCCTCGGCACGTCGGCCGACACCGGTTACGGCACCACGGGCTACCAGTCCGCCACGGACACCTACGCGCCGACCACCTACGGCTGGACCACGAAAATCGCCAACGACCTCCACGCCCAGTGGAACACCACCACGAAGAACTACGCGCACAACGGCGCGATGGCCACCGACTACCTTCCCGGCGGCCGCTGGCCCGACACGACCGGCGCGCTCGCCGACATCACGCAGCGCCAGCCCGACCTGGTCCTCGTCGACCTCGGCGGCAACGAGCTGATCTCGCAGACCGACCCGGCGGTGTTCAAGGCGAACCTCGGCAAGGTCATCGACAACATCCGCGCCGCGCGGCCCGGGGTGGACATCCTGCTGTCGATCTACGCCGAGCTGAAGTGGACGCCCAACCCGTGGGGCGGGCAGACGCAGAAGTACTTCTGGTCGCAGTACGGCTCGGCGATCTACGAGACGGCGGTCGCCAAGGGGACGGCGCTCGTCGATCTGCGGCAGTACATCCCGCCCGCGGGCTCGGCCAATCTGCCGAACCCGAGCCCGTGGCTGGCGGACAACGTGCACCTGAACGACGCGGGGAACCTCGCCGAGTACGGGATGTGGTGGGGCTGGACGTCGAGCCTGGGGAGCATTTGCTGAGCTGAGCACGTTCCGTTGGCTGAGGCGGCCGGGCTGACCCGCGAGGAGCGGTTCAGCCCGGCCGCTGTGCTTATGGTCGGTGCCGCTGCGGCGGGAGCTGCGCGGTCGTCGAGCGCGGCTGATGCCGGGTGTCTCCCGCTGCCCGGGGCATCCCCGTGCCGGTTCGCGGTGGCGGAACGGGCACCGGGGTCGCCCATCGCCGCTGATCACGGCGGTTCCGCAGGTCAATGTGGGTGGCGTAACCTCGGCGTAATCACAATCCCGGTAGCGTCGCCGACGTGGTGACTGCACAGCGGAGGGCGGAACGGGCCCGGCAGGTGGCCGACGGACTGCGGCAGCGGATCGTCGCGGGCGAGGTCGGCGAGCTGCTGCCGGGCGAGCGGGCGCTGGGCGAGTGGTTCGGCGCGTCGCGGAACGTCGTGCGGGAAGCGCTCGGCTTGCTGCGGGACGAGGGGCTCGTCGAACGCCGGCAGGGGGTCGGGACGCTGGTCGTGCGCCCGAAATACGGGCACGGGCTCGACCGGCTGTCCGGGCTGGCGGAGGCGCTCGAAGGACACGGCGAGGTCGTCAACGAGGTGCGCACCGCCGAGACGGTCGCCGCGCCGCCGTCGGTGGCCGAACGCCTCGGGCTGGCGGCGGGGGAAGAGGTCGTGCACCTGGAGCGGGTCCGGCGGCTCGGCGGGGCGCCGTTGTCGCTCGACTCGACCTATCTGGTGGCGGACCTGGGGATTCCGTTGCTGGGGAAGGATTTGGCGCACCGGGACCTGTTCGCGCTGCTGGAGGAGACGAACGGCATCCGGCTGGGGCGGGCGGAGGTCGAGGTGCACGCGGTGTCCGCCGGGCCGGACACGGCTGCGCTGCTGGGCATCGCGCCGGGAACGGCGGTTTTCGCGCTGGACCGGTTGACCCGCCTGCCGGACGGCCGTCCGGTGGACGCGGAATGGCTGCACATCCGCGCGGACCGGCTGACACTGCGCGCGACTTTGCATCGCGGGGCGGGGTGACGTCCGCAGAGATCTTGCCGCCGTGGCCGTGGGGCGGGCACCGAGGTCGGCTTGAGGGTGGCTGGGCGGAGATCGCGGTTCGTGGCTAAGTCCGGGCCGGGCACACCGAGGTGAGGAGTGATTCGATTGGCAGACCGCGGTTTCCGGCGGTCGATTGTGCGCGGGCCGGTTGGTTGTGCGGGTGATGGCGCCGTGGGGTGCGGAGGAGAGGCCTGTTTCGGGCGGCGGATTGCGCGCGAGCCGGTTCGTCGTGCGGGTGGTCGGGCAGTGGGGCGCGGACGAGGGACTGGTTTCGGGCACCGGGTTGTGCGTGGGGCGGTTGGTCTTTCCGGCGGTCGCGCGGTGAGGCGTCGACGAGGGACTGGTTTCGGTAGGTGGACCGTGCGCAGGCGAGTTCGTCGTGCGGGCAATCCCGCAGCGGAGCACGCGCGAGCAACCGGCTTCCGGCGGTGTCTGACGTGATCCTCGCGCTCATCGTCACCGGATTGCTCGCCGGGATCGGCATCACCGCCGTCGGGCCCGGCGGAGTGCTCGCGACCGTCGGGCTGTTCGTCTTCACCTCCCTCACCCCGGCGCAGGTGGCCGGGACGGCGATCGTCACGCACGTGGCCACCGGGATCCTCGGCAGTGCCGCGTTCGTCCATTCCGGACAGTTGCGGGAACCGGAAACCCGGCGGACAGCGGGAGTTCTCGCCGCCGCGGCGACAGTCGGGACGCCGCTCGGAGTGCTGCTGAACTCCTGGGTGTCCGCTAAGGCGTTCGGGATCGTGCTCGGCGGGTTCGCGCTCGTCGTGGCGGTGTTCGTCGGGCTGAAGGGGCGGGAGCGGGCGGTCGGGCTGCCGGTCGCGGGGGCGATCGGGGCCGGGGTCGCGGTGGTGGCCGGGCTGGTCGGCGTCGGCGGGCCGATGCTGGCGGTGCCGTTGCTGGTGGTCGCCGGGATGCCGGTGCTCGGCGCGCTCGCGGCGGCGCAGGTGCAGTCGGTCGTGATCGCCAGCGTCGGCACGCTGGGGTATGTCCTGCACGGAGCAGTCGACTGGCGGCTGGCGGCGATCGTCGGGATTCCGGAGCTGGCGGGCGTGCTGATCGGCTGGCGGATCGCGCACGCATTGCCGACCAAGACGCTGAAAGCCGCGCTCGTCGCGGTGCTGGTCGGGATCGCGCCGTATCTCGCGTTGCACGGCTGAAGCCGGGTGGCGGGCACCCGGCTTCAGCCAGTGCATTACCGGTCGAAGGGCAGCTGCATGACCGCTCCGGAGACCGGCTTTCCGGCGCGAAGGCTGTCCAGTTCTACAGTGGACAGTGCACGGCGATAGAGGCGTGCGTCGTCCAGGGAACCGGACAGGTGCTGGGCGCCGTCCAGGCGTTCGCCCAGCCACAGCTGGAACGAGACGGTCTGGGTGACCGAGCCGGGGGAATCCGGACCGGATGCGGCCAACGCGCCGTCGACCAGGATGCGGAGCTGGCCACCCGAACGCTGAAGCGTCACGTGGTGCCATTGCTGATCGTCGTACGCCGACTGCGTGGTGACCGACTTGCTTCCGGCCGCGGTGGTCATCATCGCGATCAGACGATGCGACGCGGGTTCGGCGCGGAGCCACAGCTGCGGCGCGGTGGAGCCCATGCCGCCCAGCCACAGGAGAGCCTGCGGGTCTTTGGACGCGCCGTAGTTGACCCAGGTGGTGAAGGTGAAGTCGCCTGCGCCCACCAGTTGCGTCGGCGAGTACGGAACGCGTACGAAGCTGTTGTTCAGTTGCACGGCCTTGCCGAACTTGCCGGGAACCAAACTGGCGTCGCCGAGGATGCGGGCAGGTTGTCTGCTTGCGACATCCGGAGTGGACACTCCCGGCGAGCGTTTCCAACCGAGGTAGTTCTCGTCGAAGCGGGCGAAGCGGATTTCGTCGCGCGCGTCCACCGCACCGCCCTCGTACATCAGGCCGATCTTCGCGTTCTTGTCTTGCGGACCGCTCAGCTGCACCAGATCGGAGTAGCCCGACCAGTCCGTGGTGATCCGCGTGCCCTGGTCGGCGTTTTCCCACGTGCGACCGTCGTCATAGGACGAACGGATGGTCATCCAGCGCCGCCGGTCGGTGTCCGCGGGGGAGGCGAACAGGATCCGCTTGCCGCCCGGACGGTCCAGGCGCAGCAGGGAACCCTGCACCATCGGCGTCACGAGGTCGGGAATCGTGGTGAAACGCTGGGAGAAAGTCTCGCCGCCGTCCCGGCTCAACGCGTAGTCGCGGTTGCCGATGTCGGTGCCGCTTTGTTCGCGGCCTCCGGCGTAGATCGTGCCGTCCGGCAGTTCCACGACGCTGACTTCGGACGGTTTTTGCGTGAAGGTGCCGCCCACCGGGTGCAGATAGTGGTCGACCGCGCCGACGTGCCACGAGGAACCGCCGTCGTCGCTGTAGATCAGACCGGCGTAGTTCTCGACGGAATGGGTGCCGTCGCTGCGTTCCGCGTTCACGCCGAAGACGAGCCGACCCGCGTGCCGGCCGTGCTGCAACTGGATGCCGTGCACCGGGCCCGAGGCGTACCAGGAGTCCCACTCCGGAAGCTTCGCCTGTGCGCTGATGTCGACCGGCGTGGACCAGGTGCGGCCGTCGTCAGTGCTGTACTGCGAGTGCGGCGTGCGCGGGCACGGCACGTCACAGCCCTTGTCGTCGGTGCGGCCCTTGTTGTACGTGGTGATGAGGACAATCCGGCCGGTCTTAGTGTCCACAATGGGCACGGGGTTGCCGTGGGTGTCCCCGCCGCCGCGGTTGACCACCTGCAGCGGCGACCAGGTGGTGCCACCGTCGGTCGACCGCTTCAGCACCAGGTCGATATCACCGGTGTCGCCGCAGTTGTTCTTGCGGCCCTCGGCGAAGGCCAGCAGCGTGCCCTGCGTGCTGCGGACGATCGCCGGGATGCGGAAACACGCGTAGCCGGTTTCCTGGTGGGGGTTGAAAAGCGCTTGCTGATCGAATTGCGGCGCGGCCTGCGCTGAAACGGGCGCGAGGAAAGCCAGCAGCACGAACGCCAGCACCACGCGAAGGGCGGTTCTCATCTGGTCTCCGTTCCGAACTGTCCGGAGAGGACGGCCACGCCGTGTGCCGCCAATTCCACTTCGGACGATGGCTGAGCGGGATCGGTGAGCAAATCTGTACCGGGCGAAGGCAAGGAAACAGTGACGGCTTCAGCGTTGTGGTTGAGCAGGAACAGATAGTCTTCGGAACCATGCCGCACGATTGCCTGGACGCCGTCCGGCAAGCCGGGCAGCACCGGCGAAACTCCGGCGTCGGCGGTGATCCGGTCGAACAGCGTGCGCATGACGTCCGCGTCCGGCCGCGTGCCGAGGTACCACGCGACGCCTGAGCCGAGCTCGTGCCGCGTGATGGCGGGCCGCCCGGCCAGCGGGCCTTCGGCGAAGGTGGCGACGACGTCCGCGCCCTCGGCTTCGATCCATTCGGACCAGATCTTCGCACCCACGGTGGCGCCGTCGAGGTCGAGCGTCGTGGCACCGCTCTCGGGCAGTGGCCAGAACTCGTCGACGCGCAGGCCGAGAAGGTCGCGCAGGGGAGCGGGATAGCCGCCGGGGTACACCCGGTCGTTCTCGTCGGCGATACCGGAGAAGAACGACACCACCAGGTGCCCGCCACCCTCCACATAGGACCTTAGATTGGCCGCGACCGCACTGTCCATCAAGTACAGATTGGGCACCACGACGAGCCGATATCCGGACAGCTCGCGCGACGGGTGCACGACGTCGCACGTGACGTTCGCGTCGAACAGCGGCGCGTAGTGCGCGAGGTGCGCGTCGAGCTGGCTGAGGTCGTCCGACGGATGCGAGTTCAGCTCCAGCGCCCACCAGCTGTTCCAGTCGTGCAGGAGCGCGACGTCGGCCTTCACCCGGCTGTCCGCCAGTTGCGGCAGCGACGCCAGTTCCTGCCCCAGGTCGCGCACCTCGCGGAAGATCCGGGTGTCCGGACCGCCGTGCGGCACCATCGCGGAGTGGAATTTCTCGGCCCCGCCCGGCGTTTGCCGCCACTGGAAGAACAGCACCGCGTCCGCGCCTCGCGCGACGGCCTGCCAGCTGCCCAGCCGCATCGTCCCCGGCGGCTTCGGGCTGTTGCGGGTGCGCCAGTTGACCGCGCTCGGCGCCTGTTCCAGCAGCAGCCAGGGCTGACCGTCCTTAAGGGACCGGACGAGGTCGTAGGCGAAGGCCGCTTCCAGGTGCCCGCGCGGATCGTACGGGTCGGGATAGGAATCGAGGCTCACGATGTCCTCGTGCGGCACCCATTTGTTCCAGTCCAGCGACTTCTGCACCAGGCCGACGAAGTTCGTGGTCACCGGGATGTCCGGCGTGATCCGGGCCAGCACCTCGCGCTCGGTGAGGTAGCAGCCCAGCGAAGCGTCGGACGAGAACCGGTGGTAGTCGAGCTGGTGTGCCGGGTTCGGGAAGGTCGGCGCGACGCGCGGCGGCTGGATCTCGGCGAACTCGGAGTACCGCTGCGACCAGAAGGTCGTGCTCCAGGCTTCGTTCAACGCCTCGATGGTGCCGTAGCGTTCGGCGAGCCAGCGCCGGAAGTCCACTGCGGACTCGTCGCAGTAACAGGCGCGGATGTGGCAGCCGAATTCATTGCCGATATGCCACATTTCCAGTGCCGGGTGCTCGGCGTACCGAGTCGCGACCTGTTCCACCAGCCGAGCGGCGTGCTCGCGGAACACCGGGCTGGACGGGCAGAACTGCTGCCGCGCACCGGCGGACAGCCGGGTGCCGTCCGCGCGCACGGGCAGGATTTCCGGATATCGGTGGGAAAGCCACGGCGGCGGCGAGGCCGTCATGGTGCCGAGACAGGCCCGGATGCCGCCGGAAGCGAGGTTGTCCATTACCGTGTCGAACCAGCCGAAATCGAATTCCCCGGGACGTGGTTCGACCTGCGCCCAGGAGAAAATCCCGACAGTCACCATCGAGACCGAAGCCTCGGCCATCAGTTTCAGGTCTTCCGCCCACACGTCGGGCGACCAATGCTCGGGGTTGTAGTCCCCGCCGTAGTACAGCCGATCCATCAGAGGAGACCCGCTTCCGCCAGCTTTCCCTTGATCTGCAGCAGTTCGTCGTCGTTGAGAGGAAGCTGCGGCGGCGCCATCACCGCGTTGTCGATGAATCCGCGCATCTTCATCGACGCCTTGAACGCGCCGAGCGCGGCCGACCCGCGGCCCATCCGGTTCGGCGGCGCCACGTCGGTGATGCTGAACAACGTCAGCAGCCGTTCCTGTTCGCGTCGCGCGGCCTGCGGATTGCCGCCGCGGAAGTGGTCGTAGATCAGCACATAGCCGACCGGGTCGACGTTTCCGAGCCCCGGCACCGCGCCGTCCGCGCCCTGCGCGAGTGCGGCGTCCACCAGCAGTTCGGACCCGGTGAACACGGCGAATCGCTCCAGCCCGCGTTCGCGCCGCTGCTGCAGCACCATCCGGAACCCGGCTTCGTCGCCGCTGGAATCCTTGAGCCCGGCCAGAACCCCGTCCGCGGCCAGGTTCAGCACCATGTCGCGGTCGAGCTTCGTGTGCACGGCGATCGGGATGTCGTAGGCGAAAATCGGCAGCGACGTCCGCTCGTGCAGCAACCGGAAATGCCGGTCGATCTCCGCGACGTGCGTGCGCGTGTAGTACGGCGCGGTCACCACGATGGCGTCCGCGCCGGCCGCTTCGGCAGTCTTCACGTGCTCCGCGACGCGCAGGGTCGTCATGTCGATACAGCCGGCGAGCACCGGGACTCGGCCGGCGACCTGGTCGACCGCGGTTTCGACGGTGATCCGGCGCTGGTCGTCGGGCAGGAAGGCGACCTCGCTGGACGAGCCGAGCACGAAAATCCCGTGCACGCCGGCGTCGAGCTGGAAGTCGATGTGCCGCCGCAGCGACGCGGTGTCGACGGTGAAGTCGTCGTGGAACGGCGTGCACAGCGGCGGGATGATGCCGGCGAACGTGGGCGCAGTCATGAGGCAGTCACTCCGATTTCTGGGTGGATGCAGCGGTAGGTGTGCTCGTCCGGCCCGGACTGCGGCGGCAAGGCCAGGGAGCATTCGTCGGTGGCTTTCGGGCAGCGGGTGTGGAACGGGCAGCCGGGCGGCGGCGCGGTCGCCGACGGGACGGGTCCGCTGAGGACAATCGGTTCCACCGGGTGCAGAAGGCTCGGC
The DNA here is from genome assembly GCF_002796545.1 of Amycolatopsis sp. AA4. Taxonomy (GTDB): domain Bacteria; phylum Actinomycetota; class Actinomycetes; order Mycobacteriales; family Pseudonocardiaceae; genus Amycolatopsis. The sequence goes on from NZ_CP024894.1 coordinate 2,862,317, forward strand.
GTCGCCGAGAACAGCGCGCGCGTGTACGGATGGTGCGCGTGGTGCGGCAGTTCGCTCGCCGGGGCTTGTTCGACGATCCGGCCGAGGTACATCGTCACGATGCGGTCGCTCATCCGGCGCACGGTCTGGATGTCGTGCGACACGAACACCATCGCCAGTTCGAGCTGTTCCCGCAGTTCCAGCAACAGGTTCAGGATCTGCGCGCGCACCGAAACGTCCAAAGCGGACGTCGGCTCGTCGGCCACCAGCAGGGCCGGCCGCAGGGCGAGCGCCCGGGCGATCGCCACGCGCTGCCGCTGTCCGCCGGACAGCTGGGACGGCAGCGCGTCGGCCACGCTGGTGGGCAGCCCGACGAGGTGCATCAGCTCCCGGACCCGTTCGGCCCGCTCGGCCGCGGCGCCGATCTGGTGCACGTCGAGCGGGTCGCGCAGGATCTTCGAAACGGGCAGCCGCCGGTTCAGCGCGGTCGACGGGTCCTGGAAGATCATGCCGACCGTGCGGCCCAGTTCGGCCGGACGCAACGCGGAGAGGGGCTGACCCGCGTAGCGCACCGTGCCGGAGGTGGGCTTCTGCAGCCCCACCAGCACTTTGGCCAAAGTGGACTTCCCACAGCCGGATTCTCCGACCACGCCGACGGTTTCGCCCTTCGCGATCGCCAGGGTGGCGTCGGTGAGCGCGTACACCTTGTCGTGTCCGAAAAGACTCGAGCCGCGGATCTTGTGCACCACGTGCACGCCGTCGACTTCGACGAGGCTCATGCCTGTGCTCCTTCCACCATCACCGCGACCGGGCTCTCGGCGGGGTAGTGGCAAGCCACGAGATGTCCTTCACCTGAGGGTTCAGGCGCGACCTCGAAGCAGTGCCCGCGCGCGGCGGGGCACCGGCTCGCGAACCGGCAGCCGGGAGGGAAGTCCGCCGGTGCGGGTACGACGCCCTTGATCTGGGTGAGCGTCGCTTCGTTCTCCTCCAGCGACAGCACCGCGCTGAGCAGACCACGGGTGTAGTGGTGCCGCGGCGCACCGACGACCGCAGCGGTCGCGCCAGTCTCGGCGACCTGGCCGCCGTACATCACGACCACCCGGTCGGCGAGGTCGGATACCAGCGCGAGGTCGTGAGATACCAGCACCAGCGCGAACCCCAGCTCCTCCTGCAGCCGCAGCAAAAGCGCCATGATCTGCGCTTGCACGGTCACGTCGAGCGCCGTCGTCGGCTCGTCGGCCACGATCAGCTTCGGGCTGCGGGACAGCGCCATCGCGATCAGCACGCGCTGCCGTTGCCCGCCGGACAGTTCGTGCGGATACGCCCGCAGCGTCCGGCCCGGATCGAGGTTGACCAGTTCCAGCAGCTCTTCCGGCGTGCGGGTGCCGCCGCGCCGGGTGAACTGCTTGAGCTGCGCGCGGATCGTCATCGCCGGGTTCAGCGAGCTGAGCGCGTCCTGGTAGATCATCGCCAGGTCGTGCCCGAGATGCCGGCGGCGGACGCCCGGCTTCATGGTGAGCAGGTCCTCGCCCGCGAACCGGATCTCGCCGCTGAGCCGCGCGGCGTCCGGCTGCAGTCCCATGATCGACAGCGCGGTCAGCGATTTCCCGCAGCCCGATTCGCCGATCAACCCCAGCACCTCGCCGGAACGGACCGAAAAGGACACTCCGTCCACCACGGGCACGCCGTTGTGCCGATCCGGGAACGAGATCGCGAGATTCTCCACCCCCAGCACGGTTTCCCGGCCGGAGAGATCCCGCGCCTTCGCCGCCAGCCGCTGTCCGGCTTCGCGCAGACCGCGCAGCGGCAGCACCGGAGCAGTGGCCTCCGGAGCCAACTCGATCTGCTGTGCCGCTTCGGCCGCCTTCGCGGTGCGGGCCGACGGCGCGGCCCAGGCGTCGGAGATGCCCTCGGAGAGGATGTTCAACGCCAGCACGGTGAGCAGGATCAGCAGACCGGGGAACAGCGTCGCCCACCAGCCGCCGGTCAGCACGAGGTCCTTGCCGTCCGCGAGTACTGATCCCCAGGACGGATCGGGCGGCTGGATCCCCGCGCCGATGAACGACAGCGACGCCTCGAACACGATCGCGTCCGCCACGGTCACCGTGCAGTACACGAGGATCGGCGCGGCGCAGTTGACCGCGACGTGCCGGGCGAGGATGAACAGCCGTTTCGCGCCGATCACGCGTTCGGCCGCGACGTAGTCCTCGCCGTACTGCGCGAGCACGTTCGCCCGCACCACCCGCGCCACCGGAGCCATGTTGAGGAAGCCGATGGCGAGGATCAGCACGAGGATGCCGCGGCCGAACACCGCCACCAGCACCGCGGCCAGCGCGATGCCGGGGAAGGCCATCAGGACGTCGAGGACCCGCATGACCAGTCCGTCGACCCGGCGGCCGGACGTCGCCGCGAAGGCTCCGACGACGACTCCGGCGACCAGCGCGAGCAGCGTCGCGCCGAGGCCGATCGCGAGCGACCAGCGCGTGCCCGCGACGAGCCGGGAGAAGATGTCGCGGCCGGACTGGTCGGTGCCGAACCAGTGCACCGCGCTGGGCCCGCCGGTGTCGGTGCTGAGCAGGTCCGGATTGTGCGTGGCGACGACGGTGCCGAGGATCGCGACGAGCCCGAGCACGATCAGCACGGCCAGCGCGATCCACGAGGACAGGGGAAGCCGCCGGAACCGGACGCCGGGCCGCGAGAGCCGGGCGGTCAGGTTCGGGCGGAGGACCGGGCGCATCACGAGCGCCTCCGCTGTCGGGGGTCGGCGACGGAGAAGAGCACGTCGGCGAGAAGGTTCGGGCGCGTCACGAGCGGCTCCGCAGACGGGGGTTGGCGACGAGGTAGAGCACGTCGACGATCAGGTTCACGAGCACGAATCCGGCCGCGATGGTGATCACGAAGCCCTGCACTTTGGCGGTGTCGCCGTCCTGCACGGCCTGGATCATGTTCTGGCCCATGCCGGGCAGCGCGAACATCGTCTCGATCACCACCGCGCCGCCGAGCAGGTAGCCGACCCGCAGGCCGAGCACGGTCAGCGGGTTGACCAGGGCGTTGCGCAGCACGTTCCGGCCGACCACCACGACCGGCGGCAGCCCGCCGCCGCGCGCGGTCCGCACGTAGTCCTTGTCGAGTTCCTCGACCATCGACGTCCGGATCACCCGTGTCAGCTGCGCGGCGACCGGCGCGGCCAGCGCGATCGCGGGCAGCGTCAGCGAGTTGAGCCAGCCGGAGAACGAGTCCGCCGGGCTGACGTAGCCGCTGGTGGGGAACAGGCCCTTGCCGACCGCCAGCCACTGGACCAGCAGCAGCGCGATCCAGAACGCCGGCGCGGCGACGCCGGCGAGCGTCACGAACCGGATCAGGTGGTCGGGCCAGCGGCCGCGGAACAGCGCCGAGGTCACGCCGAGCACGACCGAGACGACGAGCGCGAGCGCCAGGCCGAGCAGGGTCAGCTGCACGGTGAGCGGGAGCGCGGTGGCGATGGTCTGGCCCACCGGCTCCTTGGTGATCACGCTCGTGCCGAAGTCGCCCTGCAGCAGATGCCACACGAAGTGCACGTACTGCAGCGGCAACGGGTCGAGCAGGCCGTTCTGCTCCCGGAACTGCTGGAGCTGGTCGGCGGTGGCGTTGGCGCCGTTGAACGCGGCCATCGCCGGGTCGACCGGCGAGAACCGCATCACGATGAACACGAACAGGATCACGCCGAGCAGCAGCGGGATCAGGGCGAGGATGCGGCCGGCCAGCATCCGCACGACGACTGTCACTTCCGGGCCTCCCGTCAGACCGGTTTGGCCTGGTTGAGGTAGATGCCCGGGTAGCCTTGGGCACGCACTCCGCTGATCGCCTTCGGGTCCCAGGCGGTGCCCATCTGCGTGAAGACGATCGGGTAGATCACCGCTTGCTCGGAAATCTGGTCGAGCAATTGCTTGTACAGCCCGCCGCGCTTGGTCTCGTCGGTCTCCGCGGCGGCCTTGTCCTGCAACGCCAGCAACGCGTCGGTGTCGGAGCCGCTCCAGCGCGCGTACCGCGTCATGAGCACCGATTTCGCGTCGTAGTAATAGCGGATGAGCAGATCGGGGTCGTTGCCGAACTGCAACGGGTTGTTGGTGGTGGCCACGACCTGGAAGTCGTCGCCGTTGTCCAGTTTGGAGAACAGCGCCTTGGTGTCCTGCGAGTCCAAAGTGGTCTGCACGCCGATCGCGTCCCAGCCCTCCTTGATCACCTTGACGCAGTCGAGGACCAGTGAGGTGTTCGTCGTGGACAGGGAGATCTTCAAACCGCTGACGCCCGCTTCGGCGAGCAGCTGCTTCGCCTTTTCCGGGTTGTAGGTGAAGTCCTGCGCCGCGGGCTGTGAACCGGGAAGCTTCGGGTTGATGAACGACGTGCCCGCGGTTCCGGTGCCGCGCAAGCCGATCTCGATCATCTTCTTCTTGTCGATCGCGTAATGCAGCGCCTGGCGGACCCGTTTGTCGGCGAACGGGGAGTGCTTGGTGTTGAAGAGGAGGAACAGGTTGTTGCCGCCGTCGGCGAATTCGACCGTACGGCCCGCCTTGCGCAGCTGTTCGGCGTTGGCGGGCGGGATGTTCTCCGCGATCTGCGCGTCCGGCTTGGCCCCGGAGATCGCCGCGACCCGCGGTGCGGAGTCCACAATGGACTTCCAGAGCATCTTGTCGTACGCGGCCGGGCGCGGGCCGTTGTAGTCGGCGAACTTCTCGAACGACGTGTGCGAGAGCGGGGCCTGTTCGGTGATCTTGTACGGCCCGGAACCGACGACCTTGCCCGCCGCGGCGGCCTTCCAGTTGTTCTCGAACACGTGCTTGGGCACGATCTTGCAGATCTGGATCCGCTGCAGCGCGTACGGGAACGCGAACTTCAGCTTGAACTCCACCGTCTTCGCGTCGACCTTGGTCACGGACTCCAGCCACTGCGAGAAGAAGCTGTGGATGAGGACGTTTTCCTTCGGATCGAGCACCCGGGCGTAGGTGAACACGACGTCGTCGGCGGTCACCGGCTGTCCGTCGTGCCACTTCGCGCCGTCGCGCAGCTCGAAGCGCATCGTGGTGCTCTTGAGGTCTGCCGGCAGTGCCTTGGCCAGGCCGGGGAACGGTTCCCGGGTGACCGGATCGCCCTCGACGAGCGATTCGTAGCTGTGCAGGATGGCCGCCATCGCGAACGCCGACGCGGTCTGCAGCGGGTCCCAGGTCTGGTTGTTGCCGTACCCGATCACCGCGGTGACGGAACCGGACGAGGCGCCGGTCTTGTTGGTGGACGCGGGACCCCCGCACGCGGCGAGCGTCGACGAAACCGCTGCGGCAGCCCCGGCGAGGCCGGCGTAGCGCAGCAGTGCGCGCCGGTTGAACGAAGTCCCCATGGCGGTTCGGGACATGGCGTCTCCTGACTTGATGCGGTGTTCCACCCAGAAAGCATCGAGAAGTAGGACGTGGGACGTCCTATGACTTGCCGGAACCCTAAGTCCCGTTCCCGCCCCGGTCAAGAGGCTTGTTCCGGCCCGCTTCCCACCCGCGCGGGTGCAGCGGGGAAAGCCGATCATGACGTAGGATGTCCTCCGATGGCGACGTGCCAGTGCAAGAAAGACATCCGGGAGACACGTGTGGCGCGCCCGCAACGCAGTGAAGAGATCACCAAGCAGATCATCGACCTGATCGTCGACCGGCAGCTGCCGACCGGCGCGCCGATGCCGACCGAACTGAGTCTCGCCGAGGATCTCGGCGTGAGCCGGAATTCGATCCGGGAGGCGGTCAAGGCGCTGCAGGCGCTCGGCATCGTCGAGGTCCGGCACGGGTACGGCACGTTCGTCGGCTCGGCCGGGTCGGAGGCGCTGCAGACGTGGCTGCTCTTCCGCACGCGCAGCCGCGGCAGCACCGACGCCGGGCGGCTGCGCGACCTGCTCGAGGTCCGCGAGATGATCGAAACGGAGCTGACCAGCCGGGTCGCGCGCGACCACCGGCCGGAGCTGATCGGGGAACTGCAGGCGTGCGTGGCGCGGATGCGCCGCAAGGGGCCGGACGCGGCGGTGGCCGACCGCGAGTTCCACGACCTCATCTGCGCCGAGGCGGGATTCGACCTGGCGCGCGAGCTGACTGGGCTGTTCTGGGACGTCTACCGGGCCGCGGAAGGCGAAATGGGCGGGCCGGTTTCGTCCGCGACGGCCACCGCGAAACGGCATCAGGCGATCGTGGACGCGCTCGTCAGCGGCGACGCGGAGGCGGCCGCGCACGCGGTGCACCGGCATTTCGACGAGGTGCGCAAGCGCGCGAAAGCGGATCGGTACGGCGGCTTCGGCGAGGCGCGGCCCGCGGTTTCCGGTTCGGCCGCCAGTTGAGGGTGGTTAGTCTGGACCGGTGACGACTCCGGAGATCGCCTTCCTGCCGCCGTCCGCTGCCGAGGACACCGCGCTGGTGGCCCTGTTGACCGATCTGGTGAACACCGTCTACGCGAAGGCCGAGGCGGGATTGTGGGCCGGTTCGGCCGATCGGACCAATGCCGGGGAGATGGCCGGGCTGGTTCGCGCGGGCGAGATCGCGGTGGCGCGGATCGACGGAACCGTGGTGGGGTCGGTCCGGATTCAGCGGCTGGCCGAGGATCTGGGGGAATTCGGTCTGCTCGCTGCTTCGCCGGAGGTGCGCGGCGCGGGGATCGGGCGTGCGCTGGTCGAGTTCGCGGAGAGTTGTTGCCGCGCTCAGGGATGTACGCGGATGCAGCTTGAGCTGCTGGTGCCGCGGGAGTGGACGCATCCGTCCAAGGAGTTCCTCGCGCAGTGGTACGGCCGGCTGGGGTACCAGGTGGTGGAGACGTCGACGATCGACGGACCGCATCCGGAGCTGGCTCCGCTGCTGGCCACTCCGTGCGATTTTCTCATCTGGCACAAGGATCTCGGCTGATCTTGGCCGCGGAGTTCCGTCCGGTTTTGTCCTGGTGTCAATTCTGACCAGGTGGTAGAAATTGGCGAAAGCCCTCTACCGCTGGGAGTTGGCATGGGTGGACCTTCGGTGCAGCTGTACTCGGTGCGCGACGCGTTCGCGGCTGATCCGGACGAGACGTTGCGGCGGCTGGCGGCGATCGGGTTCGAGCGGGTCGAGCCGTACGGGGTGGTGGAGAACGTCGAGGCGCTTCGGGCGGGGCTGGCGGCGCACGGGTTGAGTGCGCCTACCGCGCACGCAGCGTTGGTCGGGAAGGATCAGGAGGCGGTGTTCGCCGCGGCTCGGGAGCTGGGGATCGACGTGGTGATCGAGCCGTTGGTTCCCGCTTCGCAATGGGGGAATGCGGCGGAGATCGCTGCGACGGCGGAAGCGCTCAACGCGGCGGCTGAGGTTGCCGCGGGGTTTGGGGTGCGGGTGGGTTATCACAATCATTGGTGGGAGCTGGAATCGCGGATTTCCGGGCGTAGTGCGTTGGAGGTTTTCGCGGATCGGCTCTCTTCGGAGGTGGTGCTGGAGGTGGATGCTTATTGGGCTACGGCGGGCGGGGAGGATGCGCCCGCGTTGCTGCGGCGGTTGGGGCAGCGGGTGTGCGCCGTTCATGTGAAGGACGGGTCGTTGGCTGTCGACGCCACTGGGCAGGTGCCTGCTGGTCAAGGGCGGGTGCCGATGGGGGAAGTGCTCGCGGCGGCGCCGGGGGCGTTGCGGGTGGTGGAGTTTGATCAGCACGAGGATGTTTTCGGGGGGATTGCGGAGAGTTTCGCTTATCTCGCTGGGGGCGGCGAGTGAGTGTCGGGGTCGGAGTTGTTGGGGCTGGGTTTATCAGTGCTGCGTATTTGGAGAATCTGACCTCGTTTCCGGATCTTCGGGTGGTGGGGGTTGCTGATCTCGATGTGGAGCGGGCTCGGGCGGGGGCGGATCGATATGGGGTTGCCTGGGCTGGTTCGGTAGCGGAGTTGCTGGCGTTGCCGGAGGTCGAGATTGTCGTGAACTTGACTGTGCCTTCGGTGCATGTCGAGGTCAGTCTCGCGGCGGTGGAGGCCGGGAAGCACGTGTGGACGGAGAAGCCGATCGGGGTGGATCGGTCGACCGTGCGGAAGCTTCTTGATCGGGCGCGGGAGATGGGGGTGCGGGTGGCGGGGGCGCCGGACACTCTGCTTGGTGCTGGGCATCAGACTGCGTTTCGGGCGCTTGCGGATGGGCGGATCGGGGTCCCTTTTACCGCGTTGGCCCTGTTTCAGACGCCGGGGCCGGAGGGGTGGCATCCCGCGCCGGAGTTTTTGTTTCAGGCCGGTGGCGGGCCGTTGCTCGATATCGGGCCTTATTACTTGACGCAGTTGGTTCAGGTTTTCGGGTCGGTGCGGAAGGTTACCGGGGTTGGCGGGCGGGGGCGGGAGACTCGGGTGATCGGGGCTGGGCCTCGGGCTGGGACTGAGTTTCCGGTTGCGGTGCCTACTACGGTTGGTGCGTTGATTGAGTTTGCGCGCGGGGGGAGTGCGCAGGTTTTGTTTTCGTTTGATTCCGCGGTGCGGCGGACTGGGGTGGTGGAGGTTACCGGTTCACGGGGTACCGCGGTTTTGCCGGATCCTAATGGGTTTGGCGGGGCTACGGTCGTGCATCTCGGCGGGGAGGCGGAGTCGGAGGAGTTGGCCGCGGTGGGGCATTCGGCTTCTCGGGGGACCGGGGTGCTTGATCTTGCCCGGTCGGTTCGGGCTGGGGTGGCGGAGAGGGCTTCGGGGGAGACGGCTTATCACGTTCTGGACGTGATGGTGGCTGTTGAGGAGTCTATGGAGTTGGGGGTCGGGGTTGAGGTGGGCAGTCGGGTGGGGGTGGCGGAGTTGTTGCCTGAGGGGTGGGATCCGTTTTCGCGGACGTTGTGAGTCGGGCGGCTCGTCGCCCTGGCGGGCGACATTGCGCCCGGGTGGTTGCGTGGGGCACCCCGAAGTTTGATTGTGCTGACGGTCTGGGGGTGCTTGTCAAGGCGGGAAAGATGCCTTGACAAGCACCCCCAGACCGCAGGGAGGCTTCGTATCGGGGTTGGGGGAGGGGTGGGTGCCACGCTGTTTGGGTGCATCGGTGGCGGTTTGGCGGGTGGCTAGGGAGCGCGGTGGGTGGGCTGTTGGGGCGTTGTTTCCGGAATTCGCCTATTTCGGGAACAGGGGGACGGTCAGGAGAGTTTGCAGAGAGAGGCGGAGGGAACCGACTGGATCTACTTGCGTGGGGGTGGTGAGCCACTGGACCTGGAGGCCGTCCATCAGTGCGATGAAGGTGAGTGCCGCCAAGTCCGGGTCGACGCCGGGGCGCAGCTCGCCTGTTTCGGCGAGCGCGTGGAACGACTGGGCGATGGTCTCGCGGGCCTCGCGGTAATGGCGGGCGAAGTAGGCGTGGGCGGGGTGGTCTTCCGAGATCGCCTCGGCGGCGAGGCGCGAGTACACCTCGACGATGCCCCGGTGGCGGACGTTGTGTTCGGCCAGCGCGATGAAGCGGCGCAGGACCTCGAGCCCGGGCGGGGCGGCGGTCAGCTGTTCGCGGGCGGCGTCCTCGGCGTCGCGGCGTTCCAGGACCGCGGCGAGCAGCGCTTCCTTCGTCGGGAAGTGGTACAGCAAGCCGGCGTGGGTGATGCCTGCTCGTTTGGCTATTTCCCGCAGCGACGACGCGTGGTAGCCAGCCTCGCCGTACACGACGGCGGCCGCCGAAACGATGTCGTCCCGGCGGATTCTGCCCTTCAGGTAGCCCTCGCTCACGGGGCGGCGCCCAGGTCGGCTTCCACCCGCCCATCATGCCCCAGCGCCCACCGCGTCCGTGTTCCCGACCGGACCCGACCCCCGAAGAGGAGCCGAGCCCGATGACCGAGCTTTCCCCGCCCCCGGTGCTGCCCCGCGCGGCCCGCGTCGCCACCTGGATCGTGTTCGCCCTGTGCGGGTTCGCGGTCGGCATGTGGGTGGTGCACATTCCGGTGATCGAGCGCGCGACCGGCGTCTCGCACACCGCGCTCGGGGCGCTGCTGCTCGTGCTCGGCGGATCGGCGCTGATCGGCATGCAGGTCACCGGGCCGCTCGCGGACCGGTTCGGCCATCCGCGGGTCGTGTCCGTCGCGGGGGTGCTCGTCGGGGTCGCGGTCGTGCTGCCGGGGCTCGCGGCGAACTGGTGGACGCTCGGGCTGGCGCTCGCGGCGTTCGGGTTCTTCAACGGGTCGCTCGACGTCGCGATGAACGCGCACGCCGTGGTCGTCGAACGCGCGTATCCGCGGCCGATCATGGCGGCCTTCCACGCGATGTGGTCGATCGGCGGTGCGATCGCGGCGGTCGTCGGCGCGGCAGTGCTCGGGGCGGGCGTGCCGACGCTCGTGTCGCTCGGCGGCACCGGCGTCCTGTGCATCGTGGTGTCGCTGGTGGTCCGCCGGTATCTGCTTGATTCGTCCGGGGAAACCGCGGAGGAAGCCACTGAGGAAGCCAAACCGGCCCGCACCCCGATGCGCGTGGTGTGGCTGCTGGGTCTGCTGGCCTTCGCGCTGATGCTGTCCGAGGGCGTCGCGAACGACTGGGCCGCGCTGTATCTGCGAGACGGGCTGGGGACGTCCGAAAGCACCGCCGCACTGGCCTACGGTTCGTTCGCGGTGGCGATGACGGTCGGCCGGTTCGCGACCGACCGGGTCGCCGCGCTGGCCGGTCCGGTCGCCGTGGTGCGTTACGGGAGCGGGCTGGCCGCGTTGGGGCTGGCGATCGCGTCGCTCGCGCCGTGGGTGCCGTTGTCGTTGGGCGGCTGGGCGTTGTTCGGGCTCGGGCTTTCCGGGGGCGTCCCGCAGTTGTTCACCGCGGCGGGCAACCTCGACAAACGCGCGTCCGGGGCGTTGATGGCGCGGGTGGTCGGCGTCGGGTACGTCGGGCTGCTGGCCGGTCCGGCGATCATCGGCGGGCTGGCGCACTGGGTGCCGCTGAACGTCGCGTTCCTGCTGCCCCTGGCGTTGTGCGTGGTGGCGGTAGTGTTCGCGCCCGCGATGAAGCCGCGCGGCTGAATCAGCCTCCGCACGCCCGGGGCGCCAGCTTCTGGCCCCCGCCGGACAGGGTGATCGTCCCGGACGTCCCGCCGCCGCCCGCCGCGAGGATCGTGCAGACGAGCTGCGCGACCGCGTTGGGCGACAACTCCCGGACGTTCACCCCGATCGCCGCTTCGCCCACTCCGATGGCGATCGGCTCGAACGACGGCGGAAGCTCCGTCGTGTAACCGCTGGCCCGTTCGTCCTCGTGCGGCCCCTGCTCCAGCGCCCGGACCCGGTCCGCGGGCACGTCGTCGACACCGGTGCGCACGACCGGCACGACTTTTCCTTCCAGCACGAAATACACCGTCGCCGTAGGCCCGAGGTTCCCGTTCGGCGGCCCGCTGGGCGCGTTCTCCCCGGGGATCACGCCGCTGGGCCGCACCCCGCAACCGCTCGCCAGCACCAAGACCGCGACCAGCGTCAGCAACTGCTTCATCGCCGCACCTCCCGAGGCAGCCACAACGTGAACACCGCACCGCCTTCGGGCCGGTTCCCGGCGACCAGCTCCCCGCGGTGCAAACGCGCGTTCTCCCAGGCGATCGCGAGCCCGAGCCCGCTCCCTTCCGACCGGCTGCGCGCGGTGTCCGCCTTGTAGAACCGGGAAAACACGTGCGGAAGCACCTCCTCGTCCAGGCCGGGACCGGAGTCTTCGACGGCGAGCGTGATCCCCGCCTGGTCGCCCCGCAGCCGCACCGTCACCGGTTCCGCGCCGTGCCGCAACGCGTTCCCCACGAGATTGGCCACGATCACGTCCAGCCGACGCGGATCGATCCGCGCGCGGATCCCGTCCGGCAGATCGGTCTCGACCTCGAAGCCGCGCACCCGCAGCGTCGCCCGGACCGCCTCGGCCACGTCGACGTCGTCCACTTCGAGGGACGCGGTGCCGGAGTCGAACCGGGTGACCTCGATCAGGTCGTTCACCAGCCGCGTGAGGTTGTGCGTTTCCTGGCTGACCAGGCGCACCGCCTCGCCCGCCGGGTCCGGCAGCCGTTTCGCTTCGGCGTCGAGCATGTCGGTGACCGCGGTCATCGCGGCCAGCGGCGTACGCAGTTCGTGCGACACGTCGGCGACGAACCGCCGCGCGTCGGCTTCCATCCGGCGCAGCTCGCCGACGTGCCGTTGCAGCGATTCGGCGGTCGCGTTGAACGTCTCCGCGACGCTCGCCAGTTCGTCGCTGCCGCGGACGGCGATCCGGGCGTCGAGATCGCCCGCCCCGAGCCTTCGAGCGGCGCGCTGCAGTTCGCCGACCGGCCGCAACACGCTGCCCGCGGCCAGCACGGCGAGGATCAGGGCCACCACCAGCGCGGCCCCGCCGGCGAGCCACGCGTCCCGGGCGAGCCGGTTCACCGCGTCGATTTCCGCGTCGAGATTGCGCAGTTCGTAGACCTCGATGCCGGACGGGATCGTCGGGTTCAGCCGGTCGCCGGTCGCGATCAGCAGCGGGGAGCCCAGCAGCAGCTGCGTCACCCCGCCGACGTCCACCCGCTGCCACGCGACCCGGCCGGACCGCACGACCGCCCGCAGCTCCGGCGTGATCACCGAGGCGGGCATGTCGCCGGCGCTGCGGCCGCCGCTCGTCACCAGCGCGGAGATCTTCCGGCCGTCGAGCCGGTCGGCGGCCGACTGCAGCGCGCTCGTCTTCACCGGCTGCCGGGGGAGCGGGTACAGCTGCTTGAGCTGGGTGGTCATCTCGACGGCGGCGTTGTCCTGGGTGCGCTGCAGGATCCCGTTTCGGGCCTGCACGTAGCCGATCCCGGCGACGGCGAGCGCGGTGAACACGCTCAGCAGCGCGAACGCCACCAGCAGCCGGGTGCGCAGCCCGCGCAGCCGCCAGCCGGTCACAGCGGCCCGAAGCGATAGCCGAACCCGCGCAGGGTCTGGACGTACACCGGTTTCGCGGGATCGTCCTCGATCTTCGCGCGCAACCGCTGCACGCACGCGTCGACGAGCCGCGAATCGCCGAGATAGCCCTGGTCCCACACGGATTCGAGCAGCTGCTGGCGGCTGAGCACGCGGCCGGGCGCCGACGACAGCTCCAGCAGCAGCCGCAGTTCGGTCGGCGCGAGCCCGATCACCGTGCCGTGCTTGCTGACCACGAGACCGTCGCGGTCGATCGTGAGGTCGCCGTGCCGTTCCGGACCCGGCTTCGCGTCCGGGCCGCGCGGTTCGCCGCCCGTCCGGCGCAGCACCGCGCGGATGCGCGCCTCCAGCACGCGGGCCTGCGCGGGTTTCACGACGTAGTCGTCGGCTCCGGCTTCGAGCCCGGCCACCACGTCGATGTCGTCGTTGCGCGCGGTGAGCATGATGATCGGCAGGTCGCCGGCCGCGCGGATGCGGCGGCACACCTCGAAACCGTCCATCCCGGGCAGCATGAGGTCGAGGACCACGACGTCGGCCGGGTCTTCGGCGAGCCGGGCGAGGCCTTCCTCGCCGGTCTCCACCGCGTCGACCGTGTGGCCCTGATAGGTCAGGGCCAGCCGCAGGCCGTCGCGCACGGCCCGGTCGTCTTCGATCAGCAGCACCCTCGGCATGTCTCCCACTATCGCAGCCCGCCCGTCCGGCCGCCCGGACAGTCCACAGCGGACAGCCGGGTTCCAGCCTGCCCGGCGCGGATCCCCGCCCGGTGCGTGCCGTGTCATCGTTCGGTAACAGCGCCGCCGCGGGGAACCGTTACAGAGCTGTCAAACTCCGTGCGCAGTGCGCGCACACTGGGACCCGAAAGTGGGTCCCATGATCGAGTCGCTTCGCCGGCCCCGGGTCCTCGCGGCCGTCACCCGCCTCCTGGCGGTGGCGCTGCTTCCGGCGGCGTTCCTGCGTTCGCCCGGCCGCGGCCGGTACCTGGCCTGCCAGTGGGCGCTCGCGTTGCGATACCCGGCCGAGGACTTGGCGGGCCTCAGCGAACCGACCCGGGCGGCCTTCACCGCTGCGCGCACCGACGCGTTCTGGCGGCACCGCCAGCTGATCGGGCTCACCTCCGGCCATCGCGACGTCGCCGACCAGCACCGGCTGTTCGCCGAAGAAGTGCAGCGCACCGGCTCCGTCACCGCAGCCCGGCGTCGAGTGCTGCCACCGCACGAGTCGGCGCACGTCCGCGGCACGGCGCTGGACGTGCGGCCGATCGAGGGCGCGGCGTGGCTGGAGCAGCATGGGGCCGAGTACCGGCTGTATCGCCGCTACGACAACGAATGGTGGCACTTCGAGTACCACGGGGACACCGTGCCGGTGCGGTTGCCGAATCCCGACGCACTGCGGTCGCCGACGATCGTGCGGGTGGCCGGCTAAGGCGAGTTTCCTTGCGCGGCACGGGATTCCAGGTATCTTCGTTCCGGAACGCTGAGCGTTTTCTGTGCCGCTGAACGGTAATAGACCCGGGCCTGCTCGGGCTCGCCCGCCAGATCGAGCAGGTGCGCGCGCACGACGTCGACGCGGTGATGCTCGTCCAGCCCCGCGATTTCGTCGAGCTGCCGCAACCCTTCGCGGGCGCCGTGGACCATCGCGACCGGGACGATCCGGTTCAGCGCCGCCATCGGGCTCGGCGCGAGGGCGAGCAGGAGGTCGTAGAGGGCGAGGATCTGCGGCCAGTCGGTGTCCTCGGCGCGCGCCGCCTCGTCGTGCACGGCGGCGATCGCGGCCTCGAGCTGATACGGCCCGAGCTGGGCGGTGACCAGGGTTTTCCCGATCAGGTCGCGCCCTTCGGCGATCGCGGCGGCGTCCCAGCGGGTGCGGTCCTGTTCGGCCAGCGGCACGGCGGTGCCGTCCGGCCGCGTCCGCGCGGGCCGCCGCGCGTCGCTGAGCAGCATGAGCGCCAGCAGCCCGGCGACCTCGCCGTCGTCGGGGACCTGCGCGTGCAGCTGCCGGGTCAGCCGGATCGCCTCCGCGGTCAGCTCGACCCGGTTGACGGCCGTTCCGGAGCTGGCGGTGTGTCCCTCGGTGAAGATCAGGTAGAGCACCTGCAGCACCGCGGCCAGCCGCTCGGCCCGTTCGCCCGGCGGCGGCATCCGGAACCGGGCCCCGCTGAGCCGCTTCTTGGCCCGGTTGATCCGCTGGCTCACGGTTTTCTCCGGAACCAGCAGCGCCCGGCCGATCTCCGCGGTGGTGAGGCCGCCGACCGCGCGCAGCGTCAACGCGAGCTGCGACGGCTTGCCGAGTTCGGGGTGACAGCACAGCATCAGCAGGGTCAGCGTGTCGTCGTCGGCCGGGGCCAGTTCCGGTTGCGGCACCGCCAGCCCCGCGGCCGTGTGCTCGCGCTGGCGGCGGGCGGACTCGCTGCGTTCGATGTCGATGCGCCTGCGCGCGGCCGCGGTGATCAGCCAGCTCTTGGGGTTGTCCGGCAGGCCCTGCTCCGGCCATTTCAGCGCGGCGGACAGCAGCGCTTCCTGCACCGCGTCCTCGCACAGCGTGAAGTCGCCGAACCGGCGGCAGACGGCGGTGAGCACCTGCGGCGCGAGGTCGCGCAGGAGCTGCTCGACGGCGGTCAGAGGTTCAGCTCTTTCACGTTGCGGAGCGGCCGGACCTCGATCTTGCCGTACAAAGCGTCCGGCACCCGCGCGGCGTGCTCCAGCGCCCGTTCCATGCTCTCGCATTCGACCAGGTAGAAGCCGACGAGATGCTCCTTGACCTCGGCGAACGGCCCGTCGCTCGCCACCGCCTTGCCGTCCTGCACGGTGACGCACTTGGCCTCGGCGGGGTCGGCCAGCCCGTCGCTGAGCACGAGCTCGCCGGATTCTTCGAGCTCGCGGTTCAGCGCGAGATGGCTCCGGGCGAACTCGGCCTTCTTCTCGTCCGGCAGCTCCTCCCAGAGCGCCCGGAACCGCGGGTTGCTGTGGATCATGATCAGGTACCGCACGACTGGCCCCTTCGAAAACTTTTTCTCCGCCGGTGTCGCCTTCAGGATCCCGGCTCCGACGTCCCCCGTGCACATGTCAGCTGAAGAAGGAGCATAACCGTGCGCAAGATCGTGGCCGGACTGTCGGTTTCGCTCGACGGGGTGACCGGATCGCCGCCGGACTGGATGATGCTGAACCACGAGCCGGACGAGCTGATCCGCGCCAGCATCGCCGATGGCCGCGTTCCTGAACAACACGCCGAAGTACGTCGTGTCGAGCACGCTCACCGAGGCGGACTGGAGCGGTTCGACGCTGCTCGGCCCTGATCTGGCGGCCGAGCTGAACTCCTTGAAAAGCAAGCCGGGCAAGAACATCCACCTTCCCGGCAGCCCGCGGCTGGTGCGGTCGCTGCTGCTGGCGGGCCTGCTCGACGAGCTGAACCTGCTGATCCGCAATGGCGTCCTCTCCGTGACCTACCGTCCGAAGCAACGCTGACCAAATATCCAGGAGGCAAAAATGTTCGACACCAGCAAGGCATTCAGCGGTTTCTCCGTGGACGACATCCCGGCCGCGCGGAAGTTCTACGCCGAGACGCTCGGCATCGAGGTCGCCGAAAACTGGGGGATGCTGCGCCTGCGTCTCGCCGAAGGACGCGAAGTGCTCGTCTATCCCAAGGGCGACAAGCACGTTCCGGCCGAGTACACCATTCTCAACTTCCCGGTGGACGACATCGACCAAGCGGTCGCGGACCTCGGCGCGGCGGGGGTTTCCTTCGAACCGTTCGA
The DNA here is from genome assembly GCF_002796545.1 of Amycolatopsis sp. AA4. Classification (GTDB taxonomy): domain Bacteria; phylum Actinomycetota; class Actinomycetes; order Mycobacteriales; family Pseudonocardiaceae; genus Amycolatopsis. The sequence goes on from NZ_CP024894.1 coordinate 2,878,884, forward strand.
CGGCGTCGACGAAAAAGGCATCTTCCGGCTAGGCGGTCCGCTGATCGCGTGGTTCCGGGATCCAGCGGGGAATATTCTTTCGGTCCTGCAGGAAAATTGAGGCGAGGACCGCAAAACTGAAGATGCCGGAGCGCGGCGCCGGGTGAGAAGTTGGAGGCATGACGACAGTTTCGGGGCCAGCTCGCACGAGTTGGCAGGGGGTGCTCGCCCTGGCGGCGGCAGTGGTCGTGGCCGCTTCGGCGGTGGGCTTCTTCCGGGGGTTCGAGATGTCCGGAATGGACTCTACGGGTTCTGCTCCGGACCGGCGGCTGCACGGCATGCCGCTGGCGGACATGCCGGAAATGTTCGTCGCCGGAGCGGCACTGCTCCTCGCACTGGGAGCCGCGCTGGCCCTGGGCCAGCCGCGGCACAGTGTTCCCCTGTCCACGCCTACGGTCCGGGGAAGGCGAACGATCGCGGTGGTCGCCACCGCCGCGCTGACGATCGACATCAGCAAGACGTCGACGCTCGGCTTCGTCATTCCCGGCCTGCGCTCGGAATACGGCATCGACGCCTCGACCGCGTCACTGCTCGCGGTGAGCGGCCTGTCCGGCACCGCACTGGGCGCGTTGCTGTGCAGCCGATGGGCCGAGCGCGTCGGCCGCCGGGCCTGCTATCTGCTCGCGACGCTCGGCTTCACCGCGACCAGCATGTGCGGCACCATGCCGGACTTCCGCGGCAACGTCGTGATGTGCTTCCTGATGGGCATCGCCGTCGGCGGGCTGGCCCCGATGCTGATCACCGTCCTCAGCGACCTCTTCCCCGGCCGCAGCCGAGGCGCGACCGTAACCGGCCTGTCGATCATCGCGACCGCGATCGGCTATCTGGTCGCGTCCGGTTCAGCGCTGTGGCTGGAACCAGTGTTCGGCTGGCGAGTGCTGTGGCTGATCGGCGCTCCGACCGGCCTCCTGCTAGCCGCGGCGGCGGTGGTGATCCCGGATCAGCGAGGCACCCCGCCACCTGTCGCGGCCGGACCCCCGGATCAACCACACACCCCCGCCCCAGCGCAGGACGACTGGCTGGCCCGCAACACCCTCACGACCCGCCTCCAATGGGTGTTCGCCTTCTCGATCGGTGTCACCACATTCGGCCTCACCACCTGGGTCCCGACCCTGTCCCGCGTCGGCGGGCTCTCGCTGACCACGGCGAACGCCCTCCTGACCGGATCCGCCGTGGCGATGGTGCTGTGCGCGGGACTGCTCGCACTCGGCTACCGACGCTTCGGCCCCACCGGCGTCACGGTGCGGCTAGCCGTCTGCACCGCGGTGTTGCTGCTGGCGCTCGCGGTATCCGGATGGGCAGTCGCCGCGCCGTGGCTGTCCGCGACGGTGCTGACGGTCGCTCTGCTGGGCGTCAACACGATGGCCGCAGTCTTCCTCCCGGTCGCGGCCGACGTGGTCGACGACGGTCGGCGCGGGCGGGTCGCCGGGTCGGTGTCGTTCTTCAACCGGCTTGGCGGGTTGGCTGGTCCGCTGGTGCTGTCTCTGCTGGTCAGGTCGGTGTCGGACGTGCTGGTCGCGGTCGCGGCCCTCGCCCTGCTGTGCGGTTCGGTCGCCGCCTGCACCAGCCGGCGACAACGGGCGCTGCGGAAAGCCGCGGACGTGACCTGACCGTCCACAATGGTCAGAACCGCCGCGTGAACGGCAGCGGCCGTCGCATCCGGACCAGCAGCAGCAACGGAATCAGCACGTACGGGAGGTTGAACGCGAGGAACTTGCCCGGATTGCCGGTACGGGTCGCCGGGTCGCCGAAGAACTCGACGCCGAACACGACGATCCCGGTGAGGGTGGCGATCATCGTCGCGTAGATCACCGCGAACAGCTGGATCCCGTTGCGGCCCGCGACGAGGCACCAGACGAGCACGACGTAGAACGGGAGGTAGACGAACGCCGAGAGCCCGGTGACGATCCGCATCCAGTCCGGCGGATGCATGAACAGCGGGTCGGCGTCGTGGGCGTACCAGTAGTTGGAGTCGACGAAAAAGTTGCCGGTCGGCCGCGAGAAGTCGACGCCGATCGTCGGCAGCAGGTCGCTGATCAGCGACGTCACCGTGAACACCGAGAAGATCGCCGCGAAGAACAGGTCGATCTTGCGCTCGCGCAGCGGCAGGTTCGGGGCGTCCATCGGCGGATTCTACGGCCTCGCGCCGGCGAATTCGCCAGTACAGTCGCGGTCATGAACGCGTTCCAGGTCTGCCTCTGGGTGTTCGCGGGCGTCTGCGCCGGCTGCTGGCTGCTGTCGGTGCTCACCAGGGAGTACTCCTGGGTGGACCGGATCTGGTCGGTCGTCCCGGTGGCCTACGCCGGGATCTTCGCCGGGCACGCGGGATTCGCCGACGCCCGGCTGAACCTGCTGTTCGCGCTCGTGTTCCTGTGGGGTGCGCGGCTGACGTTCAACTACGCCCGCAAGGGCGGCTACGCGCCCGGCGGCGAGGACTACCGCTGGGCAGTGCTGCGCGGCCGGATGGCGCGGTGGCAGTTCCAGCTGTTCAACCTCTTCTTCATCACGCTCTACCAGAACGTCATCCTGCTGCTCATCACGCTTCCCGCGTGGACCGCGCTGGACCATCGGACGCCGCTGGGCGCGGCCGACATCGTGCTGGCCGTCGCGTTCGTTGCCTGTCTGGTCGGCGAAACGGTCGCGGACCAGCAGCAATGGAACTTCCACCAGTGGAAGAAGCGCGAGACGGCCGCCGGACGCACCCCCGAACCGCGGTTCGCGCAGACCGGGCTCTTCCGGTTTTCCCGCCACCCCAACTTCTTCTTCGAACAAGCGCAGTGGTGGCTGGTGTTCCTGTTCGGCGTATCCGCGGCGGGCGCCGTCACCTGGACGATCGCCGGCGCGGTCCTCCTGACCGCCCTCTTCATCGGTTCGACGATCTTCACCGAGAGCATCACGCTCGGCCGCTACCCCGAGTACGCGAACTACCAGCGGCGAGTTTCGCCGATCGTGCCGTGGTTCCCGCGCCGGGGGAGTGCTGTCGGGTCCACTTCGGACTGAGCGCCGCCGCGCTGTGACCGCCCTCACGTCAATGCCGTGAACCTCCCCGGTGTCCGATGAGTCGGAAGGGATACCGTTCGCCCGGTAGGGTCACGGTTCACACGACTGGGGGTAGTTTCATGATCGGTTTCGAAACCGACCTCGACGACCTGCGCAAGGCGAGCAGGTTCGTCGCGGCCGCCGGGGACGCGGCGGACACCGCGCGCGGCGGCGTGCGCGGGCTGGACCTGCCCGACGCGGTCAGCCCAGCCGCCATCATCGGCTCGATCAACCCGTTCGGCGGCGGCCCGACCACGGCGTTCGGCGGCTCGCTCGGCATGCCCAAAGTCGCGGCGGCGTACGAAAACCACCGCGCGAAGGTCGAGGATGCGCTCGCGAAGCTGGCCTACACGACGCACCAGGCGAGCGAAGCGCTCCAGCGGGTCGCCGAACTGTACGAGGCGTCGGACGCCGAGTCGCAGGCCGCGGTGCGGCGCGCCGGCGGGGAGGTGCGCTGACGTGAGCGAGCAGGAGGACTACTTCGGGCTCAGCGGCGGCAGCGACGGCCGTCCGCGCGCGGAACTGCTCGAAGGCATCAGCGAGGACCTGCACCAGGGCGCCAATGACGCGCTCGACGGGCTGGAATTCCTGCGCTACGCGGAGTTCTTCAAGTTCTCCATGGCGAAGGGGCTCTTCGAGGCGTACCAGGACAAGGTCACCGAGGTCTTCCGCGAGTTCTCCGAGGCCGACCTCAAGGACACCGGCGGCGGCCTGCAGTCGATGATCAACTCGTACGAACCGGTGTGGAAGAACCTCAGCCGCGGGTCGATCACCGAACTGCGCCGGGCGAAGGAACTGCTGGGTTCGTGGCGCGGCAACGCGGCCGAGGACGTCAAGACCTACCTCGACCGGCTGTCGGAGGCGTACGAGGCGCTCGCCGCTGAGATCACGGTGGTGGAGAGCGACATCGTCGCCGCTCGCGACGGCGTGTGGGCCGCACGGGACGACCTCGGTTCGCTCGCGCTCACCTTCCGGGAAACCGCGGAGAAGTACCAGAAAGCCAAGGCCAAGGAGGGCGAAATCTCCTGGTCGAAGGTGGCGGCGGTGGCCTTCACCGGCGCGCTGGTCGGGATGCTGGCCGTGGTCGCCACCCCGGCCGGAGCCGCGGCCGCCGCGGGCGGGCTGTCGATGAGCGCGGTCGGAGCGCAGGCCGCGGTGGCCGGTGCGGGAGCCGGTCTCACCGAGGTGACCGCACAGGCCTCGGCGAAGGTCGAGGGCGACAACGCGGACGACATCTTCGAGAGCTTCCTCGGCGGCGTGGACAAGATCCGCTCGCACATGCAGGAATCGGCGGGCCGGCTCGCGGACAAGATCCACGAGAAGTCGGTCAACCTGCCGCCCGTGCCGAGCCCGCCCGACGTGAGCCCCGGCGATTCGTTCGACCCGTCCAACTTCGAAACCTCGAACACCCCGAAGGGCACCGAGAAGCGGGTCCGGGACCGGAACGTCGACATCGCGCCGGACGGTTCGGTGTCGCAGCCGTTCTCGCCGTCCACAATGGACTGACGTGGCCGGTCCGGAAGAACTGGTCCAGGCTTTGTCCGCGTTGTCGGTCGAGGCGTCCTCGCCCGGCAACGCGGTCACCGCCACCGTCAACACCGACGGTGTCCTCACTGGACTCAAACTCTCTGGCGCCGTGCGGAATCTGCCGCCGGACGAGCTGGCCGCGTTGGTGCTGCACACGTACGCCGAAGCGCAGCGGGAATCGGCGAACCGGACCGCGGCGCTGCTGGCTCCGCTCGGCACCCGCGGGTACGTGATGGACCGCCTGAAGTGGCGGGCCGAATTCACGCCCGAGGCGGCCCCCGCAGCTCCTCGGCGGTCGGCTCCACCCGCCGAAGCGCGGCCGCCTGCTTCACCGGCCGAGCCCAAACCCGTTGCTGCGCCGGAGAAACCTCGGCAAGCGGCAAGTGCATCCGCCGTACCAGGCGAGGGGGACTACCTTCGCAACCGCACCGCCGACCCCGAGCCTCCGACGGAACCGGAACGCCCGGTGAGCGACGAGGACTGGTACGAGGCGGGCGTGCGGTTCGACGAGGCCTGGTAGCCGCTCAGCCGAGCGTTCCCGGTGCGGAACGCTCTCGGTCTCGGGGTCATCGGGGCTGCACGCAGTCCGGTCAACCGAGCGTGCCCTCGTCCCCGAGCAGCTTGCGCAACCCAGGCAACACCGCGGAAAGATCCTTGCCGGTACGGAAAGCAACCACCGTCGTTTCCGTCTCGCCCGTGTTGCCGAACAACGCGACCGTGTCCGCCATCGCCGCGTCGAAGGCCGCTTCCGGGTCCGTCGCCTGTCCGCGCAGCCAGCGCCGCAGGACGTGGTTGTGGGCGGTCACCACCGCCGCCGCCATGAGTTCGGCGCGTAACGCGGTGTCTTCTCCGCCGCCCATCCAGCGGTGGACGAATTCCTGGAACAGCCGCTGATACTGGCGCGTGCCCGCGATTTCCCGCGCGCGCAACGCGGGCACGCTGCGGGTCAGCCGGTACCGCGCCAGTGCCAGGTCGCCCTCCGCGACGTAGTGCCGCAGTACCAGCCGCGCGGCCTCGGTGACCGCGACGATCGCGGTGCGCGGGTCGGATCCGGCGAGCCGGGCCTCGATCGCGCTCAGCAGGACCTCGTGGTCCGGGAAGATGACGTCCTCTTTGGACCGGAAGGCGCGGAAGAACGTGCTGCGCCCGACGCCTGCGCGGTCGGTGATGTCGTCCACCGTCGTCTGGTCGTAGCCGCGCTCCTCGAACAGCGCGAACGCGGCCTCGGTCAGCCGTTGCTTGGCCGGTTTCTCGGGCATCGGGCCACCTTTCGCACGCACGCTGCGGCCAGCCTAATCGGCCGCGGCCGCCGGCGAGCAGGGTGACGTGGGCCACCCCGCTCTCGCCTACTCGCCGGTACTGAGTACCGTCATCATGAAACCAAGTACCGGAAGGGATGGGTGAGGCACGTGGAGCTCGTCGGCGTGGTCGGCTGCGGCCAGATGGGGGCGGGGATCGCCGAGGTGTGCGCCCGGGCCGGGCTGGACGTCGTGGCGGTCGAATCGAGCCGGGCCGCCGCCGACGCGGGCCGGGCGCGGCTGGAGGCGTCGCTGGGCCGGGCCGAGCGCAAGGGGAAGATCGCGTCCGCGGCCGAGGTGCTGGAGCGGATCCGGATCACCGAAAACCTCGACGACCTGGCCGACCGCACGCTCGTCGTCGAGGCGATCGTGGAGAACGAGGCGGTCAAGGCGGAGCTGTTCGGGAAGCTGGACAAGATCGTCGCCGCGCCGGACGCGGTGCTGGCCTCCAACACGTCGTCCATCCCGATCATGAAGCTCGGCACCGCGACCGAACGCCCGGCGCAGGTGCTCGGCATCCACTTCTTCAACCCGGTGCCGGTCCTGCCGCTGGTCGAACTGGTGCCGAGCCTGCTCACCGGCGACGAGACCACCGACCGCGCGCGGAAGTTCGCCGAGGAGACCCTGGGCAAGCACGCGATCCTGTGCCAGGACCGGGCCGGTTTCGTGGTGAACGCGCTGCTGATCCCGTTCATCCTCGCCGCCGTGCGCATGCTGGAGTCGGGCTTCGCGACGAAGGAAGCCATCGACGAGGGCCTCGTGCGCGGCGCCGCGCACCCGCAGGGCCCGCTCGCGCTGGCCGACCTGATCGGCCTGGACACCACGAAGGCGGTCGCGGAATCGCTGTACGAGGAGTTCAAGGAGCCGCTGTACGCGCCGCCGCCGCTGCTGGCCCGGATGGTCGACGCGGGCCTGCTCGGCCGCAAGACCGGCCGCGGTTTCTACACCTACTAGGAGATCTCCGATGAGCTTCGACCTGTTCAAAATCAACGAAGACCACGAAGCGATCCGCGAGGCCGTCCGCGCGGTCGCCGAAGAGCAAATCGCCCCGCACGCCGCGGAGGCCGACGAGCGCGAAGAATTCCCCAAAGCGTCCTACGACGCACTGGTCGCGTCGGACTTCCACGCCCCGCACGTGACGGAACAATACGGCGGCGCCGGGGCCGACGCGCTGGCCACCTGCATCGTGATCGAAGAAGTGGCGCGCGTGTGCGCTTCGTCGTCGCTCATCCCCGCGGTGAACAAACTCGGCAGCCTGCCGCTGATCCTGGCCGCGAACGAGGACGTCAAGGCGAAGTACCTGCCCCCGCTGGCTTCGGGCGAGGCCGGATTCTCGTATGGACTGTCCGAACGCGACGCGGGCTCGGACACCGCCTCGATGCGGTGCCGCGCCACCCCGTCCGGGGACGACTGGATCCTGAACGGACAGAAGTCGTGGATCACCAACGCGGGATTCTCCGAGTACTACACGGTTCTGGCAGTCACCGACCCGGACGGCCGTCGCGGCGCCAACGTGACTGCCTTCGTGGTCGAGAAGTCCGACCCGGGCTTTTCCTTCGGCGCCAAGGAAAAGAAGCTGGGCATCAAGGGCTCGCCGACGCGTGAACTGCTCTTCGACCAGGTCCGCATCCCGGGCGACCGCATCGTCGGCGAGCCGGGCCAGGGCCTGAAGATCGCGCTGAAGACGCTGGACCACACCCGGGTGACGATCGCCGCCCAGGCGGTCGGCATCGCGCAGGGCGCACTGGACCACGCGCTGGCGTATGTCAAGGAGCGCAAGCAGTTCGGCAAGCACATCGCGGACTTCCAGGGCATCCAGTTCATGCTGGCGGACATGGCGATGGCCGTGGAGACGGCGCGCCAGATGGTGTACACCGCTGCCGCCAAGTCCGAGCGCGGGGACGACGACCTGTCCTTCTTCGGCGCGGCGGCGAAGTGCCACGCGTCGGACGTGGCGATGAGCGTGACGACGGACGCGGTCCAGCTGCTGGGCGGGTACGGCTACACGCGCGACTTCCCGCTGGAGCGCATGATGCGGGACGCGAAGATCACCCAGATTTACGAGGGCACGAACCAGATCCAGCGTCTGGTGATGGCTCGGCAGTTGCTGAAGGGCTGAAAATCCCCAGCTCGCGGCCACTTTCTTCGGCTCGCATGCCTACTCCGTTGTCGGGTTGGCGTTGATCGTTGCTCCGCCTGTTCCGTCTATGTTCCGTCAGCCGACGGCGCGAGGACGGAACAGGCGGAGCTCGATTGCCTGCCGCGCGCGGTCGTGCGAGTCGGGCAGGAGGTGGCCCTAGACCCGGAGTGTGAACACCGGCTCGGCGTGGCCAAGGTACTCCGCCAGCTCGCGGATCGACACGCGCGCGGCGAGCCTGACCGAGGCGTAGCAGTGGCGGAGTTGGTGCGTGCCCTCCTTGCGGGTGGTCACGTACCGGCTCCGTCCGCGAGTCGCCGCTGAGCCGGGCACCCGAACGCGGCAGCCATCAAACCAGCCCTGTGGCCTGGACGTAGCCGCCCGTGAAGTTTCCTGCCACACCCGCTGAACGGGCTAGGCGTCGGACAGTTCTTCCCGGCCGCGCTCGGTCAGCCGGTAGTAGCACTGCGCCCGAGCCGGGTCGGTTTCGGGCCACTCGGTGGTGATCCAGCCGAGCCGCTTCATCTCGTCCAATAACGGAAGCATCCGGGAACTGCGCAGCCCCGTGTCCCGCCGGAGAGCCACAGCGGTGAAGCGGGCGTCGGTGCCTCCGATCAGAAACGTCGTCGCCAGCCTGTCCATCTCCCGGGCCGCCCGCATGGCCTCGATTCTACTCGTCGTCCGGCGGTGGAGGGTTGGAAAGCCACCTGAAGCGGGTCGACCGGTAGCCGCCGCCGGGCAGGGTCGGACCGGTCGGCTGCTGTGGCGGGCGGCTCGGCGGAGACCCGTAGACCAGGTTGCCTTCCCGCCCGGCCGCTAGGCAACTGCGCATCTCGCGGCGGTCAGGCATGGCTAATGCTTCCGTTTCGGGTGGGGGCGGTCGGGCTGTATCGGCCGGGGTTGCGGAGTGGAGTTCTTCTCTGTGGGCTTGGTCGTCCGGTGGTCCTTGCCGGATACCGGGGTGGTGGGGCTCTTGCCTGCTCGGTCGCGTCCCATCTGCTGTCCTCATTCCGTCGTGGAAACGTGGGCAGCCCGACAGCCCGGTCGGCGCGCCTCGTCGGAGAAAGCGCGCCGCCGGGCGGCGTTGGTCTCGGTTACTGGCGGGGTCGGGGAGCCAGCAGGGGTGAGAACTCGATGGCGTTCTGGCCGCCGTGCGGCCGGATCCGCACCTTGTTCTTGATCAGCAGCCGGTGGATGGTGCCGTACGACGGGTTGTTTTCGTCCGCCAGTGCTTGCATCGACGCCCCCTTCTCGTACTTGCGGATGATCTCCGCGACAGGCAGGTCGGCACGCCTGACGCCCTGCCGGATCGGCGGAAGCACCGCACCCTGCTGGCGCAACAGCCGCCCAGTCCAGCTCAGCGACAGGCCGTGTGCTTGCGCGATTCCGCTTGATCCGTTGCGCGCGCCTCGTCGGGCGTTTCCATCCGGTGTCCTGTCCTCGCCGTCTGTGGGAGCTATTTGCCGCAGGTCCAGAAGGGTTCGCCGCATTCGCCGCACCGGTGGTCAGTCGCTTTCGCGGTCGCCCGGCAGGCCTTGCAGGCGAGCCGTATGCGTGTCCGCGGCCGGACCGGGGCAGAGCGCGCAAAGCCTGGTTCTCCACGCAGCCAGGCGGCGAACAGCAAGAGAGGGTTGACGCCGTTCTCGTCGTCGGAGTAGTAGCGACGCCGGTAGGCGCGGCCGTGATTGTGAGGATTAGCCGCGGTCATGGCACAGGCCTCGGCTGTCGGGGTCGCGGCTGCAGGCCGGGGTGACCCTTCGGAACCGTCCAGCCGAGTGAGCGGCGGTACACCACATCGCAGTACGGGCATTGGGTCGGCGCACCGTGCATCCGACGCTTATCGAGAGTCTCGAACTCCGCAACCGCGGTTTCTCCGCACAGCATTGTGAGGCCCTGGCCCGGCGCCGGGATGCCAGAGAGACGGGTGCGGTGCCACACATTGTCGATCACAGGAAGGATTGCTGCCGGGTCGATGTAGATCATTGCTGGCACTCGAGACCACCCCCTCAGCGTTTTGACTGGTCAGCGGGTCTGCAACTTCGATAAGTGACGCTACGATCGCCGGAGAGCAAACAGAACGGACCGCGAGTACGGGTACGGTTCGGCTGGAACAGCCAAGACGGGGGCGTCCGTGGGCGGAGTGTCGGCAACACTGACCGGGAGCCAGGGTTCCCGGTCAATGGGTGTCGTCTCGGGGTACGTGCTCAAGTTGGCGCGCGAGTCCGCGGGGCTTACGCAAGAGCGCCTAGCGGAACGGCTAGCGGTCGACGGAAGCACCGTTCAGGGGTGGGAGTCGGGGCGCAGGCCCCTCTCGGCGATGAACGCGGGGGACTTCGCCCGTCTCTGTGCCCGGTTGCCCCGCTTGGGCGCGCCTGCCTCGACTGGGCGGCACCTGCGCACGGCCGTCGAAGCCGATCTCGTTCTCTCGACCGGTTCCACCGCCGGAGACGCGTGGGTAGACCCCGAGTTGCATCCGCTGGCTGCGAGTGTGCACCGCAAGACGCTCACGAACATGATCACGTGGCCGTTCACTGGGCACCTGCCGTCCGAACTCGGGGTGTTCGGGCCGAAGGCGCCTCGCCGTGGTCCCGTCGCGCCCGGCCCCACGATGAGCGCCGACGCACGAACCCGGTTCTTCGACCACCTGCTGACCGTCGCTGAGCGCGGGGTGCTCCCGGGCGAGGCGCTGCTGCGCCGGCAAGCTGTGTACCTGCTTGGGTTCGACCGGCGCGGCGAGGTCGTGCAGTGGCTGCGAGGGGAATGGGCAAACGCCGGCCGCCGAGCGATCGCCGACGGCGACGTGACCAGGCTCCTCGAGGCCCGCTCGGCATCCGTCGCGCTCGCGTCAATCGGCGACGGCGCACACCTGCACGACTTCGTCGCGCGCACCGCAGACACTGACGCCGAGATCGCGAATCTCAACTACTGGGCGCATTGGATCGGCGAGTTGCAAGACGACCAGGCCGACGATCACTTCATGGCTGAGGCCGACACCCGAACATGGTCGGGAATCCGGCTGTTTCACCATCTGGTCGGTCGGCTCGACCCGGCTTCGCCGCACCTCCCGCTCAACCTGCACACGATGCACTCGCTCGTGGCCAGTCGTCCTGCCCTGCTGACCGAACGGTCCGGCGAACGGGACGCACTGGCCGAGGCACTGGACGTGCTCTCGTCGGACGACGTGCTGTCACGTCAGGGACGTGACCAGGTCGCCGGACTTCACTACGCTCTGCGTCTCGCCGACCGATAGGGAGATCACTTCATGCCAGACGAAACCGCCGCCGCCCTCGCCGCGTTCGGCTACGAACTCGGGCTGCTCAAGCGCATCCGCCGTGCGGGCTGGTGGCAGGTCGGCGTCCGCGACCCGGAATCGGTCGCGGAGCACAGCTTGCGCGCCGCGCAGATCGCGGCGCTGCTCGCCGCCGAGGAAGGCGCGAACCCGGAGCGGGCCGCGTTCCTCGCGATCTGGCACGACACCCAGGAGACCCGCACCGGCGACATCCCGCACACCGCGGGCAAGTACCTGGCCAAGCCTGAACCGCGAGAGATCACCGCAGACCAGACCGGCGGGCTGCCCGGCGGCACCCGCGACGTAGTGCGGGCCGCGGTCGACGAGTACGAGACCCGGGAGACACTCGAAGCAAAATGCGCGAAGGACGCTGACAAGCTCGAAATGCTGTTGCAGGCCATCGAATACCGCGAAATCGGGGTCGAGCGGGTTGCCGGGTGGATTGACTCCGGTCGCAAGGGACTCGCGACCGAGGCAGCTCGACGGATCGCCGAGGCCGCGGTGACGCTGTCCCCGTTGGCATGGCGAGGTCGCTGATTACTGAGATGCCGGGAGCGTGAAGCTGTCGGCCCAACTGGTGCCGTTCCACCACTGCAACTGGCCCGGCTGCTGCGGCGGCGGATACCAGCCCGGGGGAGTGCCCAGCGGCGAGTTGCACAGCTGCTGCGCTGCGGTTCGGCCCCTTCACCATCACCGCGATGAGCGTCGGTATTCCGGCCAAGATGGCTAGCGCGGCGAGGATGACTATGCCGAGCACCAAGTACTGCGCAACCGCCGGGCTCATGACCCCTCCAGGGCGCGGCGGGGATCATCGGAGCCAACCCGCTGCGCGCCGGGTCGCTGATGATCTTGCCGTGTTCCGTCTCTGTTCCGTGGGACAGCCAATCGGTGCCGTCGTGAGCCAACGAAGACAAACGCCCGATCTGCAGGTCCAGCGGCAAGATCGAAAATGTCCGCCCTGGTCAGCCTTATGCTCTTCCTCAAGCACGCAGATTTACGAGGGCACGAACCAGATCCAGCGTCTGGTGATGGCTCGGCAGTTGCTGAAGGGCTGAGGTCCTCGCTCCGGTAGTTCAGGCGCGCTCGCGGCTCACGGCCCGGTACTCGTCGCGGAGCCGGAAGAACACGTCCAGCGGGTCCTCGCCGTCGGCGTGCTCTTCGACGGCGGCCGCCCATCCCAAGGCCATCGGCCAGCCGAAACGAGCCTCGAGCCATTGGGCGAACGGGCCGACGGGCCGCCACTCGAACTCCTCGTCGATTCCGTGCACGTCCAGGGCGACGCCGTAGCCGAGGAGGAGGATCTGCAAGTCCCGCAGAGAACGTTGCCGCAGCCGCATCTTCGGGCGAAGCCGGATCTGGTCGAGGATCTCGTGCACGTCCTGGCACTGATCGACGGGTTTCGGCCGTTTCCCCGACGCAGCTGTCACCCCGCAAACCCTACCGAGTCAACGCGGCCAGGGCGCTCCGCGCGTCGCCCAGCGGTCAAGCCCCGGCTTTGTGCTGCCGATCATGCCTCCGCTGCGCCTTCACCACGTCCACCGTCCGCACGAGGACCCAATCCAGCAGCCCCCGCAGCGGCGTCGTCAGTTCCTGTCCGAGGTCGGTCAGCGAGTACGTCACCTTGGGCGGCGTAGCGGGCTCCACCTCGCGATGGATCAAGCCGTCGCGCGTGAGGGTGCGCAGGTTCTGCGACAGCATCTTTTCGCTGATTCCGCCGATCGCGTCGCGCAGTTCGTAGAAGCGCGCCGGGCGTTCGCGCAACGAGAGCAGGATCAGCGTGCCCCACCGGCTGCACACGTGGTCGAGCACTGTCCGGCCGGGGCAGTCGCTGTTGAACGCGTCACCCGGGTCCGGGGCGGCTCGGCGTCCTGCCTCGATGCTTACTCCCATGTCAGAAGCTTACCTCAAGGTGTGTTCTTACCAAAAGTTAGCCCAGAACCTAGGGTGAGCTTCACTGTGACACAAGGAGGTACTCCCCGTGACCGTTTTGGTGATCGGCGCTACCGGCAACGTCGGCCGTCAGGTGACAACCCAGCTGGCCGAGCGCGGCCTTCCGGTACGCGCGTTGGCTCGGCGGCCCGAGAAGGCCAATCTGCCCGACGGCGTCGAAGTCGTTCCCGGTGATTTGTCTGATGTGGACAGTCTCCGTGCCGCGTTGCGTGGGGCGAAGTCTGCCTTTTTGATGTGGCCGCTGATCTCCGGCGATCCGGCCGAGGCGATCGCGGACACCATCGCGGCCAGCGCCGGTCGGTTGGTCCTGCTGTCTTCGGCCGCTGCCCGCAGTGATTCGGACGACGCGATCAGCCAGGTCCATCGTGCGGTGGAGAAGGCGATCGAGCGCACGAGTCTGGAGTGGACGTTCCTTCAACCGCACGGCTTCGCGAGCAACACGCTTGGCTGGGCGCCGCAAATTCGCGAGAACGGTGTCGTTCGCGGAGCTTACGGTTCGGTGTACTCGACGCTGATCCACGAAGCCGACATGGCGGCGGTCGCGGTGGCCGCGCTGACTTCCGACGGGCACGTCGGCGCCAAGTACGACCTCACCGGCCCCGCTGCGCTCACGCAGGTCGAGCAGGTCCGCGTGATCGGAGAGGTGATCGGCCGCGAGACCCGGTGGGAGGAGGTGCCGCGGGAGGTGATGCGAGAAACGCTCCTCGAGCGGATGCCGGCGAAGTACGCGGACGCCATGCTCGACGCGTACGCCCTTTTGGCGGGCCGCGAACCCGACCGGCCGACGACGACGGTGGAAGACGTCACCGGGGTTCCGGCACGGAGTTTCGCCCAGTGGGTGGCCGATCACGCGGCCGATTTCGCTCCTGCGGGGCGCTGAAGGCACAGGTCGCGGACCTGCTGGGGGCGCGCGCGAGAGGACGGCGGCAATCGGGGTGGAACCCGATCCGCCGTCCGGACGGTGCGCGGCAGCTCTGGCGAAGGCTCAGCGGTCGTAATACGTAGTCGGCCCCTCCGGCCACTGCCGCGTGGGCGGGGGCGGAGGCGGCTGCTGCTCCGCCCGGCTGCTCCGCTTCCGCCGATGCAGCGTCCGGGCGCTCGCCGCCATGCTGCTCACCAGGGAAGCGATCACCAAACCGATCACCAGGTTGATCGCCGCCGTGGCGATTTTCGCTTCCAGGCCCACCGTCAGGGTCAGCGGCACGACCACCGCGATGGCCGTGACGAGCACCATGATCCAGCCGAAAAACTGGCCCGGCGCGGGGGTCGCCACGCTCAGCAGGTGCATCAGGCCGGTCGCCAGCAACGCCACCGCGGCGGCGGAGACGGCGTACGTCGGGGTGCTCGCTTTGCCCCACAGGCCGTCGCCCTTCGGGGCGAGCACGGGCACGTCGAAGATGCCTCGCGCGATCAGCAGGCCCACCACCGCCACGAGAGCGGCGACCACGGCGGTGGCCAGTCCGCCTGCCCACAACCTGGCGGCGTCGATGCCTGGCCGGGTGTCCTCCCCGTAATTGCCGGGGTATTGCTGGCCCATCGAACGGTCCTTCCGTCGCGAAAGCGGTCGCTGCCGATTGTCCCGCTAGTTCGGCTGCTCCGCTGGGTCGGCGGATTTCGCGAGCGAACGCAGCCGGAAAGACAGGACCACGAGGGTTACCCCGTAAATCACCGCGTAAATCCCGATCAGCAGCGCGACGCCGAACGCGCCGGCGATCGGGTGGAAGAGCACCAGCACCCCGGCGATCACCGAAAGCGCGCCCGCGACGATCAAAAACGCCTCGCCGGTGATCTGCTTGCGCAGCCGGATCGCGGCGACGATTTCCATGATCCCGGTGACCACCGCCCACGCCCCGACGAGCGTCGCCAGCACCAGCACGGTCACCCCGGGCCACACCAGCGTCATGATCCCGGCGAGCAGGCCCAGCACGCCGAGCAGCGCGTACGCGATCCGGTGCGCGCCGTCGCCCGGCCGGAACGCCTGCATCAGCGCGCCGACCGCGTCGACCAGCACGTAGATGCCGAACAGGAAGGCCAGTGCCAGCACGGTGATCCCCGGCCACACCAGCGCCAGCACGCCGAACAGCACGCCCAGGATCCCGCGCGTGAGGACGAGCGGCCACGCGCGGCGCGGATCGAGCACCGCGAAGCCGAGGACGGGCGGAATGGACGTGGACATCGGATGCCTCCCTGGGTGTCGTGCTGACCTGGCGAAACGGTAACCGGACCAGGGCAGCGCCGCCGGGACCTCACCCGAACAGGTGTCACCGCGCGACCGTCAGCCCGGCGAGCCGCCACGTCCCGGGGTCGGGTACCCGCTTCGCCTCGAGGACACGCAATCCGGGGAACCGCTCCAGCAGCGCGGTCAGCGCCACCTCCGCCTGCACCCTCGCGAACGACGCGCCGAGGCAGAAATGCGGACCGTGCGCGAAACCGAGGTGGGCGCCGGCCGAACGCCGGACGTCGAACCGGTCCGGCTCGGCGAAGACGCGCGGGTCCCGGTTCGCCGCCGCGATCGACGCGGTCACCGGCTCGCCCTGGCGGATCCGCACGCCGTGCAGGTCCAGGTCTTCGGTCGCCAGCCGGGGGATCGTCAGCAGCTGCGAACCGCACCAGCGCATCAATTCCTCGACCGCGCCCGGCCACAGTTCCGGTTCCGCGCGCAGCGCTTCGAGCTGATCCGGGTGCGTCAGCAGGGTTTCGACGGAATTGGCGATGAAGTTCGCCGGAGTCTGCCCGGCGAGCACGAGCTGCCAGACGAGCGCGACGGCTTCCGTTTCGGTCAGGCCCGCGCTCGTCAGATGCGCCAGCAGCGCGCTGTCCGGATGCGCGACCAGCGCCCGCGAGCTGTCGATGATCCCGGGCACGGCGGTGGCGAACCCCTCGCCGGACACCTGGACGACCGCCGCGCCGTACTCGTGCCAGCGCGGCCGTTCGGCTTCCGGCACGCCGACGAGTGCGCAGATGACCTCCATCGGCAGCGGCCGGGCGAACTCGGCCAGCAGGTCGACCGGGCCTTCCTCGGGCAGTGCGTCCAGGTACCGGGCAACGATTTTCTCGATCTCCGGACGGAAGTCCAGTGCGCGGCGGGCGGCGAACGCGGGCGTGGCGAGACGGCGCAGCCGGGTGTGCTCGGCCCCTTCCATCTCCTGCATGGTCCGCAAATACGGCCGGCAGTGCTCCGGCACGTCCGGACGCTGGTAGCTGGCCTCGCTCAAGGCGAACCGCTGGTCGGTGAGCATCGCGCGGGCCTCCGCGTGCCGCGTCAGCACCCGCATCGGCGGGAAGCCGGGACCGGTCAGCTTGGCCAGCGGGCCCTGTTCGCGGGCGGCTCCGTAGGCGGCGAACGGGTCGCTCGTGACGGCCGGATCGGTCAGGTCGAGTTCGGGAACGGGGGACAAGGCGGACCTCCAAATGGTCACTTCAGATGATCTCATCATATGAATGGTGGCGGTATCTTGGCAAGGAAGCGGACCGGGAGGACTCACGATGGCGCGGCTGACCAGGGCGCAGACTCAGGAGCGCAACCGGGCGAAGGTGCTGGCCGCCGCTCGCGAGGAGTTCACCGAACGCGGGTTCCGCGACGCCAAGATCGACGTGATCGCCGAGCGCGCCGAGCTGACCCGCGGCGCGGTCTACTCCAACTTCCCCGGCAAACGCGCCCTCTACTTCGCCGTGCTCGCCGCCGAAGCGGAGCGGTTCGCCGCCCAGCCGCCCGAACCGGACCCAGGTCTCACGCCCGCCGAAGCGCTCGGCGCGTTCGCCCGCGCGTGGGTGGCGAGGCTGCCGCTGGCCACCGACCCGGACGCGCGCCTCGGCGTCGACCTGCTGCCGGAAATCCTCGCCGACGAACTCACCCACCGGCCGTACGCGCAGTTGCTGCGCTTCGACGCGATCGTGCTCGGCCTTGTGCTGGAACGGCTTTCGCCCTCGTCCGGACGGCTGGTGCGCGTGGCGGAAGCGGCGCTGACCATGCTGCACGGGGCGAGCCAGCTGGCTGCCGCGGCACCCGGTTTCGGCGAGCCGTTCAACGTCGTGCGCGCGTGCGAAGCGTTGCCCGCGCTGGGATTGAGCGACACCTGGCCGGAGCCGCCGATCGTGCCGCAAGCCAAAGCGGCCGGGGAAACCTGGTCTCCGCCAGAGGTTTTCGACGCCCTGCGCGAGCGTCCAGCGCGCATCGACGGCGACGGGGTGGTCGCGGTGCTCGGGCTGCACCGGCTGTCCGCCGCGGAGGAAGCCTTGCGCGCGGCCAAGGACGTCACGCTGGTCGTGGTCACGGGGCAGCCGGGGGAGCTGGTGCCGTTGACGAATCTGGTGCTGGCGGACCTGCGCGGCCTGCTGAAGCGTTCGTGCCCGCACTCGGCCTGGCCGGACGTGCGCGTGATCGTGGACGAGACCGGTGCGGTAGCCGCGGCGGCCGGGGTCTCGGCGGTCAGCGACGCGACCGAGACCGCGCTCCGGGTCCACAGTGGACACATCCTGCTGCGCGCTGAGGGCTTCGGCGCCTGCCACGCCGCCGCGACGAGCACCGTGCCCGCCGGATCCGGGGAACCGCGCTGAAACGGTGCGGAATCAACTGCGGGACCAGTCGCCGTGCGCGCTTCCGGGAACGCCTTCCCGGCCCACGTGACGTTCGTGAGGGGAACCCTGAGTGAACTGCGCCCCGGAAGTTGGACTGGGAATCCAGTTCCAGCTGTCCGGGGAGTGGTTCGTTGCATCCACGCAGTTCGTTGTCTGAGTGGCAGCGGGCGTCCGCTGTTGCGTTGTTCGAGGACGGGTATGGCGCGAAGGCCGTGGCGTCCCGGTTGGGGGTGTCGGCGGGTGCCGTGCGACGCTTGCGTGATCGTTGGAGGCTGCGGAGCGCGGGAGCGCTGATGGACAAGCCAGGCAGGCGGTCGTTCGCGTTCGAGTTCAAGCTGGAGGTCGTGCGCCGGTATGTCGGCGGCGAGGCGACCGCGGCCGAGCTGGCGCGCGAGCACGGGCTGTCCTCGCCCAAACTCGTGGAGAACTGGGCGCGGGCGTATCGGCGCGAGGGAGAGGACGCGTTGCGGCCCAAGCCGAAAGGCCGTCCGCCCGGTGTCGCGGACTCGCCGGGTCCCGGCGAGCTGGAGCGGTTGCGGGCGGAGAACCTGCGGCTGTCGGCGGAGAACGCCTACCTAAAAAAATTGCGGGCCTTGAGGGAGCAGGGGCGAGGGTGAAAACCCAGGCCGTCGCCGCCCTCAAGGCCGACTATCCGCTGCCGGTGCTGCTGGCGGTCGCGGGCCTGGCCCGGTCGACGTTCTTCTACCACCAGGCCCGGCCCGACCGGCCCGACCCGCACGCCGGGCTCAAGGCCGCGATCGCCGAGGCGTTCGAGGCCGCCCGCGGCCGCTACGGGCACCGGCGGATCCACACGGTCCTGGCCCGCGCCGGCTGGCGGGTGGCGAAGAAAACCGTGCTCGCGCTGATGAACGCCCTCGGCCTGGTCTGCCAGGTCCGGCGGCCGCGCCGGCGCCGGTCCTGGCCCGGCCGGCCCGGCACGGCCGCCGAGAACCTGCTCAACCGCGAGTTCGGCGCCGAGGCCCCGGACACCAAATGGGTCACCGACGTGACCGAGTTCCGCATCGGCGACCGCAAGGTCTACCTCTCGCCCGTGATCGACCTGTTCGACCGGTCCGTGATCGCCTACGCCTGCGGGCCGTCCCCGACGCTGGAGCTGACGAACTCCTCGCTGCGCGCCGCGATCGCGACCCTGCCCGCCGGAGCCCGCCCGCTGGTGCACTCCGACCAGGGCTTCCAGTACCGGCACGCCTCCTGGCGCTCCCTGCTCGCCGACGCCGGCCTGACCCAGTCGATGTCCCGGCGAGCCACCTGCCTGGACAACGCCGTCGCCGAGAACTTCTTCGGCCACCTCAAAGAAGAACTCTTCCACCACACCAAGTTCGACACCGTCGACACGTTCATCACGGCACTGCACGACTACATCGACTGGTACAACACCACCCGCATCTCCACCACGCTCCAAGGCCTGAGCCCGGCCGAATACCGGGCCCAGACCCTCGCCGCCTAACCTCTACATAACCAGTCCAACTTCCGGGGCCCAGTTCAGAGGGACTCAGAGTCCCTCAGGGTTCCCCTCACGGAACGCGAGATCAGCCGATGCGGTAGCTGTACGGCAGAGTCGCCAGCACCTCACCGGTTCCGACCTGCGGCAGACCGGTCACGCCGGTCGGCAGCGAAGGCACGGTCACGATGTTCAAGTGCCCGGCCACCTTGTCGCCGCGGTTGCCCGACGGCGTGATCGTCACCAGGATGGTCGCGGTCTCGCCCGGCTTCACCAGCTGCGGCGTGCCGCCGGTGCCGTTCGGGTCCACCGACTGGCCGTACGGGTCGCCGGTCGACGACGTCACCGAACCGTCGAAGCCCGCCGTCTGGATCGACGCCGTGTAGCTCGAATGCCCGGCGGGCGCGCCTTCCGGACCGAACGGGCCGATCTCCTGCACGTCGGCGAACCAGACGCCCTTGGTGACGTAGCCGGTCTTCTCGCCGATCGTCGCGACCGACACCGTGCTGCCGTTCTGCGCGGACTTCAGGTCGCCGAGCACGTCGATGCCCGCCGCCGAACCCTGGATTTCCGCCTGCGCGGGCACGGTCGAGGACGTCGCGACGGTGAACTTGCTCGTCTCCGGCGGAATCGAGTACACCGGCGCGTCCGCGTTCAGCTCCGGCAGGTTGACCTCGGTCGACCCCTGGATCGGCTGCGGCTGCAGCGTTTGCCGGGCGTTCGTGCGCGCGTCGATGCCGATAGCGATCGGTTCGATGCCGGTGTTGCGCACCGTCACCGGCACGGTCACCGCCTTGCCCGCCGCGAGCGACGCGGACTGCGGCAGCGCGGGGGCGCTGGCCGAGGCCTGGTCGAAGCCGACGGTGCCGGTGAACGGCTGGTCGATCTGCTTGCCCGTCACCGGGTTCTGCACGACGAGCACCAGGTGCCAGCGGCCCGGCAGCGGGTTCGCGTCGACGAGCTGCAACCCGGTGCCCTGCCCCAGCGTGGTGGCCGAGGCGAGGAAGGCGTTGCTGTTCACGTCGGCGAGTTCGCCGTTCGGGTCGACCAGGACGCCGTCGAGCAGCGTGCCCGGATCCTGCAGCTTCACCGCGACGTCGAGGTCCCGCTTGCCGCGCGGGACGTCGAACTCGTAGGAGAAGGTCTGCGCGGGCGACACGGCACGGGCGTTGCCGCCGGTGATCGTGCCGCTGAACGTGCCCGGGCCGTTCTTCGTCGGGATCAGCGCGCGCAGCACGGCCGATACGGTGGTCTGGTGGCCGTCGGAGCTGCCGAAGACGATCGAGTAGTCCGCGTCGCCGCCGCTGCTCGGGGTCTGCAGGGAGACGTGCACCGGCTTCGTCTGACCCGGGTTGAGCTGCAGGATCTGCGGCGAGACCTGGCCGTACGGGACGGCCCGCTGCGCGGTCGTCGCCAGCTGGATGTCACCGGTGTACCCGGCCGGTCCGGACGCCGAGTACAGCACCGCGGTCCACGTGCCCGCCGCCGGACGCGTGACGTCCACGTTGGCGTAGTTCGCGGTCGCGGCCCCGCCCTGCGGACGGCTGTTGGCGACGAAGGTGCCGTCCGGCGCGAGCAGCGTCAGCCGCACCACCGGGGTGACCGACTGGCCGTTGACCGTCTTCGGGCTGCCCTGCCAGGCCATCCGCGCCAGCAGCCGCTGCGCGCCGTTCGGCACGGAGAACGTGACCTTCTTGTACGCCCAGTTGGTGCCGTTGAAGTACGGGAACGTCGGCAGCTTGGTCGAGTCGAACGAGGTGGTCTGCGCCTGCGTGCCGATCGGCGCGAACGTCCGCGTGCCGGTGCTGACCGTCAGCGGCTTGGTGCCCGAGTTGGTGACGTTCACCGAGGCCTGCTGCGTGCTGCCCGGCGCGCCTTCCAGCGTCAGCTGGTCGGCCGACAGCGTGATGTTCGACGAAACGCCGGCCGGCGCCCCGGTCGAACCCGGAGCGGTGAGCGCCGCCTCGACCGCCGCGCGCGCGTCGAGAAGGCCCGCGCCCTGCTCGTCGGCCGGGAGGTTGAGGTCGCGCGCGGTGCTGGTGATGATCTGCTTCACCTGCGCGGGCGACGGCGACGCACCGTGGTGCGAATTGCGGTAACTCTGGATCACCAGCGCGGCGACGCCCGCGGTCAGCGGGGCGGATTCACTGGTGCCGCCGAAGGACTCGAGGTCGGTCGGCTGCGGCACGGTGTTGAAGTTGTGGCATTCCGCGTACGCCGGCGAGCAGTCGGCCCAGTTGCCCTCGCCGGGTGCGACGAGGTCGATGGTGCGGCCGTTCTGCGTGATGCCGGACGAGGACAGCGCGGAGATGTTGTCGCTCACCCATTTCCCGTTGGAGAAGCCGAAAGCCGCGTAGCCGGTCTGCGCGTACAGCCGGTTGTCGGTCGTCGCGCCGGTCGAGATCACCAGC
This sequence comes from Amycolatopsis sp. AA4, assembly GCF_002796545.1. Taxonomy (GTDB): domain Bacteria; phylum Actinomycetota; class Actinomycetes; order Mycobacteriales; family Pseudonocardiaceae; genus Amycolatopsis. The sequence continues at coordinate 2,900,614 of NZ_CP024894.1, forward strand.
GGGTCGGTGGCCGGGCTGCCGATCGTGGACGTGGTGCCCGCGTCGCCGCTGGACGCGGTGACCGTGACGCCCGCGGCCACGGCCTGGTCGTTGAAGACCTGGAACAGGTTGCGGGAGCTGGAATCCGGGTACTGGTTGAGGCCGAGCGATTCGTTGATCACGTCGACGTGGTCGACGGTCACCGCGTAGTCGATCGCCTGCAGCACCGCGGAGTTCGTGGCGGTCTTGCCGAACACGTTCAGTCCGACCAGGCTCGCGCCCGGCGCGACGCCCTTGACGACGATGTTGCAGCCCGCCGGGAGCGGGTGCTTCTCGTTGACGAACTTCGACAGGTCGTGCACCACGACGCCCTGCGCGGCGATCGAGGAGGCGTCGCCGAAGGCCTCGGCGCCGGCGTCGGTCGTGTTCGGGCCGTCGCCGGAGAAGTCCTGGTAGTCCGAGAACACATGGCTGCCGTCGGGACGGATGAAGTCCGCGTAGTTCGGGTCCATGTTGTCGGCGAGGAACGCGACCTTGACGCCGGCGCCGTTGGCCAGGTCGGACGCGCTCTTGCCGCCGGTGGTGCTGTACGCGCGGATCGAGGTCAGCGCTTCGGGCTCCAGCAACGGTTTCGCCGGGTCGCTCGGGCAGGTCGCGTTCGGAACGGACTGCGCGGCCGGTCCGCCTGCCTTGGGCGCGGCGGCCGGTGCGCTCGGTTTGGCGTCCGGCAGCGTCACCTTGCTGTCCGGCAGCACCTGCGCGACCGCCGGGTCGTGCGCGAGCTGGGCGGCCTGCGCGGGCGTTACGGTGGCGGAAAACGCGTTGCCCAGCGCGAAGTGCTTGACCTTGGCGGGCGCCGCGCCGGCGAGCTTGGCGAGCACCGAGTCCTGTTCTTGGGTGGCTTTGGCGCGGCGAGTGTCCGACGCCGCCTTGGTGGGCGGCGCGCTGGGCAGCTGGTCCGCGAGGACGACGATCACCGATTGCGGTGCCGTCTCGGCCGCGGCGGCGGGCGCGGCAGCCTGCGCCGGCTGGGTCGCCCCGGCCAGCACCAGGCTGCCGGTCGCAGCCATGACCAGGGCGCGAACGGATCGCGAGGAACGCCCCATGTGCAGTTCCCACTTCCTGCTAGAAGGGTTCGTGAGTTACCGGCCCCGACGAAATCGGGCGCACTCGTGCCGCGCCTGATTTCCCGACAGCAGAACTCTTTCCGACTCCTTCACGATCCACAAGCGACAATAGTGGGAAACAAATCCGGCAAACGGGACCGAATTTCCGCGCGGTCGCGCATTCGGTCCCGTTTGCCGGAATCGGGGTCAGTCCTGGGGCAGGTGCCGGCGCGAGTGTCGGGTCACCACAAGGGTTCCCGCGACGGCGACCAGCGCGACGCAGGCGAGCAGCACCGGGTAGCCCGCTACTCCGTTCAGGGCCGCTAAAAGTGACGGCAAGAGGAATCCGACATAGGCCAGCGCGTAGTACACGCCGGTCAGTTCCGCGATTTCGTCCGGCCGGGCCAGCCGTTGCAATTCCAGCAGTCCGGACACCACGACGATGCCGTAAGCGGCGCCCAGCACGACCGCCGCGCCGAGCGCGATCCACGGCGATTCCCGCGCGGCCGCGAAGACGCTCAAGACGAGCCCGACGCAGAGCACCACCATCCCGGTGAGCACGGCCCGCGCGCTGGTGGCGCGGTCGACCCGCTTGGCGATCGGCTGGATCCCGACGCCCGCGCCGATCGCGCAGACGGTGAGCAAGGTGGAGTAGGCCAGCGCCCACGACCCGGTCTGGTGCTCGACGAGCTGCGGCAGGATCGCGTACGCCACGCCGCACGAGCCGAAGATCCACGGCGCGGCGGGCAGGATCACCCGGCGGAACCGCGGATGCCGCGCGGTGGCGGGCAACGCGGCGCGGACGGTTTCGGCCCGGACCGCGAGCGTTTCCGGACTGCGCGTCACCGCGGCCAGCGAGACCAGCGCGAGTCCGATGTGGACCAGATAGGGGAGGACCATCGGCCAGGGGCCCCATTGCGCGAGCGCTCCGGCGATGCCCGGGCCGATGCCGAGCCCGAGCGTCAGGCACAGCGCGGCGCGCCGGGTGCCGAGGTCGGCCGCGCTGTACGGGTCGGCGTCGGCGAGTTCCTTGATCCAGGTGGAGCCCACGGCCATCGCGACCGCGACGGCGATGCCGGAGAGGAACCGGCCGGCGGCGATCCATCCGACGCCGAGGGGGCCGAGCGCCAGCAGCACGCTCGCCAGCAGCGACAACCCGGTGCCGGCGAACATCACCGGGCGGCGACCGTACCGATTGGACAGTCCGCCGGAGAGCAGCAGTCCCGGCACGAGGCCGACGACGTACGCGCCGAGCAGGGCGTCGACGGTGAACGCGGAGTAGCCCGCGGCGTGGTACATCACGAGCAGCGGGGTGAACTGGTTGCCGCCCCAGCCGCAGGCGAATACCGCGGCGGCGGCCGGGAGCCAGGCCGGACGAGCGGTGGTACCGGGTGTTTCGGGCAGGGGAGCGCGGTCAGCGGTAGTGGTCATCGACGGTGCACCGAATCCAGGTGTGCTCGCAGGGCCGGAGCGAAGGTGCCGGCCTTCGTTTCGGCCTCCGCGATGATGTGCAGAAGCTGTTCGTGCTCGCCGACGACCTGCGGCAGGCGAGCCGGGATCGGCGCGAGCGCGTGGACGTTCATCCGGCGCTGGCGGTCGGCGAGCGTGGTGTAGAAGCTGAGCAGCAGGGTGTTGCCGCCGGCCTCGACGATCGTGCGGTGAAACAGCGCGTCGGCCTCCGCGAACGCGGGCACGTCGCCCGCTTCCGCGTGCTGCCGTTGGACGTCCAGCACCGCGCGCAGCTGTTCGAGCGCCGCCGGGATCAACTCCGGACGGCGGCCCAGCCGTTGTACCGCCGCGCTTTCGACGGCCTCGCGGGCTTCGAGCACGTCCTCGGCCTCGCCCGGCGTGATCGGCACGACGATCGCGCCGCGCTTCGGGATCAGGTTGAGCAGTCCCTCGACCTGCAGCCGCAGGAACGCCTCGCGCACCGGAGTCCGGCTCACCCCGAGGCGCTCGGCGATCTCGCCCTCGCTGAACAGGTGCCCGCCGGGCAGTTCGCCGGTCAGGACCAGTTCCTTGGTCAGCTCGTAGGCGCGGTCGGCCGCGGGTTTCAACGCGTTCACGCTGCGACGCTAACATGCATCCCAGCTTGTATCTAAGGCGTTGTGACCTGCGGCTCAGCCGGTTTTGTCGGTGTCGTGTGCGATGCTCGCCGGGTGCTGCTCCTCGATGCCGCGCCGACCGTGCACGAAGCCGTTGCCGCCATCCGCGCCGCCTTGACCGGCGGTCTCGACCCGGACCAGGACCCGCCGCGGGCCGTCGTGCCCGTGCCCGCCGGCCAGTTCCTCCTCATGCCCGCTTCCTGGGACCGCTACGCCGGGGTCAAGGTCGCTTCCGTCGCTCCCGGCAACCCGGCGCGCGGCTTGCCGCGGATCCAAGGCCACTACCTGCTGATGGACGGCCCGACGCTCACCCCCATGGCCCTCCTGGACGGCGTCGCCCTCACGTCGGTCCGCACGGCAGCCGTCTCCGCCGTGGCGGCTGATTTGCTGGCCGTGCCCGACGCGGAACGACTGGTGGTGTTCGGGACCGGCCCGCAAGCGCAGAGCCACCTCGAAGCCTTCCTCGCGGTGCGGCCAGTGCAGGAGGTCGTGGTGGTCGGCCGGAATCCAGCGCGCACCGAGGCTTTCGTCGCGCGGTACCCGTTCGCCCGGACCGGCACACCGGACGACGTCTCCTCGGCTGACCTGATCGTCTGCTGCACCTCGTCGCGAACCCCCGTGTTCGAAGGCGCGAAGGTCCCCGAACACGCCACGGTGGTGGCCGTCGGCTCGCACGAACCCGACGCGCGAGAAGTCGATGATGTCCTCATTGGACGGTCCACTGTGGTCGTAGAAGCCATCGGCGCGGCTACCCGTGAGGCCGGAGAGGTAGTACTGGCAATGGAATCCGGTGCCCTTGCCGCAGGCGATCTGGTCTCGCTCGCCGCACTGGCTCAAGGCTTCGCGGTGCCGCCGGGCCCTCGGCTGTTCAAGAGCGTCGGGATGGCGTGGGAAGACCTGGTCGTCGCCGCAGCTGCCTACGAAGCTGCCGCGTAATTGTCGGTGGGGCCCGATAACCTGGACTCCTTCGACGGCGAGGGGGAGACCGGATGTCCAAGGAACTGACCACCGCGGCTGAGTTGTTCGACGCGATCGGCGCCGGGTACGAGGAGGCGTTCGGCCGTCCGCCGGTAGTGGACGCGGCCGTGCGGGAGCTGCTGGCGGTGCTGCCCCCGTCCGCGCGGGTGCTGGACCTCGGCAGCGGAACCGGCCGCCCCACCGCGGCCGATCTCACCGCTGCCGGACACCGAGTGACCGGGATCGACGTGTCCGCGGAGATGGTGCGGATCGCCCGCGAGCAGGTTCCCGAGGCGACGTTCGTGCAAGCTGACCTGCGAGAATGGGAGTCGGAGCCAGGGGTGTGGGACGCCGTATGCGCGTTCTTCCCGTTCCTGCAGCTGTCAAGGCTCGAAACGGAGCAGGCACTCAGCCGAATCGCGGCCTGGCTGGTGCCCGGCGGAAGGTTCGCGCTGATCACCGTCCCCGCCGACGTCGAAGACCTGCCGGTCGACTTCCTCGGCCACTCGATCCGGCTGACGAGCTTCCCAATCGACGCACTGGTCGACCGGGTTCGCGCGGCCGGGCTGGAAGTGACGGGAACCCGGACGGAGACGTTCGCGCCGGACAAACCGGGCGCGGAACCGGAGGAACACCTCCTGATCTCGGCCCGCAAACCCAGCTGAGTCCAGCCGGGTTTGCGGGGTCGTGAAACAAATTCGTCGTTTGGGTGCCGCTGGAAACAAGGCGGCATTTTCGCGCGGTCCAGGTGAACACGCCGGAAACTGTGCGGAAAATTCCGCCAAGCCCCGCTCGCTGAGCTGATTGTTCAACCGATCGAATGAGGAACGACTAGCGCCGATCGATTACCGGCCCACCCGAATTACCCACCGCAACTGATTCTCGCGCGCGCCGCACGGAAACCAGTCCGCCGCACTCGCTCCGGCCACCCAAGCGAGCCGGTCGCCGCGGGGTTGGGAGGTGACTGACTCATGTCTCGCTCGCTCCGGTGGACCGAGCGAGCCAGTCACCGCGGGTTGGCATGGTGACCGGCTCGAGTGCCGCTTGCCTCGGCGACGTCTGGCTGGTTTCAGTCCAGCGCTCAAGTTTCGCTTGTTTCGGCCGACCGCGAGGCGCGGTCACTGTGGGCTTGGCGTGGTGACCGGCTCGACGCTCGCTTGCCTCGGCGGCGTCTGGCTTGCTTCGGTCCAGCGCGAGGGCCGGTCACCGCAGCTGAGTGCGGTGACCGGCTCAAACTTCGCTCACCACAACCGATTCTGGCGACTCCCGCCTCACTCGGTTCGCCGAGGCCCATCCGGGCGGCTCGCACTGGCAGCCGATTGCCGAGCTTCGTGCCTGGCGCAGCTTGGGGTACTGCGCTGGTTCCCGAGGCCTCGCGTCTTGCGCGGCTTCGCTTGCCGTAGCTGCGTTCATCCGCAGCCCGCCGCAGCCCGCAGCAGCCCGCCGCACCCGCGCACCCGCAGCAGCCCGCTGTGGGGCCGCAGCCGCCGCAGCCGAAGTCCGCAGCGGGGCTTCCTGCGGGCGTGTGCGTCGTGGGAACTCAGGCCAGAACCGTTGTCGGTATTACTGGTTGCCCCACTGCTGCTCGCCCTGCTGACCGCTCTGCTCGTAGCCGCCCTGCTGCTCGTAGCCGCCTTGCTGGCCGCCCTGTTCGTAGCCCTGCTGGCCGCCCTGCTGGAAGCCGCCTTCGCGCTCGCCCTGGTCGAAGCCGCCCTGGCCGCCTTGCTGGTAGCCGCCCTGGCCGCCCTGGTGGCCGCCGCCCTGGAAACCGCCTTGCTGGCCGCCCTGTTCGTAACCGCCCTGGTGGCCGCCGCCCTGGAAACCGCCCTGCTGGCCGCCCTGCTCAAAGCCGCCCTGCTGGCCGCCGCCCTGGAAGCCGCCCTGGCCGCCCTGCTCGCCCTGGCCGAAGCCGCCCTGCTGCTGGCCGCCGCCCTGTTCCTGGCCGCCCTGGTGGCCGCCGCCGAAGTTTTCCTTCAGTTTGTCCGCGCCCTGGCGGATCTGGTCGCCGTGCTGCCCGCCGGTTTTCTGGTCGGCGAATTCGGCGGCCTTGTCGATGCCCTGACCGACTTTGTCCGGGTTGTTGCCCGCGAATTCCTGGATCTTGTCCTTCGCCTGGTCGAAAAAGCTCATCGAAATCCTCCTTGATCTATTCGTGACACATGGATACCAGTCGGGTACCCGGCCGACCGGGTGACGAGACCCCAGTCCCCGGTTCGGGTGAGGCGCGGCGCCGGTTCTGCCCGGGTCGGGCCACGGGTGGGTTACCCCACACGCCCGGAACGACAGCCGACCGGCCGGTAGGGTCGCCGCCGCAAGGGCACCGGAGCCGAGGAGGACATGTGGCGGGACCGTTGAGCGGGCTGAAGGTCGTCGAGCTGGCCGGGATCGGGCCGGGTCCGCACGCGTGCATGGTGCTCGCCGACCTGGGCGCGGACGTCGTCCGCGTGGAACGGCCTTCCGGATCGCTCGACCTCACCGGCGGCAAACCGGACCCGCTGCTGCGCGGCCGACGCTCGGTCGCCGCGGACCTCAAGACCCCCGAAGGCCGCGAACTCGTCCTGCGCCTCGCGGCGAAAGCCGACGTGCTGATCGAAGGCCTGCGCCCGGGCGTCACCGAACGGCTCGGCGTCGGCCCGGACGACTGCTTCTCCGCCAACCCCCGCCTGGTCTACGGCCGGATGACCGGCTGGGGACAGGAGGGCCCGCTCGCCCAGCGCGCCGGCCACGACATCAACTACCTCGGCCTCACCGGCGTGCTGCACGCGATCGGCCGCGCGGGCGAACGCCCGGTGCCGCCGCTCAACCTGGTCGGCGACTTCGGCGGCGGCTCGATGTTCCTGATCGCGGGCGTGCTCGCGGCGCTGTGGGAGTGCGGCCGGACCGGACGAGGCCAGGTCGTGGACGCGGCGATGGTCGACGGCGCGAACGTCCTCTCCCAGATGATGTGGGCCTTGCGCGGCCTGGGTTCCTGGTCCGACGAACGCGGCACGAACCTCCTGGACGGCGGCGCGCCCTTCTACGACACGTACGTCTGCGCGGACGGCCGATACGTCGCCGTCGGCGCCCTCGAACCGCAGTTCTACGCGGCCCTTCTGAACGGCCTCGGCCTCGCCGCGGAAGACCTCCCGCCGCAACTGGACCGCGACGGCTGGCCCACCCTCCGCGCCACCTTCACCCGCGCCTTCCTGACCCGCACCCGCGACGAATGGGCGTCGATCTTCGACGGCACCGACGCGTGCGTCACGCCCGTCCTGGCACCGGACGAGGCCGCTGCGCACCCGCACATCGCCGCACGGTCCGGCCTGATCACACTGGACGGGATCGTCCAGCCCGCCCCGGCGCCGCGGTTCTCCCGCAGCACGCCGGAGACGCCGACCCCACCGCCGGTTCCGGGCGCGGACACGGAAAAGGTCCTCGCCGACTGGGGCGCTTAGTTCCGCACTCACCCCAGCCGGGCTCCGAGGAGGCGGTACCGGAGTGCTTGCTTCCGCTGCCGCGCCGATGGGATGACGTGACGGGCGTGGAAATGCCTTGCCCGGCGATCGCACCGGCCGGATGGCGTGACCGGATCAGGTTCCGGCTGGTCGGCACGCGGCACCAGCACGAGGCCCGGGATCTGCCGCCCGGCCTAGCCTGCGACCGCAACGCCAGAAGAACGTCCCTCGCTCGATCCACGCGCGGCGAAGGCGTGCAACCCCTCAGCCCCGCACCGCACTGTCAGGACGACCCGACGGTCACGCTGCCATCACGCCAACGCAAGGCCCGCCTACCCCCGCAACCGCACCGGCAACGTCACATGCCCATTGGTGATAAACGACGGCATCGGCTCCAATTCCCCTTCAGCCACCGCCAACGCCAACCCCGGGAACCGCTCGAACAGCGCGGGCAGCCCGTGCTCCGCTTCCATCCGGGCGAGCTGCACGCCGAGGCAATAGTGCACCCCGTGCCCGAACGCGAGCGCTGATTTGTCCTTGCGGGACAGGTCGAACTCGTCAGCATCCGGACCGTGGTGGTGCTCGTCGCGGCCGGCGGGGCCGAAGGACGCGAGAATCGGGTCGCCCGCGCGGATGGTCGTGCCCTCGACCTCGATGTCCTCCCGCGCGAACCGCAGTGGCAGGTGCGAAATCGGGGACTGCCAGCGCAAAGTCTCGTCCACGACGTCCGCCCAGGTGCGCGTTCCGTCGAGAACCTGCCGCAGCTGTGCGGGGTGAGTGAGCAAGGCGGTCACGGCCTGGTCGAGCAGGTTGACCGTCGTCTCGTGGCCGGCGGTGATCATGAGGATCAGCGTGTCCACCAGTTCCGCTTCGCTGAGCCGGGAGCCGTCGGAGTCGCGGGCGGTGATGAGTGCGGTGGCGAGGTCGTCGCCGGGATCGGCGCGTCGCTGTTCGACGAGTTCGGCGAGGATTCCGTACAGCCGTTCGACGTTCGCGGTCGCTTCATCCGCGGTCGTCGACGTCGCGAACATCCCGGCCACCGCGGTGCGCAGGCCCGGCCGCGCTTGTTCGGGGACCCCGACCAGCCGGCAGATCACCTCGATCGGCAGCCGGTAGCAGTACTGCTCGCGCAGATCGATTTCCGCAGGCCCGGCTTCGAGTTCGGCGAGCAGCCCGTCGACGATGTCCTTGACCACCGGGCGCAGCGCGGCGATGCGGTTGGGCGCGAAAGCCTTGGACACCAACGACCGCAGCCGCCGGTGCTCGTCTCCGTAGGCGGTGAACATGTTCTGCACGGAAACCCAGATGTGCAGCGACCAGTCGGAGGAGATCTTCCCGTCCCGGTAGGCGGGCCAGTGCCGCCGGGCGTCCTTCGACACGCGCGGGTCGGCGAGCAGAGTGCGCAGCAGCGGCAGGCTGGTGACCGACCAGGCGAGCACGCCGCCCGGCAGTTCGACCACGGTCAGCGGTCCGCGGGCGCGAAGCCGGGCGCCCTCGCCGTGCACGTCCGGCGCGGCCGGGTCGAGCACGAAGGGGGTGACGGCGTGGTCCATGGGCGCTCCTCGCGGCCCGATGGTCCACAATGGACTGACGATGGGAGAGGTGTCCGCAGCGGCCACCGGGTCCGCGGTGAGCCTATCGAGGCCGAGGGGCGTTCTGCCGGTATTGAGGGGGTGCGGACCCGGCCAGGGAAGGGGTTGACGTCAGCCGTCGGCGCGCTTGCGGTGCAGCGAAAACCGCTCGAACACCGACAGCTCGCCGGTCGGCTTGTTCACGTTGTAGTAGGTCACGTGCATGGTCGTCGTGCCGCCCGGCCGGTGCCCGGGGTCCACGGTGAAAGCGGCGAAGCCGTACGGATGGTCGAGGTCGCGCACCGCGCTCCACACCGCTTTTTCGCGTACGTAGGTCGGTTTCCGCTTGCCGGTGGCCGGATCCCGCTTGTCGGCGACGGCGGTCAGCACTTTTCCGGTGCCGTCCTTGAAGAAGCTCCCGTTGGTGGTCCCGGAGACGCCGCCTCCGCCCAGAATCATGTGCACGGTGCCGTGCGTGGCGTCGATGTTGTCGGTCGCGTCGGACACCGGATTCGGCGTCAGCGTCTCGCTTTCCGCGACGACTCCGTGCACGGCGAGGGAGCGTTCGTAGTCGTGCTCGTGCCCGCAGAGCACCAGGTCCACGCCGTAGCGGTCGAACAGCGGGCCGTACTTCTCCCGCAAGCCCAGGTCGGCGCCGTTCGCGTCGGACGTGCTGATCATGACCTGGTGCATCGCGACGACGATCCAGTCCACGTCTCGCGACGCCCGGGCCGCGGCGAGTTCCTTCTCCAGCCAGGCGAGCTGCCGTCCGCCGGAGTAGCCGTTGACGTAGACGTCGCCGCCGTCCTGCAGGCAGTTGTCGTCGTTCTGCAGCACGACGACCCGCACCGAGCCGACGGTGAAGCCGTACCAGAGCCCGGCGAGTTCGGGGTCCGTTTCGGTGGAGGGCAGCTGGAAGTACGCCTGGTAGGCGTCCATGCCGATCGCGCCGTTCTTCTTCTCGATCTCGTGGTTGCCCGCGGCGGGCATCCACGGCCGGTACCGCGCCGAGCGGGTGTTGTTGGTGAAGAAGTTGTTCCAGGTGCGGACGCGGTCGACGTCGAGGTTGGCGTAACAGAGGTCGCCGTTGAGCAGGTGGAACAGCGGCGCGACGGTCTCGATGCCGGTGACGATGTCCTTCGTGGCCGGCGTGGAGAAGAAGTCGAGCGCGGGCGCGCCCTTGAGATCCCAGGTGACCTGCGGCGCGGACTGGTCGCCGAAGCTGGTGAAGGTGAACGGCGCCCGGCCGCTGGGCGCGGTGCGGAACGTGCCCGCGTCGGGCGTCGCGCCGTCGTGCTGGGCGATGTAGAGGTACTCGGTGTTCGGGCGGAGCCGGTTGATCTCGGCGTGGTGCACCCAGACCGTGCGGTTCGACGCGCCGTCGAGATAGGTGCGGGTGACCGCGGGGGCGTACGAGCCGAAGCCGTCGTCGAGCGTGCCGTAGAGGACGCGCGGACGGCGGACCGGGCCGTCGGTGAGCCACGAAACCACCATCTGCCGGGCGGGATCGCGGCCGAACGTGAGATGCAATCCCTGTACCGGCGTCGCGCCGCCGCCCGGGCTCGGCGCGAGCGGAGCGGCGGCTGCCGTACCAGTGCCGAGCAGTGGTACGGCAGCGCTCGCGCCCATTAGGCCTAATGCTCCTCGACGGCTGACGGTGTTCGACATGACAGCGGCCTCCTCCGGCTCCAGGCAAGCGAAGCTATGCTGGCCGCGCGGCCCGTCGATGAACGCCGGCTGTCCGGCGCGTGAAGTGTCTTTCGCGCGGGTTCCGGTTCGTTCCCTTTGCCGGGAAACGGTTTCCGGACTGTCCGAAGTGGAGCGTCCGGGCTTTGCCGGATCGATTCAGAACCTTTCTGCTAGCCTCCGGGGTGACGTGCGGCTCGCCGTGGTGCCGCGTTGCTGCCGGGGCGCTTCACGGAGCGTGCGCTGAGTGCTTCGGCTCGAACCTCCGAGGAGCGTTATGGCAGGCATCGTCCGGGTCCGGGGCCGTGAGGTGCTCGACAGCCGGGGCAACCCGACGGTCGAGGTCGACGTGGTGCTGGCGGACGGGTCGGCGGGCCGCGCGGCGGTGCCGTCCGGGGCGTCCACCGGCACGCGCGAGGCCGTTGAGCTGCGGGACGGCGACGCGAAGCGGTTCCACGGCAAGGGCGTGCGCAAGGCGGTCGACGCGGTGAACGGCGAGATCGCCGACGCCGTGATCGGCATGGAGGCCGAGGCGCAGGCGGACGTCGACCGCGCGCTGATCGCCCTCGACGGCACCGAGAACAAGGCGCGGCTGGGCGCGAACGCGACGCTCGGGGTCTCGCTGGCGGTGGCGAAGGCGGCCGCCGCGGCGAACACGCTGCCGCTGTACCGCTACGTCGGCGGGGTGTACGCGCACCTGCTGCCGATGCCGATGATGAACATTATCAACGGCGGCGCGCACGCGGACAACCCGATCGACTTCCAGGAGTTCATGATCGGCCCGGTCGGCGCGGAGACGTTCGCCGACGCCGTGCGGATGGGCTCGGAGGTGTTCCACACGCTGCGGAAATCGCTGCACGAAGCGGGACACAACACGAATGTCGGAGACGAGGGCGGGTTCGCGCCGCAGCTGGGGTCGGCCGACGAGGCGCTCGAGTTCGTGGTCCGCGCGATCGAGCAGACCGGGTACGAGCCGGGCAAGGACATCGCGCTGCTGCTGGACCCGGCGGCGTCGGAGTTCTACCGCGACGGCGTCTACGACTACACCGGCGAGGGCCGCAAGCGCAGCGTCGAGGAGCACGTCGCGTACCTGACCGAGCTGACCGAGCGGTTCCCGATCGTGTCGATCGAGGACGGTCTCGCCCAGGACGACTACGCCGGCTGGAAGCAGCTGACCGACGGCATCGGCGACCGCGTCCAGCTCGTCGGCGACGACCTGTTCTGCACGAACGTCGAGATCCTGCGCGACGGCATCAAGCGCGGCATCGCCAACTCGATCCTCATCAAGGTCAACCAGATCGGCACCCTGACCGAAACGCTGTCCGCCGTCGACACCGCGCACAAGGCGGGCTACTCGGCGGTCATGTCTCACCGTTCGGGCGAAACCGAGGACACCACGATCGCCGACCTCGCGGTCGCCACCGGCTGCGGCCAGATCAAGACGGGTTCGCTGTCGCGGTCCGACCGCACGGCGAAGTACAACCAGCTGATCCGCATCGAGGAGGAGCTGGGCACCGAAGCTCGCTACGCGGGCTGGGACACCCTGCGCTGAGATTGCTTTTCGCGAGGCGGCCCGGGTTTGCGCCCGGGCCGCCTTTCGCTATTTCCGGTGCCTGAGGACCGTTGCCGCGGCAGTGAAGGCCGCACTCACCCAGAACGCCGCCCGCGCGTGCGCCGCGTCCACGACGACGGCCCCCGCCACCGCGGGCCCGACCACCGCGCCGAGATTGAACGCCGTGGTCGCGACCGCCCCGGCCACCCGCGGCGCGCCCTCGCTGGCCGAGGCGACGATCGCCGCGATCAACGCGGACCCGACGCCGAACGCCGTCGCCCCGGCGAGCAAGGCCGCGGTGAGGATCCCCGGAAGGCTCTGCGCCGCGAAGAACGCCGCCACCCACACGGCGGTCAGCACGGCCGTGCCCGCTTTGAGGATCTTCGGCCCGGCCTTGCCCGCGACCGTGACGCCGACGAACGACCCCACCCCGAACGCGGCCAGCACGACCGGAACCCATGCTGGTTCGGTGGTCATGGTGCCGAGGTAGGTGAAGGCGGCGAACGTCCCGCCGTTGACGAGAACGCCCTTGACCACCGTGGTCAGGACGCGGGGCTGGGCCAGGACCCGCCACTCCCGGGTTACGGGGCTCGTCGCCGGCGGGTCGTCGAACTTCGTGGTGGTCAACGCGGCGGCGGCCATCGCGGTGACTGCCGCGATGGCCCAGAACGCGGCCTGCCATCCGGAGTGCTGGCCGAGCACCGTCCCGGCGGGAACGCCGACGATGCACGCGAGCGTGACTCCGGACAGCAACACGGACGTCGCCCGCCCGACGGCGTCGGCTGGGACGAGCGAGGTGAGCGTCGCGAGAGCTACGGCGAGAAACCCGGCGTTGGCGAACGCCGCGACCGCTCGGGTGCCGAGGAGGACGGGAAAGTCGGTGGTGAGGGCGCCGAGGACGTGCACTCCGCTGAACAGCCCCAGAAAGGCGAGAAGCGCGAACTTGCGCGGCAACTTGCTGCCGAGCGTCGCGAGCACGGGCGCCCCGACGACCATTCCGGCCGCGAAGAGGGACGTCAGCAGTCCTGCGGTGCCGAGGGAGACGCCGGTGCTGGCGGCGATCTGGGGGAGGAGCCCGGAGAGCACGAATTCCGAGGTTCCTTGCGCGAAGACTGCGGCGGAGAGGAGGAAGACTATGGGAGGCAAGGGTTTCTGCTCCGATGGTGGGTGGCGTCGGGGACGCCTGGGATAAGGACGGTTTGGGTGCGGGGTGGGGTGCCTTGCGGGCAGCACGGCTTGCGGCTCGGTGCCCCGGCCTGGGTTCGCCTTCGGCATGCGTGCGTTGGCCCGGGTGCGTCGCCCGCTTTGGCTTCGGCATGTGGCTTGCGCCTCGGTGCACCGGCCTGGGTCGGGTTCGGCGTGCGTGCGTTGGCCCGGGTGCGTCGCCCGCTTTGGCTTCGGCATGTGGCTTGCGCCTCGGTGCAGCGGCCTGGGTCGGGTTCGGCGTGCGTGCGTTGGCCCGGGTGCGTCGCCCGCTTTGGCTTCGGCATGTGGCTTGCGCCTCGGTGCAGCGGCCTGGGTTGGCTTCGGCGTGTGTGTGTCGGCTTGGGTGCTCCGGCCTGCGTTGGTTTCGGCATGTGGCTTGCGGCTCGGTGCACCGGCCTGGGTTGGCTTCGGCGTGTGTGTGTCGGCTTGGGTGCTCCGGCCTGCGTTGGTTTCGGCATGTGGCTTGCGGCTCGGTGCACCGGCCTGGGTTGGCTTCGGCGTGCGTGCGTTGGCCCGGGTGCGTCGCCCGCTTTGGCTTCGGCATGTGGCTTGCGCCTCGGTGCACCGGCCTGGGTTGGCTTCGGCGTGTGTGTGTCGGCTTGGGTGCTCCGGCCTGCGTTGGCTTCGGCGTGCGGCGTCCACTTGCGTGCCCCGGCCCTGCGTTGGCTTCGGCATGCGTGCGTCGGCCGTGTGTCGGCTGGGGTGCCAGGCCGGTGGCTTGCGCAGCCTTCGCCAGCTGCAGTTGCGCCGGGCGGAGCGTTGCTACCGCCTGGTTGGCGCGAGCAGGCTTCGCCCGAACACGGCGGTGCATCGCGTGCTCTGCCAGCGGTGCTGCGGACGCGGCAGATCCAGCATCGCCCCGGTGGCGGGCCGACGCGGCTGTGCCTGGGGAAGCCGTGATGCTGGCGCTGCTGCGGTGGCCGTCAGGCTTCGGCCTGACCCTGGCTATGCCGGGCAAGCCGTGGCACTGCTCTCCTGCGGTGGCGAGCAGGCCCGCCCTGACATGGCCGTGCCAGGAACGCCGTGACAGTGGTGCTGCTGCCGTGAGCAGGCCCGACCGGTGATCGCCGGTCGCTGGGCACAGGCATTGCCGTACTCAGCCCGACAGCTTTAACCCTGCGGAACCACGGTGGCGAACATGCTTCGCCAACGGTCCTGATGCACGCAGGCTTCGTCCGGGCGAGTCCGGACACGTCGGGCTTTCACCGTGGCGTCAGACTTCACCGTGGCGTGGCCGTCGTGCGCAGGCTTCGCTTTGCCTGCCATTGCCGCAGTCGCTTACGCCTGGCGGCCGACCGGTGGTGCCTGCCCGCATCGGTATCTGTCGTGCGCGTTCTGGCTCGGTGAGAACCTGTACGAGCACGCACTAGGACCTGCGCAGGGCACAGCTCAACCGTGCCACGTTTGTGGTGAAGCTTTCGCCGGTCAGCCAAATCCGATCCGGCACCCGTCACTCCGCCGCCCAGCTCGCGGCTGGGCGGCTACCGTCTGCTGGCCTCCGGCGACGTCATGTCCTGGACTTTACCTTGCTGCGCTCAGGGAGTCGCGTGGGTTCTGCCATTCCTTCCTCGCGGCAGGGAAACCTGGCTGGGCGTGAGACATGGTGATGTGGTCGCTGGCGTTCGGCGCGAGGCAACTTGTCTCGTGTGGATCTGGCGCGCGTCGAGTTCGAGGCGCTCCTGTCCAGTACAGGTCGGTCTTGCGGGCTGCCTGGCCTAGGGGCATGGCGACGTGGCCGCTGGAGTAGGCGTTCGGCGCGTGGCAGCTGGCCTCGCGCGGCGCGGGCCGGTCGGGTGGCCGCGGAGCGACTGGCGGGGTGGCGATGGTGGGTTGCGGCCTCACCTGGCCCCTGCGTGGGCGGCGATGTCGTCGGCGAAGGACGTCACCCTGGTGTACATCCCGGGCTTGCCCGGTTTCCCGCAGCCGTCGCCGTAGGAGACGATGCCGACTACCGTGTCTCCGACTACCAGCGGGCCTCCGGAGTCTCCTTTGCAGGCGTCGATGCCGCCGTTCGGGTAACCGGCGCAGAGCATGCTTGTCGCGGAGTATTCCGGATAGGCGGTGTGGCAGGTGGGGTCGTCGGCCAGGGGCACTGTGGCTTGGCGGAGGTAGTCCGATCGGTCGCCGCCGTCGGCGGTTCGGCCCCATCCCAGTACGGTGGCGGCGGTTCCGGCGGGGTAGCGGTTTGGGTCGCGGGCCAGCTCGGCGGGGCGGTAGGGGAGCGAGCCCCGGACGGTGAGGACTGCGATGTCCGAACCTTGTTGCGGCGTGCGGAAATCCGGGTGCTGCCAGACGTCGGACACTGCTCGGACGATGCCGTCTTGGCTGCGTTTGTCTTCCCGTCCGGCTACCACGCTGAGTTCACTGGCCGGAACAGTCGCGGCGCAGTGCGCGGCGGTCGCGACCGCGGTGCGGCTGACGATGACACCGCCGCAGAACTGGGTTCCGTGACTGTCCACTAAGTACACTGCGTACGGATGTCTGGCCAGGGAAGCTTTTTCGCCTCCGATGATGGTCGGTGTGGCACTCGCGGCGGATGTGCTCAGGCTGATGACGGACAGGACGACGGCGACAATGAATGCGAATCGGCGTGGCATGGCGGACCCCCTCGGCTGCGGCAGCGCACGATGACCACTTTAACCGGCGGCTGAGGGGAAAACCGTCGCTGAACCGGGTGGAAAACGCGAGCGTCCAGGTCCGGAATCCCGCGGTGGTTGAGGGGAAGCGTTGGCGAAACGTGGCTTGGACAAAGGGATTCCGGGTGGATCCGTCGGCGGCGATCACGCGGATGGAGTAGTGCTGAGGGGCAGAACCTGGAATTCGTGCGCGGGACTCGTTGGCAGCTGGACCGAAAGTGCGAGAAACCGTGCAGAGCCCAGGGCTTCCGGGCGAACCCGGGAGGCGCGACGAAGACCTGCCGAGTCCCTCTCGGGCGGCCGGTGCGAGGCTCACGCGGCGGTCCACAGCAGGCCGGAGATCGCGGCGGCGTACCGGGGACAGCGTGTCCGGAATCGGCGGGCGAAGAGGCGGATCCGGGGAGAGCTTGGCCAAACGCTGGGAGCACGGTTGCGAGGGCGGGAGTCCCCGATCCCTGCGGCAGCACCAAGCGCGGCTGCATTCGAAGGCCGAGGATCCTCCGCAACGCGCGCAAGATCGCCGACGTGGTGGTCGGGCATGAAGGGCGGCCTGCCCGGTCGTTGACGGAGGGGCACAGCCCTGGTTCTCTGCCGGAGCTTCTGCGGCTTCGACGCCCGCCATCTGCGATTCCCGCTTGTCTCAGGGGCGGGAAGCAACGGGAAGCCGCCAGTGAGAACTCTCGGGCTCGCCGCCGACCCTTCTCGAACAACGCAGCAACGCGTGGGGTTAGTGGGATAGCTGTCGATGAGACCCCAGGATCCGGCAGTGCCGGAGCACTTCAGGCGAGTGAAGGAGAGTTGCCGGTGAGACCCCCAGATCCCACCGGCAATCCCCGAGAACCTCAGTGAAGCGTCGAGCGAGCGGCCCGCCGGTGAGATCCCCGCTGGAAATCGGAGAACCGCGGCAGTGCGTCGAGCAAACAGTCCGCCGTTGAGACCCGGCAATCCCGGAGAACCTCAGTGAAGCGTCGAGCGAGCGGCCCTCCGGTGAGTTCCCCGCCGGAAATCGGAGAACCGCGGCAGTGCGTCGAGCAAACAGTCCGCCGTTGAGACCCGGCAATCCCGGAGCACCTCGGCGAAGCATCGAGCGAGCGTCCCGCCGGTGAGATCCCCGCCGGAAACCAGAGAACTCCAGCAGAACGTCGAGCAAACAGCCCGCCAGTGAGCCCCAAGACCCACCGGCGGGCCCGAGAAACCTCAGCAGAGCGGAGCCACCGGCCCGTCCGAGCCGGTCTTCACATAGGTGTCCGAGATGTAGTGCCCGGGCCCGATCCGGTCCCAGATCTTGCTCGTGCCGAACTTCCCGGTCACCGTGTCCCCGTTGACGTAGCATTCGATGTTCACCTTGGCGTAGTTCGCCGCCAGGCCCTTCACCGACGAGGACGTGTGCGCGCCCGACCGCACGTTCACCGGGTCGCCTGCCGTCTGTACCAGGCCGGTCGCCGCGGCGGAGCCGGTCCACAGGTAGGTGACCTTCACGTTTCCGTTGTCGCCGAGGCCGACACCGGAGCTGAAGGTGCCGTCGGCGAGGTCGATGCCCGCGGGGTTGCCCACTTTGTACCCGAGGTCGTCGCGGCCGCCGTTGTAGCCGTTGTGGTAGGCCGCATATGCCTCGGGCTGGCCTTGGGGCAGGTCTTTGTATTCCGCGCGCACCGAGGACGGGTTCCAGTAATCGTCCTTGGTGTTCCACGGGCCGACGTCCCAGACCGGCGCGTATTCGCAGCGGCTGTTGTCCGTCTTGCACACTCGCACGGTGTAGTTGCCGGTTCCCTTGGGGGACAAGGCCTTTCCTGACGGCAGCGCGACGAAATGGTCGTTGCTAGCGATGACGTGGCCGTTCGCGGTGGTGTGGCCGGCGAGGCCTTCGCGGGTGGCGTAGATGGTGTAGGTGAGCGGGGTGGCCGCGACCAGGGCGTTCGCCTGCGGGGAAAGGGAAGCGGTCAGTTCGACGTCGCGCACGGTGGGGCGGGCGGCGGTGGTGCTGGACAGCGTGATCCTGGTCTGCACGACGCTCACCGCACGCGGCAATGCGGTGCCGGCGGGGGTCCATTCCGTCCAGTCGTCCGCGCCGGAGCGGCCGCGGACGTCGACTTCCACCGAGGTGCCCTGCGGGGCGTCGGCGGAGATGTCGGCGGCTACCCGGTTCACCGGCGCGGGCAGGCGGCGTTCGGCGGAGAGCAGGTAGCCTTCGCTGCCCGCGCCCCGGTCGGCGGGTCTCCACGCGGAGTCTCGCAGCGTGAGCGTGCCGCTGGACACGGCGACGTTGACGTCGTCACTGTCCACTGAGGACAGATCGGCTCGCCAGGCTCCGGAGGCCTCGGCAGCGCTCACCGGCGTCGCGACTGCGGTGACCGCCCCCGCGGCGAGCAGTGCGGCGACCGTGCGCCGGACCGTCACATTCCCGACCACGACGGATCTCCCTTCACTCGTCCGAATCGAACTGCCGGAGTGTCGGAGGGATCCGTACACGATCCATACAACGATCTCGCCCGGTCGTGTACCCGGGGGCGCGCCGTTGACAGCGGGCGGTCACGGATATATCTTTGTTAACAAAGTTAATTTAAGAGCAAAGGAAGTGTGGGATGACCATCCTGGTGACGGGGGCGCGGGGGAATGTCGGGAGCGAGGTCGTCCGGGTGCTTCGCGAGGGCGGGCACGAGGTGCGCGGGTCGGCACGGGACGCGGCCGCGCTGCATTTGCCGGATGCGGTGTCGGTGGATCTCGCGGCGGAAGGCGGGTTCGAGGACGCACTGAGCGGCGTGGAAGCGATCTTCCTGTACCCGACGCGGCCGAACGGGGCGGCGGATTTCCTTGCGGCGGCGCGGAAGGCGGGCGTGTCGTACGTCGTGCTGCTGTCGTCGCCGGACGTCTACGAAGGAGCCGCGGGCAACCCGATCCGGCGGGGGCATTTGCCCGCGGAAGAGGCGGTGGCGGAGTCCGGGTTGCCGTTCACCGTGCTGTATCCGGGCTGGCTGATGGGCAACACCCGGCGCGACTGGGGTGCGGCGATCCGGGCCGGGGAGCCGGTGCGGCTCTTCTCGCCGGAGTCGCAGTTCACGCCGACGGCCGAGGCGGACGTCGCCGCGGTGGCCGCGAAGTTGCTCACGGAGCGTAGCTACCCTGGGCGGATGCTGCCGCTCACCGGACCCGAGTCGATGACGCAGCGTGCGATCGTGGAGACCTTGGCGGAGGAATTGGGTCGCCCGATCGAAGTGGCGACCGAGACGCGGAGTGAGGCGCTGGCGAGGCGTCCGGAGTGGATGCCCGCAGCGGTCCTGGAGCATCTGATGGACGTGGAGGAGGCGTCGGTGGGCCGGGTGGCGCCGGTGAACAACACGGTGGAGCGGTTCGCGGGCCGGGCGACGTCCTTCCGCGAGTGGGCGCGGGCGCACCGGGACGACTTCGCCCCGCGTCCGTAACAGTCCGAAGTGGACAGAAACTACGCGGGCTTCCAGGAAACGGAGGCAGGTCGCGTCTGGGACTCGCCCAGTTCCCGCACCGCGAGCAGCACTTCCTCGGCGGAAACCTCGCTCCCGGCGGGCTGCGGGAAGTGCGCGCCCTGCAGGCTGAAGTAGTCGGCCGGCTCCTCGCCCGCACCGTCCGCGGGCAGGAAAACCTCGCCGTTTTCGTGCCACGCCAGGCTTCCTCGCGTACCGCGCAAACCGGCGACCAGGTACGGAGTCCGCGGCTTTCGCCCGGCGTACAGCCACCAGACGACCCCGGCGTCCGGCCTGGGCGGTTCGGCGGCGCGCAGAGCGGAGAGCACGTCGTCGACGGTCGCCTCGGTGACGTCATACCCGGTCCGGCGACGGGCGTCTTCGATGCTCGCCATGGTGCGCTCCGCTCGTGAAGTGTCCTGATACTACTCGGTGCCGATCGGCGAGCGACCTGTGGAATGGCTGGTGCGGAGCCGGGCCGCGCGCAGCGTCAGATACCGCTGTTCGGCGGTGTTTCCGGTGCGGGCGGCGGCTGCGGTGTAGTGGCGAATCGCCTCCTCTCGTTCGCCGGCCAGTTCCAGCAGATGCGCGCGGGCGGCGGCGAGGCGGTGGTGGTCGGGGAGTCGGTCGTCGAGCCCGGCCAGCATCGCGAGTCCGGCCTCCGGCCCGTGCACCATCGCGGTCGCGATCGCGCGGTTGAGCGTGACGACCGGGTTGCCGGTCAGCGCCTCGATCCGCGTGTACAGCGTGAGGACGCGCGGCCAATCGGTGTCCTCTGCCCGCAACGCGATGTCGTGCGTCGCGGCGATCGCGGCCTGCAGACGGTATTCGCCGATGCCGTCGCGGGTCAGCGCGGCGGTGATCAGCGCGACGCCCTCCCGGATCAGCGAACGGTCCCACCGCGACCGGTCCTGGTCGGCGAGCGGGATGAGGTCGCCGTCCGGTCCGGTGCGGGCCGGACGGCGGGCGTCGGTGAGCAGCATCAGCGCGAGCAGCCCGGCCGCTTCGCCGTCGTCCGGCAGCGCGGCGTGCAACAGCCGGGCCAATCGGATCGCCTCTGCGGACAGCTCGGTCCGGTGCAGGCGGCGGCCTCCGCTGCTCGTGTATCCCTCGTTGAACACGAGGTACAGCACGTGCAGCACGGACCGCAGCCGCGCCTGCCGTTCGTCCGCGGCGGGCATCCGGAACGGCAGGCCGGACTTCTTGATTTTCGCCTTCGCCCGGCTGATCCGTTGCGCCATAGTGGTTTCCGGCACGAGGAACGCGCTGGCGATCTCCGCGGTCGTCAGCCCGCCGACGGCGCGCAGCGTCAACGCGATCGCCGACGCCGAGGTCAGCGACGGGTGCGCGCACAGGAACAACAGCGTCAGCGTGTCGTCCTCGTCCGGCACCTCGGCGCCCGAAGGCTCGGCGGCGACAGTGTCCTCGCGCCGCCGCCGGGCCTGGTCGCTGCGGAAGCTGTCGATGAGCCGCCGGCTGGCCGTCTGCAGCAGCCAGCCGCGCGGATTCTCCGGAATGCCCTCGGCGGGCCAATGCTGCACGGCGGCGAGCAGGGCCTCCTGTGTCGCGTCCTCGGCCGCGCCGAAATCGCCGGACCGGCGCGCGAGGACGGCGAGGACCTGGGGCGCGAGCGTGCGCACCAGGTCCTCCGCCTCGGTGCTCACACCTCCGGCGCGCTCATGACCTGGCGCACCTCGATCGGCACCCGCAGCGGCGCGCCCTCCGGACCCGGTGCGGCCGAGACCCGGGTCGCGATCTCCAGCGCCCGCGCCTCCGATTCGACGTCCACCACCCGGTACCCGGCCAGCAGTTCCTTGCCCTCCGGGAACGGCCCGTCCGTGACGACCGCGCCGCCCTTGCCGTCCGCGACCACGGTCTTCGCCGCCTCCGGACCGGCCAGGCCCTCAGCTTCGACGAGTTCCCCGGCCTCGGTCAGCTCGGCGTTGAGCACGTGCTGGAACTGGATGTGCGCGCGGATGTCCTCCGGAGCCCACTCGGGCAGCGGCACGTCGCAGTCCTCGCCCTGGGCGTAGGTCTGCAGCAGCATGTACTTCGGCATGGCGTTTCCTCCAGTGTCCGGCTCGCCGCTTCCCGGGCGGGCTCACCAAGGGAACGGAACCCGCGCGCCTTCCTCGACACGCACCGCGGACATTTTGCCGGGGAAATGCGCGCAGCGGGTGGCGTGAGTCTCAGTGCCCGGGACGTCCGAATGGTCTAGCAGGTAGGTTGCGGGAAGCAACTCACCTGGAGGGACCCGTGAGCACGACGACCTTCGCCGCGGTTTCGGCGGTCAAGCAGCGGTCGGACACCGAGTTCAGCGTCGACCTCAGCCCGGCGTGGACCATCGGCGGCCGCCCGAACGGCGGCTACCTGCTGGCGACCATCGCGCGCGCCGCGACCGTCGTTTCCGGGCATCCGGACGTGCTCGCCGCCAGCGCGCACTACCTGCGCTCGCCCGAACCGGGACCGGCGGAGATCGAGGTCGAGGTGCTGCGCACCGGCCGCACCGCGACCCAGCTGCGCGGACGGCTGCTCAAGGACGGCGTCCCGCAGGTCGAAGCCTTGCTGACGCTCGGCGTGCTCGGCGAGGCCGAACCGTTCTGGCAGGACGGCGTGCCGCGGCCGGAGTTCGGTCCGTTCCCGGAGGAGCCGTGGGGTCCGGACACGCTGTCGTCCGGCATCCCGATCGCCATCCGCGACGAGATCGACGTGTACTTCGACTGCCCCCTCGCCGACGGGCCCAGCGGCCGCGGCGAACTGCGGGCCCTGCTCGCGCTGCCCGGCGGCGAGCCGTTCGACCCGGTCAGCCTGCTGTTCGCGGTCGACGCCCTGCCTCCGGCGACGCTCGACGTCGCGCCGTCCGGCTGGGTTCCGACGCTCGAACTGACCGCCTATGTGCGGGCGCATCCGGCTCCCGGCCCGGTGCGGGTGCTGCACCGCGCCCACCTGATCGGCGACGGTCGGGTCGACGAGTCCTGTCACGTATGGGACAGCGCCGGAACGCTGGTCGCGCAGGGCACGCAGCTGGCCGGGATCCGGATCGGCTGACTCACTGCCCCGGGTACGGCGGCTGCTGCTGCGGGTAGCCGGGGTATGGGCTGGGGGCGGCCGGGCTCGGGAACGTCGGCGCGGGCGCCGGCGAGTTCATCGACAGCAGCAGATTCTCGACGGTCCGGCGGCGCGCGCCCGCGACGACCGCGACGGCCATGATCTCG
This sequence comes from Amycolatopsis sp. AA4, assembly GCF_002796545.1. Classification (GTDB taxonomy): domain Bacteria; phylum Actinomycetota; class Actinomycetes; order Mycobacteriales; family Pseudonocardiaceae; genus Amycolatopsis. The sequence continues at coordinate 2,923,498 of NZ_CP024894.1, forward strand.
AGCGCGAGGCCGAGCACGAACCAGAACAGGTGGTAGCTCGTGAACGACTCGAGGTCGGTCGAGCGGCACGACGTGTAATTCGGCTCGTTGCGCGACACCTCGCACGTCCAGTACGGCTTGGCGATCAGCACCATGATCAGCCCGACCCCGATGCTGACCAGTCCGGCGATCATGAAGAAGACCTGCAGAATCCGCGCGAAGATCGACATGCGCGGAGCGTAGCGGCCCGGTGCCCGACGGGTCAGCGGGTTCCGGCGAGTGCCCCCGTCGTGACCAACCGGTATCCGGTGCGCCCGGAGAACTCCGCCGTCAGCGCGAAGCGGTCGCCGCGCACCAGTGTGTGCCGCCATTCGATCCGTTTGCCCGCGCTCGTTCCCAGGCGTCCGATGGAGAACGCGCCGACGGTTTCGCCGCAGCCGAGCAGGGTGCGTTCGGCCCGCGTCGGCACGACCGCGCGGATCTGCTCCTCGCCGTGGTCGAGCCGGACGCCGGTGCGGCGGTGGAGTTCGCCGTACAGGCTGGTGTGCTGGAAATCCGCGTCCAGCAGCGGCCGCGCGAGGTCGGCGGGCAGCCACACGCGGTCGACGGCGAGCGGGTCATTTCCGGCCAGCCGCACGCGCTCCAGGTACAGCAGGGGAGTGGAGCCCTCCAGTGACAGCCGTTCGGCGACCACCGCGTCCGCGCGGATGTCGAGCCGGCGCACGACGCTGTGCTGGTCGAGCCCGGCCTCCTCGACCGCGGCGAAGAGGCTGTAGAGCGCGCCGAGCGGCTGCTGGATCTCCGCGGCCGCGGCGACGCGGGGCTGGCGGCCGCGTTCGGCGATGAGCGTGCCGTCCGCGCGCAGTTCCCGCAGCGCCTGCCGGACGGTCTGCCTGCTGACGCTGTACTCGTCGGCGAGCGCGAGCTCCCCGGGGAACGCGCTGTCGAATTCCCCGGCGCGGATGCGCACCAGCAGCCGCTGCTGCAACTGCCGCCACAGGGGCTGTCCGCCGGTGCGCACCAGCTCTGCCTCGCCCATGCCGGGAACAGTACCGCTTGCCAAATGTACGGACAGCTCTTAGATTAAATGTACGTACATTAGCGAGGAGGCCAGAGTGCGCACAGGAGTGAACCGGTGACCGGCGCGACGCTCGGAGCGACGCGCGCGACAGCGGCGTGGCGGGCCAAACTCGCCCGCCCGGTGCCGGGGCTCGCGGTCGCGCTGCTGGTCGCGGCGGTGGCCACGGCGGGAGGCAAGCTCGTTCCGGTGGTCGGCGGGCCGGTGCTCGCGATCCTGCTCGGCGCGGTCGCCGGCGCGGTCGTGCCGGGGCTGCGCGGCTGGCGGTTCAGCCCGGGCTACGCGATCGCGTCGCGGCCGGTGCTCCAGCTGTCGATCGTCGTGCTGGGCACGGGACTGTCGATCCAGCAGGTGGTGCACGTCGGCGGGCAGTCGCTGCCGGTGATGCTCGGCACGCTCGCGGTCGCGCTCGGCGGTGCGTGGGTGCTCGGCCGGCTGCTCGGCGTGCGCGGGGACACGCAGACGCTGATCGGCGTCGGCACCGGCATCTGCGGGGCGTCCGCGATCGCGGCGACCAGCGCGGTGCTGAAGCCGAAGGAAGCCAATATCGCTTACGCGCTCGGCACGATCTTCACCTTCAACGTCGCCGCGGTCCTGCTGTTCCCGCCGCTCGGGCACGCGCTCGGGATGTCTCCGCACGCGTTCGGCCTGTGGGCCGGAACCGCGGTGAACGACACGTCCTCCGTCGTCGCGGCCTCCTACGCCTACGGCGGCGACGCCGGCTCGTACGGCCTCGTCGTGAAGCTCACTCGCACGCTCACGCTGATTCCGATCGTGCTGTTCCTCGCCGTGCTCGCCGCGCGCAAGCAGGCCGGCGGCCGGGTTTCCTTGCGCGCCATGCCGTGGCACCGTCTGGTGCCGCCGTTCCTGATCGGCTTCCTGGCCGCCGCCACGGCGGAAAGCGCGGGCTGGATCCCGGCCTCGTGGCACGCGCCGCTCTCGACGCTCGGCACCTTCCTCATCACCATGGCGCTCGCCGGGATCGGCCTGGCGCTCAAGCCGTCCGACCTGCGCAAGGCCGGCCACAAGCCGCTGCTGATGGGGGCCATCCTGTGGATCGCGGTCGCCGCGTCCAGCCTCGGGCTGCAGGCGCTGACCGGCGGGATGTGACGCGCTAGCGCACGCGCGGATTCCGCTTCCGCCGCCTGCGCTCGGCAAGGGCCGCCAGCAGCCGGGGCACCGCTCGGCTGCGGCGCACGAACACCAGGGATTCGCCGCGTGGGGCCGATTCGGTCCCCGCGGCGATTTCGTTCTTCGGGCCGCGCCGGAACTCGCGGAGCCCGGCGGCGAACTCGTCCGGGTCGCCGCCGACGTCCGGGTGGTGGGTGCGCACGAACCGGCGGTAGGCCGCCTTGTCGGCTTCGGACCACGCCCTCCGCTCGTCCACCGCCGTCCTTCCCCGGTTGAGGGTTTCGCTCATCGTTCCTGTTGGAAGTCGTGCTGAACTGCCAACCGGCGGTTCAACGATACAGTTCAAGCACATGACCGAGGAGATCGAACTCGACCTGGCCGAGCTTCGCGCTGTCACGGCTTACGCGGTGGCCTGTGCGGAGCCCGCGCTGCCGATCTTCGAACAAGCCCGCCCCGGCGACCGACGCCCGCACGAGGCGATCGAGGCGGCCCGGGCGTTTGCCCAGGGAGCTAAGCGCAGCAAGGCGATTCGCGACGGTGCCTGGGCGGCGCAGCGGGCGTATCAGGAAGCCCGCGACGCCGGTCAACACGCAGCGAGCGAGGCCGCGCGAGCCGCGGTCGCTGCTGCCGGAGCGGCGTTTCTGCATCCGCTCGCGAAGGCGACGCAGGTGTGGCACATCCTCGGCCCGGCTGGGCACGCGGCGTATGCGTTCGAGCTGGCTGGGCTGGAAGCGCAGCGACCAGCGGCCGATCCGGTGGTGGTCCGGGTGTTGTCGCGGTATCCGGAGGCTCCCGGCGGCCGCGGACGGGCGGGGGAGCTGGTGCGCGAGCTGGATGCCTTGCTGCGCAAGGGCTAGCGGACCCGCTCCACCCGCCGCTCGTCCCAGACCGGTTCCGGGGTTTCGCGCACCACGCCGTCCGAGCCGAAGACCAGATAGCGGTCGAAGGAACGCGCGAACCAGCGGTCGTGGGTGACCGCGAGCACCGTGCCCTCGTACGATTCCAGCCCCTCCTGCAGCGCCTCGGCCGATTCCAGGTCGAGGTTGTCGGTCGGCTCGTCCAGCAGCAGCGCGGTGGTCCCGGCCAGTTCCAGCAACAGGATCTGGAACCGCGCCTGCTGCCCGCCGGACAACCGGTCGAACGCCTGCTCGCCCTGCCGATGGAGTTCGTACCGGCGCAGCGCGGACATCGCCGCGCCGCGGTCGCGCGCGTGTTCCGTCCACAGCACGTCGACCAGCGTGCGGCCGGTCAGTTCCGGACGGGCGTGCGTTTGCGCGAAATGGCCGGGCACGACGCGGGCGCCGGTCTTCCACTCGCCGGTGTGCGCGACGTCGCCGCCCGCGAGCAGCCGCAGGAAGTGCGACTTCCCGGAGCCGTTCGAGCCGAGCACCGCGACGCGCTCGCCGAAGAAGATCTCCAGCGAGAACGGCTTCATCAGGCCGGTGAGTTCGAGGTTCTTGCAGGTCACCGCGCGCACGCCGGTGCGGCCGCCGCGCAGCCGCATCCGGATGTCCTGCGGCCGAGGCGGTTCCGGCGGGGGACCGGCCTCCTCGAACTTCCGCAGCCGGGTCTGCGCCGCCTTGTACCGCGAGGCCATCTCGTCGCTGCGCGCGGCGTACCGCTGCATGTCCTGGACCAGCCGCTTGAGCTGGGCGTGCTTCTCGTCCCAGCGACGGCGCAATTCGTCGTAGCGGGCGAACCGTTCCTGCCGGGCCTCGTGGTAAGTGCGGAAGCTGCCGCCGTGCACCCAGGCGTCCGCGCCGTCGCCGCCGGGTTCGACGCTCACGATCTTGTCCGCCGCTCGCGCGAGCAGCTCGCGGTCGTGCGACACGAACAGGACGGTTTTGCGGGTTTCCTTCAGCCGGGCTTCGAGCCAGCGTTTCCCGGGGACGTCGAGGTAGTTGTCCGGCTCGTCCAGCAGCAGCACCTCGTCCGGCCCGCGCAGCAACGCCTCCAGCACCAGCCGTTTCTGCTCGCCGCCGCTGAGCGTGCGCACGAGCCGCCAGCGCGCGCGGTCGAACGGCACGCCGAGCGCCTCGGTGGTGCACATGTCCCAGACGGTCTCGAACTCGTACCCGCGGGCCTCGGCCCAGTCGCTGAGCGCCTGCGCGTACTGCATTTGCGCGGCCTCGTCGTCGACCTCCAGCAGCCGCTCCTCAGCCGCGTCGACCGCCCGAGCGGCGTCGCGAACCCGTTGCGGGGCAACCGAAACCAGCAGATCGCGCACTGTGCGCTCGTCGCGCACCGACCCGACGAACTGCGCCATCACGCCCAGCCCGCCGGACACCGTGACCGCGCCCTCGTCCGGCTTCAGCTCTCCCGACAGCATGCGCAGCAACGTGGTCTTGCCCGCGCCGTTAGGGCCGACCAGCGCGACGACCGCGCCTTCGCCGACCCGGAACGAGACGTCGCCGAGCAGCGGACGCCCGTCGGGCAGCACGTAGCGCAGATGCGCGGCCTCCAAATGCCCCATGCCCGCGCACTCTACCCAGACCGAGCCGAATCGCCGCACGGTTTTCCGCGGTCCACAGAGGACACAAAAGCGGCGGTGCCGGTCCGAACCGGCACCGCCGCTCTCGGGGTCGCCTTATGCCTTGCGCTGCATGCTTTCCCGGGCCGGGTTCGCCTGCTCGGCCGCCTTCGGGTCCTTCTCGTCCTGCTTCGCGCGCACGCCGGACTCGACGCGGTCGCCGAGGTCCTTGTCCACGTTGTGCCAGTACTCGAAGGCCCGCTTCAGCACCGGTTCGGACACCCCGTTCAGCAGGTGGCCGACGATGTTGTCCACCAGCCGTTCGCGCGCGGCGTCGTCCAGCACCTCGCGCACGAGCGTGCCGGCCTGGCCCCAGTCGTCGTCCTCGGCGTGGTCGACGTAGGCCGAGCGGACCATCTCGCCGTCGGCGTGCCAGCCCGCGGGGGTGCCGTAGCGTTCCGTGTCGGCGCGCGGGCCGCCCTTGGAGTTCGGCGCGTACACCGGGTCGGAGACCTTGGCGTAGCGCATCGCGCCGTCCTTGCTGTAGCTGTGCACCGGCGCGACCGGCGTGTTCACCGGAAGCTGCTTGTAGTTCGCGCCGATCCGGTACCGGTGCGCGTCGGCGTAGGCGAACAGCCGGCCCAGCAGCATCCGGTCCGGGCTCGGGCCGATGCCGGGCACCAGGTTGTTCGGCTCGAACGCGGCCTGCTCGATCTCGGCGTGGTGGTCGGTCGGGTTGCGGTCGAGCGTCATCTTGCCGACCTCGATCAGCGGGTAGTCGCCGTGCGGCCACACCTTCGTCAGGTCGAACGGGTTGAACCGGTAGGTCTTCGCGTCCTCGAACGGCATCACCTGGACGTGCAGCGTCCAGCTCGGGTAGTCGCCGCGCGCGATGGCCTCGAACAGGTCGCGGGTGTGGTAGTCGGTGTCCGCCGCGGCCATCTGGTCGGCCTCGTGCTGGGTGAAGTACTCGATGCCCTGGTCGGTCTTGAAGTGGTACTTGACCCAGAACTTCTCGCCCGCGGCGTTGACCCACATGTAGGTGTGCGAGCTGTAGCCGTTCATGTGCCGCCACGTGCGCGGGATGCCGCGGTCGCCCATCAGCCAGGTGACCTGGTGCGCCGATTCGGGGGACAGCGTCCAGAAGTCCCATTGCATGTCGTGGTCGCGAAGGTTGCTGTCCGCGCGGCGTTTCTGCGAGCGGATGAAGTGCTGGAATTTCAGCGGGTCCTTGATGAAGAACACCGGGGTGTTGTTGCCGACGAGGTCGTAATTGCCCTCGGGCGTGTAGAACTTCAGCGCGAACCCGCGCGGGTCGCGCCAGGTGTCCGGGCTGCCGCGTTCGCCGGCGACGGTCGAGAACCGGGCGGCCATCGGGGTTTTCGCGCCCGGCTGGAACACCGCCGCCTTGGTGAAGCGGCTGACGTCGGCGGTCACCTCGAAGTGCCCGAACGCGCCGCTGCCCTTCGCGTGCGGCTGCCGTTCCGGCACCCGTTCCCGGTTGAACTGCGCCATCTGCTCGATCAGGTAGTGGTCCTGCAGCAGGATCGGGCCGCCCGGGCCGAGAGTGAGCGAATGCTCGTCGCTCTCGGCCGGGATCCCGGCGTCCGTGGTGGTCGCCGGGGGTTTCGGTTCTTCGGTCATCTCGCGAGCTCCTCGTGGTGGTCGGAAACGCCGGAGCAGTTCGGGCACAGGCCCCAGAAGACGATTTCGGCCTCGTCGACGGCGAACCCGTGCCGGTCGTGCGGCGTGAGGCAGGGGGCCTCGCCGCGGACGCAGTCGACGTCCTCGGCCCGGCCGCAGCGCCGGCACACGACGTGGTGATGGTTGTCGCCGGTCCGCCGTTCGAACCGCGCCGGATGGCCGGACAGCTCGATCCGGCGGACGAGACCCGCGTCGCCGCACGCGGCGAGCACGTCGTAGACCGCCTGGATCGACACGCTGCCCAGGCTTTCGCGCACGCCCGCCGCGATCGCCTCGACCGTCGCGTGCGGGTGCTCGCCGAGCCAGCCGAGCACGGCTTGCCGCGGCTTGGTGACGCGCAGGCCCGCGGCCCGCAGGGTCGCCGCCGAGTCCGGCATCGGAGTCCTCCCCGGGATCTGGAACCGCTCCAGTTCCGCCGGTTACCCGGTCTCCGCGCCGCTCACACCTGGGTGTCACCCACGCGTCGGAGGAGTTCGGCGAGATGCGTGCGGAGGATGGCGACGCATTCCTCCGGCGAGGTGAGTTCCGGTTGCAGCACGGCGCGGAACGCGATCCCGTCCAGAAGGGCGGCCAGCCGGGGGGCTTCGACGTCCGGGTCCTTCGGCTCGAACCGGCCGCTGCGGGCCTGGGCGTCGAGGAGGCGCCGCGCCAGCGTCACGGTGCCCTGGACCGCTTCCCGGGCCAGGTCGTCCAGGCCCGGATCGGCGCGCGCGGCCAGGAGGAATTCGACCAGCACGGTCACCTCGGTGCGCCGCCGCTCGTCCAGCGGCAGCAGTTCGGAGAGGAACTCGGCGAGCTGGTCGACGGCCTCGTCCGGCGACAGTTCCGAGAGCGAACCGATCTTCTCCCGGCGCTCGACGAGCCGCGCGGTCGTCCGGTCGATCGTGGTGCGCATCGCGAACCGCATCAGCTCGTGCTGGCTGTCGAAGTAATGCCGCACCGAGCCGATGTTCAGGCCCGCCTCCGCGGCTACCGCGCGCAGCGAGACCGCGTGCAATCCGCCCTTCGCAGCCAGCCGCAACACCGCGTCGGCGATGTGCGCCCGCCGCTCTTCCCCGTCCACCACTCTAGGCACTGGACTTTTATATCACAGCCGTGATAGAACCGTTTTGTATCACAGGTGTGACAGAAAGGGGTGCGCCGTGGAGACGGTGCTGAACATCCTGCTGATCCGGTTCGGCATCATCGCCGCGATCGTCGTGGTGGTCGGGCTGGCCGGGTTCGCGCTGATCGTTTCGCTGCGGCGGCGGGGCAAGGGCGAGCGCGTCCGGGAAGGCGCGGCGATGCTGGCGAAATCCGCAGCGAAGGCGATGGACCGGCGCGACGCGCGGGGAATGCGCGGGCGGGTCGGCGGCGAGGTCGTGCGCCAGGCCGCGCGGTGGCTGGACGAGGACCCGGGTCGGAAGCGGTCCGGCCGGTGAACGCGGCGCTGCTCGCCGACGGGGACGAGATGCTGCGGCACCTCGTGCACGATCTGTTCGTGAAGGGGCTGATCGTGCTGGGGGCGGTGCTGGTGGCTGTTGTCGGGATCGTGGTGATCTGGAAGAAAGTGGGGCGCTGAGCGCGGTTGCGCCGCCATTCGGCGGGGTGCCGAGGCGGGGTACGCGACACGTGGCGGTGCCTGCCGGGGCCGGGATTTCGGCACGATGGGGTCTTCACCTGGAAGACGGAGGCCGTCGATGAGTTATCCGTTCGATCCCGAAATCGCCGCCGCGATCCCGATGCTGCCCGAGTTCGACTTCCTCGACGTCGAAGCCTGCCGGGCGGGCATGGCCGAACTGGTCGCCTCGATGCAAGGCGACGTGGACGAATCCGGCGTGCGCACGCGCGACGAGTCCGTGCCCGGCCCCGAGGGCGCGCCGGATGTGCCGATTCGCATTTACACTCCCGACCGCGTCGCGACGAAGGCGTTGGTCTTCGACATCCACGGCGGCGGTTTCGCGCTCGGCGACCTGCAGATCGACCACGCGGCCAACGTCGAGCTGGCGAGGGATCTCGGGGTGGTGATCGTGTCGGTCGAGTACCGGCTCGCCCCGGAGAACCCGTATCCCGCCGGGCTGGAGGACTGCTACGCGGCGCTCGAATGGTCGGTCAAGCACGCGGACGAACTGGGGGTCGACCCGGAAAAGGTGGTGCTGTACGGCGTGAGCGCGGGCGGCGGGCTGGCCGCGGCGCTGGCGTTGCTGGCCCGCGACCGGGGCGGCCCGGCGATCGCGTTCCAGTTCCTCGCCGTGCCGGAACTGGACGACCGCCTGGAGAGCGGCAGCATGCGCCGGTTCGCGGACACTCCGATGTGGCACCTGCGGGCGGCCGAGGCGAGCTGGGACTACTACCTCGGCGGCCCGGGCCGCCGCGGCGGTTCGGACGTCTCGATTTACGCGGCGCCGGCCCGGGCGACTGATCTCTCGGGCTTGCCGCCCGCGTACGTGTCGGTGATGGAGTTCGACCCGTTGCGCGACGAGGGAATCGCTTACGCACAAGCCCTTTTGGCGGCGGGCGTGCCTACGGAACTGCATTTGTTCCCGGGAACTTTCCACGGCTCCGCGTCGATCCGGCACGCGACGGTGAGCCGGCGGGAAGCCGCGGAACGCCGGGCGGTGCTGGCTCGGGTGGTGGGGGTCGAGGAGGCCTGAGACCGGGCGGTCGTTTCGGCTTGCCGGGGTTGCGGCCGGAATCGCCTGTGTCAGGTTGATTCCGGCGCGCTTCCACAACTCCCGTTCGCTGTGGACAGCTCGGCTGACGGCGGCGGAGTTGTCGGTGGAGGCCGATAGAGTGGAAAACGGGGGCGCCCCCGCGCCCGTCAAGCAGACTCCGCCAATCGCCGGGCCACCAACGCCAGCCGCGCCCGGAAACGTCCTGCCGGGTCGTCCAGCGACCATCCCAGCGCGTCCTCCACGTGCGCCAGCCGCGCCGCCACCGAGCTGTGGTGCCGGTGCAGCGCGACCGCCGCTTGGCGCAGGGAACCGGTGCGGCAGAAGGCTTCCAGCGTTTCGAGATCACCGCTCGCGGCGAGCGCGTTCAACGCCAGCACGTCCGGCTGCGCGCGCAATTGCTCCACTGGGAGCTCCGCCAGCAACGTCACCGCGCCGAGGTCCTCGTGCACGACCAACGGCCTCGACTTCGCCGCGAACCGGGTGGCCAGGCGGGCTTGCAGCCACGAGGTCCGAGCCGCCAGACCGTCGACCGCGTCGCCGACGCCGATCCGGACGGCATCCGGAAGGGTGCGGCCCCGCAGCGCCAACGTCTCGCTCAGCGTCGGAACGACCGAATCCGGGCCCTCCCGCGGCTGCAACACCACCGCGGCCACCCCGCCGACCACCGCGACCCGCGCACCGAGCGGCTTGCCGCGGGCGACGAGCGCGACTGCGTCCGCCCCGGCGTCCCGACCGGCCCCCGAAGCGACCGCCACCACCCGCAACGGGCGTGCGGTGTCCAGGCCGAGCAGGGTCAATGCCCGCGTGCGGTCCTCGTCCGCTGCCTGCTCGCCCAGCACAGTTCGACCAGCGCCGGATCGGCGAGATGCGGTGCGGCGGAGGGCGGCGGTTCGACCGGATTGAGCACCTTCGCCGAGATCGCGAGCCGTTCGAGCACCAGGTCGTCGAGCGGGCCCGGCTCGCCCGCGCGTTCCAGCCAGACCCGCCCGGCGCCGTCGAGGTCCGCCACGACCGCGCCGGGCGGCGTCGGGCCGTCGCCGCCGGGTTCGCCGGTCGGCCGGTACCGAAGCACGGTTCCGTCGGCATGGCGAATCCCGGCGACGCATTCCGCGAGAAAAGCCGTGGCGCGCAGCAGATCCGGCAGCGTCGCCCGGCGCGCGATCAGCTCGTCGAAATACGCGATGACGCGCACCGCCGTTTCCGCGCCGGAATCGACCGCCGACAACCGCAGCAGCAAGCCCTTCACGGCTTCCAGCCTACCGCCAGTCTCATGTGGACAGTCCGGCCAGCGGATGCAGCTCCTCCCACCGCGGGACGCGCGGCGGGAAGCGCAGCGTCAGCCCGGCTTCCGCGGGCGTGCGGTCGGCCTTGCGCGCGTTGCAGCTGCGCGCCGACCCTCCGCAGGCCGCGACGGTGTTGAGCCAGCTCGTGCGCGCGCCGCCGCGCGAAACCGGCGTGATGTGGTCGACCGTGGTGGCCTTGCGTCCGCAGTAGGCGCACGTGTGCCGGTCGCGCCGCAGGACGCCGGAACGCGACCAGCGCGGCGGTCCGGAATAGCGCCACTTCATCACGACGTAGCGCAGCAGCCGCACCACCTTCGGCCGCGGGAAGACGCCGAGGTCCGGCCCGTCGCTTTCGTGGACGACCGCGACCTGGCGGACCAGCATCCGGATGGCATGGGGGAGCGAGACGGTGTGCAGGGGCTCGTAGCCGGCGTTGAGAACCAGGACTCCCATGGCGACGGGCACCTCCTTTCGGCAAGTCGTTACGGGCCGTGAACGCAAAAGCCGCCCGGCCGGCAGTCCGGCGGGCGGCTCCTCGCTCACGGTGTGGCGGGCCACGTCATGGCGCGGAGCCGGGAATGCCCGACAGGGGCATGCATTCGGTGCGACGCGGCATTCCGTGGATCCTTTCGTGGCTCGATGGCTTCTTCGTCGTCTTCATCATTGTCGCCCCGCGCCGCCGCGTCAACGGAAAATGATCGCTCCCGGTTTCAAGATCCACAGTGGACTATCGCGGGCGCGCGGAAACGGTTTCCCGCTTCGGCGGGGTGCGGTAAAGCTCGCCCAGCAAGGCCACCGCGGCGTGCGTGGCCGGATGCGGATCGTGGGCGCGCCAGGCGAGCTGCACCGGCACCGGCGGGGCGTCGCGGACCCGGCGGTACACAATTCCGTCGCGGCGATATTGCGTCACTGTCGAATGCGGCGTGACGCCGACGCAGCGGCCGGTGGTGATGGTGGCGAGCCAGTCGTCGACATCGTGCGTCGGCTCGATCCGCGGGCGCGCTTCCGGCGGCCACAACTCGGCGGAAGTGGTGCCAGTGCGCGGATCGACCACCAGCAGCCGCGACGCGAGATCGGCGAGCGTGACGGTGCGGCGGCGGACGAGCGGGTCGTCGATAGCCATTGCGCAGTAGCGGTCCTCGTGGCCGACCGTCGCGTGCGCGAACTTGCCCGACGGTATTTGATGCCGCACCACGGCCAGATCGACGAGCCCTTCCGCCAGCCCGGCGGTCGCGGTGTTGGCGCGCACCAGCAGGAGTTCGACGTCCGGGTACCGCGCGGCCCACCGACGCTGGAACTCCGCGGTGTGCCTGCCCATGGCCGACCACGCGTGGCCGATGCGCAGCCGCGTGTGCCCGGTCGTCGCTTCGCGAACGAGATCGTCGGCCTCGGCGAGCAGATGCCGGGCACGGGCGAGGACCTGGACGCCAGCGGTCGTCGGCTCGAGGCTCCGGCTGGTGCGGTGGAGCAGTTGCACGCCGAGAACCCGTTCCAGCGACGCCAGATTCCGGGAGACGGCCGCCTGGGAGACGCCGAGTTCGAGCGCGGCGTCGGTGAACGAGCCCGCGTCCACGATCGTCACGAGGCAGCGCAGCTGACGCAGCTCCAGATCCATGCGTCCAGCGTATCGCTGATGCGGTCAATGCATTTTGCGCATGGATCGGCCGGACGCATGCTCGACCGCATGGCGACTACGGAACTGGCTTCGCGAACTCGCGACAACGCCCGGGCGACCGGTGCCGCGATGCTGCTCGGAAGCGCCCTGTCGAACCAGGTCGGCGCGGCGACCGCGGCGCTCGCCTTCCCGGTGCTCGGCCCGCCGGGCGTGGTGGCGGTTCGCCAGTGGGTCGCGGCGGTGGTGCTGCTGGCGGTCGGACGGCCGCGGCTGCGGACCTTCACCGCGCGCCAGTGGTGGCCGGTGCTCGGCCTGGCCGCCGTGTTCGCGACGATGAACCTCTCGCTCTACACCGCGATCGACCGGATCGGCCTCGGACTGGCCGTGACGCTCGAATTCCTCGGCCCGCTGGCGATCGCGCTGGCCGGTTCGCGGCGGAGGACGGACCTGGGGTGCGCGGTGGCCGCCGCGGTCGCGGTCGGCGCGCTGATGCGGCCGCAGCCGAGCACCGACTACCTCGGGATCGGGCTCGCGCTGGTCGCCGCGCTGTGCTGGGCCTGCTACATCCTGCTGAACCGGACCGTCGGCCGCCGCTTGCCCGGGGCCGCGGGTTCGGCCGCCGCGGCCGGGGTGTCCGGTCTGCTGTACGTGCCGATCGGGGTGTTCGCGATGCTGCAGCACCCGCCGACGCCCGGTGCCCTGGTCGCTGCGCTTACCGCTGGCCTGTTGTCGTCGGCGGTGCCGTTTCTCGTCGACCTGGTGGCGTTGCGGCGGGTGCCGGCGCAGTTCTTCGGGGCGTTCATGAGCGTCAACCCGGTGATGGCCGCGCTCGTCGGGCTCGTGGTGCTGGACCAGCGGCTGGACGTCGTCGCGTGGGCGGCGATCGGCGTGATCGTGGCGGCGAACACGGCGGCGGTGCTGCGGCGGGCCGCGTAATTGTCGGTGGGGCGGGATAACGTAGGCGGCGTTGGCAAGTCGTGGCTAGTCGTTGGCAGGGAGGTGTGGGCATGGTGCGGATCGCGGATCAGGAGTGGCCGTCGACGGTCGTGCCCGCCGACGCGCGCGAACGCGCCCAGGCGACCGGGGTGCTGGTCCGCCGCATGGGCTGGGTGTCCGAGCGGCTGACCCGGGAAGAACGCGACGACGTCGAGCGGCAGCTGGAGTTCTGGTACTCCAACGGGTACTGCCCGGACGCGCTGCTGATCGCGATGAGCGCGCTGCCGGACGGCACGCGGCAGCGGCCGCGCCGGGCGGGCGAGAAACCGGGCGACTTCCTGCGCTCGCGGATGAAGGCCTGGTTCGCCGACGAGTCCGCCGCGGACCTGACCGAGGTGCGCGAGCCGCCGCGGCGCGGGCAGACCTTCGAGGCTTGGCTCGCGAACCGGCGCAAGCAGGCCGCCGACGAGGGCACGTACCGACGGCGTTCCCGGCTGACCGACGCGGGGGAGCGGGCGAGGGCCGAGGCTCGTTCGATCGCGTCGTCCCGGCGGAAGGATCCGCTCGCGCGCGTGCGCGAGAGCGAACGCCGGCGGGCCGCGGCTTTGGAGAGCCTGCGGGTGGTCGGCGAGGCAGTCGAGATGCCCCCGCCGCCAGCCGAGACGCGGGCGACGCCGCGGATGGTCGCGTCGTTCGCCGGACGGCAGGCGTTGGCCGCGCATTCGCCGCAGGTGCGCCGGATCGTGGAGCGGTTGCGGGCGGAGAAGCGAGGCCCGTCGGCGGCGGAGCTGGCGGTGCTGCGGAACGCGGTCCGGGACGCGCACCACAGCGCCGGGCTGGGCACGCTGGAAGCGGCGAGCGCGGAGGTCAACGACGTCGAATCGCTGACGCCGGACGGCCAGCGGATCAAGGACTTCCTCGCGCGCGCCGCGGACGACCGGCTGCCGCTCGACGCGACCGTGCGGTTGCTTCACTCGATGCGGTGAGCCGTGCGTGTCGGGTCACCCGCGGCGGGGAGGGTGCTTCCAGACTCGCCCGGTGACGAACACGTCGATGGACGATGCCGGACGCTGTCTGCTTTCGGTGGCGTGGAACATCCGGACCGGCGGCCCGCGGGCGGACCCCCGGGCGGACGAGGTGCGGGGCCGGTTGCGGACGGTGTGCCGGGAACTGGGGCACGCGGCTTGCCGGTTCGCGGCGGCGGAGGTCGGTGGGGATCCGGTGCCGTTGCTGCGGTTGGCGGATCGGGCTTATGAGGTGGATACGTTGCTGCTGCTGGTGGGGACGTCGTTGATTCCGGATCCGGGGCGGGATGCGCGGTGGTGGGGGGAGATCGAGCGGTTGATGGGCGAGGTGGACGGGATGGTTGCCGGGGCTTCGGCTGTGTTGGGTGGGGTTTTGGTGTGAGTCGGCTCGTCGCCTGGCGGCGACATTGCCGTTTTTGATGGTTGCTTGGGCACCCCGATTTTTGAGTGTGACTACGGCGCTGGGGTGCTTGTCAAGGCGGGAAAGATGCCTTGACAAGCACCCCAGCGCCGTGTTTTCGGCTGTGTATCGGGGGCGGGGGAGTGTGGGTGCCTGGATGGGTTGGGTGCGGAGGCTGCGGGTTTCTTGGGGACGCAGGGTGGGGGTTGCTGGGTTAGGGGTCGGCGGCGCGGTCGGTGCGCGGGGGCTTGGCGCGTTGGGGTGGGGTGCGCGGGGTGCCTGCCGCGACGGGCCGGGTGCGGGATGGCTTTCCCTGGAGAGAAGCGTGCTTCGCGTCGCGTACGGGAGCCGCCGCAGCGAACTCGGCGGGTGGCCTCTGCGCGTGTGCTCGCCAACCGGGCAATCCGCGACTGAGAGAACTCCAATGGGGCATTGGGTGCGTGGGATGCACCCAATGCCACATTGGGTGCATCGCGGAGGGCGAGGGTTGAGCACGGCTCCGCGTGCGAGAACTGCGGAGGACTCTTTGCCGGAACCTGCGTCAGTGAAGGGACCCCTCACGGGCTGCGGAAGGTCGTGAGGGGAACCCTGACGGAATCAGAGTCCGTGAAGGTGGCCCTCACGGACTTCTAGCCAGGCGCGGTTGCCTCGCGAGAGCCGGTGCAGTCAAAGGGAAGCGGCCGAGGGCGGGCGGCTTCACCGCATTCGGAACCTGTACGAGCGTCGGGTCAGGGGCGCTGGCGTACTCCGGCCAGGACTGCGCTCACGCTCGGCAGCCACCGCTGCCTCGGGTCCGGCGCGGTCAGCCATTCCGGGCCCAATCCGGGGGCCTGCTGACCGGTCGGCAGGGGGAGGAGCGCGCCGCTGTCCAGGACGGTGACGTCTGCCGGCAGGGTGCCTCGCAGGAGGAGTTCGCCGTCGGTTTCGGCGAGGATTGCCAGGCGCGGGCCGTGCTGGGTCGGGAGGATCAGGGACGGGCCTTCGCAGCCCAGGGCGGACAGGTGGTGGCGCACGGGGCCCGAGGTGAGTTTCGGGAGGGTGACCGCGCACAGGCCGTTTTCCAGGGCGAGGAACAGCCGCGCGCCTTGCCGTCGGACGGACCAGCCGAACACCCCGCCGTAGTACGCGTCTGCCGGGTCTGGGCCGGTGTGGTGGTCGGGCCGCAGTTGCTGGTCGAGAGTCATCGTCGACGCCTTCCGCTCGCAAGGGGGTGCCGACCCATGCTAACGGCACTCAGTGCCACTAGCAAGCCGGGCTGCTACCGTTCCGGGAATGACCGAGACGCCGCGCACCCGGGTCGGGGCCACGCCGGCCGGGCGGCGGCAGTTGCGTCGCGCGCTCGCCACGGCGGCCGTGGACCTGTTCGCCGCCAACGGGTACGAGGCGACGACCATCGACGACATCGCCGCGGCGGCGGGCGTCGGGCGGCGGACGTTTTTCCGGTACTTCGACAGCAAGGACGACGTTCTCTTCGCCAACCACGACGAGATCGTCGCCGAGATGGAGCAGGTCTTCCAGACCGCCGACCCGGCGCGCGACCCGATCGAGGTGGCGACCGCGGCGGTGTCGCTCGTGCTGGAGTCCTACGCCGCGGAGCTGGACGTCTCGCTCAAGCGGTTCACCCTCACCCGCACGGTGCCGTCGTTGCGGGACAAGGAAGTCGCGACCGTCGACCGGTACCAGCGCGTTCTCGCTCGCTACCTCCAGGACCGCTTCGCCGCTGCTGGCGACGAGGCGGCGACGCTCCGTGCCGCAGTGGCCGCGGCGGCGATCGCGGCGGCCAACAACCACGTCCTGCGCCGCTGGCTCCGCAGCGGCGGCCGCGACGACATCGAGGCCGCGGCGACGGAGGCGTTCACCCTGGTCGCGGACGCGTTCCGGACGTCCGGCGGCAAGCCATCGGCCGACGCGGAGCCGGGCACGGTGGTGGCGGTGCTCAGCACTGCGACGCCGTTGCACGAGGTCGTGACCCGGATCGGCGCTGCGCTGCGGGAGGCCGAGTCCCGGTGAGGTGCTTGCCGATCGGCAAGTGAAGTGCACTGAGTGCCATTGGGTCCGATCGTGGCTGGTACGCCGGGCTGTTCAGGGCTGCCGGAGCAGCCCGGTTCCAGGGAACGGGTGCGGCACCGGGTGGGGTGCAGCATGACCGGGATCGGCGGAGGCGGGCCCCGGGGTGACCGGATCCTGGGATTGGCTGCGGTGCGCGGGCATCGGCGGGTCTGGGGCGGTCGTTCGGCGAGGTGGCGACTGACCACGAGAATGGATCTTGCACGCGGCGGTTCTCGGCTGGAGCGTAGGGGCGACCTGGCTAAGCGGCTTCGAAGCAGCGAGCCGACGCCCATCGGCGGCCGTGACGGCGGCGGCGGCCTGATGCGGAGGACGGGCTGTCCGGTGCAACGGCGGCTCAGTGCCAGGCAAGGCGCCGGTGCACATGCCGGGCGGGGGAGCGCCGAGGGCAGGCCCCGGCGCTCCGGCCGGGTCAGGACTTGGCCACCTCGGGTTTGAGGACTTCCTCGCACCACTGCCGGAAGGTCGTCGGCGTCTCCGTGGCATGGTGCGGAGTGCGGACAACGCCTTCGTCCAGATGGTTCAGTTTCGCGGTCGCCATGTCCATCATGGACTGTGCCATCGCCTCGGAAAGCCCGTTCGCGAGGACTTGGGCACCGAGCGCCGAGACGGGGATTTGCTGGTACTTAACCGAAATCCCGAGCACCTCGCTCATGATCTCGGCTTCCTGGTCGGGCGAAAGGTCTTCCGGGCCCAGCACGGGCACCTCGTCGCGGCCGGTCCACAAAGGATCCAGCAGCAGCCGGGAAGCGACCCCGGCGATGTCGCGGGTGCAGGCGGTGGGCGCGGCGTAGTCCGGAGGCAGGACGTCGTAGAACGCGCCTTGGTGTTTGATGGCCGAAGTTTGGCGCAGCAGGTTGTCCATAAAGGTCGGACACGCTACCGCGCGGAAGGCGACGCCGGTGGCGGCGATGAGGTCGTCCATCGCCAGCGTCGCGGTGACGTGTCCGGCCCGTGCGGCGGAGGCGGTGCCGCGGCCCAGCGCGCTGATCGACACCACTCGGCGGACGCCGTGGGTGCGGATGGCCTCGACGGCGGGGCGCGCGAAACCGGAGTAGGCCTCGTCGGGGCTGGGGGCTTGACGGTCGGGCGGGACTAGCCAGAACACGGTGTCCGCGCCGTCGAAGGCGCGGGCGAGTACGTCCGGATCGCTGTGCGAACCCGCGTGGACTTCGACGCGTTCACGCAGGTCAGCGGGCAGTTTCGCGGGATCGCGGACAATCGCGCGGACGGGGCGCGCACCGTCGGCGACCTCGGCGAGGACGCGGCTGCCGATGTTTCCGGTGGGGGCGGTGACGACGATCATGCGGGCACTCCAGGAGACTGTCGAACAGGTGGAGGAAGAAGTAAACTCTACCGTACCGTTTACTTTTGGCGGAGGCAAGGATGGCGCGTGAAGGCGGTTCGCAGCTTCGGGGTGCGGAGTTGCGCAAGCACATCCTGCTGGCGGCGAAGAACGTGTTCCTCGAGACCGGATTCGAGCGCGCGTCGATGGACGCGGTCGCGGCCAGCGCGGGGACCTCGAAGCGGTCGCTGTACGCGCACTTCGAGAGCAAGGACAAGCTGTTCCTCGCGGTGCTCGACCTGGTCCGCGAGCTGTACCTCGGCAAGCTGATGACCCCGGACGCCTACGCGGACGACCCGGCCGAGGCGGTCGCGTTGTTCTGCGGGCGGTTCCAGCAGTTGCTGACCTGGGAATCGCAGGCCCGGACGTGCCGACTGTGCATTTCGGCTGCCGAGCGGTTGCCGGACAGCGCGAAGGCGTACTACGAAGCGATGTTCGCGGTGATGTACGCGCGGCTCGCCGAGTATCTGGCCGCGCAGTATAAAATGGACGATCCAGAGGCGGCGGCGCTCGCGGAGGATCTTGTCGGACGGACTGTGCTGCCGCGAGTGTTTCGAGTGTTGTTGAAGGCCGAGCCCGCGATCGAGGAAATGCCCGGGGCGGAGGCGACGGTGGAAAACGTTGAGCTGGAATCGATTCGGCTTGTCGTTGCGGCGGCGTTGGGACAGCGAGGATGAAGATCGCCGGTACTGAGGAACTGGATCTGGAGTACCTCGAGGCCTCGTGCGCGAGGATCGAGGGGAGGAGCCAGGTTCGCGCGAAGGTGCGGATTCCGCGCGAGGAAGGCGATCTCACCGGATGACAGTGCTGCGGTCCGAAGTGGACCGCAGCACGGGTTTGGCTCAGCGCAAGGCGTTCACGGTGATGGTCAGAGTGTCCGGGTCGCCTGCCTGCACAGCGCCGCTGAAATCGGGGCCGGGGGAGACGTCGTCGTAGGGGAAGGCGTAGCCGCGATTGTCCGGAAGTTTGCTGTGCACGATGCGCGCGTAGTGGTTGGTTTCCGGGTTTTGGTAGAACCTCGCCGGGTCCTCGCCGGTCGGCTGTTTCGGGTTGTCGCGCAGGGTGGTGCGGTTCAAGGCCGCCGCTAGCCGGGGGATGATCGCTTTGCGGGCGTCGCTGTCGCCTTGTTTGATGGCGAACGGGCCGCTGTCGCAGCTCCACACGTCCGGTGTGGCTGGTTTGGCGAAGCGTTCGCCGTTGTTGAAGGCGAGGACGCCGTCCGCGCCGACCTGGCCGGTGAACGCGCCGAGGCCGGGTACCTGGGTGTCGACGGTGAGCGTTTCGCTGGTGTATTTCTGCCAGACCTCGTCGAGGTAGCCGTCGAGGTATCCGCCGAATTGGTCGGCACGGTAATGCGCGGACAGGGCGCGCAAAGGCTTTCCGTCGTCGCCGGTTTCGATGAGCGTGCCCCATTTGCCGCCCTGGGCGTTGAGCGCGGCGCAGATCGGGTCGAGCGAGCGGGCCGGGAGGCCGGGGACGGTCTGGTCGCCGGAGCCGGTCGTGGTGAGATGCAGGCCGAGCGGGATCGCGACGAAGTCGACGTAGCTGATGTTGGCGAACAGCACGTCGTTGTTGAAGGTGAATTCGCAGAACGACCAGTTCCGGTTGTAGTTCGGGTCGTCGGCGGCGAGGAAGCTCGGGTGCACGAGCGCCGGGCCCTGGTTGACGAAAAAGTCCAGTTTGCTGTCGAGCGCGACATAGATCCGGGCCGCGTACATTTTCGGGACGGTGACCTGGGAAAGCGACTTCAGCGGGATCGCGCAGTCCTCGCCGAGCGGCGTGTGGTCGCTGCCCGGGGACGGCGGATAATACGGCGTGCCGTCGGCTTTCAGGATGACGAGCCGGTTGTCCAGCGTGGTGCCGGTGAGGTACGCGTAGGTCTGGCTGGCGCCGGACTGGTCGTCGAAAGCGACCTTCGCGGTGTCGGGAGTGGTCGCGGAGGCGAACGCGGTATTCCAGAGTGGAAATGTCGCGGCTGCCGCGGATGCGCAGAGGAATGCCCGCCGGGAAATCAAGGAAAACCGCCTCCTGGAGTCGTACCCTTTTTCCGGTGACCGGCACGCTAGTCACGGCCGGGAAAGCGGGTCAACGAGTGCGCGGGAAATTGGCTGGTTTTGTCATTTCCGGCGGAACGCTCCGGACGCGCACTGAGGCACGGGCCGCCGCCACGGCCCGTGCCTCAGTGTCCGATGTGGACTTTCGGGTCAGCTCACCTGCAGGTCGATGCAGGCGTAGAAGGCGTTCGCGGTGTCCGCGATGTTCCAGACGGCGAGCACCGTCTGCCTTCCGGTGTGCCCCTTGAGGTTCACGTTGTGGGTGACCGTCGCCGGGGGCTGCTGGCCGCCGCCGTCCACGGTGGCGATCTTGTCGTTGCCGATCCAGTACTCGTAGTTGGAAGTGCGGTGCCGGGCGGTGAACTTCCAGGTGAAGGCCACCGACGAGCCGACCGGCGTCGCCTTCCAGCCCTTGTTGTTGTCGTTCAGTTCGGCGAACTGGGCGTTGCCGCCGCTGCAGCTGTGCAGCCCCTTCGGCCCTTCGACGCTCTGCGGTTCCCACTTGATCTGGCCGCAGGACACGACGCCCTGCGCGCACTGGGCCTGCCGGCTCGCCGGCGCGTTGACGTACCCGTGCGCGCTGGCGATGCCTGCCGGGCTGAGCAGCACGAGCACCGGCGCGATCGCCGTGCCGACGGCGGCCGCGACGAGTTTCCGGTTCGCTTTCATGAACAGCTCCTTCGGGGAATGCTCGTTTCCTGGTGCGGGTACGACAAAGCGACGCGCCGGCTTTCCGGGAGCCGGCCCGCACGGGGTGTCGAGCGAAGGGGGTGGGCTTCTTGGTCTAGACCATACGCCCGGGGTTCGGGAAAGGTCAACAGCTGGCAAAGAAAGGCGGAGCCGCGGTTATCAGTCAACGTTGTCAGGCAGGACCACTGTCTCTTGTGGTGCTTGCCGGACGGGTTTCCGGGGATTGCGCCGGTCGGGTGGCGAAGCGCGGATCATGGCCACCCAGCGTGATTTCCTCCGCCCTGTACTGTCTATAGTGGACAGTGTGAAGCTGCGCGGGCGCACGGAAAGCGGCCGGGAGAGGCGGTCCGGTGCAGCGTTTTTGCCCGGCCTTCGCGATCCCCGACTTCCGGAGGGTTGAAAGGAATCGACGGGGAATGCTCAACTGGGTGGTTGGCGTGTTTGCGGGGCGGTTTGTGTTTCGAGGCGCGGCGAGCTTGCGTTCGGCTGGCCGGGGGCGAGAATTCCGGCTAGGTCGGGTGCTGAACCTCAGGACTGCCGGGAGACAGTCAGCGGATGTGATGCTGCACCACGACGAGGACGACCGCTGACGAGCTGGCCGCGCACCAGACTTGCCCGTACTCGAAGGCGCTGGGCGGGAGCATAGAGGTCACGGTGGACGCGACGGCGGCTTGACCAGGGCAATTCGGCGGTGATCGGGGATCGAGGGAGCGTCTTCGATCCACCGGGTCGGGTCTGCGGTGCTGGTGGCGGGTGCAGCGATGGCCGAGGGGTCATTCAGCTGAGGGCACGGAACCCCGAGCAGCCGGGGCCTGCCCAGCCAACTCCCGCGCCACTTCCACCGCCACCTCGATGGTTCGCGCGGCAAGCGGGGACTCCTCGCCGCGGCCGCGCGGCCAGTGCAGGTAGATCGAGCGCGCCGGGGTCGGGTCGAGGTCGTGCACCTGCAGATCCGGCCATCCCTCCGGGCCGTGGATCGCGCCGCAGTCGCGGCAGACGACCTGGTGGATCGCCAGCCAGGGCAGGACGGCCAGTCCCATTCCGGCGCGCACCATCGACAGGATCGTTTCGCTGCCCGCGGAGCGGAACACGATGCGCGGGTGCGCGCCGGCGGCCGCGAGGGATTGCTCCAGTCTGGGCTGGTCGCAGGTCGACGGCCAGGCAACCATGGGTTTGCCGTCCAGTTCCCGCGCGGGCACCGGGCCGGACGGCAGGGTGCCGGGCCGGGCGACTGCCAGGTACGGGTCTTCCATCAGCCGGACATGTTCCGTGTCGTCGCTGATCAGGCCGTCGTAAAACAGCAGGTCCAGTTCGCCCAGCCGAGGTTCGTCGGGTTCCGAGAGGCGGATCTCGCAGCGCGGGTGCTCCTCGCGGAGCCGGCGCAGCACTGTCGGCAGGATCGCGTGCGAGACGCTCTGCAGGGTGCCGACGTCGATGCGGCCTTCGCCTGCCTTGAACCGATCGACCGCTTGGGTCAGGGCGTTGGCCTTCGCCAGGACCTCCCGGCCGTGTTCGAGTACCACGGCGCCAAGGGGAGTGATCCGCACGGGGCGCGGGCCGCCCGGCCGGTCGAAGACCGCGCCGCCGACGGAGCGTTCCAAGGCTGCGATGTGCTGGCTCACGCTCGATTGCGTGTAGCCCAGCCGGGTCGCTGCCCGGGAGAACGTGCCCTCCTCGGCGACCGCGAGCAGGGTCGTGAGTTGTCGCAGGTCCAGGTCGGCCATGAATCCAGAGTATTACAGATCGCGATGGATATCATCGTAAACAATCGCTTTTCTTAAACTTCCGGCACTCTTAGCGTCATTGGCATGACAGTCGCAACGATCACCGCGGAGAGAACTTCGGCTCGCAGGTTGCCGTCGCTAGCGTGGGCACTGGGGGCGTGCCACCTCGTCGCCCGGGGCGGGGCGTTCGTGTCGCCGATGCTGGTGCTGTATCTGACGCAGGAACAGCGGATGTCTCCGACCGCGGCGGGGGCCGTGGTGGCCGCGATCGGCATCGGCGACTTCGGGTCGCAGTTGCTCGGCGGCTGGCTCGGGGACCGGGTCGGGCGGCGGAGGACGATGCTGCTCGGGTTTCTCGGGACGGCGATCGCCTTGGTTGCCTTGGGATCCGCCGAAGCGACGCCGGTCATCTGGGCCACGGCGGTGGGCTACGGACTCGCTGGCGGGCTCTTCCGGCCGGCGGGATCGGCGGCGGTGGCGGATCTTCCGCCGGAGCAGCGGGTGCGGGCGTACAGTCTGCTTTATTGGGCGGCGAATCTCGGATACGCCGTCGCCGCAACGGTTGCCGGGGTACTGGCGAGTCACGGCTACGGGCTGCTGTTCTGGTTGAACGCGGTCGCGATGCTCGTAGCGGCGTTGATCGTGGTGGCTGCGGTGCCGGAAACCCGCTCGGGTGCGAGTCGCCAGAGACGCGCGCTGCTGCCGGTGTTGCGGGTGGACCGTTTGATGATCACCATGACGCTGATTCATGTCGGCTGCTTTACCTTGCTAATGCTGGCTTTCGCGACTTTGCCGTTGCTGATGACCGCGCAGCAGTTCAGTTCCGCGACGTACGGCGGTGTGCTTGCGCTCAACGGGGTCGCCATCGTTGTCCTGCAACCGTTGGCTGTCGCGGTGCTGGCGAATCGCGACCGGGGGTCGGTGCTCGCGACCTCGATGTTGCTGGTGGGGCTTGGCGGCGGTTTGGCCGCCGTGAGCCAAAGCATTGCTGGCTACGCCATTGCGATCCTCGTTGTCAGCCTTGGGCAAATCGGACTGGCGGTCCAGTTCGGTGCGACGTTCGCGGCTCTCGCGCCGCCAGATCTGCGCAGCCGGTACCTGGGTGTCGCGTCGAGTGCGTGGAGTCTTGGCGCGGTGCTCGGACCGGTGCTTGGCACGGCGTTGCTGCAGCAGGCTGGCCGAACTTGGCTGAGCGTCGTGGCTTTCGCTGCCGGAATTCTGCTTTTCCTTGCCCAGCAGTCCGTCGCGGTACGTCTTCGCGAGCAGCAGGCTGGTCAGCTCGCCGAGAAAGGACTCTCAATGACCGTGTCAAGCCGCAACAGTGACCGGATTCGGTGTGTCGAGGGTGAATTCGCGGCCGTCGCGCAGCAGTGCCCAGAGCACGTCGACGAGTCGCCGGGCCAGCGCTAGGAGGGCTTGGGTATGGATGAGTCGTTCGGCGCGCTTCTTGTCGTAGAACCGCCTGGACGGGCCTTGCGTGCGCAGGCTGGACAGGGCGGCCATGTAGAAGACCCTGCGCAGGCGTCGGTTGTAGCGTTTGGGACGGCGCAGGTTTCCGCTGACACGACCGGAGTCGCGTGGCACCGGCACCAATCCGGCATAGGACGCCAAGCGGCCGGCGGTCGCGAAGGTCGCCAGGTCACCGCCGGTGCTGGCGAGAAATTCGGCGCCCAGTCCAGGGCCCATGCCGGGCAGGGACTCGATGATCCTCGCCCACGGATGTCGCCGGAATCGGGCGGTGATCAGCTTGTCGGTGTCTTTGATCTCGCGGTCGAGGTCGAGCAGCTTGCGGGCGATGCGTTTGACGAGCATCGCGGCATCGGCTTCGCCGGGCAGCACCAGGTCCTGGGCGTCGGCGGCGGCGACCGCGGTCGCGGCGGTCTTGCCGATCGCCGGACCCCATGCCTTGTTGTCGGTGAGATGGGTTGTGACACCGCCGATTCCGGCGGTGCGGATCTCGGCGGGGGTGCACATCCCGGCGACCAGGATCAGCGGGGTTCGGTTGGAGTAGTCGAACGCGGCCTCCAGAGCGGGGAAGATCGAGCCCAGCAGCGCCCGCAGCCGGTTGATCCCGGCCACCCAGTCCGACATCAGGTCGGCGCGGTAGCTGGTCAGCTGGGTCAGCGAGACCGCCAGCTCATCGGGCATCGTGACCTCGGTCAGATCCCTTCGCAGCCGGGCGGTTTCGGCGATCACCCGAGCGTCTTTGGCGTCGGTTTTTCCTTCGCCTCGGAATCCGTGGGTCATCGTGTTCACGACCCGGCCCGGCACATAGGTCACCGACTGGTCGGCAGCCAGCAGCGCCGTGATCAGCAGCAACGCCATCGGACTCGTCAAATCGATCGCCCACTGCGCCCGCTGAGCGGCCGCACTGGCACGAGCGATCAACTGCTCGATCGCGCGCTGATCATTCCCGAGTTTCTGACTGAACAGCACCTTCCCGTCGGTGTCGATCGCACACGCGTGATGCATCGATTTGCCGACATCGATCCCGACCCAGACCTCAAGGCGAATCGCCACCCATCCACTCCTGTCATTGCAGGTCACGCCCGTGGACAACCCCGCCGACAGATCCCTAAACAGCGACGACCCGCAACAGCTCTCAATCAGCGAACGGAGCGTCCAGCACGGCGGGGCAGCCAGTCCTTTCGAGCCTCGACAACAGGCAACAACCGATCAGCTACACCCCACCGCCCCGGGCATCCAGGGCACCAACCCCAGACACCCACAAACTTAGGGAACAGACCGATGACAACCATGACCGACACCGAATGGCGCGCTTTCCTTGCCGAGGGAACCAGACTTGCCCACCTTGCTCTCGCGCGGGCGGACGGGCGTCCGCACGTCACCCCG
Organism: Amycolatopsis sp. AA4; assembly: GCF_002796545.1. GTDB lineage: Bacteria > Actinomycetota > Actinomycetes > Mycobacteriales > Pseudonocardiaceae > Amycolatopsis. Next base: position 2,948,506 of record NZ_CP024894.1, read on the forward strand.
ATTTGTTTCGTCCTCGACGGAGACGAACTCGCCTTCGCCCTGTCACCGGGGAGTGTCAAAGGCAAAAGCCTTGCGCGGGACGGACGGGTGGCGGTCTGCGTCAGCGACGAGCGGCAGCCGTACAGCTTCGTGACCGTCGAAGGACAGGCCCGGATCTCTGCCGAGCCGGACCAGATCAGGCGGGTGGCGGCGGGAATCGCCGAACGTTACTACCCCGGTCAGTCCGCAGTGGACCTCGCGGAATCGTTTGTCCACGGTGGATTCACCGCGGTGCGGATCGGCATCGCGCACGTCATCGCCCAATCCGGTCTCGGCTGAGTTTCGGCGGGTCGAGCGGGGGCTCCAGCGCGGTTTCCGCGACGAGCTTTCCTCCAGTGCCGCGGTAATGCGCTGGTTTGCTTGGGAAAGCGCCAGGCCGAGTTGCTTACGGGCGGCCGAGTTCGCGGCGCACGGCGGCGAGCGGACTGGATTTGCCGAGCACGGAACGGCGCACGGCGGCGACGGCGGCCGGTGTGCGGGCCTGGGCGAGGTCGGCGAGTGCGGCCTCGGTCAGCGCGGTGATCCGGCGCAGCATCGAGACGGGGTCAAGAGTGTCCACGGGAAGGGCTCCTCGCTTCGGAGCGTGAAGTTCTGGACTTCACCCCCGGGCAGCGAGGGGAGACGCGGACGTCAGCGGGCGGAGCCCGGCGCGCACGCGCAACCCCCGGGCACTGCCCGGGGGCGGAGAAATCGCTGCGCACGCATGAAGCCATCATGGCACGCCGCACGATGGACGAGCAAACCCCTATGTGCGGTACGTGCGGGGCACTGAGGGACTCAGAGTCCGTGAAGGGCTCCTTGAGGGAATCAGATTCCCTCAAGGAGCCCTTCACGGACCGTGGGTCAGTGGCCGACGGCGGCCCGGACGGATTCCTTGAGCGAGCCGAGTGTTGCGATCACCGCGGTGGGTTCGTAGCCGCAGTGCGCCATGCAGTTCGAGCAGCGCGGGTCCTTGCCGCGGCCGAAGTTCTCCCATTCGGTGGTTTCGATGAGTTCCCGGTACGTCTTCGCGTAGCCGTCGTCGAGCAGGTAGCACGGACGCTGCCAGCCCAGCAGCGAATAGGACGGGATGCCCCACGGCGTGCATTCCAGGTCGCGTTTGCCCTCGAGGAAATCGAGGAACACCGGCGAATGGTTGAGCCGCCAGCGTTTCCGGTTGCCGCCGCCGAAGGCCTTGGCGAACAGTTCCCGGGTCTGCTGCACGCCGAGCCAGTGGTCCTGGTCGGGGGCTTTCTCGTACGCGTACCCGGGTGAAATCTGCATGTTGTCGACGCCGAGGTCGTTGAGGTAGTCGAGCACGTCGATGACGTCCTGCGGGGTGTCCCCGGTGAAGAACGTCGTGTTCGTCATGACGCGGAAGCCCTTTTCCTTGGCGAGCTTGATCGCGTCGACCGCCGCCTGGAAACCGCCCTCCTTGCGCACCGACGCGTCGTGCCGTTCTTCGAGACCGTCGATGTGCACCATCCACGCGAAATTGCGGTGCGGCTTGAATTTGTGGATGTGCTTGGGCAGCAGGAGCGCGTTGGTGCACAGGAAAATGATCTTGTTGCGGGCGAGCAGCTGCCGGGTGATCTCGTCGATCTGCGGATGCATCAGCGGTTCGCCGCCCGCGATGGACACCATCGGCGCGCCGCTCTCCTCGATCGCCCCGACCGCCTGCTCCACCGGCATCCGCTGTTTCAGCAGCGTGTGCGGCTGTGCGATCTTGCCGCAGCCGCCGCATTTGAGGTTGCACGCGAACAGCGGTTCCAGCTCGACCAGGAGCGGGAATTTCTCCTTGCGCAGCAGCTTCTGCTTCATCAGATAACCGCCCAGTCGAAGAGACTGGCGCAACGGCATGGCCATCGCTCAGAGCACCTCCCGAGGTAGGGTGAACGTCATTTCTTCTTCTGTCAGCGTGTTTTCCGCGACGCTGACCGGTCCCAATCCGTGCAGGGCTTCGACCACTTCGGCGACGAGATGCGGCGGTGCCGACGCTCCCGCGGTGAGCCCGATCCGCCCGGCCCCGGCGAGCCGGCGCAGGTCGACGTCGCCGCAGCCGTCCACCAGCACCGCCGGGGTCCCCTCGCGTTCGGAGACTTCCACCAGCCGCCGCGAGTTCGACGAATTCCCGGAACCCACGACCAGCACCAGATCGACCTCGCGGGCGATCGCGCGCAAAGCCTGCTGCCGGTTGGTGGTGGCGTAGCAGATGTCGTCCTTGCGCGGCGCGGAAAGTCCGGGGAATCGTTCGCGCAGCACGGACGCGATCTCCTCGGCCTCGTCGACCGCCAGGGTGGTCTGCATGGTGTACGCGGTCCGCGACGGATCGCGCACGGTCACCGTCCGCGCGGCTGCGACATCGCCGACGACCACCACATTCTCCGGCGCTTCTCCGACGGTTCCTTCGACCTCCTCGTGCTCAGCGTGTCCAATGAGGAACACCGTCTCGCCGCGACCGGTGTAACGGCGGACTTCGTTGTGCACCTTGGTCACCAACGGACACGTCGCGTCCACTACGGACAGTCCGCGGCCTGCTGCGGCACGACGAACAGCGGGGGAGACTCCGTGGGCGGCGAACACCAGCGTCGCGCCTTCCGGAACTTCCTCCACCTCGTCCACGAACACCGCACCGCGACCCTGCAACCGATGCACGACGTGGGTGTTGTGCACGATCTGCCGACGCACGTACACCGGTGCGCCATGCTTTTCCAGGGCTCGCTCGACGATATCGATCGCCCGCTCCACCCCGGCACAGAACGACCGCGGGCTCGCGAGCAACACCGTGCGCGGACGCACCGCTTCGGTCCACGCCGCGAGCGCGGGGGCGGCGCGGCGCAGACTCCGCAACCCAGCGAGTCCATTCGAGACAGTCGAAGGCCGGAGCAACGGCGCACCGACAGTGTCCACAATGGCGCGAACCACCGCGAATGGTTCGCCGCTGGCCGCAAGCCACGCAGACTCCATGTCAACCGCCAGCGCGCCGCTGGCAGCCAGCGCAGCCCGTTCCCGCTCCCGCACCACGTGCGAACTGCCGATCACCGGTCCGAGATGGACAGTGAGACCGAGCCGTCGCAACGCACCCGCCAGCAACGGCGCGGACGGCACCGGCACCACGCCGGACGGACCACGCACCTCGGTGGCGACGACGACGTCCCCCGGCCGTACCGAAGGTGTGAGCCCGCCCCCGACCCCCGCGACGATTCGCGGTCCGGACGGGAGCCGGGCCGCAGCGGCGGCGGCCCGGCGTGGCCCGAGTCCGGTGTGGACTGTCCGCGGACCGCGCACCGCGGCCTGCTCGATCCGCAACGGGGTGCAGACGATCGGCGTCATGACCCGCCCCGTACGTACCGGCCGAGCGCGGACAGCGGGAACACCACGCGATACAGGTGATACGACAGGTAAAAGTCGCCCGGGAAGCCGGTCCCGGTGTGCTTGTCCTCGTCCCAGCCACCGTCTGGACGCTGCCGTTCGCACAGCCACTCGACGCCCCGGGCGACCACTGTGGACTCTCGCTCTCCGGCAGCCAGCAACGCCAGCAATGCCCACGCCGTCTGCGAAGGCGTCGAATCACCACGTCCGGCCCACGATCGATCGTCGTACGACCGCAGGTCCTCGCCCCATCCGCCATCGTCGTTCTGGTGCTCGGCCAGCCACCGCACCGCCCGCCGGATCCGCGGATCGGTCCCGGGGACCCCGGCCGCGACCAGCGCGGGCACCACCGCGCCCGTGCCGTACACGTAGTTCGCGCCCCACCGGCCGAACCACGAACCGTCCGCCTCCTGGTTGTCCCATAGCCACCGGATCCCGCGACGGCATTCGCGGGTGTCCGCTTTCCCTTCCGCGGCCAGCATTTCGACCACGTGCGCGGTCACGTCCGCCGACGGCGGGTCGATCACCGCGCCGAAATCGCAGAACGGCAACCGCGTCGTCAGCACCTGTGTGTTGTCCGCGTCGAACGCGCCCCAGCCGCCGTCGCTGGACTGCATCCCCTCCAGCCACGCGACGCTCCGGTCGACCGCCTCGCGGATCCGCAGGTGATCCGGTTTGCCCATCCGCCGCAGCGCGAGCACCACCTCGGCGGTGTCGTCGGTGTCCGGGTAGCCGTCGTTGGCGAACTCGAACGCGAACCCGCCGGGCTTCAGCGAAGGCCGCCGCACCGCCCAGTCTCCCGGGACCCGGATTTCCTCGCCCAGCATCCACTCCGCGGCCCGGACCAGGCTTTCGTCGCCGGGGGACACGCCCGCGTCGAGCAGCGCGGTCATCGCCAGCGCGGTGTCCCACACCGGCGACTGGCACGCTTCGAGCCGCCGCACCCAGCCCTGGTCGGTCTTCTCCCGGATGGTGAATCCGTCGAGCCCGGCGATCCCGGCCTTGAGCGCGGGATGGTCGAGCGAATAGCCGAGCAGGTGCAGCGCGAGGATCGAGTACACCCACGGCGGCTGGATCCCGCCCCACGAACCGTCGGCCTCCTGCCGCGCGAGAATCCACTCCGCCGCCTGCTTGAGCGCGAGCTTCCGCACCGGGTTGAGCGGCAGTTTCGCGTACGCGTGCAGCGCGGTGTCGAGATTCTGGAACACGCCGTCCCACGTCCACGGCGCGCGCGGCTTCGGCGGTCGCTTGCCGGTGCGCAGCTCGGCGACATCGAAGGGCAGCTTCCGCGCCGGGCGCAGCGTGCCGACGATGGTCAGCGGCACGATGGTCTGCCGGGCCCAGCACGCGAAGTCGTAGACGTTGAGCGGGAACCACGACGGCAGGAAGATCAGCTCCGGCGGCAGGCTCGGCAGGTCGTCCCACGACCACTGGCCGACCATCGCGAGCCAGATCCGGGTGAACACCCGGGTCGCCTCGATCCCGCCGTGCTCGCGGATCCACTCCGCGGCCGTGGCCAGCCACGGGGCGTCCGCCGGGTCGCCGGCCAGCCGCAGCGCGACCCACGCCTCGACCGTCGTGGAGAGGTCAGCCGGGCCGTCCGGGAAGTTCGCCCAGGTGCCGTCGGCGCGCTGCTGCGAGCGGATCCAGCGCGCCGACTCCTCGGCGATCTGCGGCGTGAGGATCCCGAGGAAATGCCGCAGCAGCAGGTCTTCGGCGTCCATCGTGACGTTGGTGGCGAGTTCGCCCTTCCACCATCCGGCACGGTCCTGCTCGCGGCGCAGGAACTGGACCGCCGCGGCGACCGTGTCGGCGGCGGTGCGGGCGGCGGGCGCGGAGGCGGCGGTCCGGGGGACGGTCTGGGTCATCACGCTTCCCTTCCGGCGATGAATCGGGCGATCGATACGAGGTCGGCGCGCGGGCCCGGCGGGAGGGCGGCCAGGGCTTGCTCCGCGGTGGCGACGTGCCGCGCCGCTTCCGCGGTGGCCCATGCGCGGCCGCCCGCGTCGTCCACCAGCGCGGCGATCCGCGCGAGGTCGGTGTCGTCGTCCCCGGCCAGCCACTCGGCGAGCCGCCGGCCCGCCGCGCCGCCGTGCGTGGTGGCGTAGGTGATCGGCAGGGACTTCTTGCGCGCCTGCAGGTCGGAGTACACCGATTTCCCGGTGACCGCCGGGTCGCCCCAGATGCCGAGCACGTCGTCGACGAGCTGGAACGCCAGGCCGATCTCCTCGCCGAACACCGACAGCGCGTCGACCACCTCGGCGGGCGCTCCGGCGAGCACCGCCCCGATCGCGGCGCTGGCGGACAGCAGCGCGCCCGTTTTCCCGGCGGCCATCGTCACGCATTCGGCGAGCCCGACGTCGTCGCGCTGCTCGAACGCGACGTCCAGGAACTGGCCGTGGATGAGCCGCCGCGTGGTCTCGGTGAGCAGCCGGCCGGCCGCGACCGCGTGCGGGGAACCGCTGTCCAGCACCACTTCCTGGGCGAGCGCGAGCATCGCGTCCCCGGTCAGGATCGCGCTCGCGGACCCCCACAGCGCCCACACCGTCGGCCGGTGCCTGCGCTCGGTGTCGCCGTCCATCAGGTCGTCGTGGACGAGCGAGAAGTTGTGCACCAGTTCGACCGCGACCGCGCCGGGCACGCCGACTTCCACCGGCGCGCCCGCGGCCTGCGCGGACACCACGGCGAGCGCCGAACGCACCGCTTTGCCGCCGTTGCCGCGCACCGGGACGCCGTTCGGGTCGGTCCAGCCGAGGTGGTAGGCGCTGATCGCGCGGCTGGTGTCGTCCAGCCGGTCGACGGCGGCGCGCAACGCGGGCTGCACGACGTCCCGGGCACTGCCGAGCACCGGCGGCACCGCGGAGCGGGTTTTCTCGGCAGAAAACAGATTGGCGGTCATGCTCCGACTCCCTCCCTCTTACCGTTGTGCTGAAGGAGGGCGGCGGCCGCGGTCGCGCCACTGCGCGCGGCGCCCTCCATGGTCGCGGGCCATCCGGTCGCGGTCCACGCGCCCGCCAGGTACAGCCCGGGCAGAGCGGTGCGCGCGGGCGGGCGCAGCGAGGCGGTGCCGGGACCGGGCCGGAACGTGGCGTGCCGCTCGCGGGTGACGAAGAAGTCGAGCACCTGCGCGCCGCGTGCCTCGGGCAGCAGCGTCAGCAGCTCGGGGAGCAGCTGCTCGCGCAGTTTCGCGGTGGGCAAGTCGATCTGCGCGTCCGCGGCGGACAGCGACATCGCGAGGTACTGCCCGGAGTCCAAACCGGACTGTCGCGTTCGGTCGAACACCCACTGCACCGGCGTGCGCACGCCCGCGACGAACGGTTCGTCGAGCACTTTCCGGTCGAGAACGACGTGCACGTTCACGATCGGCGAGCTGCCGAGCCCGCCGGACCAGCCCGGCGGCAACCCGATCGCCCCGGTCGGCGCGAGCTGTTCGGTCACCGGCGGCGGAGTGGCGAGCACGACCTGGCTGAACTCCTCCTCGCCGCGATCCGTGACCACCCGCCAGCCTTCGCTGATCGCGCGCACCTTCGTGCCGACCCGGACGTCCGCCCCGGCCTCGATCAGCCGCTCGCGCGCGGGGTCGCCGTGCAGTTCCCGCAACGGGACCAGCGACCAGCCGATGTCGGCGGCGGCCGGGTCGGTGAGCAGACCCTCTTGGAACACCGTCGCGGCGAGGCTGAGCGACGCGTCGTCGGCCGTCGCGTTCAGCGTTGCCACGCCGACCAGATCCCACAACGCTTCGATCGCCGCCGCGCTCTGCCCGTGCCGCCGCAGCCATTCCCCGAAGGACTGGCGATCCGTGCGGTCCGCCTTCGGGTCGACCCGGCGCAACGCGAGCGCGGCGAGCGCGAACCGGGCCCGGTCGAGCGGGCGCAGCGGTTCGTAACGCAACAGCGAGGTGGCCAGGTGCAGCGGCGCGGGCAGGTCGTCGCGCCGCAGCCAGGTCGGCTCCGTCGCGCCCGGCAGGCGGATCGGGATCTCCAGCCGCGGCTGCAACACCACCCGGTCCGCGACCCCGAGACGGTCCAGCAGCGCGCGATACGCGGTGCAGCAACGGAGGAACACGTGCTGTCCATTGTCGACCCGCAGCTCTCCGCGCGTGAACGAATGCGTGAGCCCGCCCAGCTGCGGCCGCGCCTCGAACAGCGTGACCGGACGTCCGGCGTCGGCGCACGCGAGCGCGGCGGCGATGCCCGCGAGCCCGCCGCCGACCACCGCGACCGGGGCGGTCATCGGCCGATCCCGGTCAGCGCTCGGAACGCCACCACCGCCTTTTCCCGGCCGGACAACGAAAGCCTCCGGTCGAACACGCGCGCGGGCTGTTCGTCGATCCGGTCCAGCAGGGTGCGGTAGATGCCCGACATCGCGGTGCAGCACGCGGCGCTGCGACCGTCCAAAGAGGGCACCAGCCGAAGCCCGCGGGCGTACCAGTCCCGGGCGCGCGTCGCGCTGTCGTGGATCAGCGCGGCGAGGCCGCCTTCGGGATCGGCCAGCTTGCCGTCCGGGCCGACGGACAGTTCGACGCCGAACCGGTCGAGGTCCTCTTTGGGCAGATACACCCGCCCGTTGAGCAGATCCTCGCGGATGTCGCGCAGGATATTGGTCTGCTGCAAGGCGATTCCCAGCTCGTCGGCGTACACCGGCGCGTTCGGCTCCGGACGGCTGCCGAACACGCCGAGGCACAGCCGCCCGACCGAACCCGCCACGCACCGGCAGTACTCGACCAGTTCCTCGAACCGCACGTACTCGCGGCCGGTCACGTCCATCTCGACGCCGTCGAGCAATTCCTCGAACGCGCCCAGCGGAATCGGGTACCGGCGCGCCGCGTCGGCGACCGCGACGTACACCGGGTCGGCGGTCGAGGACAGGTCGCCGAGCGCTTTCCGCACTCCGGCGAGTCCCTGCAGCTTGGTCTCGGCCGACGCCGCGGTGTCGTCGCCGATGTCGTCGATGATCCGGGCCAGCGCGTACACCGCGCACAACGCCGCCCGTTTGCCCGGCGGCAGCAACCGGATCCCATAGTAGAAATTGCGCGCCTGTTCCTTGGTGACCGCCGCGCAGTGCGCGTAGGCCTCGTCCACTGTGCCCAGTGCCGTCATCCGGACCGCCTCCTCGTGCCGACTTGCAGCCACCCCAGCCAACTCAGCAGTCCGGCCCGGCTCGGCCGGACCGGTGCGGACAGCACGTCGCCGCCGCTCGCGCGCAGCGCGTCGACCGTCGCGAGCCCGCCCGCCAGAAACCCGCTCACCGCGAACCGTCCCCAGCCGGACAGGTACCCGAGCAAATCCGCGCCGCTGCCCAGCAGAGCGGCGGCGCGGCCGGTTTCCCATCGCATCAGCGCTTTCAAGCGGGGCGACGCGTGCGCGGCGCCCAGTTCCTCCTCGGCGACGCCGAACTCGGCGAGGTCCTCCTGCGGCAGGTAGATCCGCCCGTTGCGGTAGTCCTCGCCGACGTCCTGCCAGTGCTCCACCAGCTGGAGCCCGGTGCAGATCCGGTCGGACAGCCCGGCGGCGGCCGGGTCGGCCACGCCGAGCAGGTCGAGCACGATGCGCCCGACCGGATCGGCGGAAAGCCGGCAGTACGCCAGCAAGTCCGCGAAGACCGGATAACGGTGCACCCGCTGGTCCTGGATGTTCGCCTGGACAAGCCGCTGGAACGGTTCCTCGGTCAGCCGTCCGGCGCGGATCGCCGGGAGAAGTCCACGGACAGCGGGATCTTCCGGTTCCCCGTTGCCGAACGCCGCGGACAGTTCGGAGGAAAACGCCTCGAGCTGCGCGACCCGGTCGCCCTCGGCTTCGTCGCCCAGATCGTCCACAGTGCGCGCGACGGAATAGACCGCGACCAGGTCGGCGCGCAGCTGTTCCGGCAGCACCCGCAGGGCCACCGGGAAGTTTTCCGCGCGCCGTTTCTCTCGCAGTCCTGACGTATCCGGAGCGTGACGGACTCCCGAGGTTGCTCTCATCCCCGCCAGTGTCGCGCCCCCGGACGGGCGGCTTCTGCCGCCGGAAAGCGAATTTCGGTGGCTTCGACTTGGCACGAGAGGCCAAAGTGGGGACAGGATGTCCCGAGGCGACCCGAGACCGCTGCCTGCGACGGAAGGACTCCCGGACACATGGGACCAGATCAGGTGACCCGGCTTGACGAACTGGAAACGGTGGTGACCCGCCGGCTGCCCGCCATGCTCAACGAGGTCCGCGACCAGCTCGCGGACGAGCATCCCGACTACGCGGAGTTCCTGACCGAAGAACTCGCCGACCTCGTCGCCGCCAGCGCGGGATTCGTGCGGCGGCTGATCGACATGGCGGCCGAGCCCGACGAACGGCTGCCGGAACTGGGGTCCGGCGTCGAACAGACGGTGTTCGAGGAAATCGGGCGCGCGCAATACCAGCAGGGGAGGCGCGTCACGAGCCTGCTGTCCGCGTACCGCGTCGGCGCGCGCGTGGCGTGGCGGCACGTTTCGGAAGCCGCGCTCGATCTCCAGGTGCCCGCCGAATTGTTCGCCTCGCTCGCGACCACCGTGTTCGCTCTGGTGGACCAGCTTTCGGAATCTTCACTTCGCGGTTACCTGCAGGAGCAGTCGGATGCGGTACGCGCGCGCGAAAGATTGCGCGACGAACTGACCGCGCTGTTGTTGTCCGACCGAGCGGACAAGGCCGCGGTGCGCGCCGCCGCGGCGCGGGCGGACTGGCGGTTGCCGAAGCACGCCGCGGTCGTGCTGGTGGAGGACGACAACGAGCTGGGCCGGGAATTGGTGTTCCGGCTCGAAGACAGCTGCCTGCGGCTGCGCCGTCCCGGCGTGGTCGTGGCGATCGTCCCGGATCCGGGCGGTCCCGGCAGACGCGCGTGGCTCGCTCGCGCGTTGCGCGGCGGCGGCGCCGTGGTCGGCGCGACGGTGCCGCTCGACCGGCTCCCGGCGAGCCTGCGCATCGCCGAGGTGACCGCGCGGCTGCGCCGGGACCATCTGCTCAGCGACGATCCGGTGTTCGCCGACGAGCACCTCGACGCGATCATCGTGCACCGCGACGACCGGCTGCTCGACGTGCTGAGAAGACAGGCGCTCGCCCCGCTGGCCGAGCTGAACGAATCCGCGCGGGAACGGCTGTCCACCACGCTCACGTCGTGGCTGCTGCATCTGGGGGACCGCAAGGCGGTCGCGGAGGATCTGCACATCCATCCGCAGACCGTGTCGTACCGGCTGGGCCGCCTGCACGACCTGTTCGGGCCGTCGCTGGACGACCCGGCCGTGCGCGCGACGCTGGTGCTGGCGCTGGCCTGGGGTCCGCCCGGGGAAGCGGACGAAACCGCCTGATCGGGGAATTCCCCTGATGCGGCAGCACAATGGACGTGCTTGGCTCGGGGGAGCGGGGGTACCCCGGCGAGAACCGGGAACGGTGCCCGGGGGAGGAGGTTCGCGTGGCTCCGTCAGCTTTCGGCGCCGAAACGCGCCGCGAGCGCGCGGTACAGGCCGGGTGCCGTACCGCGCAGGGCGACGGGGAACCGCAGCCAGCGCGGCACGTAGTAGTCGCCCGGATGCGCGGCGGCGCGCACGACGGCGGCGGCCACGCGTTCGGCGCTCACCGGACGAGGCGTGCCGCGGGTGTAGGGACGGCCGCGGCGCTCGAAGAATTCCGTGCGCACCACGCCGGGAACTACGATTCCGACCGTTACGCCGGTGCCGTGCAACTCGAATCGCAGGCTGTCGGCGAAAGCGTCCACACCGGACTTCGCCGCCGCGTACACGGCTTCCCCGCCGACGCCGGTGCGCCCGGCGATCGACGAGACGAAGACGATCTGCCCGCGGTCGCGTTCCAGCATCGCGGGCAGCAGCGCACGGGTCAGCTCGAGCGGCGCGGTCAGGTTCACCGCGACGAGGTGCCGCAGGCGTTTCTCGGTCAGGTCCGGAAGGGGACCGGCCCAGCCGAGACCGGCGTTGTTGACGAGCAGATCCACCGATCCGGTGATCGCCAACGCGCGTTCGGCGAGCTCCGCGGCGGCGCCGAGATGCGCGAGGTCGGCGGTGAGCGCGGTGCCGCCGGTTTCCTTGGCGACGGCGGCGAGCCGGTCCTCGTTCCGCCCGTGCAGCAGCACGTGGACGCCGGAGCGGGCAAGCTTGCGCGCGGCGGCGGCTCCGATGCCGGACGACGCGCCGGTGACGAGCGCGGTGCGGGCCATCAGGCGGCGGGCAGCGCGGCCGGGCGGTGGCCCATGCGCAGCGTGATGCCCGCCGAGCGCAGCGAACGCCGGAACCACCACAGCGAACCGGCGATGGCCAGCCCGATGAGCGAGTACGAGCCGGCGGTGCTCGCCATGAGGAAGCTGCCGACCGTTTCGCGCGCGAGCATCAGCAGCGTCACGCCGCCGTTCACCGCGAACACGAGCCCCCACAGCACCGACACGCGCTGGAAGAACCGGCGCATTCCGGGATGTCCGGAGAGCGTTTCCGGGAATGCGCAGAAATCGCCCGCCAGCCGCGCGAGCAGCGGTTTGTTGAACGGCGCGGAGACCAGGAACAGGCTGGCGACGAGGAAATTCTGTAGAGTCGGCTGCAGGAAGTACAGGAATGCGCTGCCGGTGGCCAGGCCCAGCACAGTGCGCGCGACCAGCAGAGCCGTGGTCAGCAGCAGCACGGCGGGGATCTTCTTGCGCAGCGCGAGCCGGGCGCCGACGACGGCGACCGACCAGCACAGGGCGGCGATGACCCCGCTGTCGAAGCTCACCAGGGTCAGCAGGAGATAGAACAGGCCGGCCGGGACCAGCGTCGATTCCAGGAGGTGCCGGCCCCCGTCCACCACGAGACTGCGGAACGAGGGGAGGTCGATCGTATGGGGGTGTCGCATGCGGGTTCTGCTGCCTCCGGTGCCAACCGGGCGACTCGGCCTCGGACAAGGCTTGAGCATAAGCACGGCGGATGGGGACGGTGTGAGGTGAGGAGTCCGTGACAGTTACGGGGATGTCGCTGGTCGTGGCGGTCCCCGCCGCCGTCGCCGGCGCGGCGTGCATGGGACTCGCGAGCGCAGCGCAGGCCAGGGCGACCAAAGAGGTGGAAACCGGCAAACCGCTCGACCTGACGCTCTTCAAGCGGCTCGTCGGACGACCATTGTGGCTCATCGGGATCGCCGCGACCATCCTGGGGCTCGTCCTGCAGCTCGTCGCGCTCGCGTTCGGGCCGTTGCTGCTGGTCCAGCCGCTGCTCGTGACGTCGCTCATGTTCGCCGGCCTGGCGTCCGCGCGGCTGGAGCGCCGCCGCCCGGACCGCACGATGAGCGTCGGCGGCCTGCTGTGCGTCGCCGGGCTCGCCGCGTTCCTCGTGATCGCCCGCCCCAGCGGCAACAGCGACACGCTCGTCAGCGGCGGTGCCCTGCTGCCGCTCGGCATCGCGCTCGCCGCGGTGACCCTGGTCTCGCTTGTTGTTGCCGCGTCAACGAATTCCGGGTCGTGGCGGGTGCTCGGGCTGGCCGTCGCCACCGGCGTCCTGTACGGCCTCACTGCCGGGCTGATGAAGGTGGTCGCGGGCCAGTTCCGCGCCGGGATCGACGAGCCGTTCCGGCACTGGACGCTGTATCTGGTGTGCGTCGTGGGGCCGCTGGGGTTCCTGTTGAGCCAGAACACGTTCCAGCAGGGCCGGTTCCTGACGCCCGCGCTCGCCGTCATCACCGCGCTGGATCCGCTGGTCGGCGTGGCGATCGGGCTGTCGTGGATGGGGGAGTCGGCCGACGGGAGGCCGCTCGCGCTGTTCGGCGAGGCGCTGGCCGGTCTGGTGATCGTGGTCGGGATCGCGCTGCTGTCCACGCGCGCGTCGCATTTGTCGGCGGAATCGGAAACGCCGTCCGCCGAAGACGAAACCGCATCGGAAGAATCCGGCGAACGGCCCGATTCGGACCCGGACGACGGGTACGGGCTCGCCGGGACCGCCTGCTAGCGATAAGGGGGCAGCGTTGGAGCGCGTGCTGATCGTGTCCGCGAACATGGGGCAGGGGCACAACGCCACGGGACGCGCGCTCGAGGACGCGATACGGCGGCGCTGGCCGGACGCGACCGTGCGGTGGGTCAACGCGCTGGAACGGCTCGGCCCCGGTTTCGAAGGCCTTTTCCAGCGGATTTACGTCGCCAACGTGGAAAGCGTCCCGTGGCTTTACGAGTTCTTTTACGGCGCGATCTGGCGGATTCCGTGGTTCGCCGCCGCGTCCCGGTGGTTTACCGCCGCTTGGTGCGGGCGGCGGCTGGCGAAACCGGTCGCGGAATTCGCGCCGGACCTGGTGCTGTCGACGTATCCGATGGGCACCGCGGGCCTGGCGTGGCTGCGCCGCAAGGGAAAGCTGTCCGTGCCGATCGGTGCGTGGGTTTCGGACTTCGCACCGCATCCGTTCTGGGTTTACGGCGCGGCCGATCTCACCATGGTGATGCACGACGTCGCGGTCGCGCCCGCGCTGCGCTCGTCGCCGTCGGCGCACGTCGGAGTGTCCGCGCCTCCGGTGCGCGCGGTGTTCCGGCCCGGGGACCAGACGGCGGCGCGGCAGGAACTGGACCTGCCGCCGGACGCCTTCGTGCCGCTGGTTTCGTGCGGCTCGCTGGGTTTCGGCGAAATCGAGACCACGGTGCGGGAGTTGCTGGCGGCGGACCAGTCGGTGGTGCCGATCGCGATCTGCGGGCGCAACGACGCGGTGGCTGACCGGCTGCGCGCGCTGAACGAACCGCGGTTGCGCGTGGTCGGGTGGACGGACCAGCCGGAGCGGTACACGCTGGCGGCGGACGTCGTGGTGACGAACGCGGGCGGCGCGACCTCGCTGGAGGCGCTGGCGTGCGGCCGCCCGGTGCTGATGCACCACCCGATCGCCGCGCACGGCAAGGCGAACGCCCGCCTGATGGCCGCCGCCGGGCTCGCCCTGGTGTCCACAAAGGATGGTGAGCTGGCCGAGACGGTGCGCGGGCTGCTGGCCGAACCGGAACGGCTCAAGGAGATGGCGGAAGCGGTCGCCCGGCATTGCGAGACGGCCACGCCGCTGGTGGAGGCGCTGGAATCGCTGGTGTCCGCGCCGTTGAACCCGCCGACGCAGCGGCTCCGGCCGGAGGACGCGCTGTTCGTGCACGTGGCCACGCCGGAGGTGCCGCAGCAGGTCGGGGCGGTGCTGGTGTTCGACCCCAAGGCCGACGGTTCGCCGGTCACCCCCGCGGACGCCGAGCACCTGCTGGCCGCGACGCCCGGCTTGCGGACGCGCTTGCTGCCCGGCAGCGGCTTGTGGCGGGCGCGGTGGCAGGAAGACCCGGGACGGACGTCGGCGGATGTGCTGACTTCGGTGCGCATCGGTCCGGACGCACCGTTGGACGCGGCGTTGACGCGGGAGATGGACGCGTTCTTCTCCACGCCGGTGTCACCGGAACGACCGGTGCGGGCGCGGCTGGTGACCGGCATCGAGGGGGAGCAGGGGGCGTTGCTGATCGCACTGCACCACGCGGCCAGCGACGGGATCGCGGTGATCAGTGCGCTGGTGGGGCAGACGCGGGGGAAGGAGCCGCTGGTCCCGGCGGCGGTTCCCCGGCGGAAGGGGTGGCCGAGCCGCCCCAATGCCACTTTGGGTGCATCTGACGCAGCGAATGCCACTTTGGGTGCGTCTGACGCACCCAAAGTGGCATTGGGGCGCAACGGGTCTCGACCCCGGCGAGGTGCGATGCGGGCGGGACTTGCCGGACTGGCGGGGCCGGTGCGCGGGTTGCTTGATCGGTCGACGGGATCGGCCGCACGGTCAGGCGGCGTCGAGTCGGCGCGCTCGAACTCTGGCGGCAAAGGCCGTGACCAAGCTGTCGGACTTGCTCGCGGGATGCTCGCTCGCGTGGCGGGCCCGGTGTGGCACGGGCTTGATCGGTCGACGGGAGCGTCCGGCGGCGGCGAGTCCGTGCGCTCGAGTCCAAGCGGCAAAACCCGCACTCAAGCTGTCGGACTGGTGCGCGGGGTGCTTGCTCGGGTGGGGGGGCCGGTGTGGCACGGGCTTGCCCGGCCGACGGGAGCGTCCGGCAGCGCCGAGTCCGCACGCTCGAGTCCCAGCGGCAAAACCCGCACCCAAGCCGTCGAGTTGGCGCGTGGCGTCTGGGCTCTCGCCCGGGCTGGTGCCGCGCCCCGGGTGGGCTGGGACAAGCGGATCGACAGTCCCCGAAGGCATTTCGCGCGGGCGCACCTTTCCGCTCCAGAGGTCCGGAAGGCCGCGCGGCGGATGGGGGTGCCGACGACCAACCTCGTGCTCGCGCTCGTCGCCGAGGCCTTGCATCGAGAGCTGGGCGGGAGCGCGCCGGAGCGGCTTCGGGTGTTGATTCCGATGTCGGTCCGCGACACCGGGACCTTCCGGCAGCTCGGCAACCACACCGGCGCGGCGTCGGTGGACCTGCCGACGGGCGCGATGTCGCTGTCGGAGCGGGTACGGGCGACCGACCGGATGCTGTCCGACCAGGTCGGCCGCGGCGCGCCCCGCGCGGGCAACGCGGTCGTGCGCGTGCTCGGGATTCTGCCTCCGGCGCTGCACCGCCGGGCGGCGAAGCTCGTCTACCGCGGCACGTGGTTCAGCGTGATCGCGTCGGTGCTTCCCGGCGCGCGGTCGCCGGTGGTGCTCAACGGGGCGCTCGTCCGCACGGTGTATCCGGTGTTGTCGCTCGCGCCCGGGGTTCCGGTGGCGGTCGGCATCATGACGTGGGCGGACCGGTTCACCGTCTGCTTCACCGTGCCCGCCGGACAAGACGAGCGCGGGGACCGGCTGGCGGCCGCGGTCGTCGAGGCGTTCGGCCGGGTGTAGTCACTGCGAGAAGTGCGTGCGCGGACGGGGGAGAAGTTCGCCGTCCACTTCGATATCCACCATCTCGTTGTAGAACGCCACGAGACCGGCGATGGCCTGGACCGCCACGGTCGGGTAGGCGTACGTCCACGCCAGGTGCTCGTGCAGGACGTCGCCGACGCGGACGGACCAGTAGCCGGACGTCTCGCCCTTGTACGGACAGGCGGTGACCATGTCAGGCTCGGCGACGAGGTGCGTGAAATCGACTTCGGTGCGGTTGAAGTAATAGCGCGTCGGGAGGCCGGTTTCGAAGAGCAGCACCGGTGACGACGATTCTGCCAGCGTTACCCCGTCTAACCGAACTCGGACATGTCGGGTGGAGCGCAAAGCGTCCACCCGCGTGTACGGGTTGCGCGGGTGGACGAAAACCTGTTCGTCCTCTTCGAACCAGGCGTCCAGCGCGTCCCACGCGAACCGGACGTGTCCGGGCAGGACAGAGTCGGTTACCCAAGCGGCAGCGGGCTTTTCGACCTCGCCGACGTGCAGCGAGTGCCGACCGGCTTCTTCCTCCGGTACGAGCGCGCCGGGGAGAACGTCGTCGAGCGGGAAGTAGAACTGCGGATAGTAGGGCCATTCCCAGACGTATTTAGCCCGCGTGCTGTCCACAATGGTCTTCCCGGCGAGCATTCCGCGTACTCGCCGGGGGACCGGTTCGACATGTCCGGTTTCTACTGCTGCCGCTGGATAATCGGGCATCGGTCAGGCGCGCTTCGGGAGTTTCCAGCCGGGGCGCGGGAAGTGGCAGGTGTAGCCGTTGGGGTAGTTCTGCAGGTAGTTCTGGTGCTCCGGTTCGGCTTCCCAGAAGTCTCCGGCGGGGGTGACTTCGGTGACGACCTTGCCGGGCCAGAGGCCGGAGGCGTCGACGTCGGCGATGGTGTCTTCGGCGATCCGCTTCTGCTCGTCGGTGGTGTAGAAGATGGCGGAGCGGTAGCTGGTGCCGATGTCGTTGCCTTGGCGGTTCTTCGTGGTGGGGTCGTGGACCTGGAAGAAGAACTCGAGCAGGGCGCGGAAGTCGGTCTGGTCCGGGTCGTAGGTGACTTCGATGGTTTCGGCGTGGGTGCCGTGGTTGCGGTAGGTGGCGTGGGGGACGTCGCCGCCGCTGTAGCCGACGCGGGTGGCGGTCACGCCGGGCTGGTGGCGGAACAGCTCCTCCATGCCCCAGAAACACCCGCCGGCCAGGATCGCTTTTTCCGTCATTTCCTTCTCTTCCGTCGAGGGAATCCGTGTACAGGAGGACGCTGCGGAGCCGGTCGCTATTCCGGTCGCCCGGGGCCCGGTCAGAACTCCGTAATGTCTTCCTCCGCCGCGGCCGCGACGAACAGCTCCTGCAGCGTCCGCAAGGCTTGCGACGGCGGCCGTTTCGCGGAGACGACGACGGTGAGCGGCCAGGTCAGCGACGTGTCGGCGAGCGGGATCGGCACGACGCCCGGGAGGTCCAGCCGGGCGGTGCCGGGCAGGACCGCGACGCCGAGCCCGGCCGCGACATAGCGCGGCACCGTCCGCATGTCGGCGACCTCGACGGCGACCCGGCGCGAAAGCCCGAGCGCGGCGAACTCCCGGTCGACCGCGATCCGGTTCCCGAAGCCGCGCGGACAGTCGACGAACAGTTCGCCGTCCAGTTCCGGCAGCCGGACCGACGCTTGCTCGGCGAGCGGATGGCTGTCCGGCAGCACGGCGTAGTACGGCACGCTGGCCAGCTGCGTCGCGTCGAGGCCGCCCAGCTCGGCCCGGGAGAGGCCGAGCAACGCGACGTCGAGCCGGCCGTGGCGGACGTCGTCGGCCAGGCCGGACGAGCCGGTGAGGGACACCGTCAGATGCAGGTCGACCAGCGGGTGCCTGCGGTGGAACGCGCCGAGCAGCACCGGCAGGTCGAACGCGTTCATGCTGGTCAGCGTGCCGATCCGGAGGCTTCCGCGCAGTCCGGCGGACGCCTGCTGCACCACCTCGCGTGCCCGCTCCACCGCTTCCAGCGCCGCTTTCGCCTCGGGCAGGAACAGCTCGCCCGCGGTGGACAGCGCGACCCGGCGGGTCGACCGGTCGAACAGCGTCGCGCCGAGGTCGGTCTCCAGCGCGCGGATCGTCGCCGAGACCGTGGACTGCGTGGCGAACAGCCGCTGTGCCGCCCGCGTGAAGCTCAGCTCCTCGGCGACCGCCACGAAGTGCTCCAGCTGCCGCGTCTCCATGCCCCGATTATCGCGGATCCCGATAACTGTGACCAGTACTTTTCGTTGGACTTGATGAGTGGGACGGGGGATCGTTTCGGGGGTAGGTTCCCGCTCGGAAGGTCGACATGGTCACCACAGCTCCGCCCGCTTTCACCGCGCCGGCCGGATGGCGCGTCAGCCACGGCTGGGGATTCCGGGTCATCGCGTTCGCGTTCGCCGCGTGCCTCGCGTTCTCCACCGTGCCCACCCCGCTGTACGCGCTCTACCAGCAGCGGGACGGGTTCGCGACGTTCCTGGTCACCGTCATTTTCGCGGCGTACGCGGTCGGCGTGATGGCCAGCCTCTACCTCGCCGGGCACGTCAGCGACTGGCTCGGCCGCCGCCGCGTGATCCTGGCTTCGACGCTCGCCGAGGCCCTGTCGGCGGTTTTGTTCCTGCTCTGGCCGGAGGTGCCGGGTCTGCTGCTCGCCCGGTTCGTGTGCGGCGTCGGCATCGGCGCGCTGACGGCCACCGCGACCGCGCACCTGTCGGAGCTGCGGGCCGTGAGCCGCCCGGACCAGGACCTCGGCCGCTCCGGCCTGATCGCCACCGTGGTGAACATGGGCGGTCTCGGGCTCGGCCCGGTCGTCGGCGGCGTCTTCGCGCAGTACATCGGCAGCCCGCTGACCAGCACGTTCGTCGTGTTCCTGGTCGTGCTGCTGGTGGCGGCCTTCGCGGTGTGCCTGGTGCCGGAGACTGTCGAACGGCGCGAGGAGCGTCCGGCGTACCGGCCGCAGCGGGTGTCGCTGCCCGCTGGCGCGCGGCCGGCGTTCGTCGGCGCGGCGATCGGGGTGTTCGCCGCGTTCGCGATCACCGGGCTGTTCATGTCGCTCGCGCCGACCCTGCTCGCCGAAGGCCTGCACGAACACAGCCGGATGCTCGCTGGGATCACCGCGGGCTCGATGCTGGGCGCGGCGGCGGTGGCGCAGGTGGTCTTCGCGTCGCTGGCTTCGCGGTCTCAGCTGCGGTTGGGGTTCGTGCTGATGCCGATCGGACTGGCGGTGCTTTCGGTGGCCGCGTTGCTGCCGTCGCTCGCGCTGTTCCTTGCTGGCTCGGTGATCGCCGGAAGCGGGATGGGTCTCGGCTTCCGCGCGGCGGTCGGGACGGTGGCGGCGCTGGCCGATCCGCTGTCGCGCGGCGAGGTGCTGGCCGGGATTTTCCTCGCGGCTTACGCCGGGCTGGTGGTGCCGGTGCTGCTGGTCGGCATGACGCTGCTGTGGGTGCCGAGCCCGGTCGCGCTGGTCGGGTTTTCGGCGGCTGAGCTGGTGTTGCTCGGCTTCTCGGCCTGGCGGGTGCTGCGGACTGCCTGATTCAGGCGACCTCGGTGGACCGCGTCCGGGCGGCGCGGGCGCTCCACCGTCCGTCATGGCGGTCCACGCGGATCGGGTGACCGAAGGCGCGGCTGATGCTGGCCGTCGTCACCGCCTGGTCGATCGGCCCCGACGACACCACCGAACCGTCGGCGATCAGCAGCGCGTGCGTCGTCGTTTCCGGCAGCTCCTCGAGATGGTGGGTGACCACGATGGAGGCGAGCCGGGGATGCGTGCGGGTCAGCAGGTCGATCGTTTCCAGCAGCTGCTCGCGTGCCGCGACGTCCAAGCCGGTGGACGGTTCGTCGAGCAGCAGCAGCCGGGGGTCGCTGATCAGGGCGCGGGCGATCAGGGCGCGGCCGCGTTCGCCTTGGGACAGGGTCGGCCAGCGTTCGGCGGCCTTGCCCTCCAGGCCGAGCAGGCCGATGAGTTCGTCGGCCTGCTCGATCTGCGACGCGGTCGGCTGCCAGCGCGGCGGAGTGTCGATGCTTCCGGTGACACCGGTCAGCACGACTTCGCGGATGGTGAGCGGCGAACGCAGCGGATGCCGCGGGTTGACGTGCCCGATACTGCGGCGCAGCGCCTGAAGTTCGACCTGGCCGAGCCGTCCGCCGAGAACGTCGACGGTGCCGGTGGTCGGATGCGTGACCGCGCCGCAGAACCCGAGGATCGTGCTTTTCCCGGCGCCGTTCGGGCCGAGCAGCGCCCAGTGTTCGCCCGCTCGCACGGTCAGGTTCACGCCGTGCAGGATTTCCTTGCCCTGCCTGCGGAACACGACGTCGGTCAGCCGCAGCACGACCTCGCTCACGAAAGTGCCTCCTTCAAGGCGGTCAGGTGCGCCCGGCTCAGTTCCGCCGCGGCGGACGCGTCTTTGTCGGCGATCGCTTCGACCAGCGCCAGGTGCGCGGCCTGGTCTTCCTCGGGCGCGGTGATCGGCCGCGCGCGCAGCATGTCCGTCATCGCGCGGTGGATCCGGGGGACGAAGCTGTCGAACAATTCGATCAGCACGTCGTTGTGCGCGGCGACGAGCACCGTGCGGTGGAACGCGGTGTCGGTGTCCACCAGCAGTTCGACGTCCGGCTCGCCGACCGCGCGGGCGGCGAGCGCGCGGCGGATCGCGCGCAGGTCGGTCGGCGTCCGCCGATGCGCGGCCAGCGCCGCGGCTTCCGCTTCGATGGCGATGCGCGCCTCGATCACCGCGCCGATGGTGGCGCGGCGCAGCACCGCGTCCCAGTCCTCGGCGACGTCCAGCGCGGTCACGAAAACGCCGGAGCCCTGGCGGGAATCCAGCACGCCTTTGCCCGCCAATTCGCGGATCGCCTCGCGCAAGGTCGAACGGCCGACGCCCAGTTGCGCGGCCAAAGTCGTTTCCCCGGGCAATTTGTGGCCGAGCGGCCATTCGCCGGCACGAATGCGTCCGAGGAGGACTTCGGCGGCTTGCGCGGCGAGCGGGTGCCGGTGCACGAGAGGGGGCATCGGAAGGCTTTCTGGTCGGGCGGGGCGGCGAGAGCGAGGCTACTGCGGGACATTCTGCCGGCGGGGTGTCGAGTGTGGAGCGTCACTAGTCTACTTGTCTGAGGAGATGGCGTTTTTCTGACCCGTTCGGGTGGGTTACGGTGTTTCGACTGCCGGATTTCGCCCGGTCCGCGCAAAGATCGGCCGCATGCGTGCCAGGAAAATGGCCGTCGTGGGCGGAGCGATCGCCGCGGCGGTGTGTGCGGTGGCGTTCGTGGCCGGTCCCGGCGCGAGCGCCGCTCCGTTGCCGGGGGGCCTGGGGCCGTGCGTCGGCACCGCCTGCCCGGACAAGTACCCGCCGGTCAACAACGGGCCGTTCGCCGGACGGGACAACGGCATCAACGTCTTCGCCGGCGGCGATTTCCTCGTGCGCGAAGCGGCGGCCGAGGCGGAAGGCCGGGTCGTCGTCCTCGGCGGCTTCGACATGGCCAAGCGGACGGGCGCGTCCTCGGTCTACAACGTGGGCATCGTGGGCGTCGGCTCGCGCGTGCCCCCGCCGGACGGGGCCGACTTCCTCACCACCGGCAGGAACGTCACCATCGCGCCGAACCAGCGGCTGCTCGCGGAGGGCGGCGTCGTGCGGTACGGCGGCACCGTCACCGGGACGGTGGCCGGCACACTGAAGCAGGACCCGAACGCGGCGGACCCGTACCGGCAGCTCCGGCCGCAGCTGCAGGAAGCCAGCACCTGCTACGGCAAGTCCGCGGCGACCGGGACGGCGAAGAACGAGGGCTACCGCACGCTGTTCACCGGCGACGGGAAGTCCGCGCTGCAGGTGTTCAACGTCGACTTCGACCTCACCGGCCCCGGCGGCGGCATGCAGGGCCTGGAGTTCACCGGCATCCCGGCGGGCGCGACGGTCCTGGTGAACCTCGTCGGCGGCGCCCGCGTGATCAACACCTACACCGGCGACCTCGCCGACCAGGACCCGATCAACCACCTGCGCGAGAAGCTGCTGTGGAACTTCCCGGACGCGTCGAAGGTGAAGATCGCCGGACAGGCGCAGTTCCAGGGCAGCGTGCTGGTCGGCAACCCGGCCAGCGACACGACGGTCACCGCGTCGGGCACCAACGGCCGGTTCTTCACCGCGGGCAACCTGCTGCACACCTCCGACGGCGCGGCGGGCGGACAGGAGTTCCACGCCTATCCGTTCACCGGCGACCTGCCGGACTGCACCGCCCCGGCGACGACGTCCACGACGCCGACCAGCACGACGTCGACCTCGACCAGCTCCAGCACCACGACGTCGACCGCGCCGAGCAGTTCGACCACCACGACGACGAGCACGGAGCCGACCAGTTCGACCACGTCGAGCACCACGTCGACTTCGTCCACCACGTCGACTTCTTCCACGACGACCGAGCCCACGAGCACGACGTCGTCCAGTACGACTTCCTCCAGCACGACGTCGTCGAGCGCCACCTCGTCCACGAGTTCGACGACGTCCTCGACCAGCTCCACCACGTCGACCAGCCCATCGGAGACGTCCTCGTCGACCGCGCCGACGTCGTCCTCGGAGACGTCGTCCAGCGCGACGTCCTCGAGTTCGCAGCCGACGTCCTCGGCCAGCAGCACGAGCCCGACGACGTCCAGCTCGTCTTCGGAAGCCCCGGCCCCGATCACGACGACGAGCGACCACTCCGGCGGAGTGGCCCCCGGAACCGGCCCGTCCGACCAGGGCCCGCTCGCCTCGACCGGCGCGGACATCCGCGGCTACCTGATCGGCGGCGGTGCACTGCTGCTCATCGGCGGCGCGCTGGTGACGGCCGTGGCGGTGCGCCGGAAGCGCTCCTGACGAAAGCCGATGAAGGTCTCCTGAAGGGGGACCTTCATCGGCAGCCAGCTCGGGGCGGCGGCGATGTACGTGAGGGGAACCCTGAGGGACTCAGAGTCCCTGAAGGTGGCCCTCACGGACCTGACCGTGGCTGACGGGCGGTGAGGGTTTCGGCTAGCGGGCGGCGGCCGTGCGTGCGGCGCGGTACTCGGCGGCTCGAGCCTCGTAAGCGCGGAGTTCCTCTTCCCGATCGGGCACGTCCTCCGGGGCGCCGTCCGCGAAGAAGCCGCGCAGTGCCGCGTTCGCGTCGGCGGCGAGGTGGCCGGTGCGGGCGAACATCGCTGTCTCGTAGCGGGCCAGCGCGGCTTCGACGTCCGGCTCCTCGTGCAGCGCGTGCGCCACTTCCGCGCCGTCGAGCAGGGCCAGGTTCGCGCCGTGCCCGCCGAACGGGGCCATCGCGTGCGCGGCGTCGCCGAGCACCGTGATGCCCGGAACCCGTTGCCACGTCAGGGGAGCGGGCAGTGCGGTGAACGCGCGCGCCACGTAGTCGCCGTCGTTGTCGGTCAGCAGCGGAAGCACTTTCTCGCCCCAGCCGCGGAATTCGCGCAGCAGGAACTCGCGGACCGAGGCGCGGTCAGCAAGATCGACGCCTTCCTTCGCAGCCCAGTCCTCTTCGGCGCGGAAGGCAACGTAGCCGCGGATCACGCCGTTGCTGTTGCGCTGCAGGATCACTGCCCGACCGGCACCGTCGGCGGTGAACAGCTGTCCGTCGCCCACCAGCGCCGCGACTTCCGGGTGCCGGGTCTCGACGTCGTCGAATCGGATGTCCAGATAGGACACTCCGAGGTATTCCGGCCTCGCGTCGGTGAGCCGGCGGCGCACCTTCGACCAGGTGCCGTCCGCGCCGAGCACGACGTCGGCGTCCACTGTGGATCCATTGGAGAAATGCAAGCAGTGGACACCGTTTTCGGTCGTCAGTTCGGTGAGCTTGTGTCCCCAGTGGACAGTCCCGGGCGTGAGCCGTTCGTACAGCATGGTGCGCAGCTGGCCGCGGTCGATTTCGGGGGCGGCGGTGTCGTCGTCGGCGGGGGCGAACTCCTTCAGCAGGGTGCCGTGGTGGTCACGTCTGGTCATGGCTTGGCCTTCGACGCGGGCTAACTCGTGGAAAGCGGCCAGCAGCCCGGCGTCTTCCAAGGCGATTTGCCCGCTGTCCGCGTGCAGGTCGAGCGTGCCGCCGGGGTCTCGTGCATTCACGGCGGCGTCGGCGTCGTACACAGCCGCGGCGAGGCCGTGGCCGTGCAGAACGTGCGCGGCGAGCAGCCCGCCCGGGCCGCCCCCGACGATCGCGATGCGCAGTGTCTCGTTCATGGTTTCCCCTCTCGTGCCGGTGTGGTCGCTGCCCAGCATAAGTGGAACCATGCAAAAAGTGCAACAGTACAATTTAGTAAGTCATTGCACCTCGGATGGACGATTTGCCTCCGGTCTGAAACCGGTCGCGCTCGACACCTGGTTCGCCTAGACGCTCGCGCGGCTCCGCCACAGCAGCCAACCGAAGTACGGAGCCCCGATCAGTGCGGTCACCAGGCCCGCTGCGATCTGGGTCGGCGCGAGGACCGTGCGCCCTAACGTGTCCGCGACGCACACCAGCACCGCTCCCAGCGCGGCCGCCACCGGCAGCGAGCGTGCGTGCTGGGAACCCACCAAAGCGCGTGCGGCGTGCGGGGCCACGAGTCCGACGAATCCCAGCGCACCGACCGCGCACGCGGCTGCGGCGGTGAGCACTGCGGCGAGCGCGGCGAAGCCGAGACGAGACCGGTCCAGCGGGACGCCGAGTACGCGCGGCACGTCCTCGTCCAGCGAGACCAGGTCGAGCGTCCGCGCGCTGGACAGGGCGATCGGCAGGGCGATGACCAGGCACAACAGCACGGGCAGGACCTGGCTGAACTCCCGGCCGTAGGTCGATCCGGCTAGCCAGGTGAGCGCGAGGTGCGCGTTCCACGGCGAGGTCAGCACGACCACGAGCGTCGTGATCGCCTGCGCGCCCGCGCTGACGCCGATGCCGACCAGCACCAGGCGGTCCGACGACAGTCCGCTGCCGGTGGCGAGCCAGTGCACGAGGGCGAACGTCGCGAACGCGGCGACGGTCGCCGCGCCCATCATCGGCCAGATTCCGATGCCGGGCGCCAGAAGCACGACGCTGATCGCGCCGACGCTCGCGCCCGGCGTCACGCCGAGCAGACTCGGTTCGGCCAGCGGGTTGCGGCAGATCGCCTGCACCAGCGCGCCCGCGACGGCCAGGGCCGCCCCGCCGAGCAGTGCGGCGAGCATCCGCGGCCAGCGCAGGTCGAGCGCGAACGACACCTCGGTGCCGGACACCCCGCGCAGCCAGTTCAGCACGTCGCCGAGCAACACGATCCGGTCACCCAGCAGGAGCGCGGCGATCACCGCGGCGACGAGCGCGACCGCCAGCACGACGCCGGTCCCGGCCACCCAGCGGCGGGACCGGACGGTGCCGTGCGTGCCGCGCGCGGACGGGGTTCCGGACGGCTGCCGTCGCGCCAGCCAGACCAGTACGGTCGCACCGGCGAGGGTCGTCACGACGCCGGTCGGCACCGAAACCGCTTTGCCGGCGGGGACGAGAGCGCGCAGCAGGACGTCGGCGGTGACGACGACCAGCGCCCCGGTCAATCCGGAAAGCGGCAGCAGCAGCGGATGTTTGCCGAGCCCGGGCACTCGGCTGGCCAGCAGCCGTGCGATTACCGGCGCGCACAGGCCGACGAACCCGATCGGTCCGGCGACGGTCACCGCGACCGCTGAAAGCAGCACCGCCGCGACGACGGCGAAGGTGCGGGTGCGGCGGACGTCGATGCCCAGCACGCGCGCGTGGTCGTCGCCGAGGCTGAGGACGTCGAGCCGGTGCGCGAGCAGGAGGGTGGCGACCACGCCGACGGCGATCACCGGTGCGGCAAGGGAAACCTGCCGCAGTCCGGATTGGACAGTCGTGCCGCTGCCCCAGCCGTACAGGCCCGCGGTCCGCTCCTGGAACAGCATCAGCAGCACCGACGTGAGCGCGGTCAGCGCCAGCGCGATCGCGGACCCGGCGAGCACGAGCCGGGCCGCCCCGCCGCTGCTGCTGCGCGCGACGAGCAACACCAGCCCGGCCGCCGCGAGACCGCCGACGAAGGCGACGATTCCGTTGACGTAGAAGGGAAGCGAGATCCCGAACGCCGCGACGCCGACCACCGAGACGTACGCGCCGGCGTTGACCGCGAGCGTGTCCGGCGAAGTGAGCGGGTTCCGCGCGACCGACTGCAGCACGCAGCCAGCGAATCCGAGCGCCAGCCCCACGAGCAGCGCCGCGGCCAGCCGGGGGAGCCGGCTGGCCACGAGCACGGCCACCGCCTGGCTGCGCGCGTCGTCGTCCGTGCCGGGGAAAACGGCGCGCAGGAGTTCGCCGAGCCCGACGTGCGACGTGCCTTGCAGCAGGTGCACGGCGGACAGGGCGAGCAGCGCGACGATTCCGGCCAGGAAGACGACGGACGCGGTGAGCCGCGAAACGCGCGGCCGGGCGGGTGCGGGGGCGGTCATCGGATCAGCGCGTCAGAGCGCCGGTGAGCGCGTCCACATAGGCGCTCGCCGACTTCGGGCCGCCGAACATCCAGATGCCGTCCGGGATCCGGTGCAGCTTCCCGGCCTTGACGAACGGCAGCTGCTTCCACACCGCGTTGCCCGCGAGGTCCTGGGTGAAGACGTCGGATTCGGCGGCGTTGGCGGCGTAGACGAACGAAGTGGCCGGATCGGTGATCTTGGTCAGGCCTTCCACGTCGGTGGGCGCGAGGCCGTAGTCTTTGTCGCCCGCCTCGGTCCACTGGTTGGCGGCGCCGAGCTGCTCGGCGACGCTGCCGAGGAACGAGCCCTTCGCGTACATCCGGACGGTGACCGTGCCGGAGGTCGAGTAGCCGTCGGCCATGACGAACTTGGCCCCGGATTTGCCCGCGTCGGCCAGCTTCTTCTTGCCTTCGGCGACCTTGGCGTCGAATTCCGCCAGCAGTTTGCGGCCCTGTTCCTGCGTTCCGGTCGCCTCGGACAGCGTGGTCACGGTCTTGCGCAGGTAGCCGATCGGGTCGGCCGAATCCGAGCCGCGCAGGGTCAGCACCTTCGCCTGCTTCGACAGCTGCGCGATCACGTTCTCCGGCAGGTCGGTGGTGGTGACCACCAGATCCGGGTGCAGCGCGGCGATCGCGTCGAGGCTCGGCTCGCCGCGCGTGCCGACGTCCGGAGTGGACGCAGCGAGCGGCATGACCTTGTCGTAAGTGTTGTAGCCCTTGACGTCCGCCGCGCCGATCGGCTTCACGCCCAGCGCGAGCAGGTTTTCGGTGAGGCCCCATTCCAGCGACACGACCTTCGCGGCCGGGCCCGGCAGGTCGACCTTGCCGCGTTCGTCGGTCAGGTGGACCGGGCCGGCCGGCTTCGCGGCGGCGGCCGGGTCCCCGGCGGCGGGGGCTTCGGTGGTGCCGCACGCGGCGAGCGCGAACGTGGCGAGCACAGCCGCGACGACGAGGAACGGCCTGCGGGCAGGACGAAACACACTGGACACGGGGGTTTTCCTTTGAACTAGTGGGGACAGGTCAAGCTGAGCGGACCGGCCGCGGCCGGGAGGTGTGCCGTCCGACCGGGCGCGTGCGGACGTGCCCTTCGTCGTCGACGTGCACGTCGATGCGCAGGCCGTAGACGTCGCTGAGCAGGTTGGCGGTCAGCACGTCGGCCGGGCGGCCGGTCGCGCGGACGGTGCCGCGGCACAGCAGCACGACCTCGTCGGCGACGGCGGCGGCCTGGTCGAGGTCGTGCAGTACGACGCCGACCGCGACGCCGTGCTCGTCGGCGAGATCGCGGACGAGGTCGAGCGTTTCGATCTGGTATCTCAGGTCGAGGAAGGTGGTCGGCTCGTCAAGCAGGACGACGCCGGTGTCCTGGGCGAAGCAGGTGGCCAGCCAGACGCGCTGGAGTTCGCCGCCGGACAGTTCGTCGACCGGGCGTTCGGCCATCCCGTCGACGCCGGTGTGCCGCATGGCCCGCTCGACCAGCTCCGGTCCCTCGGGGTCGCCGGAGCCGAAGCGGCCGCGGTAGGGATGGCGGCCGTAGGACACGACGTCGCGCACGCGCACGCCGCCGGGCGTGGGGCGCGACTGGGTCAGCAGCGTGACGTGCCGGGCGAATTCCTTGGGAGACAAGGCGAGTGCGTCTTGGCCGGACAAGGTGACGTCGCCCGCGGTCAGCGGATGCAGCCGGGCGAGCGAGCGCAGCAGCGTCGACTTTCCGGAGCCGTTGGGGCCGACCAGGACGGTGACCGCGCCCGCGCGCAGGACGATCTCGGCGTCCTGGACCACCGGCTTCGCGCCGTAGCCGAGCGAGAGCCCGGTGCCGGCGAGCGCCGGTGCTTCCGGCCAGGAGTGACTCATGAAGGTTAGCCTAACCTGATCGAATGAAATTCCGAAACCGGACACCGAGGCGGTGTCGGACGTCACGGGCGTTTTGTACCGGGCGGGCCCGCCAGGATGTGAAACGCCTTTGCCGCGTCCCGTTGCCGCTCTAGCTTCTGATCGGGTCAGAGGTTTTCGGATTTCCGGGTGACGAGGGGAGCCGGTGCGTGGCCACGGGCGAACTCGCGACGACGACGCTGCCGGTCGGGGCAGGCTGGCTCGGGTCCCGCATCGGCGAGCGCACGGCGCGGGGCGTGGCCGGGACGGTGTCCGGCCTGATCCGCGACGGGGAGGTGCCGCCGGGCACGCGGCTGCCCACGGTGCGGGCGCTGGCCGCGGAGCTTTCGGTCAGTCCCACGACGATCGCGGAAGCGTGGTCGCAGCTGCGCGCGGCCGGGCTGATCGGCACCGGACGGCGGCGCGGCACGATAGTGCTGGAACCGCCGTCGAGCCCGCCGCCGGAGCGCGCGTTTTCCGGCTGGCAGACGGTCGACCTGGAACACGGCCTCCCGGATCCCGGGTTGCTGCCGCCGCTGGAGGACGCCGTCGCGGCGGGTGTCCACACGGAACGGTTCGGCGGTCCGGTCAAGAACTCGATCACGCCGCAGTTGCGCGCCGCGGTGAAGCCGACGTGGCCGTTCGCCGCCGAGTCCTGGACCGTCGCGGCCGGCGGGCAGGACGGGATGTTGCTGGCCTGCCAGGCGGTCGCGCGACCGGGCGACGTGATCGCGCTGGAAGCGCCGACCATGCCGTGGCTGCGCGAGCTGCTGCGCCGGTCGCGGATCCACGTGGTGCCGGTGCGGTGCGACGAGAACGGGCCGTTGCCGTCCTCGCTGGCCGCGGCATTGGAACATCGGCCGGTCGCGTTTGTCTATCAGCCGCGCGCGCAGTCGCCGCTCGGGCATTCGGTTCCGGCGGACCGGCTCGCGGAACTCGCCGCCGTACTGTCCGAAGAGGACACCGCGGTGATCGAGGACGACGACTTCGGGCCGCTGGCTTCGGCTCCTTCGCTGAGCCTCGGCACGCGCTTGCCCGGCCGGGTGTTGCTGGTGCGGTCGTATTGCACGGCGTTCGGGCTGGAACTGCGGAGCTGCGTGATCGGCGGTTCGGCGGTGCTGGTGGAGCGGGTGCGGCAGCAGCGCGGGCCGGGGTCGGTGTGGTCGAGCCGGATTCTTCAGGACGCGCAGGCGTTTCTGCTCACCGATCCCGGCAGTGCGGAACTGCTGAACCGGGCGCGGCACCGGTACGCGCACCGGCGGACCGCGTTGACGGAAGCCTTGCGGGAGCACGGGATCTCGGTGCGGGCGCGGGACGGGTTGACGTTGTGGGTGCCGGTCCCGGAGGAGTCGCGGACGTTGATGACGCTGGCCGCCAATGGAGTTTCCGCCGGATCCGGCACGCGGGCGGGCAACCCGGGGACGCCGCATATTCGCGTGGCGACCGGGCAGCTGCCGGACGACCCGGCGTTGGTGGCCGATCTGGCCCGGATGATCGCCCGGGCGGCCCGGCGGCCTTGATGTCTGATGTGGACAGTTCGGTTTTGGACAATGCGGCGTGGTCTTCGCTGACTGGTCCGCACGCTGGGTTCGCCGAGCGGGCCGGGCAAGCCGTGCGCTATCCGGTCGACGTTTCGGTCTTTATGGCGGTGCCCGACGAACCGTCCGCGACGGTGTGGGACGACGTTGCCGCGCTCGCCGGTCCGGGTGCGGTGGTGCCGGTCTTCGCGCAGGCTGGTCCTCCTCCGGCGGGCTGGGAGCTGCTGGAGGAGATGGCCGGGGTCCAGCTGGTGGACGCCGGGGTCGACGCCGCGCCCGACCCGGAGGCGGTTCGGCTGACGGTGGCGGACGTGCCGGAGATGCTGGACCTGATCGCCCGGACGAAACCCGGCCCGTTCTTGCCGCGCACTGTGCTGCTCGGGACCTATCTCGGCATCCGGCACCAGGGTGCGCTGGTCGCGATGGCGGGGGAGCGGCTGCACCCGCCGGGGTGGACGGAGATCAGCGCGGTGTGCACGGATCCGGCCTACCGCGATCGCGGCCTGGCCGGACGGTTGGTGCGCGCGGTGGCCGCGGGCATTCGCGATCGGGGCGAGACACCGTTCATGCACGCGGCGGCGGCGAATGCGAATGCGATCCGGCGGTATGAGGGGATGGGCTTCCGGCTGAGGCGGAGGACGGCGTTCGGCCGGGTGCGCATTCCGGAGGACTGGCGGGCGGCGGCTTAACCTGGCGAGTGCCGGTGCCGGTTCTCACCGGCACCGGCACGCACGTTCAGGAATCGCTCAGCGGAAGACCCGGCGGATTGATGT
Source organism: Amycolatopsis sp. AA4 (assembly GCF_002796545.1). GTDB lineage: Bacteria > Actinomycetota > Actinomycetes > Mycobacteriales > Pseudonocardiaceae > Amycolatopsis. Next base: position 2,979,305 of record NZ_CP024894.1, read on the forward strand.
CCGCCTTCTTCACCGCTTCGTTCTCCAGTCCGTACGCGGCAAGCCATTTCGCGTACTGGCCGTGCTGGATCAGGTAATCGATCGCCGCGGCCACCGGTTTCACGAGACCGTTGTCCTTCTTCGTCGTCGCGGCGATCAGCCCTTGCAGCGTGGCTCCGGCACCGGAGTACTTGCCCGCGCTGCGGGTCGGGTTCGGAGTTTTCGCCGTTTGCGCGACGTGGTAGGCGATGCCCGGGTTCGGCGCGAAGTACGCGTCGATCCGGCCGGACGCCAGCGCCAGGTACGTGCTGTTCTTGTCCGCGAAATTGCGCACGTCGAGCTTCTTGCCCTCGGCGGTCAGCTTCCGCTGCCATTCCCGGAGGATTTTCTCCTGGTTGGTCCCGCTGTCGACGGCCACCGTTTTGCCCGCCAGCACCTCGTAATCCCCGGCGAAGTTCCACGCGCTCGCGCGGTTCGTCTCGAAACCGAGGTTGTCCTCGCGATAGGCGGCGAAATCGAAGCCCTGCTGTTTGCGCTGTTCGGTCACCGTGATGTTCGAGAACCCGGCGTCGAACTGGCCGCTTTGCAGGCGGACGAACAGGTTCTGCCACGAAGCGTTCTGCACGTCCGGTTCGAGGCCCAGCACCGCGGCGACGAGGCGGCCGAGGTCGGGTTCGGCTCCGGTCAGGGTGCGCTGGTCGGCGCCGACGTAGGCCAGCGGCGGGAATCCGGACGGCAGCGCGCCGACGCCGATCGTCAGCTTGCCCCGGTCGAGAAACTTCTTCGGCAATTGCGCGCGGATCTCGGCGACGACGGGGACGGTCAGCGAAACCGGGTGCGCGTCCGCGGTGTTCGCGGCGACGGAAATGGTCTGTGACCCGTTCGCGCTGGTCGACGCTTGGGTGGCACCGCCGCATGCGCCCGCGAGGAGCGCGACTGCGGCGACGAAGGGCAAGAGCTTGCGGGTTTTCATGCGTTCTCCACGGTTTCGAGGCGGGCGACCTTCCCGAGGAAGGCTCGGGTCCGGTCGTGGCGGGGGCGGTCGAGGACGGCCGACGGCGGTCCTTCTTCGATGACCCGGCCCTCGTCGAGGAACACGACGTGGTCGGCGATCTCGCGGGCGAACCCGATCTCGTGCGTCACCACGATCATCGTCGTGCCGGAACTGGCCAGTTCCCGGATCACCGCCAGCACTTCGCCGACCAGTTCCGGGTCGAGCGCGGACGTCGGCTCGTCCAGCAGGATCAGCCGCGGTTCGAGCGCGAGCGCCCGGGCAATGGCGACGCGCTGCTGCTGGCCGCCGGACAGTTGCCGCGGGTACGCGCCGGCCTTGTCTTCGAGACCGACGCGGGCGAGCAATTCCCTCGCCCGTGTCTCCGCCTCGGCACGCGACAGCCGTTGCGTCACGATCGGCGCTTCCACGACGTTGTCGAGAATGGTGAGATGCGGGAAGAGGTTGAAATTCTGGAAGACGAAACCGATCCGGGACCGCTGCCGCAGAATGGCGCGTTCGCTCAGTTCCTTGAACCGGTCGCCGTGCACGCGCACGCCGACGAGTTCGCCGTCGATGCTGACGTAGCCGCTGTCAAGGCGTTCCAGATGGTTGATGGTGCGCAACAAAGTCGATTTGCCGGAACCGGACGGACCCAGCACCACGGTCACCTGCCCGCCGGGCGCGATGAGGTCGATGCCGTCGAGCACGCGGATTCCGTCGTAGGTCTTGACTGCGCTGCGGACGCGGACCTCGGCGCTCATCGGACCACCCCCAGCGTGCGCAATCGGCCGCGGAACCGCTGGAACGGCGTCGGCGGAACGGTGCGCAACGCGCCGCGGGAGAAGAAGCGTTCGACGTAATACTGGATCACCGACAGGACGCTGGTGAGAATGATGTACCAGACCGTGCCGACGAGCAGCAGCGGAATGATCTGCCCGCTGTTGGTGCTGGCCTGCGTTTCGACCACGCCGAACAGTTCCAGCAGTGACGTGATGTAGACGACCGAAGTGCCCTTGAGCAGACCGATCAGCTGGTTCGCGTAGGCGGGCACGATCGCGCGGGTGGCCTGCGGCAGGATGATCCGCCGGTATTGCCGGGAACGCGGAAGCCCCAGCGCGGCCGCCGCTTCGAGCTGTCCTTGGTCCACCGAGAGCACCCCGGCACGCACGATTTCCGCGGCGTACGCGGCTTCGTTCAAGCTCAGGCCGAGCACCGCGACGACGAAGAAGCTCAGCACGTCGGTGGCGCTGAAGCTGAAGAACGACGGGCCGAACGGGATGCCGAGGCTCAGCGTGCTGTACAGCGCGGTCACGTTGGCGAGGAACAGCAGCAAAACGATCAACGGAATCGAGCGGAAGATCCACACGTAGGCCCACGAAACCGCTTGGAGAAGCGGGTTTTTCGAAAGCCGGAGCAACGCCAGCACAATGCCGCCGACGAGCCCGAACACCGCGGCGAGGCCGGTCAGCTCAAGGGTGAGCAGCAGTCCGTCGAGGACCACCGGACGGAAGAACCAGTAGCCGAAAACGTCCCATTGGAAGACCGGATTGGTGATCAGCGCGTGCGCCAATTGGGCGAGCAGCACGAGCACGACCGCCGCCGCGACCCAGCGCCCGGGACGGCGCAACGGGGCGACTTTCTTCGCGGCCAGCTCGCGCAGCCGCGCTTCGCCGGGCGGCTCGGGACCTGCGGACGGCGCCGGCACGGCGCGCAGCGTCGGAGGAGAACTCACAGTGGCTCCAGGGGATCGCGGAGAGGGCGATGGCCACTGTGACCCGCTGGGTTCCCGGCTGTCGAGTGTCCTCTTGGGACTCCCACATGGTGAGCGCGTTGGTACGGAAGGAGGTTTTGTACCGGCTTTGTTACGGACAGTCCACTGTGGACTAGCGGAGCAGGTGCCGGTCCAGGAACGGATTCCGGAACTTCCCGGCCGGATCCAGTTCGGCCGCCAGCTCCCGGAACTGCCGCACCCCCTGGTGGTCCAGGTCCAGAGCCGCGCCGTGGAACAGCTTCCCCCAGTGCGCACGAACCCCGAACGGAGCCAGCTTCTCCTCGATCAGCGGCAGCACCGCCTCGACCTCGGGCTGCCGCTGCTGCCAGGTGAAGTGCGCCGCCACCCGGTCGCCGCCGTATGCCGGGCTCAGCCAGTGCTCGTCACCGGCGACGGTGCGGATTTCCGACACCACCAGCAGCGGCGCGATCCGGTCGCCGATGCTGCGCAACGCCTCGAACGCCGCGGCCGCGTGAGCGCGCGGCACGAAGTACTCGCTCTGCAATTCCGCTCCGACGCTCGGCGCGAATTCCAGGCGGAAATGCGGCAATCGGGCGTACCACGGTCCGGGAACTCCGCCCTGCACGGTGGTGTTTTCCGCCGAAATGCCCGCTGCGTGGGCGGGGTGGCGCGGACCGTCGGCGGGAAGCGCGCCGAACAGCGAGCCGGGGATCTCCGCCGGGACGCGGTTCTTGAGCAGCACCTGGTCGACCACGTCGCGCGCCCAGTTCGTGAACAGGCTGACGCTGTAGCCCGCGGCTTGGATTTCGCCGAAGTGCTCCAGCGCGGCCGACCACGGGAGGGCGTCGAAAACGTCTTGGCGGACCGAGAAGGTCGGCTCCAGGTCGAGAGTGAGCCGGGTGAGGACGCCGAGAGCGCCGACGTTCACCACCACTCCGGGGAACTCAGCGTCGGCGCGGGAGAAGGTGCGCAGGGAGCCGTCGGCGGTGAGGAGTTCGACCGCGGATACTGCCGAGGCCAGGCCGGGCAGGCGCTGTCCGGAGCCGTGCGTGCCGGTGGCGACGCTTCCGGCGACGGTGATGTGGGGGAGTGATGCCAGGTTGGCCAGCGCGTACCCGGCTTCGTGGACCTGCGCGACCACGTCGCCGTAGCGGGTCGCGCCGCCGATCGTGAGCGTCGCGCCGTTGATTTCCGGCGCGATGCCGAGCGCCGAGAGATCGAGCTGGACGCCGTCCGGGCTGTCGGCGACCGTGGTGAAGCTGTGCCGGCTGCCGAGGGCTTTGACCCGGTTCGCGCTGGCGACGACGTCGCGCGCTTCGGAAAGAGTGCGCGGGGTGACGACCTCGCGCGCCCGGTAGGTGAGATTGCCCGCCCAGTTTTCGATCACGAGCGCCGAGCCTAACCGGCCCGGGCGCGGCAGACTGGGGACAGGCCGAGGCGAGGAGACCCGACATGCATTCCGCTGGACTCGTGCTGCACCCGCGCCGCGATTCGAAAGCCGCCGTCGACGCGGTGCTCGGCTGGGCCGCCGGGCGCGGGATCGAGATCCTCGGCATCGTCGACGAGATCGCCCGCGTCGATTGCGCGGCGACCGGGGTGCCGCCCGCTGAGCTGGGCAAACGGTCGGATTTGCTGGTCAGCCTCGGCGGCGACGGCACCATGCTGCGCGCGATGCGGCTCGCCGACGGGCAGCACGCGCCGGTGCTCGGCGTCAACCTCGGGAAGCTCGGTTTCCTCGCCGAGGTCGACGTGCCGGACCTGCCGCTGGCGCTGTCCGCGATCGACCGCGAGGAGTTCACCGTCGAGCCGCGGCTGGCGGTGGACGCGCGCTTCGGCGGCCGGATCGAGACCGCGTTCAACGACGTCGCGGTGGTGCGCGTGCCCGGGGACGGCAGTGCGGTGGTCGCGGTGCTGGTGAACGGCGAACAGTTCGTGAGCTACGCCGCGGACGCCGTCGTGGTCGCCACGCCGACCGGCTCCACCGCGTACAGCTTCTCCGCAGGAGGGCCGATCACGAGCCCGGCGGTGGAAGCGCTGCTGGTCACGCCCGCCGCGCCGCACTCGGCGTACAGCCGCGGCGTCGTGCTGTCGGTGCACGACACCGTGACGCTGGAGGTGCTGCCGTCGAGCGGGCGGCTCGCGGTGGAGGTCGACGGCCAGGTGGCGGGGTATGTCGGGCCGGGCGAAACGATCGACCTGCACGCCCGGCCGAACGCGGCCCGCGTGGTCCGGCTCGGCATGACGACCTTCTACCAGCGCGCCCGGCGCAAGCTGCGGCTCACCGATTCGGCGGAGATCCCGCTGTCCTGAGCAGGTCGCGCGTTCGCCTGGTAATCGCGCCCTGACCTGCGGTTAGGCTGTTCGGGCTGTGCCCGCTGTCACTTGTCGGTGACATTGCCGTGTCCTGTTCGTAATGTCGTGGCGGCTTTGCGGACCCGAACGAGGAGATGGTGGTGCGAGGTGTCCGGTAGACATCGGGACGGATCGAAATCGTGGCGGCTGCCGACCGCGGCGGGGGCGCTGGCGGTCGGCGCGCTGGCGGTGCCGGTGTGGCTGACCGCCGGTTCGGTCGAACCGCAGCAGTTCCCGGCCGCGGCCGCGGAGATGCACGCGTTCAGCGCGCCGCGGCCGTCGAGCACCGTTCCGTCGACCACTTCGACGCCGCCCACGACGTCTTCCAGTGCGGTGCCGACGCCTTCTTCGGCCAGTAAAACGACTTCTCGCACTCCGGAAACCCCGACGGCGAAAGCGTGTTCGTCCACTTTGGCCGGTGCGCAGCCCGCGGTGGCCCAGGCGGGCAATTTCCTCAAGCAGAAGTTTTCGGTGGATACGGTCGGCGGACGGGCCGGACGGTCCGGCGCGAGCGACCATCCGGCCGGTCTCGCGCTGGACTTCATGGTCGACACGAAGACCGGAAGTGCTTTGGCGGCTTATGTTCTCGCGCACCAGGACGAGCTGGGCGCGAAATACGTGATCTGGCAGCAGCGCTACAACGACGGCAGCGGCTGGTCGGCGATGGAGGACCGCGGCGGCGAGACCGCGAACCACTACGACCACGTCCACGTTTCGTTCGAGCGCGGCGCGAAGGTTTCGGTCACCTGCTGACACCCGACTTTCGGAGGTGGGCCGGATTCGTCCCGAAGGGCACACTGTGCGCTGCCGAGTGGTCACCGTCCGCGCGTGGTGACCTTTCCTTCGCTGCGTGAGGAGCTCCGATGGCGGGCAAGTTCTCGATCCGGCTCACTCTCAGCGTCGTCGGAGTGCTGGCCGCACTCGGCGGCACGACGACCGCCACCGCCGCCGCGGCACCGGACGATCCGGTTTCGTGGCGCGTACCCGCGACGCCCGCCGAGGCGGCTTCCTTGGCGCGCGCCGGGTTCGACGTCGCCGGGACCAGTCCCGGCGTGGCCTACGTGATCGGCAACCAGGCGGTCGCCGGGCAATTGCGGCACCGCGGCTACTCGCCGGAATTCTTCGACACTGTCTACAAGGGAGTGTCGACGCGGGCTGCGGCCGACACGTTCTACGGCGGCTATCGCACCGTGGCGGCGCAGGAAGCACATCTCGCGAAAGTCGCCGCGGCGCATCCGGATCTCGCGACGGAGTACACGCTCGGCCAGTCGTGGCGGAAGACCCAGGGCAAGGGCGGCCACGACATCAAGGCGATCTGCCTGACCAAGAAACAGGACGGCGACTGCACGCTGTCCGCGAAGTCTCCGAAGCCGAAATTCGTGCTGATGGCGCAGATTCACGCGCGGGAGATCTCGACCGGAGAACTCGCCTGGCGCTGGATCGACTACCTCGCCGACGGATACGGCACCGACGCCACCGCCAAGTCCATTTTGGACACCACCGAGGTCTGGGTGGTGCCGATCTCGAACCCGGACGGCGTCGACATCGTCGCGTCCGGCGGGAATTCGCCGAAACTGCAGCGCAAGAACGCGAACACCAGCCGGGGCAATTGCAGCGGGACGAACATCGGCATCGACCTGAACCGCAACTCGTCCTTCCATTGGGGCGCGGACTCGAACTCGCCGTGCGCGGAGACGTACCAGGGCACGGATGCCGCGTCGGAACCGGAAGTGCAGGCGCTGGAGCAGTTTTTCCGCGCGATCTACCCGGAACAGCGCGGCAGCGACGACAACGACCCGGCTCCGGACACCGCGCGCGGCACGATGATCACGCTGCACAGCTACGGGAACGACATCATTGTCCCGTGGGGCTTCACGTCGGACCCCGCGCCGAATGACGCCGCGCTGCGGAAGCTGGGGGAGAAGTTCAGCGCTTCGAACGGGTATCTGGTGGGGACGAACACGGAAACCGTGGGTTATTCGACGAGCGGCACGACGGACGACTTCACGTACGGCGCACTGGGAGTCGCGAGCTTCACGTTCGAGGTCGGCGGGCAAAGCGGCAGCTGCGGCGGGTTCTTGCCGCGGTATTCGTGCGTGGACAGCACGTTCTGGCCGAAGAACAAGGGCGCGCTGATCACGGCGGCCCAGTCGGCGGCGGCTCCGTATCAGCAGTGAGGTGCGGTTGAGGGCGGTGCACTCAGGGCGGTGACGCCTGGGTGCACCGTAGCGTGTGCGGAGTTGACGACATGCGCTGAGCGATCGACGGCTATCTGCCTCGCATCCAGGCCATCTTCGGCCGTTGAGGCCGCCTTGAGCCGGACACAGTGACGGGCGGTCGCAGTCGCTGCTCGACCTATACGCGTTCATCAGGGGAGCCAGCCTCGCGAACCTGCACAACGCCTATGCACCGCTCCGACACTCTCGCCTGGGCACCCGAAGTCGCCGCTGAGCGGCTGGCAGTCTTCGCCTCGGACGGCGGCGGGCGCGGCGTCGCGAACCAGGTCTACGACGGCTCGATCGAGTCGATCAGGCCGGGCGAGATCGCGAAGGACATCCCGGATTTCCTGGACCGGTTGCTGCGCATCGCCCAAGCCTTCAGCAGCGAAGACGAGGAAGAACTCCCCGTCAGGTCAAGCGTCGTCACCTTCGCTTAACTCGGCAGGCGACCTATCTCACCCCTCCGCTCAGGTAAACGTCACCATCCCGGGGCTGCCATATGTACGTACATCCCGTACAGTAGTTCTGTAACAGAACTAATCGACCGGGAGGCGGCAGTGACGATCGGCCTGGAGCGGGCTCGTCCGGCGGCGGTGCGGGAGCATCCGAAGGCTGGGTGGTTCGCGGTCGGCGCGGTGTGTTTCGGGGCCTTCATGGGGCAGCTCGACGCCAGCATCGTCACGCTCACCTTTCCCGCGCTGCAGCGCGAGTACGGGGCTCCGCTGGCCGCCGTGCAGTGGGTGTCGTTGGCATATCTGCTCGCGCTCGTGGGATTGCTGGCCGCGGTCGGACGGGTGGCCGATGCGGTCGGGCGGAAGCTCACGTACGTGCAGGGGTTCGGCGTGTTCACCGTCGCGTCCGTCGCGTGCGGGCTGGCGCCGACGCTGGGGTGGCTGGTCGCGTTCCGGGTCGTGCAGGCGATCGGGGCAGCGATGTTGCAGGCCAACAGCGTCGCGCTGGTCGTGCGCAGCGTGCGCGAGGACCGGGCGCGCGCCGCGCTCGGGGTGCAGGCGGCGGCGCAGGCCTTGGGGCTCGCGCTTGGGCCCGCGGTGGGTGGATTGCTGGTCGACACTGTCGGCTGGCGGTGGGTCTTTCTCGTCAACGCGCCGGTCGGGCTGGCCGGGCTGATCGCCGGACGCTACCTGCTGCCGCGTACTCGCGAGCGCACACCGCTGGGCCGGTTCGACGGCGCTGGCGTCGGACTCCTCGCGACCGCCTCGACGGCGTTGCTGCTGGTGATCTCCGGGGTGTCCGGCCTGGACATGCCGACGTGGCTGCTGGTCGCGCTGGCCGGGGCGACGGTCTGCGCGGCGATCGGGTTCGTGCTGCGGGAAAAGGCGGCGAGCAGCCCGATCCTGCAGCTGTCGGTGCTGCGGCCGCCGGTGGTGTCGCTGGGGCTGGCCGGGGCGCTGTGCGGATACCTCGTGCTGTTCGGGCCGCTGACGTTGCTGCCGCAGGTCCTCGGCACGGCGGGCGGGACCGGCGCGGTGCTGACGTGTCTTCCCGCCGGGTTCGCGGTGGCCGCGGTGCTGGCCGACCGAGTGCTGCCGAAGCGGCTCGGCTCCCGCGGGCGCACCGTGCTGGGCGCGCTCGTCGCGGCGGCCGGATGCGCGGCGCTGGGGCCGGCGTCCGCTCCTTGGGAGGTGGGCGTGTCGCTGGTGGTGGCCGGGCTCGGTCTGGGAGTGTTCATTCCAGCCAACAACTCGGCTGTCATGAGCGCGATCCCGGCGCGGATGTCGGCCACCGGAGGAGGACTGGTGAACATGGCGCGCGGACTGGGGACGGCGCTCGGCGTGGCGCTGGTGACACTGTGCCTGCACACCGGCGGGGAACCGGCCGCGCTGGCGGTGCTGGCCGGAGCGGGCGTACTGGCCGCGGCGACCGGGCTGGCCGCACGCCCGGAGCGGGCCCGGTGACCGCGCCCGAACCCGCCCTCGCCGACGTCGTCGCCCGCCTCCGCCGCGCCATGCGGCGGGCCGCGCGCACCGCCGACCCGGACAACACGTTGTCGGTCGCGCAGCTGGAACTGCTGTCCTGCCTCTTCGAAAACCCGGGCGCGCGGCCGAGCCGGATCGCGCAGCTGCTGAAGCTCGCGCCGAATTCCGTGACGACGATGGTGACGGGGCTCCGTTCGCGGGACCTGGTCACCCGCACGAGCGGCGGGGACGACCGCCGGACGGTGGCGCTCGAACTCACCGACACCGGCCGCGCCGCGGTCGAGCGCTGGCAGGGCCACAACGCCGCGATCCTGGCCGCGGCGCTGGACGGGGTGCACCCGGCGTGGCGGCATCTGATCGCGGCCGCGGTGCCCGCGCTGAACGAGCTGGTGGGGGCGATCGACGCGCTGGCGGAGTCGGGGCAGGCACACTGACGCCGCCGGGGTTTCGGTTGGTCAGGCCTGCGGTGATCCGGTTTGTGAAGGTGCGGGGCGGCATTCGATCGCGGCGGCGCTGACGAGTAGCCATGGTCGGTCGCGCTGTGTGCCGGGCTGAGGGGGGGTCCAGCTCTGCGATGTTGGATCTCGGGCGGGTGCCTGATCGGCGATGGTCTGACATTGCGGCGTTGGCGGGCGTTCGATCGAGGCCGCGTGCTTAGTCAGTCGTGGTCGGTCGCGCTGAACCAGCGAGTGCAGCCAGGCCAGCAACAGTCCGCCAGCCGTCGAGCGATGGCCCGCGCACCGCAACGTGGAATCCGGGCACCATCCGGCCACGATCACAGCCAGGGCAGGTCTAAAGAACAGGCGGCCCGGCCTCCACCCGCCGCAGTACGGGCTCCAGCTTGTCCTCGTCCGCGCTCCCGAACGGCAGGCTCTCCTCCCACCACGTCACCCCGGCCTCGGCCAGCGGTGCGACCAGGCTGCGCGCCTTCGCCGGGTCGTTCGGGCTCGTTCCGCCGACCACCACGTCGAAGGGGGCGTCCGCGGTCCGCTGGCTCCGGATGTACGCGATGAGGTCGCGCACCTCGGCGAGTTCCGGCAAACCCGTGGGACCGGCGGATTCGAAGATCGGCACCACCCCGTCCCAGCGGGCCGCGCGGCGCATCGGGCGACGGTTGGGCCATCGGCCCGCCACCCAGACCGGCGGGCGCGGGCGTTGCACCGGCGCGGGCAGCAGCGTGATGTCGCGCGCGGTGAAGTGCTTGCCGGAGAACGTCACCGGTTCGCCGGTCCAGAAGCGGGCGATCAGGTCGACGCCCTCGTCCAGCTTCTCGGCGATCGCCTTCGGATCGGCGGATTCGCCGAAGTCCGCGTACTCCGCGTCGAGCGGCGCGCCCAGCCCGACGCCGAACACCACCCGGCCGCCGGACAGATTGTCCAAAGTGGACACCAGACGCGCCAGTTGCTGCGGGCGGCGGCGCGCGACGGGCGTGACCATCGGGCCCAGCCGGACCCGGCTGGTGGCCAGTGCCGCCGCGGCCAGCAGAATCCACGGATCGCCGAAGGGGCGGCCGGGACGTTTGTCCAGCACCACGTGGTCCCAGACGAACAGGCCGTCCCAGCCCGCCTCTTCCGCCGCCGAGGCGACCTTGGCGACCGCGCGCGGGTCGGCGAAGTCGCCGAAGTTGGGGATGCAGACCGAAAACCGCATGATCACCACCCTGCCCAACCCCGGCGGACGCGTCAAACGGATTTGCCTGCCACGAAAGTCTGGCGCACCCGCGCCCGCAGCAGCGCGTCCGGTGCTTCGGCGAACGGATCGACGTCCAGCACGACGAAATCCGCCGCCAAGCCCGGCGCGAGCTGTCCGGTCAGACCGTCCCATCGGCACGCGTACGCGGCGTCGCGAGTGCCGTGGGCGAGGGCTTCGGCCAAGGGCAGGGCGTATTCCGGCAGGTTGGGTTCCAATTCGGGGTTCAGGGCGGACCGGCGGGTCGTCGCGATGAACATGTTCGGCAGCGGCGGATGCGGCGCGGTCGGGGCGTCGGAGCCGAACGCGAGGACGGCGCCCGCCGCGGTCATTTCCGGCCACGGGTAGCCGCGCTGTACGCGGTCGTCGCCCAGCATCGCGCGCCAGTTGTCCTGGATCGCCGGGTCCGCGTGCACCGGCTGCATCGACGCGACAGCACCGAGTTTCGCCAGCCGCTTGACGTTCTCCGGGGTCACGGTCTCCAGGTGTTCGAGACGATGCCGCCGATCGCGCGGACCGTTGACCTCGATCGCGTGCTCCAGCGCCGACAGCGCGATGTCCGACGCTTCGTCGCCGATGGCGTGCATCGCGACCTGCAAACCGGCCGCGTCCGCCGCCGCGACGACTGGGGCCAGTGCGTCCAACGGCCACAACGGTCCGGGGTGGCTGCCGTCCGCGAAGGGCTTTTTCATGGCCGCAGTACAGGTGTCGATGACTCCGTCGACCATCACTTTGATCCCGGCCACCCGCAGCCACGGCCCGGACAGCCGTGCGCTCAACTCCGCCGCGCGCTCGACCTGGCGGAGGTCGTCCTCGGTGTTTCCGGTGCGCTCGATCAGCCAGTGCGCGGCGACGCGCAAGGGAAGCCGACCGTGGTCGAGAGCCCGTTCCAGTGCGGCGAGATCGGTCTCGGTGAGCGCCATGTCGACCGCAGTGGTGACGCCGTCCGCGAGGTAGTGCGTGAACGCGGAGGCCAGTGCGCGGTCACGGTCGGTATCGCTGGTCTGATCCTCGAGGAAGTGGCGCATCAGTTGCAGCGCAGCGGTTTCGTAGAGCATGCCGTCCGGTTCGCCGGAAGCGTCGCGGCCGATCCGCCCGTCGAGCGGGTCGGGGGTGTCGCGGTCGATGCCCAGTTCGCGCAGCGCGGCGCTGTTCACCCACGCCGAGTGGAGGTCGTTCGCGGCGAGATACACCGGACGCTCCGGGACCGCCGCGTCGATCAGCTGCCGGTGCGGTGCTTGGCCGCCGAGTGCGTCGAAAAGCCAGCTGCGGCCCAGGATTCGCGGCGCGGACGGATCGTCTGCCGCGGCGCGCGCGAGCCGGTGCTGGAGGTCTTCGGGCGAGGTTGCGGAGAACAGGTCGACCTGCTCCAGGGCTTCGCCCATCGAGACCAGGTGGGTGTGCGCGTCGACGAAACCGGGGAGCACGAAGGCTCCGTCCAGTTCGACCGCTCGCGCGTCGAGCCGGTCGGCCTCCGCGGTGCTGCCGACGTATTCGATGGTTTCGCCGCGGACGACCATGGATTCCGCCCAGCCGGACGGGCTCGCGGTGAAGATCCGGCCGCCGCGGTAGTGCACCGGGGTCATCGGGTCACCACCGGTTCGGCCAGGCCGCGCTTTTCGCGGGCGGCGGCGTCGGGCTCGTTGACTATGAGATGCATGCTTGTTCCTTGCGATCGAGGTCAGGCAGTGGCGCGGGGACGGCCGGTGAGTACGTAGACGCCGGCAGCGAGCAGCATTCCCGCCGGCAGCGAGAAGTCGATTCCGCCCGCTGCGCCGGCGACGAACCCGGTGTACATCCCGGGTACGGCGAGACAGGACGCGGAAGCTGTCGCGCCGAGGACGAGGGCGGCGATTCCGGGCCAGTGCACGCCGCCGACGTACCAGAACGGGCCGCCGCGGCGTTCGTCGGCGAGTGCGTGCCCGTCGTAGCGGTTGCGGCGCAGCAGAAGATCCGTCACGTAGATCGCCATCATCGGGGCGAGCACGACGACCATCAGCTGCATCATGTCGTTGACTGCCTTGAGAAAGTCCGACACGAGCAGGGCGTACAGGGTGAGCAGGACCCCGGCGGTGCCGTCCAGCAGAACGCTGCGGGAGCGGCGCAGGCGGACGCCGATCGCCTGCAGCGCGAGGCCCGAGCTGTACACGGTCATCGCGTTGTTGGCGATCGCGCCGAGGATGACCGCGACGAGGAAGATCGGCGTAAACCACGGCGGCAGAACGGATTCCAGCGCGGCTTGCGGATCGCTCATGTCCAAAGTGGTCGCCGCGAACGCGCCGAGTGCGGTGAACACGATGCTCGGCAGGAACGCTCCAGCGGTGGTCCAGGCGGCGACGGCGAACGGTTTGGTGTCGCGCGGCAGATAGCGCGCGAAGTCCGCACTGTTGTTGTAGGACAGGGAAGCCGACGCGACCAGCGCTACGCCACCGGCCAGCGCCGCCCACAGCGCGACTCCGTGCAGCGGTGCCGGGGGCTGGTAGCTCCATGCGGTGTGCCGGATCAGGAATCCGCCCAGCACCAGGAAAACCGCGGTCGTCACGATGGCCAGCGGAAGGTACAGGCGCACGATCACGGAGTGGCCGTAGACGCTGATCACCAGCGTCGCGGCGGCGATCGCGACGATCACGAGGACCTTGCCCAGGGTGTTCAGCCCGATGCCGAGCCGCGCGCACAGGCTGAAGGCGGTCACCGAGGCCGCGGACCAGCTCAGCGCCACGTAGCAGACCGAAACGAGCCAGCCGTTCAGGCCGATCACGAACCGGTTGCCGCGCGTGCCGAACATGGCCCGCATGATGACCTCGCTCGGCGCGCCCGCCGCCGGGCCGCTGACCGCGACGAGGCCGACCAGCGCCCAGAACAGGTTGCCCACGACGATCACCGCGAGCGCCTGCGGCAGGCTCAATCCGCTGAGCACCAGCGCGCCGCCGACGACCAGGCTGAGGTAGCTGACGCTGGGCGCCGCCCACACCCCGAACAGGTCGCGGGCGCGGCCGTGCCGTTCGTGGTCGCCGATGACGTCGATGCCGTGGGCTTCCACGCGGGGGCCGCGCCCGGGCCGGGCAGGGGGCGGCGCGGACGTGCCGGGCGACACGGGCGGGGTGGCGGGAGCGGTCATGGCGTACCTCCGGACCGGGGAAGCGACTCGGGCCACGGTAAGGACCCAAATCGATTTGGGCAATCCTCTCGCCGCAGTCCGTGCCAAAACGATTTGGGCGAGGTTAGGCTGCTGCGCTATGGCCGGGAAAAGGACGCGCGCGACCATCAAGGACGTCGCCCGCCGCGCGGGGGTTTCGCCGACGACGGTGTCGCACGCCTTCAGCGGGAACGGGACGGTCGCGGCCGAGACCGCGGAGCGGGTGCGGGAGGCGGCGCGCGAGCTGGGCTACCGGCCGGACACGGTCGCGCGCGGGCTGCGGTCGAGCCGGCTCGGGGTGCTCGGGCTGGTGGTGCGGCCGCTCGACCCGTCGGACACCGCGTTCCTGGAAGGCGTCGACTACTTCCTGCGGTTCGCCGGGTCGGCCGCGCTGGCCGCGGTGGAACGCGGGTACGGGCTGATGCTGGTGCCGGATCCGACGCGTGCCGACGCGCCCGCGGTCGGGCTCGCCTGCGACGGGTTCCTGATCACCGAACCGGTCGAGAACGACCCGCTGATCACGATGCTGGACCGGGAATGCGTGCCGTTCCTCGGCGTCGGAAGGGATCCGGCGCGGCCCGCGTCGCCGGACTACCTCGACCTCGGCACCGGGCGGATCGTCGCCGAGGTGCTCGACCACCTCGCCGAGTCGGGCGGAACGCGGGTCGCGGCGGTGCTGGGCACCGATCGCAACGAATGGAATCTGGACGCCGAAAAGGCTTACCTGGACTGGGTTCGCGTTCGCGGGCAGGAGCCGCTCGCGGTGCGGCGCGCGGAGGTCGCGGGGGAGGCGGGCGGCCGCGAGGCGGGAGAAGAATTGTTCGGACTGGCTTCGCCGCCGGACGCGGTGTACTGCCAGACCGGACGGCACGCGGCCGGGGTGCTCGCCGCCGCGCTGGCGCGGGGTTGGGCGGTGCCCGGCGACGTGCGCATCGCGTGCGGCGCGGATTCCGATTCCGAGCACACGCGGTCGAGCGTTCCGCCGATCACCGCGGTCGATCTGCGGCCGGTGCAGCTGGCCCGGACCGCGGTCGCGGTGCTCGCCGACCGGGTCGAAGGAATCGAGCCGCCGATCCCCGGGCCGGCGGAGTACGAACTGCTCGTGCGCGGGTCGACCCGGGGATAGGCGGTGGTTTCGTCAGGCGTGCGGGACCGCTCCGACGCGCGAGGCGCGCGGCCGCATCGCCGAAAGCGCCCCGCTGAGCGCGAACCGGCCGGGGCCGGTGAACGCGAGCAGCAGCAGCGCCCAGCAGAACATCGCGGCCGCCTCGCCGCCGTTCTCGATGGGGAAAAGCCCTTGCGGCACATGGACGGAGAAGTAGGCGTACGCCATCGACCCGGACCCGATCAGCGCCGCGATCCGCGTCGCGGCGCCGAGCAGGACGAGCCCGCCCGCGACGAGCTGGATGAGCGCGGCCCACCAGCCCGGCCACGAGCCCACCGGAGCCGCGCCGTGGGCGCCGAGCACCCCGAACAGCGATTTCACGCCGTGGCAGGCGAAGAGGAACCCGACGACGATGCGGAACAAACCGAGCGCGTAATCCTGTGCCGCGTCCAGCCGGTGCATGTTGCCTCCACATAGGACGACTCGGGCGGACGCGGCGGCGTCCGTTCGGACGGCGGTACCGGTCCGCAGAGTGGTCCAGACCTTTCCTGGACCGGTGTCAAGGTATACCGGTGACCGGAGTCTCTCCGATACCTGCGAAAGTCAGGTTCCGCCGGATCTTCCGACTGTGGTAACCGCAGGCGAACGGCGCCGGGTCCGGTTCGGGGAAAGGCCGGGTCCGTTGGGAGGAACGGGGTTTCCGGCGTCTGCCGGAAAGGATCGCGCCGGGCGGTCCGGCGTTCGCGGAGGATTCCGCGGCTGCTGAAACTGTTTCGCGTTCCGGGCCGGCTTAAAGCGCGACCACGATCTTGCCGTGCGCGTGCCGGCCGGCCTGCATTGTCACCGCCTCGCGGATCTGCTCGACCGGGAAGGTCGCCGCGATCGGCACGGTCAGCTCGCCGGAGCGGATCGCGTCCGTGATGCGTTCGAGCGCACCCGGTTCCGCGTTGAACGCACCCGTCGCGCGCACTCCCGGCAGAGCGGGACCGTCGGCGACGGTGGAGATCCGTTCGGGCGCCACGCCGAGTTCGAGCGCGGTCTCGGCCGTCTCCCTGCCGAAGAGATCGGTCGCCGCCGTGATCCCTTCGGGTGCCAACGCCCGCACCCGGTCCGGAAGGCCAGGGCCGTATGCCACGGGTTCGGCGCCGAGTTCGCGGAGGAAGTCGAAGGTGCGTTCGGAGGCGGTGCCGAGCACGCGGGCCCCCGCCAGTTTCGCCAGCTGCACGGCGAAGATGCCGACGCCGCCCGCCGCCCCGCCGATCAGGACGGTGTCCCCGGCGCGGAGCCCGATCGCGGCGAGCGCGGCGGACGCCGTCAGGCCTGCGACCGGAAGCGTGCTCGCCACCTCGTCGCTAATGCCGTCCGGAGTGCGCCACACCGTCGCGGCGGGCGTTTTGATCAGGATGTGATCGGCGACGGACCGGCCGATCGCGCCCCCGTACACCCGTTCGCCCACGGCGAATCCGGAGGCTTCGGCTCCCGCTTCGTCGACCACTCCGGCGAAATCGCTGCCGAACCCGGCGGGAAGGGTGATGCCGAACCGCGCCGCTATTTCGGGCTGCGCGGCGATCTGCCAGTCCATCGGATTCAGTCCGGCGGCGGTGACCCGGACGCGAATCTCGTCCGGCCCGGCGTGCGGTTCGGGCACGTTCTGCAGGTCGAGTACGTCGAGTCCGCCGAAGCGGTGGTAACGGACAGCTCTGCTCATCGCTCGTCTCCTCGGGAGTGATGGGACTTGGTCTCATCAACTGTACCCTAGCGACGAGACTTAGTCCCGTAGACTTCGTTTCATGGCTCGCTGGCAACCCGACGCACCAGGACGGCTCGCCGCCGCGGCACTCGACCTGTTCGAGGAGCGCGGCTACGAAAACACGACCGTGATCGAGATCGCGGAGCGTGCGGGGCTGACCAAGAGCACGTTCTTCCGGCACTTTCCGGACAAGCGGGAGGTGCTGTTCGGCGGAAGTGCGATGACCGACCTGCTGGTCGACGCGATCGCCGCGGCGCCGCGGGGGGCTGGGCCGCTCGAGGTGGTGGCGCATGCCCTCGATGTGCTCGGCCAGGAGGTTTTCACCGGCGAGCGGCGCGAGTTCAGCGCGCGGCGGCAGGCTGTGCTGGACGCCAATCCGGAGCTGGGGGAGCGGGAAGCGCGCAAGCGGATCGGTTTGGTGGAGGCGATGATCGGGGCGCTGGAGAGGCGCGGTGTCGCGGGCCGGACCGCGCGGGTGGCGGCGAAGGTGGGTGCGCTCGCCTGGGAGATCGCGCATGACGAGTGGATCGGCGCGGGGGGCGGGGAGTTCGGGGTGCTGGTGCGGGGGGTGCTTGCCGAGGTGCGCGAGGTCAGTGCGGACTGTTGAGGGTTCTCCAGCCGGATTTAAGCAGCGCGAAGACGGACGCCAGCGCGGCAGAAGGATCCGCCGCGGTGCCGGTGAGATCCGGGATTTCCAGTACGAATCGCGCCAAAGCGCGCACGGCCGGGTCGTCCGCGGGCAGGCCGCTTTCCTCGGCTAGTGCGGTCGTCAGTTCGGGTTCGCAGGAGTGCCACAGGCGGCGCGCGTATTCGCGCAGGGCGGGCGTCTGCACGATCAGGTCGCGTTTCGGGGCGTGTTCCGGCGGGAGGTCCGTCGAATACGGGCCGCGGGCGGCGAAGAAGCGGTGCAGGGCATCGAGGACCGGTTCGGCCGGGGCGCGGTCTCGGACCGCGGCGACGATTCCGGCTCGGCGTTCCGAGCCGTCGTCGAAGATCAGGGCGTCTTTGCCGTCCGGGACGTGCGCGAACAGGGTCGCGACGGAGATGTCGGCCTCTTCGGCGATCTGCGCGACGGTCACCCCGTCGTAGCCGTGCTTCAGGAACAGCCGCAGCGCGACCTCGTCCAGCTTGCGGCGGGTTTCGAGTTTGCGGCGTTCGCGTCGTCCGGTGTTGACCACGGACCCCAGTCTACCCCAAAGCTGAAGTGGGTTTAAAGTTAGAATCACTTCAGATTTAGGAGGGTGTCATGACGGTGCTGGTGACCGGGGGCAACGCGGGGATCGGCTACTTCGTCGCGGAACAGCTGGCCGAGGCGGGGGTGGAGGTGGTGCTCGGCAGCCGGGACGCGGCGAAGGCGGAGGTCGCGGTGAAGGTCCTTCGCGAGCGGGTGCCGGGGGTGCGCGCGTCATGGGCGCGGCTGGACCTTGCCGATCTGGCGTCGGTGAAGGGGATCGACGTCGGGGAACTCGACGCGGTCGTGCTGAACGCGGGGGTGTATCTCGACGGGCCGGAGCGGCGGGAGACCAAGGACGGGCACGAGATGACGTTCGGGGTCAACCATCTCGGGCACTTCGCGCTGACGGCGGCGCTGCGGGACCGGCTGAAGCCGGGCGCGAGGATCGTGACGATGGGCAGTTTCGCGGCGAAGTCAGCGAAACTCGATTTCGACGATCTCGAGAGTAAGCAGAGCTATCAGCCGAAAACCGCGTATGAACGGTCGAAGCTCGCGCAGACGCTCTTCGCGCTGGAGCTGGATCGGCGGCTGCGAGCGGCTGGCAGCAGCAGGCTGAGTGTCGTCGCGCATCCGGGCGGGGCGTTGGACAGCCTGACTCCGGACCGGCCGCCGCTGCACGTGCGGAGCAAGAAGCTGAGCCTCGCGCGGATTGCCTTGCAGGGCAAGGACGGCGGCGCGAGGCCAGCGGTGCGGGCGGCGGTCGGTCCGGATGTCCACAGTGGTCAGATCTGGGGTCCGCGCGTGTTCGGTCTCAAGGGACGGCCCCGGCCGGAACCGGTGCGCGGGCCGTACGCGGACGCCGACGCCGCCGCCCGGTTGTGGGCGGCGAGCGTGGAGCTGACCGGAGTCGAGCCGGTGTTCAGCTGACGTCGATCAGCACCTTCCCGGTGACGCCTTTCTGCGACGCTTCGTGCGCGCGAGCGGTTTCCGCCAGGGGGAACCGGTGCACGGGCAGGCCGTGGTCTGGGCCGAGCCGGAGCCCGCCGTCGCGCAGAGCGGCGTTCAGGTCTTCCGCACCGGCGCGTAGGCGGTCGAATCCGACGGTGTAGAGGACCACGAACTGGTAGCGGCTGTTGAGGAAAACGTTCTGTCCAAAGTCGACAGTCACGGTTCCGTTTCCGCGGTCGTCGCCGTAGGCCGCGACGACGCCGCGCGGGCGGAGTACCGCGGTGTGCAGGGGAGCGTTCACGCCGACGGCGACCTCCACGATCACGTCGACCCCGTCCGGCGCGATGTCCCGGATCGCCGCGGCGACGTCGCCTTCGGTGTACCGCACGACATGCTGCGCCCCGGCGGCGCGCGCGAGCGCGGCCTTGTCCTCGGTGCTGACGGTGGCGATCACGGTCGCTCCGGCCCAGCGCGCCAGCTGGATCGCGGCGTTCCCGACCGCGCCCGCGCCGCCGCTGACCAGAATGGTCTTGCCAGCCAACGCGTTCGGGGCGAGCCGCTGCGGTCCGTCCTCCGCGACAGTGAGCGCGCGGTGCGCGGTGAGAGCCGGGATCGCGAAAGCGGCCCCCTCGTCGAACCCGACCTCGTCGGGGAGCGGGACGAGCCGGTCCGCCGGAAGCACGGTGTACTCCTGCGCGGTCCCGGACAACGGCGCGTGCGCGGCGGCCAGCAGCAGCCACACCCGGTCGCCCTCGGAGAATCCGTCCACCCCGGGCCCGACCGCGTCCACGACGCCGGCCCCGTCCTGGTTGGGCACGGACAACTGCGCCTCGGCACCGAAGCGGGAGGAGCCGGAGCGCGCCTTCCAGTCGGTCGGGTTCACCGCGGACACGACGATCCGCACGCGCACCTCGCCCGGCCCCGGCTCCGGCACGGCGAGTTCGGACAACGTCAGCACTTCCGGGCCGCCGAACTGGCGGTAGGTCACAGCTTTCACCCTCGGTGCAATTCCCCGGAAGGCGCGGCTATTCCCGGCGGGCGGGTCGGCGTCGGGGGAGTCGGGTGATCACCGGGGCTTCGGGAAGCGGCCTTCAGGCGGTAAGTGCGAGGCTCCGGAACAGGCCTGGCGCGCAGTCAGCGGCCAGCGAGCCGAGCCACCACCGGGGCGAAGTCCTCGAGGAAAGCGCCGTTCACGCTGAAGTACGAAACCCCGAGTTCCTCCCGCCGCCGCTGCAGTTCGTCGGCCATCGCGGCCGGTCCGCCGCGCAGGAGGGCGAGGGAGTCGTGTTCGACGAGGGTGTCGATGTCGTGCCCGACGAAACCGCGGATCCACGGCGGGATCTCCTCGCCGACGACGAAAATGTTCATCGCCAGTTCGACCTCCCGTCCGCCCGCCGCAGCGCGGATCTCGGCGGCGTTCGCCGCGGTCTCGGCACGCGACGCGAGGACGCTGCCGGCGAGAGTGACGATGTCCGCCCGTTCCCCGGCCAGCCGGCGGCTTTTCGGGCCGCCCGCGGCGACCATCACCGGCGTGTGCGCGTCCCCGTCGAGGCGGCGCAGGTGCGAGATCGTGTCCGACACCTGGGCCAGGCGCTGCGGACCGGTGCCGTACGGCAGGCCCAGTTCGGCGGCGGCTTCGCGCATCGCCGGGATCCCGGTGCCGATCCCCATTTCGAACCGGCGGTCGGTGAGCACGCTGAGGCTGTGCGCCTCCCACGCGGCCGCGCGCGGCGTGCGCAGCGGGCTGGCGGACACGAACGTCCCGACCCGCAGTTCGGTCGTCACCGACGCGGCGACGGCGAGCGACGCGGTGGGGGTCGGGGAATGGAGATTGTCCGGCGACAGCAGGGTCGAATATCCGAGATCCTCCGCGCGGCGGGCGGTTTCGCGCCATTTCCCGCCGCCCTCCTGTGCTGCCGCGACGACCCCGAACCGAAATGTTTTTCCCGCCATGCCGCCAGAAAACCACGGCCGCCGCACTCGCGCCAGCAAATGCGGCGGCCGGGTGAGTCAGCCGCGCTGGTATTGCTCCCAGGTCAGCTTCGGGTTGACCGCGGGGCCGTCGTCCTTGCCGTGGTTGGCCAGGCCGTTCTGCCCGAGGTAATAGGCGCCGACCTGGTGCTGCGCGCCCGAGGACAGGTCGGGATCGTTCACCGCGATCGCGTGGATGTGGTAGCCCCAATCGCCCTGGTCCGGCGTGCGCACCCAGGCCGCGAACCCGACTTTCCGGAGATCCTTGGCGAATTCGGTGCGGGTCGCCGAGGACATGTTCGCGACCGAAACGTCGAACGCGCCGCCGCCGTCGTGCGTTCCGGCCGACGCGCCGACGCCGCCCGGGTTGTACGAACCCTGGGTGAGGCCGACTTCCTTGCCGAACAGCTTTTCCGCCGCCTGCAGCATCGCCTTGGTGCGCGTGTTCAGCGTGACGCCGTGGTATGTCACGTGGCTGCCCGCGGATACCACGTTCGTCACCGTGTACCTGCCGGAGCCGAGCTTCTCCAGCGACGTCTTGCCGGGCAGTCCGGACGCGTCGAGTCCGGTGTAGCCCAGCGACTTCTGGTACTTCGAGTAGGCGTCGATCGTGGTGGTGCCGAAGTAGCCGTCGACGTACTTGGCGTCCAGCAGCCCCTTCGCCTGCAGCGCCTTCTCGACCAGCAGGACGCTGTCGTGCGCGCCCGGCGTCTGCGTGCTGTCGGCGCGCTGCGGGTCGATCTGGGCCGCGAGCAGCACGGCCTCCATGTTCGCCGCGGGCAGCGCCGCGGCTACGCCCGGAGCGGCGACGGCGACCGCGGCCGCCGCCGCGGCCCCTGCGGTGAGCACTGCGAGTTTCCTGAGCATCCGTGTCCTCCCGGTCCTGGTCGGTCCGGGCCGAGCATCGCCGAGCGGGATACACGGGACGTACAAATGCGGCTCGACCTCACTCCAGCCACTCGGTGACGAACCGGTCGTTCTCGTGGATGTGCACGGCCTCGTACGGTCCGGGACCGAGGGACACGAACTTGTGCGGCGTGTTCGCGGGCGCGACGAGCACCTCCCCGGCGACGCCTTCGCGCTGCTCCTCGCCGATGGTGAACAACGCGCGTCCGCGCTGGATGACGAAGGTTTCGCGGTAGGGATGCCGGTGCAGCCGCGGCCCGGCGCCGGGCTCGGTGGCGTATTCGCGGATGACGGAGACGCTGGAGCCGACCTCGTAGCCCTCGACGTCCCGGGTGGCGGGTTCTGTCATGTCCGCCGAGGTTAGCCCGCTTGCCGCCTCGGCGCGGAGGTCCGTGAGGGGAACCCTCACGGAATCAGAGTCCCTCAGGGTTCCCCTCACGGACCTCCGGTCGGCGAGGACCGGGCAGCGCGGCGTGCCGCCGGTCGGATGTCTGTCCGCCCGAAACCGGCCAGATCTCTGTCATTCGGTTGACCTCGCGGTCCGCCAGCCGGAAAGGTCGGACAGCACGAGGTCTGGGAGGCGCCGTGCGGTACTCGGTCGTGGCAGCGTTGGTGACGGCGGTCGTCGTCGGGGCGGGGACCGCGGCGGCGGCCGCGCCGCAAACCCCGTTGGCCGGCGATCCGGCGGCGTACGTGGACCCGCTCATCGGCACCGGCCGCGGCGGGACTTCCGTCGGCGAGATCAACAACTTTCCCGGCCCGGCCGCGCCGTTCGGGATGATGCAGTTCTCGCCGGACACCGACGGGTCCTACGCCGGCTACCAGTACCACAGCGACAAGATCCGCGGGTTCAGCCTCGACCACGCGTCGGTCGGCTGCAACGCCTTCGGCGACGTCCCGATTCTGCCGGTCACCGGCGACGTCGGGGCGAAACCGTGGGACCGCGTCGAGCGGTTCACCCACGACAATGAGCAGGCCGAACCGGGTTATTACGCGGTCGCCTTTCCGGACTCGGGGGTGCGCAGCGAGCTGACGGCGACCACGCGCACGGGGCTCGCGGCGTTCACCTTCCCGGCGGGGCAGAACGCGCAGGTCCTGGTGAAGGGCGGCGCGAGCCTGGCGGGCAACTCGGCGGCCACCCTGCGGATCACCGGCGACCGGGAGGTCAGCGGGCAAGCCACGACCGGGCGTTTCTGCGGCAAGCCCAACAAGTACACCGTCTACTACGACATCGCCTTCGACCGTCCGTTCACCGCGCACGGCACCTGGGACGGCAAAACCGTCCAACCGGGCAGCGACCAGGTCGACGCGCCGAAGGCCGGGGCGTACCTGACGTTCGGCGACGCGGGCGTGGTGCACGCGAAGGTGTCGATGTCCTATGTGGACGTTGAGGGCGCGAAGAAGAACATGGCCGCCGAAGTGCCCGGCTGGGACTTCGCCGGAGTCCGCCAGAGCACGCGGGACGCCTGGCACGACGCGCTCGGCCGGATTCGCGTGGCGGGCAAGGATTCCGCGCAGCTCAAGACGTTCTACACCGCGCTCTACCACGGCCTGATGCACCCCAACACGTTCAACGACGTCGACGGCCGCTATATCGGCTTCGACAACCAGATCCGCACGCTTCCGGCCGGGCACGCGCAATATGCCAACTTCTCCGACTGGGATACCTACCGCTCGCTCGCGCCCCTGCACGGGATGCTGTTCCCGAAGGAAGCCAGCGACATGGCGCAGTCGCTGACCAACGACGCGGTCCAGGGCGGCTGGTGGCCGCGCTGGCCGATGGCCAACGGCTACACCGGGCAGATGACCGGCGACAGTTCCGTCGCGCTGCTGTCCAGTCTCTACGCTTTCGGCGCGCGCGACTTCGACGTCAAGACCGCGCTGAAGTACCTGGTCAAGGGCGCGACGTCGGTCGACGAAACGCCCGGCGCGTACCAGGAGCGCCGGGGGATCGCGGACTACCTCGCCCGCGGCTACCTGCCGAACAACGACGCTTCCCGCGGCGACCACGCGCGCGTCGGCGCCTCGATCACGCTGGAATGGGCGATCGACGATTTCGCCATCTCGCAGTTCGCGGGCGCGATCGGCGACCAAGGCGTCGCCCGCGACTTCGCGAAACGCGGCCAGAACTGGCAGCACCTGTTCAACCCGGCGACCGGCTACCTGCAGCCGCGCGGCCAGGACGGCCGCTTCCCGGACGGTCTGGCGTATCAGCCGCCCCCGCCCGGCACCTTCGGCCAGGACGGGTTCGACGAGGGCAACGCCGCGCAGTACACCTGGCTCGTGCCGCAGAACACGGCCGGGCTGGTGACCGCGATGGGCGGTCCGGCCGCGGTGTCCGCGCGACTCGACACGTTCTTCCAGAAGCTCAACGTCGGCCCGAACGAACCGTACATGTGGGCGGGCAACGAACCCGATTTCGGCGTTCCCTGGCTGTACAACCACGTCGGCCAGCCGTGGAAGACGCAGGAAGTGGTGCGCCGGATCGCGACCACCCTGTTCAGCGCGACTCCGGACGGCGAGCCCGGCAACGACGACCTCGGCGCACAGTCGTCCTGGTATGTCTGGGCCGCGCTGGGGCTGTATCCGTCGACTCCGGGCACGCCCGACCTCACCGTGCACAGCCCGCTGTTCGAGCGCGCGGTGCTGACGCTGCCCGGCGGTCGCACGCTGGACCTCCGCGCGCCGGGAGCCTCGGCGACCACGCAGTACGTCCACGGCCTGACGCTGAACGGGCACCGGTGGGATCGCACGTCGGTGCCGCAGGATCTCGCGCGCAACGGCGGTCGGCTCGACTTCGCGCTGTCCGCGCAACCGGACCGGAACTGGGCGGCGAACACGCAGCCACCGTCCTATCGGGACGGTGAGGAACCGTTCGTCGGTTCGGCGGCCAACCAGGTGACCGTCGAACCGGGCGGCTCCGGCACGGTCGCGGTGAACGGCCAGCGGCTCGGCGTGCCCCTGCGCTCGCTGGACCTCGCGACGTCGGCACCGGCCGGGATCACCGTGTCCGGTCCGCGTTCGGTGTGGCTCGACAGCCGAACCGGCAGCGGGAAAACCGAACTCACCGTCACGGCCGCGGCGGGCACTCCCGCGGGTTACTACGAAGTTCCGGTGACGTTGCGCGGAGCCGGACATTCGGTTTCTTCCTCGGTAATTGTGGTGGTCGCGCCAAAGGGAAGCCTGGTCGGCGCCTTCGACAATGCCGGAATCTCCGACGACGGCGACGGCGGTTCGGCGAATTTCGACGGCGCCGGAAACAGCTATTCGCGGAACGCACTGGCGGACGCCGGTCTCGCTCCGGGGTCGACCGGCCACGTCGCGGGCACGACGTTCGTCTGGCCCGCCGCGCCGTCGGGCCGTCCGGACAACGCGGTCGCGTCCGGACAGAAGCTTGAGTTAGGTGGAACTTCAGCCGCCCGCCTGCTTTTCGTCGGTTCGGCGACGAACGGAGACCATCGCGGGAGCGCGACGGTGGCGTTCGCCGACGGCACGACCGCGACCGCCGATCTTTCGTTCGGTGACTGGGTGTTGCCGGGCGGAAAAACCGAACCAGTGTTCGGCAATACGCTCGTGGCCCGCACCGCGCACCGGAATCAGCCCGGCGGCCAGGGAATCGGCGCCTCGGTTTACGCCACCGCGCCGCTGGAAATCCCGGCCGGAAAGAAGATCGCGACGGTGACGCTCCCGTCCGATCCGGACCTCCACGTCTTCGCCCTCGGCCTCGGCTGAGTTTGTCAAGCGGGATTCCCAGGGTGTGATCTGTTCGGAGGTTCCGGAATTTCTCGGCCCTCTTCGTCGTAAGTGACTGGCGTGCTCACGACGAAGGGGAGTGGCGTGAACGAAACACGCGAAGCGCCGAAGGCCGGCGGCCAGCTGAAGCTGGTGCTCGTGCTGGGCGTTCTGGTGGCACTGGGGCCGCTGTCCATCGACATGTATCTTCCGGCGCTGCCGGACATCACCCGCGAACTGTCGACGACGGAGTCGACGATCCAGCTCACCCTCACCGGAACGGTGCTGGGGCTCGGGCTCGGCCAGCTGATCGCCGGCCCGCTTTCGGACGCGATGGGGCGGCGGATCCCGCTCGTCGCGGGAAGTTTGATCCACGTGCTCGCGTCGCTGCTGTGCCTGGTGGCCCCGACGGTCGAGCTGCTGAGCGCGGCGCGCGTGCTGCAGGGGCTGGGCGCCTCGGCGGGCGCGGTGCTGGCGCTGGCCGTGGTGCGCGACCTCTACACCGATCGCGCCGCGGCGAAACTGCTGTCCAAGCTCATCCTCGTGATGGGCGTTTCCCCAGTGCTGGCCCCTACGCTCGGCAGCGCGCTGCTGGCGTGGACGCACTGGCGCGGGGTGTTCGTGGCGCTCGCCGCGATCGGGCTGGCGAGCGGCATCGCGGCGGCGCTCGCGCTGCCGGAGACCCTGCCGCCCGCGCGGCGGCAGCCGTTCCGGTTCCGGGCGACCGTGCGGTCCTACCGGAGCCTGTTCACCGACCGCTCGTTCGTCGGGCTGGTGCTCGTGGCCGGGTTCGCGATGGCCGGGCTGTTCGCGTTCGTCAGCGGCGGGTCGTTCGTGTTCCAGCAGCAGTACGGGCTGGACCAGCAGCAGTTCGGCCTGATGTTCGGGGCGAGCGCGGTGTGGCTGATCGCCGCGACGCAGGTCAACGCCCGGCTGATGAACCGGTTCGAACCGCACCAGGTGCTGCTTTTCGCGAGCGTCGCGGCGGCGGCCTCGGCGGCGGTGCTGCTGGTGACCGCGCTGACCGGATTCGGCGGCATGTTCGGCGTCGCGGTGCCGGTGTGGGCGGTGCTGTTCTTCGCCGGGCTGATTCTGCCGAACGCGCCCGCGGTCGCGCTCGACGCGCACGGGGACAACGCCGGGACGGCGGCGTCGCTGCTGGGTGCGGTGCAGTTCGGCGTCGGCGCGGCGGTCTCGCCGGTGGTCGGCCTGCTCGGCAACAACGCGGCCGCGATGGCCACGGTGATGTTCGGCGGACTGGTCGTGTCCGGCCTGGTGCTGTGGCTGATCGCGCGGCCGTGGCAGGGCCGGGAGGTCGAGCGGGACGAAACGGTCGACCTCCGGGTGCCGGTGGCGGTCGACTGAGGTCTGGGGGGTGAGCGGCGTCGTCGGTCCGGCGACGCCGCTCACGGCGTCACATGCTGCGGAGCACCGAGACGACCACGCCGAGCACCGTTGCCCGGTCGCCGTCGATCACCTCGTAAGCCGGGTTGCGGGGCTCGAGGTAGACGTGCCCGTCGCGGCGGCGGTAGACCTTCACCGTCGCCTCCTCGTCGATCATCGCGGCGACGATCTGGCCCGAATGCGCCTCGGACTGCTGCTTGACCACCACGATGTCGCCGTCGCAGATCGCCGCGTCGACCATCGAATCGCCGCGCACGCGCAGCCCGAACACGGTGCCGCGGCCGGTGAGCCCGCGCGGCAGCTGCATGACGTCGTCCACGTGCTCCTGCGCGGAGATCGGCGTGCCGGCCGCGATGTCGCCGACCACCGGCACCGGCACGGAGTCGCGGCTCTCGCGCGAGGGGAGGTCGCCGAGGAAGGCGCGCACGTCGATCGGACGCGAGACACTGGGGCTGCGGCGCAGGAAACCCTTGTCCTCCAGCGCGGCGAGATGCTTCGACACCGAGGACGTCGACCGCAGCCCGACCGCTTCGCCGATCTCGCGCGTGCTCGGCGAATACCCGTGCCTGCCCACCCAGTCCCGGATGGTGGCGAGGATGTGCTGCTGCCGCTCGGGCAGGGCCGAAGCGTCCAGGTCGTCGAAGACGTCGTCGTAGGCGGTCACGGGCCGATCGTAGAGGGCGTCCGGGCCGGTCGCGCGGACCGGGCCGGTAGTTCCCTTGGTCGCTCCACTGTGGACGGTGGCGGCGCTTGGTAGAGTTGTCCCTCCGGAGGGTGACGGAGGGGACCGGATGACTCAGCCGGTGATACGGCCGAAGGTGACGGGGATCGGCATCGCGGTGGCGGTGGTGCTCGCACTGTTGGAGATCTACGCGATACTCGGGGGATACTGGTCGGTCGGCACAATCGTGAGCATCGGAGTCCGCGCCGGGCCGTCCGACTACCTGTACGCGGCGACTCCGGTGCTGGCGATCGTGGTGCTCGTCGGCATCGCGATGATTCTTGCGCGACGGCAATCGGTCGGCCGGATTTTGCTGTGGGGCGCGCCGGTGCAGCTGCTGTGCGCGCTCGCCGGGGGGATCCTTGCCCATTCCTGGTGGGACAGCGCTGCGTTCGGCGTGATGACGGTCCTGGCGGTAGTGCTGTGGCTGCCCGCGGTGTCGGCGAAGACGCCTCCGCCCGTGGGATACGGAATGCCTTACGGGGCACCGGTTCCGGGCATGCCGCAGTACCCGGGGCAGGTTCCGATGGGACAGCAGTATCCGCAGCAGTACGGCGCACCGGGCATGCCGCAGCAATACCCGCCGCAGTACCCGCAACAGCAGCAGCCGATGCCGGGCCAATGGCCTGCCTCCGGCCCGCCCCAGCAGGGATGGCCGGGCCAGTGATCAGTGCCCGGCGAAGCGCCGCTGTTCGTCCGTGACGTCGGTGAGCACGCGCTTGAACTCCGCGTACGCGTTCCGGCCCAGCCGCTGGGCGTGCCGGTCCTCGATCGCGGCGAGAATGCGGGTCGAGGCCGCGATCATGGCCTGCCCGCGTTCGGTCGGGCAGACGAGTTTCGCGCGCCGGTCGGCCGGGTCGGGGCGGCGTTCGACGTAGCCGAGCGTCGCGAGTTCGTCGACCATCGTGCCGATGACCTGCTTGCGCCGTCCGGACCGGCGCGACAGCTCGGTCGCGCGCGCCCCGTCCGGGCCGAGGTAGGCGAGCACCGCGCCGTGCCGCGGGCTCAGGTCGCCGAAGCCCTCGGCGGCCAGCGCGGTGAACAGCTCCCGCTGCACCGCGAACAGCAGCCGTCCGGCGAGCATGCCGAGGTCGGGCGGCGCGGGCAGGCGGGAGTCGGGCACGGCGGAGATCGTAGCGCGGGGTCAGGACCGCCGGGGGAGCACGCAGAATTCGTTGTCCTCGGGGTCTTTCAGCACGATCCAGTGGTCTTCTTCCGAATCTTCCGAGACTTTCGCGCCGAGGGTGACGAGGCGGGCCACCTCGTCGCGCTGTTCGATCGTGTCCGGCGCGATGTCCAGGTGCAGCCGGTTCTTGACCGTCTTCCCCTCGGGCACCGGCTGGAACAGCAGCGACGGCCGGTCCGGCGCTTTCAGTTCGACGTAGGTGAGTCCGTGGTTGTCCGTCCACCGCTCGGTCCGCGGATAGTCCAGCGCTTCCCGCCAGAACGCGGCGAGCGCGTCGGCGTCTCGGCAATCGATGGCGACGGCGATCAGGTGGCTGCTCATGATCGAGGAATTACCCGCGATCGGCCGCGGTTATGCCCGGGACCTGATATGTCCACAGTGGACGATCAATGCGGGTGGGCGAGAAGCGTGCCGAGACCGGGTCCGGCGGCGGGCCGGCCGAGCAGGGTGAGGCAGTGCCAGAGCGTCACCTGCGTCGCGGTGAGCACGGGTTTGCCCGCGCGCTGTTCGAGTTCGGCGAGCAGGGGAGCGGTGTGCAGGGCGGTCTCCGGGAGCAGGACGGCCTGGGCGTCCGAGGAGGCTGCGGAATCGATCAGGGCGCGGATGCGGTCGCTGTCCCAGGAGGCCAGGTCGCGGTCCGAACCGGCGTCGGCGGAGACGGCGTGCACGGTGGCGACGTCTTCCTCGGCGAGGAACGCCGAGAACGCGTCGGTGAGGTCCGGCGCGTACACCGACGCGAGCGCGATCCGCTGGAGGCCGAGCCGGTGCGCGGCGGCGAGGAACGCCAGCGACGTGCTGCTCGCCGGGACGCCCAGCGCGTCCGTCAGGGCGTCGGTCTGCGTCTTGGCCACGGCGAGGCCGTCGAGGAAACTGCAGCTCGTGCACGCCCAGCTGACCACGCGCGGGGACGTCGTGAACTTCGCCGCCGTCCGGACCAGCCGGTCCGGCTCGCTCAGCTCGCGCACCGCGGTCTGGACGTCCTCCCGCTCGACCGCGCGCCGCGCCCAGGGCACGTAGGCGAACTCCACGCCCGGCCGGGCGTCGAGGCATCCGGCCAGGGCGGTGAAGTCGTCCTCGGCGCAATCGCGAGTGGGGTACAGCAGACCGATCATCTCGGGCAGTGTCGCACTTGAACGCCCGGACGGCAGAACTTCAGGAGCCGGGGCCGGAGTAGATCTCCGCGGCGGGCGGGGCGGCGACCGGGCGGGGTTCGCCCATGTCGAAGTCCACCGCGCCCTGCTTCGGGGACTCGTACCGCACCAGGGAGTAGGTCGTTCCGAAACGCTCGAGGTAGATCGTGTTGCTGCCGTTCCGGTACCGCACCGCCGGAGTGCCCGCCAGGTCGACGGGTTCGCCCGCGGAGTAACCGGGTTTGCCGAGGTCGTCGGCGGCGGAGCCGAGGAAGGCGTCGATGTCCAGGAGGCTCTTCAAACTCGCGCCGCGGCCGTGGAGCAGCGGGGAGTCCGCCGACAACCACTTGCCGTTCATCTTCGACGGTGTTCCGGCGGGCACTCCGGTGATCTTGGTCATCCCGTCGGTGATTTTGATCCACGTCGTGTCGCCGACGCGTACGAGCGACACCGGCCCGCCGCCCACCTCGATCGAGCCGCCCGCACTGTCGTGGTTGAGCTGCAGGTCGACGGTGAAGCCGTTGGTGGTCGTGCCCTTGATGTGCACTGCCCGGGCCATGCCCAGCTCGTTCGCGACGGTGTCGCCGACCGTCGCGGCGTCGGGCGGCGCGTCGAACGGCTTGACCGGCGAACTCGGGGCCGCGCTGGTCGGAGGCGGGGCGACGGGACTGCCCCCGGAACCGGAGCAGGCAGTGCACGCGAGCGCGGCGGCGGTCGCGACGACGCCGCAGCGCAGGAAGAAACGGTGCGAGACCGGGCGAATCATGCGATTTCCGTTCGGAACAGGCCCGGGACACCCCGGACGGCGGGAACGCGGGGCGGGGCGGTCAGGAGCCGGAGTAGATCTCGGCGGCGGGCGGGGCCTCGACCGGGCGGGAGTCGTCCCATCCGCTGAACTCCATCGTTCCCTGCTCGGGGGACTCGTAGCGCAGCAGGCGGTGCGAGCCGGCGGCCTCGAGGAACATCGTCCGGCTGCCGTTGCGGTACTTCAGCGCCGGGGCGCCCGCCACGTCGGCGGGTTCGGCCGCGGAGTAGCCGGGCTGGTCGAGGTCCTCGGCCATGGCGCCGACGAGGAAATCGCGGTCCACGAAGAGCTTGACCCCCTCGCCCAGCCCCTTGGTCATCGGGGAGTCCATCGACACCCACTTGCCGTCGAGCGGGGAGCGGGCCCCGGCGGGCCGCCCGGCCAGCTTGGCCATGCCTCGGGTGAACTTGATCCAGACCTTGTCGCCGACGCGGACCACGGGGATCTCCGAGCCGTCCTGCTCGATCGAGCCGCCCGCGCTGTCCTTGTTGAGCTGCACGTCGATCTTCGTCGTGCCGTCCTTGCCTTTGACGTGCACCGCGGCCGACTTCTTCATCGCGGCTTTGACGGTGTCGCCGATCGTCGCGGCGTCGGGCGGGGCGTCGGACGGCTTGACCGGCGAACTCACGGCCGCGCCGGCCGGCGGCTGCGCGGCGGTGCTGCCGGAGCCGGAGCAGGCGGTGCACGCGAGCGCGACCGCGACAGTGCCGTAGCTCAGGAGAAGACGATTCTGGACCGGGCGAATCATGCGGTTTCCGTTCAGGAGAGGCCCGGGACACCCCCGGGCGCATCCGCTTATCGGCCGGTCCGGCGGTCCGTTACGGCTTGCCGGCCGCCGTCATGGAACCGTGATCACCCGGTCCACATCGGACAACGGCCTCGCGCTCCCGGGCGGCGGGAACGCGAGGCCCTCCGGTCAGGAGCCGGGGCCGGAGTAGATCTCCGCGGCGGGCGGGGCCTTGGCGGGAACGGGCTCGTCCCAGCCGCTGAACTCCATCGTGCCCTCCGACGGGGACTCGAGCCGCAGCAGGCGGTGCGTGCCCTCGGCCTCGAGGAAGATCGTCCGGCTGCCGTTGCGGTACTTCAGCGCCGGGGCGCCCGCCACGTCGGCGGGTTCGGCGGCGGAGTAGCCGGACTTGTCGACGTCGTCGGCCATCGAGCCGACGAAGACGTCGTAGTCCAGGAACAGCTTGAACACCTCGCCCATGCCCTGGGCGAGCGGGGAGTCGAGCGACACCCACTTGTCGTTCACCATCGCGGCGGCCTCGGCTGGCAGCTTGGCTTCCTTGGTCAGCGACTTGCTGAACCGCATCCAGACCTTGTCGCCGACGCGCAGCACCGGGACCTCGACGCCGTCCTTCTCGATCGAGCCGCTCACGCTGTCCTTGTTGAACTGCATGTCGACCTTCATCTTGCCGTCTTCGCTCTTCGAGCCCTTGACGTGCACCGCGGTCGACTTCTTCATCGCGGCCTTGACGGTTTGGCCGACGGTCGCGGCGTCGAGCGGGGCGGCCGACGGCGCGGCGGAGGAGCTCGCGGCCGGGCTGGCGGCGGCGGGCAGCGGGACGGCGTTGCCGCCGGAGCCGGAGCAGGCGGTGCACGCGAGCGCGGCGGCGGCCGCGACGGCGGCACCGCGCAGGAGGAGACGGTTCGGGACCGGGCGAATCATGCGACTTCCGTTCGGGACAGGCCCAGGACGCCCCCGGGCACATCCGGTTATCGGCCGGTCCGGCGGTTCGTTACGCGTTGTCCGGTTCGTCACAGATCCGTGACTCGCCGCACCGTCCACAGTGGACCTCGCCCCTCAGCTCGCGGCGCGGGTCGCGGCGAAACCGGGGTGCGGCAGCCGCTGCGGACGGCCGTCCGGGTGGTACTCGAAGTGCCACCATTCGTTGTCGTACACGCGATACAGGCCGAACCGTCCACCGTGGACTTCGAGCCACTGCGCGCCTTCGTACGGCCGCACGTCGAGCGCGACGCCGCGCACGTGCTGCGATTGCGCGGGCGGAAGCGCGAGGTGCAGGGCGAGTTCGGGCGAACCGGCGCGCTGCACTTCGGCGTGGAACAGGTCGGCCTGCGTCGCCGCGTCGCGGTGGCCGGACGTCAGGCCGAGCAGGATTCCGTGCCGCCACAAGGCTTCCGTGCGCGCCGCGGTGAACGCGGCGTACGTGCCCGGCGTGAGCCCGGCGAGGTTTTCGGCCGGATAGCGGACCCCCAGTGCCCACTGGCACGCGACGTGGCGCGCCCGGCCCCGCGCGAACACCCACGCGACGGGCACGAAAAGCGCCGCGAGCACGTGGGTGACCACTCGGTAGATTCCGCTCACTGCAACGCCTTCACGACCGCGGCGGCGGCCTGCGCGATCAGTTTGTCGTCGGTCTTCGCGTCCTTCCGCGGGCGGTCGGACAGCACGGCGAGCACGATCGGCGCGCGGTTCGGCGGCCACACCACGGCGATGTCGTTGCGCGTGGCGTACTCGGCGGACCCGGTCTTGTCCGCGACCTGCCAGTCCGCGGGCACGCCGGCGCGGATCACGTGCGCGCCGGTGGTGTTCGCGCGCATGATCTTGGTGAGCACGGCCTGCTTGTCCGCCGGGAGTCCCGAGTCGAGCGCGACGGCGCGCAGGTCCTTGGCCCAGGCTCGCGGGGTGGTCGTGTCCCGGACGTCACCAGGGCTCGTCTCGTTGAGAGCGGGCTCGATGCGGTCCACGTGGGTGACCGTATCCCCCAGTCGGCGAAGCTCCGCAGCCAGCCCGGCGGGACCGCCGATTTCGCGGAACATGAGGTTATCCGCCGTGTTGTCGCTGTAACGCAGCGCAGCGTCCAGGACGCTCTGTAACGACATTTGCTCCCCGACGTGCTTCTCCGTGATCGGGGAATTGGACACGAGATCGCTTTGCCGAATCGTGACCGTGCGGGCCAAATCGTCCCCGCGGTGCAGGATCGCTGCCGCGTTGAACACCTTGTGCGTGGAAGCGTAGGCAAAGCGGTCGTCCGCGTGATAGGCGACCTCGCGACCGTTGCCGGTGTCGATCGCGTAGACGCCGAGCCGGGCGTCGAAAGCCTTCTCCAGCGCGGCGAAATCCGGCTGCGCGACCGTCTTGGCCGCGGCCGGCGCGGCGGACTGCGCGGAACTCGCCGGGGCTTCCGGTGTTGCTGGTGCGGCACACGAGGCTAGCGTGACCAATGCGAACGCGGCCAGGGTCAGCCTGCGGAACACGGGGTTCTCCCTCCGGAGTCGATCAACTGCCCGCAGCGTGCCCGCGCCTGGTTCATGCGGTCCAAGACACTTTTGTGCGGGATGATGCGGATCTGGCATAAGCTCTGGTCATGGACTTGGTCGCGGGCTGCAAGGCGTTCGTGAGCGTGACCGAAGCGGGGAGCTTCACCGGGGGCGCGGCGGTCGCGCGGATCCCGCAGCCGGTGGCGAGCCGCCGGATCGCCGCGCTCGAAAAGCACCTGGGGGAGCGGCTGTTCGACCGGTCGACGCGGCGCGCGCGGCTCACGCAGTTCGGCCGGGACCTGCTGCCGTCCGCGCAACGCCTGGTGCGCCTCGCGGAGGCGATGGAACACGACGCTCAGCGCGCGCGTCGGCGGCCGTTGCGGCTGGCGGTCCCGGACACCTCGACCACGCGCGATCTGGCCGAACTCGAAGCGCAGGCGCGGACGGTCGAGGTGTTCCTGGAGTTCCGCGTCGCCGGGCCGGCCGAGCGGGCCGAGCTGGTGCGGACGCAGGAGGTGCGGGCCGCGCTGGTCGCGGTGCCGCCGGAGGACGGGGGCTGGACGGTGCCGCTCGGGCTGGCCAGCGAGGCCGAGCCGGACGAGGCCGTGGTGCACCTGGAAACCCTGCGCGCGGGCCGGTCGGCAGGCCCGCGCCGCCGGGTGTGGGTGCAGCCGGAGGACGACGTGCCGCACGTGCGCGACCGGGTGTTCCGCGCCCGGGACGCAGCCGGGTTGCTGCCCGCGCAGGTGGAGGTGGCCGGGACGCTGACGACGGCCGCGGCGAGCGTGATCGGGTCGGCGGATCTGCTGTTGTGCTCGGCGGATCAGGCGCGGGAACTGGGGCTGGCGTGGCGGCCGCTGGGCGGTGTCCGGCTCGCGCGCGGCTACGACGTCGCGGCGGGGCTGGGCGACGACGTCGACCGGGTGCGGACGCCGTTGCGCGCGGCGATCGCGCGGTGTCTCGGTGCGAGCGTTGCGGCAGACTGACCCGGTGAGCACGGAGGCGTTGCTGGCGCGGTTGCGGGACGAACTGGACGAGGGCGGGCTGCGAGGCTCGTTCCTCGTCCGCGACCTCGGGTCCGGCCGCGAGATCGGGATCGAGCCCGACCTGGAGTTCGCGACCGCTTCGCTGGTCAAGGTCCCGCTCGTGGCGGTGACCGAGGACCGGATCCGGCGCGGCGAACTGGACGGCGCGCAGCAGGTGGAGGTCCAACCCGGCCGCATCGAGACCGCGGGGCCGGCCG
Source organism: Amycolatopsis sp. AA4 (assembly GCF_002796545.1). Classification (GTDB taxonomy): domain Bacteria; phylum Actinomycetota; class Actinomycetes; order Mycobacteriales; family Pseudonocardiaceae; genus Amycolatopsis. The sequence continues at coordinate 3,014,640 of NZ_CP024894.1, forward strand.
GGCTGTCGCGCTTCCGGCATCCGGCGCGGCTGGCGGTGGCCGACCTGATGTACCTGGCCTCCGCGATCAGCGACAGCGCGGCGGCCGACCAGCTGTTCGCCCTGACCCCGCCTGCCGAGGTCGCGCGGACCGTGCGGGAGTGGGGCATCACCGGCATCTCGGTGCGGCACGCGGTGGCGGAGCTGAGCGACACCCCGGTGGAACGGTTCGCCGCGGCCGACGTGCACCTCGCGCATTCGCTGGCCATCGGCGCGGTGACCGAGGGGCAAGGGCATCTGGTGCGGCAGCTGGACGTTTCGCGCGCGAGTTCCGGTTCGGCGCGCGCGTTCGCCGACTTGCTGACCGCGTTGTGGACACCGTCCAAAATAGACCCGGACGTGTCCGCTCGGGTGCGTCAGCTGATGGGGGAAAACCTGCTGCGCCAACGGCTGGCGCCGGATTTCGCGTCCGATTCCGCGAAGTGGTCGTCGAAAACCGGGACGCTGCTGAACCTGCGGCACGAGATCGGGGTCGTGGAGCACGCGGACGGGCAGGCGTTCGCGGTCGCCGCGCTGACCGAATCCCGCGTGCCCGCGGCGATTCAGCCGGAAGCGGAGATTCTGATGGCCCGGGTGGCGCGGTCGTTGCGCGACCACCTGCGCGCGCTCGGATAGGCAGGTCCGGCCGGATCCGCCCTCGCGGCGGATCCGGCCGGGTCCCGCGTCAGGCCAGGCCCAGCAGCGTGAGGATGAGAACGATTCCGTGCGTCTGCATTTCCCGCACCTCCCTCCCGGATCCAGGCACGGAAAACCCCCGCCGCGAAAGTTTTCCTTTTCGCGGCCGATCGGTTTCCGTGATTCTCGGCGAACCGCCCGGAGCGAGCGGCGTGCACCCAGAATGCGATCCGGGAACGAGCGGGGAAAGGGGTTTCCTGTTTCCTCGGCGAGCAGGAAACACCTGGCGCCGGGGAACCCCGGCGCCTAGCGAAGCGTGGGGTTTCCCCAGGCCAGCGCCGCCGGTCGGGTCATCCGGGCGGACGGGCCCGCCGGGGGACGGCGGATCTCGAGCCGCAGCCGCCGGATGCCGGTGACGTCGAGTTCGGTGTGCCGGGGGCTGCCGAACGCGGAATGGTCGAGGTGGCGGATTTCGCCGTCGAGCCGGACGCAGAACAGGCCGGTCTGAAAAGCCGCGTCCTCGGCGTCGTCGAGCACGCCGGCGACCGCGGTGAAATGCGCGTAGCAGCCGCCGAGGTCGATTTCCGCGAACGCCCACGCCCCGTCGGTCGGCCCGGCGGTGCGGAAAACGACGCTGTGCTCGTAGCTGATCCCGTCGATCCGCGCTGAACCGGCGGAGATGTCCGCGCTCTTCTCGCGCCACGGCAGTTCGGTCGCCAGGACCGGTCCGGAGACGGAATCCGTTGCCCCGCGCCACATCCCGCGCACCGGACGCTCGTTCTGGCTGCGCCCGGTGATCGCGGAGAGCAGCCCGGCGACGCCGTCGTCGGTGAATTCCGGAATCCGGAAATGCGTGGTGGAATACGGCGTGAGAAACGCCGGGATGTCTTCGACGGAAGCGCCGGGCAGCACCACCGGCAGGATGCGGCTGGTCTCGCGCTCCAGGTCGCGGGTGAGGGCGTCGCGCATGATCCGCGCCTCGAACTGGGAGCCGCGGCCCTCGTCGAAGGGCGCCTCGCCGTCCGCGCGCCGCCGGTAGTCCGGCGACGCGACCACCAGCACGAAATCGGCGGCGCGGATGTTCCGGATCGCCCAGGCCGACCAGTCGAGCCGGGACGCGTCGTCCCACTGGTCCAGCCGCACGTCGAGGCCGATCCGGGCGCGGAGGAAGGTGGCGAAGGTCCCGACCTGCCGGTAGTGCTCGGCGGCGGTGTCGTGGGCGTAGCTGACGAAGACTCGGGGTGCGGCGGACATCGGGCTCCTTGAAATTCGGCGGCGACCGGTCCAGTTTCGGGTCCGGCGGGCGGTCGCGGGTTTTCGGCCACAAAGTGTCCAGAATCTGTCCCTTGTCGGCGCCGGTGCGAAAGGTATCGTCGTGCTCCGAGGTCGGATCGCCAGGACGCGGAAATCGACGGGGAGCGCTGCCCAGGTGTACCACTACGACGTTTTCATCAGTTATCTGCGCACCGCCGATCCGATCGCCCGGTGGGTGCGCAACCATTTCCATCCCCGGTTGCGCGAAATGCTCGACGGCAACCTCGACCGCGAGGTGCGGGTGTTCTTCGACGGCTCGGTCCGGGTCGGCGGCAAGTGGCCGGACGAGCTTCGGGCTGCGTTGCAGCGCACGAGAATCCTGGTTCCGGTGTGTTCCCCGAAGTACTTCTACGACGAGTGGTGCCGGGCGGAATGGGCCTCGATGGCACGCCGCGAAGAACTGGCCGGAGGAGACCGTCCGGCCACCCTGATCTATCCGGTCATCTATTGCGATTCGAAGAATTTCCCGCCGTTCGCGCACGAACGCCGGATGCAGGACTTGACCCGGTGGAACCACCCGTACGAGCAATTCGAGGTCTCGACCCGGTACCTGGGTTTTCACGACGAGATGAACCGCATCGCGGCGGAGATCGAGGAACTGCTGAGCGCGGCCCCGGCGTGGCGGCCGGACTGGCCGGTGCTCACTCCGCTCCCGGAAACCCCTCCCGCCGCAAGCTTTCCGAGGCTCTGAGCGATGGCGGGCGTCGTGATCACCTTCTATTCCTACAAGGGCGGCGTCGGGCGCAGCTTCACGCTGGCCAACGTCGCGGTGCTGCTGGCCCGCTGGGGGCATCGGGTGCTGTGCGTCGACTGGGATCTCGAAGCGCCGGGACTGCGCGAGTACTTCAGGCCCGAACTGGAGCGCGATCCCGAAGGCGGAGTGGTCGATCTCGTCGCCGATTTCCGGGCGGGCACCGTCCGGCCCAAGCGGCACATCATCCCGGTCAAGCTGGACAACGTGCCCGGCACGCTGGACTTCCTTCCCGCGGGCGGCGACGGCCCCGGGTATCCGGCGCAGGTGCAGGGGATCGATTGGGAAGGCCTGTACGACGAGGAGTTCGGCGAGTATCTCGAACGCTGCCGGGAAGCGTGGACCTCGGACTACGACTACGTCCTGCTCGACAGCCGCACGGGAATCTCCGACGTCGGCAGCATCTGCACCGCGCACCTGCCGGACCGGCTGGTCGTTCTCTACACCGCGAACATGCAGAGCGTCCGCGGCGCGGTCGACATCGCGCACCGGGCGAACGTCGCGCGGAATGCCCTGCCGTACGACCGTCCGCAGCTCCCCGTGCTGCCGGTCCTCTCGCGCTTCGACACGCGCGAGGAGTACGACCGCTCGGAAAGCTGGCGGGAAATCTGCCTGAACGAGACGCGGAGCCTCTTCGACAGCTGGCTGGACCAGGACGTTCCGCCCGCGGTGATCGCCCGCCATCTCACGCTGCCCTACGTCTCGTACTGGACCTTCGGCGAGCAGCTGCCGGTACTGCTGGAGAAAAGCCCGGGTGCCGACCAGATCGGGTTCGCGCTCGAAACCGTCGCCGCGGTGATCGCCCATTCCTTCGACCGGACCGAACTGCTGGCCGAAAACCGCGACGCCTACGTCGCGGCGGTGCGGACCCGAACGCAGAAGTTCGCCTACGACATCCAGGTCAGCATGCCCCGGTCGAGCCTCGACGTCTCCCGGAAGCTGGTGGCGGAGCTGGAAAAGCTCGGCATCCGGGTGGGGAGATCGCTGTCCGGCGACCGGTCCTGGCTCGGCCGCGCGGAAACCGACGCCCGCCACCTGTGCCTGGTGATCGACGGCAAGGCGAGCCGATGGCAGCTCGCGGAGGTCGAGTTGTTCCTGCACCGCACGTTCGGCCAGGACCGCAGGCTCATCCCGGTGCTCACCGAAGGCACCGACCCGCGCGAGCTGTCCGGCTACCTCGGCAACCTCCGGCATCTGCGCCTCGGCCCCGCGACCGGACCGGCGAAGGTCGCGCGCGGCCTCGCCGACGAGATCGGCTCCGGCCGGGCGCTGGCCGACACCGGCCAGGCGGACCTGGTTTCCCTGCTGCGGCAAGCCGAACACGGTCGGCTGCGGCCGGAACTGTGGGACCTCGTGGGCGAGTTCGCCGGCGAACTCCCGCCCGCGGTCGGCGCCGGGGACAGCGTGCGCGCCCAGGAACTCGGCGCGGACCTGGCCGTGCTGCTGCGCCCGCGCCGCGACGGCGACGGCGCGGTGCCGCCGCCGCCCCGGGTCCGGAACGCACTGGCCTGGGCCCGGCAAGTGCTCGACGTGCGGGTCAACGGCAGCTAGCCGCCCGCCCCCAGAACGCCCCGGCCGCGCCCGCGTCCGGGATGCCCCGAGGAAGGACGGCGGATGCACGAACGACTGAGCCACAAGCAGTCCGCGGCGATGATCGCGCTGATGGTGCACGGCCGGGAGATGACGAACCCGGAGCTGCGCAAGGAAGCGGGCTTCGCCCTCGACGGAAGGGACCGGCTCAAGCTCAACGAACGCTACGTCAGCAGCCGCAAATCCGGCCGGGCCTTCGCGCACCGGCTCACCGACGCCGGCTGGGACTGGTGCGCGGAAGAACTGGCCGCGCTGACCCCGCCGAAACCGGTGCGGAGCACGTTGACCGTGGTGGCTTACCTGGCGATGCACAAGTTCTTCGAGTATCTGCGGCTGCACAATGTTTCGCTGAAGGTGGTGTTCGCGGGCAGTGATGCACCGCAGGCAGCAGATCTGGAAGAGCAGATCCGGACCGCGTACCGGAAACTCGCCCGTTCACCGCGTGGCTGGGTCGGCCTCGCTGATCTCCGGCCTTTGCTGCGCGACGCTGCGACCGCCGAAGTCGACGCAGTGCTCAAACAACTCAGCCGTACCGGACAAGCGCACCTGGTGCCTGAGTCGAACCGCAAGGCTCTCACCCCTGCGGACCGGGAGGCGGCCGTGCGCATCGGCGGTGAGGACAATCATCTGCTCTCGATCGAGGTGTCATGATCGAACATTTAGCTGTTCTGGCGACCTTGCGGTTCGACTGGATCGATGCTCCTGACCACGTGTGGAAAGATTCGCCCTATCATGTCGACGGTCTGCACGACGACGTGATGTCGGCGATCGACGCCAGGATCCGCCATGCGGCCGCGAGCGACGGCCCGAGTCCGGTCGGTCTCGTGATGCAGGGGATGAAGGGCGTCGGCAAGACGCATCTCCTCGGCTTGGTCCGGCGGGCCGCGCATCTGGCTGGCGGCTATTTCTTTCTCGACAACCTCACGGCGGGGACCGCGTTCTGGGAGGACGCGGCCGATGCTTTGCGACACGGACTGTCGCGAGTGGACGCTTCGGGCGAGCCGCAGGTGCGCAGCTTTGTGCGCCGGGTGTGCGAGCGCAGCGACGTGCCGTGGGAAAGTGCTGCGGCGTTGCTCAGCGGAAAGGGGTTGAACCGGTCGCATCTCGACGCGTTCTTGGCGGGATTGCGCAAGCTGGACCGGCAGGTCGCGATCGAATGCGCGGACATGGCACGCGCGCTGGTGCTTTACGCCTCCGAGGATCCGACCCACAACGAGGTCGGCGACGCGTATCTAGGCCGTTGCGAGGAAGCGAAGTCCGGCAGCCGTCGCAAGTGGAGCATCCGGCTGAAGCCGAAGTCGGCAAAGGAACAAGTGCACGACATCACGCGGCTGCTGGCACTCACCGGACCGCTGGCGATCAGCGTCGACCAGTTCGACACACTGGTTGCCCGGTCGGACAAACTGGCGAGGGAAGGCGGGAAAGCCGGAGGAACTGATCTGCTCGTGGCCCAGATCGCCGACGGCCTGATGGGACTGCGGGAGGTGACCCGCCGGACGGTGACCGTTCTCGCCTGTCTGCCCGCGACGTGGGAACTGGTCAAGGAGAAGGCCGCTGACACTGTGCCTGACCGGTTCGAGGAAACCCGCATACTCGGGCGTGTGCTGGACGCCGAGGTGGGACGGCGTCTGGTGGAACGGCGATTGGGAGTCGCCTACGCCGCGATGGACTTCACTCCGCCGCATTCGACTTGGCCGGTGGCCGCCTCGGCATTCGACGGCCCGTGGGACGAATACACGCCGCGGGAAATGCTGAAGCGGGTCGGTACGCATATCGAAGCTTGCGTCCGCGCGGAACGAGTGGTGGAGATGACCACCTTCGATCCGGACGCGCCTGCAGCGCTGCCCGCGCGCCCGGCGCCCAAGCGTGATCGCTTCTCGGAGCTGGATGCCTGGTTCGAGCAACTCCGGGCGGACGCGGATCCGTCGGCGCTGCTTCACCCTAAGGTCGAGGACGAGGTGATGCCCCGGCTGCTCTCAGCGGCGTTGCGCGGCTGGATTACCGAGGTCGGCGACGACGAGATGGAGTGGGACACTCGCAAAACCGACGACGAGCTGCACGCCTGGCTCACTCACACCATCGACGAAGCCTCGGATCTCGAGGAGCATTGGGCGTTTCGCTCAATCGCTGCGAACCACGCGGTCGCGGTGCTCAACCGGTTCCGCAAGGCGCGTTCGGCGGCGGGATTGCGCCCGGGAGCGGACAACCGCCACCTCATCCTGATCCGGAACTCCTCGTGGTCCAAAGGAGAGAAAACCCAGGCCGAACTGCGGGCCTTCGAAGCCGCCGGGGGGAAGCGGCTCAAGATGTCCGAAGCGGACGTCCGGACGTTCTGGGCGCTGGACGAGATGTTCGTCAAGGGCGGCCCGGACGTCCACGAGTGGCTCATCGACCGCAGGCCCGCCCGGCGGTCCCAGCTGCTTTCCGGTGTCCTGCCCGACGCCGGGCCCCGCACCGGCGGTCCCGCGCAACCGGTCCCGCCACCGGCGCCTCCGCAACCCGCGGCTCAGCGGTCCGCGAACCCGAGCCCCGCGAATCCGAGCCCCACGAACCCAATCCCAGCGAACCAGCGACCCCCAGCCCAGCCCTCCCTCTTCACCCCGCGCCCGAACCGCACCGGAACCGCTCAAGCACCCCGTTCCGACGGGACCCACCCCCCGCCGGAGGGCGCCCTCACCCTCGGCACCGAAACCGGTTCCGGCAAACCTCTCCGCATCGAACTCTCCGCCCTTCGCAAGCACGCCGCCGTCTTCGCCGGGTCCGGGTCGGGGAAAACCGTGCTCCTGCGCCGGATCGTCGAGGAATGCGCGCTGCTCGGCGTGTCTTCCATCGTGCTGGACCCCAACAACGACCTCGCCCGCCTCGGCGACGCGTGGCCGAGTCCGCCGAGCGGCTGGGGGCCGGAGGACGCGCGGCTCGCCGAGCGTTATCTCGAAGGCACCGACGTCGTCGTGTGGACTCCGGGCCGCGCCACCGGTCGTCCGCTGGGGTTCGAGCCGTTGCCGGATTTCGCCGGGGTGCTCGACGACGAGGACGAGTTCTCCGCGGCCGTCGAGGTGGCGGTCGCCGCTCTCGCGCCGCAGGCCCGGCTCACCGGCAGCACTGCGAAGGCGGACATCGGGCTGGCCGTGCTGCGGCAGACGATCGTGCACCACGCCCGCACCGGCTCGCGGAGCCTGCCGGAGCTGATCGGCGTCCTCGAAGATCTGCCCGACGGCGTCACGAATCTCAACGGCGGCCGGAAAATCGCGGCCGAGGTCGCGGAGCTGCTCAAGGCCGCGATGGTGAACGACCCGCTGTTCGCCGGGGCCGCGACCCCGGTCGATCCGGCGCTGCTGCTCACCCCGGCGGACGGCAAGCGGGCGCGGATCTCAGTGATCAGCTTCGCCGGGCTGCCGTCCGAGGCGCAGCGGCAGAGTTTCGTGAACCAGCTGCAGATGGAGCTGTTCGCGTGGATCAAGCGGAATCCGGCGGGGGACCGGCCGCTGGGCGCGCTCTTCGTGATGGACGAGGCGCAGACGCTCGCGGCGTCCGGTTCGCTCACCGCGAGCACGCGCAGCACCATCGTGCTGGCCGCGCAGGCCCGGAAGTACGGGCTGGGGCTGCTGTTCGCGACGCAGGCGCCGAAGGGGCTGCACAACCAGATCGCCGGCAACGCGATGACGCAGTTCTTCGGGCGGCTCAACAGCCCGGCGCAGATCGCCGCGGCGAACGAGATGGCGCGCGCGAAAGGCAGTCCGGTGGCGGACATCTCGCGGCTGGAGCGGGCCCAGTTCTACGTGTCCGGCGAGGCGTTCGGCTTCCGGCGCGTGTCGACGCCGCTGTGCCTGAGCCACCACCCGGCGAGCCCGCTGCGCCTCGAGGAGGTGCTCGCCCGGGCCCGGAACGGGGAGGGAAGAGGGGAGGGGTGAAACAGCGGCCCGGACCCGGGGATCCGTCCGGGTCCGGACCGCTGCGGATCAGACTCCCGCGACCGACTGGATCCAGTCGCGGTACTGGGTGATGTTGATGTAGGCGGTGTAGGACTGGCGGTCGCTGGTGGAGGCGACGCCGACCTGCTTGCCGTTGGCGTACATCGGGCCGCCCGAGTCGCCGCCGGCGGTGATGCCGTCGCCGCGGTTGGCGCACACCGAGACGCCGGCCGCGCCGTCCGGGCAGTCGACCGAGGTGACCTGGACGTTCGCCACCTTCAGGACCTGCGACTGGCAGTTGATCTCCGGCTGGTCGGTGCAGGTCGCGCCCCAGCCGTAGACCTGCGCGGTGTCGCCGACGTTGACGTCGCCCGCGGTGCCGAGCGGCGCGTACTCGGTCTGGACCTTCTGGTCGATCTGGACCAGCGAGATGTCGGCGTCGGGGGAGTCGTGCACCGAAGTCGCGGACACCTCGGTGCCCTGCGTCTGGTCGAGGCTGCCGACGTGGAAGGTGATCTGCTTGCCGCCGGCGCCCTGCGTGCAGTGCCGGGCGGTGAGGATCCAGTCGGGCGCGATGATCGTGGCCGAGCAGAGTTCCTGGCCGCCGGCGAACATCCGGGCCGCGGCGTGCAGGGAGTCGGCGGTGCTGCCGTCGATGATGGCGGGCTGGGCGGGAGCGGCGGTGGCCGGGGCCGCGGCGGCGACGGCGGCGAAGGCCAGGCCGGACAGGACTGCGGCGGTACGCGCGATACGCACTGGTGATCATCTCCGGTGGGTACGGGGAGGGGTGGTCAGGTACTGACCCACCGTCGTGAATGTCGGTAAATGACGGAACCCGCCGAAGGTCGGGCTGACTCAGTTCCCGACTTTCGGCGTAGGTCAAGCGGCGCAGCCCCCGCCGGAGCGGTGCGGAGGCGGACTGTGAGCGCGGTCACCGTGCCCCGGGGGCCAGAATGGTGTCGGGTGGACGAGCGGGCGCGACGGGCCCCGCCTGGACAGGGAGTGCAGCACGCGGATGGAAGCCGGCTCACAGGGATCGGCACGGCTGAAGTCGTCGTACCGCTACGACGACCTCGACGTGCTCACGCTGCTGCTGGCGGGGGAACTCGACGCCGGCACCGCGCTGGTGGTGGTGCGGGCGGTGACGTTCGCGCTGGCCAAACGCCCGATGGCGCTGGTGCTGGACCTGACCGGGCTGACCGAGCTGAGCGACGCGGGCGTGCACGTCCTGCGGGCCGCGCAGGACCGCGCGGCCGCCGAGGGCGTCGTGCTGCGGCTGCTCGCGCACCCCTCCGGCGCGGCGGGGCGCCGGCTCGCCGAAACCGGGATGACCGGGGTGTTCGACATCTACCCCGACCGCACGGCGGTGCGCGTCGAGACCGACCGGATCGCGTTCCTGCGCCGGATGAAACGGCGGCTCGACGCGGGCTGAGCCGGTCCGGATCCGCGCGGGACGGGGCCGCCCCGCGCCGCCGAGGTGGCCCGAGCGGGTGAACTTCGGGGATTTTTTCTCGAGTGGTCCGGACCAGTGCGGGGATGTTGCGAGTTCACGCCAGCAGCGCTTCGGCGAGTCCCTGCTCCTGGATCGAGTCCCGCAGTTTCGCCAGCGCGCGACACTGCGTCACCCGGACGTTGCCCGGCGACATCCCGAGCGCCTTCGCCGTTTCGGCCGACGTCAGGCCGACGACGACGCGCAGCGTCAGGATTTCCTGTTGCAGCTTCGGCATCCCGGCCATCAGCCTGCCCAGCGACGCGCCCAGGTCGGCGGTCAGCGTGTGCGATTCGGGACCCTCGCCGAGATCCGGGTTCTCCGGGACGTCGGACACCGGCCGCGAGCGGTCGCGCGACACCGCGCGGAACGCGTCGGCCACCTTGTTCGCCGCGATCGCGCGGACCAGGTGCAGGAACGATCCGCCGCGGTCCTCGTAGCCCGGCACCGCCTGCAGGACCGCGATGCACACTTCCTGCGCGACGTCGTCGGCCGACAGGTACGACAGGTCGCGTCCGCCGATGCGGGCGCGGCAGTAGCGCGCGATCACCGGTTTGAGCAGCGCCAGCAGTTCCGGAGCCGCGCCGGGGACCTGGTCGCGGGCCGCGCGGACCACGGTTTCCAGGCGTTCGGCCAGCCCGGACGGGCGCGGCAGCGCGGACAGCGGGACATAGCCTTCGACCGGTTCGGGCGCGGTGGCGGTGGGCATAGAGGTCGTTCCTTTCGTACGGGCGGCCGCGGTGGTCTCGCCCGCTCGGTCCGGGAATCGGGCGCCCGGGCGCGGATGTTGCGCCCGGGCAGGTGTTGTCCAGCTTCTGTCCGTTGCGCGGCAACGGAATTCGCGCGGACCTGGACAGATCTTGGACAGGTTGCGGCCGCCGGTAGCGCGTCCCGGCGCGGCGGCGATCCCGGTGCGGTCGGAGAAATCCCGATCGGGAAGGGGAAGCGCGATGATCACGCACTGACCGGAGCCGCGGGCCCGGCCGGCCGGCTCAGCCGGCCGGGCTCCACCGGATCCCGTAGGCGAAGCCGGGCGCGAGCCGGTCGAAGCGCAGGTGCACCTCGCCCGAGCCGTCCGGGGCCACCACGTCGCCGCGTGCGCCCAGATCGCGTGCGTCGTCCTGGAACACGCGGTCCAGCCGCACGATTTCGGACGGCGGCGCGGCCGGGAAGCGCACGTGCAGGTCGAATCGGTCGACCGGATGCCGCGGCACGCACACGTAGTGCGGATGCCGGAATTCCGCGCGGAACCGCAGCGCGAGGTCGTGGGTGTCCCCGCGCGGCAGCGGTTTGGCCAGCCGCAGCGCCAGTCCGACCCGGTCGCTGGACTCCATCGCGCGGCGGACCAGCGTTCCGCCGTGGAAGACGTCGACGTCGAGATCGCTTTCGCGCACCGGCCCGGCGGCCGAGGACGTGGTGGTGAGGGTCAGCGCGAGGTCGAGTTCGGCGACCTCGTCGGCGTCGGCGACGATCCGGCGGAACTCGAACACCTCGGGCCGTTCCTGGTCCAGCGCAAGGGAGACGCGCAGCAGTTCGGTGTGCCAGCTGCCGTCGGGCGCGGGCCGTCCGCCGCCCTCGCGCGGGCCGGCGAGCGCGAGGTGCGCGACGTGCTCGATGCCCTCGTCGATGCGCCGCCGGATCGTGCGGTCGTCGCGGTCCAGTTCGCGCGCGGCCCAGTGCACCCGCTCCTGGTAGAACGGCTTGCGCGCCGGCTCGTGCATCGCGAACGCGGCGAGCACGGCGATCCGGAGGTCGTCCGGGAGCGTCTTGGCCAGCGGCTCCAGCACGTGCGCGAGCCGGTCGCGGATCTCGACGTTTTCCGCGTTGTCGGGAATCCCGCAGACCTCGCGCAGGACCGGGCCGACCCGAATCCCGAGCGGGGTGGTGAATACGCCGCGCCCCTTGCGGAGCACTTTCAATTCCGCGACCAAGTCCGCCGCGTTCGGTTCCACCCGTTCCTCCCTCGCGTCTCCCCGCCCGCAGCCACTGTTCCCAATGCGGCCGCCGATGTCCAGCCTTGCCCGGGACGGCGCACGGACTGTGACCGGAATGATTTCCCATTCCCGCGTCCGGCTGGCGCGGCCGGGTTTATCCGCGCGGGAAATTCGCTCGGATGGCTCCTTCCCGAAACGGCGGGTGACTGTTCCAGTTCCCGCCGGCGAACGGACGGCGGCCCGGTTTTCGATCTCGGGAGCGGTGTCCGCGGCGTACTGGGCCTGCTCCGCGGCGAATGACTTTCGCCGCGGTCCCGGCCGTCCGGGGCAATGCGAGTCCGTTGCCTCGCTGTTCCCCGTTCACGCGATTAAGGCGGAAACGGGAAACTCCTTCCCCGATTGCCGCGCGCTCCCGCATTCTCGGCACAAGCCGCTGACCAGGCGGGCGGAAATCCCCGGAAGGAGCTCGTCGTGAAGGTCGTCTGTTCGTTTTCCCTGCTGGTGCGCGCCGGGTTGTGGCTCGCCGGGGTCGCGCTCGTGTCCGGACTCGCGCTCGGCCATCCGGGCGGGCCCGCCCCGGTCGCGCCGCCGGCGCCGGCGCGGACCGCGCAGTGACGAAACCGCGGTCCGGCGTCTGCCGGATCGTCATACTGGGAGCGAGAAGAGGGTGGAGGCGGATGACAGCGCGCGCGACGTTCGGGGCGGAACTGCGGCGGCTGCGCACTTCGGCCGGGCTTTCGCTCACCGAACTGGCCGGACGGGTGCACTACAGCAAGGGGTACCTGAGCAAAGTCGAAACCGGCCTTGCCGCCCCGAATTCCGCACTCGCGGCATTGTGTGAATCCGAATTCGGCACTCCTGGGGCCCTTACTGCACTGGTTCCCGCGGAATCCGGAAAACGCCGGACCCGGCCGGACGTCCGCCCGTCCGGCCTCCCGCCGGTGACTTCCGAGTTCACCGGCCGCGATTCCGAATCCCAGGCCGTCCGCGGGATTCTCGAGTCCGACGGCGGCGTCTGCGTCATTTCGGGGATGGGCGGGACGGGCAAGACGGCGCTGGCGGTGCGGTGCGCGTACCGGCTCGAAGCGTCCTTCGCCGACGGAAGCCTCTTTGTCGACCTGCGCGGCACCTCCGACGAACCGGTCACGCCCGCCGACGCGCACGACCGTCTGCTGCGGATCCTGGAGGTCCCCGCCGAACGGATCCCCGCCGATCCCGACGACCGCGCGGCGCTCTTCCGCACGTGCCTGCGCGGCCGGAGTTTCCTGCTGGTGCTGGACAACGCGGGCAGCACCGGGCAAGTGCGCCCGCTGCTGCCCGCCGAACCCAAATGCCGGGTCGTGATCACCAGCCGTTCGCGGCTGCCCGCGTTGGACGAAGCCGAGCACGTGCCGCTCGGCGTCCTCCCGTCCGCTTCCGCCGCTGCCCTGGTCGCTGCGCTGACCGGCGCGTCCCCCGACGCCGCCCTGCGCATCGCCGACCGCTGCGGCCGCCTCCCGCTCGCCATCCGGATCGCCGCGGCCCGCCTGCGCGCGCACCCGGCGTGGGACGTCGCGGAACTGGAGCGCCGCCTGGCCGACGAGACCCGCCGCCTGAGCGAACTCGACGACGGCGAACGAAGCCTGGCCGCCGCCTTCCGGTTGTCCGTCCGCCAATTGGAGCAACCGGAGGCGCGGCTGTTCGGCCAGCTCGCCCTCCATCCCGGCCCGGACTTCGACGTCACCGCCGCGCAGGCGCTGGGCTCGCTCGATGCGCTGGAGGCCGAACGCCTGCTGGACCGCCTGCACCAGGCGTACCTGCTCACGCAGCCGGAACTGGGCCGGTACGGTTTTCACGACCTGGTAAGGGTTTTCGCCGCTTCCGGCGGGACGGACGCCGCCGCCTTCCGCCGCCTGGCCGATTTCTCCGTCGCCGCCGCGGAACGTGCCGACCGCATGCTGAGCGGCCCGCGGTACCGCCCGGAGGTGACCTATCCGGCGGGGTTGCCAGAGGTCGAATTCCCGGATCAGGACCGCGCGATGGCTTGGTTCCGCGCGGAATGGCCGAACCTGGTCGCACTCTGCCGCCGGACGGTCGCGTCCGAACGATGCTGGCAGCTGGCGTACTTCCTGCGCGGATTCTTCTACCTGACCAAACTGTGGGACCCGTGGATCGCGACGCACCGCTGGGCACGCGCCGCCGCCGAGGCCGTCGGCAACCGCTGGGCCGCCGCGACGACCACCGCGAACCTGGGCATCGCCTACGTCGACCGCGGCGATCTGGACGAGGCGTCCCGGTGTTACCGGCAAGCCCTGCGGGAGTACCGGGAAATCGGCGACCGCCACGGCGAAGCGACCGCCCTGGCGCATTCCGCCTGGGCGGACCATTACCGAGGCAACCACGAACAAGCCCTCCGCGATCTGCGCGCCGCGGCCGACTTCTACGACCTGACCGGCAACCGCCGCAGCGGCGCCATCACGACGCGGGGGATCGCGCTGGTCCTGACCGCCTTGGGACGCTCCGCGGAAGCCGCCCGGCTGGTCGAGGAAACCTTGTCGGTGTTCGAGGAATTGGGGCTGGAACTGGACGTCGTGATGGGCTTGAACTGCCTCGGCTGGGCGAGATTCCGCGCCGGGGACCACGCTGGGGCGGAATCGGCTTACCGGGAAGCCGCGGCCCGCGCGGAAGCCTGCGGAAGCACGCACGAGACGGCACGGGCTTACCTGGGATTGGGGAATGTGGCTGCGGCGCAGGGGGTCGGCGGGGAGGCTTCGTGGTGGGAACGGGCCGAGGCGGCACATCCGGACCTGGACCCGGTGACGGTGGGGGAGGCGGCCGCTCGGGCTGAGTTTCGGGGAGGGTCTTGCCCTGCTTGGTGATCCGCGGGGTGTCTTCTCTCGGATGGGCTGAGATTCGTGCGCTGATCTGACGTTGGGCGAGCCCCCTAACGGGTGCTTGCACCGGGATGACACCTAGAACATCGCAGCGACCGAACTGTCCTGGCTGGGGACGGCGAGGTGGCGCTGGCGAGAAGGGTCGCTGCGGGGTCAGCGTGGACTCCGGCTCAGCGCGAACCTCTGATGTTCTGGCCTGTGCCCAAAGGCTAGCGCCCCGCCGCCCGGGGCCGGGTGTGCCAGGCCTGGGGGCTGATGGTTTTGGCGGCAGGGTCGGCGCGGACAGCGGGCGAAGATGTCGCGCGCGACCGTGAAGCGTGGGGGCCTGGGTGCCGAGGGCTGGTGTCCGGATTCCTGTGGCTGGGTGTTCGACCCCGCGGATTCGGCGGTGGGCTGACGTGGGCGGAAGCGACGGTCTCGTCCGGTCGTGAAGTGTGCGGTCCGTTGCGGGGATGCGCGGCGCATCGGCAGGACAGCGACCGCAGCAGTTGCTCGCCGTCCACCAGACTGGGCAGTTCGCTCCGGCGAGCGAACTCCCGCGCGGGAGTGTGCCCGGGGTCTCTGCCCGCGGTGGCCGGGCTTTCGGGGCGGGTGGCGGCGTGTTGGGATGGGCGGATGGGATCGTCGCCCGAGCCGGTTGAGCAGTTGCCTCGCGTGGCGGGGTTCCGGGCGCTCATGTTCGCTTTGCCGCCGGTCGGGCGGAGGTGGTCGGCGGGGTTGCGGGCCGCGGCGGCGGTGGCGGTGCCCGGGGTGGCGCTGGTGCTGGCGGGGGCTTCGGCCTCGGCGTTGTTTGTCACGCTCGGGACGTTCGCGGTCCTGTACGGCGAGGGGCGGCCGTACCGGGTTCGGGCGGGCGTCGTGGCGACTGCGGGTGCCGGGTTGCTCGCGGCGGCTGCGTTGGGGGCTTCGGTGGGGACCGTGGTTCCGCCGGGTCCGGTGTCGGTGCTGGTGGTTTCGGTGGTCGCGGTGCTGGCGACATACGTCGTCGACGCGTTGCGGCTCGGGCCTCCCGGGCCGTTGTTCTTCGCGCTCGTTTGTGCGGGTGCGCAGGCGGCGGTCGAGGCGGGGGCGCGGCCGTGGGTGGTGCTCGGGTGCGCTGCGGCGGGGGTCGGGTCGTCGGTGGTGGTGTCGATGGCCGGGGTGCTGGCTGATCGGACGAAGCCGGAGCGGGCGGCCGTCGAGCGGGCGGTTCGGGCGGTGGACGCGTTTGTCTCCGCCGAGCGGAAGACGGCGGAGACTCGGCACGCGGCGGGTGCCGCGGTGTCGGCGGCGTGGACTGCGCTGCATGACGCGGGCCATCCGCGGCGGGGCACGCGACCGGATCTGGTGGAGACGTTGCTCGCCGCGCACCGGCGATTTGCTGATGCGTCGCCGGGGGAGGCCGTCGAACTGCCGCCGGGGAAGTTGCCGTTGCCGCGGCCGAACATCGGGTACCGGCTGCGGCGGGCGGTTCCGTTGCGTTCTCATGCCGCGTTGACGGCGTTGCGGGTGGGTGCCGGTTGCGTGGTCGCTGGGGAACTGGCAGTGGCAGTCGGGTTTGGACGGCCGCATTGGGCGGTGCTCAGCGCGCTCGTGGTGCTGCAGCAGGGATTGGACCGGCGGCGGACGAATGTCCGTGCGCTGCACCGGTTCGCGGGGACCGCGGCTGGGCTCGTGCTGTTCGGATTGGTGATGATGCTCGCGCCGTCCGGGGTGGTGCTGATCTTGATCCTGGCGGTGCTGCAGTTCTGCGTGGAGCTGGTGGTGCCGAGGAATTACGCGGTGGCGACGGTCGTCATCACGCCGCTCGCCCTGCTGTCCGCCGGGGTGGCGAGCCAGCCCGGCCCGGTGTGGCCCGCGGTGGCGGACCGTTTCGCGCAGACGGCGATCGGGGTTGTCGTGGCCGTGGCGGTGCAGTACGCGGTGGCGCCGCGGGCGCATCGGAAGACGTTGGACTGGACCGGGTCACGCGTTCGCGCCGCCGCGCGTGCGGTGCTGGCCGGCGCGCCGATCCCGCGGGCGGCGGCGCGGCGGGACCTGCAGTTCGAACTGGAAGGCGCGACCCGGGCCGGGGTGGATTCGGTGCACAACGAGCCCGGCTGGGCTGCCGAGCGATGGCCCGCCCACGCGGCCCTGGTCCATGACGGTTACGACCTGCTCCAGGCCTGCTGGTCCGCACCGGACGGCCAGCTGCGGGACGTGGCACGGTGGGAGCGCGCGTTCGGCCGGTGAGACCCGGGTGTCTGCTCGGTTCGGATCGCGGTGCGTGGTGGCGCGGTGGATGCCCCGGCGGGAGTTTCTGGACGTGCCGCTGCTCGGCGTGGGGTCCGGTGGGTGCCGCTCGTGCCGGGTGTGGATGCCCGGCGAATGTGCTGGGCGCGGGTGCGTGGGCACGCTCCGCGTGCGAGAGCGGGTGTTTGGGGGCACCTGGTGGTTGGCTGGCACCGGGCGTGGTCGAGTGGGTGGATGTGCCGATGTTCGGTGCGGGCCGGGTGGGTGTCGCTCGTGCTGGAGGTGGGTGCCATGCCGCGCACCGAATGCTCGGCGCGAGGCATGGTGAATGTGCCGATGCTTGGCACGGGTCTCGGTGAACGGGCTTGGGGCTGGGTGCCCGGTGAATGGGCTGGTTCTCGGCGCGGGTGCGCGGTGGATGGGCAGGCGCGTGGCGAGGGTGCCTGGTGGTGGGCTGGTGCTGGGTGCGGGTGCGCGGTGGATGGGCAGGCGCGTGGTGAGGGCACCTGATGGTGGGCTGGTGCTGGGCGCAGGTGCGTGGTGGGTGGGCACGCTCCGCGGGGGGCGGGTGCTTGGCGAGGGCACCTGGTGGTGGGGTGGCGCTGGGAGCGGGTGCGTGGGCACGCTCCGCGTGCGAGAGCAGGTGTGGTGAAGGTGCCAGGTGGTCGGCTGGCACCGGGCGCGGTCGCGTGGGTGGATGTGCCGATGTTCGGCGCGGGCCTGGTGGATGCCGCTCGTGCTGGAGGTGGGTGCCATGCCGCGCACCGAATGCTCGGCGCGAGGCATGGCGAATGGGCAGGTGCTTGGCGCGGGTCTCGGTGGATGGGCTGGTGTTGGGCACAGGGTGGATGGGCTGGCATTCAGCGGGCTCGGTCGATGCGCTGGTGCGGGTCCCATGTGGATGCGCTGGTGCTCGGCGAGAGACCGATCGGAGCTATCCGCCGTGCTGCGATTGGGGCGGGGCCAGCCGGTCGTTGCGTGCGAGGCTGATTGCTGGCCGGAGATTCGCGGAGGCTCGGCCAACTTCGATGAGGCTTGCCGACATGCGGCCGAACCCCCGAGGGCGAGGCCGCAGCCCTCGCGCGGTGTTGCTTGCGAAGGCCACGGCTGGTGCGACTCACCGAGGCGCGGCGGGTCGCGATCCCGCCGTCGTCCGGCTGTCGGACATCCGCCTCGGGGCGAGTGGCTCGGGGTCCGGCCGTGACCGAGCGTCGGGCCATCGACTGCGGACTCCGAGCCGCCAGCATCGTTCCGGAACGGGCCTGCCCGGCCGGTTACCGGGGGCGTAAGGCTGCTTCGACCTCCTCCTGATCCGTTTCGCCGGGCGTGATCGTCAGCGGGCCTGCGATGTCCAGCAGCCCGGGATGCCGGACGGTCCAGCTCAGCACCGGCAGCGAGTCCTTCGTCAGGTCGTGCGCGGACGTCACGGTGACGCCGGGCGTCGGGCCGCACGTGACGAGGTCTGCGGACGGGCCTCGGCCGTCGGTGGAGCAGAGGGCGGCTCGGCCGTCGGCGGAGAGGGCCAGCAGGGCTGGGGTGCCGTCGGCGGTGGCGGCTGGCAGGACGTGGTCGTAGTCGGCCATGCGGCGCAGGACCAGGCGGTGCACGCGGCGGCCGCGGATGCTGGTCATCGGTGCGGTGTAGGAGCGGGCGACGGCGTCTAGCCGGGCTGAGTCCATGAGGGTCAGGCCTCCTCCGGGAGTGCCGGGCGGGGTGCGCGGACGAACCAGGCGCCGGCCACCGCGAGCACTCCGATGCAGCCGGCGACGATGAACGCCGTCTGGAGGCCGTCCGCGTCGGGGCTGACCGCGGCGTGTTCGGCGCTGGTGAGCGTCGCGACGCTGACGAACACCGCGGTGCCCAGTGCGCCGGCAACCTGCTGGAGCGTCGAAAGGATCGCGCTGCCGTGCGAATAGAGATGGTCGGGCAGCACCGCGAGCGATTCGGTCATCAGCGGCGTCATCATCAGGCCGAGGCCGGCCATCAGGACGATGTGGATGCCGATCACCGCGATCAGCGGGGAATCCGGGCCCAGCAACGAGAACAGCCACAGCGAGACTGTCATCGCGAGCGCGCCGGGCAGCACCAGCGGGCGCGCGCCGACCCGGTCGAACAGGGCGCCGACCGGACGGCCGAGCAGGCCCAGCACCAACCCGCCGGGCAGGACGGCCAGGCCGCTGACGAACGTGGACTTGTGCAGGACGGTCTGCAGGTACAGCGGCAGCAGGATCGCGCCGGCGCCGATCAGGCACATGAACAGCACCGCACTCAGCCCCAGCGCGACGACGAAACTGCGGTGGGTGAACGGCCGCAGGTCGAGCAGGGCGCGGTCGCGTCGCTGCAGGCGGAGCTGCCGCCAGCCGAACACCGCCAGCGAAACCACGCCGACGACGATCGGCAGCCACGGCGGCATCAGCGCGGTTTCAGCGGATTCGCCCGCGGACGACAGGCCGTACAGGACTCCGCCGAAACCGACGGCGGACAGGATGACCGACAGGACGTCGAGCGGAACCGCGCGGGTTTCGCTGTCGATCCGCAGCCGCAGCATCCCCGTCACCAGCGCGGCCAGCGACAGCGGCAGCACGATGAAGAACATCCACCGCCAGCCGAGCGACGACAGCACCGCGCCGCCGATCGTCGGGCCGATCGCGGGCGCGACCGCGATGACGATGCTGATCGTGCCCATCGTCGCGCCGCGGCGTTCGGCGGGCACGAGCCGCATGACGGTGGTCATCAGCAGCGGGATCATCACCGCGGTGCCGCACGCCTGCACGACCCGGCCCGCCATCAGCAGGCCGAAGCCCGGCGCGATGCCGCACAGCAGCGTGCCGAGGCTGAACGACGCGAGCGAGAAGACGAACACCTGCCGCGGCGTGAACCGTTCGAGCAGGAACCCCGTCGTCGGGATCACCACCGCCATGGTCAGCAGGAAGCCGCTGGTGAGCCACTGGATCGTGGTGGTCGGCACGCGGAGGTCGACCGTCAGGTCGCGCAGCGCGATGCTCAGGATGGTCTCGTTGAGGATCATCACGAACGCCGACAGCACGAGCACGCCGATCAGCAGCCCCGGCTTGGCGGGCGGGCGGGCCGGGGCCTCGACGGCGGGGGAGGAGACGCCGCTCATGCGCGCACCTCGCTAGCGGAGACCAAGACGAAGTCAGGGGTCGCGAGGCGGGCGGCACGAGCGGAACGTGCGTCGGCCGACGGACGGCTGGGGAACGTCGGACGGCTGCCGGGGAAAGCTCTGCGCGCGGCTTCACCGGCCGCAGCGGACGGGGTCGGGGACTGCTGGATTTTCACCTCGCCAGGATACGGAGCAGCACCGACAAAACCGGCGTCGTTTTCCTCCGGCGGCCCGCGCCGGCGGAGGAAACAGCGCGCCGGGAAGCCGGGAAAAAAGCCGCTCGACCAGCAGGTGGCCGCTAGCGGCAGGAAAAATAAGCAAACGAGAAATCTCCTGCGCGCCCAGGGGCGACGGGAGCCGAAGCCGGCGGGCGCTCCACTGTGGAGCGGGGCACCGGGCCCAGGGCCGCCAGACTCACGGATTCATCGCCAGCACCAGGAATCCCGCCAGCAACACCAGATGCACCCCGCCCTGAAGCCGCGTCGCCCGTCCCGGCACCACCGTCAGCACACTGACCACCACGGTGAGCGCCAGCAGCACGATGTGCGTCGGCCCGAGACCGAGCAGCAACGGCCCCTTCAACCACACCGACGCGAGCGCGATGACCGGAATCGTCAGGCCGATGCTGGCGATCGCGGACCCGTACGCGAGGTTGAGGCTGATCTGCATCCGGTCGCGCCGTGCCGCGCGGACC
Source organism: Amycolatopsis sp. AA4 (assembly GCF_002796545.1). GTDB lineage: Bacteria > Actinomycetota > Actinomycetes > Mycobacteriales > Pseudonocardiaceae > Amycolatopsis. Next base: position 3,035,184 of record NZ_CP024894.1, read on the forward strand.
GCGGCGAGCGTTTCCGGAGCCAGGATCAGCAGGGCGATCACCACGCCCACGAAGGACTGCGGAAGCCCGGCCGCGCGCACGCCGGCCTCGATCGCCGGGGACTCGACCTTCGCCAGGCCCACGACGGTGACCAGCGCGATCAGCAGCAGAACGAGGCTCACCAAAGTCTTCTGCGCGCTCGGCGGTTCCGCGTGCTCCTCCTCGCGGGTCTCGCCGTCGGCGCCGACGGGAAGGAAGAAATCGCGGTGGCGGACGGTCTGCGTCATCACGAAAGTGGCGTAGAGAATCAGGGACGCACCGGCCGCGAAAGCCAGCTGTGGCGCGGAAAACGCCGGGCCGGGCGTGCTCGCGGTGAAGGTCGGCAGCACGAGGCTCAGCGTCGCCAGCGTGCCGACGGTCGCCAGCGCCGCGCCGCTGCCTTCGGGATGGAACCGCGTCTCCCCGTACCGGCGCGCGCCCACGAGAAGCGAAAGCCCGACGATGCCGTTGGTGGTGATCATCACCGCGGCGAACACCGTGTCGCGCGCCAGGGTGTCGGCCTTCTCGCCGCCGGAAGCCATCATCGTGACGATCAGCGCGACTTCGATCACCGTCACCGCGACCGCGAGCACCAGCGAGCCGTACGGTTCGCCGACCCGGTGCGCGACGACCTCGGCGTGGTGCACCGCGGCGAGAACCGTGCCCGCGAGCGCGATCGCCACCAGTGCGACCGGCACCGGACCCAGCGTGCGTCCCCAGGTGAGCGCCAGCAGGACCAGGGCGACCAACGGGAGCAAAGTGGTCCAGGACAACAGATAACCGCGGACGCTCGCCATGCGCACACCCTGGCATATCGGACCCGCGGTCGCCGGGGATCCGGTCCGCGCGGGGGAGTGTCGCGTCCGAAATGGACACTGCCCGTCGCCCGAAAAGGGGAGAAATTCACTCGTTCGGCGTAGCGAAGGCAGGGTTCCGCAGGTCGGCGGCGGGGTACGCGGCGGCGCACAGGGGAGGTCGGCGCGAAAGGAGCCGGAGATGACCCGCGAAATGAGGATGGCCGACCGCGCGATGCCGGCAGGCGGCGACGGCGCGGAGTACGCGTTCTGGCGCGAGCACACGCACATCAACCTGAGCCCGGTGGCCGCACCGTCGATCCTGGGACTCGCCGGGTTCGCGGTGTCCACGTTCATGGTGGCGGCCAATATGGCCGGCTGGTTCGGCGACAGCACGACGACGCCCCTGCTGCTCGCTCCGTTCGCCTTCGCTTTCGGCGGCGTCGCGCAGTTCCTCGCCGGGATGTGGTCGTACCGGGCCCGCGACGCGCTCGCCACGGTCATCCACGGGGCGTGGGGCGCGTTCTGGATCGGCTTCGGCGTCTACCAGCTGTTCGTCGGCCTCGGCGGCTTGCCCTCGACGACGGCGAGCCCGGTCGCGGCGGCCGCGATCGGCTTCTGGTTCATCGGCCTCGCGGCCATCACCTGGACCGGCGCGCTCGCCGCGCTGGCCGAAAGCCTCGTGCTCTGCGCGCTGCTCGCGGTCCTCGCTGCCGGGGCGACGCTGCTGGCGATCGGCCTGATCGGCGACATCGGCGTCGTGCGCACCATCGCCGCGTACTTCCTCCTCGCGTCCGCGGTGCTGGCCTGGTACGCGTGCAGCGCGATGGTGCTCGAAGCGGCGCACCACCGGGTGGTCCTGCCGATGGGCCTGCGCGCTCCGCGGCCCGCCCGGACCACGACGGTGCCGTTGCACCAAGCGATCCAGTTCGACCACGGCGAACCGGGAATCAAGGCCGGGCAGTAGCCCCGGCGAGGAGGTGACCACGGAATGAAGATGGGCATGGCGCTCACCGCGTTCACGCCGAGCGACCGGAAGCTGCGGGAGAGCAGGCTGCCGCTCGCCGCCGAGTTCCTGGCCGGGGCGTGGCTGGTGATCGCGGCGTTCGCGTACAGCTACTCGTTCACGCTGTCCGCGACGGCCGGCTTCTGGAACAGCCTGGCGTGCGGGATCGCCGTGGCGGCGGTCGCGCTGGTCCGGTTCGGCCTGCCGGACCGGGCGCGCTGGCTGGGGCTGGTCAACGTCGCGATCGGGTTCTGGCTCATCGCCGCGCCGTTCGCGTTCGGCTACCCGGTCGACGGGCATCGCGACGCGATCCGCACGAATTCGCTGATCGTCGGCGTGCTGCTGGCGATTTTCTCGGTGATCTCGGTGACCGTCGCGTACCGCAGGCACACCGGCGAATTCCGGGAGTGACGGGAGCGCGGAGGAATGTACTGGCCGGTGCTGGCGGTGCTCGCGATCGGCGTGCTCGCCTTGGGCAGCGCGGGACTGCGTGCGCGCAAGGCGGCGCCGCCGGCCCGGAAGGAGACGCTCGCCGGCGCCTGGCTGGTGGCCGCGTCGGGCGTGGTGTGGTGGGCGTCCGAGCCGGCCGCCGGGGCGGTGTTCCTGGTGGTCGGCGCGGCCGTCGTGTTCGGTGCGGCGCTGCCGGGCGGGCAGCTGCCGTTCCCGCCGGGATAGCGGGAAAGCCGGGGTTTGCCGCGGGCCGCGGCCGGTTACCCGCCCCGGGTGAGGCCGGGCGGCCCTGGGCTGCCCGGCGATCGTCGGGTGCGCGGAGGTCGGTCATGACGCAGCTGAAGCCCCGGCCGGTGACGGTCGCCGCGCCGCCCCGCCGAGGCCGGAAAGGCTCGGTGCTGCTGAGCATCCTGCGCACCACCGACCACAAGAAGATCGGGCTGCTGTACCTCGGCAGCTCCTTCGCGTTCTTCCTCATCGGCGGCGCGATGGCCCTGCTGATGCGCGGCGAACTGGCCCAGCCGGGGCTGCAGTTCCTGTCGCAGGAGCAGTACAACCAGCTGTTCACCATGCACGGCACGATCATGCTGCTGCTGTACGCGACGCCGAATGTGTTCGGCTTCGCCAATTTCGTCCTGCCGTTGCAGATCGGCTCGCCGGACGTCGCGTTCCCCCGCCTGAACGCGTTTTCCTATTGGTTGTACCTTTTCGGCGGATTGATCGTGCTGAGCTCGTTCCTCACGCCCGCCGGCGCCCCGGATTTCGGCTGGACCGCCTACACGCCGTTGTCGGACGCCGTGCACAGCCCCGGCGTCGGCGGCGATCTGTGGATCATGGGCCTGATCGTGTCCGGTCTGGGCACCATTCTCGGCGCGGTCAACATGACCACGACGATCCTGTGCCTGCGCGCGCCGGGAATGACGATGTTCCGGATGCCGCTTTTCACCTGGAACATCTTCTTCACCGCGATTCTCGTGCTGCTCGCATTCCCGATCCTCACCGCGGCGCTGTTCGCGCTGGAGGCCGACCGGAGGCTCGGCGCGCACGTTTTCGATCCGGCCAACGGCGGCGCGATCCTCTGGCAGCACCTGTTCTGGTTCTTCGGCCATCCCGAGGTGTACATCGTCGCCCTGCCGTATTTCGGGATCGTCACCGAGATCATCCCGGTGTTCAGCCGGAAACCGCTCTACGGCTACCGGCTGATGGTGTTCGCGACGGTCGGCATCACCGGCCTGTCGGCGACCGTGTGGGCGCACCACATGTTCGCCACCGGCGCGGTCCTGCTGCCGTTCTTCTCGATCATGACCTTCCTCATCGCGGTCCCGACCGGGCTGAAGTTCTTCAACTGGATCGGCACCATGTGGAAGGGGACGCTGTCGTTCGAATCGCCGATGCTGTGGTCGGTCGGATTCCTCGTCACGTTCCTGCTCGGCGGCCTGACCGGCGTGCTGCTGGCCGCGCCCGCGCTGGACTTCCACATCACCGACACCTATTTCGTCGTCGCGCACTTCCACTACGTGCTGTTCGGCACGATCGTGTTCGCCACGTTCGCCGGCATCTACTTCTGGTTCCCGAAGATGACCGGCCGGATGCTCGACGAATCGCTCGCGAAATGGCATTTCTGGACGACGTTCATCGGCTTCCACACGACGTTCCTCGTCCAGCACTGGCTCGGCGCGGAAGGCATGCCGCGGCGGTACGCGGACTACCTCCGCAGCGACGGGTTCACCTTGCTGAACACGATTTCCACCATCGGTGCCTTCATTCTCGGCGCCTCGGTGCTGCCGTTCATCTGGAACGTGGTCAAGAGCTACCGCTACGGCGAAAAGGTCGAAGTGGACGACCCGTGGGGCTTCGGCGGCTCCCTGGAATGGGCGACGTCGAGCCCGCCGCCGCGGCACAATTTCACCGAACTGCCGCGGATCCGTTCCGAACGGCCCGCGTTCGAGCTGCACTATCCGGAAGTGGCGAAGCGGGCGCGGGAGGAGCAGTACGTCCATCGGCGGCGGGGCAAGGTGAAATCGGACGCCTGAGCAGGGCTGGAAGCCCTTGCCCAGCGCCCGCGGCCCGGCGGCGATCCGACCTGGGCGAGCGCGTGGCCGAGGAGCAGACGCCGACGGACCGCCCCGCGATCAGCCCTGCTGACGGCGGAATTCGTCCAGCACCCGGCGCTCCCGCTTCGTCGGACGGCCCGCGCCCCGCTCGCGGCGGGCCACCGGGATGGCCGCTTCCGGCGGCGGCTTCGGGGTCCGGTCGATGAGGCACGTGGCCGCGACGGCCGCGCCGACCCGTTTCTGGATCACCTGCACGACCTCGACCACGCGGGTCGTCGTCCCGATCCGGGCCCGGACCTCGTCGCCGGGCACCACCGAGGTGGCGGGTTTCGCCGGGCGGTCGTTCACGCGCACGTGCCCGCCGCGGCAGGCGGCCGCGGCGTCGGCGCGCGTCTTGGTCAGCCGGACCGCCCAGAGCCAGCGGTCGATCCGCGTCGATTCCATGGGTCCATCATGGCGGGTCCCACTGCCAGCGCAGACCGAGGATTCCCGGAGTGACCGCCGCCGACACGACGTGCGCGGGAAGGCCCTCGGTGATCGGCAGCTCGGCAGCTGTCGTCTCCGGCCCGGCCGGGGAGTCGAGGCGGTAGGCGTGGCAGGACCGCGGTGCGAAGCCGGGGGCGAAGTGTAGCTCCAGCACGTGTTCGTGCACGGCGTTGCGGAAGCGGCGCTCGTAGGACCAGTCCGGGCGGTCGTCGGTGAACTCGAACTCGTACTCGGCGATCGCGGTTTCGCCCCGGTCCAGACCGCGGCCGAGGACGAGTTCGGCCACCGTGAACCCCTCCTCGGCGAGGGTTTCCGTGCGCCCGGGCGAGCAGTAGCGGGTGCGCACCAGCCGCGGCGGGCAGCCGGGGCCGACGCCGTGCGCGGTGACGAGCCGGATGTGCGTGTCGTCCTCGGTCGCGCGCAGGACCTCGCGCACTTCCAGCCGGTGCAGCCGCCGGTCCGGGCCGACGTGGACGGCTTCGTGCAGGCTCACGACCACCAGCGACGTCCGGTACGCCGTCTCGAACGAGTTCAGCACCCGCAGCACGGCGTTGCGGCGCCCCCACAGCCGTTCCCAGCGCACCACCGGAACCGGCGGCGGTTCCGGATCGCGCTCGATCAGCCCGGTGAGCGAACCCGGCGGCAGCTCGAGCACGTCCTCGAGAATGCGCACCGCGACCCGCGAGCGGGCGCGGGCGGGCACGGTGCGGCCGGTCCGCCAGTAGCTGAGCGTCGTGGTGCTGACCGCCGCGCCCGCCGCGGCGAGCCGGTCCCGGAGCCGGTCGAGGCCGAGCCCGCTGCGGTCGATGGCCAGGGTCAGGGCACGGCTGAACGGCCCGTCCGCGAGCGCGTCGGCGAGCCGGTCCGGCTGGGTGCCGGGACCTGTCGAGAACACCTGCGTCCTCCTCGGGTCGTCCCCACCCCATTCGCCCTCGCGACCGGGCGGCGGCGCAACCGTCGAAGGTCGGGTCTTGGCCGGTCAGCTCGGCTGCTCGACGAAGGGTTCGCGCAGTTCGACGACCCATTCGCGCTCGTCGTCGGAAGTGTGCAGATAGACCTCGCAGGGGAAGCCGTCCGCGCGGAAGCCGTGCTCGTCGGTCCACCGGGCGAGTTCCTGGTATCCGGCGAGGAAACCGCTCGGCGGGCCGTGGTGGACCAGCGTCGCGGCGCGCGCGGCGGGCAGTTCGGCCGGCTCGAGGCCGTTCGGCTCGGCGACGGCGCCGGACACCGGCAGCGCGGCGTGCACGACGACGGGATCGTCTTCGCCGGCGGGCTTTTCGTAGTAGCAGACGAGAGGCCCCGCCGGGGTGGCGTCGGATCCTTCGAGCCGCTGGCCGAGTTCCGCGCACAGCGGGCGCAGGACCGGGCTGATCGCGTCGGGGGAGAAGCTTTCGACGGTCGCGGTGAGCCGCACGACGGGGGTCGCGGGGAGGTCCTTGACGACGATTTCGGTGTCCGGCATGGCGTGCTCGCTTTCCAGGGTGCGGAGTCTCGCCTCGACCTCGGCCAGCCGGAGCCGGTCGGCGGCGACCCGTTCGGCCAGCTCCGCCCGGCGCAGCGTCAGCATGCCGCGGACCTGCTCGGGCGTGATCTGCTCGTCCAGCAGCGCGGCGACCTCGCCGAGCCCGAAGCCGAGCTCCTTCAGCGCGACGATCCGGTTCAGCGCGGCCAGCTGTTCGGCGGTGTAGCGCCGGTAGCCGGTGTACGGGTCGACCTCGGCGGGCCGGAGCAGGCCGAGCGCGTCGTAATGCCTCAGCATGCGAACCGACACCCGGCCGTGGCGGGCGAATTCTCCGATGGTGAACATGACCTCCCCAGCACACGCTCTGACACGGTGTGAGAGTCAAGTGTCCCCGCCGGACCGGGAACGGGCCGGCCCCCTGCGCCGACCCGCCCCGGCGGCCCCCTCGTCCCCCGACGAACGAGGGGACCCCGCCGGTCCGCCGCCCTCCACAAGGACGGACCGGCGCCGTTCGCGGCTCCCGCGAACGGAACAGCGCGGGTCCGCCCTCGTGACGGCGGTCGTCCGCAAAGCCACCCGATCGGGTGAGGATCGGGGAGTCCGTAGGCTGGCCGGGTGAATCGCACGGACCGGCTGTACGCACTGGTCGAGGAGCTCCGGGCGGTCGCGCCGCGCACCCGGACGGCGGCGTGGCTCGCGTCCCGGTTCGAGGTCAGCGTGCGCACGGTCGAACGGGACCTCGGCGCGTTGCGCGAGGCAGGCGTCCCGATCTGGACCGAAACCGGCCGGACCGGCGGCTACGGGCTCGACCGCGAACGGACCCTGCCGCCGCTCGCGCTCACGCCGGAAGAGGCCATCGCGATCACCGTCGCGCTGCGTTCGGCCGCGGGTTCGCCGTTCGCGGGCGCGGCGGAGTCGGCGGCGCGCAAGGTGCTCGCGCGGCTCCCGGCCGACGTCCGCGACGCCGAACAGCACCTCGCCGCGCGGCTCCACCGGGTTGGCGAGGCCGAACCGCCGGCTGTCCACAGCGGACTGATCCTCACCGCCCTCGCCGCGCGGCGCGTCCTGCGGCTGTCGTATGTGGACGCCAAGGGGCAGGAGACGGAACGCGACGTCGAGCCGCTGGGCCTGCTGTGGGGTCCGGCGGGCTGGTACGTGCTCGGCTGGTGCCGCCTGCGCGACGCCGTCCGCGGGTTCCTGCTGGACCGGATCCGCGCCCTCGCGCTCACCGGCGACCGCGTCGAACGCCGCGAGGTCGACCTCGACGCCGAGCTTGCGCGGATCTCCGCCCGCCCGCTCGGCGAGTGACCTGCGCCACGCGGCTCGGAAACACCGACAGGACGGTGTCGCCGGCGGCCGCGATCGTTTCTCGCATGGCAACCGACCTGAACCCCGAAGAAATCCCTGCCCTCTGGTGTCGCATGTGGAATGAGGACGCCTCGCTCGCGCACCGGCTGCTGACCGCCGACGGCCGCCAGTGGTCCGGCACCAAACCCGGCCTCGACCCGCTGATCGGCCCGGCGGACGCCGAGGCGTTCATCGCGAAGTACCAGCGCGAGGTCGGCAACAAGTTCGTCCCGCGCACCTTCGTCATAGACGGGACTGACCGGCTCGCCTTCACCTGGGACGTCACCCGGCGCGACGGCGTGGTCATCACCGGAGCCGACCTGTTCGTGCTCACCGGCGGAAAGGTCTCGCGGAACTGGACGATTCCCTCGCCGGACGGCCGTTCGGAGCTGGCGGACGGACCGGGCGCCGGCGATTTGGACCGCGAGGAACTGCGGGTGCTGGCCAAGGACGCGCATCCGTGGCACGGCGAACTGGTGCTCGACCCGGTGCGCCAGACCATCGCCGGGACCTGGTCGGACGGCGAGCGCGGCGGGATCGCGGTCCTGGTCGCGGTCGACGGCCGGGTGGACCGGGAATGGGTGGTGCCGGGGACGCGTCCGCTCCCGTGATCCCGGGGCCGGCGCGTGCGATCATGGGGTCCGGCCGGCAGGAAGGACCCCATGAGCGCACCGCCCGTCCACCGGTTCCGCGCCCGCGACGGGCTCGAACTGGCCTACCGCGAACTGGGCCAGGGCACGCCGGTCGTGCTGCTGCACGGGTTCACCTCGTCCGGCGAGGCGTGGCTGCGCGGCGGGCTGGCCGCGCAGCTCGCCGAACGGGGGTTCCGCGTCCTGCTCCCGGATTTCCGCGGGCACGGCGCGAGCCCACAGCCGGACGATCCGGGCCGCTACCCGCCGGATGTGCTCGTGGACGACGGGCTCGCGTTCGTCGAGCAACTCGGCCTGACCGGCTACGCCCTGGGCGGGTACTCGCTAGGCGCGCGAGTGGCGCTCCGCATGGTCGTGCGGGGCGCGCGGCCGTCCCGGATGCTCCTTGGCGGGCAAGGACTCGCCGCGATGCAGCGGGGCGGCGAGGGAGGTCCGCTGCACCGGGTGCTCTCGGCGTTGACCGAAGGCCGGACGGTGGAACCGGCCGACGCCCAGACCGCGTACTGGATCGGCCGTCTCGGCGCCGACCCACACGCGTTGATGCACGTCCTCCGCTCAGTCGTACCGACGGACAACCTCGCCGCGCTGGGGATTCCGGCGCTTGTCGCGGTCGGCAGCGAGGACGCGGGGCATGCCGACGCCGAGCCGCTCGCCCGGCTCCTGGACGCGGAGTTCACCTGGGTGCCCGGTGACCATTACAGTGCGTCGGCCGCACCGGAGTTCGCCGCCGCGGCGGTGCGGTTTTTCGCCGGCGGACAGCGAAACTGACCGGACTCAAGCCCCGATCCGGCGCTCGAACCCCTCCGGGATGATCAGGTCGTCGCGGCTCAGGTCGTGCACGCTGCGGTGGCCCAGCGCGAGCAGCGTCGAATCGATGCCGTTGCGCAGCACGTCTAGCACGTTCTCCACCCCGGCCTGCCCGCCCGCGGCGAGGCCCCACAGGTACGCGCGCCCGATCAGGACCGCGCGCGCCCCGAGCGCGAGCGCCTTCACGACGTCGCTGCCGCGCCGGATTCCGCCGTCCAGCAACACTTCCACGTCGTTCCCGACTGCCTCGGCGACCGCGGGCAGGGCGCGGATCGTGGCGGGAGTCCCGTCGAGGTTGTTGCCGCCGTGGTTGGACACCGAGATCGCGCTGACCCCGGCGTCGACCGCGCGGCGTGCCTCGTCGACTCGGTACACGCCCTTCAGCAGGAACGGCCCGTCCCACTGTTTCCGCAGCCAGCTCACGTCTTCCCAGCTCGGCGGGGCGGTCTGCATCCACTGGCCGTACGCGCCGAAGAACGACGGCACCGGCGTGCCGGGTTCGGCCATGTTCGGGACGCTGAGGTCGGGCAGTTTCTTGGTGCGGGCGTAAGCGAGCAGCCAGCGCGGATGCATCATGCCCTCGGGCGCGAACCGGATCAGCTCGCGCAGCGTCAGCTTGTCCGGGATGTGCGGGCTGCCCCAGTCGCGGCTGTGCGAGAACGACCAGTCGAGGGTGAGGACGATCCCGACCGCGCCCGCGGACCTGGCCCGCTCGAGCCGGCCGAGGATGTCGTCGCGGCTGCCGGTCCAGTACACCTGGAAGTACGTGTTCGGGTTGGCCGCCACCACTTCCTCGATCGGCTTGCTGGCGAACGACGACAGCCCGATCGACGTCCCGCGCGCCGCGGCCGCGCGGGCGACCGCCACCTCGCCGTCGGGGTGCACGGCCTGCACGCCGGTCGGCGAGATCAGCACCGGCAGCGCGACGTCGCGGCCGAGGACGTTCGTGCTCAGATCTCGTTCGCCGGGCAGCCCGGCGGTGCGCGGGGCGAAGCGCAGCTCGTCGTACGCGGCGAGATTGTCCTGCAGCGTCAGCCCTTTTTCCGAACCGGCGATCAGTGCCGAGTAGACGGACGCGGGCAGGCGTTTCTTCGCCCGCCGCTGTGCTTCGGCGACGGATTCGAACCAGGTGGTGCTCATCGTTTTCCCTTCGGGTCGACGCGCAGAGGGCGCCAGGTGACGCGCGGCCGCAGCGGGACCGCGGTGCGATGGGTGAAGCAGCCCGCCCACACCCCGGCGCCGTACGCGAGGTCGTCGGCGATCGCGCCGGTGGTGTAGCGGAACGGGTCGAGATCGGGGCGTTGCCGCAGCCAGGCGGTCAGCGGCGGTCCGGCGAGCAGCGACGCGACCGCGGCCCGTCGTCCCCAGCGTTTTCGGCCGCCGGGCAGCAAGAGCGCCGCGAGCAGGGGAGCGGCGAATTGGGTGCTGTAGCGGCCGGATCCGAGCCAGGTTTGGCCGACGGCGGTGGCCATCGCTGGGGGGACGCCGTGGGCGGGCACGTCGCTTCGGCGCAGTACCCGGGTCATGCTCAGCACCGCGCCCGCGAACGCGAGTGCGGCCGGGAGCGGACGGCGGGCCAGGAGCGCGGCGACGGTCAGCGTCGGCCATGGGTGCAGGACGAGCGGGGCCATCGCGGCCGGGCGGCGGAGGGCCAGCGGTGCGGCGGAAGTGCCGTAGCTGGCCCGGCGACGGAGCAACGCGCGCCAGGTCTCCGGTTCGTGGTGATCGACGTGCGCGGACGGGTCGTAGCGGATCCGGAAGCCGGCGTCGTGGAGTCGCCAGCCGAGGTCAACGTCCTCGCCGACGCGCATGGCCGGGTCGAAAACCGCGCCGTCGCGGGCGATGGATTCCAACGCGGTCCGGCGAACCAGCAGTGCGGCAGTGGGCACATAGGACAGTCGGGTGCCGGGCGCGACGCGAGCCGCGGCGGTGCCCAAGTCGAGGCTGCTCGCGGCACGGGTATAGCGGCCGGCCCAGGTGTCCGGGGCGAGGGGACGCACGCGCGGAGCGACGGCGGCGACGAGCGGATCGGCGAAATGCCCGGCCAGCCGGTCGATCCAGTCCGGGGACGGGAGGCAATCGCTGTCCAGGAAGGCGATCAGGTCGGTGGAAACGTGCTCCAGCGCGGTGTTCCGGGCCGCGCCCGGGCCGCCGTTGACGTCGCGGCGGACCAGTTTCGCGCCGTGTGCGGAGGCTGCCGCGGCGATGGCGGCGGGGTCGGCGGATCCGTCGTCGACGACCAGTGCGGGATATCGGCCGTCGAGTGCGGCGAGGCAGCGGCCGAGCAGTTCGGCCCGGTCGCGGACCGGGATGACGACGGTCGCGTCGGCGGTTTCGGAGGCGGTTGTGGCTGGGGGCGACGGGTGTGCGAACCCGGCGTCGGTGAGCAGCCGGGCGAGGACGCCTTCCGCGGAAGTCTCGACCGGGTGGTCCGCCAAGCGTGCCCACGCGGTTCGACCAGCCTTCGTGAGACGCAGGACGCGGGCGGGCGAGCCGCCGAAGAGGAGGCCGTCGGAGAGTTGTTTGACGCTCGGGTCCAGGGCGAGGCGGAATCCGGCGGGGAGCGGGGTGGTCACAGCGCCAGCCCTCCGTCCACCGGGAGCACGGCACCGGTGGTTGCGCTGCTTTCCGGCCCGGCGAGGAATGCCAGGACCGCGGCGACCTCAGCGGGATCGAGCAACCGCTGCATAGGTTGTTGCGCGGCAAAGCTTTGTGCCGAAGGCAGGCTGTACAGTCTGGCGCTCTCGGCGAGAATCGGAGTGTCGGTCGAACCCGGGCTGACTGCGTTCGCGGTGACGCCGGAGTCGCCCAATTCCGTGCCCAGTGCGCGAATCAGCCCGGCGACGCCCGCTTTCGCCGCGCAGTACGCCGCGAGCATCGGCAACCCGCGCGTGGCGGCAGCGGACGCGACGGCGAGAAATCGTCCGGAGCGGGGTTTCGGACGGCGCAGCAACGCGGGAATCGCGACGCGGGCGAGGTTGAGAACGCCGCGCAGGTTGACGTCGAGGACTGCTTCTTCCTGTTCCGGCGGCATTTCCCACAGCGGTACGCCGCCCGCGATCACTCCGGCTGCCGCGATGGCCGCGTCGAGGCCGCCCCAGTGTTGTTCCGCCGCTGTTACCGCCGCGTCCAGGTGACCGCGATCGCGGACATCTGCGCGGAATTCCTCGGCGGTGCCGCCGTTCTCGCGGATCTTGGCGACCACTGTGGACAGTTCTTCCGCCGTGCCCATCGGGTAGGGGAGGGCCGGGTCGTTTTCGGCGAGGTCGACGGCGAGCACGGCCCAGCCTTGCTCCGCCAGCTTGATCGCAGTGGCTGCGCCGACGCCGCGCGCCGCGCCGGTGACGAGGGCGGCTTTCATGGCGCGCCTACGGCGGTCCAGTCGCGCACGTGCGCGCGCAACTGGGCCGTGAGGTCGTCGAGGAGATCCTGGCCCTCGTCGGCGGTCGCGCCGGTGGGGTCGCCGAGGATTCCAGTGTCGGTCACCGCGCGCACGCCGCCTTTGCGCAGAATCGGAAGCAACTCGCTCAGCGGACGAGTGTCGCCCGGAACTGCTTTGTCCAGCCGCACTTTCTCCGGGCGAAGAGCCAGCTGCAGAGCGGTTTCCGGCCGTCCGGCGTGCGGATCTCCTTGCCAGCGCGGCTCGAACACCGAGACGTCCCGCGATTCGGCCCGCAGGGTCGCGGCCGCGCGGGTCACCGAAGCCGCGTTCCCGCCGTGCGCGGACACGAAAAGCAGCCGCCGGAACGTTTCGCCGGCCGACCGGCCCAGTTCCACGAGCAGGAGTTCCGTGGCGGCCTGGCCGATCGACAGCGTCCCGGCGAAGCCCGCGTGTTCGCCGCTCGACCCGTACGGCACCGCGGGCGCGACCAGCACGTCCGAGCGCTCCGCGGCGAGCCTTTCGCACAACGCCGTCGCGATGTCGGTGTCCGTGCTCAACGGCAGGTGCGGGCCGTGCTGCTCGGTGGCGCCGAGCGGCACGGCGAGGATCGCGCCGGACGCCGCGTATTCGGCGACGTCCGGCGACGACAGATCGGCCAGGCGCATTTCAACGGCCCGGAGCGAAGCCGGCGAGCGGGTTCTCGTCGCAGGCGCGTTCCGGCGGACGGCGCATGCCGATGGTCACCGGCACCTTGCGGTGCGAGTGGTCCAGCGACGGCTTCGGGACGCTGCCCGCGGCGACCCCGGCCAGCGCGCGTTCGCCGTGGCCGCGCACGCATTCGGGGTCCGGGCCGTCGAGCGGCAGCCCGGTGAAGAACTTCGCCGCCATGCATCCGCCGCGGCAGGCGTCGAAGGCCGAACACGACGTGCAGGCCCCGCCGCTCTGCGGGCTGCGCAGTTCGGCGAACAGCTCGGATTCCCGCCACACGCGGGCGAATCCGCCCTCGCCGCGCGTGTTCCCGGCGAGGAAGGTGTCGTGGATGGCGAACGGGCACGCGTAGACATCGCCGACCGGGTCGATCAGGCACACCACCCGGCCCGCCCCGCACAGGTTGAGCCCGGGCAGGCCGCCGTCGCCGTAGCCCGCGAGGTGGAAGAACGAATCGCCGGTGAGCACGTTTTCGCCGTGCTTCACCAGCCAGTCGTACAGCTCCCGCTGCTGGGCGGCGGTCGGGTGCAACTCGTCCCAGACGTCCGCGCCGCGGCCGGACGGGCGGAGCCGGGTGAGCCGCAGCTGGGCGCCGTAGCGGTCGGCGATGGCTTTGAAGTCGTCGAGCTGCCCCGCATTCTGCCGGGTCACCACGACAGAAATCTTGAAGTTCCCGAACCCGGCGGCGGCGAGATTCTCCATCGCCCGGATGGCGGTGCGGTAGGAACCGGGCCCCCGGACGTGGTCGTTGACCTCCTCGGTGGCGCCGTCGAGGGAGATCTGGACGTCGACGTAGTCGCTGCCGGCGAGCCGTTTCGCGACGTCCTCGGTGATCTTGATGCCGTTGGTGGAGAACTTGACGCCGACGTGGTGCTCGGTCGCGTAGTCGACCAGTTCCCAGAAATCGGACCGGACGGTCGGCTCGCCGCCGCCGATGTTCACGTAGAACACCTGCATGCGCTCGAACTCGTCGATCAGCGCCTTGCACTCGGCGGTGCTCAGCTCGCGCGGATCGCGGCGGCCGGACGAGGAAAGGCAGTGCACGCAGGAAAGATTGCAGGCGTAGGTGAGTTCCCAGGTGAGGCAGATCGGCGCGTCGAGCCCGAACTGGAATTCGTCGACAAGCGACATCACACGCTCCTCGGATGGATCATGTCCGACGCCGCGAGGGCGGCGAGGGCGGCGCGGTAGCGGGGCAGTTCGGCCTGCGAGACCCCGGCCTTCGCGCACGCGGCGCGGGCGGAGGGGTGGTCGGTCAGCGCCTGCACCGCGGCGAGCATGGTGCGGCTCTTGAGAAAGGACAGCCGGCGGGTGCCGAAGTGGTACAGCAGCGCGCCGAACCGCTCCGGCCGGATGGAGACCCGGCTGTCCAGTTCCCAAGCACCGTCCAGATCGAACGCCGCGGCGCTGCGATCAGTAGACACCGCACATTCCGTCGATCGAGACCTCTTCGACGAGCAGTTCGTCGGCTACGACTTCTTCGGCCTTCGTCTCGGTGGCTGTCGTCTCGCTCATCGTGACTCCCTTGTCTCGCTCGGCGATATTTGACACTTGGTGTCGAATGTGACGGCGACAATACTGTCACCCCGTGCCAGAAGCAATGCTTCGCTCGCACACGGCACCCGAATGGGCGGTGTCCGCGTCCGGGAACCGACTGCCCCGCCGGTCCGACTCCTCAGGAGGCGGACCACGCGAAGGGAGCAGGATGGCCATCGGCATCGACGAGGAGTCACGCACCGGGCGAGCCCCGGCGACCGGATGGGCGGCGATTCGCCCCTTGGTGCTGCGGCTGCACTTCTACGCCGGGGTCTTCGTCGGCCCGTTCCTCCTGGTCGCCGCGCTGACCGGGATCGCGTACGTGTGGACGCCGCAGCTGGAGCAGGCCGTCTACGCGCACGAGCTGCACGTCCCCGCGGCCGCTGGCGCGATCCCGCTCGATCAGCAGGTCCTCGTCGCGCGCGGTCGGGTGCCGGACGGAAAGGTCATCGGCGTCCGCCCGGCGCCGTCCGCGACCGACACCACCCAAGTGATCTTCGACCGTCCGGGCCTGGCGCCGAGTTACCGGTACACAGTGTTCGTCAACCCGCACGACGGCGAGGTCCGCGGCGCACTCGAGACCTACGGTTCCGGGCAAGCGCTGCCGGTACGGGGCTGGATCGACACCCTGCACCGCAACCTCCATCTCGGCGATTTCGGACGGCTTTACAGCGAGCTGGCGGCTAGCTGGCTGTGGGTGATCACCCTTCTGGGACTGGCTTTGTGGCTCGGCCGCCGTCGGCGTCTGCGTGCGGTGCTCCTGCCGTCCGGCGGAAAACCCGGACGCCGCCGACTGCGGTCCTGGCACGGCTCGACCGGCCTGTGGATCGCCGCGGGCCTGTTGTTCCTTTCCGCGACCGGACTGACGTGGTCGTTGCACGCGGGCGCGAACATCACCTCGCTTCGGTCCTCTTTGGACTGGACGACGCCGTCGCTCTCTCCCGGCAAGGCGTCTCCCGGCGACGTCGGCTGGCAAGCCGTCCGCGACGCGACCGCCCGCGCCGGATTGGCCGATCCGGTGGAGATCCGGCCGCCTTCCGGAGGCGGTTACGTGGTGCAGCAGGTGGGGCGGAGCTGGCCGTCCAAACAGGACTCGATGACGGTCGATCCCGGCACCGGGACGATCACCGGGACGCTGAGGTTCGCGGATTACCCGCTGGCCGCGAAGCTGAGCCGGTGGGGGATCGACGCGCATATGGGGTTGCTGTTCGGGGTGGTGAACCAGATCGCGCTGACGGTGCTCGGGGTGGCGTTGGTGTGCGTGGTGGGGTGGGGGTACCGGATGTGGTGGCTGCGGGGCAGGGGCGGGTGGTCGCGTGGCCAGGGGCGCTCCGAGCCGGTTGTGACGCGAATGGCTGGCGCTGGCGGGTTGCCGGAGACGCGGGGTGGGGCGCTGTCGGGTGGCTCTGGTCGGGTGCCGTCGGATGGCGGGCGGTTGCGCGATGGGGCTGGATCCGGTGGGGCGGCGGAAGAAGGTGGATTACCGCACGACGGCGGGTTGCCGGAGCACAGCCGGTCGCCAGCCGGGGCCGAGGTGCTGAAGGTAGGCGGGTTGCCTGGCGGCGGGTCGCTGGAGCACGGCCGATTGGCGGATGGTGCCGGAGTGGCGGAAGTCGGCGGGTCGTCGGGCCGTGCCGCGCTGCCGGAGGTGGGCGAGCTGCCGGGCGGTCCCGGGCTGTCGATGGTCGGCGGGTCGCCAGGCGCTGGGGCGTCGGAGGACGGTCAGATGTCGGGTAGTGCCGGGGTGCCGAAGGTCGACGGCTTATCGGGCGGCGGCAGGCCGCAGGCGGGCGGTGGGTGGTCAGGCCGTGCCGGGTTGCCGGAGGACGTTGGGTCGTCGAGCGGTGCTGGAGTGCAGAACGTCGGCGGGCGGCCGAGCGGCGGCGAGTTGGCGGAGGCCGGCCAGTCGCTGGGAGGCCGCGGGTTGCTGGAGGGCGGTAGGCCGGCCGAAAGCGACGAGTGGGCGGAGGACCAGGCGCATCCCGGCCAGGTGCCGACGCGCGGGCCTCGCTCAGACCGGTCGCGGGACCGGGGCCGTTTCGGCCGGATGCCAGCGCGCGGCGCGTGGCGGCGGATCCCGGGCCGAGTGCTGGCCCCGGTGCTGGTCGGAGTGGCGGTGGTGGGGTGGTTCCTGCCGGTGCTCGGGGTGTCGTTGCTGGGATTCCTGGCGGTGGACTGCCTGCTGGGCTTGCGCCGGGAGGTCGCGCGATGATCACCGAACCGGGTTTGCGCTGGATTCTCACCGTGCTGTTCGCCGCGGCGGGGGCGTTCTGTCTGTACCGATGCGTACGACGCACGGGCTGGAACGGGCGAGTGGCGGACGCGCTGCACGCGGCGATGTGCGTCGGCATGGTCACGATGGCTTGGCCGGCGACGATGACTTTCGCGCGGATCCCGCAGGTCGTGCTGTTCGCGGCGGCCGCCGGATGGTTCGCGGTGAGCGCGGCATGGGGATTCGGCCACGGACGCCTTCCCGGAGCACACCACGCGCTGATGATGGCCGGGATGGCGTGGATGGCGTTCGCGATGCCGTCGGCGATGGCGGGAATGACGATGTCCGCCGCCGCGATGGGCGGCGAGCACGCCGGAATGGACATGGGCGACGCAAGCATGACCATGACCGGGCACGCGCCCGCACAGGTAGTGGTGGTCGCGGCGGTGCTGGCGGTGGTCTTCCTGGTCGCGGGAATCGCGTGGCTGGCGCGGGCGATCGACCACGCCCGGACGGTCGCCCGCCCGGGACGCCGCGAGATCGGGCTGGTGATGGAGGGCGTGATGAGCTTGGGAATGTCGGTGATGGCAGTAGCGATGATCTGAACCGGGCGGGTGCGTGACCGTTCGGCTGGCTCGTCGCGCGGCCGGGCGGTCGGTGCCTCTTGTTTTTTTGGGTGCCGCGGGCCGGAGCTTGATCGCGTGGTGGGGTGGGCAGGCTCGGCGTGGCCTCCGATCGGGCGTGCGGGGAAGAACCCGTCGCTCGGGCGGCGCGGGTTTCGCCGCGGCGGCAGGCCCTCTCATTAGGTTGTGCAGGCAAACGCTCTCAGCGTCCGTTGTTGAGCTGGATGGATTCGTGCGGATTTGGCTTGTGCCAGGGTCTGTTTCGGGGTAGCCGCGGCGCTGTTGTGCGGGCGAGACTTTGCGGCTTTTGCTTGGGACGCGCGGGAGCTTGCTGTGTCAGGTTGCCCTGGTCATGGCTCGCGGCTGGTTGCTGGGGCTTGCTGCATTGAGGTTATGGCTTGCCGCAATGAGGTTGTGCGGGCCGATTGTTCGGGCGGGCTGGGTTAGCGAGTTTTGTGGCCTGGCTGAGCGGGCTCCCATGGCCTTCGCCGAGTTCGCGAGGCCCACGTACAAGGCGTCGTGGGCCGGGTTTTGAGTCACGCGAAGCCGGTAGCCCGAGCGGCGTTCGGACGGTCCAAGGACTTGTCGTCTCAACTGCCGATAGCCGTTGTCGCGCGGTTGCCTTCATGCGGCGTGGCAGACGGGTGAAATGGTGCCGCGGATTCGCGTTCGTTCCATCGCGATTCCGGCTGAGTGAGCTGTTGAGGCCGGGATCGTGAGCGGGTGCGGGTCAGGCGGCGCGATGTCGTCCGGTCGGGCGTTGGGAGTCGCGGGCCCGTTTCGGGTGGGGGCGGACCAGGGCGAGTGCGCCGTGGGTGGCGACGGCGGTGTGGTCCGGGTCGTCGGCGGTGTCCGCGAGGTCGGGGCCGGGCTGGTGCCGGAGGCGGTGCTGGCGGTGGACGGCGTAGAGCAGGGCCAGTCCGACGACGAGGAAGACGTGCGACAGCACCCGCGCGACGGTCACCCGGTCGCCGATCAGGTCGCTGGTCGTGAGCACCGCCAGGACGATCACGAATCCGGTGATCATCGGCAGCTGACCGGCCGCGGCGCGAGTCCTCAGGGCGGCCCACAGCAGCCCGACGCCGACCGCGAGGTTCCAGGCCGCGCTTTCGTTGATGAGGTGGCCTTCCATGAAAGCGCCGCTGCCGTGGGCGTTGTCCATGCCGAGCAGTTGCGCGAACGCCAGCCCGCACTGGACCAGCCCGACCAGTCCCAGCGCGACCCGCAGGCCCCATTTTTCGCGCGGCGGGGCCGGGGTTTCGGCGAGGATCCGGGCGGTGAGGTCGGGCACCTCGGGCGCGCTGCGGACCAGCAGGGCGCGGCGCAGCGTCGCGCTCCGCTCGTACCAGCTCCGGCACGACGCGCACGTCTCGAGGTGCTGGTCGACCTGCGGTTCGGGCAGCGGGCCCGCTTCGCCGTCGAGGCGCGCGGACAGCGCTTCGCGGAAGATTTCACAGCTCACGTCTGTCATAGTCGCTCGGACGCGCGTCCCGGTTCCCGGCGGGTTCGGCGAATTTTCTCCGGGCTGGTCAGGGAACTGTCCCGGACGGGCATGGACTACCGTGAGGTCCGTGTCCACCGGCCGCGACAACGACGACGAGCGGATCACCGCGCTGGCCCTCGCCGCCGGCCGCGGTGACCGGGTCGCCTTGGAATCCTGGGTCCGCGCGACGCAAGCCGACGCGTGGCGGTTCCTGGCCCACCGCACCAGCCCGGCCGAAGCGGACGACCTCACCCAGGAAACGTACCTGCGCGCGTTCGGCTCGCTGCCGCGCTTCGCGGGCAGGTCGTCGTCGAGGACGTGGCTGCTGTCCATCGCCCGCCGGGTCGTCGTGGACCGCATCCGCGCGCGCTCGGTCCGCCCCCGCGAATCCACGACGGCCGACTGGCAGCGCGCAGCCGAAGAACAGTCCGCCCGGACCCGCACGGCGGGCTTCGAGGACCTGATCGAACTGGGCCTGCTGCTGGACACCCTCGACGAGGACCGCCGGGAAGCCCTGGTGCTGACCCAGTTCCTGGGCCTCTCGTACGCGGAGGCGGCCGAGGTGTGCGGCTGCCCGGTCGGCACGGTGCGCTCCCGGGTGTCCCGCGCCCGCGACGATCTGCTGCGCGCGCAGGAGGAGAACGACACCGCGATGTGATGCGGGGTCGTTCCGGTTTTTGCCGGGCCGCGCGGCTGCCGGGCTCGGGTCGTGCGGCGGCGCTGAATCGCTTGGCGGCTGGGTGGGCCGCGGCTCGCGTCGGGTGGACGGCAGCCGGACGGGCGGTTCGCTGCGCTGAACGATGGCTTCTAGTCGGACGTCATTGGTCAGGGCGGGCGGTTGCGGATCGCCGGGCTGGGTGATTCGCTCACGTCCAGAGCCAGAGCCAGAGCCAGAGCCAGAGCCAGAGCCAGAGCCAGAGCCAGAGCCAGAGCCAGAGCCAGAGCCAGAGCCAGAGCCAGAGCCAGAGCCAGAGCCAGAGCCAGAGCCAGAGCCAGAGCCAGAGCCAGAGCCAGAGCCAGAGCCAGAGCCAGAGCCAGAGCCAGAGCCAGAGCCAGAGCCAGAGCCAGAGCCAGAGCCAGAGCCAGAGCCAGAGCCAGAGCCAGAGCCAGAGCCAGAGCGGTCAGCGGTATCCGACTTTCGGCGTGCGGCGGTCCGGCGCCCGACCGTCGGCGGTCGGCGGTCCGGCAGGTTGCTCGGACGCGCGGCCGGACCACGACCGTGATCCACATCGCGGGAACTCGCCGCTCGCCCTGTCCGACCACTTTGGTGTGCGCACAATTCCGGCCCTGCACCGGCGGGGTTTGCTTGCCGCGGCGGGGTTTGCCGCGGCGGCCGTCGTGGTGGTGGTCGCCGCGGCGGGCGACGTTTACGCGGCGCTCGGCAACCCGGCTCCTGGTCCGTTGACGTCCTTCGGCACCTCCTTGCTGCGGTTGGTCGCCGACGCGGCCGGGGTGGTCTGCGTCGGCGGGCTGGCGTTCGCGGTATTTCTGAGTCCGCCGGGCGAAGCGGGACGGCTCTCCCCGGACGGATACGCGGCGACCCGCACCGCGGCTGCCGCGGCTGGTGTTTGGGCGCTCGCGGCTGCGGTCCTGGTGCCGTTCGACGCCGCTGACGCGTCCGGGCGGCCGGTTTCCGAGGCGTTGCATCTGGCGAAGCTCGCCGTCCTCGTCAACGCCATGGAAGAGCCCAAGGCGTGGCTCTGCGTCCTGGCAGTGGCGACGACCGTGGCGATCGGCGTTTGGCGCACGTTGACCTGGCGCACCACGGTTCTGTGGCTCGGCCTCTCCCTCGTCGGGTTGCTGCCGAGAGCGATCGCCGGGCACGTCTCCATCGGTGCGTGGCACGACCTGGCCACGAATGCCTTGGTGTGGCACGTGATCGCGGCGGCATTGTGGACCGGTGCGCTGGTTGCGCTGCTGGTCCACCGCGGTTCAGGCGCGGCACGAGAGGTCGCGCTCCGCCGGTACCGACGGTTGGCGACGTGGTGTCTCGTCGTGCTCGCCGCATCCGGGGTGGTCGACGGTCTCGCGCTTGCCCGTCCGGCTGGATTATTCACTGGCTATGGCTTGCTCCTCGGGGTGAAGGTTGTGTTCACGGTCGTGCTGGCGGTGCTGATCGTCGTCACGCGCCGCC
Organism: Amycolatopsis sp. AA4; assembly: GCF_002796545.1. Classification (GTDB taxonomy): domain Bacteria; phylum Actinomycetota; class Actinomycetes; order Mycobacteriales; family Pseudonocardiaceae; genus Amycolatopsis. The sequence goes on from NZ_CP024894.1 coordinate 3,056,336, forward strand.
GTTGGCGGGGCGGCGCAGCGGCTCTCGTGGCGGAGGTCGCGGTGCTGGCTGGGGCAATGGGAGTTTCGGCCGGGCTGGCGCATCTGGTGCCGCCGGCGTTCGTGGACGATCCGGCGACCGTCGGCGAGACCGTGCTCGGCTACGACCTGCCTGATCCTCCGACATTCGCTCGTCTTTTTCTCGATTGGCGTCCGGACTTGCTCCTCGGGGTCGTCGCGGTCTCCGCGGTGGCGGGCTACGCGGTCGGGATGCGTCGTCTCCGCAAGCGCGGCGACGACTGGCCTCGCGGCCGGTTCTGGGCGTGGACGTGCGGCTGGGCGACGGTGCTGATCGCGACGTCGTCCGGCCTGGGCAAGTACTCGTCCGGAACCTTCAGCCTGCACATGGTCATCCACATGACGCTGGCCATGCTCGCCCCGGTGCTGCTCGTCCTCGGCGGACCGGTGACCCTCGCGCTGCGCGCCTTGCCGGTGGCGGGCAAGGGACCGGACGGTCCGCGCGAGTGGCTGGTGGCGCTGCTGCACTCGCGGTTCACGCGCCTGGTCGCGCACCCGCTGGTGGCGTCGGTGGTGTTCGTCGGCTCGTACTACGCGCTGTACTTCTCGGGCCTGTTCGGCGAGGCGATGCGCTACCACTGGGCGCACCAGCTGATGAACCTCCATTTCCTCGTGTCCGGCTACGTTTTCTTCTGGCTGGTGATCGGCGTCGACCGGCCGCCGCGTTCGATGCCGCATCTCGCGCGGCTCGGCATGATGTTCGCGGTGATGCCGTTCCACGCGTTCTTCGGCGTGATCCTGATGAACAGGCAGACGGTGATCGCCGAGACGTTCTACCGCTACCTGTCCCTGCCGTGGATGTCCGACCTCCTTTCCGATCAACGGCTGGGCGGCGGCATCGCCTGGGCCACCGGCGAAATCCCGATGATCGTGGTCGTCGTGGCGCTGCTGGTGCAGTGGGGCCGCCACGACGACCGCGAGGCCGCTCGGCTGGACCGTCGCTTCGACAAAGGCGAGGACGACGAGTTCGCCGCCTACAACGCGATGCTCGCCAACCTGGCGGCCAGAAGGCAGTAGCCGCGGTCCGGGGCCGGCCGTCGCGAATCGGGTTCGGTCCGCCCCTGAGTTCCGCGCGCGACCCGCATCGGCTCGTCGGCCACCGAATCCGGCTGCCGCAAAGCGTGTGCCACCGCGGCAACGATCTCGTTGCGCTGAGCCGATTCCGGTGCTAGACCACGGCAGTCACCACCTTGTCCAAGGCTCCGCGTTTGACGTCGTCGACGAGAACTTTCAGCTGCGCCAAGCTCATCTCCACTCGCTGCCCGAAGTCGTCGGTCAGCACGACGCGACGTTCCGGCGGGGCGGCGTCGTCGAGGAACAGCTCCGGGCAGCCGCAGTCGCAGTTGCCGCAGAACGTGGCCACGTGGTGTAGATCTCCCGCTGCTGCAAAGGTTTCGGACATTGTCGCTCCTGTCTGATCGGGTCGGGTCGGGCACTGCCACCATCCGGATAGTCGTCCGGGAGGGCCGAAAGGTTCCCGAGTCACCCGAAGGAGTGGCGACGGAAAACCAGGCGTACTATGGAAATCAGTCCGCCTTCCCGGCGTCGGCACTGCCACCGACTTTGTGCCCGTCCTGGAATCCGGAGAACCATGTCTGCGCAGACCGCCGCCCCCGCGGCGACCCCGACCCGTCACCTCGATCTCGCCGTCGGCGGGATGACCTGTGCCGCTTGTGCGGCGCGCGTCGAGCGTTCCCTCGGCAAGCTCGACGGCGTCCGCGCCACGGTGAACTACGCGACCGAACGCGCGACTGTCCACTATCCGCCTGACCTCGACCCTGCCTCGCTGGTCGCGACGATCGAGCGCGCGGGCTACACCGCGACCGTCCGCGGCGAAACCAGCCCGGAAAACCGCGACGCGCGGGTTCGCGACTTGCGCCGCCGGCTGATCGTGGCCGCGGTGCTGGCCGTCCCGCTCGGCAATCTGTCGATCACGCTCGCGCTCGTGCCGTCGTTGCGATTTCCGTTGTGGGAGCTGGTATGCCTGCTGCTCGCGACACCCGTGGTGTTCTGGTCGGCGGCACCGTTCCACCGCGCCGCGCTGCGCAATCTGCGGCACCGATCGTCCAGTATGGACACGCTCGTTTCCCTGGGTGTGCTGGCCTCCTATCTGTGGTCGGCGGCTTCGGTGCTGATCGGCTCGGGCGGCGAAGCGGGATACTGGATCGGGTTCGGCGCGACCGCGCCCGGCGCGGATTCGGTGTACCTCGATGTCGCGGCCGGAGTGACGACATTCTTGCTCGCTGGCCGGTATTTCGAGGCGCGGTCACGGCGAGGCGCGGCGGATCTGCTCGGCGCGCTGGACGCGTTGGCCGCGAAGGACGTGCGGATTCTGCGCGAGGACGGCGAAGTGCTGGTCGGTATCGGCGAACTGGCCGTCGGCGACCGCTTCGTGGTGCGGCCGGGGGAGAAGATCGCCGCGGACGGAACTGTCGACAGCGGTCTGTCCACAGTGGATGTAAGTGCCATCACGGGCGAACCCGTCCCGGCGGAGGTCGGGCCGGGAACCCGGGTGATCGGCGGGAGCATCAACCTGAACGGCCGGCTGGTGGTGCGTGCGGAGGCCGTCGGCGCGCGGTCACAGCTGGCGCAGATGAGTGCGCTGGCCGAGCGGGCGCAGGAGCGGAAGGCGGCGGTGCAGCGGCTGGCCGACCGGGTGTGCGCGGTGTTCGTTCCGGTGGTTTCGGCGTTGGCGCTGCTCACCTTGGCGGGATGGTTGCTCGCCGGGAATCCGGTTCGGGACGCCTTCGGCGCGGCGGTGTCGGTGCTGATCATCGCGTGCCCGTGCGCGTTGGGGCTCGCGACGCCGACGGCGCTGATGGTCGGCGTCGGGCGGGGTGCGCAGCTCGGGATTCTCGTGAAGGGGCCGGATGCGCTCGAGGCGAGTCGTACGGTCGACACCGTCGTGCTGGACAAGACCGGAACGGTGACCCAGGGGCGGATGACACTCGCGGAGACTCGGGCGTTCGGGGCGTTCGCGCCGACGGAGGTGCTTCGCCTCGCAGCAGCGGTGGAAGCGTCGTCGGAACACCCGATTGCCGCAGCGATTGTCGCCGGTGGGCCAGAGGTGCTTCCGGCGGATGAGTTCGAGGCATTGCCTGGGCTGGGCGCGCGTGGCGTGGTCGAGGGGATGACTGTGGTGGTCGGTCGGCCGAGGTTGCTGGTGGACGAAGGGGTTTCGGTCGTCCCGGAGGTTGAGGACGCGGTGGCGTCGGCGGAGGCTGGCGGGGCGACGGTCGTGCTCGTGGCGGCGGCCGGCGAGGTCGCGGGCATGCTCGTGGTGCGGGACGAGGTGAAGCCTTCGGCCCGGGCGGCGGTGGCGCAGTTGCATCGGCTTGGGTTGAAAACGGTGTTGCTTACCGGAGACAACGAGGTGACCGCCCGAGCCGTCGCCGCGGAGGTCGGGATCTCCGAGGTGCTCGCTGGGGTGTTGCCCAGCGAGAAGGCGGCGGCGGTGTCTGCGTTGCGGGGCAAGGGACATCGGGTGGCGATGGTCGGCGACGGGGTGAACGACGCCCCCGCACTGGCGACTGCTGACCTCGGATTGGCGGTCGCCGAGGGGACTGATCTCGCCTTGCGGTCGGCCGACATCATCCTGGTCCGCGAAGACCTGTCGGTGCTGCCGGACGCGATCCGCCTCGCGCAGCGGACGTTGCGCACCATTCGAGGGAATCTCGTCTGGGCGTTCGGGTACAACGTGGCCGCGCTGCCGCTCGCCGCGTGCGGGCTGCTGAACCCGCTGATCGCCGGGGCCGCGATGTCGTTGTCGTCGGTGCTGGTGGTGGCGAACAGCTTGCGGTTGCGGAACTTCGCGCCCGGGAGCTGATCCCCGGGGTGGGCGGGATCACGCTGGCCGTCACTCGCCCGATTAAGTTAGGTTGACTAATCATTGGCGTCGGAGGGTGAGGTGCGCGGTGACGCGGGAGCCGGGATCGAGGGGCGGATCGCACTGGTGACCGGCGGTGCGCGCGGGGTCGGGGCGACCGTCGTCGAGGCGCTCGCAGATGCAGCCTCGGGGGAGCGGGGCGCTGGTCACCGTCGGGTCGAACGCGGCTGGTGTCCCGCGGTCCGGGATGGCGGCCTATGCGGCTTCCAAAGCGGCGACCATGCTCACTTGCTGCCTCGGGCCGGAACTCGCCGCGTCGGGGATCCGGTGCGACATTGTCTCGCCGGGGTCGACCGACAGGGACCTGTAACGTCTACTGTGGACGGACGAATCCGGCGAGAACGCGTGATCGCGGGGAATCCCGAGCAGGGGCGCGTCGGGATTCCGCTCGGGCGGATCGCCGACATCGCGGACGCGGTGCCCTTTCTCGCGTCCGACCAGGCTCGGCACGTCACCCTGCAGAACCTCTACGTCGACGGCGGTGCCACGCTCCGCGCGTGACCCGGGTTGACCCGCCGGGCGGCTTTTCCTTTTCGTCCGAGTACGTTAGTGTCAATTAGGTTAGGCTAACCAAACAGTCGAGTCTGGACCTTGTCCAGGAGGCGGACGGGGCGGCTCGGCCGCCTGCGCGTGTGCGAAAGGAAATTCACCTCGTGTCCTCACCTGCTCCGGCCCGTCCGCGGCCGGTCCACCGGGCGGCGGATCTCCTGGCCGCGTATCTGCCGGGGTCGTTCTACTACTCGTCGGCGCGCGGGGTGTTGCTCGCCGACGGGGTGCATTCGCACGTCCGCGGCGCTTCCGGCGCTCGGGCCGCGGCGGCTGCCGAGGCGTTGGAGGCCGCGGTGCTGGCGGGGGTCGCGGACCCGGTTGTGGTGGGAGCCATCGGGTTTCGGCCGGATTCCGGGAGCAGCTTGATTGTGCCCGCGGTGGTGCGGCGGGCACAGGCGCCTGGCGACGAGGACGGTGCGGGCAGCAGCGCGCAGTTGGCGAGGCCGATTTCTGGCTCTGTTGACCGGGAGATGGCGACGGGCGAACGCGCTGACCGGGAAATGGCGGGCGACGGCCGCGCGGCGACGTCCGGTGGGAAGGTGCGCGGGCGTTCGCAGGTGCGCGATGAGGAGCTGGGCGCGGAGTCCGCCGCATTCCGAGGCGGCTCAGGTGCCAAAGACGCCGAAGCGTTGTTGCGCAACAATCAGAGTCGCTGGACCGTAGTGCCGCAGCCCGCCCCTGAGGTGTATGCCGAAAGTGTCCGCCGGGCGGTCGAGCTGATCGGTGACGGGGAACTCCGCAAGGTCGTCCTCGCTCGGGCGTTGGATCTCGTTGGCGAGCAAGGTGTTTCGGTGCGAAAACTGCTCCGTGAGCTTGTCGTGGCGGATCCGGCGGCGCACGCCTTTGCCGTTGACGTCAGCGCGCCTGGGGATCCGACGCCGCGGACGCTCGTCGGGGCCAGTCCGGAGTTGCTGGTGTCTCGCCAGGGCGACGTCGTGACCGCGAATCCGCTCGCTGGGTCGCGGCGGCGGACGGGGGATCCGGCGCGGGATGCCCAAGCGATTGCCGAACTGCGAGTGTCCGAAAAAGACCTTGCCGAGCATGCTCTCGTCGCTGCGCAGGTCGCCGAGGTGCTGGGGCGTTACTGCACCGAACTGGAGGTTCCGGAGAAGCCGGAAGTGATTGGCACGCCTACGATGTGGCACCTTTCGACCCGGATCACCGGGCGGGTGGGGCCGGGCGGGCCGTCGTCGCTGGAGCTGGCCGAGGCGTTGCATCCGACGCCTGCGGTGTGCGGGGTTCCGGTCGATTTGGCGCGCGACACGATCGCGCGGCTCGAGCCGGTGGATCGCGGGTATTACGCCGGGCTGGTCGGCTGGACCGATCTCGCGGGGGACGGCGAGTGGGTCGTGACGATCCGGTGTGCCGAGGTGTCGGACCGGACAGCGCGGCTGTTCGCGGGAGCGGGGATCGTCGCCGGGTCGGATCCGGCCGCGGAATTGGCGGAGACCAGCGCGAAATTCGGGACGTTGCTGCGAGCGCTGGGTGCGGAAGGGGTCGCGTGAGTTTCGTGGGCGGAGGCAGCCGCGTGGGCAGCCGGTCGGGGCGCTGCTGTGCGAGGGGGCGGCGGTGGCCGAGGTGATGACCGAGTCGTATGTGCGGGACGGGGCCCAGGATCCGGACCGGGCGCCCGCCGATCGGGCGGTGAGCCGGACGGACCCGTGCCTCGGGTGGGAGCGGACGGTGCGGGTTTGATCGCTGCGGAGAGCGGTCCGTGAAGGACTCCTTGAGGGAATCAGATTCCCTCAAGGAGTCCTTCACGGACCTTTCGCGTGGGTGGTGCGGGCTAAGGAAGCAGATTGGCTCGGCGGGCGGCGTTGACGGCTTGAAGGCGGGTCTTCGCGTCCAGCTTCCGCATCGCGTTGCGCAGGTAGCTTTTCACCGTCTCCGGCCCCAACCCGAGCGCCTCGGCGATGTCCGCGTTGGTCTGCCCGGCGGCGGCTCCTTCGAGGACGTCCAGTTCGCGCGGCGACAACGACGGCCCGCGCACCGGGTCGCCGGTCAAGGACTGGCATACCGCGTCGATCCGGGCGCGCAGTTCCGGGTCTTCGACAGCGGCGGCGATCCGGCGCAGCTCCGCATGGCTCTCCCGGACCGCTTCCAGGTCCGCGGGCTTTCCCGACGGCACGGCTTCCGGCTCCGGGGCGAGCAGGTCCAGCCGTCGCTGGACTTCGGCGCGCACCGCCAGCTCTTGTTCCAGGTCGCGGGCCACTTCGACCATCGCGGTGACCGACCGGTCGCCGAAGCGGACATGTTCGCGGACCGCGCCGTACAGCACCGCCCGGACCGTCCGGTGCACGATCACCGGCACCGCCATCACCGAGCGCACGCCCTCTGCCTGGACCGCGCGGTCGAAGTGGTGGCTGATCGCGTCGCTGGTGTAGTAGTCGGGCAGCACCACCGGTTTCCGCACGCCGATCGCGCGACCGCCGAGGCCTTTGCCCTCCGCGACGACGAGGCCGAGCAGCGACGTCGTGGTGTTGCCGAGAAGTTCGGTCATCCGCAGCCGTTTGCCGTCCACGACCTCGCCGCCGAACGACAGCGGCACGCCCGCCGCGCTGCGGAGCCGGGCCAGGGCGCGGCGCACTTCGGCGGTCGTCTCGGCGGCACTCGTCACGGCAGGCACCCCACTTCGGCGGCACGGAGGCTCCGGCAGGAGGTGCGATTCTACCCAGCCGCGCCGCCGTTGTCGCCGCGTGCGGGTCGAAACGCCTGGTCAGAGCGGGTCCGGCAAAAACGGCCGACCACCCCTGTTCGGGGGTGGTCGGCCTGCTGACCTGCGGCGACGATGTGCCGACACCGGCCGACGATGACCGTGGAGCAGCCCCGTGAGCCCTGAACGCACCATGTTCGACCTGTTGCAGACCTATGCCGCGCCGGACGCGGACGCGACCCAGTTGCTGTGCGGACGGCATCCGGCCGACGCCGTCGCGTTCACCCTCGTCGAGGCCGACCTCAGCAGCCGCGACCTCACGTACGGCCAGCTCGAGGCCGCTTCCGCCCGGTTCGCCGCCGCGCTGGCCGCGCACGGCGTGCGGCCCGGCGACCGGGTCGCGACGCTGATGGGCAAGTCCGCCGAACTGGTGACCGCGCTGCTCGCGATCTGGCGGCTCGGCGCGGTCCACGTGCCGCTGTTCACCGCGTTCGCGCCGCCCGCGATCGCCCAGCGGATCGTCGGCAACGGGACGCGCGTGGTCGTGGTCGACGCCGGTCAGCGCGCCAAGCTCGACCCGGGCGAGGACCTGCCCGCCGACCCGTCGCGGATCATCGTGACGACCGGCGAAGCGTCCGGCGGCGACCTGTCGTTCGAGGCGCTGCTGGACGAGCCGCACCCGCTGCCCGACCCGGTCGCGGTCGGCGGCGACGGCACGCTCGTCGAGATCTTCACCTCCGGCACGACCGGCACCCCGAAGGCCGTGCCGGTGCCGCTGCGCGGACTCGCCGGAATCCACTCCTACCAGGTGTTCGGCCTCGACCAGACCGACGAGGACGTCTTCTGGAACGCCGCCGACCCGGGCTGGGCGTACGGGCTGTACTTCGCGTTGCTCGGCCCGCTCGCGACCGGACGCCGCAGCATCCTGCTGCACGCCGGGTTCAGCCCCGAGCTGACCTGGCAGGTGCTGGAACGCTTCGGCGTCACCAACTTCACCGCCGGCCCGACGGTGTACCGCGCGCTGCGCAGCTCGGGCCTGCCGGTGCCGGCCGGGCTGCGGCTGCGGCACTGCTCGTCGGCCGGGGAGCCGCTGACGCCGGACGTCGTGACCTGGGCCGAGGAGGTCCTCGGCTGCCCGGTGCGCGACCACTACGGGCAGACCGAAACCGGCATGGTCGTCGGCAACGCCTGGCATCCGCAGCTGATCGCGCCGGTCAAGACCGGTTCGATGGGACGCCCGCTGCCCGGGTTCGCCGTCGAGGTCCTGAAGGCGGGCAGCGACGAGATCGCGGAGGTCGGCGAGACCGGCCGCGTCGCGATCGACGTGTCCGCCAGCCCGCTTATGCCGTTCTCCGGCTACCGCGACGCCCCCGAGCGGACCGCGGAACGCTTCAGCGCCGACGGCCGCTGGTACTACACCGGCGACATCGCCGCCCGCGACCGCGACGGGTACCTGACCTTCGGCTCCCGCGACGACGACGTGATCCTCATGGCGGGCTACCGGATCGGCCCGTTCGAGGTGGAAAGCGCGCTGACGCAGCACGAGGCCGTCGCGGAAGCCGCGGTGATCGGCGCGCCGGACGAACTGCGCGGCGAGCTGGTGGTGGCTTACGTCGTGCTGAACCCCGGGGTCGAGGGGTCGGACGAGCTGGTCGACGAGCTGAAGCAGACGGTCAAGACCCGCCTGGCCGCGCACGTCTACCCGCGGCGCATCCACTTCGTGGCGGAACTGCCGAAGACGCCGAGCGGCAAGATCCAGCGTTTCGCATTGCGGGGGCGGGAGCTGAGCGCCGCTTCGAGCTGAGTTTTCCCGCGGCCGGCGCCACACTGGCCCGATGCCGCCTGATCTGCACGGCCGGGTCGCCCTCGTCGCGGGGGCGACCCGCGGTGCGGGCCGGGGAATCGCCGCGGCGCTGGGCGAGGCCGGGGCGACCGTGATCTGCACCGGCCGCAGCAGCCGCAACGTACTCCGGCGCTCCGACTACGACCGGCCGGAGACCGTCGAGGAAACCGCTGCGCTGGTATCTCAGCTGGGCGGGGTCGGTGTTCCGTTCGTCGCAGATCATCTGGACCACGACGACGTCCGCCGGCTGGCTGCGTTCGTTGATGCCGAGCACGGGCGGCTTCACGTGCTGGTCAACGACATTTGGGGCGCGGAACGGCTCAAGGGCGGTCCGGCGGACTGGAACACGCCGGTGTGGGAACACGATCTCGATGCCGGGTTGCGGATCCTCCGGCTCGGGGTGGAGACGCATCTGGTCACGTCGCATTTCCTGCTGCCGCTGGTGATCCGGGAGCCAGGCGGGTTGGTGGTCGAGGTCACCGACGGGACCGCGGCGCACAATGCCGCGCGCTACCGGATCTCGGTGTTTTACGACCTGGCCAAGGCGTCGGTGAACCGGCTGGCTTTCTCGCAGGGACATGAGCTGGCTGCTTACGCAGGTGCGGCTGTTGCGGTCACGCCGGGTTGGCTGCGGTCGGAGATGATGCTCGACGCTTACGGGGTGACTGAGGAGAACTGGCGGTCGGCTTTGGCGGCTGGTGCTCCTGCCGGGTTCGCGGAGTCGGAATCGCCGCGGTATGCGGGCCGCGGGGTGGCTGCGATGGCGGCGGATCCTGGGCGGGATCGGTAGAATCAGCGGTCGGTGAGTTCGGCGGAGCTGGCGCGGGAGTACGGGGTGACGGATGTGGACGGGCGGCAGCCGGACAGCTGGGGTGCTTAGGCGTATCGCTGCCAGCTGAGTTCGCCGCTTTCCAGATCCGCGCACACTTCCCGGAGCCACGTCAGTTCTGCCGTGACGACGGCTGTTCGGTGCTCGTGCTCCAGCAGGTGCAGCCGTGGAACGTAGGCGTCGCGCGAGGCGCGGAGCACCGTCTCGGTTCCGTCGAGCCGTTCCTGCAGCGCCTCGATTCGCTGTCGCAAGTGGACTAGTGCGTCTTCCGGGGCGAGCAGGTGCAGAAATGACACCGCCGCCGGAAAGAGCGGGAACTCGGCAGCCGGGGTCGCGATGCCGGAGCGGACCGCGGTCAGCAACGTTTCCCGACCGGCCGGAGTGATCTCGTAAACCGTGCGCTCGGGCCGCCGTTCGGTGCGTTCGACGGCGTGGACGCGGACCAGCCCGTCGCGGACGAGCCGGTCCAGCGCGGTGTGCAAACCCGAGCGCGTGCGGACATTCACGACCAGGTCGACGCCGCGTTCCTTGATCAGCTGCTGCATCCCGTAGGCGTGCCGCGGTTCCTCGGCGAGAAGCGCGAGAACCGCGAGCACGACCGGGGACAGGTTTCCTCGAGGAGCCATAGTCTGTACTGTACTAGTCTGTAACAGACTAATGGGGAGGGGCTGATGGAGAGCCGAAGTCTCGGTACCGCGCTGCTCGAAGTCGCGGTCTCTGTCGGGGGCTACTACGTGCTTCGCGCGTGCGGGGCGGGAGTTTTCTGGTCTCTGACCGGACCGGCGCTGGTGGTCGCGGTGCTCGCCGTCGCGGCGACAATCCGCCGTCGTCGGCTGGACCTGGTGGGGCTGCTGGTCCTGATTGAGCTGGCCACGACACTCACTTTGACTTTGGTGACGCGGAACCCGCGGGTCGCCGCACTGCGCGAGGCGGCTTACGTTCTGGTCGCTGGGGTTTTCTGCCTGGTCACGTTGTGGCGGCGGGCTCCGCTGACCCACGTTTTCGCCGCGTCGGCCGCGAGTTTCGGCGACCCGGCGCGGGAGCGGGCTTTCGCGTGCGCGTGGAGTTCGGTGCCGCGGTACCGGCGGTGGCAGCGCGCGCTGACCGCGCTGCTGGGAACGATTTTGCTGGCCGCGGCCGCGGTACGGGCGGTGATCCTGCTGAGTGCGTCGGAGGCCGGGCTCGCGCATGCGGTGGACGTGTCGAATACGGTGACGCTCTACATGCTCGGCGCGCTTGGCGTGGCGAGCGGGGTCCTGATCCAGGTGCCGCGGCGGATCATCGAGCGGCTCGCTTCGTCAGCGGACACCGGCTGACCTTCCTTGCTCGATCAGCGGTACTCCGCGTGGGGCAGCCATTTGCCGTCTCCCAGGTGGATCGACGGGACCCGGAAGATCGGTTTCTCGTAGCCGAGGTCCATGCGGAGGATGTTGTCTTCGCCGGGTTGGGCGAGGACTTCCCAGATGACCTCGACCATTCCGCCGGGGTGCTCGTTCCACTCGAATGTGCCCCGGTCCCAGAAGACCACGGGCCACTGGTTCGGGTCTTCGGGGCTGGTCCGCCAGAAGAACACGCCGCCGCCGGTGTCGTTGGCCCAGGGGAGGAGGCCGCCGGGTTCGGGGAACAGGCGGTAGCCGGTGCCTTCCAGGAAATTTCCCCAGGGGGAGTCGAAAGACTCGAGCACGTCGTGGATCTTGTCGCGGACGAACGTCTCCAGGTCGACGCGGGCGTCGACGGGATTGGCGAAGTTCACCGCGCCGCGGAAGCAGCCCGACGGGAACCTGGACATCAGGGCTTTGCAGTCGTCGGGGTAGCGGATGCCGACGGCCTGTTCGACCTCGGTCCAGTTCCGGCCTTGGCGGATGCCGCCGGTCCAGCCGGAGAGTCGGGCGAGTTCGTCGATCGATCGGGGGGTCATCGGTACTCCGGGTTCGGGATCCAGCCGAGCCGTTCGCCCGCGTACGTCGAGGGGACCCGGAAGATCGGTTCCTCGTGGTCGAGGTCGCGGCGGAGGAGATTGTCGCCTCCGGGGCGGGTGAGGACTTCCCAGATCATTTCCACGACGCCGCCCTCGTATTCGAACCATTCGCGGAAATCCGCGTTGTAGTGGGCGATCAGCCACCGGTTCGGGTCTGCTGGTTCGGTGAGCCAGCAGAACATGCCGCCCTGTCCGTCTCCGCCCCAGGGCAGAAGGCCGCCTTCGGCGGGGAAGAGGCGGTAGTTCGTGCCGTTGAGGTATTCCAACCGTTCGTCGGCCAGGATTTCCAGGGTTCCGAGGACGTCCTCCCGCAGGAAACGCGGATAGTCCGTGCGGGCGTCGACCGGGTTGGCCACGACGATCGCGTCGCAGAAAGCGCCCGACGGGAATCGGGAGAACAATTCCTTGTAGTCATCCGGGAGCACGGTGCCGATGTCCCGTTCGACAGTGCTCCAGTCCCGGCCCGGCCGGATGCTTCCGGTCCACCGGGTGATTTCGACGATCTCTTCGATCAGGCGGCTCACCTGCGCAGCCTACCGAAATTCGATCACCGGCGGGCTTGCGCTGAACGGAGCAATCAAACCCGAGGCAGCCGCCGTACCGCCGCCGTGTACTCCTCCGTGATGCGCGCGACGATCTCCGCTGCCGGAAGGACTTCCGTGATCAGCCCCGCCGACTGACCGGCTTCCACCTTTCCCGAAACGACATCGCCGTGCAGGGCGGCATCCTTCAGTGAGGAAGCCTGAAAAACCTTGCGCCGCAAGGACTCCTCCGCTCCGGAAGCCTCCAGTTCCTCCATTCGCGCGGTGAAGTCGTTCGCCAGCGCGCGGATCACCCCCAGTCCATGGCCCACCGTCCGCGTGTCGTCGACTCCGGCGGCGAGCACTGCCTGCTGGTAGGAAGGATGTACCGTCGCCTCGGAACTCGCCAGGAAGCGGGTTCCGAATTGAGCGGCGCCGGCGCCCAAAGCCAGCATCGCGGCCAAACCGGCGCCATCGGCGACTCCGCCGGACGCGATTACCGGGACCGAAGGCACGGCGGTGGCCACGGCACGGACCAGAACTTGCGTGGTCACCATTCCGGGCGGCGGATGTCCGCCAGCCTCGGCACCGACTGCCACCAAGCCGTCGACACCGGCGGCGGCGGCCTTAAGTGCATGCGAGACCCCGGCAACCACGTGCAGGCATCTGGTTCCGACAGCCTGGAACCGATCGAGATACCGGCGCGGGCCGCCTTGGGAGGCGATCAGGACTGGCGGGCGGCGGGCGAGCAGGAGCTCGATCACCTCGTCGGCGCCGGCCCGGTACAGGGGCAGGTTCACGGCCCACGGACGGTCGGTTCCGGCGGCCATTTCGTCCAGGACCCGCGCGAGGTCGGGCAGGCGCATCGGGCCGGCGGCGACTACGCCCAGGCCGCCGGAGTTGCTGACGGCCAAAGGCAAAGCCGAGGACGACGAGGCCCACGACATTCCGGCTTGGATGATGGGCAGGTCCAGACCCAGCAGGTCGGTGACGGAAGTGCGCATCAGGAGTTCTCCAGCAAAGTCCGCGCGTAACGCGCCAGGTGGTTCTTCTGCACCTTGGCGCTGGCGGTCATGCCGATCGCCTCGAAACCGTCCACAATGCGCAGATGTCGCGGGACTTTGAAGCCTGCCAAGCGTTCTTTCGCCCACAAGAGCAGCTCTTCTTCCGAAACACCGGCCGAAGTCAGCACGACAAATGCGAAGGGCACTTCGATCAACCGCTCGTCGGGCACTCCCACGACGGCGGCCTGGCGCACGGCGGGATGCCGGTGCAGCACGTCCTCGACCTCCGCGGGGGCGACGTTTTCCCCGCCCACCCGGATGATTTCCTTGGTGCGGCCGGTGAAATGGAACCGGCCGGAAGCATCGAGCAGGCCGACGTCTCCGGTGGACAGCCAGCCGTCGGCGTCGATCGTTTCGGCGGTCCGCACGGGGTCGTCCAGGTAGCCTTGCATGACATTCCACCCCCGCACCAGCACCGAGCCGGGTTCGCCGGGCGCGCAGTCGCGGGTGCCGTCCAGGGCGCGGATGCGGATTTCCACGCCTGGTTCGGGGGCCATCGCTCCGGAGGCCCGGATTTCTTCCGGTTCCCACCAGGCGGATTGCGCGACATTCGGAGACGCTTCGGAAAGCCCGTATCCGGCAACGCATTCGCGTGCGCCCAGTTCCTCGATGACGCGGCGCACGACGGTGGGGGAGGCGGCGACCCAGGCTCCGCGCAGAGACAGGCGACGGTGCGGGCGATCCGGGTGATTGAGCAGGAGCAGGGCGATGGTGTCGTTGCCGGAGAAGTGCGTGCACCGTTCGGTTTCCAACAGGCGCAACGCTTCTGCGGGTTCGAATTTCGGCATCGTCACCAAGGTGGTCGCGTGTTGCAAGGATGACAATACCGACAGCGTGCTTCCGGCGACGTGGAAGAACGGGCGGGCGGAATGGAACCGGTCGCCGGGGCGCAATCCCATGCGGGCACCGGAAAAGAAAGCGTCGGCGCACATGCTGCGGTGGGTCAGGAGGACGCCTTTGGGGCGCGAAGTCGTGCCCGAAGTGTATTGCACGAGAAGGAGATCGTCCGGAGTGGCAACGGGATCGGCGGGAGAACCGGCGGCCAGGAACTCGGTCCAGCTTTCTTGGCCCACGATGACGATGCGTTCCAGCAGCGGAAGGGAAGAGCAGCCGGGTTCGATGCCTGCCTCGGCGAACATTTCCGGGAAGTTGACGTTCAGAACACGGTCGGCGGCGAACAGAGTGCTGACCTTCGCGTGCGACAAAGTGTAGTGCACCTCGTCGGCGGTGAAGCGGGTGTTGACGGGCACGACGAGCGCGCCCAGCGAACCCAGCGCCAGGAAAAGCGTGACCCACTCCGGAGTATTGCCCAGGCAGAGCCCGACACGGGAGCCCCGGCCGATCCCGGAAGCGGCCAGAGCCCCGCGTGCCCGGGAAACCTCAAGAGCCAGTTCTCGGTAGGTGATCCGGGCATCGGCGGTGACGACGGCCTCGACGTCCGGAGCCAGGAGCGCGGCCCGCGCGAGGGCGTCCTGGACGGTGAGCGGGCAGGCGGTGCGCAGGTCGGTCATCGGGGCTCTCCAGTGAACCGGGCGACGCCGTCGCGCCAGCTGCCGTCGGCGAGGTTCTGTTCGATGGCGGACATTTCGATCCGGATGCCGCGGTCGAGGTCGGTTTCCGATCCCAGATCCACCGCCCGTTTGGTCAGGGCGATCGCGCCGGGCGGGGCGGCGGCGATGGCGGCGGCCACCTCGGCTCCGGCGGCGGCCAGGTCGGGGACGACGCGGTTGACCAGGCCGAGCGAAGCAGCCTCCGAAGCGGACAACGGCGTGTTGGTGAACAACAGTTCCTTGGCCCGCCGTTTCCCGATGGCGCGCTGAAGCCGCTGGGTCGCGCCGACGGTGCCCCAATGCGGTTCAGGGAAGCGGAAAACGGTGTCTGAGGCGGCAAGCGCGAAATCGGCGGCGAGGGTGATTTCCCCGCCGGAGCCGACGACGGTGCCGTGCACCAACGCGACGACCGGACACCGGCAGGCCTCGATCGCCGCATAAGCCGCGAAGGACGCGACTCGGCGGCGACGGACCCACGCGGCGTCCTTGCCGGTCCGCTCCTTCAGATCGGCCCCGGCGCAGAAGACCGGACCCGCGCCGCTGAGCAGCACAACCCGGGCGTCTGAGATATCGACCGCGTCGAAGGCTTCCTTCAGCGCGTGGCACATCGCGAGATCCACCGCGTTGCGCGCCGTCGGCCGGGCCAGTTCGACGCGGGCGATTCCGTCGGTGACATCCAGCGTCACGCGTTCGTTCATCAGATCACCCCCGCGGCCCGCAGGCCCTCGATCTCGTCCTCCGACAATCCCGCCAGGTCGCGCAGTACGACGTCAGTGTCCGCGCCGAGCACCGGAGGCGTCCCCAACGCCGGAGCGTCTCCGGCAGTCTCGCGCAACGGCGTGCGCAGCGCCGGGAACGCGCCTTCGACGGGGTGCGTGAACTCCCCGACGACACCCCGCGCGACGGCATGCGGGTCGGCCAGCGCCTCCCGGACCGAACGCACCGCGCCAACGGGGACCTCGGCGGCCTGCAGTTCCTTGACCAGCTGGTCCCGGTCGTGCTGGGCGATCGCACCGCGCAGGGCTTTCATGACGCGCGCGCGGTGTTCGACGCGACCGGCGTTGTGCCGCAGCGAAGGGTCTTCGGCCAAAGTGGACAGTCCGAGCACGGAGCACAGCGGCGCCCAATGCTGGTCGCTGCCGCTGATGTGCAGCCATTCGCCGTCCCCGGCCTGGAACGCCGCCGACGGCACGCGCCCCGGGTGTTCGGTCCCCGTCCGGACGGGATCCTCGCCGAGTGCGAACAGCCGCGCGGCGTTGAGGGCGTGCAGGCTGAGCTGGACGTCCATCATCGCTACGTCCAGGTGCCGCCCCCGGCCGTCGGACGATCGCCCGGCAAGCCCGGTCAGCACGGCGATCACCACCCACAGCCCGGACGTCAGGTCCGCCACCGGCACCCCGGTTTTCGCGGGCGGGCCAGCGGGATCGCCGGTCATCGCCATCACCCCGGACAGCGCCTGGAACACCGTGTCGTAGCCCTTGCGGTGCGCGTCCGGCCCGGTCTGGCCGAAGCCGGTCGCGGACACCAGCACGAGACCGGGATTCTCCGCGGCCAGTTCGGCGTAACCGAGGCCGAGCCGGTCGAGCGTGCCGGGCAGGAAGTTCTCCACGACGACGTCGGCGCGCGCGGCCAGTTTCCGGACGACGTCGCGGCCGCGCGGGTCCTTCAAGTCCACAGTGACCGATCGCTTGCCGCGGTTGAAGGCGAAGAAGTACGCGCTTTCGCCGTGCGGCAACCGGGGTTCGAAGCCGCGGGTTTCGTCGCCGCTGCCCGGGCGTTCGACCTTGACCACGGTCGCGCCGAGTTCGGCGAGGATCTGGGTGGCCAGCGGCGCGGCGAGGACCCGCGAGAGGTCCAGGACCGTGACCCCGGCGAGCGGGCCGGTCATGAGCGGAACCCGCGCATCAGCGCGTTGACGTCCTGTCCGGCGCGCATCGCGGCGTCCGTCGGCAGGTCCGCGACCCGGTAGAAGAGGTCCTTGGCCGCGGCGAGCGCGCGGGGCTCCACCGAGGCCCAGCGCTGCGCGATGGCGAGCGCCGCGGGCACGGTCTCGGCAGGTTCGACCACCCGGTTCACCAGCCCGGAGGACAACGCTTCTGCGGCGGTGAGCAGCCGGCCGGTGCTGACCAGCTCGAACGCCAGCTTGCGGCCCAGGTGCCGGACCAGCCCGGTCATCACCAGCGCGGGCACGATCGAATGCTTCAGCTCGGGATAGCCGAACTTCAGGTCCGACCCGGCGACCACCAGATCCGCCCCGATCGCCAGCCCGGCACCACCGCCGACAGCTGCCCCGCGCACCGCGCTGACGACCGGGACCGGCAGTTGCTGCATGCGCGTCTGGAGCCGGGCGGTGAGCGCGGCGCGTTCGAGAACGGCTTCCGGCTGGCCAGGGGTGAGCGACGAGAACTCGTTCAAATCAGCCCCGGCGCAAAACCCGCGCCCAGCCCCCGTCAAAACGACAGCACGGACGCTCGGGTCCCGTCCGGCTTCGTCCAACGCAGTATCGAGAGCGCGGGTGAGCGCGGTGTCGAGCGCGTTGAGTTTGTCCGGCCGATTCAGCGTAAGGACGCGGACGGCGTCGTGATTTTCGGTCAGCAGCACAGGTTTTCTCCCCAAAGAAAGGTCAGGCGGACGCGAAGCCGGCGCGGGCGACCATGCTGTGCAGCGGGCGGCCGAGCGCTTCTTCGCAGGCCGCGGACGCCGCGGCGAGCTGGTCGAGATCGAGGCCGGTTTCGACGCCCATCGCGGCGAACAGGCTGGCCAAGTCCTCAGTGCACACGTTGCCGGTGAGCCCGGCCCCGTAGCCGATCTTCGCCGGATGCCCGCCGACGCCGCCCATCGCGGAATCGAAATGGCGGCACCCGGCCTCCAGCGCGGCGACCGCGTTCGCGATCCCGGTCCCGCGCGTGTTGTGCAGATGCGCGACCAGCGGCAAGTGCGGGTTCTCGCGGGACAGCCGCGAGTACAGCGCACGCACCGAGCCCGGAGTCGCGACGCCGGTGGTGTCGCCCAAGGTCACCAGGCTCGCGCCGAGATCGGCGAAACGCGCGACGTCTTCGGCCACCCGCCCCGGGTCGACCTTGCCCTCGAACGGGCAGCCGAACGCCACCGAAACCACTCCGACCAGGCGAAACCGGCCGTCGGCGAGCTTCACCATCTCGGTGACCCGCTCCCATTGCCCGGCGCGCGTGGTGCGCAGATTCCGTTCGGTGTGCACCTCGGTGGCGGACACCAGCAGGCTCAGCTCCTCGGCGCCGTGCCCGGCTTCGAGGTCGGCGAGCGCGCGTTCGACGGCGCGCGGGTTCGGGCAGGTCGCCTTGAACGCGACGCCCGGGCGCCGGTCGATCCCGGCGAGCACCTCGGACGCGTCCGAGAACCCGGGGACCCGCGCGGGATGGCTGTAGCTGGTCGCCTCGATCCGGCGGAAACCGGCGCGCGCGAAGGAGTTCAGCAGCGCGATCTTCGTCGCGGTCGGCACGGGCTCCGGCTCGTGCTGCAGCCCGTCGCGGGCGAAGCACTCGCAGATCGTGACGGCGTCGGACATCCTGGGCCCACCTCCTCGTCGGTGGGTCCAGAAGTACGCGAGGGTGTTGATAAAGTCAACACTACTCGGCGACCGGGTGAGCCCGCTCACTCTCCTCGACGGCCAGCGCGTGCTCGGCCAGCTTGTCGAGCGCGCGGTCCAGCACTCGCGCCTCCTCGGCGGTGAGGGTGGCGAGGAAGTCCGCGTCGCGCTCGTTGGCGGCGGTGATCAGGCCGCGGTAGACCCGGGTGCCCTCGGCGGTCAGCGCCAGTTGCGACGTGCGCCCGGACCCGGCCGTGCGGTTGACCAGTCCGCGGTCGGTCAGACGGCTGACCACGCGGCTCATCTGCGCTTTGTCGAGTCCGGCGCGGCGCGCGAGCCGGTTGAGCGTGAGCGTCGGGTCGGCCGCGATGAGCGCGATCGCGCGCCATTCGCCGAGGCTCACGTCGAAATCGCGCCGGTAGCGCACCGCGGCGCTGCGCGACATCGCCGACGACGTGCGCGAGAGCCGGTAGGACAGCAGTCCGGAGATGGGGACCAGGTCGTGTCCGTCTGCGCGTTCGGCCATGGCCGGACATCGTAGCCGTTGCCCGTCAGGTGTTGACAAACTCAACACTTGATGCGGAGACTGCCCCTCGCCCGATCCGGACGAAGGAGTCTCAGCCGTGGCCGAACCATCCGCTGTCGCCGGCGCTCCGGCGACCGCCGCCGTCGATCGCAAAGCGACCTATCGCACGATCGCCCGGCGCGTCATGCCGCTGCTGGTGCTGTGTTACGTCGTGAGCTACATCGACCGGACCAACATCGGGATCGCGCAGCAGGGCCTGAAACGCGACCTCGGCTTCGGCCCCGCGGTGTACGGGCTCGGCGTCACGCTGTTCTTCGTCGGCTTCATCCTCTTCGAAGTCCCGAGCAACGCGCTGCTCGCCCGCATCGGCGCGCGCAAAACCCTCGCCCGCATCATGGCCACCTGGGGCGTGATGACCGTGGTGACCCTGTTCGTGCAGAACGAGATCATGTTCTACGCCGCGCGCTTCCTGCTCGGCGTCGCCGAAGCCGGGTTCTTCCCGGGCGCGTTGTACCTGCTGTCGCTGTGGTTCCCGTCGTCGCGGCGGACCCGGATGACGGCCGTGTTCTTCATCGGCATCCCGGTGTCCGGCGCGCTCGGTTCGGTGATGTCGGGCTGGATCATGCATTCGCTCGGCGGCGCCGGCGGGCTCGCGGACTGGCAGTGGCTGTTCCTGATCGAGGGGATCCCGCCGATCCTGCTGGCCGGGCTCGTGCTGCTCTTCGTCACCGACGGCCCGGAGCAGGCGAAGTGGCTCACCGCGGACCAGAAGGCGGCCGTGCGCGCCGACCTCGACGCGGACCTGCGGGACAAGGGCCCGGCGAAGCAGAAGCACAGCGGCCTGCTGCTCGCCCTGCGCGACCCGAAGGTCTGGATTCTCGGGCTCTGCGCGTGCGGCGCGTACACGCTGGCGAACGCCGTCTCGTACTGGACGCCGCGGATCATCGCCAACGCCGGCGTCGGCAACGTCCTGAACCTCGGCTTCTTCTCGGCGATCCCGCCGCTGCTCGGCATCGTGGTGATGCTGCTGGTCGGCAGGCATTCCGACCGCACGCTCGAGCGGCGCTGGCACGCGGCGATCAGCTGGATCGCGGCGGTGTGCGCGATGCTGGCGATCTCGGTGTCCGGCGGCAATGTCGTGGTCGTCATCCTGCTGCTCGCGGTGATGGCCGCCGCGCACTACTCGGGGCTCACGGTGTTCTACTCGATCCCGTCGATCTACCTGACCGACCGGGCCGCGGCGACCGGGATCGCGGTCGTGACGTCGATGGGATCGTTCGCGGCCGCCGCCTCGCCGTCGCTGCTCGGGTTCATCGAATCCTCGACCGGAAGCCTCTCGCTGGGGCTGCAGATCAGCGCGGGCATCATCCTGCTCGCCGTCGTGGTGCTGCTCGTCGGCGTCCGGCCCGGCGATCTCCGCGAACGGTGGCGCTGACCCTCCAAAGTGTGCCTTTCGGCACGCGAACCTCCCTTCGACCTCGGCGGGCTGCTCTTTCTCATCGCTCTCACAGGAACCCCGGAGTAGACCGGGTGCCGCCGGAGGGAGGAGCGGTGGGCGATGGAGCGCGCGAACGGGCACTGGGCCGAACGGATCGGCGTGGTCGCGCTGGTCGCGGTCCTGCTGGGCGGGGCCGCCTACGGATGGGCGGAACTGCGCGCGCTGCTGTCCGGGGTGACGACCTCCGCCGCGCTCGACGGACGGTCCCGGCCGGGCGGGGAAACCAACATCCTCGTCATGGGACTCGATTCGCGGCTCGACGAGCGAGGCGAACCGCTGCCCGCCGAACTGTACGAGCAACTGCACGCGGGCGACCAGCACGTCGGCGGCTACAACACCGACGTGCTGATGCTGCTGCACGTTCCGGCCGACGGGGGACATCCGACGGTCGTCTCCATCCCGCGCGACGACTACACCGACCTCGCCGGCTGTCCGGACGGAGTGTGCCAGGGCAAGATCAAGGAGGCTTACGGGTACGCGTTCGCCGCGGAGGCCAAACGTCTTGCCGCGCAAGGCGTCACCGAGAAGGCGGCTCGCGAACAGAGGGCACGGGACGCCGGCCGGGCGGCGGAAGTCGCCACGGTGCGCCAATTCCTCGGCGGAGTCGCGGTGGACCATTTCGTCGAAGTCACCCTGGTCGCGTTTTACCAGCTGGCCCAGGTCGTGCAGCCGATCACGGTCTGTTTGGCCGAAGCCACGCGCGACAGTTACTCGGGCGCGGATTTCCCGGCCGGGCAGCAGCGGATTTCCGCCGCGCAGGCGCTCGCGTTCGTGCGGCAGCGGCGCGATCCGCAGCGCGAGTTCACCGACCTGGACCGGGAACGGCGGCAGCAGGCGTTTCTCGTTTCGCTGGCGCATCAGCTGAAAGAAGGCCGCGTGTTCGGGGACCCGGCGAAACTCGGGCAGCTGGTTTCGGTCGCGAAGGAGAATGTCGCGATCGATTCCGGGCTCGACTTGAACGCGCTGGCGCGGCAGGCGGAATCGTTCGCGGGCGGAGATCTGACGTTGGCGTCGCTTCCGGTCGAACGGTTCGAAAAAGACGCCAAGGGCGAAGACGTCAATATTGTCGATCCGGTGAAAATCCGCGCCGCGGCGGCCCGGCTGCTCGGCCGGACGGTCCCGCCGCCGCCCGCGGCGACGGCCGGTCCCGCGGTGGACGTGGTGAACGCGAGCGGCCGGGAGGGCGCGGCCGCGCGGGTGCTGAAGACGCTCCCGTCGCGGGGATACCGCGCGGGACGCACGTCCAGCGCAAAGCACACGCACCGCACGATCGTCCGCTACGGACGCGGGGATTCCTCGGCGGCGGCCAAACTCGTGGCCGCGCTCGGCGGCGGCTACAGCGTTGGCTACGACGGCGCGCTGGCCGCGGGGGAGCTGAAACTCGTCCTCGGCACGGACTTCCGGGAAACGGCCGACCAGGTGGATCCGGTGCCGGTCTCCCCGGTTTCCCCGGCCGACGAATTGTCCGGAGGCGGGGTGCCCTGCGTGCGGTGAACGGGAGAAAGCACGAAGATCCTGTGAACCCGTTGAGAACTGCTTCCTAAATTAACTCTGCCGAGTGACCGTGGCGGCACTGCGTCCGCTAATGTCCGGACTCGCGTGACGAGCCGCACAGCCGCGGCTGGGGGATTGCCTGATTTCTGTTCTTGTTCCGATTTCAGTGCCGGGGAACGGCACTGCTGCTTCAGCCCGGCCTCACACCGCTCATTGTTGAGTGGTGTCCGGCCGGTTTCGTGACTCCTGTTCTCCTGGAAAGAGGTTTTCCTGTGACGCTGGACGCGGATCGGGCGCGCACCGTCGCGCCCGAGAGGCTCGCCGAAGGGGCGGCGGCGGTTTACCGGGCGGGTCCGGCGCCCGCCGTGCGCACGCTTTACGACATTTTCGCCGAAACGGTGCGCGAGCACCCGGACGCGCTCGCGCTCGACGACGGAACCGAGCGCGCGACGTACCGCGAATTCGCCGCGCAGGTCGAAGAACTCGCCGGACGCCTCCGCACCGCGGGCGTCAAACCGGGCGACCGCGTCGGCATCCGGATGACCTCCGGCACCGCGGCGCTGTACCGCAGCATTCTCGCCGTTCTTTCCACTGGCGCGGCCTACGTTCCGGTCGACGCGGACGATCCGGCCGACCGTGCCGAGACAGTGTGGACAGAAGCTCAGGTGAGCCTGGTCCTGACCGACGCGGGAGTGCCGGAGTCGCGCGGACCACAGTGGCCGCGAGTCCGCCCGCAGCCGCAGGACGACGCGTGGATCATTTTCACCTCGGGTTCCACCGGCAAGCCCAAGGGCGTCGCCGTCACGCATCGCGCGGCCGGGGCCTTTGTGGACGCGGAAGCCCGCCTGTTCTGCACCGCGCAGCCGCTCGGCCCGGGCGATCGCGTGCTGGCCGGGCTGAGTGTCGCGTTTGACGCGTCCTGCGAAGAAATGTGGCTGGCGTGGCGGCACGGCGCGTGTCTCGTCCCGGCTCCGCGCTCGCTGGTCCGCGCGGGTGCGGACCTCGGGCCGTGGCTGGTCGAGCGCGGCGTTACGGTCGTGTCGACAGTGCCGACGCTCGCCGCGCTGTGGCCAGTGGACACTCTGGCCAGCGTCCGGCTGCTCATCCTCGGCGGCGAAGCGTGCCCGCCGGAGGTCGTGACGCGCTTCGACGACGGCAAACGGGAAATCTGGAACACTTACGGCCCAACGGAAACCACGGTCGTCGCGTGTGCGCAGCGACTGCGCTCGGGCGAACCGGTGCGGATCGGGCTGCCGCTCGACGGCTGGGAACTCGCGGTCGTCGACCCGGAGGACCCGGCGGGCATCCCGGTGCCGTGGGGCCGCAGCGGCGAGCTGGTGATCGGCGGCGCCGGCCTCGCCCGGTACCTCGACGCGGCGAAGGACGCGCAGAAGTTCGTGCCGCTGCCGGGCCTCGGCTGGAGCCGCGCGTACCGCAGCGGCGACCTGGTGCGCGCGGTGCCGGAAGGGCTGGAGTTCGTCGGCCGCGCGGACGGTCAGGTCAAGATCGGCGGACGGCGCGTCGAACTGGGCGAGATCGACGCCGCGCTGCGTGCGTTGCCCGGGGTCGCCGCGGCCGCGACGGTCGTGCAGCGCACGGACAGCGGCGCGCAGGTGCTGGTCGGCTACGTGGTGCCGGAAGGCGACACCCTCGATCGCACGGCCGCGCGCAGCCTGCTGCGGGACCGGTTGCCCGCGGCTTTGGTGCCCCGGCTCGCGTTGGTGCCGGATCTGCCGGTCCGCGCATCGG
Organism: Amycolatopsis sp. AA4; assembly: GCF_002796545.1. Classification (GTDB taxonomy): domain Bacteria; phylum Actinomycetota; class Actinomycetes; order Mycobacteriales; family Pseudonocardiaceae; genus Amycolatopsis. The sequence goes on from NZ_CP024894.1 coordinate 3,080,097, forward strand.
GCAAACTCGACCGCGACGCGTTGCCGTGGCCGCTGGAAGAACCGGCCGCCGCGCCGGTGGTGCCGTCCGATCCGCGGCTGGCGTGGTTGCTGCAGGTGTGGAGCGAGCACCTCGGAACCGCGGCCGGTCCGGACGACGACTTCTTCGACCTCGGCGGTTCGAGCGTGACCGCCGCCCGGCTCGTTTCCGTGCTGCGCGAACGGTATCCGAGCGCGGCAGTGTCCGATGTGTACTCCTGCCCGACGCCGCGGGAGCTGTACGAGCGCCTCGACGGAGCGCCGGTCGAAACGGTCGCCGCGGAGGAGCCGCGGGTCGCCCCGGTGCGCGGCAGCGGCTGGTGGCAGGCCGGGGTGCAGCTGGTTTTGCTGGCCCTGTCCGGAACGCGGTGGCTGCTCGCGGTGTCGCTGCTCGGCTCGCTCGCCGCGCTGGTGCTGCCGATGCAGTGGCTGCCGCGGATGTCGTGGTGGATCCTCGTGCCCGCGTGGCTGGTGCTGCTGAGCCCGCCGGGACGGATGCTGCTCGCCGCGGGCGGGGTGCGGATGCTGCGCGGCAAGCTCGCGCCGGGGGAGTACCGCCGCGGCGGTCTTGTCCACCTGCGACTCTGGACGGCGGAACGGTTCGCGGCCGTGGTCGGCGCGCCCGGGGTCGCCGGTACGCCGCTCGCCGCGCCGTATGCCCGGTTGCTCGGCAATCGGGTCGGCCGGGGCGTCGACCTGCACTCGCCGCCGCCGATGAGCGGTCTCGCCGACTTCGGCGACGGATGCGCGATCGAGCCCGAGGCGGACCTGGCCGGATGGTGGCTGGACGGTTCGGTGCTGCGGATCGGCCGCGTCCGAGTCGGCGCCGGCGCCCGGGTCGGCGGCCGCAGCACGCTGCTTCCGGGCACCGACCTCGGCACCGGATCGGTGCTGTTGCCCGGCTCGACGCTCGACACCCGCGTACCGGACGGCGCGGTCTGGGGCGGCTCCCCGGCCGGGCCTTCGGGAGAACGCCCGGCGCGACCGGCCGCGGCGGCACCGCGGGCGAAGCGGTACTCGCTGGCCTTCGCACTGGGCGGGACGGTGCGGTCGCTGTTCCTGTTCGTGTCCGCGATTCCGCTGATCGTGGTCGCGCTGCTCCTGGTCCCGGCGGCGGACGACCCGCGCAGCGCCGCACTGGCGATCCTGCCGTGGACGCCGTTGCTCGTCTTCGCCGGAATCGTGGTGTACGCCTTGACGATCGTCGTGCTCGTGCGGCTGGCCAGCCTGGCCGTGCGACCGGGGGTCCATCCGGTCCTGAGCCGGGCGGGCTGGGCGGCCTGGTTCGTGCACGAACTGCTGGAAATCGCTCGGCGGCAGCTGTTCCCGCTCTACGCGGCGCTGGCGACCCCGGTGTGGATGCGCTTGCTGGGCGCCCGGATCGGCCGCAACGTCGAACTGTCCACTGTGCTCAGTCTGCCGTCGCTGCTTCGGGTGCGGGACGGCGCTTTCCTCGCGGACGACGTCCTCGCCGCACCGTACGAACTCGACCGCGGCTGGGTCCGGCTGGGAATCTCGGAGGTCGGCGAGCGCGCGTTCGTCGGCAACTCCGCGGTCGTCGGCCCGGAGCGGACGCTCGGCTCGGGCTCGCTCGTCGGCGTCCTGTCCGACACCCCCGCGGAAGTTCCCGACGGCACCTCCTGGCTCGGCCGCCCCGCGCTGGAGTTGCGCCGGACCGCCGACTCCGCCGACCCGGCCCGCACTTTCGCGCCCCCGCGCCGGTTGAAGCTGGCCCGCGCGCTGGTCGAATCGTGCCGGATCGCGCCGCTGCTGATCGCGGGCCTGCTCGGGCTCGCCGTGAGCGCGGTGCTGACCGGAGTGGACCTCGCGGACGGCTTCTGGGTCGCCGCCGCGCTCGCGCCCGCGGTGTTCGTGGCGGCCGGTCTCTTCGCCGCGCTGCTCACGACGCTGATGAAATGGACGCTGGTCGGCCGATTCCGGCCGGGGCGGCATCCATTGTGGAGCGCGTTCGTGTGGCGGAACGAGCTGTACGACACTTTCGTCGAAACCCTCGCGGTCCCGTGGTTCGCCGGTTCGTTCCTCGGCACGCCGGTGCTGAACTGGTGGCTGCGGACCCTCGGCGCCCGCATCGGCCGCGGCGTCTGGTGCGAGAGCTACTGGCTGCCGGAAACGGACCTCGTCCACCTCGGCGACGGTGCCGTGGTGAACCGCGGTTGCGTGCTGCAGACCCACCTGTTCCACGACCGAGTCATGCGTCTGGACCCGGTCCGCCTCGGCCCCGGTGCGACTCTCGGGCCGCGCGCGTTCCAGCTGCCCGGCAGCGGGGTTTCCGACGGCGCGACGGTCGGTTCGGGTTCGCTGGTGATGGCGGGGGAGACTGTCCCGCCGCGCACCCGGTGGCGCGGCACGCCGGTCCGTCCCTGGCGGTGACTCCCGGTGGGCGGTTCCGCTGCGCGGAGCCGCCCACACCTGCGGAGCGGTTTCGTGGCGGTGAGCGGGCTAGGTCCGCGGCAGGCCGGTGTGCGCCGCCCCGCTGGCGAGTGCGGCATCGACCTCCGCGGCGGAAAGCCCCGCCGCGGCAAGCACCTCCCGCGTATCCGCCCCCGGCGGCCGCGGCGGCTCAGCGGCACACCCCGGCGTCCGGCCGAGCTTCACCGGCACCCCGACCCCGCGGTACCCGTCCCGCTCCACGACCATCTCCCGATGCCGCACCTGCGGAGCGTTCATCGCCTCCGCGAGGTCGTGCACCGGAGAAGCCGGAACCCCCTTCGCCAGCAGCAACTCAGTCAAAGTGTCCCGTTTGTACTGTCCGATCAGGACACTCAGCTCAGCCCGGAGCGCACCGGCATTGCGCACCCGATCGGCATTCGAAGCGAACCGCGGATCGGAAGCCAGCCCGGGGGCACCGAGCACGTCGACCAGTGCCGCGAACTGCCGGTTGTTTCCCGCGCCGACGAAGAAGGGTCCGTCCGCGGTCGAGAAAGTCTCGTACGGCGCGATCGACGGATGCGCCGAACCGGTCCGCTGCGGAACCGCACCGTCGGCGAGCCAAGCCGCGGAATGCGGGTGCAGCAAGCTGATCACCGTGTCCAGCAAAGAACAATCCACCAGCTGGCCCAGCCCGGACCGCGCCCGCTCGTGCAGTGCCAGCAGAATCCCGGAAAACCCGAGCACCCCGGTCACCACGTCGACCACCGGCACGCCGATCCGCAGCGGCGGTCCGTCCGCCTCGCCGTTCACGCTCATCAGGCCGCCGTAGGCCTGCAGCACCGCGTCGTATCCGGGAAGGCCGCCGAGCGGGCCGTCCGTGCCGAAGCCGGTGATGCGGCAGTGGATCAGCGCCGGATGCTCCGCCCGGATCGTCTCGTCCGGCCAGCCCCACCGCGCGAGCGTGCCCGCCTTGAAGTTCTCCACCACCACGTCCGCGCCCGCGAGCAGGGTGCCGAGCAGCGAACGACCGTCCGGACCGGACAGATCGAGGACGATGTTCTTCTTGCCCCGGTTGAGATTCGCGTAGTACGCGCTCGTCCCTTCGGAGAGGAACGGCGGACCCCAGGTCCGGGTTTCGTCGCCCGAGGGCGGTTCGACCTTGATCACCTCGGCCCCGTGGTCGGCCAGCATCTGCGTGCAGTACGGCCCGGCCAGCACCCGCGACAGGTCCAGCACCCGCAGTCCGTCGAGCGCGCCCATCAGTACGACCTCGGCAGCCCGAGCACGTGCTGGGACACGTAGTTCAGCACCATTTCCTGGCTGATCGGCGCGAGCCGCAGCAGCCGCGCCTCCCGGAAATACCGCTCCACGTGGTACTCCCGCGCGTAGCCCATCCCGCCGTGGGTCTGGATCGCCTGGTCGGCGGCCTGGAACCCGGCGTCCGCGCACAGCCATTTCGCCATGTTCGCCTCCTTGCCGCAGGACAGGCCGCGGTCGTAACGCCAAGCGGCGTTGCGGGCCATCAGCTCCGCCGCGTCGAGCCTGGTCGCGGCCTCGGCCAGCGGGAACGCCAAGCCCTGGTTCTGCCCGATCGGCCGGCCGAACACCTGCCGTTCGCCGGCGTACCGAACCGCGCGGCGCAGCGCGGCCCGGCCGATGCCGAGCGCTTCGTGGGCGAGGAGGATGCGTTCCGGGTTGAGCCCGTCGAGCAGGTACCGGAAGCCCTTGCCCTCCTCGCCGACGCGCGCCGATTCCGGTACCTGCAAGCCGTCGATCAGCACCTCGTACGACGGCACCGCGTTGCGGCCGAGCTTGGGGATCGCGCGCAGCTGCACCGCGTCGGACTCGATGTCCACCACGAACAGAGACATGCCGTCGGTCGGCTTCTCGACTTCGTCGCGCGGCGTGGTGCGGGCGATCAGCACCATTTTCTGCGACTGGCCCGCCTTGGTGATCCAGACTTTCCGGCCGTGCACCACGTAGGAATCGCCTTCGCGGCGGGCGAAGGTGGAGATGCGCGTGGTGTCGGTGCCCGCGTCCGGTTCGGTCACGCCGAAGCAGACGTGCAGCGAACCGTCGACCGCGCCGGGCAGGATTTCCTGGCGCAGCTGCTCGCTGCCGTGCTTGACGATCGTGTTCAGCCCGAAGATCGTCAGGTGCATCGTGCTGCACCCGTTCATCCCGGCCCCGGACGCGGCCACTTCTTCCAGCAGCAGCGCGGCTTCGAGGATGCCGAGCCCGCCGCCGCCGTACTGCTCCGGGATCGCCATGCCGAGCCAGCCCGCGGAGGCGAACGCGTCGTAGAACTCGCGCGGGAACTCGCCGCGTTCGTCGCGTTCGGCCCAGTACTCGTCGGGGAACCGGGCGGCCAGCTCGCGCACGGCGCGCCGGATGTCCTCCTGGTCTTGGCTCAGCTGGAAGTCCACAGTGCTGCTCTCCATTGTGCGCATATAAGAACGCCGAGTTCGGATATGCGTCCAACGTAAGGCGGCGCGCGGTCCGGGTCAAGCACCGTCCAGGGCGGTCGCCGCGATAGGGTTCGTATGTACGAACGCAGGGGAGGCTGCCATGACCGAGTCGACGGCCAAGGCCCACCGGACGGTCGGCCGCGTCACCAGCATCCTCGAATGCGTCGCGCGGCAGCCCGGCATGCGGCTGCACGAGCTGTCGGTGGCCCTCGACGCGCCGAAATCCTCGGTGTTCGGCCTGGTCAAAGGCTTGGTGTCGACCGGCTACCTGGTCGAGGCCGACGGCGCCTACCGGCTCGGTCCCGCGCTGGGGAACCTGCTCACCGGCGGCCTGCCCGGCATCGCGACCGCGGCCCGGCCGGCGCTGGAGGAACTGCGCCGCCGCTTCGGCGAGACCGTGATGCTGGGCGCCGCGGTCGGCGATTCGCTGATCTACGTGGACGCGGTCGAGTCCGAACAGCCGATCCGCTACTCCGCGCCGTTGCGCACGCGGCGGCCGCTGTATCCGCCGAGCGCGGGCAAGATCTTCCTCGCGTACTGGTCGGCGCGCCGGCGCGAGGCGTACCTGAAGTCAGTGCTCCCGGACGCCGATCGAGTGCGGGCCGCGATGGAGGAACTCGACACCGTCCGCGCCAAGGGGGTCGCGCTCAACCGCGGCGAAACCCTGCCGGACGTGAGCGCGGCGGCGCGCCCGATCCTGGTCGACGGAGAGGTGGTCGCGGCGATCGCGGTCGCCGGTCCCACCCCGCGGATTTCCGGACGGCTGCCGGAGATCGGCGACGCGCTGGCGGGCATCGCCGCGGCGGTCGTGAAGCGCTGGGAAGCCGCGCGCCAGGGCTGAGCCCGAATTCCCGGAGACCCTTGACCGGTGTGTTCGCGGTCTCTTAGCATCCGGATATACGCATCAAGCGTTCCCAAATACGCACGCAACGGCGCGCGCCGGCTGGCTTCCGCTCGCCTGTGCCCCAGTTCCGGAGAGCAGGACCATGCCCAGTGTTGTGGACGACAGCGTCGGAACGACCCGGAAAGCCCCGCGCGGAGTCGGGGTCGCGGTGGTCGTCGGCTCCGCGCTCGAGTGGTTCGACTTCTACCTCTACGCGTCGATGGCCGCGCTGGTCTTCGGCCACGTCTTCTTCCCGCCCGGCAACGACGCCGCCGCGACGATGGCCTCGGTCGCGACCTTCGCGGTCGGTTTCCTCGCCCGTCCGGTCGGCGGCATCGTGTTCGGCGCGCTCGGCGACCGGATCGGCCGCAAAAAGGTGCTGTCGTGGACGTTCGTGCTGATGGGCGTTTCCTCGGCAGGCATTGGACTATTGCCCAGTTACGCGAGCGCCGGGCTTCTCGCGCCGGTGCTGCTCGTGGTGCTGCGGCTGTTGCAAGGACTCGGCGCCGGGGCGGAATTCGGCGGCGCGATCGCGGTCGCCTACGAGCACGCTGATCCGCGCAAACGCGGACGGCAGGGTTCGTGGCCCGCGCTCGGCGTGAACGTCGGGTTGCTCGTCTCCTCGCTCGCCGTCGCCGGACTGACCACTTTGGACAAGGAATTCCTGCACGGCTTCGGCTGGCGGATCCCGTTCCTGGCCAGCTTCCTGCTCGTCGGCGTCGGCGTGTGGGTGCGCCGCCGGGTGCCGGAGACCCCGGAGTTCGAGAACCTGGTTCGCAGCAGGAAAAACCGGCCGCGCGGCTGGGCGAACCGGCCCCTGGTGAAGCTGTTCCGCAGCGACTGGCGCGCGCTGACGGTGGTCATGGTGATCACCATCGGCTACAACGGCGTCAGCTACGTGTTCAAGACGTTCTCCCTCGCCTACCTGACGAATTTCCGCGGCGTGCCGGCGAATATCGGCGCGCTGGGGATCAGCATCGCGAGCGGGATGGCGATCGTGACGGTGCCGATCGCCGGGTGGATCAGCGACCGGATCGGCGCGAAGAAGGTGGTCGTCGCCGGTGCGATCGCGACCGGGCTGCTGGCGTTCCCGTTCTTCTGGCTGCTCGACACCGGCGTCAGCTGGTACATCTGGCTGGGCCTGGTGTTCGCGACCGGCATCGTGGTCCCGGCGATGCTGTCCGCGCAAGGTGCGTTCCTGGCCAAGCAATTCCCGGCCGAAGTCCGGTCGACCGGCCTCGGCACCGGGCGCGAGGTCGGGGGAGCGGTGTCCGGCGGGCTCGCGCCGCTGGCCGCGCTGGCGATCGTGGAAGCGTCCGCGACGCACGCGACCTGGGGTGTTTCGCTGCTGTTCATCGCGGGTGCGTTGTGCATCGGATTCGGCGCGCTCGCCGATCAGAGCCGCAACGCCCTCAACTGAACCGGCAACGCGGTGCGGCCCCGGCTGCCCATCCAAGGCACCGGGGCCGCAACGCGTTGGCCTCTCCGCCGATCAATTCGCCCGGCTAGGCGACGACGACGGGGCCGGAGTCACGAAGCGACGCTGAGCTGCGTGTCCAAGGCTTGGTCGCCCTGCGCCTTTTCGTTTCCGTGCGCCTCGCTCTGGATGCGGTCCTTGGCCACGCCGTCGGCCTCGAGCGCGCTCGCGATCGCCTGCGCGCGCTCCTCGGAAAGCTTCTTCGCCTTCTCCGCGTCCGGGTAGCCGGCGTGGGTCTCGACCTTCAGCTTGACGTCGTTGCCCTGCATGGCTTTCGCGATCGCGGAGAGGCCTTCCTTGGCCTTGCCGGTCAATTCCGCCTTCTCCGGCTCGAATTTGATCGGCGAGGCCTGCGAGGCCTGCTGGATCGCCGCGGTGACCGCCTGCGCGGCCGGGCCGCCCTGTCCGGGGGCTCCGTTCTGGCCCGACGCGCCGTTCTGTCCGGACGCGCCGTTCTGCCCGGCGTCGCCGGACTGGTTGGCGCCGCTGGGCTGTGCGGCCGCGCTGGACTGGGCGGTGTTCTGCCCGGACGCCTTGGATCCGGACGAGTCGTTCGATCCGCCCGACCCGCACGCGCTGACCAGCGCGACGACGGCTGCGGCCCCGACGACCGCCTTGACGAGTGCCCTCTGCATGGGAATTGCGCTCCTTCGGCTGGGTTCGCCGGGATCTGAACACGGGGCCCGGGCACCGGCAACCGGGACGCGCTCGCCGAACGCGCCGAGCCACCACCCGGTTTCGCCCCGTCAGCAGGGCGAGCGCGGCGGTTCGCGGCCTCGTGCGCCGGAATCGACATCCACCCGGGTGAGGGACCCCGGGTGTCCACAAAGGACAGTAAGATCACCGCGCGCCGTGGGTGTATAACGTCCTATTCATCTCGGCTTTGGGCGATTTGCCCGACCGTCGCGAGGCGTTCGTCCGGTCCGACCCGGCCTCGAAAGGCCCCGCGACCGGCGGCGGATTCCAGGGGTGCATCTCAGGGTGTTCCCCGATGCCGGGTGCGCACGGCCGCCAGCATGCTGAGCGATGTGACCCTCATAACGCGGAAAGCCAGGGCGACGGCGCCGGCGATCGCCGCCGGGGCGCTGGCTTTTTCGCTGGTGCCGATCCTGCTGCTGCACCTGGTGGCGGCGGGCACGGTCGACCCGGTCCGCGACGTCATCAGCGATTACGTCTTCCCGCCCGGCGGCGCGGTGCTGCTGGCGGCGGCTTCGCTCGGGCTCGCCGGTGCGTCGCTGCTGGTCCGGCACGCGCTGCTCAGGCAGGGATTGCCCAGCGGCAGCGCGGAGTCGGTGCTGATCGCGTTGTGGGCGGCCGGTTTGGTCGTCGCGACCTTCTTCCCGACGGATCCGACCGGCGTGGAGACGTCGTTTTCCGGTGCGGTGCACCGATATGCCGGTGCGGCGATGTTCGTCTGCCTGCCGCTGGCCGGATGGTTGCTGGCGCGCCGCCGGCCGGAAGCGAAGTCGGTGCGCTGGCTTTCGCTGGCCTCCGGCGCCGCTTCGCTCGCGTTTCTGCTGGCACACGCGCCGTTGCTGGAGCAGTCCGTGCCCGAATTCCTGGGGTTGTTCGAGCGGGTGCTGTACGCCCTCCTCTACGCACAGCTTTTCGCGGTTGCCGCGATGGCCCGGACCGAGGCGGCCGCATGACTGTCCTCGCCATTGCGCTCGCCGTGCTCGGCGCGTTTTTCTTTGCCACGGGCGCACTTCTGCAGCACAGTGTCGTCACCGGGCTGTCCGGCCGGACGCGGATCGGGGAACTGATCCGGGCACCGCGCTGGCTCGGCGGCTTGGCCCTGCTCGGTTCGGGGGCGGGCGTGCACGCGGTCGCGCTGGGCATGGCTCCGCTGACTGTCGTGCAGCCGGTCGGGGTCATCGCCGTGGCGATCACCGCGATTCTCGACCGGAGGCGGCGGGATCTGCCCGCGGTCGCGGTCACCATGCTCGGCGTCGGGACGTTCGTGACAGTCGCCGCGGGCAGCACCACGAGCACCGAGGTCGGGGCCGACGCGCAAACGCGGGCGGCCTTGCTGGTGCTGGGGATCGTGGCGCTGCTGACGCTGATCGGCGCGCTCGCTTCGCGTCCGTCGGTCCGCGGACTGTGTTTCGGCGCGGCCGGCGGCGCTGCCTACGGCTTCGTTTCGGTCCTGATGCGAGCGGTTTCCCTTGAACTGCGCGAGGGAACCGTCGACTTCGGCACCGCGGTCTCCGTGGCCGCGATGGTGACGGCGCTGCTGGTCGGCGGCTGGCTCGTGCAGTTGTCCTACCGATGCGGTCCGCCGCACCTCGCGGTCGCTTGCCTGACTGTCGTGGATCCGCTGGTCGCGGTGGGCCTTGGCGCCGGGGTGCTCGGCGAAGCCACCCACCTCGACGCCACGGCGACCGCGGTCGCGCTGACCGCTGCGGTGCTGGCGGTCGGCGGCGTCGCGGTGCTGAGCCGCAGCAGTTCTTCTTCCGTCCACTCCACCAGATCGGAGCATCCAGTGAACGACGACCGGGCTTTGCGGATAGTGGTCGCCGCCGAGACCTATCCGCCGGACGTCAACGGCGCGGCGCAATTCGCGTACCGGCTGTCCACCGGGCTCGCCGGCCGCGGCCACGAGGTCCACGTGATCAGCGTCGACCCGGAGGGCCCGGCGCGCACCGAACGGGACGGCGACGTCGTGGTGCACCGCGTCCGGTCGCATCGCACGCCGTTCCACCGGACCTTCCGGATCGGCCTGCCCTGGGAGGTGAGCAAGGACGTCGCTGCGCTGCTGGAGGAGTTGCAGCCCGACCTGGTGCACGTCCAGGCGCATTTCGTGGTCGGAAGGTACGTGCTGAAGCACGCCGCCGAGATGGGTGTCCCGGGGGTGGCGACGAACCACTTCATGCCGGAGAACCTGTTCGGCCACGTGCGAGTGCCGACGTGGCTGCGCGGCGCTGCTTCGCGCTGGGCATGGCGGGACCTGACGCGCGTGTTCTCGACAGCCCGCGTGGTGACCGCGCCGACGCCGCGTGCGGTGGAACTGCTGCACGACAACGGTTTCCCGCAGCGTGCGGTCCCGGTGTCCTGCGGTATCGACATCGACCGGTACCGCCTGCGTAAGGTGCCCCGGTCCGCTGCCGATCCGACGGTGTTGTTCGTCGGACGCCTTGACGAAGAGAAGCGCGTCGACGAGCTGTTGCGCGCGGTCGCGCTCGTGCCTCGCCTGCGTGCGGAGATCGTCGGCGACGGTTCCTGCCGGGCGGCCTGGGAAAAGCTCGCCGAAGAGCTGGGGATCGCCGACCGGGTGCGGTTCCGCGGGTTCGTGTCCGAAGAGGACTTGCTGGACGCGTACGCCGCCGCGGATCTCTTCTGCATGCCAGGAATCGCCGAACTGCAGAGCCTCGCGACGATGGAGGCGATGGCGGCGGGGAAGCCGGTGGTGGTCGCGGACGCGATGGCGCTGCCGCACCTGTGCCGTCCGGGCTACAACGGCTGGCTGTTCGAACCGGGCAATGTGGGGCAGCTGGCCGAACGGCTGCACGCGGTGGTCGCGGACCCGGCGACGCTGGCGCGGATGGGGGCGGCGAGCGGAAAGATGATCGCCGGGCACGCACTGGAGTCCACTTTGGATTCCTTCGAAGCCTGCTACTCCGAGGCGATGGGCCGCGTCGCCGCGGTGCCCGCCGCAGCGTGAGATCTCTGGGGAAGGGGGGATGGCCGGGTTCGCCGGACGAAGGGGAGGGATCCGGCGAACCCGGCCGGGCTCAGGCCAGAGTGAGGGCGTAGAGCTGGACGCGGGGGTCGTTCGGCATGCTCACCGACTGGACGGTCTTGGTTGCGTCCACTGTGGAGAAGAGGCCGAACAGGCGCACCGGCGGGCCGTCGATTCCGGTGCCCGCCTTGATCCGGTGCGGCATGTCGAGTACGACGGTCGTGCCGGACGGCGTCGAACCGGCCCAGTCGCCGAACGTCACCGGAAGATCCGCGCTGGACCCGTCGCTGTAGTGCACGGTCAGCGAGGTGGACACCGGGCCGTTGTGCGATGCGCCGATCAGCTGGACCGTCTGGTGCTTACCGGCGGGCAGCAGCAGCGATTGCCCGCGTGCTTCCACGAAGTTCACCGCGGTGCCAGTGGGATCGGGTGCCGCGTAGGAGACTCCATTGTGGACGAAGGGGCCAGCTGGCGGCATGAGGTCAGCGTCGTAGCTCCAGCCGCTGCCGTCGAAGTTGCCCTCCGCGGACGCCGCGACGGTCGCGGTCCCGTCGTGATTGCGGTCGTGGCTGAGATCGACCGCGCACTGGGTGCCGGACGTCGTCGCGCACACCGTCGGTTCCCGGACCTCGATGCTCGCGGTGCGCGTGACGGTATTAGCGCCCGGCCCGGATGCCTTGAGCTGCACCGAATACGTGCCCACCGGGGTGTTCGCCGGAACGGTGACCGTGACCGGCGCGGTCTTCTGCGTCGGGAGCCGGGAGGACCACAACAGCTGCAGCGGGTCGGTCTGCACTCGCCAGCCGGACGGGGCCGACGAGGTCACGAAGACCGGTTGTGCGCCGGGGTTCTGCCCGAGCACGTCCAGGTTCAAGTGGACAGTCTGCGCTGAAGATTGCTGCGGCAGCACAACGGAACTCGGCCGCAGCGTCGCGTCGACATGCCGACGCAGGTCCCCGGTCGCCTTGTTCACCGACGGCGGTTCCGTGCCCGGCTGCGTGCCCCAGCTGGACGGTGCCGAGCCGACCTGGTAGGCGAGCTGGCCGCCGTGCGCGACCGCGGACCAGTCGAGCCAGGTCTGCCGGACGTCGCGTCCGTTGAGCGAAACGCTTTGCACGTAACGGTTCGTGTCGCTAACGCCCGGCGCGGTGACGGTGAGCGTGCCGCCTTGCCTGCCTTCGTACTGTCCGATCTGGACGGTCGCCGATTCGAACTGCGGGCTCGACACGGCGAGGAAGTTCGCGCCGCTCATCGTCGGGTAGAGGCCGAGCGAGGAGAAGACGTACCAGGCGGACATCGTGCCGAGGTCGTCGTTGCCGGTCATGCCGTCCGGACCGGTGGTGAACAGCGTCATCGCCGCGCGGACCACAGTCGCGGTCTTCGCCGGCGCGCCGACCCAGTTGTACATGTACGGGGAAAGCAGGTCGGGTTCGTTGTTGGGGTTGTAGGTGGCCTTGGCGTAGTAGTCGTACGGGCTGGCGATCCAGTCCTTGCGCGCGGTGCCCGCCGGGTCCTTGAGCAGGTTGCCGTAGGCGAAGAAGGAGTCGAGCCGCTTCTCGGTCGCCTGCTTGCCGCCCATCAGTTCGGCGAGTCCGGACGGGTCCTGCGGGACCAGCCATTGGTACTGGTAGGCGCCGCCTTCGTGGAATTGGTGGTCGGCGTCGACCGGGTTGTACGGCGTGAGCCAGGTGCCGTCGGTGGTGCGCGGACGGAACTGCTTGTCCGCGGCGTTCCAGACGTTGCGGTACCACTGGCCGCGGTCAGCGAACATCCGTGCGTCGGCCTCGTGGCCCAAACCCTTGGCCATCAACGCGAGCGCGGCGTCGGCAGCGGAGTACTCCATGGTCGCCGACGTCGGGTGTTCGCAGTCGTTGTCGCCGCCCTTGGCAGCGCAGTCCTTGCCGAGGGTGAGGCCGCTCGGGAGGTAACCGCGGTCGTTGTAGTAATTGACGCCGGAGCGTCCGTTGTACGGCGAATCGGCGGGCGGGGTGCTGGTCGCGTTTTTCTTGAGCAGCCCGTACGCCTCGTCCTCGTGCCCGGCCAGCAAACCCTTCGACCAGGCTTCGACGAGGAACGGTGTGACGGGGTCACCGGTCATGATGTTGGTTTCGCTGCCCGCGAGCGCCCATCTCGGCAGCCAGCCGCCGTCGCGGCCGATCGCCAGCACGGACAGCGCGACGTCGCGGGCCACCTGCGGTTCCAGCATTTCGAGCAGCTGGTTCTGCGGGCGATAAGTGTCCCAAAGCGAGAAGTTCTGATACGGCGTGTACCCGTTGGCGCGGTGGACCTTGCCGTCGAAACCGGCGTAGTCGCCGTTGAGGTCGCCAGCCAGGTTCGGGTGCAACTGCGCGTGATAAAGCGAGGTGTAGAACGCGGTCTGCCGTTCGGGGGTGCCGCCGCTGATCTTGATCGCGCCGAGCCGGTCCGCCCATTGCTTGCGCAACGCGGTGCGGGTGGCGTCGAAGTCGTAGCTGTCGCTGGTCTCTTTCGCGAGGTTGTCCCGCGCGCCGGCGAGCCCGGTGTAGGAGAGCCCCACCTTCAGGACGACGTCGTGGTCGGTGGCCGCGTCGAAGCTGACCCACGCGCCGTTCCCGCCGGTGCCCGAGGCGTCGCGGCTGCCCGAGGTGCGGGTGCTGCCGCGCCAGGTTCCGTAGGCGGCGAACGGGCGGTCGAAAGTCGCGGTGAAGTAGACGGTGTGCTCGTCGTGCCCGGCGCAGAAGCCGCCCGCGCGCACGCGACCCTCGAGCGTCCGGTCGCCGACGACGTGGATCTCGGAATCCTTCACCGACTGGTTCGCCTGGCCGGTGTTGAACAGCACGTTGGCCTGCCCGGTCGAGGGAAAGGTGTAGCGCTGCCAGCCGGTGCGCGGGGTGGCGGTGAGTTCGGCGTCGACGCCGTACTTCTTCAGCCCGACGCGGTAGTAACCGGGCTCGGCCTTCTCGTCGTCGTGGCTGTACCCGGATTTGTAGACGTTCTTGTCGACGGAATCGACGGCCCCCGTGGTCGGCATGACCGGCAGTTCGCCCATCACGCCGCAGCCGACGCCGGAGAGGTGGGTCTGGCTGAAGCCGTAGATCGAGTTCTGCTGGTAGTCGTAGCCGCCCTGGCCGCCGGTGTCGGGGCTGACCTGGACCATGCCGAAGGGCGCGCTGGCCCCGGGGAAGGTGTTGCCGAAGTTCTGCGTGCCGACGAACGGATTGACGAGCGACACCGGGTCCACGGGGGCCGCACTCGCGCTCGCGGTCGTGGCGGATACCAGTCCGGCTGCCACGAATCCCGCCGCTGCGACCGCAGCTGCCCGTCTTTTCTGCGACCACATGGACGCGCTACCTCCAGGGCTGACAACGTTGTCATCGTGCGAGCCGGTGCGGAGGCGACCGGCTGGTGAGCAGCTTGTCATCCTGGAGGGGGTTTGAGAAGGGCGACAATCGGACAGGTTCCTGGCCGGTATGAGGTTCGTCAGTGGCGGGTTGGTCGGGCTGGCGGCGCGGATTGTGCGGAGGTTCGCGAGGGGGACTCCGACGGGCTTTGATTCGCGCGGGGTTCCTTTCCGGCGCGAGGGTTCCCCTCGCGAAACCGTGGTGCGGTGGGGCACCCCGAAGCCCATTGTGCAGGGAGGCTTCGTATCGGGGTGCGGGGGAGGGGCTGGGTGCCCCGATCGTTGGGTGCGCGGGTGGCTGTGGGGAGCGTGGTCGTGAGGGTTCCCCTCACCTTGCCGGGAATCAGCGTCGTTCCGGGGCAGCCGAGCTGACCAGCGGGCGGCGTCGGGTGGCCAGCAGCGTGCACCCGACTGCCGCCGCGTAGCCAAGGGCCACCACGGTCATCGGGAGGCTCAGCGACATCGTCGAACCCGCGGTGAGCAGCGTGCCGAGCACCGCGGTGCCCAGCGCGCCCCCGGTCTGGCGAGCGGTGTTCAGCACGCCGCTGGCCAGTCCGGTGTGCTCCTCCGGAGGGGTCGACATCGCGACCGACGTCATCGCGGGCATCGCGATCGAGCAGCAGCACAGCACTATGCCGCCCGCCACCAGCAGCGGCAGGGAACCGGCCGCTGCCAGCAGGACCGCGCCGAGCCCGGCGAGGCTGAACCCGGCCAGCATCGGGACTCGGGCGCCGAAGCGGGCGGTGAGCCGGCCGCTGGCGGTGGCTCCGATGCCGATCGCGATGGTGAGCGGGAGCGTCAGCATGCCGGTCGCGTACGCGGACTGGTGCAGCGGGCCCTGCAGGAACAGCGACAGGCAGAGCAGGGCGCCGTAGAGGCAGAAGTTGAAGAGCAGCCCGGCAGTGCTCGCGGCGGAGAACGGGCGGGACGAGAAGATCGCCAGCGGCAGCATCGGATCGCGCCGGCGTCGCTCGACCAGGACGAACGCGAGCCCGGTCAGCACTCCGGCGCCGATCAGCGGGTAAGCCCAGCCGGACCGGCCGACCTGGATCAGCCCGCCGGCGAGCGCGCAGAGGGCGACGGTGCCGAGGACGAGCCCGTACGGATCGAGGCGACGGTCGCGCCGCTGCGGCGATTCGACGACGTACCGGCAGGTCAGCACGATGGCGAGGGCGGCGAACGGGATGTTGATCCAGAAGATCGCGCGCCAGTCGGCGAGCGCGATCAGCACGCCGCCCGCCACCGGACCGGTCGCGAGGCCGATGGCCGCGATGCCGCCCCACAGACCGAGCGCGTGCGCCCGGGCCCGCGGCTCCGGGAACTGCCGGATGATCAACGCGAGCGAACACGGCAGCAACGCGGCCGCGCCCACTCCCTGCAGCGTCCGCGCGACGATCAGCACCGGAAGGGTCGGGGCCAGCGAACACAGCGCGGACCCGACACCGAACACGACGGTCCCCAGCACGCAGACCCGTCGCGAACCGTAGCGGTCGCCGAGCGAACCGGCGGTGAGCATCCCCGCGGCCAGCGCGATGGTGTAGCTGGCGATCACCCATTGTTCCCCGCCGAGCCCGCCGCCGAGATCGCGCCGGATCGCTTCGACGGCGACGTTCACCACGGTCGCGTCGAGCTGGACGATGAAGAAGGGCAGGCAGAGCGCGATCAGCGCGAGCCGTTGTCTGCGTGCGGAGATTGTTGCGGTCACCTGACCAGGGTGACGCGGGAACCGTTCGGTGCGGACCGAAGCGTCAGAGATAACGCCGCTGGTTCCGCTTCTCCGCGACATAAGTTTCGTAAGCCGCGCGCGTGGAGTCCACCTCGGACACCTCGCTCACCGGCACCTCCCACCAGGCCGACCCAGGCGGATTGGGCGCCAGCGGGTCTGTCTCGACCTGCACCACCGTAGTCACCGGATTCGCCTTGGCCTGCTTCATCGCCGCCCGGAACTCGTCCACAGTGGACGCACTCAGCACGGTCGCGCCGAGGCTGGCCGCGTTGGCCGCGAGGTCGACCGGCAGGACGTCGCCTTCCAGCAGTCCGTTGTCGGCGCGATACCGGTACGCCGTCCCGAACCGTTGCGAGCCCAGGGATTCCGACAGCGAACCGATCGACGCGAACCCGTGGTTCTGCACCAGCACGACGATCACCTTGAGCCGTTCGGCGATCAGCGTGACGAGTTCCTGCGCCATCATCAGGTACGAACCGTCGCCGACGAGCACGACCACCTCGCGCTCCGGCGCGGCCAGCTTCACCCCGACGCCCGCGGCGACCTCGTATCCCATGCACGAGTACGCGTATTCCACGTGGTAGGCCTTGGGATCTCGGGCCCGCCACAGCATTTGCAGGTCGCCCGGCATCGAGCCGGCGGCGTTGATCACGACGTCGCTGTCGTCCAGCGAACGGTTCAGCGCACCGAGGATCTCCGTTTGCGCGGGCAGGGGAGCGTGCCCGAGGTCGAAACAGGCGTCGGCGGCGCGGTTCCACTCATCGGCGAGCTGCCGGGTCCGCGCGCGGTACGCATCGGAAACCTGCCAGCCGGACAGCGCGGTCGACAAAGCTTCCAACCCGCGCCGGGCGTCGGCGACCACCATCTCGGCGGAGTGTTTCGCGGCGTCGAACCGGGCGACGTTGAGATTCACGAACCGCACGTCCGGGTTGCCGAAGACGGTGTGCGAAGCGGTGGTGAAGTCGCTGTACCGGGTGCCGATGCCCAGCACCACATCGGCGTCCGCCGCCAACGCGTTCGCGGCGGAAGTGCCCGTGGAACCGAGACCGCCGACCGCGCACGGGTGGTCCCACGGCACCGCGCCCTTGCCCGCGTGCGTGTCGGCGACCGGAATCCCGGTAGCGGCGGCAAAAGCGCGTAATTCCGCCCAAGCCTCGGAGTACACGACGCCGCCGCCCGCGACGATCAGCGGGGCCTTAGCGGAACGCAGCAGTTCCGCAGCCCGGGCCACGGCTTCCGGAGCGGGCACCGCGCGGTCGACGTGCCAGACGCGGCGGCGGAAGAAGTCCTCCGGCCAGTCGTAGGCTTCGGCCTGGACGTCTTGCGGCAGCGCGAGCGTGACGGCCCCGGTCTCCACCGGATCGGTCAGCACCCGCATCGCGCCGAGCGCGGCCGGGATCAGCTGTTCGGGCCGGGTGATCCGGTCGAAATACTTCGACACCGGGCGGAACGCGTCGTTCACCGAAACGTCGCCACAGCGCGCGTCTTCCAGCTGCTGCAGTACTGGATCCGGGCCGCGGCCAGCGAAAACATCGCTGGGCAGCAGCAACACCGGAAGCCGGTTCGTGGTCGCCAGCGCGGCGCCGGTGATCATGTTCGTGGACCCCGGACCGGTGGACGCGGTGCAGGCGAACGTCTGGAGCCGGTTGCGCATTTTCGCGAACGCCGCCGCGGCGTGCACCTGGCCTTGTTCGTTGCGCGCGAGGTAATACGGAAAAGTCCCGGTGTGCGCGACCTGCAGCAGCGCCTGACCGAGCCCGGCGACGTTGCCGTGCCCGAAAATCCCGAAACAGCCCGGGATCAGCCGATGCTCGACGCCGTCGCGTTCGGAGTACTGGTTGGCGAGAAACCGCACCAGGGCCTGCGCGGTGGTCAGCCTCATCGTGCGCCTCCGAACGGCAGCCGGGGATCGACGTCTTGGGCTTCCCAAGTCTGGCGCACCCATGCATGCGCGGGGTCGTCGCAGATCAGCCACGCCCGTTCGGGCCCCGGACCGGCCATCACGTTCAGGTAGTACAGGTCGTAGCCGGGCGCGGCCATCGACGGACCGTGCCAGCCGTGCGGGATCAGCACGACGTCGCCGCTGCGGACTTCCTTGAGGATGTCGATCGGCCGTTCTTCAGTGCCGTAAACCCGCTGGTACCCCATCCCGCCGCTGGCGACTTCGAAGTAGTAGATCTCCTCGAGTTCGCTCTCGCCTTCGCGCGCCTCGTCGTGTTTGTGCGGCGGGTAAGACGACCAGTTCCCGCCTGGCGTAAGGACTTCGCAGACGAGCAACTGGTCGGCGTCGAAGGTATGCGGCAGGCAATAGTTGTTGACCTGACGGCTGCAGTTTCCCGCACCACGCACTTCAGTCGGCACGCCTGAAGCGGGTCCGTAGCGCGCGGGCAGCCGTTTCGAGGTCTTCGCCGAGGGCAGGGCGAACCTTCCCCGGCCGGTCAGAACAGCTTCGGCATCCCTTGGCAGGTAAGCGAAATCGGTGACCGCGTCGAACACGCCGGTCCGGCCGGCCAGCTCGAACTTCTCCCCGTCGACCGACACCGAGCAGTTGCCGGACAGCGGCAGCACGAGCGTTTCGGCGTCGCCGGTGGAGACGGTCTCGGCACCGTCGAGTTCGAGGACGCGCAGGCCGGAGTAACCCCATCCGGCCGATTCGGGAGTGATGACGAGACTGAACTGGTTCACAGCAACCCCACCGCCGTATCGACCGCCTTGGCGACGTCGCCGTCCTGCGGATAGAGCAGCGACCGTCCGACCACCAACCCCTGCACCGTCGGCAGCGCGAGCGCCGCCTGCCACGACGCGAACGCCGCGTCCGGATCCGTCACCTCGCCGCCGAGCAGCACCGCGGGCAGTGTCGAGGCGGCCAGCACCCGTTCCATTTCGGCGACCACCGGCAGCTTCAGCCAGGTGTAGGCCGACGACCGGCCGAGGCCGGACGCGATCGTGACGGACCGGATCACCGCGTCGGGGGAGAGGTCGTTGACGAGCCGCCCGTCCGTCCAGGCCGAGAGGAACGGCTCGACCATCGCGAGCAGCTTCCGGTCGGCGAGTTCGTTGACCGCCTTCGCGGTGTTCTGCAGGACGCTCGGCGTGGCCGGGTCGTCCAGGCAGATCCGGGTGAGCATCTTTCCGCCGTCGAACCGCATGCGCGCGAGGGTTTCCGCGTCGTAGCACGCGAACCGGTCATCGATCTCGAAGCTCGACCCGGCGAGCCCGGTGCGGTTCATCGACCCGAGCACCGTCTTGCCGTCCAGCACGCCGAGCAGCAGCAGATCGTCGATGACGTCCGGGGTCGCGAGGACGCCGGTGACGCCGGGGCGTTCCAGCGCGACGCACAGCCGGTCCAGGAGTTCGCCCCGGTCGGCCATCGCCAGCGAATCCGCGCCGACGGCGTTCGCGCCTCGGGCGGGATGGTCGGCGGCGATGATCATCGCCGCGCCCTTGTCGTTGAACAGCGATTGCGCCGGTATCCGCGCGGCGGCCGCTTCGGCGATGGCCTCCGGGTCGTGCACCCGGGCGGCGACGATCCGCTCGACGGTGTTCATTCCGTCCCTCCGAGCCTGCGCAAAACCTGCTCTTCCGTCGGCATCGCGTCCGAACAGGCGAGTGCCCCCGCGACGTGCGCGCCCGCGGCGTTCGCGAACCGCATGATCCGCTCGATCGTCCAGCCCGCCAGCAGCCCGTGCACCAGCGCGCCGCCGAACGCGTCCCCCGCGCCGAGCCCGTTGACCACCTCCACCGGCACCGGCGGCACTTCCACCTCGCCGGCGTCGTCAGCCACGAGCACCCCCTTCGGTCCCTGCTTCACCACGGCGAGCGAGATACCCTTGTCCCGCAACGCTTTCGCGGCCTCCCGAGGCTCGCGCAGGGCCACCGCGGTGTCGCATTCGTCGAGGTTGCCGACCGCGACCGTGGCGTGGGCCAGCGCCTTGCCGACCCATTCGCGCGCCTGCTCGCGGGATTCCCAGAACATCGGCCGGTAGTCGAGGTCGAGCACGGTGATTCCCTCGCGGCCGCGGGCCTCCAGCGCGGCGAGCGTGGCCGAGCGGCTCGGTTCCCGCGAGAGCCCGGTCACCGTCGCCCAGAAGACTTTCGCGGAGCGGATCGCGTCCAGGTCGAGTTCGCCGGGGGAGAGGTCGAGGTCGGGCGCCTTGGGGAAACGGTAGAAGTAGAGCGGGAACTCGTCCGGCGGGAAGACCTCGCAGAACGTCACCGGCGTCGGCAGGTGCGGCGAGGTCCCGACGAACCGGTCGTCCACGCCGTACCCGGCGAGCGCGCGGCGCAGGAACCGGCCGAACGGGTCGGCGCCGGTTTTGGTGATCACCGCGCTGGCGCGGCCGTACCGGGCGGCGGCGACCGCGACGTTGGTGGCGCTGCCGCCGAGATATTTGCCGAACGAGGTGACGTCTTCCAGGCCGACGCCGGTCTGCAGCGGATAGAGGTCCACCCCGATCCGGCCCATCGTGACGAGGTCGAACCCCGTGCTCATCGCGTCCTCCTCGCAGGCTGTGCTCCGACCGTGCCCCGTGCCGGAGGACTTTGTCAAGACATACGGACATACGCGCGCTAGACTGCGCCGATGAGCACCAGTCCGGCCTGGGACCCGGTCCGCGGGATCGCGGTGGACCCGGCGAGCCCGGAGCCGCTGTACTTCCAGGTCGCGCGGCAGCTGCGGGCCGCGATCGACGAGGGCCGGCTGCCCGCGGGCTCCCGGCTGGCGAACGAACTGGACCTCGCGGCGGGGCTGCGGCTGTCCCGGCCGACCGTGCGGCAGGCGATCCAGTCGCTGGTCAACGAGGGTTTGCTGGTGCGCAAACGCGGCGTCGGCACCCAGGTGGTGCGCACTAAAGTCGCCCGGCCGCTGCGGCTGAGCAGCCTGTTCGACGACCTCGCCGGGCTGGGCGAGACGCCGTCGTCGGAGGTGCTGGTCAACCGCGTCGAACCGGCCGACGCCGAGACCGTCGCGCTGCTGGAGGCCCCCGAGCTGCGGCAAGTCCGGCGGCTGAAGCGGATTCGCTGCACGGGCGGCGAACCGTTGGCGATCATGAACAACTGCCTTCCGGACGGCATTCTCGACGTCGAGGACGACGAATTGCGCTCCCAAGGGCTCTACCAGCTGCTACGGCAGGCGGGGATCCGGCTGCATTCGGCGCAGCAGAGCATCGGCGCGCGGCTGGCGACCGAGGAAGACGCGGTGCTGCTGGATGAATCGCCCGGCGCGGCGTTGTTGACCATGCAGCGCACCACCTACGACGAAACGGGCCGGGTAGTCGAATACGGCTGGCACGTTTACCGGGCGTCGCGGTATTCGTTCAATCTGCCGCTGACGCACGGTCCCCAGTAGAAATCTGCGCCGATTCGGCGGTGCCGGACAATTTCTGCGAGGCTGCCCCGACTGTCTGCTTAGGACTCGTGCCCGCGGGAGAAGTCCGGCTTGCGGCGTTCGCGGTGCGAGGCGAGGCCTTCGCGGACCTCGGGACCGGCGAAGCCGTAGAACTCCAGGGCCAGCGAAGAGTCGAAGATCGCGCCCGCGAGCTGCCGGTACCAGAGGTTGAGGCTCTGCTTCGTCCAGCGGATCGCGTTCGGCGCGCCGTTGGCCAGCTCGTGCGCGATCTCCCGCGCGGTGGGCAGCAGCCCGTCCTCCTCCTCGACGCACAACGACACGAGCCCGATCCGCTCCGCCTCGGCTCCGGTCATCGGACGGCACGTCATCAGGTAGTACTTGGCCTTGGCCATCCCGCACAGCAGCGGCCAGCAGATCGCCGCGTGGTCGCCCGCCGCGACGCCCAGGCGCGTGTGACCGTCGATGATCTTGGCGTTGGCAGCGGCCACCGAGATGTCCGACAGCAGCCCGGCGACCAGGCCGGCGCCGACGGCCGGACCGTGGATCGCCGAGACAGTCGGCTTCGAGCAGTCGATGACGTTGTAGACCAGGTCCCGGGCCTCGCGCATGGTGCGCGAGCGGGCCTCGAAGTCGTTCGCCAGCTTCTCGACCAGGTCGAACGAGCCGCCCGCGGAGAACCCCTTGCCCTCGCCGCGCAGCAGGACGGCCTTCACCTCCGGGTCGCGGTCGAACTCGCGCCAGACGTCGGCGAGTTCGCCGTGCGCGGCGTCGCTGACCGCGTTGAGGTTCGGCGCGTCCAGGACGAGTTCGATGACCCCGTCCTCGTCCGGCCCGTCGATCCGCAGGTTCTCGAACTGCGCGTAGCGGCTCATTCAGCTTCCCTCCGTCGTCCGGAACACCTGCGCCACCTTGCCATCGGAGCGGAGGCCGCCGCCAGATCAGCCGTCTTCTTCGGCCAGCTCGACGGCAAGGCTGGTGCTCGGGCCGGACGGACCGAGCAGGTCGAGCGCGACGGAACGGGTGCCCGGCCGGACCCGGAGTTGCGCGGGCTGTCCGCAGAACAGCGGCGCCTGGTTGCGGTGGCTGATCCGGCGCGCCCGGGAGGCGGGGGAGTCCAGCCGCAGCACCTCGGCCAGCGCCAGCGACATCAGCGGTCCGTGCACGACCAGGCCGGGATAGCCTTCGACCCGCGTCGCGTACGGCCAGTCGTAGTGGATGCGGTGCGCGTTGGCGGTGGCCGCGGAGAACCGCATCAGCAGCGTCGGGTCGGTGACGAACTCCCAGGTCTGCCCGTCGGTCCGGCGGAACGGCGAGCCCCCTGGCTGCAGCGCGGCGGCGGTTTCCGGAACCGCGGGCGCGGAGGACTGCCCGGCCTCGCGGTAGAGCATGTCCTGGCGTTCCTCGACATACGGCGTTCCGTCCATTCCGGACAGTTCCGTGCGGACCTGCATGAGCACCAATTTCCCGGAGCGGCCGGATTTCTCGGTGACGGAGTCCACAGTGGAGCGTCGGTGCACGGTCTCGCCGACCTTCGGCGCCCGGTGTACCACGACCTCGCCTCCGGCGAACATCCGCCGCGGCAGTTCCACCGGCGGCAGGAAATCGCCGCGCACCGGATGCCCGTCGCGGTCGAGCCGCGAAGACGCCGGCCAGCGCGGGAGCGCGACCCAATGCCACAGCGGCGGCAGTTCGTCACCTTCGCGCGGCGTCGGGAGCCCGTTGTCGAACAGCGCGGCAAACGCGGCGACGAGACCGGGCTCGAGCACTTCTTCGCTGGTGAGGGCGTACGGTTGCCAGGCTTCCGGTTCGGACATGGGTTCCTCAGATCCTGTCGCGGGCGAGGCCGTCGGGGGGATACTTTATCAGGAATGCGGCGGGTCAACGGGCTTGCACAGCAGGGATGAGCAGGGGGTGAGCAGAGCCGCTTATGTAATACTTTATCGGAATGACGGTTGCCGGAGGGGGAGGCGATGCCCGAGACGACGGGTGCGGGACCGCGCCGCGGCGGCCCGGCGAACCTGAAATCGCTGGCCGCGCACGAAATCCGGCGGCGGGTCTTCTCCGGGCAGCTGCGGGCCGGCGAGAAGATCGACCAGGAGGCGCTGGCCGACGAACTCGGCATCAGCAAGCTGCCGATCCGGGAAGCGCTGATCACGCTCGACCACGAGGGCGTCGTGGAGCACATCGCCCGCCGGGGCGCGTTCGTGGCGCAGATGACGCGCGACGACATCCGCGACCACTACCGCGTGTTCGGCCTCGTGTCCGGTCTGGCGGCGGAGCGCGCGGCGAAGAACCTGTCGCCGGAAAGCCTGCAGGCCTTGCACGATCTCGCCGACCGGATGGAGTCCGGAGTGGACCGTGCCGAACAGGAACGGCTGAACTTCGATTTCCACCGCAGGATCAACTACGCCGCTGATTCCCGCCGTCTGGTCTCGATCCTGGGCATCCTGGCGAAAACGGTGACGCACGGGTTTTACGAGGCGCACGAGGACTGGCCCGGCAAGGCGCACGAGGACCACCGGAAGATTCTCAACGCACTCAGCTCCCGGTCGGCTGCGCGGGCTCGGTCCATTGTGGAGAAGCACTTCTCGGACGGTGGCGATCGTGCGGTGGCGTTGCTGGAGAAGCAAGGCTTCTGGGACCGCTGAGCCGCTGCGTCAGCGTCGTTTCAGCAACTGTGCCAAGTGGACGCCGCGTACGCCGGCCAGTTGATCGGCTTGGGTGCGGCAGGAGAAACCGTCGGCGAGGAACACAGCGCCGGGGTTGTCTCGGAGCGCGGGGAGCAGCGCGTTTTCCGCTACCGCAACGGAAACGTCGTAGTGGCCGCGTTCCATGCCGAAGTTGCCGGCGAGTCCGCAGCATCCGGCGAGAGTGTGCAGTTCCGCGCCAGTCGCCGCGAGCAGGGCTCGGTCGGCTTCGTAGCCCAGCACCGAATGGTGGTGGCAATGCGGCTGCGCGACCACTGTGACACCGGACAGGTCAGGCGCTTGCCAGCCTTCTGTCTTGGCGAGGAGTTCGGCGAGTGTCGTGACCGCGCCGGAAACCGCTTTGGCGTCCGGATTGTCGGGGAACAGGTCCAGCAGGTCCGACCGGAGCACGGCAGTGCACGACGGTTCGACGCCGACGATCGGAAGCCCAGCCTGCGCGTACGGGCGCAGTGTCTGCACGAGGTCGCGGAGCTTCCGGCGGGCGGTGTCGAGCTGGCCGGTGGTGATCCAGGTGAGCCCGCAGCACGGCCGGCGCGGCGGGACGAGCACGCGGTATCCGGCGTCGGCGAGCACCGCGGCGACCGCTTCGGCGACGTCGGTGTCCATGCCGTCCGAAAAGGAATCCGCCCACAGCACGACTTCCGGCCCCTGTTCGCGAATCCTGCGCCGGGACCGGGTGAACGAGCGGCGGGCGAATCTCGGCGCCCGGCGGCGAGTGTCTACTCCGGACAGTGCTAACAGGGCCTTCTCGACCGGGCGGATCGACATCAGCGCGTTGACGACGAGCGGGCCGAGCACCGGGATTCGATGCAGCAGACGGATCCAGTCCGGCAACCGGCCCAGCGTGTAATGCGAGACGGGACGGATCCGATGCCGGTATTTCCGGTGCAGGGCTTCGGATTTGTACTGCGCCAGGTCCACACCGGCCGGGCAGTCGCTGCCGCAGGCCTTGCAGGACAAGCACAGATCGAGCGATTCGTGCACCGCGGCGTCCGACCACCCGGACACCAGCGTCCCGTTCGCGACCTCCTGCAGCACCCGGGCGCGGCCGCGCGTGCTGTCCTTTTCGTCGCGAGTGGCCAGATAAGACGGACACATGAAACCGCCGGCCGCACGGTTGTCGGCGCGGCATTTCCCGACTCCGACACACCGGTGCACGGCGCGGGTGAAGTCGCCTCCGTCGTGCGCGAAGGAGAAACCGCCCGCGACGACTGGGAGCGGATGTGCTTGCGGGCGGCGGAGATCGGCGTCGAGCGGACGCGGCCGGACGACGACGCCCGGATTGAGGAGGTCGTCGGGATCGAAGAGATTCTTGACCGCGCCGAACAGCTCGATCGTTTCGGCCGAGTACATCTGCGGCAGCAATTCGCTGCGCGCCCGGCCGTCGCCGTGCTCGCCGGAGAACGAGCCGCCGTAGCCGACGACCAGCTTCGCGGCGGCGGTCAGGAACGCGCGGAACACCGTGGCGTCGCGTTCGAGCGGCAGGCCGAGCCGGACGTGCACGCAGCCGTCGCCGAAGTGGCCGTAGGGGAGTCCTTCGAGGCCGAATTCGTCGAGGAGAGCGTCGAAATCCCGCAGGTACGCGCCGAGCCGTTCGGGCGGGACCGCGGCGTCTTCCCAGCCGGGCCACGCCTGCTCGCCGGTCGGCGTCCGGCCCGCGAGCCCGGCGCCGTCCTCGCGGATCCGCCACATCGCGGCAGCTTCGGAGCCTTGCGCCAGCACGACGTGGTCGAGTGCTTGAGAGTCCTTGACGAGCCGCTCGGCGTTGTGCCGGGCCTCAGCTTCGGTCTCGCCGCCGACCTCGATCATCAGCCAGCCGGCACCGTCGGGCAGCGCGGGCACGGTGCCGCGGTGGTTGCGCACCAGGTCGACCAGCCGGGCGTCGAGCCCTTCGACCGCCAGCGGCCGGTGCGGCAGCAGCCCGGGCACGACGTCGCCGGCCGTCGCCATGTCCGGGTAGCCGAGCACGACCAGCAGCCGAGCGGGGGAGACGTCGACCAGGTCGACCGTCGCTTCCAGCGTGACCGCCAGGGTCCCCTCGGTGCCGACCAGTGCGCGAGCCAGCGACCGGCCGTTCTCCGGCAGCAGATGTTCGAGTGAATATCCGGACACCTGACGGCTGAACCGGCCGAATTCGGTGCGCAGCAAGCTGAGCCGGGTGTCGATCAGTGCGGCGAGGCCAGGCACCGCGTCGGACGAACCCGCGGTGAACTGCCGTCCGGTCCCGTCGACCACGCTGAGTTCGCGAACGTTGTCCGCGGTCCGGCCGTAGGCGATCGCGTGCGGCCCGCAGGCGTTGTTGCCGATCATGCCGCCGAGCGTCGCGCGGGCGTGCGTGGACGGGTCGGGGCCGAAACGCAGCCCGCGCGGTGCGGCGGCGCGCTGCAGGTCGGCGAGGACGACGCCGGGCTGCACGACCGCGGTCCGCGCCTGGGGATCCAAGTCGACAATGCGGTTGAGGTGCCGCGAAAAGTCGAGCACGATCCCCGGCCCGATAGCGTTGCCCGCGACCGACGTACCCCCGCCTCGGCTGGTCAGCGGAACGCCGTGCCGGCGGGCGATCTCTAGGGTCGCGAGAACGTCGCCGGTCTCCCGCGGCAGCACGACGACCTGTGGGACGACCCGGTAGTTGGACGCGTCGGCGGAGTACTCGGCGCGACGGCGGACGTCGGCGTGCACCTCGCCGCGCACGTTCGCGCGGAGGTCGGCGAGCAGCTCGTTTTCGGTGGACATCCCAGGCCTGAACTTAGGTGTTTGAAACAGTGCCGTCAATCCGTACGCTGGCCCGATGACCTCGGGACGGAGGGGGCCGCCGCCGGAACTGGCCCGGGTGCGGCGGGTGAGCGTCGTGGACTCGCTGGTCGAAGAGATGACCCGCAAGATCCTCGGCGGCGAATGGCCTCCCGGGACCGCGCTGCCGTCGCTGCGCCAGTTCGCGGCCTCGGCCGGGGTGTCGATGCTGACCGTCCGGGAAGCGGTCCGGACCCTGCAGGCGCGGGGCTGGGTCGAGACGCGCCAGGGCGTCGGGACGTTCGTGCTGGAGCCCGCCGCCAGCCGTTTCGTGCCGTGGCAGCTGGGCGCTTCGGATGTCGCCGAGTATCAGGAACTGATCGAGGCGAGGGAAGCTCTCGAATCGACCGTCATCGCACTGGCCGCCCGCCGTCGAACCGCTGGTGAACTGGCGGTTTTGACGGACCTGGTCGACCGGATGGCAGCGGCTTTGACCGACCGAGACCGTTTCCTGGAAGCGGACGCCGAGTTTCACGTCGCGCTCGCCGAGGCCGCGCACAACCGGATCCTGCTGCGCAGCATGCTCGCGATCCGCCTCCCGCTGCGCCGCCTGATGGCCGACCGGCTCCGCGAGGAACTGACCGAACACGGCGATCTCACCCGGTCGTGGGAGGACCACCGAGCGATCGCGGAGGGCGTCCGGTCGGGCTCACCGGGACCGGCCCGCGCCGCACTGGCGCGGATCGCCGCCCGGGCCCGGTCCTATGTGGACTCGCCGCCGCCCGGGTTTGCCGCACGGCCGTCCGGGTAACCGACCTCGCGAAGACGACGCCGGGAGGTGATCGACGTGGCCACGCACGAGACCGTGGACGAGGACCTGTGGACGGAATTCCACCGGGTGGTGAACATGACCTCGCGGGAGCTGGCGGACTGGCTGCGCACCCGGGAGGCCGGCCCGGAAACCGAACCGCTGCCGGACCAGGCGGGCCCCGCGACGGGCCGGAAGGTGCTGTCGATCCTGGGCAAACGCAAGTCGGACGTGAACGGGAACGACGTCGAGGTCATGCGCGACGTGGTGGACCGCGTGCACGCCTCGTGCCGCGACGACTTGGAACCGGTCGCGGGGGACGCGGGGTGGCGGCAGGGGTTGATGTCCCTGGGGCACGACCCGATGAAGCCGGTGCGCGACTGATTCGGCGGTGCCAGCCTGCGGGGAGCACTACGAGGAGGCCTCGGTCGCTGCCGAATCGCCGCGCTGCGGAGTTGCGTGCGGGACGCGCCGACGCCGCGTTGGTCTCGTGTGCAGACACGGGTTCACCGCGATCTCGTCCGCAGAGTTGGGTTTTCGCAGGCATGGTTTGGGTGCCTGGAGTTCCCTGCTGATCTGGTGCGATCGGCCGCCCGGGCGTATTCGATGGTGAGCGGCGTGTGCGAAAGCGCTTGCGGCGAGGGGAATCCGGCGATGCTCGGCGC
Organism: Amycolatopsis sp. AA4; assembly: GCF_002796545.1. Classification (GTDB taxonomy): domain Bacteria; phylum Actinomycetota; class Actinomycetes; order Mycobacteriales; family Pseudonocardiaceae; genus Amycolatopsis. The sequence continues at coordinate 3,108,375 of NZ_CP024894.1, forward strand.
GAATGCGACCGTGCATGGGAGTTCGGCGCTTCCAGCCCGGCGCGAGTGCTCGGCCAGGTTGAAGCTTGGCGGCGGTTGTGGGGTGGGCTCGCTCCGGGGTCGCCACTGGGGATGTTGAGGGAGTGGCCTGGCGCGACTGCTCGGCCGGGCTGAGGCTTGGCGGCGGTTGTCGGGTGGCTCGCCCTGCGGTCGCCGCTGGGCGCGGGTGCGTTGAGGGTAGTGGCGTGGCGCGAGTGCTGGGCCAGGCTGAGGCTTGGCGGCGGCTGTCGGGCGGGATCGCCCCGGGGCCGCTTGGCGCGGGTGCGTCGAGGGTATCGGCCTGGCACGACTGCTCGGCTAGGCTGAAATCGCGGCGACCGGCGTACCTGGGCGGCATCACCCTGGCGCGAACGCATACGTCGTAGGTGCCGGGGGCAGGCCGGGCACGGGCGCGTCAGTACACCCGCCCTGGCTGCGACCGCGCGCAGCATTCTTGCCAAGCCCGGTGCCAACCCGGCCGGAAAGACGTAAGCCCCGGGCCTCGGTGCGCCCCCGGGACGCACCGAGGCCCAGGGTTCTTCCCCTCGGCCGGTGGTCGGTGGGTCAGCCGCCTGCCATGGCTCCGATGATCAGGAACGGTTCGGCTCCCGAGAGGACCGGGGCGGGCAAGGCGGTGTCCGGGGCGGTGTTCGACAGGTCTTCCTCGCAGGCGAAGAACCGGACGAACGCGCGGCGTTGGCCCGTCGTCGTGTCGCGGACTGTGCCGCGCAGTTGCGGGTACGCGCGTTCCAGTGCGTCGAGCAGGGTGTCCCGCGTCGGCGGGTCCTCGATGGGCAGCTGGATCTCTCCCTCGACCTTCGCCAGACGGCGCAGGTGCGTGGGCAGTTTGACGCGCACGGTGGTGGTCATCGCAGGGTTTGCACCTCGACCGAGCACACCGCGGGCAGGTCGCGCACGATCGGGGTCCAGTTGTCGCCCGCGTTGTTCGACGCGTAGACCTGTCCGCCGGTGGTGCCGAAGTAGATGCCTGCCTCGTCGCAGGAGTCGACGGCCATCGCGTCGCGCAGGATGTTCACGTAGCAGTTTTCTTGCGGCAGTCCCGCGGTGAGCGGTTCCCATTCGTCGCCGCCGGTGCGGCTGCGGTACACGCGCAGCTTGCCCTCCGGCGGGTAGTGCTCGGAATCGCTGTGGATCGGGATCACGTACACCGTTTCCGGTTCGTGCGGGTGGACCGCGATCGGGAAGCCGAAGTCGCTCGGCAGGTTGCCGCTGATTTCCCGCCAGTTCTCGCCCGCGTCGTCCGAGCGCATCACGTCCCAGTGTTTCTGCATGAACAGCACGTCCGGCCGCGACGGGTGCAGCGCGAGGCGGTGCACGCAGTGCCCGACCTCGGCGTCCGGGTCCGGGATGCCGTCGGAGTGCAGGCCGCGGTTGATCGGCTGCCAGGTTTCGCCGCTGTCGTCGCTGCGGAACGCGCCGGCGGCGGAGATCGCGGTGAACATCCGCTGCGAATTCTTCGGGTCGAGGATGATCGTGTGCAGGCACAGCCCGCCCGCGCCGGGTTGCCAGCCCGGCCCGGACGTGTGCTTGCGCAGCCCGGTCAGCTCCCGCCAGCTCTTCCCGCCGTCGGTGCTGCGGTACAGCGCCGCGTCCTGCGCGCCCGCGTACACCGTGTCCGGGTCGGTCAGCGACGGTTCCAGATGCCAGATCCGCGTGAACTCCCACGGTTTCGGCGTGCCGTCGTACCAGAGGTGCTCGCCCGCCCCGCCCTCGTAGGCGAAGTCGTGGTCGACCTGGTTCCACGTCTTCCCGCCGTCGTCGGAACGCTGGATCAGCTGGCCGAACCACGACGTGGACTGCGACGCGTACAGCCGGTCCGGGTCCGCGGGCGAGCCGGCGACGTGGTAGACCTCCCAGCCGCCGAAGTGCGGACCGTCAACCTCCCAGCGCGTGCGGCCCTCGTCCGAGGTGAGGATGAACGCGCCCTTGGTGGGTTTTTCTAAAGACATACTCAACGTCTTCGAGGTCTGATCCTGAGCCGGTCCTCGCGGAGAAGGTGATGCTACTCGGCTCTCGGCTGGGTCAGCCCTGTGTGTTTCCCCGAGTTGTACCCCCTTTTCAGGGGAGGTGAGGCGCGTTGACAGCTTTGCTCCCGTAGCGTGATCGAGCGATTACGACGGGAGACTGATGGGGTTGACGGCGGTGCTGGAGGCGGTGAGAACGGCGGCAGGGAGGATCGGGGCCGCGCGTGTCCGGTCTGTCGGCGGTGGCCGGTGGGGAGAGCGGTTGGCCGCGTTGTGCGGGTTCGCCGCGATTGCCGCTGTGACCGTTGTTTCCGCCGGGGCCGGTCTGGCCGAGCGCAGGCCCGTCGACGAGGTCGATCGCGCGCTTGCCGAGCCGTCGCAGCTCGGCGATCTGCTGCGCGCGTGGTGCACGCACATTGAGGAGACCAGGACATGATCAAGCGCATCGCGTTCGTCCCGATCGCCGTTGCGATCGGTATCGGCGTTGCGGCCTGCGGCAGCGGCAGCAGTACACCGTCGGCCGGTTCGTCGGCGGAGCAGCCCGCTTCCTCTGCCACGGCCGTCCCGGCGGGGACCGGTGACCCTGTCGCCGAGTTCGTGCAGCGCGCCAACGCCGCGGGCATGAACCTCGATACCGAGGCCGAGCGCGCGAAGCTTCAGGCGTACAAGGGGATATGCCAGGCCAACACCCTGCGCCAGATCATCGATATCGGCATCGGCGTCCGGGAGACGTCCGGTGTGAAGGTCGACAAGGAGGCCGTGTACGCGGCGAGCGACGACTTCTGCGCGAAGATCAAGTAGACCCCGGGGCACGCGACAAGCCCCCCGCCGACGGATCGGCGGGGGGCTTGTCGTGTTCCTGTGGTTACGGGCGGGGCGGAGGTGGGGCGTCGAGTTTCGAGAGCGGTACGACCTTGCGGCGGGCGAGGATCGTGGACGCGATCGAGCCGAGCACGCCCGCCGCGGACACGATGATGTTGATGGTGGTGTCGGGGATGACGGCCCAGCCGGTGGCGACGATCGCGACGAGCAGTCCCCGGACGGCTTCGGCGATCGCGACCGGTTCGGAGGCGGCGGGTGCGCCGATCGGGTCGGCGTGCTGGCCGGTCACGCGCACCACGCAGTGAATTTGTGGTCGGCCTTGTACCGCAGGCTGACGCACCGGACCCCGTCGGGCACCGCGATGGCTCCCGGCCTGTCAGAGTCGATGAACTGCGCGGCCGGGATCGGCTTGTACTGGGGATCGGCGCCGGAGTCGCAGATCCCGGACAGGCCGAGGATCTGCACCCGGCGGCCGTAGTGCGTGCTGATGAACAGGTTCCGTTTGCCGTTGCACGGGACGGAAACGAAGTCGTCGTCCGTCGGTTCGGCAACAACTGCCATGTCGTCCTCCGTTGTGGATGCCGCCGGGGCGGTGTGGTTGTGCTGGCCCCAGTCCTCGGCCAGCACGTCGTTGAGGTCGCAGTCGACGCCGCCCACCCGGACGGTCCCGATCCGCTGGTAGAGCGCGGCTTTCGCCGACCGCTTGCCGCGGGACCAGGCTGCGGTCTGCCAGCCGTAGCGGGCGTGCTCGCCGACGGCCTGCTCGATCACGTCGAACTCGCCGTAGACGCCGGTCCGGTCGTAGCCGAGGACGGACGCGGCGCCGTCGAGGTAGGCCATGACCGCGGCGAACTGGCCGGGGGTGACCTGGTCGGAGTCGATCGCGAAGTAGATCGGCCGGTCGGCGGGGAACCCGCAGGCGTCGGCGTCGGCTCGGGCGGCGCGCGCGGCGGCCGCCCCGGCCGGGCAGCCGCCCGCGGCGTCGCCTGCGTGATTCTCGTAGACGAGCGCGACCCCGACGCCGTTGCGGGCCATGTCCGCGTACTCGGCGGGGGTGAGGTTCTTCGTCCGGCCGGGGGTGCCGATGTAGCGGACGACGCCGGCGTGGCCGGCGTCGGCCACGGCCGCACCGCTGGGGCGGCCGGAGGAGTAGTCGAGCACGGTGGCCATGGGTCAGCCTCCCAGGATCGAGTGCAGGCCTTGGACGACTCCGCCGCCGAGGACCGCGGCGGCGCCGGCGGCGGCCCACACTTTCCGTTCGAGCGCGCGGATTCTGGCCTCGTGGTCGCTCAGCGTCGGCCCGACGGTGTGTTTCAGCTCGTTGCGGACGCCTTTCACCTCGTCGTGGACGGCGCGTACTTCGTCGTACAGTTCTCGCGTGGTGATGACGACGTCGCCGGGCTGGGCCATCGGTCCTCCTTCCGTGCACAGTGGACAGTCATGGTCGTGGTCATGGTCACGTTCCCCGGTGTCGGTCGGCGGGGTGCTGGTGGCGTGACCGGCGGCGGCGTTTCGCGGCGGCGGCCTGGCCGCCTTGGGCGGCGGTGCGGCGGCGGTGGTGCCACGTGCATTTGGTGCGCAGCATCTCGATGCGGTGGTCGTCGCGATCGCCGATGTGGTCGGCCTCGAGCCGCGTGGTTTCGGCACACCGGGTGCCGTCGGAATAAGTATGGCGGCAGCGGTATTCGTCGCGTTCGAGACAGGCCGCGCGCCGCTCGGCCCAGTCCGGCGGCAGCGGCGCGGCCCGCCACGCGGTCACCGTGTCCCGCCGTGGTGAGCCTTGAACAGCGCTCTGCCCTGCGGGGTGGACCGCATGATGCTGGTCGCCAAACCGGGTGCTTCGCGTGCGGGCACCCCGGCTTTGATCAGCGCGTCCCGCAGCGCCGTCCACGGGTGCGGGGAGAACATCCACTTCTTGGCGCCTGCGCCGGTGGCCCAGTAGGCGAACAGTTTCGGCGAGACGGTCGCGAGTGCCGATGTCACGGGATCGCTCAGTTTCCGAGGTACACGACGTTGAGCGCGCAGGCCGCGGCGAAGGATTTGAGGTTCAGGTCCCCGCCGGAGTTCTGGTAGGTCCACACGCTCAGCTCGGTGCCCGCGGTCAGGTAGACCGGCTGCGCGTCGCTCGTTTTCGGCCACTCGCCCGGCCGCGGGATGCCGGTGTTCGAGGCCCACACCAGCCGGGCCGCGTTCGGGTCCGAGGCGAGCGACACCCACGCCGCGCGTTCGCTGTTGGCCGCCGCGGGCGCGGCCGTGCCGTCGAACCGCATGGACAGGCCCATGCTGTACCAGCCTGTCGCCGGGACGGTGAACGCGTCCTTGGCCGGGTTCCAGGCGAAGCCGGTGTTCCGCTCCGGGTCCGGCCACGCGACTTTGTAGTAGCCGGCGTTGGCGGTGTTGGCCTGGTCCGCGGCGAGCACGACCCGGGTGGCGTAGGCGTCGGGCTTGCCGTTTTCGAGGGCGGCGACCCGGGTGTGGAGGGCGTTGTTGCCCTTGGTCGCGTCCTGGGTGATCGTGATCCGGGCGTCGTTTCCTTCGGCGACGGTGCCGGCGTCGGTCCCGTAGAGCGGGCTGATCGCCCGGTCGGCGGAGAGGTCCCCGCCGCCTTGCAGCCCGTTCGCCCCGGTGACGGTCCGGGCGGTCGGGACCTTTCCGGATTCCGCCGCGGTCACGCGGACGCCGAGCGCGCTGTTTCCGGTCGCGGGGTCGGAGGTGCGGGCGTCGAGTTCGGCGAGGGAGTCGACCACCGGTTTCCCGAACGCGGGCACGGAACCGACGCCGTTGACGGTGATCTGGCTTCCCGGCACGGGCATGGCGGGCGGGTTGGTGAGCGTCACTGGCGCCTCCACGTAGTCTCGTTGCCGAGCACCTGGCTCACCGTCAGCTCCACTGGTCAGAATCCCACACCGCGGCGTCCCACACCCCGGCTCCCGGCGTGCCGAGCGCCCGCAGTTTCAGCGTGTCGGTGTACTCGCTCGCGGACCATCGCGTCGTTTTCGACAGCACCTGCGCGAACAATTCGGCGCCGGGTTCGTTGTCGCGCTGGGTGGCGAGCCGGACCACGTCGAACACCTGCCGCCGCGGGTTCGCGGGGACTTCGAGGTCGTCCACGATCGGCGCCGGGGCGGACAGTGCGCCGAGCAGCGCCTTGGCGATCGCGTTGGCGGCCAGCGCGTTCTGGATCCAGTCGGTGGTGTCCAGCGACAGGACCCGAGCGCCGATCTCGGCGATCGACGCCGCATCGGACTGGACGCCCTGAATGGGCTGCGCTTCGGAGAGCACGCGGCCCGACACCAGGAAATATCCTTGGTTCCCGCCCGGGTAGGAACCCGTGTAGTTGTCGTTGGAGTTCTGCAGGTTGGCCCAGAGGATTTTGAAGAACCGCGGATCGTCGGTGACCTGAGAGTCCACCTGGAACTGGGTGTTGTCCGCGGTGAAATCGTAGGTGTTCACCGCGGAGCAGTGCCCGGTCATGATGTCGATGTCCTGCTCGTTCGCGGGCGGCGTGTCCGCGGCGATCCGCGAGTTCACCATGACGGCTTCGGCCGGGAGCGACAGCGTCGCGTTCAGGGCCGTGTTCGCGGGCGTGTACTTGTCCCGCGCGCTCTGCTGCCGGTACACCCAGTTGAAACCGGAACCGCGGAACGCGCCGTTGACGATGACCTTGTTCCGGCGGTTGTCGGAACTCGGGTTGACCGTGATGTCCGCGAACGAGTCCAGGGTGAGGTCTTCGGTCTGGGCACCGGGGCGGATCGCGGGCAGCTGCCCCAGGGTCGCGTCCCCGATGTTGAGGGCCCCGTGCTCGTCCTTCCACATCAGGCCGCGGATGCCCTCGACGTAGTTCTTGAGGACTTCCCAGCCTTCCCGGCCGGAGACCTCCGGCAGATAGTGCAGCCACCCGTCCGCGTGGTAGTCGTAATACTGGGTCAGGTACCGGCAGTACGGTTTTCCGTTGGCCTGCACCGGGAACGCGGGCTTCGCCTGATAACCGGCCGTGACCCCGGCCGCGGGCGCGAACCATTCGGCCGCGAACAGGTACGGGAATTCGGTCGCGTTGTCCGACGCCAGGTCGGTTTGCACCACGTTGCCGCGCTTCTTGCGCGGGGGTCCGCCGTTGGTCGCGTTGTTGATGTCCGCGGTCGGCACGTCCCGGTACCGGACGCCCTGGTCCGAGGGCGAGTTCCCCGAACCCGGCGTGAGCGCCTGGACGACGCCGTTGAACCGCACCTCCGGGATCACGCCCCCGGCCGCGAACCGGACCTTCACCCAGATCTCGTGCGGGCGGCCCAGATCGCTGATGTTGACCGGCATCGCGGTCGAGGTCGGGGTGGTCCAGGTCCAGGAACGCTGATAGCCCGATGCCCAGTTCTCGCGGACGTAGACCTGGATCGTGCCGTCCGTGTACCCCGCGATCGCGATCTGCGCGCACTGGTAAACCGGGTCCTCGTAGACCGTTGCCGAGACGTAGGGCTGCTCGCCCAGCCGGAAATCCTCCAGGTAGAACCGGTGGCGCCAGACCGGGTCCGCGCCCGCGGCGTTGGCGCGGTACCAGTTCGCCACGAACCCGATCTCCTGCGCCGGGTCCCCGGCGTTCTGCGGGAGGAACACCTGCCGGTTCGCGGTGTGCAGGTTCACCGACGCGGTGCGCACCATCTTGTCGACCGGGAGCCGTTCCTGCCCGTAGGCCGCGGTGTTCCCGCCGAACTCCTCCAGCGCCGGGACCCCGGTCGACCCGTACTGCCAGGGCTGGGTGCTGATGTTCGAGCGGAGCTGATACCAGTTGTCGACCCGGCCCAGGCCGTAGCTCGGGAGCGGGGACCCGATCATCGACTGGTACGACACCGCGTCCGGGCGCGGGACCCGCAGCATCGGCGCCCCGAGCTGGCGCAGCACCTCGTGCAGCACCCACTTGCCGGAGATCGGGTTCTCCGCGCCGCTCCAGTCCGGGCCGTTGCCGTAGGCCGAGGTCGGGGACGTCGAGGCCACGGCCCAGCGCGGGAGGGTGACCGATGCGCCGGTCTCGACCCAGTTGTCCACGCACACCAGCGACACGGTCCCGTCGACCCGGCGGTAGGAGTAGGACTGGACATGCCCGGTGAACCCGGGCAGCGCCGCGTCCCCCAGCGCGGTCCGGGTCACCCACTCCAGCGTGATCGGAGTGCCGACCAGGGTCGTGCTCGCGGTCGGCGACAGCGGGTCGTAGGGGTCGAACAGCCGCCGCACCGACGTGCCGCGGTCCTGGTTTCCGCCGAGGGTCAGGTCCATCCGCGCGGAGGCGAACCCGGCGACCGCGTTCACGCCGTCCGGGAGGTTCGAGTTGAACGACCGGTCCACCGACACCTCGGCGACCGCGGTGGACAGGTCCGCGTACCGGGAGCCGTAGCTGCCGTCCTTGGCCCAGTCGATCATCACCCGCGCGTAGGTCTCCCCCAGCCGCGACGCCAACGCGTCCGCGAGGGCGGCGTCTTTCGCCGTGTCGCCCGTGGACAGCATCAGACCTCCGCCAGCCGCAGCGTCAGGTTGTCGTACGGGTAGAGCGTCACGTCGTCGGGCACCTCGCAGACCACGACGCGCGCGCCGGTGCCCGCGACCCACGGCGTCGCCTCCGGGCCGAGTTCGGTCTGCATGTGCGCCACCTCGACCAGGCCGGACGCCGGGACGGAGACCGCCGGGTACAGGGCGGCCGTGCCCGCGGGCGGGGTCACGGTGACCGCCGCCCGCTGCCACGCGCCCGACGCCGGCACGTCGGTGCCGCCGAGCGTGCCCGTGACGAACGCCTCCCCGTCCGCGCCGGCCGAGTACAGCGTCACCGCCGCCCCGGACGGAGCCCGCAGATAGACGGAGAACGTCGTCGTGCCCAACGCCGGGCAGAGCGTGCCGGGCCACCCGGCCGAGGCCTCGCGCGCGGCCGTCGCGCCGTTGGTCAGGGTCGTGGTGAGCCGGGTCTGGCGCGGCACGCCCGCCGCGGGCGCGGTGAGGATCTGCCCGAGGCCGCTGCCGAGGGTGGAGAACACCGGCCGCACGCCCGGGCTCGCACCCGCCGTGGACGTGCGCAAGTCGAGCATGTTCACCGTGTACGCCTCGAAAAACCGCAGCCACGTGTTGTCCTTGTACCCCAGCCAGTAACCCTCGACGCGGTGGCGGACCTCGGGTTCGGCGTCGTCGAACCCGAGGTCCCAGACCCGTTTCACGCCGGTGACGTTGACCGTCTTGGCGCCGGTCGCGCCGGCGAACACCGACTGGACGCGCTCGGCGGGGCGGCTGTAGCTGTCGGCCACCGGCAGCGTCCCGGTGCCCGCGGAGATTTCCGCCAGCGTCCCGAAATAGTGGTCTTCGAGCACCGCTTTCCCCCTACCGGTTGAGGTTCTGGCCGTAGCCCACGGACGTGATCCGGGCCTGCCCGCTCGAGTCGATCGAGAACCGCATCCCCGCGATCGCCTCGCGGAACGCGGCCACCAGGTCCCCGTAGTCCGCGCCCCGGCCGCCCGATCCGATGGCGTCCATCGTGTTGCGGTTGTCGACCACACGGCCGGTCTGCCCGGGGACGAACAATTCCGGCCCGTTCTCGCCGACGATGTGCGGCATGCCCGCGGTCGCCGTCCCGCCCCGCTCCAGGTACGGGATTTGGGGGATGTTCACCCAAGGGATGTGGTTCGCCGCCGAGATCAGCCCGTTCAGCAGTTTGATCGCGAAGTTCAGGGCGCCTTTGAGCCCCGCGGTGATGCCGTCCCAGATGCCGCCGAAGAACTTCCCGACGCCCGACCACACGCTTTTGATGAACTCCCACGCGTCGCGGAACCAGCCTTTCACCGTGTCCAGCACCCCGCCGGCTTTGGCGAAACTCGAGAACAGGTCCGTGACCCACTTGATCACCGACGAGATCGCGCTGACGACGCTGCCGATGAGGACCCCGGCGAACTGGATCAGCGGTGCGACGACGGCGGTGAACAGCTGGATCAGCGGCGGCAGCAGCGCCCCGACGAGCTGCACGATCGGCGGCAGGATCGGGACGATCGCCTGCACCAGGGAGATGAACGCCTGCAGGAGCGGCTGGATCGCGCCCATCACGGCCTGGAACAGCTGCAGCAGCGGCGGCAGCAGCGACGCGATCAGCTGAGTGATCGGCGGCAGGATCGGCAGGATCGCGGCGATCAGCTGAGACCAGAACCCCGCCAAGGTCGAAATGTACTGGCTCAGCACCGGAACCATGCTCATCAGCGGCGGGATCAGCGCCTGCACCACCGGAACGAGGGCCTGCACCAGCTGCGTCACGATCGGCACCAGCAGCCGGATCGCCTGCGCGAACAACCCGCCGATCACGGGGATCAGCGGCTGCACCGCGGCGAGGATCGCGGTGATCGCCGAGGAGATGACCGGCAGGATCGGCGTGAGCGCCCGGACCGCGGCGAGCAGCGCCTGCCCCAGGGCCTGCGCGACCTGCCCCAGCACCGGGACCAGCGGGGTGAGCGCCCCGAGCAGCGGCATGAGCGCCGCGGTCGCGATCTGCACCAGCACCGGCAGCAGCGGCGCCGCCGCCTGCACGAGCGCGGACAGCGCGGACACGATCGGCGGGAACAACGGCGCCAGCGAGTTGATCGCCGACGCCAGCGTCGTGCTCAGGATGCCCGCGATCGGGCCGATCGCGGGAGCCAGCGCCTGCACCGCGGACACCAGCACCGGCCCCATCGCCTGCGCGAGCGACGCGAACGCCCCCGCCACCTGCGGGAGCACCGGCAGGATCGCGTTCAGCACCGGCACGACCGTCTGCGCCAGCACCTGCCCGACCGTCGCGAACGCCGCACCGAGCGCGCCCAGCGCCGCCTGCCCGGCCGTCGAGGACAGCGCCGCGTTGATGTTCGCCAGCAGCGGCAGAACGACCGCTCCGAGACCGGCGCCGCCCTGGCTCATGCCCGTGAACACGGCCTGCGCGATCCCGCCGACCTGGACGAGGATCGCGCCGACCTGACGGAACGCGTCCGCCATGCCGGTGATGACGTTCTTGATGGTGGCCGCGCCTTGGGCGCTCGCGGTCCATGCGCTGAATTTCTGCGCCGTCGCGCCGATGCCGGTGGTGAGCTGGGACAGCATCGGCGCGGCGATCGCGCCGATGTTGATGAACCCCTGCAGCACGGGTTTCACCGCGTTGCCGACGTTTTGGATCACCTTCGACATCTCGACGAAGATCCCGTTGACCTTCGCCGCGTTCGGCCCGAACGCCAGCACCTGCGTGGCTTTGGTCGCGACGCCGCCCATCGCGGTCGCGATCGCCTGCAGCCCGACGTGCAGCTGCGGCAACGCTTTCTTCAGGTTGTCGACCGCGGGGGCGAGCGAGCTTTGGAACGACGCGCCGACCTGCGACTTGAGAGTGTCGATCGTCGGTTTGAGGCCCTCGAACGCTTTCTTCGCCCCGTCCGCGCCAAGCTTGATCGCGGCCATCGCCCCGATTCCGCCGATCAACGCGGCCGGGATCAACGCGGCCGCGCCCGCCGCACCCGCGAGTGCCGGCTGAATCAGCGCCGACGACGCTGCCGACGCGAGCGCGGCTGCGCCGATCTTCGCCATCACCGGGCCGAGAGCCTGGGCCGCGCCGAGCGTCTTCTCCAGCCCGAATTTCGGGCTGACCGTCGCGAGTTTCCCCGCGGCGATGCTGAACGCTTTCATCTGGGCGAGCGCGCCCGTGGTGTCGACGTCGACCTTCGCCTGGATCGTTTTGCCGGACTCGCGGCGGAGGAACGCTTCGATCTCCGCGATGCCGCGTTTGGTGTCGGCGCGGACGTTGACGACAACCTCGGCCTTGATGTTCTTCAGCTCGGCGTCGAGTTCACGCCGCAACTCCGACAGGTCCGGCGTGAACTTCACCGATGCGACGTCAACGACGGCCATGGGTGCGCCCCGTTCGTTACGGTGCGGGCACCTGGCCCTGTCTCATCTGCTGTGTCACCGCCAGCCCGATTGCCAGCGCCGACGTCGTGGAGCGTTTCGGTTTGTCCACCGGGTGCGGAGCCGGTTTCGGTGTCGGCAACCGGCGCGGGGACTGGACTTGCGCGGTGGTGAACGTGTTGTCCTGCAAGTCCTGCCGGATCGCCTGCAGCATCTCGCTGTCCACGTTCCAGCCCAGCACCTGGCGGGCCTTCCGGATGTCGCCTTTCACCCGCCGCACGGTGAAGTACGCGGAATCAGGAGGCAGCCACCCGATCAAGTCCAGCAGTTCCTGTTCCGGCAGCGTCGTCACCGCTTCCAGGAGCCGCAGCTGGTAAAACCGGCGGAAGTCCGCCGTCAGCGGTCCCTCCAGTTCCAGGCAGCGCAGCACTTCCGTCGCTTTTGGCGGCCTCCTCGGAGGACGATCCGAGGTCCTTGACGATCGCCATCAGCACGCCGATCGACTCGTTGTCGAGTCCGGCGCGTGCGACCTCGGGGTTGTCGGTGACGTCAGCGATGGTGTCGATCAGGGAGGAACGCACGTCCTCGAACGCTGACTCGTCGGCGGTGTCCTGGTCGATCTTGCCGAAGGCCCGGAACCGGGACCGGAAAAGCTCCAGCTCGACTTTGTCGAGCATCACCATGCTGCGCAGCATCACGGAGGTGCCGTTGTCGAACTCCAGCGGGACGCCGGGGTGTTCCTCGGCGGCTTTGGCACGGTATGCGGAGAGTGCGGTCATCGCGGAACCTCTTTCGTTGTCGTGGGGCCCCGGGCGGCGGCCACGACTCCGCGCGCCCGGGGTGATCGGGGGTCAGGAAAGCGGGAACAGCTGCGGGCTGATCCAGTTGAACTTCTTCGGCCGCACCCCGCCGACGAGGTCGGGGCTGATGAACGTGCCGACGACCGGGACACGGGTCGCGTCCTCGGTGCTGCTGGTGTCGATGTTGTCCCGGGCTGCCCACGAGTTCTTGGGCGCGTGCAGGCCGAGTGACACCGCGCCGTCGGTCCACACAGCGAGGAACGCGGTGACCGTGTCGTTGCTGTCCTCGCCGTCGGCCACGCCGAACACGCCGTCCACGGTCCCGCCCTGGGTGCCGTGGTACAGCGCGAGGGTTTCGCGGGTGATCTGGGTGAAGTCCAGCTCGAACCCGGTCACCACCGCCGCGGTGACGACCCGGATCGTCTTCTTGGCCATCGACCCCTTCGGGGTGCGGTCGCCGCCGTCGCGGGTCAGCTGGATTCCGCCGTCGCCGGTTTCGTCGGCCACGTGGGCGATCTCTTTCCACACGGCCGGAAGCGTGCCGCCGGGCGCGATCTGCTCCGGCGTCGGCGGCGGCGTGCCCGGTGCCGCCTGGTACACGTGCAGGCTCTGCGGAATGAAGTAGCCCTCGTCGCGCAACGTCATCGCGGGTGTCCTCTCAAGACTCGGAAACTGGGGGAGAGCCACCCGGGCTACGCCGACCACTTCTCGGCGGTCGTGAAGGTCGCATCCATGATGCACGTCGCGCGCCCGCTGCCGGACGCCATGTTCGCCACGTCGGCGCGGGCCGGCGACGACGTGACCGTGAACTTGTGGATACCGCCGCCCGCCGCGGTGGTCGCGGCCGTGTCGCGGGCGGTGTCGAGGATCCCGATCGCCGTGTACAGCAGGGCCCGCGCGGCCCGCCAGCCCTCGACGTGCCAGCCGGTGAGTTTGAGCGTGCACCGCGACGCGTACGCCGGATGCGGCACCCGGCCCGGGGCCTCCGCCACGATGACGCGGCCGGCGGGGACGGACATCGCGGTGCTGTCGTAGCGGTCCGAAGCGTCCACACCGGACGCGTCGAGCAACGCGACGACCACGTCGACCGGGTTCAGATGCGTCGGCATCAGGCACCCCGCAGCGCGTCGCGGAGAATGTGCAGCCCCTCGACCCATTCGCCGGTGCGGGCGTTCACATGCCCTTCCTCGATGCTGAGGCTCGCTTCGAGCGAACCGGCGTCGAGGTTCACGTAGTGGTCGACGCGTCCCTTGGTCTGGGTGACGCGGGTCTTGCCGGTGCGGTGGTGGCGGGCGAGGTTGCCGCGCGCGGCGACCAGCACCCCGTACGCCTCGTCGCCGAGCACCTGCTCGACTTCCGCGGAGTGCGCGACGACGCGTTCGAGGTTCGGCAGGGTCTTGTGCTTCACCAGTACCTCCGGACCGTCCGGACAGGGCTCGGCGTGAGCCGGAGCGCACGGTTCGGCTTGTAGCCGAGGTCCCGCTGTTCGTCGCGCCGGAAGTACACCTGGCCTTGCGCGTTGATCGGCGTCGGGGTAGTGCTGATCTCGTCGGACGGCACGAGCGCGTTGAGCGCGTCCGGGAGACGCGCGGCCCGCAGGACCGCCGCGCACACCGCCTTGGTGAACAGCTTCGCCCGGCCCGCGTCCGCGGACACACCCGGCACGAGCCGTTCGGCCTCGGCGACCGCGTCCTCGATGTACGCCTCGACACGGGATTTCTCGCTGGGCGTGAGGTCGCGGCCGACCCGCTCCCGCACGTCGCCCGCGTCGACCATCATTCCTCCTTCGGCTTGGACCGCGTGCGCGTCGCGCGCTTGGGTGGTGCTTCCGTCTGCTCGCCGGTTTCGGCGTCCTCTGTGGACTCAGCGGATGGTGTGCCGCCGAGTGCGCGGCCGATGTCGTCCGGGCAGTCGACGGTGGAACCGCCGGGAAGTGTGTAGCGGGGCAAGGGAACCCTCCAAAGCCAGGGGTTGGCCCGCCCCCCGTTCGCGGGCGGGCCAACCGGGGTCAGCTGGTGACGACCGGGGCGGTCGCGTCGGTGAACCGCACGAACGCGTCCGGGTCGGTGCACGCGGCGGTGCCCTCGAACTCGCCGATCACCAGGATCTGGTTCAGCTCGGTGGTCGACACCAGCTTTCCCGTGGAGTCGGTGTAGGCGGTGTCGGTGACGACCCGGAAGTTCGGGGCCTTGTACACGCCCCACACCACCTTGGACCAGTCGCCAGCCCAGCCCATGTCGGCGCCCTGCGCGATCTGCGGAACCTGGTAGGCGGGGCGGCCGAGCATCCGGCCCGGGGTGCCGTGGAACGCGGCGTTCTCGCCGGTCCACGCGTCCACCCACAGCGGGCGGCCCTGCAGGTCCACCGACGCGAGCAGCGTCGGCTCCGCCTTCTGGTCCCACAGGTACCCGGTGGTCTGCCGCGGCGGGTTCTTGCCGGCCTGCAGCGCCAGACCCGAAACGATGTCCCGGTAAGTGCCGCCGGCGTTCTGCGCGGCCGATCCCAGTTCCACCGACGTGGAGGTCTGGTTGATGTAGCCCTGGCCGGACACGCCGCCGTAGATGCCCATGACGTCGATGGCGCGGGCGAACGCGCCGCCCATCTCGTCCTTGACGAGGTTCACCAGCCCGAACGGGTCCTCCCGCGCGGCCTCCATCGACAGGACGGAGATCAGCGCGAACTTGCTGCGCTGCACGAACTGGAACCCGATTTGCGGGTCGTACTTCGGCTTGACCTGGTTCTCGCCGACGATCGTCGCGGTGGTCTGTCCATTGAGGACAGGGATCTTCGCGCCCATCACGTTGATGGGGATCTGCTTGCCCAGCTGCATGATCGCCGAGTAGTTGCGGGCGGTCTTGATGATCGGCTCAACCTGCTGCGGGGTGAGCTGGAACTGCGCGAGAGAGGTGACCATGGGGTGCTCCTCGGAATCCGTGGGGATCGTCGAGCACCCGGCTCACAGAGCCCCGGATCAGCAGGGGCGAATAGTGGTCTGCGGAAAGAATAGCGCGTCAGCCGCCGACCGCGTCGCGCAACGCCTGCACGAGCGGGTCCTCGTTCGGCGGCGGCGGGGTGAAACCGGCCGCCGGGTTCATCGGCAACCCTCGTCCGCCGAGCCGCTTGGCCAACGCCTCAGCGTCCTTCTCCAGCTCTTCCTTGGTAGTTCCCTTGATCCGGTCCGCTTCGTCGGCGATTCCGAATTTCGCAGCCGCTTCGAGCCGCGTCAGTTTGTCGCCGAGCACGGAGTTCTCCGTGAGCAGCTTTTCGTGGTCGTCGGTGAGCGCGTCCAGCTTCGTCGCCTTCTCCTTGAACGCGTCGAACTGGGTCAGCCGCTCGTTCGCGGACTGCAGCAGCTGCCCGGCTTCCTCGTACTTCTTGGCCAGTTCGTCGCGCTCGGCGGCAACCGTGTTCTTCGCCGCGCGGTGCTTCGCGTTCTCCCCGCGAAGCTCCTTGATGTAGGCGCGGACCGGTTCCTCCAGCGTGCTCAGGTCGATCTCGTTGTCGCGGTCGGGCACGGGTTTCTCCTTCAGGCATCCAGCTCGGCGAGCTTCTTGCGGTCAACCTCCAGCTGCTTGGCCACGTAGGCTTTCGCGCTGGCGGACTTGGGGTTCATCCCTTCGAGGGTCCGGATCCGGGCCTCGACGGCTTTGCGGTTGTTCTCGGCCTGCGCGCGGACCTGCGCGGCACGCTGTTCGCCGTCCGGCGGGGCCGATGTTCGGGGCTTCACTTCGCCGTTGAGTTCGCGCACGCCGCGCGTGTAGGCGCGCATTGCCGCCTTCCCCGACAGGCCCTTCGTGAGCGTCTTGTACCGCTCCAGCTCGGCGGCAGCGTGCTCACTGCCCGGATAGCTGGTGCGCTGCCCTTTGAACGCGGGCACCACGATGCAGGTGCAGCCCGGGTGGAAGATGTCCTTCTCCTGCGCGGTTTCCGCCGTCTTGTACACCGGTCCGCGCGAGATGGTCAGTCGGCACAGCGGGCAGGTGGGCGGTTCCGGGTCGACACGCGCCCACCCGATGGCCTGGTTGTCGGCGAACGTCGAGGCCCTGGTCTGATTCCGATGCGCGTTGCGGGCGTGCTGGTCCGCGCGCCCGATGATCTGCTCGACGTGTTCCTGCGTGACCGGGTCTTCGTCGGCGCGGACGTCCTCGATCACCGTCACGAGCGCGTCGGGCGTGTAGTCGCGGATCGACGCCGCCGGCGGTTCCCCGGTGATCCCGGCGTCGCGCCGCAGCTTCCGGTAGTCGTCGACGGCCAGCGCCTGGTGCAGCCGCCGAGACTTCACGACTTCGGGGAACAGCAGCTGCGCCAACGCTTTGGCCGGGGCGGTGGAGCCGATGAACGGCACCAGGATGGGAACGATCGCGTCCACCAAGCGCCGCGTCAGCGTCGCCTGCGCCCGGTAGGTGTCGTCGAGTCGCCGCGCCACATCAGGCCGCCGGGTTGTTGCGCTGCGCTTCGTTGACCGCGTCGTTCACCATGCCGGTGATGCCGCGCAGCTCGGTCTCGTCGTCCATCTCGTCGATGTCGTCTTGCGTCAATCCGAGCAGGCGGCGCAGGAAGTTCAGCGTCAGCAACGGTTTCCCGTCGACCTGCACCGGTGCCAGCTTCACCGCGGCGTCGGCGGCGGCCGCGGTGTTCGGCAGCGACGCATCCCGCCACCGCAGCCGCACCGTGACCGTGAACCCGGCGCGCGCGGCCAGGTACTCGAACAGTGCGATCCACCGCGGCTGGAAACCCTGCCGCAACCGCTCCGAGCGGGTGATCAGGCGGCCGTTGTCCTCGCGCTGCGAGTCGCCGGACGCCGGGTTGGCGTCGGAGGCAACCGCGAACACCGACACCGGGATGCCGGACAGCGCCGACGCGTTGCGGGTAAGCATGTTCATGCCGGTGGTGAAGTTCTGCAGGTTCGCCGCCTGGAACTCGGCGATCTTCGCCGCGGCGTCGCCGAGCAGCAGCATCCGGGACGTGTAGAGCGCGTCCGGGTCCGGCGCGTTCGCGATGTCCGGGACGTCGACCATCTCGCCGGTGAGGTCGTCTTCCTGCTGGATCGGTTCGCCGGTCTCCGGGTCGAGCTTCGGCGGCGCGAAATCCTCCAGCGTGGTGCCGGAGATGACGCGCTGGGGCGCGGCCATCGACGACGAGGTCCACACCAGGTCCGAAGTCACCCGGGTTCCTGCGTCCTGCAGCTTGAAAATGTCCTTCGCCTCCGGCCGCCCGAACGGGTCGTTCGCCTTGCGGCGGCAGAGGAAGTCGAACACCGGCATCCCCGGCCACGTCACCGGTTCCCGGTCGGCGATCCACTGGCCGTTCACCTTCTTCAGGTACTGGGCGTTGCCGGGCGTGTAGTAGGCCCGCTTCTCGCGCTGGGCCCCGTACACCTGCAGCGCCTCGGCGATCTCGCCCGTCAGCGGATTGATCGCGTGCACCATGTCCGCAGCACCGATCATCTGCAGCACCGGGTACCCGTCGACCCGCTCGGACGACGAGGGGACGACGTAGCTGCGTCCGGTCTCCAGCGCCTCGATGTGCACGCTCGACACGAACTCGTCGCCGCCGTTGGCCTTCAGCACGCCACGCAGGTACGCGGTCGCCTTCTCGTCCTCAGTGCCGTCCTTGCCGAACGCGGTCACCGCGTCCAGAGTTATGCGCTCCTCGATCACGCCGCAGGCCAGGCGAACCCACGGCTGCGGCGTGTAGAACGAGATCCGGTGCTCCGGCGGGATCATCGGCGACGTGTTCCGCCACGTCTGCTCCGCGCGCGCGTACGCCTGGTATTTGGCGGTTTTCTGCTCGTTCACCGCGAGAACGTTTTCGAGCGTGTCCCGTGACATCCTGGCCCCTTGACATCAGGGCCACCCGGGCCATTTACCGCTTCCCAGAGTAGGTGCTGCGCCTCCGCCGCGTCTTCGCCGCCGGCGGCGTGGCACGCAGGAACTCGGTGCGCGCCATGTCCGCGAGCAGCGTCGCCGCGTACAGGTCGACCTTGTCCGGCGAGTCCCGGGTCCGTTTCCCGAAGCTCATGCCGTACCGGTTCGGCCGGCCGAAGGCGTTCAGGAAGTGCCGCTTCATCGCGGTGTCGCCGTCGAGACGCACCTCGGCGTTTTCAATCCCGGCCTGCAGCGACTCGTGCGCGAGCGTGAACCGACGTTGCGACCCGCGCATGTCTGCGCCGATGACGCTGTCCTTCGTGAAACCGACCCGGAGCTTCCGGCCGTACTCCTTCGTCCACTTCTCGACGTGCCCCTGCACCGGGTTCACGTCGGAGAACCACGCCACCACCCGCAGCTCCGAGAACGCCTTCTCGATCGCGAGGTCGAAGATGCCCATGTCGACTTCCCAGTCCTCCGGCCGCACTTTCAGCGGCCGTTCGGCGAGCGCGAGACGGAACACCGCCCGGTCCCGGATCCGCATCGCCACCAGACCCGAAGCGTCGTCGCTCAGGGAAAAGTCCGACCCGAGCGCTACCCTGTCGCGCGGCTCCAGCCGGAGCGTTTCGTCCTCGCATGCCTTGATCTGCACCTCGTCGTAGAGGGCGTCGTCGGCCGCGGAGTTCACGCACAGCTCGAACCGCATCGTCCGCGCGATGCTGGTGCGTTTGGACACCGACACGGCGAGTTTCCGGTCCACGTCGAGCCACACCGCGTCGCCGCGGGCGTGCTCGATCCCGGCGCGCAGCGATTCCACATCGGACGGGTCCGCGAACGGTGCGCCGAGCTGGTCGTAGTTGATCCGCAGCGCTTCGGCGGGCGCGCGGCCCTCTTCCTGTGCCTCGTAGTCCTTGTGGATCAGCTCCAGCGCGCTGCCCTGGCCGGATGCGTAGGCGTTCGAGCTGCCCACCAGCCGCGTGTTCGGGATCTTCGACGCGCCGCCCTCCGCGGCCTCCAACAGTTCCGGGCCGCCCTGCGAAGGGACCCACAGACCCAGCTCGGAACCGGAAATGAACGTCGGCCGGTTGCCCTCGATCCGCCGCGGCTGCGCGGTCACCGCCTCCAGCCGGCCACCTGCCACGGTGTAGGTGATCTCCTTTTTGATGTCGATGCCGTACTTTTCGACCGTCGATTCCGGGGTGATCTCCTTGAAGTACTTCGTCGTCGTCGCGGTCGCCTCCAAGCTCGTGGAGGTGACGATGACCCAGGGGTTCGGCTGCCGTGTGACCCCGACCCGGCCATCCTTGAGCCGCGCCGGACGGCACAGGCCGACGAGTTCGTGCAGCGACAGCACGGCCTGGATCAAGTCCTTGCCCGCGCCCTTGATCCGCACCAGCACCGACACCGGGTAGACGAACCTGAGGGTCACGGGGTCGACCGCGCAGGTCCACAGGATCTGCCGGATCTGCTCAGGCGAAAGCCGCATCGGCTTCCCGTCGAGCACCAGGTCCTCGTGCGCGAACTTCAACGCCGACAGCCCGACCGCCTCGGAATAGCCGAGGTCCCTCGGCAGCAGCCACCCGCCGTCCGCCTTCTTCACCCACGTGTACCCGGTCGACCCGGGTTTCCGGGTGGCTCCTGGGGGCAGCATCCAGCCTCCCGCACTGGGCGGGGACCTACCCCGCGTTCATTTGGTTCACCACGGCCTCGATGTCGAACACCTCGGCCTCGTCGCCGTCGTCGTCGCGTGCGAGTTCGATCCGCAGCCGCCGCCGCGCCCCTTCGGTCATCAGAAGGTCGTTCAGCGCCGAGAAAATCGGGGACAGCGCGTTCGCGACCGCCCCGCCGTCCCGGTTGAGCTGGTCGGTGAGGACCTGGCAGACGACTTTCGCGTACGCGACGTCCGTCGCGGTCATCCACTTCGCCACCGGCGACGCCGCGACCGACCGGTACACCTCCGCGGCGAGCGGATGCCACGCGTCGAGCGGTTCGCCCCACTCCGCGGGCTCGCCGCCGGACAGCGACTCGATCGGCACCTCCGGTTTGTTCCTCCGGCGCCGCTGGTCGCTCCGCTTCGGCACAGGGCCCCGCATCACGTCACCAGCTTCCGCAGCGCCTCGGCGAACACGCCAGCTTCCACAGTGGTCTGCACGGCCAGCTCGGCACCCCGCAGCCGCACCCGCTCCGACCGCTCCCGGTACGCGTCCTCGTCGGTGAGCAGCAGATGCAGCACGTCCGCCCACACCTCCGGATACCGCCGGTCGAGGAAGATCCCCGCGTCGCCCAGGCACTCGCGCAGTCCGGGCGTCGATGCCGCGATCACCGGGATGCCGTTCACGCACGCCTCGGCCGCGACCATCCCGTACGACTCGTACGCGCTCGGGACCAGCAGCACCCGCGTCCGCTTCCACACCTCGCGCATGTCCTGCACGGTCGGGATCCGCACCACGTTCGGCATGCCCGGCGACGGCAGCTGCTCGCCGTGCGCGCCCTCGACGCCCAGGAACGGGGTATTCGGCATTTGCGCGGCCAGCCCGTGGAACAGGTGACCGCCCTTGTCCGCCGACAGGTTCACGAGCGTGACCGCGTCCCCGGTGGCTTCGACCTCGTGCAGGCCCGGCAGCAGCGGCGGGTGCACCACGATCCCGCCCAGCCCCAGCGATTCCCGCACCCACTCCGTGTTCGACACGTCCAGATCCCGGTCCGCGGCCAGCATTTCCGGGATGTCGAACCGGTCGTTGTGGTGCACCAGCACCACCGCAGCGCCCGGGAACTCCTCCGCCAGCGACGGCAGCACCCGCACCGCCATCGCGTGATGCGCCACGATCACATCCGGCGCGAACGGAGCCATAAACCCCCGACGCACCTGCAGCCCGCGGTACTCGTACCGGGCCGGAGCGTCCGCCGCGTCCCGCAACCCGAACGACAGCACCCCCGTCTCGAACTCGGCCGCCGGAAGCGACCGCAGCAGATGCTCCACCATCCGCTCGCTGCCCGCCGACAACCCCGGCGGGAACCCGTGCACCACCGCCAGCACCCGGATCGGCCGACCCGACACCCGCGCGACCTCGCGCACCGGCCGCAGGCCCCGCCACCGCGCGCCCTGCACCAGCATCCGCCGCCCGACCTCGACATCCACGCCGATCACCGACCCGCCCCCAACCTCAAGCCTCATGCTCAGTCACCAACTCCCGTGAGTTCCAAACCCGTACAGCCCCGGAGGCGGCATGACCTCCGTTGGACCAGGCAATGGGGTGGGGTAGGTAACGCCCCCTGGGGTTGATCATCGCCGCGTTTCGTCGCTGTGCGTAGTCGCGGTCGAGTTGAGATGGACCATGCCGCCGTTGGTGAACGAGATGCCGTCCTGGGTCTCGTGCATGCCGAGGTGTCCGCCGCGGAGGTAGCAGAGCATCCGAGCATCACCGCCTAGGTCTGGGCCGAGCGCACCGCAGCGGCCGTTGTGCTGTGTACGTAGGCGTCGGTCAGCCTCGTCGTCTTCGGCTCGGTCGCGCGCTGCACAGTTCGCGCAGCGCGGCCAGTTGCGGGCGTTGCGTTCGGTCGCTGGCGTGTGCTCGTCGCGTTCGCCTCGGCATCGGCCGCACTCCTCGGCGGGCTTCTTCCTCATTCGCAGGACTGTCTCGAAGGACTGTTCGTCGCGGTGCGCCTCGACGAGGTAGCCGTCTTCCACCATGGTCGCGTCGACTATCTCGGTGTCGCTGAGGCGGATCTCTCCACCGGCGCGGCGAAGCATGATCAGCGCGAAGCGGACGAAGTCGTTGTCGCGGTATGACACGGGGTAAGACACGGGTTCCTCCGGTCGTGGTGTGCCGCATCGGCAGTGGTGCGTGTAGCCCATGCCGTTCCAGCGGGGACGGGTGAAGGCGTGGATGTGCTGCATGGTCACCACTCGTCGTCGCCGATGCGGTAGGTGAGGTCGGGTTGCGAGCGTGACTCGATGTAGGTGTTGCCGTCGCCGGGGCGTGGTTCGGTGGCGCGGATGGCGTTGCGCCAGCTGCTGTGCACGGTGACGACCGGTGCTGTGCGGAAGCCGTAGCCCTGGCGTGTTGTGATCCAGCGGCCGTCCCGCTCGCGGACGGTGTGGCGCTTCACTGCGGTGCCTCGATCACCGGCCCGCTGTCGGGGACCTCGACGTTGACGCCGGTGACGCGGGGGCCGTTGGTGTCGAACTCGATCGCGCTGGTGAAGCGGGGCTCGGCATGGCCTCCCGCCTTGGCGCGCAGCTGCTGCAGGGCGGCGATGAGTTCGTCGAGGGTGGCGGGGCGGCCGAAGTCGATGGAGGCGCGCGATGAGGGCATGAGGGTGCCGCCTTTCCGCAGTGCGTATTCGATTAAGTGGAGTCGATGGGTGCCCTCCGCGTCGTGCCCGTGGACGGTGCTGTGACCGAGGGCTGTACCGGGCTCTGTCCGGCACCTGCCGGGGATACGACGGAACCCCACCGCCGAGGGGGTGTGCGGTGGGGTTCCTGGTGGTTCAGGGTCTGCCGAGGGCATAGCTCGGCGACGTCTTGAAACATCGCATGATCGACAGGGGCCTGTCAAGCTGGCCTAACTGGGTTTTCGATCGCGTCGTCGCGGCTTCCGCAACCCTGCTCGTCGCTCCATGTCGTTCCAGTTCATCCACGGGATGACGAGATAGAACCCGAAAATCGCCACTACCAGCAGAACAACAACGATCGACAGGACAATCGCGATCACAGTCGCCACTCCTCGCGGTAGTCCGGGTGATCGGCGTCTGGAAGGGCGAGCAGGCGCAGCGGAACGGTCAGGTCCGTGATCGATGCACGGTCCGCCGGTTCGCCGGGGTCGAGCGACGCGATGGTCTCGACGCAGTGCTCGATGATCTGCCGTTTGGCGTTGATCTCGTCGAGCATCCGCTTCGGGCTGAAGTGTGCGATGTGCGCGCGGTAGGCGTCGCCGAGTTCGCCCCGGTGCGTCCCCGCGACGTAGCCGAGATGACCGTAGGCCAGCTTGTTGTCCCGGATCGCTGCCGGGTCGACATGGACCGCGCAGGGCACGGTGTCGACCCACGGAACCGGGCCGCAGGCGCGAGCACGCTGCTCGGCTTCGGCGATCCGTGCACGCAGGAACGTGATCTGGGGGTCGTGGTCCACAGTGGCGCTCCTCAGGCTGCGTGGGCGGCGTGCAGGTCGAGTATGGCGAGGACGTCGGCGAGACAGTAGCGGCCGTGCTCGTCCGGGGTGATCTGGCCGCGGTGCCGCCACAGCCGGACGCGGGCCGCGCGCACCGGCGTGCCCCAGCCGCGGGTCTCGTGCTCGATGTCGGCGGGCAGCAGCCAGGTGTTCTCGACGTAGCGGCGGGCCGCGGCGACGGCGTCCGCGCGGGAAAGCCAATCGCCGCACTCCCGGCATTCGGCCGAAACCCGGTCGAACTCGCAGTGCACCGGGTTCCCGCACGCGCACAGCCCGAGCGGGACACGGGCCGGTCGTTCGATCAGGTGCAGCGCTTCCTCCTCCAGGTCGAGGTATTCGCGGCCGGCGGCGTACCGGAGCTGGTCGCGGAGTTCGAGCGCGTCGAGGTCGATCGGGGGCGCGCTGGCGTACCCGGTTTTCGTGCCGATCGCGCCCGGGTGGCGGGTGACGGCGGTGCGGTGGACGACGTGGTCCAGGAGGCTCAGAACGTCGGTCATGGTTGGCTCTCCCCCGTTGGCTTGATGACGGTGTCGAACTGGCGGACCGCTTCGGTGGCGGAGCGGAGCGATTGCTCGAAGCCGCGAAGCGCAGTCGCGAACATCTGGAGCGGTGTCGGCACGGAAGCCAGGCCGCCGGGCCGATAGCCGATGTCGACCGGGTCCCAGAGCCCGGTTTCTTCGGTGTGCTGCAGGCAGTTCGGGGTGCCGTTGAGCGCGAAGTTCGGGCACTCGCCGTCGTCTCGGTTGCTGCACAAGGGTTGCTGCATGGTGAGCCTCCTCAAAACGGCGGTTCGTCGGGGTTGACGCCGCGGCGGGCAGCGCGGCGGAGCTTGACGTTGGAGACGCGGCGGCTGACGTTCTGCCACCACCACACCTGCCAACGGGGCGGATCACACGAGCGGCAGCCGTGGTCGTTGCAGGCGTAGCAATCCGGCTCCAGCTTCGGTGGTGGCCGGTCGTCGTCCCAGTCCTCGAACCATTCGTCGTCGACGTCGTCTCGCCAGTCCTCAGCCACGGTCGGCCTCCTCCGGCTGGTGCTCGACGACCTGGCCGTGAGCGTGGTTGCGGAGGAAGTCCTGCACTGCCTCGTGATCGGTACGTTTGATGATGGCGTACGGCCATGGATCGCACTGCCAGCATTCGAGGACGATCTGGTTGAGGTCTTCCTCGTCTTCCCGAGTTGTCACGTGGTCGGGCACGGTCCAGCCGAGCAGCGTGCGCGGGGCTGAACTCCCAGTCTGGGGCGAACTGGGAGTTCGCTGGGAGTTCGGTTCCTCGCGGACCGGCTCGCGGTCGAGGAGGGCGAGCGCACTCCAGTCGGCGAGCCACGCACGTTCCATATCGGCCGGTGCGTTTGCGGACTCCAGACCTTCGGCTGCTTCCTGGATCAGGCGCGCGGCACGCTGCAGCAACTTGCGCAGTACCTTGACGTCGCCGAGCTTGACGGCGTCGGCGCACGGGCGTTCGTCGCCTCCCCTGTACAGGTGATGCGTCGGGCACCACCAGAAGTTCGGCACGCGCGGGGTGTCGGCGTCGGTCATTGGGCTTGCACCTCGGTTTCCTTGCGTGCGGCATCGAAGCTCGCCTCGTCGAACAGGGTTGGTGCCGGGGTTCGGTTGGACCACAGCACTTCGGTGCGTCCCTGCCGGGTGCCGCCTTGCCCGGTCATGGTGTCGATACGGGTCACGTGCCAACCTGCGTACAGCTCTTCGTAGAGCGGCGAGTCGTAGCCGGACAGCACGACCGCGGCTTTGCAGGCGCGGAGTACAGCGGCGAGGTCGCGGTGCTCGACCTCGGTTTTCATCTCGTGCCGGTAGCCGCCGGAGTACCGGGTGCTGCCGAGGTACGGCGGGTCGACGTAGAGCATGACGTTCGGGCTCTGGCCGTAACGGGCGATCAGCTCCAGCGCAGGCTGACACTCGAGCGAAACACCGGCCAGGCGTGCCGCCGCCGGGGCCATCCGGTCGACGTATCCGGCAAGGTATCCGGGCATGGACGCGCTCGAACCGGCCGGGTCGACGTAGTGACGCCACCCGGTGCGCAGCAGTGTCCCAGTACGGGACTGGGACAGCCGCACCCACACGCGGCGAGCACGTTCCACTTCGTCGGGGACCTCGAGGCCTGCCGCGTAGGCCTCGAGGAACTCGGCGCGCGCGTGCGGAGTGAGCGCACAGACTCTTGCCAGCTCCTCAGGCTGCTCGCGCAGCACCCTCCAGAACGTCATCAGGTCGCCGTCGATGTCGTTGACGGTTTCCATCCGACTCCGCGGCTTGGCCAGCAACACGGCGAGGGATCCGCCGAAAGGCTCGACGTAGTGCTCGTGCGCCGGGAACGCGGCCGCGATCTGCTCAGCCAGCCGCGTCTTCCCGCCGAAGTAAGCAAACGGCGGCTTCACCGGTCGGCCTCTGCGTCCGGCTTCGTCTCGCCGGCCGGTTCCTCGTGGTCTTCGCTGATGCGGTAGGAGTCGGCGACGGAGTCCCAGGGCGACGGGGCCTCGCGGTATTCGATGCGGGCGAGGAGACCAGCCGCGGCGAGCGCCCGGGCGATGCCGGAAGCGTCGGTGTCCGCCAGGTGATCCCATGCCTCCTTGGTGACGCCGAGCCCGGTTACGTCGCCGATGACCCGCGCGACCTCGTCGAGCGGATCCACCTCCCGCGCCGGTTCCTCGCGGTCCGTGACGGGCGCGGGGGACGCAACAGCATCGGCGATCTCGTCGAGGAGGTCGACCGCGACGGTCGTCGAGTCCCAGCGAGCCAGCACCGCGCGCACCTGGTCGAGCTTCGCTCGGGCCTCGTCACGCTCGATGGTGCGTTCGCGCAACGTGTTGTGCGCCTGAGTGAGCTGATCTTCAGACTCGTCACGCCCGCGCAGGGCCCGGAGCGCGCGGTCGTTGGCCTCGCCGATCATCCGGTTCATCTCCGACAGCTGCGCCTCCGCAGCCTCGGCGCAGGCGCGCTCGGCTTTGAGTTCGCGCTCCACCTCACCAGCCCGCACGATGATCCGCGCCATGGCACCGAGGGAACCTGAGTCGATCGAGGTTTCCCGCTTCACGCCGCTCGTGATGTCGGCGGCGGCCTTCTGCGCCAGCGTCTCAACCGACCACGAATGGTGGTCGTCGTTGTAGAGCGGGCCGAGGTGCAGCTGTACCGCGTCGCACTGGCGCTGCGTTTCGCGGTGGAGCCACTCGCGCGACTCGTCTAGCGCTTTCCGCCCCTTCCACGCCCGGTTGTACGTCTTCGCTGCTTCCCACCACGACGCGGCACGCTGCCGGACGTCGCTTTCGGCCTCCCAGTCCTGCCGTTGGGTTTCGAGCAGCGGGTGGTCGTAGGGAAGCTCGCTCCCTGCGTCGAGCCCGTTGGTGTAGCCGTGCGAATAGGCACGGCGCTCGTCGTAGGTCGCTTCGTCCGGCGAGTACCTGGCGGTGTGCCGACCCTCGTCTCGGCGTGCCGTTTCCGCGCCCGCATTAGGCCGCTCGCTGGCGGAAAGGTCCGGTCC
Organism: Amycolatopsis sp. AA4; assembly: GCF_002796545.1. Classification (GTDB taxonomy): domain Bacteria; phylum Actinomycetota; class Actinomycetes; order Mycobacteriales; family Pseudonocardiaceae; genus Amycolatopsis. The sequence continues at coordinate 3,135,411 of NZ_CP024894.1, forward strand.
GACCAAACCCATGCCACGCAGCAGTTGCCGCAGCTCACTGCCCAGCTCGATCGAGGCAGCGTTGAATCCGTCGGTCAGGGCCCGGACGATTTCGCCGAAGCTAGCCGTTCCGCCGGGCTGGCTCGGCCGCTCGCTGGCGTTCTCGGGTTGTTCAGGCATCCGGGTCTCCTTCGGGGTTTCGGGGCTCCTGGCGGAGCTGGTCGGCATCGAGCAGCGCGCGGCGGCGGTTGTCGCGCGACAGCTGCGGGCGGCAGATCAGGCACGGGCGCAGCGGCGGATCGGCGTCGCGGTCGAGGAACCCGTTGTCGCACTGGTGCTCGCCGGGCTCGATCGGCTCGCCGGTGCGGTCGAGGTTGCTCACGACGCCTCCAGGGCTCGTCGGCAAAGCGGGCAGGTGGGTTCTCCGGTGGCGGGGTCGGTGTGCGCGGACAGGCCGTGCAGACAGCGCACGCGCGCGGTGGTGGGTTGCGTTCCCAAACCGGTTTCGGACGGGTCCACTTCGGACGGTGAGTTCGCTTGATCGTTGAGACGGCCCGCTTGCGGGTCGTCTCGTCGCAAGGGGGTCCGGGGGGCAGCGTGGCCCCCGGTGACGGTTCCTGGTGGTTCCTGAGGGTTAACTGATGGTTCGGGTGGCGTTCCGTGCCGGACGCCGGGATTCTGCGTGCCGGACGCCGGGACGCAGAGTGCCGGACGCCGGGATTCTGCGTCCCGGACAACGCACTCTGCGTCCCGGACATCCGTAGCTTGTCCAGCACTCTCCGTCCCGGACAACCGCTCGTGTCCGGGATTCTCCGTGCCGGACAAGGGATCGTGTCCGGCATTCCGCGTCCCGGACACAGCGGCGGCCGCCGACCGCGCACGACGCGCCGCACGCGCCGCCGTCTGCCGCCGCTTCGCCTCCTCCGCCTCGGCCTCCAGGAACACCCAATCCGTATTCGGACGCGTCACCGACAAATGCAGCTTCCACCGCGTGCACCCGTTGCGCGCCACGCCGTCCCGCTGGACCAGGCCAGCCTCTTCCAACCGCCGCAGGGCGCGCTGGATCGTCCGCTCGTCCAGCCCGGTCGCGTAACGGATGTGCAGCACCGAAGGGAAACTGTTCCGGCCGTCCACCGCGGCGTGCTCGGCCAGCTCGATCAGCACCAGACGCGCGGTGCTGTCGGTCTTGCCCTTCTCGGTCACGGGCATCGGGGCATCGTGGAGCGCCCAGCTCACGGCTTCGTGGCTCACCATGGCCCCCTTTCGTTCTCGTGCAGGCGGTGCGCGGCCCCGGCCGTATCGGGAACGACCGGGACCGCGGGATCAGGAACCGAGGTCGTCGAACGCTTTCTCCATCTCCAGCGGGAGTTCCACCCGCCCGGTGCGGCGCTCGTACGCTCGGCGCAGCAGCCGGCGCAGCTCTTTCGCGTCGGCGGTGTGGCCTTCGAACCCTTCGATCGCGCGGATCCGCGCGGTGGGCACGACGTCGCCGCTCTCGACTTTCGTGGTGATCTTCGTGCAGTCGACCAGCGCGACGATGACATGCGCGCTCTCGGGATTGTCGACCAGCGCGGCCGCGATCCGCGCGATGCCGTTGCGGTCGTCGGCGGGCAGGCTGCCGCTGAGGGTGACGCTCATCTGATCTGTCCTTCCCGGACGGTGGCGACGGGGCGGGGGTCATCGTGTGCGGACACCGAATCGACGGCGGGCACGGTTGCCTCCAGGGGTAGCGGGATCTGGTTGGGGTCGGCCGGGTGGTGGTCGACGGTCCGTACGGCGGCCGGAAGCGTGGCGCCGCCGCGGGGTTTCGGTGCGGGCGGACCGAACTCGCGCCGGAAGCACACCGGCCCGTACCGGCGCTGCTTGCTCGCCTCGTCGCGCAGCGGGCGACGGCATCTCCTGCACGCGGGCGCGGTCATGACGCCCCCGGCAGGTCGAACAGCACCAGCTGCGGCGGCGCGGCCCCGGCGGTCAGCGGGCCGTCGTGGGCGAGCAGTACCGGCCAGTGCCGGAGAGGGCTCACCCCGCCGCCTCGGAGGAACCAGTGCAGGCCGCCGGGGCTCCGCCCGTACACGGCACCGGACGCTCCGCGCACCTGCCGCACCTCGTTGTTCGGCGGCTCCGGGTCGCCCGTGCGGAACACGCGGCCGGTCACGCGACCGCCGCCGGGCGCAGCCGCTGACGCGGGTTCGCGCGCCACAGCAGCAGTTCCGCGGTCGGCTGGTCGGCCGGGACCATCGCGGCGAGCAGCACGACCATCGCGCGGGCGCCGGTCAGTGGGTCGCCGTAGGCCATCTCCGCGTCGGCGAGCATCGCGTCGACCATCAGCGAGTCGTCCCGGCGCACCGCGCGCACGAGCTTTCCCGCGGACTCGACGAGGGTGTCGAGGTTGCGATCGCCGGTGAGGGCACTCATTTCGGCACCCGCTTCCGCCGGTTGCGGGACGTCGCGACCCACTCGAAGTCCTGATCGATCAGGCCGAGCTGTCGCAGGAACATCACGGCCTCGGCCTGGTCGCGCGACTCCAGCTTCACCCGCCGCACGCACGCGTCGATCTCTTCCTGGCTGCCCTTCTCGATCGGGCCGTCCAGGTACTGGCGGCCCTGCTCGGTCGGGGTCCTCAACTCGCCGCTCACTCGGCACCGACCGGGTCCAGGGCCGGGAGACCGACCACGTTGTGGCGCAGGTACTCCTCGACCTCCCCGGCCAGCACGCTGCCGACGAGTTCGGCGCGGCGCATCCGCTCCCCGTCGCTGGTGACCCACACGTGCAGCACGTGCCCGGACATCAACCGGCCCTGCGCGTGCAGCAAACCCGAGGACCGGGCGTAGCTGGCCGACGCCACGATCTGCAGCCCGTCGAGATGCGCCACCCACGCCAGGAACCCGTCGAGGTCGTGGTCCCGCAACGTCAGGTTCGTCTGCTCCGCGGAGACGTCGAACTGCTTGAACGCCTCGCCGATCCGCCACCGCTTGGCGTGCTCGACGACGTGCTGCAGCATGTCGAGACTCGTGATCATGCCGCGTCCTTTCTCTGGTGGTAGTCACCGGCGTTGTCGAGGCACACCGCGCCCCATTGCCAGTGCAGGAACGGGATCTCGTCCGGTGTCCGGAGATCCCAGGAGTGGATGAGCCAGCCGTCGTCGTAGTACTGGGTGCGGGTGTTGGTGACCCGGCCGTGGCAACCGGCGACACCGTCCCCGCAGAGGGCGACGATGTTCGCCGGAGACCACGGACCGAACTTCCGGGTGAGCCGGTGGTGCATCGACTGCACCGGCCGCTCCCCGCAGATCTCGCACACCCCGCCGCTGCGGGCCGCGACGATCTCCCGGCACTCCCGCTCGGACATCACCCGGTCGCACAGCTGGCACGCCAGCACCGGGCGGCCGCCGCGGCGCTCGGTGACCCACGCGTGCAAGCACGCCGGCGAGTTCATTTCCTCCCCCGCTGCATCGTCTGCTTCGGCCGGAGATGAACGGCGAACCCTTTCAGCGCCTCGACGTCGGCGGCGGTGATGTCGCCCCCGCCGTTCCACTGCGCGAACTCGTCCTGCAGCTGCGAGAAGTCGTCGCCCTCGCCGATCCAGCCGCGGTTCTTCGCCTCGGCCCAGATCGAGTCCTTCAACTCCCGCTCGGTGCGCTCCCGGGACTGCATCGCCCGCTCGACCTGCGCGGCGTCCTGGTCGTCGTTCGCCGGGGCCACGCCGGTGACCGCGCACAGCGCGTACCGGCGGGCGTAGGTGATCGCGGAGCCGATCTCCTGCGGGCGCGACGCAGCTGGCAGCGGATAGGTGCCTTCCAGCATCTCTCCCGAGACGTGCCGCAGCTGGTACCGCATAACGAACTTGCCGTCCTCGACCGTGGGGCGGGTGGTCCAGGCTAGGCCGACCTTCGACAGCAGCGGCAGCACGGCGGCCGAGATGTCCGCTAGGTCGGCGTAGTTGTAGGTGTAGCTGCCCTTGTCGGACTTGACCGTGGCTTTCTGGTCTTTGCCGATCGACGGGAGCGCGGCCTGCAGCTCGGTCAGCGCCCGGGTGAGTTCGCTCTGCTCGGCCATCACGCGACCTCCCGCACGAGAGGTTCGCCGATCAGCTTCCGCAGCTTGTCCGACTGGACGTTGGCGAGGTAGTTCGCCTTGGCGGTCAGGAACTTCTCGAACACGGCGGGCCCGGCGTCGACCGGCACCAGGTCGTAGGTGTCGGGCTGGATGTGCAGGATCAGCACCCGGTCCAGCTCCGGCATCGGCTGCTCGACGCCGTCGACCACGATCACCTCGGCGCCCCGGTAGGCCGCGCACTGCAGCGCGTACTCGCCGTAGACGCCCTTCGAGGTCTTGTAGTCCACCAAGCACACCCCGAGATCCGGGATGTCCTGGATGGAGTCGAGCCGCCCGGCGTACCAGTGGGTGCGGGACGCGACGATCGCTTCCTCGTGCAGCGAGGTCGGGTTCCAGTCCTCGATGTACTGCGCATAGCCGCGCACGTACGGCATCAGCTCGTCGGGGACCTCGATCTCCTCGCCCGCGATGTACCGCTCGGCCAGCGCGTGCACGGCGGTGCCGCGCACCGCGGCCGTGTCCCGCTTCTCGTTCGGAACGTCGGCGAGCATCTTCAACGCCGGGCCGTACCCGAAGCTCTCGATGCTCTCCGCGAGGGTCGAGATGTTGTCCAGCGCGTGCGCGGCAACGGTTTTCGCGGCCCACCGCGTGAGCACCCCGTCCTTCGGGATGCCCTTCAACGCGGTGGTCACGCTGGTCGCCCACCGGCCGTCGATCTTGTACCGGTGCGACGACTCGAAGAACTGGACGCTCACGCCGACATCTCCGCGAGCTTGGGCAGCAGCTCCTGCAGCTTCGCGGCGGACAGCGTGATCGGGCTGTCCTTGGCGAGCGGCTTCTGCAGCAGCGCACCGAGCGCGTAGGCGTGCGCCGTGCTGATCGTCTCGGAGATGCTGACCGCGCTGCCGCCGAGCACGAACGTGGTCTTCGCCTCGCCGCTGCCACCGTAGAACGAGAGACCGACAGTCACGTCGGCACCGAAGGCATGCGCCCACTGCGACAGCTTCTCGACGCCATCCCAAGGCTTCCACGACGTGCCGAGGAACAGGGACACCTCGTCGTTGAGGGCCATGAGGCCGCGCAGCTTCGGCAGGTGGTCGAAGGCGGGAAGTTCCTTCGCAACAGCGATCGCGCGGGCCGCGAAGGTCGTTTCGTTGATGCTCACAGGGTTCCTCCGATCGTTCCGGTGCCGCGCTGCGCGACGAACCGGGTGTAGATGCCGCCCATCTCCTGCCAGGTGGCCGCGTTCGCGGCGGTGCGGGCGTCGGCGAACTCCGCCGACGGGACGCAGCCGTCGACGTCCGCGCGCGCCGCCGGAGCCACGTACACCAGCACGGCGAGCGTGATCACTAGCAGCGCGCTGGCGGCGCAGCGCTTCACTGTCCGCTCCCCGGCTCGACCCACCTGCCGTCCAGGACGCTTCGCAGACCCCGCACGATCTCGGCCAGCTCCGGGTTCCCGGACCGCGCCGCCGCCTCGCCGTAGTAGCCGACCAGGCACGCGACTCGACCGCGGATGGCGTTGTTCTCCTTGCGCAAGGCGTCGATCGTGTCGAACAGCTCCTCGGTCGCCGCGCTCATCGCTTGCACCCGGCCAAACCGGCCACCGCAGCCACCACGGTGACGGCGACGATCCCGCCGAACCCCGCCAGCTCACAAGCCCGCCGCACACAAGAACCAGCCCCGCCGCACTCGCCCGGCGGCCGGTCGCCGACCACACGGATGCGCGCGGCCATCACACCCACACCCCGCCCCGCAGCAACTCCGGCGGCACGCACACCCGCACGGGCGCCCTATCCTGTGTTCCGATCATGGGAGATCACTCCTCCTGTGGTCGAGCCCGTTCCGGAGCCCGGCACGGCACCGGAACGGGTCCTGATTTCTTGCCGGGCCCAGACACCGGCTGCTTGGATGCCGCCATGGACATCGCGTCTCTTGTTGTCGCGGCCGCCGCGCTGCTCGTGTCGACCGGTTCGCTGTGGTATGCGCGCGGTCAGAAAAAGGCCGCGGATCGGTCGGCGGAAGCCTCGGAACGGTCAGCAGGATCGGCTGAACGTTCCGAGAGAACGGCAGTGGTCTCGGCCACCGCGGCGGCCGAAACGGTCAGCATCGAGCGAGACCGCCGCGCCGACGAGAAAGCTGAAGCGATGCGCAACCGCGTCCGCTGGGAGCTGAATCAAGCAAGCAAACATCGGTACGTGTTGAGGAACGCGGAACCGAGTCGGCATTCGGCGTCAGGATCGACGCGGGGACCGTGGAAGTTCGCAACTGGTCCGTGGGCAACGAGTTCCCCGACCGCCACACTACGGAATTCCTGCTCGTCCACCGTCCCGGCGACACCGCCGGCTCCGTGGACATCATCTGGCACCACCAGCCTGATCTGAGCGACGAACCTCAGCGGCAGAACTATCCGGTCTAGTCCGGGCATCGACCGCCGACGCCCGCGCGAGGGCCGCATCAGCGCGCTTGCGCGCCTTGCCCGTGCCGACGGCGTAGCAGAAAGCGCCGCAGGCGGACGCGACGCTCACCCCCAGATAGACCCAGGTGATGACCGTCCTCCACGGATCGCCCAGCACCAGCCCCGCGACGAAACTGCCCGCGAACGCCGCGCCGAAGACCCACGCGACCGCCCGTTCCCTTGACGTCACCGTCATTCCTCCCCTCACGCGGCCGGGCGGCGCGTCTTGGCCAGCCGGGCCTTGATCAGCTCGATGCCGCGCGCGGTCACCCGCAGCGTGTAGTGCGAACACGTCCCGAAGACGTGCTCGACGACGTGTTCCTTCGCGACGAAGTGGTGCGCGTACTGCGCGTAGAAGTCGTAGGAGACGACGCCGCACACAGCGTGCTTCGAGTAGATCAACCCCTCGTTCACCAGGAACCGGCGCAGCTCGCCCTCCCGCATCCCCAGCAGCTTCGCCACCTCACGCACCAAACGCGTGCTGCCGTCCGCGACCAGGAACGTGTCCGCCAGATCCGCTTTCGGCTCCAGCTCCGCAACACGCTGCTCCGCGGCCTCCAGCTCCCGCGTCTGCTTCGCCGCCAGCTCCAACGCCTCCGCATAAGACCGCGGGATCTCGAACCGCTGCGCACGGGTATCGACCACCCCCGTCTCCCGCAGCTGCCGCAGAATCGCCTTCACCCGCGACTTCAACGCCTTCGCCGACGGCAACGTCGAACGGAAGATCAGTTCCCAGATCCCGTCCTCGAAGATGACGGCGACCCGCTGGCGACCGCCAGGGGTTTCGGTCTCGGCGAAACCCTTTTCGTCGGCGTCCAAGCTGTCGAGCGCGTTCTTGGTCTGCCGGTAGCCCATCGCCTTCGCGAACGGACCAGCCACCACATACGCCCGGCCGTCCTCAGCCAGCCCAAAATGCTCGACCACCAAACCGTCACCAGCAGCCGTGAAGATGTCCAACTCAGACACCGCGATCTCCTTGGAGGCGGCAAGCAGGTTCGCGTCCGGGCGCGGCATTTTCGCTGGCTGCCTGCCGGGCAAGCGCGGTACGAATAATGCGTGCGGCGCGGGCGAGTGTTGCCACATCATGAATCGCGAGGTCTCGGTCAGGCTTTCCGTCTGGCTGGCAGAGTTCATCCCGCTGCCGAGTCATGCGACAGCCTGATTCTCATCCAAAAGCGCATCTACATCGATTCCGAGCGCTTCGACGATTGCTTTTAAGTCTCTAGGGTTCGGGCGACGCTCGTCGCGTTCGAACCGTGAAATCTGGCTCCGGTCAATGGGCCGCCCTAACGCGGCACATCGGTTGGCGAGGTCCTGTTGGTACATCCCCTGGCGCTGCCGCTGGGCGCGAAGCAGGCGACCGCTAAACGGCAAATCGAGAGTTTGCATGCGTGGCATGGAGTGAACTTTACGACACAAAGCAACACATAGCAACACCAAACTGAGCATGCGCTGTGAAGTGTTCACTCCTGCAGTCACGTGAGGAGCTGCGTGTGTTGTAACGTGTTGCTATGTGTCAACTAGGGGGGCAGTGATGGACGACTTCCATGCCCAGCTGATCGAGGACCTCGGCAACAAGCGCATGGACCGCTACCTGAAGTGGACGCACGTCGCGCGCGAACTGAACATCACTCCTCAACACCTCCTTCGGATTCGGCAAGGGAAGGTGCCAATCACCGAAGACGTAGCTGCGCGTTTCGACGTATTCCTTGAGCGGCCGCGCGGAGACACATGGAACCGCCTTCAGCGCGTGTCGCGCTCGAACGCGGACGACTCCGAGGCCGGCGAGCCTAACCCGGCCACGACGCCGAGCGGTGACACGAAGATGAGGCTATTTCTCATCGTGGCGAAGGATCCGCCGCAGGAATGGCCGGCCGACATGAGGTCGCAGGTAGCGGGGATGTCAGTATCGGACATTACCGAGGTAGGCCGTTCGCTCGGTCGGCAGTTTGGGTCCGAGATGGAGCTTCAGTTTCTGCTGGCGGCACTGAACGTGAAGAAGCAGGCCGTGGCGGCGCGTGAGCAAGATGCGGCGGATGTGGCCGAAAACGGCGCACCTGACCGACGTTAGATGCCCCATGCATGGGTGATGTTGTGGAGGTTCGCTCAGATCGCACGTACAGTGACGAGAGGGACACTCGGAGTCCGTAGCGCTCCTGAGGACTGCGCGCGGGTGCTTCGAAGGACATGGGGGACGAATGAGTCGGCCGGGCAGCGTGGCGGGGTTGATAGCGCCGCTTCGCGTTCGCGAATTCCGGACGCTGTGGGCGGCCGAGGTTTTGTCTCAACTCGGGGACCAGGTTGCGCGAATAGCGTTGTCGTTGCTGGTTTTCACTCAGACGGGCAGCGCCGTACTCACCGGTCTTACCTACGCCTTGACCTATGCTCCGGCCCTGGTCGGCGGCCTATTGCTGTCTGGCCTCGCCGACCGGTACCCCAGGCGTGCGGTGTTGATCACAACCGATCTTGTCCGCGCTGCGCTGGCCGCCACGATGGCGATCCCGAATGTCGCTCTGCCAGTGTTGTGGGCATGCGTCGCCCTTCTCAGCGTGGCCAGTGGCCCGTTCAAGGCGGCGCAGAGTGCCTTGCTCCCCGCGGTCCTGGGGGATCGGCTGTACCCGGCCGGAATCGCTGTCCGCCAAGCGACAGTGCAGACGGCGCAGTTGGTTGGGTTCGCAGGCGGAGGCGTGCTACTGGGTTTCGTTGGGCCTAGTATCGCCATGGTAATCAATGCGGCTACGTTCTTGACGAGCGCCGTGCTTGTGGTGGTTGGCGTTAAGTCGCGCCCGACGCCAACCGCTTCTCCTGTTTCGCCGAATAGCGGCCGGACGGCCAGCAGGTTATCCGGGATGACATGGCTCTATTTTCTCGTGGTGCTCCTTGGATTCTCGGTGATACCTGAAGGGCTCGCCGCTCCATTCGGTCATCAAATTGGTTCAGGTGCGCTTGGAGTCGGGCTCCTGATGGCTGCGGACCCCGTAGGTAGTGTGGTCGGGGCGTGGATTTCGACTCGATTCGCCCGGCCCGCGACAATGCTCACAGCGTCATGGTTCGCGGCAGCCGGAGCATTCGCCCTCATATTCCTGTGGCCTGCGCCGCGCCTCCCGGTCGCACTCCTGATCGTCAGCATTTCCGGTATGCTGGCGACCGTTTGCCTTGTCCAGCTCCAGGCCATCGTGGTGCAGACTGTGCCAGATTTCCAGCTCGGCCGTGCATCTGGACGCATGTCCGCGCTGATGTCCTGCGCACAGGGCGGAGCCGTGGCTCTCGGGGGAGTCGCAGCTGCGGGGATCGGGCCAGCCCGCGCTATAGCTGCCACGTCGGCGATCGCAGGCGCGCTCGCGATTGCGGCAGGCTGCGCGTGGAAACTGGCGCGCTCCCGCCGTGGCGAGAGCGCGCCTCGTCCACAGCGTCACCACTCACGACCGCGCACCGGACGCACCTCCTCCGGAGAACCCGATTCCAACCGCGACCAGGCTACAGGGAGTGCTGAGGTGCACGACACCGTATCAGCGCGTGGATTACGCTCCGCAATCGCCCGATGGCGATTCTGGGAACTGTCCGCACGGGCCCGTGCTTTCATAGTCGCCGTCGATGTCGCCGCGGTCGCCGCAACTGCGGCGACCGCCATCAACACACACATTTCGCACGAGGCGCTGACCAACGCGGCCATGCTGACCGGTCTTGGTCTGTGCGTCGCGGAGGTCGGCCGACGCGCCGAAACCACACGTCGGATGCTCGCAGGTGCACCGCACTTCAACATGGCATCTGTCTGGATCTTCGCCGTCACCCTGGCCACAACACCCGTTCTGGGCAGCGTCTGCGCCGTCCTCCTCTACGGTCACCTCTGGCTGCGGACCACACGATCAGTGTCCGGGGCGGCCCTGTATCGCACCACATTCAACGGCGCAGTGATGATCCTCTCCACCCTGGCCGCCGCTGTGGTCCTTTCCGAGCCTCCCGGCGCGCTCCTGGCCCTGACGAGGCCGCTTGACGCCCTGGAGCTGCTGCTCGCAGTCCTCGCGTTCTGGGGCGTCAGCCTTGTGCTGGTCGCCATCGCGATCGTCATCGACACCGGCCGCGCGCCGCTGCGTGACCTGGTCGCGAATTGGACCGACAACTTGCAGGAAATCGCGACGCTGGTGCTGGGGGTCATGACGGCCGGATTTACCCTCCGGCTGCCGTTAGCGCTCGTCGCGATTCCCATCATGGTCTATTTCGTTCACCGCAGCAGCGTGCTGCGGCAAATAGAAGAAGCGACCGCGCTCGATCCCGATACCGGCTTGCTTACCCTGCCAAGCTGGCACCGGGCGGCCACCCGAGCGCTCGCCAACGCCGAACGCCACGCCGGGGCAACAGCCATCGTGACAGTCGATATCGATTGCGGAACGAACGAGGCCGGGGACGTCCTGATGCTCGCGGTGGCCGATGCGGTGAGGAGCGAGGTGCGAGCACCCGACCTGGTGACCCGGCTCGGCGGAAACGAGTTCGTCATGCTGTTGCCCGAAACGAAGACCGACGACGCAGCACGCGTCGGTGACCGAGTCGCAGACGCAGTCCGGGACATCTCGGAAAACCTCGAGGTCTGCGTGGGAGTCGCTGGCTCCTCCGACGAGGGCCACAGCCTTGACGACCTGCTCATTGCCGCCGAACGCAACCGCGCAGGGCAACAAGCCATCGCCGCGCTCCAACGCGAACTCCGCAACTACAACTGACCGCGCGTCCTGTCAGAACCGAGCCAACTGCCGTGGGCGGTCGGGTCGCATTGCCGCCTGCTCAGAGATGGCTTGGGAGGGCTTGCTCTTTCGGACGTATTCGAAAGGCAACGCCAGCATCAGCCGGTGGGGGGGTGCGCTAGCGCCGCCGCCACTCGATATCGACGCGACGATCGTCGAAAACCTTACTGCCCCTCAAGATCGCGCGATACAAGACGACGCGCTCGACGAACATCCGGACAAACCCCCGCCGTTCGTCGAGCGTCATCTTTGGCCACGCTTCGCGTGTAAGCGCGATGTTGGGCAGGGCCGCGCGCGGAGCGGGCAGCGCGGCAAGGTCACTCATGAGGTTTCGCTTCTGAGCATCGAGCGCTGTACGTGCCTCCCGCCATTCGCTCATCGTCAGCGCACCGGGCGTCGCCCACTCGGCGGCCAGCTCAAGGCGCGCACTGTCAAGATCGGACAGTGCTCGCGTCAGCTGGTCCCGCTGCTCCGCGTGATCGTCGCCGCCGAGATTCCTGAGAAAATCCGTACTGTCCAACTTCTCCCATAGTTGATCGAGTACGTACTCATCGACGCCCGCCATGACCGCGGCAACACATCCTCTGCCGCCCTTGACATTGTGGCAGAAGAAGTAAGGCTTCGGCTCGCGCGGCGGCTTGCCCGGCACCGGCTTGACCGTCTTCATGGACCCAATCAGAGGTGCGTTGCAAACGCCGCAGACAATCAGGCCTCCTGTCAACAAATACTTACGGCCGGTGGAGCCGGTCAGGCACGCTTCGCTCACCTCGTAGGGGCCGCGGGCACCCGCCACTCGGCGGGGCCGCGACAGCTTCGCGCATACTGTGCGCCACGTTGGCACGTCGAGGATTTCTTTCCAGTTGCCCTGGCCGACAACCTCGCCCCGGTAGACACGCAACCCGGCAATCGCCGGTGTCGTGAGGAAGGCCTTCACGGTCGCCCCCGTGATCGTGCCGCCCCGCGCACTGCCTACGTTCCGAGTGCGCATGTCGAGCGCGATGCTCTTCATCGACCATCCGGCAAGCACACGCTCGGCCGCCTGTCGAATCTCGGCCGCCTGCTCGGGCACGATCTCGAATGTTTTGCCCTCGCGCCGGTAGCCGAAGGGCAGCGCTGCCGGCGCGTTGCCGCGGGCCGCGTTCGTCGCGAGCTTGTCGTTCACCCGCTGGCGCAGCTTGCGAACCTCCCGGGCGTTGAACACAGCGCGGATGTCCGCGACCTCGGAATCGACGTGCACAATCCCCTCACGGCGCGTGTGAAGTTCGGTTATGCCGCCTGAGACCAGCTCCTGCGCCAGCTGAAACCAGCGAACAGGGTTGCGCTCAAGCCGCCCCTGCTCGGCACACCAGATCTGCGCGACCTCGCGTCGCCCTACTGCGGCTCGCAGCCTGTCGTACTCCGGTCGGATCACGTCTTCTTTCTCGCCGCTGAACCCGTCCTCTGCGAAAACGACGATCGGCACGCCCGGCCAGACTCGGGCGCAGTACTCGCGCCCTTGCATGTCTTGATCCTCGATCGAGTCGGGGCTCGAAATGGATATGCGCAGGTAGAGGGCGATATACGGGGTCACGTGACGAGTCTGCCTTAGAGTGCGGCTTGACGACAAGCGCCCTTGCGCGTGCCGACCAATACTCGAACTCCAGGCATGCTTTCTCCCTGACAACGGCCCTGTGACCTGGTCTAACCTAACCTCGCCAGCCGCGCGCCGCCTCTCCATTCTTGCGCTCCCGCCGACGCCAGCGGCGGCAGCGCGACGAGCACCGGAGGCGACCACGAGGGCGCGACCTCCAACCGGACGTCCTGGCGCAGCGGCTCCGGCCCGGCCCGGATCCGCACCGGCCGGGCGGCCGAGCCGACCGCCTGCACACTCGGCGCGAGCTGCGCGCGCGGACCGGCGGCCGAGGGCAGCGCGCAGGCCAGCAGCCGGTAAGTGCCCGGGGGCACGCCGACGAGCGCGTACTCCAGGTCCGGCCCGAGCAGGGAACCGCTCACGGGGACGCCGCGCGCCGACGTCGCGGCGAACAGCCCGACGTACACCGCCGGATCCCTGCCGAGCGCGGCGACCGCGGCCGGGCTCAGCAGCGCGCGCCCGGTGACCGCCCCGCCCGCGCAGTCCGGTCCCGCCACCCGCACCGGTTCCGGCGGATGCTCGGCGAGCAGGCTCGGCAGCAGCCGGAACCGGTGCGGGCTCACGCCGACCGCCGCGGTGAACCGCGTGGTGAACGTGCCCGGCGCGGAGAACCCGACCTCGTGGCAGATGTCGACCACTTTCTCGCCGGTGTCCAGCAGCAACTCCTTGGCGAGCTGGAAGCGTTGTGCGGCAAGGAATTTCCCCGGAGGCAGGCCGATCTCCCGCTCGAACGCGCGCGCCAGGTGGAACGGGCTGTACCGGACGTGGTCGGCCACGTCCTCGAGCGTGAGCTGCCGGGTGCGTCCGGCGGCCAGGAACCTCGCCGCCTCGAGCACGGCGTCCCGCATGTGCACACCTCCTCGGATGTGCCGCCATGGTAAATCGGGGGACCGACAATTCCCGGGCGTCGGCCGCGCGCGGGCGGTGGACGAGACGAGCGCGGATCCGGAATCGAGGAAGGTCCGGGCGTCAACGGTTACCAGATCGACGGCCACATCGGACCGCGGGCACAGGACAGCACGTACCGTGAGGACGGGGAGCGGGCCAGGAAATCAGCTGCCGCCGTTTCGCGGCCGCCGGCAGCGGTGACGGTTCCGTTGAGGCGCAAGATTTCTCCGCCGCTGGGCAGCAGGATCGCGAACGAACTGGCTTGGTCGCGTTGCTCCAGCCTGATCGCTCGGCAAACCCGGCGTGCAGGTCACTTCGCTGCGGCGCGGTTCGCGTTGTAGCGCGCTTTCTTCTGCCGGTTGCCGCACGTGTTCATGTCGCACCACCTGCGTGTTCGGCTCTGGCTGGTGTCGAAGAACGCGGCCTGGCAGGTCGGCGAGGCACACAGGGCCAGCTTTCCGTCGCGTTCGCCCGAGATGATGCTGATCGCGTCGGCGGCGATCACTCCGAGGGCGTCTTCCACCGCGGTAGCCGGGCTGAGCTGCCAGCGCCGCTTGCCGTCCGGGGTCAGGACCGCCGCGGCCCGGCCCTGCGCGCTGCAGGCATTGATGATTTCGACCGCAGGAGCGGGCAGAGGCTCGTGGAGCGCGGCCGCGGTCGCGGCGGCGTGGATCGATTCCCGGAGTTCCCGGGCGAGTTCGAGCTGCTCGGTGGTGCAGGACTCCACGGCGAGACCGCTCACCGCCAGCCAATCGGCGAGCCGCTGCGGGGTCGGAATGCGCTCGACGGCATCGCCGCAACGCTCGGTCCGCGTCGCCGTGAAGCTCGTCGCGAGCACGGTGCCGAGGCGGAAGTCAGGGAACCCAGCAGGCATGGAACCAGCTTAGCCGGTTGCGCTCAGGCGCGGGCGACTGATAGAACCGGCTAAGCCGGTTCCACGCAAGCTAGGAGGACTCATGACCGCTCTGACCAGCGAAATAGAGGCATTCGAAGCCCGCGCGACGGACGCTGACCTCGACGATCTGCGGGCGCGGCTGGCCGCGGCGAGGCTTCCGGAGGCCGAGACGGTGCACGGCTCGCGCCGATGGGACCAGGGCGTTCCGCTCGCCGATCTGGTGGATCTCGTCACCTACTGGCGTACCGAATACGACTGGCGCGCGTTTGAGGAGCGCCTGGACCGGATCGGGCAGTACCGGACGGTGATCGACGGCCTGGGCATCCACTTCCTGCACCGCCGGTCCCCGCGCGCGGACGCCACGCCGTTGATCATGACGCACGGCTGGCCGGGCAGCGTCGCGGAATTCATCGATATCGTGGACGACCTGGCGGAACCGGCCGACCCGAGCGCCCCGGCGTTTCATGTCGTGGCCCCGTCCTTGCCGGGTTTCGGGTACAGCGACAAACCGGCCACCACGGGGTGGGGAACGGAAAAGATCGCCGCCGCGTGGGTGGAACTGATGGGCCGGTTGGGATATCACGAGTTCTTGGCGCACGGCGGCGACTGGGGCGGCAACATCACCACGGTTCTCGCCGGCCGCTTCCCGGAGCGGGTTCTCGGTGTCCATACGCTGTTCGCGGAGGGCCCGCCCGGGCTGTCGACCGACGGGCTGACCGCGGAAGAGCGCCGGTGGACCGAGGAAACCCGGCATTTCTGGCGGCATCGCTCGGCGTACGCGAAGCAGCAGGCGACGAGGCCGCAGACCATCGGGTACTCGCTCGTCGACTCGCCGGTCGGGCTGCTGGCTTGGCTCGTGGACAAATTCGCGGAATGGTCGGATACCGAGGACAGTCCATTTGAGACAATTTCGCGCGACCGCGTTCTGGACGACGTCACGTTGTACTGGCTGACGCGCTCCGGTGCGTCGGCGGCCCGGATTTACTACGAGAGCCACAATTCGCTGGATCCGGAGCTGCGCGTGGACGTTCCGGCGGCGGTCACCATGTACCCCCGCGATACCGAGAAAACCCCTCGTCCCTGGGCGCAGGAGCGGTTCCGGCAGATCGTCCGGTGGCGGGAACCCGCACGGGGCGGGCATTTCCCGTCGCTGGAGGTGCCGGAGTACTTCGTCCGGGATCTGCGGGAGGGGCTCGCCGCGGTATTGCGGGGGTGACCGGCTATCCGGCGCTGAAGATCGGCGCGAAGAACGCGGTCAGTTCGGCGGTGGCGGTGAGGGGGAGGACGTTCGCGACGTACTGGTCGGGCCGGACCACCACCACCGCGCCGTCGGGCGAGATTCCGCGGGCGGCGAAGATGTCGTCCGCCGGGTCGGCCGCATAAACCTTCTCGTAGTCGATCAGCGAGAAGGGGCCGGTGCGGGGCAGGAAGATCTCCGGGACCTCGCCGAGATCGACCTCCTCGTACGGTTGCGGGTAGATCACCTTGACGTCGAACCAGGCGTCGACGTCCAAGTCCTTGGGCGTGTGCGCCACTACCGGGGAGTCCGGGGACTTCCCCAGCCAATCGGCGAACTCGGCCACCTGGGCGGCGGGGCCGAAAACGTAGACGCGCCAACGGCCGTCGGCCTGGGCATGGTGTCCTAAGTGGACCAGGTTGGCGTCGCAGACCCGCATGACGGGAGCGGATTTGAAGCGTTTGCCGATCGGGAATCCGGTTGCCAGGTCCTGGTGTTCCGGCGCGGCGATGAGGACCGAGGGCTGGTAACAGGTCATGAATCCGGACGGGAACTCGAAGGTCTTCACGTAGAACTCTTCCAGTTCCGCCGGATCGGCCAGGTCTTCCGGCCGGGCCGCCATCAGGGCCGACCATTCCTTGTCGAAGTCGATGAGGTTCTTCGCGATCAGCTGGCGTTCCGCGGAATAGGTGGCCAGCAGCGGGGCGGGACCGCGGCCGTCGAGGACGTGGCCGAGTTTCCAGCCGATGTTGAAGCCGTCCTGCATCGAGACGTTCATGCCCTGTCCGGCTTTCGCGCTGTGCGTATGGCAGGCGTCGCCGGTGATGAAGACGCGCGGCAGCCGGTCTTCCCCGACAGGGACGTCGTCGAATTTGTCGGTAAGGCGATGGCCGACCTCGTACACGCTGTGCCAGGCCACGTTCTTGACGTCCACAGTGTACGGACGCATGATCGCGTTGGCGCGCGCGATGATCTGGTCGATCGTGGTCTTCCGGACGGCTCCGCGGTCGTCCTCGGACACCTCGCCCAGATCGACGTACATCCGGAACAACGAGCCGCCCTCGCGGGGAATCAGCAGGATATTGCCGCCGTCGTGGGACTGGATGGCGCATTTCGTGCGGATGTCCGGGAAATCGGTGACGGCGAGGACGTCCATCACGCCCCACGCGTGCAACGCCTGATCGCCGACGAGCTTCCGCCCGATCGCCTCGCGCACCGCGCTGCGGGCGCCGTCGCAGCCGACCACGTATTTGGCGCGGACCACCCGGTCCTCGCCGGTGCGCGGGCCGGCGGTGTGCCGCAGTGTGACGGTCACCGGGTATTCGTCGCCTTCGGCGATGGCCAGCGACTGGAATTCCAGGCCGAAATCGGGCTTCATCCGGCTCGGCGAATGGGCCATGTACTCGGCGAAATAGTCCTGCACGCGGGCCTGGTTCACGATGAGGTGCGGGAATTCGCTGATCCCGGTCGGGTCGTCGGGGACGCGCGACGAGCGGACGATGCGCTTCGGGTCGGCGGGATCGGGCTTCCAGAAGGACATCGTGGTGATCCGGTACGCCTCCTCGACGATCCGGTTCGCGAACCCGAAGGCCTGGAACGTTTCGACGCTGCGCGCCTGGATCCCGTCCGCCTGCCCGACTTCGAGCCGTCCGCCTCGGCGTTCGACGATGCGCGTGACGACGTTCGGGTACCGGGACAGCTGCGCGGCGGTGATCATGCCCGCGGGACCGGTGCCCACGATCAGCACGTCGACCTCGTCCGGCAGTTCCGCGGGCCGGTCGATCCCGGTTCCGGCGGCGGGGAGGACGCGCGGTTCGCCGGAAACGTAGCCGTGGTGGTGGAACTGCATGGATTTCCTCACCTCGCTGTGAGCGCCAAAGGGGACCGTGTTCGATAATAGAACTCGTTGTTCAATTATTGAGTACATCGATGCTAAGGTGGGCCGCTCCGGTGCACAAGACCCCGCGGGGAAGGACCGAGTCGTGACGGAAGCCAAGCAAGCGGCCGGGTCGCAGACGTTGTCGCGCGGGCTCACCGCGCTGGAAGTGCTCGCCGACGCCGACACTCCGCTGTCGATCGGCGAGCTGGCGGCACGGCTCGGGCTGCATCGGTCGATCACTTACCGCATCGTGCGCACGCTCGAGGACCACGGACTGGTCGTGCGCGGCGCGAACGGCGAACTGGAGCTGGGCGCACGGCTGGCGGCGTTGGCGCGCAACGTTTCCCGCGATCTTCAGTCGACCGCGCTGCCCGAACTGACTGTGCTCGCCAACGAACTCGGTATGACCGCGTTCCTCGCGACGCTCGACGGCGAGGATTCCGTCGTCACGCTGGCCAGCGTCGAGCCGCGGCAGGCGAAGGCGGCGGTGGCGCAGCGGCCGGGCACCCGGCATCCGATCACCGCGGGCGCCCCGGGGCGCGCGATCCTGCAGCAGTTGCGCGGGGAGAAAGCGCCGTACGAAACCAGCCACGACGAGGTGATCCCCGGGCTGTCGTCGATCGCGGTGCCGCTCGCGGTGCCCGGGCAGCATCCGGCCGCGCTCGCGGTGGTGTATTTGACCGGTCCGGCTGATATCTCTGCGATCGGGGCCCGGCTGGCGCGGGCGGCGGAGGCGATCCGGGCCGAACTGCATCCGTAGTAGACGCGGTGGACAGCGGCCGGGCGCGGGAAGCACGATGGCGTCCGTGGTACAGACGACGCGCTTCGCCCGCTTCCCGCTCGGACACTTCCCGACCCCGCTCGAACCGCTGGACCGGCTCACCGCGCGGCTGCGCGAACGGCACCGGGACGTACCGGACCTCTGGATCAAACGCGACGACTGCACCGGTTTGGCGACCGGCGGCAACAAGACGCGCAAGCTGGAATTCCTCGTCGGCGACGCGCTCGCGCAGGGTGCGGACACGCTGATCACCCAGGGCGCGACGCAGTCCAACCACGCCCGGCAGACCGCCGCGGCCGCCGCACGCGCCGGGCTCGGCTGCAAACTGCTGCTCGAACAACGCCAGGTGCGCGACGAGGAGTACGAGAACTCCGGCAACGTGTTCCTCGACGAACTGCTCGGCGCGGAGATCGTGGACCGAGTACCGGCCGGAACCGACATGTCAGCGGCGATGGAGGACGTGGCGGCCAAGCTGCGCGCGGAGGGACGGCGGCCGTACGTGATCCCGGGCGGCGGGTCGAATCCTATCGGCGCGCTCGGGTACGTCCAGTGCGCGCTGGAGCTGGACGCGGCACCGGTCCCGGTCGACTGGGTCGTGCACGCGACCGGCAGCACCGGCACCCAGGCCGGGCTCGTGGCCGGATTGCGGGCGGTGCACAGTCCGGCGCGGGTGCTCGGCGTCAGCGTGCGGCAGCCGGAAGCACGGCAGATCGACGCGGTGCACGGCCTGGCCGCCCGGACGGCGGAGTTGCTCGGCGCCGAGGTTTCCCGCGACGACGTGCTGGTGGACGACCGCTGGGTCGGCGAGGGCTACGGCGTGCCGACTCAGTCCATGGTGGACGCGGTGCGGCTGCTCGCCGAGACCGAAGGAATCCTGCTGGACCCGGTGTACTCGGGGAAGGGGTTCGCGGGCCTGCTCGGCGGGATCGAGGAAGGCCGGTTCGCCGCGACCGACCGCGTGGTGTTCGTGCACACCGGCGGTGCGGCGGGGCTGTTCGGCTACCGGTCGACGTTCCAGTGATCGCGGGCGTCCTCGGCGGCATGGGTCCCGCGGCGACCGCGGAGTTCTACGCGAAGCTCGTCGCGCGCACGGCCGCGGACCGCGACCAGGACCACCTGCGGGTGGCGATCTGGGCGGACCCGACGGTGCCGGACCGGGTCGCCGCGGTCCTCGGCGGAAGCACCGACCCGTACCCGGCTTTGCTTGCCGGGGCGGAAAAACTGCGCGATCTCGGCGCGTCCGTGATCGCGATCCCGTGCCATACCGCGCATTTCTTCCTGGACCGGCTGGCCGCCGACAGCGGGGTGCCGTTCGTCGACATGGTCGCGGAGACCGCGGAATTCCTCGCCGGACGGACGGGTCCGGTGGGGCTGCTCGGCACTCGCGGCACGATCGCCGCCGGGCTGTACCAGCGGCGAGTGCCCGCGGTCGAGTGGGTGGTGCCGTCCGAAGCGGGGCAGCGGGAAGTCGATGCCGCGGTCGCGGCGGTGAAGCGCGGCGAACTGGCGGACGGAGCGGCGCATTTCGACCGGGCGCTGGCCGACGTCGACACGCCGCTGTCGGTGCTGGCGTGCACGGAACTTCCGTTGGTGGCGGGGAAGTCCGCCGGAGTGCTCGACCCGACGGACCTGCTCGCCGACGCGGTGATCCGCCGCTGCGGCGGAAAACCGGTCGACGCGCGGGCGTCCGCCTGACAGAGTCCGGCCATGACCGATCTGCTGACCGCCGCGGACGTGCAGCTCATGCAGGATCTCGCGCAGCGGATCACCGCCGTGCGCCCGGAACTGGTCAACAGCGACGCGTCCTACGGCGAACTGGCCTGGAACTGGGGCAAAGCACACACTGCGCAAGGGGCGAGCTGGGTCCGCCGGCTGTGGTTCGCCGGGGACGGCCTCGTCGCGTGGGGCTGGGCGCAGCTGCCCCGGAGCGTGCGGCGCAGCGACGGCTCGGTCCAAGACATCACCGGCGCATATCTGGCATATCAGGTGCATCCCGACCATGCCGGACTGGTCGACGAGGTGATCGACTGGTTCGACGCGACCGCGGACGGTCTCGAACGCACCGTGCTGCCCGGCACGGCGGACAAATTCGGCCTGGAACGCTGGGCGGCGCACGGCTACCGGCCCGATCCGGACGGCCTCGGCGACACCGGATCCTGGACCCAGCTGAACGAACGCGCGCTCGACGTGCTCGAAAACCCGGTGCTGCCGGACGGATTCCGCTTCCGCACCGCAGCCGAAGCCGGACCGGAAGCGGCCGTCCAGGCGCATCTCGACGCCTGGGGCGTCATCGCGTACTCGCTGGAGAGCTACGAGGGCGTCCGCGCCACCCCGGCGTACCGCGGCGACCTGCACCTTCTGGTCGAAGCACCGGACGGGACGATGGCGGCGTCCACGATCATGTGGCTCGACGAGGTGAACCGGACCGTCGAGTTCGAGCCGGTCGGGACCCACCCGGAGTACCGGCGGCTCGGGCTGGGCCGGGCGATGCTGCTGCACGGGATGGACCGCGCGCGGGCGGCGGGGGCCACCCATGCGACGGTCGCTTGTCTTGGTGCGCCTGGGCATCCGGCGGCGCGGGGGTTGTACTACAGCGTCGGGTTCCGGGAGATTTCCCGGGATATGCCGCTGCTCAAGCCTGCCTGAACAGCGGCGCCTCGAAGCGCGCCAACCGGGTACTAGGTTCACCATCGGGCCGGGCACAGGCTTCATGGCACCGTCCTCCCACGGTGGCTTAGCGTCATGCCATGACGATTCCAGCCGCGCTGAAACGCGCGGTCCTCCGAGCGCGGCGGGACACCGGCTTCCTCGCCGCTGGGGTGCTGCCGCACCTGGCGCTGGTGCCTGTCTGGGCGTGGGCAGCGGCGACGGCCGCCAGGACGGGAAACTGGCTCCTCGCGGTTTCCGTGTCGGCGGTACTGGTCCTGCTCGGCACCCCGGTGCTGACGGCCGTTCAGCGGGCTCGCTATCGGGTGCTCCTCGGGGTCGACTTCCCCCGGCTCGCCCCCGCCACGCCGGAACGATGGACGTGGGCCTCGATCGCCCAGTGGCTCGCGGCGACCCGGCCTTGGCGCAAGATCGGCTACCACCTCGTGCTGGGCCCGCTGCTCGCGCTGCTGGAACTGCTGGTGCTCGCGGCGGCTGCGGCGGGCTTGGCGGGCGTCACCGCGTACGCCTGGGCATGGGCGCTGCCGACCGGAATCCGCCAGGCCTGGTTCGGCTACGCGACCCAGCTACCCGCGTACACCGCGGCCGGATTCCTCCTCCTGTGCGCTCTGCCCTGGACCGCGCGGGCAGCCGCCCGAGCCGAGGCGCGGCTGGCGTCGGGCCTGCTCGGGCCCAGCCGGGCGCAGCGGCTCCAGGAGCGGGTCGACGAGCTGGCCGTGAGCCGGACCGGATTGATCGAGGCCGTCGATGCGGAGCGCCGCCGGATCGAGCGCGACCTGCACGACGGCACCCAGCAGCGCCTGGTGTCCCTCGCGGTCAACCTGGGCCTGGCGCTCGCCACCCGCCCGGACCTGCCGGACGAGGCCCGCGAGGTCATCGAGAAAGCGCATTCGGAAGCGAAGGAAGCGATCGCCGAACTCGACGACCTGGTGCGGGGGCTGCATCCGGCCGTGCTCGAAGACCGAGGTCTCGACGCGGCGTTGTCCGGGCTGGCCGCCCGCACGCCCTTGCCGGTGCGGCTGCGGGTCGATCTGGCGGAAAGGCTGGCGCCCAACGTGGAGTCCGTCGCGTACTTCGTGATCTCCGAGGCGCTGACCAATGCGACGAAGCACGCCAACGCGACGCGTGCGGAGGTGCTGGTCCGTCAGGTCGGCGAGGTGCTGCGCGTGCGCGTCGCCGACGACGGGCTGGGCGGTGCCGACGCCGCTGGCACGGGGTTGACCGGGCTGGCCAAGCGGGTCGGCTCGCTCGACGGGGCGTTCCGGGTCAGCAGCCCCGTCGGCGGCCCCACCACTGTCGCCGCGGAGCTGCCGTGCGCGCGGTGATCGCCGAGGATTCGGTGCTGTTGCGGGTCGGACTGGCCAAGGTCCTGGAGACCGGCGGGTTCCAGGTCGTCGCGGAAGCCGGCGACGCCGAGGGGCTGCTGGCGGCAGTGGCCGAGCACCGGCCCGACCTCGCCCTGATCGACGTCCGGATGCCGCCCGGCTTCGCCGACGAGGGGGTGCGGGCGGCGATGGAGATCCGCCGGCGCTGGCCGGGGACGCCGGTGGTGCTGCTTTCGCAGTACGTGGAGGAGCGGTACGCGGCCGACTTGCTGTCCGCGAACACCAGCGGCGTGGGCTACCTGCTCAAACAGCGGGTCGCCGACGTCGCCGACTTCGTGGCGGCGGTCCGGCGGGTGGCGGACGGGGGAACGGCCCTGGACCCGCAGGTCGTCGCCCAGCTGCTGCTGCGCCGCGACAGCGACCCTCTCGCGCGGCTGACTCCCCGCGAACGGGACGTGCTGGGCCTGATGGCCGAAGGGCGCTCGAATGCGGGCATCGCGCAGGCGCTGGTGGTCAGCGAGAGCGCCGTGGCGAAGCACATCAACAACATCTTCGCCAAGCTCGACCTGCCCGTGGCCGACGCGGACCACCGCCGAGTCCTGGCTGTGCTGCGGTTCCTCGGAGCGTCCCGGGCCTGACCTTCCCGTGGGGCGCGCTGGCCCCTGAGCTTCGCCGCTCATGCGCCCGGCCGGGGAAAGGCTCGGGTCGCGAGCACCGCGCAGGCCGCCGCCAGCGGCAGTTCGGCGAGGACCGCCATCAGGACCGCCATCGTGAAGTCCGCGCCCGGGGCGGCTGTCATGGTGTCGAACCACGCGTCGACCACCAGCAGGGCCGCGGTCGCGGCGGAGGTCAGGCAGGCCCGGCGGTCGCCGCGTTTGAGGAGCAGTCCGGTGGAGAGCAGACCGAGCGCCTCGAGGCTGTCCAGGCCGGTCCAGGTCCAGGCCCAATGCGCGGCCTGGGCGGTGGCGGGCAGTTCGGTGTGCAGGAAGACCAGCCAGGGAACCATCGCCAGCCCGAGCACGGTCAGTACCGTGGCCGTCCGGCGCAGCAGCAGCGGTAACGGCGAAGCGGTTGCCTCCGGAAGGATCCGCGGGACAGCGCTCGCCATGACACCCGACTCCCTCCGGTGCCCGCCTCTCGGGCACGGCATCAGCATGTCTTTCGCGGGGTGCCCGGGGCAGTAGCGCTCCTATCCGACTTGACGGTGAAGGTGGGTACACCCTTCGCAGCCGCCCGAAAACTGCGCCGGAGGATTACGCTGGCCGCATGTGCGCGACCGGGCCGGAAATCCGCGGGACACGGGTGGAACTGCTGACCGCGCCGGACTGCCCGAACGCCGAGGCGGCCCGGTCGCTCGTCGCCGATTGCCTGGCCGAGAGCGGCCTCGACGCGGCGGTCGTCGAACGCATCGGCCGCTACCGCTCGCCGACGATCCTGGTCGACGGGACCGACGTGATGGGCACGGCCGAATCGGTCGCGGGGGAGGCCTGCCGGCTCGATGTGCCGACCCGGGAGCGCGTGCTCGCCGCGTTGGCGGCCGTGAAAGCCTGACCGGAATCCGTTGCAGTGCGCGAGTTCTCTTCGGGATACTCGCCGCTCTGGTCTGCATTACAAATGTAATGTAGCGTGAACGCCACCCCAGCCGAGGAGGTGCGGATGAGCGCGGACGACCCGACCGGGACGAAGCTCGCCCTGCGCCGGGCGGCGGTCGGCGTGGTCGCCTCCGAAGGGTTGCGTGGCCTCACCTACCGGGCGGTCGCGCGGGCGGCGGGCTGCACCACCGGCGCGGTCCAGCACCATTTCTCCTCGATCGACGACCTCCTCCAGTCCTCTTTGGACCTGGTGCTGGAGGAAAGCGCGGAGAACGGCCTGATCGGCGCCCGCACCGGCGTCTGCGCGGACGGTCCCGAGGTGCGCCGGCGGTTCCGGGACAGCGCGGACCTGCAAGTGTTCCAGTACCAGCTGGTCGTGGAAGCGGCGCGGCGGCCCGAACTGCGGCCGGTCGTGCGGCGGCTCTACGACGGCTATCTCGCCGCGGTCGGCAAGGAACTGTCGGCGGACGGCGGGCTGGCCCAGCTCGTCTTCTACGCCCTCGACGGAATGTTCCTGCACCAGGCGGCGGATCCGGACGTCGATCCGGGCCCGGCGCTCGAAGCCCTGCGCGGCCTGCTCGCGGCCGCGCGGTAACGCGAATCCGAAACCCGCCCCGGCCGCGCACGACGCGGCCGGGGTCGAGGTGTTGCCGAATACCGTTGTGCCGCAAGATCTTCCCACTGTCCTTTTCGGAATTTCCCGCCCGCCCCGGGTGTTGACTTAATCAACACCCGGGGGCACACTCGGCGCATCCCGAAACCCGCCGACCCGAAAGGCGCACCGATGCCCGACACCGCCGCCGCGACGTTGCTGATCGACGGCCGCTGGCGTTCCGCCCCGGCGACGTTCGACGTCGTCGACCCCGCGAGCCTCGCCGTACTCGGCCAGGCCGCCGACGCGGGGCCCGAACAGGCGCGGGAGGCACTGGCCGCGGCCGCGCGCGCTGCCCGCGGCTGGGCGGGCACCGACCCGGAGACCCGCAGCGGCCACCTGCGCGCCGCGGCCGCGGGAATCCGTGCCCGGCAAGGAGAACTGGCCGCGTTGCTGAGCCGCGAGAACGGGAAACCGCTCGCCGAGGCGAACGGCGAACTGGCCGGAGCCGCCCGGATGCTGGAGTGGGCCGCCGAGGAGGGCCGCCGCGCGTACGGACGGGTCACCCCGGCGAACGCGGCCGGCCCGGGGCTCGTGCTGCGCGCGCCGGTCGGCCCGGTGCTCGCGATCACGCCGTGGAACTTCCCGGCCAGCATGCTGATCCGCAAGGTCGGGCTCGCGCTCGCGGCGGGCTGCCCGGTGCTCGCGAAGCCGGCCGAGCAGACCCCGCTGATCGCCACCGCGCTGCTGGAAATCGTGCAGGGCGCCGGATTGCCGGACGGGGTGCTGCAGTCGCTGACCACCGCCCGGCCCGCCGAACTCGTCGGCGCGCTGCTGGCCGACCGGCGGCTGCGCAAGGTCAGTTTCACCGGCTCCACCGAGGTCGGACTGGGCCTGCTGCGCCGGACCGGCGACGTTCTCCGCCGCACGTCGCTCGAAATGGGCGGGCATTCCCCGGCGATCGTGTTCGAGGACGCCGATCTCGAAGCGGCCGCGGCGGGTGTCGTCGCCGGGAAGTTCTTCAACGCCGGGCAGAGCTGCACGGCAGTGAACCGGCTGTACGTCCACGAAAGCGTCCGAGACGACCTGCTTTCGTTGATCGAGAAGAAAACCGCCGCGCTGAAGGTCGGCCGGGGCGACGCCGAGGGCACCGACGTCGGGCCGCTGATCGACGAAGCCGGGCTCGCGAAGGTGGAGAACCAGGTCGCGGACGCGGTCGGCAAGGGTGCGCGCGTGCTCGTCGGCGGCAACCGGTGGACGGATTCCGCGCTGCCGGGCCATTTCTTCGAGCCCACCGTGCTGGTCGACGTCACCCCGGACATGCTCATCAGCCACCAGGAAACGTTCGGCCCGGTGCTGGCGGTGTCGCCCTTCCGCACCGACGACGAAGCGATCGAACTGGCCAACTCCACCGATTACGGCCTCGCCGCGTACGTGTTCGGCACCGATCTGCGCCGTATCTGGCGCACGCTCGACCGGCTCGATTTCGGCGTGCTCGGCGTCAACGACCCGGCGCCGGTGCGTCCGGAACTTCCGTTCGGCGGCCAGAAAAACTCCGGCCAGGAACGCGAAGGCGGGGCCGAAGGCATCGAGGCCTACACCGAGACCAAAGCCGTCGCTCTGCGGTTCTGAACCGCGTCCGGAAAGGAATCCGCATTGACCACCGCTGAACTCGCCGCCGCCGACCAGCGCAGCCTCGTCCATCCGCACACCGTCATCGGCGATCCGGCCGCACCGCTCGTCCTCGACCGCGGCGAAGGCGCGCTGCTGTGGGACACCGACGGCAACCAGTACCTCGACGGCACCTGCGGCCTCTGGCAGTGCCCGGTCGGCCACGGCCGCGCCGAACTCGCCGACGTCGCCGCCGAGCAGATCCGCAAGCTGGAGTTCTACTCGTCGTTCGGCGACTACTCCAACGCCCCGTCGATCCGGCTCGCCGAACGCCTGCTGTCGCTCGCCCCGGCCGGGCTGGAACGGGTTTTCCTCACCAACGGAGGGTCGGAAGGCAACGAAACCGCGATCAAACTCGCCCGGCTCGCGTTCCATCACGCGGGCCAGCCGGATCGCACGGTGGTGCTGGCGCGGCACGGCGGCTACCACGGCATGGGCGGCGCGTCGCTGGCCGCGACCGGGATCGAGGGCTTGCGCGCCGGATACGGCCCGCTGCTGCCGGACGTCGAATGGCTCGGCAAACCGCACGGCCTCGAACACGGTCCACATGCGACAGACCTTCTGGTGGAAGAGCTGGAGAAGCGCATCGAGGAAATCGGTCCGCAGCGGATCGCCGCGTTCATCGGAGAGCCGGTGCTCGGCGTCGGCGGGATGGTGCCGCCGCCGGAGGGCTACTGGCCGCGCGTCCAGGAAGTGCTGCGCCGACACGGGATTCTGCTCATCATGGACGAGATCGTGACCGCGTTCGGCCGCACCGGGCACTGGTTCGGCAGCGAGCATTTCGGCGTCGAACCGGACATGATCGTCACCGCGAAGGGGCTCACCAGCGGGTACATCCCGATGGGCGCGGTCCTGATCGGACGGAGGGTGCTCGAACTCGCCGACGGGGCGACGTTCCTGCACGGCTTCACCTACAACGGCCACCCGGTCGGCGCGGCGGTCGCGCTGGCGAACCTCGACCTCATCGAAAAGGAGAACCTGCTCGAACGCGCCACCGTCCTCGGCGCCCGGCTGCGCGCGCGGCTCGACCCGCTCGCCGAGCTGCCGCACGTGCGCGAGGTCCGCGGCGTCGGCCTGATGCTCGGCATCGAGTTCGCCGACCGGCCCACCGCCCCGGTGCAGGCGGGCTGCCGCGCGGACGGGGTGGTGGTCCGCGCGTCCGGGACCAGCATCGTGCTGTCGCCGCCGCTGGTGATCACCGAGGACCAGATCGACACGCTGGCGGACGTGCTGGGCAAGCACGTCGCGGCCGCGGCGAGCTGACGGAGGAGCCATGAGACGCCGGATGCCGACGCTGTTGTCCGCCGCGCTTCTGCTCGCCACCGCCGGCTGCGCGATTTCCGAGGGCGGCCCGAACTCGCTCGTGTTCGTTTCCTACGGCCAGGGCGCGTACCAGGCGGGCCAGCGCGCCGCGTGGCTCGACCCGTACGAGAAGCAGACCGGGACCACGGTCACCCTCGACGGCCCGTCGAACAACGCCAAGCTCAAGGCGATGGTCGAGGCCGGGAAGGTGACGTGGGACGTCGTCGACACCGACGCGTCCGCTGCCGCCGCGGTGTGCGGCAGCCTGCTCGAACCCGTCGACATGGGTGCGC
Source organism: Amycolatopsis sp. AA4 (assembly GCF_002796545.1). Lineage (GTDB taxonomy): Bacteria > Actinomycetota > Actinomycetes > Mycobacteriales > Pseudonocardiaceae > Amycolatopsis. Next base: position 3,163,390 of record NZ_CP024894.1, read on the forward strand.
AGGCCGCCGGGTTCCCGGAGGGCTCGCTCACCGATTGCGGGGTGCCGGACGCGTTCTTCGGCATGATGCTGATGTACGACTCGAAGGTCTACGGCCAGCATCCGCCGACGAAACTCGCGGATTTCTTCGATCCCAAGCAGTTCCCGGGCCGCCGCATCATCTACGGCGGCGACCCGAGCGTCGGCACGATCGAGGCGGCGCTGCTGGCCGACGGCGTGCCGCGAGACCGGCTGTACCCGCTCGACATGCGCCGCGCGCTGCGGATGTACGACCGGATCCGGCCGCAACTGGCGATCAGCAGCACGTACGGCGACCAGCAGCAGCGCATGGCCGGCGGGCAGGCGGATCTGGCGCTGATCGTCAGCGCGCGGGCGTTCTCGCTGCTCAAGGCGGGGGCGACGAACTGGAAAGTGGTGCCTGGCATCCCAGTGCCGGTGACCTGGGATGTCTTGGTGGTGCCGAAGGGGACGGCACGCGCCGAGGAGGCGAAGAAGCTCATCCGCTTCGCCTCGCAACCGGCGCAGGCGGCGGACTTCGCCGCGCGGGCGGGCGTGGGACCGGCCAACACGGCCGCCCCCGCCGCCCGCTCGGAGATCGCCCGCCAGCTCGACATCTGGGGCGAGGGCAAGGAGGACTTGCGAGTGCTCAGCAACGTGCGTTATTGGGCGGCGAACCGGCCCGCGCTGGTGAAGGCGTGGTCGGATTGGACGACCGGATGACCGCCGCGGCCACCCGCGCCCCGGCCGTGCCGCGGGCCGGGCGCGAAAAACGGCGGACTTCGTGGCTGCTGCTCCCCGCCGCGGCGGTGGTGCTGGTGTTCTTCTTCTACCCGCTCGCGGTGATCCTCTGGCGGAGCTTCGCCGAACCGTCGTTCGGGATCGGCAACTACCTGGCGGTGCTCGGCGACGAGGTGCAGCTTCGCGTGCTGCTGCGGACTTTGCGGACCGCGCTGATCATCACCGCGGCCACGCTCGTCATCGGTTATCCGTACGCGTACGCGATGACGCTCGTCGGCCGTCGCGCCCGGTCTCTCCTGACGCTGCTGGTGCTGATGCCGTTCTGGACCAGCCTGATGGCGCGCAACTTCGCCTGGTACGTGCTCGAACAGCGCGGCGGCGTCCTCGACAAGGCGCTGTCGGCGATCGGCTTCGACGGCGTCGTGCTCCTGGGTTCGGTGGCCGGCGTGACGGTCGCGATGGTGCAGGTGATGCTGCCGTTCATGGTGCTGCCGCTGCAAAGCTCGATGCTCGGCATCGACCGCACCCTGCTGCACGCGGCGAGCAGCCTCGGCGCGCGGCGTCCGATCGCGTTCCTGCGGGTCTACCTGCCGCTGTCGATGCCGGGCGTGCTGGCCGGCGTGTCGGTGGTGTTCATCATGTCGCTGGGCTTCTACATCACCCCGGCGCTGCTCGGCACGCCGCAGCAGGCGCTGGTCGCGCAGGTGATCGGGACCCAGGTCAACGACCTGCTGGACTTCGCGGGCGCCGGTGCGCTCGGGACGATCCTGCTGGTCGTCACTCTCGTGGTGCTCGCCGTGCTCGGCCGCGTGGCCGCGCCGCTGGGCACGAGTGCGGCGGGAGGTGCCGGCCGTGGCTGACAATCCGTCGATCAGCAGGGCCGCCGCGGTGCGGCAGCGGAGCCTCGGCTGGGGCCTGCGCGCATGGGTCGTCCTCGTCGCGTTCGTGCTCGTCGCCCCGACGCTCGTGGTGATCCCGATGAGCTTCGGCGCGGGCTCGACGTTCGAGTTCCCGCCGAAGGACTGGTCGTGGCACTGGTACGCGGAGTTCTTCACCAGCAAGCAATGGCTGGCCGCGCTGGCGAATTCGGTCCAGGTCGGCCTGCTCGCGGCGGCGCTGGCGACCGTGCTCGGCGTGGCGGCCGCTTTCGCGCTCGACCGGATGCGCGGCCGCGGCCGGGGCGTCGTCCGGCAGCTGCTGATGGCTCCGATGATCCTGCCCGGCATCGTGGTGGCGGTCGCGATCTACGGCGTTTTCCTGCGCTGGCAGCTGAACGGCACGATGCTCGGTTTCGTGCTGGCGCACGCGGTGCTGGGGCTGCCGTTCGTGCTCACGTCCGTTCGGACGAGCCTGGCCGGGTACGACCCGATCATGGAGAAGGCCGCGGCCAGCCTCGGCGCGCCCCGGTTCACGACCATGCGGAAGGTCGTGCTCCCGATCATCGCGCCCGGCGTGCTCTCCGGATTCGTGTTCGCCTTCGCCACGTCGTTCGACGAGGTCGTGGTCGCGTTGTTCCTGCAGACGCCCGCGATCAAAACGCTTCCGGTGAAAATGTACGAATCGATCGTGCTGGAAATCGACCCGACGATCGCCGCCGCGTCGAGCCTGATCGTCGTGTTCACCACCGTTCTGCTGTTCGTCCCCGCCGTTCTGCGCCGAAAAGAGCAATCATGACTGACGGAATCGCGACCGCACACGTGACGAAGGCCTACCCCGGCGTCGACCGGCCCGCCGTGGACGACGTTTCGCTGCACATCGCCGACGGCGAGTTCATGACCTTCCTCGGCCCTTCCGGTTCGGGCAAGACGACCATGCTGTCGATGATCGCCGGGTTCACCCCGCTTACGTCCGGATCGATCACTGTGGACGGTCAGGAGATCTCGCGGCTCAAACCGCACCGGCGGAACCTCGGCGTGGTTTTCCAGCAGTACGCGCTGTTTCCGCATCTGTCGGTGGCGCGCAACGTCGCGTTTGGACTGACCCAGCGCAAGGTGCCGAAGGCGGAGGTCGCGCGGCGGGTGGACGAGGTGCTGGAGCTGGTCGGGCTGTCGGCGGTGCGGGACCGGTTGCCGCGCCAGCTTTCCGGCGGTCAGCAGCAGCGCGTCGCACTCGCGCGGGCGGTCGTGTACGAACCGCGTGCGCTCCTGATGGACGAGCCGCTCGGCGCGTTGGACAAGAAACTGCGGGACCAATTGCAGCGCGAGATCGCGCGGATGCACCGGGAACTGGGCATGACGTTCCTTTTCGTGACGCACGACCAGCAGGAGGCGCTGACGTTGTCGGACCGGATCGCGGTGTTCAACGACGGCCGGATCGAACAGATCGGCACGCCGGAGGAATTGTACGAGCGGCCGGAAACGTTGTTCGTCGCGCAGTTCGTCGGCGAGTCCAATGCGTTGTCGCTGACGCCGGGGGAGGTGACGATCGTGCGGCCGGAGCGGTTGACCTTGCACGCCCCCGCGGCGCCAGTCCCGAGCGGACACCAGAGGGCGAGCGCGCGGGTGACCGACATCGTGTACGTCGGCGATCACACGCGGATCTGGTTGCGGTATTCCGACGGGGCGCGCGGGTGCGCGGTGCTGGCGGCCGGGGTCGCGCACGACCATCGGCCGGGGGACGAGGTGGTCGTGGCCTGGCATCCGGAGCATCAGGCCGTGGTGCCGAGCGGCGACGTCCCGGAATTGGCGGCGGTATGACCGAGCAGGTACTGCTGCGCGGCGGAGTGGTCCGGACCTTCGACCCGGAGGTCGGGACCGCTTCCGCGGTGCTGGTTTCGGACGGCCGGATCGCCGCGGTCGGCGACGACAAGACGGTGTCCGCCGCGGCCGCACCGGACGCGCGGGTCATCGAACTGGCGGGCCGGACTGTCCTTCCTGGACTGAACGACGCGCATCTGCACCTGGCCTTCCACGCGGCCGCCGGTCCGGAGTTCGCCGTGGACCTTTCCGCTGCCTCTTCGTTGGCTTCGGTGGCTCGCGCGTTGGCCGACGCGCCGCCGGGGGAGTGGCTCGTCGGCCGCGGCTGGCGGGAAACGACGATCGCCGAGTTCGCCGACGGACGAGCGGCGCCGACGCGCGCCTGGCTCGACGAGGTGACCGGCGGGCGGCCGGCGGTGCTGCATCACGCGTCGTCCCACGAGGTGTGGGCGAACAGCGCGGCGCTCGAGCGGGCCGGGATCACCGCGGCGACACCGGATCCGGAAGCCGGGGAGATCGTGCGGGACGCCGCGGGCGAGCCGACCGGGGTGCTCGTGGAGAGTGCGCAGGAACTGGTCGCTTCGCTGGTGCCGAAGCCGAGCCGGTCCGTCCGGCTGGATTCGATCGTGCGCACCATGGAACGGCTGAACGCGCTCGGGATGACGAGCGTGACCGACCCGATCGTCCCGCCGGACCTGTGGCAGGACTACCGGGACCTGCACGCCGCCGGCCGCCTGCGGATGCGGATCACCGCGCTGCTGCACTGGAACTGGCCGTCGCCGGCGACGTCCGCCGCCTCGCTCGCGCGCCTGCTGGACGAGACGGATTTCTCGGTCGGCGACGACCTGCTGCGGATCGGCGGGATCAAACTGTTCGCCGACGGGGTGCCGACGCACTGCACCGCGTGGATGCACTCGCCGTACCCGTCCGGCGGGCACGGCAGCCTGGTGACCTTCGGCCCCGACGACGACGCGCGGGTCCGTGAGCTGCACGCACTGGTCCTGGCCGCCCACGTCCGGCGGGTCCGGGTGCAGGTCCACGTGACCGGAGACCGGGCCGCGGACGCGGTGGTCGACGCCATCGAGGCGGCCCAGGCGGCCGACCCGTGGCCAGACGCCCGGCACGCGTTGATCCACGGCACCTTCTTGTCCGCCGCGGTGCTCTCCCGGCTGGCGCGGTCCGGCATCGGGGTCATCACCAGCTCGCTGATGCGCACCTACAGCGGCCCGTCGATGGTCCGCGTGCTGGGCGAGGCGCGGTGGGCTGACGCGTTCCCCGCGCGGGCGCTGCTGGACCACGGCGTGGCGGTCGCCGACAGCTCGGACGCCCCGGTGACCGTGCCGGACTGGCGCCGCGGCGTCGCGACCTTCACCGGCTCGCCCGGCCCGAACGCCTACTCCGCCGTCGCCAGCCCGCTGACCAGGGAAGAAGCGCTGCGGCTGTGGACCATCGGCCCGGCGTGGCTGGAACACGCGGAGTCGGTCAAGGGCACACTGAGTGTCGGTTCCCTCGCCGATCTGGCGGTCTTCGCCCACGATCCGGTCACCGCTGCGGCGGCCGAGTTACTGAGCGTACGGTCGGAATTGACCATGCTCGGGGGACGGACAGTGACAGAGTGAGGTTCCGTGTACAGCAGCAACACCGACGCCGATCGCGGTGCTTTCGTGTGGATGGTGAAGAACGCCGTCGTCCCGCGCCCGATCGCGTGGGTGAGCACGGTGGACGGCGCGGGCGTGCGGAACCTCGCGCCGTTCAGCTACTTCGCGCCGCTGACGATGGACCCGCCGACGGTGGTCTTCTCGATTTCCGAAGCGCCGAAGGACACACTGACCAATATCTCGGCTCAGGGAGAGTTCGCGATCACGATAGCGCTGAGCGGGCAAGAGGAACTGGTCGCGCGCACTGCGTCCACTGTGGACTCTTCGGTGGACGAGGCGGAGCACGTGGGGCTGTCGTGGGAATCCGGGGTGAGGATCGCCGCACCCCATCCCGCCGGGACGGGGCCGAGCCTGGAATGCACGCTGGTGAAAATCGAGGAGTTCCGGGGCGCGCACCTGGTGTTCGGCGAGGTCGTCGGGGTAGCGGTGGACGACCGCCTGCTGCGCCCGGACGGCAGGCTGGACCAGGACGCGTACCAGCCGGTGGGCCGCATGGGCGGCGCGACGTTCACCCGGGTGAACAACTGGGTGCGGGTGCCGATTCCTGCTCCGGAGGAGTTTCTGGCCGGGAGTCAGCACTCCGACTTGGGCAGCTGACCCTGCTGGCAGAGGTAATCGTGCTGGATTTCACCGGAGGTCTTCGGACGGCCGGGCCCGCCGGGGTCGAGGTAGCCCTGGTATTCCTTGCAGCGAGGGTTGAACTTGCCCGCGGTGACCGCCCGCTGGCCGCAACCGGGGCCGGTCGAGAGGTCGCGCTGGTTGGCTTTCGGCGTGCTGGTCTTGGGTGCGCTGGTCGCCTTGGCCGAGGTTGAGGCAGCCGGCGGTGCCGTAGTCGGGGCCGTGGTCTGGGCGGGTTCCGGGCTGAGCTGGCTCGTCGGCGGCGCTGCCGCGACAGCATGCTGGGCGGGCGGGTTCTCGGTGCACGCGGCCAGCGTCAAGGTCACTGCGATGGCGGCGACGGCGAAGCGGACCCGGGTCATGTCAGAGAGACGTCCCTGAGTCCGTCCGCGTTACCGCGCCCTTTCGCGTAACCTCGGCGCTGTCCGCACCTGAGCAGGGAGGTTCTCGTGGCCGACGCAACCCTCGACGGGGTCCTCGACCGGCTCGCGGAGATGGACGATCCCAGGATCCGGGCCGTCAACGAGAACCACGGTGACGACCACAGCGTCAACCTCGGCAAGCTTCGCGCCCTCGCCAAAGAACTCAAAGCCCAGCCCGATCTCGCCCGCGAACTTTGGCAGACCGGGGACACCAATGCCCGCCTGCTCGCGATCCTCGTTGCCAGGCCGAAGCAGTTCGAGCGCGACGACCTCGACCGGATGCTGCGCGAGGCGGGCAAGCCCAAAGTCCACGACTGGCTCCTCGCGAACATCGTCAAGAAGAGCCGCCACGCCGAGGATCTTCGCGTCGTCTGGCTCGAGGACCCCGACCCGGTGGTCGCGAGCGCGGGATGGGCGCTGACCGCGGACCGCGTCGCGAAGAAGCCCGCGGGGCTCGACCTTTCCGGGTTGCTCGACGTCATCGAAGCCGAGATGAAGGACGCCCCGGAGAGGTTGCAGTGGGCGATGAACCAGTGTCTCGCCCAGATCGGCATCGAAAACCCCGGCCTGTGCGCCCGCGCGATCGGCATCGGCGAGCGGCTCGGCGTGCTCAAGGACTATCCGACGCCGCCGAACTGCACGTCGCCGTACGCGCCGGTGTGGATCTCGGAGATGGTCAAGCGGAAGGCTTGACGAAGACCCCGATGAAAACCATGCTCGCCGCCAAAAACGGGCCTGCGGCCAGTGCCGCCAGCCATTCGTCGGCGGCAGTCCGGTCCAGTTGGCCCGCGCGCACCGCGCGTTCGGTGTTGCGGCTCAGCCCGAGAATCTTGTCCGCCGTCCCGAAATCGCGGAACACTGGCGTGGCAACGGAAACGTCGCGCACCTCCAGTCCGGCAGCCAACGCCAGCCTCGCCAGGGAACGGCCGACGGTCGCGTTCCGCACCATCGTCGAGCACACGAACCGGTTGAACGCACGGTTCGTCGAGCGCTCTCCGGGGTCGACCACCAGGCTGTCCCAATCCGGTTCGGCGATCGCCGCCAGCCCGTCCGGCCGCAGGACGCGGTGCAGTTCAGCGAAAACCGCGGCGGGGTCGGCGACGTGCTGGACCATCCGGTCCGCCCGTACCCGGTCGACGCTCGCGTCGGCCAGCGGCAGCGCTTGCGCGTCGCCCAGCCGGACCGACACCTGCGGCAGGGACGAGACCCGCTGTTCCGCTTCCGCGACCATCGCCGGTTCCGTGTCCACTCCGAGGACCGAACCCGTGGCGCCCACCGCGTCGGCCATGGCGGGCAGGTCGGTGCCGGGACCGCAGCCGACGTCCAGCACGGTCAGGCCGGGGCGCAGGTCGAGCGCGGCCACTACCTGCCGTTTGTAGTCGCGTCCGGCTTCGGCGACCTGGGCGTAGTAGTCGATTTTGTCCGGACGGGGAACCCCGAAAGTCTCGGCCATGGCTTCGAGTCAACCAAAAAGTTCCGTCTTCGCCGAGGGTCGAGGGGCGGAATCAGCGACGGTGGCGCGCTCGCCGGGAAATCGGCTGCGATTCCGCCGGTCCGGCGGGCGACGCGGGAGAGCCGGGCTGGCGGAACAGGCCGCCGTAGCGGTCCTCCTGCGGCCGGACGAGCGCGCCGGGGCGCGGGCTTTCGGCGACGGGATGGCTGAAGAGCGGCGAACTGACTGCGGCAGTGATGAGTTTTCCTTTCGGCAAAGCCAGAACCGCGACGGAACAAGACGAACCGGGCGGCTGGTCCACGTCGCACCGCCGTCGTCCCGGGAGGGCGCCACTGGCTGATGCCGCGCGGGGCGGCCGAAGCGAGGGCAGCTCGGCGGCTGACAGGCCGCGAGGGAGTGACGGCGGTGTGCCGTGGGCCCGACGACATGGCGTGCGTGCGCCCTGACCGGATCAGCCGGGACTGCCGGCGCACGAGATGTTCTCGGACACCACTGACGGTACACCCTCGGCCGCACCCGGCGCGCCGCCGCGTCCCGGACACCCGGCGGGAGGACTGGCGAGAAGTCCAAGGATCCCGTGGTCGCAAGGGAATTCCGGAGCGAGGCGCGGCACCGGCGGGAACACTCGAATGGACCTGGCCGGGCGCGGCGGAAAAGTTCCCCCGGCCGGGCCGGATTCCCCTTCGCCAACGGTCCGGGGTGTAGGCTCGGCGGCGAGACCTCAGTCGTGCGAGTGCGCCGTCCGGCCGCCGCGACCGAGGGGCGCGGGACCTTCCCGCGAGTACCGGCGCCGGGAGCGCGCCGGGCCTTCATCCTTGTCGAACCACCGCGGTTGTCCGGCACACCATCCGATGCGGAGCGGGAAATGGACAGACCGGCAGAGGGCACCGGGCACGGGAGCGAGTTCGCCGAGCTTTCGGCTCTGGTGAAAGACGCGGGGCTGTTCCGCCGCCGTCCGGTGCACTACCTCGTGCGCGGCGCGGCGGCGTTGCTCGCGTTCGGCGGGGCGTGGGTGCTGCTCGCGCTCGGCGCCGCCAGCTGGTGGCAGCTCGGCACCGCGGCGCTGCTGGCCGTCGGCTACACCCAGCTTTCCTTCCTCGGCCACGACGCCGGCCACAAGCAGATCTTCCGCGGCCGCCGCGCGAACGACGCGACGGGCACGGCGCTGGCCGCGCTGGTCGGGCTGAGCTACGGCTGGTGGGTCGGCAAGCACACGCGCCACCACGCGAACCCGAACCTCGAAGAATCCGACCCGGACATCGACATTCCCGCGCTGGCGTTCAGCGCCCGGCAAAGCCGCGCGAAGGCGGGTTTCCTGCGCTGGATGGCGAAATACCAGGCGTTCCTGTTCTTCCCGTTGCTGTTGCTGGAAGGCGTCGACCTGCACTGGTCGGGGATCAAAGCGGTGCGGCACGGCGGAACCAAGTCCCCCCAGGCTCGACGCGATCCTGCTGGCCGTCCACGTCGCCGCCTATCTCACGGCCGTGTTTCTCTTGCTGCCGCCGGGAATCGCCGCGGTGTTCATCGTGGTCCACCACGCCGCCTGGGGTGTCTACATGGGATGCTCGTTCGCGCCCAACCACAAGGCGATGCCGCACCTGGAACCCGGGCACCGCCTGGACTTCCTCCGCCGCCAAGTGCTGACGTCGCACAACGTCCGCGGCGGCCGCTGGATGACGTACGCGCTGGGCGGGCTGAACTACCAAATCGAGCACCACCTTTTCCCGAGCATCCCGATGGCGACCCTGCACCGGGCACAGCCGCTGGTGCGGGACTTCTGCCTGGCCCGCGGGATCAGCTACAGCCAGGGCGGACTGCTGCGCACCTACGCGGACGTCCTGCGGCATCTGCACCAGGTCGGAACTCCGCTCCGGACGGCGTCGCGGGCCGGGAGCGGCGTCCGGTGAAGGCGGACTGACCTAGGCCGATCGGCCCGGACCTCTGCCCGGCCGGGTGGCTCGGACCTGCCGCACGGCGTCCGCCGCTCTCGACCACGAGTCGGCGGGCAAGGGCGCCGGAGCCGCACCGGCGACCCCGGCACCCCACGCCGTCAGCCCTTCACCAACCCCTGCATCTCGGCGATCTCCGCCTGCTGCGCGTCGATGATCCGCTGCGCCAGCGCCTTGGCCCCGGCATCCGCGCCCTGGGCCAGTTCCGTCTTCGCCATCTCCACCGCGCCCTGGTGATGCTTGATCATCATCTCCAGCCACGACCGGTCGAAGGCCGGGCCCTTGGCCGCGTCCAGGCTTTTCATGTCGGCGTCCGACATCATCCCGGTCATCGCGTGGCCGCCGGACATTTCGTGGCCGCCCGGCATGGAGTGGCTGGTTGCCGGGACGCCCCAGGTCGCCAGCCAGCCTTGCATCTGCCGGATTTCCGGGTCCTGCGCCCGGTCGATCCGGCCGGCCAGGTCGACCACCTTCGGGTCGTTGCTGCGCGACGGCACCATTTTCGCCATCTCCAGCGCCTGCTGGTGGTGCGGGATCATCTGCTGGGCGAACGCGACGTCCGCGGCGTTGTGCCCCGCCTGCGCACTGGGCGCGGGCGCGGAGGTTTCCGCGTTGCCGCACGCGCCGAGCAGGAGCGACGCGGCCAGCACGGCGCCGCTGAAAAAGATTTTGCGCACGAAAAAACCTTCTCTCAAAAGGAAAATTGCGAGGAAAGACCGGAAAGCGCAATGCCGATCAGGTTCGCAACACGCAGAGAGAAGCCAGGACGACGCGGCCCCGTCTGTCGGGAGGGCGGTCGGCGGCGGGGGAGCCGCGCGTGCCGTCGAACACCGCCTTCGCGGCGGGGCGGCGGCGGAAGGCCAGCAGGCCGAGCACGAGCGCGCCGGCCGCGTACAGGACGGCCAGGCAGAGGTGCAGCATCGAATGCTCGCCGGCGGGCATGCCGGAGTCGGCGGCCGGGGCGGACGAGTGCGTCTCGACCGACACCTGGCTCGTCATGGCGTGCCCGGTGCCGGGGGAGGGCACGTGGTGCATCACCGCGATGCCCAGCGCCAGCGCGAACAGCAGCAGCACCCGCTGCACGCTGCCGAGCCGGGACGTCGCCATGGGACTCACCGTACCGGGTGCCGGGGGACCGGCGCGGGCCGGACAAACCGGTCACGCTGAGTGGTCGGCGAAGCCGTTCAGTACTGGAAGTTGAACATTCACTCAACCAGGTTCCAGCCTGTGGCGCCGAGGCCGCCCCCGCTCGCCCGGGGCGGGGGTGTGCTACTAGGTTCGAGGGGGCAAGACTTGATGTCGAAGAAAGAAGGAGGGCCCCATGGCCCGGTACGAGCTGCCCGAACTCGACTACGACTACGGCGCCCTCGCGCCGCACATCTCCGGCGAGATCAACGAGCTGCACCACAGCAAGCACCACGCGACCTATGTCAAGGGCGCGAACGACACGCTGGACAAGCTCGCCGCCGCGCGCGAGGCGGGCGACTTCGGCTCGATCGTCGGCCTGGAGACCACGCTGGCGTTCAACCTGGCCGGGCACGCCAACCACGTCGTGTGGTGGAAGATCCTCTCCCCCGAGGGTGGGGACAAGCCGACCGGCGAGCTGGCCGCGGCGATCGACGAGGCGTTCGGCTCGTTCGACAAGTTCAAGGCCCAGTTCACCGCCGTGTCCACCACCATCCAGGGCAACGGCTGGGGCGCACTGTCCTGGGACCCGATCGGCAAGACCCTGATCACCCAGCAGCTGCGCGACCACCACAACAACCTGATCCTGCCGACCGTGCCGATCCTGCTGGTCGACGTCTGGGAGCACGCGTTCTACCTCGACTACAAGAACGTGAAGCCGGACTACGTCAACGCCCTGTGGAACATCTTCAACTGGGCCGAGATCAGCAAGCGCTTCGACAACGCCGTCGCCGGCGGCAACGGCCTCCTGCTCGGCTGAGTCCGACGCACTGAAGGCACCGGAAACGGGGTCCGGCCCACGCGGCCGGGCCCCGTTTCGCTATTGCGGCGCGGCTTTTGTCGCCCGGGTGGGGGAAATCGCTGCGGCAAATGTCGGGAACTGCTGGTCTGTCGGCACTCGCCGCGCCGCCCGGAAGCCGCTCGCACCGGCGGGATCGGAGTGCATCCGGGCGTGCCCGCGGCACGTTCGCCGAATGCGGACTCCGATCCAACGACCCGATTTGCCTCGCCTCCCCGGCACAAGGACCACCTGATTCAGCGAGATTCGCTGGCATTCGGTGGGTTCTTTCCCCGAACGGAAAAAGCGCCTGGACAGAGCCGGACCGGCGCGGCACCCTGGAAGAGCAACCATGTCGGGGGGCAGGGGGAGCCACATGGCGTTGCGCATTCATTTCACCGACGACGATTTCGGCCGGGCGAGGGGGCGCACCGGCCCCGATCCGCTGTGGGAACTGGTGCTGAGCCTCACCGCGCTGCAGAGCCGCCGCCCGGCGGCCGGGCCGCGGGTCTGGTCCGCGCGCGTCCGCAAGCAGCTTCGCCGGGAGGGGCTGCTGCCGCATCCGCGTCCGGCGCCCGCACTGGAGTTGTCCGCCCGGGCCGCGAAGGCGCTGCCGTCCGGCCGCGGCACGGGGATAGGGAGACCGGCCGAGCGGCGGCAGCTCGGCCCGGTCGCGGGAGACGGCGTCGTGCGCGTGGAGAAAACGAGGCTGCGCGCCGACCTGCAGACGTTTTTCGTGCACGGAGTCGCGCCGTCGTGGGTCGGCGAGGTGGCCGACGGGGCCCGCGCGCTGCTCGGATCGGCGCTCACGTCGTACGGCGCGGCGCGCGAGACTCCGGTGCGGCCGTCCGCCGGGAACAGACAGGTCGCGCCGATTCGCTGGGAGAGCCCGGAGTTCTCCGGAGGGCCTTCCGCGGACCGCAGTGTCTACTTCGGAGGCTTGCTCGTGATCCCGGCGTATTTCCGGGTCGTGGAACCGGATCCGGCGACCGGACCGGAGCAGCCGGTGGTACTGGCCCGGGCCGAGGAGCGTGCGCTCGAGGCCGCCCCGGACCCGCTGCCGGACCTGCTCGGCGAGATCCGGGCCCGGGCCCTGCACGCGCTGGCGGTCCCGCGGTCCACCGCCGAACTGGCCGGGGAGATCGGCGTGACCCCGGTCGCGGCGAGCAAACACACGAGTGTCCTGCGCCGCGCGGGGCTAGTCGAAAGCCAGCGGGACGGGAATACCGTCCGGCACGCGGTGACGGCCACCGGGCTGGCGTTGCTGAGCGCGTCCGGCGCTTAAGGGCGCGGTTCGGAAGAATCCCACGTACTGGCGGACGACGGCGGCAATAAACGACGCGGCTAAACGGGGCGACCAGGGTCGTCCGAGGTTGCCTCTGTGTGGCGTTACGCACGAATGAGTGAAAAGAACGGGTGAAATCGGGTGTTGGCGCGGTGCCGATTGCCCGCCGCGGACGCTTTTTCCCGCGACTTGGGCACATTTGTTCGCAAACCCTCCCGGGTTCCCGGTTTTCCCGGCATTCTCGGAGCATGGCTTCTGGTGGTTTCCGCGGGTCCGCGGTGCGCGGGCGCGTGTTCCTCCTCCCGGTCCTGGCCGCGGCGGTCGCGGTCTCGGCGCTGGCCGGGGTCGCGCTGGGGCTGTGGATCCACCGGCAGGGCTCGGCGGCGATCGACCGCGCGCCCGGCCGGTCCGTAGTTGCCGCCGTCCAGCCCGGATCCGGTGCCCTGCGCGGGACCGAGGGCGCCGCGGTGCCCGACACCCGGCGCGTCCGGTGGACCGCCCCGGACGGCGGCGCCGAGGAAGCGACCATCCCGCTGCGCTCCGACCCGGCGGCCCGCGGCCTGACCCGCGTCCGCGTCGACGCGCGGGGCCAGCTCCGGTCCTCGTCGCCGGACCGGCTCGACGTGCTGTCGGTGTCGCTGATCACGACGATCGCCTGGGAACTGGTCACCGCCATCGCGGGATTCGCGCTGTACCGCCGTTTCTCGCGGGGGCGCGTCGCCGCGTGAGGGGATGGCGGCAGAACCGGGGGATCGCTGCGGTACTGCGCTCGGCGCGGTGAAGCTTCTGCCGGACTCGGCTGTGCGCGTGGTCAAGCCGGTGGTGACTGCCGGAGGGCGCGGATCTTCCCGGCGAGGCGGCACCAGGCCTGGATGATCGCGAGGGGTTCGTTGCGGTGAAGCCCACGTCGAGCCTGACTGCCAGCGTGGCCAAGCCAGTCGAGGCGGGGGGTGGCTGCCGAACTCGGGAGGAACTTGTCGAGCCAGCGGGCAAAGGCGCGGATCTTCCCGGCGAACCAGCGCCCGATCCAGGCACGGGCGCGAGTCAGCGCCAATGACAGCGGTAGAACCAGACGAGCGCGAGCGGGATCGCCGTCGTCAGCACGGCGCCCACGATGATCGGCGGGGCGGAGCCCATCCCGAAGCCGACCACCAGGGTCACCAGGCCGGTCAGGAACACGCTGAGCACCCCGAGCGCGGCCGCGGCGAAGGTGACGACCGGCATCGGGCGGAACTTCTCGAAGCGGCGGGCAAGGCGCGGATTTTCCTGGGCGAGGCGGCGTTCGATCTCGTCCAGCTGCTGTTGTTCGTGGTCGCGCAGCGCCATCGTCCGCTCCGCCCGTCGACCTGGCCGGGACTTCTCCGCTGATTCTGCCACGAAACGCGGCCGGAATCCGGGGTCGAGTTCGATTCGAAGCTCCGTGCGGGCGAGGGCGCGGAATGCGGCCGGTGCGCCGCGAAAGCGAAGGGGCGGCCCGCCGGATGCGGCCGGCCGCCCGCACGGGTCAGTCGCGGCGGCGGCCGCCCACGATGAGCCGGTAGCCGGTCAGGATGACCAGCGCGCCGAGCACCGCGAGACCCCACGTGCGCAGGTCGAAGAACGTCCCGAGCTGGGTGTGGAACAGCGTTTTGCCGATCCAGCCGCCCACGAACGCGCCTCCGATCCCGAGCAGGATGGTGATGATGCAGCCGCCCGGGTCCTTGCCCGGCATGAGGGCCTTCGCGATCAATCCGGCGATCAGGCCCAGCACGATCCAGCTGACAACGCCCACGTCGGTCCTCTCCTCGGTACGGCGGCGGCCCGGCGGGCCGCCTCTGGTCGGACCAGGATGGCATGGTCCGACCGGGTGGCGCGCGCCAGCTTCGGGGCCGCTTTCCGCGGCCCCGGCCGGATTCAGCGGCGCAGGGAGGTTTCCGTGTCCATATGCGACAGTTTGGCCGGATTCCGCACCGCGTACAGGCCGGTGATCTTGCCCTCGTCGATGCGGAGCGTGAGCACCGTGTCGACCTCGCCGTCGAGCTTCAGCACCAGCGCCGGGTGCCCGTTGACCTGCATCGGGCGCAGCGGTGCGGGGATCTGGGCGCTCCCGGCGGCCAGCAGGCGCGCGACCTTGTCCGCGCCGACGATCGGCCTCAGCACCGCCTGTTTCACGCCGCCGCCGTCGCCGAGGAAGACGACGTCCGGGGCGAGCAGATCGAGCAGTCCCTGCAGGTCGCCGGTCTCGACGGCCCGATGGAACGCTTCGAGCGCACCCCTGGTTTCGGCGGGCGTGACGTCGCCGCGCGGACGGCGGGCGGACACGTGCGACCGCGCCCGGTGCCCGATCTGCCGCACCGCGGCCGGGGTTTTGCCGACCGCCTCGGCGATTTCGTCGTACGGCAGGTCGAAGACCTCGCGCAGCACGAACACCGCGCGCTCGGTCGGCCGCAGCGTTTCGAGCACCAGCAGCATCGCCATCGACACGTGGTCGGCGAGTTCGACGTCCTCGGCCACGTCCGGCGCGGTGAGCAGCGGCTCGGGCAGCCAGGTGCCGACGTAGGACTCCTTGCGCCTGCCGAGCGTGCGCAGCCGGGTCAGCGCCTGGCGCGTGGTGATCCGGACCAGGTAGGCGCGGTGCTCGCGGATCTCGTCGAGGTTGACGCCCGCCCACTTCAGCCAGGTCTCCTGCAGCACGTCCTCGGCGTCGGCGGCCGAGCCGAGCATCTCGTACGCGACGGTGAACAGGAGGTTCCGGTGGGCGAGGAAGGTCTCGGTGGCGAGGTCCGGGCTCGCTTCGCCGGGCGCTGTCATGGGTGGCTCCTTCGTGCTCCGGGGTCGATCGCCCACAGGACGCCGGCCGCCGGGAGTTTGTGACATCAGGTCCGGTCGGCGTCGTGGCCGAAGTCCCCCGCGGGATGCGAGGGTAGCCGGAGAAGACCTCGGCGGAGAGGAGTTCGCGACGATGGCGGAGCGGGGACCGGACTGGCTGCGGCGGACGTGGGACAAGGCCGCGCCGCGCTACGACCGCGACATCGCGTGGCTCGAGCGGGCGCTGCTCGCCGACGGCCGCGAATGGGTGTGCGGGCAGGCTTCGGGGGAAGTGCTGGAGGTCGCGGTCGGGACCGGCCGGAACCTGCCCTGGTATCCGCCGGACGTGCGCTTGACCGGAATCGACCTCAGCCCGTCGATGCTGGACCTGGCCCGCGGCCGGGCCGCCGAGACCGGGCGGGAGGTGACCCTGACCGAGGCCGACGCGCAGTCGCTTCCGTTCCCGGACGGCACGTTCGACACGGTCGTCTGCACGCTGGGCCTGTGCGGCGTGCCGGACGAACGCGGCGCGCTCGCGGAGATGCACCGGGTGCTGCGGCCGGGCGGGCAGTTGCTGCTGCTGGACCACGTCGGCAGCCACCGCCGGTTCGTTCTCGCTGCTCAGCGGCTGCTGGAGAAGCTCACCGTTTGGCAGCTGGGGGATTACCTGACCCGGCGGCCGCTGCCGTTGCTCGCCGCGGCCGGGTTCGAGGTGGAGCGGGCGGAGCGGAGCAAGGCCGGGATCGTGGAACGGGTGGCCGCGCGGAAGGCCGCTTAGTCCTGCGCGGTGGATCCGGTGCGGCAGAAGGAAAGCGCGAACCTCGATCGCGAGCTGCACCAGTGCGCTACCTGGACGCATGTAACACGTGCTACATTCACCGCTGTGGCAGGGGACAGATGGCTGGTGCTGGTAGTGCGGGTGCCGTCCGCGCCGTCGCGGCACCGGGTCGCCGTGTGGCGGGAGCTGCGGCGGGCAGGCGCGTTGTCGATCGGGCAGGGCGCCTGGGCGGTGCCGGACGTGCCCGGGTTCGCCGGAGGCGTCGCGCGGGTCGTCGAGCTGGCCGAACGCGGCGAGGGCGAGGTGATCACGCTCGACGCCGCCGAACGCGACGGCTCGCGGCTGGCGGAGCTGTTCACTGCCGAGCGGGAAGAGGAGTGGGCGGAGTTCCTGGCCGACTGCGGGAAGTTCGACGCGGAGATCGCCAAGGAAATCCGGATCGGCAAGTTCACGATGGCCGAGCTGGAGGAGGAAGAGCAGAGCCTCGAGCGGTTGCGGCGCTGGCATCGGGACTTGAAGGCTCGCGACGTGTTCGGCGCGCCCTCGGCGGCGGAGGCCGAGCAGCGGCTGAAGCAGTGCGCGGAGCGGCTCGCCGACTACACCGAGCAGGTTTTCCAAGCCCTGCACCAGATGTGAAGGGCCGCCCGCGGCGGCGAGGGGCCGACGTGCGTTCCCGGGTTGAGCGGCTCCCTTCGCAGGCGACACCAAAGCGGGTCTTCCGGCCCGGACCGGAGGTGAGGATTTCCGATGCGTTCTGCTGAGCTGCGTCCGCTGTACGCCGCCGGGTTCGTCACGGCGTTCGGTGCGCACAGCATCGCCGCCAGCCTCGGCGCGTACACGCACGGCGATTCCTTGCTGACCCTGGGATTGCTGCTCGCGGTCTACGACGGGGCCGAGGTCGTGCTCAAGCCGGTGTTCGGTTCGCTGGCCGACCGGATCGGGCCGCGGCCGGTGCTGCTCGGCGGGCTGCTGGCGTTCGCGCTCGCGTCGGCGGCCTTCGTCGTCGCGGGAAATCCGGCGGCGGTCGGGCTCGCGCGATTCGGTCAGGGCGCGGCCGCGGCGGCCTTCTCGCCCGCGGCCGGAGCGCTGGTCGCGCGGCTGTCGCCGACGAAACGGCAGGGGCGCGCGTTCGGCGGTTACGGCGCGTGGAAGAGCGTCGGGTACACGCTGGGCCCGTTGCTCGGCGGCGTGCTGATCACGGTAGGCGGATTTTCCTTGCTGTTCGGCACTCTTGCGGTGCTGGCCTTCGTGGTCGCCGGATGGGCCGCGCTGGCGGTGCCCGCGCCGGAGCCGTTGCCTCGGCAGCGGCAGACCGTGCTCGACCTTGCCCGCCGGCTGGCTGAGCCCGGGTTCCTCCGGCCGACCGCGGTGCTGGCCGGGACGACCGGAGCGCTCGCGGTCGGCATCGGATTCCTGCCGGTGACCGGGGCGGCGAGCGGGCTCGGCACGGTCGCGACCGGCGCGGTGGTGTCGGTGCTGGCGTTGTGCTCCGCGCTGGTGCAGCCGTGGGCCGGTCGGCTGCGGGACGCCGGACGGATCCCCGACGGATGGGGGATGGCCGGCGGGCTGCTGCTGACCGCGGCCGGGTTGGCTTTGGGCGCGCTCGTGCCGGGCGTCGTGGGGGTGGTGGTCGCGGCGGTGGCGATCGGCGCCGGGGTCGGGGTGGCGACGCCGATCGGGTTCGCGCACCTCGCTGGTTCCGCACCGAAGGAACGGCTCGGGCAGACGATGGGGGCGGCCGAGGTCGGTCGTGAACTGGGGGATGCCGGTGGTCCGCTGTTGGTCGGCGCGCTCGCGTCGGCGGCCACGCTGGGGGCGGGATTCGGCGGGCTGGCGGTAGTGCTGGCCGTGCTGGGCTTGGTGGTGGCTGGCTTCCGAAGGCGGTGATCGGGAGGTCAGCTGGTAGCGATAGCCGGATCGCTCGTCGAGGCCCGGCCGGTTTCCGCGTGGCCCGCGAAGCGCCGGACGTATTTCCCGTCGTGATCCGCCTTGACCGTGATGTCGTACCAGCCGTTGGCCACACCCCACTTCGGAACCGCGCGTGAGGTGCCTGGGGCGAGCGTGTAGTGGTACGACTCCGAAGGCGCGTACGCGTCCACGCCGGTGAAGGTGACCGTGCGGCTGGTCGGGTTCTTGAACGTCACCGTCACGTAGCCGTCGTAGTGCCGGGCGGTCACCTCCGGGCCCAAGCCGCCGACCGTTCCCTCCTGTTCGCGGAGCCAGCCGTTCGGGCCGAAAACTGAGTACTGGTACCAATCTCCCGCGCCGCTGGGCAACTGCCAGCTGTCGGTGACCGACTTGTGGCCTTCCACGGTGTACGGCCACGGACCGTCGGAACGCATCCGGGACGTCACGTGGAATCCGGCTCCGGCGTCGCCAAGGTTGGCGAAGGTGAAGTACATCCGGCCATCGCGGGCCTCGGTGTCCGCGGCCAGGTCGTACGGCAGCGGGCGCGCTTTGCGGGTGCCGGGTTCCTGTTTCGGGAGCGAACCGTTCGACGGGGGCACCGGGTGATAGGTCGGCGGGGTGCGGTGATCGGCGGGCGGCTGGTATCCGCCGGTGCCGGGCAGGGACGGGACACCGCTGTTGGCTCCGGTGAAATCGAACGCCGACGTGAGGTCCCCGCACACTGCGCGGCGCCACGGCGAAATGTTCGGGTTGTGCACGCCGAAGCGCTTTTCCACGAACTGGATCAGCGAGGTGTGGTCGAAAGTCTGCGAGCAGACCCAGCCGCCGGTGCTCCACGGCGAGATGGCCAGCAGCGGAACGCGCGGGCCGAGTCCGTAAGGCATTCCTTTGGCGTACGACGCGGCCGCGCCGCCTTCGTACCATTCGCCGGCGACGCTCGCCGTCGACTTTCCCCAGTTCGCGTCGCGCGGCGGATACGGCGGCACGACGTGGTCGAAGAAACCGTCGTTCTCGTCGTAAGTGATGAGCAGGACGGTTTTGCTCCACACGTCCGGATCGGCCGTCAGCGCGTCGAGGACGCCGGAGACATACCAGGCGCCGTAATTGGCCGGCCACGCCGGATGCTCGCAATACGCTTCCGGGGCCACGATCCAGGAAACCTGCGGCAGGCGGTTCGCCTTGACGTCCGCGGTGAGGTGGTCGAAGAAGCCCTCGCCCGCGGTGGCGTGCGTGCCGGTGCGGGCCTTGTCGTAGAGCGGCGTGCCCGGAGCCGATTTCTGGTACTGGGTCAGGTAAAGCAGCGAGTTGTCGCCGTAGTTGCCGATGTACGGGTCTTTCGTCCAGCCCCAGCCGTGGTCCTTGTCGAGGCCGTCGCCGACGTCCTGGTAGATCTTCCACGAAATCCCGGCCTTTTCCAGGATTTCCGGGAAACTGGTCCAGCCGTAGCCGGTTTCTTCGTTGCCCAGCACCGGTCCGTTGCCGGAGCCGTCGTTTCCGGTCCATCCGGTGTACAAGTAGTACCGGTTCGGATCGGTCGAGGAAAGCATCGAGCAGTGGTACGCGTCGCAGACGGTGAACGCGTCGGCGAGCGCGTAGTGGAACGGGATGTCCTTGCGGGTCAGATACGCCATCGTGGTGCGGGTTTTCGCCGGGATCCACTTGTCCCACCGGCCGGTGCTCCACGCGGTGTGCGTGCCGTTCCAGTCGTGGTTGAGATCCTCGATGAAGGTGAGGCCCAGGTTGTCCTCGGCGGGCCGGAACGGCAGCGTCACGGCGCCGCTGGAATCGGCCTGATGCCACACCGGTTTTCCGTTCGGCAGCGAAACCGGACGCGGGTCGCCGAAGCCGCGGACGCCGTTGAGGGTCCCGAAATAGTGGTCGAACGACCGGTTTTCCTGCATCAGCACGACAACGTGCTCGACGTCCGCGAGGGTGCCGGTGCGCACGGCGGCCGGCACCGAGGCTGCCCGCGCGATGCTCCCGGGCAGCGCAGTGCCGGCGGCGGTCGCCGCGGCGAGCTGCATGAATCTGCGACGGCTGACCGATGACATCGGTGTCTCCTCGACAAGTCGCGGACGCGTTCGGGAATTTCCCACCGGGAAAGCCGAACGAATCATCGACGGATCGCCGGTGCGCTGTCAACCGCCGACCGGGATGGCGCCCGTTTGTACTGCGTCACCGCCGGTTTGCTGCCTGTTTCACCGTCTTGATCACCGGGGCCGTTTCCACGTGGGTGACCGCGGGCAGCGCGGCGACGCTGGTGGTGAGGTAGCGGTACAGCTCTTGGTGACTGGCGCACACCACGGTCGCGTACAGGTTGGTGGGGCCGGTGGTCGCGGCGGCGTAGGC
The DNA here is from genome assembly GCF_002796545.1 of Amycolatopsis sp. AA4. GTDB lineage: Bacteria > Actinomycetota > Actinomycetes > Mycobacteriales > Pseudonocardiaceae > Amycolatopsis. The sequence goes on from NZ_CP024894.1 coordinate 3,183,993, forward strand.
GACTTCGGGGTGCGCGGCGAGCGCGGTGCCGGTTTCTTCCAGTGCCGCCGGGGCGACCGAAAGCCACAGCAGGGTCCGGATTCCCTTGCCGTACAACCGCCAGTCGAGGTCGAGGTCGAAATACAGCACGCCCCGTTCGCGCAGCTCCGCCATGCGGCGGCGGACGGTGGTCGCGGACCAGCCGGTCGCGGCGGCGAGCTGTTCGAATCCGGCGCGGCCGTCGTCGGCGAGCGCGGCGAGGAGTGCGCGGTCGCCGTCGTCGAGCGTCGCCGGTCCGGGCCGGAGGGGGAGCGGCGGCGGGCGCAACCGGGTGACAGCGGCGTCGTCCAGCGTGCCGATTTTGGCGACCACGCTGTCGGAACCGCCGTAGAACGCGTGCAGCACCGAATGCGCGGTGACGCCTTCGACCCGGGGCGTGCGCGGGAGTTTGGCCAGCAGCAACGCTTCGCTGTCGGCCGAGTTTTCGATCCGGACTGTGCAGGTGATTTCGGTGCCGCCGGACGTCAGGCTCACCCAAGCGGTGTCCGGCCGTCGTGCGAGGGCTTCGGCGACCGCGCCCGTCGCGCTGGGGGCGCACCGGATGCGGAGGAACCATTGCACCGCACCGAAAGCTGCCTCGTTGACGCCGCCGATGACCCGGACCGCTCCGGTCGACCGGAGCCGGGCGTAGCGGCGGGCGACGGTGCGATCCGACACGCCGAGCGCGTCGGCGATCGCGCTGAACGGGGCACGGGGGTCGATCTGGAGGGCGTGCACGAGTTGGCGGTCGAGATCGTCGTAGTCGGAATCCACCTCCATGAGGGTACTCGTGTCGGAATCCGCCGTTCGCACGTCGCTTTCTGGCTCGCGGACTGCTGCCGGGCCGAGAGTCGGTTCCGAACGACCTACGAGAGGAGAGACCATGACTGCCGAGGTGCTGGTCGTCGGAGCCGGTCCGACCGGGATGACGATGGCGAACGAACTCCAGCTCGCCGGGGTGTCCTGCGTGCTGGCGGACCGGCTGCCGCGAGCCGGCGAGCTGTCCAAAGCAGGAGGATTGCAGTCCCGTACGCAGGAGGCGCTCGACCAGTGCGGCCTGCTCGAACCGTTGCTGGCCACCGGCGACTATCCGGTCACCACCGCGCATTTCGCGGGCAATCTGCTGCCGCTGGTCCGCGATCGGCACCGGTTCCCGTGGCGGTCGCTGCCGCAGGTGGCGCTGGAAGGGTTTCTGGAGAAACACCTTGCCGCGCAGGGTGTTCCCGTCCGGCGGAACCACGAACTGGTCGGGCTGGAGCAGGACGCGGAGGGCGTCACCGCGACTTTCGCCAACGGGGTCGTGGTCCGGGCCCAGTACCTGGTCGCGGCCGACGGCGGGCGCAGCACGGTACGAAAGCTGCTCGGCGCGGAGTTCGCCGGGCGTCCCGGGACCGCGACGACGGTGGCCGCCGACGTGCGGCTGAGCGCCGAGGTTCCGATGCACACGATCACCCCGGAGGGTTACCGCGCGCAGGTGTTCCCGCTGGGCGCCGACTCCGAAGGACGACCGCTGCGCCGTCTGACGTTCGGGGGACCCGGTTGGTCGCGGGAACGGGACGTGCCGGTCACCGAGGACGAAATCCGCGCCGGGCTGAAGACGGTGTTCGGCGACCGGGTGGAACTGGTCGAACTCCGGTACGCGCGGCGGATCACGAACGCGGCGCTGCAGGCCGTCCGGTACCGGCACGGCCGCGTTTTCCTCGCCGGCGACGCCGCGCACGTGCATCTTCCCCTTGGCGCGCAAGGCATGAACACCGGAATCCAGGACGCGCTGAACCTCGGCTGGAAGCTCGCCGCGGCGGTGCGCGGCACCGCGCCCGAGGGCCTGCTCGACAGCTACCACGCGGAACGGCATCCGGTCGGCGCGGCGGTGCTGCGCAATGTCCAAGCGCAGACGCTGCTTCTGGACGACGGTCCCGACGCGGCCGCGGCCCGGTCGTTGTTCGCGGATCTGGTGCGCTTGCCGGAAGTCCAGTACTTCCTGGACGACCTCCTGTCCGGCATGGGTTTCCGCTACGCCGTCCCGGGCAGCGAGGACCATCCGCTGGTGGGGCTTCCCGCCTCCGGCCTCGGTCCGGGACTGCGAGCCGGACGCGGTGTTCTCGTCGATCCCGAAAGGCAGTTGGGCGCTCTCGCGGCGCGGTGGGCGGACCGGGTCGACCGCGTCGAGACGGGAACCGAGCCGATGCTGGTCCGTCCGGACGGATATGTGGCGTGGGCCGGCGACCCGGACGGGGCGGAGCCAGCGATTCGCCGGTGGTTCGGCGCGCCGGTGGGCTAGCGTGGCCGTCGTGCAGACCTGGCTGACCGACACCCGGACCTCGTACGACACCGTCGCCGCCAGCTACGCCGACCGGTTGCGCGACTCGATCGCCCGAAGCCCTTCGCTGCGGATGACCCTGGGATTGTTCGCCTCGCTGGTGCGCGAAACGGGTCCGGTGGCCGACGTCGGCTGCGGCACCGGACACGTCACCGCGCACCTGAACGGCCTTGGCCTGCAAGCGTTCGGCCTTGACCTTTCGCCCGGCATGATCGAGGTGGCCCGGCGAGACCACCCGGCGGTGCGGTTCGCGGTCGGCTCGATGACCGCCCTTCCGCTGCCCGACGCTTCGGTGGCCGGTCTGCTGGCGTGGTGGTCCCTGATTCATGTCCCGGACGAGGAGGTGCCGACGGCGCTCGCGCAGTTTTACCGCGTGCTGCGGCCGGGAGCGCCGGTCGCGATCGGCTTCCACGTCGGTGCCGTCGCCCGGTTGAAGACGCAGGGCTACGGCGGGCATCCGATGCAGGTGCACGTTTATCGCCGCCGTCCCGCGCAAGTGTCGGAGTGGTTGCGCGAGGCCGGGTTCACCGTCGAGGCGGAATGGGTGGAGCAGCTGGACAGCGAGGTGCCGCAAGCGGTCGTTTACGCTCGCCGTCCAGCCTGAGGACTTCAGCCGAGGTCGAGCTTCGCCAGCCGCGGCAGCACGCCGTCGCGCCAGCCCGGGCCCATCCGCTCGCACGCGTCCGCCTGGCGTTTGTCGTCGAGGTCGAAGCCGGAGTGGTTCAGCAGGAGGCGGGTGCCCTGGCCCTCGGCGACCAGCGTCCAGGCGAGGGTCCAGTTGTCGTTGAAGGTGTAGACCAATTTCACCGGCGGCTCGGATTCGACGACACGGCACGGGATCGAGCCGAATCCGGGCATTTCCAGGTGGAACTCGTGGCCGACGTCCGGGCCGACGTCCGGGCCGACGTCGCCGGGCACCCACCACTTCGCGTGCAACTCGGGATCGGTGAGCGCGCGCCAGACCTTTTCCGGTGCGGCGGCGATGAACTGGTCGACCGAGATACTGCCGGTCCGGGCGTACGTCACGGGGTTTCCTCCTCGTTTTCCAGCAGGTCGGCCATGCTGCGCAGCCGGCCGCGCCAGAACCGTTCGAACGGGTGCAGCCATTCGCCGACCTGCTCCAGCGGTTCGCTTTCCAGGTGGTAGAAGCGTTGCCGCCCCACGGGTTCGTCGCGGACCAGCGCGGCGTCGCGCAGCACCTTGAGATGCTCGGCGACCGCCGGACGGCTCAGCTCGAACCGCGCCGCGAGGTCGCCCGCCGTGCACGGGCCGTCCGCGAGGATCTCCAGCAGCCGCCGCCGGACGGGATTGGCGAGGGCGAGGAAGACGTCGTCGGGCATGACGCTACGTTACGTCGGAAGTTCCCGACATGTCAACCGGCGGTGCTGGAGCGGATCAGGATGACCGTCAAGAGCTGACCGTCAGAACGGCGCTCCGCAACGCACGCACGGCTTCGTCTCGTGCGCCGGTCAGGGCGGGGGAGTCGGTGGCGTGCGGGGCGCGCAGGGGAACGTTGCGGGGGAGCCGCGCGAAACGGTCTGACACTGCGTCGAGCACGTCAGGACCCCACGGGCCGCCCAGCACGATGAGTTCGGGGTCGGACACGGTCACCAAAGCCAGGAGCACGCCGCAGATCGCGTCGGCGAGGGTGGCGCGGACGGTGTCGGAGGCGAGCGCGGTTCGCAGGGCGGCGACGTCGATCGTGGTCGAATCCGGTTGGCGGACACCGAGATCCGCGAAGACGTCGATGAAGGCCATCGCCCGGCCGTCCGGGCCGCGGGTGAGGACGTGCGCGATTTCCCCGGCGAAACCCGCGTGGCCCCGGCGCACTTCGCCGTCAGCGACCACCGCGCAGCCGAGTCCTTCGCCGAGGAACAGATAGGCGAAATCGTCGGCCGCCCGTTCGGTGCGGGCGGCCCAGTTGACGTCGTTGTCCACCGTGACCGGGCCCGCCACCAGCGGCGCGAGGACGTCGGCGGGCGAGAGTTCCCCGAGCAGGAACGGGGAATCGGGCAGGTGGACGAGCTTCCCGGTCGCGCGGTCGACCGGATCGGCGGCGCTGACGACCGCGAGCCGGAGCGGTCCGGCCTCGTCCGCGACCTGGGCGGCGGCCTTGCGCAAAGCCTGCGCGACCTTCCGCGGGCGCACCGGGCGGCCGAGGTCTTCGACGTCCCGGGCGAGCACCTCGCCGAACACGTCGACGGCTTCGGCGACCGCGCCGTCGTGGGCGATGCTGACCATCAGCGCCGTGCCGAGGTCGTCGGCCAGTGCGTAATAGGTGCCGACGCGGCCGCGGCCGGTGGTGCGTTCGCCGGTGTCGCGAAGCAGGCCGGCCTCGGCGAGCCGGGCGACGCTGTCGCCGACCGCGGGCTTGGAAATGCCGGTGCGGGCGGCGATTTGCGCGCGCGTCAGCTGCCGTTCGGCGAGCAGCGCCCGCAGGACGTGCTCGTCGGTCAGCGACCGGAGCAGGTCGAGGGAGGGCTTGGCCGGGGTCACCGGCGCGAGTCTAGCCGATTTAGTCAGGACTGTTGCCTGAATCGGCGCGGGTGCCTTACCGTCGGTTCAGTAAGGAGCCCTTCCTGAATGGAGCGAGTGCCATGCCGCTGCCCCCGTTGCCGCACTGGGAGACCACGCCGGACGACCTCCCGGCCGCGATTCGCGAGACCAAAGCCGCGCTGCGGGCGCGGATCGAGGCGTCCGGGCGCACCGTGGAAGAGGTGTTCGCGGTCGTCGAGGCCCGCGTCGCCGCGGCGGTCGAGGAGATCGAGGCGGCGAAAGCGCGCGGCGAGGAGATCTGGCCGGTGCTGGAGTACGCCGACCTCGAGGCGGGCCGGGTCTCCGAAGACGACCTGGCCCGGCTGCGGAAGCGCGGGTGCCTGGTCGTGCGCGGGCATTTCCCGCGCGAGCAGGCGCTGGCCTGGGACCAGGGAATCGTCGACTACGTCGAGGGCAACCGGTTCTTCGAGCACTACCGCGGTCCTGGCGACGATTTCTTCGGCACCGTCGGCTCGCGGCCGGAGATCTACCCGATCTACTGGTCGCCGCCGCAGATGGAGGCGCGGCAAAGCGACCGGATGGCTCGCGTGCAGGCGTTCCTCAACGCGCAGTGGCGCTCCGAATCCGACGGCGTCCGGTGGTTCGACCCCGGCCGGGATTCGCTGTACCCGGACCGCATCCGCCGCCGCCCGCCGGGCGCGGATTCCGGCGGCCTCGGCACCCATCTCGACCCGGGCACGCTCGACCTCTGGATGACCGAGGCGTACCAGCGGGCGTTCCGGCAACTGTTCGACGGCGCCGTCGAGTCCTACGATCCGTGGGACGCCGCGCATCGCACCGCCGGGCCGCAGTTCGAAGGCTCGACGATGTGTTCGGTGTTCCGCACCTTCCAGGGCTGGACCGCGCTGTCGGACATGGAGCACGACCAGGGCGTGCTGCACACGGTGCCGATCCCGGAGGCGATGGGCTATCTGCTGCTGCGCCCGCTGCTGGCCGACGTGCCCGACGACGACATGTGCGGCGTCACGGTGAACCAGGTGTTCCCGGCCAGCGAAAAGTGGCATTCCTTGCTGCTGCGGGCTTCCAGCGGGATTCCGGACGTGCGGGCCGGGGATTCCGTGTGGTGGCACTGCGATCTCATCCACAGCGTCGCGCCGGTCAAGGACCAGCGGGGCTGGGGCAACGTCATGTACATCCCGGCCGCGCCGTGGTGCCCGCGCAACGAGGCGTACGCCGGGGCGGTGCGGGAGGCGTTCGAGTCCGGCTCCAGCCCGGCGGACTTCCCGCCCGAGCATTACGAACGGTCGTGGCCGGACCGGTTCCCTCTCGCGCAGCTGAACGAAACCGGCCGGCGCGGTCTCGGAATCGGCTGACAGTGGTCTGGCGGGTGGGCCGGTAAAGTTGTTGGTACGAAAGGGAAGTCCCGCGTGCCGGCGGGGAGCCGCACCGGGACGGCCCTTACGCGCCGCTGCGGTCGGCCCCGCCGGTGGCGATGTCGAGAAACGCCTGAGTTGCCGCACTGATCGGCCCGGACCGATATATCAGCCACTGCGGGAGCGTCTCCGGCGGCGAGAACCGGAGCACCTCGGCGCCGGCCCGGCGGGCGAGATCCGTCCAGCCGTCCGGCATCAGGCTCGCGCCGATTCCGCGCAGCACCATCGGCAGCACGACGCTCCGGTCGCCCACCTCGGCCGCGATCGACAGGTCCGGCACGCTCGCCGCGAGCCGGTCGAAGAACCCGCGCACCGCGGTCGGCGAAGTCGTGACCACGAACTGCATGCCGCTGAGTTCGGCCCGCTCGAGGGTCCCGCCCGAGCCGATTTCCGTGCCGGGCGGGGCGACCAGCAGCAGCTCCTCGTCCCGCAGGTGGTGCGCGACCAGGCCCGGTCCGACCGGACGTTCCGCGCTCCCGCACACCCCGGCCTCGCACCGGCCCTGCACCACCATCGCGACCACCTCGGCCGCCGACAACGCCGCCGACGTGCTCACCAGAACGCCTGGATACCGCGTGCGCATCTCGGCGATGATGCTGATCACCGGCTCCAGCGCGGACGACGACGTGGCCGCGACGTCGATCCGCCCGGCCGGTCCGTCGCCCGCCAGCCGCGCGGCGGCGCGCAGGGCGTCGAGGTCGCGCAGCACCAGCCGGGCGCGTTCGGCGAGAAGCTCGCCGGCGTTCGACAGCACCGCGTTGCGCCCGACCCGATGGAACAGCTCGACGCCCAGATCCTGCTCCAGCTTCGCGATCGCTCGCGACAACGACGGCTGCGCCACCCGCAGAGCCCGCGCCGCGTGCGTGAACCCGCCGTGCTCGGCGATCGCGACGAAGTACTCCAGCTGGCGGCGTTCCATAGCGATACGCTATCGGACTGGTGCCTCAGATGCCTTTGACGTACCGCCCGCCCGCGCGCGACGATAGGGCCCATGGTCCAGACGCGCCCGACGCTGCAGGGCACCTTCGGCATGGTCTCGTCCACCCACTGGCTCGCCTCGGCCGCCGCGATGGCGGTGCTCGAGGACGGCGGCAACGCCTACGACGCGGCGGTCGCCGGCGCGTTCGTGCTGCACGTCGTCGAACCGCACCTCAACGGCCCCGGCGGCGAGGTGCCGATGATCCTCGCCCCGGCGGGCGGCGCGCCGAAGGTCTTGTGCGGGCAGGGTCCCGCGCCGGCCGGGGCGACGATCGAGCACTACACCTCGCTCGGCCTGGACCTCGTGCCCGGCACCGGCCCGCTCGCCGCCGCGGTGCCCGGCGCGGTCGAGGCGTGGCTGCTCCTGCTGCACGACCACGGCACGAAATCGCTGCGCGAGGTCCTCAAGTACGCCATTCACTACGCGGCCGACGGTCACCCGGCGGTCGAGCGCGTCGGCGCGACGGTGGAGACCGTCCGCGAGCTGTTCGAGAACGAATGGACCACGTCGGCCGAGCTGTATCTGCCCGGTGGGGTCGCGCCGAAACCCGGTGGGCTGCTGAAGAATCCCGCGCTCGCCGAAACCTGGCGGCGGCTGATCGCGGAGGCGGAGGCGGCCGGGAGCGGCCGGGAAGCGCAGATCGAGGCGGCGCGGAAGGCGTGGCGCGAGGGCTTTGTCGCCGAAGCGCTCGCCGCCTTCGCCGCGAAACCGGTCATGGACTCTTCCGGCGAACGGCACGCGGGCACCCTCACCGCCGACGACCTCGCCGCGTTCCGCGCGGCCTACGAGGACCCGGTCACCCACACCTGGAACGGCTGGACCGTGGCGAAAGCCGGGCTGTGGAGCCAAGGTCCGTCCTTCTTACAGCAGCTGGCCCTCCTGCCGGACGAGTTGGAGTACGCAACGCCGGAGTACTACCACCGGCTCATCGAGGGCACGAAGCTCGCGATGGCCGACCGGGAAGCCTGGTACGGCGACAGCCCGGAAGTCTCCGTCGAGGCGCTGCTTTCCCCGGAGTACACCGCCGCCCGGCGCAAGCTGATCGGCGAGCGCGCGTCCTTCGACCTGCGGCCGGGCAGCCCGGAAGGCCGCACGCCTCGGTTGAGCCGGCACGTGCATTACGTCGCGGGCGGCGGAGTCACCGCGTCGGCGATCGGGGCGGGGGAGCCGACCGTCGCGAAGGACGGCCTGACCCGCGGCGACACGTGCCATCTCGACGTCGTCGACCGCTGGGGCAACATGATCGCCGCGACCCCGAGCGGCGGCTGGCTGCAGTCCAACCCGGTGGTGCCGGAGCTGGGTTTCCCGCTCGGCACCCGGCTGCAGATGGCGTGGCTGGACCCGGGCCTGCCGAACTCGCTCGCCCCGGGCAAACGGCCGCGCACCACGCTTTCGCCGTCGCTCGCGCTGCGCGACGGCGTGCCGGTGATGGCGTTCGGCACCCCCGGCGGAGACCAGCAGGACCAGTGGAACTTCCACTTCTTCCTCGGCACGGCCCTGCGCGAGAAGGTCCGCGGCGGGCTCGACCTGCAGGGTGCGATCGACGCGCCGAACTGGCACACCGACAGCTTCCCGAGCTCGTTCTACCCGCGCGGCATGGCGGCGGGGAGCGTGACGGTGGAATCGCGGATCGGCGCGGAGGCGATCGCCGCGCTGGAAAGCCGGGGCCACGACGTGACGGTGGGGGAACCGTGGTCGGAGGGCCGGTTGTGCGCGGTGGCGCGGGATCCGGAGACCGGGGTGCTTTCGGCGGCGGCGAATTCGCGGGGCGCGCAGGGGTACGCCGCGGGACGGTGACCCGGTGCCGTGCCGCGCGGGGAAACTCCCGGCCTACCGGGAGACCGATTCCGCGGAACTCGTGTACCGGGCCCGAAGTTCGCGTTTGAGCAGTTTCCCCGTCGCGTTGCGCGGAAGCTCGTCCACGATCTCGACCCGGCGGGGGCATTTGAACGCGGCGATCCGTTCCCGGCAGTAAGCGATCACCGCGTCCCCGTCGAGAGAGCCGGCGGCGGGCACGACCACCGCCACCACGGTTTCGCCCCACTGCGGATCCGGCGCGCCGATCACCGCGACGTCGGCGATGTCCGGATGCCGGTGCAGCACCTGTTCGACCTCGATCGGATAGACGTTCTCGCCGCCGGAAATGATCATGTCTTTCTTGCGGTCCACCAAAGTCACGAAACCGTCGGCGTCGCGGCGGGCCAGGTCGCCGGAATGGAACCAGCCGCCGCGCATCGTTTCGGCGCTCGCTTCGGGCAGGCCCCAGTACCCGGCGAAGACGTTCGGGCCGCGCAGCACGAGTTCGCCGACCGTCCCGGCGGGCACGTCGTCGTCGCGTTCGTCCACGATCCGGGCCTCGACGTGCAGGAACGGCCGCCCGACGGACCCGGCGCGCGAGCGCACGAACGCCGATTCCAGCACCAGCGCGGCGGGGGAGAGCTCGGTCATCCCGAAACCCTCCACAAAGGTCAGTCCCTTGCCCTCGTAGAACTCGATCACCGGCAGCGGGCAGGGCGCGCCGCCGCACAACAGATAGCGCAGCCGCGACAGGTCGTAGGAATCGAAGTCCGGGACCTGCGTCATCGCCGCCCACATCGCGGGCACCATGAAATGGACGGTGATCTTTTCCCGCTGGAGCAGCGCGAGTGTCTCTTGCGGATCGAATTTGCCCGCGACCACGACGGTGCCGCCCGCGTACAGCAACGGCAGCGTGAACAGCGCCAGCCCGCCGATGTGGAAGAGCGGGGCCACGGTGAGCGTGACGTCCGAGGGCAGGATGCCTTCCCCGGAGGTGAGCACGTTGATCGCGTTCGCCTCCAGGTTGCCGTGGGTGAGCATGGCTCCCTTGGGCCGGCCGGTGGTGCCGGAGGTGTACATCAGCACCGCGACCTCGTCCGCTCCGGTCGGTTCGGGTTCGACGCGGTCCTCGGTCCGGCCGAGTTCGCCGATGTTGACCAGCGTCCGGGTGCCGGAAGCCGCCTTCGCCAGCGCGGCGAAGGTGTCGTCGTGCACGACGACCGCCGGCCGGGCGTCGTCGAGGAGGTATTCGATTTCGGGTGCGGTGAGCCGGAAATTGATCGGCAGCGTGATCGCGCCGAGCCAGGCCGCCGCGAAGAGCGTTTCGAGGTATCCGGTGGAATTCAAGCCCAGCAACGCCACCCGGTCGCCCTTGCGGACGCCCAGTTCCCGCAGCGTGGCCGCCCGGCGCGCGACCCGGCGTTCAAGGTCGGCGTACGTGATCCGCTCGCCGGTCTCCGCGGCCACGAGCGCGACCGATTCGGGCGTGACGGTGCCGCGCCGGGCAACCCACTGCGCCAAGCTCGATGCCATGCCGAGACTCCTTCGTCGCCGGGGACCACGACGAAGGTAACCGTACGGACGGTCAGCGGTCAAACTCTCGGTTACAGTGGTCCGATGCCACCGAAAGGCCGGGCCGGCGAGATCCTGGCGACGTTCACCCGTTGCGTCGCCGAGCGCGGGTACGACGCCACGAACTTCTCCGACATCGCCGGAGAGCTGGGAATGTCCAAGGGCACCATCGTGCACCACTTCGGCACCAAGGACCGGCTGCTCGCCGCGCTGCACGAGTCGTACATGCGCCGGCGGCTCGCGGAGGCCAAGCTGATCCGTGACCGCCTCGCGACGCCGACGCAGCGGCTGGCCGGGCTGCTCTACGCGTTCGTGCTCTATCAAGTGGTGGACCGGGAGGCGACCGTCGCGTTTCAGCGCGAGGTCGTCCGGCTCGCCGACCACGAGGCGATGGCCGAGGGGCGCCGGATGCGTGCGGAATACCTCGATCTGGTGCGGGCGACGTTGTCCGAGGGGATCGCGTCGGGGGAATTTCGTTCGTGCGACGTCGAAGTGCAGAGCCTGCTGATCTTCGGCTCGGCGCAGTGGGCGTGGACGTGGTTCGACCCGGCCGGTCCGGTGTCGGCGGAGCAGGTGGGCGCGCAGCTGGTCGATCTGGTCCTAGGCGGGCTGTTGACGCGCCGCACCCGGCTCAGCGGATTGACCGAAGTGGACGGAAAGGTGGCTCAGGTTGTCCGACAGTCCATTGCGGACACTACCGGATCCTGAGCCGTCGCATCATCTTCAGCCCGGACAGCATCCCTTCCACGTACTTCTCGTACTTCTGTCCTGGGCGCGGGCTCATCACCGGTTTCTTCAGCACCGCCAGGTTCTGCACGTCGGTGTACTTCAACAGCCCCTGATCCCCGTGGCGAGCGCCCACTCCGGACGTCTTCACGCCGCCGGACGGGGTTCCCTTGGCGGCGTACGCGGTCGCCAGGCTGTCGTTGACGTTGACGTTGCCCGTCTCCAGTCGTGCGGCTACGGCGCAAGCCGCGCGGAGGTCTTTGCCCCACACCGAAGCGTTCAGTCCGTAGTCGGTGTCGTTCGCCAGTTCGACGGCCTCGTCCACGGTCCGGTAGCGATGCAAGGCGACCACCGGGCCGAACGTTTCGGTGACCCCGCACAGCATGTCCTTCGTGACGCCTTCCAGAATGGTCGGCTCGAAGAACGCCGGGCCCAGATCCGGCCGGGGCCGCCCGCCGCACAGCACGGTGGCTCCCTTCTCGACCGCATCGTCCACATGGGACTTGACCCGGTGCAGGTGGTCCACCGAGACCAGCGAACCCATTTCCGGGCCGAAATCGTAAGCCGCCCGCACGTCGAGCGAAGAAGCCTTGGCGACAAAGGCTTCCTTGAATTCTTCGTAGCGCGACTCCGGCAGGTAGATCCGCTCGATGTGCATGCAGATCTGCCCGGTGTTGCCGAACGCGCCGAAGACCGCGCCCGGGACCACCTCGGCGAAATCGGCGTCCGGGAGCACGATCATCGGGTTCTTGCCGCCGAGTTCGAGACAGCAGCCGATCAGGTTCCGGCCCGCCCGTTCGCCGATCACCTTCCCGGTGGCGGTGGAGCCGGTGAACATCACGTAGTCGGCCTGGTCGATCAGTGTCGGGCCGACGTCCGGGCCCTCGCCGCACACGACCTGGAACAAGCCCTTCGGCAGTCCGGCCGCTTCCAGCAGTTGCACGCCGTACAGCGGTGACAACGCGGTTTTGTTGTCCGGCTTCAAGACCACCGCATTGCCCGCCATTAACGCCGGAACGGCGTCCGAAATGCCGGTGGCGAAGGGGAAATTCCACGGCGCGATGATCCCGACGACCCCCTTGGGCACCCGGATCTCGGTCGACGAAGAAACCAGGGGCACCGGACCGCCGCGCCGCGTCGGAGCCAGCAGTTTGGGTGCCCGGCGCAGATAGTGGCTCATGATCATCGGCGGATCGCACGTTTCCTCGATCGCCATCCGCCGGTTCTTGCCGCTTTCGACCTGGATCAGGTCGGCGATCGTCCGGGCGCGGTCGATGAACAGCGAATGCGCCCGGCGGAACACCGCGAGCCGTTGCTTGAGCGGCGTCGCGGCCCATTTCGCCTGCGCCGCCCGCGCGGTCGCGAAGGCCTGCTCGATGTCCGACGGCGTCGACTGCGGCAGGTCCACGAGGACGTCGCCGGTGTAGACCTCGGTGAGCGGCCACACCGCCCCGCCCGAGCCCGGCACGCGCGCGACGAGCCCGCGGAGGAAGTCGTCGGTCGCCGTGGCCGGGCGGGTGGGCCGGACCGGGGTGAGGGTCATGCTTCCGCTCCCGTCAGTTGCCGGAAAGGACCAGCTGCGCGCCCATTTCGCCGATCATGATGCAGGGCGCGTTGGTGTTGCCGCCGGTGATCGACGGCATGATCGAGGCGTCGCAGACCCGCAGCCCGTCCACGCCGCGCACCTTGAGGTCGGGGCCGACGACGGCCAGGTCGTCCACGCCCATCCGGCAGGTGCCGACGCCGTGGTACACCGACGTCGCGCGGTTGAGGATCGCGTCGCGCAGTTCCTGGCCGCGCAGGTGCCGCCCCGGGTGGATCTCCTCGTTGACCGAGCCCTTGAACGCCTTCGACGCGAAGATCTCGCGCACCATCTCGGATCCCTCGCCGAGCACTTCGAGGTCGGCCGGGTCGGAGAGGTACTGCGGGTCGATGAGCGGGGCGGCGGCCGGATCGGCGGACGCGAGCCGGATCGTGCCGCGGCTCTTCGGGTAGATCAGCGTGGCGAGCACGGTCAGGGCCGGCCGCTTGTCGACCGGGTGCCGGACCGGCGCGTCCTGGTTCGGCGACACGTACGCCCACGGCAGCAGGTGCAGTTGCAGGTCCGGCACGTCCGAGGCCTGCGACGTCTTGAGGAACGCGAGCGCCTCGAACACCGAGTTCGCCAGGAACGTCGACCCCGGCTTGAGCAGCTCGCGGGCCATCCCGCGGGCGAAATACGGCGCGGTGCCCTTGTTCTTGCACGACGACACCTGGAACGTCAGCGCGTGGAACATGTGGTCGTGCAGGTTGTCGCCGACCGGCAGATCGGCGAGCACGTCGATGCCGTGCTCCTTGAGATGCTCGGCGTGCCCGATCCCGGAGAGCATCAGCAGCTGCGGCGACCCGACGAACCCGGCGGAGAGGATGACCTCCTTGCCCGCCCGGACCGTGCGGCGCTTGCCGTTGGCGTCGGTCACCTCGACGCCGGTCGCGCGGCCGTTCTCGATCACGACCTTCCGCACGAACACGCGGGACTGGACCTCGAGCGTCCGGGGAGCGAGGTGGTGCAGGTAGCCGCGCGAGGCGCTGTAGCGGAGGCCGTCGGCAGCGTTCTGCTGCATCCGGCTGACGCCCTCCTGCGATGCGCCGTTGTAGTCGTCGATGATGTCGCAGCCGATCGCGTCGGCCGTCGCGTCGAGGAACTGCAGCGTGCCTTCCTGCGGGATCTTGTTGCGGGTGATCTTGATCGGCCCGCCCGCGCCGCGGAAGGCGTTCTCGCCGTCCTCGAAGTCCTCCATGCGCTTGTACGCGGCGTTGACGCTGTCGGCGTCCCAGCCGGTGTTGCCCTCGGCCGCCCAGGAGTCGAAATTCGCCCGGTTGCCGCGGACGTAGACCATCCCGTTGACCGAACTGGAGCCGCCGAGCACCTTCCCGCGCGGCACCGGCAGGCGTCGATCGAGAACATGTTTCTGCGGGACCGAGTAGAACCCCCAGTCGCTCATTTTCTTCAGCTGGGGCACCGCGTGCAGAGGCGCGACCAACCCCGGCTTGCGCAACAGCAGCTGCTCGTCGCTCTTGCCCGCTTCGAGCACGATCACGCTGGCCCCGGACTCCGCGAGCCGCCCGGCGACGGCAGCCCCCGAGCTGCCCGACCCGACGACCACGTAGTCGGCTTCGTTGCTCCGGGCCACCCTGGCTGCCATGTCCGCTCCTAGTCCCGCGCCCCGCCGAAACTGTAACCTGTTCTAGTTCAGGCACGGTATAGCTTTCCCGCTGGACGCGCAACGCCTCGCTCGCGGCGGGGAGGCGACGCCGGATCCGCTCACGCCCGGTCGCGGCGCTGCCGCGACCCGGCGTGAGCGCCCTTGCTCCGTTCGGTGCGACCCCGCGCACACCGGCCGCGCGAACCAGGCGATAGCGGACACCCCGGACGCTCGGGCGATTGACGACCGGCCGGACACCGCCGTACCGTGCTGCTCGCGCGACGGCTTCCCGAAGCCGGTGAGATTCCGGCACGGTCGCGCCACTGTGTGCCCATCCCGGGCGAGTCAGGTCGAGGAGCCGTCGTCAGGTCCACCCGCAAGGGACGCGTCATCCCGAAGGAGAGCCATGGCCACCATTCCGGCCGACCGGTCCACCCCGGTCGTTCTGCCCGTGTCGAAAGCCGCTTTGCTGCTCGGCGCCACCATTGTCGGCGCGCTGCTGCTGTACTACTTCATCGGCGTCGACCAGGGCGCGGTCTCGATCTTCGGCAGCGACACGCACGTGCACGAGTTCGTCCACGACGCGCGGCATTTCCTCGGCTTCCCCTGCCACTGACGCGCCCGGAACGGACAACTGGACAATGCAGAACAAGCTGATTCTGCGCGGCCTCCTCGCCGGAGCGCTGGGCGGAGCGCTGGCGTTCGTCTTCGCCCGGATCTTCGCCGAACCGCTGACCCAGGCGGCCATCGACTACGAATCCGGCCGCGACGAGGCGCAGATGGCGCTCGACAAGGCCGCCGGGATGCCGAGCGAGCACGAGGGCCACGAGATTTTCAGCCGAGCCGTGCAAGGCAACCTCGGCATCGGGCTCGGCATGGTGCTCTTCGGGGTCGCGATGGGCCTGCTGTTCGCGGTGACCTACACCGTGCTGCTGGGCCGCGTCGGCCGGATCCGGGCACGGGTGCTGGCGGTGCTCGTGGCCGGGGCCGGCTTCCTGACGCTGTACCTCGTGCCGTTCCTGAAGTACCCGGCCAACCCGCCGGCGATCGGGCACGAGGCCACCATAGGCGCGCGCACCGGGCTGTACCTGACCATGGTCGTCGGGTCGGTGCTCTTCCTGGTCGCGGCCGTCGTCGCGGGCAAACGGCTCGCGCCGAAGCTGGGCAACTGGAACGCGACGCTCGTCGCCGGCGCCGGGTTCGTCGTGCTGTCCGCGCTGCTGATGGCGCTGCTTCCGTCGCTCGGTTCGCTGGCCGCCAACGTCGCCGAGTACGGCCCGCAGACCAGCGAAACCCCGCTGCCGCTCAAGGGCCCCGACGGCCGGATCGTGTACCCGGGCTTCCCAGCCGACACGCTCGTCGGATTCCGGCTGTACTCGGTGCTGGCGCAGGTCATCCTGTGGGGGACCATCGCGCTCGTGTTCGGCCCGCTCGCCGAACGCGTGCTGGACCGCGGGCGCGCGGTTACCGTCGAGGCGTGAATCCGCTGACCGGACTGGGCCCGTTCTTCGCCGTCGACACGCATGCGGCCGGGGAACCAGCCGAGCCGTGGCGTCTTCTGTCCGAGGTCCTGGACGACGGCCCGGTGCTGCGCGAACGCGTCGCGCACAACCGGGCCGTGCTGGGCGGCGATTTCGTGGAACCGCGGGTCGCGGCGTCGATCGCGCATCTCGGGCTGGCGGCGCGGATCATTTCGCCCGCGCTGGGCCTCGCCGTCGGCGCGGGAGCGGTGCCGGACTACGCGACGGCGTGGTGGCAGCCGAAGCTGGGCGGCGCGTTTCCGTTGTCCCTGGAGGAAAATCCGCCGGTTGAGTCCGATGTGGTCAGTGCGTTCGCCGCGCGGGTGTTGCGCGGGCCGTTGGCGCGGTTGGACACGGCGATGGCGCAGTTCTCGCTGGCGCGCAACGTCCGGCGGGGGAACGTGGCGTCGGCGCTGAACGGCGCGCTGACGGTGTTGCGTTCCGAGCGTCCGGAGTGGACTGACCGGGTCGCCGGGATCGTCGCCGCACTGGAGGAATTGCCGGAATTGGCCGGTACCGCGACTCGGGAAAACGGGCGGTTCCGCCGCCGCAGCTGCTGTCTGTTCTATCGCGCGACGCCGGATCGCGACGGCCCGAAATGCGGGGATTGCGTGCTGGTCTGAACGGTCAGGGCGCTCGATTGGCCTGATAAGCGATCATGATTCCGGCGAACCGGTCGGCCTCGTAACAAGGGTCGCTGTAGGCGTCCAGCTTGGGGTCGGTGGCCGTGACGGTGACGTTGAGCAGCGTGTCGTCGGCGACGCCGGTTTCGACGGTGCACTGGCCGTCGCGGTTGTCGCGGTGGATCCCGGGGTAGCTGTGCACGAAGGTCGGCGCGAAGCCGGGAATCGCGGCGCGGTGGCGATAGAGGGCTTCGAGCCCGCCGGAGGCGGTGTCGACCGACGCGGTGTAAGTCAGCGCCTTCGTGTCGTGGGGAATCCAGGTGCAGACGGTTTTCCCGGCGGCCGGAGCGGTCGTTCCCTTGTCGCTGACGAAGAAGGTGACCAGCTGGTCGTGGGTCATCAGGTCGCAGGGTTTGGCCGTGAACTGCGTGAGGTCGAGCGGGGCGTCGGGGAGCGGCGGCGACAGGCGCGGCGGAGGCGACGGCGCGGACGAGCAGCCCGCGGCGGCGAGGACGAGCGCGAGCAACAGTCCCACCCGACGGCCGCCGCGTGAAGGCGCAATTGTTTCCGGCACCACGGAATTGAGCATAGCCGTATTCCGGTGCTCTCGGTTTCCGGCGGAAAGGCGGCAAAAGACCGGTTTAGCCGCTCGAATACCGAAAATCTCGCGGTGAACCTGCAAACGAGATCTGCGCGAGGAACACTCGGGAACAAGAGCATCGGGAGGTCGCCATGCGCAGGTATCGCACCTACTGGACCTACAGCGCCGGGCTGCTCGTCGCCTGGGGGCTGGTCTTCCTGCTCCTCGGCCTGCTTCGCGGCGGGCACGAGGTGCGGGTCGTGCTGCCGGTCTTCGGCGGCTTCTGCATCGGCTGGGCGAGCACGACCATCGCGCGGTACGTCTACCCGCCGCCGAAGCAGTGGCTGAGCTGACCCCCGCCCGCCCCGTCTTGGCCGCCGGCCTGCCCAGGGTCACCCGAACGGGCGGACCCGGCAGGGGCGGCGGCGTGACGGGTTTGCCCGGAAATTGCGTAAGGTCGACCCCATGTCAGGGGACGAGGGCCTGCTCACGCAGGACAGCACGCGCGGGCTGACCGCGGCCGAGGTGGCCGAGCGGGTCGCCGCGGGACGGACCAACGACGTGCCCTCGCGCACGAGCCGCAGCGCGTGGGAGATCGTCCGGTCGAACGTCTTCACGCGGATCAACGCGATCTTCGCGGTGCTCGCGGTCATCATCTTCTCCACCGGCTACCTGCTGGACGGCCTGTTCGCCGGGGTGATCGTGGCGAACAGCGTGGTCGGCATCGTGCAGGAGCTGCGCGCCAAGCGGACGCTGGACCGGCTCGCGATCGTCGGCCAGGTGCGCCCGCGCGTGCGCCGCGACGGGACCAGCGCCGAGCTGGCCCCGGAGGAGGTCGTGGCCGACGACGTGATCGAGATCGGCGCGGGCGACCAGGTGGTGGTCGACGGCGAGGTGCTGTCCGCGGACGCGCTCGAGGTCGACGAATCGCTGCTCACCGGCGAATCGGACCCGGTGGTGAAGCGCGCGGGCGACGAGATCATGTCCGGCAGTTTCGTGGTGGCCGGCAACGGCGCGTACCGGGCGACGAAGGTCGGCTCGGAGGCGTACGCGGCGAAGCTGGCCGAGGAGGCGGGCCGGTTCACGCTGGTCGATTCGGAGCTGCGGAACGGGATCAACAAGATCCTCAAGGTCATCACCTACCTGCTGATCCCGGCCGGCGCGCTGTCGATCTACAACCAGCTTTCCGGTTCGCAGGAGCTGCCCGCCGCGCTGCGCGGGATGGTCGCGGCGCTCGTCCCGATGGTCCCGGAGGGCCTGATCCTGCTGACGTCGGTCGCGTTCGCGGTCGGCGTGATCCGGCTGGGCCGGCGGCAGTGCCTGGTCAACGAACTGCCCGCGATCGAGGGCCTGGCCCGCGTGGACGTCGTCTGCGCGGACAAGACCGGCACGCTCACCGAGAACACGATGCGGCTGTCCGAGCTGCGGCGGCTGCACGACGCGGGCGAGGCCCCGGAGACCGTGCTGGCCGCGCTCGCCGCCGCCGACCCGCGGCCGAACGCCAGCCTGGCCGCGATCGCCGAGGGCTGCCCGGATGCGCCGGACTGGACGCCGACCGCGGTGGTGCCGTTCTCGTCGGCGCGCAAGTGGAGCGGCGCGGCGTTCGGCGAGCACGGCGACTGGGTGCTCGGCGCGCCGGACGTGCTGTTGCCCGCCGAATCGGAGGAGCGCGCGGAAGCGGAGCGGATCGGCGCGCAGGGCCTGCGAGTGCTGCTGCTCGGCCGGGCCGCGAACGCGGTCGACGCGCCGGACGGACCGGGCAAGGTCACGCCGGTGGCGCTGGCCGTGCTGGAGCAGAAGATCCGCGGCGACGCCCGCGAGACCCTGGACTACTTCGCCGCGCAAGGCGTCGCGGTGAAACTGATTTCGGGCGACAACGCGGTGTCGGTCGGCGGCGTGGCCCGCGCGCTGGCCCTGCCCGGCGGCGAGGCCCCGGTCGACGCGCGGACGCTGTCCGAGGATCCCGGCAAGCTTGCCGACCAGCTCGAAGGCACCGCCGTGTTCGGCCGCGCGACGCCCGCGCAGAAACGGGCGATGGTCGCCGCGCTGCAGGCACGCGGGCACACGGTCGCGATGACCGGCGACGGCGTCAACGACGTCCTCGCGCTGAAGGACGCCGACGTCGGCGTCGCGATGGGCGCGGGCAGCCCGGCGACCCGGTCGGTCGCGCAAATCGTGTTGCTGGACAACGCTTTCGCGACCCTGCCGCACGTCGTCGGCGAGGGCCGCCGGGTGATCGGCAACATCGAACGCGTCGCGAACCTGTTCCTCACCAAGACCGTGTACTCGGTGCTGCTGGCGCTGATCGTCGGCGTGCCCGGGCTGATCGGCCTGGACGCGATGCCGTACCCGTTCCTGCCGCGGCACGTGACGATCGTCGGCTGGTTCACCATCGGCCTGCCCGCGTTCGTGCTGTCGCTGGCCCCCAACAACGATCGCGCCCGCTCGGGATTCGTCGGCCGCGTGCTGCGCATGGCGGTCCCGGCCGGGGTGGTGATCGGGGCCGCGTCGTTCGTCGCCTACATCCTGGTCCACCCCGGCAACGCGACCACCGACGCCGAACAGGTCCAGGCGAGCACCACCGCGCTGATGACGCTGATGGCGCTCGCGCTGTGGGTGCTGGCCGTCGTCGCGCGGCCCTACACCTGGTGGAAGGCCGCGCTGGTCGCGACGATGGCGGTGGTTTCGGCGCTGATGTTCCTGCTGCCGTGGACGCGGGAGATCTTCCAGCTGGACCCGAGCAACGCCCGCTACACGCTGACGGCGGTGTGCTGCGCCGCGGCTGGCGTGGTGCTGATCGAGATCGGGCGGTGGATCGGGAACCGGATCGGGACGCAGCGCGGCTGAGAAGTCGGCAGGGCACGCCGAAGCGTCCGCGCGCGCGTCGGTCGCGCGGACTCTGCAGTGCGCGCTGACTGTTACGCGTCAGTCGGGAGATGGTGCTGCAACGCTCCCAGCCCCTCGACCCGTTCCCGGGCCTGCTGGTCCTGGGCGGCCAGTTCGTCGTCGGTCAGCACGATCGCGTCCGGGCCCGGGAAGACCGTCGAATCGTGGTCCGCTCCGAGCCAGCGGACCGTGAACGGCGGGGCGCCGTCCGGCGAGCCCACGGCCACGATGCGGCCCCGGTGCTCCGGCACGTCCACGTGGATTCCCTTCACGACCAGCCAGTCTCCGCGCTGTGCGTGCATGGTTCCTCCTCTTGCGGATGCTCCTCGTCCGACGCGATACCTCGCCGCGCCGGACGCGAAACCTCGGGGTCGTCCGATCAGGTGCGGGCGACGGCTTTCAGGTTCGGGGGAGCGAGGGAGGGCCGCGCAGGCCCTCCCTCGCCTCAGCCGCCCAGATGAGCCAGGAACTCGTCGTTGAACCGCTGCCCGATCCGCTGCACGGCGTGCGGACTGCCGGGGAACAGCACCCGCTTGGCGGACAGCGTTTCCGCCAGCGCGTCGGCGACGTCCTCGAATCCCGGAGTACCGCCTCCGGTCACCACCAGCTTCGGGAACGACGTGCGGGCCAGCGCCTCCGCCGGGACTCCCGTTTCCCACGGCCGTTCCGTCCTCAGGTTGCGGGCGGCCTCCCGCAACGGCGGCGAAAGCGGCGACGGCAGCGGCAGGTCGACGTTCAGCACCCGCAGGAACCCGGCCACGAACGTCGCCGGGTCGCTGTCCCCGGCATCCGCCCAGTAGTCGCGGAGGGCAGCAGCGAGCCGGTCGGCGGCGGGACGGCCGGAGCCGTTCGGCAGGGCAGGCGGCTCGACCACGGTGAGCGACCAGACCTTGTCCGGCGCGAGCGCGGCGGCCCGCATCGCCACCACCCCGCCCATCGACGTGCCGAGCAGATGCGCGCCGTCGCAGAGGAGTTCGGCTACGTCGGCGGCGTCGCGGTCCGGGTCGATCCGGCTGGTCGGCGGGCTCGGCTGGTAGCCCCGGCGGTACGGCGCGACGATCCGGAACCGGTCGGCGAGCGCCTTCTGCTCGCCGAACGCGGCGGCGGCCGAACTCAGGCTGCCGTGGACCATGACGATCGGCGGGCCGGATTCTCCCCACCGTTCGGCGGCCAGGTCCGTCATCGGGCGGCCGCCTCGGCGCGGGCGAAGACGCCGCGGTCGATGTCCAGGCGGCGGGATTCGAAACGCCAGCCGTCGGCGGTGCGGACCACCACGTCCTGGTAGACCCCGGTGGCGATGACGAACGGCGGCGCGTCGACCTGCAGTTTGGCGACCAGGCAGGCGACGGCGGCGCGGTCGGCGTCGCCGGTGACGACGTAGTTGGTCAGCAGGTGGCGGGCACCGTCCTCCTTGCCCGCGGCGATGTGGCCCTTGATGAACTCGGCGCGTTCGGCGCGGCCGGCAAAGGTGCCGTAGGTGGAAATGAACTGCCCGTCCGGGACCCAGGCGTCGAGCCACCCGTCGACGTCGTGGTTGTCGAGGGCGCGCATCTGGGCGTTCGAAAGCTCGACGATCGCGAGCTTGTCCTCAGTGGATAGTGGCATGACGGCGATCTCCTTTGCCGGTGCGGACTTGCGTTGCGCAGAGTCTGCGCAGCCCGCCGCGCCGGGACTATCGCCTGCGCGAACCGCCGTCGTCGGTTTCGCGCAGCACCGCCGACGGCGATTCGCCGAACCGTCGTTTGAACTGGGCGGCGAAATCGCCGAGATGCACGAAGCCGCAAGCGATCGCGGTCGCGGTCACCGTGGTGCTGGCGGGATCCGCGGCGGCGAGCAGCGCGCGGGCCCGGTCGAGACGCTGTTCGCGGAGCCATTCGCTGAGAGTCCGGCCGGTTTCGCGGCGGAAGCCGATCTGCAGGCTGCGCAGCGACACCCCGCAGTGCCGCGCCACTTCGGCCATCGAAAACGACTCCGCCAGATGTGCCCGCAGGTAGTCCATCGCGCGCCGCACGCGTGCTGAAGACGGTGGTTTCCCGTCGGCGGCAAGGGTTTCGCTGAGGGTGTTCGGGTGGCCGAGCAGCAGCGTCTCGGCCAGCAGCGCCTCGAGATGACCGGGCCGCGCACCCTCGGCGGACAGGTGGATCGCCGCTTCGACCAGCGCCAGCACGCCGGGGGAGACGGTGTCCGCCCGAAGGTCGAACTGCACCGCGACCGGACCGGGCCGCCCGGCGAGCAGCGCCGCGGTCCGCTCGACCAGCGGCCGGTCGAGGCGGAGCACGACCTGCTCGAACTCGTCGTCGAAATCGAGCTGGAACGCGCGGTACGGGCTCACCACCGACGCCGTCCCCGGTCGCAGCACCGCGCTCGCGGTGCCGTAGGCGAACCGTGCCCGGCCGGCCACCGGCAGCGAAAGCAGGAACTCGTCCTGTTCGGGCGCCAGTTCCGAGATGCGCACGGCCGCGCCGTACCGCAGCCGGTTCACCGAAACCGAACCGGCGGCGAGGTGGTCGAGCCGCGCGGACAACCGGTCGCGGACCCGCAACGTATGCGGGCGCAGTGCGGAACTGCACGCGCCGACGACCTGGTCGACGTCGTCGGCGGCGCTCACGATCCGTTGCCCGCGCATCCGCACGAGCTCGGCGATCCCGGCGACACGGTTCATCCGGGGAGCGTACGTCGGTTGCGGGCGAAGCGCGCTAGTACCAGCCGACAGCACAGCCGCACGCCCGCCCGGCCTGCTCGATCGCGACCTGGTCGAGAGCCTGCCCGTCCGCGGTCGCGACCGGTAACCAGGCCGCGCAGTACTCGTGCCCGTACCGGTCCAGGAACCCGACCAGCTCCCGCGTGGTCACGGCGGGAAGACCAAGGCGAGGGCGGAGTTTCGCGAGCCGCCGGGCCGGGCGCAGGCCGTGCGCGGCCAGGGTCCCGGCGGCGGCTTCCGCGGCGGCCGGGTCGCATTCGGACAGCAGCAGCAAGCCCAGCCGGACTCCGGCGGGGCGGAACCGCTCGGCGAAGAAACGGGACGCGGGATCGTCTGCCATGCCGGTACCGTACGCGGTTAATAGACATCGCAGTAGGCTGTGATGTAGATTACCGCGCTACCCGGGCAGTGCGGTTTCGGCCGCCGCCCACCACACCACGTCGGCGAAGACGACCGGGCGCACAGGAGGTGCGGGGTGGCGGACAACTCTCGCGAAATCACCATCGACCCAAGGAAAAACGCGGCGACCGAACGCGGGAGGGGCAACTCCGCGTTCCTCGTGGCGGCGGGCGCGACGGCCCTCGAATACTACGATTTCATGCTGTTCGGCATCGCCGCGTCGATCATGTTCGGCCCGGTGTTCTTCCCGGTGGCGAATCCGTTGACGGCCACGCTGCTCGCGCTCGCGAGCTTCGGCGTCGGTTTCGTCGCGCGGCCGCTCGGCGGGATCCTTTCCGGGCATTTCGGCGACCGTTACGGCCGCCGTCCGGTGCTGCTCGCCTCGCTGGTCGCGATGGGCACGGCGACCACGCTCGTCGGCCTGCTGCCCGGCTACCGCCAAATCGGCTGGTGGGCTCCCGTTCTCCTGGTGGTGCTGCGACTGGTGCAGGGACTGGCGACCGGCGGCGAAAGCGGCGGCGCGATCGTCTACGGCGTGGAGAACGCGCCGGCGGGCAAACGCGGCGTGTTCGGCAGCTACTCCGGCATGGGCCAGAGCTTCGGCGCGCTGCTCGCGATCGGCGCGTTCACGGTCGTATCGGCGGCGATGCCGGAGAGCACGCTGCTCAGCTGGGGCTGGCGAATCCCGTTCCTGGCGGGCGGAATCGTCACGCTGATCGGCATCCTCGCCTTGGCACGCACCCGCGACACCAAGGATTTCGTCTCGGAAGGCGGGACCGAAAAGGCCGACCGGACCCCGTTGCGGGTGCTGTTCCGCGAACATCCGCGTGCGCTGCTGCTGGCGACCGGCCTGAGCGTCGGCACGAACGGCCTCATCTACATCCTGCTCACGTTCGCGATCACCTACAGCAAGGACAACGGCTGGTCCGGTTCGCAGGCGCTGGTCGGGCAGGTCGTGCTCGTGGCGGCGGTCGCCGCGGCGGTGCTCTTCGCCGGTGCGCTCGCCGACCGGATCGGCGCGCACAAGGCGGTGGTGCTCGGCGCGGTGCTGACCGCGGTGTTCAACTTCGTGCTCTTCGGCGTGATCGCGGGACACAGCCAGATCGCGTTCTTCGCGGCATTCGCCGTCGCTGGGGTGATCAACGCGCTCATCACCGGGCCCACGCCAGTCTATTTCGCGAGTCTGTTTCCGACGAAAGTCCGCTACAGCGGCGTTTCGCTCGCGTACCAAACCGGCGCGGCGATCAGCGGATTCGCCCCCGCGGCGGCGGTGTTCCTCTTCGACGTCTCCGGGCAGGCGGCGTGGTCGGTGCCGCTGTTCGGCGTGCTGCTGGCGGGCATCCTCGCGGTCTGCACGCTGCTGCTGCGGGGCAGCGCAAAGGAATTCGAGACGGAAGGGGAGCGGCGATGACGGCGAACCGGCTGGGCGCCAGCGTGGTGGCGCGCGAGACCGATCCGGTGGATCCGGGCAGCCTGCGCGCGGTGATGCGCGGATTCGCGACCGGCGTGACGGTCGTGGCCACCGCGGACGAGGACCGGACGTTCGCCGCGGTGGTGAACTCGTTCACCTCGGTTTCCCTTGCCCCGCCGCTGATCCTGGTCTGCCTGAAGGTCGGCTCGCGGACCTGCGCCGCGATCGAGCGGCGAGGATTCTTCAGCGTGTGCGTGCTGGCTGACGACCACCGGCGGCATTCCGAGCGGCTGGCGCGTTCTCAGCCCACTGTGGACGACGAAGCCTTCGAAGTCGCGCACGGGTTGCCGGTGATTCGGGACGCTCCGGCCGGGCTGCTGTGCCGAGTGGACTCGACCCTGGTGAAGGGCGACCACGTGATCGTGATCGGCTGCGTGGTGGCGACCAAACTGGCCGAGCGGGACCCGTTGTTGTTCTACAATGGACAGTACCGGGTGCTGCCTGGTCAGGGAGTCGCGGAGGCGGGGTCGACGGCCTCGGTGAAATAGGCGGCCGCGCGCGGCCGGAGTGCGTCGAGGGCTTCGCGGTAGACCGTGAGGGCTTTCGCGCGCGCTCCGGCGTGCGGTGTCCACAGAGGAGGGAGCTCCGGGTCGAGGTTCGCGAAGGAGCGGAACGTGTGCAGCATCGTGGTGCACGCGAGGAACGCTTCCTCCGGCGTCGCCTCGGGCTCGCTGGCGAGAGCGGCGTAGCGCCCGGCGAACCGTTCGTAGTGTCCGGCGAGGTCGTCGAGTTGCCAGAGATGGCTCAGCAGCGCGGCGGGCACCGTCTCCTCGTCCAGGCGGCACTGGAAAATCGCGACCTCGTCGGAGATGCCGAGCAGTTTCGCGTAGTCCTTCACCTCGCGCAGATAGTCCTTCGGCGAGGCCCACACGGCTTCCTGCAACTGCCCGAACCCGTGGAACCGCAGCTGTTTGACGAAATTCGACCGGTCGGCCTTGCGGTTGTCGCCGAGGTTGTGCCACACCACGGTCCAGGTCTTGGGCGTGTCGTCGACCGCGGCGAGGGTGGCGAGCCGGTTGTCGCCGTCCTCGAGCAGGTGCAGCGCGCGCGGGCTGAGCGTGTAGGAGATCGCGCGGCCGCGGCGGTGCCGTTCGGCGAGCCCGCGGTGCACCATCCGGTTGAGCGTGATCCGGCCGGTCGCGGTGGTGACGCCGAACTTTTCGAGCAGCACGACGAGCCCGCCGGACCACATCGGCGCCGTCCTCGGCTGCAGGTAGGCGCCGAACATGCTGAAGAGCAGGCCCTGCGGTTTCGGGTCGAACAGCGGATCGTCGGTCGAGGTGCGCAAGCCGCCAGCATAGCCCAGCCGCCGCGACGCCCGGCCGGTCCCAGATAGTTGACAGTGCGCTCCGGTGCGATGAAGAATACCGGCTATGACGTCGACCTACGCAACGCCCGGCGAGGTCCGGGGGAACGACTGGCAGGCCCCGTTGTCGAGCGCGGCGGTGCGGGCCAACGCCGTCGCGCTGGGCCCGCTGGTCCGCGCCGAAGCGGACCGCTGCGAATCCGAAGCCCGGCTTTCCGACGCGCTGATGCGTGCGTTCCGCGCCGCGGGCCTGTTCCAGATGGGCTTCCCGGCGAGCCGCGGCGGGCTCGAAATGCCGCTTGCGGACCAGCTCGCGGTCGTCACGGAAATCGCGCGCCACGACGCGGGTGCGGGCTGGAACGTCGCGGTCCTCAACGCCTCGGGCTACTACGCCGGACGGCTGGGACAGGCCGCGTACGACGAGCTGTACCCGACGCGGGACCTGCCGACCGGCGGCTCGTTCCACCCGCCCGGCCGCGCGGAGGTCGTCGACGGCGGCTACCTGGTCAGCGGGCGCTGGGACTGGGGGAGCGGCACCCCGACCGCCGAACACGTCGTCGGCGGCTGCCTCGTCTACCGCGACGGCGAACCCGTGCGGCGCGCCGACGGCCGCCAGCTCCTGCTGGGCGTCTGGCTTCCGCGCGCCGCGGTCCGGCACACCGGGAACTGGCAGGCGCTGGGAATCCGCGGTTCCGGCAGCGGTTCTTACGAGATCGCCGAGCCGGTTTTCGTTCCGCAGACGCATGTTTTCGACCGCGAAGCGCCGCCTAACCCGGACGCGGATCCGCTCAACAAACACGTAGGGCTGCTGTTCTTCCCGCTCACCGGAGTGTGCCTGGGACTGGCGCAGCACGTGGTCGAGCTGACCCTGGACGCCGTCCGCGCGCGCTGCCGCGGCGACGTGTCCAAACTGGACACCGCGACGAAGCAGCAGCTCGGGCAGGCGGCGACCGAAACGGACCTCGTGTACCGCGGCATCGAGGAGGTCGCCCGGCGCGCCGACGAGGCGATCTTCACGCCGGGCCGCGTGCTGGATCCGGTCGAGGAAGCGCGGCTGCGGGTCGCGAACAGCCAGGCCGGCGAGACCCTGCGGCGGGTCCTCGACCTGTGCGCCGACCTCTACGGTTCCCGCTACATCTACCAGTCCGATCCGCTGGAACGGGTCATCCGCGACGCGTGGGGCGCGCTCGCGCACTTCGGCGCGAAGAAATTCCACTGGGCCGGGTATGCCGAGGAATTGCTGGGGGCGGCGTCGTGACGACGGTCCGGGTCGTGGTCGAGGAGGGCGGTTCGCCGCGTTGCGGCCTGGCGGCGGGCGACGCGTTCGAGGTGACCGGGCCGGTGCTGCGGATCCCTTCCGGCAAGCCGTTCTGCCTGCAGGCGATGCTGGCGGCGGTTCCGCTCGTGATGTCCAAAATGGACGAACGGCCGCCGGGGGATTGGCTGGAGCGCAAGCCGTTCGTGTGCTGTCCGGACCCGGCCGACGACGTCCTGTTGCGCCTCGATCGGGTCGGGCCGTGACCGCGCGCTTGCGGTGCACGGTCGAATCGATGAACTACTCGGCGTGCGACCTGGCCGTCGGGGACAGCTTCGACCTCGGCGACCGCGGCGTCTCGCTGCCGGAAGGACGCGGGTTCTGCATGTTCGCGATCGCCGCGGTCGCGTCCGCGCTCGCCGGGCGGGACGGTGCGGAATCCCTCGACGCGTGGCTGGCGCGCGAACCGCTCGTGGCTTGTCCGGATCCGCCGGAGAACTTGGTGCTGCGGGTGCGCGCGCTGCCGGAGAAAGGATCGTGAACATGGGACGTGACCTCGTATTGAGCGTGCGGGTCGGCGCGGCGGGCCACGGCACGCGCGGGCTGACCGCGGCGGCGGTCAACGCCGAGGAGGCCGGATTCGACCAGGTCTGGGCGGGCAACGACATTTTCGGCCCGCCGGGCATCGCCGGGCTCGCGTCGATGCTGCTGGGGACCAGCCGGATCGCGGTCGGCGCCGGCGTGCTGGACCCGGTGTCGCTCCACCCCGCGCAGATCGCGCAGCTGGCGAGCGGGTTCCAGGAGATGTCCGGCGACCGGTTCCTGCTCGGTCTCGGCGCGGGCTCGGACCTGTTCCTGAGCTGGGGCGGGCTGAAACCGGCGAAACCCGTGGTGCGCACGCGGGAGGCGATCGTCGCGATCCGGGAGCTGACGCACGGCCGCAGCCCGGCCGGCGTGCCGGGGGCCGGGGACTATTGGGCGGAGCAAGCCCGGATCCAGCAGCCGCGGCCGGTGCCGATCTACGTCGGCGCGATGGGTCCGCGCATGCTGGAGATGACCGGCCGGTACGCCGACGGCGCGCTGCCGCTCTGCCTGCCGCCGAGGCAGGTGTACCGCGCGATGGAGCAAATCGGCACTGGCGCGGCAAAGGCGGGACGGTTGGTGGCGGATCTCGATGTCGCCGCGTGCCTGTGGTGCTCGATCGACACCGACGCGGACGCGGCACGGCACCTGCTCGCCCGGCACATCGCGCACTACAGCGGCTCGCTGAGCACTGACGCACTGGTCGCGAATGGCCTCGATCCGGAGGAATTCGCGCGTACCCAGCAACTGGTGCTCGACGGCGACGAAGACGCTGCGATCCACACCGTGCGCACGTCCTCGACGATGCTCACCCTGGGGGTCGCCGGTGGAGTGGCGGAGGTGATCGAGCAGTGCGGGACGCTGGCCGAAGCCGGCGCGCGGCATTTGTCGTTCGGCCCGCCGATGGGCCCGGACGCACTGGCCGCGGTGGCGCTGCTGGGCAAGGAGGTCTTGCCGGTGCTGCGTGCGGAGTTCGGCTCTTGCTCGGAGTGATCGCGATCGGCGGCCGCCGAGCACGGGTCCGCGGCGACGTCGGCTGCCCGGAGACCTACTCGGAACCGGTCCTGTTCGAGACCGCAGCAGGCACGTCGATGCAACAGGTCTTCGACGGCCGCGAGCGGGACATGCTGTCCTCCCTGGAACAGGCCGGGCAAACGCTGGTCGAGCGCGGCGCGACGGTCCTCACCACTACCTGCGGCCTGCTGACCACTCTCCAACCCGAACTGGCCGCGCGCTTCGACGTTCCGGTGGCGGTATCGCCGTTGCTGCAGGTCCCTGGATTGCTGGAGACCATCGCGCCGCGGAAGATCGGTGTGGTCACGGTGCTCGCCGACCTCCTCACCCCCGGGAGGCTTGCCGCGGCGGGGATCGCGCCGGAGCGTGTCGAAGTGCTGGACCTCTCCGGCGCGCGGCATTTCGTCCCGGCGCTGCGCGAGGGCCTCGCCATCGACCCGCAGCTCGCGGAACGGGAGATCTGCGAGTGCGTTCACGCGGCAAGCCCAGAGGTCGGCGCGCTCGTCGTCGAATGCGCCAACCTCCCGCCGTACAGCGCCGCCTTGCGTGCCGCCACCGGGCTGCCGGTGTGGGACGCGCTAGACCAGATCCGCTGGCTCGCACCAGCTTCGCGGTGACCGTCGGACGCTAACCGCATTGCCTCGCTGACCTGCGGAGAAGCACTACTCTATGGAGGTATACACGGTGCGTATACCTCTGTTGTATAGTGATCTTCACCCTCGGGATTCCGGGGTCAAGGGAGGAACAGGGGAATGTCGGTTTCACACACCTTGCTCGGGTTGCTCGAGTCGGGTCCGAGGCACGGGTACGACCTGAAACGGGCGTACGACGAGCAGTTCGGGCAGGACCGCCCGCTCGCGTACGGCCAGGTCTACTCGACGCTGTCGCGCCTGCTGCGCAACGGCATGGTCGAGGTCGCGGGGGTCGAGAGCGGCGAAGGGCCGGAGCGGAAGCGCTACACGATCACCGACGCCGGGATCACCGACGTCGAGAAGTGGCTGAGCACTCCGGAAAACCCGGAGCCGTATCTGCAGAACACGCTGTACACGAAGGTGGTCCTGGCACTGCTGTCCGGACGCGACGCCACCGACGTGCTCGACGTCCAGCGCGGCGAGCACCTCAAGGCGATGCGCTCGCTCACGAAACGCAAGTACGAGGGCGACCTCGCCGATCAGCTGATCTGCGACCACGCGCTCTTCCACCTCGAGGCGGATTTGCGGTGGCTCGAGCTCACCGCGGCCCGGCTCGGCGAACTCGAGACGGCGGTGCGCTGATGACCAGGCCGGGAACCGCGTTGCTCGCGGGCAGCGGACTGCACAAATCGTTCGGCCAGACGCGGGCGCTCGACGGGGCGGCGCTCGCGGTTTCGGCGGGGGAAGTGCTCGCGATCATGGGCGCGTCGGGTTCGGGGAAATCGACGCTGCTGCACTGTCTCGCTGGGATCGTCCGGCCGGATTCGGGGACCATCCGCTACGGCGGCCAGGACCTCGTCGCGATGGACGACAAGGGCCGGAGCGCGTTGCGGCGCACCGAATTCGGCTTCGTGTTCCAGTTCGGCCAGCTCGTGCCCGAGCTGACCTGCCTGGAGAACGTCGCGCTCCCGCTGCGGCTGACCGGGGCGAAGCGGCGGCCGGCCGAGGCGAAGGCGAAGGAATGGCTCGCCCGGCTGGAGGTCGACAACCTGGCGAAGCGGCGTCCGGGCGACGTGTCCGGCGGGCAGGCGCAGCGGGTCGCGGTGGCGCGGGCGCTGGTGACCGGACCGAAGGTCGTCTTCGCCGACGAGCCGACCGGCGCGCTCGACTCGCTCAACGGCGAGAAGGTCATGCAGATGCTCACCCAGGCGGCGCGGGAAACGCACGCCGCGGTGGTGCTGGTGACCCACGAACCGCGGGTCGCGGCGTACTCCGACCGCGAGATCGTGGTCCGGGACGGGCGCACGGTCGACCGGGAGCTGGTCGCATGACGCGGGATCTGCTGCTGGGACTCCGGCTGGCCGTCGGGGGCGGCCGGATGTCCGGGTCGGCGCTCCTGCGGCTCGCGATGACCGCGTTCGGGATCGCGCTCGCGGTCGCCGTGCTCCTGCCCGCCGCCTCGGTGAGCCATCTGGTGGACGCCAGGGCGGACCGGGCGGCGGCGATCAAGCAGGACACGACGCCGCGGGAGGGGATCGCGCCGCTGGCGACCTACCGCTGGTACCCGTCGGTCGGCGAGGATTTCCTCCAGCTGACCGCGGTCGCGGCGACCGGGCCGAACTCGCCGGTGCCGCCGGGCCTTTCCCGGCTGCCCGCGCCGGGCGAGCTGATCGTGTCGCCCGCGCTGGCGGAGAAGCTGAATTCGGCCCAGAGCGCGTCGCTCCGGGCGGGGCTGCCGGGGACTGTCGTCGGCCAGATCGCCGAGCAGGGCGTCAGCGACGCGGCCGACCTGACGGCGTACTACGGGTCGACCGCCGCGGAGATCAAGGCCGAGGGCGAGAACGCCAGCAGCGTGTACGCCTACGGCAAGCCCGTCGAAGGGTTCGCGCTGTCGGCGATCATGTGGATGGTCGTCGCGCCGATCGCCGCCGTGTTGCTGCTGCCGTTGCTGATCTTCGTGACCACCGCGTCGCGGATGGGCGCGGCGCAACGCGAACGGCGGCTCGCCGCGCTGCGGCTGATCGGGGTGGACGCCCGGCAGATCAAACGGGTCGCGGCGGCGGAATCGCTGGTGGGCGCGGTGCTCGGGCTCGTGGCCGGCGGTGCGCTGTTCTACGCGCTGCGGCCGTTCATCGGGGACTGGCTCCCGTTCGGCCTCCGCGTGTTCCCGGACGATTTCACGCCGTCGTGGGTGGCGCTGCTGGTGATCGTGCTGCTCGTGCCCGGCCTCGCGGTCGGCTCGGCGCTGTTCGGCCTGCGCCGGACGATCGTCGAACCGCTCGGCGTGGTCCGGCAGGGCAAGCCGGTTCGGCGGCGGATGTGGTGGCGCTGGACGATCACCGGCGTCGGCGCGGTGTTCCTGTTCGGCACGCTCGTCTTCGCCCCGGGATCCGGCGACCAGGCCGCGGCGCTGGCGCTCGCGGCGGGCAGCGTGTTCCTGCTCATGGGCGTGGCGGCGCTGCTGCCGTGGCTGGTGGAGCGGATCGTGGAACGGCTGCGGGGCGGCCCGCCGTCGTGGCAGCTCGCGGTGCGCCGGCTGCAGCTCGACAGCGGCACCGCCAGCCGGGTGGTGTCCGGGCTGGTCGTCGTGCTGGCCGGGACGATCCTGATCCAGGGCGTGCTCACGTCGATGACCGCCCGCACCTCCCGGTCGTTCGAGACGCCGGCCGGGGTCGCGGCCGCGCCGGTGCGGGTGGACACGACGAGCGCGCACGAGGCGGAAGTCCGCCAGCGGCTGTCCGGCGTGCCCGGGGTGACCGGCGTGCACAGCGCCAGATCCCTGCAGCTCACCTCCGGCGAGCGGGAGGTCTACGGCACGGTCGGGGACTGCGTGGCGCTGAAGACGCAGGCGGACATCGGCGATTGCGCCGACGGGGACGTCTTCTATGTAGCGGGCTCGTCGGCCCAGGCCGCGCCAAAGGGCGACTACCAGCTGACCAGCTACCGCGACGGCAAGCCGGTGCCCGGTCCACAGTGGACGGTGCCGGACCACGTCCGGGTCGTGCCTTCCAGCAACACCGCGAAGGCGGCGGCCAGCAGCCTGCTGGTCACGCCGGGCGCGTTCGGCGACCACAAGCTGCCTACGGAGCGCATCGAACTGTTCGTGGCAGGCCCCGGAAGCGTCGAATCGCTGATCGACCGGGTCGCGACCGCGGTGCGTCCGCTGGCGTGGAAGGCCGAGGTCGGC
Organism: Amycolatopsis sp. AA4; assembly: GCF_002796545.1. GTDB lineage: Bacteria > Actinomycetota > Actinomycetes > Mycobacteriales > Pseudonocardiaceae > Amycolatopsis. The sequence continues at coordinate 3,216,675 of NZ_CP024894.1, forward strand.
AAGACGGACTACCTGTCCGACTACGCCGGCCGCGACCAGCGGATGGTCGAGAACTTCCGCGCGGTGCTGCTGACCGCGTCGCTGTTCGTGCTGGCGGTGGCGGCGATGAGCCTGCTGATGCTGTCGATCGAGCAGATCAGCGAACGCCGCCGCCCGCTCGCCGCGCTCTCCGCGGCCGGCGTGCCGATCGGGGTGCTGGCCCGAGGATCGCTGTGGCAGACCGCGGTTCCGGTGGTCGTCGGGGTCGTGCTGGCGGTCGGGGCCGGGCTGGGCCTGACCGCGCCGATCCTGCGGCTGGCGAAGCTGCCGATGATGGTGGACGGCACGGTCCTGGCCGGTCTGGCGGGCGCCGCGGTGGCCGCGGTGCTGCTGGTGACGGCGTTGACGCTGCCGCTGCTGCGCCAGGTGACCCGGCTGGACACGCTGCGGTCGGAGTAGGCCCAGTGGTCCGTGAAGGGCTCCTTGAGGGAATCTGATTCCTTCGGGGAGCCCTTCACGGCACTTGCCGCACCAGGCCCAGCTCCGCACATCCGTCCCGAAGCGGCTCCAGGCCGAACGCGTCGACCGGACCCACCACTCCCGGCGTCGCCGGACCGTCCACGCTCAGCCGGATCGCGGCCCAGGCCAGCAGGTCCCCGGTGAGCGTGTACGCATTCGGTCCCTCGAGCCGTACCTCGATCCGGGAATCGGCGATCGCGACGACTTGTGCGCCGGTTTTCGCGCGGGCGGCCGCGTCCGGTCCGCCGGGCGGGCCCGCCATCGGTCCGCTCAGCGCGCGCAGCACCGGTCCGGCCACCGAGGCGAGCGCGGACACCACCGGCATCGCCCGGCTCAACGCGGGGAACCCATCCATTGTAGACAGTGACCTCGTCCAGCGACGGGAAATTCCCGGCAGGAAAAGCACTTCCGTGCCGGAGACCAGAAAAGCCGCCTTCGACCGGCCCCGAACCGGGAACGAACGCACCCGGCTGCCGGTTCGCTCCTCGACCAAGCGCCGTCCTCGCCAGCGCAGCGAAGGCAGGGTCAGCCCGTCGCGCATGGTCGCCCGGGTGCCTTGGCTCAGACCCCGGGCGAACGGACCGGTGGCGAAGTAGCCGATCTCCAGCGAGCGCACGCCCTCGCCCGCTTCTTGCGCGGCCAGGGCGCCGGCGAGGATGCCGGGGACGTAGTCGTACCCGAAGGCCGGGACCATTGCCGCGCCGGTTTCGGTCGCTCGCTCGTGGTGCCGGGCACGCAGAGTACGGACGAAACCGACCTCGCCCGTCGAGTCGAGGTAGTGCGCTCCGGCGTCGGCGGCGGCCTGGGCGGCCGCGTGGCCGATCCGCTCGAACGGGCCGACTGTCGCGATCAGCACGTCCCCGGGCCCGGCCAGCGAGCGGAGGCTCGCCGGGTCGCGGACATCCGCGACCGCAGTCTCCAGATCGCCGTGCGTCGCGGCCAGAGCCTCCAGCGCGGATCGGTTCCGTCCGGCCAGAACCGGGCGCACCCCGTGCCGTACCAGCGATTCCGTGACCAGGCCGCCGGTGTAGCCGGTCGCGCCGAACACCACGAGACGGCCGGTCATGCCGGCACCGGCACGTGCCTGCGGAGGAAATCGAGCTGGTCCGCGATCACTCGCTCGAACGGCTCGCCCTGGTAGATGGCGAAATGCCCGTCCGGGTAGGTCCGGATCTCGCCGCGCGGCGCACGGGCGGCGTACCGCAGCGTCGGCCCGGAGGGAGCGACGGAATCCTTCTCGCACACCGCGAACAACGTCGGCACCTCGATTCGGCCGGCCCCGCGACCCGGTCGGTACCGCAGGATGTCGAACACCACCCGGGCCGCCACCTCGTTGCGGAAACCGCTGCCCGGCGGCACCAGCGCGAGATACCCCGGCTCCGCGTCCGGTGCGGTCATCAGCGCGGTGCCTCGCTCGGGGCCGGCCGTGGCGATCAGGTGCGGCGGCCGTCCGAGCCGGTGCCCGACCACGTCCCGGACCGCGGCGAAGGTCGCCTTGACCGAACTGGCCGGGTGCATGGCGAGCGCGGAGGAGATGCCGTCGGTGAACGGGCATTGCGCGATCGCGGCGACGAGCCCGGCCGGACGGCTCGCCGCGGTGCTGAGCACGTGCCCGCCGCCGAAGGACGTGCCCCAAGCGACGACGCGCTCGCCGTCCACCTGGGGGAGCGTACGGGCGTAGGCGAGCGCGGCGGTCCAGTCGGCGAGTTGTTTCCGCGGGGACAGCAGGTGGCGCGGAGTGCCTTCGCTGTCGCCGAAATGCCGGTAATCGAAAACGAGACACGCGTATCCGGCGGCGGTGAAACGCTCGGCATACGCGGCGAGGCCCATCTCGCGGACCGCGCCGAGGCCGTGGGCCATCACGATGATCGGCGGTTTTTCGTTGGCGGGCAGGTAAAGCGTGGCCGCGCACCGGTCGCCGTCGACCGGGAAAGTCACGTTCATGCCGGGATCTCCTCTCGGGCGGCGGCGCTGGCGACGGGACGGTCGGCGGGAGTGCGGCCTGCCGGACGGCGGGCCCCGCGTCGGCGTTCGAGCCGAAGGTCGCGCATGTAGTCGTCGTAGTCAACCTGGATGGTGTGCCGTTTGGACGCGACGTACCGCCGCGCGATCCGTCGCCGGTGCCGGTCGATTTCGCGTTCCATCTCGGCCGCGCCGGGCAGGTGGTAGCGGCCTTGCAGATGATCGGCGATCAGCAGCGCCTGCCGTTCCGCGATCGGCATGATCGCGCCGAGCGGCTGCACCAGCCCGACGAAATACAATCCGGGCACGCTCGGGTGGAAAACCCGCCGGTACAACCGGATCTCGTTGTCGCCGGAAGGATCGAGGAAAGCGCGGTCGAAGAACGGGAAGCTGATTTTGTACCCGGTGCAGAACACCACCAGGTCCGCGGCGACCCGGCGGCCGTCGGTGAACACGACGTCGTCGCCGTCGAACCGCTCGATGTTCGGCACCGGCGTGATCGCCCCGTGCGCGAGCCGGTCGAGAACGCGGCTGGACATCGTCGGATGCGCTTGCGCGAACTTGTGGTCCGGTTCGGGCAGCCCGTACCGCGTCATCGGCCCGGTCGCGGCGGCCATCAACCGGCGCGCGAGCGGCCAGCGCAGCGCCGAGGGCAGCCATTCCTTCCCGGCGATCTGGTCGTACGGCCTGCCCCACACGTATTTCGGGATGACGTGCACCCCGCGCCGCGCGGAAAGATACGTTTCGGCGGCGTGATACGAGGCGTCCACGGCGATGTCCATCGCGGAGTTGCCCATGCCGACCACCACGACGCGCCGTCCGGCCAGCTGTTCTTCCTCGGTGTAGGAATGCGAATGCATGACCTCGCCGCGGAATCCTTCGACTCCGGGGAACATCGGCTCCGGCATCCGCGGATCCCAATGGTGGCCGTTCGCGACGAGCACCGCGTCGTACCGTTCAGTGTCCCCTGTGGACAGTGTCACGGCGAAGCTGCCGTCCGGCTTCGGCTCGACGTGCGCGACCCCGGTGCCGAACCGGATGCGGTCGCCGAACCCGAAGTGCTCCGTATACGCGGCGAAATAGTCGGCGATCTGGTCGTGCCGGGCGAAGTCGGGCAGGTTCCGCGGCATCGGGAAGTCGCTGAATTCCATCCGGTGCCGCGAGGTGTTGATGTGCAGGGACCGGTAGGCGGCCGACACCCCGTTGCGGTTGCCCCACACCCAGTTCCCGCCGACCCGGTCGGACAGTTCGTAGCAGTCCACCTCGACGCCGCGCTCGGCGAGCACCTTCACCGCGGCGATCCCGGACGAGCCCGCGCCGACGACGCAGACCCGGAAGCTGTTCGCGGACATGCGTTCTCCTTCTTGTGACCAGTGGTCATATGACCAGCGGTCATAGAGTACGATCGGAGCGCGGGGAGAGTCAAGAAGAGGAGGTCGGCGGTGCCGACGGGAACGTGGGAACGGCTGCCGGAGAAGCGGCGGGCGGCGGTGCTGGCGGCGGCCGAGGCGGAGTTCGCGGCGCGTGGGTTCAGCGGCGGCAGCCTCAACACGATCTGCCGCGAGGCCGGCGTGTCGAAGGGCAGTCTGTTCCAGTACTTCGCCGACAAGGCCGACATGTACGTCCACCTCGCCGAACTGGCGAGCGTGCGGATCCGCGCGGCCATGGAGGCCGAGATCGCGGAACTCCCGTGGGACAACGACTTCGCGGGTGCGCTCGACCGGCTGCTCGACGCGTGGGTGCGGTATTTCTACGACCATCCGCTCGAGCGCGCGATGACCGCGGCGGCCAACCTCGAACCGGATCCGACCGCCCGCACGCCGGTGCGCGAGGCGGTCAACCGCCATTACCTGGCGGTGCTGCGTCCGCTGATCGAGCGGGCGGTGGCGGCGGGCCAGCTGCGCGCGGACACCGACGTCGAGATCGTGTTGTCGTTGCTGCTGCTCGTCTTGCCGCACCTGGCGCTGGCCCCGCACGTCGAGGGACTGGACCCGCTGCTCGGCCTGGTCGAAGGCGATTCCGCGCACGCGGCGGCGACGGCGCGCCGGATGACCGGGGTGCTGCTGGGGCCGTATCTCCGCTGAACGACGCGAACCGAGCCGTCCGGGAAATGCGGTCCGGCGCGGCCCCGCCGGAAATCCCGAGTGGTATAGACTGGCGCGGCCACGTGATTTACCGCGCCGCCGCTATCGCACCGACAGGGGTCGACCGATGACCAGCAAGCAGAACGCCACGCAGGCTGGCGAAAAAGGCGGCACTCGGCGGCTGGCGGAAAAGGTGTCCGAGCAGATCGAAAAAGACATCATCGACGCGGGCTGGCGCGTCGGATCGGTGCTGGGCTCGGAAACGGAGCTGATCGAGCGGTACGGGGTCAGCCGGGCGGTCTTCCGCGAGGCGGTGCGGCTGGTCGAGCACCAGCAGATGGCGGCGATGCGGCGCGGTCCCGGCGGCGGACTCGTGGTGACGGAACCGGATCCGGGCGTCGTGCGCAACGCGGCGCGGGTGTACCTGCGGCACGCGGAGGTGAGCAGGCAGCAGCTGATGGAGGCCCGGACCGCGCTCGAGGTCGCGGGCATCGCGCTCGCCGCGGAAAACCTCACGGAATCGGGAATCGTCCGGCTGAAAGAAGCACTCGAATCCGAACGCGAACTCATCGAGCGGGGATTCACCCGAGGGCACGCGCGCAATCTCCACCGCGTTATCGCCGAACTCGCCGGAAACCCCGCGATCACATTGTTCGTGGAAGTCCTCGCGCAACTCGATCAGGACATCGTGCAGCGGGAATGGGACGCGGAAGACTCCGGCGGCGAACACCGCGACGCCGCCCGCGAATCGCACGAGGCGCACGAAGCGATCGTGGCCGCCCTCGTCGCCGGGGACGCGCCGCTGGGCCAGCACCGGATGCGCCGGCATCTGCAGGCCATCGCCGCGTTGCTGCGCCCGGAAGCCTGATCCCTCTCGCAGAGTACACTCTTTCTCCTCCTGGGCACAGCATCTGGTGTCAGGTCCGGCAAAAGAGTATCCTGTATTGATGCCGACCACGATGGGTTATGACGCCGGAAGCTGCGTCCTGGTCACCGGCGCGGGGAGCGGGATCGGCCGGGCGGTCGCGCTCGGGGCCGTCGAGGCGGGGGCGGCGGTCGCCGCGTGGGACCTCGACCCGGCGGCATTGGCCGGTCTCGTCGAGGAATCCGGCGGAAAGGTGCTGCCCGTCGAGGCCGACGCCGCCGATCCGGATTCGGTCGCCGCGGCGCTCGACCGCACGCTGGCCTGGCGCACGCCGGGCATGCTGGTCAACAATGCGGGTCCGTCGAGCCAGCGGCCGCGGCCGTTCGCGGACGGAGTGGTCGGCGTGCTCGGGCTCGTCGAACTGGTCACCACGTCCTGGCTCGACCGGGTGCGGGAGCGGGCGGAATCCGTCGTGAACGTCGCGTCCATCGCGGGAACTGTGATCGGCGGCGGCGTGAGCTGGTATTCCGCGGCGAAAGCCGGAGTGCTCGGCTACACCCGGTATCTCGCCGCCGAAGCGCCGTTCGGCGTGCGGGCGAACGCGGTCGCGCCCGGCCTGGTCGAAACGCCGCGGATGAAGGAGTTCTTGCCTTCGGAGACCGGCCGGCGCATGGTGGGCCGGACGCCGCGCGGGCGGGCCGTGCAGCCCGCCGAGGTCGCCGCGGCGGTGTTGTTCCTGGCGTCCCCGCTGGCGGCGGGGATCACCGGCGCGGTCGTCCCGGTGGACGCCGGGCTGTCGGTGACCGTCTGAGTTTTCTTCTGCCCCTTGCCCTTCGGACACAAGGAAGTGTTCATGAGTTCCCGGAGCACCCCGCCCGACGCCGGCCTCGTGCGCAGCCTCGGCCTGCCCGCGACCGGCTCCGTGTACGACCTGTCGACCGGTTGGTGGCGGCACATGCCGACGTTCGCGGGCAACCCGCAGCTCGAAGTCGTCACCTACAACTCCCCGCGGGGCCAGCGCGCCGAGGGCCGGTTCCCGTTCGACTCGCCCGGCACGAACGACGTCGAATTCGGGTATGTGTCCGAACTGGTCTCCGGCAGCCTGCACACCGGAACGCACATCGACGCGCTGTGCCACGTCACCTGCGGCAGCGAGGACGAGTGGCACGGCGGAATCTCCGCGAACAGCGCGCTCGGCGACTACGGAGCGCTGCGCGGCGACGCGTCGGAACTGGGTCCGATCATCGGCCGCGGAGTGCTGCTCGACATCCCCAAAGTGCTCGGGCTCGACGTCCTGCCACCGCATTTCGCTGTCGGGGAAGACCATCTCCGGCAGGCAGCCGAAGCGGGCGGCGTCACGATCACCGGATCGGACATCGTGCTCGTGCGGACCGGCCAGATGAAGTTCTGGCCGGACACCACGCGGATCGCCGAGGAGAGCGGGGGCAGCGGCGTCGGCGTGGACGGGGCGGAATGGCTCGTGTCGAAGGGCGTGCGGTACGTCGGCGCGGACACCATGTCGTTCGAGGTCCGGCCGTCGCCGGTGCCGGGCAATCCGCTGCCGGTGCACGTGCTTTTGCTGCAGCGGCACGGCGTGCACATCATGGAGTGGGTGAACTGCGAGGACCTGGCGGCGGACGGCGTCGTCACGTTCCTCTTCGTCGCGCTGCCGCTGACGCTGCGCGGCGGGACCGGTTCGCCGTTGCGCCCGATCGCGGTCGTCTGAAGGGAGCCGGGATGGAATTCGCCAACGACGTGCCGCTCAGCCCGCTGAGTTTCCTGCGGCGCACGGTCGACCTCGACGGCGACGGGATCGGCGTGGTCACCGACACCGGGGAACGGATGTCGTGGGCGCGGTTCGCGGACCGGGCGGAGCGGCTGGCCGGACGCCTGCGCGAACTGGGGCTCGGCGAGGGCGACCGGGTCGCGGTGCTGGCGCCTAATGGCGTGCCGTTGCTGGAAGCGCATTACGGCGTGCCGGGAGCCGGATGTGCTTTGGTGGCGCTGAATACGCGCCTCTCGAAAGACGAATACGCGCAGCTGCTGCGGCTTTCCGGCGCGAAAGCGCTCATCGTCGATCAGTCGCTGGTCGCGCAGGTGCCGGAGCGGACGCCGGAGCTGCGGGCGATCCTGGTGCTCGGCGAGGATTACGAAAATTGGCTGCGCACTGCGGATCCGGTGCCGTTGCGGCTGCCCGGCGACGAACGGCAGCCGCTGGCGGTCAACTTCACCTCCGGCACCACGGCTGGCCCGAAAGGCGTGGTCTATACGCACCGCGGGGCGTACCTCAACGCGCTCGGCCAGGTCGTTTCCACTGGGCTGCAAGCAAGTTCGCGCTATCTCTGGACGCTGCCGATGTTCCATTGCAACGGCTGGTGCTACACCTGGGCGGTCACCGCGGCGGGCGCTCGACACGTCACGCTGCGAAAGATGGACGCCGTGCGGGCGTTCGAACTCATCGAGCAGGAAGCGGTGACGCACCTCAGCGGCGCTCCGGTCGTGCTCGACCTGCTGGTGCAGGCGAGCGGCGGCGCGCGGTTCACGCAGCGGGTGCAGTTCGCGGTCGGGGGAGCGCCGCCGTCGCCCGCCGCGATCGCGGCGATGTCCGGCATCGGCATCGAGGTGACGCACCTGTACGGGATGACGGAGACGTACGGGCCTTCGCTGATGTGTGTCCCGCGGCCGGAATGGCAGGAGCTTGATCCGGCTGGGCGGGCGAAAATGATGGCGCGGCAAGGGGTTCGGACGGTCAACGTCGAATCCGCGCGGGTGGTGACCCCGGAGTTCGAGGACGTTCCCGCGGACGGGGAGACGCTCGGCGAGCTGATGATCCGGTCGAACACCGTGATGGCGGGCTACCTCGACAACCCGGAGGCAACAGAGGCGGCTTTCGCCGGCGGCTGGCTGCACACCGGCGACGTCGCGGTGCGGCATCCGGACGGGTACGTCGAGGTCCGGGACCGGCTCAAGGACGTGATCATCAGTGGCGGGGAGAATATCGCGTCGATCGAGGTCGAGAACGCCTTGCTGGGCCACGAGGCGGTCGCGGAAGCGGCGGTGGTCGCGAAGGCCGATCCGCGGTGGGGCGAGGTGCCGGTCGCGTTCGTGCGGCTGCGCGACGGAGCCGAAGTGTCCGAGGCGGACTTGATCGAGTGGCTGCGGGAACGGCTGGCGCATTTCAAGGTGCCCCGGGACCTCCGGTTCGCCGAGCTGCCGAAGACGTCCACCGGCAAGATCCGCAAGGCGGAGCTGCGCAAGCTGGCGTAACCGCTCTCAGCTCTGCCCGAGAGCGTCCGCCCGTGCTCGGCGGCGGTCCGGTTTGTTGTTCGCGGTGAGCGGCACCGCGGCGATCACCCGGACCGTCTTCGGGATCTTGTAGCCCGCCAGTTCGGCGCGGCAGTACTCCCGCAGCGCGGCCGGCTCGACCGTCCGGCCCGCCACCGCGACCACGCTCGCCTCCACCCGTTCTCCCCAGCGCTCGTCCGGCATCCCGTACACGATCGCGTCTGCCACGTCCGGATGCCGGAGCACGACCTCCTCCACCTCGCGCGGATAGACGTTCTCCCCGCCGCTGATGATCATTTCCTTGCGGCGGCCCGCGATCGTCACCCAGCCGTCTTCGCTCCGCGACGCGAGGTCTCCAATGTGGACGCCGTCGGCCTGGAAGGTCGCCGCCGTCTCCTCGGGAAGGCCGTAGTAGCCGTGGGTTTGCCAGGGACACGACACCACCAGGTCGCCGACCACGCCCGGGGCGGCCTCGCGACCGTCGGCGTCGAGGATGCGCACGGTCGCGCCCGGCAGCGGCCGTCCGACCCCGGCGAACCGGCCGGCCAGCAGGTCGTCGTGGTCGAATCCCATGACCGACCCGAATTCGGTCGCGCCGAACCCGGCCCGGATGCGGGCGTTCGGGAAATCGCGCAGCAGGTCCCGCACGAAATCGCCGGTGGACGGCGCGGAGCCGAACCGGATCGCGGTGACGTTCTCCCGCCGCGTCGTCGCGTACTCGGGCCGGGCGCGCAGGGCGGCGAACATCGTCGGCGCGCCCATGAGCCTGCTGGCCCCCTGGTCGATCGCGGCGAGCGCGGCCGCCGGGTCGAAGCGCCGGTGGATCCAGGCCTCGCCGCCGGCGAACAGCGGCGTCAGCAGGTTCGTGCCGAGCGTGATGTGGAAGAACGGGGAGAAGAACAGTTCGACGTCCGACGGGACGCGCGGGTTGCCGTGGGCGCAGGTGTTCAGCCACAGCCACAGGCTGCGGTGGGTGTGCACCGCGCCCTTCGGGCTGCCGGTGGTGCCGCCGGTGCCGAAGACGATCGCGAACGCGTCCTCGTCCGGGGAGGTCCGGTCGCCGCCGGGGTGCTGCAGCGGGGCCAGCCGTTCGGCGACCGGCCCGGGCTGGTTCGCGGCGGGGAGTTCGAGGACGCGGTAGCCGGTGTCTCGGGCTAGCTGCGCGTAGGTGGGGTCGGCGAGCAGCGCCGCGGGTTCGAGCGCGCTCAGGTACGCGCGAGCTTCCGGCGCGGTCAGCCGGACGTTGAGCGGTGCGGCCACCATTCCCGCGGCGAGCGCGCCGAGGATCGCGACGGTGTGCGGGATCGACGGTTCCATCGCGGTGACGATCCGGTCGCCCGGCTCGGCCCCGGACTCGCGCAGCGCGGCGGCGGTCGCGTCCATGGCGGCGACCAGTTCGGCGAAGGTCAGCTCGCCGTGCTCGTCGGCCAGCGCTCGCCGGTGCGCGCCGTGCGGCTGGTCGCCGATCGTCCGCAGCCAGTTCGGCAGCGTCAGGTCGTTGCCCACTCGTTCCTCCTTCACGGCTCCGCCCGGAAGACCGGGGCGGGCTCCTCGTATAGTGCCTCGTCCAACGCGGACAGCTCGGCCGCCCAGCCGGGGTAATCCGCCTCGGGCTGGGCTGTCTCGGCTGGAGGCAGGGACAGCCCGGCCGCGACGGTCACCGTTGGCGTCTGCCGGTGCCAGCTGGTCCGTTGCTGGTAGGCGTGTCCGGCGGCGAGCACGGTGGCCTCGTCGAACGGCCGTCCGGCGATCTGCAGGCCGAGCGGCAGGCCGTCGCCGGTGAAACCCATCGGGACGGACAGCGCCGGGTTGCCGACGGCGTTCCAGTAGGAGGTGAGCGCGGTTTCGGCCATCCCGGACGTGCTCAGCGCAGCGATCTCGGGCGCGCCGCTGGTGGCGGTCGGCGTCACCACCAAGTCGACTTCGGTGAAGAGCCGCGCGAGCTTCCGCTGCCCAGCCCGTCGAACCCGCTGCAGCTGCACGTAGTCAGCGGCGGAGACCAGCGCGCCCTTCGCGATCGCCATCCGCGTGGACGCACCGTAATCGGACCATCGCCGCTGGAGATTCGTTCGGTGCCAAGCGAAAGCTTCCGCCGCGAGACCGAACTTGGTCACTGTCTTCAGTTCCGCGTAGTACGGCAGTTCGACCGGCATCGTGCGCGCGCCCGCGTCGCGCAGAACAGCCACCGCCTGCTCGAAAACGCGATCCTCGTGCGGCACCACCCCGATCCGCAACCCGGACAGCGACCCGGTCAACCCGCCGCGGTAGTCCTCGACCGGCCGGTCGGCCGAGGAAGGATCGCCGGGGTCCGGCCCGGCGAGCACGGTCAGCAGGAGCGCGCAGTCCTCGGCGCTGCGAGCGAGCGGGCCGACGTGGTCGAAACCGGGTGCGAGCGGGACGCAGCCGTTCTTCGGCACCCGGCCGTACGTCGGCTTGAGCCCGGTGACCCCGCACAACGCGGCGGGATACCGGATGCTGCCCGCGGTGTCGGTGCCGAGACTGCCAAACACGAGGCCGGCGGCGACCGCGCTCGCGCTGCCTGAGCTGGAGCCGCCGGCGTAGTGCGTGGGACGCCACGGGTTGCGCGGCAGCGGGAACGGTTTCGTCCGGTCCGGCGCGCCGATCCCGAATTCCATGGTGGTCGTCTTCCCGGTGAGCACCGCCCCCGCCGCGCGCAACCGGGCGACCGCCGGGCCGTCGCCGGGGAGACCCCAGGCGCGATCGAGCACCAGGCTCTGCGCGGTCGTCTCGCCCTCGTCGGCAGCCAGCAGATCCTTGACCGCCACCGGGATCCCGTGCAGCGGCCCGCGATCGATCCCGGCCGCCAGTTCGGCGTCCGCTCGCGCCGCGGCCGCCCGCGCCGGTCCGTCGAACCGCGCGAGGTAGAAGCCGAGCGCGGCGTCGAGCTCGTCCGCGGCGGCGATAGCGGACTCGGCCAACGCCACCGCGGTGGTCCTCCCGGCACGGAGGGCCACCGCGGCTTCGGCGATGCTCAGGACCATCGAGCGGCCGGTTCGGGGGAGACGGCCTCGGGCGAGCCGGTCAGGTCGCTGCCGCGGGTCTCGGAGATCCGCCAGATCGCCACGATCGTGATCACCGCCCCGACGCCCGCGATCGCGCTCAGCGGCAGGCTCGACCCGCCGAACCCGGCGACCAGGCTGCTCGCGAGCAGCGGCGTGAACCCGGCCCCGAGCAGGCTCGCCAGCTGGTAGCCCAGCGAAACCCCGGTGTAGCGCACGCCGGTGCCGAACATCTCCGACAGCATCGGCGCGAGCGGCGCGTACATCAGGTTCTGCAGCATCTGCGCGCCCATCAGCCCGAGCGTCAGCAACAGCACCGAGCCGCTGTTGACCAAGGCGTACAACGGAATCGCGTACAGGATCGTGCCGACAGCCCCGATCAGGCTGACCACCCGCCGCCCGACGCGGTCCGACCACGCGGAGAAGGCCGGGATGCAGACGATCCCGACGCCCGCGACGAACAGGAGCGCGCGGGCCACGTCGGACACGTCGTAGCCGAGGGTTTTGGCGTAGGCGATGCTGTGCGAGCTGATCAGCGCGGTGAGCGCGAACGGCCCGATCCCGGCCGCGCAGGCGAGGACGAGCGCACGCGGGCGGCGCAGCACCTGCAGCACCGGGACGGCGGGCTTCCGGTCGACGGACTTGGCCGCCTGCTCGCGGAAGACCGGGCTTTCCGACACCCGCAGCCGCACGTACAGGCCGACGATCAGCAGCAGGGCGCTCAGCAGGAACGGCAGCCGCCAGCCCCACGAGAACAGCGCGGGTTTCGGCAGCAGGCTCACCAGCGCGAACACGAGCGTGGCCAGGAACGACCCCAGCGGGGACCCGAGCTGCATGATGCCCGCCCACAGGCCGCGCCGGCGCGCGCTCGCGTGCTCGACGACCATCAGCGCGGCGCCGCCCCATTCGCCGCCGACCGCGATCCCTTGCACCACGCGGAGGAAGACGAGCAGCAGCGGCGCGGCGATGCCGATGGTGGCGTAGGTCGGCAGCACGCCGATGAGGAAACTGGCCACGCCCATCAGCGTCATCGTCACCATCAGCATCGATTTCCGGCCGAGCCGGTCGCCGAAGTGGCCGAAGACGAGCCCGCCGAGCGGCCGCGCGACGTACCCGGCGGCGAGCGTGCCGAACGACGCGATGGTGGACGTCGTGGAGTTCAGCGACGGGAAGAACAGCGGCCCGAACACGAGCGCGGCGATCGAGCTGTAGATGAGGAAGTCGTAGTACTCGATCACGGTGCCCAGCAGGCTGGACATCGTCACCTTGCGCAGTTCGGGGGACGCGGCGCCGCCGCCGGGGGCGGGCGGCTGGGGTTCTGGCGAGACCATCGGGACCTCCGGGAATGGGGGCGGTGGGCGACCGAGTTGAGGATACTGATAGGCCGGCGGAGTGCAAGAGGTGCGCGATCCGGATGCGATTCCGTTATCGCCGCTGTGACCGGGCTTTTTGCTCAAAGGCAGCGACGGTGTGACCCGTGCATGCTTGCGTAGCGGAACTAATTGAGTATCCTTTATTCATCGCACAAGGTGGAAGGAGCCGGCGACGTGCACCGACTGGACGAGCACCGGGGCCGACTCGGGCCGGAGGGACGCTGATGGAGTTCGCGTGGGATCAGGCCGACGTCGCGTTCCGGGGCGAGCTGGGGGATTTCCTCGATCGCGAGCTGGCGGGGTGGGACCGGTCCGAGACCGGCCTCGGCAGCGCCGTCTACAGCGAGTTTTCGCGCGGGTTCGTCGGCAAGCTCGCCGAAAAGGGCTGGCTCACGCCGCACTGGCCGCGCGAGTACGGCGGCGGCGGGCAGGGCGCGTGGCAGCATTTCGTGCTCGGCGAGGAGATGTGGCGGCGCGGGGAACCGCGCGGGCCGCAGTACATGAACGTCAACTGGGTCGGCCCGGCGATCATCAAGTACGGCACCGAGGACCAGCGGCGCGAGCTGCTGCCGCCGATCGCGCGCGGCGAGGTCTTCTGGTGCCAGGGCTTCTCCGAACCCGAGGCGGGCACGGACCTGGCCGCACTGCGGACGAAGGCGGTGCGCGACGGCGACAGCTACGTCCTCAACGGACAGAAGATCTGGACGTCCTACGCGAACGTCGCCGACTACTGCTTCCTGCTCGCGCGCACCGGGTCGGCCGCCGACGGCCGCGACGGCATCTCGGTCTTCCTGCTCCCGCTGGACACCCCGGGGACCGAGGTCCGGCGGATCCCGGGGTTCGTGGGCGATCATTCGTTCAACGAGCTCTTCCTGACCGACGCCCGGATTCCGGCGGACTGCCTGCTGGGGGAGGAGAACAAGGGATGGGAGATCGTCCGGCGCACGCTCGCCTACGAACGCGTCGGCGCGCCCCGGTACGCCCGGGCGGCGCTGGTGCTGGACCGGCTGGCCGCCGAGGCGGGCGCGTCGGGGAAACTCGCCGATCCGGGGATCCAGGAGCAGTTCGGCCGCGCCCGGGCGGCGTGCGAGGCGGCGCGCGTGCTCGTGTACCGGGTGATCGACGAGCGGGCGAAGGCGAAGGAACCCTCGCCGAGGGCGTATCAGGCCCGTGCCGCGATGGTGCAGGCCGAACGCGCGGTGGGCGACCTCGCGCTGGACGTGCTGGGCGGCGAAGCGCTCGTCGAAGGAGCGCTGGGCGACGCGCAGTTCCGCAACTCGCTCGGCGCGGGCATCGCCGCGGGCAGCTACGAGGTGCAGCTCAACCTGATCAGCCGTCTCATCCTCGAACTGCCGAAGGACTAGCCGTGGATTTCGAACCGACCTCGACCCAGCGCGCGGTGCTCGACGCGCTGGGCGCCCTGCTGGCCCGGCACGCCGGACCGGAACGCAGCCGGGAGCTGGCCGCTCGCGGCGAGTACGACTGGACCCTCGAGGAAGCGTTGCGGCGCGACGGTTTTCTCGACCTCTTCGCTTCCGACGACGCCGGTCCGCTCGACGCGACCCTGGCGGTCGAGGCGATCGCCGCCGAACTCGGCGCGGTCAGCGCGGTGCCGCAGCTGCTGGTGCTGCCCGCGCTCGGGCTTGACGGGCCAGCCGGGCCGGTGGTGCTCGCGACGGGCGAGCCGGGACCGGTGCGCTACGGCGGCGAGGCGGCGCGGATGCTTCTCGCCGAGGGAGACCGGTGCTTCGCCGTCGCCCTCGAACCCGGGGCGGCGGAACGGGTTCCGTCGGCTTACGGCTACCCGCTGGCCCGCGTTGTCGCTGCGGACCGGGAGGAACTGGCCCCCGGAAGTGCCGCGACGATGGTGAACTGGTGGCGGGTCGGCGCGTCTGCCGAGGCCGTGGGCATGATGCGGCGGGCCGTCGGCATCGCGGTCGCCTATGCCAAGGACCGCAAGGTGTTCCGCCGCTCGCTGGGGTCGTTTCAGGCGTTGCAGCACCGGCTCGCCGAGGTGAACGTGGCCGTGGAGGGCGCGCGCTGGCTGGTCTACGAGGCCGCGTTCGCGGGGGCTCCGGCCGAAGCCGCCGCAGTCGCCGCGACGCATACGATGTCCGCGCTCGGCCGCGTGACCAGGGAGACTCACCAGATCATGGGCGCGATCGGGCTGACTGCGGAACACGACCTGCACCTCTGGACGCTGCGGCTGCAAGCGGTGCGCGCGGAACTGGGCAGCTGGCGGACGCCGAGCCGGGCGGTCGCCGAGGCTCGTTGGGCGACGGTATGAGCGTCGCGTTGACGCTCACCGAAGAGCAGCGGGCACTGGCCGAGGTGGTCCGGAGTTTCTGCCGGACGCACTGTCCCGACGAGGTGTGGCGCTCCGGTGCGTTCCCGGCGGAGTTCTGGCGAGGACTGGCCGAGTTGGGGGTGCTCTCGCTGGCGGTGCCGGGCGAAGGCGGGGGAGCGGGCGACATCGCGGCCGCCGGCGCGGAGCTGGGCCGGGCTGCCGCGCCCGGGCCGTGGGCCGCGACGGTGTTCGCGACACACGTGTTGCCGTCGGAGCTGTCCGCCCAGGTCGCGGACGGGAGTTGCGTGGCCTCGGCCGGTGCGCCGCCCCTGCTGCCGTGGGCGCCGGCGGCGGGCGTTTTCGTGGAGACGGACGGCGACAGTGTCTGGCTCGCCGAGGCCGATTCCGTCGAGCCGGTCGAGGTGCTGGGCGGAGAGCAGTGGGGCCGCGTCGCGCTGACCCGGGTCCAGCCGTTGGAACGCGTCGAGGCGGCGACGGCGCTTTCGGACATCGCGGCCGCGGCATATCTCAGTGGTGCGGGACGACGGTTGCTGAACCTCGCGGTCGAGCACGCCCGGGTTCGAGTCCAATTCGGACGTCCGATCGGGACTTTCCAAGCGGTCGCGCATCCCCTCGTGAACTCCGGGCTTTCGCTCACCGCGGCGGAAAAGCTCACCACGATGGCGGCGCTCGCGCTCGACGACGGGCATCCCGACGGAACCGCGCTGGCGGCCGCGGCCCGGTGCTCGGGCGGGCGGGCGGCGGTCGAGGCGGCGGAAGTCGCGCACCAGACGTTCGGCGCGATCGGGTACTCCGTCGAAGGACCGATCGGGCCGCTTTCGCAGCGGATCAGGCACCAGGCCTCGCGGCCGGGGTGTGCGGACAAAGTGGCGGCGAATTACCGCCGGAAAGGCCGGGAACGATGAGCGAGGCGCCTGAGGTGCTGTTCGAAAAGCGCGACCACGTCGCCTGCCTCACGCTCAACCGCCCGCATCGGGGCAACTCGCTGACCGGGTCGATGATGCCGGTGATCCGCGAGATGTGGGCCGAGGTTCGCGACGATCCGTGGATCCGCGCGGCGATCGTGATCGGCGCGGGCGAGAAGCATTTCTGCACCGGCGCCGACGTGCACGCGGTCGCCGGGCGCGGCGGGATGAGCACCGGCAACGGACCGCTGACCGACGAGGTGTTCTGGTCGCCGCGGCAGAACCGGGTGTGGAAACCGGTGATCAGCGCGGTCAACGGGCTGGTCGCCGGGGCCGGGCTGCACTTCGTGGTCGACGCGGACATCGTGCTCGCGGCCGACCACGCCGCCTTCATGGACACGCACGTGAACGTCGGCCTCGTCGGCGCGATGGAGAACATCGGCCTGGCGAAACGGCTTCCGCTCGGCTCGGCGCTGCGGATGACGCTGATGGGCAAGAGCTACCGGATGCCCGCCCAGCGCGCGTACCAGCTCGGGCTCGTCGACGAACTGTCCACTTCGGACGATCTGATGGCCGACGCCGAGGAGATGGCGCAGGCGATCGCGCGCAACTCGCCGGCGGCGGTGTCGCTGTCGAAGCAGGCGGTCTGGAACTCGCTGGAAATGGGATACGGGCAGGCGTGCGAGTACGGCTGGTCGCTGCTGCGCATGCACTGGGCGCACCCGGACGCGAAGGAAGGGCCGCGCGCGTTCGCCGAAGGCCGCGAGCCGCGGTGGACGACCGGCGCCGACGGGGAGCAGTGAGATGGACTTCGGCTTCACCCCGGAGGAAGAGGCGTTCCGCGCGGAGGTCCTCGAGTTCCTCTGGGAATACCGCGACACCGACGGCTACTTCCACCGCGGCAAGGACACCGCCGACGGTGTCCGCCGCGTCTACCGCGCGCTCGGCGACCGGGGCTGGCTGTCGCTGTCGTGGCCGGTCGAGTTCGGCGGCGGGGGCCGTTCGCCCGCGTACGAGTTCATCCTCTGGGACGAGATGGCCTACGCCCGGGTGGCGCGTCCGCCGATGGGGCCGGGCCTGGTGGCGAAAGCGCTGATGACGCACGGCACCGACGCCCAGCGCGAGCGCTACCTCGCCGATCTGCGACGCGGCCGGCTCAACTTCTGCCTCGGCTATTCCGAACCCGACGCGGGCTCGGACCTCGCGGCGGTGCGCACGAAGGCTCGGCGCGAGGGCGGCCATTACGTGGTCGACGGCGCGAAGTGCTGGACGTCGAACGCGCACTGGTCGGACTGCGTCTGGCTGCTGTGCCGGACCGGGGCGGCGGACAGCCGGTCGCGGGGGTTGAGCGTGCTGATCGTGCCGCTGGACAGCCCCGGGATCACCGTGTCGCCGATCCCGACCCTCGACGGCGGACGGCTGAACGAGGTCCGCTTCGACGGCGTCCGGGTCCCGGTCGAGGATCGGGTCGGGGCGGAGAACGAGGGCTGGCAGGTGGTCGCGTCGGCGCTCGCGGTGGAGCGGCACGTGCAGTTCCCGCCGAAGCGGCTGCGCCGGGACCTGCACGACCTGATGGCCGCGCTGGACTCGGCCGGGGTCGCCGACGACCCGGTGGCGGCGCGGCGGCTCGGAGAGCTGTCGGTCCGACTGGCCGAGGTCGACGCGCTGGCGCTGGCCCTGCTCGGCGAAGTGATCCGAGGCGAACCGGCCGCGGTCCCGGCGGCGTACCACAAGCTGGCGGGCACGGTGCTGGCCCAGGACATCGCCCGCGCCGGAATCGAACTCGGCGGCGCGGAGGCGGCGGTGGCCGGGACGGACACGGAGTTCCTGTGGCGGCAGTCCGTCCTGGAGACGATCGGCGGCGGGACCACCGAGGTGATGCGCGGGTTGATCGGGCGGCAGGAGTTCGGGCTGCCCGCTTGAGGGGCGGCGGCTCGGGGACGGTTGCGGGCTGGGAGGGGTTCGCGGACGGCTGCGGGCCGGGTGGGTTCGCGGACGGTTGCGGGTGGCTGCGGGCTGGGCGGGGATTATGCATGGCTTGAGCGCCCGGCAAGAGCGCCTGGTCGCCGTTTCGCCTGTGCGAAGTCGGCCCGGAGCTTGCGCTCGGCACCGTCAGCAGCGCCCGAAACCCGGGTCGGCGGCCGTTTCGGCGGCGCGGTCAGCTCGGAACCCGCGCCCCGCGCAGGTACGCCGCCAGCCGGATCCGCAGTCCGCGCAGGTCGCGCAGTGCTAGCGGCAGGTCGTAGGCCGGGCGGTACCCCACCGCGACGCTCGGCTCCCCGCACGGTCCGGCGAAGTACACGAACCCGTCGTCGTGGTCGCGGCGGGCGGGGGACCACGGCTGGTCCTGCCAGGCGCGCGCGGCGGCGTGGCTGGCGATCCAGTAGTTCGGCGCTTTCATCGTCTCGGCGATCGCGGCGGCGAATCCGGCGGCGTCGGTGTCGCTGACGCCCAGCCCGCGGCCCGGCCACAGGCGCGGCAGCACCCGGTCCGCGGTGGGGTCTTCGAGCCACGGCGCGCAGGCGAAGATCGCGCGGGAGCCGTCGACCGAGACCGACCAGCGTTGCATGGCCGCCGTGGGCGGGATTTCGTACATGGCGACCACCTGCCGGGAAAACGAAGGTTCGGCGAAGCATAAATGAACGTCATCCCGGCGCGCCGAGCGCGGCGGAGATCCGGTCGGCGACCGTGCGGGCGAACCGGCCCGCCGCGGGAAGCCGCTCGCCGAGGCGCGCTTTCGGGGCGGAAACGTTGACTGCCGCGACGATGTCGCCCCGGAAGCCGTACACCGGCGCGGACACGCCGACCAGCCCGGGCTCGAACTCCTCGTCCACGGTTTCGTAGCCGCGTTCCCGGATCCCGGCGAGCTTCCCGAGCAGCTGGTCGAGGGTGAGCGGGGGTGGTTCCTCGGCGGGCCCGGGGAGGTGGGGGAGCGGGTGAGCGGCGGCGAAGGTCCGCCACCAGTGCCCGACGGTTTCCTCGTCCCATTCGCTCAATAACACCCGTCCGGGGGAGGTCGTGAACGGGTCGACGCCGACGCCTTCCCAGCCGAGCCCGCGAAAAGCGTGGGACGCGAGTTCGCTCCGGAGGGTGAACACCTGACCGGCGCGCAGGACGCACAAATGCGTCGTTTCGTTCAACCGCGCCACGATCGTGCGCAGAAAGGGCGCGGCGAGGTGCGCGAGATGCGTTTCGGTGGCGTGCGTGGCCAGAGCGAAGAGCCGCCAGCCCGGCCGGTACGCCCGCGTGTGCTCGTCGCGCGACACCAGACCGGCGTCGGCGAGCGTCGCGAGGGCGCGCGAGACCTGCGCCTTGTCCCGGCCGGACAGTTCGGCGACGCGGGACACGCCGAGTCCGTCGCGCGCCTCCGGCAGGGCGAGGGCTTCGAGCAGGTCGACGTCGCGGACCAGGCCCGAACCGTAGGTGCGCTGGTTCGCCATGTTGAGGACTGTGCAACAACGATTGGGCAGGGGTCAATCCGCGGTTACCGTCCGGGGAGTGAGGATCGCCGACATCCAGCTGCTGCCGGGGACGCTGCCGCTCGATCCGCCGTTCGACGCCGCGTGGGATCCGGTTCCGCGCACGCGGTTCGACGCGACGGTGGTCAAGGTCGTGACGGACGAGGGCGTGGTCGGGTGCGGCTCCGGCGACACGATGGCGGGCTTCGAGCCGTACGCGGAGCTGTTCCTCGGCCAGGATCCGATGGCGATCAGCCGGCACGTCCGGGCGCTGGAGACGATCGCGTTCCACGCCGGGCGCTACTGGCCGCTGGAGATCGCGCTGTGGGACGTCGTCGGGAAGGTGCTCGGCGTCCCGGTCGCGACGCTGTTCGGCGGTGCGGCGGACGCCATCCCGGCGTACGCGTCGACCGGCCGGATCCTGCCCGCCGAACAGCGGGCCGAAGTGACGCTCAGGATGCGCGACCAGGGGTTCCGGGCGGCGAAGATCCGGCTGGCCGCGGACGATTTTGCCGGGGGAATCCGCACCATGCGGGCGGTCCGGGAGGCGGTCGGGCCGGATATGGCGCTGATGGCCGACCTGAACCAGGCTTGGCGGATGCCCGGCGACGTGCGGCCTTCGCTCGACCCGGCGGCGGCCCGGCGCTTCGCGGCGGCGCTGCGCGAGCTGGACGTTTTCTGGCTTGAGGAACCGCTGCCGCTGGACGACCGTCCCGGCCTGCGCGCGGTGCGGGACGCCGGGGTTCGCGTCGCCGGGGGAGAGATGGTCCGGACCTTCAGCGAGCTGCTGGACCTGGTCGAATCGGACGCGCTCGACGTCTACCAGCCGGACGTCGCGCTCGCCGCCGGGATGCTGCGCGCCCGCACGCTCGCCGAGCTGGTGCTGGCGCGCAACCGGCTCTTCACACCGCACACCTGGTCCAACGGCCTCGGCCTGCTCGCGAACCTGCACGTGACCGCGGGCGTCGGCGGGGGACCGTACCTCGAATTCCCCTACGACCCGCCGGTGTGGACGCCGCAGCGGCGCGATTTCCTGCTTTCCGCCCCGCTGGACATCGACGCGGACGGCCTGCTGCACGTGCCGTCCGCGCCCGGGCTGGGCGTCGCGGTCGACGAGGAACGGTTCGGGAGGAAGCCATGACGGAGACGCAGATCCCGGCCATCGACATCGGCCCGTACCCGGCCGCCGCTTTCGCTGCCGGGGCGGTCGAACAGCTGCCGCGATTGGTACGGACGATCGGTGCGCGGAAGACTGTGCTGGTCAGTGATCGCGGGCTGGCTGCGACCCCGTTGCCGGAGCAGGCGGCCCAGTTGTTGCGGCAAAACGGGCTAGCGGTCGAGGTTTTCGCTGAAGTGCACCCGAATCCGACCACCGAGGACGTCGACGCGGGCGGTGCTTTCGTGCGTGCCGCCGAGGCGGAAGCGGTGATCTCGCTGGGCGGCGGGTCCGCTTTGGACGCGGCGAAGGCGATCGCGCTGGCGGCCGTCAACGACCGTCCGGCCGCTGAACTGACCTGGAGCACCGAGGCTTCGGCGGAGCTGGCGCCCGCGTTGCCGATCGTGGCGATCCCGACGACTTCCGGCACCGGTTCGGAGTGCAATGACCTCGGCGTCATCACCGACCCTCGGCAGCAGCGCAAGTGCTACCTGGGCGGACCGGCTTGCCTTGCCCGGTACGCACTTCTCGACCCGGTGCTCACTCTGAGCCTGCCGCCGCGCGCGACCGCGGCCGCCGGGATCGACTGCCTGACCCACGCCGTGGAGTCCTTTCTTTCCGCCCGGCCGAATCCGTGGGCCGATGGTCTGGACCTGCAGGTCGTGCGCTTGGTCGCGGCGAATCTGCGGCGCGCGGTCTCCGTCGGCGATGACCTGGCGGCGCGGGCGAACCTGATGCTCGCCGCGCACACGGCAGGCCTGGCGATGCGGACGACCGGACTCGGCGTAGTGCACGGCATCGGCCACTCGCTGGGCGGCCGGTTCGACCTGCCGCACGGCCAGGCGTTGGCCTTGGTGTTCGTCGAATGCCTGCGGTTCAACCGTGCGGTGCGGGAAGGGCGGCTGGCGCGCTTGGCGGAACCGCTGGGCGTCGCCGATGCCCGGAAATCGGCCGCGCACAACGCGGACGCGGCGATCGAAGCGGTCGAACGCCTGGTCGCGGAGGTCGAACTGGCCGGCCGGTTGCGCGAATTCGGCATCGGCGAAGGAGATTTGCCGGACTTGGCGGCCGACACCCTGGCGGACGGGGTGCTGGCGAACGCCCCGCGCGAGGTCTCGGCGGCGGACGTGACCGGGATTCTCCGCGCGACCTGGTAGCCCAGCGCGGGAAATCCGGACATAGCTCGCGAATACCGTTGTGCGGCAACGGAACGCGGAGCAGGATCGCGGCCCTGCGCCAACTGGTGCACAAGGTAACAATTTTATGTCCGCTTATTCTGCGCGCTCCGCCGCGGGAGGACAGTGGAAGCGGACCGCCGACCCGGCAGGAGGCCGCGCCATGGACACAGCCGGAACGACCGAGCACCCGTCCCCGCTCGTCGTCGCGGGCGACGACCAGCGGCTCAAGAAGCATTTCGGCCCGATCGGGCTGCTGTTCACCGCGGTGGGGTCGATCATCGGGTCGGGATGGCTGTTCGGCGCGCTCAACGCGGCGGAACTCGCCGGGCCCGCGGCGATCGTGTCGTGGGGGATCGGCGCGGTAATGTTCGTGCTGATCGGGATGACCTACGCCGAATTGGGCACGATGTTCCCGCATTCGGGCGGCGTCGCGCGGTTCCCGCACTATTCGTTCGGCTCGTTCGCGAGCTTTTCGATGGGCTGGGTCACCTGGATCGCGGCGGCCGCGGTGTCGCCGATCGAGGTGCTCGCGGTCGTCCAGTACGCCACGAATTACCTGCCCTGGCTGGAGAAACTCGACGCCGACCGCAACGCCGTGCTCACCCCGGCGGGCACCGGGATCTCGATTCTGTTGCTGGCGTTCTTCGTGCTGGTGAACTTCTTCGGCGTGCGCTGGTTCTCCCGGATCAACAACGTGCTCGTGTGGTGGAAACTCGCCGTCATCGCTTTGGTGATCGTCGTGTTCCTGGCGACCGCGTTCCACCCCGGGCATTTCACGGATTACGGCGGATTCGCCCCGTACGGCACGCACGGGATCTTCTCCGCGGTCGCGAGCGCCGGAATCGCGTTCTCATTTTTCGGTTTCCGGCAAGGCGTCGAACTGGCGGGGGAGACCGCGAACCCGAAACGCAACGTGCCGCTCACGCTCATCGGTTCGGTCGTGCTCACCGGAATCCTTTACGTGCTGCTGCAGATCGCGTTCATCGGCGCGGCCCCGTCCGACGCGATCGGCAAACAGGGCTGGGAACACGTCGGCGCCAACTTCACCGCGGGCAGCGACGTGCTGGCGACCTTCGGCCCGCTCGCCGCGATCTCGAGCGTGCTCGGCATCGGCTGGCTGGCCACGCTGCTGTACGCCGACGCGATCATCTCGCCCGGCGACACCGGCCTGATCTACACCGGTGTCACCGCGCGCATCTCGTATGCCATGGGGCGCAACGGAAACGCGCCGTCCGGGCTCGCGAAGGTCAACTCCGCGGGCGTGCCGTGGGTGAGCCTGATCCTGGCGTTCGTCGTCGGCTGCTTCTTCTTCCTGCCGTTCCCCGGATGGAACAAACTCGTCTCGTTCGTCACGAACAGCACCGTGCTGTCGTTCGGCTCCGGGCCGCTGGTGCTGCTGGCGATGCGCAGCCAGCTGCCGCGCCACACCCGCCCGTTCCGCCTCGGCCGCGGCTTCACGTGGGCGGTCGCGTTCCTGGCGCTGTTCTCCACCAACCTGATCATCTACTGGACCGGCTGGGACACGAACTGGAAACTGTTCGTGGTGATCGTCTTCGGCTACCTTCTGCTCGCGCTGCACCAGGCCTTCGCGAAGAAGTCGCCGAAACTGGACTTCCGGCACGGCTGGTGGGTGCTGGTGTGGTTCGCCGGGCTCGCGGTGATCAGCTACCTGGGCACGTATCCGGAGGCTTCCAAGCACGCCGGGAACCTGGGAGTGCTGGACTTCGCGCTGGGGGCGGTCGCGTCGCTGGTGCTGACCGCGGTCGTGATGGCGTTGGCGCTGCGGAACGCGCTGCCGGGGGAGCGGGTGACGGAGATTCTGGCTGAGCGGAGGGAGGCGGACGAGAGCCCGGCGTGAGCCGCGGACCTGCGAACTGAGCAGGTCCGGCTTCAGCGTCACGACGACTGAGCACTTCCACGGCCTCGACATGGACGCAGCCAAAGCGCAGCTGCGCGTGCGAACCATGAGGTCGCTGGCCGCTGCTGGCGCGTGTGGCCGGGACCGAGGGCTCGGTCGTCTGGGATTCGTTCGGGCGTTCCCGGCTCGCCCGAAGTACGACGCGGCAGTGCTCCGGTTCGACTCCGCCTGACCGTCTGCCATGCTGGGCGCCGGAGGTCGGGTGCATGGGCGCGAGCGTGGTTTTCGTCGTGTTCGACGGCGTGAAGATGCTCGACGTGACCGGGCCCGCCGAGGTGTTCGCCGAGGCTAATCGGTCCGGGGCCGGGTACTCGATCAGTTACCGGTCGCCGTCCGGGGCGGGCGTGGCGACGTCGGTGGGGGTTCGCCTGCCGGTGGACGGGCCGGTCGCCGAGGCGGCGGAGCCGGATCTTGTCGTGGTGGCCGGAGGGGACGGGCTGGTGGACCGCGGCGTGCCGGTCGAGCTGGTCGACGCGATCCGGGGAATCGCGCCGCGCGCGGGTCGGTTGGTGTCGATCTGCACTGGGTCCTTCGCGCTGGCCAAGGCGGGTGTGCTGTCCGGACGGCGCGCCACCACGCATTGGCGGCACGCGGCGCGGCTCGCTCGCGCGTATCCGGACATCGAGGTGCTCCCCGACGCGCTTTTCGTGCGGGACGGCGACATTTTCACCTCGGCGGGAGTGTCGGCGGGCATCGACCTGGCGCTCGCTCTGGTCGAACAGGACCACGGCCCCGATCTCGCGCGCACGGTCGCCCGCAGCCTCGTGATGTTCATGCAGCGGCCCGGCGGCCAGTCGCAGTTCTCCGCCCCGCTGCGGATGCCGCGGCCGAACACGCCGACGCTCCGCGAGGTGACCGACCTGGTTTCGGCGCAACCCGCGCTCGACCACAGCGCCGCCGCGATGGCGTCGCGGGCGAGAGTCAGCGCGCGGCATCTCGCGCGGCTGTTCGCGAGCGAGCTGGACACGACGCCGGCGAAGTACGTCGAACAGGTGCGGCTGGACCACGCGAAAGCGCTTCTCGCCGCGGGGCATGGCGTCGCGGAAACCGCGCGCAGCTCCGGATTCGGCAGTTCCGAGACGATGCGGCGCGTTTTCGTGGCGCGCCTGGGGATTTCGCCGAGCCAGTACCGCGCCCGGTTCGAGACGACGGCGCTCCTGGCCGAATGAGCGGGAGCCGCGTTCGCGGGGCCCGGCGGAGACAGCGGGTCCCCGCCGGGCCGGGGGAGATCAGGGGAAGATCACGTCCGAGCAGGAGTAGAAGGCCTCGCCGGAGTCGGGCCAGTGGCGTTGCCAGATCGAGTAGATCAGGTGCCTGCCGCTGCGCCCGCCGGGCAGGTTCGCCCGCAGCTGGTAGGCGTTGCCGGCGATCGGCGGGTTGTCCTGCTTGTAGAACGGGGTGTCTTCCAGGTCGGACCACTTGAGCGGCTTCGTCGGGTCGTAGCCCGGTTTGGTGACGTACAGCTCGAAGGTGCCCTCGTGCGCGGCGGTCAGCTGGTACTGGAAGGTGTACGGGCCGCTGCCCGGCAGCGTGGTCGCCGGCCAGTCGTCGCGGGCCAGGTCGAGCCCCTTGTACTTGTCGCGGCCGGCGCTGCACAGCTTGCCGTCCGGGATGATCTCGCGGCTGCGGCCGCTGGCGTCGCCGATGTTGACCTCGTCCCAGTCGTAGAGCGGCCAGCTGTCGCCCACCGCGACGGCGGCCTTGCACGCGGCGGACTGCGGATTCTCCGGACCCTCCTGGAAACACTGCATGATCCGGCTGATCGGATTGCCCATCGAGCCGTGCGCGAGGGCGGGGACGGCGGTGAACACCGAGACGGTGCCGAGCACGGCGGTGAGGATCGCGACTTTCGCGGCGGAGCGGGAAAACTTCATCGCACTGTTCCTCTCCTGAGAGGTCTAGACCACACCACGGTAGGGCGGCCGGTGCGTCCGCTTGTAGGACCGAAAGTCGGGCGATTTCGCGCGTTCGTGTCCGGATCTGTGGACCCGCGGTCGGTTTTCGCGGTGGGGCCGCGGACCTGGCCGGGCCAGACTCGGGGCAAGGTCGTTTTTCGCGAGGAGGTCTGTGGTGTCCGAGGTGATCGCCGGGATCGAGATTCCCGGGACAGTGTTGGTGCGCGAGGCGACCGCGCTGGTGCGCGACGTTGCCGACGACACGTTGTTCCACCATTCGCGGCGAGTGTTCCTGTGGGGTTCGCTGAAAGCCGCGGCGCGGGGGCTGGCGGTGGATCCGGAATTGGCTTATGTCGGCGGGCTGTTCCACGACCTCGGGCTCACCAAGGCGTACCGGACCGCCGACCGCCGTTTCGAACTCGACGGCGCCGAGGCGGCCCGGAGTTTCCTGCTCGACCACGGCCGCTCGGAGGAGGACGCGCGGAACGTCTGGCTGGCGATCGCCTTGCACACGACGCCGGAGGTCCCGCTGCGGCTGGCCCCGGAGGTGGCGGTGGTGACGCTGGGCGTGGAAACCGACGTGCTCGGCCTCGACCTGGCCGAGATCACCGACGACCAGCGCGCGGAGGTCGTCGCGGCGCATCCGCGGCCGGACTTCAAGAACCGGATCCTGCGCGCGTTCCGCGACGGCATGGCCGACCGCCCGGACACGACGTTCGGCACCATGAACGACGACGTGCTCGCCTATTTCGATCCGCGGTTCGAGCGGACCGACTTCGTGGAGCTGATCAAGGGCAGCGCCTGGCCGGAGTGACGGTCTTGCCATTTAGTCTGCGCGCAGATAGTCTCTGCGCAGACCAACTGGGAGGAACGATCATGTGGACCACTGACTACAGCGCGGAGACCTCGGCGAGCCCGGAGGCGGTGTGGGCGGCGTTGCGGGACCTGCACAGCGGAACGCCGCTGAGCGAGCGCAGCGACCGGTTCGAACTGCACGGGCCGTTCGAGAAGGGGACCGAGCTGTCGGTCACCCCGCAAGGGCAGGACACGTTCCGTTCGCGCATCACGGAGCTGATCGAGAACGAGGTCTACGAGGACGAAACGCGTTTCGGCGACACGGTGCTGCGGTTCCGGCACGCGCTCGCCTCGCTCGCGGACGGCGGCACGCGCGTCACGCATCGCCTGGAGATCGAGGGGGACGCGGGTCCGGAACTCGGGCCGCAGATCAGCGAGGATTTCCCGGTCGCCATGAGCGATTTGCTGGCGAGTGCGGAGCGGTCGGCGCGATGACGCAGTTCGCGGGACCGGGGGACAGTCCGGGTTTCCTGCTGTGGCACGTGACTTTGGCGTGGCAGCGGCGGATCCGGCAGACGCTCGAACCGCTCGGCCTCACGCACGTCCAGTTCGTGCTGCTCGCGTGCTGCTGGTGGATGGAAACGCACGGCGCGCCGCCGCGGCAGCAGGAACTGGCCGCGCGGGCGGGCACCGACATCAAGATGACATCCCAGGTGATCGCCCGGCTGGAGACGGCCGGGCTGGTCACGCGGACGGTCGACGCCGGCGACACGCGCGCGAAACTGGTGCGGTTGACGGAAAAGGGCCGCGACCTGGCGGGGCAGGCGGTGACCGCGGTGGAACGGGTGGACGTGGAGATGTTCGGCGCCGAGGCCGATCCGCTGTTGCGGACATTGCGGGCGGTGCTCGACGCGGAGTGATTCCTGCTGCGAGACGTTGCGGAGGTTGCGGCTGGTGCTCGGCGGGGAGTGGTTCATGTCGCGGGAGGCTGCGGATGTTGCGGCTGGTGCTCGACGCGGAGTGATTCCTGCCGCGGGAAGTTGCGGATGGTGGGGGCGGTGCTCGGCGGGGAGTGGTTTCTGTCGCGGGAAGCTGCGGACGTTGCTCGGCGCGGGGCGGTTCCTGCTGTGGGACGTTGCGGAGGTTGCGGCTGGTGCTCGGCGGGGAGTGATTCCTGCTGCGGGAAGCTACGGACGTTGCGGGCGTTCCTCGCGCACGGGGCGGTTCCTGCTGCGGGGACCGGGCTGCCCGCCGCCGTGCTCGCTTCGTCTCGCTGAGGTGTTCGTCGTCGCTGCCGGTGACGTCTGCCCGGCGGGCGCGCTTCGGCCGAACCGGCCTCCTCACGGCCACCGCCGGTGGTCGACCTGACGCCGTGCGCCTTGGTTCGCCGGATGCGGTGATTGCCGCTACGCCGGGCCGGTTTCGGCAGCGGTTTTGAGGTCGGCGAGCCAGGTTTCGAGGCCCATGTCGGAGCCGGGGTCGGCTTGCGGGCCGGAGTGGCTTTCCTCGGTGCGGACGAGGACCCCGCCGCGGACGGGATGGAAGGTCCAGACGTGGACGCCGTCGATGTGGTACCCGGTTCCGTCGGCGGGGCCTGTCCAGCGGAGGCATTTGCCGCGCTGGAGCTGCTGGACGGTGGAGCTGATGACGACCGTGCTCGTGGGCGCGTGGACGGTCGCCCGGAACCGCGAATGCCTGCGCAGCGGACCGGGATCCAGGCGTCGCACGGTCATCGGAGCGGCGGGTTTCTGCCAGGACGTCCAGGCCTCGACATCGGTCTGAAGCCCCCGGATCGTGTGCAGCGGCGCGTGGATGAGGATCTCGGCCCGGTGGCGGGCTTTCGCGCCGGTGTCGACGCCTTTTCCTTGGCAGGTCAAGGAGTCAGGGGAAGCGGCGGCATGGGCGGGGGCCGCGCTCAGGGCGCTGGCGATCGTCAGCGGGACCGCGAGCAGGGCTGTCCGCAGACTGGTCCGGTGGGTGGCGCGCATGAGCCTCTCCTCTGCGGTTAATACCATTAACTATGGTGAAACCCTATCGACAGGCGTCAGTGAACGTCAATAGGAAGAGTGAGAGGTTCTAACGCGACGGCGCGCGGGCGGGTCAGCGGTCCGTCAGGTTTGAAGGAGGACATCCGTCAGGGAGAAGGCGGGCCGGGTTTCCACGCACGTCCTGCCGCCGCAGCCTTCCGCGCGGTACTCCATCGCGATGACGGGCCCGGTCTCGCGGCTCTCGACCGTCAGCACGGTCACGAGTTCGCGGAAGACATCGACGACGACACCCGGCCCCCGCTGGTACCGGATCCGGACGCTGTGGTGGCGCACGTCCCAGCTGACGTGGAGTTCCTCGGTTTCGGAGAGCGGGATCCCGATACCCCGCACGAAGTCGTCGCCCGGCGTCGCTTCCGTCCGGGGGAAGACGTCGAAAGCGGAGAACCACACCTCGTCCTCGGCGATCGCGAACTCCACGCGGGTCAACCTATCGGACGGCGACGGCGAACCGGGGTCGAATTACGCGAAAGGGGCCCCGCCTCCCGAAGGAAGGCGGGGCCCAAGGCGGAGATCAGTGCGCCGCGGCCAGTGCCGCCGGGGCGGGCGGCATCAGCTTCGGGTATTCCTTCTGGAACTTCTCGATCATCTTCGCGGACGGGATGATCCGGTTCGGGTTGTTCTGGTTCACGGCCTGCTTCTCGCCCCACGCGCTGGCGGCCTTGCGCTGGTCAGGCGTCCCGTGGCTGTGGTAGCAGTCGCCGATCGAGGCGTCGAGGTAGGTGACCTCCTGCTGCGTGCGGGCGTTGTACGCCTCGCCCTTGGCGTGCGCGGCAAAGTAGCCGCCGTAGGCGTCCGGGCCCATTTCGCCGGATTCGTTGCGCGGGTAGTTGTCGTGCGCGAAGTCGACCTGGTGGCCGTACTCGTGGCCGACGACCGCTTCCACCGAGACGTCGTCGAAGCCGAGGTGGTTGACCACGTCGAGCAGGCCGTCGCCGAGCATGATGCGCTTGCCGCCGAGGCTGTCGGCCGGGGCGGAGAACGCGTTCAGGGTCAGCAGCGGGTGGCGGCCGCCCTGCAGGGCCGGGACCTCGTAGAGCACCTTGGTCGCGAGCGCGCCCGCCGCGGCGGCCCGCTTCGGGTCGAGGCCGAGCTTGAACGTCTGCGTCGTGCGTTCCTGGCTGCCCAGGTCGGTGCCCTTCCAAGCGACCAGCTGGATGTTCCAGCTCTCGATGTCCCAGAACCCGCGCAGCTTGTCGATCGTCGCGCCGGCGCGCGGCGTGTACTGGCCGTCGGTGCCGAAGACCTGCGGCGTCTTGTCGCTGGCCACAGCCTGGGTGTAGAGCTGGCCGATCGCGCTCAGCGCGCTGAGCGCCTTGCCTTCGGTCGGGGTCAGCGAGGACGCGAGCTTGTTCGCGTAGGTCAGCAGCGATCCTTCGGTGCAGCCCGGGATGGGGCCCTGTGCGGCGTGCGCCTGCTGGCCCGGCCGCTTGACCGGCGAGTCGAACAGCGGGTCGACGCCGCGCAGCGCGTTCGCGGGCAGCCCGTTGTAGAGGTCTTCGACGTCCTGGTAGAGCTGCGCGATGTCCTGCTCGACCGACGTCGGCTCGGCCGCCTTCGCCTGCGGCGCCGCGGTCGCCGGGACGGCCGTGGCCACCGTCAGCGCCGCGAGGGCGCCCGCCGCGGCGAGCGTTCTGCCGAGAATCCTGGTCCGTTTTCGCATGGGCCCCTCATTCCGGTTTCAAGATCACCAAGTACCGCCACCCTAAGACGATCTTGGGCGCGGAAACCGCGGCGAGGCAAAGAACCCCGGGATGGCCCACGCCTTTCGGCGGGTTTTCGCCCTGCGGACGTCGGCCGAAAGTACTACCGGGCAATTCGCCGGCGGCGCCGCGGAAACGGGCGCCGTTAAGCCCTGATCCGGAAACGCATCCGGCAGACGACCGCGTCGGAACGGCGGCGCAGCACCCGGGCCAGCACCGCGCCGCGGCGGTTCTGCAGGACGCGTTGCCACACGTGTTCCGGTTCGACTTCGGCGATCAGGACGAAAACATGGCAGCCGTCGTGCCGGCGAAGGTGCTCCACGATCGGCTCGCCGAGGCGGCGGCGTTCGTCGTACACCTGGACCAGCGGGACGTCCGGATGCCACCGTTCCCACGCTTCGACGAACTCGCGCGCGGACGCTTCCTCCTCGGGATGCGTCACGTGGACAGCCTCGACGTGTTCGCCGAGCGAAAGCGCGGCGGCGAGCGCGTCGCGGGTCAGCCGGGAGACCGCGTGGACCGGGACGACGACCAGCGACCGGTTGGGGCGCGGCGGGGGCGGGACGCGCCCGAGTCCGAGGCGGTCGCCGATGCGGCGGTAATTGCGGTGGACCCATTCCATCAGCAGCACGAGCACCGGCAGCGCGACGACGATCAGCCAGCCGCCTTCGCCGAACTTCGTCGCGGTGACCACGATCGCGGCGAGTCCGGTCAGCAGCGCGCCGAAACCGTTGAGCGCGGCTTTTCCGCGCCAGCCGCGCGGACGGGAACGGAACCAATGCCGCACCATTCCGGTTTGCGACAACGTGAACCCGACGAACACTCCGATCGCGAACAACGGCACCAGGGTGTTCATGTCGCCATTCGCGAGGACCAGCAACAAGGCCGAAGCGAGCGCGAGGAAACCGACACCGTAGCGGTACACCTGGCGTTCGGCGCGCAGCGCGAAAACGTGCGGAAGATTGTGGTGTTTCGCGAGCAATTGGGCCAGCACCGGAAGTCCGCCGAAGGACGTGTTCGCGGCCAGCGCCAGCAGGACGACGGTGGAGAATTGCACGACGTAGTAACCGAAACCGTTCCCGAGGGACGCGGCGGTCACCTGCGACAGCACGGTCACGCCGTCCACCGGGTGAATCGAGAACTTCCCGATCAGCACGGCGATCCCGAGCAGCATCACCGCGAGCAGTCCGCCGAGCGCGACTTCCGCTCGCTGCGCCCGGCGCACGCGCGGTGTGCGGAAGGACGGGACGGCGTTGGCGATCGCTTCGACACCGGTCAACGCCGCACAGCCGTTGGCGAAAGCCTTGAGCAGAAACAGGATTCCGACAGTCTGGAGGTTCTGGAGATGGCCGCTGGCGACCGTCGCGGCGGGCGTGCTGCGGAACAGGCCGACCACGACGACGGTGAGGATCGAGCCGACGAACACCGCGGTCGGCACGATGAACGCTCGCGCGCTTTCGGCGATGCCGCGCAGGTTGATGGCAGTGATCAGCGCGAGCACGCCGAGGCAGAGCCACAGCCGGTAGGGCAGCAGCGCCGGAAACGCCGAGGTCAACGCGGCGACCCCGGCGGCGACCGAGACCGCGACGTTCAGCACGTAGTCGACGATCAGCGACGCCGCGGCGACGAGCGACGCGCGGCGGCCGAGCTGGGCGCGGCTGACGCCGTAGGCCCCGCCACCGTCCGGAAAGGCGGCGATGACCTGCCGATACGACAGTGTCAGCACGGCGAGCAGGACGGCGATCGCGACCGTGACCGGCAGCGTGAAGCCGAGCCCTGTCCCGCCCGCGACGGCTAGGACGAGCACGATCGCCTCAGGGCCGTAAGCGACCGACGCCATCGCGTCGAGGGACAGGGCGGCGAGGCCGCCGACGACGGAAAGCCGGTGCCGGTCGGCGGTGTGCGAAGTTTCCGGGCGGAACAGAGTCGCGGTCACCCGCTCAGGCTGGCCCCCGGGACGCGTTCCCGCGGCGGTCGTTGACGCTTTCCTGACAGTGATCTAGCGAACGGCCCGATCTAGCGAACGGGCCCGGCTTTCCAGTGCCGCACCGCGAACGGCCCGCCCAAGAGCACCGCCAGCCCGACCACTCCGGCCACGATCATGCCCGGCCGCGAGTCGAACACTCCGGTCGCGACCAGCACCACGCTGGTGAGGATCGCCAGCACCTCCAGCGCGGAGCGGCTCCGGTGCGGACGCCCGGATCCGCGGGCCAGCTTGGCGCTGAGCCGCGGATCCGCGGCGGCCAAACCGCGTTCGATTTCGTTCAGGGCACGCTGTTCCCGGTCGGTCAGCATGCCTCACCCTGCTTCCGGTGCGCGTGCCGGCGGCGGATCAGGAAGCGGAGCACGAACACCCCGCCGAAGACCGCGGCGAACAGCGGGAGCGGGTTGCTCCGGACGGCCTGCGCGCCCGCCCGTACCTTCTCCGCGGCGGGTGCCGAGATGGTCTTCTCGACCTGCTCGGCGGCCCGGTTTATGGTCGCGTCGACCTTTTCGCCGGCCCGCGTGCGGACGTCCAGCTTCTGCGAAAGCGCGTCCAGCGCCTCGGCCAGTTCCTCGCGCGTCACGTCCCGGTCCGCCCGGGCCTGCTCAACTTTGCGATCGGTCATGGCTGCCCCCGTGCTTGATCGTCTCGACGTCCTCGCGGACCCTTTCGACGGATTCCTCCGGCACGATCGGCCCGGCGCGGCGTGCTTCCTTGCCGCCGACCAGCGCGGCGAGCCCCGCCATGAGCAGCAGCGCGCCCCCGATGATCAGGGCGGAGAGCCAGCCCGGGAGCACCAGCGCCAGGGCGAGCACCGCCGCGGCGATCAGGGTCGCGCCGCCGAGGAGCGCCAGAACGCCGGCGAAACCGACGAGCCCGGCTCCGATGCCGAAGCGCTTGCCCTTCGCCTGAAGTTCGGCCATGGCCAAGCGGAATTCGTCTTGGAGCAGGCGCTTGATGGACGCGGTCAGATCGGCCGCGAGGTCCGCGGTCGACTTCTCGCGCGCGGGCGTCCGGTTCATTTCCTCCAGCACGGCTTCCTCCCTTCCTTTTCGAGGCGTACCCGGCTCCTGAGCGGCGAAACCGGTCACCGCCTGGCGAGGGCTTCGCGGAGCGCGTCGACCACCCACTCGTGGCCCAGCGGCAGCGGGCTCGGCACCTGGTCGGCCGGATCGTCGGAACTGTGTGCGAGCACTTCGACTTCGACGCCGGACTCGCGCAGCGCGGCGATCTCGGCGTCGTGCCGGACCAGCCAGGCTTCGTCCGCGACGGCGGCGTCCCCGGGGCTGAGCACGCCTTCGGCGGCCGGGTCGACGAGCAGGACGGACCGGACCGACCCGGTGTGCTCGGCGGCCAGCCGCAGCGCGTCGGCGGCAAGCGGCCCGCTCGTGACGAGGTCGCTGGCCTCCGGCGCGGCAAGGGTTTCCGCGGCCTCGCGCCACGCGCCCTCGACCGGGATCCGGTACCAGAGGATCTCGTGGTCCTCGGCGAGCGGCCGCCAGGTCGCGGGCAGGCCGTCGTGTTTGGCCGCGCCGGCCGGGTCGAGCACGACCAGCCGGGGCGCGCCGGACCGGCCCGCCGTGACCAGCGGCGGCCCTTCCGCGCGGACCGGGTCGGACGGGAACGGTTCGGGCATGTCGGCTCCTTCCACGCGCCTCCGGTTACCCGGGCACGGGAAGGAGAAACAGCTGGCGGAGGCGTAACGGCCGGGAACGTGGGTAGCCGGGGAGTGACCGGGAGGAAGGAGACGATCTCATGACCACTGCCCGCGATTTGATGACTCCGAACGCCGTCTGCGTGCGGGAGTCCGACACGGTGAACGACGCCGCGCGGACGATGGCGCGCGAACAGCTGGGCGCGCTGCCGGTGTGCGGCGAGGACAACCGGCTCAAGGGAATGCTGACCGACCGCGACATCGTCGTGAAGGTGATCGCCGAGGGCAAGGACCCGCGCGCGGTGCACGCCGGCGAGCTGGCGCAGGGCGAAGCGGTGACGATCGGCGCGGACGACGACGTCGCCGAGATCCTGCAGACCATGTCGCAGCACCGGGTGCGCCGGCTGCCGGTGATCGACGGCCACGACCTGGTCGGCGTCGTCGCACAGGCGGACGTCGCCCGTGCGCTGCCCAATCCGGACACCGGGGTGCTGGTCGAGGCCCTGTCGCACGATTACTGACAGTCCCCGGGTTTGCCGCGTGCGGACCGGGGTAACCGGTGCGCACGCGCAGTGCGGGCCAGGGGGCTGACGGCCGCGCAACCGTCGCAGGGGGACGGTTGCGCGGCCTCTTCTGTGATTGAACCGCGGCACAGCGGGTAGCCGGAAAGGAACAGAACCGACTTTCCGGGGAGGATTCCCGTGGCAGACCGCATCCGACCTCCGCAGCAGCAGGACCCGCCGGGCACCACCGCCGACATGGACCCCCGGCCGCGCGATTCGATGGCCGACTACGAGGGCCGCGGCCTGCTGGCCGGACAGCGCGCGCTGATCACCGGCGGCGATTCCGGAATCGGCCGCGCGGTGGCGATCGCCTTCGCGAAAGAGGGCGCGGACGTCGCGATCTCCTATCTCAACGAGCACGAGGACGCCGAGTACACCGCGGACCGGGTGCGCGCCGAGGGCCGGGAATGCGTGCTGCTGCCCGGCGATCTCGCCGAGGCGAAACAGTGCCGGGACATCGTCGAGCGCACTCTGTCCGAATTGGACGGACTGGACATCCTAGTCAACAACGCGGCGACGCAATGGCCGGTCGACCGTCCTGAGGACCTGACCGAAGAGCAGTGGATGCACACGTTCGACGTGAATCTCCACAGCTACTTCCGGGTGACCGCCGCCGCGCTGCCGCATCTGGGCGACGGGGACGTCATCATCAACACCGGTTCGGTGAACGGCTTGCGCGGCAACAAGAGCCTCATCGACTACTCGGCGACCAAGGGTGCGATCCACGCGTGGACGTACGCGATGGCGCAGGCCTTGGCCGACCGGGGAATCCGCGTGAACTGCGTCGCGCCGGGTCCGGTGTGGACGCCGCTGATCCCGTCCACGTTCCCGCCGGAGAAGGTGGAGAAGTTCGGATTGCAGGCCCCGATGCAGCGGGCGGCGCATCCGGACGATCTCGCGCCCTCGTATGTGTTCCTGGCTTCGAACCGGCTGTCTTCGTACTACAGCGGCGAGGTGCTGGCCGCGGTGGGCGGGGAGACCATGCCGGGCGGATGAGTTGCCGTCCGTGAAGGGCTCCTTGAGGGAATCTGATTCCCTCAAGGAGCCCTTCACGGACGGTCAGCGGTCTTCCGAGTCGAGACCGGCTGCCAGCAGTTCGGCGAGATGGATGCCCTCGCGCCCGCCGCTGTCCAGTTCGTGCAGCTGGGTCCGGCAGCTGAACCCGTCCGCCAGCACGGCCGTCCGCTGGTCCGCCTGGCGCACCCGGGGCAGCAGCACCCGTTCCGCGCAGGCCTTGCTGACTTCCAGGTGCCCGCGCTCGAAGCCGAAGTTCCCGGCGAGACCGCAGCACCCGGAATCCAGTTTTTCGACGTCCACCCCGGCCGCCTCCAGCAGCTCGCGGTCCGCGTCCCAGCCCAGCACCGCGTGCTGGTGGCAATGCACCTGCGCGAGCGCGTGCCCCGGAATCCGCGGCGGCCGGTACCCGGGGGAGTGCCGGGTGAGCAGCTCCGCGAGCGTCACCGTCTGGTCCCGAAGCCGCCGGACGTCCTGGTCGCTGGGGAACAGCTCGGCCGCGTCGGAGCGGAAGACCGCGGTGCAGCTGGGTTCCAGGCCGAGCACGAGACCGCCGTCGCGAAGGTGCGGGGCCAGCGTCCGCACGGTACGCGCGAGAACCCGCTTCGCGACTCCCAGCTGGCCAGTGGAAATCCAGGTCAGGCCGCAGCACGCGGACGGTTCCGGCAGCGTCACCCGCCACCCCGCGTCTTCCAGCACCCGCACCGCAGCCTCGGCGACGTGCGGATGGAAGTACGACGTGAAGGTGTCCGGCCACAACAGCACCGTGCCGCGCGCGCCGGTTCCGGCGGGTTGATGCCGGGCGAACCACCGCGGCAGCGTTTTCGGGGCGAACCGGGGGATTTCCCGGTCCTCGACCCCGGCCGCCCGCGTCGCGAGACGGGTTTTGGTCAGCAGGTTCACCAGCCGAGCCGTGCGGGTTTTCCCCACCAGCCGGGCGACGAGCGGCAGCCAGCCCATGCTGAAGTCCGAGCGCGGCCGTTTCCAGGGGCGCCCTTCGTAATGGTGGGCGAGGAATTCCGCTTTGTAGGTCGCCATGTCCACATCGGCCGGACAGTCCGATTTGCAGCCCTTGCAGGAAAGGCACAGGTCGAGCGCCTCGCGGACCTCGGTGGAGCGCCAGCCGTCGGAGATCGGGCTGTCGTGGTGCCCGTTGAGCATTTCGAACAGCAACCGGGCGCGTCCGCGCGTGGAGTGTTCCTCCTCGCCGGTGACCTGGTACGACGGGCACATCACGTCCCCGTTGTCCGAAGTGGACTGGCGGCAGCGGCCGACGCCGACGCACCGGTTGGCGGCCTGGGAGAACGAGCCGCCGTCGTTCGGGAAGCGGAAGTAGAGGTCCTGCGGCTCGGCGGGGGACCACGAGCCGCCGAGCCGCAGGTTTTCGTCCAGCGCGTACGGCGCGACGACCTTGCCCGGATTCATCCGGTCCGCGGGGTCGAAGATCGCCTTCAGCTGGCCGAAAGCGGTGACCAGGTCGTTGCCGAACATGCGCGGCAGCAGTTCGCCGCGGCTCTGCCCGTCGCCGTGCTCGCCGGAAAACGAGCCGCCGAACTCCGCGACCAGGTCGGCGGCCCGCTCCATGAACTTGCGGTAGGTCGCGACGCCGGACGAGGTGTAGAGGTCGAACGGGATCCGCGTGTGCACGCAGCCCTGTCCGAAGTGGCCGTACAGGCTCGGCCCGGTTTCGTCCGCGTAGCCGAATTCCTCGTACAGCGCTTCCAGCCGGCGGAGGTAGTCGCCGAGTTTCTCCGGCGCCACCGCGGAATCTTCCCAGCCCTCGAAGGTGTCGCGCTCGCCGGGGACGTGCGCGGTCGCGCCCAGCCCGGCCTCCCGGACCTGCCAGAGTTCGGCTTCCTTGGCCGGATCGTCGAGGAAAGCGACCTCGGCGCCTTCGACGGAGTCGAGCAGTCCGCGAGCTTGTTTGTCGGCCTCCGCAAGGGTCTTCGCGCCGAACTGGACCATCAGGAACGCCCGGCCGCGCGGCAGTTCCTCGCGGGCTTTTTCGTTGAGGTTCTTCAGCCGTTCGTCGTAGAGCAGCCGGTGGTCGACGCCTTCGAGCGCGATCGGTTCGTGCGGCAGGATGTCCGGCACCGCGTCGGCGGCGGTCGCGATGTCCGGGTAGCCGAGCACGACCATCGCGTGCTCCGGCAGCACCGGCACCAGCTTCAGTTCCGCGCGCAGGACGGTGACCAGCGTCGATTCGCTGCCGACCAGCAGTCCCGCGACGTCGAAGCCGTGTTCGGGCAGCAGCGAGTCGAGGTTGTAGCCGGACACGCGGCGCGGGATGTCCGGGAAACGGCGGCGGATCTCGTCGGCGTACTCGTCGCGCAACCGGCGCAGCTGCCGGTAGATCGCGGCGCGGCGGTCTCCGTGGTGCTCGATTTCGGCGTACTCGGCGTCGCTGGTTTTGCCGCACCAGAACCGGGTTCCGTCCGCCAGCAGGACTTCCAGGCGGACGATGTTGTCCACGACCTTGCCGGTGCGCTGGGCGGTCGCGCCGCAGGAGTTGTTGCCGATCATGCCGCCGAGCGTGCAGTTCATGTGCGTGGCGGGTTCGGGGCCGAACCGGAGCCCGGTGTCGGCGAGCTGCCGGTTGAGGTCGTCCAGAACGATTCCCGGCTGTACGACGCAGGTTCGGTTGTCGGCGTCGACGGATTCCAGCTCGGAGCAGTACTTCGACCAGTCGAGCACCACGGCGGTGTTGGTGCACTGGCCCGCGAGGCTCGTCCCTCCGCCGCGCGAGAGCACCGGCGCGCCGAATTCCCACGCTACCGCGAGTGCTTCGACGCCGTCGTCGATGGAGCGCGGCACGACGACGCCGATGGGGACCTGGCGGAAATTGGACGCGTCGGTGGAGTAGGCGGCGCGGCTGCCGTCGTCGAAGCGGACCTCGCCCTCGATCCGCTCGCGCAAAGCCGCGGCGAGGGCTTCGGCGTCGATTTCGGCCGGTTCCGGCACGCGAACCACGGGATTGGGGAGTTCAGCGGTGCTCATCGGCCCTCCTTGACCGCATATTCGGCCGCGGCGTCGGCGTGCAGGCGCAGCCCGTGCCCGGCGGTGGACATCGACGGGGCGACCCGGCCGCCGCTCGGGTCGAGGCCGCCGTAGAACAGTTCCCGTTCGATCCGGTCGTGATCGGCGAACCATTCGATGTGCCGGAAGTTCGGGGTCGCCGCCGCCGCGTGCGCGGACAGATTCGGCGCGCAGTGCGCGGAAACCTCCCGGTTCGCCGCGGCGGCCAGCGCGGCGACGCGACGCCATTCCGTGTACCCGCCGCAGCGAGTCACATCGACCTGGATGCAGTCGACGGAGGGCAGCATCCGGGCGAAGTACGGCAGGTCGTAGCCGTACTCGCCGGCGGCGATGTCCGGTCCGTCCGGCGTGCGCAGCTGCGCAAGTCCGGGCAGGTCGTCGCTGGACACCGGCTCCTCGAACCACGTCACGCCGAACTCCCGCAACGTGTCCGCGATCCGGCGGGCCCGGCCGACCGAATAGCCGCCGTTCGCGTCCACGTACAGCGCGGCGTCGTCCCCGATCGTCTCGCGTGCCAGCCGGACCCGGCCGATGTCGCGGGCGACCGCGGACCCCCACGACTCGCCGATCTTGATCTTCACCCGGGGAATGCGCTGTTCGCGGACCCAATGGTCCAGCTGCGCGACCAGTTCGTCGTCGTCCTGCGAGGTGAATCCGCCGCTGCCGTAGACGTCGACCTCGTCGTGCACCCGGCCGAGCAGGCGGCTCAGCGGAAGATCGAGCAATCGCGCGGCGGCGTCCCAGATCGCGATGTCCACAGCGGACAGTGCACAAGAGACCAGTCCGGCGCGGCCGAGGTTCCGGATCGCGTGCTGCATCGCGATCCAGCACGCGGGCGGGTCCAGGACCGGTTTGCCCTCGACTGCGGCGGCCAGTTTGCCTTCGATCAGCGGGACACAGGAGAAATCGGCGTACGTCCAGCCGAGTCCGTCGGCGCCGCCGGCCCGCACCCGGGCCACCACCAGCGTGGTGGAGTCCCAGGAGAGCGTGCCGTCGGCCTCCGGCGAAGGAGTCGGCACCCGGTAGGCGCGCGCGTCGATCCGTTCGATGTGCGGGGCGGCGACGGTCACCGCGACCGTCCGGGCAGGAACTCCTGCAGCTTCGTCTTCGCACCCTGGAACATCAGGTGGAACGCTTCGGGATCGCCCTTGAGCACGGACTCGGTCACCGATTTCATCTGCTCGAACGTCGCGTGCGGCGGAATCGGCGGGACCTCGGCGTCGCAGCGCACGTCCAGCACCGTCGGCCGGTCCGCGGCGAACGCGGTCCGCCAGGCCGAAGCGAGATCGCCCGGGTCGTCGACGTTCACGCCTTCGAGGCCGACACTGCGCGCGAACCCGGCGTAGTCGACGTCCGGCAGCGATTGCGACTCCTCGAACTTCGGCGCGCCGCCCATCGCGCGCAGCTCCCACGTGACCTGGTTGAGGTCGTTGTTGTGGAACACGCAGACGATGCACCGCGGATCCGTCCACAACCCGTGGTAGCGGGCGATGGTGATCAGCTCGGCCATCCCGTTCATCTGCATCGCGCCGTCGCCGACGAGCGCGATCGCCGGCCGGTCGGGATGCGCGAACTTCGCGCCGATCGCGTACGGCACGCCGGGGCCCATCGTCGCGAGCGTGCCCGACAGCGTGCTGCGGATCCCTTCGCGGATCCGGAGATTGCGCGCGTACCAGTTGGTCGACGAGCCGGAATCGGCGGTGACCATCGCGTTGCCCGGGATCTGCTTCGACAGCTCGTGCACGATCCGCATCGGATTGACCGGTTTGGCGTCGACCCCGGCCTGCTGGTCCATCGTCGTCCACCAGTCGGCGACGTTCTTCTCGATTTTCTCGCGCCACGACCGGTTTTCGTTCCGGTTCAGCTTCGGCAGCAGCGCGCGCAGGGTCGCCGCGGCGTCGCCGACGAGGTTGACCTCGGTGGGGTAGCGCATGCCGATGAACCGGCCGTCGAGGTCGATCTGCACCGCGCGGGCCTGGCCGAACTCCGGCAGGAACTGGCTGTACGGGAAATTGGAGCCGACGATCAGCAACGTGTCGCAGTCGCGCATCATCTCGTAGCTCGGCCGGGTGCCGAGCAACCCGATCGCGCCGGTCACGTACGGCAGGTCGTCGGGGAGAACGTCCTTGCCCAGCAAGGCTTTCGCCACTCCGGCCCCGGTAAGGTCGGCGACCTGCTGCACCTCGTCGGCGGCGCGCCGGGCCCCCTGTCCGACGAGTATCGCGACCTTCTCGCCGGCGTTGAGCACGTCGGCCGCCTCGCTGATCGCGGGTTCGGGCGGCACCGGATTCGGCCACGCGGTCCCGGGCGGGCTCGACGGCATCATCTTGAACGCGTGCTGCGGCGGCTCGTACGGCTCTTCCTGCAGGTCCGCGGGGATGATCAGCGCGGTCGGCGTGCGGGAGGCCTGCGCGACGCGGAACGCGCGGTCGAGCGCGTTGGGCAGCTGCTCGGCGACGTTCACCTCGATGCAGTACTCGTTCGCGACATCCCGGTACAGCGCCTGGAGTTCGACTTCCTGCTGGTAGCTGCCGCCCATCGCGGTGCGCGCGGTCTGCCCGACGATCGCGACGACCGGCACGTGGTCGAGTTTCGCGTCGTAAAGCCCGTTCAGCAGGTGGATCGCGCCCGGCCCGGACGTCGCCATGCACACGCCGACGGCCCCGCTGAACTTCGCGTAGCCGACCGCGGAGAACGCGGCCATCTCCTCGTGCCGGGCCTGGACGAAGCGCGGCTGGTTGTCCGCCTTGCCGAAGGAGGCGACGAGACCGTTGATCCCGTCCCCGGGGTACGCGAACACCTGTTCCACGCCCCAGTCACGCAGTCGCGAAAGCAGGTAGTCGCCGACGGTCTCGGTCATGACAAGTCCTCCCGTGCGTTGAGTCCTCCCCGGCTACCCGGCGTCCGGGGGCGTTACACGTGGCACCGCAGCCTCTGTTCGGGTCCGGTCGCGTTGGTGGTGGTTTCCGCGCCGTCGAGATGGCGCGCGGTGTTGACGAGCCCGACCATGGTGAAGGCCTGCGGCATGTTCCCGAGCTGGCGTCCGGCGGCCACGTCGTATTCCTCGCTCAGCAGTCCGACGTCGTTGCGCACCTCCAGCATCCGCTCGAAAACCTCGATGGCTTCGTCGGTCCGGCCGGTGCCGTGCAAGGCGTCGGCGAGCCAGAAACTGCACGGCAGGAACGCGCCTTCGCCGCCCTGCAATTCGCTGGGATCGGAGTCGGCGTCCGGGTCGAAACGGTGGACGAAACCGTCTCGCGACAGCTCGTTCCGCACCGCGTCGACGGTTCCGCGCACCCGCGGGTCGCTTCCGGGAAGGAAGCCGACGCGGGGGATGAGCAGCAAAGCCGCGTCGAGGCCGCGAGAGCCGTAGAACTGGGTGAACGTGTTGCGGCCGGCGTCGAAACCCTTGCGGCAGACTTCCTCGTGAATGCGGTCGCGCAGGGCGCGCCAGCGGTCCACCGGCCCGTCGAGGCGATGGCGTTCGACGGTGCGGACGGCTCGGTCGATGCCCGCCCACGCCATTACCTTGGAATGCACGAAATGTTGCGGTTCGCCGCGTATTTCCCACAGGCTGCGGTCGGGTTCGTCCCAATGGCCTTCGAGGAAATCGAGCAGCCCGCGTTGCAGGTCCCACGCCGGATGCGTCACCGGAAGCCCGGCTTCGCGGACGAGGTGCAGGCCGTCGAGCGCTTCGCCCCAGACGTCGAGCTGGAGCTGGCCCGCGGCGGCGTTGCCGATGCGCACCGGGGCGGAACCGGCGTATCCGTCCAGCCAGTCCACTGTGGACTCCGGAACGCGGCGGGAACCGTCGAGTCCGTAAAGGACCTGGAGTTCGGCCGGATCGCCGGCGGCCGCGCGGACGAGCCATTCGCGCCACGCGCGCGCCTCGTCCGGATAGCCAGTGCCGACGAGTGCCTGCAGGGTGAAGGTGGCGTCGCGCAGCCAGCAGTAGCGGTAATCCCAGTTGCGTTCGCCGCCGAGCTGTTCGGGCAGCGACGTCGTCGGCGCGGCGAGAATGCCGCCGGTCGGCTCGTACGTGAGCGCTTTCAGGGTGATCAGCGCGCGGCGCACCGCGTCCGGCCATCGGCCGTCGTACTGGCAGCGGCCGATCCAGTCCGCCCAGAAGCGCTCGGTGTGCGCCAGCGCTTTCTCCGGGTCCGCCGGCTCGGGCCGTTCGTGGTAGGAGGCGTGGTAGGTCAGGACGAACGGCACCCGCTCGCCCTCGGCGACGGTGAATTCGGCCGACCCCTCGGCGGACACTTCGACCGGAGTGGTCAGCCGGACCGCGTCCGGGCCGGCGACCGCGTCGAACCGCCCGTCGATGTGCCGGATCCACGGCCGCACCGACCCGTAGTCGAACCGCGGCCGCAGGCAGGTCCGCATCCGGACCCGGCCGCGCACGCCTTCGACGATGCGGACGAGATCGGCCGCCCCGTCGCGCGGCGGCATGAAGTCGAGCACGCGGACAACCCCGTCGGCGGTTTCCCATTCGCTGGAGAGAATCAGGGAATCGCCGACGTAGCCGCGGCGCGTCGCCGGTCCGCCGTCCGCGGGCGCGAGCTGCCAGACCCCCGCGCGTTCGTCGTGCAGCAGCGCGGCGAAGCACGCGGGGGAGTCGAACCGCGGCAGGCACAGCCACTCGACCGCACCTTCCCGCGAGACCAACGCCGCGGTGTGCAGGTCGCCGAGCAGGGCGTAATCCTCCATCGGGCGCTGGTTCATCGCGACGGAGTCAGTCCCGGCCGAGCGCTTTCGCCAGTTCCTTCTTGGTCATCGTGGACCGGCCGTGGATATTGCGTTTCTTGGCCTCGTTGTACAGCTGGTCGCGCGTCGGGCCGCCGGGGCCGAGCCGCTTGCCGGAACGGTGCCCGCCGCGCTGCTGCGGGGACTTGTCCTGCACCGAGGACTTGCTCGCGCGGTCCGATTCGCCCGACTGCGCCCGGTTCTTGTTCACCGTGCGGGCGGCGATCTCCTTCGCGCGCTTCTTGCTCGCGCCGCGCTCTTCCTGCGACTCCTCGATGTGCTGGTACTGCCGTTCGCGTTTCGAACTCCAAGCCTGCTGCGGCATCCCAGTCTCCTTCCGCCGTTCTTGATCCCCGGGTTGCCCGCGCGGACGGGGCGGAAACATCGCGGTTCGGCGCGCGGGAAACGGGTACTCGTTCGCGAGTGGGACGCGAACAGACTCTCGCCGGGCGGCTGCTGGCCGAGCACCTGGTCGCCGGCCGGCTGGAACCAGGAACCGAAATCGGCCTGCGGGTCGACCAGACGCTGACCCAGGACGCCACGGGCACGCTCGTGATGCAGGAGCTCGAGGCGCTCGGGCTCGACCGCGCGCGGACCGAGCTGAGCGTCCAGTACGTCGACCACAACCTGCTGCAGGCGGACGAGAAGAACGCCGAGGACCACGCGTACCTGCGTTCGGCGTGCCGCCGGTTCGGGCTGTGGTTCTCCAAACCGGGCAACGGGGTGTCGCATCCGACGCACATGGAGCGGTTCGGCGTGCCCGGCAAGAGCCTCGCCGGATCCGATTCGCACACGTGTGCGGCGGGGGCGCTGGGCATGCTCGCCGTCGGCGTCGGGGGCCTCGAAGTGGCGCTGGCCATCGCCGGGGAGCCGCTCTACCTGCGGATGCCGGAGATCTGGGGCGTCCGGCTGGAGAACGAGCTGCCGCCGTGGGTGTCGGCGAAGGACGTCGTGCTGGAGATGCTGCGGCGGCACGGCGTGAGCGGCGGACGGCACCGGATCATCGAGTACCACGGCCCGGGGCTCGCGTGCTTGAGCGCGATGGACCGGCACGTGATCGCGAACATGGGCGCCGAGCTGGGCGCGACCGCGACGGTGTTCCCCGCCGACGAGGCGATCCGCGCGTTCCTGCGGGCGGAGGGGCGCGAGCACGACTTCCGCGACCTGCGCGCCGGACGCGAGGCTTCGTACGACATCGAGGACGAGATCGATCTGTCCACTGTGGAGCCATTGGTGGCAAAACCGTCGTCGCCGGGCAACGT
Organism: Amycolatopsis sp. AA4; assembly: GCF_002796545.1. Lineage (GTDB taxonomy): Bacteria > Actinomycetota > Actinomycetes > Mycobacteriales > Pseudonocardiaceae > Amycolatopsis. The sequence continues at coordinate 3,261,382 of NZ_CP024894.1, forward strand.
CGTCCCGGTGCGCGAGGTGTCCGGGACGCCGGTGGGGCAGGTCGTCATCGGCTCGTCGGCCAACCCCGGGTTCCGGGACTTCGCCGTCGCCGCGGCCACCGTCCGGGGCAGGCAGACCGCCGATTCGGTCAGCTTCGACGTCAACCCGACGTCGCGGCAGATCCTCGTCGAACTGGCCCGCAGCGGGCACCTCACCGACCTCGTCGCCGCCGGGGCCCGCGTGCACCAGGCGGGCTGCCTCGGCTGCATCGGGATGGGCCAGGCGCCCGCGCCCGGCACGAACTCGCTGCGCACGTTCCCGCGGAACTTCCCCGGCCGCTCCGGCACCGCGGACGACGCGGTCTGGCTGTGTTCGCCGGAGACCGCGGCGGTGTCGGCGCTGACCGGCGTGCTGACCGATCCGCGCGATTACGCCGCCGTCCACCATCTCGCGCACCCGCGCGTCTCCGGACCGGCCCGTTCCGCGGCCGATCCGCGCGTCTTCGCCGCTCCGCCGCCGGAGGACGAGGCGCTGCGGGAGGAGCTGGTGAAGGGCCCGAACGTCGCCGGGCTGCCGGACTTCGACCCGCTGCCGGACGAGATCGAGGGCCCGGTCCTGCTGAAGGCCGGAGACGACGTGTCGACCGACGAGATCTCGCCCGCCGGGGCCCGCGCGCTGCCGTACCGGTCGAACATCCCGAAGCTGGCCGAGTTCACGTTCACCCGGATCGACGAGGACTACCCGAAGCGCGCGGCGGACAGCCCGGAGCATTTCGTGGTCGCGGGGGAGAACTACGGCCAGGGCTCGTCGCGCGAGCACGCCGCGATCACCGCCCGGTACCTGGGCCTGCGCGTGGTGCTGGCCCGGTCGTTCGCGCGGATCCACTGGCAGAACCTGGTCAACTTCGGGGTGCTGCCGCTGGAGTTCGCCGACCCGGACGACAGCGACAAGATCCAGCGCGACGACGTGCTGTGCGTGTCCGGGCTGCACCGGCTGGCCGAGAAGGCCGAGTTCACGGTGCGCAACCAGACCCGGGGCGAGGAGTACCGGGCGAGGCACCAGTTGTCGCCGCGCCAAGTGGACGTGCTGCTGGCCGGCGGGCGGATTCCGCAGCTGGCGCGAGCGTTGCACTGAGGCTCAGGAGGCCTTGAGCGCGGCCTCCAGATCGGCGCGGGACATCTTCGAACGCCCCTTGACGTCGCGTTCCTTCGCCAGCTTCTGCAGCTCCGTCTTGGACAGCTCGGAAAGGTCCGGGCCGCTCGATGTGCGACTGTCCGAGGATTTGCCCTTGCCCCCGGCGCGCGGCTTGCGGCTGCTGCGCACGCTGTTGGCCAGCGCCTCCATGAGGTCGACCACCTTCGTCGGCTGCTCCGGCTCGGCGGCGGGCGTGACGGTGTTCCCGGCGCGTTTGGCCTCGATCAGCTCGTCCACGCGCTGGCGGTAGGTGTCGGTGAACTGCTCCGGCTTCCACGGCTCGGACATCGCGTCGATCAGCTTGACCGCGAGGTCCAGCTCCTTCTGGTTGGTCTTGGCCTTGGCCGGCAGCTGCGGCACGTCGTCCGCGCTGCGCATCTCGGCGGCGTAATGCAGCGTGTTGAGCACGATCACGCCGTCGCCGGCGCGGGCGAGCGCGAGGTGTTCGCGGCCGTGGAAGACGAACTTCGCCACGGCTGCCTTGTCGCGGCGGGCGAGCGCGTCGAGCAGCAGCACGTACGGGCGCTGCGCTTCCTCCTTGGCGGGCGCGAGCCAGTAGGCGCGGTCGAAGTACATCGGGTCGACTTCCTCGAGGTCCACGAAGCTCTCCACCTCGAGCGACCGCGACCGGCCCGGCGCGATCTCGTCGAGTTCCTCCTGCTCGACCAGCACGTACTCGTCGTCGCCGACCTCCCGGCCGCGGACGATGTCGTCGTAGGGCACCTCGTCGCCGGTCCGCTCGTTGACCCGCCGGTAGCGGATGCGGTCCCGCGTCCCGCGCTGGAACTGCGTGAAGTGCACGGCGTGGTCCTCGACCGCCTTGTACATCCGCACCGGGACGTTGACCAGCCCGAACGACAGCGCACCCTGCCACACCGGACGCATCGGCGCTCCTTCCTCCCTGGTGCCCAGCGGGTACCCAAAACGGGCTCTCGGCACACCGCGCCGGTGTAAGCGAGGGGGATTCGGGGTAGCTTCTGCTCCGATGCGCATAAAACCTCGCGGAAGCCAGTTCTTCCAGCTGCTCGCGGACGCGGCCGCGAACCTCGTCACCGCCACCGCGCTCCTGCGGGACCTCACCGAGGCGGCTCCTCCGGACCGGGAGGCCATCGCGGCCCGGCTGCACGAGGTCGAACACGCCGGCGACGACCTGACGCACACCATCATGGTCGAGCTGAACAGCACGTTCGTCACGCCGTTCGACCGCGAGGACATCCAGGCGCTCGCCGCGCGGATCGACGACGTCCTGGACTTCCTGGACACCGCCGCCGACCTCGCGGTGCTGTACCGGCTCGACAAGTTCCCGCCCGGGACCGACGGCATGCTGCGGGTGCTGTGCCGCGCCGCGGAGCTGACCGCGGAATCCATGCCGGGGCTCGCGAAGGTCGGCGAGCTGTCGCCGTACTGGATCGAGATCAACGCGCTGGAGAACGAGGCGGACCACACCTACCGGCGGATGCTCGCCGACCTCTTCCAGCCGGGAGCCGACGCGCTCGAGGTGCTCAAGGCGAAGGAAGTCGTCGAGCAGTTCGAACTGGCGGCCGACGGCTTCGAGCACGTCGCGGACGTGGTGCAGACCATCGCGGTCAAGGAGTCCTGAGTGGACAGCACCGCCGCGCTGGTCGCCGTCGTGGTGCTGACGGTCTTCTTCGACTACACCAACGGTTTCCACGACGCCGCCAACGCGATCGCCAGCGCGGTGTCGACCCGGGCGCTCCCGCTGCGCACCGCGCTCGTGCTGGCCGCGGTGATGAACCTGGCCGGAGCGCTGCTGTCGACCGGGATCGCCGCGACCGTCGCGAAAGGAATCATCGACGTCCCGGCCGGTCCGGGCGCGCTGACCGTGGTGCTCGCCGCGCTGGTCGGCGCGATCGCGTGGAACCTCGTGACCTGGTATTTCGGGCTGCCGTCCTCGTCGTCGCATTCGCTGATCGGCGGCATGGTCGGGGCCGCGCTGGCCGCGGCGAGCACGGTGCACTGGACCGGCATCGTGGAGAAGGTGCTGGTGCCGATGGTCGCGTCGCCGCTGCTCGGGCTGGTGCTCGGCTACGCGGCGATGGTGGCGGTGCTGTGGCTGCTGCGCCGGGCGAATCCGCACCGCAGCGGCCGGGTCTTCCGCCGGATGCAGATCGTGTCGGCCTCGGCGCTCGCGCTCGGACACGGTTTGCAGGACGCGCAGAAGGGGATGGGCGTGCTCGTCCTGGCGCTGATCGCGGCGGGCAAACAGGACACGTTCTCGGTGCCGCTGTGGGTGACGCTGGTCTGCGCCGGGGCGCTGTCGCTCGGCACCTGCTCGGGCGGCATGCGGATCATGCGAACGCTCGGCCGCCGGGTTTTTCCGCTCGATCCGCCGCACGGGTTCGTCGCGGAATCGGTCGGGGCTTCGGTGCTGTACTTGACCGCTTTTGCCGTGAAGGCCCCGATCTCGACCACGCACGTCATCACCGCCGCGGTGATGGGCGTGGGCGCGACGCGGCGGCTTTCGGCGGTGCGGTGGGGGATCGCGCGGGACATCGTGCTGGGCTGGGTGCTGACGTTCCCGGCCGCGGCGGGGGTCGCGGCGCTGGTCTTCTGGCTTCTGTCGGCGTTCGGCTGATCACCTGGGCACGAGGGCGAGAACTTCCGCGTCGCTGGTCGGGCTGAAATCCGCGTAGAACTCGCCGACGGCGCGGAAATCCTCTGGTTCGCGGAGACAGACGACCTCGTCGGCCTCGCGGGCGAGCTTGTCCAATGCGGACGGCGCGCCGACGGGGGCGGCGAAGAGCAGCCGCAGCGGTGCGTGCGAGCGAAGGGCTCTCAGCGCGGCGATCGCGGTCCCCCCGGTGGCCACGCCGTCGTCGACCACCACGACGTCGTGGCCCGCCGGGGAGTGCGGGACTCGGCTGCCCAGGTACCGGCGGACCTGGTCGCGCGCCTCGGTGCGGGCGTGGTCGACCTGGCGGGCGACGTCCTCCGGCGTCAGCCTGAGCGCTCGGAGCCCGGCGCGGTCGAAGTACGGCGGCCCGTCCGCCGCGACGGCGCCGAGCCCGAGTTCCGGCTGTCCCGGGGCGCCGATCTTGCGGGCGACCAGGAGTTCCAGCGGCGCGTGCAGTTCTTCGGCCACGGGCGCGGCGACCGGAAGCCCGCCGCGGGCGAGCCCGTAGACCACCGGATCCGTCCATTCGCGCCTGGCCAAGGCGGCGGCGATCTGGGTGCCCGCGTCGGCACGGTTCCGGAACGGTCTCACCTGCGGCGCTTCTTGAGGACGCGGCTCAATACCTTGCTGGCGACGGGCAAACCGGCAGCTACGGCACCGGTATAGCGGCTGAGCGGGGAATGGTCTTTCTCCGCGGACCGAGGGTCCTTTGTGGACTTCTTCGTGCGGCGCAGCAGCTGCGCGGCGGCCAGCGCGGCCGCGGTCGCTCCGGCCGCCACCGCGCCGTGATGGCGGCTCAGCACCGGCTGGACGTCGTGCGCTTTCGCCTGCTGATCGAACTCTCCGTGCGCGCCGTAGTCGTACCCGCGCGGGCCGTCCGCCGGTTCCCACAGGTTCGCGGGCTGGCTCGGCCGCTGCGGCTGCCCCGTCTGCTGCGCGCCGAAGCCGGTGCGGGCGAGGTACCGGTCGAGCAGCCCGGGCGCGACGGCGTTGGCCAGCAGCGTCGCGGCGGTGCTCGTGCCGACCCAGTACTCGCGGCGGCGCGGGTGGTCGGCGGCGTGCAGCACCGCGCGGGCGGCGAGTTCGGGCTGGTAGATCGGCGGGACCGGCTGGGCGTGCTCCGGCAGCCGCGACAGCAGCCAGGTGAACTGCGGCGTGTTGACCGCGGGCAGTTGCACCATGGTCGTGCGGACGCCGCTGTGCTCGTGCAGAAGTTCGCAGCGCAGCGCTTCGTTGAAGCCCTGAATGGCGTGCTTGGCCCCGCAATACGCGCTCTGCAGCGGGATTCCGCGATACGCGAGGGCCGAGCCGACCTGGACGATCGTGCCCGCGTCCCGCGGCTTCATCCGGGCGAGAGCGGCCATCGTGCCGTGCACGAAACCGAGGTAGGCGACCTCGGTGACCCGGCGGTACTCGTCGGGTTTGACCTCGGTGAACGGGGCGAACACCGAGCTGAACGCGACGTTCACCCAGACGTCGATCGGCCCGAGTTCCTCCTCGGCGCGGGACGCGGCGGCGTCGACCTGGTCGAAATCGGCCACGTCCGTCGGCAGCTCCAGCGGCGTGCCCCCGGCTTCCCGGACGTCTTCCGCCGCGGCGGCGAGTCCCTTTTCGCCCCGCGCGAGCAAGGCGACTTTCGCGCCGCGGCTCCCGTAAGCGCGGGCGACGGCCCGGCCCACTCCGGCGCTGGCCCCGGTGACGACTACGACGGGCGGCATGGAAATCCTTTCCCCGGACCAGGAGTCCGGCGGGTCGGCGGACGCAGACACTCCTGGCGGGCGACGTGCCCGCACACCGCGATCGCCGCCAGCACGAAGCCGAGCAGCGCGAGCGGCACCTCCGGCGGAAAGACGATCCCGCAGACGACCAGGCCCGCCGCGAGCGCGGTGAGGGCCCAGCACGCCACCGGCCACGCCCGGCGCAGCGGCCACGCCGTCTGCCCGAAGGCGCGCCGGACCCACAGCGCGCCGGTGGCGAGAAGCTCTCGTTCCATCGACCGCAGCGCCCGGTGGGGATCCGGCTGCCGGTGCGCGGCCATCGCCTGCTCCCTTCCGCCTGACCGACGGCTTACCCGCTTCCGGCCAGGCCAAACCGGAACCGCGGAAGCGTCCGGTTTGCCCGGGAACCCGGCGGGTAACCGGGCGGGCGAGGCGCACTCACCGGAGGGAGCACATCAATGAGCAGGCTGCTGGTGGACCCGGAAAGCGCGACTGTCCCGTGTGGACAGTGCGGGCGCGAGGCGGTGCACGTGGGACGGCTGGTCCAGGAGGACGGGACGCCGGTCAGCCACGCGGTCGTGTGCACGGTATGCCGTGCCCACCGGCCGGGTCCCGGGCTGGGGGACACGCGACGTCCCCGGCTGGCCATGCTTTCGCGGCCGCCTGAAGGCTGATCCGCCGCGGAGTCCGTGAAGGGCTCCTTGCGGGAATCTGATTCCCGCAAGGAGCCCTTCACGTACGTCACGGGGCGCGGTGAACGGACCTCCGCTTACTCGATGCCGAGCACGGACTCCGCGGTGGTCCAGTTCGTCAGCATGGCGTGCTGCGCGTCGGCGAGGGTGGCCTTCCCCGCGCAGACCGCCTTCTTGACCGCGTTTTCGACGGAGTCCTTGGTGTAGGAATTCTGGTCGCCGTCGTGCGGTTCGGGCCAGAGGTTCTTCGGGTCCCGCGGCGCACCGCCCAGTTCGAGCGGCAGGAAGTGGTCCTCCTCGTACGAGCTGAGCGACGTGTCCGCGTAGCCGTAGTCGATGATGCCCTGCTTCTTCAGCTTGGTGGTGTAGGTCGACGGCGGGCGGATGGTGGAGGTCCAGCCGGGGACGCAGATCGTGTCGTCGATGGTGTCCTGCGTGACGTCCGGGTTGGTCGCGCCGGGCGTGCAGGCCGGGTCGGGGAGCGGAAGATAAGCCTGCGAGCACGTCGCGGCGAACGGGTGCGCGACGTCGGCGTGCGCGGCCGGGGCGGCCAAAGCGAGCGAACCGGCCAAAACGACGGCAGGCGCGGCGAAACGGGCAAGTCGGAACATGGAAAATCTCCTCCCAGAAGCACGGTCGCGCCACTGTCCGCCGACTCCGGGCAAGCGCACTACCTACATTCGAAGGAATGCGTGAAGAATTAACCGGGTGCTCAACTTGTCAGACGGCAAAATGCGCAAGGTGGACGTAACTCCGAAGTCCTGGGCCGGGGATGATCCGCAACCGCGGCACAACGCGGTCGAGTCCGGGTGAAGCGGGCGGAACAGCTTGATCCGCCAGCATTCGGGCGTACGGGGCAGGCGTTCGCGAGCGGCTCCCGGCGCTTGGAAAGGTTCTTCGAAACTGTTCCCGGTCAGTTTTTATGCGGCTTCCGGGCAAACTGGGGAAAAGCTGAGGGAATCGGTTTCCGCTGCGCCGTTCGGCTGAAGTCGCGGCCTTCCGGTATCTGTTTCCCGCTTGCGGGCGACCTTTTTCGTGAACGTCGCCGGAATTGATCTTTTCGGGCGGAATTCCCGGGGGTGCACGATGAGCGAACGGGAAGGGCCGCGGTCGGGCGCGGGACGCGGCGAGGGCGCGGAAAGCGGTCCGGCGGGCGAAAACGCGCCCGCCGGACCGGAAGCGGGATACGAGATTCCGATCGGGACGCCGGTTCCGGCCGCCGAAATGGAACGGCTCAAGGCGGCCGCGCGGCGGCACCGGGATCGGGAGGAGGAGGCCGACGCCCCGGCACGGGCCGGCGACGAGGCCGCGGAGGAAGAGGGTGATCACCGTGATGCCTGAAGCACAGGTGCTCGAGGGCCAGGCCGGGGAAACGGCCGGGGGCGCGTCGCGGGAGATGGCGGATCTGACTGTCGGCGAACTGCTCGCCGAACCGCCGTCGCCGGAACGGTCGCCGTTGTTCGCGCAACGGTTCCCGGTTCCGGTCGAGGAATACGACCAGCTGAAGACCGGCGCGCGCGAGCACGGCGCGGAAGCGCTGGCCCCCGAGGACGCGCTCGCCGTGCAGCTGGACGAGGAAGCGGCGGCGGAGCTGTCGGAGGAAAACCCGCCGGAGGACGAGATCGCCGAGGGGCTGGCCCCGGCGGCGTCGGCGAGTTTCGAGGGGATTTCGCAGACCGCGTTCCGCCCGCCGGACTGCACGGTCGCGGTCGGTCCCCGGCAGGTGATGGCCGCGGTCAACGTGGACCTGGTCGGCTACGACAAGACTGGCCTGCAACAGTTCCGGTGGGCCAATTTCACCGCCATGTTCAACCCGGTGCTGCCCGCCGGGGCGCAGCTTTTCGACCCGAAACTGGCCTACGACCACTACAGCGGCCGGTGGATCGTCTGCATCGCCGCGCGGCGCGCGAATCCGCAGGGCTCGTGGATCCTGCTCGGCGTCTCGCAGACCAGCGATCCCGCGGGCGGGTACTGGATCTGGAGCACCGACGCGACCGCGGACGGAGCCACCGCGAGCGGCAACTGGTCGGACTACCCGATGCTGGGCTTCGACACCCAGGCGATTTACGTGTCCACCAACCAATTCGCCTTCGGCGGCGGGTTCGCCTACGCGAAACTGCGGATCTTCAACAAGGCGGAGCTGTACAGCGGCGGAGCCGGCGGCGGCCACACGATCCGCTGGTGGGATTTCTGGGGCCTGCGGAACCCGGACCGGAGCGCCGCGTTCTCCGTCCAGCCCGCCTGCCATTTCCAAGGCACCGGAGGGAATCCGCGCGCCTACCTGGTGAACTCGCTGTTCCCGTCGGGGTCGAGCCTGACCCTGTGGACGCTGTCGAACCCGCTGGGCCTGTGGTCCGGCGGCGCGCCGACGCTGACCTCGACGGCCGTGCCCTGCCGCAGCTACAACCTGCCGCCCGGCGCGGTGCAAAAGGACGGCGGGACAACGCGAATCGCCACGAACGACACCCGGTTGCTCAACGCGGTCTTCCAGGCGGCGGGCCGCACCCAGCGGCTGTGGACGACGCATACGTCCGCGTACAGCTGGCCCGGCGACACTGAGGCGCGGTCAGTGGTGCAGTGGTACGAGATCGACGTGCCCAGCCACACGATCGCGCAGCAGGGCGCGTTCGGCGCGCCGAGCAGGCACTATTTCTTCCCGGTGATCCAGACCGACATCTCCCGCAACGCCCACGTGGCGTTCGGCCGGTCCGCCGCCGACGAGTACGGCCACTTCCGCCAGACCGGCCGCCTCGCCACCGACCCGCCGGGCACGCTGCAGGGCAGCGCCTCGGTGATCGCCGGGCAGAGCGCCTACACCGGCGGCCGATGGGGCGACTACTTCGGCATCGGCCGGGACCCGTCGGATTCCCGGACGGTGTGGAGCTACGGCGAATACGCCGGCGGGGGCAACACCTGGCGGACCCGCCTCAACGCGGCGAAGTACTGAGGGCAGGGAGGTTCTCATGAACACTGCACACAAGCTCCGGCTCGCGGCCGAGGCCGGGCTCGCGGCGCTGAGCGCGGTCGCGCTGGTGCTGACGCTGACGGTTCCGGACTGGATCGAACGCACGACCGGCGCGTCCCCGGACGGCGGCGGCGGGGAAACCGAATGGCTGCTGACGGCGGTCGCCGGTGTCGCGACGGTTCTGTTCACCGGCTTGGCCGCGTGGGAATGGCGGCGGGTGCGGACAGCGTAAGCGGCGGGGCGGGCACCGGAATGCGCGGCGGTGCCCGCCTCTCGCCGGTTTTCGCGCGGAAAGCCGGACGGGAAGGTCGCGCCGCCCTAGGCTGGCCCGGTGACTGTCTTCGAGCCGTCGGCCGAGATCCGCCGCTCCGACCTTCCGATGTATCTGGTGGAAAACCCGGGTATTCCGACGGGTCCTGGTTCCCGAAACACCTTCGGCGGGCGGCCGATCCTGCCCGAGAGCGAGGACTGGCCGGAATGCTACTGCGGCGCGCGGATGGTGCTCTTCTTCCAGCTGGACGTCCCGCCGGACATTCCGCGGTTCGGCGGCGACCACCTGCTCGTGTTCCAGTGCCCGGTGCACAACGACGCGGCCTGTCTCCGGGAGAATTCGGAGCAGCTTCCGCGGCGGTACTGGGAAGAACCGCGGATTTGGGGCCACCCTGGCGCGTTCTGGCGGATCATGCTGCACCGGGACGCGACCGGTCCGGCCGACGCGGAGGAACCGCATCTCCTTGGCTGCGAGCTGGTGCTGCGTCCGGAGTGCGAGACGGAGACCGGGTGGCGGGCGGTTCCCTCAGGCGAAATCGAACTGAGCGTCGGCCGGGGCGAGTTCAAGGTCGGCGGCCTGCCGCGTTGGCAACAGGATCCGGAAGGCCACCGCTGCGCGTGCGGCGCCGAGATGCTGTTCTTGTGCGGCCTGCCGGAGGACGTCGGGTTCAAGAGCGGCCCCGGCCAGCCCGAACAGCCGGACAGCTCCTATTCCGACGCCTACGTGCTGTTTCTCGGCAACGCGGTGTACCTGCTCGCGTGCCCGGAGCACTGTCATCCGGCGGCGGTCTGGCCGGTGCCGCAGAACTGACTCTCATTCCTCGTAGGCGATCGAGTACCGGGCCGCCACCGGGTTGATCTTCGCCGGGTCCAGCGCGCCGTCCGTCAGCACCGCGGGCCCGGCCTCGAAAAGATCCTCCAGATAGTGCTCCCACCCGCCCGGCGAGGAGATCTGCAGCAACCTCGGCGGGGGCGTCGAAACCGCTCGCAGCGCGTGCGGAACCCCGTGCGGCAGGAGCGCGAACATCCCCTTCGTCGCGACATGAGTCTCGTCCGCGAAGTCGATGCCCAGTTCGCCTTCGAGGACGTAAACGCACTCGTCGGCCTCGTGGTGGACGTGGCGGGGGATGTCGCGCGCCAGCGTCACCTCCAGCAGGGAGAACCGGGTCTCGGTGTCGCCGGTCATCGCCTTCACCGCGAACGCGGGCGGCAGCGGCACCCGTCCCGGGCGGGCCTCGCCGGGGTGCAGCAGAAGGAAGCGGTCCGTGCTCATGGGGTATCCTCGCAGACGAGTCGGAAACGGAGTCCGTTTCCACATTAGCGCGAGGAGGACGCCGCTTGTCAACGGAGCGCAAACCGAGGGCGGACGCGGAACGCAACCGGGCACGCGTGCTGGAGGCGGCCCGCGCGCTGCTCGCCGAGCACGACGACGTCCAGTTGCCGGAGATCGCGCGGGTCGCCGGGGTGGGCGTCGGGACGGTGTACCGGAACTTCCCGGACCGGCGGGCGCTTGTGGAAGCGTTGGCGGAGCAGCGGTTCGCCGAGATCGCGGAGTACGCGCGGAAGCGGTGTCTCGACGGGAAATCCGGCGTCACCCGCTATCTGCGGCACGTCGGCGAGGTGCTTTCGGGGGACCGGGCGCTGTCGTCCGCCATCGAGACGGCGCGCGGATCGGCGGGGAGCGAACCGCGCGGCGAGGCTCGTGAGCAGCTGGAAACCGTGGTGGCGCAAGCGATCGCGGCGGATCAGGCGGCGGGGGTGCTCCGCGCGGACTGCACGGTAAGTGACGTGTATTTGCTGGTCGGCTGCCTGTCGTCGGTGGTCCGCACGGAAAGCGGGGACTGGCGGCGGTTTGTGGAGCTGGCGTCGGAGGGGCTGCTGCCTCGGGGCTAGTCGTAGTCCGCCAAGCGCATCAGGTAAGAGTTGAGTTCGCCGCCGTCGTGCATCGCGATCAGCACAGCGGCCATGTTGCGCACGCCGGGCTCGCGGACGATCAGCCCGTCCGGCACGGCGAAATAGCTGCCGCCAGCGCACTCGCCGGTGCTTTCCCAGCGGCGCATCACCCGGTCGACCTCGTCGAGGGTGAGAACCGTCGCGCTCCACCGGGAACGGTCGGGGTAGTGGACCGTGACGTCGACGTTGTCCACCTCATCGGGTTTCTCGCCGCCGCCGACAAGAAACTTCGCGTCGAACGCCGAGGTCCGCACGACGTAGTACGGCGAGTCCCAGCCGTCGGACAGGATTTCGGTTGCCACCGGACAAACCTAGCGGGCCGCCCCGAACCCGGAGCGGCCCGCGGGCGCGGAAATCAGGCGAGGTCTTCCAGCGGGACCTCGGGGTCGGCGAGCCGCTCCGGGTCCACCGCCTTGCCGGAGCGGATGAGCGCCTTGATCGGGTCGGTGACGTCCCAGACGTTGACGTTCATCCCGGCCAGCACGCGGTTTTCCTTGAGCCAGAACGCGATGAACTCGCGCCCGGGCACGTCGCCGCGGAACACGACGCGGTCGTGGCCCTCGATGGTGCCGAGGTATTCCATGCCGAGGTCGTACTGGTCGGTGAAGAAGTACGGCAGCTCGTCGTACGACTCCTCCTTGCCGAGCATCCCGGCCGCGGCCACCGCGGGCTGGTTCAGCGCGTTCGCCCAGTGCTCGACGCGCAGGTGCTTGCCGAGGAACGGGTGGTAGGCGTTCGCGACGTCGCCCGCGGCGAAGATGTCCGGGTCGCTCGTGCGCAGGCTCGCGTCGGTCACCACGCCGTTGTCGACGCGGAGGCCGGCCGCCTCGGCCAGTTCGACGTTCGGCTTCGCGCCGATCCCGGCCAGGACGGCGTCCGCCTCGAGGACGCTGCCGTCGCCGAGGCGGATCCGCTTGCCCTGGCCGCCGTTGGAGATGTGCTCGACCTGGACGCCGAGCCGCAGGTCGACGCCGTGCTCGCGGTGCAGGTCGGCGAAGACCGGAGCGACCTCCGGGCCGAGCGCGCTGACCAGCGGCAGTTCGAGCGCCTCGATGACGGTGACCTCGACTCCGGCCTGGCGCGCGGCGGCGGTCGCTTCGAGCCCGATCCAGCCGCCGCCGACGACCGCCAGTTTCGAGGCGGTGCCGAACAGTTCGCGGAGCCGGTCGGAATCCTCGATGCGGCGCAGGTAGTGGATCCCCGCGGTGTCCGGCAGCTCGCGCGGGCTCGCGCCGGTGGCGAGCAGGAGCTTGTCGTAGCCGAGGCTGGTGCCGTCGTCGAGCGTGACCTGCTTCTTCTCCCGCTCGATCGCCGTCGCCTTGACGCCCTGGCGCAGCTCGACGTTCTTCTCGGCGTACCACGCGGCGTCGTGCACCTGGAAGCTCTCGGCCTCCGCGTTGCCCGCGAGGTAGTCCTTCGACAGCGGCGGGCGCTCGTAGGGCAGGTGCCGCTCGTCGCCGACGATGGTGATCTTCCCGTCGAAACCCTTGTCGCGCAACGCTTCCGCGGCCTTGGCCCCGGCGAGCCCGGCTCCGATGATGACGAACGACGAGGTCACTGAAGAACTCCTTCGATGCGGGGACGACGGGAGTACTTATATCACTAGCGAAGTTTGGTCTTATTCGGCCGCCCGGTCAAGTTCCCCTGATCAGAGGTACCCCATTGAGGCAGGGCCTACCTGAAGGGGCGTAACTCAGTAGTTGCCTCCGCCGTACCCGCTCGCCGGCGCGGAAGCGGCGGTGGTGATCGCGGCGCCGTCGGAGGTCACCATCCACCACAGTCCGCCGTTGAGGTTCAGGCCCTGGCCGTTGGTCTGCCCGGCGGACTTGTCGCCGAGGTACCGGTACAGCGGGTGCCCGCCGAGCGTTTCCTGCCTGGAGCCGTCCGGCCGGGTGATGGCCCCGACGCTGCCCCGAGCGCCGGTCAGCGGGGTGTCCGCCGCGACCGGAGGCCAGTAGCTCGCGCAGCTCGCGGCGCAGGCGGACTGGCCGTCGTGGTCGGCGGCGAACAGGTAGATCGTGTCGCCCTTGCTGTCGGTCAAATGCGTCGGCGCGGCGGGCGGTGGGGTCGTGGTCCCGCTGCTGTTATTGCCGCCGCCACTGCACGCGGCGGCGACCAGGCCCGCCGCGGCCACCGCGGCGAGCAGTCCGAAAGTTCGCGGGGTTTTGACAGTCATCCCAGCCTCCAGCGGTGCGTGGGTGTTGCCCTTCCCTCGACACGCGGCCGGCGGCGGAACGGTTCAGTCCGGTTTGTCGAGCGTCACAGCGTCTGGACGGGAGGTACTCCGGCACGTACGGTATGGCAAGCCTAACCTTAGTCACTCTCCGAGGAGGACCCATGCCAGAGCGTGTGCTCGACCGGGCCGTCCCGTTCGTGCTCGGCCTGTTCCGCGTCGTCGTCGGCCTGCTCTTCGCGGCCCACGGCGCGGCATCGCTGTTCGGCGTTTTCGGCGGCGGTCCGAAGGGCGCAACCGTCGAGGTCGGCATGTGGCCGTCCTGGTACGCGGCGGTGATCCAGCTCGTCTGCGGCCTGCTGGTCGCCTTCGGCCTGGGCACTCGAATCGCGGCGCTGCTCGCGTCGGGATCGATGGCGTACGCGTATTTCGTCGTCCACCAGCCGGACGGCCTGCTGCCGCTGCAGAACCACGGCGAACCCGCGGCGATGTTCTGCTGGGCTTTCCTGCTGCTGGCCTTCACCGGACCGGGTGCACTGGCGGTGGACGCGCTGTTCCGGAAGGGTTCAGACGATGCTGGCGGCGCGCGCCCAGTGGGCGGCGAGGCGCGCGGCGTCCTGAGCCCGGTGCAGGTCAACCCCGGCGCGGGCGACTAGCCGGAGGCGGGATACGCCGTCCGGGACGCTCGGCGGCCGGAAGCAGCCGACGACGATGTCGCGTTCGTACAGCTGGTTCGCGGCGGCGACGGCTTGGTCCGGGGAGTCCGCGGGGATCGACTGCACCGCACCGGGCGCGCGCGGAACTCCTGCGGCGTCGGCGATCGCGCGAGCGGCTCGGTGCAGTTCCTCGACCCGCGAAGGCTCGGCTGCGATGATCCGGCACGCTTCCGCCGCGCTGGCCGCAGCGGCGGGGGCGAGGCCGGTGTCGAAGATGAACGTCCGCGCGGTGTTGACCAGATGCTCGCGCAGCAGCGGCGACCCCAAGACCGCGCCGCCTTGGGCACCCAGTGCTTTCGAAAGTGTGGCAGTCACCGCGACGTGCGGCGCACCCGCGAGACCGGCCGCGTGCACCGCGCCCCGGCCGTCGCCTGCGACGCCGATGCCGTGTGCCTCGTCGACCACCAGGAAGGCGTCGTACTCCGCGCACAATGCCGCGGTGCGCACCAGATCCGTCGCATCGCCGAGCACTGAATAGATCGATTCGACCACCACGATCGCCCGTTCCTGCGACCGGTCGCGCAGCAGCACCGCGAGCGCGTCCAGGTCGCCGTGCGGGCAGATCGCGACGGGGGAGCGGGACAGCCGGGCGCCGTCGATCAGCGACGCGTGGATGTGCGCGTCGGTGATCAGCAGCGTGTCCGGCGAACCGAGCGCGGTGATGACGCCGATGTTCGCCGTGTAGCCGCTGGAAAACCCGAGCGCGGCCGGTTGTCCGGTGAGGTCGGCGAGTTCGCGTTCCAGCTCCGTGTGACACGGCGTGGTGCCGGTGACGACTCGCGACGCGCCGGCTCCCGCTCCGTACTTTTCGACGGCTTGGACGGCGGCCGCGCGCAGGCGCGGATCGGTGCTGAGGCTCAGGTAATCGTTGGACGCGAGGTCCAATGTGGACGCTCGCGGATGCCGCCGATCGTCGGTCCGCCGGACGAGACCGGCGGCGTGCCGGTCCCGTTCGGCGGCGGTGAGCCAGTCGTGCATCGACACCATGGCGGTCACGCGTTGGGCGCGGCGGCGGTGCCCGCTCCGCGTTCCCGCAGCGCCGGCGTGGTGTGCGCGGCCTGCTGCTGTTCGCCCGCGCCGAGGACCTCGAACCCGGCGTCGGCGATCATCTCCAGGTCGGCCTTCGCGGCCTGGCCCTCGCTGGTCAGGTAGTCGCCGAGGAACAGCGAGTTGACCACGTGCAGCGCGAGCGGCTGCAGCGACCGCAGGTGCATTTCGCGGCCGCCGGCCATCCGGACTTCCGTTGCCGGGCAAGCGAACCGGGCCAGCGCGAGGATGCGCAGCGCGCGCAGCGGGCTCAGCTCCCACGTCCCGGCGAGCGGTGTTCCCTCGAACGGCATCAGGAAGTTGACCGGGATCGAATCGCTGCCGAGGTCGCGCAGCGCGAAGATCGCGTCGATCAGCTCGTCGTCGGTCTCGCCCATGCCGACGATCAGGCCGGAACACGCGGAAAGCCCGGCGGACTTGGCCTTTTCGACGGTGTCGACGCGGTCGTCGTACCCGTGCGTCGTGCAGATCTCGGAGTACCGGGACTCGCTCGTGTTGAGGTTGTGGTTGTAGGCGTCGACCCCGGCCTCGCGCAGCTTCTCGGCCTGGCCGTCCTTGAGCAGCCCGAGGCAGGCGCACACCTCCACGTCGGCATGCGCGGACTTCACCGCCTCGACGGCCTGCGCGACCCGGTCGACGTCGCGGTCGCTCGGCCCGCGCCCGCTCGCGACCAGGCACACCCGCGACGCGCCGCCCTGGATGCCCGCGCCGGCCTGGCGCGCGGTTTCCTCGGCGGACAGCCACGAGTACTTGAGGATCTGCGCGGACGACCCGAGCCGCTGCGAGCAGTACCCGCAGTCCTCGGGGCACAGGCCCGATTTCAGGTTGACGAGGTAGTTGACTTTGACCTTGTTGCCGAAGTGCGCGCGCCGCAGCCGCCCGGCAGCCGCGACCAGGCCGAGCACGTCCTCGTCCGGCGCTTCCAGCACCGCGCGGGCGTCGGTGCGGTCGAGTACGCCGCCGGCCAGCTGCCGGTCGGCCAGGTCGTCGAAGGTTTTGAACACCTATCAAATCCTAGGCGGCCGCTCGGCCGGAAGCAAGCGGCAGGCAGAATGAGCGGGGTGAAGGTGACGCGAGACCAGATCGTCGACCGGGCGTACGAGCTGCTGCGGGAAGCCGGGCTGAGCAGCCTGTCGATGCGGCGGGTGGCCCTCGACCTGGGGGTCCAGCCGGGCGCGCTGTACTACCACGTCGCCAACAAACAGGAGCTGCTCGCCGCCGTCGCCGCGCGGATCCTGAAGGGGCTGCCCGGGGTGGCGAAGGACCCGCGCGAGGCGGCCGAGGACTTCCGTACGGCCCTGCTGCAAGTCCGCGACGGGGCCGAGGTGGTGTCGTTCGTGCAGGCATACCGGCCGGATCTCCTGGTGCCCACGCACGCGCTGCGCCAGCTGTTCACCGGGAAGTACGACGACCGCCGCGCGGAGTGGGCCGCGCGGACGGTCGTCCACTATGTACTCGGGTTCGTCGCGGAGGAACAGAACCACGCGGAACTGGTGCGGGCCGGGATCGTGGAGGAAGACCCGGCGCACAGCGGGGATTCGGACGAGGCGTTCGGGTTCGGCATCGACGCGATCCTCAGTGGACTGTCCGGATGACTATTCGGCGCTGGAGCGGTCTTCCTCCTCTTCTCCGGCGGCTTCGAGGATGTGGCAGACCGGGTCGCGGATGACCAGCGGCGTGCCGTCGGCGACGCGGCCGGCGACGCGCAGTACCTGGCCGGGTTCGAGGTCGGGGTGGGCTTGGCTGAATTCCAGGGCGACCGTCGCGGTGTCGTCGGTGAGCTGCGCGGTGAGAACCGGACCCCGGGTGTCCTCTTCGGACAGAGTGAGTTCCTGGATCCGCCCGTCGACGCAGACGTCAGTGCCGGGACGCAGTTCGGCAAGAGCGCTGGGAGTGAGTTCCTCCTTCTGCGTGCTGCCGATCCGGGTGAGCAGCCGCTCGATCGCCGCGGTGGCGCGTTCTTCGGGCAGATGCGGCATGAGCGTGCGGATCCGGGTCTGCACGTCGTAAGGCACGATGGTCGCCGCGGCCTGCGGGATGCGGCTGACGATGCGGGCGATCCGGTCGGCGGTCCGGTCGTGCAGCAGTCGCCCGAGCAGCGGCGCGTAGCTTCGCCGCGGCAGCAGCACGGTGATGCTGGTCCGCTCCGCGTCCGCGATCGCCTTCTGCACCAGCGTGTACGCGGCGCGGGCGATCCTGCGGTCGGGGACGTCGATCAGCCGCAGGCTCGTTTTCATCCCGAGTTCTTCCCAGCGGGAGCGAAGGCGTTCGGCGGCTTGCGCGTCGATCACGAAGTGCACCGCGGTCACCTTGTCCGGCCGGAGGCTGTTGCCGTATCGCAGTGCTTCGAGCACGGCCAGGTCGATCGTGTTGACCAGCACGAAAACCTGGTGGCGCGCGTACCGCGTCGGGTTGGCGCGGTTGGCGGTGATGCGTTCCAGCACAGCGGCTTCGGCGCGGTACTCGCGGTTGAGTCTGATGAGGACGAACACGAGGATCGGGAACACCACGACCACCAGCCACGCGCCCTCGGTGAACTTGGCGATGGCGAAAATGCCGACGACCACAGTGGACAGAATCCCGGCGGCGAGGTTGACCGAGAGCTTGAACCGCCAGCCCTGCTCGCGCAGGCGCAGATGGTGTTTGGTCATGCCGTATCCGGCCATGGCGAAGCCGGTGAACACGCCGATCGCGTAGAACGGCACCAGTGCGGTCACCGTGCCGCCGGAGAAGAACAGCAGGGCGACGGCGAGCACGGTCAGCACGAGGATGCCGTTGGAGAACACCAGCCGGTGGCCGCGCGTCGTCAGCTGGCGGGGCAGGAAACGATCGCTGGCCACGAAACTGGCGAGGAACGGGAAGCCGTTGAAGCTGGTGTTGGCCCCGGTGTAGAGGATGAGCGCGGTCGCCGCCTGGATCGCGACGAACATCGCCTGCCCGAACCAGCCGTCGCCGAACACCGCACGGGCTTCCTGGGAGACCACGGACGGATAGCCGCTCGCGTACGGCGTCGCGTGCGTGAAGGAGGCGAGCAGCGAGACTCCGCCGACCAGGACGCCGAGGATCACGGCCATCGTGACCAAAACCTTGCGGGCGTTGAGACCGCGCGGGCTGCGGAACGCGGACACCGTGTTGGAGATGGCTTCCACACCGGTCAGCGATGATCCGCCGTTGGCGAAAGCGCGCAACAGCACCAGAACTGTCGCACCGGCGATGAGCCCGTCCCCATGCTGGACCGGCACCGCGCCGGGCAGGTGAGCCGCGTCGTAGGTCGGCAGCCCGACCGTCATCGCCTTGACCAGGCCGACCACGATCATCACCAGCATCAGTGCGGTGAAAAGGTACGTCGGGACCGCGAACGGACGGCCGGCTTCGCGCAGGCCGCGCAGGTTGGCGTAACAGAGCAGGACGACGATCGCGATGGTGATTTCCAGGCTGTACGGCCCGAGCGCGGGGATCGCGGACACGACGGCGACCGTGCCCGCCGAGGTCTGCACGGCGACCGTCACGATGTAGTCGATCAGCAACGCCGCCGCGGCGACCTGCGCGACGCGCGGCCCGAAGTTCTCCCGCGCGACGACGTACGACCCGCCCGCGCGCGTGTAGGCCATCACGACCTGCCGGTACGACGCCGCGACGAGCACCAGGATGACGAGGATCACGCCGGTGATCGGCAGCACCAGGCTGAACGCGGCGAGACCGGCGTAGGGGAGCAGTTCGACCAGGATCTGCTCGGTGCCGTAGGCCGACGACGAGATCGCGTCCGGGGAAAGCACGCCCAGTGCGGTCGCGTTGGAAAGCCGTTCGTGCGTCAATTGCGCGTTAATGAGCGGTTTGCCGAGAAAAAGCCGCTTCACCGCATACCCGAACGCGCCGGGTTCCAGGCGACGCTGGGGTTCTTCCGTGTCTGTCACGGGCTCAGCATGCCCGCGCGCCCCGCCTCGCACGCGCTGGGCGGCGAGATCAATCCCATTCTGAAATGCGTTAAGAAACGGCCTTTTCGCTTGCGTCAGGAGTGCATTAAAACGGAGTGCGGCGGCGTTAGGATTTCGTCAAGACGGTGGCGTTCCTTGCCGGGCTCGCCCGTCGCTACGCTGGTCCGGTACCTGGCCTTTATGGAGGAGCGCGCCCGTTGTCGCAGTCGTCCGGTCTGGTGTCGCGGATGGAGCGGCACCAGGTCGTCATCTACCTCGGCGCGCTCGCCGTCGGCGCACTCGCCGGCTGGCTCGCTCCGGCGGCCGGGCCGGGGCTGGAACCGGCGATCAACCCGGTGCTGGCGGCGCTGCTGTATGTCACCTTCCTGCAGGTGCCTGCCGCCGAACTGGGCCGTTCCCTGCGCGACGGCCGGTTCCTCGGCGCCGCGCTGACGGTGAACTTCGTCGTCGTGCCACTGGTCGTCGCGGCGATGTCCGTCCTCTTCCCGGCCGGGCAGGCGCTGCGGCTGGGCATGCTGCTCGTGCTGCTGGCCCCGTGCGTGGACTACGTGATCGTTTTCAGCGGCTTGGCCGGAGGCAGCAGCCGCCGCCTGCTCGCCGCGACGCCGCTGCTGCTGCTCGCGCAGATGGTCCTGCTGCCCGGATTCCTGTTCCTCTTCCTCGGCGCGGACCTGGCGCAGGTCGTGCGAGCCGGTCCGTTCCTCCAGGCGTTCCTGGTGCTGATCGCGCTCCCGCTGACCCTGGCCTGGCTCACCCAAGCCTGGGCGGCCCGCCGCCCGACCGGCCGCCGGTTCGCCGCCGCGGCCGGGACCGCGATGGTGCCGCTGATGGCGGCGACACTGGCGATCGTAGTGGCGTCGCAAATACCGAAACTCCACAGTGGACTCGGCGCAGTGGCCGGGGCCGTGCCGTTTTATGTGGTTTTCCTGGTGGTGATGGCTTTCGCGGGCCTAGGGGTGGCGCGGCTGTTCCGATTGGACGTTCCGGCTGGGCGGGCGATCGTTTTCACCGGGGCGACGCGGAACTCACTGGTGGTGCTTCCGTTGGCACTGGCGTTGCCTGATGACCTCGCGCTCGCGGCGGTCGTGGTGGTGGCGCAGACGTTGGTGGAGGTGGTCGGCATGGTGGCCTATGTCCGGCTAGTGCCTCGGTTGCTGCCGTAGCCGAGGGTACAGGCGCGCCGGTTCCCCGCGGTCGAGCTGCGCGTGCAGCCGGGCGGCTCGGTCCGGGAGGAACGGGCTGAGTTCCGTGGCCAGTTCCCGGCAAGTGCTTACGACAGTCCCGAGTGCCTGGTCCAGTTCGTCGCCGCGCAACGCCCAGGGTCGGGTCTGTTCGACGTACCGGTTGGCGTCGGCGATCACCTGCACCAAAGCGCCGGTGGCGGAACGGAAGTCGAAATCGGCGAGTGCCGCGTCGATCCGGTCGGCGAGCGAGTGCACTGTCCTTAGTGGACCAGCCGGGACGATCCGTCCGGTGCGCCGGGCGAGGCTGAGCACGCGGTGCACGAGGTTGCCGAGACCGTTGGCGAGTTCGTCGTCGGCGCGGGCGATCAGCCGGTCTTCGGTGAAGTCGGTGTCGCCGAGCGGTGCGACCTCGCGGAGCAGCCACCAGCGGACGGCGTCGGCGCCGTACTGGTCGATTAGGTCCGTCGGACGGACGGTGTTGCCTGCGCTCTTGGAGATCTTCGCGCCGTAGACAGTCAGGTAGTCGTGCACGAAGATGGTGTCCGGCAGGCGCTCGCCCGCGGAGAGCAGCAGCGCGGGCCAATAGACGGCATGGAATCGCAGAATGCCCTTGCCGAGCACGTGCACTCGCTCGGCCGCGTTGGTCCAGCGGGACGCGTTGGCGGTGAGGTCGGACAGGAGTGCGCGAAACCCAGCACCTCGCGGAGGTGGGCGGCGAGTTCGATCCGGAGGCGGCCGGGATCCAACAGGGCCTGGATTTCGCTGGCGTAGCGAGAAATTCGGAATAACCAGTTCTGTTCGGTGACGACCTCGAACGGGACTTCGTGTTCCAGACAGCGTTGTCGTCCGTGTAGAACTGCTCGCAGCCAAGGCAGTACCGGCCGGTGTAGTCGCGCAGGTAGCAGTCGCCGCGTCGGGCGCAGGCTTGCCATAACCGGCGGACGCCTTCGAGGTGAAGGCGATCGGTGCTGGTTCTCGGGAAATCGTCGACGGCGAGCCCGAGCGGTTCCTGCAGCGCGGCGAATCGCGCGGCACGGTGATTCACCAACTCCTGCACGGGAACGCCTTCCGCCTCGTCGCAGTGACGTTCTTGAGTGCGTTGTCGTCGGTGCCCGTAAGCAGATGGACATCCGTGCCGCGCGATCGCCGGTGCCGGGCTAGAACATCGGCTTGCACGAGTCCTAGCGCGTGTCCGGGATGTGGTTCTGTATTTGATGGCGTCGGCTCCGCCGTCGCGTTCGGGTCGAGTCACCGCACGAGGACTGCCCCAGAGCGGCGTGCGGCGTTCATGTCTTCCATAGTGACCGGGCACGCAGCTTCGGGGCCACTGGTTTTCAGCGGCCGGTGCTGCCGTCGATCAGCTCGCGCAGAATGTCGGCGTGTCCGGCGTGCCGTCCGGTTTCCTCGATCAGGTGCGTCAGCGCCCAGCGCACACTCGGCCCGTCGCGGCCCGGCAGCGGGGCGGCGAGATCGGGGCAGTCGTCGAGGAGTTCGTTGGCGAGCTTGACCGCTTCCCGGTAGCGGGCAACGACCTCGGCGACGCTGTCCCTGGTATGGAACGTCGCGGGCCAGTTCTTCACGGTCTCCCCGAGTAACAGCGATCGCTCCACAAAAGTCAGATGGTTGAGCAGACCGAGCAGGTTGGTCCCGGACGGCACCGCGGCGGCGTGGGCTTCCGTTTCCGGCGCACCGTCGACCTTCGCGGCGACTGAGGTGCGGAGATAGTCGAGAAATCCGCGCAGGACTTCGGTTTCGCTGCTTCCGGTGCGAGGCGGCGGAGTGTCGCGACGGCGAGCCACAGTGGTCTCCTTGACGGGTTCAGACAGCGCGGCGGATCAGCAGGACGTGGTCGACGACCTCGGCGGTCTGCCCGCCTGGGCCGGTCGCAAGCCGGGTGGGGGAGTCCGCGCGCTCGACGGTCCACTGGGCCGGGTCGAGGGCGAGGTCGGCGGCGATCTCCGCCGGACTGGGGAAATGCAGGTCCGGGTCCTGGTTCCACGACCACGGCGCGATCGAGCCGTGGTCCACGACCAGCAATCGGCCGCCTGGGCGCAGGGCGTACGCGGCGGTGCGCAGGACCGTCGTCCGGTCCAGTTCGAAGGGGGTTTGCAGGTAGTGCGCGGTCACCAGGTCGAATTCCCCGGCCGGGAAGCTGACCCGCAGGTCGTGCCGCACGGCGGTGAGCCGCGGGCCGGAGAGGCGGTTGACCGCGACGGCCGAGATGTCGGTGGCGGTCACGGTCCAGCCGCGGCTCGCGAGCCAGCGGGCGTCGCCGCCGTTGCCGCAGCCCAGGTCCAGCGCGTCGCCGGGCGGCAGGGCGGAGACAATCTCCACGAGCCGGGCGTTCGGCCGCGGGTCGGCGGGCGGCCGGGCGGCGTGGACTTCCTCCCAGAACAGGGTCGCGTCGGTGGTCATCGGTCGGCTCCTCGGGTCGGATGCGTCCAGCGTCGCCGGAGCCGGGCCCGAAGCGCACGCGATCTTGCCGGAACGGCAATCCCGCCTGCTGGGCAAGATCGTTTCGCCGGTACTGTCGGCTGCGAGCCGGGACGCGGCTGATCTCGGCGGACGGGATCCGTCGATTGACCGGGTTACCCGCTGTGGCACCGAGGCGGGGTTTCCCTCGACCACGTGCACGGCTGCCGCGAGCCGCCCAGCAGGACCAGGACGTCCGGGCTCACCCCCGCGCGCACCCGGGAGGCCAGCTCCGGCGACGTCTGTCCGAGTGCCGAGTAGACCGCGCGGACCAGGCACCTCGCCGCGTGCGGGGAACGCCTGGTGCGCAACGAGATCTCCATCAGGAGGGCCTCGCGGTCGCACGTGCGGCCGCGGCTCGGCACGACGATGCCCAGCCGGGTTTGCTCGGCCAGAGGAAGGCATCGCAGCAGGCTGTCGACGACGCAGTCGACCGCGAGCCGGTTCCGTTCCGTGCGGGGTGGGCGAGGCCCGGGCAGAATTTCCTTCCGCACCACCATGGACCATCAACTCCTGGGCGCAGAGTATCCGATCCGGCGCGCGCGGTGACGTTACGGTTCCGTGCGGCGGAAAACGAACCGCGGAGAGTCCACTGTGGACGGGTTCAGCCGGGCGAGCCGGACAAAACGGCGAGCCGGTCGAGCGACTCGCGGATCCGCGCGGGCAGGTCGCCGCCGCCCTGGCCGGCCGGAACCGACAGGTGCAGCGTCGCGTGGCTCGTGCCCGCCGCGCCGGACGCGACTTGGAGCCAGCCGCCGTCCCATTCGAGCCGGAGCCGGTCGCGGCTCCCGGCCGGGGGCGGGTCGACTGGCTCCGGCAGCCATTCGCTGAGGTGCGCGGCATCGGACGCGACGGCGTAGACGTGCTCCGCGGGCGCGGGCATCCTCCGCTGCGCTTCGAATTCGCTCATGATCTCGGCTACCCGGTCCGCGACGAGGCGAAACCGCCGGTCTACAATGGACGGTCACGGACGGTGTCCGGTGTTACACCACTTCGGCCAGGATGGCGTCGAGGTCCGCCGGGGTGCCCAGCGTGCGGAGTTCCGGCGGCGCGAGACAGCCGATCCGGTGGTCGTCGTCGCGCACCGCGGCCGCGAACTCGGCGACGCGGGACGCGGGCGGGGCGACCGAAGGCCCGCCCTGGTAGCGGATGACGATGAGGTCCTCGCCGGAATGCGTTTCCACGGCGGCGGCCCAGCCGTGGATCTCGTCCCACAGCAACGCGACGTCGCGGCCGGGGTAGGCGGGCAGGTGGCCGTCGAGCGCGACGTAGGCCGACACCGGGGTGTCGTGGTCGACGGTGCAGGACTCGAGGCCGATGCCCAGGGCGCCGGTGACGTCGGCGAGGTAGTTCCACAGGCGCACCAGTGCGGGGTGCGACGGCCTGGTCTGGGCGGTGTGCAGCGGCAAGGACACGGGGACAACGCCTTTCTCGCGCGAAGGACTGGCACGGAGCCGGGGTGGCCTGCTCCGCGCCACGGGCCGCATCCGGCGGCGCGGCGGGGTTCTCCGGCTAGCGGCCGGAAGCCGCCCTGGCGGGCGGTCCGGACCTGATTCCCGGTGAAGGGGCACGGGAAACCTGCGGAGCGCGGCGAATCGGGCCGCGGGATCGGCAGGTCATCGGGATTCACCTCCGCCGCTCGACAGGGACGCTCTCTTTCTTCTAGCATGTCATCGAAACGATGACAACTGCCAAGTCGTCGAGAGGATGACGCTATGGCGGAGCTGGACCCCGGCCTGCTGGTCCAAGGCGTCCGCGAGGCGGTGCTGGCCGCCCGGGACGGCGGTGCGCCGGCCGATCGGTCGCTGGCCGCGCTGTCCGCGCTGCGGGCGCTGCGCGAGCAGCTCGGCGAATGGGAACCGGAACTGATCGCGGCCGCGCGCGCGGCGGGCGCGAGCTGGGCCGCGCTGGCCCCGGCGCTGGGCGTGGCGAGCAGGCAGGCGGCCGAACGCCGGTACCTGCGGCTGCGGCCCTCGGCCACCGGGGAGACCACCGGCGAGGCCCGCGTCGACGCGGAACGCGGCCGCCGCGCGGGAGACCGGGCGGTCGCGGACTGGGCCCGGCGCAACGCGGCGGTGCTGCGACGGCTGGCCGCCGAAGCCAGCGCCGCGCCCGACCTGGACCCCGCCGGACAGGAAAGCGCCGACCGGCTCGGCGTGGCGCTGGGAGACGACGATGTCGCGAACCTGCTGCCGCCGTTGGCAGACGTGCGCGTCCACCTGGAGTCCCGGCACGCCGCGCTGGCGGACCGGCTCGGGGAGATCGGCGAGCACACGGACCGGCTGCGCCAGGACGCGGCCGGACAGCGGCGCGGCCGTGCCCGCTGAGCGGGAGGGTGTGTTCCGGCTGGTTCGCGGTGTGCGGGCTGGCCGGGTGAGGTCGGCGGGTTGTGCTGGGGTGCGGCCGGGCGATGGTGCGGTCGTGTGCGTTGTGCGGGCGGGTGTGCGCGGCGAGTCGGCGAGCGCACGGACCGGCTGCGTCAGGACGCGGCCGGGCGGTGGTGCGGTCATGCCCGTTGAGCGGGAGGCTCTGCGCGGCAAGTCGAAGCGGCGCGGGTCGGCGAGCGCACGGACCGGCTGCGTCAGGACGCGGCCGGGCAGCGGTGCAGCAGTGCCCACTGAACGGGACGGTGCGCTCCGGCAGCGCGAGGTGCGCGTTAGCCAGGGCGGAGCGGCGAACGCGCCAGACCGGGCGCGGTCACCACGGCGCTGGCCGAACCGCGGGGCAGCCGCCGGTCGGCTCAGGTCGTCGAATACATCCGCTGCACCTGCGAAAACGCGGCAGGGGAGCAGCAAAACCGTCCGCCCCAGGTCGTACCGGACGCTCGGCGCGGCCGCTTCAAAGAGCGACCAGCCGCTCACCCGCCCCGCCCCGTCCGCCCTAGCCTGGCCGCACCGGGACCGCCACGGGAGCGGCGACAGTGAGCCGAACGTCTCTTCCCGGGCGCCCCCGCGCTGCCGCCTTTCCGCCGATCCGAGATCATTTCTCCCGGCGGCATTCGGTGCGAGCCGCCGCCGTAAGGCATGCTATTCGCGCGGTTGAGCAGCCAGCCGCGTCCTTTTCCTGCCCGGACGCAGGCGTTCCGGGCTTCCTGAGGAGGGAAAGAGCGATGAGTGAGCTGACCGACCCGGTGATCGACCCGCCGGGTTCGCTGTCGATCGAACGGGCCGACCGCTCGCCCGCGGCGGTGCTGGCCCTGAACGGGGACCTGGACCTCGGGACCGCCCCGAAATTGACGGCCGCGGTCGCCGAAACCGTCACCGGGAAACCTCCGGTGCTGGTCCTGGACCTGGCAGGGGTCGATTTCCTCGCCTCGGCGGGGCTGACCGTGCTGCTGGCCGCGTGCCGGGAAGCGCCCGAGGGGACCGAGGTGCGGATCGTGGCGTCCGGCCGCGCGACCTTGCGGCCCATCCAGCTCACCGGGCTGGAGCAGAGCCTCCCGCTGTACCCCACGCTGGAAGAAGCGCTGGCCGCGAAGTAACCGCGGAGCGGATCAGCGCGTTCCCGCCCCCGCAGTGCGTTGCAGCACCACCAGCGCGACGTCGTCCTGCGGGGGCCGGGACCCCACCATCGCGGCCATGATCCGGGCGCAGGCCCGTTCCGGGTCCTCCGGGCGGAGCAGTTCGGCGAGCTGGTCCATGCCGGTGTCGACGAGCCGGTCCCGGCGCTCGACGAGACCGTCGGTGTAGAACGCGGCGACGCTTCCCGGCGGCAGTTCCACCGTGGTCGTGCGCCGTTCGACGGTGGCTCCGACGGTCAGGCCGACCGGCGGGTCCGGCGGGGCCTGCACGAGTTCGGCCGGTTTGCCCGGCGCGGCCACCACCGGCGGCAGGTGCCCGGCGAGCGACAGCGCCATGCTCTCGTGCCCGGGCCGCAACACGCCGTACGCGACCGTCGCCATCACTCCGTGTTCGAAGTGGTTCGCTTTGCGGTCGAGTTTGGCGAGGACTTCGGCGGGATCGTCGCAGTCGAGCGCGTACGCCCGCAGCGCGCTGCGCAGCCGGCCCATGATGACGGCGGCTTCGAGGCCGTGCCCGGACACGTCGCCCATCACGATGCCGGTCTGATCGCCGGGAAGCCGGAAAACGTCGTACCAGTCGCCGCCGAGCCCGGCCTCCGCGCCCGGAACGTAGCGCGCGGCCAGGCGCAGGCCGTCGATGACCGGCAGGACCCCGGGCAGCAGGCTGCGCTGCAGCGCGATGGTCGCGGCCTGGTTCTGGTGCATGATCTCCGCTTGCAGCACGGCGGCCAGCCGGTCGGCGAGCAGCCGCAGGGTTTCGATGTCGGTGGTGGTGAACCGGCGGTCCCGCACGGCTCCGATGTGCAGCACGCCGACCAGTTCGGTGCCGGCCAGCATCGGGACGCCGAGCATCGTGTGCAGGCCCCGTTCGGCCAGCAGCGCGTTGAGCACCGTGGTCCGGTCGACCTGCTCGATGACGACCGGCTCCCGGCGCGCGGCGACGGCTCCGGCGAACCCCGCGCCGACCGGGACCTGGACTCCCTGGTAGACCTCCTCCTCGAGCCCGGCGGCGGCGATGGCGACGAGGCGCTGCCACCGGGAATCGTGCCGCAGCACGGTCGCGGTGTCGACGTCGAGAACGGTGCAGGCCCGGGCGAGAATCTTCGCGAGGTTGTCGCCGAGGTCGGCGTTGCTCGCCCCGGCGCCGAGGATGTCGGCGAGGCGAGTGCGAGATTCGGGCTCCGGCGCGTGAGACGGCATGCAGCGACAGTAACCGAACCGCTGCCGGGGTCCAGAGATACGCAGTGTTAGGTGTGAAGTCGGCCCTGTCCGGGTACGCCCGTTCGGGCACCGGCGAAGTCGAGAACGAGAAAGGGACTTCCCCACGTGAGGTCACACGGCTGCGGCGAGGGGCGACGAAGCGCGGCAGCGTTTTCCGGCAGGAATCGTTCTCCGCATCGCGTCGCGGCTTCGGCGGGAGAGGGGTCTTGTTGTTTTGGCCAACCGAAAAGGGGGCGGCGGTGACCGGCCCGGGCTCCGGGGCGGGCGATGCGCCCTGGGTGCTGGACCTGGAGGGCACCGGGGTTTCCGCGCTGCCCCGGGTGCGCGCCTGGGCGGGCAGGTCCCTGGGCCATCTGTCCCCGGACCACCTCGCGGACGTCCTGATGGTCGTCGAGGAACTCGCGTCGAACGCCTACGAGCACACCTCCGGCCCGTCCTGTGCGCGGCTGACCGTGCTTTCCCGGCCGTGTGTCGTGGTGATCGAGGTGGACGACCCCGAGCCCGCCCGCCCGCAGGTCCGCCCGCCGGACTTCGAGCGCGCACGCGGCCGGGGCATGCTGCTCGTCGAGCGGCTCGCCGACGACTGGGGAGTGCACGAGCATTCCGGCGGCAAGACGGTCTGGGCCCGGCTCGGCTGCGGGGTGCCGGCGCGGGAGGCGTGCGAGCCCTCCCGCTGACCCGGCGGGTCACCGTCCCTGTTGCGGGTCCGAGTCGTCGTGCTCGTCGCCCGAGGTGCCCTGTTCGCCGCGGATGATCTCGCGTTCTTCTTCCGGGGTGTCGCCGTAAACGTCGTCGGATTCGCGCGGTTCGGTCATGGTTTCGCTCCTTCGGTTCCTGCTCCGGGTACCCGGAGCCGCCGTCGGCAACCCGATTGCCCTCGCTGCGGTCGGGTACCCGGCGGGCGAGCGGAAGGAGGCGCGGAATGGCCGAAGGGGACATTCATACGTGTCGCGAGGGCGGGCTGTGGAAGAACCGGATCGAGGGAATCCGGCGTGTCGCGAACACCGCGGCGCGCCGCGCTGACGCGGTGTCGGTCGGCCGGGAAATGGCGCAGGCGCGCGGGGTCGGCCATTACGTCCACGGCGAGCCCCGGGCCAACGGCGACGGGGAGATCGTCGAGCAGCGGTCCTATCGGGGAGCGGTTCCGGCCCGGTGACCGGCCGGTTTCGGTGCGGCGCCGCGGAAATCGCGGTTTGTCCTGACCGGAGGGGGGTATCCGGGCGCACCGACCGAGATGGAGGACCGCCATGACGACGTCTGTGCGCACCGAAACGGAGGCCCGGCCGCTGGGCAGAGTATTCCGGCTGCCCGGGGTCTACCGTCCGCAAGAGGACACCGCCTTGCTTTCCAGCGTGCTGGCCGCGGACACGCGCATCGGCTGCGGGATGCGGTGCGCGGACTTGGGAACCGGCAGCGGCGCACTGGCGATCGCGTTGGCGCGGACCGGCGCCACGGTCGTCGCGGCGGATATTTCGATGCGGGCGCTGGCTTCCGCGTGGATGAACACCGTGCTGCGGGCCCTGCCGATCGGCCTGCTCCGGGGCGGCCTGCGGGAAACCGTGGAAGCCGGACCGTACGACGTCGTGGTCGCGAATCCTCCGTACGTGCCTTCCCCGACGCCCACGGTTCGCTCGACGCGCGCCTGGGACGCCGGGCCGGACGGCCGCGCGATGCTGGACCCGTTGTGCGCGGCCGCTCCTTCGCTGCTGACCCGGACCGGCACGCTCTACCTGGTGCAGTCGACGATGTCCGATGTGGACAAAACCCGCTTCGCGCTGGCCGCGGGAGGGTTGCGCAGCGAGGTGGTGGCGCGGGCGGACGTGCCGTTCGGGCCGGTGGTCTCCGGACGGCTGGAGTACCTGCTCGAACGCGGTTTCGTGCGGCCGGGCGACCGCACGGAGGAACTGGTGGCGCTCCGTGCCGCGCGATGAACGCCGGGTCCGGGTGGTGCCGGGCGGGCCGGTTCTGGTCGAGGGGCCGGTCGAACTGTCCACTCCGGACGGGGAAACGGTGCGGTCGGACCGCTTCGTCGTCGCGGTGTGCGCCTGCCGGCGGAGCAAGCGGTTTCCGTGGTGCGACACGAGCCACCGGAAACGGGTCCGGGGCAGCGGGTGACCCGGACGGCCTGGTCGCGAGGTTCGCGACCAGGCCGTTTCGCGCTGGTCAGGGCAGTGGCTGGCGCAGCGAGGACAGTCCGGCTTGCCAGCAGCCGAGCAGATGCTGGTCGAGTTGTGCTTCGAGGAAGTTGGTGGCCTGGATGCCGAACACGACGTCCGCGGCCAGCTCCGGTTCTTCCGCGAGCAGACCGCCGACGACCTCGTGCCGCATGACCTGTTCGTGCACCGCGTCGGCCTCGATGTGTTCGGTGTAGAAGAAGCGGCAGGCCTCGGGCGCGTCGAGGCGGCGCAGGATCCGGTCCATCCGCTGCGCGCTCGGGGCGGTGGTGATCTCCGCCGCGGCGAAGTGCCCGACCAGCGCTCCGCGCGAGGCCCGGTGCAGGCCGAACATCGACATCATGTTGACCAGCGCGAGCATCGGCCCGGGAACGTGCTCCAGCAGCGCCAGGTACCCGTCGGGCAGGCCGGCCGCCGCGAGCAGGTCCGCGAACAGCTTGGCGTGCACCCGGTCGGCGTGCCCGCCGCCGAACTCGTCGAATTCCACCGCGACCAGCCCGGCCTTGGCCGCCCCGGACAGCCGCGGGATGACCCACGCGTGCGGATCGGCTTCCTTGAGGTGGTAGATCGAGCGGTGTGCGAACAGTTCCCGCAGGTGCCCCCATTCGCCCTCGGCGAGCAGGAAACCGATAGCTCCGTCAGCTTCGCGTTCGGTCAGCAGCTCGTCGAGCTCGCCGTCCACATCGGAACCGCCGGGAACCGCGTCGCGCAGGCCGGAGCGGAACGCGTTCTCCAGCTCTGCCCGGACTCTCAGCAGCGCGGTGTCCCACTCGCGCTCCGCGTCGACGCCGGGCAGCCCGCGGTAATGCAGTTCGTAGCAGAGATGCAGGGCGAGGTGGAGGTCGTCGCCGAACGGGTCGGCGTCGCGGAGGTCGACCGCGGTTTGCTGGCCTGGTTCGCGCAGGAGGTCCAGCAACGCCGCGGAGACCGGGCCGCGAGCGGTCGGCAGTGCGATCAGGGAGGTCGTCATTCTCTCCGGGTACCCGCCTGGGGCGAGGTCACGCGCGGGACGGTGTGTGACGCGAGCATCGCGACCACTCCGTCCGGCCCGGCTTTCCGTTGCGCGGCCGAGCCGGTGCCGTCCCGCAGCGCGGTTCGGACGAGCCGGTGGGCGGGGTCGTAGTCCCCGGCTGCTTGAAGGGCCGTTTCGGCGTGGCGGAGCAGATCGGCGACCGCCCGGACGGCGGGCAGCGGTCTCGCGCGAAGCGGGTCGACGAGGGTGCCGGTGAGGCCGTGCCGGGTCGCCGCCCATACCGCTGCCGAGCAGATCTGCGGGTCGAGCGGAGGCGCTTCGACGCCCCGGTCCAGGTCCGCGAGGGCGGTGGCGACGAGCGCGCGCGACAGGACTGCCTGCAGGAGCGTGCCCTCGACGGTGAGCGGCACGTCGGCGACCCGCAGTTCCACGGTCGGATACCGCGGGGAAGGCCACGCGAGCCAGAACGTCTGCTCGCGATCCACCAGCGCCCCGCACTCGACCAGCGAGTCGACGAGCCGCACGTGCTCCGCGTGCGACCTCGCGTGCGGGGCGATTCCAGAGCCGGGGAAACGGCTCTGCAGCGCCATTCTCCAGCTGTGCAGCCCGGTGTCCCGGCCGCGGTCGAAGGGGGAGTTGGCCGACAGCGCGAGCAACACCGGGAGCCAGCGCGCGAGGTGATTGACGACGGCTACCGCGGTGTCCGCGTCCGGGACGCCGACGTGCACGTGGCATCCGCAGGCCTCGTAATCGGCGGCCAGGTCGCCGTAGTGCGCGTCGATCCGCGCGTATCGGTCGGGCGGCAGCGGCTCGGCGGGGGAGCGGAGCGCGCCGACCGGGCTTCCGGTGGCCAGCAGCACGCAGCCGGCGTCGGTCGCCGCGCGCGACAACGCCAGCCGGCCGCGGCACAGCTGGGCGCGAAGCTGTGCCGCGGTCGTGCAGACGCCGGTGGCGTGTTCCACCTGGGTCGCGCGAAGTTCCCGGTGCACGGCCGCGCCGTCCGCGAGCCGCCCGACCTTGCCGAGGACTTCGTCCGCGACGGGCATCGGACGGCCGTCTTCCGGTGCGGCGAGCAGGAATTCTTCTTCGACGCCGAGTGTCGGTACGTCCATCGGCACCTCCCCGGACCGGGATACCCACGCGTCGGCGAATTCAGGCGTGGAACCGGGTGGTCTCGTCGAGGGGCGCGCGTCCGACGGCGAACCGGTTGACCGGCGCGGTGTGGTCGGCGTACCCGAAGGAGATCCCGAACAGCAGTTTGCCGCCGTCGAGGCCGAGGGTCTCCCGGACGGTGTCCGCGTAGAAGCTCAGCAATCCTTGCGGGCAGCTGGAAACTCCGTGCGCCTGCATGGCGAGCAGCAAGGTCTGGCCGTACATCCCCACGTCCGCGGCGAGCCGGGCTTCGGCGGTGTCCGGCGCGAACAGCAGCGCGACGTGCGGGGCGCCGTAAAACCGCAGGCTCTCGGCGTCGTAGGCCGCGCGTGCTTCGTGGTCGTCGAAACCGATCTGCAGCGCGCCGTACAACGCACCGCCCGCCGCGGCCCGGCGCTCCTGGTGCACCGCTTCGTAAATGGCTTCGCTGTACGGGAAATCGACCGAGCGGCGGCCTTCCTGGTGCGCGGCGACCAGCGCGTCGGCGAGTTCGTCCCGCTTGGCCCCGCTGACCACCTCGACCTGCCACGGCTGCGCGTTGGAATTCGACGGCGCCGCGGCAGCGAGGTCGAAGATCTCGCGCAGGGTGTCGTCCGGAACGGGGTCGGGCCGGAACGACCGGGTCGCGCGCCGCCCGCGGATCAGGGTCGCGGCGGCGTCGGCGAGTTCGGGCATCGAGGCACTCCTTAGGTAAACGTGATCGTGTACCTCGGCACGGTAGCAGGCTCCGGCGGCTTAAGTAAACGTTTCTGTACACTTGGCCGCATGGTCGAGGAAAAGGCCCGCCGGGCGGGTCGCGGGGGACGCGAGCGCGTGCTGGCGGCCGCCGCGGACCTGTTCGCCCGCCACGGCATCACCGGCACGACGATGGAACAGGTCGCGGCCGCGGCCCCGGTGTCGAAACGGACGCTGTACCTGCACTTCCCGGACAAGGACGAGCTGGTCGTCGCCTATCTGCGGGACCTCGTCCGCTCCGGCGACACCCTGCACGACGTCCTGACCCGCGCGGATCTCCCGCCGCGGCAACGACTGCTGGCGATGTTCGACCTGCCGGACGCCGAACCGGTGCGCGGCTGCCTGTTCGTGGACGCGGCGGCCGAGTACCCCGACCCGGACAGCGCGGTGCACGTCTATGCGCGGGAGCAGAAACTCCTGATGCTCCGGCTGGTGACCGACCTGGTCGCGGAGCTGGGCGCCGCCGATCCGGAGGGGCTCGCCGAGCAGCTGGTGACGCTGGCCGACGGAGCCGCGAGCCGCGCGATGGTCCTCGGAGACCCCAAGTACGGCCGCCACGCCCGGGCGGCGGCGGAGGTGCTTCTGGAGCATGCCCTCGGCTGATTCGGTGGATTGTCCACAGTGGACCGAAGCGGCCCATCGGCCGGGATGAACGACAGGCCGGTCAGGAACGGGGTTCCGGCGTTCCGTGCGGCCAGATGCACGGCGAACTGGCCCCGACGGTCAAACGGCCCACGACGGGTCCGGTGACCGTGCCGGTCAGGCTCATGAGGTAGCCGTCGCTGCTGCGAGCGTTGGCGAAATGCTCGCCCGTCCAGGTGTCGTTCTCGATCGTCCAGCGGTTGTCCTGCCACCATTTTTTGAGCTTTTCGTAGTACTCGTTGTTGCGAGCGCGGTCCGGTCCGTCGATCCAGTAGGTGACACCGACGATCACCTGGCCGGTTTCCTGGTCGGAATCGTCTGTGCAAGGCTCAGGCTGAAGCGGAAGCTCTGTCAGCTTGTATCCTGCCGGAAAAGAGGCGGCTGCGGCAGAATTTACCAGAGCCTGCACTTTTTCATGGGCCTGCTCGGCTGACAAAGTGGGTTGCATAGCCGCGCCTCCTCCGCAGGAAATCAAAGTGAGCAGCGATAGCATAAATGCAGCAAGCAGAGTCCGCTGTCGAACGTTGCGGGCGATCTTAAGTGTCATGGATTGCTTCCTGCGATGATCTTGCCGAGTGACTTGAGCGAGGAAGAGTCCCTGTTCCAGTAGTCACTGTGGGAGGTGGCGGGGTTTCCTGCGTCGGAATGGAAGGTTCTTCCGCCGAACCAGTCGGTGGTGGGGTCGGGTCCGAGGGGATCGACGTTGTCGAGTCCGATGTCGGGGCCGTCGAAGTTGGTGAAGACGGGAATGGGGTCGGTCAAGGCTTTGGTGGAGTAGACGTGCTGGCCGACTTGGTCTTGCGGGGTGCCGTCGAGATGCAGCTGGTCGGCGTGATCGACGCCGACGCCGGGGCTGGCGACCATGACGAGTCTGTCGGCGGGCAACCCGAGGTCGCGGGCGGTTTGGCCGACGACGGTGGTGCCGTAGCTGTGCCCGACGACGGTGGTGTTCATCGGGCCGTGGTGCGCGGCCCCGAGTCCGTCTTGAAAGCTGCGGAGCGAAGGTTCGGCTTCGTCGGCGTATCCGGTGCTCGCCGCGTCCGCCAGGGTTTGCGGCGCGTCGTATCCCGCCCAGGTGATCACGGAAGTGGAAGGGGACCCCATTTGTGTCGCCATGTGCATCATCGCGTCTGATCGGTAGATGTCGGTAGCCATCCCGTCGTTGACGCCGGCGGTGGTGCCGGGGACGTAGGTGGCGACGTTGACGGCGTGGTCGGGGTCGCCGATGGCCACGATGGCGTGTCCGGAGTTCGCCGGGTCGACACCCAGCAGGAAAGCGGGCGGCTGGCCGGGCAAGGCATGGTCGAGCCGGTTCCTGATCTGGTCCATGCCGGTGATCTTGCCGTTCAGCGCGTCTAGTTGCCGCTCCAGGGAGAGGTATTCTTCCTGCTGTTGCGGATCGCTGCGTTTCATTCCGTTCAGCCGGCGGCGGAGGTCGTCGCGCTGGTGCTGCAAGTCCTGGTAATCGCGGTCGAGGACAATCCGGTTCGCCCGGTCGCGGTCGACGGCGGGCAGACCGTTCATCGCCCCGATCGTCCCAGGTCGGTCGCGGAAGAGACTGTTCCGCTCCGCTGCGGAGAGGGTGGCCCACCAGGCGGCGTTTTGCGCCGGGGTCGCGTTCGGCGGGGGTTCGGGCAGCGTCAGACCGGGGTTCTTCGCCCCGTCTGCGGCAGCGGCGGCGACGGTGGATTCGTCCCCGGTGCCGAACTGACCCGCTGCTGCGCGGTCGAGCACTGACGCGAGGTCGGCATCGATGTCGTTGGCGGTGCGCAAGATCTGCGCGACCTCGTCGGTCAACTGCGTCTGTGCTCGTGCGCGGTCTTGCGGATGCAGCTCCGGCGGCGGCTGGCCTGCGTAGATGCAGACGATCGCACCGTCTGCGGTGATCGCGAACCCGTACTTTCTGGCTAGCTCATCAGCATTTTTCAGCGCGCTCTGGACTCCCATGATGGCGTCGGACGCTTGTCCGATCGCCTTGCCCAATGCGGCGGCTCCGGCGGCGATCGTGTCGAGTTGCCGCATCAACGCGCGGTGCTGTCCGGCCGCGCTGTCGGCGGCGGGCCCGGTCCAGCCCTCGACCGGCAGGACTTTGCCGTAGTCGTCCCCGTCGCTGACGATTGCCTGTGTTCGCGCCCGCAAGAGTGCGCAGATTTCGTCGAGAGTGCCGGGATTCCATGTGCGGACGTCGGCCACTGAGACCATCAGCGCGGTCCGTGCATCGTCGGCGCGGCAGGCGGGAACACCCCGGCGGCCGTGTGGTCGCCCTGTTGATACCGGTCGGCTGCCACGCCGAGGTTATCGGCGAGACGCTGGGCTTCGGCGCACCATTCGGTGAACGTGGTGGACAAGGCGTCCTGGCAGTGCGCGGCGGCTGGCGCTGCGCCCCCGCCGGGCAGCGCGCCTGCCACCCGGCCTACCGGTTCCGCGTAGTTCGTGCCGCGCAGACTGCCTGCTTTTTCGGCAGCGGCGCTGCGCGCCGCGCGCAGGGCGTCCGGCACCGTCGTGAAACGCCCGCCGAAGCTGCCCAGACAGCCGGGACAGTCCAGCAGGAGAGCGCCGCTGCGTCCGGAAGCACCGGCACCGGAGGCGAAGAGCGGGCAAGGGCGGAGCCTGGGGTTGCGACCGCCCTTGCCCGAACCGGCCGGGAGGGTCTGGCCCGGCCGGTTCGTCCCCCTTTGGCAATCGGTCCCACCCTCCCGGCGGACTCGACGCACCGTGGAGGACGCTGCCGGGACGGTATGGAACGGATCTGGAATACCGCTGGAATCCGCAGGTCAGTGCGGGTCGAGGAGCGGGACCTCGCGGACGCAGTACGCGGCCGCCAGGGAAAGCAGCGCGACGATGAGCGTCGCCGCGGCGACCGCGTGCAGGCCGTCGGTCACCGCTGCCGGGGTGGGGCCCGCGGCGAGTGCGCCGACGTACAGCGAGCCGAACAGGGCCGCGCCGATGCCGCTGCCCAGGGTCCGGGTCAGCGAGCCCAGGCCGAGCGCCGCGCCGAGGTCGCGGGGTTCGACGCTCAGCCGGGTGATCAGGATCGTGTTCTGGATCAGGCAGCCGAGCCCGGCCCCGAGCGGCAGGCCGACCAGCGAGGCGAGCAGCGGGTCGGTGTCCGGGCCGAGGACGCAGACCCCGGCCATGCCGGCGGTGACGCAGGCGCTGCCGAGGATCGGCAGGATCCGGAAACGGCCGGTGCGGCGGAGGTATTTCGAGCTTCCGTTCATCACCACGACCATCCCGGCCGTCATCGGAAGCAGCAGCAAGCCGCTGAGCGACGGCGGCACGTCCCGCGCGTTCTGGAAGTACAGCGGGAGGAAGGTGAAGGTGACTGTCGCGACCATGGTGACGTTGAAGGCGAAGCCGAGCACCTGGGCGAGCGCGAAATTGCGGGTGCGGAACATCCGGAACGGGACGAGCGGTTCGGGGCAACGGCGTTCCACGAAGACGAACGCGGTCAGCGCGGCGACCGCGACCGCGCACAGGCCGAGGATTGTCGGCGAGTTCCAGGCGTAGCGGGTGCCCGCCCAGCTGGTCGCCAGGGTCAGGCAGGTGACTGCGGCGACGAGCAAAACCGTTCCGCCGTAATCGATTCTCGCCTTTCCGTTCTTCGCGGGCAGCTGGACGCCGACGACTGTCCCGATGAGACAGAGCGCTCCGAACGGGACGTTGACGTAGAAGATCCAGCGCCAGCCGAGCGTGTCGGCGAGGAAGCCGCCGGCCAGCGGGCCGCCGACGAGGGAGCCGCCCAGCAGCAGGCCGGTCCAGCTCGAGATCCGCGTGGATTCCTTGGCGGGCACCAGAACCTGGACCATCGCCATCGTGCCGACGAGCAGCCCGCCGGCCCCGATGCCTTGCAGCGCGCGGAAACCGATCAGCGCGCCCATGGTCGGGGCCACCCCGCACAGCACGGACCCGGCCAGAAACAGCGTCACCGACAGCAGGAACATCGCCTTGCGGTCGAACTGGTCGCTGAGCTTGCCCCACACCTGGGTGGACGCCGCGATCGCCAGCGCGTAGGCGGTGATGATCCAGGTCATCGACCCCGGGCCGCCGAGATCCGCGGCGATGCTGGGCAGCGCGGTGGCGACGATGTAGCTGTCCAGCATGCCCAGCGCCATGCCGGACAGCGCCCCGGCGATGCCGATCTTGACGCGCCGGGGGAACGGGCTGGTTTCTTCCGGCGCGGCGGTTTTCGGCATGACTGGACGTCCTTCCCCCGGGTGCGATGCTCCCAAGGTAGCCATGAAAGTGCCCACTAGGCAAATTTGCCTGGTGGGCACATGCGTGGCTAGGCCAGTTTCAGCAGCAGTTCGCTCAGCTCGGCCGGCATCGTGATCATGCAGTCGTGTCCGGTCGGCAGCTCCCACACCTGCGCCGGCGTCCCGTTCGGCTGGATCGCCGGGACCGGACGGCGGACGATGCCCTCCGGGGTCGCGCCGACGCAGTGGATGTGCGTGCGCGGGATCGCCCGCGCGGCCGGATTGTCGAGCCGGACCGGTTGCTGCAGGCAGCGGACCGGCTGGTCGGAGAGCATTTCGCGCAGCCAGGCGACGTCGTCGGGGTCGGTGACGCCGAACAGTCCGAACGGCGCGGGCCGCTCGGGCAGCGGCGGGACGCGCCAGCCGTCGCCGTGCTCCCGGGCCAGGTCGATCAGGCTTTGGCTGACCGGCTGGACGTCGACCGCGGTCTCGCCGTCCTCGGGCACCATCGCGTCGAGATAGACCAGCTCGGCGACCCGGTCCGGCACCTCGTTCGCGGCCGACGAAATGACCAGCCCGGCATAGCTGTGGCCGACCAGCACCACGTCTTCCTCGCGGCGGAGCAGGGCCACGACGTCCTGGGCATGCGTGTCGAGCCCGACTTCGGGGCTGAGCAGGTGTTTCTTGTCGCCGTAGCCGGTCAGCGACGGCGCGAGCACGCGGTGCCCGGCCGCCTCCAGCAGCGGGACCACCCGGTCCCAGGCCCGGCCGCTGTGCCACGCGCCGTGGACCAGCACAAACGTTGTCATCTTAAGGTTCCTCGTTCCCGGATTAGCGGTTACCAGAAGTAACCCGGTACTGTTCGAGAACCATCGTGATCGTCCGCGCGGGAGCGGGCAATAAGGCACTAATTAGTGCCCCGGTTCTCCGGAGGTAACCATGGCCGACGAGGTGTGCCGGACCCGTGTGGTCCTCGAGATCGTGGGGGACAAGTGGGCGCTGCTGATCGTCCGCATGCTGCGCGACGGCCCGCGGCGGTTCACGGAACTCAAAAGGGAGATCGAGGGCATCAGTCAGCGCATGCTCACCGTGACCCTGCGGGATCTGGAACGCGACGGAATTCTCACGCGGACTGTCCACAATGTCATGCCGCCGCACGTTTCCTACGAACTGACGGCCATGGGCCGGACTCTTCGCGAAGCGACGGCACCCTTGCTGGAATGGAGCGTCGAGCATTTGCCGAAAATCGAAAAGGCCCGCGCGGACTACGACGCTCGCTGAACGGAATGCGCCACTTCGCTGAACCGCCGCAGCAGCGGATCGTTTGACCGGCGCGTCGGCCACAGCAGGCGCAGCGCCACGCGGGGTGCGTTCCGCAACGGGAGATGCGCGACGCGGGCGTGCGTATGGGCTTCCGCGGCCGAGGTGGTCGTCGACCCGACCGCCCGGCCGGACGCGATGATCGTGAGCCATTCGTCGTAGCTGCCGCACTGAATCACCTGCGCGGGCCGGTTTTCCGGCGGCCAGTCGAGCGGGCTGGTCGCGCCGCTGACCGTGTTCACGACCACCGGATGCTCGGCCAGTTCCGTCCAGTCCAATTCCGCACGCGTCGCCAATTCCGAATTCGCGGCGACGGCGGCCAGCCGGTCTTCCTCGAACAGCAATGTTCCGCTGATCCCGGAAGCGTCGATTTCCCCGCGCACCAATGCCGAGTCGACGTCGCCGGAATGCAGGGCAGCCACAATGTCGTCGCGGCGAAGAAGGGTGGCGGTCGCGCCGGTCGCGGTTTCGAAGGCGGTCAGCACGTCGCTCGCCCACGGATCTGGCAGCGCCCACTGGAATCCGATCCGCAGCCCGGCGTTTCCGCCCGCCGCGGCGAGTGCGGTGTCGAGGTCGCGCAATACGACGCGCAGGCGTCCGAGCAGTTCGCCTCCGGTCTCGGTCGGTGCGACGCCGCGCGGCGTGCGCTCCAGCAGGCGGGTGCCGACGGCCTCCTCGAGCTGCTGGATCGTGCGCGTGAGCGCGGGCTGGGTGATCAGCAGTTCGCGGCTCGCGGCCGTGAACGTGCCGCACGTCGCGACCGTCACGAACGCGCGCAGATGCCGCAGTTCGACCTCCATGGCGGCAGCCTACCCAGCTATGCCCGTCGCGCATGGCGTCGCTGTGCCCGGCATTTCCCTGCCGGGTCTCGGATTTCTAGCGTTGGAAGCATGGACCAGGAGACCTTCCCCGGCTGGCTCGTCCGCGACGCCGCCGGCGCGACGCTCGACCGGCTCGACCCGGCGCTGCTGGACGACCTCGACACCACCGTTCGCGTGCGGTACTCCAGCATCAATTACAAAGACGCCCTCGCGCTGCACGGCCGCCCCGGCGTCGTCCGGCGGCGTCCGCTCGTCGCCGGGATCGACCTGACCGGCGAGGTGCTCGCGTCCCGGCATCCGCGCTGGCGAGCGGGAGATGTCGTCACGCTCAACGGCGCGGGCCTCGGCGAAGATCTGCACGGCGGGCTGGCTGGCCTCGCCGCGGTCAACGGCGACGACCTTGTCCGCGTCCCCGCGCAGCTCGGGCCGTTGCGGGCCGCGGCGATCGGCACCGCCGGATTCACCGCGGCGCTCAGTCTGCTCGCGCTGGAACGCCACGGGTTGGCTCCGGAAACCGGCCCGATCCTGGTCACCGGCGCGGGTGGCGGGGTCGGCTCGCTCGCGGTAACGCTGCTCGCGGCGGCTCGGTACGAGGTCGTCGCCGCCACTGGCCGTCCCGCCGAGCTGTCCTCGCAACTCACCGCGCTGGGCGCCGCTCACGTCATCGACCGCACTGACCTGGCTTTTTCCGGTAAGCCGCTAGGCAAACAACGCTGGGCAGGCGTGGTCGACGCGGTCGGCGGCCCCGTCCTCGCCGGCGCGCTCGCTGGCCTGCAACACTCCGGCGTCGCGACGACCTGCGGGCTCGCCGGGGGCGCCGAGTACCCCGGCAATGTCCTGCCGTTCATCCTGCGCGGCGTCTCCCTGCTCGGGATCGACTCGGTCCGCACGCCTCCGCTTCGCCGCGAAGCCGCCTGGCAGCGGTTGGCCCAGTTGCTTGACCCGGCGCTCCTGGACTCCGTGACCCGGGTCGTCCCCCTCGCGGAGGCCAAGGACGCCGCCGCTTCGCTCCTGGCCGGCATCGGTACCGGCCGCAACGTGGTCGACGTGGCTTCGGCCGGAAAGGAATGACAATGGACGCCTTCGAAGAACTGATGACCTTGCGCGACGCTCCTCGTCCCGCGGCCGACGAGGTCACGATCACCGGTTCGGATCCGCTTTTCGCCTCACCGTTCCGGATCGGCGAGACGCTCGCCGACGCCCTTGCCGCCCGTGCGGTCGCCGCGAACGACCTGTGGGAGTTGCGCACTGGACGTCGGCAGAAGATCGCTGTCGACGTCCGGGCTGCCGCGGCCACCGCACTCGGCGGTGAGGACATGACGCTCATCCGCGCTGCGGACGGCTCCTTCCGGCCCGCGCCGCTCTCGCCTGCGGTCGAGCGCATGGTCGCGCTCACCCAGCCTTGGCCGACTGCGGATGGACGGTGGTTTCTGCCGCACTTCAACCTGCCGCATCTGGAACGTCGCGTTCTGGATGTCCTTGGCTGCGAGGCGACGCCTTCCTCGGTCGCGTCTGCGGTTGCCAAGTGGAAAGCTGACGATCTCGAAGACGCCATCGCCGCTGCTGGTGCGTGCGGGGGAGTTGTGCGGACGCCGGAGGAATGGCTGGCTCACCCGCACGGGGCCTATCTGGCCTCGCGTCCGGTCGTCGAGATCACCAAGATCGCCGACAGCGCGCCGTCGCCGTTGCCGGAGGGTGGTTCTTCGCCGCTTTCCGACGTCCGGGTCTTGGATCTGACCCGCATTCTGGCTGGTCCCACCGCTGCGCTGAGTCTGGCCGAGCACGGTGCCAACGTGCTGATGGTGACTGCTCCGCATTTGCCGCAGGTAGCGCCGTTCGTGCGGGATACCAGTCATGGCAAGCGAAGCGCCTATCTCGATTACTCCACAGTGGACGATGCCGCGCGGTTGCGTGCTTTGGCGAGCGCTGCCGATGTGTTCGTCGAAGGCTACCGCCCGGGTCGGATGTCGGCGCACGGTTTCGGTCCGGAGGATCTCGCGGCGCTGCGTCCGGGGATCGTTTATCTGAGCGTGAACTGCTTTGGCTCCGGCGGTCCGTTTGGGACGCGGGCTGGGTGGGACCAGGTCGCGCAGGCCGTGACTGGGGCGTGTGTGATTCAAGGCGGCGAGCGTCCACAGTTGACACCGGTGTATTTGTGCGATTTCCTCACCGGTTTTCTGGGGAGTTACGGCGCGATGCTGGCTTTGGCGCGGCGGGCTCGGGAGGGCGGGTCTTATCACGTGCGGGTTTCGCTGTGCCAATCGTCGATGCTGCTGCAGCGGCAAGGGTTGGTGACGGATTACGCGGATGCGCCGGGCCGTCTTTCGCCGGAGGAATTCGAGCGCTACGCGGTGGTGGACGAGGGGACGGTTTATGGCGATCTGAAGAGTCTGGGGCCGGTGATCCGGATGAGCGAGACCCCGCCGCGGTGGGAGGGGACTACGCCTGAGCTGGGGAGTTCGCGGCCGGAGTGGTGACTGGTGGCTCATGGTGCCGCGATTTTGGGGTCAAGCCGGTCGGATGCTGCGCGACTCCACCCGTGCTTTGCCTCTGCGGAAAGGGATTGGAGAAGGTGTGCACAGAGGAAAGGGGCCCGGACAGGGCCGCGCTGGAGGTGCGGGATTTTCGGGGCGAATACCGGCATTTCGGGCGGCGGGCTGGCTCATCATCCGGTGGCGCATCGTGGGCTGTTGGCGACTGCGTGGCGGCAGCGGCGGGTGGTCTCGAGTTGTTCCTGATGGGCGGGGCTGCCCTGTTCGGCCGGGATCAGGGGAAGACGGCTGTTCCGGCTTGAGTTGTGCGGCCGAGCCGAACTTTGTCCGGGGACGTACTATCGTGGGCGGGCAGGGAATGCGGGGACAGGCTTCGGCGGGCTGGACGGCTGCCGGGGCGCGGGTGCGTAGTTAAGGTCGAGGGATGTCGACAGCAGTGGGTGGGTCAGCCAAGGGCGGCTCGCGGGCGGGGCGGCGGGTCAGTCTGGAGGCGCCGGCGGATCTCGCGGCCGCGCCGGGGTATGGGGCTCGGCGGTTGTATCAGGCGTATTTGGCGGCCTGGAATCGGCATGTCGACTCGGTGCTGACTGGGCCTCAGTTCGCGGTGTTGTCGGCGGTGCGGGCTTATCCCGGGTTTGACCAGACTGCGTTGGCTAAGGCGGTTGCGCTGGATACGTCGACTATGGCTGATGTCTGTCGGCGGTTGGAGAATCGCGGGCTGATTGTTCGGGGGCCTGCGCCGCATGATGCTCGGGCCAAGGTGTTGACGTTGACTGAGGACGGGGTGGCCGCGTTTCGGGAGGTTACTCGGCGGACTCGGAAGTTGGATCAGGCGTTGCTCGCGGGGTGTCCGGAGGAGCGGCGGGCTGAGGTGGCCGGGTGGCTGAATGAGCTGGGGGCGTTGTGGGAGGCGGTTGCTGAGGGGGCGGAGATCTGAGTCGGCGGCTCGTCGCCCTGGGGGGCGACATTGCTGCGCCTTGGTTGCGTGGGGCACCCCGATTTTTCATTGTGCTGACGGTTCGGGGGTGCTTGTCAAGGCGGGAAAGATGCCTTG
Source organism: Amycolatopsis sp. AA4 (assembly GCF_002796545.1). Lineage (GTDB taxonomy): Bacteria > Actinomycetota > Actinomycetes > Mycobacteriales > Pseudonocardiaceae > Amycolatopsis. The sequence goes on from NZ_CP024894.1 coordinate 3,304,616, forward strand.
ACAAGCACCCCCGAACCGCAGGGCGGCTTTGTATCGGGGTTGGGGGAGGGGCGGGTGCCCCCGGGGGCTGGGTGCAGCGGCGGCGGTTTGTTGCGCGGCTCGGGGGCCGCTGCGTTGGGCGGAGCGGGGAGCGCCCCAATGTGGCATTGGGTGCATGTGACGCACCCAATGTGGCATTGGGTGCATGTGGCGCACCCAATGTGGCGTTCGGTGCATGTGGCGCACCCAATGTGGCGTTCGGTGCGTGGGACGCACCCAATGTGGCATTGGGGTCGATCCGGCGGGCGCGGGGAGGGGTCGTGAGGGGAACCCCGAGGGCCTCAAGGTCCGTGAAGGGCTCCTTGAGGGAATTAGATTCCCTCAAGGCCCTTCACGGACTGTTCGCGCGGTGGTGAGCGGGATGGGGTGCGACGCCAACCTGCGGCGCGGGGTTGAGCGCAACTGCTCGGGTGAAGCCGCTTCTGCCTGAGCTGGTCGCGGTCGTCTGGGGTGCGGCAGGCTTCGGCGGGAGCATCGTTCGGTGACCGGGTCTGTACCCAGAGCATGCGAACCACCTGCTGTGCGCGAAATTCTCGCCGGACTATTGCGTGTTCGGATAATCCGTGTTCGGATTAACCGGCACGGAGCGTATGGCGGGGCTAGCGGGTAGGAGGTCAGCGGTGGCGGCGAGTCAGTCTTTCGAGGTCGTGGTCGCGGGGGGCGGACTGGGCGGGCTGTGTGCTGCCTTGTCGTTGCGGCAGCGCGGGTTGCGGGTCACGGTGGTCGAAGCCGCGCCGCAGTTGGGGGAGATTGGGGCCGGCATTCAGACTGCGCCCAATGCCAGCCGGATCTTGATCGGGTTGGGGTTGCGGGCCGAGTTGCAGAAGGTGCGGTGCGAGCCGCAGGATCAGGTTCGGCGGCGGTGGGCTGATGGCAGTATTATCGCGCAATTGCCGCTGGGGCAGCGGGTCGTCGACAAGTACGGGGCGCCGTATTGGCATTATCATCGGGCGGATTTGCATTCCGTCCTGCTGCGGGCCTGTATTGATCCGGACGGGGCCGGGCCGGTGGTGAAGGTGGCTACCGCGGCGAAGGTCGTTGATCTCGATCGCGGGAATCCGGAGCGGCCCGCGGTGATCACCGAGGACGGGCGGCGGTTCGAGGGTGACGTCGTCGTCGGGGCGGACGGGATTCGTTCTGCGGTAAGGGATCTCGCCGGGTTCGACGATACGCTCGCGTTTTCTGGCGAGATGGCGTACCGGGCGTTGATTCCGGGGGATTCGATCGCGGCGGATCCGGCGACTCGGTTCCTGGTCGATCGTTATCATTCTACGATTTGGTACGGGCCGGACAAGCATCTCGTGCACTACATGATCCGCGGCGGCGAGTATCTCAACGTGGTGGCGATTGTGCCGTGCACGGAGGAAGTCGAGAAGAACTGGAGTGCGCCCGCCAGCGCGGAGCAGCTCGCGGCGGAGTATTCCGATTGGGACGATCGCGTGCCGATGATGCTGTCGAAGGCCAAGGACGACGTGTCGGTCTGGGCGATGTACCGGCGGCGGCGCGATCCGGTGTGGGTCGACGGGCGCGTGGCGTTGCTCGGGGACGCTTGTCACGCGATGCTTCCGTATCAGGCGCAAGGGGCGTCGCAGGCCATGGAGGACGGGGCGGTTCTCGCGGAGGAGCTGGGGCAGGCGACGCGCGACGGGATCGACAGCGCGTTGACGCGGTACGTGCACCGGCGGGCCAAGCACGCGGGGATGGTGCAGGACGCCTCCCTGCGGAACATGAGTTTCTACCACCTGCCGGACGGTCCGGAGCAGCGCGAGCGCGACGAAAAGCTGCGGAGCTTCGACGGCGAGTCCGACGTGTCCTACGACTGGCTGTGGAACGGGACTCCGCTCAACGACCCGGACAACGAATCCATTCACTACCAGTTCGCCCGATAGCACAATACGGCCCACGCAGACTTCGCAAAGGAGCAAAGGCTATGCGTACCGGAGACCAAGTGGTCCAGGACTTGCCGTGGCGCTGGCGCGTCCAGGGCAAGATCTTCCTCATCGGCGGGCTCGGCTACATGTTCGACGCCTGGGACGTGGCGCTGAACGGATTCCTCACCCCGCTGGTGGGCACGGAATTCGGGCTGTCGGCCACGCAACGCGGGTTCGTCGCCACCGCCAACCTGATCGGCATGGCGGTCGGGGCGGTCGCCTGGGGGACGGTCGCGGACCGGATCGGGCGGAAGCGGGCGTTCAGCATCACGTTGCTGTTGTTCGCGTTCTTCTCGGTGTTCGCGGCGTTGTCGCCGAATATCGAGGTGTTCCTGCTGCTGCGGTTCCTGGCCGGAGTCGGGCTGGGCGGCTGTATTCCGGTGGATTACGCGATTGTCAGCGAGTTTTCGCCGCGCAAGCAGCGCGGCCGGGTGCTGTCCGCAATGGACGGATGGTGGCCGATCGGGACGACGCTCGCGGGGGCGTCGGCGACGCTGCTGGTTCCGGTATCCGGGAACTGGCGGTGGATGCTGGTGCTGATGATCCTGCCCGCGGTGCTGTTGTTCTGGGCCCGCCGCGGGGTCCCGGAATCGCCGTTGTACCTGGTGCGCAAGGGACGCGAGGCGGAAGCCCGGCTGGTCATCGACGATCTCGTCGAGCGCACGGGCGCACCGAAGGAGCAGTATCGGATTCCGCCCGCGGTTCAGGAGGACAAGCGCGGCGGCGGGGTGTTCGCGGCGGTCGACCAGCTGCGCCGGGTGTGGGCGTACCACCCGAAGGTCACCGGGGTCGCCTGGGCGCTGTTCATCTCCGTGATGCTGGTGTACTACGCGGCGCTGAGCTGGATGCCGTCGATTCTCAAGGCGCAGGGCTTCGGCGAGATCGCCGCGTTCGCTTCGACCACTTTGATGAACGCGCTCGGTATCGTCGGCGTCGTGGTGGCGGTGCTGCTGGTGGACCGCATCGGCCGCAAGCGGGTGATCGCCGCGGCCGGGCCGCTCGCTGCGGTCACGCTGGTGATCTTCTCGCTGGTGCTCGGGTCGGCGGGGGCCGCGGTGGTGGCGATCGGCGCGTTCGGGCTGTTCTCGCTCGTCGTCATCCCGGTGATGTACGCCTTCGTGTCCGAGCTGTACCCGACGGAGCTGCGAGCGTCGGGCTTCGGCTGGGCGTCGTCGTCCAGCCGGGCGGTCACCGGGTTCGCGCCGCTGCTGTTCGGCAGCGTGCTGTGGCCGGTGCTCGGGCTGCCGCTGACGTTCGCCCTGCTCGGCCTGCTCGTCGTCGGGGCCGTGGTGTTCATGGTCTTCTGCGCGCCGGAAACCCGGGGCCGGGAGCTGGACCGGATCGACGACGAGACCGCGCCCGCGCCGCCCCAGTCCGAACTGGACGCGGTCTGATCCGCCGCAGCAGAAAGGAAAGTGCATGAAGCCCGCCGCGTTCGCCTACCATCGGGCGCACGATGTCGCCGACGCCGTCGGCCTGCTTTCCGACCTCGCCGGGCAAGGGCGGGAGCCGAAAGCGATCGCGGGCGGGCAGAGCCTGATGCCGATGATGAGCTTCCGGCTGGCCCGCCCGAGCGACCTGGTCGACCTCGGGCGGCTGCGGGACCTGCTGGGGATGACCGACCTCGCACAGGAAGGCTCGACGCTCCGCATCGGCGCGATGACGACCCACCGCCAGGTCGAATTAGCCCAGCTCGAACCCGGTTTCGCGGTGCTGGCGGAGGCGATGCGGTACGTCGGGCACCTGCCGATCCGGTCGCGCGGCACGGTCGGCGGCAGCCTCGTGCACGGCGACGCCACCGCGGAGTGGTGCATGCTCGCGCTGCTGCTGGACGCGGTGATCGTCGCGGAAGGCCCGAACGGCCGTCGCGAAATCCCGGCCGGAGAGATGTTCTACGGCTTCTACGCGACCGCGGTGGAGGCGGACGAGGTCGTGACCGAGGTGCGATTCACCCGGGCGGCGCCGAAATCCGCGTTGACCGAGTTTTCCCGGCGTGCCGGGGATTTCGCGACGGTAGCGGCGGCGGTTTCGCTCGAACCTCGCGCGGACGGGTCGCTGGAAGGCGGCCGGGTGGTGCTCGGCGGCGTCGCGCCCGCGCCGTTGCGGATCCCGGAAGCGGAGGCGGTGCTGGCGGACGGCGCGCCGGGGCCGGAGCTGTTCGCCGAATGCGGCCGGGCGGCGGCGGAGGCGATCGATCCGCGGAGCGACGCGCAGGGGAGCGCGGACTATCGGCGGGCGTTGACGAGGACGTTGGTGGCGCGGAGTTTGGGCCAGGCTTGGCAGAGGGGAGACCGCTGATGGCCGGCAAGCCCGGGGAACCCCGGTTCGACGGACGGGGCGGCAAGTGGATCGGCGCGTCCGTGCGCCGTCGCGAGGATCCGCGGCTGGTCACCGGCCGGGGGCGGTTCGTGGACGACATTCACCTCCACGGCATGCTGCACGCCGGGTTCGTGCGCGCGACCGTCGCGCACGGCAAGATCACCGGACTCGACCTCGGCGCCGCCCGCGAGGTGGACGGCGTCGTGGCCGCGTACTCGGCGGAAGACCTGCAACTCGGCGACATGGTCGCGCTGCTGGACCGTCCGCCCGAGGAATTCACCCCGACCACGATGCCGATCCTCGCGCGCGGCAAAGTCCGGTTCGTCGGCGAACCGGTCGCGCTGGTCGTCGCGAAGGATCCGTACGCGGTCGAGGACGGGATCGAGGCCGCGCAGGTGAGTTACGAGGTCCTCGACGCCGTGGTGTCCGAGGAAACCGCGCTCGCCGAGGACGCGCCGCTGGTGCACGAGGACGCGCCGAACAACGTGCTGCTCGACGTCACGGCGTTCGACACCCCGGGCGTGGACGAAGCGTTCGCGGACGGGTGCGTGATCGAGCTGGTCACCCGCAGCGGGCGGCAGAACGCGTTGCCGCTGGAAACCCGCGGCGCGGTGGCGTCCTGGGACGACCGCGACGAGCAGCTTCTCGTCCAGACGTGCAGTCAGGTGCCCCACCAGGTGCGTACCGTGCTGGCGCGTTCGCTGCGGATTCCGGAGCGCTCGGTGCGCGTGGTGGTCCCGGACATGGGCGGCGGCTTCGGGCAGAAATGCGTTGTCGGACGCGAGGAGATCGCGGTCGCGGCTGCCGCGAAACTGTTGCGGCGTCCGGTGAAATGGATCGAGGACCGCAGCGAAGCGCTCGCGTCCGGGTTCCTCGCGCGCGAGCAGCGGTACCGCACCCGCGCCGCGTTCACTCCGGAGGGCGAGCTGACCGCGCTCGAGTCCGACATCGTCTGCGACATGGGCGCGTACTCGTGCTATCCGTTCACCGTCGGCATCGAACCGCTGATGGCGGCGGCGGAAATGCCGTCGGTGTACCGGGTTCCGGCCTATCGCGTGCGGGCCAGGGCGATCACCAGCAACAAGGCGCCGACCGCGCCGTACCGCGGGGTCAGCCGTCCGCAGTACGTCATGGTGATGGAGCGGATCATGGACCTGGCCGCGCGGAAGCTCGGCCTCGACCCGGTGGAGATCCGCCGCCGCAACGTGATCACCGAGTTCCCGTACACCGGGATCAACAAGGTCACCTACGACCCCGGCAGCTACCTCGAATCGCTCGAGCTGGGCGAGAAGATCCTCCGCGACGAGGGCTGGTATGACCTCCGCGAGAAGAACCCGTATATCGGCATCGGTTACAGCTGCTTCTCCGAGCGCACCGGCTACGGCTCGGAAGCGTTCGCGAAGCGGAAAATGACTGTCGTCCCGGGCTTCGACGTGAGCGAGATCCGGATGGATCTCACCGGTTCCGTCGTGGTCACGAGCGGCACGATCAACCACGGGCAGTCCCACGAGACGACGTTCGCGCAGATCGTCGCGGAACGGCTCGGCGTCGACCTCGCCAAGGTCAAGCTGCGCCAGGGCGACACCGAGCGAATTTCGTACGGCTGGGGCACTTTCGCGTCCCGTTCGGTGACCATCGGCGGCTCCGCGGTGGCAACGGCGGCGACCCGGCTGGGCGAGCAGCTTTGCGTGATCGCGGCGCACCTGATGGACACCCGCGTCGAGAACGTCGGCCTCGACGGCGACGGCGGGGTCATCCAGCTCGACGACCCCAGTCAGCGGCTTTCGTTCGAGGAGATCGCCGACGTCGCGTACCTGCGCAGCCACCTGCTGCCCAAGGAAGCCGAGCCGACGCTCACCGCCACCGCGGCGTTCGACGTCCCCGGCGACGGCACGTTCTCGAACGCCACGCACGCGGTCGTGGTCGAGGCGGATCCGGGCACCGGGCAGGTGAAAATCCTCCGCTACGCCTGCGTCGAGGACTGCGGCGTGGTGATCAACCCGAAGGTGGTCGACGGGCAGGCGCGCGGCGGCATCGCGCAGGGCATCGCCGGGGCGCTGTTCGAGGAGGTCACCTACGCGGAGAACGGCGAACCGTCGGCGGCGAGCTTCATCGACTACCTCGTCCCGACCGCCGCGGAGATCCCTGACATCACCGTCGACCATCTCGAAACCCCGTGCGCCTTCACCGAAAGCGGCGCGAAGGGGGCCGGGGAAGGCGGCACGATCGGCGCGCCCGCCGCGGTGCTCAACGCGGTCAACGACCTCCTCTGGCACACCGGGGTCCAGCTGGAGCAGACCCCGATCCACCCCGAGTCCGTCCTCGCCGCGCTCGCCGCGGCCGACCGGGAGAAAGCGGGTACCGGCGCATGACCGACAAACAGCTGATCGTCCTGACCGTCAACGGCGAGGAGCACGAACTGCTCGTCGAACCGCGGTGGACGCTGCTCGACGTGCTGCGGCACAACGTGGGCCTCACCGGCACGCACGTCGGCTGCGAGCACGGCGTGTGCGGGGCGTGCACGATCCTGGTCGACGGCGAACCGGTGCGCGCCTGCCTGATGTACGCCGTGCAGGCGGAAGGCTGCGCGATCCGGACCGTCGAGGACCTCGGCACCCCGGAGGAGCCGAACGACCTGCAGCAGGCGTTTTCGGAGCATCACGGCCTGCAGTGCGGGTTCTGCACGCCCGGTTTCCTGATGCTCGCCGAAGGGTTCCTCGCCCAGGAGCCGTCGCCGACGCGCGACGAGATCCGCGAGACGGTGTCGTCGAACCTGTGCCGCTGCACCGGCTATCAGACCATTGTGGACGCGATCGAGGCGACCGCCGCGAAGCGGGCCGCCGAATCAGCCAGGAAAGAGGACGCCGTCCGATGATTCTCGAGAACACCCTTGACCTCCCCGGCGATCCGGACACGGTGTTCGCGCTGCTCAACGACGTCGAGCGGGTCGCGGGCTGCCTGCCCGGCGCGGTGCTGGAGGGCCGCGACGGCGAGTCCTACCTCGGCAAGGTCAAGTTCAAGGTCGGCCCGGTCAGCGCCGCGTACGCGGGCAAGGTCCGGTTCACCGAGATCGCCGAGGGCGAGCGCCGGCTGCGGCTGTCGGCCCGGGGCGCGGACAGCCACGGCAACGGCGACGCCGAAGCGGACGTCACGCTGACCCTCGTGCCCGGTCCGAAGGGGTCGTCGCTGAACCTGCGCACCGATCTCGTGGTGCGGGGCAAGATCGCGCAGTTCGGCAAGGGCGCGATCAGCACGGTGTCGAACCGGATCCTGCAGCAGTTCGCGCAGAATCTCGGCGCGCTGCTGGAGAACGGCGGCAGCGCGCCGGAACCGGCCGAAACCGCGCCAACCGCGGCCGCTTCGGATTCGCTGGACGGCCTGTCGATGCTGCTCCCGCCCAACGCGAAGCGCTATCTCCCGGTCGTCGCGGCGGGCGCGCTCGGGCTGTTCCAGGGCTGGCTGCTCGGGCGGGTCCGGTCGCAGAACAAGCTGATCAAGGAGCTGCTCCGTGAACGCGCCTGAGAACGGACTGCACGGCGCCGAGACCGACCAGACCTACGCCCGCGCGGGGTTCGGCGCCGCGGTGCCGAGGGGAACCGCACCGGTGCTGGTCGTGGTCGACCTGACCCGCGGCTTCACCGAACCGGAATTCCCTTCGGGCGCAGACCTTTCCGCCGAAGTCGAAGCCGCCGACGTGCTGGTCCGGGCCGCGCACGAGAGCGGGGCTCCAGTCGTCTACACCGCGATCAGCTATCCGCCCGCCGAGGCGGACGGCGACGCGATCGCGTGGCTGCGCAAGGCTCCTGGCATGCGCAGCCTGCGCGAGGGAAGCGCCGAAGTCGCGCTCGATCCGCGGCTGGAACGGCACGACACCGACCACCTCATCGTCAAGAAGGGCGCGTCCGCGTTCCACGGAACGAGCCTTGCCGCGCTGCTCGCCGGCCTTGGTGCGGACACCGTGCTGGTCTGCGGCGCGACGACCTCGGGTTGCGTTCGAGCCACCGCTGTCGACGCCGTGCAGTCCGGCTTCAACACGCTCGTCGTACGGGACGCCTGCGGCGACCGCGCGCGCGGACCGCACGACGCCGCTCTCTTTGACCTGCAAGCCAAATACGCCGATGTGATCGGCCTGGGCGAGGGCGTCGAGCTGCTCGCCAAGGCCCGCTAGGAGTTCCCGCATGTCTTCAGTGTCCGACCGGGTGCTGACCCAGCCCGCGCTCGCCGAACTGGCGGACGTCCCGGCGACCAGCGTCTGGGTGCGCTCCGGCCCAGTCCGGCTGCACGTCCTCGACTACGGCCCGGCCGACGGTGTCCCGCTGGTGGTCCTGCCCGGGATCACCAGCCCGGCGATCACCATGGATTTCGTCGCCCGCGAGCTGACCGACCTGGTCCGCCCGCTGGTGCTGGACGTCCGCGGCCGCGGCCTGTCCGACGACGGACCCAGCTACGCCCTGGACGCCTACGCCGCGGACGTCGACGCCGTCATCGACCAGCTCCAGCTGTCCGAGCCGCTGTTGTTCGGCCACTCGATGGGCGCGCGAATCGCCGCCAGGGCCGCGAATTCCGGTCAGGGCACGATCCTCGCGGACCCGCCGATGAGCCACGCGGACCGACCGTATCCGACCACTTTGGACACTTTCGCCGTTCAACTCGACCAAGCTCAGCGCGGTACCGACGCGGACGAGGTCGCCGCTTCGTGGCCCCGGTGGCCGCGCCGGGAACAGGAACTGCGCGCCGGATGGCTCGCGTCGTGCTCCCGGACCGCGATCGCCGCGACGCACGCGGGGTTCGAGTCCGAGGAATTCCTTCCGCTGTGGGAAAAACTGGCCGGCCCGGCCGTGTTGCTGTTCGGCCAGGACAGCCCGGTGGTGACGCGGGACGACGTCACCGCGCTGGCGCAGGTCAACCCGGCGCATCAGCTGGTCGGCATCGAAAACGCCGGGCACATGATCTTCTGGGACGAACCTCAGCGCGCTCTGCAGGCGCTGCGCTCGGCGCTGAAAGACCTGCTCGCCGCTCGCACCTGACCCGCTGTCCGTGAGGGGAACCCTCAGGGACTCTGATTCCCTCAGGGTTCCCCTCACGGACTTTCCCCGATTCTGCGTACTCGGACAATCCGTATTCGGACAATCAAGGAGGTCGCCATGGACCAGAACCTGTTCAACGACATCTGCTTGCGCCAGCTGACTTTTTCCGGCGTGCACGAGGGGGAGACGGTCGTCGTGCTGACGCGCGGCCACGAGCGCGCCGAGTACGCGGACGCGTTCCTCTGGGCCGCTCAGCAGCTCGGCGCGGCGGCCTATCACCTGCGGCTGCCGTCGCCGGCGAGCGCTTCCGGCGCGTGGGCGGTCGGGCAGTCCGGTCTTGACCAGCTGCCGCTCGCCGTCGACGCGCTGAAGGCCGCCGACATGGTCGTGGACTGCACGTTCCTGCTGTTCAGCGAGGAGCAGTTCGCGATCCAGGCCGCCGGGACGCGGATCCTGACCGCCGTCGAACCGCCCGAGCTGCTGGCCCGGCTGATGCCGACGAAGGAACTGCGCGAGCGCGTCGAGATCGGCGCGGAGCTGCTGGCCAAGGCCAAGACCATGCGGATCACCAGTCCGCACGGGACGGACGTGACCTACCAGCTGGGCGTGTACCCGACGATGAGCGAGTACGGCTACACCGACCAGCCGGGCCGCTGGGACCACTGGCCCGCCGCGTTCGTGTTCACCGGCGGTTCCGACGACGGCGTGGACGGCAAGATCGTGCTCGCGCCCGGCGACGTGCTGCTGCCGTTCAACACCTACGTGCAGACGCCGGTCGAGCTGATCATCGAAAAGGGCTTCATCCAGGACATCCGCGGCGGCGCGGGCTCGTCCGGCCTCGACGCGGACCTGCTGCGCAGCTACATCGAGTCCTTCCACGACCCGCGCGGCTACGGCATGTCGCACGTCGGCTGGGGCCTCGACGAGCGGGCGCACTGGCACGGACTCACCCAGTTCCCCGGCGGCATGGGCATGGAGCTGCGCAGCTTCTACGGCAACGTGATGTTCTCGATCGGCCCGAACAACGAACTCGGCGGCCCGAACGACACGGCGTGCCACTTCGACATCCCGATGCGCGGCAACAGCCTGTACCTCGACGACGAGCTGATCGTCGACGCGGGCGAGCTGACCGTGAAGGACATGCGCCCGGCGGCGAAGCGATGACCGACCACCACATCGGGATGATCGTCCCGAGTTCCAACCTGACCATGGAAACCGAGCTGCCGCGGATGCTGCGCGCCCGCGAGGAGCGGTACCCGGAGGACCGGTTCGTCTTCCACTCGGCCCGCGCGCGGATGCAGCACGTGACGCCCGAGCAGTTGCGCGCGATGAACGCCCAGGCGGAACGCGCGGCGACCGAACTGGCCGACGCGCGGCCGGGCGTCGTGGCGACCGCGTGCCTGGTCGCGATCATGGCGCAGGGACCGGGTTATCACTGCACCGCCGAGGAGTCGATCACGTCGGCGTTGCGCGCGGAAGGTTCCGACGCGCCAGTGGTTTCGTCGGCAGGTGCGCTCCTGTCCGGGATCGCCGCGCTGGAGGCGAAGCGGGTCGCGATCGTGACGCCGTATCTGATGCCGTTGACTCAGGCGGTGATCGAGTACCTGGAGGACGCGGGCGTCGAGGTGGTCGATTCGCTTTCGCTGGAGGTGCCGGACAACCTGGCGGTGGCGCGGCTGGATCCGGCGGATTTGCTGGAGCACTACCGGAAACTGGATCTTTCGCGGGCGGACGCGCTGGTGTTGTCGGCGTGCGTGCAGATGCCTTCGCTGCCGTCGATCCAGCCGGTCCAGGACGCGGTGGGGATCCCGGTGCTCTCGGCGGCCACGGCCACGACGTTCCGGATCCTCAGCGAGCTGGGCGTGCGGCCGGAGGTACCGGGCGCGGGGCATTTGCTGAGCGGGAAGGTTTCGGCGGCGCAGGCTGCTTGATCCGCGGAACCCCGAGGGCAGCGTCGGCCCTCGGGGTTCGCCTTCACCGCCGAGCGGACACCAGCTCCCGGACCCGAGACGCGACCTCCCGCGCGAACAATCGGATCGCGTCGGCGGAATCCACCGACAAGAGAAACGCGCTCATCCCGTGCGTGAGCGCCAGTTCGGCCAGCTGCTCGGCCCAGGCGTCGGTGCTGCCGGACGGAATCCCCGGCAGGTTGTACAGCCGCCGGATCTCGGCAGGGGAGCGGCCTGCCTTCCGGGCCGCCTCGTCGATGATCGCGTTCGCGGCGGGCAGCCGGTCCGGCGGGATGCGGGTCCTGCTCGGCAGCCAGCCGTCCGCAACCCGGCCGATCAGGCGCAGCATTCGCGGGCCGAGCGCGCCGAGCCAGATCTCCATGCGGTGCACCGGGAACGGGCCCGGCGGCGTGCCGGTGAGCCGATGACGAGTGCCGGACACAGTGGCGGGCGGCCCGGGTGTCCACAGTGCACGGATGACGTCGATCGCTTCCGCGAGCGCGGCGAAGGCCTCGCCGGGCGTGTACCGCGGACCGCCCTGCGCTTCGATCTCGTCCCAGTACGCGCCGGCGCCGAGGGCGAGTTCGGCGCGGCCGCCGCTGAGCAGGTCGAGGCTTGCCGCCGAGCGCGCGAGCACCGCGGGCGGGCGCAGAGGCAGGTTCGCGACGTTGGGGAACACGCGCAGCCGCTCGGTGCGCGCCGCGACGACGCTCAGGACGGTCCACGCGTCGAGCAGGTCTGGCCGGTACGGATGGTCGGGGACGCTGAGCAGGTCGAGCCCGGCGGTGTCGGCGGCTTCAGCGAGCCTCGTGACGGTGTCGGGACTGGCGGCTTCCGGCAGGAGGATGACGCCGAACTGGAGGTCGTGGCCGTAGTCAGGCATGGGCGGCCCGGAATCGTGTCATGACGACATGATTACCTGACGGAACGATAGCTGTCCAGCGGGTAGGATCCCGGCATGGACGAACTGCGCCCGCCGACCCTGCTCGCGCTGCCCTCGTACCTGGCCGGGCACGTCGCGCGGATCGGGCGCCGCGAGCTGGCCGACGCGCTCGAGACGTACGGCCTCCGGCTGCCGCATTTCGCCGTGCTGGCCGGGCTTTCCGACTTCGGGCCGCTGGCGCAGCACGCGCTCGCCGACCGGCTCGGTCTCAACCGCAGCCACCTGGTGGGATACCTCGACGAACTGGAACGCCGGTCCCTCGTCGGCCGCGAACGCGACTCGGCCGACCGGCGGCGCCACCGCGTCGCGCTCACCGAGGCCGGGAAGGCACTGACGCGCGAGCTGAAGGCCGAGGCGAGCCGCTCGCAGGACGTGTTCCTCGCCGAACTGTCCGCATCGGAACGCGAGACCCTGATTTCCCTGCTGCGGCGGGTGGTGGTCGCCGACGCCCGGGCGCGCTCGGGAGCCGGCGCGGCCGGGTAGTTCCGCTTCGGGTGGTTGCGGTGCGGCGCAACGGGTAACCGAGGGTTTCCCGACACCCGAGGAGGCAGCATGGCCGCACCCACCCGAACCGATCTCATCACCGTGATCACCGACGACCATCGCGACGTCGAGCGGGTGTTCGCCGAACTCGAGGCCGAACCCGAGGCGGGCAACCGGAAAGACGTGGTCGACCACGTGATCGCCGAGCTGGTCCGGCATTCGGTCGCGGAAGAGCAGCTCATGTACCCGGCCGCGCGCAAGCACCTCGACGACGGCGACAAGATCGCCGACCACGAGATCGAGGAGCATGCCGAGGCGGAGAAGGTGATGAAGCAGCTCGAGCGCAAGAACCCCGGCGAACCGGAGTTCGAGGAGCTGCTCGGCAAGCTGATCGCCGACGTCCGCCACCACATCAAGGACGAGGAAAACGACCTGCTGCCGCGGCTGCGCGAGGCGTGTTCGGCCGAGGAGCTGGACCGGCTGGGCGAACAGGTGCTGGCGGCGAAGAAGATCGCGCCGACCCGGCCGCATCCGCACGCGCCGAGCACCCCGCCGGCGAACCTGGTCCTCGCGCCGGGCGCGGCGTTCGTCGACAAGATCCGCGACGCGCTGACCGGGCGGAAGAGCTGACTGGACGGAAGAGCTGAACGATGACTGACGACGTGTTCGTGCTCGGTCTTGACGAGGAGAACGAGCGCATCCTGAAAAGACTCCCGTCGGCGGCCGGGCTGCGGTTCCGCCCGCTGCTCAGCCCCGACGAGCTGCAGCACGGCGAGATCGACTTCGCGGACCTGATGAAGAAGGCCTGCCAGCAGCTGGACGATTTCGACGGCGAACCCGCCGCGATCGTGTCCTATTGGGACTTCCCGGCCGCGACCATGGCCCCGCTGCTGTGCGAGGAGCACGGGCTCCCGCACGTGCCGCTCCCCGCGGTGCTCAAATGCGAGCACAAGTACTGGAGCAGGCTCGAACAGCGGAAGGTGATCGACGAACTGCCCCCGTTCGGCGTCGTCGACCTGGACGGGGACCCGCAGCCGCCGCCGGGGGTGGACTTCCCGATGTGGCTGAAGCCGGTCAAGGGATTCTCGTCGGAACTGGCGTTCCACGTGCGGGACAAGCAGGGTTTCGCGGATGCCGTCGAGGAACTGCGGGCGGGTGTCGGGCGGGTCGGGGACCCGTTCGAGGACGTGCTGCGCCAGGTCGACCTGCCCCCGGAGATCGCCGAGGTCGGCGGGGCCGCGTGCCTCGCCGAATCCGAGCTGCACGGGGTGCAGGCGGCGGTCGAGGGGTACGTCTGGAAGGGCGAGGTGCGCATGTACGCCGCTCTGGATTCGGTCGATTTCCCCGGCCGGTCCTCGTTTCTGCGGCACCAGTACCCGTCGCAGCTGCCGGACGAGACGGTCCGGCGGATGTTCGACGTCGCCGAGCGCGTGATGCGCCAGGTCGGTTTCGAGAACGGCACCTTCAGCATCGAGTTCTTCTGCGACCTGCGGTCCGGGCAGGTGTGCCTGCTGGAGATCAACCCGCGGCACTCGCAGTCGCACGCGGAGCTGTTCGAGCTGGTCGACGGGGTGGCCAACCACGAGATCATGGTGCGGCTGGGGCTCGGCCAGGAACCGGACTTCCCGCGCGGCAGCGGGCGGTACCGCATCGCCGGCCGCTGCTACCTGCGCCGCTTCGACGGCGACGCGGTGGTGACCCGGATTCCGACCCAGGCCGAGATCGCCGCGCTGTGCGAGGAACTCGGCGGCACGACGATTTCGGTCACCCCGGAGGAAGGCCAGCGGCTTTCGGAGCTGCCGGAGCAGGACAGCTACTCGTTCGAGCTGGCGGAGCTGATCATCGGCGCGGACACCGAGGACGAGCTCGAGGCCAAGTACGACAAGTGCCGCGAGCGGCTGCGGTTCGAATTCGAGGACTGACCAGGAGGGACAGGACGGTGGAGGGCGACGTCGAGACGCTGTATGAGAACCAGCTGTGGAAGAACCGCGTGGAGGGGCACCAGCGCGCGGCGAACACGGCGAAGTCCCGTGCGGAAGCGGTGAAAACGGGGCGGCATATGGCGAAGGCCCGGCGGTCTGTCCACACTGTCCGCGCGGAGGACGGGACAGTGGCCAGCCGCGACGACTACCGGACCAGTCGTCGCGGCGTGCCGCTGCCGTTGGAGTGAGGCCGGGACGACGGCCGGCCGCGACGACAGCTGGATTGGTCGTCGCGGCCAGCCGTCGTGGCGCGGTTTCGGCGGCTAGCGGCGGAGGATGCGTTCGAGGTGGTTGCGCGCCTGGCGGCCCTCGGGGATCTGCTGCATGAGCCAGTTGTGGAACATGCCGGGATACTCGGCGTAATCGACGTCGATCCCGGCGTCGCGGGCGCGGTCGGCGAAGCGGCGCGCGTCCGGCAGGAGCACGTCGCGGGTGCCGATGAACAGACTGAACGGGCCGAGCCCGGTGAGGTCCGCGTACAACGGGCTGATCCGCGGGTCGTGCGGGTCTGTGCCCTCGGCGTACATCTTGCCCGCCTCGCGCAGGCCGGTGATGCCGAGCATCGGGTCGTGTTCGTCCAGTACGACCGAAATCGGGTCTTCCAGCGTCACGTCCAGCCACGGCGAGATCAGGACCGTCTGTTTCGGCTGCGGACGGCCCTCGTCGCGGAGCCGCTGCGCGACCGCCAGCGCTAGGGCGGCCCCGGCGGAATCGCCGGACAGGACGGTGTTTTCGGCGGGTTCGGCGCCAAGCGTTTGCTCGAAGGCGGCTTGCACCATGGGGATCGTCTCGACGTTGCTGTGCCGCGGGACGAGCGGGTAGATCGGCAGCGTGACCGTGCAGCCGAGCCGGCGCACCAGGTCGGCGGCGAATTCCCAGTGCTGTGATTCGATTTCCTCGACGTAGCCGCCGCCGTGCAGGTGGAAGACATGCAGCCCGGCCTTCGCCCGCGGCCGCACGGTCCAGCACGCGAACCCGTGCACCTCGCGGTGCTCGAGATCGAAGTGCTTGCGCAGCTTCCGCGGCGGCCGGGCTTGCGACGGCCGCTGGTGGCGGTGCAGGCGCTGGTGCAGCACGCGCGCGTCGTCGTAGAAGGCCTTCTGCCGCGTCACGCGCAGGTACGCTTGATACAGCTGGGCTTTCATACTGATCATGCGCGACGGGTACCCGTTCTCCCGCTGCGGGCAACACCGTTTCACCCGCGCGGTGCCGGGTACCCGGCAGACATGATCACGCGCGCTCTTCCCTCGCTGCCGTACGAGATCATCGAGGACGAGGACGTCCGGATCCCGGTTTCGGACGGCACCCGGCTGGCGGCGCGGATCTGGCGGCCCGCCGGATCGGAAGCGCTGCCTGTGCCGGGGATCGTCGAGTACATCCCGTACCGCAAGCGAGATCTGACCTCCGTCCGCGACTCGATCCACCACCCTTATCTGGCCGGGCACGGGTACGCCTGCGTGCGCGTCGACCTGCGCGGCTCCGGGGAATCGGAGGGCGTGCTCGCGGACGAGTACCTGGAGCAGGAACAGCAAGACGCCGAGGACGTGCTGGCCTGGCTCGCCGACCGGCCGTGGTGCGACGGGCGCACCGGGATGATGGGCCTTTCCTGGGGCGGGTTCGCCGCGCTGCAGGTCGCGGCGCGGAAACCGCCGAGCCTCGGCGCGATCGTCATCTCCTCGTTCACCGACGACCGGTTCGCCGACGACATGCATTACATGGGCGGCTGCTTGCTGTCGGACAACATCGCCGAGTCCGGCACGATGTTCGGCGAAGCCACGATGCCGCCCGACCCGGCGCTGGTGGGGGACCGCTGGCGCGACATGTGGCGGGAGCGGCTGGAAAACTGCAGCCTGTGGGCCGAACAGTGGCTGCGCCACCAGCGGCGCGACAGTTACTGGCGGCACGCTTCGGTTTCCGAGGACTACTCCGGCGTGCAGTGCCCGGTGCTGGCCTCGAGCGGCTGGGCTGACGGGTATTCCAACGCGGTCACCCGGCTGCTGGCGCATCTCGACGTGCCGTGCCGAGGCTTGATCGGGCCGTGGTCGCACAAGTACCCGCACCTCGGCGAACCCGGGCCGGCGATCGGGTACCTGCAGGAAGTCGTGCGCTGGTGGGACCATTGGCTCAAGAACGCGGACAACGGCGTGATGGACGGTCCGGTCCTGCGCACGTGGATGCAGGAGAGCGTGCCGCCGTCGACGTCCTATGAGGACCGTCCCGGGCGCTGGGTCGGGGAGGCGGAATGGCCCTCGCCGCATGTCCGGCCGACGGAGTACGCCCTTGAGCCGCATCGGCTCGCGCGGCCCGGCGAGCCGGTCGAAGAGGAGACGCTGAGGGTGTCTTCGCCGTTGTCGGTCGGGCAGTTCGCCGGGAAGTGGGCGTCGTACAGCGCGCCGCCGGACCTGCCGTACGACCAGCGCGAGGAGGACGGCGGGTCGCTCGTGTTCGACACCGACGTGCTCACCGAGCGTTGTGAAATCCTTGGCGCGCCACGGGTTCGGCTGCGGGTTTCGGCGGACCGGCCGGTGGCGATGGTGGCCGCGCGGCTGTCGGACGTCGCCCCGGACGGCCGGGCGACGCGGGTGACGTACGGGCTGCTGAACCTCACGCACCGGGACGGGCACGAGAACCCTCAGCCGCTCGCCCCGGGCGAAGAGTGCACTGTGGACTTCGAACTGAACGGGGTGGCGCAAGCGTTTCCGGCCGGGCACCGGATCCGGCTCGCACTGTCCACTTCGTACTGGCCGCTCGCCTGGCCGCCGCCGGAACCGGTCACGCTTTCCGTGCGGACCGGCGCGAGCGCGCTGACTTTGCCGGTGCGGCCGACCGGCGAGCCGGACGAGGTCGCCCCGGACGAGTTCGGCGAACCGGAGGGGACGCCGCCGCTGCCGACCACGCAGGTGAGCCGGCCGGAGCAGAAGTGGACGGTCTCGCGGGATCTGGTCGACTACCGTTCGGCGCTGGACGTGGTGAAGAATTCGGGCACGATCCGGTACGACGACATCGACCTGGAGATCACCCGGGACGTGCACGAGCGTTACACGTGGGTGGCGGACGATTTCTGTTCCCCGGCCGCGGAAACCTCATGGACGGTCACGTTCGAGCGGGGCGATTGGCGGGTGCGGACGGAGACGTACACGCGGGTGAGCTGCACGCGGGACGAGTTCGTGATCGACGCCCGGCTGGACGGGTACGAGGGGGACCGGCGGCTGGTGTCGCGGAATTGGCATCGGAGGGTGCCTCGCGATCTGCTCTGACCGGGGTTACTCGACGAGCTGTTCGGACACCGCCCGGTTGCCCAGCGCGACGGGCTTCTTCGCGATCCCGTCGGAGACCTTGCGCAGCGCCGCGGCGGCTGTCTTGAACAGCGGCTGCTTCGACGCCGGATCCCAGTCCGTGATGGTCAGCTCGTTGGCCGCGCGGACGCCGTCCGCACCGGTCGGGTCGGCGGTGTCCCAGTAGCCGTAGTGGAAGGGCAGGAACAGCACCCCCTCGCGGATCCCGCACGGGCGCGCTTGAGCGCGGACGCGCCCGCGCGGGGTGCGGATCTCGATCAGGTCGCCCTCGGCGATCCCGGCTCGTTCGGCGTCCTGGCCGGACAGTTCGACCCAAACCTCCGGGGCGGCCGTTTCCAGCTGCGGCGCGCGGCCGGTCTTCGTGCGGGTGTGGAAGTGGTACAGCGTCCGCCCGGTGATCAGCGCGAACGGGTACTCGGCGCTGGGCGGTTCGGTCGGCACCAGGTACTCGGCGCCCTTCAGCATGGCTTTGCCGTCCGGGTTGTACTCGCGGTATTCCTCCGGCTTGACCGGCTCGCCGGTGTTCAGGTCCTTGCCGTATTCCTCGCAATAGTCCGGATCGGCGAAGAACTTCCCGTCGGCGTAAAGGCGTTCGGTGCCGTCCGGATGCGCTTCGTCGACTGGCCACTGGACTCCGCTGACCACCCGGAGCTTCTCATAGGACAGTCCACTGTAGTCGCAAGGGCGTCCGGCGGAAGCCTTTTGCCAAGCCGCGTAGGCGGATTCGGCGTCGTGCCATGGCGGGAAGGCGGCGCCGTCGCGGTCGCGGAGATCCATCCGGCGCGCGTAATCGAGGAAAATGTCGAGGTCCGGCCGCGCTTGTCCGGGCGGGTCGACTGCCTTCTCGGACAGATGCACGGTGCGGTCGGCGTTCGTGAAGGTCCCGGTTTTCTCGCCCCACATCGCCGCGGGCAGGACCACGTCGGCGAATTCCGCGGTCTCGGTGCGGAACGCGTCCTGCACGACGAGGAACAGGCGGTCCTGGCCCAGAATCTTCCGGACCCGCGCGAGTTCGGGCAGCGACACCGCCGGGTTGGTCGCGGAAATCCACCAGAACCGCAGGTCGCCGCTCTCGGCGAGGTCGAGCATCTTCATCAGGTGGGTCGGCGGGCCGTCGTGCGGGATCTGCTCCGCCGGCACGTTCCACAGCTCCGCGAGCTGGGCCACGTGCGCGTCGTTGTTCCAGTTCCGGAACCCGGTGAGATCGCCGTCGGCCCCGCATTCGCGGGTGTTCTCGGCGGTCGGCTGGCCGTTCATCTGCAGCACGCCGCAGCCGGGTTTGCCCAGCATTCCGCGCAGCAGCACGAGATTGTTCACCTGCACGGCGGCGGCGGTCGCCTGGTGCGATTGGTAGAAGCCTTGCAGCACGGTGCACAGCAGCCGATCCGTCGTCCCGACCAGCCTCGCGGCCGCCCGGATCTCGTCGGCCGGGACCCCGCAGATCGACGCCGCGCGCTCGGGCGGGTAATCGCGGACGATCTTGACGAGATCGTCGTAACCGACGGTATGCCGGTCGACCCAGGCGTCGTCACACCAGCCGTGGCGGACGACCTCGTGCAGGATCCCGTTCAGCAGAGCGACGTTCGTCCCGGGCAGCGGGGCCAGATGCAGCTCCGCGGCTTCCGCGACCGGAGTCTTCCGAGGATCGACGCACAGCAGCCGCGGAGGTTGCGGACCGGCGAGCCGGTCGAGGATGCGAGACCACAGCACCGGCTGGGTCGCGGCGACGTTGTGCCCGAACAGCGCGATGACGTCGGCGTGGTCGAGGTCGGTGTAGGAGGACGGCTGGCCGTCGCAGCCGAAGCTTTCCTTCAGCGATTCGCCCGCGGTCGCGGTGCACAGCCGGGTGTTGCCGTCGAGGTGGTTCGTGCCGAGGCCGCCGCGCGCGATCGCGGCCAGCGTGTAGTACTCCTCGGCGAAAAGCTGTCCGCTGGTGTAGAAACCGAGCGACCCGGGACCGTCGGTGTCGAGCAATTCGCGGCTGCGCTGGACGATCCGGTCCATCGCTTCGTCCCAAGTGGACTCACGGAGCACGCCATGGTCGCGCACCAGCGGCGTGCGCAGCCGGTCCGGCGCGTTGTTGGCCTGCCAGCCGAAGAGGTCTTTCGGGTCGAGCCGTCCGCGGTTGACGCGATCGTCGGCCCTTCCCCGGACGCCCGCGATGCGGCCGTCCTTCACCGCGATGTCCAGCCCGTCGCCGTTCGAGTGCAGGACAGCGGCCGAACGGACCCAGCGGTCGACCTCGCCCACCTCCAAGCCGTCCGCGAGATGGCAGTCCACGCGCACGGGCCAGTCCTCGCCCGGACCGTACGGTGTACGCGTGCCCCATGGTTCGGCGATCCCGTCCCGCACCTTGTCTCCGTTCTCTCGGCCCGACCCGCGCGGGTACCCCGGCAGGCGACGGCCAAACTCGGGGTTTCGCGCCGGACCCCCCGGGTACGCCGCCGGGAGGAGCCGCGCGAAGGAGGTCCTGGCAGATGACTGAGCGGATGCTCGTGGTCCTGGACGAAGGCGCCAGCGACGAGGCCCCGCCGGGCTGGCGGCAGGCGGCTCCGGAGCACCGGATCGTGGCTTGCCCGCCGGATCGGGCCCCGGCGCTGCTCGAGCAGGCCGCCGAGGCCAAGCCGCTGGCCGACGTCGTGGCGGGCGGCCAGCTGGTGCCGGTCGCGTTGCGGCTGGCCGAACAGCACCCGGACGCGGTGCGCTCAGTGCTGCTCGTCGGGCCTGACCCGGAGGGCGACGGGCGCGCGTCCCGCGAGTGGTTCGCCGCGTACGGCAACCGCGTCGCCTCGGCCCGCGAGGCCGGGGTCGAGGTCGAGGTGCTTCCGCACGGCCCGGCGGGTGCTCCGCTGAGCGAACCGCGGGTGGCCGCGGCGGTGGCGGCGACGCTGGACCGGCTTCCCGCGGTGCGCCGCCCGGACTGGTGACTCGAGGCGGAGCGAACGGGTTCCTCGTGCGCACGGGCGTCGAGGACGGCTCAAAACCGTGTTGGAGGCGGCATGACCGACGAACGACATTCGGAGCAGAAGGCGGCGAATCCGCGCCGTACGCGGGTGGACGAAGACGAAGGACGCCCGCCCCGGCGGCCGGACCCGCAGAGTCCCCTCGAGGACGAGGAAGGGCGGTCGAAGCGGGGGCATCCCCAGTCGGGCGACAATTTCCGCGGCGAAAGCTGACCGGGATACCCCGCACGAGGCCTGGTTTAACGTCGATTCCGCGCGGATAAGCCAAGGCCCATGAAGATCTTGCTCTGGCACGTCCACGGGTCGTGGACCGACGCGTTCGTGCGCGGCCGGCACGAGTATTTCGTCCCGGCGGGCCCCGAGGGCGCTCCGTGGGGGCTGGGCCGGGCGGGACGGGACTGGCCTTCGGTGACCGAGGTCCCCGTCGACCGGCTCGCGGACGCCGAGCCGGACGTGGTCGTGCTGCAGCGGCCGGAGGAGGCCGCGTTCGTCCGGCCGCAGCTGGGTTCGCGGGTGCCGATGGTGTACGTCGAGCACAACGCGCCCCGGCACGGCGCCGCGGTCTCGCAGCATCCGATGGCCGGACAGGACGCGGTGCCGATCGTGCACGTCACCTCGTACAACGCGCTGATGTGGGACAACGGGCTCGCCCCGGTGGTCGTCATCCCGCACGGCATCCCGGACCCGGGCGAGCGCTACACCGGCGAACTGCCCGCGGGCGCGGCGATGATCAACGAACCGCGCCGCCGCGCCCGCGTCACCGGGGCCGATCTGCTGCCCGCGTTCCGCGAGATCGCGCCGGTGAACGTGTTCGGCATGGGCACCGACGGCCTGCCCGGCGGGCAGGGCGACGTGCGTCCGCCCCGGCTGCACGACGAACTCGCCCGGCACCGCGTGTACCTGCACACCGCGCGCTGGACGTCGCTCGGCCTGTCGCTGCTGGAAGCGATGCATCTGGGGATGCCGATCGTCGCGGTGGCCTCCACGGAGGCTCCTTCGGCGGTGCCCCCGGACGCCGGGGTGTGCTCCGCCGACATCGAAGTGCTCGCGCGGCGGTTTCGCGAGCTGGTGCACGAACCCGATTTCGCCGTGCTGGCCGGGAAAGCGGCCCGCGAACACGCACTGGCGCACTTCGGTCTCGACGCGTTTCTGACCCGGTGGGACCGCCTGCTCGCCGAAACCGTCCCCGTTGCGGAAGGAGTCTGATGAGGATCTCGATGGTGTCCGAGCACGCCAGCCCGCTCGCCGCGCTGGGGGAGGAGGACTCGGGCGGGCAGAACGTCCACGTCGCCGACCTTTCCGCGGCGCTTGTGCGCGGCGGCCATGAGGTGACGGTGTACACGCGACGGGACGACCCGGACGCTCCCGCCGCGGTGGAGACCCCGGCGGGCTACCGCGTGGTGCACGTTCCGGCCGGTCCCGCGCGCCGGTTGCCGAAGGACGAGCTTTTGCCGCACATGGGCGAATTCGGCAGCTGGCTGCGCGACCGGTGGACGGAGGAGCCGCCGGACGTGGCGCACGCGCACTTCTGGATGTCCGGCATCGCGACGGTCTTGGCCGCGCGGGAGGCCAAGGTGCCGGCGGTGCAGACGTTTCACGCGCTCGGCGTGGTGAAACGGCGGCACCAGGGCGACGCCGACACGAGCCCGCCGGAGCGGGCGCGGCTGGAGCGGATGGTCGGCAAGCAGGTCGACCGGATCGTCGCGACGTGCTCGGACGAGGTCTTCGAACTGGCCCGGCAAGGGGTGCCGCGGCAGCGGATTTCGGTGGTGCCGTGCGGGGTCGACCTGGACCGGTTCGGCGTCGGCGGCCCGGTGGTGCCGAAGACCGCGCCCAAGCGGCTGGTTTCGGTCGGGAGGCTGGTGCCGCGCAAGGGATTCGACCTGGCCATCGCCGCGTTGCCGCGAGTGCCGGAGACGGAGCTGGTCATCGCGGGCGGACCGGCGTCCGGCGCGCTCGCCCAGGATCCGGAGGCACAGCGGCTGCGCCGCTTGGCGGAGCGGCTGGGGGTGGCCGACCGGGTGCGGCTGGCAGGTCAGGTGAGCCGGGCTGAGATGCCAGCTCTGCTGCGTTCGGCGGACGCGGTGCTGTGCACGCCGTGGTACGAACCGTTCGGGATCGTCCCGCTGGAAGCGATGGCGTGCGGGGTGCCGGTCGTGGCGGCCGCGGTCGGCGGTTTGACGGACACGGTGGTCGACGGGATCACCGGCCGCCTGGTGCCGCCCCGGGACCCGGCCCGGCTGGCGGCCCGCCTGCGGGCTTTGCTGGACGAGCCGGCCGAGCTGGAGGCACTGGGGACGGCGGGCCAGGAACGGGTCCGGGCACGGTACTCGTGGGACCGGATCGCGGCGGAGACCGTCCGGGCCTACGAGAAGGCGATGCCGGCAGGGGAGTCTGGGCTGGCCGCGGCACGGTAGGTGTTTTGTCCGTGAGGGGAACCCTGAGGGACTCAGAGTCCCTCAGGGTTCCCCTCACGGACGGCTATCCGGTGTAGCTGCGCGCGGCCGACTTCCGCTGCGGTTCTTCCAGCAGTCGCAGCCCGTGCTCCACTTCGGCCGGGACGACGGCCCGTTCCCGCAGCACCCACGGAAGCCCGCGCAGGCACTCGGCCACCGCGGCGATCGTCGTCCGGTCTCGGGGTGCGGAGGCGAGTACCGCGGCTCCCCGGCGGAGCACCGAGCGCCACGGACGGCGCAACATCAAGGTCCACAAGGTATTCCGGATCCCCAACCCTCGCCGTCGCCGCGGATCGCGGAGTTTCGACGGTGCGTGGTGGATCACGACGTCCTCCCGCCAGCACATCCGCCAGCCCCGCGCGGCGAGGTCGAGCGCGAGCAGTTCTTCCTCCCCGCCGAGCCACATGCGCGGCGAGAAGCCGCCCACGTCGCGGAAAGCGCGCACGCGGAACATCGTCAATCCGGCCATCACGCCGAGCAGCGCGGGGCCGGGCAGCCACTCCGGGCCGGGAACCGGCGAAAACCGCATCTCCGGCGTGATCGGGTCTTCCCACAAGTCCGGTTCGACCAGGCAGCGGCCGGTCACCGAGCCGAGGCCGGGGTGGGCGTCGAGCACGTCGGCGGCGCGGGTGAGGGAGCCTGGCTGCCAGGTGGTGTCGTCGTCGCAGAACGCCACGTACGGCGTCGTCACCTCGCGGACCGCGATGTTGCGGCCGACCGCACCGAGGTTCTGGTCGAGCCGAATCAGCCGCAGCGAGGGGAAATCGCGGGCGACCAGGTCGGCGGTGCCGTCGGAGGACGCGTTGTCCACCACCAGGATCGGCGGCCGCTCCGGCAGCGCGACCAGGTGCTTGAGCGTTTCCCGCAGCTGGTCGCGGCGGTTGTGCGTGATGACCACAACGGACGTCCGGTCCATGCTCATCCCTCCGTCAGCCGGGCTTGTCGTTCGATCGCGGCGGGCAGCACCCGGCGGTGAGCCAGCGCGCGCGGCAGCCGGACCGCGGCGGCGGCCAGTGCGGCGAGCAGACCTGGGTTCCGACGCGCGTGGGTGAGCAGCCGCCGCAGCTGGGTCGCGCAGACGTCGGCTGGTCGTCGCTGCCAGCTGATGAGCAGTTGGTTCCGCGCTTCGGCTCGCTGTCGCCAGCCCGGCGAGGGGCGCGCGGAAGACGGGTGATGGTGGGCCACGACGTCTTCCGCGTAGCAGAGTTGCCAGCCCGCGGCGGCGAGATCGTAGGAGAGCAGCTGTTCCTCGGCTCCGAAGTGGAGCATCGGGCTGAATCCGCCGACCTGCAGGAACGCCGACCTGCGCACGATCGCGGAGCAGGCGAGGAACCCCAGCACGAGCGGGCCGGGCGCGTCCGGCGGAGTCCCCAATGGACTGTGGGCGAGGGCTGGCGTGATGGGGTCTTCGCGCTGGTGCGGGCCGACCAGGGTCCGGCCGGTGAGGAGGCCGAGCCGCGGGTGCGCGTCGAAGAGGTTTTCGGCGCGGCGCAGGGCGTCGGAGGCCCACCAGGAGTCGTCGTCGCTGAACGCGACATACGGCGTCTGAGCAGCGATGACGCCTTGGTTGCGCGCCGCAGCACCGTGATTGTGCGGGCTTCGGATCACCCGCACCTGCTCGAAGGAGGCCGCGACCTTCGCCGTGTCATCGGCAGAACCGTTGTCCAGGACGATTACGGGCGGCTTGGGGTCCATTGTGGACAGTTCACTGAGAGTGCGGGCCAGTTCGCCGGCCCGATTGCGGGTGGCCACGACGACGGTTGTCCGGTTCACGGCATTCCCTTGAGCGCGCCGACGAGTTCGGCGAGCGGTCCCGGGAACGGGTGTTCCGCGGCGGCCCGGGCGCGGGCTTCGGCGGAGCAGCACCAGTCGAACCACTTGTCGAGGTCGGCGCGGGCGGCGTCCGCGGGCAGGACGGCGGGCCAGCGCAGCGCGTGTGCCTGGGCGGTCACTTTGCCGCCGTGCGCGACGGGGTCGACGGCGAGCACCGGGATCCCCGCTTTGAGGCCGAGCGCGAGGCCGTGCAGCCGGGTGCTGACCAGCACGTCCATCCGGGACAGCGTGCTCACGAACTGGTCCGGGGTCGCGCAATGCCGCCAGTCGTCGGTGGCGAGGCGGGTGTCGAGCGGGACGCGGCCGCAGTCGAGGTCGCGCAGCCATTCGGCGAGGGTCGCGTGCACCGTGTCGTGGCGTCGGTCCGCGCCGTATTCGGGCTGGTCCGGCGCGAGCAGCACGCCGACTACCGGCGGTGCTTCGAGCCAGGCCGCCAGCGAGAGGTCCGCGGCGCAGGCGTCGCCGTCGTCGCGGGGGAGGACCAGGTCGAATCCGGTGACCGCCGGGTCGGCTGGATCGGGCACGGACACGCCGATCGCCAGCCGTCGGCAGTGCGCGTAACGCTGGTGCAACTCGCGCAGTTGCGTGCCGCGCAACGGTCCGCAGGCGAAGACGACGTGGGTGAACGCGTCCGGCTCGGCTTCGGCCAGGTGCGGGCCTTCGGGGCGGAACGCGGGGCTCCACACCGTCAGGTGGTCGACCCCGGCTTGAGTGAGGACGTCGCTCACCGCGCGCAAACTCAGCACGTCGCCCGCGGTGGCCTCGCCGCGGGCGAAACTCGCCCAGCCGGTCAGGAGTACTCGCATGCCCGGCGGTTACCCGTGAGTCGCGGTGGTTAACGCGGCGTGGCAAGGGTATCCCGCGCGACATGGCTTTCTCCCACGCGGTAGTCACCGGCGGAGCCGGATTCGTAGGCGCGCGGCTGTGCGCGAAACTGCTCGAAGAGGGCGCGAGAGTGACCGCAGTGGACAACCTCGCGACGGCCCGCCCCGGCGCGCTCGACGCCGTCGCCCGACATCCGCGGTTCCGGTTGCTGGAGCACGACGTGACCAGGCCGATCCCGGTCCCGGGGGCGGTCGACGTGGTGTTCCACCTGGCCTCGCCAGCGTCTCCCCGGGACTATTACCGGCTGCCGCTCGAGACGCTGCGCGTGGGTTCGGCCGGCACCGAGAACGCCCTCGCCGCGGCGCGCGGGGCACGGTTCGTTCTCGCGTCCACCAGCGAGGTGTACGGCGACCCGCTGCAGCATCCGCAGCGCGAAACCTATTGGGGCAACGTGAATCCGATCGGGCCGCGCAGTGTGTACGACGAGGCCAAACGCTATGCCGAGGCGTTGACCAGCGCGATGCGCCGGGAGAAGGGCGCGGACACCGGGATCGCGCGGATCTTCAACACCTACGGCCCCGGCATGCGAGCCGACGACGGGCGGATGGTGCCGTCCTTCATCACCAAGGCGCTCGCGGGGGAACCGCTGACCGTCGAAGGCAGCGGACGGCAGACGCGCTCGTTGTGTTATGTGGACGACACCGTCGACGGTTTGCTCGCGTTGGCGCGGTCGGGCTACCCCGGACCGGTGAATATCGGCAACCCGCATGAGCTTTCGGTGCGCGAGATCGCGGAACGGGTGATCGCGATTACCCAGTCGTCCTCGCGGATCGTGCATGTCGAGGCAGCGGTGGACGATCCGCGGCGGCGGTGCCCGGACATTTCGCTGGCCCGGCAAGTGCTCGGCTGGTCCCCGCGGGTCGCTGCGGGGGAGGGGTTGCGGCGGACGGTGGACTGGTTCGCGGCGCGGCAGGTCGCGGCTGCGTGAGACGGTGGTGGTGTCGGGGGAACGGCGACGTGCTCCCGCCTTCGCCGGGCGTCTTCTCCGATGATGCATGTCGACGCCGCGGTGCGAGCATTTCGCTGGCTCGGCAGGTCGCGGCCGCTTGAAACCGGGGTGTCGCTTCGGTGAGTAGCGACGTCCTGGGCTTTTCCGGCTGCTTCGTTTATCCCCGACTTCGCCGGGTAGTGCTTCCGGGACGGCGGGCCACCGGGGTCCGCCCGGCGGGGAGAGGGGATGAGCGGGTGCGCTTCCTGGGAATCAACGCGGTGTTCCACGACCCCGCCGCCGCGCTGGTCGTCGACGGCCGGATCGTCGCGGCGGCCGAGGAAGAGCGGTTCAGCCGGCGCAAGCACGGCAAGCAGGCGGTGCCGTTCTCGGCGTGGGAACAGCCGGGGCAGGCCGCGCGCTGGTGCCTCGAGCGGGCCGGGCTCACCGCGGCGGACCTCGACGCGGTGGGGTTTTCCTACGATCCGGACCTGGTCGAACCCGGCCTCGCCGGACACGATCCCAGCGGCGAGGAATTGCGGACTGAATTCGCCCGCCGCGCCCCGAAATTCCTCGCCAGCGAACTGCCCGGATTGGACCAGCGGAAGGCCCGGTTCGTCCGGCACCACGTCGCGCACGCCGCGTCGGCCGCGCTGGCCGGGCCGCCGGGCGACACCGCGGTGCTGGTCGCGGACGGACGCGGCGAAAGCACGTCGTACCTGGCCGGCGAGTATCGCGACGGACGGTTCAAAGAGCTTGCCGCGCAAAAGCTTCCGCACTCGCTCGGTCTGTGCTACGAGGATCTTACCGAACATTTGGGCTTCGCGCGGTCGAGCGACGAGTACAAAGTGATGGCGCTGGCGTCCTACGGCGGACCGGTGCATCTCGATTATCTCCGCGAGCGCGTCTACGTGACCGGCGATGGAGGATTTCGCACTGAGCTGATCGACTGGTCCGCTCTCGCGCCGCGCTGTGCGCCGGGCGAGGAACCGACGCGGCGGCACGCGGATCTCGCGTCCAGTGTCCAGCATGTCCTGGAAGAAGTGCTCCTCGACCTCGCCCGCTGGCTGCACGACCAGACCGGGCACCGGAGGTTGACCCTGGCCGGCGGCATCGCGCTCAACTGCGTGGCCAACACCCGGCTGCACGCGGAAAGCCCGTTCGAATCCGTCTGGATCCAGCCCGCCGCCGGAGACGCCGGGACCGCGCTCGGAGCCGCGCTTCAGCTGGCGGCCGACGCGGGCGAGCGGATCGAACCGATGTCCGGCGCCGCGCTCGGTCGCGAGTGGACCGACGCCGAGCTGGAAGCCATTCTGCAGAAGGCGAAACTGGACTACGAACGACCGGACGACGTCTCGGACGCGGTGGCGGACGCACTGGCTGACGACCAGATCGTGGCCTGGTTCCAAGGCCGCGCCGAGTTCGGCCCGCGTGCGCTCGGGCACCGGTCGCTGCTCGCGCACCCCGGTCGCGCCGGGAATCTGGAGCGGCTCAACGACGTGAAGGGCCGCGAGCAATTCCGCCCGGTGGCCCCGATGGTGCTCGCCGACCGCGCGGAGGAGATCTTCTCGCGCGGCCCGTTTCCCAGTCCCTACATGCTTTTCGTGCACGACGTCGCCGACGAGTGGCGCGAGCGGCTGCCCGCGGTGACCCATGTGGACGGTACCGCCCGGGTGCAAACCGTCGACCCGACAGACGATCCGCGAACCGCGCGCGTGCTTTCCGGATTCGCGCACCGGACCGGGCTTCCGGTCGTCGTCAATACCAGCCTGAACACCGCGGGGCGGCCGATGGTCGATTCTCCGCGCGACGCGTTGGAGTGTTTCGGTTCGGCTCCGGTGGATGTTCTGGCGTTAGGTCCGTTCGTGGTCCGGCGTCACCGGAACCGCTGACTTTCTGAGGAGGTGCCGTCATGGCAGACCACTTCGCCGACTTGTGCTCGGCCGCGCAACGATTGCGTTTCGCCACGCCGCGCATTGCCGCGTGGGGAACCCATCTGGCCAGTGTTTTCGAAGACGGCGGGCGGTTGCTCGCGTGCGGCAACGGCGGGAGCGCCGCCGAAGCGCAGCACCTGACCGGCGAGCTGGTCGGCCGGTTCCGCCGCGAACGCCGTCCCCTGTCGGCAATCGCGCTGCACGCCGACACCTCGGCGCTGACCGCGATCGGCAACGACTACGACGAAGCGGAGTTGTTCGCCCGCCAGGTCCGCGCCCACGGACGGCCCGGCGACGTGCTCGTCTGCCTGTCGACCAGCGGCACCAGCCAAAACGTCGTCGCGGCGGCGAAAGCGGCGCAGGAAATCGGCGTGACCACCTGGGCGTTCACCGGACCGGCGCCGAACCCGCTCGCCGCGTTGTGCGACGACGCGGTGGCGGTCGACGCGCCGAGCACGGCCACCGTGCAGGAACTGCATCTGGCGCTGGTGCACGCGTTGTGCGAAGCCTTGGACGACGCGCTCGGGGTGCCCGCGTGAAGCCGCTGGTGGTGGTCGGCGACGTATTCCTCGACGTGGATGCCGAGGGCGTCGCGGAACGGCTCTGCCCGGACGCGCCCGTCCCGGTCGTCGACGTGACCCGCCGGTGGCTGCGCGCTGGCGGAGCAGGTCTCGCCGCCGTGCTGGCAGCCCGGTCGACCGCTGAGGTGGTTCTCGTGACCGCACTCGGCGACGATCGTTCCGCCCGCACGCTCGCCGGGCTGCTCGAACCGGAAGTGACGCTGGTGCCGGTCCCGCTGGAGGGCCGCACCGTGTCGAAGACGCGGATCCGCGCGGCGGGGCAATCGTTGGTGCGCTTGGATTCCGGCGAAGGCGTCGCGTCCGCGGACGGCCTGCCGGACCGTGCCGAGCGCGCGTTGCGCGGTGCCGGGGCGATCCTGGTGTCCGACTACGGCCGGGGCATGACGCGGAACCAGCGGCTGCGGGAAGTGCTGACCGAGCTGGCGGACGAGATCCCGGTGGTGTGGGACCCGCATCCGCGCGGGACCGAGCCGGTGCCGGGAACGCGGCTGGTCACGCCGAACGCCAGCGAGGCCACCGCAGTGGTTCCGGACGCGCTCGAGATGCCGGGTCTGCTGCGTGAACGCTGGAGCGCGGACGCGGTCGCCGTGACTATCGGTTCCCGAGGCGCCTTGGTGGCTGACGGTAAGTCAGTGCGCCGGATTTCGGTGCCGGAAGGTGCGCAAGTCAGCGGCAGCGCCACGGATACTTGCGGCGCGGGCGATCGGTTCGCGGCGGCTGCGGCAGCTGGCTTGCTCGACGGTGCTCCGATTGCGGACGCAGTGCGCGTTGCGGTCGAGGCGGCAGCGCGGTTTGTCGCCGCGGGCGGGGCCAGTGCACTGTCCATTGAGGAAGACCGCGCCGCTGAGTCCAGTGTGGACACTCCGGATTTCTCGGCCGGAAACGCTTTCGCGGTAGCGGAACGGGTCCGCGCGGCCGGTGGACGGCTCGTCGCGACCGGGGGTTGTTTCGACCTTCTGCACCCCGGCCACGTCAGCCTGCTGCGCCAGGCGCGCGCTCTCGGCGACGCCCTGGTGGTGTGCGTGAACTCGGACAGTTCCGTCCGCCGGCTGAAAGGCCCGGGACGTCCGCTGTTGTCCGCGCCGGACCGGGCACGCCTGCTGACCGCACTGTCCGTGGTGGACGCGGTGGCGGTCTTCGACGAATCGTCCCCGGTCGCGATCCTGGAACGGCTGCGGCCGGACGTCTGGGTCAAGGGCGGCGATTACGCCGAGGCGGAGCTGCCCGAACGGGCGGTGGTCGAACGGCACGGCGGCGAGGTCGTGCTGGTGCCGACCCTGCCCGGCTATTCGACGACGAGGCTGGTCGCCGCCGCGGCCGGCCAGTGAATCTTCGAGGGAGTCTGATGCGTTCTCTTGGCAACGTCCTGATCACCGGCGGCGCGTCCGGTCTCGGCGCCGCGACCGTCGAGGCGGTCCGCGCGGAGGGCGGCACCCCCTGGGTGCTGGACCGTGCCGAACCCGCCGACGGAGTGGAATTCGTGCAGGTCGACCTCGCGGACTCCGGCGCGGCCGAGGCAGCCGTCCGCGAGGTGGCCGAAAGAGCGGGCGGTCTCGACGGCGTGGTGACCGCGGCGGGGATCGACGCGTGCGGTCCGCTCGGCGAGGTCCCGGCGAAGGACTGGGAGCGAGTCGTGCACGTGAACCTCCTCGGCACGGTCGCCGTGGTGCGCGCCGCGCTGCCGTACCTGGAGCAGTCGCACGGCCGGATCGTCACGGTGTCCTCGACGCTCGGCATCAAGGCCGTCAGCGACGCGACCGCATACTGCGCGTCGAAATTCGGCGTGGTCGGCTTCACGCGCGCGCTGGCCGCGGAGCTGGCGGGCCGCGTCGGCGTGACGCTGCTCGTCCCGGGCGGGATGTGGACCCGCTTCTTCGACGACCGGACGGAGCAGTACCGCCCGCCCGCGGACGCGAAGCTGAACCGGCCGGAACATGTCGCCGGAACGATCGCGTTCGCGCTCGGCCAGCCGCCGGACGCGGAGGTGCGGGAACTGGTCGTGTGCGCTTCGGAGGAGGGGTCGTGGCCGTGAGCCGCCGAATCGCGGAGGAGGCCCGGCCATGAGCATCCTGGCTCTGCGCGCCCTGGGCATCGGCGACCTGCTCACCGCGGTCCCCGCCCTGCGCGGCCTGCGCCAGGCTCATCCGGAAGAACGGCTGGTGCTCGCCGCGCCCGCCTGGCTCCGGGACCTGGTCGAACTGGTCGACGCGGTGGACGAACTGCTGCCCACCCCCGGGCTCGGCGTCCTGCGCTGGCCGGGTCCGCCGCCGCGGCTGGCGGTGAACCTGCACGGCAACGGCCCGGAGAGCATCCGCGACCTGATGGCCGTCCTGCCGGGCACGCTGCTCACCCACCGCAACCGGGCCGTCCCGGAGATCCCGGGCCTGGACTGGACGCCGGGCCTCCACGAGGTCGACCGCTGGTGCCGGCTGGTCGAGTACGGCCAGTGCCCAGCCGACCGGCGCGACCTGCGGATTTCCCCGCCGCCCGGGCCGAGTCCGGCGCCGGGGGCCGTCGTCGTGCATCCGGGCGCGGCGTTTCCCGCCCGGCGCTGGCCGCCGGAGCGGTTCGCGGAGGTGGCGCGCGAGCTGGCCGCGGCCGGACATCGCGTGGTATTCACCGGATCGGCGGCCGAGCGCGGGCTGGCGGAGGAGGTCGCGCGCCGGGTCGGGCTGGGCGCGGACGCGGTGCTCGCCGGACAGACCGGGCTGGCCGAACTGGCCGCGCTCGTCGCGGAAGCGGCGCTCGTGGTGTGCGGCGACACCGGCGTCGGGCACCTCGCGACCGCTTTCGGCACGCCGTCCGTCCTGCTCTTCGGTCCGACGCCGCCCCGCTGCTGGGGTCCGCCGCCGGACGTTCCGCAGCACGTCGTGCTGTGGGTCGGCGACGTCGGCGATCCGCACGGCGCCGAACCGGACGCCGGATTGCTGTTGCTGAGCACGGATCGCGTGCTGGCGGCGGCGCAATCGGTGCTGCGGGAGGGGGTGTCGCATGGCTGAGCGGATCGGCGTCCTCGGTGCGGGCTACGTCGGGCTCACGACGGCGGCCTGCTTCGCCGCGATGGGCCATCAAGTGTCCACTGTAGACATCGACGAGGCCAAGGTTTCCCGGCTCCGGAACGGGGAAGTCGACCTCGCCGAACCGGGGCTGCCGGAATTGGTCTCCGAAGGGCTCCGAGAGGGCACGCTGGCCTTCTCCGGGGATTTCGCCGCCGTCGCCGGGTCGACGATCGTGTTCCTGTGCCTGCCGACCCCGCCGGGCGAAGACGGCGCCCCGGACCTGCGCGCGCTGCGCAGCGCCCTCGGCGACCTTGGCCGCGTGCTCGCGCCGGGCACGATCGTGGTGACGAAATCGACCGTGCCGGTCGGGACCGCGCAACGGATTCCCGACTGCCTCGGCCGCGCGGACCTTCCGGTGGTCAGCAATCCGGAATTCCTGCGCGAAGGCCATGTCGTGCACGATTTCCGGTGCCCGGACCGCGTGGTCGTCGGCGCTGATCCGCCGGATTCGCCCGCCGCGGACCGGGTCGCGCTCCTCTACGCGCCGACCGAAGCCAGGGTGGTGCGCACGAGCAGCGCGAGCGCCGAGCTGGCCAAATACGCCAGCAACGGCTTCCTCGCGGTGAAGGCGTCGTACGCCAACACCCTGGCCGAACTGTGCGAACAGTGCGGTGCGGATGTCCGCGACGTCGCCGCGGTGATGGGCCTCGACCCGCGGATCGGCCCGCACTTCCTGGCCCCCGGACCCGGCTGGGGCGGGTCGTGCCTGCCGAAGGACGCGAGCGCGCTGTTGCGGGCAGCGGATTCGGCGGGCGTCGAGTTCGGCCTGCTGCGCGACGCGGTGCGGGTGAACGCCCGGCAGCGCACGCGCATGGTCCGCGCGATCCGGACGGCCGCGACCGGTCGGCCGGACGGTCCGCTCGACGGCGTCCGCGTCGGCGTTCTGGGCCTGGCGTTCAAAGCGGGCACCGGCGACGTCCGCGATTCCCCGGCGGTCGCCGTCGCGGCCGAACTGGTCCGGCAGGGCGCCGAGGTCACCGCCTACGACCCGGCTGTCCAGTCCGAAATGGACGGTGCGACCGTCGTGGACGACCCCTATCTGGTCGCGAAAGACGCGGCCGCGCTGGCCGTTCTCACCGAATGGCCGGAGTTCCGCGACCTCGACTGGTGCCGGCTCGCCGAAGCGGCGGACCGGCCGGTCGTGGTCGACACCCGCAATGTGCTCGATCCGACCGTGCTCGCCGAGGCCGGGTTCGCCCGGATCGGCGTCGGCACCCCTGTGGAGGTTCCTGATGCGTGTTCTCGCCCTCGGCTGCACCCTCAAGCGCTCGCCGGACCGCTCCAGCAGCGACCTGATCGCCCGGCAGCTGCTCGACCTGTTCGCGGAACGGGGGGTGACCGGCGAACTGGTCCGGGTGGCCGACCATGACGTGCGCCCCGGCATCGAGACCGACATGGGCGACGGCGACGAATGGCCGGAAATCCGGCGCAAGGTCAACGCCGCGGACATCGTGCTGATCTCGACGCCGACCTGGGTCGGGCACATGTCGAGCATCGCGCAGCGGGTCGTGGAACGGCTGAACGCCGAACAGTCCGAGACCGACGACGAGGGCCGCCCGGGCATGTTCGGCAAGGTCGGCGTCGTCGCGGTGGTCGGCAACGAGGACGGCGCGCACAAGATCACCGCGGATCTTTTCCAGTCCCTCAACGACATCGGCTTCACCATCCCGGCCCAGGGCGGCACGTACTGGAACGGGGAAGCCATGCAGGGCGGCGACTACCAGGACTTGGACGAGACGCCCGAGGCGGTCGCGTCGACCAACGCGACGCTGGTGCGGAACGCGGTGCACCTGGCGGAGTTGCTGGGGAAACAGCAGTACCCGGCTTCGTGACCCCTGCTGGCCGGGCTGCCCGAGGAGCAGCCCGGCCCTTACGGCCGTTGCCCGACCCCCGTAGCGATCTCGTGCCCGCGATGCTCGTCCGGAGCCAACGGCGGGGTGCCTCCGCCTTTCCCCTGCCGCAACCCGTGCAGAAACTCCTGGACGGTCGCCTCCGCGGACCACGTCGGCTGCCACTCCAACTCGGACCGCGCCCGTGCGGTATCCATCACCGGCAGCCGCAGCACCGTGTCGAAAAGCCCCGGCGTCGCGGGCACCAGATGCATTCGCCAGGCCGCGGCGAGCGCGGGCTTGACCAAACCGGCCGGGACCGGCACCCGCCGCGCGCGCAGCAGCCGGGCCAGCAGCCGAGGGTCTACCACCGGTTCCGTCGCGATGTTGAACGCCCCGGAGACCGGCCGCAGGACGCAGCGGCGGATGGCGTCGGCGAGATCGTCGGCGTGCACGACCTGGAACCGCAGGCCCGGGATGTCCGGCACGATCGGCACGAGGCCCGGCCGGAGCAGGCTGCCCGGCACGAACGGT
Organism: Amycolatopsis sp. AA4; assembly: GCF_002796545.1. Classification (GTDB taxonomy): domain Bacteria; phylum Actinomycetota; class Actinomycetes; order Mycobacteriales; family Pseudonocardiaceae; genus Amycolatopsis. Next base: position 3,339,587 of record NZ_CP024894.1, read on the forward strand.
CCGGCGAACAACCGCCGTTGCTCGGTCGACGCCGTGCGCTGGAAGACGAACCCGGGCCGCACCCGCACCACCCGGATCTCCGGATGCGTCCGTTCGAAGGAGTCCAGAAGCCGCTCTACGTAAGCCTTTTCGCGCGGATACGCCGCACCTGGCCAGCCGTGCGTCGGATAGTCCTCGGTGACCGGGCGGTCGTCGGAAGCGGGGGAGTAGGCCCCGACCGAGGAGGCCACCACCAGCGTCGACACCCCTGCCGCGGCCGCGGCCTCGAACACCCGGAGCGAGCCGCGGACGTTCGCCTCCCAGGTGAGGTCCGGGCGATGGGTCGGCTGGAACAGCCACGCCAGATGGACCACCGTGTCGGCGTCGCGCAGCACGGGAGTCAGCTCGTCGTGCGCGACGTCGACGCCGACGTACTCCGTCTTCGGCGGCGGAATGCCCGCCGGACGCCGTTCGAGGCCGGTGATCGCCTCGACCTCGGGGTCGGCCGCCAGCGCGCGCACTGTCGCGGTGCCGATGTTGCCGGTCGCGCCGGTCACCGCGATCCGTCGGGAAGTCATCGGGCCCGGGTACCCGCCGGAGTCGCGGTCAATCAGTGCTGGTCCAGCTGCCGCAACAGCCGCCGGACCGGCAACGCCATCGCGCCGAGCCCGAGCGTCGCGGTCACGCCGTCGTCCGACGACACCAGCCGGTCCTCGACCTGGCCCACCAGCGAACGGCAGCGCTCCAGATCGACGTCGCGACCCGGAACCGCGGCATCCCGCACCGCGGAGGCGAGTTCCCGCAACAGGTCGGCGAGCGCCTCGCGGGCCTTCGGCCACGGATAGACGAACGGCTCGCGCCCCTCCGACGTCGTACGCACTGCCTCGACCAGCTGCTCGACCGGCGGCCACAACGCACCCAGCGTCCGCAGCGAGTACTCGTGCCGCTCTCCGGAATGCCGGCTTCGCTTGCGCAGGTTGAGAAACCGGCCTTCCCGGGTGAGCCCGGAAGCGTCCTCGGCCGCCCGCGCGAGACTGCGCACGTCGCTGATCTTGCCGAGCCATTCGTCCAGATTCTCCGGCGGCTCGTCGGCCCGCACCAGCTCGGCGGTGTCCTCCAGCAGCCCGGCGAGCGCGGACGCGAGCCGATCGGCCGCGGCGGCGACGCGTTCGCCGTACAGCGGAGGGAAGATCAGCACGTTGACCGCCAGCCCGATCGCGGCGCCGAGCGCGGTTTCCAGCAGCCGGTCGCCGAGCAGTTCCGAACTGCGTGCGGTCCCGTAGGTGACCAGCAGCATCCCGGTCACCCCGACCCACACGCCGGAACCGCCGAGCCGCCGCCACGAGCCGATCAGCAACCCGACGAAGACCACGATGGCCAGCGTGACCGTCTGCTCGGACACCACCTGCGACACGCCGGCCGCGAGCAGCACGCCGAGCGTGACCGCGCCGACCTGCTGCGCCCACCCGAGCAGGCTCCGGTACACGGTGGCTTCCACCAGGAAAACCGCCGCGTACGGCGCGAGGAACGGCTGGGACAGCCCGATCACCTTCGTGGCGAGCAGCCAGGCCGCGACGGCGGCGACGGTCGCCTTGGCGGTCTGCAGCGCGGTGCGTCGCTCGCTGCCGGGCACGCGGATCGCGCGAGCCGCCCAGCCCAGCGGCGTGCGATCGAGTCTGGGCGTCACGCGCGTACGGGCGCGCCCAGGTGGACGAGCTTGGTCTGGGTCATCTCGTCGAGCAGTTCGGGACCGTATCCGTAGCCGGATCCGCTGCCGCGCCGCGGCTGGGCCGCCCCGCCCGGCGCGCCGCCGAACACGGCGTTCACCTTGACCGTTCCGACTGCCAGCTCCCGCCACGCGTGCTGCGCGTGTTCCATCGACGCGGTAAGCACGGTCGCCGCGAGCCCGTAATCGTCGTTCGCGGCCTCGGCCAGCCCGTGTTCGAAGGAATCCACCACGCACAACGGCGCGACCGGTCCGAAGGTTTCCTCGCGCATCACGCGCATCTGGCTGGTGCATCCGGTGAGGACCGTCGCGGGGTAATGCGCGCCTGGCCCGGGCGGGATCTCGCCCCCGGTGCGGATCGCGGCCCCCAGCGATACGGCGTTCTCCACGTGCGAATGTACGTGATCGCGGTGCCTCGGGTCGACCAGCGGAGCGAGCTTCTTCTCCCGGGCGATTTCGACAAGTGCTTCGGTGAACGCCTCGGCTAGCGCGCGGTGCACGTAAATCCGTTCCACCGCGACGCAAATCTGCCCGGAGTTCGCGAACGCGCCGAGCGCGGCCTGCTCCGCCGCCCAGCGCGGGTCCACGTCCTCGTCCACCACGAGCGGGTCGTTGCCGCCGTTCTCCAGGAGCGCCTTCGCTCCGGTCGCGGCCGCGCTCGCGGCGATCGACCGGCCGGTGGCGGTGCTGCCGACGTGCGCGAGGACGTCCACATCGCTCCGCGCGGCCAGCACCGCGCCGATCCGGCCGTCGCCGTGCACGGTCTGCAGCACCCCCTCGGGAAAGACTCCGGCCAAGACCTCGCCGAACAGCGTTCCGGTGTGCGGACACCGTTCGCTCGGCTTGTGCACCACGGTGTTTCCGGTGACGACGGCCGCGCCGATGAGCCCGCACGAGACAGCGACCGGGTCGTTCCACGGCGTCAGCGCGACCACCACCCCGCGCGGTTCCGGGACCATCAGATCGGTGGCCGCGAAATCCCCGAGCAGGCTGCGGCCGCGATGCACCGGGCCCAGTTCGGAGTACTGGTCGAGGGTCCCGGCTCCGGCGAGCACCCCGGCCTTGGCCTCCTCGAGCGGACGGCCGGTTTCGCGCCGGTTGATCTCGGCCAGGTCGTCGGCGTGCGCGCGCAGCCGGTCCGCGGCGGCACGCAGGGCCGCGCCGCGCTCGGCGGCCGGGGTCCGGCCCCAGCCCGGCTGCGCCCGGTGCGCGAGGCCGAGCGCGGCGTCGAGTTCGTCCGGGCTGGCCATCGGGACCGCGCCGACCGGGCTCCCGTCGGCCGGGTCGGTGATCGCGAGCGTGGCGGCCCGGTCGTCGAGCGTGGTCATCGCACCTCCTGGTAAGTCGGTCGCGCTGCGGGTACCCCGGCGTACGTGCTGTCATGCGTTCCGTTTGCCTGCGCGGATGCGGGGTAAACCGGGCCGGTGAACACTTTCCCGGACTACTCCGTGGTGATCCCGACGACCGGCCGCCCCGCGCTGCGGACCCTGCTGGACACGCTCGTGGCCGCCGAGGGCCCCGGCCCAGCCGAGGTCATCGTGGTCGACGACCGTCCACAAGGGACCGCGCTGGAGGCGCCCGAGGGCGTCCGGGTGCTGCGCTCGTGCGGCCGGGGCCCGGCGGCCGCGCGGAATGTCGGCTGGCGTGCGGCGAAGTCCGAGTGGATCGCTTTCGTGGACGACGACGTGGTCCTCGCCGCCGACTGGCCCGTCCAGCTGGTCGCCGACCTCGCCCGGCTGCCGCCGGAAGCCGCCGCGTCGCAGGCCAGGATCGTGGTTCCGTTGCCGGAAAACCGGAAGCCCACGGACGACGAACGCGGCACCGCCGGACTGGAAACCGCGCGCTGGATCACCGCGGACATGGCTTACCGGCGGTCCGCGCTGGTCGAGACCGGCGGTTTCGACGAGCGTTTCCCGCGTGCGTTCCGGGAAGACTCCGACCTGGCCCTGCGCGTTGTCCTCAAAGGACACCGCATCGAACGCGGCGAACGGGTCACGACCCATCCCGCGCGCCGTTCGGGATTCTTCGCCAGCGTCAAAGCCCAGCGAGGCAACGCGGACAACGCGCGCATGCGGTACAAGCATGGCGTCCTTTGGCGGCAGCGAACCGGCGAGGGCAGCGGAATGCTGGGACGGCACGCGCTGACCGTCGCCACCGCTGTCGCCGCGCTCGCGCCCCGGAAGCGTCGCCTCGCCTTGGCGGCCTGGGCCGGGTTGACCGGTGCCTTCGCCGTGCAACGCATCCGTTCCGGGCCAGCCACGCCCGGCGAGATCGCGCGCATGCTGGTGACGAGCGTGCTGATCCCGCCCGCCGCCTGCTACCACCGGCTCCGCGGGGAAATCGCCGCGCGCCGTTCCCTCGCGCCGCAGGCAGTGCTGTTTGACCGCGACGACACGCTGATCCACGACGTCCCTTACCTGTCGGATCCGGAGCAGGTCCGGCCGGTCGACGGAGCGGTCGGCCTCGTGCGGGAGCTCCGGCGGAAAGGCGTCCGGGTAGGTGTGGTGAGCAATCAGTCCGGAGTCGCGAAAGGACTGATCGAACCGGTTCAGCTCGACGCGGTGAACGCCCGCGTGGAGGAGTTGTTCGGCGAGTTCGGCACCTGGCAGGTCTGCCCGCACGACGCCGGCGACGGCTGCGGCTGTCGCAAACCTTCCCCGGAACTCGTCCGGCGAGCGGCGAAGGAACTGCGGGTCGATCCCGCGCGGTGCGTCGTCATCGGCGACACCGGCGCGGACGTCGACGCGGGTCTCGCCGCCGGTGCGCGCGCGGTGCTGGTGCCGACCGCTCGAACGTTGCCCGCCGAGATCGCTCGCGCGCGGCAAGAGGCGCTGGTCGCGCGAGATCTCGCGGACGCGCTGCGCCAGGCCGGAGTCGGCACGTGAAGCGCGTTCTGGTGGCCCGGCAGGACAATCTCGGCGACGTCCTGCTGGCCGGTCCTGCGATCCGGGCGGTCGCCGACCAGGCCGACCACGTCGCCCTTCTGGCCGGACCGCACGGCGCGGCCGCCGGTGAGCTGCTGCCCGGCGTGGACGAGGTACGGGTCTTCCGCGCGCCGTGGATCGACCCCGATCCGCCGCCGCTGACCCGCCCGTCCGTCGACGCCCTCGCCGAACAGCTCGCCGGATTCGACGCGGCCTTCGTGTTCACCTCGTTCCACCAGTCGCCGCTGCCGCTCGCGCTGATCCTGCGCCTGGCTGGCGTGCCGTGGATCGGCGCGATCTGCGACGACTACCCGGGCAGCCTCCTCGACCTGCGCCACCGCGTGCCGGGCGATCCGCCGGAGGCGCTGCGGATGCTGTCGCTCGTGCAAGCCGCCGGGTATCCGCTGCCGCCTGGCGACGACGGACGGCTCGCGGTCCGCCGTCCGCTGCCGGAGGTCTCCGCGCTGACCGGAATCGGCGACTACGTGGTGGTCCATCCGACGGCCTCGGTCCCGGCGCGCAGCCCCTCGCCGGTCCACAGTGGACGGATCGTGGACGCACTGACCGCGGCCGGGCACCGCGTCGTCGTGACCGGCGCGAAGCCGGAAGGAATGACCGCCGACGTCGACCTGAGCGGCCGCACGACGCTGCCCGAACTGGCCGCGGTGCTGGCCGGCGCGGAGGCCGTTGTCGCCCCTAACACCGGTCCGGCGCACCTGGCCGCGGCAGTCGGAACCCCGGTGGTGTCGCTGTTCGCGCCGGTGGTTCCCGCCGCGCGCTGGGCGCCGTTCGGAGTTCCGGCGGCCTTGCTCGGCGATCAGCACGCGCCGTGCCGGGGCAGCCGGGCGCGGACCTGTCCGGTCCCCGGCCATCCGTGCCTGGACGGCATCGACCCGGCGGAAGTGGTGGCCGCGGTGGAGGAACTGGCCAAGCGGCCGAGCCGCCGGGTGACCGCGTGACTCGCGAGGAAAGGAGAATCATGGTGGACCCAGCACCGTTGCCCGAGGAGGCCGACGGCCCGCGCACGGCGGTGGTGACCGGCGCGGACTCCGGCATCGGCCGCGCAGTGGCGGTCGCGCTCGCGGGCGGGGGAGTGGACGTCGGAATCACCTGGCACACCGACGAAACCGGAGCGGAGGAGACCGCCGCCGAGGCCAGGGAACAGGGAGTGGCCGCACACGTGCGGCAACTCGACCTGACCGACCTGCCGACGGCGGCGAGCGTCGTGGACGACCTCGCGGACGAACTCGGCGGCGTCGACGTCCTGGTGAACTGCTCCGGGACCGGTAGCAGCGAACTAGCGATGAACATGGACTTCGACACCTGGCGCAAGGTCGTGGACGTCGACCTGCACGGTGTTTTCGTGTGCTCGCAACGCGCCGCGCGACACATGATCGACGCCGGCCGCGGCGGCCGGATCATCACGATCACCAGCGTCCACGAACACGTGCCTCGCGTCGGCGCCGCTCCGTACTGCGCGGCGAAAGCCGGTGCGGGCGCGCTGACCCAGGTGCTCGCCCTCGAACTCGCCGAGCACGGGATCACGGTCAATTCCGTTGCTCCCGGTGAGATCTCCACTCCGATGACCGGTCAGACCGATGCGGATCCGCGTGCGCAGGACCGTCCGGGAATCCCGTTGGGCCGTCCCGGGCACGCCCGGGAAGTCGCCGCGGCGGTGGCTTTCCTGGCCACCCCCGCGGCGGGGTACATCACGGGTGCGTCCTTGGTGGTCGACGGCGGGCTGATGCGCATGGGCGCGCAGGCCGGTACGGCTTTCCCGGACAACAGCTGGCGGCGTCCTTAAGCCCGTTCGGTGCGGCTGCCGCTGATCGCGACGGCCAGGGCGACGAGCGCGGTGAGCCCGTGCAGCCAGTTGTCCGCCCAGTTGAGGTTCACCGGGTCGTCGCGTGCGGTGCTGAACGCCGTCGCCAGAATCCCGTACGCGGTCAACCCGGTGAACGCCACGAACAGCACCCAGCAGTACGCGACGGCGCCGGAAAGCTTGCGTGCGGCCAAAAGACCGAGCAGCCCCAGTGCGGTGTGGACGATGTTCAGGACTGTGCTGGAACTGAACAGCCAGATCACGCGGGTGGTGTCGTGGCCGCCGTGCGCGGTTGCCGGGACGAAGAACCCGGCGATGCCGAGCACCAGGTAGACCAGCCCGAGCACGGCGACGACCGGACGGGCCCAGGAACGAGTCGTGACCGCCGGCATGGGGACTCCTTTCCGCCACGGCCGCTAGCCGTGCTTTTCCGTTATGGCCCGACAACTTCCCGGGCTAGTACTCTCGAAGCGACTTCGCGACGGAACCACCGGCCTGGTCGGCCTGTTCGTCCGGGTCCGGGTCTGCCCGGCGCTGCGGAAGGTCCTCGTCCGGGGCCGCCGCGCGCTCCGCCTCCGCCCGGGCGAGCGTTTCGTCGTCGGGCGGGTTCGGCACGGGCTGGACGTCCGGCCGTTCCTCGGCGAGCCTGCGCTCGAGCGGCTCGCCTTCGCGCGCCTCGGCGGGGGTCGTGGCCCGCTGGACCGCCGGGCTCCAGCGTTCTGGCGGCTCGATGCCGGCCTCCAGCGGGTCGACCCGCAGTTCGTCCTCGTCGAGAGATTCGGACTGATCGAGCGTTTCGGGCTCGGCCGGATCGCTGTCGGGCATGGTGCTCCTTTCTCCGTGCAGCGCTTGTGCCGCCGGGTACCCGGAAGGAACGGGACAAAACGGGGTCAGGCGGCGGCGAGGTCGCGGATCGCGGTCTGCGCTTTCTGGATTTCCTGTCCGACCAGGAGCGCGGTGAACCGCGCGACCGAAATGCTGTGCGCGGCCGAGGCGACCGCGTCGCAGGCGGCCTGCGCGTCGTCGGAATCGTGCCGCACCCGCCCGGCGAGGAGTGCTTCTTCGAGCTGGGCGGACAAATCGGGGAGGAGTTCGGAGAGGTCGTCGGCGAGGAGGCTCAGCAGGCCGAGCGTCCGGTACAGCTCGGCGGGCGAGTCGTAGCCGCCGGCGCCGGCTTCGCGACGGAGCCGGCGCAGCGCGGTCTGCGCCTGCTCGGCCGGTGCGGGAGACGTCGCTGAATGGTCCATGGAACGGCTGATACCCGGTGGCGCCACGGCTAACCGGACGGTCGCGGACCGGTTGCGGACGGTCGTGCCGGGTATCCGGGGACGATGAACGAAATCGTCGAACTGATCCGGAGGCGGGCCTGCCTCGCAGACGCCCGCGACGCCGTACGGGTCGCGCACGCGGTGCTGCGGACGCTGGCCGAGCGGATTTCCCCGGAGGCGGCGGCGAGCCTGGCCGTGCAGCTGCCGATCGAACTGGCGGACGACCTGCGCCCGGGCCGCGGGAGCGGGGAACGTTTCGAACTGCAGGATTTCGTCGGGCGGATCGCGGACCGGGCGGAGCTGGCGGACCCGGAGGCGGTGCATCGGGCCGGAGTGGTGCTCGCTGTGCTGGGCCGCGAGACGGTGCAGGTGGCGGACGAGGTCTGGGACGTCCTGCCGGAACCGTTGCGGCAGCTGGTGGGGGAGCGGGTCGCCTGACTCAGGCGTTCCGCATGCGGGGCCGGTGCGGCTGGGTGTGGCCGCCGGGCTCGCCCGGGATGTCGCGGTCGACGTGGTCGGCGTGGTGCAGCGCCTGGGCCAGCAGGCCGCGGACGTGCTCGTCGGCGGCGGAGTAGTACACGAACGTCCCCTCGCGGCGGCCCTTCACCAGGCCCGCGAGCCGCAGCTTCGCCAGATGCTGGCTGACCGCGGTCGGCGCGGCCCCGGCCAGTTCGGCGAGGCAGGCGACCGACGATTCCCCCTGCAGGAGCGCCCACAGCACCTTGATCCGCGTCGGGTCGGAGAGCAGGCGGAAGCTTTCCGCGGCCAGGTGGACCTGCTCGTCGGAGGGCATGTCGAAGTCCGGCAGGGAGGAGTGCATGCCCCGATGCTACCGCCCCTTCTTGGCTACCTGCGCATCTGCGCAGGTATGCTGGCAGTCGGCCGGGGCGTTCGCGCCGGTCCGGGTTCGCAGATTCCAGGAGTCGTTCGATGGCAGAGGCGCGTCAGGACCGTCCGCAGGCGGGGCACGGTCACGGGCATGGTCATGGCCATGGGCACGGGCACGGGCACGAGAGCTGGCGGCACCGCGTCAAGCACTTCCTCACCCCGCACAGCCACGACAGCGCCGACCGCCTCGACACCGCCCTCGAAACCAGCCGACGCGGCATCCGGGCGCTGATCTGGTCCTTCGCCGCCCTGTTCGGCACGGCGGTCATCCAGCTGGCCCTGGTGGCGGTCACCGGTTCGGTAGCGCTGCTGGGCGACACCATCCACAACTTCGCCGACGCCCTCACCGCCCTTCCGCTGGGCATCGCCTTCGCGCTGGGCCGCCGCGCCGCGACCCGCCGCTACACCTACGGCCTTGGCCGTGCCGAGGACCTGGCCGGAGTCGTCGTGGTGCTGATCATCGCCGGATCCGCCGCGCTGGCCGCCTACGAAGCCATCGACCGCCTGCTGCACCCGCACCCGGTGCAGCAGCTCTGGGTGCTCGCCGCGGCGGGCCTGGTCGGCTTCGCCGGAAACGAACTCGTCGCCAGGTACCGCATCACGGTCGGCCGCGAAATCGGCTCGGCAGCCTTGGTCGCCGACGGCCTGCACGCCCGCACCGACGGCTTCACCTCGCTGGCGGTCGTGCTGGGCGCGATCGGCGTCGCCCTCGGCTTCCCCGCGGCGGACCCGGTGATCGGCCTGCTGATCACGGTCGCGATCCTGTTCGTCCTGCGCGACGCGGCGAAGGAAGTCTTCCGGCGCCTGATGGACGCCGTCGACCCGGCGACAGTCGAACTGGCCGAACGAACAGCCGCGGCGGTGCCCGGAGTGGAAGGCGTCCGGGAAGTCCGGATGCGCTGGATCGGCCACAGCCTGCGCGCGGAACTCGCCATCCAGGTCGGCAACACGCTCACCGTCGAGCAGGCGCACGAACTGGCGCACAGCTTGGAACACCAGCTGATCACCACGGTCCCCCGCCTGACCGCGGCGGCAGTGCATGTCGAACCGGCGGTGGGTGCGGAAGCGGTCCACCACGGCTGACGGGGGATCGACCGATCGGCTTTCCTGGCGAAACGCGGTGTCCCCGTACGGGGTTCTGGTGCTAACGACGTGCGTGCGTGCAGAGTCAACTCGAACGGGCTGAATCCACACCCCCGGTAAAACCGGACAGCAGTTTCATTACCCGCATAAGCCGTGACGCTGACCTGATTCGCCCCGGATTCCCTTGCCCACCCGAAGAACTCCTCCGTCAAAGCAGTAGCGACGCCGGTTTCCCGATGGGCGGGATCGACGCGCAGGCTCTCCAGCACGCCGACCACCGCCCTCGGTCGGAGTGGGTCGGCGCGGCGGATCCGGCCGATCAGGTGGCCGACCGCGGCACCGAAGGGGAGAACGCCAGCAGGCACAGGATTCGGGCGTGGCGCGGCGGACGACAGCGTTCATGAAGAAAACGCTATCGCGAGCGAGTTATCTGGCAAATATCGAATTTCCGCCAATAACTCAGGCCGCCCAGACCCGCTCCCCGCCGACCCACGTTTCCCGTACCTGCACTTGGTCCAGCGTCTCCGGATCGGCCGTGAACGGATCCTCCGCCAGCACCGCGAAATCAGCCAGAAATCCCGGCGCCAGCTGGCCCTTCGTCCCCTCCTCGCCAGACGCGTAAGCCGAACCGGTCGTATAGATCCCCAACGCGGCCTCCAGGCTGATCCGCTGCGAAGGCCCGAACAACTCGCCGTCCGGGGCCCGGCGCGTCACGCAGCTGCGCAGTGCGTACAACGGCGGGAACGGCCCGCAGGGATGGTCGGACGAACCGGCCACCGCGACACCGGCGTCGAGCATCGAGCGGTGGGCGAACATCCGCTCGACGCGCTCCTCCCCGTAGTACTGGGTCAGTTTGTCCCCGTGCGCGGCGGCGTAGTTCGCGAACGGCACCGCGACCATGCCGTGGTCGCGCATGCGTTTCAGGATCTCGTCGTCGATGATGGAACAGTGTTCGATGCGGTGTCGCGGATCCGGCCGCGGGTTGGCGGCTTGGGCTTGGTCGACGGCGTCGAGAACGCGGCGGATCGCGCGGTCGCCGTTGGCGTGCACGCAGACTCGCCATCCGGCGTCGTGCACGTGCCGCACGGTGTCGGCCAGTTCGGCGGCGCTGACGCGCTCCAAACCGTAGCTGTCGGTGCCTTCGATGGGCTGCTCGACCAGGCAGGTCCCGCCGTTGACGGCACCGTCGGCGAAGGTCTTGACCCCGCCGAGGCGCAGCCGCGTTTCCGGGGTGAGCGGCGAGTCGGGGAGGGCGCGGAAGTAGTCGAAGTGGTCGTAGGCGGCCAGCGCGTTCACCCGGAGCGTGAGCTGGTTCTGGTCGGCCAGATGGCGGAGGACCTGCCATTCGGTGCGGCCGACCAGCGCGTCGCCGACCGAGGTGATGCCCGCGGCGTGCAGCGCGGCGGCGTGCCGGGCGAAGGCGGCGGCCAGTACCTCGGTGGGCGGGTCCCGCACGATCGTCGGGCGCGGCGTGAAAGCGGGGAACGCGAGGTCGTAGAGGGCTTGGTCGTGGATGACGCCGTCGAGGCGGCCGGCGGCGTCGCGGCCGAGGTGGCCGCCGGGCGGGGGTTCGCTCGAGTCGGCGAGACCGGCGAGGGCGAGGCCGGGGGAGTTGAGGACGCCGGCGTGCAGCGTCACGTGCACGACGAGGACCGGGTGGTCCGGGCAGGCCTCGTCCAGTTCGGCGCGGGTGAGTTCGCGGCCGCCGTTGCTGCGGAACGCGTCGTAGCCGCAGCCGATGACCCAGTCGCCGGGCGGCGTCGCGGCGGCTCGTTCGCGCAGGGCCGCGGCGAGGTCGGCGGTCGAGCGGATCCGCGCCGGCGAGAGGTCGACCTGCAGCGATTGCGCGGCCACGACGGTCGGGTGCTGGTGGGCGTCGTTGAAACCGGGGACGACGGTGGCGTCGCCGAAATCGTGCAGCTGCGCCGCCGGGAACTCGCCGCGCAGGTCGGCGACGCTGCCGTGCGCGACGATCCGTTCGCCGCGCATCGCGAAGGCCGGAGGTTCGGCGCCCGCCATGGTCACGATGCGCCGGGCGGTGACGATCTGCACGGATTCCGGTGCGGACACGAGGTTCCCTCCAGGGTCGACGGCTGACCGCGCGGCGTTGTGTCCACAAAGGACGGTGTGGCCACGGTGCCGCACCGCCGATTCTAGGGGTGGGACCGGCGAGGGCGCAGGATGCGAGCCCGCCGAACCGCGCCCAGGACCGGCATGAGCTGCCCTCCGGGACGAGCCGGAAAGCAGGCGGCCGAGGCTGCGGCAAACGGGTGATCTAGGTCGCAGCGGGCCGGACTCCGGAATGAGAACCGGCCCCGCGGCGGTGTATACGCTGGAAGCACAGGGCACCCGGCCCGGCTCCCGCGGCGGCAGGAGGCTCGCATGTCCGGCATCGGTGGAGCGCGGGCCGCGCTCGGCGCCGCGGCCGAGCCGTGGGAGATCCGCGTCGGGCGCGATCTCGCCGACCGGCTCGACACCAAACCGCCCTCCCGCTGGTCCCGGCCGGGCGCGGCGGCGGAGGATCTCGCGGACCTGATCGGCCCGGGCGAGGTGGTCCTGGCCCCGTCGGCGACCCGGCCGTCGGACGACGGCGTGGTGTGGACGCCGGAGCAGGCGCTGGGCGCGGGCGCGCGCGGGGTGGCGCTGTGGGTCGACGACCTGCCGTACCCGCGTATCGTCGGCGCGATCCCGTACCCGGAGCTGATCGCGGTCGACCACGCGATGGCGGGGAAACACGCGTGCCTGGTGCTAACCGGCGTCCGGACGACACTGGTTTTCCGCTACCGCTCGTGGGCCTGGCCCGCGGTGGCCGACCTGGTGACGCACGTGCGGTCGCGCGCACACCGTCCCGGCGCCCCGGAACCGGCGCACGCGGGCCCGCCTTCTCTCGGCTGGGACCGGCTCCCGGCGTCGCCGTTGGTGGCCCTCGGACATCCCCGGCAGACGCGCTACCTGGGTGCGGAACCGGAACTCCCGCGACGCTGGCTGTGGCAGCAATCCCGCCCGGCGGCGTTCGTCGTGCTCACGCGCCACGAACTGGTCGTGGTCCGCCACGTGCTGGGCCGGCGGCCGTTGACGCACGGGGTGCAGCTGCTGGCGGTGGCCCGGAATCGGATCACCGGTCTTGGCGCGCACGGCGATCGGTTGCGGATCGCGGTGCCGGCGGGTCGCTTCGAGGCGGACCTCGGTGCCGAACTGGCGGCGGAGGCGCGCTCGCGCTTCGGGTCGATGCTGCGCGCGGACGGGCGGCGCGTAGTGCGGAAGGCGTCGAAGGCTCCGCAGGCCTGAATCGCGCGTCCGGACCAGCAGTTCGCCGCGAAGTTGTGGTAAGCAAACGGGCTATGCGCGGAAAGACGATACGCGGCCTGGCAGTCGCCGCGATGAGCCTGCTGACCTGTCTCGTCGCCGCACCGCCGGCGCCCGCCGCACCGGAGCCGAAGGCACCGCCCGAATTCGTCGCCCTGCGCGACGTCGATCCGACCATCGTGCAGGAGATCCGGTACATCACGCCGCACAACTTCACCGGGGCGCCGGTCGACGGCTACCGGCAGCCGATGTGCATCCTGACCCGCGCCGCCGCCGTCGCGCTGCACCAGGCGCAGTTGTCGTTCCTGCGCCAGGGCTACACGCTCAAGGTCTACGACTGCTACCGCCCGCAGCGCGCGGTCGACAACTTCGTGCGCTGGGCCGAGAACCTGTCCGACCTGTGGATGAAGGACGAGTTCTACCCGCGCGTGGAGAAGGACCGGCTCTTCGCCGACGGCTACATCGCGGCGAAATCCGGCCACAGCCGGGGAAGCACGGTCGACCTGACGCTGGTCCGGCTCCCCGCGCTCCCGACGCGGCCGTACCGCCCCGGCGAGCCCCTGACGCCGTGCTACGGCCCGAAAGCCGACCGCTTCCCGGACAACTCGATCGACATGGGCACCGGCTTCGACTGCTTCGACACCCTCGCGCACACGCTCGACCCGCGGATCGTCGGGAAGCAGCGGGAGAACCGGACGCTCCTGCTGCACGGGCTGGAGCGGGCCGGGTTCAAGAACCTGCCCGAGGAATGGTGGCACTACACGTTCCAGCCGGAGACGTTCCCGGACACCTATTTCGACTTCCCGATCTCGCGGCGTTCGTTGAGCGGCCGTCCGTTCTGAGGCTCAGCCCTTCCGCAGCTTCCGGCGCACCAGCGGCCAGAACGCCGCGATCACGGCCAGCGACACGATGCTCGTCCACACCTGGGTGCGCGCGGAATCGTCGGTCAGCAGCATGACCACGACGATCGCCACGACGCCCGCGACGGTCAGGATCCCGAGCCACGGGTGCAGCCACATCTTGAGCTTCAGCCCGGCGCGTTCCTCCGGCGTCATCTTGTGCCGCATCCGCATCTGGGTGAACGCGATGAACGAGTACACGAACAGCGCGACGAGGCCCGCGGAGTTCATGATGAAGTCGAAGATGCCGGAGTCGGGCGCGACGAAGTTGACGAGCACCGCGATGTACCCGCCGACCGTGCAGGCCACCACCGCGAGGACCGGCACGCCGGACTTGTTCTTCTTCGCCACCACGCGCGGAGCCAGCCGCTTTTCGGCGAGCGCGGAGAACATCCGCCCGGCGGAATAGAGCCCGGAGTTGAGCACCGAACACGCGGCGGTGAGCACGACCGCGTTCATCACCAGACCCGCGCCGGGCAGCCCGAACAACGTGAAGGCGTGCGCGAACGGCCCCTCCTGCTTGGGATTCGGCAGCTGGTTCCACGGGACGATGGTGACGATCAGCAGCACCCCGCCGACGAAGAACAGCAGGATCCGCCAGATCACCGTGACGACGGCCTGCCGGACGCCCTTCGCCGGATCCTCGGATTCGGCCGCGGCCATCACCGCGATCTCGGTGCCGAAGTAGGAGAAGATCACGATCGCGACGCCGCTGAGCACCGGCCACCAGCCGTTCGGCGCGAACCCGCCGTGCTGCCAGAGGTTCGGGATCGAGAAACTCGCCTTCGGCCAGAGCCCGAACGCGAACAGCGCGCCGACCGCGAGGAACACGACGATCGCGGCGACCTTGATGCTCGCCAGCCAGTACTCGACCTCGCCGAACGACCGCGCGGACACCAGGTTCGTGCTGGTGAAGAACAGCAGCAGCACCACCGAAAACGCCCACTGCGGGACGTCCGGGAACCACCCGCCGAGCACCGACCCGCCGACGACCGCCTCGAACGCGATCACGCCGATCCAGTAGTACCAGTACAGCCAGCCGACCAGGTATCCCGCCCACTCGCCGAGTCCGACCCGGGCGTACTCCATGAACGACCCGATCGCCGGCCGCGCGGCGGCCATCTCGCCGAGCATCCGCATCGCGAGGAAGACGAGCAGCCCGCCGATCAGGTAGGACACGACGGCCGCGGGCCCGACGGCGCGCACGACGTTGCCGGAGCCGACGAAAAGGCTGGCCCCGATGATCCCGCCGAGGGCGATCATGGTGATGTGCCGGGAGCGGAGCTTCTTGGGGCCGGTGGCTGGGCCGGCTTGGCCGCGGGTCGCCTCGGCCGGGCCGGCCTCGCCGGTAGTTGCGGTGCTTCGGGTCGCCGGGCCTGGCGTCGCTTCGCTTCGGGCCGCCTCGCCCGGCGCGTCCGGGCTTTCCGGGTTTCCGTGGCCCTGCTCGGTGGTCCGATCAGCCATCGATCGAGCTTCCTCTCCTTCGGCCGTGCCCGTCCCGCGGTCGCGCCCCGGCCGACAACGATGTCGGAACCGGCCGTGGAGCCAGGCCTCGCTGACGCGGGGACAGTGTGCGGCCGCCGGGTCCGTCGAGGCTAGGTGCGGGCGGGGGAGGATGCCGGGCGAGGGAGTAGTCGATCATCCGAATGGAGCAGCACTGGGTGCCGGTTTTGTCCGGTAATGGCGCATGCGGCGGGCGGAATCCGCCGTTCGGGCGCGTCGGAAGTCCGTCCCCGCGGGGGCTGCCGTACTAGCCTTCCGGGCAAGAGCTGATGCAGCGCACGGCGATGGTGGTGCTCATCTCGTTGCCGGGCCCGGAGATCAGACCGGTCAGGAGCCGGTCGAGATTTTCCCGCACGCCGCATCCGGAGAACGGGGGGATGTCGAAGGTGCTCGTGAGCACTGTCGGCGGTGCGGTGTTCTGCAGTCCGGTCAGTCCTTTGACCTTGATCGTCAACGGGCTCGCGGTCGTGCAACTCGGTCCCAGGTCCAGCGTCTTGCCGTCGACCTTGGTGTCGCTCAGGCGAAGTCCGAGACTGAGCGTCAGATCGACGATCACCGACAGGTATTTCTTGCCGTCCGGGAAAAGCCGGGAGGCCACCACGCCCGCGTCGCCGGGATTCTTCAGCAATGCCCCGTGTTGCTCGCCCTCGGAGGTCAGGCTGACGGTGCCCGTCACCGGCATGAAACGAAACGCCACGAAATACGCGTTCACGGTGGGAGGCAGGGTGATCGACCCCGACAGGGTTTCCTTTACCGCGTCGACAGTGCTGTCGAAACGCCCTTCGCCGGTGGTCAGCTGAGAGCTCAGCTTCGCGATGCGTGTCACGGTATTCCGCACGAAATACGACGCTTTCAAACCCGCGGCCGCGGCATCCATGCGCGGAGTGTCGGCCGTCGCGGTGACCTCGCCCGGGACAGCGGACGCGGAGCTCAACGAAAAGGTACCCAGCGAGAGCGTCATGGCGGCCGCGAACAGCCGAAGGGCATGTCGTTTCGACGGAGACATGGAGCTTGAGTCCTTCACCGCGAGAGGCATCGAGATGTCGAACCGTACTTGGCGCAGTTCTCGCAAGGCAAGGATGCGGGCGCTGGGTGCACGAAAGGTGCATCCTCGCCACCGAGATTGTCATCTGCGTCCGAAACTCTGTGCTTCCGATTGTGCTCCGCGTGATAGCGAAGCACCGGAGGGCTGCTTGACAAGTTTTCGACTGCCGTCCTGCATGTCCGTGACAACAATCGATCCTTCGCCGTTTCTCTCGGGCGGAAGCTTGACGCGTCTCTCCTCTCGACGGCAGGCTGAGCCACGAATTCCAGAAGAGGGGGAATAATGAACTTATCCGGATATATGCGAACGAGTGCGATTTCCGCCGCGATCGCCGTCGTGACTCTTGGCGGCTCTACCATCGCGGCGGCGGCCCAGCCTCCGGCGTGGACGTTGTCCGTGTCGCCGTCAACCGGCCTCGCCGCCGAGCAGACGGTGACCGTCAACGCGTGGGGTCTTGCCGCCAACCAACAGATACTGCTGCTCGAATGCCCCACTGAGGACGGGAGTTGTTACGTCCTCGGATATCCGACAGCGGACGCCAACGGCGCCATCTCGACCACCGTCACGGTTTATCGGCAGATGTCGTTCGACGATCGCGCCTACGATTGCAAGACCTTGAGCGGGGGATGCTCGGTCCTCGGCAGTGATTTCTCTACCAACAGTGACCTGGTCAAGGTGCCGCTCTCTTTCCAGTAGCGGTGGGGCGTCTCGCCCGCCCGAGGGGTGCGTCAGCCTCCTTGGAAGTCGGCCAGGGTCGCCAAGATCTGGTACCTGGTCGCCGCGGCCACGCGGGGATTCGTTGCCGCATAAGCGGTGTACGCGTTGAGCCCGGTGCTCAACGCGTACCCGCGCCCGCGGGTCCAACTGTCCTCGTCGAGCCCCGACTCGACGCGGAAGATCTCTCTCGCCGCGGGTGGGAGGAGCGTCCACGCGATCAGCGCGTCACACGCCGGATCGCCGACGCCGAGTCCGCCGAAGTCGAGAACCGCGCTGACCTGTCCGTCGGCCAGCAAAAGGTTGCCCGGGTGCAGATCGCCGTGCACCCACACCGGCGGATGCGGCCACGGCGGTGCCGCGAGCGCGGCGTCCCAGACCGCGGTGAGCGCGGCGCTGTCGAAAACGTCGCCAGTTGAGGCGATCGCGACGCGGGTGTCGGCATCCCGGCGGGCGAGCGGGGCGCCGATGAATCCGTTGTGCGGTCCGGCGGCGAGGGTTGCGTCGGCCGGAATTCGGTGGAGCGCCGCGACGAAACGCGCCAGTTCGACCGCGTTCCGGTCCGGGCTGCTGAGCCCGCCGATTTCCGGGGGCGAGCCCGGCAGCCAGCGGGACACCGACCAATGCCACGGATAGCCTTCGCCCGGCACCCCGAGCGCGACCGGCTCGGGAACCGCCAGCGGCAAGCGCGGCGCGAGCCGGGGGAGCCACCGGGCTTCCTTCTCCGGCTGCCCCGCTGCCCACTCTCCGCGTGGCAGGCGCACGGACAACTCGTCGCCGAGCCGGTAGATGACGTTGTCCGAGCCAGCCGGGTCGAGCAGCGCCAGCGGGAGGGCGGCCAGTTCGGGGAGCTGCGCGGCCAGGAGACGCCGGATTAAGGTTTCGGTGGTCACCGGATTCTTGGCCGGATGTGTTGTCGGCAAAAGCGATTCCCTCGGTCAGACATTCCGCGGCCGGGACGTTCGCTTCGATCAGACCATGCTGTCCGGCGGCCGTCCAACGGTTTTCCGGCGGGATGCGTTGTCGGCGAGGGCGTTTCGCTCGGTTGGGCATGTCGCGGCGGGGAGGTTGGCTTCGATCAGGTCACTCTGTCCGGCGGCCGTCTGCTGGGTTCCCGGTGGGATGTGTTGTCGGCGAGGGCGATTCGCCCGTCCGGGCATGTCGCGGCGGGGAGGTTCGCTTTGATCAGGTCGCTGTCGGGCGGCAATCCGTTGGGTTCCGGTGGGATGCGTGGTCGGCAAGGGGCGATCCGCCCGGTTGGGCACGCCGCAGCGGGGAGGTTGGCTTCGGTCAGATGACGCTGTCCGGCGGCGGTCCACTGGATTTTCGGTGGGATGCGTGTCGGCAAAGGCGATTCGCCTGGTCGGCATCCCGTGGCCGGGATGTTCGCTTTCATCAGGTCAGGCTGTCCGTCGGCGGTCCGCTGGGTTCACGGTGGATGTACTGTCGGCAAAGGCGATTCCCTCGTTCGGGCATGTCGCGGCGGGGAGGTTCGCTTTGATCAGGTGACGCTGTCCGGCGGCCGTCCACTGGGGCCCGGCAGGATGTGTTGTCGGCAAAGGCGATTCCCCCGACCGGGCATCCCGTGGCAGGGCCGTTCGACAAGGTCACACCACGCCGTCCGGCGGCCGTCCACCGGATTCCGCGGATCCGTCAGCCCGGAAACTGCGCCGAAGCTCGGCAGGCCTGGATGAAGGCGGCCACTGCCGGTGCGGATTCCGCGCTGCGGTGCAGCAAGTGGAAGTCGGTCGTGGGGCCGGGTTCGGCCAGCGGCCGGTACACGACCTCCGGCACCGCGGCCCGGTCGACGCCTGCCGGGACTACCGCCAGACCCACCTTCGCGGCGACCAGCGCGAGCACGCTCAGTGTGCTGTCGGCGCGAAAGCGGGCCGGGTCCTCGCCGCGGCCGGGCGAGCCTGGCGGTGCGAGGTCGCCGTCGCCGGTGAGGTACTCGACGAGTTCCTCCCCGGCAAGCTGCTCGACGGTCAGCGTCCGGCGCCGGGCGAGGCGGTGTCCGGCGGGCAGGGCGACCAGGAACGACACCGAGCTGGCCGGGACCGAGGCCAGCCGGGGTTCGTCCGCCGGGGCCGGGAGCGCGCTGAAGCCGACGTCCAGTTCCCCGTCGAGGATCGCCGTGCGCTGAACCCGCGGCCCGGCCTCCCGCAGCTCGATCCGGACGAGCGGGCGCGCCTCGTGGAAGTCGCGGATCAGGCCGGCCAGGAGACCGCCGAACACGACGGCGCCCGCCACGCCGATCCGGACGCTCCCGGTCTCCCCGCGCAACGCCGACCGCGCGGTGTCGCGCGCCCGTTCGGCCTGAGCGAGCACTTGCCGCGCTTCGCCCAGGAACGCTTCGCCGGCCGGGGTGAGCCGGGGCCGTCGCCCGGTGCGGTCGAACAGCGGCCCGCCGAGTTCGTGCTCCAGGTCCCGGATCTGCATGCTCAACGTCGGCTGGACGACGTGCAGCGTGCCCGCGGCCGCGCTGAACCCGCCCTCCTCGGCCACCGCGACGAAGTAGCGCAGGTGCCGCAGCTCCATCTCGCTCCTATCAGCAGCACTGATCAGTGGATCAGAAACAAGTGTTTGAGCCTATCGCTCGTCCGCGCCATCGTGGAGGGACAGGCCGACCGAGAAGAGGGCAGCGATGCGGATCGTCACGCTCGAAGAACACTGGACCGACCCGGCGGTGACCGCCGCGGGCATGCCGAACCTGCTCGACCACGTGCCCGGCTACGCGGCGGCGTTCGACCCGGACACGGGCATGCCGTACCCGCGGCATCCCGAACTGCTGGAGGATCTGGGCGCGGCCCGGATCGCCGACATGGACCGGCACGGCATCACGACACAGGTCCTCTCGCTGGTCAACACCTTCCTCCCGGCAGATGTTGCACCGCGATTGACCGCCGCGGCGAACGACGCGATGGCCGCCGCGGTCGAGGCGTTTCCCGGCCGGTTCGCCGCGTTCGCCACCCTGCCGACGGCTGTTCCCGGCGCGGCGGCGGACGAATTGCGCCGGTGTGTCGGCGAATTGGGCTTCGTCGGCACGATGATCATGGGACGCACCGACGGCGAATTCCTGGACCAACCTCGCTTCGACCCCATCCTGCGCGCCGCCAGCGACCTGTCCGTGCCCGTCTACCTGCATCCGGCTCCGCCGCCGGTGGCAGTCAGCGAGGCCAGTTACGCGGGCGGGCTCTCGCCCGCGGTGTCGGCGGCCTTCCGGCTCGCCGCGTGGGGGTGGCATCAGGAGACGGCCGTGCACCTCCTGCACCTGGTTCTCGCGGGGGTGCTCGACCGGTACCCGGGGCTGCAGTTCGTCCTCGGCCACTGGGGCGAATTCATCCCGTTCTACCTCGACCGGCTCGACGAGTCCATGCCGCGGCGGATGACCGGGCTCGACCGGACTTTCCGCGAATACTTCCGCGACAACGTGTTCATCACCCCGAGCGGCATGTTCAGCCAAGCCCAGCTGCGGTATTGCGCGGACACTGTCGGCACCGACCGGATCATCCATTCCGTCGATTTCCCGATGCTCGGCAATGAGGGCGCCGTGTCATTCCTGACCGATTCGCATCTTTCCCGCGAGGATCAGGAAAAGATCGCCCACGGAAATGCCGACGCGTTGCTCGGGCTCGGCTGATCCGTGCCGCGGGTCAGTGCGGCTGGGAAAGGTCGCCCGGTCGGAAGGCCGCCACGGTAGTGCTCACTGGCGTGTCCAGTTCGGCTTTGCGCTCGCGCGGATAGACCCAGCGCAGCGCGGCGGTCGACCCGGCTCCGGAGAAACCTCGCTCGTAGAAGATCTTGCCGTCGCTTTGATAGCCGGAGATCGAGTAGTGGTCGCCTTCGTCCTTGCGGTAGGTCACCCGGCCGCCCTTGGCCTCCGCCTCGGCGGCTGCATCGGCCAACGCTGCCGCGGCGGTGCGGCCGCCCGAATTGGTGCCCCATACGGTCAATGTCGCGTTGAGCGAGGGGTTGGTGAACGTCATTCCGTCGCCGTTGTCCGGGCGGTAGGGCGCTGCGGTATAGCCCTCGGGGACGCGTGTGGTGAAGCCGAATCGGGGATCGGTGTAGGTGGTGCTGACCGCCGGGGAAGAGGTGGGGGCCGACGAAGGTGCGGTGATGCCGAGCATTGTCAAGAACTTCGGCTGGAACAGGTCGGCGATTTCGGCGTACGGAACGCTCACGGTTTCCTTGCCGGCTGCCGTTACGCAGCCCAGGTCGTACCACAGGATTTCGAACTCGGCCCCGGCCTTGGTGAATCCGATCGACGCACCCGGGACGTGGCCGCGGGTGGGCACCCGGTCCGCGGCGTCGATGGTGACTTTCCGGCCTTCGTCGTCGAGGGAGGCGGACTGGCAGAAACCGTTCTTGGTGTGCGGTTCGATGCGGCCGGTGAGGGTTTTCATTCCGGCGGCGGTCAGGATTTCCGGCCGGAACATGTCCTGGGGGCCCAGCGCATTCCCGGTGGCGAGGTCGACGGTGGTGGTTTCCGGGAATCGCCACGTCGTGTGCCACAGCACTTTCGAATCGAGATCGTGGTCGTAGCGCACGGAAAGCAGGCTCGGCGTTTGCAGCAGGATCCGGGCGGTCGTCCGCGCGGCGGGCGTTTCGGGATTTTCGCCGAACTGCTGCTGCCAGTCCGGGTAGGCGCGCGCGTCGCGGATGGCTTTCAGCCGCTTGTCGATCGGGGCGCGCAACGCCTCGTTGATGCGCTTCCGCACTGCGGCGTCGGGTCCGCCGGACACTTGCGGATACTGGAGGCTGTAGGTGATCGGGAAGGCTTGGTCGCGTCCGGAGTCGGTCTGGATCGCCACGGTCAGAGCCGCGGGCGCGGGTGGATCGTCCTGCCGGTTGAAGACCAGGATCCCGCCGGTGACCAGCGCGCCGACGACCACCAGCACCGCGGCGACCTTGCCGACGATCACCGCTGTTGCGCCAGCTCCGGTGCCTGTGGCCGGAACGCCCGCCGCGACGGCACCGGCACCGGCTCCGATCGGCGCGGCCGCAGTGCCCGCGGTGGCCAGGAGCGCCAACGGGGTGAGCGCGGTCAGGGCGGCGGCCGAGGTGGCGAGGCGTTTCCAGCCGCGCTTCTCCCAGTCCTTTCCGTAAGCCTTGCGGGCCACAGTTTCCAATTCGGACACAAAAGCGTCCGCTGTGGACGGTCGCCACGCCGGGTCTTTGGCCATGCCGCGCGCGATCAGCGGACGCAATTCCTCGGGCACCGCGTCGAGCGGCACGGGGGCCGTCTGGTGCAGCGAACGGAGTTCGTCGGTGGTGGTCGCCTCGAACGGCTGGTGTCCGGTGATGCATTGGTAGAACACGCAGGTGGCGGCGTACACGTCGGTGGCGGGCTGGCCCGGCTGCCCGGCCCACTGCTCGGGCGCCATGTACGACGGGGACCCGGCGGTCAGTCCGTTGTGTCCGTCCAAAGTGGCCAGTCCGAAGTCGACCAGTTTCGACTGGCCTTCCCGGGACACCAATACGTTTCCGGGCTTGTAGTCGCGGTGCACGACTCCGGCGGCGTGCGCGTCGGCGAGGCCGAGCAGAGATCCTTTGAGGATGGCCAGCGCGGATTCCGGGGCGAGGACGTTTTCCGTCGCCAGAAGCGCGCGCAGGGACACGCCAGGCACGGCCTCCATCACCAGCGCGGCACCCTGCGGCGTCTCGACGAAGTCGAACAACTGCACCACGTGCGGGCTTCGGACGCCGGACAGCAGCCACGCCTCGCGCCGGAACCCAGCGGCGATCTCCGGGTCGGCCAGGTACTCCGCGAGGAGGTACTTGATGGCCACCATCCGGCCGGATTGCTGGTGCTTGGCCAGCACGACGCGCCCGAAGCCGCCGACGCCGAGCACGTCGACCTCCGTGTACCCGGGCACCCGCCAGTCGCTCATCCCCGCCGCTTCCCCTCTCCGCGAGGCCGGTCGCGGTCGGCGAGATCGTACTCCGGAAATGTGGCATCCGGGGTGGAATTGTCACAGTTGTGGCTCGGTCGAGGGACCGGCCCGGCGGTCAGTCGGCGGGGCTGAGCAGCCGGATTCCTTGCTCGGTGGTGCGGTACAGAACCTCACGGCCGGACCGTCGACCGGCGACCAACCCGCTGTCGCGCAGGACCCGCAGGTGTTGCGACACCGCACTCGGCGAGACGTGCAGGCTTTCGGCGAGGCCGGTGGTCGTGGCGGGGGAGCGCAGTTTCTCGAGCAGTTCGGCGCGACGTCGGCCCAGTAGCCGGACCGCGGGTTCGCCCGGACGGGCGTTCACGGCTGTCCACAGTGCACCGCTGCCCCGGGCCGGGTAGCGGATCGTGGTCTGGGTGGTGGTGTGCAGTTTGATCATCACCCACGGCGGGCCGAGCACGACGGGGGAGAGGACCAGGCCGCCGGCGGGACGGCCGGGCGAGGGACGGCGGTCGCCGTCCAGGGTGAGGCGGCCGTCGTGCCAGTGCAGCCCGGCGTGCAGATCGGTGAAGAGGTGGCCCGCGCCGCCGTCGGCCCATTGCTTGGCGCGGTAAGCGATGTCCGCGTCGAGGACGTCGCGCAGCCGGGACCAATGCGGTGCGATCAGCCGGTCGTGCGCCTCGCGCAGCTCGGCGGCGATTTCGCGGAGTCCGGATACGGGATCGTCGGCGAGTCCCCGGACCGAAGCGGGCAGGTGGTCGCCGAACACGCCGCGCAGGCTTCCGCGGACCTGCCCCGCGGTGGTCCGGCACAACGCGGCGAGCGCCTCGTCGATCGTGCTCGCCGCCCGGGCCGGGGCAGGCAGCAGAAACTGCGGCCAGCTGGCGCGGCCGGTGACGAGCAGCGGCCAGGTCCGCCGCAGGTCCAGCGGCCGCACGGCGAGTTCGTCGGCGGCCCACCGGGTCCAGCGGCTGTGGCGCGAGCCCCAGCACCCCGCCAGGGTCTGCAGCCCGGAGACGGTTTCGGACAGCGGCGAGACGGCGAGCCTGGTTCCGGCCAGGTCGCTGGTGGTGAGGTGGAGGGTCAGCGCCACGTGGCGATTATGCGGCAGAGGACGGGTGTTCCGGGGGGAAGCATTGCGGGACGAGGGTGAGGACGCTGGTCTTCGGCGGTGCCGGGGTGTCTTGGGGTGCCGGGGCTTCCGGAGGCGGCGGTTGTGATGGTTGCCGTCAGGCCGGGGGTGAGATCTTTGCTCGTCTTCGTGGGCAAGCGCGGAGGTCGAGGTCCTGCCGGTTCTCGTTGGTTCGGAGGTTTGCCGGGTCTGGCGATGGTGGTTGAGATCTTTCGCTGGCCTTCGAGGGATGGCAGTTAATGCGCTCGTTGGCATGCGGTCGGAGTGCCGAGCCAGGGAGATGCGGTGGCTGAGGGTTGCTGGCTCCCATCGGCCCGGGATGCGTTTGCAGTGCACGACGCGGCGGTTGTGGGCGGGCTCGCCGAGGCAGCCGTTGGCCAGGAAAGGAACCGGGGTGAGGTCTTCCGGGCCGAGGCGTTCGGTAGGCAGCGCTCAGCCCGCGTCGGCAGGCTGGCCGAACCAGCGGGCGAGCTGGTGGTTCAGCTCCTGCTGGTCCTCGCCGATCCAGGCGACGTAGCCGTCGGGGCGGAGCAGGAGGGCGGGAGCGTCCAGGGCCGCGGCCGAGTCCGGGAGGAGGTCGACGCGGTCGGCCCAGCCTTTGACGTTCAGCCGTTCGGTGCGGTCCAGCACCAGGCCGCGGCCGTGGTGCAGGCGGGCGTAGAGGCGGCCTTGCCGCAGATCTAGGTCGGGGAGGCGGCGGCCGAGCAAGGCCGGGCCCTCGCCGAAGGGGTAGCGGAGGTCGATCGCGGTGATTTTCCCGATCAGGCGGCGGTTGACCTCGTCGATGTCCATCAGTTCGGCGAGCAATGCGCGCACCGCCCGCGGGCCTGCTTCGGGAGACGACAGTTCCATTTGGGCGCGGGTGTTGTCGAGGACGTCGGCGGCGACCGGGCGGCGTTCGGATTCGTAGGTGTCCAGCAGGGGGTCCGGGGCCCAGCCGCGGACCTGCGCGGCGAGCTTCCAGCCGAGGTTGAACGCGTCTTGCACGCCCAGGTTGAGACCCTGGCCGCCGGTGGGCGGGTGGATGTGCGCGGCGTCGCCGGCGAGCAGGACCCGGTCGACCCGGTAGCGGTCGGCCAGCCGGGTGGCGTCGCCGAAGCGGGAGAGCCAGCGCGGGGAGTGCACGCCGAAGTCGGTTCCGGCGAGGGCGCGGAGTCGTTCTTGGAAGTCTGCGAGGACGGGCGGTTCGGTGCTGAGTCCCGCGGCGGGGAGAACCACGCGGTAGACACCTTCTTCGACGGGCCCCAGCTGGAAGCGGTTGTTGGCCTGGCGGACTTCGGCCACTTTGGCGGCGATTTCTTCCTGCGACGCGCTCGCGGCCATCTCGCCCATGAGGGTTTCGGTTCGAGAGGGCTCTCCGGGGAAGCCGACGCCGAGGAGTTTGCGGACTGTGCTGCGCGCGCCGTCGCAGCCGACCAGGTACTTCGTTCGCAACCGTTGGCCGTCGGTGAGTTCGACGGTCACTCCGTCCTCGTCCTGCTCGAAACCGGCGACTGCGCACCCGTGCCGGACCTCCGCGCCCAGTGTGACCGCGTGGTCTTCAAGCAGACGGACGACGACTGGCTGCGGAATGCCCAGCAGGTACGCGTTTTCGAGGTCCTTGGGCGGGGGTTTGGGGATGCCCGCGAAGACGCCGCCTACCGGACGTTGGCGTCCGTGCCGGAGGAGTTGCTCCAGCAGTCCGCGCATCGCGAATTGTTCGAGGCTGCGGACGTGCACGCTGACGATGCGCGCCAGCGGGACCGGCTCGGTTTCCCTTTCCAGCACGAGGACCTGGACGCCGTGGAGCCGCAGCTCGGCGGCGAGTGTGGCGCCGGTGGGACCGGATCCGGCGATGATGACGTCGGTCATGGGGCGTCCGTTCGTTCAGGCTTCGCGTGTTCCGGCGCGAGCGTCGGGCCGGACCCGGGGATGATGAGGTCGGTCATGGGGCGTCGGTTCGGTGGGGCTGGGTGGGTTCGGCGGCGAGTGTGGTGCTGGTCGGGTCGGATCCGGTGATGATGACCTCGTTCACGGGGCGTCCGTTCGGTGAAGCCTCGCGCGTTCGGTGGCGAGTGTGGTGCCGGTGGGGTCGGATCCGGTGGTGATGACGTCGTTCACGGGGGGTCCGTTCGCTCAGGACTGGCGCGTTCGGCGGGGCATCGCTGCACCGGGGTTGCCTGGGGCGTGGCGAGTCCGGTCCCGGTCGCCGCCGGTCCGGTCGCTGCCGCCCGTCCGCGTGGTGCTCGCCTTGCCCGGGGCGTGCTTCGGCGACGCGCCGGGTGCCTGAGTCGCGCCGCGGTTCGCCTGATTGGCGTGACGCCAGCAGCGGTCCGACCAGCCACCATGCGTCCAGCACGCCCGGCTGCCGTCCCGCGGCGGTGCGGCCGGGCGTCGGGAGCCCACGTCGGCAGGCGCGCCCCGGCGCACCCGCGTCGGGCTGAGGTTGGGTTCGCGCAGGACTTCGCATCGGCCGGGCAAGTCTGCGGCACCCGCGATCGTGCGGCAAGCGGAATACGCGACCACCACAAGGCGAAGTCTTCGATGTAGCTCCACTCTACATCATAGCGAACATATGTTCGACCCGGCAAAGCTCCCGGGCATGAACCAACGCGACAAGACCAAGCTCCCGGCCGCGTACTGGCGGTTGTGGTGGGCCTCGGCGGTGGACAACGTCGGCGACGGGGTCTTCGCGGCGGCCGTACCGCTGTTGACGGTCACGCTCACCCGCGATCCGGTCCTGGTGTCGGTCGTCTCGGCGGCGACCTACCTGCCCTGGCTGCTGCTCTCCCTGCCCGCGGGTGCGCTCGTGGACCGGCGGGAGCGGGTCGGTCTTCTCTGGCGGTCGCAGGCTCTGCAGGCGGCGATCGTCGCGGTGGTGGCGGTGCTGATCGGGGTGGGCCGGATCGACGTGGCGGGGCTGGCGGTCATGGGGTTCGGCCTCGGTGCGTGCGAAGTCGTGTTCGCCAGCGCGTCGCTCGCGGTCTTGCCGGACCTCGTTTCCGAGGCGCAGTTGCATCGGGCCAACGGCAGCCAGTACGCGATCGCCAATGCCGGGCAGTTGTTCGTCGGGCCGCCGGTCGGCAGTCTGCTGTTCGCGGGCGCGGCGGCGTTGCCGTTCGGGGTGGACGCGGCCTCGTTCGTGGTGTCCGCCGTGCTGCTCGCGACCTTGCCTCGGCGTCCGGTGCCGCGGGGTGTGCAGCCGCCGGTTCGGGTCGCGGTCGCGGAGGGGGTGCGCTGGCTCGGGCGGCATCGGCTGTTGCGGACGTTGGCCGCGCTGCTGGCGGTCAACACGTTCTGCTGTCAGCTCGGCAACGTCACCGTCGTGCTGCTCGCGACGCAAACTCTGCACGTCAGCGACCGCGGTTACGGCGTGCTGCTCGCGGGGGCCGCCCTCGGCAGTGTGGCCGGAGGGATGGTCAACGGGCGGGTCGTGGCGAAGATCGGTGCGCTGCGGGCGTTGGTGACCGCGTTGCTCGGCAATGTGGTGATCTTCGTGCTCATCGGCGCCAGTCCGAACGCGGGTGTTCTGGGGATTCTGCTGGGAATGAACGGGTTCGCCACCACGCTCTGGAGCGTGGTCACGGTGAGCTTGCGCCAGCAGGCGGTGCCGGCGGAACTGCGCGGGCGGGTGCACAGTGTCTACCGGATGCTGGGCTGGGGATTGATGCCGCTGGGCTCGTTGGCCGGCGGGCTGGTCGCGGACGTGCTCGGCGTCCGCGCGGCGTATCCGGTGGCCGGTGCGGTGCGCGGGGTCGCGCTGGCCGCGGCGCTGCCGGTGCTCCTTTCGGCGATGCGCTCGGACCGTCCTTAGTGGACAGACGGACGAATGGTCGATTCGTGGGCAATCGACCGTATGGTTCCCTTTATCGAGCCGCGCGACGGGAGACACTGCGGAATATGCATCTTATTGGCAGGATGTCGATAACGCTCCATTTCCTCCGCGCCGTTCGGGAAGGCGGTTCCGCTGTTCGGCTAATGGTCGCGGAGAAGCCGCAACGTTTCCGCTGGCCGCGGCGACACTGCGGGCGGAGGTGCGCAGGAAGGAATCGACCTTCGCCCGGGGCGGGCGAGAGAGCGAGTTGCGCAGCGGTAAGGGCTACTGCCGTCGCGCGCCATTCGTGTGGTCGTCCGAGGCTCGGCGAATTCCGCGCGACGGGTATGCGGCGGAATTTTCCGGTGATCGGGGGAGGTTTAGCGGAGCGAATACCCGATTCTGCGAGATCGACTTGTCCCGCCAGCTGTCCGGAAGTGTTTCGGGCGCGGCGGAAGGTGATCGTTTTCCGGGAAGCCGCGGAAGTCCGGTCCAGGGTGGCGGGCTTGCTGCGGCCGGGGGAACGGCGGCCGCTGTTGGCACTAATTCGGAAGTGGCGATCATGAATCCGGCGCGGCGGAGAATGGCGGGTTTACGCTGGTCGGAGCAGCGGGAAACGGTGCGGGGCGCGGCCGGGGCGTCGGCCGAATGCGAAGGCGGGCCTTCCGCTTATCTGTGTGTCGCCTCGAGGTGTGAGTCCGTTGTTCATATTTTAGAATGCTCTCGGCAATGTGTGACGCTGGGTGCGAACCGGCGTTAGCGGGAGTCCTTCGTTTGGCGGTTGCTGGAGTGCAACCGAGCTAGGCAGGGTAAGGATTCCGGCGCGGGTCCGGTCTCGATGACGCTCGCGCTCTGCTGGGGCTACTGCCGCGCGGGCAGGGGGCAATTCCCCGGGCGGCTCCTACGAGTATTCGAAAGGCATGGTCATGCACTCCCGGAAAGAAAGTTTCGCCGTCCCGAGACCGCGCCCGGCGCCTGGGGCCGGCAATGCGGACCGGCTGGCCGCCCTGCTCCCGCGGCTGGCCGTCCGGCACCGGGTGCCGGGAGCGCAGGTCGCGCTCTGGTCCGGCGGCGAGACCGTAATGGTCCAGACCGGCGCCGAGGGCGGCGGAAGGCCGATGCGGCGCGACTCGCGGGTGCCGATCGGGTCGGTCACCAAGGCGGCGACCGCGACGCTGGCGATGATGCTCGTCGCCGACGGCGACCTCGAACTGGACGAGCCGGTGGGCGGGATTCTGGGCGACAGCGGGCTTTCCGCCGCGCTGACCCTGCGCCGGCTGCTGAGCCACACCAGCGGCCTGCCGTCGGACCCCGCCGACGCCGCCGGGTCGTGCCGGAAAGAGGTGCGGGCCGCGGAGTCCGTCTGCGAGCCGGGCGCCGCGTTCTCCTATTCCAACCTCGGCTACGCGCTGGTCGGCCTGCTGATCGAAGAGGTCACCGGGATGCGCTGGCGCGAGGCGGTCGAGTCGATCCTGTTGCGGCCCTTGGAGATCGAGCCGGTTTACGTCGACAGCCCGGGAGTCGCGGCCGGGCACGCGCGCGACGGCGTGCGTCCGCTCGAGCAGGTGCTGCCGCCGATGCTGGACCCGGCGGGCGCGCTCGCGCTGAGCGCCGGGGACCTGGTCGTGTTCGGGCAGGTGCACCTCGGCAAGCCGGGGCTGCTCGACGTCGTCACCGCGAGCGACCTGCACCGGCCGGTGGCGGGGGCGGAACCGTTCGGCCTCGCCGCCGGCTGGGGGCTCGGGCTGGCCTGTTTCGGCGACGAGGAATTCCGCTGGCTCGGCCACGACGGAACGGCCGACGGCACGTCGTGCCACCTGCGGATCGACCAGGCCGGCGCGTGCGTGCTCGCCCTCACCGCCAACGGGGCGGGCGGCGCCGACCTCTGGCACGACCTGGTCGAGGAACTGCCGGAACTCGGCCTCCCGCCGACCCGCGTCCAGGTTGCGAAATCCTGCCCGATTCCCGTGCCGGACGGCGATTTCGGCAGTTATCGCAACGGCTCCCTCGAATACACGATCCGGCCGGACGCGGCCGGCGGCGCGTGCCTCGACGTGGACGGCGACGTCTTCCCCGAGCTGACCCGGTACGCCGACGGCACGTTCACCGTGCGCGATCCGGCGACCGGCCGCGCCACGCCGTGCGGCCGGTTCCGCGGCGAACCCGGCGCGGCGGCCGCCGTCGAAATCGGCGGCCGGCTCGCGCGGCGGTGCTGAGCCCGCCGCCGAGAACTCCCTGTCCCCACCCGCGCCAGGCGGGATCCCTTGGTGTGCCCGGAAGGTAGCGAAAACCATGACCGCCCAAGACATTCCGCCCGAACCGGGCCGTGCGGGCAGCCTGCCCGAGCTGTTCGCCGCCCGGGTGCGACAGACCCCGGACGCGCTCGCCGTGGACGGCGCGGCGACCCGGCTGACGTACGCCGAACTGGCCGGCGAGGCGGGCAGGCTCGCCGCGTGCCTGCTGCGGCTCGGGCTGCGCACGGAAGACCGGGTCGGGGTGCTGGCGGAACGGTCGGCGGGGCTGATCGTCGCCGAGCTGGCCGTGGTCGCCGCGGGCGGGGCGTACGTGCCGCTCGACCGGCGCGCGCCGGACAGCCGGTTGCGGACGCTGCTGGTCGAGGCCGGGGTCACGGTGCTGCTCACCGACGACCCGGTCCGCGCGACCAGGATCCACAGTGGACAGATCGTCGCGCTCGGGCGGGAGCTTCCGGAGGCGGATTTCCCCGCGGTGCCAGTGCATCCGGACAATCTGGCGTATCTCATGCACACCTCCGGTTCGACCGGTTCGCCCAAGGGGGTGGCGGTCCGGCACCGCGACGTCGCCGCGCTCGCGGCGGACCGGAGATTCGCCGGGGACGCGCACCGCCGGGTGCTGCTGCACTCGCCGGCGGCCTTCGACGCCTCCACCTACGAGATGTGGGTGCCGCTGCTGACCGGCGGGACCGTGGTGGTCGCGCCGCCCGGCGACCTCGACGTGGAGAGCCTCCGCGAGGTGCTGTCCCGGCACGACGTGGGCGCGATCTGGCTGACGGCGGGCCTCTTCCGGGTCGTCGCGCAGGAAGCGCCGGACTGTTTCCAGTGCGTGCGAGAGGTCTGGACCGGCGGCGACGTCGTCCCGGCCGGAGCGGTGCGCCGCGTGCTGCGCGCGTGCCCGGACGTCACGGTCGTCGACGGGTACGGCCCGACCGAGACCACGACCTTCATGACGGCCCACGCGGTGCGGTCGGCGGACGTGCGGGCGGTGCCGATCGGCCGCCCGCTGGACGACGTGCGCGCGTACGTCCTGGACGACGCGCTGGATCCGGTCGCTCCCGGCGAATCCGGCGAACTGCACCTGGCCGGCGCGGGGCTGGCGCGCGGGTACTGGGCGCGTCCCGGGGCGACGGCGGAGAAGTTCGTCGCCGATCCCGGCGTGCCCGGCGAGCGGATGTACCGCACCGGCGACGTGGTCCGCTGGAACGACGAGGGCGAACTGGAATTCCTCGGCCGCACCGACGATCAGGTCAAGATCCGCGGCTTCCGGGTGGAACTCGGCGAAATCGAGGGCGTGCTCGCCGCGGACGACACCGTCGCCGAGGCGGTGGTCGTCGCGCGCGAGGACGGTCCGGGGACGAAGCGCCTGGTCGGCTACGTCGTGCTGGTGCCGGGCGCGCCGCGGAAAGACCTGAAAGCCGCGGTCGCGGCGGTGCTGCCGGGTTACCAGGTGCCGTCGGCGATCGTCGTGCTGGACGAGCTTCCGTTGAGCGCCAACGGAAAAGTGGACCGGAAGGCACTGCCCGCACCGTCGGCGGAACCGGAGGGCGGCGCGCCGAGAACCGGCGCCGAACGCGCGGTCGCCGAGATCGTCGCGGAAGTGCTGGGCCTGGACCGCGTCGGCGTCGAGGACGATTTCTTCGCGCTGGGCGGCGATTCGATCCTGGCCGTGCAGGCATTGTCCCGGTTGCGGCGCACGCTCGGCGCGGATCTCTCGGCGCGGGCGCTGTTCGACGCGCCCAGCGTGGCGCGACTCGCGCGGCTGCTGGAAAACGGCCCGCGAGCCGACCAGGCGATCCCGGTCGAGCCGCCGCGGGACCTGCTTCCGCTGTCCCCGGCGCAGCGGCGGTTGTGGCTGCTCGACGAGATGACCGGCGGCAGCGCCGAGTACAACACCGGCGTCGGGATCCGCCTGTCCGGCCCGCTCGGCCTCGAAAAGCTGCACGGCGCGCTGGCCTCTCTGTGCGTCCGGCACGAATCGCTGCGCACGACGTTCGATTCCGTTGCGGGACAAGGCATGCAGCGGATCGCGCCCACCGGGGAAATCCCCGTCAGCATAGCGGATTCCGCCCCGGACGACGAGACGCTGAAGGCGGAACTGCGCAGGCCGTTCGACCTCCGGACGGGCCCGCTGACCCGGGCCGTCCTGTTCTCGCTGGGCCCGGACGAGCACCTGCTTCTGCTGTGCCAGCACCACATCGTCACCGACGGCCGGTCGATCGCCGTGCTCACCGGCGAACTCCTCGACCTCTACGGCGGCGCGGCCCTGCCGCCGCTGCCGCTCGGCTACCAGGACTACACCCGGTGGCGGCTCGCGTCCGAACGCCTCGACCAGCTCGGCTACTGGCGCGAGACCCTCGACGGCCTCGAACCCCTCGCGCTGCCGACCGACCGCCCGCGACCCGCGCAGCGCGCCACCGAAGGCGCGGTGCACCGGCACGACCTGCCCGCCGGCCTGGTCCGCCGGGTCGCCGAAGCGGGCCGGGAGCGGGGCGCGACGTTGTTCATGACCCTGACCGCGGCCGTGCAGGTCGTCCTGGCCGCCTACAGCGGGCAGCGGGACCTCGCGGTCGGCACGGCGGTGTCCGGACGCGACCGGGCCGAACTCGAGCAGCTGACCGGGTTCTTCGTCAACACTCTCGTGCTGCGGTCCGCAGTGGACGGTGCGCAGCCGTTCGAGCGTTTCCTGACGGACTTCCGCGAGACCGTGCTGGCCGCGTTCGCGCACGGGGACGTCCCGTTCGACCGCGTCGTGGAGGAAGTGCAGCCGGAACGCGACCCGTCGCGGACGCCGCTGGTGCAGGCCGTCGTCGTCCTGCAGCGACCGCTGGTGGCGGACCGCACGGTCGCCGGGCTGCGGGTAAGCGAGTACGCCCTGCCGCGGCCCTCGGCGCGCTTCGATCTCGTGGTCGAGTTCTGGCCGCAACCCGATGGCCTGCGCGTCACCGTCGAGTACGCCACCGCGCTTTTCGACGCCGCCACTATCGAACGGCTCACGCAGAGCCTCGAAGTCCTGCTCACCGGGATCGCCGAGGACCCGGCGCGACGAGTGGGCGACCTCCCGCTGCTCACGGCCGAGGACCGTCGGTTCCTTCTCCCGAGCCAACGCGACAACACGCCCGCCGAAACGGTGCCCGCGCGGTTCGACCAGTGCGTCGAGCAACGACCGGACGACACGGCGGTGATATCCGGCGACCTCCGCCTGACCTACCCGGAACTGCAGTCCCGGGCGAACGGCCTCGCACAGCACCTGGTCCGGCAGGGCGTCCGTCCGGAGGACCGCGTCGGCGTGCTGATGGACCGCTCGGCCGATCTCGTCGTGGCCGTGCTGGCGATCCTCAAGGCTGGCGGCGCGTACCTCCCGCTGGACCTGCGCGCCCCGGCCGACCGTATGCGCCGCGTCCTCGACGGCGTGGAGCTGGTGCTCACCGACGAGAACTGGCACGACACCGCCACAACCGTCCACAAGGGAACGACCCGGCTCGTGGCGGACTTCGACGAACCCGCTCCGGAAATCCCGCTGAGCGCCCAAAACCTGGCCTACGTCGAGTACACCTCGGGTTCTACCGGCGTCCCGAAGGGCGTGGCGGTGCGCCACGCGGACGTCACCGCCCTCGCGACCGACCCGCGCTTCACCGGCCACGAACGCGTCCTGCTGCATTCCCCGCTGGCCTTCGACGCCTCGACCTACGAACTGTGGGTCCCGCTGCTCAACGGCGGCACCGTGATCGTCGCGCCGCCTGGTGACCTGGACGCCGACGCGATCCAGCGGCTGGTCGCGAAGCACGACATCACCGCGCTCTGGCTGACCGCGGGCCTCTTCCGCCTCTTCGCCGAGGAAAGCCCGGAGTGCTTCGCCGGACTCCGCGAGGTCTGGACCGGCGGCGACGTCGTGCCGCCGCCCGCCGTCCGCCGGGTCCTCGACACCTGCCCGGGGATCGCGGTCGTGGACGGCTACGGCCCGACCGAGACCACCACCTTCGCCACCTCGTTCCGGATGTCGGCGGAGGTCCCCGACGTCATCCCGATCGGCACGCCGCTGCGGGACGTCCAGATCCACGTCGTCGACGACCGGTTCCGGCTGCTGCCGCGCGGCGCGGCCGGCGAGGTCTGCATCGCCGGAGCCGGGCTCGCGCGCGGGTACTTCGGCCAGCCCGGCCTGACCGCGGAGCGGTTCGTCGCCGACCCGTTCGGCGCGCCCGGGACCCGGATGTACCGCACCGGCGACCGGGGGCGGTGGCGCGCCGACGGAACGCTCGAATTCCTCGGCCGCGTGGACGACCAGGTCAAGATCCGCGGCTTCCGGGTCGAACCGGCCGAGATCGAACGCGCGCTGGCCGCCGAAGAAGGCGTGGCGCAGGCGTTCGTGACGACCCGGACGACCGGCGGACGCAAGCAGCTGGTCGGGTATGTGGTCCCGGCGGACGTCGACCCCGAGGCCCTCCGCCGGGCGATCGGCCGCACGCTCCCGGACTACCTGGTGCCGTCGGCGCTCGTCCCGTTG
The DNA here is from genome assembly GCF_002796545.1 of Amycolatopsis sp. AA4. Classification (GTDB taxonomy): domain Bacteria; phylum Actinomycetota; class Actinomycetes; order Mycobacteriales; family Pseudonocardiaceae; genus Amycolatopsis. Next base: position 3,374,322 of record NZ_CP024894.1, read on the forward strand.
GCCGAGCTGCCCCTGACCGCCAACGGCAAGGTCGACCGCCGCGCGCTGCCGGAGCCGCAGGTTGCCAGCGAGCGGACGGTGGCCCCGCGTACCGAACGGGAGGCCGTGCTCGCCGGGATCTGGGCGGACGTGCTCGGCGTCGAGCGCGTCGGTGTGGACGACAACTTCTTCGCCCTCGGCGGCGATTCGATCCTGAGCATCCAGGTGAGCGCCCGGGCCCGGCAGGCCGGGCTCAGCGTGACGACCGCCGATCTGTTCCGCCACCAGACCATCGCCGCGCTCGCCCCGAACCTCAGCGAGGCTGCCGCGATCCCGGCGCGCGGCCCGGAGAGCGGCGACGTCGTCCTGACTCCGATCCAGCACTGGTACTTCGGCCTGGGCGCGGACCGCTTCGACCAGACGATCGCCGTCGAACTGCCCGCGGACGTCGACTTGACCGCGTTGATCCGCGCGCTGGCCGCGTTGTCCGAGCAGCACGACGCGCTGCGGATGCGGTTCAGCCGCGACCGCGAGGCTTGGCACCAGCACAACGCTCCCGTCGGCGAAGGCCACACGCAGCTGCGATGGTCGCTGACCGGCGAACCGCGGACCTTGCACCTGGCCGCGCACCACCTGGTGGTCGACGGCGTGTCGTGGCGGCTCCTGCTCGAAGACCTCGACCGCGCGTACCAGCAGGCGGTGCGGGAGGAACCGATCGACCTCGGCCCGCGGACGACGTCCTTCCGCGAGTGGGCGGCGAAGCTGGCCGAGCACGCGGCGGCGGGCGACTTCGACGACGAACTCGCGCACTGGTGGGAACTGCCCGCGCCCGTCCCGCTCCCGTGCGACGGCACGGCGGAGAACACGTTCGGCCGCGCCCGCGTCGTCACCGCCCGGCTCACCGCGGACGAGACGCACGCGTTGCTGCGCGAGGTCCCGCAGGCGTACCGGACGCAGGTCAACGACGTGCTGCTGGCCGCGCTGGGCCGGGTGCTGGGGGATTGGACCGGGCACCAGCCGGTCGTCGACCTCGAAGGGCACGGCCGCGAGGAACTGTTCGACGGGGTCGACCTGTCGCGGACGGTCGGCTGGTTCACCAGCATCTTCCCGGTCGTGCTGGACGTTCCGGACGGCTGGGGCGCGGCGCTGAAGGCAGTCAAGGAGCAACTGCGCGCGGTTCCGCGCCGGGGGATCGGTTATGGCGCGCTGCGGTATCTCGCCGGGACGGCCCCGGTGATCGAACCTCAGGTGAGCTTCAACTACCTCGGCCAGTTCGACCTGCCCGGCGATCTGACCTTGCACCGGGAACTCGCGCTGGACGTCTCTCCGGACACCGTCCGTCCGCACCTGCTGGAGGTCGTCGGCCGGGTCGAGGGCGGCGAGCTGGAACTGGCGTGGCATTACGCCGAAGGCGTCCACGAGAAGTCCACTGTGGACCGCCTGGCCGCGGCGATGGCCGAGGCGCTGCGCGAGATCGTCCGGCATTGCGCCGAGCCGGACGCGGGCGGCCGGACGCCGTCGGACTTCCCGCTCGCCGGACTCGATCAATCCACAGTGGACCGACTGGTCGGCGACGGCCGCGACGTCGAGGACATCTACCCGCTGACGCCGATGCAGGCCGGGATGGTGTTCCACGACCTGGCCCAGCCGGGCGACCGGGTCTACTTCGAACAGGTCTCGTTCACTGTGGACGACGTGCCGGAGCCGCACCGGCTCGGCGAGGCCTGGCGGCGGATCGTCGAGCGGACCCCCATTCTGCGCAGCCGAATCGTGTGGGACGGCGTGCCACAGCCGCTGCAGGTCGTGCACCGCGCGATAGATCTTCCAGTGTCCTATCTGGACTGGTCCGCTGTAGACCCGGAAAAAGCCCTAGCAAATCTACTGGAACAGGACCTGGCGGAAGGGTTCGACCTCGCGCAGGCTCCGCTCGCGCGGCTCGCCATCGCGAAGGAGTCCGCCACGACAGTGCGGGTGCTCTGGACCTTCCACCACGTCCTGCTCGACGGCTGGAGCGTCTTCGGCATCCTCTCCGACGTCGTCGCCCTGCTGCGCGGCGAAGAACCGCCCGTCCGGCCGCCGTTCCGCGACTACGCGGCCTGGCTCGCCGCGCAAGACGACGAGCGCGCCGAGGAGCATTGGCGGGCCGAACTCGCCGGGGTGACGCCGACGCCGTTGCCCCTCGAACGTCCCGCCGTCCGCACACACACCTCCAGTTCGACCGGCCGGGTCCCGGTGGAACTGGACGACGAGACGTCCGCCGCGGTGTACGCCTTCGCGCGGCGGCACCGGCTGACCGTCAACACCGTCGTCCAAGGCGCGTGGGCCGCGTTGCTGGCGCGCTACAGCGGGGAAACCGAGGTGTGCTTCGGCGCGACGGTGTCCGGCCGTCCGGCGGAATTGCCCGGCGCGGACGACATTCCCGGCATCTTCATCAACACGCTGCCGGTACGCGTCCGGCTCGACGGCACGCGCGCGGTCTCGGAGTGGCTGCGCGATCTTCAAGCAGCGCAAGCGGAATCGCGCCGGTTCGGGCACGTCGGCCTGACGAAGCTGCAGGCGTGGAGCGGCGGCGGGAGCCTGTTCGACAGCATCGTCGTCTTCGAGAACTACCCGATCGACGAGGTGTCCGAGCTGCGGGACGTCCGCGCGGCCGAGCGCACGAGCTACCCGCTGGGCGTCGTCGCCTACCCCGGGCGCCGGTTGTCGATGATTCTCACGCACGACCCGGCGCGGATCGGCGACCCGGCGGCGGCACGGCTCGCGAAGCACCTCGAAGCGCTGGTCCGGGGCATGGTCGCGGCCCCGCACGAGCCGGTGTCCCGCGTGCCGATGTTGTCCGAGACCGAGATCGAGCAGCTGCTCGCCGAACGGAACGAGACCGCGCGCCCGCTCCCGGCCAAGGCGGTGCCGGAGCTGTTCGAGGCGCAAGCCCGCCGCACGCCGGACGCCGTCGCGCTGGTGACGGACGACGAGCAGATCACCTACCGGGAACTCGACGTCCGCGCGAACCGGCTGGCCCATCGGCTGCTCGCGGCGGGCGTGCGGGCCGAGGACCGGGTCGCGGTCCTGATGAACCGCTCGCCGGAACTGGTCGTCGCGGAACTCGCGATCGTCAAGGCCGGCGGCGCCTACCTGCCGCTGGACCTGCGCGCTCCGGCCGACCGGCTGCGCCTGCTCTTGCAGGAGGCGGAAGCGGCCGTACTGATCGCCGACGCCGCGTGGCTGGCGACCGCCGAGGAGGTCCACTCCGGGACCATCCTCACCGGCGAGCGCAGTGCGCCGGACACACCGCCCGGCGTCCGCGTCGATCCCGAACAACTCGCCTACGTCATCTACACGTCGGGGTCGACCGGCCGTCCGAAGGGCGTTTCGGCGCGGCATTGCGACGTCGTGGCCCTCACGATCGACCAGCGATTCGCGCGGCACGACCGGATTCTGCTGCACTCGCAACAGGCCTTCGACGCCGCGACCTACGAGCTGTGGGTTCCGCTGCTCAACGGCGGCGCCGTCGTGCTGGCCCCGCCGGGAGACGTGGACGTCGAGACGCTCGGCCGCTCGCTCACGACCCACGGCGTGACCGGCGCGTTCCTGACCACCGGCCTGTTCCGCCTGGTCGCGCAGGAATCGCCGGAGGTCTTCGCGGGCGTGCGGGAAGTCTGGACCGGCGGCGACGCCGTCCCCGCGGCCGCGCTGCGCCGCGTCCAGGCGGCCTGCCCGGACACCCTGGTTGCCGACGTCTACGGCCCGACCGAAACCACGACGTTCGCGACCGTGCACCCGCTGCCCGGCGAGATCCCGGACGTCGTCCCGATCGGCGGGCCGCTCGACCACACCCGCGCGTACGTCCTCGACGCCGATCTCCGGCTCGTCCCGCCCGGCGCGCCCGGCGAACTGCACCTCGCCGGCGCGGGACTGGCGCGCGGCTACCTCGGCCGGCCCGGGCTGACCGCCGACCGGTTCGTCGCGGATCCGTTCGGGCCGCCGGGGGAGCGGATGTACCGCACCGGCGACCTGGTGCGCTGGAACGACGACGGCGCGCTCGAATTCGTCGGCCGGGCGGACGAGCAGGTCAAGATCCGCGGGTTCCGGGTCGAGCCGAGCGAAATCGAGGCCGCGCTCGGCGAGCATCCCGGCGTCGAGCAGGCCGCCGTGCTGGCCCGCGAGGACGGCGGCGTGAAGCGGCTGGTCGCCTACGTGGTCGGCGAAACCGCCGGCCTGGCGGAATTCCTCGGCCGGACGCTGCCGGACTACCTGGTGCCCGCGGCGTTCGTCCGGCTGGAGCGCTTCCCGGTGAACGTCAACGGGAAACTCGACCGGCAGGCGTTGCCCACCCCCGAGTTCGGCGCTCGGGACCACGTCGCACCGCGCACCGAGCGCGAACGCACCATCGCCGAGATCTGGGCCGACGTGCTCAGCGTCGAACGCGTCGGCGCGACGGACGACTTCTTCGAGCTGGGCGGCGACTCGATCCTGAGCATGCAGGTTGTCTCCCGCGCCCGCCGGGCCGGACTGGAGCTGCAGCCGGGCGACCTGTTCGCGCACCGCACCCCGGCCGCGCTCGCCGCGGCGGCTCGCACCGCGACGACGGCCGTCGAACGCGGCCCGGTCCACGGCCCGGTGCCGCTCACCCCGATCCAGCGCTGGTTCTTCGCGACGCAAACCGCCGAACCGGACCACTTCCACCAGTTCGTCCGCTTGGGAACGCTCGACCCGGACGCGGCGAACGCGGCCGTCGAGGCGCTGCTGGCCCACCACGACGCGCTCCGGATGCGCTTCGCCCGCGGCGAGACGCACTGGCTCCAGGAGAACGGCCCGGTCGGTGCCGAAGCGCCGCTGGTCCGGTTCGAGCACGACCGGCTGTCCGTGCATCACCTCGTGGTCGACGGCGTCTCGTGGCGCGTGCTCCTCGAGGACTTCGAGCGCGCATATGACCAGGCACGGCAGGGCAAACCGATCGACCTCGGACCGCGCACGACGTCCTTCCGCGACTGGGCGATCCGGCTCTCCGAACACACTGCCGCGGGCGGCTTCGACGACGAACTCGGCTACTGGCGCGGCGTGTCCGGCCGGACCACGGTGCCGGTCGACGGGCGAGGCGACGCGACCGTCGCATCGATGCGCTCGGTGACCGTCCGGCTGTCCGCCACAGAGACGGCGGCGCTGCTGCGAGACGTCCCGAAGGTCTACCGCACGCAGGTCAACGACGTGCTGCTCACCGCCCTCGGCCGGGTCCTGCGCGACTGGACCGGCGGGACCGCCGTGGTCGACCTGGAAGGCCACGGCCGCGAGGAGCTGTTCGAGGACGCCGACCTGTCCCGGACGGTCGGCTGGTTCACCACCGTCTTCCCGGTGGCGCTGGACGTCCCGGACGACTGGGGCGCGGCGCTCAAGTCCGTCAAGGAGCAACTCCGCGCGGTGCCGCGGCGCGGGATCGGCTACGGCGCGCTGCGGTATCTGGCTGGCACCGCGCCGGAGATCGACCCGCAGGTGAGCTTCAACTACCTCGGCCAGTTCGGCTCCGGCCGGCTCGAATCCGACGAAAGCCCTCGTTCGGCTCGCGCGCACCTGCTCGACGTCGTCGGCCGCGTCGAGACCGGCGAACTGGAATTGACCTGGTACTACGCCGAAGGCGTGCACACCCGGTCCACTGTGGACACGTTGGCGGCCGCGATGACGACCGCGCTGCGCGAGATCATCCGGCACTGCGCCGACCCGGCGGCGGGCGGCCGGACGCCGTCGGACTTCCCGCTGGCCGCCCTCGATCAGTCCACTGTGGACGAACTGGTCGGCGACGGCCGCGAGGTCGAGGACGTCTACCCGCTGACGCCGATGCAGTCCGGGATGGTGTTCCACGCGCTGTCCCAGCCCGGCGAGCGCGTCTACTTCCAGCAGGTCGGGTTCGTGCTCGACGGCGTCGAGGAGCTGGCCGCGCTGGAACGGGCGTGGCAGCGGGTCGTCGACCGGACGCCGGTGCTGCGGACGCGGATCGCCTGGGAGGGCGTGCCCGAACCGGTCCAGGTCGTGCGGCGGCGGGTCCCGGTTCCGATCGCCCGGCACGACTGGCGCGACCGGACCCCGGACGAACGCGACCGGGCGTGGCAGGACCTGCTCGCCGCGGACCGGGCGCGCGGGCTCGATCTCACCGAAATGCCGTTGCTGCGCCTGGCTTTCGCCCGGCTGTCGGACACCGAGGTCCGCGTGCTGTGGACGTTCCATCACGTCCTCCTCGACGGCTGGAGCGTCTTCGGCGTGCTGTCCGACGTCTTCGCCGCCTACTCCGGCACTGAGCCGCCTGAGCGACCGCCGTTCCGCGACTACGTCGCCTGGCTGGACCGGCAGGACGACGCGGCCGCCGAAGAGCACTGGCGGCGCGAACTCGGCAGCCTCGTCGCGCCCGCCCGGCTGCCCTACGACCGGGCTCCCGCGCAGGCGCACACGACCCGGTCGTCGGAATGGCTGCGCGTGCCGGTCGAAAACTCGGCACGGCTGCGCGATTTCGCCCGCCGGGCCGGTCTCACGCTCAACACCGTTCTGCAGGGCGCGTGGGCGCTCGTGCTGGCGCGGCTCAGCGGCGAGCGCGACGTCTGCTTCGGCACCACGGTCTCCGGCCGTCCGGTCGACCTGCCCGGCGCGGACGACATCACCGGCATCTTCATCAACACCCTGCCCGTGCGGACCACCGTGACCGGGGCCGACGTGACCGAATGGCTGGCCGGACTGCAGGCCGCGCAGGTCGAATCCCGCCGCTACGGCCACCTGCCGCTGACCAAGCTGCAGGCCTGGAGCGGGTGCGGCGGAAGCCTTTTCGACAGCATCGTGGTGTTCGAGAACTATCCGATCGACAAGGCGTCGACGCGCGGACTGCGGCTGCGCGACGTCGATGCGGCCGAGACGACGAACTACCCGATCAGCGTCGTCGCGTCGCCGGGGGAGCAGCTCACCCTGGACGTCGGCTACGACCCCGGCCTGTTCGACGCCGGCACCGCGGAGCGGATCACCCGGCAGCTCCTCGCCGTGCTCGACGCGTTCAGCGCGGGCCCGGGATCGCTGGAAGACATCGACCTCCTCACCGAAGCGGAACGCCACCGGGTGCTGGTCGAGTGGAACGACACCGCCCAGCCGCTCCCGTCGGAGGACCTGACCGAACTGTTCGCCGCGCACGTCCGGCGCGCGCCGGAAGCGGTCGCGGTGGCGGGCGACGGGATCTGCCTGACCTACGCGGAACTGGACCGGCGATCCGATCGGCTCGCGCGGTACCTGGTCTCGCTCGGGGCGGGGCCGGAAACGCTCGTCGGCGTGCTGATGGACCGCTCGCCGGGATTGGTCGTCGCCGAGCTGGCGATCGTCAAGGCCGGTGCGGCGTACCTGCCGCTCGACACCCGCGCCCCGGCGCCGAGGCTCAAAATCCTCCTTGCCGGCGTGAAGATCCTGGTCACCGACGACTCCTGGCGTGCTACCGCGGCAAAAGTCCACAGTGGACCCACGGTGGTGCCCGGCGAGCAGACCGCGGCCGGGCACCTCCCGCAGGCGGACCCGGCCAACCTGGCGTACGTCATGTACACCTCCGGCTCGACCGGGAAGCCGAAGGGCGTCGCACCCACCCGCCGGGACATCGTGGCGCTCGCGGCGGACCGACGGTTCGCCGGGCATCGGAGGGTGCTGCTGCACGCGTCGCAAGCCTTCGACGCCTCGACGTACGAACTTTGGGTGCCGCTGCTCAACGGCGGCACGGTCGTCGTCGCCCCGCCCGGCGACCTCGATCTCGAAACCATCGGCCGCCTGTTCGCCGAGCACCGGGTCGACGCCGCCTTCCTCACCACCGGGTTGTTCCGGCTGGCCGCGAAGGAAGCCCCGGAGATCTTCCGCGGCCTGCGGGAAGTCTGGACCGGCGGCGACGCGGTCCCGTCGGCCGCGGTGCGGCGGGTGCGGGAAACCTGCCCGGACACGACCGTCGTGGACGTCTACGGCCCGACCGAGACCACGACGTTCGCTTTGGCGCATCCGGTCCTCGGCCCGGTGCCGGACGTCGTGCCGATCGGGAAGCCGCTGGACAACACGCGGGCTTACGTCCTCGGCCCCGACCTGCGGCCGGTGCCGCCGGGCGCGCTCGGCGAACTCCACCTCGCCGGGCCGGGCCTGGCGCGCGGCTACCACGGCGCCCCCGGGCTGACCGCCGAGCGGTTCCTGCCCGACCCGTTCGGACCGCCGGGGGAGCGGATGTACCGCACTGGCGACCTCGTCCGCTGGACCGCGCGAGGCGAACTGGACTTCGCCGGCCGCGTGGACGAGCAGGTCAAGATCCGCGGCTTCCGGATCGAACCCGGCGAGGTCGAGGCCGCGCTGGCGGCGCACCCGGGCATCTCCCAGGCCGCCGTGCTGGCCCGCGAGGACCACGGCGTCAAACGGCTCGTCGCCTACTACACCGGCGACGCCGACGAACTGCCCGCGTTCCTCGGCCGGACCCTGCCGGACTACATGGTCCCGGCCGCGTTCGTCCGGCTCGACCGCTTGCCGTTGACCGGCAACGGAAAACTCGACCGGCACGCCCTGCCCGCCCCGGACTTCGCCGCGACCGGCGCCCGCACGGCCCCGACGACCGAAGCCGAACGGGTGCTGGCCGGGATCTGGTCGGAGGTGCTGGGCGTCGAGGAGATCGGGGCCGAGGCGAACTTCTTCGAACTCGGCGGCGACTCGATCCTCAGCATCCAGGTCGTGTCCCGGGCTCGCCGGGCCGGGCTGGCCCTGTTGCCGCACGAGGTGTTCCGGCATCCGACGCTGGCCGCCCTGGCCGCACACGCCGGGGGAGACCGCGGGCCGCAGGCCGAGCAAGGACCCGTCGTGGGCGAAGCACCGCTCACGCCGATCCAGCGGTGGTACTTCGAAACCCAGCCGGAGCGGTTCGACCAGCGGGTCGTCCTGGAATTCGCCGAGGACGTCGACGAGACAGCGTTGCGTCGCGCCCTCGAAACAGTCTGGGCACACCACGACGCCCTGCGCCTGCGGTTCGGCCAAACCCAGCACAGCCGCCCGGCCGGTCCGGTGGAACTGCTCGTCGGCGAGCCCTCGTTCGACGTCAAACACGGCCCGCTGCTGCAGGCGGTCCTCGACGGGCGGCGGCTGCTGCTGGCCGCGCACCACCTGGTCATCGACGGTGTTTCATGGCGGATTCTCTTGGAGGACCTGGAAACCGCCTACCGCGGCGAGGACCTCGAACCGAAGACGACGTCGTTCCTCGCCTGGGCCCGGCGGCTCGCCGAACACGCCGAGGCAGGCGGTTTCGACGACGAACTCGCCCACTGGCAGTCCCTCCCGCCGGTGCCCCCGGGCGAGCCGGGCCGCATCGCCGACACCCGCGAGGTCACCGTCCGCCTCACCGCCGAGGAAACGCGGGCGCTGCTGCAGGACGTCCCCGAGGTCTACCGGACGCAGGTCAACGACGTGCTGCTGACCGCGCTCGGCCGCGTCCTGCGGGACTGGACCGGCGAAACCCCAGTGGTCGACCTCGAAGGCCACGGCCGCGAGGCGCTGTTCGAGGGCGTCGACCTGTCGCGGACGGTCGGCTGGTTCACCAGCATGTTCCCGGTCGCGCTGGACGTCCCGGACGAATGGGGTCCCGCGCTGAAGTCCGTCAAGGAACAGCTGCGCGCCATCCCGCGGCGGGGCATCGGGTACGGCGCATTGCGCTACCTGACCGGCACGGCCCCGGCGATCGACCCGCAGGTGAGCTTCAACTACCTCGGCCAGTTCAGCGCGGCCGAAGGCGGGCTGTTCCGCGTCGGCAGCCTGGACGCCGACGTCGATCCGGACGCGCCCCGCACCCACGTGCTCGACGTCGTCGGCCGGGTCGAAGCGGGCGTGCTGGAACTGACCTGGTCCCACGCCACCGCCGGGGACACCGTCGAAACCCTGGCCGAGCAGATGCTGACGGCGCTGCGGGAAATCATCGCGCACTGCGCCGAACCGGGCGCGGGCGGACGCACCCCGTCCGACTTCCCGCTCGCCGCGCTCGACCAGGCGGCAGTGGACCAGCTGGTCGAGGGCCGGGACGTCGAGGACATCTACCCGCTGACGCCGATGCAGGGCGGGATGGTCTTCCACGGCCTGTCGCAGACCGCGCAGGGCATGTACTTCGAGCAGGCCACCTTCGTGCTCGAAGGCGTCACCGATCCGCAGCGGCTCGGCCGCGCGTGGCAGCAGGTGGTCGACCGGACGCCGGTCCTGCGCACGTCGTTCGTCTGGGCCGGCGTGGACGAGCCGGTCCAGGTCGTGCACCGCGGAGCCGAGCTGCCGGTCCGGCACCTCGACTGGACCGATCTGGACCCCCACGACGCGGAGCTGGCGCGGCTGCTCGCCGAAGACCGTGCGCAGGGCCTCGACCTGGCCGTCGCGCCGCTGGCCCGGATCACGCTCGCCCGGCTGTCCGGCACGGAAGTCCTGGTGCTGTGGACGTTCCACCACGTCCTCCTCGACGGCTGGAGCGTCTTCCAGGTGCTCTCGGACGTCTGCACCGCCTACGCCGGGCAGCCGCTGCCGTCGCGGCCGCCGTTCCGCGACTACCTCGCCTGGCTCGGCGAGCACGACCAAGCCGCCGCCGAGGAATTCTGGCGGACCGCGCTCGCCGGGATCGAGGGTCCGACGCAGCTGCCGAGCGACCGGACCCCGCCGTCCGGCCACGCCCCGTGCTCGGCCGAATGGCTGCCCGTCCGCCTGGACCGGCCCGCCACCGCCCGGCTGGACGCGTTCGTCAAACGGCACGGCCTGACGCACAACGTCGTGCTGCAGGGAGCGTGGGCACTGCTGTTGTCGGTCTACAGTGGACAGAACGACGTCGTGTTCGGGGCGACCGCCTCCGGACGTCCGGCCGAAGTGCCGGGAGTGGACGACATTCCCGGCATCTTCATCAACACCCTGCCGGTCCGGGTGGCGATGGACCGCGGCGCTCCGGTCGCGGACTGGCTCGCCCGGTTGCAAGCGGCGCAGGCCGAAGCGCGCGGGCACGGGCAGGTCCCGCTGGCGCGCGTCCAGGGCTGGGCGGGCCTGCCCGGCGGGGTGCACCTGTGCGACAGCCTGGTGGTGTTCGAGAACTACCCGATCACCGGCGCGGCGGCGGGGCACGGCCTGACCGTGCGGGACCTGTCGGCCCGGGAGACGACGAACTTCCCGATCACCGTGGTCGCCTCGCCCGGTTCGGAACTGACCGTGGACGTCGGCTACGACCCGGCGCTCTTCGACCCCGCGACGGTGTCCGGTCTCGCGGCCCGGCTGCTGGAAATCCTCAGCGGCCTGACCGCGGACGGCGACCGGACGCTCGGCGCCGTCCCGGTGATGACCGCGGCCGAGACCCAGCTCCTCGCCGAACGGGCGGACCCCGGCGGCGCACCGGAGCCCCGGTCGCTGCCGGAGCTGTTCGCCGAGCAGGTCCGAGTCCGGCCCAACGCGCTCGCGGCCGTCCTCGGCGGCGAACCGGTCACCTACGCCGAGCTGAACCGGCGGGCCAACCGTCTCGCGAACCGGCTGGCCGGACTCGGGCTGCGGCCGGAGGAACCGGTCGGGCTCGCGGTGGACCACGCCGCCGCGGCGGTCGCCGAACTCGCCGTGGCGAAGGCGGGCGGCGCGTATCTGCCGATCGACCCGCGCGCTCCGCTCGAACGGCAGCGCGTGCTGCTCGAAGGGGTCCGGTTCATCGTTGCCGCGGAGGAACATCCGCTCGGACAGACCGTTCTGCTGTCCTCTGTGGACGATGAGCCGGACGGCGAGCCGAACGTGGCGGTCGACCCGGATCAGGCGGCCTGCGTGATGTACACGTCCGGCTCCTCCGGGGTGCCGAAGGGCGTGGTGGTGCGTCATCGCGACATCGCGGCGCTGGCCGCCGACCACCGGTTCCGCGGCGGGGCGCACGAACGGGTCCTGCTGCATTCGCCGCTCGCGTTCGACGCCTCGACCTACGAGCTGTGGGTCCCGCTGCTGACCGGCGGCTGGGTCGTCACCAGCCCGGACCCCGGCCTCGACGCGCCGCTGCTGCGCGATCTCGTCCGCGAGCACGGCCTGACCGCGGTCTGGGTCACCGCCGGGCTGTTCCGGGTCCTCGCGCAGGAAACGCCGGAATGCTTCGCCGGCTTGCGCGAGGTCTGGACCGGCGGCGACGTCGTCGCGGCCGAGGCCGTGCGGCGGGTCCTCGCCGCATGTCCCGGGCTGCGGGTCGTCGACGGCTACGGCCCGACCGAGACGACGGTGTTCGCCACCGCTTACCCGATGGACGCGCCGCCGCCGGACCGGATCCCGATCGGCCGCCCGCTGGACGGCACCCGCGTCCGGGTGCTCGACGCGGACCTCCGCCCGGTGCCGCCGGGCGTGCCCGGCGAACTGTGCCTCGCCGGAGCGGGCCTCGCCCGCGGCTACCGCGACCGGCCGGGGTTGACCGCGGACCGGTTCGTCGCCGACCCCGAGGGCCCGCCGGGGGAGCGGATGTACCGCACCGGCGACCTCGTCCGCTGGCGGCCGGACGGCACGCTGGAATTCCTCGGCCGCCGCGACGACCAGGTCAAACTGCGCGGGTTCCGGGTCGAGCCGGGCGAGGTCGAGGCCGTGCTCGCCCGGCATCCGGACGTGGCGCAGGCCGCGGTGCTCGTCCGGGAGGACCAGCCCGGCGTCAAGCAGCTGGTCGCCTATGTCGTGTCCGCGGCCGAAGAAAGCGTGCTCAGGGAGTTCCTGGCCCGGTCCCTGCCGGACTACCTGGTGCCGTCGCGGTTCGTCGCGCTCGACCGGCTTCCGGTGAGCGGCAACGGAAAACTCGACCGGCGTGCGCTGCCCGCGCCGCGGGCGGCGGAGACCGGGCACGTCGAACCGGAGACGGAGACCGAGCGCGCGCTCGCCCGGATCTGGGCCGAGGTGCTCGGCGCGGACCGGGTCGGCACGCACGACAATTTCTTCTCCCTCGGCGGCGATTCGCTGCGCAGCCTGCACATCTCCGCCCAAGCCAGCGCGCTCTTCGACGTCCGGCTGACCCCGGCCGACGTGATGGCCGCGCGCACCGTCGCGGCGCTGGCCGAAACCGTCGAAGACCTCGTGCTGAGCGAGCTGGAACGGCTTGCCGCAGAACTGGAATCGTGAGGACTCCCCATGACCGCGTCCCGTGAAGACCGCATCGCGGCGCTGCCCGCTCACCTGCAGGAAGCGCTGCGCCGCCGGATGGCCGGAACGGCAGGCCGCGCGCCGGAGATCCCGGCCGCCGCCGACCGTTCCGGCCCGGTGCCCCTGTCGTCCGCGCAACGCCGGCTCTGGTTCTTCAGCCGGCTCCGCCCGGACGATCCCGAATACAACAGCGCGTTCGCCTTGCGGTTGACCGGCGAGCTGGACGTCGACGCGTTGGCGACCGCGTTGCGGCTCCTGGTGGCCCGGCATGAACCGCTGCGCACGACTTTCGAAGAGATCGACGGTGAACCCCGGCAGGTCATTCAGCCGCCGTACGAAGTCGCGCTGCCGGTGGTGGACGCCGCGCCGGAAGACCTCGACGCTGTTCTGAAGGCGGAGTACTCACGGCCGTTCGACCTCTCGCACGGGCCGTTGCTGCGCGCGGTGCTCGTGCGGCTCGGCCGGGCTGAGCACGTGCTGCTGGTGTGCGTGCACCACATCGCGACCGACGGTGCGTCGATGGGCGTGCTGACCGAAGAACTCGGTCTCCTCTACCGTGACGGCGAGCGCGCGGACCTGCCGTCGCAGCCGTTGCAGTACGCGGATTTCGCGGTGTGGCAACACAACCGCCCGACTCGTGCGGCCGGGCTGGAGCACTGGACGCGGCAGTTGACCGGCGTGACCCCGCTCGACCTGCCGACCGACCGGCCGCGTCCGGCTGCCCGCGGCACGGCCGGCGCGGTGCGCGAGTTCACCGTCCCCGCCGACGTGGCCCGCGGGCTCGCGGACCTGGCCCGGACCTCGGAAACCACGTTGTTCACCGTGCTGCTCGCGGCCTGCCAGGCGCTGTTCGCGCGCTACACCGGGCAGGAGGACATCACGCTCGGCACGGTCGTTTCCGGCCGGGACCGTCCCGAGCTGGAGCGGGTGGTCGGGTTCTTCGTCAACACCGTCGTCCTGCGGTCCGAAGTGGACCGGTCGGCTTCGTTCGCCGACCACCTGACCGCGGCGCGGCAGACCGTCCTCGACGCTTTCGCCCACGACGACGTCCCGTTCGAGGAAGTGGTCGACGCCGTGCACGCGGGCCGCGATCCCGGTCGCAACCCGCTGTTCGACGTCATGGTCCTGCTGCACAACGCCACCGGGACCGGGCCGGTGTTCCCGGGCCTGGCCGCCGAACCGGCCGGGGTCGCGCGCGATTCCGCCAACTTCGATCTCACCGTCGAGTTCGAGGAAGCCGACGGCCGCGTGGCCGGGCTCGTCGAGTACAGCACGGAGTTGTTCGAGCTCGGGACGATCGACCGGCTGATCGCGCATCTCCTGCGCCTGCTGGCCGGGATCGCCGCCGACCCGGGCCACCGGATCGCCGATCTGCCGCTGACCACCGAGACCGAGGAGGCCCAGTTGCTCGGCTGGCGCGGCCCGGCGCTCGACGTCCCGGACGGCACGATCGTGGACCGGCTCGACCACCAGGCCCAGACGCGGCCGACGGCGACCGCGCTGGTCTGCGGCGACGTCCGGCTGAGTTTCGCCGAACTCGCCGCCCGCACCGACGTGCTCGCCGCGGACCTCGCCGCCCGGGGCGCGGGGCCGGACCGGGTGGTGGCCGTGCTGCTGCCGCGTTCGGCCGACGCGATCATCGCGCTGTTCGCCGTGCTCAAAGCCGGGGCGGTGCACCAGTCGATCGACCCCGGCCTGCCCGCCGAGCGGATCGAGCTGCTGCTGGCCGACACGAAGCCGGTCGTGGTGCTGGACCGCCTCGGCGGCTTCACCGACGGTCCGCGTCCGGCCGCTCCGAAGCCGACCGACGCCGCCTACGTCATCCACACGTCCGGATCGACCGGCACACCCAAGGGTGTCGTGGTCGAGCACGCCGCTTTGGCCAATCTCCTGGCCAACCACCGGGCCGCGTTCGGCCGCGAACGGCTGCGCGTGGCGCTCACCGCGTCGCTGTCGTTCGACACGTCGTGGGAAGGGCCGCTGCTGCTGGCGGACGGCCACGAACTGCACCTGATCAGCGACGAAACCCGGCTCGACCCGGCCGCGCTGACCCGCTACGTCCGCGAGGAGCGCATCGGCTTCCTCGACGTGACTCCGTCCTACCTGCGGCAATTGCTGCCCGCCGGGTTGCTGGAAGGCGGACAGCGGCCGCGGTTCCTGATGGTCGGCGGCGAGGCCGTCGGCGAGGACCTGTGGCGCGAACTGGCCGGATCCGGGGTGGCCGCCGGGAACTACTACGGCCCGACCGAGTCCACTGTGGACGCGACGTGGGCTCCGGTGACCGGCGACCGGCCGTCGATCGGCCGTCCGCTGGGAAACGTCGGCGCGTACGTCCTCGACGAGCAGCTCCGGCTCGTTCCCGCCGGGGTGCCCGGCGAACTCTGCCTCGCCGGCGCACAGCTCGCGCGCGGCTACCTGGGCAGGCCGGGCCTGACCGCCGACCGGTTCGTGGCGAATCCCTTCGGCGCGCCCGGAACCCGCCTCTACCGGACCGGCGACCGCGCCCGCTGGACCGCCGACGGCCGGCTGGAACACCTCGGCCGCACCGACGACCAGGTCAAGGTCCGCGGCTTCCGGATCGAGCCCGGCGAGGTCGAGACCGCACTGCGCGCCCAGCCGAAGGTGCTCGACGCCGCCGTCGACGCGCGGGGCGGCAGGCTCGTCGCGTATCTCGTCGGCGACGCCGAACCCGCCGAGCTGCGCGCCGCGCTGACTCAGTCGTTGCCCGCGCACCTGGTGCCGTCCGCGTTCGTGCACCTCGACCAGCTTCCGCTCACCCGGCACGGAAAACTCGACCGCCGGGCGCTTCCGGAGCCGGAGATTTCCGCGTCAGCTCAGTACCTCGCGCCGCGCGACGACCGCGAACGCCTCGTGACCGAGGTCTGGGCCGAGGTGCTCGGCCTGGACCGAGTCGGCGTCGAAGACGACTTCTTCGCACTCGGCGGCGATTCGCTGCTCGGCATCCGCGTGGTCGCGCGACTGCGTGCCGAGCTGGGCGCCGACGTCCCGGCCCGGCTGGTCTTCACCGCGCCGACCCCGGCGCTGCTGGCCGCGCAGTTGCCCGCCGTGTCCGCGCCGCAGGAGGCGATTCCACTCCTTCCGCGCGGCGAAGGACCGTTCGAAGCACAGCTTTCCTTTGCCCAGCAACGACTCTGGTTCCTCGACGAGTTCGACCCCGGCAGCACCGAGTACGTCTCGCCGACCGCGCTGCGGTTGCGCGGCGACCTGGATGTGCCCGCGCTGAACCAGGCGCTCACGGCAGTGGTGGCCCGACACGAATCCCTGCGCACGACCTTCGCCACCGTGGACGGCCGCGGCGTGCAGATCGTCCACCCGCCGCACGCCGTCGATCTGCGGGCCGTCGACGGCGACTTGAACACGGCGTTGGCCGCCGCGACCGGCCCGGTCGACCTGCACACCGGCCCGCTGCTGCGCGCCGCGCTGACCCGGCTCGGCCCCGACGACCACGTCCTCACGCTGGTGTTGCACCACATCGTCACCGACGGCTGGTCCTCCGGCGTGCTCCTGAGCGAACTCGCCGCCTTCTACACCGCGTTCACCCGCGGCGAGGAGCCAGAGCTGTCGCCGTTGCCGGTGCAGTACGCCGATTACGCGGTCTGGCAACGAAACCGCACCGATTTCGACGGCCAGCTCAGCTACTGGCGACACCGTCTTGCCGGTCTCGAACCCCTGGAACTGCCCACTGACCGCCCGCGCCCGGCCGTCCGCACGAAGAACGGCGCGCTGCACGAGTTCCGCGTCCCGGTCGGCACGACCGCGCGGCTCGCGGAGCTGTCCCGGCAGCAGGGCAGCACGCTCTTCATGACCCTGCTCGCCGCCTGCCAGATCTTGTTCGCAAGGTGGGCTGGGCAGGACGACGTCGCGGTCGGCACCGTCGTGTCCGGCCGGGAACGCACCGAGCTGGAAGGCCTGATCGGCTTCTTCGCCAACACCCTCGTCCTGCGGTCCACTGTGGACTTGAACCGCGGCTTCGACTCTTTCCTCGGCGAAGTCCGCGACACCGTGCTCGACGCCTTCGCGCACCAAGACGTCCCGTTCGACCGCGTCGTGGACGACGTCCAGCCCGAACGCGACCCCAGCCGCACGCCGTTGTGCCAGGTCATGGTCGTGCTGCACAACACCCCGGACGCCCGGCCCGCGCTGCCCGGGCTCGCCGTCGAGGAGGTCGCGCCGCCGATCGTGACCGCCGGGTTCGACCTGGCGATCCACTTCCAGCAGACCGCCGGGCGGCTCGACGCGGTCGTCAACTACAACACCGACCTGTTCGACGCGGCCACCATCGAACGGCTGAGCAGCTGGCTGCGGACCCTGCTGGCCGGGATCGCGGCGAACCCGCAGCAGCCGCTCGGCCGGCTGCCGTGGCTCACCGCCGACGAGCGCGACCTTGTCCTGCGCGAGTGGAACCCGGTCGCCGTCGCGCCCCCGGAGCCGACGCTGCACCGGCTGTTCGCCGCGCAGGCCGCCCGCACCCCGCACGCCGTCGCGGTGACCTGCGAAGGCGTCGAACTGACCTACCGCGAGCTGGACCGGCGAGCGAACCGCCTGGCGCACCGGCTCGTCGGCGAAGGGGCCGGCCCGGAACGGCTGGTGGCCCTGCGGTTGCCGCGCTCAGCGGACCTGGTCGTCGCGATCCTCGCCGTGCTGAAGTCCGGCGCGGGATACCTGCCGATCGATCCGGACTACCCGGCCGCGCGGATCGAAGCGATGCTGGCCGACGCGCAACCGGTGTGCGTCGTGGACACCGTCGCGGCGGACGATCAGCCGGACACCGATCCCGGTGTGCGGGTCCGGCCGGAGAACACCGCGTACGTCATCTACACCTCCGGCTCTACCGGCGTGCCCAAGGGCGTGCTCGTACCGCACGCGAACGTGACCCGGCTGTTCTCCTCGACCGAGCACTGGTTCGGCTTCGGCGACCAGGACGTCTGGGCGCTCTTCCACTCCTACGCGTTCGACTTTTCGGTCTGGGAACTGTGGGGCGCGCTGCTGCACGGCGGCCGCCTCGTGGTGGTCCCGTCGGACACGGTCCGGTCGCCGGAGGAATTCCTGGCGCTGCTGGCCGAACAGCGCGTGACTGTGCTCAACCAGACGCCGTCGGCGTTCTACCGGCTCGGTTCGCTGCCGTCCGAGCCGCTGAGCCTGCGGTACGTGATCTTCGGCGGCGAGGCACTGGACCCGGTGCGCCTGGAAGAGTGGCGACGGCGGCATCCCGACGGCCCGCGGCTGATCAACATGTACGGCATCACCGAGACCACCGTGCACGTCACGTACCGGGTGCTGGACGACTGCGCGAACGTCGGCGTGCCGATCCCGGACCTGCGCGCCTACGTGCTGGACGCCTGCCTCGAACCGGTGCCGCCCGGTGTCACCGGCGAACTGTACGTCGCGGGCGCGGGCCTGGCGCGCGGCTACCTGAACCGGCCGGGGCTGACCGCGTCGCGGTTCGTCGCGGACCCGTTCGGCGAGCCGGGCACCCGGATGTACCGCACCGGCGACCTGCTCTGCTGGACCGCGGACGGCGAACTCGCCTACCGCGGCCGGGCCGACCACCAGGTCAAGATCCGGGGGTTCCGGATCGAACTGGGCGAGGTCGAGGCGGCGCTGTCCGCGCATCCGGACGTGACCGGCGCGGTCGCGGTCGCGCACGGCGCCGGGGATGCCCGGCGGCTGGTCGCGTACCTGACCGGGACGGTGCCCGGGACGACGGCGCTGCGCGAGTTCCTCGCCCGGTCGCTGCCCGCGCACATGATCCCGGCGGTGTTCGTCGCGCTGGACGAGCTGCCGCTCAACGCCAACGGGAAGCTCGACCACCGGGCGCTGCCCGCACCCGGGGCGCGGGTGGAAAACCGTTACGTGGCCCCGCGTACCGAGATCGAGACCACGCTCGCCGAGGTGTGGTCGACGGTGCTCGGAGTCGACCAGGTCGGCGTCGAGGACAACTTCTTCGGACTCGGCGGCGACTCGATCCTCAGCATCCAGGTCGTGTCCCGCGCCCGCCAGGCCGGGCTGACGGTGTCGTCGAAGGACCTTTTCCAGCACCAGACCATCGCCGAACTCGGCCGGGTCGTCACCACCGGCGGACCGGTCGCGCAGGCGCCGGAGCAGAGCGGACCCGCGCCGCTCGGGCCGATCCAGTCGTGGCTCTTCGAGCATCTGGACGAGCCGTGGCGGATGACCATGTCCGTCCACCTTGTACTGTCTGAAGTGGACGTTGCCCGGCTGACCGCCGCGGTCGCCGAAGTCACCGCGCACCATGCCGCGCTGCGGATGCGGTTCTCCTCTGTGGACGGAAGCTGGCAGCAGGAACCGGCTTCGACGGAATCGGCGGATATCCTGCGGCACGCCGATCTGTCCGAAGTGGACGACGTCGTGGCGGCGATGCACGAGGAGGCAGTGCGCGCACAGACCTCGCTGGATGTCGTGGACGGCCCGGTGTGGCGCGCGGTCCTGTTCACCTTCCGGGACCGCGCGCCGCAGCTGTTCCTCACCGCGCACCACCTCGTCATGGACGGGGTGTCGTGGCGCGTCCTGCTCGGCGACCTCGAACGTGCCTACCGGGGCGAACCGCTGGAACCGGTGGGCAGCTCGTTCCCGCATTGGGCGAGGACGCTCGCCGACCACGTCCGTTCCGGCGGGCTGGACGGCGAAGCGGAGTACTGGGCGAGCGTGCTGCGCGGGGTCGAGACCGCACTGCCGGTCGATCGCTCCGGCCGCAACACCGCGGAGTCGGCGCGTTCGGTGTCGGTTTTCCTCGGCCGGGAGGAGACTTCCGCATTGCTGCAGGACGTGCCCGGCGCCTACCGGACCGAGGTCAACGACGTCCTGCTCAGCGCACTCGCCCGCGTGCTGACGCGCTGGACCGGCCGGTCCCGGGTCGTGCTCGAGATGGAAGGCCACGGCCGCGAGGACCTCGCCGCGCCGCTCGATCTTTCCCGGACGATCGGCTGGTTCACCGCGCAATACCCGGTCGCGCTGACCGTGCCCGGCGAAGGCTGGGACGCGATCCTCAAGTCGGTCAAGGAACAGTTGCGCGCCATCCCGCACAAGGGCGTCGGCTACGAAGCACTGCGCTACTTGACCGATTCCCCGCTGCGGAACGACCCGACCCCGCAAATCTCCTTCAACTACCACGGTCGCTGGGATGTCGGGACCGCGGAGGACGGGCTCTACCAAGGCCGCGGGGAAAGCCTCGGCCACGATTCCGCGCCGGACAGCGTTCGCCCGTACCTGCTGGACGTCGTCGGCGTGGTCGAATCCGGCGCCCTGCACCTGACCTGGGAATACTCCGCCGAGGTGCACGACGAGGCGACCGTCCGCGGCCTGGCCGAGGCGACCGTCGAGGCGCTGCGGGAGATCATCGCGCACTGTGCCGGGGCGGGCGGCCGCACGCCGTCGGACTTCCCGCTCGCCCGGCTCGACCAGGCGACGGTGGACCGGCTGGCCGGCGACGGCCGCGAGGTCGAGGACATCTACCCGCTGACCGCGCTGCAGGCGGGCATGGTGTTCCACAGCCTGGTCGACACCGGATCGAGCGCGTACTTCGACCAGTTCCGGCTGCGGCTGGCCGGGGTCCGGGACCCGCGTGCGCTGGCCGAGGCGTGGCAGCGCGTCGTGGACCGGACGCCGATCCTGCGCAGCAGCACGGTGTGGGACGGCGTGGACGAACCGGTGCAGCGCGTGCATCGCGGGGTCCGGGTGCCGGTCGGGCAGCACGACTGGCGCGGCCTCTCTCCCGAAGCGCAGCAGGCCGAACTGGCGAAACTGCTCGAAGCCGATCTGGCCGCGGGCATGGATCTGACGACGCCGCCGTTGATGCGCCTGGAGATCGCGCGGGTCGCGGACGACGAGGTCCAGCTGCTGTGGACCTCGCACCACGTCCTGCTGGACGGCTGGAGCACCGCGCAGGTCTTCGGCGAGGTGTGCGAGCAGTACACGGCGATTGTCGAAGGCACCCCGGCGAAACTGACGCCGCGGCGGCCGTTCCGCGACTACCTCGCCTGGCTGGCCGCGCAGGACCGGGCCGCGGCGGAGGAACACTGGCGCGGGGTGCTCGACGGCTTCGCCGCACCGACGCCGCTGCCGTACGACCGCCGTCCCACGGAAGCGCATCGCGCGGAATCCGGGGCGACGGTGCTGGTCGAGCTGTCCTCGGACGAGTCGGCGGCGCTGCGCGACATGGCGAAAACCGCGGCGCTGACGGTCAACTCGGTCGTGCAGGGAGCGTGGGCGCTGCTGCTCGCGCGCTACAGCGGCGAGCCGGACGTCTTGTTCGGCACCACAGTTTCCGGCCGCCCGCCCGAACTGCCCGGCGTCGAAGCGATGATCGGGATGTTCATCAACACCGTGCCGACCCGGGTCGAAGTCCGAAATGGACAGTCGGCCGCGGAGTGGCTGCGCGCGATCCAGGCCGAGCAGGCGGACGCGCGCCGGTACGACTTCCTGGCGCTCTCGCAGCTGCAGACCTTCACTGGGGTGCCCGCGGGCGCGTCGTTGTTCGACAGCGTGGTGGTCTTCGAGAACTACCCGATCGAAGACAGCGGACAGGACGGCGTGCGCGTGCTGGACGTCGAATCGCTGGACACCACGAGCTATCCGCTGAACCTCACCGCCTATCTGCACGACCGGCTCGGGCTCGAGCTGTCCTACGACCCGAAGCTGTTCGACGAAACCACCGCCCACCGGCTCGCCGGGCACCTCGCCCAGCTGGTGCGCGCGATCGCCGGAGACCCGTCGCAGCGTGTCGGCTCGCTGTCGCCGCTCACTGCGGACGAGCGCAACCACGTGCTGGCTCTGGGACACGGCGAGACCGCCGACCTTCCCGCGGAGACGGTCCTGGACGTATTCGACGCGACGGTCGCCCGGATGCCGCACGAGACCGCGCTGGTCTTCCACGACACCGTCTTGGACTTCGCGGAGGTCGACGCCCGCGCCACGCAGCTGGCGGAGGAACTGGTCGAACGGGGTGCCGGGCCGGAGCGAGTGGTGGCCGTCATGCTGCCGCGGTCGGCTGAAGCCGTCATCGCGGTCCTGGCGATTTTCAAGGCCGGCGCGGTGTATTTGCCGATCGACCCGGATCTGCCGGAGGAACGCGTCCGCTTCCTGCTGGACGACGCGCGCCCGGTGGTCGTGCTGGGCAGGCCGGACGAGAGCTACGCGCCGCCGGCGCCGGTGTCGAAGCGGCCGGACGCGGATACCGCCGCGTACGTCATCTACACCTCCGGTTCGACCGGCACGCCGAAGGGCGTCGTCGTGGAGCACCGCGCGCTGGTGAACCTGCTGGTCGCGCACCGCGCGGTCTTCCTCGACCGCGGACGGGAAGCCGCGGCGCTCACCGCGTCGCTCGCGTTCGACGCGTCGTGGGAACCGCTGCTGGCCATGTTCGACGGCCACGAGCTGCACGTGCTGGACGACGACACCCGGCTCGACCCGCGCGCCTTGGTCCGCGCCGTCCGCGCGCACGGGCTGAACCTGCTCGACCTCACCCCGGCCTACCTCCAGCAACTGCTGGACGCCGGCCTGGCGACCGGCGAGGTCCGGCCGCGCACGGTGATCACCGGCGGCGAGGCGGCCACCGAAACGCTGTGGCGGCAGCTGGCCGCCGCGGACGTCACCGGGCACAACTACTACGGGCCGACGGAAGCGACCGTCGACTCGATCCACGCGCCGGTGACCGGCGACCAGCCGCTGATCGGGCGTCCGCTGGCCAACTTCCGCGCGTACGTTCTCGGCGACACCGGCGAACCCGTGCCGCCCGGCCTTCCCGGCGAGCTGTTCCTCGCCGGACCGCAGCTCGCGCGCGGCTACCTCGGCCGGCCGGGACTGACCGCCGACCGGTTCGTCGCGGATCCCTTCGGGCCGCCGGGCGAGCGGATGTACCGCACCGGCGACCAGGTCCGCTGGACCGCCGACGGCTCGCTCGACTACCTCGGCCGCGTCGACGACCAGGTCAAGATCCGCGGGTTCCGGGTCGAACCGGGCGAGATCGAGACGGTGCTGCGGCGGCATCCGGCGATCGCCGACGTCACCGTCATCGCCCGCGAAGGCCGCCTCGTCGCGTACGTCGTCGGCGAAGCGCGGGGCTTGCGCGAGTGGACCCGTGAACGGCTGCCGGAGCACCTGGTCCCGTCGGCGTTCGTGTCGCTGGACGCGCTCCCGCTCAACCGGAACGGCAAGCTCGACCGCCGCGCGCTGCCCGCCCCCGGCCGCACCGGAACCGCAGAGTACGTCGCGCCGCGGACGGCTGCGGAACAGCGGCTCGCCGCTATCTGGGCGGACGTCCTCGGAATCGACCGCGTGGGCGCCGACGACAGCTTCTTCGAACTCGGCGGCGATTCGATCCTCAGCATGCGGATCACGTCGCGAGTGCGCGCGGAATTCGGCGTCGAGGTGTCGCCGCGGCTGCTGTTCTCCGCACCGACGCTCAGCCAGTTCGCCGCTGAACTGCCGGTCGAGCAGGCTGCCGCGGAGGCGATCCCGGTGGCCGCGCGGGACGGTGCGCTGCCGTTGTCGTTCGCTCAGCAACGCTTGTGGTTCTTGGACGAATTCGAACCCGGTGGCACGGAGTACCTTTCGCCGACTGCCTTGCGCTTGCGCGGAGAACTCGATGTCGACGCGTTGCGGCGGGCGCTGAACACCATCGTCGCCCGGCACGAATCGCTCCGCACCACCTTCGATGCGATCGAGGGCCACGCGGTGCAGATCGTCCACGAGCCCGCGCCGGTCGACCTCGCGGTCGAGGACTTCGACGAGGAGACTTTGGCGCGCGAAGCGCTCCGGCCGTTCGACCTGCGCACCGGACCGCTGCTGCGCGCGCGG
Source organism: Amycolatopsis sp. AA4 (assembly GCF_002796545.1). Taxonomy (GTDB): domain Bacteria; phylum Actinomycetota; class Actinomycetes; order Mycobacteriales; family Pseudonocardiaceae; genus Amycolatopsis. The sequence continues at coordinate 3,398,268 of NZ_CP024894.1, forward strand.
TTGTTCCGGGAGGAGTCCGGCGACCACGTCCTGCTGCTGGCGCTGCACCACATCGTCACCGACGGCTGGTCGGCCGGGGTGCTCGCCGCCGAACTGGACGCGTGCTACTCCGCCTACGTCCGCGGCGAGGAGCCGCGGCTGCCCGAACTGCCCGTGCAGTACGCGGATTTCGCGGCCTGGCAACGGGATTTCCTCGACAGCCCGGAGCTGGACGAGCAGCTCGACCACTGGCGGGACCGCCTCGCCGGGCTCGCGCCGCTCGAACTGCCCACCGACCGGCCGCGGCCGGCGATCCGCGCGAACGAGGGGGAGTGGTTCGGCTTCGCCATTCCCTCCGAGGTCGCTGCGAACCTGCGTGAACTCGCGGGCGCGCAGCACGGCACCCTGTTCATGGCGCTGGTCGCGGTCTTCCAGGTCGTTCTTTCGCGGTGGTGCGGACAGGAGGACGTCGCGGTCGGCACGGTCGCCGCCGGACGGGAACGGCCCGAGCTGGAGCGCCTGATCGGGTTCTTCGTCAACACCCTGGTGTTGCGGTCCACAGTGGACTCGCGCGGCTCGTTCCGGGACTTCCTCGGCGGGGTGCGCGACACGGTGCTCGACGCGTTCGCCCACCAGGACGTGCCGTTCGAACGCGTCGTGGACGCCGCCCAGCCGGTCCGCGACCCGAGCCGGACGCCGTTGTTCCAGGCGATGGTCGTGCTGCAGAACACCGGCGACCGGCCGGGCGGCGGCGCGCTGGTCGCCGAGGAGGTCGCCCTTCCCGCGACGACCGCGACCTTCGACCTGCTCGTGCAGTTCGAGGAGGACGGCGGGTCGCTGCACGCCGCGATCAACTACGCCACCGGCCTGTTCGACGCCACGACGATCCAGCGTCTCGCGGACCGCTTGCGGACCGCGCTGACCGTTCTCGCCGCGCAGCCGGACGAGCCGATAGCGTCGCTGCAGTTGTTGCCGCAGGCCGAGCTGGACCAGCTGCGAGCTTGGAACGACACCGCTGCACCGGTCCCGCCGGCCTCGCTGGCGCAGCTGTTCGAAGCCCAGGTCGCGCGTACGCCGGACGCCCCCGCGCTGGTGTCCGGCTCGGAGGAAATCACCTTCGCCGAGCTGAACGCGCGGGCGAATCGGCTGGCCCGGCTGCTGGTCGAACGGGGTGCGGGGGCGGAACGGATCGTCGCGGTCCGGCTGCCGCGCTCGACCGCGCTCGTCGTCACCGAGCTGGCCGTTTCGAAGACCGGCGCCGCGTTCCTCCCCGTCGACCCGGGCTATCCCGCCGAGCGCATCGAGTTCATGCTGCGCGACGCCGACCCGGTCTTCGTCGTGGACAGCGCGCTCGACGCGAGCGGGTACGCCGACACGAATCTCGACGTCCCCGTCGAGCCGGAGCAAGCGGCATACGTGATCTACACGTCCGGTTCGACCGGGCGGCCGAAGGGCGTCGTGGTGCCGAACGCCGGACTGGCGTCGTTCACCGCCGCCGAGACCGAGCATTGCCAGGTCCGGCGGGGCGACCGGGTCCTGGCGTTCAGCTCGCCCAGCTTCGACGCCGCGGTGTCCGAACTCTGCACGGCGTTGCCCGCCGGCGCCGCGCTCGTCGTGCCGCCGGAGGGGCCGCTGCTGGGCGCGCACCTGGCCGAAGTCCTCGCGAAGCACCGGGTGACGCAGGCAGTGCTCCCGCCGGTCGCGCTGGCCACCGTGCCCGACGTGCCGCTGCCGGACCTGCGCACCGTGGTCGTCGCGGGCGACGTGTGCCCGGCCGAACTGGTCGCTCGCTGGGCGCCGGGGCGGCGGATGATCAACGCGTACGGGCCCACCGAATGCACGGTCGCGGCCTCGTGGAGCGAACCGCTGTCGCCGGGCGGGCCGCCGCCGATCGGCAAAGCGATCCGGAACACCGAAACGTACGTGCTGGACGCCGAGCTCCGGCAGGTGCCGATCGGCTCGAGGGGAGAGCTGTACATCCGCAGTGCCGGGCTGGCCCGCGGATACCTGTCCCGGCCCGGCCTGACCGCCGACCGGTTCGTGGCGAACCCGTTCGGCCCGCCGGGATCGCGGATGTACCGCACCGGCGACGTGGTCCGGCGGCGGGCTTCGGGCGAGCTGGAATTCGCCGGACGCGTGGACCACCAGGTCAAGATCCGCGGGTTCCGCGTCGAACTGGGCGAGATCGAGGCGGCGCTGCGGCGGCATCCGGAGGTGCGCGACGCCGTCGTGGTGGCTCGCGAAGCCGGCGGGCACAAGCGGCTGGTCGCCTATGTGGTCGGCGAAATCGCGTCGCTGCGCGCTTTCCTGGGCGAGACGCTGCCGGACTACCTGATCCCGTCGGTGTTCGTGCCGCTCGACGCGGTCCCGGTGAGCCCCAACGGAAAGATCGACCGCGCCGCGCTGCCCGAGCCGGACTTGTCGGCGCTGCAGACCGCCGAGTACGTCGCGCCGAGCAGCGGGCCGGAGGAGGTGCTGGCGAACGTGTGGGCCGAGGTGCTCGGGGTGCCGCAGGTCGGCGCCGCGGACAACTTCTTCGAGCTCGGCGGGGATTCGCTGCTCAGCATCCAGGTCGTGCACCGGGCCCGGCAGGCCGGGCTGGCGATGCGGTCGAAGGATCTGTTCACGCACCAGACGGTCGCCGAGCTGGCCCGGGTGGTCCATCCGGCCGATCCGGTCGCGGACGAGCGCGAGGCGGTGGTCGGGGCCGTTCCGCTGACGCCGATCCAGCGCTGGTTCCTGGACTCCTCGCCGGTGAACCCCGCGCATTTCAACCAGTCCGTGCTGATCGAGCTGAACGGCCCGGTCGACGAGGAGGTGCTTCGCCAGGCGGTCGACGCGCTGGTGGCACACCACGACGCGCTGCGGTTGCGCTTCGAGCGGACCGCCGACGGGTGGAGCCAGCACAACGACCCGGTCACCTCCGGTTCGGTCCTGCACCGGGTGTCCACTGTGGACCTCGAGCGGGCCGCCGACGACGCCCAGGCGAGCTTCGACCTGGCTCAGCCTCCGCATCTGCGGGCGCTGCTGTCGGATTCCGCGGAGCGCCCGTGCCTTTTCCTGGTCGCGCACCATCTGGTGGTCGACGCGGTCTCGTGGGGCATCCTGCTGGAGGATCTGGAACGGGCCTACCGGCAGATCGAGGCCGGGGAGAAGCCCGATCTGGGCCCGAAGACGACGTCGTTCCGGGACTGGGCGCACCGCCTGCGGGCCTATGCCGAATCCGGTGCCTTGGACGGGGAACGGGCGCACTGGGCCCGCGACCTGCCCGGCTGCGAGATCCCGGCAGACCGGACTGGGGCGGCCCCGGAACCGCAGGAGCTGGTGTCGATCCGCGTCGACGCGCACGACACCGATGCCCTGCTGCACCTCGCTCCCGGCGCGTACCGGACCCGGATCAACGACGTCCTGCTGACCGCACTGGCCTGGACGCTCACCCGCTGGACCGGCGAGCCGGCGGTGGCGATCGACCTCGAAGGCCACGGCCGGGAGGAAATCCTGGACGACGTCGACCTGACCCGGACGGTCGGCTGGTTCACGACGCTGTTCCCGGTCGCCCTCGAAGTCGACCCGGCCGCGAACTGGCGAACCCTGGTCAAGTCGGTCCGCCGGCAGCTGCGGGCGGTGCCCGGCAACGGGTTCGGACACGGGGTGTTGCGGTGCTTCCGCTTCCCGGACCTGGGCCGGGCCGCGCCCCGGGTCGCCTTCAACTACCTGGGACAGGGCGAGAACACCGGCTCCGGGGACGGATTGTTCCTGCGGTCCCTCCCGCCGCTGGGCCGGGACCAGGATCCGGCGAACCGGTCGCCGCACGCACTGGAGGTCGTCGGCGGGGTGCGGGACGGGCAGCTGGAGTTTTCCTGGTACTACCAGCCGGACCAGCATTCCCGCCCGACGGTGGCCGGGGTGGCGGCCGGATTCGCGGACGCGCTGCGGGCCATCGCGGCGGATTGCCGGGGGGAAGAGGGATGAGCCGAATTGGCGGGCACAGCAGCAGGGTGCGGCGGGTCGATCAGGTGGGCTTGCTCGTCGCATCGGGCTCGGTACGTCGACCGGGCGGCTGCGGACTCCGGGTGAGCCGTGGAATGGCCGTCGGCTCGTCGTGGCCGTCCGCCGGTCAGATGGGAGTCGATGCGGGAGTGCGGGGAGGCGGGGCATGAGCGGGATCGCGGGCAACCGGGACTATCGGCTTCTCTGGACCGGCCAGGTCGTCTCCGAGGCCGGGTTCAGCACGACCACCATCGTGTTTCCCCTTCTCGTGCTGGCGCTCACCGGGTCGGCCGCGCAGTCCGGGCTGGTGCTCGGGGCCGTCGCGATCAGCCAGCTGGTTGCCGGATTGCCCGCGGGGGCGTTGGTGGACCGGTGGCCTCGCAAGCGGATCATGCTCGGGTGCGAGGCGGCGCAAGCGGTCGCGGCGGGCGGGTTGGCGGCCGCGTTGTACTGGGGCGTCGCGGAAGTGTGGATGCTCGTCGCGGTCGCCGTCGTGATGGGGTTGAGCCGGGCGTTGTTCGAACCGGCTGAGGAGGCCAGTCTGCCGCGGTTGGTGGCGGAGGAACAGGTGCCTTCGGCGGTCGCGATGAATGCTGCTCGGACCAGTGCGGGACAGCTGTCGGGGACCGCGCTCGGTGGGTTTCTCTTCGCGGTGGGGCGGGTGGTGCCGTTTCTCTTCGACGTGGTCGCGCACGTGTTCGCGTTCGTGTCGTTGTTGTTCGTGCGGTTGCCTCGGCGGGCGGAGCGTGCGGACGGTGTCCCTCCCCAGCATTTGGGCCGGGAGATTGTCGAGGGGCTGCGGTGGGTGTGGGGCCGGCCGCCGTTGCGGGCGACTGTGTTGTGCGTGGTCAGTTTGAATTTGTTCTTTTCCGCTTATTATCTGGTGATTATTGTGCTGGCCAATGAGCGGGGGGTGCCGTCGGGGGAGATCGGCGTGATGGCGGCGATGTTGGGGGCTGGGGGGATTCTGGGGTCGCTGGTCGCGCCTTACCTGCATCGGGGGGTTAGTGCGTTCCGGCTTGTTGTCGGGGTGTTTTGGGCGTTGACTGTGCTGACGCCGCTTGCTGTGTTCGTCCATAATGGATATGTGATGGGGGTGTTGTTCGCGGCTGTTGCGTTTTTGCCTCCTGCGGCCAATACTGCTATTGCGGCTTATCAGTTGCTGTCCACTCCGGATCATTTGCGGGGGCGGCTCGGGGGAGTGGTCGGGGTGACTGGGGGGTTGGCTGCTGCGGCTGGGCCTGCGTTGGGCGGGTGGCTGGTGGAGGCGTTGCCTGCGGGGTTTGCGGTGTTGGCGTGTAGTGGGGGGATTGCGGTGGTCACTGTGGTGGCGACGTTCAGCCGCAGTTTGCGGGGGTTGCCTTCGGGGGGTTCGGTTCCGGTGCTGGAAGAGGCTTCTGGTCAAGTTGTTGAGGAAGGGAAGAAGTGAATGGATGACGGGGTTGTGTTTCAGGTTTTGGTCAATGACGAGGAGCAGTATTCGTTGTGGCCTGGGGACAAGGAGGTTCCGGCTGGGTGGCGGCCGGAGGGGATGCGGGGGAGCCGGGAGGAGTGCATGAGTCACGTGGATCAGGTGTGGACTGATATGCGGCCTCGTAGTTTGCGGGAGAGGATGGCGGCGGAATAGGTGTTCGGCTCGTCGCCTGGCGGCGACATTGCTGCGCCTTGGGTTGCGTGGGGCACCCCGATTTTTGATTGTGCTGACGGTTCGGGGGTGCTTGTCAAGGCGGGAAAGATGCCTTGACAAGCACCCCCGAACCGCAGGGCGGCTTTGTATCGGGGATGGGGGAGGGGTGGGTGCCCCCGGTGTTTGGGTGCAGTGGCTGCGGTTTGTTGCGCGGCTTGGGTGCGTGGTTGCTTCGAGCGGGGCGGCGTCCGGGTCGCGGGTAGCGCCCCAATGTGGCATTGGGTGCATGTGACGCACCCAATGTGGCGTTCGGTGCATCTGACGCACCCAATGCCACATTGGGGGATCCCGGCGGGGTCGGCGCGGAGCGGTCCGTGAAGGGCTCCTTGAGGGAATCTAATTCCCTCAAGGAGCCCTTCACGTCCGGCGGAGGGACGTGAGGGGAACCCTGAGGGACTCTGAGTCCCTCTGAACTGCGCCCCGGAAGTTGGACTGGGAATCCAGTTCCAGCTGTCCGGGGAGTGGTTCGTTGCATCCACGCAGTTCGTTGTCTGAGTGGCAGCGGGCGTCCGCTGTTGCGTTGTTCGAGGACGGGTATGGCGCGAAGGCCGTGGCGTCCCGGTTGGGGGTGTCGGCGGGTGCCGTGCGACGCTTGCGTGATCGTTGGAGGCTGCGGAGCGCGGGAGCGCTGATGGACAAGCCAGGCAGGCGGTCGTTCGCGTTCGAGTTCAAGCTGGAGGTCGTGCGCCGGTATGTCGGCGGCGAGGCGACCGCGGCCGAGCTGGCGCGCGAGCACGGGCTGTCCTCGCCCAAACTCGTGGAGAACTGGGCGCGGGCGTATCGGCGCGAGGGAGAGGACGCGTTGCGGCCCAAGCCGAAAGGCCGTCCGCCCGGTGTCGCGGACTCGCCGGGTCCCGGCGAGCTGGAGCGGTTGCGGGCGGAGAACCTGCGGCTGTCGGCGGAGAACGCCTACCTAAAAAAATTGCGGGCCTTGAGGGAGCAGGGGCGAGGGTGAAAACCCAGGCCGTCGCCGCCCTCAAGGCCGACTATCCGCTGCCGGTGCTGCTGGCGGTCGCGGGCCTGGCCCGGTCGACGTTCTTCTACCACCAGGCCCGGCCCGACCGGCCCGACCCGCACGCCGGGCTCAAGGCCGCGATCGCCGAGGCGTTCGAGGCCGCCCGCGGCCGCTACGGGCACCGGCGGATCCACACGGTCCTGGCCCGCGCCGGCTGGCGGGTGGCGAAGAAAACCGTGCTCGCGCTGATGAACGCCCTCGGCCTGGTCTGCCAGGTCCGGCGGCCGCGCCGGCGCCGGTCCTGGCCCGGCCGGCCCGGCACGGCCGCCGAGAACCTGCTCAACCGCGAGTTCGGCGCCGAGGCCCCGGACACCAAATGGGTCACCGACGTGACCGAGTTCCGCATCGGCGACCGCAAGGTCTACCTCTCGCCCGTGATCGACCTGTTCGACCGGTCCGTGATCGCCTACGCCTGCGGGCCGTCCCCGACGCTGGAGCTGACGAACTCCTCGCTGCGCGCCGCGATCGCGACCCTGCCCGCCGGAGCCCGCCCGCTGGTGCACTCCGACCAGGGCTTCCAGTACCGGCACGCCTCCTGGCGCTCCCTGCTCGCCGACGCCGGCCTGACCCAGTCGATGTCCCGGCGAGCCACCTGCCTGGACAACGCCGTCGCCGAGAACTTCTTCGGCCACCTCAAAGAAGAACTCTTCCACCACACCAAGTTCGACACCGTCGACACGTTCATCACGGCACTGCACGACTACATCGACTGGTACAACACCACCCGCATCTCCACCACGCTCCAAGGCCTGAGCCCGGCCGAATACCGGGCCCAGACCCTCGCCGCCTAACCTCTACATAACCAGTCCAACTTCCGGGGCCCAGTTCACTCAGGGTTCCCCTCACGTTTCTCTTTTTACGGCAGGGTCAGTCCGTATGCGCTCAGTGCTGCGGGGACTGGCTGGAAGAAGGTTTCTCCGCCGGAGGTGCAGTCTCCGCTGCCGCCCGAGGTGAGGCCCAGTGCGGTGGATCCGTCGAACAGCGAGCCGCCGCTGTCGCCCGGTTCTGCGCACACTGTCGTGTCGATCAGGCCGCTTACGCTGCCTTCCTGGTAGTTCACCGTGGCGTTGAGGCCGGTGACCTGGCCGTCGTGTACGCCGGTGGTCGAGCCGCTTCGGGTGACGGTTTCTCCTACTGTCGCGTCGCCTGCCGCGGTGATTTGCTGGCCGGTGTTCACGGCGCTCGGGGCGTCCACGCCGGCGTCGTAGGTGGCGTACGAGTAGTCCGTGCCCGGGAAGTTCGCGGCGGACGTGCTCGCGATGTGCTGCGAGTTGCCCTGGTCGGCCCACCAGTCGTTGGTCGCCACGCCGCAGTGGCCGGCGGTCAGGATCGCGGCCTGGCCGCTCGAGGTGTGCACGTTGAAGCCCAGCGAGCAGCGCAGGCCCTGGCCCCAGATCGCGTCGCCGCCGCTGATCAGGGGGCGGAGCTTGCCTTTCGTCTGGGAGAAACGCGCTTTGTCGCCGAAGCGGTGGACGGCGTTGGTCACCTGGGCGAGCTTGGCGCCGGTGACCGTCGAGTCGGCGGTGACGAGCACCTGGCCGGTGCGCGGGTCGACGCGCCACGCGGTGCCGGGGACGCTCGCCGTGCGGGCCAGTTCCGCGGTGACCGCTTTCAGTTGCGACGCACGGTATTTCACGAACTTCGGCGTCGCGCCGGCCGCACGGACCTGGGCGGCGGCGGCCTGGTCGGTGACGGTGACCGTCAGCCGCGAGGACGAATGGTCGTAGTACGAGCCGACGGTGCGGTCGCCGAGCGACTTCGCGAGGCTGGCGGACATGGCGGTCGCGGCTCTCGCGTTCAGCGGGGCCGCCGAGGGCTGGGCCGCCGCGACGCCCGAGGCGGCGAAAACTGATCCAGCGGCCAGAACCGCCGCGGCGAAGGCGACTCCGCCGCGTCCGCCGTGTCTTTGACTGAGTGCTGGGATCATGCACATCTCCGTTTCTTGCGAATAGGACGATGGCGCGCCGCGGTCAGCGAATGCGGGGCGCAATTCGCAGTTTAGGGACGCCGGGCAATCCGTTATACCCACGAAAGTCGCGAATCCCGTTCGGCTTTGCTGTTCAGCGGTTCGCGCGGTCCGCTCAACGGAAGTCCCGTATCGCCGCCATTAGCGGCTCGGCGAACAGCGCGGACGCCGATGCGGAACGGCGTATTCCGCGTTCGGTTCATCCCGGTAATCGCAGTTCGTGCCGCCGCGCACGGTTCGTCTTCCGGCTTTGTCCCTCCTTTCGATGGTGTTCGGACTCCGGCGGCCCTGGGACTCTGTGGTTTCCGTCGCGGGCCCGGCGCCCGCGAAGTGGTCCCCGGCCGTATCCCGGCCGAAGTCCGAACCCGCTCTCGGCGGGATCGGTTGCTATGGAAGGGAAAGCGATGCGGAAAACAATGCTGACGATGATGGGCGCGGCCGCCCTGCTGTTCGGGGTCGCCGCGCCGGCGGCAGCGGCGCAGCCGGCCATCATCGGAGGCAGCGACGCCACCGAAACCTACTCGTTCATGGTGTCACTGGACAACGGCTGCGGCGGAAGCCTCGTCGCGCCCCAGTGGATCATCACCGCGAACCACTGCGGCCAGGCCTCGCAGGCGCGGATCGGGTCCACCGACATCAATTCCGGCGAAGTGGGCCAGATCGACAACGTGATCACCGATCAGGGCACCGATCTCACGATGATGCACCTGAGCCAGCCCGCCCAGTCCGCGCCGGTCGCGATGGCGCAGAGCAACCCCGCCCCGGGCACGACCGCACGGCTGCTCGGCTGGGGCTGCACGAGCTGGCCCAACTGCCAGACGCCGCAAACCCTGCAGCAGATCGACCTTCAGGTCCTCGACAGCAGCGCGTGCGCCGAGGGCGGCGGCGGCGCGGGCGACGTCTGCATCTCCGGCGACTACGCGCATTCGGCGTGCCACGGCGATTCGGGCGGCCCCGCGATCGTCGGCACCACCGGGAACTGGACGCTGGTGGGCGAAACCCACGGCCCCGGCGACAACGGCGGCGAATGCGCCACCACCACCCTCTACACCGGCATCGCCCAGTACATGTCGTGGATCCAGCAGCAGATCGGAAGCTGACCCCCCTCGTGCGGAGAGGAAGAAAACCATGACCCTGCACCGCTTTGGCCGCCTGGCCGCCGGCGCGGCCGCGGCGTTGGTGCTGCCGCTGACCGGAGCCGGCACGGCGACGGCCGCGCCGCTCGACGCGGTCGAGCTGTACTACGACGCCAGCGGACTGCCCGACTACCAGGCCGAGGCCACCCAGGCCGCGGCGAACTGGAACAACTCCGTGCACAACGTGCATCTGAACAGCGGCGGCGCCGCGACGATCATCATGCACGAAACCACCGGCGGCGGGTCCTACACCCAGACCGACGGGCACGGCAACGGCGACATCTACATCGACACCCAGCAGGTCGCCGAGGGCAACGACCCGACCCGGATCATCGCCCACGAGATCGGCCACAACCTCGGTCTTCCCGACCACTACGAGGGACCCTGCTCGGAACTGATGTCTGGGCACGGGCCGGGGATCACGTGCAAGAACGCGATGCCCGACGCACAGGAGTCGGCCCAGGTGGACGCGAACTTCGCGAACGGGTTCGCGGCGGTTCGCTTGCCGGAGAAGCACATCTACCGGTGAGGAATGTCTAATCTGGACTGAGTCCGAGTAATGCTTGGCGTACAAGCACAATCGCCGATGCTCGCCGGAAGCGCAGTGCTTCCGGCGAGCATCGGCGCGGCTCAGGACCGGGCGATCTCGACGTGCTCGAGAATGCCCAGCGCGTCCGGCACGAGAACCGCGACGGAGTGGTACGCACTGACCAAATAGGACGAGACCGCGCGGTCGTCGATGCCCATGAACCGCACATTCAGCCCGGGCCGGTATTCGTCGGCGAGATTTTTCGGCCGCAATCCGATGACGCCCGCGTCGTCTTCCCCGGTGCGCATCGCGAGCACGGAGGTGATGCCCGCCTCGCTCACCGGGATTTTGTCGCACGGCAGGATCGGGACCCCGCGCCACGCCATGACGCGTTTCCCGTCCACCACGACCGGATCCGGATAAATGCCCGCCCGCGTGCATTCGCGGCCGATCGCCGCGATGGCCCTCGGATGCGCGAGGAACAACCGCGTCTTGCGGCGCCGGCAGAGCAGTTCGTCCAGATCGCCCGGCGTCGGCGGACCGGTGCGGGTGGTGATCCGGGTTTTGAGGTCGGCATTGTGCAGCAGGCCGAAATCCGGGTTGTTGACCAGTTCGTGTTCCTGCCGTTCCCGCAGCGCCTCCACGGTGAGCCGCAATTGCTCCTCGAACTGGTTCATCGGGTCGTTGTACAGATCGGCGACGCGGTTGTGCACCCGCAGGACGGTTTGCGCCACCGCGAGGTCGTACTCGCGCGGCGACGGCTCGTAGTCGACGTACGTTCCGGCCAGGACCGGTTCGCCGTCGTGCCCGGCGGACAGGTGGATGTTCGCCTCGCCCTTGTGGTTCTGCGGTTTCCGCGGCCGGGACACGGCCTGCGCGACGTGCGCGCGCAGGGAGTCGAGCCTGCCGTTGAGCCGGGCGTACGCGCCGGCGGGCAGCACCAGCGCGACCACCCGGGTGGCGGCGCGGGCGGTGAACCCCCAGGTGGCGTCGTTCCCGGTGAGGAGTTCCCCGCCGAAGTGGTCTCCGTCGGTGGAGGTGCCGAGATGGGTTTCCGCGCCGAACTGGCCCTGGCCGTGCCGGGAAACCTTGCCGTGCACGACGAGCACGAGCTGGTCCAGCGCCTGCCCGGCGGTGACGAGCGTGCTCCCCGCCTCGTACTCGCGCTGCTCGAACGCGTCGGCCAGCGCGCCGAGCGCCGCTTCGTCGGAGAACCCGCGCAGCAGCTCGATTTCCGTCAGCTCGAGCGGGACGACCTGCACCTGCGGCCCGGTCTGGAAGAAGCTCACCTTGCCGTCGCCGACGGTGTAGGTGAGCCGCCGGTTGACCCGGTAGCTGCCGCCGGGCACCTCGACCCACGGCAGCTGCGAAAGCAGCCACCGCGGGGTGATCGAGCGCATCTGCGGCCGCGACTTGGTGGTCGTGGCGAGGGTCCGGGCCGCCTTGACGCCGAGGGAGAGCTGCTGCTCCTGTTGTTCGGTGACGGGCACCGGGCTCAGCCCTCCCGGCCGATTTCGGCGGCTTCCAGCACGGCGAGCGCGTCGGGCACGAGGACGGCGGCGGAATAGTAGGCCGAGACCAGGTAGGACAGGATGGCCTGTTCGTTGATGCCCATGAACCGCACGTTGAGGCCCGGCTGGTACTCGTCGGGCAGCCCGGTCTGGTGGAGCCCGACGACGCCTTGCGCCTGCTCGCCGGTCCGCATGAGCAGCACCGAGCTGGTGCGGGTCTCGGTGACCGGGATCTTGTTGCACGGCAGGATCGGCACGCCGCGCCACGCGGGCACCTGGTGTCCGCCGAGGTCGACCGAACCGGGGTAGACGCCGGCCTTGCTGCATTCCCGCCCGAACGCGGCGATCGTCTTCGGGTGCGCGAGGAAGAACGCGGGGTCCTTCCACACCAGCGAGAGCAGCTCGTCGAAATCGTCCGGCGTCGGCGGGCCGGTGCGGGTGGGCACGCGCTGGTCGAAGTCGGCGTTGTTCAGCAGGCCGAAGTCGGGGTTGTTGACCAGCTCGTGTTCTTGCCGCTCCCGCAGCGCCTCGACGGTCAGCCGCAACTGCTGCTCGGTCTGGTTCATCGGTTCGCTGTAGAGGTCGGCGACCCGGCTGTGGACCCGCAGCACGGTCTGCGCCACGCTCAGCTCGTACTCGCGCGGGGACGTGTCGTAGTCGACGAAGGTGCCCGGCAGCTTCGGTTCGCCGTCGTGGCCCGCGGCGAGGGCGATCTCGGCCTCGCCGTGTTCGTTGCGGGCCGTGTCTCCGCCCGAGATGAAGGCGTCGAGGTGCGCCCGCAGCGCTTCCGAGCGGTTGAGCACGCCTTCGAACTCCTGGCGCGACAACGTCAGCACGGTCGCGGCGGTGACCGCCTTCGCGGTGTACTCCCAGATCCCGTCCGGGGTGGTCAGCACGTTTTCGCCGAAGTAGTCGCCGTTCAGCATCGTGCCGAGCACGGTCTGGTCGCCGAAGGCGCCGACCCCGGCCTTGGTGATCTTGCCGTGCGCGATGAGGAACACCTGGTCGGCGCGGCTGCCGAATTCGGCCAGCACGTCGCCCGGCTGGTATTCGCGCTGTTCGAACCGGCCGGCCAGCTCGGCCAGCGCCGCCTCGTCGTCGAATCCGCGCAGCGGCGCGAGCTCCCCGAGTTCGGGCGGGATGACCCGGACCTCGGAGCCGCTGGTCACGAACGTGACCCGGCCGTCGCCGACGGTGTAGGACAGCCGCCGGTTGACGCGGTACGTGCCCGCGGACACCTCGACCCACGGCAGCACCTTCAGCAGCCACCGCGTGCTGATGCCCTGCATCTGCGGCACGGACTTCGTGGTCGTGGCCAGTTGCCGCGCCGCCGCGCGGCCTAGGCTCAAGGGTTCCTGGTCTTCCACGTCCGCGGAGTCGACCGGGTCGGTGACAGTCACAGCGAAACCACCTTGTCTTCGGTTGCGAAGCCTGGGCTCGGGAGTCGGGGGTCAGGATCGGTAGCGGGGGTTCGTGGCGTGCCATTCGAAGCCGCCGCCCATCCAGTCGCGGACGCCGGCGAGGAAGCGCTGCAGCTCCGGCGACGGGATCGCGAGCAGGGCGCGATGGCCCTCCTCGAACTCGCGCACGATCCGGTTGTGCAGGGCGACCGTGGTCTCGACCGCCTCGGAGACCGGGCAGTTCCGGTCGGCGGCGATCTGCAGCACCATGTTGCAGACCGGGTTCTCGTCGGCCGCGTCCTTGGCCACCGAATGGAGGTCGTTGACCAGGACCGTCGCGGTGCCCGCGCGCATCATCGCCTCCCGCACGCGCGGGTCGTAGTAGAACGGCGCGGGCAGTTCGTACCCGCCGACGGCGTCGATCAGGGTCATCGACGTGTAGAAACTGTCGTGCTGGCGGGCCGCCAGGTACTCCCAGGCCGGGGGGTAGCGCCCGGTGTGGCGCCACGCGGCGTAGGCGTCCCAGCTGACGAACATCGCGAACGTCGAATAGCAGACCCGCTGGACCAGCACCGGCGAACCGTGCCTGCCGAGATGGTCGACCGCGGAATGGAACCCGACCCGGATCGGGTCGGCCCGCAGCGCCTCCTCCAGCGGCGCGGTGAACTCGCCTGCGGGCGCCACCGGGTCCATCGCGGCCATCACGAGCGCCAGCCGCGGCGGGAGTTCGGTCGGCGAGGCGCCGAGGGAGCTGTCGTCGGCGTAGTAGTCGTCGGCCGCCCACCACACCGCGTTGAGCTGCGCGGCGATCAGCAGCCGGTCCGGGTCGGAGGAGTCCGGGTGGGCGAGCATCGCGAGCTTGCCGAAGCCGGCGTTCGCGATCTGGTCCAGCCCCTCGCCGTCGAACCCGCAGTCCTCCGCCCACGCGACGAGCCGCCGGTCGACCTCCTCGGCGAGCGGTTCGTCCACCCGCCGCACGACCGGGCAGTACAGCGGCGACGCGCTGCCGTCGCCCCATTCCCGTTCCGCGTACGCCGGGTCCTGCCCGCCGGACGGCGCGAACTGCGCCGCGATCCGCGCGGCCGACGTGCCCAGCCCGACCGGGCCCGCCCACAGCGAGGACGGGCAGGCCAGGTCCGGGCGGACCGCTGCGATTCCGGTCATGTCGGCCCGCTCAGACGCGGTCGGCGGCGATGAGCAGGTAGTGGAAGCTGCCCTCGCGGTAGGCGGTCAGGAACGGCTTCTCGATGCCGGTCGCGACGGACGACTGCTCGCGCAGCTCCCAGTACGGGATCGTCGCCTCGGTCAGGTCCACCACGTTGATCGGGACGAAGCCGGTCGCGGCGAGCGCTTTGAAATAGTCGCCGCGCGCGTGGATATTGCAGATGTAATGCTGGTCGATCTGGCTCACCGCGCGCGAACGCCCGCCGGTCAGGTCGTTGTAGCATCCGGTGATGGTCACGAACCGGCCGCCCGGGGCGAGCTGCCGCGCGTGTTCGGCGAAAAGCTCGGGCAGGTCGACGTACATCGTGCTTTCGTTGTTCCAGATCCCGGCGAAATCGCCGCTTTCGAATCCGGTGTCGAGCATGTTCCGGAGATGGAATCGCACCGAATCGTCGATTCCGCGCAGCCGGGCCTGTTCATTGGCGAAATCGACCTGCTGCTCGGAAATGGAGATGCCGTCCACCCGGCAGCCGAACCGCTGGTGCGCCTGCACGCTCGTGCCCCCGCGCCCGCACCCGGCGTCGAGCAGCCGGTCGGTCGGGGCGATGTCTCCGAGGTGGCCCAACAGGAACTGCGACTGCGCCGTCTCCAGCCGGTGCATTTCGGCGATGATCGCCTTGTCCCGCTTTTCGCCGCTTCCGTCCAGAACGGACGGATCGTAGTCGCCGATGCCGTAGTGGTGGTGGTAAAGCCCGTCGACGTCGCCGAGGCGCAGGTTGACCGGATCCTTTTCGGCGTTCCAGTAGTCGGCGACCGACTGCTGATACGCGGTGCGGGCAACCGGGCGGGCAACAGACGTCATCATGTACTCCCTTTTCGGACCGCAATTTCCGGTCGGCGCGCGGTGAACTGTGCCGGCGCGCTTCGTCCTGGCGCGAGGCGCTCGGCTTTCTCCTTCTGCGTCCGAGGCTAGCGAGGATTCTTTTGCGCGGACAAGACGATTCGCGGGAATTCACTCGCGGGCTGGCGGGAGCGGTCCGGCGTGCCTCTTCTGGCCTAGGAAGCCACTCCTGCGGGGTGTCCGGGCGCCGGTCGCCGGGGCCCTAACGATGCCGCCGGACACACGGGCGGATGACGGAAGGCGACAGCCCGTGGGCGATCCCGGCGGACGGGTGACGCCTGATCGGCCGAAGCGGTTCCGGGCCGCGGAACGCCGGGGAACTCCGCGGAACTCCGGGCGACGGGTGCGGCGGGGCCGGTCCGGGCTGGACCGGCCCCGCCCTCACGCGGTCCGGGAGGTCAGCTGAAGCAGGACGACTCCGCCAAGAATCAGCGCGAGCGCGAGGATCCGCGGCACGCTGACCGGTTCGCGAAGCCAGAAAATCCCGACCGCGGCGGTGCCGACCGCGCCGATGCCGACGAACACCGCGTAGGCCGTCCCGACCGGGACCGTCTTCATGCCGACGTTGAGCACGTACAGCACGAGCACGGTGAGCGCGCCGCAGACGAGCGTCGGGACGAGTTTCGTGAAGCCGTCGGTGAGGCGGATGCTGTGCGCCCAGGCGATTTCGAGCAGCCCGGCCGCGAGGACGGCGATCCAGCCCATCGTCAGGCCTCGTCGAGCGCGGCGCGCACGGCGGACGGCAGGGCCAGTTCCTCGGCGGCGACAAGGTCGGCGAGATGGCCGGGATCGCTGGTGCCGGGGATGACGGCGACGTTGGGCGCGAGGTCCAGCAGCCAGGCGAGCGCCAGGGTCGCCGCCGGAACGCCGAGCCGCCGGGCGTGCTCGGTCAACGGCGAACCCTCTCCGGCCAGCGCTCCGTTGCCGAGCGGACGGAACGCCAGATACGGGATCCCGGCGGCGGTGGTCGCGTCGAGGACGTCCCGGCCGCCGGAGCGGCCGACGTGGTACTCGTTCTCGACGGACGCGATCGGCGTGACCGCGCGCGCCTGGTCCAGCAACTCGAGCGTGACGTTCGAGATGCCGACGTGTTCGATCAGGCCCTCGTCGCGCAGTGCGGCGAGCGCCCCGACGGTCTCCGCCCACGGCACCGTGCTGTCGGGCATGAATCTCGCGTGCACCAACGGAAGCCGCTCGACGCCGAGTTGCGCGAGGTTGTCCCGGACGGCCGCCTGGATCGCTGCCGGCGCGGCATCGGCGACGAACCCGCCGTCCGGGCTGCGGCGCGCGCCGACCTTGGTGGCGATGAGCAGGTCGTCCGGATAGGGCCGGAGCGCCTCGGCGAGCAGGCGGTTCGCGACCTCGGGCCCGTAGTAGCCGGACGTGTCGATCAGCCGGACGCCCGCGTCGACGGCGGCGCGGACGGCGGCCTTGGCGCGGTCCGGGTCGGCCGGTTCGCCCAGGGCTTTCGGCCCGGCGAGCTGCATGGTCCCGTAGCCGATCCGGCGCACGGAACGGCCGGCGAGCGTGAACGAGTGCATGGATTGCCCCCCCATCAGTCATGTGGACACTGTGTCCACTTATGACTGTACTCGATCCGGACACGCTGTCCAGATACAGTGACGGGGTGAACAGCAAGCCAGTCACGGAACGGGCGGACGCCGCGGCGAACCGCCAGCGGATCCTCGCCGCGGCCGAGGACCTGTTCGCCACGAAGGGTCCGGACATCACGATGGGCGACCTGGCCGCGGCGGCGGGGGTCGGCCGCGGAACGCTGTACCGGCGCTACGACAGCGTCGCCGCGGTGGCCGTCGCGTTGCTGGACGAGCACGAGCGGCGGCTGCAGGAGGCGATGCTGTCCGGTCCGCCGCCGCTTGGGCCGGGTGCTCCGCCGCGCGAGCGGTTGGTGGCGTTTTACGACGCGATGATCGATTTGCTGGAGAAGCATTTGCCGCTGGCGCTGGGCGCAGAGACCGGGGCTCGGCGGTATCAGACCGGGGCGTACGGGTTTTGGCGGGTGTTCGTGGCGGCGCAGGTTCGCGAAGCCGGGCTGCGGGACGAAGCGTTGCCGGACGTGTTGCTGGCTCCGCTGGCGCCCGATCTGTACCAGAATCAACGGCATGAACGCGGAATGTCGGTTGCGGCGGTGAAGAAGGCACTGCATCGGCTGGCTGATGCGTTGCCGGCGGACCGGTGTCTTGCTGAGCCAGTGGAACCGGCTGAGCCGGGGTAAATTCGCCGGATGAACGGTGGCGCGCCGATGCGGGTCGGCTGGATCTGCCTCGCGGTGGTCAGCGCGGGGATCCTCGGGTTCGGGATTGTGGTGGCCATCGTGCCGCCCGCCGGGGACGCGTTGCTCTACCGCACCGACGCGCTCGCCACCGCCGGGCTCGGGTTGTTCGGCGGCTTGCTCGCGGTGTTCCCCTTCCGCGCGGGGGAGCGGTGGGCGTGGTTCGCGTTGTGGTTCTACCCGGTTTTCTGGCTGTTGCATTGGGTATTCCGGCTGCCGCCGGGTACTGACCACGTGCACCAGGTGGTCTTCGTGGTGCTGTCGTTGGCCGGGTTGCTCGTGCCGGTGCGGGCGTTCTTCCGGGCGCCGGCCGAGGGGCAGCACGCTCGCCGGTAGGTAACCGGGACGCGGCGTGTCATGATTCGCGGCGTGTCCACGAAAAAGCCCGCTGCGGCAAGGGATTCCGCGCGGAAAACGGCTCCGGCGAGCGGTCGGGCCGTCGCTCTGCGTGCCGGGTGGTGCTGGCTCGCGGTGGTGGTCCTCGGCGGCGCGGCGGCGGTGGGGTTCGTCAGCTCCAGTTCGGTGGCGGCCGCGGCGGGACTGCTCTTCGGGCTCCTGCTCGCCGCCTTGGCGACCTCGGCGGTGTTCATGTTCTCCGGACGCGGCTGGTTCCTCGTCGGCGGCTTCCTGCTGACCGGCTGCTACCTCGTGTCCGTCGGAGTCACGTCGGTCGGCTACCTCGCGGCGGACGGCGACCGGTACCGCGCGACCGCGGTGTCCTCCGAATGCCATCACGTCAAGGGCGGGACCGCCTGCACCGCGCGGGTCGACCGGCCGGACGGCACGCTGCTGGTCGAGGACCTGGCGGTGAAGTCGCGGATGAAGCTCGGCGAGACGGTCGACGTCGTGGAGGACCGGGCGGGCATCGTCGCGCCGCATCGGGCGGATCAGCTGGACTCGGACGCGTTGCCGGCCGATCTGGGGCTGCTGGCGGTGTCGGCGGCGCTGCTGGCCGGGTTGTTCGGGTGGAGTGCGTGGCTCGGGGTCCGGCGGCCGCTGAAACGCTGACTCCGCGCGGATGTCTGCGCGTTCGTCTCTGGCCCGCGCGCGGACGGCTGGTCATGCTCCAGTCGGAACCGTTCGACGCGGGAGGACGCCTTCATGACCATGCAGCCTGAGCGCGGCGCGGACGTGCCGCTGCCCGACCTGTGCGTGCACGAGCTGTTCGCGCGGCACGCCGCCGCGGCGCCGGAGGCTGCGGCGGTGCTGTCCGGCGACGAACGGCTCGGCTATCGCGAACTGGACCGGCGCGCCAATCGGTTCGCGCATCTGCTGCGGGCACGGGGAATCGGGCCGGAGACGCCGGTCGCGCTGTGCCTGGAGCGCGGGACGACCCTGCTGGTCGCGATGCTCGGCATCCTCAAGGCGGGCGGCTATTACGTCCCGCTCGACCCGGCTTATCCGCCCGAGCGGCTCGCGTTCATGCTCGGCGATTCCGGCGCGACGGTCGCGGTGACCGAACGGGCGCTGGCGGACCGGGTCTCAGCCGCGCCGACCGTCGTTCTCGCCGACGAAGCCGACCTCAGCGGCTGGCCGGACACTCCGCCGGGCGCGGACGTGGTGCCGGACAACCTGATCTATCAGATGTACACCTCCGGCTCCACCGGTCTGCCGAAGGGCGTGCAGGTGACCCACCGCGGGGTCGTCCGGCTGGTGCACGGTTCCGGCTTCGCCGATTTCGGTGCCGGGGAAGTGTTCCTGCTGCTGACGTCGCTGTGTTTCGACGTCTCGACGTTCGAGCTGTGGGGTGCGCTCGCCACCGGCGCGACGCTCGCCGTGCTGCCGCCGGGAGTGCCGACTGCCGCGTCGATCGAGGAGGCAGTCCGCCGGTTCGGGGTCACCACGGTGTGGCTCAGCTCCGGGCTGTTCGGGCATGTGGTCGACGACCGGGTCTCCGCGCTCGCCGGAGTGCGGCACGTCATCGCGGGCGGCGACGTCGTGCCGCCGGTGCAGGCGCGGCGGGTGATCGAACAGCTCGGCGCCGAGATGAGCAACGGCTACGGTCCGACGGAGTGCACGACTTTCGCTTGCGTGCACCGGGGAATGACCGTTGCCGACACTGCCGGGCCGATTCCCATCGGCAAGCCGATCGCGAACACGCACGCATTCGTCGCGGATGCCGATGGCGTGCCGGTCGAACCCGGCGCGCGAGGCGAGTTGCTGCTCGGCGGACCCGGTCTCGCCCGCGGGTACTTCCGTCGTCCCGCGCTGACCGCGGAACGCTTCGTCCCCGACCCGGCTGGTGGCGGCGGACGCCTTTACCGCACCGGCGACGAGGTCGCACTCCGGCCGGACGGGACATTCGCCTTCTTCGGACGGCTCGACCAGCAGGTCAAGATCCGGGGTTTCCGCGTGGAACCGGGCGAGGTCGAAGCGGCGCTCACCGCTCATCCGCTCGTGCGATCGGCCGTGGTCGTGCCCTACGAACGCGACGGCGACCGGGTCCTGGCGGCACACGTGGTAGCCGCGCGGCCCGCCGTCGCCGAGCTGCGGGAATTCCTGCTCGCCCGGTTGCCCGCGCATTTGGTGCCCTCGCTGTGGTCCTGGCTCGACGAGCTGCCGATCACGCCCAACGGCAAGGTCGACCGCGCGGCGTTGCCGGAACCAGCGGAAGCCGGTCCGACGGCGGAGTTCGTCGCGCCGCGGACGCCGGTCGAGGAGGCGGTCGCCGAGGTGTGGCGGGAATTGCTGGACCTCGAACGCGTCGGCGTGCACGACGATTTCTTCGCCGACCTGGGCGGCCATTCCCTGCTGGCGACCCGGGTGGTCGCGTTGCTGGGGGAGCGGTTCCCGGTGGAACTGCCGGTGCGCACGGTGTTCGAGGCGCCGACGGTGGAGCTGCTGGCGGCCGAGGTCCACCGGGCGGTGGCAGAGTACGTGGCGACACTGTCCGATGTGGACGTCGAGCACGCGCTGGGCTAAGCGCGGTCAGGACTCCATGGGCGAGGAGCTGGGAGGCAGCTCCTCGCCCATGCGTGCGCGAGCGCCGGACTTCAGGCTTGTTCGATGACCACGGCCAGCTCGGCGACCGTTCGGGCAGCGAAGAGATCCCGCAGCGAGACTCGGACCCCGAGCTTCTTCCGAATCCGCGCGAGCACCCGGGTGGCCAGCAGGGAGTGCCCGCCGATGCGGAAGAAGTCGTCGTGGACGCTGATTTCCTCCACCCGCAGCACTTCCCGCCAGATGTCCGCCAAAGCGTGCTCGACCTCCGAGGACGGTTCGGCGATCGGTTCGGCTCGGACCGTGTCCCCGATTGAGGGGTCCGGCAGTGCGGCGCGGTCCACCTTCTTGCTCGGCGTCAGCGGAAGCGCAGCCATCGCGACCCAGTGCCCCGGGACGAGGTAATCCGGCAGCTGGGACCGCAGACTTGCCCGCAGTGCGGCGAAATCCGGCTCCCCGGAGGCCGCGACGACATAGGCGACCAATGTCCGTTCCGGCAGGTCTTTCACCACGACCGCGGCTGCGCGCACCGCGGGATGGGCGTCGAGGGCGGCTTCGATCTCGCCGAGTTCGATCCGGAAACCGCGGATCTTGACCTGCCGGTCGAGCCGCCCGAGGAACTCGATCGTGCCGTCCGCGCGGAAGCGGGCGAGATCTCCGGTGCGGTACAGCCGGGCGCCGGGCGAGTGCGGGTCCGGCACGAACTTGTCCGCGGTGAGCGCGGGGCGGCGGAGGTAGCCGCGCGCCACGCGCAGGCCGCCGAGGTGCAGTTCGCCGGGGACGCCGACCGGAGCCGGGTATCCGGCGGGGTCGAGCACGTATGCGCTGGTCGCGGCGACCGGACGGCCGATCGGCAGGCTCGCGGCGTCGAGGTCGGCGGCGTCGGCCCACTGCAGCATGCTGGAGATCGTCGCCTCGGTCGGGCCGTAGCAGGCCACGAAACGGCCTGGCAAGCCGAGTTCGCGCCAGCGCCGGGCGTCTTCGGTCGTGACGACGTCCGCGCCGACGTTCACCATGTTCAGGTGCGCGACCCGCGGGTCCCGCGGCCGGAGCACGCCGAGCAGTTCGCGGTAGTAGGCCGGGGTGAGGTTGACGCTGGTGATCCGGTGCCGGCCCAGCTGGTCGGCGAGTTCCTCCGGTTCCCAGAACAGCGGATCGCTCAGCACCACGGACGCACCGGCCAGCAGCGGCGCGCCGATCTGCTCCAGCGAACCGTCGAAGGCCAGCGAGGCGAGCGAGAGCACTCGGTCGGCCGCGGTGATTCCGTACTCCCGGGCGATGATCTGCGCGTGTTCGGCATAGGAGCCGTGCTGGATCTGGACGCCTTTCGGGCGACCGGTCGATCCGGAAGTGTAGATGACGTAAGCTAGATGGTCGGGGTCTACTGTCCAATCCAGACTGTCCGAAGAGGATCCGAAAGTCTGGTCGAGCGTGACGACTGGGCAGCCGGTGTCGGCGAACAGTCCGGCGTAGCGTTCCTCGGTGACGACGGCGGCGGTGCGGGCATCCTCGACGAGGTAGGCGAGCCGGTCGGGCGGGTTGGCCGGGTCGAACGGGACA
This sequence comes from Amycolatopsis sp. AA4, assembly GCF_002796545.1. Lineage (GTDB taxonomy): Bacteria > Actinomycetota > Actinomycetes > Mycobacteriales > Pseudonocardiaceae > Amycolatopsis. Next base: position 3,420,336 of record NZ_CP024894.1, read on the forward strand.
TACGCCGCGCCGGATTTCAGCACGCCGACCAGTGCGACGGCCGCATCGACGCTCCGTTCGAGACACACGCCGACGGTTGCTTCCGCGCCGAGCCCGCACGCGCGCAGGTAGCGGGCGAGCCGGTTGGCTGCCGCGTCGAGCTGCGCGTACGTGAGTTCCTGTCCGCCGCAGTGGACCGCGAGGTGGTCCGGGGTTTCGGCTGCGCGCTGGGCGAACAGGTCGGGGAAACACCCCGGCACCACCTCGCCGCCTGGTGCCGAGGCGCAGTCGGCGAGCAGGGCGAGTTCCGCGTCCGGGGTCAGCGCGAGCTCGCTCAGCCGCTGCGCCGGATCGTCGGCGATGCTTTCCAGCAGGCGCAGGAAGCGGGCGGTCAGCCGGTGTGCGGTGGCGGCGTCGAACAGCGCGGTCGGATAGGTGAGAGTGCCGGTCAGCGACCCGTCCGGGCGGTGTTCGAACTGCAGGCCGAGGTCGAACGACGCGGCGGTCCAGTCCACATCGGACTCTTCGACGTCCAGCCCGGGCAGCCGGAAGCGCTGCTCGGCCACCTCGTGCAGGCCGAAGAACGCCTGGACCAGCGGGTTGCGGGACAGGTCGCGGTCCGGTTCGAATTCGCCGACGAGCCAGTCGAACGGGACGTCCTGGTTGCCGAAGGCGTCCAGCGCGGTCCCGGCCACTTGGTCGAGAAAGGCCGTGAACGCCGGGTCGCCGCCGAGGTCGGCCCGCAGCACGAGGGTGTTGACGAAAAATCCGGCCAGCCCCTCGACCTCGGCCGGGGTGCGCCCGGCGACCGGGCAGCCGACGGCGACGTCCGTGCCGCCGGTGTGCCGGGCGAGAAAGACCTGGTAGGCGGCCAGGAGAACCATGAACGGCGTGGCCCGGCGGGACCGGCCGAGCGCGGTGAGCCGCTCCGCCAGCGCGGCCGGGACCTCGACCGGGACCGCCGCGCCGGCCGGGTCCCACACCGGTCCGCGGGGTCGATCGGTCGGCAGCTCCAGCGGGGTAAGTCCGGCGAGCCGCTCGCGCCAGTAGGCGAGCTGGCCCGCGAGCCGGGTCTGGGCGTCCTCCCGTTGCCAGAGCGCGAAATCGGCGTACTGGATGGGCAGGGCGGGCAGCTCGGGCAGGGTGCCGGCGTGGAACGCGCGGTACAGCTCGGCGAGTTCGGCGGCGAGGATGTCCCAGGACGCGCCGTCGAAGGCGATGTGGTGCACGACGATCAGCAGCACGTGCTCGCGCGCGTCGAGGCGGAGCAGGCGGGCGCGCAACGGCAGGTCGGCCGCCAGATTGAAGGGCACGGTCAGCTCGGCCGCGACCACGGTGTCCAGTTCGCTTTCCGTGACGCCCTCGATCGGCAGCGGCACCGGCTGCGGCTTCCCGACGACCTGGACTGGCACGCCCTCGCGGCTGCGGTACCGCGTCCGCAGCACCTCGTGGCGGGCGACGAACGCGTCGAGCGCACGGCTCAGCGCGGCGACGTCCAGCTTGCCGCGGACTCGCAGGGTCAGCGGGAGGAGGTACTCGGTCCCGCCGGGCCGCAACGCGTCGAGGAACCACAGTCTTTCCTGCGAGAAGGACAGCGGCAGGTCGCCGGGCATGGTCATGGCCGCCAGGGTGGCCGTTCCCGTCGGAGGGCCACAGAGCCGGGACGGTGCGCTCGTTGCTGCGCGTTCTTCTCTGTCGCTCCGGCGCCCGCGCGGGAAGGCTCGGCTCGCGACGGGACGGGTGTGCCCGGCGCGTGGACGAGGAGGACCCGGATGAGCGAGGACGAACGCACCTACGGCGTCGTGCTCAACGACGAGGAGCAGTACTCGATCTGGCTGGTCGGCCGCGACCTGCCGGCGGGCTGGCGGTACGAGGGGAAGCGCGGGCCGAAGCAGGAATGCCTCGACCACATCGACGAGGTGTGGACGGACATGCGGCCGAAGAGCCTGCGCGAGCGGATGCGGGCGGACGCTCAGGCCTAGCCGCCGAGTCTGCCCGCCGCGTGTGCCCGCCGAACGACCCGCAGGGGGAGCGATGACCACCGAACAGTCCCGGCGCGCCGAGCTGCTGGAGCGCTATCTGACCGCGAACCCGGCCTCGGCCCGTACCGCTTCGGCGATCCGGGCCGACCGCAGCCGCCCGTTGCCGCTTTCCCCGGCGCAGCAGCGGGTCTGGGTGCTGGACCGGCTCCGGCCCGGCGGCACCGAGTATGTGGTCACCGCGGCGTGGCGGCTGCGCGGCCCGCTGGACGTCGACCGGCTGCGGACATGCTGGCAGACGATCGTGGAGCGGCACGAAATCCTGCGCACCACCTACGTCGAACGCGACGGCGTGCCGGAACAGGTCGTCGGCGAACCCGAGGTCGATCTGACGGTCCAGGACGTCGCCGCGGAGGAGGTCGAGGCGGTCACGCGGGAAGTAGCCTCGGTGCCCTTCGATCTGGCGCAGGACCGGCCGTTGCGGGTTCGGGTGCTGCGCCAGTCCGAGGACGAGCACGTGTTGCTGCTGGTCGTGCACCACATCGCGTACGACGGATGGTCGACGTCCGTCGTCGCGCGCGAACTGCAGGCGCTGTACGGCGGGAAGACGCCGCCTCACCTGCCGGTTCAATATGCCGATTTCGCGTCCTGGCAACGGAAGCACGCGGCCAGCGAGCGGGTGACGGAACAAGTCGAGTTCTGGCGCCGCCGCCTCGATAGAGTCGTCCCGCTGACCCTCCCGACCGACCGTCCGCGCCCGCCGGTGCACGATCCGCGTGGGGACATCCTGCGATTCACTGTGGACTCCGAACTCGGGGCCGCCGTCGCCGCGCTGGGCCGGGCGCATCGCGCGACCACGTTCATGGTGCTGCTGGCCGCGTATCAGATTCTGCTGAGCCGGTATTCGGGGCAAGCGGATATCACGGTCGGCACGCCGGTCGCCGGACGCACGCGGGCCGAGGCACAGGATTTGATCGGGCTGTTCCTGAATACTCTGGTGATGCGGGCCGAAGTGGACGGCGCGTGGTCGTTCGGGGACTTCCTCGACAGCGTCCGCCGAGACACCCTCGACGCGTACTCCAATCAGGACGCGCCGTTCGAGCGGCTGGCCGACGAGCTGGCACCGGAACGCGATCTGTCCCGCAACCCGCTCTTCCAAGCCATGCTCGTATTGCAGAATACCGCTGACGCCGGGTTCGCCGCAGCCGGACTGCGCGGCGAACAGATCCATTCTCCTTGGCACAGTGCGAAATTCGACCTGACGCTGGAGCTGACCGAGCGGCCGGACGGCGCCCTGGACGGCGTGCTGGAGTATCCGGTCGCGTTGTTCGACCGATCCACTGTGGAGCGGATCGGCAGGCATTTCACCGAACTGCTGCGGGGGATTGTCGCGAACCCTCACGCGCGCCTGGCGGAGCTTCCTTGGCTGAACGCTGCGGAGAAGATCGAATTGGCGCGGTGGAACGACACTGACGTCTCCTTTGAGCCCGGGACTTTGCTGTCGCTCATCGCCGAGGGCGTCGCCGCTGGCGGAATCGCGGTCGTCGCTGGTGGCCGCGAAGTGTCCTATGTGGAGTTGGACGAGCTGTCGAACCAGGCGGCGCATTGGCTTCGGGCGCGGGGCGCGGGCGTCGAATCAGTGGTGGGGGTTCGGCTGGAGCGCGGGTTGGAGATGGTGGTCGCGCTTCTCGGGATTCTCAAGGCAGGGGCGGCGTACTTGCCGTTGGATCCGGATTATCCCGAGGACCGGCTTCGGTTCATGGTCGAGGATTCCGGTGCTGATCTCGTGATCGAGCCGGGCGACCTCACTGGGCTGGACAAACCGCGGCATGCGGTGGATGTCGTGGTGCGGCCGGAGAACGCGGCGTACGTGATCTATACGTCGGGATCCACGGGCAGGCCGAAGGGTGTGGTGGTCGAGCATCGCGGGATCGTGAATCGGCTCCGATGGATGCAAGCGGAATACGGCCTGACGCCGGAAGACCGCGTTTTGCAGAAAACTCCGTTCGGTTTCGACGTGTCGGTCTGGGAGTTCTTCTGGACGCTCTCCACCGGTGCGACCCTGGTCATGGCTCGGCCGGGCGGACACCGCGATCCGACCTATCTCGCCGAAGTCCTGAACCAGGGGATCACGACCGTCCACTTTGTACCGTCGATGCTGCGCGCGTTCCTGTCCGGGCCGGTGCCCTCGCTGCGCCGGGTCCTGTGCAGCGGCGAGGCGCTCCCGGACGAGCTGGCGCAACGGTTCCACCGCGTGCTCGACGCAGAGCTGCATAACCTCTACGGGCCGACCGAGGCGTCCGTCGACGTCACCGCGACCCGGTGCCTGCCGGGGGAGACCGTCACGATCGGCCGGGCGATCGCGAACACCCGGGTGTACATCGTGGACGCCGAGCTGCGCGAGATGCCGGTCGGGGTGCCGGGCGAGCTGGTCATCGCCGGGGTCCAGCTGGCGCGCGGTTATCTGAACCGGCCCGCGCTGACCGCCGAGAAATTCGTTCCGGACCCGTTCGCGCGCCAGCCCGGCGACCGGCTCTACCGCACCGGCGACCTCGCCCGGCGGCTGCCCGACGGCCGGATCGAGTACCGCGGGCGGCTCGACCACCAGGTCAAAATCCACGGCAACCGGATCGAACTCGGCGAGGTCGAGGCGACCCTGCTGGCCCATCCCGGCGTGCGCGCGGCGGCGGCCGCGGTGCGCGACGACCGGCTGGTCGGCTATTTCGTCGCCGAGCCCGGCCACACTCCCGACCCGGCCGAACTGCGCGCGCAGCTGGCGCGCACGCTGCCGGAGCCGATGCTGCCGTCGGCGTGGCTGGCGCTCGACGCGTTGCCGTTGACCGCCAGCGGCAAGATCGACCGCAACGCTTTGCCCGCACCGGACGGTGCGCGCACGAGCCATGGTTACGTCGCGCCGCGCACCCCGGCGGAGGCCGCGGTGGCCCGTGCGTTCGCGGCCGCGACCGGTGTCGACCGAGTCGGAGCGGAGGACAGCTTTTTCGCACTGGGCGGCGATTCTCTGCGAGCAATCCGCGCGGTGGGACTGCTGAACGCGGAGGGCATCGAGGCGAGCGTCGCGGACCTTTTCCGTCGGCAGCGCGTGGCCGATTTCGCGGCTGGGCTGGGCGGTCCAGCGGCAACGATCGAGGCAGTCGAACCGTTCGCGCAGCTTGCCGCCGGGCAGCGCGAAACGTTGCCGGACGACGTGCTCGACGCCTACCCGCTGTCGCTCGCGCAGGCGGGCATGGTGCACGAGATGCTCGCCGGGGCCGACCGCGGCCTCTACCTGAACCATCTCGGCTACCCGGTGCACGAGGAGTTCCGCCTGGACGCACTGCAGCAGGCGGCGAACCGGCTGGTCGAGCGGCACGAAATCCTGCGTACTTCCATCGACTTCGCCGCGGACCCGCCGTTGCAGCGGGTGCACGAGACCGCCGTGCTGGAGGTGACCTGCGACGATCTGCGCGCGTTGCCCACCGATGAGCAGGCCGAGCGGGTGCGGCGGTACCCGGCGGAGGACCGTTCGCGCGGTTTCGACTTGCTCCGTCCTTGTCTTCTGCGGCTGCACGTCCACTGGCTCGCCGACCGGGAATGGCGGCTGTCGTTCAGCTATGTGCACGCGATTCTCGACGGCTGGAGCCAGAATTCGCTGGTCGCCGAACTGATCGAGGACTACCGGGCGGGTGCGGCGGAGCCGGTCGAACCGCCGCCGGTCCGGTTCGCGGACACCGTCGCCCGGGAACGAGAATCGCTGGAGTCCACTGTGGACCGAGAGTTCTGGGCGGGCCGGGTGAACGCGGCCGAGCGGTTCGCCGTGCCTTCGGGCTGGGCAGGCGAGGACGACGGGGTTTACCGCACGGTGCGGGTGCCCTTCTCCGACTTGACTTCCCGGTTGCGGGCGGTGGCTTCGTCGGCCGGGGTACCGCTGAAGAGCCTGCTGCTGGCCGCACATCTCACCGTGCTGCGTACGGTCGCCGGGCACGATCGGCCCTTTCATACCGGGGTGGTGACCAACAGCAGGCTCGAACGCGCTGGTGGCGACCAGGTTCGCGGCATGTTCCTGAACACCGTGCCGTTCGGTTCGCCAGCGGACGCGCGGGACTGGCCGGAGCTGGCGCGCGCGGTGTTCGCGGAGGAGACCGGGATGTGGCCGCACCGGCATTTCCCGCTGCCGGCGATGCAGGCGGCGTGGGGCGGGCAGGCTCCGCTCGTGGATGTTTTCTTCAACCACACGGACATGCACGTGCTCGCGGACGCGCTGGTCGACCTCGCCGAGGTGGCGGACAGCACGCCCAACGAGTTCGGCTTGTCGGTCTCGACGGTTCCCGGGGCGTTTGTGCTGGAGGCGTTCACTTACCGGATCGCCGCTGCGCATCTTGAGTTCCTTGCGCGGCTTTATCGCCACGTTCTGGAGCGGATCGTGGCCGCTCCGGCTTCCGGTCCGCGGCGGTGCGGCCTGCCCGCGCCCGATCGGGCTTTGCTGCTGCGGAACCCGTCGCGGACCGAGCGGGCCGGCCGGATGCTGCCGGAGTTGTTCGAGGCCGCCGCGGCGGAACATCCGGACGCGCCGGCCCTGCGGTGCGGCGAGGTGACGCGGACTTATCAAGAATTGTCGGTGCGGGTCGTTAAGCTGGCGCGGTATCTGAAGGAACAAGGTGTGCGGCGCGGGGCGCTCGTCGGGGTGCTGCTCGATCGAGGTCCGGACCTGCTCGTCGCGTTGCTCGCCGTGCATCGGGCGGGTGCCGCGTACCTGCCGATCGATCCGCGCTATCCGGCCAAGCGGGTCGGTTACGTACTGGCTGATTCAGGAGTGGAGGTGGTGCTCAGCGAAGAGTCGCTGGTGGGGTTGCTGGAGGGGACCGGCTGTTCGGCGGTGCTGCTCGACCGGGACGCGGCGGCGGTCGCGGCCTGCCCGGCGGACGTTCCCGCGCCTCGGCCTCACGGCGATGAACTCGCGTACGTCATCTACACGTCTGGCTCCACGGGCAAGCCCAAGGGCGTCCAGATCGGGCACGCTGCGCTGGCGAACTTCCTGCTGTCCATGCGGGAACGGCCCGGTGTCGCGCCGGGTGCCGCGGTGCTCGCGTTGACGACGGTTTCGTTCGACATCTCCGCGCTGGAGCTGTATCTGCCGCTGCTGGTGGGCGGTCAGGTGATCGTCGCGACTGCCGAGGAGTGCGTTGATCCACAGCGGCAGGCCGCGTTGATCGGACGGAGCGCGCCGTCGGTCGTGCAGGCGACGCCGTCGGGCTTGCGGCTGCTGGTCGATTCGGGGTGGACTCCGCCTGCTGAGCTGACCGTGTTCGCGGGCGGCGAGAAGCTGCCGGACGACCTGGCGCGGCGGCTCACGGCGGGCGGGGCGCGGCTGTGGGATCTCTACGGCCCGACCGAAACGACGGTCTGGTCGACCGTCGCCGAGTTGGACGGGGACGCGGTCGTCGCCTGGGAACCGGTGGCGAACACCGACGTCTACCTGCTCGGCGACGACCTCGAACCGGTTCCGCTCGGAGTGGTCGGCGAGGTGTGGATCGGCGGGGACGGCCTCGCCCGCGGCTACGCCGGGCGTCCGGGCCTGACCGCGGACCGCTTCGCGCCGGACCCGCACGGCCCCCGCCCAGGCGGACGGCTCTACCGCACCGGCGACCTGGCACGGCGCCGCTTGGACGGCGCGGTGGAGATCCTCGGGCGGGCCGACGACCAGGTGAAGGTGCGCGGACACCGCGTCGAACCGGGCGAGGTCGAAGCCGCGCTGCGGGCGGACCCGCGGATCCGGGACGCCGCCGTCCAGCCGACCCCGTCTGCGGACGGCCTGGAGCTGACCGCCTACGTCGTCGCAGCTGGGGAACTGTCCATTGCGGACGTCCGAAAAGGACTCTCCGGGGTCCTCCCGGACTACCTGGTCCCCAGCGGCTTCGTCCTGCTCCCGGAACTGCCGCGCACGCCCGCCGGAAAACTCGACCGGGCCGCACTGCCCGCGCCGGAACCGATGGTGCGCGAACGCGCGTACGTCGCCCCGCGCGGTCCGGTGGAGGAACTGGTCGCCGGGGTGTGGGCGGAGGTCCTGAGCGCGGAGCGGATCAGCGCTGACGACGATTTCTTCGACCTAGGCGGGCATTCCGTAGCCGCCACCCGGATCGCCGTCCGCCTGCGCACGGCCCTGAACGCGGACGTCCCGGTGCGGGCGTTGTTCGATCACCCAACGGTCGCGAGCCTCGCATCTGCGGTGGCGGGCTATCCGCGGCTTGGTTCGCAGCCGAGTGTGCGGGCGAGGATTCGTCCGCGTGCGGTGGTGCGGTCGGTGAGTGAGGACGCATGAGCGGGGTGTCGCTGGATGTGCTGGCCGCCGGTGAGGGCTGGGAAGCGTGCGTGCCGGTGCGGGCGTTGCTTGACCACCCGACGGTCGAGAGCGCGGCCGCGGTGGCGGGGTATCCGGGGCTTGGTTCGCAGCCGAGTGTGCGGGCGAGGATTCGTCCGCGTGCGGTGGTGCGGTCGGTGGGTGAGGACGCATGAGTAGCCCTGTGTCAAGGCGCCTGTTGTTGATCTTTGATCAGGCGTTGGAGTGCTCTGTGGTTGGCGGGGTTGTAGGTGGTGTTGTTCTGCCAGCAGTGCCAGATGATGTAGAGCCAGGCGCGGGCGAGGATGCGGACGGCGTGGGGGTGGTCGTGGCCGCGGGCTCGGGCTCGGTTGTAGAGGTCGGCGGCCCAGGGGTTGGCGCGGCGGGAGTCGCCGGCGAAATCGGTGACGGCGTCGCGGAGTTGTTTGTCGCAGGCCCAGCGGAAACCGACGGCGCGGATCTTGCCGGATTGTCGGGTCGAGGGTGCGACGCCGGCCAGGCAGGCAAGCGATTCGGGGGTGGGGAAGCGGGCGCGGCAGTCGCCGATCTCGGCGAGCAGGCGGGCTGCGCGGACCTGGCCGGCGCGGGGCAGGCTGGTGAAGATGTGCGCGTCGGCGTGCAGCGCGAGCTGCTCGGCGATTTGTGCGGAGATGGTTTTGATTTGCTGGACCAGGCTGGTCAGCACGGCGAGCAGGGCGCGGGTGATGCGGGCTTCGGCGGTGCCGTGGTCACCGGCCGCGCCGCGGGGTGCGGCGGTCAGGCGCTGGTGCAGCACGGCGGGGTCGACGCGGCCGCAGTAGCCGGCGCTGGCCAGCCAGGCGGCCAGGCGGCGGGGACTGAGCCAGTCGGCGCGGTCTTGGCAGTCGAAGCGGGTCAGGAACGCCAGGCTGATCGGGCTGTCGATGTCGGCGAACAGCGCGACGGCGCCGGGGAATACGCGTTTGAGATGTTCACGCAGCTGGTTGGCCAGGCCCACGCGGTGGGCGACGAGGTCCTTGCGGGCGCGGCAGGCGCGTCGCAGGGCGAGGGTGGTCTCGTCGTCGGGGGTCAGCGGCCGCAGCCGGACGCGGTCGGTGCGCAGGGTGTCGGCCAGGACGAACGCGTCGAACCGGTCGTCCTTGTTGCCGGCCGAGCCGTATCGGCCGCGCAGGTTCTTGACCTGGTTCGGGCTGATCACCACGACGGTCAGGCCGGCCTCGAGCAGCGCGTCGATGACTGGTCCGTCGGGACGTTCGATCGCGACCTCGGCGGCGCCGTGCTCGGCGAGCAGGCCGAGCAGAGTGCGCAGACCGGTGTTGCTGTGCTCGACCGTCTCACGGGCCACCAGGCGGCCACGGCCATCGACAACCGCGACGGCGTGATCGTCGCGAGCCCAGTCGATGCCGCTGGTCACGCTGTTGGGTGGTTCCTCGGGCAGAGTGGACGGGGCAGACTTCATGACAGCCTCCTCGCTGCTGATCCCAGTGGGGAGGCACCCTTGTTCTGGTGCCAGGGCGTGTCTGCCGCTTCGCTCACTGATCGGCGCTCGGTGGCGCACAGCCCTGTCGACGGTCGGCACGCCCCGGGAACTGCCGGGTCCCGCGGAACTCATGCTGGACGTCGAACGCGTCAAGCGAGCGGGGCGATAACCCGGCAGCACCTCGGGTGCATCGGCAACCTCACGGCTACCGACACAAGGATGGTGCACCAGTGAGCGGGGTGTCGCTGGGTGTGCTGGCCGCTGGTGAGGGCTGGGATGCGTGCGTGCCGGTGCGGGCGTTGCTTGACCACCCGACGGTCGAGAGCGCGGCCGCGGTGGCGGGGTATCCGGGGCTTGGTTCGCAACCGGTTGTGCGGGCGACGATCCGCCCGCGTGCGGCGGTGCGGCCAGTGAGCGAGGACGCATGAGCGAGACACTGCTGGATCTCCTGGCCGAAGGAACAGCCACCGGAGGAATCGCGGTCGTTGCCGACGGTCGGGAAGTGTCCTATGCCGAGTTGGACGAGCTGTCGAATCAGGCGGCGCACCGGCTGCGCGCGCGAGGGGCGGGGCCGGAGTCGGTCGTGGGGGTTCGGCTCGAGCGCGGCCTGGAGATGGTGGTCGCGCTGATCGGGATCCTCAAGGCGGGAGCCGCGTATCTGCCCCTGGATCCGGATTATCCCGAGGACCGGCTCCGGTTCATGGTCGAGGATTCGGGCACCACGACGGTGATCGAGCCCGGCGATCTGACGGATCTCCGCGAACCTTGCGAACCGGTGGATGTCATGGTGCGGCCGGAGAACGCGGCGTACGTGATTTACACCTCGGGGTCGACCGGCAAGCCCAAGGGCGTCGTCATCGAGCATCGCGGGATCGTGAATCGGCTCCGGTGGATGCAGGACGAATACGGCCTGACACCGGAAGATCGCGTACTGCAGAAGACTCCGTTCGGCTTCGACGTCTCGGTCTGGGAGTTCTTCTGGACGCTGTCCGCCGGCGCGACACTCGTGATGGCTCGGCCGGGTGGGCACCGCGATCCGGCCTATCTCACCGAAGTCCTGGCGCAGGGGATCACGACGGTCCACTTCGTGCCGTCGATGCTCCGGGCGTTCCTGTCCGGACCGGTGCCGAAGCTGCCGCTGCGCCGGGTCCTGTGCAGCGGCGAGGCGCTCCCGGACGAGCTGGCGGAACGCTTCCACCGCGTGATCGACGCGGAGCTGCATAATCTTTACGGGCCGACCGAAGCGTCAGTCGACGTCACGGCGACCCGCTGCCTGCCAGGGGAACCCGTCACCATCGGATATCCCATCGCGAACACCCGCATCCACCTCGTGGACGGCGAGTTGACCATCGCCGGGATCCAGTTGGCGCGCGGTTACCTGAACCGCCCGGCGCTGACGGCCGAGAAGTTCGTGCCCAATCCGTTCGCGGAGACGCCGGGGGAGCGGCTGTACCGCACGGGAGACCGGGCGCGGCAGCGCGAGGACGGCGCGTTCGAGTACCTCGGCCGGTTCGACCATCAGGTCAAGCTCCACGGCAACCGCATAGAACTCGGCGAGGTCGAGGCGGCGCTGCACTCTCATCCGGCGATCGCCGCGGCGGCTGCTGCGGTGCGGGACGATCGGCTGGTCGCCTACTGCGTGTACCGAGCAGGGTCAGTGCCCTCGACGTCCGAGCTGCGGGCGCATCTGGCCCGCACGTTGCCGGAGCCGATGGTGCCGTCGGCATGGATGTCGCTGGCCGCGCTGCCGCTCACGCCCAGCGGCAAGATCGACCGCAACGCGCTGCCCGCGCCGGATGGTGCGCGTCCCGCGCTGGCCGTCGGCTACGTCGGACCCCGGAACGCGACCGAGGCGGAGCTCGCCGAGATCTGGGCAGACGCACTCGGGGTGCGGCCGGTCGGCGTCCACGACCCGTTCCTCGAACTCGGCGGCCGTTCGCTGGCCGCTACCCGGATCTGCGCCCGGGTGTCCCGCCGCACCGGACGGCAGGTGTCCGTCGCGGATTTGTTCACCGCGCCGACTGTCGCGGAGCTGGCCGAAGTGGTCGCGGCGGCTCCGCAGGCCCCGGAAATCCACAATGGACCAAGGGCGATTTCGGCGGCGCAGCACCGGATGTGGTTTCTTGATCAACTGTCCGGACCGTCCTCGACTTACACCATGTACGAGGCCTATCGGTGCACCGCCGAGCTGGACATCGAGGCGTTGCGGCGCGCGTTGACCGAGGTAGTCCAGCGACACGAGACCTTGCGGACGACCTTCCGAAGCCGTCGCGGAGAACCGGAAATCAGCGTGTCCGCCGAGGCGGAGATTCCGTTGACAGTGGTGGACGGGTCGGCGGAGGAGGTCGTCGACGCGGAACTTGAGCGGCCGTTCGACCTCGCGCGCGGGCCGCTGCTGCGGTGCACGGTGATCCGCGGCGAGCCTGGGCGGTTCACGCTGCTCGCGGTGATCCACCACATCATCGCCGACGACACCTCGATGGAGATCTTCTGGCGCGACCTCGCCGAATGCTACGCCGGGCGAGGGGCCGAGCTGCCGGAGCTGGCCGCAGCCGCGCACACACCGGACGAGGCCGGTCTCGAGTATTGGAAGTCGACGTTGGCGGGTGCGCCGCCGGCGCTCGAACTCCCGGACAGCCTCCCGCGACCGGCTCGGCAAGCGCAGCTGGAAGGCACGGTCGAGTTTTCTCTGCCGCGGCAGGACATCGCGGCGCTGGAAACTGTGGCGACAGAGGCGGGCGCGACCGGGTTCATGGCATTGCTCGCCGCGTTCGTCCTCGATTTGCGCCGCGTGACAGGGCGGGACGATCTCGTGGTCGGCACGTTCGCGGGCAACCGGCCGTCGGTCGAGGCGGAGGACCTGATCGGGCTGTTCGTGAACACGCTGGCGTTGCGCGTGCGGGTTCCGGGCGATCCGGCGTATCCGGAGGTGCTGGCCGCGGTCCGCGAGGCGGTGCTCGGCGGGTTCCGGCATCAGGACGTCCCGTTCGACCAGGTCGTGGCGGCGCTGCGGCCGCCGCGCGATCTGAGCCGGAATCCGGTGGCGCAGGTGGCGTTCCAGTCGCTCGGCTCGCTCGCCGACCGGCTCCGGCTCGAGGGCGTGCGTGCCGAGCCGTGGCGGGCCGGACAGGGCGGGAATCCGTTCGACGTGCTGGTGACGGTGCGCGAGCATCCCGACGGCGTGGCCGGGACGCTGCATTACGACCGCGCGTTGTTCACCGAAGCCGCGGCGAAGACGATGGCCGACCGGTTCGCGCAGGTCGTGCGGACGGTCGCGGCCGCCCCGTCGACGCGCGGTTCGGAGCTGCCGGGATGAGCGGATCTCCTACACTGGACGCGTGGACGGCGAGGCGGCATACCGGCCGCAGCTCGGCGAACGCGAGCTGCGGGTGCTGCGGCTCGTCGCCGAGGGGTACAGCAACAGCGAGATCGCGGCCGAACTCGGCTGGTCGGAACACACGGTGAAAAACGCGCTGTACGACCTGATGGCCCGGCTGGGAGTGCGTAACCGCGCCCACGCGGCGGCGTACGCGGTGCGGAACGGCTTGATCTAGGCCGATTCGCCGCGCCAAATGGTCCGCGCGGCCGCCGAGGATCGTCCAGTTCCGGCAAAGGCCCTGGACGGGGTGTGTCTCTGCGTCCGAGTCGAGAATTGCGCGCGCGGCTCCCGTAGCAGCGCCAAGTTCCCTCGGCGCACGGGCGAACGATGCTGGACCTCCGGCTGCGGACCCGCCCAGCACTGCTCGCCCATGCTCACTGCGAAATCTGGATCGCCGGATCCCGCGTCCGAAAACCCCGTCGGGCCGGGGTCCCACCGCACTCCCTAAATAAGCCCCTGCCGCAACGCAAACGCCACCGCATGCGCGCGATTCCGCAACCGCAGCCGGTGCGTGATGTCGTGCACGATCGTCGTCACCGTGCGGGCCGAATACGCCAGTGCGGAGGCGATCTCGGCGGTCTCGTGGCCGTCGGCGACCATGCGGAGGACGTCGCGTTCCCGGGCGTCCAGCGTCGGCGCGGGAGGTGCTGCGTGCCGGGCGTCGAACAGGTCGCTCAGCAGGTCCGGCGGCATCGTGCCGTGGCCGGTCGCCGCTGCGCGGACCGCGGAAACGAGCGTCTGCTCGCAGGCCTGTTCCCGGCGCAGCACCCCGCACGCGCCCGCCTCGATCGCGCGGGCGGCGGTGACCGCGTCGACTTTGCCGGTCACCAGGAGAACGGCGGCGTTGCGTTCCTTGGCGGCCCGGATCGCGGAGACGGCCGCGTCGTCGACCTCGTCGACCGCCAGGACCGCGACTCCGCCGTCGGACCCGGTGAATTCCGCGCAGCCGCGGAGCGCGCTTTCGAGTCCGGCGCGCAGGAACGGGTCGGCGGCGAGGACGCGCACCGGGATGGTCCGTTCGAGGGTCGTCATTGTGCCTTCTCCTCTCGGCTCGTCGCCACCGCGGCGGGTTCCGGTTCGGGTTCTTCGAGCAGATCCGGCAGATCCTCGACGCGCCGCAGCGAAGGGCGGGCGGCGAGAGCGCCCAGGACGACCAGCAGCAGTCCGGCCAGCAAAAACATCAGCGCCATGCCGCGGCCGGGGCCGGTGCCGATCAGGTGTCCGACCGAACCGGCCAGCGCACCGCCCGGGCGCATGAGCGGTTCGAACACGCCGTCGGCGAGCGGGCCGGCGACGAGGTACGCGACCGGGCTCGCGGCCTGCGACACCGCCCGCGAGGTCGCCATGACCTTGCCGAGGTTCGCCGGGTCGACCTTGCTCTGCAGCACGGTTTGCGCGGTCCCGGTGATCACGGGCAGCGTGAACAGGAAGAACGGCCCGATCGCGATCACCAGCGCCAGCGACGGCGCCAGCGAATGCACCGCCAGCGCGATCCCGCCGAACGCCATGAACGCGGCGATCCCGCGCATCCGCTTCTTCGGCCCTCCCCAGACGCCCATCACCAGGCTTCCGGCGAACAGCCCGCAGCCGCCCGCGAACACCTGGAAGCCGAGTCCGGCGGGGCTGGCGAACGACAGCACCAGCGGGCGGACGAGCGTTCCGGCGATGCCGAAGCAGAAGTAGAACCCGGCGAGGACGCCGAGCAGTCCGGTCAGCCCGGGGCGACGGCGCAGTTCGGCCCAGCCAGCGGGCACCTGCCGCCAGATCGAGGGAGCGCCGGGCTCGGGGGCGGCGGTGCGCACGGCGGCGCGGGGCAGCGGGACCAGCGCGACGACCAGCAGCGACGCGGCGAACGTCACGAGGTCGATCAGGACGACCCCGCGCAGGCCGGTGAGCGCGAGCAGCGTCCCGGCGACGACCGGCGCGGCGATCTGCGCGCTGAACACCACCTGCGACAGCCCGTTCGCCCGGCTGAGGTGCTGCTTCGGCACCAGCAGGGGAATCATCGCGCTGAACGTGACCTGCTGCAGGGTCCCGCACATCGCGGTCAGCGCGGTCACGACGTACACGTGCCAGGTCTGCAGCTGGTCCGCGTCGATCAGCAAGGCCAGCGCGCCGACCGAAACGAGCGCGACGCAGTCCGCGCCGATCAGGAGCCGTCGGCGGTGCAGCCGGTCGGCCAGTGCTCCCGCGAACGGTGCGATGAGCAGTGCGGGGATCGCGCCGGAGAGCATGATCAGGGCGAATTGGGTGGCTGAGCCGGATCGTTCGTAGGTCCAGACGCCGAGGACGAACCCGGTGAGCGCGGAGCCGACGATCGAGACCAGTTGGGCTGACCAGAGGAGGACGAATCCCCGTGTTCCCATGGTGGTCAACGGTGCTCCTTTCGGGTGCCCGCGGCGGAGGGCGCGGGCAGGTGTCCGATGTGGACGTAGTGCGCCAGATACCGTTGCAGCAGCACGCGATCCGCGGGCGGACAGACCAGCCCGCCCGCCGCGACCACGACCTCGGTGTGCGAGCAGTCGAAGACCGTGCGCCGGGGCGAGGACGTCCGTTCGACCATCGCCGTGATCGCGCTGAGTGCCGGGTCTGCCGTTTCAACCGCCGCCGCGGCCAGGGCGGTGTGCCAAGCGTCGAACGGGATCGCGTCGATCGGGTAGCCGAACTCGCGCAATCCGGCGACCACCTCGCCGAACCGCATCGTGCGCTGGTTGTGGAAGTGGAAATCGCAGCCGTAGCCGGTGCGCCGTCGCGAAAGGTGGCCGATGGCGGCGGCCACGTGGTCGACCGGGGCCATGTCTTCCTCGAGGTCGAAGTCCTCCTCTGGTGCGGAGCCGAGCAGGACCAGGCAGCGCAACAGGTTCGCGAACCGGTCGCCGAGCGGGCCGATGCCGGTCCGGCTGTGCCCGGTGACCCGCGCCGGACGGTGCACGGTCACCGGCAGGCCGCGTTCGCGCGCGGCCCGGGCCAGCCGGTCGGCGGCCCATTTGCTCAGTTCGTAGCCGCGATCCAACCCGGCGGGATCGTCGGGCGGGACGTCCTCGGTGATCACCGCCTCGCGGTCCAGCGGGTAGACGCCCAGCGACGACACGAGGTGCACCGGGGTTCCGCCGCCCCGGCAGGCGAGCCGCAGCAACTCGACGGTGCCGAGGACGTTGCCGGGCCGCAGTTGCGCGTACGGGCGCAGGAAGTTCGCTTCGCCGCCGCAATGGAAGATGACGTCGAGGTCGGCGGCGAGCGCGTACAGCTGAGCCGCGGACAAACCCAGCCGAGGAGCGCCGAGGTCGCCGGGAACGGCGATGATGCGGGGACGGAAGCTGTCGTCCCACAGCAGGTGGTCGCGCAGCACTTGCTCGATCCGGGCGGCCCCTTCGACGGCGTCGGCGGCTCGGACCAGGCAGCGCACCACGACGTCGCTGTGGCGCAGCAAGTCGGCGAGCAGGTGCGGCCCGAGGAAGCCGGAAGCGCCGGTCAGCAGGGCGGTCCGCGGGGCCATCGCGCGCTGGATCGCGGCCTCGGCCTGCGCGGGGGTGCAGCGCGGGTCGATGTCGGCGGGCAGCACGGCGTCCGCGAGGACTTCGGCGAGACGGTCGTCCTCGCGATACCCGGGGGCGCGGACGGCGTCGGCGAAGGCGGCCAGGGTGCTGGCTTCGAAGAGGGTGCGCACCGGGACCTCGACGTCCAGTTCCGCTCGCACCTTCGCCATCAGTGTCCCGGCCAGCAGGGAATGCCCGCCGCGCAGGAAGAAGTCGTCGTCGCGGCCGATGCGGTCCACGTCCAGCACCGAGGCCCAGATCGCGGCCAGCCGTTGTTCCAGTTCGCCTTCGGGTTCGGCGAAGGCAGTCGCGGGGGCGGCTGGTTCGGGCAGCGCACGGTGGTCGACCTTCCCGTGGGCGTTCAGCGGCAGCTCCGGGAGCACCGCGAAGGCGTCCGGGACCAGGTAGCCGGGCAAGGCGGCGCGGAGTGCGGAGCGGACCGACACCGGGTCGGCGTCTCCGACGAGGTAGGCGACCAACCGGTCCGCGCGGGCGGTGACCAGGACGTCCCGGACGCCGGCGTGGCGCCGGCAGGCGGCTTCGACCTCGGCCGGTTCGATGCGGTGGCCGCGGACCTTCAGCTGCCGGTCGACCCGGCCGAGGAATTCCAGCCGTCCCTCGGCGTCGAGGCGGGCGAGGTCGCCGGTCCGGTACATCCGCGCGCCGGGCACCGGCGAGAACGGGTCCGGGACGAACTTCTCCGCGGTGGCGCCGGGCCGGTCCCGGTAGCCCCTTGCGGGTGCGTCGCCGCCGATGCACAGCTCGCCCGGGGCACCCGGAAGCACCGGACGCAGCCGGTCGTCGACGACGTAGACGCGGGCGTGGGGGAGCGGCGTGCCGATCGGCAGCTGCACCCGGCCGTCGAGTTCCGCGGCGTCGACGGTGCGGTAGCTGGTCGCGCAGACGGTCGCTTCGGTGGGGCCGTAGTGGTTGTGCAGTTCGACGCGGCCGCCGGTGCGGGCGGCCCACGTCCGCACGGCGGTGGCCGGGACCGCTTCGCCGCCGACCATCATCGTCCGCAGTGGACAGTCGAACGGCGTATTTTCCGCTGCCAGTTCGGCAACCCACTTCTGCCAGAGCGCGGACGCGGTGTCGACCATGGTGATCCCGCGGTCGCGGCAGAGCCGGACGAGCCCGGGGCCGGTAAGCGACGCCGGGTCGCGCCAGGGCAGGACGGTCGCGCCGGAGACCAGCGCGGGGAAGAGGTCGCCCGCGGCGGCGTCGAAGGTCAGCGGCGGGATCATCAGCACGCGTTCGCCGGGGCCGAATCCGTGCAGCCGGCGAAACGAATCGGCCAGTTCGGCGAGTGCGCCGTGGCATACGGCGACCGGTTTCGCGGCTCCGGTCGAGCCGGAGGTGTAGATGACGTACGCCAGAT
The DNA here is from genome assembly GCF_002796545.1 of Amycolatopsis sp. AA4. Classification (GTDB taxonomy): domain Bacteria; phylum Actinomycetota; class Actinomycetes; order Mycobacteriales; family Pseudonocardiaceae; genus Amycolatopsis. The sequence goes on from NZ_CP024894.1 coordinate 3,438,380, forward strand.
CGTCCGGGCTGAGGTCGATCTCGGGCGGGTCGCCGGCGGGGAGATCGTCGGTGCGCAGCACCGGGCCGTCGAACGCCAGGTCGTGGTGGGCGATCAGGGCGGCCGGGGACGCGTCGGACAGGAGTTCGGCCAGTCGCGCGGGCGGGTGCCCGGGGTCGAGCGGCAGGTACGCGGCACCCGCCAGGAGCACGCCGAGCAGGCCGGTGGTCGCCTCAGCTCCGGCAGGCAAGGCGAGTGCGACGACGTCGCCGCGCCGGATTCCGGAGGCGTGCAAGGCTCCGGCGATACGCCGGGCGCGGGAGACGAGTTCCGCGTAGGTGAGCAGGCCGTCGTCCTCTACGGCGATGGCGTCCGGAGTCCGCTCGGCCTGGCGCGTGATCAGCGTGGTGACCAGGGTGCCGTCGGAGACCGCCGGTGCGGCCGCGTGCCCGCCGTTCCGCAGCCGGATCCGATCCGCGGCAGGCAGGGCGTCCACTGTGGACACTGGGGCGTCCGGATCGGCGAGCATGGCTCGCAGCAGGTGTTCGTACTGGTCGGCGAATCGCGCGACGGTGGCGGCGTCGAACAGGTCGGTGGCGTAGTCGAGCCGTCCCTCGATCCCGTCGGGGGTGGTGGCCAGCGCCAGGGTCAGGTCGAAGCGCGCGGTGGTGACCGGGAGGTCGAGCCAGTCCGCGCGGACGCCGGGCAGGTCGAGTCCAGCACCGGCGGAGTTGAGCACGAACATCACCTGGAACACCGGATTGTGGCTGAGATCGCGGGCCGGCCGCAGGTCCTGCGCCACCCGTTCCCACGGATAGCTCTGGTGCTCCAGCGCGCCGAGGCAGGCGTCCTGCACCTGCGCGAGCATCTCAGCGACCGTCGGATCGCCGGTCAGCCGGGTCCGGACGGCGACGGTGTTGGCGAACATCCCGACGCACTGCTCGATCCCCGGCACGGTCTCGTCGCGCATCGGCATGCCGACCACGACGTCGTCCTGACCGGCATGCCGGGCCAGCAGCAGCACGTACGCGGTTAGCAGCACGGTGTTGGCGGTGACGCCGTGCCGGTGGCAGAAGGCGGTGAGATCAGCGGCGGGCAGGTGGAAGGAATGGCCGTTGCCGCGGAAGGATTCGGCGGGCGGACGCGGCCGGTCGGTCGGCAGTTCCAGCAGCGCCGGGGCGTCGTGGAGCTGCTCGCGCCAGTACCGCTCGCCTGCTTCGAGCGGTTTGGCCGTCTGCCAGGCCGCGTAATCGCCGTAGCGCACAGGCGGTTCGGGCAGGGCCGGAGCGTTCGCCGGATAGAGCGCGGACAGCTCGCGCAAGAGGATCCCGACGGACGCGGCGTCGGCGATGATGTGGTGCAGGGTCAGCACGAACAGGTGCACGTCGTCGGCCACGGCGACCAGCAGGCCGCGGACCAGGGGCGGTTGAGTCAAATCGAACGGGCGGGCTCGTTCGGCGGCCAGGACCGAATCCGCCGAAGACGGCGTAGCGCGAAGGTCTACATAGGACAGGTCCGGTGCGGTTCCGGGAAGCGCGGGAATCTGCACCGGCTCGCCGTCGGATTCGGCGAACCCGCTCCGCAGCGCCTCGTGCCGATCGACGACCGCGGCGAGCGCCCGGCGCAGCGCCGCGACGTCGAGTGCGCCGGTGAGCCGCCAAGACTGGGAGATCGTGTAGACGCCGTCGCGCGCGCCGAGCCGGTCCAGGAACCACAGCTGCCGTTGCGCGGGCAGCAGCGGGACGGGGGCGTCGCCGGTCCGGCGGGGGATCGAACCGGACGCGGCGCCGAGGCCGTCGCGTGCGGCCAGCAGCCGGAACAGCCGCTCTCGCTCGGGTTGCGTCATCGATGCGCTCCTGGAGGGGAATCGGCGTGGAGCAGGGCGAGAACCTCGTCGTCGGGCAGCGCGGCGATCCGTTCCCGCAGGTCCGCGATCTCGTCGGTGGCCCCGGGGCTGGACTCGGCGGCCCGCAGCGCCGCGGCGAAGGCAGCGATCGTGCGAGCGGCGAACAGCGTCCGCAGGCCGACGTCGGACTGGAAGTGCTCGCGCACCTTCGCCAGCAGCCGCGCGGCGAGCAGCGAATGGCCGCCGAGGTGGAAGAAATCGTCGTGCACCCCGAGGTCCTCGACTGCCAGCACCTCCCGCCACAGCCCGGCCAGTTCGCGTTCGACGGCGTCGCGCGGGGCGACCCGGTCGATTTCCCGGGATTCCCAGACGGGTTCCGGCAGCGCGGACCGGTCGGTCTTGCCGTTCTTGGTCAGCGGCAGCGCGGGCAGGAACACGGCGGTCTGCGGGACCAGGTACGCGGGCAGCTGCGCGGAAAGCCGGTCGCGCAGCGGCGCCCATTCGGTTTCTTCGGCGACCGCATAAGCGACCAGCCGCACGTCGTCCGGACCGGCGGAGCGGGCCAGCACGACGGCGTCGGAGACCTGCGGATCGGCGCGCAGCCGGGCTTCGATCTCGCCGAGTTCGATGCGCAGACCGCGGATTTTCACCTGGTGATCGGTGCGGCCGAGGAACTCCAGCGTCCCGTCGGCGCGGCGGCGCGCGAGGTCGCCGGTGGCGTAGAGCCGGCTCCCGTCGGCGGCGAACGGATCGGGCAGGAAACGTTCGGCGGTCAGGCCGGGACGCCGGTGGTACCCCCGGCTGATGCCCGCGCCGCCGACGAAGATCTCGCCCGCGACCCCCGGCGGGACCGGGTTCAGCCCGGCGTCCAGGACGTGCAGCCGGGTGTTCGGCAACGGCTGGCCCAGCGGCACCACCGGGGCGTCCGAGCGGACGGTGCCCGCCGAGACGATCATCGTGACTTCCGTGGGGCCGTAGAGGTTCCAGACCCGGCCGTCGGACAGCGCGTCGACGAGTTCCCGGTCGAGCGCCTCGCCGCCGCACAGCCGTTCCCGGACGTTCGCGGGCACGCCGCCGGACGCCAGCAGCATCCGCCAGCGCGTGGGCGTGGCCTGCAGGATCGTCGCGCCGCATTCCGCCAGCCGCCGCGCCAGCACGACCGGCTCGGCGGAGTCTTCGGTGCTGAGCACGGCGACCGTGCCGCCGCGGATCAGCGGGATCAGCAGTTCCCGCACCGACATGTCGAACGCCAGCGTGGTGACCGACGCCCAGACGTCGTTCTCGGTCACGCCGAGCCGGTCCGCGAATGCGGTGAGCAGGTTGACCACGCCGCGGTGCGGCACCGCGACGCCCTTGGGCCGACCGGTCGAGCCGGAGGTGTAGATGAGGTATGCCAGATCGGCCGGGTCGGATACCACGTCCGGGGCGGTGTCCGGTTCCGCGTAGTCGAGGTCGACGTCCAGCGAGGTCTCGAACCGGGGCAGCCGACCGGCGGTTTCGCGATCGACGACGGCGATCCGGATGCCCGCCTCTGCGATGACGTAGGCGTGCCGTTCGAGCGGCCATTCCGGATCGAGGGGCACGTACGCGCCGCCGGCCTTCCAGATCGCCAGCAGCGCCACCACCATCTCGGCGGAGCGGCGGACGCAGAGCCCGACCGGGACGTCCGGGCCGACTCCGCGGCGGCGCAGGGCGTGCGCGAGCCGGTTCGCCCGGGCGTCCAGTTCGCGGTAGGTCAGCGAACCGGCGATCGCGGGTGCGGAACCTCGGTCGCGGACGTGCGGCGCGATCAGGTCCAGCGCGGTCGTGGCGGGCAACGGGCGCGTGAGGCCGCTGTCCAGAGCCGCGCGGCGTTGTGCGCTGTCCAGCAGGGAGACCGCGCCGATCTGTTGCTCCGGGTCGGCGGTGACGGAGGTCAGGAAGGTGCACAGGTGCTCGGCGAAGCGGACAATGCTGGCTTCGTCGAACAGGTCGGTGCGGTACTCGAGGTAGCCGTGCAGGCAGTCGCCTTCGTCGCGGACGCCGAGCATCAGGTCGAGCTTCGCGGTGCCGGTGTGCGGGCCGGCGAAGTCCGTGACCGTCAGCCCGGACAGTTGTGGCAGCGAGCCGTCGCCGTGCCCGTTGAAGCCGACCTGGTAGATCGGCGAATGTCCGAGGCTGCGTTCGGGGCGGACGGCTTCGACCACGCGCTCGAACGGGATTTCTGCCCCGCCGAGCGCGTCGACCAGCGTGTCGCAGACGTCGAGGAGCAGTTCGGCGAAGGTCGGGTCGTCGGCGGTCGAGATTCGGACCGGGACGGTGTTGACGAAGAAGCCGATCAGCCGCTCGGTCTCGACCTGCGAACGTTGGCCGACGACCGTGCCGACCACCACGTCGTCCTGACCGCTGTACCGGGCGAGCAACGCGTGGTAGGCGGCCAGTACGGTCATGAAAACCGTTGCGCCAGAAGCATCCGCGAGCGCGCGCACTGCCTCGGTGAGTTCGGGCGGGAAGCGGAACTCGTGGATGCCGCCTTCGTAGCTCGCCGTCGCAGGCCGGGGGCGGTCGGTCGGCAGCGTGATCAGCTCTGGTGCGCCGCGCAGCCGGTCTGACCATTCCTGCAGCAGCTCGACGCCCTCCGGACCGTCGAGGTGTTCTCGTTGCCAGCGCACGAAATCCGTGTACTGCATCGGGAGCGGCGGCAGGTCCGGTTCCGTGCCGGACAGCTCGGCGCGGTAGCTCTCGGCCAGTTCGTCGAGCAGCAGCGAGACCGACCAGCCGTCGGCGATGGCATGGTGCAGCGTAAGGACCAGAACGTGCTGGTCCTCGGCCTGGCGCAGGAGCAGGACCCGGGCGAGCGGCCCGGCGGTCAGGTCGAACGGGGTGCGGATTTCCGCCGCGGCCGTCTGCTCGATCGAGTCACTCACCGCGCGGACGGAGAAGGCAAAGCCGTTCTTGGTGACGACCTGCTCCGGAACGCCGTCGCGTTCGCGGAAAATCGTGCGCAGCGCGGCGTGCCGGGCCGAGATCGTGGCGAAGGCTCGGCGCAGTGCGTCGACGTCGAGCGGTCCGGAAAGCCGCAGCACGGTGGGCACGTGGTAGACCGGCGAACCGGGGTCGAGCCGGTCGAGGAACCACAGCCGTTCCTGTCCGGGCGAGCACGGGAAGACGTTCACGGCGCCCCGATTCCGGCCTGGTCGGCCTCGGTCTCGTCCAGCTCGCGGGCGAGCCGGTCGTGCTCGACCAGTTCGCGCAGCTGGACCGGCACCTGGTCGCCGAACAGCCGCAGGTACGCGCGCGCCTGGTCCGGGTCGGCGCGCAGGAACGGGTAGTCGGTGGGCACCATGTGCCGCACGACCAGCATCGGCACCGGGCTGCGCAGCGGGCGGAACGCGGGGTTCCACAGTCCGCCCTTGTCCGGCGGCCCGTTGTGGAACTCGCCGATCATCAGGCCTTCGGCGACGTACTCCGATTTCAGCGCGTGCTGCACGGTGTCGACCACGCCGGAGCGGTCGTCCGGCGGCGCGTCCGGGAACAGCAGCAGGATCGTGGTCAGCTGCGCGCCCGGATGCCCGCGCGGCGCGAGTTCGAGGAACCAGTCGCGGTAGCTGTGCAGGGTCGCGGTGAGCCGAGGGCCGGCGGCCGGGACGCCCGGTTCGACGGCGAGGTAGAACCGGCCGCGCTCGAGCGACGGCTGCGCGAACGGGCACACGTTGCCGGCGCGGCCGAGGTCCGGATGCGGGCCGGACAGGTAGCCGCGGCCCCAGTCGAAGATCGCCCGCAGGTGGATTTCGTACCGCAGCAGGCGTTCGGGCAGCGCGAGCGGGTCGAGGTCGTGCCGCTCCACCAGGACGCGGCCGGGATCGGTCGGATGGATGAGCATCAGCTTCGGTCTCCAGGCGAGTGCGGTCCGGCGGCCTTCCCGCGGGCGAGCGCGCCGCCGGTCAGGGCGAGGGCGAGCGCCGCGGCGCCGCTGCCCCAGGCCAGCGCGGCGTGCTGGCGCCGGGCGCGGCGCAGGGCGTCCGCGTACGGGATCGTGGTGTGCGAAACCATGGTGTAGAGCGGCATCCAGCGTTTCGGGAAGACGCGGCTGAGCACCAGATCCGCCTTCTTGCGGGCCAGGAACAGCGGCGAGGCCACCCGGCTGCGCAGTTCGTCGAAGTTCTCCTCGGAGAGGTCCGCGAGCACATCGGTGTGCGGTTTGCGGCGGCGTTCGAAGGCGCGGAGCGCTTCGGCCCAGTCGTCGTTCGCGAGGCATTCGCGCAGCACCGCACAGTCCTCCAGCGCCGAGTTCATGCCTTGGCCGTAGAAGGGGTACACGGCGTGCGCGGCGTCGCCGATCAGCACGACGCGGCCCTCGTGCTGCCACGGCGAACTCCGGACGGTCACGAGATGTCCGGTCGGGTGCGAGAGGAACTGCTCGACGATGTCGGGCACCAGCCGGCGCACGTCCGGGAACCGGGTGTCGAAGAGCGCGCGCACCGAATCTTCGGTGGTGAGCGTGGCGAAGCTCTGCTCGCCGGACAGCGGGAGGAACACGGTCGCGGTGAGCGAACCGTTGACGTTGGGGTGCGCGACGATCAGCCCGTCGTCGCCCGGCCAGACGTGCAGTGCGTCCGGGCTGCTGCGCACGTCGCCGGACGGGCCGGCGGCGATCGCGAACTCCTTGTAGCCCCAGGGCAGGACGCGCTGCCGGAAGTCGGCGGGGAGGCCGCGCAGCAGCCGGGTGCGCACGGCCGAGAACGCGCCGTCCGCGCCGACGACGAGATCGGCGGAAGCATGGTATGGACCACTGGCGCTGTCGAACGTGCAGACCGGTTCCTCGGCCGCCGAGCCGCGGTCGAGATCGGTGAGGGTGACGCCGAAACGGGCGCTGACGTTCGGGTATTCCAGCGCTTTGGCGAGCAGGATGCGGTTGAGGTCGTCGCGCAGCACGGAGCGCAGGATCTGGTCCTCGTGGCTGCCGTAGGGCTGGAAATCCAGCTCGCCGTCGCGCTGGTGGATCACCCGCCCGCGCATCGGGGCGGCCGCGGCCAGCACCGGGTCGAGCAGCCCGACCTGGTCCAGCGCCCGGATCCCGCGCTGGGAAAGGCCGAGGTTGATCGATCGCCCGCCGCCCGCGCCGGCGCCGCGCGGATCCGGGCGGCGTTCGTGGATCTCCACCCGGTGCCCGAGCTGCGCGAAGTGGATCGCGGCGAGCGAACCGGCCAGTCCGGCCCCGGCCACCAGAACCCGTCTGCCGCTCATTCCGCCCGCCGCCGTTCCGCGCGAGGGCAATTGTGCCGTCGCCGTCCGGCGTGCTTTTCCGGTGTGCGGAAACCGGCGGCCGGACGTGCAATCCGGCCGATCGGAGCAGCATTCCCGACTGCGCGTCGGAAGCAATCCCGATTAATCGCGAGCAAAGGATGCTCGTCCGGTTGCGGAAAGTCGCCGGACCATTTCGGTAACGTTTCGCGGGCGCGTTCCGATAGAGTGCCCGGCTTTCGTCCCGGTCGCGGCAAACGCCCAGGTTCGCTGCTGCTCACCGATCCTCCTGCGCGATTCGTGGCCGGCCGGGCGCGCGGCCGAGGTTCTCCCTGCTGGCCGATAGCCCGCGCCGGGTGCGGGCACTAACCTGTTCCCGCTCGCCCGGCTGATTTACCGGGGATGTCCCGGCACTTAATAGACCGGAAGTTAACGGGTGGTAGCATCCGTATAATTACCGCAATTCGCGGGTCGCGCGAAGGGGGAGACCGTGGTCGAGAAGGAGTTTGTCGGCCGGTCGGCGGAACTGGCCGCGTGCCTTGACCGCGCGGCCGCGGTGACCGTGGTGGAAGGGCTGCCGGGGATCGGGAAAACCCGGCTGCTGGCCGAGGTCGCCCGGCAGGCGCCGGATCCGGTGTGCGCGGTGCCCGGGGGCGCGCCGGAGTTCCCGCGCCGCCTGGCGCACGCGCTCGGTTCGGAATCGCTGGTGGTCGTGGACGACGCCCAATGGGCGGACGAAGCGTCGTTGCGGCAGTTGATGTCGCTGGTCCGAAGACCGGAAAGCGGCCGGCGGCTGGTGCTGTCGGTCCGCGAAGGGCAGCCCGCGCTGACCAGGCTGCTGCATGCCGAGCGCGTCCCGGTCCGCTACGTGACTCTGCCCGCGTTCACCGACGACGAGGTAGCCCGGCTTTTGCCCGGCCACGCCGCCGCGGAGCGGGCGCGGATCGCCGCGGCGGCCGAGCGGATCCCGCTGTACCTGTTGCTGCTGGCCGATTTGCCGCCGCACGAGTGGCCGGGGCGAGACGACAGCCCGGCGGACGGGGACCGGCCGATGCTGCCGGCGGAACGCGTGCTGTTCGCCGAGGTGTCGGCGCTGCCGGAGCCCGAACGGCTGGTCGCCCAGGCCGCGGCGTGCGGTGGCGGGCAGATCGACGCGGACCTGGTCCAGGCCATGACTGCGCTGCCCCGGGCCGAGGTCGGCCGCGCGATCGAACGGCTGCTCGGCCGGGGCGTGCTGGCGGGAGGAGCGGCGGGGCCGCGGTTCCGGCATCCGCTCGTCCGGGTCGCGGCGGCCCGGCTGGCCGGACGCGGCTGGGCCGCCGGCGCGCACCACCGGGCAGCGGCTTATCTGCGCGAACTCGACGCGCCGCTCACGGTGCGGGCTTACCACCTCGAGAAGTCGTTGTACCGCCACGACCTGGTCGCGGTCGGCGAACTGGCGTCGGCGGGGGAGGAGGTGCTCGGCACCGATCCCGCGGCATGCGCGCGCTGGCTCGGCGCGGCGGTGGCGAACCTGCCGGAACGAATGCGCGGCGGGCACGAGCACTGCCGCCTGTCCGTGCTGCGGGCCGAAGCGTTGCTCGCGTCCGGACAACCTGCTAAGGCTCGGTCGCTGCTGGCGGGCCTTCCGGACTCGCCGCGGGTACTGGCGCTGCTTTCCCGGTGCGAGCACGCGCTCGGCCGCACCCGGCGCGCGCGGGCGATCGCTGAGGCCGCGATCGCCGCTTCGGGCAAGCCGGACGCGCGGGCACAACTTGAACTGGCACACCTGGAGCTGCTGGACGGCGACCTCGTCGGAGCGCAGGAACGGCTCCGCCGGACCGCGGCCGACCCGAGCGCCGGGCCCGCGGTGCAGTCCGCGATCGCAGCACTCGCCGCGATCGGGCTGGTCTGCGCCGGGCGGACCATCGAAGCCCGGCACGCGCAACAGGCCGCGGCCGACGGATTCGACCTGCTGGACGACAACGAGTTGCGTTCAGTCCTCTACACCGTGCCCGCGCTGTGCTGGGCCTCGTGCTTCCTCGACGATGACCGGCGAGCGCTCGCGCTGCTGGATAGGGCGCAGTACCTGAGCGCGCCTGGGCTGCCGTTCCGGCATTCGGTGCGCGGCTACGTGCTGTGGAAACTGGGCCGCCTCGCCGAGGCCGCGGAGGCTGCCGCGGAAGCGGAAACCGCCGCGACCCGCTTCGGCCACCACGATGTGGTGCCGATGGCCGCCGCGATCCGGCTGCGAGTGCTGCTCGCGACCGGAGACCGGTCGTCCGCCGAACAACAGTGGCGCACAGTGGAGAAAATGCCGCGGCCGACCGTCGAATGGTGGCGGCGGACGGTGGAACACATTCTCGCCGAGGCCGGGCTCGAACTCGGCATGTTCCCGGGCGCGGTCGAACAGCCGATGGAGCGGACAGCGAATCCGTTGCGGGTAGCCAGATTGGCGCTGGATTGCCGGGGAGCGCTCGCCGAGGGCGCGCTCGCGGACGCCCGCCGATCGGCTTCCGAGGCGATGGAACGGGCCGCGGCGACTGGATTGAAGAGCGACCTCGGCATTGCGTTGCTGGCGCGCGCGACGGTGTCAGCTGCCGACAACGACCTCGCCGCCGCATTGACGGACGCTTCCGCCGCGGCTGTCGCCTTCGGCCGGGCGGCGATGGTGCTGCACCGTGGCCGCGCGGTCTTGTTCGTGGCGGAAGTATTGGGACGGCAGGGAAACTTCGACGCCGCGACCCAGCGGATCGGCGAGGCGCGGGAGGTTTTCCAGAGCGCGGGCGCCCATGCGTTGCTGCGGGAGACGACGAAGGTGCAGCGGCGGCTGGCCGGGCAGCGCAAACTGGAGTCGCCTTCGGGCGGACGGACGCTTTCGCGCCGGGAGCGGCAGGTGGCGGAGATGGTGGTGCGGGGGTTGACGACGAAAGAAATCGCCGCGGAATTGTTCCTGAGCCCGCGGACGGTGGACGCGCATGTGGCTCGGGTGCTGAACAAACTCGACCTCTCGACTCGCGCGGGAATCGCCCGCCGGTTGACCGGCTGAGGGCGGGTTTTCCCTCGTCGCCGGGCCGGGACAGTGGTGTCCCGGGGCATGGAACAAGCCGCTCCGCGCGTGCGTGCGCCGCTGTACCGTCAGCCCGGATCATCACCGGAAGCGCGCACGGAAGGACCGTTTTCGTGGCTGCGACGACTCCGCGCGACTCATGAACCGCGCGACGAAATACGCCATTCTCGGCTTGGACGGCACCCTGCTTCCCGGGCGCACTTCGCGGCATTATCTGCGGGTCCTGCTCGACGACGGCGCCTGCGACCGGCAAGCGGGACTGTCCTGCCTGGAAGCGATCGGGCAGTTCGCGGCCGCGGAGAACCCGCCGGCCGGGCTGGCGGACGCGATCTGCCGGCGGTACGCGCTCGCGATGAAAGGCGCGTCGGTCGAGCAGGCCCGGTTCGCGGCGGAGAAGACCTGGCGGGCGAGCCGCGGGAAACTGTTTTCCTTTGTGCCGGAGCTGCTTTCGCTGCTGCGCGCGAGCGGGTACCGGATCCATCTGCTGTCCGGGAACCCCGATTTCCCGGTGCAGGAGGCGGCGATGGACCTCGGGCTGTCCGGCGGGCACGGCGCCGTCGCGGAGGTGGCCGACGGCAGGTTCACCGGACGGCTGCTGTCCGCTCCCGGCGCGGCCGGAGGCAAACTCGCTTTCGTGTGCTGCCTGGCCGAAGCGGCGGGTTTCGACACGGAAAACTCGATCGCGATCGGGAATTCCGCTTCGGACGCCGAAATCTTCCCCTGCGTGGGCAAAGCGGTGGCCTTCGAACCGGGCGCGGAGCTTCGGCGGCTCGCGGCCGGTCAGCCCTGGCAGATCGCGGACCGGCGGACGATTCTGCGAGTGTGCGCGCGGCTGGTCGCGCGCGCGGAAGCGGCGTGACCGACCCGCCGTGCGCGGGTTCCGCCCGGCATCGCGTTGTGCGCCAACACAATCGCCACCGCCAGCGCAGTTCGCTGGTTGCCGCTTCCCGCGAAAGTCAAGACCCTGTTCCGCGTGCTGGAACATCGCTGTGCGTCCGCATTTGGTCGCTCGCCGTCGACTGAGTCCTGGTATCGTCTTTCGGCGGAGACACGGCGGCCGCTGGACCTGGCTCCCGCGGTTTCCCGCGGTCAGCACGGACGCGCCGACCTGGTCGCCGTGGCTGGCTCGGCCGATTGTCGTTCCGGAACCGGACTCGCCCGCCGACCGCGGGCTGCCCGGCCCGCGGGCGACGGCGGCTCCGCCCGGAGTTGTCCGGCGGAAAGGCGGTTCCGTCCAGTTTTCCCGACGGGCGAAGCGGTGGGAAGCCATTGTCACGGGGTGCGACCACGGCGGCGCGCGAACGCGCGTTGGCTACGGAAAGTGACTGCAGGCCACCGGTTCCGGGGACGGACTTGTCGCGCGACGAGACGGGCAGGCGGACCCGCTGCGCCACTGGGGCGATCTCTTTCAGTGAACGGGTGCGACCGGTTGTGCCGGACGCGGCGCTGGGCAAGCATGAAGGCGCGAGAGCAGGAATGGCTCGGGAAAGACGCGGGTGGCGAAGGATTCGGGCGGCAGTGAGGCGCGGCGCCGCCCGCGAGCGGCGGAGGAGCCGGGACCGCGGAGGGCAGCGGTCGCGCGGCCTCGCCGGAGCACGCGCGCAGGGCGGCCCCGGCGCGTGCGCACGAGGGACTGGCGGATTCGGTGGAGGGTGCGGTCGTGACTGTGAGCGACGACAACGGGCGGTGGACTTGTACGAGCGTGGTGCCGCGCAGGCCGATTCCCCGCGCGCTTTCGATCCTGAGCGCGATCCGCGATTCGGGCGGGATCGAAACGCTGAGCGAAATCTCGCGCTCGACGCGGCTGCCGAAAAGCACGGTGCACCGGCTTCTCGCCGAGATGCAGGGATACGGAATGGTCGTGCGGGCGGGATACCATTACCGGCACGGGGAAGCGGTGTGCCGGCTCGCGCGGCCCGGTTCGACGCAGGAACTGCAGCGGCTGCGCAGAGACATTCTCCCGTCCCTGATCGACATCCACTGGCGGACCGGCTACCTCGTCGGCCTCGGGGTGGCCAGCGGCAATGTCGTCGATTTCGTGCATTTGATCTACAGCAGCGGCTACTGTTCGCTGGCCGAGCGCATCGAAAACGATTCGCAGCTGGCCGGAAGCGCGGCGGGGCGGGTGCTGATGGCGTTCGACCCCGGGCTCGCCGCGCGCTTCGCGGTGTTCGCCGGATACCGCGGCGAGGACGAGAACGGCGGCGGCCTCCCGGCGTGGCTCAGCGCGGAACTGCGCGAGATCAGGCAGCGCGAGGTGTCGTTCAACCCGCGGCTCCCGGGCGCGCTGCTCGCGGCGGCGGTCCCGGTGTTCAACGTGACCGGGACAGCGGTGGCGGCGCTGAGCGTCGCGGCCCCGCGGCGGGTGTTCAATTCGCGGGAAGCGCATTCGTCGCTGCAGGCCACGCGGATGACCGCGCAGCGCATTCTCCGCGAAACGGTGGCGGCTGATTGGCGGAACGCGAAATCCGGCCGTCCGGTGGAATAACCGGAGCCTCGGGGGACGTCCGAAAGACGGAACGCGGTTCGGAGGAATGGCGCAATTTTCCGCGGTGCGCGAAGTGCAGTTCAGCGTTGTCCGCGGGGCGGGTGTGCGATGAGCGATCCTGCTGCCGCACCCGGACTTCTGGCTGGAGTTGCGTTGATCGGTTCCGTCGAACCGGGGTCGCGTTCGGCGTTGCGCTGCTGCGGAACCGGGATTTCGGCTGGAGTTCCGCTGATCGGTCCAGGCCGTGCCGTCGGGCAAGTCGTCCGGTTCCGGCGGGTCGGCGGAGCGAGCGGGAAACTGCGCGTCGTCGGAGGTGCTTTCGCCGTCGAGGACCGCTGATCGGCGCAGCCCGGGCCAGCGTGCGGACCCGCCGCTGCCCGCCGAACCCGCGCGAAGGGCCGCAGCGCCTTTCCGGCTGGGACCAAAGACTCCCGGGCCGCGGACGTCCGCCCGCAGTGGTCCCGAGGCGCGGCGGCCTAGCGTCGGCCGCGACACGACGAGGGAACCGGCCGGAGGAGGCATGTGATGGACGAGGAGCGGAGGACCCCGTCGCCCGGGGCCGCCCGCCGACCGCCCGCCGGACGCGGCGCGCACGGCGGGCCGGACCCGGAGAGCCAGGAGCTGCCCGGAAAGCAGAGCGAGGAGATCCGGGAGTGAGCCGGCCGGTGGTCGTCGGCGCCGACGGGTCCGCCGCGGCGCTCGCGGCGGTCCGCTGGGCGGCGGTCGAGGCCGGCCGGCGCGGTGCCGGGCTCGTGGTGTTCCACGCCGAGCTGTGCGACGACCCGGACCTCCTGCCGCACGGCAAACCACCCGGCGACGCCGAACCGCAGATGGAACCCGCGCGCCGGCTGTTGCGGCAGGCGGCGGAAACCGCCCGCGTGGCCGCGCCCGCGGTGCCGGTGCGGATGTGCGTGCGGCTCGGGACGGCGGCCGAACTGCTGGCCGCGCTGTCCGACGAAGCCGGGCTGCTCGTGCTGGGCGCGCACGGGCTCGGCGGCGCGCGGGGAGGGGCGATCGGCTCGGTGGCGCTGCGGGCGGCGGCGTCGGCTCGGTGTCCGGTGGTGGTCATCCGGGGGAGCGCGGCACAGGACGGACCGGTGGTGGTCGGCCTCGACGATTCCGACGGCGGCGAACGCGCACTCGCTTTCGCCTTCGACGCCGCCGTTTCGCGCGGAGCCGCAATCGAGGCGGTCCACGCGTGGCACGACGGCCGCCCTGGCCGGGAAAACGGATTGCGGGAGCAGGTGGCCGCGTGGTCTCGCAAGCATCCGGTCGTGCCGGTCCGGGTGCACGTGGTACGAGTGCGTTCCGCGGCGCGGGCACTGTCCGGGATTTCCGCCGGTGCGCAACTGATCGTCGCGGGGGCTCGGGCGCGCGGCCCGTTGGCGGGCGGTCTGCTGGGGTCGACCGGGTACTGGCTGCTCGCGCACGCGGCCTGCCCCGTTGCGGTGGCCCGCTGACTTGAGTCCTTTGTGGACTTGGAAGTTCCGGAGCGGCCTGCCCGGCCGGTGACTTTCGGCCCTCGGCTTGGGGCAGTCCGGCCGCGTCGCGACGGCGGGCGGGTGCGGTTTCCCAGAGGGGCGACGCCGTTCGCGGACGGCCGACAACGTCCACAGTGGACGGCATGCCGGGCGCGAGGATCAGGTCATGCGGAGTGCCGCCGTCGACGGAGCATCGGCCCGCGCGAAGTCCGTGAGGGGAACCCTGACGGAATCAGAGTCCCTGAGGGTTCCCCTCACGAACCTCCGCACCCCCGCGGCGGAATCGTCGGAGATGCGCTTTCGTCCCTCCGGGAAAGGACTTCGGCCCCTGCCGAACCGCCCCCGGGCAGGCCACCGTGGACCCTGCCGCCGGGACCGGCGGCGGGAAGGGGAGGCGAGGGTGCCCGGGAAGAAACCCGACCGCGCGGTGCTCGTCGGGGTGGACGAGTCGGAGGCCTCGCTGGCAGCGGTCCGCTGGGCGGCCGCGGAAGCGCGGCGCCGCGGCTGCCGCCTGCAGCTGTTCCAGGCCGGCACCTCCGACCAGCACGCGCGAGAGCGGTTCGCCCGCGCGCACCGATGGCTGAGCCGTGCGGCGCAGGTCGCCGAGGAGGCCGCGCCGGGGGTGGTGACGGTGCCGGTGCTGCGGACCGGGCTCGCGGTCGACTTGCTGGTCGAGAGGTCGCGGTCGGTGTCGCTGGCGGTGCTGGGTTCGCACGGGCTCGGCGGGCTGCGCGGGGCGGCGATCGGGTCGGTCGCGTTGCGGGTGGCGGCGGGGGCGTACTGCCCGGTGGTGATCGTGCGCGGGCGCGCGGCGCCGGGAGGGGCGGTCGTGGTCGGGGTGGCGGCCGACGAGCGCGTCGGGGGATTCGCCTTCGAGGCCGCGGCGAACCGGCGCGTGCCGCTGGTCGCGGTGCGGGCCTGGCGGTCCGACCGGCCGGGGCGGGCCGCGGAGGAGGACCGGTTGCTCCGCGAGTGCCTCGCCGCCTGGGCGGACAAGTATCCGGAGGTCGCGGTGCGGGTCCGGGCGGTGCGGGAGCGTTCGGCGGGACAGGCGTTGATGGCCGTCGAGGGCGCGCAGTTGGTCGTGATCGGCAGCCGGGGCCGCGGGCCGGGCTCCGGCGGGCGGCTCGGGTCCACCGGCAACCGGCTGCTCGCGCACTCGGCGTGCCCGGTGGCGGTCGTCCGCGGAGCGTTCCGGTGAAGAAGACGCCGCCGCGACGACCCGAAGCCCGACCCGACGAGGAGGAGCGATGCGCGCACAGCCCGGCGACTGGCTGGTGGTGAAGAGCGGACGGACGGAAGTCCCGGACCGGCACGGCCGCGTCGTCGCGACCGGGACCCCGGACGGCGGCCCGCCGTTCACCGTCCGCTGGTTCCTCGGCGGCTACGTTTCGACGATCTTCCCCGGCCCGGACGCGGTCGTGCTCACCGAGGCGCAGCGGAGAGCCGCTGCGCCGAACGGCGGAACACGCCGCCCGCGCCGCGGCACTGAGGACGTTGGTCCTCAGAGCCGGTGACTCCGGACCGGCGTGCCCGCCCGGTCCCGTCGCTTACTTTCGAGCCAGTACCAGGGAAGGGACGGGCCCGATGCGCGCACGCGATCTGATGACCTCGCCCGCGGAGACGGTGCGTCCGTGGACCTCCGCCGACGAAGCTGCCGGGATTCTCGCCGAACGCGGCTTCCCCGCGCTGCCGGTGGTCGACGACGACGGACGGCTCGTCGGCATCGTCACCGAGGCCGACCTCGGCCGAGGCCGGACGCCGGCACCGGACGGGCGGCGGCCGTACCACCCCGGCGCGCTCGAGACGACTGTCGGCGCGGTGATGACCTCGCCCGCCGCCGCGATGCCGCCCGGAGCCGACCTCGCGGACGTCTGCCGCGAACTGGTGGACGCGAAGAGCCAGGCGATGCCGATCGTCGTCGAGGGCTCGCGGGTGGTCGGCATCGTGACGCGCGGCGACGTGGTCCGCGTGCTCGCCCGCGCCGACACCGCGATCGCCGCGGACGTACGGCACCGGCTCGAGGTCTACGGCGGGACCGGACGCTGGAAAGTCGAGGTGCACGAAGGGGTCGTGCGCATCACCGACCGGTACGACGAGGAAGCCGACCGCGACGTCGCGACGCTGCTGGCGCTCGCGGTGCCGGGCGTGGTGGCGGCGGACCCGGCGGGCGACGGGACGGGCAGATGACCGGCCGGAACCGCACCGTGCTCGTCGGGATCGGCGGATGGGACGGCGCGGCCGAAGCGGTCCGGTGGGCCGCCCGGCTCGCCGCGGGCCGGGATCTCGAACTGGAACTCGTGCACTGCCTGCAGACCGCCGTGCCCGCCGGATTCGCCGGGCCCGGCCCGTTCTTCGAGGACCCGCCCGGCGACGGTCTGGCGGCGTTCTGCGACGCGTCCCCGGTCCGCAACGAGGTGTACTCCGACTCCGCACCGGACCTGCTGATCGACCGGTCCCGCGACGCCCGGATGGTCGTGCTCGGCCGCACCGGGACCGAAGGGTTCACCGGCCTGCTCGCGGGCGCGACGCTCGCGGCCGTGGTGAGCAACGCGGGCTGCCCGGTCGTGGTGGTCCGCGGGCGCCGCGGCGACGGCCCGGTCCCGCTCGACGGGCCGGTGGCGGTCGGCGTCGACACCAGCCCGAACAGCGAGGCGGCGATCGCGGCGGCGTTCGAGGAGGCCAGTGCCCGGCGGGTCCCGCTGGTCGCGGTGCACGCCTGGGCCGACGTCGTGTGCGACGTGCTCGAACGCACCGCGCGCCCGCTGCCGGAACGGGAAACCCGCCGCCAGCCGGTCGAGGAACGGCTGCTCGCGCAGCGGCTCGACGGCTGGCAGGAGAAGTACCCCGGCGTCGAGGTGCGCCGGAAACTCGTCCGCGACCGGCCGCGGCAGGTCCTGCTGGAGGAGTCGGAGCGGGCGCAGCTGATGGTCGTCGGGACCCGCGGCCGGGGCGGCTTCGCCGGGATGCTGCTGGGCTCGACCAGCCAGGCGCTGATCCACCACGCGTCGTGCCCGGTCCTCGTGGTGCGCCCGGAGGCGCGGCGCTGACCGTTCCCGCGAATATCTGGCGAAAGGACAACAAATCGGGGGAATCCGGGGAATGCCCGGGCGGGCGACCGGCAATTCCGCGCCGGTCCGTCCGATGAGCACGAGGTCCGCCGGAAGAACCATTCCGCCGCCGTTCGTTCCTGTCCGCCGGGGCAGGCCGCCGATTCCGTTCTCTCTTGCGGCGCACTGCCGGATCGCCCGTCTCGCGGGGAAGGCAAGGTCCGCGAGCGACGTTTTACCGCCCGATTTCCTTGCCGCGAGCGGGACCGGCACACCCGTTTTCCCGTGCAGCGCCGAAAACCGCGGCGGCGCCCTTTTCGCGTGCTTGACGGCCGCTCGCGCGAGCCGGAAGACTGAATTCCCAGTGGCGCGCCGCGGACGGGACGCGGGGGCCGGACGGGCAGGAGCCGGGGTGAACCAGCGGGACGCACCCGAACCAGCGAGGCTGACGTTCCCCGATCAGCCGAGGATGGAACTGGACCAGCTTCTCGGCGAGCTGGTGGAACGCGCCCAGGAGGTCATCAGCACGCAGGGCAGGCTGCGCGGGCTGCTGCGCGCGACCCAGTCCCTCACCGGAAGCCTCGCCCTGCCCGCGCTGCTGCGCCGCCTCGTGGAGTCCGCGTGCGAGCTGGTCGAAGCGCGGTACGCGGCGCTGGGCGTGATCGGGCCGGACGGGCGGCTGGCGGAATTCGTGCACACCGGGACGGACCCGGAGGCGGTCGAGCGGATCGGCAGGCTGCCCGAGGGCAAGGGCCTGCTCGGCGCGGTCGTCGAGGACTCGCGCCCGGTGCGGCTGGACCGGCTGCAGGACGATCCCCGCTCGACCGGGTTCCCCGAGGGGCATCCGCCGATGACGAGCTTCCTGGGCGTCCCGGTCCGGGTGCGCGGCGAGGTGTTCGGCGACCTCTATCTCGCCGACTCCGCGCGGGGCCGGTTCAGCGAGGAGGACGAGCAACTGGCGCTGGCGCTCGCCGCGGCGGCGGGCAGCGCGATCGAGAACGCGCGGCTGTACGAGACCGCGCGGAACCAGCAGGAATGGCTGCGCGCGTCGGCGGCGGTCACCCGGGAGCTGCTGTCGGCGGATCTCGGCGACCCGCTCGGCCGCGTCGTGGACTACGCCCGCGAGCTCGCGTCCGCCGACCTGGTCTCGGTGACCCGCCCGGCGGAACGGGAGGGCTACCTTTTCGTCGAACGCGCGGTCGGGGCGGGCGCGGAACAGCTGGCCGGCCGGGAACTGCTCACCGAGTCCACTGTGGCCGGCACGGTGTTCGCCCGCGGCGAGCCGAGGATCGGGTCGTGGCCGGACGAGCTGTCGCGGCTGTCCGTGCCGTCCGTGCTGAGCCTCAATCTCGATTCGGTGATGCTGGTTCCGCTCGCCGGGAACGGCACGGTGGCCGGGGTGCTGACCGTCTCCCGGCTGGCCGGGCGCCCGGCGTTCACCGCCGACGACCTGGAGATCGCGGCCTGGTTCGCCGACCAGGCGGCGGTCGCGCTCGAACTGGCGAAGGCGCGGGCCGAACGCGAGGACGCCGCGCTGCACGACGAGCGCGACCGGATCGCGGCGCGGCTGCACAGCGAGATCCTGAACCGGCTCTACGCCACCGGGCTTTCGCTGCAGACCACGGCCGGGCTCGCCAAATCGGCGGTCGTCGCGGCCCGGCTGCGGGAGACGATCGCCGACCTGGACGACGTGATCAACCACGTGCAGCAAACGGTTTTCCGGCTGGACGACGTCCTGCCGCCCGCCCCGGAGCCGATCCGCGACCAGGTGCTGCGGGTCCTCGCCGAGGCGCGCGAGGAACTGGGCCTCGCGGTGTCCACGCAGCTGACCGGGAAACTCGATCCGGTGCCCTCGGACGTCGTGGTGCCGCTGCTCGCCGACGCACTGCGGCTGATCGCCCGGCACACCTCGGCCGACGCGGTGGAGGTCGAAATCCACGCGGAACCGGCGCGGACGACGGTGACCGTCCGGTACGAGGGCGACGGCGACGTCGCCGTGTCCGCCGCGGCGGGGCTGGCCGCGCTGGCGGAGCAGGCGAGCCGCCGCGGCGGGACGCTGACCGTGGCCGGCGGTTCGCGGCTGAGCTGGTCCGTGCCGGTGAAAACGCGTCCGCCGGCCGGGGATTGAGGACCGTGGGCGCCGCCGGAGCGCGGCGGCGCGCCGTACGCTCGACGCACGAACGAGCCCGACCGGGGAGAAGGACCGATGCTGCGGGTTTTCCTGGTGGACGACCACGAGGTGGTCCGGCGCGGGGTCGCCGACCTGCTGGAGGAGGACCCGGACATCGCCGTGGTCGGCCAGGCGGGCGACGTCGCGCAGGCGCTGGCCCGGATTCCGGCGCTGCGGCCGGACGTCGCGGTGCTCGACGTGCGGCTGCCCGACGGCAACGGCATCGAACTGGCCCGCGAACTGCGGTCCCTGTCGCCGGACCTGAAGTGCCTGATGCTCACCTCGTACACCGACGAACAGGCGATGCTCGACGCGGTGCTGGCCGGTGCCGCCGGGTACGTGATCAAGGACATCAAGGGCCTCGACCTGATCTCGGCGGTCCGGGACGTCGGGGCCGGGAAATCGCTGCTGGACGCGCACGCGGCGGCCGCGTTGATGACGAAACTGCGCGACAGCGCGGAAAAGCAGCGGGGACCGCTCGCGCACCTGTCCGATCAGGAACGGACGCTGCTGGCCCTGATCGGAGAGGGGCTGACGAACCGGCAGATTTCGGAGCGGATGTTCCTCGCGGAGAAAACGGTGAAAAACTACGTGTCGCGGTTGCTGACGAAGCTCGGCCTGGAACGGCGCACGCAGGCGGCGGTGCTGGCGACGGAGCTGCGCGGTCGTGCGCGTCGGCCGGGCGGTTAGACGCTGAGCGCGGACGGAGTGACGAGGACGTCTTCGAGGGCGCGGCGCGGGGTGCGCGGGACCGGTGCGCCGTAGCCGAGGCGCAAGACGATTTGCGGCCAGAGCCCGCCGCCGAGCAGGTCGCGGAGCCGGGCGCGGATCACGGGCACTTCGACCGGCTGGGAGATGAACGAGGCGTCGATGCCGCGGGCAGTGGCGGCGAGCAGGACCCGTTGCATGGCCTGTCCGGCGCGCAGCCGGTCGATCGGCTGGTCGGCGAACGTCCCGACCACGACGACCAGCGGCGCCGCGCCCGGTGCGCGCGAACCGCCGCCGTAATCGCGCAGGACCCAGGTGTCGTCCGCGGTGACGGCTCCGCCGGCGGCGAACGGCACGCCGTCGCGCCGGTCGGGCCCGCGCCCGGTCCAGCGCTGCCATTCCGACCGGAAGGCCGGGTCCTCGGTCTGGAGGCGGTGGCTTTCGCGGATCAGGTCGTTGAGCCCGCCGAGCTGGTCCTCGTCGAGCCGCGGCAGCCAGGCGTGCTCGACCTCGGCCGCGTGCCGCAGCGTTCCCAGCGCCCCGGGCGGGACGGGTTTGGCGGTGAACGGCGTGCGGTTGGTGTGCCGCAGCGGGATGGCCTCGGCCAGAGACGCGAGCTTGCGGTCGGTCGGGGCGGCGGCGCGCGGGCGCACGAGGGCGAGCAGGTCCGGGTCGCTGCGGCGGGGGAAGTAGCTGGTCGCGGGATGGACACCGGTCGAGTGGATCGCGGTGCGCAGGTTGAACAGCGCCGCCCCGCAGGAGAGCAGCAGTTCGCGCCGGTCGGGGTCAGCGACGGGCAGGGTGCGGTCGGCGTCCGCGTGCACCTCGATGCCCGCCGGACCGCTGCTGAACAGCCAGGGCTGCGTGTTGTGCGTGGACGGCGCCAGGGTCGCGGAGCGCAGCACCGACGCCACCTGTTCGGCGCTGAGCAGGCCGGACGGCGCCACCTGAAGGGTCATCCTTCTCCCCGGGACCGCGAAACGCGGGACACTGTGTCGTGCGTAGTCGTTCGCTTCAGCATGCGTCCGCCGGACGGGGGCGCCCAGGGGCGAAAGTCATCTGTCTGAGGACGCCGAAAGCAGGTCTGATGCCGGAACCCACCCGGAAGCTGTCGGGAACCCTGTCGCAGCTGCGGCTGCGGGAGACGCTGCGCGATCTGCAGGAACGGATCGAGCTGCTCATCGGCACCCGGGACAAGATGGACGGCCTGCTGGAGGCGGTGCTGGCGGTCGCATCCGGGCTCGAACTGGACGCGACGCTGCGCCGGATCGTGCAGGCCGCGGTCGAGCTGGGGGAGGCGCATTACGGCGCGCTGGGCGTGCTCGGCGACGACGGCGCGCTGGCGGAGTTCGTGTACCTGGGCATCGACGCGGAGACGCGGAAGCGGATCGGGCATCTTCCGGAGGGGCACGGCCTGCTGGGGCTGGTGATCGACGACGCGAAACCGTTGCGGCTGACGGAAATCTCGGCGCATCCGGCGTCGGTCGGGTTCCCGGCGAACCATCCGCCGATGCATTCGTTCCTCGGCGTGCCGGTGCGGGTCCGCGAGGAGGTGTTCGGGAATCTCTACCTCACCGAGAAAAAGGACGGGGCGGAGTTCACCGACGACGACGAGGTGATCGTGCAGGCGCTGGCCGCCGCGGCCGGGATCGCGATCGAGAACGCGCACCTGTATGAGCAGACCCGGTTGCGGCAGCGTTGGCTGGGCGCGACGAGCGAGGTGACCACGGAGCTGCTGGGCGGCACCGACCCGGTGGACGCGCTCGAGCTGATCGCGGGCCGCGCGCTGGAACTGACCGGTTCGGACGTCACGCTCCTCGCGCTGCCGGGAACGGGCAGGCTCGACGTCGACGAGGACTGGTACGCCGATTCCGCCGAGCTGACCGTGACCGTGTGCGCGGGCGGCGACGTACGCGATTTGACCGGGTTGCGGATGCCCGTCGACGGGTCCGTGCCGGGCGCGGTCTACCGCGACCGGACCCCGCGCCGGATGGCCGAACTGGCGCTGCTGCCGGATCGCGGCCGCGGTCCGGCGCTGGTGGTGCCGTTGCGCGCGGGCGACCACACCTCGGGAGTGCTGATCGCGTTGCGGGAACCGGGATCCGCGTTGTTCGAGACGGCGCAGCTGCCGGTGCTGGCGTCGTTCGCGGACCAGGCGGCGCTGGCGTTGCAGCTGGCCTCGCAGCAGCGGGCGGCGCGGGAGCGGGACGTGCTGTCCGACCGCGACCGGATCGCCCGGGATTTGCACGATCACGTGATCCAGCGGCTGTTCGCGGTGGGACTGGCGATGCAGAGCACGCAGCGGCGGGCGAAGACGCCGGAGCTGCAGCGGCGGCTGCAGGAGAGCATCGACCAGATGCACGAGATCGTCCGCGAGATCCGCACCGCGATCTTCGACCTGCACGGCGGCGCGGCGGGGGAGGCCCGGCTGCGGAACCGGCTGCACGACGCGATCGCGGAACTGACCGACGACGCCCCGCTGCACCCCGCGGTCAGCATGGCCGGCCCGCTCGACGCGGTGCCCGCCCAGTTGGCCGAACACGTGGAAGCCGTCGTGCGGGAAGCGGTCAGCAACGCGGTCCGGCACGCCGGGGCGTCGGCGCTGTCGGTTTCCGTCGCGGTCCGGGACGAAGTGGTGCGGATTTCGGTGACCGACGACGGGACCGGGCTGCCGGAGGAGGTTTCGCCGAGCGGGCTGGGGAATCTGCGGGAGCGGGCGGAGTCGGCGGGCGGGGAGTTCGTGCTGGGGTCCGGGCCGGGCGGCGGGGTGCGGGTGGAGTGGTCGGCGCCGTTGCGCTGAGGCTGGTCCGGCGTGGATTACGGGACGGAGAGCCATCCCGTCGGCGGGCGTCAACCGTCCACTGTGGACCTTTCCATTGCTGACGCTGTCGTGCTGCCCGGTCGGCGAGAAGGTGGAGGCGGATGCGGCGACGGGACGTCCATCGAGGGTTCGGCGGATTCGGAGGCATATTCATCTTTCCGCCGCGCGGGCCGCTCTCTGGACGAACGCGTTGCTCCTCGTGATTACCGCGGCCCTCGCCGGGGAACCCGGCGGCGGTGTGCCCCAGGCGACCGGAACCGGGCGGGAGTCCAGCGCAAAAGGCACGGGCCCGGCTGTGGGCGCATCCGAGAAGCAGTCATGGGCGGAAACGAGGCGCGCGTGCGAACGCCGCCGGGAAGAAAGCGAGGTGCTGATGAGCGACGGGTTCGCTGGCGCGGTCACGTCATCCAGCGAAAACCAGCTGCTGCGCGCGTTCGTGGAGATGGCCGACTCCCTGGCCGACGACTACGACGCCGCGGATGTGCTGCACCGGCTCGCGAAATACTGCGTCACCCTGCTCGGCGCCTCGGCAGCCGGGCTGCTGCTCGTGGATCAGCGCGGCGGCCTGGAGGCGGCCGCGGCGTCGGACAAGACTGGCTGGACGCTGCTGGAGCTGCCGGACGGGCCGGGTCCGGAGGCCTGCCGCTGCGGCGAATCGGTGTGCGTCGAGGACATCGCCGCGGCGGCGGTGCGCTGGCCGCAGTTCGCGCGACAGGCAGCCGAGGCGGGATTCCGGTCTGCGTACGCCCTTCCGTTGCGGTTGCGCGGGGAGGTGATCGGCGCGCTGACCCTCTTCGGACAGGGCCCGGTCCCGGTGAGCGGGCCCGCGCTGGACGTCGCCCGCGCGCTGGCGGACGTCGCGACCATCGGGATCCTGCAGGAACGCGCGATCCGGCGCGGCGAGCTGCTCAGCCAGCAGCTGCAGCAGGCGCTCAACAGCCGGGTCGTCATCGAACAGGCGAAGGGCGTGCTGGCGCAGGCCGGCGGGCTGGACATGGACCTGGCGTTCGACCGGCTGCGCGCCTACAGCCGCGCGCACAACGAACGGCTCAGCGCGGTGGCGGAGACGGTCGTGCGCGGCGAACTGAGACCGGAACAGGTTCTCGGCCGCGCGAGCTGAGCGCCGCGCGTCACCCGCCGCGGCCGGGAAACCACCCGGAATGACCGTAACGGCCTCGCTCCGTGCATCGGACCCCTGGTGCGGCGGGGCGCGGACAGCCCGGACGGACGTCTTGGCAAGGCCGCGGGCCCGCCGTTAATGTGGATTTCCCGGGAGGGGTCCTCCTGGGGAAGTGCAGATGCCGCGCGCCCCGGCCCCTGGCTTTCTGACATCTGCGACACGGAACCCGTGCCGACCGTCCGGAGTGCCTGATGTCGCTTCCGTCCCCCGAGGTGGTTTTCCGCGCCCGGCGCCGGAAATCGTGCGAGCGCTGCGGCGAGCCGATCCCTCCCGGGAAACTGCAGACCGCGCTCGTCCCCGATTCCTCGCGCGCCGACCCCGCCGATTTCGCCGGCCACGGCCAGCGGCTCGTCTACGCGTGCGGCGACGAGCACATGGCCCAGCTGGTCGAGCAGGCCCGGCGCGACTGGGTCGACGAACAGTGGTGGTTCGGCCTGCTGTGCCAGGCGAGCCGGACCGCGCGGCAGGCGTCGCTGCCCGAACTCGCCCGCCAAGCCCGCCTGTCCGACGGCCAGCTCGACGCGGCGCTGAAGTGGAACAGGGACAGTGAGCACCCGCTGCGACGGCTTCCGGGCGGGCAACCCTGCTGACTGCCCGGCGGCCTGCCTTCGCCGCAGCAGCGGAGGTTCGTGAGGGGAACCCTGAGGGACTCTGAGTCCGTGAGGGTTCCCCTCACGGACCTCTCGAGCGCCCATCTCGGGCCATCCCGCCGCCGCCCCGCCCGCGTCCCTTCCCCCTTTCCCCGCGGATTCCGTATCGCTCGCCGGAAAGCACGCGCCGCATTCGCCGAAAGTGCTCGCTCCAGCCCGCCGCGGCCGGTCCGGCGAGGTGGAGCCGGCTCCCTGCGCGCCCCAGCCCCGCCCGCGTCCCGTCCGCATTTCCCCGCGGATTCCGCAACCCTTGCCGGAAAGCACGCGCCGCATTCGCCGCTCCGGCCCGCCGCGGCCGGTCCGGCGAGGCGGATCCGGATCCCTGACAAAGACCATTCTGCCCGGGAAATTGACAGTTCCCGCGCGACCGAACGGAGGTTGTGCCTTTTCCCGCCGAGCCCAGACTGGAATGCGGCGGGAACGCGCCCTCCGTGCCGTTCTCGTTGCGGTGGCGGGGAAACGGCCACCGGTGAGGTCGAGCCCCTGCCGGAAGGACGCCTGTTCGGTGCGCGGATGCCGCTCGTCGGGTCCCGCGCCCGCCGTCGCGCTCTCCCGGCGAGGCGGGAGCGAAGGAGGACGGATGAGACTTGACGGGAAGGCAGGCGTCGCGCTGGCGGCGGTCGCGCTGGTCGCGACGTCGCTGGCCGGTTCGGCGTCCGTGGCGGGCGGCCGGGCCGAGGCCGCGCCGCCGCCGGCTCCGGCGTGTTCGCCGGGCACGACCGTGGCGACCGACGACGGCCCGGTGTGCGGGATCGCCGGTCCGGACGTCCGGTCGTGGGAAGGGATCCGGTTCGGCGCGCCGCCGGTCGGCGACCTGCGCTGGGCGCCGCCGCGGCGTCCGGCGAAGTGGACCGAGCCGTTCCCCGCGACCGCGCCCGGCAACGCGTGCCCGCAGCTGGCCGGTCTCGGCCCGGGATCGGAGACGGAGGACTGCCTGAACCTGAACGTCCGCGTGCCCGCCCACCCCGGGCACGGGAAGCTGCCGGTCATGGTGCAGCTGCACGGCGGCGGATTCCTCATTCTGCAGGCGCAGAACGCGAGCCGGCTGGTGACCGAGGGCCGCGTGATCAGCGTCGAGGTCAACTACCGGCTCGGGATTTTCGGGTTCCTGGCGCACGAGGCGTTCGGCGAGCACGCGGGCGACTACGGGCTGCAGGACCAGCAGGCCGCGCTGCGCTGGGTGCAGCGCAACATCGCGAAATTTGGCGGAGACCCGCACAATGTCACGATTTACGGGGCGTCCGCGGGCGGGTCGAGCGTCTGCGACCACACGGTTTCGCCGACCGCAGCGGGACTGTTCCAGCGCGGCATCGCCCAGAACGGCGAGTACAACTCGTTGCTGGGCACGGACATCCAGTGGCAGCCGCAGGACTGCAAGGCGGATCTGCCCGACGAGGAACAGGCCCAGCAGGCCGGGGCGCGGTTCGCCAAAGCGCTGGGCTGCCAGTCCGACGCCGGGGCGTGCTTGCGCAAGGTGCCCGTCGCGACCCTGCTGAAGCAGGCGGGCAACGGGATGAAACCGGACAGCGGCACGATCGCGCCGATCGTGAACGGGACGACGCTGCCGATGTCGCCGGGGGAGGCGTTCGCCAAGGGGCGGGTCAACAAGGTCGCGCTGATGCACGGCGTGGCCCGCGACGAGGTCCAGCTGCCGTCCGCCTCGACGCCGGAGGACTACCGGAAAATGGTGGCGCAGCAGTACGGCGAGCACGCCAAGGAAGTCAGCGAAAGCTATCCGCTGAAACGGTTCCCGAATCCGGCCCCGTTCCTCGCTTTCCGGACGATCGTGGCCGATTCCAATTCGGTCTGCCCCGCGCTGCTGAACGACGAACGGCTCTCGCGGCACATTCCGGTTTATGCCTACGAAATGGACGACACCGACGTGCCGCCCGCGTTCTTCCTCGACCCGACCAAACCGAACGGCGCGTACCACGTCGCCGAGGGGATGCTGCTGACCCCGCCGCCGGGAGTTCAGCTCAACCCCAACCAGAAGGTGCTCTCCGACCAGCTGGTGGCGCAGTGGACCGGATTCGCGCGCACCGGCAGCCCCACGGTGGACGGCACGCCCCAGTGGGATCCCTTCACCGAGCGCAACCCGGTCGTCATGTCCCTCAACGCGGCGGGGGACAGCCAGCTCACCACCGAGATCCCGCGGCAGCACCGGTGCAACGGGCTTTGGAACCCGCTGTCCCCGTTCGTCCAGCATCGGTGAAAACCCGGTGCCGGCGGGGTTTTCTCCCGGCCGGCACCGGATTCGCGGTCAGGGGCGGCCGCCTTCGAGGTGGATGGTTTCGCCGGTGAGGAATTCGGCCTGCAGCATCCACAGCACCGTGTCGGTCACGTCGGCGACCGTGCCGGTGCGGCCGACGAGGGTGCGCTGCGCGGCGTTCGCGAGGAAATCCGGTTTGGCGTCGCCCTTGCCGTCCCAGACGCCGGAGTCGATGATCCCCGGCGACAGCGCGTTGACCCGGACCGGCGCGAGTTCGGCGGCGAGGTGCTGCGCGGCGAAGGCGGCTGCCCCGTTGGTCACACCGGTCACGACGTTTCCGCGAGCCGGACGCCAGCCGACCTGTCCGGAGAACAGCAGCAGCGACCGCCGGATCGTGAAGTGTTTCGCGAGCAGCAGGGGCCCGATGACTTTGGCGGTGAACGCGTCGACGGTCTTGTCCCGGTCGAGTTCGCGGATCGGCGCCGCGTGGGGCGCCGCCGCCGTGTTGATCAGGTGGTCGACCGGTCCGAGTCCCGCTGCCGCGGCCGCGATCGTCGCCTCGTCGCGCAGGTCGATCTGCAGCCCGCCCGGCCGATGGGACGCGACGTGCACCTTCGCGCCCTCCTCGGCCGCGGCTTCGGCGATCGCCGTGCCCAGATGCCGTCCGCCCAGCACCAGCACGGTTTGTCCGGCCAGCCGGTTGCCCATGGTCCTTCTCCGTTCCGTCGGTTCGCCCGTGGCCGACGTAGGCTATGGAAAAGTAACCAGGTACTTCAACGTAACCGACCCCGGAGGAATCGCCGTGGCCTACAACGTCATGTCCGCCCGCTGCCCGTCCCGGGTGGTCCTGCACCGGATCGGGGCGAGGTGGACGGTCTTCGTGGTCAACGCGCTGGAGGACGGGCCGCTGCGCTTCACCGCGCTGGCGGAGCGGATCGAGGGCGTCACCCCGAAGGTGCTGACCGAAACGCTGCGCGCGATGGAGGAGGACGGGCTGCTCGCCCGCGTCGAGTACGCGGAACAGCCGCCCCGCGTCGAATACGGGCTCACCGATCTCGGCCGGTCGCTGCTGGTGCCGTTGCGCGCCGTCCGCGAATGGGCGGAAAGCCATGTCCCGGAAATCCTCGAGGCTCGCGAACGCGCTCAGGCCGCGCGGGAGAACTGACTCCGCTCTTGCGGGCAGGCCGTGCCCAGGTGCTCCGGCCCGCGGCCGGGTGTCCGTTGTGGACACCCGGCCGGCCGTCGCTCGTGCGGAGAACCTCTGTCAGCGCAAGGCTTTCTCGATCAGCGCGACAGTCTCGCGAGGATCGTCGACCTGAACGACCAGCCGGGCGTAACGCTCGTCGGCGAGTTCGATGACGACGGCCTTCGACGCGTCCTTGACGTCCCAGAACACCTTCTCCCCGTCGAGATGGAACGTGCCCGCCGTGATCACCCCGGGCACGTGGGCGCCCGGCGCGCGGATCCCCTTCGGTTCGGCGGCGATGCCGGGGTCGGCGGTCGCGCCGCGGACGTTCGCCAGCGGGATGGTCAAGCTGCTCTTCAGCGCCCAGAGCTTGTCGAGACCTTCGATGACGACAACGAGATCGTCGCCGTCGATGCGAACCAGTGCCATGTTTGTTTTCCTTGTCAGTCAAGCGGATCGAGACGGTGGGTCAGCGCGGTGCGCGCCTCGCCGGGGTCGCCGCGCAGTCGAAGCCCCAACGCGGCGGCGGTGAGAGCGGCGGCCAGAGCGGGGGAGACGCCGAGCGCGTCGGCGATCGCCTGGTCGAGCGCGGTCAACGCCGCGGACACCTCGGCGCCCACCTCCTCGTCGGACGGTGCCCGTTCGACCGCGGCGAGCACCAGCAGCCCGAGGTCGGCCGAAGTGACGAGCCGCAGCGCGGTCTCGGCGTCGTTCGCCGCGGCGAGCGCTTCGGTCAAGGGCTGGACGTCGTCGGCGACGTGGCGGCGCAAGGCGGCCAGGTAGAGACCGCGCTTGCTGCCGAACGTCTTGTACAGACTGTTCCGGTGCACCCCGAGGTGGGTCACGAGGTCGTCCACTGAGACCCCGTCGTAGGCCCGCCCGCCGAACAACCCCACGGCGGCCCGCACCACCTCGTCCTCGTCGAACGCCCTTCGCCTTCCCATGCCACGACAGTAGCCTTTTGAGGAACGATCAGTCAAGAACGAGCGTTCCTTAAAATCGCCGGGTCTCCGCTGTCCGGCGACCGGGGCTTGTCGGCGAAAATCCCGTCCCCCGCAGGCGTGACCTCCTGAAATCGTCCGGATGCTGACGAGGAGAGGAAGGCCGCGGAACGTGACCCTGCAGGAAAAAGCCCAGAGCCGGCTCGCCGACGATCTCGTGCCCGGGGAGCGGGTCCGCTACGCGCTGATCGCCTTCCGGCCCGGCGGGGTGCGGAACACGATGATCGCCGGTGCCGCGGGCATCGCCGGGGTCGCGGGCGCGGCAGGGATGGCGCTGGCCGCGCGGCGGGGCAAAGCAGAGGCCCCGGAAGCGCCGATCGCCATCCCCGGCCGGATCATCCTGACGCTCACGACGCACCGCCTGGCCACCTTCACCGTCGGCGGCATAATCCGGGCCGCACCGGGGAAGCTGCTGCACTCGTGGACGCTGGACCAGCTCGCCTGGGTCGCGGACCCCGTGCTGGTCCCCGGGGTGGCGCAAGCGCTGCGCTGCAGTATCGGAGTGACCGGCACGGGCGTCCTCGGCTTCGAATTTCCCCGCCTGCAAGTCCAGGAAGGCCGGACGATGATCGCCCGGCTGGCCCGGGAGCTCAGAGAACTGGGCGAGGACCCGGCTTCCTGACCGTCCTTCGCGGGTTGCTGCGGAGCAGCGGTCGTCGCGCCCCGGAGGGCGCCGCGGTTGCTCTGGAGCCGCCGCCTCGTCGGCGTCGCTGTCCGGTTTTGTCGGTGGCGCCAGGTAGCGTTCCGGGTCGTGGACGTTCGGGAACGTATTCAGGAGCTGGCCGACCAGATCGTGGCGTTGCGCGACGCGTACTACCGGGGCTCGCCGGCAGTCGCGGACGCGGAGTACGACGCGATCGAGGACGAGCTGCGCGGGTTGATCGAGGCGAGCCCCGAGCTGGCCCCGGACCCGAACCCGCTGGACCAGGTGGGCGGTCCGGCGGTGCTGCACGCGCCGATCCGGCATTCGCGGCCGATGCTGTCGCTGGAGAAGGCGACGAAACCGGAGCAGGTCGAGGCCTTCTTCGACCGGTTCCCGGGCCAGGCCGTGGTCGTGATGCCGAAGCTCGACGGCCTGTCGCTGGCCCTGGTGTACGAGGACGGCCGCCTCGCGCGGGCGGTCACCCGG
Organism: Amycolatopsis sp. AA4; assembly: GCF_002796545.1. Classification (GTDB taxonomy): domain Bacteria; phylum Actinomycetota; class Actinomycetes; order Mycobacteriales; family Pseudonocardiaceae; genus Amycolatopsis. Next base: position 3,468,550 of record NZ_CP024894.1, read on the forward strand.
GGCGACGGGACCACCGGCGACGACGTCACCATGCTGGTGCGCGCGCTGACCGACGGCGTTCCGCACCAGGTCAGCGCCCCGGGCCGGGTCGAGGTGCGCGGCGAGGCGGTGATGCTGCGTTCGACGTTCGCCGCCTACAACACCGCGCACCCGGACAAACCGCTGATCAACCCCCGCAACGCGGCGGCGGGCACCCTGCGCGCGAAAGACCCGGCCGCGGTGGCCGAGCGGCGGCTGCGTTTCTTCGCCTTCGACCTGGACACCGAGCCCGGCAGCGCGGAAACCGACCTGGGCAGCGGCCTGCTGGCGCTCGGCTTCACCGCGGCGGACATGCGCCGCTGCGCCGACGCCGCCTCCGCGCAGGCCGTGATCACCGCGATCGAGCAGCAGCGCAACGACCTGGACTACGACATCGACGGCGCCGTCCTCCGGCTCGCCGACCGTGCCGCGTACGCCGCCGCGGGCACCCGTTCGAGTTCGCCGCGCGGGGCGCTGGCCTACAAGTTCGCCGCCGAGGAGAAGACGACCGTACTGTCCGATGTGGTCTGGGACGTCGGCAAAACCGGCAAGATCGCTCCGGTCGCGTGGCTGGAGCCGGTCTTCGTGGGAGGGACCACGGTCACGCGCGCGACGCTGGCCAACCAGGAGGTCATCCGCGCCCGCGGCATCAAGATCGGCGACACCGTGCTGGTGCGCCGGGCGGGCGACGTGATCCCGTTCGTCGCCGGGGTGCTCGACGAGTCGAAACGCACCGGAGCGGAACGCGAGATCGTGCCCCCGTCGACGTGCCCGTCGTGCGAGCAGCCGCTCACCGAACAGGGCAACAGCCGGGAACTGTTCTGCACCAACGTTTCCTGCCCCGCGCAGACCGTACGGCGGCTGATCCACTGGGCGTCCCGGGCCGCCGCGGACATCGACGCGATCGGCGGCGTGTGGATCGAACGGCTGGCCGAGGCCGGGATCCTGGAGCACCCGTCGGACTTCTACCGGCTAACCAAGGAACGCCTGCTGGAATTCGACCGCATCGGCGAGGTCTCGGCGACGCGGATGATCGAGTCCATCGACGCCAGCCGCCAGGTCGGCTTGCGCCGGGCACTGATCGGGCTCGCGATCCCGATGGCGTCGGAAGGCACCGCGGCGCGCCTGTGCCGAGCCGGGTTCGCCTCTCTGGAAGCAGTGCTCGACGCGGGGGTGGACGGCCTCGTGGAGGTGGAGGACATCGGCCCGAAGGTCGCCGCCTCGCTGGTGGAACACCTCACCCGGCTGCGCCCCGAATTGGAACGCCTGCGGGAACGCGGAGTCTCCCTGGACGTCTTGGAAGAAGACCTCCCGCCGGCGGTCGTCGCGGGTGCGCCGTTGGAAGGCAAAACGGTAGTCGTCACCGGCGCGATCAGCGACCCGCGCTCGGGGGAGAAGGTGCCGCGCCCCACCTTCCAGCGCCTGTGCGAAACGGCGGGCGCGACCACCGCGTCCTCCGTCTCGGCGAGCACGGACCTGCTCATCACCGGCGCCGACGTCGGCGCGAGCAAACTCACGAAGGCCGAGAAACTCGGCGTGGAGGTCGTGGACCAGGGGGTGATCTGGGAACAGCTGATCGCGGCCGGAGTGGTCTGAGCCCGCGCCCGGTTTCCCGCGCTGCCGCGGGGAGGCGGCGGGGAGGTCTGCGACGAGGGCGCGCGGCGCGCCGGAATGGCCGAAACTCGACCACGAACGGATGAAACCATTGCGCAGCAACGGGTTTCCCGTGACCATCCCTCGTGGCGGCGTGGCGGCGTGGCGGCGTGGCGGCGTGGCGGCGTGGCGGCGTGGCGGCGTGGCGGCGTGGCGGCGTGGCGGCGTGGCGGCGTGGCGGCGTGGCGGCGTGGCGGCGTGGCGGCGTGGCGGCGTGGCGGCGTGGCGGCGTGGCGGCGTGGCGGCGTGGCGGCGTGGCGGCGTGGCGGCGTGGCGGCGTGGCGGCGTGGCGGCGTGGCGGCGTGGCGGCGTGGCGGCGTGGCGGCGTGGCGCTCAAAGCCATGCATAATCCCCGCCTCGGTCCGCGGTCTACCGAATTCGGCCCGCGCCAAGTCGTCTCCCGCAAGCAGCGGCGTGGCAGGTATCGCGTTCGGGTGAACGTCCGGCGGCGGGCTGCCTGGCGGCCGGATTCGCGCGAACGTTCCATGGCAGGCGGCGAATCCATGGCGGGCGGCGAAGTATCGGATTGGCGAATGCCCGCGGCTCGGCGTGGCAACCGGTCGAGCGATCCGCCCGACGACGACCGCCGCTAACGTGCCTCACACCGATAACCCGTCGCGCCCCGCTTCCGGCAGCCGATGTAGCCGCTCTGGAAATCACTGCGAGTGCGCACTCGCCATAGCGAGCGTGGGCCTTAGGTGGGCGTTCGTGCCAACCGTGCTGAGCCTGCTCCGCGAGGAGCACCCAGTCTGCGAGATCCGCCTCTCGGAACCGTTCGGCATCGGCGTGGCGAGCAGTCCGGTTGGCGTGAGTGTTCAGTGACCGGTGTTAGCGGCCGTGGTCGCGCGAGCGATGGGCACCCAGCGTAGCGAGCCGCCGATCCCGCGCGGACTCGGCAACCAACCCGGCTCAGGCGACCGCTGGCAACAACTTCCCCTGCCCGCCAAGCGAACCGCAGCCGCCGACAGAACCGCGCCCGGCAGCTCACTCCTTCCTGTCCAAACCGAAATACGGTTCCGCCGCCTCCAACCGCGGCACCCGGACACCCAACCGTCGAGCCTCTGCCAGCACGTCTCGGCAGATTTCGCACGGCTCGCGGGCGTCCGGGTCGGAGTGCGCCTCGAGATTCGCCCGCGCGGGAGGGAAATGAGCCAGCAACCAGCCGAGCGCCGGAGCGGTCAGCCAAGTCGGCGCCTGGAACGGCAGCAACGCGCCCCGGTGCCGCCGCAAGTCGACGCCCCGCGCTGCGAGGAGCGGCACCAATTCACGGCCAGCCAGCAGCGCCTCGCGCAAGTCGTCGCGGGACCGGGCTAGCGAACTCAACGAACCCAGCCGCACGCCCTGCGAGTGCAGGCCCGCGTCCGAGACGAAATGCACCCACAACCAGCCGCGGAAGTCAGGTCGCTCTCGGACCCGGAATCCCGCGTCGCGAAACACCTGCCGGACGGTCCGCTCGCGTTCGGTCATCGGCTCGCCGAGGGTCCCGAACACGGCGAACGGCAGCAGCATCCCGCGAAGCACCCCGTCCTCGCCGAAACCGCCGCCGCCCTGCGGGAAGCCCCAAGCGACCTGGTCAACGGGAAGATCGCCGATCGCCTCCAGCGGCTCGGACCAGATGTTGCCGAAAACCAGCACCGTGGCCTTCCCGACGCGCGGTGCGAGGAAGGCCGCCGCCTCCGCGAGCCGGTAATGCTGGACGCTCACCACAATCAGGTCGAACTCGTGCTCCGGCTCCAGCTCCTCGCGGCAACGCACCGGCCAGTTCTCGACGATCCGCCGTCCCCTCAGGCCGCGGACGTCGAGATCGACCGAATCCCCGTACTCCGCCGCCCGGCCCGGGCGGACGTAGAACTCGACCTCGTGGCCTGCCCGTTCCAAGGCCCAGCCGTACATCGCCGCGATCACGCCGCGTCCGAACATCAGGATCTTCACTGCCGCACCTCGCCGCCGGATAACTGGAGACTATCTCCACTTGTCAAAATATGGAGATGGCCTCCAGTTGTCAACGAGACCACGAGCACCGTCCTAACCGGACACTGCACGGGATCGCCGCGGCTGGCAGGCGGCCATGGACAGACCTCGCCGCGAGGCTGTCGAGAAACAGGACCCAACCCCGGAAGTTCACGCATAATCCCGCGCCGGAAGCATCGGCGAAGTACGATTCCGCCGGAACCGACCATCCTGGGGGAAACGCCGTGAAACGCATCGCCATCGGTCTCGTCCTGTCCGCGGCCGTCGCGCTCGGCGGCGCGGGGGCCGCGAACGCCGCGGGCTACCCGACGTCCGACTTCGGCGGCGGCATCAGCGGCGGCCGCACCGGCGGAACGCTGACCTGGTACAACCGCGCGGTCGGCGTCACCGGATTCGTCCGCGACGACCCGACGGCGGGCAGCACCACGGTCACCTTCGAATTCCGGCAGGCGGGCACCCTGTTCGACGTCCAGACCCGCACCGTCTCCGACGACCAGAAAACCTTCGGCTGGACCGAACCCGGCCCGTCCGGCGGGATCAGCAAGGTCGACATCTACCTCGGCCGCAACGGAAGCAAGATCCTCATCGCCTCGGTGCCGCGCAAGGTCTGAGCCTCGGTTCCGTGCGTCTCGGGGAACGCGATCGAGAGCACTGCATCTCCAGCGAGTTGTTCGACCCCGCGTCGAATCCGACCCAACGGCGGGATCCTCCCGGGGGCCGAATCACTCAGCGACGTCGAGGCCCGCGCAGGCCCGCCGTCGGAAGAGCCGAACGGTCATGAGCACCGGTGGCCAGAACGCAGCGCCCCACGGCGGTCCGATTCCACGTAGCGATCAGCTGGCTTCAAGCCGCGAGCGCTCCGGCAGCCAAGCCCGCATCATCTCGGCGTACCGCGGTGCCGTCGCGAGGAGTTCGTCGTGGCGGCCCAGCAGGGTCTCCTGTCCGTCCATCAGCAGCACGCGGTGCGCCCGGACCGCGGACGACAGGCGGTGGGCGATCACTATCAGGGTTCCTCCGCGGGCGGCGAAGGCGCGTTCCGCGTGGACCTCCGCGGCAGGGTCCAAAGTGGACGTCGCCTCGTCCAGGACGACGACTCCGGCGGGCGCGGCGTAGGCCCTCGCCAGCGCGAGGAGCTGGGCCTCTCCGGCGGAAAGGCCCTCCGCACCGGGGCCGAGTTCCGCGTCCAGGCCGCCTAAGCGGGCCAGCAGCGGGGCGGCGCCGACGGCTTCGGCGGCTGCGGCCAGGCGGCGGTCGGAGGCTTCGGGGTGGAACAGCGACAGGTTTTCGCGCACGGTCCCGGCGAAGAGGTAGGCCTGTTGCGGCACCAGCACCAGATGCCGGGGCCTGTCGGCCAGTTCGCTGGCTCGTACGCCGCCCAGCCGGACCTCGCCGTGCTGCGGTTCCAGCAAGCCGGTGAGCAGGCCGGCGAGGGTCGATTTCCCGATCCCGCTCGGGCCGACCACGGCCAGGTGCTCGCCCGGGCGCAGGTCGAGGTTCAGGCCGCGGACCACCGGTTCCGGTGCGGCGCCCCAACGGAACGTCAGGTCGCGCACGACGAGCCCGAGTCCGGCTGGGCTTTCGGTCGCCAGGCGGCGTTCGGGCGGGGCGGTGGTTTCGGCGAGCCGGCGCAGCGCGACGAGCAAGCGGAGGACGACCGTCGACGCGGTGGCGGCCAGACCGCGCAGTGCTGGCTGCAAGGTGGTGGCCAGGTAGACGAGTGCGCCCAGCGCGGCCCCGGCGGTCAGTTCGCCGCGGGCGACCATCGACGGCGCCAGGGCGAGCGTGAGCACCAGCGGGACGAAGCCGCCGAGCGCCACGAGCACCGACCGCAGCGCCGCCGACCTCGCGACGCGCACCGCGGCCTCAGCTTGCCGGTCCACGGCGTGGTCGGCGGTCAGGGCGGCGACCGGTTCGGCTCCACAGGCGACGACGTCGCGCATCCCGGCGAAAATCGAGCCGGTGGCGGCCGCGGTGCCCTCGTCGGCGAGCGTGAGTGCGCGTTGCCGCCGCGCGAGGGAGGGGAGCAGTGCGGCGAACCCGGCCAGCGCGAGGACCACCGGCACTACGACCGGCACCGTCAGCGGCCCCGCGACGCTCACCAGCCCGGCGATCGCCGCCGCGGTCGTGACGATCATGCCGCGCGCCTGGACCAGGAGCCCGCCGGTAGCGTCGCGCACGACCTCGACGTGCTGGGTGATCCGCGCGACGCCGCGCGCGTCCGGACCGCCCCGCGGCGGTGCGGGATCATGCAGCACCCCGCGCACGACGGCGGTCACCAGCGCGTCGCGCAGGGGCTCGACGACCTTGCCCAATTGCCGCCACACCAGCCGGGAGCCGAACGCGCCCGCGAGCGCGGCGAGGCCGAACACGCCGAGCCACCCGAGGCCGACGCCGGGCTTTCCGGCGGCGAACCCGCTGTTGACGGCCAGTTCGACGAGCCGTCCGGAGAAGAACGCGGGCAGTCCTTCGAGGACGGAACAGGCCAGGAGAACCAGCCCGCCGCGCCATTGCCCGGCGAGAGCGTTCCGGTAGAGGCGGCCGACGGTCATGGTCGCGGGTGCGGTGGTGTGTCGCCGGGTGAGTTGGTGTCGGGTGTTCACGTTTCCTCCGTGAACGCGGCGCGGTGTCCCGGCAGTTGCCACGTGTGCGGCCCGAACGCCCGGACTTGGCCCGCTGCCAGCCCCACCAGATCCGCTCGTGCGGCCACTGCGGCCCGGCGCGTCGCGGGTGCTGTCGTTTGTCGCCGTGCGGGCTGGTGCCCGGTGTTCATGCGTGCGGCTGCCCTGGCCTGGCGCGCTGCCAGCCATGCCAACGAATCCGCTTGTGCGGCCGTCGCTGCTCGGTGTGTCACGATTGCCGGAGGTCGGCGGCCGACGGTCGTGGGTGCTGTCGGTTGTCGCCGTGCGGGCTGGTGCCCGGTGTTCATGCGTGCGGCTGCCCTGACCTGGCGCGCTGTCAGCGATGCCAGCAAATCCGCCTGTGCGGCCATCGCGACTCGGTGCGTCACGATTGCCGGAGATCGGCGGCCGACGGTCGTGGGTGCTGTCGGTTGTCCCCGGGTGGGTTGGTGCCGGGGGTTCACGTTTCCTCCGTGAAGACGGCGCGGTACCCCGGCAGTTGCCACAATCGCGCGTGCGGTCCGACTGCCCGGACCTGCCCGGCTGCCAGCCACACCACGAGATCCGCTCGTGCGGCCATCGCGGCCCGGTGCGTCACGACGACCCGAGTCCGGCGGCCGAGTTCAGCCGTCACGGCGCGTTCGGTGATGGCGTCCAGGCTGGAGGTGGCGTCGTCGAGAAGGAGCACCCGTGGGTTCCGCGCGAGGGCACGCGCGAGACCGACCCGGGCACTTTCCCCGCCGGACAACGGGGTTTCGGCAAGCGGAGTGTCGTACCCTTGCGGCAATCGGACGAGTACGTCGTGAATCCGTGCGGTCCGGCAGGCGGCATCGACCGCCGGGACGCTGGCCCACGAGCCATAAGCGACCGCATCGGCGATCGTGGCGCCGAGAAGGGCGGGCTCGGCGGCGGCGTACCCGATCACGGCTCGAAGCTCCTCCGGACGCAGCACGGCGAGGTCGCGGCCGTCGAGCAGCGCCTGCCCGGCGTCGGGGCGGCGGAGACCTGCCAGCAGACTGACCATGGTGGACTTTCCCGAGCCGGAACTCCCTACCACGGCGGCGAAACAACCGCCGGGGATGGTGAGGTTGACGTCGGCGAGTGCGCCGTGGACGGTCGCGCCGCGGAGTTCCAGGGTGCCGTTTCCTCGCAACAGACCGAGGGCGCCGCGCGGCGGAGGCTCGGTGTCGAGGACTTCGGTGATCCGGTGGGCGGCCGACCGGATGCGGGAAAGCGTGGTGAGCAACGGGATTTGCGTGACCAGGCCGAGGCCGAGCGCGACGTAGCCGAGAGCGGCGAGGACGTCCCCGGCGCTCAAGCGTCCGTCGAGGACCCCGAATCCGGCGGCGGCGAGGGTGAGGATTTCCACTGTCGGGAGCAGGAGACCGGCTCGCCACACCATCCGGGCTTGGGTGCGCCACATGCCTTGGCCGGCCAGGTTGAGCCGGGGCAACGGGCGCAGCACCCGGGCGGCTTCGGCGTCGGCGGTGCCGGACGCGGCGATCGTCCGCAGGCCGGTCACGGCGTCGAGCAGACGGGCGGACAGTTCGCCGGAAACCCGTTGGTAGGCAAGGACATCTTTGGCGGTGCCCCTCAGGTGCGAACGCGCCAGAAGCAAGGCGAAGGGGAGGCTGCCGAGGAAGACCAGCGCGAGCCGCCAGTCCAGAAGGGCCAGCAGGACTACCGCGCCGGAGGACATGAGGCCGGTCGCGATCAGCTGCACCACGACTGCCGCGATGCCGCCGGCGGCCGCGCAATCGCCGCTCACTCGGCTGACCGCGTCGCCGGGAGCGAAGGGCGAACTGGTGCCCACCGCGAGCAGCCGGTCGGTGACCTGACGGCGGAGCCAGGCGCTGGCGTTGCTGGTCAGGCGGGCGGGAAGGAGCACGCCGACGGCGTCCGCGACGATCTCCGCGGCGCCCACGACCAGCAGCCACACCACCGGACCGGTACTGCTTCGCCCGCCGAGCACCGCGTCGGTCGCCGCGGCGAGGGCGCCGGGCAGCAGCAATCCGGCAGCGGCGGAGACCAGCGACGTGACGACGACGGCGGCCAGCCGGGGACGGTCGAGGAGGGCGACCGACCTCAGCAGCCGGTCGGCGGGTCGGGCCATGTCGCTCCCCTCAGGCGGTGGTTGGTGGGCGGTGTTTGCGGTGGTGTGGCAGGTGTGGTCGGTGGTGGGGTCGTGTTGCTTCGCTCGGGCGGTGGTTGGTGGGCGGTGTTTGCGGTGGTGTGGCAGGTGTGGTTGGCGGCGGGGTCGTGTTGCTTCGCTCGGGCGGTGGTTGGTGGGCGGTGTTTGCGGTGGTGTGGCAGGTGTGGTTGGCGGCGGGGTCGTGTTGCTTCGCTCGGGCGGTGGTTGGTGAGCGTGGTGTCTGCGGCGGTGTGGCGAGCGCGGTCGGCGGTCGGGGTGGGGTCGTGCCCTCGGGCGGCGGGCGGTGCCCGCAGTGGGGTGGCGGGCGCGGTCGGCGGTCGGGCTGTATTGCTTCCCTCAGGCGGTGGTCGGCGGGAGCGGCCGTGTAGTAGGCATGGTCGGCGGGTCGGGGCGTGTCGCTCCCTCCGGTGGTGGTCGGCAGACCCGGTGATCAGCGAGTGGCCGGCGATACTCGGCCCGCCCGCCGAGACCGCAGCAGGGCGTCAGTGCAGAATGAACGGGGCGGGAACGGCGCACTTGTCCTGCGCCGTTCCCGCCCTGCCCGCGCGGTCAGTAGCAGAGAAGCAGGCTGAGCGTGCTTTCGCCGCACCATGCGCTGTAGTGGCTGCAGCCGTGGTGGTCCAGTCCCTGGCCTTCGAGGGCTTCCGGGGCCTCCAACGCCTGCAGCTCCAGGACGTGTTCCATGGGTGTTCCCTTCTCTCGGGGTCCGCCGGCGCTCATCGGCCGGAGGTGTGCGGGGACGGTGCGGCGCCCAGGAAGGGCAGCAGTTCCGCGCCGTCCAGTAGTGCGGCGAGCGTGCGGAGGACTCCCGCGCTGCCGGTGCTGACGTCGGTCGACAGGCGAAGCAGCTGGTTGCCCGGGAAGGCCAGCCCGCCGCGGTACGGGACGCCGTGCCAGGACAGCCGGGCCAGGTGCAGGTCGATGGCTTCGCGATCCGGTTCCTCGGCGAAGGACAGCGCGGCGGCGAGCCCGCACCGGCCGTACAGCAAGCCCGGGTGGATCACGAATTCCCCGCGGCACGCCGCGCGCAGTCCGGGCAGGCTGCGGGCCGCCGCGGAGTCCGGGAGGTGCCGGGCGATCTGTTCGGCGACCAGCAGGATTCCGGCGCTGCCGACCGCGGCGTACGGCAGCATGCGGAGGGTTCCGTCGCGGACCTGGAGCGATCCGTCGGACGCGGGGGCGCATTCCTCCAGGTCGCGGTCCAGCACCCGGTCGGCCAGGGTCAGCCAGGACGGTTCTCCGGTGTGCTCGTACAGCCGCAGGAACAGCAGCGCCGGTCCGGACCAGCCGCTGAGCAGTCCGGCCCGGGCGAAGCGGCCGGGCGGGTCGGCGGTTTCGAAGGCGGTCGCCAGCCGTACCGCGACGTCCAGCGCTTGGCGGCCGAATTCGTTGTCGCCGCGGGTCGTCGCGAAGTGCAGGCGGGTCAGGCCGATTCCGGCGAGTCCGCTTTCCAGGCCGTGGTCGGTGGTCTGGTCGGCCAGCGACTGCGCCGCGGCGAGCAGTTCGTCGGCTTCCTCGGCGTAACCGAATTCCTCCAGCACGTACGCGATGCCGTAGCTGCCGTCGAAGAAGCCGGGCCGTGCGGGCGGTTGCCGGCGCACCGCGGCGAGCAGCCACTGTTCGTATTCCGGATAACGGCCGGCTCCGGCGACGTGCAGCGAGTGCAGCACGCCCGCGGCTCCGACGCCGAACCCCGCGCCGCCGGAGCGGAATTGTTCGATGTCGCCGGGGAACAGCCGGTCCGCGCGGTCCGGGGTGGCACTCGCGAGGATGGCCTCCGCGATCTGCTTGCGGACCAGCGGCCAGTCCGGATGCGACTCGTCGAGCGCAGTGTGCGCTATGGGCGGGCTGGTGCGCGGGGCGAGCACGGAGACCACGCGATCGGCGTACCCGTCCGGCAGGTCGAACCGCTGCTCGGCGAAGTCCGCGATCCCGCGCAGCTTGCCCGGCGCGAGTTCCAGCAGCAGCACCAGCGGAAGGAAAACCCACAGCCGCAGCGCGGCCAGTGCGTGCTCGTCGATCTCGAACCCGTGCCGGTCGGCGGGCGCGCGGAAGCCGGGGGCGCCCAGCCCCGGACGGTCGCCCGAATCGGCGTCGACCGCCAGCTCGAAGTCGATCAGCGACACCTGGTCGTTCTCGTCCACCAGGATGTTCTTCCCGTGCAGGTCGCCGAACACGATCCCGTGCCGGTGGATGTCCGCGACGATCCGTTCGACCCGCGCCAGCACGGCCAGCGCGCGGTCGCGGTAGGCCGTGAGATCGCCTTCGCCCCGGGCGCCGCTGGTGAGCGGGTAGTGCCGGGCGAGCCAGCTGCTCAGCGAGATGCCGGGCAGATGCTCCATCGCCAGGTAGTGGTGCTCCCATACGGTGAACTGTTCGTACACCCGGGGGATCCCCGGAACGTCCGCCAGCCGTTCGAGCACCTCGCGCTCGTGGTTCAGCCGGGCGACCGCGTCGGCTCCGTCCCGGTCCAGCCCGGCGTGCGGGCGTGCCTCCTTCAGCACGACGGTCTTCTGGTCGACCCCTCGTTCGGCCAGATAAACGCCGCCGCCGTTGGAAAAGTGCAGGGAACCGGTCACCCGGTACGGGAATCGCGCGCCGTTCTTGCGCGCGGCCAGGCTGTCGGCCAAACAGGCCGGAATCGGCACCCAGTCGGGCACGGAAAAGGACGGTTCGCGCCGGTCGGGCACGAGGGTGCCGTCCGGACGGCGGATTGCCAGCACCCGGGTCCCGGCGTGTTCGGTCCACTGTTCGGCGAATCCGCCATATCGGACGTAAAGCGGGCCTTCGCGGTAGCGGAGATCGCTCAGAATATACGCGCCGTGCTCGCCTTCCAGCTCGGAAGAAAGGTCGCGCAGTATCCGGGAGAGCCGCTCGTCGGACTCCGGGTAAATCGTGATCAGCTTGCCGCTTCCCTCGCGCGGCGCGTATTTCGAATTGCGGCTCACCAGGATCGTGCGCGAGCGCAGGTGCTTGTACGCCACCCGATGCTCCACGCAGTACCGGTGCACGCGGGCCAGAACGTCCTCGGCGTTGTCCAGACCGGCGGAGACATGGATTTTCCAGCCCTGGGCGGGAAGTTTCCGGCCCGCCGGACGCAGCGAACGCCAGATCCCGCGGGTCTCGACCGTCCATTCGGGTCCCGGCTGGGGCAAGCCCGCGGCCAGGTCGCCGGCCGCGCCCGGGGTTTCCCGCGGTTCGTCGAAGAACAGCGGATCGGCGAAGCAAAAAGCCTCGTACCGGACGTCCATGAAAACGAACCCTTCCCTTTCCCTGGGGAAAAACCGGGCGACTTCGATGTCGGACGGTGACACCATTCCCGCACGGCGGGGGTGCCCCGGCCAATCCGCCAACCCGGGGGTTCGGCTCTCCTCGGGAGGGTGACAGCGGCGGGTGCGGGCCGGGAAAACGGGGACTGCGCGTGAGTCATCCCTACCCGATCGGGGTGTAACGAAGAGGGTTATCCGGCAGCCGCCCTGGTCGGCGCGGAAAGAGCGGTACAAATTGGCACCGGGCCATCAACCCGTTCCGGTGACACGGCTTCCGCCGGTCGTCCGGCGGGAACCCGGTACGGACTGGTCCGTTCGGGGTGGCGGCCGCGCATTCGCGGCGCGAATGTGGTGCATTCGTTACCGGAGCGGGCCTTGTTTCCTCGCCGGGAATGGGCGTGCCGACGTCAGCCGACGCGGGTTTTCCCCGTGCACACCAGGTTTTCCAGCAGTTCCACCGCACGCCGGGCGGCCGGGTGCTCCGCGATCGGCTTCTTCACCGCGAGACTGAGGTGCCGGACCGGCGCGGGCGAGGTCAGCGCGACGGTCGTGAGGCCGTCCGGGAGTTCGCCGATGCCCAGCTCCGGCACGACCGTCAGCCCGATTCCCGTTGCCACGAAAGACATCGCGGTCCGGTAGTCGTGCGTTTCGACCACGAAGCTCGGCGAGAACCCGGCCTGCGTGCAGGCGTTGAGGAGGACCTGCCGGCACGGGCCTTCGCGCAGGTCGTTGTCCACCCAATGCCGTTCGGCGAGCGCGGCCAGCGGCACCTCCGGCAGCCCGGCGAGCGGGTCGTCGAGGCGGACGACCGCCAGGTACGGGTCCTCGGCCAGCCGGTGCACGACGACCGACCCGGGGTGCTCGGCCCCGGTTTCCTCCACGAAGATGTCGATGTCCGGGTCGCCCGGCGTGAACTCGGTCAGCATCAGGTCCAGCCGCAGGCCGGGGAACTCGGCGCGCAGCGCGGCGACGGTCGGAGCCAGCCACGTCGAACCGGCCGAGCCGAAGTAGCCGATCGAGAGCCGGCCGACGCGTCCGGCGCGCAGTTCGGCGACGACCTGCTCGACCCGGCTGAAGGACTCGAACAGCGCCTCGGCCTCGGCGGCGAGCGTCCGTCCGGCCTCGGTGGGCTCGATGCCGCGGCCGGACCGTTCGAACAGCTGCAGCCCGGTCTCCCGTTGCAGCGTGGTGATTTGCTGGCTCACCGCGGACGGTGTGTAGCCGAGCGCGGCGGCGCTCGCGCGGATCGACCCGGAGGCGACGACTGCGCGCAGCACGCGGAGCCGGGGAATGTCCAGCATGCCGCGAATGTACAGCAGCTCTTAACGGAGGTACAGAACTCATCGCTTGTGCTGTACAGCCGCGCGAGGCGACGATGGCCAGGTGACCGATCTCGTGGAAACCGTTCAACCCGCCGGCAAGACCGACTTCGGCAAGATCGCGGCCGCCGCGGGGCTGGCAGTCGTGCTGTGGGCGTCGTCGTTCGTCGCCATCCGCAGCGTTGGGCACGCGCTGTCCCCGGCACCGCTGGCGCTGCTGCGGCTCGCCGTCGCGGCCGTGACGCTCACCGTGTTCGCCGTCGTCAAGGGCGCCGTCCGAGTGCGGCTGTCGCGGAAGGCGTTTCTGCTGGTCGCGGCATACGCCGTACTGTGGCTGGCCGCGTACACCGTCGTCCTCAACGCGGGGGAGCGGCACGTCGACGCCGGGACCGCGGCGTTGCTGGTGAACCTCGCGCCGCTGATGGTCGCCGTCGCGGCCGGGAAGTTCCTCGGCGAAGGCTTCTCGCGCTCGCTCGTCATCGGCTCGCTCGTTGCGCTGGCCGGGGCCGCGCTGATCGCGACCGGGGCCACCGGAAGCAACGACTGGGCGGGCGTCCTGCTGTGCTTGCTCGCCGCCGTGCTCTACGCGGCCGGAGTCATGGTCCAGAAGATCACGTTGCGGCACGTCGACGGGCTGACCGCGATCTGGCTCGGCTGCGTCGTCGGCACCGTGGCTCTGCTGCCGTGGACGCCGCAACTGATCGGCGAACTGCAGGGGGCCCCGACAGGCGCGGTGCTCGGCAGCGTCTACTTGGGAGTGTTCCCCACCGCCGTCGGCTTCACCGCGTGGGCGTACGCGCTGCGCCGCACGGACGCGGGTCGGCTCACGATGGTGACTTACGCCGTGCCTGCGGTGGCCGTGCTGCTGTCCTGGCTGCTGCTGTCGGAAACCCCGACCGCGTACGGCCTCGTCGGCGGTGTGCTCTGCCTCGCCGGGGTGGCGATCTCGCGCCGTCGTTAACGGCGTCCCCACGCCGACACGAGGGGATAGGACGAGACGGCGAACCGCGGATCGGCGAGCACCCGGCGGAACTGCTCGAGTTCCTCCGGCGGCACGCCGTCCGCGGCCAGCTGGTCGGCCAGCTCCACCGAATTCGCGGCCAGCAACCGGATTTCCGGCCCGCCGCCCGGCCACCTCGTCGTGGTCCGCGCGCTGCCGACGTCGCGCAATCCGGCCCCGGCGAGCACCTCGGGCAGCCGCCCGGCCCATGCCGCGTCGCTGCCCGCTCGTTCGAGCAGGTCCAGGATTCGGCCTTGCACGGAACCGAAAACCGCCGCACTCGCCTCGTCGGGCGCGGCGAGCACGGTTTGCCCGCGCGGTTCGATTTCTTCGAGGACCAGCCAACCGCCCGGCGCGAGCGCTTCGGCGAGTTTCGCCGCCAGGTCGTCCCGTTCCGGGAAGTGGATCAGCACCAGGCGGGCGTGGATCAGGTCGAATTTCCGGTCCGGGAGCGGTTCCGTGCGGACGTCGTGCCGCACCGCCGAAACGGGCGCGGGCAGGTCGGCGAGCAGCCGCAGGTCGAGGTCCGTGGCCAGCACGTGGCCTGCCGGACTGACCTGCTGAGCCAGCCAGCGGGCGATCGATCCGCCGCCGGCGCCGATCTCCCAGCAGGACCATCCCGCGCCGACGCCGAGATCGCTCAGGTGCTGGACGGTCGTCGCGTCGTAGCTGGCTTCCAGCGCGGCCATCCGGTCGCTCGCCGGGGCGCTTGCGTTGTCGAACGGGTACTCGTCGGCCATTCCGCCACCCTGCCAGCATCCGCGCGGCGACGCTGGCAGGACGGCGGAAGCCTCAGCAGGTTTCGCGGACGTAGGCGGGATCGCCCTTCGGCTTCACGTCCCGGTCGCGCTGGACGATGCTGAGAGTGCTGCCCCACTTGGCACACGCGTTGCGCAAACCGTCGCCGGTGTATTCGATGACGATCACGTGGTTGCCGAAATACTTCGTGTACTCCGCGCAGTTGTCCTGCTCGCCGCATTCCTCGGCGACGGCGAAGTCAAGCCCGTTGTCCGCGCGCGACGACGACAGTTCCGAGGTGTTCTTCTGGCCGATCGCGAGGCCTTTCCCGTGCGCGCGCGAGGAAAGCAGCTTCGCGAGGTCCTGGGCGTTCCGGGCGCTGAGCAGGCCATGGGACCGGGTGAAGCTGTCGTAGTTGTCCGGCTCGACGGCTTGATAACCCTTGCCCGCGCAGTCGTCGATCCACCCGCCGACCTTGGCCGCGACCCGGTTCCGCTTGTCCTCGGTGCGCAGGTCGAGCAGCGCCTCGTTCCAATCGGGATCCTTCACGACGTCGCCGTTGCCGTCGCGCAGGACCAGGTCGCCCCATTCGCCTTCGGCGCCGGGCTGGGCCTGGAAAGCGTTGACGTAGCAGATGTTGTACACCCCGGCGGCGGCCGGGACGCTGTGGTCGCGGCTGACCACCTGCACGTCGGCCGTCGGCTGGTAAGGACCGCCGATCTGGTAGTCGAACCCGGCGTGCGGGGCAGGCAGGGCGACCTGGCTCTGCGGCGCGGGCAGCGGCGCGCTTTCCGCCGTGCCCGCGGCTCCGAACGTGCAAGCCGAGCTGCCGATCAGCAGGGCGGCCGCCGCGGTTCCGCGAGAAATCCGACCAGGGAGCGAAGGCATCTGGTGACTCCAGCGATGGTGAGTACGGCCCCGCCTCGGAAGTGCCGAAGACATCCTGGCGACTGGGTCCGGGCTCGCGGGCGAAACCGCATTACCGGCTGGGCGTACTTCTGGCACCTGCCCGTCCGGCAGGCACCGGAAGTTTAGCGGATCACCGCGCCGCGCCGTCAAGACTCGTTAGCGGCCCAGCGTTTTCCGCAATCCGGGCTGGAGCGCGTCGCCGTGCGCGAGCACCATTTCGTCGCATAGTTCCCAGATGCGTTCGACCGGCAGCGCGGCCGCCGTCGCGGGATCGGTCATCGCGGCGTGCCGGATGTGCCGGGGATCGTCCTCGATCGCCGCGCGCACCACCAGTTCGGTGGTGCTCAGGTAGGTGCGGTTGAGCGCGGCCAGCTGCGGCGGAAGCGCGTCGACGCGCGTCGGCCGGATGCCGGTGGCGTCGGCGAGGCACGGCACTTCGACCGCGCCGGTCGCGGGCAGATTCGGGATCAGCCCGCGGTTGAGCACGTTGCCGTAAACGGTCCGCGGCGTGCCGGTGACGACACTGTGGACGATCTGCGGCGCGTATTCGTTGGTGCCCTCGACGGGGAGCGGTTCGTCGCGTTCGACGGCCTGGCGGGTACGTTCGTATTCGGCCTCGTTCTCCGCCACGACGTCCAGGTACGCGCCGATCGGCAGCCGCAGCCGTTCGATTTCGCCGGCGTGGCCGAGATACCAGGGCACGTATTCGGAGGAATGCTCGCTCGTTTCGGTGGGGTAGTAGCCGAGCCGCCGGAACATGTCGAACCGCACGCGCCGCCGCAGCTGCGGGTCCTCGGCGAGTTCGGCGAGCCGCGGGTACAGATCGGCGCCCTGGTGCTCCAGACGCAGGACCCAGGCCTGGTGGTTGACGCCCGCGGCGTGGTAGGTGACCTCCGACAGCGGCACCTCCAGCAGTTTGGCCAGGTCGTGCACCGTCCAGTACACCGAATGGCACAGGCCGACCACCCGGTCCGGGCCGAGCGTTTCGGAGAGGTACTGCACGTTCATCGCCATCGGGTTGGTGTAGTTCAGCAGCCACGCCTGTGGGCACACCTGCGCGATGTCCTCGCCGAGCGCGCGCAGGAACGGGAAAGTACGCAGGGCGCGGAAAATCCCGCCGACGCCGAGCGTGTCGCCGATGGTCTGCTTCACGCCGAAGCGCGCGGGAATGTCGAAGTCGACGCGGGTGGCCTCGCCCATTCCGATTTGGACCATGTTGACGACGAAGTCCGCGTCCGCGAGGGCTTCGCGACGGTCGAGGTGCGCGGTGAGGACCGGCTTGGCGCCGCGGGATTCGGCGATGCGACCGGCCGCCGCGTGCGCGGTGCGCAGGCGTTCCGGGTCGATGTCGTGCAGCGCGACGTGCACCTCGGCCAGTTCAGGGTAGGCGAAGAGATCCGCGAGCAGGCCCTGGGTGAACACGACGCTGCCGGCGCCGACGAAGGTGATCTTGGTGGTCATGCGTTTTCCGTTTCAGTGAGGTTGAGCTCGTTCCAAGTGGGTTGGCCGTCGATCCCGCCGCGCGCGAGAGTCGAACGGCCGCCGCCCTCGATCCCGGCCCGCAGCGCGTCGCGAAGCGGCAGGCCGCGCAGTGTCGCGGCGAGAAACGCGGCGTTGAAGCTGTCCCCGGCGCCGACGGTGTCGAGCGGGGTGATCGGGGACGCGGGAACCGTGATGGTTTCGCCGCGGTGGTGCGCGAGAGCGCCGTCGGCCCCGTTCTTGACCACGACAGTCGGACCCGGTGCGGCGAGATGCGCGGCGGCGTCGAGGAGGCTGGATTTCCCGGACAACTCAACGGCTTCGGCGGCGTTGGGCAGCAGGAAGTCGGTCTCCTGAAGTACCAGCTGGATGCCGCTGGGATCCCACTGTCGCGCCGGGTCGTCGTTGGTGTCCAGCGACGTGGTCGCGCCGTGCGCCCGCGCGGTGCGGAACAGTTCGGGCAGCCCGGCGGCCAGCTTGGGCATCAGGAAGTACGACGAGGCGTGCACGTGCCGGGCGCTCGCGAGCAGCTCGGCGGGGACGTCCGCCGCCGACACCGCGTCCAGCACTCCGGAACTGGTGACGATGGCCCGGCTGCCGTCGCGGGTCAGGATCGCGGTGAGCGGGGTCGGCAGCGTGGGATCGACGGTGAGCGCCCGGGTGTCGACGCCGCGGTCGTCGAGGAGGTCGCGGACGAAGCGACCGGCGGCGTCGTCGCCGACCCGCCCGGCGAACGCGACGTCCAGCCCCAGCCGGGCGGCCCCGGCGGCGGTGATCGCGGCGGACCCGCCGAGGGTGAGCGAACCGTGGCCGACGAGGTGCTCCCGTTGCCGGAAGTCGAGGTCCCCGGTCAGCGGCCCGAGGACGACGTCGGGGTTGACGTCGCCGAGCACGAGCAGGTCGAAGCGGTGCGGCATGCGTGATTCCTCTTGATGACCGGTCAGCCCTTGAGGCCGCTGGAGGTGATGGACTGGATGAACGTCTTCTGCGCGCCCAGGAACGCCAGCAGCACCGGCGCCACGGTGATGACGTTCCCGGCCATCACCGCCGCCCAGTTCGTGTGGTGCTGTCCCTGGAAGGTGGTCAGGCCGAGCTGCAGGGTGTACTGGGTGTCGTGGTTGATCGCGATCAACGGCCAGGTCAGGTCGTTCCACGTGCTGAGGAAGGTCAGCACGGCGACGGTGCTCAGCGCGGGCCGCGACAGCGGGAGCACGATCCGGAGCAGCACCCGCAGCCGCGAGCAGCCGTCGATCCAGGCCGCCTCCTCCAGTTCTCGCGGCAGCGAAAGGAAGAACTGCCGCAACAGGAAGACCGCGAACGGCGTGACCAGCGACGGGACGATCAGCGCGCCGAGCGAGTCGATCAGGCCGAGCTTCTTCATCACCAGGAACGTCGGGATCATGGTGAGCTGGAACGGCACCGCCATGGTCGCCATCATCAGCCCGAGCATCACCTTCGAACCGCGGAACCGCATGCGCGCGAACGCGTAGCCGCCGAGCGAGCCGAACACGAGGTTGGCCGCCACGGTCACGACCGACACGATCAGCGAGTTCGAGAACCAGCGCAGGAACAGCGTGTTCTCCAGCACGTACCGGTAGCCGGAGAAGTCGATCCCGGACGGCCACAGCGACGGCGGGAACCGGTTGATCTCCGCGTTGCTCATCACCGAGCTGAGCAGCAGCCACACCAGCGGAGCGGCGAACACCAGCGCCAGCGGGGCCAGCAGCAGATGCCACGGGCTGAACGGGAGCCGCCAGCGCCGGGGCCGACGGAGCACGTCGGGCAGCTGAGCCGCGGAAACCGGCGCGACGTGCGTGCGCGTGGTCATCGGACCTCCTTGGTACGGCGCAGCAGCCGGACGCCCAGCCCGAGCGCCAGCAGCACGACCGCGAGCACGTAGGCCGCGGCGGCGCCGTATCCGGCGGTGAAGTTCTGGAAGGCCTGCTGCCAGATGAAGTAGACGATCACCGTGGTCGAGCCGAGCGGCCCGCCCTTCGTGGTGACGTACGTCAGGTCGAAGACCTGCAGCGATTGGATCAGCTGCCACAGGGTCAGGAAGGTGGTCACCGGCAGCACCGCGGGCAGGGTCACGTGCCGGAGGATGCGGAACGGGCCGGCGCCGTCCAGCCGCGCGGCTTCGATCAGCGACGGCGGCACGTCCTGCAGCGCGGCCAGGAAGACGACCATGCAGAACCCGGTGCCGCTCCACAGCGTGATGGCGACCAGGACCAGCAGCGCCTGCGACGGATCGGTCAGAAACCCTTGCGGGCTCAGGCCGATCCGGTGCAGCAGCGAGTTGGCGACGCCGAATTCCGGGTCGAGGATGAACGAGAACAGCACGCCCTGCGCGGTCGCCGACAGCACGAACGGAACGAACATCAACGTCCGGTACGCGCCGATGAAGCGCACCCGCCGGTTCAGCGCGAGCGCCAGCGCGAGGCCGAGGACGATGCTCAGCGGAACGTATAACGCCGTGTACAGCAGCGTGTTGCCGACCGCTTGGCCGAAGTGCGGGTCCTGCGCGAGCGCCGCGTAGTTGTCGACGCCGACGAACCGGGACGGGGTGACGAGGTCGTCGGCCTGGAACGACAGGATCAGCGACCACACGACGGGCACCAGACCGAGGCCGATGATGACGACGACCGAGGGGCTCAGGTAGGCCCAGGCGGCGGCGGTTTCGCGGCGGCGCCGGGTCTTGGCGGCCGGAGCGACGGTGATCGGGCCGGGATGTACGGACATGGGCGGGGTCCTAACGGGGGATGATGAGGGCGGCGTTGGCCGCGGAAGCGCAGTCGCGCATGGCATCGGCGGGGGTCGCGCGCCCGAGCAGCACGGAGACGATGGCCGCGGCGACTGCCTGCGAAACCTGCGGATAGGCCGGGTGGTTCGCGCGGACGTGCGAGTTCTCGAGCGACTTGACGAAGACCGAAAGCCCGGCGGTGTCCTGGGTTTTCTGCTGCCACTCCGGAAGCCGCTGCGATTCGGCGCTCAGCGGGAGGCTGCCCGCGCCGACGTCCCAGACGACGTCCTGGGCCGGCGCGGTGAGCCACCGCAGGAAGGTTTTGGCCGCGGCGAGGCGCCGGTCGCCGTTGTCGAAGACCGTCCAGGTGTCCGGGCCGGAGATCGTGATCGGCTTTCCGGTGAACGTCGGCAGCGGGACGATGTGGTAGTCGAGTCCCGCGTCGGCGATGTCGGGCAGCTGCCACGGACCGGTCGGCACCATCGCGATCCGGCCCGAGGCGAAGGCCTGGTACATCTGCTCGGAGCCGGGTTTCGGGTCGATGTAGACACTGCGGTCGGCGGCCAGTTTCCGGATCACCTCGAGCGCACGCACGCCGCTGTCGGCGAAGCCGATGCTGCGGCCGTCCTGGCCGACGATGGCGCCGCCGAGGTCCCAGATCATCGGCCAGATCCGCCAGACCGTGTCCTCGTCGCCCGCGCCGGGCCAGGCCGTGCCGAACTGGCCTTGGTTCCGGTCGGTCAGTTTCCTAGCGGTGTCCACGAAATCCTGCCAGCGCCAGGATTCGTCCGGCAGCGGAACGCCGTGCTGCTGGAACAGTTTCCTGTTGCAGGCGACGGCGAGCGAGTCGAGCATCGCGGGCACCGCGCGGACCCGCTCGTTGACGGTGACGGCTTCGAGCGCGGGTTTCCAGAACTGGCCGTGCACGACGTCGCCCATGTCGGCCACGCGCGGGCTGCGGGCGATGCTGGCGAGGTCGGAGCCGAAGATGTACGCGATGTCCGGGTAGGAGCCGGACGCGAGCGCCGCGGTCACCTTCTGCAGCATGGCGTCGGCGAGCACGCCGCCGCCGAGGTCGATCCGTATGTCGGGGTGCTCGCGCTGGAACGCGGCGACCAGTTGCTTGAGGACTTTGAGGCCGGTGTCGCTCTGGCCGTGCCACATTTCGACGGTGACCGGCCCGGACGTTGCGGCGGGGGCCTCGGCACACGCCGCGGCTGCGGGCACCAGGGCCAGCGCAGCCGTGCCGCGGAGAAATCCGCGCCGGGTCAGAGTGCGCACGCGCATGGGTTTCGCGTTCCTTCCCTTTGCGCTAGCGGGGACAGTGGGAGAGGGAAGTCATCTGCGGTTTCCTTCCGGCGGGGAGAAATGGGCGGCTACCGTTTCGGGCAGGGGAGGGATGTCGACCGGCACGGAGCCGGAACGAAGGGATTGCGTGGCGAGCGCGCCCGCCGCCACGGCTTCGCGGGCGGCGATCGGCGACAGCTCCGGCGGATCGCCGTGCACCACGTAACGCAGGAATTCAGTCATGGTCAGGAGATCGGCGTCGGCGTGGCCGGATTCGACGCCGTCGATCGGGTATTCGCGGTCGCCGTCTCGGGCCCAATTGCGGCGGCGGTTCCACACTTTCACCACGCCGCCGCCGGTGTCGCCGAAGTTCTCCGCGCGGCCTTCGGTGCCGAGCACGGTGTAGTTGCGCCAGTAGTCGGGCGTGAAATGGCACTGTTCGTAGCTGGCCAGGACGCCGTTGTCGAGTCGCATGTGGACCATCGACAGATCCTCGACGTCGACGACCGGGTTGAGGCCGGTTTGCGCGGCCGGAGGCCAGTTGTCGAAGGAAAACCAGTCGTCGGCGAGACGGTCGCCTTGGCCGCTTCGGTCGGTGATCTTGCCGTAGACGGCCAGGTCGCCCATCGCGGTGACGCGCCGGGTGAAACCGCCGGCGAGGTAGTGGATGACGTCGAGGTCGTGGCTGGCTTTCTGCAGCAGCAAGGAATTCACGCGGCTGCGGTCGGCGTGCCAGTCCTTGAAGTAGTAGTCGCCGCCGTTGCCGACGAAATGGCGGCACCACACGGCTTTCACTTCGCCGATCTCGCCGCGCGTCACGACGTCGCGGAGCGTGCGGACGACCGCGGCGTGCCGGAAGTTGTGTCCGATGTAGAGCTTGCTGCCGGTTTCCTGGGCGGCGGCGAGTACGGCGTCCGCGTCCGGAAGCGTGGTGGCGAGCGGCTTTTCGAGATACACCGCTACGTCGGCCCGGAGCAGGTCGACTGCGATCTCCGCGTGCGTCCAGTCCGGGGACGTCACGATCGCGGCGTCGACCCGGTTCGCGAGCTGGTGATGCTCGGACCCGATCTCGACGTCGCCGAACATTTCGCGTGCTCGCGCCCGGCCGTGTTCGTCGGGGTCCGAAGCGGCCACGATCTCCGCCGCGACCCCGGATTCCGCCACGTGCCGGGCGATCTCGGCTCGCAGGCCGACGCCGACCACGCCGACCCGCAGCACCCGGGGGTTCACCACGTCGCCACCTCACCTCTGCGTGATATTGATCTGCATGATGGCAAATCAATCATAAATGCGCAATGGGTGGCGGGGCCGCTCACGCGGCGACGACCAGCTCCACGGAGGCCGCGGCGAGGTCGGCGGCGAACGAGGCGGGCACCTCGGCGTCGGTGACCAGGACGTCGATCGCGTCGAGCCGGCAGATGCGGGCGAACGTGGCCTTGGTCAGCTTCGTCGCGTCGGCCACCACGATCACGCGCCGCGCGACCTGGCTGAAGTGCCTGCTGACCTCGGCTTCCCCCTCGTGCAGGGTGGTCGCGCCGTATTGCGCGCTCAGTCCGTCGACGCCGAGGATGACCGTGTCCAGCGCGAACGCCGAGAGCGCTTCCGAGACGAGCGAGCCGACCAGTTCGTAGGACTGCCGCCGCGCGACGCCGCCGGTCACGACGATTTTGACCTGCGCGCGCACGGACAGCTCGTAGGCGATGTTGAGCGCGTTGGTCACGACGGTCAGCCCGGTTTCGCCGTCGCTGCGGACGAACCGCTCGCTCTTGCCCAGCGCGCGGGCGACCTCGGTGGTCGTGGTCCCGCCGTTGAGGCCGACCGTTTCGCCTGGTCGCACGAGGTCCGCGGCGCGCGCGGCGATCGCGGTCTTGGCCTCGGCCTGCCGGGCGATCTTGTACTGCAGCGGCAGCTCGTAGCCGGTGCCCAGCGCGGCGGCCCCGCCGTGCGTGCGGGTGATCAGCCGCTGGTCGGCGAGGATCGAGAGGTCCCGCCGCGCGGTCGCGGGGGAGATGCCGAGCGCGTCGCCGATCTCCGCGATCGTGACGTTGCCCCGTTCGCTCACCAATTCGAGCAGGGCGTTCAGGCGTTGCTGGGGCGTCATGCCGGGTCTCTCGTTCCTGGTCGGGGCCGGGTCGCTGCTCATCCTAGAGGGCGGGCGGACTCGACTGGATGATCGAATCTGCGCTATAACGCATAGACCAATCAAAAATACTCAAGTAGGGTGCCGGATGCGATCACGTCCCCGCCCTGGATCGAAAGGCCTCCATCCCGTGTCCTCCCTTCCGGATGCTTCCGGCTCCTTCGCGGCCGCCGAACTGGCTTCCCAGCCCGAAATGTGGCGCGCGGCGGCCGCGCTGGCCCCGTCCGCCGCGTTGCCCCAGCCGGGCGAACGAGTGGCCGTCGTCGGCTGCGGCACCAGCTGGTTCATCGCGATGAGCTACGCCGTCGCCCGCGAACAACGCGGTCTCGGGGTCACCGACGCCTTCGCCGGCTCCGAATACCCGGCTTCGCGCGAATACGACCGCGTCGTGGCGATTTCCCGCTCCGGCACCACGACCGAGATCGTCGATCTGCTCGCCGCGATGCCCGCGCAGCGCACTGTGCTGATCACCGCGGTCGGCGACAGCCCCGCTGCCGAACAGGCGGACGAGGTCGTCGAACTTTCCTTCGCCGACGAGCAATCCGTCGTGCAGACCCGCTTCGCCACCAGCACGCTCGCCCTGCTGCGCGCCGGTCTGGGCGACGACATCGGCCAACTCGCCGCGGCCGGTGCGGAAGCGCTGGCCGAACCGATCGACGACCTGCTCGACGCGGAACAGGTCACCTTCATCGGCCGCGGCCCCGCTGTCGGCCTGGCCTTCGAAGCCGCGCTGAAAACCCGTGAGGCGGCACAGTTCTGGGCCGAGTCCTATCCCGCGATGGACTACCGGCACGGCCCGATCGCGATCGCGCAGCCCGGCCGTCTCGTGTGGTCGCTGGGCCCGGCCCCCGCCGGGCTCGCGGACGACGTCGCCCGCACCGGCGCGCGTTTCGTGCACCACGACCTGGACCCGCTCGCCGCGCTCGTGGTGGCGCAGCGCTTCGCCGTCGCGCTGGCCGCCCGGCGCGGTCTGGACCCGGACCGCCCGCGCTCGCTGACGCGCTCGGTGATCCTCGTCTGATGATCGTCACCCTGACGCCGAACCCGGCCGTCGACGTCACCTACCGGATCGGCGCCCACGCGCTGGGGGACACGAACCGGGTGCGGGAGGTCCAGCGGCGGCCGGGCGGCAAGGGCGTGAACGTCGCCCGGGTGCTCGCCGCCGTGGACGTCCCGGTCCGGGCGCTGCTCCCGCTGGGCGGGGAGGCGGGCCGGTGGCTCGGGGCCGCGCTGGACGTTCCCTTCGCGGCCGTCCCGATTTCCGGCGAGAACCGGACCACCGTGACGGTGACCGGGGACGGCCATCCGACTGTCTACACCGAACCCGGCCCGGAAGTGTCCGAAGCGGAATGGCGGGCCCTCGGCGCCCGCCTGGCCGAATGCCTTTCCGGAGCTGATTTGGCGGTGGTTTCCGGTTCCCTGCCGCGCGGCGCTTCGCCGGACCTGGTCGCCGAATGGGTCCGCATCGCCCGGGAGGCGGGGGTGCGGACGTTGGTCGACGCTTCCGGCCCGTCGCTGCTGACCGCCGCCCGAGCCGGTGCGCTGGTGAAACCGAACCAGGCAGAACTGCTCGCGGCAACCTCCGCCCCTGACGAAGCCGCTGGTGCCGCTGCGCTTCTCCGGCTGGGCGCGCCGTTGGTCGTCGTCTCGCGCGGGGCTGCCGGGATCGCCGCCTACACCTCCGCTGGCGTGTTCAGCGTCCCCGCCATCCCTGGCGTGCACGGCAACCCAACCGGTGCCGGGGATGCCGCAACCGCCGGGCTGGCCCTGGCTTTAGCTGCCGGTCGCCCGTTGATCGAAGCCCTGCGCACGGCCGCCGCCCTGGGTGCCGCGGCTGTGCTGCGTCCGGTCGCCGGAGAAGTCGACCTCCCCGCCTACCACCGATTCCTGAACGGAGCCCCCGCATGATCACCCGCCCCGACCTGCCCCGGCTGCTGACCGCCGCCCGCGAGCGCGGCGCCGCCGTCGGCGCGTTCAACGTGATCATGCTTGAGCACGCCGAGGCCATCACCGAAGGCGCGGAACAAGCCGGGTTGCCGGTTGTGCTGCAGATCAGCGAGAACTGCGTCCGCTACCACGGCGGACTGGCCCCGATCACCGTGGCGTCATTGGAAATCGCCCGCCGCGCTTCCGTGGACGTGCTGGTGCACCTGGACCACATCGAAGACCCGGAGCTGATCCGGGAAGGAATCGCACTGGGCGTGGACAGCGTGATGTACGACGGATCGCGCCGGCCGTACGCGGAAAACCTCCGCACGACCCGCGAAATCGCCGACCTCTGCCACGACGCCGGGGTGGCGGTGGAAGCGGAACTGGGCGAGGTCGGCGGCAAGGACGGCGTGCACGCGCCCGGCGCCCGCACCGACCCGAGCGAAGCGGCGGAGTTCGTGGCCGCGACCGGAGTGGACGCGCTGGCGGTGGCCGTGGGCACGTCGCACGCGATGGTGGAACGGACCGCCCAGGTGGACCGCGCGCTGGTAGCCCGATTGCGAGACGCGGTACCGGTCCCGCTGGTATTGCACGGCTCGTCCGGCCTGTCCGACGAGGAACTGCGCGGGGCCGTGGTATCCGGGATGACGAAGGTTAATATCTCAACGCATCTCAACGGACTGTTCACGCGTTCGGTCCGGCAGTTTCTGGAGGAACAGCCGGACGCGGTGGATCCGCGGAAATACGTGCGGCTGGGGCGAACGGCGGTGGCGGCGGAGACCGCGAGGCTTCTCCGTCTGCTCGCCGGTTGATTCGCCCTGCGGCACCCCGCAGTGTGTGTTTGAGCGTGAGGAATTCAACGTGAGAAATTCACGGACGCCGGAGAACGGGGATCCACAAGCTACTCCGTGGTAGTTTTCGTTTGGCGCAGCGCGTTTACGCCGTTTTGCCTAACGGGATCTGCTGAACGGACGGCAGTCGGAGGCGGTGGCTCGCTCTCGCGGCCGAGTAAGCCCGCCCGCTGGTCACGGCGAGGTAACTAATCCGTCCGGGTGAATCGGCCGAAAGGGACTGGGATATCTTTCTTCGCAGATCGCCAGCAGTGCAGAGGGGGGAACCATGCTCGACCCTAACCAGACCGCGCACCGAAGACTCCGGCAGGTCGCCCAGGTCCTCGCCGACGGTTCTTGTTCCGTTGTTTCGTTCGACGTTTTCGACACCATTCTCTGGCGGCGCACTCCGCGCCCCGCCGACCTCTTCGGCATCCTGGGCTCGCGGCTCCGCCGCGGCGGACAGTGCGAAGACTGGATTTCCGACGCCGCCTTCCGGCGAATGCGGATCGTCGCGGAGCGGAACGCCCGGCGCGACGCACCCGGCAGCGAGGTGTCGCTGTTCGACATCTGGCGCGCGATGCCGCTCCAGCACTTCCGGGGCGCTTCGCTGAAGGAACTGGTCCAGGCCGAGGTCGACGCCGAGCGGGAGTTCACGGTCGTCGACCTCGACGTCGCGGCCGCCATCGAAGCGGCGCGGGAGAACGACGTCCCGGTCGTCCTCGTTTCCGACACGTACTTCACCGAGGACCAGCTGGCGCACCTGCTCGACCGCCCGGGCCTCGAAGCGCTGAAAGGCGCGCGGGTCTTCCGGTCGCACCAGCACGGCAAGGACAAAGCTTCCGGTCTGTGGGAGATCGTCCTGGCCGAACTCGGCGTCAGCCCGGAGCAGGTGGTGCACGTCGGGGACAACGAGGTCGCCGACTGCGAGGTCCCGGAGAAGCTCGGCATCCGCACCGTGCACTACCAGCGGATCGACGACGCCTACGCGCGGATCCTCGAGCGGGAGCAGGAGCCGGAGGACCCCTTCGGCGCGTACGCCCCGCATTTCGACGCGGACCGCGGCGACTTCGGCATCACGAGCCTGCGGGCGAAGACGCTGCAGAGCTTCTCGCCGGAGGGCACCGGCGCGGTGAAGACCGCCTGGCGTTACGGAGCGGCGATCGTCGGACCGGTCCTGACCGGCTTCGCCGAATGGGTCGCGTTCAAGGCGCACCAGGCGGGCACGCCGGTCGTGTGGTGCCCGATGCGCGAAGGCGAACTGCTGTCCGAGCTGGTCAACAACGCGGCGCGGGCGCGGGGATGGGACGTGACCGCGAAGCCGATCTGGCTGTCGCGCCAGGTCACCTCGATCGCCGCGCTGGAGAGCGCGGACCGGGACGAGATCGTCAAGTTCGTGCGGAAACGCCACGAGCTGACCGTCCGGCAGCTGCTGGCGATGCTGCACCTGCGGGTCGGGGAGGTGCCGCACCTGGCCGAGGACCTCGACACGGTGCTGGACAACGACGAGATCGCGCAGCGGCTGGGCGTCGCGCTCACCGAGATGCCGCACCTGGTCAACCGGCTCGCGGTGACCGCGACGGCGGCGCGCGAACGACTGGTCCGGTCGCTGCGCGACGCGGGTGCGCTGGACCGGCCGGACCTGACGCTGGTCGACCTCGGCTGGGGCGGCACGATCCAGCTGCAGCTCGCCCGGGTGCTGCGGCTCGCCGGGATCGGCATCGAACCGGCCGGCCTCTACCTCGCCACCGACGACCGGTCCGTCCAGGTCCTGCTCGCCGGGCTGCGCGCCGAGGGCTATCTCGGCCAGTCCGGGCATCCGGCGGACGCGGTCGGCGCGGTGGTCCGCAGCCCGGAGGTCCTGGAGCAGTCGGTCAACGCGCTGTGCGGTTCGCTCGTCGACTTCGCCGAGGACGGCTCGCCGGTGCTGGGCGTCGCCGCGGGCCGGGATTCGCAGAATCTGGAGCGCACCGCGGTGCAGGACGGGATCCGCGCGTTCCAGCAGCAGTGGAACCGTTACGTCGCACTGGACGACACGGCGTGGCCCACCCTGGTGGACACGGCGAAGGAGCGGCTGGCCAACATCCTCACCTCCTCGCTGAAGCTGCCCACCGCCGAGGAAGCATCGGTGTTCGGCAACTGGGAGCACGAGGACAACTTCGGCTCGGCGGTCGTCACCCGCGTGCTGCCGGACGATCTCGTGCCGGCGATCCCGTACCTTTCGCCGAGCGACCTCGACGACCTGCAGATGCGGGATTCGTTCTGGCCCGCGCTGCTCGCGGCGGCCGACCCGCACCTTGGCGCCGCCGCGCGCGCGATCCACAATGGACTGGTCGACCCGGCGATGTTCGAGCCCGCCGGGGAATCGTCGGCGACCACGCTGCGCTACCGGACCGGCGACGGGGAATGGCACGACGGGACCAGCCGTCGCGTGCGGATCAACCACAACGGGCTTTCGTTCGCCCGGATGGACGTCCACGACGCGGACCTCGAGCTGATCTCGCTGGCGATCCCGGGCCGGCCGGCGCTCGTCCGGGTGGACTGGATCGAGGTCCGGGCCATCGCGGGCGGACGGCCGCAGACCTTGCGCTGGAACAGCACGGACGATTTCGCCCGGCTGCACTACGAGGACTGCGCGTGGCTGGGCGCGAACATGGTCGAGTTCCATTCGCCGCTCGCCGCGATCTGGCTTCCGCTCGCGGAGAAGGCCGGGGGGAGTGTCAGCTCCCTTCAGGTCACGGTCGCGTTCGCGATGCTGCCGCGGTCCCGGTCGGGGCTCGGCTACCGCATGCCGCCCGCCGACCGGACCGCGCGGATTTCCGCGAAGGTGCGGGACGAGTTCCGCGAACGCGGCGTCATCGGGGTGACCGCGGGGGCCGCTCGGATCGCCGCGCGGCGGCTGAGGGGGCATTGATGGAAGGTCCGTCGTCGCTGGCCCGGCGTGCCGGGACGCGAGACGATCCGTACGCCCAGATGCGGGAGGCGCGCAAGCAGCCGTTGCTCCTGCATTCGATGGCGGTGTTCCGGGAGATCTTCGAGGTCGTGTTCGCGCACCGCGAGATCCGCTCGGTCGTCGAGGTCGGCGTCGAATCGGGGCAGGTCAGCGGGATGTACGTCGAGCTGGGAGCGAAGGCGGTCTACTGCGTCGATCCCGGCGCGACCGCGCAACTCCGCGCGACGCTGGCCGAGAACCCGGCTCTGCACCTGGTGACGACGCCCTCTCCGGAGGTGCTGCCGGAACTGCCGGTCGCCGATCTCTACGTGCTCGACGGCGACCACAACTACGCGGTCGTGGAACGCGAGCTGAGCTGGATTTTCGACAACGCCCCGGACGCCGTCGTCGTCATGCACGACCTGCTGTGGCCGTGCGCGCGGCGGGATTTGTACTACGAGCCCTCGCCGCTCGCGCCGGAGGACAAGCACGCGACGAGCGCGGACGGCCCGACCGCGTGGCACGACGAACTGACGCCTGCCGGATTCGTCGGAGCGGGAGCATTCACGGTCGCGCAGCACGCCGGCGGCGAGCGCAACGGCGTGGCCACCGCGGTCGAAGACGTCCTTGCCCGGCCGGGGAACGAGCAGTGGCGGTTCGGTCTGGTGCCTGCCGTCTTCGGGATGGGCGTGCTGTACCGCGCGGCCGATCAGGGGCTCGAGGACGCGTTGCGCCCCTACACGGAGTCGGATCTGCTCGCCACGATGGAGAACAACCGCGTCGCGCTTTACACCCGCGTATTGCAAATGCAGTACGAGGCCGCGGCGCAGGCCGGACACGCTGATCAATTGGCCGAGACGGTTTCCGCGCAGCGTCGCGAAATCGACCGATTGAACGCGGAGCTGCATCGGGCCTGGGAAGCGCTGCGCATTCACAGATAACTGTCAGCCCGGTGGCCCGCACCTGATCGACCAGGTGCGGGCCACCGCGCTATTTCCGGAGCGCGGAGCAGGGAAGAACAACTCCGAACAGGAGCGGCTCGCCGGGCGGCGGTTCGGGCGCCACGACGATCGTGACGTCGTCCGGCCCCGGGACGATCGGCGCGGAGGTCTTCCCGTTCCTCTCGGCGACGAGCGGCGCCGGTTGCGGGGCACGCTCGCCGAGCGGCTTTTCGCAGGTGGCTTCGGCGGTCCGCAGGCTGGCACTCCAGGACGGCCCGAACGAGCGGACGGTGGGCAGGGTCCAGTCGCTGAGCAGCTGGATGCCGAGGAACGCGGCGGTGACGATCCCGATCAGCGCGGACGGTCCCACGCCGGGAGCGTTCCGCGCCGGGCCGGAGCGGGCTGCCGCCCGGTCGAGCAGGACGATGACCGCGGTCCACGCCAGAAGCAGCGGGACGATCGTGTACCGGGAATCGCCCAGCCCGAACGATTCCCGGGGGAGGACGCCGCCGGTGCCGCGCATCCCGACCGAGACGACCAGGTAGGCGACGGACGCGAGGAGGGACGCGACGGCGATGATCCGCGTCTGCCGGTCGGCGACGCGCAGGAGAACCGCCAGGCCGGCGAGCACGAGGACGCAGGCGGCCACGACGATCGGCATGCCCAGCGGCACGTACACGGACGTGAGTTCGCGGTCGCCGATCAGTGCGCTCAGGACGACGCGGAGTCCGTAGATTTTCGGGAGGTCCCAGATGTTCGTGGGGCTCGCGCGGAACGGCACTGACTGCGTGAAATGCACCCAGGCCTGCACAGCCAGCGCCGCGCACATCGCGGCCGGGGCGATCAAGGCGAGGCGTCGGCGCGACGTCCGAAGGATGCCGACGATCGCGATCGGCAGGACCAACGCGGTCAGCGGATCCGAAAGCGCGGCCAGGACGACCACCGCCGCGGCGCCGAGCTGTCCCCGGAGGGATTTCGCCGGGACCAGCAGCACCCAGAACGCGGCATACGCGAGGTGCCAGTGCAGGTCGCAGATCGCGCCGTTCACTTCGAACCCGGCCTGCGGCAGCAGCGGAACCAGCGCGGTCAGCAGGGCGCGCGCCCACAAAGTCTGGACCACCTTGCCGCTGAGGAACCAAACCAGCAGCGAGATCAGCGCCACGACGAACGCCGCGGTCGCCGCGAGCCAGACCGCGAACCACGCGACGGGGAGGTGCCGGACCGGCTGGGCGAGCAGCCGCGCGACGACCTGGAGATACCCGGCGTGCTGCGCGAAGATGTTGTCCCAGAACGAATGCCGCAGCGCCTGGTTGACGAAAACGCTCGCGTCTTCGGCCCACGGGACGTCCGGCGCGCGATGCCCCGGGCCGCGGATCAGCTGGAGCCAGGTCGCGGCCAGCAGCCAGGCGGCGCACAGAACCGCGGTGCGCCAAGGCCTGCGGCCGGCGGGCGGGGAGCCAACGTTGTCAACGGGTCCGGCAACGTCCGGCTGGACGATCACGATCGAGCTTCTCCTCGGGAATCTGTGCCGCGAAATAGACTGAATGCAGTAATCGAGCGCTGATCGTCAGCCGAGCAGTATTCGCTGCATTCCTCCTATCGGGAAATGGACGCGCTTTCTTACCGGGCTTCGCTGTGACGCGTATCACTTGCTGCTTCGGCGGGGCCGACGTCATTGGAGGTCGGGGCGAATCGTCCGCTTTTTCCGATTGCCGCGTGCTGCCTTCTTGGCGGCGCGCTTGGGTCGGACTGGTCGCCGCCGAGGGAAGCCGGTCGAGTCCGGACTGGATCCGGGTGGCATCGATCGGCTGGTGGCGATTTCTTGCGCCTCGGCGGCAGGTGTTGCCGATGAGCTTGTGCGGAGAACGCCGCGGGGCGACGTCTAGTACTCTTGGTATACCAAAGTGCTCCCGTCGAGAAAGGTGCTCTCCGTGTTGATCCGTGACGTCCGTCCCTGGGGCGGTCAGCGCAGCGACGTCGAGGTGGCCGGCGACCGGGTCGCTGCGGTTCGCCCGCATGACCCGGCGGCGTCCGGCGAGGCGGTGGTCGAGGGGCGCGGGCGGCTGTTGTTCCCGTCGTTCAGCGACGTGCACGTCCACCTCGACTCGACGCGCATCGGCCTGCCGTTCCGGCCGCACACCGGGGCGCCGGGCGTCTGGGCGATGATGCTGAACGACCGCGAGAACTGGCGGAAGGCCGAGGTGTCGCTGCCGGAGCGCGTCGCGGGCACGTTGGAGCGCATGATCGCTAACGGCACCACTCGCGTGCGCACCTACGCGCAGGTCGACGTGGACTGCCAGCTCGAGAAGCTCGACGCGGTGCTCGCGGCCAAGGAGCGCTTCGCCCGGCATGCGGACGTCGAAGTGATGGCGTTTCCGCAGGCAGGCATCCTGCGCGAGCCCGGCACGGTGGACGTGCTGGAGGCGGCGTTGCGTTCAGGCGCGACGGTGGTCGGCGGGATCGATCCGTGCTCGCTCGACAAGGATCCCAAGGGGCACTTGGACGTCGTGTTCGGGCTGGCCGAGAAGTACGGCGTCGAGGTGGACATCCACCTGCACGAGCCGGGGCATCTCGGCGTGTTCTCGACGGACCTGGTGATCGAGCGGGTCCGCGCGCTGGACATGCGCGGCAAGGTGACGATGTCGCACGCGTACGAGCTGGGCTCGGTTTCGGAAGCGGTGAGCCGCCGGCTGATTGACACGTTCGCCGAGCTGGACATCGCGATGGCGACGGTCGCGCCGTCCGTCGACCGGCAATTGTCGCTGGCGGACCTGACGACCGCGGGCGTGCGCGTCGGGCTGGGGGAGGACGGCCAGCGGGACTACTGGAGCCCGTACGGCAACTGCGATCTTCTCGACCGCACGTGGCAGCTGGCTTTCACCCACGGGTTCCGCCGCGACGAGCTGATCGAGATGGCCCTGGCGGTCGCGACGATGGGCGGGGCGTCGATCATGAGCCACGACGTCCCCCGCCTGGCGGGAATCTCCGACCGGCCCGGCGTGGCGGTCGGAGACCGCGCGGACCTGGTCCTGGTGGACGGCGAAACCCCGACCAGCGCGGTGATGGACCGCGGCAAGGATCGGACGGTGCTCCACGACGGCATCGTGGTGGCGGACGGTCTAGCAGTCGTTGACCTCTGACGGGACGAAGTCCGGCGGGGGACGGGGAACCCGCCGGACTGGTGCCGACGCTCCCTGAGATCTCACGGAGCGGCTGCGGTGCCGCGGCCGAGATCTCAACGCTGCCGGGCTGGTGCGGACGCCGTGTCCTGCGGAGATCTCGCGGGTGGAGTGGTGGCACCGCACTGAGATCTCAACGCTCAGGGCTGGTGTCGCTGTCTTGGCCCACTGAGATCACCCAGGCCAGGCGTGGCATCGACCTGAGATCTCAACGCTGGAGATTGGTGCGGCTGTCTTGGCCCCGCGAGATCACACAGGGCGGGCGTGGCACCGGTTTGAGATCTCAGCCGCAACCGGTTGGTGCGGACGTCTCGCTGAGGTCTCCCGGGGAAGGTGCGGTCCGGAAGGCTTCAACACGGGAAGCTAGTGCTGACGCAGTTCTACAAAGGGCGCGCGGAGTGGAGCGATGGTGAGATCTCAACTCGGCGGACTAGTGCCCCGCCTCGATCCCACGAGATCTCACGGGGGATGCACGCCGCTGCACTGAGATCTCAGCGCAGCCGCACTGGGAGGACTGGGGGTATCACCGGTGTCGCACTGCCCGCAATGGAGGGCGGCTGATATCTCACCGGTGCTGATTGATCGAATCGCGACAGCGGTTGGGATATCCCTGCTGCTGCCCGCCAGATTCTGGGCTCTCAAGCGCGCTGGCCGACCCGAGAGGGCCCGCAACTCGTCGTACCGCGAAGTCCCGCGGACGACGCGGCTCACCCCGCCGAAGCGGCCTCCTCCGCCGAATGCCGCCGAGCCGCCTCGCTGGTGCCCGTCGCCAGATGGGCCAGCACCAGCCGTTCCACCCGCTCGACGTCCCGATCCACGATCGCCTCGTACAGAAGCTCGTGCTCGGCCGCCATGGCTTCCAGGTCGTCGTGCTGGCCCAGCAGCCAGCGCATGCGGCTGCGCAACGTCCGCTCCAACTCGCCGAGCAGTTCGTTCGCCGACAGGGACGTCACGACCTCGTGGAAGTCCGCGGCCGCGCGGCGGGCGGTCACCGCGTCGCCGGCGCGGGCGGCGTGCAGTTCCGTGTCCAGCACCTCCCGCAGCCGCGCCAGGCCCTCGCGCGTGCGGCGTTGCGCGGCGAGCCGGAAAGTGAGGCCTTCGAAGGCGGTGCGCACCTCGTTGAGATCCGCGACGTCCGACGCGGTGAACTCCCGCACCACCGACCACGACCGCGGCCGCGGCGTCACCAGGCCCTCGTTTACCAGCGCGCGCAACGCGTCCCGCACCGGCACGCGGCTCACGCCCATCTCCGCGGCCAGGTCCCGTTCGACCAGCTTGC
The DNA here is from genome assembly GCF_002796545.1 of Amycolatopsis sp. AA4. Classification (GTDB taxonomy): domain Bacteria; phylum Actinomycetota; class Actinomycetes; order Mycobacteriales; family Pseudonocardiaceae; genus Amycolatopsis. The sequence continues at coordinate 3,502,933 of NZ_CP024894.1, forward strand.
TGCCCGGAACCCGCGTGCCGTCGAGGATTTCGTTCCGCAGCCGTTCCGTGACGCGCTCGGACTCCGACGCGAAACCCGGCTCCATCCGATCCCCTCCCGCCGCTGTCACCGACAGTATCGGCGAACCTCCTCCCAGGTTCCCGGAAAAACCCGCCCCCGGCAAGGGCTGGCCTCCAGGTTCCGCCATTTGGTATACCTAAATGCACCGAGCGGAAGGAATCCCATGCGCACTCGCTGGCGTGCCCGCCATGTGCTGGCCCATCAGAACGGGCGGCACGCCCTGCTGGAAAACGGCGAGGTCGTCTGGGAGGACGACGTCCTCACCTACGTCGGCCCGCGGTATGCCGGAAGCGTCGACCTCGACGTCGACCTCGGCGAATCGCTCGTCCTCCCGGGCCTGATCGACCTCGACGCGCTGACCGATGTGGACCATCTCCTCCTCGATTCCTGGGCCACCGCAGACCGTGCGGCCGGGTTGCAGTGGTCAGAGGACTACTTCGCGAACCGGCGCCGCGACGTCTTCACCCTGGAAGAACGGCAGACCATTCGCGAGTACGCGCTCGTTCAGCTTGCGCTGCACGGCATCACGACGTTCATGCCGATCGCGTCGGAAGTCCACTCGTCGTGGGCGGAGCCGTACGAGGAACTCGTCGCGATGGCGGACTTCTCCCGCAATCTCGGGCTGCGCGGATATCTAGGCCCGGCTTACCGTTCCGGCGTCAATGTGGCCACTGTGGACGGTGCCCGCACGGTCGCCTTCGACGAGCGGCGCGGCGAGGAAGGGCTAGCCGATGCCCTGCGTTTCCTCGACCACGCAAAGGAACTCGGCGATCCGCTCGTCAACGGCGTTCTGCTGCCGTGCCGCATCGAAACCCTCACCGAAGACCTCATGCGCGCTACCGCCGAAGCGGCACGCGAGCGCGATGTCCTGGTGCGGCTTCACTGCCTGCAAGGCGTGCTGGAGCGCGAGCTGATCCTCGACCGTTACGGCGTAACACCGCTGGAAATGCTCAAGCGCACCGGCCTCCTCAACGACCGTCTGCTGATCCCGCACGGCCAAGTCCTCGACCGCCATCCCGACGTCTACGGCGAAGACCGAGGCGACGTCGCGACCTTGGCCGCAGCCGGCGCGTCCGTAATCCACTGCCCGCTGACGTCCTTCCGCTACGGCCACGCCCTGCGCTCGTTCCGTGATTACCGCGAAGCAGGCCTGAACCTGTGTCTGGGCACGGATTCCTTCCCGCCGGACCTGGTGCGCGGCATGGATGTCGGCGTCCACCTGGCGAAGGTGATGGACGACCGCGCCGACGCGGCCCCGGCGGAGTGGTACGTCGAAGCCGCAACGCTCGGCGGCGCCCGCGCGCTTCGCCGCGACGACCTCGGCAAGCTGGTGCCGGGCGCGCAGGCGGACCTCGTCGCGTTCCACGTCGGCGACCTCCGTGACGGCGTGCGGGATGACCCGATCCGCACGTTCCTGCTCAGCGGAACCGCCCGCCAGGCAACGCATTCCGTCGTCGCAGGCCAGCCGGTGCTGGTCGACGGGCACGTCCCCGGCGTCGACGAGCAGGACCTCCGCCGTCGCGCCCAGGCTTTGTTCGAGAAGATGCGCGCCGCGTATTCGGAGCGGGACGTCGAACGCCGGGAGGCGGGGGAGTTGTTCCCTCCGACCTTCCCGGCGTTCCAGGAGTAGCGCAGCGGGCGGGGCTATCGCCGCGAGACGACAGCCCCGCCCTTCACCACGAGCCGCCGCGGAGGATGGGATACGACGGCTTCGGCCGGGTACTCTGCGTCTACGAGGAAGAAATCAGCGTGGTCGCCGATCCTCAGGCCGTAATCCGTGAGCCGCAACGCTTTCGCGCCGCCGTATGTCGCCGCGTACAGCGCGAGTTCGATCTCCGGGTCGGTCCGGAATGAGCTGCGGTACGCCAGGTGCATGGTGCGCGTCAGCATGTCGCCGTCGCCGTACGGTCCCCACAGGTCGCGGATGCCGTCGTTGCCGCACGCGACGTTCGCGCCCGCGGCGTGCATTTTGGCCAGTGGCGGCACCGGCCGGTCGTACACCGCCGCGGTGGTCAGCGTGATCTGCTGCTCCGCGAGGCCGTCGATCAGGCGGTCCTGCTGTGCGTCCGGGATGCCGCAGATGCCGAACGCGTGCCCGATCGCGACCTTCCCGGCTAGACCGAGCGCCTTCGTCCGCTCGATGATCAGCTCGATTTCCCAGGCACCGAGCGGACCTTCGTCGTGCAGGTGCAGGTCGACGCCGCAGCCGTGGCGGGCGGCGATGTCGAAGATCGCGTCGAGGTGCCCGCGCGGATCGCGGTCGTAGCCGGCCGGGTCGATGCCGCCGACGTTCTCCACGCCGGACGCCACCGCCCGTTCCAGCAGTTCCAGCGTGCCGGGCCGGGTGAGCAGGCCGCCCTGGGGGAAAGCGACCTGCTCGACGGTGACCCGGCCGCGATGCCGCGCCGCCGCCTCCCGCACCGCCTCGATGCCGGACAACCCCAATTCGGGGTCGACATCGGTGTGCGCGCGGACGTACGAAGTGCCGTTCGCGATCATCGCGTCGAGCAGCGCGGCCGCGGGCTCGGGCGAGGGGAGCCCGAATTCCTTGCGGCGGCGCTGTTCGTTCGAGATCCGGTCGGCGAGGACCGAACCCGCGGTGTTCGGCACCCAGGGGAGGCCCCAGAGGGTCTTGTCGAGGTGGCAATGGGCGTCGACGAGGCCGGGCAGCAGCAGTGCGCCGCCGCCGTCTTCGACCGGAACCTCGTCTGTGACGTCCGCGATCGGCCCGAACTCGGCGATCCGGCCATCTCGTACTAACACGTCCATCGGATCGCCGCCGCCGGGACGGACGTTGCGCAGCAACAGGTTCACGCGACTCCCTCCACGGCTTTGGCCTCGACGGTCGGCTCGCGCCGCTCGGAGGTGGCGAGGCTGACGCCGACGGTGAGCACGACGTTGACGATGATCGCCAGCAGGCCGGGATTGAGGCCCCACAACGTGTTCTTCGAAGCGAGGACCGTCCACGCGACGATCGCGACACCGACGACGAGCCCGGTGGCCGCGCCCGCCTTGGTCAGCCGCCGCCACACCAGCCCCAGCACGATCGCCGGGAAGAACTGCGAAACGCCGTTCTGTCCGGTGAGCAGCAGGTTCACCAGCAGCGCGGGCTGGAAGATCGCGAACACCAGCGCCACCGCGGTCACCACGACGACCAGGCCGCGCGACAGCCGGAAGACGCCCAGTTCGCTGGTCTTCGGGCGCAGAACGCCCTGGTAGACGTTGCGGGCGAGCAGCGTCGCGGACTGCAGGAGCAGCAGGCTGATCGGCACGATCGCGGCCAGCGCGCCCGCGCCGCCGACGAGACCGACCACCCACGACGGCATGGTCTTCAAAGTCAGCGAAAGCAGCGCGCCGTTGGTGGCGCTGCCCTTCAGCCCCGGCACCACGAGCACCGCGGCGAAGCCGACGAACAGCGTGAGCGCGATCAGGATCTGGTACAGCGGAAGGTAAATCGCGTTGCGGCGGATCGTCTGTTCGGACTTCGCGGTGTACATCGCGGCCAGCGCGTGCGGGAACATGAAGAACGCCGCGCTCGTGACCAACAGGGTCGACATCATCCAGGGCACCCCGAGCGGGCTGCCCGGCGCTGGTACGCCGAGGAAGCCGGGGTGCTGTGCCTGCACGGTGTCGATGAGATGTCCGAAGCCGCCGAAGTAGTGCAGCGGAATCGCGATGCCGACGACCAGCACGGTGCCGATCAGCAGGATGTCCTTGAGCACCGACACCCACGCGGCGGCCTTCATGCCGGACGCGTAGACGAACACCGCGATGAGCACGACCGCGAGCACCATGCTGGTGACCCGGTTGATGCCGGTCGTCGTCTCGACGATCTGGCCGAGGCCGAGCAGCTGCGCCTCGATGTAGGGGATCATGAACGCCACGCCGACGATCGCGGTCAGCGCGCCGAACCACGGGCTGCGGAACCGGTGGGTGAAGAAATCCGCTTGCGTGACGAGGTTGTGCTTCTTCGCGTACCTCCACAATGGAGGGAGGAAGAAGTAGGACAGGACGAAGGCGCAGGTTCCGTAGCCGGCGATGTAGAACGCCGCGCCGCCGTTGGCGTAGGCGAACCCGGAGGCGCCGAGGTAGGTGAAGGTGGAGTAGGTCTCGCCCGCGGCGAGGACCCAGAACAGCAGCGTCCCGTAGGACCGGCCGGCGACCGTCCACTGTTCGAGGTTCATCTGCTTCCGGCCGCGCGCGGCGAGTCCGATGACCACCGCCAGCGCCACCACGGCCAGCGCGACGATCGCGCCCGCGTTCATCGCTGCTCCTGCTCGGTTTCGGCGGCGCCCGGGCGCCGGATGCGGTCGGCGACGCCGAGGAACACGGGCGTGAGGGCCACCCAGAGGAGGATCCAGAACCCGATCTCGGGCAGGAACCAGATCCGGCCGCCGCCGCTGAACCAGGGCAGGCCGGCGATCATCGCCACGTAAGGGGTGAAGGCCACCGCGGCCACCACTGCGGAACGCTTCATCGCGCACACCCTTCATTGTTTGGTATACCATAAACGCGGCCGGTGGCGGGTTGTCAAGGGTGCGGACGGGAACGATGCGCGCTCGCGACCGTTCTGGACGGCTGTCCTGGTTGGGCCTCCCGGGTTTGCGTGGCGCTTTGTCCGATTTGGACGCAGACGGCCGGTGCGGCGCTTTGGTAGACCGGCGGGTGCGAGACCAAAACCGGTCTCGCGCCCGCGGCCGACGGCTACCTTGTGCCGTCGAAAGGGGGACCCGATGGACACCGCGACGACCGAGCTGTGGCGGCCGACCGGCCCGGCCGAGCTGGAGCTGGTGCGCCAGTCCGGCTGGCGCGAGTGGCCGCCGCGGTTGCCGGAGCAGCCGATCTTCTACCCGGTGCTGAACGAGGACTACGCGGTGAAGATCGCGCGGGACTGGAACGTCCGGTACGACGGCGCCGGTTACGTGACCCGCTTCCGCGTCGAAACGGCATTCCTCGACCGCTACCCGGTGCGGCAGGCGGGCGGGGAGACGATCCTGGAGCTGTGGGTTCCTGCCGAGGAATTGGCGGAGTTCAACGCGCACCTGGTCGGGGAGATCGAGGTCGTGCACGAGTTCCGCTGACTCGCGGCGTCACTCACCGGGCGGCACGGGTCTGCGCTGGGTGAGGACGGCGCACGCCTCCGGTGTGGTTGGCGTCGGCATCCAGGCGACAGTGAGTGACGGGGCAGGTCGGCTTGCGTCACCGTGGAGAGAGGGATCCGGCACTGGCGGGGCTTTCCGGGCGGCTCCTGGTCCAATGCCGGCCCGCGCGGTCCGAGGCATTGCTCGGTGTCTGCGCGGCGCACGGCACCGGGCTCGTTTTGACCGGGCGGTCGGCGACGGATGCGGTCAAGCGCCTGCGAGAGAAGGGCTTCGACGGACCGATCTTGTGCGACGCCGAGCGTTACGCGGGAAAACGGCGGGTGTGCGCCGGAACTGGAACGCATCCGGAGTGGTGCCGGAAGCAGCGGAGGCTCGGATTGCTGCCGCTGACCGATTCCGGCTACCTCGCGGCGCGCGACTGGACGGGCCTGCGCGGGATCTTGTTGGCCGCCGCGAGGGAACCGTCCGTCGCTACGCTGCCCCTCTCTTCGTGGTGGTTCGACAGCGGACCGATCGCGGCCGCGTTGGCGCGGGAGGTCAATCGGCACGGGGTGCCGGTCGCGGTCGTTCTCGAGCACCGCGCCGATCCGTTCGGTGTGCAGAAGTTGCTGCGCGCGTTTTTGCGTTTCCTCGCCGACTGCGCGACGCCGGTGCTGGTGTTGCGCTGCGACATCTCCGCCGTGGGCCTGCTTTGTCACGGTGCGCACGCGGCGGCGGTGGGCACGAGAAGCTCGTTGCAGCACCTGTATCCGGCGTCCGGCGGCCGTCCGGGCGGCCCTTCGGTATTCGTGCCGCGGCTGCTCAGCTACCACCGGATCGAGACCTGCTCGAAGGTATTCCGCCGGACCCCTGAGATCGAGCAGTTCTGGACTTGCCCGTGCCCCGTCTGCGAGGACCGGACGCCGGCCGGTCTGGACCGGGCTTCGGCGGTCGAGCACGACCTCGATCGTCAGCTGGCGTTGCGGGACGAACTGTTCGAGCGGCCGTTGACCGCGGAGCAGCGGCGGAGCTCCTGGCACGAGACGTGCAGTCACGCGGGGTACGTCCATCGGCAGGTCGCCGAAGCGGTGCGGGGATGGGCCGAACCGGCGAACATCCGGGCCTGGTACCGGGTCACCGAGGATCCGTTGCCGCGCACTATTCCGGGCCAGCCGACGACCGGGGCTGCCCACCCGCGCATCCCCGCGAGCCAGACCGGACGGCGGCGGGCAGCCGATCGCAGGGCGCGCCGATCGGACGCCTAGGCCTCGGTCAGCGGCCTCGTGAAACGTCGAGCCCCCCGGACAGTCCGCGGAAACACCGCACCGCCAGCTCCACCGGTGCGGCCTTCTCCTCTGTCCCAGCCCAGATCTCCAGCGAAATCCGAATCGCGTCCGTCGCCGCGGCCGCGACCAGGTGCACTGTCACCTCGTCCGTCTCCGGGGCCAGCCGTGCCAGAATCGGCCGCAGCCGGGTTTCCGATTCGCCGTTCACCCGGTGCCACACGGCAGCCAGCGCCGAATCGTCCCCGCTCGCGGCTCGCAGCAGGCCGCGGGTCCAGGTGAATTCCTGGGTGGCGTCCGCGGCGGAGATCGTCTTGTGGATCGCGTCCTCGACTGCCTTCAGCAGCGGCGTTCCTTCGGGCGTCGACGCCAGGTGGTCCCGCCACGAATCGGCGCCGACGACCAGCAGCGGGGCGACCGCGTCCTCTTTCGTGCGGAAGTAGCGGTAGAAGGTGCGCGGCGCGACGCCCGCGGCGTCGGCGATCGCTTCCGCGGTCGTTCCCTGTGCGCCATGCTCGGTGAACAGGCGCGCGGCGGCGCGGGCGATGTCGAGTTGCGTCGCCGCTTTGCGCCGTTCGGTCAGGGTCGGGGTCTTTCCGCTCACGCCGCAACGTTACCGGATCACTGTCAAGCGTGCGCAGTTCGTCAGAGTGGCACAGTGTGCCATAAAGGCGTAATGTGTCAGTAGACGAAAGGATCGGACCATGAATCGTTACGAAGGACGCCGGGTGCTGGTCACCGGAGCTGGCTCGGGCATCGGGCAGGCGACGGTGCTGCGGATGCTGGCCGAGGGCGGGCGCGTCGTCGCCGCGGACGTGAGCGAAGCGGGCCTGGCGGACACCGTCGAGAAGGCGGGCGACGCGGCGGACCGGCTGAGCACTGTGGTGGTGAACGTCGCCGACGAAGCGTCGGTGAAGGCCGGGGTCGCATCGGCGGTCGACTGGCTCGGCGGGCTGGACGCGCTCGTCAACGCCGCGGGCATCCTGCGGTCGGCGCACACCCACGAGATGCCGGTCGACGCGTTCGAGCAGGTGCTGCGCGTCAACCTGGTCGGCACGTTCCTGATGATCCGCGAGTCGATCCCGGCGCTGCGGGACGGCGACAAACCCGCGGTGGTGAACTTCAGCTCGACGTCGGCGATGTTCGCGCACCCGTACATGGCGGCGTACGCGGCGAGCAAGGGCGGCATCCAGTCGATGACGCACGCGCTGGCGTCCGAATACGCGAAGGACGGCATCCGCTTCACCGCGGTGCAGCCCGGTTCGATCTCGTCCGGCATGACCGACGGCAGCGGTAAGAGCAAGCAGAGCGTCGGCCCAGGCTTTCCCGAGGACGCCGATTTCACCCTGCTCGGCAAGCTGCTTCCCGCGCTGGGCCAGGGTTTCGCCGGTCCGGAGACGGTCGCGTCGGTCGTCGCGATGCTCGCCAGCGAGGACGCCGCGTTCATCACCGGCACCGAGGTCCGCATCGACGGCGGCACGCACTTCTGATGCGCGATTCGTTCAAGAACTGACGGGCGGCCGGTCCGTAGGTTCGCGGCATGACAAAGCTCTTCACCGCACAGTGCGGGGCGCCGCGATGATCCTCGTGACCGGCGGTCTCGGCATGATCGGCGCGCACACGGCCCGGGCGCTCGCCGATCTCGGGCAGGACGTCCTGGTCACCGGGCACCGGCGGACGGACGTCCCGTCGTTCCTGGCGGACCGCGTCGCCGTGGAAACGCTCGACGCGACCGACCGGGACGCCTTCCTCGCCCTCGGCGACCGGTACGACATCACCGCGATCGTCCACCTGGCGGGCAGCATCCCGGGCGACGACCCGGTCGCCTTCTTCCGCACCGACCTGGCCGGCCTGACCAACGCTCTCGACGCGGCCCGGGCATGGCGGGTGCGGCGGTTCGCGGTCGCGAGCAGCCTCGGCGTGTACCTCGGCCGCGAGGAACCCTGCTGGCACGAGGAGCTACCGCTGCCGACCGCGGATCTGCCGCATCTGATCGTGGCGTTCAAGAAGGCCGTCGAGCCGCTGACGACGCACAGCCTGCGGGGCAGCGGCGTCGAACCGGTGGTGCTGCGGATCGGGACGGTGTGGGGTCCGCTGGTGGACCCGGAATCGCCGTTCTTCCCGATTCCGTCATATCTCAACGCCGGGCTGTGCGGCGCCACCCCGCCTGCGCTGGTCGCCGACGAGGGGTTCGACTGCTGTTACGCCCCGGACGCCGGCCGCGCGATCGCGTTGCTGACCACGGCACCGTCGTTGAGATATCACACGTACAACGTGTCGAGCGGGAAGCCGGTGACGAACCGGGAGTTCGCCGAGGCGCTGGCGGAGATCGTGCCGAGGATGCCGGATCAGCTGAAGCCCGGCGGGGAGACGGGCCCGTATCTGGATATTTCGCGGCTGCGGGAGGAAACGGGCTTCGCGCCGGAATTCGACGTGCGGGCGGCGGTGGCGGATTACGCGGCGTGGCGGAAGACGAATCCGCGCTGAGAAAATCACCGGCCACAGTGGACGGTCGAGGCACTGGTGCGAGAATGGCCGGATGGCAGCGGAACAGGGCGTCGAATCCGAGACGGACCGGGTCGTCCGGCAGCTCCGGGACGAGATCCTGGACGGGGTGCGGAAACCGGGGAGCAAGCTCGTCGAACGGGACCTCGCCGCGGATCTGGGCGTGAGCCGGGTCCCGGTGCGGGACGCGCTGAAAACGCTGGTCGCCGAAGGCCTGGTCACGCCGCGGCCCCGGACGTGGGCGGTGGTGCGGGAGTTCACCGCGAGCGACATCGCGGACCTGCAGGAAGTGCGGGCGGCGCTGGAAATCCTGACGTTCAAGCTCGCGGCCGCCCGCCATTCCCGCGCCGGGCTGGACCGGCTGCGCGCCGCGCTGGACGAGGAAACGGCCGCCGCCGCGGCTGGGGACGCGGTGACGGCCCACCGCGCGGCGGCGGACTTCCACGAGGCCGTCACGGCGATGGCGGGCAACGAGCTGTTGAACGAGCTGGAACTGACGCTCCGCAGCCGGATGCGGTGGCTGCTGGGGCAGCACGAGGACCTGGAACGGGTGGCGGGGGAGCACCGGGCGCTGTACGACGCGATCGCGCGGCGGGACGGGGAGACCGTGGAAGCGCTGCTGATGGAGCACATGGAGAGCGGGCGGCATTTGCGCGGGCTGGGGCGCGGCGACGACTGACGCCTGAGCGCGCCGGGGGTGTTGTCGGCGACGGCTGGGGAATTGTTGGAGATGGCTGATGCCTGGCGCGCGTGCGGTGGGGCTGTTGGCGGCACCGGCGGACGCCGGTGCGCGCGTTGAGGAGTTTTCGGCGATGGCTGATGCCTGGCGTGCGTGCGGTTCGGCGGTTGGCGGCGACGGCTGACTCCAGCGCACGCTGAGGAGTTGTCGGCAATGGCCGGGTGCCTGCGGCCTGGGGGATTGTCGGCAACGGCTGGGGTCGGGGTGTCCGCGGACCGGGAAATTGTCGGTGGCGGCTGGGTGCCCGCGGGCGAGCAGGTGCTGACGCCTAGTGCCCGCACAACGGGGGATTCGTAGGCAACGGCGGGGGTCTCGTTCTCGCGCGTCGGGGGAGTTGTCGACGACAGCTGAGGGCTTAGCGCTCGGACGCCAGAGGAGTCCTCGGCAACAGCCGAGCCAGATCGGCCGCAATCTGTCCGCACGAGCTGCCCGCACCGTCCTTTTCGGACACCCTCGCGAGCCCCGTGACCTGCCGGGCCATCGCACCACCGCTCCGGAGCGCATTTGGTAGGCCGCGCCTCGCCCCGTCGAAGCGCGGTCCTTTCGCGCCGCACCAAGCAGCACACAGCACGGCAACAATCCTCGAAGACACTCTTGTGATCTTGTACGAGCAGTTGGTATACCAAACGCCATCGTTCGCACTCGATGAGGAGAACCCCGTGCAAGGTGTCGACACGGCCGCCGCCCCGGTCGCGGCGGTCCGCTCCGGCCGCACCCTCGTGGGCACGGCCTGGCTGCGGATCCGGCGCAGCCGCGTCGCGATGGCGGCGCTGGTCGCGGTGTGCCTGATCGTGCTGTTCGCGATCCTCGCCCCGGTGCTGACCGGCATCGAGGGGTCCGACCCGTTCGCCGCGCACACCGGCCCGGATTTCCTCGACGGCTTCACGACGCCCGGCCTGCCGCTGGACTACTACCGCTACCCCTCAGGCGAGCATTGGCTGGGCCTCGAACCGGGACTCGGCCGCGACATCTTCGCGCGGATGGCTTACGGCGCACGGGTTTCGCTGACCATCGCGCTGCTGGCCACCGTCGTCTCGGTCGTGCTGGGCACCGTGCTCGGCGCGGCGGCGGGGTACTTCGGCGGCAAGACCGACATGGTCATCAGCCGGATCATGGACCTGTTCCTCGCGTTCCCGCACCTGCTGCTGGTGTTGTCGCTGACCCCGATCCTGCAGTCCCGCCTGCGCGGCACCGCGCTCGATTCCGGCAGCCTGATCCCGATCTCGTCGCTGGTGATCATCCTCGGCTTCTTCGGCTGGGCGTACCTGGCGCGGGTCGTGCGCGGCCAGGTGCTCTCGATCCGCGAACAGGAGTACGTCGAGGCGGCGAAGGCGTTCGGCGCGAGCCGCCGGTCGATCATCCTGAAGCAGATCATCCCGAACGTGCTGGGCGTCGTGCTCGTGTACGCGACCATGCTGATCCCGATCAACATCACCTCCGAGGCCGCGCTGTCGTTCCTCGGTGTCGGCGTGAAGGACCCGACGCCGTCGTGGGGCCAGATGCTCAACGCGGCACAGGCGGGCAACTGGTATCTCTCCGACCCCTGGTTCCTGGCAGTGCTCGCGGGCGCGCTCGCGATCACGGTGCTGGCTTTCAACCTGCTGGGCGACGCCGTCCGGGACGCGCTCGACCCCAAGGCGTCCCGTCGCTGATTTCCCTTCTGCATAAGGAGTATTTCGTGAAAAAGAGCACCACCGCGGCGGGAGTGCTGGCGCTCGCCGCCGGGCTCGCGCTGACCGCGTGCGGCGGTCCGAAGCCCGCCGCCGGCGCGGGCAACGGGCAGCAGGACGTGACCAAACGCGCCGCGGTCAAGGTGGCCGAGGGGTCGACCGCGAAGGGCGGCGACATCCACGTCCTGATGTCCTCGGACTTCCAGACCCTCGACCCGGGCAACAGCAACTACGTCCAGACCGCCAACGTCGGCCAGTTGTACTACCGCACGCTGACCATGGCGAAGGAGACGTCCGGCAAACCGCCGACGATCGTGCCCGACCTGGCGACCGACCTCGGCAAGGCGTCGGCGGACGGGCTCACCTGGACGTATACCCTGCGCCAGGGCCTGAAATACGAGGACGGCACGCCGATCACCGCCCGCGACGTCAAGTACGGCGTCGAACGCACTTACGCGCGCGACGTCTACACCCAGGCCCCGCAGGAACTCGACTCCGCGCTGACCGACGACAGCTACAAAGGCCCGTACCAGGGCGGCGATTTCAAGGCCATCGACACCCCGGACGACCACACGGTCGTCTTCCACCTGAAGCAGCCGTTCGCCGAGTTCCCCGCGCTGGTGTCGCGGTCGAACACCGCGCCGGTGCCGCAGGCGAAGGACACCAAGCTCGACTACACCAACCACCCGGTGTCGAGCGGTCCGTACAAGATCGCCTCCTACGACCGCGGCCGCAGCCTGAAGCTGGTCCGCAACCCGAACTGGGACCCGGCGACCGACCCGAACCGCCCGGCGCTGCCCGACACCTTCACCTTCACGCTGTCGACCGCGCAGGCGACGATCAGCCAGCAGCTGCTCTCCGACGCGGACCCGACCGCGCTCACGCTGGACACCCAGGGCGCGCTGCAGCCGTCGGACATCGCGAAACTGTCCGCTCAGGACATCTCCAAGCGCACCGCCGCCGGTCTCCTCGGCTGCACGGACGTGCTGAACTTCAACACGACGACCATCACCGACCCGGACGTCCGCAAGGCGTTCGCGCTGGCCTTGGACCGCAACGCGATCCTGCTGCAGTACGGCGGCGAGCGGTTCGGCAACATCCCGCAGTCGTATCTCAACGACGCGCAGAAGGGATATGTCGAGCAGCACACCGAGCTGGACCCGAAGGGGCAGCCGAAGCTCGAAGTGGCCAAGAAGCTGTTGCAGGGCAAGAACTATCCCAAGTCGCTGGTGTACGGCTACGCCGAGGCGTCGGCGAAGTACAAGGGGGTCGGCACCGTTCTGCAGCAGAACCTGAAGGCGCTGGGCGTCGACGTGCAGCTGCGCCCGATCCCGACCGCGAACTACTACACCGTGCTCGCCGGCGACCAGATGCCGGACATCGCGCGTTCCGGCTGGTGCGGCGGCGCGGACAGCTCGTCGGTGCGCTTCACGGTCGACCCGAACATCGGCCCGAGCCTCGACGGCAAGACCTACGGCTTCTCGAACATCCCGCGGTACTACGACGCCAAGCTGTCCGGCGAGCTGTACCAGCTGCGCGGGCAGAACGGGTCCGCCGAGGAGCTGGGCCGCAAGTGGGCCACCGCGATGGACCGGATCATGCAGCAGTACCCGCTCGTCCCGCTGGTGCGCAACTACACCTACAGCGTGGTCGGCTCCAAGGTCCGCAACGCGCAGGTCGGCTACTTCTTCGGGGCGATCGACCTGTCGGCCGTCGGCGTCGGGCAGTAGCACTCCAGCGGCACTCCAGAAACGAGAGGATTCCCCGGCGATGCGGTGTCCACAGTGGACCAAGCGGGTGCGGACGTGATCGGCTTCCTGGCGCGGCGCGTGGCCGCGATGGCCGTCCTGCTGGTCGTGATCAGCTTCGTCACGTTCGCGCTGTTCCAGATCGGCCCGGCGGACCCGGCCGCGGCCGCGTGCGGGCAGGAGTGCACGCCGGAGCGGATCGACCAGGCCCGGATCGCGCTGGGCATGGACAAGCCGTTCTTCGTGCAGTACCTGGACTACCTGTCCGGCTTCGTGCACAGCCGCATGATCGGTGCGCCCGGCGCGTTGACGGTGTGCGCGTGGCCGTGCCTCGGCAAGTCGTTCCAGACCAACGAAGCGGTGACGGACGTGCTCGCCCGGGCGCTGCCGTACACGGTGTCGATCGCGGTCGGCGCGGTTCTGCTGTGGACAGTCGCCGGGGTGTCGCTGGGGCTTCTCGCGGCGCTGCGCAAGGGGAAGGCGACCGACAAGCTCATCGTCGGCGCCGCCTCGGGCGGAGTGTCGCTGCCGATCCCGGTGACGGGGTTGCTGCTGCTGCTCGTGTTCGTGAGCACGCTGCACCTGCTTCCGTTCACCAGCAACGAAATCTCGTCCCCGTTCGGCCCGGCCGGACCTCTCGGCTGGTTCGGCAACTACCTGCTGCCGTGGGTGGCGCTGGCGCTGCTGTTCAGCGCGCAGTACATCCGGGTCACCCGGACCACGATGCTGGAGACCTTCGGCGAGGACTTCATGCGCACGGCCCGGGCGATGGGGCTGCCGCGCCGGCGCGTCGTGTTCAAGCACGGCGTGCGGGCCGGCCTCACCCCGATCGTCACCATGCTCGGCCTGGACATCGGCAGCCTGCTGGGCGGCGCGGTGCTAACCGAGCAAATCTTCTCCGTGCCGGGCGTCGGGTTCACCGCGGTGCACGCGGCGCAGTCCGGCGACCTGCCGGTGACGATGGCCATCACCATGATGGCCGCGTTCTTCATCATCGTGGCCAACGTGGTCGTCGACCTGTGCTACGCGGTGATCGACCCCCGAGTGAGAGTCTGAGGGCACGTGTCTGCAACCGAAACGCCGCTGCTGGCGGTCCGCGACCTGCGCGTCGGCTTCCCGACCGACGACGGCGTCGTGCACGCGGTCAACGGGATGGACCTGACGCTGGGCAAGGGCGAGACGATCGGGCTGGTCGGGGAGTCCGGGTCCGGCAAAACCGTGACCAGTCAGGCGCTGCTGGGCCTGTTCAAGGACACGCCGGCGACCGTGACCGGCGAGATCCTGCTCGACGGGACCGACCTCAACACCTTGTCCGAGCCCGCGATGCGCGCCTATCGCGGCAAGAAGATCTCGATGATCTTCCAGGACCCGCTGTCGGCGATGCATCCGTTCTACCCGGTCGGCTCGCAGATCGCCGAGGTGTACCGGACGCACAACGCGGTGTCGCGCAAGGCGGCGGCCGAGGTCGCGGTCGACATGCTGGGCCGCGTCGGCATCCCTGACCCGCGGCGGCGCGCGGCCGGGTACCCGCACGAGTTCTCCGGAGGGATGCGGCAGCGGGCGATGATCGCGATGGCGCTGGTGTGCGAACCGGAACTGCTGGTCGCGGACGAGCCGACCACGGCGCTGGACGTGACCGTGCAGGCGCAGATCCTGGACCTGATCGGCGAGCTGCAGGCGGAAACGGGCACCGCGGTGATCATGGTGACGCACGATCTCGGCGTGGTGGCGCAGGTATGTCACCGGGTCGCGGTGATGTACGGCGGGATGTGCATGGAGGTCGCGTCCGTCGACGATCTGTTCGCCGCGCCCGGCCACCCCTACACCCAGGGCTTGCTGTCGTCGATGCCGTCGCTGGCGGAGGAAACCGGACGGTTGCGGCCGATCCCGGGCTTCCCGCCGGCCCTGCTCGACCTTCCGCCCGGCTGCCTGTTCGCCGACCGGTGCCCGCAAGCGTCGTCGGTGGCTGGCGACCGGTGCCGGACCGAAGTGCCGTCGCTGTCCGGCGCCGGGCATCTGTCGCGGTGCCATCTCGAGGAGGCGGCGTGACCGAGTTGCTGGAGGTCCGGGACCTCGTGAAGCACTTCCCGGTGCGGTCGGGACTGTTCCGCTCGGCGGGCGCGCTGAAGGCCGTGGACGGGATCAGCTTCTCGATCGGGGTCGGGCAGACGCTCGGCCTGGTCGGCGAGTCCGGCTGCGGCAAGTCCACGACCGGCAGGCTGGTGATGCGCCTGCTCGACCCGACGTCGGGCAGCATCCGGCTGGCCGGGGAGGAAATCGGCCCCCTGCGCGGCGCTGCCCTGCAGGAGTACCGGCGGCGGGTGCAGATCGTCTTCCAAAACCCCGCTTCCGCCTTGAACCCGCGCCAGTCGGTGGGCACCGCCATTGCCGCCCCGCTGCTGGCGCAGGGCATCACGCCGCCCGGCGGGGTGAAGGCGCGGGTGCGGGACCTGATGGACCGGGTCGGGCTGCGGCCGGACCACTACAACCGGTTCCCGCACGAGTTCTCCGGCGGCCAGAAGCAGCGGGTGGGCATCGCGCGGGCGCTGGCGCTGGACCCGCGGCTGATCGTCTGCGACGAGCCGGTGTCCGCTTTGGACGTTTCGGTGCAGGCGCAGGTGATCAACCTGCTGCAGGACATCCAGCAGGAGACCGGGGTGGCATATCTGTTCATCTCGCACGACCTGTCCGTGGTGCGCCACTTCGCCGACCGTGTCGCGGTGATGTACCTGGGGCACATGGCCGAACAGGGCACCACTGCGGAGGTCTTCGCGACTCCCCGGCATCCGTACACCCGGGCGTTGCTGTCGGCGGTGCCTTCGCCCGGCGCGGACCGCGCGAGCCGGATCCGGCTGGCTGGCGATCTGCCGAGCCCCTCGGACCCGCCGAGCGGGTGCGTATTCCGCACGCGGTGCCCGGTTTACGCGGCGCTGGGGGAGTCGCAGCAGCGGTTGTGCCGGGACGAGGTGCCCGCTTCCGACAACGGGGCGGCGTGCCACCACGTCGAGGCGGCGAACGCGGTGCTGGCTCCGGCTGGATGATCTCCCCGGTCCTTTCGGGCCGGGGATCCTTTCTTATTTTGTATGGGAGATTTCGATGTAGTGCTTGCCGTTCCGGGGAATGCACTCGGCGCCGTCGACCGTGGGGTCCGGCGGCAAGACGCGCAGGGCGTGGACGCAATCGTCTGGGGTTTCGTAAGGCCCGTTGTACTCGATGCGGCTGGCGAACGCCGTGCCGCTCAGCAACAGAGCGCCGCCAGTTGTCGCAAGGCAAACGGCAGCTGTGGCCACGTATTTCCGCATGATGCGCTTCCTCCCCTTGTGCTGATCTTGTTGACGCCTCTTCATCCCTACCCTCGTCCGGGCGGAGCGAAGCCGTCTTTGCCTGTTCGGCTGCGAGGAATTGACCGAACGGGCATCGGACGCAACCCCTTGCCGGAACGGCAATTTTCCGTGCCCATGCCGGGGCGGGCTGGCGAAACTGACCGCATGATCACCGCATCCCGGCTGGTGCCCCGCTCTCTCGCGGCACTCGCTCTGTCCCTCGTGCTCGCGCTCGGCACCGTGGCCTGTTCCGCCGCTCCTTATGCTGCTGCGACGCACGACGATCCCGCATTCCAAAGCACCTTCCGGCATGAGTTCGCCGACGTCGACGGCGTACGTATGCACTACGTCACCGGCGGCAGCGGCACGCCGGTCGTGCTGATCCACGGCTGGCCGCAGACCTGGTACGGCTGGTGGCCGGTCATGCCAGCGCTCGCGAAACACCACACCGTGTACGCGATCGACCTCCCCGGCCTGGGCGACAGCACCGGTTCGCCGAGCGGATACGACAAAGCCACGTTGGCGCGTTATGTGCACACCCTCGTCGCGGAGCGGCTTCAACTTCGGAATGCCGCCGTCGTCGGCCACGATTTCGGTGCGGCGGTGGCATTCCAGTACGCCAGCCAATTCCCCGGAGATACTGCTCGACTGGGCTATTTCGATTTGCCGCTTCCCGGTCCCGCGATCAATGCCGCCACTTACCGGACGCTGAGCTGGCACATCGCCTTCCACTCGCAACGCCGCGTTCCCGAAGCAGTGGTCGGCGATGATGTGCGGGAATACCTCGCGCTGTTCTACCCGCAGGTTTCCTTCGGCGGGACAGCCTTCGGCGGCACCTCGGAACGATCGCCGTTCACCGAAGCCGAGGTCGACGAGTACGCCCGGACCTACAGCCGCCCCGCGGCCCTCTCCGGTGGTTTCGAGCTTTACCGGGCGCTGGACAAGGATGTCCGGGATACCGTGGCGGCTGCTCCGGTGAAGGTGCCGACGCTGCTTCTGACCGCCCAAGGCCAACTTGACGCGATCCGAGCGACGGTGGCCCCGCGGGTGACCGACATCGTCCAAGCGGCGGACGTGCCGCACGCGGGACATTGGCTGGCCGAGGAGAACCCGCGGTTCGTGGTGGGGGAGTTGGAGCGTTTCCTGGACGGCTGACCTGGCGGGAGGCTCGGGGGTGTCCCGCAAGCGCTGCACCGTGCTGGCTCATGCTGGCGGAGCTGGTATCTCACCCAGAGCAGCTGGCATACGCTTCCTAGCCCGGGCCGCCGCTGTACAGGCCGCCGATCCATCAGATCACTGTGCTTCCACCGCGCAACGAGCAGAAGAGCGGACGGAAGGCTTGGAACAGCGCTGATCCAACCCTCGGCGCTCGGGTGAAAGCCGAGCCTCCTCCGCCGATTAGGTCTAGACATCCGATGGATGGCCGACTTACGCTCCCGGCCGTCACCGTTCGGTTACGGAGCCGACAAGGAGGGTTGCCGTGTCGAATTCCGCGAGTCTGGTGCTTGCCGCGGTGCTGGCGGCTGGGGGGACGGCCGCCGCGCCGGCGGTGGGGGAAGCAACCGCTTGTCATGGGCCTGTCCGGCCGGCTGCGATTCAGGTGGTGCAGTCGTGCGACGGGACGGACCGGATCCTTGCCAAGGCCGCTGCGACCGTGCCGCGGTCGGGGCAGATCGCTTGGCAGCAGCGGCCCGTCACGGCCTTCACGCATTTCGGCATGAACACCTTCACCGACCGCGAATGGGGCTCCGGCGCGGAGAAAGAGTCGACGTTCGCGCCTGCTGCCGTCGACACTGACCAGTGGATGCGCTCGATGAAGGCGGCTGGCGTGACGCAGGTGATGCTGACTGCGAAGCATCACGACGGGTTTGTGCTTTATCCGACCCGCTATACGAATCACTCCGTGGTCGCGAGTCCGTGGTGGCTGACGCCGGGGTGCGCGGACGACTCAGTGGCGAAGGCGCGGCAGGCGGCGCAGAACGGCCGGGCGGAGGATCCGTCTGCGTATTGGCAGGTCCGAGCCGCTGGATGTGCCAATCCGCGCGGTGACATCTTGCGCGACTACATCGATTCGGCGCGGAAAGCCGGGCTGAAAGTCGGCGTGTACCTGTCGCCTGCAGACGGTGCGGAGTTGCCCCCGCAGTTCTTCGCGGACCAGGGGAAACGGGTCGAGGCGAAGGTCGCCGCGGGGCAGTCGTTGAGCATCGAGGAGCAGGCGACTTACGACGACCGCGCGAACTCGCCGGCTGGTCAGGGGCGGTACGGCACGGGCAGCGCGGCGAAAGTCCGGACCATTCCGTCGCTGGTGCCGAACGACGACCGGGCCGCGGCGCTCGCGGCGGGGAAGTTGCCCAGGTTCACCGTGACCGAGGATGATTACAACGCCTACTACCTGAACCAGATCTACGAACTGTTCACCCAGTACGGTCCGATCGACGAGCTGTGGCTGGACGGGGCGAATCCCTGGCGCGGCAACGGGATCAGCGAATCCTACGACTTCACCACCTGGTTCCGGATGATTCACGCGCTGTCGCCGGACACGGTCACGTTCGCCGGGCCGGCGGGCGTGCGCTGGGTCGGCAACGAGAGGGGGCAGGCCCGCGAGACCGAGTGGAGCGCACTGCCGACCACGGGTGATCCGAACACCGCGCACAACGAGGAGTTGTTCGTCGGCGGGGCGGAGGGGGTCGACCTCGGGTCTCGGCAGGTGCTCGCCGATCCGTCCGTGCGGTATCTGGAATGGGCACCGGCCGAAGCTGACGTATCAATCCGGCCGGGTTGGTTCTATCACCCGGACGAACAGCCGAAGACGGCCGCGCAGCTTGTCGACCTCTATCGTGCGTCAGTGGGGCGTAATGCCTCGTTGCTGCTGAACGTTCCGCCGGGTCCGGACGGGCGGGTCGCTCCGGCGGACAGCGCGGCGTTGGCGACGTTCGGGCAGGCCATCGCGCGGACGGAGGGCCAGAATCTCGCGGCCGGGGCCTGTGGGTTGAACGCGGTCACGGATTCCTCGCTCACCACGTCTTGGTCACCGCCGCACGGCGCGCTTGTCGGGACGATGGACGTCGTGCTGCCGAAGCCGGTGACCTTCGACCAGATCCGGCTGGGGGAGGACATCACGCGCGGCCAGCACGTCGAAGGCGCGACCGTCCAGGCCGAAGTGGACGGTGCCTGGCGCACGATCGCGACCGTCACCACGATCGGCGCGAACCGGCTCGTCACCCTCCCCTCGCCGATCACCGCTCGCCACTTGCGCGTGGTCGTCACGCAATCGCGGGCGACCCCGTACCTGGCTGCTTTCGCGTTGTACCGCACTGTCCCCGCCGTCTGAGAGGAAGTCATGACTCTACGCCGCAGAGCTTGGCTCGCCGTTGTCGTCGCCACGAGCGCCCTCGCGATTGCCCAACCGGCAGCTGCCAAACCGGGTCCGACGCCGGTCGTTTCCCCGACGCCGCAACAAATAACCCGCGAGGCCGCCGATGTTTCGTTGCCGTCGTCGGTGGTGCTGGTCACGGACGGCACTACCGACGGTCCGGCCAAGGACCTGCTGATTTCTCTGTTGCACCAGCACGGAGTCCAGAAGATCAGCTCTGGTCCGCCGCGCGGGTTCGTCATCCGGCTGGGCACTGGCGGGGACGCGCCGACGCAGGCGGAGGGCTATTCGCTTGCTGTGCACCGCGACGGCGTGACCGTCAATGGCCGCGACGGTGCCGGGCAATACTACGGGGTGCAGACGCTGCGACAGCTGTTTGTCCGGATTGGACACGGCTGGGCGGTGAGCGGGGTCGCGGTCCGGGACTGGCCGAAGATGGCCTTGCGCGGGTCGATCGAAGGCTTCTACGGTCCACCGTGGACGAACGACGATCGCGTGCGGCAGATCAAGTTCCTCGGCGAGACCAAGGCGAACACGTATATCTACAGCGCGAAAGACGACGCGTACCTGCGCGCACAGTGGCGCGACCCTTATCCGCAGCAGGAGTTGGCCGCGCTCGGCAAGCTGGTGCGCACGGCGAACGCGAACCACGTCGACTTCACCTACGCCTTGTCGCCCGGGGTCTCGATCTGCTTCTCCTCGCCGCAGGATGTGGCGGCGGTGAAGGCGAAATTCCAGGCGGTGTACGACCTCGGTGTGCGGTCGTTCTCGTTGCCGTTCGACGACATCTCCTACACCAAGTGGAACTGTGCCGGCGATCAGACGGCGTTCGGCGCGCCCGGGCAAGCCGCCGCGGGCAAGGCGCAGGTTTCGTTGCTCAACGAGATCACCAAGAACTTCGTGAAGACTCACGACGGCGTCCGTACATTGCAGACCGTGCCGACGGAATACAGCGACCTCAAGGATTCTCCGTACAAGACGCAGCTGCGGGAGAATCTCGACCCGTCCGTCTTCGTGCAATGGACCGGCACCGCGGTGGTCCCGCCGAGCGTCACGAACGACGAAGCTCGGCAGGTGTCCACTGTGTACGGGCGGAAAGTGTTCCTCTGGGACAACTACCCGGTCAACGACTACGAGCAGTCCGCCGGTCGGTTGCTGCTCGCGCCGTACGCGCATCGCGAAGCGGGGCTGTCGGAGTATCTCAACGGGATCGTCTCGAATCCGATGAACCAGGAAGCGGCCAGTGAGGTCGCCGAGTTCGGGGTCGCGGACTTCGCGTGGAACGACGCGGGCTACTCGCCGGACCGTTCGTGGCCGCAGGCGCTGGCCCGGCTCGCGGGCGGCGATCCGCGCGCGACGGAGGCACTGAAAGTGTTCGCGGACCTGGAACATCTGGCACCTGTCTTCGGACCCACGCCGCGGCAGCCGCAGGCACCCGTGCTCGCGGCCAAGGTCGCCGAGTTCTGGCAGGCCTGGAACTCCGGCGACCACCGTGCACTGGCCAAAATCCGTTCGTACGCCGAACAGATCCGCAACGCTCCGGCGGTAATCCGGGGCGGACAGGTGCAAAGCGCATTCGTCAGCGAGGCGGCCCCGTGGCTGGACGCGACCGCGCTCTGGGGCGAGGCGATGGTGACCCGGCTGGACGCACTCGCCGCGGCGACCCGCGGTGCCGCCGCTGCCGCGCAACGCCTGACCACAGCGGCGGATGCGCTGGTCAAGCGGGCGGAAGCGGTGAAGACAGGCAACACCAACCGGTGGGGCGTGCGGCAGGCGCTCGTCGGGGACGGCGTGCTCGACTCGTTCCTGGCCCAGGTGCGCGCGGTGACGGTCGGCGGAACGGGGGAGTGATGGACGTGAGCAGGAGGAGTTTCCTCGGCGGTGCGGCCGCAGTCGCCGCGAGCACCGTTTTCGCCGGACCGGTGGGCGCGGCCGGTCGTCGCGGGCTGAGCGTGTCCGGCGACCGGTTCTTGCTCGACGGCAAGCCGTTCCAGATCGTTTCCGGCGCGATCCACTACTTCCGCTTGCGGCCGGACCAGTGGCACGACCGCCTGTCGCGGCTCAAAGCGCTGGGCCTCAATACCGTCGAAACCTACGTCGCCTGGAATTTCCACCAGCCGACGCCCGGTCGCGCCGATTTCCGCGGAGACCGCGATCTCCCGGCGTTCATCCGGACGGCCGGGGAACTGGGTTTCCAGGTCATCGTCCGGCCGAGTCCGTACATCTGCGCGGAATGGGAATTCGGCGGCCTGCCCGCCTGGCTGCTCGCGGACCGGAACATGGAGCTGCGCTGCGCCGATCCGGCTTACCTCAAGGCCGTCGACGCGTGGTACGACCAGCTGATCCCGCAGCTGACCCCGCTCGAAGCGCAGCACGGCGGCCCGATCGTCGCCGTGCAGATCGAAAACGAATACGGCAGCTACGGCAACGACACGAGCTATCTCGCGCATTTGCGGGACAGCCTGCGGTCGCGCGGAATAACCAGCCTGCTTTTCGTCGCCGACGGCGCTTCCGAATTCTTCATGCGCTTCGGCGAACTGCCAGGGACATTGGAGGCCGGCACCGGTGATGGCGACCCCGCGCCGAGCATCGCCGCGCTGAAAGCCTTCCGTCCCGGCGCGCCGGTCATGATGGCCGAATACTGGGACGGCTGGTTCGACCACTGGGGCGAGCCGCACCACACCACTGATCCCCAGCAAACCGCCGCCCACATCGATCAGCTGCTCGCCACGGGTGCGTCCGTGAACCTGTACATGGCCTGCGGCGGCACGAACTACGGCTTCACTGCTGGCGCCAACACCTCCGGCCTGCAATATCAGCCCACCGTGACGAGCTATGACTACGATTCCCCAGTGGGCGAGGCAGGCGACGTCGGGGCCAAATTCACCGCATTGCAGGCAGTGCTCACGAAGTACACCAAGCAGCCCGTCGTCCCTCCGCCCGCTCGGTCGCCGCGCCTGTCCGCTCAGTCGGTCACGCCTTCCGGCGCGGTGTCCCTGATGGACTCGCTGCCGGTACTGTCCACAGTGGTCCGCTCGGCGCAACCGGTCTCCATGGAACGGCTGGGCCAGTCGACCGGCCTGATCCACTACCGCACGACCGTGCAGGGCCCGCACTCCGGCCCGCTGAGCATTCACGGCCTGGCGGACCGGGCGCTGGTCTTCGTCGACGGCGTGCAACTGGGCGTGCTGGACCGGAACCGCCCGGACACGACGCTCGACCTGAAACTGGAGAAAACGCGGACCCGCCTGGACATTCTGGTCGAGGCGATGGGCCGGGTGAACTACGGCCCGTACCTGGCGGATCGCAAGGGCATCGACGGCTGGGTCGCGATGAACACCCAGCAGAAACTGTTCGGCTGGGAGATCCGCCCGCTGCCGCTGGACGACCTGTCCCGGCTGCGCTTCTCCTCCGCCCCGCCTGGCGCCGGGCCCGCCTTCCATCGCGCGACTGCGCTGGTCACCGAGCCGGCGGACGGATTCCTCGCCCTGCCCGGCTGGGAGAAGGGCATCGTATGGCTGAACGGCTTCAACCTCGGCCGGTACTGGAAGATCGGGCCGCAGAAGACGTTGTACGCACCGAAGTCGCTGTGGCGGAAGGGCAAGAACGAGCTGGTGGTGCTGGAGATGCACCATCCGGGTCCGGCGATCGAGATCCGTCCGGAGGCGGACCTGGGCTGACCGGAGGGCGTCGTCCGGCTCACTGATCCCCGGCGAGGTTCTCGATCGCCCGTTTCCGGCGGTGGTCGAACACGATCGAACTGCGGAACTGCACGACCTCCTTGCGGCTGCTGAGATCCTCGACGAGGAACGTGTGCAGCCGCGAAACGTCCGGAACCGCGACGTGCAGCAGGAAATCGTCGCCGCCGGCCAGGACGAAGACGGCCATCACCTCGGGCATGGCGAGCGCGTCGCGGCGGAAGCGGTCGATGATCGGCTGGCTGAGCGGGCGGATCTGGGCGAACACCATGGCCTGCACCGACCTGCCCAGCGCGGGCAGGTCGACCTCAGCGTGGAATCCGGTCAGCACCTGGCGCGCCTGCAGCCTGCCGATCCGGTCGGAACAGGTCGACGCCGCGACGCCGACGCGTTCGGCCAGGTCGCGCATCGGGATCCGCGCGTCCTGCTGGAGTTCGCGCACGATCAGGCTGTCGATCCGATCCAGGTTCGGAAGTTCGCTCATTTGCCGAACATATCACCGGATCAGCCGCAGAAGTACGGTGGAACAGGCAGTCTTCTGGCTGTGAACCGAACAGAGAGTTTCGCCGGGGAAGCACTGCAGGTCGTCCGCGGGACCCGGTCGGGAGTCGTGATCTCCGTCGCCATCCATTCGACGGCGCGGGGTCCGGCGATCGGCGGGTGCCGGATCAAGGCGTATCCGTCGTGGCGGGACGGGGCGGACGACGCGCTGCGGTTGTCGGCGGCGATGACGACGAAGTGCGCGCTGGCCGGACTTCCCTGCGGGGGCGGCAAAACCGTGGCGGCGCTGCCCCCGGAAGGGCTGGATCCGGCGCGCCGGCCCGGCCTGATCGCCGATATCGCCGAGGCGATCGCCGCGCTGGGCGGACGGTATCGCACGGGGCCGGACATCGGGACGACGTCCGAGGACATGGCGGTCATCCACCGCCTCGCGCACGGCTGGGCGTTCTGCCGTCCGGTGGACCAGGGCGGCAGCGGAACGTCGAGCGCCGCGACCGCACGGGGTGTTCTGGCGGCGCTGCAGGCCGGGGTGGAGCCGGGTTCGGTCGAAGGGCTGCGCGTAGGCGTGCTCGGGTTCGGCAGCGTCGGACGGCTTGTCTGCGAGGCACTGCTGGACCGCGGCGCGAAAGTGGTCGTGACCGACGTCGATGCCCGGCTCCGGCCGGTCGCGGAGCGGCTAGGCGCCGCCTGGACCACGGCGGATCTGGTGCGGGAGCCGTTGGACGTGCTCGTGCCCGCTGCGACGGGAGGATTGCTGACGGCCGAGTCGGCGGCGGCTTGCGGCGCGTCGCTGATCGTGGGACCGGCGAACAACCAGATCGCCGACGAGGAAGTCGCGACGGTGTTGCGGGACCGGGGAATCACGTGGATTCCGGACTTTGTCGCGAGCGCGGGCGGAATCATTCACGCGGTCGGACGCGAGACGCTGGGAATGGACGAGGCGGCGGCGAACGCGAAGATCGACGCGATCGGCGACACGACGAGAGCGGTGCTGGCGCGCGCCCGCGAACGCGGCCTGACGACGGTTCGGGCGGCGCGGGAACTGGCCTGAGCCCGAACGCGAGCCAAGGCTCCGGGACTCGGCCCGGAGCCTTGGCTTCCCTTTCCGCGGGATCAGTACCAATGCGCGCGGCCGCCGATGCGGCGTCCGGTCCCGCCGAGCACCGCCAGGATCGCGCCGATCACCACGAGGGCGATCCCGATGCTCCACAAAATCTGGATCGAGGTGATGAACCCGATCACGAGCAGAATGACGCCGAGAACAATCACGGGGAGAACCTCGTCTTCCTTCTCTCGGTGGGGAATATGGCGTGCTCACTCCCGGATACCCTCACACGGACGAGTGAAACATGAGTTGCTCCGGCAATTCCGCGCCGCGGGTATTCCGGCAAGCTCGCGGTGAATTTGTCACCGCATTGATCGATTCGACGGCAGGAATTCAGGCAAATGGCGTAAGGAACCGAGCGGGCGGCGCCGCCGCCGGGAAACCGGACGAAGCGGCTGATTCCCCGCCCGCCTGCGTCGGCGCGGCGCGGCGGGCATCATGGGGGAGGCGGCCGGGCAGCGGGCCGCCTGCCCGGACCGGGCAGGAGAGACCGACGACGGGACCCTGACGATGGACGAGCCGACCGACCCCGGCGCCGACCCGGCGCGCGAGTTCCGCGTCGAGCGGGAGGACCGGCCCCCGGCCGCGGTGCTGGCGGTCTACGGCGAGGTCGACATGGTCACCGCGCCGCGGCTCACCGCCGCGGTCGACGAGGCGCTCGCCGGGGCCCCGCCGGTGGTGGTCCTGGACCTCGCCGCGGTGGAATTCCTCGCCTCGGCCGGGCTGACCGCGCTGGTGACGATGACCCAGCACCGTCCGTCCGGCCCGAGCGTGCGCATCGTCGCGTCCGGACGGGCGACGATGCGGCCCATCCAGCTCACCGGGCTGGAGCGCACGCTGCCGCTGTACCCGACGGTCGAGGCGGCGCTGGCCGGGGCCTGACCCGGGCGTCTCTTCCGGACGGACGGCACGGGTGAACCCGGCCCGGACAGGGTAACCGGACGGCGGGAAAGAACGTCCGCTGCGGCCGTGCGCGCCGCGCGCGGAACAGCCCGTCGAACGGGGAGAACATGCGCATCGGCTACACCTTGATGACCGAACAGACCGGGCCGCGGGAGCTGGTCAGCTGCGCGACCGCCGCCGAGCAGGCCAGCTTCGACTTCGCGGCCTGCAGCGACCACTATTCGCCGTGGCTGGCCGAACAGGGGCACGCGCCGTACGCGTGGAGCGTGCTCGGCGCGGTGGCCCAGGCGACCGAACAGCTCGAACTCATGACGCTCGTCACCTGCCCGACCATGCGCTACCACCCGGTGGTGGTCGCGCAGAAGGCCGCGACGGTGCAGCTGCTGTCCGACGGGCGGTTCACGCTCGGGCTCGGCGCGGGGGAGAACCTGAACGAGTACGTCGTCGGCATGGGCTGGCCGTCGGTTTCGGTGCGGCACGACCGGCTCGCCGAGGCCGTCCAGATCATCGGCGGCCTCTTCGACGGCGGCACGTTCACCTACGAGGGCAAGTACTACCGGGCCGACGGCGCGAAGCTGTGGGACCTTTCGCCGACGCGGGTGCCGATCGCGATCGCGGTGTCCGGCTCGAAATCGGTGAAGCGGTTCGCGCCGGTGGCCGACGCGATGGTCGCGGTCGAACCGAAAGCCGAGCTGTGCACGGAATGGGACCACGAGCGGGTCGGTCCGCCGACGCGCAAGATCGGCCAGCTGCCGGTCAGCTGGGACCCGGACCGCGGGGCGGCGATCCGGCGGGCGCACGAGCAGTTCCGCTGGTTCGGCTCGGGCTGGCCGGTGAACGCCGAACTGCCCGGGACACAGGCGTTCGACGCGGCGACGCAGTACGTCCGCGAGGACGACGTGGCCGCGGGGATTCCCTGTGGTCCGGACGCCGGGCCCATTGTGGACGCGGCGAAGCAGTTCGCGCAGGCCGGGTTCACGGATCTGGCGCTGGTGCAGATCGGCGGGCCGGAGCACCAGCCGGAGTTCATGAAGTTCGCGCAGCGGGAGTTGCTGCCCGCGTTGCGGTAAGAACCCGCAAAGCAAGCTGGGCCCGGGCACCGAGGCACCCGGGCCCAGCCTTGCGCGAAGTCACGGATGCCGCAGCAGGGCCCCGAATCCGTCGGTCAGGTCCAGCCGCTCGTCCATCACCACGACGTCCGCGCCGACCGCCACCGCCGCGTACGGCAGGGCCTCGTCCGCGCGTCGGCGGGCCGGGTCGGCCACCCCCAAAGCGTCCAGCCGGGACTGAGCCACGCCGACCTGCGTCGGTTCCGCACCGGTGTACACGCTGGCCTCGCCGGAGTCGCCGACCAGCAGCGTCGCCACGTTCGCCTCCGCCAGCGCGGCGGTGACGGCGGACAATCCGCTGACCGCCAGCGCCGATTCGCGACCGGCGGACGCGCGGAAGCGGTCGGCCAGGTCGTCCAGCTCGCGCAACCGTTGCCCGGTAAGCACTTCGTGCACCGCCCGGTCCAGCTCGGCTCGCCCGGCACCGGAGGCGCGGCTGCCCGCGTCGACCTCCGCGGCGAGCGAGCGGGCCGGTTCCGGCAGCCGCTCGTGCAGTTCGGTGCGCGCTTGGACTTCACCGGCGAGAACGATGGCTCGCGGCCGCACGCGTTCGGCGGCCTTCGCGAGGCGGTCGGCCACTTCCGCGAGGTTGTTGTGCGCGGTCTGCTCGGCGTGCGACTGGATGTCGCGGTGCGCCGGACCGCCGCCGCGGACCTTGTGCACCGGATGCTCCTGCCCGTGCACGGTCTCGGTTTCCACGCTGCCGTCCGGCCGGTGCACCTCGATGTCCGCGCCGGTCCGGTCGGCGAGGACCACCAGGTGCGCGGGCGTTTCTTCGAGATGGCTCACGGTCGGCAGGAAGTACGGCAGTTCGGAGAACCGCGCCTCCTGCGCCGGCGGCGGAGCCGCGAGCCGCCGGTCGAGCAGGATGCTGCCGTGCGCGGCGACGAGCGTGCGCCCGGCCCGGCCGACCGGCGGGGTGCTCTGCTCCACGGCGCGGAGGACCGCCTCGACGCTCGGCCGGTCCGCGCCCTGCTCCTCGAGCGCGGCCTCGATCTCCTTGAGCCGCAAGCGCAATTGCTTGGCCGCGTCCTCGGTGTCGTGCGATTCGTCGAAGTGCACCGAGACGAACGGTCCGTCGGTCAGCAGTGCGCGCAGTTCGTGGGTGTCCATTTCGGATTCTTCCTCCCAAGGTTCGGGACGGGCCTCACCGGGTGCGGGGCAGTTCGGGCGAGGCGGTGTCCAGCGGAACCGCGCCGGAACGGACGAGTCCCAGCTGGACAGTCTGCCGCCGGCCCACCTTCTCCAGCGCCCAGTCGGTGGCGGTGCGCAGCCGGTTTCCCGGCAGGGACAGCAGGTGGTAGCCGCGGGTCACCGCGCGGGCGGGAAGGCCCGCCAGCGGGATGTGGAGCGGATTGGCCGCGCCCTGACCGGACCCGAGGTCGACCGCGAAGCCGAGGTCGTGGTGCCGGTACTTGCGCGCGCGGCCGACGCCGAGCGACGCGGCGACGTTGTTTCCGGCCAGTTTCCCTTGCCGCTGCGCGTGTTGCGCGGTCATCGGAGTGGTTTCGCCGGGACGCGTCAGGTCCGGGACCGCTGCCGCGTCGCCGCAGGCGAACACGTCGTCGCGGCCCGGCACGTTCAGCTCCGGCGTGACGACCAGCCGGCCCTTCACGGTTTCCAGGCCGAGGTCGGAGACCAGCGGGTCGGGGCGGACGCCTACGCACCACACAAGCGTGTGCGTCGGGACGGCGTCGCCGGTGGTCAGCGTGACGCCTTCGACGTCCGCCTGGTCCACCGAGGTCTTCATCCGGACCTCGACGCCGCGCTCGCGCAGCACCCGGTCGGCGGTGGCGCCGAGCCGGGGGTCCAATTCGGGCAGTACGCGTTCGGCGATGTCCAGCAGCAGCCAGCGAATCTGCTGTCCTTCGAGTTCCGGGTGCCGGCGCGCGAGGGCGGCGGTGAACTCCGGGCCTTGCGCGGCGACCTCCGTGCCGGTGTAGCCGGCGCCGACGACGACGAACGTGCACCGCGCGTCGCGTTCGGCCTGGTCGTCGGTCGCGGCGGCCAGTTCGATCTGCCGGGTGACGTGGTCCCGCAGGTACAACGCCTCGGGCAGGCTGCGGAATCCGTGCGCGCATTCGGCGACGCCGGGGATCGGCAGCAGTTTGTTGACGCTGCCCGCGGCGAGGATCAGCCGGTCGTAGTCCAGCGTCCGCTCGCGGTCTTCGGGGTCGGTGTAGGTCACGGTGCGGGCGTCGAAGTCCACAGATTCCGCCGTGCCCAGCGCCAGCCGCACGCCGCGCAGAGTGTCCGGAATGGACACCGCGACGTGCCGGGGGTCGACGATCCCGCTGGCCACCTCCGGCAGCAACGGCAGGTACAGGAAATAGTCGGTCGGGTTCAGCACGACGATCTCGGCGCGGTCGCCGAGGGTCCGCAGCAGCTTGCCCGCCGCGTGGTAGCCGGCGAATCCGCCGCCGACGATCACGACTCGCATGGGCGGCCTCCTTTCCGCTGGACGGGTACCCGGAGCGCGGCCGGGCAATCGCGCCGGACGCGCCGGTTTCGCCCCGCGGAGTCCCGGGCACCCGGGTCCGGTACCCGCTGGCGAGGAGGAGCGAATGAGCAGCACGATCACCGAAATCGTGGACGTCGACGTGCCGGTTTCGACCGCGTACAACCAGTGGACGCAGTTCGAATCGTTCCCTGAGTTCATGGAGGGCGTCGAGGAGATCCGCCAGCTCGACGCGACGCACACGCACTGGGTCACCCGGTTCGGCGGCGTCGGCAGGGAGTTCGACGCGACCATCACCGAACAGCACCCGGACGAACGGGTCGCGTGGCGCTCGGATTCCGGGCCCGACCACGCCGGGGTGATCACTTTCCACCGGCTGGGCGACACCAAGACGCGGATCACCGCGCAGATGGAGATCGATCCCGAGGGGCTCGCCGAGAACGCGGCGGACAAGCTCGGCATCCTGGACCGGCGCGTGAAGGGGGACATGGTGCGGTTCAAGCAGTTCATCGAACAGCGCGGACGCGAAACGGGTTCGTGGCGCGGCGACGTCGAGCGGCCGAGCTGAGCCGGACCCGGTCGTGGGACGCCGCACAGGCGGGCATGGCCCCGCCGGGCGGCGGGTAACCGGACGGGGAGCGAACCCGTCCAGACCTGCGGAGAGGAGAACAGCATGGCCCGCGTGGCAGTGCTCGTCGACGAAATGACCGAGGACGACGAATTCCTGGTGCCGTGCGAGCGGTTGCGTTCCGCCGGGCACGAGCCGGTGGTGGTCGGCCTGGCGAAGGGCAAGAAGCTCACCGCCTTGCACGGCGCCGAAATCACGACCGACCAGGCGGTGGACGACGTGGCCGCGGCGGACTTCGACGCGGTCGTGGTGCCCGGCGGGTATTCGCCGGACAAGATCCGCACCAGCGAGCCGATGGTCGCGCTGGTCCGGGAAACGGCCGCCGCGGGCAAGCCGGTCGCGGCCGTGTGCCACGGACCTTGGCTGCTGGCCGAGTCCGGGCTGGCGCGCGGCCGGACGGTGACGTCGTGGCCGTCCCTGAAGACAGACCTGCGCAACGCGGGCGCGGAGTGGGTCGATCGCGAGGTCGTGACGGACGACGGCGTGATCACGTCGCGCAATCCGGACGACCTGCCTGCGTTCTGCGACGCGTTGCTGGAGCGGTTGAAGTAGGGAAATCGGCGGGCAGTCACGGATCCGTGACTGCCCGCCGAATTTCGTTCTCAGGACAGCGCGAACTGGATGCCGAAGTGGTTCAGCGTCGCGGGAAGCTTCCCCGGCTGCAGGTCGGCGGCGGTGCCTCGCGGCGCGAAACCTGCTTGCT
Organism: Amycolatopsis sp. AA4; assembly: GCF_002796545.1. Lineage (GTDB taxonomy): Bacteria > Actinomycetota > Actinomycetes > Mycobacteriales > Pseudonocardiaceae > Amycolatopsis. The sequence goes on from NZ_CP024894.1 coordinate 3,533,820, forward strand.
GAAGAAGCGCGGCGAGCAGCGTGGAAGCGGTGAAGAGCACGACGTCGCGGCCCGGGCACACCCCAGGTCCGGCGCTGAACGGCACCAGTGCGGGATTGGCCTCGGCGCGGCCGTCCAGCCAGATGTCGGGCGTGAAGGAATCCGCGTACGGCAAGGTCTCCGGGTCGCGGTGGAAGAACGGCGTGTAGATCAAGAACGACGTGCCCGCCGGACCCCAGGCGGTGTCCTCGGTGCTTTCGCGGAGCAGCGCGGGCGTGGTCGGCCAGAGCCGGACGGACTCCAGAACACAGGCGCGCAAGTACGGAAGTTGTTGTGGCTTCGAGAGATCCGCTTCGGCGACTTCGCGACGGGCTTCGGTCAGCTGGTCGGGATGCGTGGCCAGCAAGGCGAGGGCGCGAAGGGTCGCGATCGCGGCCGCGTCGAAGGCGAACAGCCAGTGCGGCACCTGACCGCTCGGGTCGACGTCCGGGTCCGCGGGCTGTTTCGTCATCGCCGCGCCGAGGCTGCCCGGGCGGTCCAAGCCGAGCTGACGGTCCAGCAGCGCCTGGAACCGGCGGCGCCGCTCCTCGCGGCGCGGATGCGCGAAGGCCCAGTTCGCGTTGAGCCGCAACTGGTCCAGGAGATCGGTGACGCGCCGGTCCGCGGTCGTGTCGCCGCCCAGAACGATTTTGCGGATGATCGTCCAGAAATGCTCGGTGAACTGGGTCGCGTCGAGAGCGGGGAAGCCGGAAAGCATTTCGTGCGCTTCGGTGCGGATGGTGTCCGCCCAGGAACCGGCGAGTTCGTGCGCGGCGCGGCCGGGTTCGAGGACGGTCTCGTTGAGTTTCCGCCGCCGGGCGCGGTTGGCGCCGCCGGAGATCAGGACGCCGTGCGGCTGGAAATGGCGCAGGGCGGCGTCTTTTTCGGCGCTGTCCGGGCTGAACGGCGAGGGCGTGCCGGCCAGCAGCGCCCCGACGTGGTTCGCCTCGAGCACCAGCCGGAACGATCGGCCGGGGATCGGCAGGTCGAGCGGACCGGGTCCGTAGCGTTCGCGCAAATCGTGCAGCAGGCGGATGGCCGAGCGGTCGACGTGCAGTTTCTGCGCCGCGGCCATCGCGCGGGGACGGCGTTTGATCAATCCGATGCCGACGGTGGGGGCGACCATCCGCGCGACGACGCGCCCGGTGTCGCGGACCGACGCCCGCTGGGGGCGGACGTCGGCCGGGGGCAGTTCGGACAGATCCGGGCTCGCGGTCGCGTGGGTGGTCGCCATATTGTTCGGGTACCCGGGCCGGTCCGAGCGAAACTTCGCCGGACCGGGGGAGCGGGCTGGTCCATTGTGGAGAGCGGAAACCGCCCGGTGCGGAACGGTTCCGGCGGAGAGTGCGGGCGCGGATCGTCCACAGTGCCCGGGCCGGAGCGGGGCGGAGGCTGGTCGGGGGCCCCGCGCTGCGGTACGGTCGGGGCAGGAGCGGTTCAGCCCACGTGCCGTCGCCTGACCCGAAGAGGCCCGTTTCCGGGGTCCCGGGCCGGGCCGCACTGAATCGGCCCGGTCTCGCGCACGGCGAGGAGGGCTCGATGCACGAAACTTTCGCTTACCTGCCGGGAGCACCGGCGAGGACCGTCGTCACCGCCACCGCGGACGAAACCGTCGTCTCGGTGTCCGGGGAACTGGACCGGCGTTCCACCGACCGGCTGCGCGACGTCCTGGCCGGGGAGACCGCGCTCGGCCCGCCGCGGCTGGTCGCCGACGTCTCCGGCCTGACCTTCTGCTCGGTCGGCGGCCTGGAAGTGCTGACCGACGCCGCGCGGGAGGCCGGCCAGGCGGGCGTCGCGTTCGTCGTGGTCGCCGCGGGGCGCGCGGTGCTCCGGCCGCTGCGCGTTCTCGGGCTCGACCGGGAGCTGCGCGTGGTCGGCTGCCTGGCCGACGCCGCCGAAGGGCGCACCGCCGCCAGGCCCCTCGCGGCCGACATCGGTTAACGGCGTTCGCGCGGTCCGGCCGGGCCGCACAGGGCGCCCGCGAGCTGGGACCGAACGCGAGGGGTGGCCGCCGCCCGTCCGGGATCCGAGTACTTTGGCAAGCGCTTGGGGAATGTCCGGGCTGGCGGGAGGAACCTGTGGAAGGCGGAAGCGGCGGGGCGGTCGACTACTCGGCCGTGGTGCGGCTGAGCGGCGATCCGGCCGGATTGCGCGGCGAGGTGGACGAGGCGCTGGCCGCGGAGCCGCGGATGGTGGTCTTCGAGCTGAGCGAGCTGACCTCGTTCTCCAGCGACGACCTGGTCGCGCTGCGCGAGACCGCGAAGCCGAGCGAAGCGGTCTTCGCCTGCCGGGAGGGAGGGGTGGCCCGTCAGGTGCTCGAAGAGGAGGGCGTCCCGTTCTCCGAGTCGGCGTCCGAGGCGCTGGCGTTCGAGGACGAGTCGCCGCGGCCGTCCGGCGAGCGGTTCCGGACGCTCACCGAGATGCTGCTGGCCGCGCGAACGGTCGGCGAGGTCCTGCAGCTGGTCGTGGACGCGACCGCTTCCCTGGTGCCCGCGGCCGAACTGGTCTCCATCACGCTGCGCGCGCCGGACGGCACCTTCCACACCTCCGCCTACACCGATCCGAAGGCCGCCGAACTGGACGTGCTCCAGTACAAGCTGGGCGAGGGCCCGTGCCACGACGCGGCCCTGCCGGACCGTCCGGAATTCCTCGAAGCCGCCGACCTGCGCGGTGATACGCAGTGGCCGCAGTGGTCCCCGGCGGCTGCGGAGGTGGGCTGGCGTTCGGTGCTCGCGACCGCGCTGGTCGACGACGCGACGACGCGGTTCTCCGGCGCGCTCAACCTCTACTCCCGCACGCCCGGCGGCCTGACCGAGGCCGACCGCGACGTCGTGCAGCTCCTGGCCAGCCACGCGACCCTCGCGGTGGCCGAAACGGACGCGGTGACCCGCAGCGAGCTGAACCAGGCCCAGCTGCGGCGCGCGCTGGACAGCCGGGACGTGATCGGCCAGGCGAAGGGCATCATCATGGCGCGCCGGGGCCTCGACGCGGAGGAGGCGTTCGACCTCCTGCGCCGCACCTCGCAGCAGCTGAACGTGAAGCTGGTGCACCTCGCGGGGACGCTCGCGTCCCGCCACGACGAGCTGGACGGGCCGGGCGCGCAGCTGGGGGAGCCGGACCCGGTCTGACCTGGTCAGAGCCCCTCCCCGGCGGCTCGGCCGGGTCGACGGCCCGAGCCGCGGCGGACGCCACGTGCCGCGCGGCGGCCGATGCGGAGTCCGGGCTCGGCTTTCCCGGCGGCAGTGCGACGTGTCCGGCGCTTCTCCGCGGGGTAGCCGGGGACGGAGGATCCGACCGAGGAAGGAGCCCGTCATGGTGCACCCCGTGCCCCCCGGACCGGAGCCCGTCCCGTCGCCGCCGCCCCCGGTGCCGCCGTTCCCGCCGGAGCCCGCCCCGCCGCCGCGTCCGGGGCCGGGCCCGCTGCCGCCGCCGGAGCCGCCCGTCCCGCCCCGGCCGCGCTGACCGCGCCGCCGGGCCCCGATTGCCGGGCGAGGCGACCGGGTACCTCCCGGGAAAGCGCCGCACGGGAACGGAGGCCGGGATGGACGTGGAGAACCAGGCCGAGCCGGGGGTCGTGGTCGGGGACGACGGTTCCGCCGGCGCCCGCCTGGCCGTCGACTGGGCCGCCGCGGAAGCCGAGGCGCTCGGGACGTGCCTGGTCGTCGTCCGGACGATGACGCCGCTGATGCCGAACGTCGATTTCGTGCCCGGAGTCATCACCCCGGTCGGGGGCGAGATGGTGGCCGACCAGTCCGTCCTGGACTACGCGGAGAAGGAACTGGCCGAGGCCGCCGCCGAGGTGGGCCGCCAGCATCCGGGACTGCCGGTGCGCACCCGGGTGCGGTTCGGGCGGGCCAGCTGGGAGCTGGCGGACATCGGGCGGCAGGCGGAGCTGATCGTCGTCGGCGCGTCCGGGCGCGGCGCGCTGCCCAGGCTGCTGCTCGGGTCGACGGCCTCGCAAGTGGTGCACACGTGCGCGCGGCCGGTCGTCGTGGTCCGTCCTTCGCGGGAGAAGACCCGGCGCGTCGTGGTCGGGGTGGACGGGTCGCCGGCCAGCGTCGCGGCGGTGCGGTACGCGTACGACTTCGCCGACCGGCACGGGTGCGCCTTGCACGCGGTGCACGTGTGGTCGGAACCTCCGGAGGACGTCTTCGGGCCGGCCCGCTCCGGCGGCGAGGGGCAGCAGAGCCCGGAGGACGAGGGCGAACGGCTGCTCGCGGAATCGCTGACCGGGCTCGCCGAGCGGCATCCGGACGTCGAGGTGCAGCGGGAAGTGGCGCTCGGAAGCGTCGCCGAGGTGCTGCTGGACCACGCGGAGTCGGCGACGCTGCTGGTGGTCGGCGGGCACGGGCGCGGTGCGCTGCGGGGCGCGTTCCTCGGTTCGGTGAGCCACGCGATGGCGTACCACGCGCCGTGTCCGGTCGCGATCGTGCGGGAGGGCGTCGAGGAGCATCCGGCCTAGCGCCGCAGGCTTCGCCGCACGAGCGCGGCCGCCAGCCGGGCCGAATCCTCGCCGGGCACCAGCTTGGCGAGGCGGTCCGGGTCGGTGGGCAGACCGGCTTTCTTCGCGCCGTCCAAGGCTTTCCGGTCGAAGTACGGGCGCAGCCACGGCCAGACCGCTTGTGCCTCGCGGCAGAAGATCTGCGCGCCGGTCGGGCCGATCCGGGGGAACTCGGCGAGGAGTTTTTCCAGCCGTCGCGGATCGCCGTCGGCGTCGTCGGCCATGCGGCGCAGGTCGTCGCGGTAGCGGTCGCGAATGAACTCGGCGCCCGCGCCGAGGTGTTGCGAGGTGCTTTCGTCGTAGCGGACGTAGTGGGCGCGGCCGAGCGCGTCAACGCGTTGCTGCCACGTGGAATCGCGCATCGCGGCCGGAGTGCGCCAGCCAGACCGCGAGAGTTCGCGCGCGGCCGCGACGGCGATGTCGGCGCTGATCCGGGTAGACAGCAGTGTGGCGAGGACCAGCAACCGGTACAGCGGTTGCGGTTTGTCGGCCAGCTTGATCCCGGCTTCCTCGGCGAACGTCGTGCCGTGTTCGGCGAGGAGTTCGTCCACTCGGCGCATGCGGGCCGGATTCCCGTTCGGACGGCAGCGAAACTCAGCGCTCGGCGGGGAACGGGTCCTTGGCGAATTCGACGCACAGCCGCCAGCCGTCCGCCCCGGGCGCGGGTTCGGTCCAGGCGTCGAGCGAATCGGTCAGGGCGCGCAGGATGTGCCAGCCGACCTCGTCCGGTCCGGGCGGGAACGCCCACGACGAAGTGGTCGAGACGGTCACCGTGACCCCGCGGGCGCGGCGGAACGAGCATTCCAGCACTGCCCCGTCGTCGGCCCGGCTCGGCTGCGCCGCGACCGCCTCGTCCACGGCCAGCCGGAGATCGGCGGCCTCGGCGAGGGTGAACTCGGCCGAGACGGCGATGTCCTCGGCCACCAGGCGGGCCAGGAAGAGCAGTTCCCCGTTCGCCGGCACCCGGAGTTCGACCACGGGGGACGCCGCGGCCAGCACGCTTGTTCCGTCCGCTTCGCGCTGAACCCTGCGTTTCGGGTTACCCCGCCCGGCGGCGGTCCAATCACCCTCGCGGCGGCACCCGAACGGCCCGTTTCCGGAGCGGCACGACGGGTAACCGGGGGATCGGAGCACGGCAGGGAAAGGAGCACCCGGCATGAGCACCAACGCATACCTCTCGTTCCTCGCGATCGGGATAGCGCTGGTCCTGGTGGACGGCCAGATCATCTACCGCAGCGGCCGCCGTTACCTCGCGAACGCCTACGGGGACCCCGGAGCCGGCGCCTCGATGACCCGCCTGGTCACCGTGTTGTTCCACCTCGGGACCCTGGGGATCCTGGCCCTGATCTCGACCGTCGACATCGGCGGGAGCGACCTGCCGGGCGTCGTCGGGCGGCTGGGCGTGCTGCTGCTGATCCTGGCTCTGGCGCACGCGGCGACGCTGGGCGCGCTGGCCCGGATCCGCGGCGAGCAGGACGTGGCCGACGCGATCGCCCACCGCGACGAGCGGCTGGCGCGACGGTCGGAGAGGGATCTGCAGGCTCCGACGGTGACGCCGGTGCCCGGCCAGGAGGGCCGGCATCCGGACGTGAGCCCGACGCTGGAGCAGCGGTCGCCCTACACGGCTTGAGCGGCGACAGAAGCCGGTGCGTTCCCGCGGGAACGCACCGGCTTCTGTCTACAAGCGAGGGTCGACCGGTTCGGATTCCAAGGCCAGCACGGCGAAAACGCACTCGTGGACGCGCCACATCGGCTCGTCGCGGGCGAGGCGGTCCAACGCTTCCAGGCCGAGGCCGTACTCCCGCAGCGCGAGCGAGCGCTTGTGGCCGAGGCCACGCTGCCGCAGCCGCGACAGGTGGCGCTCCTCGGTGTAGTCGGGGCCGTAGATGATCCGCAGGTATTCCCGTCCGCGAACCTTCAGCCCTGGCTGCACCAGCCCGTGCGAGCCGCGGACGAGGTTGGCGGCCGGTTTGACCACCATGCCCTCGCCGCCCTTCGCGGTGAGTCCGGTCCACCAGTCGACCGCCGCGGCGACCGAGGCGGGATCGGTGGTGCTGACCGACAGGCGGCCGGTCGGGGCGAGGAATCCGTCGCTGCTCTCCACGAGCCGATCCGCGAGCGTCAAGTGCCAATCGTGGGGCCGCTTGTGGTGCGCCTGGCCCGCTGACGCCAGCACCTGGAAGGGCGCGAAGCGGACGCCGTCGAGACCGTCGGTCGGCCAGCAATAGCGGCGGTACGACGCGGCGAACGCGTCCGCGTTGGCTGAGCGGGAACGCGTGCGCTCCAACAATGCGGACACGTCGAGCCCGGACGCCTCGGCGGCGGCCAGTGCGTTCGCGGCGACCGGGAGCGCCGAGCGGGCCGCAGCGCCGACAGCCGCGTACTGCTCGCGCAGCAACTGTTCGGCCTTCACACTCCACGGCAGCAGTTCGCCGTCGAGCAGCACCCAGTCCGAGCCGAGTTCGTCGAACAGCCCGGCCTTCTCCGCCGCCGCGCGGATCCGGTCGACGACTTCGGCGGTCACGGTCTCGGGGAAGAAGTGCCGTCCGGTCCGCGTCCACACCGCGCCGAGGGCGTCGCCGGGCGCGCCGAAGCGAGCCCGCGCGGCGTCGAGCGAGCGGCACACGAGCGCGACCGCGCGCGAACCCATGTGCTTTTCCTCGCACACCACGGAATCCACGCCTTCCGCGCGGAAGTAGTCGAACGCCTGCTCGGGATGTTCGAGCAGCCCGTCGGCCGTCGCGGTGGCGACCGGCGACATGGTCGGCGGCAGGTAGACCAGCCAGCGCGGGTCGATCGCGAACCGCGACATCACCTCCAGCGCCGCCGCGGCGTTCTCCTCGCGGACGCCGATCCGCTTCTGGTACGCGGTCTCGATCACCCGGCGGCCCAGGACGTCGGTGACGTCGAGCACGCCCGGGTCGCGGCGCGCGGCGGGTTCCGCGGCCGCCGGGTTGGCGGGGAACGGCTTGGCGGGCTCGTAATAGACCTCGGCCGCCGGGACGGAGACGATCTCCTTTTCCGGATACCGCAAGGCGGTGAGCGACCCGCCGAACACGCAGCCGGTGTCCAGGCACAGGGTGTTGTTCACCCACTCCGGCGTGGGCACCGGCGTGTGGCCGTACACGACCATCGCGCGGCCGCGGTACTCGTTCGCCCACGGATAGCGCACGGGCAGGCCGAATTCGTCGGTCTCGCCGGTGCTCTGCCCGTACATGCAGAAGCTCCGCACGCGCCCGGACGCGCGGCCTTGGAAGCGTTCGGTGATCCCCGCGTGCGCGACGACCAGTTGGCCGCCGTCCAGGACGTAGTGGCTGATCAGGCCGTCCATGAACTCCTGCGCCTCCGCGCGGAATTCCTCGCTCTCGGCCGACAGTTGCTCCAGCGACTCCGCCAGACCGTGGGTGACCTGCACGTTCCGGCCGCGCAGCGCGCGCAGCAGCTTGTGCTCGTGGTTTCCGGTGACACAGAAGGCGTTTCCGGCGCGCACCATGCCCATCACGAGCCGCAGCACACCCGGCGTGTCCGGGCCGCGGTCGACGAGATCGCCGACGAACACCGCCCGCCGCTCCGGATGCTTCGCCCCGATCGCGCGGCCCTGGTCGTCGCGTTCGACGGCGTAGCCGAGTTCGCCGAGCAGCGTTTCGAGTTCGACGCGGCAGCCGTGGATGTCGCCGACGATGTCGAACGGCCCGGTTTCGTGCCGCAAGTCGTTGTACAACGGGACCCGCGTGATCGTCGCCTCGGCGGTCTCTTCCGGAGTGCGCAGGACATGCACGGTCCGGAAGCCTTCCTTCTGCAGGCTTCGCAATCCGCGGCGCAGCTGGTCTCGCTGCCGCCGGATCACGTGCGCGCCGAAGGTCCGGTCGGGCCGTTCGGCGTTGCGCGCGACGCACAGCGATTCCGGCGGGTCCAGCACGATCGCCACCGGCAGCACGTCGTGCTCCCTGGCCAGCGCGACCAGCGACTTGCGCGAATCGGGCTGCACGTTGGTCGCGTCGACCACGGTCAGCCGCCCGGCGGCGAGCCGCTTGCCGACGATGTAGTGCAGGACGTCGAACGCGTCCTTGGTCGCCGACTGATCGTTCTCGTCGTCGGACACCAGGCCGCGGCAGAAATCCGAGGAAATCACCTCGGTCGGCCGGAAATGCGTGCGGCCGAACGTCGATTTGCCGGACCCGCTCGCGCCGACCAGCACGACGAGGCACAGTTCGGGGACCTCCAGAGTGCTCATGCCGCGCCTCCCTTCGTGAACAGAGCCAGCTGCGTCGCCGGGCCGACCTCGGGGTCGTCGGAACCGACCGGCAGCATCCGCAGGCCGTAGCCGTAGCCGCTCGCGACCCGGTCCGCCCACGCGCGGAACTCGGCGCGGGTCCACTCGAACCGGTGGTCCCGGTGGCGCAGCTTGCCCGCGGGCAGCGATGCGAACCGCACGTTGTACTCGCGGTTGGGCGTGGTCACGATCACGGCGCGCGGCGCGGCGAACTCGAACACCGCGCGCTCCAGCGCTTCCAGCCGCGGCGGATCGACGTGCTCGACGACCTCCATCAGCACCGCCGCGTCGAGGCCCGCGAGCCGGTCGTCGCGGTAGATGAGCGAGGACTGCAGCAGTTCCAGCCTCGCGCGCTCCGTTTCGGACCGGCGCTCCAGCCGCAGCTTCCGCGCCGCGACCTGCAGCGCGCGGGCCGAGACGTCCGCGGCCACGATCCGCTCCACCGACTTCTCGGCCAGCAGATCGCGCACCAGCGCGCCTTCGCCGCACCCGAAGTCGCCGACCGAACGCGCGCCCAGCGAGCGGAGCACGGCCATGATCGTGCCGCGCCGCTGCTCGGCCAACGGCACCGGACGGTCCGCCGCTTCGAGAACGGCCGGCTCGGCGAGCGCGTTGTCGATTTCCTCGGGCTCCGAATCGTCCACTTCGGCCAGCCGCGTCAACGCAGCGGTCGTCAAAGCCCGCCGGTGCGCGAGGTAGCGGCGGGTGATCAGCTCCTTCTCCGGATGCCCGGCGAGCCAGTCGCCGCCCGCGCGCAGGAGCTTGTCGATCTCGTCTTCGCTGACCCAGTAGTGCTTCGCGTTGTCGAGGACCGGGAGCAGCACGTAGACGTGGTTGAGCGCGTCGGCCAGCCGAAGCTCGCCGGTGAGCCGGAGGTCGACATAGCGCGAATCGCCCCACTGCGGGAACTGCGGATCCAGCGGGAGCACGGTGGCCTCGACGGTCCAGCCGAGGGGTTCGAACATCCGGCGCACCAGGTCGAGGCCGCCCGGACACGCCGGAATCCGGATGTCGAGCGGGATCGCGCTGGCCGCCAGCTCCGGATGCGACTTGCACCGTCCGGTGAGCGCGGTGCGGAAGACTTCCTTGAGCGCCACGGAAAGCAGGCTCGACGCGGCGTAGGGGCGGTCGTTCACGTACTGGCCCAGGGTGAACCCGTCGCCGGAGCCCGCCTTGCCGCGCACCAGCGCCACTGGGTCGACCTCGAGCATCAGCGCGGCGGTGCACCGCGTGCCGGACGCCTCGGGGTAGAAGACGTGCGCTTGGCCGGCGGAAAGCTCGAACGACTGGACCCGGCCCGGGTGCTTGTGCAGCAGGAACCCCAGGTCGGAAGCGGGCTGGTGAGTCGTGGTGACTGTCAGGAACACCAGGGGAGTATTCCGTACGGGGTCGGCTAGTGTCGCGGGGGTTTTGTCCTCGTCCGCGAAGAACAGGGAAACGCGATGAACGACCGGGCTCCCGGTGCCGGCCAAGAACCCGAGAGGCCGGAGGCGAGGCCGCGCCTTCCCCGCCGGCGCCGGCTGGCGACGGCCGCGGTCGTGCTGGCGATCCTCGCCGTCGCGGGAGGTTCGACCTGGTGGTGGTTCTGCGGGCGCGGCGTGGACGGGTACGCGCTGCCGGACTCGCCCGATCCCGATCGGCGACCGTGAGGTCTGCGCGAACACCGTGGCCGTCCTGGTCGGCACCGATGCCGAGATGGCGGCGGTCGCCCGGACCCTGCGCGGCGATCCGCGGGTCCTGCGGAGCTACCCCCAGACCAAACAGGACGGCTATGCGAGGTTCCGGGAAATGTTCGCGAACGAGCCGGAGCTGCTGGAGCTCACGGAGGCGGACGTCATGCCCGCCGCCGTGATCGTGGTGCCGAAAGACCAGACCGGCACCGAGGGCCTCGCCGAACAGTTCCGGGTCCAGTTCCCGCAGGCGCGGCGGGTCAGCGACAGCACCGAATTCGTCAGCAGGATCGCCGGGCCGGGCCACCGGGATCCGACGTGCCCGCCCAGCGGAGAACGCCCCCGCTGACGGGAGCGTAGCTCCGCTCCGCACACAGCCAATCACCGGGAATAAACTTCCCATTAACTGGGAATACCCGCTAGGAACCCGTCCGCTCGCGACGTAGCGTGCGCGCCATGACAAGCGCGGATGCCAACCGGAAAGCCGGGACCAGGGCGGCGCGGATCCTGGCGGTCTTCGCCGAGCGGGAGAGCGCCACGGCGGAGGAGGTCTCCGTCGGCACGGGCATTCCGTCCAGCGCCGTGTACCGCTACCTCACGACGTTCGTCGAGATCGGCCTCGTGCACCAGGCGCGCACCCGCGGCCGGTACTGCGCGGGTTCGCTCACCGTCCAGATGGCCGAGAACTACCGCCGCGAGGCGCTCGGCCAGGGCGGCGTCAAGCGGCGGCTGCGGCAGCTCGCGGCGGACACCGACGAACTCGCCGCGTTCCTCATCGCTCGCGACAACGACGTGCTCTGCGTCGAAGCGGCCGAGGGGACCCGCGTCATCCGGTGCAGTTTCTCGCCGGGGCTGAGCAAACCGCTGGTGTTCGGGGCGAGTGCGCAGGCGTTGCTGGCGTACCTGCCGGAGGACCGGGTCGCGAAGTCCGCGCGAGCGCACGGGTTGAGCGGGGAGCAGGTCGCGAAGCTGGAAACCGAGCTGCGCCGGGTCCGGGACCAGGGTTTCGCGGAGAGCGTCGGCCAGGTCGACCCGGGCGTGTGGGGCGTGAGCGTGCCGGTGCTGGACCGGCAGCGGAACCTGATCGGCACGGTCAGCACGATGGCCCCGGATTTCCGCGTGCGCCCGCGCCGCGATTCCCTCGTCACGCTCACCCACGCCGCCGCGCAGGACATCAGCCGATTGCAGGAGCACGTGTGAGCACAGCCAAGTGGACCGGACGCGACGACGGCCGCGGTCCGGACCATCGCCGATGGCACCACGCCGTCCACGAATTCTCCGCCGCCCCAAGCGTTTCGCTGCTCGGGTTCGCCAGCGACGCGGGGGTCCGGCGCAACGGCGGACGACCGGGAGCGCAGGCCGGGCCGAACGCGATCCGGCAAGCGCTGGCGTCGTTCGCGCTCCCGGCCGAGTTCGCGGTGAGCGACGCGGGGGACGTCGTCGTCGAAGGCGACGAGCTGGAAGCGGGGCAGGAAAGCCTCGGCGAGCTGGTCGCGAAGCAGCTCAGCGCCGGAAACTTCCCGCTGGTGCTCGGCGGCGGCCACGAAACGGCGTACGGCTCCTATCTCGGCCTCGCCCGCAGCGGACTGCTCGACGGCCGACGCCTCGGCGTCCTCAACCTCGACGCGCACTTCGACCTGAGGACGGCCGACCGCGCGTCCTCGGGCACCCCGTTCCGGCAGATCGCCGCCCGGGAAGCCGAACGCGGCGCGGAATTCGCCTACGCCGTGGTCGGAATCAGCGAACCCGGCAACACCGCCGCGTTGTTCCGGACGGCCGCCGAGCTGAACGTCCGCCACCTGCTGGACGTCGACTGCCAGGAACGCCATCTCGACCGAGTTCTCGACTTCGTCCGGGCCTTCGTCTCGGACGTCGACGCGCTGTATCTGTCGATCGACCTCGACGTGCTCCCCGCCGCGCAGGCGCCAGGGGTCAGCGCTCCCGCGAGCCTCGGCGTACCCGCCGCGGTCGTCCTCGAGGTGTGCCGGCTGGTCGCGAGCGACCCGAAGCTCGTCCTCGCCGACCTCACCGAACTGAACCCCGTCTACGACGTCGACCACCGCACAGCCCGGATCGCGGCCCGCCTCGCGCACACGCTCGTGACGAGCCGTCCGGTCCCGGAAGGACACTGACCATGCCCCCTCAGCGAATCCGGCCGCGGCTCGGCGCCGTGCTGCTGGCCTGCCTGCTCGCGTTCCTGCCGATGAGCGCGGCCACCGCGAGCGCGGCCGAACCGCAGGGCGGGAAGCTCGCCGCGCTGCGGTCCGGGCAGACCGCGCTCCGGGTCGGCACCGACGCCACGTTCCCGCCGTTCGAGTTCACCGACGCCAAGGGCGGCCAGCTCGGCTTCGACATCGACCTCGTCCGGGCGCTCGCGCAGCGCGCGGGCATCAAGAAGGTCGACTTCGTGCAGATGCCGTTCGGGAACATCGTCCCGGCGCTGCAGGCGAACCAGATCGACGTCGGCGCGTCGGCGATCTACATCAGCCCCGCGCGGCAGAAGGCCGTCGACTTCTCGGACATCTACTATCCGGGCGGGCTCGCGGTTTTCGTGTCCGACAAGGACAACTCCGTCGCCTCGCTCAAGGACCTCGCCGGCAAGCGGGTCGCGGTCCAGGTCGGCACCAAGTCCGTCGACTGGCTCGCTCAGCACCAGCCCGCCGCGCAGCTGATCACGGCGCAGACCAACGAGCAGATGTTCTCGTCGGTCAAACTGGGCCAGGCGGACGCCGTCGTGACCGGCGCTCCGGCCGGGAAGTACTTCATCGCGCAGCAGGGCGGCCTCAAGCAGGTCGGCGACCGGCTGACCGAGGAGAACTACGGCTACGCGTTCCAGAAGGCCGACCCGGAACTGCGGACCGCGTTCAACGCCGCGCTCAAGCAGATGCGCGACGACGGTTCGTACCAGCAGTCCACCGAAAAATGGTTCGGCGCGGAGAGCACCGCGGCGAAATCGGGCGGGCACTCGCTGTTCAACTTCTCCACCATCGTCGATTCGTCGGGACAGCTCTGGCAGGGCCTGCTGGTCAGCCTCCAGGTCATCCTGCTCGCGCTGGCGCTGAGCCTGCTGCTCGGCACGCTCGGCGGCTTCGCGAAGCTCAGCAAGATCGCACCGGTCAGGTGGATCGGCAACGTCTACGTGTCGGTGATCCGCGGGACTCCGTTCGTGGTGCAGCTGTTCTTCATCTACTTCGGACTGCCGCAGCTCGGCCTCCAGCTTCCGCCGATGACCGCGGGCATCGTCTCGCTCGGGCTCTACAGCGGCTCCTACGTGACCGAGATCTTCCGCGGCGCCGTGCAGTCCATCGACCGGGGACAGCTGGAAGCGGCGCGCTCGTGCGGCATGTCGCAGGTGTCGGCGATGCGGCACGTGATCATCCCGCAGGCATTCCTGCGGATGCTTCCGCCGCTGGGCAACGAATTCGTGTCGCTGACGAAGAACTCCGCGCTGGTCTCCTTCGTGACCATTCACGAGCTGTTCCTGGTGGGGCAGACCATCATCTCCCGCACCTTCGACGCGCTGACCGTGTACCTGTTCATCGGCCTGCTCTATTACCTGCTCACCAACCTGATCAGCGGCACGACGCGCACCCTCGAGAAGAAGATGGCGGTGTACATCTGATGGCACTGTTGGAAGTCCGCGGCCTCGCCAAGTCCTACGGGGACGTCCAGGTGCTCGACGGGATCGACTTCGCGATCGAACCCGGCCAGGTCGTCGCGGTGATCGGGCCCAGCGGCGGCGGGAAGTCCACCTTCCTGCGCTGCCTCAACCTGCTGGAGACCCCGACGTCGGGCAGCGTCTCGTTCGACGGCGAGGAGCTGACCGGCCGCGGCGTCGACCTCGACCGGCTGCGGTCTCGCATGGGCATGGTGTTCCAGCACTTCAACCTCTTCCCGAACATGACTGTGCTGCGCAATGTCGTGTTGCCGCAGATGAACGTGCTCAAACGGTCCAAAGAGGAGGCTGAGGCGAAGGCGCGGGCCTTGCTGGAGCGCGTCGGCATGCTCGAACGCGCCGGTGCGTACCCGAACCGGTTGTCCGGCGGGCAGAAGCAGCGCGTCGCGATCGTCCGCGCCGCCGCGATGGACCCGAAGCTGATGCTGTTCGACGAGCCCACCTCGGCGCTCGACCCCGAGGTGGTGCAGGACGTCCTCGACATCATGTCCGAGCTGGCGAAGGACGGCATGACGATGCTCGTGGTCACGCACGAGATGGGGTTCGCCCGCAAGGTCGCCGACCGCGTGGTCTTCGTCGACGGCGGGAAGATCGCCGCCGACCTGCCGCCCGCCGAGTTCTTCTCCGCGGGCAACGAGAACCCCCGCGCTCGGGCCTTCCTGGAAAAGGTGCTCTGACGACGCGTGCTCGCGGGTGTCTTGACGCCCGCGAGCACGCCGCTTAATCTTGCGTTCTCAGACAGGCACAGACGAAGAGCCACTGTCAGCGGTCTTCGTCGTGTCTGTTTTTCGTATGCCGGGATCGCTGACAGCCAGCGCAGAAAGTTGGCGGTCCATGAGTTCTCCCACGGTCGCAGCGCCGCGATCGATCGCGAATGTTTCGCAGGTCACCGCGCTGATCAACACGTTGTCCGCGTTGCCGCGCAAGGCGAACCTGCTGTGGTACCTGGTCCTGGGCGGGCTTTTCCTCGACGCCTATTCGAACGCCGCGCTCGGCGCCGGTCTCGCGCCGATGACCAAGGAACTGGGGCTCAGCGCGGGCCAGGTCGGCCTGCTCACCGCGACCGCGCCCGCGGTCGCCATCCTGTTCAACCCGGCGGGCGGCTGGCTGGCCGCCCGGATCGGCCGGGTCAAACCGCTGATCGCGGCGAAGGCGATCGCCGGGCTGGGGGCGGTGCTGACCGCCACCGGCGGCAGTTTCGAGGCGGTCTGGGCCGGACGCGGGCTGGTCGGCGTCGCCTACGGCATCGACTTCGCGGTCGCGATGGCGCTGCTCGCCGAGTACACCCCGGCGAAGCTGCGCGGACGGCTGAACCTGTGGCAGTCCGTCTGGTACGTCGCCACCACGGTGAACCTCGCGCTGACGCTGGTGTTCTACAAAGCCGGGGTGTCGGTGGAGATCTGGCGCTGGTCGGTCGGCTCGGCCGGGGTTTTCGCGCTCGCGCTGCTGGTGCTGCAGATCGCGTTCCTCGCGGAGAGCCCGTCGTGGCTCGCGTCCAAGGGGCGGCTGGCGGAAGCGGCGGCCAGCCTCCGCCGGATCTACGGTTTCGCCGTGACGCCGGGAACGCCGAGCGCCGAGGACGCCGCGGCCGAGGAGCGCAAGATCGGGTTCCGGCAGGCGGGCGTGCTGTTCCGCAAGCCCTACCTGCCGCGCACGTTCCTGTCCACGGCGATCTCGCTGACCCAGGCCATGCAGTACTTCGCGGTCGGCTGGTACCTGCCGGTGATCAGCCTCGCGATCTTCGGCCAGAAGTTCGAAACGGCCACGCTCGGGTCGATGGTCTTCAACGTCGCCGGGATCGTCGGCGGCGCGCTGTCAGCGTATTTCGGCCGCAAGATCGGGCTGCGGGTCAGCTCCGCGATCGGGTACGCCTTCGCGTTCGCCATCCTGCTGGTGATGGGGCTCGGCTTCGGGAAACTGCCGATCGCGATCGGGTTCCTGCTGCCGTTCCTGTTCATCTTCTTCCACTCCGCGGGCCCGGGCGCGAACGGCAAGTCGATCGCGGCGCTGTCCTACCGCAGCGACGTGCGCACCCTCGGCACCGGCGTGACCGGCATGCTCGGAAGCTTCGGCAGCGTCATCGGGCTGTACGTGTTCCCGCAGATCAAGGAGGCGATCGGGCTCGGCCCGACGATCGCGCTGCTCGCCGTGGTGCCCGCGCTCGGCCTGGTGTCCTGCCTGATCGTGCGCTGGGACCCGACGCGCAGCGGCGTCGACCCGGACGACGAGGAGATCTCCCTGCCGGGGAGGACGGCGTGACGCGGCGCGGAATCCTGGCGGTCGACGAAGGCTCGACCGGCACGAGAGCAGCGGTGGTCGGCGAGGACGGGGTGGCCGGACCGTCGTTCTACACCGCCGTCGACGTCGTCCATCCGGAACCGTCCCGAGTGGAGCAAGACGCGGCGCAGTTGCTGGAGCGCACCGTCGACGTCGCCCGCCAGGCGATCGTGTGGGCGGGGGAGAACGGCGTCGAGATCGTCGGGATGTCGGTGTGCACGCAGCGCGCGACCGCGATCCTGTGGGACCGCGAGACCGGGCGGCCGCTGGCTCCGGCCGTGGTGTGGCAGGACACGCGGTACGCGGACGAGCTGGCGAAGCTCGCTCCGGAGTGGGATCCGGTGCTGTGGGACCGGACCGGCCGCCCGGTCGGCACCCGCGCTCCGTTCCTGTGGGCAGCACGGCAGCTCGACCAGCTCGACGTGCCCGCCGACCGGGTGCTCTTCGGTTCGGTGGACACCTGGCTCGTCTGGCATCTCAGCGGCCGCACCAGATATGTCATGTCGGCGACCAACGCCGTCGCGTTCGGGGGGTACCGGCTGCGCGAGCACGCGTGGGACCGGGAATGGCTGGCGGCACTGGGTTTCCCGGCGGAGCTGGCCCCGCCGCCGGTCGACGACGACGGCGATTTCGGGTGCACCGACCCGGGCCTGCTCGGCATCGAGGTGCCGATCGCCGCGGTGATGGGCGATCAGCACGCGTCGCTGATCGCGCTCGGCGCGCTGACCCCGGGCCAGGGCACCTGCGTGCACGGCACCGGCACGTTCGTCGGCGCGCTGGCCGGCGACGAACCGCCGGACGGGCTCGGCGAGGTCGACGGCGTGCTGTGCCTCGTCGGCTGGCGCAGCGCCGGACACAGCCGGTTCAGCCTGGAGGCCTACACCTCGACCACCGGTTCCGCCTTGCGGTGGCTTACCGAGGATCTCGGGTTGTTCCGTTCCGCCGCGGAGATCAGCGAACTGGCGGCGGCGCAGCCGAGAAGCACGTCGACCTGGTTCGTGCCGACGCTGGCCGGGCTGCGCACGCCGGTGCAGCGTCCCGACGCGCGCGGGCTGCTGACCGGGCTGAGCCTGGCTACCACGCGCGACGTGGTGGCGCGTGCGGTGCTCGACGGAATCGCGCACGCGGTGAGCGACACCGTGGACGCACTGCGGACGACGATGAACCGGCCGGTGACCCGCCTGCGAGCGGGCGGCGGGTTGGCCGCCAGCGACGTCCTCCTGCAAAGCCAGGCCGATTTCGCCGGGGTGGAGATCGAACGAGTGGCCGATTCGGCGACCGCCAGCCTGCGAGGCGCCGCGTATCTCGCGGGCGTCCGGCTGGGCGTGTGGCCGTCGCTGGCCGAAGCCGTTGCGCACCTGGGGAAAGGCGAGGTCTTCGAGCCTCGGCTGCCCGAGGACGAACGGCGCGAACTGCGCGCCCGCTGGCAGGACGTGCTCGCGGTCTCGCTGTCCTGACCGTCCTTAGTGGACGTTACAAACTTTTCGAGTGGAGAGACAAGCTCATGTTCACACTGCCGTCCCGACGGCCGAACGCCGTCGCCGCGAGGGCGACCTTGTCCGCGCCGCTGCGGCTCGACCGCCGCGCCGCGCTGACCGACCTCGAAACCGGCACGTTCGACGTGCTGGTGATCGGCGGCGGCGTCACCGGCGCCTACACCGCGCTCGACGCCGCTTCCCGCGGCCTGAAGGTGGCCCTGGTGGAGCGCGACGACTTCGCGTCCGGAACGTCGTCGAAGTCGTCCAAAATGGTGCACGGCGGCCTGCGCTACATCGAGCAGGGCAACCTCGACCTGGTCCGGCATTCGCTGCTGGAGCGGCAGCGGTTCCGCCGCAACGCCCCGCATCTGGTGCAGCGGCTGCCGTTCCTGTTCCCGATCCTGGCCAAGGACGGCGTGTTCGACGCCCGCATCGCCAAGGCTTTCGAGAGTCTCTTGTGGACCTACGACCTCGCGGGCGGCTGGCGGATCGGCAAGCTGCACCAGCGGCTGACCGTCGACGAGGTGCTCGCGCACGCCCCGACGCTGCGCGCGGAAAACCTCAAGGGCGGGCTGATGTATTACGACAGCCGTGCTGACGACGCACGGCTCACGCTGGCGATCGTGCGCAGCGCGGCCCGGCACGGCGCGGTGGTGGTGAATGGGGCCGAGGTGACCGGGTTGCGCACCGCGGGGGGACGCGTCACCGGCGCGACGGTTCAGGCCGACGGCGAGCAGATCGACGTCCGGGCGCGCGTCGTGGTCAACGCGACCGGCGTGTGGGCCGACCGGGTCGAGGGCATGGCCGACGACGGGCACCAGCCGCAGGTCCGCCCGGCCAAGGGCGTGCACATCGTGCTGCCGTGGGCGAAAATCCGCAACGACTGCACGGTCACCGTGCCGATCCCGGGCCGCGCGCGGCGGGCCACCTGCACGCGCTGGGGCGACGTCGTCGTGGTCGGCACCACCGACACCGACTACACCGGCTCGACCGACGACGTACACTGCACCCGCGAGGAGATGGACTTCCTCCTCGAAGGCGCCCAGATTGCCTTTGATACCAAGCTGGACGCGGGCGACGTGCTGGGCAGCTACGCGGGCCTGCGTCCGCTCGTCGGCGGCAAGGAGGGCGCGACGCTGGACATGCGCCGCGACCACCACATCACGGTGTCGGCGGGCATGGTCACGGTGACCGGCGGCAAGCTCACCACGAGCCGGCACATGGGCGAGCTGGTCGTGGACAAGGCGATCGGCCTGCTGGGCCGGAAAGCCAAGTGCCGCACCAAAAACCTGCCGCTGATCGGCGGTGCCGGATACGACGCGGAGGCGACCGCCGCGACCGGGGGCGTCGCCGCGCACCTCGGCGGCCGCTACGGGACCGAGGCGCGGTTCGTGAGCGCGCTGGTCGACGAGAACCCGGCGCTGGGGGAGCCGCTCATCGAGGGACAGCCGTTCCTGAAGGCCGAGGTCGTCTTCGCGGCGCGTTCGGAGATGGCGAGGTCGGTCGACGACGTGCTGTCGCGGCGGACGCGGCTGCGGCTGTTCGCGCGGGACGCGTCGGTCGAGGCCGCCCCGCTCGTCGGCGAACTGCTCGGCGCGGAACTGCGCCTCAGCCCGGAAACCGTTGCGGCACAAGTGGACCAGTACCGGGCGGATGTCGCCCGAGAGAAGTCGATCCTGTTCGGAGACAATCTGTTGGGAGCCAACGCATGATCAGCCGCCAGACCGTCACCCACCCGTTCAACCGGGGCAATTACGTGGTCGGCGCGCCGACGCCGCCGCGCTGGGGCGGACGCACCGAACCGGGCAAGGGCGACGCGTCGCTGCAGACGGCCGCGGTGGCCGTGCCCGCCGCGCTGACCGAGGCGTTGCGCGGGCTGGCGGACGCGGTGCACACCGAACGCGACGAGGTCGTGCTGCGCACCCGCGACTGGTGGGCCGGGTCGATGATCGGCGAGACCTCGGGCGCCCCGGCGACCCCGGACGCGGTGATCGCCGAGGTGAGCACCGTCGAGCAGATCCAGGCCGCGGTCCGGCTGTGCGGCGAGCACCGGGTGCCGCTGACCGTCTCGGCCGGACGCAGCAACGTCACCGGCGCCGCGCTTCCGGTGTACGGCGGGGTCGTGCTGGATGTGTGCGGGCTCAACAAGATCGTGTCGTTCGACGCCGAATCGCAGATCGTCGAAGTGCAGGCGGGCATGTTCGGCGACCTCTTCGAGAAGGAACTGCAGGAGACGCACGGCGCGACCACCGGGCACTGGCCGTCCGCGTTCGCAATCTCCACGGTCGGCGGCTGGGTCGCGTGCCGCGGCGCGGGCCAGCTTTCCACCCGTTACGGGAAAATCGAGGACATGGTCGTCGGCCTCGACGTCGTCCTCGCCGACGGCACGCTGGCCCGCTTCGGCGACTACCCGCGCGCCGCGACCGGCCCCGACCTGCGACAGCTGTTCGTCGGCTCGGAAGGCACGCTCGGCGTGATCACCGCGGTGCGGCTGCGCACGCATCCGCTGCCGACGTACTCGAAGGCCATCGCGTACGGCTTCGAAACCTTCGCCGCCGGACTGGACGCCTGCCGTCGGATCATGCAGCGCGGCGCGACCCCGGCCGCGATGCGCCTGTACGACAAGCTGGAGAGCGGCACGCACTTCGGCCACCCGGAGACGAACCTGCTGCTGATCGCCGACGAGGGCGACCCGGTGCTGGTCGACGCGATGCTCCAGGTCAGCGCCGAGGAATGCGCCGCTACCGGGTCCGAAATGGACAGTCAGCCGGTGTTCGACCGCTGGCTGGACGAGCGAATGCTGGTCGGCAAGTCCGCCGACGGGTTCACGCCGGGCCCGGGCTTCGTCGCCGACACTCTCGAGATGGCCGGTTCGTGGTCCGCGCTCCCGGCGATCTACGACGAGGTGGTCGCCGCGATCGAGGCGGTGCCGGGGACGCTGGCCGCGTCGGCGCACCAGTCGCACGCATATACCGACGGGGCTTGCCTGTACTTCTCGCTGCGCGGCGACGTGGAACCGGAGAAGCGGCGGCACTGGTACCGGTCGGCCTGGGATGCCGCGAACGCCGTGCTGGTACGGCACGGGGCGGCACTGAGCCACCACCACGGGTCGGGCCTGCTGCGGGGACCGTACCTGGCGGACGCGCTCGGGACCGGGTTCGAGACGTTCGTGGCCGTGAAGCGCGCTTTGGACCCGGCCGGGCTGCTGAACCCGGGCAAGCTCGGCCTGCCGACCGAACTGGGCCCGAACCCGCTGGACTCGGCGAGCTGACCGGGCCTGAGGTCCGTGAAGGGCTCCTTGAGGGAATCAGATTCCCTCAAGGAGCCCTTCACGGACGGACCGGAGCGGCGGGACGGGATGGGGAAGTCGCGGAAGGGCATGAAACGGTGGACGGCATGAACGAGAAGATCACGGCGGCGTTCGAGGACGTCCCGGTGTGCGCGTCGGTCGTCGGCGTCGCGAAGGTGCCGGATTTCGTGGCCGCGGCGGCGCGGGTCGGGATCCTGGCGTCGGTGCCGGTCGGGCAGCTGCCGAAGATCGTGACGGCGCTCGCCGGGCGGGACAAGCTCGTCTTCGTCAACATCGATTCGTGCCCCGGGCTCGCCACCGACCGCGCGGGCGTGGACTTCCTCCAGGAGATCGGGGCGGCCGGGGTGGTCAGCACCCGGGTCGCGCCGATCGAACGGGCGCGGGCGCTGGCGATGCTGACCATGCACAAGGTGTTCGTCACCGACCGCTCCAACCTCAACCGGAGCCTGGAGGCGGTCAAGCGCAGCGGGCCGGACCTGGTGGAGCTGATGCCCGCCCCGATCATCCCGTGGATGTCGGCGGCGGCGAGGGAGGTCATGTCGCCGTTCGTCGCGGCCGGTTTCGTCACCGACCGCGACGGGGTGGCGCATTCGCTGGCGATGGGCGCGGCGGCCGCCGCGTCCTCCGATCCGGGGCTGTGGTCGCTGACCCGGTCCCGGCTGCGTACAGGAGAAGAATGAGTTTCGTAGTGGTGGCCCGGTATGCGACCGCGGAACGGGACCGGGTGGTCGAGTTGCTTGGCCCGATGGCGGAGGCGTCGCGGCGCGAGCCCGGGTGCCGGCGGTACACCGTCCACACGGGAATCGAGGACGGCGTCGTGGTGATCGTCGAGGAGTACGACAGCGAGGCGGACTTCACCGCGCACTGCGCGTCGGAGCACTTCACGCGGATCGTGCTCGGCGAGGTCGTGCCGCTGCTGTCGGACCGGCAGGTCACCCGCTGCGTCCCGGTGGGCGCGTGATGGAGGTCCGCGGCGCGGTCCTGCGCGAGGTCGGGAAACCGCTGGGAATCGAGACGCTGACGCTGGCCCCGCCCGGCCCCGGCGAACTGCTGGTGCGAGTGCGCGCGGCCGGGCTGTGCCATTCGGACCTGTCGGTGATCGACGGGTCGCGGCCCCGTCCGGTGCCGATGGTGCTCGGCCACGAGGCGGCCGGCGAAGTCGTGGAAGCCGGGCCGGGCAGCGACTTCCGGCCCGGAGAGCACGTCGTCCTGACCTTCGTGCCCTCCTGCGGCGACTGCGTCCCGTGCACGGCGGGCCGCCCCGCGCTGTGCGGTCCGGCCGCGGCGGCCAACCGCGCGGGCACGCTGCTCGGCGGGGACGTCCGGTGGTCGTCGCCGGCCGGGAACCCGTTGCACCACCTCGGGGTTTCGGCGTTCGCCTCGCACGTCGTGGTGTCCGAGCGCTCGGCGGTGCGGATCGACCGGGCCCTGCCGTTCGAGATCGCCGCGTTGTTCGGCTGTGCGGTGCTGACCGGCGCCGGTGCGGTGTTCAACGCGGCGGACGTGCGTCCCGGCGACAGCGTGGCGGTGTTCGGCCTCGGCGGGGTCGGCCTCTCGGCGCTGCTAGCCGCGAAGGCCGCCGGTGCCAGCACGCTGCTCGCGATCGATCCGGTGCCGAGCAAGCGGGAGCTGGCGCGTTCGCTGGGCGCCACAGTGCTGACCGGCGGGGTCGCGGAGATCCGCGAGCGGACCGGCGGCGGGGTGGATCACGCCGTCGACACGACCGGCGTGGTCGCCGCGCTGAGCCAGGCGTACGAGGCGACCCGGCCCGGCGGGACGACCGTCACGGTGGGCCTGCCGGACCCGTCCGCCGGACTGACCCTGCCCGCGCAAAGCCTGGTGGCCGAGGAGAAAACCCTGCGGGGCAGCTACCTGGGCTCGTGCGTGCCGCGGCGGGACGTGCCCCGGTTCATCGCGCTGTATCAGGCGGGATTGCTGCCGGTGGAGGCGTTGTTGACCCATTCGATCACGCTGGACGAGATCAACGAGGGTTTCGCCCGGCTGCGGGACGGAGGCGCGGTCCGTCAGGTGATCGCCTTCTGAACCGCGCCCCTCGATCCGCTACGAGTTCCCGCGCAGCGAAGCCGTCGCGGTGGTCGCCGCGTCGATCGCGTTCTCCGCGGCCTGGGTGGACGAGGTGGAGTCGAGTTCGGTGAGCGACTCCTTGTTGAGTGCGTGCACGGTCCACTCGTAGGTGTGGTCGGTCGTGCACGGGCCCTGGTATCCGAAGAAGTTCGCGCTGCCGCGGTAGTAGGCCTGCCGTGACCCGGCAGGAACGGCCGGCTGATACGCGTGGTCGACGTTCTGCGGCAGTTCGGCGGTGGTTGCCGGGATGTCGTAGATGACCCAGTGGATGATGCCGTTGTCGAGGTCGTGCATGACGATCGCGTAGCTCTTCGCCGCCTCCGGCGCGCCGGACCAGGCCAGCGGCGGCGACTCGTCCTTCTTTTCCGGGTCGCCGTCGCCGCTGCTGGCGCAGTCGTGGACCTTGGGGATCATCCCGCCGTCGGCGAACGCGGTGCTGGTGAGGGCGAAGGCGGCGCGCGCCGACGCGGCGGCGGGGTGGAAACTCGCGGCGCAGAGGACGAGCAGGGCGAAGAGAGCGATTCTGGTGCGTCTCACTGGAAGCTCCCGAGGCTGTCGGTTCTCTTGTCCTTTCCGGGGAAGAGTGTGCGCCGGAACCGGCGAGGACCGGCGGGCCAGCGGAAGGGAGTACCACGTTTCCCGCCAAGAGTGACATCCGGCGCCTGAGTTGACGCCCGGCGCAGACTTCGTTGTGGCGCGCCACAATCCGGGCGGTCACGGCGATTCGCCCGGGTATCGTAGGATGACCGGCCGATCCCGGTGACTTCACGGCAGACGATCAAGCGGAGGACAGGGTGCCGGTGGCGACCTCGGCCGCAGCCGCGCGCTCGTTCGACGGCGGCGAATGGTGGCACGCGGGACGCGTCGCGGCCGGGCTGCTCATTCCGGGGCTGGCACTGCTCGCGGCGGGCCGTCCGGATTTGATCATTTTCGCCGCGTTCGGTTCTTTCACCGGAATGTACGGCCGCGCCGAGTCGCGCGCACTCCGCCTCCGGCACCAGCTGCAGGCGGGTGCAGTGCTGCTGAGCGGCGTCTCGCTGGGCGTGCTGCTGTCGGCCTGCCACGCGCCGCCGTGGCTGCTGGTGGTCACCGAGGCCGCGTTCTCGTTCGGCTGCGCACTCGTGACGAATCGCTTGGATCTGAGCCCGCGCGGTCCGTTCTTCGGGATCTTCGCCCTCGGCGCGATCGCCTTGGTGCCCGCCGGACGAGTCGAACCGTGGGCCGGAATCGCCTTGTGCGCGGGCACGATCGCCGGATGTGTCCTCATTGGACTGACCGGCCCGGAACGCCCGCCCGCGCCGAGGACGTCAACCTGCGCACCGGAATGCGGTGCGGCCTGCGCCCTGGTGCACGCCGCCCGCTACGCACTGGCGATCGCCGCCGCGGGCGCGGTCGGTCTGCTGCTCGGCGTGGACCACGCGAACTGGGCGATGGCCTCGGCCGCGGTGCCACTCGCGGCGGCCGATCCGCGCAGCCGGTTGCATCCGCGCCTGCACAGCGTGCTGGACCGCAGCGCGCACCGCGTCCTCGGGACTCTCGCCGGACTGGTCGTGACGGCTTTGCTGCTGCTGCCGGGATTTGGCGCCGCGCCGCTGGCACTGGCGGTGATCGTGCTGCTGTTCCCGACGGAGTTGTTCATGTCCCGCCACTACGGAATCGCGCTGGGCTTCTTTACCCCGCTGATCCTGGTCATGACGGAACTGGCCGCGCCCGCCGCACCCGCGACCCTGCTGACGGCGCGGGTGGCGGACACGCTGGTCGGCGTGGCGGCGGGCATCGCGGCGGCGGTGCTGGTCCGCGCCCCGTGCCGGAGCGCGGCGGTCAGGCGGAGCGTGTGATCGGGGCCTTCGGGTGCTTCTGGTTTCGTGCTGGCCGCGCCCGCGGCTCCCGCGACGCTGCGGACGGCGCGGCTGGGCAGCGGCGGGCATCGGGGCAGCAGTGCTGGTCCGCGCCCCGTGCCGGACCGCGACGCTCAACCGGAGCGCTCGACGGTGACCTTCAAGTGCTTCATCAACGGCTGATCGCTCTGCGTGCTGTAGTCACCGATTGCGCACAGCACGTTCATCTCCGGCATATACCCCGCCGCACAGCCGCGCGGGATGTCGTACGGGATCGCCCGGTAGCGCCGCACCGAGCGTTTCGTCCCGTCCTTCGCCGTGGCCGTGATGTCGACCTCGTCGAATTCGCTCAGCCCGCGGTCCCGCATGTCCTCGGCGTTCAGGAACACCAGCGTCCGGAGGTTCTTGATGCCCCGGTACCGGTCGTCGTCGGAGTAGATCGTCGTGTTCCACTGGTCGTGCGAGCGCATCGTGCCCAGCGCCAGCGTGCCGACGGCGGGGACGACGTCCGGCAGTTCCGCGGTCGAGAACTCGGCGCGTCCGGACGGCGTGTGGAAGACCCGTTCGCGCGCGGCCTGGCGGATGCGGAAACCCAAGGGTTCGCGGACGCGGGTGTTGAAGTCCTCGAATCCGTCCAGCACCCGCGCCATGGTGTCGCGGATCCGGTCGTAGTCGCCGACGTAGTCCGCCCACGGCGTCGGGCTTTCCGGCAGCGTCGCGCTCGCCATCCCGGCGATGATCGCGGGCTCGGACAGCAGGTGCGGCGACGCGGGCTTCTTCATGCCGGTGGACAGGTGGACCATGCTCATCGCGTCCTCGACCGACGTCGACTGCAGCCCGCCCGTCTGGAAGTCCTTCTCCGTCCGCCCGAGGCAGGGCAGGATCAGCGCCTGCTTGCCGTGTTCGAGGTGGCTGCGGTTGAGCTTGGTGCTGACCTGCACGGTCAGCTCGCACTTGCGCAGCCCGGCCGCGGTATAGGGGGTGTCCGGCGCGGCGAGCGCGAAGTTGCCGCCCATGCCGACGAACACGCGCACGTCGCCGCGGTGCATCGCCTCGATCGTGCCGACCGTGTCGAGCCCGTGGTGCCGCGGCGGGTCGATGCCGCAGACCTCGGCGAGCTTGTCGAGGAACTCCGCCGCCGGGCGGTGGTCGATGCCGCAGGTGCGGTTGCCCTGCACGTTGCTGTGCCCGCGCACCGGCGACGGACCGGTCCCGGGGCGGCCGATGTTTCCGCGCAGCAGCAACAGGTTCACGATCTCGCGGACGGTGTCGACGCCGTGCTCGTGCTGCGTCACGCCGAGGCACCAGCTGATGATCGACCGGTCGGCGTCGCGGTAGATCTTCGCCGCCGCGCGGATTTCGGCCTCGGTCAGCCCGGACTGCCGTTCCAGCTCCGCCCAGGACGTCGTTTCGCAGACGACGCGGTACTTCTCGGCGCCCGTGGTATAGGTCTCGAGGAACTCCGAGTTGATCGCGCCAGGATCGGTCTCTGCCATCTCAAGCAGCGCTTTTGCCATCCCGCGAAGGAACGCCAGGTCGCCGCCGATGCGGGGCTGCAGGTTGAGCGTGGACGTCGGGGTCGACTGGAAGGTCGCCATCCGGACGAAGTCGTGCGGGATGATCGTGCGCGTGGCCCCGGCCTCGACCAGCGGGTTGACGTGCACGATCTGCGCGCCGCGGCGGTGCGCTTCGGCGAGCGCGGTGAGCATCCGGGGCGCGTTCGACGCCGCGTTCACGCCCATGATGAACAGCGCGTCGGCTTGCTCCCAGTCGTGGATGTCCGCGGTGCCCTTGCCGGTGCCGAGCGCGGCCTGCAGCGCGCGGCCGCTCGCCTCGTGGCACATGTTCGAGCAGTCCGGCAGGTTGTTCGTGCCGAACTCCCGCGCCCACAGCTGGTACAGGAACGTCGCCTCGTTGCCGAGCCGCCCGGACGTGTAGAACGCCGCCTGGTCCGGGGAGTCGAGGCCGCGCAGCGTCGCGCCGACCAGCTCGAACGCCTTGTCCCACGAGATCGGCACGTACCGGTCGGTCTTCTCGTCGTAACGCAGCGGCTCGGTGAGCCTGCCCTGCGCCTCCAGCGCGGTGTCGCTCCACCCGTCCAGTTCGGACACTGGGTGTGCGGCGAAGAATTCCGCGCCGACGCGTTTCCGCGTCATCTCCCAGGTGACGTGCTTGATCCCGTTTTCGCAAATGTCGAGATGCAGGCCCTTGGTGTCGTCCGGCCACGCGCAGCCCGGGCAGTCGAATCCGCCGTTCTCGTGATTCATCTTCACGATCGCGCGCGGGCCGGCGACGAGTTCCCGTTCCCGGACGAGGAACTGCGTCACGCTTTTCGCCGCGCCCCAGCCCGCTGCCGGATGGTGGTATGGCTTGAACTCCGGCTGGTCCTCGCGTCGCTCGTCCACCGCAACCCTCTCGCCCGCATGTGTGCTTCCCTTCCGATTCAAGCACGGCGGCGCGTTCCGGGCATCCGGGAGGGGAATGCGAACCGGCCTGGTGTGGGCCGCGACAATCATTTCTGTGGCGGCCCACAAATTGCGCGGGAAATAGTCGCCCGGTTTTCCGCGGAGGGAATCCGCCCGGGCGGCCGCCGCGGGGCGCGGGTAGCATCCCGGACGTGGCCGACCGGGAGGAAAACGCTGTGCGGACCGCCGCCCTGACCGACCTCGTCGACTGGGCCGGGGAGCGGCTGCCCCGGCTGATCGACGACGTCTGCGCGGCGAGCTGCGAGCGGATCGGGATGTACCGGGACGAGAAGATCGTCCCGCGCGCGGACCTGCGCCGCTCGATCGCGGTGAACCTCCGGTTCATGGTCGACGCGCTCGGCGGCGGGCAGGCCCCGGACCAGCGCGCGCCGAAGGAGACCGGCCGCCGCCGGGCGCACCAGGGCGCGCCGCTGCCCGAGGTGCTGCAGGTGTACCGGATCGCCTGCGCGATGCTGTGGGACCTGCTGGTCGGCCGCGCCCGCGAGACCGGGAGCACCGACGTGCTGATCGACGTGGCGAGCCAGCTGTGGCAGGTCACCGACGAACACGCGGTCCGGGTGACCGAGGCGTACCGGGCGGCGAGCGCGGAACTGCTGGTCGCGCAGCAGCGGCGGCGGTCCGCGCTGGCCGAGGCGCTGCTGACCGGCGCGCGCGGGGCGGATTCCGGGCCGTGGGAGGCGGGCCGGCTGCTCGGCCTGTCGCTGGACGGCAAGCTGACCGTGGTCGCCGCCGAGACGCGCGGGCTGGCCGAGGAGAGCCTGGTCGGCGTCGAGCGGCGGCTGGGGCGGCTCGGCATTGTGTCGGCGTGGCATCTCTCGCCGACGCTGCAGGCCGGAGTGGTGTCGCTGCGCGAGGACCAGTACGACGCGCTGCTCTCGCTGCTGCGCGAACTGGCGCTGGCCCGCACCGGCGTGAGCCCGATGTTCCGCTCGCTGACCGAAACCCCGCGCGCGGTCCACCTGGCGCGGACGGCGCTGTCGGCCATCCCGCCGGAGCGGAGCGAGGTCCGCGCGTTCGACCCGAGCCCGCTGGCCGCGTTCGTCGCCTACGACCCGGACGAGGGCCGCCGGCTGGGGGAGCAGGTCTTCGGGGCGGTGCTGGAGCTGCCCGCCGAGGAACGCGACGTGCTGCTGGAGACGCTGGACGCGTACTTCGCGCACGGCGGTTCGTCCGAACGCGCGGGGCAGGTCCTGCACTGCCACGCCAACACGGTGCGGTACCGGCTGCGCCGGATCCGGGAACTCACCGACCGGTCGCTCACCGACCCGCGGGACCTGGCGGAACTGGTCACCGCGATGCAGGCGCTGCGGGTCGACGCGGCGCGTTCGATCGAGGCACAGGGGAGCTGACGATGTCCGAAGAATGGTACTACAACACCCGCACGAACGAGGTCGAACGCGGCCGCCAGTCGCGCGGCGTCGACCGGCTCGGCCCGTACCCGGACGAGGCCACCGCCCGGCGGGCCCTGGAGCTGGCGCGCGAACGCACGAAGGCCGAGGACCAGGCCGACGCGGAGTGGAACAACCCGCAGTGACCGCCCCGGATTTCCGCGGCGCGTCGACGGTCGCCGAAGCGATGCTCCGGGCGCCGAAGGTGCTCGACGCGTCGGCGACGGTCGGCGAGGTGCGCGCGCTCTTCGCCGACGACCATGTGCATGCCGCGCTGGTCGTCGCGCGGGGAACGCTGCTGAGCGTCGTGGAACGGCCGGATCTGGACGGGCTGCCGGACGCGCTTCCGGCCTCCGAGGCGGGTCGGCTGACCGGCCGGGTGGCGGCTCCGGAAGCGGACCTGCACGCGACGTGGCGGGGGATGTCCCGGCGCAGGCTCGCGGTGGTGGACGAGAGCGGACGGTTGCTGGGTCTGTTGTGCTTGAAGCGCAGCGGTCGCGGGTTCTGCTCGGACGCCGACGTGGCGGCCCGGGCGCAAGACCGGGCGAGCGGGTGTTGGGGCGGCCCGTCGCGGCCCGCCCCGGCCAGCGTCAGCGCCAGTCCACTTTGAACACCCACACGTGCTTCCCCGCCGCCCGCGCCGCCGCCGGAACGTCGACGACCAGGCGGCCGTCGCTCTGACTCCAGTGCAACGGGCCGCCGTAACCGAGCAGGCTCACCCGGTCTCCCTGGCGGATCGGGACCGGCGCGTCGACCACGAGCTGTGCGCCGGGCGCGACCAGCGACAGGACGTAGAACGCCGAACCCGGCTGCACCGTAAATCGCAGGTCGCCGAGCTGGGCCATCCGTGACCAGTACGTGGTGCCGTAGATCGCTTCGCCGTTGGTGCGCAGCCAGGCTCCGGTCTCGCGCAGCCGCTGTTGCATCACCGCCGGGATGGTGCCGTCGAAATCCGGGCCGATGTCCAGCAGGAAGTTGCCGTTCTTCGACACCACGTCGACCAGCGTGTGCACCACGTCGTCGGTCGTCATGTACTTGTCGTCCGGCGTCGCGCGGTTGTAGCCGTACGAGAACGGATCCAGGCCCCGGCTCGATTCCCACTTCGCGACGACCGTGTTCGGGTACGTCGTGTATTCGGGCGTGGTGAAGTCGTGGTCCGGGATGCCGCCGCGGTCGTTGTACGTGACGTCCTTGGGGCGACGCCGGTTCTTGGCCCGGTTGAAATACTCGGTGAGCACGTCACGGCTGTCGTTCACGCCGCCGATGTCGAACCACAGCACGTCCGGGTCGAAGCCGGAAATCAGCTCCAGCACCTGCGGGGCCTGGAGATCCTTCACGAAATCGCGTCCGGCGGTGTAGCCGGTGTAGGGCAGCGGCGCGCCGGTGTACGGATTGCGCGGCGCGTGGCCCATCCACGGGTTGTCCGGGTTGAACCATTCGGGCAGCGAGAAGTACAGGCCGTTGCGCAGGCCCGGCGTGTACTTGCGCGACGCGGCGAACAGGTCCGCGACGAGATCCCGCCGCGGCCCGAGCTTCTTCGCGTTGCGGCCGCTGACTTTGGTGTCCCACAAGGCGAATCCGTCGTGGTGCTTGGACGTGAGCACGTAATACTGCGCGCCCGCGTCCGCGATCAGCTGCACCCAGGAACGCGGATCGAACCGGGCAGCGGTGAACTTCGGGATGAAGTCGTCGTAGACGAACGATTCGCCGTAAGTCTTGGCGTGATATGCGTACGTCGGGCCGTTGGGGTCTTGCTGGTTGTTCCAGTACCACTCGGCGTACTGCTGGCCGACCGGGGCCCACGCGGGCACCGAGTACACGCCCCAGTGGATGAAGATCCCGAATTTGGCGTCGCAGAACCAATACGGCGCGCGGTGCGCGGACAGCGACGCGTCGGTCGGCCGGAAGTCCGGGATGCCGAGCGGCACCGGCAGGGTCCGGGTGGCGATCGTCGACCGGTCGGCGAGCACCCGGATCCGGCCGGTCGCGGGGGTTCCGGCGGGCAGGCCGCGATCGGGGACGAGGCCGAGCCGCACCGTGGTCTGCTCGCCTGGCGCCAGCCGGGGGATCGGCGCGGGCGTGCGCACCCGGCCGCCCGGGACGTCGAGCGTGACGGTGATCCGGTCGCGCGTTTCGAGCCAGACGGTGCCGGTGTTGACGACCGTCGCCTCGACCGCCTGCGGACCGCCGTCCTGCAGCAGATTCGCGGTCGCCCGGGCGTCGAGCACGGTGGCCGAACGGCCTTGCGCGATCGGCTGCAGCGTCAATGCGAACACGTGCAGGCTCGGCACGTTCGCCGCCGGCGGGGCGGTCTTGGGCAGGGTCAGCGCGACCGCCTCCCGCGCCGGGTCGATCCACACCTGCGCGGTCCCGATCGACACCGGGTTCTGGTCGGCGACGCCGCCCGGTCCGTAGCGGAAGGTCGAGACGACGGCGCCGCCGGAGCCGTACCAGTCGGAGCCGGACAGGGCGGCGGTGCTGGTGCTGCCGTCGGCGTAGTGGACGGTCGCGTTGCCCCCGGTGCCGCCGTAACTGCACGCGACGAGGAACGCGGCACCGTAATACCGGCCTTTCGGCAGATCGATGCGCTGGCCGAGCGCGACGACGTTGTTCTTCGCCCCGGCGGCCGCCGAGCCGAGCAGAAACGGCACGCCGCCCGCGGTGACCGTGCTGCCCGCTGGGATCTGCTCCGCCGGAAAGGTGTAGCCGGAACCGTCGAAGTTCCCGTCGTGCGCGTTCGCGGAGTCGATGCCGTCGTTGTCGAACCAGGTCTCGAGGGAGACGGGCACCGGCGGTGGCGGCGGCACGACCGGGGTTCCCGAGCCGTCCGTGACCACCGGTTGCGCTGGCCCGTTCGCCGCCGCGGCGGTGCCCGCCGTCCCGAGCAGCACCGCGCCGCCGAGTGCCATGCCGAGCGCGTGCCGACGAGGATAGGTCGTCATGGAACCTCCACGGTGAAGTCCAGTGATCCGATGCCTGACGGAAGTTTCTCGATCATCAAGAGAATCGGGGCGGGGATTCGGCCGATACATCTGATGAATCATCATCGGGGTGCGCTGAGTTGGCGTCAAGGAGGCTGGGCCGGACGGAGGTGGGAAGTACCGCTCAGCGGGGCGTGGATCGCTCCGTGGAGGAGGCGGAACCAGTGCGTCAACGAGGGCCGGGACCGGGCGTTGGACGGAGGTGCCCGGGAGGAGTCGGCAGCGGTGGGTGCGGATCAGCTCTCGGCAGCTGCTGCGCGCAGATCGCCGGCGCGGCCGCTCCACCACACAGCTGAGGCGACGCGACCGGCGCGGAACAGCACATCAGCCAGATTCGCTGCAGCTTCGGCGTCCCCGCCTTCCGCTGCTTGGCGATACCAGTGTGCACTCTCGTTCACTTCGCCGTTGTTCGCGTAGATCGTGCCGAGATTGAACGCCGAATCTTGATGGCCTGCCTCGGCCGCGACAGTCAGATGCGGGACCGCTTCTTCGGTCCGCCCGAGATCGAGGAGAAGGTCGCCGATGATCCCGTCCGCCTCGCGGTCACCCAGGTCAACGGCTCGTTGAAGCCAGGAAATCGTCTCGTCGAGCCGACCCTCGTTCAAGCGGATCCTGCCGAGCGCATGGATAGCCTGGAGGTGTCCGTTGTCTGCGGCGCGCCGAAACCATGATTCGGCTTCTCGGGGCTGGCCGGACTCCTCGTACAGCAGGCCGAGGTTGAAAGCTGCACCCGGGTATCCGGCGTCGGCGGCATGGCGCAACCATCTTTCCGCACCGGCTTGGTCGCCCGCATTCTTGTAAATATTGCTCAGGTTGTTGGCGGCTTCGGCGGATCCGCGTTCGATGCCCAGCAAGTACCATCGTTCGGCCTCGTCGAGCCGTCCGGCTTCGTGGTGGAACAGGCCGATGTTGAAGGTGGCGATCTCGTCACCTTCCTCCGCCGCGCGAAGAAACCATTGCTGTGCTTCTTCTTCTCGGCAGGCAAGGCTCAAGATCTTCCCGAGATTTGTCGCTGACTGGTGGTCCCCCAGCGCCGCACCCTGCCGGTACCAGTCCTCGGCCTCGGACAGAAGGCCCTGTTCCTCTGCTGCGAAGCCAAGCCTGAACAAAGCGGGCCCGTATCCGAGTTCCGCGGCTCGAATGGTCCACGATCGTCCCGCAGCCTTGTCTCCTGCCCGGTCAGCGAGCACGCCCAGGTTGAAGGCGGACCGGGGCTCTCCGCGGTCTGCGGCGTGTTTGAAGAGTTCGATCGATTCCTCCGGACGATCAGCCTCGCTGCACAGAACTCCGAGATTGAACAGCGCCAAAGCAGAGATTGGCCCAGCGTCGGCTGCGGCGATAGGACGCCAGATCTCCTCCGCAATTCGAAAGGAGACACGTGTCGCTGCTTCGGCCGCAGCGGTCGCCACGCCCATCAGGTCGGCAGGGTCAGCGGCTCGCGCGGCATGCGGCCACACGACGTCGGGAACCGGAGGGCAGGGCTCGAGGCTTTCCATGCGGTCGACGAGGTAGTCGAAGACGCGCCACATCCCTCCGGCTGCGGGAAGGAGAGGGCTGGTGACGCCGAGCCGGATTTCACTTGCCCAGGCGAAGGCCTCGTCGAGCGGTTCCGGACGAAGCAAGACGCCGCCCATGGCCTCCAGATGATGTTCGTGCAATTCGGCGAGCAATTCCTGCGGATACGGGCCGGGCAAGCCCGCGCGGGCGAGGTCGATCGCCGCCCCGATCAAAGCAGCACCCCGCGGCTTGCCCTCGACGTCGACAGAACGCCGCCACTCCGACCAGATTGCCGGACCCGCCGCGAGGTACTCGGCGACTCCATGGGGACCGTGATGCGCCACCGCGTCTCTGACCCGTTCGTCGGTGCTGGCGCTTGCCCGCTCAAGCTCTGCGGCGCTCCAGATGCGGGAGAGCACAATCGGCTCGGTCGTCTCGAGCACGCGGGCACCGATTCGGGCGGTTTGGGCCAACGCCGGATCGACCCCGTCGGCCAGCGAGCTGCCTGCGGCGTCGCTGAAAGATTTGTACCGATTCACCCGAATCGTCGCGATGACAGGGACCCGCAACCGTCGGCAATCCTCAAGAGTAGCCTGGTCGACCGCACCAGATTTCAGGTGCAGATCCACATTGTCCAGCCACAGGAGGCAGCGGACGCCAGCTCTCTCGATGGTCTCTGTCGTCGCGAGCACCTCGGCGGCGGTCACGGGGGTTGCGACCCTGAGTTCCGGGAGCACGGCCTGGATTGCTTCGAACGCTGCTCTGGTCTTGCCTGCTGCGGAGTTGCCGACGAGCAGAACCAGATCGCCGGTTTCTCCGGCTGCCGCTACCGCCTCACGTAACGTCACGTCAATATCACGTTCGATATAGGGCGGAACGTTGTCGCCGTCGGGGAGCGACCGCGCCCAGTGCGTGCCCGCTGATATGGGGTTCCAGTCCCGTGCCAGCGGCCATTTCTCCGGGCGTGTCCACAGGTTGGAGGCACCAGGCTTCCCAGTCACGATGACCGAACCGGCGATATCGCGAGCCTGAACTACCGGTCCGTGAAAGACGCCGCCAGAGACGTTGTTTCGCGCTGGGTCGTCGCCCACGTTTCCTTCAGACATTCCCCTCCGTTGTCTGTCCCAGAGTTTCGCTGCCGCCTGTCAGTACCATAGCCGGTGCGACAGTGATCGAGCACCAGTTGCATCCGGAGGGGGCACCACTCGTGGGCAAGGCGAGTCGCGCGAAACGCAAACGAGCTGGCCGGCCGGGCAAGGGACCGCGTCCTGGCTCTTCTGAGGTCGGCTCGGCCGGGGCCTCGACGGAAAGCGAAGCAGCCAAGAACGCCATGTACAGGCTGGTCGACGCCGGCATGTCCGGACGACTTACCTTGGCCTCCGCCTATGCCCTGGGCTGCTCTACGGTAGTCCTCGCTCACGCCGAAGGCGACGGGCCCGAATGGTACGGGGCGGTGGACCCGCTCGACTTGGTCTTCCTGGGTGCCGCGCTACCTGAAAGATTTCGAGACGCGGCTGACTTCGGCAATGCGCGGACCGCCTGGTTCCGGAAGCTTCGGGAGACGCCGCACTGGGGAGGTGTCGAGTGTCTCGTGACGGAGGCGGTGAAGTTGAGCAAGGGGCACGATCTGCCCATCGACGCTCCGACCGCCCTCGTGCTGTTGAATGCTCGCCTTGAGCACACGAAACCCAACCAGCGAACGTTAGCCGCGGAGCTTCGGCCTGCCGCCTTGCTTTCTGACGGCCGATTCCGCAGCGGTCCGCCGGAAGATCTCGTGCTCCCCGTTCCGTCCGCCGAGGCCGTCGAGAGCGCCAAGCTGTTCCGCGCGAGGCCGGATGCCAGAGTTGGGTGCCGCGACAGTTGTGTCGAACGGCTACGCGATGGACTGCGGCTGCTAGAACATGTCGGCTACAGCGCACCGAACGGCGCTTTTAAGCTGTTAATCGCTTTGTATGCTGCACTCGTCGCGTCCAACGACGAGCCGGTCGAGCAGTTGCCAGCGCGTGCACTCGCCTGGGCGCACGGACTTGACGAAGCGTCCTCCCTGATTCCTGTTGTCGACACGATCATGATAGCCGCGGTGCGCGACCTAGACATCGAATCGACGATCAGCCGCTTGTTCACGTTTCCGTCCTTTCTGCGTTCCGCGAGCAGGGAGGATCAGCGCTGGCACAGCGATTCAGGCACCGATTTTGTGATCTTGGCGCTCGAGTTCGGGCACTCCGCGGTCAGGAGCCGCGACCGCGAAGTCATGTCACTGGGACCGATTACAAGCATCTCGCTGAAAAGTCTTGAACGCGAGTTCGAGGCTGAACGCGGTCGTCCCATGGAGCCAGGTGACAGGGTTTTCTCCGCTGATGACGTCCGCGAACTAAATGCTGAGATGGAGAAAATGTTCGAGCTGGCAAGAATTCATCCGGCTTGGTCGAACGCATATCTGCGCGACAACGCGCCCTTGCCGCGGCTTGATGGAAGTTTTCGCGCGAAAAAAGACCGTCAGGATTTTCTGGAGTCGGTAGAAAAGTACATCATCGCACATCCGGGCGAGGCTCCCCCTGATCATGATTCCGAGCTGGCCAAGCTGCGTGGCATCAGTGCGATGATGACGGTGAGAATGGCGATAAAAGACGATCGGTTCGCTCCCCAGTTGATCGGGTTGCTGGACGGCTCCGCAGTCGAAGAGTTCGATGAGGTCGAAGTGGTGGCAGAATTTCTTGCGGGTTACGCGGAGCATCTTGTCACCGTCGTCAACGAGAAGCCGGATATTGAAGAGAAGGCGCTGGAGTGGGCCCGCCTGCACGGCGGTGCGTCCTTGGCGGAGCGGCTCCGAACCTGTATCGGCTCAGATCCGGAAGACGGCTGGCTGATCGAACCCGCGGTACTGTTGGCGATCGCAGTGGCTGATTCAAGTCGTTAATCGAATTGGTGATGCGCGAAATCAGGCTCTGTGTCGCGGGCCATGGTCCGCGACGGTCGTTCCACGCTTCGCCGTCGGGAAAGGGCCCGCGTGGCCGACGAGGCTAATGGGTAACTCGATAATCAAGGGAATCGGGGCGGGCAAACAGCCGATACATCTGATGAATCATCGTCGGCGCGCACCGGAGTGCTGTCAAGGAGATTCCGCTCAGCGGGGCAGCGCGAAAAGCCGACCACCCCGGGGATGATCGGCTTTCCGCGAGCGAGGGTCAGGAGCGCAGCCAGACCGCCGTGTCGGTCGGCAGCTCGGCCGTCACCGGGTCGCTGGCCAGCAGGATCTCCGCGTGCGGCGGCAGCGGGACCGGCGATCCGGAGAAGTTGAGGACGAACGTGAACCCCGGCCCCCGGCGGAAGGCCAGCACGTCGTCGCCGAGCGGCAGCCACTCCAGCTCCCCGGCGAGTTCCGTGCGCAGCCGCAGCCCGGCGCGGTAGAGGCTGAGCATCGACGCCGGATTCGCCGCCTGCGCTTCCGCCGTGTACGCCTGCCATTCCGCGGGCTGCGGCAGCCACGCGCCGCCGGGGCCGAAGCCGAACGGCGGTTCGCCGCCGGACCACGGCAGCGGCACCCGGCAGCCGTCGCGGCCGGGGTCGGCGCCGTTCGTGCGCGCCCACACCGGGTCCTGCCGCAGCTCGGCGGGAATGTCCTCGACCTCCCAGAGTCCCAGCTCTTCGCCCTGGTAGACGTACATCCCGCCGGGCAGTGCCATCGTCAGCAGCGCGGCGGCGCGGGCGCGGCGGGTGCCCAGCACCAGATCCACCGAGCTGCCGTGCAGCCGGTCCGCGAAGGAAAACCCGGTGTCGCCCGCTCGGCCGTACCGCGTGACGTGCCGGGTGACGTCGTGGTTCGACAAGACCCAGGCGGGCGGCGCGCCGACGGCGTCGTGCGCTTCCAGCGTCCGTTCGACGACCTCCCGGAAGCGCGCCGCGTCCCACGGGCAGACCAGGAAATCGAAGTTGAACGCCGAATGCAGTTCGTCGCGGCGCAAGTACCGCGCGGTGCGGGACATGTCCGGCAGCCACATCTCGCCGACCAGCACGCGCTCGCCCGGGTAGCTGTCGGCGATCTTCCGCCACGACCGGTAGATCTCGTGCAGCCCCTCCTGGTCGGAGAACGGCGTCTCGTCGCCGTCGGCGACGTCCGGCAGCCGCGCGTCCTTCACCAGCCCGTCGGCGACGTCGATGCGGAACCCGTCCGCGCCGCGGTCGAACCAGAACCGCAGGATGTCCTCGAACTCCGCGCGGACGTCCTGGTTGTCCCAGTTGAAATCCGGCTGCCGCGAGCTGTAGAGGTGCAGGTACCACTCGCCGTCCGGCACCCGCGTCCACGCGGATCCGCCGAAGCGCGACTTCCAGTTGTTCGGCGGCTCGGCGCCGTCCGGTCCGCGGCCCGGACGGAACCAGAACCGTTGCCGCTCAAGCGAACCGGGGCCAGCGGCCAGTGCTTCCCGGAACCAGCGGTGCTCGTCGGAGCAGTGGTTCGGGACGATGTCGATGATCACCCGCAGGCCGCGCCCGTGCGCCTCGGCGATCAGCGCCTCGGCCTCGGCGAGAGAACCGAAAAGCGGGTCGATGCCGCGGAAATCGGCGACGTCGTAGCCGCCGTCGTCCATCGGCGACGGGTACCACGGGGTGAACCAGAGCGTGTCGACGCCGAGCGCCGCCAGGTGGTCGAGCCGCGCGCGGACCCCGGCGAGATCGCCGACCCCGTCGCCGTTCCCGTCGGCGAAACTGCGGACGTAGATCTGGTAGATCGCCGCGGTGCGCCACCAGCTGTCTTGTCTTCGCGATGCGGTCACGGAAAAAACCCTCCTCGGGGTGGGGAAAGCCAGTGGTACGACCGGTTCAGCCCTTGAGCCCGCCGGCGGTGAGCCCGGCGAGGATCTGCCGCTGGAACACCAGGAACAGCGCCACCATCGGCACGCTGGCGAGCACCATCCCGGCGGTCAGCACGTTGAGCGGCATGTCGATGGCCACCCGCTGCAGCATCACCGAAAGCGTCTGCTTGCCGCTGTCCGGGAACACCAGCAGCGGCCAGATGAAGTCCTTCCACGCGGTGACCACCGCGAGGATCGACACCACCGCCAGGATCGGCCGCGAGATCGGCAGCACGATCCGCCACAGCGTGCGCACCGGTCCCGCGCCGTCGAGCCGGGCGGCTTCGATCAGCTCGTCCGGGATCCGGTCGAAGAACCGTTTCAGCACATAGACGTTGAACGCGTTCGCGGCGGCGGGCAGCCAGACCGCGGCGGGGGAGTCGATCAGGTTCAGGTGCAGCAGCGGCAGGTCGCTGATGGTGACGTAGGTCGGCACCAGCAGCGCGGCAGCGGGCAGCATGAGCGTGGCGAGCATGAGCCCGAGGACGGCGTTGCCGAACTTCGGCCGCAGCTTCGACAACGCGAAGGCGGCGGGGACGTCGATGGCCATCTGCGCCAGCCACGCCCCGCCCGCGACGACCAGGGTGTTGAGGAAGTACTTGCCGAGGTTCAGCTGGTCCCAGGCCTCGCCGAAGGTTTCCGGATGCCATTCGTGCGGGACGAGCGTCGCCGGCGTCTGCGCCAGCTCCTGCGGCGTCTTCATCGCCCCGGTCACCGCCCAGTACAGCGGGAACAGGAAGGCGAGCACGAACACCGCGAGCGTGCAGGCGAAAACGGCGCCGTAGACCACCTTGCCGCGCTGGCTGCGCAGCGCGCCGGGCGAGACGAGCGTCCTCATGCCTGGTCCGCCTTCCTGGTCAGCCGGACGTACAGCGCGGAGAACACGCCGAGCGCCAGGAACAGCAGCAGGCTCATCGCGCTCGCCGACCCGAAGTCGTTGTAGACGAAGGCATAGCGGTAGAGCAGCAGGAGCACGGTCACCGTCGAATCGTCCGGGCCGCCGCCGGTCATCACGTACGGTTCGGTGAACACCTGCATGGTCGCGACGATCTGCAGCAGCAGGAGCATCAGCAGGACGAACCGGGTCTGCGGGAAGGTCACGTGCCGCAGCCGCTTCCACATCCCGGCCCCGTCGAGTTCGGCGGCCTCGTACAGTTCGCCGGGGATCGTGCCGAGCGCGGCCAGGTAGATCAGGGTGGTGCTGCCCATGTTCGCCCACGTCGAGACGAACACCAGCGACAGCATCGCGGTGCCGCTCGAATCCAGCCACTGCGGCCCGGACAGGCCCACCGCGCCGAGCGCGGAGTTGAACAGGCCGGAACCCGGGTCGTAGAACCACTTCCACATCAGCGCGGTCACCACCGGCGGCAGCATCACCGGCAGGTACACCGCGAGCCGGAAGAACGCGCGGGCGTGCCGCATCTCGTTGAGCAGCACCGCGGTCAGGAACGGGACCGCGAAGCCGAAAACCAGCGCGAGACCGGTGAACAGCAGCGTGTTCCGCCAGGCGACGCCGAACAGCGGGTCCGCGAACAGCCGGGCGAAGTTGTCGAGGCCGACCCACGTGGGCGGGTTGACGAAGTCGACCTGCTGGAAGCTGAGCAGCACCCCGCGCACGATCGGGTACCAGGAGAACATCGCGAACACCACGAGCGCGGCGCAGAGCAGGCCGTAGGCGGTGAGGTTCTCCTCGAGCTTGCGGCGCAGCCGGGCGCGGCGACGCGCGGCGGGGGAGGCGGCCGGGCGCCTGGCCGGCGACGAGGAGGTCGCGGGCCAGGCGAGCAGGCTACTTGACCTGGGCGAGGACACTGGTGACCTTCGCCGCGGCGGACGAGAGTTGCTGGTCGATGTTCGCGTTCCGGTCGGTGAGCACTGCCTGCATCACGCTGTCCAGGATCGCGTAGACCTGCTGGGCGTTCGGCGGTTCGACGCTGCCCTTGATCTTGCTTGTCGAGTCCACATAGGACTGGTAGTTCTTCGCGGGGACGTTGGCGTACTTGGCCTTCAGCGCCAGCTGCTGGTCGCGTACCGCGCCCTGCCAGACGTCCGGCGTCGGCTCGGCGGGAAGGCCGACCGGCTGCTTGCCGTCGACGTACTGCTTGATGTGCTTCTCGAAGCGGTCCGGGTTGAGATATTTCCACTGGATCCACTCGAGGCCCGCCTTGATCTTCTCCGGCGACGCCTTCGGGTTGATCATGTAGCCCTCGCCGCCGAGCAGCGTGCCCTTGCCGTCCGGCATCCCGGCGATGCCGTAGTCCTCGTACTTGCCGTTGAACTGCTTGACGAGCACCGGCACGTTGTCCGGGGCGGCCATGTACATGCCGAGCTGGCCCGCGCCCATCATCCGCTGCACGTCCTGGGCCTCGAGCAACTGCTTGCTGCCCATGGAATCGTCAGTCCAGCGCAGATCGTGCAGAAGGTTCAGGGCGGCCTTGCCCTTTTCGTTGTCGAAGTCGGCGACCCATTTGCTGCCGTCCTTGCGCGCGACGGAGCCGCCCATCGACGCGAGCCAGCCGGTGAGGTGCCAGCCGCCCTGGTTGTTCTTGCTGTAGTCGGCGTACCCGACGATTCCGTTGCCCAGCGCGGAAATCTTCTTCGCGGCCGCGCGCACCTCGTCCCACGTCTGCGGCGGCTTGTCCGGGTCGAGCCCGGCCTTCTGGAACAACGGGCGGCTGTAGAGCAGGCCCATCGTGTAATTCATCGTGGGCAGGCCGTAAAGCTTGCCGCCGGGGCCGCGGAAGTTGTCGAGCAACTCCGGTTTGAGATCGTTGACGTGCGGGACGTTCTTGACCGCCTCGGTGATGTCCGCGGCCTGGTGCCGGGCGATGATCTGGGCGGGATCGGTGAAATAGACGTAGTAGACGTCCTCGAGCTGTCCGCCCGCGAGCTTCGCGCCGAACGTTTTCGGGTCCATGAACCCTTCGTGCGGTTCGATCTTGACGTTCGGGTGCGTCGCCTCGAATTCCTTGACGTCGGCGTCGAACACGCCGCGTTCGAACGGCTGGCTCGTCGGCGGCTGGCCGGTGACGGTGATCGTCACCTTGCCCCCGGCGGAGCTTCCCGGATCGCCGCCGCTCCCGCACGCGGTTGTCCCTAGCGCCAGGCCCGCCGCGGCGAGCAGGGCGAACGTCCGGCGGGGAACAGCGGGGGACCAGGGTCTGCTCATCTCAAGCCTCATCTCGCGGGGGAGCACAGCAGGTGACGGCGGTCACCCTAGAGCCGCGAGAGCCGAGTGCGCAAGAACTCGACGAGAAACTGCAACTTATGAACAGTCAGGTCTGTGGTTCATGCGGTCCGGCGGGCAGTGGAGCCGCGCACCACCAGCTCCGGCGCGAACAGCAGCTCCTCCACCGCGACCTCGCCGCCGTTGATGCGTTTCACCAGCAGTTCGACCACGGCGCGGCCCATCGCCTCGATCGGCTGGCGCGTCGTCGTCAGCGGCGGGTCGGTGCAGTTCATCAGCGCGGAGTCGTCGTAGCCGACCACCGAAATGTCGCCCGGCACGGACAAGCCCTGCCGCCGGGCCGCGCGGATCGCGCCCAGGGCCAGCGGGTCGCTCGCGCACAGCACCGCGGTGGCGCCGCGCGGGTACAGCCGCGCCGCGGCCGCGTGTCCGCCCTCGATGGAGAACATCCCGTGTTCCACCAGCTCGTCCAACACTGGAAGCCCGAGTTTCGCGGCGTGCTCCCGGAACGCCTCGAGCTTCCGCTGCGACGGCACGTGGTCGCTCGGTCCCAGCACCAGGCCGATCTTCTCGTGGCCGAGGGAACTCAGGTGCCCGACCGCCTGCTCGACGGCGACCGCGTCGTCACACGAGACCTGCGGCAGTCCGAGGTGGTCGACGGCCGCGTTGATCAGCACCGTAGGCAGCCGGCGTTCCGCCAGGTGGTGGTAGTGCGTGTGCACGGCGTCGGCCTGCGCGTACATCCCGCCGGCGAAGACCACGCCGGACACCTGCTGCTGCAGCAGCATCTCGACGTACTCCGCCTCCGACACCCCGCCCGCGGTCCGCGTGCACAGCACCGGCGTGAAGCCCTGCTGGGCCAGCGCGTTGCCCATGACCTCGGCCAGCGCCGGGAAAATCGGGTTTTGCAGCTCCGGCAGCACCAGCCCGACGAGCCGGGCCCGCTCGCCGCGGAGCTGCGTCGGCCGCTCGTAGCCCAGCACGTCCAGCGCGGTGAGCACGGCGGCCCGGGTGCTCGCGGACACCCCGGCCTTGCCGTTGAGCACCCGGCTGACCGTGGCTTCGCTGACCCCGACCTGGCGGGCGACTTCGGCAAGACGACGTGTCATGAGTGAAAGTTACCGCAAACCAGCGCAAGTTTCCGACGAGACGCGCGCGGCGCTTGCTCTCGCGACGAAACCGCTGGTCGAACGCGCGGCGGATCGACGAACGATGTTGACTTCGCCGCAGCAGTGGGCTGTAATTCTTGAACGAATCAGTGAAAATACCTGACGACATCCCGGGCAATCGCGGCAAGCGTCTGCCCAGCCTCAACGAAGAGGTGCCATGCCGACTGCTCCGCGCTGTTCTCGTGCGCCCCCGGACCCCGGTCTTCCCGCCGGTCCGCTCCCTGGTCCCCGCCGTCCCGCGCCACGCGGGGCGCTCCCGTTCGAATCGTCTCCCTCCTCCTTGGATCAGAGGAAACCCATGAGAACGAAGCGACTGCTCGCGCGCGCCGCGATCGCCGCCCTGTCCCTGCTCCTGACCGCACCCGCCTGGCCGGCGAACGGCGCGCCCGCCCTCGCCGCCAAGGCAGCTGTCCAGCCCGCCGCCCAAGCCGCCACCGCGACGTACACCGCCAGCAGCCAGCTGCCCGGCTATCCCGTGTCCAACGTCGGCGACGGCAACCAGGCCACCTACTGGGAAAGCACGAACAACCAGTTCCCGCAATGGATCCAGGCCGATCTCGGCACCGCGACGAACGTCGCGCAACTCGTGCTCAAACTGCCCGCGAACTGGGAGGCCCGCACCGAAACGTTCGCGGTGCAGGGCAGCGCGAACGGCGCGAGCTTCAGCGATCTCGTGCCTTCGGCGGGCTACCGGTTCGACCCGGCGACCGGCAACACCGTCACCGTGAACGTCACCGGCAGCACCCGGTACGTCCGGCTGACCATCACCGCCAACACCGGCTGGCCCGCCGCGCAGCTGTCCGAGTTCGAGGTGCACGGCCCGGCGGGCGGCGACACGCAGCCGCCGTCCGCGCCCGGCAACCTCGCCTACACCGAGCCGGCGAGCGGCCAGATCCGGCTGACCTGGTCGGCGTCCACGGACAACATCGGCGTCACCGGCTACGACGTGTATGCCAACGGCCAGCTCCGCGGCAGCGTCGCCGGGGACGTGCTGACCTATACCGACAATCAGCCGGCCAGCGCGAGCGTCGCGTATTACGTGCGCGCTCGCGACGCGGCGGGCAACCAGTCGGCGAACAGCAACACCGTCACCCGCAACGGCACCCAGAGCGGCACGAATCTGGCGCTGCACAAGCCGATCACGGCGTCGTCGACCCAGCAGACCTACGTCGCGGCCAACGCGAACGACGACTCGGTGACCACGTACTGGGAAGGCAGCGGGGCGTATCCGAACCTGCTGACCGTGGCGCTCGGCGCGCACGCCGACCTCGACCGGGTCGTCGTGAAACTCAACCCGGACCCGGCGTGGAGCGCGCGGACGCAGACGATCGCCGTCGAAGGCCGCGACCAGGGCGCGACCGACTTCACCACGCTGGCGCCCGCGCAGACGTACAGTTTCGACCCGGCGAGCGGCAACACCGTGACGATCCCGGTCAGCGGCCGGGCCAGCGACGTCCGCCTGCGCTTCACCGCCAACTCCGGGGCGGGCGGCGGTCAGGCCGCGGAGTTCCAGGTCTTCGGCGTGCCCGCGCCGAACCCGGACCTGACGGTCTCGGACGTGTCGTGGACGCCGCAGAAACCGGTGGAGACCGACGCGATCACCGTGTCGGCGACCGTCCGCAACATCGGCACGGCAGCCTCCGGCGCGACCGACGTGAATCTGTACCTGGGCAAGACGAAGGTCGGCACGGCGGCGGTCGGCGCGCTCGCGGCCGGAGCTTCCACGACGGTGTCGGCGAACATCGGCACCCGGGACGCGGGCAGCTACGACGTGACCGCGAAGGTCGACGAGGCCAACACCGTCGTCGAACAGAACGAGGACAACAACTCCTACACCAGCTCGACGCCGTTGGTCGTCAGCCCCGTGCAGAGTTCCGACCTCGTCGCGGCTACGGCGTGGTCGCCGAACAACCCGGCGGCAGGCAACGCGGTGAACTTCACCGCGACCCTGCGCAACCAGGGCACGGTCGCTTCCGCGGACGGTTCCCACGGCGTCACGGTGACGATCTCCGACCAGAACGGGACGGTCGTCAAGACGTTGAGCGGTTCCTCGGCGGGGATCATCGCGCCCGGAGCCACCGCGTCAGTGGATCTGGGGAGCTGGACCGCGGCGAACGGCCGGTACACGGTGAAGACGGTCGTCGCGAACGACGCCAACGAGCTGCCCG
The DNA here is from genome assembly GCF_002796545.1 of Amycolatopsis sp. AA4. Lineage (GTDB taxonomy): Bacteria > Actinomycetota > Actinomycetes > Mycobacteriales > Pseudonocardiaceae > Amycolatopsis. The sequence goes on from NZ_CP024894.1 coordinate 3,578,669, forward strand.
CCAAGCAGAGCAACAACACCAGCACCCAGCCGCTGTTCGTCGGCCGCGGCGCCAACATGCCGTACGACATGTACGAAGCTGAGGACGGTGTCGTCGCGGGCGGTGCGACCGTGATCGGTCCAAATCGGACGATCGGCGACCTCGCGGGAGAAGCGTCGGGCCGCAAGGCCGTGACGCTGAACTCGACGGGCGCCTCGGTCGAGTTCACCACCCGCGCGGCGACCAACACGCTCGTCACCCGGTTCTCGATTCCGGACGCCGCGGGCGGCGGCGGGCAGAACGCGACGCTGAACGTGTACGTCGACGGCACGTTCCTCAAGGCCATCGACCTGACCTCGCACTACGCGTGGCTCTACGGCGCCGAAGCCTCGCCGCAGAACTCGCCGGGCGCCGGGCCGGCGCGGCACATCTACGACGAGGCCAGCATGCTGCTCGGCGCCACCGTGCCCGCCGGCCACAAGATCAAGCTGCAGAAGGACGCGGCGAACACCTCGAACTACGCGATCGACTTCGTCAACTTCGAGCTGGCCGCCGCGACCGCGAACCCGGACCCGGCGCACTACGCGGTCCCTGCCGGGTTCACCCAGCAGGACGTGCAGGCCGCGCTGGACAAGGTCCGCCAGGACCCGAACCTCACCGGCGTCTACCTCCCCGCCGGGCAGTACCCGATGACCGGCAAGGTCACCGTCTACGGCAAACCGGTCACGGTGCTCGGCGCCGGACCGTGGTTCACCAGGTTCACCGCGCCGTCCGGGCAGGAGAACACCGACATCGGCTTCGACGCGCAGGCCAGCGCGAGCGGGTCGACCTTCAGCGGGTTCGCCGTGTTCGGGAACTACACGTCCCGCATCGACGGCCCGGGCAAGGTCTTCAATTTCACCGGCGTCACGAACATGACCATCGACAACATCTGGGTGGAGCACCAGATGTGCCTGCTCTGGGCGACCAATGTGGACAACTCCACGGTGAAGAACTCCCGCATCCGCGACACGTTCGCCGACGGCGTCAACTTCACCAACGGCAGCACCGGCAACCACGTCACCAACAACGAGGCCCGGTCCACCGGCGACGACAGCTTCGCGCTGTTCGCCGCTACGGACATCAATCAGGGCAACCAGTACGACAACGTGTTCGAGAACCTGACCGTGCTGCTCCCGTGGCGCGCGGCGGGCATCGCGGTGTACGGCGGGTACAACAACACCTTCCGGAACCTCTACATCGCGGACACGCTGACGTACTCCGGGATCACGCTCAGCTCGCTCGACTTCGGCTACCCGTTCCTCGGGTTCGGGCCGCAGCCGACGACGGTCCAGAATGCCACGCTCGTCCGCACCGGCGGCCATTTCTGGGGCAAGCAGACGTTCCCGGCGATCTGGATGTTCTCCGCGTCCAAGGAGTTCCGCGGCATCCGGGTGTCCGATGTGGACATCCAGAGCCCGACCTACAGCGGCGTCATGTTCCAGGCCAAATACGACGGCAGCCAGCCGGAGAACCCGGTCCAGGACACGGTGCTGGCGAACGTGTCGATCAGCGGGGCGCACCGCAGCGGCGACGAGTTCGACGCCAAGTCCGGGATCGGGATCTGGGCCAACGAACTGCCCGAACCCGGCCAGGGCCCGGCGGTCGGGTCGGCGACGTTCACCGGGCTCACGCTGAGCGACAACGACCAGGACATCCGGAACACGACGACCACGTTCACGATCAACCGCAGCTGAGCGCGCGGGTGCCCGCCCGGTTTCCCGGCGGGCACCCGCTCCTTCCCCTTCCCCGCAGAGAAGAGAAGACGCCATGACCCGTACGCGTTTGTCCCGTCTCGTCGCCGGTTTCCTCGCCGCCGGGCTTTTCGCCGCAGGCCTCACCCACGCCGCCGCGGCCAGCGGTCCTTCGCCAGGTCCGGCTCCGAACGCCGCCGAGGTGCCGTTAGCGCACACGGTATCCGCGAGCAGCGTCCAACCCGGCTATCCCGTCTCCAACGCTTTCGACGGCAACCAGGCCACCTACTGGGAATCGGCCAACAACGCCTTCCCGCAATGGATCCAGGCCGACCTCGGCTCGGCCAAGCCGCTCTCGCGGATCGTGCTGAAACTGCCTGCCACCTGGGAATCCCGGACCCAGACGCTCACCGTGCGCGGCAGCACCGACGGCACGACGTTCACCGACCTCGTCCCGTCGACCGGCTACTCGTTCGCCACCAACACCGTGACCATCCCGGTGACCGCGTCCGCCCGCTACGTGCGGCTGGACGTCACCGCGAACACGCAATGGCCTGCCGCGCAGCTGTCGGAGTTCGAGCTGTACGGACCGGACACTGGCGACACGCAGGCCCCGACCGCGCCCACGAACCTCGCACTGACCGAGCCCGCCGCCGGGCAGGTCAAACTGACCTGGTCGCCGTCGACGGATGACGTGGGCGTCACCGGATACACCGTGTACCGCGACGGCACGCCTGCCACCACGGTCACTGGCCCCACCTTTACCGAGAACCGACCGGCGGGCCCGCGCATCGAGTACTTCGTGCGCGCCAAGGACGCCGCCGGGAACGAATCCGCGGACAGCAACCACGTCGTCCGCGCCGGGACACAGACCGGCCAGAACCTCGCCGCGGGCAAGCCGATCGAAGCGTCCTCGACGGTCGGCGCGTTCGCCGCAGCCAACGCGAACGACAACAACACTGGTACGTACTGGGAGTCCGCCGCAGGCTACCCGAACACCCTGACCGCAAAGCTCGGCGCCGACGCGGATCTTTCTTCGGTCGTCGTGAAACTCAACCCGGACCCGATCTGGAGCGCGCGGACGCAGAACTTCGAGATCCTCGGCCGTGCCCAGGGTGCAAGCGAATTCACGACGCTCGCCGCGCGGGCCGACTACCGCTTCGACCCGGCCGTCAACCAGAACACCGTGACGATCCCGGTCACCGGCCGCGCCGCGGACGTGCGGCTCCGGTACTTCGCCAACTCCGGCGCGCCGGGCGGCCAGGCCGCGGAATTCCAGGTGTTCGGCATCCCCGCGCCGAACCCGGACCTGGTCGTCACCGGCACCGCGTGGACCCCGTCCAACCCGACCGAGGCCAGTGACCTCGCCGTATCGGCAACTGTGCGGAACGCGGGCACTGCCACTGCGGGTGCCACGACAGTCAACGTCAGCCTCGGCGGCACCGTCATCGGCTCCGCGCCGGTCAGCGCCCTCGCCGCCGGAGCTTCCACCACGGTGACCGTGCAGGCGGGCAAACGACCGCAGGGCACCTACCGCGTGTCCGCCACGGTCGACCCGGCCAACACCGTGGTCGAGCAGGACGAAACCAACAACACCTTCACCTCGACGGCGCAGCTGGTGATCGCCCAAGCCCCGGGCCCGGACCTCGAGGTCACCGGCATCACGCCGAACCCGCCGAACCCGGCCGTCGGCGCGCCGGTGTCGTTCACCGTCGCCGTGCACAACCGCGGCACGAGCGGCGCGGGAGCCTCGGTGACCCGGTTGTCCGCTGGCGAAACCACGCTGAACGCCGACACTCCCGCGATCGCAGCCGGAGCCACGGCGAACGTCGCGATCCCGGGCACGTGGACTGCCGCGAACGCGACTCTCACCGCGACCGCCGACGCGACCGACGTAGTCAAGGAGACCAACGAAGCCAACAACACGCTGTCGCAGGCAATGGTGGTCGGCCGCGGCGCAGCGCTGCCCTACGTGGAGTACGAGGCGGAAGCCGCGCAGTACCAAGGCCAACTGCTGGAGACCGACCCGCTCCGGACGTTCGGGCACACGAACTTCGCGACCGAATCGTCCGGCCGGAAGTCCGTCCGGCTGGCGAACCAGGGCCAGTACGTGGAGTTCACTTCGACGAACCAGGCGAACTCGATCGTGGTCCGCAACTCGATCCCGGACGCTCCCGGCGGCGGGGGACAGGACGCGACGATCAGCCTGTACATCAATGGAGCCTTCGCGCAGAAGCTCAACCTGTCGTCCAAACACAGCTGGCTCTACGGCAACACCGACGACCCCGAAGGGCTGACGAACACCCCGGGCGGCGACGCGCGGCGGCTGTTCGACGAATCGCACGCGTTGCTGACGCAGTCGTACCCGCCGGGCACGAAGTTCAAGCTGCAGCGCGACAGCGGCGACACCGCGGCGTTCTACGTCATCGACCTGATCGATCTCGAACAGGTCGCGCCAGCCCTGCCGAAACCGCCGGAATGCACCTCGATCACCGACTACGGCGCGGTGCCCGACGACGGAATCGACGATTCGGCCGCGATCCAGCGCGCGGTCACCGAAGACCAGAACGGCGTGATCAGCTGCGTGTGGATCCCGCCGGGCCAATGGCGGCAGGAACGCAAGATCCTCACCGACGACCCGGACGTGCCCAACGGCGGCGGGCAGTACAACCAGGTCGGCATCTCGAACGCGACCATCCGCGGCGCCGGGATGTGGTATTCGCAGCTGTACTCGCTGATCCAGCCGCAGGACGCGGGCGGGATCAACCATCCGCACGAGGGCAACTTCGGCTTCGACATCGACAAGAACGTGCAGATCTCCGACCTGGCCATCTTCGGCTCCGGCCGCATCCGCGGCGGCGACGGCGGCGCGGAAGGCGGCGTCGGACTGAACGGCCGGTTCGGCACCGGCACGAAGATCTCGAACGTGTGGATCGAGCACGCGAACGTCGGCGTCTGGGTCGGCCGGGACTACAGCAACATCCCGGCGCGGTGGGGCCCGGCCGACGGCCTGGAGTTCAGCGGCATGCGGATCCGCGACACCTACGCCGACGGCATCAACTTCGCCAACGGCACCCGGAACTCGCGGGTGGTGAACTCGTCGTTCCGCACCACCGGCGACGATTCCCTCGCGGTCTGGGCGAATCAGTACGTGAAGGATCCGGCGGTGGACATCGCGCACGACAACGTGTTCCGCAACAACACGATCCAGCTGCCGTGGCGCGCCAACGGAATCGCGGTCTACGGCGGGTACGGGAACAAGATCGAGAACAACCTGGTCTCCGACACGATGAACTATCCCGGCATCATGCTGGCGACCGACCACGACCCGCTGCCGTTCTCCGGGCAGACGCTGATCGCGAACAACGCCCTGTACCGCTGCGGCGGCATCTTCTGGGGCGAACAGCAGAAATTCGGCGCGATCACCTTCTTCGCCCAGGGCAAGGACATCCCCGGCATCGTCCTGCGCGACACGGAAATCCATGATTCGACCTACGAAGGAATCCAATTCAAAACCGGCGGCGGCGCGATGCCGGACGTGACGATCAGCGATGTGAAAATCGACAAATCGAACAACGGCGCGGGCATCCTCGCGATGAGCGGCGCCCGCGGAAACGCGACGCTGACGAACGTGACGATCACGAACTCGGCGGCGGGCGACGTCGTCCGCGAGCCGGGTTCGCAGTTCGCGATCGCCGGCGGACCAGTCCCGGCGCTCGCCGCTCGCGGCCGTCGCGGGACGAGATAGGGGGAGGTCCGGCGCCGGAACGGGCGGGTCGTTCCGGCGCCGGGCCAGCACCCCGCGGGCCGGTACGGTGTCGAAATCCCGCGAGCAGGTTCGTACCTCGAGGTGAACGCCCCCACCCGAGACGAAGGAGAACCCGATGACCACCGGCGAACTCAACGAGGAATTCACCGCGACCCTGCGCAAGAGCCCGGCCAAGGGCGGCCACACCTACCTGGTCTGGCCCGGCTCCGCGGAGTTCTTCGGCACCCGCGGCTTGGTGAAAGTCCGCGGCACGGTCGACGGCGAACCGTTCCGCAGTTCCTTCATGGCCCTCGGCGACGGCACCCACAAACTCCCGGTCAACGCCGCACTCCGGAAAGCGATCGGCAAGGAAGCCGGCGACACCGTGACGGTCGTCCTGCTGGAACGCCTCGCCCGCTGACCCGTTGGGCTCATCGGGTGGTCGTCCGGCCGCCGGGGAAACGTCCGGCGGCCGGACGAGCGTCACCCCGTCAGACGGGTGCGAGGGGACGCACGCCGAACTCCTGGGGGAGACATGGGGATCATCAGCGGCCGTCCGGCCTTGCCGGTCGTCGAAGCGGCAGAGGGACGTCCGGAAGAAGCACAAGAAACCGGAGCGTTCGATCCGCACCAGCGGTGGAGCCGGCTCGTCGGCGGAGGCGACGGCATCGTCTACGCGGTGCAGTCCGACGGCGCCCTGTACTGGTACCGGCACCGGGGCTGGCCCACCGCCGCGTTCGACTGGGCCAACCAGGGTCTGGGGGCGGCGATCGGGTCCGGATGGCAGGACTTCGTCACCGTGCTCGGCGATCTGAACGGGGTCCTGTACGGCGTGCGCGGGGACGGGACGGTGCGGTATTACCAGCGGGTCGTGGCCAATCTGGACACCGGAGCGGGGACCTGGGCCAACAACGGCACCGGTGTCGTGGTCGGGACCGGCTTCGATGCTTTCCCGCGGATTTTCGGCGGACCCGGCGGCGTCCTCTGGTGCGTTGACGCCGACGGAATCCTGTACCGGTCGCGCCGGATCAACGGCACTTTCGAAACGCCCCAGCCGCTCGGCGACGGATTCAACGTCGCGCGCTACCTGTTCTCCGACACCGGGAACGTCATCTACGCCGTCAGCGGCACCGGCGCGCTCACCTGGTTCCGCTACCGCGACGGCATCGGATGGGCGAACGGCGGGCAGCCGATCGCGATCGGCGACAACGACTGGTTCGAGCTGTTCCGCCGGGACCTGTTCGCGGGAGCAGGCAACGGCGCGGTCTACCTGATCCGGATCGACCACTCGGCAGTGCCGGGCGACGACGGCGATCTCGTCGAACTGCGGCTCGCCAACCACCAGACGGTCGACACCGACGGCGGGCCGCGCTGGATCAACAACGCGACCGGCGTGGTCGTCGGGCAGGGCTTCACCGTCGAACGCAGCGCCGGGCTGCAGGGGTATCCGCAGCAGCAGAGCGTGCCCGCGGGCGGCCGGGTGTCGATCGCGCTGTCGACCGCTTTCCCCTCGGTCACCGCGCAGCTCGTGCGCGTCGCACCCGGCGGAGACACGCCGGAAGCGGTCACCGGGACCACCACCGTCGCGGGCGGCCTCCAGCAGGTGGCCGCGAACTACCGGTCCGCCGGATGCGGCTGGGCCGAGCGCTACGCCGCCGATCTCCCGGCGACCTGGCCGTCCGGCGTGTACGCCGCGCGGGTGACCGGCCGGTTCGGCCGGGTGCAGCACATCCCGTTCGTCGTCCGGCCCGCTGCTCCGGTACAGGAAATCGCCGTGGTGCTGCCGACCAACACCTACCACGCGTACAACGGCTGGAGCGGGCACGACCAGTACTCCGAGGGCCAGGATGGCGTCCGGCGCACGATCTCGTTCCTGCGGCCGAGCTACACCTGGCAGATCGCGCCGAAAGGCCAGTACGACCTGGAGCTGTACAGCGATCTGGAACTGCTGCGCTGGCTGAGCGCCGAACAGCTCGGGTTCGACTGCTACACCGACCACGACCTGCACACCGGCGGCTGGCTCCCCGCCTACCAGGCGATCGTGCTCGGTTCGCACCCGGAGTACTTCTCGATGGCCATGCGCACCAACCTGGCGAACTACCTCGCGGCCGGGGGCAGCGTGATCGCCACCGGAGGCAATCAGATCTACGAACGCGCGGAGTTCACCGCCGACGGCACCGCCCTGACGTTCCGCGCCGCCGACGGCAGCCGCGACCTGTTCCGCGAGCACTACGGCCTGCCCGAATCGCAGCTGCTCGGGGTGAATTACGACTCCGACGGCTGGATGACCTTCGCGCCGTACCGCGTGCTGCGCGACCACCCGTTCCTTGCCGGGACAGGGCTGTCGGCAGGCAGCGAATTCGGCGCGCACGGCCGGAACGGAGCCGCGAGCGCCTGGGAATTCGACACGCTCCAGGGCCTCGACGGCGAGGTCCCGCCGAGCGGGGTCATCGCTAGGGGAACGAACCCGGCCTCCCGCGGCGGCGCGGCGATGACCTGCAAGGAACTGCCCAGCGGAGGGTTCGTGTTCAGCGCGTCGTCGCTGACCTTCAACGGAGCGCTCCGGGTCGACCCGGCACTGAGCCTGCTGCTGCGGAACGTGTTCGACCGGGCACTCGCGCCCGACGGGAATGAGACGGGTTAGTTGAACGTTTGACGATGTGTGAAGAACATTGGCTTCCTCTCGTTCGGCCACTGGTCGCCGAGCCCGCACTCCGAGACCCGCTCGGCCGCCGACTTCCTGCACCAGTCGATCGACCTCGCGGTCGCGGCCGAGGAGCTGGGCGTCGACGGCGCGTACTTCCGCGTGCACCACTTCGCGCAGCAGGCGGGCAGCCCGTTCCCGCTGCTCGCGGCCATCGGCGCGCGGACGTCGAAGATCGAGATCGGCACCGGCGTGATCGACATGCGCTACGAGAACCCGCTGTACATGGTCGAGGACGCGGGCGCGGCCGACCTCATCTCGCGGGGCAGGCTCCAGCTCGGCGTGAGCCGGGGATCCCCCGAGCAGGTGATCGACGGCTGGCGGTACTTCGGCTACGCCCCGGCCGAGGGCGAGACCGACGCGGACATGGCCCGCGACCGCGTCGAGGTCTTCCTGAAGCTGCTCGAAGGCGAGGGTTTCGCGAAACCGAACCCGCGCCCGATGTTCCCCAACCCGCCCGGCCTGCTCCGGCTCGAACCGCACTCCGAGGGCCTGCGCGACCGCATCTGGTGGGGCTCGGGCTCGAACGCGACGGCCGTCTGGGCGGCGAAACTCGGCATGAACCTGCAGAGTTCCACGCTCAAGGACGACGAAACGGGCGAACCGCTGCACGTCCAGCAGCGCAAGCAGATCGAGGCGTACCGCGAGGCGTGGAAGGAAGCGGGCCACGAGCGCGAGCCGAGGGTGTCGGTCAGCCGCAGCATCTTCGCGCTGACCAACGACCTGGACCGCGCCTACTTCGGCCGCGACCGCAACTCGCGCGACCAGATCGGCATGATCGACGAGAACACCCGGGCGATCTTCGGCCGCTCGTACGCCGCGGAGCCGGACGAACTGGTGCGGGAGCTGAAGGAGGACGAGGCCGTGCAGGCCGCGGACACCCTGCTGCTGACCGTGCCGAACCAGCTGGGCGTCGACTACAACGCCCACGTGCTGGAAAGCATCCTGACCCACGTCGCCCCGGAGCTGGGCTGGCGCTGAGCACACCCGAACGAGGGAACCGCGGCGCGATCCGTCCGCGGTTCCTTTGTTCGGTTCCGCGTTTCGCGGCACTCCCGTGCCTGGTCAGCTGCCCGGCCCCGCTAGCATCACTGAGTTTTCAGCGAGGCGGGAAAAGGGGCGGAAAGTGGACACGGGGACTTTGAGCGGGCCGACGAGGTCCCCGCGAACGCCGGACGAGGAGCGAAGACGCGCGTTCCGGCCGGACATCCAGGCGCTGCGCGCCGTCGCGGTCGGTCTCGTCGTGCTGAATCACCTGTGGCCCGGCCGGGTGACCGGCGGGTACGTCGGCGTGGACGTCTTCTTCGTCATTTCCGGCTTCCTCATCACCTCGCACCTGGTCCGCGAAGTCGCGAGCACCGGGCGGATCCGGCTCGCGAAGTTCTACGCCCGCCGCGTGCGCCGCCTCTTGCCCGCGGCCTTTCTCGTCCTCGCCTTCGTCCTTGCCGCCGCGTATTTCCTCATGCCCTTCCCGCGCTGGGAGTCCAACGCGCAGGAGGTGATCGCCAGTGCGCTGTATGGGGAAAACTGGCTGCTCGCCGCCAATTCCGTCGACTATTCGCACCTGACCCAGTCCGCGAGCCTGTCGCAGCATTACTGGTCGCTTTCGGTCGAGGAGCAGTTCTACCTCTTCTGGCCCTTGTTGCTCCTGCTGCTGTTCAAGCTCCGCGCGCGGTGGGCGCGGCTGGCCGGGGTCGGGCTCGTCGGGGCCGCTTCGCTGGGCTTCAGCATCTGGTTCACCGACGTGTCCAAGAGCCAGGCGTACTTCGTTACTCCGGTGCGGGTGTGGGAGTTCGCGCTCGGCGCGTTGCTGGCGCTCGTCGGCGCGAAGCTCGTCCTGCCGAGGATCGCGGCGAACCTGGCCTCGCTGGCCGGTGTCGCCGCCATCGTCGCCGCTGCGGCCTTGTTCGACGACGAGACCGCGTTTCCCGGTGCGACCGCGGTCTTGCCTGCTGCGGGCACCGCGCTGGTGATCTTCGCCGGCAACTGCGAGGAGCGGCAATGGCATACGCCGCTGTCCTCGTCGCCGCCGGTGCAGTGGCTGGGGAACGTCAGCTACTCGCTGTACCTGTGGCATTGGCCGCTGATCATGCTGGCCCCGTTCGCCATCCCCGGCGCGCTGGCCGCGGGAGCGCTGACCTGGCAGCTCAAACTGGGGATCCTGGGCGCGTCCCTGGCCGCGGCGCACCTGTCGAAGCGGTTCGTCGAGGATCCGGTCCGGACCTGGCAGCCGCTGAGCCGCACCTGCGGGACGACCTTCGCCGCCATGGCGGCCGGGATGCTCGTGGTGTGCGCCGCGGCGGGCGGGCTGACCTGGACCTACCAGCGGCGCGTCGACCAAGAGGCCCGCGAGATCGCGGCGGAGATGTCCGGCCCCTGCCACGGGGCGCGGGCGCTGATGGCGGGCAACGCGTGCGCCGACCCGTTCGGCCCGGCCCGGACCGTCGAGATGGGCCCGGCCAACCGGTACTACACGGCGCCCGCGGACTGCCCGCCGCCGATGGCGCAGTACGCCGCGAGCGACGGCACGAAAACCACCACCCGGTGCGACTTCGGCCAGGGCGACGCCGAACCGAAAGTGGTGTGGCTGGTCGGGGACTCGCACGCCCAGCAATGGCAGGCGCCGCTGCTCAGCCTCGCCCGCAAGAACCACTGGCTGCTGTACACGAGCTACCTGGGCGGCTGCCCGTTCGCCGACATCCGGGCGATGCAGTTCGGCCGCGGCGTCCCCGACCGGCGCTGCATGAGCTGGACCAAGCAGATGGTCGGCGAAATCGCGAAAACGCGGCCAGCGTACGTGTTCACGTCGTTCTACAGCCGTCACGAGCCCGCCGACGACCGCAGCGGCCGCTCGCAGACGGAGCAGTACCGGGACGGGCTGAACGCGTACTGGTCGAAGTGGACCGCGGCCGGGGCGACCGTATTCGTGCTGGCCGACCCGCCGCTCAACGGACTTGTCCGCGCGACGGATTGCGTCCTGCTGAATCCGGATGACCCTCGGCAGTGCGCGGTCGACCGTTCCGTCGCGCAGCCGGCGGACCCGCTGACCGCGGCTGCCAGGGCGAGCACCGATCCCGGGGTCCGGCTGCTCGACCTGACCGACTATTTCTGCGACCGGGAACGCTGTTACGCGGTGATCGGGAAGGTCAGCGTCTACTACGACGCCAACCACCTGAACTACGACTACAGCCTGAGCCTCGACCGGGTCATCGCCGAGGCCGCGGGAATCCCGGGCTGAGCGGAAACGCGTTTTTCGCACTTCGCCAATAAAGCGTTTTCCGCCCCGGCGCCGTGTCAACACTTTCGAACCGGCAATGGCACGAAAGAAGGAGAACGGCGTTCTCCGGTGTTTCTTCCCTGTTCCGCTCCGCGCGGCCGCTTCTACGCTCGCCCCATGACCATTCCTTCCGAACCCATCGGCAGCATCCCGCGTCCGCCCGAATTGCTCGGCGCTCTCGCCGCGCGCGAAAGCGGGCAGCTCGGCGACGCGGCTTTCGCCTCCGTTCTCGACCGGGCCGTGCGCGAGACCATCGAAACGCAAGCGAGCCTGGGCGCGACCGTGGTCACCGACGGCGAGCAGCGCAAACCCAGTTTCGTCACCTACCCGATCGCGGGCTCGGGGAACCTTTCCGCGGACGGCGTCGTGATCCCGTTCGCCGACGGGCATCAACGGCAGCTGCCTTGCCTGACGTCCGGCCCGTTCCGCTACCAGGAGCACGCCGAGCACTATTTGCGGGCCGCGCGGCAGGTTACGAACCTGCCGGTGAAACAAGCGGTTATCGCGCCTTCCGCGCTCTCGCTGCTCTACCCGGCCGCGGGGATCGACGGCTATTCGCGCGAGAGTTTCCTCGACGACCTGGTCGACGGGGCCGAAGCCGATATCCGCGGTTGCCTGGACGCGGGCGCGCACGTCGTTCAGCTGGATTTCACCGAGGGACGGCTCTCGCTGAAGCTCGATCCCAGCGGCCAGGTCCTGCGCGATTTCGTCGAGCTGAACAACCGGGTGCTCGAGCGGTTCGGCGAAGCCGACCGGGCTCGCCTCGGCGTCCACACCTGTCCGGGCGGCGACCAGGATTCGACGCACAGCCTCGACGTCGACTACGCCGGCCTGCTTCCCGAGCTGTTCCGGCACGCCGTCGGCAATTTCTACGTCCAGCTGGCCAGCGAGTCCGATCCGGACCGGGTCCTGCGCGTCCTCGCGGACCAGCTCCGGCCGGGCGTGCGGGTGTTCGTCGGGGTGACCGACCCGATCGATCCGCGCGTGGAAACCGCCGAGGAAGTGCGCGACCGGGTGCTGCGCGCGGCTCGCTATCTCCCGGTCGAGCAGCTGGGAACGTCCGACGACTGCGGCTTTTCCCCCTTCGCGGACGACCAGTCGACCTCGCGGGAGACCGCGTTCGCCAAGATGCGCGCGCGGCTGGAAGGCACTGCGCTCGCGGCGGACCAGCTGGGAGTCGGTTTCCCCGCGGCCCGTACCGGCCAGGATGCGCGACGGACCGCCGCTGTCGACTGAATATCGCGCGGGGCAAGGGAAATCGGCCGGGCGGTGACTACGCACAGTGCTTTTCCGTGCCTGGATCGAGGCTAGGCCGGCAGCGGCCGTGACCCGGAACTGGGCGCGCGCGGCGGACCGGGCCGGATTCCCGGCCACGAAAGGGAAAGAGCTTGCCCGGCCGAGTGTTTCTGGCCCGGTTTCGCTGGACCGGATGGTCTTGTGGTAACCGGGTGCGTTCTCGGCACCGCCTAGGACTGCTGCCCGCCCAGCAAGCCGCCGGCCGCGACCCCGCCCACCCCCGGCGCGGCCGCGGCGGCGGCTCCCTTCAGGAAGTCCCGCCGGTGCTTGCCGGAACCGGGGCCGGGTTTCTCGTCGTTCGGAGCAGGCGTCCTCTGCCTCCGCGAGTGCGTTTCGAGACTGTGGCTCGCTTGAATTCAAGGGAGTACCCGGCGCGAACAGGGGCGTAGCCGGACAGGCGACCTCGATCATCAGATCGGTGGAGCGGGTCAACGGCGCAAGGCGTGGATCATCGCCTTCCGCGACCCGCGCGAGCGCAGTGCCGACACCGCTGCGCCCAAGGATCGGCCGGAGATCGTCGAATCGCTGAATCTCGCGGGACGCAATCGCTATTGGCTGCTTCTGTGCGCGTTCTTCGCCGAGTTCGCGGATCGCGGACCGGCGGAAAAGCGAACGCGGGACCCCGCTTTAGTGCCGGAGCCCCGCGTTCTCGAGGAGAAAGTCAGTCTTTCTTCAGTGCGTTCTTGACTTTGTCCGCCGCGCCGCCGAGCGCGTCTTTGACGTTTTCGGCCGCTTCCTTGATCCCGGCTTTCGCCTGGTCGGCTTTGCCTTCTTGCTTCAGCTTCTCGTCACCGGTCAGCGAGCCCGCGGCCTCCTTGGCCTTGCCGCCGAAGTCGTCTGCCTTGGCGCCGATCTTGTCGCCCGTCGACATGGGTCTCCTCCTTCATTGCCGGACAGCGAACGCGGGAATGCGTCAAAGCGAACGACAACGCGGATCCCGAATCGTCATTCACTCGATGATGTGATCGTCGCCACACGTTCGGGGAGTGAGTTTTGCGCGGCTGCCGAGTCGAACCGATGAACTGAACATACGGAAACCGACTGGAGGAGATTCGATGGCTTCGACGACTGACACGGCGGCCAAGTCCCAGGACGTGGAGAAGGTCAACGCCGGTCCGCTGACCAGTTCGCAGGGGACGACCAGCGTCGCGGACGTGGTCGTGCAGAAGATCGCCGGGCTGGCGACGCGCGAGATCCCGGGGGTCTACGACCTGGGCGGCGGCGCGGCGCGGGCGTTTTCCGCGCTGCGCGAGCGGATTCCGGGCGCGACGGCGTCGGCCGGGCAGGGCGTTTCGGTCGAGGTGGGGGAGAAGCAGGCCGCGGTGGACCTGCAGATCGTGGTCGAGTACGGCGTTTCGATCGCCGACGTCGCGCGTTCGATCCGGCGCAACGTGATCAGCGCGGTCGAGGGGATGACCGGGCTGGAGGTCGTCGAGGTCAACATCAACGTCGGCGACCTGCACCTGCCGTCGGACGACGAGGAGGACGGCTCCGGCGACAGCGGCCGGGTGCAGTGAGCGCGGTCGCGGGGGCTGGACGGGTCGCCGTCGCGGAGCGGTCGCCGGTGACGGCGGGCGCGCGCGGCGGACGGTCCGGCCAGGCCGCGGCTCAGGGCCGGGCCGCGACGCCCGGCCGGGCAGGCGGCGCCTGGCGGCGATCGGGGGCGGCCAGGCGGCTTGCGAAGACCGGCCGGGGGTTTGCCGCGGCGGAGGCGCCCGGCCGCCGGTCCGCAGTGGCGGGCGAAGGCGGGCGGGTCCGATGAACCTGCTCGAGGAGGCCCGCCGGATCGTCGCCGCCGTGCGGGAGCTGCCGGAGGTGGCGGACGTGCACGGCGGCGGGTTCGGCCAGGTCGCGACGCTCGGGGCGGGCGGCCGGGTGAGCGGAGTGCGGGTGACGGAGGAGGACGTGACCGTCGGCGTGACGGTCCGGGCTCCGTTCTCGGCGGGGGACGTGGCGGCGGCGGTGCGCGCGGCCGCCGCGTCGCCGGGCCGTCCGGTGCACGTGCTCATCGCCGACGTCGAAGTGCCGGCCGCGGCGGAGACCGGGCCGGAAAACCGGAAGGAGACGGTGTCGTGAACGCAACGGGATTGGGACTGATCACCGGCCTCGCGCTGGGCCTCGCCGCCGCGCTCGGCGGATTCGGGGCGTTCCTGCTGGTCCTCGTGCTGGGCGCGGTGGGACTGCTCGTCGGGCGCCTGCTCGACGGCAAGCTCGACCTCTCGCAGCTCACCGGCCGCGACCGGGGGTGAGCCGTGGCTGTCGCAGCGGAGGCCGCGCTCGCGCCGGAAGACCGCGGGAGCCTCACGATCAGCGAGCACGTCGTCGAGCGGCTGGCCGCGCACGCGGCGGGCGAGATCGACCGGGTCGGCGGGGCCGCCGGGCGGACGCTCGGGATCAGCCTCGGCGGCGAGGCGCTGGACCGGTCGGCGAAGACGTCGGCGCGGATCGCGGGCGGCGAGGTCGAGCTGGACGTGCGGATCTCGCTCGAGTACCCGGCCCCGGTGGGCGCGACGACCGAACGGGTGCGCGCCCACCTGCGCGGACGGGTCGAGGAATGGACCGGGATGCCGGTCCGGCGCGTCGGCATCACGGTGACGGCCCTGCACACCGAGGCCGCCGGGCAGCGGCGAGTGGAGTGAAACCGCGGCCCCCTGGGACCGACCGGATGTCCGCCGCAGCGATCGGGTCGAGCGGAACGCCGGATCCGCCGACTCGCCCGAGCGGTTCGAACAGCTCCGCACCCGGAGCGATCGCGTTGAGGAGGATCGAGTGAAACGCCGAACCCGCCGGTCTCTACCGGCGAGCTTGACCGCCGCTGTGCTGCTCGCGGTGTGCGTGCTGACCGCCGTCGCGGCCATCCAGCGGCTCACCGGCCACCAGCCGTGGCTGGATTACCGCGCGGTCGCCACGGCCGTTCACGACGCGCACTGGACCGACCTCGTCCCCGCGCTGATTTCGGGCGCGGTCGCTGTCGTCGGCCTCGTGCTGCTGTGGGCGGCGCTGCTGCCGGGCAAACGCCGGATCCTCCCGCTGACCGGAGACCCGGATTCCGGTGCCGACAGCGCGGACTACCGGTCCGCGTTGCGGGCGGCCGCGGCGGACGTGGACGGCGTCGAACGAGCCAAGCTTTCCACCGGCTCGCGCAAGGTCAAGGTGCGGGTGAAAACGGCCCGCACGCGGACGGACGGGCTGGCCGACGCGGTCCGCGCGGCCGTCGAGTCCCGTCTGGACCACATCTCACCGGTTCGCCGGCCCGCCGTGTCGGTGCGGGTCCGTGCTTCGAGGGAGGCCTCATGAATCGTCCGGCCGCGCTCAACCGGTTCCTGCTCGCGGTGATCGGCCTGCTGCTGCTCGCCGCGGGGGGATTCGGTCTGGCTACGCACTTCCGCGTGCTCAAGCTGGTCAACCCCGAGGCGCCGCTCGTGCCCGGCACCGCGGAGCCGCCGACCTGGGTCTTCTACGTGATCGCCGCGGCGGCGGTCGTGGTGGGGCTGCTCGCCCTGCGCTGGCTGCTGGCCCAGCTCGCGCACCGGCCGCGCACGGGGGTGTGGCGGTTCGAAACCGATCCCGCTTACGGACGCACCGAGTTGCGCGCCGACGACGCGGTGGCTCCCTTCACCGAAGAACTGCGGGGGTTGCCCGGAGTGCACAAGGCGAGCGCGTCGCTGGCCGGAACCCGGGAGACGCCGTCCCTGGCGCTGATCGTCACGTGCGAGCAGGACGCGGACCTCGGCGAGATCCGCAATCGCATCACGGAGGAGAACCTCCCGCGGCTCAAGGAAGCGTTGGAGCTGAACGACATTCCGGTCGAGATCGAATTCCGGTTCACCAGCCGCGCGACGTCCCGCGTCGGGTGATCAGCGCGGAGTGAGCACCACGACCGGAATCTCGCGCTCAGTCCACTTCTGGTACTTCGCGAAATCCGCGTACAACTCGACCAGCCGCGGCCACAGTTCGCGCCGCTCGTCCGCCGACGCGACGCGCGCCGTGACCGGGACGTTGCGGCGGCCCCTGAGGTGTACGCGGGTTTCCGGTTCCGCACGCAGGTTGAAGTACCACTGCGGATGCTTCGGCAGCCCGCCCTGGGAGGCGACGATCACCAGGTCGTCACCGGAACGCAGGTACAGCAGCGGAGTGGTGAACAGCCGTCCGGATTTGCGGCCGCGGTGCTCCAGAAGCAGGGTCGGCACGGGTTTGCGGAAACCCGCGCCGACGCGCCACTTGTGGCCGATCCGGCCGTTGGTCAGGGTGAAGACTTTGACCTGGATTCTGGCCAGGTACTTCATGAGCGCCGCTGTCACCGGCGAGTCCAGGCCTTTCGGCGCCTCTGCGGGAAGGGAAAAGCGTCCCATCGTGAACCTCCTGGCGGGGCGAACGCGTCAGCGGGCGGGCGGTGGGCAGTGCGCGGCGGTCGATCCGGCGAGCGGCATCGGGTCGAGTCCGAGCTTGCGGTGGTCCCAGGAACGGATCCGCTCCACGTCGACGCGGATCGCGACCCGTTTGCGGAGCATGAATTCCACCATCGGCTTCACGTCGTCGGTGTACTCGCCGTGGTATCGCTCCCAGACGTTGACCCCGACCGCCCAGAGCGCGTCCGGATCGTCGACGACCTCGGCGCGTCCTTCGAGCGAGACGCCGCGCAGGACGTCGTAGGTCAGTCCGTCCTCGACGAGCACGGTGACGCGCGGGTCGCGGCGGAGGTTGACTGCCTTCTGCGCCTTGGCTTTCGTTTCGAACCACAGCACGCCGTCGATGACCGCGTACCACATCGCGACCGCGTGCGGATGCCCGCCGGGGCCGAGCGACACCAGGGTCGCGGTGCGCTGCGAAGCGAGGTAGGCCGAGATTTCCTCGGGGGTCATCTCGATCTGCGCTCGCTGGTTGGTTCCCATCGGTTCCTCACTTCCTGCGGCGGGCCCCGGGCGGGCCGGCGAGTATCGAGGCGACGACGTCGACGAGGTCGTCGACAAGCTGGCCGGCGGTCCAGTCCGCCGCGTCCGGGCCGTGCAGGCGGCGGGTGCGGCCGACGTCGCCGAGGACGTTCAGCGTCACGGTCATCGCCTGGGACAGCCGGAAATCGAGCGTCCGGCGGGGGATTCCGGGGCTCAGCCGGTCCAGCAGGCCGACGAACGCGGCGTTGCGCTCGAAGAAGGATTCGGCGACCGCGTCCAGTCCGTCGCCGCCGGTCGCCAGCAGCTGGCCGACCAGCCGGAGCCAGCATTCGCCGCCCGATTCGAGCACCGCGACCACCGGCTGCACGAACGCGCGGGCCAATTCCCTTGCGGTGACGCCTTTTTCGGGGAATTCCCGCAGCACCGCGTTCCGCTCGCCGGTCACCTGGTCGAGCCGGCTGCGCAGGACCGCGTCGAGCAGGCCCTCCTTGGAACCGAAGTGATAGTGGATCGCCGCGACGTTCGTCTGCGCTGCCTGCATGACGGTCCGCAACGACACCGCGCCGACGCCGTGCTCGGCGAAAAGCCGTTCCGCGGCGGCGATCAGGCGCTGCTCGGTCGCCGCTCCGCGAGCGGCGGGGATCCGCGCGGCTTCGGTGCCCATGGCACGGACTCTATCAGCTGATTCAATCAGTTGATAGAGTCCGGCCTCGAGGAAAGACCTCTTTCAGGGAATCAGGACAGTCTTGCCGGCCAGTCGTCCCGAGGCCGCTTCGTCATGTACGGCAGGGAGATCTGCCAGCGGCCGACGGTCGGCGACAGTGATCCGCAGCGTCCCCGCGTCGACCCGTTCGACGAGTTCGGTCAGCTGCTCGGCGTTGCCGGCGACGAACACCCGAGCCGTCCGGATGCCGCGTCCAGGGTTTTCCGGCGGGGGAGTGGTGGCGCTGACCAGTGCGCCGCCGTCGGCGACCAGGTCGGCGAGCGCCGCGGTTTCTTCCGGAGTGGTGGGCACGAGGTTGAGCACGACGTCGAACGGCGCTCCGTCCACCGCGGCGGAGGCGAAGTCGAGGTGTCCGATGAGCCGGTCGGCTCCGTATTCGCGAAGGCGTTCCTCGGTGCGGGGGCTCGAGGTCGCGGTGACGGTCGCGCCTGCCTGATGGGCGAGTTGCACGGCATAGCTGCCGACCGCGCCGCCAGCGCCGTTGATCAGAACAGTTTGGCTCGCTTGCAGGCGAGCGTTGTCGAAAAGCGCCTGCCAGGCCGTCAATCCGCCG
This sequence comes from Amycolatopsis sp. AA4, assembly GCF_002796545.1. Classification (GTDB taxonomy): domain Bacteria; phylum Actinomycetota; class Actinomycetes; order Mycobacteriales; family Pseudonocardiaceae; genus Amycolatopsis. Next base: position 3,597,575 of record NZ_CP024894.1, read on the forward strand.
ACCGGCAGCGCGGCGGCGTCGGGCAGATCGACTGTCTTCGGGGCAGCGGCCAGCGCGTTCGCGGGAACGACGGCGTATTCGGCGGCCGCGCCGTCGGCGTTCATCGGCAGGAAGGCCACGACCGCATCGCCGACCCGGTGGCCCTCGACGCGAGGGCCGAGTTCGGCGATCGTCCCCGCGACCTCGATTCCCGGAACGTGCGGGAAGGCCAAGGGAAAGACCTCCTGCAGGCCGCCCGCGCGGATCCCGAGGTCGACCGGGTTGAACGAGGTGGCGGCCACCTTCACGAGCACCTGCCCCTCGGCGGGCGCCGGCCGCTCGGCTTCCTCGACGGCCAGGACTTCACTTCCGCCGTAGCGGTGGTAGCGCACTGCTTTCATGGCATCCTCCGTAATGTGCTTCGAAGTCGAAGCAACCTCCGGTCGAGTATGCTTCGACTTCGAAGCAAAGTCTCGGAGGCGTGAGGGCGGCCACAATGATTCGACTTCGAAGCATCTAGACTGGCGGCATGGCGGACGCGCTGGAGCCCAAGGAGCTCGCTACCTATTTCGCGCTCATGGAGTCGGTGAGCCTGCTGCAGCACGCCGTCAGCCAGCAGTTGCGGGCCGAGGGCGACCTGAGCTACGTCCAGTTCGAACTGCTGGCCCGGCTCGCCGATTCCGACGGGCCGTTGACGATGACGGAACTGGCCGACGGCGTCGTCTACAGCCGCAGCGGCCTGACCCATCAGGCGGGCTTGCTGGAAAAGGCGGGCCTGGTCACCCGCGGTCCCAGCGCGGACGACCAGCGCGCCACGGTCGTCGGGATCACCGACGCGGGCCGGGACTTGGTCGCGAAGGTGCTCCCCGGGCACATCGACGCCGTCCGCCGGCTGCTGTTCGCTCCACTGTCCACTTCGGACTTGGAGGCGCTGGGCGGCATCATGGCCCGCGTCCGCGACCACATGCGCGCCGAGCCGCCGCGGTCGGTCGCGACGCGGCGGGGCGTGAAGGGGAGCGGCGTCCTCTAACGCGCATTGTCGTTGTTCTTAGACTGGCGGCGTGGAAGACATCGAGGCGATCGCCGTCCTGCAGGACCCGGTCCGGCGGCGGCTGTACGACTACGTGGTTTCCCGGGACCACGACGTGAGCCGGAACGAGGCGGCCGAGGGGGCCGGGATCCAGCGCACGCTCGCCGCGTTCCACCTCGACAAGCTCGTCGACGCCGGGCTGCTGGAGACGGAGAGCAAGCGGCTGAGCGGGCGTTCGGGCCCGGGCGCCGGTCGTCCCGCGAAGCTCTACCGCCGGTCCGGTGCCGAGCGGCAGTTCTCCGTCCCGGCCCGCGACTACCGCACCGCCGCTGATCTGCTGGCCGAGGTCGCCGAGGTCGCCCGGCTCGACACCGAACTGCAGGCCGCCGCCCGGCGCGAGGGGCGCGCGGCGGCTTGCCCGATCGGGGATCTCGCCGCGGCGAAGGAACTCCTGGCCGCCCGCGGCTACGAACCTCGCGAGGACGGCGAGGTCCTGCGTCTCGTCAACTGCCCCTTCCATGTTCTCTCGCAACGGCATCCAGGGCTGGTGTGCGGCATGAACCTGGCGTTGCTGGAAGGGCTGCTCGACGACGCCGAAGGGCTGCGGGCCCGGATGGATCCGCGCCCCGGGCTGTGCTGCGTGGTCGTCGAGCCTTCTAAAAATAATGAGAGTTGACATAGAAGGCCCGGCGATGGTGAGGTGAAGGAGTGACGGAACATCACCTCGCCCAGCTCAACGTGGGCATCCTCAGACATCCCCTCGACGACCCCCGGATGCACGGCTTCACGTCGATGCTCGACACACTGAACGAGGTCGCCGACAACGCGCCCGGCTTCGTGTGGCGCCTGGTCGAGGACGGCGGCAACGACGCGACCGCGATCCGGACCTCGCTCGGCGCCGACGTCCTGGTGAACATGTCGGTCTGGGAGAACCGCGACGCGCTGTGGGACTACGTCTACCGCAGCGGCCACCTGGACATGCTGCGCCGCCGGTCGGAATGGTTCGAGCTGCCGAAGGCCCCGTTCCAGGTGCTGTGGTGGGTGCCCGCCGGGCACGTGCCGACGGTCGAGGAGGCCGTCGAGCGGCTGGAACTGCTGCGGGAGAAGGGGTCCTCGCCGCGCGCGTTCGGTTTCCGGGACAGCTACCTGCCCGAAGGCGCCGCCTCCGCGCCGTGACGTCCGCCCCGCTTTCCGCGACACGTCCGGCGGGTCGCCCGGACCGGTCCGGGTGATGGCTAGGGTGTCCGGCGTGGCGAACATGTCCCGTTGGTCGGATGAGAATGGCGGCTTGGACTACGGTCTGCTGGTGCTGCGGCTGATGCTCGCGGTCGCGATGGGGGCGCACGGGCTCATGCAGGTCTTCGGCCTGTTCGGCGGCTCGGACATGGCGCACTTCGAAAACCTGCTGCGCGGCTACGGGTTCAGCCACAACATCGAATTCCTGACCTGGCTGACCGGCATCACCGAGGTCGGCGGCGCGGCCCTGCTGGCACTGGGCCTGCTGACCCCGCTCGCCGCGGCGGGCCTGCTGGGCGTAGCGCTCAGCGCGGTGCGGGTCAAGTGGGCGGGCGGCCTGTTCGGCAGCAGCGGCCCGGGTTTCGAACTGGAACTGACCCTCGCGGCGATGGCACTGGCCCTGCTGCTGACCGGCCCGGGGTGGTACGCCCTGGACCGGCACACGGCGTGGCGGCAGAAGCCCCTGGGGTTCGGGGTGGGCGGACTGTTCTTGTCGATCTGCGCGGCGGTCGGGGTGGGGTCGCTGTTCTGATTCCGAACGGGGGCCGGGAAGATCTGGCAGGCTGGCCTCGTGTTGGCAAGTGAGGACAGCGGCGAACCGCTGAACGCGGAGTACTCCGTGGTGTCCGTCGACGGCCGGTTGAGCCTGGTCATGGAGAGCGCAGGCGGCCGGGGCGCCGGGCCGCGGCCGCGCAACGATCAGTACAACGACGCCTTGGAGCTGCTGCTCGGCCGCCTTCGCGACCGGCGGGCGGTCGTGGTCTCCGGCGTCGTGGCGTCCAAACAGGCTGCCCGTCTGCCGGAGTCCGAGCGCAGCATTGTCCCGATTCCGATCCGCCTGGCCGAAGAGAGCGACCTCAACCAGGTGCGGCGGCAGATCACCCGGGCGTCCGGGAAGGTCGGCCTGAAGGACGGCGCGACGAAGGAGAGCAACAACCAGAAGCGGATCGAGTTGCGACTGGAGGTTCCGGGCTACGGCCCGGACGATGCGGCGCGCCTCGAGGCCGAATTGGCGGCGCCTTCTTCGAAGGCGCCGCAGTCCTCAGCGAAGGATCTGCTCCGGGGCCTCATCGGCGAGACGATCTCGACTCCCGCCGGCGAGGAGAACCGGATTCTCCGGGTCGGGGACGAATCGGTGCTGGTCGGAACCGATCAGTCGCCCGAAGGTCGGCCCGTTCCCATCGAGGATGTCCAGCGCGGAATGGATGTGCTCCGCACGCGCGGCACGCTCCAGGTTTCGGTGGAAGAATTCGGTCACGGGAGCCCGTTCGTCGAAGCGCTGCTGACCAAGCTGCCGCACGTCAGCAGCGACCCGTCCTCGCCCACGCTCACGTTGGACAGCGCCAGCGCCGAACCGGATCCGGCGGACGTGCACTACGGCGAGCTGGACGTGCCGACCCAAGTGAAAGTCCGGGCCGAACAGAGCAAGCTCCGCCAGTTGCTCGCCGGTGATCGCGAGAGCGCGCCCTGTGCGTTGTGCGGCGACGAGTTTCCGCTGAAATTCCTGGTCGCCGCGCACGTAAAGAAACGGGCCGCCTGCACCGACGACGAACGGCGGAATCTGCGCGACATCGCGATGCTCGCCTGCAGTTTCGGCTGCGACATCCTGTACGAATCGGGCTGGGTGACCGTCGACGGGACCGGCCGCATCCGGACTGTCGAACTGGACAAGCTTCCCGCCGGGAGTCTCAAGCTGCGCATGAGCCAGCTGGCCGGCCGCCGGTGCGGAGCTCATCGGGAAACGACCGAACCGTACTTCGCGTGGCATCGCGCGACCACGTTCGTGGGCAAGCTGGCCGGCTGAGCCGGGGCTTGACGCATAGCGCTTCCGCCGCCCTCCTGCTATGTTCGCTCTAACCGCTTGCAGATCGCAATCACTCGGGAGGCTCCCGTGCCGGACACCACCTGTCATATGTCGATGTCGCTGGACGGTTTCGTCGCCGGGCCGGGGCAGAGCCGGGACCAGCCGCTCGGGAGGCGGGGGCTGGAACTGCACGGGTGGCACATCGGCGATCCTCGCGCGACCGACGCGGACAAGACCGCCAGTGGGTGGCTGATGCGGCCGCGGGGCGCGTATGTGATGGGGCGCAACATGTTCGGTCCCGTCCGCGGCGAGTGGGACGAGGACTGGTCCGGCTGGTGGGGCGCCGAACCGCCGTATCACGCGCCGGTTTTCGTGTTGACGCACCACGCTCACGAGCCGATCGAGATGGAGGGCGGGACGACGTTCTACTTCGTCACCGACGGGTTCGACGCCGCCTACGCGGCCGCGCGCGAGGCCGCCGGCGACAAGGGCGTCGACATCGCCGGAGGCGCTTCGACCGTGCGGCAGGCGCTCAACGCCGGGGTGATCGACGAGCTGACGCTCGACATCACGCCCGTCCTGCTCGGCTCTGGCGAGCGAATGTTCGAAGGGGTGGAATCCTTCGGCTTCGAGCCCGTCGAGGTGCTGCATTCGCCGTTGACCACTCACATCCGCTACCGCCGCGTCAGCTCGTAGGCACCTCCAGCGTCGCGGCGAGCAGGCTCCGCGTGTACGGATGTGCGGGGGAGGCGAGCACCTGGTCAGTGCGTCCGGATTCGACGGCCCGGCCCTCGCTGAGCACGACCACCTCGTCCGCGATGCTGCGCACCACCGCCAGGTTGTGCGTCACGAAGATCATCGACGGGCCGTCGTCCATCAGCGAGCGCAACAACTCCACCACGGACGCCTGCACCGAAACGTCCAAAGCGGACGTCACCTCGTCGCAGATGATCAGCTTCGGCTCGCACACCAGCGCCCGCGCGATCGCGACTCGCTGACGCTGCCCGCCGGATAACTCCGCCGGGTAGCGGCCGGCCAGCCGGGCCGGGATTTCGACGCGGTCGAGCGCGGCGCGGGCCCGGCGGAGGCCTTCGCGGGCGGTGACGCCGAAGCAGTGGCGCAGCGCGACCAGCAGACCGTCCTCGACAGTCCGATGTGGACTCAGCGAGCCGTAGGGGTTCTGGAAGACGTACTGCAGCTGACGCCGCGTGCGGGAGTCTCGCCGGGCCGCGGCGGCGGGGATTGGCTTGCCTTCGAAGAGCAGCGAGCCCTGGTGTTCGGCGTGCAGCCCGGCCAGGCAGCGTGACATGGTGGTTTTTCCGCTGCCGGATTCGCCGACGACGGCGAGGCATCGGCCGGGCCGCAGGTCGAAGGAGACGTCGAAGACGACCTGTCGTCCGCGGTAGCTGGCGTTCAGGCCGGAGACCGACAACAGGGCCGCCTGGTCCGCAGGAGGCACGTCGGGCTCGGGAGCGCGCGGTACGGCGAGGGCGTTCCGAGCTACTTTCTCCGTGTGAAGGCACCGGGCGAGGGTGCCGGAAGTCGAACGGGTCAGCACTGGATGCGTTGTGCGGCAAGCATCCGTGGCGTAATCGCAGCGTGGTGCGAAGGTGCATCCGACCCGGGGCTCGTCAATGCTGGGCGCGCGGCCGCGGATGGGGACCAGCCGGTGCCGGTGGGTCGCGGAGGGCACGGCTGCCAGCAAGGCCCGGGTGTAGGGATGTGCGGCGCGGGTGAGGACATCGCGGGTGGTGCCGTGTTCGACCACCTCGCCGCCGTACATGACCAGCACCTGGTCGGCGACGTCGGCGACCACCGCGAGGTCGTGCGACACGTAAATCGCCGCGAGGTCGCGGGTCCGGCACAGTTCCCGGACCAGGCCGAGCACCCGGGACTGGGTGGCGACGTCGAGTCCGGTCGTCGGCTCGTCGAGCACGATCAGCCGCGGACCGGCGGCGATGGCCATCGCGATGGCGACCCGTTGCTGCTGGCCGCCGGAAAGCTGGCGCGGGCGGCGGCGCAGGAACGCGTCGTCGCTGGGCAGCCCGACGGTGTCCAGCACCTGCCGCACCTGGGTCCGCGCAGGCTGGCCCAGCCCTTCGGTCAATTGGGTCGCGACGCGGAGACTCGGGTTGAGTGCGGTCGCCGGATCCTGGGGCACATACGCCACTTTCCGGCCTCGCGCGCGCCGCAATTCCGTAGCGGGCAAGGAAAGCAGATCGACGCCGTCGACGACGACCTGTCCGCTCGTGATCGTCGCTCCGGCGCGGGCGAAACCCAGCAGGGCGAGCGCGAGCGTGCTTTTGCCGGAACCCGATTCGCCGACCACGCCGAGCACTTCGCCGCGGCCGAGTTCGAAGCCGAGGTCCCGCACGATGGGGTGTCCGGCGGCCTCGACGGTCACGCCCGACACCGCGACTTCCTTGGCCACGTCAGCTCTTCCCTTCCGTGCGGCTGACAGTCCGGGCGACGGATTCGGCGACGAGGTTGCCGCCGAGCGCCATCATCAGGATCAGTGCGATCGGGGCCAGCACAGGCAGCGGCGCCGCCGCGAGGCCGTCCTGGTTCTCGCTGACCATGAGCCCCCAATCCGGTGCGGGCGGGGTGATGCCGAAGCCGAGATAGTTCAGCGACGCGATCGCGGTGACCGCCCACACCAGCCGCATCCCGGTCTCCACCATCAGCGGCGACGTCACGCCGGGCAGCACCTCGCCGAGGACGATCTGCCGCCCGGGCAACCCGTTCGCTTTGGCCCACAACACATATTCGCTGTCGAGCACCGGCAGCGCGGCCCCGCGCAGCACGCGCGAGACGCCCGGCGCGAACGCGACCCCGACGAGCGACGCGGTGAGCAGCGGGTGCCGGCCGAACGCGGCCACGAAGACCAGTACGAAGATGGTCTCCGGGAAGCTCAGCACCACATCCATCGCGCGCATGAGGACGGTGTCGGTGAGCCCGTCGCGATAGGCCGCGGTCAGGCCGATGAGCGCTCCGAGAAGCACGCCGATGGCGGTGGCGAGGAGCGTCATCCAGATGAGGGTGCCGCCTCCGCAGAGCAGCCGGCTGAGCACATCCCGGCCGAGAAGATCCGTGCCCAGCGGGAATTTCGCGCTCGGGCCTTCCAACGGCGGGGCGACAATGGCGGTCGGCGGCCACGGTGCGAGCAACGGGCCGAAGAGGACGATAAACCCGGTCGCGGCAAGCAAGCCCAGACCCAGCCGAGCACGTCCGGTCCGGGCCGCGCGGCGCACCGCGGAGACGCTCATCGGGTCCGCCCCGCTGCGGCGAGGACGTCCGCGAGGAGGTTGCACAGGTAGTAGGTGGCCGCGAGGATGAGCACGCACGCCTGCACCACCGGCAGATCGTGCGAGTTCACCGCGCTGACCAGCGCCGTGCCGAGTCCGGGGTACGAGTAGACGTATTCGACCACCACGACGCCGGTGATCGTGACGGCCGCGACCAGACCGGCGGCGGGCAGGCTCGCCGCGATCGCGTTGGGCAGCGCGTGCCGGAACAGGATCCGTCGGCGGGTGAGTCCTTTGAGGACGGCCATCTGCACGTATTCGCTGTCGAGCGCGTCGATGACCGAAGCACGGACCAGGCGGCCCAAGTACATCACCCCCATGAACGTGAGCGTGGCGACCGGCAGCACGAGTTCCGCCGGATGCCACCACGGCAGGTCGCCGGGCGGGAGGTCGGAAACCCCCGGCAGCACCCCGAGCAGCGAGGTGGCGAAAAGCGCGATCAGCAGCATCCCCACGACGAACGGCGGCAGCGCCATGCTCAGCGACGTGACCGCGACGAACGCCTTGTCCGCGAAACTGTCGCGACGGGCGGCGCTCAAGACCCCGGCGACGACGGATAACGGCAGGATCAGCAGCATCGAAAGGAAGCCGAGGGTGAACGAGTTCACGATCCGCGGCCCGAGGATGTCCGACACCGGTTCCCGGTTCTGCAGCGACGCTCCCGGGTCGCCGGTGAGCAGCCCGCCGAGCCAGTGGCCGTATTGCACCACGAGCGGCTGGTCGAGCCCGAGCTGATGGCGCAACGCGGCCACCTGCTCGACGGTGGCGTCTTTGCCGAGGATGATCCGGGCGACGTCGCCGGGCAAGGCTTGTGTCACCAGGAAAATCAGGATCGAGACCAGCAGCAGCACGAGCACGCCCAGCGCGAGCCAGCGCGCGAGCCAGCGCGCGGTCATTCGACGGTCACCCCGGTCAGGAACGACAGCGGGCGGCCGTTGACGTCCGGCACCAGCCCGTGCACCGTCGGCCGGTGCGGCATGAGCACGTCGGAGAACGCGGGCGTGATGTTCGGGCCGCTCGTGTACTCGATCTCGTGCATCTGGTTCATCAGCGCGCATTGGTCTTTTTCGGGCGAGGAGAACAGTTTTCCGGCAAGCTTCACGAATGCGGGGTCGTTCCAGTTCGCGCCGTTGCCGATCCGGTCGGGCAGCAGCGAGCCGAGCACGGACGGCAGGTAGGGGACCGGGTTGTAGTCGACGTAGGCCGGCCACTTGCCCCATTTCGCCAGCAGTTCCGGCGTCGGGACCACGTTGACGCTCGCCTTCACCCCGGCCTGCTCGGCGTTCTGCGCGAAGACCTGAGCCAGTTCCGACATGCCGGGCAGCAGGCCGTCGGTGGTGATCGCGAACGCGAGATCGCTCTGCCCGGCCTCGGCCAGCAGCCGTTTCGCCGTCGCGACGTCCGGAGTCCGTTGCGGAATGCCGGGCGCGGCGCACGGGGGAGCGGTGGTCTCGTAATCGTTCGCGATCCGGGCATAGCCGCTGAAGACGTTGGACACGATCTGCTGCCGGTCGACCAGCAGCCGCAAGGCCTGCCGCACCCGGACGTCGCTGAACGGCGGGACTGCCGTGTTGAGCCCGATCCGCAGGCTGAAGTTGCCTTTGCTGTCCAGCAGCTGGATTCCGTCCCGGCCGACGAGCGATTTCGCGATCGTCGGGGTCGTGTTCGAGGCGATGTCGACGCGGCCGGACAGCAACGCGTTCGCCTGCGCCTGCTGGCTTTGGTACTCGATCAGCTGGACAGCGGCGAGCTTCGGTTTCTCGCCCCAGTAACCGGCGAAGCGTTCCACAGTGGACTGACGGCCGGGAGCGAAGGACTTGACCGCGAACGGTCCGGTGCCGATCGGCTTCGCCGGGGCCGAACCGGTTTTGGTCATCGGCAGCAGCACGCTCGCCCAGATCTCCTTGAACGGGCTGAACGGTTCGGTCAGGCCTACTCGGACGGTGAGCTTGTCGACCGCTTGAATGCGGCCGGGGTCGATCATCTGGATCAGCGAGAGGCCCTGCGCGGCGTGCGCGGGATCGCGCAGGTATTCGATGCTCGACACGACGTCGGCGGAGGTGAACTCGGTGCCGTCGGTGAACTTCACGCCGGGGCGCAGCGTGATCGTCCACTGTGTCCGGTCGGCGTTCGAGGTCATGCCGGTCGCGAGCCGCCATTCGGCCCGGCCGGCCGGGTCCAGCGCGGTGAGGCCCTCGAACAGCAGAGAGGTGCGCAGTTCCTGGATCGGGCTCTGGCTGCCGACGTAGGGGTTGAGGCTCTCGCCCGCGTCGGCGGAGACGGCGACGCGAAGCGTGTCGGCCCCGCCCGCGGCCGCGTCGTCCGGAGGGCTGCAGCCGGCGACCAGCGCCGCGGCGAGCAGGAGGGTTGGCAGGCATCGGGGTCTGCGCGACACTGGGGACCTCCAGGGAAGCCAGAAATCTAAGCCGTTAGATACGCCTAGCGTCGCCACAGGGTACGGCCAGTTCCGACGGGAGGAAAGAGTCTACAAGTGGAGAAGATAATCGTTTAGAGTGGCCTCCGACCGGCTCCGTGCCGTCAGCCGAGCAGAGGAGGAAGCAGCCGCATGACCAGTCCGTACGAGCGCCTGTTCGTGAGGAAAATGCCCAACTGTCTCGACGACCTCGTCAACGAGGGCGCCGCGGCGGGCGTCGTCGAGCCGCCCAACGTCGGCGAATCGCTCGCCCTCATGCGCGCGAAGGAGGTGCCGGAGAGCAAGATCCACCTCACCTACACGTGGATCGGCGAATGCGACGCTCCGGTCCAGTGGGTGAAGGAGCACCAGCACGACTACGACGAGGTCCTGATCTGGCACGGCAACAACCCGGAGGACCCGGACGACCTCGGCGCGGAGATCTATCTCGACATCGAGGGCCACCGCCACGTGATCACGACCAGCGGTTCGGTCTACCTGCCGGCCGGCACGCGGCATTGCCCGCTCGGCTTCACGCGGGTGGACCGGCCGTTCCGGTTCAGCGCGCTGTCGCTGAATCCGCAGTACGCGTCGGACGAGCACAACACCCTCGCGCGGTAGCGAACCGCCCCGTCGCGGATCGTCGCTGATCCTCGCGGCGGGGCGGTCATCCGCGGGCGGCGGCTCCGGCGTGTGCGGTTCCTTCGGCGGCACCGGGGTCGCAGCCGCAGGTCACGCCGATGCTGAGGGTTCCGTCCAGTATGGACGAACCGGTTCGGCCGTCGAGGGCGTCGAAGGCGCGGACGGCGAATTCCTCGAGCGGGACGCGGACGGTGGTGAGCGGGACGTCGCCGAGGCGGGCTTCCCTCGTGCCGTCGAAGCCGACGACCGCGAGGTCTTCCGGCACGCGCAGACCCAGGCTGTGCGCGATGCGGATGGTCACCAGCGCCTGCTCGTCGGTGGTCGCGTAGACCGCGCGGATCCGGCGGCCGCTCGTCAGCACCTCGCGCACCGCGCGGCCCGCCTCGACCTTGTCGAAGGACGTCCGCACGAGCCTGCCCTCGGCGGGCAGCCCGGCCTCCGCCATCGCCCGCCGCCAGCCGCCTTCGCGTCCTTCGGCCGGTCCTACCGCGATTTCTCCTGCCACGCACAGGATGTCTTCGTACCCGTGTCCGAGCAGGTGCTCGGTGACGAGCCGTGCGCCGTCGAAGTCGTTGAACACCACGCTCGGCGAATCGTCCGGTGCCGTCCACTGCAGGAACACGCACGGCGTTTCGGTCGACAGCCGAGGTTTTTCGCCGGTCGTCACGAAAATCCCGCGCGGCCGCAGTTCGGAGAACGCCTCGCCGTATTCGTCCGCGAGACCCGGCCGGTAATCGGTGTTGCCGAGCAGCGTGAGCAATCCCCGGCGGCGGCCTTCCGCTTCGAGGCAGCGCGACATCTCGCCGTAGAAGGCGTTCGCGGTGTCCGGCACCAGCACGCCGACCAGATTGGACCGGCCGCCGCTCAGCGCCCCGGCGAGCGGATTCCGCCGGTAGCCGAGCATCCGGATGGCGTCCTCGACCTTGCGCCGCGTTTTCTCGGCGACCGGACGCGGCCCGTCGTTGAGGACGTAGCTGACCACCGCGGTGGAAGTGCCGGCCAGGCGCGCGACGTCGGAAAGAACCGGCCGGCGCCCGGGACGCTCGGCGCGGGGGAATCCGCCGGTTTCCGCTGCCACGGTGCCACTCTAAAGCACCCGCGCGAAAGCCGGGTCCATTCGGCACAGTGGGAAGTGGACGACCTGGCGCCGCCGGTCAGCGGCCGTGCCTCGCCGGGGCTTGGAGCGGTTCGAGCACGTCGGCGACGCTGGCCTGCGACCTCGTCCGCTGGAGCCGTTTCACGCCGACCGGCGGCCGCCCCACCCACAGCACCGCCTGGGGTGCGTGGCCCAGCGTGACGCGTTCGGAGAGGGTCTCGCGCAGCCGCCTGCTGGTCCGGCTCAACCGTCCGGACGACAGGCCGTGGGCGGTCGCGGTCAGCAGTACCGAACTCAGCGCCTCTCCCGCGCGCAGCCAGGCGAGACGGTCGTCGCCGGGCGTGCTGAGCACTACGAGCGACGCGCCCTCGCTTCGAGGTTCCGCTTCGCTTCCGGGGAGCCGCTTTGCCGCTGTCGCCGTTGCCGTGCGGACGAGCACACCCTGTGGAGCGGCCAGGGACGCGCTTCTCGCGTACGCATCTTCGCGGCGCGTCTGGGCAGGAAGCCGCGCGCCCTCGCCGAGCGCGGTCATGAGGTAGCTGCGGACTGCACGATCCTCCACCAAGTGCAGTACCGCGCCTTCGCGGGCGGCTGCTTGCGAAAGCCGGTCGAGACAGTCGGACGGCACGGGACGGGAACCGCACGGCCGCAAGTCCTCGCGGCGCCGGGAGATCGCCGTCGCCAGCGCGCCTTCGCCGGGAACGGGTTCGCCCGGTTGCGGCGTCACGACGGCCAGATGGTCCGGTTCGATCGGGCACGGCACCCGGTCCACGGCGCAGGCCCAGCCGAGACCGGCGAGGGCGATCCGGAGGTGGTGCAGGGCCGCGCCGCTGTTGACGGTCTGCCATCGCCCGGCGGGATCGTCGGCGGCTCGCCACCGGACCGGGTCCGCGTACAGGTGCAGGGTGCGGTAGCCGGTGCGCCACTGCCAGAACGGGGCGTCGGAGACGCCGGGAGCGAGCAGCGCCGCGGCCACCGCCGCCTCGACGGCGGCGGGGCTGGGTACCCGCGAATTCCGCAGTGAATTCGGCTGTGCGTGCGGCATTGTTGCTTCCCGCTCGGGTTGGGGGGAGTGCGTCCGGTCGGTGCCAGGCTCCATGGTGCTCTTCCGCGCGGGCCCGCGATAGGGTCCAAGGTTCATCATTTCGGAGCGACCTGCGGCGGTCCGCGCTCGCGGGCGGACGCGGAGCAGCGGGAGCCGCGCCGGACGGGCGGTCCCGGTTCAGTCCGGTCCGCGGCAGTCGCCCGGACTGCGCGGTCTCTTCGGGCGGCGGGTCATTCGGACGGCTCCTCCAGGGTGGTGCGGCGCTCCAGCACGTCCTTGGCCACGTCGAGGAGCGGCCGGTTCGAGCTGTAGGCGTGGGCGCGCAGGCGGGCGAACGCGTCGTCGAGGCTGATCCGCAGCCGGGCGGCGAGCATGCCGGTGGCGATGTGCACGTCCTGGTACGAGACCGCCGTGCTCGGGGCGAATTCGCGCCCGGCGCGTTCGGCCTCGCGGGACTGCCGCAGCAGGGCCGCGGTGGTCAGGTCGGCGGCGAGGGCGGCGTCCCGGGTCTCCGCGGCGGCCAGTTCGCCGGGCCGGTGCCGGACGAGTTCGAGAGTGCCGAGCCGGACGTCCCCGAACCGCAGGGGGAACGCGAACGCCGCACCGAGGCCGGTCGCGAGCGCGGTCTGGGCGAATCCTGGCCAGCGCACCTGGCCGATCGTCAGATCCGGGACCAGCACCGCGCTCCCGGTTTCGAAGGCCTCCGTGCCGGGGCCTTCCCCCGCGGTGTACTCCAGCTCCGCGAGCCGGGCCGCCCACGGGTCGCTGGCTCCCAGCACCTGCTCCGAGCGCGGGCCCGCCCGCAGGGACAGGATCGCCGCGTCGACCCGGCCCATCGTTTCCGCGCAGGCGAGGCACACTCGCTGCGCCCACCCGTCCGCGCCGGGCGGGGAGGCGATGGCCTTCCACAGCGGCTGCCGGTGCTGGCTGTCCACCGTCCCGCCCCCTTCCCGGTGTCCCGGCTCTTCCAGCCTACGAGCCCTTCCGCGGGCGGGCAGCTCGGAGTTTGCCCGCCCGCCCTGGGGGAATCCGGCGGGAAACGAGGAGGAGAAGCATGGTCGAAGTGAGCCGGACGGTGCCCGCGCCGCCGGAAGCGGTGTTCGAGGTCCTGGCGGACGGCTGGTCCTACTCCGGCTGGGTCGTCGGCAGCTGCCACATCCGCGACGTGGACACGAGCTGGCCCCAGGTCGGCGCGCAGATCCACCACAGCTTCGGAGGATGGCCGCTCCAGCTGGAGGACACCACGGCGGTGCTGGCCGTCGAGCCCGGCGTTTCGCTGGAACTGGAGGCCCGCGGCGGCGCGCTCGGCACGGCGAAGATCGAGCTGTCGCTGGTTCCGGACGGGGCGGGGCAGACGACGGTGCGGATGGCCGAGCGGGTGACGAGCGGCGTCGGCGCGGTGTTGCCGGAGAGCGTGCAGGCGCTCGTGCTGGGGCCGCGGAACAGGGAGTCGCTGGCCCGGTTGTCGGCGTTGGCGCTCGGACGCTGGCGGGGGACGGGGGAGCCGGGTCAGCCGTAGACGGCTCGGTTCGCCGCGCGGATCAGCGCGGCGTACCCCGGGCCGAGCGCGTGGTCGCGGGCCAGCGCGGCGCGGGCGGCGTTCGCGCCCGGGCCCCCGTGGACCGCGCCGCCGGGGTGCGCCGCGGCGCCGGCGAGGTACAGCCGGTCCACGGGCGTGTCGGCCCGGCCGAGACCGGGGACCGGGCGGAAGAACAGCTGCTGGTGGATCGCCGTCGTGCCGCTGTTGATCGCGCCGCCGACGAGGTTCGCGTCGTGGCCGGCCAGGTCCGCCGGGCCTTGCACGCGGCGGGCGAGGATCAAGTCCCGGAAGCCGGGTGCGTTGCGCTCCACCGTGGCCTCGATGCGTTCGGCCTGGCGCCGCACCGTCTCGGGATCGCAGCCGCGCGGGATATGCGTGTAGGCCCACACGGATTCGGTACCGGCGGGGGACCGCGTCGAGTCCGCCGTCGTCATCTGGCCCAGCAACAGGAACGGCTGCTCGGGCACGCGGTCGCGGGCCAGTTCCGCGCCGAAAGCGGACAGCCCGTCCTCGTCGCAGCCCAGATGGACGGTTCCCGCGCCGCGGGCGTCCTTCGCGGTCCACGGGATCGGCTCGGACAACGCCCAGTCGACCTTCACCGTCGCACTGTCCCATTCGAACACCCGGAGATCCGCCAGCAACCGCGCCGGCAGCCATTCCGGCGCGACGAGGTTGCCGTACAACGCCTCCGCGGTGACGTCGGCCAGCACGGCCTTGCGCGCCCGGATCGGCTCGCCGTCCGCGCAGCGCACGCCGACCGCTTTGCCGCGCGCCACCAGTACCTCGGTCACCGGCGTTCCACAGTGGACAGATCCGCCCTTGGCGCGGAGCCTGCGCACCAAGGCGGCCACCAGTTCGCTCGCGCCGCCTTCGGGGACCGGGAAGCCGACGTCCTGGGCCAGCATCCCCAGCAGCCAGCCGAAAACCGCGCTTCCGGCGTTGTCGACGGAAAGGTCGCTGTGCGCGGAGTTTCCGGACAACAGCAGCCGCGCGCCCTCGCCCTCGAAGCGTTCGCGCGCGAATCGGCGGGCGGGCAGCGTGAGCATCCGTGCGAGCCGCAGCAATTCGGCGGTCCCGGTGCGGCGCAGGAACCGGGCGCCGGCCCGCACCGGCGGGAACGGGGTGAACAGGGCGTCCAGGAATTCGTCGCGGAATCCTTGCCATTGCGAGAAAAGCTCCCGCCACGATTTCGCGTCCCCGGGAGCGAACTGCGCGATCGATTCCGCGGTGCGGTCGAGGTCGCGGGAAAGAACGGCGCAGCGGTCGTCCGGGAAGACGTGCGCGAGCGCGTCCGGCGCGTGGAGCCAGCGCAGGCCGTGCTCGGTCAGGTCGAGGCCGCGGAGGACCGGGGACGCCGCGCCGAGCGGGAAGAACGCGGCGCAGAGATCCGAGCGGAAGCCGGGCGCGGTGATCTCCTCGGTGCGCAAGGCCCCGCCCGGGGCGGGTTGTTCTTCCAGGACCGCGACCTCCCAGCCCGCGTCGGCGAGCAGGTTGGCCGCGACGAGCCCGTTGTGCCCGGCCCCGATGACGATCGCGTCGGCGGTGTGCACGGGCTCAGGCCTGCGACTGGCGGGTCGGACGGCCCCTGCCCAGCGTCCGCGCGCGGTCGAGCAGTCCGGTTCGCGCCGAGGCGAGCGGGGCCGACGGCGCGCCGTCCTTCCGGCGGATCCCGGCGACCAGGTCCCGCACGGTTTCGGCCGAGCTGTGCCGCGGCGTCCAGCCGAGCACGAGCCGCGCCCGCGAGGTGTCGACCAGCGCGGCGCGGTCGGCGAGTTCGAGCCAGCCGGGGTGCAGCGGCTGGAGTCCGGCGAGCCAGGCGGCGCGAGCGACCGTCCGCGCGACGGGCTTCGGCACCGAGACCCGGGTGCCGCCCACCGCACGCGCGAACGCGGCGGCGTCGAGCACGTCCTCGGCGGCGAGGTTGAACGGGCCGACCGCACGCTGCTCGAGCGCGAGCCGGAAAGCTTCGGCGACGTCGTCGGTGTGCACGGCCTGCAGCCGCAAGCCCTGCCACAGCGGCACCGGCGAGAACCGGCCGCCGACCAGGCGGGGCGGCAGCACGGGCGGGAGCAGCCAGCGGGTGAATTCGCCGGCCGCGCGCCGCTGCAGGATCGCGCACGGGCGCATCCACGCGACGGCGACGTCCGGGTGCGCGGAAATGAACAGTTCCAGCGCGTCTTCGAGATCCGCTTTGCCCCGGCTGTACGCGCTCGCCGCGATCCCGCGGCACGGCCAGTCCTCGGTGACCTTTTCGTCGTTCGGCTCCGGCGCGTAGGCCGCGGCCGAGGAGGCGCACGCCAGCTGTCCGACGCCTGCGTTGCTGACGGCCTTCAGGACGTTCGCGGTGCCGCGCTCGTTGGTGCGCGCCATCGGCGGGTCGCCCCACGCGGGGGAGATGGCCCAGGCCAGGTGCACGACCGCGTCCGCGCCGCTGAAGATCTCGGTCAGCACCTCGTCGGCACCCGGCGCGCCGATGTCCACTGAATGCCACTCCGCTCGCGAGTACGGCTCAGCGACGCGATCCGGCACCCGGCGCGCGACGCCGACGATCTCGTGGCCGGGTCCGAGGGCACGCAACAGCGCGGTGCCGACGTTGCCGCTGGCGCCTGTGAGCACGATCCGCATGCGGGCGGTTTACCCGCTCCGCCCGGACGGAAACCGCCCGGCACCCTCGCGTGTGCTGTCGCGCACACAGCGGCATCCCCGAAACGCGGGCCTTCCAGGAGGGCGGAAGGACCTGGTCATCCGCCGCTGCCCAGTCCAATTTGACACTTCATGCGAACACATGTTCGACTCCAGTCCTGGGACGCCGAGAACGCGGACGGCCCGGAGCGGGGAAGCGAGCAGGTGAGCCAGAGGTGAGCGAGTGGCCGTCGACGGTGCGGAGAGTGGATCCGCCGATTCCGGTATGGGTGGGCGTGCGCAAGCTGCTCGTGCTGGGCACGGAGATCCTCGCGCCGCGCGACCGCGCCGGGCTGCGGATCGAGACCGAGCATCCCGGGCTGCTGTTCGAGTGGGCGCGCCGCGAGGACGGCGGGCTGCTCGGCTGGGTCACCTACCAGCTCGTCACCGCCGACGAGCAGTGGTCTCGGCCGGTCAGCCACTACGTGCCCGCGCACCTGCTCCGCCGCCGAGGCCCCGCCCGGCGGCAGCAGTACGGCGACTACCGGCCCCGGACGCACGGGTGACGAAGGGGCGTGCGCGGAAACCGGCGCCCGGGTAGTAATTTCCCCTTGGGAGAGAGGGGAGCGGACGACAGTGGCACGTCTTCATGTCGGCTGCGCGATGTGGACGCACAAGGCGTGGCCCGGGCGGTTCCTGCCGTCGTCGCTCCCCGCCAAGGAACGCCTGCGGGCCTACGCGGGCTGGTGCAACGCGGTCGAAGGCAACACCACTTTCTACGCGACCCCCGCGCGAAGCACGGTCGAGACGTGGGCGCAGCAGACCGGTCCCGACTTCCGGTTCGTGGTCAAGGTGCCCAAGACCGTGACGCACGAGCGCCGGTTCGCCGGGGTCGAGACCGAGATGCGGGCGTTCCTGGACGCGCTCGAACCCCTCGGCGAGCGGGCGGTGCTGTGGACCCAGGTGCCCGGTTCGTTCGGCCCGGCGGACGTCGACGTCCTCGGCCGCTTCCTGCGCCGCCTCCCGGCCGGCCTCCGGCGTGCGGTGGAGGTGCGGCACCCCGAGTTTTTCACTGACGCCAGGGCGACGTCGCTGCTGGAGGGAACGCTCGCCGCCGCGGAGGCGGAATGGGTGCCGTTCGACACCACGGTCTTCTTCCAGCGCCCGCCGACCAGCGAGGCCGAGCAGGACGCCTGGGCCAAGAAGCCGCGGCTGCCGCGCCGGACGCGGGCGCTGACCGACCGGCCGGTCGTCCGCTACTTGGGGCGGGATTCGGTGGAGGAAACCGTCGAGGGCTGGCGGCTGTGGACTGAAGTGGTCGCTGGCTGGTTGCGGGAAGGCCGCTCGCCGACGGTTTTCCTGCACACTCCCGACAACGACGAGGCGCCGGCGCTGGCCCGGCGGTTCCACGACGACGTGCGCGCGCTGGTGCCGAGCCTGGAGGCGCTGCCCGAGCCGGAGCCGGTGGAGCCCGCGACATTGTTCTGAGCGCCGTCGATTAGCGGAACTGATCGCGGGTCGCGGAAATTCGCGTGAACCAGGACGCTTTTTCCTGCGCCCCCGGCCGATTCCTCGCGGAATGGTTTTCGGCTGTCTTTGCTGGGTTCGAGTGTGCGCGCTCGCACGCGGCGAGCTGACCATCACCGGCGGCTTGATCGCCCGCAACCACAGCGGCCAAGACGGCGGCGGCGTCGGACTGCACAGCACGCGCAAACGCCCAGTCGCGCACTTCCGGATCACTGGAGCGAGAATCGCCGACAACATCGCGGGCGGCTGCCGAGGGGCCGCCTGACTACTCCGCCGGAACGAACGCGATCAGCCGCTGATGCGGATCGTCGACCACCTGCAGCACCACCTGGTCCACCGGCTCCTCGACGCCGCCCGGCAGCCGGAGCCGCACCCGCAGGTGGGTGTGCGGCAGCACGACGTCGTTGCGCTCCCAGAGGGCCTTGAAGGCGGGGTCGGGGAGCAGCTCGTCGATCCAGTCGCCGGCCGGCGGGCCCGCCGGGGTGCTCGCGCGCACGATGCCGATGGTCGTGCGCCGCATCGCTTCCAGGTCCGCGAACCGGCTCTGCAGGACCGGGTCGGTGAACAGCAACTGCACGTACCGGCGGCGTTCCGGCGAGACCGCGCCGAAATCGGTCAGCAGGCGCGCGGCCGCGGCGTTCCAGGCCAGGACCGACGTCTCCGGTCCGACGAGGATCGCGGGCACCTCGCCCATCCGGTCGACGAGGCGGCGCAGCGGATCGCTCGGCTCGGGGTTCGGCGCGGGGGCGTCGGCGACCGCGACGAGATCGAGGGCGTACCGCGTCTGGTCGTCGTCCAGCCCGAGCGCGGCGGCGACGCGGCGGATCACGTCGGTGCTCGGCATGACCCGGCCCTGTTCGATCCGCGTGTAGTACTCGTCGCTGACGAAAGCCAGCGCTGCGACCTCGCCGCGCCGGAGGCCGGGCACCTGGCGGCGTTCCGATCCGGCGGAGGCGGGCGGCGGGGCTTCGTCGCGGCGGGCGTGCAGGAACGCGCCGAGCTGCCTGAGCCGCGGGTCACGCGCCATCAGCGGGGGCTCCGGGGGAGGGGGATCGGATTCTTCCCCTCCCGAGCCTGCTGTCGAGGGCGCACGGTGGAGGCATGATCGACCGCGAACGCATCGACGTCCACACCCACCTGGTCCCTCCGTTCTGGGGCGAGGCTCTCGCGCAGCACGGCGGCGACCCGTCGGGCTGGACGCTGCCGCCGTGGACGCCCGACGACCACCTGAAGTTCATGGACGCCAACGGCATCGCCACGAGCGTACTGTCGCTCACCGCCCCGAGCGTGACGGGCTGGGCCGGCTCGGCGCGTCGCGAGATGGCCCGCCGCGTCAACGAATACACCGCGGAGCTGGTGCGGGAACGCCCGGACCGGTTCGGGTTGTTCGCGACCGTCCCGTTGCCCGACATCGAAGGCGCGGTCGCGGAGGTCGACCACGCGTTCGGCGCGCTCCGGGCCGACGGGGTGGTCCTGCTTTCCAACTACGACGGCGGCTACCTGGGCGACGGCCGTTACGCGCCGCTCTGGGCGGCGCTGGACCGGCGGCGCGCGGTGGTCTTCGTCCATCCCGCGCATCCGCTCGTCCCGCTGCTCCCCGGGATTCCGGGGCCGCTGGTGGACTATCCGTTCGACACCACCCGCAACGCGGTGCACATGGTGTTCCACGGCATCACCGAGCGGTATCCGAACGTCCGGATCATCCTTTCGCACGCAGGCGGTTTCGTGCCCTTCGCGGCGTTGCGGTTCTGCCAGATCCAGGCCGCGCTGGAACCCGCCGGGCCGACCGCCGAAGACTTCCTGGCCCGATTCCGCCGCTTCTATTGGGACACCGCGCTGTCGTCGGGCGAATACGCTTTCGGCGCGCTTTCCCGGTTCGCCGACCCGGCGCGGATCCTCTACGGAAGCGACTTCCCTTACGCTCCACCGGAAGTGGGCACCCGCTTCACCGAGATCCTGGACACGGAAAGCGGATTGACCGCCGGACAAAGCCGCGCGATCGATTCCGGAAACGCCCGCGCGCTTTTCCCCCGGCTGGGCTGACGACGCGTCCGGCCGTGCTGTATCACCGCACGGCCGGACGCGTCGTTCAGGGCAGTGGCGCGTACGCCGCCGCGTCGCCGATCCGGGCGGTGCTGCGCACGCGATCGGGTCCGCCGCCTGGGCGGCCGGAAGCTCACCTCGCTTCGACGAGATCCACCGCGGTCGGCCCGTCCGGCAGGTCCGCGAGCAGCCGCCCGGCCTCCACGGCCACGGTCCGGTCGCCGTACGGGGTGCGGGCCCAGTACTTTCCCGGGGGCGGCAACAACGTCGTGCACGGCGTGACGATTTCGCCTCGGACCGTCCCGTGCACGCGATGCGGACGGCCGAGAATCGCCGCGGCACCGACGAGATCACCCGCCGTGACCAGGGTGCGGACCAGCGTCGAGGAACAACCGGGAAGCAGCTCGACGGCATGCGCGGTGAAGCCGGAGACGTGCCCGAGCTTTCGCAGGAGGGCGGGGTCCCCGGCCCCGCGGTGGCCGAAACGGAAGTTGCTGCCGGTGACCACGGCGGTGGCGTCGAGGGCGCGCACCAGGACATCGGCGACGAACTCCTCGGCGGACGTCCGAGCGAGGCATTCGGTGAACGGCAGGACGAGCACCTGGTCGGCTCCGTGCCGACGGGCCAGTTCGGCGCGGTGTTCCACCGTCGCCACCGGTGTCGTGTCGCGCGGTCGCCCGGCGATGGTCGCGGGGTGCGGGTCGAAGGTCGTGAGGACTACCGGCGCGCCGCGCTCGCGACCGAGGCGCACCGCTCGGTCCAGCACCCTTTGGTGCCCTCGGTGAAGTCCGTCGAAGACACCGAGCGCGACGACCGACGGGCCCCAGCCGTCCGGCACCTCGGCGGTGCCGTGCCAGAAAACGGTGCCCACGCGAACCTCCCGGGATCGGACAGTGCTGGGAACCGCGGCGCCCCCGGGGAACGCGAGGGCGCCGCGGCGGATCAGAAGCCCCGCTTCTTCAGGAACGAGACGTCGTCGTTGCCGATGAGGTCCGGCACGGTCCAGCCGTCGAGGTCGTATTCGGCGAGGCACTGTTCGGCCAGGCCCTTCATCGACTCGGTGGTGCCCTGCGCCTCGGCGGCGAACAGCAGCTCGGCCTTGACGTTCTCGTGGTTGCCGGAGTAGTTGCGCTCGTAGAGTTCGTGCCGTCCGCCGAACTCCGAGCCGACCGCGTCCCACAGCGCCTTCATCACCTTGACCCGGTCGACCGCCTCGTAGCCGTTGGAGCCGCGCACGTACTTGTCCAGGTACGGCCGCACCTCGGGGGTCTTGAAGTCGATCGAGTGCGAGTTGAGGTAGATCAGGCCGCTGGCGACGTCGGATTCGATGATCTCCTTGATCCGCGGGTAGGCCTGGATCATCAGCATCCGGTAGGTCAGGCCGTAGTCGAGCTTGGGCAGCAGCGCGCCGTTGGTCCACTCGTCCGGGTTGCGCGCCATCGCGTCGGCGAGCGCGAAGAACGTGTTGCGCCATCCGACGACCTCGCCAACGCGGGTCTGCACGCCGCGGAAGTCCTTGCTGCCGGTGATCTCCAGCGCCTTGAGCAGCAGCCCGGCGATGAAGTCGATTTTCGTGGCGAGCCGGATGCAGCCGTGGAAGGTGAACCGGGGGATGAAGCCGGAGACCGGGAAGAACCCGTTGATCTTCTCGATGTCGCCGTAGAGGAACACGTTCTCCCACGGCACGAGCACCTTGTCGAACACGAAAATGGTGTCGTTCTCGTCCATCCGGGACGACAGCGGGTAGTCGAACGGGCTGCCCATCACCGCGGCCTGCTGCGTGTAGGACGTGCGGCAGATCAGCTTCACGCCCGGCGCGTCCATCGGCACCGTGCAGATGAGCGCGAACTCCTTCTTCTTGATCGGCAGCCCGTAGTGGGCGATGAAGTTGTAGTTCGTGATGGCCGACCCGGTCGCCACGACCTTCGCCCCGGAGACGACCAGTCCCGCGTCGGTCTCCTTCTCGACCTTCATGAACACGTCGCCGACCTCGTCCGGCGGCAGGTTCCGGTCGACCGGCGGGTTGATGATCGCGTGGTTCCAGTACAGGACCTTTTCCTGCGACTCCTGGTACCAGCGCTTCGCGTTGTCCTCGAACGGCGCGTAGAAGTCGGAGTTCGCGCCGAGCGTGCCGAGGAAGCTGGCCTTGTAGTCGGGGCTGCGGCCCATCCAGCCGTACGTCATCCGCGACCAGGTTTCGATCGCGCGGCGGTCGGCGAGCAGGTCGTCCACGGTGTGCGGGCTGCGGAAGAACGGGTGCGTGACGCCGCCGTTGCCGGTGTCGGTCGGCACGGTCAGCGCGTCGCGGGTGTCCGGCGAGTGCAGCGCGTCGTACAGCCGGGCGGTCATCCGGACCGGGTTGCGGAAGGCGGGGTGCGTGGTGACGTCCTTGACGCGCTCGCCGTAGATCCACACCTCGCGTCCGTCCTGAATGGACTGGATGTACTCGTCGCCGGTCATCGGCGCGGAAGCGGTGGGGGCGGCGGCCGCGGAGCGGTCCTGCTGGATGGTCATCGCGATGTCCTTTCGGAAGGGGGTCAAGCCGCGTGGGGGCGGAGCGGGGTGAACGTGGTCGAGGCGCCGAACCAGCCCGCCTCGGGGCAGTCGAGCGAGCCGCCCCAATGGGTGCCGGTCTCGCGGGGGCCGAGCTCGCGGAACGCGCCGGCGTAGAACAGCAGCGGCTGCCGGTCTTCGACGGCGATGTCGACGACTTCGCCGACCACGATCAGGTGGTCGCCGCCGTCGTAGGTGCGCCACGGGCGGCACGAGTACACCGCTGCGGAGCCGACCAGGACCGGCGCGACCGGCCCTTCGGCCCACTCTGGCCCGGGATCGGCCGGGCGTCCGGCGAAGTGCCAGGCGGTGTCTGCCTGGTCCGCGCCGAGCACGTTGACGGCGAAGGCGGCGCCGTCGAGGTAGCTGCAGGCCTTCGATTGCCGGGTGAGCGTGACCTGGCACAACGCGGGTTCGAGCGAGACCGCGGTGAACGCGTTGACCGTGGCCCCGTGCGGGGTTCCCCGGTCGTTGCGGCAGGTCACCACGGTGACTCCGGTGGCGAACCGGCCGAACGCGTCGCGCAGTTCGCGGGACGGAACCGTCATCTCGCACCTCCTCGTGCGATGTACGCTATGCGTACAGAGTGAACGCTGTGCGTGCAGTGAGTGGAAGGATGCATCAGGAGGCGATGGAGGTCAAGGCCGGCACCGGAGCGGGTGAAATACTGCGGAGCGTGACGGCAGCCGGAAACGAGCGCGACTTCGTGCAGAGCCTCGAGCGCGGGTTCGCCGTGCTCCTCGCGTTCGACGAGGAGCGCACCAACCCCACGCTCACCGAACTCGCGACGGCGACGAACCTGTCCCGTCCCGCGGTGCGCCGCCTGCTGCTGACCCTGCAGCGGATGGGCTACGTGACCAGCGACGGGCCGCGCTGGTCGCTGACTCCGAGGGTGCTGACCATCGGCCAGCACTACACGGCGACCCGGGCGATGATCGACCTGGCGCATCCGCACCTGCTGCGGCTGGCGGAGGCGACCGGGGAGTCGGCGTCGCTGGCGGAACTCGACGGCAACGAAGCGGTGTACGTCGCCCGGGTGCCGGTGCGGCGGATCATGAGCATCAACGTCGCGGTCGGCACCCGGCTGCCCGCGCACGCGACGTCGATGGGGCGGGTGCTGCTGGCGTGGGCGGGCCCGGAGCGGATCACCCGCTATCTGGAGGAGGCGCCGCTGCGCTCGTACACCGCGCGCACGGTCACCGATCCGGCGGAACTGCGGACCGTGCTCTCCGGGGTGCGCGGCGCCGGTCTGTCCATTGTAGACGGAGAGCTGGAAGAAGGCCTGCTGTCCGCGTCGGCCCCGGTGCGCGACCGGACCGGGGCGGTCGTCGCGGCTCTTGCTTCGTCGACGGCCACCGGACGGCTCGCGCCGGAGCGCCTGCGCAAGGAAATCGTTCCGGTGCTGCTGGAAACGGCGGCGGCGATCAGCACGGACCTCGGATACGACCCGAGGCCCGTGCCGGTGAAGCGGGACGGATTCTACTGAGCCCGCTGCCGGATCATCCGATCAGCGAAGGACTTCGCGTAAGCGCCCCGTCGCGCGCGACGATCCTTCCCCGCTTCATCACCAGACTGCGCGGCGGCGGAAGCACCACGAGTTCGCCGAGCGCTTCACCGGGCAGCACGACCAGATCGGCGACGTCTCCCGGCGCCAGAGCGCACTTCTCGTACCCGAAAGCGGTTTCCGGCCCGTCCGCAGCGCCGACGGACGCTACCTGGCGGGCGTGCAGACCCACGTCGGCCGCCGGTCGTGGGACCAGGTGCATTTCTTCGACGTGACAACGGGAACGCGTGCAACCTGCCGGAATCACCTGAACTGATCCGAGGTCTCCCGGACATCCACGACGGCTCGGTCTATTTCACCCGCCCGTCGTGGAGCTGCTCGACCTGGCCGCCGGGACAATCAGCGAACACCCGCTTCCCGAGGGCTGCGAGTCCGGGGAAACGGTGCCGACCGCCCCGGCCTGGGAATCCCCCGACACCTGGCCTTCTCCCAGCCCCACCACGGTTCGACCCCCCGCGTCGTCCGATGGTGCTTGTGGCGTGCCGCTTTCGGGTATTTCGACCTGCCCGGGAGCGCGGGATATCGACCGTTCCTGATCGAACGTGGTGGAGCCGAACGCTCCGGGCCGCCGTCATCGAGGCGGCGACCCGGAGCCATTGCCGGGCTCTGGTGTTCAGCTTCAGTGCCGCGCCGCCGCGACCGGGGTGGCGACCGCCAGCTTCCACACCGCGTAGCCGATCGCGTCGGAGTTCTTCTCCAGCGGCGTGTCCGGGATGTTCGACGTCGTGTCGCAAGCGCGGTGGTAGCAGTTGTCGAACGCCGCGCCGGGCGTGCCGCCCCACTTCTCGGCCTGTTCGTAGCTCTTGATGTCGCCCGCGCCCGTCGCGAGGCCGCCGACCGGGATGCCCGCGCGTTTGAACGACGCGTGGTCGGACCGGCCGTCGCCTTCGGTGTCGCCCTCGGTCTCGATGTTGATGGAGGCGAAGTACTCGTCGAAGACGGCCTTGACCGAAGCGACGTCGTCGTAGACGAAGTAGCCCCAGTTCTTCGAACCGATCATGTCGAAGTTGAGGTAAGTCTTGATCTTCGCGCGCTCAGTGCTCGACAGCGTGCTCACGTAGTACCGCGAGCCGACCATGCCGGACTCCTCGTCGGCCCACCACGCGAACCGGACGCGTTTGGCCATCGCCGGATTGGTGCGGGCCAGGGTCAGCGCGACCTCGAGGATCGACGCGCTGCCGGACCCGTTGTCGTTGATGCCGGGGCCGGCGCTCACCGAGTCGAGGTGCGCGCCGAGCATGAGGACCTGGTTCGTGTCGCCCTGCGGCCATTCCGCGATCAGGTTCTGCGAGCGGCCGATGCAGCTCGTGCAGGTCTGGCGCTTCGTGGTGTAGCCCGCGTTCTTGAGCAGGTTCTCCACATAGGTCACCGACGCCGCGTACCCGCCGCCGCGCGGCGAGCGGGTGCCGCCGTTGTTGCGGGCGATCGCCTGGAACTGGTTGAGGTGGGTCTTGATGTTGGCCAGCGAGATGTCCGGGGCCGCGAGCGCCGAGGCGGGTGCGGCGGTGGCCGCGGGCACGCCGACGACGCCCAGTACCGCCACCAGGGCGGTGACCCCGGCGCCGAGTCTTGTCTTCCACTTCATGACGGTGCGTTCCTTCGGTTGGGGTGGGGGAGCGGGGATTGCCGGGTCCCGCGGCGAACGGGACCCGGCATCGTCAGGTCAGCGCGTCGTGCAGGTCGGCTCGCCGGACACCGCGGGCACCGAGACGGCGTTCCACGCGGCCTTGGTCGCGGTGAACTCGGTGCAGCTGCCCGGGTAGAGCGCGATCGCGGCCTGGAGCGTCGCCTTGCGGGCCGCCTTGTGGTTCCACGACGAGGTCTTCTTCAGCAGGCCGTTGTAGAAGATCTTCGCGGCCTTCTGGATGCCGATCCCGGTGACGCTGCTGTTGTTGCAGGTCGGGCTGGAAGGCTTGCCGCCGCCCGGGTTCGAGCCCTCGGCGAGCAGGTAGAACCAGTGGTTCTGCGGACCGGCCGCGGCGTGCACCTCGGTGCTCGGGATCGACGACGAGTAGCAGTTCGGGTCGCCGGCCTTCGACGGGTCGTACATGTAGCGGATCGGGCCCTGGCCGACCAGGTTGACGCCCTCGCCGACCTCGTAATCCGGCCGGTCCTTCGCGTTGTTCGCGTACGCCTCGGTCATCGCGCCGAAGATGTCGCCGGTCGACTCGTTCAGACCGCCGTTCTCGTTGCCGGAACCCGCGCCGCCCGGGGTGGTCTGGAAGATGCCGTGCCCGAATTCGTGGCCGACGACGTCCATCGACGTGGCCTGCCGCCGGTTGTCCTGCGAGTGCCCGAAGTGCGTCGAAGAACCGTCCCAGTAGGCGTTGACGTCGTTCAGGCCGACGGACGCCGGGTAACCGCGGCCGGTGCCGCTGATGCCGTCGCGGCCCAGCCAGTCCTTCAGCATCTTCCACTCGGTCTGGACGCTGAAGAGGGCGTCGACGCAGCCGGTTTCCAGGTTCGTGCCCGAGCCGTTGCCCCAGCTGTTGTCCGGTCCACTGTAGACAGACCCGCCCTCGCGGCCGCAGCTGATGCCAGGGCGGCCGGGGTCGCGCATCGAGTACGAGCTGCCGGAGCCGGTGGTGTCGATGGCGACCGTGCCGACGTAGTAGCTGTTGCCGGTGCCCGCGGCGTTCACCGCGTTCGGCTGCGCTTGTGCCGGGGATTCGGCCCCGGAGCTGAAGGTTTTGATGTCGTCACGCTGGTCGAGCACAGCGCCGGTGGCGGCGTCCACGAACACGTGGAGCTTGCTCGGCGCGGTGGCAGTGCGCCCGGTGACGACGACTTCGTAGGCCAGCTTCGGATTCGTCCCGGCCAGCACCACCTTCTCCGGAGCGCTCACACTGTCCACAGTGGGCAGTTGAGCGCGCGCGGCGGAGGCGGCCTTCGCGGCGTCGAGAACGGCCTGCGTCCCGACGGCGATGGGCGCGGTTTGCGCGACGCTGGTGTCGCGGACGTTCCCGGCCCCGTCTGCGACGACGACCGCGTCGCCGCCGACGACCCGCAGGCCCTGGTACGTGCGTTCGTAGGCGCTGTAGAAGAGTCCGGCGTCGCCCGCGGTCAGGCCGACGCGCCGGAACGCCTCCGCGGGGCCGCGGCTGAGCCCGCCGAGCCCGGAGGCGACCGCCTGGTCGGCGGCGCGAGCGGCAGCCGCGTCCGGGGACGCGGGCTGGGCCGGAGAGGCCGCGCTCGCCGGGATCGCCGGCAGCGCGAGGGACATGGCCAGACCGGCGGCGGCCGCCAAGCCCGTGGTGAGTCCGCGATGGGGCATCGAGGTCTTCCTTCCATGAAGGCAGGACGATGGGTGCGGGGAGGGAGAACGTGCCCGGCCGCTTACGGTGGGTGTGCGGCCGAGCACAGTCGAGTAAAGGATCAGCACATCGGGGCGTCAATGCTCCAAACGGACCAACGGAATGTTCCGGATTCGCCGGGCAATTGGTATCTGCCTTGCCGGTACTGGGATTTTTGGCGCGTTCGGGGCCGAGGCGACTTTCGTAGGGAATGTCCTGAGTGCCGTACCAATGTCGGAAATTCCAGGCGGCGGGGAGGGCCGCGCGCCGGGAACCGCACTTCGCCGGCCAGGGCGAAGCAAGCTCAGCGGGCCCGCTCGCCTCCGGTCAGGGCCGCGCACACTTCGGGAGCCGCCGTCCACAGTCCTAAATGGTCAGTCGTCACCGTCCGGCACTCCATGCCGTGTGCCCGGGCGCGGACGGACATGGGCGCGAAGGGGGAGTGCTCGCCGAAAAGCACGTAGCGGCTCGGCGGTCGCTGGCTCGAAGACGGCGGCAAGCGTTCTTCGTGGGTGGCGAGGTCGAGCGGCCGCAGTCGGGACGCCACGTCGGGGTCGGTGAATCCGAGCGCGGCGAGCCCGAACGGCGGCACGGTCCGGCCCGACGGGTCGTGGGACATCGCCGCGTCGGTGAACGGCCGACGCAGCATCGGCATCAGGTCGAACGCGGATTCGCCTGGCGAGGGGAGGAAAGCATCGAGATAGACCGCTTCGCGCACCTGCTCCGGATGCGCGTCCGAGACACCGGCGACGACCATCCCGCCGTAGCTGTGGCCGACCAGGACGACCTGGTCTTCGAGGAGCCGCCCGACCTCGCCGAGGTGCTGCCGCAAGCCTGAACCGGTGAGCGTGGGCGCGGCAACGGTGTGCCCTTGCTCGGACAGCAGTGCCGCGATCCGGTCCCACACCCAGCCGCCGCACCAGGAGCCGTGCACCAGGACGTAGTGGCTCACGGCGCGGGTATCTTCGCGACGACGTCGACCTCGACCAGCACGTCGGGCGCGAACAACGCGGCGACGCCGACGAGCGTGCTCGCCGGGGCCGCGGGCACTCCTTCCCGCAGCGGGCCGAAGAGCGCGAGGAGCGGTTCGGGGCGATGGTCCACCACGTAAACGGTTTCCTTGACGATGTCCTCGCGTCCGCAGCCGGCGGCAGCAAGCGCGACGTCGAGGTTCCGCGCGATCTGGCGCATCTGCGTCAGATGGTCCGCGCCGCACAGGTTCCCGTGCTCGTCCCAAGCGACTTGCCCGGAAAGGAAGACGAGGTCGCCCACGCGTACGACAGGGGTGAAAGCTCCCGGGAGGCAGTGCAGCCCGGCGGGCGCCAGGTACTCGGTCATCGCCGCGCCTCCCCGGCCCAGGCCGTGATCGCGGCTTCCCGGAGCGCGGGGTCCGGCGGATCGGTTTCGCGGCGCACCCACGCGAGGTGCCCGTCGGGCCGGACGAGAGCTTCGCCGAGATTCGCCGGCTTGGCGTCGGCCGCCGTGATCCGGTCTTTCCAGCCTTCGGCCACCTGTGCCGCGCCGTCCCCGAGGTAGCCGAAAGTGCCGCTGCGCACCAGATTCGCGCTCTCCGGATCGAGCGTCCGGGTGCCGACGAGCGGGTCGCTGTCCGGGGCCGGATAGGACGTCGACAGCGCGGACACCAGACCGGCTAGCCGGGCATTGACCTCGGGGATCTCGAGCAGCGAATCCAGCAGCCCGCGCAGCGCGGCGACCGGGCGCTGGTAGTCGGGAACCAGGGTGAGTTCGAGCAGCAGCGTCTGCGCCTGGGTGTTGTCGGTGACCAGTTGCCCGATCGGGAAACGCTCGGCGTGGTAAGTGTCGAGCAGGCCTGCCGTCGCCCAGCCGTTGATCTCGGCGGCGAGTTTCCAGCCGAGGTTCATCGCGTCCTGCAGCCCGGTGTTGAGGCCCTGGCCCGCCGCGGGGAAATGGATGTGCGCCGCGTCGCCCGCGAGAAACACGCGGCCGGAGCGGTAGTTCTCGGCCAGCCGCGTGGCATTGCCGAACCGCGACAGCCAGCGTGGTTCAGCGATCCCGAAGGAGGTGCCCGTCAGCTCCACCAGCGTTTCGCGAAACTCTTCGAAACTCACGGGTTCCGTTGCCGGGACGCGCATTCGCCGCGGACTGGTCACCACCAGGCGAGTCAGTCCTCCGGAAAGCGGCGCAACGAGCACCGGACCTCGCCCGGCCGCGGCGATCTCTTCCTGATCGACGACGGCGAAGTCGCCGAGCATCGAACTCATCGTGCCGTCCGATCCGGGGAAGCCGATGCCAGCGGACTCCCGGACCTTGCTCCGGCCGCCGTCGCAGCCCACGACATACGCCGCGCGAAGCCGGAAGTCACCGTCCGGTCCGGTGCCGACGACCTCGACCCCGTCGTCGTCCTGCTTCAGCGACACGACTTCGTGCCCGTAGACGATTTCGACGCCCAGTTCCCGCGCGCGTTCTTCGAGCAATTCCTCAGTCCGCGCCTGCTCGAGGAACAGGGTGTAGCCGTGCCGAGTGTCGAGGGCGGAGAAGTCCAGTTCCCGCGACAGGCCGGCGAAATGCCAGCTCGGGACGGTGCGGCCCTCGGCGAGGAACCGGTCGGCGAGGCCGCGCAGTTCGAGGATCTCGATGCTGCGCGGGTGCAGCGTGAGCGCGCGGGACTGCCCGTGCCGCGCGCTCTGCCGTTCGAGGATCCGGACCCGCACTCCGGCCAGCGCCAGTTCGCTGCCGAGCAGCAGTCCCGTCGGGCCTGCCCCGCTGATCACGACATCGGTGTCCACAGCCGCCTCCACTATTTTCCGAACAACGTTCATGTAAACCTTCCGCCAGTGTCCTGAGGAAGCGCGAAGCTGTCAAACACGCTGGTAGGCTCACCTCGACATGACCGCGCACCCGCCCCGTACCCGAGGCCGCCCGCCCGCCGCCGACCGCGCCCGCGTCACCGCCGCCGCGCTCCGGCTGCTCGACGAAGAGGGCCTCGACGCGCTCACCATGCGAAAACTGGCCGCGGCGGTCGGCGTCCAAGCGGGGACGCTGTACGGCTACTTCCCGACGAAAACGGCCTTGCTGACCGCCATGGCCGAAGCGATGCTGGACGGCTGCCGCGCCGCGGCCGACGGAATCGCCGAACCCCGCGAGCGGGTCCTGGCCCTGGCAAGAAGCCTGCGCACCGCACTTCTGTCCTATCGCGACGGTGCGCGGGTGTACGCGGGCACGCACGCGACCGGCCCGAACACCCTCGGCTTCGCCGAGGCCCTCAACGGCGCCTTGTGCGAGGCCGGACTCGATGCCGCGGCGGCGATGAAAACCGCGCTCCTGGTCCTGCACTTCGCGACCGGCCACGCCCTGGAAGAACAAGCAGCTCTCCAGTCCGGCCCGGACCTGGGCGCCGACATCGCCCACCTGCGCGAAGCAATCCAGGACGGCGACTATCCGCACCTGGCCGAGGCTCAGGACCACCTGACCGGAACGGATCTGTCCGAACTTTTCGAACAGGGCCTGCGGTTGCTCACCGCGGACCTGCCCTGAGCGGCTTTCCCTTCCGCGGCTCGACCTCGATCTCGGGGAACAGCACCGCTGAATCACCCGGTGCTCGCTAGAGTTCGCGCATGGCGGTGCTGGAGATCTCCGATCTGGTGGCGGAGTGGGATCCGACGACCGGAGAGCGACGTCCGGTGCTCCGGAGCGAAGCGGTCGCCGCTCTGCGCGAGGCCGGGGACGAACGGGCGGCCCGGATCGTGGAGCGGATCCCGGTCCTCGGCGACGTGCTGGATCCGGCGGCGGTCGACCGGCTGCTGATCCGGGTCCACACCGAACTGCAGCGGCTCAACGAGGAAGTCCGCATGGCACAGCGTTTCGCGGAACTGCTCGTGCCGATCCTCGCCGCGGTCCGGGCGGCCGGGATCCGCCCGCGGGTGGTGGACGTCGGGTGCGGGCTGGGGTTCCTGGTGCGCAGCCTGGCCAGTTCCGGCGTGCTCGGCCGCGACGTCGAACTGGTCGGCGTGGATTTCAATCGCGCTCTCGTCGCCGAAGCGAACAGACTGGCCCAAGCCGAGCAACTCCCGTGCACATTTGTGTGCGGGGACGCTTTCGCGCTGACGGAGGACGCCGCCGTCTACCTGTCCTGCGGAGTACTGCACCATATTCCGGCCGGTGCCCTGCCGGAATTCTTCCGCGCCCAAGACCGCGCGGGCGCCCAGGCGTTCGTCCATTACGACATCGCCGCGACCCGGCTGGCGCCGTTCGGTGCGTGGCTGTTCCACCGCGCCCGGATGCGGGAGCCGCTGGGACGGCACGACGGCGTCGCCTCCGCGCGACGCGCCCACAGCGACGCGGTGCTGCGGTCGGCCGCCGCGCGAGCCGCCGGGATGGAGATCTTTCTCTTCGAAGCGACCAGGTACCTCAACCCGCTCTGCGCGGCGATGCGTCCGGTTGTCGGCCTCCGCCCGCACTTGACCGGCGAGGTCCTGCGTGCGCTGGGCCGCCGGGCCGGCGCGTTGGCCCCAGCGGGATGAGCGTCCTGGTTCCGCTCGTGCTGGGCACCCTCGCGCTCCTCGACGCCGCCCTCGCGGGTTTCCGGGCAGCAACCGGCCGCAATGCCCTGATCCGCAAGCGTTCCTACTACCTGGCCGCCTCTCGCCGAGGTCTGGCCGGCGGCGCCGCGGGCCTGGGCCTTCTGGCGTCGCTGATCGGGGCGGCCTTGGCGTTCTCGGCCGATCCCGGCGCCCGGTACGCCGGACTGGTCGCCGCGGGTGCGCGGATGCTGCAGGTACTGGGACCCTTCGCCGCGATCGCGGTGCTTTCGCTGCTGGCGTACTGGCTGCTTCCGCTGCGGGGCAGCACGTTCGTGATCCTGATCGGTCTCGGACCGTTCACGCTGGCGAGGCCGGTGGTCGTGTTCGCCGCCGCGCTGTGGTCGGCGGCGGCGTCGAGCGACTGGCTCGCCTGGACGGTCGCGCTCGCGGCCGCGGTCGTCGTGCTCGCGGTCGAACCGCTCGTCCATCGCCGCTGGTACCGGCCAGGGGATTGACCGGGCCCGACGCGGTCTCGACACGTCCCACGACCCGGTGAACCCGGCTGGCGTGATCGAGTTTTCCGGCGAATAGTGCGTACTCGGCGGGAAATGCGCCGCTCCGGACCGCGAAGGCCTTGAGTTCCAGCGGGAAGCGGCTTCCGGCGGCGGGAGTTCTTGCGCTCCGCGGGACTGAATCGGGATCCTGGGCGCACCGAGGTACAGGGGAGGAGCTGGGCGATGGACGACGTGGAGCTGACGCATCGCGAATGCGTCCGGCTGCTCCGGTCACCCGAACGGGGCCGTCGCGGGATCGTCGCGATCGACGGGCTCACGCCCGCCCTGCGGATCTGTCTTCTTCTCGACGCGGGCGACGTGCTGATCCCGACCGGGCCGGACAGCGGGCTCGTGCGGGTGGCGGCGTTGCGCCCGGTGTCGCTGGAGTTCACCGATCAGGACAAGGACGGGCGGTTGCGCTGGACGGTCCGCGGAATCGGCCTGGCGCGGCCGATGACCGGGCTCGACGTTCCGCGTCCGGTGCCGCGCAGCACGGTTCTCGCGGCGATGCCGGACGCGTTCCGCAACGGGGTCCGGGTCGTGGTGGCCCGTTATCGCGGCAACCGCTCGGTGATCCCCGCGCCGCGAGACGGCTCGGAGCCGCGCGGGTAAATAGCTCGGTCGGACGAATTTCGGCGCCTGTTCGGGTGCTTCCAGGGGCAGCCGCGAAGGTGCCTGCGCCCGGAAATCCGAGCGCAGGCACCACGCCATTCTCAGCGCGTGCCCCGGGCTCAGCCCGCGAGGCGGCAGGAATCGGGTGCCGCGGTCATGCCGGGGAGCGTGTACCAGCCGGTGCCGATGAGCTTGCCGTTGGCGCGCCCGGTGTCGGCCCAGGTGTCGCTGGCGGGCAGGTACCGGTACCAGAGCAGACCGCCGCTGTCGGCGGAGTACGAGGTGTAGAGCACGTCGGCTCCCGGCGAGGTGATGGTCTTGAAGCCGGTCCAGCCGGTGCCGGACGGCTTGGCCCACTGGGTCCACTCGCCGGTGGCGGCGTTGAACACGAAGCGGAACAGGTCGCCGCCGGCGTTGCGGGTGTAGAGGACTCCGTCGCCCGCGGCGGCGATCAGGTTGTACTGGCCCCAGCCGTCCTTGAGGATCCGGTGCTCCCACTTCTTGGTCGCCGGGTCGTAGTTGCGCCAGTGCAGCTTGCCGTCCGGTTCGACGGTGTAGATGTGCCCGAGCGAGTCGACCGTGATGCGGTTGCGGTACTCGGCGGTGGTGTAGCGCTCCCAGCCGTGGTCGATGTCCTCGTACCACGGGGTGGGGCCGGAGTTGAGGTCCCAGTCGTTGCCGTTCCAGCGGAACCGGCGCAGCTGGCCGTTGCTGTTGGCCTGGTAGACGACGCCGTTGGGCCCGGCGACGGCGCGCCCGCTTTCCCAGCCGCTGCCGATCTGCCTGCCGTTGCCGTTGACCCAGGCGAAGCCGCCGTTGCGCGGATCGGTGTGCTGGAACAGCCACAGGGTCCCGTCGGCGCGGGTCGTGAAGATCGGCGCGGAGGCCTTGCAGACGATCGCGAGGTCCGGCACGTTCTGCCGGATCCAGCCGCCGAGGTTGTCGATGCGCGCGAGCGTGGCGCCCGGTGCCGCCTGGGCCGCGGTGAAGCAGCCGTTCTGGGTGGAGGTGCTGGCGAGGGCGACGAGTTCGGGTTGTCCGTTGTTGTCGCGGACGACGGGGCCGCCGGCGTCTCCCTTGCACGGGCCTGCCGGGCCGGTGACGTCGACCGAGGTGTCGGTGGCCGAGCCGGCGGTGTAGGACGCGCTGTGCGCCTTGGTCGGGACCCAGGTGTCGGCGGTGCGGCCGTAGCCGGTGACCTTCAGCGTTTCGCCCGCGACCGGAGCCGTGGAGCTGACCGCGACAGGGGTGATTCCGTTGACCGGGACGGAAAGCTTGGCCAGCACCAGGTCGCGGTCGGGACGCGGCACCAGCGTGGCGACGTCCGCGACGGTGCCGCGGTCGGTCTGGGCGAGGTCGGGCCGCCCGATCACGGCGGTGGTTTTCTTTGCGGGTGCTCCGGCGGGGACGGCGGCGGGGTCGTCGGCGAAACAGCGCGCGGCGGTGGCGATCCACTGGGCGGCGATCAGGACGCCGGTGCAGGAGCGTCCGTCGATGCCGGGCTGGCCGACGGTGATCTTCGCGGTGGAGGGGGCGGCGTCGACCGGACCGCTCGCCGCCGGTGCGGCGCCGGAGGTCTTGATTTCCACGAGGGTCGCCGGGCCGTTGTCGGGATCCGCGGACTCGCCGAGTTTGGTCCAGGTGTCCTTGCCGACCGGCACGGTCTGTGACTTGCCCTTGTTGGTCAGGGTCATTTCGACGGTGCTGCCGTCGCCCTTGGCCAGGAACGTGGCGGGAATCTCCAGGGACAGATAGCCCTTGGGGCCGTCCGAATCGAAGCAGAAGGTTTCCCGGACGCTGTTGCGGTTGGACACGATCCGGATGACGTCGGTCCGGTCGCCGCATTCGACGAGGCGGATGTTGCCGTCGCCGGTTTTGAGCACGATCCCTTGCTCGGCCAGGATTTTGTCCGCGCCGGGGTAGGCGTAGTCCTCGACCGCGGGGGTTTGCCCGTCGGTCGCCGCGGCGGCGAGACCGGGACTGGCGGACAGGACCATGCCTGCTGCCGCGCCCAGGGCCGGCAGCTGATAACGCATGCGCAACGGCCAGTTCCTCTCTTGTCGTTCTCGTATACGGGGTTGCCGTTCCGCCGACTGCGCAAGGGAAACCGGACTTGGCCGCGTGCGAGCACTCCCGCGCCCCTCTCGCGGGAGACGGAAGGCGTGCGATCCCGCACCGCTTCAGTGCCGAAGCGGCGCGGCCCCCCAGAACAGTCGACTTCAGGACAGGAATCGCGCAAACGCGCCGGGCGTTACACATTGCTCCGATTGGGGCGGAACGGTCACATTTCCTGTGTTGGTTCAGACCAGCTGCGGTAGCTTCAGCCGAAACCTGGAATTGGTGCGTCTTGTTCGCTGCGGGGGGCGTGCGCGACGCGAGTGTCGCGTGTGGACAGAGGGGGAACATGGTGAAGCTGGCGCGCGGTAGATCGAGAGCGCGTTTCGGGCTGGTGATGGCGACGGCGGTCGTGCTGGGGACGGGGGTGTGCGGCGCGCCGGTGGCGGCCGCGGCGGCTCCCGCGGCGGTCACGGCCGATGTACCGCCCACCGGGATGCCCGCGGGGTACGAATCTCCCGCTCCCGCAACGGATCGGGCGGGCGTGGTGCGGCTGATGACCGAGGGCGGTCCGGCGACGCGGCGGGCGGCGGAGGCCGCGCTGACCGGAACGGACCAGGACCTGCAGGCGTTCCTGAGCACCGGGCAGGGCCCGGCGCTGGACGTGGACGTGACGTTCGAGGTCGCGCGGATGATCGGCCTTGGCGGGCGGAAGCTCGACGAGGCCGTGCAGAAAGCGCTCGACAGTTCGGTCGCGGATCAGCGGCAATTCCTGAAATCCGGCTGGCAGGAGCCGTACACGGCCGATCAGCAGCTGCGGATCGGCTCGATGCTGGGCGGCGACGGCCGCAATCTCGAGGCGGCCGCGCAGAAAGCGCTGAACGCCAACACGGTCGCCGCGTTCCGGGACTTCCTCGCCAAGGGACAGTTCACCGCCCGGGAAGCGGACGACTGGATGCGGGTCTCGCAGATGCTCGGCAGCGGGGGCGCGAACCTGGAGCGGGCGGCGCAGGACGCTCTCGACGACGGCACCTGGCCGGTGCTCCAGGACTTCCTCGGCGCCGGGCAGCAGGTGGCCCGCGCCCGGGACAAGGAAGCGGCCGACATCGCCACGTTGACCGGGCAGGCGCAGGCCGCCGGGAAGTGGGCGCAGGCCGAGACGAAGGCGGCCAACGAAGCGGCCGATTGGGCGGTCGCCGCGTCGCAGCGGGCGAAGCAGGCCGCGGAGAAGGCCGCCCAGGAAACCGAAGCCGCGCACGGCAATGCGGTGCAGGCCGGTCTGGCGGCCGGCCGGGCCGCGGACGCCGCGAACGGAGCGGCGGCGGCGGCGCAGGCCGCGACGTCGGCGGCGAACGACGCCCACAAGGCGGCCGGGGTCGCGGCGATGGCGGCGGCGCGGGCCGCGTCGGCGTCCGCTGCGGCGGGCACGGCCGCGTCTCGGGCTAACACTGCGGCCGCGGCGGCGGCGCGCAACGGCGGTGACGCCGCGGCGGCCCGCAAGGCCGCGGAGACCGCGCGGGACGCGGCTCAGCGCGCGCAGTGGGCGGGCGAAGCTGCCGGGCACGCCGCGGAGGCGTCCGGTCAGGCCAAGACCGCCGCGCAGTCGACGAAATCCGCTGGTGCCAACGCTTCCGCCGCCGCAGGTGCGGCCGAGGCGGCCGGTCGGAGCGCGGCTGCGGCGGGTGCGGACGCGGGTGTCGCCAACCGGGCCGCGGGGCAGGCGCGCAGTGCCGCCGCGACCGCGTCCCGTGCCGCGGACAGCGCGGAGAACCTCGCCGGGCAGGCCGCGACCGCCGCGGGCGAGGCGAGACAGGCCGCGAACGCGGCGAAGGCCAATGCCGAAGCCGCCGCGCTGGCGGCCGACGAAGCCGCCGCGAGCGCCGGCCAGGCCCACGACGCCGCGCGGCTGGCCCGGGCGCACGCGGACAACGCGATCAAGGCCGCCGACGCGTCGACCGCGGCGGCCGAGCAGGCCAGCCGGGTGGAGGAGACCGCGCGCAAGGCCGAGGCCGACGCACTGGCGGCCCGCGCCCAGCAGGACCGCGAGGCCGCCAAGGCCATGGCCGCGAAGGAAAAGGAACAGCAGGACAAGGCGACGTGGAACGCGGCCGAGCAGGACCGGCTCGACGCCGAGACCCGGAAGCTGCTGGACGAGGCGGCCGCGCCTGGGGCGCCACAGGCCGATGTCGTGGCCAAGGGCCGCAAGGCCGCGGTCCGGCTGATCAGCACCGGCGGCCCCTGGACCCGCGACGCCGCCACAGCCGCCCTCGCCGGCGGCGAAGCGGACGTCGTCGAGTACATCCGCGCCGGCCGCGCCACCGCGGCCGAAGCCGACGACCGCGCCCGCGCCGCGCACCTGGCCGCGACGGCCGGCAAGCCCGCGATGAAGCAGGCCGCCGACACCGCGCTGGCCGGTGACTGGGAAGCGGTGAAACGGTTCCTGCGCGAGCAGGACTACTCCAGCCGCGACGCCGACAACAGCCTGCGCATCGGGCAGATGCTGGACAAGAACCGTCCCGCCACCTACCGCGCCGCCCAAGCGGCCCTCGACGGCACTCCCGCCGACCGGCAGGCGTTCCTGGAAACCGGCCAGTACCAGGCCGCGGTCTCCGACGACGTCTTCCAGACCGGCCAGACGCTCGGCTCCGGCGGAGCGGAACTGGAAGCCGCCGCCCAGACCGCGCTGGAGGGCCCGACCTGGCTCGCCCGCTCGTTCCTGGAAGTCGGCCAGTACCAGGCACGGCAGCGCGACCAGTACACCGAAGCGCACGTCAACGCCATGCACGCCATGCTCGAACAGGCCCACCAAGCGGCCGCCAAGGCGCGTGCCGACGCGGCCAAGGCCGGGGAGTCCGCGGCCCGCGCCCAAGGTGCGGCCCAGGACGCCGACGTCTACGCCGCGTGGGCCGGACAGTCCGCCGCCAAGGCCCAGGAATGGGCGACCCAGGCCGACCAGTCCGCGAACACGGCCCAGCAATGCGCCAACCGGGCGGCACAATCGGCCAAGACCGCGCGCGCCGCGTCCGCGTCCGCCAACAAGGACGCGACCAAAGCCGCCGGATCCGCCAAACAGGCCAACGCTTCCGCCGCCCGGGCTTCCGCCTCGGCCAGCAGCGCCAGCGCCGCTGCGGCCGCGGCTCGCAACAGTGCCCTCGCCGCCGGAAAGGACGCCACCCAAGCCGCGCAGGCTGCGACCGACGCCTACCGAGCGGCAGCCAGCAAGCCCCAGCAACCGGCGCCCGGGACCGCCCAGGACAACACCGGCTGGCGCGGCTACGACCCGCCGACGCTGGGCGGCGGTGCTGCCAACGACGTCCTCAACAAGAACGGCGCGTTCGGCAACCGCGGCGGGGGTGGAGCCAGCGGCGGCGCCGAAGAGCCGTCGGACGGCTGCACCATGGCACCGGA
The DNA here is from genome assembly GCF_002796545.1 of Amycolatopsis sp. AA4. Taxonomy (GTDB): domain Bacteria; phylum Actinomycetota; class Actinomycetes; order Mycobacteriales; family Pseudonocardiaceae; genus Amycolatopsis. Next base: position 3,636,398 of record NZ_CP024894.1, read on the forward strand.
CCGGTACCTGTGGTTCGGAGCGGACTTCAGGCCCGCCTGCGCGGCCCACGACAGGTGCTACAGCAAGGGCAGCACCACTGACCGGGACATCTGCGACGAATGGCTGGCGGCGGACATCCGCGACGCCTGCACCAACAAGTACGACTGGTGGGATCCGAACCGCTACGTCTGCGCCGGTCCCGTGACCAGTATCTACTACGGGTTCGTCCGCAAACTCGGCTGGTCTCATTATGAAGGGAGCGGGAAAAACGACATCCCCTTCTAACCGGCCCGGTCTCCACGTACCCACGTCAGCCAGCAGAAAGCAGCTATGAACAGCACCGTCAGGCTCTTGACCGCCATCGCCACCTGCTTCATCGCCGCGGGGACCGCGTTGCTGGGCGCGGGATTGCTCATGCTCGTCAACCAGCGACCCCACACCGGGGCCAACATCGGCGCCGGCGGTGCCGTCCTGTTCGGTCAGGCGATCACCGTCGGAGGCCTGCTGATCGGCGGGGCGGCCGTGGTGGCTTGGTTCCGGGCGCGGAAGCGCGAGCCGCGCCCCGCTGCCGGATTGCCGGTTCGGCAGAAACTGCTCAGGTATCTGACCGTGGCCGCGGTGGTTCTGCTTGCCGCCGGGGCCGTGGTCGAGAGCGTGGCTGCCTTCACCTTCGGCCGCATCACCCCGCTCTCCGACTTGAGTCTCAGTTATGCGATCTTCGTGGTCGGTTTCGGCCTCGTCGCCGTGGGTTTGCTCGCGGGGATCGCGCCCGCGTGGCACTGGTGGTCGAGGCGAAGGGCCGCTGCCGGGCGCTGACGGTGCGCGGTTTTCCGGCCACTGGGACGACGCGCAGTGCTGGTCTGGACCCGTTCTCGGTCCAGGCCAGCACTGCGGGCTCCGCGGTGTGCCGCATTTTTGTCACCGTTTGGCGACACCTCTGCGGGACCTCGCTTGGCTGGTCGTGACCGGATAAGATGCTTTTGCCTGAAATCAGTTGTTTCTGGGCACACAGCGCCGAACGGAGGCGTCATTCGGCCGGAAGGGATCAGGACCATCGCAGCTGATATCACGAGAGCCACGGTCAGACGCTTGACCGTCACCGCGGGCGGCCTGATCGTCGTCGGGGGACCTGCTGCTGAGCGCGGGAGCCTTGATGGCGATCGCCGAGCCGCCCGGGCCCGGCTTCAATTTCGGTGCGGCTGGCTCGCTCTTCTTCGGTCAGTGTGCGGCGGGGGCGGGTCTGCTGGTCGCCATGACGGCAGCGCTGGCTTGGCTGCGGGCGACGAGGAGCGACTGGCCTCCGCCTGCCGAGCGAAAGCGGTTGACGGCGGCCGCGGTGGTCCTGTGCGCGATCGGGGCGCTCGTGCTGGGCGTGGGTCCCCTCTTCTTCGACGGGCCGCCGGGCAGCGGCTTCGCCAGCGATATCCCGGTCTTCGTGGTCGGCCTCTGCGTTTCCGGGGCCGGCGTGCTGACCGGCCTCGCGCCCGCGTTGCGCTGGTGGAGCACTGCTCCGCGCTACTCGCCTCGCGCGTAGCGAACAGGCAGCGAGGTCGCCGAGCAGAGACGTCATTCAAGAAGGAATCCAGATAACCACTGTCAAGATCACGATGCTCGTCGCGACCTGGATGACCGTCGCCGGGATCGGGCTGGAGAGCTTCGGATAGCTCGCCGAGCTCACCCTGCCGCCGAACAGCGGGGCCAATATCGGCGGCAGCGCAGCCGCCGTCTTCGGGTCTGGGTTTGCTCGCCGCGATCCCGTAGGCGGTCGACTGGGTGTCCTGGCGCAGGACCGCGGCCCGTCTCTCGCGTCGTGTGTATCTGTCAGGCGGGCCGGGCGGTTCGCAGGGTTCGCTCGACCTCCCAGAAGGCCCGCACTGCGACGATTTGCCCTGACTTGTCGACCCGGTACACGAAAACCCCCTCCGCTTCGAGCACTTGACCGTCGTGCTGGCTCCGGACCTGGCCGGTGAAGGCGACCTCGTCCCCGCAGGCGAAGGAGTCGTCGAAGAGGAACTCGATCGACTCGTTCGGCGCGATGGCCCGGTCCCAGAAGGCCGAAATGGCGTCGCGCCCCCGGTGTCCCCGGCCTTCCGGGTCGAAAGGGGAAGGGCCGACCGGATCCTCCACGACGGCGTCCGCGGCGAAAAGCTCCAGCCAGGCCTCCTTGTCTTTCCTCCGGACGGCGGCGTGCAGAGCCTGGCTGGCGGTGCGCGCGGGATGAGGTGCGGCGGTCATCGGGCCTCCTGGGGCGGATCGTCGCTAGCCTGGGGATCATGGTGTTCGACTCCACGCGGCTGAATCTCCAGCCGTACGCCGGGTTCGAAATGGGGCGTTACGTCCGGCGCACGTATTGCAGCTGGGAGGACGCGGGCTGGGAATCCCTGCTCGTGCAGCGGTTCGAACACGTGCCCGTCGCCGAGGAAATGGCGCTGCCGGCTGCGGCGGATCTGCATCTCGTGCTGCCGGTCGGAAGAAGCGCGGTGATGGAGACGTGCCGGGGCGGCCGGTGGGGGCGCACTTCGTGGACGCCGGGGCGCGTCGAGCTGCTGCCGCCGGATCAGCCCGCGGTGCGGCGTTACCGGGCAATGGGCGCGTTGGCCAGCGTGCAGGTCCACATTCCGCGCGCCACAGTCGATTCCACCGCGGCGCAGCTCGGCGGTGCCGCGGTGGATTTCGACGCACTGGCCGCGTCGTTGACGGCCGGGGATCCGCTGGTCGAGGAGATCATCCGGGCCGTCGGCGGGGCGGGGGCCGCCGACGATCTCTATGCCGAGTCCGCCGCGGCGTTCCTGACGATGCAACTGCTCACCCGGCACACTCGGCGGTCACCGGAAGCGGTGCCAACACCCGAGAACGCGAGAGTTCGGGCGGTCGTCGCGGCGATGCGCGAGCGGCTCGCCGAGCCGATCACCTTGGCCGATCTCGCCGGTGCGGTCCACTTGAGCGTCTACCACCTGGTCCGGGTCTTCAAGGAAGCGACTGGGGAGACGCCGTACCGGTATCTGACCGGATTGCGGATCGACGAGGCGAAACGGCTGTTGCGCGACACCGACCTGACGGTCTCCCAGATCGCGGGGCGCTGCGGATTCGCCAGCCCGGCCGCCCTGTCGACGGCCTTCCTGCGGCACACGGGGACGCGGCCGTCGGCGTACCGCGGTTCTTGACCTCAGGGCTTGCGCGAGTGCCGGAAGGCTTCCCGGATCTCGGACACCAGCAGCTCCGGCTGCTCCAACCCGGGGAAGTGGCCGCCGCGGTCGAGCTCGTGCCAGGAGCGCAGGTCGAGGTAGCGGCGTTCGGCCCAGTGCCGGGCGACCGGCCAGGGGTCGGCCGGGAAGATCGAGCAGGCGGTCGGCACGGTCACCGGCTGCGCGTTCTCCTCTTCCGCGCCCCGCGGCACCCAGCGCATCGCCTCCCAGTACCACCGCGAGGACGACGCGCCGGTGCCGGTCAGCCAGTACAGCGCGATGGTGTCGATCTGCTGCGAAATGCTTACGCCGCCGCCGAATTCGGGCCGGGGGTCGGAGTAGGCGGCGAATTTCTCGCCCAGCCACGCGGCCAGGCCGGCGGGGGAGTCCAGCAGCGAATAGCCCAGGGTCTGCGGGCGGGTGCTCATCTGGATCCCGAAGCCGTAGCCGTCGGTCAGATGCCGGGTGCGCCGGTCGAGGATGCGTTGTTCGGCGGGACCGGGCGCGAGAAGGTCGTCGGGCGTGGGCGAGGCGATCGGCATCGTCAGGTGCAGGCCCGCGACGCGCTCGGGAACGAGGCGCGCGAGTTCGGTGCTCACGAACGCGCCCCAGTCCCCGCCGTGCGCGCCGAACCGCGGATAGCCGAGCGCGGTCATCAGCTGCGCCCAAGCCCGGGCGGTGCGTGCGGGATTCCAGCCCTGTTCCCGAGGCCGGTCGCTGAACCCGAACCCCGGCAGCGCGGGGACCACCAGGTGGAAGGCGTCGCGCGCGGAACCGCCGTGCGCGACCGGGTCGCTGAGCGGGCCGATGACGTCCTCGAACTCGAGGATCGAACCCGGCCAGCCGTGGGTCAGCACCAGCGGAAGCGCGTTGGCCTCGGGCGAGCGCACGTGCCAGAACGCGATCCCCAAACCGTCGACGGCCATCCGGTAGTGCGGGATGGCGTTCCACTGCTTTTGCCGGGCGTGCCAATCGTGTTCGCGCCAAGCCGTCAGCAGGGTCGACAGCTGTGCCAGCTGGAGCCCCTGGGACGCGTCCGGCACGGTCTCGTGTTCGGGAAGCCGGACGCGGTCCAGCCTGGTTCGCAATTCGGCGAGGTCCGCGTCGTCGACGTGAATGGCGAAAGGTTCGGGCGACTCGCCCGCGGAAATGTCAGCCACGCAAGGAACGCTAGGGCCGGGCGGGTGGCGCCTCAATGTTCGAGATTGCGGTGTGCGAGTCAATAATTGCGGTCGAGTCCGCAGAGGATCGGTCGCTGCCGAGCTTTCCCGCGACGCCAGTTCTGGCCGCCCGGCAAAATCGGCGGGGAGGACGACGCGCCTGCGGGCGCAGCAACGAGGCGACGCCGTTCGTTCGTGCCGTTCTTCGAAAGCCGACTCGCTGGGGTCCGAAGTGGACAGTCGCTCAAACTGACTCGGAGGAGCGGGCGAACTCGGGGTACTCCGGCCGAGTGGCGTGCAGTCGGACGAAACCGGGCCGCGCGGCCAGCGAACCGCACGCGAGTTCGGGCACCAGCAAGACAATCAGCAGCCAGATCGGCGCGTGCCAGCCGTCGGTGAGGGTGTGCAGCAGTCCGAAGGCCAGCGGGCCGCACGCGGCGAGGAGGTATCCGCCGGACTGGGCCATGCCGGAGAGTCGCGCCGTGACGGTGTGGGTGGCGGAGCGCAGGTTGAGGAGCGTCAACGCGATCGGGAACGCGGCGCCGGTGGCGATTCCGAAGACCGCGATCCAGACCCATCCCGCCTGCGGAACCAGCAGCAGACCGGTGAGCCCGATCGCCATCAGGGCGACGACTCCGAGGACGAGCGGCCGCTGGTCGCGCAGTCGGGCGGCGACCACCGGCACGACGAAGCCGAGCGGGATGCCGATGACGATCACGACCGAGTTCATCGTCCCGGCGACGGCGGGGGAGAATCCTTGGCCCTGCATGATTTCCGGGAGCCACGACGTCAGCGTGTAGAACATCAGCGACGCCAGGCCCATGAAGACCATCACGCACCAGGCCAGCGGCGAGCGCAGCAGCGAGCCCCGGGGAGGGATCGGGCTCTCTCGCCGTCGGGCGCGGAGCCCGAGCGGGCCCCACACGAGGAGAGAGAGCACGGCGGGGATGGCCCACGCGGCCAGTGTCAATCGCCAGCTGCCCAGGTGCTCCAGCGGGACGGCCAGGCCCGCTCCGGCCGCGCCGCCGACGGACAGCAGCATCATCGACAGGCCGGTCAGCGGGCCAACGCGGTCCGGGAAGAAACGCTTGATGACGGCCGGGAGCAGCACGTTGCCGACCGCGATCCCGGCTCCGGCGAGCACGGTGCCCGCGAACAGCGCCGCCGGAACGGAAAGGACCCGCAGCAGCAGTCCGGTCGTGATCGCGAGAAGCGCCGCGGTGATCGCCGCCTCGGTGCCGATCCGGCGCGCGAGCAGAGGCGCGAGTGCGGAAAAGATGCCCACGCAGAGTTCCGGCAACGCGGTGAGCACGCTGACCCCGAGCCCGGACAGCCCGAACTGGCGCTGGAGTCCGCCCAGGACCGGGGGAACGCCTGTGATGGCGGCCCGCAGGTTGAGCGCCAGCAGCACCAAGCCGACCAGGACCCAGACCGTGGTGCTCCGGCGCGGCCTCGCTCCCGGGCCGGGCCAGCGTGCGGCCCAGCGGGCCAATCCGGCCGCGATGCCAGTCACGACAACGGCTTCCGCGAACAAGGACAGCCAGACCGTGCCCATCGAGGACTCCCTTCGCAGTTCGACCTCCAGGGTGGTGCGCCGAAACGGACAGGTCCAGGTTGTCTTTTCGGACCAAACTGTGAAGAATTGGCTACATGATCGATCTGCGCCGCCTCCACGTGCTGCGCGCGGTGGACCACTACGGCACCGTGACCGCCGCGGCTCGGGCACTGCACTTCACGCCGTCCGCGGCGTCCCAGCAGATCCGTCAGCTGGGCCGGGAACTCGGGGTGGCCCTGCTCGAACCGCAGGGTCGCCGGGTGCGACTCACCCCTGCGGCGCAACGGCTTCTGACGCACGCGGACGACATCCAAGCGCGCTGGGAGCTGGCCGAACGGGACCTGCGCGCCGACCGCGACGAACCGGCCGGGCTGCTGCGCCTGGCCGGGTTTCCGGTCGCGGTGACCGCGCTGCTCGCCCCGGCCGCCGCCGCGCTCGGCACGCGCCATCCCCGGCTGGTCCCGAAGATCAGCGAGGCCGAGGCCGCCGCCTGCTTCGACCGGCTCTTCGACGGCGACGCCGACCTGGCCGTCGTGGAGGCCGCCCCGGACGAACCGCCGCGCGACCGGGCCCGGTTCGACCAGCGTCCGCTGCTGGACGATCCGTTCGACCTGGTGGTCGCCGCGGGACATCGGCTGGCCGAGCGCGACGAGGTGGACCTCGCCGAGGCCGCCGAGGAGCCGTGGATCGTGCCCAGCGCGACGTGCACGTGCCGCACGCACGTCCTGTCCGCCTGCGGCGCGGCCGGATTCACCCCCGAGGTCGCCCACGACTCGCTGAACTGGAACGCCACCTTCGCGCTCGTCGCCCACGGGCTGGGCGTGGCGCTCGTGCCCCGGACGGCGCAGGCGCCCGCGAACGCCGCCGTGGTCCGGCTGCCCTGCGCCGGCGAGCCGCGGCGGAAAATCCTCACCGTCACCCGGCCCGGCGGCCGCACCGCTCCCGCGATCGCCGCCGCGCTCGACGAACTGGAAAGCCTCGTTCCCGCTTTGCTCGCCGGGTGACTCAAGACGGCAGGTAGGGTGCGGCCATGCATCTTGCGGAGGAGTCTGGTCCCCGCCGGCGCCGACGGGGCGCGGAACTGGAAGCCGCGCTCCTCGACGCCGCGTGGGCCGAGCTGATGGAGGGCGGGTACGCCGCGCTGACGTTCGCCGGGGTCGCGGATCGCGCGGGCACCAGCCGTCCGGTCGTCAACCGCCACTGGGCGACGAAGGCGGAACTCGTCCGAGATGCGCTCGTCCGCGCCAGCGCCCGGTTCCCGCTCGCCGATCCGGACACCGGGTCGCTGCGCGAGGACACCGTCGCGCTGCTCGAACAGCTCAACGGCGCGTTCGCGATGTTCGCCGCGGCGATGACCGCCCAGCTGGCCGCGTACTTCGAAGAAACCGGCACCACGGTCGCCGAACTGCGCGGGTCGCTGATCGACGAGCGATGGGCGGTGATCGACGCGGTGACGCGCCGGGCCGTCGAGCGGCGGGAAATCGACGAAGCGAAACTCACGCCGCGGATCGCGCGGTTGCCCTATGACCTGCTGCGCAACGAAACCTTGCTGAATCTGGAGCCGATGTCGCCGGAGGCGATCCGGGAAGTGGTGGACACGATTTTCCTGCCGCTGATCGCCCGGAAACGCCCGGGTGCCCGGGCTCGATAGCCGCGGGTTCCCGCCGGTGAGGGGTGGCTCACGTTCTCCCTAAGATGCACTGATGCATCTTATAGTGGAGTCAGGCCGGTGAGTGCTGGCCTCGCTTCAGGGAGGAGAACTGCGATGACCGCAGTGACAGTCGAGGTGCGGACGATGGGCCGCACTGTCGACGAATCCGTTGTGGACCAATGGGAACTGAAGGCAGCGCGCCGCGCTTTGCGTAACCTCAAAGAGGTCGCGGGCGGGCAGGTCATGATGGATCTGCTGGCCGCGCAGATCGAGGACGGTGACCGATATCACCGGGACCTCGTCACGGCGTCGGACGGCGGCTACCGCGAATCGCGCACCGAGTTCGCCGTGCGCGGTCTCAGCGGCACGGAACTGGCGGAATGGTTCCAGGGCCAAGCCGCCACGGGCCGGTTCCAGGACAAGGCTTTGCTGCTGAACGCGCACCCCGAGCACTACGTCGAACCGCCGCAGTATCCGGGCGGAATGGTGGAGACGATCGGCGGTCACCTCACGCGCTTCCGCGTCGCGGTGGCGAGGGAGTTGCCCGCCGCGGTCGCGGCCTACCTCGACGCGCCATACCCGGTGTCGCTGATGAACGCGGAACTCACCCTCGACGACGGCACGCCGTTCGCGTACTGCCTGCACCAGGCTCGCGACACCGACACCGGCGCGGACGTCGTCGTGCGCGTCGTTTATCCCGCCGCAGCACCGGATTCGATGATCGAAGGCCACTGCGAACATCTGGCGATCGAGTTCCGCAGCTGGATCCGCAACGCGGCGGCGCAACGGTAAGCCGGCAACGCGGCGCTCAGGACGGGTGCGACGCGAAATCTCCGCGGGCGGCGGCGTTTTCGCGGCCTCGCTGCCACCGCGCTGTCGCACTTCCCCGCGCCAGGTGATCGGTCGCGAGTTCATCCCGGCAAACCCGCCGATCGTGCACCGTGCACTGTCGCGCTGCCCCCGTTTCGTCGCCGTGCCCGAAGCGCTCCGCCCGGTGCGGTTCCTACCGTCGACCCCGACGTTGTGATCCGGTCCGCACGACAGGAGCCCGCCGATGACCCATCCTTTCCGCAGCAGGCTGGGAGTGCTGCTCGGCAGCACCACTCCGCCCGAACAGATCGGAGCGCAGGCGGCCGCCGCGGAGGCCGCCGGTTTCGGGGAGTTGTGGCTGCCGGAGGACTACTTCTTCCTCGGCGGCATCGCCGGTGCCGCGCTCGCGCTCGGGGCGACGTCGCGGGTCCCGGTCGGCATCGGGGTCGTGTCGTCGGTCGTGCGGCATCCGGCGCTGCTGGCCATGGAGATCAGCACGCTCGCCCGTGCCTATCCGGGCAGGCTGATGCCCGGGATCGGGCACGGCGTTCCCGCTTGGACCGCCCAGATGGGCCTGACCCAGCGGTCGCCGATGAGCGCCCTGCGCGAAACCCTCGCCGCCGTGCGCGGGCTGCTGCGCGGCGAGACGATCACCGCCGAGGGCAAGTTCGCCGCGTTCCACGACGTCGCCGTCGCCCATCCGGTTCCCGAGCCGGTGCCGCTGTTCACCGGGGTGCTCGGGGACAAGGGGCTCGGCCTGACCGGACAGCTGGCTGACGGCCTGCTGGTCAGCGCGCTCGCCCCGGTCGAATACGTGCGGGACGCGCGGCGCAAGCTGGACGAGGCAGCGCGCGCGGCCGGACGCGACGAGCGCGTCACGATCACGGTCCTCGTCGCGGCCAACGTCACGCGGGATCCCGGGCAGGTGGCCGCGACGCGGGAAGCGCTCAAGGCGGTTCTGGCTTTCTATCTCGCCGCGACGGGCCCGGGGCCGCTGTTCGGCGCGGTCGGGGCCAACGAGCGGCTCGCGGACCTGCTCTCGCGCGGCGGACCCGAGGTCGTCGCCGCGGAGATGCCGGACGACTGGCTCGACGTGTTCGGCGTCGTGGGCGGCCAGGACACCGCGCGGGCCCGCCTCAAGGAATACCTCGACGCCGGCGCGGACAACGTCGCCATCGCGACCGTCGTGGCGGACGGCGCGGAAGAAACCCTCGCCGCGGTCGGCGAACTGACCGGCGAATTCACCCACTGAAAGGGCACGATCGTGAACACTGACCTCGAGCGGATCCTCCAAGTGCACCAAGGCTGGTACGAGGCGAACGTCGGCCTCGTCGCCGACCGGATGCTGCGGTACTTCCCGGAGGGCGACGGCTACCACCAGTTCAACCTCAACGGCCACACCTACCGCGGCGTGCTGGACAAGCACCGGCTGTGGGTCAACGCCGCGAAAATCGGGCTCAGCATCACCGCGATCAAGGACACCGCCGGCCCGGACGTCCAGGTTTTCGGGGACGTCGCGCTGCTCACCGCCGAAGGAACCGCGGAGGTGGTGGCCCCGGGCCGGCAGGACGCGGTCCCGACTCCGTTCCGCACCACCGAGTTCTTCCGCCGCGACGACGGCAAGGGCGGCGCGGACTGGCGGATCTGGCACATGCACGTCAGCGTCCAGGACCCGCAGATGCCCAAGCACGGAACGGAATGAGGACGGTCTTGGACCGCGTCAGCGTCGAGGGACCGGCCGGAAAGCTGTCGGTGCTGCGCACCGCGGACGACCGGCCGGGCGCCCCGCTCGTGCTCCTTCATCCGATCAACTCCGCGGCGGTGGTCTGGGAGGACGTCGCCGCACGGCTCGACCGGCCGATCGTGGCGCCGGACCTTCGCGGGCACGGAAACTCCGGGCAGACGGGGCCGTTCACCGTCGAGGAAGGCTATGTCCCGGACGTCCTGGCGGTCCTCGACGCGCTCGGACTGGGCGCGGTGCATCTGGCCGGAGGGTCGCTCGGCGGCACGATCAGCGTCGCGCTGGCCGCGCTGCATCCCCGCCGCGTGCGCAGTGTCGCCGCGTTCGGTTCGACGCTGGGCACCGGCGTTCCGGCCGAGGCGATCGCCGCGATGGCGCGCGACCTCGAGGCCAGCGGGACCGCCGGATACTTCGCCGGCCAGGTGCCCGAGATCGTGGGCCGACAACACCGGGACTCCGCTCGGGTCCGGGAGGTGATGGCGGAAGCGGTCGGCGCCCGGCCGACGGCAGTCGTCGCGGAGATCCTCTACGGAGCGTTCGGCGCGGACATCCGGCACCTCGCCGGAAAGGTCGCCCCGGCGGGGATTCCGGTGCTGGCAGTGGCGGGCACGGAGGACCCGACCTGCCCGCCCGCGATGTCGCGCGAACTCGCCGAAGCCACCGGCGGCGCCGCGAAGGAGCTGGACGGAACGGGCCACCTGCCGATGCTGGAGGAGCCCGGCCAGGTGGCGGACCTGCTCCGGGACCACCTCGCGAGGGCGGAGGAAGGAAGGCCGTGACGTACTCGATCGTCGCGCGCGATCCGGTCACCGGCTGGCTCGGCGTCGGCGCCCAGACCCACTTCTTCGGCGTCGGCACGTTGCTGCCGTGGGCCGAGGCGGGCGTCGGCGCGGTGGCCACCCAGGCGTTCGTCAACGTCGGCTACGGCCCTCGCGGCCTGGAGTTGCTGCGGGCGGGGGTCCCCGCACCGTCCACTGTGGACTTACTGATCGCGGAGGATTCGGATTCCGCGTACCGCCAGCTGGGCATCGTCGACGCACGAGGCTCAGTGGGCGCGTACACGGGAGAGTCGTGCGCGCCGCATGCCGGTTCCGCGCGCGGCCATCAGGTGACGGTGCAAGGGAACATGCTGGCCGCGCCGGGCGTGTGCCAGGCGGCGCTCAACGCCTTCGAGACCGCGGGCGGGGACCTCGCCGACCGCATCCTCGCGGGGCTTCGCGCCGCGGACGGCACCGGGGGAGACGTGCGGGGCGCGCAGTCGGCGGCCCTGCTGGTCGTGTCCGGTCGTCGTGGTCCGGAGCCGTGGAACGAGGTGGTCGTCGATCTGCGCGTCGACGACCACCCGGATCCGCTCGGCGAACTGTCTCGGCTTCTTCCGCGCTCCCGGGCGTTCGGCGCGGTCGGCGGGGTGATGTTCGCGCGCGGCCTGACGCTCGGGCCGTTCGAGGGAGTCACTCCGGACGAGGCGGACGAACGGCTGAGCGCGCTGAAGTCGGCGGCGGAGGTCATCGGGCCGGACAACCGCGAGGCCGACTTCTGGCGCGCGGTCCTGTTCGCCCGTTCCGGACGGCATCGGGAAGCCGCCGAGCTTTTCGCGGAGGTGGCGGCGTTCCGGCCCGCCTTGCTGGGGTTCGCGAAAGGGCTTGCGCCGCTGGGTTTTCTCGACGCCGAAGCCCTCGCCGCGATGACCGCACACCTCGAGGAGCCGGCATGAACGCCGCAGCCGCTGTCCAGCCCGCGAGGGTGACCGAACTCGCCGCGGACCTGATCCGGTGCGACACGCGAAATCCGCCCGGCGGCGAGCGTCCGGCGGCCGAACCGCTGTGCACGGCCTTGGCCGGACTGGGCGCCGAGGTCGAGGTCTTCGAACCTGAACCGGGGCGTCCGTCGATCCTGGGCCGGATCGGCTCCGGCGACGGCCCCACCCTGCTGGTCAACGGGCACGTGGACGTCGTTCCGGTGTCCGAGGAGGACTGGTCGGTGCCGCCCTTCGGCGGAGTGGTCCGGGACGGGCTGCTCTACGGCCGCGGCGCCTGCGACATGAAGGGCGGGATCGCCGCGGCGCTCGAAGGGATGCGCGCCTGCCGTGACGCCGGGATCGTGCCGCCGGCGAACGTCGTGTTCCATCTAGTGGCCGACGAGGAGACCGGCGGCCGGGCCGGGACCGAGGCGCTGGTCGCCGCCGGCCTGGTGCACGCCGACGCGGCCGTCGTGCCCGAACCGAGCGAGCTGTGCGTCGGGGTGGCCGAGCGAGGCTCGCTGATGGTCGAGATCGTCGTGCGCGGCCGGGCGGGGCACGGCAGCGACCCGGCGGCCGGGCACTCCGCCGTCGCCGACGCCGCGCGGATCGTCTCGGCGCTCCACCTCGCCGATTTCGGCGACAAAGAGCATCCGCTCCTGGGCATCCCCACCGCCAACGCGGGAACCATCGCGGGCGGCGCCGCGGTCAACATCGTGGCGGCCGAATGCCGCCTGCGGATCGACCGGCGCGTGCTGCCCGGCCAGACTCGCGACGAGGCTCTGGCCACCGTGACCGGACTGATCGACGCGGCGGGCGAGTTCGACTACGACGCGGACGTCCTCGCCTTCGCCGAGGGCTCCGAACTGGACCCGGAGCACCCGTTCGTCACCGAAGTGCGCAAGGCGGCGGGCGACGCGCCGGTCAGGGGGCTGAAACTCGGCACGGACGCGCGGTTCCTGCGCAATCAGCTCGGCATCCCGACGGTCGTGTACGGGCCTGGGTCGATGACGGTCGCGCACACCGCCGACGAGTACGTGCCGGTTGCCGAGCTGACCGCCGCGGCCCGCGCGTTCGCCCGGCTGTATGCCGGTTTCCGGGGTGTCGCCACCGCCTGAGCAGCCACGACGCCGGTTAAGGTTTGCGCATGGAGCACGTCGCCGAGTCCGCGATCGACGACGTGGTGCGCGGTGCCGGGCACTTCGGGAGCGGAGGCGGCGGAGACCCGTACTTGGCGCAGCAGCTCCTGCTCGCGGCCGTCCGGCGGCACGGGCCGATTCCGCTCGTCACGGCGGACGAACTGGCTCCGGAAGCCCTCGTGCTCCCCGTGGTGTCCGGCGGAACCCCGCACACGCTCGTCGAGAAGGCGCACAACGTCGTCGAGGCGGAGACTCTCCGGAAGGCAGTGGAAGCCCGAGCCGGGCGCGAGTGCGCGGCGATCCTGCCGATCCAGCTGGGCAGCGTGAACGTGGCTGTCCCGCTGGCCGTCGCGGCCGAACTCGGGCTGCCGTGTCTCGACCTCGACCTGATGCGCCGCACCCTGCCCTCGATCGACCTGACGCTGCTGCGGCTGGCCGGGTTTTCCGTCTCGCCGATCACCGTCGTGGGAGGCTCCGGGATCGTCGCCGAGTTCAGCCAAGGCACCGACGCCGTGCTCGGCGAGCTGGTGCGGGCCGTGCTGCCGCCGTTGGGTCTCGTCGCGCTGATCAGCGCGTACCGGGTGACGGCGGGCGACTGCGCGCGGCTCGGCGCCGTCGGGTCGATCAGCGAATGCGCCAGGATCGGAGCGGCGCTCGCCGAGGACGGACACGAGCCGTATCTGCGCGCCTGCGGCGGCCGTCTGGTGTGCACCGGAACCGTCGCCGAAGTCCTCCAGCATTCCTCGGACGGCTGGCCGCGCGGCGTGGTTTCCCTCGACACGCCAGAGGGTTTCGTGCGGATCGACTTCCAGAACGAGAACCTGATCGTCAGCCGGGAAGGCGCCGTGCTGGCCACGGTTCCGGACCTGATCGGCGTCGCGGACACGGACACGGGCGCGCTGACGCAGACCGTCGACCTCGCCGTCGGCCAGGAAGTGCACGTGATCGCCGGCCCGGTCGACGAACGCTGGCACACGCCCGAAGGGCACGCGGCGGCCGGGCCGCGGGCTTTCGGGTACGCCGTCGACCCGGTGCGATTCGACGGTTCGGCGGCGCTGGCCGGTGTCCGATGAGCCGGTTGCGAGTGGGCCTCGACGCGGTCGCCGCCCGAGCCGTGGTTGTGGACGAGGCGAGCCGGATCGTGGCCTTCCACCGGGGAGTCCCCGGAACCGGCTCGCCGTCGCGGTTGCTCGACGCGCTCATGGCGGAGGTCGGCGCCGAAGCGGTCGACCGGGTCGTGGCGATCCTGCCGGAGCCCGTGCCCGCCGACGCGGGGTCTCCCGTCGGGGTCCTGCGCATCGGCGGCGCGACCGCGCTTCCGCCCCTCGCGGGCTGGCCGGCCGAGACGGCCGGGGCGCTCGCGGGACCGGTCGCGACGGTGCGGGGCGGGCACGAATACGACGGCACGGCGGCGGAGCCGCTGGACCTCGCCGCGGTGGCCGAATTCGCCCGCCGGTGCGCCGGAACCGTCCGCGCGGTCGCGGTCGCCGGAGTCCACGGACTGGAGAATCCCGACCACGAACAGCGGGCCGCGGCCGTCCTCGCCGACGTGCTCGGCCCGGACGTCCCGGTGCGGAAGGGCAGCGAGACCGAGGCGATCGGGCTCCTGGAACGCGAGAACACCGCCGTACTCGACGCGGCCCTGGCCGAATTCGCCCGCATCCGGATCGACGCGTTGGGCGCCGCGGTCCGGAAGCACAACCCCGCGGCGGAGCTGTACCTGGTCCGCGGCGACGGAACGGTGCTGCCCGAACCGGCCGCGCAGCGCCACGCGACGGCTTGCCTGGGCGCGGCTCGCGCGGCGTCGCTGCACGGCGCCGCCCGGCTGGCCGGAGTGCCCGCGGCGGTGGTGGCGGAAGCGACCGGCCGCCGGACTGTCGTCGGGACGACCCGCGGCGGATTGCTGCCCGAATCGGGCGCCCGCCGCGAATTCGGCGGCGTCCGGATCGGCTCGCGTCTCCCGCGGCTGACCGCGGTGGACCGCTCGATGTCCCTCGCCGAAGCGGTCGCCCGCGCGCGGTACGGATACGACGGCCTTCCCGTCGTGCTCGTCGGAGACCGGTCCCTGCCCGACGCGATCCGGCTGCCGGACGGCGATCTCGCCGCCGCGGCCGGGGCGGCCGGCGCGGAAGCGGCGGGCTCGGTCGACCGGATCTTCTGGCAGGGCAGCGGCGGACGCGAAGACTCGGCGGTCCGCGCCCGGCAACTGGCCCGGGACGCCGCGATTCGCGCCGGCGCCGATCCCCGCACCCTGCGGGAAACCCCGGTGAAGGAGGCGCTGATGACCTACGTTCCGGTCCCGGCCGCGCGGCTGCAGGCGACCGCGGTCGGCCCGATCCTGGAACCGGCGCCGCTGTGACGGTCACTCTGGCGCAGCTGCTGGACCTGAACCTCCTCGAGCACTACGAGGTGCTCGCGGGCGAGTCCGGGCTGAAGCGGCCCGTCGGGGCGGTCGTCGCGGGGTCCGCGGTGCACGAGATTTCCGAGCTCGCCCCGCGCAGTGTCGTGGTGTTCGGCCGGGACCAGCTCGTTCTCGACGACCTCGCGGCGGATCTCGCGATCCGGCTGGCGGGCAGCGCGGGCCTGTCCGGGATCGTCGCGGCCCGCCCGCACCGGCCGGTGCCGTTCGCCACCCGCAGGCTCGCCGACCGGCTGGCGCTGCCGCTCGTCGGGGTCGAGGACGTCACCCCGACCGGCGTGCTCACCGCGTTCGAGCCTTACGTCAGCGCCCCCGAGATCGCCGGCCTGCGCGTGCTCGGCGACGCCTCGCGCCGCTTCCAGCGCCCGCCCGCCGACGCGAACGCGCTCGCCGCCCAGCTCACCGCGACGCTCGGCGAGCCGGTGGCGCTCGTCGACGCGGAAGCCCGTTTCGTGGCCGGTGATCCGGCCGTGCACGAGCTGCTCGGCAGGTGTGCCGATCCGGCGCTGCTGGCCGATCCGCGGCCGGTCGCCCTGACCGTCGGGACGGACGGCGAGCTGATGCTGCACCCGGTCCAGGTCGTCGCGACCGGGCCCGCGGTCTGCTGGATCGCGGTGCGGCGCCCCCGGTTCGCGTCCGGAGTGCTGCTCGAGCCGGTGCGGCGGGCGATCGCGATCGCGGCGCTGTCGTTCGCGGTGCACGTGGCGGGGGAGGCCGTCCGCGACGAACGCGAACACCGGCGCCGTTCGCTCCTGCTCAGCGAGATCCTCGAACAGCCCGGCGAACCGGGCCGCCACACCGTCGAACGGGCCACCGCGCTCGGCTGGCGGCTCGCCGGGCAGCACACCGCGGTCCAGGTGCAGGCCCCGGTTGTCCCGCCCGCGCTCCGGATGTCCGCGCTGGGCGCGGAATTGGAGACGCGGCTGGCCGCACACGGCGTCGGCGCGAGTCTGGTCGAACGCGCCGACGGATGGTTGTTCTGGCTGACTTCCGACGCGCGAGCCGAGGACCCCGGCCCGTTGCTCGACCGGCTCGCCAGGACGCTCGCCGCCGTCGAAGCGGACCATCCGGGATTGCGGCTGTGCGCCGGAGTGGGCCGCGCGCACCCCGGCGCGGCAGGCATCGGCCGCTCCGCCGAACAGGCCCGCCGCGCGGCCTTGCTGGCCCGCACCTCGCACCGCCGGGCGGTCGTCGAGCACATCGACGCCGGGAGCGCCCGGAAACTGATCGCGGGCTGGTACGGCTCGGCCCCCTTGCGCGGCGCGGCAGCCGACTTGCTCGCCCCGCTGGAGGAGGCGGATCCGTCCGGCGGCCTGGTCCGGACCTTGCGGTGCTACCTGGATTTCCAGTCTTCGGCCAAGGCCGCCGGGGCGGCGCTCGGGGTGCACCGGAACACGGTGATGCAGCGGATGGAGCGGATCGCCGAGCTGCTGCCGGCCGATCTCGGCGATCCGGACGACCGGCTGGCGGTGCATCTGGCCACGCGCGCGGCGGGCATCGACTGGGACGAACCGGGCTGACCGCGCGCACAAGAGCGCGGCCCGCCGTTCGGCCGCCGTGCACGATGACCCCGCGCCGGCAGTCCGGTTGAGTGTCCGGAATGGACACACGCACCTCGGGAATCACCATCGGCTACAAGGCATCGGCCGAACAGTTCGGACCGCGCCACCTGGTAGAGCTGGCCGTCCTCGCCGAACGGCGGGGCTTCGATTCGGTGCTGGTGAGCGACCACTACCAGCCCTGGCGGCACCGGAACGGCCACGCGCCGTTCTCGATGGCCTGGCTCGCGGCGGCGGGGGAGCGGACCGAACGGGTCCGGCTCGGCACCAGCGTGCTGACCGCGACCTTCCGCTACCACCCGGCCGTGGTGGCGCAGGCGTTCGGCACCCTCGGCGCGCTCTGTCCCGGACGCGTCATGCTCGGCCTCGGCACCGGCGAAGCGCTCAACGAGGTCGCGGTCGCCCGCATGGAATGGCCGGGGTTCGAGGAACGCTTCGCGCGGCTGCGGGAAGCCATCGACCTCATCCGTCGCTTGTGGACAGAGGAGCGGGTGAGCTTCGACGGCGAGTACTACCGGACGGAGAACGCGACCGTCTACGACCGTCCGTCGCGGCCGGTGCCCGTCTACGTCGCGGCAGGCGGTCCGGTAGTGGCGAAATACGCCGGCCGGATCGCGGACGGCTTCATCTGCACCAGCGGCAAGGGCATGGAGCTGTACACGGAGAAGCTGCAGCCGGCGGTCGACGCGGGAGCCGAGCAGGCAGGCCGCGAGCCCGCGGACGTCGCGCGCACGATCGAGATCAAGCTCTCCTACGACACCGACGCCGAGGCCGCCGCCGAGAACACCAGGTTCTGGGCGCCGCTGTCCCTGACCGCCGATCAGAAGCACGGCGTGTCCGATCCCCTCGCCATGGAGCGCGCCGCCGACGAACTCCCGATGTCCCAGATCGCTTCCCGGTGGATCGTCTCCTCGGACCCGGACGAGGTCGTCGAACGGATCCGCCCGTACGTCGACGCGGGGTTCACCGATCTGGTGCTGCACGCGCCCGGCCACGATCAAGCCCGCTTCCTCGAACTGGCCCGCCAGGATCTCCTGCCGCGGTTGCGGAACCTGGGCGGATAGCCCTGCTGCCCGGTCTTCGCAGGGCCCTGCGCCCACTGACGGGGCTCCGGACGCTGCTTAGCCTTCCCCCGACGCAGCGTGGCGCGGACGGAAGGAGCGGCCCGATGACCGCAGTCGACACCCGGCCAGGGGAACCGATCGCCGCCGATCTCCCGCCGCCGGACGGGACGATCCGGCTGCCGCTCCTCGTCGGCGCGCGCCGCGGCTGGTTCAGCGTCGCGGCCCCGGCGGACGGCCTGGATCGCCCGTTGGCCGGGGCCGCGCCGTGGGACCCGTCGCGCTTGCCCGGCCGGAACGAGCTGGTGCTGATGACGAAGCCCGGCCCGGCGGCCGACGACCTGGCCCAAGCCCTGACCGCGGCGGGCCGCGCGGGCGCCGCGGCGGTGGTCGTGCGCGAAGGTGCGCTGCCGTCCGGACTCGACCTCACTACTGCCGCCGTGCCAGTGCTCGTGGCGGCAAAACCGGTCGAGTGGACGGAGATCGGCACGGTGGTGCAGTCCCTGCTCTCCGGCGCGAGATTCGGCGCGCGCGGCGTGCCGCCGACGGCGGGCGGTCTCTACGATCTCGCCGAAAGCGCAGCCCTGGCCCTGGAGGGGGCTGTGGTGATCGCCGACGCGGACTTCCGCGTGCTCGCTTTCGGCTGCGGCGCACAGGTAGACGCGCTCACCAGCGAAATGGTGCTCGCTCGACGTGTTCCGTCGCGGGTGCGACTCGCCCAGGTGCGAAGCGTCGCGCGCCTCGACGTCCCGGACGCGGGCCCGCGGTGGGCCGCGCCGATTCACTCCGGCAAAACCGTCAGCGGCTATGTCCTCTGCGCGCCGCGCCGGGAGACGTCCGTGCCGCGAGTGCTGCGTGAAGTGTCTACGGCGGCCGCTGCCTGGTTCCTCGACGAACCCGCCGGACGAGACGACGAAGACACGATCCGCACCGAACTGCTGCGCGGGTTGCTCGCCGGTTCGGGATCGCTGGAAGCGCTGACCGAACGGCTCGGCGCCGCGCGGCGATGGCGGCTAGCCGTTCTCGGCGAGGTCGCCCCCGACCGCGAAGGAGCCCTGGCCCGCGGCGCCCGGATGCTCCACCCCGGCACGGCGACGGCGGTGCTGGATTCCCTCCTGGTCGTCCTGTTCCCCTCCGCTCCTGATCCGGGACCCGCCGAGTTCGCCGAACGCCTGCGCCGGCGTGCCTCGACGGACGCGCCGCTGGCGGCGTGTCTCGGCCGTCCTTGCGCCACCGGCTCCGAACTCCGCGCCGAACTGGGTCCTCTCCGGCACGCCGCGCGGTCCCTGACCGCACCAGGCACCGCCCACCTGACGGACCTGCTGCCGCACGTCCTGATCGCCGAACTGGCGGAACTCGCCGCCGAACACCCCACACTGCTCGACGGCTCCCTCGACGTCCTCCGCCGCGACCCGTCCCCGCGCGGCGCCGAATACCTGGAGACGCTCCGCTGCTGGTTCGACGCGGGCGGAGACGCCACGCGCGCCGCGGCCGCCCTCCGGATCCACCGCAACACCTTCCGCTACCGGCTGCGACGCATCGAAGAACTGTGCGCGGTCGACCTCGACGACCCCGTGCAGCGCTTCACGATCGAGCTGCAGACCCGTCTTCTGGCGTCGCCCCTAGGGAAACGGCTAGGGGTGGAACCGAAATCGTACTGATCGGTATGTTTTGCCCGGTTTCGGACCGCCCGGAGGCTGGGGAGAGTGCGATGAAGGTTCTGTTCACGACGTTCGCGGCGAACGCGCACCTGTACAACCTGGTGCCGATGGCGTGGGCGCTGCGCGCGGCGGGGCACGACGTCCGGGTCGCCGCGCAGCCGGATCTCGCCGACGCGATCGTCCGGGCTGGGCTGCCCGCGGTCTCGGTGGGGCCGGTGCTGAACCTCGGCGGGGGCGGCGGCAAGGAGCAGGAGCGGCCCGCCGGCAAGACGGTCTTCGACTGGGAATTCGACATCACCGAGACCCGGGAGGACCGGCTCACCCTGGACTACGTTCGCGGCGTCTTCACGACGTGGTGCTCGATCGCGCTGGATGAACTCGCCCACGACGCGGCTGTCGACGACGTCGTCGGGTTCGCCCGGTCGTGGCGGCCGGATCTGGTGGTGTGGGACGCGCTGACGTACCTGGGCCCGATCGCCGCGCGGGCCAGCGGGGCGGCGCATGTCCGGATGCTCTTCGGGCTCGACCACTGGGCCCGCATGCGCCACTTGTTCACTGCGCTGGGCGGTGCCGGTGGAGCCGATCCGATGGCGGAGTGGCTGTCGGGCAAGCTGGAACGGTACGGCTGCGCCTTCGACGAGGAACTGGTCCTCGGCCAGCGCACGCTCGACCCGCTTCCGCCGTGGACCCGGTTTCCGGTCGGCGCGGACTATCTCCCGATGCGGCACGTGCCGTACAACGGCCCGTCGACCGTGCCGTCGTGGCTGTCCGAACCGCCTGCCCGGCGGCGGGTCTGCGTCACTCTCGGCATGTCCCGGCGCGACCTGTGGGGCACCGACCAGTTCTCGGTCACCGACCTCTTCGACGCGGTGGCCGACCTGGACGTCGAGGTGATCGCGACGCTGACCGCCCGGCAGGCCGAATCGGCCTCGGCGGTGCCGGACAACGTCCGCCTCCTCGACTTCGTCCCGCTGGACGCGCTCCTGCCGACCTGCGCGGCGGTCCTCCACCACGGCGGTGCGGGCACGATCGGGAACGCCGTGGTGCACGGGGTCCCGCAACTGGTGATCCCGGGGAACATGTGGGACAAGGCGGGTTTGGCGGACCGGCTGGCGGGCCAAGGAGCCGGTCTGGTGCTGGAGCACGAGCAGGTCAGCGCCGCGCACCTGCGCGAACAACTGCTGCGGCTGCTGGAGGAGCCGTCTTTCGCGACGGCCGCGGAGAAGGTGCGGGCGCAGGTGCGGGAAGTGCCCGCGCCCGCGCAGGTCGTGCCGGAACTGGAGCGGCTGGCGGGTATCCGGGAGTGACCGCGGACCTGCTCAATGCAACGGCGAGAAAGCCGTCGGAATGGCGATGCTGGAAGTAGCCCGCGCGATGTTCTCCGGACCGTTCTCCGGCGGCCAGATCCCGCGCTCGTAGGACTCGCGACGGACGGCGAGGCGGGCGTCGAGGCTGGGGAACGGCCAGATGTGCGTGATCCGCGGGACGCCGTCCAGTCCGTACATCGCCGGGTGAGCGGAAAGAGCTTGGTGCGCTCGGGAAGCCGCCGACTTTGAGTTCGTACGTGCGGAATTCGTCGACGTCGCCGAAGTGTCCGGTTTGGACTGACGGGACGAACGGGAACGGCGCGTAGCTGCGGACGGTGAACGAATCCAAGTGCTCGCCGATCCCGAACGGGTCGGAGCTGGCGAGGATCCGCTGCCGTTCGTCGGCGAGGGCGCCCGCGTCCTCGAACTCCCGGAGCAGCAGCACGCGGCTGGGCGAACCGGCGGACGCGCGCGAATACGGTGCCGCTGCGGCGATCCTGCTCGACCTGGGCGTCTCGCGGGCGCAGGTACTGACGAACAACCCGGGGAAGCTCCGTGACCGGGAGGCGGGCTTCCCGTCTCGGTGAGCCGGGCAGCGAGAGTTTACCCGAGACGGTCGTTCGTGCCGTCGACCCATGCGATGTAGTGCCGCACCACGCCCTTCGCGTCAGTCGGCGCGGTCGCCCCGGTCAGAGCGTCCGCACTCACTGCCGGTCCGCGGAATGCGCCAGCACGGGGACGTTCGCGAGCCGGTGGCTCAGGCTCACCGGACCAGACAGGTCCACCGGCCGATGCCGAACCCAGGTTCCCGGCGCAGGCGATGGATTCCCGGTTCCGGTTCTTCGTGGCCCAGCTTGTGCGGATCGGCGGCCAGTTCGTCCATTGTGGTCCCAACCGGCCCGCACGGATTGTCTTTCGAGGTCAAGGGCGATTGCGCCAATGCTCGGCGGCGTCGACCATGTCCTGCCGGATGTGCTGAAGCCAGCGGCTGGTCGTGCGGAGCCGGGTGCCGACCACGGTGTCGCCGCCGAACAGTTCGGCGCCTTGGCGGGTGAAATCCGCCCACTGCGCCATGCCTTCCATGCTGGCCAGCCACGCCCGCTGCCACACGTCGTCGTCGATGAGGTAACGCTCGCGGCGGCCGTCCCGCTCGCGCCGCAGCATTCCCCGTTCTTCCAGCCAGGCCACCGCCTTCGAGACCGACGCGGGGCTGACGCGCAGCCGGGCGGCGAGGTCGGTCGCGGTGCGGCTGCCCGACTCGGCGGTGAACAGGCAGATGAGGACGCGCGCCATCATCGACGGCATCCCGGTCTGGGTGGCCATCTGCGCGAACCGCGTCTCGAAGTCGCTGCGGGTTCGCGGGTCGGCCGCGGTCCGGGGCGGCGGCGCGGCGGACGGAGCGGGAGCCCGGCGACGCGCCCGCCGCCGGGCGGCCTGCTCGGCGCGGTCGGCCCGGTAATCGTGCGCACCGCCGTTGCGGGCGACCTCGCGGATCACCGTCGACTTCGGCCTGCCCAGCCGACGGCCGATCTCGGCGTAGCTCAGCCCGTCCGCCAACCCGGCGGCGACGCGCTGTCGTTCCGGGTAGCTCAACCTGCCGGAGGGCATCTGGTCGTTCTCCGTCCTCGTTGCTCGCCCTGGACTGCACGCGGTGCGTTCAGCGGCAGGTCAGTGCATCGTTAATCTGCCCACTGCCTGCGGATATGCAGATTGGTCGTTTGCACCTCGATAAAACATCGTTCTAGCGTTTCCCGCAAGAGGTTCACGGGAAGGGAGCTGGCGATGACCAGGACACTGCCGACCGAGCGACCGGCAGGCCAGCCGTTCGACCCGCCGCCGGGGCTGGCCGCATTGCGCGAGAAAGGTCCGCTGAGCCGGTTGGACTACCCGGACGGGCACGTCGGATGGCTGGTGACCGGACGCGCGCTGGCCCGCGAAGTGCTGGCCGACCCCCGGTTCAGCGCGCGAGCGGAAGTGCGGCACCTGCCGATCCCCGGCGCTCCCGGCAGCGCTCAGCCCGCGCCGCCGGGGATGTTCGGCAGCATGGACGCCCCCGAGCACACCCGGTACCGGCGGCTGCTCGCCGGACAGTTCACCGTCCGCCGGATGCGCCGGCTGACCGAGCGGATTCAGGCCGTGGCGGACGATTGCCTGAACGCGATGGCCGAACAGGGCGGCCCGGCCGATGTGGTCCCGGCCTTGGCACAACCCTTGCCGGCGCAGACGATCTGCGAACTGCTCGGGGTTCCCTACGCCGAGCGGGAGCGCTTCCAGCAGCAGGCGCTCAAGCTGTTCCGGCTCGACAACACTCCCGAAGAAACCGGCGCTGCCTACGCCGCGGTCCACGGGTTCATCGGCGAATTGGTGGCGGCCAAGCGAAAAGCCCCCGCCGACGATCTGCTCGGCGACCTGACCGGCAGCGATCTCACCGACATCGAGCTGGTCAACATCGGCTTCACCTTGCTGGGCGCCGGGCTGGACACCACCACGAACATGCTGGCGCTGGGCGTCTTCGCTCTGCTCGAACACCCCGACCAGCTCGCGCTTCTGCGCAGTGAACCGGAGTTGGCCGACAACGCGGTTGAAGAACTTTTGCGTTATCTCAGCATTATCCCGTTCACCGTGCGCACCGCGCTGGAAGACGTCGAACTCGCGGGCGAACACGTGGCCGCGGGCGAGTCGGTCACCATCTCGGTGCCCGCCGCGAACCACGACCCCGCGCGCTTTCCCGCGCCGGACAAACTCGACCTGCGCCGGAAGTCCAGCGGGCACGTCGCCTTCGGCCACGGCATCCACCAATGCCTCGGCCAGCAACTCGCCCGCGTCCAGCTGCGGGTCGCGTTGCCCGCTCTGCTGACCAGATTCCCCTCGCTGCGCCTCGCCGCTCCCGCCGCGGAGATCGCCGTGCGCGACGACATGCTCATCTACGGCGTGCACCAGCTGCCCGTCGCCTGGGAGGACTGAACCGTGTCCAAAGTGTGCCTGATCACCGGTGCCTCGGCGGGAATCGGCCGTGCCGCCGCGCTGGAACTGCGGCAAGCCGGCTACGTCGTCTACGGAGCCGCGCGCCGAGTGTCCAAAATGGAGGAACTGCGCGCCGCGGGCGGACACCCGCTGGCGATGGACGCCCGCAGCGAGGCGGATTTGGCCCGCGTCGTCCGCACTGTCCTCGAGGAACAGGGTCGGATCGACGTCCTGATCAACAACGCCGGGACGGTGCTGCACGGCGCGGCCGAGGAGGTCCCGTTGGACGCGGCCCGCGACCAGTTCCAGGTCAATGTGTTCGCGCCCGCGAGGCTCGTCCAGCTGGTGCTGCCCGCGATGCGCGCCCAAGAGTCGGGCCGCATCGTGAACGTCTCGTCCATCGGCGGGGAGATCAGCCTCCCGTTCGGTGCCTGGTACTACGCCTCGAAACACGCGCTCGAGGCGTATTCCGACACGCTGCGCATGGAAGTCCGGCCGTTCGGCATCGAGGTCGTGGTCGTCCAGCCCGGCATCATCAAGACCGAATTCGAAGACCGGACCGCGGCGCAACTGCGGGAGTACTCCGGCCGGGGTCCGTACGCGGCAATGGTGGAGAAGATGGCGAGCCAAGCCGAAACCGGCCTCTCGGACGGTTCTGCTCCCGCTGTCGTCGCCCAGGCCATCCGACAGGCGGTGGAAGCCGATCCGCCGGAGACCCGGTACGCCGTCGGGCTGCACGCGGAGCAGCTGCTGAAGCTGAACCGGACCTTGCCGGACCGCGAGTTCGACGAACTGGTCACCCGCTCGATCCGGTAGGAATCGTCGTGGCGGCGCGCCGGGAGAAGCTTCCGGCCGATCCCGCTCAGGCCCGGGGCCGTCGCGTTCCGCCGCCCCGCCCGAGCTGCGCGCCGGACCGGATCTGCGACGATGGGGGCGATCGCGGTCGAAGACGGGAGAGCTGATGGACGAGTCGAGCCGCCGGGACGTGTGGCGTCCGGGCCAGGACTGCCAGGCGGTGGCCACTGCCCGGTCGCTGGGCCAGGACGTGGAGAAGATCCACGGGGACGCGTGGGGCGTCGTCGGCACCCTGGGGGACAGCGTCTGCTACCTCGGCGTCACGGACAAGGTCGAGGCGATCCACCAGGCTCTCGCGCGCCGGATCACCGAACGCGACCTGCCCGTCCGGCTGCTGGCCCCGAACTACTCGGGCGGGATTTCGGACGGCCAGCGCAACGGCACGCCGCAGATGCGGTACTCGCTGATCGGCCGCGAGACGACGAACGACGGGTTGTCCTTGCATTTCGAGGGCAGCGAGATCCGGGGAGCGGTCGCCGTCGTGGCGTGCGACAAGCCCCCGGTCGGCGCCACCGCGGCGATCCTGGAGCGCGACGTGCCCGCCGTGGTGCTTTCCGACGGGTCCATCCGCCCGGGCACTGATCCCGAAACGGGGGAGCGGATCGACCTGGTCAGCTGCTTCCAGGTCGCCGGGGACCCGGACGAGGCGAAACGCGAGCGGTGGGCGCGCAACGCGTGTCCCGGGCACGGCAGCTGCGGCGGGATCTTCACGTACAACACGATGCAGTCCTTCATCGCGGTGCTGGGCCTGGAGCCGCTGCACATGGTGTCGCCCGCGTCCGAGGATCCGCGCCGGGTCGAGGAATTCCCCGAGCAGATCGTGGACTGCCTGGAAATCATGACGCAGCGCGGGATCACGCCGCGCCAGCTGGCCACCCCGGCCGCGTTCCGCAACGCCGCGGTCGTGGCGATCTCGCTGGGCGGCTCGACGAATGTCGTCCTGCACGCGCCGGAGATCGCCCGCGCGGCCGGTCTCGACTTCTGGTCGGAGGTCATGACGCAGCAGGAGTTCAACCGGCTCTCCCGGACCGTCCCGGTGCTCGTCGACGCGCGGCCGTTCGGGCAGTACAGCATGGTGGACATCGACGCTTCCGGCGGCCTGCAGGCAGTCGTCGCGGAACTGCTCCGGCACGACCTGCTCGACGGCTCCACCCTGACCTGCACCGGCGAGACGCTCGCCGAGCAGATCGAGCGACTCGCCCCGCCCGCTCCGGACCGGCAGGTGATCTTCCCGGTCGCCGACCCGTTCAAGCCGACTGGCGGCCTGCGCCTGCTGTCGGGCAACCTCGCCCCCGAAGGCGGCGCGGTGATCAAGCTGGCCGGAGTCGAAACCGGCGTCGTCGACGGCCGCTTCGAGGGGCGGGCGCGCGTCTTCGACAGCGAGCAGGCCCTGCTGCGGGCGCTCGTCGAAACGCCGGACGAGTTCGCGGACCGGGACATGGTCGTCATCCGCTACGAAGGCCCGCGGGGCGCGCCCGGCATGCCCGAGATGCTCGACCCGACCTCCCGCATCACCGCGCTGTGCCGGAGGAAAGGCATCTCGATCGCCCTGATGACCGACGCCCGGTTCTCCGGCGGATCCGTCGGCCTGGTCATCGGACACGTCGGCCCGGAAGCCGCCCTCGGCGGCCCGATCGCCCTCGTGGAAGACGGCGACACGATCGTCGTGGACCTGAACACTGACACTCTCGAGTGTGTCGAGTTGGCCGATGGTGCGGTGCACGAGGCGCGCCTCGCGAAGTGGCAGCAGGCGGCCGAGGCGAACGGCGGGGTGCATCCGCTGGTGCGTCCGGTGACGTCTCGTTTGCTCCGCCGCATGCGCGCACTGGCGACCCCGGCGATCAACGGAGCGGGGATGGTGGAGGCGGGTTCCTGACTCGGCGGAGCCGGTGAGCACCAGGCAGCGCCGTCGGCATCGGAATGGCCCGTCTGTTGCTGTACCGGCTCGGCGACGACATCCGCTTGGTCGCGCTCGACGAGGTGCGTCCCAGGGAGGCCGCCATTTGTCGGGGCGCTATTCGAGCACGCCGAGCCGTCGCAGGCGCACCAGCGCGGCGGCGGCACGCTCGCGCAACGCTTCGTCCCGGTCCCGGCGCTCTGCTACCGAAGCCTCCGGCGAGACGAAATATTCGTCGACCTCGGAGAACAGTTCGTCAAGGACGGCGAACACGTCCTCGGGGTGCAGCGTCTCGTCGTTCTTCATCAGGTCGAGGTACCGCTGCTCGAACTGGCCAGCATCGATCCCGCCGTCGACGAATCGCTCGATCAGCTCGCCGTAGTCGTCCGCGTCGCGCATGGGTGGTCAGCTTCTCGTTCCGGGAGACAAAACCTGGTCAGAAGGCAAAGCAACGGATGGCCCGCGGTCCACGGTAGGGCATCGGGAAGCCCTGACAGTCCTCCATGGACGGTCAGAGCTTCCCGCGGGCGCGGATACTGACCCCAAGCGTTCAAGAACGCAGCGGGTTGTCCGCCCCCTCCCGAACGAACACCGGAATCCGATCCAGCGGCGCCGGCGCCTCGACTGTCGTCCCGCCGGGCCGGGTTTCGCCGGTGGCCGCGTCGGTCCACGACGTCCCGGCGGGCAAGTACACCGTGCGGACCGTCGCGCTCGCCGTCAGGACCGGGGCGATCAGCAGGTCCGGGCCGAGGAGGAACTGGTCGTCGGCGGTCCACGCGGCCGGGTCGTCCGGGAAGTCGACGAAGAGCGGCCGCATCGGCGGGATGCCCCGTTCGTGCGCGATCCGCATCTGCCGCATCAGGTAGGGACGGAGGGTTTCCCGCAGCCGCAGCGACTTTTCGATCAGTTCGAGCGCTTCCGGGCCGTAGGACCAGGCTTCGTTGGGGCCGCCGGTCATGTCCGGGCCGAATTCGGTGCGGGGATCGCGGAAGCCGTGCAGGCGGAACAGCGGGCAGAACACGCCGTACTGGAACCAGCGGACGACGAGTTCGCGGTACTCCGGCGAGTCCGGGTCGCCGCCGTGGAAGCCGCCGATGTCGGTGGTCCACCACGGGATCCCGGCGACGGCGAGGCTGAGCCCGGCGCGGACCTGGGCGCGCAGGGATTCCCAGGTCGGGGCGATGTCGCCGGACCACACCGCCGAGCCGTAGCGCTGGCTGCCCGCCCAGGCCGAGCGGCTGAGCAGGACGACCTCGTCGTCGCCCTCGCCGGTGATGCCGTCGTGGAAGGTCTGGGCGTGGGCCCGCGGGTACAGCGTGGCGGCCTCGCTGCCGGGACCGGCGCGCAGGCTCAGGTTGTGCGGGTGGCCGGGCTGCAGTTCCGGTTCGTCGCCGTCGAGCCACCAGGCCCGCACGCCGAGGTCGTAGTAGTTCTCCTTGATCTTCTCCCAGACGAACCGCCGCGCCTCGGGGTTGGTCGCGTCGTAGTAGGCGACCGGCATTTCGGCGCCGAAGCCCTTGTCCTTCCACGGAGCGTGGAACGGGACGCCGCGGTCGGTGCCGACGAGCAGGCCGTGCTCGTGCATATGCCGGTAGTTCTCCGACAGCGGGCTGACCGTCGGCCACACCGAGACCATCAGCTTGAAGCCGAGCGCGTCCAGTTCGCGGATCATCCCGGCCGGATCGGGCCATTCGGCCGGGTCGAACCGCCAGTCGCCGAGGTGGGTCCAGTGGAAGAAGTCGGCGACGATCACCGACAGGGGAAGCCCTCGGCGGCGGTATTCGCGGGCGACGGACAGCAGTTCGTCCTGGCTGCGGTAGCGCAGTTTCGACTGCCAGAAACCGGCCGCCCACTCCGGGAGCATCGGGACGTGGCCGGTCGCGTCGGCGTAGCGGGACAGGATCGCGCGGGGGTCGGGTCCGGCGGTGATCCAGTAGTCGATCTGCCGGGCGTCGTCGGCCACCCAGCGCGTGCCGTTGACGGCGAACTCGACCCGTCCGACCGCCGGGTTGTTCCAGAGAAATCCGTACCCGCGCGAGGAAAGCAGGAACGGCACCGACACCTCGGCGTTGCGCTGCATCAGGTCCAGCACCAGTCCTTTGTGGTCGAGCCGGCCATGGGTGCGCTGGCCGAGTCCGTAGATCCGCTCGTCGTCGTAGGCGGCGAAGCGCTGTTCGAGCCGGCCGTAGCCGTTGGCCGACGGCAGGAACAGCCGCGCGCCCGGCCACCAGAAGTGCGCGCGCTGCTCGGACAGGAGTTCCTCGCCGGTCGCGGTGCGCACGAACCGGACGACGGCGTCGATGCCGGTGTCGGTGTCGATGACTTCGACGATGCCGGTGATGTCGCCGTTGACGACGACGCCCCGGCGGTCGGACGCGGTGACCTCCGCGGGGACCGGCTTGGGCGGAAGCAGCGCCCCCGGGATGTCCTCGAGGATGTCGTGCCGTCCGGCGCGCACGCGCAGGCTGTCCGCGCCCCAGGGTTCGAGGCGGAGGACTTCGTGGCGGATGGCGACTTCGAGTGCGCGGCCGTCTCCGGTCACGGTGATCATGGGGCTCCTAGGGAGGATTCAGTCCTTGACGGCGCCGCTGGTCAGCCCGGCGGTGACGTACCGCTGGGCCACGACGAGCAGGACGGCGGCGGGAACGGAGGCGAGAACGGCGGTGGCCATGACGGAGTTCCAGTCGGCGGACTGGTTGCCCACGAACCGGTAGATGCCGACGGTGATCGGCTCGAACCCCTGGCCGGTGGTGAGCGTGACGGCGAACAGGAAGTCCGCCCAGGCGAACAGGAACGCGAACAGCGCCGCGGTGAGGACGGCGTTGCGGCTGACCGGGAGGATGATCGAGAAGAACGTCCGCCAGTACCCCGCCCCGTCCATCCGGGACGCTTCGGTCAGCTCCTTGGGCACGGAGATCATGAAGGCCCGCAGCAGCAGCACGCAGAACGGGATCGTCGCGGTGGAGTCGGCGAGGATCAGGCCGAGGTAGTTGTCGATCAGACCCAGGTTGCTGAACACGGTGTACAGCGAGTTCGCCATCACGATGCCCGGGATCATCTGCACGATCAGCAGCACGAACACGAACACCGGGCCGCCGCGGGTCTTCAGCTGCGCCAGCGCGTAGGACGCGGGCAGCGCGACGGCGAGGGAGACGAGCACGGTGCCGAGCGCGATGATCACGCTGGAGACGAGGTGCCCGCCCTGGGAGCCGAGGGCGTTGCGGTACCCGTCGAGGGTGCCGCCGATCGGCACCCAGTCCGGATTCGGCTTCAGCAGGGCGCCACTGGGCTGCAGCGAGGCGTTGACCATCCAGTAGAGCGGGAACAGCAGAATCGCCACGAGCACGATCCCGACGGCGGTTTTGAGCCGGGCGGTCATGCGGCCGTCTCCCCGAGCGTGGCCTTGGCCGAGCGCAGGTAGAGCAGCCCGAACACGGTGGCGACCAGGATGAGGATGTTGCCGACGGCGGCGCCCTGCCCGAACGCGAAATCGTGGAAGGACAGCTGATACGACCACGTGGTCAGGGTCTGGGTGGCGTTGGCCGGCCCGCCGCCGGTGACGACCATGATCACGTCGAACACCTTGATCGTGTAGACGAGGCCGAGCATGAGCACGATGCCGGTGACCGGCCGCAGCTGCGGCCAGGTGACGTAGCGGAAGCGCTGCCACGCGTTGGCGCCGTCGAGCGCGGCGGCTTCGTAGAGCGAAGCGGGGATCGCCCGGAGGCCGCCGTGCAGGATGACCAGGTTGAACGGGATGCCGATCCAGATGTTGGCCAGGATCACCGCGGGCAGCGCCCAGCCGGTGCTGGACAGCCACGGCACGTGGCCGATGCCGACGAGGCCGAGCGCGGCGTTGACGACGCCGTGGTCGGTGTCGAGCATCCACCGCCAGGCCGCGCCGCTGACCACCAGCGGCAGCAGCCAGGGCAGCAGGAGCAGCGAGCGCAGCACGGTGCTGCCCGGAAAACGGCTGTTGAAGAACACCGCGAGCGCGAGGCCGATGCCGAACTGGAACACCAGCGACCCGGCCGTGAACAGCACTGTGTTGAGCGCGGACGCGGGGAACAGGGGATTCCGGAAAACGGCGGCGTAATTGGCGAAGCCGACGAACGGCGCTTCGCCGGTGTAGAACGACTTGACCGTGTAGTCCTGCGTGCTCATCACGAGATTCGCCGCGAGCGGGTAGCCGAAGAACACGACCACGTACGCCACCGCGGGCAGCAGGAACGCCCAGGCGACGAACCGGTCTCGGGGCCGGGCCCGGCCGGTCGCCCGCGGTGCGGCGAGCGACGGGGCGGCGCTGACCGTCACGATCCGCTCGCCTGCTGGGCGGTCTTCAGCGCGTCGGCCGGCGAGCTTGTGCCGGTCAGCGCGGCCTGGAGCGCGTCAGCGATCGCTTGGGAGACCTTCGGGTACTTGTCGCCGAGTTCCGCGGTACGGGACCGGGCGGCGCCGACCTCGTTCGCGAAGGCCTGCATCGACGGCTGCTCGGCCGCGAACTTCTGCGCCACCGAGGTCTTGGACGGGACGTAGGCGTGCGCCTTGCTCCATTCCAGCATCACCGGTTCGGACAGGATGCAGGACAGCACCTTGCCCGCCGCGCGCTGCCCGGCCGCCCCGGTCGCGGGGATCGCGCCGACCTCGCCGCCGAGTGCGACCACCGGCTGGGCGCCCGCCTGCGGGACCGGGATCGGCACGACGCCGTAGTGCAGGGATTTCTGCTCGTCGAGGCGGGCGAGGTTCCAGGAGCCGTTGATCATCATCGCCGCGTTGCCGCCCACGAACTGGTCGGCGACGTCGTTCTGGTTCCACGTCAGGACCGACTTCGACGCCGAGCCGGACTTGACCAGGTCGGTGACGAACTGCAGCGCTTGAGTCGCCTGTGGACTGTCCAATCGGGACAGTTCGGCACGGTTGCTCCAGAAGAACGGCAGGAACTGCCAGGTGCCCTCTTCCGACGCGATCGCGGAGAACGCGAGTCCGTACTTGCCGTCCTTGGTCAGCTTCGCCGCGGCAGCCTTCAGCTCGTCCCACGTCTTCGGCGGTTCGACGCCCGCGGCCTGCAGCAAGTCCTTGTTGTAGATGAGGGCGAGGCCGTTCACGCCCGGCGCGAGGCCGTAGACCTTGTCCTGGTAGGTCCCGGCCTTCACGATGCCCGGGGAGTAGCCGTCGGTGGAGATGCCGTAGTCGGTCAGCGGCGTGAGCGCGCCGGTGGACGCGACCTGCTGCAGCGTCGGGTTGTCGGTGAACATCAGGTTCGGCAGCGTCTTCGAACTCGCGCCCTGCAGCACCTTCGGCAGCAACTGCGCGGTCGGCACCTTCTGCCGGTCGATCTTGATCCCGGTCTGGGCCGCGCATCCGTCGAGGACCTTCTGCCACGCGGCGGAGCCCTGTTCGTCGGCGTAGTAGTCCAGTTCGGTGATCGACGTCGCGGCCGGCGCGTCCGGACCGGCGCCGCCGGGCGGGGCGGGGGAGCAGGCGGCTGACAGTCCGGCGGCGGCCGCCCCGGCGACGGCGAGCAGGCGCAAACGGGCACGGGTCATGGCGGGTTCTCCTTTGAACGGGCGGGGAGGGGTACGGCGGTGAGGGAGGGGGGTCAGTGGTGGGCCGGCGGGGCGGTGCTGGCGCGCACGGCCAGTTTCGGGGCGAGCAACCGGGTTTCGTTCGTGCTCTGGCCGGAGAGCTGGCGCATGACTGTTTCGACGGCGAGCGTGCCGACCTCGCGGGCCGGGATGGCGATGCTGGTCAGCGGAATCGGGTAGTGCACGGCCATGCTGTCCGGGCAGACCGCGACGACCGAGAGGTCCTCGGGCACTCGCACCCCGCGGTAGCGCAGGTCCGCCAGCAGGCCGGGCAGCGCGGCTTCGTTGTGCACGACGAGCCCGGTCGCGTCCGGGTTCCGGGCGAAGAAGTCGTCGAGGCCGCCGCCGTGGTGGTAGGCGGCGGGCCACGCCGTCGTGGTCGCCTCGACGTCGCGGCGGGCGGCCTCGGCGGTGAAGCCCCGGATGAACCGGGTGGCGTAGCTGGTGCCCCGCTCGTAGACCTCCGGGCCGGGCCCGACCAGCGCGATCCGCCGGTGCCCGAGATCGGCGAGGTGGCCCACGCTCGCCTCGCCGGCCGCGGCGAAGTCGAGATCGACGCAGCTCAGCCCGCCCGGGTGGTCCGGGACGCCGATGAGCACCACCGGCCGGTCGAGCGTGAGCAGCATCGGCACGCGCGGGTCGGCCGCCTCGACGTCCATCACCATGACCGCGTCGGCGATGGCCGAGGAAACCACCCGGCGCAGCGCCGCGGGGCCTTCGTCGGTGGTCAGCAGCAGCAGGTCGTGGTCGTAGGCGCGGGCGGCGGTGACCGCCGAGGCGACGAACTCCATCACGACCGCGACGTTCGTGTCGGTGCGCAGCGGCACGACCAGGGCCAGCACGCTGGTCTTGCTGCTGGCCAGCGCCCGGGCGCCGGCGTGCGGGTGGTAGCCGAGCTTGCGGATGGTGTCCTCGACCAGGCGGCGGGTCTTCGGGGAAATCGCGCGTTTGCCGCTGATCACGTACGACACGGTGCTCGGCGCGACGCCGGCGACGGCGGCGACGTCGTTGATCGTGACCACGGAGCCTCCTCGGCGGTTCGTCGAAGCGCATCGACAGTCGACGAAAGTATGCGATGAATGCGGTGTGCGCAAGCGGCATTTCCGCCTCGGCGGGCCGTCGAATTCGATTCCGCGATCAGCTTCCTCTGTCGAATTTGTCGAATGCCGTGAATAGGACGTTGCCCCAGCTCAGCGGCGGGTGGTCGAAATCGGCGGGCGAGCCTTGACCCCTTCGCGGTCGTCCTGCGATAGTCGTCGGCATCCGGATTTGTCTCGCAATCCCTCGGAATCCCTGAGTCGAACCGATTCGACAACTTTCCCGGAGGCCCCCACCGATGTGTGCCTACTTCGCGCGCCGCGTCCGCCGCGGCGTGCTGCTGGCGGCGGCCGCGCTGCTGGTCGCGACGCCGGTCCCGGCGCTCGCCGCCCCGCCGCCGCCGTTCCGCGATCCGTCGCTGCCGCTGGACGCCCGGATCGACGACCTGGTCTCGCGGCTGACCCTGGACGAGAAGGTTTCGCTGCTGCACCAGTACCAGCCCGCGATCCCGCGGCTGGGCATCGGCATGTTCAAGACCGGCACCGAGGCGCTGCACGGCGTCGCCTGGTCGACCGACTACGACCGCGGCGGCGCGGTGGTGTCCGCGAAGGGGACGGTGTTCCCGCAGGCGCTCGGCCTGGCTTCGACGTGGGATCCGGCGCTGATCAAGCAGGTCGGCGCCGCGGTCGGGCAGGAAGCCCGCGGGCACCACGCGGAGAACCCGTCGGTGTGGGGGCTGAATCTCTGGGCGCCGGTGGTGAACCTGCTGCGCGACCCGCGCTGGGGCCGCAACGAGGAGGGATACTCCGAGGACCCGTACCTGACCGGCCGGATGTCGGTGGCCTACGGCAGCGGCGTCCAGGGCGACGACCCGCGGTACCTGCGGGCCGCCCCGACGCTCAAGCACTACCTGGCCTACAACAACGAAACCGACCGGACCACGAGCAATTCGTCCGTGCCGCCGAAGATCCTGCACGACTACGACCAGCAGGCGTTCAAGCCCGCGCTGGCCGCGGGCGCGGCGAACGCCGTGATGCCGTCCTACAACCTGGTCAACGGCAGGCCCAACACGGTCAGTCCGGACCTGAACGGCGCGCTGCGGCAGTGGGCGCCGCGGGACATCGCGGTCGTGTCCGACGCGGGAGCGCCGACCAACCTGGCGAATTCCGAGAAATACTACGGAACTCAGGCCGAAGCCGACGCCGCGGCGATCAAGGCCGGGCTGGACAGCTTCACGGACAACGACACCAACGGCTCGATCACCGCCGGCGCGGTGAAGGAGGCGCTGGCGAAGGGGCTGCTGACCGTCGCCGACGTCGAACGCGCGGACCGGCACCTGCTGTCGTTGCGATTCCGCCTCGGCGAGTTCGACCCGCCGGGACGCAACCCGTACGAGAAGATCACCCCGGCGGTGATCGATTCGCCGGAGCACCGCGCGCTGGCGCGCAAGGCCGCCGACGAACAGGTTGTGTTGCTGCGCAACGAAAACCACGCCCTCCCGCTCACGACGCAAGGCAAGATCGCGGTCGTGGGGCCGCTGTCGGACACCCTGTACGAGGACTGGTACAGCGGCACGATGCCGTACCGGGTGACGCCGCTGCAGGCCGTCAAAGAACGGGTCGGCGCCGTCGCTTCGAGCGAGGGCGTGGACCGCATCGCGCTGAAGAACCTCGCTACGGGCAAGTACTTGACCGCGTCGACGGATCCGGCGGGCGGCAAACTCGCCGAGGGCGCCGCCACCGCCGGGCCCGCGCAGTCGTTCGACGTATTCGACTGGGGCGCGGGCAAGAACACGCTGCGCACCGTCGCGAACGGCAAGTACCTCGGCTACTCCGGCGGCGCACTGGTGAACAACGCCGCGCAGCCGAACGGCTGGTACGTCCAGCAGCAGCTCAAACTCGACCCGCAGCCCGACGGCAGCTACGTGCTCGAGTACGCGGGCAACGAGGTGAACGAGCCGTGGTTCGGGAAGAACCGGTTCGCCGTGGTCGGTGCGGACGGCGTGCTGACGATCGGCTCGCCGGACGTCGCGGGCGCGACGAAATTCGGCCGCGACGTCGTCTCCAGCGGAGCGGACAGCGCGGTCGCCGCGGCGAAGGGCGCGGACACCGCGGTGGTCGTGGTCGGCAGCATGCCGTTCATCAACGGCCGGGAAGCGGACGACCGGACCGGCACCGAGCTGGCCCCGGCGCAGAAGGCGCTGGTGGAGGCCGTGCAGAAGGCGAACAAGCACACCGTCGTCGTCGTGGAGAACAGCTACCCGACCACCGGCTGGGACGCGCAGTCCGCGCCGGGGATCCTGTGGACCACGCACGCCGGGCAAGAGACCGGGCACGCCGTCGCCGACGTGCTGTTCGGCGACCACGACCCGAGCGGGCGGCTGACCCAGACCTGGTACGCCTCCGACGCCGGCCTGCCGTCCATGCTGGACTACGACATCGCGAAGACCGGCATGACCTACCAGTACTACACCGGGAAACCGTTGTACCCCTTCGGGTACGGGCTGAGCTACACGAGCTTCCGGTACGGCAAGCCCCGTCCGGTGCAGACCGCGCCGGGCACGGTCGCCGTCGATGTGGACGTCACCAACACCGGAGCCCGGACGGGAACCGACGTCGTGCAGCTGTACTCGAGCGCCCGTGCCTCGCGAGCGGCGCAACCGCTGAAGCAACTGCGGGCGTTCGACCGCGTCGCGCTGGCACCAGGGGAGACGAAGACGGTCCGGCTCTCGGTCAAGACCGCCGACCTCGCGTTCTGGGACGTGACGCGGAACCGGTCGGTCGTCGAAGCGGGGGTGTACGACTTCGCGGTCGGCCGCTCCGCCACGGACATCACCGGATCGGTGCCGGTGTACGTGCCCGGCGAGCGTATTCCGCCGCGTGATCTCACGCAGCCGACGCTCGCGGAGAATTTCGACGGCTACCAAGGCGTGACGCTGACCGACACCGCGAAGACAGACGGCACCTCCGTTGCCGCGACGGCGGGCAGCTGGGTCTCCTACCGCGACGCTCTGCTGCGGCCCGGCAGGACCGTTTTCACCGCGAAGGTGTCCAAAGCGGACAGCGGGACGGCGCGGATCACCGTCCGGCTGGACGATCCGGTCCGCGGCCGGGTGCTCGGCACGGCCGTCGTGAACAGCACCGGCGACAAGTACTCCTTCACTACGGCGACGGCGGCGCTCGCACCGGCGGCGGGACGGCACGACGTCTACCTGACCTTCGACGGACCGGTCACGGTGTCGTCGTTCGCACTGGGGTCCTGAGGGCTCGCCGGGGCCGACCCCGGCGACCGGGCCGCCCGGCCCGGAAACGGAAGGAGAATCGATGCACAAGGCAGTGCGTTCTCTTCTCGCAGCAGTACTGGCCGCCGCTGCGGTGGCGACGACGGCGGGGGTGGCGGAAGCCGCGGTCTGGTCCTCTTCGGACAAATGGGCGACCTGGTCCAACGGCGGCTACACCGTGCGCAACGACGTGTGGGGCAGCGGAGCCGGGCCGCAGACGATCTGGGCGAACTCCGGCGGCAATTTCGGAGTCTGGGCCGACCACCCCGGCACCGGCGGGATCAAGTCCTACCCGCACTCGGCGAAGAACGTCGGCCGGACGCTGAGTTCCCTGAGCAGCGTCACCAGCGCCTTCGCCGTCAACCGGCCCGGCAGCGGCGCTTACGAAACCGCGTACGACATCTGGGCGGGCAACAACGCCTACGAGATCATGCTCTGGATGAACAAACAGGGCGCGGTCGGCCCGCTCGGCACCCGGCAGACCACGGTCAGCGTGGGCGGCCACACCTGGGACGTCTACCGGGGCTCGAACGGCAGCAACGCGGTCTTCTCGTTCGTGCGCACCTCGAACACCGACTCCGGACGGGTGGACGTGCTGGCCGTCCTCAACTGGATCAAGGCACGAGGCTGGTACGGCGACGTCACGCTCGGCGAGGTGCAGTTCGGCTTCGAGATCACCTCGTCGCCCGGCGGGTCGAATTTCACCGTCGGCAGCTACTCGGTGTCGGCCTCCTGAACCGGGATGCCGCCGAGGTGCCGGTACCCGCGGCGGCATCCCCTCTCCAGTCTTGTGCCCGGCGCCGGACGCGACGGGATCCCGATCTGCCGACGGATCGACCACCGGCGCGCGCGAACTGACTACGCTGGGGGAGCGAATCGACCGTCGGCGATGGGCACACGTTGAACAAAGACCCGGGGCGGCCACCCGAACGCCTCACGCGGCGTCCGGCGCCTGACCAACGCCCCCGCCCTCTCCCGCCGGAGGCGGCCGATCCTCGCCGGCAGCCGCCCCCGCCGCGGCGGCCGCCGATCCGGCCGTGGCTTCAGGAACGCGGCCAGAACAGCATGCCCTTCGGCGCCCCGCCGCTGGCGCCGGACGATCCCGACGCCACGGTGTTCATCCCGCGCGTCGGCGGCGTGCCGGCGAATACCAAGTGGCCGGTCGCCGACCCGGATGCCTTGCGCCCGTACGATTCCCTCGCCACTCGCATGCTGCCGCGGCTGCCCGGCGGTGCGCCGCCTGCGCCGCGCCCCGATCGCCCGAGGCGTGACGTCACCGAGCGCCCGCCGCGCGTCGAGCCGAAGGCGATCCCGCCGTCGATAGCGAAGTCCAG
Source organism: Amycolatopsis sp. AA4 (assembly GCF_002796545.1). Classification (GTDB taxonomy): domain Bacteria; phylum Actinomycetota; class Actinomycetes; order Mycobacteriales; family Pseudonocardiaceae; genus Amycolatopsis. The sequence goes on from NZ_CP024894.1 coordinate 3,674,317, forward strand.
CGGGAAGATGGCCGTCGCCTCGCTGGTCAGCCGGATCACCGGCTTCCTGTGGAAGATCATGCTCGTGTGGGCGGTCGGCACCGGCGTGGAGAACGACTCGTTCAACATCGCCAACACGCTGCCGAACAGCGTTTTCGAGCTGTTGCTCGGCGGCGTGCTGAGCAGCGTCGTGGTCCCGTTGATGGTGCGGTCGCAGGACGATCCCGACGGCGGCTCGGCCTACACGCAGCGAATGCTCACGATGGGCCTGACGGTCCTGGGCCTGGGCACCGTCCTCGCGGTGTTCGCGGCGCCCGCGCTGACCTCGCTGTACCTGGACCGAGGCGGACACGCCAGCTCCGAACTGACCAACGCGTTCGCCCGGCTGCTGCTGCCCGAGATTTTCTTCTACGGCGTGTTCGCGCTGCTGTCGGCGATCCTCAACGCCAAGCACATCTTCGGCCCGACGGCGTGGGCTCCGGTGATGAACAACGTCGTCGTCATCGCGACCCTGGCGTTGTTCATGCTCATGCCCGGCAAGATCTCGACCGATCCGGTGCGGATGAGCGACCCGAAGCTGCTCGTGCTCGGCATCGGCGTCACGACGGGCATCGCCGTGCAGGCGGCGCTGCTGGTGCCGCCGCTGCTGCGGACGGGGTTCCGCTTCAAGTGGCGGTGGGGCATCGACAAGCGCATGAAGGAGTTCGGCGGCCTCGCGCTGTGGATCCTCGGCTACGTCGCGATCAGCCTGATCGGCCTCACCGTCAACACGCGGGTGCTGACCAGCGGCGACGCGGGCGGCGTGACCATTTACTCCAACGCCTGGCTGCTGTTCCAGCTGCCCTACGGCGTGATCGGCGTGTCCCTGCTGACCGCGATCATGCCGCGCCTGTCCCGCAACGCGGCCGACGGCGACACCCGCAAGGTGGTGGCCGATCTTTCCTACGGGTCGCGCATTTCCACCGTGATGCTGGTGCCGATCGCCGCGGTGACGACGGTGGTCGGCGAGCCGATCGGAGTCGCCTTGTTCAGCGGCGGCGCGAACTCGGTAGCCGACGCGGGCCGGCTCGGCGAAGCGCTCGCGATCTCGTCGTTCGGGCTGCTGCCGTACGCGCTGGTCATGTTGCAGCTGCGGGTGTTCTACGCGATGAAGGACGCGCGGACCCCGACGCTGATCATGGTCGTGATGACCGCGGTGAAGGTCCCGCTGCTGTACCTGTGCCCGGTGCTGCTGGACCCGCACAGCATCGTCCTGGGCACGATGCTGGTGAACTCGCTGACGTTCGTGGTCGGCGCGATCCTGGGCCAGGTCTGGTTGTGGGTGAGCCTCGGCCACCTGCGCAGCAAACGCGCGCTCGGGGTGATCCTGTTCTCGGTAGTCGCGAGCGCACTGGGCGTCGCGGCGGCCGTCGCCGTCGGCTGGATCGTGCCGGACGCCGGGGCCAAGGGCACCGCGTGGGTCAAGCTGATCCTGCAGGGCCTGGTCGGCCTCGCCGTGTCGTTCGGCGTGCTGGCGGCGCTGGGGATCGAGGAACTCGCGCCCGCGAGGAAGAGGTTCGGCCGGTTGCTGAAGCGGGGGTGACGAGGGGCTCGATTCGGATACGCGCGTGCCAAGTTTCTCGAGTTGCTCCGGTACCTGGGCGCTGGGCGTGCGTAGTTTCCGATGCCCTCGCGGCTCGCGGTATCCCGCCTCGGCCGCACGGCAGGAAATGTGTAGCGGTCGCCGGGCCGGGTCGCGCACTATGCGGTCATGATGCTGCTCGTGCCCTCGGATGTGCTTCGTCCCCGCCGTCCCGATGCACACTTCGCGGCCGAGGCGAGTGCTGCGCGGGCGTCGGGGATCGAGGTCGCGCTGATCGACCACGACGCGTTGGCGACCTCGGCAGGAGCACGTCAAGCGGTGTGCCGGGTACCCGCGGGCGACGACGCGGTCTACCGCGGCTGGATGCTGCGCAGCGAGCAGTACGCGGCCTTCGCCGACGCGCTCGCGCAGCGCGGCGTCACCCTGCGCACCACCGCCGAACAGTATCGGCGCGCGCACGAGCTGCCAGGCTGGTACTCCAGCCTGGCAGCGGTAACACCGCGATCGGTGTGGACAGTCGGCGACGACCGGGCCGCGTTCGACCGTGCGCGAAGCGACTTGGGGCCAGGCCCTGCCGTGCTGCGCGACTACGCCAAGTCCATGAAGCACTACTGGACCGAGGCGGCATTCATCCCCGAGCTGAGCGACGCGGAGAAATCTTGGGCCGTGGCAAGCAGATTCCGGGAGCTGCGCGCGGAGGACATGGTCGGCGGATTCGTCCTTCGCGGATTCGAGAACTTCACCTCCGATGAGGTGCGGACGTGGTGGGTCGACGGCCGGTGCCGGATCATCGGACCGCACCCGGACAATCCGCCCGGCGCCGCGGTCGCCGACCCCGACCTCACCCTGGTCCGACCGCTGGTCGCGGCGCTGGGGCTGCCGTTCGTGACTGTCGACCTCGTCCAGCGAGCGGACGGCGGATGGCGAGTCGTGGAGATCGGCGACGGACAAGTCAGCGACCGGCCGGAAGCGATCACGCCGGAAGCGATGATCACGATGCTTCAGAGCGGCGCAAGCTGAACACTACGATTCGGCGAGCTGGGGCCGGTGGAGAGCGGCTAGCGTTGGAACGCGGGCCAAACCGCTTACTCGGTCAGCAGCGCAACACGAACGCGGCGACGTCCAGGCCCAGCTGCCGACCGGCGTCGTGGTCGAGCCGGGTGTGCACTCCCGCGGCGATGCGGCTCAACCCGGCTTCGTCGGCGGCGTCCTGGAACGTACTGAACCGCCGGACCACGTTCGGCAGCGACTCGGACGTGACCTTCAGCGTCCATCGCGGCCCGTACTCCTGGCTCAAGACCAGCGCGCCCGCCTGCGAGACGACGCTGTGCGCGCCGGGGTACGCGGGGTCCGCCGGGGTGGTGGCGAGGCTCGACCAGTCCGGGATCGCTTGCGTCGCCGGGTTTCCGTCGTCGGCGGCGAGGCGGATCGCGGTGATCGGTCGCCAGATCCGGTAGTGGTACTTCGCTTCGTAGAACGCGATCACGGCGTCGGCGAAGGTCAGGTTCAGCTGTGCGAACACCCGGGCCGCGACGAGCAGGTTGCTGCGCGAACCGCCGACGGCCGACTGTGCGATCTCGTTCCAGTAGTTCCAGATCGGCGCCGCCCAGAACCGCGCCTGCACGGTCTGGTCCGCGGTGCGCGTTGTGCTCGTGTCCCGGCCCGTCGCGGCGACCTCGTTCAGGGCTCTCGCGTACCGGGCGCTATCCAGCGCGGGGTAGGGGCGGGGCCGGAACTGCCCGGCCCGGTCGAGCACGAACGGCGTCACGGCGGGCCAGTGGGTGAACACCGCGGACGCGAACGCGGGCGGCGTCGGCCGGTACTGCCCGGGGGCCGTGCCCGGCGTCAGGACCGGCGGGACCGCTGCGGAGCCGTCGTCCGCGCGCAGGCCGAGGAGCAACCGGGCCACCAGACGCCCAGCTCGTACGCCGCCGTCACGCGGGGTTGGCGGAATGCCGGTCAGTTGCCCGGTCAGCAGGCGCGCGAATTCCGCGGATCGGGCGGGGTAGAGCGCGGCCAGGACGTCGTGCGCGGCCTGTGCTGCCGCCGCTTCCGGTGCCGCCGGGCCTCGGACATCGAGCGTGAACAGGTACGGACGCCCGCTGTTGGTCGTCGCGACGACGGCGTCGTACATCGCTGCGTGCATTAGCGCGAAGCTGCGCGTCGGGTGCACGGTCGCGGGCTGGAGGCCGGGCGTGCGCACGATCGCCAGCAGCTCGCGGTTCCAGGCGAGGACGACGTCCGCGCCGCCCGGCCGGATCGGCGTCGCCGCGGCGGCGGGCCGGGGCAGGCCGGTGGCGGCGAGGACGGCGGCGGCCGCCCCGCCGGTGGCGAGTAGGTGCCGGCGTGACATCGATGCGGTCATTTCGCTCCTCGGGTCGTCGGGAACTCCGCTCACGGATACGGTCTTCGGTTACGGCGTAACCCCGGTGCGTATCCCTCTGGTGGCGGGAAGAGTCCGGTGGGGAGAAGGCGGGCGGTGCCGGTGGCACAGCGGTTCCGGCGCAGACGCGCCGAACAGGACGAAGCGGGCGCGGTGCCTCGCGCGCGGCTGCACGCGGTCGGCGCGGACGTCTACCCGGACTGGGAGGCGGTCTACCGCGACAACGTCGACCGCGTGTTCCGGCTGATGTTCTCGAAGGTCGGCAACCGGCCCGACGCCGAGGACCTCACCACGGAGGTCTTCCTGACGGCGCTGCGGCCGCTGCGGGTCTCGGCAAGCGTCGGCGAGGTCCGGGCGTACTTGCTGGCCACCGCGCGGACGGTGCTGGCCGGGCATTGGCGGCGCACGCTCGGCCGGGAGATCACCGCCCTGGACGAGGAGCGCGACATCGCCGCGTTCGAAGCGGACACCGTCGACCCGGGCGTGCTCGCCCGCGCCGAGGCGATCCTCGCGCAGCTGCCCGAGCGCTACGGCCGGATCCTGCGCCTGCGGTTCCTGCAGGCCTGCTCGTTGAAGGAGGCGGCGGCAGAGCTGGGCACCACCGTCGGCAACGCGAAGGTGCTGCAGCACCGCGCGTTGCGCCAGGCGGCCCAGCTGGCGGAAGGGATGGAGACGTGAGCACTCGAGGCGTCCGCCGGTTCGTCAAGGACCTCCTGCGCCGACGTCGGCCGCGCCCGTTCGCGGCCGGTCCCGGCGATGAGGCGGAGCTGCGGACCGCGGTGCTGCTGCGCGCCGCCCGGCCCGGCGGTGCGGCGGCGAGCGAGGAGTTCGTCGCCGCGCTGCACCGCCGGCTCGCGCAGGAGCTGCGCGAACCCGAACCCGAGCCCGTCCGGGGCGGCAACCGGCGCCGGTTCATCCAGGTGTCCTCGGCCGCCGCGGTGGCGGCCGCGGCGGGCGCGGGCGTCGAGTACCTGGTGACGTCCGGGGCCGAACCGGCCGCCGCGCCCCCGGAAGAGCAGACCCTGCGCCCCGAGAACGGCCAGTGGCGAGCTGTTGTCGCGGCCCAAGACCTGCCCGAAGGCGGCGTGCTGCCGTTCGATTTCGGGGCCGTCGCCGGGTTCGTGCAGCGCTCCGGCGGGCAGGTGCGCGCGGTTTCGGCGACGTGCACGCACCTCGGCTGCCGGCTGAACCTGGACGCGCCGGCCCGGCGGCTGAACTGCCCGTGCCACCGGACGTCGTTCGCCGTCGACGGCGCGGTCCTCACGCATCAGCTGCCGGTGACTCCGCCGCCGCTGCCGCACCTGGTGGTGCGCGAGTCCGGCGGCGTCGTCGAGGTCTTGGTGCCGGGCGAGGGAGCGTAACCCCCGCGCGTATTCCTGGTATGAGGAAATCCGTTGGGGTGAAACACTTCCTGCTCGTCACCGCAGCCGCGCTGGCGTTGACGGCCTGCGCCGCGTCGCCTCCTGCGGCACCGCCGCCCGCCGCCACACCCATGGCGTCGATGCCTGGGATGACGCAGCCGCCGTCGCCACCCGCGGCCGCGAACTCGACGGCGAACGCCGTGGCCATCAAGGACTTCGCGTTCGCGCCCGCCGCGACGACGGTGAAGAAGGGCACCACCGTCACCTGGACCAACCAGGACCAAGACGCGCATACCGTCACCAGCACGGGTTCCGGCGGCCCGCTACGGTCGCCGACCCTCCAAACCGGACAGTCCTATCAGTACACGTTCAGCACGCCGGGCACGTTCGAGTACCTGTGCACCATCCATCCGTTCATGACGGCGACCGTGACGGTGACCCCGTGACCGAAGACGACCCCGGCCCGGAGGGCATGACCCGGCGCCAGCTCCTGCGCCACACGGCGTGGTTCGGCGCCGCGGTGGTCCTGACCGTCACCGGCGGCGAAGTCATCAGCCGGATCGCCGCGCCGGGCGACGCCGCTGCCGTCGACGACCCGAACGCACTGCGGTTCGTTCAGATCAGCGACAGCCACCTCGGCTTCACCGGGCCCGCGAACACCGCCGTCGAGGCGTCGTTTACCGACGCCATCACGCAAATCAACACGCTCGGGTACCGCCCGGACTTCGTCATGCACACCGGCGACCTGACCCATCTGTCGACGGCCGCCCAGTTCGACCAGGTCAAGCAGATGATGAGCACTCTCGACACCGGGCACGTGTCCACGGTGCCCGGCGAGCACGACTCGATCGACGACGCCGGCCAGAAGTACCGCAAGGCGTTCGGCGCGGGCACGGCGGGCGACGGCTGGTACAGCTTCGACGTCAAGGGCGTCCACTTCATCGCGCTGGTCAACACTTTGAGCCTGGAAAAGCTCGGCCACCTGGGTCCGGACCAGCTGGAGTTCGTGCGCAAGGACGTCGCGAAGCTCGGTTCGGACACGCCGATCGTCGTGTTCAGCCACATCCCGCTGTTCGCGATGTACCCGACGTGGGGCTGGGGGACCGACGACGCGACCCAGGCGCTCTCGTACCTGCGGCGGTTCTCGTCGGTGACGTGCCTCAACGGGCACGTGCACCAGCTGTTCACGAAGACCGAAGGCAACATCACCTTCCACAGCGCGACGACGACCGCGTATCCGTTGCCCCAGCCGGGATCCCGGCCGGCGCCGACGCCGGTGACGCTGCCCGCGGGCAAGCTCAAGGACGCGCTCGGCATCCGCGAGGTGTCCTACCGCCCGGGCGGGCCGGGCCTGGCGGTGAAGGACGTGAAGCTGGCATGAACACCGTTCTCCGCCTCGCGACAGCGGTATGCCTCGCGGCGAGCGGCTATCTCCACGCGCAGCTGTACGTCGGTGGCTATCGCGTGATCCCGGTGATCGGGCCGTCGTTCCTGATTCAGGCGTCCGCGGCGTTCGCGGTGGCCGTACTGGTGGCTCTGGGCGGTCCCTTCCTGCTGCGGCTGGCGGCGGCCGCGCTGGCGGCGGGATCCTTGGCGGGCTTCGTGCTTTCGCGGACGACCGGGTTGTTCGGCTTTTCGGAACGGGGTTTCGAGCCCGCGCCGGAGGCTTTGCTGAGCGTCCTGGCGGAAGCCGCGGTGCTTCTCCTGGTCGCGGTGACGGTTTACCGGGTGCGCCGAGCCACGCGGACGGCGCGCGGAGGATATCGGCATTTTCTGAGCTGATCCCGAGTTTTCGCGCAGGGGAGCGCTTGACCGGTCCCTATGGCCGCGCTTTCTTGGTGGTTCTGCGGAGTTTGCCGCGCAGTGCGCGGAGCGCGATCGGTCCGAGGTCGTCGACCACCTCGATGAGCACGGCCAGCCGGTCGAGCGCGTCCAGGGCGGCCTGGGCCCCGTCCGGGTCGACGCCTTCGTAGAGTTCCAGTCCGACGAACCCGGCGCTCACCGCGCGGGCGAGGCCCGGGATGTCGATGACCTCGGATACCGGGGAGTCGGCCAGCAACCTGGTCAGCGCGTCCTCGATCGGGGTGATCCACAGCTGCAGGGCCGTCGCGGTCGCATCGGCGAGCTTGGGGTCGGCCTGCGCTCCGGCGAGCATCTGGGCAAGCACCGTGACGTTGCCCTGGGCGCGTTCGTCGGCGTGCAGGGAGCGGCCGAGCGCAAGGAGCTGCCGCAGGTCGGCGACCTCGTCGAGGCGTTCGGCGAACGGCGCGACCCTGGCCTGCGTCGCGGCGAGGCACGCGGCCTGGAGCAGGTCGTGGACGGTGCCGAAGTGGTAGAAGACCAGCGCCTGGTTGACCCCGGCGGCGGCCGCGATGCTCCGCGCCGTGGTTCCGCCGAGTCCGTGCGTACGGATCGTCTCGATCGTGCCGTCGATCAGGCGTTGTCGGGTGTCGGACACGGCTTCACCGTAGAGGCCCCGACAGCCTGACGGCACCCGGGTGCGGCAGTCGTTCCGGAGGGCCGGCGGGGTGGTACTCGAAATGCCACCACTCGTTGTCGTACACCCGATAAAGGTGATGACGCGCGCCATGCCGCTCCAGCCAGCGCGAGCCTTCGACCGGCCGCACGTCCAGCGCGGTCCCCGCGACGTGCCGGGACTCGTTCGGCGGCAGCGCCCGCCGCCGCGCTGCCGCCGGCGACCCGGTCCGACGGACTTCCGCGGCGAACAAGCGTTCCTGTTCCCCGGCGTCCCGGTGTCCCGAGGTGAGTCCGATGAGTTCGCCGTCTCGCCATAACGCCTGCGTGCGCGCTGCCATGAACGCGGCGCGGGTCGCCGTGGTGAGGCCGGTGAGGTCCTCGGCGGGGAAACGCACGGCCAGTGCCCATTGGCAGGCCGTACGCCGAGCTTGGCGCGGCGTGCGCACGAACGCCACCGGCAGCAGCGCTACTGCCAGCAGCCGGGTGATCGCCTTGTACCAACGATCTCGGCGGGGCGCACCGCTGAGATCGGGATGGACGCTGGTCATCGCTGCCCCCAGTCCGGTCGTTGCGGACGACCGCCGAAACGCTTTTGAGCAGTTGCTCAAATCGGAGCATAGCCGAGATTTGAGCAACTGCTCAAGCGGTCGGGTGGGGTCAACGGTTCTGCAGTGCCGGACGACGTGCCGGTGGTGACACCTCTGCTCCTGGCGGTTGAGCAGGGATGGGCCATGTCCAGCGCTCAGGATCTCGCCAGTGCCGCAGCCCGACCGCGCCAGCGATGTGCTGCGCCGGTACTGCGGGCGACGACCCCGAGCCGCATCGCGGTCGTCTGCACCCTCAGTGCGCCGCTCCGCCGGATGCCGAAGCCGCGGTTCTGCGGAAACGCGACAGAAAACGGTAGTCGCGGTCCGGCCCGGGTCAGAAGCGGGAGAGGTCTTGGGACGTCGCGGTGCGCAGGACGAGGCGGTCGAGGATGTCGGGCATGCCGACGCACCAGACGGTTGCGCCGTCGCGCCAGGGGAGTTCGAGCACGCCGGCGCCGAGGGCGTCGGTGCGCTGCCCGGCGACCGGGGCGTCGTCGCAGGCCACGGTCGCGGTAGCGGCGGTGGCCTGGTCGGCGGCGTGCTGGATGCGCCGGTAGCGCTCGCGGTGGGCCGCGGGGTCGGTCGGCGCTGCGCGGTCGAGGTTGCCCGGAGTGGAGCGGTACCGGTCGGGGCGGGCGAGGACGTCGGCGCGGCTGAGGTAGTTGCTCAGCAGGTCGGCAACGGTGTCGATCGGAAGCCCGCGCGGGTCAAGGCCTTCGCGGGAGCGGACGGTTTTGACCATCAGTTGACAGCGGTTGTCGCTCTCGTAGACCAGTTCCAGCGCAGTTACCAGAGAATCGACGCCTTGGACGTTCCAGCTGACGGCCGGGCCGAGGCCAACGCTTTCCTGCGGCGCCAGGAGAGGACAGGGAAAACGGGCAAGGCAGTCGGCGAGGGCGGGGCCCTGTGCGGTCGCGGCCCCGCTGTCGTCAGCGTGCATGCGATGCTCGCAATCGGATCTTGGTCGGGTGCAGGCGTTGTGGATGTGCTCAGAAGGGGGTAGTGCCCGCCGGAACAGCGGATCGCACCGTCGCCCTTGACTCGATCCAGAACGCGGGAATTGGGAAGCTCCTTCTCGCAGGCATGAATCCGTCAGCGGATGCGGCATTGCTGCGCGGACTGGCCCGCGTCACGGCGGCGGGAGGACGTCCGCGACTTCGGCGACCTGCTTGAGGAACGCGTCGGACGGGCGGCCCTCGAGCGGATCTGTTTCGGCGATGACGACCAATTTCCCGTCTTGCCGCGACCGGTAGTGCTTTCCGGTGAAACGAAAGCCGGCTGCTTCGAGAACCTCTGTTCCGAACGGGGTGACATCGCCGGATCCGTAGGTGTCTTCCAGTGTGCGGAGTTCGGTGGCGGATTCGGTCGACGGCATCTTCACCCAGGCGACCGATCCGGCGATCGGGTTTCCGTTCGTGTCCTGCACGACGAACAGCAGCTGGTCGAGCTTCTGGCACGGGTGGCGCAGGAAGTACTGCTGAACCTGGCCGAACGACTGGACGGCGCAGCGGAGCTCCGTCTTGATCTTCTGCCTGACCTCTTTGAGAGCCAGCCGTCGCCATGCCTCGGCGCGATCTCCCTTCTGTGCGGCCTTTTTGCTGTTGGCTGTGTCCGCTTCGGACACACTCTTGGACGTCGCGGCGTCGAGTCCGGCGCCGACCGAAGTAACTGTGTCTCCGCCGCCTGCCGCCGCCACGACTGTCGCCAAAGCGGCCGCGGTCAAAACGCCGCCTGTCTTGATCCATCTGCCGTCGGGGCCTCGGGGCTGGTTCGGGTTGAAAGGCACGCGCTGCGCTCCTGGGCCGAGTCGGGGACGGTTCGACCTTGCCGCAACAAGAGCAGGCTGAAAGCTGCTCGCCTGAGAATCACCTGATCGTCTCAATGCTCGCCGTGGTGCGGTTGTGTACTCCCTGCGGGTGCGCGGTCCGGCTATCCGCCTTGCACGACCGCGACCGGAAGAACGTGGGGACGGAACAGCGCGTCACGAGGGCAGGAATCGGCGCGGCGACCGTGACCGCCCGCATCGCGATTACCGGCAGGCCGGGGTGAAGCGCAGCGTCGGGCCGAGGTGGTGCGAACGGTGCACCATGAGCCACCGGTCAGCACGACCGGGTGCGGGCCCGGTGGCGCAGAGCGCGGAGGCGGCCTGGCGGAAAAACCCGACCTGTGGAGCGAGGGGAATAGAACGCGTGGTGCTCGGCGGAAATCCGGTCGTGACGACCTCGTACCGGCCGCTGGGAAGTGCAGGGAACTCGTAGCGGCCGTCTTCCGAGGTTTCCCGGACGGCGACGGCGGTCGCTGGAGGGAAGGACGCGGCAGTCGCACACTCCCCGCTGGCGGTGGTTCGCGAGAACTGCCCCGGATGCGGGCCCCGGTTCTCAGTAAGGCGACGCGGCATTGTCTTTCGCCCAGGCTTTTTCTTCGGCGGAACCGCCGGGTGGCGGCGTCAGCCCGTTGATCATCCAGAGTTCTTCGCTGGTCTCGTCGGCGTGGAACTCCCAGTGCACGCCCGGCCGGTTCTCCAGGTACGGCAGCAGCATGCCGTTGATCCACTTCGCGGTGCGCCGCCGGGCTTCCGGGCCGGCGCTGGTGCGCGCGATGTGGTCGATCACGATGCGGGCCCCGGCTTCGACGGGTTTCCCGCCCACGTAGAAGTTCTCCGGCCGGGCTTCCTGGAAGACCGTGACCGCGTAGAACCGGGGCAGGCCGATCGCTTCGTAATGGTCGGCGACGCGGGACGCGAGATCGTGTTTCTCAGCGGCGCTGAAGAGGTCTGGGGTGTGGTGGATCGTCCACAGTGGCATGACGGCGCTCCTTCCGAGTGCGCGGGAAACGGAGTCAGCCGGCGACGGAGAACGTCAGGTTCTCCACCGGTCCGGACAGCGCTGCCTTGACGGTCGCCGTGACGTCGTCAGCGAGCACTTCGGTGTCCCCGGCTTCCAAGCCGTCGAGGATTCGCGCGGCGATCTGGGCGGGGGTGGCCTTCGGCTGGTCGATCGCGGAGACCATGTCGGTGTCGATGAACCCGGCGTGCACGCCGACGACCTGGGTGCGCTGCGCGGCCAGTTCGACGCGCAGCGAGTTGGTCACCGACCACGCCGCGGCCTTGGACGCGCCGTAGGCGCCGCTCCCGGCCAGCCAGGACAGCACGGAGTGCATGTTCACGAGGGCGCCGCCGCCGTGCGCGGCCAGCACGGGCGCGAATGCCCGCGCGACCCGCAGGAGTCCGAAGACGTTGACGTCGAAGGTTTCGATCGCGGTTTCCAGGTCGCCGTCCAGCAGAGTCTGCGGCAGGAGGACGCCCGCGTTGTTGAAGACGATCTCGGCGTCCGATGCCGTCTTGGCCAGGGCGGCGACCGATTCCTCCGAGCGGACCTCGAGTTCGACGGGCACCACCTCGGGGCGTTCGTCGGCGTATGCCGAGCGGCCAGTGGAGTAGATCTTTCGCGCTCCGCGCGCGAGGAGTTCGTCCACGAGCGCCGCGCCGAGCCCTCGCCGCCCGCCGGTCACGACCGCCACCTTGCCCGCTGCTGAAACCACTGCATCCTCCTGCTGAGTAACGAGAACGTTAGTTAGAGGGAACCACGGGAGAGCTGAGTAACGCAAACATTAGGTACGCTGGCCCGATGGCCATGGACTTCGAGGAGCGATTGCGCGACCGGGACGCCTGGGCGATCGGCGACCGGTGCTCGGCCGCCCGCGCGCTGGACCTGCTGAGCACCAAGACGGTATTCCTGGCCGTGCGCGAGTGTTTTTACGGCACGACCAGGTTCGAGGATTTCGTGGCGCGCATCGGGACGTCCGCTCCCGCGGTGTCGCGGGCGCTTCGCCAGCTCGAGTCCGCGGGGATCGTCGTCCGGGCGCCGTATCAGGAGCCGGGGAAGCGGGCCCGCGACGAATACCGGCTCACCGAGGCGGGCGAGGATTTGCTGCCGGTGCTCCTGTCGCTGGTGCAGTGGGGCGACAAACATCTGCAAGGCGGGCGGCCGCCCCTGTCGTTCGTCGAGGCGGAGACCGGCCGCCCGGTGCGGGTCTGCGTGACGGCGGACCCGGTGCGGGAGACCGAATCCGGCGAGGTCGAGATTCGCCGGAGCCGCAGAAGGTCGCACCGGTAGGTCCTTCCGTCGGACTTACCGAGTGCTGCGGTGCCCGATCTCGCGGTGCCGGGTGTCAGAGGCGTTCGATGATCGTGGCATTCGCCAGGCCTCCTGCCTCGCACATCACCTGCAGGCCGAATCGGCCCTCGCGTTGTTCCAGGACGTTGAGCAGGGTCGTTGCCAGGCGCGCGCCGGAAGCTCCCAGGGGGTGGCCGATCGCGATGGCGCCGCCGTTGACGTTGACCTTGGACAGGTCGGCGCCGATTTCCTTCTGCCAGGCCAAAACGACCGAAGCGAAGGCTTCGTTGACCTCGAACGCGTCGATGTCGTCGACGCGCAATCCCGCGCGTGCCAGCACTTTCCGGGTCGCCGGGATGATCCCGGTGAGCATGAGGATCGGGTCGTCGCCGGTCACCGCGACGGAATGGACGCGGGCGCGCGGGCGGAGGCCGAGCCGGCGGGCGGCTTCCTCGCTGGTGACGAGCACGGCGGCCGAGCCGTCATTGACCGGCGAGCTGTTGCCTGCGGTCGTCTGCCACTCGAGGTCGGGGAACCGTTGCTGCCAATGCTCGTTCCGGAACGCCAGCCGCAGGCCGGACAGGGTCTCGGCCGTGGTGTCGGGGCGGATGGTCTCGTCGACGCGGAGGTCGTTGACGACGCTGACCTGGTCGTCGAACAGGCCGTTCTTCCACGCCGCGGCAGCGCGCTGATGCGATTCGGCGGCGAAATCGTCGAGCTGCCGGCGGGAGAGGCCCCAGCGATCGGCGATGAGTTCGGCGCTGACGCCCTGGGGCACCAAGCCGTCCGCGTAACGCGCGTTCACCTTGGTGCCTACGAAGTCTTTGCCAGCGGTTTGGGAGCCGATCGGCACGCGGCTCATCGACTCCACGCCGGACGCGATCACGACGTCGTACGCGCCCGCGGCGACCCCTTGCGCGGCGAAGTGCAGGGCCTGCTGGCTGCTGCCGCATTGGCGGTCCACGGTGACGCCCGGAACCGACTCCGGGAACCCGGCGCCCAGCAGCGCCCACCGAGCCGTGTTGCCGGACTGTTCGCCGATCTGGCCGACCGCGCCGCTGATGACGTCGTCGACGACGGCGGGATCGATGCCTGTGCGATCGACGAGCGAGCGCAGCACGTGTGCGTGCAGATCCGCCGGGTGGATCGAGGAATAGGCGCCGCCTGGCTTGCCCTTGGCCAGCGGGGTCCGAACTGCATCGACGATGACCGCATTCGGCATGACCGTCTCCTTCTGCTTCAGGTCGCCTCAGCATAGGATTGTAAGTTGGAAAATCAAACTGACTAGGTTGTGATCTCCAACTCGCCGGGTTCGCGCGCGGTAGAGTGCGAAGCGGACAGGAGGTGTGCATGGTGGCCCGGGAGTGCTCGATCGCCAACGCGCTGGGGGTGATCGGGGAGCGGTGGAGCTTGCTCGCGCTGCGCGAGGTGATGCTGGGCCAGCGGCGCTTCGATCAGATCGCGGCCAACACCGGCGCGAGCCGCGACATCCTCGCCGCCCGCCTGCGGTCCCTGGTCGAGCACGGCGTGCTGGCCAAAGTGCAGTACGAACAGCGCCCTCCACGGTATGAGTACGTGCTGACCGAAGCGGGCCGGGCCCTGCGTCCGATCCTGCATCAGCTGATGGAGTGGGGCGACCGGTACGTGACCGAGGGGCCCGCGCCGACAGTGTGGGAACACTCTTGCGGCGCGGAACTGCACCTCGACCCGGTCTGCGGAAACTGCGGAGAGCCGTTCGGGACCGGCGAGACGAAACTCGTCCGCCTCGGCGGTGAACCCGCTTAGCGTCGACGCGGGCGAGGCTTCCGGCGAGTTCCGCGAGACGGCGGATGTCGTGGCGGAGGTCGAGAAGATCGGCCTGGACGTCTGCTGGGTCGCCGAGGCCCGGGACTCCGACGGTCCGTCCGGGCTGGGCTATCACGCCACTCGCGTACTGAACTCGAGGCCGCCGGAGCAGAGCACGCAAGTCTGCGAGAACTGGGCAACTCCGCTATGCCAATCCATAGAGGCCGTAGTAGCGACCGCCTCTCCCCGGGTGTCCGAACGGGGGTGTCCGAGGCGCAGGTTGAGAATATTGCCCTGTCCCGTTTCGCTTCTCGAAGTGTTGCCCCGATCCGGTGAGGCCTCGCCTGAACGAGTGAGGGAAGATCGAAAACCGTTACCCTATCTCTACGCGGACCTTGCCCGAACCGGACCATCCGGCGGAGCCGGCGACCCCGGCGCGTAGCCCGCGGCGGCGCGTCCTGCCGCCAACTGGTCTAACCGCGGTGTTACTATCGATTCATAGAGTTACCCGGGTACGGCGGAGGGCGACGAGAGCAATGGCTGGCAAGCGTGACTACGGGCAGTTCTGCGGTCTGGCCGCGGGCCTGAACGTGATCGGCGAACGGTGGACCTTGCTTATCGTCCGCGAACTCCTCATCAGCCCGGCGCGTTTCAACGAAATCATCGAAAACCTCCCGGGAATGGGCCCGAACCTGCTGGCGGAACGGCTGCGGATACTCACCGAGGAGGGGGTGATCGAGCAGTTGCCCGTGCCGGGGGACGGCCGGGGCAAACGCTATCAGCTTTCCGCGCTGGGGGAGCAGCTGCGCGCCCCATTGCTCGATCTCGCGAAGTGGGGCATGCAGTTTTTGGCGGAAAACGACCGGGACGGCGAGGTGCGCGCCGAGTGGGGCTTCCTCGCCGTGCAGGCCATGGTCGTGGCCGAGCTGGTGCCGGAGATCGACGAGTCGTACGAGTTCCGCGTCGGCGACGAAGTGTTCACCGTCGAGGTACGCGAGCGGACCGTGAAATTCCTGCGCGGCGGAGTCGAGAACCCGGTGCTGGTCATCACCAGCGACGCGGAGACCTTCGTCCGGATCGGAGCCAGGATGATCACTCCGTTCGGCGCGCTGGCGACCGGCGACCTCAAGATCGAAGGCCCGCCCGAGGCGGTGCACCGGTGCACCCGCATGCTGGGACTGTCTTGACGAAACCGACGGGGCGGCTTTCTGCGGCCTGATTCCGCCGGCTGGACGATGTGACTATATTTTTAGCTAGTTAAAGGTGCCGGTGTTCCCGCGTTCGCCGCGGCGCGAGTTCGCCGGGTCGCCGGCGGACCGGCTTTCCGGAGGGCGCCCGGTTCGCGCGGTCTCCGGCGGCGGCGGGATTCGGCTGCCCGAATTCGGCCGAGGAATTGACTGTCCGGGGCATTGCCGATTTCCGCCGAATTCATTTTCCGGGCCAATCGGGGAATCGTATTTCGTGCGCGCGAAGTGTATCCCCCGTGGCAATAGTCCGGTCGAGTTAACGGTCTTTCCGGGGCCCGCCGGCCGTGCGGGAGCGGCCTCGTCACGGCCTTGACCTGGCTTGTGGGGCACTGGTACCACAAAGGGGCTCGCGAGTCCGACGCAGTATTGGCCGTCGCTCCTCCCCAGCTGGAGCGAACGTCGTTTGACCGCGAGTTCCTGCCGCATTGAGGGGGGTGCGTCCGGTGAAAAACGGCGGTCCGACACCGTTTTCCGGAAAACTGCGCTTGCCCGCCGGGACGGCCGACTTCGCCCGCCGGGGTTTCCGCCTGGACCGGCCCGCGGACAGGTCGGTCCTGGAGAACTGCGCACGCGGTTTCGTGGCCGGCTTCAACGCTGTCGCCGGATGGCGTGATCCACACGACGCGCTGGCGCGGATTCCGGACGAGGAAAGGGGTTTCGCCTACGAGGGGGCCGGAATGCGCGCGGCGCTGACCGACCTCGCGACCATGGGATCCGCGGGTGCGCTCGCCAAACTGCTGGCCGGCCCCGGTTCCGGCTACGTCCATCTCGTGCACGTCGGCTACGGCTGGGGACTGGTGCCTTCCCGGCTGCCGGTACCGGTCGTTCTGCCGCGCACGCCGTTGCTGCGCTGGCTCGCGCTTGACGGCGCCGGATTCGCCGAGGTCTATTTCGGCGGAATCGCCGCGGCGAAACGGCGGTCCCGTTCTGTGGGCACGGTGAAAGGAGACGCGCGGCTCGCCGGATGCGGGCGCGCGCTGTGGTTCGTCGAGTCCGCCGATCCGGACGGAATCGCCCGTGCCATCGCAACGCTCCCGGCGGCGGCCCGGCCGCATTTGTGGGCCGGTGTCGGTCTGGCGGCGTGTTACGCCGGAAACGCGGGCGAAACGAGAATCGATCAGGTGGCGAAGGCCAGCGGAAAAGCTGAGCCGTATCTGCGACAGGGTGCGTTATTCGCCATCGCGGCGCGTTTCCGCTCCGGAATCGTGCCCGCGCACACGACGCTGGCCTGCCGGCGGCTGTTCGCTGCGGAGCCGGACGAGGCGGCGGAATGGACGGAGACCGCCGCCGACGGGCTGAAGGAGCGTTCCGACCCGGAAGCGTATCTGGAGTGGAAGTCCCGGCTGCGGAAGCTGGCGTGCCGTCCGGCGTGACCGCGAGGTCCGCGGCGGCCCGGAAAAACACATACTGAGCTAGTGAGGGGGGATTGAGCGTGCGCGGTGTGTGGCGCAGGCCCGTGCCGATCCTCGTCGGGTTGGTGTTCGTCGTCGTGGCCGGCTTCTTCACCGCCCGGCCCAGTCTCGGCGCGAGCGAGACCTCGGCGCTGGCCGGGCGCTTCGGATTCGAAAAGGTCCCGCTGAACTCGGCGCCCCCGCATTCCCGCGCGGAACGGACGGTCGAGCCGTCGCTGGAAGGCATCCGCGCGTGGATCTCCGCGGTGGGCTCGGCGGTGGCGCTGGCCGATCTGCGCGGGCTCGGCCGCACGGCGGACGCGTGCCTGGTGGACCCGCGGGACGATTCGGTGACCGTTCTGCCGGTGCCCGGCGCCGGCGGGCCGCAGTACGCCCGGTTCCGGCTCGCCCCGAGCGGACTGCCCTACGACGCGACGATGGCTCCGATGGGCTGCGTGCCCGCCGATCTGAACGAGGACGGCAGGCTGGACTTCCTGGTGTACTACTGGGGTCGCTCGCCGGTGCTGTTCCTCAACCAGGGCTCGCCCGGGCAGCTCCCGTCGGCGGCGCAGTTCCGGCCCAGCGAGCTGGTCTCGCCGATGCAGGTGTGGAACTCCAGCGTGGTCAACGTCGGCGACGTGGACGGGGACGGGCACCTGGACGTGCTCGTGGGCAACTACTTCCCGGACGGGGCGCGGGTGCTCGACCCCGCCGCCGCGGACGACACCCGGATGCAGATGCAGGACGGGATGAACAAGGCGCGCAACGCCGGCACCAACCGCCTGCTGCTCCTCCGCCCGACCGGGACGCCGGGCGCGGCTCCGGAGGTTTCCGACGCCAGCACGGCGTTTCCGGCGGATTCGGCGAATTCCTGGACCTTGGCGCTCGGCCTTCAGGACCTGACCGGCAACGGGCTCCCGGACGTGTACGTGGCCAACGACTTCGGCCCGGACCAGTTGCTGGTCAACACCTCCTCGCCGGGCCACGTGCGGTTCGCCGAGGTCAACGGTTCCCGGGATCTGGTGACGCCGAGGTCCGAGGTGCTCGGCCACGACTCGTTCAAGGGCATGGGCGTGACCTTCAGCTACCGGGGCGACCAGGAGCTGCCGATGATCGCGGTCAGCAACATCACCACGCCGTATGCCTTGCAGGAGAGCAATTTCGCGTTCGTCCCGACCGGATCCGGGCGGCAGCTGCTGGGCGGCGTGTTCCCTTACGACGAGCGCAGCGAAGACCTCGGGCTGGCCCGCTCGGGCTGGGCGTGGGACATCAAGGCGGGCGACTTCGACAACTCCGGCTCCGACCAGCTGATGCAGGCGACCGGGTTCCTCAAGGGGGACACGGACCGCTGGGCGCTGCTGCAGGAACTCGCGCTCGGCAACGACGAAATGCTGCGCTATCCGGCGGTGTGGCCGCATTTCCGGCTCGGCGACGACCTTTCCGGCCACCAGAGCAATCCGTTCTACGTGCGCTCGGAAAGCGGACGGTACGCCGATCTGGCCGGCCCGCTCGGCATCGCCGACCCCTGGAACACGCGCGGCCTCGCCTTCGGGGACGTCGACGGCGACGGGAAGCTGGACGTGCTGGTCGCGAACCAGTGGGAGGACTCGGTCCTGCTGCGCAACACGTCGCCCAGCACCGGCGCGGGTGCGGACCTCAACCTGGTCCAGCCCGGCGCCGCGGGCGGGACCAGAGCGGCGATCGGAGCGACTGTGACCGTGCACGGCGCGCACCCGCAGAAGACCCAGCTGTACCCGGCGAACGGGCATGCCGGGGTTTCGGGGAGCCTCGTGCACCTGGCGCTGCCGGACCGCGTGCCCGTCGACGCGACCGTCACCTGGCGTTCCGGCACGACCGTGCGCAGCGCCGAAATCACCGTCGCGCCCGGTCACCGCACCGTGCTGCTGCGGCCCGACGGAACGGCGGCGGCCCAGTGACCGCCGCGCGAACGGCCGCACCGGTCACGGCGGGCGACGGAGCGTCCGGCGAGCCGCGCGGACGACCGGCGGCGGACGTGCGGGTCAAGGCGCTGGAGCGGTTCGCGATGTCGCTGACCGGCTTCAACCTCCTCGGCTACCTGGTGCTGGGGTTCGAGCAGTCGCCGGTGACGCCGCTCGCCGCGCTGGCGACCAGTTACGCGGTGGCGCTGGTGCTGGAGTGGCTGGACGCCTGGGCGCATCAGCGCCGTCCGCAATTCGCGGGAGGCCCGCGCGCGCTGTTCGTCTTCCTGCTGCCGCCGCACATCACCGCGCTGGCCTGTTCGATGCTGCTGTACGGCAACGCCTCGGTCTGGCCCTATCTGTTCGCGGTCGTGGTCGCGCACGCGACGAAGTATCTGTTCCGGCTGCGGATCAAGGGCAAGCTCCGGCATGTGCTCAACCCGTCGAACGCCGGGATCGTGGTGACCCTGCTGGCGTTCTCCTGGGTCGGCATCGCCCCGCCGTACCACTTCACGAACTACCTCACGGGGGCCTGGGACTGGCTGCTGCCGCTGGCCATCCTGACGGCGGGCACCATGCTGAACGCGATGCTCACCAAGAAGATCCCGTTGATCCTCGGCTGGGCAGGCGGCTACTTGCTGCAGGCGGTGCTGCGCTGGCTGCTGTTCGACCACGCGCTGCTGGGCGCGCTCGTGCCGATGACCGGACTCGCCTTCGTGATCTACACCAACTACATGATCACCGATCCGGCCACCTCGCCGGCGAAACCGCGCAACCAGGCTGTTTTCGGCTTCGTCAACGCTCTCGTCTACGGCGTGCTGGTGGTCTGCGGCGTGGTCTTCGGCTACTTCTTCGCCCTCGTGATCACGTGCGTGCTCCGAGCGGCGGTGCTGTTCGCGGTCGAACGACGCAGGAGGCGCGCCGCGACCGCGGCGGCCGCGCGAGAAACCCCGGCGAGCAGTCCCGTCGGGAGCGCGCTGTGACCGGCGACCGGATCGCGGTCGTCGGGCTGGCGTGCCGGTATCCGGACGCGACGAGCCCGGAACAGTTGTGGCAGAACGTGCTCGGGCGCAGGCGGGCCTTCCGGCGGCTGCCTGAAGTCCGGCTGGGCGCGGGCTACCGGGGCGGGCCGCGGGACGCGGACCTCGTCGCCGTCTCGCACGCGGCGGTGCTGCGCGACTGGGAGTTCGACCGCCAGCGGTTCGCCATTCCCGGGCCGTTGTACCGGGCGGCCGACCAGACCCATTGGCTCGCGCTGGAAACCGCGGCCGCCGCGCTCGCCGACGCGGGCTGCCCGCTCGGCGAGGGGCTCGACCGCGACACCGCGGGGGTGGTCTTCGGCAATTCGCTCACCGGCGAGTTCACCCGCGCCGGGACGCTGCGGCTGCGCTGGCCCTTTCTCGCGGACGCGGCGGCGACCTCGCTGCGGGCGGCGGGGATCGGCGACGACGCGGCCGCCGACGTGCTGCACCGCCTGGAAGAACTGGTCAAACAGCCGTTCCCGGTTCCGGGCGACGAAACGCTCGCCGGTGCGCTCGCGAACACGATCGCCGGACGGGTCTGCAACCAGTTCGACTTCCACGGCACCGGCTACACCGTCGACGGGGCTTGTTCGTCCAGCCTGCTCGCGGTGATGACGGCCTGCCGCGCGCTCGCCGACCGGGAGTGCGACTTCATGCTCGCCGGCGGCGTGGACATGTCGCTGGACCCGTTCGAACTGGTCGGGTTCTCCCGGCTCGACGCGCTCGCGAAGGACGAGATGCGGGTGTACGACGCCGATCCGACCGGCTTCCTCCCCGGCGAAGGGTGCGGGGTGGTCGCGCTGATGCGCGCGGAGGACGCCGAACGTTCGGGACGGCGCAGCTACGCCCGGATAGTCGGTTGGGGGTCCTCTTCGGACGGTGCGGGCGGGTTGTCGCGGCCGGAACGCCGGGGGCAGGCCTTGGCGCTGACTCGCGCGTACCGCAAGGCCGCCCTCGATCCGTGCCGGGCCGGGCTGATCGAGGGCCACGGCACCGGTACCGCGGTCGGCGACGACGTCGAACTCCGGACGCTGAAAGAGGTTCTCGGCACCGGCGCGCCCGCGGCGCTCGGCACGGTCAAAGCGAACATCGGGCACACCAAGGCCGCCGCCGGGGTGGCCGGGCTGATCAAGGCGGTGCTGGCGGTGGCCCACCGCGTGCTGCCGCCGACCACCGGTTGCGTGCGGCCGAACGAATTGCTGCGGGGAGCGCGGCTGCGGGTCCTCGACGAGCCCGAGCCGTGGACGGACCCGCTGCCGGTCGCGGGCGTGTCTTCGATGGGGTTCGGCGGCATCAACGCCCACGTCGTGCTCGAAGGAACGCGGGCGGAAGCTCCTCCGGTGCTCTCCGCGGGCGTGCGCCGCTGGTCCGCGCGGATCGGAGCGGCCGAGATCGTGTATCTCGGCGCCGGCGACAGCGCGGGGCTCGCGCGGCGGCTCGACGCGCTCGCGGGCACAGCGGTTCAGCTTTCCGCCGCGGAAGTCGGCGATCTGGCCGCGACCGCCTGGCGGACGAGCGGCGGGGGCGAAGGAGTACGAGCGGCGCTCGTGGCGCGTACGCCCGACGAACTCGCCTCGGCGGCACAGGCCGCCGCGAGGGCGGCCGCGGACTGGGACGGCGGTCTCCGCTTCGCCGAGCGCGAAGGCTATGCGCTGGGCGCCGGGCCGGCACCTCGCGTGGGGCTGCTGTTTCCCGGGCAGGCCGCACCCGTGCGGCCGACTCGGGCGCGCTGGGCGGAGCGGGTGACGTTCCCGCCGTTGCCCGGCGAGTTCACGGCCTCGGCCGACACTGCCGTCGCGCAGCCGGTGATCGTCTGGCAGTCGCTCGCGGCGCTGGCCTGGCTGCGGGAACTCGGCACCGTGGTCGACGCTGCCTGCGGACACAGTCTCGGCGAGCTGACGGCTTTGCACTGGGCAGGCGCGTGTTCGGCGGCGGAGGTGCTGGAGCTGGCGGCGGCGCGCGGCCGGATCATGGCCGAGTACGGCATCAGGAAGACCACCATGGCCGCGTTGGCCGTCGCGGCCGACGACGCGCGCCCGCTGCTGTCCGGCACCGACGTGGTGATCGCCGGGTACAACGCGCCCGAGCAGATCGTGGTGTCCGGCCCGGGGGAAGGGGTCCGGGCCGTCCTGGACCGGGCCGCGGCCGCGGGCGTGCGCGCCGTCGAGCTGGCCGTGTCGCACGGTTTCCACAGTCCCGCGATGCGTGCCGCGGAGGGTCCGCTGCGCGCCGCGCTCGGCGGCCTCGGCCAGCCGGTCCGTCCGGTGGTGTCGACCGTGACCGGCAAGGAGATTTCCGCGACCGCGGGCGGAATCCGCGAACTGCTGGTCGACCAGCTCACCCGGCCGGTGCTGTTCGCCGACGCGATCGCCGAACTGTCCCGCCGCTGCGAGCTGATGGTCGAAGCCGGTCCCGGCACGATGCTGACCGGTCTCGCCGCGGCGTGCGGAATCCGCGCGGTGAGCATGGACTGCGGCGGCGACGAGCGGCGGCACGCGTTCGCCACCGCCGTGCTCGCGGCCGCCGGGGCGGCGGACCTGGACCCGTGGTTCGCCGGGCGCGCGTTCCGGACCCTGCCGCTGGACGCCCGGCCCTCCTTCGTCGCGAACCCGTGCGAGACGCGGAAAGGATGGACGAGCGCGGCCGAGCTTCTGGCCGGGCCGCGCGACCGGGCCGGAAGCCCGGCCGAGCCGGCCCGCACCGAGCCCGTCCGCGGCGAAACCGACCCGCTGGCGGCGCTGACCGGGCACCTCGCCGCCGCGCTGGAACTCCCGCCCAGCGCGATCGCCCCGGACGCCACGCTGCTCGGCGATCTGCACCTGAACTCGTTGCAGGTGGTCCAGCTGGTCAGCAGCGTCGCGGAGGCGCTGGACCGGCAGCCGCCGGACACGCCCCTGTCGCTGGCCGACGCCACGGTCGGCGACGCGGCGCGGCTGCTGGCCGGGCTCTCCGGAGCCGGGAGCCGGACCGGGACCGTCGCGCCGATTCGCCCCTGGGTGCGGTCGTTCGAGCCGCGATGGGTGCCGTTCGAAGCGGGCGAACCCGCGCCGGTGCGCTGGGAGGTGCGGGCCGGCGCCGGGCACTGGCTGCACGAAGCGGCGGCCGAGGGCGAGGCTTCCGGGATCGCCGTGGCGCTGCGGACCGGAGCCGGGCCGGGCACGGTGGCGGCCCTGCTTCGCGAGATCGACGCCCGGCGCCCCCGGCATCTTTTCGTCGTCCACACCGGACACCCGGCGGCCGCGGGACTGGCCAGAAGCGTTTCGGCCGAAGCCGATCCGTGCTCGGTGACAGTCGTCGAGACGCGGGACGAGAACCAGCGGGTCGACCCGGCCGCGCTGGCCGGACACAACGGATACCTCGAACTCCGGTGCGAGCCGGACGGTTCTTTGCGGCGAGCGGTCATGGCGCCGTCGGCACGTTCCGGCGGCGCGCCGCTTCCGCTGGCGAAGGACGACGTCTGCCTGGTGACCGGGGGAGTTCGCGGGATCAGTGCGTACGTCGCCGCCGCGCTGGCCCGGCGAACCGGCTGCGTCCTCGTGCTGGCCGGCCGGACCCCGGCCCGGGACCCGGAGGTGGCGGAGGCGCTCGCCGCGCTGCCGGTCCCCGCGCACTACGTGTGCGCCGACGTCGCCGACCCCGCCGGGCTGGTGGAAGCCGCCGGCGGATTCGGCCCGGTGCGCGCGCTGATCCACGGCGCGGGAGTCAACGAACCGAAACTGATGGGCGACGTCAGCGGAGCGTCGCTGGCGGCGACCCTGCGCCCGAAGGTGTGCGGGCTGCGCGCGCTGCTGGACAAGCTGCCCGGCTTGCGGCTGGTGCTCGGGTTCGGTTCGATCATCGGCCGCCAGGGACTGGCCGGGCAGTCGGAGTACTGCGTCGCCAACGACTGGCTGCGCGTCGAACTGGAACGGTGGGCGGCCGGGCATCCGTCCTGCCGCACGCACGTCCTCGAATGGTCGTTGTGGGCGAAACTCGGCATGGGTGCGCGGATGGACGTGGTGGACGCCTTGCGCCGCCGCGGCGTCGAACCGATCGAACCCGAACTGGGCGTCCGTGCGCTGTTCGAGGTGCTGGCCGATCCGGGGGCGCCGTGCACGGTGCTGCTCGCCTCGCGGTTCCCGGCCAGCCCCACCCTCAGCGTCGGCGAGCCCGCGGCCATGGCCCGGTTCGCCGAGCGGACTCCGGCGCACGTGCCCGGCGTCGAGGCCGTGCTCGAAGCCGATCTGGCACTCGGCTCCGACCCGTATCTGGACGAGCACCGCATCGAGGGGATCCCGGTGCTCCCCGCGGTGGTCGGAATGGAGGCGATGGCGCAGGCGGCCTCGTTCGCGGGCGGCCCGGCGCGGCCGCTTTCGCTGCAGGACGTCGAGTTCCGCGCGCCGGTCACCGGCGAGCGCACCGTCCGCGTCCGCGCACTGTCCGAAGAGGACAGAGTGGACGTCGTGCTGTCCGACGACGCCGAGCGGTTCACCGCCAAGGTGCGGGCGGCCGGCCGCCGTCCGCCGGACCAGCCGGCCTCGCCGGTCGCCGCCGGTCGGGAAAACCCTTGGTACGGCAGTCTTTTCTTCCATTCGGGCCGGTTCCGGCGAGTGTCGGACTACGGGGAGCTGTCGGCGTTCCGGGTGCGGGCGCTGATCAATCCCGGCAAGCCCGGGCCGTGGTTCTCGCCGTTCCACAGCGGCAGCCTGGTGCTGGGCGATCCGGCCGCGCACGACGCGACCATCCACGCGCTGCTGGCCTGCGTTCCGCATCGGCGCGCACTGCCGGTCGGCGTGGCGCGGTTCAGCGTGTGGGCGGAGCCCTCCGGTCCGCTTGTCGTGCACGCGCGGGAAACCGGGCACACGGCGGACGAATACGAGTTCGACGCCGTGCTGGCGCGGCCGGACGGCGCCGCGGTCGCGCACTGGCAGGGGCTGAGGTTGCGGGCGACCGGAGAGCTTCCGTGGCCGGACGGGCTGCCCGCGCGTCTCGTCGGGCCTTGGCTGTCGCGGCGGCTGATCGAAACCGGGCTCGCCGACGACCTCGAGATCGTCACCTCGGGCGCCGGGCGGAACCTCGTCGCCGAGGTTTCGTCCGGCACGGTCACGGTTTCGGCCGGGACGGCGGCCGACCGGGAACTGGCGGCCGACGACTCCGGCGGGCGTCCGGTGATCACCGCCACGACGCGGGTGCTCGGGTTCCTGGAGCCGGTGAAGCTGACGATCGCCGCGGGGGGCCGGTGATGCGCGCTTTCCACCATCGCCACGTCGTCACGCTGGACGAGACGAACCTGGTCGGCAATGTGTACTTCGCGCACTACCTGCACTGGCAAGGCCACTGCCGGGAGCACTTCCTCGCCGCGCGCTCGCCGGGGGTGCTGAAAGCGCTGCAGGCAGGCGAACTGGCGATGGTGACAGTGTCGTGCTCGATGGACTACTACGCGGAATGCTTCGCGCTCGACGAGATCGACATCGCGATGACCCTGCGCGCCCAGAACGGGAACCGGATAGCGATGGACTTCGAGTTCCGGCGCGCCGGGCAGCTCGCCGCCCGGGGCGCCCAGTCGGTCGCCTGCGTGAAGCGGACCGGTTCCGAGGTGACGCCGGTCGAGATTCCGCCGGAACTGGCCGCCGCACTGCGACCCTACGGCTGAGGGAGACCAGTGTCCAAACCAGACTGGAGGTGGGCGGTCGCCGGGGGAACGGCGGTGGTGCTCGCCTGCTCGGTGATCGGCGTCGTGCGGGCGTTCGCCATGGACCCCGGCATGGCGATGCCGCAACCGGCTGCGCGAATGCCGTTGCAGGGCATGCCGTTGTCGGAGATGCCGGAGATGTTCGCGGCCGCCGCGGGACTGCTGCTCGTGATCGTGGGCACGGCCCTGCGGACCGGACGCCGGCCGCAGCCGCCGCCGGACGGCAAGCGACGCCTCTTCGTCGCCGTGATCGGGACGGCCGCGCTCACCGTCGACGTCAGCAAGACCTCCACTCTCGGGTTCGTGATCCCCGGCATGCGCGGCGAGTACGGACTGGACGCGAAAACCGCGTCGTTCCTCGCTGTCGCCGGACTGACCGGCACCGCGATCGGGGCGGTCGTCTTCGGCGTCCTCGCCGACCGCTGGGGCCGCCGCGGCAGCTACCTCGTCGCGACACTGGCCTTCGCGGCGACGAGCATGTGCGGTTCGATGCCGACGTTCGCCGGCAATGTCGTGATGTGCGCGCTCATGGGCACCTCAGTCGGGGGACTGGCCCCGCTGCTGATCGTCATGCTGACCGACGCGTTGCGCAGCAGCTCGCGAAGCTCCGCGGTGCTCGCGCTTTCCGTGCTGGCCAGCGCGGTCGGCTACCTCGTCGCGGCCGGTTCGGCGCTGTGGCTCGAACCGGTCTTCGGCTGGCGGGTGCTGTGGCTGATCGGCGCGCCGACCGGGCTGGCGCTCGCGGCGCTCACGCCGTGGGTGCCGGACCGGATCGCGGCGCGGTTCGACGCCGGGACCGCCGAACCAGTGCACGTCCGCGCGCTGGGCTCCGGTCTGCAACGGGGCTACGCGTTCCTGATCGGAGTGCTCACCTTCGGGCTGACGACGTGGGTGCCGAGCCTCGCGCGGTCCGGCGGGCTCACGGTGTCCGCGGCGAATCTGTGGTTGAGCGTGGCCGCGGTGGTGATGGTGCCCTGCGCGCTGCTGCTGACCTGGTGCCACCGGAGGTTCGGCCCGGTCCGGCTGAGCGCGGGGCTGGCCGCCGCCACGGCCGTGCTGCTGCTCGTGCTGACCGGGACCGGCGCGGTGTCGTCGATCGCGTGGGTGTGCGCCGGTGCGCTGGTCGCGGCTTTGTTCTCGGTCAACACGATGGCCGCGGTGTTCCTGCCGATCGCCGCGGATCTCGCCGATCCCGCCGGCCGGGGCCGGACGACCGGTGCGGTGTCCTTGTGCAACCGGCTGGGCGGGCTCTGCGGGCCGCTGCTGATCGCGGCGTTCGTCTACTCGGCGTCGGACGTCCTGGTCGCGGTGGCGGCGCTCGCGTTGTGTTCGGCTGTGGCCGCGTGCTGGATCGGCAGACGGCAACGGATCGCGCTCCGGGAAACGGCGCGACTGGACGGAGAGGCAGGCCCCCGATGACACCGCAGATCCCGACCGAGCCGATCGGCAGCATTCCCCGGCCGGACTACCTGGTGCGCGGCTTGCGCGCGTTCGCGGAGGGGGAGATCGGGCAGCGGCGGCTGGACCAGCTTCGGGAAACCGCCCTCGCGGACACCCTGGAACGGTTCGAGGCCACCGGATCCCCGGTGGTCACCGACGGCGAGCAGGCCAAACCGAGCTTCGTGACCTATCCGCTGGACGGGCTGCATGCCCTCGCCCCGGACGGAGCGGTCATCCCCTTCGCGGACGGGCACACGCGGCAGCTGCCGCGGCTGACCGCCGGCCCGTTCGCCTACCAGGTGTACGCCGACGAATACCTGCGAGCGGCGAGGGAACGCACCCGGCGACCGGTGAAGCAAGCGGTGATCGCCCCGTCGGCGCTGAGCCTGCTCTATCCCGAGACGGGGATCGCGGGCTACTCGCGGGAAGACTTCCTCGAGGATCTCGCCTACGGGAGCGAGGCCGACATCCGGCGGTGCCTCGACGCCGGCGCGGAGACGGTTCAGCTCGATTTCACCGAAGGCAGGCTCTCCCTCAAACTTGACCCGTCCGGCGGTCTGCTGCGCTCGTTCGTCGAACTCAACAACCGGGTGCTGGACCGGTTTTCGCCCGGGGAACGGGAGCGGATCGGAGTGCACAGCTGCCCCGGCGGCGACCTCGATTCCACCCACAGCCTCGATGTCGGATACGCCGCGCTCCTCCCGGCCTTGTTCAGCCTGCGCGCCGGGAAGTTCTATGTCGCGCTCGCCGGCGAGCCCGGGCGCCGGGAGGTGCTGGCGGAGATCGCCCGGCACCGCCGGGACGGGCAGCGCGTGTTCGTCGGGGTCACGGATCCGCTCGACCCGCGCGTCGAGACCGCGGGGGAGGTGTGCGACCGGGTGCTCGAAGCGGCCGAGCATCTTCCGGTCGAGTGTCTCGGCACCTGCGACGATTGCGGATTCGCTCCCTTCGCCGACGACGCGTCGACCTCCCGCGACATCGCGTTCGGCAAGATCGCCGCGCGAGTGCGCGGAACCGCGCTGGCGGCCGACGCCCTCCGGCTGGCGTCCGGTCAGGCGTAGTCGTTTCCGGCGTACCACTCGCCGCGGCCGCCGGGGAGGAGATCGAGCACGTTCCAGACCGGGGAGAGCAGGTCGATGCCGCGCTGGCTGTCGTCGAGGAAGTTCGCCGGCAGCGAGTAGAAATGCCGCACGGCTTCGCCTTCGGCGGTGAATACGCTGATCATCGGCCGCTGGTCGCCGTTCGCGCGTTCGGCGTGGAGATCAGCGTTGAACGAAGTGCCGTGACTGGACAGGATCCGCAGCCCGGACCAGCCGCGGCGCGCCGCCCACGCCCGGAGTTTGGGCAGCGGCGCCTTGCCGATCACCGCGAAGCCGGCGTGCTGCGCGAGGTGGTGCGTCACGCCCCGGAAACCGTCTACCCACATCGAGCACATGGGGCACGCCTCGTCGTCGTCCGGGTGGAACATCAGGTGGTAGACCACGAGCGTGCGGTGCTCGCCGAACAGCTCGCGCAGGGCAGTTTCCCGCACCGGCTCCGCGCGGCCGAGATCCGCCGGGCCTTCCGCGAAGGAGTACCGGCCGAGCACGCGCCCCGGCGGCATGCGGCGCCGGGCGGCCGCGACCTCCTCGATCCGGTCGCGCAGGGCCCGCTCCGCCTTCGCCAGCTCCATGCGGGCGGCGACGTACTCCTCGCTCGCGCCCGCGGGCCACATCGGTTCGACGGTCTTCGGTTCGGCCTCGCTCATGGGTGCCGGTCTCCCCTCCGGATCGGTCGGGCGAACGGGACCACCGTAGAACCGCCCGGCCGTGCGGCTCAAGGCGCGCGGAGGCTTGTTTCTCCTAGGGAGAGCATTACTATTGGAAATTAAAGCGACCAGCCTGCGCGGAGGGAGTGCGCATGTTTGAGAGGTTCACCGACCGCGCGAGGCGGGTGGTCGTCCTGGCCCAGGAAGAGGCCCGGATGCTCAACCACAACTACATCGGCACCGAGCACATCCTTTTGGGTCTGATCCACGAGGGTGAGGGTGTCGCCGCCAAGGCGCTGGAGTCGCTGGGCATCGCCCTCGAGGGCGTGCGCCAGCAGGTCGAGGAGATCATCGGCCAGGGTCAGCAGGCGCCGAGCGGGCACATCCCGTTCACGCCGCGGGCGAAGAAGGTGCTGGAGCTGTCGCTGCGGGAGGCGCTGCAGCTGGGCCACAACTACATCGGCACGGAGCACATCCTGCTGGGCCTGATCCGCGAGGGCGAGGGTGTGGCGGCGCAGGTGCTGGTGAAGCTGGGCGCGGACCTGAACCGGGTGCGCCAGCAGGTGCTGCAGCTGCTGTCGGGCTACCAGACCGGGGAGAAGTCCACCGAGAGCGGTTCGGGCCGGGGCGAGGGCACGCCGTCGTCGTCGCTGGTGCTCGACCAGTTCGGCCGCAACATGACCGTGCTGGCCCGCGAGGGCAAGCTGGACCCGGTCATCGGGCGCGGCAAGGAGATCGAGCGGGTCATGCAGGTGCTGTCCCGCCGGACGAAGAACAACCCGGTGCTGATCGGCGAGCCGGGCGTCGGCAAGACCGCCGTCGTGGAGGGCCTGGCGCAGAGCATCGTCAAGGGCGAGGTGCCCGAGACGCTCAAGGACAAGCAGCTCTACACCCTGGACCTGGGTTCGCTGGTCGCCGGTTCGCGCTACCGCGGCGATTTCGAAGAGCGGCTGAAGAAGGTGCTCAAGGAGATCAAGACCCGCGGCGACATCATCCTGTTCATCGACGAGCTGCACACGCTCGTGGGCGCGGGCGCGGCCGAGGGCGCGATCGACGCGGCGTCGATCCTGAAGCCGATGCTGGCGCGGGGCGAGCTGCAGACGATCGGCGCGACCACGCTCGAGGAGTACCGCAAGTACATCGAGAAGGACGCGGCGCTGGAGCGCCGGTTCCAGCCGATCCAGGTGGGCGAGCCGTCGCTGGAGCACACGATCGAGATCCTGAAGGGGCTGCGCGACCGGTACGAGGCGCACCACCGCGTCTCGATCACGGATTCGGCGCTGGTCGCGGCGGCGACGCTGGCCGACCGCTACATCAACGACCGGTTCCTGCCGGACAAGGCGATCGACCTGATCGACGAGGCCGGGGCGCGGATGCGGATCCGCCGGATGACCGCTCCGCCGGACCTGCGCGAGTTCGACGAGAAGATCGCCGACGTGCGCCGGGACAAGGAGTCCGCGATCGACGCGCAGGACTTCGAGCGGGCCGCGCGGCTGCGCGACGAGGAGAAGCAGCTCCTCGGCCAGAAGGGCGAGCGCGAGAAGCAGTGGAAGGACGGCGACCTCGACGTCGTCGCCGAGGTGGACGACGAGCAGATCGCGGAGGTGCTGGCCAACTGGACCGGCATCCCGGTGTTCAAGCTCACCGAGGAGGAGACCACCCGGCTGCTGCGCATGGAGGACGAGCTCCACAAGCGCATCATCGGCCAGGAGGACGCGGTCAAGGCCGTCTCGCAGGCGATCCGCCGGACGCGGGCGGGCCTGAAGGACCCGAAGCGCCCGTCGGGGTCGTTCATCTTCGCCGGCCCGTCCGGTGTGGGTAAGACGGAGCTGTCGAAGGCGCTGGCGTCGTTCCTGTTCGGCGAGGACGACGCGCTGATCCAGATCGACATGGGCGAGTTCCACGACCGCTACACCGCCTCGCGGCTGTTCGGCGCCCCTCCGGGCTACGTCGGCTACGAGGAGGGCGGGCAGCTGACCGAGAAGGTGCGGCGCAAGCCGTTCTCGGTGGTGCTGTTCGACGAGATCGAGAAGGCGCACCAGGAGATCTACAACACGCTCCTGCAGGTGCTGGAGGACGGTCGCCTGACCGACGGGCAGGGCCGGACGGTCGATTTCAAGAACACCGTGCTGATCTTCACCTCGAACCTGGGGACCTCGGACATCTCGAAGTCCGTGAGCCTCGGCTTCTCCTCCGGAGCGGATTCGACGAACCGCTACGAGAAGATGAAGCAGAAGGTCAACGAGGAAATGAAGAAGCATTTCCGCCCGGAGTTCCTGAACCGGATCGACGACATCATCGTGTTCCACCAGCTCAACCAGGAACAGATCATCCAGATGGTGGATCTGATGATCGGCCGGGTCGAGACGCAGCTCAAGGCCAAGGACATGGAGATCGAGCTGACCGAGAAGGCGAAGGCGCTGCTGGCCAAGCGCGGCTTCGACCCGGTCCTCGGCGCCCGGCCGCTGCGCCGCACGATCCAGCGCGAGATCGAGGACCAGCTGTCGGAGAAGATCCTGTTCGGCGAGGTCGAGCCGGGCCAGATCATCGTGGTCGACGTCGAAGGCTGGAGCGGCAACACCGACGACCGCGACGACGAGGCGGACCTGGTCTTCCGGGCGGGCGGCCGGGTTGTCTCGCTGACCTGAAAATACCGGGAAACGCATTCCGCGCGACGCCTGGGCGGGCCGCGCGGAATCGTCGTGCCCGGCGGAAATCCGCGCTTCTGCGCCGGCGGCGGAAACCGAGGCGAAACTCATTGACTCAATGCTTAAGAAATATATAGTGAGATCGTCGACTCAACTACCGCACAGACGCTGGAGGTGTCTGGATTGAGTGCTCTCAAGGAGAACTACGAGTCGCTGAACCTGGAGCCGAAGCCCATCCGCCCGCACATCCTCGCCGCGGCGACCGTGGCGTTCGGGGACGACTACTACAACGGGCGCAAGGAAACGATCAACCTTTCCGGCTTCGTCCAGTTGAACAAGTGGCCGATGCCCGGCTTCGAGCACCGCGTGGACGAGAAGGGCTACGCCGAGTTCGAGACCGAGCTGATCTCCGCTCCCGAGGTCGGCATCAAGGGGTTCAGCTACGAGCTGGACGACCGCATCCAGGTGCTGTCCAACCCGTTCCTGCCCAACACCGGGCACGTGCGGCAGATCGTTCCCGGCAAGAACTTCCCCGCGGAGTTCTACATCCGGCGCTTCGGCATCCTGGAGTCGAGCACGCTGCGCCTGGCGCACCGCGACGTGATCGACATCCACGGCGTCGTGGACCGCGTGCCGCCGTTCATCAAGCCGCTGCAGAGCCCGTACCTCGGCACGCCGCGCGGCGACGGCCCGTTCGACGTCGTGCCCTCGCCGAACGTCGCGCGCGGCACCACGCTGCCCGAGGCCTGGTACCCGGCCAACGACGAGAACGAGCCGGTGGGCGACACGCCGACCATGTTCTTCCTGCCGAGCGCGGGACCGTGCATGTCGATGCTGGTCGACCCCTCGATGATCATGCAGGTCTCGCTCGAGGGCCAGGCCACGCTCGAGGTCGGCGGCAAGGAGGTCAAGATCGACCTGGCCGGCGACTACAAGAAGGCGGCGGGCAGCGAGATCCTGCTGTTCGGGCCGGACAAGCACGACCAGGGCACCGGCGTGCTGGCGCAGATCTCCCGCATCGCGGTGACCGGCCGCTGCGCCGAGCTCGGCGGCCGCGTGATGCTGCGGGTGAGCTGGCCGAAGCCGTCCGGCGGCACGCTCGGCGAAGGCAGCGAGGACAGCCTCAGCCGGGTGCGCTACCCGAGCGAACTGCACGTCGACACCGAGTTCGAACTGGTCACCGCGGACGGCGCGCTGTACGCGTCGAACCCGGTGCACGTGTTCGGCAAGATGGCCACGATGGAGGCGACCGGCACCGAACTGCAGATGAACGGGGCCGACGCCGCACTGGTCACCGTGGCCGACGAGGTCAAGGCGAGGCTGACCGGCCTCAAGCTGGTCATGCGGGACGCGTTCGTCGGCGAGCACGCGGCCGTCAACGTCTGAGCGCGCGCACTTCCCCGGGCGGGTGAAGCTCGCCGCCGCCCGCCCGGGTGGGGTAACTTGTGTTATCGATAGTGAAATCGGCACTCGTCCCTTTCCGTCGAGAAGGGGACGGGCGCCGGTGCCGGGAGGCGGCCGTGGATCAGCGATTGCTGCTCATGCACCAGGCGATGCTGGCCGATCGGCCGCGGATGCGCGCGTACGACCGGGCGCTGGCGCGGACGGTCGAACCCGGAGCGGTGGTGGCCGACGTCGGCGCGGGCACTTTGGCGTTGTCGCTGCTCGCCTTGGAACACGGGGCGGGGCACGTGTACGCCGTCGAGGCCGATCCGGAAACGGCCGCGCTCGCCGAACGGATCGTCGCCGACAACGACCTCAAGGAAAAGGTCACGCTGATCCAGGGCGACGCCCGGGTCGCGAAACTGCCGAGGAAGGCCGATGTCGTCGTCTCGGAGATGATGGGCAACCTCGGCCCGGAAGAAGACATGAGCCGGGTCCTCGAGGTCTTCGCGCGGAGGAACCTGCGCCCCGGCGGGAAGATCGTTCCGCGCGGCGTCACCACCACCCTCGCCGCGCTCGAATTCGACGACGAGGGCTGGGGGATCTGGAATTCCGGATTCCGCGGCTACCGTCTCGACGCCGTCCGCGAATTCGCCGAGCAGCGCGCGCAGCTGCATTTCTTCCAGCGGGAACCGCGGCTGCTTTCCGAAGCCGTCCCGATCGCGGACGAAGTGCGCCTCGGCATCGTCCGGTCCGGCGAACTGCACGCGGTGCTCGGCTATTTCACCGCGGACCTCGCCGAAGGCGTTTCCCTGTCGAACTTCCCGTCCTACCCCGGCTGCAACTGGGCGGTCTGGATCTGGCCGCTGCGCCACTCGCCGGTCGCCGCGGGCGATGCGGTCCGCGTGCGGGTGCGCCGCCCGGCGGAGCGCGCGCACGCGCGGCTGGCCACGGAATGGCGGCTGGACTGCGCGATTTCCCGCCGAAAGGGGGAGTGATGCCGTTCGCCGTCGGCACGGTCCGCGACCTTCCGGTGCGGGCGCTGAAACTGTGCGGGCTCACCTGGTCCGGCGAAGTGCTGTGGTTCTCCGAAGGCGTGCTGAACCGGATCACTTCGGTGGACCCGGTCAGCGGCGAGGCCGGGCAGCATCTCGCTTGTCCCGGCGTGCGCACCGACCTGACCACGATGTCCGGCCGCCTGGTCCAGGTGGCCGGGGAAGCGCGGGCGCTGCGGGTGCTCGACCCCGCCGACGGCTCGGTGGTGACCGAGCTGCGGAACCCGCGTCCGGGCGGACTGCTGTGCGGGCTGGAAGCGACCCAGCACGGGGTCTGGTTCGGCTACGAGGACCGCCGGATCGTCGATCTGCGCGACGCGGCGGACCTGTCGCTGATCGACAGCTTCCCGGTCCGCCACCCGCCGGCCGGCGTCACCGTGACGGACGACTTCCTCGCCTACGCCGACTACCGGGGCGGCACCATCAACCTCGTCGATCTCGGCAGCCGCCGCGAGGTCGCCCGGTACGACGCGCCGGGCAACCCGACCGGCCTGACCTGGGACGGCAGCCGGATCTGGTACTGCGACCACACGACGCTGCAGCTGCGGGCGATCGAACTGCCGGGCATCAGCCATGCGTGAAGCGGCGCGGTACCACGAAGCCGTCCGCGAATACCTGCTCGTCGCGCTGAGCCTCGGCGAGCTGGCCGAGGGGTTCGTCGACTGCTGGTACGGCGATCCGCGCCTGTCCCGCCGGGCGGCGGCCGAGGGCCCGGTGAATCCGGCCGATCTCGCCGCGCGGGCGGACCGGCTGCGGTCGAGGCTGCCGGACACGGACCTTTCGCTGCTCCGGCAAGGGTTCCTCGACGCGCAACTCGCGGCGATGGCGTGCACGGCGCGGCGGCTGGCCGGCGAGCCGGTCCCGTTCCGGGACGAGGTGCGGACCTGCTTCGGCGTGGACCCGGAACCCGGCGACCCGGACCGGTACGCCGACGTGCACCGGGCGATTTCGCGGCTGCTGCCCGGTTCCGGCGGACTCCGCCGGCGGATCGAGGAGTTCTACGCGCGCAATCTCGTGCCGCCGGACCGGTTCGGCCGCGCCGTGCGAGCGGTTTCGGACCAGCTCCGCGCGCGGGCCGTGCCGCTGTTCGGCCTGCCCGCCGGGGAACGGGTCGAGTACGAGATCGTCCACGACAAGCCGTGGAACGCGTTCAACCGGTACCTGGGCGGCTTCCGGTCCGCGGTCGCGCTCGACGCCGAAGCGGGCGGCACGATCGCGGCGCTGCCGCTGATCCCGGCGCACGAGTCGTATCCAGGGCACCACACCGAACATTGCCGCAAGGAAGCGGTGCTGGTGGACCAGTTCGGCTGGGACGAACACAGGGTCGCAGTGGTGAACACTCCGCAGTGCCTGGTAGCGGAAGGAACCGCCGAACTCGGGGTGCGCGTTCTGCTCGGGACCGGCTGGGGAGAGTGGACCGCGGAACTCCTTGCGGCGGAACGGATCACGATCGACGGCGCGCTTGTCGAGGCCGTGACGGACCTCGTCCGGCAGTTGCTGCCGGTGCGACAGGACGCCGCCGTCCTGCTGCACGACCGCGGCGCCGATCCGGACGACGTGACCGGCTATCTCGAACGCTGGCTGCTGCTGCCCGCGGATCGCGCCGCGCGACTGGCCCGGTTCGCGGCGGACCCGCTCTGGCGCGCCTACTCCGTCACGTACCCGGAGGGATCGCGGCTGGTCGCGGCGTGGCTGGCCGCCCGGCCGCCGGAAGTCTCGCCGGCCGAACGGTTCCGGATCCTGCTCGACGAGGCCGTGCTGCCGTCTCGGCTGGCCGCGGAAGCGGCCGCGGCCGGGTGCTCGCCGGTCAGTCCTTCGACCGTTCGGCGGTGATCCGCGTGTTCGCTCGCTGCCGATTCGCCCGGGCCGTCAAGGGCACTTGATGCCGGGCCGTCCCGCGAACCGCGGCAGGGGGCGGACCGCGACCCGCGAGATGTGCCGGTCGCGACCCTCCATAATGGACTGGACGGTCCTACCCGGCGCACCCCGGATCAGCTCGGCGCGACAGCCGGGGGCCAGGCCGCCTTGACTGGCACCCCGCGGGTTGCCTAATGTCGAGTTCGTGACTGCACCTTTGCCCGGCGGGTAACGAGATGGACGACGTTTTCAGGGCGCTCGCGGATCCGAGCAGGCGGCGCCTGCTCGACCGGCTGAACCACCGGAACGGGCAGAACCTCCGCGAACTGTGCGACGGCCTCGGGATGAGCAGGCAGGCGGTCACCAAGCACCTGCTGGTGCTGCAGGAAACGAACCTCGTGACGACCGCGCGCCGGGGCCGCGAGAAGCTGCACTATCTCAATGTCGCCCCCATCAACGACATCGCCGAGCGCTGGATCGACCGGTACGACCGGGAGCGGGCCGGTCTGCTGTCCGACCTCAAACGCGCGCTGGAAGGAAACCGCATGCCGCAAGACCCGTTCGTCTACGTCACCTACATCGAGACCACTCCGGAACAGTTGTGGCAGGCGTTGACGACTCCCGCCTTCATCGCCCGGTATTTCCAGGGCGGTCCCGAATCGTCGTGGACCGAGGGAGCGCCGGTGCGGTGGCGGACGTCCCCCGGCGGGGAGCCGGCGGACCTCGGGCAGCGCGTGCTCGTGGCCGAGCCGTGCCGCAGGCTCGCCTACACCTGGCACAACTATCCGCCGGAGGCGGCCGAAGCGTTCGGCTGGTCCGAAGAGGCGTTCGCGCGGCGGCGGCGCGAAGCGATCACCCAGGTCACCTTCGACCTCGAACCGGTCGGTTCCGCCGTGCGGCTGACCGTGACGCACGACGGATTCGAAGGCCGGACCGCGATGTACGAATCGGTCAGCAAGGGCTGGCCGGAAATCGTCTCGAACCTCAAGACGCTGCTGGAGACCGGCGACACGCTGTCGCTGCCCGCCGACAGCCGGACGATCGAAGCCGCTGCGCGCGAGAGGTGAAGGCGCTCGGCCGCCTCATCGCTCGGCGCGGATGAGCAGGTTGCCGCTCGGCATGGCGACGACGCCGTCCGCGGCCGCGTAGGGCTCGGCGGCTTCGGCCACGGCGTCCCAGATCTCCGGAGCGTCCTCGTCGCCGAACGTCTCGCGAATCATGCCGAGCATCCCCGGCGGCGTGATGGCACGGGTGAATTCAACGTAACGGCGCGTCGAGGCGAGCCGGAACCGCACGACGGTCCCGGACACCGAGACGGCGCGGAACCCGGCCGCGACCAGCTGCTCGCGCACCTCGCCGGCATCCGCCATCGCGAACGGCCCCGGCGCGCCGGCCGGCGGGGCGGCCAGGCCGAGCTTCGCGGCGAACACGGCGCCGCCGAGCGCCATCATCGGCGCGGACTCCGCCGGGCCCCAGACCGCGGCGGCCAGCACCCCGCCCGGCGAGAGGAGTTCGCGCAGCGAACGAAACAGCTTGCCCGGTTCCGCCGAGAACATCAGGCCCCAGCGGCTCAGCGCCACGTCGAACGAGGCCGGCGGCAGGTCGAGCGCGTCGAGGTCGGCCTCGGCGAACTCGATCCCGGTGCGACCGCCCGCCCGCTTCCGCGCGGCGGCGACCATGCCGGGAGCGAGGTCGATGCCGAGCACCCGCCCCTCCGGTCCGGCGAGACCGGCGGCGGCCAACGCGAGATCCCCGGCTCCGCACGCGAGATCGAGCACCCGGTGCCCGGCCCGGACATCCCCGAGCCCCAACAGCTTCTCGCTCAATTCCGCCGCGCCCTCGGCGAATTCGGGCGGCAGCGCGCTCCAGTTGTCCGTGACCGTGTCCCAGAACGATCGCTGAGCGTTCTTGAACTTCACGATGTCGAACCCCGGTGCGGACATGACGCGTTCCCTTCGGGCCGTGGAGCCGCTTAAACTATACGTTAAGTAAGTTAGCTGGGTGTCGCGAGATTGACGGTCGACGGTTCCCGCTCACGGCAACAGGCATTCGTGGCGGCGATAACGCACGCGACCGGCGAACGGCTGCACCTAAATGAAGCGAGAGCACGTTCGCGGGCACGAGTCGGCCATCGGGAGGATAGGCAACCTGCAGGTTGCGTGAAATGCCGGGCGTGTGCCACGCTGGGGTCCCCACACACGGAAGGCATCCACCATGGACAACAACCGGATCGAACGCGAAATCGTGGTCGAGGCTCCGCCGGAGCGGGTCTGGTCGCTGGTGGCGCGGCCGGGTTTCTGGGTTGCGGACCTGCCGGACGCGGAATGCGAGCTGAAGCCTGGCGCGCTGGCCGTGCCGAGGCACGAGGAGCGAGGGTCGTTCCCCGTGCGGGTCGAGCACGTACGGCCGGAGACCGAGGTCTCGTACCGGTGGGCGAGCACGTTTCCCGGCGAGGAGCCGCGCGAGGGGAACTCCACGCTGATCGAAATCACCGTGCTGCGCGAACGCGAGCACACCCGCGTTCGCGTCGTGGAGAGCGGGTTCGCCGAGCTGGACAGCGAGGAAGACCGCCGCCTCGAATCGCTGCGGGGCAACATCGAAGGGTGGGACCACGAGCTCGGCGCGCTGCGCGAGCGCGCGGAGCAACCGGTCGCGTGAGCGGCGGGACAGGCGTGGCGCGGACGGAGGCGGACGGCACGCGGCTGGGCGGCCCGCTGATCCGGCTCGCCTTGGTCATGCTGCTCGGCGGGTTCCTGCCGATGGTCGACGCGACCATCGTCAATGTCGGCATGAACAGCTTCGCCGGCCACTTCGAGGTCGCGCTCACCACGATCGAATGGGTCACCACCGGCTACCTGCTCGCCGTGTCGGTGTCGGCGCCGGTCGCGGGCTGGGCCGTCGACCGCTTCGGAGGGAAGGCGGTGTGGCTGCTGGCGCTCGGGCTGTTCCTCGGCGGATCCGCGCTGTGCGCGTCGGCGTGGTCGCCCGGCGCCCTGATCGGTTTCCGGGTGCTGCAAGGGTTCGGCGGCGGGATGCTGGAGCCGGTCATGATGACGGTGCTCGGCCGGGAGGCGGGACAGCGGCGGGCGGGCAAGCTGGTCGGGCTGCTCGCGCTCGTGCTGAACCTGGGCCCGGTGCTCGGCCCGGTCGTCGGCGGCCTGCTCCTGCAGTATCTCGGCTGGCAGTGGCTGTTCCTGGTCAATCTGCCGCTCGGGCTGGCCGCGTTCGTGCTGGCACTGCCGCTGGTGCCGGCCGGGCATCCGGAGGCGGACCGGCGTCCGGTCGACATCGCGGGCATCGCGTTGCTGTGCCCGGGGTTCGCGGCCGTCGAGTACGGCCTGGCGCAAGCCGCGGGCGGCGGGTTCGGCGCGACGCCGGTCGTCGCCGGTCTCGTCCTCGGCGTTCTGCTTCTCGGCGGGTACGCGGCGCACGCGCTGCGCGCCGCGAATCCGCTGATCGACATCCGGCTGTTCGCCAGCCGCGGGTTCGCCGCCAGCGTCGTGGTGATCTTCCTGGCCGGCGGCGCGTTGTTCGGCGCGTTGTTCCTGATCCCGCTGTACTACCAGCAGGTGCGCCAGCACGGCCTAGTGGAGACCGGGCTGCTGCTGGCCCCGCTCGGGCTGGGCACGCTGCTGAGCATGCCGGTCGCGGCGAAACTGTCCGAAAAGGCGGGCGCGAACAGGCTGGTCCCGCTCGGCGGGGTGCTGGTGGTCGCCTGCATCGGCGTCTACACCCAGGCGGGAACGACGACGAACGAGGCGTGGCTCGCCGCGTGCCTGTTCGTCTTCGGCATCGGGTTCGGCCTGGTCGGCGCTCCCACGGTAGCCTCGATTTTCCGTTCGGTGCCGCCGAAATCGGTTTCGAGCGCGACCGGCTCGCTGTTCGTGGTCAACCAGATCGGCGCGTCGCTGACGGTCGCGGTCGTGGCCTTGGTGGTGCAGCACGGCAAGGCGACGGGCAGCGAGACGGCGGTTTCGGGCACCTTCGGCGCCGCGTTCTGGTGGATGTGCGGCCTCGCCGCGGTCGGTGCGGTGTGCGGGCTCGGGCTGCCGGGCCGGCCGGCGGCGCCCGAGACGGCCGCGGAAGCACCGGAAACCGCCCGGCAGCCGTGATCCGGCGGGTCACCGGGACGGTGCGAGGCGTACCCGCGAAAGGTCGAGGGTGTAGCCGGCGGCGGGCAGGACGCCGTCCGGCCGCACCCTGTCCGCGTGCAGTTGCGGCGAACGCGGTTTCCGGAACAGCAGCGGGACGACCGCGACGTCCGCGAGCACCCGGCGCTCGGCGGCCTGCCAGTGCTCCCGTGCTCGCGCCGGTTCCGCGACCGCGCTGAGCGCCTGGTCGACAAGGCGGTCGAAGGCGGGTTCGCTGTAGAGACCGTGGTTCCCGGTGCCGGGCGAGTCGTTGGTCTCGAACATCGTCTGCAAGAAGACGCGGCTGCCGGCGCCGGGCCACGCGGGAGCGCGGGACGCGAGCGCGAGGTCCCAGCGGCCGGCGCGGGCCTCGTCCGGGTTGCCGAGCAGGCGGAGGAAATCGTGGTTCGGCAAGGCATCCCACTCGACAGCGATGCCCACAGCGGCGAGATCGTGCGCACAGGAGCGCGCGATCGCCATCGACAGCGGATCGTCGGAGTGGACGCCGCGCAGGGACAGACGTTCGCCGCGGGAAGCCGCGGCGAGCGCGGCACGGCTCTTTTCGGCGTCGCCGCGAGCGCCAGGCGACCCCTGCGGGTCCGGCTCGTGGCGAATGCCGTCGCCGGGAGGCACGACCCGGTCCGCGATCAGCGCGGCGGTGCCGGGGCGGTGCTTGTCGTGAATGTCGAGCACGGCGGTCTTGTCGAGGGCGCACGCGATGGCGAACCGCACGCCCCGCTCGCGAATCGCGCCGCCGGAGTTCGGGCTGCGCAGGTTGAAAACCAGGTACGGGTCCAGCGCGTAGCCCGGTTCGGCGTCGATCGTCCTCGACGGGTCGGCAGCCGCACCGTCCCACGCCAGATCCGCGGTCCCGGACCGGATGCGGGCCTCGATCTCGGCGGGCGCGGCGCGCTCGGACACGACCTCGAGCACGTCGACGCCTTGGCCGCGGATCGGGTCGGTTTCCGGTGCCCAGCGGGGATTCCGGCCGAGGCGGATCCGTTCGCCGGGCCGGAACTCCACTACGCGGTAAGGGCCGTTGGAGCGGAGGTGGCACCGCAGTCCGGGGCTACCCGGGACGTAAGCGTCGTACTCCGCGGGAGCCGGTGCGGCGCACGGCAGCGCCATCAGGTGCGCGAAGTCGAGCGCGGGCCTGGTCAGCTCGATCACGAGGCTCTCGTCGTCAAGCGCGAACACGCCGGGGATGTCGTGGCTGTTCTGGTAATCGGCGAGATCGCGTGCGGTGGGGTCGCCCGGACCGAACGCGTCGCGGTACCCGGCGCAGAACTCCGCCATGCCGCGGATCGTGCTCGTGAAGCAGGGCAGCGCGGCCGGCCGGTGCACGGGATTGCCGAGTCTCTTCAGCCCGCGGACCACGTCGTGCGAGGTGACCGGGCGGGGCGGGACGGTGTCCCAGAAGACTCCGGGACGCAGGTGGACGACGTTGTTGACGTGCCGCGCCCCCATCCCGGTGTTGTACGTGGACGGGATGTCCGCGGCCAGGTCCGGCAGCGGCGCGATCGCCTGCCAGTTCCGGAGATCCGGTTCGGCGCGGTAGCCGAACAGGCAGCGGGCGAACAGCCGGGTGAGCTGGCGGGTGCTGTCGTGGTGCGCGGTCGCCGGATCCAGGTCGTCCACAACGGACGGTCCGACGAGGCGCAACGTCGCGGAGCCGGTCACGAGAGCTCGTCCGCGAGCCGGGCCATCACCGCGACCGCCCGGTCGATCTCGGCGCGGGTGTTGAACAGATGGGTCGTGATCCGCGCGGCGTAATGCTGGTGCGGGGAACCGGGAACGTCGAACTCGGTCCACCGGGTCCAGATCCGGTGCTCCTGTTCGAGCCGGTCGGTGAAGGCCGCGAACTTCTTGATGTTCCACGCGGATTCGCGGTCGCGGAACGGGTGGAAGGCGATCAGCGGCGACCGCAGGCGCTTGTCCGCCCCCGGCGAATACAGGGCGTCCTGGCCGAACGTCTCCGCGAGACGGCCGCGCGCGTAGTCGGCGAGGTCCATGATGTGGCGTTCGATCCTGGCTCGGCCGATGTCGTCGAACAGTTCGCACGCCTTGGCGAGCGCCGCGCCCCTGGCGATGCTCGCGCTGCCCGCGACCTGGACGTAGAGAGCCGTGTCGTCGCTGGCGACCGAGGTCGTGGTGCGCGGAGGCGGGCTGCCGACGATGGGGTACCAGGTCGAGATGACCGGCCAGAACGTCGGCAGCGGGAGCGGGTTGTGCTCCGGGAAGACTTTGTTGCGCAGGTACAGCAGGCCGGTGCCGAGCGGGCCGCACTGGAATTTCGAGCCGGAGCAGGCCATGAAGTCGACCCCGAGTTCGCGCAGGTTGCAGTCGAGCATGCCCGGCAGCAACGCGCCGTCGACCACGGTGGTCAATCCGTGCCGCTGCGCGAGTTCGCACAGCGCGCGCATCGGCATCAGGGTTCCGGTGAACAGGGTGACCGCCGCGAACGACAGCACCTTCGTCCTCTGCGTGATCGCCTCCGCGAACAGTTCGACGATCTCTTCGGCACGGACGTCGTACCCGGTCGGCGGGGTGATCACCTTGACCCGGACGCCGAAGCGGTTGCGGAGCAGGTTGAAGTTGGACAGCACGGAATAGCACTCGTGGCTGGTGGTGACGACCTCGTCGCCCTCGCGCAGATCGAGACCCTGGATGATGCGCGCGACGCCTTCGGTCGCGTTGTGGCAGATGACCATCTCGTCGAGGTCCACGCCGAACGCGCGCGCGATGGCGGTGCGGTGCTCGACGTAGCCGGAGGGCTTGTAGACGTCCGCCAGCCCGCCGGTCCATTCCCGCGTGACCCGGTCGACGGTGTCGAGCACCTCGTAGGGCATCGCGCCGACCGTGCCGGTGTTGAGGTGGATGGTCGCGGGATCGAGCGCGAAGAGCTTCCGGATGTCCTCCCACGAGGCGGTCCGAAGCGGCGGGAGCTGGGCCGCCGTGACCGGTCGGCCGGATTCCAGGAGCTGGCTCACGAGTACTCCCTCGTTCGGATGCGGAAACGCCGATAATACTTTAAAAACAGATGGTAAGGTAAGAGCCGGGGTCGGCGGCCGAGGGGAGTCCGGCATGGAGAGCGC
This sequence comes from Amycolatopsis sp. AA4, assembly GCF_002796545.1. Lineage (GTDB taxonomy): Bacteria > Actinomycetota > Actinomycetes > Mycobacteriales > Pseudonocardiaceae > Amycolatopsis. The sequence goes on from NZ_CP024894.1 coordinate 3,717,213, forward strand.
GAGACCGGTCCGCGGCGGCACGCTGCGGTACTTCGGTTCCGGCGGAATGGACCACATCGATCCGGCGTGCGCCTACTACGCTTTCGACCACCAGATCATCCGGCTGTTCGCCCGGCAGCTGTTCAGCTACCCCACCACGCTCGACGAGACGGCGCTGCGCCCGGTGCCGGACGTCGCGGCCGAGATGCCGACGACCGCCAACGGCGGCGTGAGCGAGGACGGGCGCACGTACGTGATCCGGCTGCGCCCCGGCGTGTGCTGGGACACCGATCCGGTGCGCGAAGTCACCGCCGCCGATTTCGTCCGCGGGTTCAAGCGGATGTGCAACCCGGTCGCCGGGGCCGGCGCGGTCGCGTACTACACCAGCACGATCAAGGGAATGGCCGAGTTCGCCGAGGGCTACCGCGCGGCGTTCGCGGACGTCCCGCACCCCGCGGCGGCACAGCTGGCCGAGTACCAGAACTCCCACGAGATCTCCGGGCTCGCCGCGGAAGGGCCGCGGGTCCTGCGGATCGACCTGATCCGCCCGGCCAACGACATGCTGAACATCCTGTCGATGATGTTCGCCTCGGCCGCGCCGGCCGAGTACGACCGGTTCGTGCCCGGCAGCCCGGAGATGGCCGGTGCGCTGCGCTCGAACGGACCGTACCGGGTCACGGCGTACGAGCCGGGCCGGCGCCTGTCGATGGCCCGCAATCCCGCCTGGAGCCAGGAAACCGACTCGGTGCGCCACCAGTACGTGGAACGCATCGAGGTGGAGATGGCGCAGGTGGACGACAGCGAGGTGCGGCGCCGGATCGAGACCGGCGAGGCGGACCTGTCGTGGGGTTCCCCGGTGATCAGCAAGGACCGGCGGGTGCTGGACGCGGACCGGCACCTCGGCTACGCGCTGAACCCGTACCTGGTGTTCAATCTGCGCAGCCCCAACTCCGGCGGCGCGGTGCGGAAGCTGGGGGTGCGGCGGGCGATCGCCTACGCGGTCGACAAGGCCGCCAAGGTGAAGTTCTTCGACGAGATGAACGTCGGCACGGTCACCGAGCCCGCGCACACCGCGATCCCGCGCGGGAACTTCGGGTACCGCCCCTACAACCGCTATCCCACGCCCGGCGACCGGGGCGACCCCGAGCGGAGCCGCCGCCTGCTCGCCGAGGCCGGTTATCCGGACGGCGTCCGGCTCAGAGCCGTGTACCGCGACGACGCCGTGCACGCCGAAATCGCCGAGTCCTACGCGGAGGACCTGGCGGCCGCGGGCATCACGGTGGACCTGGTGCTGGTCGGCCAGTCGGACGACTTCTACCGGATCCTGCAGGACCCGGCCATGGCCGAAGCGGGGGAGTGGGACCTCGCCGCGGCGGCGTGGACCCCGGACTGGTTCGGCAACAACGGCCGCGCCTACGTGCAGCCGATGTTCCAGTCGAATTTCGCCGCGGGCACCACGAACTACGGCGACTACCGCAACCCGGCGGTCGACCGGTTGATCGAGGAGGCGCTGTCGGAACCGGATCCGGCGCGCGCGGAAAGCCTGTGGCACCAGGTGGACCGACAGGTGCTGGAGGACGTCGCGATCGTTCCGGTGATGGCCTGCGAGCCGACCATCCCGCACATGACGAGCCCGCGCGTGCGCAACGCGCTGCCCATGCCGCAGATCGACCGATGGCTCGACGCGGCGAATCTCTGGCTTGATCCGCCGGACTGAAGGGCGGCCAGGAAACTACTGCCGGATATCCCGAGTTGGGGGCTGAGATGGCGTTGCGGACCCGCCTCGCGGTGCGTGCGGTGCGAGTGCTCGCCACGGCGGCCGCGGTACTCGGTCCGGCGGCTGTGCGCACCTTGTTCCGGGCGGCGGTGCGCGGGAGGGAAGCGGCGCTCGGATACTTCTGGGCCCGCGTCACGGTGTTGCTGACCAGGCTGGGACCGACGTTCGTCAAAGCCGGCCAGGTGCTCGGCACGCGCAGGGACGTGGTGCCCGCCGCGCTGTGCGACGCACTGTCTGTCCTGCAGGATTCGGTCGCGCCGCTGAACGAGGCCGAGACCGCGCGCGCGGTGAAGGAGGCTTACGGCAGCGAGGCCGACGAGGTCTTCGCGGAACTGGACCCGCGGCCGGTCGCGAGCGGCAGTGTGGCTTCGGTTTACCGGGCGCGGCTGCGAACCGGGCAGGACGTGGCGGTCAAGCTCCGCCGTCCCGGCATCGAGCGCGTGATGACCGACGATCTCGCGCTGATCCGGCGCGGTGCGGCGATCGCGGCGCGGCTCCCGGTTTTCCGTGACGTTCCGGTGCGCGAGGTGGTCGGCAGCCTGGCCGACGCGGTGCTGGGCCAGCTCGATTTCGAGCGGGAGGCGAGAAGCCTGCGGCGGCTGCGCGAGAACCTGTCCGAGGTGCCGCGGGTGTGGGTGCCGAAGGTGTACCCGGAGGCGTGCCGTCCGCGCTGCATCGTCATGGAGTTCGTCCCCGGGCTCGTGCTGGACGCCGCGGACGGGTGCGGCGCCGCGGCGCGCAGGCGGTTCGCGGCCTCCGGCATGGCCGCGATGTACCAAATGCTGTTCGTGGACGGATTCGTGCACTGCGACCTGCATCCGGGCAATCTCTACTTCACCCGCGGCTCCCAGGTGGTGGTGCTCGACGCCGGGTTCAGCGTGCAGCTGAGCGACCGGCTGCGGCGGCAGTTCGCCGAGTTCTTCCTGAACATGGCGATAGGCCGCGGCGAGCAGGCGGCCAGGATCGTGCTGGAAAGCGCCGCCGGGACAACCGAAAACGCCGACGTGCCGGGGTTCACCGAGCGGATGGCCGACCTCGTCGAGCGCAGCCACGGCCTGCCCGCCAAGGAGTTCAGCCTGATCGCGTTCGCCGCGGAGATGTTCGACCTGCAGCGCCGCTTCGGCATTCACGCCGCGACCGAGCTGATCTTTCCCTTGCTGTCCCTGCTCGTCATCGAGGGCACTGTCCGGGCGCTCGATCCGGATCTCGACTTCCAGGAAGCGGCGAGGCCGCAGCTCATGCGCGGCCTGTTCGGGGCCGGCCGGGGAGCAGCGCGCTGACGTCGAGCGCGGCCAGCGCGCGGGCCGGGAAATCGCAGTACCACAGGTGCTCGCCGTCCCAGGTCATCCCGGTCGGCCTGCCGGGCGCCCGCAGCGCGCCGAGGGGCTTGCCGGACTCCGGGTCGATCGCGCGGACGAGGGCGTCGTCGAAATCGCCGTAGCACACCATGCCCGGCAGGCAGGTCAGCCCGGACGGCGAATCGCCGTCCACCGGGAACTCGCGTTCGACCAGCATGGTCTCGTAGTTCCGCAGCTGAACGACCGTCGGGCCGCGCAGGCACATCCACAAGCCGTCCGTCCCGAACTCGATCCCGGTCAGCCTTCCGCTGGCGGGCAGCACTTCTTTCTCTCCGCGCAGCTGACCGGTGCCGGGGTCGAGCTGAAGGATCCGCTTCGGGCGCCCGCCGACTTGGAGCAGGGAGACGCCGTCGCAGGCGAGGTCGGCCCGGGCGCGCGGACAGGCCAGCTCGCGCCGGACGGAACCGTCGGCGGGGTCGATGGCGAAAACGGTTCCGGCCTCCTGGTCCGAATGCCACAGCAGCGTGCCGTCCCAGGTGAGTCCGCACAAATAGGAGCCCGGGGCCGGCAGCGTCCGCACGATCGGCGCGGCCGGCGCCGAGTCTGTGGTCGCCATGTGCTGTCCTTTCGCCGCCTCGCGATGTCACTATAATAATATATTGCCAGGCAAGGGGGTGCTGGAATGGATTCCGCGCTGGCGGTTCTCGCGCAGGCGCAGGCGGACGGACGCGGGCGCGCGGGCGCGCGAATCGCGGACGCGGCAACGGCGACACTGAACTGGGACGACGCGTACTGCCGCCGGGTGGCCGCGTACTACGACCAGGGCCCGCTGTTCGACCTCGACGCGGCCCTCGCGGAACGGTACCGCCGCTTCCAGCGGGAGACGGGGGAGCACTTCCAGCTCGTTTCCGAGGCGGGCATCGAGGTGCGGCCGTGGCGAGGGCCGGGGCAGCCGTACCGCACGTCGGCCGAATTGCGGGCCGCCGTCCGCGCCACCGGCGTCCTGCACGTCTACCTGACCAGCACGGCACATGGCCCGGGAACGCGCCGCGCGGGGCACCCGATGGCCGAGCCGTCCGGGGTCGTCGCGGACGGCGTGCGGCTGTGCCACAACGATGTTTTCCGTGCGGTGCACGACGTGTTCGGGCATGTGCTGTCCGGTGCCGGGTTTTCGCCGCGGGGCGAGTTCCGGGCGTCGTTCTGCCACCTGAGCATGTACTCCGAGCCGGTGCACCCGGTCCTGTTCACCGAGCAGATCGCGCAGATCTGCTGGTATTTCTACGGGCCGCACGCGGCGCGGCGCCAGTACCCCGAGCAGAAGGTGTTCGCCTTCCCGGAGGTCTTCGTCGAGGAGTTCCGGGCACTGTTCGCCCTGGAAAAACTTACTTAAAGAAGATATGCTGACCCGGTGACCGAGCTTATGGACGCCAGGCGGCTCGGGGCGGCCGTCCACGCCGATTTTCCCATTCTGGCCCGGCGATTCGGCCCCGATCCGCTGGTGTACCTCGACAACGCGGCGACCTCGCAGAAACCGCGGCCGGTGCTCGACGCGATCCTGGGCTACTACACCGAGGCCAACAGCAACGTGGGCCGCGGCTACTACCGGCTGAGCATGGCCGCCACCGAGGCGTACGAAGGAGCGCGCGCGGCCGTGCAGCGAGCGCTCAACGCGGCGCATCCGGACGAGGTCGTCTTCACCGCGGGCACGACCGCGTCGGTCAACCTGGTCGTCGACACGTTCGGCCGGGCGACGGTGCACGAGGACGACCAGGTGGTCGTCACCGGCATGGAACACAATTCGAACCTGCTGCCGTGGCGCAGGCTCTGCGAGACGACCGGCGCGGAACTGGTCGTCGTGCCCGCGGAGGGCACCGGACGGGTGGACCCGGCGAGGTTCGCCGAGGCGCTGGGCCCGCGCGTGCGCATCGCGGCCGTCGCGCACGTGTCCAATGTGGTCGGCACGGTGAACCCGGTCCGGCGGATGATCGCCGACGCGCATCGCCTGCGGATCCCGGTGCTGGTGGACGGTGCGCAGGCGGTCCCGCACCGGCGGGTCGACGTGCGGGACCTCGACGCGGACTTCTACTGCTTCTCCGCGCACAAGGCCTACGGCCCGATGGGCACCGGGGTGCTGTACGGGAAACGGGAATTGCTTTCGCGCCTGGAGCCGTACCAGGTCGGCGGCGGCACGGTGAAAGGCGTGACCTTCGAGGAACCCGTGGCGTACGTGCCCGCCCCCGCGCGCCTCGAGGCGGGAACGCCGAACGTCGCCGGCGCGGTCGGGCTGGCCGCCGCGTTGTCCTATGTGGACGAACTGGGCTGGGACGAGGTCCGGCGGCACGACGAGACGCTGGTGCGCACCGCGGCCGAGATGCTGGGCAGCTTGTCCCGGGTCCGGATCATCGGGGACCCGGCGGCGGAGCCGAGCGGGATCGTGTCCTTCGCAGTCGACGGGATCCATCCGTACGACGTGGGCGGGCACCTCGACCGGCATGGCGTCGCGGTGCGCAGCGGGGTGCACTGCGCGAACGTCTTCGTCGACAGCTTCGGCGTCGTGGGCACGGTCCGGCTCTCGTTCGCGGTGTACAACACCGAAGCCGAGATCGACCTCGTGCGGCGCGCGGTCGCGACGGTCGAACCCGGGTTCTGGACGGCCGAGCATCCGCGAGAACGGTTCCTGGAGGCGGGCGAGTGACGGCCACCGGGTTCGACGCCGCCGGCTACAAGCGGGACCAGCGGGAGAACTGGGACGCGATCAGCGAGGGCTGGGAGGCGTGCCGCGCCGAGTTCGAGACCGGCGGCGCCCCGGTTTCCGCGCTCCTGCTCGAACTCGGCGGCGTGCGGCCGGGACACCGGGTGCTCGACGTAGGGACCGGTACCGGCGATCCCGCGCTGGCGGCTGCCGCGGCGGTGGGGCCGCGGGGCCGGGTGACCGGGATCGACCTCGCACCGGGAATGATCGAGCGCGCTCGCGCCAGGGCGGCGTCGGGCGGCAACGTCGCGTTCGAGGTCGGCGACGCGGAATCGCTGGACCGCCCGGCCGCGTCGTTCGACGTCGTGCTGAGCCGGTGGGGCCTGATGTTCGTGGTGGACCGCGCGGCGACGCTGCGGTCGCTCGCGCGGATGCTGGCGCCGGGCGGGGTGCTGGCCGCGGCCACGTGGGCGGCGCCGGGGTCGCTGGCCCCGATGACCTCGCTCGGCTTCGGAGTGCTCGCCAGGCGGCTGGAACTGCCGCCGCCGCGGGAGGGCGCGCCGAGCCCGTTCAGCATGGGCGATCCGGAAGTGCTCCGCGAAGAGCTGGCCGAGGCCGGATTCGGGCAGATCGAGATCGGTTCGTTCGAGGCGCCTTTCGTGCTCAGCTCGCCGGAGCGTTATGCCGAGTACAGCAAAGCGGTCGCGCCGCCGGGGCTCAAGGCGCTGCTGCGCGAGCGGTTCGGCAGCGAGGACGACCCGGACACCTGGGCCGAGGTCGCGGACGCCGCGGCCGCGTTCCGGCGGGCGGACGGCCGGGTTTCCCTGCCCAGCAAGACGTTGCTGGCGCGAGCCGTCTCGCCGGCGGCCTGATGCGCTTCGACACCAGGCTGGTGCACAGCGGCCAGCGACCGGAGCCGGGCACCGGCGACCTCGTGCCGCCGATCCACGTCGCGACCACCTATGACCGGTTCTCGCAGGATCCGCCTCGCTGGTTCTACGGGCGGGGCGAGAATCCGACGCGGGAAGCGCTGGAAGAATGTCTCGCCTCGCTGGAGGACGCGCCGTTCTGCACCGTGTTCTCCTCCGGGCAGGCGGCGGCCGCCGCGGCGCTTTCGCTGCTGTCGCCAGGGGATCGGCTGGTGTCCTCGGACGACGTGTACGGCGGCACCTACTCGTTGTTCGCCGAGGCGGAGAGATACGGGATCCGCGTGGAGTACGCGGATCTCGCCGACCCGGCCGAGGCTCACCGTGCGGTGGCGGGCGCGGACCTCGTGTGGGTCGAGAGCCCGAGCAACCCGCTGCTGAAGATCACGGATCTGGCCGGCGTCGCCGCCCGGGCCCGCGACTGCGGCGCGAAAGTGGTCGTGGACAACACTTTCGCCGGCCCGGCCCTCCAGCAGCCGCTCGGCCTCGGCGCCGACGTGAGCCTGCACAGCACGACGAAGTTCGTCGCGGGCCACGCCGACGTGCTCGGCGGGGCCTTGATCTGCCGCGAAGAGGAGCTGCACCGTCGTTTCGCGGCCCATCGCACGGTGACCGGCGCGGCGCCGGGCGGCCTCGACTGCTACCTCGTCCACCGGGGAGTCAAGACGCTGTCCCTGCGGGTGGCGCGACAGGTCGAGAACGCACGGGCGCTGGCCGAAGCGCTCGTCGCCTCGCCGAGGGCGGCGGACGTGCGGTACCCCGGCCTGGAATCGCATCCGGGGCACGCGCTCGCCGCCGTCCAGATGTCCGGGCCCGGGTCGGTGATCAGTTTCCGGTACCGCGGCGACCCGGAGAAGCTGCTCGCGAGCACGCGGTTGTTCGCCTGCGCGGTGAGCCTCGGCGGCGTCCGGTCGCTGATCGAATGCCCGGCGCTGATGACGCACCGGCCGGTTCCCCGCCCGGTCCGGCTGGCGGCCGGGATCACCGACGACCTGATCCGGCTCTCGGCCGGGATCGAGGACGCCGCCGATCTTCTCGAGGACCTGGACCACGCGCTGGAAGGACGACCATGACGGATCCCATCCTGCTCGACGGCGGCGTCGCGACCGAACTCCAGCGCGCGGGCCTGTCCGTGCGCGACCCGTGGTGGGCCACGCGGGCGCTGCTCACCGACCGGAACCGCCGGCTGCTCCAGTCGGTGCACGAGGCGTACCTGGCAGGCGGGGCGCGGGTGATCACGGCGAACACCTTCCGCGCCAACCTCCGCGCGCTGAGGAAGACGACGCTGGATGGCGCGGGGCAGGCGTGGATGGTGCACGCGGCGGTCGGCGTGGCAGGCGCCGCGAGGAACGCCGCGCGAGTGCCGGACGCTCTCATCGCCGGGTCGATCGGCCCGGTCGAGGACTGCTACCGCCCGGACCTGGTGCCGCCGGACGACGAACTGCGCGCCGAGCACGGCTGGCTCGCGCTCCAGCTGTCGCGGGCCGGGGCGGACCTGTTCCTGATCGAGACCATGAACACGATCCGCGAGGCCAGGATCGCCGTGCGGGAAGTGCTCGCCGTCGGCGGCCGGGCGTGGGTTTCCTTCGCCTGCGACGACGACGGGACGCTGCTGTCGGGGGAGCCGGTGGCCGGCGCGGTGCACGCGGTGCAGCGGGACGGCGCGGAGGCGGTGCTGGTCAATTGCACCGGCCCGGAGGCGACCGAGGTCGCGCTCCGCGCGCTGTGCCGGGGCCGGTACGGGCTGATCGGAGCCTGCCCGAACCTCGAGGACCGGACTGGCCTGGCCGCGGGCGAGCACGTCGACCGCGCGCTGCCCTCGACGCTGGAGCCGGAGCAGTTCGCCGAGCTGCTCGCTCGCTGGCGCGCCGAGTACGGTCTGGACATCCTGGGCGGGTGCTGCGGCACGACCCCGGCGCACATCGCGGCCGCGCGGCAGGTGCTGGCCGAACCGCAGCTGGTCGACTGACCGGGCTACGGAAACCTCACCGCACCAAGGAACCTGGCCAGCGACCACGGTTTCCGGCCCCAGACCAACGTTTTCCCGGTGCACGCCGCGCGCACCACGCTCAGCCGGCCGAACAGCACCTGCATCAGCGCCGCGGGCTGGAAGTGCAGCTGCGCGTCAGCGGGGTGGTCGCCTGGCAGGACCGCTATCCGGTCGCGCCGCGCCTCCAGCACGACGGGCGCGGTGTACCGGGAGCGAAACCGCACCGACACCGGCCGGTCGGAGAAAGGTTCGTGGACGAGCAGCCGTCCGGTGTCGTGCGAGAGCAGCTGGACGAGGAAGAGCTCGAAAGCCATCGCGGCGTCGTTGTGCGGGATCGGCCATCGTGCGCCAATGGCGGACGCGATGTCGCGGCCGTGCAGGTGCAGTTCGTTGAGCAGGTGGGCGTAGCAGCCGGCCAGCGGCAGGCGCGCGCCGCCCAGCCAGCTCACCAGCTGGTCCGGTTCGGCGGTCCGGCCCGCGTCGAGGAGCCGGCCGACATCCTCGGCGACCCGCTCGGCCAGGGCAGCGGGAGCGCGTTCGGTCAGCTGGTCGAGGGCGAGAGCGTTGAGGTCGCCGAGTTCGTCCAGCGCGGTGGCTTCGACTCGCGCCGCTGCCCCGGGGATCGGGCGGGGCGGCGACACGCCCGGCAGCACCGCGGCGTAAAGCTCCGCCACGGTCGCGACGTGCGCGGCTGTCTCGGCCACCGTCCAGCGGCCGATCGCCGCGGCCTCCGGATGCTCCGCCGTCTCGACGAGCCGGGCGAATCTTTCCGCCGTTCGGGCGAGCGAACCGCGCACCGCCCGCCAGCTGCTTTCGGTGATCGGCCCGGCCACCGAAAGAGGATATAAGAAATTAAATCGATCGGGCAAGGACCAGCCGGTCCAAGTCGCCGAGCAGCCCGGCGGCGACCTCCGGGGCGCAGAACGCGGCGGCGACACTGTGCCGGACGAGGGTCGCGAGTTCGGCCTCGGAAAGGCCGAGGCGGTCGCGGCACGTCCGGAATTCCGCGTTCGGCGACGTGCCGAACAGCCCCGGGTCGTCGGTGCCGAGCGCGACCGGGACCCCCGCGGCCAGTATCCGCCGCAGCGGGTGTTCGGCGAGCGAAGGGACGGCGCGGGTGCGGAGGTTGGAGGTCGGGCAGATTTCGAGGGTGATGCCGTGGTCGGCGAGGTGCCGCAGCAGCCGGGGATCCCGCGCGCTCGCGATTCCGTGCCCGACGCGCTCGGCGCCGAGGTCCCTGACCGCGGACCAGACCTCGTCCGGTCCGGTGGTCTCGCCCGCGTGCGGCACGCTGTGCAGCCCGGCTGCCTTCGCTCGGGCGAACACGTCGCGGAACAGCCGCCGCGGGACACCGGCTTCCGGCCCGCCGAGCCCGAATCCCACGGTGCCGGAAGGGCTTTCGCGCAACACCCAGTCCAGCGTCGCCTCCGCGCCCGGCGGGCCGTCGTCTCCGGAGACGTCGAACACCCAGCTCAGCTCGACGCCGAGGCCGCGCGCGATCCGGCGGCCGGAGCCGAGTGCCTCGGCGAGTTCGCGCGGTGCGATCCCGGCTTTGCGGTGGGAGAGCGGGGTGACGGTCACCTCGGCGTAGCGCACGTTGTCGCGGGCCAGGTCGGCGGCGAGCCCGGCGACCAGTGCTTCGATGTCGGCTCCGGTCGTGACCACCCGGTTCACGGCGGTGTAGACCGCGAGGAAATGGGCGAAATCGGTGAACTCGCAGTACTTCGCGACTTCGGCGGGTTCGGCGGGCACGCCGCGTCCGGGATGGCGGCGGGCCAGTTCCGCGACGGTGCCGGGGCTCGCCGAACCCAGGAGGTGGACGTGCAGTTCGGCTTTCGGCAGCGCGGCCGGGAATTCGTCCGGGGTCACGGGCCGACGCCGAAGTCCGAGACGCGCAGCGGCGGCATGGCGGTCCGGGTGCAGTAGCCGTGCCACTCCCTCGGCAGGGTCCGCTCGGTCCGGCCGGCTTCGGCGAGCCGCGCGAGCAGGGACAGCGGGCTTTCGTTGAACCGGAAGTCGCGCACCGGGCCGGCGATCTCGCCGTTCTCGACGAGCTGGACGCCGTCGCGGGTGACCCCGGCGAGCAGCAACGACCGCGGATCTGCTTCGCGCAGATACCAGACGGACGACACCAGCAGGCCGCGGCGGGTGCTCGCGATCAGGTCCGCCAGCGTGCCGCTGCCGCCGTCCAGCACCAGGTTGTCGATCTTCGGCGTGTACCGGAGGCCGCTTTTCCGCGCGGAGTACCGGGTCTGGGTCAGTGCGCTGAGCACCCCGCCGCCGATCCATTCCGTGCGCGACAGGGGCATCCCGTTGTCGAAGACCGAATCCGCCGCGGTGGACGCGAGCGCGAGGACGAACGGCGCGCATTCCAGGCCCTGCTCGGCGGGATCGCTGTAGAGCGTCACCGGAACGCCGGCCAGCCGCTCGCCGACGCGGGTCCCGCCGCCGGGCGCGCTGAACGCGGAACCGCCGCCGAGCGCCTCCAGCGCGTTCGCCGACTGGTGGAACCGGAGCATGAAGTCGGCGGCGGCCGACGGCGCCAGCAGCACCTCGTAGTCGCCCGCGGGAAGCGGGATCCGCCGCGGCGTCCGGTGCAGCCTCGCCGTCGCCTCGTCCGCCGTCGCCGCCAGGTCCACCGCCGCGAAGTCCGCCGCGCTCGCACCGGCCCAGCTGGAAGACCGCCGGTTCTCCGCCGTGAGGTCGAGGATCGCGGAAGGCTGGACATGGCGCCGCCGCAGGCCGGTGGACGACGCGGCATAAGTCGTGCGCACCTGGCGCTCGGCGTAGCCGGAGAAGCGGGCGTCGCGCTCGAACACCTCCGCCAGCGCGGGGATCAACCCGCCGAAGTCGTCGAAGGACGTCCGAACCGGGGGCTCCGCCCAGTCCGGCGACTCGCCGGAGGGCAGCGGCTGGGCGTCGGGCGCGGGCGGGGCCCGGCGCGCGGTGCGCTCCGCGGCCCGGACCATTCCGGTGATCGCCTCGGGAGAGAGGTCCCCCTCTCTCGCGACCACGCCGGCGCGGTCCCCGGCGACCGCGACGACCGTGAGCCGCTGCGCCCGAGTGAAGCCGTTGGCAGTCAACGAGTTCCGTGACCAGCGGAGGTGCGCGGCCGAAGTCTCCTCGGCGATGGCGAGGCACGAATCGCAGTCCCGGCTCGCCGCTACGGCTCGTTCCGCCGCCCACCGCACGGCGCCTCACCCGGCCCTGACGACCGATATTCCGGCGAACACCGCGGCGGGACAGCCGTGGCTCGTCGCGGAGGTCTGCATCGGCTGGCCCTTGCCGCACATGTCGGCGCCGAACACGCGGTAGCTCGACGGCCCGCCGAGCGCGGCGAGCGCGCGCCAGAACGCGGTGGTCCGTGCCTGGTAGGCGACTCCGGAGAGCTGCCCGGCCAGCCTGCCGCCGCGGATGCGGTAGGCGCGCTGCGCGGAGAACTGGAAGTGCTCGCGCCGGGTGTCGATGGAAAAACTGTCCGAGCCGGCGAGGTAAATGCCTTCGCCCACCCCGGAAATGAGGTCTTCCACGCCGGGGCCGTCCGGCACGGGACACAGCGACACGTTGGGCATCCGCGGCAGCGGGACATGCCGGGCCGATTCGGCGAAAGAGCATCCGTTGGAGCGCCGGGCCCCGATCGCCCGCGCGGTGCCGCGGTCGGACTGGAATCCGGTGAGCACGCCGTTTTCCACGAGCGGCCACGACTGCGCGGCGACGCCTTCGTCGTCGAAACCGATGGTGGCCAGGCCGTGCGGAGCCGTGCGGTCCGCGGTCACGTTCATCAGCGACGAGCCGAAGCGGAGCGAGCCGAGGCTTTCCGGCGCGGCGAAGCTCGTGCCCGCGTAGGACGCTTCGTGCCCGAGCACGCGATCCAGTTCGGTCGCGTGGCCGACCGATTCGTGCAGGGTCAGCCACAGGTTCGACGGGTCGAGGACGAGGTCGCGGACTCCGGGTTCGACCGGCGTCGCGCGCTCTTTCTCCGCGAGTTGCCCGGGCAGGGCGGCGAGTTCGGCGTCCCAGTCCCAGCCGTCGCCGTCGAGGTATTCCAGTCCCCGGCCGGCGGGCGGGCCCAGTGTGCGCAGCGCGGCCGCGGCGCCGGTGACGAACACCAGCGGATGCAGCCGGATCCGTTGCTGGGTGGTGACGGTGCCCGCGGAATCTGCGTAGAACTTGTTCTCTTTGACGGCGAACAGGTGGGCGACGACCTGTTTGACCGGGTCCGCCGACAGCAGGCGGCTGCTCCAGTCGAGAAGGACGCCGGTGCGCTCCGCCTCTGGTGCCGAGAACGGGTCGACAGCCGCGGGGGAGACCCAGGTTTCGCCGCTGTACACGGGTTCTTGCACCGGTTCGGCGGTCCGTCCGCCGAGAGCGGCGGAAGCCTCGGCCACCGCGACAGCTTCTTCGGAAGCTCGCGCCGCCGCGTCGGGCGTGGCTTCGGAGGTGGCGGCGAACCCGGTGCCATCGCGACGCCGCACGCGCACCGACAGGCCGGTGACCGTCTCGTCGACGCTGCCGCGCACAGTTCGGTCGTGCACTGCGGAATGCGCCTTCCGGACGCGTTCGAACCGGAATGACGCCTGGTCCGCGCCGAGTTCTCGGGCCCGGCTCAACGCGGCGTCGGCGAGACCGGAAAGCGGCAGCGCGAGGAAGGCTTCGTCAATCCCCGCGGACATCAGCGGGCGCGGTCCGGGACGACCGGTGCGCCGGATTCCGCCCACCAGGCGTGCTCGGCGCTGTGCGGCACGGGGTCCCCGAGGTAGCGGGCCTCGCGCGGCCGCACCGCTTCGGCCGGGCGTTCGGGGGAGAGCGGGAAGCGCAACGGGTCCTCCTGATCGATCATCGCCGGGCACCCTTCGGCCTTGACTTCACCGTCGCCAGTCACTATCGATTATAGGAGTGACTTCGGCGGATTCGTCAAACCGAGCGACGGGAGGGGCGGATGGCGCACATCGAGCTCGGCTCCGGACAGCCCGGAATACTGGGATTGTTCGCCTTCCGCCCGGAGACGGCGAAACCGCTCTCCGAACTCGCCGAGGTGCTGCTGCGCGGGCCGAGCACGCTGAGCCGCGGCGAGCGCGAGCTGATCGCCGCCGTGGTTTCGCGGGGCAACGAGTGCTTCTTCTGCGCCTCGGCGCACGGTGCGGTGGCCGCGGCGCAGCTCGCCGGCGGTGCGGAAGCGGTCGAGTCGGCGGCGCGGGACGCCGATGGGGCATCGATCTCGGACAAGCTGAAGGCGTTGCTCAAGATCGCGTCGCAGGTGCGGGAGGGCGGGCGCTCGGTCGACGCGGCTGCCGTCCTCAGCGCGAAGACCGCTGGCGCGACGGACCTGGAGATCCATGACACGGTGTTGATCGCCGCGGCTTTCTGCATGTTCAACCGCTACGTCGACGGCCTCGCGACATTCGCGCCGAGCGACCCGGCCTCGTATGCGAATCAGGCGAAGAAAATCGTCGATGACGGTTACCTCGCGGTCGGCCGCGGCTGAAGTGCCTCAAGGCCTGCGCACGCTCATCCCGTGCGATCCCGGGCGAGCAGCGTCCCGAGGCACGACACCAGCGTGCGCGCCTCGACGTTGAAGTAGTGGCCGTGTCGGATCAGCGCGCTCACCTGGTGCATGGCCAGCCAGCGATGCCGCGGCGACGGCGTCAGCGCCACCTCCGGGCCCACCTCGACTATCCGGTACCGGGTCAGCGCGTTGCGGAACCGGCCGCCCTCCTCGGACAGCACGGTGTCGAACCGGACCGTGCCGTGCCCGGGCCACCACGACCGTTCGGCGTCCGGGATCGGCTCGGTCGCCAGCGCCTGGACGGTCGGAGCCAGCTCGACCCGGTCAAGCAGCCCGAACTCCGGCTTCGCCTGGAACAGCAGGTGCGCTACCCCGTCGAACACGCGGACCAGGAGGGTGGCCACCCCGGTGCCGTACGGTTCCAGCATCGGCTGGGCCCACCGGGCGACTTCCCGGTCGGCGGCCCGCACGCGCACCCCGACGACGCGGAACCGCGACCGTTCCCGGTCGACGATTTCGTGCCTGCCGCGCAGCCACCCGTCGACCGCGTTCAGCGGGATCGTCCGGGCGTGCTCGTCGCACTCCGCCTTCGCCGAGGCGAACCAGCTCAGCACGGCCCGTTCGGTGTGCAGCGCCTGTGTCCCGCGCCAGGACCGCAGCAGTGCGGCGCGGAACGGGTCGGCGGCCCTCTCGGCCCGGATCTCGGGGACGTCGGCGGGCATGCCGGACAGCACCGTGCGGGTGTCCATGTTGACCAGGTTCGGCACGGTCAGCAGGGCCCGCACCAGGCGCAGCGGCAGCCAGGCGAAATTCGGCTCGGCCGCGACCGGTTCCTCGGCGCGCACGATCATGTTCCGGTTGCTTTTGTGCCAGAACCAGCAGCCTTGCTCGGATTGGATCGCGTCGGCGCGGATCCGCCGCGTCGCCACCCCGGCGAAGTGCTCCAGATACGGCGGCCTGCGCCCGCCGTGGACCTGGGTGTAGTTGCTGCGGGTGGCCTGCACGGTAGGCGAGAGCTGCACCCCGTTGCAGTTTCCCGGTTCCGCCTTGGCCTGCAGGAGGCAGTAGGTGACGCCGCGGTGCTCGGCCACGAGGATGCCCAGGATGCCGATCTCGGGCTGGCAGATGACCGGCTGCCGCGTGACGACCTCGCCGCCGCGGACGCCTTCCAGCCCGGCGACGGAGAAGAACCGGCCGCTGACGTGCGTGAGGTTCCCGGTGTCCGGCTCGAACTCCCAGCCGGCCAGGTCATCGAGCGCCGCTTCGGCGACGTCGATCCGGTTCGCCGCGCACCGCTGCGCCCACCACGCGCGGAAAGCGGGCAGCGAATCGACGACGTCGTCCGGGTGCGGCGCCGCGCGTGCCCTCGTTCCGCTCGTCATGTCCGGTCAGCCGATCGCGCGCAGCAGTGCGTCGAGCACGCGGTCCTGGTCGGCGGGCGGCAGCGACGGGTACATCGGCAGCGAGAAGATCTCCTCCGCCGCCTGCTCGGCGACCGGCAGATCGCCTTTCCGGTACCCCAGCCGGAGAAACCCGGTCTGCCGGTGCACCGGCCAGGGGTAGCTGACGGTCAAGGCGATGTCCTCGTCGCTCAACCGCGCGAGGATCCGGTCCCGCTCGGGGTGCCGGACCACGTACAGGTAGTACACGTGCGTGTTGCCCGGCGCGACGACCGGCGTGCGGACCGCCTCGACCCCGGCCAGCGCCGCGTCGTAGCGCGCGGCGATCGCGCGCCGGGCGGCGATGTAGCCGTCGAGCCTGCGCAGCTTGCGGCGCAGGATCTCCGCCTGGACCTCGTCGAGTCGCGCGTTGAACCCCGGCGTCCGCACCACGTGATAGGTATCGGCCATCCCGTAATAGCGCAGCCTGCGCAGCGCGCCCGCCAGGTCGTCGAGGTCGGTGAGAACCGCGCCGCCGTCGCCATAGGCGCCGAGCACTTTGGTGGGGTAGAAGGAAAACGCTGCGAGATCGCCGACAGTGCCCGCCCGGGCCCCGTCGCGGCGCGCGCCGTGGGCCTGCGCGCAGTCCTCGATCAGCCGCAGCCCGTGCCGGTCCGCGATCCCGCGCAGGGCCGTCAGATCGGCGCACTGCCCGTAGAGGTGCACCGCGACAATGGCCCGGGTCCGCGGCGTGACCGACGCCTCGACCTGGTCGGCGTCCATCAGGTAGGTGCCGTCGGCACGGATGTCCACCAGCACCGGAGTCGCCCCGGCCGCGTCGATCGCGACCACTGTCGGCGCGGCGGTATGGGACACCGTGACGACCTCGTCGCCCGGACCGACGTCACAGGCGCGCAGCGCGAGGGCGATCGCGTTCGTCCCGTTGTCGACGCCGACGCAATGCCGGACTCCGTGGTATTCCGCGAATTCCCGCTCGAACCCCCGGACACTGGCCCCGAGCACGAGCTGCCCCGAACGGAAAACCGTGTCCACCGCGTCGAGAATGTCGTCCCGTTCGGCGGCGTACTCGTTCAGGTATCCCCAGACTCGTTGCGGCACAGGCCCTCCTCTGCGCCCCGGCCCCCGTCGCTCGGGCCGCGAGACGTTCGATCCAGTATCCGGCGCGGTTTCGCGGGAAACAAGGGGGCCGGAAACCATTGCGCTGCAGTGCGAAGGTGCGTCCGATCGCCGTTCGCGACGCGCCGACTCGCTCACGGCAGGGCCGCCGCGACGGTTTCCTCCAGACCGGTTCGGACGGACATCCGCGCCGCCCACCCGGTCCGCTCCTGGAACGCCGTGGGATCGACGACCATGCTCGCCAGCTCGGCGGCGCTCAACGGGCGCGGCGGCGGCACGGCGACCACCGGAACCGGCGCGGTGTCCGTCCGGCGGGCGACGATCTCGGCGACCGTCCGGAACGCGTCGCCGAGCGGGGTTCCCACGCCAGTGCCGGCGAGCCAGTGCCGGCCGGCGAGTTCGTCGGCATGGTCCAGTGCCGCCAGCACCGCCGCCGCGGCGTCCCGCACGTGGAGCAGATCGCGCCGCACGGTTCCGTCGTGCCACATGGTCAACGGCTCGCCCGCGATCGCGCGGCGGAGCACAGAGGTGAGCGCTCCGCTGTCGAATCGGCCGTTCGCGGCGCTGTGCCCGTAGACCGTGGGAAGTCGGATGGACACCCCGCGCACGGCGCCTTCCGCGGTCGCCAGCAGGAGGGCACGTTCGGCCGCGTGCTTGTCCCTTTCGAACGCGGTGGCCGGCCTGTCCTCCTCGGTGCCGTCCAGGAGGCTCCGCGGCGGCACACCGACCTGCGTGACCGTGCCCGCGTAGATCACGACCGGCGGCTTGGCGTCGAGAAGTCCGGCCATCACCCCGGAATCGAGCGACGGCGTACGATGGTCGGCGAGGAGGCAAACGACGGCATCCGCGCCGTCCACCGCCTTGCGAAGCTCTTCCGGGTTCCGGAGGTCCCCGGACCGGCGGCTCGCCGCGCGCACCCGCACCGGCCGTTCCGCAAGCGACGCGGCCACGGCGGAACCGATCACGCCCGTCGCCCCGAGCAGCACGATCAGCGGCTCGGTCATAGCAGGCGCACCTCGGGAACATGAACCAGCCACCGGCCGCCGCTCTCCCGGAATCCCGGCTCCTTCGCCACTATTTCCTCCGCGTGGTTCCAAGCGAGCAGCAGGGCGTAGTCCGGGTAGGGCCGGGCGAACTCTTCGGGCGGCCGCACCGGGATGTGCGTCCCCGGCGTCACCAAGCCCTGTTTGCCCGCCGTCGAGTCGCAGATGAACGGCAGCAGCTCCGGGCCGATCCCGCAGTAGTTGAGGAGGGTGGCGCTCTTCGCCGTCGCGCCGTAGCCGACCACCCGGGCGCCCGATCGCCGCAGCGCCGACAGTTCCGCGCCGAGCCTTTCCCGCACCCCCGAAGCTCTCTCGGCGAAACCGGCCAGCGTCGCCGGCGCCGTCAGCTTCCGTGCCTCCTCGTCGGCGAGAAGCGAGCCGACCGCGGGCGACGGCTGCCGGCGGCCGCTCCGAGCCAAGGTGTACCGGACCTCGCCACCGTGCACGGGCACCCGCCGCACGTCGACCAATTCGAAGCCGAACCGCCGCGCCGCTTCCCGCACCGACCGCGCCGAGAACAGGTAGAAGTGCTCGTCGTAAATCTGGTCGAACGCCGTCTTCTCCACGACGTCTCCCGCATACGGGTCCTCGAAAACGAACACGCCGTCCGGCGCGAGCAGCGCGTGCACCCCGCGGAAGACCTCGCCCAGGTCCGGGATGTGGCTCACCGTGTTCGCCGCGAAGATCACGTCGGCTTTCCCGTCGACGTCCGCGACCTCCCGGGCGGAGTCTTCGCCGAAGAACTCCTTCCTGACCCGTACGCCTTGTGCGGCGGCGATGTCCGCCACCTCGCCGGACGGTTCGAAGCCCAGGTGCCGCACCCCGGCCCGCTGTGCCGCGCGCAGGATTATCCCGTCGTTGCTGCCGATCTCGACGAGGAACGGATCGGGCCCGGCGAGCGCGGTGCGGAGCAGGTTCTCGGCCACGCCGAGGAAATGCCGGCTCATCCGGCTCGAACTGGACGAGAGAAACGGGTAGTCCGCCCGGAACATCAGCTCGGGCGGAACCTCGTCGAGCTGCTGCACCAGCGTGCACGTGCCGCACTGCCCGACCGCGAGCCGGAAGCGGAACTCGTCGGAGGTGTCGTCCGGCTCCCGGTACTGCTGCGAGATCGGCTGGAGCCCCAGGTCGAGAAACTCCTCGACCGGCCCGCTGCACATCCGGCACGCCGATTCCGCCACTCGGGTCACTATACATCAGTAAAGTCCTCGCCGAGAGGTGTTGCGCCGCCGGGAATCTCCCGGCCTGGCAGCAGGGCGAGGCAACCTGCGCGCGAAACGCCGGCCAACCTTGACGCAATAGGAAATGATAGTAAAATACCCAGGCGGGAAGCCGGCCGTGGCAACCCCGCCCGGCGTGCTCCCGACTACGAAACGTCAGGGGATCGAGATGCGAAGGCGCAGCGCACCGGGAGAGTTCCGCAACCCGCAAGGACTTTCGATCGACCAGGACGGCAACCTCGTGGTGATCGTGGGCTGCACCCGGCCGCCGCACGTCCAGGTCTTCCGGCCGGGCGGCGAGCGGTCGGCGCAGGCGGCGCCGTACACGTTCCGCAACAACATCGCCAATCCCGGCCCGACGCAGGCGCCGCTGTGGCTCGAGACCCGCCAGCGGACCGAGGACGGCGGCTTCCGGGGCGACGCCGACGGTCGCGGCGGTGCGGAGTGGCGCTATCCCATCGACTCCGCCGTCGACGCCGACGGCCGCGTGCTCGTCCTCGACGGGCACGTGATCAAGATCTTCGGCATCGACGGCAACCACCTGTCCACGTTCGGCGGCTCGGGCTGGGAGGAGCAGGACTTCATCAGCCCGTGCGGCATCGCGACCGACAGCCGGAACCGCATCGTCGTGACCGACAACGCCGGGGCCAACCCGCATGTGAAGCCGGAGCGCCCGCGCGGACAGGTCAAGGTCTTCGACCGCGACGGCGAGTTCCGTTTCAGCTTCGGCCCGTTGGGCGCGGACGCCGGGGAGCTGAAGTCGCCGATCGGCGTGGCCACCGACAGCCAGGACCGCATCATCGTCGCCGACCAGGGGAACAACCGCGTCCAGATCTTCGACTCCTCCGGCGCGCACGTCGCCCACTTCGGGACGCTGGGCACCGGCGACGGCGAGCTGAACTGGCCCTTCGGCGTGGCGGTCAACGCCGACGACGAGATCATCGTGGCCGACGCCGGGAACAACCGCGTGCAGGTCTTCGATTCCTCGGGCCGGTATCTGCGCCAGTTCGGCTCGCTCGGCCTCGGCGACGGCGAGCTGAACTATCCGTTCCACGTCGCGGTGGACCGCGAGAACAACATCGTGGTCGCGGACTCGGGCAACGACCGGGTGCAGGTTTTCCGGCCGGACGGACGGTACGCGGCGAAGTTCGGGGTCGTCCGGAAGCGCACGGTGCACGCCTTCGGCGAGAGCGACTTCAACTTCCCGATCGGCCTCGCCCAGGACTCGAAGGGCAACGTCCTCGTCTCCGACACGCGGAACCACCGCGTCCTCGTCCTCAGCCCGGACGGCGATCTCGTCCGCGCGTTCGGGGAGCTGGGTTCGGCCCGCGGCCAGTTCCACTTCCTCACGATCCCCACCTCGCTGGCAGTCGACGCGCAGGACCGCATCCACGTGGTGGACCCCGGGAACCAGCGGGTCCAGGTGTTCTCGCCGGACGGGGAGTTCCAGTTCGAGTTCGGCGGCCTGGGCCGGGGCGAAGGCACGTTCAACACCCCCTCGGGCATCGCCGTGGACTCCGCGGGCCGGATTCTCGTCGGCGACGGCGGGAACAGCGTGGTGCAGGTCTTCGACTCCGCGGGCGAGTTCCTGTTCCAGTTCGGCGAGAACGGCGACGGCGAGGGCCAGTTCAACGGCTTCCAGATCGGCGTCGCCGTGCTCGAGGGCGACCGCGTCGCCGCGGTCGACGGCAGGAACCACCGCGTCCAGATCTTCGACGCGCGGGGCGTCTTCGAGCGCAGCATCGGCACCGAGGGCGTCGAGGAGGGCAACTTCCGGATGCCGGGAGCGGTGAGCGCCGATCGCGCCGGCGCCAGCTTCGCGGTGACTGACCCCGGCAACGACCGGGTGCAGATCTTCAACGCGGCCAGCGGCGACCTGGAGGGCGTGCTGGCGGTCACCGGCCAGACCTGCGGCGACCTCCTGCTCGACGCGCGGGCGGCACGGATCCTGGTGTCCATTCCGGCCAACGACCGCATCCAGGTCTTCGCGATGAACACGGAGGACACCTGACCCGGCGCCGGGCCGGCGGTCAGGGCGCCAGTGCGGCCAGGAGCCGCGCCCGGTCCTCCGGCCCGGCCGCCCGGTGCGGCCGCGCCTCCGCGCCGGCCTTCTCGAGGACTTCGGCCATCCCGGGACGGGCGAACACCTCCGCGGGCAGGGCGGTGCACAGGAAGATCTCGAGCAGACCGCGGAACGCGTCAGGGTCGTAGCGGGCGGCGGCGGCCAGCCGCCCGGTCGGCGAATCCGCGGGCAACGGCGGCTTTCCGCGGCGGATAGCGTCCATTTCGGCGACCCGCACCGCGTCCGCGTCGAACTGATCGCGCACGAACGGCGCCACGTCCCGCTCGGTGCGAGAGTCCCACTCGACGGCGAACGCCGCCGGATCGTCCAAGCGGTCGCGAACGACGCGGCGCAGCGTCTGCGCGTGCAGCAGCCCCACCGCGAGCCCTCTGCCCGCGGAAGGGTTGGTGCACGCCCACGCGTCGCCCACGGCGGCGAATCCGGTGGCCACCGGCCGGCCGTCGACCGCGAAGCGGCGGTGCCGGTCCATGATCCCGGCCATCGCCAGCACGTCGGAGATCGGCGTGGCGTCCAGGAAGGGCGCGATCCGGGGGTTGAGCGACGCGACGCGCGTGAAGACGTCCGGATCCCGGAGGCTTTTCAGCGGCGCGTCGTCGCTGAGCCCGAACACGGTGACCGACCAGGTGTCGTTGTCGCTGTCGATCGTGAGCAACGAGACGCTGCCCATCGGCTGCAGGGGCGGGCCGCGGCGTTCCGGGCGCCGCGGCGCGGTGAAATACCGCGTGTAGTAGACGAATCCGCGATCCCCTTCCGCCACTTGGGGATTCGGTGCGCCGGCCGCGGACAGCCAACGGGCCGACGGGCTGCGCCTGCCCATCGCGTCGACGACCAGATCGGCCGGGAACTCCGCACCGTCCTCGGTGCGCACTCCGGTGACGTGAGGCACGCCGGGCACGACCTCCGCGCCGAGACGCAGTCCCGCCACCCGCACGCCGCGGCGGACCTCGACGCCGCGGTGCTCGGCCGCGGCGGCGGCCACCACGGACTCCACGACCGGCCGCCGCCCGGTGACCGCCAGCAGGCGCTCGTCTCCCGGGCGCGGACCGCGTTCGGCGATCGACCGCGGCGCGTGGCGCACGTAGTCGACGGGGAGGCATCCGGCGGCCCGCAGCCGATCGGTGAGCCCGGGCAGTTCCTCGTCGCACACCAAGCGGAACCGGCTCAGCAGGCTGTGCGGCTGGCGGAACTGGGCGACTCCGCGCCGCCGCCACGCCTCCCACGTTCCCGGCCCCTCGGCAGGCGCGCCCTCGGGGTCGGCCTCCAGCACGGTGACCTCGTGCCCGTCGGCCGCGAGCATCATGGCGGCCGCCAGCCCGATCACACTGCCGCCGCACACCGCTATCCGGCTCATCCGCGCCCTTCGCCGACCTCCAGTCGCTAAAGATTATGATAGCGTTTTTTCCGGTCGGGGGCAGTACAGACATCGTGACGCTCGAGTCCGGCACGTGCCGGCGGATCGGAGAGCCGCCATGTATCTCACCCAGGGCCTGCACCGCGTCGTCCAGCAGCGGCCGGGCGAGATCGGCACCGTCTGCGCCGGTCGCGTGCGCACGCACGCCGAGTCCGCCGACCGGATCGCCCGTCTCGCGGCCGCCTTCCGCGGACTCGGTCTCCGCGACGGCGACCGGGCCGCGATCCTGTCCGCCAACTCCGACCGCTTCCACGAGTCCGCCGCCGCGACGCTGTGGGCGGGCGGCGTCGTCGTCCCGGTCAACTGCCGGTGGAGCGTCGCGGAGATCGCCGAATCGCTGGCCGAGGTCGACGCCCGGATCCTGGTGGCCGACGACGCCTTCGCCGGGCTCGCCGGCGCGATCCGGGCGGGGCACGGCCGGCTCGCGCACGTCGTCCACTCCGGCGACGGCCCCACGCCCGAGGGTCAGCACGCCTTCGAGGAACTCGTCGCCGGCCACGAGCCGATCGAGGACGCCCGTCGCGGCGGCGACCAGCTCGCGGGCGTGTTCTTCACCGGCGGCACGACCGGACGGTCCAAGGGCGTCATGCTGAGCCACGGCAACCTGCTGACCTCGGCCATGGGCTGGCTGGCCACCGAGGACTTCTCGCCCGGCGGGATCCTGGTGTACGCGTCGCCGATGTTCCACCTCGCCGCGTTCACCACCTGGGTCTTCAGCGGCGTGCTCGGCTGGACGCAGGTGATGACCGCCGCGTACGACCCGCTGACCGCGGCGGCGGCCGTACAGGAATATCAAGCGACCGATCTGACGCTGGTGACCACGATGATCCAGATGATCGTAGACCACCCGAGGATCGGGGAGTTCGACCTGAGCAGCGTGCGGCGGGTCATGTACGGCGCCTCGCCGATGTCGGACGCCCTGATCGCCCGCGCGATGACGGCGCTGCCGAACGCCCGGTTCATCCAGGGTTACGGCATGACCGAGCTGGCCCCCGCGGCCACCGTCCTGCGGCCCGCCGATCACGAGGACTCGGCACGGCGCAAATCCGTGGGCCGCGCAGCGCCGCACTGCGAGGTGCGGATCGTCGACGCGGCCGACGCCGAGCTGCCGCGGGGCGAGGTGGGCGAGATCGTCGTGCGCGGCGGCAACCTGATGCTCGGCTACTGGAACCGCCCCGAGGAGAGCGCCGAGGTGCTGCGCAACGGCTGGATGCACACCGGCGACGTCGGCTGGATGGACGACGAGGGCTACCTCTTCCTCACCGACCGCCTCAAGGACATGATCATCTCCGGCGGCGAGAACGTGTATTCCGTCGAGGTGGAGAACTGCCTCGCCGCGCACCCGGCCGTGGCCGCGTGCGCGGTCATCGGGGTGCCGGACGACACGTGGGGCGAGCGAGTGCACGCGGTCGTCGTCCCCGTCGCCGGCGCCGCCGTGTCCCTGGAGGACCTGCGCTCCTTCTGTGCTCGGCGGATCGCCGGGTACAAGGCGCCCCGCTCGATGGAGGTCGTCGACGCGCTCCCGCTGTCGGCGATCGGCAAAGTGCTCAAACGCGAGTTGCGCCGACCGTACTGGGAAAAGCAGGAACGGGCCATTCACTGATCGGAAATGCCCATTAATCCGGACCTCGACAATGCGGTTACCACGGTTTCGCGCTGATGCCGTTGCGTTCGTTTCCGGTATTTATTCCGCTCGCCTCGCGATAGCGATTCTCGTGCCCGATATGCGGATCCGGATCGGCATTCAACGCTTCCCCGGGGACTGTTTCGCAATCTGCCGCAAAGCCCCTTTACGGTGGGAGGCGCGTCTCGTGCTGCACCGCTCGCCAGGGACGTTCATGCCTTACGCGGCGGCTGCTGCGGCGTCCGCCCATTCGCGCGCACAGGATCCGCCGCGTTTCTCGGGTTGGCGTCCAATAGCCACCTGGCAAACGGCGGCCTGGCCGTCTCCTCGAAATCCAGGTCCGGGTCGAGGACGCGGATCGTCGGCAGCGGAGAAAGCAGCGAAAATCTCAGTTTCGACTCGGGGAGAATGCCGAAAGCGCCGCTGCGAGGTCGAATGTCTCCGGTATCCGCGGCGCTGCCTGGCCGTTTCGCGTGACACAGAAGGCGCTGGTCGCAGCAGGCGAACCCTGATCGGCAGCGCGGGACGAGACCGCTATCGGGCTCCTGCGGCGGCGCCGGCGGCGTCTGTCCCGGCGTCCAGACCCAGCAGATCGCAGCATCGGACGACCGCGTCCATGTCGCCTTCCAGGGTCAACCGGCCGGTCACCATCGCCATCAGCGGCGTCAGCCGTCCCGCGCCGATCTGCACGAAGGTGGCGGCATCAGTCTTGGCATGCATGGCAGGCCGGTCCGCTTCGCCCTTCACCGCACGCGCCCGGCCGTTCGCCGTCTCGATGTGGAACACCTCGTCGTCGACCTGGAACTCGTAGCTCTCCGCGGTGTCCGGCGCCACCCGTTCCTGGTCGAGCATGGCCTCGACCGCGAGGAAACCCCAGTGCGGCCGCACCGTGTCTTCGGGGCTGAGATCGCCGACGAACTCCATGCCCCACCGCGCCAGCCCCAGAATCAGCGGCCGGAGTTCCTCGCCCGCCTCGGTCAGCCCGTAGGCCAGCTGCGCGCCGGTGCCCCGCACGTCCACCTGGCGGGCGACGCCCTTGGCGACCAGGAACTTCAAGCGTTCTGCCAGCAGGTTCGTGCCGATCCCCGGCAGGTTGGCCAGGATGTCGCTGTACCGCGCCGGCCCCATGAGCAGTTCGCGGACGATGAGCAGGGTCCAGCGCTCGCCGATGACGTCAAGCCCGGACGCGAGGCCGCAGTACTGGTGATAACTCCGCCGGCTCGTCACGCCGCACCTCCGCTGCCTATAACCGCACCTGAGCCACCTGCGACCACTAGTCTATCCGGTAGTTGCCGCAGTTTCCGCACAGCGGGAAAGCCGCCTGATTTCAGGGAGGCTGACCGGCTTCTGTCCCGAATAGCGGCACAGAAGCTTCCGCCCTCTCCGTGCGTTGTGGTTTGCCGGCGGAATCGAATTTCACTCCTCTTGCGGAGACACCCTAACTCCGTCGGCGAATTGCCGCACGCCGCGGCGAGTCGCGACGCCGCGCACCCTCGCGCGTCGCAGGAGGAGGCGCCGGTCGCTCGGCAAGGGGAGGACGGCCGTGCGGGTAACTAGAAAAAATTATAGTATGAGCCGGGTCGGCTGACGGTGCGACGGCTTCCGCTTCCCGGCGCGACGCGGCGAGCGGGCGCACGACGACTGAGGAGGTTCGCAGTGGTGACGATAGTGGTCCCGTCGGTGTGGACGGCGGATCGGCGCTCACAGTTCGAGGTCGAGGAGGGGCCGCTGTACGACGTCCTCCGGCGATTTGTCGCACAACGCCCCGACTGCCGGGAGCGGGTGCTGGCGCCAGACGGCCAGCCGTTGCAGTTCGTCAACGTGTCCGTGAACGACCAGCTGGTGCCCCGGAAGCAACGCGCCGCGACCGTCGTGCCTGCCGGCAGCACCGTCATCCTGATCGCGCCGATGGCCGGGGGATAGGTCTCGCGCCGGTCGTCGGTCTACGTCACTCGGTCGCCTCGGTCACCGCGACGGACAGCGGCGTTCCGGTGGGCACGACGTGGGACAGCCGCAACCCCGCCCGGGTGACGAGCGGCTCGAGTTCGGCCGCGGTGCGCTCCCGCCCGGAGAGCGCGCCCAGCATCATGAAGTCCATCGCTTTGCTGTCGTGCGGTTCGTCGCCCGGCGGCACGAACGCGTCGATGACGAGCACCCGTCCGCCCGGCCGGAGGGACCGCCGGCAGGTGGAGAGGATCCGCACGCTCTGGTCGTCGTCCCAATTGTGGATGATCCGCTTCAGCAGGTACACGTCGGCCGGCGGAACCGACTCGAAGAAGTCGCCCGCCACGACCTCGACCCGCCCGCGGAGCGGCTGGTGCTTGACCACCTCGTCCGGCCGGTCGAACAGGATGCCCCGCAGCGAAGGATTGGCATCCAGCACGGCGTGCAGAAATCCGCCGTAGCGGCCGCCGATGTCCGCCACCGTGCCGGAGCCGGGCAATTCGCAAGCGCGGGCGATCAGGCGGTTCTCGGCGGCGGACACGGCTTCCATCCCCGCGTAGAAAAGGGCCGCCTTCGCGGGGTCTGAGCCGAAGTAGTCGTCTACGGTGCTGCCGAAGACGGCCTCGAACGACGGCGACCGCGTCCGGAGCGTGTCGCCCACGACGTGGCTTGTCCGCCAGAACATGTCGTCGGTGAGCATCAGGATCGCCTCCCGGACCGACCCCGGGACGTCGCGGCGCAGCGCGGAGCCCGCGGCGGTGAGCCGGAAGCGGTCCGGGCCATCCGGCGACACGATGCCCCGGGCCACGAGCAGGCGCAGGACGCGGCGCAACCCCGCGGCGTCGCACCCGGTCGCCTCGGCGAGGGTGTCCGCGTCGCGAGCGTCGTCCGCCAGGTGGTCGGCTACTCCGAGAACCGCGGCGGCCCGCAGGGCGGCCGCGTAGGTGTAGCTCATCGCCTCCGAGACGAGGAACAGCGCGGACTGGTCGGCGGCGTTCATCAGGCCCGCTGCTGGGACCACCACCGGTTCTCGGTGGTGCTGTAGAACTCCTCGATGTACGCGACGAACTTGTCGCGCTGCACGTAGCCGTCGTGGTCGTCGTCGAGTTGCTGGAACATCTCCAGGCTTTCCGCCTGGTCCCAGCCGGTCACCGTCTGGCAGGTCATCCACCTCTGCAGGGAGACGCGGCCTTCGCGGTCCGGGTCGCCGATGTCGAAAACGCCGATCGCCCATGGCGCGGCGGCCTTTTCGACGAAGCCGGGCTGCTCGTGCGAATCCACCCATTCCTGCTTGCTGACCCGCTTGTCGCCGTTTTCGTCGAAGTGGCCGATCAGGTCCTGCCACAGCCGGTTCGCCTTGTGCGTGATCTGGTTCCACGCCGGGTGGCCGGGCGGCACCTGCAGGGCCGCGCACCAGCGCTGGACGAGAAGGTCGAGGTCGAGCTGCCCGATCTGCCCGTCGTGGTCGCGGTCGAAGGCGTCGAAGAGGAGCTCGTACTCCTGCTGCCGTACCGAGGCGGTCATCTTGTCCCCTTCGCGGGATCGGGCCAGCAACGGGTCGAGCCGGTCGCGGAGCAGGAACTCCCACGCCTCGCCGTGCTCGGCACTCGTCTTCTCGTCGCGGAAACCGGCGTGGGTCAGGCGCAGGCGGGAACCGTCGCCGCGCGGCGCGATCTCGACCCGCAGCACGGTCTCCACGCCGTGCGTGCCGGCCTCGTTGAGCCAGGTCATCTCGAGCAGCCGGTTCGCCTCGTGCGCGAGGATCCGCCCGTAGTGCGGGTGCCGTGCTCCCAGGTGGAAGGTCTCGAAGAAGTACGGGACGCCCGGCTCGGCCTTCATCCAGAGGGCGCCCGGTTCGGCGAACCACTCGTCGAACCCGCTGGTCCAGGCACGGAAGACGGCATCGGGCGAGGCGTCGGCGTCATGGACGACGGCGGCCTCGAACGTCCGGTCCGAGAGGTCCGGCCGCCTCACGTCGTCGCCTTTGTCATTCGCAAAAAGCTAGCGTCCCACTATACGTTAGTCAAGCGATGAGCTAGGTTGACCGCATGCGGATCCTGGTCACTTCCGTGCCCGCTGTCGGCCACTTCCTGCCCGTCGTGCCGCTGGCCCAGGCGTTCCGGGCGGCGGGCCACGAGGTGCTCGTCGCGCTGGCCGAGCACGGCCAGGTCGCCGCGGCCGCGGGGCTTCCGGTGGTCGACGTGGCTCCCGGCTACGACTCGATCGCCGTGACCAGCGCGGTCCTGCGGGACGATCCCGCGTTCTTCGCGAACGTCTGGAACGTCACGTTCGCCCCCGGGATGACGATCGCGCCGCGCGCCCCGATGTTCGCCGCCGTCAACCGCCCGCTGGTTCCCGGCACGGTCGAGCTGGCCGACCGGTGGCGCCCCGATCTCGTGGTCTACGAGCAGACCGCCACGGTGGGGCCGATGGTCGCCGCGCGGCTCGGCATTCCTTCGGTACAGCAAAACATAGCGATCCTGAGCACGGGCGACACGCATCCGGCCACCGCGGCACTGCTCGGCGACCTGTGCGCCAAGTACGAGATCCCGCAGCTGCGCCCGCCGCTGATGACGCTCGAGGTGATCCCGCCGAGCATGCTGAGCGTGCCGGCCGAGGGATGGTTCCTGGGCGGGCGGCCGTACAACGGGGGCGGGGTGCTGGGCAGCGAACTGCCCGGCAAACCCGCGAGGCCGCGGGTGGCGGTCACGCTCGGATCGGGGTTCTCGGCCGAGTTCTACGGCCTCGGCGCGCTCGAACCGGTGATCGAAGCGGCGGCGGAGGTCGACGCCGACTTCGTGATCGCGCTGGGCATGGACGTCACCGACCGGCTGGGCTCGGTTCCGCCCAACGTGCGGTCGCTGGACGGGTGGTTCCCGTACACCGAACTGTTCCGCACCTGCGCCGCGGTCGTGCACCACGGCGGCGGCGGCTCGATCATGACGGCAATCGACGCCGGCGTCCCGCAGATGGTCGTCCGCAGCGAAGGCGACCCTGGCGGCAAGATCATGGGCGACGCGGTGCAGGACCGGGGCCTCGGGATCTCGACGACTCCGTCCGAGGTCACCGCGGAGCAGCTAAACCGCCTGCTGGCCGACGACACCTTCAAGCGGGCGACGGCCGAGGTGCGGGCGGAGGTGGCCGCCCTCCCGACGCCGGCGACTGTCGCGGCGCGGCTGACCGGCCTGATGGGCTGATCCCGTGCGCCCGGACGTGTCGTGACCGACCTTCTGCCCGTCCGGAAAGCGAAAGCGGTCGATTCGGCGTCGCCGTTGCCGAGAACCTCGTCGACCCGACCGTCGTCCGGGCGGCAGCAATACGCTGTTCCCTCGGACGGCGCCTGTGCCGAGGTCGGGCAGCGTGCTCAGGTCCGGAGTTTCCGGCGATCGCCGACCCGGCGGCGGATGATGCCGACGTAGGTCTTCATCGGCGCGTGCCGGAGCTTCCGGGGCAGCCGCGGGTAGAACACCGCGAGCAGCCGGAGCCCGTACCGCAGGATCCTGGCATTCCTTGGGGTCCACGAGTAGCCGAGGCCGTCCCTGATCGGTTCCGGCAGCAGCCCGATGGTGACGAAACGGTGCAGGGGGACGGCGATCCGCCAGGCGACCGGCAAGCGCGAGGGGTAGAGCAACTCTCGCGCGATCTCGCGGGACGCGTCGTCGATGCGCATGGTGGCGATCATGCTCTGCCAGTACGAGGCGAAATCCTGCCGCGACGCCGGCCATGCCTCGCGCGGGCAGCCGATCGCCGTGGCGAGCGCGCTGTACTGCTGGTAGCACTCGTCGGCCTCGGCGGGCGGGAGAGGACCGAATGCGCCTTCGTAGAGCGTGATGGCAGTGTCGTACATGGTCGCGGCGACCCAGACCTGCAAGGCCGGGTCGTCGGCGGAGTAGCCCGGACCGGCGACTTTCCGGTGCAGGGCGACCACGGTGCGGCTTACTCTGCTCGCCTCCTCGGGGGTGCCGAAGACCACGCCGTACAGAAAGATCATCGTGTGGTGGAGGCGGCGGAGAGGGTTCCTGGCGAAACTGCTGTGCGCTTCGGTGCCCTGTGCGATCCCGGGGTGGGCGTTCTGTAGGACGGTGGCGCGTCCGCAGCCGATGATGAGCAAGCTCTCGCAGGCGACCTTCCGGATCGCCGAGGAATCGTCGAACGCCGGCCGGTCGCCGGTGCGCCCCGCTTCGGCGTGCGCACCTCCGCCGGCCAGCCGGGAATTGCCGTCCTGAAACCGTTTCAAGCTCGTCATCACAGGATCCCGTCGAGTGCTTCGCCGATTCGACGCGGCTGGCCCCGGCCCGCCCGGCCACCGGCGGCTTCCGTCGAACCCCCAGCCGTGAGACGACGCCGAGAATACCATATGATTCTTAAGTGACTTTGTGGCGATGGCGGGCAAGGCGAATAAGCGAAGACGGGCGCGGAGGGCGAAGGTGTTCGGTGCCCCCGGTCGGGTAGGACACCGGTGCCGACGGTCCCGCTGGCTTGTGCGTCACGCTGGTTCACGCCAGAGTGGAGGGCGTCCGCCTCGCTGAAATTCGCGAAATGGCACTGAAATAGCAGTTGAACAGCACTGTCGGCCGAGAGGAATCGTGCACCATGTCGGATCACGACGCGTACATCGCCAAGTCTCCGGAGGATCTCCGCCCGCTTCTGGAGCAGGTGCGCGCGCAGCTCGCGAAAACCCTTCCGGACGCGCAGGAAGTCATGAAGTACAACATGCCCGGGTTCGAGGTGGACGGCTCCATCGTCGCGGGTTACGGGGCGTTCAGCCGGCAATGCGGACTCTACGTGGCGCCCGGTGCCATCACGGCGCTCTCCGACGACATCGCCGAGGCCGGCCTCAAGGCGACCAAGAACGGCGTCACTTTTTCGGTGCGCCGGCCTATTCCGGACGATCTCGTCGGACGGCTCGCCCAGGCATCCCGGAAAGACTTCGGCGTGTGAGGGCGAGGGGAGCGGGCCGCGCGCTCGTTCCCCGGGATTTCCCGCGGACGCCCGGCGAGAGCTTCACCGGCGGCGCGGCGGAGGGTTCAGGCGCTGTGCGCGCACCGGAAACCGAGCGCGAAGTTCGACCATCCGAGCGGATCGCCGTGCAGGCGTTCGCAACACCGCACCTGATAACGGAAGTTCATCCACGAACCGCCGCGGATGACGCGGTAGTTTCCCATCGCCGGGCGGATCGCCGGATCGAAACGGGCCGTGTCGGCGTACGGCTCCGACACAGTGGCCGTCCACTCGTACACGTTGCCGGCCATGTCGGCGCACCCGAACACGCTGTCGCCCGCGGGGGAGAAAGCTCCGACCGGAGTCGTCAACGGCAGGTCGGCGCGGCTCTCGCCGACCGTCGCCCACCATTTCCGCCACTCGGCCAACGTGGTCATCTTCTCGCCGTAGTACTCGGCCGTGTTGGCCAGGCCGGGATTCCAGCGATTCCCCCACGGCCAGATCCGGAACCCGGCGCCGCGCGCCGCGTATTCCCATTCGGGCTCCGTGGGCAGCCGTTTGCCCGTCCACGCCGCGTACGCCGAGGCGTCGTCCCAGGAAACGTTCACCACCGGGTGATTCTCGCGCCCCGCCGTTCCGGAGCCGGGACCGGCGGGCGCGCGCCAGTCGACCCCCTCGCGTTCCGTCCAGCCGCGGTCGTACAGCATGCCGTACCCGCGGGACTCGGCGTCCGTGCGGTATCCGGTGGCACGGACGAACTCGGCGAATTCGGCGACCGTGACGGGACGGCGATCGATCCGGTAGGGCGGGAGGCGGCGGGAGACCTGCGGCGTCTCGTCGCCGAACCATTCCGGCGGCAGCGGCTGATCGGACTCGTCCAGCCAGCGCAGGACCCACGGAGGGCTGCCCTGAAGGAAACTTCCGGCCGGGATCGAGACCATTTCGCCCACCGCGTTCCTCCTTGCCGTGCCGGACGCTTTCCCGCGGCGGCGCCGATTTCGATCCCGGGCTCCGACGCATTCCTCGATGCTTTTCCGGACAGCCGGATCCGGTGGCGCCGGCGCGCCCGGTGACGAGAATATTCTAGATATTTCTCAAGTTGCCAGAGCGGGCAGCCGTCCCTAAGGTGGCTGGGCACTGTCTGCCCCGTGCATGGCGAACAAGAGGAGGAAAGATGCCCACACGAAGCACCCCGTGGCCGAACGGCACCCCGTGCTGGATCGACTACGGCGCTTCCGACGTCAAAGCCGCCGAGGACTTCTACGGGAGCCTGTTCGGCTGGGAGTTCGAAGACAGCGGAGCCGAGTTCGCCACGTACCACCTGGCGACGAAGAACGGCGAGCAGGTGTGCGGTTTCGCCCCGCTGTCGACCCCGGAGGATTCGCCGGCGTGGACGACCTACCTCGCCGCCGACGACGTCGAGGCCGCGGCCGAGCGCATCCGGCAGGCGGGCGGTTCGGTAGTGGTGGAGCCGATGGACCTCGGCCCGATCGGCAAGATGCTGATCGCCTTGGACTCCGACGGCAGCGGCCTCGGCGTGTGGCAGGCAGGGGAGCGCACCGGCGTCCGGCTCTACAACGAGCCCGGCTCCCTGATCTGGAACGAGGCGATCCTCGAAGACCCGGTGTCCGCGCGGAAGTTCTACTCGGCGGTCTTCGGGCACACCTTCGACAAAGCTTCCGACGGCGAAGGCCACGCGACCTTCGCCGTCGACGGCAGTCCGGCCGGCGGCGTGGGCGGGCGGGAGTCCGGCCTGCCCCGGGGATGGCTCGTCTGCTTCGCGACGGGGTCCGTCGAGGAAACCGCCGCCAAGGCCGAGGCAGCGGGCGGCAAGGTGACGGCGGGCCGGGTGGACACCCATGTCGGGCGTCTCGCGGTGCTCGAGGATCCTTGGGGCGGCGCGTTTTCGGTCGTGCAGGCGCCGACGGGCAACTGAGGACCGCTTTCCTCGCGACGTTCTTGCCCGCGCAGGCCGAAAACGCTGACGACGACACCGAAGCGGTGCACCGGGTCTGCCGGATGCCCGGCCGGTCGCCGGAACACGAGTTGCTATCTTTATCTGAAGTGTCGACGCGAGGGTCCGGCGGTGAGGAACGAACAGCCGCGGAAGACCCGGGCCGAGGCTGATGGAGCCGAACTGCGAAACCGAACAGCCGGTACAGGATCGGAGTGGGATGACGACGCCAACACTCGTCGCTCGCGGAGTCCGCAAGCGATACGGCGACACCCAAGCCCTTGACGGACTCGACCTCGAGATCGCGCCCGGAGCCATCCACGCCCTGCTCGGCCCGAACGGGGCGGGCAAGACCACGGCGGTCAACGTCTTCGCGACGCTCACGCGCCACGACGAGGGGGAGGTCACGGTCGCGGGCCACGACGTCCGCCGGTCGCCGCGCCGGGTCAGGGAGGCGATCGGCCTCGTCGGGCAGGCGACGGCGCTCGACGACAAGCTTTTCGGCCGCGAGAACCTCGTGCTGTTCGGGAGGCTGCACGGCCTCTCCAAGCGGGCCGCCCGGCAGCGCGCCGGCGAGCAGCTCGACGCGTTCGGGCTGGCCGATGCCGCCGACCGCAAAGTGTCGACGTACTCGGGCGGGATGCGCCGGCGTCTCGACATCGCGGCGAGCCTGATGACCCGGCCGCGGCTGTTGTTCCTCGACGAACCGACGACCGGCCTCGATCCGCGCGGGCGCAACGAGGTGTGGGAGACGGTGCGCCGGGCGGCCGCCGCGGGCACGACCGTGCTGCTCACCACCCAGTACCTCGACGAGGCCGACCAGCTCGCCGACCGCATCGCCATCCTCGGCGCGGGCCGGGTGATCGCCGAGGGGACGTCCGCTCAGCTCAAGGGCGACCTCGGCGGCGACCGCGTGATCGTCACCGCGCGGACGCCCGCGGACCTTGCCCGGATGGAGGAGGTCCTCGGCGGCCGCGCGGATCCGGAGCAGCTCCAGCTCGTCGTCGAAGGCGGGACGGCGGACCGCGCCGCGGATCTGATCTCCGCGGTTCGCGAGCTGGACGCGGCGGGCATCGAGGTCGACGACATCCTCCTGCGCCGCCCGACCCTCGACGAGGTGTTCCTCCACCTCACCGAACCGTCGGCGGAGTCGGCGGGGGCGAAGCGATGAACGCCCGCCGCGTCACCCGGCGCCGCCCCGCCGCGCCGGCTCTTCGCCCGCCGTTGACCGCGCGCGAACACGCGAGACGGGATGCGGCGCCGACGCCGCCGTCCGATTCCGAAGCCGCAGCCGGAGAAGGAGCCGTCCGGTGACTACCGCATTGAGGCACGCCTGGGTGATCACCCTCCGCGAACTCAAGCTCTGGCAGCGCGATCCGTCGCCGCTGATCGTCGGCATCTTGTTCTCGATCATGCTGCTGCTGATGTTCGGGTTCCTGCTCGGCGGCGCGATCGGTCTTCCCGGCGGCGGCGGCTACCTGCCGTACCTCCTGCCCGGGATGCTCGCGCTCTCGATGCTTTTCGGGATCGAAGCGACGATGGGCGCGATCACGAACGAAACGAAGAAGGGGATCACGGACCGCTTCCGGTCGCTGCCGATGTCCGGCGTCGCCGTGCCGCTCGGACGATCAGCGGCCGACCTGCTCAGGTCGGCCGTCGAGCTCGCGGTGCTCATGGCGGGCGGGCTGCTGATCGGCTGGCGGGTCAGCGGATCGGCCGGAGCCGTGCTGGCCGCCGCGGCGCTGCTGCTGTGGCTGCGGTTCGCGATGCTCTGGCTGGGGATCTACCTGGGCCTGACGCTCCGCGGCGAGGGAGCGCTGATGGCCGTGCAGATCCTCGTCTGGCCCGTCGGGTTCCTGTCGGGGGTGTTCGTCTCGCCGGAGTCGATGCCCGCGTGGCTGGGGTTCCTCGCGCAGTGGAACCCCGTGTCGGCGACGGCGGCTGCTTGCCGCGATCTGTTCGGGAACCCGAGCGGTATCACGTCCGGCCCGCTCGCGGACTACCCGCTGCTGCTCGCGGTCGGGTGGCCCGCGGTGCTGCTGGCGATCTTCGTTCCGCTGTCGGCGCGCGCCTACCGGCGGCTTTCGCGCTGAAGCGCGGGCGGGGTCGCCGGGAAGACCGCACTTCGCAAGTCGCTGCGGCTCACGGCGGGAGGCTCGTGCCCACCAGCGGCTCCACGAGTACGTGCGATCGGAAATGGGGCGCAGCACGTACCGGGGACTGAGTTACTCGCCGGCACTCTCCGCGAGGCGGGATGACTCGGGAACCTCGAGTTTGAAGATCCGCGCGGCGTTCAGGCCGAGCACCTTCGCCCGCGTCGTCTCGCTGAGCGACGCCATCCCGCGTTCGATGGCCTCGGCCGAGTGGGGCCAGGTTCCCTCGTGGTGCGGATAGTCGTTCGACCACATGAAGTTGTCGGCGAGATTCAGCTCCTCCACGAGCCGAAGTCCGACGTGGTCTTCCACGAAGGTCGAGAAGCAGTTCCGCCGGTAGTACTCGCTCGGCCGTTCGGCGAGGGCCGGCCGCACCCAGAAGTGGTGCGCCGCAAAGGCGTAGTCCATGGTCTCGAGCACCCAGGGCACCCATCCCACGCCGGCTTCGACGGTGCCGCACCGCAGATCGGGGTGGCGTTCGAACACGCCTGACGCGATGAGGGTGACGATCGGTTCGAGTGTCGTCGGCATCGCGTGGCAGACGTAGTTGATCACCGCTCCGCCGCCGCCGCGCACGGCCTGGGCGTCGCGTCCGGTGGCGACGTGGAAAACGATCGGCAGGCCGAGCTCTTCGAGCGCGGCCCACAGCGGCTCGTAGCCTGGATCGTTGTAGCTCAGCCGCTCCGCGTTCGCGAGCCCGAAAATCGGCTGGGCGGGCATCGCGACGCTGCGGTAACCGCGCTCGGCAGCCCAGGCCGCTTCGGCGACGGACGCCTCCACGGCCGCGCCGCCGAGCAACGCAGCCGGGTTGAGCCGCCCGAAATGCGGCCCGAAGTAGTCGAAGGACCAGCGGTTGTAGGCGCGGCACATGGCCATCTGGAACGCCGGATCCGGGGTTGCCCAGCACAGGAGCCCGTAGTTGGGGAAGATCACCTCGGCGCTGATCCCGTCGAGGGCGGCGTCGGCGAGCCGCTGCTCGATGGAGATCCCGGACCGGTACCGGTCGAACCGGAGCCGGTCGTCTTCTCCCATCCTGTCCTGGCGGCCTCGCGCCCGGCGCCCCGGCTTCACCAAGTACGGTTTGCTGCCTTCGCTGACCAGGAACTCCGCGCCGTTCTCGGCGGACTCGATCCGCGGGCACCGGTGCGCGAACTCTGGTTCGATGGCGTCGAGGAACCCGGGCGGCTCGGTGTGGTGGGTGTCGGTCGACACGATGAAGTACTTGTCCGGGTCGTCCGGGGCGGCCGTCCGTTCCCACCCGGCGTGGCCGGGCGTGGCCGTCCGCCACGCGTTCTTCGGATCGACGATGGTCATGGTTGGCCCGCCAATGCTCCGGCGCCGAGCGGCGCTGATCATCCGCGATCCACGCTAGACGCTATATACTTTGATAGCAACCGTCAGAAGTCAGCCTTCGCCGGAGGTGCACTGCCGCCGCTGCGGACGTGCCGCCGATCTCCGATGCCGGCCAGCGACAGGAGGCCCCGTGACGTCGTACCGCGTGCCGACGTACGGCGACGAACTCGCCGAGGTCTACGACCTGATCTTCAACTGCGAGAGGAAGAACTACGACGGCGAGGCGGCCGAAGTGGTGCGGCAGGTCCGGGCGAGGTTCCCCGGGGCGAAGTCGCTGCTGGACGTGGGATGCGGGACCGGCACGCATCTCGAGAGGTTTCGTGCGGCCTTCGACCGCGTCGAGGGGGTCGAGCCGGCGCCGCCGATGCGCCGGGTGGCCCAGCGGAAGCTCCCGTCCGTCCCCATCCACGCCGCCGACATGCGCCGGTTCCGGCTCGGCCGCTCGTTCGACGCCGTGTGCTGCATGCACGGCCCGATCGGCTACATGGCTGACGAGGCGCAGCTTCGCGGCGCGGTCCGGCGCATGGCGGAGCACCTGGTGCCGGGAGGCGTGCTCGTGCTGGACCCGTGGTGGTTCCCCGAGACCTTCATCGACGGCTACCTCATGGCCGAGGCGGTACGGGACGACCGCCGTTCCGTCGCCCGGGTGTCGCACTCCGTGCGGACGGGCGAGTCGTCGATGTGCATCACGGCCAAGTACCTGGTCGGCGACGCCGCGGGGATCAGGGAGTTCACTGCCACGGACGTGTTGTCGCTGTTTCGCAAGGATCAGTACGCCGGCGCGCTCGCGGCCGCGGGGCTGCGGACGGAGTACGTGCCGGGGCCAGCGACGCCGCGAGGCCTTTTCGTCGGCGTCCGGCCGGAAGCGAGGTGCCCGGCCGCGAACGAGCTCGATCTCGTCGGCGTTGACACTATCTATTAATTAAGTAGAGTCAGGGAGCTGAGGCTGCTCCGGGCGACTAGGTTCGAGGGGACCGAGATGCGCAGACGCGTTCTACCAGGTGAATTCCTCAATCCGCAGGGAGTCTCGGTCGACCGCGAGGGCAACATCGTCGTGATCGACGGCGGAGCCCGGCCCCCGGACGTCCAGGTGTTCCGTCCGGACGGCGACCTGGCGGAGTCCTCGGACGAGCCGTTCCTTTTCCGGAACTTCCTCGGCACGCCCGGGGCGGATCTCCAGCAAGGGAGCGCGGCCGGCCAGCGGCCGCCGGATGGCGGGTCCCGCGGCCGCGTCGACGAGGACTGGCTTTTCCCCCTGGACTCCGCGATCGACCGCGACGGCCGGGTCGTGGTCCTCGACGCCCATCGGGTCAAGATCTACGACATCGACGGGCGATACCTGGGCCTGTTCGGCGGGGTGGGCTGGGCCGAGGAAGACCTCATCAGCGAATGCGGCATCGCGGTCGACAACCAGAACCGCGTCATCATCACCGACAACGCGAGCCGCAATCCGCATCTGGAACCCCAGCTTCCCCGCAACCAGGTGAAGATCTACGACTCGACCGGCGCGTTCCAATTCGGTTTCGGCCCTCTGGGGTCGGGTCCCGGGGAGCTGAGCTCCCCGCTCGGCGTGGCGGCCGACAGCAAGGGCCGCATCGTTGTCGCCGACCAAGCGAACAACCGCGTCGCGGTCTTCAATTCCGCGGGCGAGCACCTCTTCGATTTCGGGCAGCTCGGATCCGGCGACGGCGAGCTGAACTTCGCGTTCGGCGTGGCGGTCAACAGCCGCGACGACATCATCGTCGCCGACTGCGGGAACAACCGGGTACAGGTCTTCGACCCGGCTGGCAGGTACCTGCGCCAGTTCGGCGGACTGGGCGCGGGAGACGGTGAGCTGAACCAGCCGTTCCACGTGGCGGTGGACGCCAACGACAACATCGTGGTCGCGGACTCGGGCAACGACCGCGTGCAGCTGTTCAGCCCCGACGGACGGTTCCTGGCCGGTTTCGGGCGCACGCGGCGGCCGTCCGTGCGCGCGCTCGGGGAGAGCCCGCTCAATTTCCCGATGGGCATCGATGTCGATTCGCAGCGGAACATCGTCGTGTCCGACACCCGCAGCAGTCGCGTCGTCGTCCTCGATGCCGACGGTGTCCTGGTCCGGGCCATCGGTTCGCTGGGCACCGGACCAGGCGAGCTTCATTTCCCGTACGAGGTGGCTGCCGGCCCGAACGACTCGATCTACGTCGTCGACCAGGGAAACCGGCGGGTGCAGGTGTTCTCCCGCGAGGGGGAGTACCTGTTCGGGTTCGGCGGTCTCGGTGCGGGCGAGGGCAAGTTCAGCAACCCGTCGGGGATCGCGGTCGACTCCCAGGGCCGCATCATCGTGGGCGACGGCGGAAGCAGCCTGATCCAGGTCTTCGACCCGACCGGGCGGTTCCTGTTCCAGTTCGGGGAGACCGGCGACGGGGACGGCCAGTTCAACGGCTTCCAGATCAGCGTCGCCGTCCTGGCCGACGACCGGATCGCGGCCGTCGACGGCAGGCACCATCACGTCCAGGTATTCGACTCCGGCGGCCGGTTCGAGTTCAGGATCGGCACCGAGGGAACCGAAGAAGGAAACTTCCGGGCGCCGCAGGCGGTGGCCGCGGACCGCAGCGGCCAGCACATCGTCGTGACCGATCCCGGGAACGACCGGGTGCAGATCTTCGACCCCAACGGGAAACTGCAACAGGTGCACACCGTCGAGGGCCAGACCGCGGGCTGCGTCGCCATCGACGAGGACGGAAAGCGGATCCTCGTCGCCATCCCGACCAACGACCGGATCCAGGTATACGACATGCCGTGGTGAAGCACCGCGGCGTCGCCGGGAGCCGGATGGGCTCCCGCAGCCGAGGCGTGTCAAGGCAGCGAGATCCGTTCCGGTGCGGGCGCGATGCTGATTTCTCCGTCTGTCCGGGGGTGACTGGATCACGCATACCCACCGGAGGCCCGGCGCCGAACCTCACGAGCACAGGAGGCAGCGATGACAGACGCGCCCAGCACGACGGATTTCAGCGTCGTGGACAGAATGTTCGGGGCGATCGAGAAAGGCGACATGGACGAGTTGCGCACCTGCTTCGCACCCGGTGCGCGTGCGTGGCAGAACCGCAACGAGAAAGACCTGGACGTCGACAAGGTGATCGCGACGCTGAGCCGCCTCTGCGCCATGTCGACCGTTAGGGCGTACGAAGACCAGCGCTCCACCGCTGTTGGCTCGCAGCTGTTCCGGCAGCACACCCTGACCGCGGTCCTCCGCTCCGGGCACCAGCTGCGGCTGCCGGCGATGATGCGGGTGGAGGTCGACTCCGACGGACTCGTGGCGCGACTCGAGGAATACTACGACTCCCGCGCGACCGACGTGCTCGCCGAGAAGGCCAACTGACCATCTCCGCGCTTGCGAGACCGAGAGCATCTTCCTCAAGGCCAGATGCTCGGTTGCGTCCGCGAGGGCCGCGCGTGGTGCCCGCCCGCTCGCGGCCGGGTCCCGATACGGCCGCACCCAAGGACGCGGGAGCAACGCGAACCCGCCGAGCCGCTGCAGGCGTGCCAGCGCGGTGGCGTGCTGGCACAAGGCTTCGTCCAGGTCACGGCGCGCGGTCGGTAAAGCCTCCGGCGATGCAAAGTACTCGTCGCCGGAGGCAGAGGCGGATTTTCCGGCGCTAGGCAGGCCCCTGCTGTCGGCGGCCGCTGGTGGACTATGGACCGCGCGGAAGACCGAGCGTTCTGCGCGCGCGGTCAAGCACCAGTACTTGTTCCGGGGATTGATTCGCCGTGTGGCGTGCGGACGGAAGATGGAGGGTAGTCCGCGTAGGCGCGGCATGTATTACCAGTGCCCGGCGCGGACGCTTGCTCCGGGCTCACCGGCTTTGGCGAGTCACCCGCCGACGATCTACCTGCGGGAAGAGCCGCTGCGGGATGCGGTGAACGGGTGGATCGGGGAACTGTTCGATCGGCTGGTGGAGGCGCAGCCTGCGGCCAGGTCAGGGAGTGACGGCGCGGCTCGGCGGAGGTTGGAGGAGGCCGAGGCGAAGATCCGGACGTTTCAGGATGCCATCGCGGCCGGGATCGACCCCGGGGCGGTTGCGGAGAGCATCAACCAGGCGCAGGCAGATAGAGCGGTGGCGCAGGCGGAGTCAACGAACGTGGGAGAGCCCGCCGGGCTGAGTGAGGCCGAATTCTACGTGATGATCGACTCGCTCGGCGACATCGGCGCCGCGCTGGCCGACTCGGAGCCGGGCAAGCTGGCCCAGCTCTATCGGGACCTTGCTCTTGACCTGCGGTTCGACCACGAAAAAGAGGCCGGCGATCTGACGGCCTCTCCACGGGTGAATAATGTGTGTGTCCGAGGGGGGACTTGAACCCCCACGTCCGTTAAGGACACTAGCACCTCAAGCTAGCGCGTCTGCCATTCCGCCACTCGGACTTGCTGATGAAGAGAGTATACGACGGTTGGGCACGCCTTTTCAGGGGGGTGTTGAATCAGCTCCACGGCTCGCATGAGATGATCATCTGTTCTCGGCATTCGAACTCAACAGGGAATATCCGCAGGTCAGCCGGTTAGCCCGGCCTGTGTTGAGGCATGGCTTCCGCGACCGCAGCGGGCATGCTGCTGATCTTGCCGGGCGATCTGAACGGGATCCGGAGCGGTCCTGGGGTTCAGCCGCCGGGACGGGCCTGGGTCAGGCGCTGAGCATCGTCACCGCGCCGGATACCACGATCAAGCCCACGATCGCCCGGTCGAACAGTGCGCGCGGGACCCGGCCGATGAGGCGGCCTCCGAGGATGTTTCCGGCTAGCGCGGCCGCGACCAGGATCGGCAGTTGGGTGCCCAGGTTCGTGGTGTCGAACTGGCCTGCGGTGATCAGGAGGAGCAGGGACAGGCAGTTGGTCACCACGAAGTAGCCTGCCAGATCGCCGACGAAGGTTCTTGGGGGGACTTTTGCCGAGGCGAGCAAAACGGCTGGGGGTGCGCCGTTCAGGGAGGTCGTGGTGGAGAGGTAGCCGCCCAGCAGGCCGGCGATCGTTTGTTTCGCTGGGGTCGCGGGGTGGGCTTCTCGGGTCGGGCGGAGGAGCAGGCGGAGGCCGGAGAGCACGACTACGGTGCCGGCCAGGATGCGGAGGGCGTGCGGCGGGAGCAGGTGCAGCGTGAGGGCTCCGGCGGCGGCTCCGGGGAGGCTCGCGGTGCCCAGAACGGCTACGCGGCGCCAGGCGATGTGGGCTCGTTCCCGGTGGAGCACGGCGAGTCTCGTGATCATGGTGGCGATCAAGTTGATCACGACAACCTGCGGCAGTGGGAAACCGATGAGCAGCAACAGGGGCGTGCCGACCAAGGAAGCGCCGAAACCGGTCAGGCCGCCGATGAAGCCTGCGAAAGCGATGGCCAGTGCGCCGAGGATCATGTGGCTGCCTGGCGGGGGTAAGGAGTTAAAGGGGACGGCAACAGGGCGGGGCTGGTCATGTGGCTACCGCCTTGTCTGCTGATGCCAGGGAGAGGGCCGCGAGGATTCCGGCCACGATCTGGTCGGCGTGGTGGTACAAGCCGGGTTTCGGCGGCGATTCCGCCCAGGGCGGGACAGGCCATGCGGGCTACCACCTGGTCTGCGGGTGCCGGGGGAGAGGATTTGCGGTGGTACAGCTGGGTTCCGGCGGCGGTTCCGCCCAGGGCGGGGCGGGTCATGAGGCTACCGCCTGGCCGACCAGCGCCAGGGACAGGACCGCGAGGATTCCCAGCACGATCCGGCGCGCATCGCCGTGGGCGTGGTGGTACAGCCAGGTTCCGGCGGCGATTCCGGTGAGGGCGATAGGGAGGAAAAGCGCCGTTTGCCCCAGCACGGCCGCGGTGAGCAGGCCGCTCGTGCCGGCGGTCGCGACGGTCATCGAGTCGGCCGCCAGGAAGAAGACGACCAGGCTCGCGCGGTTCACGGCCATGGGTAGCGGGGACGCCAGGTACATCAGGA
This sequence comes from Amycolatopsis sp. AA4, assembly GCF_002796545.1. GTDB lineage: Bacteria > Actinomycetota > Actinomycetes > Mycobacteriales > Pseudonocardiaceae > Amycolatopsis. The sequence goes on from NZ_CP024894.1 coordinate 3,759,559, forward strand.
CGACTGGCGGGCCGCCCATGCCGCAGGCGCCATTGAGGATTCCGAAGGCGGTGCCCATGCCTCCGCAGGCGGCGGGGCCGGGCAGGCGGCGGGTGCGGCGGCTGAAGGCCAGGGCCAGCGCGGAGATTCCGACGACCAATCCAACGGTCAGTCTTGTCGCGCGTTCCGGGAGCGCGGACAGGAACCAGATGCCGATCGGCAGGCCGACGAGGGCTCCGGCGAGGAGCCAGCGGACGGACGGGCGGTGGGCGTCCGGCCAGGATTTCGGCAGCAGGGTGACGCTGGAGGCGATTTCCAGCAGGAGCGTGCTCGGGATGACGGCCGGGGGCGGGAGGACCAGGCAGAGACAGCTGACCCACACCAAGGAAGCGCCGAAGCCGGAGTAGCCGCGGATCAGGCCTCCGGCGAGCAAAGCGGCGACAGCGAAGGCCATCGCCGCGGGAGACAGGTGCCAGAAGGTCATCGGCGGGTTCGGGAAGGGCTCGGCATCGGACCTCCACGGCGGGGGCGGGATCGGTTCACCTTGCGGTACGGCTGGCCGGGGCGGTAGGTCCAGAATCGCGGCATCGCGAGGTGCCAGACAGCCGGTCACGTCGTCGCGGCCGGCCGAACCAGGTCAAGACCGGTCGTAACGGGCTCGCCCGGACGGGAATGATCCGGCGCGAAGAGGCCAGCCGGGCGGAGCTGCCAGGGGATCGGCAGACGCCCGGCTGGACCCCGGGGCCGGTCAGGGGGAAGCGACTCCGGCTTCGCCTCGCGATGAGTCCTGCTCCGCCGTGACGGCGGGTCCGACGGGGCGGCGCTTCCGGAACTGGTACGCGATCAGGATCAGCGCCAGCGTCACCGCGCTCAGCCAGAACTGCGAGCGGGTCGTCGGGAGGAACGCCATGGCCAGAATGACCGCCGCCATCAGGGCGATCGTGGCGTAGCTGAGCCACGGGAACAGCCACATCTTCAGGCTCAGCGCGCCTGGGTCCGTATTCTGCAGGCGCTTCCGCAGGCGGACCTGGGCCAAGGCGATGGCGAGGTACACGAAGAGAGCGACCGCGCCGTAGGAATTGACCAGGAACTGGAAGATCAGGTTCGGCGAGGTGTAAGCCGCGATGACCGAGACGTAGCCGATGACTGTTCCGGCGATGATGGCTCGGCGGGGGACGCCGCTGCGGGACAGCTTCGTGAACATCTTCGGGGCGTCGCCGTTGCGGGTCAGGGCGAACAGCATCCGCGACGACGTGTACAGGGCCGAGTTGAGGCACGAGAGCACGGCCGTCAGGACGATGGCGTTCATGATCGTCGCCACTGCGGGGATGCCCAGGACGTCCAGGACCGCGGCGTACGGGCTGACTGCGGTGTCGGGAGCGTTCCACGCCTTCACCGCGACCACGACGAAGACCGAGCCGACGTAGAACAGCACGACGCGGAACACGATGGAGCGCATGGCTTTGGCGATCGCGCGGCGGGGTTCCGCGGACTCCGCCGCGGCGATGGTGACGATTTCGGCACCGGTGTAGAAGCCGACGCAGGGGACGACCGCCGCCAGGACCGCGCCGATGCCCATCGGGGCGAAGCCGCCGTGGGAGACCAGGTTGCCGACGCCTCCGTGGGCGCCCGGCCAGACGCCGAACAAGTACAGGGCGCCGACCACCAGGAACACGACGATCGCGATGACCTTGATCGACGAGAACCAGTACTCGAACTCCCCGTAGGACCGCGCCGACACCAGGTTCGTGGCGGTGAGCAGCAGGAGCAGTCCGAGACTGAGCACCCACAGGGGCACGTTCGGCAGCCACAGCTGCAGGATCCGGCCGCCGGCGACCGCCTCCACGGCCACCACGATCACGAAGAAGTACCAGTACATCCAGCCGACGGTGAAGCCGGCGCGATTGCCCATCGCCTCCCTGGCGTACACGTAGAACGAGCCGAGCGCGGGCCGCGCGACGGTCATTTCGGCCAGCATCCGCATGATGAGCACGGTGATCAGCCCGGCGATCAGGAACGAGACCACCGCCGCGGGCCCGGCCGACTGGATGACCACGCCGCTTCCGACGAACAGGCCGGCGCCGATCACGCCGCCCAGTGCGATCAGATTCATGTGGCGTTGCTTGAGGCCCGGTTTGAGGCCGCTCTCGGCGGCTGTTTCCGGTGCAGAACCCACGTCTCCTCCTTCCGGCGGCGCCGGGGGACCTCGATGTCCCCGCGCCGGCCGCCGCCGCGATGTCGCTGAGAGCTGCTGTGTGGTTCCCGTCACCGTAAGAAGGAACAGGCCCCGCCGCGAGAGCCAGATGCTAGCCATGCTCCGGTACCAGAACGGCCTGATCCCGGACAGCAGGACGGGCGCCGGGCACCCGCGGAACAAAGGGGTACCCAGCGCCCGTCCCGGCTATCCGTCAGGGGGATCGCGCTGTTTTCACGTAGCGGGAGGTGCCCCTCCCGGGGGTCGGTCAGGGCTGGATCGCCTTCTCCACGTCGGTGAGCATGCCGTCGACGCCGTGCAGCAGCTCGTCCAGCACGTCCGTGTCGGCGACCAGCGGGGGCGAGATCATCAACATGGTCGCGCCGCGGTCGTCGCCGCGGAGGATGACCCCGGTGCGGCGGAACGATTCCGGCAGGACCTCCCGCAGGACGGTCAGGGACTCCTGGTCGGTCAGCTCGCGGCCGCCGTCGCGGTCGGCCATCAGTTCGATCGCGTAGAAGAAGCCGGTGCCGCGGACGTCCTTGACGCAGCGGTGCGCGTCCTTCAGCGACTCGAGAGCCGCGTGGAGCTTCGGGCCCTCTTCCAACACGTGCTCGGGCACCTTCTCGTCGCGCATCGCGCTGATGTTGGCGACCGCGATGGCCGTCGAGACCGGGTGGCCGCCCCAGGTCGCGCCGTGGGTGAAGACGCCGCCCTTCGGGGAGTCGTACAGCTCGGTGACCAGCTGCTCGCGCACGATCACGCCGCCGAGCGGGGCGTAGCCCGAGGTGGAGCCCTTGGCGAAGGTGATCAGGTCCGGTACCACGCCGGTGAGGCCGTGTCCGAAGAAGTGGCCGAGGCGGCCGAACGAGCAGATGACCTCGTCCGAAACGAGCAGGATGCCGTACTTGTCGCACAGCGCCCGCAGCGCCGCCCAGTAGCCCTCCGGCGGGACCAGCGCGCCCCGGCCGTTCTGGACCGGCTCGGCGAAGACCGCGGCGACCGTCTCCGGGCCTTCCTCGAGGATGACCGCCTCGATCGCGCGGACGCAGTCCAGCTGGTCGGCCGGACCGCAGTCGCCGGTGAAGCCGAGGGTGTTCGGGACGTGCCGGATGCCCGGCAGCAGCGGGCCGAACGGCTCCTTGATCTTCGGCAGGCCGGTCACCGACAGCGCGCCCATCGTCGTGCCGTGGTAGGCCATTTCGCGGCTGATGATCTTCGTCCGCTCCGGCGCGCCCTGGCTGCGGTGGTACTGCCGGACGAACTTCAGCGCGGTCTCGACCGCCTCCGAACCGGAGTTCACGAAGAACGTGGTGCCGAGGTCGCCGGGGGCGAGGTCGGCGATGATCCGGGCGGCCTCGATCGACGGCGGGTGCGCCGAGCCCCAGTTGCTGGCGTAGGCGAGGGTGCCGACCTGCTCGGCCGCGGCCTTGGCGATGTCCGCGCGGCCGTGGCCCATGTTTACGCAGAACAGCCCGGCGAGACCGTCGAGGTGGCGGCGGCCCTCGGTGTCGATGAGGTAGCTGCCCTCGCCGCGGACGAACACCGGGAAGTCGCTTTGCCAGGTGTCCTTGCGCGTGAAGTGCGGCCCGAGGTGTCGGCGGGCAGTGGCCCGCAGCTCCGTGACGTTCACCTGGCGACCTCCTGTGTGTGCGAGAACGGGAATGTGTCGACGATCGCAATCTTTCTGGTCCACGCCCAGAGCCAGAAAGCGCCGGATCACCGGTGCCAGATCCGAGGCTGGACACGAAAAAGCCCGGCCGGGCGCACAGGCTCGGCCGGGCAGAGGGGGTCGTGAGTGTTCATGCCGGTTCTAACCGGCATGAACACTCACAACGGTGCTTACACGTAGTCCTGGTACTTCTCCAGGAACCGCACCGGCTTCGACAGCGCGTCGCGGCGGAACGGGTCGCCCAGCTCGCGGGTGCACATGATCTCGATGACCGTCGTGCGGCCCTCGTTCATCTGCGCGTCCACGGCCTTCTTCAGCGCCGGGCCGACGTCCTCGAGCTTGTCGACCACGATGCCGTCCGCGCCCATCGCCTGCGCGATCCCGGCGAAGCTCTCGCTTTCCAGCTCGCCCGCGACGAACCGGCGGTCGTAGAAGTCGACCTGGTTCTTCTTTTCCGCGCCCCACTGGCGGTTGTGGAACACGACGGCGGTGACCGGGATGTCGTGCCGCACCGCGGTCATGACCTCGCCCATGCTCATGCCCCACGCGCCGTCGCCGGCGTACGCGATCGCCGGGCGGTCCATCGCGGCGGCCTTGGCGCCGATGATGGTCGGCAGCGCGTACCCGCAGTTGCCGAAGGACATCGGTGCGAAGAACGACCGCGGCTCCTCGAAACGGAGGTAGCTGTGCGCCACGGAGTTGATGTTGCCGATGTCGGTGGAGACCATCACCCGCGGCGGCATCGCCTTCTCCAGTTCGCGCAGGACCTGGCGCGGGTGCAGCCAGTTGCCCTCCTCCTGCTCCTGCTCGGCGATCATGTCGAGGGAGTAGGGGTCCTTCTCGTGGGTCCACTCGGTGAGTTCCGCTTCCCACGCGTCCTTCTCCGCCTTGGTGCGGTCGGCGCGCTCGCCGCGGGTGGCGTCGCAGGCGAGGGTGCGGTCGGCGAGGCGCTCGGTCAGCGCGGCCGCGGCGGCCTTCGCGTCCCCGCAGATGCCGACGGTGATCTTCTTGACCAGGCCGAGCATCTTGTGGTCGGCGTCGATCTGGATGATCTTCGCGTTCTTGGGCCAGTAGTCCATGCCGTGCTGCGGCAGGGTGCCGAACGGGCCGAGGCGGGTGCCGAGCGCGATCACCACGTCCGCCTGCGAGATGAGCTTCATCGCGGCCTTGGAGCCCTGGTAGCCGAGCGGGCCGCACCACTGCGGGTGGCTGGCCGGGAAGCTGTCGTTGTGCTGGTAGCTGTTCACCACCGGCGCGCCCAGCCGCTCGGCGAGCGCCTTGCATTCCTCGACGCCGTCGGACATCACGACGCCGCCGCCGGAGATGATGACCGGGAACTCGGCGGTGGCCAGCAGTTCGGCGGCCTGGGCGAGGCTCTTGTCGCCGCCGGGGCCGCGGTCGAGCCGCTGCGGTTCGGGGATCTCGGTCTCGATCTCGCCGTAGAAGAAGTCGCGCGGGATGTTGAGCTGCGTCGGGCCGATTTCCGACAGCGCCCGGTCGAAGGCCCGCGCGGTGTACTCGGCCATCCGCTTCGGGTTGTTGACGTGCGCCTGGTACTTGGTGAACTCCTGGAACATCGGCAGCTGGTTGGCCTCCTGGAAGCCGCCCAGCCCGGTGCCCATCGTGCCCGCCTCGGGCGTGATCATCACGACCGGGCTGTGCGCCCAGAACGCCGCGGCGATCGCGGTGACGCAGTTGCTGATGCCGGGCCCGTTCTGCCCGATGACCACGCCGTGGCGGCCGCTGACCCGGGCGTAGCCGTCGGCCATGTGCGCGGCGCCCTGCTCGTGCACGACCGGGACGAGCCGGATGCCGGCCGGCGCGAAGATGTCCATCGCGTCCATGAACGCCGAGCCCATGATGCCGAAGATGTCGGTGACGCCGTTGGCCACCAGCGTCTCGACGAAGGCCTCGGACGGGGTCATCTTCGCCGTTCCGCTGACGACGGTGCGGCCGTCGCCCGTCTTCCTCTCCGCCATGGTGAACTCCTTCGACACTGAAAGTCTTGGTTTTCGGTACGTGGTGTTCGTAAAACCTGAACGCGATGGACGATAGGACGCCGCGGGCGGCAGGTCAACCGGCAGTTGCTGGAAAACGAGACAGGATGTGCTAGTTTTCGGAACGTGAGTGAGTTGCGGAAGACCAGCGCCGTGGAACTCGTGCGCGAGCCGGACGGCGCGGGACTCGACGGAGACACCCCGACCATGCGGCTGTTCTCGCTGCTCGAGCTGATCGCGGCGAAGGACCAGCTGGTGACGCTGCAGAGCCTGGTCGAGGAGACCGGCCTGCCGAAGCCGACGCTGCACCGGATGCTGCAGCAGCTGGAAGGCGCGGGCCTGCTCGTGCGCCAGGCCGACGGGCGGCATTACGGCACCGGCGACCGGCTGCGCCGCCTCGCGGAGAACCTGCTGCTCAACGCCACCCACCACGGCGCGCGGCGCGCGGTGCTCAACCACCTGGTCGACGAGCTGGGGGAGAGCTGCAACATCACCGCGCTGTCCGGCAGCGAGATCGTCTACCTCGACCGCGTCGAAACGCCCGAGCCGCTGCGGTTCTACCTGCGGCCCGGTTCGCGCGTGCCGATCCACTGCTCGGCCAGCGGCAAGATCATCCTCTCCCAGATGAGCCCGGCGCAGCGGCGCAAGCTGCTCGCGCACGCTCCGCTCAAGCAGTACACCCCCAAGACCGTCACCGATCTCGACGCGCTGGAGGAGGAGTTCGCCCGCATCCGGCGCGACGGATTCGCCCTCGACGACGAGGAATTCCTGCCCGGGCTCGTGTGCGTGGCGGTGCTGGTGCCCAGCCGCACCGGGCGCTCCAACCTGGCGGTGGCGGTCCAGGCCCCGGTCATGCGGCTCACCGCCGACAAGGCTTTGCAGGCGCTTCCCGCGTTGCAGCGGGCCGCCGAAGCGATCAAGGAGGTCGAGGCCGAGGGGGCGGCCGACGACGCCGACAGCATCCCGTCCTGACGGAGGTCTTCCGATGAACCCGTTGTCCGGCAACCGTCCCGCCGGCCCCGATGCCCGGATCGCCGTGCGCGACGCGTTCGGTCTCGACTCGGCCATGACCGTCCCGTGCTTCTCCGAACCCGACGAGCACGTGCCCGAGATCGATCCGGCCTACCGGTTCAACCCGGACGTGACGCTCGCGTTGCTGGCCGGGTTCGCGCACAACCGGCGCGTGCTCGTGCAGGGCTTGCACGGCACCGGCAAGTCCACGCACGTCGAACAGGTCGCGGCGCGGCTGAACTGGCCGTGCCTGCGCGTGAATCTCGACGGGCATCTCAGCAGGCTCGACCTCGTCGGCAAGGACGCGGTGGTGCTGCGCGAGGGCAAGCAGGTCACCGAATTCCGCGAGGGCATCCTGCCGTGGTCGCTGCGGCGGCCGACCGCGCTGATCCTCGACGAGTACGACGCGGGACGGCCGGACGTCATGTTCGTCATCCAGCGGCTGCTCGAGCGGGACGGCAAGTTCACGCTGATCGACAGCAACACCGTGCTGCGCCCGCATCCGGGGTTCCGGCTGTTCGCCACCGCCAACACTGTCGGGCTGGGTAATCTGAACGGGCTTTACCACGGCGTCCAGCGGCTGAACCACGCACAGATCGACCGGTGGAACATCGTCGCGGCGCTCGATTACCTGGCGCCGGAAGAGGAAGCCGCGATCGTGCGGGCGCGCGTGCCGCGGCTGTCCGGGCAGTTCGCCGAGGCGATGGTGGCGGTGGCCGGGCTGACCCGCGAGGGGTTCCGCGCCGGTGACCTGTCCGCGTTGATGTCGCCGCGCACGGTCATCACGTGGGCGGAGAACTGCGAGATCTTCGGCGACCCGGCGCTCGCGTTCCGGCTGACGTTCCTCAACAAATGCGACGAGGCCGAACGGCCGGTCGTCGCGGAGTACTTCCAGCGCTGCTTCGACCTGGAGCTGGCCGCGGCGTGAGCACGCCCGAGACCCGGCGGCGCCAGCAGGTCGAGGAACTGTCCGCGGCGGCGATCCGGGCGGTCAGCGGTTCGCCGGACGCGCATTTCCGGGGCGGGCGCCTGCATCGCGGCACCCGTCCGGTGCCGATGCCCGCTCCGCATCTGCGCGCCGAAGACGAGGACGTGCCGTCGTTCCGCGGCGCGGCGGACGGCATGGCGCTGCACCTGAGCCGGTCCGATCGCGAGCTGCACAAGCGGTTGCGGCCGGACGGCGGTGTTGAGCGGCTGTTGTTCGAGCTGCTGGAGCAGTTCCGGGTGGAGTCGCTGGTACCGGCTGGTTTGCCTGGCGTGACGGCGAATCTGCGGCGCCGGCACGAACGCTGGTCGCTGTCTGCGCACCACAATGGACTGACCGAGACCGCGCGCGGTTTGCTGATCTACACCGTCGCGCAGGTCGCGCGGGCGCGGATCACCGGCGAGCCGGTCGTGGAGGAGACCGAGGACCTGATCGAGGCGACCCGGGCGGCGATCGCGCCGATGCTGGGCGCGCAGCTGGCCGGGCTTCGGCGGAACCGGGCTGATCAGGCGGCGTTCGCCGAGCACGCGCGGGCGCTGGCCGAGGCGGTCGCCGGGTTGCTGGAGCCGGAGAAGCCCGAAGACGACGAGGACCAGGAAGACCCCGCGGCGTACGCGCTGCTGCTGGATTTCGACGACGAAACCGGCAGCGAGGAAGGCGGTGCCGCGGGTATCGGCGACCACAAAGGACCGGTGGCGGCCGGGCAGTATCGGGTTTTCACCACCGCCTACGACCGCGAGGACCGGGCGGGACCGTTGGTGCGGCCGGAATTGCTGCGCGAGTTGCGGGAACGGCTTGACGCCCGGGTCGCGAAGCAGGGCGTCAACGTGGCTCGGCTCGCCCGGGAACTCACGGCGGTGCTCGCGGAGCCGGAACGGTCTGGCTGGGACGGTGCGCAGGAGGAAGGCCAGATCGACGGCCGGGCGCTCGCGCGGCTGATCGCGACGCCCGCGGACCATCGGGTGTTCCGGGTCGAGCGCACCGAACCGGTCGCCGACGTGCTGGTCACGTTCCTGATCGACTGTTCGGGTTCGATGAAGGCGCACCGGGAAACCGTTGCGGTGCTGGTGGATCTGTTCGCTCGCGCGCTCGATCTCGCCGGTGCCAGTTGCGAAATTCTCGGCTTTACCACTGGTGCGTGGCACGGCGGCCGGGCGCGGCGAGACTGGATGCGCGCCGGGCGGCCGAAGCACCCGGGGCGGCTCAACGAGCGTCGGCACCTGGTGTTCAAGGACGCGGCGACACCGTGGCGGCGCGCGCGGCGGGACGTCGCGGCGTTGCTCAAGGCTGATCTGTTCCGCGAAGGCATCGACGGTGAAGCGTTGGCATGGGCGGCGGAGCGGGCGCGCGCGTGCGACGTGCGGCGGCGGCTGGTTTTCGTGTTGTCGGACGGAAGTCCGATGGACGGGGCGACCGTGCTGGCCAACGAGGAGCGTTACCTCGATCGCCATCTGGTGCAGGTGGCGGACGGGCCGGAGCGGAGCGACACGGAGGTGTACGGCATCGGGGTCGGACTTGATCTCAGTGCGTATTACCGGCGCAGTCTGGCCTTGGATGCCGCGGAAGGCACGGGGTTCCGTGCCTTCCGCGAGATCCTCGGCCTGATCGCCCGCCGCTAGCCCGCGGGTTGCGCGACCGGCGCGGCCCCGGCCGGTTCGTTGCGCTCCAAGGCAATCGGAGACCGCTTCGTGCCCGGAGCGAGCAGGCTCCAGCCGAACACGATCACCAGGTTGACGCCCATCGAAACCAGCCCGGGGTTGAGCCCGCCGAGCTTCACGCCGGTGACGTACAGGACGACCGCGGTCACCACGCCGACCACCATTCCGGTCGCGATCGCGGCCGTGCGGACCCGCCGGGCGAACAGGATCGCCAGCCAGCCCGGCACGACCTGGGCCAGCAGGTTGTAGGTCAGGTTCAGCACGGTGAGCATGAGCGTCGAGGCGGTCAGCGTGAGCACAGCGGCGAGCACCAGGAACACCGCCACCGCCACGACCGTCCAGCGCCGTTGGGCCGCGGGCCGGACGTTCGGGGCCAGGTTGCGGCTGACCATGCCGCCGATCGCCAGCGCGGTCGCGGACAGCACCAGCACGCCGGACAGCGCGGCGCCGGCGGCTACGAGACCGAGAACCGGTTCCGGGAGAAGGCCTTTCGCGGTCACCATGAAGACCGTGTTCGGGTTCTTCAGGCCGGGGTGCTGCTTGAGCCCGTAGTAGGCGGCGAAGACGAGGAACGGGTAGATCAGCATGTACAGCGGCATCCACACCGTCGAACTCTTCACCGCGCGCTCCGAACGCGCCGGGAACACGTACGCGCCGCCGAAGCCGAGGTAGAAGACCACGCTCTGGAACAGGATCGTGGTCATCGCGAACCACAGGTCCTGCCCGCCCATCGTGGTCTGCGCCCTGGCCAGCGCCTCCGGGCCGGTCACGCCGGACGTGCCGCCGGCGACCAGCACCGCGGCGAGCCCGACGAGCACCACGCCGAGCAGCATGAACGCGTCCTTGAGGATCGACACGAACGCGGGGGAGCGGATGCCGGACACGGCGATGTAGGCGAACGCGATGACCCCGGCCAGCAGGACGCATTGCACCGGCGTGAGTTTCAGCCCGAGGTTGCTCAGCACGACTTGCAGGCCGATGAACTGGTACTGGCCCCACGGCACGAGCGCGATCAGCATCGTGACGCAGGTGATCAGTTCCAGCGTCCGGCTGCCGTAGTGGCGGCCGAAGACGTCCGGGACGGTCATCGCGTCGTGTTTGCGCGCGGCGCGCCAGACCAGCGGGGCGAGGAAGTAGCCCAGCGAATAGGCGAGCAGGATGTAGCCGAGGAACCAGATCCCGTAGCTCGCGCCGTGCGCGTAGATGCCGCTCGGGAAGCCGATCATGGTGCCGATGCTGTACACCTCGCCGACGGCCAGGAAGTACAGCAGCCACGGCGGGAACGAGCGGCCGCCGACCAGGAATTCGGAAATCCCGCCGCCGCGCGACGAGCGGCCGGCCCACAGGGCCAGCAGGATCGACAGTCCCATCACGACCGCGACGATGAGAATCAGCATTCCTGGTCCTCCTTGACGACGGTCTCGGCGGGCGTGTCGGCCGGGTAGTGCCGGCGGTCGAAGAACCGCCAGCTGATCCACAGGCACAGGGTGGTCAGCGGGAAGCAGAGGAACATCCAGAAGAACACCAGCGGGAACCCGGCCACCGTCGCGGGCGAGCCCGCCACCAGCGGGATCCCGCCGAGGATCGCGACCGCGGGGATGCCGAGGCCGATGCACAGGCTCGGCCAGCTCCGGATCATCGGACGCCTCCCGTCGCGGCCGGATCGCGTTGCCAGACCAGCTGTCCGCCGATCACCGTGGCGTCGACGGTCAGGTCGCGGATCCGGCTCGGGTCCACTGTGGTCGGATCCTCGGACAGCACGATCAGGTCCGCGAGCTTGCCGATTTCGAGGCTGCCCTTGATTTCTTCCTCGCCGGCGAGGTAGGCCGCGTCGATGGTGTAGCCGCGCAAAGCGGCTTCCACGTCGATCGCCTGTTCCGGCCCGAGGAGCTGCCCGCTGCTGGTCTGCCGGGCGACGGCGCACCAGATGCCTTCCAGCGGCGGCACCGGCGTGACCGGGGTGTCCGAGTGGAGTCCGAAGTGGATTCCGCGGGAGCGGGCGGACGCGAGCGGGCTGATCCGGCGGGCGCGTTCCGGGCCGAGGAAGACGTCTCGGTGCCGGTCGCCCCAGTAGTAGACGTGCTTGATGAAGAACGACGCGGCGATGCCGTTTTCGGCCATCCGGTCGAGCTGGTCCTCGCGCGCGGTCTGGCAGTGTTCGATGCGGTGGCGGCGGCCGGTGCCCTCGGGGGCGCCGAGGCGGGCGTAGCCGTCGATGATGGCGTCGATCGCCGCGTCGCCGTTGCCGTGCACGGCGACCTGCCAGCCCGCGGCGTCGAGCGCGGCGATGCGGCGGGACAGGTCGTCCGGTTCGAGCAGCATCATGCCGTGTTCGCCGGGATCGCAGGTGTAGCCCTCGGCCAGGCAGCCGGTGCGGCCCTGGATCGAGCCGTCCGCGACGATTTTGATTCCGTTCATGGTGAATCCGTCCGGATTGGACGGATCGGGCGGTTCGGGGGCGCCTTCGGCGAGGCCGGGAAGGAGGGTGTGGAAGAGGTAGCCGTGGATGCGGGTGCGCAGCTTTCCGGCTCGGGTCAGCATGCGGTACGCGGCCAGTTCCTGTTCGCCGCCGATCAGGCCGATTCCCGTGTCGTGCACCGAAGTGACGCCGTTGCGCAGGTACTCGGCGTCGGCGAGCTGGAGCGCCGCGGCCAATTCGTCGGGGCCTTGCGCGGGCATCGCGGAGTTGACCAGGAACGCCGCGGTCTCGATGAGGAGGCCGGTCGGTTCGCCGCGTTCGTCGCGCGCGATGGCTCCGCCGGGCGGGTCCGGGGTGGCCGCGGTGATGCCGACGGCTCGCAGCGCGGCGGAATTCGCCACGGAGAAGTGGCCGGTCACGTGCGTGAGCAGGACCGGGTTGCGCGGCGACGCCGGGTCGAGGTCGTGCCGCGTCGGATGCCGGTTGTCGGCGAGAAGCGTGTCGTCGTAACGGAAACCCTTGATCCATTCGCCGGGGCCGAAGTCGCGGGCCGCCTGCCGGACGCGGCCGGCGATGTCGCTGATCCGGTCGTTGGGCGGGCTTCCGGCGTCGACCGGGGCGGCCAGCGCCATCCCGAAGAACGACGGATGGTTGTGCGACTCCACGAAGCCCGGGACGACGGTGCGTCCGGCCAGGTCGAGCACCGTCGTCCCGGGACCGGCGAGGGCGGCGATCGAGCGGTCGTCGCCGACTTCGGCGATCCGGCCGTCGCGCGCGGCGAGCGCGGACGCCCGCGTCCCGCCTCGGTCCAGGGTCAGCACCGTGCCCCCGAGCACCACCAGGTCGGGGGCCGGACGAGCGGATACAGCGGGTTCGCCCACGATAGGACCTCCTTGTCCACGTGTCCTGCCCCCACGACAGTGCCGGGGGAGCTGGTCCGCGAACAGGTCCAGAAAGCGATCCGCGCATGGGTCCAGCGCGGGTCCGGTCAGCTGTCCAGCAGTTCCCGGCAGAGGTCGCCGAGCAGCCGGATGCCCGGGTCGATCGCGGACGGCGGGGTGGCGGAGAACCCGATGCGGAAGTGGTTGCGCGGCGGGTCGTCGCCGAGGAAGAAGATGTCGCCGGGTTCGATGAGCACACCCAGTTCTTCCGCGCGTTCCACCAGGACCCGGCAGTCCAGTTCGGACGGTCCGGACATCCACAGGCTGACGCCGCCGGGCGGGTACGGGCCTTGCGTCCACGGCAGGTACTCGGTGACCGCGGCGGTGGTGGCGGTCCACTTGCGCATCAGCTTCGTGCGGTAGCGGCGCAGCGAGCGGTGGTACTCGCCGCTTTCGATGAGCAGCGCCAGCGCCCGCTGCAGCTGGCCGGGCGGGTGGCGCAGGACGTAGCGGCGGGCCTCGCGCAGCGCGCGCACCAGTTCCCGCGGCCCGACCAGGTAGCCGAGGCGCAGGCCGGGGGAGAGGAATTTGGAAAACGTGCCGAGGTAGACGGCGTCGCCGGTGTTGTCGAGGGCTTTCAACGCCGGGGTGGGGCTGCCTTGGTAGCGGAATTCGCTGTCGTAGTCGTCTTCGACCACTACGGTGCCGGAGGCGGCGGCCTGGGCGAGGAGCTGGCGGCGGCGGCCGATGCTGAGGGTCGCGTTGGTCGGGTGCTGGTGGCTCGGGGTGAGGTAGAGGAGGTCGATGCCGTCGAGCGATTCCGGCGGTTGCAGGCCGCGGGAGTCGACGTCGATCCCGGTCACGCGGGCGCCGGTGCGGAGGAAAATGTGCCGCGCGTCGAGGTATCCGGGGTTTTCGATGGCCACGACCTGGTCCGGGCCGAGCAGCACGCGGCCGAGCAGGTCGAGGCCCTGCTGCGAGCCGACGGTGATGAGCACTTCGTCCGGGTCCGCTTCGATGCCGCGGGTGGTGAGCAGCTGGCGGCAGACCATCTCGACCAGCATCGGGTCGTCGGAGCCGACGCTGTCCTGGAGGCTGTGGAAGACGTGCGGCCGGTAGAGGGCGTCGCGGAGGCAGCGCGTCCAGGACCGGGCCGGGAACGCGGTGATGTCGACCTGCCCGGCGAGGAACGGGTACGGATAGCTCGCCCAGTCGGTGCGCTTCTCGATGTGGGCGACCTCGGCGTCCGGGAACCGGCGGACGCGGCCGGCCCAGTCGATCCGCGATTCTGTGTCCCGCGCCTCGACCGCGCAGTGCGGGCGCATCTCGCCGTTGACGAACAGTCCGCTGCGCTCGCGGCTTTCCACGTACCCCTCGGCGACCAGCTCCTGGTAGGCGAGGTTGATCGTGTTGCGGGAAACGCCCAGTTCGACGGCCAGTTCCCGCGAGCTGGGCAGCCGGCGGGCCGGGTCGAACGTGCCGATGGCGATCCCGTGCTCGATCGCCCGCCGGACCTGGCGGTACAGCGGTTCGTCCGACGAGCGGTCGATCTCGATCAACGTGCGGGGCAACTGCGCTCTCCCAAGTGGCCGGCGTGCAGCGGGGTGGGCTGAAACGTAACTCGCGGCGGTCGGTTTTCCCACCCCGCGCCACGCCGGGGCGGCTCAGGCCAGCGCGTCGGCGACGTCGGTGAAGTCCAGGCCGTGCGCCCGGGCGACCGGCTCGTAGGTCAGCGCCCCGGCCACCGTGTTCACGCCGCCCCGCAGTTCGGGCGTGTCCTGCACCGCGGTGCGGAGGCCCTTGTTCGCGATCTCCAGCGCGTAGGGGAGCGTGACGTTGGTGAGCGCGTGCGTGGAGGTGTGCGGGACCGCGCCCGGCATGTTGGCCACGCAGTAGAACACCGATTCGTGCACCCGGAAGGTCGGGTCGGCGTGGGTCGTCGGGCGCGAGTCCTCGAAGCAGCCGCCCTGGTCGATCGAGATGTCCACGAGCACGCTGCCCGGCTTCATCCGCGACACCGTCTCGTTGGACACCAGGCTCGGGGCCTTCGCGCCCGGGACGAGCACCGCGCCGATGACCAGGTCGGCCTCCAGCACCGCCTGCTCGATCGCGAACGAGTTCGCCGCGGCGGTGCGGATCCGGCCCTGGTACATCCGGTCGGCGGCGCGGAGCTTGTCGACGTTCTTGTCGAACAGCACGACGTCGCCCCAGGTCCCGGCCGCGACCGCGACCGCGTTCATCCCGGCGACGCCCGCGCCCAGCACGACCACGCGGGCCGGCGGCACGCCCGAGACGCCGCCGATCAGCACGCCGCGCCCGCCGTTGACGCGCATCAGCGTCTGCGCGCCGACCTGCGGGGCCAGCCGTCCGGCTACCTCGCTCATCGGGAACAGCAGCGGAAGGGAGCCGTTCGGCAGCTGGACCGTTTCGTACGCCACCGACGTGGTGCCCGCGTCGAGCAGGGCCTTCGTGCAGGGCTCGCTCGCGGCGAGGTGCAGGTAGGTGAACAGCAGCTGGTCGGAACGCAGCCGGTGGTACTCCTCGGCGACCGGCTCCTTGACCTTCAGCACGAGGTCCGCGGTGCCCCACACGTCGTCCGCGTGGTCGAGCAGCTTCGCGCCGGCGGCCGTGTAGTCCTCGTCGCGGATGGACGAGCCTTCGCCCGCGCCGCGTTCCACGAAGACCTCGTGGCCGGCCGAGGTGAACTCGTGTACTCCGGCCGGCGTCGCCGCCACCCGGTATTCGTGGTTCTTGACCTCGCGAGGCACACCGATCTTCATCGCCTGCTCCCATCTGCCGTGTGTGGTGCGGTCGAGAGTGCGGGACGGCTGGCCACCGCGAAAGTGCCAGAAACCGCTCGGTCGACGGGTCCAGATCTTCTTCGTTCTGGACCCGTCAACGGGCACTGTTCTGGCTCTGTCCCCTGGGGCCAGGTGCCGAGATCCTGCTCGGGGAGCACTGCCGTCCGCGAGGGAGTTTGCGAGATGACCATGGCCCCATTGGCCGAGACCTGGCGGGAACGCGTCGGCGACGCCCGCCCGCGGATCGCCCTCGCCGACGGCGCCGATCCGCGCGCTGTCACCGCGGCCGCGCATCTGGTCGACCGCGGCGTGGTCGAGCCGGTCCTCGTTGGTTCGTCCGCGGAGATCGCTGCAGTGGCAGGAGAGCTTGGCGTTGCGGTGCCGCCCACTTTGGACACTGCGGTTCTGGCCGCTGACGACGCTGTCCTCGCGCGGTTGGCTACGGCGTTTCCGGACCGGGTGGAGAACGTTCGCACCGATCCGGTCGCCCTCTCCGCCGCGCTTCTCGCGCTGGGCCGGGTGGACGCGTGCCTGGCCGGGGCGACGCGGCCGACGTCCGATGTGCTCCGGGCTGGCCTGCGGATTGTCGGCCTCGCTCCTGGGGTGCGGACGCTGAGCAGTTGCTTCCTGATGTTGTTGCAGGACGGCCGATCGCTCACTTTCGCCGACTGCGCAGTGGTCCCCGAGCCGGACGCGAATGCGCTGGCCGACATCGCGGTCGGCGCGGCTTCCACGCACCGCGCGCTGACTGGGACCGAGCCCGTCGTGGCGATGCTTTCCTTTAGTACGCAAGGCAGTGCCAAGCATTCCGCGGTGGACAAGGTTCGCGAGGCGACTTCGCTGGTGCGGGAACGGCTGCCGGGCGTGGCTGTGGACGGGGAATTGCAATTCGACGCCGCTGTGGTGGATGCGGTCGGGGTGGCGAAGGCACCGCGGTCGACTGTCGCCGGGCGGGCGAATGTCTTGGTGTTCCCCAATCTTGACGCGGGGAACATCGCGTACAAGATCGCCGAACGGCTCGGCGGGGCGACCGCGCTGGGCCCGATTCTGCAAGGCGTCGCGGCGCCGCTGCACGACCTGTCGCGCGGCTGCAGCGCGGCCGACATCGAGACGATGGCCCTGATCAGCGCGGTGCACGCGGTGACCGGGCGGGAAGTGGAGGGGGTTCGATGACGCGAGCGGTGGAGCTGGTCGTGCTGGACATGGCAGGCACGACGGTCCGAGACGACGGCGCGGTCGAGGCGGCCTTCTCGGCGGCCCTGGAGGCGGTCGGGGTGCCCGCGGATTCGCCGGAGCGCGAGGACGTGGACGCCTACGTTCGCGACACTATGGGGCAGTCGAAGATCGAGGTCTTCCGGGCGCTTTTTCCCGCGGATGGTGTGGCGGAGAAGGCGAATCGGGTTTTCGAGAAGGCTTTCGCTGCGCAGGCCATTGAGGTCGCCGCGCCTCTTCCCGGTGCGGAGGAGGCGATCGACAAGCTGCGGGCACAGGGGCGTCGGGTGTGCCTGAGCACGGGTTTCTCGGCCCGGACGAGGGACGCGTTGCTGCGGCGGCTCGGGTGGACGGAGCTGGCGGATCTGGTGGTGTGCCCGGCGGACGCGGGAGGGCGGGGCCGCCCGTTCCCGGACATGGTGCTGACCGCGGTGCTGCGCTTGGGAATCACGGACGTGCGCGCGGTCGCGGTGGCGGGGGACACCGGGTTCGACATGCTGACCGGCCGCCGGGCGGGGGCGTCAGTGGCGGCTGGGGTGCTTACTGGGGCGCATGACGAGGCGACTTTGCGGGCGCACGGGGCTACGCATGTGCTGGGATCGGTGGCGGAGTTGCCGGCGATTCTTGAGCACTAGCACGGCATTGCCGGTCAGCCGGGAGGAGCCACCGCAGTAGCGATCAACGCCCGTGCCGCGATCTCGATCCTCTCCTCGTCCCCCGTCACGATGCGGTCCAGGCACAGGCCCCGCAGGCCTGAGATCAGCAGGCTCGCCCGGGCGGCTGCCTCGGGTTCCGGGTAGCCCAGTTTTCGGTACACCGGCACCAGCGGGTCCACCATCGCCGTGATCGCTTCCCTCGCGACCGTCAGGTATCGCTCCGGCTGGGTCGGGGCCAGAGCCAGCACCTGGAAAAGGATGTGGATCGGCCGTTGCTGGCGGCCTCGGGTGATCGCGTGCCACAGGGCGTGCGCCGCGGCCTCGAGGGATTTCTCGTCGTGCACCGAGTGGAACAGTTCGGTGACGTCCGGGCGGCTCGCGGCCAGCGCCTCGGTGATCAGGTTTTCCCGGCTGCCGAAGTAGTACAGCAGCATCCGTTTGCTCGTCCCCAGCGCCTCGCCCATCGGGGCCAGCGACAGGTCCGCGAGGCCGTGCGTCGCCAGGTAGTCCACGGCTTGCTGCAGCAGTTCGGCGCGGCGGCCGGTTCCGGAGTCCACCCCTTGACTGTACCGATCGGTACGTCGTACCGTCCAATCGTGTACCGATCGGTACACAGGGTGAGGAGGGGCTCATGACGGTGGCGATCGTCGGCGGCGGGATCGGCGGGCTGACGCTCGCGCTCGCGTTGCGGGAGCGCGGGATCGGCGCGGAGGTGTACGAGCGGTCGGCCGAGCTGCGGGAAGTCGGGGCGGCGGTGGCGTTGGCCGCCAACGGGTCCCGGGTCCTCGAACGGCTGGGGTTGCGGGACGAGCTGGCCGCGTGTTCCGCCGTGCCGACGGAGCTGGTGTACCGGCATTGGCGGGGCGGGCACCGGGTGGTCGCGTATCCGGTCGGCGATGCTTACGAGGAACGGTTCGCCGGGCCGTATCTCGGGGTGCATCGGGCGGATTTGCAGCGGATCCTCGCTGGCGCGTGGGGCAAGGTCCGTCTTGGCCGGCGGGTGACCGGGGTGGTCGCGGACGGGGCGCGGTACCGGCTCGAGTTCGCCGACGGGACAAGCGAAACCGCGGACGTGGTGGTGGGCGCGGACGGGGTGCATTCGACGGTTCGCGCGTGGGTGGACGACACGCCGCGCGCCCGGTACTCGGGGGCCAGCGGGTTTCGCGGGCTGGTGCCGGTGGAACAGCTGCCGTCGCTGCCGGACGCGGGGGCGATCCAGTTCTGGATGGGGCCGGGCGGGCATCTGCTGCACTACCCGATCGGCGACGGGTCGGTGGTGAATTTCCTTGCCGTGCTGGACGAACCGGCGGCCTGGGAGGGGGAGTCGTGGACCGAGGACTTTCCCCGGGAGCGCATCGCCGCCGCCTTTGAGGGCTGGCATCCGGCGGTGCGCGAGATGGTCGGCGCGACGACGTTGCCTCAGCGATGGGGATTGTTCGGCCAGTATCCGCTCAACCGCTGGCATCGCGGCGGAGTGGTGTTGCTCGGCGATGCCGCGCACGCGATGCTGCCGCACCACGGGCAGGGCGCGAACCAGACAATCGAGGACGCGGTGACGCTTGCCGAATGCCTCGCGCGGGATTCCCGCGAGGCGGCGCTCGCCCGGTACGAGAAGCTTCGGCGGCCGCGGACCCGGGCGGTCCAGCGGAGTTCTTGGGTGGCGAACGCGTTGCTGCATCTGCCGGACGGTCCGGCGGCGGACGCGCGGGACCTCGCGCTGGGGCGGATCGGCGAGACGCTGGAGTGGATCCACGCGCACGACGCGGTGTCTTTGGCGGCGGCCTCGCCGGCGCGTGCGGAGTCGTCGTAACGCGCCTCCGCGGGTGGGGTCAGGGTTTCGTGGCGAGGGCGGTGAATTCCGCGCTCGTCAGCACGTCCGCAGTGGACTGAGCGAGCACGACCAGCGTGGCCGCGTGCACCTCCGCGGCGGACATCGCGCCGTGGCCCAGGTCGGGATGGTCGTAGGTCGCGCACGCGTCGGACAGGACCGCGGTGCGGAAGTCGCGGAACATCGCGTCGCGGATGGTGGCGTGGACGCAGTCCTCGGTGGTCACTCCGGTGGCGACCAGGGTGTCCACACCGCGTCCGCGAAGCTGCATTTCGAAATCGGTGCCGTAGAAGGCGCTGTAGCGGTGCTTGAGGATCAGCGGTTCGTCCGGGCGGCGGTCCACTTCGGAATACAGCGCCGCGCCGGGCGTGCCCTCGATGAGCGCGGCGCCGGCCGCGATCGGCGGGTACAGGTCGGCGAACCGGCCCATGTCGGAGCCGTCGGGGCGGTGGACGTGCGCGGTGAAGAACACCGGGATGCCGGCGTCGCGGCAGAACCGGACGGTGTCGTTGAGGGTGGGGATCATGGCGCGTCCGGCCGGGGATTCCAGCGGGGCGCCGGGGGCCAGGAAATCGTGCTGCATGTCGATGACGACCAGCGCGGTGCGGGCCGGATCGACAGTGGACAAGCGGTAACCCATGGAAGCTCCCTCCGCGGAGGTCCATGAAGTATCACGGTTTGTCGTCGGTCGTCAAGAAAACGGCAGAGAGGCGTCAGGCGTCTTCGATCTGCGCGGCGACGGTGTGCAGGGATTCGATCAGCGCCTGGGTGGCCGGGTTCAGCCGGCGTCCGGCGGCGAGCGTCAGGCCGACGCTGTGCCCGATGTTCTCCAGCGGCGTCGGCAGCGTGACCAGCCGCGGGTCGTCCATCCCGAGCAGACCGGGGAGCGCGGCGACCATCGCGGTTTCGGTGAGCAGCTGCCGCACGGTGAGGAACGACGTCGCCTCGACGCGGTTGGCGGGCAGGTCGAGGCCGTGCTGGGCGAAGAGGCTTTCCAGTTCCTGGCGCAGCATCGTCTCGGTGCCGGGCACGATCCACGGGAACTCCGCGAGATCCTCCAGCGACACGTTCTCGCGCGCGGCGAGCGGGTGGTGCGCGCCGGCGACCACCCGGATCGACTCCTGGTACAGCGCCCGCCGTCGCGTGCCTTCCGTGCCGGGGCCGCTCAGCCTGCCGACGATCACGTCCACCCGGCCCGCGGTCAGCTCCACGAGCAGCGACTCCGGCGTGCCCTCCCGGACGACGACGGTGACCAGCGGGTGATCTTCCTTCAGGTGCGCGATCGCCCGCGGCAGCAACAGGTTCGAGCCCGCGAGGTGGATGCCGGCGACGACTCGGCCGCGCGTCGCGTCGGCGATTTCCACGACGTGTCGCGCGGCATGGGTCAGCTGGGCGAGCACGGCGCGCGCGTGTTCGGTGAACGCGGTCCCGAATTCGGTCGGCGTGATCCCGCGCGGCCCGCGTTCGTAAAGCGGCACGCCGAGGATGGCTTCGAGGTCGTGCAGTCCGCGCGTGACGACCGGCTGCGTGACGTGCAGCGCGGCGGCGGCGCCCACGACACTGCCCTGCTCGGTGAGGGTGTCCACCAGAACGAGGTGCCTGAGCTTGAGCCGGCCGTCGAGCAGGCGGGGCATCTCCATTCCGGCGACATTACTGTCCGGAGCGGCTTCCGTCGTCACGAGCGGGCGAGCCGGACCAGGGCCCGGCTGAGCGCCGAGTGCGGGTCGGCCAGGTCGAGGAAGACGTCGAAGTGGTTGCGGCCGGGCACCTCGGTCAGCGAACTGGAGCCGGGCCAGTGCGCGTGGAAAGCCTTGCTCTGCCGGTGGAATCCCGCGGCTTCGTGTTCGGCGACCGCTACGTGGAGCGGCGCGCGGCCGGGCGGCAGCAAGATCGGGCTGAGGGCTTCCGCGCGCGGGGTGTCCAGGTTCAGCCACGCGTTGGCGAACGAGCTGACGAGCGGGCGAAGGTCGAAGAGGCCGCTGATCGTCATCGCGCCCTTGACGACGTCCGCGGGCAATCCGGCGGCGTGCTGCCATTCGGCGACGGCGGTCATCGCGGCGAGGTGCCCACCGGCTGAGCTGCCGACGACGTGGATGCGCTCCGGATCGAGGCCGTGCTCGGTGCCGTGCTGATACACCCAGGCGACGGCGGCGCGGACCTGGCGCACGATCTCGTCCAGCGGTGCGGCGGGAGCGAGCGTGTAGTCGGGTACGACGCTCGCGATTCCGGCGTCGGCCAGCACCCGGGCCGGAAACGCGGTGTCGTGGCGCGAGAGCATCCGCCAGTAGCCGCCGTGGACGGCGAGGACGACGGGGCGCAGCTGTCCGGGGGCGATGCCCCAGACATCCAGCCGTTCGTCGCTGTGCGGGTCGAAGGCCAGGTCAGCGACGCCGTCCAGACCGGCGGTGGCGGATTCGGAGGCGGAGCGGTAGCGGGCCATCGCGGCTTCGAACTCGGCCTCGGTCACCGTGGCCTGCGCGCTGTAGTCCCGATCGACGTTCGGATCGCTCACGCGGTCATCCTTCGCCGCTGCTGCCATGCCTGGCCAATGCTCATTCTGGCCGAGGCTATGCCCGCCGAGGCATGGCCAAGGCATGTCCAGCCGGCTATGGGAGCGGCGGCAAAGAGCATTGGCCAGGCATTCCGGACGTCCCTACGGTCAGTTTCATGGCTGCGGAACTCCACAACGTCGTCGGCGGGACCCGGGTCGCCGGGCGGCGCACCTTCGAGAAGATCGATCCGGTCGACGGGTCGCTCGTCGCGCACGTCCACGAGGCGGGGCCGGACGTGGTCGACGCCGCGGTGGCGGCCGCGCGCGCCGCGCTGGACGGGCCGTGGGGGCGCGCTTCGGTCGCCGAGCGCACCGCCTTGCTGCGCCGGATCGCCGACCGGATCGAGGAGCGCTTCGAGGACTTCGTCGCCGCGGAGGTCCGCGACACCGGCAAGCCGGAGCAGCTGGCGCGCGACCTGGATGTGGCGCGGGCGGCGGCGAACTTCCGTTCGTTCGCGGACACGGTCGCGGCGGCCGGTCTCGATTCGTTCCTGACCGATCTGCCCAACGGCCGGAAAGCGCTGAACTACGCGGTGCCGAAGCCGCTGGGCGTGGTCGCGGTGATCGTGCCGTGGAACCTGCCGCTGCTGCTGTTGACCTGGAAGGTCGCGCCCGCGCTCGCGTGCGGCAACGCGGTGGTGGTCAAGCCGTCCGAGGAAACGCCGTCGACCGCGACGCTGCTCGCCGAGGTGATCGCGGAGGCGGGTGCGCCGGACGGGGTGTATAACGTCGTTCACGGCTTCGGGCCGGACTCCGCCGGGGAGTACCTCACCGCCCACCGCGGCATCGACGGCGTGACGTTCACCGGCGAATCCCGGACCGGCTCGGCCATCATGCGCGCGGTCGCTCCGTCAGTCCGGCCGGTTTCCTTTGAGCTGGGCGGAAAGAACGCGGCGGTGGTGTTCGCGGACTGCGACCTCGAGAAGACCCTCGACGGCCTCGCTCGCTCAGTTTTCTTGAACACCGGCCAGGTATGCCTGTGCACGGAGCGGGTCTATGTCGAGCGATCCGTCTTCGACGCGGTCGCGAACGGGCTTGCCGAGCGTGCGAAAGCGTTGCGGCTGGGACGGCCGGACGATCCGGACACCACGACGGGGCCGTTGATCTCCCAACAGCACCGCAAGAAAGTCCAGTCCTATTTGGACCTCGCGGTGGCCGAGGGAGCGACGGTGCTGACGGGCGGTTCGGTGCCGGAACTCGGGCCGGATCTCGCGGGCGGATCGTGGATCGAACCGACGTTGTGGACCGGGCTCGACAACTCCGCGCGGGTCGTGCGCGAGGAGGTTTTCGGGCCGGTCGCGGCGCTGATCCCGTTCGACACCGAGGAGGAAGCGGTCCGGCTGGCGAACGACACCGACTACGGGCTCGCCGCCGCGGTGTGGACGACGAACCTGGAGCGCGGCCACCGCGTCGCACAGCAGATGCGGGTTGGGATGGCCTGGGTCAACACCTGGTATCTCAGAGATCTCCGCTCGCCGTTCGGCGGCGTCGGGCTTTCCGGCATCGGCCGGGAGGGCGGCCTGCACTCGATGCACTTCTACACCCAGCCGACGAATGTGTGCGTGCAGCTGTGACCACCGTCGAGGAACGCGCCGAACTGCTGGACCGCGCGACCGCCACCGGGCAGGCGATTCCGCAGCTCACCAGCGATGGACCGATGAGCCTGGACACCGCGTACGCCGTGCAGCACGCGGGAATCGCGCTGCGCGAAGGGCGCGGCGAGACGGTGGCCGGGGTCAAACTGGGCTTCACGAGCAAGGCGAAGGCCGAGCAGATGGGCGTCTCGGACGTGATCATCGGCTCGCTGACCGACCGCATGCGGATCGAGGACGGCGGGACCTTCGACGTGAGCCGCGGCGTGCATCCGCGGGTCGAGCCCGAGGTCGCGTTCCGGCTCGGCCCGGACGGCGAGCCGGCGGCCGTCGCGCCCGCGCTGGAGATCATCGACAGCCGGTACCGCGATTTCAAGTTCAGCCTGGCCGACGTGGTCGCGGACAACACCTCGGCGTCGGCGTTCGTGATCGGGCCGTGGACGCGGATCGACCAGCTGGCCGCGCTGGCCGTCGACCTGCTCTTCGACGGCGAGGTCGTCGCGAGCGGATCGACGGCGGACATCCTCGGCGACCCGCTGCGCGCGCTTCCCGCCGCACAGCGGATGGCGGCGGCGTACGGACATCGGCTGGGCGAAGGGTCGGTGCTGCTGGCCGGTGCCGCGACCGCGGCCGTCGCGCTGAAAGCCGGGACGCACGTCGAGGCCCGGGTCGCCGGGCTGGGCTCGGTTTCGGTTCGCACCAAGGAGGGATGAGCGTGGCGCAAGCCCATGTCGTCGCCGGGAAGGCGACGCCGCGCGGGCGGTTCCCGCACGTCAAGGTCGTCGGGGACCTGGTTTTCGTCTCCGGCACCAGCAGCAGGCGGCCGGACAACACGTTCGCCGGCGCGGAGGCCGACGAGTTCGGCGTGACCGCTTTGGACATCCGGGCGCAGACCCGCGCCGTGCTCGAGAACATCCGCGACATCCTGGCCGCGGCCGGCGCGGGGCTCGAAGACCTCGCGCAGCTGACCGTGTTCCTGGTGAACATGAACGATTTCGGCGGCTACAACGAGGTCTACGGCGAGTTCTTCGACGAGAACGGCCCGGCCCGCACGACCGTCGCGGTGCACCAGCTGCCGCATCCGCATCTGCTCATCGAGATCCAGGCGATCGCCCGGATCCCCGGCAAGGAGGAACGATGACCGCCATCCCGCCCGTGTTCGACTTCGCCCAGTGGATCGCCGACCACGAGGACGAGCTGAAGCCGCCGGTCAACAACAAGCAGATGTGGGCCCCGATGGGCGATTTCATCGTGCAGGTGGTCGGCGGGCCGAACCAGCGCACCGACTACCACCTCGACCCGTACGAGGAGTGGTTCTACCAGTACAAGGGCGACATGCACGTCAACCTGATGACCGAGGACGGCCCGCAGCGGGTCGACATCCGCGAGGGCGAGATGTGGATGCTGCCGCGGAACGTGCACCATTCGCCGCAGCGTCCGCAGGAGGGCTCGATCGGGATCGTGATCGAGCGCATCCGCGAGGAGGGGACGCTCGAGAAGTTCGTGTGGTTCTGCCTGGAGTGCGACGCGAAGGTGCACGAGGTGGAACTGCAGGTGCGCGACATCGTCGACGACCTGCCGCCGGTGTTCGAGCAGTTCTACTCGTCCGAGGAAGCCCGCACCTGCGGGGCCTGCGGCACGCTGCATCCCGGGAAGGGCTGAGCGTGCGCGCGATCGACGTCCACAGCCATTTCGTTCCGCACGGCTGGCCCGACCTCGGCGAGGGAATGCCGTGGCTGCGCGCGGAAACCGAACGCGAGGCCGTGATCATGGTCGGTTCGGAGGAGTTCCGCCGGATCCGGTCCGACTGCTGGGACGCGTCCGTCCGGCTGCGCGACATGGACGCCGACGGGATCGAGGCGCAGGTCGTCTCGCCGACGCCGGTGTTCTTCGGCTACGAAACCAGCCCGGGCCAGGGCGAGAAGATCGCGCGGGTCTTCAACGACCTGGCGCTGGAGATCTGCGCGCCCGCGCCGGACCGGCTGATCCCGTTCTGCCAGGTTCCGCTGCAGGACACCGACGCGGCTTGCCGCGAACTCGACCGCGCGGTCGCGGCCGGGCACCGGGGCGTGGAGGTCGGCAACCACGTCGGCGACCGCGACCTCGACGACGCGGGCGTGGTGACGTTCCTGCAGCACGCGGCGTCGCTCGGCGTCCCGGTCTTCGTGCACCCGTGGGACATGCCGCTCGCGCCGCGGCTGGACCGCTGGATGGCGCGGTGGCTGACCGGGATGCCCGCGGAGACGCACCTGTCGATCATCGCGATGATCCTCGGCGGCGTGTTCGACCGCGTGCCGCCGAGCTTGCGGATCTGTTTCGCCCACGGGGGCGGGTCGTTCGCGTTCTGGCTGGGACGGCTGGAGAACGCGTGGCACCAGCGGGCGGACGTCATCGCCACCTCGGAGAAACCGCCGTCGGAGTACGTGGGGCGGTTCAGCGTGGATTCGGTGGTGTTCGCCGAGGCGGCGCTGCGGAATCTGGTGGATACGCTGGGAGTGGAGCAGGTGATGGTGGGGAGCGATTATCCGTATCCGCTGGGGGAACGGCCCGCCGGCGGGGTGGTGCGGCGGGCGGAGTTCCTTGATGACGCTTCGCGGGAGTTGTTGTTGCGGGGGAACGCGAAGCGGTTCCTGGGCTAGTTCAGGCCGAGGTGGTCCCGCAAAGTAGGCCCGCGGTAGTCCTCCCGGAACACCCCGCGTTCCTGCAGCCGCGGCACCACCTCGTCGGCGAACCGGTCCAGCCCGCCCGGCGTCACGTGCGGGACCAGGATGAAGCCGTCCGACGCGTCGGCCTGGACGAGGTCGTTCATGGCGGACGCGACGGTCTCGGCGGAGCCGATGAAGTTCTGCCGTCCGGTGACCTCGATGATCAGTTCCCGGCTCGACAGGTGCTTCGCTTCCGCCAGCTGCCGCCATTCGTGCGCGGTCGCGACCGGGTCGCGGTGCATGCGGACGGACGCGCGGCCCTTCGAGATCAGGTCGCCGACCACCGGGTCGAACGACGGCAGCGGGCCGTTCGGGTCGTGGTCGCTGAGGTCGGTGTTCCAGAGCTGTTCCAGGAACTTGATCGCGGTCTGCTCGCTGACCTGCTGCAACCGGACCTCGTGCGCGATTTCGTGCGCTTCGGCGTCGGTGTCGCCGAGGACGAAGGTGGCGGCGGGCAGGATGACCAGTTCGTGCGGGGAGCGGCCGTATTTGGCGAGGCGGCCCTTGACGTCGGAGTAGAACGCCTGGCCTGCTTCGAGGGTGCCGTGCCGGGTGAAGATGGCGTCGGCGGTCGCGGCGGCGAACTCGCGGCCCTCTTCGGAGTCCCCGGCCTGGATGGTGACCGGGCGGCCCTGCGGGCTGCGCGGGACCGGGAAGCGGCCGGAGATGTCGAAGTGGGCGTCGCGGTGCGCGAAGTGGCCGCCGTCGGTCAGGAAGCGGCCGGATTCCTTGTCCGCCACCAGTTCGTCGCCACGCCAGGAGTCGAAGAGTTCCCACGCCGTGCGCAGGAAGGTTTCGGCGCGGGAGTAGCGCTGGTCTTGCGGCAGGAAGCCGCCGCGGCGGAAGTTCTCGCCGGTGAAGGCGTCCCAGGACGTGACGACGTTCCACGCGGCACGGCCCGCCGACAGGTGGTCCAGGGAGGCGAACTGCCGGGCCACCTCGAACGGTTCGTTGAAGGTGGAGTTGATGGTGCCGGCCAGGCCCAGCCGGTCGGTGACGGCGGCCAGCGCGGACAGCACGGTGAAGGTGTCCGGACGGCCGACGACGTCGAGGTCGTAGATTTCGCCGCCCTGTTCCCGCAGCCGCAGGCCTTCGGCGAGGAAGAAGAAGTCGAACTTCGCGCGTTCGGCCGTCTGGGCCAGCTTGACGAACGAGCTGAACTCGATGTGGCTGCCCGCTTCGGGATCGCTCCACACGGTGGTGTTGTTGACCCCGGGGAAGTGCGCGGCGAGGTGGATTTGCTTGGCAGTCATGGAAATCTCCCGGGACTCAGGCGGCGTAGCGGTTGGCCGGGCGCGGCAGGCCGAGCAGCCCGCGCAGGGTCGAGGCCTCGTATCCGGTGCGGAAGGCGCCTCGGTCGCGCAGTTCGGGGACCAGCGCGCGGGTGATCGCGGTCAGATCGTGCGGCAGGGCGCCGGGGCGCAGCCGGAACCCGGTCAGACCGGCGGCGTGCCAGTCGAGCAGAAGGTCGGCCAGCTGGGCCGGGGTGCCGGTGAAGACGTGGGCGTCCGAGGAGAACTCGGCGCGGTCGTCCAGGCGGGCTTTGCGGTCGGCCGCGGCCTGCTCGGTTTCGCCGAGGAACACTACGAGGTCGGCGAAAACCTGAAGGGGCGCACCGATTTCGTCAATGATCGACGCGGCGTGCGCACGGTCGTTCGGGGTCACGTACACGACGTCGGCCTGACGCGCGGCGAGGCGGTAGGCGTCGGGACCGTGCGCGAGGGCGGCGACAATCGGCTGGCCCTGCGGCGGACGCGGCGTGATGGACGGTCCCTTGACGGAGAACCAGCGGCCCTCGAAGTCGATGTAGTGCAGTTTCTCGCGGTCGATGAACCGGCCGGTCGCGACGTCGCGGATCTCGGCGTCGTCCTCCCAGCTGTCCCACAATCGGCGCAGTACCTCGACGTAGTCGGCGGCTTCCTCGAACAGTTCGGGCACCTCGGGCGGGGTGCGGCGGCCGAAGTGCTGGAACTCCGCCGGGCTGGCGGAAACCTGCACGCGGACCCCGGCGCGGCCGGTGCTGACGTAGTCGAGCGTCGCGATCGCCTTCGACAGGTGGAACGGCTCCGTGTGGGTGACGACGGCGGTCGGGATCAGGCCGATGTGCGACGTCAGCGGGGCGATCCGCGAGGCGAGCAGCACGGCGTCCAAGCGGGTCTGCGCCCGGTCGGGCCGGGCGGCCGGTTCGCTGGGGTCGCGCAGGGAGAGGAAGTCCTCGAAGGTGACGAAGTCCAGGTGCGCGGCTTCGGCTTCCTGGA
Source organism: Amycolatopsis sp. AA4 (assembly GCF_002796545.1). GTDB lineage: Bacteria > Actinomycetota > Actinomycetes > Mycobacteriales > Pseudonocardiaceae > Amycolatopsis. Next base: position 3,787,958 of record NZ_CP024894.1, read on the forward strand.
CCAATTCGGTCCAGTATCCGGCGGTGAGCAGGTCGGCCGGGCGGGCGTCGGCTTCGCGCCACGCGGCCGGATGCCAGCCGGCGCCCTCCAGCGCGACGGCGAGCCGTGGTCCGGTGAGCCCTGTCATGCTGCGTCCTTTCCCCGTGGATGCCAGCAGTGTGGCGCGGGAACCGGGGCGCGGGCGACGGTAACCAGCGTCTGGGACAGTCCGCGGGAACGGGAATAAACCGGTTGCCCGCTGTCGCGCCGGCGCGGTTTGCTCGATGCCGATGAATCGGATGCACACGGACGAAGCGGATATCGACGACGACCTGGTCCGTCGCCTCGTCGCGGCGCAGTTTCCGCAGTGGGCCGGGCTGCCGGTCTCGCGGGTCGCCTCGTCGGGGACGGAAAACGCGATGTTCCGGCTCGGCGACGACCTGGTGGCGCGGCTGCCGCGGCTGGAGCGCGGGGCCGCTGAGATCGGGCACGAACAGCGCTGGCTGCGGTGGCTCGCGCCGCGGCTGCCGGTCGCGGTGCCGGAAGTGCTCGCCGAAGGACGGCCCGGCGAGGGTTTCGCCTGGGCCTGGTCGGTGCTGCGCTGGCTGCCCGGCGTCAACCCGGAGTTCGGCGACGCCCAGGTGGCGCGGGACCTGGGCGCGTTCGTGAAAGCGTTGCGGGGCCTCGATACTTCCGGCGCGCCGGAGATCAGCCGCGGCCGCCCGCTGCGCACGCGGGACGCGCCGACCCGGGAGGCGATCGCCCAGCTCGGCGGCGATCCGGCGTACGTCACGGCGTGGGAGAAGGCGCTCGCGGCACCGGAATGGGCCGGGGAGCCGGTGTGGCTGCACGCGGATCTGTCGCCGGGGAACGTGCTCGTCGACGACGGCGGATTGAGCGCGGTGCTGGACTTCGCCGGGGTCGGGATCGGCGATCCGGCGGTGGACGTGATCCCGGCGTGGAACACGTTCGCGGCGGCCGAGCGGAAGGTGTTCCGTTCAGCGGTGGAGGTGGACGACGCGACGTGGGAACGCGGGCGGGGCTGGGCGTTGTCGATCGCGCTGATCCAGCTGCCGTATTACCGGGAGACGAACCCGGTGCTGGCGGCGAATGCTCGGCGCACGATCGAGGCTGTGTTGGAGGGCTGACCCTCGGGGTTTCTTTCAGCCGCTCAGTACCCGGCGGGCTGTCGGTCCTTGCCGTGCTGCCCGTGCAGTCATTCTGCGGGACCGTCGTGCTGTCGGCTGCCGGCCCTCGTGTCGCCGGGCCGCTGCGGCGGTGTCGCGCTATCGCGGACACGTGATCCTTGCCAGTGCCCGGCGGCGGCGCAAACCCCCGCCCTCCTCTGGGGGACGGCCCTTGTCCAGTCTATCCGCCCCCACCGACAACCCCGGGCCCTTCAGCCGGGTTGTCCACAGCGAGCGCGACTTGGGGAAACGTCCGCGCGCACCACCGAGGGGCCCGCCTGGCTGGGCGGCGGAGACCACGAACGGGTGCGAGCCACTGCCTCGACGTCGCGGGCGCGAGTGCCGAGTCCGCGCCGTTCACGACCACACCTGGCTAGACCTGGTCTCCACGCGGCCACCGGTGCCCGAGTGGCTTCCCGAGGACGGCGCGCAACCGGAACTTCGGAGCCGGACATGCCATACCTGCGGCGGAACTGAGCCTCAGGCGGGCCGGGATCACGAGTTCGTGGACCGGTGCCGCCAAAGCCCACAAGGGGCGGGCCGGGAACCGGGTGCAGGTGACTTCAGTGGTCCGGTACACCCGGGCCGCGTCGAGGTGCACGATGTTGCGGGTCGTCATCAGCGGCGACGGTGCTTCGAGGACGACCCGGTCCGGCGTGGCCGAAGCGATCGTCCAGCCGAGCACCCGGTCTGGGGACAGCGGGCGCGCAGGCCGAGGCCGAGCCACCCGGTGCGCAGGAAGGCGCGCGGCGGCGGCGGAGCGTCTTCCCGGACCGCGCGGGCCCACGAAAGGGCGTCGCGCTGGTCTCCGGCAGGGCGGGCAATGTCCACTGTGGACGTGAAATCCGGCACCCGGCCAACGCTGGACCGTCATGCCGCCGGTTTCCAGCCCAGCTCCGGTCCCAGCCGGGTGGCGAGATCGGTGAGGATCTGCACGTAATCCTCGTGCTCGAAGGTGAACGGCAGTGCGAAGGCGACCTCGTCGATCTCGCGGAAGGCGGCGTGCCGGTACAGCTGCTCGGCGAGCTCAGCGGACGTGCCGACGTAATCGCGCGAGAACAGCAGACCGCCCGGGCCCTGCGGGGTTTTCGTGCGGGGCAGGCGTTTTGCCGCATAATCCTCGTACTTCGCGCGCTGCTCCGCCGTGGCGTTGTCGGTCGGAATCACCACCAGGCCTTGCGAAACCCGAGCCCGCGCGCCGTCCGGATGGTGGGCCCGGAACGCGCGTACGTGCGACAGCTGGATCTTCTCGAAGTCCGTCGAGCCTTCCTCGGCCCGGACGACGCTGCTGGTCAGGTAGTTCATCCCGGCCTGTCCGGTCCAGATCGCCGACCGGGTGCTCGCGCCGCCGTACCACAGGCGGCTCGCGAGACCCGGCGAATGCGGCTGCACGCGGTCGGAGAATGTCTCGATGCCTTCGGTGCCGCTGAACGTCGAAGCGGGCTCGCCGCGGACCAGCGACAACAGTCGCGAGACCCGGTCGTAGCCGAAGTTTTCGAGGTCGCCGGTGTCCGGATACAGCGCGCCGCGCACGTCCTCGTAGTGCATCGGCGGGCTGACGCTCACTCCGGGGTTGAGCCGTCCGCCGGACAGGACGTCGACGGTCGCCAGGTCTTCGGCCAGCCGCAGCGGGTTTTCCCAGCCGAGCGGGATGACCGCGGTGCCCAGTTCGATCCGGCTGGTGCGCTGGGTGGCCGCGGCGAGCACCGCGACCGGCGACGAGATGCCGTACTGCAGGTGCCGGTGGCGCACCCAGGCGCTGTCGAACCCGAGCTGCTCGCCGAGTTCCAGCACGCGCAGCGTGGATTCGTGGCCCGGCCGCGGGTCGTCGCCGTCGAACAGGCCGATCGTCAGGAAACCCAGTTTGCGCAGCGGGTGCGTTTCGCTCGGCACGGCGAATCCTTCCTCGGGTGAACTAAGCCGGAATAACCGCGGACCGGCCCCGGTTGTTCCGGCTCGCTGACACACACGCAGAACACTGGGGAGTACGCACGATGCGCGCTTTGTCCATCACCCGCTACGGCGGTCCCGAGGTCCTCGAAGAAATCGAGGTGCCCGAGCCCGTCCCGGGGCCGGGCGAAGTGACCATCACGGTCTCGCACGCGTCCGTCGGGCTGATCGACGCGCTGATCCGCCGCGGCACGCTCGCCGATTACGACTACGCGCCGAAGCCGCCGCTGGTGCCCGGGCTCGAGGTCGCGGGCACGATCCGCGCGGCCGGACCGGGCAGCGGCTTCTCGGTCGGGGACGAGGTCGTCACGCTCACGCTGCCCGGAATGGGCGGATACGCCGACGTCAAGCTCGCACCCGCCGCTCTCGTCGTGCCGTTGGCGGGCACCGGCGTGGAGCGCGCGCAGGCCGTGGCCGGTCTGGCGAACACGGTGACGGCGTACCTTTCGCTCACCGAAGCGGTGCGGTTGCCGAAGGACGCCTGTGTGCTGGTGCACGGTGCACTCGGCGGCCTCGCCTCGGTGTACCCCGAGGTCGCGCGGCTGCTCGGCGCGCGCGAGGTCGTCGGCACGGTTCGGCGGCCCGACCAGGTCGAGGCGGCGAAACAGCTCGGCTTCGACCGGGTCGTGCTCTCCGGCGAGCTGGGCGGGCTGCGGGAGGAGCGGTTCGAGATCATCGTCGACCCCGTGGGCGGCGACCTGCGGATCGCATCGCTGGACCTGCTCGCGCCGATGGGCCGGATGCTCGTGGTCGGCAGCGCGGGCAGCGACACCGCGCCGATGGTCGACTCGAACGCCGTGTGGGGCAAGAACATCGGCGTAGTCGGCTTCAACGTGGGCGGGTTCCTGGCCGCCGACCCCGCACCCGCTCGTCCCGCCGCGGACGCCGTGCTGCCGCTCTACACCGACGGCCGCATCCGGCTGCCGGTCACCGTCCTGCCGATGGCGGAGGCGCGCGAGGCGCACCGGCGGATGGACGCGGGCGAGGCCGTCGGACGGCTGGTGCTCGCCAACTAGCGTCACGCGCGCACCTGCTCGCCGCCGGGGATCGCGGCCAGCAGGTCGCGTGTGTACTGCTCGCGGGGCCGCAGCAGGACGTCGTCGGCGGGGCCGGATTCGAGCAGCTTGCCCTGGCGCATCACCCCGACCTGGTCGGCGATTTCCCGCACCACGGCCAGGTCGTGGGTGATGAACAGGTACGTCAGGCCGAGTTCGTCCTGCAGCTCCACGAGCAGGTTCAGGATCTGCGCCTGCACCGAAACGTCCAAAGCGGACACCGGCTCGTCCAGCACGACGAGGTCCGGCCGCAGCGCCAGCGCACGGGCGATCGCCGCGCGCTGCCGCTGGCCGCCGGACAGCTCGGCCGGTTTTCGGCGCAGCACCGACGACGGCAGTGCGACCTGATCGGCGAGTTCGGCGACGCGTTCGGCCCGGCCGCTGACGCGGAACGCGCGCAGCGGTTCGCCGATCACGTCGGCGATGGAGAACCGCGGGTTCAGCGAGGCGTACGGGTTCTGGTAGACGAGCTGGAACCGGCGGCGCAGCCGGCGCAGTTCGGCGGCCGGAAGACGGGTGACGTCCTGGCCGTCGAAGCGGACCGTGCCCGCGGTCGGGGTTTCCAGGCCGACGACCATGCGGGCGGTCGTCGTCTTGCCGGAGCCGGATTCGCCGACCAGCGCCAGCGTTCGGCCGCGGGTGAGCTGGAACGACACGTCGTCCACGGCCCGCACCGAACCGGCCCGGGACGAGGCGAAGGTCTTCGAGACCGAATCCACGGACAGAAGGACTTCCGGACCCTCCGCGCGGCGCGGCCGGAGCGGCTCGCGGCTGAGGCTCGGCGCGGCGGCGAGAAGCCGTTGCGTGTAGTCCTGCGTCGGGGCGGCGAGGAGTTCGCGGGCCGGTCCTTCCTCGACCAGCCGTCCCTCGGACAGCACGGCGATCCGCCCGGCCCGGTCGGCGGCGACGCCCAGGTCGTGCGTGATGAGCAGAATCGCGGTGCCGTCGTCGGCGGCCAGTTCCGCGAGGTGGTCGAGGATTTCCTTCTGCACGGTCACGTCGAGCGCACTGGTCGGCTCGTCGGCGATGATCAGCCGGGGCTGGCCCGCGAGCGCGATGGCGATCAGCACCCGCTGCCGCAGCCCGCCCGACAGCTCGTGCGGATACTGCCGCGCCCGCAGTTCCGGCCGGTCGACGCCCGCCCTCCGCAGCAGTTCCACCGCGCGTTCGGCGGCTTCGTTCCGGGCCGCCAGCCGGTGGATCAGCAAGACCTCGGCCACCTGCTCGCCGATCCGCCGGACCGGGTTGAGCGACACCGTCGGATCCTGGGGCACCAGCGCGATCCCGGTGCCGCGCACCCGCCGCCAGTCCTTTTCGGACAATGCGGTCAGATCGAGTCCGTCGAAGCTGATCTGTCCATGGTGGACTCGTCCGCCGCGGGGGAGCAGCCCGATCGCGGCGTGCGCGGTGGTGCTCTTCCCGGAACCGGATTCGCCGACCACCGCGACGATCTCGCCCGCTCCCACCTTCAGGCTCACGTCGCGCACGGCGGGCACCACGCCGCCCGAGGTGCGGTACGAGACCGCCAGCTCGCTGATCTCCAGCACTTGTCAGCTCCGTTCGCTGTCGAGAGCCCGGGACACGCGGTTCGCGGCCAGCACCACAGCCGCGACGGTCAGGCCCGGGAACGTGGTCATCCACCAAGCGGTGGCCAGGAAATTGCGTCCGCCGGCCACGAGCGCGCCCCACTCCGGCGTCGGCGGGCTCGCGCCGAAGCCGAGGAAGCTGAGCGCGGACACTTCGAGCACCGCCGTGCCGACCGTCACCGTCGCCAGCACCAGGACCGGTCCGAGCGCGTTGGGCAGCACATGCCGCCCGAGCACACCAGCCCAGCGCACGCCCGACGCCCGCGCCGCCTCCACGAACACGCCCGAACGGACCCGCAGCACTTCGGCCCGCATCAGCCGGGCGAACGCGGCGAGATTCGCGACTCCGACGGCGATCGCCACGTTCGTGGTGCCGAAGCCGAGCGCGGTCACCAGCGCCAGCGACAGCAGGATCGCCGGGACCGCCTGAAGGACGTCGACGATCCGCATCACGACAGCGTCGAGCCACCCGCCGCGGAACCCGGCGAGCAGCCCCAACGCGGACCCGGCGGCGAACGCGACCAGGACGGCGAGCACGGTCGCACGCAGCGAGAGCCCGGCTCCGTGCACGACGCGGGCGAACACGTCGCGGCCGGTTTCGTCGGTGCCGAACAGGTGCGCGAGCGACGGGCCTTGGAGCCGTTCGGACGGGACACCGGTGATGGGGTCTTGGCCGGTGAACAGGGTGGGTGCGAAAGCGGCGATCAGCACCGCGGCGAGCAGGAGCCCGGACAGGAGCAGGCCCGGTCGGCGGACGAGGAATCGTTGGGGCAGCACAGCTTCAGACATGCGCGGGCACCTCCTTGCGCACCGACACCCGCGGGTCGAGCAGCGGGTACACGAGGTCGACGACCAGGTTGAGCACCACGAAGAAGAACGCGGCGAGCACGATCACCGCCTGCACCACCGGCACGTCCTGCGCGGTCACCGCCGCCGCGGTCACCCGGCCGAGACCGTCGCGCGAGAACACGGTTTCGGTCACCACCGAACCGGCCAGCAGATTGCCCGCGACAACGCCCACGAGCGTGAGCGCGGGCAGTCCGGCGTTGCGCAGCGCGTGTCCGAAGTGGACTCGACGGCGGCTCGCGCCCTTCGCCCGCACCACCTCGATGTACGGCTCGGCGAGCTGCGTCCGCAGGCTCTTCGCCAGCACCTGCCCGATAATCGCGCCGGTCGGCAGGGAGAGCGTGACTGCGGGGAGGATCAGCGACGCGAAGCCGGTCGAGCCGAGTGCCGGGAACAGCCGCAGCTGGAACGAGAACAGCTGGATCAGCAGCAGCCCGACCCAGAACGTCGGCAGCGAAGTGCCCAGCGGCGGCAGGGAAAGCAGCAGCTGGCTGACCCAGCGCGTGCGGGTGAAGGTGCCGAGCACGGCGATCCCGCCGCCGAAGACGATCGCGAGCACCAGCGCCAGCCCGGAGACGGCGAGTGTCGGCGGCAACGCGGTGAGCACCTGGTGCGTCGCGTCGTCTCCGGTCGCCACTGAGGTGCCGAAGTCGCCGTGCAGCGCGGCGAGCAGATGCTTGCCGTACTGCACGAGCACCGGGTCGTCCAGCCCGTACTCGGCGCGCAGGGCGGCGATCTGCTCCGGCGACGCGCTGGGCCCGCCCTCGGCCGAGCCGAGTTTGGTCAACACCGCGTCGCCGGGCAGCAGGTACAGGATGACGAACGACAGCGTGAATGCCGCCCACAGCACGACTACGGCCTGCAGAAGGCGGCGAAGCACCGGGAAGCCCTTCACGAGCCCGAAACCCAGGCGTCGAACAGCTGCAGCCGCGAGGAAGCCTCGAAGCCGACGTCGTGCGCGTTCGGTCCGACGCCGAGCACCTGCGTCAGCTCGAACACCGGGATCGAGTAGGCCTGCTCCACGATGGTGCGCTGCGCCTGTTCCGCCGCGGGCTTGCGCTTCGCGGGGTCGACGGTGGCGGACTGTTCGTTCAGCGACGCGTCGAGCGGGTTGTCCGCGGGCAGCTTGCTGCGGTTGTTCGTCTTCGTGGAGAACTGCTGGCGCAGGATGTCCGGGTCGGCGCGGGTGACGTTGTACCAGAGGAAATCGTAGTCGCCGGCCTGCTGCAGCCGGGTGACCTCGGAGTTGGTGTGCAGCTCGATCTTCAGGTCGAACCCGATCTTGCGCAGCTGCTGCTGGATCAGCTCCAGCACGCTCTGGTTCTGGTTGAACACCGCGGAGAACAGCACGGACGCGGTGAGCCGCTGGCCGTTCTTCGTCCGGATGCCGTCCGGGCCGGGCAGCCAGCCGTCGGACTGCAGCAGCGCCTGCGCGCCCGCCGGGTCGTAGGCGAGTTCCTTCGACAGGTCGGTGTACAGCGGCGTCGCGGAGCCGAGGATGCTCGTGGCGGGCTTGTAATTCCGGGTGAGCACGGTGCTCGTGACCTCGGGCCGGTTCACGCCCTTCGACACCGCCTGGCGCACCTTCTCGTCGGTGAGGACGCCCCGGGTCACGTTCGCGTGCAGGTTGAACACGATGCCCGGGTTCGGCCGGACCGGTTCGGTGAAGCCGTTGCCGGAGAACTGCGGTTCGTCCACCGGCTGGACGTCGGTGATCGCGTCGAGCTGCCCGGACGTCAGGCTGCCCGACCGCACGCCCGGCTCCGGGACGACGCGGAAGTCGATCTTGTCGACGTACGCCTCGCCCTGGTGCCGCCACAACGGGGAACCCCAGCGGTAGCCGGTGCGCTTGCTGAGCAGGATGTTCTGGTTCGGCTTCAGGCTGGTGAACACGAACGGCCCCGAGCCGATCAGGCCGGTGCCCTGGCAGCGCTGCTCGGCGGTGTGCCGGAACGCCGCGGGCGCGAGCACGCCGAGCGACATCGTGGAGCTGGCCTGCAGGAACTGGGCGCTGGGCTGGGTGAAGTCGAGCCGGACCGTCGCCGGGTCGACCACCGTCGCACCGCGGTAGGCAGCGAGGTAGCTGGATCCGAGGAGGGCCTTCGCGCCGAGTGCCTTGATGCCGTCGAAGCTCGTCTTCACCGCCGCGGCGTCCACCGGGGAGCCGTCGGAGAACGTCGCGCCGGAGCGGAGGTGGAAGGTGAAGCTCGTCGAATCGGGGCTGACCGTCCAGCGGTCGGCGAGCCACGGCGTGATCGCGCCGGTCTTCGGGTCCTGGTCGGTCAGCGAATCGACCAGCTGGCGGCCGACGTTCACCGAAGCGTTGGTGCTCGCCTGCTGCGGGTCGATGCAGTCCGGATTGGACGAGATGCCCAGCCGGAGCGTGCCGCCCGGGCGCGGGGGACCGGCGTCCTGCGGGCTGGCCCCGCCCGCCGTGCCGCACGCGGCGAGCAGCAGCGGAAGGGCCAGTGCGAAGGCGAAACGGGACCGCGCGGGGGCGGGGCGCGCGAGCCGGGACGGGGTGTGGCGGGGCACGGAATTCCTCCAGCGGGGACGGATCGGATGCGTTCAGCTCAACCGTTCGCGGCGGTTCGCTGAAGCCCGTCCCAGCAGGTGAACCGCTGTCCCGCGATCCGGCCGGGGGAGCGGATTCCGGTTGACGGACAAGGGAAAGCGTGGCCCGCGCCCGCGTGATAACCGGAGAGGTTTTGTTCGGCGAGCAGGTCCGGGGAGCGGGAGCCCGCGGCGGTGGGCAGCGGAAAACCGGTTGCGCCGCGGAGGAGACTGGCGGACATGGCGGGGCGGGGTGGGAGCGGATCGGCATGGGTCCGCCTGCAAGCGGTGGCGGTGTCCGGTTCAACCTGTGAAGGGCTTTTGCTCGCGGCGCTGCCCTTGTTAGCCGTCTCGATCACCACCGACCCGCGGGCGGTGTCCCTGGTGAACGTCGCCGGGCAAGCGCCGTGGCTGCTGCTTTCGCTGTTCGCCGGAGTGGTGATCGACCGGGTCCGGCGGACCACCGTGCTCGCTTCCGCGTACGCGGTGCAGATCGTCGCCGCGCTCACGTTGGCGGTGCTGGGTTCCACCGGTTCGTTGAGCCTGCCCGCGCTGCTGGTGGTCGCCTTCGTGCTCACGACGGCGCAAGTGTTCGGCGACGGCGCGGCGGGTTCGGTGGTTCCCGAGGTCGTGTCGCCGGATCAGCTCAACATGGCGAATTCCCGGCTGCAGGTCATCGACCGCGGCATGGTCCAGTTCGTGGTGCCCCCGGCGACCGGGTTGCTGATCGGGATCAGCGCGGGATTGCCCGCGTGGCTGGCGGCCGTCGCCGCGTTGGTCGCCCTGCTGCTCGCGCGTGGGATCCCGTCGGCGAAACCGGTGCGCACGCCCGCGCATCCGCTCAAGGACGTCACTGCGGGGCTGCGCTATCTTGTGGGCACGCCGTTGCTGCGGTCGATCACCATCACGGTCGCGCTGGGCTCGTTCGCGGCGGCCGCGGGCAACTCGATGCTCGTCCTCTACGCCACGCAGGAACTGCGTCTCGCGCCGTTCGGGTACGGCGTGCTGCTGGCCTGTCTCGCGGTCGGCTGGGTGGCGTCGTCGTTCTTCGTGGACCGGTTCGTGCGGCGGTTCGGCTACTCGACGGCGATGCGGATCGCGCAAGCCTGCGCGGTGCTGAGCCAGCTCCTGATCGCGCTCGTGCCGCCGTGGCCGGTGCTGGTCGGCGCGGTGCTGATCTTCCTGACCGGGACGACGTTGATCTGGAACGTGTGCTCGCAGTCCAGCCGGCAGCGGTTCACGCCGTCCGAGCTGCTCGGCCGGGTGCTGACCAGCCATCGGGCGCTGGCCTGGGGCCTGACGCCGCTGGGCGCGCTCGCGGGCGGGTTCGTCGCCGTGCACTGGAGCCTGCGCGGGGTGTGGGTGATGGCGGCGGCGGTCCAGCTGCTCGGGACGTCGCTCGTGTGGCGGCAGCTGTCCCCGTCGGCGTTCCGGGAGGCAGAGGCCGCGATGGCGCGCTGAGCCGTCAGGCGCGCTTCGGCAGCTTCCAGCCCGGACGCGGGAAGTGGCAGGTGTAGCCGTTGGGGTAGTTCTGGAGGTAGTTCTGGTGCTCGGGTTCGGCTTCCCAGAAGTCTCCGGCGGGGGTGACTTCGGTGACGACTTTGCCGGGCCAGAGTCCGGAGGCGTCGACGTCGGCGATGGTGTCTTCGGCGATCCGCTTCTGCTCGTCGGTGGTGTAGAAGATGGCGGAGCGGTAGCTGGTGCCGATGTCGTTGCCTTGGCGGTTCTTCGTGGTGGGGTCGTGGACCTGGAAGAAGAACTCGAGCAGGGCGCGGAAGTCGGTCTGGTCCGGGTCGTAGGTGACTTCGATGGTTTCGGCGTGGGTGCCGTGGTTGCGGTAGGTGGCGTGGGGGACGTCGCCGCCGCTGTAGCCGACGCGGGTGGCGGTCACGCCGGGCTGGTGGCGGAACAGCTCCTCCATGCCCCAGAAACACCCGCCGGCCAGAATCGCCTTTTCCGTGGCCATGTCGCCTCCTCCGTGCTCGGACCGCTTCTCCTGCCATGCTAGTCGCCGGGCAGCAGCCCGAGGACGAGGGCGAGCGGCGGCCACGCGTCCCGCCCGCGCCGGGTGCAGGCGAAGGCCCGGAGCCGGACGTCCGGCCCGGTCAGCGGCAGGACCGCGACGTCGGGCCGGGTCGGCCAGGATTCGGGGAGCAGGCCCACTCCGCCGCCTGCCGCGATCAGGTCCTGCACCAGGTCGAGGTGGTCCGCGCGGTGGGTGAACCGCGGCGAGAATCCGGCCATCGACGCCAGCGTCCCGACGACCGTTTCGTCCGCGCCGTTGCGGGAGTTGCCGATCCAGTCGCGGTCGCGGAAGGCGGTGAACACGTCGAGGGTTCCCTTGCCCCGTAACGGGTTCGCGTCCGCGCGCGGCACCGCGAGGCCCCACGGCGCGGTCCACAACGGACGGATGGCGAGAGACGGATCCGTGGTCGCGGGCGCGAGGTTGTAGTCGTAGGTGAGCGCGAGGTCGATGTCGTCGGTCCGGAGCTGCGCGAGTGCTTCGGCGGGTTCGTGCTCGCTGATCACGACGCGGACCTGCGGATGCCGCTGCGCGAGGAGGTCCGCGACCGGAAGCACCGCGTGCCGCACACCGGTCCCGAACCCGGCGACGCGCACGGTGCCGGCGGGTTCGGCTTCGGGGTCGAGATCGACGCGGGCGGCCTCGACGGCGGCCAGGATCGTCACGGCGTGTTCGGCGAGCCGTCGCCCGGCGGGAGTGAGCCGCACGCGGCGGCCGTCCGGTTCGAGCAGTGCGACGCCGGTTTCCTTGGCCAGCACGGAGATCTGCTGCGAGACCGTCGACGTTGTGGTTTCGAGCACGTCCGCCACCGCGCGCATCGAGCCGAGCCGCGACAACTCGAGAAGGAACTGCAGCCTGCGGGTGTCCATCCGCCGATTGTTCAGGATTCCCGGACAGTACGTCCAGGATTGGCACGTGGACACGAACGGTCTGGATGCGTTCTCCTGGACGCGTGCTTCCCTCCACTCCTCGCGTCGGCGTCGCCCTGGCCGTCGGCGCCATGCTGTCCGTCCAGCTCGGACTGGCGGTTTCGGTCAGTCTCGCGAACCAGATCGGGCCGACCGGCGTCGCGTGGCTGCGGCTCGCGTGGGCCGGCGTGCTGCTGGTGGTGCTCGTGCGGCCGCGGCCGTCGGCGTTCCGCCGCCCGGCGTTGCTGACCTGCGTGGTGCTCGGCTTCGCGACGGCCGGGATGACGATCCTGTTCATGGTCGCCGCGACCCGGCTGCCGCTGGGCACGGCGAGCGCGCTGGAATTCCTCGGCCCGCTGACCGTCGCGATCGTGCGCGGCCGCGGCGGAACCCGGGGGTGGCCGGTGCTCGCGGCGGCCGGAGTGGTGCTGCTGACCCAGCCGTGGCAGGGCGGGACGGACCTGATCGGCCTCGGCTGCGCGCTCGCGGCGGCGGTCTGCTGGGGCGCGTACATCGTGCTGACCCAGCGAGTCGGGGACGAGGTCACCGGCCTGCGCGGGCTGGCGGTGTCGATGCCGGTGGCCGGTCTGGTCGCCACCTTCGTGCACGCCCCGGCGGTGGTCGGCCAGCTGACGTGGCCGCTGGTGCTCGCCGGGCTCGGGCTCGCCGTGCTCGTGCCGGTGGTGCCGTTCAGCCTGGAAATGCTGGCGTTGCGCCGGTTGACCGCGTCGGCGTTCGGGACGCTGATGAGCCTGGAACCGGCGATCGCGCTGGTGCTCGGGCTGATCGTGCTGCGCCAGGTGCCGAATTTCGCCGCGGTGGCCGGGATCGCGTTCGTGGTGGCGGCGGGCATCGGCGCGGAACGGACCGGGGCGCGGGAGCCGGTGAAGACCGCCGTTTAGGCGACGCGTTCTACGCTGGCGGCATGCAGGTGGAGATCTGGAGCGATGTCGTGTGCCCGTGGTGCTACCTCGGGAAGGCGCGGTTCGAGAAGGCGCTGGCCGGGTTCGAGCACCGGGACGAGGTGACCGTGACGTACCGGTCGTTCGAACTGGACCCGGGGAAGACCGGCACCGAGCCGTTGCTGGACATGCTCACCGCGAAGTACGGGCCGCAGGCCGCCGAGATGGAGCAGCGGGTCGCCGGGCTCGCGGAGGCGGAAGGGCTCGGCTACCGGACGGACCGGGAGATCGGCAACACCTTCGACGCGCACCGCCTGCTGCATCTGGCCCGCGAGAAGGGGCTGGAGAACGAGATGGTGTCGGCGTTGTTCCGCGCGAATTTCGCCGAGGCTCGGGCAGTGTTCACTTCGGACGTCCTCGCCGATGTCGCGGAAGAGGCCGGATTGCCGCGCGGGGAAGCGGAAGCGGTGCTGGCGGACCCGGCGCGGTATGCGGACGCGGTCCGGGCCGAGGAACGGGAAGCCGCGGAGCTGGGTGCGGGCGGGGTGCCGTTTTTCGTGCTGGGACGGCGGTTCGGGGTCTCCGGCGGGCAGTCGGTGGAGGTTTTCGCGCAGGCGCTGGAAAAGGCTTGGGAGGCTTCTGCCGGGCGTTGAGATCGTCGCGGCCCGGCAGTCCTTTCCGGAGCGCTTATTCGGACCAGGTGCTGAGGCGGTTGAGGAGCCGTTCGAGCACCTGCGGGTCGGCGGTGACCGGTTCGCCGGAGACGGGTTCGTCCACCAGGGTCCGACGGTCGCCGCGGCGCGGGAGCCGGACCTGTCCGGCCGAAATCCCGCCGGGCAGCGGGAGTTCGCACCAGGTCGTGCGGCCGCCGCGGTCGCCGGGGCGCACGCCGATCCGCTCGTCGCGCGGCGGGGTCGGGGCGACGAGGTCGTCGTCCACCTCGACGACGAGCCGGTCCCCGCGCAGCTGGAGCCGGACGGTCACGAAGGCGGGCGCGGACGGGCTGCTCTGGTCCACGACGTCGCCGACGAGCCGGACCGCGGCGTTCTTGACCTGGTCGAGCATCGGGAGCAGGGACCAGTCGGTCAGGATCAGGCGGACGAACAGCTCGGTGCACGGGACCGCGCTCGGCTGCGCCACCAGCCGGAGGTCGTCCACCTGGGTAGTGCGCGTGCTCAAGCGTCACCTTCCTCCTCGGCGAGCGGTCCGATCGGCCGGGACCGTGCGGGCATCATGCCACCGCCGCCGGACCGCGCTGCGGCGGGAGGGCGGTGCCCGAGAGAACCGCAGGTCACAGGTCCGGGCAGCGGCCGCCCGCGAAACTCTTGTACGGACCGGATGTCGGCAGAGCCGGACCGGCGGGCGATCCAGGATCTGATCCTGACCGGTGCCGCCCGCATCGACGCGGGCCGTCCGGGTGGTCCAGACCTCGCGGCGGTCAGTCCTGTTTGCTCAGCTTCCGCCGCAACCCCCGCCCCGCGGCGAGCGTCGGGAACGCCAGCAGCGCCCCGGCCCCGAGCGGGATTCCCTGTTGCCACGCCGGTGCGCCGAGTGCGGCCGGCGCGGCCTGCGGGTCGTGGTCGGTGACGCCGCCCCAGCGCGACGGCGGCAGGACGATCACCCGCGCCTTGCCGATGACGTTGTCCACCGGGACGGTGCCGTTCAGCCCGCCGCCGCCCTGGCAGCGGGAGTCGCACGAGTTCTCCCGGTTGTCGCCCATCACCCAGAGGCTTCCCTTCGGAACGGTGACCGGGGCGAAGGTCTGCCGCGCCGTCGGCGGCTGCTCGAGCCAGTGCACGTACGGCTCGTCGAGCGGTTTGCCGTCGACCAGGACGCGGCCCTGCGGGTCGCAGCACTGGACGGTCTGGCCGCCGACGGCGATCACGCGCTTCACGAAGTCGCGCTCGTCCGGCGGGGCGAAGCCGACCAGCGAACCGAGGCCGCGCAACGCCTTCGTGAAGACGTTGCCCGATTCCTGCGGGGCGATCTCGTTCGCGTTCCACGACTGCGGGCCGCGGAAGACGATGACGTCGCCGGGCGCGGGATCGGTGAAATCGTAGGTGACGCGGTCGACGACGACCCGGTCGCCGAAGCAGCCGTCGCAGCCGTGCAGCGTCGTCTCCATCGACGCCGACGGGATCAGGAACACCTTCGCGACGAACTGCTGGATCAGGATCGTCAGCACCAGCGCGATCCCGATCAGGATCGGCAGCTCCTGCCAGAACGGACGCTTCCGCCGCGCCTTCCGGGGCGGCTCGTCCGCGCCGGGACGCTCGGATCCGGGCTCGCCGGGGGCGGGGACTGGGGGGATCGGGTCGGCCACGCCGTCAGGCTACCCAGAACCGCCCGCCCGGCGGCGGACCGCGCGCGGCCACGATCGGGGGGTCGTGCCGGTGAGCGGGACGGCAACCGGAGATTTCGCCCTCGGGGAAGGAAAACGGGCCGGAATCGGGGGAGTGCTCCGGAATCCGGCGGTGTCGCGGTGTCCGGTGAGGTGAAACGGAGGTGAAGCGGGGCTTCGGATTACGGCCGCGAGCTATCGCGAGACCGGAGCACCGCGCCGCTCGACCGCCGTCAGTCGTTCGACGAACTCCGCGACCCGATGGCGCCACGTGTACCGGCTCCGCACGAGTTCGCAGGCGTTCTCCCGGATCGCGTGCGCCAGACCCGGGTTGGCTTCGAGGCGCCGCAATTCGCCAGCCAGCGCCTCGGGAGAACGCGGCGCGGCAAGCAGTCCGGTGACGCCATCCCGCACCAGCGAAGCGAGCGGGCCGACCGCGGTCGCGATCACCGGCACCCGGCTCGCCCACGCTTCGAGCAGCGCTGTCGGGAAGGCGTCGTTCGGACTGGTTGGGCACAACACGAGCGACCTCGCACTGCGCAGTGCCCGGAATTTCGCGGCACCGCTGAGGTTTCCGGCGAAGGTGACGTTGTCGGCGATCCCGAGTTTCCGGGCGAGGGCTTCGTAACCAGTTCGCGCGGCGCCGTCGCCGATCACCAGCAGGCGGCCGGGGTGGCGGCGCATCGCAGGCAGGAGCTGGTCGAGGCCTTTCCACGCGTGGGTCGGTTCCAAGCGGGCCAGGAAGGCGGCGGCATAAGGACGGCTCCCGCCGACCGGAGCGGCTAAGACCTCGGGGGCGACGGCGTTCTCCAGGACACCGACCTTGCCTCCGTAGCGGGGACGGAAATTCTCGGCGACGAAGTCGGAAACGCCGAGGATCGAATCTGCCCGGCGCAGCATGAAGCGCTCGGCGCAGGCGTAGGCGCGCGCGACGGTGTTGAACAGCGGATGACCGTCTTTGACCAAGGCCGCGGCGTGGTAGGTCACGACGACCGGGACGTTCCCGGCGGCGAGGGTCGCGGCGTCGGCGAGGCCGGGGACCGGGGTGTGGACGTTCAGGAAGTCGGCCCGTTCGGCACGCAGGATGCGGCGGATCTGGCGCGGCCAGCGCGGGTCGAGCGGGGTGTTGGACAGCTTGGCGAGCGCGGGGAGCCGGTAGACCGGGAAAGGGTCGTCGGACGGGCCGCGCGGGCTGGTGGTGACGACGACCGGCCGCCAGCCGGGGACTTCCCGCAGCGCGGAGGCCAGGCTGTGCACGTAGGTTTGCACGCCGCCGACGTCCGGCGGGAAGTACGGCGTCGCGAAGACGACGGTGCGGTCTCGGTTCACGGAGGCTCCTGTCCTCATTGGTCCGGTTGGCTGGGCGCGCGCGGATGTGATGGTGTGGGTCGGGGGACTTCGAGGAGGCGCGGGATGTCCGGGATCCGGGTGCGGTGGGCGGCGGTGCGGTGCCGCGCGTGCGGGCACGAACGCAGTGAGCACCAGCATTTGCGCGGCGGCACCGACTGCGGGCGCTGCGGCTGCCGCCGGTTCCGGTGGCTGCGGCGCGGCTGACCCCGCGTCAGGCGGCATCGAGCAGCGGGCTCAGGTCGCGGGCGCGACGCGCGTATGGGGGAAGGACCTCGCGCACGTGCTGCCGGTAGTCGTCGCGGTGTTCGATGAGGCTGTCGAGGAGCGTGGGCAGCGTCGTGTCGCGGATTTCGGCGATCCCGACGACCCACTTTTCGAGCCCGAGATCGCGCATGATGCCCGCGGTCTTGTGGTCGTACTCGATCGCGAGGCACGGGACGTGCGCGGTCAGGGCGAAGATGACGGAGTGGAAGCGCGTGCCGAGCACGAGGTCGGCTTCGGCGTAGATGGCGCGGGCGTCGCGGTGGTCGAAGGTGTCGTCGCCGAGGACGCGCAGCCGGGGGTGGTCGAGCCCGGCGGCGAGGCGGGTGTTGACGCGGCGGTCGTCGTCGCCTTGATAAGCGCAGGTCACCTGGGGGACCAGGACGACGTGGTACCCGCGGCCGAGCAGGTGCCGGATGCCCGCGGTCAAGGCGTGTTCGTACCGGAGCTGTCCGGCCTCGTCGAGCCACTGGCGGGCGGTGACCATCGCGATCCGGGCGGCGGCGGGGATGCCGAGCGCGGTGCGCCAGTCGCGGTCGGACCGGGTTTCGAAGGCGAAGGCGCTGTCGACGCTGCGGGTGAGCAGGCGCGGCGGCAGCCCGAGTTCGGCGAGCCGGTCGCGGCTGATGTCCTCGCGGACCAGAATCGCGTCGGCCCGGCCGAGGACGTGGCGGACCAGCACGCGCTGGACCAGACGGGGGAACGGGCCGTAGGACTGCGGGCCGGTCCCCACCCGGACGCCGAAGCGCTGGGCCAGCCACAGCGGCAGCAGCAGGAAGAGGACGTTCAGGTCGGAGGCGAAGTCCGCGCGTCCGTTCAGGTAGCCGCCGCCGGCGGAGACGACGAGGTCGGCGGTCGCGAGGGCGTGCAGTTCGCGCCGCGGTTCGGCGGGAAGCAGCCGGGCCGCCGCCAGCAGCGGCCGGCGCGGGAGGCGGGCGGCGGCGAGCGCGACGACGGGCAGCAGGCTCAGTTTCCGCAGGATCCGCCGGAGCCGGGGGATGCTCTCCTCGCCCGAGTAGCGGCGGAACGAACCGAGGTTGGGCACGCCGTCGAACTCCGGCCAGCGCGCGGGATGCTCGAACCCGGCGATCGCGATCCGGGCGCCGGGCAGCGCGCGGCGGATCTGTTCGAGCAGGACGGTGAGCAGGGCGGCGTCGCCGCGGTTGCCGCGTTCGAACGCGTTGACTACGACGACCCGGGTCATCGGCGGACCTCTCGGTAGTGCTGTTCCAGCCGGTCGAGGAAAGGGCCGAGGCGGTGGCAGGAGGCGAGCCCGGCCGAGTGCGCCCCCATGGCCCGCCGCAAGCCCGGGTCGCGGAGGAGCCGGGAGAGGGCGTCGGCGAGGGCACCCGGCTCGCCCGGCGGGACGAGGACCCCGTTGTGTCCCGGGCGGATCAGCTCGGGAATGCCGCCGACCTCGGTGGCGGCGACCGCGCGTCCGACGCCGAGGGCTTCCAGCGCGACAGTCGGGAAATTCTCCGGCCACACCGAAGGAATCACCACCACCGAAGCCGCGCGGTACGCCGCCGCCAGTTCGCGCTCACCGAGCCAGCCCGCGAAGCGGACTCGGTCGGCCAAACCTTGTTCGCTCACCGACTTTTCGAGGACGGCTCGCTGCGCGCCGTCCCCGGCGAGGGTCAGCCGGGCGTCCGGGAGGCGGCGGGCGACCGTAGCGAAGGCGTCGACGAGCACGTGCGCGCCCTTCACCGGTTCGAGGCGGCCGACGAACAGCGCGTCGGCGGTGTCGGGGACCGGAGAAGCGGTGGGCAGCGGCACGCCGTTCGGGACGACGCGGATCGGTGTCCGAGGCAGGTCATGGCGAACGACGTCGGCGAGGAACCGGCTCGGGGTGAGCACGCGGTCGACGCTGCGCAGCCGGCGCAGGTACGCGGGTCGTTGCAGGAAACGCAGATAGGCCAGCCGCGCAGTGTCCGTTATGGACAGTCGGGAGTGGCCTTCGGTGCGGCTGCGGAGATTCCACGACAGCAACTCCCGGGTCCAGTCCTCGGGACCGTGGACGGTGAGCACCCGCGGGTAGGCGGCGGACGCGCTGAGCACGGCCGGGCTGAACTCGCCGATGGTGTGCAGGTGCACCACATCCGGAGCGAAAGAACGCAGAGCGGCGGTCACTTGCCGGTACGCGGGGCGGTGCCAGAAGTAGCCCGCGAAACGGCGAAGCGGGCCCCCGCGGATCGCGGGCACCAGGACGTCGGCGAAGACTTCCCGGTCGCTGACGGCGGGGTTGTCGAGCAGGTGGTCGGTGGCGATGACCAGGACCTGGTGCCCGCGTCGCCGCAGCCCGCCAGCGACGAGGCGGACGCTACGCTCCGCGCCGCCGGCTTCGAAGCCGACGTTGACGATGTGCGCGATCTTCATCCGAACCTCCTTTGTCGCACGGAGACAGTCCGCGCAGTGCGAGCGCGGCGACCGAGACGAGGCCGGACGCGAGATTGCCGACGCCCCAGGCCGCGGCGAGCCACCCCAGGCTGTGCTGGGCCCCGAGCGCGGCGAGGCCGACGGTGACCCCCGCGTAGACCACATTGGACAAATTCATCGCCGGCAGCTGACGGGTCACCTTCAGCAGGAACCCGGACCACGTGTTGAACGCCACCGCGAGGGCCGAGACCGCGAGGACGACGAGGCAGTTCCGGGCGTCGGCGGCGTAGCTGGCGCCGAACAGGGTCAGCACCGGTTTCGCGAGGGCGACCGTGACGCTGACGGCGGGCAGCACGATCGCGAGGATGAGCAGCGCCGAGCGTTTCGCCAGCTGTTTCAGGTCTTCCTGTTCGTGCGAGCCTTCGGCGAACAGCGCCTCGCCGACGGCGAACGGGACGGCGTTGACGAAGTTGGCGATCTGGAACGCCACGAAGTAGGCCGCGGACGCTTCCGGTCCGAGGGAACGCAGCACCAGCAACGGAAGCACCAGCAGCGGCAGGAGATTCAGGCAGCTGGACGCGTAGTTGCCGAGCGAGTACGCCAGCGTGGTGCGCAGCGTCGCCGGGTACACGCGGGGCCGGACCGGGATGCGCAGCCGCTGCCGGATGACGAGGATGCTCGCGACGGCGGCAACGGCGGAAGCCATTGTGCTCGACAGGAAAATGCCGATTGCGCCCGCTCCGACGAAGGCAATCGGCAGGGCGAGTTTGACCGCGCTCATCAGGACGCCGTTGAGAAGCAGGTTGTATTTCGCCGCGCGCACGGCGACGAAAACCGAGTCGGTCAGCAGGTTTTGCGCGACGGCCATCGCCAGCAAGGCGAACAGCGCAATCTCCGGGAATGACCCGCTGAGGAAGGACAATCCGGGCGAGACGAACGGCGCGACGAGCGCGAAACCGGCCCCGAGGACGGTTCCGGTGACGGCCACCGAGGTGAGCGCGGAGCTGACGTGCGCGCTGCGGGACGCCGTCGTGGGCAGGTACCGGACGAGGCTGGAACTGAGCCCGAGCCCGCTGAAGTAGCTCAGCAGGGTCACCGCCGAGAGCAGCGAACTCGCCCAGCCCACCTCGGCGGGCGGGTAGAGCCGGGCGACGACGATCCAGAACACGAATCCGGACCCGGCACCGAGCGCGGTGGTGGCCATGAGGAAGAACGAGTTGCGCACCAGCGGGTCGGATTTCAGCCGGGCGGCGAAGGACGGCTCGGCGAGCGCGGTCATGCCGGAACCTCGTTCGGCTCAAGCGCGGCGAGGTAGCTTTCTTCGAGGCGCTGGACGTGTTTCGGCCAGGAGAACCGGGCGGCGGCGTAACGGGCGGAGTAGCGGCCCATGGCTGCGCGGCGGGCGGGATCCGCGGCGAGGGAGCGCAGGGTCGCGCGCAGGATTTCCGCCTCGCGGGGGAGCAGCGCGACCTGGGTTCGGTCGAGTCCGTAGGAGGCGTAGCCCGGGTCGTCGGTGGTGACTATCGGGAGGCCGGAGGCCATCGCTTCCTGGACGGTCAGGGGGAATCCTTCGGCGGTCGACGGCAGGGCGAAGACGTCGCAGGCTCGGTAGAGGCGGCTGAGCTCGTCCGGGCTCATCGCGCCCAGATGGTGGACCGTGGGATCCTCGGGGACGTGCTTCGGCCGTTCCCCGGCGAAGACCAGGTCGTAGTCGGGGTGCCGGGCAGCGAGAAGGAGGTCGTAGCCCTTCTTCGGTACCGGCCGCCCGACGAACAGCACCAGAACCCGGTCGGCAGGCAGTCCCCAGCGTTCCCGCAGCAGCCGGGTTTCTCCGGCGGACGCGGGCCGATACCGGGCGGTGTCGACGCCGTTGGGCAGCAACTCCACGTCGTCGCGAAAACGGCGGACGAAGGCGCCGACGGAATCGTTGACCACGAAAACCTCGCGGCTGGCCCGGAACAACCGCCGCCCGATCGACCGGTACACCGCGTGCTGCACCGCCCGCACCACCGCCGAGGGATGCTCGACGACCGCGACGTGCTGGGTCAGGAACAGCGGCGTGCCAGTCCGCGCTGCTCGCACTCCTGCGATCCACGAGGATTGGTACAGCGTGTCGTGCAGGTGGACGACATCCGCCCACCGCACCCACTCCCGGACGGCACGGAACAACCGGGGCCCGAACACCGGGAAGGGCACTCCCGTCCGGTCTTCCACCCCGTTCCAGGCGGGAACGCGCACGACCCGGACGCCGTCGACCGGAGCCGGTGCGGCAGCGGGCGAAGCACTCGTCAGCACGGTGACCTCGGCACCGCGTGCGGCGAGGGTCCGGGCCTGCTGTGCGGCGACGTTCTCGATCCCTCCGACATGCGGCGGGTAGTAGTGCGAGACGAGCAGGATCCGGAGGGTCGTCATCGGTACACACTCGTTCCGTTGCTGCTGTAGACCTTGTTCTTGGTGGCGTCGAGGAACCGCAGCGGATAGCGGTAGGTGACGAGATCTCCCTGGTAGAACACGGTGACCTCGTCCTTGCGGACGGTCGGATAGCCGAGGAGGACGAACGAGCCCGGCTGCACGAGCGTCGGGTAAATGTCGTCTCCGGGGCGGCCGTCGAGCAGCGTTTGGAGGCGGCTGAGCGTGTAGCGGTCGGACTGGATGCGCTGCGCCGCGGTGTGCCGTTCGAGCCAGGCGAGGGCGGCGCGTTCTTGCGGGTGGGCGTAGTAGATGTCGTAGTACTGCCCGGCGTTGTCCAGCTGCAGTTGCGCCGGGTAGCCGCCGAACAACCGGGGCAGCGCGCCGGTGAGGTCGAGGAACAGCAGCAGCGAGACGGCGGTCGCGGCGGGCATTCGCCACCGTTTGAGCCACCACAACGCCCAGACCGACCCCATCGCGATGAACGGCGCGAACCCGAACAGGCCTTGCTGGAAGGTGCGCAGGACTCCGTAATCCACCGAGAGCTGCGGCAGCGCGATCTCCGCGGCGAGCACCCCCAGGCCACCCGCGGCGAGTACGAACAGGTCGTGCGTCGGCCGGAACACGGTCGCGGTGGCGAGCAGGGTTCCGGCTAGGCCGACGAGCAGCAACACCTGCAGCCCGTCCGCGCACAAGGTGCGGAGAAGGCTGTTCACGCGGGGGACGTCGAGGCCGAGCTGGTCGAGCGCGGACCCGGCTCTGGTCAGCGGCAGGTTGTCCGCTGGGGCGACCTGGACGGGAGCTGCGGGCGGTTCGCCGCGGGGGCGGGTGGACTCGGCGTAGTCCTGGAGCCGTTGCTCCGGGCTGACCCGGGCGGAGCTGAAAATGCTGTACGCGGTGTCGGACGAGCCGCGCTGCACCTGATCCGGGTGGAACAGGTCGTGTGCAGCGGCGACGGCGGTGTGCTGGAGCTGATGCCAGGTGCCGGTGACCGGGCCGGTCCAGAGCGCGGAACACGCGACCGCGACGCCGAGCATCGGCCAGGCGACGAAATCGGTCGCCTCCTTCGGAGTCCGCTCGGCAAGCCGGCGGCGCAACGGCGGGACCACCCGGATGACACCGCTGGCGAGCTTGCCCAGCACCAGGACGGCGATGAGCACGTAGGTGGTGGAGTAGTGCGACAGCACGATCCCCGCGAACAGGACGGTAAACGCGACCCGCCGTGCGCGACGCGGTGCGCTGCGGTCGCTCAACGCCAGGACCGCACAGCCCAACAGCAGGAACGCGATCTCCTGCCGCCCGAGGAACGGCATGTCGGTGAAGAACGTGGGGAACGCGAGGAAGCAGATCGCGGCGAGCAGCGAGATCCGTTTGGTGGTGAGGTTCCGGGTCGTGCGGTACACCGCGACCGGTGCCGCGGCGAACAGCATCGGCAGCACCACTTTGAAGATCGCCAAGCCGGGCAAGGCGGTCAGCTGGGCCACCGAAGCGGGCAGAAGCGTGATGCTGAGACAGGCGTGGTACGGGTCGGGGTAGCCGGAGATGTCCCAGTAGCCCTTGCTTGAGGTGAGCTGGAAGAGCAGGAACTCGCGTTGGACGTCGTGCCCGGTGACGTACCAGCCGCGCAGCGATGTCAGCAGCAGCAAAGCCGTTGCTGCGCAGAGGATTCCGAGCGCGATGACCCCGTCGCCGTACCGGTTCGCCCGGACGGCCAGCAGCCCGAGTAGCGCCGCGACCAGGAACAGCGCGATCAGGCTCGTCGCGCCGCTGAATCCGTTGTTAAGCCGGACGGCCCCGGCGGCGGCGACCACCAGCGTCAGAGCCCCGAGGATCGCGATCGGTACGACGTCGCGTACCGGCATCCATCGCGGCCCCCGCATGGGTGGGGACGAGCCGGTGAGCCGCCGGTCCAGGACCGCGAGCGCGACCGCGGCGAGTGTCTGAGCCCCGGCGAGGGACGCGGTCGTCAACGGGCGCGAGACGCCGAACCAGGGGAGCACGGTGTTGACGGCCAGTGCGGCCACCATCGCGGTCAGCACCGCGAAACCCAGCCCCAGCAACCACTGCGCCTCTCGGGTGGACACGATCCGGGCGGCAATCCGACGGCACAGCCACGCCGGGGCGCCGAACACTAGCCACAGACCGGTGACGGTCACCAGCACCGCAGGCCGCCACGGCAGCAGCTCCACGACCCCGGCGGCGAGCACCGAACCGAGCACGACGGCGCGCTGGCTGGGGCGCGTCACGGGAGCACCTCGGCGTAGACGTCCTCGACCTGCGCTGCCACCGCGGCCCAGGTGAACTCCCGGGCCGCTCGCGCGCTGGCCGCGGCGGTCCTCCGCCGGAAGTCCTCGTCCGTGGCGAATTCGTCGATCGCCGCGGCCAGCGCGGCGGAATCAGCGGGAACGAGCGCTCCGATGCCGCGCAGGAGTTCGGTATTCCCGGGCACGTCGGTCGCGAGCACCGGCAGCGCGGCGGCCATGGCTTCGAGCGCGGCGAGCGACATCCCTTCGCGATCCGAGGGCAGCACGAACAGATCGGCTTGCTCGTAGCGGTGCAGCAGCGAAGCGCCGTGCAGACGGCCGTGGAACCGCACGCCCGCAATCCCTTGCCGCTGCACGGTTTCCGCGAGCCGAGTGCGCTGCTCGCCGTCTCCGACCACGTCGAGGACGACCGGCTGGCGCACCCGGACCAGCGCGTGCAGGAGCCGGGCGAGGTTCTTCTGTGGACTGAGCCGCCCGACGAACAGCAGGCGCAGCACCGGTTCCCGGCGCGGACGCGGCGGAAGGAAGAACTCCGCGGACACTCCGTTCGGGACTGTGAAAATCCGCGCCGGGTCCACTCGATAGGCGGTGTGGACGAACTCCCGCTGGGCCTCGGTCAGCACCAGCACCCCGGCGGCAGCGCGCAAAACCCGGGCGAAGACGTGCTTTTTGTAGTGCGGCAACAACCAGCCCAGCTTTCCGGACTGGTCGACGTCGAGATGGAAGTGGAACAGGAACGGCTGCCGGCGCACGGCCGCGACGAGCGCGACCTGCTCAGGCACCACCGCGTGCGCGGCATGCAGATGCCACACCGCAGGTTTGGGCATGCGCAGCAAGGCGGGAACGAGACCGGGGGACACCGGCGTGTGCGCGATGTCAAGCGCGGGAACGCGGATGGTGGCCACCCCGTGCACCACCTCGCGTCGCGGCGAGTCGCGCGCGCCGACGGTCGTGGTGAGCACGGTGACGTCGTGCTGCCGCGCCTGTTGCCGGGCCAGGTGCTGGACGACCGCTTCCATTCCGCCGAGATGCGGCGGGTAGCACGGGGTGAGGTGGACGATCCGGCGGCGGGTCACGGTCTGCCTCCGGAAGAGTTGCCGGGCAGCCGGAAACGCAGGTTTTCCATGCCTCCCGCGACGTTCACCGCGATCGCGTCCACGACGCACCCGGGCGGCACCGGCAGGCGGAAGTCGATCGCGGTGAACTGGCCGGGCTCGAGAGTCACCCGCCGGGACACGCCCGCGAGCCGGTCGGCCGTAGACGTCTCCAACGCGGCTACCACGGTGTAGTCCGCGCGCGCCGGACCGTGCCTTACGAGGGCGACCTCCGCGAGGACCGCCCCGTCCCGGAACGCGGGCGTGCCGACGAAATACAGCTCCGTGTAGGTCTCCGGCTGCTCGGTGAAGGACTGCCGGAACAACGTCCGGGCGTCCGGCCAGACCAGGACGGTGACCACCCCGAGCACCGCCACCGCGCCAAACGCGACGGCGAATTTCAGCCAGCCGCGGCCGTTTCCCGGCTCTTCCGAGGACTCGTCCACGCTCAGTCCGCCATCGCCAGGACGCATCGGGCTTCGTCCGTGCAGAGGACGTTCGCCGGCACCCGCGCGGTGCGCGCCCGGTGCGCGGCCAGCTGCGACAGGTTGCGCAGGCCGTCGCGGACAGCGTGCAGTTTCACGTCGCCGCCGCGGATCCGGTACTCGATCAGCGTTTCGCCGCACCGGAAACCGCGGACGTAGGCGTCGTTCTTGATCTCCTGAGAGAACGGCATGCCGCCGGAGCGGATGTCCAGGTGCCGCCAGACGTGCCGGCGGAACACCCACATCCCGGACTGCGAATCCCGGAACGGCGAACGGAAGAAGAACCGGCTGATCAGCGTCAGCACCCGGTTGCCGAACCGGTGCGACGGCTTCATCGCCCCGCGGTTCTCGCGGCCGAGCCGGTTGGTGGAGAGGAAATCGAGCTGCCGGTCGGCCATCGCGCCCAGCAGCCCGGGCAGGTGGTCGAACGGGTACGTGCAGTCCGCGTCGCCGGTGGCGATCACGTCGCCGGTCGCGGCGGCGAACCCCGCGTGATAGGCGTGCCCGTAGCCGCGCACGGGCTGGAGGACGACCCGCGCGCCGAGCGCGGCGGCCACCTCGCCGGTCCCGTCGGTCGAGGCGTTGTCGACCACGATCACCTCGAGCTCGTAGCCGAGGGAGGCGAGGCCGGAGTACGGGATCGTGGCCAGCACGCGCGGCATGTTGACCCGTTCGTTGAGCGCGGGGATGACGATGGACAGTTTCCGCGGCCGGGGTCTTTCGGCGCAGGCGCCGCGGCTGGCGGTACGGAGGCGGCAGCAGGGCCCGGCGCCCGGGCGGGAGGCGGTGTCGTCCGACGGCGAGGAGCTGGAACGCTCGATGTCCGACGTCATGGAGGAACCTCGGTTCTGGTCTTGTGCTCGGCGGGGAGGGAGCACGGGCACGGCCGGGTCCGGCGGCGCGCTGCGCCGATGGCCCGGCCTCGTCGGGCCGGGCGGGTCGGCGTCCGCCGGCGGGGGCCTGCCGGCGACGGGTCGGGGGGCGGGGTTCTGTTGTGGGGGCGGACGGCCGCGCGGGCCGGGCGGGCGCGCCCGGCCTCCTATCTGTATCGATGCCGACGCCGGGGCGCTACGTGCGGTTGGCGAATTTTCCGTTCGCTCGATCGGCCCAGTTCCGAATGCGGCGGCGAGAAGTAACGGTCGTCGCAGGTAATGGTGACGGGAACGCAAAAAGACGAAAGGTATTCGCGTGCGGTTTCACCCGGTCGGCTCAGTTCGGAAGAAGTGGGGCGGGCGAAGCCGGAAAAGGCGGCATCGGGTCGCGTGTCCGCTATGTCCGCCTGCGGTCCGCGCCTGCTTGGACGCGGGTATATTCGTTGCTGGGCAACGGTAATCGGGCGCGGCTAGTTCTCGAACGAACCGTGCCTGCCCGCGCCTTCGGCGAATCGCGTGGCTCCCGCAAGGGTGTCCGCGTTCAACGACTGAATCCCGTGCCGGAATTCGTTTTCCAATGCGGATTCCTCGCTCAAGGACTCGTTTTCCAGCAATGCGGCCCGGTCCTCGCGCAAGCAGGTCTGCGGAAACGCGGCGATTTCCCGTGCGAGCGCCACGGCCGCGGACAATGCCTGCCCGGCTGGCACGACGCGATTCGCCAAACCGATCCGGTGCGCTTCCTCCGCGTCGACCGGACGCCCGGTGAGCACCAGGTCGAGCGCGCGGCTCCGGCCGATCAGCCGCGGCAGCCGGACCGTGCCGCCGTCGATCAGCGGGACGCCCCAGCGCCGGCAGAACACGCCGAACACCGCCGTTTCTTCGACGACCCGGAGGTCGGCCCAGATCGCCAGCTCCAGTCCGCCCGCGACGGCGTGGCCGGACACCGCCGCGAGCACCGGCTTGCGCAACCGCAGCCGCGTCGGCCCCATCGGGCCGTCGCCGTCCGGCTCGGTGCGGTTGCCGCGGCCTTCGCTCACCGCCTTGAGGTCCGCGCCCGCGCAGAACGTCCCGCCGACCCCGTAGAGCACCGCGACCGAGGCGTCCGAGGCGTCGAATTCCCGGAAGGCGTCGGCCAGCGCCTCGGCGGTCGCGCGGTCGACGGCGTTGCGGCGCTCCGGCCGGTTGATGCCGATGGTGGTGACCGGACCGTCGTGCTCGACCAGCACAGTGCTCACGCGAGGCCTCCCGGGGAAGAAGCGGATGTCCGCGCAGCATGCCATGCCCCGTAGGCTCCAGCAGCGGAATCGCCACCGGAAAAGGGGAGAGCGCCATGGACGGCCTGGCCGCGTTCGGGTTCGAGCTGGGAGTGCTCAAACGGGTCCGCCGCGCGGGCTGGTGGCAGGCGGGGGTCCGCGACCCGGAATCGGTGGCCGAGCACAGCCTCCGCGCGGCGCAGCTGGCCGCGCTGCTCGCCGCGGAGGAAGGCGCGAACCCGGAGCGCGCGGCGTTTCTCGCGCTGTGGCACGACACCCAGGAGACCCGGACCGGCGACCTTCCGCACACGGCCGCGCCCTACCTGACGAAGCCGGAACCTCGGGCGATCACCGCGGACCAGACCGCGAGCCTGCCGCGTGCGTCGGCAGAAACCGTGCAGTCAGCGGTAGACGAGTACGAAACTCGCGAGTCGCCCGAAGCGCGTTGCGCGAAGGACGCCGACAAACTCGAAATGCTTTTCCAGGCTCTCGAATACCGCGCGACCGGAGTCTCCACAGTGGACGAATGGCTCGCATCGGCGCAGGCTGGGCTCTTCACCAACACCGCGCGGCGCGTCGCCGATGCGGCGCTGGCGACGTCTCCGCTGGCGTGGCGCACTCGTTAAAGCTCACCCACATGGGCGCACTTTTGGTTTAAGAGTCCCCTCTCTGGGAAAGATCCAAAGTACGACCATCTCGGGGAGGCACAGGATGAACCGGAAACTCACGGCAATACTGGCCAGTGTCGCGGCGATGGCGGGAACTATCGGATTCGCGGCGACCGCGGAGGCGGCAGGACCGCCGTGCGGGCCGCAGGCGAAAGCGTGCCTGAAGCTCTCGGCCAACACCGCGTGGCTGATGGACAACGGCAAGGTCACCCGGGGCGGCGTGCCCGTCACGGTCGGCAAGCCCCAGTACCCGACCCCGGTCGGCACGTTCCGGGTGCAGTACAAGGATCTTCACCACTACAGCAAGCAGTTCAACGGACCGATGCCGTACTCGGTGTTCTTCACCAACACCGGCGTGGCGTTCCACCAGGGCAGCCTGAAGGTCCAGTCGCACGGCTGTGTCCACCTGTCGCACGCCGACGCGGTGGCGTTCTTCAACACCCTGCAGCCGGGCGACGTGGTGCAGGTCGTGCGGTAATCACCCGACGGGCATCGGCCGCCGCAGCGCTTGCCGGCGCAGGCGGCCGAATCCCCGCGGGTTGTTGAGCCCGAACACCGCCACGGTCCGGCCGTCCCGGTGATACGTGGCGAGGAACGAGTCGTCGTCCGGACCGCCCTCGGCGTAGCGCACCTCGTCGTCCGGCGCGGGATGCCCGGCGAGCTGGAGCGTCCCGGAGTACTGATCGGACCAGACGTAACCGCTCGGCTGGTACTCCCGGACCACCTGCCCGGCCAGCAGATTCGCGACCGCGACCGACGCCTGTTCGGTGGCGTTCGTCCAGTGCTCGTGCCGGATGCCCGCCGGTCCGTACGCCGCGACGTCGCCCGCGGCGACCACGTTCGCCAGCGAAGTGACGAGACCGGAGTCGGTGCGCACGCCGTTGCCGATCGCCAGCCCGGACCCGTCGAGCCACTCGACCGCCGGGACCATGCCGATCCCGGCGACCACCACGTCAGCGGGCAGATTCTCGCCGGTTTCCAGCTGCACCCCGGTGACGCGGCCGGAGACCGCGGTCAGCCCGGCCACCGAAGCGCCGCAGCGCAGGGTGACGCCGTTCCGGCCGTGCAGGCGCGCACAGATCGACCCGAGTTCGGGACCCAGCACGCGCGCCATGGGCGTCGGCAACGCCTCCAGCACCGTGACGTCCAGGCCCAGGCCCTGGCAGGTCGAGGCCACCTCGGCCCCGATGAACCCGCCCCCGACGATCACCACGCGCGCCCCGGGAACCAGCTCCTCGCGCAGTGCGAGTGCGTCGTCCAGGGTGCGCAGCACATGAACTCCGGCAACAGCTTCCGTTCCCGGCAAGGCCCGAGCGCGGCCACCGGTCGCGAGGACGACACCGTCCGCTTCCAGTTCGCCGTCGGACAGGACGAGGCGGCCGGTCGCCGGGTCGAGACGCTCCGCCCTAGTGCCCAGCCGCACCTCCAGCGAGGCGAGATCGTCGGCGTCGAGCAGGTCCAGCGACTCGCGCGCCGCGGTCCCGGCCAGGAAGGCCTTCGACAGCGGCGGCCGGTCGTAGGGGAGATGCGGCTCTTCGCCGATGAGCACCACGCGACCGTCGAACCCCTGGGCGCGCAGCTCCTGCGCGGCGCGGGCGCCGGCGAGCGAAGCGCCGACGATCGCGACCGTTTTCACGCAGCGTCCTCGGCGGCGTCGGCGAGCACGTAGATCACGCCCTCTTCGACCTGCACCTGGTACGTGCGCACCGGCTGCTTGGCGGGCAGGCAGGACGGCATGCCGGTGCGCAGGTCGAAGAGCGCCGCGTGCAGCGGGCACTCCACGAAGCAGCCTTCGAGCCAGCCACCGGCCAGCGACGCGTCCTGGTGGGTGCAGGTGTCCCCGATCGCGTACAGCTCGCCGTCGGCGTTGAAGACGGCGATGGGCTCCGGCCCCGCGATCCGGACGGACTCGCCCGGGGGCAGCTCGTCCACAGTGCACGCGCGCAGCATTGATTCCTCCGAAGCTGGGGGTCTGTTGCGTATTGAGGAACACCCAACGTGATACGCAACAGAGTCTGAGTGCGCGGAAGGGGTGCCGTCAAGAGGTTCCGGGGGTGGAGTTTCCGGAGCGCCGTTCCGGGTGAAAGCCGTGGTCGAAGGCGGTTCCGGCGAACGGGTGCGGCACCTCCGGCGGTGCTTGACAGCGCCCCGGCTGGGCCTCATCTTGTTCCGGAGAGGGCAACAAGACGCGTAATACGCAACTTCGACTGTGTTCGAGAGGAGCCCTGCCGGTGACCGCTGTCGACCTCCCGCAGAGCCTGCTGCCGACCCTGCCCGGGCCGCACTACACCGACCCGGCGATCTTCGCCCGGGAGCAGGAGCGGATCTTCGAAGCGGGGTGGTTCTGCGCGGTGCGCAGTGCCGACCTGCCGTCCCCCGGCTCGTTCGAGACCGTGCAGATCGGCCGCGAAAGCGTGCTGATCGCGCGCGGCCGCGACGGGGCTTTGCGCGCGTTCCTGAACGTGTGCCGGCACCGCGGCGCGCGGCTGTGCACCGACGAGAAAGGAACGGTGAAGCGCGCTTTCCAGTGCATGTACCACGCCTGGACCTACGGCCTGGACGGAAAGCTCGTCGCGGCCCCGAATCTGACCGGCATGCCGGACGTCGACCGCGTCGAGTACGGCCTGACGGGTGTGCATCTGCGCGAATGGCTCGGCTACGCCTGGGTTTGCCTCGCCGAGGAGGCACCGTCCTTTGCGGACACGGTGATGGCCGACGTGAGCGAGCGGCTCGGCGGTCCCGGCGAAATCGAGGCCTACGGCATCGAGAATCTCGCACTGGGCCGGCGCATCGAGTACGACGTGCGCGCGAACTGGAAGCAGATCATCGAGAACTTCATGGAGTGCTACCACTGCGCGACGATCCATCCGGAACTCACCGAGGTGCTCCCGGAGTTCGCCGACGGCTACGCCGCGCAGTATTTCGTCGGCCACGGCGCGGAATTCGGCGCGGACGTCACCGGGTTCACTGTGGACGGTGGTGACGGCCTGCAGCGGCTGCCGGGTGTCGGCGAGCACCAGGACCGCCGGTACTACGCGATCACGATCCGGCCGCAGGTGTTCGTGAACCTGGTGCCCGACCACGTGATCGTGCACCGGATGTTCCCGCTCGCCCCGGACCGCACCCTCGTTCGCTGCGACTGGCTGTACCTGCCGGAGGTCGTGGAGTCCGGCGCGGACCTGGACCGTTCGGTCGAACTGTTCCACCGGGTGAACCAGCAGGATTTCGAGGCCTGCGAACGGTGTCAGCAGGCCATGGGATCCCGCGCGTACGCCCGCGGCGGCGTGCTGGTGCCGAGCGAGCACCACATCGGTGAGTTCCACGCCTGGGTGCGCGCGAAGGCCGGGGACTAGATCAGCGCCCGGATCGCCTCCTCGAAACCGGTCACGTGGTCGAGCGTCAGCGCCGAGGCCTTCTTCGCGTCGCCCTCGGCGATCGCGGTCAGCAGCGGCGAATGCTCGTCCACGTGCCCGGCCATGCCGCGCAGCCGGGGGAGGAACACGCACCAGATCCGGGTGGCGAGGTTGTCGTAATGGATCAGCGTGTCCTCGAAGAACGGATTGTGCACGCAGCGGTAGATCGCGCGGTGCAGTTCCAGGTCGGTGCGCAGGAGTTCGGCGTTTTCCCTCGGGGTAGCCGAATCCAGCTGGTCGCGCAGTTCGACGAGCCGGGCGCGGTCCTCGTCGGTCGCGCGCGTGGCGGCGGACGCGGCGGCCGTCGGCTCGAGGGTGCGCCGGACCTCGGAGATGTGCGCGAGGTCGGAGATGTTGACGTCCGTGGCGAACGTGCCGCGGCGCGGGTACGCGACCACCAGGCGTTCGGTTTCCAGCCGCTTCAGCGCTTCGCGGATCGGCGTGCGGCCCATGCCGAGCACGCTTCCCGCCCATTCCTCGTTGATCGGGTCGCCCGGCTTGATGTCGAGCATGACGAGACGGTCGCGCAGGAACTCGTAGGCGCGTTCGGCCAGCGACGGGGCGGCGGCCGGGATGACGTGGTTGACCGGGGTGCTCACCCGGCCTACTCTACAGCGAAGATTGATATATCAGTAGTCGACCAGTTGTCCGATACGGGAGGCCAGCCGGAATGACCACGACCGACCAGCCTCGTCCGCCGGGCGCGGACCTGCCGGACCACCCGGATTTCCTGTGGCGGGACCCGGAACCGCGGCGGGCGTACGACGTCGTCGTGGTGGGCGGCGGCGGGCACGGCCTCGCGACCGCCTACTACCTCGCCAAGGTGCACGGCATCACGAACGTCGCGGTCCTGGAGAAGGGCTGGCTCGCCGGCGGGAACATGGCCCGCAACACGACGATCATCCGGTCCAACTACCTGTGGGACGAAAGCTCCGGCATCTACGAGCACTCGCTGAAGCTGTGGGAAGGCCTCGAAGAAGACCTCGGCTACCCGATCCTGTTCAGCCAGCGCGGCGTGCTGAACCTCGCGCACAGCCTGCAGGACGTCCGCGACAGCGTGCGCCGCGTGAACGCCAACCGGCTCAACGGGATCGACGCGGAATGGGTCGACGCGGACGGGGTCAAGGAACTCTGCCCGATCGTCAACACCTCGCCCGACGTCCGGTACCCGGTGCTCGGCGCGACCTACCAGCCGCGCGCCGGGATCGCCAAACACGATTACGTGGCTTGGGGTTTCGCCCGCGCGGCCGCCGCGATGGGCGTCGATCTCATCCAGAACTGCGCGGTGACCGGCCTGGAAACGCGCGACGGCAAGGTGGTCGCGGTGGAAACCAGCCGGGGCCGGATCGCCGCCGGGAAGGTCGCGCTGTGCGCCGCCGGGCACAGTTCGGTGCTGGCGAAGATGGCCGGGATCGACCTGCCGCTCGTGTCGCATCCGCTGCAGGCGCTGGTGTCGGAACTGCTCGAACCGGTGCACCCGACGGTGGTGATGTCGAACGCCGTGCACGTCTACGTTTCCCAGGCGCACAAGGGAGAACTCGTGATGGGCGCGGGCATCGACTCCTACGCCGGCTACGGCCAGCGCGGCGCGTTCCACATCATCGAGGACCAGATGGCCGCCGCGCTGGAGCTGTTCCCGGTGTTCGCGCGGGCGCATCTGCTGCGGACCTGGGCGGGCATCGTCGACGTGACCCCGGACGCGTCGCCGATCGTCGGGCTGACGCCGGTGGAGAACCTGTTCCTCAACTGCGGCTGGGGGACCGGCGGATTCAAGGCCACGCCGGGCGTCGGCGACTGCTTCGCGCACACCGTCGCGAAGGGCAAACCGCATCCGTACGTCGAACCCTTCACCCTCGACCGGTTCACCACCGGCGCGCTCGTCGACGAGCACGGCGCCGCCGCCGTCGCGCATTAGGAGCCCTTGTGCAGCTGATTCCCTGCCCCTGGTGCGGTCCCCGCGAGGAGACCGAATTCCACTACGGCGGCCAAGCCCACGTCGCGTACCCGCAGGACCCGGCGGCGCTGTCGGACGAGGAATGGGCGAAGTACGTCTTCTTCCGCGCCAACCCGAGCGGCCCGCTCGCCGAACGCTGGACGCACAGCGCGGGCTGCCGCCGCTGGTTCAACG
Source organism: Amycolatopsis sp. AA4 (assembly GCF_002796545.1). Classification (GTDB taxonomy): domain Bacteria; phylum Actinomycetota; class Actinomycetes; order Mycobacteriales; family Pseudonocardiaceae; genus Amycolatopsis. The sequence continues at coordinate 3,821,861 of NZ_CP024894.1, forward strand.
CCGTCCGCGACACCCGCACCCACGAACTCGCGGCGGTCTACCGCCTCGACGAACCCCGGCCGGTGATCCCATGACCTTCCGCCTCCCCAGCGGCGGCCACGTCGACCGCGACACCCTGCTCCAGTTCACCTTCGACGGCCGGGTCCTGAGTGGACACCCCGGCGACACGCTCGCGTCCGCCCTCCTCGCCAACGGCGTCCACCAGGTGGCGCGGAGCGTCAAGCTCGGCCGTCCGCGCGGCATCATGGCGGCGGGCGTCGAAGAGCCGAACGCGGTGGTGCAGCTGGAAAAGCCGTTCCCCGAACCGATGCAGACCGCCACCACCGTCGAGCTGTACGACGGCCTGGTCGCGCGCAGCCTCTCCGGCCAGGGCCGGTTGGCCGCCGAACCGGACCCGGCGCGGTACGACGCGAAGCACCTGCACTGCGATGTCCTGGTGGTCGGCGCGGGTCCGGCCGGTCTGGTCGCGGCTCGCACGGCGGCCCGCGCCGGAGTACGCGTCGTGCTGGTGGACGACCAGCCGGAACCCGGCGGTTCGCTGCTCGGCTCGAACGAGTACGTCGACCTCAAGCCCGCCGTCGAATGGGCCCGCGCGATCGCCGACGAACTCCGCGCGACGCCGGACGTGGAAGTACTCGACCGGACCACCGCTTTCGGCGCCTACGACGACGGTTTCGTCCTGGCCGTGCAACACCGGACCTCCGGCGCGGCCCGGCAGCGCGTGTGGCGGATCCGCGCGCAGCAGACCGTCCTCGCGACCGGCGCGCACGAGCGTCCGATCGTGTTCCCGGACAACGACCGTCCCGGCATCCTCCTCGCCAGCGCCGCGCGGACGTACCTGCACCGGTACGGCGTCGTGCCCGGCCGCCGCGCGGTGGTGTTCACCATGGACGATTCCGCCTACGCCACGGCGATCGACCTCGCCGACGCGGGCGTGGCAATCCCGCTGGTGGTCGACGTTCGCCCGGCCGCCCCGGCAAACTGGGCCGCGGCGTGTGCGGAACGAGACATCGAAATCCGCACCGGCGCGGCGGTCACTGGCACGGAAGGAACCGAACGCATCACCGGCGCGCGTGTCGGCGGGGAGCTGATCCCGTGCGACACCCTTCTCGTTTCGGGAGGCTGGACACCGGCGGTGCACCTGTTCAGCCAGCAACGCGGTGCCCTGCGCTACGAACCCGCGCTCGGCGCGTATCTGCCCGACGGTGATCTTCCGACCGCGAGGGTGGCGGGCAGCGCGAACGGCACCTTCGACTTCGCCGGTTGCGTGCGAGAAGGCCATGCCGCGGCGGCGAAGGCCCTGGCCGAAGCACCGGCAGACCTCCCGCTCCCAGTCTCCGACGCGCCGCCGCGCGAACTGCCCCCGGCCGTCGAATGGCAGATCCCCGGTCCGGAGTCCGAAGTGGACACCCGGTTCGTCGACCTGCAGCGCGACGCCACCGTCTCCGACGTCCTCCGGGCGACCGGAGCGGGCCTCACCTCGCTGGAGCACGTCAAGCGCTACACCACTATCGGCACCGCGCACGACCAGGGCAAAACCTCGGGCATGCTCGCCGCCGGGATCACCGCCGAAGCTCTCGGCGTCGACCTCGCGGACCGCCGCCCGACCACCTACCGCCCGCCGTACACGCCGGTCGCCTTCGCCGCGCTGGCCGGACGGAACCGCGGCGAACTGCACGACCCGGTCCGCGTCACCGCGCTGCATTCCTGGCACGTCGGACACGGCGCGGAGTTCGAGAACGTCGGCCAGTGGAAGCGCCCGTGGTACTACCCGCGGCCGGGGGAGGACCTGCCTGCCGCGGTCCGGCGCGAGTGCATTGCCGCCCGCACCGACGTGGCCATGATGGACGGTTCCACCCTCGGCAAGATCGACGTGCAGGGCCCCGACGCCGCCCAGTTCCTGGACCTGCTCTACACGAACCTGATGAGCACGCTCAAGGTCGGCCGGATCCGGTACGGCGTGATGTGCGGCGTCGACGGCATGGTGATCGACGACGGCACCGTCATCCGCGTGGCCGAGGACCGCTTCCTCGTCACCACGACCACCGGCAACGCCGCGATGGTGCTGGACTGGATGGAAGAGTGGCTGCAGACCGAATGGCCGCACCTGCGCGTGTTCGCCACCTCGGTCACCGAACACTGGGCCACCGTCGCACTCGTCGGCCCGCGTTCCCGCGAGCTCCTGGCCGGGCTCGCGCCCGGGCTGGAGGTCAGCAACGAGGCCTTCGGCTTCATGACCTGGCGCGACGCCGAGGTGGCCGGGATCGCCGCGCGGGTGTGCCGGATCAGCTTCTCCGGCGAACTGGCGTACGAGATCAACGTGCCTTCCTGGTACGGCCTCGCGCTCTGGGAAGCCTTGGCGGAGAAGGGAATCACGCCGTACGGCACCGAAACCATGCACGTCCTGCGCGCGGAGAAGGGCTACCCGATCATCGGCCAGGACACCGACGGCACGGTCACCCCGCAGGACCTCGGCATGAGCTGGGCGGTGTCCAAGAAGAAGGCCGACTTCCTCGGCAAACGGTCCTTCTCGCGGGCGGAAAACCTGCGCCCGGACCGGAAACAGTTCGTCGGCCTGCTGCCGGTCGATCCCACCGTGCTGCTGCCGGAAGGCGCGCAGATCATCGAGACCGCGCACGTCCCGCGCCCGCCGGTGCGCATGCTCGGCCACGTCACCTCCAGTTACCCGAGCGCCGCGCTGGACCGCACCTTCGCGCTCGCCCTCGTCCGCTCCGGCCGGGAACGGATCGGCGAGACGCTGTACGTCCCGGTCGGCGACGAGGTGGTGCCGGTGACGGTCACCGAATCCGTGCTCTACGACAAGGAGGGGACCCGCCGTGACGGCTAAGACCCTGTCTCCGCTCGCGGAGCACGCGGGCCTGCTCGCTGGCTGTGCGCCAGCCGTGCTCGCCGAGGAACGCCCGTTCGTCTCGCAGCTCAACGTCCGCATCCGCGAAGGCCACGACGCCGCGGCAGCCGTGCTCGGCACCGCGTTGCCGGACGCGTGCCGGTTCACCACCGGCATCGGCGACGTCCTGTGGCTCGGCCCCGACGAGTACCTCGTGCTCGGTGCTCCCGGAGGCACCGAGGAAGCGCTGCGGGAAGCGATCGCCGTCGGTGCGGTGACCGACGTGTCCGCGCAGCGCACCACGGTGCGACTGGCCGGACCGGCGGCTCGCGACGTCCTGGCGCACGGCTGCGCGATCGACCTCCATCCCACGGCCGCGCCGCCGGGCACCTGCGTCCAGACGCTGTACGCCCGCACCGGAATCGTCCTGCTGGTGCGGGAAGCGGGCGAGTTCACCGTGCTCGTGCGCCAGTCGTTCGCCCCCTATTTCGCCGCCTGGCTCGCCGACGCGGCGCTGGAGTACCGAGAGGAGGAGTCTTGACCCAGTTCACCTTGACCCTGCACTGCCCCGAGCGCTCCGGGATCGTGCACGCCGTGACGACGTTCCTCGTGAGCAACGGCTGCGACATCGTCGAGCACCAGCAGTTCGACGACGACGTGCACGGGGAACTGTTCCTGCGCACCGAATTCACCTGCGCCGGACCGGCCACTGTGGACGATCTCACCCGCGAGTTCGATCTGGTCGCCCGGGATTACGCGATGCGGTACCGGTTCTCCGACCGCACCCCGGACCGGCTGCTGGTGATGGTGTCCAAGGCCGGGCACTGCCTCAACGACCTCCTCTTCCGCTGGCGGGCAGGCGCGCTGGGCGCGGAAATCGCCCTCGTCGCGTCCAACCACGAGGACCTGCGCCCGATGGCCGAAGCCGCCGGGCTGCCGTTCGTGCACATCCCGGTGACCCCGGCGAGCAAACCGGAAGCCGAACAGCGGCTGCTGGACCTGGTGCGGGAACACGACATCGACCTCGTCGTGCTGGCCCGCTACATGCAGGTCCTCTCGGACGAGCTGTGCCAGAAACTGCAGGGCCGCGCGATCAACATCCACCACTCGTTCCTGCCCGGGTTCAAGGGCGCGAAACCGTACGCGCAGGCCTACGACCGCGGCGTCAAGTACGTCGGCGCGACCGCGCACTACGTGACCCCCGAGCTCGACGAGGGCCCGATCATCGAACAAGAGGTGCAGCGGGTCGACCATTCGCACTCGCCGCGCGCGCTCGCGACCGTCGGCCGCGACGCCGAAGCCCTCGCGCTTTCCCGCGCGGTGCGCTGGCATTGCGAGCGGCGCGTGCTTCTGAACGGCAACCGCACCGTCGTCTTCCGCTGACCTATCCCAGGGAGTTCTCATGACCCGTGTCGTGATCATCGGCGCCGGAATCGTGGGCGCGAACCTCGCCGACGAGCTGACGCTGCGCGGCTGGACCGACGTCACCGTGCTCGACCAGGGCCCGCTTCCGCTCACCGGCGGTTCGACGTCGCACGCGCCGGGACTGGTGTTCCAGACCAACCCGTCCAAGGCGATGACCGAATTCGCCGGCTACACCGTCGCGAAGCTCCTCGACCTCGGCTGTTTCGAGCAGGTCGGCGGCATGGAGGCGGCCACCACCGCGGCGCGCTGGGAGGACCTGAAACGCAAGCACGGCTGGGCGACCTCGTGGGGCGTCGAGGCGCGGCTGATCGACCCGGACGAATGCGCCCGGCGCTGGCCGCTGCTCGACCAGAACCAGATCTACGGTGCGCTGTATGTCCCGAGTGACGGTCTCGCGGTCGCCTCGCGCGCGGTGGACGAGCTGATCAAACGGGCCTCCTCGCGCGGCGCCCGGTTCGTCGGCTCGACCCGGGTGACCGGCATCGAGCAGGCGCACGGCCGGGTCACCGGCGTCCAGACGGCCGACGACGTGCTCCCGGCGGACGTCGTGGTGTCCTGCGCCGGATTCTGGGGCCGCGAGATCGGCGAGATGGTCGGCATGACCGTGCCGCTGCTGCCGCTCGCGCACCAATACGCGAAGACTGGCCAGCTCGCCGAACTGGCCGGAGCCGATCCGGTGCGTCCGGCACTGCCGATCCTGCGTCACCAGGACCAGGACCTGTACTTCCGCCAACACGGCGACCGGCTGGGCATCGGCTCGTACGCGCATCGCCCGATGCCGGTGGACAAGTTCGCCGAACCCGGCGAGGTGACCGCGTCCGCGATGCCGTCGATGCTGCCGTTCACCGAGGACGAATTCGCGCCGTCGTGGGAGGAAAGCAAGCTCCTGCTGCCCGCGCTGGGCCAGACCAAGGCGGAGGAGGGCTTCAACGGCATCTTCTCCTTCACTCCCGACGGAGGTTCGCTGGTCGGCGAATCGAGCGAAGTGCGCGGATTCTGGATCGCCGAGGCGATCTGGGTCACGCATTCCGCGGGCATCGCGAAGGCGGTCGCGGAGTCCATTGTGGACGGACGCTCCGAGACCGATCTGCACGAGCTGGACGTGCACCGGTTCGAGGACGTCCAGCTCGCCCCCGAGTACATCCGGGAGACCGCGCAGCAGAACTTCGTCGAGATCTACGACGTGCTGCACCCGCTGCAGCCCCGGCTTTCCCCGCGCGACCTGCGGGTCAGCCCGTTCCACGCCCGGCAGCGCGAGCTGGGCGCGGTGTTCCTGGAGGCGGGCGGCTGGGAACGGCCGCACTGGTTCGAGGCCAACGCGTCCCTGCTGAAAGACCTGCCGCACGACTTCCTCCCGCCCGCGCGCGACGCCTGGGCCGGGCAGTTCCACTCGCCGATCGTGGCGGCCGAGGCCTGGCACACCCGGAACCGCGTCGCGATGTACGACATGACCCCGCTCAAGCGCGTCGAGGTCAGCGGACCCGGTTCGCTCGAATTCCTGCAGGGGCTCACGACGAACCAGCTGGCGAAGTCGGTCGGTTCGGTGACCTACACGCTCATGCTCGACGACGCGGGCGGCGTGCGCAGCGACATCACTGTGGCACGGCTGGAACCGGAGCTGTTCCAGGTCGGGATCAACGGCAACATCGACGTCGCGTACCTGCGCAGCCGGGCACCGGAAGGCGTCCGGGTCGTGGACACCACCGGCGGCACCTGCTGCATCGGCGTGTGGGGCCCGCTCGCCCGCGACCTGGTGCAACCGCTGTCGGCGGAAGACCTTTCGCACACCGGGCTCAAGTACTTCCGCGGCCGCCGCGCCCGGATCGCCGGGGTGCCGGTGACGATCCTGCGACTGTCCTATGTGGGCGAACTCGGCTGGGAGATCTACACCTCCGCGGACAACGGCCAGCGCCTGTGGGACGCGCTGTGGCGCGCCGGGCAGTCGCTGGGCGTCATCGCGGCCGGGCGCGGCGCGTTCAACAGCCTCCGGCTGGAGAAGGGCTATCGGCTGTGGGGCACCGACATGACCACCGAGCACGACCCGTACGAGGCCGGAGTCGGCTTCGCGGTGCGCCCGGCGAAGGGCGAGTTCGTCGGCCGGGCCGCCATCGAGGGCCGCAGCGAAGAGACCGCGGCGCGGCGGCTGCGCTGCCTCACCGTGGACGACGGCCGGACGGTGGTGCTGGGCAAGGAACCGGTGTTCGTGGACGGTGCCGCTGCGGGTTACGTGACGAGCGCGGCCTATGGCTACACAATCGGCCGTCCCATCGCCTATGCCTGGTTGCCGGGCACAGTGGAGATCGGCGACCAGGTGGAGATCGAGTACTTCGGACGGCGAGTCGCCGCGACCGTGGCCGCGGAACCGCTGGTCGATCCCGGGATGGAGCGCATCCGGCGCTGAGCAGGAGGGGAGACCCGCCATGCGGGACCAGATCGTGAGCGACTTCCTGAACACCCTCGCCCGGCCCGCGGTCCCGGCTCCGGCCGGGGCGACGGTCGCGGCTCTCGCCCTCGCGCAGGCGGCGGCGCTGCTGAGCCGGGCCGCCGGCGGCGACGCCGAAGCGGACCACCTGACGCGGCACGCGTTGCGGCTGGCGGAGATCGACGCCCACGCCGTCACGCACGACGTGCCCGACCGGGCCCAGCCCGCCGCGGACGTGGTCGCCGCGGCGGGGGAGGTGGTCCGGGTGGCGGAGCGGCTGCTGTCCACTGTGGACTCCGCGGCACTGGTGGACGTCTCCGCCGCCGCGGAGATGGCCGGTTCGTCGGCGCGGACGGCAGGCGTCGCGGTCGAAGCGCGAAACGGATTCGCGGTTGGTGCGGACGCGGTGGCCGAACGGGCCGCCCGGGTGACCGCAGCGGTCCGGGTCCGTGAAGGGCTCCTTGAGGGAATCAGATTCCCTCAAGGAGCCCTTCACGGACATCCGGCGGCGGACTGCGGCGGGGTGTGAACGCAGCGGCGGCCCGGGAGTGGCAAGATCTGCGGTGTTCCCCAGGAGACCCGTTCCCGAGAACACCGCAGTGAGGATCGCCGCATGGCTGTGCCGCCCCTGCTCACGCTGAACAACTCAGTCGCCATTCCGCAGCTCGGACTCGGCATGTACCAGGTCCGGCCCGACCAGGTCGCGAAGGTCGTCGCGACGGCGTTCGAAGCCGGGTACCGCAGCATCGACACCGCCGCCATGTACGGCAACGAGGCCGAGGTCGGCGCTGCGGTGCGGGAGTCCGGGCTGCCGCGCGAGGACGTCTTCGTGACCACCAAAGTCTGGAACACCGACCACGGCTACGACAACACCCTGCGCGCGTTCGACCGCAGCGCCGAGGCCCTCGGCCTGGGCCCGGTCGATCTGTACCTGATCCACTGGCCGAAACCGGAGCTGGACCGCTACGTCGAGACCTGGCGCGCCCTGGAACTGCTGCTCAACGAGGGCCGCGTCCGGGCGATCGGCGTTTCGAACTTCGGCATCGACCACCTGCGCCGCCTGCTCGACGAGACCGACGTCGTGCCGGTCGTCAACCAGGTCGAACTGCACCCGTGGCAGCAGCAGGCCCCGCTGCGCGCGTTCCACGCCGAGCACGGCATCGCGACCGAGGCGTGGAGCCCGCTGGCCCGCGGCAGGCACCTGAACGACCGGGTGATCACGGCGCTGGCGGCGAAGTACGGGAAGACGCCCGCCCAGCTGGTCCTGCGCTGGCACCTGCAGCTGGGCATCATCGCGATCCCGAAGTCGGCGACCCCGTCGCGGATCCGGGAGAACGCGGACGTGTTCGACTTCGAACTGGCCGAGGACGACCTGCTGGCGCTGGCCGAACTCGACTCGTGAGACGCCCCAGCCGCTCAGGCCCGCGCTGACGGCGGCGCTGTGGCGCAGCTGGCTGCTCGTGAGTATTGGCGCCGGTTAGAACCGGCGTCTGCACTCACGAGGCGGTCCGCTCGGCCCAGGCGCGGTCAGGCGGCGCGCCCGGCCCGGTCAGCCGGTCTGTCCCGGATGCGCGACACCGCCCCAGCCCAGGCGCGGACGGAGGCGGTGCTGGCGTGGTCGGCGGTCAGGAAGCGCGAATGCCCGCCGCCGCGAAGTCGGCCAGCTGGGCCGGTTCCTTCAGGAACGCCCGGAAGCTCTGCGTGCCGCGCTGCTGGACCTCGTCGATCGACTGTCCGGCCAGGCCGACGAACGGGTAGTCGGCGGGCGGCCCGGAGCCGATCGGCATCGCGGGGGAGCCGATGACGTCCGGCTTGGCCTTCGAGAGCTGCGCGACCCAGTACGACGATTCCGGGATCCAGCCGTCGGGCAGGCCGCCGATCGTGTCGAGCGAGGACTTGCCGGTGAGCGCGTTCAGCACGTCGGAGGCGGGCTTGCTCTGCACGGCCACGTGCACGCAGCTGCCGTGCACCTGCGTCAGGTCCTGGTTCCAGCGCGCCGCCGCGGCCTCGACCGGCTTGGCGATCTGCGGGGTCACCACGATCCGGACGTCGGTGCGGCCGCCGTTGCAGCTCGCGGCCTGCGCCTCGGCGCGGTTGTTGAGCACGCTGTCGGCCCAGTTCCAGCCGACCACGCCGAGCGTGGCCAGCACTACGAGCCCGAGGGCCACGAGAGGCCACTTCGCGATCCGCCGGCGAGGCGCCTTCTTGGCGACGATCCGGTGCGACCCGGTCGTCTCGCTGCGGCCGGCCGGCCGCTTCGGCGGATCGAGAGGGTGCGGCACCGGCTCCTCGGGCAGGCTGTGACGCCCCATCGTTGTCCTTTCGTGACCTGCACAACACGCTCAGTTATGCAATCGAACCGTTATCACTCTATCAGGCCAGCGACCTGCAGTGAATACCGTTACGCAGAGTTGTCGGCTCCGCGGCCGGGCGACTCCGGCACGGGGTCCGGCGGCCGGGCCGGGTCCGCGAGCAGCCCTCGGCAGAGGCCGATGAGGCGGGCCCGCAGCGGCGCGGCCCGCTCGGCGAATCCGGCCTGGGCGCGGGCGTAGGAGGCCCGCCCCTCGGCGGTCTCGATCGGCACCGGCCGGTAGCCGTAGTCCGCTAGATCGTACGGGCTGGCCCGCATGTCCAGTTCGCGGACGTCCGCGGCGAGCGCGAAACAGTCGCCGACCAGCTCGGCGGGCACGAACGGATCGAGCTTGTAAGCCCATTTGAACAGGTCCATGTTCGCGTGCAGGCAGCCCGGCTGCTCCAGCGCGACCTGCGCTTCCCGGGTCGGCGCGAGCGTGTTCCGCGGCCGCGCCGGAGCGGTGAAGAACCGGAACGCGTCGTAGTGCCCGCACCGGATGTCCATCGACTCCACGACCTCGTCGGTCCCGGCCGACCCGAGCCGCAGCGGGACCTGCGCGTGCCGCACCGAGTCCGCGGGCTCGCGGTAGACCATGGCCCATTCGTGAAGCCCGAAGCAGCTCAGCCGCGGCGCCCGGGACGCCGTCGCCGAGAGCAGCTTCAGCACGAACTCGGCGGTGCGCGCCCGGCGGCCGGTGAACGCCGCCGGGTCGAGCATCACCCCGGCCTCGGTCTCGACGTAGGCCGGACGCTCGAGGAACCGCCGCGCGGACGCGCCCGCGAGCACGACGCCCGGACCGGGCTGCCAGCGTTCGAGGTGTCCCGGCCGGTGCGAGTAGTAGGTGAACAGGAAATCCAGCACGGGATGTTTCTCGCCCCGCGCCCGGCGTTCCTGGTGCGGCCCGGTCCACGCGCGCATCCGCTCGGCGTGCGCGCGCTCCCGGGCCTGCCAGTCCTCCTCGGCGAGCACGACCATGCTCATGCCGCCGCCTCCATGACGAGTTTCACGCTGGTCATCCGGGAGGCGGCGGCATGAGCGCCGATGATTCGCCGGCAAGCTGCGCTCATGCCGCCACGTGGGTGCCGTCTCGCACGGTCCCCACGTATTCCTCGACGAGGTCTTCCAGCGCCACCACGCCGACGGCCGCGCCGGACGCGTCGAGCGCCCGCGCGAGGTGGCTGCCTTCCTTGCGCATGGCCGAAAGCGCGACGTCGAGCCGCGCGTCCGACCGCAGTTCGGTGAGCGGCCGCGTCTTGTCGTCCGGGATCACCGTGCCGGGGTCCTGGCCGACGAGGTCCAGCACGTCCTTCACGTGGATGTAGCCGGTGAGCGAGCCGTCGTCCGTGCACACCGGGAACCGCGAGAACCCCGTGGTGGACACCGCGCGTTCGACGTCGCCGAGCGTCGGCCCGCAGGGGAGCGTCGTGAGTTCCGAGGTGGGCACCAGCACGTCCGCGACGGTCTTGGCGACCGACGACAGCGTCTGCGAAAGCCGCTGGTGCTCGGACTGGTCGAGCAGCCCTTCCTGGCGCGATTCGCTGAGCAGTTCGGCGAGTTCGTCGGAGCTGTACGCGGTCTCGAGTTCGTCCTTCGGCTCCACCTTCATCAGGCGCAGCAAGGAGTTCGCGACGAAGTTGAGGAAGGCGATGACCGGGTTCGCCACCTTCACCCACGCCACGTGCACCGGCACGAGCCACAACGCCAGCCGCTCCGGTTCGGCGATCGCGAGGTTCTTCGGCACCATCTCGCCGATCAGCACGTGCAGCATGGTGATGAACGCGAGCGCGAGGGCGAACGAGATCGGGTGCAGCAGCTGGTCGGGCAGGCCGAGCAGGTCGAAGAACCCGGACAGCCGGTGTGCGACCGCGGGCTCGCCGAGACGGCCGAGCAGCAGCGAGCAGATGGTGATCCCGAGCTGGGCCCCGGCGAGCATCTGCGAAACGTGCTTGCTCGCGTTGATGACGATCTGCGCGCGGGTCTTTCCCTGCTCCAGCAACGCTTCCAGCCGGTCGCGGCGCGAGGAGATCAGGGTGAATTCCGCGCCCACGAAGAACGCGTTGGCCAGCAGCAGGACCACGACGAGGGCGATGTTCAGCCAGTCGCTCACGCGGTCACCTCGCGTTCGGCCGGACGCACCTGGACCTCGGCGACGCGGTGCCGGTCCATGCTGGTGACCGCGAGCCGCCAGCCGTCGACCTCGACGGCGTCGCCCTCGGCCGGGATGGCGCCGAGCCGCTCCAGGATCAGCCCGGCGATCGTTTCGTAGTCGCCCTCGGGCATCCGGAAGCCGGTGATGTCGCGGACCTCGTCCGCGCGCAGCTGCCCGGACACGAGCCAGCGGTCCGCGCCGAGCTGCTGCGCGGCCGGGGCCTCGCGGTCGTCGTGCTCGTCGCGGACGTCGCCGATGATCTCCTCGACCACGTCCTCCAGCGTGACCAGCCCGGCGGTGCCGCCGTACTCGTCCACCACGATCGCGAGCTGGTAGCGCGAATCGCGCAGCCGGTTCAGCAGATCGTCGCCGGGCAGCGATTCCGGCACCGTCGGCACCGGGCGCATCGCCGAGCGGATCCGCGTGGTCGCGCGGTCCGCGGCCGGGACGGCGAACGCCTGCTTGACGTGCACCGCGCCCTGCACGTCGTCGAGATCCTCGGTGTAGACCGGGAACCGCGAGAACCCGGTGCGCCGGGAGATGTCGATGAGGTCGTCGATCGTGTCGTCCACGGTCAGCGATTCCACCTGCACGCGCGGGGTCATCAGCTCGTCCGCGGTGCGGTCGCCGAAGCGCAGCGACCGGTCCAGCAGCTCCGCGGTGGACGTGTCGAGCTTCCCGCTTTCCGCGCTGGAGCGGACGATCGAGCCCAGCTCCTGCGGCGACCGCGCGGACCGGAGCTCCTCCTGCGGTTCGATGCCGAACTTGCGGACGAGGAAGTTGGCGCTGTTGTTCATCAGCGTGATGAGCCAGCGGAACAGCGCGGAGAACCGGGCGTGGTAGCCGGAAACCGCGCGCGCGGTCGGCAGCGGCCGCGCGATCGCGATGTTCTTCGGCACCATCTCGCCGAGGATCATCGACAGGAACGTGGCCAGCACCAGCGCGACCGCGACCGAAACCCCGGTGGCCGCGGAAGCGGGCAGGCCGGTCGCGCCGAGCAGCGGGCGGACCAGGTCGCCGATGAGCGGTTCGGCCAGGAAACCGGTGATCAGCGTGGTGAGCGTGATCGCCACCTGCGCGCCGGAGAGCTGGAAGCTCAGCGTGCGGTGCGCCTTCTGCACCGTGCGCGAGCGCTTGTCACCGACCTGGCGGACGTCCGCGTCGACCGTGCTGCGCTCGAGCGCGGTCAGCGAGAACTCGGCGGCCACGGCGAGTCCGGTGCCGATCGTGAGAAGCAGGAAGAGCAGCACGCCGAGCACGGAAAGCAGGACGTGGATCACAGCGCACCGTCCGGGACGGCGGAACGGACGGCGGGCGGGAAGCCGGGTCGGGCGGGACCCGGCCCGGTACTGTCACCGGGCGATGGCGCGGCGCGCACGGATGGAAGTCACTCCTCGACAACTGGTTTGTACTGCGACGATGCCGACAATCGTACCGGGTCCGGGCAGCCGTGCCGCGAAAGGACGCGAACCCGGGTCCGCTTTTTCCTCCGGCCCCAGCCCGGCCAGCGGTGTTCGGCTTGCCGGGTGTGCCCGCGCGGGTCCGTCCACTGTGGCGGTTCGGCGCGGCCGGCCGGGAAGCTAGCCGCGCGCGCCCGGCCGGTGCCGCCGCACGGTCTCCTCGACCAGGTCGAGCACCGGGCCGAGATCGTCGCCGGGAAGGCCCATCGCGAGGTGCGACACGAGTCCTTCCAGGACGAGTTCCAGGAACGCGGTCAGCACGCTGACGTCGACGTCGTCGCGCAGGTTGCCCGCCTTGCGCTGCCATTCGAGGCGGTCGCGGGTGGCCTCGGTCAGCTGCTGCGAGCGCTCCGCCCACCGGCCGCGGAACTCCGGGTCGGTGCGCAGCCGCCGAGACACCTCCAGCCGGGTGCCGAGCCAGTCCGCCGGATGCTCGCTGTTGCCGGCCAGCAGGTCGCGCATGACCTGGACCAGGCCCTGTTCGGCGACGACGTCGGCCATCCGCACCGCGTCGTCCTCGGCGAGGGCGAGGAAGAGCGATTCCTTGTCGCGGAAGTGGTGGAAGATGGCCCCGCGCGACAGTCCGGTCGCTTCTTCGAGGCGGCGGACCGTGGCGCCCTCGTAGCCGTAGCGTGCGAAACACACGCGCGAGCCGTCGAGGATCTGCCGGCGGCGTGCGTCGAGGTGATCCTGGCTGACCCGTGGCATCCTGAAATCCTGACATCGAGGACCGGGTTCTCGCAATCCGTACGTACGTACTGTGACGTGACGGCGGAACGGAGGCGCGCGTCGCACCGGCGCGTCCTCGGCTGACACGACCGGGCCGGGTGACTACGCTGTGCACAGCACCACGTGAGCACCGGAGAGGGAGCGGCCTTGGTCATCGGCGAGTCGGGCCGTGCGCGGGGCGCGTTCGCCATGGACGCGGCGGAGCTGACCGCGGTCATCCGGCTGTGGGAGGACCAGCTGGGCAAGATCGCCGCCGACGGCCGCGCGATCGACGAGGTCCTCGAGGTCTTCGCCGCCCCCGGCGCCGACCCGGCGAGCGTCGAGTACGCCGCCGCCGGCGCGGATTCCCTGCGCACGCTGCGCGACCAGAACGAGGCGCTGCGCCGGTACGCCGCCGGATACCTCGACAAGCTGCGCGCCGCGCGGGACCGGACCGCCGAGGCGGACCAGGCCGGCGCCGACCTCAGCCGCGGCCGGTAAGCGGACGGCCCGGGCGCGCACGAAGGGAACCAGGTGGACGGCAAGCAGATCTTCGACAACTTCCGCGGCGGCGACACGTCCGGGTTGCGCGCGGCCGCGGCGAAGGTCCAGCAGCTTTCGGCGGCCTACCTGGAGCGCGCACAGAGCGTGAAGGACCTGCAGGAGCGCATGCTGCGCTCGTGGACCGGCGATTCCGCCGACGCCGCGAAGGCGGGCGCGGGACCGGTCGAGGCCGGGTTCCGGGAGTCCGCCGACCCGCTCGATCTGACCAGCGCGTCGATGGACACCCAGGCCAGCAGCTTCGAAAGCTCGCGGCACGCGGTCGTCGACGTGCCGCCCCGGCCGGAGCGGCCGCAGCCGTGGGCCGGTCCGCTGCAGGCGGTGCTGCCCGCGTCGGCCGCGCCAGTGTCCTTTCAGGACAGCATCGACCGGTTCCACAGCGCGAACGAGAACAACGTCCGGGTGATGGAGCAGTACCACGGCGTCACCGCGAACACGAAACGCGCGCTGCCGAAGCAATTCGGCCCGATCCTTCCGGACGGCGCCCCGATCCGCCGGACCACGTCGGACAACTCGACGACGCAGGCCGCCGCGAGCCACGACCGGAACGGCCCGGGAGCCGCGGTGCTGCCCGCTCCGGTCAGCGAACCGTCCCAGCGCGGCTCGGGCCCCGCGGTCGGCGGCGCCCCCGCCGCGCAGGGCGGCCCGGGCGACGGACTGCATTGGCGACCGGAATACCTGCTTGAGCCCGATCCGGAGGGCGCGTTCGGGGTGGACGGTTCGGCGACCCTGCCGGTTCTCGGCGACGAGGAGGAGTAGCCCGGTGGCCGATCCGGCGGGACGAGTGGACGTCCCGGTCGAAGCGCTCGCGGCATTGGCCGAACGCGAGCAGATGGGCCGGCTGCACGTGACGCTGCGGCCAGACCCGGCGTGGCTGTCGGAAACCGAGCGCGACGAAGCCGCGAAGCGGGTGGACGACGCGCTGGCGCTGGCCGGCCTGGTCGATTCGCGCGGGCGGGCCACAGCGGACTTCCTGGACTGGCTGCCGCTGCTCGTGCGCCCGGTCATCGAGTACTACGGCTGGGTCGCGACCGGCGACCGTACCTACGGCGTGCTCGCCGCGGCCAGCGGAATGCAGGCGGTGCTGGCGGTGTCGGACGGCGAACAGGTCGGCGTCCAGGAAATCGACCGCGAACGCGTGCTGGAAACTCTCGTCGAGCAGCTTCCCGCGGTCGGCCCGGGCGGCGGATACGTGCGCAGCGTGCGCGTCGCGGACCTGACCGAAGCCGCGCGCCGCGGCGAGGACGCTTATCCGTTGGACCCGGTGTTGTCGGACGTGCTAACCCTGGTGCAGCGTCCGGTGCACGGAAGCGGAGAGCTGTACGCGGGACGACGCGACGACGTCGGCCGGTACGTCCGGCTGGAAGAACCTCTGCACTACGCGGACACGGACTGGGGCCGGTACCTGAGCTACACCGTCGGGGCCGGGCCGGACGCGGAAATCCGGATCGGGCCGGCCGGCCCGGCGGAACTGTGCGGTGCGCTGCGGGCTCTGGAGCGCACCCTGAACTAGGGGAACGCTCTTGCGCTATCCGGAAATCGAACCGTACGACAGCGGCCTGCTCGACGTCGGCGAGGGCCACCGGGTGTACTGGGAAACCTGCGGCAACCCGGACGGCAAACCGGTCGCCGTCCTGCACGGCGGCCCGGGAACCGGCTGCAGCGAAGGAATGCGCCAGTTCTTCGACCCGGAGCGCTACCGAATCGTCCTGCTGGACCAACGCGGCAGCGGCCGCAGCACCCCGCACGCGGGCGACACCGTCGACGCACTGAACGCGAATACCGCCGCCCACCTGATCAGCGATTTCGAATTGCTGCGCGAAAAACTGGGCATCGAACGCTGGCAGCTCTTCGGCGGTTCCTGGGGCTGCGTACTAGGCCTGGCTTACGCGGAACAGCATCCTGAACGCGTAACGGAAATCGTCATGATGGGCCTGGCCACCGACCGCCAGAGCGAAATCGACCTGCTGACCGGCGGCCTGGGAGAAATGTTCCCGGAAGCCTACGCCCGCTTCCGCGAGGGCGTACCGGAATCCGAACGAGACGGCGACCTGGCCGCGGCCTACTACCGCCTGCTGACCGACCCGGACCCAGCAGTCCACGAGGCAGCCGCCAAACGTTGGTGCGACTGGGAATCCGCGATGCAACCCGGCGTCCCGCCCTCGCCGAAATTCGATGACCCCCGCTTCCGCCTGTGCTTCGCCCGCCTGGTCACCCACTACTTCTCCCAGGGCTGCTTCCGGGAAGACGGCGCGATCCTCCGCGACGCGGCAAAACTGGCCGGAATCCCCACAGTCCTGGTGCAAGGAATCCTGGACCTGAGCAGCCTCACCGGCACCCCCTGGCTGCTCGAACGCGCCATCCCGCACGCAGAACTGATCCTGGTAAGCGGCGCAGGCCACACCACCGCAGTCCCCTCCATGGAAACCGCACTAATCGCCGCCACAGACAAATTCGCCGCCACCGAGTAGGCGAAGCGCAGCTTCACCAGACACAACCCGCAGCCGCTCCACCCAACGAGCGAGGCACCCAGCCCCTGCCCCAACCCCGATACGAAGCCGCCCTGCGGTTCGGGTGCTTGTCAAGGCATCTTTCCCGCCTTGACAAGCACCCCCGAACCGTCAGCACAATGAAACTTCGGGGTGCCCCACGCAACCTCTCCGGCGCAATGTCGCCACCAGGCGACGAGCCGCTCAGGGAATCATCAACGCAGGCGCCGCCGAACCAAGCGACTCTTCCACCCGAGCGGCCCGCGTAGCTTCCGCCTGCCGCAAAGCAGTAACCCGAGGCGGTACCCGGTCCAAATGCCACTCCGCCAGCACCAACGCCACCTTGGCCTGCATCTCCGTCCGCAGCCGCAAGAACGAATCCGCCGGATCCGCCCCGACCTCCCCGAGCAACAACCACCAAGCCCAAGCCGCCGCCCCGGCATTGGCGATGAAGTCCGGAATCACCGCCACCCCACGAGCCGACAACGCAGCCTCAGCCTCCGGAGTAGTAGCCGCGTTCGCAGCCTCCACCACCACCTTGGCCTTGACGAGATTCTCGTTGTCCACCCGCAGCGCGTAAGAAATAGCCGCAGGCACGAAGATATCCGCGTCAGCAGCCACCACCGCCTCCCGCGGCAACGACTGCACCCCCTCCGGCAACCGCCCCCGGTCGACCTCCCCGAACCGGTCCCGCAGGTCCAGCAAGACCGGAATGTCCAACCCCTCCGGGTCGTACAACGTCCCGGCAGCGTCCGCGACGGCAACGACCTTCATCCCCGCCTCGTGCAGGTACCAAGCCGCACCGCCCCCCATCGTCCCGATCCCCTGGATGGCGACGGTGGTCTCCGGAACCGCCCACCCCCACGTGTTGGCGGCCCCCAGGCAAGCCTGCGCGACCCCGTACCCGCCGATCACGTCCCCCAGCAACTGCCCGCCGGGAACCGGCGCGTTCAGCCCGGCCTGGACCCGCCGAAGCGTGCGCGCCGGATCGGCCGAGCGGCGGATGGCGGCGTGGTACGACTGCTCCAGCCCGAGCGACGCGAAAACCTCGTCGATGAGGTGCTGCGGCACGCCCAGGTCCTCGGCGGTCACCCAGCTGGCGTCCAGCCAAGGACGCAGGAACTCGCAGAACCGGGTGAGCACGCCGGTCGCGCGCGGGTCCTTGGGGTCGAAGTCGATGCCGCCCTTCGCGCCGCCGACCGGGAGGTTGAACGCGGCTGTCTTGTTGGCCATGCCGCGCGCGAGGTCGGCGACCTCGTCGACGGTGCAGCCGGCGCGCATCCGCGTGCCGCCCGTGGCGACGCCGGAGACCAGGCTGTGCACGACCAGGTAGCCGTGCGCGCCGGTGACCGGGTCGGTCCACGTGAGCTTCATCAGCGGTTCGGCGATCCGCGGGTCCATCGAGCCACTCACCTCCTCGAGTCCTTGGCGGCGCGTTTCCGCCGCCTGCTTCCGAGGGTGGGGGCGGGGCCGGGCCCGCGTCCATTTACCGAATGTGCACGAAGTTGTTTAGGGTTCGTACATGGAGCTTTCGCTGCACCGCTTGAGGATGCTCCGCGAACTGCACCGCAGGGGCACGGTCACCGCGGCTGCCGCGGCGTTGCATTACACCGCTTCGGCGGTATCCCAGCAACTCGCGCAGCTGGAACGAGACGTCGGCGCGAAGCTGTTCGAACGGCTCGGCCGGCGGGTCCAGCTCACCGAACTCGGCATCCTGCTCACCGAGCACGCCGAGGAGATCCTGAGTTCGGTCGAGCGCGCGACGCTCGCGCTGGAGGAAGCGCAGGGCTCGATGTCCGCGCGGCTCACCGCGGGGGTCTGGGCGTCCGTGGCGTCCGGTCTGCTCCCGACCGCGCTCACCGCGCTGGCCGCGGACTACCCGGGAATCCAAGTGCGGACGAAGGAACTGGCCCCGGAGGCGACCGCGGACGCGGTGCGGGACGGCACCCTGGACCTGTCGTTCGTCATCGACTATTCCGATGCTCCGATGGAGTTGAGCGACGGGCTGGAGCGCGCGGTCGTGGCGGTGGAACGGCTGCACGCGGCGGTCCCGGCGGGCGCGCTGCCGTCCGCGACGGCGCCGCTCGACGCGCTGGCGGAGCACCCGTGGATCCTGGCGAGCCCGAAGTCCCATTTCGGCCGCGCGATCCGGATTGCCTGCCAGCGGCACGGTTTCCAGCCGAAAATCAACCACGAGGTCGAGGAACAGTCGACGGCGATGGCGATGGTGGGCGCCGGGCTCGGCGTCACCCTGGTGTCCGATCTGGGCCTGCGGCTGCTGCGCCCGCCGGGGATCGACGTGGTCGCGCTGGCCCCGCCGCTGCTGCGGACGGTGTCGATCGCCTACCGCCGCACGGAGATCCGGCGCCCGGCGCTGCACCTGGTGATCGGCGCGGTGCAGGAGGCGGCGGCGGAGCTGGGGCTGGGGACGGAACCCGCCCTGCCGTGACGCCGTCACCTCGGTGTCCGGTTCGGGCCGGCTGTCGGCGTCGTTCGCGTACGGCGGGGCGGCAGGCGGAGTCGGGGACGGAGCTTGCCCTGCCGTGCCCCGGGCGTCCGATTTGCGCGCTGCGGATGGCGTTGTTGGCGTGCTGCACGAAGATCCGGTACCCGGCCCCGAACCCCGCGCTGCCCGATTCGGGGTGCCCCGGATGGAGCAGCGCGACCGAGTTTGATCTGTTCAGTGAACTCCCAGGTCAACACAGATTACGAGGGTCTTATCGCTCGCCGCCGCGCCTTCTCGGCCCTGTTTTTGTCAGACCCCGCGTGTAGCGTCGCGAAGCGACGAGGTCCGGCCCCGCGGACCTCCTGAGGTGGACGGCGACAGATGACTGCAGTGCACGATTTTCCGGACAGATCCGGGAGTGCGGCGAACCTGACCGCGCGGGTGCTTGCCGACCGTGCGGAAGGGGAGCGGTACGTCGCGTCGGTGTGTTTCAAGCACGGCCCGCCGAGACTGCTCGGGGTGGAACTGGAGTTCACCGTGCACCACGCAGGCGACCCGGTCCGCCCGCTCGACCCCGACGTCCTCGCCACGGCGCTCGGCCCGCACACCCCGCGGACGCTGCGCCCCGACAGTCCCGCGGTCCCGCTCCCGGCCGGTGCGCCGGTGAGCCTGGAACCCGGGTGCCAGGTGGAGATCTCCGCTCCGCCGCAGGCCTCGCTGCGTGCCCTGCACGCGGCTGTGGAGGCCGACCTCGCTCATCTCACCGGACTTCTCGCCCGCCACGGCCTCGAACTCGGGGCCGCGGGCATCGACGAACACCGTCCGCCGCGGCGCATTCTGCGCACGCCCCGCTACGCCGCCATGGAACGCCGGTTCGCCCCGATCGGGGCGGGCGGCATCACCATGATGTGCAGTACCGCGGGCCTGCAGATCTGCGTCGACGCGGGCGAAGCGCACGAGGCCGCCGCGCGCTGGGCGGCCGCGCACGCGATGGGTCCGCCGCTGCTGGCGCTGTTCGCGAATTCCCGGGTGCACGCGGGATCCGACACCGGATTCGCGTCGGCGCGCTGGCTCGCGGTGATGGAAACCGAACCGGTCCGCACCCAGTCGCCCGAACCCGGGGCGGATCCGGCGCGCGAATGGGCCCGCCGGATGATGGACACGCCGCTGATGGTGTTCCCGCGCGGCGAACGGCCGTGGGACGCGCCCGACGGGCTCACCTTCGCCGAGTGGATCGGCGGCCGGGGCGCGGCCGCCGTGCTGCGCCGCCCGACGGTCGCGGACCTCGACTACCACCTCACCACGATGTTCACCCCGGTGCGGCCGCAGGGCTACCTCGAGCTGAGGTACCTCGACGGGCAGCCGCCGGGGGAATGGCTGCCGCCGGTCGCGCTGGTCACCGCGCTGCTGGCGAAACAGTCCACTGTGGACAAAGTGCGCGAGGTGTGCGCGCCGGCGGCCGGCCGCTGGGCCGACGCCGCCCGGTGCGGGATGGCCGACGCGCAGCTGGCCGCGGTCGCCCGGGAGCTGGTGGAACTGGGCATCGCCGGGCTGCCGTCCACCGGGCTGCCCGGGGACACCGTCGCCCGGCTCGCCGCCGGGCTGCGCGCGCGGGCCGCCGGAGTGCCGCGCCAGGACCGATGAGCAGGACCGAGAACACCGCCGGGCCGGGCGCCCGGCGAACCGGACTCGAGGAGTCAGGAGCCATGAGCACCATCCCCGAACAGAACCCGTTGCTGGAGCTGAGCCCGCAAGACCTGCGGGCGCACGCGGCCGCGGCCCTCACCCGGGCGCGCGAGCGCAGCGTGGCCCTCACCGACGCGGTCGACGACGAGGACCTCGTGCGGCAGCATTCGAAACTGATGTCGCCGCTGGTGTGGGACCTCGCGCACATCGGCAGCCAGGAAGAACTGTGGCTGGTCCGCGACGTCGGCGGCCGGGAACCGCTGCGGCCGGACATCGACGACCTCTACGACGCCTTCCAGCACGCCCGCGCGGACCGTCCGTCGCTTCCGCTGCTCGGCCCGGCCGAGGCCCGCGCGTACGTGAAGGAAGTGCGCGAAAAGGCGTTCGACGTCCTGGAAACCGCGCCGCTGGAGGGCCGCCGGCTTACCGAGAGCGCGTTCGCCTTCGGCATGATCACCCAGCACGAGCAGCAGCACGACGAGACCATGCTGGCCACCCACCAGCTGCGCAAGGGCGAACCGGTGCTGCACGCCCCGGAGCCGCCGCGCGCGCCCGCCCGGAAGCTGCCCGCCGAGGTGCTCGTGCCCGGCGGCCGGTTCACCATGGGCACCACCGCCGAACCGTGGGCGCTGGACAACGAACGCCCGGCGCACGAGGTCGACGTGCCCGCCTTCGTCCTCGACACCACCCCAGTCACCTGCGGCGCGTACGTCGAGTTCCTGGACTCCGGCGGCTACCAGGACCAGCGGTTCTGGAGCGAGCCCGGCTGGGCGTACCGGCAGGAGCACGACATCATCGCGCCCCGGTTCTGGCGCCGCGAACCGGACGGCTGGTGGCGCACCCGCTTCGGCGTGCGCGAACGCGTCCCGCAGAACGAGCCGGTCGTGCACGTTTCGTATTACGAGGCGGAGGCGTACGCGCGCTGGGCGGGCAAACGGCTGCCCACCGAGGCGGAGTGGGAGAAGGCCGCCCGATACGACCCGGCGAGCGGCCGGTCGCGGCGATTCCCGTGGGGCGACGAGGAACCGACCGCCGAGCACGCCAACCTCGGGCAGCGCCACCTGCGCCCGGCCGAGGCGGGCGCGTATCCGGCCGGCGCGTCGCCGCTGGGCGTGCACCAGCTGATCGGCGACGTCTGGGAGTGGACGAGCACCGATTTCCACGGCTACCCGGGCTTCTCGGCGTTCCCCTACCGGGAGTACTCGGAGGTGTTCTTCGGGCCGGAGTACAAGATCCTGCGCGGCGGGTCGTTCGGCACCGACGCGGCGGCGATCCGGGGCACGTTCCGCAACTGGGACTACCCGATCCGGCGGCAGATCTTCTCCGGCTTCCGGTGCGCGCGCGATCCGCGCCCGGGCGAGGCGGGCTAGCCGGATGTGCCGTCATCTCGCCTATCTCGGCGCGCCGGCGTCCCCGGCGGAGCTGATGTTCGCCGCGCCGCACGCGCTGCTCGTGCAGTCGTACGCGCCGCTCGACATGCGCGGCGGCGGTTCGGTGAACGCCGACGGCTTCGGCCTCGGCTGGTACCCGGAACCGGGCGCGCCGCCGCAGCGCTACCGCCGCCGCGAACCGCTGTGGACCGACCAGACGCTGCCGGCGCTGGCCGCTTCGGTGCGCACCACGGCGTTCGTCGCGGCGGTGCGCAACGGCACCACCGGAATGCCGGTCACCGAGGCGGCCGCCGCGCCGTTCACCGAGGACCGCTGGCTGTTCAGCCACAACGGCGTGGTGCGCGGCTGGCCCGGGTCGATGCGCGGGCTGGCCGGGCAGCTGGACGTCACCGAGCTGTTCACGCTCGAAGCGCCGACGGACTCCGCACTGCTGTGGGCGTTGCTGCGCGCCCGGCTGCGCGCGGGGGAGGAGCCGCTCCAAGCGGTGACCGGCCTCGTGCGCGAGGTCGAGGCGGTCGCCCCGGGCTCCCGGCTGAACCTTCTGCTCACCGACGGCGAACTGCTCGTCGGCACCGCCTGGACGCACTCGTTGTCCGTGCGCCGCACCGAAACCGGCGTGGTGCTGGCGTCCGAGCCGTGCGATCCGGACCCGGCCTGGACCGCCGTGCCCGACCGCCACGCCGTGCGCGCCACCGCGGCCGGCGTCGACGTTCTTCCCCTGACCCTGGAACGGAGCACCGCCCGATGACCGAAGCGGACCTGGAGAGCCATCGCCGCGACGTGACCGCCGAACTGCGCGCGGACGTGCGCGAGGGACTCACGGCCGACCAGAAATGGTTGCCGCCCAAGTGGTTCTACGACGCCGAAGGCAGCAAGCTGTTCGAGAAGATCACCGCGCTGCCGGAGTACTACCCGACCCGCAGCGAGCGCGAGGTGCTCGCGGACCGGGCGGGCGAGATCGCCGAACGCACTGGCGCGCACACGCTCGTCGAACTCGGGTCGGGGTCGAGCGAGAAAACCCGGCTGCTGCTGGACGCGTTCACCGCGCACGGCACGCTGGAGTCGTTCGTGCCCATGGACGTGTCGGAAACCGCGCTCGCCGAGGCGGCCGCGGCGATCACTGCGGACTACCCGAAGCTCGAGGTGCGCGGGGTGGTCGGCGACTTCACCCAGCACCTGCGGCTGCTGCCGGGCACCGCGCCGCGGGTCGTCGCCTTCCTCGGCGGCACGATCGGCAATTTCCTGCCCGGCGAACGCGCCGAGTTCCTGCGCTCGGTGCGGGACGTGCTCGGCGAGGGGGAGTGGCTGCTGCTCGGCACCGACCTGGTGAAGGACCGCGAAACGCTGGAGCGGGCCTACGACGACGCGGCGGGCGTCACCGCGGCGTTCAACCGCAATGTGCTGCGCGTGATCAACGCCGAACTGGGCGCGGACTTCGACCCGGACGAATTCGACCACGTCGCGTACTGGGACGCCGAGCACGAGTGGATCGAAATGCGGCTGCGCACCCGGCAGCGGACGGAGGTGCGCATTCCCGGCGCGGACCTGATCGTGCCGTTCGCCGAGGGCGAGCACATCCGCACCGAGGTGTCCGCGAAGTTCCGGCCGGACGGCGTCGAGGCGGAACTGAACGCCGCCGGGTTCGCGCTCGAACGATGGTGGACAGACTCACAGGAGCGGTTCGGGGTGAGTTTGGCAAGAT
Organism: Amycolatopsis sp. AA4; assembly: GCF_002796545.1. GTDB lineage: Bacteria > Actinomycetota > Actinomycetes > Mycobacteriales > Pseudonocardiaceae > Amycolatopsis. The sequence goes on from NZ_CP024894.1 coordinate 3,845,501, forward strand.
CAGTGCGTGCGTAACCCTCTCGCGGCACTCGCCCGCAAGCTCGGCACCCAGCCCCGGCTGATGGGCGCCTCGCGCGCCATCATCGCGACCGACCGGCAGCTGCACCGGTGGTTCGGCGGCCGGATCAGCCTGGTCGGCCTGGCCGGGCTGCCGTCGCTGCGGCTCACCACCACCGGACGGCGCAGCGGCCTGCCGCGGAGCACGAACTTGCTGTACTACCCCCACGGCAGCGAGTTCGTGCTCACCGGCTCCAACTGGGGCCGTCCGAAAAACCCGGCGTGGACCCACAACCTGCGCGACAACCCGAAGGCGACGGTCGCGCTGCGCGGCCGCGAGATCGAGGTCAAGGCGCGGGAGCTGGAAGGCGCGGAGTACGACCGGATGTGGGCGGAACTGCTCGAATTCTGGCCGGGCTACGAAATGGAGCGCGACGCGGCGGGGAGGGAGCTGCCAGTATTCGTTCTGACCCGCTGCTGAGCGGGTCGCGGAGGGGGAGAACGAATGTACAAGTACCACGGCTGGTTCGATCTCGCGGAATCCCCGGCCGAGCCTCCTTGGGGCGAGGAGAAGTTCGACGAGCTGCTCGCGGAGGTCAGCGAGCGGGTGGCCGGTTCCTCTTTCGGTTCCGGCGAAGCGCGGATCGACGTGTTCAACGGCATGCACGTCCTGACGGTGAACGGCATGCCCAACCATCGCGGCCAGGAAGGGCCCGACCTGCTCGAACTTCTGGAGTACGTCGCGCGGACGCTTCCCGGCTCGCACGGCCTGCTCTACATCTGGGACGAGGAGTCGGCCGAACCGCCCGGATTCAGTGGCTACCGGGTCGGCGTCATGGCGCGGGGCGAGCTGACCTTCAGGTTCGACCCGTTCCTTTCGCCGCTCCAGCCGGTCGTCGAGGATCCCTGAGCCGCGGCGTCGCTCGTCGGAACCCGCACTTCCTCCTTTTGGCCGGTGCCCGGCTTGGCCGGATTATGCCAGTCTCGGTGACGCCCCGTAATCAGACGGGTGCGCAACCAGGGGAGATTCCACGTGCGCGGAGCGAAAAGAGCACGAACCGGAGCACTGGTCGCGGCGATCGCGACCGCGTTGACCGGGCTGGCGGGCACTGCTGCGGCAGCGCCCGCCAGCCCGGCGGCGCAGCAGGCCAAACCCGCGGAGATCGCGCGCATCGCGCCGGTCCGGTGGGAGGACTGCACGAAAGACCAGCTGCGCGGGGTCCCGCAAGACCAGCTGAAGCTGTACAGCTGCTCGCGGTACCGCGTGCCGATCGACCACGACGACGCGTCGCTCGGCAGCATCGACATCGCGCTGATGAAGCGCGCCGCCAAGGTTCCCGGCCAGCGGATCGGGTCGCTCTTCCTCAACCCGGGCGGGCCGGGCGGCTCGGGGCTGCGGATGCCGATCGCGGGCGAGCGGTATTTCCGCCCGCAGGTGCTCGACCGCTTCGACCTCGTCGGCTTCGACCCGCGCGGCGTCGGGGCGAGCAATCCGCTGCGCTGCTTCACCACCGCCGAGGACGCCGACGAAGTCCAGGGCCAGATGGTCGCGGTTCCGTTGTCGCGCAAGGAGATCTCCGGCACGCTCGCCGCGTACCGCGACTACGGCCAGTTCTGCCGCCGCAACGCGGGCGCGCTGCTCGACCACATGTCCACCCGCGACGTCGTACGCGACCTCGACCAGTTGCGCGCCGCCGTCGGCGACAAGCAGCTGACCTACACCGGGTTCTCCTACGGCACGCTCGTCGGCTCCACCTACGCCGCGATGTTCCCGAAGCAGACGCGGGCGATCGTGATCGACGGGAACGTCGACCCGCAGCTGCGCACCAACGACGGCGTCACCTACGACCTCGCAAGGGCGCAGGGCTTCGAGATCGCGCTCGACGGTTTCCTCAAGCGCTGTGCCCAGGCCGGCGACAAATGCGCGTTCAGCGCGGGCGACCCGCGGGCGAAGTTCGACGAACTGCGCGAGCACGTGCGCACCGACCCGATCACGCTGCCCGACGGCACGAAGGTCGACATCGGCACGCTGACCAGCGCGGTGTCGAGCGCGCTGTACAAACCGGCCCAGTTCGGCGAACTGGCGGAGGGCTTGCAGCAGGCGTACTCGGCGCTGCACCCGTCGCTGCAGGCGCAGTCCGCGCGCAAGGGAACCCTTTCCGCAGGGCACGGCGGTCTGCTCGACCTCGCCCCGGACAGCCCGTACACCGGCGACGACTCGTACTTCGCGGTGAACTGCGCGGACAAGCCGATGCGGATCCGGCAGGAGCAGGTGCCCGCCATCGCGGGGAAAGCGGACCGGGAATCGCCGACGTTCGGCCGCTACCAGGTCTTCTCCGACATCGCCGCGTGCCCGGTGTGGCCGGCCGCGAAGACGTCCGACCCGTACCGCGGGCCGTGGCGCGCGAACACCGCGACGCCGGTGCTCGTGGTCAGCAACTTCTACGACCCGGCCACCCGGTACCGCTTCGGCCAGCGGATGGCCGAGGAGCTGGGCAACTCGCGGCTGCTGTCGGTCGACGCGTTCGGCCACTGCGTCCTCGGCAGCTCGCGGGGCGTGGACGACGCGGCCGCCGCGTACCTGATCGACCTCAAGGTGCCCGCCGACGGCCAGGTGTTCCAGCCGGACCGGCAGCCGTTCACGCCGCCCGCGAACGGCTGATCGGTTGATCTTGAGGCTGATCTCGGCCCGGAATCGGGCATAACGGCACAACCCTCTTGTCAGCGCCCGGCGGATCGGTGAAAGTGTCCGCCAGAAGTTCACCTGAGGGGAGTTGACGTGCGGCGCTGGGCGGGCGGGTTCGGCGCGGCCGCGGTCCTCGCCGGGACCGCGGCGCTCGCCGGCTGTTCCGGCTCGCCCGCCCAGCCCGGTCCGATCGAGGTTTCGCGCGCGGCCTGCGGCGACGGCTGGACCGCGCCGCCGGCCGGGCCGCAGACCCTCCAAGTGCGCAACAACGCAGCCGTCACGATGGAAATCGAACTCGTCGACCCGGCCACCGGTACGGTCTTCGGGGAACTGGACGGCGTCGGCCCAGGGACTACGCGCGCGTTGCCGGTGAACTTCGGCAACGGCGCGTACGCCCTGCGCTGCGCGCCCGAGGACGGCACGCCGTTCATCGGCCCGACCGTGCAGGTCACCGGCGGCACGGACCGCCCGGGACCGGCCGTGGTGCCGGTGACCAACGCGGATTTGCTCGGCCCGCTCAAGCAGTACCACGCCTATGTCGCCGACGGACTCGGCACGCTCACCGGCCAGACCGCCGCGCTGGCGCAAGCTGTCCGTTCGGGCGATCGCGGTGCGGCGCAACAAGCTTGGCTCACCGCGCACCTCACCTACGAACGGCTCGGCGCTGCCTACCACGCCTTCGGCGATTCGGACAAAGCCATCAACGGCACCACCGCCGGGCTGCCGGACGGAGCCGCCGATCCCGGCTTCACCGGCTTCCATCGCCTCGAGAACGGCTTGTGGCACAACGAAGCGCTGCCGGCGCTGAGCCCGATCGCCGATCAACTCGATCAGGCGGTCCAGAAGCTGCGCACATCGTTCGCCGACGCGCAGATCGACCAGAACGACCTCGGCCTGCGCGCGCACGAGATCATGGAGAACACCCTCCAGTTCGAACTGACCGGCCGCACCGACTACGGCAGCGGCTCGAACCTGGCGACCGCCCGCGCAAACCTCACCGGGACCCGTGCGGTGCTCGACGTCTTGCGCCCACTGCTGACCACGAGGTTCCCCGGCCTGAAAGACCTCGACGCCTGGATCGCGCGCACCGACCACGATCTCCAAACTGTCGCCGGGAAACCGCTCTCCGCCCTCGATCGAAAACAGCGGCAGCGAATCAACGCCGACGTCTCCGAGTTGACCGAACGCCTGGCCCCGGTCGCGGCGATCGCCGAGCCGAGGAGGGTCTCGTGACCCTGGGACGGCGCGCGTTCCTGCGCGGAGCGGCGGCCGCCGGAGCGGGCGCGGGTCTGGTCGGGCTGTCCGGAAGCGCGACGGCGGCCGGGGGAGCGGTGCCGTTCCACGGTCCCCGCCAGACGGCCGTGCTGGCGGAACCAGCGAGACATTCGATCGTCGCCGCGTTCGACGTCGTCGCCGAGAACCGCGCCGAACTCGCCGGCCTGCTCAAGGAACTCACCGCTCGCGCGCGGTTCCTCGCCAGCGGCGGCGCGCCCGCGTCGGTCGGGATCACCGGGCCGCCCGCGGATTCCGGCGTGCTCGGCCCGGAGGTCCCGAAAGGCGAGCTGTCCGTGCTGGTCGGCGCGGGCGCCTCGCTGTTCGACGACCGGTACGGGCTCGCCGCGCGCAAACCGCCGAAGCTCAAGCAGATGCCGACGTTCCCGGACGACGCGCTCGATCCGCAGTGGTGCCACGGCGATCTGAGCCTCGTCCTCAACGCCGCCGAACCGGACACCGTGCTGCACGCGTTGCGCGACATCGCCCGCGCGACCCGGGGCGGGATGCAGCTGCGCTGGAAGATCGACGGGTTCAGCTCGCCGCCGCGTCCGTCCGGGACGCCGCGCAACCTGCTCGGGTTCAAGGACGGCACCGCGAACCCCGGACCGTCCGAAGCGGACAGTCTCGTGTGGACCGACGACGGCGGCAGCTACCAGGTCATCCGGCTGATCCGGATGCTGGTCGAGTTCTGGGACCGGGTGTCGCTGTCCGAGCAGGAGAACATGATCGGCCGCCGCCGCGACACCGGCGCGCCCCTCGACGGTGCGGCCGAACAGGACGTGCCGCGCTACGCCGAGGACCCGGTCGGCACGGTCATCCCGCTGACCAGCCACATCCGGCTCGCGAACCCGCGCACGCCGCAGACGGACGGACAGCGGATCCTGCGCCGCGCGGTCAACTACGACCGCGGCGTGGACTCCAACGGCAACCTCGACCTGGGCCTCGTCTTCACCTGTTACCAGCGCGATCTCAAGCAGCAGTTCGAGGCCGTGCAGAAGCGGCTCGCCGGGGAGCCGCTCATCGACTACGTCTCGCCGTTCGGGGGCGGGTATTTCCACCTGTTCCCGGGCGTGACGGATCCGGCCGACCACTACGGCCGGGCGATGCTGGGCTGAGCGGAAGGAGTTCTGCAGTGAAGCGGACCAGGAAGCGGGCCACCGCGGCGGCCGCGCTGGCGGCGACCGCGGCGCTGGCCGCGGCGTGCGCGAGCAGTTCGGCGTCGCCCTCGGCCCCGGCGCGCGCGATCGCCGCCGAGACGTTCGCGACGTCGACGCCGATCAAGCACGTCGTGGTGATCTTCGGCGAGAACATCTCCTTCGACCACTACTTCGGCACCTATCCGAACGCCACCAACGAAAACGGCACCCCGTTCCACGCCGCGCCCGGCACCCCGAAGGTCAACGGCCTCACTCCCGAGCTGCTGCAGCACAACCCGAACGCCTACAACCCGAAGCGGCTGAGCCCGGACCAGGCGCTCACTTGCGACCAGGCGCACGACTACAAGAAGGAACAGGCCGCGTTCAACGGCGGCAAGATGGACAAGTTCGTCGAGTACACCGAGAAGGACAAGTGCACCGGGCAGCCCGTGCTGTTCGGCGAGCCGGGTCTGGTGATGAACTACTTCGACGGCAACACTGTTACCGCGATGTGGAATTACGCGCAGCATTACGCGTTGAATGACAATTCCTTCAATACGGTTTTCGGGCCGTCCAGTCCTGGTGCGATCAATCTGATTTCCGGTCAGACGCATGGGTTGCAGCCGGTGGATTCGGTTACCGGCGAGCCTAAGGTGGATCCGCGTACGGCGGCTTCGCCGGATGCCCGTGGCGTGGGGACCATGATCACGGATCCGGACCCGGCGTTCGACGACTGTTCGGACAAGAATCACACCGCTAAGGACAATCTCGGGGAGTTCCGGGGGCGGAATGTCGGTGATTTGCTGAATGCGCGTGGGGTTACCTGGGGGTGGTTCCAAGGGGGGTTCCGGCCTACTGGTGAGGCTAACGGGTATGCCGTTTGCGGGGCCAAGCATGCGAATGTGGGCGGGCAGGCTTCGGTTGATTACAGTCCGCATCACGAGCCGTTCCAGTATTACCGGTCTACTGCTAATCGGAAGCATCTGCCGCCGTCGTCGTTGGCTGCGGTGGGGCAGCAGGATCAGGCTAATCATCAGTATGATGTTCGGGACTTCAATGACGCGCTTGCGGCGGGGACTATGCCTGCGGTGAGTTTTCTGAAGGCTCCGGAGTATCAGGACGGGCATGCCGGGTACTCGGATCCGTTGGACGAGCAGGCGTTCGTGGCTGAGGAGATTAATCGGATCCAGGCTTCGCCGCAGTGGAAGAATACGGCGATTGTGTTGGCTTATGACGATTCCGACGGTTGGTATGATCATGTTCCGGCCCGGGTGGTGAACGGGTCGCATGATTTGGCGCAGGATGCTTCGATTTGTACGGCTGAGCCGGTTAAGTTGGGTGGGTTTGCGGATCGGTGTGGGTATGGGCCGCGACTGCCGTTGTTGGTGATTTCTCCGTTCAGTCGGGTTAATTATGTTGATCACACCGTGACGGATCAGACTTCGGTGTTGCGGTTTATCGAGGACAACTGGCATTTGGGGCGGGTTGGCGGCGGGTCGTTCGATGTGATGGCTGGGTCGTTGTCGGGGATGTTCGACTTTTCGCGTGCGGGGGCGGGGGTGGTGAGGGTGGATCCTCAAACTGGTGCGGTTGTTGGGTAGGGGGGCGTTTCGGCTCGTCGCCTGGCGGCGACATTGCTATTGGGTGGTTGCGTGGGGCACCCCGATTTTTCATTGTGCTGACGGTTCGGGGGTGCTTGTCAAGGCGGGAAAGATGCCTTGACAAGCACCCCCGAACCGCAGGGCGGCTTTGTATCGGGGTTGGGGGAGGGGTGGGTGCCCCCGGTGGTTGGGGTGCATCGGTGGCGGTTTGTTGCTCGGCTTGGGTGCTGCGCTGTTTGGGTGCATCGGCGGCGGTTTTTTCGCGGCTTGGGCGTCGCTGCGTTGGGCGGAGCGGGGAGCGCCCCAATGTGGCATTGGGTGCATGTGACGCACCCAATGTGGCATTCGTTGCGTCTGACGCACCCAATGTGGCATTGGGGCGCGGAGGCGGCGGGGCGGGAGTGTCGTGAGGGGAACCCTGAGGGACTCAGAGTCCCTCTGAACTGGGCCCCGGAAGTTGGACTGGTTATGTAGAGGTTAGGCGGCGAGGGTCTGGGCCCGGTATTCGGCCGGGCTCAGGCCTTGGAGCGTGGTGGAGATGCGGGTGGTGTTGTACCAGTCGATGTAGTCGTGCAGTGCCGTGATGAACGTGTCGACGGTGTCGAACTTGGTGTGGTGGAAGAGTTCTTCTTTGAGGTGGCCGAAGAAGTTCTCGGCGACGGCGTTGTCCAGGCAGGTGGCTCGCCGGGACATCGACTGGGTCAGGCCGGCGTCGGCGAGCAGGGAGCGCCAGGAGGCGTGCCGGTACTGGAAGCCCTGGTCGGAGTGCACCAGCGGGCGGGCTCCGGCGGGCAGGGTCGCGATCGCGGCGCGCAGCGAGGAGTTCGTCAGCTCCAGCGTCGGGGACGGCCCGCAGGCGTAGGCGATCACGGACCGGTCGAACAGGTCGATCACGGGCGAGAGGTAGACCTTGCGGTCGCCGATGCGGAACTCGGTCACGTCGGTGACCCATTTGGTGTCCGGGGCCTCGGCGCCGAACTCGCGGTTGAGCAGGTTCTCGGCGGCCGTGCCGGGCCGGCCGGGCCAGGACCGGCGCCGGCGCGGCCGCCGGACCTGGCAGACCAGGCCGAGGGCGTTCATCAGCGCGAGCACGGTTTTCTTCGCCACCCGCCAGCCGGCGCGGGCCAGGACCGTGTGGATCCGCCGGTGCCCGTAGCGGCCGCGGGCGGCCTCGAACGCCTCGGCGATCGCGGCCTTGAGCCCGGCGTGCGGGTCGGGCCGGTCGGGCCGGGCCTGGTGGTAGAAGAACGTCGACCGGGCCAGGCCCGCGACCGCCAGCAGCACCGGCAGCGGATAGTCGGCCTTGAGGGCGGCGACGGCCTGGGTTTTCACCCTCGCCCCTGCTCCCTCAAGGCCCGCAATTTTTTTAGGTAGGCGTTCTCCGCCGACAGCCGCAGGTTCTCCGCCCGCAACCGCTCCAGCTCGCCGGGACCCGGCGAGTCCGCGACACCGGGCGGACGGCCTTTCGGCTTGGGCCGCAACGCGTCCTCTCCCTCGCGCCGATACGCCCGCGCCCAGTTCTCCACGAGTTTGGGCGAGGACAGCCCGTGCTCGCGCGCCAGCTCGGCCGCGGTCGCCTCGCCGCCGACATACCGGCGCACGACCTCCAGCTTGAACTCGAACGCGAACGACCGCCTGCCTGGCTTGTCCATCAGCGCTCCCGCGCTCCGCAGCCTCCAACGATCACGCAAGCGTCGCACGGCACCCGCCGACACCCCCAACCGGGACGCCACGGCCTTCGCGCCATACCCGTCCTCGAACAACGCAACAGCGGACGCCCGCTGCCACTCAGACAACGAACTGCGTGGATGCAACGAACCACTCCCCGGACAGCTGGAACTGGATTCCCAGTCCAACTTCCGGGGCGCAGTTCACTCAGGGTTCCCCTCACGGACGTGGCACGAGGGCGCCCGGTGCGGAGCGGCGGCCGGAAACCAAGCGTGGCCCGCCCCGGGGAACCGGGGCGGGCCACGTACTTGGGGTCAGACCGTCAGGACTGGGTCATCTTCCGCAGGACGTACTGCAGGATGCCGCCGTTGCGGTAGTAGTCCGCCTCGCCGGGGGTGTCGATGCGGACGACCGCGTCGAACTCGACCTTCGAGCCGTCTTCCTTCGTGGCCGTCACGTGGACCGTGCGGGGGGTTTCGCCCTCGTTCAGCTTCGTGATGCCCTCGATGTCGAACGTCTCGGTCCCGTCCAGTTTCAGCGACGACGCCGACTCGCCCTCCGGGAACTGCAGCGGGATGACGCCCATGCCGATCAGGTTCGAGCGGTGGATGCGCTCGAACGACTCGGTGATCACCGCGCGCACGCCCAGCAGGCTGGTGCCCTTGGCCGCCCAGTCGCGGGACGAACCGGAGCCGTACTCCTTGCCGCCCAGCACGACCAGCGGGGTGCCCGCCGCGGCGTAGTTCTGGGCCGCGTCGTAGATGAAGGCCTGCGGGCCGCCCTCCTGGGTGAAGTCGCGGGTGTAGCCGCCCTGCACGTCGTCCAGCAGCTGGTTGCGCAGCCGGATGTTCGCGAAGGTCCCGCGGATCATGACCTCGTGGTTGCCGCGGCGCGAGCCGTAGGAGTTGAAGTCCTTGCGCTCGATGCCGTGCTCGGTCAGGTAGCGGCCGGCCGGGGTGTCGGCCTTGATCGCGCCGGCGGGGGAGATGTGGTCGGTGGTGACCGAGTCGCCCAGCTTCGCCAGCACCCGGGCGCCCGAGATGTCCCGCACCGGAGCCGGTTCGGCGGTCATGCCGTCGAAGTACGGGGGCTTCCGGACGTAGGTGGACTCGGCGTCCCAGTCGAAGGTCTTGCCGGTCGGCGTCGGGAGCGACTTCCAGCGCTCGCCGCCGTCGAACACGTCCGCGTAGTCCTTCGAGAACATCTCCTGCGTGATCGCGGAGTCGATGGTCTCCTGGATCTCCTGCGGCGACGGCCAGATGTCCTTGAGGAACACGTCGTTGCCTTCGGAGTCCTGGCCCAGCGGCTGGTTCTCGAAGTCGAAGTCCATCGTCCCGGCCAGCGCGTACGCGATGACCAGCGGCGGCGACGCCAGGTAGTTCATCTTGACGTCCGGGTTGATCCGGCCCTCGAAGTTCCGGTTGCCCGACAGCACCGACACGACGGTCAGGTCGTTCTCCTGCACCGCGGCCGAGACCTCCTCGGGCAGCGGGCCCGAGTTGCCGATGCAGGTGGTGCAGCCGTAGCCGACCAGGTGGTAGCCGAGCTTCTCGAGGTACGGCCAGAGACCGGCCTTCTCGTAGTAGTCGGTGACGACCTGCGAGCCGGGAGCCATCGACGTCTTGACCCACGGCTTGACCGACAGGCCCTTGTCGACCGCGTTGCGCGCGAGCAGCGCCGCGCCGAGCATGACCGACGGGTTGGAGGTGTTGGTGCACGAGGTGATCGAGGCGATCACGACGGCGCCGTGGTCGAGCACGAACTCGCCGCGGTCGGCGCTGGACACCTTGACCGGCTTGCTCGGCCGCCCGGTGGCCCCGTTGGCCGCGGACTGCACCGGCACGGCGGTCTCGTCCTGGAACGACAGCGCGGGCGCGTCGGAGGCCGGGAAGCTCTCCTCGACCTTCTCGTCGACGTTGGTGTGCGGGGTGGGCTGCTCGCCCTCCACGTAGTCGTGCACCGACTTGCGGAACGAGGACTTCGCGTCGGACAGCTCGATGCGGTCCTGCGGGCGCTTCGGGCCGGCGATCGACGGGACGACCGTCGACAGGTCCAGCTCGAGGTACTCGGAGTACTGCGCCTCGTGCGACGGGTCGTGCCAGAGGCCCTGCTCCTTGGCGTACGCCTCGACCAGCGCGACCTGCTCGGCCGAGCGGCCGGTCAGCTTGAGGTAGCGGACGGTCTCCTCGTCGATCGGGAAGATCGCCGCGGTGGAGCCGAACTCCGGGCTCATGTTGCCGATGGTGGCGCGGTTGGCCAGCGGTACCTGGGCGACGCTCTCGCCGTAGAACTCGACGAACTTGCCGACCACGCCGTGGCGGCGCAGCATCTCGGTGATCGTGAGCACGACGTCGGTCGCGGTCACGCCGGCCGGGATCTCGCCGGTCAGCTTGAAGCCGACGACGCGCGGGATCAGCATGGAGACCGGCTGGCCGAGCATGGCCGCCTCGGCCTCGATGCCGCCGACGCCCCAGCCCAGCACGCCGAGGCCGTTGACCATGGTGGTGTGCGAGTCGGTGCCGACGCAGGAGTCCGGGTAGGCCTGGCCGTTGCGCGCCATGACGGTGCGGGCCAGGTGCTCGATGTTGACCTGGTGCACGATGCCGGTGCCCGGCGGGACGACCTTGAACTCGTCGAAGGCGCCCTGGCCCCAGCGCAGGAACTGGTAGCGCTCGCGGTTGCGCTCGTACTCGATCTCGACGTTGCGCTCGAAGGCGTCCGCGCGGCCGAACACGTCGATGATCACCGAGTGGTCGATGACCATCTCGGCCGGAGCGAGCGGGTTGACCTTGTCCGGGTCGCCGCCGAGGTCGGTCACGGCCTCGCGCATGGTGGCCAGGTCGACCACGCAGGGCACGCCGGTGAAGTCCTGCATGATCACCCGGGCGGGCGTGAACTGGATCTCGGTCGACGGGTCCGCGTTCGGATCCCAGCCGCCGAGCGCGCGGATGTGGTCGGCGGTGATGTTCGCGCCGTCCTCGGTGCGCAGCAGGTTCTCGAGGAGGATCTTCAGGCTGTAGGGCAGCCGCGCGGAGCCTTCGACCTTGTCCAGGCGGAAGATCTCGTACGAGTTCTCTTCCACCTGCAAGGTGTCCTTGGCGCCGAAGCTGTCCTTGCTAGGTGCAGTCACGTCTAACTCCAGTGGCATGGATTCCACGCCGCAGCCGGCGTTTCCTCCCGGGTCAGTTCGGTGTCGTTCTCCGGGTCGTCGGGTCGACCCAGGCGAGTCTTGCGCACCCCCACCGTAGAACCGGAACCGGGAGGGCACACCTCGTCCGTCGCCCCAAACAGTACGCGTGTCCTGTATTTCGTTCAAGACGACACGCGGAGTGACGTGCGCCATCCGGACACGCCGTCCCGCCAGGTCCCCCGAACAGGGGAAATGATCTCCGCGGTGTGTAAGTTCTTCCTGAGGCTTGTGATAGTGGTGTGACTGCAGTGGTACGCGGTGTGCCCGTAACGCGGCAGCCAGTGAGCGGAGGTGGCGGGCGTGAGGGTCCGGCGGGGACGGTCCGGGACGGCGGACGCGCTGGTGCGCGGCGCGGGAGCCCGGCGAGGCCTGACGGTCGCGGCCGTCGCCCTGGCGGCGCTGCTCGGCGCGACGGGCACGGGGCTCGCGGTGCCCCCGCCGCCGCCGAACCCGAGCGATTCGGCGATCGACTCGGCCAAGGGCGACGCCAGCGCGAAGGCGGGCGAGGTCGGCCGGCTCACGAACCAGCTCGCCCAGGCCGAGCAGAAGCTGAGCGCGCTGCAGGACGACGTCGAGCTGAAGCAGGAACAGGCCATGAAGGCCCTGGTCGACCTGCAGACGGCGCAGGACGAGGCGACCCAGGCGCAGAACGACGCGAAGTCCGCGCGCCAGGAGGCGGACGCGGCGGTCGGCGCGATCGAGAAGGCTCGCGAGGACGCGAAGAAGTTCGCCGCCGCCAGCTTCGAGCAGGGCAGCACGATCGGGTCGATCTCGGCGTACCTGACCTCGGACAGCCCGAAGGACCTGCTCGCCCGCGCCCAGCTGCTCAACGCCATCGGCGGGTCGCGGCTCAACGCGATGGACCGGCTCCAGCAGGCGCAGACCGACAAGGCCAACAAGGACTCGGCCGCGCGCAAGGCGCTCGAGCTCGCGCAGCAGAAGCAGGACGCGGCCACCCGGGCGAAGGGCACCGCGGACGCCGCGCAGTCCGCCGCCGTGGCCGCGCAGCAGGCCCAGGCCTCGCAGAACACGCAGCTGGAGGCCAGCAAGAACTCCGTCGAGCAGCAGCTGTACGCGGCGCAGGCGAAGGTCAACGGGCTGCAGGGGCAGCGCCAGCGCTACCAGGACTGGCTCGCGCAGAAGCAGCGCGAGGACGAGGAGCGCGCCCGGCAGGCGGCGCTGCGGGCAGCCGCGGCGAACAACAACAACGACGGTGGCGACGACGACAACGGCGGCGGCAGCCGCGGCCGTCCGTCCCCGGCGGCGGGCAGCTCGATCGAGGCCGTGATCGCGCGGGCGCTGTCCAAAGTGGGCATGCCGTACGCGTGGGGCGGCGGCAACGGCAGCGGCCCGACCCGCGGCATCCGCGACGGCGGCGTGGCCGACAGCTACGGCGACTACCGCAAGATCGGCTTCGACTGCTCCGGCCTGATGATCTACGCCTTCGCCGGCGTCCAGGGCCTGTCGCACTACAGCGGCTACCAGTACAACTCCGGCCGCCATGTGCCGCTGTCGCAGATGCGCCGCGGCGACATGCTCTTCTGGGGCGGTTCGGGCGGCATCCACCACGTCGCGCTGTACCTGGGCAACGGGCAGATGGTGGAGGCCCCGCAGTCGGGTTCGTACGTGCGCGTGGTCCCGGTCCGCTACGGCGGGATCATGCCGTACGCGACTCGCCTCATCGGCTGAGCGGGCACCCACACGTACGGGGCGGCGGTGAAGCCGAGCCGTTCTGGTGACGCGGGGTGCGACGAACCCGCAGTCGGCCTCGGCGGCTACGCGGGTGGCGGGCCGTGGGTGTCGTGCTTTAGCGGCTCAGGGGGCTCCACACGTACGGGGTCGTTTCGGTGACGGCGGTAAAGCCGAGCCGTTCGAGGATCGGGCGGCTGGTGGGCAGGGCGTCGACCTGCAGATAGGCCACGCCGCGGGCGCGGGCTGTGCCGACGCGGTGTGCGACGAGGGCGCGGTAGAGGCCTCGGCCGCGCCATTCGGGGAGGGTCGCGCCGCCCCACAGCCCGGCGAATCCGGTGCCGGGAACCAACTCCAGCCGGGACGCGGCGACGAACCGGCCGTCCGCTTCGGCGACGACGTGCGTCGTGGTTCCGGAATCGGCGCGGGCCCGGGCGAGCAGATCGGCGGCCACCGCGGCCTCGTCGTGGCCGAACACCGAGGCCGACAGGGTCGCGATCCGCAGCAGGTCGTCGTCGCCGGCTGCCTCTCGCACGACGACGTCGGTGGACGGCGGGGCCGAGGCGGCGACCGCGTCGAGCGGCGCGATCAGGACGGTTTCAGTCTCCTCCGGGACGAATCCGGCGGCGAGCAACCGTTCCGGCAGCTGCACGGGACGGTCGTGGCTGCGCGTCTTCCACTCGAACTCCTCGCCGCGCGCGGCGAAGAACGCGCGCTGCCGGGCGATCAGCTCGTCGAGCGCCGAGCCGGTCACGCCGAGGTCGGGCGGGCCGGAGACAAACCCGCGGCGGCCGCCGGTGAGGCGCGCGAGCGGGCCGTCGACAGTCAGTTCTTGGCCAGGTTCAGCCTGGCTCAGTTCGGCTTGGCGGACTTCGCGGTCGTAAGCGGCGAGCAGCCGCGCGGCGTCAGGCACGACGGCAACCTAACGCGGGCGACCCCGGAGCGCGCGCGGGTTTCCGCGGCGGGCACGCTGGGGCGATGACTGAACGCCGGTTCGCCGGGATCGTGCTCGCCGGCGGGTCCGCGCGCCGATTGTCCGGAGTGGACAAGCCGGAGCTGCGCGTCGGCGGGATCTCCTTGCTGGGCCGGGCCGTCGAGGCGCTGGCGGGAGCGGACCCGGTCGTGGTGTGCGGTCCGCGGCGGCCGGGATACGACACGGTTGTCTGGACGCGCGAGGCCGTCCCCGGCGCGGGGCCGGTCGCGGCGCTGGCGGCGGGGCTGGAAGCAGTGGGGGACGCCGAACTCGTCGTGCTGCTCGCCGCTGATCTCCCGGGCATCCGGCGCTCCACTGTGGACCGGCTGCGGTCCACAGTGGTCGATACAGACGGTGCCGTGCTCGTCGATGCGACAGGGGAGCGGCAATGGCTGGTGAGCGCTTGGCGCACGGCGGCGTTGCGCGGGGCGATGCCGGAGCGTCCGGAAAACGCGTCGCTGCGTCGGACGCTCGGCGGATTGCGGATCGCGGAAGTCCCCGCGGAGCCGGGCGAGAGCGACGACATCGACACGCCGGAGGACCTGGAAAAGCACCGCTGACAGGGGCTTCACAGCTGTCACACCGGCGATGCGATTGGCTACCGTCGCGGGAAGTTCTCGACCCAGTAGGGTCGCGGGCGAGCACGCAGACGCGGAAACCCCTGGAGGAAGAGTGACCGAGCCCGGCTACGCCGAGGGAGCGAACGGGCAGCAGCCCGGCACCCCGGCGCGGGACGCCCAGCTGCTGGAACGCACCGTGTTCGAGGTGAAGCGCGTCATCGTCGGGCAGGACCGGCTGGTGGAGCGCATGCTCGTCGGGCTGCTGGCGAAGGGGCACCTGCTGCTCGAAGGCGTGCCCGGGGTCGCGAAGACGCTGGCGGTCGAGACGTTCGCGCGCGTCGTGGGCGGTTCTTTCTCCCGCGTGCAGTTCACTCCCGACCTGGTGCCCGCCGACATCCTCGGCACGCGCATCTACCGCCAGGGCGCCGAGCGCTTCGACGTCGAGCTGGGCCCGGTCGTGGCGAACTTCGTGCTCGCCGACGAGATCAACCGCGCCCCGGCGAAGGTGCAGTCGGCGATGCTCGAGGTGATGGCCGAGCGGCACGTGTCGATCGGCGGCAAGACCTTCCCGATGCCCGATCCGTTCCTCGTGCTGGCCACGCAGAACCCGATCGAGAACGAGGGCGTCTACCCGCTGCCGGAAGCCCAGCGCGACCGGTTCCTGTTCAAGATCCTGGTCGAGTACCCCTCCGCCGAGGAGGAGCGCGAGATCATCTACCGGATGGGCGTCACGCCGCCGGAACCGCACGAGGTGCTGAGCCCGGCGGAGCTGGTGCGGCTGCAGGGCGTCGCGTCGCAGGTGTTCGTGCACCACGCGCTGGTCGACTACGTCGTGCGGCTCGTGCTCACCACGCGCACCCCGAACGACCACGGGCTTTCCGACGTCGCGGGCTGGGTGTCCTACGGGGCCTCGCCGCGCGCGAGCCTCGGCATCATCGCCGCGGCGCGGGCGCTGGCGCTCGTGCGCGGCCGCGACTACGTGCTCCCGCAGGACGTCGTCGACGTCGTGCCGGACGTGCTGCGGCACCGCCTCGTGCTGTCCTACGACGCGCTGGCCGACGGCGTCCCGGTGGACCACATCGTCACCCGCGTGCTGCAGACCGTGCCGCTGCCGCAGGTTTCGGCCCGGCCGCAGGGCGGCGCCGGCCCCGTGCCGGCGGGCGCGCCCGTCAGGTAACGGCGTGGCTGGCACCTCCTCGAAAGACCCGGGCGGACGGCCCGGCTGGGCCCCGCCGATCCTGCGCGGCGAGCGGATGGAAGCGGGGCTGCGCACCCTCGAACTCGAGGTGCGCCGCCGCCTCGACGGACTGCTCCAGGGCAACCACCTCGGGCTCGTCCCGGGCCCGGGGTCCGAGCCCGGCGAAGCCCGGCCGTACCAGCCCGGCGACGACGTGCGCCGGATGGACTGGGCGGTCACCGCGCGCACGACGACGCCGCACATCCGCGAGACGGTCGCCGACCGCGAGCTGGAGACGTGGGTCGTCGCGGACATGTCGGCGAGCCTCGACTTCGGCACCGCGCTGTGCGAGAAACGCGACCTGGTCGTCTGCGCGACCGCGGCGGTCGCGCACCTGACCGGCGGCGGCGGGAACCGCATCGGCGCGCTCGTGTCCAACGGCGAGGGCATCACCCGGCTCCCCGCGCGCGGTGGGCTTCCGCACGCCCGCGGCCTGGTGCGGCGGCTCGCCGAGACGCCCCGTGCCCCCGAGGGCGTCCGCGGCGATTTGGCCGGTGCGCTGGAAAAGCTGCGCCGTCCGCCGCGGCGGCGCGGTCTCGCGGTGGTGCTGTCCGACTTCCTCGGCCCGATGGACTGGGAGCGCCCGCTGCGCGCGCTCGCCGGGCGGCACGAGCTGATCGCGATCGAGATCATCGACCCGCGCGACGTGGACCTGCCGGACGTCGGCACCGTCGTGCTGGCCGACCCGGAGACCGGACGGCAGCGCGAGGTGCACGCTTCGGCGTTGCTGCGCAAGGAATTCGGCGCGGCGGCGAACGCGCACCGGCAGGCGGTCGCGGCCGCGCTGCGCCGGGCCGGGGCGGCGCATCTGGTGCTGCGCACCGATTCCGACTGGATCGCGGACATGGTGCGGTTCGTGGTCGCCCGCAAGCGCCGCTGGTCGGGAGGGGTCGCGTGAGCACGCCCGCGACCGCCGCCCGGACGACCGGTAAGGAGGCGACGGCATGAGCCTCGCCGGATTCAGTTCCCCGTGGTGGTTCCTGCTGCTGATCGCGGTCGCCGCGGTGGCGGCCGCGTACGTGCTGTCGCAGCGGCAGCGCCGCCGCCGGGTGATGCGGTTCGCGAACCTCGAACTGCTGGAGAAGGTCGCGCCCAAGGCGCAGGGCTGGATCCGGCACGTGCCCGCGGTGCTGATCGTGCTGTCGCTGCTGTTCCTGACGGTTTCGCTGGCCGGTCCGACGGCCGAGCAGAAGGTCCCGCGCAACCGGGCGACGGTCATGCTGGTGATCGACGTGTCGCTGTCGATGGAAGCCACCGACGTCGCCCCGACGCGGCTGAAGGCGGCTCAGGACGCGGCGAAACAGTTCGCGCAGAACATGACGCCGGGCGTCAACCTGGGCCTGATCTCCTTCGCCGGAACCGCGACCGTGCTGGTCAACCCCACCACGGACCGGGCGGGCGTGACGAAGGCGATCGACAACCTCAAGCTCGCGCAGTCCACCGCCACCGGCGAAGGCATTTACGCGGCGATGCAGTCGATCCAGAGCTTCTCGGCGGTGGTCGGCGGCGCGGACGGGCCGCCGCCCGCGCGGATCGTGCTGATGAGCGACGGCAAGCAGACGGTGCCGGAAGACCTGTACGCCCCCCGCGGCGCGTACACGGCGGCGCAGGCGGCGAAGCAGGCGCAGATGCCGATCTCGTCGATTTCGTTCGGCACCGAGCACGGGTCGGTCGACATCGAGGGCAAACAGCAGGACGTCCGCGTGGACGACGAGTCGCTGCGCGAGATCGCCCGGCTGTCCGGAGGAGAGTTCTACAAGGCAGCGAGCGCGGACGAGCTGAAACGCGTGTACGCCGACTTGGGGGAGCAGATCGGGTACGAGCTGAAGAACGCGGACGCGAGCAAGCCGTGGGTGGTGCTGGGGACGATCATCCTCATGGCCGGGGCGGCTACCGCGCTGGTGTTCGGCCAGAGATTGCCGTAACAGGCTCGGCGGCCTGCCACGCGCCCGGCCGCACCCCGGTTGCCTTGCGGAAGAACACCGAGAAGTTGGACGCGTCGGGAAAGCCGAGCGTGCGGGCGCAGGCGGCCGCGGTGAGCCGGTCGTGCGCGAGGAGCCGTTTGGCTTCCAGGACGATCCGGTCGACGACGTATGCCTTCGCGGTGCGTCCGGTGGCCTGCTGCACGGCCCTGGTGAGGGTGCGGGGCGAGTAACCGAGCGTCCAGGCGTAGTAGCCGGCGTCGTGATGTTCCCGGAAATGCGCTTCGACGCTGGACTGGAACCGCCGGAACACCGGATTGACCGGCCGGGCTTCGGCAGGGCGGGGTCGGAGCCGGGCGAGGAGCGCGGAGAGCAGGATCTCGGGCAGCTCTGCCGGGATGTCACCGGGCGGCGCGGATGTTTCGAGGACGAGATGGTCGCGCGCGGCGGCGACGAACGGCCAGTCCGCGGCGGGAATGGCCCAGCGCGCGGCCAGGTCCGGGGACGCGGCGAGTTCCCGGGTGGCGCGGGTGACCGGCGCGGTCGGCACGAACAGCACGACCTGTCCCGTCACGTCGGCGATGTCGTCCCACCGGTGCACTGCTCCAGGCGCGACCCACACCGCGGATCGCTCCTGGAGCGGGTGCTGGAGGAAGTCCACGGTGACGGAACCGTGTCCGGCATCGACTACGGCGAGGACGTGGAAGTCGGCACGCTGGGTCCCGCCGTCGTTCAGCTCGCGAAGGCGGTCGAACGTCATCGTCTCGACACTGGCGGCGCGCCGCCCGGCGGGCTGGTAGGTCATCTGCCGGATCCCGGTCACCTGTCCAGTTTTCACCATGAGCCGACCAGTCCTGCCGATGCCCCGGCGTCGCGGAAGGGATTCCATGGAGGCATCGGAAAACCCTGCCGCACACCACTGATCGAAAGGGCCACTATGACCACGACGCAACAGCAGCTACTGCCCGCTTACGACCATCGGCCGGGGACCGGGCCGACCCTGGTGTTCCTGCACTACTGGGGCGGCTCCGCCCGCACCTGGGACCTCGTCGTAGACCGTCTCGCGGGACGCGACATGCTCACTGTCGACTTCCGCGGCTGGAGCCGCTCGAAGCACCTGGCGGGCCCTTACACTCTTCGCCAGCTCGCGGACGACACGCTCGCCGTGATCGCCGATGCGGGCGTCACCGACTACGTCCTCGTCGGACATTCCATGGGCGGCAAGGTCGCGCAACTCGTCGCGGCGGCCCGGCCCGACGGACTCCGCGGAATCGTTCTCGTCGGCCCCGCCCCGGCGAAGCCCGCCGCCGAGGTCACTCCCACGTACCGGGAAGGCCTTTCCCATGCCTACGACTCCGCCGAGTCCGTCGCCAGCGCACGGGAGCACATCCTGACCGCGACCGAGCTGTCCGAGCCGGTCAAGGCGCAGATCGCGACCGACTCGCGGGCCAGTGCCGACGCCGCGCGCACGGAGTGGCCGCTGCGCGGCATCGCGGAGGACATCAGCGAACACACCCGCAGGATCAGCGTCCCCGCCCTCGTGGTCGCCGGAGAGAACGACCAGGTCGAGCCGGTCGACATCCTCGTCGACAACCTGGTGCCCTACCTTTCCGGAGCGAACCTCGCGGTGCTTCCGAAAACCGGCCACCTGATCCCGCTGGAAGCTCCGGCGGAACTCGCCGACGCGATCACGGCCTTCGCACCTGCCGCCGGATCAGCTACGGCGTCGTGAAGCCGTTCTGCCGCCAGCCCTCGTAGACGGCGATGGCGGCCGTGTTCGCGAGGTTCAGCGACCGGTTGTTCGGCAGCATCGGCAACCGCAGCCGGTCGGTGACCTCCGCGGCCCGCTGAACCTCGTCCGGCAGCCCGGCGGATTCCGGCCCGAACATCAGCACATCGCCGGGTGCGTAAGAAACATCGGTGTACAGCCGGGTCGCGGTCGCGCTGAACGCATACACCTTCGCGGGCAGGAGGACTTGCCACGCCGCGGCCAGATCAGCGTGCACGTGGACCCGCGCGAGGTCGTGGTAATCCAGCCCGGCCCGGCGGAGCTGCTTGTCCTCCAAGGTGAATCCCAGCGGCTCGACCAGGTGCAGCTCGCATCCGGTGTTCGCGGCCAGCCGGATCGCGTTGCCGGTGTTGGGCGGGATTTCGGGGCGGTAGAAGAGAACTCGGAACATCACGCCGCCTCGGGAAGGTACTTGGCGTAGGCCGCGCGCACCTCCGGCGGCGGCTCCGCCTTGCGGTAATTGGCGGTGTCCACGAACACGTACCGCAGTCGGATCTCGGTCGTCACCGTGCCGTCGCGGCGGATTTCCTGCTCGAACTGCATCGACGTGGTGCCCTGGTGCACGAGGTACACGGCGACCACCAGTTCGTCGTCGTAACGGCAGGGCGCGATATACCGCAGATGCGACTCGGCGACCACCAGGTCGACCCCGGTGGCGAGCAGCCCGTCGTGCGAACCGAACAGTGCTCTCTCCACCTCGAACGCCGCCATGTCCGCGTAGGCCAGGTAATGCGCGTTGAAGACGATCCCCTGGCCGTCGCATTCGTGATAGCGCACGCGGAGGGGCATTTCGACGAGAGGTCGGCGTTCGGTCACCCGACCAATCTAGCGATCAGCCGTGCAGGGCGCGGTAGGTGTCGGCCGCCCCCGGGTGCAGCGGGACGGGGTGGGTGCCGATCAGGGTGCGCACGTCGAGGAACTGCGTCCCGACAGCTTGCGCGGGCACGAGTTCGGCGGCTCGTTCAACGAGTACCCGCACCACAGCGGCAGCGACGTCGAACGGCAGCTTAGGCGAGCAGACCAAGAGGTTCGCCACCCCGATCGTCCCGAGCGCGCCCACCCCGCGGTAGGCCCCGGCAGGCACCTGCACCTGCTCGTACAGCGGCCCGTACGCCTTGCGCAGCTGCGGGAGCACCGACGCGAGCGGGATGAGCGAGAGCGGCGTCGTGCGGTTGAGGTCGGCGAGTGCGGGGGTCGGGATGCCGCCGGACCAGAGGAACGCGTCGATCCGGCGGTCGTGCAGGGCGGCGACCGCGTCGTTCAGCGGCAGGTGCTGGGCTTGGACCGGGATGTTGCTCGCGGCGAAGACCCGTTCGCCCAGCTGCGCGGCACCGGACCGGCTCGCGCCGACTGAGATCGGGCGGCCGGCCAGGGAACGCAGGTCGGTGAGGCGGTCCTCGGCGCGGACGACCAGCTGCAGATAGTTCTCGTAGACGCGGCCGAGTGCTTGCAGCGGAACGGGTTTCCCGAACGGTGTGCCGCCGGTAATGGCGGATTGCGCGACGTCCGCGAGGGCCAGGCCGAAGTCGGCCGTTCCGTCTTGGACGCGTTGCACGTTCTCGACGCTCGCCTCGGTGGGGAGCGCGCTGCAGTGCAAGCGCGGTTCAGCGCGCGACACCTCGGCGGCCAGAACTTCCGCGAAGGCCAGATAGAACCCGCCGGGTTCGCCGGACGCGATGGTGATCTTCCGCTCCGGGCCGCGGTAAGTGTCGTCGCAGGCGGCGAGCGTCAGGGCGAGGCCGCCGAGGAGGGCGGCGCGGCGGGTGACTGTCATGGGGTCACCGCCGCGGGCAGCGTGATCCGGACTTGCAAGCCGTGCGGTTCGACCGCGCGCAGCTCCAGAACCCCGCCCCGGGCACGGGTTTGCTCGCGGGCGATGGCCAAGCCGAGGCCGGTCCCGCGCGGTGCGCCGTCGCCGCCCGCGCGCCAGAATCGTTCGGTGGCCCGGGCGAGGTCCTCCGGCGGGAGACCGGGACCGTCGTCGGTGACGATCAGCGTGACACTGTCCGGAGTGGACTCCCAAGCGGCGGTGATGGTCGCTCCCTGACCGGCGTGGTGGACGGCGTTGTCCAGCAGGACATCGAGAATCTGCGCCAGTTCGCTCTCCGGCGTGTGCACCAGCAGCGGCTCAGTATGCCCCTCGCACGGCACGAGGGTCGCGCCGGCTTCGTCGGCGGACAACCGCCAAGCGTCGACCCGTTCCGCTACGACCGCGGCCAGGTCGGCGGGCTCGTCATCAGCGCGCGCGGCCAGCCGGGTCGCGGTGCTTTCCGCGGTGGCCAGCGCGAGCAGGCCGTCGAGAATGCGTTCCAGCCGTTCGACTTCCGCCACCGTCGCCTCGTACGCCGGGCGGTTTTCGACCTCGGTGCCGAGCAGTTCGAGCCGGAGCCGCAGCGCGGCCATCGGGTTCCGCAGCTGGTGCGAGGTGTCCGCGACGAGCCGCTGCTGCTGGTTCGCCGATTCGACCACGGCGTCGGACATCCGGTTCACCGACGCGGCGAGCGACCGCAGCTCGCGCGGCCCGGACCGTTCCGGCACCTGCGCCCGGCGTCCGCCCGCCACGGCCAGCACGCCGGTTTCCAGCTCCACCAGCGGCCGCACCATCCACCGCGACAGCAGGACCGCGAGCAGCACGAACAGCGCCGCGACCACCATCGCCCCGGTCGCGATCGCGCTCCACGCCGCGCCGACGTCGGCCGCCGCGGCGGTCACCGACGCGCGCAGCAGGACCACGCCGGAGACGCGCGTCCCGGTGCCGACCGGGCGCGCGAACAGCACCGGAGCGTCCGACCACGGCCGGATCCGCTCGACCGGCGAGTCCGGCTGGTTCCGCAGCGTCGCCTCGATGAGGGCCCGCGCGGCCGGATCGCTGCTGGTCAGCCCGCCGGTTTCGACGAGCGGCCGCCGCTGCGCGTCGACGATCAGCACGCCTTCGCTGTATAACGACGAATACTGCCGCGCGTCGGCGTTCAACGCGGTCGCGTCGCCGGAATCGACCGCCTGTTGCGCGAGCACCACGAAGCGGTCGACGTCGCTGCTGCGAGAAATCACCAATTGCTGGGTCCGCTGGTCGGCGGTCGCGGACAGGAGAGGGACGGCGAATGCCGCCACGACGGCGAGCGCGAGCGTGACCAGGACGGCCAGCAGGCGAGTGCGCACCGGGTCAGCCCCGGCCGAGCCGGTAGCCGAAGCCGCGGATCGTGGTGAGCAGGCCGGGCCGGTCGAGCTTCGCGCGCAGCTGGGTCATGTGGACGTCGAGCGAGCGCGAAACCGCGAGGTACGCGTCGCCCCACACCTCGTCCATCAGCTGCTGGCGGCTCACCGCGGTGCCGGGCCGCGCGGCGAGCACCGCCAGCACGGCGAATTCCTTGGTGGTCAGCCCGATGTCCCGGCCGCCGGCCACGACGCGGCGGGCGGCCAGGTCGATCTCGACGTCCTCGATCCGCACCACCGGGTCTTTCGGGGCGGGGGAGGAGCTGCCCGCGCGCCGCGCCACGGCGTCCATCCGGGCCAGCAGTTCGGCCATCCGCACCGGTTTCGCCAGGTAGTCGTCCGCGCCGAAGCGCAGCGCCCGGACCACCGAGCGCTCGTCGTCGCGCGCGGTCAGCACGATCACCGGCACCGGCGACACCTGCCGGATCTTGCGCAGGACGTCGAGCCCGTCGAGATCCGGCAGGCCGAGGTCGAGCAGCAGCAGGTCCGCGTCCCGGTGCCGGGTGAGGGCGTCCGAGCCGCGGCCGACCGACGAGACGGAGTGGCCGTGCGCTTGCAGCGTTTCGGCGAGTGCCCGGGCGACCCCGGTGTCGTCCTCGACGAGCAGCACGCGCACGGCCGTCCTCCTGATCAGTCCTCGCCGCGTTCGAGAGCGGACGAACGCGAAGTTTCCCGCATTGTCGCGTACACGACGAGCGACACGAGGACGCAGCCCGCGACGTACCAGAAGAAGAGCGATTCGTGCCCCGCCTTCTTCAGCGCCTGGGCGATCAGCTCTGCGGTCCCGCCGAAGATCGCGACGGTGAGCGCGTAGGGCAGGCCGACGCCGATCGCGCGGATCCGGGTCGGGAACAGCTCGGCCTTCACGATCGCGTTGATCGAGGTGTAGCCGGTCACGATCACCAGCGCGCCGAGCAGCAGCAGGAATGCGAGGAACGGCTGGCTGGTGCGCGCCATCAGCGTCATGATCGGCACGGTCAGCAGGGTGCCCGCGATCCCGAAGAACATCAGCAGCTTCCGGCGGCCGATCCGGTCCGACAGCCGTCCGGCCAGCGGCTGCAGGATCGCGAAGACCAGCAGCGCGAGGAACATGATCACGGTGACCGTGCGCCGCGGGATGTGCGCGGTGTTCTCCAGGAACTTCTGCGTGTAGGTCGCGTAGGTGTAGAACGCGACCGTGCCGCCGAGCGTCAGGCCGACGACCAGCAGGATCTCGCGCGGGTACTTCACGAGCTGGCGCAGCGTCCCGCGCTCGCCCTTGCCGGTTTCCGCGCCCTCGGTCACCCGCTGGTAGCTCTCCGACTCGTCCATCGACCGCCGCAGCGCCATCACGATCACCGCCGCGAGCGCGCCGACAACGAACGCGATCCGCCAGCCCCAATCGCCCATCTGCTTGTCGGTGAGCACGCTCTGCAGGATCAGCTGCAGCCCCAGCGCCAGCAGCTGCCCGCCGACGAGCGTCACGTACTGGAAGCTGGAGTAGAAGCCGCGCTTGCCGGGAGTGGCCACTTCGGACAGGTACGTCGCCGAGGTGGAGTATTCGCCGCCGACCGAAAGCCCTTGCAGCAGCCGGGAAAACACCAGCAGGATCGGCGCCGCGATGCCGATCGTCGAGTAGCCCGGCGTCACCGCGATGAGCAGCGAACCGGCCGCCATCATCGAAACCGAGAGCACGAGCGCGGAACGGCGTCCGTAGCGGTCGGCGAACCGGCCGAGCAGCCAGCCGCCGAGCGGGCGCATGAGGAATCCGACGGCGAAGACCGCCGCGGTGTTGAGGAACTGCGCGGTGGCGTCGCCGCCGGGGAAGAACGCCTTCGCGAAATAGACGGTGAACGCGGAATAGGCGTACCAGTCGTACCACTCGACGAGATTGCCGATCGAGCCGCGCAGCACGTTGCCGACCACGCGCCGCTCGTCCCGCGCCGAGCCGGCGTCCTGGATCCGGGTAGTCATCCTTGACCTCCTGTGTCGCGACTCACGGTGACCAACCGGGCAGTAACCATCAAGGTCGAGACGCGGTTCCTTACCGTCGCTTAGGACGGGAGTGCCGGATGCGCCGCCGGTCAGCCCAGCCGATAGCCTCAGGCGGGCGCAACCGCGAAGACGACGAGGAGAACGCAGTGGGACGGTCGGTCTTGGTCACCGGCGGCAACCGTGGGATCGGGCTGGCGATCGCCCGCGACCTCGCGGAGCAGGGCCACCGGGTCGCGGTGACGCACCGCGGGTCCGGCGCGCCGGAGGGGCTGTTCGGCGTGCAGGCCGACGTCACCGACGCCGAGCAGGTGGACACGGCGTTCAAGCTCGTGGAGGAGCACCAGGGTCCGGTCGAGGTCCTGGTGTCCAACGCCGGGCTCACCGACGACACGCTGCTCATGCGGATGTCGGAGGAGCAGTTCGAGCGCGTGCTGAACGCGAACCTCACCGGAGCGTTCCGCGTCGCCAAGCGGGCCTCGCGCGGCATGCTGCGCGCCCGCTGGGGCCGGTTCGTGTTCATCTCGTCCGTGGTGGGCCTTTCCGGCTCGGCCGGGCAGGCGAACTACGCCGCCTCGAAGGCGGGCCTGGTCGGCTTCGCGCGTTCGCTCGCGCGGGAGCTGGGCTCGCGCAACATCACCGCGAACGTGGTGGCTCCCGGTTTCGTGCACACCGACATGACCGACGCGCTCAGCGAGGAGCGGCGCAAGGAGATCCTCGCCAACGTCCCGTCCGGCCGCTACGCCGAACCGGCCGAGATCGCCGCCGCGGTCCGGTACCTGTCCTCGGACGAGGCGGGCTACGTCAACGGCGCGGTGCTGCCCGTCGACGGCGGCCTCGGCCTCGGCCACTGACTCTTTTCCCGAGAAGACCACCCACGACCTGGAGGACGTGTTGCCCGGATTGCTCGAAGGCAAGCGGCTGCTGATCACCGGCGTCATCACCGACGCCTCGCTCGCGTTCCACGCGGCCCGCATCGCCCAGCAGGAGGGCGCGAAGGTCGTGCTCACCGGCTTCGGACGGCTGTCGCTGGTGGAGCGCATCGCCAAGCGGCTGCCCGAGCCCGCCCCGGTGCTGGAACTGGACGTCACGAACCAGGAGCACCTCGACTCGCTGGCCGACCGCGTCCGCGAGCACGTCGACGGCCTCGACGGCGTCCTGCACTCGATCGGCTTCGCGCCGCAGAGCTGCCTCGGCGCGCCGTTCCTGGACGCGCCCAGCGACGACGTGAAGGTCGCGGTGGACGTCTCGGCGTTCTCGTTCAAGTCGCTCGCCGTCGCCACGCTGCCGCTGCTCGGCCGCGGAGCCTCGATCGTCGGCATGGACTTCGACGCGCGCGTCGCGTGGCCGGTCTACAACTGGATGGGCGTCGCGAAGGCCGCGCTCGAGTCGGTGAACCGGTACCTGGCCAAGGAACTCGGCCCGCAGGGCATCCGGGTCAACCTCGTCAGCGCCGGCCCGATGAAGACCATGGCCGCCAAGTCGATCCCCGGCTTCGGCGAACTCGAAGGCGGCTGGGACGGCCGCGCGCCGCTCGGCTGGGACTCCGCGGACCCGGAGCCGACCGCCAAGACGGTGTGCGCGGTGCTGTCGGACTGGCTGCCCGCGACCACTGGTTCGATGATCATGGTCGACGGCGGGGTGCACGCGCTCGGCATCTGAGCTGGTTTGGCGATGGCCCCGCGGGAGTGTTTCCCGCGGGGCCATTCCCTTTTAGACAGTCGCCAGTTCTGGTGTGTTGTCGCGATGGTGCAGGCGCAGCGCGTACGTGAGAGCGGCCAGCGCGAGTGCTCCGAGTGCGACGCTCACCCAGGCGACGCTGGAGAAGCCGAGCCCGGCGCTGATCGTCGTGCCGCCGAGCCAGGGGCCGACGGTGTTTCCTACGTTGAAGGCGGACGTCGTGCTTGCGCCGACGAGTGTGGAGGTGCCGCCTGCCTCGGCGTAGGCGCGCACGTTGAGCGCTGGGTTCGCGGCGAATCCCGCTGCGCCGAGGACGAGTACTGCGGCCACTGCGACGACTGGGTTGGTGGCGAAGGCGAGAGCGACGAGGGCGGCGACGGCGATGCCGAGGCTGCCGTAGAGCGTTGCGAACGGGTAGGCGTCGGCTAGTTTGCCGCCCGCGAAAATGCCGATTACCGCGCCGCCGCCGAAGAGCGAGAGCACTACTGGGACGGCGGATTCGGGCAGTCCGGCGACGGAGACCAGCAAGGGCGCGAGGTAGCTGAACGTCGCGAAGACCATTGCTTGCAGGAGTGCGATCACGCCTAGCGCGAGCCACAGTCGGCTGCGGCGGAACACGCGCAGTTCTTCGGCGATTCGAGGTGCTTCGGTTTGCTTTGTGGTGCGCGGGACTGAGAGCAGGACGGCGAGGGCGGCTACGACGGTCAGTGCGGCTACTGCCCAGAAGGCGCTTCGCCAGCCTGCGTGCTGGCCGAGGAGGGTTCCTGCTGGGACGCCTACGACGTTCGCGATGGTGAGGCCGCCGACCAGGACTGCGAGGGCTTGGCCGCGGCGGGCTTCCGGGACGAGGTTGACGGTGGTTGCGGCGGCTACTGCCCAGAATCCGGCGCAGGCGATCGCGCTGATGATGCGGGTGGCGAAGAGGATGGCGTAACCGTCTGCGGTGGCGGCGATCAGGTGTGCTGCGGCGAAGACGATGAGGAGGCCTAGGAGGGTGGTTCGGCGGGGGAGTCGGAGGGTGGTGATGGCCAGGAGCGGGGCGCCGACGACCATGCCGATGGCGAAGGCGGAGATCAGGAGGCCTGCGTCGGGGATGGTGACGTGCAGGTCGGAGGCCATGCCGGGGAGGAGGCCGGTGATCATGAACTCGGAGGTGCCCAGCGCGAAGATGCTGAGGCCGAGCACGAAGACGGCTAGGGGCACGAGGGGGCTCTCTTTCTGGAATCGGTAGTACAGAATGGGGGTGAGGGCGGCGGTGGCCTCGTTTTGGGCTTGGGGTTCGGCTCGTCGCCCTGGCGGGCGACATTGCCGTCCCCTGGTTGCGTGGGGCACCCCGAATTTTCATTGTGCTGACGGTCGGTAGGTGCTTGTCAAGGCGGGAAAGATGCCTTGACAAGCACCTACCGACCGCAGGGCGGCTTTGTATCGGGGTTGGGGGAGGGGCTGGGTGCCCCCGGAGTTGGGTGCGTCGGCGGCGGTGTTTTTGGGGTGGGGCTTGCGCCCCAATGTGGCATTGGGTGCGTGTGGCGCACCCAATGTGGCGTTCGTTGCGTGGGATGCACCCAATGCCGCATTGGGTGCATTCGCGTGAGTGGGGAGAGGGCTAAAGGTGGCTTCGGGTGCTGGCGGCTCGGTGGTTAACGCCTGGCGACTGCGCTTGCCGCGATTTCCGCTACTGAGGTCAGTGCCTCGCGTTCCGCGCCGCGTCTGGACATGGTTCGGAGTCCGGAGATGGTGGCGTGGATGAAGTTCGCGATGTCGGCGGCGTCGCGGTCGCGGGTGACGCTGCCGTCTGCCTGTCCGGTGCGGGCGAAGTGCACCAAGGCTGACAGGTGTGCTTCCGTGTCCGCGTTTACTTGCGCCGCGAATTCCGGGTCTGTGGTGCCGAATTCGGCGATCGTGTTCACCATCAGGCAACCGCGTCTGCCGTTTTCCAGTTCGTCGTCGATGGTGGAAGTGAGGAGCAGGCGGATGGCGCCCAGTCCGTCTGGGGCGCTGTCCATTAAGGATTCCCGCAGTCGGATGCCGCGGTGGGAGTAGTGGTCCAGTACGCGCCGGAACAGTTCGTGTTTGCTGGAGAACGTGTTGTAGATGCTGCTGCGACCTAGTCCGGTGGCGGCGCAGAGTTCCTCGGTCGAGGTCGCTTCGTATCCTCGCGCCCAGAAGGCATTCATGGCACCTTCGAGCGCTTCGGTCTCGTCGAACTCTCGTGGCCTCGGCATGTCCACCACGCTAACACATTTTAGATAGGTCAGTACACAACTGGGCCGCCGAGGCGTGCGGAGCGCCACAGGGGCAGGATGGAGCACCGTGGGTTACGACGCGTTGCTATGGCTTTCGTTCGGCGGTCCGGAGGGGCCCGACGAGGTGATGCCGTTCCTGGAGAACGTCACCCGGGGCCGGGGAGTGCCGCGGGAGCGGTTGCTCGAGGTTGCTGAGCACTACCAGCACTTCGGCGGGGTCTCGCCGATCAACCGGCTCAACCGGGCCGCGATCGCGGCGGTCGAGAAGCAGTTCGCGGCGGAGAACATCGAGCTTCCGGTGCACTTCGGCAACCGCAACTGGGCGCCGATGGTCGAGGACACTTTGGCCGGGATGAAGGACGCGGGCGTCCGCCGAGCGCTGGTGTTCCCGACGAGCGCGTACGGCGGCTACTCCGCGTGCCGCCAGTACGATGAGGACATCGAACGGGCCCGCGCCGCCGTCGGCGAAGGTGCGCCGGAATTGGTGAAGCTGCGCCAATTCTTCGACCACCCGCTGTTCGTCGCCGCAGTAGCCGACGCAGTCCGCGCAGCCCACGCGAAACTCGGCGACCGCGCCGGCACCCGTACGGTTTTCACCGCTCACTCGATCCCGGAAAGCGCCGACCTGGCCTCCGGCCCCCCTTCCGAGGGCGGCCGCCGCTACTCGAACCAGATCGCCGAAGCCGCGCGCCTCGTTGCTGCCGAAGCAGGAATCGCCGAGTACGACGTCGTCTGGCAGTCGCGCTCCGGTCCGCCGCAGATCCCGTGGCTGGAACCGGACATCGTCGACCACATCGACGCCCTGCACGCCCAGGGGGTGGACTCCGTGGTGGTCAGCCCGATCGGCTTCGTCGCCGACCACCTGGAAGTAATCTGGGACCTGGACAACGAGGCAGCAGACCGAGCCGCCGAACACGGCATGGCCTTCGCCCGCGCCGCCACGCCGGACGCCGACCCGAGGTTCGCGGAAATGGTGGTGGAACTGGTCCGCGAACACCTGGACGATGCCCCCGCCCGGAAACTCTCCCCGTTCCCCGCGGCAGGCTGCACCGTCAACGGCGCCCCCTGCGCAGTCGCCTGCTGCGAACCCCCTCGCCGCCCCACCCGCTGACCTTCGTCACGCCACACGCGCCGCCCGGATAGCGCCCCAATGCCACATTGGGTGCGTCAGACGCACCGAACGCCACATTGGGTGCGTCACATGCACCCAATGCCACATTGGGGCGCTACCCGCACACCGCGCTCCCCACAGCAACCACCCACCCAAACCGCGCAACAAACCGCAGCCGATGCTCCCAACCGCCGGGGGCACCCAGCCCCTCCCCAACCCCGATACAAAGCCGCCCTGCGGTTCGGGGGTGCTTGTCAAGGCATCTTTCCCGCCTTGACAAGCACCCCCGAACCGTCAGCACAATCAAGCTTCGGGGTGCCCCACGCAACCAGGGGACGGCAATGTCGCCCGCCAGGGCGACGAGCCGCCAGGCCCCCTCAAACCTGCCGATCCCCCTGCTCAGCAAAAACCCGAACCGCCTCATTGACGGACGCAGTCCGAGCCCCCCGAACCGCCTCCGCCAACGGCCGCAACGCCTCCGCCCGCCGGTTCACCGCCGAAGCCGACAACGCCCCACCGGGATCATCCGCCTGCGCAACCGCCAGAATCGCCGAAATCTCCTCCGCCCGCTGCAGAACCCGCAACGCCCGCCCAGGGGTCCCTGCAGGCCATTCCACCTGAGGCCGGGCCCGCAAATGCGCCGACAACTCGGCCCGCACCCCAGGCCGGTCGCTCGCCACGTCCAACGCCTGCAACGCCCCCGCACTGGCCCGGATAGCGTCCGTCAACCCGTGCTCAGCATCCGGCAGCGGCTGATACTCCAACGCAACCGGCGCGGGCAGCGAATACACCGTCCACCGCATCAACCCCTCGGCGATCGGCTCCGGCACCAGCCCGAACCCGAGCCCGCCGAGCACCACCGCCTCGCCGCACCGCAACGCCGCCTCGGCGAACGGCCCGCCGCCGCCAAGACCCCGCACATCGCCTGGAACCGGCAGCACGAGCTGAACACTGACCGCTCCCTGCGCCCGCAACGCGAGCAGCAGCTGCACGGGAGTGGCCGCCCGGTGAAAGGCGAGCGGGAGATCGAACGCGTCGGCCGCGGCGGGATCGGCCGCGACCACGTCGTGGGCCTCGGCCCAGTCCTGCAGGGCGTCGAGGACGTCGTCGGACGCCGCGGCCCCGTTCAGCCACGCGGAGGACCAGACGGCGAGGGTCGCACTGGGTCGGCACACGACTGCTCATTTTACCGGTTCCTCCCGCCTCCGCCGATCCCCGCCCGGCTGGAGCCGCTCCACGTCGACGGATGCCGGAACGGTCAGTAGCGTCGAAGAGGTGAATGCTGTTCCCGACGCTCTTCCCCGTACTGCCGGCGAGCTCCGCGCCGCCGGATACGCCCCGCGCCCGATCGCGCGCGAGATCCACGACAACCTGCTCGCCGCGCTGCGCGAGGGCCGTGACGCGTGGCCCGGCATCGTCGGCTTCTCCCGCACCGTGCTGCCCCAGCTCGAACGCGCCCTGCTCGCCGGCCACGACGTCGTCCTGCTCGGCGAACGCGGCCAGGGCAAGACCCGCCTGCTGCGCACCCTGGCCGGGCTCCTCGACGAGTGGACCCCGGTCATCGAGGGCTCCGAACTGGGCGAACACCCGCTCGACCCGATCACGCCCGCCTCGATCCGGCGCGCCGCCGAACTCGGCGACGACCTGCCGGTGGCCTGGCGGCACCGCAGCGAGCGCTACACGGAAAAGCTCGCCACGCCGGACACCAGCGTGGGCGACCTGATCGGCGACGTCGACCCGGTGAAGGTGGCCGAGGGCCGCAGCCTCGGCGACCCGGAGACCATCCACTTCGGACTCGTGCCGCGCGCGCACCGCGGCATCGTCGCGATCAACGAGCTGCCCGACCTCGCCGAGCGAATCCAGGTCGCACTGCTGAACGTGATGGAGGAACGGGACATCCAGGTCCGCGGCTACACGCTGCGGTTGCCGCTGGACGTCCTCCTCGTCGCGACCGCCAACCCCGAGGACTACACCAACCGCGGCCGGATCATCACGCCGCTGAAGGACCGCTTCGGCGCGGAAATCCGCACGCACTACCCGCTGGACGTGGAGTCCGAGGTCGCCGTCGTGCGCCAGGAGGCGAACCTCGTCGCGGAGGTCGGCGAGCCGCTGCTGGAGGTGCTGGCCCGGTTCGTGCGCAACCTGCGCGAATCGCCGGTGATCGACCAGCGTTCCGGCGTGTCCGCCCGGTTCGCGGTGGCGGCGGCGGAAACCGTCGCGGCGGCCGCGCTCCGCCGGGCCGCGGTGACGGGGGAGGACCCGGCGGTCGCGCGTCCGGTCGATCTCGAAGCCGTGCCCGCCGTGCTGCGCGGCAAGGTCGAGTTCGAACCCGGCGAGGAAGGCC
Source organism: Amycolatopsis sp. AA4 (assembly GCF_002796545.1). Lineage (GTDB taxonomy): Bacteria > Actinomycetota > Actinomycetes > Mycobacteriales > Pseudonocardiaceae > Amycolatopsis. The sequence continues at coordinate 3,877,785 of NZ_CP024894.1, forward strand.
GCGAGGTCGAGCACCTCGTGCACCTGATGCGCCGCGCGATCGCGGAAACCGCCCGCGAGCGGTTCGCCGGACTGGACCTGCGGCCGCTGTCCGACGCGGTGGCCGACGGCCACCTGGTCGCCACCGGCGAGCGCGTGCCCGGCACGGAAGTCCTTGCGGCGCTGCCGGAACTGCCCGTGCTGCACGAGGTCGCCCAGCGGGCCGGAGTGTCCGCGGACGAACCCGCGGGACGGATCGCGGCGGCCGTCGAACTTGCCCTGGAGTCGCTGTTCCTCGCCCGCAGGCTGGCGAAGGACTCCGACGGCGACACGACGGTGTACGGCGAATAATGCCGCTCTTACCGGAGGGATATTCCTACGGCCCGTGGCACGACGGGCCGGATCCGCTGGCCCCGCCCGCGGACCTGCGGGACGCGCTGGACGAGATCGGCCGCGAAGTGATGGGCGGCTCGTCCCCGCGGTCGGCGCTGGAGGAATTGCTGCGCCGCGGCACCGAACGCACCGCCGGTCTCGACGAGCTGACCCGCCGGCTGTGGCAGCGCCGCTCGCAGATCCAGCGGCGGCACCGGCTGGACGGCACGCTGCAGGAGGTCCAGCAGCTGCTGCAGGAAGCGCTCCAAGCCGAGCGCCGGGAGCTGTTCCCGGACCCCGACGACGAGGCCCGCTTCCGCGAAGCCCAGCTGGACGCGCTGCCGCCCGGCACCGCCGCGGCGGTCCGCGAGCTGAACGAGTACGACTGGCGTTCGGACGAAGCCCGGCAGAAGTACGAGCAGATCCGCGACCTGCTCGGCCGCGAGATGCTGGACGCGCGCTTCCAGGGCATGAAACAGGCGATGCAGAACGCCGGGCCCGAGGACGTCGAGCGGATCAACCAGATGCTCGGCGACCTCAACGCGCTGCTTTCCGCGCACGCCCAGGGCGCGAGCGACATCGACGAACGCTTCAGCGAGTTCATGCGGCGGCACGGCGAGTTCTTCCCGGAGAACCCGCAGAACGTCGACGAGCTGATCGACGTGCTGGCCGCCCGTTCCGCCGCCGCACAGCGGATGCTGAACTCGATGTCCGAGGAACAGCGGGCCGAATTGGCCGAGCTGGCGCAGCAGGCCTTCGGCGACCCGAGGCTGGCGCAGCAGCTGTCCGCTTTGGACTCCCAGCTGCGCGCGTTGCGGCCGGGGGAGGACTGGACGTCGTCCTCGCGCTTCCGCGGGCAAGACCCGCTGGGCCTCGGCGAAGGCGCACAGGCGATGGCCGATCTCGCGGAACTCGACGCGCTCGCCGAGCAGCTCGGCCAGTCGTACCCGGGTGCCCGCCTGGAGGACATCGATCTGGAGGCGCTGGAGCGCCAGCTCGGTCCGGACGCGGGCGTCGACGCGCGCCGGCTGTCCGAATTGGAACGAGAACTGCGTCAGCAGGGCCTGTTCGAACGCGCCGCGGACGGCACCTTGCGGTTGTCTCCCAAGGCATTGCGCCGTCTTGGCGAGACCGCACTGTCCGATGTGGTCAATTCGCTGCGCGGCAAAGCCGGGGAACGAGAGACCGAATCCGCGGGCGCGGCAGGTGAACCGACGGGTTCCAGCCGCCCCTGGCGATTCGGGGACATGCAGCCCTGGGACGTCCCGCGGACGGTGCGCAACGCCGTATTGCGCTCCACCGCGGTCGGCGCGGGGAGCGTTCGGCTCGATGTCGAGGATGTCGAGGTCATCGAGACCGAACACCGCTCCCGGGCCGCCGTCGCGCTGCTGGTCGACACGTCGTGGTCGATGGTCCAGGAGGGCCGCTGGCTGCCGATGAAACGCACCGCGCTGGCGCTGCACCAGCTGATCAGCACGAGGTTCCGCAACGACGCGCTGCAGCTGATCACCTTCGGCCGCTACGCGATGCCGGTGGAACTGCCGGAACTGGTGGGTCTGGAAGGCACCTGGGAACAAGGCACCAACGCCCACCACGCGCTGCTGCTGGCCGGACGGCACCTGCGCCGCCACCCGGACGCCCAGCCGGTGGTCCTCATGGTCACCGACGGCGAACCCACGGCCCACCTGGAACCCGACGGCGAGGCGGAATTCTCCTACCCGCCCGAACCGGCGACCATCTACAAGACACTGTCCGAAGTGGACAGGATTGCCAAACTGGGCGCGTCCGTGACCGTGTTCCGCCTCGGCGACGACCCGCGGCTGGAAGCCTTCGTGGACACCATCGCCCGCCGCTCCGGCGGCCGGGTCGTGGCCCCGGACCTGGACGGCCTGGGCGCGGCGGTAGTGGGGGATTACCTCCGCACGCGGCGCCGCTGACCCCTCGGCGAAGGTCCGTGGTCGAACACCTCGACGCGTCCTTCGTTCGTGCTCGCGCCGAACAGCCGTGTCCGCCAGGCTTGACCCTCACGCGGCGTGAGGCGTGATCGTGGTTCTCGCAAGGGCCGCACGGCCGAAGAACCGACAGGGGAGACCGATGGGCTACCGGGTGGGCGAGGTGGCGGCGCTGGCCGGCGTCACCGTGCGCACGCTGCACCACTACGACGAGATCGGGCTGCTGTCGCCGAGCGGGCGGACCGCGTCCGGCTACCGGCGCTACGAGCCCGCCGATCTCGACCGGCTGCACCGGATCCTGCTCTACCGGGAGCTCGGCTTTCCCCTGGAGACGATCGCGTCCGTGCTCGCGGATCCGGGAATCGGCGCCGACGCCCACCTGAAACGGCAGCGGGAGCTGCTGGTGGCGCAGGCGGACCGGATCGCGCACATGGTCGCGGCCGTCGATCGATTGCTGGAGGCGAGAGCCATGGGCAACGCGTTGACGCCCGAGGAGAAATTCGAAGTGTTCGGCGGGTTCCAGGCGCCGGACGGCTACTCGGAGGAGGTGGTCCGCCGGTGGGGCGGCTGCGCCGAGTGGCAGCGGACCGACCTGCCGGAGACCAAGGAGGAGTGGGCCGAGGCGGAGCGGCGGAGGAAGGACTGGGTGCGCCGGCTGCTCGCGCTGGTCGACGACGGCGCGCCCGCGGACAGCCCGGCGGCGGCCGAGCTCGCCGAGGAGCACCGGGCGATGCTGTCGGCGGTGATGGGGGAGTGCGGGTACGCGATGCAGCAGAAGATCGCCGACCTGTACGCCGACGAGCCCGCGCAGCTGGCGTTCCTCGTCCGGGAGGACGAGCAGCGGCCCGGCATCGGGGCGTACGTGCGGGACGTCGTGCGGGCGAACGCCGTCCGGCAGCGGGCCTGACCGCTCCGGTGGGAGGGACACCACAGCTGTCCCTCCCACCGGGTGGGATAACGGACGGACGTCACGCTTACAGTCGGAGGCATGCAGACTTGGTCATCCGTCGCCGTGCCCCGGCTGCCCGGCACGCCCCGCCCCCTCCGGCTCCACGACACCGCGACCGGGCAGGTCCGCCCGACGGCACCCGGCGCCGCCGCCCGGATGTACGTCTGCGGCATCACCCCCTACGACGCCACCCACCTCGGCCACGCCGCCACCTACCTCGCGTTCGACCTGGTCAACCGGATCTGGCGGGACAACGGGCACGAGGTGCACTACGTCCAGAACGTCACCGACATCGACGAGCCGCTGCTCGAGCGCGCGGAACGCGATTCGGACGACTGGATCGTGCTCGGCATGCGCGAAACGGCGCTGTTCCGCGAGGACATGGAGGCGCTGCGGGTGCTGCCGCCGCGCCAGTTCGTCGGCGCGGTCGAGGCGATCCCGGAGATCGTCGAGGTCATCGCGAAGCTGCTCGCCGACGGCAGCGCCTACCGCGCGGACGACGCCGAGTTCCCGGACGTCTACTTCGACCACAACGCGACCGGCCGGTTCGGCTACGAGTCGAGCTACGACGCCGAGACCATGGCTAAGTTCTTCGCCGAGCGCGGCGGCGACCCGGACCGTCCCGGCAAGCGGCACCCGCTGGACGCGCTGCTGTGGCGCGTCGCGCGCGAAGGCGAGCCGTCGTGGGAGTCGGAGCTGGGCGCCGGACGGCCGGGCTGGCACATCGAATGCAGCGCGATCGCGGTGAACCGCCTCGGGCTCGGGTTCGACGTCCAGGGCGGCGGTTCCGACCTGATCTTCCCGCACCACGAGTACAGCGCGGCGCACGCCGAGGCCGTCGCCGCCGATCACCCGTTCGCCCGGCACTACGTGCACGCCGGGATGATCGGGCTGGACGGCGAGAAGATGTCGAAGTCCCGCGGCAACCTGGTCTTCGTGTCGCGGCTGCGCGCCGACGGCGTCGACCCGGCGGCGATCCGGCTCGCGCTGTTCGCCGGGCACTACCGCGAGGACCGGGCGTGGACCGACCAGCTGCTGGTCGACGCGCAGGAGCGGCTGGCCCGCTGGCGCGAAGCGGTCGCGCTGCCCGCCGGACCGGACGCGGAGGACACCGTGGCCCGGCTGCGCGACCACCTCTCCGACGATTTGAACACGCCGAAGGCCCTCACCGCGATCGACGCGTGGGTCACGTCGGCGTTGCGCCGCGACGGCACCGATCAGGCCGCTCCGGGGCTGATCAAGGAGGCCGTGGACGCCTTGCTGGGCATCGTGCTCTGAGCCTTTCGGGAACGGGCAGTGGCCGGAAATCGCTCCGGCCACTGCCCGTTCTGCTAACTGTATAACGACCTATACATCCTGGCGTTGGCCGTCCGCCAGCGCCAGGTGGTCGCCTTCCCAGCGGCGGCGCAGCCACCGGTCATGCGAGGCAAGGACGACCGCGCCCGGCGCGCTGTCCAGCGCTTCGGACAGTTCCTCGGCCAGGCTGAGCGACAGGTGGTTGGTCGGCTCGTCCAGCAACAGCACGTCCGGCGGTTCCGCGAGCAGCACCGCCAGAGCCAACCGGCGACGCTGGCCCACCGAAAGCTCGCCGACCGGACGGTCGTGTTCCCTCGGCGGCAGCAGCCCGAGCGTGGACAGCGAAGGCGCCGCCTCGCCAGCGGAGGCGCGGTACACCTCCTGCGCGGTCCGCTTGGGCCGAGCGAACGTGACGTCCTGCTCCAGCAACCCGACCCGCACGCCGGGTCCGAAGTGGACAGTCCCGGCCGACGGGGTGAGCTGACCGGCGAGCACCGACAGCAGCGTGGATTTGCCCGCCCCGTTGCCGCCGGTCACGAGGAGCCGCGCGCTGCGGTCCACGTCCAGCTCGTCCAGTTGCACCCGGCCCGGCACCGCGATGCCGCGCACCGACACCGCCGGGCCTTCGCCGCTGGTGTCCGCGGTGAGCGGGGCCCGGAACCGCAGCGGCGCGGGAGGTTTGCGGACCTGCTCGCGCTCCAGCGTTTCGAGCTTGAGCTGCGCGTTGCGGACCCGGCGGGAAATCTGCTTCTGCACGCGACCGGTCTTGAAGTCGTAGAGCATCTTCGCGTTGTCGCGCGGCGCCCGGTTGTGCGCGACGCGGCGCGCGGTGCCGTGCACGGATTCCCGCAGCTGCTTGAGTTCCTCCTGTTCTTCGGTGAACCGCTGCTCCCACCGCGCTCGTTCGGCCTTTTTCTGGCCCAGGTAGTCGGTGTAGCTGCCGCCGTAGCGCGTCGCGCCGCCGACGCGGCGGTCCGCCGGAACCGGGTCCAGGTCCACGATGTCGGTGCAGACCGCGTCGAGGAACACGCGATCGTGCGAGGACAGCACGACGACGCCGGTCAGCTCCGCGAGATGGCGCTCGAGGAACTCCATGGCGTTGTCGTCGAGGTGGTTGGTCGGCTCGTCGAGCAGCATGATCCGCGGCCGCCGGACCAGCAGCGCGGCCAGTCCGAGCCGCGACCGCTGGCCGCCGGAGAGCGTGTGCAGCCGCCGGTCGTGCCGGATGTCGCCGAGCCCGAGACCGGCGAGGACGAGATCGGCGCGCCGGTCCGCGTCCCACAGGTCGTGGGCCTGCGCCCATTCGAGGACGTGGCCGTACTCGCTGAGCACCTCCGGATCGTCGGGACGTTCGGCGAGCACGGCGGCGAGCTTGTCGAGCGTCGCCGCGGCGGTGCGGATCTCGGCGAGCGCCTCGTCGAGGACGTCGGAAACCCTCGCGGTGCCGGCGAACGGCAGTTCCTGGAAGAGAAAGCCGAGGTCGCCGTGCCGCACGACGTCGCCGGCGCGCGGGACTTCCAGCCCGGCGAGCAGCCGGAGCAGGGTGGATTTCCCGACCCCGTTTTCGCCGACGAGACCGATCCGCCTTCCGGGCGACGCGACGAGCGAAACGCCGTTGAGGACGGTGCGGGCGCCGTAGCCGAAAACGAGGTCGGAGGCGTGCAGGACAGTAGACATGAGTGAACACCGGGCCTTTGCGGTGGAAGCGAAATCCCCGACGGGCAACGCGCGGCTTCCCGGGAGCAGGGCTCGACCGGGAGCGGCCTCGATGCGGGGAGGGCTCGGTTCAGCTGTCCATGATGGCGGAGAGCATAACGCGGAGGGCGTCTCGCCGGGCAAATGGTTTTTCGCGGAGTTCGCGCGCGGTGGCGCTAGCGTTGCCGAAGTTCAGGCAACTGGTTCATCGACTGAGGGGCTCCGACGTGGCTGAAATCGTGCTGTACCACCACATTCAGGGATTGACCGACGGAGTCCGGAGCGTGGCCGACGAGCTGCGCCGGGCCGGGCACACGGTGCACACGCCCGATCTGTTTGAAGGGCGGACGTTCGGCAGCATCGAGGACGGCTTCGCCTTCGCGCGCAAGGCAGGCTTCGAGCAACTGCGCGAGCGCGGCGTCGCCGAGGCCGAGGCGCTGGGGGAGCACCTCGTGTATGCCGGTTTCTCCTTCGGCGTCACCATCGCGCAGCGGCTCGCGCAGACTCGCCCCGGTGCGCGCGGCGCGCTGCTCATCGACTCCTGCCTTCCGGTCAAGGAGTTCGGACCGGCCTGGCCGGACGGGGTCCCGGTCCAGATCCACGGCAAGGAGCACGACGAGTTCTTCGAGGAGGACCTGCCCGCCGCGCGCGAGCTCGTCGGTTCCGCCGCGAACGCGGAGCTGTTCGTCTATCCCGGCGACCAGCACCTCTTCGCCGACTCCTCCCTGCCCGCCTACGACCCCGAGGCGGCTGGCGTGCTCCTGGAGCGCGCACGGTCCTTCCTGGCCGCGCGGTAACCGGGCCGGCTTGACGCGGGGGCAGCGGCCTGCAACTCTGAAAGAACAGTTTCGAAAGAAACCCTTCAGAGTTGGGACGGCCGATGACCGAACTGCCCCCGCGCAAGCGGGTCGACGACGTCGAGCTGCTGCGGGCCCTCGCACACCCGTTGCGGTCGGCGCTGGTGCACCACCTGATGGCCGTCGGCCCGTCGACCGCGAGCGAGTGCGCGGACGCGGTCGGCTCGACGGCGTCGAACTGCAGCTGGCATCTGCGCAAGCTGGCGGAACACGGCCTGGTGGAGCGGGCCGAGGGCGGCGACGGGCGGGAACGGCCGTGGCGGGCCTGCCAGGTCGGCCTCGTGCTGGGCGGCTCAGGCGACGACCCGGCGCTCGCGGCGGCACAGCTGGCGGTCACCGGCACCGAGCTGGCCGAGGAGCAGGAGCTGACCCAGCGGTACCTCGACACGATCGAGCAGCTGGACGAGGACTGGCGCGAGGCAGGCGGCTTCTTCTCCTACGGATTGAACGCGACCCCGGAGGAAGTCAACGCACTCACCAAGGCGATCGACGACCTGGTCCGGCCCTACGTGAGCACGATCCGCGAGGACGCGCCCGCCGACGCCCGCGCGGTCTTCCTCGGGATGCGGGCTTTCCGCCGGATCGGGCACGACGGGAAACCGGCATGAGACGGCTGCTCGCCGCACCGGGATTCGCCCGGCTCTGGGTCTCCGCGTTCTTCGGCGAGACCGCCGAATGGATGCTGCAGGTCGCGCTGCCGGTGTACCTGTTCGTCCGCACCGGATCGGCGGTCACGACCGCGTTGAGCATCGTGCTCGGCCTGCTGCCCGCGGTGCTGCTGAGCCCGGTCGCGGGGATCGTCGCCGACCGGTGGGACCGCCGGGTCGTGCTGGCGGTGGTGTGCGTCGGGCAGGCGGTGGTGGTGCTGCCGTTGCTGGCCAGCTCCGAGTTGCCGGTCGCGGCGGTCTACGCGGTGATGGCGGCGCAAGCCGGGCTGGCGTCGGTGTTCGAACCGGCGCGCAGCGCGTTGGTGCCCGAGCTGGTCGGTGTCGAGGACGTCACCCCGGCGAACGGGCTGATGAGCGTGAACAGCAGCGTCGCGCGGCTCGCGGGCGGCTGGGCCGGGGGAGCGCTGCTGGGCTGGGGCGGGCTGGACCGCGTGATCGTCGGGTACCTGGTCGCGCTCGCCGCGGCGGGGATGCTGCTCGCGTTCCCGTTCCGCCGGGCAGCGGTCCGCAAGACCGCGCCCGAGCAGGCGGATTGGCTCGCGGGCGTCCGCGATCTGACGGGCAAGCGGCTCCGGGCGACGAGTGTGTCAGCGCTATTGACCTCGCTCGCGCAAGGCATGTTCCTGGTGCTGTTCGTGGTGTTTGTGCTGGACATCCTGCGGGGCAGCGAGGCCGACGCCGGGCTGTTGCGCGGCGTGCAGGCGATCGGCGGGCTGGCGGCCGGGTTCGCGGTGGCGACGCTGGCGCGCCGGGTCGCGCCGGTGCTGCTGCAGGGCTGGGGCCTGGTCGCCGCGGGGCTGATGTCGGTAGCCATCTGGAACCTGCCGGGCGCCACGACGGTGCTCGGGGTCTACGTCGGGCTGTTCATGGCCGTCGGCGCGCCCGCCGTGGTCGCCGGAGCCGGGCTGTTGTCGCACGTACAGGCGGAGACCGGCCCGGACCGGGCGGGACGGGTGCTGAGCACGGTGTACGCGCTGATGGCGGCGGGGACGGCGGCCGGTTCGCTGCTGGCCGGCGCGCTCGTCGCGGTGACCGGGCCGACAGTGCTGCTGAACGTGCAGGCTGGCCTCCACGTGTGCGCCGGACTGGTCGTTCTGGGGTGGGGGAATGGGCGGTTCCGGCGCTTCCGGGCGCGGAAAGTCGTTACGGTGGAGGAGTGCCGTCTCTCTTCGCCACCAGCGACCTCCACGTGACCCACGAGGGCAACGGCCCGATCGTCGACGAGGTCGTGCCCGACGATCCCGGCGACTGGCTGCTCGTCGCCGGCGACGTCGCCGAGTCCGCCAAGGTCATCCGGGAGACGCTCGCGCGGCTGCGCGAACGGTTCGCGAAGGTCGTGTGGGTCCCGGGCAACCACGAGCTGTGGACCACGCCGAACGACGAATGCCAGCTGCGCGGCCAGGCGCGCTACGAGTTCCTGGTGGAGCAGTGTCGCGAGATCGGCGTGCTCACGCCCGAGGACGAGTTCCCGGTGTGGGACTTCGGCCCGGAGCCGCTGACCGTCGCGCCGCTGTTCGTGTTCTACGACTACAGCTGGCGCACCCCGGCGACCGAGGGCAAGACCCGCGAAGAGGCGCTCGCGCACGCCCGCGAGATCGGCGTGGTGTGCACCGACGAGTACTACCTGCACCCGGACCCGTACGAATCGCGCGCGGCCTGGTGCGAGCAGCGCTTGAAGGTCAGCCGCGACCGGCTGGACGCCATCCCGGCCGACCGCCGCACCATCCTGATGTCGCACTGGCCGCTGCACCGGCACCCGACGAACCCGTTGTACTACCCCGATTTCGCGCTCTGGTGCGGCACCACGCAGACCGAGGACTGGCACCTGCGCTACCGGGCCGAGCTGGCCGTGTACGGGCACCTGCACATCCCGCGCACGACGTCCGCCGACGGCGTGCGGTTCGAGGAGGTTTCGCTCGGCTATCCGCGGGAGTGGCGGAAGCGGGCGCGCGGCGCGGTCCCGGTGCGGAAGCTGCTCACCGCCTGAGCGCGACCGGGCAGCCCGGTCGCGCCCTTCGGCGGATCAGTCGAACGAGAGCTGGCAGGCGGTCGCCGCGACCTGTGCCGGAACGTAGGCGCGGCGCAGGACCCAGTAGCACTCCTCGAACGAGCCGGCATCGCACGCGTCGTGCGCGAGCCAGGGCTCGACGTTGTATTCGCCCACCGCGTAGTCCATGCAGGCGCCGAAATCATTCGCCGTCACCGGTGCCGCTGACGCTGTCGCCGCCGACGCGGTGATCGCGCCCGCCGCGAGCACCGCCGCCGCTAGTGCCTTGCCGAACATTCCCGTACCTCCTGGTCCGCGCGAGGTCGCTCGCGCAGGACCAGTCAACGAGACGGGCTCGGGAGGGCACCAGGGCAGCGCGGCGCGATCAGTCAACGGCGCAGGCGCCGTCATCCCGCCGGGCGGCCCGAATGACTGTTCGTAGTTCGGCGATCACGCTGCGTTCCCCCTCTTGCGCAAGGGGAGCACCCGGTCCCGAGGCGGGTCAGCGGAGGCCGAACCCGCCGTCCTGCCCGGGACGGCGCCGCCGCAGGTAGCGCTCGAACTCGGCGGCGATCTTGTCGCCGGAGACCTCTTCCATGGTGAAATCGGTCTCGGCGTCGCCGCGTTCCTCGAGGCCGCGCACGTACTCGCTGATTTCCTCGTCCTCGTCGGCCATCTCGCTGACCGTCTGCTGCCACTCCTCGGCCTGCTCCGGCAGCGCGCCCAGCGGGATCTCGACGTCGAGCACGTCCTCCAGCTTGTGCAGCAGCGCCAGCGTCGCCTTCGGGGACGGCGGGTGCGAGACGTAGTGCGGCACCGCGGCCCAGATGGACACCGCCGGGATGCCCGCCTGCACGCAGTAGTCCTGCAGGATCCCGACGATCCCGGTCGGGCCCTGGTAGTTGCTCACCTCGAGCCGGTACTTGCTCGCGGTGTCCTTGTCGTAGGCCGTCCCGGTGACCGGGACGGGCCGGGTGTGCGCGGTGTCGGCCAGCAGGGCGCCGAGCGCGACCACCATCGCCACGTCCAGTTCCTGGACGTGCTCCACGATCTCCGCGCAGAACTTCCGCCAGCGCATGTTCGGCTCCGGGCCCTGCACCAGCACCAGGTCGCGGTCGAAGCCCTCGGGGCGGCACACCGACAGCCGCGTGGTCGGCCATTCGACCCGCCGGGTGATGCCGTCGACCATCTTCACGGTGGGGCGGCTGACCTGGAAATCGTAGTAGTCGTCCGGCTCGATCTCGGCCAGCGGCGTCGCGTCCCAGGTGAGCTGGAGGTGTTCGATCGCCTGGCTGGCCGCGTCGCCTGCGTCATTCCAGCCTTCGAAGGCGAGGATCATGATCGGGCGTTGGGCATCGGCGCGGTCCTGCTCCGGGTCGCCGGGCCGCGGGGTGTCGTCGACAGGCTCACTCACCTGACCAGCCTACGGCCTTGGCCACCTACGCTGCGCAGCGTGTCCGCCCCCGCGTGTCACAGGCCGGGTGTGGCCCCGCTCACGGCGGTCCGCGTGGGACGCTGGGGAGGAGCGCGCCCGGCCGGGGCGCGGCACCGGACAAGGAGAAACTGTGACTGCACCGTCCTCTTCGGACGGACTGGCGGCTGTCCTCTGGGACATGGACGGCACCCTCGTCGATTCCGAGAAACTGTGGGACGTCGCGCTGTACGAGGCCGCCGAGGCGCTCGGCGGCACGCTTTCGGAGGAAGTCCGGATGACGCTCGTGGGGTCCAACATGGACGCCACCGCCACCGTGCTGCTGGAGCAGACCGGCCGCCCGGTCACGCCGGAAGCGGTCGCGGAAACGGGGGAGTGGATCCGCCGCCGCACCGCCGGGCTGTTCGACGACGCGCTGCCCTGGCGTCCGGGCGCGCGCGAGGCGCTGGCCGCGGTCCGCGCGGCCGGGCTCAAGTCCGCGCTGGTCACCTCCACCGAACGGGCGCTGACCGAACTCGCGCTCGACACGATCGGGCGGGATTTCTTCGACGTCACGGTCTGCGGCGACGAGGTCGACGGCCAGAACAAACCTCTCCCGCGCCCGTACCTGAAGGCCGCCGAGCTGCTCGGCGTCGCGCCGGAGCGGTGCGTCGCGGTCGAGGACTCGCCGCCGGGCGCGGAGTCGGCGGAAAGCGCTGGTTGCACGGTGCTCGTCGTGCCCAACGACGTCGCCGTCCCGGACGGTCCGCGCCGGGTGTTCCGCACGTCGCTGGCCGGTGTCGGCGTGCCCGAGCTGGCCGCGCTGCTGCCGTCGCTGTGACCTCGGCGGCTTCCGGGTCACCCGGAGCGGCGCGGACGAGCGCGGGATGAAAGGATTCGGCCCCGTGAAGACCTTCGATGAGCTGTTCGCGGAGCTTGCCGAGCGCGCGCGTACCCGTCCCGACGGGTCCGGCACCGTCGCCGCACTGGACGCCGGAGTGCACGCCCAGGGCAAGAAGGTGCTCGAAGAGGCGGGCGAGGTGTGGATCGCCGCCGAGCATGAATCCGACGAGCGGCTGTCGGAGGAGATCTCGCAACTGCTGTACCGGGTGCAGGTGCTCATGCTCGGCCGGGGAATCTCGACCGAGGACGTGTACCGCTACCTGTGACGCGCTCGCGCACCGGAGACCGAGGAGAGACCGAAATGCTGCGTGTTGCCGTGCCGAACAAGGGAGCCCTCGCCGCCGCGTCGGCGGAGATGCTTTCCGAGGCGGGCTACCGCAAGCGACATGACGGCAAGGACCTGACCGTGCTCGACCCGGTCAACGAGGTCGAGTTCTTCTTCCTCCGCCCCAAGGACATCGCCATCTACGTCGGTTCCGGCGAGCTGGACCTCGGCATCACCGGGCGCGACCTCGCGCTCGATTCCGGGGCCCCGGTCGACGAGGTGCTCGCGCTCGGGTTCGGCGCGTCGACGTTCCGGTACGCCGCCCCCGCCGGACGGGACTGGAAACCGGCCGACCTGCAGGGAAAACGGCTCGCGACGTCGTACCCGCGGCTGGTCCGCGACGACCTCGCGCGGCACGGCGTCGAGGCGGAGGTGATCCGGCTCGACGGCGCGGTGGAGATCTCGATCCAGCTCGGCGTCGCGGACGCGATCGCGGACGTCGTCGAGTCCGGGCGGTCGCTGCGGCAGCACAATCTCGTCGCGTTCGGCGAGCCGATCTGCGCTTCCGAAGCGGTGCTGCTGCAGCGCGCCGGCAGCGAAGGCTCGCGGGCCAAGTCGCAGCTGGCGGCTCGGCTGCAGGGCGTGGTTTTCGCGCAGCACTACATGATGCTCGACTACGACTGCCCGCGGGACATCCTCGAGCAGGCCATTTCGATCACGCCGGGCCTGGAGTCGCCGACGGTGGCGCCGCTGGCGGACGAGAAGTGGGTCGCGGTCCGGGCGATGGTGCCGCGCAAGGAAGTCAACCGGATCATGGACGAACTGGCCGAAACCGGCGCGAAAGCCGTGCTGGCCTCCGACATTCGGTCTTGCCGGTTGTAGGGAACTGCTTGCGCAGAGGGCGTCTTCTCTTCGGAGGGGACGCCCTCTGTCGCATGTGGACGGTGCTCAGCGCGGGCGGTTCGGCCGCTTCGGCATCAGGTCGTACAGCTTCTTGCGCGCGCCGTTGTCGTTGACGTTGCGGGCGACCGCGACCTCGGAGATGAAGTCCTCGAAGACGAACTCGTCGTCCGCCGGAACCTCCGTGGGGCCGGGGTTCTGCGCCAGGTACCCGTCCAAGGTCTCGGCGATTTCCCGGAACGACACCGCCTGGATGGTTTCCGGCGCGAAGGTGGTGACCGGGACGCCGTGCGCGGCCGCCTCGTTCATCACGACGCCGAGCGGGATGTGCGACAGCATGGGGACGCCGAAGGAGTACATCTCCTGCAGCGCGGCCGCGGCGTAGTGCGAGATCGGGCGGCGGTACAGGCCGGGCACGATGCCGAACCAGGCGATGGGGTTGCGGCCGGTGGTCTGCTCGACGTAGCGGACCTGCTCCGACAGCAGGCGCAGCGCCCGGATGCTCGTCTTGTCCGGCTGGACCGGCACCAGGATGCCGTGCGACGCGGCGAGCGCGTTGTTCGTCAGCACGTCCTGGGCCGGCGGGCAGTCGATGATCACGTGGTCGTAGTGCGCGAACTGGATCACGCGCGCCAGCTGCCAGCCGGGCACCCGGAACTGGTCCAGCCTGCGGATCAGGTCGAACATGCCCGGCGACGTCGGGATCACGTCGAACGCTCCGCCGCGGCCCAGGTTGCTGCGCGGATGCGGGACGGCCAGCTGCTCGATCGGGCCCTTCCACAGCTTGGTCAGCGCCTTCGCCAGGCTGGGCGCGTCGGCGGGGACCTCGTCCATGCCGAGCATCTCGGTCGTCGCGTGCCCCTGCGGGTCGAGGTCGACGAGCAGGACCCGCCTGCCGCGTTCGGCGAGGGCCGCCGCCGCGCCCACGCTCAGCGAGGTTTTGCCCACCCCGCCCTTCTGGTTGACCACCGAGGTGATCTGCATGCCGGAGCGCTCCCTTGTCGGTCGTTCCGCGAAGGCTATCGGACTTGCCCGCCGCGGCGCGCTCATCCGCCCCCGGCCTGTCGCGGACGCACCAGCAAAGCCTGCGCTCCGGTGCCGACCGGACCGGAACGATCGTGCAGCGTGCTCGTCGCGGTCCCGATCCCGTGCGCCCCGACCAGCGTGACCGCGTCGAGCCCGATCCACTCGCCCTCGGGGAGCCGGCGCAGGTGCACGGTCAGCTCGGAGTTGATGAACCACCAGTCCGCAGCCGGCAGGAAATGCGACACGCCGTTGCCGGAGTCGGCGATGGCGAACAGCCGCTGCAGGCCGGTCGGCTCCTCGCCGTCGACCAGCGGATACCGCTGCCGCGCCCACACCGCGGCCGGGCCCGGCCCGTTGATCGCGCCGCGAACCGAACGCCACTCGATCGCGTGCAGGTAGCCGCCCAGCCAGTCGTCCGGGAAGGCCGCTTCGCTGCCCGCCTCGGCCGCGGGCAGCAGCGGACCGCCGTCCGTGGCGATGTCGGTGGTGTCGGACGTCGCGATCCGCCATCCGGACGCCCGCGCGACCGTCCGGCCGTTCGCCGCCAGCTCGGACTGGACCAATTCGACCGTCCGCCCCGGCCGTTCGATCCACGACCGCTGCTCCAGCTCGCCCACCGGAGCCGGGCCGAGGATCTCGACGGTGACCCGGGCCAGCTGCGCCGGATGCCGCGATTCCAGCCGCTCGAGCCCGCGCACGAGCAGCGCCGACGGCGGCCCGAAATGCTGTGCTCCGGGACTCCACGGACCGGTGGTGTGCTCAGTCGCCTCGTACCGCTCGCCGCCCAGCGGGAGGAAGAACGCGTCGCCCATCAGTCGGCCCGGTCCAATACCGTCTCCTCGCCCGGATCCGGCTCGGGCCAGCCCGGATACTCCGGCGGCGTCCCGCCGAACTCGGGGCAGTGCGCCTGGTGATCGCACCACGAGCACAGCTTGCCCTTGTTCGGCCGGAAATCGCCGGTCTTGCCCGCCTTCAGGATCGCCTGCCAGATCGCCTCCAGCGTGCGCTCGAACCGGACCAGCTCCGCCTCGTCCGGCGTGTACGCCAGCGACTGGCCGTCGGTCAGGTACATCAGCTTCAGCTGCCGCGGGACGACCCCGCGCAGGCGCCACAGCACCAGCGCGTAGAACTTCATCTGGAAGAGTGCTTTGGCCTCGCCGATTTCGCGCGGAGCCGCGCCGGTTTTGTAGTCCACGACCCGGATTTCGCCGGTCGGCGCGACATCCACCCGGTCGATGTACCCGCGCAGCAGCACGCCCGAGCCCAGCTCGATCTCGACGTGCAGCTCGCACGCCTCCGGCTCCAGCCGGCGCGGATCTTCCAGCTCGAAATACGAATCCAGCAGCTTTTCGGCCGAGGCCAGCCACTTGTCGGTCTCCCCGGGTTCGCCGTCCGCGAACAGCTCCGTCCACTCCGGACTCTCGGCGGACAGCTCCGTCCACGTCGGCGCCAGCAGCTCTTTCGCCCGGGGAGCGACCCGTTCGGCGGCGGGCAGCGCGAAAAGCCGCTCCAGAACCGCGTGGACGAGCGTGCCGCGCAGCTGCGCCCGGGTGGGCACCTCCGGCAGCCGGTCGACCGCGCGGAACCGGTAGAGCAGCGGGCACTGCTTGAAGTCGCTCGCCCGGGACGGCGACAACGCGGGCCGCCTCCGGGCAGGCGCGTCGGCCCCGGGAGGGGTGGTGACCGTTGCGGTGTCGGACATGGGGCAGAGCGTAACGCCGGGGTACGACAATTGTGTTTGCCCCGGCTCAGCCGGGGCGTGCGGGATCGCCTTCAAGCCGACGTTTGGGCTGAGCGGCGTGAGGGCCTTCGGCCTGTCACGCCGCTCAGCCCAAACGTCGGCGCGATCCCGCGTTCGGGTCGGGTTGGGCCTGGCTGGCTGGGTTGAAGGGGCTGGGTTGAGGGCAGGGGCGGGCATGTCGTGCGTGGGTAAGGCCAGGGTGGTGGGGAAGCCGGGCGGGATGACGTCGCAGGGGGGCCACTGCCACCGAGTTCGGGACCTGGGTCGCGCCTGCTGAGACGCCTGGCTGGCGCACGTCTGGGAACGGCAGGCGGCGGCGGTCTGGACGACCGACGCGATGCACGACTCCGGCGACGCGTCCTGTCGCGGGGAGTTCCGGAAGGGGGTTGCGCTGGCGAACCTGGAGGACCTCGTCGAGCCGCGCACGCCGCGAATCCGGGGGTTCCGTCGAGGGGTTCGCCGCGGATTCCGGGGCGGGTGCACGTCCGCGAGGGAATCTTCCCGGACTCTGGCTCGCACGGGCCGCTCGCCGATATCGCGGTGCGGGACGGGCGCCAGGCGCGAAGCGGGACGAGACCGACACCACCCGTCCGGGGAGACCGGGTCACCGGCTTCCCACACGCAGCCCCCTACGCTGTCCGGCATGGCCGCGACCAGTCAGCACGGCGCCGGGCCCGCCCGGCGCGCCGGCGGGGACGGCGGTCTGCTGCTGTTCCGCGTCGGCGGGGTGCCCGTTTTGCTCGCCCCGTCGTGGTGGATCGGGTCGCTGATCATCGTGGTGCTCTACGCGCCGCTGGTCGGGCGGCTCCTGCCGGACGTTTCGACACCGACCTCGTGGCTGCTCGCCGCCGCGTTCGCCGTGCTGCTCGGGCTTTCCGTGCTCGCGCACGAACTCGGGCACTGCCTCGTCGCGCTGCGGCTCGGGATTCCGGTGCGGCGGCTGCGGCTTTTCCTCCTCGGCGGACTGTCCGAAGTGGCCCGCACGCCGCGACGGCCGGGCCAGGAAGGGCTCGTCGCCGCGGCGGGTCCCGCGGTTTCGCTGGTGCTGGGCGGGTTCTGTTCGCTGCTGCTGTTCGCGGTGCCGCCGGACGGCGCGGTGTGGCTGCTCGTCGCGGAATGCGCGGTGGCCAACTTCGCGGTCGGCTTCTTCAACCTGCTGCCGGGCTTGCCGCTGGACGGCGGACGGCTCGTGCGCGCCGGGGTCTGGGCGATGACCGGGTTGCGGGCCAAGGGAACCAAGGCCGCGGTCGCCGGCGGCGCGCTGGTCGCGACCGGGCTGATCGTCTGGGCGCTGCTCGGTTTGGCCATGCAGAGCCCGGACCGCTGGCTGCGGCTCGGCGTGTGCGTCGTGACGGCGTGGTTCGTGATCCTCGGCGCACGGTCCGAACTGGCCGCGGAAGCCCGGCGCGGCTGGCCTGCCGGACTGGAACTGTCCGATCTGGTCCGTCCGGTGCTGCAACTTCCCGCGGAAAGCCCGGTGTCGGACGCTTTGGCCGCGTCAGCGGGACGCGGTGTGGTGCTGGTGCGCGCGGACGGCGTCGCGGCGGGATTGCTGGACGAGCAAGCCGCGCAACAGCTGGCGAGTGTCAGTCCGCACGCGCCCGCCGAACAGGCCGCCGAGCCGATCCGGGCGGAGACCGTGCTGCTCGCGTCGGAGCCGGGGGAGGAGATCGCCGAGCGCGTGCGCGAGACGCCTGCCTGGCAGTTCCTCGTGGTCGACGACGAAGGCCGTCCCGCGGGCGTGTTGCGCCGCGAGGACCTGCGGACCGCGCTGATGCAGGGCCGGCGCGCGCAGTGAGAGGCACCCGCGCACGACGGGCGCGGGACGACCTGCGAGGATTCGACGTCGGCGTTCCGGTTTTCGCAGTGGAGGAAGAAGTTGTCGGTCAGCGGACCGTTTCGTGCAGGTGACCGGGTTCAGCTGACGGACTCGAAAGGCAGGCACTACACCCTCACGCTCGCCGACGGCGGCGAGTACCACACGCATCGCGGCGCTCTCGCGCACGACGACCTCATCGGCCGTCCCGAGGGCAGCGTGGTCACTTCGGCGGGCGGCAGCACGTATCTCGCGCTGCGGCCGCTGCTTCCCGACTACGTGCTGTCGATGCCGCGCGGCGCGCAGGTGATCTACCCCAAGGACGCCGCGCAGATCGTGATGTGGGGCGACATCTTCCCGGGCGCGCGGGTCCTCGAAGCCGGTGCCGGTTCGGGCGCGCTGACGTGTTCGCTGCTGCGCGCGGTCGGTCCGGCCGGACAGGTGTTCTCGTACGAGATCCGCGACGACCACGCGGAGCACGCCGAGCGCAACGTCGTGAAGTTCTTCGGCGAGAAGCCGGACAACTGGACGCTCACCGTCGCGGATCTGGCCACGCACACCGGCGAGGTCGACCGCGTCGTGCTGGACATGCTCGCGCCGTGGGACCAGCTGCCGAACGTCGCCGAGCACTTGGTGCCCGGCGGGGTGCTGACCGTCTACGTCGCCACCGTCACGCAGCTGTCGCGCGTCACGGAATCGCTGCGGGAACAGCAGTGCTGGACCGAGCCGGAGTCGTGGGAGACGCTGATGCGGCCGTGGCACGTCGTCGGCCTCGCGGTGCGGCCGGACCACCGGATGGTCGCGCACACGGCATTCCTGCTCACTGCCCGTCGTCTCGCCGACGGCACAGTGTCGCCGCGCGTTTCCCGACGGCCCAGCAAGGGCAAAGGCTAACCAGGGACGCACCATCGGCCGTTCTCGCGCCGCAGCGGGAACGGCGTCTCCTTGTGCCCGCCGGTGCCCTCCACCCGGACGGTCACCGTCGCGTCGTCGCCCGCGATCGCCGGCTGTCCAACCAGTGAGACGCGCAGCGGACCCGCGGCGTCCCATTTCGCCTGGAGTTCCTTCAAGGCCGCGGCAGTTTGCGGTTTGCAAGCGAGAGTGCCGAATTCGGCCGAGTCGGCGCGCGTGATCGCGTCGACGAGAGTGCGCGCCAGCGTCGCGACCGCGGCCTGATCCGCCGCGGGCGCGGGAGTCGAGGACGTGCTGCTTCGCGACGGCGGCGGGGGAACGGGCGGTTCGGAGGCGGTGCGGGCGGGCCCCGGCAGGCCGATCGAGAGCAAGCCGAGGACACCGCCCGCGACGACGACTGCGAGCAGGCCGAGTGCCGTGCCGAGCCGGCGTCTCACCTAGTGGTCCGTGCTGACCTTCCCGAGGCACCAGGCCCCGCCTTGGCGCAGGGCGGTGAGGGTGCCGTCGGCGGTCTTCGTGGACGTGGTGACGTGGTACTTCACCGTCGCCTGGTCGCCGTTCTCCTGCGGGCTGCTGGTCAGCTCGAAGTGGATGCCCGGGGGCATCTTCTCCGTCGTCGGCTTCTGGCCCTTGGTGAGGCTGGTGCACAGCATCGAGAAGAGGCCGTCGGTGTCGGAGCTGTTGTAGGCCTCGGACGCGGCCTGGAACAGCTCGCCCGAGGTCGGCTTCGCCCCGGCCGCCGCCGGGTAGTCGCCGCTGCCCGAGCCCGAGGACGACGAGCTGGACGGGGACGACGACGAACTTCCGCTCGGCCCGCTCGAGGCCGGAGCCGAGGAACTCGCGGGCGGGGCGGCAGTCTTGTTGTCCTTGCTGTCGCCGGTCAGCCAGATGACCAGGCCGGTCGCGCCGCCGAGGACGACCACCGCGCCGATCGCGAGGCCGACGATCAGGCCGGTCTTCTTCTTTTTCGGCGGCTGCTCGCCGAACCCGCCGAACTGCCCGCCCGGCTGCTGCCCGAACGGCCCGCCCGGCTGCCCCGGCTGACCGAACTGGCCGGGCTGCTGTCCGAACTGCCCGAACTGGTCCGGCTGCTGCCCGTACTGCTGGGGACCGCCCTGCTGCGGGTATCCGCCCTGGTAGGGGCTGCCCTGGCCGGGGGCGGCGGGGAACCCGCCGGACTGCGGCGGCTGTCCGCCCTGGTTCCATCCGCCCTGCTGCGGCTGCCCGTAGGGCTGCTGGCCGCCGGGCTGCTGCCCGTACGGGTTCGGCTGCTGTCCGCCCTGGTCCCAGCCGCCGGGCTGCTGCGGCGGATACGTCATCTCGGTTCCCCCTGCCGTGCTCGCGAAAGTCCAGGCCACGCGCGAGCGCGGCCACCCGGGGATGCTAGCCAGCCGCGCGCCTTTCCGCGCAGCCAACCCGCAACTCGGGTTTGCGGAACGCCCGGCGGGGCATCCGTAGGGCGTTCAGTTCCGCGTTGCGGAAACCCGCGCGGAGCGGATTCCCGTCCGCGGCACCGAATCGGCCGCTTGCGCTGCGCTCGCGGCCGTGCATCGCCCGAAGAAAAAGCGCGACGCGCCGGTCTTGTGATGCGGAAAGGCCTTTTCTTGTCGGTGATCGCCGGTACCGTGGAATGAAAAGCACTCCGAGGAGGTGCCCGATGCATCATGACCTTCCCGGAGGTCGGCGCGAGGAGGCCGACCCTTCAGCAACCGGCGGAGCAGGGCAGACACCAGAGGAACAAGCCCGGCAGATCCGTTTTCTCGAGGAAGAAGTGGCGCTGCTGCGCCGCAGGCTCACCGATTCCCCGCGACAGAACCGCGTTCTCGAACAACGTCTCGCCGAGGCGTCGGAACGGGTGAGTCAGCTCACCGAGCGGAACACGAAACTCGTCGAAACCCTGCGCGAAGCGCGGGGGCAGCTGCTCGCCCTCCGCGAGGAGGTCGACCGGCTGGCCCAGCCGCCGAGCGGATACGGGGTGTTCGTCGAGGCGTACGAGGACAACACGGTGGACGTCTACACCGCGGGGCGCAAGATGCGCGTCTCGGTGTCGCCCGCCGTGGAGGTCTCGTCGCTGCGGCGCGGGCAGGCGTTGCGGCTCAACGAGGCGCTCACGGTCGTCGAAGGCGGCGACTTCGAGCGCACCGGCGAGGTGTGCGCACTGCGCGAAGTGCTCGCCCCGGAAAACGAGGGCGGCGTCACGCGCGCGCTCGTGGTCGGGCACGCGGACGAGGAGCGGGTGGTCCTGCTGTCGGACCCGCTCGCCGAGCAGCCGCTCAAACCGGGCGATTCGCTCCTGGTGGACTCCAAGGCGGGCTACGCCTACGAGCGGGTGCCGAAGGCGGAGGTCGAGGACCTCGTGCTGGAGGAGGTGCCGGACGTCCGCTACGAGGACATCGGCGGCCTGACCCGGCAGATCGAGCAGATCCGCGACGCCGTGGAGCTGCCGTTCCTGCACGCGGACCTCTACGAGCAGTACCAGCTGCGCCCGCCGAAGGGCGTCCTGCTGTACGGCCCGCCGGGCTGCGGGAAGACGCTCATCGCCAAGGCGGTGGCGAACTCGCTGGCCAAGAAGGTGGCCGAGGCTCGCGGGGACAAGGCGGACGGCAAGTCCTACTTCCTCAACATCAAGGGCCCGGAGCTGCTGAACAAGTTCGTCGGCGAGACCGAGCGGTCGATCCGGCTGATCTTCCAGCGGGCCCGGGAAAAGGCCTCCGAGGGCACCCCGGTCATCGTGTTCTTCGACGAGATGGACTCGATCTTCCGCACCCGCGGCTCGGGCGTGTCCTCCGACGTGGAGACCACGATCGTGCCGCAGCTGCTGTCGGAGATCGACGGCGTCGAAGGCCTGGAGAACGTCATCGTCATCGGCGCCTCCAACCGCGAGGACATGATCGACCCGGCGATCCTGCGGCCGGGCCGGCTCGACGTCAAGATCAAGATCGAGCGTCCGGACGCCGAGGGCGCGAAGGACATCTTCTCGAAGTACCTGGCCGAGGGCCTGCCGATCCACGCCGACGACCTGGCGGAGTTCGGCGGGGACCAGAAGGCGACGTTCGACGCGATGATCCAGCACACCGTCGAGCGGATGTACGAGGAGAGCGACGAGAACCGGTTCCTGGAGGTCACCTACGCCAACGGGGACAAGGAAGTCCTGTACTTCCGCGATTTCAACTCGGGCGCGATGATCCAGAACATCGTGGACCGGGCGAAGAAGTCGGCGATCAAGTCGGTGCTCGAGACCAAGCAGCCCGGCCTGCGCGTGCAGCACCTGCTGGACGCGATCGTCGACGAGTTCGCGGAGAACGAGGACCTGCCCAACACCACCAACCCGGACGACTGGGCCCGGATCTCCGGCAAGAAGGGCGAGCGGATCGTCTACATCCGCACGCTCGTCACCGGCAAGAACCAGGAATCGGGGCGGGCGATCGACACCGCCACGAACACCGGTCAGTACCTGTAGCGCAGCGCGAACGCCCGTGGGGCCGCCGGAACTCCTCCGGCGGCCCCACGGCGCGTCTCAGGCCGGTTCAGACCCGTTCCAGGACCGGTTGCCGCGCCCGGGAAAGCCGTCCGTGCGACGCCAGGATCCCGAGCACCACGAGCAGCGCTCCGACGGGTTCGTTCCAGTGCACCGGTTCGTCGAGCACCAGCACGCCGAGCAGAACCCCGACCACTGGAGTGAGGTAAGTCACAGCGGAAGCGTTGGCGGCGCCCCACGCGGCCGCGATCGCGGCGTTCCAGGCATAGGCCACGCCGGTGCCGAGCACGCCGAGCGCCAGCAGGGACAGGACCACGGCGGGATTCAGGTGCACCGGCTGCGCGGCGATGGCCGGGGCCGCGGCCAGCAGAACGACCGTGGCGAACCCGGTTTGCCCGAACGCGACGACGACCGGGTCCGGGTCGCGCGGCGACACGAACTTCCGCAAATACACGAAAGCCAAGCCGTAGCAGGTGGTCGCGCCGAGGCAGGCCAGCTGGGCGAGCACTTCGTGGCTGAGGTCGATGCCGCGCCAGACGCCGACGAGCGTCAGCACGCCCGCGAAGCCGATCAGCAGTCCGATTGTTTTCGGCCGCGTCAGCCGTTCCGCGGGCAGTGCGGCCGCGGCGAACAGCATGGTCAGCAGGGGAGTGGTGGCGTTGAAGATGCTGGCGAGCCCGGACGCGACGTACTGCTCGGCCCACGAGAACAGCAGGAACGGGCCGACGCAGAACAACAGCGAAACCACCGCGAGATGCGCCCACAGCGCGGGATCGCGGGGGAGCGACCGCCTGCGCAGCGCCAGGAACGCGCCGAGCGTCAACGCGCCCAGCGCGACCCGCGCGAGGGCCACCTGAGCCGGCGACAGCCCCTCCAGGCCCACTTTGATGAACAGAAAACTCCCGCCCCACACGACGGCGAGCGCGACGAACCGGGCGGCGATGCCGAACCTCACTGAACCTCCGAAACGACCAGCGGACTGCTGCGGCCAGTCAACGTCCGCGCCACGCCCGGCGTCCAGCAGGTTTCGGTCACCGCGTTCGACCTCGGTGTATAACGCCCTATACTGCGCCGCGTGAGCACTGACCACGGCCGCCCGCGCCCGCCGATTACCGAAGCCGACGTCCTCGCCTGGCTCGAGACGACCGCCTCCGCCGTCCAGGCGGGGGAACTCAACGCCAACGACCTCATCGACCTGCTGGGGGAGCTGCGCCGCGCCTCCGCGGCCTGCGCCGACGCCTCCGACTGGGCCCTCCTGGCCGCCCGCGAGGAAGGAGCCAGCCTCCGCCAGATCGCCCCGGTCTTCGGCAAAGGCTACGTCCGAGCCCCCGCCGCCCGCCTCGAAAAACTCCACCGCCAAGCCCAAAACGCCAGCCAATGGCTCGCCATCCTCCGGCACAAACAAAGTGTATAACGACCTATACACCTGGCGATCGGAAAACATTCCCGCTCGCCTTGCTTAACCACGCGCCACCCATTCTCGAAAACCGCTGAAGACAAGGGGATTCCGATGGACCGCATCGCGGTGGGGCTGGCCGCGCTCGGCCGTCCGGCATACATCAATCTGGGCCGCGACTTGCCCGAAGTGCGGGATGTGCCGTCGATGCGCGCCGCGACGCACGAGGTGCTCGACGCGGCGTACGCGGCGGGAATCCGGTGGGTCGACGTCGCGCGGTCTTACGGCCGTTCGGAGGAGTTCCTCGCCAGCTGGCTGGCCGAACGCGGACCCCGGGACGTCACCGTGTCCAGCAAATGGGGCTACCGCTACGTCGGCGACTGGCGGCTCGACGCGGACGTCCACGAGGTCAAGGAACACACGCTGCCGCGGTTTCGCGAACAGTGGCAGCAGACGCGGGAACTCCTCGCCGGCCACGTGCATCTGTACCAGGTTCATTCGCTCACTGTGGACAGTCCACTTTTCACTGATCCGGCCCTGATCGACGCGCTGGCCGCACTTTCCGGCGACGGCGTGGAGGTCGGCTTCTCCACCTCCGGACCCGCGCAGGCGGACGTGGTGCGCCGGGCGTTCGAGCTGGAATCGGGCGGGCGGCCGGTGTTCGGGTCGGTCCAGTCCACTTGGAACGTCTTCGAGCCGTCGGCGGGCCCGGCACTGGCCGAAGCACACGCGGCCGGGAAACGGGTGCTGGTCAAGGAAACTCTCGCGAACGGACGGCTCGTCGCGGAGGCTCCGGAGCCGCTGCGGCGGATCGCCGAGGCGCACGGCGTCGGTCCGGACGCGATCGCGGTCGCCGCGGTGCTCGGACAGGACTGGGCGCCGGTGGCGGTGCTCGGTCCGTCGAGCCCGGCGCAGCTGGCCGCGAACCTGGCCGCGACACAGGTGCGGCTGAGCGACGAGGACCGCGCTGTGCTGGGACGACTCGCGCAGGACGCGCGGGAGTACTGGACGCATCGATCCCACCTCGGGTGGAGCTGAGCGATTGCATTACCCTCGGGGCCCAGCATGGCCCGGGGCGGACGGGCAACACTGAGCGCGGAGGGGCAACGTGCGTCGTCGGCAGGTGCCAGCAGTCGCTGTGCTGGTCGGGCTGGGCGCGCTGGCCGGGCTCGCCGGATGCGGCAACCGGCCCAACAATCTCGAGACCTACTACGACGATCCGGCTCCGGCGCCGGGCACGAGCGCTCCGGTCGCTCCGCCGGTGTCGCGGGCGGCCGCTCCGCCGGTCGTCCCTTCTGCGGCGGCCCCGGATCCGCAACGGGCGGAGGCGGCTCTGCTGTCCGATTCGGACGTTGCCGAGGAGGGCGTGACGCCGGGATCGGGTCGCGTTTCGGGGTGTCTGAGCGGGTTGGCCGCGGGCGAGCGCAAGTCGGTGAGCTGGGTGTATCCGAGCGGTTCGGCGTTGACGCACGAGGTGACGGCGTACGCGGACCGCGCCGGCGAGGACGTCGTGGCGCGTACGCATTGCGCGGGCACGGAGGTGTCGTTGCCGCCGCAGCCGGGGATCACCGTGCAGCGGGCGTGGTGCGAGGGCTCGACGTGTGCGGTGCTGGTGGCGAAGGGGAATCTCGTGTCGGCGCTGAGCGTCGCGGCGAGCACTCCGGCGCGGGCGCAGGACGCGGCGAAGCGGTTGCTGCCGAAGATCGCGGGGAAGCTGACCGCTCAGCCGTAGCGGCGGAACCATTCCTGGACGCCCTCGCGGCCGTCGGGGATGAAGGGCGGGTTCGGTTCAGGGGCGAAGACCCACGCGCGGAGTTCGTCGAGCGGGATCCAGCGTCCTTCGACGATTTCCTCGGCCTGCAGGCGGACCGGGCCGTCCCAGCGGACTTCGAAGGCGAAGTTGTGGCAGCGGATCGCGCCGTCGTCGTAGATCTTGGTGAACAGCGGTTCCGGTTCCACTCCGTGGACGCCGAGTTCTTCGGCGAGTTCGCGGCGCGCGCAGTCGGCGGGGGTTTCGCCCGCGGCGACGACTCCGCCCGCCCAGCAGTCCCAGGTGGAGGGGAAGATGTCCTTGTCCGCGGTGCGGAGGTGCACGTAGACCGACCGGCCGTCGCCCGATCGGACGAGAACGACGCCGGCGGCGTGCCAGAGCCCTTCGGCCCGCACCCGGGAGCGGAGCGTCTCGCCCACCGCGCGGCCCGCGTCGTCATAGAGGGCAACGAGTTCGTCACTGCCTGGCATGGGGGCATCGTCGCACGCGCCGAACCCGTAGGGTGGTGGCATGCGTCGGATCATGGGAACCGAAGTCGAGTACGGCATCGCCGTGCCCGGGGACGCCACGGCGAACCCGGTGCTCACCTCGACTCAGGTGGTGCTGGCCTACGCCGCGGCTGCGGACATCCCGAGGGCGCGCCGGGCGCGCTGGGACTACGAGGTGGAGTCGCCGTTGCGCGACGCGCGCGGGTTCGATCTGACCGGGCCGGGCGGGCCCGGGCACGACCCGGACGTCGAGGACCTCGGCGCGGCGAACGTCATCCTCACCAACGGCGCGCGGCTGTACGTGGACCACGCGCATCCGGAGTACTCCGCGCCCGAGGTCACGAACGCGCGGGACGCGGTGATCTGGGACAAAGCGGGCGAGCGGGTGATGGAGGAGGCCGCGCTGAAGGCGGCCACCGTTCCGGGGCAGCCGCCGTTGCAGCTGTACAAGAACAATGTGGACGGCAAGGGCGCGAGCTACGGCACGCACGAGAACTACCTGATGCAGCGGTCGACGCCGTTCACCGCGGTGATCGCGGGGCTGACGCCGTTCTTCGCGTCGCGGCAGGTGATGTGCGGTTCCGGCCGGGTGGGGATCGGGCAGCAGAGCGAGGAGGCTGGTTTCCAGCTTTCGCAGCGCTCGGACTACATCGAGGTCGAGGTCGGGCTGGAGACCACGCTCAAGCGCGGGATCATCAACACGCGCGACGAGCCGCACGCGGACGCGGACAAGTACCGGCGGCTGCACGTGATCATCGGGGACGCGAACCTGTCGGAGTACTCGACGTATCTGAAGGTCGGGACGACGGCGCTGGTGCTGGACCTGATCGAGGCCGGCGTGCGGTTCGACGACCTGAAGCTGGACGAGCCGGTGCGGGCGGTGCACAAGATCAGCCACGACCCGACGCTGAAGACCAAGGTCGAGCTGGCGAACGGGAAGAAGTTCACCGGGCTGGACCTGCAGTTCGCCTACCACGAGCTGGCGGCGGCGAATCTCGAGCGCACGGGCGCGGACGAGGCGTCGAAAGAAGTGCTGCGGGTGTGGGGCGAGATCCTGGACGCGCTGGCGCGGGATCCGCAGGAGTGCGCGGACCGGCTGGACTGGCCGGCGAAGCTGCGGCTGCTGGAGGGCTACCGGGAGCGGGACCAGCTGGCGTGGGGCGCGCCGCGGCTGCGGCTGGTGGACCTGCAGTATTCGGACGTGCGGCTCGGCAAGGGCCTGTACAACCGGCTGGTCACGCGGGGTTCGATGAAGCGGCTGGTCACCGAGGAGGAGGTGCAGGCGGCGATCACGAATCCGCCGTCGGACACGCGCGCCTACTTCCGGGGGCGGGCGCTGGAGAAGTACGCGTCGTCGATCGCGGCGGCGTCGTGGGATTCGGTGATTTTCGACGTGGGCCGGGAGTCGCTGGTGCGGATCCCGACGCTGGAGCCGTTGCGGGGGACGAAGGCGCACGTCGGGAAGCTGCTGGACGCGGCGGCGACGGCGGAGGAGCTGGTGGAGGCGATCACCGGTTCGGACTAGCGCGATCCCGGCGTTTCGGGCCGAGGGAAGGCCCTTTTCGTCGGTACCGCTGGGTAGGCTAGGGAACATCGGCCAGACCGGGAGGCGAGATGGCGCAGGAGAAGATCGAGAAGCACGGCGGCGGCGATTCCCACGAGGAGTTCGACGACGCCGGCGGGGCGGGCCAGGAGCGGCGGGAGAAGCTCGGCGAGGACGTGGACACGATCCTCGACGAGATCGACGACGTGCTGGAAGAGAACGCCGAGGACTTCGTCCGCGCTTACGTGCAGAAGGGCGGCGAGTAGCCGTCCGCCCGTCGCGGCCGCCCCGGGTGCGGGGCGGTGCGGCGGGCGCGCTGGGCCGGAGGTTTCGCGCGGCGGTGCCGGGGGCAGGTGGTTCCCGGCGTCGCCGGGCACGGGAAGAGATGGGAACCGAGAGCACGTATGGACAACACCTCCTCTGGGGCGGGTTTTTCCGGGCCCGGACTGCCGTCGGCCTACTTTTCGCCGACGACGTCGTCGTTCGCGGATTTCGTGCGCGCGACCGCGCCGGAGCTGCTGCCCGCGCGGCGGGTGCCGGCGGGCGCGGCTGAGCTGGACGCGCCGCACGGCACGACGATCGTGGCGGTCGCGTTCGCCGGCGGGGTGCTGATCGCCGGCGACCGGCGGGCGACGTCGGGGAACCTGATCGCGAGCCGGGACATCGAGAAGGTGCACGTCACGGACGAGTACTCGGCGGTGGGCATCGCGGGGACCGCGGGGCTGGCCGTGGAGATGGTCCGGCTGTACGCGGTGGAGCTGGCGCACTACGAGAAGATCGAGGGCGTTTCGCTTTCGCTGGACGGCAAGACGAACAAGCTGGCCGGGATGGTGAAGGCGAACCTGGAGATGGCGATGGCGGGGCTGGCGGTCGTGCCGCTGTTCGTCGGGTACGACCTGGAGGCCGAGGACGCGAAGCACGCGGGTCGGATCGTGTCGTACGACGCGGCGGGCGGGCGGTACGAGGAGCACGCCGGGTACGCGAGCGTCGGTTCGGGTTCGCTGTTCGCGAAGTCGTCGCTGAAGAAGCTGTACGACCCGGACGCGGACGCGGACGCGGCGGTGCGGACGGCGCTGGAGGCGCTGTACGACGCGGCGGACGACGACACCGCGAGCGGCGGGCCGGACCTGGTGCGGCGGATTTTCCCGAACGTCATCACCATCACCGCGGAGGACGGCGCGGTGGTGCTGCCCGCGGAGCGGACGGGTGCGGTGGCCGAGGCGGTGGTGGCCGGGCGCGCGGAGCGCAATCACCACCGGCCGGTGTGAGGCCGCCGATGTCCGCTGAATCAATGACTGCCGAGTTTTCGGAGAACGTGGAGCCGACACCGTGACGATGCCGTTGTATGCCTCTCCCGAGCAGTTGATGCGGGAGCGTTCCGAGCTGGCGCGCAAGGGGATCGCGCGGGGCCGGAGCGTCGTGGTGCTGAAGTACGCGGGCGGGGTGCTGTTCGTGGCGGAGAATCCGTCGGCGACGTTGCACAAGGTGTCCGAGATCTATGACCGGATCGGGTTCGCCGCGGTGGGCCGGTATTCGGAGTTCGAGAACCTGCGGGTGGCGGGGATCCGGCACGCGGACCTGAAGGGCTACCAGTACGACCGCCGGGACGTGAGCGCGCGGGCGCTGGCGAACGCGTACGCGGCGACGCTGGGCAGCATTTTCACCGAGCAGCTGAAGCCGTTCGAGGTCGAGGTGTGCGTGGCCGAGGTCGGCGCGACCGCGGCGGAGGACCAGCTGTACCGGTTGACGTTCGACGGGTCGATTTTCGACGAGTCGCCGTTCGTGGTGATGGGCGGGCAGACCGAGCCGATCAGCGCGAAGCTGAAGGACGTCGTGGATCCCGACCACGATCTGGCGACGGCGCTGGCGACGGCGATCGAGGGGTTGCGGGCGACCGCGACGTCGTCGAACGGGAACGGGTCGGCGGCCGAGGCGGAGATCAAGCTCGAGGTCGCGGTCCTGGACCGGGCGAAGCCGAGGCGGGCGTTCCGGCGGTTGTCGGGGGCGGCGCTGGAGGCGTTGCTGCCGGCGAAGGAGGAGCCCGCCGAGAAGCCGGACGAGTCCGGCGAGGGCGACGGCAAGGACTCGGATTCCGGCAAGGGCGAGGGTTCTGCCGAGAAGGAATGACGCAACGGGCTGCGGGCCGTCGGGAAACCGGCGGCCCGCAGTCTTTTTCCGGATAGCGGCGGGGTGGCGTCGGCGATTCTCGACTGGCGCGATTCGGATGAGCACCGGGGCGGGTGGGGCCGTTGGCTTGCGGTGCTGCACGGCGATCGACTGGGACGGCCATCGCCTGCGAGACCGGCAGAGCGTGCGATTCTCCGCGACGACCTCTTCCGCCAGCACGGGCAAACCCTGTCGGGATCGTCGATCCGGTGCGCAGCCGGTGGGCACCGCGTCAGAGCGAGTCCAGCCGCTGACGCAAATGCGCGCGTTCCGGCTCGGTTCCCGCGCTGGCCAACGCTTCCTGGTACGCCGCCGCTGCTTCGTCGTCGCGGCCGAGCCGGTGCAGCAGGTCTCCGCGGGCCGCGGCGTACGGGTGGTAGCCCTGCAGCCGCGGCTCGTCGGCCAAGCTGTCCAAGAGTTTCAGCCCGGCTTCGGGTCCGTCGCGCATCGCCACCGCGGCCGCGCGGTTGAGCGCGACCACCGGGGTCGGCGTGAGCGTCAGCAGGATGTCGTACAGCGCAACGATCTGCGGCCAGTCGGTGCGCATGACGTCCGGTGCTTCGGCGTGGAGCGCGGCGATCGCCGACTGCACCCCGTACGGCCCGGGCGGCCCGCCGGTCAACGCGACCGGCACCAGTTCGCGGCCTTCGTCGATGAGCGCCGCGTCCCAGGAGGTCCGGTCCTGGTCTTCGAGCAGGACGAACTCGCCGTCCGGTCCGGTGCGGGCCCGGCGGCGGGCGTGCACGAGCAGCAGAAGCGCCAGCAGGCCGGTGACTTCGCGTTCGTCCGGGAGCAGGCGGTGCAGGATCCGGGCCAGCCGGATGGCTTCCTCGGCGAGGTCCGGACGCTGGATGTCCGGGCCGGAGCTGGCCGCGTAGCCCTCGGTGAACAGCGAGTACAGCACGGCCAGCACGCCGGGCAGCCGGTCGCGCAGTTCGTCGCCGGACGGGACGCGGAACGGGATGCGGTGGTCGCGGATCCGGTTCTTGGCCCGCACGATCCGCTTCGCCATCGTCGCGGTCGGCACGAGGAACGCCCGCGCCACCTCCGGCGTGGTGAGACCGGCCAGGCAGCGCAGCGTGAGCGCGAGCCGGTCCTCGGCGGCCAGCGCGGGATGGGCGCAGGTGAAGAACAGCTGGAGTCGGTCGTCGGGCAGGTCGCCGTCGGCGCCGGGCAGCGGGGGAGGGTCGGTGCGGTCGGATTCCGCTTGCAGGACAGCGAGTTTCGCCGCGTACGCCTGGTCCCGGCGGAGCCGGTCAACGGCCTTGCGGCGCGCGGTCGTCATCAGCCACGCACCGGGTTTCGGCGGGACGCCGTCGATCGGCCAGCGCACCAGCGCCGCCTCGACCGCTTCGGCAGCGACCTCCTCCGCCAGGTCGAGATCGCCGAACCGGCGGACGAGCGCGCCGAGCAGGCGGCCGTGCTCCTCGCGGAACACGGCCGCCACGGAAGCTCGGGCGTCAGGCACTGAAGTCGGCGATCGGGCGGACCACGATCGAACCGTCGCGGGCGCCCGGGCAGCGGGCCGCCCAGTCGAGCGCCGCGTCGAGGTCCGGCACGTCCAGCACGTAGAACCCGCCGAGCAGCTCGCGGGTCTCGGCGAACGGGCCGTCGGTCGTGATCGAACGCTCGCCGTCCGGGCCGACCTGGACCTTGGTCGCGGTCACGAGATCGGCGAGCGATTCCCCGCTGATGTACACCCCCGCGTCGCGGACTTCCTTGTCGTAGGCCATCCAGTCCGCGGGCTCGCAGCCGGCGGCCCCGCCCTGCTCGGTGGCCGCGGAAGCGTGGATCAGCAGCAGGTACTTCATGGTCGGGCTCCTTCGTCGGTCAGCGCGGCCGGAGTGCCGCACTGACCTCACCACGAACGGCGCCCGCCCGGATGGACAGGGCCCGGAAGATATTTTTCCGGGCGAATCCGCCGGCGGTCCGCTCAGGAGGACGCGGGAGCGGTGCGGAAGTTCTGGTCGGCGAAGGCGAGCATGTACGGCAGCGTCGCGCGGGCGGTGTGCCAGGTGTGGTTGAACCCGCGTTCGGCGTGCACCACGACCTCCTGGCCGCGCCGCTGCAGCGAACCGGCGATGCGGTGCGCGGTCGCGACGTCAGTCGGTGCGCCGGTCCCGACGGTGAGCATCACGGCGATCTTCTGCGGGAACGGCATCGTCGGGATGTAGCGGCGCGGGGTGTTCGCCGCGATCGCCGCCTGGTTGCCGCCGAGGACGCCGACCGAGTCGTTCAGATCGTCGTACGGCAGCGAAATCAGCAGGGTGCCGAACTCGTCGAGGTGGTGCAGCCCGATGTTGAGCGCGCCGAAGCCGCCGCCGGACATGCCGCCGAGCGCGCGGTGCCCGCGGTCGGCGAACGTGCGGAAGTGCTTGTCGACCGACGGCACGATGCTGCTGGCGAGGTACGTCTCCAGCTGCGGCCCGCCCGGGACGTTCAGGCATTCCCAGTCGGTGCTCGGCCGGTTGGCGGTGAGGTCGACGCTCACGATGATCATCGGCTGGATGACGTGCGCGTCTTCGAGGCTCTTCAGCGTCTGCGGCGCGGAGCCGGAGGTGAGCCAGTCGCGCGGCCCGCCGTAGGGGTAGCCGTGGATGAGGTAGACGACCGGGTAGCGCTTGGCCGCATTCGCCGGATCGTGGTAGCCGGTCGGGAGGATCACGTAGTTCTCGCCGTTCGACACGCCGTGCGCCGGGTCGGGCACGTTCAGCACCTCGATGCCGCCGTTGTCGCCGGCCGGGGTCGCGGGACGGCCGGCGGACGGGGAGCCGCCGCTGGTCCCGCCGGTGGAGCTGTCCGGGGAGCTGGGGTCGGCGCTGTCGGCCGGGTCGTCGCTGCCGCTGCGCAGCAGGGTCCCCGCCACGTTCATCACGCCGCCGCCGCGCTGCAGCAGCCTGCCGAGGTCGCTGGGCGTGCGGACGTAGCCGACGTAGCTGTTCACGGCGGTGACCGCGGCGATCAGGAAGAGCGCGATCGAACCGCTGATGCCCCAGCGGCGCGCGCGGCGGCGGTGCGCGAGCGCGATGGTGACGGCGAGAACGGCCGCGGCGGCGCCGGCGAAGGCGAGCCACAGCAACGGGGACTCGAGCGGTCCGATGTCCCTGGCCTGGGAGGTGACCGACGGGGGCAGGACCGGGTCGACCGCCCGCGGGAGCAGCGGGGTCATCCGCGGCCTGCCGGAGACGGGCAGCTGCGACCGCGGGAGGAAAAACGCACTGAGAAAACCCCTGCCGTGAACTGGCGCGGACAGGGCAGTCCGCGCCTCGAAGATCACGCTAGGGAGGGTTCGCTGTGGATTCGTTGAGAAAAGGTAAAGGAACGGTCAAGAGCTGCCGTTGCGGCGGCGAGCTGACGGTAAGCGCGCAGGTCAGGACCGGAAAGGCCGGGTGCCGAGTGGCGAAGAACTCGGTGCCCGGCCGCGCGCTCTCCGAGGGACCTTAGGGCACCAGGCGGTCAGGAGTCACTGTCCGGGTTCCGGTAGACGGTCAGCGCGCTCGGCCGCGACCGGAACCGGAACTCCCGCCCGAGCGGCCCGACCTCGCCGTCGGTGGCCACCCGGCGGTTCCCGTCGAGCAGCCGCACGTGCAGTTCCGGCAGGTCCCGCTGGCGGTAGACGTGGCTCGCGTGCAGGCTGTTGGTCAGGCTCGCGAGCACGAACCGGGTCCGCGACCAGCGCACGTCGGCCCGCACGTACCGGACGTCGAGGAGGCCGGTGTCGAGCGCCGGGCGCCGCGACGGCGCGAAGCCCTTCGGCGCGTACGTGCCGTTGCCGACGAAGATCAGCCACACCTGGGTCGGCTTCCCGTCGAGCTGCACCCGAAGCGGTTTCGCCCGCCGCATGACACGCACCAGCGCGATCGCCGCGGACGGCCACTTCGGGAACCGGGACTGCAGTTTTTCGCGCAGCCGCACCATTTCCGGGTAGCCGCCGAGGCTGGCGGTGTTGACGAACCAGCGGTGCGCGGGCTCGCCGGACCCGTCGATCTCGACCTCGGCCAGGTCGATGCCGACCGCGTGCCCGCCCTCGGTCGCCTCGTCCGCGTCCGGCATCGAACGGACCCCGATGTCGCGGGCGAAGTGGTTGAGCGTCCCGGCCGGGATGAGGGCCAGCGGCAGCCCGCGTTCGGCGGCGACCGACGCCACCGCCGCGACCGTGCCGTCCCCGCCCGCCACGCCGAGCGCGCGGACCGAACCGTGCGCTTCGATCTCGTCGGCGAGCTGCTCCCGCAGGTCCCGCGACGGGTCCGGGTAGATCAGCGACGCCTTCGGCCAGGCGTAGCGGACGTCCTCGGTCGGGTCCTGGCCGTTGACGCCCGAATGCGGGTTCACCAGCGCCAGCATGTCCTCGCCGTCGCGCATCTCCGGCGCTTCCGCCGCGTGCGCGGTGCGGGCGCGCACGTCCGGGTGCAGCGGCCACCAGTGCCGGGTCAGCACCGCGATCCCGGTCCCGATCGCCAGCCCGGCGGCGACGTCGCTCGGCCAGTGCACGCCGGTGTGGACCCGCGAGTACGCGACCGCCCCGGCGAGCGGGACGACGACCAGCCCGGCGCGCGGCGATTCCATCGCGACCGCCGTGGCGAACGCGGCGGCCGAGGCCGAATGCCCGGACGGGAACGACGACGACGTCGGCCGTTTGCGCAGCTGACGGTGCGCGGGAACCTCTTCCTCGGCCGGACGGCGGCGCGGGAACAGCGGCTTCGCGACCAGGTTCGCCGCGGCGCTCGCCCCCGCGACGGCGGCGATCCCGCGCAGCGCGCCGCGGCGCGCCGGGCCCTTCCGGACCGCCAGCACGGCCGCCACGCCCCACCAGAGCCGCGATTTGTTAGCACTCCGGGACAACGCGGTAACCACGTCGTCGGCCCGGGTCCGCGGGATCGCCGCACTGCGCCGCATCAGGGCCCGGTCTCCCTGCCCTACCTGCCGGAACGCCCGGCCGACCTGCTGGAACACTCTCGTCCACCTCCGCTGGCCGCGCCGGATCGCCACCGGTCCCGGCGACCGGTTTCCGCCGCAATGTCACCACTTGCAACGTACCGACCGCGTGTCGCCGCCCGAACGGCGCACCTTCCGCGGGGGTCCAGCGCCTACTCTGGTGGGATGCAGCGGCGGATCTTTGGCATCGAGACCGAGTTCGGGGTCACGTGCACCTTTCACGGCCAGCGCAGGCTCTCGCCCGACGAGGTCGCGCGCTACCTCTTCCGGCGGGTCGTCTCGTGGGGACGCTCGTCCAACGTGTTCCTGTCCAACGGCTCCAGGCTCTACCTCGACGTGGGCTCGCACCCGGAGTACGCGACGGCCGAATGCGACGACCTGACCCAGCTCGTCACGCACGACAAGGCCGGCGAGCGGATCCTCGAGGACCTCCTCGTGGACGCCGAGCGCAGGCTCGCCGACGAGGGCATCGGCGGCGACATCTTCCTGTTCAAGAACAACACCGACTCGGCGGGCAACTCCTACGGCTGCCACGAGAACTACCTGGTGACCCGGGCCGGGGAGTTCTCCCGGATCGCCGACGTGCTGCTGCCGTTCCTCGTCACCCGCCAGCTGATCTGCGGCGCGGGCAAGGTCCTGCAGACCCCGCGCGGCGCGGTGTACTGCCTCTCCCAGCGCGCCGAGCACATCTGGGAAGGCGTCTCCAGCGCCACCACCCGGTCCCGGCCGATCATCAACACCCGCGACGAACCCCACGCCGACGCCGAGCGGTACCGGCGCCTGCACGTCATCGTCGGCGACTCGAACATGGCCGAGCCCACCACGATGCTCAAGATCGGGTCGGCGAACCTCGTGCTCGAGATGATCGAGGCCGGGGTCCAGTTCCGCGACTTCACGCTCGACAACCCGATCCGCGCGATCCGCGAGATCAGCCACGACCTCACCGGACGCCGCCAGGTCCGGCTCGCCGGCGGGCGCGAGGCGTCCGCGCTGGACATCCAGCGGGAGTACCACGCCCGGGCGGTCCAGCACCTGAAGGAGAACGGGTCCACGCCCGCCAACGAGCGGGTCGTGGAGCTGTGGGGACGCGCGCTCGAGGCGGTCGAGGAGCAGGACTTCAGCAAGATCGACACCGAGATCGACTGGGCGATCAAGCACCGCCTGGTCGAACGGTACCGGGCCAAGCACGACCTGGACCTGTCCAGCCCGCGCGTGGCCCAGCTCGACCTCGCCTACCACGACATCCGCCGCGGCCGGGGCATCTTCGACCTCCTGCAGCGGAAGGGCCTGGTCCGCCGCGTCACCGACGACGGCGAGATCGAGGCCGCCAAGGACACCCCGCCGCAGACCACCCGCGCGAAACTGCGCGGCGACTTCATCGCGGCGGCCCAGGCAGCCGGACGCGACTTCACGGTCGACTGGGTGCACCTGAAGCTGAACGACCAGGCACAGCGGACAGTCCTGTGCAAGGACCCGTTCCGGTCCGTGGACGAGCGAGTGGAGCGCCTGATCGGGTCGCTGTAATTTGGCGCTGTGTTTGATGGCGCCGACTCCGTCGTCGCGGCGGGATCGCCTTCAAGTCGGCGTGCGGAGGGGCGATGCACCCGGCCCTGGGGGCCGTGCACATCGCCCCTCCGCACGCCGACGCGATCCCGCGTGGGGGTTGCGTGAGCGGGAAACCGTTGTCGCGGGCGAAAAAGCAGACGAAAGTCGTCAGCTGGCTGCGGCAGGATTCCGGCATGCGTGCGATCCGGACGGTCCTGGTCATGCTGGCGGTGCTGTCGGTGTCCTTGGGCGGGGTCGCCGCGGCCTCCTCGCTGCCGTCGTGGCGGCTTCTGCCCACCGGCGCCACCGCGCAATTCCGGGGGCTGTCCGCCGTCAGCGAGCGGGTCGCGTGGGTCAGCGGCACCCAGGGCACGGTGCTGCGGACGGTCGACGGCGGCCGCACCTGGCTGCCGGTCGGGCCGCCGGGCGCCGGGAAGCTCGAGTTCCGCGACATCGAGGCCTTCGACGCCGAGCACGCCGTCGTGCTGTCGATCGGACCCGGTGCGGATTCCCGGATCTACCGCACCGACGACGGCGGTAAGCACTGGCGGCAGACGTTCAACAACCCGGATTCCGCCGCGTTCTACGACTGCCTCGCCTTCTTCGACCCGTGGCGCGGGCTCGCGATGAGCGATCCGGTCGACGGGAAGTTCCGCGTCCAGGCCACCTTCGACGGCGGCCGCAGCTGGAAGCAGCTCCCGGACGACGCGTTCCCGCCCGCCGAGCCCGGGGAAGCGGGATTCGCGGCCAGCGGCCAATGCGTCACCACCTCCGGACCGTTCGACGCCTGGCTCGCGACCGGCGGCGGTGCCCACGCCCGCGTTCTGCACTCCGGAGACGGCGGCAGGCACTGGACCGCGGCCGAGACCCCGTTGCCGAGCAGTGCGTCGGCCGGGGTTTTCGCGGTCGCGTTCCGCACGCCGTGGCAGGGCGTCGCGATCGGCGGCGACTACGCCAACCCGACCGCACCCGGACCGGCGGTCGCGGTGAGCCACGATCGCGGGCGCACCTGGCGCACGCCGCCGGAGCATCCCGCCGGGTACCGGTCCGGGCTCGCCTGGCGCGGCGGCGCCGTGCTGGCCGTCGGGCCCGGCGGGAGCGACCTGAGCCGCGACGGGGGACGGCACTGGACCTCGTTCGACACCGGCGGCTTCGACACCGTCGACTGCACCTGGACCGGGGCGTGCTGGGCCAGCGGGGCCAAGGGGCGCGTGGCGAAATTGATTCCGTAAGAGGGAACCCGTTCCGGGCAGCACGCCCGTCCGGAACGGCGGTGCGTGACCGGGCGCGCGCGGAGGGTCCCGCCGCCGCACGCGGGCTGACCAGGCGCGACGCGCGAGGGCCGGACCTGACGATCGCGCGCGGCGGGGAGAGCTAGAGTCGTCTGGTGTCCACCGCACGCGCCGAACGGCTGGTCAACCTCGTGCTGGCCCTTCTCTCCACCCGGCAGTACCTCACCGCGGAGCGGATCCGCGGGATCGTGCCCGGGTACGCCGACGCGGCCAGCGACGACGCCTTCTTCCGCACCTTCGAGCGGGACAAGACCGAACTGCGGGAACTCGGCATCCCGCTCGAAACCGGCCGCAACTCCGTCTTCGACCCCGTCGAGGGCTACCGCATCGCGCGCCGCGACTACGAACTCGGCGAGATCGACCTCGCCCCCGACGAGGCGGCCGCCGTCGGGCTCGCCGTCCGGCTCTGGGACTCGCCCGAACTGACCGGACAGGCCCAGGGCGCGCTGGTGAAACTGCGCGCGGCCGGCGTCGAGGTCGACGACCAGGCGCCGACCGTGATCGAACCGCGGGTGCGCGCGGAACCGGCGTTCGCGCCGATGCTCGCCGCCGTCCAGGCCGGACAGGCGGTCCGCTTCGAATACCGGCGCAGCGGCTCGCCGGAACGCCGCATCCGCACGCTCGAACCGTGGGGCGTCGTGTCCTGGCGCGCCCGCTGGTACGTCGTCGGGCACGACCGCGACCGCGACGCGCCCCGCTGCTTCCGGCTCTCCCGCGTCACCGGAAAGGTCGCCGCGATCGGGAAACCGGGCGCGGTCGTGCGGCCCGAGGGCGTCAACCTGATGCAGCTCGTGTCGGTGACCGGCGGCAGCGAGGACCCGTCCCCGGTCACCACCGCCCGGCTCTGGATCGCCGACGGCCGTGCCGCCGGGGTCCGCCGCCGCGGCGACGTCGTCGGCCGCGAGACCATCGCGGGCGAGGAAGGCGACGTCGTCGAGATCGGGCTGTACTTCCCGGAATCGGCCGCCGACTGGATCGCCGCGCAAGGCCCGGACGTGCTCGTGCTCGAACCCGACGTGCTGGCCAAATCCGTGCAGCACCGGCTCGAGGCCGTGCTCGCCCGCGCGGGCCAGGGGAGCGTCCGGTGAGCGCGTCCGGCGAACGCATGCCGAGACTGCTCGCGCTCGTGCCCTACCTGCTGGCCCGCCCCGGCATCCGGATCGACGAGGCCGCCCATGACTTCGACGTCACCCCGCGCCAGCTGCGCAAGGACCTCGAACTGCTGTGGATGTGCGGCCTGCCCGGCTACGGCCCCGGCGACCTCATCGACCTGTCCTTCGAAGGCGACACCATCGTCGTCACCCACGACGCCGGGATGAGCCGCCCGCTGCGCCTCACCGGCGGCGAAGCCACCGCGCTGCTGGTCGCCCTGCGCGCCCTCGCCGAAACCCCGGGCGTGGCCGACGGCGACGCGGTCCGCCGCGCCATCGCCAAGATCGAGGACGCCGCCGGACAGGCCCGTCCGGCCGGCGTCGTCGTCGGGGGAGGAGTGCGCGAAGGGGCCCGCGCCGCCCGCACCCGCGAGACCGTGGCCGGCGCGCTGCAGGACGGCCGTGCGCTGCGGATGCGCTACTACACCGCCTCCCGCGACCAGATCACCGAACGCACCGTCGACCCGATGCGGCTCGTCATCGTCCAGGGCGTCGGCTACCTCGAAGCGTGGTGCCGGCGGGTCGAAGGCGTCCGGCTCTTCCGCCTCGACCGGGTGGACGCGCTCACCGTATTGGACGAACCCGCGGCTCCGCCGGCGCACGCGCGGCCCACCGACCTGTCCGACGGCGTCTTCTCCGCCCGTCCCGATCAGCGGGTCGCCCATCTCGTGCTGGACCCCGACGCCCGCTGGGTCGCCGAGTACTACCCGTGCGAGGAACTGGACGAACTCGACGGCGGACGGCTGCGCATCGCCATGCGCTACAGCGACGAGCCCTGGATGGTCCGCCTCGTGCTCAGCCTCGGGGGCGAAGCCCAGGTCGAGAGCCCCGCCACCCTCGCGCAGGCAGTCGGTCGCCGGGCCGCCGACGCCGTGGCGCGTGCCCGTCACCTCATGTCCATCTCCGACCGATAAGGTGGTTTCCGTGCCGTACCTGCCCGTCTACGTGCTGCTCGCGGCCGGCCTGCTCGTCCTGGCCCTGCTGCTGGTACGGACCGCCGGAGTCTTGCGCCGCTTCCGCCGCACCGTGAGCATGGTCAGTGCGGACACCCACGACCGGACCGGACTGATCCGGGCCCGGTCCGCGGCACTCCGCGTGGCCGTGGCCGAACGCCGCCCGGCGACCGGCGACAAGTAACACCGAGTAACATCGGCACAGACCCCAGACAAGGAGGGCAGACGACCATGAACGCGCTGCAGCCGTGGCACATCATCGTTCTGGTGCTCGTGGTGGTTCTGCTGTTCGGAGCGAAGCGGCTCCCGGACGCGGCCCGGTCCATCGGCAAGTCCATGAAGATCTTCAAGGCCGAGACCAAGGACCTGACCGGCGAACAGAAGGCCGAAGCCGAGGCCGAGTCCGCCGACACCCGGCACATCGCCGCGCCCGCGCAGACCGCGCACGACAAGCAGGTCGCCGACCTCCAGCGCCAGCTCGACGAACTGAAGAGGCAGCAGGCGTCCTCGGCCGACCAGCCGCAGAAGAACGCGAGCTGACCCTCCGCGCGCACCACCCGGTCCCCGGTCCACGGCGGCGCGCCGGCGCGGCGCGCCCCGGCGGGCTCTGACGAGAACGGAACGACCAGTGGCGGAAGCCGCCCACGGCAACGGCAGCCGGTCCAGCAAGCGGAGCCGGCGCAGCCGTCGGAAAAACCCCGACGGCACGATGACGCTCATCGAGCACATCTACGAGTTCCGCCGCCGCCTCGGCTGGGCGGTCGTTTTCGTCGTCATCGGCGCGATCTTCGGGTTCATCTGGTTCGAGCAGCGCCTCGGCCCGGTCCCGTCGCTCGGCGACATCATGACCCACCCGTACTGCGCCATCCCGGCCTCGCAGCGCTTCGCCG
This sequence comes from Amycolatopsis sp. AA4, assembly GCF_002796545.1. Taxonomy (GTDB): domain Bacteria; phylum Actinomycetota; class Actinomycetes; order Mycobacteriales; family Pseudonocardiaceae; genus Amycolatopsis. The sequence goes on from NZ_CP024894.1 coordinate 3,918,121, forward strand.
GCGACCAGTCCGGCTGCCGGCTGCTGCAGACCGTGCCGTTCGAAGCGTTCATGATCCGCCTCAAGGTCGGCGTCGCGGCCGGCGCGGTGCTGCTGTCGCCGGCCTGGCTGTACCAGCTGTGGGCGTTCATCGCGCCCGGCCTCTACGCCAAGGAACGCCGGTACGCGCTGATCTTCGTCAGCTTCGCCTCCGTGCTCTTCGCCGCCGGCGCCGTGCTGGCCTACCTGCTCGTCCCGCACGCGCTCGCGCTGCTGGCCGGATTCGGCCAGGACCAGTTCGTCACCGCCCTCACCGCGGACAAGTACATCTCGTTCATCCTGTCGCTGCTGGTGATCTTCGGCGTCAGCTTCGAACTCCCGCTGCTCGTCGTGATGCTCAACCGCGTCGGCGTCCTCAAGTACCAGCAGCTCAAGAAGTGGCGCCGCGGCATCGTGTTCGCGCTGTTCGTGTTCGCCGCGTTCGCCACCCCCGGCTCGGACCCGTTCTCGATGCTCGGCCTCGCCGCCGCGCTCACCCTGCTGTTCGAGATCTCGATCCAGCTCGCCCGCTTCCACGACCGCAAGCTCGACCGCGTCCGCCACGACGAGGGCTGGGACCAGCTGGCCGACGACGAGGCCGCGCCGTTCCACTACACGCCGACCACCGCCGACGGCGAGGAACCGACCGCGCAGCAGCCGTCCTCCGGACGCGCCGGCCCGACCGACGACATCACCTGAGCATGGGCCTGAACGCAGCGCTGGCCGTGCACCCGGCCTCCGGCCGCGGCACGGCCGCCCGCCTCGCCGAAGCGGTCGCGGCGCGGCTCCGGCCCGCCGTCGACCGGCTCGACCTCCTCACCGCCACCAGCGTCGAGGAATCCCGCGCCCTCATGCGGTCCTCGCACGCCGAAGGCCTCGACGTGCTGATCGTCCTCGGCGGCGACGGCGCGGCCCACCAAGGCGTCCAGTTCTGCGCCGACCACGGCGTCGCACTCGGCCTCGTCCCCTCCGGCACCGGCAACGACTTCGCCCGCGCCCTCGGCGTCCCGGCCGACCCGCGCGCGGCCACCGACGCCCTCGCCCGAGCCCTGCAAGCCGGGCACCGGCGCACCGTCGACCTCGGCCGCGTCGGCGACACCTGGTTCGCCACCGTGCTCTGCGCGGGATTCGACGCCGCCGTCAACGCCCGCGCGAACGCGATGCGCTGGCCCGCCGGACCCCGCCGCTACGACCTCGCGATCCTCGCCGAACTCGCCGCGTTCAAACCCAGCCCGATCGTCGTGTACACCGACGAGGGCGCCATCTCCGGGGACACGAGCCTCATCGCGGTCGGCAACACCCCGTACTACGGCGGCGGCATCCCCATCTGCCCCGACGCCGCCCCGGACGACGGCCTCTTCGACGTCACCCTCATCGGCGCCCCCGGCCGCGCCCGCCTCCTGCGGATGCTGCCGCACCTGCGCACCGGCGAACACGTGCACAAGTCCAGCGTCGAAACCTTCCGCACCCGCACCCTGCGCATCGAAGCGCCCGGCTGGCCGGTCTACGCCGACGGCGAGGACCAGGGCCGGACGCCGGTCGAAGCGGTCTGCGTGCCCTCCGCGCTCACGGTCGTCGCGCCCCCGCGGTGACCGGCGGCACGCCGCGTGCGGAATGTCGGTGGCATATGAAACCCTGACGGAGTGGCCACTAGCCCTTCACCATCGCCGGCCGAGGCCTACGCTGCCTCCCGTCGCCGCGCCAAGCACCCCCAGCTGACCCGGTTTTCCGCCGAATCGGCCTTCGAATTCGACGATTTCCAGATCCGCGGCTGCGAAGCGCTCGAAGAGGGCCACGGCGTCCTGGTCTGCGCCCCCACCGGGGCGGGCAAGACCGTGGTCGGCGAGTTCGCCGTCCACCTCGCCCTCGCCGAGGGCCGCAAATGCTTCTACACCACGCCGATCAAGGCCCTGTCCAACCAGAAGTACGCCGACCTCGTCGAACGCTACGGCAACGACGCCGTCGGCCTGCTCACCGGCGACACCTCGATCAACGGCAACGCCCAGGTGGTCGTCATGACCACCGAGGTGCTCCGCAACATGCTCTACGCGGGCAGCTCCGCCATCCCCGAACTCGGCTACGTGGTCATGGACGAGGTCCACTACCTCGCCGACCGCTTCCGCGGCGCGGTCTGGGAGGAAGTGATCCTCCACCTGCCCGAACACGTCCGCGTGGTCGGCCTGTCCGCCACGGTCAGCAACGCCGAGGAATTCGGCGAATGGCTCGTCGAGGTCCGCGGCGACACCACCGTCGTCGTCGACGAGCACCGCCCGGTACCGCTGTGGCAGCACATGCTCGTCGGCAACCAGCTGCTCGACCTGTTCGCCGGCCAGAACGAAGCCGACCCGGGCGAGCAGCTGCGGATCAACCCCACGCTGCTGCGCAAAACCGACGACCTCGGCCGGTTCGCGCCCACCTTCCGCGGTCCCCGCGGCGGCCGCCGGGGAGCCCCGCCGCGCGGCCCGAGGTTCCGGCCCCCGTCGCGCGTCGACGTCGTCGAACGGCTCGACCACGCCGGGCTGCTGCCCGCGATCGTGTTCATCTTCTCCCGCGCCGGCTGCGACGCCGCGGTCGCCCAATGCGTCCGCTCCGGCCTGCGGCTCAACGGCCCCGACCAGGTCGAGGAGATCCGCCGGATCGTCGACGAGCGCACCGCCGACCTGCCCGAGGGCGACCTCGGCGTCCTCGGCTACTGGGAATGGCGCGAGGCGCTCGAACGCGGCTTCGCCGGCCACCACGCCGGCCTGCTGCCCGCGTTCAAGGAAACCGTCGAGGAACTGTTCGTCCGCGGCCTGGTCAAGGTCGTGTTCGCGACCGAAACCCTCGCCCTCGGCATCAACATGCCCGCCCGCACCGTCGTCCTCGAACGGCTCGTGAAATACAACGGCGAGGCCCACGTCGACCTCACCCCGGGCGAGTACACGCAGCTCACCGGCCGCGCCGGCCGCCGCGGCATCGACATCGAGGGCCACGCCGTCGTCGCCTGGCAGCCCGGGGTAGACCCGAAGGCCGTCGCCGGACTCGCCTCCACCCGCACGTACCCGCTGCGCTCGTCGTTCCGCCCCGGCTACAACATGGCGGTCAACCTGGTCGCCCAGGTCGGCGCCGACGCCGCCCGCGACCTGCTGGAACAGTCGTTCGCGCAGTTCCAGGCCGACCGGTCGGTCGTCGGCACCGCGCGCAGGATCGAACGCAACAAGGAAGCCCTCAAGGGCTACACCGCCGCGATCTCCGGCGACTTCGACCAGATGCTCGAGTACGTCGAACTCCGCGCCAAGATCTCCGCCCGCGAGAAAACCCTGTCGCGGCAGAACACCTCCTCCCGGCGCGCCGAAACCGCCCAGTCGCTGGAAAAACTGCGCAAGGGCGACGTCATCGCGGTCCCCGCGGGCCGCCGCGCCGGCCTCGCCGTCGTCGTCGACCCCGGCCTCGACCCGATCCGCGAACCGCGGCCGGTAGTGGTCACCGAGGACCGCTGGTCCGGACCGCTGTCCTCGGCCGACTTCCCGTCCCCGGTCGAGGCGCTCGGCCGGATCCGGCTGCCCAAGCACCTCGAACTGCGCTCGCCGAAAACCCGCCGAGACATCGCCTCGGCGCTGCGCGACTCCGGCATCTCCCTGCCCGGACGGCAGCGCCGCCGCACCGCGGCCGCCGACGACGCCGAACTCGCCTCGCTGCGCCGCGCCCTGCGCGCCCACCCGTGCCACGGCCTGGCCGAACGCGAGGCGAACCTCCGCTGGGTCGAGCGTTACCAGCGCCTCTCCGCGGAAACTGAACAGCTCGAACGGAAAGTCGCGGCCACCACGCACTCGCTGGCCCGCGCGTTCGACCGGATCCTGCGGCTGCTCGGCGAACGCGGCTACGTCCGCCCCGGCGACGGCGAGGACCGTGTCACCGAGCACGGCCGCCGCCTCACCCGCCTCTACAGCGAATCCGACCTGCTCGCCGCCGAGTGCATCCGGCACGGCGTCTGGAACGGCCTCGGCCCGGCCGAACTCGCCGCCGTCGTGTCCACGCTCGTGTTCGAGGCCCGCCGCGACACCGCGGGCGAACCCCGCCTGCCCGGCGGCGCGGTCCCCGGCGCCTGGCAGGAAACCAGCAGGCTGTGGGTCGAACTCACCGAGGACGAACGCCGCCACCGCCTCGACCGCACCCGCGAGCCCGACGCCGGGTTCGCCTGGCCGGTCTACCGCTGGGCGCGCGGCGAATCCCTGGAGAAGGTCCTCACCGCGGCCGAGACCAACGGGCAGGAGCTGTCCGCGGGCGACTTCGTCCGCTGGTGCCGCCAGGTGATCGACCTGCTCGACCAGATCCGCGACGTCCTCGGCAAGGAGGACCCGGTCGGCTCGGCGGCCGCGCAGGCGGTCCGGGCGCTGCGCCGCGGCGTGGTGGCCGCGGGCGCGGCGTGACGGTCCGGGCACACCTTCGCGGCGACTGCGCGCGGACAGGTGTGCCAGGTCCAGACCTGTGGTTGGATCGCGCACGACACCCGCGGCCCGGCCTGCGGATGCGGACACACGAAGGCGGAGGCTAACGATGAGCACGCCGTATGGCGGCAACGACCCGCGGCAGCAGCCCCAGTACGGGCAACAGCCCTACGGCCAGGACCCCCACTACGGGCAGCAGCCGGGCGGCGCGTACCCGCAGAGCGGGCCGCAGCAGCAGCCGTACCCGTCCCAGCAGTACGGCCAGCAGCCCTACGGTCAGGACCCGCAGTACGGCCAGCAGCCCGGCGGCTACCCGCAACAGCAGCAGCCGCCGCAGCAGCCCCAGTGGGGCCAGCAGCCGCCGCAGTACGGGCAGCAGCCGCCCTCCTACGGCCAGCAGCCCTACGGCGACCCGCAGCAGCAGTACGGCGGCCAGCAGCCCGGCCAGTACGACTACGGCCAGCCCGGCGGAGCCGCGCCGGAATCCTCGGGCGGGTCGAAGAAGGGCCTGTTCATCGGGATCGGCGCGCTCGTCGTGGTGGTGGCCGTCGTGGCGATCCTCGGCTTCGTCGCGCCCGGCTTCTTCAAGACCGAGGTCTTCAACAACACCCAGATGCAGACCGACGTCGCGAAGATGCTCACCGAGACCTACAAGATCCAGGGCGTCAGCGGGGTCACCTGCCCGGCCGAGCAGAAGGTGGAGGACGGCGCGAAATTCGAGTGCACCGCCACCGTCAACGGCAAACCGCAGCAGGTCCCGATCACGGTCAAGGGCAACGACGGCAACTACGAGGTCTCGCCGCCCGCGGCCAAGTGACGCCCCGCAATTCAGTGGCGGTGCGGCCGCCTGCCCGGCAATGATCGGAGCATGAGCGACCGCACCGTCCGCATCCTCCGTCCCGACGAGCAGCGCGCGGCCTGGGACTTGTTCCGCGCCGCGCTGCACGTCCAGCCCGGCACCGACGAGGAATGGGAACGCGTCTCCGCGGCCTACTCGGCCGAACGCAGCTGGGGCGTCTTCGAACCGGACCTGATCGGCACCGCCCGGTCCTTCGCCTCGGAAATGGTGGTCCCCGGCGGAGCCCGGCTCCCGCTCGCCGCGGTCACCGGGGTCGGCGTCCGCGCCGGACGCACCCGCCGCGGCGTGCTCAGCTCGCTGCAGGCCGCGCAACTGGGCGACCTCGCCGACCAAGGCGTCGCGCTGGCGCTGCTGCACGCGTCCGAGGGCTCGATCTACGGCCGCTACGGCTACGGCGTCACCACCCTCGCGAACCAGGTCGTGGTGAAGAAGCACCGGGCGCAACTGCGTCCGGACGTGCCGGCCGGGGGAGAGGTCACCGTGCTCGGCATCGACGAGGCCGCCCCGCGCTGGCCGGAACTGTACGCCGCCACCGCGACGAGCCACGTCGCCGCGATGACCCGGCCGGAGATCTACTGGCCGGGGTTCGAAGGACACCTGCGCCGCCGCGCGAAGCTGGTCCAGACCGCCGTGCACACCGGCCAGGACGGCGTCGACGGCTACGTGATCTACCACGTCGAGGAGGGTTCCGCCCACGACAACGGCAAGCTGCAGGCGGTGGAGTTCAGCTATGCCAACCCGGCCGCGTTCGCCGGACTGTGGCGGTTCCTGCTGTCGGTCGACCTGGTCGAGGAGATCGTCCTCGGCATGCGCCCGCTCGACGAACCGCACGCGCTGCTGTTCACCGATCCGCGGGCGGCGAAAACCGAGAGCACCGAGGACGAAAGCTGGCTGCGGCTGGTCGACGTGCCGGCCGCGCTCGCCGCCCGCACCTACGGCCCGGCCGAACCCGTCGTGCTCGAAGTCTCCGACCGGTCGCTGCCCGCCAACGAAGGCCGCTACCGCGTAGGACCCGACGGCGCCTCCCGCACCGACGCGGAACCCGCGCTGCGGCTCTCGGTCGACACTCTCGCGATGCTCTACTTCGGAACGTTCCGCGCGTCCGCGCTCGCCGGTACCGGCCGCATCGAGGTGCTCGACCCGGCCGCGCCCGAGTCCGCCGACGTTCTCTTCGGCACGCGCGAATCGGTGTGGTGCGGTACGTTCTTCTGACCGTTGACCAGACGTTTCGCGCAGAGGAGCGGGTTTGATGCGCGCCGTGCGGGTGCTGCTGTTGTGCGGCTTGGGAATGCTCGCCGCCGCGGGCTGCGACAGCGGCACGCCGGCGCCGCCGGTCCACACCGTCACCGTCACGCCGAACAGCCCCGCGCAACCGGGCGTCGCGTCGTCGTCGGCGCCCAGCTCCTCGTCGGCGATGCGCGTGTTCGATTCCCGGGTGATGGCTTCGGCCGTCACCCGGCTCCTCACCGACGACTACAAGATGGCGAACGTCGGCGCGGTCACCTGCCCGGACCGGCAGCCCGTCGCCGACGGCTCGCGCTTCCAGTGCACTGTGGACATCGCGGGCAAGACGAAACACGTCCCCATCACGGTGACCGGCGCGGACGGCAACTACCGCGTCGACCCGCCGCAGTGACCCCGCCGCGCTAAATCCGATAGCCGCGCGCCGGTCCGGATTGGTTCAATCGGGACATGAGCGACTACGTGGTACGCCAGATCACCGACTCCGAAAGCCGCGCGACTCTCGACCTTCTGGTGCGGTCCCTGCACGGAAACCCGCCCTCGGACGAGCGCTGGGCGAAGGTCGGCGGTTCGTGGACGGCGGACGGCCGGACCGGAGCGTTCCACGACGGCGAACCCATCGGCATCGCCAGCTCGTTCGCCACGCGACTCACCGTCCCCGGCGGCGGCTCCGTGCCGATGGCCGCGGTCGACGGCGTCGGCGTCCGCGCGGACTGGACCCGCCGCGGCGTGCTCACCGCGATGATGGACCGGCAACTGCACGACTTCGTCCGGCGCGGCCACGTCGTCGCCGCCCTGCACGCGAGCGAAGCCCTGATCTACGGCCGCTTCGGCTACGGCGTCGCCACCCGCATGGCCACCCTGCAGGTCAAGCACCCGGCCCGGCTGCGCGAAACCGTCGCCGCCCCCGGCCGCGTCCGGCTGCTCTCCACCGACGACGCGATCGCGACGATTCCCTCGCTGTACCAACGGATCGACACCCGCCGCCCCGGCCTGATCGCCCGTCCGGAACTGTGGTGGCCGATTGCGTTCAACTGGCATCTCCACCCGGACGGCGGCAACCATCGCGTGGCCGTCCACAGTGGACCGGACGGCGACGACGGCTACGCGGTCTTCCACGTCGTGCCGCAGAACAGCTACCTCGACCCGGAGCGCGGCGCCGCGCTCGAAGTCCACGACATGCACGCGGCGAGCCCGGAAGCGCTGGCCGGGCTGTGGCGGTTCCTGCTGTCGGTGGACCTGATCGAGGTCGTGAACGTGCGCGGCCGTCCGGTGGACGATCCGGTCGGCCTGCTGCTCGTCGACCCGCGCCGGGCCCAGACCGTCGGCGTCGACGACGAACTGTGGCTGCGGCTGATCGACGTTCCGGCCGCGCTCGCGGCACGCACGTACGGCTCGGCCGAACCGGTGGTGCTGGAAGTGAACGACCGCATGCTGCCGGACAACCGCGGCCGGTACCGGGTCGGCGGCGACGGCGTCGAACGCACCGAGGCCGAGGCCGACCTGCAGCTCGACGTCGACACCCTGGCGATGCTGTACCTCGGCGCCTGGGAGGCCGGTCCGCTCGCGTTGTCCGGCCGGATCACCGGCGCCAGCGCGGAAACGCTGGCGCGGGTGGACGCGTTGTTCCGGACCGGGACGCAGCCCTGGACCGGTACGCACTTCTGACCTTCGCGGGAGGGTTCCGGCGTCCGGCGGAACCCTCCCCGGACGGGTCAAGCCCCGGGCAGCGCCGCCAGCAGCCGCTCCACCGAGCGGCCGAGGTTCCACCGCTCGGCCAGCTCCGCCACCCGGTCCGGATCGGCGGGCGCGGACGGCACCGCGTCCGGCCCGGACTGCACGACCGGCGCGTCCACCGCGACCCGCACCACGGTGGGCGCGACGGCCAGGTAGTCCGCGGCGTCGGAGAGCCGCAGCCGGGTCTTCAGCGGCACCCGCGAATCCCCGGCCGAGGCCGCGGCGACGAGTTCCTCCAGCGAACCGAACTCGGTGATCAGCTTCGCCGCGGTCTTCTCGCCGATCCCGGCCACGCCGGGCAGCCCGTCCGACGGGTCGCCGCGCAACGCGGCCATGTCGGCGTACGCGGGCCCGGCGTGCTCGGCCGGAACGCCGTACTTCTCGGCGATTTCCCGCTGCCCCAGCACTTCCGCCTTCGCCCAGCCCTTCCCGACGTAGACCACCGACGTCGGCGTCGGCTCCTCGCGCACCAGCTGGAACAGGTCGCGGTCGCCGGTGATCACCTCGACCGGCGCGTCCTTCTCCCGCGTCGCGAGCGCGCCGATCACGTCGTCCGCCTCGTACCCGTCCGCCTCCGCGACGGCGAACCCGAACGCCTCCAGCACTTCCAGGATGATCGGCACCTGAGGGGTCAGCGTGTCGGGCACCTCCTCGACGTCCGCCCCGCCGTCCCCGGGCACCGCGACCCGGTGCGCCTTGTAGCTCGGCAGCAGATCGGTGCGGAACTTCGGCCGCCAGTCCGCGTCGAGACAGGCGACCAGCCGCGACGGACGACGGTCGGTCAGGATGCGCGCGATCGTGTCGGTGAACCCGCGCACGGCGTTGACCGGCGTCCCGTCGGGCGCGGTCATCGAATCGGGCAGCGCGTAGAACGAGCGGAAGTAGAGGCTCGCGGAATCGAGGAGAGCGAGTGGTCCGGTCACCCGCACAGCCTGCCACGTCCGGCCCGGATCGCCCTGAAAGCGGCGCCGGGCGCGTCAGTTCGCGGGAAGGCCAACGTCCGTGAAGGGCTCCTTGAGGGAATCAGATTCCCTCAAGGAGCCCTTCACGGACGGCGCCAGCGGCCGCCCGCACGGGGCTTCGGCGAGGTGGCCGCGGCGGCACGCCGGTTCGGGAGGACGGGCGGGCCGTGCCGGGACGCCGGTACTAGGCTCGGCCTCATGTCGAGCCGATCCCTCCACTCGCCCGCCCCCGACGCCGCCGCGCTCCGCGCCCGTCTCGGCCGCGCCGCGAAAGCGGCCGCCGCCGCCGACACCGACGCGCTGCTCCTCGCGCCCGGATCCGACCTGCGGTACCTGCTCGGCCAGGCGGGCGGCTCGTTCGAACGGCTGACCACTCTCGTCGTCCCCGCCGACGGCGTCCCCGCGCTCGTCGTGCCGAAGCTCGAAGCCCCCGGCTACGCCGGCGTGCCCACCGACGACCTCGGCGTCGAGGTGCTCACCTGGGTCGACGGCGACGACCCCTACCGGCTGGTCGCCGACCGGCTCGGCAAGCCCGGCCGGATCGCGGTCAGCGACTTCACCCCGGCCCTGCACGTGCTGTCCCTGCGCGCCGCGTTCGGCGACGCCGAGCAGACGCTGGCCGGGCCGATCGTGCGCGAGCTGCGGATGCGCAAGGACGCCGCCGAGCTCGACGCCCTGCGCAAGGCGGGCGCGGCGATCGACCGCGTCCACGCCCGGATGGGCGAATGGCTGCGCGCCGGCCGCACCGAGGCCGAGGTCGGCGCGGACATCACCGCCGCCATCGTCGAAGAGGGCCACACGCACGCCGACTTCGTCATCGTCGGCTCCGGACCCAACGGCGCCAGCCCGCACCACGACGTCTCCGAGCGCGTCATCGAACGCGGCGACGTCGTCGTGATCGACATCGGCGGTCCGGTGCCCGAGGGCTACAACTCCGACTCCACCCGCACCTACTCGATCGGCGAGCCCCGCGACGCCGACGTCGCCGAGACCTACGCCGTGCTGCAGCGCGCGCAGCAGGCCGCCGTCGACGCGGTCCGCCCCGGCGCGACCGCCGAGAGCATCGACAAGGCCGCGCGCGACGTCATCGACGCCGCTGGATTCGGCGAGTACTTCATCCACCGCACCGGCCACGGCATCGGCCTCGACGTGCACGAGGAGCCCTACATCATCAAGGGCAACGCGCTGCCGCTCGAAACGGGCATGGCCTTCAGCGTCGAACCCGGCATCTACCAGCCGGGCCGCTGGGGCGCCCGGATCGAGGACATCGTGCTCGTCACCGACTCGGGCGTCGAGCCGGTGAACACGCGGCCGCACGAACTGGTCGTGCTGGACGCATGAGCGCGGCCGGCAAACGAGGCACCGCCGTTCGCGCTGGGACCGAGGCGACGGCATGAGCGGCCCGCTGGAACCGCTCGACCAGGCGATCGTGCAGGAGCTGGCCGCCGACGGCCGGCGCAGCTTCACCGACCTCGCCGAACGCGTCGGGCTGTCGGTCTCGGCGGTGCACCAGCGGGTGCGCCGCCTCGAACAGCGCGGCGTCATCCTCGGCTACACCGCCCGGCTCGACGGCGAGCAGATCGGCCTCCCGCTCACCGCGCTGATCTCGCTCACCCCGAACGACCCGGCCGCGCCCGACGACTACCCGCAGCGGATCCAGCACATCACCGAGATCGAGTCCTGCTACTCGGTCGCCGGCGACGAGTCCTACATCCTGCTGGTGCGCGTCGCGTCGCCGCTCGGCCTCGAAGACCTGCTCCGGCGGATCCGCGAGGCGGCGAAGGTGTCGACCCGGACCACGGTCGTGCTGTCCACGCCGTTCGAGGGACGGTCGCCGACGCTGTGAGAGCCGCCGAGGCGGTAAGAGTGGTACGGTAAAAGGTATGGCGACACGTAAGGTGACACTCTCGCTCGACACCGGTGCGCTCGAGTACGCCGAGCGGGCCGCGAAAGCGCACGGAATCTCGGTCTCGTCCTGGCTGTCCAAGGCAGCCCGGCGCGAGGCGGTCCGGACTGGGTACACCCCGCAGCGGGCTCCGGCCACGCCTGCCGCCGAGGCGGACGAGGCGGAGCGGGCGGCCGCGGAGAAGGAGATGCGTGCGCAGGGGTGAGGTCTGGACTTACCACCCGCCTACGGATCCCGCGCGGCAGCGGACTGTGGTGCTGCTGTCTTCGGACGGGGTGAATGAGTCCGAGCGGCCTTGGCTGCTCGGGACGGAACTGTTGGATCGGGATCCGCAGGACATTCTCGGGGTGGCGGTGGATGCTCGGTATTGGGTGTCCACGTTGAATCTCACGCGGTTGTATCGGCCTTGGCTGGCGGAGCGGGTTGCTGAGGTTGATGCGGAGGTTCAGGAGCAGATTGATGTGGCTTTGAGGGCTGCGTTGGATTTGTGAGTCTTCTTGGGGGTTCGGCTCGTCGCCCTGGGGGGCGACATTGCCGTCGTCTTTGGTTGCGTGGGGCACCCCGAATTGTGATTGTGCTGACGGTTCGGGGGTGCTTGTCAAGGCGGGAAAGATGCCTTGACAAGCACCCCCGAACCGCAGGGCGGCTTTGTATCGGGGTTGGGGGAGGGGTGGGTGCCCCCGGGGGTTGGGTGCACTGGCTGCGGTTTTTTCGCGGCTTCGGTGCGTGGGGGGTTTGGGGTTCGCGGCGTGCGGATGGTGCCCCGCAGCGGCGCTGGGTGCACCGGTTGCGGCGGATGACCAGTGCGCGCGGTGCGGGGATCGGCGGCGGGTTCGCGGTGGGCGGGCTAGCGCCCCAATGTGGCATTGGGTGCATGGGACGCACCCAATGTGGCGTTCGGTGCGTCGGACGCAACCAATGTGGCATTGGGGCGCATCCGGCGCGGCGGGGCAGGCGCGGGTGCGGGCGCTGGTCGTGAGGGGGACCCTGAGGGACTCAGAGTCCGTGAAGGTGGCCCTCACGGACTTGGCCGCGGGGGCGAGGGGGGCTAGCTGACGGGTTCCGGGACGGCGTGGAGTTTGCCGTCTGGGCCTGCCAGGCAGGAGGCGTTGCCTTGCTGGCTCGTGAGGAAGTCCGTGAGGCAGTCGGCGATGGCGGCGTGTCCGGCGGCGTTCGGGTGGAACGATTCTTGCAGCGCGTGCGTTGCCCGGTCGACTTGGGTCAGGTCGTTCAGGTGCAGGGTGAGGCGGGTGAACCATTCGGTGGCCAGGTTCGGGCCGCCGGAACAGGCTTCGTGTTTTTCTCCTGCTCGGGCCAGATCCAGGAATCTTGCGCCGGATTGGGTGGCTGCTTGTTTGATTCCCGCGGAGAGGGTGGTGATCCCGGTCGTGGAAATCCACTGCAGGTCGTCGGTGCGGAAGGGGCAGCCGTTGAGGCTTTGCAGACCCGCCGGGATGTCCGGGCCTACTGGGGCGGCGTAGGACTGGAGGACCAGCTGGTAATCGGCGGGGACGTATCCGGCGTCGGCCAGCACTTTTTTGACGTCGCCGACCGCGTTCGCGACCTTCGGGACCATGGCGTCCACTTTGGACTTCCAACTTTGCTTGAGCGCCGTGTTGCAGGACGGCCCGTCGGCGGAGAACCACGCTTTGAAGCATTCGCTGACTTGTGCGGAGAACTTCGGGTCGTCGTTGGCGCCGACGGCGATCACCACCGCGGCTACCCGGTGGTTTTTCACCACGTCGGCCAGTTGTGCGGCTTGGGAGCGTTCGCCCCACTGTTTCGCGACGCCCAGGGCTACTTGGGCGGCGGGGGCTCCGGAGCAAGCCAGGTTGACGCGGGCGGTGACGCCGGGGATCCGGACCTTCTGCACGAACGCCGCCGACGAGCGGTGGCACCAGTCGCCGTTCTTGCCATCCGTATCGGGGCTGTAGGCGCCCGCTCCTTCGCCCGAGACGGTGCTGTCGCCGATCGACACGATGGTCAGCGGGCCGCGGCCGGGCGGGCCTTGGCGCGGGAACGGCTGGCCGGGTCGGCTCTCCGTTCCGAAAAAGACGAAAAAGCCCACCAGAACAGCTACGCAGGCGAGGACCAGCGCCCCCCACCACCACCGGAATCGTCGCATCGCTCGCCAATTCTAGCGAGAAACCCGACCCCGCCGTCAGGGATTGAGGGGGGGCTGGGACGCGGGTCACCGCCGGCAGCTGTCCATTGTGGACTCAGAGGGTCATTCGGACGCCCGGACCGCGGGCTTGCGGTGTGCCCACGGGGCCGCCTTTTCCAGTTGCCCGGCCAGGCGGAACAGCAGGTCTTCGCGGCCGAAGGCGGCGGTGAACTGCATGCCGACGGGGAGCCCTCCGGCTTCGGCCAGCGGGACCGACATCGACGGAACCCCTGAAACGTTCGCGGCCGCGGTGTAGGGGGAGCGGTCCAGGACGCGGTCCAGCCAGCCGAGGCCGTCCAGGCGTTCCGCGCCTTCGCCGTAGACGCCCAGCTTGACCGGCGGGTCGGGCAGGGTCGGGGAGAGGAGCAGGTCGTAGCGGGCGAAGTGCTGGGCGAAGGTTCGGGCGACCTGGTTGCGGATCGCCAGTGCGCGGACGAACTCGTCGGCAGTGACTTGGTGGCCGTAACGGTAGCTGGCGAGGGTGACCGGTTCCAGGGTGGTCTCGTCCACCGGGCGGCCGGTCGCGGCGGCGACGGCGTCGATCCACGGGGCGAGGTTCGCGGCCCACATCCGGGCGTTGCCGAGGACGAACTCTTCCCAGGAGACGCCTAGCGGCAGCGCGGTGTCTTCGACCTCGTGGTCCAGGGATTCCAGCAGCCGGACGGTTTCGGAGAGGGCGGCGGAGACTGGCTCGGTCGGCTGGCGACCGCCCCAGGGCTGGCGCAGGACGGCGATTCGCAGGCGGCCCGGATCCGTCTTGGCCTCGGTGGCGTACGGGCGGTCGGGTCGCGGGGCGAAGTACGGGTCGCCGGGTTCGGGGCCTTCGATGAGGTCCAGCAGGACGGCGCTGTCGCGCACGGTGCGGCTCAGGCTGCCTTGGACGGCCAGGCCGTTGAAGACCTCGTCGGCGCCCGGGCCCTGCGAAACCCGGCCGCGGGTCGGCTTCAGGCCGAACAATCCGTTGTACGACGCGGGAACTCGGATGGAACCCGCGGCATCGGTGGCGTGGGCGACGGGGACCATTCCGGCGGCGACTGCGGCTCCGGAGCCGCCGCTCGAGCCGCCTGCGCTGTGGTCGGTCGACCACGGGTTGCGGGTCGCGCCGTAGAAGTCCGGTTCGGTGGTGGTGCTGTAGGCCATTTCGGGGGTGGCGGTGCGGCCGATCGTCACCAGGCCGGCCCGGCGGAAGCGGCGCATCAGGAACGAGTCGGCCGGGGACACGGCGCCCGCGGCCAAACGGCTGCCCAGTTCGCTGCGTTTGCCTGCCATCGCGACGCCGAGGTCCTTGATCAGGAACGGCACGCCCGCCAGCGGAGCGGAGCCGGGAAAGTCCTCGGCCGGCCAGGTTTCGACCACTGCGTTGAGCTGCGGGTTCACCGCTTCGACTGCTCGCGCGGCGGCGTCGGCGACCTCGGCCGCGCTCACCTCGCCGCGGGCGATCAGGTCCGCCAGGCCGACCGCGTCACAGCTCGCGTATTCGGAGATTTTCACCAGTTCGCCCTTCGGGAGACTCATCAGTATTGGATGATACCGAGTGGTATCACGGGAGACGGTTGTGTACCGTAGCCCGTGACGAACGGCATTGCCAGCCCCGAGGAAGAACCGATGACGAGCACCTCCGCCCGGCGGCCGACGCGGGTCGCGACCTTGCCGCCGCGCGAGCGCATCCTCGACGCGGCCGAGGAGCTGTTCCTCAACGAGGGCGTCGTGCGCGTCGGGGTCCAGGCGATCGCGGACCGCGCCGGGACGACGAAGATGGCGATCTACCGGCACTTCGGCACCAAGGACGCGCTGATCGCGGAATGGCTGCGGATCGTCGTGCACGACTACTCCGCCGCGTTCGACGCGGCCGAGCAGGAGCATCCCGGCGACTACGCGGAGCAGATCCGCGCGGTGGGGCGGTTCATCGTCGACGGGCTGCCCGGCTTCTCCCATCGGGGCTGCCCGTTCACCAACTCGGTCGCCGAGCTGCCCGATCCGGACCATCCCGCGCGACGGCTGATCAGCGAGCACAAGACCCGGCAGTTCGGCAGGCTCCGGGCGATGTGCGAGGGGCTCGGGCTGCCCGACCCGGACCTGGGCGCGGCGGAGCTGACGTTCGCGATGGAGGGCGCGCAGATCGCGGTGCAGAACGGCGGTGTCGAGAACGTCGGCGCGCATCTGACGAGGATCGTCGAGGGCGTGATCAGCCGGGGGAAGCCGAGCTGACGAGAGATCAGTCGAGCGGAGCCGGGCTGAGCGCGGCGCGTTTTCGTTGCAGCAGAAGGCGTTCTGCCTCGTTGGCGACCAGTCGAAGGGCGACGTCGTAAGACTCGGCGGCTTCGGCGGTCCGGCCCAGACGGGCCAGCAGATCGGCCCGGACGGCGTGGAAGAGGTGCCGGTTTCCGAGGTCGAGACCGTCCACAATGGCCAGTGCGGCGGCCGGGCCTTCGACCTCGGCGACCGCGACAGCGCGATTCAAGGCGACGATCGGCGTCGGGGTCAGCGCGAGCAGGTGGTCGTAGAGGGCGAGGATCTGGCCCCAGTCGGTGCCGTCGCTGTGCACGGCGTTGATCGCGGCCTGGATCTGATACGGGCCTGGGCGATTGAGCTGCAGGCACCGGCGGACCAGGTGTTGGCCTTTGGCGATCAGCGTCCAGTCCCAGCGGGTGCGGTCCTGGTCGGGCAGCAGCACGGGGATTCCGTCGGCGTCGAGCCGGGCCGCGCGGCGGGATTCGGTGAGCAGCTGCAGCGCAAGCAGGCCCAGCACTTCGGGTTCGTCGGGCAGCAGCGCGGCCAGGACGCGGGTCAGCCGGATCGCCTCGCTAGCCAGGTCCGGCCGGGTGAGGTCGGCGCCGCTGCTGGCGGTGTGGCCCTCGGTGAAGATCAGGTACAGGACCGCGAGGACAGCGTTGAGCCGGTCGGGGAGGTCGGCGGCGTCGGGCACGCGGTAGGGGATCCGGGCGTCGCGGATTTTGGCTTTGGCGCGCACCAGTCGTTGCGCCAGCGTCGATTCCGGGACGAGGAACGCGTGCGCGATCTCGGCGGTGGTGAGGCCGCCCAGCAGCCGCAGGGTGAGGGCGACCCGGGCGGGAGTGCCGAGGGCGGGGTGGCAGCAGGTGAAGATCAGCCGCAGCCGTTCGTCAGGGACCGCGCCTTCGTCGACGGGTTCGCTCGCCTGCAGGAGCGCGGCTTGCGCGTGGCGGTCGGCGCGGCTGGCCTCGCGGCGGAGGCGGTCGATTCCGCGGTTGCGGGCGGTGGTGACGAGCCAGCCCGCGGGACTGGGCGGGAGGCCTTCGGACCGCCATTTCACCGTGGCGATCGCGCAGGCCTCCTGAACCGCGTCCTCGGCGAGGTCGAGGTCGCCGAAAACCCGCGCCAGCACCGCGACCGCGCGGCCGTGCTCGGCGCGGAAGACGCGCTCGAGCACGGCCGTCGAGATCAACGGAACTCCCGGACTTCCACCGGCAGCGTGGTGATTTCGGAGATCCGGCGCGCCCACTCCGTGGCTGTATCCGAGTCGGGCGCGGTCACGATGGTGAAGCCGCCCAGGTGTTCCTTGCCCTCGGCGAAGGGGCCGTCGGTGTAGAGGACGTCGCCGCCGGAGGCCCGAACTACCTTCGCGGCGGACGCTGGGTGCAGTCCGCCGGAGAAGACCCAGACGCCCTTCGCCTTCATCTCGTCGGTCACCGCATCGAGGCGCGCCGCGATGTCTGCCAGCACCTCGGGCGCCGGGGTTCCGCTGTCAGGCTGGCAGATCCCGAGCAGGTACTGCGGCACGGCCTCCTCCTTCGCTCAACGTTGCCGGGCTGGCCGCACAATCATCTCGCTGACATCGACGTCGGCCGGCTGGTCGAGAGCGTATGCGATGGCGTCGCCGATCGCTTTCGGTTCGATGGCGTCCTTGCGGTAGATTCGCATGAACTCCTGCGTTTCCGGATCGCTGATCGTGTCGGCCAGCTCCGAGGTGACGACGCCGGGGGAGACCGTGGTGACGCGGATCGACGGATCGCATTCCAGCCGCAGGCCCTCGGTGATCGCCCACGCCGCGTATTTCGTGCCGCAGTACACCGCGGCGGTCGGCGTGACCTGGTGTGCGCCGATGGACGCGACGGTGACGAAGTGGCCGCGGCGCTGCCGGGTGAAGTGCGGCAGCGCGGCGGCGATGCCGTGCAGGAGGCCCCGGACGTTGACGTCGATCATCCGGTCCCATTCCTCGACCAGTGCGGCGTCCAGGCGGGACAACGGCATCACGCCCGCGTTCGCGATGAACGCGTCGATCTCGCCGTGGTCGCGGACCGCGCGGTCGACGAACTCGGCGACGTCGGCGCGGTCGGTCACGTCGAGGCGGCGGACTTCGACGCCGTCCGCGCTGGCAGCGAGTTCCGCGAGCCGGTCTTCGCGGCGCGCTCCGGCGACGACGCGCCAGCCGTCCGCGGCGAGGCGGCGGGCGGTGGCTTCGCCGATGCCGCTGCTGGCACCGGTGATCAGGGCGGTCTTGCTCATTCGGCTTCCTTCGGGAAATCGGCGGACAGGGTGACGTCGCGCCAGTCGTCGAACGTCTTGCGGAGGGCGTCGAGGCGGGCGGTGGCGATGTCGTAGGCAGCCCGGCCGAGCAGGAGGCGCAACGGCGGTTCGGCGGAGGTGACGGCGTCGAGGACCGCGGTCGCGGCCCGGTTCGGGTCGCCGGGCTGCTTGCCGTAGGTGGCGAGCGTCGAGGTGCGGCGCGCGCCCGCGGTGTCGGCGTAGTCGTCGATGCGGATCGCGGATTCCCGCATGGACGGTCCCGACCAGTTGGTGCGGAACGCGGCCGGTTCGACGATCGTCACGCCGATGCCGAGCGGCCCGACCTCGGCGGCGAGCGATTCGCTGAAGCCTTCGACGGCGAACTTGGTCGCGTGGTAGTAGCCGGTCGCGCCGAAGGCGGCCAGTCCGCCCAGCGACGAGACCGAGACGACGTGGCCGCTGCGCCGCGCACGCATTCCCGGCAGGACGGCGCGGGTCATCGCCATCAGGCCGAAGACGTTGGCCTCGAACAGCGCGCGGATCTCGGCGTCTTCGCCCTCTTCGGCGGCAGCGAGGTAGCCGTAACCGGCGTTGTTGACGAGCACGTCGATCTGGCCGAAGACGCGGTGTGCTTCGGCGACCGAATCGGTGATCTGCTGCGGGTCGGTCACGTCGAGGGCGACGGCCAGCGCACGTCCGGGATGCGCGGCGACGAGGTCCGCGACGCGTTCGGGATCGCGGGCTGTCACGACCGCGCGCAGGCCGCGCTCGAGGACGGCGGTCGCCAGTGCGCGGCCGAGACCGGTGGAACATCCGGTGATAAACCAGACAGGTGCGTTGTTTTCAGACATGGAGCTACCCCTGAAGGAATTCGTGAATTGCGGAAAAAGCGTCAGCGGCGCGGACGGTCGCCGGCGGCGAGACTGCCGAGCAGCCCCAGCGCGGCCTCCGACGGACTGCCCGGATCCGCTTGGTACACCACGAGCTGCTGGCCGGGAGCGCTGTTCACGGTCATCGATTCGTAGTGCAGGGTGAGCATTCCGACCAGCGGATGCCGGAACCGTTTCGATTCGTGCGTTTTCTGCCGGAGTTCGTGGCGCGCCCACAACCGGCGGAAATCGGCGCTCTTGAGCGACAGTTCGCCGACCGCCTCGATCAGCAGCGGATCGTCCAGATCAGTGCCCGCCGCCGATCGCAGCCCGCCGACGGTGTTGACCGCGACCCGTTCCCAATCCGGGTAGAACTCCCGGGCGTCGGGGTCGAGGAACACCAGCCGCAGCAGGTCGCCGCTGTACTCGTGCCCGGCGAACAGCGCTTCGCCGAGCAGATTCGACGCGAGCACCGTCATGCACCGGCCGAGCACCACGGCGGGCGTCTGCGGCCACGCGTCCATCATCTGCACCAGCCGCGGGCTGACGCGTTCCTTCGCGGGCCGCCGCCGGGGCCGCTTCGGCCGGGCCAGCGAGTGCAGGTGGGCGAGCGCCTCGTCGTCAAGCTGCAACGCCCGGCCGAGCGCTTCGACGACCTGCGCCGACGGCGTGCGCTCCCGGCCCTGCTCGAGCCGCACGTAGTAGTCGGTGCTCACCCCGGCCCGCTGCGCGACCTCCTCCCGGCGCAGGCCGCTGACCCGGCGCCGGGTGTCGGCGAGCAAGTCCGCGTCCTCCGGGACGGCCGTGCCGCGCCGGGCCCGCAGGAACTCGCCGAGGAGGTTGCTGTCGCTCATGCCCCCAGGCTAGATCGCCCGCGGCGGTCGCGGGGCGCGCAAAGGGGGTGTGGTTCTCCCACCCTCGCGGTACCCCGCGGCGCAGTGGTGGCAAGCTTTCCGGCGCGTTCCACTGTGGACAATAGGCCGGAGAGTGCCACGATCCGGACGGGACCACCAGCGACCGGGGGCAGGGATGAGCATCGACTCGTTTTCGGTGAAGGTCAGCGAAAGCTGGTCCTCGGCCACGGATCGATCCGGACGCGGGGGCGCCTCGGCGTCGACCAGTTGACGCGCTCGGCAGCGGCGGGATCGGTGAAGACGAGGACGGATTCGTCGAGGCGGACGAACGAGAGCCGGGGACCGCACTCCTCCAGTTCGCCCGCGACCAGGTGCAGCGGCTGGCCGCCGACGCGCAGATCGACTTCGGCGAGGACGTCTTCTTCAGCGAAGACAACGACGTCCTCGACCGGGCCGGTGGGCAGTTCGCCCAGCGCGCTCCAGCGATAGATGCCGTCCCACCGCTGGCGGTCCTCCAGACGGGGGTCCGGACGGCGATGCGGCCACAGCCCGAACCCGTCGTCGTCTTGGTACGTGCCGACCATCAGTGCGCGGCCGTCGTCCAGATACGCCTGCATGCCCCACAACTGCAGACAGGGCACCGCCGGATCGGTGAACTGGGGGCCGCCGTCCGGGCCGTGCTCCCGCACCGCCATCTCGACCCCGGCCCACGACTCGATGCGCCTGCCGCGCAGCGAGTCGAAATCCTGAGCCCGCTCGATCGTCCACTCGCTGTCCGCCACCGCGGAAGTATGGCAGAAGGTCAGCCCGCGCCGGAAAGATCCGTCGTCTCGGCCAGCCGGGTCACCACGTCCAGCAGTGCGGCCGGGCGCGGGCCGGCAGAGCGCCACACCACTACCGTGTGCGCGGATTCTCCTTCCAGCGGAACGAAAACCACCCCCGTGCGCCGCAGGCTGTGGGCGGATCGGGCCAGTCGCGTGACCCCGACCCCGGCCGCGACCAGACCCAGCAAGCCCTGCACGGTCGCGGTGCGCTGGACGACCTCCGGAGTGAACCCGGCCGCGGCGAAGTCCGCGTCGTACTTGCGGTGCCAGGGGTCCCACGACGCACGCGGTGTCAGCACCCACGGTTCGTCCGCCAGGTCGGACAAGCGCAGGGCAGGCCGGTCGGCCAGCCGGTGGCCGGTGGGCAGGACCGCGCAGACCTCCTCGGTCAGCAGGGTGTGCGTCGCCAGATCGTCGACCAGCGGCGGGCGGGTGAAGCCGGCGTCGAAGCGGCCGTCGCGGACGCCTTCGACCAGCTCCGCGATCGAGACTTCCGCGGTCGTGACGGTCAGCTCCGGCAGGTGCTCCCGTACCGCGCGCATCACCGGCGGCAGCAGGTAGTTCGCCGTGCTGGCAAGGAAAGCCAGCCGAAGGGTGCCGATCTCGCCGCGGACCGCGCGGGCGACCGTCGCCACGGCGGTGTCGGCGCGGGCGAGCACGACGCGGGCTTCCGGCAGGAAGAGTTCGCCGATCGCGGTGAGGCGGGCGCCCCGGGGGTCGCGGGTGAAGAGTTGCGCGCCGAGCTGGCGTTCCAGCACGGTGATCTGCTGCGACAGCGACTGCTGCGCGATGTGCAGAGCCGCGGCCGCGCGCGTGAAGCTCGTCGTCTCGGCGACGGCGACGAAGTAGCGCAGCTGCCGCAGCTCAGGAGTCACAGGCCGAGACTGTAGCCCGCCAGGGAACCGGTGTTGGCGGACCCAGACCGGTGCGCGCCACGATCGGAGGCGGAAGAAACCACTGGAGGGACTGCTCAGATGACCGAGGAAACCGACGGCCGCGTCTGGCTGATCACGGGGTGCTCGAGCGGCTTCGGCCGCGAACTCGCCCAGGCCGCGCTGGCCGCGGGGGACCGGGTCCTCGCGACCGCCCGCGAACCGGAGACGCTCGCCGACCTGGTCTCCGCAGGCGGCGACCGCGTGCGCACGGCCGCGCTGGACGTCACCGACCCGGCGCGGATCGACGCCGCCGTGCGGACCGCGCTGGACGAGTTCGGCCGGATCGACGTGCTGGTCAACAACGCCGGACACGGGTCGGTCGGCGCGGTCGAGGAACTGGAGATGGCCGACCTGCGCGCGGTGCTGGAGGTGATGTTCTTCGGCGCGGTCGCGATGACGAAGGCCGTCGTCCCGCTGCTGCGCGAACAGGGGAGCGGCACGATCGTGCAGATGAGTTCGATGGGCGGGCTCCTCGCCCCGCCCGCGTTCGGGGCCTACTGCGCGGCGAAATACGCGCTGGAAGGGCTGTCCGAGGCGCTCGCGGCGGAGGTCGCGCCACTCGGGGTCAAGGTGCTGATCGTGGAGCCGGGCGCGTTCCGGACATCGTTCGGCGGCGCGGCCATGCACCGTTCCCGGACCCTCGCCGCCTACGCCGAATCGACCGCGGCCACCCGCGCCGCGATCGAGGGGATGGACGGGACCCAGCCCGGCGACCCGGCGAAAGCGGCGGCGGCGATCCTGCGGGCGGTGGACGCGCCGGACGCACCCCTGCGGCTCGCGCTCGGCGGCGACGCGGTGGACGCGATCCGCGGCAAACTCGCCGCGCTGACGAAGGACCTCGACTCCTGGGAGACCGTCAGCCGGGCCACCGCGCTGGACTGAAGCGCGCCTGCCCGGGTTCCGGTCCGTGAAGGGCTCCTTGAGGGAATCAGATTCCCTCAAGGAGCCCTTCACGGACGTGGATTCTCGGCAGCGGCGTGGATCACGGATAATTCGGGACGTTGACCGGCTTGGTGCCGTCCGGGGTCACGTCGCCCGTGTCGTTCACGACGTGCGTGATCGTGCCGCGATGGTTCAGCGACACGGTCAGCAGGCTGTGCAGCTTCACCCCGCCGTTCTGCGGCACCTCGAACGCGTGATAGCTCGAAACCGCCGGGTTGGTGTCGAAGAAGCAGTAGCTGCCCAGCCCCCACGCCTCGTGCGACTTCACGTCCGGACCGACCTTGTACGCGGCGTACCCGGCGGTGCCGGGCGCGGAATTCCACGAGGCCTGATCCGGGACGTCGTAAGGCATTTCGTTCTGGAAGAAGACCGTCTTCCCGTTCTGCCCGTTCCACACGACCTGGAACTTCTGGTAATGCTCCACGAACAACCCGGTCGCGGTCACGTTGTCGCCGTTGACGAGCACGCCGGTGTCGGCGGTGTTCGTGGTCCAGCCGACCGTCCCGGCGTTGCCGTGGTCGGCGCGCCACGCCCAGACGTGGTCGACGATCGTGTCGTCGCTGTTCACGACCAGGCTGTTGGTGGCCTTGCCCGCCAGATCGCCGCCGACGCGGAAGAACACGTCCTGCAGCGACGTCGGATTCGCCGCGTGGCTCGTGTGCTTCCCGGCTTCGCCGACGGTCAGCAGGGACTGCGAATTCTGGGTGCCCGCGTCGAACAGCAGGCCCTTCACTCGCACACCGTCCACATCGGACACGTGCATCGCGTCGACGCCGTTGTCCGGGATGAGCGTCGGATAGCCGATGCCGAGCACCGTCGTGCCTGGTCGGGTGACGTTCAGCGTCTGGTCGAGGTGGTAGGTGCCGGGGGTGAAGAACAGATCGCAGCCGGAGTCGAGGGAGCTGTTGATGCTCTCCGCGGTGTCGCCGGGCTTCACGACGCGGAACTGGCTCATCGGGACGGAATCGCCGGGCGTGCCGCCGTTGGCCCAGCTCGGCCCGGACGCGTTCGTGCGCAGCGACGGCAGGAAGACGCGGTAGTCGCCGCCCTCGTCCACGTACAGGTACGGCACGTCGCGCGACACCGGCGTGGTGGCGAGGGTCGTTTCCGGCGGATTCGGGAACGAGGTGGCCGGCGCGCCGGAGGTCCCGGAGAAGACCATGTTCCAGACGCCGCCGTCCCAGCTGCCCAGCGCCGAATCCCGCGTGTACCACTGCTGCTGCGAAACCGACGCGGCCTGGCCGGACACGCGGGTGTCGGCGACGTACCCGCCGCTCGCGTAGCCGTAGCTGGCCGGGAACAGCTGCAGCCCTCCCTTGATGTCCATCCGGCGGAACGGCGCGGCCTGCGACACCGCCCACCGGTCGCTGCCGCTGGAAGGCGTGACGGCCAGGTTCTCCGCCGAACGCCAAAAGTTCTGCAGCGCGGAGCCCTGGTCGGACTCGTTGAAGGCGTCCACGGTGATGTCGCCGTTGATCTGGATGTCGTCCGGATTCCGGCCGAGACCGGCGACCGACGTGTAGAAGCCGACGTTGTCGTGCACCGCGTAAGTACCGGGCTTGAACAGGTGCGCGACGCGGCCCGAGCCGAACTGCGCGGTCTGGGTGTCCTTCTGCGCCTCGAAGTCCTTGTCGAGCTGAGCCTGGATCGTCGCGGAGGGCATTCCCGGGTCGAAAATGTGCACGTTCGGCCCGAAGTCCGGCTGATCGGACTGGCCGGTGCAGTCCGCCTGCGCGGACGCTGGGGCCGCGGCAGCCGGAACGGCCAGTCCGGCCGCGGCGAGCAGCGTGAGTGCGAGCAGGGCAGGTCCGCGGGGTCGATGAGTCCGGTTCACGTGGGGACACCTCCGCCGGTAGGGAATTTGCCAACCAGTTTGTGGTCGGCCACAACAAATTAAACGCCCAGCTCGCCGCCGCCGGTCACAACTCGGTCACGGTTGTCTGGACCACTGGCGCGAATTCCGGCTATCGGAATCTCGTTCACGTCCGGGTGACGCAGCCAGCCCCGCGCCGCGTTGTGCCCCAAGATGACCTTGGACCTGCTGCCGTGAAGATCGGAGTCTCGGTGACCCGGACAGCGACGGACAAACCCCGGCGGCTCGCTTTCGCCGCCGCGGTGTCGGTTTTGGCGATGGCGGGCGGGCTCGCGACCGCCGGACCGGCCGCCGCCGCGGACTACTCGAAGGCCGGCGAAAACGTTGCCGGTTCACAAATTCTGCGGCACGAGGGCGTGCGGAGCGGAACGCCGCGATTCGACCCGGCGGCCGGGCAGACCCTCGGTCACGACGTGAGCGGACACCAGGGAGCGGTCGACTGGGGCCAGGCCGCCGGCGCGGGCGCCCGGTTCGCCTACGTCAAGGCGACCGAGGGCACCGGATTCGTGAGCCCGCAGTTCGACCAGCAATACAACGGCGCGCACGACGCCGGCCTGATCCGCGGCGCGTACCACTTCGCCCGCCCGGACGTCTCCAGCGGCGCACAGCAAGCCGACTACTTCATCGCCCACGGCGGCGCGTGGCGCGGCGACGGCACGACGCTGCCGGGCGCGCTGGACATCGAATACAACCCGTACGGCGACGCCTGCTACGGCAAAAGCCAGGCCGACATGACCGCGTGGATCGCCGACTTCACCCACCGGTACCTGGCGAAACAGCGGCGCAGCGCGATCATCTACACCTCGACGTCGTGGTGGAAGCTCTGCACCGGCAACGCGGGCGGCTTCGGCGACACCAACCCGCTGTGGCTCGCCCGGTACGCCCCGGAGATCGGCGAACTGCCCGCGGGGTGGGACAAGCAGAGCATCTGGCAGTTCTCGCGCACCGGGAGCCTGCCCGGCGACCAGAACTACTACAACGGCCCGATGAACCGCGTCGAGGCGCTCGCCCGGGGAGGCGGTTCGTCGGCGTGATCGCCTGAAAAGCCGTACCGGGAGGGGCCCGGGCGTAGTTGGATCGCCGGGTGACTTTCGCGATCGGACTCTTCGACCTCTTCGCCTACGCCATCCCCGGTGCCCTGCACCTGGCGGTCCTGGCCTATCTCGCCGGACGGCTGCACTGGATCGACCTCGCAGCCGTCGCCCGCGGGCCGGGTGTGGTCGTCGTGATCGGGATCGTGGTGGCCAGCTACCTGCTGGGATACCTGGCGTACCCGATGGGCGCGCGGGTGTCGAGGTGGCTGCCGCGGCGGCGGAAGCGCGACGCGCGGGAGGAGTTCCTGCGCCGGAACCCCGCCGCGCGCGGGTGCGCGTTCGTCGAGGCGGACTCGTTCCTGCTGCTTTCGGCGCTGCAACTGCACGACGCCGACGGGGCGATGGAGGCGACCCGCCTGCGCACCGCCGGGCTGATGCTGCGCAATTCCAGCCCGGCGATGGCGTTCGGGTTCGTGGCGTCGGTGGTCGAGTTGATCGTCGGGCCGCATCCGGTGTTCGCGGCGTGCGCTGTCGTCCTGTTCGGGGTGGCCTGCCCGGCTTTGGTCGCGCAGGGCCGGTTGATGTCGCACTGGGCGAGCGTGAAGACGCTGGAACTCAGTTTCTGGGTGCCGGAGGTGGAGGAGACGTTGGCGGCTCGGCAGAAGACGGAGTGAGCGGAGCCGCGAGGCGTTACGCCAAGGCGAATCGCCAGAGTGCCCAGGATTCCCGACCGCGAGCCGGAACCGCGGTCGGGAACTCCGAAATGGACGGTCTCAGCGCCCCCGGAACCGAGCCGCCAATGCCGCGATCGGGGACTTCCGGCCCCGCAGCGGAACCGCGCCGGAGGTGATGTCCGCCAGCAGCGTCGCGACCGTTTCCCGGGCGCACGTGCGGTTCGCGCCGATTCCGCCCGACGGGCCGCGCTTGATCCAGCCCACCACGTACGCACCAGTGCGGCCGGAGACCCGCCCTGCGGAGTTCGGGATCGTCCCGGTGGCGTCGTCAAAAGGAAGACCGGGCACCGCGCGGCCCCGGTAGCCGACGGCGCGCACTACCTGACCGGCCGCGATCTCGACCGGTCCGGAAGGGCCGTCGACGCGCAGTCCGCGTACCTGCCGGTCGCCGGTGATCTCCACCGGGGCCGAGTGGAAGCGCAGCACGATCCGGCGGGGGCCGTCCGCGGGCGGGGCGGTCCAGTCGATCGTCTCGCGGTCCACCTCCCGCAGCAGCGCGGCTTTTCCGGTGCCCGCATCGATCGCGGCGGCGGTGCGCGGGTCTTCGGTGTCGACGACTAGCGGCACGGAAGACCGCTGTGCCAGGGCGATCAGCTCGGGCGAGGTGTAAGCGGCGTCTTCCGGGCCGCGCCGGGCGAGCAGCACTACCTCGCGGACCTTGCTGGAGCGCAACCGTTCCAGCGCGTGCGGGGCGATGGTCGTGCCGTCGAGGTCGTCCGGGTCGGCGGTGAGGATCCGGGCGACGTCCAGGGCGACGTTGCCGGTGCCGATCAGCACGACGCGCTCCGCGGAGAGGTCGACCGCGTCGGCGGGGACGTCCGGGTGGCCGTTGTACCAGGCGACGACCGTCGTCGCGGCGAGGCTGCCGGGCAGGTCTTCGCCGGACAGGCCGAGGGTGCGCGCGGACGAAGCGCCGACCGCGTAGATGACCGCGTCGTGGCGTTCGGCCAGTTCGTCCACCGTCACGTGGCGGCCGACCTCGACGCCGAGCTTCAGCTTCAGCCGCGGGTGGTTGTGGAAGCGCGAGAACGCCTCGCCGATCCGCTTGGTGTCCGGGTGGTCCGGGGCGACGCCGAAGCGCACGAGGCCGCCCGCGACCGGCAAGCGGTCGATCAGCGTGACGCGCGCGTTGGTGTGCAGCAACAGGTCTTCCACCGCGTACATCCCGGCCGGGCCGGTGCCGACGACGGCCACGTCCGCCGGCTCCAGGTCGCTCGGGATGTCCCGGTCGAATGTCGGCGGACCCCAGCGGTGGAAGTTCGGCGCGGGGTTCGCGGCGACCGCGGGACGGTCGGCGAAGAAGTCCGCGTTGATCCCCGCGTACACCTTCATCGAGTCGGTCAGCAGATCCACCGGGAAGATCGCGTCGACCGGGCACGCGTCGGCGCACGCGCCGCAGTCGATGCAGGACGCCGGGTCGACGTAGAGCATCTCGGTGGTGCCGAAGTCCGGCTCGTCCGGCGTCGGGTGGATGCAGTTGACCGGGCAGACCGACACGCACGTCGCGTCGTTGCAACAGGTCTGGGTGATCGCGAAGGCCATGTCAGATCAGATTCGCCCGCTTGTAGAACACCAGCGCCGGCTTCGTGAGCAGCCCGCACGAACCGAGGAACTCCATCAGCCCGGCACAGCTCGACCGCATCATCGACTTGTGGTGCTCGTTGGCCTTCGCCTCGCGCAGCGCGCGCTCGGCGTCCAGCCCGGCGTTCTTGTACACGTCCCGGTTCACCATGCTGCTGACGATGAAGTACGACGCGATCGCGATGACCAGCGCGTTGAACTGGCGGCGCACGGCCCCCGCGCCCTCCAGCTGCTGGCGCGTCTCCTCGCGGGCGAACTTCATGTGCCGCGACTCTTCGACGACGTGGATGTTGTTGATCGTGCGCACGAACGGGACCACGCGCTCGTCGCGCATCCAGTCGCGCTGCATCACGTCGAGCACCTCTTCGGCGACCAGGATCGCCGCGTACGCCGCTTCGCCGCCGGCGACCGCCTTGAAGACGCGGCCCAGTTCGACGGCGAGCCGGCGCGGCCGGTACGGGGGAGCGCCGAGCTTCTGCGCGCCGCGGGCGAACATGATCGAGTGGCGGCATTCGTCGGCGATCTCGGTGAGCGCCCACTGGAACGCCGGGTCGGTCGGGTCCTTGGCGTAGAAATCGCGCAGCACCATCTGCTGCAGGATCATCTCGAACCAGATCCCGGTGCTCGCGACCGACGCCGCCTCCTGGCGCGTCAGCTCCTTCTGCTGCTCCGGGGTCATCTCGGCCCAGTAGCTCGTGCCGTAGAGCGTGCTCCACTCCGGGCTGGCCCCGTGGAAATCCTTGTCCAGCGGGGTGTCCCAGTCGACCTCGGTGGCCGGGTCGTAGGACAGGGTCGCGGAGGAGTCGAGCAGCCGCTGCGCGGTCTCGTGCCGGCCGGACGGGGCTGCTTCCGGTGCTCGTTGCACGTCTGCGCTGGTCATTCGGTCCTCCCTGAGCGACACTGGTTAGGCGTTACCGCGATTCACTGTTACCTAAGGTAACACCTATCTGGCCGTATCGCGAGAGGCACCGGCGAACCGCGTGTCGTCCGTTCGGGAAGTCAGGCCCGGAAGGGGCCGCTGACCTGGCAGGATGGGCGCGGAATGTCTTCCTGAAACCGGAGGAACCGCCGTCGTGACGCAACCGCCGCAGCCGTATCCCGGCACGGAGCCGCAGCAGTACTCGCCGTTGCCGCCTGCTTACGGCGGGCAGCAATCCGCGTACAGCGGCCAGTTCCCGGCGCAGCCGCCGCAGCCGACCGCGTATTTCGGGGCCACCGCGGTCGCCGCGGCGACGTTGTCCTCGGTGATCGGCCTGGTGGGCACGATCGGCTTCGTCGTGGCGGTGGTCCGGATGATCGGCCATCCGTCCTCGAGCCGGCTGCTGTCCAACGGGATCGTCGGCGCCGCGGACCTGGCGATCGCGGCGCTGACGGTCGCCGGCGCGATCGGCCTGTTCAAGCGTTCCCCGGCGGGCCGGATCTGCGTGCTCGTCGGCAGCAGCCTGGCGATCCTGGACATCGTCGTCTTCATGCTCGTCGGCCTCGGGTCCAGCTTTGTCCGCAAGAGCGCCCCGCCGACCCTGCAGATGACGTTCCCGAGCGGCTTCCTGTGGCTGATCGTCCCGGTCGCCGCGCTGGTGCTGGCCGCGCACCGGGCGACCGGCGCATGGCTGAAACCGAAAACCCCGCCCGCGCCGTACCACCCCGGCTGGTGACTGTCCGGGAAGAAATCCTCCGCACGCAGCGGCTGCGGCTGACCACCTGGCTGCTCGGGGACCTGGACGACCTCGCTGCCCTGCACGCCGACGGCGTGGTGATGCAGCACCTGACGACCGGTCCGCAGGCCCGCGCGGCGACCCGCGCACGGCTGGAGAAGTTCATCGCCGAACACCGGGCGCGAGGCTGGTCGAAGTGGCGCGTCGAAGGCGCGTCGGGATTTCTCGGGCGCGCTGGGTTCGGCCTCGCGCACCGCAGCGGGCACCGGGAAGTCGGCTATCTGCTGACGCGCGCGGCGTGGGGCGCGGGCCTGGCCACTGAGCTGACGCGGGCGCTCCGGCAGTGGCACGCCGACCACCCGGAACCCGCTCTCGCGCCCGAGCTGCGGGCGTACGTGCTGCCGGGCAACGCGGCGAGTCGCCGGGTGCTCGAGAAAGCGGGTTTCCGGGAGGTCGGAGAGGAGGACGGTCAGCTCGTGTTCGAATCAGGCCGTCCCTGACCGGCGCAGCCGCGGCAGCACCGCCAGCCACAGCAGAACGGTCGCGATGCCGTACGCCACTGTCATGGTGAGGCTCATCGACAACGGCGTCGTCCCGCCCAGCGACACCAGCGGCGCG
The DNA here is from genome assembly GCF_002796545.1 of Amycolatopsis sp. AA4. Taxonomy (GTDB): domain Bacteria; phylum Actinomycetota; class Actinomycetes; order Mycobacteriales; family Pseudonocardiaceae; genus Amycolatopsis. Next base: position 3,947,839 of record NZ_CP024894.1, read on the forward strand.
ACGATCGGCCCGATCGCGAACGATGACGTCCCGAGCAGCGCCGCCGCGGTTCCGGCGCGCTGGCCGTGGTTGGCCAGGGCGAGTGCGTTGCCGTTGGCCTGCGTGGTCCCGCCCGCGAACATCAACAGCGCCAACGGAATCAGCAACGCCGCCAGCCCGGCCCCGAACCACACCGCGCCCAGCATCGTCACTGCCGCCGCGGCGGTGAAGGTCGTGCCCAGGACGTACATCCGGACCGGCCCGGCACGCCGCACCGCCGCGCGGTTGACCTGCGCGCCGAGCACCGACATCACCGCGTTCGCCGCGAAACACGCGCTGAACAGCTGCGGCGACAACGAGAATCCGTCCTGCAGCACGAAACTGATCGACGCCAGGTAGGTGAAGAACGCCGCCCCGCCACAGGTGCTCACCAGCAGAAAACCCAGGAACAGCGGGTCTTTCAGCAAGATCCGGAACTCGCCACGGCCCTTGCGCGGATGTCTCGCCGCGGGCGGCAGGCTCTCCGGCAACGCAGTCGCGGCGACGACCAGCAACGCCGCCCCGATCCCGGCCAGCACGCCGAAAATCCCGCGCCAGCCGATGACCGCTGCCAGCTGGCCGCCGAGCACCGGCGCGACGATCGGGGCCAGCGCCCCGACAGTGGTCAGCAACGCCAGCAGCCGCACCAGCTCGACGCCTTCGGCGAGATCTCGCGCGACAGCCAGCGACAGCACGATTCCGGCCGACCCGCACAGACCTTGCAGGAACCGAGCCGCGAGCAGCACCTCGATCGACGGCGCGAACGCGCACACCACCGACAGAACGGTGAACAACCCGATCCCGATCAGCAGCGGACGCCGCCGGCCGAACCGGTCGCTCAGCGGGCCGACCACGAGCTGGCCGAAGGCGAGGCCGAGCATGCAGACCGACATGGTCGCCTGCGCGAGGCTCTGGCCGGCCCGGAGATCGTCGGCGAGCCGGGGGAGCGCGGGCAGATAGAGGTCCATCGAGATCGGACCGAAGACCTCCAGCAGTCCCAGCACGACTGCCATCCGGAGCGCGCCCGGGCGTTTTTTCGGCAGCACCGGTTCGACCGGGCCCGCTTCGGCGGGGACTTGCTTCATCCGGCGCGCAGGATCCGGCGCAGCCACGAAAGCCGGGTCGCGACTGCCGACCGGGAGACCTCCGCGTCGGGGGAGAAACCGGCGAAACCGTGGTAACCGCCCGCCCAGACGTGCAATTCCGCCTGCCCGCCGGTCGCCCAGATCCGCAGCGCGTACTCGGTCGTCTCGTCGCGGAAGATCTCCGCGGCTCCGACGTCCAGGTACGCGGGCGGGAGGCCGGAGAGATCGGTCATCCGCGCCGGGACCGCGTACGGCGAGGCGGCGTCGGTGCCTCGTGCTGGGCCGAGCAGAGCGTCCCAGCCGGTGTCGTTGTTGTTCCGGTCCCAGGCGCCGATTCCGTCGTACTGCCGGGTCGACACGGACTCGTTGCGGTCGTCGAGCATCGGGCACGCCAGCAGCTGTCCGGCGATGGCCGGGCCGTTGCGGTCCCGGGCCAGCAGGGCGACCCCGGCCGCGAGACCGCCGCCCGCACTGGCGCCGGTGACGACGATGCGCGCCGGGTCGATGCCGAGTTCGTCGGCGTGCTCGACTGTCCACAGCAGACCGGCGTAGCAGTCCTCCACGGCGGCCGGGGCGGGGTTTTCCGGAGCCAGCCGGTATTCCACCGAGATGCCGACCGCGCCGAACTCCAGGACGTCGTTGATCAGCCCGTCCAGACCGAAGAATCGATTGCCCAGCACCATTCCGCCGCCGTGGATGCTGTACAGCGCGGGCGCGTTGCGGACTCCCCCGGAGGGGCGCACGACGGTGAGCACGATGTCGGGTGCGCCCTCAGGCCCGGGGACGGTGTGCTCGGTCAGCTCGACCGGGCGGTCGCCGACGATCTGCTCGGCGGGCGGGATGATCGTCGCGAAATGCGCGCGGTTGGCCAGGATCGTGTCGGCGCGCAGCGGGATGCGCTCGACCAGGTCGAGGAACGCGGCGAGGCCGGGCTCCAGCTCCGGGTCGTAGGGCACCGGCGGGACGCTCATTTCCCGGCCTTCCCGAAGATCCGCCGCAGCCACGAGTTGCGAGTTTCGAGCGCGGCCTTGCTGATCGGCCAGTCCGGCACGTACATGTCGAACCCGTGGAAGGCGCCCGCCCACACGTGCAGTTCGGCCTGCCCGCCGGTCGCCCAGATCCGCAGCGCGTACTCGGTGTCCTCGTCGCGGAACGGTTCCGCGCTGCCGACCTCGATGAACGCCGGGGGCAGACCGGACAGGTCGGTCGCGCGCGCCGGGGCGGCGTAGGGGGAGACGTCGTCGGTGCCGACCGCGTCGCCCAGCAGGGACTTCCAGCCCGCCAGGTTCGACTCCCGCGTCCACGTGCCCAGGCCGGGGTACTGCTGGCTCGCGACGGTCGTGTTGCGGTCGTCGATCATCGGGCACAGCAGCAGCTGGCCCGCGATGGCCGGGCCTTTCCGGTCACGGGCGAGGAGCGAGACCGCCGCGGCGAGACCGCCGCCCGCGCTGCCGCCCATCACCACGACGCGCGCCGGGTCGATGCCGAGTTCGTCGGCGTGCTCGACTGTCCACACGAGACCGGCGTAGCAGTCCTCGACCGGCGCGGGGTGCGGATGCTCGGGCGCGAGCCGGTATTCGACGTTCACCGCGACGACGTTCAGCTCCAGCACCAGCGCCAGCAACCGGCCCACGTCCATGTTGCGGTGGCCGACCATCATGCCGCCGCCGTGGATGTTGTACAGCGCCGGCAGCGCGCCGTCGCTCTCGTGCGGGGAGAGAATGGTGATTTCCAGCTCCGGCGCGCCTTCCGGGCCGGGGATGGTCTGTTCGACGACGGTCACCGGGGCGTCGCCGACGACTTCCGCGGCGGGCGGGAACATCTCGGCCATCGCGCGGCGCAGGCCGGGGATCGTCTCGGGAGTGAACGGCGGCGCGTCGGCCGGGACGATCTCGGCGAGCGCGGGCTCGATCTCCGGATCGAAGGGGACGGGGGGATAGGTCAAGGCAGCCTCCTCGGGCCGGGCGGGGGAATCGAGTCGCGGTCCGGGAGGGGAACTCAGAGTCCTTCAGGGTTCCCCTCGCAGACGTCGAGCGGGGAGTCAGGGGCCTTCGGGATCGACGGCGTCGCGGTCCGCCCAGAACGGCTCCACCAGCGCCCGGATCTGCTCGGCCCCGACCTGCTCGACCAGTTCGACCGCGGCGAGGTTGTCCTCCAGTTGTTCCATCCGGGTCGCGCCGAAGAGTGTCGTGACGTTCGCCGGATGCGTCAGCGTGAACGCGACCGCGAGCCGTGCGGCGCTGGTGCCGAGTTCCTCCGCGACCTTCACGACCTTGGCGGCGTCGCGGGTGATGCGCTTGCGGACGTCGCCGGGGTCGCGGCCGATCTCGCGGGTCAGCTTGGTGCGCCCGGCGAGGATGCCGCCTTCGAGGACATCCGAGGCCTGCATGACGAAACCGTCGGCGAACAGCCGGGCGAACGGCTCGCCGTCCGGAATGGACCGGCGGCCGATGCTGTACTTCAGCTGCGCGATCTGCGGACCCGGCACCTGCAGGGCTTCGGCGATCTCGCGCAGCCGCGCGATGTTCCCGGCCGACCAGTTGTTGACGCCCCACGCGCGGATCAGCCCGGAGCGGGTCAGCCCGGCGAGGTCTTCGACCAGGTCCTCCAGCGCGACGTCGTCCCGGCGAAGGTCGCCGAGGATCACCAGGTCCGCGACGTCGAAGCCGCCGCGCAGGAACGCGTTTTCCAGCTGCGGCCGGAATCCCTGGCCGCCGAAGCCTTCGATCCACAGCTTCGCCGAGACCAGGTAGTCCTCGCGCGGGACGCGGGCGGCGCGGACGATCGCGCTCCAGAGCACGTCGGTGAACACCGGCGGGTGGCCGGGCATGCCGTAGACGCCGACGTCGAACAGGTTCACGCCGGCCTCGACCGCGGCGCGGATCATCGCGACGGCGTCGGCGAAGTCCATCCGGTCGTAGGTGTGCCACGAACCGAGCGACAGCAGCGAAACGTCCAAACCGGACGTGCCGACCTTGCGGCGCGGCAGGGGCGAGGATGCGGACACGAGACCTCCTTGGCTCGTAAGGAAACGGTCGGTCAGGGCAGACGCGGGTCGACGACGGCTTTCGTCTCGTCCAGCCGGTGCATGGCCTCGATCCGCTCGCTCGCGCCGGACAGCCCGACCGGGGCGCCGAACAGCCGGTCCCACGGCATCCGGGAGGCGAACGAACCGAAGAACTCGATCGCGTGGTGGTAGTCGGCGATGTCGCCGTTGAGCGAACCGACGACGGTCAGTTCCTTGCCCATCACCGTGCCGAGCGGGACCGGCGTCGGCTCCGGCCCGGTGCTGCCGACGATCACGACCCGTCCGCGCTGCGCCGCCATCGCGACCGCCTCGCGGCCGATCGACGGCGCGCCGGCGAAGTCCAACACGAGGTCGCCGCCGTGTCCGCCGGTGAGTTCGGTGACGCGTTCGACGATCGCGTCCGAACCGCCCGCGACGTCGACCACGTCGTCGGCCCCGAATTCCTTCGCCAGCTCCAGCCGCGCCGCCGGAGCGCCGACGGTGAGGACCCTGCCCGCCCCGCTGAGGTGCGCGACCGCGGTCGCGAACAGGCCCAGCGCGCCGGATCCCTGCACCACCACGCGGGACCCGGGCCGGACGCCGCCGACGCGGTCGAACGCGCGCAGCACGGTTTTCGCCGCGCATCCGGCCATCGCCGCCCAGGTGTCGGGCACCTCGGCGGGCAGCAGCAGCTTCGCCGCTCCTGGGACGACGTAGGCGTACTCGCACAGGCCGGCGGTCGCGAACGGCGCGACGTCGGACCGCTGCAGGAATCCGTAGCCGCGCCGTGAGCACGCGACCGGTTCGCGCAGCACAGTGCAGCCGTAACACTCGCCGCAGGTCGATTCCGACCATCCGATCCGCGCGCCGACCGCGATCGCCCGGCCGAGCGCGTCGCGCGTGTCCGGTCCGGTCGCCACGACTTCGCCGACCATTTCGTGGCCCAGCACCATCGGCAGCATGCCCGGGAAACTCATCTTCCCGGACCAGATCTCCACGTCCGTGCCGCACAGCGTCGCGCACGAGACGCGGACCAGCGCCGCGCCCGCTTCGAGCTCGGCGGGCAGCGGGAGTTCGGTCAGCTCCAGCGGCGCGCCGTGCTCGGTCAGCACCGCGGCGCGGGTGGAAGTCGGGACGGTCATGGGAAACCTTTCCGGGGGACTGGCGGGCCCTGCGGGGCCGTGTGATGGGTTAGTCTACGGACGTCGACAAAAATGTCGAGTCCCCGAATCCCTCCAGGAGCGCCTGTGCCGACCTCAGTTGCGGATCTCGTCTTGCGGGCAGCGGCGGTGCACACCATGGCCGGCGCCGCGCCCGCGACCGCGCTGGCCGTGCGGGACGGACGCGTGCTGCGCGCCGGAACCGACGCCGAGGTGCGGGAGCTGATCGGCCCCGGCACGCAAGTGCTCGACCTCGGCGACCGCGCGGTGCTGCCGGGCATCAACGACGCGCACCTGCACGGCGCCTGGCTCGGCGCGCTGTGGCCGGACACCCTGTTCGCCGACGACGGCGCGCCCGGGCCCGGTCCGGAAAAGCCGCTGCGCACCGCCGCCGAACGCCGGGCGGCCATCCTCCGCGCGGGCGGAATCCTTGCCGCGCTGGGCATTACGAGCTACACCGAACCCGGTCTCGGCCCGGGGGAGGACGACGGGCACATCGGCGCGTTCGGCATGTCCGTCGTCGAGCAGTACCGGGAACTGGCCGCCGAAGGACTGCTGCGGGCGAGGGTGACCGCGCTCTGGCTGTACGGCGAACTCGACGGTCCGAGCACGTTCGACAACTTCCGCGCCGGACTGGCCACAGTGGACGGACCGGGCGGCGACCCGCTCCGGCTGAACTTCCGCGGGGTGAAGATCTTCGCCGACGGCATCCCGCCGATGCGCTCGGCCTACACCCACCACTGCTACGCCGACGGCAGCCACGCGCACCTGCTCGTCGGCGGCGCGGACGACCCGGAACGCGAGGAGAACTTCACCCGGATGGTCCGCACCGCGCACGAGGCGGGACTGCAGGTCGGCGTGCACGCGACCGGCGACCGGGCGATCGAGCTGATGCTGGACGCCGTCGAACAGGCCCGGGAAGAACGGGACGTCGACCTCGGCCACTACGTCATCCACGGCGACCTGGTGAACACCGCGCAGCTCAAGCGGATGGCCCGGCTGGGGGTCGGGCTGTCCGCCCAGGCCGGGATCGCGGTGCGGACCGCCTCGGTGGTCGACGCGGCGCTGGGGGAGGGCAGTTCGGCGACCGCGTGGCCGCTGCAGGAGGCGCTGGACGCCGGGATCCCGCTGTGCCTGACCTCCGACGCTCCGGTGCTCCCGCCGGACTGGCGCAAGGAAATCGCGGCCGCGGACCAGTGGATGGGGCCCGCGGAGGACGTGCGGCAGCGGATGGAAACCCTGCTTCGCTGCTACACCGTGCACCCGGCTCAGCAGGACGGCGCCGCGTCGTGGAAGGGCACGCTCGCGCCGGGGATGGCGGCCGATTTGTGCGTGCTGTCCGCGGACCCGTTCGCGGTGACTCCTGCCGAACTGCCCTCGGTCGAAGTCGACCTGACTGTCCTGGATGGACAGATCGTCTTCGAGCGCACGCCCGGAACGATCGCCTAACGTCCGTGAAGGGCTCCTTGCGGGAATCAGATTCCCGCAAGGAGCCCTTCACGGACGGCTGTTTTCAGGTGAGCAGCTGGCCGCCGTCCACCGGGAGGCTCGTGCCGGTGATGTGAGCGGCGGCCGGGCTCGCCAGGAAGACCACCGCGGCGGCGACGTCCTCGACCGCGGCCATCCGGCCGTCCGGGATCCGCGCCACCCACGCGTCGTGCGCGGGCGAGCCGGGCGGCATCGCGGCGGCGAGCATCGGCGTCGCGACCGGGCCGGGCGCGACCGCGTTCACCCGGATCCCGTGCTCCGCCAGTTCGATCGCCGCCCACCGGGTCAGCGCGTCGACCGCCGCCTTGCTGCTTTCGTAGCCGCCCATGCCCGGCGTCGGCTGCCGTCCGCCGATCGAGGACAGGTTCACCACGACCCCCGGCTCGCCGCGCTCGACCATCCGGCGGGCGACCAGTTGCGTCATCAGGAACGTGCCGTGCACGTTCGTCGAAAGAATGCGCAGCAGGTCCGCGCCCGGCAGGTCCAGCAACCGGCCGTGGACGCTCAGCAGACCGGCGTTGTTGACCAAGACGTCGACCGGACCGACCTCGTCGAGCGCCGCGGAGATCGCCGTCTCGTCGGTGATGTCGAGCCGGATTCCGCGTCCGCCAAGGGATTTGGCGGCTTCTTCGGCACCGTCGAGGTCGGCGAGCACCACGGAATCGCCGGCCTCGGCGAAGGCGGCGCCGATCGCGCGGCCGATGCCGCCGGCACCTCCGGTGATCAGCACGGTACGGGCAGCGGGCATCGTCGTTTCCTTTCGCCGGGAGCGAGGTTCGCGGGCTTATAGTATACAAGCGTAGAAAATAAATCCCTTGAACCGCAGGAGGAATCGTGGCGACGGATCGACCTGGACTGGGCCCGGCGTTCCCGCGCGTGCCGGCGTTGTCGCTCGGCTCGTGGAACACCTGGGACCGGATGGAGTTCGGCGACGCGGTCGCGCTGATCGCCCGCGCGGCCGAACTCGGGCACGCCTTCTTCGACGTCGCGCACTACGACATGGGCCCGCACGCCGAGGGCTCCACGACCGACCAGATTTTCGGCCGGGCGGTCCGCGAAGCCGGTCTCGCCCGCGAAGATTGGCTCTACTGCGGGAAACTCTGGCTTTGGGACTACCCCCAGGTCGGCTTCACGCAGCAGATGAACACGTCGCTGGAACGCGTCGGCGTCGAGTCGGCCGATTTGGTCGTGGTCGGCGACTACTTCGGCGAGATCGACCTCGAACAGGTCGTCGCGGACGTCGCCGAGCAGATGGATGCTGGCCGGTTCCGCGCGTGGGGCGTGAACAATTGGCGCATTGACGATCTGCGCAAGGCCATTGCCATCGCGCGCAAACATGGCCTGGAGCCGCCGGTTTTCGCGCAGCTCAAATACGGGCTCGCGCGCCGGTCGATGGCCGAGGGCGAGTTCTATGCGCCACTGTTCGCCTCCGGAGAGTTGGCCCTGCAGGCGTCGGACATTTTCGAAGGCGGGCTGCTCGTCGGGAATGTGAAGCCGAATCGCAAGATCGGTGCCGACGTCGGCGGCATCCGGGAGAAGATCGCCGCCGCTTGGCCTGCGGTGCAACGGATCGCGAACGAACTGGACGCTTCGCCCGCGCAGCTGGGAATTGCCTTCTGCCTGGCCAATCCCGCGACCGCGAACGTCCTGGTGGGCGTATCGCGGCAGGCGCAGCTGGAGGACAATGCGGGCGCGCTCTCCTTGCTGACGCGCGTCGGCGCGGACCGGATTCGCGAGCTGACCAAGGAGTTGTGGCTCGACCGCGAAGTCGCCGCCGACGGAACCTGGTGAAGGGGCTGGTGTTTTTTGTCGACGTGCGTAGACTAAAGCTCCCCGGGGTGCCCGGAGAGGCATCCCCGACGCCGTGAGGAGCCGCCACATGACGAAACCAGCGCCGGACCGCATCGTCGACATCGCCATCGGGTACATGGGCGCGAAGCAGTTGTTCGCCGCCTCGCGGATCGGCTTGTTCCGCGCGCTCGCCGACGGTCCGCGCACGGCGCCGGAACTCGCCGCCGCCACCGGCAAGAGCGAGCAGCTGACGCGCATCCTGGCCGACGCGATGAACGCGCGCGGCCTGCTGGAGCGCACCGAGGGCCGCTACGAGCTGGCCGAGGACGCGCGGGAGTACCTGGGCGGGGACGGCGCTACGGATCTCGCGCCGTTCCTGGCCTTCCTCAACGAAATCAGCTACGGCCACTGGCTCCAGTTCGACACCACTGTGGACAGTGGCAAACCCGGCGACCTCCAGATGGACGAGGGCCGCTGGGCGACGTTCATGGCGGGCGTCATGCGCTACAACGCCCTGCACGCGTCGATGCTCGCGCGCGCATTCGATTTCTCGCCCTACCGCAGCATGCTCGATCTGGGCGGATTGTCGCCGGAATTCGCGATCGGCGCGTTGCGGGCGAATCCCGCACTGACCGCTCGTTTCGTTTTCGCGCCCGAGTCCACGCAAGGCATCACCGACGCGGTGAATGCGGCCGGGTACGCGGATCGTACGAGCATCGACCCCGCGCCGACGGAATCCGCGACGCCGGGCGGAGAGCACGATCTGGTGATGGTGAACCACGTAGTGCACCGGTTCACCGCGGAGCAGAACCGGAAAATCCTGGCGAACGCGCGCGCGGCCGCCGGGGACGGCGCGACGTTGCTGCTGCTGGACTTCTTCCTCGACGACGACGAACGGCAGCGTCCGATCGACGCGCTGCACGCGGGGGAGTACTTCGTGATCGACGGAACCGTCGTCTATCCGGAGGCGGAAGTTCGCGAATGGCTCGACGGTGCAGGATGGCGCGTATGCGATGTCCTCGCGCTGCCCGGAAGTCCCCGCGTTCTGGTCGCCGACGCCGTCTGAAAACGGCAGCACGGCCGGGAGGCAACACGGGAGATAACAAACGCACCCGGCCCGTTGATTTTTTAGCCGACAATCGTAGACTATCCCGCACCACGGCGAGCCGGGCCGCACTCGCAGGCCCGCCGTTCCCGGCGGGGCGCCGAGCGACCCCGCCGGCGGTCCAGCACCCTGAGAGAGGGACTCAATGACGAGGACAAGGACAGCGGCGTTGTTCGCGGCGGCCGCCGCGGCGCTGCTCGCGATCGCCGGATGCACCGGCTCGGGCGCCGCCGGGGCGGGCGCGGGCACCGACGAGCTGAAGGCGGGCGTGTTCCTCGACGTGACGTCGTGGGACCCGGCCAACGCCGACATCGGCTTCGACGGCCCGTACCTGTCCGCGGTCTACGACCCGCTGGTCGCCTTGGACAAGGACGCCAAGCCGGTCCCCGCGCTCGCGAAATCGTGGGACTGGTCGGCCGACCGGCTGACCCTGACCATGCACCTGCGCGACGACGTCGCGTTCGACGACGGCCAGAAGTTCGATTCCGCCGCGGCGGTCGAGAACCTCAACCACCTGAAGGCGGGCACCCGGTCCGGCCAGGCCTACACCGACGTGAAGAGCGTCGAGGCAAAGGACCCGTCGACGGTCGTGCTGCATCTGTCCGAACGCGACGACGCGCTGTTGTATTTCATGGGTCTCGGCCGCAGCTGGATGGCTTCGCCCAAGGCGATCAAGGCCAACTCGCTCGCCAACGGCCCCGACGGCTCCGGCCCGTACACCTTCGACAAGGCGTCGTCGCAACCGCAGTCGCAATACGTCTTCAAGAAGCGCGCGAAGCACTGGGACAGCGCCACCTACCCGTTCCCGACCGTGCGGCTGTTCCCGATCACCGACCAGGCGGCGAGCTTCAACGCGATGCTGTCCGGTCAGCTGAACGTGCAGTTCGCCAACGCGGCCAACCTGCCGAAGGCGCAGCAGAACGGCTGGAACGTCGCGAAGAAGCCGGCGTCGTGGGTCGGCGTCCAGTTCGCGGACCGCACCGGCAGCCAGGTGAAGGCGCTCGGCGACCAGCGCGTGCGGCAGGCGATCTCCTACGCCTTCGACGCGGCCGGGATCCTCAAGGCGGTCGGCAACGACGCCGGCACGGTCACCGACCAGCTGTGGCCGAGCGGCAGCCAGGTCTACGACCCGGCGGGCAACGGCAAGTACAAGACCGACCTCGCGAAGGCCAAGCAGCTGCTCGCCGAAGCCGGATATCCCAACGGGTTCAGCCTGAAGATGCCGATGTCCACGATCTTCCAGGCGTGGCAGCCCGCCGCCGAGCAGACGTTCGGGCAGTTGGGCATCAAGGTCGACTGGCAGAACATGTCGATGCCGGACTACCAGAAGAACGCGCCGACGTACCCGATGTTCCTCGCGGTGATCGCGATGGACGGCAACGACATGGCCACGCTGACTGACCAGGTCACCTCCTCGCAGTGGTACAACCCGAAGCCGTCGGTGGACGCCTTCCCGGAGGTGAAGGCGCTCGTGCAGAAGGCGGAGCAGGCCCAGCCCGGCCCGGAGCAGACGGCGGCGCTCAAGGAGCTCAACGGGAAGCTCGTGGACCTCGCCTGGTGGAACGTCTGGTACCAGGCCGACAACCTCTACTTCAGCGTCAAGGGCATCACCGTCACGCCGATCACCGGCATGATGTTCCCGACGCTGCGGTTCATCCAGCGCGGCTGACGCGCCCGTCGTCCCGGGGCGGGTCCCTCCGAAGATTCCACAGTGGAGGGACCCGCCCCGGGGAGGAGCCGGAACATGCTCACATTCATCGTCAAACGCCTGGTGTCCGGGATCCTGCTGCTCGTGCTCGTCACGAGCGGCACGTTCTTCCTGGCGCACACGGCGGTGGGGGACCCGACCGCCGGGCTGCTCGGCAACAGCGCGACCCCCGCGCAGCAGGCGGCGCTGCGCGCCCAGATCGGGTACGACCGGCCGCTGCTCGTCCAGTTCTGGGACTGGCTGTCGCACGCGGCCACCGGCGATTTCGGGACTTCCTGGCGGAATTTCCAGCCGGTCGGCGAACAGATCGCGCTGCGCGTGCCGGTGACGCTGTCGGTCGTCGTTGCCGCGACGCTGCTCGCCGCGGTTCTCGGCGTCCTCGTCGGGGTCGTCTGCGGGCTGCGTCCCGGCGGCGTGGTCGACCGGGTGCTGAAGCTGGCGTCGGTGGTGCTGTTCGCGCTGCCCGGGTTCTGGGTCAGCCTCGTGCTGGTGACCTGGTTCGCGATCCAGCTGCAGTGGTTCCCCGCGGTCGGGTACGTGTCGCCGGACCAGTCGGTGTCCGGCTGGCTGCGGTCGATCGCGCTGCCGTCGATCTCGCTGTCGCTCGGCGCGATCGTGATGATCGCCGAACAGCTGCGCAACGGCTTCCTCCAGGTCGCCAACCAGGACTTCGTCCGTACGCTGCGGGCGCGCGGCCTGTCGTCGCGCCGGGTCACGACGCACGTGCTGCGCAACGCTTCGCCGTCCGCGCTGACCGTGCTGGCGCTGATGTTCGTCGGCCTGCTCGGCGGCGCGGTGGTCGTGGAGATCGTGTTCAACCTGCCGGGGATCGGCAGCCTGACGCAGTCGGCGTCGCAGATCGGGGACATCCCGGTGCTGCTCGGCCTGACCGCGGTGACCGTCGTGTTCGTCGTGATCGTCAACTTCCTGCTCGACCTCGTGCTCGGGTGGGTCAACCCGAAGGTGCGCGACCGATGACCGCTGCCCCGTTCCCCGCCACGCTCGCCCCGGTGAAGCGGATTTCCTTGCTGCGCCGGTACTTCCGCCGTCCGGTCGGCGTCGTCGCGCTGGTCGTGTTCGCGCTGATCGTGCTGGCTGCGGTGTTCGCGCCGTGGCTGGCCCCGTACGACCCGAACCACGTCGACTTCGCGCTCACCCACGCCGAACCCGGCAACGGGCACCTGCTCGGCGGCGACTCCGCCGGTCGCGACATCCTGAGCCGGCTGCTCTACGGCGCGCGGACCACGCTGTACGGCGGGGTGATCACCTGCGTCACCGGCGTGGTGCTGGGCGTGCCGACCGGTGTCGTCGCCGGATACTTCGGCGGCGCGACCGACCGGATCTGCTCGTGGATCAGCGACGCGCTGCAGTCGGTGCCCGGCATGATCGTGCTGCTGGTCGTCGCGGCCGGCACCGGCCAGGACTTCACCGTGCTGATGATCGCGCTCGGCGTGTTCCTCTCGCCCGGCTACTACCGGATCACCCGCGCCCGCGCGCTGACGGTGCGCCGGGAGCCGTACATCGACGCGGCGCGCGTGGCCGGGGTCGGCACGCTGCGGATCCTGCGCACGCACCTGCTGCGCGCGGTGTACGCGCCGATCATCGTGCAGACCGCGCTCACCGCCGGGCTCGCCATCGGCATGCAGGCCGGTCTGCAGTTCCTCGGCATCGGGTCGGCGTCGACGCCCAGCTGGGGCCAGACGATGAACGACGGCTTCCTGAACATGCTGACCTACCCGCTGATCCTGCTGTGGCCGTCGATCGCGCTGGGCGTGACCATTGCCGCGCTGGCGTTCATCGGCTCGACGCTCGCGGACCTGGTCAGCGTCCGCGCGGAACAGCCGACGCGCCGCGGCCGGGCCCGGGTGCGGGAGGCTCTCGCGGCTCCCGCACCGGACGCTTTGGGGACCGGCGGTGCTTCAGGTGCGCACGAGCACGCGGCGGCGGAGTGCGCGCTGCGGATCGAGAACCTGCGCGTCGGCTACGCGACCGACAAGGGCGTCAAGGAGGTCGTGCGCGGGGTGTCGCTGGACGCGGCGCCCGGCGAGGTCCTCGGGATCGTCGGCGAATCCGGGTCCGGCAAGACGCAGACGGTGTTCTCGGTGCTCGACCTCCTGCCGCCGGGCGGAACCGCGGTCGCGGACGGGATCTGGGTCGGCGGGCGCGAGGTCGGGAACGCGGCGGAGCGGGCGAAACTGCTCGGCCGCGAGATCGGGTACGTGCCGCAGGAACCGATGACGAACCTCGACCCGTGCTACCTGATCGGGCACCAGCTCGTCGAGCCGCTGCGCCGCGTGCACGGGCTGGACAAGGCCGCGGCGAATGCGCGGGCGCGCGAGGTGCTGCTGCAAGTCGGCCTCACCGATCCGGACCGGGTGATGGCGAGCTACCCGCACCAGATCTCCGGCGGCATGGCGCAGCGCGTGCTGATCGCCGGCGCGGTGGCCGGGCGGCCGTCGCTGCTGGTCGCGGACGAGCCGACGACCGCGCTGGACGTGACGGTGCAGGCCGAGGTGCTGGAGCTGCTGCGCGAACTGCAGGCCGAGTACGGGATGGCGCTGGTGATCGTCACGCACAACTTCGGCGTCGTCGCGGACATCTGCGACCGCGTCGTGGTGATGAAGGACGGCCGGATCGTGGAAACCGGCCCGGTGGAACGGATCTTCCGCGCGCCGGAGGACCCCTACACCGCCGAGCTGATCAGCGCGTCGCTGGACGACACCGAAGGACGGGACGAATTGGACGAAGCCTGGGAACGGCGCGGCCTTGCCCACGCGACCGGAGAGGAGGCCGGGCGATGACGGCTCCGCTTCTCGCGATCGAGGACCTGGTCGTCGACTACCGGCTCAGCCGCCGGGTGCGCTTCCGGGCGCTGAAGGGGATTTCGCTCGACGTCAAGCCGGGCGAATGCGTCGGGCTGGTCGGGGAAAGCGGTTCGGGAAAGTCCACTTTGGGCAAAGCCGTGCTGGGCCTCGCCGCGCCGGAGTCCGGCCGGATCACCTTCGACGGCGAGGACATCACCCACGCCCGGGGCGCGACGCGACGACGGCTGGCGAGCGACATCCAGGTGGTGTTCCAGGACCCGTACGGTTCGCTGGACCCGACCATGACCGTCGGCGAGGTCCTGGCCGAACCGCTGGTGGTGGCGGGAACCTCGCGCGCGGACGCCCGGACTGTGGTCGCCGACATGCTCGACCGGGTGCGGCTGCCGGGCGACGCGGTGCACCGGTATCCGGGGGAGTTCTCCGGTGGACAGCGGCAGCGGATCGCGATCGCGCGGGCACTGGTCCGGCGGCCGCGGCTGATCGTGTGCGACGAGCCGGTGAGCGCGCTCGACCTGACCACGCAGGCGACCATTCTCGACCTGTTCCTGGAACTGCAGCGCGAGACCGGGGTGTCGTATCTGTTCGTTTCGCACGACCTGGGGGTGGTGCGCCGGATCTGCCACCGGGTTTCGGTGCTGTACCAGGGAGAGATCGTGGAATCCGGGCCGACCGCTGCCGTCACCCGCAACCCGGAGCATCCGTACACCCAGCGACTGCTGCTGGCCGCCCCGGTGGCCGATCCCGCGCGGCAGGCGGAGAGACGGGCGGCCCGGCTGGGGCTGGGGTAAGCGCTCCGGTCGTTCGCCGGGTTCGCGGCTCGGTGCCGCTGCCCGGATTCCGGGCTCGCCGCTCCCGCTGGCGGTCGAGCAGGGTCACATCCGTCGCGGGAGAATACGGGTTAGAGTCTGTAACCATGCCGAAGGTCATCGATCACGACCAGCGACGACGGGAGATCGTCGAGGTCGCCAAAAAGCTGATCATCGAGGGCGGGTTCGAGGCTGCCACGATGCGCAGCATCGTGACCGCGGCCGGGTTCGCCAACGGCGCCCTCAAACATTATTTCCCCAGCAAGGACAGCATTATCGCGGCCACGTTCGAGAGCGTGCTGCAGGAGACTTCGCAGCGGATGTCGGAATTGGATCCTTCGCTGGGCCCGGTGGAGTCGCTGCGGGGTTTTGTCGAGGCGGCTATTCCGTTCGACGAGCATCAGATCGCTTCGGCTCGGGTGTTGCTGGTGCTGTGGGAGCATTCCGTGGCCAATCCGGATTTGGCTCGGCGGTATCGGGAATTGCTCGACAGCTGGCGGGCGGAGTTGACGGTGCGGATCGCTGCTGCTCGGGGGAAGGGGGAGGGGACTGATGCGGCGGTGATCGGGGTGTTGGCGGATGAGATTATCGCGGTTTCCATTGGGGCTAATGTTACTAGTTTGATGCATCCGGTGGGGAAGGTTGCCGGGCGTTATCGGGCTTATATTGACGGGTTGATAGCTCGGATTGGGGATTGAGTCGTCGTTTGTTTCGACTCGTCGCCCTGGGGGGCGACATTGCCGTCGTTTTTGGTTGCGTGGGGCACCCCGAATTTTGATTGTGCTGACGGTTCGGGGGTGCTTGTCAAGGCGGGAAAGATGCCTTGACAAGCACCCCCGAACCGCAGGGCGGCTTTGTATCGGGGTTGGGGGAGGGGTGGGTGCCCCCGGTGTTTGGGTGCACTGGCTGCGGTTTTTTCGCGGCTTCCGGGTTTGCTGCGTGGGGGTTCGCGGCGTGCGGATGGTGCCCCACCGTGGCGTTGGGCGCGCCGGCTGCGGCGGATGACTAGTGCGGCGCGGTGCGGGGATTAGCGACGGGTTCGAGGCGGGCGGTTAGCGCCCCAATGTGGCATTGGGTGCATGCGACGCCCCCAATGTGGCATTGGGTGCGTGGGATGCACCCAATGTGGCGTTCGGTGCATGCGACGCAACCAATGTGGCGTTCGGTGCGTCGGACGCACCCAATGTGGCATTGGGGCGCATTCGGGGCGGCGGCCGAGTCGGGGGTGGGCCGTGAGGGGAACCCTGAGGGGAACCCTGAGGGACTCTGAGTTCGTGAAGGACTCCTTCCGGGAATCAGATTCCCTCAAGGAGTCCCTCACGGAGGTCTGGACCGGGTCCGGGTTTGTGTCTACGCTTGGAGAATGACTTCCGCGTTTCCGGTCACTCGCACGCTTTCCGGTCGGGCCGTCACTGGGCCTCCGGTGGTGCTGATTCATGGGTTCGCTTCTTCGGCGACGTCTGATTGGCCCGCGGAGTACTGGGCCGATCCGCTGGCGGCCGCGGGGCGCGAGACGATTGTGGTGCATTTGCCGGGGCATCCTGGCGGGCCTAAGGTCGCGCACCCCTGCGAGGCCACGGCGACGCGGGTCGTGGACGCGCTGGCGGAATGTGCTGGCGCGGAGGAAGTCGACGTCGTCGGGTATTCGCTCGGGGCTCGGCTTGCGTGGGATCTCGCGGCGCATCCCAAGGTGTCGGTGCGGCGGTTGGTGCTCGGCGGGTTGAGTCCGCAGGAACCGTTCGCGGCGGTGGATCTCGGGGCCGCCCGGCAGGCTGTTCGAGGGGGACCGTCGCCGGACGATCCGTTGACCGGTGCGATCACCGCCATGGCGGCGGCGGGCGACGCGGAGTCGCTGCTGAATCTCGTCGAGGGGCTGGCCAGCGAGCCGTTCGATCCGGGGGCGGGCGTTCCGCGGGTGCCGACGTTGTTTCTCGCGGGGCGGCAGGACTTCATGGCGCACGGGATCGAGCAGCTGGTAGCCCGGGTTCCGGGCGCGCGGTTCCAGCAGGTCGCGGGGGATCACCGGGGTGCGTTGGTCGGGGTCGAGCTGCGCGAGGCGGTGTTCGGCTTCCTCGGGGTCGCGGACCGCTGACGGGCCGAAATGGCCTCCTCGGCGCAGTCGTGCCAGCCTGGAGCGCATGACGACACCGGCGCAGCTCCGCAGAACCGCCCTGTCCTATCCGGAGACGGCCGAGCTTGCCGTTGACGGTACGGTCGTGTTCACGGTGCAGGGCAAGGAATTCGCCGCCCTGCGACCGGATCGTCAGGTCGTGCTCCGGATGACTGCGTCCGATGTGGACGAAATGCGCGCGCAACACCCGAGCGCGCGGCGGGTGGCGCGGGCGGGGGTGCGGTTCCCGATCGAGGACCTCAACGGGCAGCAGCTCAACTACTGGGTGCGCCGAGCGTGGCTAGCCCGCGCACCGAAACGTCTGGCGGCTCCAGTAGCTGCGGCCGGGACTGCGGTGGCGGGCGAAGTGGGCGACTTGCCCAAGGCGATCGGCAGTCCGGCGACTCGGGCATTGCACGGGGCGGGGATCACGACGCTCGCGCAGACCGCTGAATGGACCGACGCCGAGTTGCTGGCCTTGCACGGCGTTGGCCCGAAGGCGGTGCGGATGCTTCGCGAGGCGCAGGCCTGAACTCCGTCAGCGGCGCAGGCGTGCGGCCGCGGCCAGGAGAGGCGTGCCGAGAGCGGTGGCAACGGCTCCGAGTGAGGTGTCAGTGGCGAGGATTCACCGGACCGTCTTCATCGCCAACGTCAGGACCCCGCTCCCATGTTGGCGCACCCGGCTTCGAACTGTGCGACGGCGTCGCCCAGGGCGGTGATTCGGCTTGCGGGCCAGATCGGCGGCCCGGGTGGAGGCGGCGTTGAAGCGGAACGCGGCGACGCTCTGTGGGTCGGCGTTGGCGGTGACCTCCAGGGTGCGCTCGGCCCAGCGTCGGCGGCGGAAGGTGTCCAGCAGGACCGTCTGCAGGTCGGCTCACGCTCGGCGCGTGAGCCGTGGGCCGGAATCGCGGGCATCCTGGCCACGTTCGACGCCGAGCTGACCGACGTCCGGCCGAACTCCGGGAGGATTGCCGACGGGTGGCCGAGCGGTGGGCCAAGTCAGGACTGCGGTGAATCCGCCCCGGTAGGCGCGGGATCCGGCGGGTCGCCCTCGAAGCCGTTGGCCCAGTAGCGGCCGCGCAGTGAAAGGTTCTGCAGCATCCCGGTGGCCTCTTCGGCCGACATCGGCGCGGGCTCCGTTTCCAGCCACCACCGCAGCACGGCGAGCTGTTCCCCGACCCACGCCCTCGCCAGCACGCCGAGGTCGATGCGCGGTTTGACGTCGTGGTGGTCCGCCCGGGACTGGAACACCGAGCACACCGCGTCGATGCGCGCGTCGGTGAATTGCCGCAGCGCTCGGCCATCGCCCTCGCCGCGCAGGATGAGCAGGTAGAGATCCCGGTTTTCGCGGGCGTGCCGGAACAGCTCGAGCGCCGGTTTGCCGGTGAACCCGACTGAGGACGCCGGGACCAGCGGGCGCAGGCGTTCGTCCAGTTCCTCCTGGAGTTCGGTGACCACGTGTCGCAGCAGGGCGTCCTTGTCCGGGTAGTGGCTGTAGAACGTCGCGCGGCCCAGGTCGGCCCGTTCGGTGATGTCTTCCACCGTCACGTTGGCGTATCCGCGTTCGAGCACCAGCGACACCAGCGCGTCGCGGAGCAGGCCGCGGGTGCGGCGGGTCCGTCGGTCAGTGGTCGGCAAAGGGCCCCCTTCGGTCGGTGCCGGCCCGAGTGTAGCGAACTGTTGACACCGCGACCGTTAATAGACACAGTGTTCAGCATTGGTCAGTCTGACGGAGAACAGGGAGTCGGCGTGAACCTGGGCAGCTATGTCACCCGTGCCAGCACGTTCTGGCCCGAGCAGCCGGCGCTGGTGTGCGGCGAGCGGCGGTGGTCCTACCGCGAACTGGAGGAGCGGACGAACCGGCTGGCGTCCGCGCTCCTCGCGTCCGGCGTCGAGCCCGGGCAGGCGGTGGCCACGTTCTCCGGCAACAGCGCGGAGCTGGTGGAGACCGAGATCGCTTGCTACAAGGGCGGTTTCCTGCGGGTGCCGATCAGCGCGCGGCTGTCCGCGGGCGAGGTCGAGCACATCCTGGCGGACGCGGACGTGCGGGTGCTGCTCGTCGACGCCGAGCACGCCGAAGCGGCGCAGAAAGCGGCCACGGGGACGTCGTGTTCCCTGATCGACTACGACGGCCGCACGCCGGATGTCCGGTCTTACGCCGAGGTGCTGGCAGCGGGGTCGGCGGAGCCGGTCGCGGTCGAGGTGGGCGCGGAGGATCCCTCGGTCCTGCACTTCACGTCCGGGTCCACCGGGAAGCTCAAGGCCGCGGTGCAGACGACCGGGAACCGGCTGGCGAACATGCGCAAGCGGCTGATGAGCCCGGAAGGGGCACCCGCCGTCGAGGAACGGTATCTGGCCGCGGGTCCGATCACGCACGCGACCGGAATGGGTTTGCTGGCGGCGTTTTCCCGCGGGGCGACCGCGGTGGTGCTGCCGCGGTTCACCGCCGAGGAATTCCTGCGGACGGTCGAGAAAGAACGGATCACCTCGACGTTCCTGGTGCCGGTAATGCTGAATATGGTGCTGTCCCACCCCGGCCTCGGCGACTTCGACCTGTCTTCGCTGACCTGCCTTCGGGTGGGCGGCGCACCGGTGTCGCCGCAGCGGTTGCGCGACGCGGTCGCGGCGTTCGGTCCGGTGGTGATGCAGGGGTACGGCCAGGGCGAGACCACCAGCGGTGTCACAGTGTTGACCTGCGACGACGTCGTGCGCGGCATCGAGGAGGACCCGGAGCTGCTGTCGTCGGCCGGGCGGCCGCTGTTCGACTCCGAGGTTCGCGTGGTCGACGACGAAGGACGGCCAGTGGCTGCCGGGGAACTCGGCGAGGTGGTGGTGCGCGGACCGGACTGCGTGACGGAGTACTGGCACGAGCCGGAGCTGTCCGCGGAGACGTTCCGCGACGGCTGGGTGTACACCGGCGACATCGGTTACCTGCGCGCCGACGGCTATCTGTTCATTGTGGACCGCAAGAAGGACCTGATCATCTCCGGCGGCTACAACATTTACTGCACCGAAGTGGAATCCGTGCTCTACGAGCATCCCGCCGTGTCGGAGGCGTGCGTGGTGGGCGTGCCCGACGAGCAGTGGGGCGAAGCGGTGAAGGCGGTCGTCGTCCGCCGGTCCGAGGTCACCGCCGAGGAACTGATCGAGTTCTGCGCGGAACGGTTGGCGCGCATCAAGAAACCGCGTTCGGTGGATTTCGCCGGCGAACTCCCGGTGAACCGCAACGGCAAGATCGACCGGCGCGCGGTGCGGGACCGGTATTGGGCGGGCGAAGCCCGGAAAGTCCACTGAGGAGGCCCGGCATGTCCTTCACCCTCACCCCGGCTTACGACCACAACCCGCGGCTGGCGGACCTGGTCGGCCGGTTGCGCGAATACCTGTCCGGCGAACTCGCCGACTACGAGGCCGCGCTCGGGCTGACCCCGGAGACCCCGCTGACCCGGGCCGTGATCGAACCGGTCTGGAAACGCTGCCGGGAGCTGGGTTTCTACGGGGTCCACCTGCCCAGCGAGTACGGCGGCCTCGACCTGACGTACACCGAACTGGCCGCGCTCAAGGAGGAAGTCGGCGCGTCCGGTCGGATCCTGTACCACTGCGTGCTCGGCGACCTGGGCGGCCCGCTGCGCGCCGGCGCGATCTTCTCGACGGCCACCGACGAACAGCGCGAACGGTACCTGCTGCCGGTCGTCCGCGGAGAACGCGCGTGCTGCTTCTCGCTCACCGAAACCAATGCCGGGTCGGACGTGCGGGCGATGCGCACCGTGGCGACCCCGGACGGCGACGGCTGGCGGATCAGCGGGCGCAAGGTGTTCTCCTCGGCCGGCCCGATCGCCGATTTCTCCGTGCTGGTCGCCCGGATGGCGGGGGAGGGCGAGAGCTACTCGGCCTTCCTGGTCGACCTGGACTCCCCGGGCTGCACCGTCGCCGACGGCGAGGTTCCGATGTCCGGCCAGCACATCGAGTCCGACATCATCCTCGACGACTGCTACGTCGGCCCGCAGCAACTGCTCGGCCGCGTCGGCGACGGGCTGCGCATCGGGCTCGGCCGGGTCACCACCAACCGGCTGCTGCACTGCCCGACGGTGCTCGGCCACGCCCGGCGCGCGCTCGAACTCACCATCGAATTCGCCCGCACCCGCCAGGTGTTCGGCGGCCCGCTGGCGGCGCTGCAGTCGATCCAGCACAAGATCGCCGACATGGCCGCCTCCTACTACGCGTCCCGCGCCATGACGTACGACGCACTGTCCGAATTGGACTCCGGAAGCACCCCGAGCACGGAGGCGTTCATGTGCAAGCTGTTCGTCGCGGAGAACGCCTTCCGCATCGCGGACGAGGCGGTGCAGATCCACGGCAAAGCCGGGCTCGTGCGCGGGGCCGAGGTGGAATGGCTGTTCCGCCGCCTGCGGATGTTCCGCGTGCTGACCGGATCGTCGGAAATCCAGAAGAACGGCATCGCCAAAGCCCTGCTCCAGTCCGGAGCGCAGCGGTGAAGCCCGTCGGGACCCGGCCGCGCTCGGCCGCGCCGACCGACGGCGCCGCGGGGAGCGGCTGGCTGCGCCGCTGGTCCGTGGTGGCCATGCTGCTGCTGTTCATGCTGATCAACTACGGCGACAAGGCCGTCCTCGGGCTCGCCGCGCGCCCGATCATGCACGAGTTCGGGCTGAGCCCGTCGCAGTACGGCCTGCTGTCCAGCGCGTTCTTCTTCCTCTTCAGCGTGTGCGCGCTGGCGGTCGGCTTCGCGTCGAGCCGGATCTCGACGCGGTGGATCCTGCTGGTGCTCGCGCTGGTCTGGGCGGTGACGCAGGTGTCGGTGGTCGCGGCGAGCGGGGTCGGGCTGCTCCTGCTCAGCCGGATCGTGCTCGGCGCCGCCGAAGGGCCCGCGCAGCCGATGGCGCTGCACGCCGCCTACAGCTGGTTTCCCAACGCCAAGCGCAACATCCCGAGCGCGCTGATCGTCGGCGGCGGCGCGCTGGGCGGGGCGATCGCGACCCCGCTGCTCACCCTGGCGATCGTGCACTTCGGGTGGCGGGCCGCGTTCCTGGCCATGTTCCTCGTGGGCTGCGTCTGGTGCGTGCTGTGGCTGGTGATCGGCCGCGACGGTCCGGTCGACCTGGCCCCGGCCGGCGCGGCTCCCGTTCCGGCCAGCCGCGTTCCGTACCGGCGGATCCTGCTCTCCGGAACGTGGCTCGGCGGGTTCACGGGCGCGTTCGGCGCGTACTGGACGTCCACGCTGATGGTCGCGTGGCTGCCGTCCTACCTCGAAATGGCGCTCGGCTACAGCGCCGGCGAGGCGGCCGCGATCACGACGATCCCGTGGGTGGCCGGGCTGGTCCTGACCTTCGCCCACGGCGCGCTCACCCAATGGCTGCTGCACCTCGGCGTGCCCAGCCGGATCGCCCGCGGCATCCTCGGCGGCTGTGTGCTGATCCTGGCGGGCTTGGCGATGGTGCTGCTGCCGACCGTGACCCAGCCCGCGCTGCGGATCGTCCTGATCGCCGTGGCGTTCAGCTTCCACGGCGTCACCTTCGCCAACGGCCAGACGGTCAACAGCGAGATCAGCCCGCCCGCGCAGCGAGGTGCGGTGCTGTCGGTCAGCGTCGCGCTGGTCACCGTCGCCGGGCTGCTCGCGCCGTATCTCACCGGTCGGCTCGTGGAGGCCGCGGACGGACCGGCCGCCGGTTTCGCCACCGCCTTCGCGATTCCCGGAGTCCTGATGATGGCCGGCGGGGTGGCCGCGCTCTTCTTCGTCCGTCCGGAACGCGACGCCCGGCGCATCGCGGCACTCGCTGTAGTCAAGGAGAAACCGTGACCACTCCGTACACAGTGGACAATGCTTATTGGAGCCGCGGCTACGTCGACCCGGCGTTCGTCCGCTTCGGCATGACGCGCGCCCGGGAAACCGGCCCGACCCGGCGGGTCTGGCGGGGCGCGGGCCTGCGCTGGGACCTGCCGGAGGATCCCCGCGACCTGGACCACCTGCTGGTCGACGCGCGGGGTGCGGCCATGAAACTGACCGAGTTCCTGGCCAGTGCCGAAACTGACGCGATCCTGGTCGCTCATCGGGGAAAGATCGTGTACGAGCGGTACTTCCACGGCATGCGGCCACACGACGTGCACCTGTCCGCGTCGGTCGCGAAGTCGTGGACCGGACTGCTCGCCGCGCTCCTCATCGACGAAGGCATGCTCGATGCTGACCGCCCGTTGGCTCATTACGCACCGGAACTCGGCGGCACTGCGTTCGGCGACGCCTCGATTCACCACCTGCTGCACATGGGCACGGTGATGAACTACGGCGGGCGTCCGTTCTATAAACCTCTTGAAGCGCAACGGTATTTCGCCGCGGTCGGCATCGTGCCCCGTCCCGCTGGCTATACCGGACCGACCAGCGTCAAGGAGCATCTGGCCACCGCGCAGGCCGTCGCGCCGCCGGGCACTGAATTCCGCTACGACAACGGAAACACCGAAGCTGTCGCGGAAGCCCTTCGTCGCGTCACCGGCGTGAGCCTCGCCGAACTGTGGAGCGAAAGGGTCTGGGCCCGGCTGGGAGCGGACGAGGACGGTGCGTACTGCCTGGATTCCACCGGGACCGAGATCGCCTGCGGCCGCTACAGCGCGACCCTGCGGGATCTTGCCCGGGTGGGGGAGATGCTGCGTCGCGGCGGGACGGTCGGCGACCGGCAGATCGTGCCGGAACGCGTCGTCGCCGATCTGGCCAACGTGCCGCCCGGACCCGCGCGGCGCGCCTTGCCGACCGGCGCGGTCCGGCCGATCGGGTACCACAATTTCTGGTGGGTTCCTGACGACGGCCACGGCACGTTCGGCGCGCGAGGCATCCACGGGCAGCGGCTGCAGGTCAGTCCGGGGCGGGCACTGGTGATCGCCCACTACGGCTCGCATGTGATGTCGCCGTCGGTTCCCGTGCCGCCCCTGGAAGCGGTGTTCGCGCAGATCGGCGACCACCTGGCCGGGTAGCGCGACCGGGCGGGACCGACCGTTCTCTCTGCTAGCGTTGCCGTTGTGGTGCAGAAGATCCAGGTGTCCGAGGCGCGGTCGCGGCTGCTCGCGACCGCGACCCGGATCTTCTACGCCGAAGGCCTCCACTCGGTCGGGATCGACCGGCTCGTGGCGGAGGCCAAGGTCACGCGGGCCACGCTGTACCGGCATTTCCCGGGCAAGGAAGACCTCGTCGTCGCGTATCTGCAGGGCGTGTCCGAGATGGAACGCGACGGCATCGGCAAGATCCTCGACGGCAACCCTCCCGCGGTCGACGCTTTGCGGGCCATCGCCGGGCAGATCGCGGAGAGCATCCAGTCGGCGCACTTCCGCGGCTGCGCTTTCCTGAACGCGGCGGCGGAATACCCGGACCCCGCGCATCCCGTGCACCAAGCCGTCCTCGCGCACCGCGAGTGGTTCCTCCGCACCGTCACGGAGGTGCTCGCGCGGATCGGTTCGGCCGCACCGGAGCCCGCGGCCCGGCATTTCGTAATGCTGCGCGACGGTGCGATGGCCGCGGGCTGCTTGACGGATTCGGCCGAGGTCGGAGAGACGTTCCTCCAGGGTGTCGACGGTCTCCTGCGGCACCGCGTGCCTCCTGCCCCGTAAGACTTCGGAAAGACCGTCCGGCATTGACGCTGCCCGGGCGGGCCGACAGGCTCAGTGGGAGACAGAACGTTCGTTCTACCTGAGTCCTCGGAAGGATCCTCGTGACCATCGTTGACAAGCCCGCCGCCAGTGCGGCCCCGTTGCGCCGACTGTATTTCGCGCGGTTCGCCTTCGCCCTCGTCTGGGCTGCGCTGCTGTTCCTCACGACCAAGTCGCAGCTCGGCCCGCTCGGGGTGGTCCTGGTTGTCGGGTACCCGCTGTTCGACGTCGCGGCCGCGGTCGTGGACGCCCGCTCGACCCGGGCCGTGGGGCTGTACGTGAACATCGCGATCAGCCTGCTGGCGGGGATCGGCCTGGCGGTCGCCAGCGCGTCCGGCGTCCCGGCGGTGCTGCGGGTGTGGGGTGCTTGGGCCGTCGCAGCCGGTCTGGTGCAGCTGAGCGTGGCGGTCGGGCGGCGCGAGATGGGCGGCCAGTGGCCGATGATCCTCAGCGGCGGCATCTCCGTGCTGGCCGGGGTGAACTTCGTCCTCAGCGCCGGCGCGCCCGCCCCGTCGCTGGCCGCGGTGGCCGGGTACGCGGTGCTGGGCGGGATCTTCTTCCTGGTCTCGGCGCTGCGGCTGGGGCGCACTCCCGTTGCGCGGGGGATTAAAGACTCCGGCAGCGCGGACGTCCGCCCGCGGTGACTGCGGGTCGTGCCGGATTAGCGTCGCGGGCGGGACCTCGAGCACGAGGGAATTCAGTGCGAATCCTGGCGCTCGACCCTCGTTCGTCCGGTTTGGAGGCAGCGGTCGGACTGGCGGGCCCCTTGGCGACCATGACCGCAGTGGGCACCAGGTCCGCACTGGCTCCGGTGGTCCCCGCGTTGTGCGGAGCTGGCAGGTCAGCCGGAAGTCCACTGTGGACCGCGCGATTCCGGTGCGCCGGGCCGGCTCGGAGGATGGATACGGGGCCGACGGCGGCACCTGCTCGTCCCGCGACGCCGAAACCCCGGTTTGCCCCGGGCCGGTCTTTGCGGCATCTTTACGCGTGGTGTGCCGGGAAGTCTGGTCGGCCTGCCCGTGCCCGGCCGGGCGGCGGGCGGTCCGTTCGACCCCGGGGAGTCCGAGGATGCTGGTGCGGGCGTCAGGCGTGCGGAAAGAAATCGCGAGGTCCGGCGGAGCCGCCCGGCGCGCCGTAGCCTGGGGGCATGCGCGCAGCGGACCTGGCCGAGGAGTTCCCGGTCGTCGACCTCGATGCGGACGCGCTGGCGGCCGCGCGCCTGCTGGCCGAGCACCGGCTGCCCGGGCTGGTGGTGACGGAAGCGTCCGGATGCCCGCACACGGTGCTGCCCGCCTCCGACGTCGTCCAGTTCCTGGTGCCGCCGTACGTGCGCGACGATCCGTCGCTGGCCGGGGTGCTCAGCGAATCGATGGCGGACCGCGTCGCGGACAAGCTGGGCGGGCGGACGGTGCGCGAATTGCTGCCCGACGAACCGCGCGAGCTGCCCAGGGTGGACGCCGACGACACGATCGTGGAGGTCGCCGCGACGATGGCCCGGCTGCGGTGCCCGCTCGTCGCCGTCATGCGGGACCGGACGCTGCTCGGCGTGGTTTCCGCGTCGCGGCTGCTGGAGCACGCGCTGACGCCTCGCTGACCCGGGCGGTCCGCCGGTGAGCACGATCATCGCGGTGGTCGTCTTCGTGGTGGCCTACGTGCTCATCGCGACCGAGAAGATCCCGAAGATGACCGCCGCGCTCGCCGGGGCGGGCGTCGTGCTCGCGACCGGGGTGAGCGGCTCGGCCGACGCGTTCTTCTCCGAGGACACCGGCGTCGACTGGAACGTGCTGTTCCTGCTGCTCGGCATGATGATCATCGTCGGGATCCTGCGCCGCACCGGCGTGTTCGAATTCGTCGCGATCTGGGCGGCCAAACGCGCCAAGGGGTCGCCGCTGCGGATCATGCTGCTGCTGGTGCTGATCACCGCGGTCGCGTCGGCGTTCCTGGACAACGTGACCACGGTGCTGCTCATCGCCCCGGTGACGCTGCTCGTGTGCGACCGGCTCGACATCAGCCCGGTCCCGTTCCTGATCGCCGAGGTACTCGCGTCCAACATCGGCGGCACCGCAACGCTGATCGGCGACCCGCCCAACATCATCATCGGCAGCCGCGCCGGGCTGGCGTTCAACGACTTCCTGCTCAACCTCGCGCCGATCGTCGCGCTCGAGCTCGTCGTGCTGGGGCTGGTGCTGCCGTGGCTGTTCCGCGGCTCGTTCACTGTCGACCCGCAACGGGTCGCCGACGTCATGGCGCTCAACGAACGCGAAGCGATCCGGCAGCCGAAGCTGCTGATCAAGTCCGGCGCCGTGCTGCTGCTCGTGTTCGCCGGGTTCGTGCTGCATTCGGTGGTGCACCTGGACCCGTCGGTGGTCGCGCTGCTCGGCGCGGGCCTGCTGGTGCTGCTCTCGGGCACGCTGCCCAAGCAGTACCTGGCCGGCGTCGAATGGGAAACCCTGCTGTTCTTCGCCGGCCTGTTCATCATGATCGGGGCGCTGGTCAAAACCGGCGTGATCGACTGGCTGGCCAAGCTCTCCGCCGGAGCCACCGGCGGGAACGCGCTGCTGGCGGTCTTCCTGATCCTCGGAGTGTCCGCGCTGCTGTCCGGCGTGATCGACAACATCCCTTACGTGGCGACGATGAGCCCGCTCGTGCTCGCGCTCACCCACGACATCCCCGACCCCGCGCATTCGGACGCGCTGTGGTGGTCGCTGGCGCTCGGCGCGGACTTCGGCGGCAACATGACGGCTGTCGGGGCCAGTGCGAACGTGGTGGTGCTGGGGCTCGCCGCGCGGGCCGGGGCGCCGATTTCGTTCTGGGAGTTCACCAAGAAGGGCGCGGTCGTCACGCTGATCACCGTGCTCGTCGCCGCGCCGTACCTGTGGCTGCGCTACTTCGTGTTCTGACCAACCCCGCACGCGAAACGGACGAAAACCCGGATAACGCCGGGGAAATCGCCGCCGTCCGGCCGGTGTGAGCGATCCCGCAACCATGGCCGTACGCAATTGTTGCATACTGCATCAATGTCGTCGGGCGAGAATGCGGGAAAACGCGGGCTGGTGGTACCGGTGCGCCAGCCGGTGGGCCGGTGGGTGCGGGAGAGCCGGGCCGGGCTGGTCGGGCTCGCGGTGCTGATCGGGGCGGGCGCGGGGCTGGGCGCGGTGGTGTTCCGGTGGCTGATCACGTCGTTCACGCACGTGTTCTCCGGACACGCGGACTACTCGGACGCCGGGCGGGCGGCGCATTCCTGGTTCCCTGAGCTGGGGCCGTGGTTCCTGCTGCTGGCCCCGGTGCTGGCGGGCCTGGTCTACGGGCCGCTGGTGCACCGGTTCGCCCCCGAGGCGCGCGGGCACGGGGTGCCGGAGGTGATGTACGCGGTCGCCGAGCGCGGCGGCCGGATTCCGGTGCAGGTGAGCGTGGTGAAGGCGCTGGCGTCCGCGTTGACGATCGGCTCCGGCGGTTCGGTGGGCCGGGAGGGGCCGATCGTGCAGATCGGGTCCGCGCTGGGCTCGGCGCTGGGCCGGGCGGCGCGGTTGCCCGAGTCGCGGCTGCGGGTGCTGGTGGCGTGCGGCGCGGCGGGCGGGATCGCGGCGACGTTCAACGCGCCTCTGGCCGGTCCGTTCTTCGCGATGGAACTGATCCTGCGCGATTTCGCCGCGGAATCGTTCGGGGCGGTCGTGCTCGCGAGCGTGACGGCGAGCGTCGTCGGCCGCGCGGTGCTGGGCAACGCGCCGTTCCTGGACCTGCCGCCGTTCACGCTGCGGAATCCGGTGGAGTACCTGCTGTTCGTGGTGCTGGGCCTGGTCGTCGGCGCGTGCGGGGTGCTGTTCACCCGGGTGCTGTACTGGATCGAGGACCTGTGCGACCGGCTGTGGCGCGGTCCGGAATGGCTGCGCCCGGCCGTCGGCGGCGTCTTCCTCGGCGGGCTGCTGCTGGCGCTGCCGCAGATGTACGGGGTGGGTTATCCCGTGCTGCAGAACGCGGTCGAGGGCAAGTACGTCCTCGGTTTCCTGCTGGTGCTCATGCTCGGGAAGATCGTGGCGACCAGCCTGACGATCGGGATCGGCGGCTCGGGCGGGGTGTTCGCGCCGTCGCTGTTCATCGGCGCGATGGCCGGGACCGCGTTCGGGATCGCGGTGCACACGTGGTTCCCGTCGGTGACCGCGTCGCCGGGCGTGTACGGGCTGATCGGCATGGGCGCGGCATTCGCGGGCTCGGCGCGGGCCCCGATCACGGCGGTGATCGTGCTGTTCGAACTCACCGGCCAGTACACGGTGATCCTGCCGATGCTGACCGCGATCGTGATCGCGACCGCGGTGAGCCGCACGCTCAGCCGCGACACGATCTACACGCTCAAACTCCGCCGCCGCGGCATCGATCTGGACAAGCACCCGTCCGCGCGGCGGCTGGCGGACACGAAAGTCTCCGCGGTCACCGAACCGCTGCCGGAGCCGCTGCGCGAGGACCTGCCGCTGGAACTGGCCGCGCACGCGCTCGCGCTGTCCGGCCACGGAATCCTGCCGGTCATCGACGAACAAGGCCGGTACCAGGGCTGTGCCACGGCTCGCGCGGTCGCCGAAGCAGTGGCCGAGGACAACGCGGGACGGGTGGGAGACCTCGCCGAGCTGCCGCCGCTGGTCACGAGCGATTCGACGCTGGCGGATGCGCTCGACGCGCTCGCTCAGGCGCCGGGAACCGGGCTTCCGGTGCTGACCGGGACTGACGAGCTGACCGGGTGGATCACGCACCAGTCGGTGCTGAGCGCGCTGGAACCCGCCGTAGCCGGCCGCTGAACGGCGATCACCCGCGCGCCTCGGGAAGTTCGACGACGAACCGCGCCCCGCCGCCCGGCCGTCCCTCCGCCCATACCCGGCCGTGGTGGCGGTGCACGTGGTCCGCGACGATCGCCAGTCCCAGCCCGGTTCCCGAATCAGGATCCCGCCGTCCGGCGTGCACGCCTCGGGAGAACCGCTCGAAGATCCGTTCGCGGAGTTCGGCGGGCACCCCCTCGCCGGCGTCGTCCACCTCCAGCCGGACCACGCCGTTGCACGCGTGCGCGGCCACGCGGACCGCGCCGCCGCCGTAGCGGGCCGCGTTGTCGAGCAGGTTCGCCAGGACCCGGTCGAGGCGGCGCCGGTCCGCGGCGACCAGCAGCTGCCCTGCGGCGAGGTCCAGCGTCGGGCGTGGCGCGGGGCTGCTCGCGACGCCGCTGCGGACCAGCGTTCCGAGGTCGACCAGTTCGCGGTCGTCGCCGTTGTCCGCCTGGTCGACGGCCGAGATCTCCAGCAGGTCGAGCACCATGCCGCGGAACCGGTGCAGTTCGGCCAAAAGGAGCTGCAGTGCTTTCTGCGCGGGCGCGGGCATGGCGTCGCGGCGGCGGTCGAGCACCTCCGCGACGGTCGTCATCGTGGTGAGCGGCGAGCGCAGTTCGTGGCTGACGTCGGCGGCGAACCGGGCGTCGCGGCGGACCCGTTGTTCCAGCGCGTCGGCGGTGGCGTTGAAGGTCGCGGCGAGGGGAGCGAGATCTGGTCCGGCTTGTTCGGGCAGCCGGGCGCGCAGGTCGCCGCGCGCGATCCGGGCGGCGGTTTCGGTGAACGCGGCAAGCGGGCGGAGTGCGCGCCGGGCCGCCCACGCGCCGAGGGCGACGCCGAACAGGCCGCACGTCACGGTGCCCGCGACGAGGATCATGCGCAGGTCGCGGAAGGTCCGTTCGAGCCCGAGCAGCGGATGGAGCTCGACGTAGTAACCCTTCGCCTTGGCGAGCGGCTGCGCGACCGCGAGGACCGGGACCCCGCCGGCGGTGAACCGCTCGTGCGCGGGCGCGCCGGGGCGGGCGCGGGAAAGCAGGCCGCGCGGGAGGTGCTCGGGACCGATCGGACGCCCAGCGGTGTGCCAGCCCCCGGGCAGGGACACGAGGATTGTCGAATTCGGCCCGCCGGTGAGGCCGGACAGCAGTTCGCCGAGCCCGTCGGTCCGGTCGCGGACCTCGTTGTCGACCAGCCGCGCGTTGATCCGGGAATGCCGGTCGGCGCTCTGCTGGCGCTGGTTGAGCAGGTACCCGGTGGCGAGGTGCCAGGTCGCCGCGGACAGCGCGCTGACCACGACCAGCAGGCCGAGCCCGAACGCCGCGGAAACCCGGCAGCGCAAGGAAAGCCGGGACACCGGCGCCGGGCTCACGGCCGGGGCTCGGCGCGGTAGCCGATTCCCCGGACAGTCAGCACGAGACGCGGGCAATCGGGATCCGGTTCGACTTTGCGCCGCAATCGCCGGATGTGGACGTCGAGCAGCCGCGTGCCGCCGAAGTAGTCGCGCCCCCAGATCCGGTGCAGCAACTGCTCGCGCGTGACGACCTCGCCCTCGGCCGCGGCCAGTTCGGCCAGCAGCCGGAATTCGGTACGGGTAAGGAGAATCTGGACGCCGTGGCGGGAAACCGTCTCGTCGTGCGTGCTCAGCAGCAGATCGCCGACCTGGAGACAACACCTGCGCACCGGCGCGGCGCGGCGCAGCAGCGCGCGGATCCGAGCCGCCAGCTCGCCGGCGACGAGCGGCTTGGTCACGTAGTCGTCGGCCCCGGCTTCCAGCCCGGCGATCACGTCCTGGCTGTCGGCGCGGGCGGTGATGATGATGACCGGCAGATCGCCGCGCACCCGCAGCTCGTGGCAGACGCTGAGGCCGTCCATGCCGGGCAGCATCAGATCGAGCAGGACGACGTCCACGCTCACCGATTCGAGCATCGCCAGCGCGTCCTCGCCGGACGCGGCCTGCGTCACCGCGCAGCCCTGGTCAGCGAGAGCGAGGGAAAGCGCTTCGCTGATCAACGCGTCGTCCTCGACCAGCAAGACTCGCACCGTCATCGGGTCGCCCCTCCGCCGCGGAACATGCTTTAGAAATTGTTCCCTATCGCGGCAAGGGCTGGGCGGGTGCGGATTCCTTTGCCAGGAAGGGCCGTTGGCGGGATTTCGGTGGCCTGGACCAGTGCGGCCTGCTGGTGGGTGCGCGGCCCAGCCCGGACCGCGCACCCACCGCCTCACGGCAGCTGCCGCACCAAGTAATCCCACACCGCCCGCACCGCGCGGGGATGGTAAATATGCTCCCGCTTCGCGTGCGATTCCTCCGGCGGGGACCAGCTGGGCCACCCGCCGAACGACTGGGTGCGCAGCTGCTGCTCGCACGCCCGCTCCAGCACGACCGCCGCGACAGTCGCGCTCTCCACGGAATCGCCGACCGCGACGATTCCGTGGTTCACCAGGAATACCGCCCGCGCATTGCCGAGTTCCGCCGCCAGTGCTTTGCCCAATTCGGGAGTCAGGATCAAATCCGCGGTCTCGGTGTAACGAGGCACTTCCGGCGGCACGAACAGGTTCGCGGCATGGCTCACCGGCCGCAGCTCCTGGCCGGTCGCCGCCAAGGCAACGGCGTGCGGCGCGTGAGTGTGCACCACCGCGTTCACGTCCGGCCGGGCGGCGACGACCTCGGTGTGGATCGGGTATTCGCTGTGCCGCGGGCCGGTGCCGGAGACGACCTCGCCCTCGGCGTTGACCAGGTGCACGCGCTCCGGCGTGACCTCCTCCATGCCCCATTCCGCGGATTTGATCCACACGCCCCGTCCGTCGGCGTCGCGGCAGGAGACGTGGCCCCAGATGAGGTCGCCTTGTCCGGCGGCGGCCAGGATCCGGGACGACAGCGCGACAAGTTCCTGTTGCGTGCTCATCGGTGCACCAGCCCGCCGTTGACGCTGAGGGTCTGGCCGGTCAGGTAACCCGCGTCGTCGCTGAGCAGGAACGCGGCCAAACCGGTCATGTCGTCGGCTCCGGCGGGGCGGTGCAGCGATTGGGCGCGCAGCATGGCCTCGCGTTGTTCCGGGGTGACGGTTTCTCTCGCGACTTCGGTGTAAACCGGGCCCGGCGACAGCGTGTTGACCCGGATGCCGAACTCGCCGAGTTCGCGCGCCATCGAGAACGTCATGCCGTGCACGCCGCCCTTGCTGGCCACGTAATGCAGGTAGCCGGGGCGGCCGAGTTGCACCGCGTCGGAGCCGATGTTGACGACGCTCGCCGACGGCGACGCCTGCAGCAGCGGGAGCAGCGCCGACACGAGCAGCCACGGGCCGCGGAGGTTGACCGCCATCAGCCGGTCCCACTCCTCGTCGGTGATCTCCCAGAACGGCTTCATCTTGATGGTGGAGAAGATCGCGGCGTTGTTGATCAGACCGTCGACTCGGCCGTGCGCCTCGGTGAGCTGGGCGGCGAACTCCGTACAGCTGCTGCGGCTGGACACGTCGAGTGCGTACGCGCTGGCTTTGCCGGGGCCGTCGAAAGAAGCGGCGGTGGCCTGGACGCCATCGAGGTTCAGGTCGGCGAGCACGACGGTCGCGCCTTCCGAGACCAGGCGGCGGGCGTACGCCGCGCCGATGCCTTGGGCCGCACCGGTCACGACGACGACCTTTCCGGCGAGTCCGTTGAGAGTCATGTCAGGCTCCAGCTTCGGTAGGAGGGTTCGCCGTCCGGCACGATCTCGGTGGACAGCAGCGTCCGGCAGCCTGGGCAGAACGCTTGGCGCAGCAGCACTTTCCGGTCGACGAACGCGGCGGGATCGGCGTGGACGCCCGGTCCGGCTTCGGTCGAGGGGCGTTCGTGGCGCAGTGCGTGCGCCATCGGTTCGGCGGTGGTGTCGCCGATCCGCGTCGCGCAGTGGCGGCAGACGACCGCGCCGGTCCCGTCGTCCACGCGGAGGTTGAGGTCGAGGTTCACTGGTGCGCTCCTTCCGGCGGGGTGAGCCCGGCGCGCTCGTAGCGCAGCCGGTCGCGGCGGGCCGCGGTGGCCGCGAGGTCCGGTTCGCCGTCGGAAAGCACGACGCCGTAGACGTCCGCCGCCGCGAGAGCGGACACCTTGCCGTTGCGGACATCGGCGGCGACGCGTTCGGGTTCGCGATGCAGCGGGTCGCCGATTCCGCCGCCGCCCTGCCAATGGGTGAAGTAGACGTCCGCTTCGGCGAGATGGGTTTCCAGGTGCGGCGGAAGGGTGTCCGCGCGGCCGCTCAGGTCCTCGATCGTCTGCGGGATCCGGCCGTTCGCGAGCTGGTCGCGCACGGTGGTGTCGCGGACGAGGACGTCCCATTGCGTGGCCGCGGGATAGCCGCCCGAAATGCCGGGTGCCTGCGGCACCGCCTTTCCGTTGGCGGAGACGACGAGGTGCACGCTGCGCGTGGGGGAGTCGTAGGGGATGAAGCAGCTCGACGCGCCGACGCCGCCGCGCCACCGGCCGGGTCCGCCGGAATCGACCTCCTCGCGCCGCCACAGGTAGAGCATCGGGAAGCTGAACTCGTTGATCTCGATGTCGGCGATGCGGCCCATCGGAATGCAGTTCTCGCCGCCGGTGTCGACGCCGTCGCCGTCCACCTTCGCGCCGAGGCCGCCGGACATCGCGTCGCACAGCATCGTGGCGAAACCGCCGCCGCGCTGGTCGACCCCGGCCAGCAGGGTCAGATCCCAGGTCCCGCAGCACACGCTCATCGCCGACCGGCTCAGCTCGGCGTGCGTGCTCAGCATCTGCGCGACGGTTTCGGAGACCGCGTTCTGCGTGGACCAGGCCGAGTTGACCGACGCTTTCCCGATGCCGGCGGGGAAGGTGCAGTTGTTGATCGTCCCGGGCTCGCTGACGATCTCCACGCACCGGTAGATCCCGCCCGGCGACCACGAGATGTCCGGGCACAGCATGGTCAGCAGGATCGGCAGGATCCCGCCGCGCAGCCCGGCGAGGGTGCAGTTGATGATCCCGTCGACCTGCGGGTCGGTGCCGGTGAAATCGAACGTCAGCGTGTCGTCCTGTTTGGACATCGCGACCACGATCTTGTGGATGTCCCGGTCGCCCGCCCGCGCGCCGTCCTGGTGCGCGACGGCCGACCACGTTCCGTCCGGCAGCGCGCGCAGTTTGGCGCGCAGCTGGGATTCCGCGTCGCCCATCATCTTCTTCATCACGGCCTTGACGGTGTCCGGGCCGTACTTGTCGATGAGCGCGGTCAGCCGGTCCTGCGCGACGTTGTTCGCGCCGATCTTGGCGCGCAGGTCCAGCCCGACCAGCCGCGGCACGCGGGACCGGCGCAGGTACATGTCCTCCAGGTCCGAGCGCAGCGTGCCGCCTTCGACGATCTTCACCGGCGGGATCGGCAGCGCCTCCCAGAACACGTCGTGCCCCTCGACCGACCAGCTGCCCGGCGACACGCCGCCGAGGTCGACCTGGTGCGCGACCGCACCGGTCCAGCAGAACAGCTGGCCGTCGTAGAACAGCGGCGCGAGGACGGTGACGTCGTTCTGGTGCAGGCCGCCGCCGATCCACGGGTCGTTCAGGAGGAACTGGTCGCCCGGCGCGATTCCCGGGTTCTCGGCGCGGTGCTCCAGCGTCCAGCGCACGGCCATGTCCAAAGCGGACCCGAGCTGCATGTTGTACAGCCCGACCTGGACGGTTTCGCCGGTCTCGTCCATGATGCCCGCGCCGAAGTCGTTGCAGTCGGTCACGACGACCGAGCCGGACATGCGCTTGATCGCGTCGCCCATGTCGTCGGTGATGGCGACCAGCCGGTGCCGGACCACCTCGTAGGTCAGCGCGTCGACCGCCTCGGAACCGACGCGGTGCAGTTTGAGGTCGCCGAAGCGGGCGTCCGGGTCGAGGGGAGCGCCGGACTGGACGAATCGCTCGGATCCGGCGACGGGGATGACAGCCATCAGGAGAGTTCCTTCCGCTCAGGGAAACGGAGCACGAGGTTGCCCAGGCGGTCCACAGTGGCCTGGGTGCCCGGCGGCAGGGCGACGGTGGTGGTCGGTGCTTCGACCACGGCCGGGCCTTCGATCTCGTGGCCCGCACCAAGGGCGCGGTAGTCGTAGATCGCGGCGGGCTGGCGGCCGGTCCGCACGTCGAGCAGCACCTCTCGCTCGCCGCTCGCGGCGGGCCTGCCGGGCAGCGTGCCGTGCTCGGGCAGCTCCGGCTGGATCTGCAGGATGCCAGTCGCGCGGACGCGGTAGGTGATCAGCTGCAGTCCGGCGTCGGGGAAGCCGGATCCCTTGCCGTACAACGCTTCGTAGCTCGCCTCGAAGTCGCGGCCGAGCTGGTCCACCGACTCTGCGGTCAGCTCGCCGCCGGGCACGGGAGTCGCGACCTCCGCGAGCTGCATCGTGTAGCGGATGTCGGCTTCGCGCTCGTAGCTGATCGCGGAGAAGGTCAAGCCCTGCTCGGCCAACCGGCGCTCGAGTTCGCGTTCCAATCCGGCGAAAACCTCGTTCGCGGTCTTCGCGGGTACCGGCATCGCGACCGGCTGCGACTGTTCGGCCGTCAGCACGATGTCCGACGCGGCCAGGCCGTAGGCGGAGAACACCGCAGCGGTGGAGCCGAGCGGGACCACGACCTCCTTGACTCCGAGGTCGGCCGAGTAGCTCGCGCAGTGCATCGGGCCCGCGCCGCCGAACGCGTACAGGGTGAAGTCCCGGGGGTCCTGGCCGGAGTTGACCACGACCTTGCGGACGAGGTCGGCGGTCTGGGCGTTCTGGATCGCGTAGATCGCCGCGGCCGCGTCCTCGACGGACATGCCGAGCGGGGTCGCGACCACCTTGCCGATGGCGTCCCGGGACAGCTGGACGTCGAGTTTCTTGCGTCCGCCCAGGAAATTGTCCGGGTTGATGATGCCGAGGACGAGGTCGGCGTCGGTGACCGTCGGCTCCCAGCCGCCCTCGCCGTAGCACGCCGGTCCGGGACGAGCGCCGGCGCTGCGCGGCCCGACGCGGAGGTTGCCGCCCGGGTCGACCCAGGCGATCGCGCCGCCGCCGGCCCCGATCGTGTGCACGTCGACCATCGGCGTGCTGATCGTGTACTGGTTGAGGATCGTGCTCGTGGTGGTCACCGGTTTGCCGTCGACGACCAGCCCGACCAGGAACGTCGTGCCGCCCATGTCGGTCGAGATCACCTTGTCGTGGCCCAGCGACGCGGCCATCCGCGTGCAGCCGACGACGCCGCCGGTCAGTACCGAACCGATGGTGCTGATCGCGTGCGCCGGAGCGTCCGCGGCGGTGACGCAGCCGCCGGAACCCTGCATCACCAGCAGCGCGCCGGTCAGCCCGCGCTCCCGCAGTTCGGCTTCGAGCGGCCGCAGGTAACTGCCCAGCCGCGGGCCGACCTGCGTGTTCATGATCGTCGTGACGTTGCGCGGGTACTCCCGGATGCGCGGGCTGACCTCGCTGGACAGCGCCACGTACACCTCCGGAGCCTCCTCTTGGACGATCTCGCGCACCCGCTGTTCGTGCGCGGGATTGCGGAACGACCAGAGGAACGACACCGCGATCGCCTCCGCGCCGTCGGCGAGCAGGTCGCGTACGGCGGTCCGGACGCCGTCCTCGTCGAGCGGGACGACGACGCGGCCTTGGTAGTCCACGCGTTCGTCGATCTCGCGGATCCGGTGCCGGGGCACCAAGGACGCGGGCTTCGCCGTGCGGGCCATGTGCTGGATGTCGTCGCTGCCCAGGCCGGCGTAGCGGCCTTCGAGATTCATGATGCTGATCGAGTCGGCGTGCCCGCGGGTGGTGAGGAAACCGACCTGCGCGACGTCGCCGGTGACCAGGGCGTTGAGCGTCGAGGTGGTGCCGTGCACGAGATAGTCGGTGTTCGCGAGCAGTTCGCGGACCGGGATGCCGAGTTCCGCGGCGAGCTCGTCGATCGCGGTGAGGAACCCGGTCGCGAAATCCGGGGGAGTGGACGGGGTTTTGGCCGCGGCGAGCCGGTTCTGCTGGTCGGCGACGAACGCGTCGGTGAACGTTCCGCCGGTGTCGATGCCGATGACGTACGCCATTGAGGGCCCCTTTGCCTTCGCTAGTCAGAACATGACGTTGAGGGACTTGGTTTCGGTGTAGCTGAGCAGTTCTTCGAGGCTTTCCTCGCGGCCGACGCCGGACCCCTTGACGCCGCCGAAGGGCACGTTGGGGAAATGCCGGGACGAGCCGTTGATCCAGACGAACCCGGCCTCGAACGCGCGGGCGACACGGTGTGCGCGCGTGACGTCGGAGGTCCAGACGCTCGCGGTCAGCCCGTAGTCGACGCTGTTGGCGATGCGGACCGCTTCCGTCTCGTCGGCGAACGGAATGACCGACAGGAGCGGCCCGAACACCTCCTCGCGGGCGATCCGCATGTCCGGGCGCACGCCGGTGAACACCGTCGGGGCCACGAACAAGCCCTCGTCCACACCAGCCGGACGGCCGCCGCCGGTGGCGACCTTCGCGCCTTCGGAGACCGCGATGTCGATGTAGGACAACGACTTCTCGTACTGCGCCCGGTTGATCATGGTGCCCTGTTCGGTGCGCTCGTCGAACGGATCGCCGATCCGGCGCGCCTCGATCAGCTCGACCACCCTGGCGACGAGCGCGTCGTGGACGTCCTGGTGCACGAGCAGCCGCGAGTTCGACCCGCAGGACTGTCCGGACCAGGTGAAGTTCATGCCGAACACGGCGCCGGCGGCCGCGGCTTCGAGGTCCGCGTCGGGGAACACCACCATCGCGTTCTTGCCGCCGAGTTCGAGGCTGACGTCCTTGACGCCGCTCTCGGCCGCGGCGCGCTGGATGGCGCGTCCGGTCGGTTCGGACCCGATGAACCCGATCCGCCGCACGTGCCGGTGCCGCACCAGCGCGTCCGGGACCGCCGGTCCGTCGCCGACGACCACCGACAGCACGCCGGGCGGGAAGATGTCCTTCGCCAGCTCGGCCAGCCGCAACGCGGACAGCGGCGCGGCCTCCGGCGGCTTCAGGATCGTCGGATTGCCCGCGACCAGCGGCGCGGCGATTTTGCCCGCGAACATCAGCGGATGGTTGTAGGGCACGATCCGCGCGACCACGCCGACCGGTTCGCGCGTGGTCACGTGCAGCGCGTTGCTGGCGGGCACCGTGGTGCCTTTGAGTTCCAGCGCCTGCCCGGCGAACATGCGCAGCTGCGCCACCGTCACCCCGACGTCGACGCGCGAGTTCGAGATCGGCGAACCGGCGTCCACAGTGTCGAGCAGGGCGAGTTCCTCGCCGTGGCGTTCGATCACGTCGGCCAGTTCGGCGACCAGCTTCGCTCGCTCGACGGGAAGGGTGTCCCGCCAGACCGCCCGGGCGTCGGCCGCGGCGCGCACTGCGTCGTCGACGTCGCCGGGTCCTGCGTCGGGAACCTCGGCGATCACCGTGCCGGTGTAGGGGGACACCCGGGAGAAGGTGGCTCCGGACCGCGCCGGGACGAGCTTGCCGTCGACGAGCAGGCGCCACTCGCGGTCGAGAAGTTCGGCGACCCGGGTCGGGATTTCCGGGCCGGAATGTGCTTCGAGCATCGTCGCTCCTGCGCTTCCTGAGTCCCGCGGGGACCTGGAGCCCCGCGTGCCGTCGGCTCATGCTAACCCCGAGACCCGGCTGCGAGTCTAGCCTGCGGACTTCAATTCTGTTATCCAGAAACTTTGCCGTCTTTTATCCTTAAGGCCGTCCACACATGCCCTGGTCCGGATACGATGTCTGCTATGCAGACATCCGCCGCCGAAGCCGGTCCCGCGCGGCCCGCTCCCCAGTACCCGATCGAATCCGTGGACCGCGCGCTGCGGCTGCTCCGGATGTTCAGCGCCACGAGAGAACTCCGGCTGTCCGACGCGCGGGACGCGCTGGGCGTGGGCCAGTCGACCGCGCACCGGCTGATGGCGATGCTCGTGCACCACGGATTCGTCGACCAGGACCCGGTCAGCCGGGTCTACCGGGCCGGGCCGGCGCTGGTCGAGATCGGATTGTCGGTGGTGAACCAGATGGACCTGCGCGCGGTCGCGCGTCCGGTGCTGCAGTGGCTGTCGGAAACCACCGGCGAAACCGTGCATCTCGGTTCGCTGGAAGGCGGTCAGGTGCGCTTCCTGGACGTGATCGAGAGCGACCGGGCGCTGCGGGTGTCCGGCCGCGTGGGCCGCACCCTCCCGGCGCACGCGACGAGCCTCGGCAAGGCGATGCTCGCGCACCTGCCGGACGACCAGATCGCGCAGCGCTACCCGGACGACGTGCTCGGCCAGGTCACCACGAAGACCATGACGAGCCGCAGCGCGCTGCTGGCGGAGATCGAGCGCATCCGGCGGCGTGGTTACGCGCTCAACGCGGGCGAGAGCGAGGACGGCGTCAGCTCGATCGGCTGCGCGGTCGCCCGCCCGGACGGCCCGCTGCTGGGCGGGCTGAGCGTCGCCGCGCCGACCGCGCGGATGACGAAAGCGCAGCGGGACGAACACGCGGTGGCGCTGGTGGAGGGCTGCCGACGGTTGGCGGAGAAGTTGGGGTGAATGAAAAACCGGCGGTGAACGGGTCGTTCACCGCCGGTAAGGGTCATCGCGTGGCAGTCAAATCGTCCGCGGCAGACAGCGGAATCGGCTCGAACATCGGCGGCTCGTCCTCCGGGAACAAGGCCGTCGGACCGTACAGCCAGTCCGTGAAGGAGTAGTCGTCCGTCTC
This sequence comes from Amycolatopsis sp. AA4, assembly GCF_002796545.1. Lineage (GTDB taxonomy): Bacteria > Actinomycetota > Actinomycetes > Mycobacteriales > Pseudonocardiaceae > Amycolatopsis. Next base: position 3,988,061 of record NZ_CP024894.1, read on the forward strand.
GCGGGCGTGCAGGAGAGTGTTGCGCTGTTCCCGCTCGGCGCCGTCCAGGTGCCACAGGTTTCCCCAGGCCCGGGCGGTCAGCACGACTCGGCGGCAATGCTCCGTCCGGACTGCCTGGTACGCGGCCAGCGCATCGTCCCAATTGCCCAGCCGTTTCATGTGCTCGGCCAGCACCCAGCCGTCCTCGATGGCCATGATCGCGCCCTGGGCGAGGTACTGCAGGGGCGGGTGCGCGGCGTCGCCGAGCAGGGCGAGCCGGCCGTCGACCCAGGTGGAGATCGGGTCGCGGTCGTACATCCGCCACCATTTGTCCCGCCACATCCGCGGGATCCCGGCCCGCACCTCGTCGCAAGTCGCGGCGAACGCGGTGTCCAGCTCGTCCGGCGTGCCCCAGTCGTCCATACCCGCCACAGCCTTCGGCGACTCGAAAACGGCTACCTGATTGAGCAAATCGCCGCCGCGAAGTCCATAATGGACAAAGTGGCAGCGCGGGCCGACATAGACCACGACCTCGGACAGGTCAACCGGACGGCCGACCTCGGCGATCGGCACCGTGCCGCGGTAGGCGACGTATGCCGACGAGACCGGCTGGTCGTCCGCGAAGTGCTTCCGAGCGACCGAGTGCAGGCCGTCGGCGGCGAGGACGACCGGTGCACTGTGGACAGTGCCGTCGTCGGTGACCGCGGTGGCGGGGTCCGGCGTGTAAGACACGATCCGTTGCTCGGTGAGGAGTTCGACGCCCGCGTCGCGGCAGGCGTCGAGGAACAGCCGGTGCAGGTCGCTGCGGTGGATCACCAGGTACGAGAAGCCGTAGCGGCGTTCGAGGTCTCGCAGGTCGAGCGCGGTCAGGTCGCGGCCGTCGACGGCGTCGCGCATGACCATCCGGTCCGGGACGACGCCGCGCGCTTTCGCGGTGTCCAGCAGGCCGTAGGCGTCGAGGATCCGGGTGCAGTTGGGGGCGAGCTGAATGCCGGCCCCGACCTCGCCGAACTCCGCCGCCTGCTCCAGGACCCGCACCCGCAGGCCGAGCCGGGACAGCGCGAACGCGGTGCTCAGCCCGCCGATCCCGCCGCCGACGACGAGCACGTCAGGGGTGTCCATGGGCTCTCCTCACAACCAGGGGCCGAGGTCGGGGACCCCGGTCAGCGAATGCGGCCGCCCGGCCAGGTACGCCGCGACGTCAGGCAGCGGCCCGTCCGGCAGCGCGGCGAGACCGCGTTTGGCCTGGATCTCCGCGACGAGCGCGGACAGGAACGCTTCCGGCAGGTCGGCGAACGTCGCTCCGGTGCCGAGGTCGACCGCGTGCACGCACACCTCGCGCGCCCGCAGCCACGGGATCTCGGTGGCGGGAACCGTCCGGCCCTGCGCGGTGACCACCTCGGCTTGCCACTGCTCTGGAGTCAACGCGGCCATCGCGGACTCCAGCGAACGCGCCGAATCCCGCAGCCACGCCGTGAGCTGGCCTTCGGACTGCCGGGAGCCCGCCTCGATGTCGGCGTTGCGCTGCTCCGGCGAGGAGTACATCGGGGTGCGCTCCCCGGTCCGCGCCCAGTGCACGAGGTTGCCGAGGGCGTCCGCGTTGGCCGCGACGTGCGCGGCGAGGTGCTTGCGGGTCCAGCGGGGGAGCGCGCTCGGTTCGGACAGTTCCTTCGCGTGCGTCAGGAAAAGCTCGGTGCCGAACGAGACCCAGTTCCGCGCGTCGGCGGGCGCCATCAGGCTTCCTTCACGATCTGGTTGACGCACGCGCCGATCCCGGCCACCTCGGTGACCACGGTTTCGCCGCCGGTCAGGTAGGCCTTCGGATCGCGGGCGTGGCCGACCCCGGCCGGCGTGCCGGTGGCGATCAGGTCGCCCGGGTTGAGTTGGACGATCGTGGAGATGTACCGCACCAGGAACACCGGGTCGAACAGGAGCGTGCCGGTGTTGTCGCGCTGCATGACGCGTCCGTCCACAGTGGTCTTCACCTCGAGCGCGGGCCGGACGCCGCCGACCTCGTCCCGCGTCACGACGTACGGGCCGACCGGCGTCGAGGACTGCCAGATCTTGCCCTGCGTCCACTCGATCGTGCGGAACTGCCAGTCGCGGACCGAGACGTCGTTCATGACGGTGAACCCGGCGATGGCCGCCGCGGCCTCGTCCTCGTTCGCGCGCCGGACCGTTTTGCCGACCACGACGACGAGTTCGACCTCCCAGTCGAGCGCGTCGGTCTCGGCCGGTTTGCCGATCGGGTCGGCCGGACCGGTGAGGGTGTCGGCGAACTTGGGGAACAGCGTCGGGTACGCGGGCAGTTCGCGGCCCATTTCCTTGATGTGGTTGGTGTAGTTGTGCCCGACGCAGACCACTTTGGACGGACGCGGCACGACCGGGGCGAGGTCCGCGCCCTCGGCGGGCCAGGTCTCGCCGGTCGCCTGGGCGGCGTGCGCTTCCCAGCCGTCCTGGGCGAACAGCGCGCCGAGGTCGGGGGAGCCGAGGTCGACCAGGACGTCGCCGTCGAGGCGGACGGCGCGGGTGTCGCCGTCGACGCGGAGGGTGGCGAGCTTCATCGGAGGGTCTCCTGACGGTCGAGGTGGAGCGCCTCGAACACGGGCGCGTCCGAGAAACGGAACAGGTCGAGAGCGCCGGAGTCGGAATCCGCGGCACCGGCCTCCGACTTCACCGAGAACGGCTGCCACGACGGGACGACGAACAGGTCCCCGCGCGAGACCGCCCACGAGGTGTCGCCGACGGTCACTGTGCCGGAGCCATCGAACACCTGGCAGACCGCCGAGCCGGTCTCGCGCACTGGCGCGGTCTCGGCGCCCCGCGCGACGCGGTGGAACTCGGCGCGGATGGTCGGCAGCACGTCGGAACCGTTGTGCGGATTGGAAAACCGGACGGCCGCGTGGCCCGGTTCGACCGTTCCGCCGTAGCCTTCTTTCTCCAGCTGCAGCTGGTCGCGCAACGCGGCGTCGGTGTGCTCCCACTTGTACGCCAGCAGCGGAGAGCCGGGCGCTGCCGTGCCGACGGACAGCGGCCGCAGACCGGGGTGCGCCCACAGGCGTTCGGAACGAGAGCGGTCGGGGGTGATCCGCTCGGCCGCGCTGATCTGCTCGCGGCCGAACTCGAAGAACTGCGCCTCGATCCCGTACTGGAACGGGATGTCGAGGCCGTCGAGCCAGGCCATCGGCTCGCGGGTGGCGTTGTGGTGCGCGTGCCAGTTCCAGCCCGCCTGCGGCAGGAAGTCGCCGCGGCGCATCGGGACCGCGTCGCCGCCGACGACCGTCCACACGCCCGAGCCTTCGACGACGAACCGGAACGCGTTCTGGGTGTGCCGGTGCTCGGGCGCGTCCTCGCCGGGCATCAGGTACTGGATCGCCGCCCACAGCGTCGGCGTCGCGAACGGACGGCCGCCGAGGCCCGGGTTGGCAAGGGCGATCGCCCGCCGTTCCCCGCCGCGCCCGACCGGCACGATCTCGCCCGCCTGCTCGGCGAGCCGGAGGAGGTTCGCCCACCGCCATCGGTGCGGCACCGCCCGCGAACGCGGATGCGCGGGCATCAGGTCGCCGATCTCCGTCCACAACGGAACGAGCAGCTCCTGTTCGAAGCCGCGGTAGAGATCGCGCAGGGCGGGCGTGACCGCGGGCTGGTCCGGTGCGTCGACCGCGGCGAGCCGAACGGGAGTTCGCGCTGGAGTGCTGGGCATGGGGTTATGGTGGGCTGATCCCGGCCTGCGGAAAACGGGATTCTGGTGTGCGGAAAGGCGGCCCGGATGGAGAAACGGTTCAAGGCCCCGCCGCCGTATGCGGTGGCCAGCGTCGACAACGCCCTGCGGATCGCGGCGATGCTGCAGCTCGAAGGCCCGTTGACAGTCTCCGAGGTGGCCGAGCGGATCGGCGTCGCTCCCTCGACCGCGCACCGGCTGCTCGCGATGCTCGTCTACCGCGACTTCGCGGTCCAAGACGCCAACCGCGCCTACCGGGTGGGTCCGGTGCTGGAGCTGGCCGCGCATTCGCAGTCGGCGGCGTCGAAACTGCGCGCGGCGGCGCTTCCGCACCTGCGGCGGCTGGTGGACCTGCTGGACGAGTCGGTCAACCTGACCGTGCGGACCGGGGACACGGCCCGGTTCATCGCGAGCGTCGAGTGCTCGCAGGCCTTGCGGGTCGGTTCACGCGAAGGGATGGTTTTCCCGGTGCATCAGACGACGGCCGGTCTGCTGTTGCTCGCCGAACTGCCGCCCGAACAGGTCGAGGAACTCTACGCGGTCGACAAGCCCGGCGAGCGTCCGGACCTGGCCGAGCTGCGGGCCGACCTGGCGCGCGTGCGGCGCAGCGGTTTCGCGCTCAACCAGGGCCGATCCGAACGCGGAGTGGTCGCGGTCGGCGTGCCGGTGCACGGGGCCGACGGTGTGGTGGTGGCCGGGTTGTCGGTGTCGATGCCGAGCGTGCGGTACCGGAAAGACCAGCTGCCGACGCTGGTGACGTCGTTGCGCGCGACCGCGGCCGCGCTGGAGGCGGATCTGCGCGGCTAACGCTGGTCTTCCCGGGCGAGTGCCGCCGCGAAAGCCGCGTGCACGTTGAGGAATTGCTGCACCGGCAGTTCCGCCGCGACCCCGGGACGCTGCGGGGCCAGCCGCTTGGCCGCCCAAGCGCCCCACCGCACGTGGGCTTCCTCGACGCTCAAATGGGCCGCCTCGGCCGCGTGGCGAGCGTTGACGCCGTCCAGAATCGCCTGGTGCATCAGCGCGGGAGTCGAGCGTTGTTCCCAGGCTCGCAAGGACGCCATCGACGAAAGCCGATGCAGCGTCGACGACACCGTCCGCGGTGCGTGCCGGGGTAGCGGAAACCCGCGTTCGAGCGGTCCTCTCGGCGGCGTCGTGCCGTCGGCGTTGTCAGTGATCAAGCTCGTCATCAGAGTCCCTCCGCGGTGCGGTTACCCGCCTTCGCCCGGACGAAACCCTTGATCGGCCGACGGTACGGGCGCTGGCCGGCTGCAGCGGGTCGATGTCCACCGGATCCAGCGGCGGGTCGCGCTGCAGGGAGCCGAGCGCGGCCTTGGCGACCGCGAGGATCGGCACCGCGAGCAAGGCCCCGACGATCCCGGCGATTTCCAGGCCGAGCGCGATGCCGAGCACCACGGCCAGCGGGTGCAGCCGCACCGCGCGCCCGAGCAGGAACGGCTGCAGCACATGGCTTTCCAGCTGCATCACCGCGACGACGATCGCGAGCACGATGCCCGCGGCGACGAATCCGTTGGCGACCAGGGCGATGAGCACGGCGACCGCGCCGGTCACCACCGCGCCGAGGATCGGGATGAACGCGCCGATGAAGATCAGCGCCGCCAGCGGCACCGCGAGCGGGACCCCGACCAGCCAGATGCCGAGTCCGATGCAGACCGCGTCCACACAGGCCACCGCCACGGTCGCGCGCACGTAGCTGACCAGCGACGCGAAGCCGCGGCGACCGGCGACGTCGATCTCGTCGCGAGTGGCGGAGGGCACGATCTTCAGCAGGAAGTGCCAGACCTGATTGCCGCTGTAGAGGAAGAAGACGAGCACGAACAGCGTCAGCAGCATCTCGGTGAGCACGCCGCCGACGGTCGCGGCGGTGGACAGCACCCGCGTGGTGAGTTCGGCGGTGTTGCCCTGGATCGCGCTGACCGCCTTGTCGAGCAGCTGCTGCAGCTGCGGAAGATGCAGCGGTCCGTGCTGCAGCCAGTTGTTGATGCGCGCGAGACTCGCTCCGACCTGGTTGCCCAGCTGCGGCAGGCTCGCGGTCACCGTGGTGACGACCAGCGTGAGGACCCCGCCGAGGACCGCGAGTCCGACGATGATCGCGACGAGCGTGGCCAGCGCGCGCGGCACGTGCCAGCGCACCAGCCGCTCCACCAGCGGCGCGAACAACGCCGACAGGAGCAGGGCGATCCCGATCGGGACGGTGACGGCCGAGAGGTAGCCGAGCGTCCACGCGGCGACCCCGAGCATGGTGAGAACGATCAGGAACCGCCAGCTGGCCGCCGCCGCTACCCGCAGCGACCACGGCACCGCGTCGGCGGCTTCCCGGCGGCGATGGCGGTTCGCGCCCGCGACCCGGCGAGGCGGGGCGGTCATCACGCCGCCGCCTTGGCGGACAAGGGTTCGGCGACCGATTCGAGCGAGCGCCGTTCGGCCTTGATCCCCAGAACCGCCTCGGCGATCCCGCCCGCGATCATCATGCCCGCTCCGAGGTAGTAGCCGAAGGCGACGTTGCCCACGACGCCGGTTTCGACCAGGCTGCCGAACAGCACCGGCCCGACGATCCCGCCGAGCCCGGTGCCGACGGAGTAGAAGATCGCGATCGCCAGCGCCCGCACTTCCAGCGGGAAGATCTCCGACACCGTGAGGTACGCGGAGCTGGCCCCGGCCGAAGCGAGGAAGAACACCGCGCACCAGGAGACGGTCAGGGTGACCGCGGACAGCACGCCCGCTTGGAACAGCAAGCCGGTCCCGACGAGCAGCACGCCGGAGCCCAGGTAGCTGGTGATGATCATCGGACGGCGGCCGATCGAATCGAAGAACCGCGCGAGGACGAGCGGACCGACGAAGCTGCCCGCCGCGAGCGGCACCAGGTAGAGCCCGACCGAGCCGCTGGAAACGCCGAAGAACCGGCTCAGCACCAGGCCTTGGGTGAAGTAGACGGCGTTGTACAGGAACGCTTGCCCGACGAAGAGGGCGAGCCCGAGCAGCGTCCGTTTCGGATAGCTGCGCACGAGGGTCACCGCGACTTCGGTCAGGCTGGTGCGGGTGCGTTCCTCGACCTCGATGGTGTCGTCGACCGGTTCGAGCCGCTCGCCGGTCGCCTTCTCGACGCGGTCCTCGATGCCGGTGACGACCTGGTCAGCCTCCTCGGCGCGGCCGTGGGTGAACAGCCAGCGCGGGCTTTCCGGCACGGTGCGGCGGACGATCAGGATGAACAGGCCGAGCACCGCGCCCAGCCCGAAGGCCAGCCGCCAGCCCAGCCAGGCCGGGATCAGGCCGACGTCGAGCAGGACCAGGCTGAGTGCCGCGCCGCCTGCCGCGCCGAACCAGTACGAGCCGTTGACCGCGAGGCTGACCGTCGCGCGCCAGCGGGCGGGCACGAGTTCGTCGATCGCGGAGTTGATCGCCGCGTACTCGCCGCCGATGCCGGCTCCGGTGAGGAACCGCATGACGAAAAACCACCACGGCGCAAAGGAAAACGCGGTCAGCACGGTGGCCAGCAGATAGAGCCCGAGCGTCAGCAGGAACAGGCGTTTCCGGCCCCAGCGGTCGGTCAGATAGCCGAAGAAGAGCGAACCGCAGACCGCGCCTGCCACGTAGCACGAGGTCGCCAGCCCGACTTGGGTTTCGGAAAGGACCAATCCGCTGCCGGGTTCGGTCAGCCGGTCGGACAACGCGCTGACGATGGTCACCTCGAGCCCGTCGAGGATCCACACCGTGCCCAGCCCGACGAGCATCAGCCAATGCCACGACGACCAAGGCAGCCGGTCCATCCTCGCCGGCACATCGGTTCGCACCACATCCATCACCTCGCGGCGCGAATTCCCGGCGGAGATCACCCGCAAACGGCTTGGTTGCCCAAACCGGAAAGTTCGCCGGGTCGCCGATCAGCCGACCTGTGCGGTCTCCCGGCATGCCTTCTGCCCTCGCGTCTGCGACCCCGCTACGCCGACGAAGACCTCGTCGACAATGACCCCGCTACGCCCGAAACGGATTTTTGCGAGCGCCGCACCGACCCTCCCTGGTCAGAACCAGTCGAGCGCGCGCAGCACGAAGAACGCGGCCACCCCGAGCACGAGGACCGCCACCGCGACGAGCCACCCGACGGGGAGCTTGCGCGAAGGCATCGGCTGCGGATGCGAAAGTCCCGAAGTCTGCCCGGCGTCGGGCGGGGTGTCGCCGGGCGGCACGGAACCGCCCGGTTCGAGACCCGGCACGTCGTCGGGTTCGGGTCCGGGTGCGGTCATGTCCGGTCTCCTCGTCGTCGATGCGGTCACCGGAGGGGTTTGCCGCTCAGGACGCCGGTAAACGCGCACGGCCCGGCAAACCGGTCGCGCCGCGCGGTTCCGTCCACTGTGGATCTCTAGCGCCCGGCCAGCACCCGCTCGGCGATCGCGACCATGGCCTCGGTCAGCAGTGCCATCTGGTCGCGCATGGAACGGTCCGGTTCCGCCTGCCAGGCGACGAACGCGCCGTCGAATCCGGCGATGCCGAAGTAGTCCAGCGCCTCGCCCACCTTGTCCGCCGCTTCGGGCCCGACGCTGGCCCACGACTGCGAGATCATCCGGCGCATGTGCTGCCGTCCGTCGGCGCGCACGCGTTCGATGATCTCCTTCACCTCGACGTCCGCGACCGCCTCGGCGCTCATCAGCAGGATCAGGTGCAGCCGGAGGAAGTCGGGTTTCGCGGCGAACACCTCGCCGGTGCGCTGCAGGAACCAGCCGAGCAGTTCCGCGGGCGGCAGGTCCTGCGGCGGATTCGCCTGCGACTCGCGCAGGTGCCGGAAGAACTCGTACGCCCCGCGTTCCATGACGGCCGACAGCAGCCCGCCCTTGGACTGGAAGTGGTGGTAGATCGCGCTTTTCGGCAGGCCGGTCTCGGTGCTGAGCACCGACATCGTCGTGGCGGAATAGCCGCGTTCGGCCATGATCCGCGACGCCGTGTCGAGGATTTCCTCCCGGGAACGCCGTCCCCGCCGGTTCCCGGCCCGCGCTGTGTCCACGCCGAGCAGCATAGGGCCGCCGGTTTTCTGCACACCGGAATCGTGCGCGACGCGTCTTGACGAACCCCGGGTCCAGGTGTGACCGTAGCCACTAATGAACCGAACGACCGGTCCAAAACTGTGGAGCCTGGGACATGAGTGAGCACTACGACGCCGACGTCGCCGTCGTCGGATACGGCCCGACGGGCCTGGCCGGGGCGCTGACCCTGGCCGCGAAGGGCGCGCGGGTGGCCGCGTTCGAACGGGACCAGGACGTCTACGCCCGGGCGCGGGCGGTCACGATCAACGACTGGACCATGCGGATCCTGCAGGACCTCGGCGTCGACGACCGGGTCGAGCGGGTCGTCGAACCGCAGCGGGCGCTGCGCTGGGTGACCTACGACGGCCGCGAGGTGATGCGCGTCGAGCATCCGCCGAGCACGCTGGGCACTCGCGGGAGCAAGCCGCGGTTCTACAACATCTACCAGCCGGCTCTCGAGACCGAGCTGCGTCGCTGCGGCGAGGAGCGCTCCGGTCTGACGGTGCGGTACGGCGTCGAGGTGGTCGGTGTCGAGCAGGACGCCAGCGGCGTGACCGTCACCGCGCGCGACCGCGAGACCGGGGAGGAGACCGCCACCCGCACCCGGTACGCGATCGCGGCCGACGGCGGCTCGTCCCCGGTGCGGAAGATGCTCGGCATCCCGATGCACGGCGACACCGGCGACACGCTGTGGATCGTCATCGACTGCCGGGTCAAGCGCTGGTGGCCGGACCGCGATTTCCTCACCTTCTGGACCGACCGCGAACGCCCGGTCGTCGACATCGCCCTCTCGGCGGGCAACCACCGGTGGGAAATCCCGCTCAAGGCCGCCGAAACCGAGGCGGACTTCCCGACGGACGCGCAGGTGTGGCCGCTGCTGCGCGCACTGGGCGTGACCGAGGACGACGTCGAAATCCACCAGTACGCGTTCTACCGCCACCACGTCCGGATGGCCGAAACCTACCGGCGGGGCCGGGTTTTCCTCGCCGGCGACGCCGCGCACCTGATGCCGCCGTGGGCGGGCGCGGGCATGCAGACCGGCCTGCGCGACGCGTACGACCTGGGCTGGAAGATCGCCGGGATCGTCCGCGGGGAACTGGGCGAGGACTGGCTCGACACCTACGAGGCCGAACGCCGCCCGTCCGCCGAGTTCTACACCGGGCTGGCCGTCGCGCTGGGCCGGGTGATCAAGCAGGAGGCGACCCCGGCGGAGATCGAGGCGATGAACACGGTCCCGACGGACCTGGTCACGCCGTGGGAGCCGCCGCTCAACGCCCCGCCGACCCTCGCCGCCGGATGGCTGCGCGGCGAGACCGGCGACGCGTCCGTCGTCGGCCGGTACCTTCCGCAGCCGCTCGCATGCGACGCCGTCGGCCGGATCGACCGGCTGGATGCGTTGCTGCCCAACGGTTTCGTGCTCCTCGGCAACGACCTCGACCCGGCGACCCTGCTCACCCCCGAGGAGAAGGCCGGTTGGGACGCCCACGGCGCGTCCTACGTCGCCGTCCGCCCCCGCACCGCGTACACCCAGGCCGCGGCCGACCTCGTCGACATCGAGGACGCGCTGCTGCCCTGGCTCGACCGCTACGGCGTCCAAGCGATCGCCGTGCGCCCGGACAAGTTCGTCGCCGCGGCCGACAAGACCGGCCTCGCCACCCCTGTTGTGCAGTCTGGAAAGGAATCCCGATGACCGTGAAAGAACTCGCCTACGTCGTTTACGAGGTGAGCGACCTCGCCGCATGGGAGCGCTTCGCGGTCTCCCTGCTCGGCATGCAACTGGGGGAGAAGTCCGCCGACGGCCTCACCTTGCGCACCGACGAGAAGGCGCACCGCTGGATCCTCACCGAAGGCCCCGCCGACGACCTGGTCCGCAGCGGCTACGCGGTTTCGTCCTCGGCCGAGCTGGATGCCCTGGTCGCCCGGCTGCGGCAGGCGGGCGTCGAGACCCAGGAAGGCGACGCCGGCCTGGCCGCCGCGCGGAAGGTCGACCGGATCGTGCTCGTCACGGACCCGCTGGGCAACGTGCTCGAACTGGTCACCGGCCTGGCCGACGCCGAAACGCCGTTCCGCAGCGACCTGCTGCTCGGCGAGTTCGTCACCGGAACCGGTGGTGCGGGGCACCAGGTGCTGCTGGCCAACGGCGTCCCGCGGGAGACCTACCTGGAGTTCTACGAGGGACTGCTCGGCTTCAAGCTCAGCGACATCATTGTCGAGGAGGTCGCGCCCGGGATCGTCGCGGACCTGGCGTTCCTGCACTGCAACCCGCGGCACCACTCGGTCGCGTTCGGCGACATGCCGCACCCGAAGCGGACGCACCACTTCATGATCGAGGTCTCCGACATCCGCGACGTCGGCCTGGCCTACGACCGGTGCCTCGACGCGAAGCAGCCGTTCGAGATGACGCTCGGCATGCATCCGAACGACCACATGTTCAGCTTCTACGTCCGTACGCCGTCGGGCTTCTCCGTCGAGTACGGCTGGGGCGGCCTGCTGATCGACGACGAGACCTGGGAGGTGCGGACGCTCGACCAGCTGCACTGGTGGGGGCACCGCGCGCCGGAGGCCGTCGCGGAACAGCTCGCCGGGGGTGCGCTCTGATGACTTCGCGCTACGTGCGGACCCGCGACTGGAAAATCCACTACCACGAGGCCGGCGAAGGCCACCCGCTGATCCTCCTGCACGGCGGCGGCCCCGGCGCGACGGGCTGGAGCAACTACTCGCCGAACATCGAGGCCCTGTCCCGGAATTTCCGGGTGATCGCCCCGGACATGCCAGGCTGGGGCGACTCCGACGGCGCGGACTTCGCCACCCTCGACCACGTCGAAGCCGCGACCCAGCTGCTGGACGCGCTGGACATCGAAAAGGCGGCCTTCGTCGGCAACTCGATGGGCGGCCACACCTCGTTGCGGCTCGCGGTGGAACGCCCGGACCGCGTGTCGCACCTGGTGACGATGGGCCCGCCGATCCAGATGAAGCCCTTCCTCTTCGGCGCCGGCGGCGGCCCGACCGAGGGTTTGAAGATCATGTTCGAGACCTACTCCGACGCCAGCCCCGAAGGCATGCGCCGTCTGGTCGAAATCATGGTCTACGACAAGGCCCGGTTCGCGACGCCGGAATTGTGCCGGGAACGGTCGGACGCGGCCCTCGCCCGCCCCGAACACTTGCGCGCCGTCGCGTCGGCCGTCCCGAAAGCCCCGATCCCGATCTGGCTCGACCTCGCGGCGGTTTCCGGCATCACCGCGCCGACCCTGCTGATCCACGGCCGCGACGACCGGGTCGTGTCGTTCGAATCGACTCTTTTCCTGGCCGCGAACATCCCGGATTCCCGGGCGGTTCTGCTGAATCGGTGCGGGCATTGGGCGCAGCTGGAGCACGCGGCGGAATTCAACCGGCTGGTGACGGATTTCGTTCTGCACCACTGATTTCCGCGTTGACGGGGCCGTCTCGTGCGCCGAGACGGCCCCTGTCGCCGGGGCAATCCGGTCAGCGTTCGCCCAGCACCTCGGCATTGTGCTGCCCGACCCCCGGAGCAGGCCCCGGCGGAAGCCGGTCCCCGTTCACCTGGATCGGCGACTTCGGCGCCCAATGCGCTCCCGCACCGGGCTGGTCGATCTCCCCGAACAGCGCCAGTCTGCGCAACGCGGCACCGCCGTTCTGGCCGAGTTCGGCGAAGCTCCGGTACCGCTCCCACAGGATCCGGTGCCGCGTCAGCGTTTCCGCCATCTCGGCGTACGGAGTCCGCGCGAACCACCGCGCCAGCAGCGGGGTGATCACGTCTCGATGCCGGTACCGGTCGGACTCGGTGGTGAACGAGATGCCCAGTGCGTTGCTCAGCCCGGCGAAGGCGTCGGACAGTCCGGTCGCGGCGAGCATCTTGTCCCAGTGCCGTTCGGTGAGCAGGACGATCATCACCCGGACGCCGTCGGCGGTCTCGAAGTCGTCGCCGTAAGTACCGTAGATCTCGTTGCCGGACTTGGTGCGTGAGTGGTCGGTCAGTTGCGCTTCGGCGAGATAGCCGAGGTTCCCGGCGGTGGCGAGCGCGACGTCCTCCAGCGCGACTTGGATCGAGCGTCCCCGCCCGGTGAGCTGCCGCTGCCGTTCGGCGGCCAGCAGACCCACCGCGAGATACAGCCCGGCACAGACGTCCCAGGCGGGCAGCACGTGGTTGACCGGCTCGGATCCGGTTCCGGTGAGCAGCGGGAAGCCGGTCCCGGCCTGGACGGTGTAGTCGACTGCCGCGCCGCCGTCGGCTCGGCCGGTGAGCAGGACGTGGATCAGGTCCGGGCGGCGGGCGCGCAAGGCTTCGTACCCGAGGTCGGCGTGTCGCGAAGTGTTGGTCACGACCGCGCACGGACCGCCGTCGACGATCAGGTCGGCCACCCGGCGACGGTCCACTTCGGACTCCAGATCGACCGCGACCGCCCGCTTCCCCTTGTTCAGTCCGGACCAGTAGAGGCTGGTCCCGGAGTCGGCGAGCGGCCAGCGGGTGCGGTCGGCGGCGCCGCCGAGGGGTTCGACTCGCACGACGTCCGCGCCGAGCTGGGCGAGGGTGAGCCCGCACAGCGGCGTGGCGACGTACGCGGACAGTTCGACGACCCGCAGTCCGGCCAGCAGCGCGGGGTTCATGCGCCGGTCACTCCGACACCCGCTCGAAGACCGCGGCCAGACCCTGTCCGCCGCCGATGCACATGGTCTCCAGGCCGTAGCGGGCTTCGCGGCGCTGCATTTCCCGGGCCATCGTGGTGAGGATCCGGGTGCCGGTCGCTCCGACGGGGTGGCCGAGGGAGATGCCGGAGCCGTGCACGTTGAGGCGGTCGAAGTCGGTGTCGCCGAAGCCCCATTCACGCGTGCAGGCCAGTGCCTGTGCGGCGAAGGCCTCGTTGAGTTCGATGAGGTCGATGTCGGACATCTTGAGCTCGGCGCGTTCGAGTGCGAGCGCGGAGGCGGGCACCGGTCCGACGCCCATGATCTTCGGTTCGACTCCGGCGACGCCGTGGGAGACGAGCCGCACGAGCGGGCGCAGGCCGAGTTGGTCCGCGCGCTCGCGGGTGGTGACGATGCAGACGGCGGCGGCGTCGTTCTGTCCACTGGCATTGCCTGCGGTGACGGTCGCTTCGGGGTCTTGCTTGCCCAGCACCGGCCGGAGCTTCGCGAGGGTTTCGACGGTGGTGTCCGGGCGGGGGTGTTCGTCGGTGTCCACGACGACGGTGCCCTTCCGCGTCTCCACCGGCACCGGGATGATCTCCTCGGCGAACACCCCGGACTTCTGCGCGGCGACGGCCCGGCGGTGTGATTCAGCGGCGAGTTGGTCTTGGTCTTCGCGGCTGATGCGGTACTGGCGGCGGAGGTTCTCCGCAGTCTCCAGCATCCCGCCCGGCACCGGGTAGTGCTTGCCGCCGGGCGTCTGACGGCCGCGGGTGAGCGAGTCGTGGAGGTGGACACCCGCTCCGGTGGCGCCCCAGCGGAGGTCGTTGGCGTAGAAGACGGTGTTGGACATGCTTTCCGCGCCGCCCGCGACGATCAGCTCGCTCGCGCCCGCCTGGACCTGCAGCGCGGCCAGCAGTACCGACTGCAGCCCGGACCCGCAGCGCCGGTCGACCTGCATGCCCGGGACGGTCACCGGCAGTCCGGCGTCGAGCGCGACGACGCGGCCGATCGCGGGGGCTTCGGAGGTGGGGTAGCAGTGGCCGAGGATGACGTCGTCGATCGCGTCGGCGGGCAGACCGGTGCGCTCCAGCAGACCCTTGAGCGCGATGGTGCCGAGGTCGGCGGCGGGCACGCTCTTGAGCGATCCGCCGAAGCGGCCGATCGGGGTACGGACGGGTTCGCAGATGACGCCGTCACGCATGGGAAGGGCCTTCCTCGTAGTCGGCTTCAAGGCTGGTGCGCGGTCCGGCGGCCCCGACGAGGGTCAGAGTCGCGCCGCCGGGCCGCGGTTCGGTGCGCAGCTGCGCGGGCTGGCCGCAGAACAACGGCGCCAGGTTGCGATGCGCCAGCCGGGTGACCCGCGCGCCGGGGGAGTCCAGGCGCAGCACCTCGGCGAGGGCGAGGGACATCAGCGGCCCGTGCACAACCAGGCCGGGGTAGCCCTCGACCCGGGTCGCGTACGGCCAGTCGTAGTGGATGCGGTGCGGGTTCGCGGTGGCCGCGGAGAAGCGCATCAGCAGGGAGGGGTCGGTGGCGAAGTCCCAGCCGTCTTCACTGCGGCGGAACGGGGAACCCGCCAGGTCAGCAGGTTCGATCGGGGCTTCGGACGTGGTCGCGCTCGCTTCGCGGTAGACGATGTCCTGGCGCTCCTCGATGAGCGGCGATCCGTCCACATCGGACAACACGGTGCGCACGACGACGATCACCAGCTTCCCGGAGCGGCCGGATTTCTCCGTCACTGAGTCCACAATGGACCTCCGGGTCACCGTCTCGCCGATCTTCGGCGCGTGGTGCAGCAAGACTTCTCCGCCAGCGAACATCCTCCGGGGCAGGTCGATCGCTGGCAGGAACGTGCCGCGCGCGGGGTGTCCGTCCGGACCGAGTTCGGCGGAGACGGGCCAGCGGGGGAGAGCGACCCAGTGCCAGAGCGGCGGCAGGTCGTCGCCCGGCTGCGGTGCGGGCAGTCCGTTGTCGAAGAGTGCGGCCAGCGCCGCGACGGGAGCAGGGTCCACCAGTACGGCGTGGGGTTCCCCGGCGCTCACATGAACCGTCCGCCGGTCACTTCGAGCACCGTGCCGGTCATGTAGGAGGACAGATCCGAGGCGAGGAACAACGCCACCGAAGCGATTTCGCCGACCTCGCCGGCCCGGCCCATCGGGATCTCGGCCATCTTCTGGTCCCAGGCTTTCTGCGGCATGGCCTCGGTCATCGCGGTGCGGATGAGTCCGGGCTGGATCGCGTTGACCCGGACGCCGTGGTGGGCCATCTCCTTGGCGGCGGCTTTGGTGAGCCCGACGATGCCGGCTTTGGCGGCGGAGTAGTTGGTTTGCCCGACCATGCCGACCTTGCCCGACAGCGAGGACAGGTTCACGATCGCGCCGCTCTTGCGCTCGCGCATGATCGCGGCGGCTTTGCGGGTGCCGTTCCAGGTTCCTTTGAGGTGCACGTCGATGACCTGGTCGAAATCGTCCTCGGTCATGGTCCGCATCGTCGCGTCGCGGGTGATGCCCGCGTTGTTGACGAACACGTCGACCGGCGAGGGCGCCGCGGCCAGGAGAGCGTCCACATCGGACGCCCTGGTGACATCGCAGGCGACGCCGATGGCTTCCCCGTCGATGCTGTCGGCGGCTGCCGCGGCTGCCTCGCCGTCGAGGTCGCCGAGCACGACACGGGCACCGTGGGCAACGAACAATTCGGCGATGGCAAGTCCGATACCTTGCGCGCCACCGGTGATGACCGCGGTCCGGCCGTCGAGGAGCGTCATGGTTCCCTCAGATCTTGTTGCGGGCGATGAGCTGCGCGGCGATGACGTTGCGCTGGATCTCGTTGGTGCCTTCGCCGACGATCATCAGCGGCGCGTCGCGGAAATAGCGTTCGACGTCGTATTCCTTGGAGTACCCGTAGCCGCCGTGGACGCGGATCGCATCAAGCGCGACCTGCATCGCGGTCTCGGACGCGAAGAGCTTCGCCATCCCGGCTTCCATGTCCGCGCGCTCGCCCGCGTCGAGCTTCTCCGCGGCGTCCAAGGTGAGCAGCCGGGCGGCGCGCATCTTCGTGGCCATGTCGGCGAGCAGGTTCCCCACGGACTGGTGTTTCCAGATCGGCTTGCCGAAGGACTCGCGCTCCTGGGCATAGCGGACGGCGTCGTTCAGCGCGGCCTGTCCGACGCCTAGCGCCCGCGAGGCGACCTGGATCCGCCCGACCTCCAGCCCCCGCATCATCTGCGACCAGCCCTGGTTCGGTGTGCCGCCGAGGACCGCGTCGGCAGGAACCTTGCGCCCGTCGAACACCAACTCGCACGCCTCGACGCCGCGGTAACCGAGCTTCGGCAGCTTCTTCGAGATGGTGAGCCCGTCGCCGGGTTCCACCAGCAGCACGCTCATCCCGCGGTGGGCGGGGGAGGCCTCGCGATCGGTGATGCACAGCAGCCCGATCAGGCCGGAGTGCGCGGCGTTGGAAATCCAGGTCTTCGACCCGGTGATCGTGTACCCGTCGTCGCCCGGCACCGCGTGGGTGCGCATGGCCTGGAGGTCGCTGCCACCGCCGGGCTCGGTCAGAGCCATCGTCGCACGGATCCGCCCCTCGGCCATGGCGGGCAAGTACTTTTCGCGCTGCTCGGGCGTGCCGAACGTCTTGATCAGGTAGGTGATGACGGAGTGGCCGCCGATGGCTCCGGCGAGGCTCATCCAGCCGCGCGCGAGTTCTTCGGTGACCCGGGCGAAACACGCGGTGCTGACGTCCACCCCGCCGTATTCGGCCGGGGCGAGCAGTCCGAAGAAGCCGAGGGTTTTCATCTCGTCGATGAACTCGGCCGGATAGATGTCGTCGGCCTCGAACTCGCGCACCCGGGGCCGGACCCGCTCGTCCACGAACTCCGCGACCAGGGCGACCATCTGCTGTTCGTCGTCGGTGAGCGTCATCGCCCGTTCCCTTCTCGCGCCTGCCGGAGGACGCGCTGGGCGCGCTCCAGCACCGGCTTGTCGACCATCTGCCCGCCCACTGCGACCGCGCCGCCCGCACCTGCGGCGTCCAGAATGGACTGCGCCCAGCGGACTTCCTCGCGCGTCGGCCGCAGCGCCGCAGCGGCGACGGGCACCTGTTTCGGGTGCACGCACAGCTTCCCGGCGAGCCCGAGCCGCCGCGCGTAGCGGACTTCGTCGGTGAGGTGGAGTTCGTTGTCCAGATCCGCGGTGACGCCGTCGATCGGGCCGGGCAGTCCCGCTGCGGCCGACGCGAGGACAAGCGCGCCCCGAGCGGCGACGAACGCGTCCCGGTCAGCCGGATCGGCGCCCAGTTCTGCGGCCAGGTCGAAGCTGCCGAACGCGAGACGCTGCACATTCGGGACCGTGGCGGTTTCCCTCGCGTCCAGGACCCCGCGCGCGGTTTCGACCAGCGCGATCACGACCGGCAGGACGCCGAGCTGTTCGGCCGCGGCACGCGTCGTCGCCGGTTCGGCCTTGGGCAGCATCACGGTGCACCGACGCTGCCTGAGTACGGCGAGGTCTTCGTCGTGCCAGGCGGTGCCAGCGGCGTTCACGCGCACCGCGCACTCGGGGTTCTCCTCAAGCCACGCGACGACCTGTTCCCGCGCGTACCCCTTGCGCTCCGGCGCGACCGCGTCCTCCAGATCGAGCACGACCAGGCTCGGCCCAGCGGCCAGTGCCTTGCCGAAACGCTCCGGCCGGTCACCGGGGACGAACAGGAGGGTCGTCGCTTCCCGGGCGCGGGTAGCCGCGCGGCTGGTCACTTCTGGGCCTTCTTCGCCTGGCGGACGAGTCCGCCGCCGATGATCAGCCGTTGGATTTCGCTGGTGCCCTCGTAAAGCCGCAGCAGCCGGATGTCGCGGTAGATCCGCTCGACCGGGACGTCGCGCATGTACCCGGTGCCGCCGTGGATCTGCACGGCGAGGTCGGCGACCTTGCCCGCCATCTCGGTGCAGTACAGCTTCGCGGCCGACGGCCCGATCCGACGGTCCTCTCCGGACACGTACCGCGCCGCGGTCTCCCGCACCAGCGCGCGCCCCGCCATCACCCCGGTCTGCTGGTCGGCCAGCATGGCTTGCACCAGCTGGAAATCGCCGATCGGCTGGCCGCCCTGCGTCGCCGACGCCGCATACGCGACCGATTCGTCCAGCGCACGCTGCGCCGAACCCACCGCAAGCGCGGCGATGTGCACGCGACCGCGCGCGAGGGAGGTCATCGCGGCGCGATACCCGTCATCCTCGTTCCCGCCGACCAGCGCGGACCCCGGCACCCGGACGTTGTTGAAGGTGACGTCCGCGGTCCACGCGCCTTCCTGGCCCATCTTCTTGTCCTTGGGCCCGACCTCCAGCCCCGGCGTGTCCGCGGGCACGAGGAACACCGCGATGCCGGGCCCGGAGTCATCCGCCGGACGCGTGCGGGCGAAGACGACGAACAGGTCCGCGATCGGCGCGTTGGTGATGAAGCGTTTCTGCCCGTCGAGCACCCAGTCGTCGCCGTCGCGCACCGCCTTGGTGCGCAGCCCGGCGGGGTTGGACCCGGCTCCGGGCTCGGTCAGCGCGAACGACGCGACCACCTCGCCCGAGGCGATGCGCTCCAGCCACTCGCTCTTCTGCTCGTCCGTGCCGAACCCGACCAGGACCTGTCCGGCGATGCCGTTGTTGGTCCCGAACATCGACCGCAGCGCCAGCGACGTGTAGCCGAACTCCATCGCCAGCTCGACATCCTGCGTCAGGTCGAGCCCGAGCCCGCCCCATTCCTGCGGGATCGCGTAGCCGAACAGGCCCATCTCCGCGGCCTGCGTGCGCAGGTCGTCCGGGATGGCGTTGCCGTCCATGATCTCCTGCTCGCGCGGGACGACCTTCGCCCGGACGAAGTCGCGCACCAGCTCCAGGATGGGCCGGAAGTCCTCGGGGGTAACCGCAGCTGCCATGCCCCCACTATGACCCAGGCCGCGCGGCTGGAAAATACTTTATCAGAAATCTCCGAATGCCTCACACCGTCGAGTGCCCTCCGCGACCGGTGTTGCAGCAGGTCAGACCCAATTTCAGGGTGGGAAGTGCGCTGTCTGCGTAGGTGGGCACCTGTGCCGCGATCGTGTAATACTTCATCCGATACTGACCGCGGAGGGGAGAAGGCAGTGGCGATGCCCGCGAGCGCCGGACCGCGCCGCACCGGCCCGGCGAACCTCAACGCGATGGCCGCCCAGGAGATCCGCCGTCGCGTCTTCTCCGGCCAGCTGCGCGCCGGGGCGAAGATCGACCAGGAGGCGCTCGCCGACGAACTCGGCATCAGCAAACTGCCCGTCCGCGAAGCCCTGATCACCCTCGACCACGAGGGCGTCGTCGAGCACATCGCCCGCCGCGGCGCGTTCGTCGCCCGGATGACGCGCGACGACATCCGCGACCACTACCGCGTGTTCGGCGTCGTGTCCGGACTGGCCGCCGAGCGCGCGGCGAAAAACCTGTCCCCGGAAAGCCTCCAGGCGCTGCATGATCTCGCGGACCGGATGGAGTCGGCAGTGGACCGTGCCGAACAGGAACGGCTGAACTACGAGTTCCACCGGAGAATCAATTACGCCGCCGACTCGCGCCGGCTGCTCTCGCTGCTCGGCATTCTGGCCAAAACGGTTTCGCACGGGTTCTATGAGGCACACGAAGACTGGCCGGCCAAGGCGCGGGACGACCACCGCCTGATCCTGGCCGCCCTGTCCGCCCGTTCCGCCGCCCGGGCGCGCACACTGGTGGAGAAACACCTCGCGGACGCGGGCGAGCGCGCGGTGGCTTTGCTGGAGAAGCAAGGATTCTGGGACCGCTGACCCGTTGTGTGAATTGACATTTTATGGCTCCGCCGAGTGCCCGTTACGGTCGAATTCATGGAGCGGAACTTTGACTCGGCCGAAGCACTCGCGGCCGCCTTGCGGGCCGGGGAAGCAACCTCGGCGGAGCTGACCGACGAGGCGATCGCCCGCATCGAGCGGGAAGACAAGGCACTCAACGCGATCTGCGTACCGGACTTCGACCGTGCCCGCGCCGCCGCCCGAGAGGCCGACCGGGCGCGCGCCCGCGGCGAAGACCGGCCGCTGCTCGGGATTCCGGTGACGGTCAAGGAGTGCTACAACGTCGCCGGCCTGCCCACGACCTGGGGCCTGCCGCACCACCGCGACTTCCTGCCCGCCGAGGACGCGGTCCAGGTCAAGCGGCTCAAGTCCGCGGGCGCGGTCATTCTCGGCAAAACCAACGTCCCGCTGGGACTTCAGGGACTGCAAAGCTCGAACCCGGTCTACGGCACCACCAACAACCCCTGGGACCACGACCGCACGCCAGGCGGTTCCTCCGGCGGCTCCTCGGCGGCTCTGGCGGCGGGCTTCGGCGCCCTGTCCATCGGCTCCGACATCGGCGGCTCGCTGCGCACGCCCGCGCATTTCTGCGGGGTCTACGGCCACAAACCGTCCCTCGGCCTGGTCGCGAACCGCGGCATGGTCCTGCCGGGCGAACTGCCCTTGCCGACCGAACTGCACCTCGCCGTCGTCGGCCCGATGGCGCGCACCGCCCGCGACCTCGCGCTCCTGCTCGACATCATGGCCGGACCGGACCCGCTGACCTACGGCGTGGCGCACGAACTGGCCCTGCCGCCCGCCCGCCACGAACGGCTGAGCGACTTCCGGGTCCTGATCCTCGACGACCATCCGTTCATCCCGACCGGAGCCGCGGTACGGGCCGGAGTGAACCGGGTAGCCGACGCGCTGGCCGACGCCGGTGCCCAGGTCGAACGGCACAGCCCGCTCCTGCCCGACCTGGAAGAAGCCGCGACGCTCTACACGCAGCTGCTGTTCTCCGGCTCAGTGGCGCGGTTCCCGGTCGACGCGTACGAGCAACTCCAGGCCCGAGCCGCCGGACTGAGCGCGGACGACCAAAGCCTCGACGCGGCCCGCCTGCGCGGAATGGTGCTCACCCACCGCGATTGGCTCGGCGTGCACCACCGCCGCGAACTCCACCGCCACGGCTGGCGGCAGTTCTTCGCGGAGTTCGACGCCGTGGTCTGCCCGGTCACGCCGACGCCCGCGTTCCCCCACGACCACAACCCGGACCTGCTCGCCTGCCGGATCGACATCGACGGCGTCGAATACCCGTTCTTCGACCAGCTCGTCTGGGCCGGGGTGGCCACCATGCCCGGCCTGCCCGCAACCGCGATGCCCGCGGGCCTTTCCCCGGAGGGGCTGCCGGTGGGGGTGCAGATCGTCGGGCCGATGTTCGAGGACCGCACGCCGTTGCGGCTGGCCGAACTGCTGGAGCAGCGGATCGGCGGCTTCCAGGCGCCGCAGTAGTGCGCTTGGCCGCCGTGCGCGAGCGGGCGGTCGCGGTGCCGAACGAGGTTTGACACGCTGGCTCGTCATTCATACATTATCTCCAACTGTGTATGAATGACGAGCGGAGCTGGTTCGGATGAAACTCGGCGAGACCGCTGTCGTCCTCGGCGGAAGCGTCGCGGGCCTGTGCGCCGCCGGGGCGCTGTCCCCGTACTTCGACCAAGTGCTCGTGCTGGAGCGGGACGAGCTTCCGGAGGAGGCCGAGCACCGGCGCGGGGTGCCGCAGAGCAAGCATCCGCACTTCCTGCTGAACTCGGGCCGCCGGGCGATCACCGCGCTGTTCCCCGGTTTCGAGGACGACCTCGTCGCGGCGGGCGGCCTGCACCTGATGCCGTCGATGGACGCCGCATACCTGGACCGGGAGGGCTGGTCGGCGCGCAAACGAAGTTCGATGACGATGGTCTACAGCTCGCGCATCCTCATCGAGCGCGTGCTGCGGGACAAGGTGCGGAAACTGTCCAATGTGGACCTCCGCGAGCGGGTCGCCGTGCGCGGTCTGGCCGCCGCGGGCGGGGCGGTCACCGGGGTCGAGGTCGCCGGGCCCGGCGGGGACGAGCGTTTCGACGCCGACTTCGTCGTGGACGCGATGGGCCGCGGCTCTCCCGTCGCGAACTGGCTGGTCGCGGCGGGCTGGCCGGAGCCCGAGGTGCGGACGCTCGACGCCAAGGTCACCTACACCTCGCGCTGGTACGAACTGCCGTCGCGGGAAAGCCGTCCGGCGACCTGGTGGTGGCGGCACCTGGTGCTCATGCCGACCCAGGATCGCGGCCGGCATCCCGCGGAGCACGAGTTCCTGGTGAACTTCTTCCCGATCGAAGGCGACCGGGTCATCGCCTGCATGGGTTCGTGGGGCCTGGAGATGCCACGGACGGCCGACGCCTTCGTCGCCTCCGCCCGCCGCACGCGGACGCCGTTGTTCGCCGCCGCGATGGACCGGTGCACGCCGACGTCAGAGGTGCATCTGACCCGGTCCACCGGCAACCGGTGGCGGCGCTACGACCGCTGGACGAGCCCGCCGCGGGGTCTGGCGTTCGTCGGCGATTCGATCTGCGCGTTCAATCCGTTCTACGCGCAGGGCATCAGTTCCGCGTCGGGTTCGGCTCTGCTGCTTCGCGAACATCTGTCCCGCGCCGCCAGTCTCGACGGCGATTTCTGCGCGCGATTCCTTGCGGCACAACGTGATCTGCTCAAGGTGCCCTGGACTTTGGCGATGGCCCGGGACCGGGGTTACGAGTGCGCGGAGGGCACCGAGCGGCTGCCCGCGTGGCAACGCCGCCTGCTCGCGGCGGTCTCCGCCCCGGCGTTCAGCCTCATCGTCGGCGCCGCCCGAGAGGACGATGTCGTCGACGAGCATTTCGCGAAGGTGTTCAACCTCGACGAATCGCTGGGCGAGATGATGCGCAACCCGCGCGTGCTCGGTGGGCTGGCGCGCTTCTGCGTCCGCTCGCTGCTGGGCCGGCATCGGGTGCCCTTCGGCTTCGATCCCCAGGCCGAGCCGCCCGCCACCGACTACTCGCCCGCCGCGGCGGCGGGATGAGCGCCGGCTGCGGGCCGGAGGCCGCGGAGGTCGCCCGGGGGCTCGGCTTCGACTGCCACGACGTCAGCCCGGTGGTCTCGGTCCGCGCGCCGTGGGAGCTGGCGCACTGGACGATGCCGCTGCTGGAGGTGCTGATCGTCGGCGGCGCCGTTTTCGCGCTCTGGCACGCCGTGCGCCGCTACCGCGCGGGCGATCCGGTCAACCTGGCGCTGTGGTGGGCTTCGCTGGTCTACCTCGTCGTCACCGAACCGCCGCTGTACTTCCCGGAATGGTTCGGCCTCGACCGGCTGTACGGATTCATCTTCGCGCACAACCGGTTCACCGTGCAGTTCATGGGGGACCGGCTGCCGCTGTACATCGTGGCGTTCTATCCGGTGATCAGCCAGCTCGCCTACGAACTCGTGCGCTCGCTGGGGATCTTCCGCAGCCGCGGCCCGCTGCTCGGAGCCGTCGCCGTCGCGTTCGCCTGCCAGGTCTTCTACGAGGTGTTCGACCAGGTGGGCCCGCAGTTGAAGTGGTGGGCCTGGAACCCGGCCAACCACATCGTCAACCAGCCCGCGCTGGCCTCGGTGCCGATGACCAGCATGCTGCTGTTCGCTTCGGTCTCGATGGCCGCCCTGACCTGCCTCGCGGTGCGGTTCACCGGCGACCCGCCGCGCCGCGGCTGGCGGCTGGTTCCGCGCGTCCTCGCGGCGGGCGTCCTCACCCCGTTCACCATGGCGGTCGCCGGGCTTCCGGCAAGTCTTTTCGACGGCAACGCTTCCGCGCAGGCCTGGGTGCTGGGCACGGAACTGGCCCTCGTCTGGCTCGGCGGCGCGTGGATCGTCGTGGCCCAGCTGCGTTCCCGCCCTCGCTTGACCGAGCCGCTCTCGGCTTTCGGCCGGTACTACCCCGCGATCTACCTGGCCGGGATGGCGGTGTGCTGGCTCGGCGCGCTGCCCGGCTACCTCGGTGCCCGGGACGGCGTCACCAGCGCCGGATCCCCGATCGGGAGCGGACCGTACGCGCTCGCGTGTTTCGTCGCCGCAGGTCTGCTGCTGGGTGCGCAACGAGCCGTCCGTCGGTGACCTGCGGCGTCGTCTGGGACGATGGGCGCCATGGGGTACCACGGATGGCAGGGCGACCCGCCCGGCGCGGAGGACGAGGCGCGCCGCCGGATCGTGCAGGCGGCGATCGCGTGCATCGACCGCGCCGGGCTGGCCAAGACCAACCTCTCCCACGTCGCCGCGGAAGCCGGGGTGACCCGGCAGACCGTGTACCGCTATTTCCCCAGCCTGGCCGAAATCCTGCGCGCCGTCGCCCAGGCGGGAGCCGAGGAGTTCGCCGAACGGATGCGGAAGCACCTGTCCGCGTTCGACAGCCCGGTCGAGGTCGCCGTCGAGTCCGTCGTCTTCGCCGTCCGCAGCCTGCCCGACGAGCCCTACCTCGGTTTGCTCCTGCAGGCCGGGGAAGCCGACTATTTCACCGCCGGGACCGCCACGCCGCCGTCCTTCTCCCTCGGCGCGCGGATCCTGCGCGACACCGAGGTCGACTGGTCCGCCGCCGGGGTGCGCACGGACGCGGAACTCCAGGAACTGGCCGAGATCTTGATGCGGTTGTTCATGTCGTTCCTGCAGTATCCGTCGACACCCCCGGCGACCGACGAGGAACTGCGCGGGATGGTCCGCCGCTGGATCGGCCCGGCACTGCGCGGGTGATCCCGGCGCGGCCTCGGCGGTCCATAGCGGACACTGTCCACTCAGGACCAGGCGACCGGAAGCTCGTGCACCCCGTAAATGTTCATATTCGTCCGCAACGGCACCTCCGCGGCCGGAACCGCCAGCCGCAAGTCCGGGAAGCGCCGCAGCAAGCCCTCGAACCCGGCGCGCATCTCGATCCGGGCCAGCTGCTGGCCCAGGCACTGGTGGATGCCGTGCCCGAACGCGACCTGTCCGCGGACCTTGCGGTGCAGGTCGATCGTGTCGGGGTTCTCGAAGTGGCGCGGGTCGCGGTTGGCCGCCAGCAGCGACACGACCACGGTCGAGCCGGCCGGGATCGTCTCGCCGAAGAGTTCGACGTCCTCGGTCGCGTAGCGGTAGAAGATGTCGGCCACCGACAGGTACCGCAGCAATTCTTCCACCGCGTTCGGGAACAGCGTCGGGTCGGCGCGCAGTTCGGCCAGTTGCGCGGGGTTCTCCAGCAGCGCGAAGGCCCCCAGCGACAGCATGTTCGCGGTGGTCTCGTGGCCGGCCAGCAGAAGCAGGAACGCCATGCCGGTCAGCTCTTCGATGCTGAGCTCGGAGTCGCGGGCCAGGTCGGAGAGGATGTCCTCGCCCGGTTCCGCGCGCTTGTCGGCGCACAGCTGGCCGAGGTAGCCCATCATCGCGCCGAACGCGGCCATCTTGTCTTCGAGGTTGACGTCCCGTTCCATGAACTTCGACGAGTTCGCCTGGAAGGTCTCGCGGTCGGCGTAGGGGACGCCGAGCAGTTCGCAGATCACCAGCGAAGGCACCGGCAGCGCGAACTCCCGCACGAGATCGACCGGCTGCGGGAGCTGGGCGAGGGCGTCCAGCTGCTGTTCGGTGATCGCGACGATGCCGTCTTCGAGCTGCTTCATCCGCTTGACGGTGAACGCGCCGGTGAGCTTGCGCCGCAACCGGGTGTGGTCGGGGGCGTCCATGCTGATGAACAGGCCGGGGATCTGCGGGGACGGCTCGGTCGCGACCGGCATGCCCGGCGTCTCGTACGGCACGTGGAGCACGCCGAGGTCCTGCCGGCTGCTGAACCGGGCGTCGGACATGACCTGCCGGACCGCGTCGTACCCGGTGACCAGCCAGCCCTCGTGGCCGTCCGGGAAGAGCATCGGGCTGACCGGGCGGGTCTCGCGCAGCGCGGTGATCGCGGCGGGCGGGTCGAACGGGCCGGCGTCGCGGTCCATCGGCAGGCCGGCGACGGGGGAAACCTGCTGGCTCATCGGGAAATCCTCTCGTGGTGGCTTGATGTCACCACGATCTCCGAGCGGCCAGACACGGAGCCGTCACGGCGCTGACACGGGCTCAGGCCCGCGTCAGCGGCCCCCTGACCAGGTCGGTCCACGCACCCGCCGCGCCCTCTCGAAAAGCGTGCTCGAACGCTTCGTCGCCGAGGTGGTCGCGCGCTTCCCGCTCGATCCGCAGCACGTCCGGGTTCGACAGATCCTTCCGGCCGAGCACCTGTGCGCTCGCTGCCAGCAGCCGCGCCGCGTGGTCGTATTGCACACGCCGCAGCGCCAGGTCCGCGACCCCGACGACCGCCTGTGCGATCTCCGGCGCGCGCCCGGTTTCCGCAGCTGCCTCGCAAGCGGCGGCACGGTGTTCGCGCGCCTCGTCGAGGTCGGAGGCGAACCAGGCGTGCAGGCCGTGGGACACGGCCCGCAGATGCGGCTGCTGTGCTTCGTCGCCCAACAGGCTCATCGCGTGGCCGAACTGGGCGAAGGCCTCCCGTGCGTTCCCGTTCCACCGGGCCAGCTCCGCGCGGACCAACGCAAGCGAGGCCAGCGTCCCGGGCCAAGTGACGCCTTCCGCGAGGTTTTCCGCCTCGGCGACCGCGGCTGCGCAGGCGTCCTTGTCGCCCGCGAGCCAGTGCAGCCGGGCCTGCCGCATGCGCATCTGGACGACGTCGTCCAGCGCGCCGAGTTCGGCGACGACGGCGATTGCCTGGTCGAAGTGGTCGCTGGCCTCGCGGAATTCGCCCCGCATGGCCAGGCAGCCGGCGAGTTCGGTCTGCGCGAACGAGATGCCGAACCGTTCGCCGAGCACACGGAACTCGACCAGCGATTCGTCGAACCAGGCTTCGCAGTCCTGGCCGAGCATCATCCGCAGTTTGCCGATGTGCAGCCGGGATAGCGCCCGTACCCACGGATCCTCGTCGTCCAGCAGCGATTCCCAGGCGGGCAGGAGCGCGTCGGTGTCGCCGAGCATCATTTCCAGCGGCACCACCAGCCGCAGCGCCGCGTGCCGGTGCCGCCCGTTCTTGCCGAGTTCGTACGCCTGGTGGATCCACTGCGCCGCTTCCGGCATGTCGCCGGGGCCGGAGGTGGCGAACATCGAGGTCAGGGCGTACACGATGGCCTTGGTGTCGTCGGGGACCTCGCCCGGGGTCGCGATCGCGGCGGCGATCAGCTCCATGCCCTCGGCCTTGCGGCCCACGAGCCACCAGTACCAGCCGCAGGCGGCCGCGAGCCGCATCGCCGCGTGCGCGTCGCCGGCCGCGAGCGCGCCGCGCATCGCCGAGACGAGATTGTCGTGCTCTGCCTGGAGAACGGCGAGCCACTCCAGCTGCTCGCCGCGCCGCAGCCGGGGTTCCGCGGTTTCGGCCAGCTCGGTGAAGTACGCGAGGTGCGCCTGCCGGGCCAGCTCGGTCTCCCCGGCCTCGGCGAGGCGTGCGGCACTGTATTCCCTGATGGTGCCGAGCATCCGGTACCGCGGCGCGCCTTCGCCGAACGCGACGAGCAGGGACTTGTCGCTGAGCGCGGTAAGCAGGTCGAGCACCTCGTACTCGTCGACCAGTTCTCCCGCGCAGACCCGTTCCGCCGCCTCCAGGCTCGCGCCGCCGGCGAACACCGACAGCCTGCTCAGCACGAGCCGTTCGCCGTCGCTGAGCAGTTCCCAGCTCCAGTCGACCATCGCGCGCAGCGTCCGGTGGCGGGGGAGAGCGGTGCGGCTGCCACCGGTCAGCAGCCGGAACCGGTCGTCGAGGCGGTCCGCGAGCTGCACGGCGGACATCGTGCGGAGCCGGACCGCGGCGAGTTCGATCGCGAGCGGCATTCCGTCCAGGGCGGTGCAGATGCGGGCCAGCGTCCGGTCTTCGCCGAGGTCGTCTCGCCGCGTCGTCGCGCGGTCCCGCAGCAGTTGCACAGCCTCGGCGCGGGCGAGCGGTTCGACCGGCCAGAGCGCTTCGCCGGTGATTCCCAGTGGTTCCCGGCTCGTGGCGAGGATCCGCAACCCGCGGCATTCGCCGAGCAGCCGGTGCGCGAAGGCGGCGGCGGACTCGATGACGTGTTCGCAGTTGTCCAGTACCAGCACCATCTCGCGGTCGCGGATCGCGGAGATCAGCCGTTCCACCGGATCCGCGGCGGACGCCTCGCCGAGCAGCGCGTCGCGCAAGCCGAGACCGGACAGCGTGGCCTGCGCGACGTCGTCGCCGGTCCCGACGGCCGCCAGCTCGACCAGCCACGCGCCGTGGTGCAGGTCGTCGACCAGCGTGCGGGCGGTTTCGGTGGCCAGCCTCGTCTTTCCCGAGCCGCCAGGCCCGGTCAGGGTGGTGAGGCGATGCCGCGACACCAGATCACGGACGGCGGCGACATCGGTTTCTCTGCCGACGTAACTGGTGAACTCGGCGCGCAGATTCGTCTTGCGGCTCTCCTCGCGCCGACCCACCTCGCCTCGCAGCAACGCGACGTGCAACGCGGACAGCTCGGGCGACGGGTCCGCGCCCAGCTCGTCGGCCAGCGTTTCCCGGATGCGCTGAAACGCCTGCAACGCCTCGGTAGTGCGACCCGCGGCGGCGAGCGCCCGCATGAGCGCGCCGACGAGCCGCTCCCGCACCGGATGCGCGGCCACCAGGTCGGTCAGCTCCGGGACAAGATCCGCGCCGCGCCCGAGATCTAGTTCCGCTTCGAACCGGTCTTCCAACGCCGCCAGCCGCAAGGCTTCCAGCCGCGTCGCCGCTGCGTCGAACGCCTCGCTCTCCTGCAACCCGACGTCCTGCATCGCCGGACCGCGCCACAATTCCAGCGCCTCGCGCAGCCGCCCCAGCCTGTTGTCCGCCTGGCTCTGGGCGACGAGCCGCTCGAAACGCACCGCGTCGACCGCGTCCGCGTCGATCGCCAGCCGGTACCCGTCGGTCAGCCCTTCGACCACGGCGCCCGGCAACGCCTTGCGCAGCCGGGAAACCAGGCGTTGCAAGGCATTCGCGGCGTCGGCGGGCGGGTGCTCGCCCCAGATCCAGTCGATCAGCGTCGCCTTCGGCACGACCTGGCCCGGCCGGAGCGCGAGGACGACGAGCAGCCCGCGGAGCCGCGCGCCCGGAACGTCGGCCACGTCGCCGTCGCGGACTTCGAAGGGACCCAGGATCTTGATCTGCACCCGCCCGATCCTGCCATCCGATCGGGTGGTCAGGCAGCGGAATAGAGGACGATGTCGTCGAGCCGCGTGCGCGCGTGGACCTTGAGCGTGCTGCCGGCGCGGTCCGGGGTGTCGAGAGTGCTGCGCACGACGCCCTTGGTGCTCTTCGCGTCCACTTCCGCGGCGATGCCCGCGCTGACGCCGACCTCGATCCCGCCTGCCGCGTTCGACAGCTCCACCTGGCCGCGCGTCACGCGCCCGATCCGGATCGGGCAGCGTCCGGCCTTCGCCGTGACGCTCCCGTCGGCCGTGCCGATGTCGAAGCTGCCGTCCGCCCCGCCGAGATCGACGTCGGACCGGGCGTGGCCGATCCAGACCTTGCCGCTCGTGCCCTGGTAGCGGATCTCGCCTTCGACCTCGCCGATCCGCAGCCCGGCCGCACTGCCCTCGATCACCGCATCTCCGGCAACGTGCCCGATCACGAGGCCGCCCGCGCCGAGATTCCCGCGCAGCGCGGCGACCCGGTCAAGCTGCACCTGGCCCGAGCCGATGTTGACCTCGCAGTCGCCGAGCGCGCCGTCCGCCTGCACCTCGGTCCAGGCCGTGTTGAGCACGAGCCGGGACCCGGCGGGCAGTTCGACCGCGATGTCGACGGAGCCCGTCTGGTGGCCGGACTTCGTCGTCTTGACGGTGAGAACGCCGTCAGCGAACGCGACCTTCGTCTTCTCGGCGACCTTCACATCGGTGGCGTTGGCCGCGTTGACGGGCTGCACCCGCACGACGGTCTCGACGCGTTCGCTGGCGGTGATCCGGACGCGAGCACCAGCGGTGGTGAGCGCGGCGGTGATGGGGGCGGGGGTGGTGAACGTGGACATTTCCGGTCTCCCTGGCTGGCTTGGTGGTTCGTTGTGACCACATTCGCCTGCTGGGCGGACACGCGGCTGTCACGGCTCAGACGCGGGGGTGCGGGCCCGTGTCAGTACGACGCCGGCGGCTCAGCGCGACCCGATCGCCGGGTCGCTGGTGCTCGGCCTCCCCGTTTCCAAGTGCCCGGCCAAGGTGCGGCGGTAGGCCGGGTCGTGGTCGGACGTGATCGTCACGTCGTACCAGTCCGCGCTCGCGCTCGGGTCTATCACGTGCTCCGCGCGGGCACCCGGCGCGAGACGCACCGCGGCCGTCGGCTGGTGGCCGTAGTGGTCGGCGATCGTGAGGGTGACCGGTACCGGGCCGTTGTTCGAGAGGGCGAGGACCACCCGGTCGCCCGCGTCGCGCGCGCTCACCTCCGGGCCTGGCGCGGCGGCACCCGCCAATTGGCGCACGAAGCCGTTCGGGCCGTGCACGGTGAAGTCGTAGCTTCCGACCACCGGCCAGGTCGCGGTGAGCGCCTTGCCCGGTTCCACGGTGTACGTCCACGGTCCGCCCGGCGTGCGCGGCGACGTGACCAGGAATCCGGCGCCCGCCCGGCCGCGGCTGGCGAAATCGATCGTCAGCTTGCCGGCGCGCACGGTGCCGTCCGCCGAGAGGTGGTACGGCAAGGCACGGGCCGGACGTCGGCCGGGTTCCTGTTGGGGCAGCGAGGGGTTCGCGGGCGGAGTGGGCACGTAATCGGGGTGGCGGTTGCGGTCCGGGGGAAAGTAGCCGCTGGTGCTGGGCAGCGCGGGCACGCCCTGCCGGGCCTGGCTGAAGTCGAACGCCGAGGTGAGGTCCCCGCACACCGCGCGGCGCCACGGCGAGATGTTCGGCTCGCGGACCCCGAAGCGGGCTTCGAGGAACTGCACGATCGACGTGTGGTCGAAGGTTTGCGAGCAGACGTAACCGCCGGTGCTCCACGGCGACACGACGATCATCGGGACCCGCTGGCCGAGACCGTACGGTCCGGGAACGCCGTCCTTGCCGCGGTACAGCTCCGCGCTGACGTCGGCGGTGGAAGCGCCCTGCGCCGGGGTCGAGGCGGGGAACGGCGGGATCACGTGGTCGAAGAAGCCGTCGTTCTCGTCGTAGGTGATGAGCAGCGCGGTTTTGGACCAGACGGCCGGGTTCGCGGTGAGCGCGTCCAGCACCTGCGAGATGTACCAGGCCCCGTAGTTGACCGGCCAGTTCGGGTGCTCGGTGAACGCCTCCGGGGCGACGATCCACGACACCTGCGGCAGCCGGTTCGCGGCGACGTCGGCCTTGAGCAGGTCGAAGAAACCGCCGGTCTTGGCGACGTTGGTGCCTGTGCGAGCCTTCTCGAACAAGGGGCTGCCCGGCGCCGCGTTGCGGTAGTTGTCGAAGTACAGCAGGGAGTTGTCGCCGTAGTTGCCGATGTAGGCGTCCTGCGTCCAGCCCCAGGAGCCGGCGGCGTCGAGCCCGTTCCCGATGTCCTGGTAGATCTTCCACGAAACCCCGGCCTGCTCCAGCCGTTCCGGGTAGGTGCGCCACGAGTACCCGGCTTCGGCGTTGGTGATCACCGGGCCGCCGCCGGCGCCGTCGTTGCCGGTGTATCCGGTCCACATGTAGTAGCGGTTCGGATCGGTCGGGCCCAGCAGCGAGCAGTGGTAGGCGTCGCAGATCGTGAAAGCGTCGGCGAGCGCGTAGTGGAACGGGATGTCGCCGCGGTTCAGGTACGCCATCGTGGTCGCCGACTTGGCCGGAACCCACTTGTCGTACGCGCCGTTGGCCAGCGCCGCGTGCCCGGTGTTCCAGTCGTGCGGCAGGTCCTGCAGGAACTGCAACCCGAGGTTCTTGGCGTCCGGGTGGAACGGCAGCACGTCCTTGGCACCGTCGGACTGGTACCAGACCGGTTTGCCGTTCGGCTGGTTCGCCGTGCGCGGATCGCCGAAGCCGCGCACCCCGCGCAGCGTTCCGAAGTAATGGTCGAACGACCGGTTCTCCTGCATCAGCACGACCACGTGCTCGATGTCGCGGAGGGTGCCAGTGCGGCGCGCGGCCGGGATCGCGGCCGCCCTGGCGATGCTGGAGGACATCGCGGTGAGGGCGGCGGTGCCACCGGCAATCTTGAGAAAACGTCGGCGGTCCATGCCTGTCATCGAATGCTCTCCTTTTCGGGGTTCCCGGCTGGGCGGTGGTCGGCGCGGCGGGTCAGCCGTCGACGCGCTGGCCGGTCTTCGGGTCGAGGAACAGCCGGCCCGCGCGCGGCGCCTGGAAGTCGAACAACCCGTTCAGGCTGCCCGCCCGGGCGTCGAACGACGAGTCGCCGATGCCGCCGAGACGCCAGTTGTCCTCGAGGAACCGCAGCACCGAGGTCTGGTCGGTGACCGCGTGGTCGACGTGGCCGCGCTTGGCCCACGGGGAGACGACCAGCAGCGGCAGCCGGGGTCCGTACCCGCAGCGGCCCTGGTAGCCGCCCATGACCTTCGCCGGGTCGTTGCCGCACTTGCCGGGGCCGGTGAGCGCGTCCTCGGCGCTCTGCGACTGGTTGACCAGCGGGCCGGCCTGGTGGTCGTACCACCCGTCGGAGTCGTCGTAGGCGATCACGACGGCGGTGTTCTTCCACTCGGGCAGCTTCTGCAGCCGGTTGATCGTGTCGGCGACGAACTGCTGCTCGTCGATCGGGTCGGAATAGCCGGCGTGGCCGTCCTGGTAGCCGGCGGCCTTGAGGAAGCTCACCGCGGGCAGGTGCCCGGCGCCGGCGGCGGACCAGAAGTCGGTCAGGTCGTACTGGTGGTTGGCCTGGTCGGAGTGGCCGATCGCGGCGGTCGAGGACGGCGGGAGGTGGTGCGGGTTCGCGGTCGACGGGTAGTACTGGAACGGCTCGTGGTGCGGGATGTAGTCGCCCTTCCACCCCTTCTGGCCGGTGTAGCCCAGCGCCGCGCCGACCGGGTGGCCGCCCTGCATCGAGCCGTCCGGCTGCGAGACGGTGCACACCGCGGAGCCGTCGGCCTTGCGCTGCACCGGCTTGAAGCCGCCCTCGAACCAGCCCCAGCTGACGTTCTTCTCGTTGAGCAGGTCGCCGACGTTGCGGCCGGACAGCCGGACCTGGTCCCGCGTGCTGCAGTCGTCGCCGAGCGGCTGCGGGTCGCCGATGATCGTGTTGCCGATCGTGTCGCCCTCGGGGAACGGCTTGCCGCCGGGCATCAGCTGCGCGGTCACGCCGTGCGTCTGCCCCGAGACGAGGTTGATCGCGCCCGGCGTGGACGGGCCGAACGTCGTGCCGTACGAGTTGTCGCTCATCGCGAAGTGCTGCGCGTAGTTCCACAGCGCGGTGACGGTGTTGCCGTCGTAGTAGTCCATCACCTGGCGCTTCTCGCAGCCCGGGTCGCCGTTGCCGACGGTCTCGATGAACTTGTCCATCTTGAAGTTGTCGTACGCGGCCTGCTCGTCCTTGTACTCGTGGTCCTGGTCGCAGGTCAGCGCCTGCGCCGGACCCAGGCGCCGGGGGTTGGACGAGTTCGGGTTGCGGGTCAGCAGCTCCGGCGTCAGCCCGTTGGTCTTCGGCGTGTTCGGGTGCGCCTGGAAACGCTGGCCGTCGGTATTGGCGGCGTGCGGATAAGTGCCGAAGTAATGGTCGAAGGAAACGTTCTCCTGGAACAGCACGACCACGTGCTGAATCGGCGTCGCGGTGCCGCCGGCGGGCGTCGCGGACCCGACCGAACCAGGCGCCGTCGCCGCGACGGTCAGCGCCGCGACCGTCGCGGCCCCGGCGGCCGTCCGGATGATCTGGGACTTTCTCACGTGCACTCACTCCTTGCTTCTGACCAGCCGCGCCCCCGTCCGGCCGTTGCCTACGGCGCGAAACCCTCACTGGCACACATGAACGGCAGATGTCGGGAACGCGGCCGCGACCGGGCACGGCACAACAATTCTGAGCATCCGGATATTTGTGCCGAATGTCCGGCTCGGGCCGCTGTTCAGCAGATGTCCCGATTCGTCGGCCGAGCTTTATTTCGCCGCGAGAAGCGATGGGCGCCGAGCGTGAATGGAACAAGAGAAAGCGCCCGGAAATGCGGGGAAGAGGTTGCTTCTTGGCGGCGAAATCGAAGCGACCTCAACGTCGCTGCTGTGCCGGCCTCCGGCCCGCGTCCGGCGACACCGAGATTCCCCGGGCCGGGATGCCGCGCCAGGCGGTCCCCGCGGGGAGCTGTTCTCCCTTCATCACCAGGGACATCGCGTCGACCTCCGTGCGGTCGCCGACCACGCTGTCGTAGAGCACCACCGAGCGCGCGCCGACGCTCGCGCCGGACCGGACGTCCACAGTGGACATCTTCATCACCCGGTCCTCGAAGAGGTGGGTTTGGAGCGAGGTCGCCGGGCCGACGCACACGTCGTCGCCGAGGCGGACCAGGTCGAATTCGGTCAGGTAGGTCGTGGCGATCCAGCAGCGTTTGCCGATCCGCGCGCCGAACAGGCGCAGCAGCGGGCCCATCAGCGGCGTGCCGGCCAGGGAGCCGAGCAGCGCGGGCACGGCGGCGGTTTCGTACAGCGCGGTGACGAACTCGGTGCGGCGCACGAACCGGCTCCACAGGGGTTCGACGCGCGGCCGGTAGCGTCCGACGATCAGCCATTTCGCGGCGGCGACCGCGAGCACCACCCCGAACCCGCTCAGCAGGGCCGCGACCGGGGTCGCCAGGACAGCGGCGAGCACGCCGAACGCCTTCCCGGCCTGCAGCTGGACGAGCAGCACGAGGTAGCCGGCCGCGGCGAGCAGGCTGCCGGGCACCACGATCCGGAAGAACTCGATGACCAGCCGTTCCGCGACGCGCAGCCGGGTCGGGCGGAAGGTCAGGTCGTCGGCGAAATCGCCGCTGTCCTGCCGCCGGGGCAGCCGGATCGGCGGGGTGCCGAGCCACGACGTCCCGTCCGGGCTGCCGTCCGCGGGCGCCGCGGTGTGCACGCCGATCAGGCAGCCGTCGCCGACCGTGGCGCCGGAGCGCAGGAAGGAGGCGTTGCCGAGGAACGACCGGGTCCCGACCGTCGTGCGGCCGACCGCGACCTGTCCGTGGCAGTACGTCGCGGCCCCGACGGCGGCCATGTCGGCCACGAAGCTCTCCGCGCCGAGGGTCAGCAGCCCGGGGTCGAGCTGGGCGGCCGTCGACACCTCGGCGCGCGGTCCGATGCGGGCGCCGAGCATGCGGAGCCAGCCAGGCGTGTACAGCGTGGAGTAGAGCGAGTTGGTCGCGGCGAGACTCGCGCCGAGGAGCTTGTCCGAGATCCACTTGCGCAATCCGAACGACGAGGCGACGTGCCGCACGCCGGGCCGGGTGACCGGGAGCACGAGCCGTTTGCCGGCGAAGACCACGAGGCACACGCTGGCCGCGGTGACCGGTCCGGCGAGCAGGCACGCCCACCATCCGCCGGCGGCGCCGTGCGTGAGATACAGCCAGCTGCCGAGCGCGACGGCTGGCGCGAGGAACACCAGCGGCAGCAATTCGACGCACAGCCAGGCCACCGCGAAGCGCGCCAGGAACGCCCGGCTCGGGGCTCGCCCGGGCCGAGTGCGCAACGCGGCGACGAGCGGGTCGGTCTCCGCGCAGCGCTGCGCGGGCGAACCGGCCCAGTACTGCCCGGCCGGGATGCGCTGCCCGGCGGTCGCGGCCGACATCTCCGCGAGGCCGGAGCCGACGTCGAGCTGAGCGCCCGGCTCGACGACCGCGTTCGCGCCGACGAAGACGCGGTCGCTCAGCACGACCGGGGCGATCTCGAGCCGGTTGCCCCGCACCCGCGAAGTCTGCAGGTGCGCGCCGTAGCCGACGCTGACGTCCTCGCCGATCGTCAGGAGCGACGGCAGCCCGAGGTTCCCGGTCGCGAGCTGGCAGTGCCGGCCCACCCGGGCGCCCAGGAGTCGCAAATACCAGGGCAGCAACGGAGATCCGCTCATCGAGCCGAGCGGGGCGAGCACGAGCAGCCCGCTGACGAGCCACACCCGGAAGTACGCGGCGCTCCACAATGGATATTCGCCCGGCCGGATCCCGCGCGACAGCAGGCGGACGCCGGCGATCGGCAGCAGGAACCGTGCCACGAGATACAGCACCGGCGTGATCGCGACCAGCTGCCACACGGTGCCGACCGAAAGAACGCCCGCGCTTCGGCCCAGGATCGCCGCGGCCGGGCCGCCGAGGAGCACGAGGAGCAGGTACAGCACGCCCACCTGGGCCGTGCCCCAGCCGAAGAGCCGGGCCCGGCTGGCTTTCGGCGCCGCCTGGGCTGACACCGAGTGCGCGGGCGCCCGATCCGCGAAGGCCCGGGCGAGCGCGCGGATCGTGGGGTGGGCGTAGACGTCGGCGACGGACGCGTCCGGTGCCACTCCGCTCTTCCGCAGCAGCGAGACCGCACGCGCGGCCAGCAGCGAATGGCCGCCGATGTCGTGGAAGAAGTCGGCGGTCACCGAGACCTCGGCGGTGCCGAGCAGTTCTGCCCACACCGCGGCGATTGCCCGTTCCGTACCGGTTTCCGGGGCCACCGCGGCGACCGCGTGGAACCGGGCCCCGGACGGGCGGGGGAGGCGGGCGCGGTCTACCTTGCCGCTCGGCATCATCGGCAGTTCGGCGAGCGTGTCGACGTAGCCCGGCACCATGGGCGCGGG
The DNA here is from genome assembly GCF_002796545.1 of Amycolatopsis sp. AA4. Taxonomy (GTDB): domain Bacteria; phylum Actinomycetota; class Actinomycetes; order Mycobacteriales; family Pseudonocardiaceae; genus Amycolatopsis. Next base: position 4,024,932 of record NZ_CP024894.1, read on the forward strand.
CAGCCGCCGCCGGAGGGTTTCCCGCAATTGCGCGACGATCGCGTCCCGGTCGTGGCGTCCGTTGGTGAACGCCAGGTACGCCACCAGGTCTTCGGTCGGCGCGTCGGGATGCGGCGCCACGGCCGCGACCGCCACCTCCCGGTGTTCCATCAGGATGCTCTCGATCTCCTGGAGGTCGATGCGGTGCCCGCGGATCTTGACCTCGGAATCGGCGCGCCCGAGGTACTCGATCTCGCCGCCGGGCAGCAGCCGCCCGAGGTCGCCGGTGCGGTAGAGCCTGCCCCCGCCGGTGATCCGCGGGTCGTCGAGGAACCGTTCGGCGGTCAGGTCCGGCCGGTTGAGGTAGCCGAGCGCGACGCCAGGCCCGCCGATGCAGATCTCGCCGATCGCGCCGTCCGGGACGGGGCGCAGCCGCTCGTCCAGCAGCCGGATCCAGTAGGTGGGCAGGGCGCGGCCGATGGTCACCGGGCGGCCGGGGACCAGCTCGCACCAGGTCGCGGTGACGGTCGCCTCGGTGGGGCCGTAGGTGTTGAGCATCCGGCGTCCCGGCCTGCTCCACCGCTGGACCAGCTCGCCCGGGCAGGCCTCGCCGCCGACCAGCAGGGTGCGGATGCCGGGCAGGTCGCGGTCCACCGTGGCCAAGACCGTCGGCACGCAATACAGCACCGTGACGCGGTGCCGCTCGAGGAAGTCCGCGAGGCCGGACCCGATGCGGTCCGCGCCGGTCGGTCCGGCGACGAGCGTGGCTCCCGCCGCCCAGGTCGGCCAGACCTCCTCGATCGAGAAGTCGAACGCGATGGTCATGCCCTGGTACACGCGGTCGGTGCGGCGCACGCCGTAGACGTCCGCGACGACCCCGATGAAGTTGCAGATGCTCGCCTGGCTCACCGCGACGCCCTTCGGCCGCCCGGTCGACCCGGAGGTGTAGATGACGTAGCACTCCTCCGCGCCGTCGACCGGCCAGAGCCGCGGCCGGTCCGGGCTGGCCCGCCTCGCCTCGGCGGCGAGTTCCGCGGGCTGGAGCACCGGGCAGCGGGCCTCGCCGGCGGCCGCGGCCAGTTCGGGCGCGACGAGCAGGAGGTCGAGCGCGGCGTCGGCGGCGACATACGCGACGCGGTCCGCGGGCGCCGCGGGGTCGATCGGCACGAACGCGGCCCCGGTCTTCAGCACCGCGAGCAACGCGACGTACATCGGCGTCGAACGCGGGATCAGGAGGCCGACCCGGCGGCGCGGTCCGATGCCGCGGCGGATCAGTGCGTGCGCGAGCCGGTTGGCGTGCTCGTCCAGCTGCCGGTAGGAGAGCCGGTCCGGCCCGCACTCCAGCGCGACGGCGTCCGGCGTCTCGTCGCACGCGCGTTCGAAGAATTCTTGCAGCCGCACCGGGACGCGCGCGCGGCGCGGCACCGGGCTGAGCCGCGCGGTGTCCTCGACGGAAAGCGACAGTTCCTCGCTCACAGGGATTCCTTCTGTGGTGGGGTCCGGGGAGTGCGGATCAGGCGCGGGCCGCGCGCCGCGGTGGAAGCGAGCGGTACTGTGTCCTCTGTGGACGGGGCCCTCTCGGCACCGGCCCCGCCGGACGCGTTCAGGCGGCGATCGAACACGATGCGGTGAACGCGGCCTGCACGGGTTTCCGGCCAGCCTCTGGTGTCACGATCACGCGCTCCTTGTTCTTCCGGGGCCCCCAGGCGGGTCGCAGGCTAGGAACGGGACCCTGTGAGAAGCCTGAGGAGCCACGAGCTGGGAAGCGTGGTTTGGAACGCAAGGCCGGATTGTCGTCGCACTGCCGGACTTCGGCGCTCGGGGTTTTTCCGGGTGTTCAGGGTCTGTTCAGCCGTGGCTCTCGGTTTCGGCAGGAGCGCCGGGCTCCTCGTCCAAGTCGCGTCCGGGGCCGCGTGCCTCGCCGGCCGTTGCCCGGGCCGGCCGGAATTTGTGCGCTTTTCCGCACAGCGCCGACGGCCGCTGAATGCCTCGCCCTAGCTTGCGGGCCAAGCGCTGCGGCCACGGAAATGTCTCCGTCCGCGCTGGTGCAGACCATTCTTGCGGTACGGCACAGACCGCGGTTTCGCCGGAGCGAAACTCCGCGTTCCTGTTGCCGCACTGAGGTTTTCGCAGCTGCGTGCACTTGGCCGACGGTTGCGGCAACTGTCGCGGCCGTGCTGGAGTGGCATCGTTCCGGAGGGGAGTAGCCCCGCACGGCCCATGGATCGACATGCTGAACCCGTTCGCGGGTTCCGGTCCTGGGGCCCGCCGCCCGCGGGTGGGCGAGACCTTCGGTCCCGAGTCGATGGCTGCGATGGCCGTTGTCGTGCGGGATCGAGGCGCGCCTCTCGATGCCGCGCGGCCGCGGCGCGGAACAAAAGGGGCGGTTCGCTGTGTGGCATTTCGTGCTGCTGGTCGTGTGTGCGGTCGCGATCTATTTCTCGTGCGAGTGGTTCGTCAATGCCGTGGAATGGCTCGGCCAGCGGCTCCACGTGGGCCGGATGGCGGTGGGCACGATTCTGGCCGCTTTCGGCACCGCGTTGCCGGAATCGGTCGTCACGCTGGTCGCGGTCACCAGCGGCGGCACCGCCGAAGCCCGCGACATCGGGGTCGGAGCCGCCATGGGCGGTCCGCTCGCGCTGGCCACGGTCGCTTACGGCGTGACCGGCTTCGTGCTGCTGACCCGACGCAGAAAGATCCGCGCACTGGTCCCTGCCCGCAGTGGTTCGGATCCGGCGCCGGACGCGACCGCGGTGCTGACCGGGCCGGACGAAGCGGCCCGGCTGGCGAAGGACCAGCGCTGGTTCGTCGCGGTGTTCGTCGTCAAGGTCGCGCTCGGGCTGGTCGCGTTCGCGTTCAAACCGTGGCTGGGCTTGCTGTTCTTCGCCGTCTACGCGGTGTACTTCTGGCGCGAGATGCGCGGCGGCCACGACGAGCAGGGCGAAGACGAGCAGCTCCGGCCGTTGAAAATCCAGCCGCGCCGCGCGTCCCCGGCCACCTGGGCGGTCGCCCTGCAAACACTGGGCGCGCTGGCGGTCATCTTCGCCGCCTCACAGCTCTTCGTGCGCCAGCTCGACGCGATCGGCCCGATGCTCGGCCTGTCCGGTGCCGTAACGGCGTTGCTGCTCTCGCCCATCGCGACGGAACTGCCGGAGATCATGAACGCGGTCATCTGGGTCCGGCAGGGCAAAATCAGCCTCGCCCTGGCCAACATCTCCGGCGCGATGATGATCCAAGCCACCGTCCCGAGCGCCCTCGGCCTGCTCTTCACCGACTGGCGCTTCAGTCCCGCCCTGCTCTGGTCCGGCATCGTGACCATGCTCGCCGTCCTGTACCTGCTGGCGACCCTCCGCGCGCACAAACTCACCCCGGCCCGCCTCACCGTCGCGGGCGGGCTCTACCTCGTCTTCGCCGCGGGGCTCGTCCCCGTCCTCGCCTGACCGGCAGCGTTCACGGGCAACGCCGCGCGGGCAAGCGCGGTGCTCCGGTGAGGCCTGGCCCACACCCGTCGCCGCCGGTTGGACATTCCGGACCGGACGGCGAAAGCTTGTCCTCCTGACATCAGTCCTGCCGCCGTGCGGGACCGCCGGAGGAGCGATCCGGCGGCTCATCGGCCAGCCGGATCCAGCCGTGCTCCGGGAAGGGCCATGAGACCAGAGATCACCCAGCCGGAACCCGTCGGCGCGGAGGCCGCGCACGTCGGCCTCGACGACCTGCTGGACGACGGCCTGAAGCAGGTGCGGGACGCGATGGGGGCCGACACCGCGACTGTGCTGCGGCATCAGCCGGGCAGCGACCAGCTCTCCGCCGTCGCGGCGGTGGGGCTGGAGGAAGAGGTCTACCAGGGCGTCCGGATCCCGATCGGATCCGGTTTCGCCGGCCGCATCGCGGCGCTGCGCGAACCGGTCGTGATCGACCACGTCGACCGCGGCACGGTCGTGAATCCGCTGCTCTGGGAACGCGGCCTGCGCACCATGCTGGGCGTGCCGATGCTGGCGGGCTCGACCCTGGTCGGGGTCTTGCACGTCGGGTGTGTCGAACCTCGGAAGTTCTCCGCCGCCGACGTCGAGACGCTGCGACGGCTGGCCGGCCAGCTCGCCGTCGCGATCCAGCTCGAGGTTTTCCGCGAAGACCGCACGGCGGCGGTGGCGCTGCAGCGCAGCCTGCTCCCGAGCCGGCTGCCGGAGATTCCGGGACTCGAGTTCGCCGCCCGCTACGTGCCGGGCGCGGCCAGCGGGCTCGGCGGCGACTGGTACGACCTGTTCCCGCTGCCCGGCGACCGGCTCGGCATCGTGATGGGCGACGTGGCCGGGCACGGGCTGGACGCCGCGGTGATCATGGGCCGGCTCCGCAGCGCGCTGCGTGCCTACGCCCTCGACTGCGACGACCCGGCGGAAGTCCTCGCGAAACTCGACCGCAAAGCGGTCCACTTCGAGCACGGCGTGATGGCGACGGTCGCGTACGCCGTCTTCGACGAGAACCAGCACCGCCTGCAGATCTCCCTCGCCGGTCACCTGCCGCCGACCCTCGTGTCGCCCGACCGGCCCGCGGAATTGCTGAAGGCGCCCGCGGACCCGCCGATCGGGCTGGCGCTGAGCCCGCACCCCCGGCGCGTCACCACCGTCGACATCGGACCGGACACCGTGCTGGCGTTCTGCACGGACGGCCTGGTAGAGCGGCGAGACCAACTGGTCGACACCGGCCTCGCCCGTCTCGCCGACGTGATGCGCGTCGAAGACCCGGACCAGCTCTGCGGCCGGATCATGAACGCGCTCATCGGCAACCGGCGGGCACAGGACGACATCGCGTTGCTGGTGATCAGGCGGACTGCCGCGGCGTGACTGGCCGGGCTGGTGTCAGGAGCCAAGCGGTCACGCGCCCGGGTGCCCGGCAAGACCGGCCAGCACCGCACGGTGGTCGCTGCCTCCTGCCGGGAGCACGGCGGTGCGGACCGCGGCGAATCCGCGGGTCAGGATGTGGTCCGGTCTCGTCAGCGGGAACCCGGCGGGCCAGGTGAACTGGAAACCGGCGCGCGCGTCGGACAACGTCTCGGTCAGCGGCGCGAGCAGGGGGTCCGTGGACGCGGTGTTGAGGTCGCCGAGCACGAGCAGCCGGGCGGTCGGGTCGGCTCGGACGTGTTGGGTCAGGGCGCGCAGCGTGCGGTCGCGCAAGGCGGTGTGTCCAATCCGGACAGACGCCAGGTGCACGGCGTAGACGCTGACGGGTCCCTCGGGCGTCGCGGCCACCGCGTGCAGGGCGCGGGCCCAGCCCTGTCCGAGGTCGATCCGCGAGACTTCGCGGAGGGGATATCGGCTCCACAGCCCGACCGTTCCGACGCGGGCCCGGTAGGGGTGCGTCGGGTCCAGTCGGGCGCTGACCGGTGCGCTGTTCGCGGCCGTGATTTCCTGCAGCGCCACCAGGTCCGCGCCGGATCGGGCCACGGACGCGGCGTCGGCTCGGCCGCCGAGGTTGTGGCTGGCGACGACGAGCGCGGCCGGTCCGCCGCGGTCGGCGGCGAGCATCTGCGGGGCGAACAGCCCGGCCCAGACGAGCAAAGGCACGAGGGCCGTTGCGGTACCGCGCCGGGAACGCAGCAGTGCGGAGAGGACGGCGAGCGCGGCTGCCGGGACCGCGAGCCAGGGCAGGAAACTGTCCAGCGCCGAGCCGGGGACCAGCCCGGCCAGCGCTGCGGTCAGCAGCAGGGCCGTGCCGCACAGCGCCAGGTCGCGGCACCGGTGCCGCGACCTGGCCGGCGCGTCGTCAGACCTGGTAGCGGTGCGCATCGGCGTCCCGGTTCGCCTTGAGCCAATCCGACGTGTGCCGGAGGCCTTCGCGCAGGCTGACCCGCGTGGACCAGCCGGTCAGTTCGCCGATCAGCCGGTTGTCGCAGACCAGGCGTTCGACCTCGCTGCCTGCGGGACGGATCCGGTCCGGGTCCTCCCGCGCCGTCGCCTCCGTCCCGGTGATCTCGGCGAGCAGGTCGATCAGGCCGCCGATCGAGATCTCGTTCCCGGTGCCGATGTTCACCACCCGGCCGCACGTGGCCGGGGCACCGGCCAGGGCCAGGAACCCGGCCACCGTGTCGGTCACGTACGTGAAGTCGCGCGTTGGCGAGGTGGACCCGATCCGGATTTCGCGGACGCCCCCGTGCAGTTGCGCGAGGATCGCCGGGATGACGGCCCGGGCGGACTGGCGCGGACCGTAGGTGTTGAACGGGCGCGCGACGGTCACCGGCAGGCCGAACGAATGCCAGTAGGACAGCGCGAGCATGTCCGCGCCGATTTTCGAGGCGGGGTACGGCGACTGCGGTTGCAGCGGGTGCTCTTCGCTGATCGGGACGCTGCGCGCGGTCCCGTAGACCTCGCTGGTCGAGGTGTGCACGAGCCGGGCGTCGTGCCGCAGGCAGGCCGCGGCGACGTGGTGCGTGCCGGCGACGTTCGTCTCCACGTACGAATCGGGTGCTTGGTAACTGTAGGGGATGCCGATCAGGGCGGCGAGGTGGAAGACGGTGTCGCAGCCGGACACCGCCTCGGCCACCCGGCCGGGATCCCGCACGTCGCCGGGCACGAGTTCGACGTCGTCGAGAAACTCGGCGAGATAACCGTTGGTGCCATAGGGTTTGTAGTGCGCGAAGGCCCGCACGGTCGCGCCCGCGCGCAGCAGTTCCTGCACGAGCGTGCTGCCGATGAATCCTTCGGCTCCGGTCACGAGAACTCGTTTGCCGTTCCAGTCCGTCATCAGACGAGTGCCCCTTCACGTGCGGGTGCGGTCAGTCCGGCGAGGTCGAGAGCCCAGCGGGCGAGGCGGTCGGCGGCGTCCGGGATCGACGTTCCCGCGCTCGCGTCGGCCATCCGCGCGAGTCGTGCCGGGTTGTCGCGCAGCGAGCCGAGCACCGTCGCGAGCGCCGTTCCGGTGACCGCTTCGTCGGGCAGCAGCTCGGCTGCGCCCTTCGCGGCGAGTGCTTCGGCGTTGTGTCGTTGGTGGTCGCGCGGGGCGTGCGGGTAGGGCACGAGCACCGCGGGCAGGCCGACGCGCGCCAGTTCGGCGACCGTGGCCGAGCCCGCCCGGCAGACAGCGAGATCGGCTGCGGCGTAAGCGAGATCCATCCGGTCCAGGTAGTCCACCGCGGTGGCCGGGGCTCCGGCCGCGGCGAGGCGGGCGTTGAGCGGCTCGGCCCCGCCCGCGCCCGCCTTGATCAGGAAGCGGACGCCGGGATCGGCTCGCCAGGTTCGGGCGAGCTCCACCGCGGCCTCGTTCAGCCGGGCCGAGCCTTGGCTTCCGCCGTTGACCAATACCAGGAATGCGTCTTCCGGAATGCCGAGACTTCGGCGCGCGGCGGGGCGCAGCGAAGTCCGGTCGAAGCCGGCGAAATGCCGGTGCAGCGGCATTCCGACGATCCGGCCGCGGCGGGGAAGTCCGGTTGTTTCCCCGGCCACGGCGACGTTTTCGGTCAGCAGCGCGGAAAACGCGTTGGCCCGTCCGGCGACCGCGTTCGATTCGTGAATGAGAGCGGGAACGCCCGCCAGCCGGGCCCCGGCGATCAGCGGCGCGCTGGCGTAACCGCCCATGCCGACCGCGACCGCGGCGTTCTCGCGCCGCAGCAGCCGTGCGCACTGCCAGGACGCCCTGGCGAGCGCGATCGGCAGCGAAAACCGCCGTGCGCCGAGGTTTTTCGCGAACGGGATCATGTCGACGGTGTGCAGCCGGTAGCCCGCGGCGGGGATCAGGCGGGATTCCATGCCGCGGGTCGTGCCGGTGAAACAGACGCGGGTTTCCGGGCGCAGCGAACGGAGGGCGTCGGCGAGAGCCAGCCCCGGACAGATATGCCCGCCGGTCCCGCCCGCCGCGATCACGACGGACCGTTCCGCCGGGGGAGCGGAGGTCAAGTGCGAATCAATCATGCGGCCAGGGTGGGCGCCGAAAATGAGAGCTTCATTAAGCCGCTCCGCCGCGAGGGGCGTTTCCGCCGGGTTATCCTGGGGCTCACATGAATCAGCGAACGAATGTCGGAACCCTTCTCGTGGTGGACGACGAACCCGCCGTGCGAGAGGCGCTGACCGACGCTTTGGAGACGCAGTCCTACGCGGTGCACACCGCCTGCGACGGGGCGGAGGCGCTGCGCGCGGTCGCGGACCTGCGTCCCGACCTGATCCTGCTGGACGTGATGATGCCGGCACTGGACGGGCTCGCGGTCTGCCGCGCGCTGCGTTCGGCCGGCGACCGGACCCCGATCGTCGCGCTGACCGCGCGGACCGCTGCCCAGGACCGCATCGACGGCCTGGACGCGGGCGCGGACGACTACGTGCTCAAGCCGTACGACCTCGGCGAGCTGTTCGCCCGGATCCGGGCGCTGCTGCGCCGGACCCGCGACGTCGGCGGCGACCGTCTCGCGTTCGCCGATCTCACGCTGGACGAGGCGACCCGGCAGGGCGTCCGCGGGTCCCGGGTGATCCAGTTCAGCGAAACCGAGTTCGCGCTGCTCGCGCTGCTGGTCCGCAACGCGGGCCAGGTGCTCACCCGGGAGATCATCACCGACCGGGTGTGGGGGTACGACTTCGGGCCGTCGAGCAATTCCGTCGACGTCTACGTCCGGTACCTCCGCCGGAAACTGGAAGCTGACGGCGAGCCGAGGCTGGTGCACACCGTCCGCGGCATCGGATACCAGCTGAGACTGCCGTGACCCGCGGTCCGGCGGTCCGCACCCGGATCGCGCTGCTGTCCGCGGTGTGCGTGGCGCTGGCCGTCGGAGCCACCGCGACCGCCGCGTACTTCTTCTTCGACCGCGAACTGCACCGCCAGCTCGACGTGGGGCTCACCCGCGAAGCCAACCGGATCCAGCTGGAGATCAAGGCCGGCCGCTCGGGCGGGACCGGGGTGAGCGACTGCGAGTGGATCGCGACGCCCGCGTGCAGCCAGATCGTCCGGGCGGACCAGCCCGCGCCGGATCCCGGGTCTCCGGCGAACCTGCCGGTCACCGCCGAGACGCGCGAGGTCGCGGCCGGGCGGCTCGACCGCACGTTCAGCGACGCGGTGGTCCGCGGGCACCCGCTCCGCCTGCTCGCCGCTCCGCTGGGCGAAGGCCGCGCGCTGCAGGTCGGGGTCCGCGCCGACGGCGTCGAGCAGAGCCTGTCCCGGATCCGGATGATCCTGCTCGGCGCGGGGGTCGCCGGGATCCTGCTCGCGGCGGTTCTCGGATACTTCGTCGCCCGCGCGGGCCTGCGCCCGCTGACCGCGATCGCGCGCACCAGCAAGCGAATCGCCGAAACCCGCGACCCCGGAGTCCGCATCGAGGCTCGCGGCAACGACGAGATCGCGCAGCTCGCCCGCACGTTCAACGCGATGCTCGCGGCGCTCGAGGAATCCCTCACCGCCCAGCGGCGGCTGGTCGCGGACGCCTCGCACGAACTGCGGACGCCGCTGACTTCCCTCCGCTCGGACATCGATCTGCTCGCGCTCTCCGGTCCTCTCGAACCCGAGAAACAGGATCGGATCCTGAAACGGATCCATCGCCAGTTCGCCGGGATGACCCAGCTCGTCGCCGACCTGATCGAACTCGCGCGAGGCGACGAACCCGACACCGAGCCGGAGGACGTGCGCCTCGACGTGCTCGCGAAGCGGGCCGTCGCTGACGCGGCGGGGCACTGGCCGAGCGTTCGGTTTCGCACCGAGCTGGAACCGGCTGTGGTGGAAGGAAACCCGGAAACGCTCCGCAGCGCAGTGGCGAATCTTCTCGACAACGCCGCCAAATTCGGCGAAGCGGGGGACACCGTCAGCGTCGAACTGCGAGACGGGGTGCTGACCGTGCGCGACGAGGGACCGGGAATCGCCGCGGAAGAGCTGCCGAAGATCTTCGACCGGTTCTATCGCGGCCCTTCAGCGCGGTCCCGGCCCGGGTCGGGTCTCGGGCTGGCGATCGTCGCCAAGACCGCCCGCGCACACGACGCCCGGATCAGCGTGGATTCCCCGCCCGGCGGCGGCACGGCGATCAGCATCGCGTTCCCGGACGCCGAAACACCGGAGCAGGCCATCTCCTGAGCCGCTGCTCTCATTTTTCTTTCATGAAGCGGCCCTACGTTCTGTTCCGTGCTGATCAAACGAACCGTCGCGAGTGTTTTCCTCGCAGCTCTGATGGCGGCCGCGGTCTGCGCGCCGAGCAGCGCGTCCAGCCCCGCGCCGGGAGCCGACAATTATCTGTACGCTTCGATCGGCGACTTCGACGAAACGGTGAAGCCGCTTCTCGACCGGCCCGATGTGAAGGGAGTGCAGCTGCTGTTCCCGTGGCGGATGCTCGAACCGCAGAAGGACCGGTACGACTTCTCCGAGATCGACCGGGCCCTCGACTACGTGAACAGTCATCACAAGAAACTGTTCCTGCAACTCCAGGACCGGTTCTTCGCGCTTCCGCCGGGCCTGCCGAAATACCTGCTGAACGATCCGGAGTACCGCGGCGGCGCGGCGGAGACGGTGAACGAGAACGACCTCGGCGTCGGCCCTCCCGGCGCGGTCGCCGCGCAGTGGAATCCCGCCGTGCGGCACCGGTTCCAGAAGCTGCTGAAGGAACTCGCCCACCGCTTCGACGGACGGGTCGCGGGCGTGAACCTGCCCGAAACGTCGGTGGAGGTGAACACCGCGAAGGACCGCACGGGGTTCACCTGCGACAGCTATTTCCAGGCCGAATTGGACAACATGGCGTACGGCCGGAAGGTCTTCGCGAAGTCGGCGTTCGTCCAATACCTCAATTTCTGGCCGTGCGAATGGAAGAACGACCACGACTACATGGGCCGGGCGTTCGCCTTCGCGAAAAGCCACGGCATGGGGCTGGGCGGTCCGGACGTCCTGCCGAACCGGCCCGCCCAGATGGCCAACTCCTACCCGTTCTTCGAACGCTACCGGGGACAGCTCCCGCTCGTCGCGATGGCCGTGCAGGAACCGGACTTCCAGTACGTCAACCCGGAGACCGGGAAACCGTACAGCCGCGACGAGTTCGTCCAGTTCGCCACGCAGCGGCTCGGCGCGAACGTGATGTTCTGGGCGACCAGCTCGCCCTGGCTCCACGAGCCCGCCCGGTAACGAGCGGCTCAGCGGCCGTACAGCTCAGTGCGGCGGTCGTCGAAGAGGTGGTTGCGGGGGCTGAGGGTTTTGTCCCGGGCCGCGGCCAGGTCGGTGTCCCACTGCGCCCGTCCGTCGGCTCCCGCGACCGCGGCTATCCAGCCGTCCTGGTCGACGATCGTCGTTCCCTCGGTCCAGCGCTGGCCGCGTTCGGTTCCGGAGCGGTCGCAGCAGGCGATGGCGACCCGGTTGACGCGCGCGGCGGCCTGGGCGAGGAGGACCTCGGGCGGCCGTTCGCCCACTGGGCGGGGAACTTCGGGCCAGTTGGTCGGGACCGCAATCAGGTCCGCGCCGTCGAGCGCGACCCGGCGGGTGTACTCCGGGAACTCGAGGTCGTAGCAGACCATGACCGCGATCCGCCCGAACCGGGTCTCGGCGACCGGCGGGGGATGGCTGCCCGGGGTGAAGAACAGCTTTTCCCGGTCCCACAGGTGGGTTTTGCGGTACTGAGCCAGCACTCCGGTGGCGTCGAACAGCACCGCGCTGTTGTAGAGGACGCCGTCGGGGCCGCGCTCGGCGTATCCGCACACGACCACCGAACCGCCGTCGACGGCAGCCGCCCACTCGCCGATCATGGGGTCGCCCGGCGCGATCGCGCAGTCCGCGGCCTCGGCCGCCGACTCGAAGACGTATCCGCTGGTGGCCAGTTCCGGCAGCACGAGGATGTCCGCGCCCCCGGCGGTGGTTTCGGCGATGGTGCGGACGATCTGCCGGTGGTTCGCGGCCACGTCGCCGATCCGGGGAGCGAGCTGGACGCAGACGATGCGGGTCATTCTCCGTCCCCCTGATCGGTGATCCGTTCGCGGACCCGGTCGGCGAGACCGGGCACCGCGACGACGACCACCGTCGCGACAACGAGAACCGCGAGAATGATGTAGGGGAAGAACCGGTAAGGCCCCGACACGCCGACCACGTTCTTGAAGATCGTGTACACGATGAAGGCGAACGCGAGCACCGGAACGATCGCTTGCCAGCGAGGCGCTTTCGGCTTGCCGCTGAGGAAGAGGAACCGGAACGCGCCCGTGGTGGCCATCGCGTAGGCGACCAGCAGGGCGATGGTCCCGATGGTGAGCCAGTAGAAGGTCGCGTCCACGACGCCGGTGCCGGCCAGCCGCTGTCCGACGGCGAAACACAGGATCAGGACACTGGTCACGACGATCGTGCCGACCGGCGCGCCGCGCTTGGTCAGCCGCACCACCGGGCCGGGAACCCCGGCGTCGCGGATCAGGGCGTAACCGACGCGGGCAGCGCCGTTGACCGTGCCGAGGGTGATCGCGAACAGGCTCACGCTGGCGACCAGGTTCAGCAGGACGCCCATCGCGCTGCCGAGGTACTGCGCCGCGAGATCGCCGTAGGGATCCTCGGCCGCGGCGAACGCCTTCACCCCGTCCGGCCCGGTGCCGTAGCCCAGTGCCTGTCCGACGATCGCGAGCAGGAAGAACACCCCGACCACCAGGATGGTGATCTTCAACGCCCGCGGGATCTCCCGCTTGGGGTTCATCGTCTCCTCGCCGAGCGACGCGGCGCCCTCGAACCCGGCGAACGCGAGGAACCCGAACACCGCGGCCCCGGCGATCGTGCCGACCCCGGTCCCGGCGGGCAGGTGCAGGAAGTTCCAGCTGAAGCTCTGCCCGTGCGGGCCGTGCCCGGTCGCGACGCGGACGATGATCACGACGCTGAGCAGGCCGACCAGCGCGGCGCCGGCCAGTTCGCAGATCAGCAGAATCCTGGTGATGACCCGGATTTCGCTCAGCGACAGCACGACGACGAGCACCAGCGCGACCAGCGCGGTCCAGATCCATTCGGTGGCGCCGGACCCGATCAGGCCGAGCTGTCCGAGGACTTTGTTGAAGAACAAAGCGATCTCGATCGTCGAGCCGGTGCCGATGGTCGCGTACGCGGTGAACAACGCGGCACCGGCGACGAATCCGGCGCGCGGTCCGAGCGTGCGGCCGACCAGCGCGTAGACCGACCCGGTGTGCGAGATGTGCTGCGAGAGTTTGACGAATCCGTAGCCGACGAGCGAAACGCCGAGGATCGCGAAGACGAAGGCCCACGTGGCGCCTTCGCCGAGCAGTCCGGCCGCCCCCACTCCCAGCAGCGCCATCGCGCCGACCGGGCCGATGAGCCCCACGGAGAACGCGGCCGCGTCCGTGACCTTCAGTTCTCGCCGCAGTCGTGCCGGTGCGGCCGCCGTTCGTTTTCCGTTGGCGGGTGCGGACATGTCATCAGCCTCTGTCTGGTTTTCGGTGCCGGGTGTCCCGGCAGGAGGTGGGGGCGGGCCGGTCCGGGGAGCCGGACTCAGTTCCGGTCGACCGCGGGCGTGCCGTCGAACGCGCCGGAGTGGCGGCCGAGGTGCTCGATGCGGATCGTCGCGGTGGCCTCGTGCGCGGCCAGGCCCTCGAACGCGGAGATCCGTTCCACGGCCGGGGCGAGCGCCGCGGTGCCGTCCTTCCCGGCGCGCTGGTAGGTGAGCGGCTTGAGGAAGCGCGAGACCGACAGCCCGGCGTTGTAGCGGGAGGTCTTGCCGGTCGGCAGGACGTGGTTGGTGCCCGCGATTCCCTTGTCGGAGTAGGCGACCGTGCTCCACCGGCCCAGGAACAGCGAACCGTAGTTGGTGAGGGTCTTGAGGTAGTAGTCGTCGTCGGCGGTCTGGATCTCCAGGTGCTCGGGTCCCCAGACGTCGCTCACCGCGGCGGCCTGGGCGCGGTCGCGGGCGACGACGACCGAGCCGAAGTCGCGCCAGGCCGGACCGGCGACCTCGCGGGTGGCCAGCGTCTCCAGCCTGCGCTCGACCGCCGCGACGACCTGGCGGCCGAGTTCCTCGGAGGTCGTCACCAGCGCGGCCGGGGAGTTGGGCCCGTGCTCGGCCTGGCCGAGCAGGTCGGCCGCGACCCACTCCGGGTCGGCGGTCTCGTCGGCCAGCACGGCCACTTCGGACGGTCCGGCGAGCAGGTCGATGCCGACCCGGCCGAACAGCTGCCGTTTGGCTTCGGTGACATACGCGTTGCCCGCGCCGACGAGCATGTCCACCGGGGCTTCGTCCAGCAGCCCGAACGCCATCGCGCCGAGCGCCTGCACGCCCCCGACGGCGAAAACCCGGTCCGCGCCGGAGAGGTAGGCGCCGTACAGCACCGCCGGGTGGGCTCCGTGCTCGCCCGAGGGCGGCGTGCACGCGAGGACGGACGGCACGCCGGCCGCCTTGGCGACGCCGACGGTCATGAAAGCGCTGGCCAGCAACGGGAACCGGCCGGCGGGCAGATACGCGCCGACCCGGCCGACCGGCACGTAGCGCTGGCCGCAGACGACCGAATCGGCCAGTTCGACCTCGAAGTCGGCCAGGTGCTCGCGCTGCGCGTCGGCGAACCGGCGGGTGCGCTCGTGGCCGAGTTCGAGGGCCGCGCGCACGTCGGCGGGCAGCTGGTCGCCGGACCGGCGCAGTTCCTCCTGGCCGATTTCCAGGGAGCCGGTCCAGCCGTCGAGTTCCTCGGCGTACTGGCGGACGGCGGCGAGGCCGCGGCGTTCGATGTCGCGCAGCATCTCGGTGACGCGTTCGACGACGCGGGGGTCGCGCTGGGCCGGAGGGCCGTCCACGGCGGGTTTCTTGAGCCAGGTCAACGGGCCGAGCTGGGCTGCCTCGGAGGGGGTGATTCGCATGGCACGAGACGGTAAGCGCGATCCGGCCCCCGGACCAGAGGGTGCGAACCTGACCGAACCATCGGGTCGTCCGATGCCTCCGGGTCCGGACTGTCCACACCGGACGGGCTAGCGGCGGGGCCGCGCCGCCGGGCCGCGGGCGTCGCTGACCGCGTCTTCGGCGAGCCGGGCCAGTTCCCGCGTGGCGCGCGACAGCGGACGGCCCCGCTTGCGCGCGATGGCGATCGTGTCGAACAGCGGCTCCTCGAACGGTGCGGTGTGCAGACCCGGCGGGAACGCCGCGCTGCGGACCACGGCGGTGCTGGCGATCGTGTCCCCGGCCCCGTCCGCGACCAGTTTCAGCGCGGCTTCCACGTGCTCGATCTCGAAGACCGGTTCGATCCGCTCGCCGGCCAGCTGCGCGCGGTCGGCGAGCTGGCGGCGCGTGGGATCGCGCCAGCCGTAGCGGGCGTCGTAGAGGACCAGCCGCGCGGCCGCGAAACGCTCGATGCTGACCGGTTTCGCGACCGCGGCCGGGTCGGCGCTCACGTAGAGCACCTCGTCCCGCATCAGCGGGGTGATGTCCAGACCCTCGTCGTCGACCGGGAGCACGATGAGCCCGGCCTCGACGTCGCCCGCCCGGATGGCGTCCGCGGTCTCCGCGGAGTTCTGCCCGACCAGCCGGACCTTGACCGACGGATACCGGCGGTGGAAGGTCTGCGCGAGATTGCCGAGCAGGTAGTAGTCCGCGTTGCGGAGGACCCCGAAGGTGGCGGTGCCGCCGCCGAGCGAGCCCAGCGACTGCACGGCGCGGACCCCTTCGTCGGCCGCGTGGACCGCACGGCGCGCGTAGGGCAGCAGCTCCTCGCCGGCCGCGGTCAGCGTCAGCCGGCGCGCGCCGCGATGGAACAGGACCGCGTCGAGTTCTTCCTCGAGCCGCCGGATCATCTCCGACATCGAGGCCTGCGAAATCTCCAGCCGGGCCGCGCCCCGGGTGAACGAGCCCTGGCTTTCGGCCGTGACGAACGCCCGCAGCTGGTTCAGGGTCACCCGGTCGCCGTCGCGGGATTCCTGCTCCATCGGCCGATCCTAAGCGGACGGACGCGGCGGCGCGCTCAGTAGATGTTGGTGTCGGCGAACGAGCTTTCGTGGCTGTTGATCTGCGCCCGGAGCGAGATCTGGTCGAACACCCGGACCTCGCGCACGATCCGGCCGTTCTGGACGAGGAACTGGGACACGCCGAGCAGTTCGACCGGTTTGCCCGTCAGCGGCCCGAAATCGGCGACGCCGCGGTAGGTGCCGCGCATGACCCACAGCACGGCGATGCGCAGCCCCGCGTAGCGCGCGGCGTCGTTCGCCTGGACGTCGCGGATCTCGAACCGGGCGTCCGGGAACGGCGCGATCTGGGCGAGCAGATCCTTCTGGTAACCGTCCGGGCGGAGCACGGTCCGGTCGCCGACGGTGTGCAGGAAGAGGTCCCGGTGCATGAAATCGGCCACCTTGTGCAAGCGGCGCGCGTTCCAGACCTCCTCGACGAACTCCAGCACCATCTCGCATTCGGGCCGGTGTTCGTCCGGGCGCGGCCCGCTGTCGCCGGCGGCCAGGACGTCGGCGGGCGCCGGTTTCGTCATCGATCCCTCGTAGCCGCGGAACCGCAGCCCGCGCGCGACCTCGGCCGGGTCGAGGCCGAGCTGCAGGCAGTCGGCGAGATCGTCGCGGACGACCCATTCCTCGACCATGCGGCCCCGCCGGTAGAGGCAGTTCGCGATGGTGCGCTTGCGGATCGGGACCGGCCGGCCGTTCACGAGGTGGATGTCGGCGGAGAAGACGAGGTGCGAGCTGAGGAAGGCGTCGTCGCCCCTGGCCTCCCAGACGACGTCCTCGGCCTGGCCGACGTGCTGCGGCACCTGCGCGATCCGCATCAGGCTGCCCTCGATGACGCCGTCCCGCCCGGTCACGGTGCCGAGGCCGCCGTGCACAATCGAGTCGGGTTCGTAGTTGTCGACGATGTAGGAGATGTCGCGCTGCACCCAGATCCGGTCGGTGACCTCGCGGATGAAGTCGTCCGGGTCCTCGTAGGGCTGGTAGGCGACCGGATCGAGCGGCATGGCGGTGTCCTTTCTCGGCAGAGGATGGCGGTGGGCACTGTATCCGTATGCATTAACGGAGACAAGCGGACGGGCCGAAGCCGTGCCGCAGGTGATCTTGCGGCCGCTGCCTGGGAAAAATTCGCGCGGACGGCAACCTTGACCCGGTGACCCCGGCCACTTAAGTTGCCATCCATACGTATGCAAACGGCTGAGCCGTTGTGAGACGCCACTGGAGGTGTCATGTCCACCGTCACGCCGACCGCAGCCGCGTCCGCTGAGGCGACCGGACGACGAAAGGCGATCCGCCGGGTGATCCTCGCCGGCAGTATCGGCAACTTCGTCGAACAGTTCGACTACGGGCTTTACGGCTACATGGCGCCCGTGCTCGCGGCCTCGTTCTTCCCGTCGAGCGACCACACCGCCAGCGTGCTGAGCGCGTACGCGGTGATCGCGATCGCCTGTCTGGTGCGCCCGCTCGGCGGGACCGTCCTCGGCCGGTGGGGCGACCGGCTGGGGCGCAAGCGGGTGCTGTTGTGGACGGTGCTGTTCATGGGCGTTTCCACGGCGGCGATCGGCGTGCTCCCCACGTACGGCCAGATCGGGCTGGCGGCCCCGCTGATCCTGCTGGTGCTGCGGGTGCTGCAAGGCATGGTCGCGGGCGGGGAGTACGTCGGCGCGGTCGCGTTCGTGGTCGAGTGGGCCGAGCCGCGCCGGCGCGGGTTCTACACGTCGTTCGCGTCGAACAGCTGCTTCTTCGGCATCCTCGCCGGCGCCGGCACGGCAGCGCTGATGAGCGCCTTGTTCAGCGACGCGGCCCTGCACAGCTGGGGTTGGCGGATCCCGTTCCTCGCGGTGCTGCCGCTGTGCGCGATCGGGGTGTGGCTGCGCAGCCGCCTCGACGAGACGCCGGAATTCGTCGCGGCCACCGAGCACGGCACGAACGTCGTCGAGGCTCCGCTGCGCGAGGCGCTGCGTTCCCAGTGGCGGCCGATCCTGGTGTTCTGCGGCGCGTCGATCATGCTGGCGATCCTGTCCTACACCTGGGTCACGTTCTATCCGGAGTACCTGTCGGAAACGCTGCACCTGCCGAAGTCCGCGGCGTGGCTGTCGAACATGATCTCGGTCGCGGTGCTGATCCCGCTGCTTCCGCTCGCCGGCGCGATCTCCGACCGCATCGGGCGCAAGCCGATGCTCATCACCGGTGCCGTTTGCTGCGTCGTGCTGGTGCCGCTGGCGTTCCGGGTCGGCCAGGCGGGCACGTTCGGGGCCGCGGTGGCGAGCCAGCTGATCTACCTGGTGCCGGAGTTCTTCCTGACCGGCATCGTCACGGTATGCGCGGCGGAGATGTTCGCGACCCGGACCCGGTTCAGCGCGAGTTCGATCGCGTACAACTGCTCGTTCTCGATCTTCATGGGCATCACGCCGTTCGTCGCCACGCTGCTGGTGGCGAAGTCCGGCACGATCTACGCGGTGTGGATGTACCTCGCGGCCGCCGCGGTGCTGGCGCTCGTGGTGATCACGGTGTTCATGAAGGAGACCTACCGCAGCGACCTGTCCGCGGACAAATACGCCCGGTGAGCCGCCGTGCCTCCGCTGCCGGGGCGACGGCAGCGGAGGTCAGCGCGGCGCGTGCGTGCCGCGGGGCACCAGGGAGGGTGCGAACACAGTGCGCCGCGGGGGCTCGTCGTTCCCGCCGAGGCGTTCGACCAGCAGGCCCGCCGCGGCCTTGGCCATGCCGTCGAGGTCGTGCCGGACGGTCGTCAGGTCGAAGGTCTCCCAGGCGGCCATCGGCAGATCGTCGAACCCGATGACGGTGAGGTCGCCGGGGATGTCCAGGCCGAGCCGCCGGGCCGCGTTCATCGCGCCGATCGCGATGACGTCGTTGCCGCAGAACACCGCGGTGGGCCGCAGGCCCTCGGACATCAGGTCGAGCAGTCCGTCGTATCCGGTCCCGTAGTCGAACGGGCCCTGCCGGACGCGGCGGCGCGGCAGCCCGATGCCCGCCTCGGAAAGGCCCATCCGGAAGCCGAGTTCGCGGTCGCGGCCGGTGGTGGTCTCGGCCGGCCCGCCGATCAGCGCGAGGTCGGTGTGGCCCAGCCGCAGCAGCTCCTCGGCGACCAGCCGCCCGCCCGCCTCGTTGTCGACCACCGCCGCGTCGGCGCTGCCCGCCCCGGTTTCGCGGTTGAGGAACACGAACGGCAGGCCCCGGCGGGTCAGTTCGGCGGGCAGGCCGGAGCCGATCACCGCTGTGGTGAGCACGACCCCGTCGATCGACCGGTCGAGCAGCCGTTCGGTCTCCAGCGCGGCCTCGCTGCGTTCGGCGAACAGCATCATCCGGTAGCCGTGCTGTTCGAGCGTGTCGTGCAGCGGGCCGATCAGGTGCGGGTAGAAGGGGTTGGTCAGGTCGGTGACGACCACGCCGACGCAGTGCGTCGCCCGCGTGGCCAGGCTCCGGCCCGCCTCGCTCGGCACGTAGCCGAGCGCGTCCGCCGCCTCGCGCACGCGGGTGCGGGTGGCCTCCGAGACCCGGTGGTCCCCGCGCAGCGCCCGGGAGACGGTCGGCTGCGAGACCCCGGCGAGCCGGGCCACGTCATGACTCGTGATCGGCATCGGCTCCTCTTCCGCGCGACGGCTCCATGCATACGGATCCTAGCGGAAATCCCGGACGTTCCTCCCGCGGCTCGCGGGAAAGCCGGACGCTGGACCTGCTTGACAGAATCCGGTCGCGATGGTCCTATGCATACGTATTAACACCGAGATTTCCGGAGGGGTGCCCATGCGTACCGACGAAGTGCGGGTGCCGGCGGGCGAGCTGGCGCGCCGGACGATCCGGCGGGCCGATTTCGTGTCGTGCGACCAGGCGTTCATCGATTGCCGGACGCCGGGGTCGGACCGCAAGGAGAACTACTCGATGATCGGCCCGGGGGTGACCCAGAACGCGGACCAGGTGGTGAACCTGCGCGAGCCGCACGGGTTCAACATCGGGGCGGCGGCGATGCCGCACGGGATCACCAACAATCTGCACCTGCATTTCACCGCCGAGGTGTTCCTGTGCTTCCGCGGCGAGTTCCTGCTCCGCTGGGGCGCGGACGGCGACGAAGGCGAGCTGGTGCTGCGCGAGGGCGACATCGCCTCGATCCCGACGTGGATTTTCCGCGGGTTCACCAACATCGGCCCGGACGACGGCTGGCTGTTCACCGTCCTGGGCCACGACGACACCGGCGGCATCATCTGGGGTCCGTCGGTGCTGCGGGAGGCGGGCAGGCACGGCCTGCACCTGACCGCAGACAACCGGCTGGTCGACACTCTCGCCGGCGACGAGCTGCCCGACGAGGCGGAGCTGATCCAGCCGATGGCTCCGGCCGACATCGCCGCCCTGCCGTCCTACGACGCGGCGAAGCTGCGCCGCCGCGTGGCCACGCCCGACGACCTGCAGTGGTCCGGCCGCGCCCTGTTGGGCAACGCCGTGCCCGGCGGACGCGCCGAGCTGGCCCCGGTGATCGGCTTCGGCATGACCGAGGACCGCGACCAGGAGCCGCGGATTTACCACCCGCACGGGCACAACGTGGCGTGGCTGCGCGCCGAGCCGGGCGAGGGAATTCCCCTGCACCGGCACGACGAAACGCAGGTGCTGCTGGTCAAGGACGGCGAATGGGAGGTCACGCTCAACCGGCACGACGAGGTGAGCGTGCGCCTCGGCCCGTGGGACATGGTTTCCGTGCCGCGCGGTGCCTGGCGGAGCGTCCGCAACGTCGCCGCGGAGCAGGCGACGCTGCTCGTCGTCAACAGCGGCGACGGCCGCGTGCGGCTCGACTGGGACGACGAGGTGGTCAAGGCGGCGGCCGACGCCGGCGTGGGCCTCGACCACAACGGCTATCTCGCGCCGTGGCATCTGCTGCCCGGCGCCGCCGCCCGGTGACCGACCTGCCGGTGGTGCTGGTCCCGGGGATGCTGTGCGACGCGGAGGTCTGGGCGGACGTCCTCCCGCACCTCCCCGGGCCGGTGGTGCACGCCGAGATCACCGCACCGGACCTCGGCGGCATGGCCGAGCAGATCCTGGCCGCGGTCGAGGGCCCATTCGTGCTCGCCGGGCTCAGTCTCGGGGCGATCGCCGGGTTCGAGGTCGCCCGCCGCGCGCCGGAGCGGCTCGCCGGTTTCTGCGCCGTCTCGACCAATGCCGGCGCGCCGACCGCGGAGCAGCTCGCCGCGTGGGCCCGGTTCGACCGCCGCACCCGCGAGGGCGAGTTCGACGCGGTGGTCGCGCAGGAGATCCTGCCGACGATGTTCTCCGGCCCGGATCCGGTGTGGCACCGGCGTTTTCTCGCCATGGCACGACGGGTCGGCCCCGAGGTATTCCGCGCCCAGCTCGCCGCCCAGGCGACCCGGCGCGACGCGCACGCGGCGGTCGCGGGCCTGTCCTGTCCGGTGCTCGTCGTCTCCGGGGCACAGGACCGGTTGTGCCCGCCCGAGTTCCACCGCGCGATCGCCGCGCGGGCGCGCAACGCCGTCCTGCGGGTGCTCCCGGAAGCCGGGCACCTGCTGACCTACGAGGCACCCGGCGCCGCGGCCGCGGCAATAGCCGATTGGCTGTGCAGTTTTTCCCGTTCCCGAAGGAGTTTCGCATGCCCAAGACCCTGAAATCCGCGGTTCCGGCCGAGCAGGTCGCCGCCGAGCGCACCGACGTCGGCGACCGGGTCCGCGCGATCATCGCCGACATCCGCGAACGCGGGGACGCCGCGGTCCGCGAGTGCTCGGAGAAATTCGACGCGTGGTCGCCCGAGTCGTTCCGGCTGTCCGCCGAGGAGATCGAGAAGATCGTCGCCCGGGTTCCCGGGCAGGTGCTCGACGACATCCGGTTCGTCCAGGACCAGGTGCGCACTTTCGCGCAACGCCAACGGGACTCGCTGCGGGAGTTCGAGATCGAGACGCTTCCGGGTGTCTACTTGGGACAGAAGCACGTCCCGGTCGCGGCCGCGGGCGCCTACGTGCCGGGCGGCCGGTACCCGCTGACCGCGTCCGCGCACATGACGATCGTGACCGCGAAGGTCGCCGGGGTGCCGCGGGTGGCCGCCTGCACGCCGCCGATCCGCGGGGAGGTGCCGGAAGCGACCGTCGCGGCCATGCATCTGGCCGGGGCGGACGAGATCTACCTGCTGGGCGGGGTGCAGGCAGTGGCCGCGCTGGCGGTCGGAACCGAGACCGTCGGGCGCGTCGACCTCATCGCCGGTCCGGGCAACGCCTATGTCGCGGAAGCGAAGCGGCAGCTGTTCGGCGAGGTGGGCATCGACCTGTTCGCCGGCCCGACCGAGGTGCTGGTCGTCGCCGACCGCACCGCCGATCCGTTCGTCGTCGCGGTGGACCTGTTGTCCCAGGCCGAACACGGCCCGGATTCCCCGGCGGTGCTGATCACCACGTCCGAGGACGTGGCCCGGGAGGTGCTGGAACACGTCGAGGCGCTGCTGCCCGGGATGCCGACGCGCGATTTCGCCGCTCCGGCCTGGCGCGACCACGGCGAGATCCATGTCGTGGACGATCTCGACGAGGCGTTCGCGCTGGCGGACACCTATGCGTTCGAGCACGTCCAGGTGCTGACCGAGAACCCGCGGCAGGCGTTGGACAAGATGCGGGACTACGGCGCGCTTTTCCTCGGCCCGGGCACGTGCGTGTCCTACGGGGACAAGGTGATCGGCACCAACCACGTCCTGCCGACGCGGGGCGCCGCGCGTTACACCGGCGGGCTGTGGGTGGGCAAGTACCTCAAGACGGTCACCTATCAGGAGGTCACGAGCAGCGAATCGAGCGTGCGGCTCGGCGAGGTGTGCGGGCGCGCGGCGCGGGTCGAGTTGTTCGAGGGGCATGCCCGCTCCGGCGACGTGCGCGCGGCGGAATTCCGGCGGGGCGAACTGTCGTGGAACCCGGCGTGACGGCCCAGCTCGCCGGACGGACCGCGCTCGTCACCGGCGGCGGGAACGGTTTGGGCCGCGCGATCGCCCGCGCGCTGTCGGGAGCCGGTGCGCGGGTGGTCGTGGCCGGGCGGCGCCGCGACACCCTCGAGGAGACTGTCGCGGCGCTGCCGGGTCCGGGCCGGGCAGCGGTGTGCGACGTCGCCGATCCGGATTCGGTCGCCGCGCTCGCCGCCGAGGTCGCCGACGAGGAGATTTCGGTGCTGGTCAACAACGCCGGGGTCGCGGGGCCGGTCAAACCGCTCGTCGACGTCGAGCCGGAGGAATGGGACGAGGTCTTCGGCGTCAACGTGCGCGGGGTTTACCTGGTGTGCCGGGCTTTCCTGCCGCCGATGGTGGCACGGGGCGCGGGGGACGTCGTCAACCTCGCGTCGGTGAGCGGGAAGCGTCCGCTGCTGCGCCGCACGCCGTACTGCGCGTCCAAAATGGCCGTACTGGGCTTGACGGCGACGCTCGCGGGAGAGGTCGGACCGTTCGGCGTGGCGGTGAATTCGCTGTCGCCGGGCCCGGTCGACGGCCCGCGGATGGAGCGGAACTTCCGGCTGGAGGCCGAGCGGACCGGCGTCAGCTACGAGGAGGCCGAACGCGCGTTCACGAGCCGGGCCGCGCTGGGCCGGATGGTCACCGAGGCGGAAGTGGCCGCGGCGGTGCTCGCGATGCTCGCGATGCCGGGACTGTGCGCGGCCGACATCGACCTTTCGGCGGGGATGGTGGCCCGATGACCACGCTGAAACACCGGCTGCAGTCCGGGGAACGGCTGCTCGGCGGGTTACTGCGGCTGCCCGCGGAGACGCTGGTCGAGATGGCCGGGGTGGCGGGCCTGGACTTCGTCGTGCTCGACTGCGAACACGGACCGGCGGACCTGGTGCCGCTGCAGCAGCACATCGTCGCGGCCCAGGCGCACGGGCTCGGGGTGCTGGTCCGCGTCGGCGAGGACGAGCCCGCGCTGATGCTGCGGGTTCTCGACCTCGGCGCGGACGGGGTGGTCGTGCCGCATGTGGACACCGCGGAACAGGCGCGGTCGGCGGTCGCGGCGGCGCACTATCCGCCGCTCGGGAAACGGGGCTTCGCGACCTATAGCCGGGCCGGCCGGTTCGGCGCCCGCAGCGCCGCCGAGCACCTCCGGCACGCCGCGGAGACGACGATCGTCGTCCCGATGCTGGAGACTCCGGAGGCCGTCGCGGCGGCAGCGGAGATCCTCGCGATCCCGGGCGTCGACACGGTTCTGGTCGGGCCCGCCGATCTCGCGGTGGCGCTCGGCCTCCCTGGCGGAGCGGCGGAACCCGTTGTCGCACAGGCGATCAGCTCGGTCGCGGCGGCGGCGAAGACCGCGGGCAAACCGATGACGAGCATTGTGGGAACCGTGGAACAGGCTGGCCAGGCACCGCCGGGCGCGGTGGTCTACAACCTCGCGCACGTCCTGCTCCGCACCTTCGCGGATCTCGCCGAGGCGCGCCCGTCCCGCTGACCCACGATGGGCGACACGGGGGAGTGTCCGGACTGGCCGCGGGCGCCGGGCCCTACTTGGCGGTGCTCGCGCCCGGGATCCAGCCGAGCACCTGCGTGGCCTCGCTCCACGGCCCGTCCACGCGGCGGGTGCCGCCGGTCGCCAGGTCCGCGACGATCAGCTGGTGCGTGTTGTCGTCCGTGAACGCCGCGGCGAGCGCGCCCGGCGCCGGGGACGGGACGACCGAGGTGCTGAGGAAGGGTCCGTTGATGCCGCTGTCGCCGCCCAGCGCGATCGGCAGCGTGCGGGAGCTGCGCTGCTGCCCGGTGACCGGGTCGAACAGCTTGACGGTGTAGTCGTAGCTGTCCTCGTCGCCGGTGTGTGAAACGACCACGAGCGCACAGGTTCCCGGCTGGAAGAACCACGCGAGGTCACCGGCGCCCATCGGCACTTCGGCGGTGCGCGACAGGTCGGAGGCGTCCGCGAGGAGCGTCGGGCCGACCACGGCCGGATCGGGCGCCCGGTGCAGCAGCACGTGTCCCTGGCAGGTGCGCAGGAGGTCTTCCTTCTGGGGCAGGTCCTGGACGGTACCCGCGGCGACGTGGCCGACGACTGTCGCGTTCGGCGCGAGCGCGCCGCCGCCGGTCGGCATCGCCGAGGGCAGCTCGCCGTTGTAGCGGCCGACCAGCACCGTGTCCGGGTCGGTCCAGCGGGCGCACGTCATCCCGGACACGACCTCCCGGGAGTCGCCCGAGGAGCCGGGTCCGGTCTCGTGGTAGAAGCCGCTGGACCGGGTGATGAGACCGGTCACGACGCCCTTGCGGTCTGTTGTGGACACTCCTTGGTCGGCGGTGATCGCGAAGCGCGCGCTGTCGGGAGCCCAGGCCGCGCACAGCGGACCGGTCACCGAGGCTTGGGCGACGATCTCGGTGCCCGCGGCGACGTCGTGCACCACGATCCGGCCGGAGCCGTTGATGTAGCCGAGCGTCCGGCCGTCCGGCGACAGCGCCACGGCGGGCAGCTTCGGCGCGGTGTTCCCGCTCAGCAACGGCGTCGCGGCGCCTTCGGTCACCCGCCACACCGCGGGCTGCCCGGCCTTGTCCTTGCCCGCCACCACCAGGGATCCGCCGATCGTCGGCGGGGCGATGTCCGGAGCCGACGAGCACGCGGCGGTGAAAAGAGCGAGGGCGCCCAGCAGGACGGCGGTTCGACGGCGTGACATGAAATGATCATTATCAGCTCCGGCACGGCCCGGAGACGGCGGAAATGCCGACGCTCGCGCGTCATGGCACCGGGGGAGGAAGCCGTTGGATCACACGGAGCGGCTGGCAGCTGTCGCGACGCTGTGGGAGGCGCATCGGAAGGCGCCGTTCCCGAGCGGGTGGCGAGGCGCCGACGTGGCGGGCTTCGATCTGGTGCTGCTTGACGCACACCCCTCCGGTTGTGTCTCCGCCTGGCTTGCGCAGCAGGGTGTCCTGGACGACTGGCGATGGAACATCCTCGCCGACTGCGAACAGCGGCTCGTCCGGGTCATCCCCGAACTCGACGCCCACGGTCGCGAGTACTACCAAAGAGTCCTCGACATGACGATGTTGATCCTGGACGCGGATTCCCCGTAGCGGCACTGGACACCCTCGCCGTCGGTGGCGATCTAGGGAACCGCGCGGCCTTCGGCGGAGTCCCACCGCCGGCGTGCCGGTCTTTCCCTGATCGGCGGATCGCCGGACGAGGAAGGCTGGGGTTCGTGCGGACTGTGCAGATCGTGGCGTGGTGCTGCTGGGGAGGCTTCGTCCTGGCGGTGGTCCTGATCTCGGTGTTCCAGATGCGCAAGCTCCGGCGCCGGGAGAAGGGGATGCGGACCTGGCCGCACGTCCAGGCGGTGGTCGTCGGCCACCACGCCGTGCCCGGGGTGGGCAGTGGCGACGATCCGTCCACGTCGCCTTCGTACCTCAGTGTTTACCAGTACGCCGGTCCGGACGGCCGCACCTATCAAGGGAAGACGGTCTGGAGCAAGGCCAAGCCGCTGCCGGTCCGGCAAGCCCTGACGGTGTGCGTCAATCCCGGCTCGCCGGCGGAGTCGTATCCGGTGGAGAAGACCAGCCGGGCCGTGCTGGGGTGCATGTTCGTCGTCATGGCCGCGTTCTGCGTCGGCTCGTTCTTCTTCTTGCGGATACTCGTCGGGACCTGACCGGGTGTCCGGTCGCTGCGCGCTACGCTTCCGGGCGTGTCGCTCGACCGGGTTGAGGGGATCCCAGGGCTGGAGTACCGCGTGTCGGACTCGCCCTATGTCGAGGGCGTCTACCGGGTGGGGCCGGACGGCGGGCAGGGCGGGTTCGTGCCCGAACGCATGGTGTCGGTCGTGAACTCGAACTGGGAGCTGCTGGTGTGGGCGTCGGCCGGGGAGACCGCCGTGTCGGTCCGCGGTCCGGAGACCCGGCCCACCGTGGTTCCGTTGGGCGGCGGACTGGGCAGCGCGTTCGGCGTGATCTTCCGGCACGGCGCCTTCCTGCGGAATCTGCCGGTCGGCGGGCTGGTGGACGGCAGCGTGTCGAGCCCGTTCACGACGCCGCGCTCGTTCGTGCTGCAGAACACCGAGTGGGAGATCCCCACCTACGAGAACGCGGAGACGTTCGTGGACCGCCTGGTCCGGGCGGGTTTGCTGGCGCGCGACCCGCTGGTGACCGACGTCCTCGCCGGCGACCGGCCGATACTGGTCACCCCGCGCTCGGTGCAGCGCCGGGTCTCCGCGGCCACGGGCCTGACGCAGGGCACGATCCGGCAGATCGAGCGGGTGCGGCAGGCCGCGATGCTGCTGCGCCAGGGCGTGGCCGCGGCCGACGTCGTGCATCTGGTCGGCTACCACGACCAGCCGCATCTGGCGCGGTCCCTGACCCGGTTCGTGGGCCGGACGGCGACCCAGCTGCGTCGTCCCGACGCCGGGGAGATGGTGTCGCTCCTGTACAAGACCGACGCCGAGGTCGGGCCGTAGGTTCGTGATCAGCCGGAACGCCTGGCTACCAGAACCGAGGAGCACCCATGGCTTTCAAGCAGATCTACGTCAACCTGCCGGTCGCCGACCTGGACGCGAGCACCGCGTTCTACCTGGCGCTGGGCGGGGAGCTGAACCCGCAGTTCACCGGCGACACTTCCGCGCAGGTCATTCTCGGGGAGGCGGTGACCGTTCAGCTCATGACGCACGAGCAGTTCAGCCAGTTCACCTCTCGCCCCGTCGCCTCCAGCGCGATCGAGTCGATCCTCGCGGTGCCAGCCGAGTCGAGGGAGGAGGTCGACCAGCTGGCCGACGCCGCCGTGAAGGCGGGCGGTTCGGAGCCGCGCCCGCCGCAGGACATGGGCTGGCTCTACAACCGCGCGGTGGACGACCCGGACGGCCACAGCTGGGAGCTGCTCTCCTACGACGCCTCGGCGATGCCCGGCGCACCGGAATGACGGCCGGCCGCTCCGGCCTGCTGGGCGAGATCGCCGGCGCTCAGCAGGCGGACGCCGCCGAGGAGCTTCCCCGGGGTTGGCCCACGGCCAGAGGTCCCCACGGCGACGAGTTGCGCGTCTCAGGGCTGGGCCTGCGACGCGTTGCCCGCGAGGGCCTCGACGACCTTTTGCGCCGTGGCCTTGGCCGAGCCCGGGTTCTGGCCGGTGACGAGGTTGCCGTCGGTCACGGTGTAGGAGACGAACGGCAGCTTGGCCTTCTTGTAGAGCGCGCCGCGCTCTTTCGCGCGTTCCTCGGCGTTGTAGGGCACCAGCTTGTCGACGCGGGCGAGCACCTCCTCCTGCCAGGCGAAGCCGGTCATGTGCTTGCCGTCGATGAGGTAGGAGCCGTCGGAGAGCCGGGTGTTGAGCAGGCCGCAGTAACCGTGGCAGACCGAGGAGACGATGCCGCCGCGCTCGTAGATCTCGCGGGTGATGCGCTGAAGGCCCTCGGAGTCGGGGAAGTCGTACATCACGGCGTGGCCGCCGGTGAAGTAGACGGCGTCGAAGTCGGCGGAGTCGATCTCCTCGGGGCTCTTCGTGGTCGCGAGGAGATCCATCTTCGCGGGATCGGCGCGCCAGGCCTTGGCGGTCTTGTCGTAGCTGGGGAACTTCAGCGACCGCGGTTCGAGCGGCACTGCGCCGCCTGCCGGGCTGACCAGGGTCTGGTCGAAGCCCGCCTCGGCGAACACGTGCCAGGCGTGCGTAAGCTCGGAGAGCCACAACCCGGTGGCGTGGGACGGGTCGTCGTAGTGGCCGACGTTAGTGACGACGTGGAGGACGCGTTTGGTCATGGCTGATCTTCCTTCGTACGGGGGCGGACGGCGAACCGTGGCGACTTCGTGGTCATCGGACGCCCAGTGCGCGCAGCATCTTGAACGCCCGGGTCAGGAGCCGCGCCCACTGCTCGTGCTCGATTCCGCGGGGCGGGTTGAAGCCCTGGAGCCGCTGGTGGGCGACGGTCTGGGCTTCGGTGTACTTGAGCAGTCCGTCGGCGCCGTGCCGGCGGCCGAGGCCCGAGTCGCCCATGCCGCCCATGGGGGCGTCGATGCTGCCCCAGGCGGCGGCGAACGCCTCGTTGACGGTGCCGGCGTGCAGCCGTCGCGCCACCTTGCGGGCCTCGGCGCCGTTGCGGCCCCAGACGCTCGCGTTGAGTCCGTACGGAGTGGCGT
The DNA here is from genome assembly GCF_002796545.1 of Amycolatopsis sp. AA4. GTDB lineage: Bacteria > Actinomycetota > Actinomycetes > Mycobacteriales > Pseudonocardiaceae > Amycolatopsis. Next base: position 4,053,811 of record NZ_CP024894.1, read on the forward strand.
TGGCCATCGCCACCATCGTCGGCTCGTAGAACAGCGGCCCGAGGTCGGGACGGGCGCGGCCGCCGGCCAGCACCGTCGCGCCTTTCGACACCGCGTCGCCGACGTGTGCGCTGACCGTCTCGAGTTGCGAGGGCGTGGTCAGCGAGCCCATGTCCATCGAGAAGTCGTAGGCAGCACCCAGGCGCATGGCCCGGGTGCGCTCGACGAACGCGGCCACGAACGCGTCGTGGATCTCGTCGGCGACGTAAAGCCGCTCGACGGACACGCACAGCTGCCCGGCCGAGGGGAAACAGGCGGCGACCGCACCGGCGGCGGCCTTCTCGATGTCGGCGTCGGCGAGCACCACCATGGCGTTCTTGCCGCCCAGCTCCAGCGACGCGCCGATGAGCCGCTCGCCCGCGTCGCGCGCGATCTGTCGCCCGCTGGCGGTGGAGCCGGTGAACATCAGGTAGTCCGCGCCGGCCATGAGCGCGCCTCCGATGGAGCTGCCGCGGCCGATCACCATCTGCCACACGTCGGCGGGCAATCCGGCCTCGCGCATCAGCTCCATCGCCCACAGCGCGGTCAGTGCGGTCTGGGTGTCGGGCTTCTGCACCACGGCGTTGCCGGCCAGCAGGGCCGGAATGGCGTCGCCGGCGGCCATGCTGAGCGGGTAGTTCCACGGCGAGATGACGGTGACGACGCCCTTGGGGTGGTGCAGTTCGGTGGTGTGGGTCAGCACCGGGATCGCGCCCTTGCGACGCTTCGGCGAGAGCAGCCGCCGTGCGCTGCGCGCGTAGTAGCGGGCGGTGACGGCGATGTCGCCGACCTCGAGGAAGGCGTCGCGACGGGTCTTGCCGCTGTCGGCCTGCATCAGGTCTAGAGCCTGCTCTTGCCGCTGAAGGACGAGGTCGTGGAAGCGCAGCAGGATGCGCGCGCGGTCGGCCACCGGGGTCGCCGCCCAGCCGGCCTGGGCAGCGCGTGCCCGGGCGAAGGCCTCCTCGACGTCGTCGGGGGTGGAGACGGGCAGGTCCGCGAGCGGTGCGCCGGTGTAGGGCGAGGTCGTGACGACCCGCTGGGCTCCGGCAGCGGCGACCAGGGCGGCCAGGCGCTCGAGCCGGGCCTGCGTCAGCGAAGCCGGAAGAGCGGTGTCGAGGCGGCGCGCGTTCGTGATGGTCATCTTGTTCTCAGCTCCGGTCCTGGACGGAGGTGGGCACCGGCATGTGCAGGGCCAGCTGGCCTTCGGTGGCGACGTCGAGCTGGATCGTCCGGATCGGCTTCAGCGAGCGCAGGTCCTCGCTCATCCGGCCCTCGCCCAGCTGCAGGTCCAGGCCGCGGGGGAACCGCGCGACGCCCGACGACAGCAGGTTGATCTGGCTGGTCGTGGAGTGCCAGGCGCCGTCGATCGTGGTGTAAGAGGTCAGGGTCGAGACGTGCTCGCCGGTGCGCCGGGCGGTCTGCTTCGGGGTGGGCGCCGAGAAGGCGAGGTCGAGGCCGCCCTGGTCGTTGGCGACCCGGAAGGAGGTGCGCCGGGGGTCGATGTCGACGTCGAGCTGGGTGACCCACTTGGGGAAGCCGTACCCGTCGTGGCCGCGCACCTGCGCGATCTCGGTGTTGACCGGAAGCGAGAGCACGTAGGAGTGCAGGGAGTCGTTCTTCAGCCCGGCGACCAGGTCGAGGAAGCCCAGCCCGCCGCTGTGCCGGGCCGGCTTGACGGCGATGCCGACGGCGGCCTCGGTGTAGAAGTCGATGTCGCAGACGTCGTACCGGAAGGCCATCGCCGAGACGATCCCGAGGCCAGGGGCGATCTCGAGCGGATCCAGCTCCTGGGGCAGGCGGGCCCGGACGGCCTTCGTCGGCGCGAGCATCGTGAGCCGGGCCGTGGCGATGCGGTAGTAGAAGTTCGGCGTCAGCGTCGGCCCGATGCGCGAGTCCACGCGGGTCTTCGGCATCCGCCGGAAGAAGTCGACGCTGCTGACCCTCGGGTCCCGCGCGACCTCGTCGAGGTCGGTGTCCATCCGGAACCGGTCGTAGAGGCCGCCTTCGGGGACGGCGACGAGACGGCCTCCGAGGTCGACCTCCACCGTCCGGTCGGTCAGCTTGCCGGTCGATGCCATGAGCTCTCTCCTCCGATGTAAGCAGCGTTAACACCGAGGATGGCACGGGATGTAAGCACTGTCAACAACGGGTGGTGCGAGGCACGCGACACGCGTCAGGGACCGACCGAGGCGATCGCGAGGAAGGCGCCGCGCACCCGTTCGGCGACCTCCTTCTCTGACGCCGCTTGCAGCTTGCCGTCGAGGTGCAGGCAGGCCAGCCCGTGCGCGAGGCCCCAGCCGGCCGAGGCCAGCGCCGAGGCGTCGGCCTCGGGGAAGACTCGGTCGAGCGCGGCGGCCAGCAGTTCGTGCAGTGCTTCCGCGGCTTTGACCCGCTCGTCGTCGGCGTCGTCGCACGGCTTGCCGAACATCACGCGGAAGAGGGCCGGACGCCGCAGTGCGAAGGCGACGTAGGCGACCGCGAATTCGGCCAGGTCCGCAAGCGAGGCGGGCGGGTTGCGCCCGTCGCCCAGATCGGTCAGCAGGTCCCGGAACCCTTCGGCGGCCAGCGCGGACTCCAGTGCGTCGCGGTCCTTGAAATGGCGGTACGGCGCCGTCGGCGACACCCCGGCCCGGCGCGCGACGGCCCGAAGCGAGAAGGGCTCGCCGGCCTCGAGCATCTCCATCGCGGCCGACAGCAGCGCCGCCCGCAGGTCGCCGTGATGGTAGCCACCCTTCTCCGAAGTTGACATCGCTTACTTCACCCTTCTACGCTCGGTTAGCACTGTAAACATAGCGCATTTCCCGAGGAGCCGAGATCCGATGTCCGCACGCACGAACCCGCGCCCCTACGACGTCATGCTCCTCGGGGCCACCGGCTTCACCGGCGGCCTGACCGCCGAGTACCTCGCCGCCAATCTCCCTTCCGGGGCGAGGCTCGCCCTCGCCGGACGCAACCGGGCCAAGCTGGAGGCCGTCCGCGGCCGGCTCCTCAAGAGCAACCAGCGGCTGGAGGACATCGCGCTCCTCCACGCCGACTCCTCGGATCCCCGGTCCCTGTCCCGCGTCGCCGAGTCCGCGCGGGTCGTGATCACCACGGTGGGCCCGTACCTGGAGCACGGCGAACCGCTCGTGGCCGCCTGCGCCGCCGCCGGCACGGACTACGTCGACCTCACCGGCGAGCCCGAGTTCGTCGACCGGATGTACGTCGAGCACCACGCGACGGCCGAGCGGACCGGCGCTCGCCTCGTCCACGCCTGCGGCTTCGACTCGATCCCGCACGATCTCGGCGCGCTCTTCACCGTCCAGCAGCTGCCGTCCGGCGTGCCGGTGGCCCTCCGGGGCGTGGTCCGCACGAACGCCGCCATCTCCGGCGGCACCCTGCACTCCGGTCTCGGCCAGCTGTCGCGACCGCGCGCCATGCTGCGGGCCGCGTCCGGACGCCGTCGGCTCGAGCCGCGGCCGCGGGGACGCCGGGTTCGCGCCCGCATCGGCCGCCCCCATCGCGACAGTGTGCTCGGGACCTGGCTGATCCCGCTGCCCACGATCGACCCCGAGGTCGTCCGGCGGTCCGCGCTCGCCCGCGCGGACTACGGGCCGGACTTCACCTATTCCCACTACATCGGGGCCCGACGCGTCGCTACAGTCGCCGGCGCGATCGCCGGCTTCCCCGCGGTCCTGGCCGCAGTGCAGATCCCGCCCTTGCGCCGTGCCATCGGCCGGCGCATCCCGCAAGGCGAGGGGCCATCGGCGGAGCGACGCGAGCGCGCCTGGTTCACCGTCGACTTCGTCGGCGAGGGCGGCGGCGAGACCGTGCACGCCCAGGTCAGCGGGGGAGACCCCGGCTACACCGAGACCGCCAAGATGCTGGCCGAATCGGCGCTGTGCCTCGCCTTCGACGACAACCCGCCCACCGCCGGCCAGGTCACCACCGCGGCCGCGATGGGCGAGAACCTGCTGCGGCGGCTCCAGGACGCCGGCATCGGCTTCACCGTGCTCTCCTCGACGACGGCGACCCATGGCGGACGCTGACCAGGCTGGCGCCAGCCCGCCGATCGTCCTCATCTCGCCGGCGATGGCCATCGGCTCCGGCTACTACCGCCCGCTGGTCGCCGAGTTCGAGCGGCGCGGGTGGGAGGCCCGAGCGTTGCGCCGGCGAGGGTTCGAGCACGGCGAGCCGCGGGCGAGCCGACGCGAGGACTGGGCCTACCGCGACGAGATCGACGACATCGCACAGGCAGTCGCCGCGGCGAGGGCGGAGTTGCCCGGGCGGCCAGTGCTGCTTCTCGGGCACAGCCTCGGGGGACAGCTCGTGGCCGGGCACGAGCTCACCCGGCCCGCCGGCCGACGGGGTGATCACGGTCGCCGGTGCGATCCCGCACTACCGGCACTTCGCCTGCGGAGGTCTCCACCTCGCTGCCCTGGCGGCGCTCGTGGTCCCGGCGGCGACCGCAGTGTTCGGCTACCTGCCGAAGCCGGCGTTCGGCGGCCCCGGGGCCCGCACGTTCATGCGCGAATGGGCGCGCATGGTCCTCACCGGCCGGCCGCCCTACGCGATCAAGCAGCCGATCACCACGCCGGCCCTCGTGATCAGCCTGGGCGACGACGCACTGTCACCGGTCGGGGCCGTCGACGACCTCGCCCGGCGACTCTTCGCCCCGGCCTCGGTCACCCGCTGGCACCTCACCGGCGACCAGTCGCCCCCGGGGTCGACCAACGACCACGTCGGCTGGGTCCGCACCCCGGCCGCGGTGGTCGACCGCACCGTCCTCTGGTGGCACGACGCCGCTCGCGACTGAGCCGTCGCCGACACCGCCCCCTCACCTCAAGGAGACCCGAATGCAGACCGTTCTCGGCGCTGGCGGACCGATCGCCGACGAGCTCGTGCACGAGCTCTACCGCAACCACACCAAGGACATCCGGCTCGTCAGCCGCAAGCCGTCGCCGGTCAACGACACCGACGAGCTCGTGGCCGCGGACCTCACCGATGCCGAGGCCGCGAGCCGCGCTGTCGCGGGCAGCGAGATCGCCTACCTCACCGTCGGCCTGCCCCTGGACTCGGAGCTGTGGGAGCGTCAGTTCCCCGTCATCATGCGCAACGTCATCGACGCCTGCGCCGAACACGGGACGAAGCTCGTCTTCTTCGACAACACCTACATGTATCCGGGAACGTCGGCGCCGCAGACGGAGTCGACCGCATTCGCGCCGGGCGGTCGCAAGGGACGGGTCCGCGGCGAGCTCGCCGCCATGCTGCTCGAGGCCATCCGCGCGGGCCGGGTCGAGGGCCTCATCGGCCGCGCTCCCGAGTTCTACGGGCCTGGCCGGACCAAGAGCTACACGAATACGCTGGTGTTCGACCGGATCAGGGCGGGCAAGCGGCCGTTCGTCCCGGTCAACGCCCGCGCCAAGCGCTCCCTGATCTGGACCCCCGACGCGAGCCGGGCGCTGGCGCTGCTCGGCAACACCCCGGACGCCTACGGCCAGACGTGGCATCTGCCGGTCGACCCGGACCGGCTGTCCTACGCCCAGCTCGTCGAGCTCGCCGCCGAGGCGACCGGCCGCAAGATCGGCTACACGGTGCTGCCGATGCTTGCCTTCCGCCTCGGGCGCCGCTTCGTCAAACCGCTCGACGAGATGTACGAACTGCTCGTCCGCTACCGCGACGACAACATCTTCGACAGCTCGAAGTTCGCGGCCCGCTTCCCCGGCTTCCGGGTCACCACCTATCGCGAGGGCGTGGAGCGGATCCTCGCCGGCTGACCGCTCGACCGGTCACCCTCCTGGCTGAGCCGTGCCGCGATGCCGAACCGGTTCCGGTACTCCGACGGCGTGACGCCCGTGGCGCGCTGAAAAGCCGCCGGAAGTTCGACACGTCGAGGTAGCCGACGCTGCGCGAGATCCGAGCGACCGGCTCGTTGGTCAGCTCCAGCGACTCGCGGGCCTTCGCGATGCGCGCCGCCTGGAGGTACTCCGTCGCCGTCAGGCCCGTGGCCTCCTTGAACCGTCGCTGGAAGGTGCGCGGGTGCATCGCCGCGGTCTGTGCGAGCTGCTCCACGGAATGGGGCTCGTCGAGGTGGGCGTGCAGCCGGGCCTGCACCTCGCGAATGTCGGCGTCGCCGTGCTGGAGGCGTGGCGTGAATTCCTGGTAGAGGGACTGCCGTCGGCGAGGCGGGTCGGCGAGGACGAAGCGCGCCGTGTGCAGCATGACGCTGGGACCGAGCATCCGGTCGACCAGTGTGAGGCCAAGGTCCACCCAGGCCAGGATCCCCGCGGCCGTCACGAGGTCGACGTCGTCGATCACCATGCGGGAAGCGTCCACCCGGACGTCCGGACAGCGCCGCGCCAGCTCCTCGGCGAACGCCCAGTGGGTCGTGGCGTCCCGCGAGTCGAGCAGGTGGGTCTCGGCGAGCACGAACACGCCGGCGCACACGGCGCAGAGAGTGGTGCCCCCGGACCGGAGGCCGACGAGCCAGTCGGTGAGTTCGCCGACCGATGCCATCAGCTCGGGCACGACGAGGCTGGGCGGAATGATGACGTGGCTGAGCCGATGTTCGAGCTCGGGATGGGTGTCCGAGGAGCAGACCATGACCGGCCCGTCGTCGGCGGCGGACACGGTCCAGGTGCTGACCCGGATCACGCTCGGAGGATCGGCCGATTCGACGGCGTACTCGCTGGCGACGCGGAAGATGTCGCGGAGGCCGTGGATCGCCGAGACCTGGCAGTCGGCGTACTCCAGCAGGCCGACCTCGCCGACCACCCGCGCACCGGTCGCGTCGACGTGCGGACCTGTGGCCGTCGGGCTCATCGTGTCTCCTCGGATGCCGTGTCCGGCACGGCGGTGGGCGGCAGACTCTGCCTAGTCTGCCGCCCACGGGCCTTCTGGTGTCACTCCTGGTGCAGCGCCTCGCGCAATGCCTGGACGGACAGCTTCCGCGCGACGTTGGTGGCCGGTGTGTCCCGCAGACCGTCCAGCAGCATGAAATCGTGCACGGTCCCGCTGATGCGGACGCCCGTCACCTCGACGCCGGCCTCGCGGAGCTTGTTCGCGTAGAGCTCGCCGCCGTCCCGCAGGACGTCCGCCTCCGCGGTGATGACGAGTGCGGGCGGCAGTCCCGCGAGGTCTTCGAGGGTGGCCCGCAGGGGCGAGGCGTACTTTTCCTCGCGCTTGCTCTCGTCGGTCGTGTACGCGTCCCAGAACCACTTCATCCCGTCGCGCGTGAGGTAGTAGTGCTCCGCGAACTGGTGGTACGACTGGGTGTCGAAATCCGGCCCCGTCACGGGATAGAGCAGGATCTGCGCCTTGAGCGCGAGCCCGCCGCGGTCCTTGTTCATCTGCGCGAAGACCGCGGACATGCATCCGCCGACCGACTCGCCGGCGACGGCGACACGGGAGGTGTCGAGCCCGTGCTCGGCGCCGTTCTCCTGCAGCCACTGGCCGACGGCGTAGTTCTGCTCGACCTGCGTGGGGTACCCCTTCTCCGGCGCCCAGTCGTAGACCGGGAAAACACCGGCGGCGCCGGCCCCGACCGCGAGTTCGCGGAAGAGGCGGTCGTGGGTCTTGTCGTCGCCGAAGACCCAGCCGGCGCCGTGGATGTAGAACACGACCGGCAGCGGGCCGGTGGCGCCCTTGGGCTTGATGATGCGGGTGCGGACGGTGCCCCACTCGCCGGCGTCGACCTCGACCCACTCCTCGTCGACGTCCGGGCGCTCGACACCCTCGCCGCTCTGCAGGTCGCTGAGAATCCTGCGCCCCTCCTCGGGCGGCAGCTCGTAGATGCGCGGGTGCGGGTCGGTGTCCTCGGCGAGCTTCTTGGCCTCGGGCTCCAGATACGGCGTGGTCGGGGCTGGAAGATCGGTCATCGGAGTTCCTTCCCTCGGATCGGACCGCTTGCGCCTTTCGACGCTACGGACGGTCCGCGTCCGAGAGGAGTGCCGCGAACGACTCCCTTGGCGGTGATTGCGACACGCCAGATCCTGACCGCGCGGTTTCTTCAGGGCAGGGCGCCGATCCCGAGACAGCCGGCTGCCCGCGGATCCGTCGCCCTGCCGCGGGCAAGCGCTCGAATCAGCGCGTTTTCTGGTCGGCCCACCAGTTCTGCCCGGCCTCGGGCAGCGTCTGGATCGGGTCGTAATACGGGTACTTCCGCTGCAACGCCTCCGGGTCCTCGTGTTCGATCCCGGTCCGGTAGTTCTTGGTCCAGTAGGAAATCCCGAGGTCGCGGTCGTATTCCGCGAGCTGGTGCACCCACCGCTTCCCGACGTAAGGCACGTCGCACACGATCCGCGGCGTCGCGTACCCCGGCAAATACCCCATGATCGAATGCTGCAGTTCCTGCGCTTCCCAAACGGCGACCCGCCAGTGCTCCGCATTCGGAATCATGTCGCACATGTAAAAGTAGTAAGGCAGGATATTGGCCTCGCCCTGCAAAGCAAAACAAAGATCCAACAGCGCGGCCGGAGTGTCGTTGACCCCGCGCATCAGCACGCCCTGATTCCGCACGTCCCGGACCCCGACCTGCAACGCCGTCCGCGCTGCCTCCGCGACCAGCGGCGTCACCGACTGCGCGTGGTTCACGTGCGTGTGAATGGCCAGGTTCACCCCGCGCGCCTGCGCGGTCAAAGCGACCCGCTGCAAGCCCTCGGTGACCTTCGGCTGCAGCCAGTGCTGGGGAAGCGCCGCGAGGGCCTTCGTGGCTAAGCGGATGTCGCGCACCGTCTCGATGTCCATCAGGCGCATCAGGAAGGACTCCAGCTGCGGCCACGGCACGTTCGCCACGTCGCCGCCGGACACGACCACGTCCCGGACGCCGGGGGTGCGCTTCAGGTAGTCGGTCATGGCGTCCTGGCGGTCCACCGGCTTGAGCGCGAGCTTGTGCTTCTCGATCTGTTCGGTCGAGTTGCCGACGAGGTCCATCCGGGTGCAGTGCCCGCAGTACTGCGGGCAGGTCGAGATCATCTCGGCCAGCACCTTGGTCGGGTAGCGGTGGGTGAGCCCCTCGACGACCCACATCTCGGCCTCGTGCAGCGAGTCGCGTTCGGCGTGCGGGTGGCTCGGCCACGCCGGGTGCCGGTCGCTGCGCACGGGAAGCATGTAGCGGCGGATCGGGTCGGCGTAGAACGCCTCGGTGACCTTCGCCGGGTCGGTGCCCGCGTGCGGGGCCATCGTGTTGATCATCTGCGGCGGCAGCAGCATCGACATCGTGGCCATCTCGCGCTGGTCGGCGAGCAGGTCCTCGTAGAACCGGTCCTCCAGCAGGTCGCCCATCAGGGCCCGCAGCTGCTTGACGTTGCGCACGCAGTGCACGCGCTGCCACTGCGCGTCCCGCCACTCTGCCTCGGTGACGTCGTGCCAGCCGGGGAAGCGGCGCCAGTCGGGTTCTGCCAGCTCGGCGCGGACGTACTCGTACGGCTGGTCGAAGGCGGCGGCAGTCGGCACAGGTTCCTGGATCGCAGTCATCTGTACTCCTAGTCGTCGGGAACGCGTGAAAATATCCTGCCATAACGTTAGTCGACCGTAAATCTTTCTGCAGGACGACCCGGTCTGTCCTGCTCGGAAGACCAGGCGGGAGACTCGGGGAGTGAACGACAGCACCACGCTCCTGCTCGGCGGCCGCGTCTACACCCCGTCCTCCCCGGACGCCACCGCGATGGCGGTCTCCGGCGGCACCGTGGTGTGGGTCGGGCAGGACGCCCCGGCCCGCGCGCTGCACCCGGACGCCGAGGTCGTCGACCTGGACGGGGCGTTCGTCGCGCCGGCGTTCGTGGACGCGCACGTGCACGCCACCTCCACCGGCCTGCACCTGACCGGCCTCGACCTGACCGCCGTCCGCAGCTCCGCGGAACTGCTCGCCGCGGTGCGCGGCGCCGTCGTGCCCGGGCAGGTCCTGCTCGCGCACGGCTGGGACGAGTCGTCCTGGAGCGAGCAGCGGCTGCCGAGCCGCGCCGAGCTGGACGACGCCGCCGGGGACACGCCCGTCTACCTGAGCCGCGTCGACGTCCACTCCGCCCTGGTGTCGAGCGCGCTCGTCAAGCTCGCGCCCGGCGTCGAGTCCGCCGCGGGATGGTCCGCCGCCGGCCCGCTCACCCGCGCCGCCCACCACCTCGTCCGCGGCGCGGCCCGGGACGCGGTCACCCGGCCGCAGCGCCAGGCCGCCCAGCGCGCGTTCCTCGAGACGGCCGCCGCGCGCGGGATCGTGTCGGTGCACGAATGCGCGGGCCCGGACATCTCCGGCGAGGAAGACTTCGCCGACCTGCTCGCACTGGCCGACCCGGCGCTGCCCGAGGTCGTCGGCTACTGGGGCCAGCTGGACGGCCTCGAAACCGCCCGCCGCCTCGGCGCGCACGGCGTCGCCGGAGACCTTTTCGTGGACGGGGCCCTGGGCTCTCGCACCGCCGCCCTCACCGCGCCGTACTCCGACGAGCCCGGCACCTCCGGCTCCCTCTACGCCGACGCGTCGGTGATCGCCGACCATCTCGTCGCCTGCACCGAAGCCGGGCTGCAGGCGGGTTTCCACGTCATCGGCGACGCCGCGGTCGGCGAGGTGGTCGAAGGATTCCGGCTCGCCGAGAAGCAGATCGGCCAGCGCTCCCTCGCCGCGCGGCACCACCGGCTGGAGCACCTGGAGATGGTCACCGCGGACCAGGCGCGCGCCCTCGCCGGATGGGGCGTCGTCGCGTCCGTGCAGCCGCTGTTCGACGAAGCCTGGGGCGGCGACTCCGGCATGTACTCCGAACGCCTCGGCGCCCGGGCCGCGGCGCTCAACCCGTTCGCGCAGCTCGCTGCCGAAGGAGTCGTGCTCGCCTTCGGCAGCGACGCGCCGGTGTGCGCGGTGGATCCGTGGGCGTCGGTCCGCGCGGCCGTGCACCACCACACTCCCGAAGCGCGTCTCTCCGCGCGCGCCGCGTTCACCGCGCACACGCGCGCCGGACACCGCGCGGCGGGCGTCAACGACGGCGTCACCGGAAGCCTCGTGCCGGGCGCGCCCGCGCACTACGCGATCTGGGACGCGGCCGACCTCGTCGTCGCCACGGCGGACAGCCGCGTGCAGCGCTGGTCCACCGATCCGCGTTCCGGCGTGCCGCCGCTGCCGAGGCTGGAGCCGGGCACGCCGCTGCCGCGCTGCCTGCGCACGGTCCGCGGCGGCACGGTCATCTACGACGAGTTCACACCGGCCGCTTAGAGTTCCGGGTGTGGCAGTGAGCGTGGCGGACGCCGATTCGGGCGTTCCGCACAAGACCAAGCGAAAGCGGGCGTGGAAGCCCTGGCTCGCGCGCGTCCTGGTGACGGCGGCGACCGGTTACGGCTACTACCTCAGCTTCGCGCCGCGCCCGCTGTGGTGGCTGGCCCCGCTGGCGTTCGCCGCGTTCGCGCTGGTCCTTCGTGGACGGTCGTTCCGCGGCGCGTTCGGGTACGGCTTCGTGTTCGGCATGGCGTTCTTCGTGCCGCTGCTGGTGTGGCTGCAGGACTTCCTTGGCCGCGACTTCGGACCGCTGCCGTGGCTGGCGCTGTCGTTCGCGCTGTCGCTCTACTTCGGACTCGCCGGGTGGCTGATCCGGGTCGTGGCCCGGCTGCCGCTGGCGCCGCTCTGGGGCGCGCTGGTGTTCGTCGCGCTCGAGACGCCGCGCACCTGGTTCCCGTTCGGGGGGTTCCCGTGGGGCCGGGTCGCGTTCAGCCAGCCCGAGGGCGCGTTCCTGTCGCTCGCGTCGGTCGGCGGCGCGCCGCTGGTCGGATTCGCCGTCGTGCTCACCGGTTTCGGCCTGGCAGCACTCATCGCCAGGCTGTGGCGCACGCGCAAAGCCTGGGACCGCGCGCTGGTGTGGCCCGCCGTGTTCACCGTGCTGCCCGCCGCGGCCGGGCTCGCAGTGTGGCCGACGATCGGCACCGAGGCGCAGAACGGTTCGCTCACCGTCGCGTCCGTGCAGGGCAACGCCCCGGACATCGGCCTCGCCTTGCAGGGACAGCGCGGAGTGCTGCGCGCGAACGCCCTCGCCGAAAGCGCCCGGCTGCTGCAGAAAGTCCAATCAGGACAGGCACCGAAGCCGGATCTGGTGCTGTGGCCGGAAACCTCGACCCCGCTCGACGGCGACGATCCCGGCGTCGACCAGATGCTGTCCGCCTTCGGGGCCTCCGGGATCATCGGGGCGCTCGTGCGCACGCCCGACGGGGCGGCGGAGAACTCCGCGGTCGTGTGGGATCCGAACACCGGCCCGGGACAGCGTTACGTCAAACAGGACCTCGTGCCCTTCGGCGAATACGTGCCCGCCCGCGCCGTCGCGCGATTGGTGACGCCGTTCATCGACGACACCCGCGACATGCGTGCCGGCGACGGCTCCAACGCCGCGCTGTCGGTCGCGGGCACGAAGATCGGCGTGTTCATCTGCTACGAGTCGGCGTTCGACGCTCCCGCGCGCGACGCGGCGAACGCGGGCGGCGAGCTGCTCGTCGTGCCGACGAACAACGCGTGGTACGGGCCGGGGGAGATGAGCTACCAGCAGCTGGCGATGGCGCGGCTGCGCGCGGTCGAGCACGGGCGCGCGGTGGTGGTGTCGGCGGTGTCCGGGGTGAGCGCGTTGGTCGCCCCGGACGGGACGATCACCAGCTCCACCGGGCTTTTCACGGCGGATGCCCTGGTCGGGCGCGTCCCGCTGCGCACGCAGACTACGCTGTCGGATCGAATCGGTGCGTGGACGGAGTACGGACTGCTGGCGTTGGCGATCGCGGGTGTCGCCTGCGGGTTCGTGCTCCGTTTTCGCACCCGGCGCGGCACGGCGGCGCCGACGGGGACCACAGCAGGGGAAGCGGCGGGCTGACCCGCCGGATGCGGAGGACACGGATGGCGCAGGCGCCGCGGGGGGCCGAATCGATCGAACCGGTGCTGGTGGTGATCCCGACCTACAACGAGCGGGACAACCTCGGCCCGGTGCTGGACCGGCTCCACAAGGCACTCCCGGACGTCGACGTGCTCGTCGTGGACGACGGCAGCCCGGACGGCACCGGCGAGCTGGCCGACGAGCGCGCGGCCGCGGACAAGCGGGTGCACGTGCTGCACCGCACCGCGAAGGAAGGCCTCGGCAAGGCCTACATCGCCGGGTTCCATTGGGGGATGGAGCGCGGCTACGCGACGTTCGTGGAGATGGACGCCGACGGTTCGCACGCGCCGGAGGACCTGCCCCGGCTGCTGGACGCGGTCGGCGACGCGGACCTGTCGATCGGGTCGCGGTACGTGCCCGGCGGCAGCACGGTGAACTGGCCGCTGCGCCGGACGCTGCTCTCGCGCGGGGCGAACCTGTACTCGCGGATCGCGCTGGGCATCAAGGTCGCGGACATGACCGCCGGGTTCCGCGCGTACCGGCGCCCGGTGCTGGAGAAGCTGGCGCTGAACGAGGTCGCCTCGCACGGCTACTGCTTCCAGATCGACCTCACGCGCCGCACCGCGGACGCCGGGTTCGTCATCGTCGAGGTGCCGATCACCTTCACCGACCGGGAAATCGGCGTGTCGAAGATGAGCGGCGGCATCATGTCCGAGGCGTTCTTCCGGGTCGCGGAGTGGGGCGTGCAGCGCCGCCTGGCCCAGCTGAAGAAGCTGCTGGGCCGAGGCTGAGGGCTTACTGCTTCGGCTGTTTCAGCACGCGGTAGGTGAGGTGTTCGGCGCCCGGCGTCGACACCGCACCGAGCGGCTCCAGCCGGACCGGTGCGGAGTTTTCCTCGGGGAACAACGGGGTTCCGCCGCCGAGGACTATCGGCGCGAGGTGGATCCGCAGCACGTCCGCCAATCCGGCGTGCAGGACCTGCGACGCGATCGACCCGCCGCCGCCCACGGTGACGTCCTTGCCGCCCGCGGCCGCGCGCGCCTGCTCGACCGCGCTCTCGATGCCGTCGGTGACGAACCGGAACCGCTCGCCCAGCCGGACTTTCCCGGGCCCGGCGTGGGTGACGACGAACACCGGCGGCGCGGGGATGCGGTCCTCGCCTTCGCCGTAGCCGTCCACGTCGGCCCAGCCGTTCGGGCCGTCCACGACGTCGAACATGTTGCGGCCCATGACCACCGCGCCCGTGTCGGTGAACGAGCGGTGCAGGATTTCCGAATCGCGCGGCGTCGGGTCGGACACCCAGGCGTGCAGCGGTTCGCCGCCGATGCCGAGTCCGTGTTCGGGCCCGGCTCCCGGTGCGGTGACGTAGCCGTCCAGCGACATCGAGATGTCCACGACCACGCGGCTCGCCGCCGGCCGGTCCGCGTCGCGCGCGAGTTCGTCGAGCCGGTCCATCGAATCGCGGATGCCGCGTTCCATCCCGCTCGCGACCATGGCGTCGCGGGCCTCGACGCTCGGGAAGACCGACCGGGTCCGCAGCCGGGTCCGGCCGTCGAGGTCCTCGAAGGTCAGGGTCTCCAGGCTGACCTGGCCGGGCGCGCCCTCGTACTCGAAGGTCTGGACTATCCGCTCGGCTCTGTCCACGGCGTGGAAGACGCCGCGGAACGCGTGCTCGCTGCCGTCGGCGGCGACGTGCACGTAGCGGTACGCCCCGCCGGAGTGCGCGTCGAACTCGAGGAGCCGCATCTCGACGTCGCGCGGGCCGAGCCAGCGGGTGATCAGGTCCGGGTCGGTATGGGCGCGGAACAGCCGGTCGGGCGCCGCGTCGAACTCGCGGACGATCTCGATGAACGGGCTGCCGGGCTGCGCGGTGATGGTGGTCGGGTTCATCGGTCCTGCTCCTTGGTCTCTTCGAGAAGGCTGTCGAGGCGGCGGTATTCGCGTTCGCGGGTGAGCCGGTAGGTGTCGATCCAGCTGGTCAGCTCTTCGAGGGCGGCCGCGTTGAGGTGGCACGGGCGGCGCTGGCCGTCTCGGCTGCGCGTGATGAGGCCGGCCGCCTCCAGCACCTGGACGTGCCGCGACACGGCTTGCTTCGTCACCGGGAACGGCTCGGCCAGTTCGTTCACGGTCGCCTCGCCGCGCGACAGCCGGGCGATGAGCGCGCGCCGGATCGGGTCGCCCAGCGCGGTGAACGCCCGGTCCAGCCGGGCCTCGACGTTGTCAACGGGCATCTTCATCAACCGATCTCTTTATCAAGCGACAAGTTGACAATAAGCCCGCGCGGTCGCCGGGGCAAGGGTCGACAGCGAGTCAGATTTTGCGCACCGAGGTCGTCTCGACGTCGGCCGCCGCGCCGCTCGCCGTGACCGGCCTGAGCGGCGGGACCGGCTGTCCGGCCTCGTCGACCAGCACGGAGTGGTCTTCGCCGGGGGAGAAGGCGTGCCGCTCGCCCCACTGGCGCAACGCGACGACGACGGTGAACAGGTCGCGCCCGGCCGCGGTGAGCGAGTAGACCTGCCGTTTGCCCGACTCGGCGGTCTGCCGGTCGAGGACGCCGCGTTCGACCAGGCGGCGCAGCCGGTCGGCGAGGATGTTGCGGGCGATGCCGGTGCGCTGCTGGAAGTCGGTGAACGCCCGCGCGCCGTCCATCGCGTCGCGGACGATCAGCAGGCTCCACCGGTCGCCGACGAGGTCCAGCGTGCGGGCCACCGGACACGACGGGTCGGTCCAGGCCGGGTTCTCGTCCACGTTTGCGTGCCTCCTCGATGAGTTGCTCTTTGAAACCATTCTGCCGTACGGTGCGATCAGTTGCAATTCGCTACTGATTGGGGGACTCATGGGCCTGACCACGGGCCGCCGGACGGTGTTCGCCGCGGTGTGCGCGGTCGCTGTGGCGAGCATTTACGCCGCTCAGCCGGTGCTCGCCGAAATCGGCAGGGACCTGGGCGTGCCGGAGGCGGGGTTGGGCTGGATCGTCGCCGCGGGACAGCTCGGCTACCTGGCCGGACTCGCCGCCCTCGTTCCGCTGGGCGATCTGGTCGACCGCCGCAAGCTCATCGCCGCGCACCTGCTGCTGACCGCCGTCGGAGCTGGGCTGGCCGCCGTCGCCGCCCAAACCTGGTTGCTGCTCACCGGTTTAGCGCTCGCGGGCCTGTTCGCGGTGGTCGTGCAGACGACCGTCGCCTACGCCGCCGCACTGTCCACTTCGGACGAACGCGGTCGCACGCTCGGCGCCGTGACCTCCGGCGTGGTCATCGGCATTCTCGGCGCACGCGTCGCCGCCGGCGCGCTGGCGGAACTGTGGGGTTGGCGCAGCGTTTACGTCGCGCTCGCGGTGCTGCTGGTGACGCTCGCCGGTCTGGTGCTGAAGACGATGCCGCCGGATCCGCGCCGCGAGGGCACCACCTACCGCCACGTCCTGACCTCGCTCGGCGGCCTGTTCCGCGAGCCGCTTTTCGTTTCGCGGGGGCTGATCGCGTTCTTCCTGTTCGCGTCGTTCGGCACGCTGTGGAGCGGGTTGTCGCTGCCCCTCGCCGCGGACCCGTGGCACCTGAGCACCGCGCACATCGGCCTGTTCGGTTTGGTCGGGCTGGCAGGCGCGCTGGGCGCCGCCCGCGCGGGACGTTGGGCCGACGGGGGACACGCGAGCCTCGTCACCGGCGGCGCGCTGGTGCTGCTGGCGGCGTCCTGGCTGGCGATCGGGCAGCCGTCGCTGTGGGTGCTGGGTCTGGGCGTGCTGGTGCTCGATTTCGCCGTGCAGGCGGTGCACGTCAGCAATCAGCACCTGCTCACCGCGGCGCATCCGGACCGCACCAGCAGCGTCATCGGCGGGTACATGATCTTCTATTCGCTCGGCTCCGCCCTGGGCGCGGCCGCGACGACCACCGCGTTCGCCGCGGCGGGCTGGACCGGCTCCGCCGTTCTGGGCGCGGCGTTCGCCGGGTGCGCGTTCGCGGTGTGGGCTTGGGCTAGGGCCGGCGCTCGGCGGCAGTTGTCGCGAACGCCTTGACCAGCGCGGTCTCCCCGGCGCCGCGCCACATCAGCCCCCACCGGGCCGGCGGTGCGTCGCGGAACGGCACGAAGGCGATGCCCGGCCGGGCGAAGTACTCCGCGGCGTGCGCGGCGAGCGGGCAGATCCCTTCGCCCGCGCCGATGACCAGCAGAAGTTCCTGGAAGGTGCGGTAGGCGCGTCCGCGGGCGATCGGGACGCCCGCGGGCGTCGCCCACGGTTCCTGCGGTTCCCGCCAGTAGGCGGGCGGCGGATGTGCGGCGCGCAGGACCGTGTCGCGGCCGAGGTCTTCCAGGGTGACGAACTCCCGGCGGGCGAACGGATGCCCGGACGCGACGGCGAGCACCATCGGCTCGGTGTGCACGACCGGTCCCGTCGTGATCGCGGAATCGGCGACCGGCAGCAGCACCACGGCCAGGTCGGCCTCGCCGGAACGGAGCGTGGAGAGCGGATCCTCGAACGGCGCCTCGCTGATGTCGACCTCGCAACCCGGGTACTGGGCCCGGAAAGCGCTGGTCACGTCGGAGATCAAATTCGCCACCGCCGGAGCCTCGAAGGCGAGCCGCAAGGTGCCTTCGACGCCGCGTCCCGCCGCGACCGCGCGCTCGATCCCGGCCAGCAGCTGCCGGTAAGCGGGCCGGATGTCGGCCTCCAGGCTGCGCCCGATCGGAGTCAGCGAGACGCGCCTGCTGGTGCGGTCGAACAACCGCGCCCCGATCCGGCGCTCCATCGTCTTGACCGACTGGCTGACCCGCGCCTGCGACACCCGCAGCCGCTCCGCGGTCCGGCCGAAATGCAGTTCCTCGGCGAGCGCGAGGAAAACCTCGATGTCCCGGTGTTCCACCCGCGCCTCCGATCGATAACCCAGAGCTTATCAACCGATGCCGACTTCTCCGTTGTTCGCCCAGCTCAGCGGCGGAAAGCTGGCTCTTGTCCAGCCCGCCCCGCCCCGGAGGAACCGATGACCGAACCGACCCTGATCCGCGCCGCCGACGCCGAAGTCCTGTCCGACGCTCCCGGCAGCCTGATCACGCTGCTGGCCGACTCCGCCGCCACCACGACCAACCGTGCCACCCTGAACCCGGGCGTCTTCGGCACGCCCGCGCACTTCCACACCCGCGCGGCCGAGTTCTTCTACGTCCTCGACGGCGCCCTGCAGGTCTTGGTCGGAGAGGACCTGCACACCCTCGAAACCGGCGATTTCCTCGCCGTGCCGCCGACCGTCCCGCACGCCTTCGGCCCGGCCGCGGGCTCCGCCGCCGACGTGCTGGTGGTCTTCACCCCGGGCATGGCCCGCTTCGACTATTACCGGCTGCTCGACCGGGTCGCCCGCGGCGAAGCGGACCCGAAAGAGATCGCCGCGTCCTCCGAGCAGTACGACAACCACTACGTCGACAGCCCGCGCTGGCGGCAGGCCCGTGCCGACGCGGCGGCCTGAGCCGCGAGGCGGCCGCACCCGGTCAGAACGGCCGCGGACGCGGAACGGCCCCCGCGGGGGGAGGTCGCGGGGGCCGTTCCTGTTCGGTGATGGGAGCCAGCTACTGGCCGAGGCTCAAGCGGACCGGCTGGTCCGGCGTCCCTTGAGCTCGGCGAGACGTTCGTTCAGCAGGTCCTCGAGCTCGGGGATGGAGCGGCGCTCCAGCAGCATGTCCCAGTGGGTCCTGGGGGGCTTGACCTTTTTCTGCTCGGGCTGCCCGCCGTCGACGATCTCGGATTCGCTGCCGTGCAGGCGGCACTCCCACACCGTCGGGATCTCGGCGTCGTCGGAGAACGGCACCTCGAACTCGTGGTTCTTGGGGCAGGAGTAGCGCACGGTACGGCGCGGAGCGAGGTCGTGATTGCGGTCGGTCTCGTAGCTGACCGCTCCCAGCCGGCTTCCACGGAGAACACGGTCGGCCATAGTGGGATTCCTTTCAGTCAGCTCCGGGTGGAGCCAGGGTGATGCTCACCCTATGCAACGAACGAGGCATCCGAGGGATTCCCGGCACGCCATGTCGCTGCTCACGATGAGCTGCGTCACCCGTGGTCTTCAGCTTCCTCCAGAGGGAGTCGTTTCGCCCTCTGACGTGACGCGGATACCGCCTTCTTAGTGCGGATATCCCCCAGTCGGGCTAGTTAGGTTAGCGTTAGGACAACCGTAACTGACCGTGCTGGGCGACAGTGGGTCCCAGATCCCCCGAGCGGAAGTGGCGACGGCACAGTACCTGATAACGGACCGTGACCGTTTCGGCATCAGACCGTGCTGAAGCTGAAGATTCAACTACGGAGTGTTCGGTATCTGCCACCACGACGGTGTCCCCGTCACGGAGAATCACGTCGTCGCGGACCCGCGCGTTGAACCGGCCGGGCAGCCCGCACCAGCAGAGCACCTCGACCTGGACCGGCTGGAGCTCGTCGGCGATCTCGAACAGCCGGGCGGCCCCGGGGAACAGCCGGCTGCGGAAGTCGGTCGCGATGCCGAAGCAGTACACGTCGATGCCCGCCTCGTCGGCGAGTTCGGCGAGCTGGTCGACCTGGGCGGGGGAGAGGAACTGCGCCTCGTCCACGATCACGTAGTCCACGTGCTGCCCGCGCGCCCACTGCTCGCGCACCAGGTCCCGGATGTCGGTGCCGGTCGCGACCTCGGTCGCCCGCCGGACGATCCCGATCCGACTGGTGATCTGCGGCGCGCCGGACCGGTCGTGGCGGACCAGCACGAGACCGCGCCGGCCCTGGCGCGCGTGGTTGTGGTCGATCTGCAGCGCGAGCGTCGACTTCCCGCAGTCCATCGGGCCGTAGCAGAACTTCAGCCGTCCCCGCGCCGGACCGTTGCGCCGGGCCCCGGCGGGCGGGGCCGCGGAAAGCGCGTCGGTGGGGTCGTCGAGCACAACGTCGTCTGCAGCGGTCACGACGACCGACCCTATCTGGGCCTCACAGCACCTCCGGCGGACGGTTCCCGGCGGCCGCGATCGCGCGCCGCACCGGCACCAGCGCGACGAACACGAACCCGAGCACGAAGAACGCCACGAGCGCGACGATCGCCAGCCGGAACGACCCGGTCGCCTGCCCGACGCCGGCGAACACCAGCGGCCCGAGCCACGACGTGCCCTTCTCGCCGACGACGTAGAGCGAGTAGTACTGCGCGTCCTTCCCGGCCGGGATCATCTGGCTGAACAGCGACCTGGCCAGCGCGTTCGTCCCGCCCAGCACCAGCCCGATGCCGACCGCCACGGCGAAGAACTGCAACGGCTGCCTCGGCTGCACGAAGTACGCCCCGCCGAGAACCGCAACCCAGAGCACGAGACTGACCAGGATCGTCCGCTTCGCGCCGAGGCGGCGCGCGAGCAGGCCGTGCAGCACGCCGCCCGCGTAGGCGAGGAATTGGATCACCAGCACCGTGATGATCAACACCTCGTCGGAGAACCGCAGCTCGTCCTTCCCGTACTGCGCCGAGACCGTCACGACGGTGTTGATCCCGTCCGCGAAGAGCAGATAGCTGCCCAGGAAGGCGAGAGTGAGCGGATACGCCTTCGCCTCGCCGAGCGTCTGGCGCAGCTCGCGGAAACCGGCCCGCAGCACCGAAACGCCGCGGGGCGTCGCGGTCGGCACGTGGACGCGGGGGAGCCGCCGCAGGGTCGGGACGGTGAAGACGGCCCACCAGATTCCCGAGGTGAGGAAGCAGATCCGCACCGCGAGCCCGGTGTCGATGCCGAGGGACTCGCGGCTGAGGTAGAACGCGAGCTGCAGCGCGAGCGCGAGCCCGCCGCCGAGGTAGCCGAACGCCCAGCCCTTGGCCGAAACGTCGTCGCGCTCGTCCGGCGTCGCGATGTCCACGAGGAACGAGTAGTAGACGACCAGCGAACCGCCGTAGCCGATGTTCGCGAGGACGAACAGCGCCGCGCCCAGCTGCCAGTCCGAACCTGCCATGAAGAACATCAGCGCCGACGCGACCGCGCCGAGCACGGCGAACCCGCCGAGGATCTTGCGCTTGTCGCGGCTGCGGTCGGCCACCGCGCCCGCGATCGGCAGCACCAGCACCTGCACGATCGTCGCCACCGACAGCAGATAGCCCCACAGCGAGCCGGCGGGGAAGTGGAGGCCGAACAGCGACACGTCGCAGTGGTTGAGCTTGTCGTCGACTCCGGACGCGTTGAGACAAGCCCTGTCCCCATTAAGGGTGATGTTCTGCTTCGCGTCCGCGGCCGCGACACTGCTCATATAGAGCGCGCCGAACACCGTCGTGACCGACGAATAGAACGGCGAGTTGGCCCAGTCGTAGAAGTACCAGCCCCACCGTTCCCGCTTGCTGTCCCGGGTCTCGGCCAGTGTCATCCACGGCTCCTCGTTCGGTCGCGAATCTCCAGGTCGCGCCGGACATTACTGGCGCGGGCCCGGTCGGTACCGCCGAAGGGGGCAAACCGTGTCCGGTTCGTCGCTTCCGGTTTCCGCCACGCCGTGCGGCGGAACGCGCGACACGCCGCGCCGGGCGTGTCGCTGCCGCGATATCCGGGCGTGTCATGTGAGACTGCTGAGCGTGGTGTGACTCTTGTGGTCCATGAGCCACGTGCTTAGTGTGCGTGGCATGACCAACCGCGTTCGCACTGCCAGACGGGCCGCCGCCAGAGCCTTGCTGCTCGTGGTCGCCGTCCTCGGCATGGAACTCGTCGTCACCGGCGCCGCCTCCGCGGACCCCGCCTCGGGCACCTGGGCCAAGCTCCGCATGTGCGAGTCGAGCGGCCGCTACTCGATCAACACCGGCAACGGCTACTACGGCGCCTACCAGTTCGACCTCCCCACCTGGCGCAGCGTCGGCGGACAAGGCCGCCCCGACCAGGCCAGCCCCCGCGAGCAGGACTACCGCGCGCTCTACCTGTACCGGATGCGCGGCTGGCAGCCCTGGGAATGCGGCGGCATGCTCGGCCTCTCCAACGACGGCGACGCCCGCAGCAAG
The DNA here is from genome assembly GCF_002796545.1 of Amycolatopsis sp. AA4. Classification (GTDB taxonomy): domain Bacteria; phylum Actinomycetota; class Actinomycetes; order Mycobacteriales; family Pseudonocardiaceae; genus Amycolatopsis. Next base: position 4,075,574 of record NZ_CP024894.1, read on the forward strand.
CGCGTCCCCTCCTGGGAAGAATCCGCCTACATCGGCGGCGGCGGACTGCCGACCCCGCCCGCGCCCAAACCGCCGCCCACCCCGCCTCCCGGCCCGCCCGGCGCGACGCCCGCGTGGCCCGGCCTCGTCTACGCCTACGGCGACTGCGCGCCCGCGCTGCGCACGTTCCAGCTGCGGATGAACGCCTTCGGCTACGGCTTCAGCGGCACCGGCTGCTACTACGACAAGACCCGCACCGCGGTCCTGGACCTGCAGCGCGCCAACGGCATCAACGATTCCGGCCGGCTCGGCCCGAAGACATGGAAGGCCGCGTGGGAGGGCAAGGCTCCGCGCTGACCCGCCCCGCCTCGGCGTAGCGCGCGGAGAGCTGCCGGAACGCTTCCTTCAGTTCGGCCGGGCCGACGACCTCGAGATCGGCGTCGACCCGGCCGAACGAAGCGGCCAGCCCGCGCCACGACCAGGCTCCGAGGCTCACCCGGCACCGGTCCGGCCCGAGCGCCTCGATCACGCCGTCGGCCAGGTAGCTCGCCGCTTCCGTCGCCGGGAGACGCAGGACCACCTCGCCTCGACAGGGCCATTCGCCGGACAGATCCGTCCCGCGGAACCGCGCGGCCACGAACGCCGCGACGTCGGGCAGCTCGCGCTCCGCGAACTTCGGCCCGCTCGGCGTACGCGGCGTGATCCGGTCCGCGCGGAAGATCCGCCAGTCGTCGCGGTCGAGATCCCACGCGACCAGATACCAGCGCTGGCCCCACGTGACGAGATGGTGCGGCTCAACGCGCCGGGGCGGGGTGTCCGTCGGGCCGTAATCGAACCGCAGCACCTCCCGGGCGCGCACGGCCGCGCTCAACGCGACGAGAGTCTGCGGATCCGCCTGCGGCGCCGGACGCTCGACGGCGGTGAAGCTCAAGGCGTCCACCCGATGCCGCAGCCGCGCAGGCATCACCTGCCGCACGGTCTGCAACGCCCGCCGGGCCGCCTCCTCGATCCCCGCGCCGGTCGCCGCCTGCAACGCGATCGCCAACGCGACAGCCTGGTCGTCGTCGAACAACAACGGCGGAAGCCGCGCACCGGCGTCGAGCCGATAACCGCCGTCCGGCCCCTTCGTCGTGACGATCGGATAGCCCAGCTCCCGCAACCGGTCGACGTCCCGGCGCACCGTGCGCGGACTGACCTCCAGCCGCTCGGCCAGCAGCGCACCCGGCCAGTCCTGCCGAGCCTGAAGCAACGAAAGCAGCGACAACAGCCGCGCGGAAGTGTTCGGCACGCCGTCGATCCTGCCTGCAGTAGCGGTCAGCTTCAGTCCGCTACCTTCCACTCGCCTCGTTCCCGCAGCACCTCGCGCAGCAGGTCCGGCCGATCGGTGACGATGCCGTGCACGCCCAGGTCCAGCAGCTTCCGCATCTCGTCCGCGTCATCGATCGTCCACGTGTGCACCTCGAACCCGCGCCGCACCGCCGACTTCACGAACGCCTCGTCGACCACTTTCAACGGCCCCTGCCGCACCGGGACCTGCGCGAGCCAGCCCGCCGAGAACCGGCTGATCTGCAGCAGCGGAGCCCAGCCGTTCGCCCACAACAGGAACGCCGACCGCGGCCCCATCGCGGTCAGCAGCTTCGGCCCGGCCAGCTTCCGCAGCCTCGCGAGCCGCGAGTCCGAAAAGGACGCCGCGGCGACCCGATCGATCGCCCCGGTCCGCTCCAGGGCTCGCACGAACGGGACCACGGCGCTGTCGGCTTTCACGTCGATGTTGAAAAACACGTCCGGCAGCTCCTCGAGCAGATCCTCCAGCCGCGACAACGGCGCCCGGCCGTCGATCTTGACGTCCTTGAGCTGCGCCCACGTCTGGGTCGCGATCGCCCCGTGCCCGTCGGTCGTGCGGTCCAGCGTCGCGTCGTGATGGACGACCACCACCCCGTCCGACGTGGCGTGCACGTCGGTCTCGAGATAGCGGTACCCCTCGGCGACCGCACGCTGGAACGCCGGCAACGAGTTCTCCAGCCCCTCCAGGTCGCCGAGATGCCAGCCGCGGTGGGCGAAGGCGCGGGGGAGCGAGTCGGCGAGGTACGGAAACGGTGGACGCATGGTTCCAGTCTGCGTCATCGGTGTGGCCCCGTCGTGAGAACGTGATGGACAGCTAGAGTCCGGCGGGTGAGGGAACTGGCCGAACACGCCCTGACCGGCGACGAACGCGTCGTGCCGCGCCGCACGAACGCCCCGAAACACTGCGGCTGGTGCGGACGCCGCCTGCCCGAAGCAGGCAACGTCGGACGCCGTCGGCGCTACTGCGGACAATCCTGTCGCCAGCGCGCCTACGAACGCCGGACCGCCCTGCAGCGCAGCGGCCTGCCCGAGGACGCCGTCGTGCTGTCGGACACCGAGATCGCCGCCCTGCAGGACCGCCTCTTCCAACTGAGGTGCGCCGCGGAAGACATCGTGACCGCCGCCCAGGACGGCGCGTCGGCCGGGGAGATGCGCCAGCTGGCGGAGGAGATCGCTGCGGCGGCGAAGGATCTTGAGCAGCTTCGCTGAGTCGGCGGCCGCCTGAATTCGAGTTGACCTTCCAGCCGGTGGCAGGTGCAGAGTGCCGGGCATGGACGACGCGACCGACCGCTACACCATCGGGGAGCTTGCCCGGCGCACCGGGTTGTCCGCGCGGACGATCCGATTCTGGTCCGACAGCGGGGTAATACCGCCGTCGGGCCGGTCCGCGGCCGGCTATCGGCTCTACAGTGCGGATGCGATCGCTCGGCTCCGGCTGGTCAGGACACTTCGCGAACTCGGTCTCGGCCTGGACGCCGTACGAGACGTACTCGATCGCCAATCCACGCTGGCCGAAGTCGCCGAGAGCCATGTCGAAGCCCTCGATGCCCAGATCCAGATCTTGCGGCTGAACCGTGCGGTCCTGCGCAGTGCACTCCGCCGAGACACCAAGACCGAAGGACTGGCCCTCATGCACGAGCTCGCCCGACTGCCGGCCCTCGAACGGCAGCAGTGCATCGACGGCTTCGCAGACAAGATATTCGCCGGCGTCGAGGACCCGGACGCTCTAGTCATCGCCGAGTTCATGCGGGAGATGCCGCCGCGGTTGCCCGACGACCCGACTTCCGCCCACGTGGACGCCTGGATCGAGCTGGCCGAACTCGTCTCCGACGACGACTTCCAGCAGACCATGCGGCAGATGGTGCTCCGCGGGGAATCCGACAACCGCATCGAGTTTGGCCTCAACGTCCGGCCGCTCGTCCTCGGACACGCTGGTCCCGCGGTCGAGAAGGGGATCGCAGCGGAATCCGGCGCCGGGCGGGCGATTCTCGACCGGATTGTGCCCGCTGATCTCGATGACACCGAGACGCGGGCCCTGCTCGAGTGGCTCGACCTGGTCGCCGAACCGCGCGTCGAGCGTTATTGGGAGCTGTTGGGTCTGCTCGACAATCGCCCGCCGGAACCGCGCAGCGTGCCCGCATTCGCGTGGCTCGCCGCAGCTCTGCGAGCACACCGACGGCAAAACCGGGCATAGGGGAGAGGCTGGGGTTGGCCTCCGGCCCGTTGACTCACCGCCACAGGCCACGCATTCCCCAGCTCACCTGAGTCCCGAACCAGGGCTCGGAAGCAGCGCGCTTACGACCGCGGAAGTTCCGCCACCCTGGCCAGATTCTCCAGCGACGCCGCCAAGTTGTCCGCCGTCATGGCGCGGGCGCGTTCGTTTCGCATCGTGTCGTCGGGATCCAGCTCGGACCAGTCGTAGGTGTGCGTCACCGCGGTGCGCGTCTCGCTGATCGGGTTCAGTTCCCAGCGCCACAGGTGTCCCGGCGGTTGCTTGCCCGGCTCGGACGGACGCCACGCCACCCGGCGGGCCTCTTCGAACTCCACGACGCGGTTCTCCCGGATCCAGCCGTTCGTGAGCGTCGTGGTGAAGACGTCGCCGACCGCGTGGACGCGCTGGCCCGCCTCGGACTCGGCCAGGTTGTCGTTGCCGTCCCAGCCGGGCTGCTGCGCCGGGTCGGCGATGAGCTCGAAAATCCGCTCCGCGGGGGCCTCGATCTCACGGCTGGCGCGCACGACGCGCGGGAGTTCGTCAGTCACGCGCTCATGCAATCACATCGGCCTCCCGCGCGTGGCCCTCTCGCGAAACGTCGTCCCGGGCCAATCCGTCGAGCGCGCGATAGGTCCGGTTGCTCGCCGCGGCGGCGCGTTGTTCCCGGCCGGTCGCCTCGATGTAGTTCTGACTCGTCACCAGGCTCGCGTGGCCCAGCAGCGACATGATCTCCGACGCCGTCGCCCCGTCTTCGGCCAGCCGCGTGGCGAACGTGTGCCGCAGCGCGTGGAGATTCGCCCCCGTCGGCACCCGGTCGTGCAGGCCCGCCCACCGATAGCACGACTTCACCAGGTACTCGAGCGCTCCGCGGCCGATCGGGTTGCCCGCCCGGTCTCGCAGCAGCGGTTCGCTCGCCGGGAAACGTTGCCGGGGAAACCGTCGACGGCACGACGCCTGATAATCCTCGATCAGCTTCGCCAGCGCTGGCTGTACCGGGATCGACCGGTCCCGGCTGCCCTTCCCGTGGACGTGCAGCCGCAATTCGCCGTCCCGTCCGACCACCGACCGCGGCGTGAGCGCGCGCATTTCCGCTGCCCGCAGGCCCGCGACCAGGCCGAGTGCCAACACCAGCACGTCTCGCTCCGGCCAGGGATCCCGTGCGCGCCGGGCACCGTCGGCCGCCGCGGTCAGCAGTTGCTCGGGAGTTTCCTCGCCCCGCAAGGGTTTCGGCGTGAGCGGGGGAGTCTTGGGCCGCGCGACCGCTCCCATCGGATTGCCCGCGAGCAGACCGTCCGACACACAGAAAGTCAGGAACTGGTTCCACGTCGACCATGCCCGCAACACCGAGCTTTTCGCGTGGCTGTCGGCAAACGCGCCGAAGGCGGCCCGCAGCACCGGCGCGGTCAGCTCTTCGACGTCCACCTCGTCGCGGCCCAGCTCCGCCAGCAGGAGAGCGGTGATCCCGGCGAGGTCGCGCCGATAGGCGGCAGTGGTGTGCGGCGAGTCCTTGCGCGGCCGCCGTGCCGCGAAGAACGCTTGCTGTGCCTCGGAAACGAGCATAGTGATCTTGTACCGCACAGCACCGACAATTTCGACGCTACCCGTTGTCTGATATATGATGCATAATAGCGATTATGCATGAAACATGGCCGCGGAAGGGCCTGGGAGGGGCTGAATCCCCTTGGGGGACAGCACTTTCCGGTCCGTCCGTTCAAGGCCGGAATCTCCCGGTGCGGCACCCGAAGTCCGCGTTCAAGGCCCGCGTCAGCGCGGTGAGTTGCTCTGACGCTGGGCTGGACCTGTGTCGCGTTCCTGCGGTCGAGTGGATCTTCTGACGCCTGAGACGTCCTCAGCGCGTTCGAGAAAGTTGTTGTGCTCCAACCTCAATGTCCAGCCAGTCGTGCTTAATTCGTCACGGTGACGAATTAAGCACGACTGGGACGGCGGTTCCCGTCGGGGATCTCGGGTCGCCCTCCGGCGGAAACCCGCCCAGGGGCTCCGGGGCGTCGATCTGCCCCCAGCCGGATGTCAGCCAATGCCCAATGAGTCCAGGAGCGTCCGAGTCTCGCGCCGATGCGCACAGAAGCAAGTCATGCAAGCGCATCAGACCCTTGGGAAGCCTCTCCTCAACCCGCTGATCAGCAGGTCGACAAAACGCCGATAATGTACATTATGTCAAGTAAGCCGTTGAAGGCGCTGCCCCGGCTGCAGGGACAACTCACCAGGCCAACGGGCCGTCGATGTCCGTGTAGGTGCCGGTCGGTCCGTCGGTTCCGATCTGCGCCATCCGGACGATGATCTCCGCGCCCTGTTCGACCGGCTGGCCGCCTTGGCGTCGGTTGATGTCCGTCCGCGTGTAGCCGGGTTCGACGGCGTTGATCCGGATTCCCGGGTACGCCTTCGCGTACTGCACAGTCACCATGTTCACCGCAGTCTTCGACGCGGGATACGCCATGCCGCGGTACGCGTACTGGTGTGTCGCCTGGTCCGTCATCCGGCCCAGCGAGCCCAGCGCGCTGCTGACGTTCACCACGACCGGCGCGGACGATCGCTGCAGCAGCGGCAGGAACGCGTGCAGGACGCGCACGACGCCGAAGACGTTGGTCTCGAACGTGGTCCGCATCAGGTCGGCGGTCGTTTCGCCCGCACCGACCGGTTCCCCGTCGCTCTTCAGTTCGACGGCGATGCCCGCGTTGTTGACGAGGACGTCCAGTCCCCCTTCGGCCTCGACGGTTTTCGCCGCGGCGAGGACCGACGCTTCGTCGGTGACGTCGAGCTGGACGGTCCGTGCGCCGAGTTCCTCCGCCGCTCGCTGGCCGCGGGCGGCGTCGCGCGCGCCGACGTAGACGGTGTGTCCGGCGGCGACGAGACGGCGGGCGGTTTCGTAGCCGAGTCCTTTGGTAGCACCGGTAATCAATGTTGTGGTCATGGCGGCGAACGTATGTGCTGGAGCGCGGACAAGGTCAAGCGCCGGCGGCAGGATGAGTGGATGCCGCTTCCTGAGCCGACGACGCACGACTGGTCCCGTGACCACGATCCGGAGCATCTGCGGTTGATCCGCGAGAATCCGACGCGGTACGCGCCGAGCGGGATGTGCCACCTCGTTCTCGAGGTGCTGGCCTACGCCGCGGACGAGGCCGAGGATCAGGGCGCGGGCCGTGCGGTCGTCGAATTTCACCCAGACGGTTCGGTTTCTGTCACTGACTACGGTCGCGGGACGCAGATGGCGACCGGCGACGACGGGCGGCCGGTGCGGAAGCCGGTGATGGCGACGAAAGACTTCCGGTACTTCGATTCTCCGCCCGCCACTCCCCTCCCGGACGGGCATCCGCGGTACGGGATGTCGGTGGTCGCGGCGTTGAGCGAGTGGCTGGTGCACACGAATCGCCGTGCTGAGGGCGCGTGGACGCAGCGGTACCACAACGGTGTCCCGGCCGACGAATTGGTTGCGGTGCGGTCGGACGGGACTACCGGGACGACGGTGCGGTTCCTTCCGGCGGCCGGGTTGGGCGGCGTGGTGTCCGCCGAGTCGATGCGGCCGTTGGCGGAGCGGTTGAGCCGGGTGCTGGTCGTCGAGGTCTAGTCCACTCCCCTGGGCGGTCCTTGGCTGATGCGGCGCAGGGTGGGTTCGAGGCGGTCGAGGTCGCTGGTGGTGATCAGCTGCCGTTCGTCCCACCAGGTCGCGCCTGCTTCGGCCAGCGGGGCGAGCACGTCGCGGGCCCGGGCCGGGTCGCCGGGGGTGCGGCCGCCGACGACGAATTCGAAGTTCTCCCCCGCGCCGTGTTTTCGGGCGTAGGACACGACATCGCGGACGTCTTCGGGTGCCGGGGCGACGCCGTGCGTGGCGTTTTTGAACAGCGGCGCGACGCCGTCCCAGCGCGCGGCGCGGCGGACTGGCTTGCGGTTGGGCCAGACGGCGGCCAGCCAGACCGGCGGGCGCGGCTGCTGGACGGTGGCGGGCCGGAGGGTGACGTCGCGGACCTGGTAGTGCTTGCCGTCGTGGTCGACCGGGTTTCCGGACCAGTAGCGGTCGAGGAGTCCGAGGCTTTCGTCGAGGTGCTCGGCCAGGACGACCGGGTCGGTGGGCTGGCCGAAGCTGCCGAACTCATCGTCGATCGGCCCGCCGAGGCCCGCGCCGAAGATGACCCGTCCGCCGCTGAGTGCGTCGAGGGTGGCGACCTGGCGGGCGAGGTGCTCGGGACGGCGGCGGGGCACCGCGGTGACCAGCGTGCCGATCTTGAGCGTGGAGGTCGCCAGCGCGGCCGCGGTCAGCAGGATCCAGGGGTCGCCGAACGGCTGGTCGCGGCGGATTTCCTTGTCGTGGACCACGTGGTCCCACAGGAACAGCGCGTCCCAGCCTTCTTGTTCGGCCGCCGCCGCCACTCTCGCCACGGTCCGCGCGTCGGCGAAATCGCCGAAGTTCGGGATGTTGATCGAGAAGCGCATAACGGGCATGGTCCCGGCGGACGCGGTGGTGCGGCAAACGAATTAGCGGTCAAAGGAAAGCGTCCCGCGCCGGACAAGCGAAGCGACCGTTGACGCAAGTTGTGAATCGGTGGTTCACTTCTTCCCGTGGCCTACCGCAGAACCCCCAAGGTCCAGGAGCGGCTCGACGCGCTCCGGGAGACCATCCTCGACGCCACCGTGCAGCAGCTGGCCGAGCACGGCTACTCCGGCTGTTCGGTGGCCGCCGTCGCGGAGCGGGCCGGGGTCGCGGTCGGCACGGTGTACCGGCACTTCCCCACCAAGGCCGATCTCGTGGTGCGGGTTTTCCGGCAGGTCGTGTCGCGGGAGGTCGAGGCGGTGCGGTCGGCCGCGGGCGGGCCGGTCGATCCGGTGGCGCGGGTCGTGGCGGTGTTCGAGACGTTCGCGATGCGGGCGTTGAAGGCGCCGCGGCTGGCGTATGCGCTGCTGGCGGAGCCGGTGGACGCGGTGATCGACGCGGAGCGGCTCGAGTTCCGGCGGGTGTTCCGCGATGTCGTGGCCGAGCACGTCGCGGAGGGCGTGCGGGCCGGGGTGTTGCCCGCGCAGGACGCGGCGGTCAGCGCGGCGGCGCTCGTCGGCGCCGCGGCGGAGGTGTTGATCGGCCCGCTGACCAGCGGCGGGTCGGCGGAGGTCAGCGAGTTGCGCACGTTCGTCGTGCGGTCACTGGGAGGTTCGGATGCCCGCGACGCATGAGGTCGTCAATCAGGTCCCGCCGCTGGAGCACGACGTCGCGGCCGATCCGGCGCTGGCGGAGGCGGTCGGGCGCACCGAGGCGTCGTGGGTCGTCGACGAGCTGCACGAGCTGGGGCGGCTGGCCGGCAGCGAGCAGGTGCAGGAGTGGAGCCGGCTGGTCAACGAGAACGAGCCGGTGCTGCGCACGCACGACCGGTACGGGCACCGGATCGACGAGGTCGAGTTCCACCCGCATTGGCACGACCTGATGAACGTCGCGGTGTCGCACGGGCTGCAGGCCGCGCCGTGGCGCGACGAGCGGCCGGGGGCGCACGCGGCGCGGGCGGCGAAGTTCTATGTCTGGAGCCAGTCCGAGGCGGGGCACACCTGCCCGATTTCCATGACGTACGCGGCGGTTCCGGCGTTGCGCGCGAATCCGGAGCTGGCGGCGGAGTACGAGCCGCTGCTGGCCTCGACCGAGTACGACTTCGGGCTTCGCGAGCCGGGCACGAAACGCGGCCTGATCGCGGGCATGTCGATGACCGAGAAGCAGGGCGGGTCGGACGTCCGCGCCAACACCACCTCGGCGCGGCCCGCCGGCGACGGCAGCTACCGGCTGGTCGGGCACAAGTGGTTCACCAGCGCGCCGATGTCGGACATGTTCCTCACGCTCGCGCAGGCCCCCGGCGGGCTGTCGTGCTTCCTGCTCCCCCGCGTGCTCCCGGACGGCAGCCGGAACCCGATCCGGTTGCAGCGCTTGAAGGACAAGCTCGGCAACCGGTCGAACGCGTCGTCGGAGATCGAGTACGACGACGCGGTGGGCTGGCTCGTCGGCGAGGAGGGCCGCGGGGTCCGCACGATCATCGAGATGGTCAACAACACCCGGCTCGACTGCGCGCTCGGCAGTTCTTCGGGCATGCGGCTGGGCGCGGTCCGCGCGGTGCACCACGCGACGCATCGGCACGCGTTCGGCAAGGCGCTCGTGGACCAGCCGCTGATGGCGAACGTGCTGGCAGACCTGGTGCTCGAGGCGGAAGCGGCGGTGGCGGCGTCGATGCGGCTCGCGGCCGCGGGCGACCGGCCCGGCGACGAGCAGGAGCAGGCGTTCCGTCGGCTCGGGCTCGCGGTGACCAAGTACTGGGTGTGCAAGCGGGCGCCGATGCACGCGGCCGAGGCGCTGGAATGCTTTGGCGGCAACGGGTACGTCGAGGAATCGGGCATGCCCCGGCTGTACCGGGAAGCGCCGCTGATGTCGATCTGGGAGGGCTCGGGCAACGTCGCGGCGCTCGACGCGTTGCGGGCGATGGGACGGCAGCCGGAGTCGGTGGCGGCGTTCTTCGCCGAGGTCGAGCAGGCCGCGGGCGGGGACGCGCGGCTCGACGACGCGGTCGACCGGCTCAAGAAGGATCTGTCCGATGTGGACGACCTGGAGTTCAGGGCGCGGCGGGTCGTCGAGTCGATGGCGTTGGTGCTGCAGGGTTCGCTGCTCGTGCGGCACGCTCCGCGCGCGGTGGCGGACGCGTTCTGCGGCACGCGGTTCGGCGGCGACTGGGGCCTGGCTTTCGGCACTTTGCCCGCTGGAACCGACACTTCCGCGATCATCGCCCGCGCCCGCGTCTAGTCCGCGTGTTCCGCCGGACAGGGCGCGGCGGCGCGGGCTACTGTCCCTGCCCGTGACCGAACCTGTTTACGTAACCGAGACGCGGACCGCGTACGACACCGTCGCCGAGTCGTACGCCGAGATGCTCAAGGATTTCCTCGAGTCGAGCACGTGGGACCGGACGATGCTCGGCGCGTTCGCGGAGCTGACCGGCGAGGGGCCGGTGGGCGATCTGGGCTGCGGCCCCGGCCGGCTCACCGGGTACCTCGCCTCGCTGGGCTTGGACGTCTTCGGCGTCGACCTCTCCCCCACGATGGTCGAGGTGGCCCGCCGGACGCATCCGCACCTGCGCTTCGAAGTCGGCTCGCTCGCCGCGCTGGACCTCGCCGACGGCTCGCTCGCCGGTGCGCTCGCGTGGTACTCGCTGATCCACACGCCGCCGGAGGAGCTTCCGGTGCTGGCCAAGGAACTCGCCCGGGTGCTGCGGCCCGGGGGCTGGCTGCTGACCGCGTTCCAGGTGGGCGACAACCAGCGCCGCCGCATCGAAAACGCCTACGGCCACGACATCGCCGCCGACGCGTACCGGCTGGACCCGGATTTCGTCGCGCAACTGCTCGCCGACGCCGGTTTCGTGGTGGACGCGCGGCTGGTGCGCGAGCCGGGCCCGAGCTACGAGGCGACGCAGCAGGCGTACGTGATGGCCCGCAAGGAGGGCTGAGGAGCGTCCACTGGGGACAGAAGGGGGCGGGCACTTTTCCCTGCCCCCTTCAACATATAGCGCACCCCGGGGCTTGCGGCAAGGCCCGGGTAGTGCTCCACAATCGTCCGCCGGAGCCACTGCCTGCGGAAAGACCGCGGGCGGGAATCGGCTCCGGTACAGGGGACGAGAAGTTCATGGTGGACGTGATCGTGGTGGGGGCCGGGCCGGCGGGAGTCATGCTGGCCGCGGAGCTGCGGCTGCACGGGGTGCGCGTGGTCGTGCTGGAGAAGGAGGCGGAACCGCCGAAGTACGTGCGCGCGCTTGGGATGCACTCGCGCAGCATGGAGATCCTCGACCAGCGGGGGATGCTGGAGCCGTTCCTCGCCGAGGGGTCGACGCATCCGGTCGGGGGTTTCTTCGCGGGGATCGCGCGGCCCGCGCCGGAGCGGCTGGACACCTCGCATCCGTACGTGCTGGGGCTTCCGCAGCCCATCACCGACCGGCTGCTGGCCGAGCACGCGGTGAAGGCGGGCGCGGAGATCCGGCGCGGCTGCGAGGTCGTCGGGCTGAGCCAGGACGACGACGGCGTGCGCGTTTCGCTGGCCGACGGGAGCGAGCTGCGAGCGCGCTACCTGGTCGGCTGCGACGGCGGGCGGAGCACGGTGCGCAAGGCGCTCGGCGTCGCGTTCCCGGGCGAGCCCGCGCGGCGCGAGGTGTTGCTGGGCGAGATGGAGGCGACCGCGGATCCCGCCGAAATCACCGCGCGGGTGATGGAAATCCGCAAAACGCAGCTGTGGTTCGGGGTCGGGCCGCTGCGCGACGGGATGTTCCGCGTGGTCGTGCCTGCGGCCGGGGTGGTCGAGGACCGGCAGGAGCGGACGCCGACGCTGGAGGAGGTCAAACACCAGCTGCGCGAGTACGCCGGAACGGACTTCGGGGTCCACTCCCCTCGCTGGCTCTCGCGGTTCGGGGACGCGACCCGGCAGGCCGCGCACTACCGCGTCGGCCGGGTGCTGCTGGCCGGAGACGCGGCGCACGTCCACCCGCCGCTGGGCGGGCAGGGGCTCAACCTCGGGATCCAGGACGCGTTCAACCTCGGCTGGAAACTCGCCGCCGAGGTCAACGGATGGGCTCCGGACGGGCTGCTGGACACCTATGAGGCCGAGCGGCATCCGGTCGCGGACGCCGTGCTGGACAACGTCCGCGCGCAGGGCGTGGTCATGTCGCCGGATCCGGACGGGCGCGCGATGCGGCGGCTGCTGACCGAGCTGATGGCCTTCGACGAGGTCAACCAGCTGCTGCTGGAGAAGGTGCTGGCGCTCGACGTCCGCTACGACTTCGGCGACGGGCATCCGCTGCTCGGACGGCGGATGCGGGACCTGCCGCTCAAGCGGGGACGGCTGTACGAGCTGATGCACCGGGGCCGCGGGCTGCTGCTGGACCAGACCGGGCAGCTCTCGGCGGACGGCTGGGCGGACCGGGTCGACCGTGTCGTGGACGTGAGCGAGGACCTCGACGTGCCCGCGGCGCTGCTGCGGCCGGACGGGCACGTGGTCTGGACCGGCGAGGACCAGCGGGAGCTGGAGGCGCGGTTGTTGCACTGGTTCGGCGAGAAGCGATGAGGACGTAGCGGGGCGGGTTTCCCGGCTTCCCTGGGGGTGCCGGGAAACCCGCCGCGGCGGTCAGGGACGCACCGGGCCGCCCCAGCAGTCCTGTTTGCCCAGCCGCACGGACGTGTTGGTGTACACGCCGTCGGCGATGGTGTCGCCCATGATCGACCGCTGGTCGGTCGGGCGCGGCCACTGGTAGCACCAGTGCTGGGCGAAGTAGCCGCCGGCCGCCTGGATCGGGTCGAAATCGCAGATGCCGTCGGTCTGGATGCAGTAGCGAATGGACCGGACGCCGGCGAAGTCCGGGCGGCCCGCGCCGAACGAGACGTACCCGCCGAACGGCGACGGCAGCCCGGCGCCCGGCGGGAGCGTCGCGCTGATCCCGGTCCCGGCCGGGCCGGGCGGCTGCATCGGGTCGGCGAACAGCTTCGCGCTGAACTTCGCCTTGTCGACGCCGAGCTGGTCGTCGGCGATGTCGTCGAGCACCAGGTTCGCCACGATCGCACCCTGGGAGTAGCCGACGACGGTGAACTCCGCGTCCGGGTTCTCGCGGTAGGCGTCCTGGACGACCTGGCGGCCCCGGTCGTGCCCGATCGCGACGCTCTGGTCCATCGGGGTCTGGTCGCAGTTGGGCGCGCCGGCGGCTCCGGCGGGATAGTCCACGACCCGCGCGATGCCGCCTTGCAGCCACTCCGGACGGTAAACGGTTGCCTTCCCGTCGCAGGTGCCGCCGATCAGGATGTAGTAGTGCGCGTCGTCGGCGTGGGCCGGTGCCGCGCTGGCGAATCGCGCGCCGAGCGTGGCGACGACCGCGCCGATCAGCGCGATCCTGCTGGCTTTCTTCCCCATCGGGTCCCCTCCGCGTCGAATGGTCAGCACGTTACTGAACGCACCCGGGAAGCTACGGAGGAGCGATGAAATCCTGCTGAAAGCATGATCGCCGACGCGCTGTAGCGCGGGCCGATGCCGCTGGTCAGACGGCACGGGCGCCGGATCCGGGTCCACCGGATCGGGTGACCTGCGGTCAGGCCGGGCTTCTCCCCCGGCGGGTCCGGCGGGCAGGGGGAAGGTCGTGCAGGGGCGGTCCGGCGACCACGGTGTTGCGGATCGTGCCGATCCCTTCCACGGTCACGCGGACGGTGTCCCCGACGCGCAGCGGCGGCGGTTGCCGGTCGCCGCGCCATCCCCAGAGTTCGGCGAGACAGCCGCCGCCGCAGGTTCCGGAGCCGAGCACGTCGCCGGGCCGGACCCAGGTGCCGCGGCTGGCGTAGGAGATCAGCTCGGCGAAGGTCCAGGCCATGTTCGCGAGCGTGTCGCCGCCGACTCGGATGTCGTTGACGAAGACCTCCATGCCGAGGTCGTAGCGGCCGCCGCGCTCGCGGCCGGCCAGTTCGTCCGGGGTGACCAGCACCGGGCCGAGGGTGGTGGCGGTGTCCTTGCCCTTGGCAGGTCCGAGTCCGACGCGCATTTCGCGGCTCTGCAGGTCGCGGGCCGACCAGTCGTTGAGGACGGTGAACCCGGCGATGTGGTCCGCCGCCTCGGCCGGGGACAGGTTGAAGCCCGCTTTGCCGATCACGGCCGCGACTTCGAGTTCGAAGTCCAGCACCTCGCACCCGGGCGGCATCGGGACCGGGGCGCCCGAGCCGATCGCCGCGTGCGGGTTGGTGAAGTAGAAGGCGGGGGCTTCGTACCAGGCGTCCGGGACTTCGCCGCTTCCGGTGATCGCGCGGAGCGAGCCCGCCGTGTGCTGTTCGAAGGTGATGAAGTCGCGGATGCTGGCGACCGGCACCGGGACTTCGATCGACGCGGTTTCGTCCCACACCGATTCGCCCGCCGATGCGGCCTCCCCGGCGGCGAGCGCCTGGAAGACGTCCGCGGTCTCGGGAAGCAGATCGATGCGAGCGCCCTCGACGACGCCGTAGCGCGGCACGCCGTCGACGAGCAAGGACCCGATTCTCACGCTGCCTCCTCGTCGAAGATCGCGACCGCGCGGGTCCATCCGGCCGAGGCCGCGTGGATCTTCACCGGGAAACAGGCGATCTGAAAGCCGGTGGCCGGGAGGCTCTCCAGGTTGTGCAGTTTCTCGAGATGGCAGTAGCCGATCTCGCGACCGGCGCGGTGGCCCTCCCAGATGATCGAGGCGTCGCCGTCGCGCGCGTAGCGCTCGGCGGTGAACACGAACGGGGCGTCCCAGCTCCAGGCGTCGGTTCCGGTCACCCGCACTCCTTGTTCGAGCAGGTGCAGGGTGGCGGCGCGGCCGATTCCGCAGCCGGAGCCGACGTAGTCGTCCTGGCCGTAGCGGGTGCCGGCCCGGGTGTTGACCACCACGATGTCGAGCGGGCGCAGCCGGTGGCCGATCCGGTCGAGTTCGGCGTCGAGGTCGGCCGGGGTGACGACGTGGCCGTCGGGCAGGTGGCGGAAGTCCAGCTTCACTCCCGCCTGGAAGCACCAGTGCAGCGGAACCTCGTCGATCGTCATGGCCCGGCGGCCGCCGTCCATTGTGGACGCGTAGTGGTACGGGGCGTCGAGATGCGTGCCGGTGTGCGTGGTGGCCTCGATCCGCTCGATCGCCCAGCCTTCGCCGTCGGGCAGGTCCGCGGCCGTCGCGCCCGGGAAGAAGCGGAGCAGGTCCGGGACTGACTCCCGGTGGTCGACGTAGGTGATCGAAGGCCGGTGGCCCGGCGGGTCGGAGGCGATCCCGTCCCGCAGCGGGACCGAAATGTCCACGAGCTGTCGCATGACGGCTCCTTCCGGGGCTCTCATCGCGGGATGACGGGCACGAGCAGGTGGGAGGCGTGGTCGCCGCCGACGTGGATGACGGCCTTCTCGGCCGGGCGGCGGAGGCCGGGATGGTCGTGGGTCATGAAGCCGAGGTCGCTGTCCCCGGTGACCAGTTCGAGGCG
Source organism: Amycolatopsis sp. AA4 (assembly GCF_002796545.1). Lineage (GTDB taxonomy): Bacteria > Actinomycetota > Actinomycetes > Mycobacteriales > Pseudonocardiaceae > Amycolatopsis. The sequence goes on from NZ_CP024894.1 coordinate 4,091,079, forward strand.
CAGGCGCTCGCCCGGCGCGAGGGTGATGCTGGTGGGCCAGATCTCGACCTCGAGCAGGGTCGGCTCGCCGGGCACGAGCGGGATTTCGCGCGTGTGGGGGTGCCACGGCCGGTACGGCAGCGACCGCTCAGGGTCGGTCTCGCGGTGGGAAGCCTTGAGCCAGCCCATGGTCATCGGGACCGGGCCGCCCTGGGGGCCGACCGCCGGGATCGGCTCGCCGTCGGCGCCGATGTGCTGCACTCGGGCGAAGACGTCGAGGTCGTCCTGGTCGGCGCTGAGCCACAGCCGCAGCGCGAGCGGGCCGGTCAGCTCGAGCGGCTCGGACACCGGGGCGGTCTCGAAGCTCGCGGGGTAAGCAACTGTCGCGGCGTCGGCGGGCGGGTCCCAGTCGAGGACGCCGTCGCCGAGGTGCAGCTCGCGCCATTGCGTCTGCGGGAGCGGAAAGTCCGTGGTGTCCCGCCACTCGACCTCGCGCCCGTGCCGGATCGCCAGTCGCACCGGGGCCACGCCGTCCATGCGGTCGGGCTGGTCTTTGAGGAAGCGGTCGAGGAAGCGCAGTTGCAGATCCAGCGCCCACTCGGCGTAGTAGGGGTCGATGTGGGTGCCGGTGTGCACCACGAGCCACTTGTCCTTGGACGCGGCGCGGGTCCAGCCTTCGATGTTGCCGCGCAGGTGCACATGCAGGGCGCCCCAGTTGCCCGCCGACAGCACCGGCACGGTCACCCGGTCGAGATCGACGATGCGGGCCTGGTGGAAGTCGTCGAGGACGGGACGCCGCGGGAGCACCTCGCGCCAGTCGTCGCCCTCGTCGCCGTTGCGCTGCGGGGTGATCTGGCGGTTCCACCAGAACTCGACGAACCCGTGGGCGTACAGGCCGCCCTGGTAGATGAAGTCGCGGTAGAAATCGGTCGCGCCTTCCCAGGCCACGATCGCGGCCAGGTGCGGCGGCTGGAGCTCCGCCACCCGCCAGCCCATGATCGCGAGCCACGAGATGCCGCTGGAGGCGACCTTCCCGTTGGACCACGGCTGCTCGGCCGCCCATTCCACGACGTCGTAGAAGTCCTCGGAATCGCCCGGGCTCATCAGGTCCATCCGGCCGGGCGATTTGCCGGTGCCGCGGGTGTCGGCGCGCAGCACCGCGTAGCCGCGGGCCGTCCACCACTCGGGATCCGGGGTCTCCCAGACCATGTGCTCGTGGTGCGGCACCAGGTCGTAGAGCGGATAGCGCTCCGGCCAGTGCACGTCCTTGCCGTACGGGCTGATCGACGCCAGCACGGGGAACGCGCCGGGGTCGTCGGGAAGGAACACGTCGGCCAGGATCGGCGAACCGGTGCGGGTGGGGACCTCGATGTCCCGTTCGATGCGCATCTCAGCACTCCTGTGGGCGGTCGCTGTTAAAGCAAGTCGGCTTGCGTCAAGAGTATGACCACGGGGTTCCGCTAAAAGCAAGCGGACTTGTATTAGAGTGGTGCCCCGTGAGCGATGCGGAAGTCCGGCGACGGCCCGGCGGACGGGCGGCCCGGGTGCGCGCCGCGGTCCTCCACGCGACCAACGACCTCCTGCTGGACCAGGGCCTGACCGGCCTGAAGGTGTCCGAGGTGGCGCAGCGCGCGCAGGTGAACGAGACGACGATCTTCCGCCGGTGGGGCACCCGCGAGAACCTCGTCATCGACGCCCTGCTCGCCGACGCCGCCGAACAGCTTCCGGTGCCCGACACCGGGACGCTGCGGGAGGACCTGCTCGTCTACGCCACCGCGCTCGCCGAATACCTGGCCTCGCCCGCGGGCAACGCGCTCGACCGAACCCTGGCCTCGGCAGGCGACGACCCGGCCACGCAAGAGCTGCGCGACAAGTACTGGGAAGCCCGCTACGCCCAGTCCGGCCAGATCGCCGAGCGGGCGATCCAGCGCGGAGAACTGCCCGAGGGCACCGAACCCCGTTTCGTGCTCGAGATGCTCGTCGCGCCGCTGCACTTCAGGATCGTGCTCACCCGCGAACCGCTCGATGCGGACCTGCCTGCCCGCATCGTCGACACGCTCCTCGGCGGACTCGGAACGGGGTCGCAGCTGTCCTGATCGGGCGAAACACCCCTGGCACCGGTGCACGGCCGTGACCAGGGAGGGCTGAATGCCCCGCCGGACGGCCACCTCTGCTGCATCGAGCTTCCCGTCGCGTCTGCGGGGATCCGGCTGCGCGCGGGCGAGGGTCAGCGGACGCGGGGCGTGAACTCCGCGAGATCCGGCAGCGGCGGCACCTCCCTGGCGTACGCGTCCGCGGCGAGCACTCCCCTGGTGACCCGCGTGGCGGTGCGGCGGCCGAGTTCGTCGAGGATTTCCTGCTCGGTCCGGCCGCGGGCGAGCAGCAGCAGGAACGGGTCGGCGTCGAGCAGCCACGCGACCTGGAACGACAGCGCGGCGGCGTGCCGGCACGGCAGTTCCCAGCCCGGGCAGTCGCAGTCCGGGTCGAGGTCGCCGATGCCGGGCAGCAAGGGCACGACCTCGGCCAGCTCCGGCGGCAGATGCCGGTCCAGGAGCGCGGCGAGGTGCCCGGAGTGGTCGGCGGCGCGGTCGAGGAGCAGCTCCCAGTCCGTTGCCGACAGCTCGGCCAGGTGCACGCCGGTGCGGTACGGGCCGTCGTCGGCGTCCTCGGTGGTCGCGGTGATCAGTCCGGGGCTGACCGTGATCGGGCCGACCAGTCCCGCCGCCGCGTAGCGCCGGCCTTTCTTCAGCTGCCGCAGGTCGAGCGCCGTGTCCTCCATCGCCTGCAGCCACGCGCGGCCCCACCAGGTGCGGGCGAACGGACCGCGGCCGGTGCGGGCGGGAAACGCGGGGAATCCCCGGACCCGGTCGGTCATCGCTGCCTCCGGAGGGTGACGAGCTCGGCCAGTTCGGCGTCGGTGAGTTCGGTGAGCGCGGCCTCGCCCGAGGCGAGCACCGCGTCGGCGAGCGCGCGTTTCTCCCGCAGCATCGCGGCGATCCGGTCCTCGACCGTGCCTTCCGCGACCAGCCGGTGGACCTGCACCGGCCGGGTCTGGCCGATCCGGTACGCGCGGTCGGTCGCCTGGTCCTCGACCGCCGGGTTCCACCACCGGTCGTAGTGCACGACGTGATCCGCGCGCGTGAGGGTGAGCCCGGTGCCCGCGGCCTTGAGCGACAACAGGAACACCGGCACGTCGCCGTTCTGGAAGCCGCAGACCAGCTCCTCGCGGCGGGCGACCGGGGTGCCGCCGTGCAGGAGCCGCGACGGGACGCCGCGCGCGGCGAGGTGCCGTTCGAGCAGCCGCGCCATCACCACGTACTGCGTGAACACCAGCACCGCGCCGTCCTCGGCGAGGATCGTGTCGAGCAGTTCGTCGAGCAGCTCCAGCTTGCCGGACCGGCCGGCGAGCGTGCTGTCCGCGGGCTCGCCGAGGAATTGCGCCGGGTGGTTGCAGATCTGTTTGAGCGCGGCGAGCAGTTTGACCACGCGTCCGCGCCGCGCCATGCCGTCGCTCGCCGCGATGTCCGCCATCAGCTCGCGGACGGTCGCCTCGTACAGCGCGGCCTGTTCGGCGGTGAGCGACACCGGCCGGTCGGTCTCGGTTTTGGCGGGCAGCTCGGGTGCGATGCCCGGGTCGGATTTGCGGCGGCGCAACAGGAACGGCCGCAGCAGCCGGGACAGCTGCTCGGCGACCGCCGGGTCGACCCCGGATTCGACCGGCTTCCCCCAGCGGCGGCGGAAGTCGGCGAGCGGGCCGAGCAGGCCGGGCGTGGTCCAGTCGAGGATCGCCCACAGTTCGGTCAGCGTGTTCTCCACCGGCGTGCCGGTGAGCGCGACCTTCGCCGCGGAAGGCAGCAGCCGCAACGCTTTCGCCGTGTCGGAGCGGTGGTTCTTCACGTGCTGCGCCTCGTCGGCGACCAGCAGGTCCCAGCTCACCTCGGCCAGCGGCGCGGGATCGGTGCGCAGCGTGCCGTAGGTGGTCAGGACGAAACCGCCGGCGAGACCGTCCAGCGACCGCGCGGCGCCGTGGAACCGGCGCACCGGCGTCCCCGGGGCGAACCGGCGGATCTCCGTTTCCCACGTGCCCAGCAGCGAAGCCGGGCACACGACCAGCGTCGGGCCGGCGCCGCGGTGCAGGTGCAGCGCGATGAGCGTGACGGTTTTGCCGAGCCCCATGTCGTCGGCGAGGCAGCCGCCGAGGCCGAGCCCGGTGACGGTGTCGAGCCATTGCAGTCCGCGCAGCTGGTAGTCGCGCAGGGTCGCGGCCAGCCCCTCCGGCTGCGGCACCGGCACGGGATCGGCCGACAGCCGCTCGCGCAGTTCCTCCAGCCACCCGTCGGTGCGGACCTCCACCTGGTCGCCGTCGACCTCGGCGCGGCCGGTCAGCGCGACCCCGAGGGCTTCGATCGCGGTCAGCGGTTTGAGCGTGCGATCCCGCGCGCGGTCGGCCGTCTTGCGGTCCAGCAGCACCCACCGGTCCCGGAGCCGGACGACCGGACGCTGGGCCTCGGCGAGCGCGTCGAGTTCCGCGACGCTCAGCTCGCTGTCGCCGAGCGCGAGCTGCCAATCGAACTGCAGCACGCGGTCTCCGCCGAAGAACGACCGCGCGTCGGAGGGCGTGTCGCCCGGCCGGACCACCGCTCGCGCGGCCAGCCCGGTCAGCTCCGCGGGCCAATGCACCGCCAGCTCCGCCGCGTCGAGCGCGCCCGCGAGCAGTTCGGCGATCTCGCGGTCGCCCAACGCGACCGACGACGGAACCGCCGCCGACAGCAGCGGCGCCAGCGCGGGCCACACCTCGGCTCCGTGCCGCAGCGCCAGCAGGACCTCGTGCCGCGCCTCCTGGCTCCCGGTGCGCCACAGCTCTTCCGCGTCGACCAACGGCTCGGTCCCGCCGTGCACCTGGACGACCGCGCGGAACCGGCCCCCCGCCAGGTCGTCGGACTCGATCCGCAGCGACACCCGCAGCGCGGGCTCCACCCCGGCGACGTCGCCGAGGAAGCGCATCAGCAGCGGATACGGCTCCGGCAACCGCGCCGGATCGCTCGGGACCGGCGTCGCGTGGGCGCGCGGCGGCATCGCGTCGGCGAGCCTGCGCAGCCAGGCTTCCTCGGCCGGGTCGAGCGGTCCGGTCCACCCGGCCGAGGCGAGCCGTTCCGCGGCTTCGGCCGCCAGCGCCCAAAACCGTGCCGACGGATCCGCCGGAGCTGCCTGCGCGCGCAGCACCGGCACCGCGTCCGCGGTCGGCAACCGCAGCGCGGGCACCGTGCGCACGCCGTCCGGCAGCACGACCTCGACCGTGCCGGGCGCCCCGGGACCGTCCGGCGCCGCGCCGTCCGGTCTCCAGAACACGACCCGTCCCGGCTCCACCACTACTGAATTCAGTGCTCCGCCCTCCCCTGGCTGGCCTCTCCGCGCTACTCTACCGGAAAACTCTGTACTGCGTACAAGGAGCGAAATGGACACCGAGGAACCGGGCGATCCGCGGCGGACCATCGAGCTGCTCTGGGGCGTGTCCGGTCCCCCGCGCCGCGGCCCGAAGCCGAAGCTGTCGGTCGAGGACGTGGTGTCCGCCGGGATGCGAGTCGCGGACGCGGACGGGCTGGACGCGGTCACCATGCGCCGGATCGCCGACGAACTCGGCGTCGCCACGATGTCGCTCTACACCTACGTGCCCGGCCGCGAGGAGCTGCTGGAGCTGATGCTCGACCGCGCGCACGGCGAACTCCCCGGCGAGCTGCCGGAGGGCTGGCGGGCCGGGCTCGCCGCGGTCGCCGAGGACCTGTGGCGGCTCTACCACCGGCATCCGTGGCTGCTGGAGATCCGCGTCGGCCGCCCGACGCTGGGCCCGCACTCCTTCGCCAAATACGAGCGCGAGCTGGCCGCGATGGACGGACTCGACCTCGACGACGTCCAGCTCGACGCGATCGTCAGCCTGCTCAACGGCCTGGTCGCCGGCGCGGCGCGCGGTTCGGTGGACGCGACCCGCGCCGCGCGGCGCACCGGGATGACCGACGTCGACTGGTGGAACCGCTCCGCACCGGTGCTGGCCGAGATCCCGGCGGCGGATCCGGTGCACTTCCCGCGCGCGAGCCGGGTCGGCACCACGGCGGGACAGGCCTACGGCGGCTCCTCCGATCCCGAGCACCACTTCCGGTTCGGGCTCGAACGCATCCTCGACGGGATCGGCCGGCTCGCCGGAGCCTGACCACGCGAAATCGCCGATGCCCCGGTTTTTGTCGGTGTCCCGGTTTACCGTGCGAAGCGGGTCGGCGGAACCGTCCGACGGCACGGAGAGGGAAGGAGCACGCAGTGACCGGGCAGCACGACGCGGCCGAAACCGCGCTCGCGCAGGCGTTCCGCGACGAGTGGGGCTCCGTCGTGGCCACGCTCATCCGCGTCACCGGAGACTGGGACCTGGCCGAGGAATGCGCCCAGGACGCGTTCGCGCTCGCCGTGCGCGCCTGGCCGCGCGACGGCGTTCCCGACCGGCCCGGAGCGTGGCTCACCACCGCCGCCCGCAACCGCGCCGTGGACCGGCTCCGGCGCGCGTCCGCCGGAGCCGGCAAACTCCGCGAAGTTGCGCTGCTGGCTGTTCCGGACGAACCGGATGCCGTCCACAGTGGACCCAGCGGAGTGGAGGACGACCGGCTCCGGCTCATCTTCACCTGCTGCCATCCCGCGCTCGCGTTCGAAGCACAGGTCGCGCTCGCGCTGCGCACGCTCGTCGGGCTCAGCACCGCCGAGATCGCCCGCGCGTTCCTGGTGAGCGAATCGACGATGTCGCAACGACTCGTCCGGGTGAAACGCAAGATCCGCGCCGCCGGGATCCCGTACCGCGTGCCGCCTTCCCATTTGCTGCCCGAGCGCACCGCCGCCGTGCTCGGCGTTCTGTACCTGCTGTTCAACGAGGGCTACTCGGCCAGCGAAGGCGACGACCTCCAACGCCCCGACCTGGCCGTCGAAGCGATCCGTCTCGCCCGGCTGCTGCGGTCCTTGCTGCCGGACGAACCCGAAGCCACCGGTCTGCTCGCGCTCCTTCTTCTGCAGCACGCCCGCCGCCGCACGCGAAACGGCCCCGGCGGCGAACTGGTCCCGCTCGAGGAACAAGACCGAACCCAGTGGGACGCCGCGGCGATCACCGAGGGCACCGCGCTGCTGGAAGAAGCGTTGCGACGGCGCAGTCCCGGGCCGTACCAGGTGCAGGCCGCGATCGCCGCGTGCCACGCCACCGCCGCGCGCGCCGAGGACACCGACTGGGCGCAGATCGCCGGGCTCTACCTCCAGTTGCGGCGGTTCCGGCCGGGTCCGGTCGTCGAGCTGAACCGCGCGGTCGCGGTGGGGATGGCCGACGGTCCCGAAGCCGGGCTCGCCCTCGCCGACCGGCTGGCCGAGGACCTGGCGGGCTACCACCTGCTGCCCGCCACCCGCGCGGACTTCCTCCGCCGGCTCGGCCGCACCGAAGAAGCCCGGGTCGCGTACGAGGAAGCGCTCGCCTTGGCCCCGACCGGAGCCGAGCGCAGCTACCTCCGGAGAAGAATCTCGGAAATTTCTTCGCCGGAGGTGTCTGTCTCCGCGTCTTCCGTTCGTCGGGAGGGCGAACCGACTTCCGGAAGGACAGCCATGATTACCAACATCCTCCGCGCGCCCGGCGCGGAGATCCACTACGACGTCGCGGGCTCCGGCCCGCTGCTGCTCCTGGTGCCCGGCGGACCCGCCGACGCCACCGGGTTCGCCGCGCTGCGCCCGTGCCTCGCCGACCGCTACACCGTCGTCACCTTCGACCCGCGCGGCATCTCCCGCAGCTGGACCACCGATCTCGACGACGACCTGGTCGGCCAGCACGCCGAGGACGTCCAGCGGCTGCTCGCCGAGCTGGACGCGGGACCGGTTTCGGTGCTGGCCAGCAGCGGCGGCGCGATCACCATGCTCGAACACACCACGCGGTACCCGGGCGCGGTGCGGACACTCGTCGCGCACGAACCGCCGGTCAGCCGCTATCTCGGCGACCTGCTGGCCGATTTCCCGGACATCCCGGCGATCTACCGGGAGCAGGGCGTCGACGCGGCGGTCGGGGCGTTCATGGCCGCCAGCGGATTCGAGATCCCGCCCCCGCCCGAGCACCCGAGCGCCGAGGAAATCGAACAGGGCAAGCGGATGCGCGGCAACTTCGAGGTCTTCTTCGGCAAGCTGATGGGCGCCATCGGAGCCTGGGAACCCGATCTCGAAGCGCTGTCGGCCGCGGATACCCGGATCGTCGTCGCGGTGGGCGACGCCGTCGGAACCCCGGCGTACGAGGCCGGCGTCGGGCTGGCCCGCGCGCTCGGCGGCGAGCCGGTCCGGTTCCCGGGCGACCACGCGGGCTTCGCCGCCCGACCCGAGGCGTTCGCCGCCCGCCTCGCCGAAACCCTCAACGAGGAGAACTGATGCGCTATCTGCTGATGATCGCCGGGTCCGAGGAACCGACGCCGGAGCAGCTCGCGGTCGGCTGCGGCGGCTGGTCCGAGGACCTGCAGGCACGCGGCGTCCTCGTCGGCGGCGGAGGCCTGCACCCGCCCGCGACGGCCACCACGGTGCGCGTGCGCGACGGCGACGTCCTGCTCACCGACGGGCCGTTCGCCGAGACCAAGGACCAGATCGGCGGCTACGCCGTGCTCGAATGCGCGAACCTCGACGAAGCCGTCGAACACGCCTCCCGGCATCCGGCCGCGAGCTACGGCACCATCGAAGTCCGCCCGATGCTCGGCTGACTCCCGCGACCCGAACCGGAAAGGAACTCCCTTGCCCTCCATTGTGGACAGGAACGAACAGCGCTACGTCGGCTACCGCGCGACCGTCGGATTCGACGGCATGGCGAACGTCGCGCACCAGATCGCCGCGATCATCGGCAAACTCGCCGAACGCGGCCTCGAACCCGCCTGCGCGCCGTTCTTCCGCTACCTGGTGCTCGGCACGGACATGGAGACCGTCACCGTCGAGGCCGGAGTCCCGGTCAAGGACCCGGTCGACCTCGGCGACGAGTACGTCAGCGGCGTCCTGCCCGCCGGGAAATACGCCCAGGCCACCCACCACGGCGCGCCGAGCGGCCTCCAAGCCGCCACCGCCGACCTGCTCGCCTGGGGCGAGAAGGAGGACGTCCGCTGGGACCGCACCGTCGAGGCCGACGGCGAGCACTGGGCGGCGCGGCTGGAGATCTACCGCACCGACCCGCGCGTGGAGCCGGACGCGAACAACTGGGACACCGACCTCTGCTTCCGGCTCGCCGACTGAACCGCTGGTAGTCCCGGGGTCACGTGCCCCGGGTCACCACGGCGCCGACGAGACATCCGAATCCGGCGGCGGACAACACCGTCCGCACCAGGTTCCACCGCACCCACGGCTGTTCGAACTGAGCCCGCAGCGCGGCGAAATCGACCGTGTCCGCGGCGAGGGCGTTGTTCATCGGCACGTTGGCCGCGCCGGTCACGACCACCGTCGCCATCAAAAGCGCGGCCCCGGCGACGAGCCACGGCAGCCCGCCTCGCGCGCCGCTCGTGAAGTGCAGGACCACGGCGGCGATCGCGAGCAGCGGCGCGCCCAGGAACGACAGCATGAACCAGCCGTTGAGGATGGCGTCGTTGATCCGGCGCATCGCGGTCACGAACGTGTGGTCGTCGGCATGGGCCAGGCCCGGCATCACCGAAACCGTGTACGCGTAGAACAACCCCGCGAGCAGACCCGCCGCGAGCACCGCCGCCACGAGAACCGCCTTGGACACGATCACCATCGCCTTGCCTTCCGTCTGATCCCCCAACGCACCCCAGTCAACCCGCGGACCGCGAGACGATCCATCGCTTATCCACTCGGAAGCATGCGTCATCGTCTCGACAGGAGACCTCCATGCAGCACCCGCTCCCCACCGGCGTCACTCTCGGCGCCGAGCATTTCGGCGACCCGGCCGCACCGCTGGTCCTGCTCGCCGGCGCACCCACGATGCTGTCCTGGCCCGACGCCCTGTGCGAAGCGCTCGCCCGCGGCGGACGGCACGTCGTGCGCTACGACCTCCGCGACGCCGGCACCTCGACCACGCTCGACCCGGACCACCCGGCCTACACCCTGCGCGACCTCGCCGCCGACGCGGCCGCCCTCGCCCGCGAACTCGACGACCGGCCCGCGCACCTCGCCGGGATCGGAGTCAGCGGAATGGTCGCCCAGGTCGCGGCCCTCGACCACCCGGCCGCGTTCTCGGCCCTGACCCTGTACGGAACCCGTCCCGTCGCGCCCGGCCCCGTCGACCCGGACCTGCCCGACCACGACGCGAAGGCCATGCGCGACGTCTTCGCACTGCCGATGCCGGACTGGTCGGACCGGGCCGCCGTCGCCGAACGGATCGCCGCCAGCGCCGCGATTCTCGGCAACGACCCGGACGCCGCCCGCACCGTCGCGGCGCGCGTCTTCGACCGCGCGGCCAGCACGGAGCCGGCCGTGCAGCTGGCCAATCACCTGGGCATGGTGTTCTCCAAACTCGACTGCACGCCGCGGTGGCGCGAACGCCTGCCCGAACTCGCGATCCCGACGGTGGTGCTGCACGGCCGACAGGACGCGTTCTTCCCGGTGGGCAACGGAGAAGCCCTAGCCCGCGACATCCCCGGCGCGCGGCTGGTCGTGCTGGACGACGCAGCCAGCGCGATCCCGGACGCCGCCGTCGAGAAGATCGCCGAGGCGATGCTCGCCGTCTGACTGCTGCCCGCACCGCGCGACGGCACGCGAAGGGCACTGCGGAACGGAACGCTGACGCGCCACCGGGTCATAGCTCGGGAGGATCCGGCAAGGAGACCGCGCTTTCCCTTGCCGCGGCGCTAGTCTCGGCCAGGTGGACCCGCTCACCGCGTTGCTCGAAGGACCCCGTGCGCACGGCGCGTTCCTGCTCCGGTCGGTGCTGCGCCCGCCGTGGTCGTTGCGGATCGAGGACGAAGCGCCGCTGACCGTGCTCGCCGTGGTCCGCGGCGACGCCTGGCTGGTTCCCGACAACGCCGAAGCCGTCCGGCTGGACACGGGCGACGTGGCGGTCGTGCGGGGACCCGAGCCGTACCTCGTCGCCGACGATCCCGGGACTCCGCCGCAGGCGGTGATCCGCCCGGGGCAGGAGTGCGTCACGCCGGACGGCGGGCATCTCACCGATCTGACCGAGTTCGGCGTCCGCACCTGGGGCGCCGACGCCGACGGGCCGACGGTGCTGCTCACCGGCACTTACCCGACCGTCGGCGAGGTTTCGCGGCGCTTGCTCGCCGCCGTGCCGAATGTCGTCGCCGCGCGCGCCGGGACCGCCCCGAATCCGCTCGTGGCCATGCTCGCCGACGAAATCGCGCGCGATGTTCCCGGGCAGGAAGCCGTCCTCGACCGGGTGCTGGACCTGCTGCTCGTCCGCGTCCTGCGGGAATGGCTCGACCGTCCCGCCGCTCCCGCCTGGTACCGCGCACACGGCGACCCGGTGGCCGGGCAAGCCCTGCGCCTGCTGCAGGACCAGCCCGAACACCCGTGGACCGTCGCCAGCCTCGCGAGCGCGACCGGAGTGTCCCGCGCCGCGCTCGCGCGGCGGTTCACCGACGCGGTCGGCGAGCCGCCGATGACCTACCTCGCCACCTGGCGGCTCGCCCTCGCCGCCGATCTCCTGCGCCAGCACCCCGACGCGACGCTCACCGCCATCGCCCGGCAGGTCGGCTACCGCAGCCCGTTCACGCTGAGCGCCGCGTTCAAACGGGAGTACGGACGCAGTCCGCAGCACTACCGCCTGCGCGAACCCGCCTGAGCCTCCGGCTGCTGCCGTTCCGGTACCCGGTCACGGCTTTCTCGGCCGAAGAGTTAACTCTCTTCCCCGGACATCTTCGCGAACAGGCGCCGCACCTTCTCCGCCGCGCCGTCGGACAGGAACAGCTCCAGGTTGTCCGCCGACATCCGCGCCGCCGGTTCCGCGCGTTCGAACATCGCCTGCTCGAACTTCCGCACGTCGCCGCCCTGCGCGAGCGTCAGGGCAAGCTCGGCGCCGTCGCGCATCGCGAGGTTCGCGCCCTGTCCGGCGAACGGCGACATCAGATGTGCCGCGTCCCCGATCAGCGTCACGCCCGGCCTGTGGTCCCACCGCAAACCGACCGGCAGCGCGTTCAGCGGATACACCAGCATCGGCCCGGACGTCGCATCCACGAGGCCCAGGAACTCCTCCGGCCACCCGGCGTACAGCTTCTTCAGCGCGGCACGGGCGCGATCCGGGTCGTCGAACGGAATCCCCGACGTCACCGGCCAGTCCTCGGCGCACCGCAGCGCCAGGTGGACCCGGATCGTGCCGTCTCCGTTGCGCTGCGCGGAAAGCACCTTCTGGTCGCCGATCGAGGAAAACCCGCCCCGCCCGACCAAAGCCGAAGCCTCCGGGTGCGCCCGGTCCGCGTCGTGGATGACCAGCTCCATCCCGTGCACGCCGCAGTACGCCGGTTCCGCGTCGGTGAGCAGCGGCCGGATCCGCGACCGGGCGCCGTCCGCGCCGATCAGGAGGTCGCAGTCCAGGGTTTCGCCGTCGGACAGGCGAACCCGGCGCCGTCCGTCCCCCAGCGGCTCCGCCCCGGCGACGGTGTGTCCCCAGTGGACAGTCTCCTCCGGCAGCGCGTCCAGCAGCAGCTTCCGCAGCGCGGGCCGGTCCGCCTCGGGACGGCTCCAGCGCTGGTCGCCCTCGTCCGGGGCGACTTCCCGCCGCAGCAGGGTTCCCGCGGAGTTGTAGAGGACCATGTCCTGGCCCTCCGGACGGGCGATCGCGCGGTAACCGGCTTCCAGCCCGGCCTCGCGCAGCGCCCACTGGCCGCCGTCCACCGTCAGGTCGAGCGTGCCGCCCTGCACCCGCGCCTCCCGGCTGGCGTCGCGTTCGCAGACCACGGCGTCGATGCCGTGCGCGTGCAGCACCCGCGCACAGGTGAGCCCGCCGAGCCCGCCCCCGGCAATGACGATTCGCATGATGACATCCCCTCGATACACTGTATTGACGAAATACACCGTATCGGAACCGCCCCGGTACTGTCACCCGAAAAAGGAGCGAGCATGGACGAACTGGTGTGGGAACGGCCCGAACCGCCGGCGCGCGCGACGCCGACGCCGTTGAGCCGCGCCCGCATCGTCGAGACCGCTTGCGCGCTCGCGGACGAAGGCGGGCTGGAAGCGGTGTCACTGCGCAAAGTCGCGGCCGCGCTCGGGGCCGGGCCGATGCGGCTGTACGGCTACCTCGACACCAAAGAAGAACTGCTCGACCTCATGACCGATGCCGTCTACGGCGAAATCCCGCTGCCGGGCCCGGACACCGAAGGCGTCGCCGCCCTCCGCGCGCTCGCCCACGGCTGCCGTGCCGCCGTGCAGCGGCACGAATGGTTCGCGGACCTGATCGGCGGACGGCCCGGGATCGGCCCGAACGCGCTCGCGTACCTGGAGGCGTCGCTGGCCGCCGCGGCCGGTCCGGGCCCGATCGAGGACGCCATGATCACGGTGTTCACCGTGCACTCCTTCGTGACCGGCGCGGTGCGCAGCGAGATCCGCGAACGGCGGCTCATCAGCGACACCGGGCTCGACGAGGAAGGCTGGCACCGCGCCTCCGCGCCGTACCTGAAGCGGATGTTCGACACCGGCCGCTACCCCACCCTCCTCCGCACCGCCCGCGACGCCGTGCACCCGGACGGCGACGCCGTCTTCGCGGCCGGCCTCGAACGAGTGCTCTCCGGGCTCTCCCTCGGCTAGTTACCGCTTAAGCGGCAAAATAGGCGCATGGACACCGCCGCTCTGGGGCCGACGACCCGCGTCATGCACGCGATGGAACAGCTCTGGGCCGAAATCCGCCGGCGGCACGCGGACGTCCCCGAAGCGATCCTCGTGCTGGCGTCGGGAACGATGGGCACCACCACCGAGATCCACGGCCACTTCGCGCGGTCCCGCTGGCATGTCGGCGACGGCGTCGAACCGCGCGCCGAGTTCTTCCTCGGCGCGGAAGGCCTGCGGCGCAGTGCGGCCGAGATCCTCTCCACCACGCTTCACGAGGCCGCGCACGGACTCGCCGCCACGCGCGACATCGTCGACGTGAGCGACGGCCGCTACCACAACAAACGCTTCGCCGCGCTCGCCGCCGAACTCGGCCTGCGCGCCGAACAGGCGGACCGGATCGGCTGGTCCTCGACCACCGCACTCCCCGCGACTCTCGAGGCATACCAAGGAGAACTCTCCCGGCTCGAAGCCGCGCTGACCGTGTGGCGGCACACCGAACAGGAGGTCGCGCGACGCGCCGTCGCCGCCCCGCCGGACGATCCCGATACACCGGACGAGGTGGCCGAACCGCTCGCTCCGCCGGTGGTGCTCGCCCCGGTCGACGGCCGCGGCGCGCACCGCGGCGGACCGAATTACGTCGCGGCGATCTGCCGCTGCGAACCCCCGCGCCGGATCCGCGCGGCGAGGTCGATCCTGGAGCTGGGGCCGATCACCTGCACGTTGTGCACGGAGCCGTTCATCGAGACCTGACCGCTGCCGCGGCACCAGCTACTGCTTGCACTTCGCTATCACTCGGGGATAGCGTCTCGGCCGAACGGAAGGGGCGCCATGCTGAGACGGGCTGCGGAAGGCGTGCTGGTGCACCAGAGCGAGGTGCTCGAGACCAACGCGGTCGTCGTGCGGGGCCGAACCGGAGTGCTGCTTGTCGATCCCGGGCTCGCCACCGCCGAACTGGCCTGCCTCGCCGACGATCTGCGCGAACTCGGCCAGCCGGTCGCGGCGGGTTTCGCGACGCATCCGCATTGGGATCACGTGCTCTGGCACCCGGAATTCGGCGACGTCCCCCGCTACGGCACCGCCCGGTGCGCGGCCTCCCTGCGGGACCTGCTGTCCGACGAGGACTGGAAAACCCGCGTCGCCGAGGGCTTGCCGCCGGAACTCGCCGACGACGTGCCGCTGGACCTGTTCGGAAACATCACCGGCCTGCCCGCCGGAACCACGCACGTCCCCTGGGACGGTCCGCGCACCCGGATCATCGAGCATTCGGCACACGCCCCGGGCCACGCGGCGCTGCTGGTCGAGGAACGCAGGGTCCTCGTCGCAGGGGACATGCTTTCCGACGTCCTGGTCCCAATGCTCGGCCGCGCCGCCGATCCGATCGAGGACTACCTCACCGGTCTGCGGCGGCTGGAAGCCGTGGCGGACCAATCCGACGTCGTCGTGCCCGGACACGGGTCCGTCGCCGGAGCCGATCAGGTGCGCGCGCGAATCGACCTCGACCGCGCCTACGTGCGGGCCCTGCGCGACGGCCGCGAGCCCGACGACCCGCGGATCGGCACCTCGGCCAAGCCCGGCTGGGAATGGGTCCGCGATCTCCACCGGGGACAGGCCGCCAAGGTCAGCTGAGCCAGCCCCGATGCAATGCCGGGGCCAGTTCGTGCGCGGCCGAATCCCGGACGGCGTTCTCGTCGTGGAGATACCCCTCGGTAGTCGACAACGCGGCGTGCCCGAGATCCCGCTGCACCTGGCGCGGCGGGACCCCTCGCTCGATCGCGTGCGTCGCGTAGGAGTGGCGCGCCGAATGCGGATGGATGGTGTCGCACAACGGCTGCAGGTGCGTCGCGACGAACCGGGCCTCGGCGGTGTCGAGCACCTCCCGCAACCGCGCGGTCTTGGGCGGCTGGCAGAACGTGGCGCACAATCTGCGCAGCAACGCCGTCACGTGCGAAACGTGCACGCGCGCGCCGGTGCTCGTGACGAACAACGGCTCCGCCCGGCTCGCCCCGACCTGTCCGCGCAGCGCCGGGACCTGCGGCGTGACCCGGCCGGCGAGGTAGGCGTCGAGCGCGTCCGCCACCGGCGCGGCCAGCGCGACCTCGCGGTCCTTGGACCCCTTGCCGTGCACGCGAAGCACGCCGAAACCGCCCGCGGTCGGCCGCCGGTAATCGCCCAGATCGACGCCGACGAGTTCCTCCGCGCGGACGCCGGTGCCGATCAGGATCTCGACCATCGCCCGGTCGCGCAGGCCGTTGCGGCTGTGCTCGACCAGCAGCCACGCCGCGAGGAGCAGCGCCCGGCACGCGTCGAACGACCAGCGGGCGGTCTGCGACGGGACGCCGGACGGCCGGTTGAGATGCTGCGCGCGCCGGTCCACGAGCGCCGCGGGATTGTGTCCGGCCAAGCCTTCCCGCAGCAGGTACTTGCGGTAGAACGCGGAGACTGCCGACAGCATCCGGCCGCGCGTCGCGTCGCGGTACCCGGCCCGCGCCAGCTCGTCCAGCCACTGCTCGACGTGCTCGACCCGGACGTCGGCGAACGAGGTGAACCCGTTGCGCAGGCACCACGGCAGCCACGCGAGCGCGTCCGGGTCGGTCCGCCGCGCGCGGCCGCGACGACGGTTCGGATCGGGCGGCTGGTAGCCGGGCACCCAGTCGAGCGGGATGCCGAGGTCGGTCGCGTAGGCGACGCGGGTGTTGATCGAAGCGTACACGCGCAGGAATTCCCCGAACCGCTCCCGCGCGTCCTTGCCCGCTCCCCCGGCATCGGTGAGCGCGAGGGTCATGCGCGCCCGCCCGGATACAGCGCGGCTACCCCGGCGAGGACGAGATCGATCCCGGCGAGGAACTGCTCGCGGTCGTCGTGCTCGCGCATCTGGCTCGCCATCAGCCGGGTCGTCTCGTACTCCCGCGGATCGAGTTCCGCCCACGCTTCCGCGGTGGCGGCAAGGAATTCGGCGCGGTCCGCGTCCGGTTCGGCGACCCGGCTGTTCGCCGCGTTCTGCCCGGCCGCGCCCAGTACGTAGTGCATCAGCACCGACGTCGCGGTGAACCAGTGCTCCTCGGGCACGCCCAGCGCGCGGACCCGGCGGCCGAGGCTTTCGAGAATCCGCGGTGTCACCGGTCCGCCCGGGCTGCGGGACAGCTGGAGCAGCAGTTGCGCGGCAAGCCACGGATGCGCGTCGATCGCGGAGAACAGCCCGAGGGCGACCGCGTGCACTTCCTCCCGCGGCGAGCCGGCCGGTTCCGCCGCCAGCGCGTCGGCCACCACCGCGTCGGTCGCGGCGACCAGCAGTTCGCCCTTGTTCGCGACGTGCCAGTAGATCGCCCCGGGCCCGGTCGCGAGCCGCTCGGTGAGCACCCGGAACGTCAGGCCGCTCTCGCCGGCCGCGTCCAGCAGTTCCACCGCCGCCTCGACGATGCGCTCCCGAGACAGTGCCTCCGTGCGCCGCTGTGCCCGGCGCGTCCCCGTAGCCATGCGCCCATCTTGACACATCTGGAGCGCCGTTCCACCATGGAACGACATACCAGAACTCGATCCGCGAAGGAGCTTCGTCATGAACACCCCTGTCACGATCGTCGGCGCCGGGCTCGGCGGCCTCACGCTCGCCCGCGTCCTGCGCGTCCACGGCATCCCCGCCGCCGTCTACGAGGCCGAGCCTTCCCCGGCCTCGCGCGCCCAGGGCGGCCTGCTCGACATCCACGACTACAACGGCCAGCTCGCCGTCGAAGCCGCCGGCCTGACCGCCGAATTCCGCGACCTGATCCTGGAAGGCAGACAAGAAATCCGGCTGCTGGCCCGGGACGGGACAGTCCTGTTCAAACAACCCGACGACGGCACCGGCGGCCGCCCCGAAGTCCACCGCGGCGAGCTGCGGCAGCTGCTGATCGACTCGCTGCCGGAGGGCACTGTCCACTGGGGACGCAAGGTCAGCGGCGTGCGGGCCTCGGCGCGGGGTTACGAGGTCGCCTTCGCCGACGGGAGCACGGTCACCACCGCCCTGCTGGTCGGCGTGGACGGAGCCTGGTCGAAAGTCCGGCCGCTGCTGTCCTCGGCGACGCCGGAGTACACCGGCGCGGCGTCCGTCGAGACCTTCCTCCACGATTCCGACCGCCGGTTCCCCGCCACCGCCGAAGCGGTCGGCGGCGGGATGCTGCTGGCGCTCGCGCCGAACCACGGCATCACCGCGCACCGCGAGCGGAACGGAACCCTGCACGCCTACGTCGGGCTGACCCGGTCGCTGGAGTGGTTCGACCGCGTCGATTTCGCCGATCCGGCCGCCGCCACCGCCCGGATCGCGGCGGAGTACGACGGCTGGTCGACGGCGTTGACCGCGCTGATCACCGAAAGCGACACCCCGCCGGTCTTCCGGCCGCACTACGGCTTGCCGGTCGGGCACGAGTGGGCTCGGGTGCCCGGCGTGACCCTGATCGGCGACGCCGCGCACCTCGCCCCGCCGAACGGGGAAGGCGCGAACCTGGCCATGCTCGACGGCGCCGAACTCGGTCTCGCTCTCGCCGCGCATCCGGACGACGTGGAGGCCGCGCTCGCCCAGTACGAACAGGCAATGTTCCCGCGCGCGGCGAAAACCGCCGCTGAGGGCGCGCACCTGCAAGAGCAGATGTTCGGGCCCGACGCGCCGCACGGGCTGATCGCCGAATTCGTCGCCGGCACGTAGGGCGCTCGGGGTTCGCGGTCCGGGTGTCGTCACGGACCGCGAACCGCGTCAGGCCACCGACTCCCGCAGCGAGGCGGACAGCGCGCGGGCTTCGTGCTCGGTCATCCGGCCGGTCTCGTACGGCACGCCGTTGACCCACCGCTGCGTCAGCCGGGCGATCCGCTCGCCGTACCGCTGAGCGGTGACGCGGTCGCCGAGCGATCCGGCGTCGTCCGGGCCGAGGTCGGCGTGGCTCTGGCTCATCAGCCCCAGCCACGAGCCGAGCCGGTTGACGTCGTCGCGGGTCCCGCCGCTCCAGTTGTTGCCCGGCATGTCGCCCACGCCGACCCACTGCATGCCCAACTGCGCCGCGAACACCGACAGCTGCTGCAGCACCGCCAGCTTGTCCCCGCTCTGCGACGCGGACATGGTGAACCCGCCGGCCAGTTTGTCCTTCCACGCCTGCGCCGTGAACGGCGTGAACGCGGCCTCCATGAACGCCTTGAACACCGCGGACACGCTGCCCATCAGCGTCGGGCAGCCGAGGACGATCGCGTCGGAACGGTCCAGCAGCGCCATGACCTCGCTGTCGTGCCAGCGGCCCGCGGTGACGTCCTCGGCCCGGATGTCGACGAGATGCACCCGCGCGCCCGGCACCCGCCGCGCGCCTTCGGCGACCTGCTCGGCCAGCAGGCGGGTGTGCCCGTGCACCGAATGGACGACCACGGTCACCGTGGCCTCGGGGATGCCGTCAACGGCAGTGGCTGTCATGCGAAAACTTCTTCCGGTCGTGGGGAAATCCCCTGCTTGCTCCCCATCTCATCCCGGTCGCCGGGCCCTATCAACGCCGTTCTCCCGCATCCAGCGATCGGTGCCGCCGATCGATCGGGCTAGCCTGGTCCGGTGGACAGGATCGAGCTGGAAGCGTTCGTCACGGTCGCGGAGGAACTGCATTTCGGCCGCGCCGCCGACCGGCTGCACCGCGGACAGCCGACGGTCAGCGACGCCGTCCGCCGCCTCGAGAAAACCTTGGGCGGCAAGCTGTTCCACCGCACCAGCCGCCGCGTCTCGCTGACCGATCTCGGCGAAGCGCTCCTGCCGGACGCACACGCCACCCTCGCCCAGCTGCGCCGCTTCCAGCAACGCGGCCGCGCTCTGGCCGGCGGCGGCCGCGCGCTTGCGACGCTCGTCGTCGCCCACGCCGAATACACCGCCCACCAGGTGCTGCTGCGTTGCCTGCCGCAGCTGCGGGAGCGATTCCCGGACGTCACGATCGTGCCGGAACCGATGCCGACCACCGCCCAGCTCGCCGCCCTGCGCGCGGAAACCGTCGGGCTCGGCATCGGCTGGGCGACCGGCGGGATCAACGGCGTGCGGGCGCGAGTGCTGTCCGCCGAACGGTTCGTCGCCCTGGTGCCCGCCGCGCATCCCCTCGCCGGGCACGCGGAACTGAGCGCGGCCGAACTGTCCTCGACCGCCCTGTTGACCTGGCCGCACCAGATCAACAGCGGCCTCTGCGACCGGCTCCTGTCCGCGTTCCAGATCAGCGGCGCGGACCTGCGGATCATCCGGACCGCCGACAGCGTCCAGGCGATCGCCGCTCACGTCGCCGCCGGAACGGGCATCGGGATCACCGTCGAGTCGGCACTGGACCACCAGCCGCCCGGGCTGCGGATCATTCCGCTGACCGGTCCTTCGACGACCGCCGACCAGGTCGTGCTGCTGCCCGAGCATCCGTCGGAAGTCGCGCTCGCGCTGCGGGATCTGCTGCTGACGGCTTCCGCGCCGGGCTAGAGCCGCCTCCGATGCGATTCCTGCACGACGTATGCCCGCCTGCCGCCTGACTATATGAATAATCTCAGTTATCCATATAGTCGTGCTGCAGCAACGCTCTCCGACAGTTTCTGTTTTAGATCTGATACCTCAGTTTTAAATATCGAAACTCTAACTGTAGAGTGTGGCTCACCTGCGGAAAGGGGCACTGATGGAGACGGTGGGGCCGCCGATCCGGCGCGGAAGCCGGGAGGAACGCCGGGAGGCGACCGTGCGTGCGTTGGCCGCCGGGGACGAGGCAGGGTGTGCGTACTGCGGCCAGCCGCTGCCGCCCATCCCCCGGCAAGGCGGGCGGCCGACGCCCTACTGCCCCGCCGACCCGGAGCGGTACGGCCGGTGGGGCGCGAAGGTCATCACGTGCGCGATGCTGGACGAGCAGCGCGAGATCTGGGTGACCGTCTACGGCCCCGACCAGCCGATGACCCAGCTCGACACCCAGGCCCTCGACGCGCAGCTCGGCTCGGCGCTGTCGGCGTTGGACCCCTTGCACGCGGAGCTGACCGCGCTGCGCACGCACGTCACCGACCAGACCGCGGCTGCGCTCAAGGCACGGGAAGAGGCCGAGGCTGCCCGCGACGAGGCGGTGGAACAGGCGCGGGTGGCGAACGCGGAGCGCGCGCAGGCGGTTGCCGCTGCGGAAGAGGCGCGCGAGGCAGAGGCAGCCGCCAAGAAACAGTCCGAAGTGGACCGGGCCGAGCGTGACACTGCGCTCGCAAACGCAGCGGCGGCAAGGAAAGCGCAGGAAACCGCATTGGCCGTCCGCGATGAGGCGGAGAACAACCGGCAGCGTGCGCTGGAGCAGGCGGCGGCCGCGCACGACCGGGTCACGGCGTTGCAGCGGGAGATCTCCGCGTTGCGCGCGACGGCGGTCGACGATCTGGAACAGGCCCGTCGCGACGCGGCGGAAGCACAGCAGCAACTCCGGGCCTCACTGACCGCCGAGCACGAGAACCGGACGCGGGAGCAAGAGCAGCGACTGCGCGAGCAGGCGGCGCAGGCGGACGAAAGGGTGCGGGGTGTCCAGGCGGCGGCCGATCAGCGGATCGCGGAGTCTGCGGCCCAGTTGAGCCAGGCGACCAAGGCGTACGCCGAAACTCTGGCTCCGCTGCACGCTGAGCTGGGAGAACTGCGCGCTCGCGTCGACGCGCTGCAGGCTGAACTGGACGAGTTGCACCGGCTTCGCGAGGAAGAGAAAGCGGAGCAGCCTGGTGACGCAGCCGAGTCCGACGGGGTTGTGGTTGAATACCCGCAGTCGCCGGATCTTATCGGCTGACCGTCTTCGCCTGCGGTGCCTTTCTCGGCCCGCCCAGGCGCACTTCCCCGCTGTGAATAACGGCCTCGTCCGGCCGTTCCCAGTCCTGCCCGAAGAACGGAGTGAAACCGTGCCCACCGAACGCCTCACGAACGGAACCGAACGAGCACTGCTCGAGAACACGCTCGACCGCAACCGCGAAGCGCTGGTCGAGACCCTCCGCGGCCTGTCCGAGGCCGACGCCCGCCGACGGCTCGTCGCGTCGCTCTCGACGCCGATTTCCGTGGTCAAGCACGCCGCGGCCGCGGAACGGATTTGGTTCCAACGGTTCTGGGCGGGGCTCGACGAGTCCGAATGCGACGGATACTCAAGGCGCGACGTCGGCACCTTCACCGTGACCGACGACGAAACCGTTGCCGACGTGATCGCCGAGTACGAACGCGCCAGCCAGCGGTCACGGGAGATTGCGGCGCGCTTCGACCTCGACGACACCAAGGAGTTTCCCGGCGAGGGAACCGTCAGCATGCGCTGGACGCTGCTCGCGATGATCCAGGAATTCGCCCGGCACGCGGGACACGGCGACATCCTGCGCGAGCAGATCGACCATCCGCTCCCCTGACCTGCGACAAGCCGCTGTCTGCGGCTCGGACCAGCTTCGGCTCCGCGGAAGCTGCCTCGCTCCGCGCGACCCCGAGGCGAGGCAGTTTCCGTTGAGTTGAACCAGCTTGGTCGAGAGGTCAGCCCCGTGGCAGTACTGAACGGATTTCGATCTCGCCGTCGTAGCTCAGCCAGGCCAGCCAGGCCGCCGGTGTCATCGCCTTGGCCTGGGCGATCGTCGCCTCTGGCCAGCCCTTTTCGGCGAGCCGTTCGAGCCGCTTCTGCCAGTCCTGCTGCACCTCGACGGTGAGCTTCGTCGCGGCGAGCCGCTCGGCCGTGCGGCGGAGTTCGCGCAGCACGGCGTCCGAGCGCGTTGCCGAGGAGCGAGCCACCGGTGCCGGGCGACCGCGTCGTCGTGCGAGGTCGCAGCGCACGGCCACGACGATCAGCAGCAGCACGACCACCGCCGCCATCGGACTCCACCAGCGCAGGTCCTCGCCGGTGAAGCCCCGGCGGTCGGAGGCGCCGACCACGAGGCGGTAGACGAGGATCCCAGCTGTGATCAGCGCGATGAGCACCGCTCCCAGCCCTCCGACGGCCCCGCTGCGCGCATCGGGCACGGGCATCAGCGCCACGACGACCAGGAACAGTCCCGCCGCCAAGCCAGCGACCAGCGCGATCGCGGCACTTTCCCGCGGTTCGCTGAACGCGTTCTTGCGATCGGCGGGCCCGAACTCGACGGCCAGCACCAGGGTGCCGAGAAGGCCCGCGACGACCAGCGTCGACCAGATCACGCGCCAGGCGCGGGCGGACCCGGTCGCGTGGTCCGCCGGGGTAACCGCCCGTGCAGCACGCGCGGCGAGCTGCTGCCGACGGCGCCGGTGCAGGTCGCGCGCCTCGGCGAACAGGTCGGATGCTCCCGCGCTGCGCTGGAGCGCCTGCACGGCCTCGCGTCCGACGGCGCGCACCTGCGCGTCCTCGCCGAGAAGACGAACGACAGGCTTCATGCAGCGTCCACCGCGACCTCGTCCGCGTTCCAGCGCACCGCTTTGTCCCGGGTCGTCATCAGGATCCTCCTTCCCCGTGGGGCCGAGGACAGGAAATCATGCGCGCTGCTGGTGCTTGGCGAGAAACGGCAGGAGCGCGTCGGCCATCTCGTCGGGGACTTCCTCGGCGAGGTCGTGCCCGGCGTCGAAAACGAGGCCCGTGACGTCGTGCGCGACGATCCGCATCTGGGATTCGGCGCGTTCGCCGATGAACGCCGACCCGCCGAGCGCGAGGACGGGAAGGTCGAGTTTCCGTTGTGCCGCTTGCCGATTCTGTTCGGCGTCGACGAGCATCGCCCGGTAGATAGCGAGCATCGCGCGGATGCCGCCGGGCATGGAATAGCAGCGCACGTACTCTTCGATCGCGTCCGGCGTGGCGCTGTCCGGACGACTGCGCTCGAACTTGATCATGTACGTGATCAGCTCGCGTTCGTGGCCGGCGATGAGCATTTCGGGGACGTCGGGCTGGAAGTAGAAACCCAGGTGCCACAGGTGCATGCCGCTGGCGACGTTCTCGGCGGTGAGCGCGGTGTGGTCCTCGAAGCCGAACCCGGGGAACAACGCCTCGGCGAAAACGAGCGACGTCACGCGGTCGCGGTGCCGGGCGGCAAGCTGGTAGCCGATCACCGCTCCCCAGTCCTCGCCCACGACGGCGTAGGTCTCGTGGCCGAGGGTGGCCATCAGCTCGGCGACGTCCTCGCTCATCGTCGCGGAGTCGTATCCGTCCGCGGGGCGGGCGGAATCGCCCAGACCGCGCAGGTCCGGGACGACGACCGTGTAGTGCGGCGTGAGCTTCGGGACGAGATACCGCCAGTGGTAACCGGTCTTCGGCACGCCGTGCAGCAGCACCACGGCGGGGCCGGATCCGGCGGTGCGGTAGTGCAGGCTCGTTCCGTTGACCGCGGCGCGGCCGGTACGGACCGGAGTGTTGTCGTGGTCGAACATCGTTCCCTTTCTTGATCGATCGATCCAGATTGAAGGCGGCAAAACTCAGTCGAGGACGGACAGAGCTACCTCCACGAGGAGTTCGAGGGCGCGGGCGTCCGGCGTGATCTTGGCGGTGACCAGCAGTCCATTGAGGAACGTGACCAGGAAGGCGGCCAGCGCGGGCGGGTCGTGCCGCGCTGCGATCTCGCCGCGTTCCGCCGCGACGCGCAGCACCTCGGCGATCGCTTCCTGGCTGGCGTCCTGCATGTCCCGCACCGTGCGGCGTGTCGCGGTGTCCCCCGGCAGACGTTCGCAGACGGCGTTGACCGCCAGGCAACCTCGGCCGTCGTCGGCCGCGGCGATCCGGATCCGCTCGACCAGGAGCGTCCGGATCGCGGAACGGGCGGCGGCG
Source organism: Amycolatopsis sp. AA4 (assembly GCF_002796545.1). Taxonomy (GTDB): domain Bacteria; phylum Actinomycetota; class Actinomycetes; order Mycobacteriales; family Pseudonocardiaceae; genus Amycolatopsis. The sequence continues at coordinate 4,115,546 of NZ_CP024894.1, forward strand.
CCTTTTTTCAGGCCCGCCAAGGCGGTTGCCGCGAGCGTCGCTCGGTAGTGCTCGAGCGCGGCTCGGTACAGGCCGTCCTTGCCGCCGAACGCGGCATACAGCGAGCCCTGCCCGATCCCCAGGTGCTGAGTCAGGTCGCGCACGGACGTCGCCTCGTAGCCGCGCGACCAGAACAGCTCCATCGCCCGGCTCACGGCGGCCTCGGTGTCGAACTCTCGCGTGCGGACCATGACCGCATCCTAAGTCATTCTGGATCGTCCGATCAAGAAAGATCCTGACTACGCGTCGCGCGCGGTCGAGCTGCCACTACGCTGGACAGGTTCGCCCGACCCAGCTGGAGAGACCTTGCCCGACCGCCGCGCCCTGACCGCCGACTGCACGAGTTGTTTCGCACTCTGCTGCGTGGCGCTCACCTTCACCAAATCGGCTGATTTCGCCATCGACAAACGAGCCGGCGACCCGTGCCCGAACCTGCAGCACGACTACCGCTGCGGCATCCACGACCGGTTGCGCCCCAAGGGTTTCGCGGGCTGCACCGGTTACGACTGCTTCGGCGCCGGACAGCAGGTGTCGCAGGTGACCTTCGGCGGCCGGAGCTGGCGCGAGGCCCCGGAAACCCGCGAGCGGATGTTCGCCGCGCTTCCGGTGATGCGGCACCTGCACGAACTGCTCTGGTATCTCACCGAGGCGCGGTCGCTGGCCGTCACGCGCGAGATCCACGCCGACCTGGACGCGGAGATCGCCGACCTCGAACACCTCACTGCCGCAGACGCGGACGCCGTGCTCGCCGTCGACGTCCACGCCCGCCGGGCCCAGGTCAACCCGCTCCTGGTGCGCACCAGCGAACTGGTCCGAGCCGGAGCCGGGCGCAAGAAAGACCGCCGCGGCGCCGACCTGATCGGAGCGAAACTGGCCGGAGCGGACCTTCGCAGCACGAACCTCCGCGGCGCGTACCTGATCGCAGCCAACCTCCAGGGCGCGGACCTGCGCCGCGCCGACCTGATCGGAGCGGATCTGCGCGACGCCGACGTCCGCGGCGCCGACTTCACCGACAGCATTTTCCTTACCCAGTCCCAGGTCAACGCCGCCCGAGGCGACGCGGCAACCACCCTGCCGCCGCGGCTGGCCCGCCCCGAACACTGGTGATCAGCGCGGCCGGGTAGACCCGACGACGACTAGACCCGACGACGACCCCGCCGAGCCGCGCGATCCAGCTGCCGCACACACAACGCACGTAGTCGGCCCGGCTGCCTGCCGACGCGGGAACGACGGCGGAGGCGGGCAGTTCGGCCAGGGGCCAGCCACAGCGAGGGCAACGGTTTTCTTCCATGGCCGCCATCGTGCGGTAATGGTTCAGTGCAGTTCAACCCTTACGTATTTTCCCGCGCAACGGAGCGTCGGAGACCTGCCCGGGAGCCGAACCCGGCAAGCCGTGCCGCCGACCGTCGTCGCGCGCCGTGGTGTCGAACCACGTTGGCGGGGCTTATGAGGCTCCGCTGGTTGCCGAGCCGCGCGCGGGAACCGTCCGATGAGGACGGAAATCAGGGGGCGATGAGTGCGGCGAGGACATCCCCGGCAGAGACGGCCCGGCCTGTCGTGTGCTGATAGCGCCGCACGAGGTCTCGGTGGCGGACTCGCTGCCCCAGTCGCCGTTCGGCGGCGTTTGTGTTCGGCATCGGGGCTGTCGCTGCTGGCGAACGTCGGGGCGGTCCTGGCGCGAGCACCGCTGCAGGTGGTAGTCGCGGCGTGTCCGCCGGCGGCGTTGTTTTATGCGGTGGAGTTGCTGAACCGGGCATTGAAACAGCAGTCTGCCGGGACAGCGGCCCCTGACGAGGCCGAGGCGTCCTTCGACGGTTGCGAGACCGGGACTGTCTCGGTGGCAGTACCGGCGGGCTCGAGCGGCCTCGACAGCGAACGCGCGTTGACCGCGGAGCAACGAAGGCGGACCCACGACGTCGAGCAGGTCGTCTGGGTCGTTCTCCGTGCGGGCTGAACAGGACAGGCCGCCGGCACGCACAACTACCGACGTCGCGTCCTCCGCGAATGGAAGCGATCCGGCCGCACGAAAAGGCAACTGCTGCCGGCAAGCACCGCGCAGGTCGTCACCGGGACGAGGCGAAGGGCGCGGGCCTCGCAGCTGACGGCCGCACACGCCAGAGCGCGCGGGGAAACATAGCTCCGGACAGCTGTGGCGACCTGCGGGAGACAGTTTGTCGCCCGCCGCTTCTCGCTATTCGATCGCTTTGTCCAGCAGTGCCAGAACGCCCAGCACCAGCGCGATGACGATGACCGACCACACCCCCGCCACCCAGTCGACTGGCAGGCCGGCCGCCGCGATCCACGGCCCGGACTCGACGTAGGCGAGCACCCCCAGCCCCACGCCGGCGACGAAACTGAGCGCTTGCCCGGCCCACCCCACCGGCGTCACCGGGCCGCCCCGCAATTCCGAGACCACCTGCGCAACGAAGAAGCCGACCAGCAGAGCACCGCCCGCGCAGAACCAGTCCAACCCGGCCGGGAACCGCGCACGATCCTGCGCGAGCCCGACGACCGCGAGCACGGCCAGCACCACTATTCCGGCCAGCACCACGGCTCCGGTCGCCTTGCCCCAGGCGCGCATGGGTGCGTCGGCCCACTCGCGCGGCTGGTTTTTGGTCGGGGTCGACAGCCATTTCCGGAGCCGTCGCCGAAGCGTCCGCTCGGCATCCCACGCCGCTGCACCTGCGTCCAGAAACGCCAGCGCCCCGGCCGCAGACGGCCGCGACGACCAGTCGAGCAGCCGTCGCAACAGCTCCGCCAGCAGCGGGCTCACGTCGGGCGCGACCCACTTCGTCGCGTACGCGTTGTACAGCTCGCCCGTCACCGCCCAATAGAGCGTCGCCCCGACGGAATACAGGTCGTAGGTGGCCTTCGGCGGGCCGCTGTGCGAATGCGGCGTGGTGAATCCCTTGCTGTCCGGCCCGTTTCCGGTCCGGACGCCGACGCCGACCAGCCGCACCGCGCCGTCTTCACCGAGCAGCACCTTGTGCGGACGGATCTCGTTGTGCGCCAGCCCGGCGTCGTGGACGGCCACAAGAACCGCCAGCAGCACGCGAGCGATTTCCTCGGCGCGCGCGGAGCTGATCGGCCCGTGCTCGCGTACGTGCTCGTCAAGCGTCCGCTCCCGCGCCGGCGCCACCACGATCCACCGCACGTCGCCCTCGATCACCAGGTCCCGCACCGCGACGATCCCCGGGTGCGCAGGCAGTCCGGTCGCCGCCCGCGCGGTTTCCTCGACCCCCCGCAGGTGCGCGTAGTCCGCTTCCGGCAGCGTGTCCGGATCGGACGTGACGGCGATCAGGTCGACCTCGGCGTCGAGCTTCTTGTCCCAGCCGCGCCACACCGGCCCCAGCCCGCTCGCGGTGGACCGCTCCACCAGCAAATACCGTTGCCCGACAACCTGTCCGGAGTCCCCAGCCCGCCTCACCGGCTAAGTCTAAGCAACCGACCCAAGAACACATGCACCGCGCACCACCGACATTCGCCACGGCGGATCAGCTGGTGCCGAGAGCGGCGCATGCAGGTGCCGACAGCCCACGAAGCGGAAACGGCATCCCGACAACCCGCTGACGACCGCCGGGCGGGCCGACGGCCGGGGATCGCCGACGGCCAGGGATCGCCGCTGTCCGACGCCGCTTCGCCGGCATGCGTCCCCGCCGCTGGCCTCGCGACGTCTTTCTGGAGCCGTTCCCGAAAAGACACAGCTTCTCGTGCGTGTCGGGCACTGACGCCCCAGCACCTGAGCCTCCTCGCTCTACGAGGCCCTGACGTTCGGCAGACCCGTACAGCCCTGCTTCAGGTTGTGCCCTCGTGCCCTTGCCTGACCGGCAGCGCAATGAGTGCGCGACGAACGACCTCATTCCACCGAGGACAATGCCGCCCAGAGCGCAGCGGCACTGAGGGGCGTCGCACCCTTTAACACCGTGCGGGAGTGACCATCGCGTGTCGGTTCCTTGTGGCCCGAGACCCAGTCTCTGAAGTCGTCGCGGCTGCCTTCGCCGTTGGCCGGGCGGTGCCGTCGATCCAGTTCGTGCAGGGCTCGATCCGGCAACCCTGGCGGCAGAACGGTTGGGAACAAGGCCGCTTCGGCTTCCCCACAACCGACGAACAACCCACCAGCACCGGCTGGACCCAGCGCTTCCAGCACGGCATCATCACCTGGAACCGCGGCGCGACCGCTCCCGTCCTCATTGCCTCCTGACGGCCCACACCTTCATCCCGCGGGCAGTCCGGCAAGCCGTTCGGGTGCCCGTGCCGGGCCAGCGACGCGATGAACTGCCACACCGCCGGGCCCGCACGCCGCGCTCCGGCCCGAAACAGCTTCGCGCCGACCCGCTTGCCAACCCGCACGCCACGCCCGTTCGGAAAGCTGGTGCCGGCGTTCGGCCACCGGCAACGTCGAGCGCGTGGAAATTCGCGAGATCAGGATCCGACTGCCGCTCGGCGTGCCGCCGGCCCACTACTCGGTCGCCCGCGAAGAACGTAGGAATGCGGGCTAAGATGTGCAATTCCTTCAGGCCGGACGAGGACATGAAGGTCAAGCTGGCACCGTTCGGGACACGTGATTCGTGCGACGAGTATCCGCTCTTCGCGAGCTACGAGAACACCGCTCATCCCGACAGCAGCATCTCCGACGGAAGCGAGTGCGCTCAATTGACGGCGGTCCAGGCCCCGAACCCGGTCAACGACCTGCCCGCCGACTGGAAAGAGGTCGCCGAGCCGGGTTCGCCGACCGGCAGTGAACTCTGCGTACGCCCGCGCATACCTGCGAAACTGCGCTTCAGCGTCTGAGGCCCGCTCAGCATGCTGGTCCAGACCAACAGCTAGGTGGACAAAGATTCCTTCGGGGTTGCGGTCGGCCCATATTCACTTCCTCGAAACCTGTCCACGCGAAGGAACTGCGATGAACGAGAAGTCGCCCGTCGATGAGCGCTACCGGTCTGATCCGAACTGGGCGTGGCTGGCCTCCCCCACAGGCGTCGTCCTCGGCGGCGGCGCTCTGACCTTCGTGCGGCACATGAGCGTCGACGACGTCTTCCGCAAATTCGACATCGACCCCGCCTCGGCGACGACGATGACCGCGCAACAGGCATTGACCGACCCGCTGCTGCAGACAGCCGGATTCGACATCGGCCCGCAATGGCTTCGCGTCGCCGAGTCCGGCGAGTGGACAGTCGCCGTGGAATACCGTCAGCAGAAAGCCCACCTCGACGGCATCGCCGGTTGCCTGGCACAGGACACCGACGTCGTCATGTTTGCCGGGAACGAGTTCGATCCGGCGGAGGTCCAGTACCTGTCGCACGGGGAGTTCGTCTTCGCGTTCGGGTGCGGCGCTCCCTACGACTCCCGCGCCGGGACCCGGCCCCAGATGTTCGACGACGAGATGTTCGACGCCGGTCTCATCGACTTCCCTTCGCGCGCGCCGATCGGCGACAGCGTGATCGCGATGGCGGTGATCCTTTCGCGGCACCTCGGGTTCGCCCTGACACCGGAAACAGTCACCGGCCCGCTCCCGACCGCGTATCGCATGCACAGCTACACGCCGCCCCCGCCCGGCCCGAAGACCGCCTGAGACCGGCCTTATCCCGGAGAGGACGACATGGCAGACGACGAACCACGCGCGCAACAGCTCGCCGAGCCCGGCCACTCCGCACCACTCTCGCGCGACGGCCGCGCCCTCGACCTCGCTGCGGTCACGCCGGCCGTTCCGCCGCATCGCCGGGGCCGGCGCGGCCGTCGGCGGGATCGCCTTCGGGGCAGGAGAACCGGCTCCGCCGCAGGCAATGCGCCCGACGCGCGGGATGGTGCTGGCGGTCGCGCGGGCGGGAGCGGTGTTCCCGGTCGAGTTCCTCCAGCTACGACGGCGAACAAGCACCCGCGGTCAACCGGGCGACCGGGCCGCGGCTCGACGCCGCGCGCGCCCGCACGAGCCCGGAGCGGGTCGCGCGGGCGCGCCTCACAGTGGGGATCTTCTCGGCTCGGCCGCGGATCTGAGCGCGCAGCAGGAACTGCATGATCAGCGCAGCCGGACAGGCATTGCCTGGCCCGGCAAGAAGCGCCGACGATGTCCTGATTCCGTGCGAGCGCGCTGATGATCAGACCACAGAAACATAATCTTGTACCAAAAGCGCGCCAGCACAGGCGGGAACACGTCCGTGCGTGCGTGCTCCCGCCTGCGACATTCTCCTGCGCGGAACGGGAAAACGGGAATGGACACGTGACTCCCAGCGGGGCGATCGATCCTGTAGCAGACCTGTTACGCGGTGATGAGACCGGCATGACAGGGGCCGGGCTAGATCGGAGTCATGAGAATTGGCATTCGATATGTTGCCCTGGGAGCGGCGGCGATGGCTGTGGCGGGTGCCGCGGCGTTGTGCGGCGCCGCACCGGCGTCGGCTATTGTCGGCGGCTCCGAATCCGCGCGTCCGTACTCGTTTCTCACGTCGTTTCAGCTGCTGATGCCGAGCGGCAAAGAGCGCCGGACGGATTCCCTGCACAAGTGCACGGCGGCGCTCGTGGCGCCGCAATGGGTGCTGACCGCCGCTCATTGCCTGTTCAACGGCGGTGCTCCGGAGGACGTGCTGGCGGGCTCGCCGCAGGGCTGGAAGGTCCGCGTCGGGTCGCTGGACACCAATACCGGAGGCGAGCTGGCCGCGGTCGACAAGTACTACACGCGTGGCCTGCCCAGCGAGCCGTACAAAGACGTGGCGTTGCTGCATCTGGCGAGTGCGGTGCGGGCGGAGCCGGCGCCGCTGGCCGCCGCGGAGCCGGCGGTCGGCACGCCCGTGCGCATCGCCGGATGGGGATCCACCTGCGCCGGCGGCGACGACCGGGTGCCGCAGTGCTACCCGAGCCGCCTGCGCGAAGCGGACACGACCGTGCAGCCCGGTTCGGCGTGCGACGCGCCGGACCTTCGGCCGGGCGACGGGAAGCTGTGCGTCGGCAGTCCCGACGGGAGCGTCCGGCCCTCGGACATGGACTCCGGCGGCCCGCTGCTCGTCCGCCAGGGCGGCCAGTGGGCAGTGGCCGGGACGGTCAGCAGCGGCAACGCCGACCGCGCGTCGTTCTACACCGACACGTTCCCGCATCTGGCGTGGATCAAGGGCATCGTCAACGGCACGGACGTGCCGCCGGACCCGCCCGCCCCGAACAGGGAAGGCGCGATCAACCTGGCCGGCTGCAACGGCTCGGTGGTGCGCGCGCCCGGAGGGCGGGCAGAAGACCCGGCGCTGCTGCTGACGAACGGCCACTGCGTGCCGACCTCCCCTCCGGCCGCGGAGGGAAAGCGCATCTTCGAGAAGGACGGACAGCGGGGACTTGACGAATACCGGCGCGAGCAGCTGCCCGCGCCCGGCGCGGCGCTGGTCGACCGCCCCGCCGACCGTTCCCTGGTCATCTCCGACCGCCAGGGCTACCCTGTGGCGCCCGCCCGGGCGAACCGGCTGGTGTACGCGACGATGACCGGCACCGACGTCGCGCTCTACCGCTTGGACAAGACTTATGCCCAGGTGAGCGCACTGGGCGGGAAAGTGTTCGACCTGTCGACTGCACCGATGCGCGCCGGAGACCGGCTCACCCTCGCCACCATCTCGGCCCGCACCGACTGCGCGGCCGCGGCCGTCGTGCCGACGCTGCGCGAAGGCGGCTATCAGCAGGCCGATTCCGTACGGTACGACACCTGCAAATCCTCCCACGGCGATTCCGGTGCCCCGCTGCTGGCCCCGGACGGCCACACTGTCGTCGGGGTCAACAACACCCACAACGACGACGGCGTCGCTCCCAACTCCCCCGGCGGGACCAAGACCGCGGCCACACCGTGCAGCGACAACAACCCTTGTGAAGTCGGGCCGGACGGGACCGTCACCTCACGCGCGGGCGCCAGCTACGGCCAGCAGGTCAACGGGCTCGCCGCGTGCCTGACTGCCGGGTCGAAACTCGACCTGAGCAAGCCCGGCTGCGCGGTTACCGGAGCCGGGGTTGCGGTCACCTCCCCGGCCCAGGGCACGACAGTCCAGCCCGGCGCCGCGGTGACCGGTCACGCCGCGGCCGGCGCACGCGTGAACGTGGCCGTGGACGGCGCCCCGGCCAGCGAAGCCGTGGCCTCCCCGGACGGCTCGTGGCGCACCACCCTCCCGCTCGACCTGGCGCCGGGCCGGCACCGCCTCACCGCGACCGTCGCCGGACCAGCCGGACAGCAGACCCGAACGTCGAAACCCGTCGAGTTCACGCTGACACCCGCGGGAGCCTCCGCCCTGAAAGCCGAGCAGACCTTCGTGCCCGACGCCGAAGCGGGCACCCAGGCCGTGCTCACCGTCTCCTTCGCCGCACCCAGCGGCATGCCGGTCTCCACCGACGCAGAGCAACGGTTCGTCGCACCCGCGGGCTTTCGGTTCACCGGCGTCGCGACACACATCCTCGACACCGGCGGCGCGGGGAGCGACCTGCGAGCCCGCGTCGACGACGAAGGCCGCGTGCTGGTCGTCACCGACCCGATTCGCCTGAACCTCGGCGGAACCAACACCGGCCGCATCGACCACCGCACCCTGCAAATGACGGTGACCGCGGACAAAACCGCCGTCGGCACCCACGCTGACGGCCGCGTCACCGTCGGACGCGACGTGTCCGCCCCGCTGTCCGGGAAGGTCCACACCAAGGAACCAGGGGCCGCCCAAGGATGACACCCCGCACCGGGCGGCCGGGCCGCGAGCGCAGCCCGGCCGCCCGGTCCCAGAAGACAGACTGGACCGGGGATCTTGCTACCGCTCGCTGGGAACAATGGCCGGAAGTCCTCCCTTGAAAATCTTCTGAATAGAGACATCCGACTGTTTCAGAGCGAATTCGAGGCAGCCAGTAGTGGCCGGGCTGCTCGTAGCGCACGGACCGAGCGACGCCGACGCGGCCGCCGCTGCGACGGCAATGCCCGCCACGGTCTTCTTCACGGCATTTGTGACAGAACTCCTCCACAGAAACGGAACCGGACAACGGGGCCTCAGCGTCCGCCCGACCGCGGGCACCGCCGCCACGGCCACTCCCGACCGAGTCGCACCTCCCCGGTTTTCCCTCGATCGAGTGGACCGCCGCCCCGGCCACTCGCCTGTCAAGCCCCTTTCGCCCGGCCCGAAACGGGCCCCGGGGACAGGAGCGGACAGTACCGGGCTGAAGAACCCTCACCTGCGACTCGACCCGCCTACATCACCGAACCCGGTCGATGACCAGCGCAGCGCGACGGGGACACAACGTCTTCAAACTGCCCTCGCCGCACCGCCGACAAGCGCCGCGTCAAACGCCCGGATCAGCCGTGCACCCGACTTCGGAGATCGGCAACTCCATCCCGTCGGTCGATGTTTGCCTGCGGCGGCACAACGCGGACAGGATCCAGGAACGATTGAAGGGCATGACTCCGACAGGGTATCGGAGTCATGCCCTTCAACCAGGTGAACCCTCTCTGCTCAACCTTCGTACGGGTTAGGATCCCACGCATAATCAAACCTGACTACCTTCGGATCCTGCCCGGATTCGTACCCATTGAAAATTTCGTTAAAATCGATCTGCTCTCCCGCGTCCAGCGTCGTCCGGCGGGTCAGCGTTTGAGTGGCTGGCCCCGGAGACGAGACCTGGACGTAGAAGGTGAAGACATAGGTTCCCGACTCTCGGGCAATAATGTTGATTTCATGATTTTCGTTGTCAATTTGGCAGTAGACGGCATCTGCGTACTGCGGGTTCTGCGGAATTGGCGGCATGGGGTCGCCACCTCGCAGGCAGGACAGAGATGATCCGGCGGAAGCCGGGGACGCTGCCAACGTCACGGACAGGGTACCGGCAGCAGCAGCGATGAGTGCTCCTGCGATGTATCGGCGAGTCGATGTTTTCAAGATGTCACCTGCTATCTAGGGGAGGTTTCCGGAACAGGACCGCACCGGAAACCTCAGCGGCCGAGAGATTCACCTTGTCGTTCACCGAATGGGCCACAGCGGCCCGCGATCTTTATGACCCTCCGAGTCCACTCGATAACGTCGCGTCACGCAACCCCCGAACGCGGGTAAAGATGCGACAACGAAACTTGTTCAATAACTCATCTCAGTCGAGTGATATATTCATTTCAGGAAGGCGATTGATCTTCGACCAGCCTCAGGCGGGGCAGTCTTGGCGAATGACCGAAGTTGTGGCGGTGGTCCGCCGGCAGGCTCGTCGATCGGGGCGACGGTGATCTGGTGCCCCGACCGTCCGATGGCGCGGTGTCCGAGCCGGGAATGATTGCGTTGGCGTGATGTGACCGCGGATGTTCGTGAGAGGTGACCGCACTCGTCGCGAGATGGGTGGGCATGGTCAGGGTCCGAGCAGCGGTCAGGACTTGCGGATCGGTTCCTTGGCACCGGCAGCCCTGGCAGTGGTCTTCAAGCTGCTCGAGTCCGGCCAGGGACTCTGGCGGGCGATAACCGGCGCTCACCTCGTTGTGCGGTCCGCCCAGGATCCTGCTTTGAGAGCGGCGCGCTGGTCGGGCGCAAGGGGGCCGTCGCTGCCCGATCACACCCTCGTGCCCGGCAGACGCGGGTCATCAGGCAGGATGCCGGAATGAAGTCTCGGACTGATGGCATGTGGTGGGGAACGGCGATCGAGGCACCGGACCCCGGCAGGCTGGCGAGGTTCTATGCCGAGCTGCTCGGCTGGCACGTCGGACACGAGGAGCCGGGAACGGCCGTCGTCGCCGCTTCACCGCAAGGACCCTTCTTCGTGTTCCAGCAGGCGGCGGACTATCGGGCTCCGGTCTGGCCCCCGGCCGACGGGGATCAGCGTCCGATGATGCACTTCGACTTCCAGGTGGGCGACCTGGACTCGGCGGTCGCCGAGGCGGTCGCCCTGGGGGCCACGATCGCGGAGGTCCAGCCGCAGGAGAACGTCCGCGTGCTCTTCGACCCCGCCGGCCACCCCTTCTGCCTCTGCTACGACGCGGGATGACCGGCTGGATCGCACGTCACGCGATCCACAACTGGTGACAGCCGCTTAGGGGTCGCGGGGCAAGCGGCTGTCGTCGACGGGTGATTCGGGGTCGTAGCGCAGCTGGGCGTAGTCGGGGCTGGTGCCGAGGGCGTGGGCGAACTCGTGCCAGGTGTGTCCGTTGGTGCGTGCGTCGGGTATCAGTTGCGGTAGCCAGCGCTGTGTCCGCTGGGTGAGGATGACGATCGGTGCGCTCATGGTGAGGTCGTCGCCGAGCCAGAGTCCGTGGCGTTGGCGAGGTTGGTGACGGCGGCGTCGATCGGTTCGCAGGTGTCGTCGCCGCCGCGGTTCTTCAGGTCGATCGGAACGTTCATCCAGAACTTCGCGCCCTCGCCGCCGACGCTCATCGGCCGCGTAGGAGGGCCGGTTTGTGACCAGCCCTTCGCGAACCATGACGTCTATGGAATCGATGAACCCTGCCGCGCAGAGCGGTCGGTTGGCCCAGTCCTGCATCTTGGCGACGACTTTGGGCCGTGTCATGACAACCGTGTAAGCCGCGGATGTACCAAGATCGGGTCGCTGACGGCGACCAGGAAGGCTGCATCTGTGACCGAGAACACATCTGACCGGGATGCGGGTTCCGCAGCCGGCGAGGCCCTCGCCCGCGCGTTGCCGCCGGAAATGCTTGACGCGCTGGTGAAAGACGCGTACGCGAACGGCGGGGCGCTGGGTGCGCAAGAACTGCTGAATCAGATGACCAAGGCGGTGCTGGAGCGGGCGCTGGACGCCGAAATGACCCATCATCTCGGATACGAGAAGGGGGATCCTGCCGGGAACGGGTCCGGAAATCCCCGGAACGGCAGGTCACCGAAAACCGTGTCAACCTCTCATGGGCCGGTCGAACTGGCGGTGCCGCGTGACCGGAACGGCGTGTCCGAACCGGCGATTGTGCGCGAAACGCGCACGTCGGCTGGGTAATATCGACGAGGCGATCCTGTCGCTGTATTCGCGCGGCATGACCACCCGGGACATCGAATCCCATTTGCGTGAAGTATATGGTGTGAACGTGTCCCGGGAATTGATCTCCAACGTGACCGAAGTGGTGACCGACGAGATCGCGTTGTGGCAATCCCGGCCCCTGGACGAGATGTACCCGATTCTCTATGTCGACGGCCTGCGCCTGCGGGTCAAGGACAAGGGCGTGGTCACCTCCAAGGTCGCCTACCTGGCCGTCGGCGTGGACGTGGAGGGCCGCAAACACGCCCTCGGGCTCTGGATCGCCGACGCCGAAGCGGCGAAATTCTGGGCCAAGGTCGTCGCCGACCTGCGCAACCGGGGCGTGAAGGACGTACTGATCGCCTGCTGCGACGGCTTGACCGGGCTGCCCGACGCGATCCGCGGCGTGTTTCCCGACACCGTGGTCCAAACGTGTGTCGTGCACGTGATCCGCAACGCCATGCGTTTCATTTCCTATGGCGACCGGAAGAAAGTCACGGCAAAAATGCGTGAGATCTACACCGCGCCGACACTCGAGGCGGCCGAGATCGCGCTCAAGACCTTCGACAAAGAGTTCGCGAAGCAATACCCGGCCGCTGTCCAGGTATGGCGACACGCCTGGAACGACTTCACCCCATTCCTCGACTATCCGCCCGAACTCCGCAAGATCGTCTACACGACAAATCTAATCGAGAACATCAACTTCCAGCTCCGGAAAATCACCAAGAACCGCGGCCATTTCGACAGCGACACTGCCGCAACAAAACTGCTCTACCTCGGACTCCGCAACATCACCAGCAACCGAGGCGGACCATCGGGAACCGGAACCCGAGGCTGGAAACAAGCACTCAACACCCTCGCCGCACTCTTCCCAGACCGCCTGCCACTCCACTAGAATAACGAAAGAAATCATCCGTGGCTTACACGGAAATCATGACAGAGCCCGACTTTGTCGGTAATCCGCGATCTCGTCTCCTTGCTGACCGGCGCCCCGTATATCTCATCGAGAGGCGCCGAGATCTCCCAGTGGTCATCCCTTTCGCGTATAGCGACAGCACGATTTCGTCCACGTCGGCAGCCGGCGCTGCCGCTTCTTCACGATCTGCGGCGAGAACATGCTTCCCGGCCCCGCGGCGCCTCGACTTGAACCTCGCTGGCCGCATCCGAGAGCACGGTCTTCAATCGCGTGCCGTTCCGCACATTCGCCGAGTCCCAGCCCGGATTCGCCTGATTCTTCTCGTGACCGAGATGCTCGGTCGTTTCCTCGTTCAGCGCCGTTTCCAGCACGTCCTCGGTGAAGAATCTTCAGCAGGCCGTCCGGGTCGGTCAACGCCAGCCCACGCGCCTTGGCCTCGGCCACCATCGCCGCGGCGGCCCGCTCCGGCGACGCCTGCTGCGCTGGCTTCTCGTGACGCTTGGATGGACTCACAAGCTCCGATTTCGTTCACAGTGCCCATCCCGCCGGGCGCGCCGGCTTCCGGCTCGAACGCGACACAGGCAGGCAGGGTTATCGATTTCACTGAAAGTGCGTCGAGTTTTAGAATGTTGTTCTATAATCCGCAGGGAATCTAACCCAGCAGCTTCGCATCGGTCTCGGTGACCGCATGCATTCACTGGCCAATCAGCAGGACACCGTCCCCTTCCGTCCAGCTTGCGATATTGACCCGGTCAACCAATCGAGGGATGCCAGCCAGGTCGTGTTCGACATATTCGCTGCCGATGAGGAGGGCGTCCCAGCCTTGCGCGTCGAGGCCTGCGTCGGCGAGGTCGCCGGTGAACCGACGCCAGTCCAGCTTCTCGCTGCCTGCGCGCACGTTGTGCAGCACGGACAGTGCTTCCGGATCGGTGACGCGTTGGGTCACGCGGTTCCAGGCGGCCGCGAGGTCCAAGTCGTGCTGATCGGCTCCAGCGTAGAGTTCCTGGATGTGCGCGGCCAGGAACTCTACGGCGTCGTCCGAAACCGGTTCCGCCATTGTGGCGTAGAGCTCGCGTGCACGCGAACCGAGCAGCACCGCCGCTTCGCGGACGAGGTCGATCGGTTCGTCCGGCGTATGCACGAGCACGACTAACCGGGTTTGAGCGCCCAGAACAGTGCGGAGATGGCGTTCGTTCCGCTTCGCCGGATTCGACCGGCCTTTGAGGTCAGTGAGACGCATGCTGGCCGGAATGGTCGGTGCCGGAGTTGTGTCCCTGAGCAACACCAGCAGCGAGTCGCCCTTTCCGCACACCAGGTCGGCGATGTCGCGACTGTCTTGAGTGGCTATGTTGGACTGATAATGCCAGATTCCGGCGGTCTGCTCGACGCCGAAGTGGAACCGGATCGCGTGAATCGGGTCGAAACCGTGGCTCCGCACGTATTCGACGCAGCGCTGCGCGGTCCGTCCCGCGATGCAGTCAGGCTGAATCACGAGCACGGCGTGACGTTGCACGAATCGGCTCGCGTCGAGGCCAAGCACGTCGTAGGCGCCAGCCAGGCCCGCGCCTAACCACTCGTCGTCTGCATAGGCGCGCAATTTCTCCCGATCGGCGGTGAGGGAACGCCACTGCTCGCCTTGCAGCAATTCGTGAGCCGGTGCTGGGTTCAAGTATTTCTCTCCGGTCAACGCAGACCGATCGGCGGTCTGGGAGAGTCCGGGCGCCGATCGTCTCCGCCGGCGTCCGCGGGTGCCGGGCGCGGGGCCAACACGACGGTCACGCTCACCGGCTGGCCCGGCGCGGTTGTGCCGCTCACCGCAGTACCGGGCGCACCAATACGCCCCTCGCCGGCTGGCTCCGCCCACGTTCGCGCCCGGGGCCAGCCCGTCCTGGTCGGTCCCGGCGGGGGTGGTGGTGCCGAGCGCCGCTGCGGCGACGGCCGCTGCGGTGCTGTCATGACGCTCCTGATCGTGGTGAACGGCTTCCGGTGCGCTGAGCACCGTGGGCCGGCCCGAGACGACCGGGGACGGCCCACGGCCAGATCAGCGTGCGGCGAGGCGCGGCTAGGGCCGCGGCTTCATCAGCTTCGGGTATTCCTTCCGGAACTTCTCGATCATCGTCGCGGACGGAACGATCCTGTTCGGGTTGTCTTGCGTGAGGGCTTGCCGCTCGCCCCACGCAGCCGCGGCCTTGCGCTGCTCAGGAGTGCCGTGGCTGTGCTTGCAGTCGCCGGTGGAAGCGCTCAGGTAGGCGAACTCCTGCTGCGCGCGGGCGTCCCACGCCGCGCCCTTGGCATGCGCGAGGAAATAGCCCGCGTAGGCGTCCGGGCCCAGTTCCCCGGCCTCGCCGTCCGGCCAGTTGTCGTGCGCGAAATCGACCTGATGCCCGTACTCGTGCCCCACGATCCCTTCCACCGTCACGTCGCCGAAGCCGCCCCGGCCGTCCAGGTCGAGCAGGCCGTCGCCCAGCAGGACGCGCTTGCCGCCCGGACTGTCGGGCAGCAGCGCGAACGCGTTGGCCGACAGCAACGGGTTCCGTCCGCCCTGCAAGGCCGGCACCTCGTGCACCACCTTGCTCGCCAGCGCGCCCGCCGCCGCGGCCCGCGCCGGGGCGAAGGCACGTGCGAACGTCTCGGTCATCTTCTCCGGGCTGGCCGCGTCAGTGCCCTTGTACGCCACCAGCTGAATGTTCCAGCTCTCGATGTCCCAGAACCCGCGCAGCTTGTCGATCGCGGCCGCGGCACGGGCCGTGTACTGGCCGTCGGTGCCGAAGACCTGCGGGCTCTTGTCGTTCGCGACAACCGACGCGTACAGGTAATCGAGACCGCCGATGAGGTCCACCGCTTGCTGTTCCAGCTTCGTGAGCGGCGCCCTCAGCTTGTCGACCTCGGAAAACAGCGACCCGGGGGTGCAACCCGGAATGACGCCCGGCTTGGCTCCGGGTTCGCGACCGGACCCGAAAACCGGCGACTCGACCAGCGGCTTGCTCTCGCTCAGCACGTTCAGGAGTCCCGGCACCTGCACGAGATCCTCGTATTCCCGCCACAGCTGCGCGATGTCCTTCTCCACCGACGAAGGCTTCGGCGCGGCTGCGGCCGCCGGGACGGCCGTAGCCGCCGCGGCCGCTACCAGAACGCCGACCGCGACAAAAGTCCTGCCGAGAGCTCGGGATCGTTGTGACACGAGATACCTCTCCTCCGGTTCACTTGCGCGAAGCCGCGAACTTAAGTCAATTTCCGCTCGGAGAACAGGTACGTGAACTGAAAACCCCAGCATCGAGCCAGAACTTTCGTAGCGAACCGGACCGCCGCGTTCCGCCACTTCCGGAACACGATCGAATAGTCAAGCATTCCCACGAAAATTATGCGAAAATTATTGTTCGCGGGTTCGCCTCCCCACGGGCCGGCTCCGTCCAGGCACAGTCAGAGGGCGGAACGGAACGACTGCGGAAGTCCCTGCGCGCTCAATAACATTCACGGTGCGTCGGCGAGCAAGAAACCGATCTGGTCGCCAACCGCGTCCACGGCCTTCCCGACGCTGCCTCCAGACCCAGGAGCGACCACCGGAATTCCGCCCGCAGCACCGACCTCACCCGCACAACGAAGACGAAGAGCCACAGCACGGCGGCACTCCTCACTCTGCCTGAGCCGCGTCGACGAACCGGTCGTACAGCACCTGGGGCGGACCCCGGTCCGGTGCCTCGATTCAGCATCGACAGAACGCGCATCTTCAGCCAGACAACGAAAGCGGAGTCAAGGCTGACCCGGTCCCGCAGCCAGGACCTGACTACGATCCCGAATCCGCCGACGACGTCGGCCGCGTTCCACGAGACCGGCGGGACCGAGTCACACCGCGGCAAGCCGACCTGCTCCCGGCGGCTCGTGCCCTCGCATTCTCGCTGCCCTTAGCGCGACCCGCCCGGCATCGCGCGGGCGGCCTCGACGCCGTTGGTGCGGGCGGCCGCACCGGCGGAGGACCGGCCGGGGACGCCCTGACCCGCCAAGGACAAATGCGCTAGCCGGCGCAGGTGGTCAAGGGATCGAAGGTCGCCGGAACAATGCCGCGGGCGGTGCCCTTCCCGCACCGGATCGGGGCCTGGCAGGCGGCGTCGGTTCTCCGTGGCAGTGTTCGAGGGACTGCTCTTCCCGAGTGGTGTCGGCGGGGCGCTGGTCGCATGCGTGCGACCGGACAGAGCGGAAGCGCCGCAGTCGGGCGAGAAAAGTCCGGGTGCGCAACGACATGTGGAACGACTCGTCGAACTGCACGCGCGAGTTCGACGGGGCGCTCCGCCTCGGCGTCATGTGATGCCGCCGGCATCGCCAGGACCGACCGATATCCGCGGCTGCCGCCGCGATCCGTCCCGTACTGAGCAGGAGCGAAGGGAAGGGCTTATGCCGGTGTGCCAGACGGTGCCGACGGCGGCCGGGACGCTGTTCGGAGTGCCCGGCGCCTGGTGGCAGGCCGAGTGCTCAAGAGCCGGGCGGACACTGCTGCGCGGCCAACGAGGTGATCCGCGGCACTGGCCCGTGCCGGTGCCGCGGATCACCTCGTGAGCATTGATCAGCAGTTGGTGGTGCCGGCGGTGTTGTTGGTGGTGATCACGCAGGTGTTGCCGCCGCCGGATCCGGCGTTGATGACACCGTTGTTGACCCCGACGGTGATCTTGTCGCCGCTGCTAGCACCTCCGTTGAGGGTGGCGGTCCCGCCGCGGGTGGCGCCGTTGGTGTCGACGGCGATGGTGTTAGTGGCGCCGGTGAAGGCGACGGTCGCGCCGTCGGCGTTACGCACGCCACTCGCCCCCTCAGGGGCACCGAGGCCTCCGGCTGCGCCGGTGGCGGTGATGGTGGCGTTGCTGGGGGTGGCCCTGGTGAAGGTGCCGCCGTTGCCGTCGCCGCCGCGACCACCTGTTCCTCTGATGCCACCGCCGACAAAGCCGCCGGCGGAGCCGCCGAGACCGCCGTGGGCGACGATTGTGGGGGGGGGGCCTCGACGGTATCGGTGTTGCCGTCGCCGTCGCCGTCGCCGACCACATCGACGCCCTCGCCACCGCACTGCGCGATCAGGTCCGAGTGCGGGCCGGTCGCCGTCCGCTGCCCACCGCCGCGATCATCGACGCCCAGACCGTACGCGGGGCCGACACCGTGCCCGCCGCCAGCGCGGGCTACGACGCCGGGAAGAAAACCAAAGGCCGCAAACGACACATCGCCACCGACACCTTCGGCTTGCTCCTCGCCGTCGTGGTGACAGCCGCCTCGACCCAAGACCGCGACGGCGCCCACCTGCTGCTGGCGGCACTGCGCGCCCGCTTCGGCGCCATCGCCCACGTCTGGGCCGACGGCGGCTACAGCGGACGCCTGGTCGCCTGGGCCAAGCAGGTCCTTTCCCTCACCGTCGAGATCGTCAAACGCACCGACGACACCACCGGATTCGTCGTACTGCCCCGCAGATGGGTCGTCGAGCGAACCTTCGGATGGATCACCAAACACCGCCGCTGCGTCCGCGACTACGAGACACTCCCCGAACACCACGAAACCATGGTCTACATCGCCATGATCATGACCATGTCCCGACGACTCGCCCGCAACACAGACCAGTGAAATCAGTTCTCAGACGCCCTCTGAGGCTCGCGACGCAGGCACTCGTCAAGCGCTCCTGGTCAGGGGCCGGTCACCCCACTGCCGGGATACGGCACCGGCACGAACCGCCGTTCTGACAGCCGCAGCGACACCCGGGAGCACACCCGCAGAGGGCCGAGCCCACCGGCCAGACGACCACGTGCTCGGGCACGCAACACGGACGCACCGCGGGCTTGCCTCGAACCCGCTCTTCGAAAGCCGCGAGCACCGAGCCCACCAGATCCGGGCACGGCAGGGCGAGCCGGACCCGCAGCCGGCGGGTCAATCTCGCCGTCCGTTCCGCGATGTCGCGGCACGCAGGGCACTGGGACAGGTGGTGTCCGGCGGCGGCTTCCTCGGCGGGCGACGCCTGCGCGTCCGCCATCGCGGACACGGCCTCCCGGCAGCGGTGGCACTCCACATCGGAGAGAGTCGGGCCGGACGCGGCGGCGGTTCCCGGGAACTTTCCGGGTTCGCGGCCGACTACTGGAGCGCGGGGGCATCCGGCAGCGGACAGGGCCGTGAACCGGTGCCCGCGTCCAGGGCCGGCGGCCTGCCGGGGGTTCGCTCCTGAGGCCACCGCGGCACCGCCGGCCCGCGGGTGCCAGCACGGTTGCCCAGCACCCCGGGCTTGCGGTCGGGAACCAGGACCGGGCTGGTCCACGCTCGCGTCTGTCCGCTCCTGATGTCGTCCGTGGTCTACACCGCGCGGGCAGCCGGGCACCCGCTGCCCGCGGAAGGCGGCGATGCGCCATGGGGCGCGAAGCGCCGCCGCTGTGGCTGGTCTCCGGCAATAGGCGGGGAAGCGTCCGGAGAACTCGCGCTGGTGTCGCCGGTCCCGTCGATACGGGCAGAGACCGATTCGCAGTTCGGGGCAGGCCGCATTCCTACGGTCACCTACCGGGTGGTCCCGGGTCCCGCGCGCGTCGGCTACGGTGTCAGTTCGTGACCTCCGGCAGGGACCGCGACGACGAGCGGATCACCGCGCTCGCGCTGGCCGCCGCCCGCGGCGACCGGCGCGCCTTCGAGTCGTGGGTGCGCGCGACGCAGGCCGACACCTGGCGGTTCGTCGCGCACCTCGCGGATTCGACCGTCGCCGACGACCTCACTCAGGAAACCTACGTCCGCTCGGTCACGGCCCTGCCCCGGTTCGCCGGGCGCTCTTCCTCCCGCACCTGGCTGCTGTCCATCGCCCGTCGCGTCGTGGTCGACCACTTCCGCGCCCGCTCGGTCCGCCCGCAGTCGTTCAGCCGGGACTGGGAATCGGCCGCCGCGGCCGAGTCGGCACGCCGCTCCGGCCGCGGCTTCGAAGACGTCGTCGAGGTGGGCCTGCTCCTCGACGGACTCCACCCGGAACGCCGGGAAGCGATCGTCCTCACCCAGGTACTCGGGTACTCCTACGCCGAAGCCGCCGAGATCTGCGACTGTCCGATCGGGACGGTCCGCTCGCGCGTCGCCCGTGCCCGCGAAGACCTCCTCGCCGCCCGGGAAGAACGCGGCCACGTGGTCTGAGCGCGTCAGCCCGCGCGGTGCAGATCGACGCGATCGGGGCACCGTGCCGCTGCGAGTTCCGGGGTGCGGGCGCGGCGTCGTCCGGTGTCCCCTCCATGCAGTCGCCGGACGCCGCCAGGGCTGCGCTGGATGAGGGCGAACCTCGCCGGCGCGAACGCGGGCGTGGCGGCGGGCCGGGTCGGCTCAGGGGTCCAGCTCGCGAGGCAACACGCGGGGCCGCCCGTCGACCGGCTCGGGAACCGCGCGGCCGTCCACCGCGAACACGTCGCGGAAGACGGCCGGGGCCAGCACCTCCGCGGGCGGCCCGGCCGCGGGGATCGTTCCCGTTTTGAGGGCCGAGAGTCCGAAAGGACGGCCATCGTGGCGGTTGTCCAGCGCAGTGCTGTCACTGGTGTCTCCATCGGCGTTATCGACGTTTTCCGAGAGCAGTGGTGGCAGGGCTGGGTGAGCTGGTTCCCCGGCACCGTCGACATGTGCTCGGTGATCCAGCCGCAGGAAGGCCTCCGTGCCGAGCGCGTCCGCGACGACGACCACGACGGCGATGAGGATCCACACCCACGCCGGCACCCCGCCGCCGGTGTGCCCTTGCGCCGCGGCACCGGGTGTCGCCTCGGACGCGCTCGGCGGCGCGCTCGACCTCGTCGCGGGAGCGGTGAGAGTGAAGTGCACCGAGCCGGTGACCTTGTCCCCGCCGTCGGACACGGCCTTGTAGGCGAGGGGGCAGGCACGGCTCGCCCGGTCGCCGTGCCCGGTGCGCCGACCATTGGCGTCGGTGACCGGCGCGGTGCCGGCAGTCCAGGCGGCTCCGCCGGGCCTGGTGACGTTGATCGGGTCCGGCTGCGGGGTCGCTGCCTCTTCGAACGTCAGCTCGGCTTTCTTGGGCGGGGCCGCGAGGCTCAAGCCCTCGGCGGGCGAACCCGACTTCAGTGCGGCGTGCGGGGAGGCCGCCCCGGCGAAGGCCAGCAGACCGGTCAGCACGAGCAGCGTGGCGGCGAACAGACGGGCGATCTTCATGCCGTCCCTCGATCCGGCCGCGGCTCGGCAGCCCGCGGCGCTGGACGCCGTCCGGGGCCGGTGAGAACGAACACCCACACCGCTGTGACGCGGCCTCCAGCCGCTCTCGGGACGTCGGCTCGAAGGCGCGTCCGGTTCCCGGGAACTTTGCCGGATCTCTTCCCGACTCCTGCTGTGGACCGCCGAGGAGACGGGAGGCGCGGATGACTGGGCCGGCGATCGCGGCCGCACGCGGCACGGCGGGCTCGACGTCGCTGCTGACGGCCGCGATGACATGGTCGATGCTGCCGCTGTTCCTGCTCGGGGCGCTCGGGCCGGATCTCCTCGCCGAGTTCGGGATCACCACGCCGCTGCTCGGCGTGCTCGTGTCAGTGGGGTTCGCGGTCGCGGCCGCGCTGTCCCTGACGGCGGGGCCGGTCGTCGCGGCGGTCGGGGCGAGGCGCGGGCTCGTCGCTTTGTTCGTCCTCGCCGGCATCGCGCTCGCCGCGTTCGCCGCCGCTCCGGGCTACGGCGTGCTCGTGCTCGCTGTGGCGGCCTCGGGCGTGCCGCAGGCATTGGCGAACCCGGTGACCAACCACCTGATCGCGACCCGCGTCCCGGCCGGGCGGCGCGGCGGGGTCACCGGCTGGAAGCAGTCCGGTGTCCAGTTCGGGGCGTTCGTCGCCGGGTTGCCGCTGGCCGCGCTGGCCGGCGCGGCGAACTGGCGGATCGCCGTCGGCGTGGCCGCCGCGATCGCGTTCGTGGCCGGGCTGCTGGTGCTGGCGCTTCCCGCCGACCCGGCGCCGGCGAGTCGGCCGCGGTGGACAACGGCCCGGCCGACGCGCGACGCGGCCTGGCTCTGCGGTTTCTCGGCGCTCCTCGGATCCGGCATTTCCGCCGTGAACACGTATGTCGCGTTGTTCGGCGCGCGCCAGCTGGCCTTGCCTGTCGGCGCGGCGAGTGCGCTGGTCGCGGTCCTCGGCATCGCCGGGATCGCCGGCCGAGTCGGGTGGTCGCGGCTGGCGGCTCGCTCCGGCGAGCCCGGCTCGTTGCTGCCGCCGCTGGCCGTCGGCGCCGCCGTCGCCGCGCTGGCGCTCGTCGCCGCGGCCGGCTGGGGTGCGTGGTGGGCGTGGGCAGCCGTGACCGGGCTGGGGGTCTGTGCGGTGTCGGCCAACGCGGTGTCGATGGTGACTGTGATCTCGACATCGCCGAAGGCGTCGGTGGCGCAGGATTCCGCCGTGGTGTCGGCCGGGTTCTTCGCCGGATTCGCGCTGGGGCCACCCGTCGCCGGAGCCCTGGTCGACGCGGCGGGCGGTCGCTACCAGTACGCCTGGACGACGGTGGCCGCGGAATTCCTTGCCGCCGGTGTGACCGCCTGGTGGTGGCGAGGCCGGGAGGCACGGCCGTGACCGCGTGGGCGAAGAGCGCGCTCAGCCGCCAGCTGGCGGAACTGGAGCGAACGGAACACGCGGTCGGCGACCGCTTCCCGCTGTCTGCGGACCCCGGCACAGGAAAATGGACGACGACCCGGAACGGCTCGTGGACGGGCGGGTTCTGGGTCGGTCAGCTGTGGCTGCGCGCACGGCTGACCGGCGCCCCGGGCCACCGCCGGGCCGCCGGACGCTGGGCCAGGCGCCTCGCGGACTGGGCCGCGGCGGACAGCGTCACCCGTGGCCTGGTCCTCTGGTACGGCGTCGCCGCGGAAAGCCGGCTGGGCCTGGGCTCCGCCGCCGAACCGCTGGCCCGCGCCGGTGCGCACGCCCTCGCCCGCACCGCCGATCCGGTCGCGGGAGTGCTGCCGTGGGGAACGGCGTTCGGTGATTCCGCCGAGCCGGTGCTCGCCCGCGCGGACGGCGCCCCGGGGACGGTCCCGTTGCTCGCGTGGGCGGGCGAGAAAACCGTTGCGGCGCAACACCTGCGCACCCATCTCGAACTGTCGGGCGAACCGGGTGGGCAGTCCTGGGCGTACTCGGAGCGAGCATGGGCCCGGGCGGCCGACCCGCCGCCCGGGTGGACCCGCGGCGAGGCCTGGACGCTGCTGGCCCTCGCCGACGGCGCCCACTGGCTCGAACCCGCGCTCGGCGACACCGGCCGCATCCGCGCGGCCAAGGTCCCTGCGGATTTTCCCGCCCTTCTCGACGTTCCCGGCAGCCCGCCGGACTCGTCCGCCGCGGTGATCACCGCCGTCGCGCTCGCCAAGCTCGGCCTGCACGACGCCGCCGCCGACCTCGTCCAGCAAGTACTGCGGACGTGTGTCCGCGACGGCCGGCTGGTCAAGGGCTGTCACGACCTGCGCCGCGGCCGGGCGACCGCGCACCAGCTGGTGTGGGGAGATTTCTTCCTCACGCTCGCCCTCGCGATCCTCGCGGAGGCGGTCGACCCGGCGGCGGTCTGACGGGCTCAGGCGAAAGCGTCGGCGAGCAGCTTAGCGTTCTGCCGGTAGACCGACAGCAGGTCCAAGTCCTGGCCCGGGTAGTTCACGAGGCTGACCTGCTTCGCCGGCGTACCCGGCAGGACGGTTCCCGTGCTCATGGCCTCGTTGTCGAAGACGTACTGCGGGTGCTTGGCCGACAGCTCTGCGAGTCTGGCCGCGGTCACCGGCTCCGGGCCGTAGGCGGCCAGCACGTTCGCGCCCGACAGCTGCGCCGCGAACCCGACGAACGCCTGCTCGATCACCTGCGGCTGCTTCCCGCCCGGCCACTTCGCCTTGACCTCGCCGGAAAGCCGCGCGTACTCCGCCTCGAACCCGGCGATCCACTTCTCGGCGGCCGCCTGGGTGCCGAACATCCCGGCCAGGCGCCGGACCTCCTTCTCCACGTTGTCCTTGCTGTTGTCCAACGTGAGGCCGACCGTCGTGGCCGAGGAGCCGGCGGCGTCCTTCAGCTTGCCCGCGAACCCTTCGAACCGGGAGTACAACACGTACCGCGCGCCCGCGACGGCCGCCAGGTCGGACGGCTTCGGATCGTAGTCGGGGGCGTGCTTGATCGAGGGCGGCACCAGGACGGTCACCTTGCCCGCGCCCGCCGCCTTCGCGAACGCTCCCTCCCACGTGCTCGCGGCCACCACGGCCGGGCCTTCCGGCGAGCCCGAGGCTGGGGCTGGGGCGGCGGGCTGCTGCGCGGCCGAACCACAGCCGGACAGCAGCAGCGCGCCGAGGATCAGTGCGCCGAGGCGGGGGAACGATGCCATCGTTGTTTTCTCCGATCAGGGACTGCATGGAGGGTGAGGGTCACGGCACCGGCCAGCAGCACGAGAACCGGACCGGGCGGGAAGTCGAGGACCAGGGCGAGCAGGAATCCCGCGACGTTGACGACGAGACCGATGACGACCGCCGCGAACACCATGCCGCGCAGCGAATTCGCGACCCGGCGGGCGGCCAGCGCGGGCAGCAGGGTCAGCGCGTCGACCAGCAGCGCGCCGGTGAGCCGGATCGCCCCGGCCACCGCGACCGCGACCAGCAGCAGCAACGCGAAAGTCAAGCGGTCCACGCGCACCCCGGAGCAGGCGGCGAGTTCGCGGTCGTGCAGCAGCAGCGCGAGCTGACGCCGGCGGACCAGGAACAGGCCGGGAATCACGAGGGCCAGCACGGCGAGCAGGACGACGTCCTGGGTGCGCGTCGCGAGGATCGAGCCCCACAGCAGTTCGAAGGCGCCGTTCGCGTTGACCCCGGACACAGAGAGCACAAGCAGTGCCGCGGCGATGGCCAGGCTCATCAGCAACCCCATCGCTCCGGAGAGACCGGACGGGGTGCGGGCAAGCGGGGTGAGCGCGGCCCCGGAAGCTGCGCACGCGAGCAGCGCGCACAGCAGCGGATCGAGTCCGGTCAGCATGCCCGCGGCGATGCCGAACAAGGCGACGTGCATCATCGCGAAC
Organism: Amycolatopsis sp. AA4; assembly: GCF_002796545.1. GTDB lineage: Bacteria > Actinomycetota > Actinomycetes > Mycobacteriales > Pseudonocardiaceae > Amycolatopsis. Next base: position 4,140,423 of record NZ_CP024894.1, read on the forward strand.
CGCACCGGCATGATGTCCAGCCCGATGATCACCACTCCGACGATCGGCAGCCCGATCGCCCCCAGCACGAGCCCCAGCAGGCCGCGCTGGACCGGCACGAGCTGGAGCAGCGTGCCGAGCGACGCGCTCATCCGGCCGCCTCGGCGCCGGCTTCGCGCAGCCGTCCGTCGGCCATCTCCAGGACGCGGTCGCAGCGGCGGGCCAGGGCGCGGTCGTGGGTGACCACGAGCAGGGTCACCGGCAGCGACGAGAGCAGCCCGGCGGCGGCGTCCTGTCCCGCGAAGTCGAGGGCGGCCGTCGGTTCGTCGGCCAGCAGCGCGCGGGCTCCGGCGGCGACGCAGCCGAGCGCGCGGGCGAGGTAGACGCGCTGCAGCTGGCCGCCGGAAAGCGTGTGCAGCGGCCGCTCGGCCAGTTCACCGACGCCGAGCCGGTGCGCCGCGTCCACCGCCTCGGCCGGCGCGCCGCTGCTGGCCAGGAGTTCCCGCGCCAGCAAGGGAAACCGCCCGGCGGCCTGGCGTTGCGGGATCCACGCGGCGACCCTGCGGCGCCGGTCCCAGTCCGACGGCGTGCGTGCGCGGCGGCCGTCGACCTCGATCGATCCGGAAACCGCGCGGTGCAGGCCGAGCACAGCCCGCAGCAACGTCGTCTTGCCGGAGCCGTTCGTCCCGGTGAGCGCCACCCGCTGACCGGCTTCGACGACGAGGTCGACCGAACGCACCACCTCCTGGCGGCCGTGCGCGCAGCGCACCGCCGCCAGCTCGATCCGGGCGCCGTCGGGCACAGTCCTGCTCCTGAAGGTCGGTTACGGGAGCACTAGTCGCGAGCGCGGCCGTCGCGGTTCCCGAGCGTCCGGAAGAAGTTTCACCGCCCCTGGTAGGAGCGCATGAGCCGACGCGCGGCGGAGGTGATGTGCAGCTCGTCCGCGCCGTCGAGGATGCGGGCGGCCCTGGCGGTCCGCAGCAGCCGCGGCAAACCCGTCGCCGAGGTGAGCCCCTCCGCTCCGTAGACCTGGATCGCGCCGTCGACCGCGGTTTCCAGGGCCCGGGCAGCGGCCACCTTCGCCAGGCTGACCGGAACCTGGGCCCGCTCGCCCGCCGCGACCGGCGAGGCCGCGTCCGCGGTGAGCGATCGCGTGGCGCGGGTCAGCAGTTCGGCTTCGAACAGCAGGCGCTGCACCAGCTGCCGGTCGCCGAGCACGGCCCCGGCCAGCTCCCGGGTCGCGGCCCGGCGGGCGAGCAGCTCGACCGCCCGCTGCGCCTGGCCGACCCAGCGCAGCGCCCGGAGCGTCCGGCCGAGCGCAAGCCGTTCCCCGGCCAGGGCAAGGCCGTTCCCGATCTCGCCGACCACGTTGGCGTCGGGCACGAGAGTCCCCTCGATGGCCAGCTCGTACTGGCCTCCCGCCCCGAGCACGTCGAGTTCGCGCACCACCCGGAAGCCGCCGGCCGGCACGGCGAAAAGGGAAAACCCGTCGCCGGTGCGAGCCATGACCAGGACCAGCCCGGCCCGGGCGGCTCCGGTGGTGAACCACTTCCGCCCGGTGATCCGCCAGCCGCCGCCGGCGCGCTCGGCCCGGGTCCGCATCGCGGCCGGCTCCGATCCCGGCACCCCGGGCTCGGTCATCGCGTAGCTGACCGTCAAGTCCCCCGCGACCAGCGCCGGGAGCCATTCCACGCGGCGGCCGGGATCGGCGTGCGCGGCGAGCATGCGGAAGTTCAGCAGCGCTGACGAACCCAGCACGTCCGGGCCGTGGTCGCTGCGGCCCTCCTGCTCGGCGACGGCGAAGTAGTCCGCCAGCGCCAGACCGGCTCCGCCGTGCGCGCCCGGCAGTGGCAAGGCCCACAGCCCGGCCTGCCGTGCTTCGGCCCGGAGATCGCGCAGCCGCGCCGGGTCGCCCCGGTCCAGCAGGTCTTCGGCCGGAACGATCTTCGTGTCGACGAAGCCGCGGATCCTCTCGCCGAGTGCTGTCCCGTGGTCCATAAGCACCAATCACTCTGTCGAGGGAACTCGTCCCGCCGACTGACCGACTTTTGCCACGACACTCTCAGCCGGGGCGAGACGGAGGCTATAACGCATGACCGGCAGCGACACGATGGCCGCACCGGCCGGACCGCTCCTCACCGGCGCCACCGCACGGGTATCCGGGACCAGCGCGACCGCGCGCGTCTTGCGCCGGCATCTTGCCGCGTTCGGGGCAGAGGTGACCGCCAGCGACGAGGACCCGCACGGCCTGTCCGCCGCCGCGGAGGTCGGCTTCGCCGACGGCCGCCGCCGCGAGATCACCGTGAGCTGGGCAGGACCGGTCCGCGAACCCGCGCTTGCCGGCGAACTGGACGTGCAGGCGGTGTGCGGCGTGATGCACGTCAACGGCCGCCGGCACGGCACCGCTCGGCCGCTGGCCGTCGACTACTGCGCGACCTCTGCCGGAGTGCTGGCGATGATCGGGCTCCTGGCGAGCCTGCGCACCGAAGCCCGCGAGTCACGGGTGGACACCAGCGTCGCCGAAGCCGGGCTCCTGTCGGTCTCGCAGTACCTCGCGGCGGCCAGCGCCGAAGACTCCGAAGCGGTCGGCCTCGGCACCGGCGGGCCGCCGTTCGTCAGCGCGGACGGCGTGCGTTTCGAGATCGAGACGCTGCAACCGGAACCCTGGGCGGCTTTCTGGAACTCGCTCGGCGCCGGCGTCGCCGCCATCCGCACCGGCTGGCGGCCGTTCCAGTTCCGGTACGCCACCGCGACGGCTCCGCTGCCCGACGATCTGCGCCGCGCCCCGCTCGCCCTGCCGTACGCGGCGATCCGGGAGATCGGCGCCCGCACCGGCGTGAGCGTGTGCCCGGTGCACACCAGCTCGCCGCCGCTTCCGGAGTCGCCCTGGCAGCTCGAGCCCACCGCGGGCGCCGCCCGGCCGTCTCCCGCCGGAACGGCCGCGAGTCCGTTGCACGGCTTGGCCGTGCTCGAAGCGGGACGCCGGATCCAAGCGCCTCTCGCCGCTCATCTGCTCCGGCTGCTCGGCACCGACGTGACCCGCATCGAACCTCCTGGCGGCGACCCGCTCCGCGGGATGCCGCCGTGCGCCGGCGGATTGTCGGCGCGCTGGCTCGCGCTCAACCGGGACAAGGCTGCCGTCGAACTCGACATCAAGTCCCCTGCCGACCGGGACCGGCTCCGGGAACTCGCCGCGGATGCCGACGTGTTCCTGCACAACTGGGCTCCCGGCAAGGCCGAAGAACTCGGCCTCGGCGCCCGGGACTTCCCGGGCGGCCTGGTGTACGCCTACACGTCGGGCTGGGCGGACTGCGACGGACCGGACCTCCCGCCCGGCACCGATTTCATGGTTCAGGCCCGGTCCGGTCTGTCCGCTGTGGCCGGCACGGACGGGGCGCCGTCCCTGATGACGGTGCTCGACGTTCTCGGCGGGCTCCTCGGAGCCGAGACGATCGCCGCGGCCCTGCTCGAACGCGATCGCCGGGGCGCCGGGGTCGCCGCGGAAAGCAGCCTGTTCGGCGCGGCGGCGGAACTGCTGCGCACCGGCCGCGCCCCCGCACGTCCCGCTCCGGTGCTGGACGTCACCGAGGACCTTTCGATTCTGCCGGCGGATCCCCGCATGGCCGCCGTCATCGGCCGCGACGCCCACGGCTGTCCCGCTCTGCACACTCCCTGGAGGTTCTCGTGACCGCAGTTCAGCCGGCCCGCACCAGGCTGGCCTTCCGCGACCTCGTCCCGGCCGAAGTGCGCGGCAGCTGGACCTACCCCGACCGGGACCTCTACACCCTCTTTTCCCGTCACCGCGTCGACCAGCCCGACAAGGCCGCGGTCGTCGACGCCGACGGCGAGCTGAGCTACGCCGAACTCGACGACCTCGCCCGCCGCCTCGCGACCGGCCTCGGGCGGCTGGGCGTCGAACCCGGCGACGTCGTCGCCGTGCAGCTGCCCAACGGGCGCCTCGCCTGCGCGGCCGACCTGGCGATCGCCGCGCTCGGCGCCGTCGCCCTGCCCTACCCGGTGGGACGCGGGAGACGGGACGCGGCGCGCCTGCTGGCCCGGTCCGGCGCGGTCGCGGTGCTGACCGTCGCCCAGCACGGGGAGTACGCCTGCGCCGCCGGGCTCCGCGCCCTCGCCGCCGAGCTTCCGGACCTGCGCGCGGTGATCGCCGTCGGGACCGAGACCCCGCCCGGGTGCGTGCCGATCCACGCCCTCCTGGCCGCCGACGCGAGCGGATTCCGGCCGGTGCGGCCCGATCCCGGCTCGGCGGCCCGGATCCTGGTCACGTCCGGTTCCGAGGCCGAACCGAAAATGGTCGCCTACTCGCACAACGCGCTCGCCGGCGGACGCGGCGCCATGATGGCCGGACTCTGCGACGGCGACCCGGCCGCGATGCGCAACCTGTTCCTCGTCCCGCTCGCGTCCGCCTTCGGCAGCAACGGGACTCCGGTCACGCTCGCCGCCCTCGGTGCGACCCTGGTGCTGCAGCCGGCGTTCGACCCGGCCCGCACTCTGGCGCTCATCGAGCGGACCCGACCGACGCACCTCCTCGGGGTGGCGACCATGCTGCGGCAGCTCGCCGACCGGCCCGAACTCGCGGGCACCGACGTGTCGAGCCTGAGCGCGGTCGTCGTCGGCGGCGCCGTGCTGGACGAACCGACCGCGCGACGCGGCCGGGAAGCGTTCGGGTGCCCCGTGCTCAACCTCTACGGATCCGCTGACGGAGTCAGCTGTCACACCGCACCCGGCGACCCGCTCGAGCGGGCCGTGACCGCCGGCCGGCCCAGCCCCGGCGTCGCTGAGGTCCGCATCGTCGACGACCGGCTCGCCGACGTTCCGCCCGGACAGACGGGCGAAATCCTCGCCCGCGGCCCGATGTCGCCCTTGTGCTACGTCGGCGCGCCCGAACTCGACGCCCGCTACCGCACGCCCGACGGCTGGGTCCGCACCGGCGATCTCGGGCGCCTCGACGCCGACGGCTACCTGACGGTCACCGGGCGGCTGAAGGACGTGGTCATCCGCGGCGGCCTGAACATCAGCCCCGCCGAGATCGAAGAACTCCTCATCGCGCACCCGGCGATCCGGGACGTCGCCTGCGTGCCGGTGCCGGACCCGATGTTCGGCGAACGGCTCTGCGCGTGTGTCGCCACGGACTCCCCGCTGGAGCTGCCGGACCTCACGGCATACCTGGGCCGCCTCGGCCTGGAGCCGCGCAAGTTCCCCGAACGGCTCCTGGTCCTGCCCGCGCTCCCCCTCGGCCCCGCCGGGAAAGTCGACCGCCGCGCGCTCCGCGCCCTCGCCGCGAACCAGCCGGCCGCGAACCTTCCCGGCTCCTGAACGGGCGGCGGGCCGGAGACCTCCGCTCCTGAAGGTCCCCCGGCCCGCCGCCGGTTTCCGGCCGCTCAGCCGGTCCGGGACCCGCGCTCCTCCCAACGCTGTTCGACCCGGGCCACCCGCCAGTAGCCGATCGCCGCCGCCCAGACGACCGCGAACATGCCGACGATCGCGAACCCCACGTTGTTGAGGTCGAGCCCGGCGACCCAGCCGGTCACCGGATCGGACAGGCCGAGTTTCTCGTGCAGGATCGCGACGACCTCGACGCTGCCGATCAACAGCGCCACCCCGGCGGACAGACCGGTGATCACGATGTTGTAATACACCTTCCGCACCGGCTTCGAAAACGCCCAGTCGTAAGCGAAGTTCATGAACGTTCCGTCCACGGTGTCCAGCAGGGTCATCCCCGCCGCGAACAGAAGCGGCAGCACCACGATCGCGTACCAGGGCAACCCGCTCGCCGCACCGCCGCCCGCCAGCACGAGCAGCGCGACCTCGGTCGCGGTGTCGAACCCCAGGCCGAACAGCAGCCCGACCGGGTACATCTGGCCCGGCCGGCTGATCGAACGCGTCACCCGGCCCAGGAACCGGTTGAACAACCCCCGATCGTTGAGACGGGCCTCCAGCTCCGCCTCGTCGAACACCCCCCGCCGCATCGACCGCCACACGCGCACGATCCCGGCCAGCGCCACCAGATTGAGCACGCCGATCAGGTAGAGGAACAGCCCGGACACGGTCGTGCCCACCACCCCCAGCGCCTGCCGGGCGCTCGACCCGTCGTCCGTCAGCACCCCGACCACGCGCGTGCCCGCGGCGATGAGGACCGCCAGCACCAGCACCACCGTGGAATGCCCCAGCGCGAACCAGAATCCGACCGAAACCGGCCGCTTCCCGTCGGCCATCAGCTTGCGGGTCGTGTTGTCGATCGCCGCGATGTGATCGGCGTCGAAGGCATGCCGCAGGCCCAACGTGTAGGCAGTCAGGCCCAGTCCGACCCCGAACACCTGCGTGCCCACCGAATAGCCGCCCGGCACCACCGCGAACAGCAGCAGCCCCCACGCGACGACGTGCAGCGCCGCGATGACCGCGGCGATCCCGCCGAACCGCACCCAGCCGGGCCGGCCGCTCACAGACTTCTCGTGCACACTCTCTCCCTCGCGAGCGTTCCGTGGCGGTTCCCGCTCGATCAGGGCCGCAGGCACGTCGAAGCACACGACGTCCGCTCCGGCCCGCCCGAGAGACTCCGGACCCACCCCTCGCGCCACCGCGGCGCAAGGACCGGTGGCAGGTCTTCGGACTCGCGGGCACCCGCCGGGATATCCGGCGGACCTACTGGCCGTCGCTTCCCGGACGCGGCGCGTCCAGTGCTCGATGACGGCGGTCGTTCCCGCTCACCGCTGCGGGGCAGTCCCGGATTCGCACCGGGTTCCCTCTTGCCTCGCCGGATCCCCACAGACCCGGCGAACCACCAGCAGCCGGAGCGTACCCGGCTCAGCCTGTCCCGGAACCCGACCGGCCTCGTCGGAGATCGCCACGTGCTCGGCGCACGTGGCGGAGGGTGCCGCCGTCGCGTCACCGTGAGCCGCGGAGGAGGGCTGGCGGGCTTCCCGAATGTGAACGCGTCCCCTCCTCGACCCACCGAACGGACAAAGTTCAGACAACGAAACCGCAGCGTGCACAACACTTTCCAGGGGAATCATCGTCATCGGCTCGATCGCGCACCAGCCTCACCAGCGCTGGGCTGGACAAAACCCGTCGTCCCGGCGGCCCGGGGTCGCTCTCGCGGCAAACGTCCAGCATCTCCGCGAGGTTCACCGGCTGCTCACATTCCGCGAAAGCGGCGTCACCCAGCAGCAGACCGCGGCTGACCTGCGAGTCGGAGACTACGACGTCGACGAACAGACCGCCCTCACACGGTACGCCGAGAAGGTGGAGGCGATGAAGGAAGCACAGCGCACACGCGAACTGCAGCCAGCACCAGCAAGACAACCGGCAAGGTCAGCTGGACTGCTCAGACCGAGCACCCGCCGCGCATCGAGAGCCCTGCACCTGCCAAGAACGTACCGTGCTGACGGCTTCGGAACGACCTGAACAGATGCCCGACCGCAACCCGCGAACGGCATCCCATCGGGTAAAGATCGCCCCGGCGAGCACCGGAGCACGGTTTCAGCCAGCCGCGCCGCGACCATTCCCGGCACGGTCCATACGCCCAGAATGTGCTCCAGAGCCGAAGCAAAGCCCGCCACCGCGCAACATCAACCGTCGCTCAATCAACCACCAAAACCGCCCGCCACCCGCATAAATTGATACGACCAGACACTGGCTTTCAATCCATCGGTTCTGGGTTCGAGCCCCAGGCGGTCCACCACGATGTTCTCGTGGGCTCTCCCTGTACACGGATCAGGAAAATGCTGCCGCGCTTGCGAAACGGCGTGTTCGAGGGCGCGCTTCGCCGCGGATTTGTGCCCTTTCCGGTCGGCGTTACGGGCCAATTCTCGGTTCTCAGGCGCGGTCTTCGTGCGGCGGGTTCGCCTGCCGGCGGTCACCGAGCGGCCTGCACCACGGGCCGCGTCGAGGACGAGCCAGGCGATGGCTTCCGCGGAGCCGTTGGCCAGGCTCGGCAGGACGCTGACGTAGGTGTCGGACGCCGGCACGATGCTGAGGTGACCGAACAGAGGCTGCACCGTCTTGAGGCCCGGCAGGCTGTTCCGCGGTGCCGGTTCGGCCTCATCGGCTGTTCCGCAGCATGGAACAATCGCTTCGTCTTGTGGTGATCGAACGCTACTGTCGATCGGTACCGGACAAAATCGCAAGAAGGCGGTACCCGACTCGCCGGGAAACTGTGTGATTGCCGGCCGTCGCTGGGGATCGTCACCGCCTCGCCAAGATCTACGGTGTCCGTGCGCACTCCGGCTTCCGTCGCCACTGATCACGAGCCACCGTCACGACTGCTGCGCCGTCGAGTCAAATTCTGAACAGGGAGAAGCCATGCCTCAGTTCGGGGTGAGCATGCCAGTGCTGCAGACTCCGTTCGAGAAATTCGCCGAATTCGCACAGCTCGCGGACAGCGCCGGGTTTCGGTCCTTATGGCTCTACGAGTACTATCGAAATCCCTTTGTCGTCCATGCGGGCGCGGCAGGCGGGACTGACCGGATCAGCCTCGGCACCGCTGTCGCGCAAGCTTTCACCCGAAGTCCGTTCGAACTCGCCAACGCCGCCGCCGACCTGGACGAGGCGAGCTCCGGCCGCACCCTTCTGGGCATCGGGGCCGGACTGGGCGACTTCCTCGATTCGTTCCACTCCGTCCAGGTCGCCCATCCGGTGCGGTGGATGAGCGAGTACATCGACACGGTCCGGATGAGCTGGGACTATCACTCCAGCGGCCTGGAGCCCATGTCCTACGACGGGACCAGGTTCAGCTTCCGGCCGATGCCCCTGAACCCGGCCGGAGCCCGAGCTCTGCGGCGTCCCCGGATCCCGATCTATCTGGCCGCGCTGCGCCCTCTGATGCTTCAGCTCGCCGGCGAGAAGGCCGAGGGGATGATCACGATGGCGCCGTCTCGACGGTACGTCGACCGGGTCATCCTGCCCAATCTGCGAAAAGGGGCCCGGCGTTCGGGACGGCACCTCGCCGATTTCGATCTGACCGCGCTGACGATCTGCTCGATCTCGGACGACCGGGCGGAGGCCGTTCGGCGGGCGCGCATTCAGGTTGGCGTATACGCGGCCATGTCCGAACTGACCAGGTTGCTGGAGTTCGACGACTGCGAACGCGAGCAGCACGAGATTCAGGCCGCTCTGGGCAAGGGCGGCCTCGCGGCTGTCGAGTCCGCGGTGAGCGACAAGCTCGTCGAGCTGTACACGGTCGCCGGAACGCCTGACGAGGTGCGCGAACAAGTCCGCAGGTTCGCGGAATACATTCCGCATATCATGCTGGCTCCGCCGTATATCCCGCCGCTGACCGCCGACGAGAGCGAAGACGCGTTCCTGCAGATAATCAAGACCTTCGGTGATTAGGAATATTCCCCGAAGCGGCAGCTGGCCACGAAGCCCGGAAGCAGAACCGAAGAAAGAAGTTTTCTCCTACATTTCGACGGAGGAGCACGATGAGCCGATCCCTCGGAGGCGATGCGGAACCGGCGGGAGTCCCGATCTCGATCGTCGGGATGTCCTGCAAAGTTCCGGGAGCGGCCACGCCTGAATCGTTCTGGTCGCTGCTTGCCGACGGCGCGGAGACGGTGACCGATGTTCCGCCGGGCCGCGGACACTCGAGCTCGGCTCGCCGCGCGGGCTTCGTCGAAGGAATAGCCGAATTCGACGCGGAGTTCTTCGGCATCTCCCCCAACGCCGCCCGGATGATGGATCCGCAGCAGCGCCTGCTGCTGGAACTTGCCTGGGAGGCACTCGAGGACGCGCGGATCGTTCCCCGTTCCGGGGAAGAGGGGGTCGGCGTCTTCATCGGATCGATGTGGAGCGACTACGCGCTGCTCGCGCACGAGAGAGACGGCGCGATCCTCGATCAGCACACTCTGCCCGGCACGAACCGCGGAATGATCGCGAACAGACTGTCCTATTTTCTCGATGCCCGCGGACCGAGCTTCTCGGTCGACTGCGCGCACTCTTCGTCGCTTGCCGCGGTGCATCTCGCCGTGCAGAGCCTGCGGCGGGGAGAGTGTTCGCTGGCAGTGGCCGGAGGCGTCAATGTGAATCTCTCCGCGTTCAGCGAACGCGCGCTGGACAGGCTCGGCGTGTTCTCCCCCGAAGGCCGCTGTTTCGTCTTCGACGAGCGCGCCAGCGGTTATGTACGCGGCGAGGGCGCGGGCCTCGTGATCCTGAAGCGATCGGACGCTGTCGACGCCGCCCGTGACAAGGTATACGCGGAGATCCTGTCGAGCGTGGTCAATCACGGCGGCGGAGACACTCTGACCCGGCCGAGCGCGACAGCTCAGCGGGATCTGCTGACCGCGGCCTGCCGCGAGGCCGGCATCGACGCGTCCGAGGTGCAATACGTCGAACTGCACGCCGCTGGCACCCCGGCCGGCGACCCGGTCGAGGCACAGGCGCTCGGCGACGTCCTTGGCGGCGCGCGCGATCCGGGCGACCCGCTGCTCGTCGGTTCGGTGAAGACCAACATCGGGCATCTGGAGGGCGCGGCCGGCATCGCGGGCCTGCTCAAGGTCGCCCTGGCGCTGAAACACCGGGAACTGCCTCCGACGCTGCATCATCAGACGGCGCATCGCGACATTCCGCTGGACGAGCTGAATCTGCGGGTGTGCACGACCCGGCGCGGCTGGCCGCGGCCCGATCGGCCGCTCCTGTGCGGAGTCAGCTCGTTCGGCATCGGCGGCACGAATTGCCATCTGGTGCTGCGCGACACGCCGCGCGCGACGGCCGGCCCGCCGGCGTCCGCGCCGGACGAGACTTCTTCCCGGCCGGCGCCCTTGGTGATCTCTGCACGCAGCGACGCCGCGCTTCGCGCGCAAGCCGGGAACCTGCGAGAGCAGCTGCTCCGGCAACCCGAGGTGCCGTTGGAACACGTGGCGTATTCGCTGGCCACGACCAGGACCTTGTTCGAGCACCGCGCGGTGGCCGTAGCGGCCGACCGGGAAACGCTGGCGCGGGACCTCGGCGAGTTCGCCGTGCACAACCCGGCCGGTTCGCTGACCGCGGGACTGGTCTCCGGCGAGCATCGGGTCGCCGTCGTGTTCTCCGGGCAGGGCGGGCAGTACGCGGGCATGGGCCGGGAGCTGTACCTGGCCTACGAGGAATTCGCGTCCGCGTTCGACGCCGCTTGCCTCGAACTCGACCGTCATCTGGACCGGCCGCTGAAGGACGTGATCTTCGCGGCGGCCGGCGGCGCCGGGGAACTGGACCAGACCAAGTACACCCAGCCCGCGTTGTTCGCGGTGGAGTACGCGACCATGCGGCTGCTGCGGGAATGGGGCCTGTCCGCGGATTTCCTCGCCGGTCATTCCATCGGCGAGATCACGGCCGCCCACGTGGCCGGGATGATGTCCCTGCCGGACGCGGCACTGCTGGTCGCGACCCGGGGCCGGTTGATGCAGGAGGCCCGTCCCGACGGGGCGATGTACGCGGTCGAGGCCACCGAGCAGGAAGCTCTCGCCGAACTCGCCGGTCACGACGGAGCGGTTTCCGTGGCTTCGATCAACGCGCCAACGGGCACGGTCATTTCCGGCGACACCACCGCGGTGGAGGCGATCGCCGCGCGGTTCGACGCACTGGGCCGCCGTACCACTCCGCTGCGCACCTCGCACGCGTTCCACTCACCGCACATGGACAGCGTTCTCGAGCGGCTCGAAGCAACCGCCGCCACGATCGCCTATCTTCCCCCGCGCGTCCCCGTGGTCTCGGCGGTCACTGCGGACGTTCTGTCCGCCATGGACGCCGCGTACTGGTCCCGGCACGCGAGGGCCGAGGTGCGGTTCCTGGATGCCGTACGGCGCATGGAAGACCTCGGTGTCACCTCGTTCATCGAGGTGGGGCCGGGTGCCAAACTGGTGCCGATGCTGCGCGAATGCCTGTCCGGCCGCGCCGCCGGGCGTACTGTGATGCCCACGCTGCGAGCCGTCGGCTCCGACTCGCGACGGCTGCTCACGGCGATGGCTACGGTCCACGTCCAGGGCGGCGCGTTCGATATCGGGGCCGCTCTGGGACGAGCACGGGTCCGCACCGTCGACCTTCCAGTCTATCCGTTTCAGCGCAAACGTTTCTGGCTTCCGCGCGTCGGCACCGCAGTGGCGGCCGACGCGCCTTCGCCCGTGGCCGGAAGGTCCACGACCGCCGGCGATGCCGCGACACCGCGTACGACCGATCCGCTTGAGATCGTTCGCGGACACGCCGCGCGCATTCTCGGGCATGCCGACGCGCACGAAGTTGACCCCGACCGCACGTTCAAGGACCTGGGGTTCGATTCCGCCGCCACGGTAGAATTCTTCGACGCGGTCGGCCGGTCCGCTGGCATCCCTTTGTCCGGCGCGCTCGCCTTCGAGTACCCCACGCCACGCTCGCTGGCCGCTTACCTGGCCGATTCCCGTCCTCCAGAGGGCAGCACTCCTCCGCCGCCTCCGGAGAGCGAGGCAGACGGTGATCCGGTCGCGGTGGTGGCCATGGCGTGCCGCGCGCCGGGCGGCGTCACGACTCCGGAAGAGCTGTGGGACCTGCTCGAGGCAGGCCGCGACGCGGTCACCGCGATGCCCGCCGACCGCGGATGGGACCTGAATTCTCTGGTGTCTCCGCGAGGCCGGGAACGGACGACCTGCGCGACCGCAGGCGGGTTCCTTGACGACGCCGCCGGTTTCGACGCGGAATTCTTCGGCATCTCCCCCCGCGAAGCTCTGGCGATGGACCCGCAGCAGCGGCAGCTGCTCGAAGTCTCCTGGGAGGCAGTCGAGCGGGCCGGCATCGATCCGGCCTCGCTGCGAGACAGCCCCACCGGAGTGTTCGTCGGTGCGACGACCATGGAATACGGACCGCGCATGGCCGAAGCCGACGACGACACGGCGGGCTTCGTCCTCACCGGAACCGCACCCAGCATGCTGTCCGGAAGAGTGGCTTACGAGCTGGGCACGCGAGGCCCGGCGCTGACGGTGGACACGGCGTGCTCCGCCTCGCTCGTCGCCGTTCACCTCGCCGCACAGGCCTTGCGCAACGACGAGTGCGAACTGGCTCTCGCGGGCGGGGTCGCGGTGATGTCGACCCCAGGCATGTTCGTCGAGTTCGCGCGGCAACACGGTCTGGCTCCCGACGGCCGCTGCAAGGCGTTCAGCGCCTCCGCGGACGGAACCGGCTGGGCCGAGGCCGCCGGCGTCGTAGTACTGGAACGGCTGTCCCGCGCCCGCGCGCTCGGACACCCCGTACTGGCGACGATCCGCGGCTCCGCGGTCAACCAAGACGGTGCGAGCAACGGGTTGACCGCCCCCAACGGCCGTTCCCAGGAGGCCGTCATCGAAGACGCGCTGACCGCGGCGGGCCTGAACGCCGCGGACGTCGACGCGATCGAGGCGCACGGCACGGGCACGGCGCTGGGCGACCCGGTCGAGGCGAACGCCGTGCTGCGGACCTACGGGCGCGACCGGGACCCCCGGCGGCCCGCGTGGCTCGGGTCGGTGAAGTCCAACCTCGGCCACGCCCAGGCGGCGGCAGGTGTCATCGGCCTCGTCAAAATGGTGCTGGCGCTTCGCCACGAACTGCTGCCCAGATCCCTGCACATCACCGAGCCGTCTCCGCATCCGGACTGGGCGAGCGGCCGCATCGAGCTGCTGACCCGCCCGGTCGGCTGGCCGCGGCAGCAGCGGGTCCGGCGCGCGGCCGTGTCGTCTTTCGGCATCAGCGGCACGAACTGTCATCTGATCCTCGAGGAATCCCCGGAGGAGCATGCGCCGGTTGCCGGGCGCGACGATGCCGGGCGACCGGCGGCCCTAGTCCCGTGCGTGCTCTCCGCGGCGTCCCCGCAGGCGCTGCGGGAGTGGGCCGCGCGGTTGCGGCGGACAGCGGCCGAGCACGACCCCGCGGACATCGCGCACGCTCTGGCGACCACCCGGGCGGCGTTCGGCTATCGCGCCGTCGTGCTGGCCGCGGACCGGGCGCAGCTGCTCTCGGGTCTCGACGCCGTAGCCTCCGGGCAACCGCATCCCCGGGCAGTCACCGGGCGGGTCCGCCGTGGATCCGAGGAGGAGCGGCGGGCTCAAGCCGCCGCTGACGCCCTGTCCTCCGACGCCGCCCCCGAGGCTCTCGCCGACGCTTACGTCCGAGGAGCGAGACTCGCGTGGGACCGCGTTCTTCGCGCTCCGGTCCGCCGGGTGGATCTGCCCACCTACCCGTTTCAGCACACCCGGTACTGGCCGCGGACGCCGGCCGCCGCGTCCGCGCCGCCGCGCCGGGACGACCTCGGCGTCTTGCTGTACCAAAGCACGTGGGACCACGTTTCGCCGGCGGCGCGGGCGCTGTCCGGGCGATGGCTGATCGTCGCGCCCGCGGAGCGGGCAGACGATGAACTCGTCCAGGTCGTATGCCGAGGGTTGTCCCGCGGCGGAGCGCGCGCAGAGCTGATCGCGATCCCGGCCGGATGCGACCGGTCCGGCGTCCGGGAACGCCTCGCCGCCGCGGTCGCGGGCGGCCGAGCCGACGGGGTGCTGTCCTTGCTGGACGTCTCCCCGGGCGAGCCGTTGCTCCTCGCCCGGCCCGAGCTGCCGCCGGCCGGTTTGAATCTGCTGCAGGCGCTGCTCGACGAGGACATCGAGGCTCCGGTGTGGCAGGTGACGCGGCAGTCCGTGACGACCGGTCCAGAGGACCCGCCGGCCGATCCGCTCGGGGCGCGGACGTGGGCGCTAGGGCACACCCTGCGCCACGAAAGCCCGCAGCATTGGGGCGGGTTGATCGATCTGCCGAGCGCCCTCGACGAGCGGGCGATCGAAGATCTCCGCGCCGTCCTGGCCGGCGGCGGGGAGGACGAAGCGGCGATCCGGCCGTCCGGGGTGTTCGCCAGGCGGCTGGCCCCGGTTCCCGCGACCGGGCTCCCGGAGCGTCCTTGGCGTCCCCGCGGCACCACTTTGATCACCGGCGGCACCGGAGCTTTGGGCGGTCACCTCGCGAAGTGGCTCGCCCGCCGCGGCGCCGAACACCTGCTCCTGGTCAGCAGGAGCGGCCGGGACGCGGACGGCGCGGCAGCACTCGAGGCCGAGCTCTCCGCGCTCGGGTCAGCGGTGACCATCGCGGCGTGCGATGTCACCGACCGGGCGGAACTGTCGAAGGTGATCGCCGCCGTCCCGCGGCGGCACCCGCTGTCGGCCGTCGTGCACGTCGCGGGCACCCATGGAGCAGCGCCCCTGCGCGAGCTCACCGCTCGGCGCTGGTCCGAAGTGACGCGCACGAAGGTTCTCGGGGCCGTCAATCTCCACGAACTGACCCAGGGCCGGCAGTTGACGCGGTTCATCGTTTATTCCTCGGTCATGGCGGTGCTCGGCCAAGCAGTCCAAGGCGCGTACGCGGCCGCGAATGCATTCGTAGACGCCCTTGTCCGGTACCGGCTCGCGCGGCGGCTGCCGGGGACGTCGCTGATGTGGGGGCCGTGGAAGGGCGACGGCTTCGGCGCTTCTCTGGACGAGCGGACCTGGCACAGCCTGGGGCTGACGCCTACGGAGCCCACCACCCTTCTCGACATCTTCGACCACCTCGACGACAGCGATCGAGCTTCGCTGATCGTCGCCGACATCGACTGGAACCAGTACGGGGGCTACTTCGGCGAGTCCGGTCTGCTTCGCGGCCTCGCACGGCCAAGGGACGCCGGGATCGAGCCGAAAGAACTTCGTGCCCGGTTGCAAGGTTCCTCCGCGGCAGAACAGCGGCGAATCCTGACCGAGCTGGTGCGTACCCGCGCTGCTCACGTGCTCGGGCATCAGGACCGTGCGGCGATTTCGAAGAACGACGAATTCGAATCGCTCGGTCTCACCTCCATGACCGCCGTGCGGCTTCGTGACGAGCTCAACACGGCCACTGGCCTCCGGCTGCCGACCGGCCTGGCATACAACTGCCCGACCCCCGGCGCGGTCGCGGAGTACCTGTTGCGGTCGATGAGCGATTCCTCCGGCGAGAAAAGGGATCGCCGAGACCGGCTCGCCCCGGTCTCCCCGCCCGCGGCTCACCCGGGCCCCGAGAATGGCGACGCGGCCAACGCACCGAAAAGCACGGCGCCGACGACCCCGGCGGCCGCTCCCGAACCGGCGCTCCGCGAACGCGACGACATCGCCATCGTCGGCATGGCCTGCCGGCTGCCCGGCGACATCTGCGACCCCGAGGCGTTGTGGGACCTGCTCGTCCGCGGCGGCGACGTCACCTCGGACATCCCGGCCGACCGCGGATGGGACCTGACCCGTTTCGCCGATGCGGACGCGGGCACGCCCCGCAGCAGCTACTGCCGTCGCGGCGGTTTCCTTTCCGGCCCGGACCTGTTCGACGCGGACTTCTTCGGAATCTCTCCCCGGGAAGCGCTGGCGATGGATCCGCAGCAACGGATCCTGCTGGAACTGGCATGGGAAGCGGTGGAGCGGACGGGCATCGACCCGGCATCGCTGCGCTCGAGCGAGACCGGTGTCTACCTGGGGCTGCAACACGAAACCTACGGGGCGGAACAGACCGCCGAGGACTCCGTCGAAGGCTACGTGGTGACCGGAACCGCGGGCAGCGTGGGTTCCGGTCGCATCGCCTACTGCCTGGGCTTGGAGGGCCCCGCCGTCACTGTCGACACGGCGTGCTCGTCGTCGCTGGCCGCTGTGCACCTCGCCGTTCGGTCGCTGCGGCACGGGGAATGCGCGATGGCATTGGCCGGGGGCGTCACGGTGATGCCGGGGCCGCGGACGTTCTTCGAATTCTCCCGGCAACGCGGACTCGCGCCGGACGGCCGGTGCAAGCCGTTCTCCGACCGCGCCGACGGCATGGCGCTGGCCGAAGGCGCGGGGATCGTCGTGCTGGAACCGCTTTCGCGTGCTCGCGAGCGAGGCCGCCGGATCCTCGCTGTCGTGCGAGGAACGGCACTCAACCAGGACGGGGCTACCAACGGTCTCACCGCTCCCAGCGGCGCGGCCCAGGAGCGGGTGATCCGCAAGGCCCTCGCCGACGCCCGCCTCGATGCCCGCGACATCGACGCGGTGGAAGCACACGGGACCGGCACCCGCCTGGGAGACCCGATCGAAGCGGAGGCGCTGCAGACCGTGTACGGCGAAGGACGGGCGGACGACCGGCCGTTGTGGATCGGGTCGGTCAAGTCGAACCTCGGCCATACCCAAGCGGCCGCGGGGGTCGTCGGGGTGATCAAGACGGTGCTGGCGATGAACGCC
Organism: Amycolatopsis sp. AA4; assembly: GCF_002796545.1. Lineage (GTDB taxonomy): Bacteria > Actinomycetota > Actinomycetes > Mycobacteriales > Pseudonocardiaceae > Amycolatopsis. The sequence goes on from NZ_CP024894.1 coordinate 4,157,585, forward strand.
GGGCTGCTGCCCCGCTCGCTGCACATCGACCGGCCGAGCAGCCAGGTCGAGTGGAACCGGGCCGCCGTGCGCCCGCTCGTCGAGGCCGTGCCCTGGCCCCGAACCAACGGAGCCCCGCGGCGCGCCGGCGTGTCGTCGTTCGGCATCAGCGGCACCAATGCCCACGCCATTCTGGAGCTCCCGGAACCGAGCACGACGTCCGCGCGCGAAACGCGGACCGCTCCGGACGAGAACAGCCCCGTCCTGCCTGTGCTGGTGTCGGGACATTCGCCGCGGGCGTTGGCGGCCCAAGCGGATCGGCTGCGTGCCCACCTCGTCGACCGGCCGGACCTGTCATTGCCCGACATCGCCTTCTCGACGGCGACCAGCCGCGCTCATCTGGAATACCGCGCGGCGGTCCTCGTGGAGAACAGAACCCAGCTGATCGACGCACTCGGCATGCTGCGGGACGGAGACGACTCCGCGCACACGGTGACCGGCCGCGCGAGCGCGCCTCCGGTCGTGTTCGTTTTTCCCGGGGACGGATCGCGGTGGCCGGGCGAAGCCCTGAATTCGCTGCGGTCGTGCCCGGCGTTCGCGCGACGCTTGCGGGAATGCGACGAGGCGCTGCGGGAACACCTGGGCTGGTCGGTTCTCGAGGTGCTCGACGGCTCGCCGCGTGCGGTGGGGCCGGACCCGGAAGAGGTGGCCGCGCCCGCGCACTTCGCGATGATGGTGTCGCTCGCCGCCGCGCTCGGCTCTCTCGGCGTCACCCCCACTGCGGTGCTCGGCCATTCCCATGGGGAAATCGCGGCCGCAGTGGTAGCGGAGGCGCTGAGCCTGGCCGACGGCGCCCGGGTCGTCGCCTCGCGCAGCCGGGCCTGCCGCACCCTTGCGGGGCGCGGCGCGATGGCGGCGGTGCGCACGTCCGAGCCTGGCGACGACGTCGTGCCCGCCCGCCTCGCCTCGCGGATCAATGTCGCCGCGACGAACGGGCCCAGGCATCTCGCGGTGTCCGGCGACCGGGACGCCGTCCAGGACTTCGTCCGCGCATGCGACGGCGTCAAGGTCGGAGCGACCCTGCTCCCGCACGCGTTCGCCGCGCACTCACCGCACGTCGAACCCGCCCGGGACCAGGTCGTCCATGATTTGCGCGACATCGCCGCGCGAACCCGCGAAGCAACGTTCTATTCCACGGTGACCGGTGGCCTCCTGCCGGGCGGCCGCGCGCTGGACGGCGAGTACTGGTTTTCGAACCTGCGCCGGACGACGCGGTTCCGGCAAGCCTTCGAGGCATTGCTTGACGACGAATATCGGCTGTTTCTTCAGCTGGGCCCGGACCCGGTACTGAGCGAAGCGCTCTCGGACACGACCGAGCTGCGAGACGTACGCACCTACCTCGGCGACTGTACGGCGCGAGAGGCGGCCAGCATGTCGCGGCTGGTGACTTCGGTTGCCGAACTGTACGCACACGGCGCGGACATCGACTGGGAAACCGCCTTCGCCGGGCGCGCTGCCGCTCGGGTCGACCTTCCCGCATACGCGTTTCAGCGCAGCAGCTACTGGATACCGCTCGCCCAGCACTCGGACAGCCAGTCTGCCGCCGACGCCGGGCTGGAGCCAGCGGCGCATCCGATGCTGTCGGCCGCCGTTCGCCTGGACGACGGCACGCTGTTGTTCACCACCCGGTTCGATATCTCCGCGCATCCGTGGCTCCGTGATCACCTTGTCCAGCAAGAGATACTGATGCCCGGGACGGCCTTCGTCGAACTGGCCGCGTACGCGGCGGCGGAGTCCGGACTCCAGCGGATCGACGAGCTGGTGATCCAGAAGCCCCTGGTGCTCGCCGAGGACCAGGCCGTGGATCTGCGGGTCCTGGCCGACGCGCCCGGCCGGGACGGGCGGCGAACCTTGCGGATCCAGTCGAGGCCGGCCCGCGCGCCGGGCGAATGGTCCACTCACGCCCAAGGACGGCTGAGCGCGGACGGCCCCTCGGAGCAGCCGGAGACCGCCCCACCGGCCGCCGGAACCGACGACATCGACGTCGAGGAGCTGTATTCCCGCTTCGCCTCGGCGGGAATCGATTTCGGCTCGTCGTTTCGGGTCGTGCGGAGGATGAGGCACGGCACTGGCGAAGTTTTCGCCGAGGTGGCGCTGAACGCCGGAGAGAGCGGGGACGCGGAATCGTTCCTGCTGCATCCCGCGTTGCTGGACGGTGCCCTGCAAGGCTCCTCGCTGCTCGGAGCCGGGCAGGCCTCGCTGCCGTTCGTCTACTCCGGCGTGCGGATCTTCGTCGCCAAGGCAGCGCGAGTCCGGGCGAGATTGACCGCGATCGCGCCCGAGGAAGTCCGCGTGGTCCTCTTCGGCGACAGCGAGGAGGTCGTCGCGGTGATCGAATCTCTGCGTCTGCGGCCCCCGGCGGCGGCGGGAGCCCAGGCCGGCGGTGCCCTCTACGCGCTGCGCTGGCATCCTGCCGCCGTGCCGCCCGGCCCAGCGCCGACGTCCCCGCGGATCGCGGTGCTGACGTCCGCGGCGGACCGCGTCCGCCCTGTCCCGGCCGCCCTTCCCGTGGTCGAGTACCCGAATCCGCGAGCCCTCCGTACCGCTGTCGAGCAGGGCGCTCCTGCTCCCGGCCTGATCCTCGCACCCGTGCACACCCTGAGCTGGATCCCGGAAACCGGCGCTGACCCGGCTGCCGTTCACGAAGTCGTCCAGCACACGCTGGCACTGATCCAGCTGGTGCTCGGCACCGGTGCGTTGTCGGACACCACGTTGGCCGTGCTCACCCGCGGCGCGGTCTCCGTCGCGGGAGAAGAGGTGACGGACGTCGGAGGTTCCGGCGTGTGGGGCTTGCTGCGCAGCGCGCAAACCGAGCATCCTGGCCGGATCGTGGCCATCGACCTCGACCCGGCGCGCGACCTTCTCGACGTCGGGCTCGTCGCGCGGTGGTGCCGTTCCGCGGAACCCCAGCTGGCCGAACGAGGATCCGACGTCCTGGTGCCGGGGCTTGCCGCCGTCTCCCCCGCCAGCACCGCGCCGCCCGGCGATACGACGTGGAAATTGACCGCACGGGGCACGACCGTGGACGAGCTGGTCTTCGAATCCGCCGACTCGACGCGCCGGCTCGGCCCCGGCGAAGTCCGGGTAGGCGTACGCGCCGCCGGGCTCAACTTCCACGACGTGGTCACCGCCCTCGGGGTCGTGCGCGACGGCAGCGGAATAGGCGCGGAATGCAGTGGAATAGTTCTCGAAGTCGGCGAGCAGGTTGCCGACCTGCACCCGGGCGACCGCGTGACGGGCTTGGCCGCGGACGCGTTCGCGCCGGTAGTGACAACCGATCGTCGGCTGCTGACGGAGATCCCCCCTGGTCTCGGCTTCGCCGAAGCCGCCGCGATTCCCGCGGTTTTCGCCACGGCGTATTACGCGTTGCACGATCTCGGCGGAATAGCCGCGGGCGATCGGATACTGGTGCACGCCGCTGCCGGCGGCGTCGGCAGCGCGGCGGCACAACTGGCGACGCTGGCCGGCGCTGAGGTGTACGGGACTGCCAATCCGGCGAAATGGGACCACCTTCGAGCCCGGGGATTCGCGGACGATCATTTGGCCTCGTCGCGCACTCTCGAATTCGCCGGAAAGTTCTCGGACGGCCCGGCCGGCGCCCGGTTCGACATCGTGGTGAACAGCTTGGCGGGCGCCGCTGTCGAATCCTCGCTCGGACTGCTGAAGAACGGCGGACGGTTCATCGAGCTGGGAAAGACTGATCTGCGGGACCCGAAAACAGTGTCGAAAACACACCCTGGCGTCAGCTACCGGCATTTCGACCTGAACGAGGTCCCTGTCGAGCGGCGCGGGGAAATCCTCCGCACAGTCACCGACCTGTTCCGGCGCGGCGCGCTGACTCCGCCGCCCCTGCGAGTCTGGGACATCGCCGACGCCGCGCGTGCGTTCCGGCACCTGCGCGACGGCTCCGGGATCGGCAAGAACGTCCTGACGATCCCGCGGAAGTTCGCCAAGCCCGGGACCGTGCTGATCACCGGAGGAACCGGCGCGCTCGGGCGAACCCTGGCTCGCCATCTGGTCGCCGGCCACGGAGTGAGCGACCTCGTTCTGGCGAGCCGCACCGGACCGGACGCCGAGGGCATCGGCGAACTCGTCAGCGAGTTGACTCGGCACGGAGCCGAGGTCCGGGTCGAACGGTGCGACGCGAGCGACCGAGCCGCCCTCGCCGGGCTCGTCGACAGCATCCCGGCCGCACGCCCTCTCACCGCCGTCGTCCACGCCGCCGGCGTGCTCGAAGACGGCGTGGTCTCCGACCTCGATGCCGCCGCGGTCGACCGGGTGCTGTCCGCGAAAATCGACGGCGCCCTGCACTTGGACTCGCTGACCGAGGGACACGATCTCGCCGCTTTCATCGTCTACTCCAGCGCGGCAGGCACCCTGGGCACCGCTGGACAAGCCGGCTACGCGGCGGCGAACGCCGCGCTGGACGGACTGGTCAGGCGACGTCGCGCGCGCGGGCTGCCCGCTGTCTCTCTGGGGTGGGGATTGTGGGAGCACCGCACCGGAATGACCAGGAACCTGGACGGCCGGGACCTGGACCGGCTGGCGGGCCTGGGGATCGGAACGCTCTCCGACGCCACCGCGCTCCGGCTTTTCGACCAGGCTCTGGGGCTCGGCGAACCGCATCCGCTTCCCATGAACCTGGACCTGGCCAGAGCCGCACGGCGACCCGCGCCGCATCCCCTGCTGCGAGACCTGCTCCGTGCCCGCGTGCCTTCGCCGACCGGCTCGGACGCGGACGTCTCGAGGGCTTCGTTCAGCGGCCAGGACGACCTGCTGGACCTGGTGTATGCCAAGACCGCCGCCGTTCTCGGCCGGAACAGCACTTCCGATCTGCTGCCGGACCGTCCGTTCAAGAATCTCGGATTCGATTCGCTGGCCGCGGTCGAACTGGGCAACAGCCTGAGCGGCGCCACCGGCCTCGCGCTGCCGGCGACCCTGGTTTTCGACTGCCCCACACCCGAATCCGTCGCACGTTACCTCGCCGAGCGGCTCCGGCCGGACGGCTCAGACGCCGCCCGGCACCCTGCTGAACCCGTCCCCGGGCGGCGGGAAACCGTCGACGCCGACGCCGACGGCGACATCGAAGCGGCGGACTCCGACGAAGAACTGTTCGCGATCCTCGACATCGAACTGGGAGGCGACGATGGCCAGCGCTGAGGAACTCCGCGACTACCTCGCGCGCACCGCGGTCGAGCTGCGTCGTTCAAAGCACCGGTTGCGGGAAATGGAACAGCGCGAGCGCGAACCTGTCGCGGTGATCGGCATGGGATGCCGGCTGCCCGGCGGCATCGACCGTCCGGAAGCGTTCTGGCGGCTGCTGGCCGAGGGCGGGGACGCGATCTCCGAGTTCCCCGACGACCGCGGCTGGAAGGCCGGCCAGCTCTATCATCCGGACCCGGACCATCCTGGGACGTGCACCGCTCGCCAGGGCGGATTCCTCCGCGACGCCACGCTGTTCGATCCCGAGCCGTTCGCCATCACTCCACGCGAGGCGGCAGCGATGGACCCCCAGCAACGCATCGCTCTCGAGACCGCTTGGCACACCGTGGAACACGCCGGCCTGGACGCGAACGACCTGAAAGACACTCCGGTCGGCACCTTCGTTGGCGTGTCGAACCAGGACTACCTGCCCCTCCTGCTCGGCAACACCGCGGCGCGGGGCCACGCGCTGACCGGCACGATCACCAGCGTGCTGTCCGGGCGCATCGCCTACACGCTGGGCTGGACCGGTCCGGCTTTGACCATCGACACCGCCTGTTCCTCTTCGCTGGTCGCACTGCATCACGCCGCGCGCTCGCTCAGACACGCGGAATGCGACCTCGCTTTGGCGGGCGGCGCGACCGTCCTGTGCACGCCCATGGCACTCACGGCCTTCAGCCAGCTGCGCGCCCTGGCGGCTGACGGCCGGTGCAAGGCGTTCGCCGCGACGGCGGACGGGATGGGAATCGGCGAGGGCGTCGTCCTGCTGATGCTGGAGCGATTGTCCGACGCGCAGCGGCACCACCACCCGGTGTGGGCAGTCATCCGGTCGTCGTTCACCAACTCCGACGGCAGAAGCAACGGATTGAGCGCCCCGAGCGCGTCCGCCCAGCGGCACGTGATCGCCAAAGCCCTGGAGACCGCTGGCCTGACGGCAGGCGACATCGACGCGGTCGATGCCCACGGCACCGGCACCAAGCTGGGCGATCCGATCGAAGCCCAGGCGTTGCTGGCCGTCTACGGTCAACGCCAGGGCGAACCGTTGTGGCTGGGATCGGCGAAGTCCAACCTCGGTCACACCCAAGCGGCGGCCGGTGCCGCCAGCGTCCTGAAAATGGTGCTGGCCATGCGGCACGGCACACTGCCCGAGTCCCTGCACATCGACGCGCCTACCCCTCTGGTGGACTGGGGCTCCGGCAACATCCGCCTGGCGACCCGACCGACGCCCTGGCCCGCGCTGCCGGAGCGCCCGCGCCGGGCCGCGGTGTCCTCGTTCGGCATCAGCGGCACCAACGCCCACCTGATCCTCGAAGCGGCGCCCGAGGCGCCGGAGCCTCCGTCGCCGGGCAGCTGCACCGTGCCCCGGCCGCGGGCCTACCTGCTGTCGGCCCATACGGGCGCCGCGCTGTCCGCGGCCGCCGCGCAGCTGGCCGAGCAGGTACGCGGAGAGCCGGAGCCCGCCCTCGACGACGTGGCCCACTCCCTTGCGCACACCCGTACCGCGCTCCCCTGCCGAGCGGCCGTTGTCGCGGAAACGGCCGCGGAACTGACCGCCGGACTCGACCGGATCGCCAGCGGCGGCACTGGCTTCGCTCGCGCCGAACGCTCGCCCCGCACGGCTTTCGTTTTCCCGCATGCCGTCTCGCCGTCCCGCGCCGGGACAGACCTCCAGCGGCTGCGCGGCTTCCGGGCCGCGGTCGACGCCTGTGCCGAGGCCTTTTCCCCTTTTCTGACCTGGTCGCTGGCCGACGCCTGCGCCGGCCGGGCACCGGCTCCGGATTTCGGCGATCCCGCGGTGGCGGGACCATGGGGATTCACTTTCATGATCGCCGCGGCAGCAGTGTGGCAGGAGTTCGGGATCCAGCTTGCCGCGACGATCGGCGACGGACTTGGCGCCATCGCCGCGGCCCATGTCGCGGGTTCGGTAAACCTGCCCGACTCGGTCCGGTTGATTCTCGCCCTCAGCACGCGAACACCCCAGCAGCCGGCGGAAGTCCCGCCAATCCGTTGGAACGCCTCCGCGACCCCGGTCCACGCCGCGGCCGATTACTCGATCGGCGATCGCATCACCGACGCGTCGGCATTGCTGCACCACGCGGCGCGGTCGACTTCCCCCGTGCCGTCCCAGGGAATTCCGGACGGAACCGGGAATGGAGCGTTCGTCACGCTCGACTGCGCCGGAGTCCGCGACGCGGCGCACGTTTACCGAGAACTCGAACGGCTGCATGCGCGCGGCGTCCGGATCGACTGGAAAGAAACAGTGCCAGCCGGCCGCCGGACGGCACTCCCGCTCTATCCTTTCCAGCGAACCCGATACTGGCCGGACGACGAATCGGCTTTCCGTGCGGCCGAGCCCGCGGGCACCGCGCACCGGGCGCTCGATCGCTCGAAAGCGACTTCCGGGGACCTCGACGGGAGCGGCGAGTCAGGCGACATCGTGTCGATTGTCCTCGGGTTGGTGGCTTCGGTAATGGCCGGGGAAGGGGAAAACCGGCCCGCTCGCATTCCCGCCGACCACACCTTCCGGGAACTCGGCTTCGACTCGCTGCTCGCGGAAAACCTCCTCTCCGGGCTGACCAGCGTGCTGAAACGTCCCGTGCGTGCTGGGGTGTTCTCCATGGAGAACACCCCAGCCGAACTGGCGGACCGGCTGTCCGACGACTCCCTCGGCTGGTCCGAGCCGCTCGCCGAAGCCGGCACGAGCCTGGACAGCCTGATGCGCAGCGGCTCGGACACCGGGCAGGGCGCAGACGTCTTCGACCTTCTCGGGGTCGCGGCCAGACTGCGGCCGCGATTCGACGACCCGGCGCGATCACGCACCCGGCCTCCGCTGAAACTGTCCCGGATCCCCGACGCCCCTCACCTGATCTGCTTGAAAACGATCACCCCGACGGTCGGCGACTTCGAATACACGCCGCTGGCTCGCGTTCTGGGCCACTCGACCAGCATGACGGTCCTGCCGTACCCGGGCTTCGCCGAGGGCGAACCGATCCCCGAGGACTTCACGACGCTCGCCGAAGCCCAGGCCGAAGCGGTGCTGCGGAACGCCGAGGGCAAACCGTTCACCCTCATGGGCCATTCGTCGGGAGGACTGATCGGATACCGGGTCGCGGAACTGCTCGAAGAGCGCGGCACCCCGGCCTCGGCCCTGATCATGGGCGACACCGCGTACCGCCACAGCACCACCAGGGAAGACCTCGACGGCGTGCTCACGATGATGCTCAACGACTGGGGCCGGTTCTTCGCTCGCGACAACGCACCGCTCACCGCGATGGGCTGGTACTGGCATCTCTTCAGCCAGTGGGAGCCCCGGCCGATATCGACACCGACCATGCTGATCCGCGCCACCGAAGGCGCCACCTCGGACAGCGCGGGCTTCCATGGCGCCTGGCCCCACGCCGACAAAACCGTCTTCACGCCCGGCACCCACTTCACGATGATGACCCGCCACGCGGCACGAACGGCCGCCCACATCGCCGAATGGCTTCACCGGTACGCCTGACAGCGGACTCGTCCGCGCGACTCGCCGCGCACCCGCGCGGAAAGGAGAAACGAGCGACCCGGCCGCACTCCTCACCAACGGAACGAGCTGTTCCCGGCTCGACCCGGGGCCTGACCGGACGAGATCGCCCATGGTCCGCATCGGATCCGGCGAGTGCCGCATCGAGGCAAACGCCTCCTCCTCGTACACCCGCCTTCGCACGCCACATACGCTGACATACTCCAGGCACGCATCGGCTCCGTCCTTCAGCTCATCAGCCCATCGACCAGGAAAGTCCCGCCAGGCTTCGGCATCACGCCGTACCGCACCGAGATCCGGTCCGCCCAGCGCAAGAACGGAACCGGCGTTCTCGACGGTCACCGCCTCCAGCGACTCGCCGCGATCAGCTCCGACGGAGACACCCGCGGGCACGCCGCGAAGCCGCGAGCAGAGTTCCAGCCCCAGCAGGGCGCCGTGCACTCGAATCCGCCAGACCGCAGCCCACAACGTCACCGGCGCGAAATGCTCCGCAACAACCACATCGACCTCCCTGGAAACAATGCTCACCGTCGCGGCACCGCCCTGAGCCGCGGTCACCGTTGACCTCACCGACCATCGGCCGACCTCGCCAGACAGCCCGGAAAGCGGTATCGAGCCGAGGCACCCGGCCAGCGAGACAGCGCCGAGCGACGTCTCGAACGAGTTCACCGAGCTGGTCCAGGCAGCGGGCTGCCCCCGACCGCTCTCCACGGGCTCCGCCATGGAGCCAGGCCATCATGGACCTCTGCACGAACGTCGCCCAGGAAGTCGCCGCCGACGCCGCCCGGAAACTCGCGTCGGCGATCTCCCGGCGGGGCGCATTGCACCTATCCCGCGCTCTCGGGCTCGCAGGAGACCACAATGGACGGTCGACCACCGGGCAACGCTTGGCCCTAACAGCACAAAACCCCAGGCCACCGACGCCGATGACCTGGGGTCCGAAAGTGGGCCGTCGGGGAGTCGAACCCTGAACCCGCCGGGTAAAAGCCGGCTGCTCTGCGCGGTTGAGCTAACGGCCCGTGGTGGTTTGGCTGCCCGTCGAGGGTTCGAACCTCGGTTTCCGCGTCCAGAGCGCGGCGTCCTGCCAGTTGGACGAACGGGCATCGGCTCCCGGTCCAGGGGGCGGACCTGGGCCAGCGGATCCACAATCCGCGGTGCTGCCCCAAACCGGGCAGAGTCGGATGCCCGCGGGTCGAACGCGGTGTCTCCTGGTCCCGAACCAGGCGGGGTCGCCGGTGCCCCTCGCATCCGAAGGCCCGGCGCCCCCTCGGCGCCGGGTCCGGTACCCCTGCCAGGACTCGAACCTGGGGCCTCCGCATTCGTAGTGCGGCGCTCTTTCCCGCTGAGCTACAAGGGCATGCGTCCGGCACGGGGCCGGACCGCGAGCGGCCGGAGGGCATCGAACCCTCTTCTTCGGTTTGGAAGACCGACGTGTCCGCCGAGTTCACCACGACCGCAAGGCGCGCCCTGGGTGCGGGCGCAGTGGTGAAGGAGGGAGTCGAACCCTCAATGCCCGTTCGGGCGCCCGGGTTACCGCCGGGTGGGGCTGCCGCTGCCCCGTCCTCACCGTGCGGGTCCGGCCGTGCTCGACCGCCGGACCCGGCGCTCGTCCTGGCCGCGGGTGAGGCGACGGGGACGAGTCTCGGAAATGTCTTGCTCCGTTGTGTAGCTGTCAAAGAACTGTCGAAAATAGGCAGCGGGGAAATGCCGTCGCGAAAATAGAAACGCGGCGGAGAGAATTGAGGTGGGCACTGACAAGGGAAGCCGCCCGGATCGGTTTCCCGACGAGGGCGGCTCCCGGTACGCGAGCGACGCTGCGTCAGGTCAGGGAGCGGATACCGCCTTTTCGGCCGGTTTGGCGCTGGTGGAGCGGGGAACACTGGACAGCGCGGAGTGCGGCCGGATAGCGGCCTCGCATCTCCCGCATCCGCATGTTCGTCATGACCGCTCCTTCGTCCGCTGTAGTGGATTCATCTTCACCTACGCCGAATCGATGCGTCAATCTTATTTTCCGGACGATTGTTTCCGGGCGGGGTTTCCGCGGAGGACGGAACGTGCTGTAATGGGCGAGTGCACTTCAACCCTTACGGTGGCGCGGGCGCGCAAGTAGCCGCCGACCTGGCGACCCTTTCCCAGCGCGACGACGTCACGGCCGCCGAGGTGCGGGCCGCGGGGCAGGCGCGGGAGATGGTGCTGCCGCGCCTCACCGCGGACGAGGCAGGACAGATTCTCGCGTGGGGGCGGCGGCTGCACGAGGTGTTCGTCGCGGAGACGACGGCCGAGCGGATCGATCTCCTCAACGAACTGCTCGCTGTCGCCGCGTGCCGGCCGAACATCGCCAGCCACGACGGGAAAGCGCCGCATCTGCACTACTCGAGCGAGGGCGCGGGCGTGGTCGAGCGGTTCTACGCCTACACCGCGGGCGGGCTCGCGCATCTGGTGTGCGAGGAGCCGCACCGTCTCGGCGTCTGTGCGCGCGAGGGGTGCGGCTTCGCGTTCGTGGATACGTCGCGCAACGGTCGGCGGCGGTTCTGTTCCACTCGCTGCGGCACGCGGGTCAACGTCGCCGACCATCGCGCGCGGCAGGTCGCGGGCTAGGCCCGTCAGTCGAGCGCTTGGGCGGGCGCGCCGAACGACTGCAGTTCCGGGTATTTCGCGGCGATCGTGTCGCCGGAGGATTCGCCGCGCAGGCGTCGGCCGATCCACGGCAGCGCGTGCTCCCGGCCCCAGCGGAGGTTCGCCGCGCGCTGTTCCCGCGCGGACAGGCGCGGCCGCGGTCCCAGCGCGACGTGCGCGAGACTGTGCTGCACGCCCAGCGCGTCGAGGACGGCGATGGCGATTTCCGTGTGCCCAGCAGCATTCAGGTGCAGACGGTCTGCGGACCACATGCGACGGTCGCGCAGCTGGCGCATCGACCACATGTCCACCAGCAGCGTCTCGTGCCGCGCCGCGATGCCGCGCACGTGCTCGTTGTAGATCGCGACCCGGCCGCGGATCTGCCGGAACAGCGCGTCTTCCACGCCGTCGACGCCGGTGAACAGCAGCACCTGCGCCCCGGCCGCGCGGAACCGGGCGACGGCGCGCTCGTACGAGTCGGCGAGGCTGTCGATGTCGACCCGCGGCCGCATCAGGTCGTTGCCGCCCGCGTAGACCGTGACGAGGTCCGGCTTCATCGCCAGCGCCGGTTCGACCTGCTCGTTCAGCACCTGCGGCAGGAGCTTCCCGCGCACCGCCAGGTTGGCGTAACGGAACCCCGGCTCCCCGGCGGCCAGCACCTCGGCCACCCGGTCGGCCCACCCGCGCACCCCGTTGCGCGCGGACGGATCGTCGTCCCCGACGCCTTCGGTGAACGAATCGCCAATACAGACTAAGCGGTTGGTCATTGCCTCAGTTTAGGCCCGGCTCCCCCGCCCTGGGCACGGCGCCCGCCGAGGACAGCGCGGAACGGATCGCGGGCAGAAACCCGCTGGCTCAGGGGCGGAGGCCGTCGAACAGGATCGCGATCGTGCGGTCGCGCAGTTCGCGATCGGACCCGACGTGCTCGGCCGCCTTCGCGGTGCCGATGATCACCGGGATCAGCTCGGTGGTGGTGACGTCGCGCCGCACCGCGCCGCTGTCCTGGGCGCGGCGCAGCAGCACGCCGAGGGATTCGCGCAGCCGCTCCCCGATCACCGAACCCGTGCTGGGCACGCACACGCCGGCCGAGGTGAGCGCTTCGAAGTAGGCGTTTTTGGCGCTGGACATCTCGATCCAGCTGGTGAGGAAGGTGAAGAAGGCGGCCCCGGCGTCCTCGGCGTTCTGCGCGACGACCGCGTCCGCCTCGTCGACGAACCGGTGCAGCCGCGCGTAGAGCACGGCCTCCAGCAGCGCTTCTTTCGTGGGGAAGTGCCGGAACACCGTGCCGATGCCGACCCCGGCCTCGCGCGCGACCTCCTCGGTCGGCGCGGCGGTGCCCTTGGCCGCGAAGACTGTCTCGGCGGCTTCGAGCACCTTCGCGCGGTTTCGCCGCGCGTCGGCGCGGAGCGGTTTGTCCTCCGTCACGGCTGTGATGGTAGTCGCGCGTCCTGGCCGCGCGGCGCCCGATCCTGGTCCGGACGGCGTGCCGGAAGGTCGGAAACAACCCGTCCGGAGCAGGCGTCCGGAATCGTCAAACCTCTGCCGGTCGTTCACACTGTAGTGTGACGACCGTCACGAGAGGTGCACGACCATGACTCTAGGCGACAACGAAGTCACCCAGTCAGTCCAAGCTTCGACCGGCGACCGCCGGGTGCAGGTACGCCGGGCGGCCCTGGCCGGGTCGATCGGAACCACCATCGAGTGGTACGACTTCTTCCTCTACAACACCGCCGCGGCGCTGGTCTTTCCCCATCTGTTCTTCCCCGCGTCGTCGTCCTACGCCGGGGTCATGCAGTCGTTCGCCACCTATGCGGTCGGTTTCGCGGCCCGCCCGATCGGTGCGGCGATCTTCGGCCATTGGGGCGACCGGCTCGGCCGCAAGGCGACGCTCATCGTGACGCTCCTGCTGATGGGCCTGTCCTCGGCGATCGTCGGTGTGCTTCCCGGCGCGGCGACCATCGGCGTCGCCGCCCCGCTGATCCTTGTCCTGCTGCGGTTGGTGCAGGGCATCGCGATCGGCGGCGAGTGGAGCGGATCGGTGCTGCTGGCCATGGAATGGGGCGATCAGCGGCGGCGCGGCCTGCTGGCGAGTTTCGCGCAGGTCGGCGTTCCGGTCGGGCTCGTGCTGGGCACCGGCGGCATGACGCTGCTGTCGGCGACCCTGTCCCCGGACGCGTTTTCCTCGTGGGGCTGGCGAATCCCGTTCCTGCTGAGCCTGGTGCTGGTGGCGATCGGCCTGGTCATCCGGCTGCGCATCATGGAAACCCCGATGTTCGCCGCCGCGGTCGCCGCCAAGCGCACGTCGAAAGCCCCGGTGAAGGACGTGGTCCGGCACCACTGGCGGGAAATCCTGCTGTCGGCCGGACTGCGGTTCAGCGAGCAGATGCCGTTCTATTTGTTCACCAGCTACGTCCTCGTCTATGTCGTGCAGCGGCCGGAATTCAGCAAGACGTTCGTGCTCAACGCGGTTCTCGTCGGCGCGGCCGCGGAATTGCTGCTGATTCCGCTGTTTTCCCAGTTCTCCGACCGGATCGGCCGCAAACAGGTCTATCTGACCGGCGCGGTGCTGACCGGGGTGCTCGCGTTCCCGTACTTCACCGTGCTGACCCACAGCGGCCACGCGATGATCTTCCTGGCGATCATCGTCTCGATGGTCGCGCACTCGATGCAGTACGGCCCGCAGGCGGCGCTGATCGGCGAGAGCTTCCCGACGCATCTGCGCTACGGCGGCGCGGGGCTGGGATATCAGCTGGCGTCGGTGTTCGCGGGCGGTCCTGCTCCCCTGCTGGCGACCTGGTTGCTGCACACCACGGGCACGCCGTATTCGATCTCGATCTACATCGTCGCTTCGGTCGTGGTGACCGTGGCGTGCGTGCTCGCACTGCCCGATCGTTCGAAGGCCGACATCGACGACGTCGGCGTCTACGCCCGCTGACCGCAGGAAAAAGGGGCTGCCACCCGGAAAACCGGAGTGGCAGCCCCTTTGAACGGCTCAATCAGCGCTGCGGCGGCGGTCCGCCCTGCGGTCCGCCGAACGGGCCCTGCTGCGGGAACGGCCCGTTGCCCGGTCCCTGCGGTCCGCCGAACTGCTGCGGCGGCGGGCCCTGGTACGGACCGCCCTGCGGCGGCGGTCCGGCGGGAGGCTGCTGCGGCTGCGGCAACGACTGCTGCTGGGCAGGCGGCGGCGTGCTGGGCTGCGGCCGCTCCGGCGGCGCGGGCGGTTCTTCTTCCTCGACCGGCGCGGGCCGCTCGGCCTTGACCGGCGAGGCGCCCCCGATGGCGCGCCGCGGATGCTCCGTCGACGCGCCGAGCGGCCCGTCGACCTCCTTGCGTGCCACGGCTTCCGCGGCCGCGACCGCTTCGGCGACCTTCGGGTCGCTGCTCGTGTCGAACCATCCGGCGACCTCGTCGTCGTCGAGGTCCGGCTTGGCCGGGGTGTCGTCCTGCGGCGGCTCGTAGCGGAACACGCCGTCGTCGCCGGGGGCGCCCAGCGCGCGGGCGAAGCCTTCGAGGGCCTTGCCGTAGTCGCTCGGGATCATCCAGACCTTGTTCGCGTCGCCCTGCGCCATCTGCGGCAGGGTCTGCAGGTACTGGTAAGCGAGGACCTCCGGCGTCGGGCGGCCCGCCTTGATCGCGGCGAACACCTTCTCGATCGCCTTCGCCTGGCCCTGCGCTTGCAGGTAGCGGGCGGCCCGTTCACCCTGGGCGCGCAGGATCCGCGACTGCCGTTCCGCTTCCGCGGCGAGGATCGCGGCCTGCTTCTGGCCTTCCGCGGCGAGGATCTGGCTCTGCTTCTGGCCTTCGGCCGTCTTGATCGACGATTCCCGCTGGCCCTCGGCGGTGAGGATCATCGCGCGCTTCTCCCGGTCGGCGCGCATCTGCTTCTCCATCGAGTCCTGGATGGAGGCGGGCGGCTCGATCGCTTTCAGCTCCACGCGGGCGACGCGGATGCCCCAGCGGCCGGTGGCCTCGTCGAGGACGCCGCGCAGCTGGGTGTTGATCGAATCGCGGGAGGTCAGCGTCTCTTCCAGGCTCATGCCGCCGACCACGTTGCGGAGCGTGGTGGTGGTGAGCTGCTCGACGCCGATGATGTAGTTCGAGATCTCGTAGACCGCCGCGCGCGAGTCGGTGACCTGGAAGTACACGACGGTGTCGATGTTCACCGTCAGGTTGTCCTCGGTGATCACCGGCTGCGGCGGGAACGAGACGACCTGCTCGCGCAGGTCGATCCGCGCGCGCACCTTGTCCAGGAACGGGACGAGGAAGGTCAGGCCGGGCGAGGCGACCGTGCGGAACCGGCCGAGCCGCTCGATCACCGCCGACTGGGCCTGTGGCACCACCATGATCGCCTTGACCACCGTGATGATGACGAACAGAGCCAGCAGTGCGACCACGACGATCGCTATTGTCGACAAGAGCGTCTCCCCTTACCTAGTACCGTTTTTTCCCGGACGGCGCTTCACGAGACGATGTCCACCACGGCCGTGGCGCCGGAGATCTCGACGACCGTGACGCTGGTGCCCGGCGCGATCGGCGGCTGGGACTCGTGCACGGCGCGCGCCGACCACACCTCGCCGCCGATCTTCACCTGGCCGGCATCGTAGTCCACAGTGGACACCACGACGGCCCGGGCTCCGACCAGCGCGTCGATGCCGGTGGGGATGCCCGATCCGGCCAGGAAGCGGCGTTTGAGCGCCGGGCGCGCGAGCGCGAGCAGCCCGACCGAGCTGACCGCGAACACCGCGACGTCGATGAAGATGTTGCCGGTCAGCGCTTCCGTGCCGGCTCCGAGCAGCGCGCCGATGCCGAGCATGATCAGCACGAAGTCCCCGGAGATCACCTCCGCGATCATCAGGACGATGCCGATGATCAGCCAGATCAGAGCCGCTGCCATGCCCTCATGCTCTCAGATCGCGTCGTTTCGCACCGGGCAAGCTACCCGACGTGACCGACGCGTGACCTTGGATTTTTCCGGCGAACCGGACACTACGGAGCGTTGCCGTCAGGTTCGGTCACGAAGTCGATGAGCCGTTCGACCGCGCCGATCAGCGGCGTTTCGAGATCGCGGAAGCTGCGCACCCCGGCGAGCACGCGCTGCCACCCCTCGTACGGCTCGCCCCAGCCGAGCGCGTCGCAGACGCCGGTCTTCCATTCGACGCCGCGCGGGATCTCCGGCCAGGCGCGGATGCCGACCGACGCGGGTTTCACCGCCTGCCAGACGTCGATGTACGGATGGCCGGTGACCAGCACCTGCTCGTCGCGGATCTGCCCGACCAGCCGGGATTCCTTGCTGCCCGCGACGAGGTGGTCGACGAGGACGCCGAGGCGGCGGCCGGGTCCGGTGCCGAACTCGGCGATCCGCTCGGCCAGGACGTCGACGCCGTCGAGCGGTTCCACGACGACGCCCTCGACGCGCAGGTCGTGTCCCCAGACGCGTTCGACGAGTTCGGCGTCGTGCTTGCCCTCGACCCAGATCCGGGAGTCGCGCGCGACCCGGGCCTGCAGTCCCTGCACGCGGACCGAGCCGGACGCCGACACCTGTCGCGCGGGCGCGGCGGCTTTCTTGACCGGCACGAGCGTGACCGGTTTGCCTTCGAGCAGGAAGGCGGCGGGCGCGAGCGGGAAGACCCGGTGGCGGCCCTTGGCGTCCTCGAGGACGACGTTGCCGTACTCGATCTTCACCACCGCGCCGCAGTAGCCGCTGGCCGGGTCTTCGACCACGAGCCCTGGTTCGGCCGGGACCTCCGGCACCTTCCGCTTGCGGGGGCCGGACAGCACGTCGTGATAGCGCACGGTCGGGCACGTTATCGGCGCGGCGAGGGCGCGTCCCGCCGCCACGCCGGAAGGAACCGGTCCTCCGGCTTGACCTGGTGCGCGCTCCAGCTCCTAGCGTCGGCGGGGTTCGTCAACCGTCGAGGCGCCGCCCGGCCCGCCGGGCAGGAGGAGCATCCGCACATGAGCACCCGAACCACGCTCGGCTCGTCCGGTTTCCACGTCAGCGCGATGGGCCTGGGGTGCATGGGGATGAGCGAGAGCTACGGCGCCGCCGATTGGGACGGCGGCCTGGCCACCGTCGACCGGGCACTGGAGCTGGGCGTCACGTTCCTGGACACCGCCGACGCCTACGGTGCCGGGCACAATGAGGTGCTGGTCGGCCGGGCCGTCCACGGCCGCCGGGAGCAGGTGCAGGTGGCGACGAAGTTCGGCATCGACCGCAGCGCCGGCGACCGGGCGCGCCGCATCCGCGGTGCCCGCGACTACGTGCTGCGCTCCTGCGACGCCTCGCTGCTGCGGCTGGGCGTCGACGTGATCGACCTGTACTACGCCCACCGCCCGCCCCAGGACGTGGAGATCGAGGAGACCGTCGGGGCGATGGCCGAGCTGGTCGAGGCGGGCAAGGTCCGTCATCTGGGCCTGTCCGAGGTCGACGGCGAGCTGCTGCGCCGGGCGCACGCGGTGCACCCGATCGCCGCGGTGCAGAGCGAGTACTCGCTGTGGACCCGCGACGTCGAGGCGGTCGTCCCGGTGATGGCCGAACTGGGCGTCGGGCTGGTGCCGTACTCGCCGCTGGGGCGGGGGTTCCTGACCGGCGCGCTGGACCGCTCCGCGCTGGGCGAGAAGGACTTCCGGCGCACCAATCCCCGGTTCGCCGGGGAGGCGGGCGAGGCCAACGAGAAGATCGCGCGGACCGTGCGCGAGGTGGCCGACCGGCTGGGCGCCACTCCGGCGCAGGTGGCGCTGGCGTGGGTGTACGCGCAGGCCGAACGGCTCGGGGTGGCGGTGGCGGCCATTCCGGGCACCCGCAGCCCGGTCCGGCTGGAGCAGAACGCGGCCGCGCTGGACCTCGTCTTGGACGCCGAGGCGCTGGCCGTGCTGGACCCGCTGAGCGACCAGGTGACGGGCGAGCGCTACCTCCCCGCGCACACCGCCGAGGTCGCCCGGGGTTAGCGCCAGCAGCCGGACCTGGTGCCGGACCGGGTCAGCTGGCCAGCCGCAGCACCGCGTCGGTGAACGGCGTCGGGCCGCCGCGGCGGAGCGGGCCCATCGCGACCAGCGGGGCGAGCGCCACGCACCACGCGCGCACCCGGTCGCCGTCCAGGTGCGGCAGTCGGGCGATGCCGTCCTCGACCGCGCCGCCGTCGGCCATCGGCAGCACCGCCCAGTCCACCGCGTCGAAGGCCGGGTCGCCGACGCACGGACGCGGGTCGATCGCGACCGCGCCGCGTTCCGGTCCGGCGTCCAGGACGTTGCCGGGATGCAGGTCGCCGTGCACGAGTGCGATCGGGCCGCTGGCGGCGAGTTTCTCCGCCCGGGCGAGGCCGGTGCGCAGCGCTTGCCGGGACAGGTGCGCTTCGGCCGGGGAACCGGCGAGGCGTTGCTCGGCGAGGCCGAACATGAACCGGACGCGTTCGAGCTGGGTCGGGAACGGTCCGGCGGCCGGGACGCCGTGGACGTCGGCCAGCAGTTCGCCGATCTGGTCCCACGGGACGTCCGCGCCGCGTTCGGTGAACGTGTCGCCGGGTTCGAGCCCTTCGAGCAGCACCGCGCCGTGGTCGAGGTCGGCGTCGAGGATCTGCACGACCCGCGACAGCCCGGCCCACGAGCCCAGCGCGGTCGCCTCCGCGGTCGCGATCGCGCGGTCCGGGCAGAGTTTGAGCACCTTCAGCACGCCCTCGCCGTCGCGGCAGAGCAGGGTGCGGCCGGTGTTGCCGGGCCGGGCTTCGGACACCGTGAGGCCCCACCGGCGGCAGAGCCGGTCGACGAGGGTGGGCAGCGCGTCGCACCACGCTTGTGCGGCCGGGCCGAAGCGGTCGACGAGCCGGGCGCGGGCGTCCTCGTCCAGCAGGGCGTTCTCGGTGTTCTCCATCGAGGCCGCCATCAGAACAGCGGCCAGGGGATCGCGCGCCAGTCGTCGCCGGGCTCGGGGAACACCGCCTCGGCGAGCAGATAGTCGGTGCGCTGCGAGAGCGCCCGGATCTCGAACGCGGTCAGGTGTTCGCCGAGTTCCGCGCCGAGGCGGCCGTCGAGGTCCGCGCGGAGTTTCCGCAGTTTCTCGACCGCGTCCCCGGGCAGTTCCTCGCCGATCCAGCCCCACAGCACGGTGCGCAGCTTCGGGTCGGTGTGCAGGCAGATGCCGTGGTCGACGCCGTAGACGCGGCCGTCGGTCCCGGCGAGCAGGTGCCCGCCCTTGCGGTCGGTGTTGTTGACGACGATGTCGAGGACCGCCAGTTCGCGCAGGTCCGGGTGGTCGGCGTGGACGAGCACCGCCGGTTCGCCGAGCCGGTCGTGCGCGTGCAGCACGGTGCGCCAGCCCTCGGGGACCTCGTCGGGCGCGCAGACGTCGACCACTTCGGTTTCCTCGTCGGTCTCGACCCACAGCTGGACCATGCCGGGCCCGAACGGGCCGTCGCGCAGCACGGTCGGCGGGATCGCGCCGAGGCCGCAGGCGTCGGAGATCATCGCGGTGGCGACCTCGCGGCCGGCGAGGGTGCCGTCCGGGAAGTCCCACAGCGGCCGCTCCCCCGACACCGGCTTGTACACGACGCGGCCGGTGACGCCGTCGAGTTCGATCGCGCAGAACAGCGTCACGTTGGAGGCGTCGACCAGCCTGCCCTCGACGTCGATGCGGCCGCGGGACACGAAATCGCGGGCGGCGGGGTCAGCAGGCCCTGGCGCGGTGCTCGCCACGGCCGCCCTCAGTCCTCGGTCACGTCGACGTCGCGCCGGTACCCGTTCTGCCGCGGGCAGATGTGCCCGGCCGGGTCGAGCGGTTCGCCGCACAGCGGGCACGGCTTGCGGCCGGCGTTCACGACGCGGTCGGCGCGTTCGGCGAAGGCGCGGGCGGCGACCGGGGTGAGGAACACGCGGACCGCGTCCGGGCCCTCCTCGGTGTCGTCGAGCACGACCGTCTCGTCGATTTCGCCCTCGGTGATCGCGAGCAGTTCGACCACGACCGCGCCGGAGTCGGCGTCCCAGCCGAGCCCCATCGTGCCGACCCGGAACTCCTCCTCGACGGGCACCGTGAGCGGGTCCACGTCGACCTCGTCGTCCGGGGCGTGGCTGGGCACGTCGGCGCCGAACCGGCTGGCGACCTCCTCCAGGAGCGACCCGAGCCGCTCCGCGAGGACGACGACCTGCTGTTTTTCGATCGTGACGCTGATCGTCCGCACGTCCTCCGTCGCCTGGAGGTAGAAGGTGCGGTCGCCGGGCTCGCCGACCGTGCCGGCCACGAACCGGTCGGGCTTGCGGAAGACGTGGATTACGCGTGACATAGCGTCTTCGACCCTAGGCCACGGACGCATGATCGGCATCCGCCGCCCCGGGTTCAGCGGAGTTCGCGCGCGATTCCTGCGCGGTGCGTGCGGATCCGGACACGCAGCGGATCCTCGTTAGGCTTTCCGCGTGCCTCGCATCTCTCCTCATGGAACCTGGACCTCTCCTGTCACGGCGGCCGGCGCGGCGGCGGCCGGCGGCGGCGCGCAATGGCTCGCCGCGGTCGACGGCGCGCTCTGGTGGGCGGAGGCGCGGCCTGCCGAAGGCGGTCGCGTCGCGCTCGTGCGCGCGCTTCCCGGCGGCGGCGTCGAGGACGTGCTGCCCGCGCCGTGGAACGTCCGGAACCGGGTGCACGAGTACGGCGGGCGGCCGTGGCTCGCGGTCGGCGGCGTGGTGGTGTTCACGCATTGGGCCGATCAGCGGGTGTACGCGTGGAAGGACGGCGAGGCCACCGCGTTGACGCCGGAACCGGCCACGCCGCAGGGCGTCCGGTACGGCGACCTCCGGCCCGGACGCGAGGGCGAGGTGTGGGCGGTCCGCGAGCGCAGCACCGGGCCGCGGCGCACGGACATCTCCCGCGAGCTGGTCGCGATCCCGCTGGACGGCTCCGCCGAACGGGTGCTCGTCGAGGGGCACCGGTTCTTCACCGCGCCGCAGCTGTCGCCGGACGGCGCGCACGCCGCGTGGCTCGCGTGGGACCACCCGGCGATGCCGTGGGACGGGACCGAGCTGTTCGTCGCGCCGGTGGCGGCCGACGGGTCGTTCGGGGAAGCGCGCGTGCTCGCGGGCGGGCCGGAGGTCGCGGTGTGCCAGGTGGCGTGGGAGTCCGCGGATCAGCTGCTCGTGCTGGCCGATCCGGACGGCTGGTGGAACCTGCACCGGGTCGGGCTCGACGGTGCGACGGTCAATCTCGCGCCGGTGCAGCGCGAGCTGGGCGGGCCGATGTGGAAGCTGGGAGCGAGCTGGTTCACCCCGCTTGGTGGCGGGAAGCACGCGGTCCTCGACTCCGGCAAGCTGGCGATTCTCGACGAGGGCGACGGTTCGGTCACGCGCGTCGACACCGAGCTGACCGTGTGGTCGTCGAGCGGGCTGGTCGCGACGGACGACGGGATCGCCGGGATCGCGGGCGGGCCCCGGCACGAGAGCGCGGTCGTGGTGCTGGATCCGGACACCGCGAAGTGGCGCGCGCTGACTCCGCAGCCGGACTCGCTGCCGCCCGCGGAGTACCTGCCGGTGCCGCAGGAGCGCGTGTTCACCGGGCCGGACGGCGCGGAGATCCCGGCGTACGTGTTCCCGCCGACGAACCCGGACTTCGCCGCGCCGGAAGGCGAACTGCCGCCGTACGTGGTGCACGTCCACGGCGGGCCGACCGGGCACAGCGACGAATCGCTCGACCTGGAGTTCGCGTACTTCACCAGCCGCGGCATCGGCGTCGTCGCGGTGAACTACGGCGGTTCCACCGGGTACGGGCGGGCGTTCCGCGAGCGGCTGCGGGAGCAGTGGGGCGTGGTGGACGTGCGCGACTGCGCGGCGGTCGCCGAAGCCCTGGTGGCGGAAGGGGTCGCCGACCGGGCCCGGCTGGGCATCCGCGGCGGCAGCGCGGGCGGGTTCACCTCGGCCGCGTCGATCACCATGACCCGCACCTACGCGGCGGCGACGGTGAAGTTCCCGATCCTCGACTTCGCCGGCTGGACCGGCGAGGGCGGCGAGACGCACGACTTCGAATCGCAGTACCTGGTCAGCATGGTCGGCCCGTATCCCGAGGCGGCCGAGCGGTACCGGGAGCGCTCGCCGATGACGCACGTGGGGTCGCTGGCCGGGCCGGTGCTGTTCCTGCAAGGCCTGGAGGACGAGATCTGCCCGCCGGAGCAGGCCGACCGGTTCGTCTCGGAAATCGACGGCAGCGGGATCCCGCACGCGTACCTGCGGTTCGAGGGCGAGCAGCACGGTTTCCGGAAGGCCGAGACGATCGTCGCCGCGCTGGAGGCGGAGCTTTCCTTCTACGGCCAGGTGTTCGGCTTCGAGACGCCGGACGTGCCGCGGCTGGAGCTGTCCCGGTGAGGCCCGCCAGACTCTCCGCCGGGGACACGGTCGCTCTTGTCGCGCCGTCCGGGCCGGTGCCGCAGGACCTGCTCGACGCCGCGTTGCCGGTGCTGCGCGAGTGGGGCGTGAAGGTGCGGATCGGCGCGGGGGTGCGGGCTTCGGGCGGGTCGTATCTGTCGGCCCCGGACAAGGCGCGGGCGGCGGAGTTCACCGAGGCGTGGCTGGACCCGGAGGTCCGGTGCGTCCTGGCGGCGCGCGGCGGCTACGGGGCGCAGCGGATGCTCGATCTGGTGGACTGGGCGGCGTTGCGGGCGGCCGGGCCGAAGGTGCTCGCCGGGTCGAGCGACGTGACCGCGCTGCACCGGGCCGTCCACACGCATTTGGATCTCGCGACGCTGCTTTCGCCGATGCCGGCGAGCGTGCTGTTCGACGAGGACGCGTCGGAACACCTGCGGCGGACGTTGTTCGAGCCGGACCACACGCGGGTGCTGCGGGCGCGCGAGCCGGACGTGGTGGTGCCCGGTCGTGCGCTGGGCGTGCTGGTGGGCGGGAACCTGTCGCTGCTCGCGTCTGGGGTCGGCACGGCTGAGCAGGGCTCCGCGCGCGGCGGGATCGTGCTGCTGGAGGACGTGACCGAGAGCCCCTACCGGATCGACCGGATGGTGACGCAGCTGCTGCGTTCCGGCTGGTTCGACGGCGCGCGCGGGGTGGTGCTGGGTTCGTGGGCCGCGTGCGGCGACCCGGCGGAGGTCCGCGAGCTGCTGGCGGAACGGTTGTCGCCGCTCGGGGTGCCGGTGCTGAGCGGGTTCGGCTTCGGGCACGTGGCGGGGTCGCCGACGCTGCCGCTCGGGGTCTCCGCCTCGCTCGACACCGAACTGGCCACGCTGACCCTCGACTCCCCCGCGCTGGACTGAGTCCTCATGCGACTGTCCACTGTGGAAACCCGGGCACGCTTCGCGGCGGCGCGGGTGGCTCGGCTGGCCACAGTGGACAGTCGCGGGGTCCCGCATCTGGTGCCGGTGACGTTCGCGGTGCGCGACGACGCGGTCGTGTTCGCGGTCGATCACAAACCCAAGACCACGACGTCGCTGCGGCGGCTGGCGAACATCGCGGAGAACCCGGCGGTGTCGTTCCTGGTCGACGAGTACGACGAGGACTGGTCGCGGTTGTGGTGGGCCCGCGCGGACGGCGTGGCGCGGGTCGTCTCCGACGATTCGCGGGCTCCGTATGTCGAGTGGTTGGCAGCGAAGTATCCGCAGTACGCGGAGCGGCCGCCGGAGCACGCGGTGGTGGTCACCGAGGTGCGGACCTGGCGGGGCTGGACGGGCTCGTAACGCCGGACCGGGGTCCGGCGATCTTTCTCCCGAAATGGGGAGGATCATGCGTGTTTCGCTTGCGGTGACCGGTCTTGTCCTGCTGCTCGCGGGATGCGCCGCGGAAACTCCGGCAGCGGCTCCGAGTTCTGCTCCGCCGTCGAGTTCGGCCCCGGCCTCCAGCTCCCCTCCGGCTTCCTCGGCTCCGGTCGCCAAGGACCTCACCAAGTACTTGCCCAGCGAGGAGCAGCTCTCCGCGGCGGGCGCCCGGCGGCAGCAGGATCGCCTGCCGTACGTAGTCGGCCCCAACACTCCGCTGCGCCTTGTGCGGGCGTGCGATGCGGACCAGCCGTGGGATTCGGCCGCGTACAACGGCGCGCAGGCGATCTCGGTGACCGACAAGGCGCAGGTCCACCAGTTGCTCGCCCAGTACCAGGGCTACTCCGGCGAGCAGGTGGTATCCGGCCTCGGCAAGGCGCTCGACTGTGGGAAGGCCGTGGTCGAGGGCGAGCAGCTGGCCGTGAAGACGCGGTTTTCGGTCCCCGGCGTCGCCGACCCGCAACTCGGGTTCTGCGGCCAGTTCCGCTCGGTCCGGGTGGCCGCGTGCGTGCTGGTGCTCGCGCACGGGGACCGCGCCCTGGCAGTCACCTCGATCGGCTGGCGCGCCAACATCGCGGAACACCAAGCCGAGCTGAAGCGGCTGGCTCCGGCCTTCGTCGCGGCGTTCGACCAGGTTTGACGGGACGGGCGTGCGGAAGGGGATCTTGCTGCTGGCGGGGCTGCTGCTGTGCCTCGCGGGCTGCGCGAGCCGGATTGCGCCGACGTCGTCTTCGGGCGACGATCTCATCCGGTATCTGCCGGACGAAAAAGCGCTGGGCGACGCAGGTGTCCAGCAGAAGCAGGCTCGTTCGTCCTTCGCCGTCAAGTGGATCACGCCGCTGCACGTCGTGGCACCGTGCGAGGGCAAGCAGCCGTGGGAATCCGCACTGCGCACCAACACGCAGGCCACCGCCACCGCCGGTGAGCTGAACGTCTGGCAATTGGCGGCTGCATACGAGGGCTATTCCGGCGAACAGATGGTCACCGTCCTCGACGGGGCGCTGAGCTGCGGCGCGAACGCCTCCTCGACCACCCGATTCTCCATCCCGGGCCTCGCCGACCGGCAGCTCGGATTCTGCCGCCGGTTCCGGGAGCCGAGGTTGTCCGCTTGCGTCCTGGTGCTCGCCCGCGGCGACCGGCTGCTCGCGGTCCGGACCGACAGCACCAGCGCGGAAGCGGCGGCACTGCAAGCGAAACTGAGGCAGCTGGCTCCGACCTTCGTCGTGGCGTTCGACCGGGACTGACGGATCTGGGACAACCGCGCCCGCCGCTGGTGGGGCGAGCACTACCAGCTGTGCCCGGACGACTTGATCGACGCGCTCAACAGCGGTGCGGACCGCGCGACCCTCACCGCGCTGATCAATCGGTACCGAGGGCTCAAGCGGTGAGTTCAGCGGGTCTGCGCCGGGTCGCTGAAATATCCGGTCCGCCGCAGAAGCGCGTTCTGCCACCGGATATCCAAGTCAGGGCAGGCGGCCGGAGCGCCTGGAGCCTCTCGCGGCACCGAGGCGACCAGTTCGGTCCTGCGCCCGGCGGACGAAACTCCGGCCTGCGATGCGGATATGCATCGCGGCGATGTCCGCGGTCGTGGTCGAACTGCCGCGCGGGATGCGGGTCAACGCGGTCAGCCCGCCGCTGACCGGCGATTCCGTGGACGGGGATGCGGCCGGTCCCGATGGACGAAGTGGTGCCGCACTACCTGCACTGCGTCGAAGCGACCTCACCAGGACGGTCGTCCGGGCCCGTGCTTGACCGGGTTCGGAAAGGGTCTTACCTTTGACCCGCCAGACATCGGATGTACTGCGCCGCCGGCCGATGTGCCCCTTCTCCGTGCCCGGAAAGGACACTGCAAGATGCCGGAATCCCCTGGTTTTCCGCGCCGGACGGCGCTGCGCACGATCGTCGGCTCGGCGCTCGCCGTGCCGTTCTTGACCGGTCCCCTGGCTTACGGCGCGAATGCCGCGAGTCCGTTGTGGCATCCCGATCCGGTGAAGGACGGGCTGAAGGCGTTCGAGGGCGTCGAGGCTGATCGCGGCGGGCTGCATCCGGGCCGGAAGTACGTGGTGGTGGAGGGAAATCACTACCGGTTCAACATCTGGCGCGACGACCGCGACACCACCGGCGGCGGGGATCGGCAGCGGACCGAGACGAAGGGCATGGTGCAGAACGGTTCCGTGCTGAAGATGCACGACGGCGAGACGTGGTCGCTGTCGTACGAGATGTTCGTCCCGGCGAGCCTGCACGGGACGAGCCGGTTCACGCACATCTTCCAGACCAAGACCCCGGCGACGAACGACGGTCCGTGGGTGACGCTGGACCTGGTCCGCGACGGCGGGGTCGAGATGATTTCCGCTCGCGCGTACGCGAATCCGGGGTCGCCGTCGATCGCGGCGGCGAAGCTGGCTCCGTTGCGGGACAAGTGGATCACGGTCGAGTGGACGCTCACTCCGGGTGACGCGGGCGCGGCGGCGTGCGTGATCCGCAACGGCGCGGGCCCGGGGGCGCCGATCGCCGCGCAGGGGCGCGAGACCGGGGTGAAGCTGCCGGATCAGGGCGACTACGTGCAGCCGAAGTGGGGCATCTACCGGTCGGTGGAGAGCGACCCGGCGGACATTCTCGACACGTACCTGCTGTTCCGGAACTACCGCGCGGCCCGCGCGTAAGCCGAAAAGCGGTGGTCCCGGCGCGGGACCACCGCCTCCGGAGCGCTCAGGAGGATTTGGCGGGGAGGAATTCCTCGTCCTTCGGCTTCTTCCGCCACGCGGCGACGAGGCCGAGCGGGTCGGGGCGCAGCAGGGACGCGGCCGAGTAGAGGCTGACCACGACGACGATCGCGATGAACCACCAGTCGTAGAGCGCCTGCTCCCCCGTCGGGTAGTACACGAGCGTCACGAACACCGAGATCGCGACGATCGCCGACAGGTTCCGCCGTTCCCACGGGAACGCGGAGATCAGCACGAAGCCCCAGGTGAGGTACCACGGCAGGGTCGGCGGCATGAGGATCGCGACGGCCAGCAGCGTGATCGCGGCCCGGTAGACGGCTTCCTTGCCGCCGCCGCGGGCGAGCCACCACTGGCGGATGCCGAACACGACGAGGCCGACCATCGCGATGGCGCGGGCGACGGTGACGAACGGCGAGGGCTGGACGTTGGCGATGAGGTGGACGAGGTTGTAGACGGCCTCGCCGATGCCGCTGGGGAAGTTCAGCCAGTTGGTGATGAGCTGCGGGGCCTTGAGGCCGGACCACCAGCCGAGGTTGAGCGAGCCGAGCGAGACCCAGGTGCCGACGACGAACACCGGCAGGAACAGCCCGACCGCGGCGGCTCCGGCCTTGAAGAAGTTCTTCGTCTTCGACGGGCCGGCCATGTCGGCGGCCCACATCCAGACCATGAACGGCAGCGCGACGGCGGCGGTCGGCTTGATCAGCATGCCGACGGTGACGAGCACGACCGCGACGACGTGCTTGCGCTCGAGCGCGGCGAGCATGCCGATGGTGAGGAAGCCGAGCATCATCAGGTCGTTGTGCGGGCCGCCGAAGAGGTGGATGACCATCATCGGGCTGGCGACCGCGACCCACAGCGCGACCGGGAGCTTCCCGCCGAGGTGCTTGACCAGGCGGGGCAGCGCCCACAGGGTCATGCCGAGGCCGACGAGGAGGACGAGCCGGGTGAGGATGACGCCGGCGATCATGTGGTCCTGGGTGATCGCGACGATGCCCTTGGAGATCAGCAGGAACAGCGGCCCGTACGGGGCGGGCGTGGTCTGCCACAGCGGGTGCACGTTCTGCACGACGTTCGGCAGCACGGGCAGTTCTGCGGGGCCGTTGGCGTACGGGTCGAGCCCGTAGAGCAGCTGCGCGCCCTGGCCGAGGTAGGAGAAGACGTCGCGGGTGAACAGCGGCGGCGACACGAGCAGCGGGGCCATCCAGCACAGCGCGGCGATGAGGATCGGCTTGCTGCCGATGCGTCCGGCGAGCGCGTAGCGGCCGAGCCGGACCCACGCCCACACGACCAGGCCGAAGCCGGTGTAGAGCAGGGCGTTGGCGAGGGCGCGGCCGTGGCCGTAGCGGACCCAGGACAACGGGCCGTGGCCGAGGACGGGGTCGCGGATGAGGATGCCGCCGGCGCCGAGCGCGGCGAGCATGAGGAGGGCGCTGCCGACCGTGCCCATGGCGATGGTCCGGTACGGGAAGCGCGCGGGCGTCAGGAACTGCCGGCCGAGGGCGCCGGCGTTCGGCTGCGCGTCGTCGATAGTAGTGGCCATTTCGATCCAGAAGATTACCGGGTGCAGTCGGCTGGCCCCGCACGGGCTCCGGGCGCGCCCGGTTCGGCGCGCGCCCGGAACGGGCCGCGGTCAGCGGTCGGCCGCGGTCCGCTGCGCGGTGCCCCCGGGGAGCGCCGCGAGCAGCGACTTCGTGTACTCGTGGTGCGGGTCGAGCAGGACTTGTTCGACGGTACCGGTTTCGACGAGCTCGCCGCGGTACATCACCGCGACCCGGTCGGCGATGTTCCAGGCCAGGCCCAGGTCGTGGGTGATGACGAGCGCGGAGAGGCCGAGCCGGCGGCGCAGCCGGAGCAGCAGCGCGAGGATTTCGCCGCGCACCGACGCGTCCAGCGAGGCCACCGGTTCGTCGGCGAGCAGCAGCGACGGTTCGAGCGCGAGCGCTCCGGCGATGACGACGCGCTGGCGCTGGCCGCCGGACAGTTCGTGCGGGAGCCGGTCGAGGTATTTCTCCGGCGGGCGCAGTTCGGCGGATTCGAGCGCGTCGAGCACGATGTCGCGTTCGTTCGGCAGGCCGTGGATGCGGGGCCCTTCGGCGACCGCCTCGTACACGCTGTGGGCCGGGTTGAGCGCGCTCGTCGGGTCCTGGAGCACGAGCTGGACTTCCCGCCGGTACGCGCGCAGCCCGGCCCCGCCCGAGGGCACCGGTTTGCCCGCGTAGCGGACCGTGCCGGAGTCGGGTTTCTGCAGGCCGAGCAGCGTGCGGGCGAGGGTGGTCTTGCCCGAGCCGGACTGGCCGACCAGCGCGACGATCTCGTCCCGGCGGACCTCGAGGTCCACCCCGTTGACGGCGTGGATCCGCTTGCCCTTGCGGTCACGGAACGTGACGTGCAGGTCCTCGGCGGCGAGCAGCGGCGCACCGTCCGCGCCGGCGCGTTCCTCCGGTTCCGGCGGCAGCGGCGTCGCGGTGGCCGGGGCGTAGCGCGAGACCGGGTCGCCGACCGTCGGGAACGCGGCGGCGAGCGCTTTGCTGTGTTCGTGCCGCGGCGAGGACATCAGCTCGGCGCTGGGCCGTTCCTCGACGAGTTCGCCGTCGTACATCACCGCGATGCGTTCGCAGGTGGCGGCGAGCACGGACAGGTCGTGGCTGATCATGACCAGCCCGATGCCGCGTTCGGCGACGAGTTTCGACAGCACGGACAGCACCTGGGCCTGCACGATGACGTCGAGTGCGGTGGTGGGTTCGTCGGCGATGACCAGCCGCGGTTCGCACGCCAGGGCCATCGCGATCATCACGCGCTGTTTCTGGCCGCCGGACAGTTCGTGCGGGTACGCGCTCGCCCGCGAGCGGGGCAGGTCGACCTGTTCGAGCAGTTCGGTCACCCGCGCCTGCACCTGCGCTTCGGACCGGGCGGCGCCCTCGGGCGCGTGCAGCCGGATGGGTTCGGCGATCTGCTCGCCGACGCGGCGGACCGGGTTGAGCGCGTGCATCGCGCCCTGGAACACGACCGACGCCTCGGCCCAGCGGACCGCGCGCAGCCGTCCCCAGCGCATGGCGTTGACGTCCTCGCCGTCGAGCAGGACCTCGCCGGTGATCTTCGCGCTGCGAGGCAGGAGCCGGAGCACGCTCATCGCGACGGTGGACTTGCCGGAGCCGGACTCCCCCGCGACGCCGAGCGTGCCGCCCGCGTCGAGGCGCAGGTCGACGCCGCGGACCGCGGGGACGTCGCCGCCGCCGGTGCGGTAGGTGACGCCGAGGTTTTTCAGTTCGAGCAGCGCGGTCACGAGTGCCGTCCTTTGAGCCGCGGGTTCAGCACGGTTTCGAGGCCGCGGCCGACGAGGGTGAACATCAGGACGACGGCCACGATCGCGAGGCCCGGCGGGAGCAGGTTCCACCAGGCGCCGCGGGTGACCGCGCCGTTGTTGAGGGCGGTTTCGAGCATCGCGCCCCAGGAGATCGCGGTGGGGTCGCCGACGCCGAGGAACGACAGGGTGGCGTCGGCGATGACCGCGTTGCCGACCACGAGCGTGGTGTTGGCGAGCACGAGCGGGGCGACGCCGGGCAGCACGTGTTTCGCGATCACGTGCAGGTGGCCGCCGCCGAGCGCGCGGGCGCGTTCGATGTAGGGGCGGCTTTCGATGGTGAGGGTCTGGGCGCGGACCAGCCGGGCGGTGCTCGGCCAGGCGGTGACGCCGATGGCGAGCACGATGGTCCAGATCCCGCGCGGCAGCACGGCCGACAACGCGATCGCGAGCACCAGCGACGGCAGCACGAGGAAGAAGTCGGTGAACCGCAACAGGATCGCCGACACCCAGCCGCCGAAGTGCGCGGCGGCGATGCCGATCAGGGTGCCGATGAACACGCTGAGCACGGTGGCGCAGAACCCGACGAGCAGGGAGATCCTGGTGCCCCACAACGTCATCAGCAGCACCGAGCGGCCGTCGATGTCGGTGCCGAGCCAGAACTGGCCGTCCGGCGGGCTGAGCGGTTTGCCGGTGACGCGGGTGACGTCGAGGCCGCTCGGGTCGCTGATTACCGGCAGCAGGAGGGCGAGCAGCACGGTGAGCGCGAGCAGGACCAGCCCGGCGAGCGCGGCTTTCTGCGTCGCGAACTCGTGCCAGGTGCGGGCGATTCCGGCGCGGCGGCGGCGCCACGCGATCGCGCGGGCGCTTTCGGCCGGGGTTCCGGTGGCGGCGGTCATGCGGTACGCACCCTCGGGTCGAGCACGCGGTAGAGCAGCTCCGCGAACAGGTTCATCAGGACGACAGCGCTGGCGAGGACGATGAAAACCCCTTGCAGCACCGGCAGATCCGGGCCGTGCAGCGCGTCGTAGGTGAGCTGGCCGAGCCCGGGCCAGCTGAACACCGCTTCGACGGTGACGGCGCCGGCGACCACCATGCCGAACTGCATGAAGATCAGCGTCACGGTGGGCAGCAGCGCGTTCGGGACCGCGTGCCGGCGCCGGACGAGGTCGTCGCGCAGGCCTTTCGCGCGGGCGGTGGTGAGGTAGTCGGCGTTCATTTCGCCGAGCAGCGACGAGCGCATCACCAGCATGTACTGCGCGTAGAACACCGCGAGCAGCGTCAGGCACGGCAGGAACAGGTGGTGCAGCACGTCGAGGCTCTGGGCGAAGAACCCGGGACCGGCGTCGGGCGAGTGCATGCCCCGGCTCGGGAACAGGCCGTTGGCCGCGACGAGCAGCAGCAGGCCGAGCCAGAACTGCGGGACCGCCCAGAGGGTCAGCGCGATGCCGGTCTGCGCGCGGTCGAAGAAGCTGTCGCGCTTCCACGCCGCGCGGACGCCGAGCCACAGCCCGAGCGCGACGGCCAGGATCGTCGCGCTGCCGACGAGCAGCACGGTCGGCCACAGCCGTTCGCCGATCATGTCCAGCACCGGGCGGCGTTCGATGTAGGACTCGCCGAAGTCGCCTTGGAAAAGGCCGGCGAAGTAGTGCCCGAACTGCGTGAGGATCGGCTTGTCGATGCCGAGTTTTTCGCGCAGCTCGGCGATCTGGCCGGGGTCGGTGGGGCGTTCGCGGGCCATGAACGCGACCGGGTCGCCCGGCAGCAGCCGGAAGAGGAAGAACCCGAGGACGATCACCAGGAACACGCTGGCGGCCGCCTCGGCGATCTTCGTGAGGACGAACCGGAGGGTCCCGGTCCCGCCTCGGTGCTCGTCGGGGTCGGCGAGCACCGAGGCCTGGTCGGGCGCGAGGGCTTGGCTCACCCGCGGTTCCCCCTTCGCTGGACGGTCCGGCGGTCGGGCAAGCGGTCGCCAGGGCAGAGACCGGGCTCGCGCGCGGGAGCGGGCGACTGGCACAGCATGAGGCTCACTCCCGGTCGTCGGCGGACTTGCCGCGGCGGGACAGCGCGACGCCGCCGCCCACGAGCACGACGAGCACCACCGCGCCGACGACGATCCACACGGTCGAACCGGAGCCGCTGTCCGAAGAAGCCGCCGAGGCGTCGGCCGGGACCGCGCCGTACACGCCCCAGTAGGCGGTCTGCTCGAGGATCGAACCCTCGGGCTGCGGCTGCTTGCCGAACGAGGAGAACTTGTCGGAGCGGTAGGCCTCGAGCACGTTGTCGTAGTCGTAGACGACGTTTACGGCCTGGGAGTACAGCCGCGCCTGGGCCTGCTTGACGTAGCCGGCGCGGACGGCCGGGTCGGTTTCGGCGAGCTGCTTGGCGTAGAGCGCGTCGTACTGCGGGTCGCAGAAGAACGTGTCGGTCGTGCCGCCCTTGCCCTCGGCGTTCGGCCGCGCGGCGCAGGTGTGCAGGGCCAGCGAGTAGTCCGGGTCCGGGTTGTTGGCGTAGCCGGAAATCGCGAGGTCGTAGTTGCCCGCGTTGGTGCGGTCGTTCAGCTCGTCGTCGGAGACGAGTTCCTGTTTCACCGAGATGCCGATATCGTGCAGCCAGCCGGTGAGGTACTGCGCGAGGCGCTGGTCCTGTGCGCGGTTCGCGTGCCCGGTGAGGCGCAGTTCGAGACGCGCGCCGCCGGGCGCGGTGCGGACGCCGTCCTGGCCCTTCGGGTAGCCGGCCGCGTCGAGCGCGGCGTTGGCGGCGGCGAGGTCGAACTTGCGCGCCTCCCCCGGAGCCGGATCCCAGTGGTAGGCCGAGTAGATCGGCGGGATCACGCCGCCGCCGGGCTGGGCGTAGCCGCCGGCGACCTTGTCCACGATGGTCTTGATGTCGACCGACTGCGCGATCGCCTGGCGCACCCGGATGTCCTTGAGCACCGGGTTGCCGTTGCCGATCGGCTTGTTCTCGGAGTTCTCGACGCCGAAGTTGAGGTTGAGCGCGTTGTAGCGGCGGCCGGGAGCCTTGTTCAGCTCGATGTTCGGCTGGCCCTTGAGCGCGTCGTACTGGGTCGGGGTGAGCCGGTTGATCACGTCGACCTCGCCCTGCTTGAGGGCGTTCACCGCGGCTTCGACGTCCTTGAACACCAGCAGCTGCAGTTCGTCGACCTTGGGCGCGCCGCGCCAGTAGTTCTTGTTGGCCTTGAACTTGACGTACTCGTTCTGCTTGTACTCGGTGATCTGGTACGGCCCGTCGTCGACGCCGACGACCGGGACGGTGTCGGTCTTCGGGTCGCTGAGGTCCTTGATCTGAGACCACACGTGTTCGGGCACGATCGGGACGTCGAGCAGGGTCATCGACGACTGCACGGTCTTCGTCTTGATCACCAGCGTGGCGTCGTCCGGCGCGGCCACCGATTCGAAGCTCGCGACGTAGTTGCCGTTCGCGGTGCGCGCGGTGGAGTCGGTGAGCATCCGGTTGAAGGTGAACGCGGCGTCCTTCGCGGTGACCGGCTGCCCGTCGGACCACTTCGCGCCCTGGCGGATCTTGAACGTCCAGGTCAGCTTGTCCGGCGACGTCGTCCACGATTCGGCGAGCGCCGGCGCGGCCTCGGCCTTGTCCTCCGACGGGATCGTCAGGAACTCGTAGATGAACCGGCCCACCTGGGTCGACGCGGCGAGCCCGGCGGTGAACGGGTTCAAGTGGTCGATACCAGTGGTCAGCGCGACCCGCAGCACCTTCGGCTGCCCCTGCTGCTGTACCGCCTGTGCCGTCGGCGCGGCCGGCAGCGGCAGAATCGCCAGCGTTCCTGCCGTCACGACACCGAAAACGCGGCGCAACCCGTGCCGCTTGTGCTTATTTCGCACTTGAGAACCACCCCATCGTCAATCCCCGACCCCAGAGACGAAAAGTAACCACATACCGCGGGAAGCGCGCAATATGTGACGGCGCCGGTGCGTGTCCGATCGTTATGGTCGCGGCGGCGATCACTAGAGTGCCGGGCATGCGGATCCTGATCTCGGCCGACATGGAAGGCGCCACGGGGGTCACCTGGACCGACGACGTCGTGCCCGGGAGCCCGCAGTGGCAGCGGTTCCGGGGCATGTTCACCGGCGACGTCAACGCGGTCCTGGCCGGCCTGTACGCGGCGGGCGCGACCGACGTGCTCGTCAACGAGGCGCACTCGTCGCAGCGCAACCTGCTGCTGGAAGACCTCGACGAACGCGCGCGGATGCTGACCGGGCGGCACAAGCCGCTGTCGATGATGCAGGGCATCGATTCCGGTGTGGACGGTGTGGTGTTCCTCGGCTACCACGCCGGGGCCGGGTTCGACGGTGTCCTGTCGCACACGTACCTGGAAAACCAGATCACCGGCGTGTGGCTGGACGACGTGCCGGCGAGCGAGGGCAGGCTGAACGCGGCGATGGCCGGCGAGTACGGCGTGCCGGTGCTGCTGGTCAGCGGCGACGACCAGACCTGCGAGGACGCGCGCGACTACGCGCCGGACGCGGAACTGGTGCAGGTCAAGGAATGCGTGAGCCGGTACGCGGCGATCTGCCTTCCGCCCGCGCGCACCGCGCAGCTGCTGGAAACCGGCGCGCGCGAGGCGATGGGCCGCGCCGGGCGGACCGAGCGGACTCCGGGGCGGCACCGGATCGAGGTCGAGTTCGACGCGAGCCATCTGGCGCAGGCGACGGCGGTCATCCCGACCGTGGAGCAGACCGGGACGCGCCGCGTCGCGTTCGAGGCGCCGAGCATGACCGAAGCGATGAAAGCGTTCAAGGTGGTCACGGCCATCGCGGCAGGGGCGGTGCAGGGCATTTATGGCTGAGATCGACGTTGTTTCGCTGTGCGCGGACCTGATCCGGTTCGACACCACCAACTACGGCGGCGGGGAGGCGGCGGGCGAACGGCTCGCCGCCGAGTACGTCGCCGAATTCCTTGACCGGCACGGGGTTCCTTCGCGGATCCTGGAGCCCGAGCTCCAGCGGTCGAACGTCGTCGCGCGGATCCCGGGCGCCGATCCGGCGCTGCCCGCGCTGCTCGTGCAGGGGCATCTCGACGTGGTGCCCGCCCGCGCCGCCGATTGGTCTGTACCGCCGTTTTCCGGCGAGGTGCGCGACGGGTTCCTGTGGGGCCGCGGCGCGGTCGACATGAAGGATTTCTGTGCGATGGTGCTGGCCGCCGTCGCCTCCGGGCTTCAGCCGCGGCGGGATCTCGTGCTGGCATTCGTCGCCGACGAGGAGGACCGCGGCGACTACGGCGCGCACTGGCTGGTCAAGGAGCACGCGGACCTGTTCGAGGGCTGCGCGGCGGCAATCAGCGAATCCGGCGGGTACAGCTATCACGTGCCCGCCGCGGACGGCCGGAAAACGCGGCTGTATCCGGTGGCCACGGCCGAGCGCGGCACCGCGCACCTGCGGCTCACCGCGACCGGGCGGGCCGGGCACGGGTCGCGGCCGAACGCGGAGAACGCGGTCGTGCGGCTGGTCGGGGCGTTGCAGCGGATCGCGGATCACCGCTGGCCGGTGCAGCTGACGCCGACCGTGCGCGCGTTCCTGGAACGGACCGGCGCGGCGCTCGGGGTGCCCGTGGACCTCTCGTCGGGCGACGCGGTCGACGAAACCGTGGCGCGGCTGGGCGCGGCCGGGTCGCTGGTGGTGCCGACGGTGCGCAACAGCACCACGCCGACGATGCTCGACGCCGGGTACAAGGTGAACGTGATCCCGTCGACGGCCACCGCGCAGGTCGACGTGCGGGTGCTGCCGGGGACCGAGGACGAGCTGTTCGCGGTGCTGGATTCGCTGCTGGGCGAGGGAGTCACGCGGGAGTTCGTGGCGCATCAGCCGCCGGTGCAGGCTCCGGTCGATTCGCCGTGGTTCGACGCGATGGCCGGCGCGCTGCGGGCGGAGGACCCGGAAGCGGTCGTGGTGCCGTACTGCATGGGCGGCGGGACGGACGCGAAGGCGTTCAGCCAGCTGGGGATGGCGTGCTACGGCTTCGCTCCCCTGGCGCTGCCGGAAGGCTTCCCGTACCGGGCGATGGCGCACGGCGTGGACGAACGGGTGCCGGTGGAGGGGCTGCGGTTCGGGACGCGGGTGCTGACGCGGTTCCTCGAGTCCTGCTGAGCGGTCAGGCGCGGACGCGCCGGATCGTCGCCAGCCAGGCGGGGAGCCCGTCCGGGGCGAACCTGGCGACGATCCGGCTGTCTCGCACGGTTTCCAGCTGCCAGCCGGTTTCGCGCCGGAACGGGGCTTCGAGCTCGGTGCGCGCGACCGGATGCGGTCCGGCGTCCCCGTCGGTTTCGCGGAAGCACAGGACATGCAGTCTCGCGCCCGGTTCGGTGACGGACGCGAGACTGGCGACGTAGGCCTGGCGTTCCTGGGCGTCGAAGGTGTGGAAGAGCCCGCAGTCGAGGACCGTGTCGAAGGTTCGGTCCAAAGTGGACAGACGGAACGCGTCTCCGACCGCGAACTCGGCCGCTATCCCTCGTCGGCGGGCTTTCTCTTGTGCTTGCGCCACGGCGGTTTCCGCGACGTCGATGCCCACAATGGACAGTCCGGACGCGGCGAGGTGCAGCGCGTTCTCGCCGGTGCCGCATCCGGCGTCGAGGACCGTCCCGCGGAACGCGCCCTCGGCGGCGAGTTCGACGATCGCCGGTTGCGGGCGGCCGAGGTCCCACGGGGCCGGACCGTCCTGATAGGACTCGTCCCACGGACGCCCGGCTGCGCGTTCGTGGCTCGTCGCGAGACGGTCCTCGGGCATCAGCGGGTGAACTCCGCCCACCAGCGGCTGTCGTCGCGGACTCGTTCCAGCGAGGTGAGGGTGACGCCGTCGCGGGCGAAGGATTCGACCTCGGCTTTGCTGAGCGGCCACGGCGGTCCGGACCAGGTGTCGAGGTCGATGCTTTCCTCGGCGACCGCGCCGACGACGAGCGTTCCGCCCGGGGCGACGAATCCGGAGACCGACGCGATGGCCGGGTCGTGGACGTCTTTGGGCATCGACTGGACGGTCATGATCTCCACGACCAGGTCGAAGGCGTAGTGGAACTCTGCGGGCGGGGTGAGCAGGTCCGCGGTGCGGTAGGAGACGACGGTGTCCGGGAAGCGGTTGAGCACGGCTTTGATCGCGCTGGGCGACACGTCGAAGGCGGACGTCTCGTACCCGGCGGCGGCGAGGAGTTCGGCGTCGTCGGCCATGCCGCAGCCGACGACCAGCGCGCGGCGCCCGTCGCCGGGCCGTCCGTCGATCCAGGCGGCGAGTTCCGGCGAGGGCTCGCCGCGGTACCACGGCAGGACGGCCTCGCCCGCTTCCGCCGCGGCGTAGAGGGGCTCGAACCACCCGGTGGGGTCGCCGTTGGCGAGGGCGAGTCCGGCCCGGCGGCGGGCGTCCTCGTCGGGATCGATGGCGTCGTCTGGCATGGACTCCGTTATACCCGCCGGGCCGGTGCGCCGGTGCGCTCGACCGGCCGAACCCGGACGTTTCCGGCTCCGCGCCGCGCGCCCTCCGTCCTGCCCGAAGCGCCCCAATGTGGCATTGGGTGCGCTCACCGCAACCAATGTGGCATTGGGTGCATCTGACGCACCCAATGCCACATTGGGGTTTCTCGGCACACGCAAGGTTCTCGCCTCGGCTGCGCCGGGCTGGGCCGGGCCGAGTGCGAAGCTAAGTGGCCCGGTTAAGCCGTCGGTGCTCTGCTCGCCATGGCGAGGGCCGCCGCGCACAGCGCGCCGCGGAGGGCGGTGGGCGGGTGCGGCCACCCGGTTGCCGTAGCGGGACGGCCGGGGGTTGTCCGTTTCCGGTCAGGATTCCGGGGCGGTCTTGACATCGATGTCACCCGCGCGTTGAGCTTCCGGGGCCCCGGGACGTCCGTTGTCCCGGGCCCCCGATCCCCTGACGAACTGGGAGCAATGATGCCCCGAAGCGCCAGACCGTTGCACGCCGTGCTCGCCGCGGCGGTGGCGGCGGCGGGCCTGGTCGTCCTGCCCGCCGCGGCCGGTGCCGCGCCGGGCGAGGCCGCCCCGCCGGACTTCGTTTCTTCGTTCGAGCCGAACGATCCGCAACCGATCCAGGACGCTGTCGACACCGATGCCGCCGGGAAGCCGCGGGCTTCGGGCGTCGACGGCGCCAACGGCACCGCGATTCCCGGCGACATCCGGGGCAAGGTCACCGACATCAGCGCGACCAGCGAGAACACCGGCGGCGGCGAGGTCGCCGCGAACCTGGTCGACGGCAGCACCGGCACGAAGTGGCTGTCGTGGGACCCGACCGCGTCGGTGACGTTCACCCTTTCCGCGCCGACGTCGATCACGCATTACGCGATCAGCTCGGCCAACGACTTCCCCGGCCGCGACCCGCGGGACTGGACGCTGCAGGGCTCGAACGACGCGCAGCAGTGGACGGATCTGGACAAGCAGACCGGGCAGTCGTTCGCCAACCGGTTCCAGCAGAACGACTACAAGCTGGCCGCGCCGAGCGCCGCGTACACCTACTACCGGCTGAATGTCACGCGCAACAACGGCGACAGCATCATGCAGATGTCCGAGCTGCTGCTGGCCAACGACGATCCGGCCCCGCCGCCGCTGCCGAACATGCGCAGCGTGGTCGATTCCGGGCCGACGTCGGGCTACACCAGCAAGAACCGGGTCGGGTTCACCGGCAAGAAGGCGTTCCGGTACTCGGGCAGCCATACCAAGGCCGGGCACGGCTACTCCTACAACAAGGTCTACGACGTCGACCTGCCGGTGACCGCGACAACCGAGCTGTCGTACAAGGTGCAGCCGCAGTTCGTCGAGGGCGACCTGAAGTACCCGAGCACGAACGTCGCGGTCGACCTGGACTTCACCGACGGCACGCATCTGCGCGATCTCGGCGCGACCGACCAGTACGGGTTCCCGCTGACGCCGGAGGGCCAGGGCGCGAGCAAGGTCCTGTACGCGAACCAGTGGAACCTGGTGCGTTCGGCGATCGGGCGGGTCGCGGCGGGCAAGACGATCGACCGGATCGCGATCGGCTACGACAACCCGAACGGCCCGGCGCAGTTCGCGGGCTGGCTGGACGATCTGAAGATCTCCGCGACGCCGACGCCGCCGGCCAGCGCGCGGCCCAGCGACAACGTGCTCACCACGCGCGGCACGATGGCGAACGGCACGTTCTCCCGGGGCAACAACTTCCCGGCGACCGCGGTGCCGCACGGCTTCAACTTCTGGACTCCGGTGACCGACGCGGGTTCGGCGAGCTGGCTGTACAACTACCACTCGCAGAACAACGCGGACAATCTCCCGCAGTTGCAGGCGTTCAGCGTGAGCCACGAGCCGAGCCCGTGGATGGGCGACCGGCAGAGCTTCCAGGTGATGCCGTCGGCCGCGAGCGGGGTGCCGGACGCGAACCGCGACAAGCGGGCGCTGCCGTTCACGCACGACAACGAGGTGGCGCGGGCGCATTACTACGGCGTCACGTTCCAGAACGGGATCAAGACCGAGATCGCGCCGGCCGACCACGCGGCGATGATGCGGTTCTCCTTCCCGGGCACTGACTCCAGCCTGATCTTCGACAACGTCAACAACTCCGGCGGGCTCACGCTCGACCCGGCGAACGGCACGCTCAGCGGGTACTCCGACGCCAAGAGCGGCCTGTCCGCGGGCGCCGGGCGGATGTTCGTCTACGCGACGTTCGACAAGCCCGTCACGACCGGCGGGAAGCTGACCGGGCAGAACCGGGACAACGTGACCGGCTACCTCCGGTTCGCCGCGGGCGCGG
This sequence comes from Amycolatopsis sp. AA4, assembly GCF_002796545.1. Taxonomy (GTDB): domain Bacteria; phylum Actinomycetota; class Actinomycetes; order Mycobacteriales; family Pseudonocardiaceae; genus Amycolatopsis. The sequence continues at coordinate 4,197,470 of NZ_CP024894.1, forward strand.
ACAAGACAGTGACGATGCGGATCGCGACGTCGCTGATCAGCGTGGACCAGGCGAAGAAGAACCTGGAGCAGGAGATCGCCCCGAACGCCGGGTTCGACCAGATGCGGGACGCGGCGCAGCAGGCCTGGGACAAGCAGCTCGGCGTGATCGAGGTGCAGGGCGCGTCGAAGGACCAGCTGGAGACGCTGTACTCCAACCTGTACCGGTTGTTCCTGTACCCGAACGAAGGTTTCGAGAACGTCGGCACGAAGGAAGCGCCGAAGTACCAGTACGCGAGCCCGGTGTCGCCGAAGACCGGCGCCGACACCGCGACGCAGACCGGGTCGAAGGTCGTTGACGGGCAGACGTATGTCAACAACGGCTTCTGGGACACCTACCGGACCACCTGGCCGGCTTACTCGCTGCTCACGCCGGACATGGCGGGCAAGATGGTGGACGGGTTCGTGCAGCAGTACCGCGACGGCGGCTGGATCGCGCGCTGGTCCTCCCCCGGTTACGCGGACCTGATGACCGGCACGAGCTCGGACGTCGCGTTCGCCGACGCCTACCAGAAGGGCGTGACGAACTTCGACGTCAAGTCGGCCTACGACGCGGCGCTGAAGAACGCGACGGTGACGCCGCCGAACTCGGCGGTCGGCCGCAAGGGTCTGGACCAGTCGATCTTCCTCGGCTACACGCCGAATTCGACCGGCGAGGGCTTCTCGTGGGCGATCGAGGGCTACGTCAACGACTTCGGCATCGCGAACTTGTCGAAGAAGATGTACGACCAGGCCAAGGCGGACGATCCGCGCAAGGCGGAGTACCTGGAGAACTACCAGTACTTCACCAGCCGGGCGCAGCAGTACGTGAACCTGTTCGACCCGAGCACCGGGTTCTTCCAGGGCAAGGACGCGAGCGGGAAGTTCACGAAGGCCAAGGCCGACTACGACCCGCGCCAGTGGGGCGGGGACTACACCGAGACCGACGGCTGGAACATGGCCTTCACCGTGCCGCAGGACGGGCACGGGCTGGCGAATCTCTACGGCGGCAAGGAGAAGCTGGGCGCCAAGCTCGACGCGTTCTTCGCCGACCAGGAGACCGCGAACTTCCCGGGCAGCTACGGCGGCACGATCCACGAGATGCGGGAGGCGCGGGACGTGCGGATGGGCCAGTACGGCCACTCCAACCAGCCTTCGCACCACATCCTCTACATGTACGACTACGCGGGCCAGCCGGCGAAGACGCAGGCGAAGGTGCGCGAAGCGGTGTCGCGGCTGTACACCGGCAGCGAGTTGGGCCAGGGCTATCCGGGCGACGAGGACAACGGCGAGATGTCCGCGTGGTACGTGTTCAGCTCGCTGGGCTTCTACCCGCTGCAGATGGGCAGCCCGAACTATGCGATCGGATCGCCGCTGTTCACCAAGGCGACCGTGCACCTGCCCGGCGGGGACCTGGTGATCAACGCGCCGAAGAACTCGGCGAAGAACGTCTACGTGCAGGGCCTGAAGGTCAACGGGAAGAACTGGACGTCGACGTCGCTGCCGCACGACGTGCTCGCCCACGGCGCCACGCTCGACTTCGACATGGGCCCGAACCCGTCGGCGTGGGGCACCGGCCCGAACGACGCGCCGAAGTCGATCACCACCGGCGACGCGGTGCCGACGCCGCTGCACGACGAGACCGGGCCGGGGCTGGGCACGCTGTCCACTTCGGACGGTTCGGACGCGTCGGCGTTGCTGGACAACACCTCGCGCACGCAGGCGAAGGTGACCGGGGCGGTGCAGTACCAGCTGAAGTCGACGGACGAGGCGGTCACGCACTACACGTTCACCTCCGGCACCGGTGCGGGCGATGCGAAGAGCTGGACGCTGAAGGGCTCGTACGACGGGAAGAACTGGGCGGTCGCCGACCAGCAGACCGACCAGTCGTTCCCGTGGCGGCAGCAGACCCGAGCGTTCGCGGTGAAGAACCCGGCGCATTACGCCTACTACCGGCTCGAGATCACCGCGACCACCGGCGGTCCGGCGACGCTGGCGGAGTTCGAACTGCTGGGCCGTCCGGACGCGTCGTGCACGAAGACGCTGACCGGCGTGCAGAACGGTCCGCTGACCGTGTCGAGCGGCGTGGTGTGCCTGAACGGCGCGACGGTATCGGGTCCGGTGAACGTGGCGCGCGGCGCTTCGCTGATCGTGCGCGGCGGGCAGATCACCGGTCCGGTAGCGGCGGACGGGGCGGCGCAGGTGGTGCTGAACCGGACGAAGGTGTCCGGTCCGGTGTCGATCACCGGCAGCACCGGCCCGGTGTCGATCGAGCTGACCGACATCTCCGGCCCGGTCAACCTGAACGGCAACCAGGGACCGCTGATCACGAGTAGCACGGTGGGCGGGCCGCTGGCCTGCACGGGCAACTCCCCCGCCCCGACTGATCACGACCTCGCCAACACGGTCCGCGGCCCGTCCGCGGGACAGTGCGCGACGCTCTGATCGATCGTTGACGAAGGCCGCCCCGGGGAGTCCTCGGGGCGGCCTTCGCTGCGTTATTGGGTGGCTCGCGGTCGCGGGGCGTGAGAGCGTCGGGTGATGAAGATCAACTACTCCTGGCGCGCCGACCTCACCGACGCGCAGCTCGTCGCGCTCACCGAAGCGCACGGCGGTAACGCGGAACCCGGCTGGTGGGACCGGGCGAAACGGCACAGTCTCGGCTGGGTCAGCGCGCACGAAGGCGACGTGCTGGTCGGGTTCGCGAACCTGGCGTGGGACGGCGCGGACCACGCGTTCCTGCTCGACCCGAAGGTGCACGCGGACTGGCAGCACCGCGGCATCGGCAGCGAACTGGTCCGGCGCGCGCGGGACGCCGCCCGGGACGCGGGCTGCGAGTGGCTGCACGTGGACTTCGAACCGCATCTGCGCCCGTTCTACTTCGACTCGTGCGGGTTCACCTCCACTGACGCGGGGTTGATCCGGCTCACCGTGAGCTGATCCGGCACGGCCGGCGCGGGAGCGATTACCGTGGGGCCGTGACCACGGCTGCGTTCTTCTCCTCGTTCGAAGCGGGCGATCCGCAGCCGGTCGCTTCCGGGCTCCGGGTGGACAGCGGGCCGCGCCGGTCTCCGACGGCGAAGACGGGCGTCGGGTTCACCGGCGCGAAAGCGTTGCGCTACCAGGCCGGGCCGACGGCCGTGCTGTTCGAGGTGGACATTCCGGTCACCGGCCACAGTGCACTGTCGTATGTGGTCTTCCCGGCGTCCGACGGTCCGGTGCCGACCTACCGCAGCACGCACGTCGCGCTCGACGTCGAGTTCGACGACGGCAGCCGCGCCGGGTTCGCGCCCGAGCCGAAGAACCTCTACGTCGACCAGTGGAACCTCGTGCGGCGGCCGCTGGGCGCGTTCGCCGGACGGCGGGTGCGGCGGATCCTGCTGACGACCGCCTTCGACGGCGACGGGACGGGCTGGCTGGACGACGTCCGGATCGCCGAGCGTCCGACGGAGCGCAAGCACCCGGTCGACTGGGTCCGCACGACGCGCGGCACGCATTCCAGCGGCGAATTCTCGCGCGGCAACACCTTCCCCGCCACCGCGGTCCCGCACGGCTTCAATTTCTGGACCCCGGTCACCGACGCGCGGGCGCTGAACTGGTTCTACTCCTACCACCGGCACAACGACGCGCGGAACGAGCCGCGGTTGCAGGCGTTCGGGCTCAGCCACCAGCCGAGCCCGTGGATGGGCGACCGGCACACCTTCCACCTGATGCCCGGCGCCGGCCCGGTCGAGCCGGACCGCGGACGGCGGTCGCTGGCGTTCAGCCACGCCGACGAGACCGACCGGCCGCACCACTACGGCGTCCGGTTCCGCGGCGGAATCACCGCCGACGTCGCGCCGTCCGAGCACGCGGCGATGTTCCGCTTCGGCTTCCCGGACGGCCGGGGCTGGGTGCTGTTCGACAACGCCCGCAACCGCGGCGGTCTCCGGATCGACGCCGCGCGCGGGATCGTCACCGGGCACACGCGGGTGCGGAGCGGGCTGTCGACCGGCGCGCGGCGGATGTTCGTCTACGCCGAAGCGGACCAGCGGCCGTCCGGCGGCGGGCGGATCCGGCGGCCGTTCTGGCGGACGGTGACCGGGAGCCTGGAGTTCTCCGTCCCCGAGGTCACGCTGCGGATCGCGACGTCGCTGATCAGCCTCGCGCAGGCGAAACGCAACCTGGCGCTGGAAATCCCGGCGGGCACGATGTTCGACCGGGTGCGAGGCCAGGCGCGGGAACGCTGGCAGGAGGTGCTCGGCCGGGTCGAACTGGAAGGCGCGTCCGAGGACGAGCTGACCACCTTCTACTCGTGCCTCTATCGCTTGTTCCTGTATCCGAACGTCGCGCACGAGAACACGCCGCGAGGCATCCGGCACGCGAGCCCGGTCGTGCGGAGTTACCGGCCGAGCACGCGGCGGCGCACCGGCGCGAAGGTCGTGGACGGCGAGTTGTACGTCAACAACGGCTTCTGGGACACCTACCGCACCGCCTGGCCCGCGTACGCGCTGCTCGCGCCGCGCCAGTGCGGCCGGATGATCGACGGTTTCGTGCAGCAGTACCGCGAAGGCGGCTGGATCGCCCGCTGGTCCTCCCCCGGCTACGCCGACCTGATGACCGGCACCAGCTCCGACGTCGCCTTCGCCGACGCGTACCTGAAGGGCGTCACGAACTTCGACGTCGAGGCCGCCTACGACGCCGCGCTCAAGAACGCCACCGTCGCCCCGCCGCGCAAGGGCGTGGGCCGCAAGGGCCTCGACCGCTCCGTGTTCCTCGGCTACACGCCGACCTCGACGCGCGGCGGCCTGTCCTGGGCGCTCGAAGGCTGTCTCAACGACTTCGGCCTCGCCAACCTGTCCGACGCGCTCGCCCGGGAAAGCAGCGGCGCGCGGGCCCGCCGGTTCGCCGACAACGCCGTCTACTTCCGCCAGCGCGCCCAGCACTACGCCAACCACTTCGACGCCCGGATCGGCTTCTTCCAGGGCCGCACCCTCGACGGCGGCTGGCGGCATCCCGCCGCCGGATTCGATCCGACCGCATGGGGCCCGGACTACGTCGAGACCAACGCCTGGAACACCGCGTTCTCCGTGCCGCACGACGGTCCCGGTCTCGCCGCCCTCCACGGCGGCCCGGCGGGTCTCGAAGCGAAACTCGACGAGTTCTTCCGCACCCCGGAGACCGGCCAGGGCGGCCGGATCCACGAGATGACCGAGGCCCGCGACGTCCGGATGGGCCAGTACGGGCATTCCAACCAGCCCTCGCACCACATCCCGTTCGGCTACGCCTTCGCCGGGGCGCAGGCGAAACTCCAGCGGACCGTCCGCGAGGTGCTGCGCCGGCTGTACCTCGGGAGCGAACTCGGCCAGGGCTATCCCGGGGACGAGGACAACGGGGAAATGTCGGCCTGGTATGTCTTCACCGCCCTCGGCCTCTACCCGCTGGCCGTCGGCAGCCCGCGGTACGCGGTGTGCGCGCCGCTGTTCCGCTCCGCCACCGTGCACCTCGAGAACGGAAAGGACCTGGTGATCCGAGCACCCCGCGCCGCGACCGCCGACAGCGAGGCCGACACGCCGTACGTGCACGGCCTGACGGTCGACGGCGAACCGCACCCTTCGGCCACCCTCGCGCACGCGGTCCTCGCCCGCGGCGCGGTGCTGGAGTTCGACGTCCGCGCCGAGCCCGGCGGCTGGGGCAGCGAACCGGTCACCCCGGTCGCCCCCGCGCCGCTGCGCGATCTCCCCGGGACCACGCACCGCGCCCTGTCGGACAACACGAGCCGCACCCAGGCGGTATTCCGCACGCCGAGGCCGACCATCGCCTTCACTGCCGAAGGCGAGCCGCGCGAGGTCGTCCTCTACACGCTCACCTCCGGCAGCAGCGCGGGCGACCCGCGGGACTGGGTGCTCGAAGGCTCCGACGACGGCCAGCAGTGGCGGACCCTGGACGAACGCTCCGGCGAGCTGTTCCGCTGGCGGCGCCAGACCCGGCCGTTCGTGCTCGCCGATCCCGCCGCGTGCCGGCACTACCGGCTGCGGGTCCGCGCCTCGACCCGGCGGCGCGTCGCCCTCGCCCAGTGGGAGCTGCTGGCCCGATGATCACCGACGTACGCAACGCCTTCCTCGACCGGCTGGCGGCAGCCGACCCCGGTCTCGTCCGGCTGCGGCTGGCCGCGTCGGCGGTCCTCGGCATCGTGCTCGCGGTCCTCGCGCTGCAGCCGCTGCATTTCCCGCTCACCACCACGCTCGTCGCGGCCATCGCGGCGATGATGAGCGCGTTCACCGTCAACGACGCCACCAGCGGCGGCCAGGCCGTCACGCTTCTGCTCGCATTGCTGGTGGGGGCCGCGTCCATCACCGCGGCCTGTTTCGGTTCCGCCTACGCGCCCCTCGACAGCATCGTGTTCGTGCTGCTGATCTTCGTCGCGGTGTACGTGCAGCGGTTCGGCGCGCGCGGCACCGCGCTCGGGTCGATGGCGTTCTTCCTGTTCTTCTTCCCGATGTTCCTGCAGGCGCACCTCGCGCAGGTGCCGCACCTGCTGATCGCGCTGACGGTCGGCGTCGCCGCGAACGCGGTCGTGCGGTTCCTTCTCTTGCGCCGCAACGCCGAAAGCGAACTGATCCGCTACCGGCAGGCGTTCCGCGCCCGGCTCGGCGCGGCGGTGCGGGCGACCGAGGCGTACATCTCGTCCGGCGGTTCGGACCGCAGCAACCGGCAGATCCGCACGTCGGTGGAGCGGCTGCACGAGGTGGTCCTCCTGATCGAGGACCACGCGCCCGACGTGGTCGACGACCGGCGCGCGGACCAGCTGCGCCGCCGGGTGATCGAGGTCGAACTGGCCGTGCAGTGGCTGGTGATCACCGTGCGGCGGACGTGCTCGCAGCCGCTGCCCGAGGGCGTCGCCGACGATCTGGTGGCCCGGCTCGCCCGGTTCCGGTCGCTGATGGAACGCGACCCGCGCGACCTGCCGCTGATCAGCGAGACCGGCGAGTACAGCCGGATGCTCGTGGAAGGCAGCCGGATCGACGAGCGCGCGCACCCCGGCGACGGCGTCCGCCGCGCGATCGCCGAACTGGCCGTCGCGGACGACCGGGCGCAGCGGATCGCGAGCCGCCAGGCAGGAGCGGACTTCCCGGCCGAAGAGGACGAGGAAGACGAGCCGACCAAGGCGTTCGCCTACGACAATCAGACCCGCGGCGCGATCCAGGCCGTGCTCGGCGGCGGGCTCGCCGTGCTGGCCGGGCAGCTGATCTCGCCGCAGCGCTGGTACTGGGCGGTGCTGACGGTGTTCGTCGTGTTCATCGGCACGTCCAGCGCGGGCGCGCGGTTCGTGAAAGGGATGCGCCGCACCGGCGGGACGCTGCTGGGCATCGTCGGCGGCGTCGCGCTGGCGCTGCTGGTCAGCGGCAACACCCCGGCGATCCTCGCGTTGCTGCTGGTCTGCGTGTTCGGCATGGTCTACACCGCGCGGGTCTCGCAGTTCCTGATGGCGTTCTTCGTGACGAGCATGCTGGGATTGCTCTACAGCCTGCTCGGCACCTTCAGCATCGAGGTGCTGTGGATCCGGGTCGCCGAAACCGCGGTCGGCGCGGCGTGCGGGCTGCTCGCCGCCGTGGTCGTGCTGCCGGTCCGCACGCGCGCGGTGATGCTCGACGACATCGCGGTCGCGCTCGACGAACTGCACGAGTTCATCGAGTCGGCCGCGACGCTGCTGTCCGGCCGCGAGAACGTGAACATCATCGAGATGTCCCGCGACCTCGACCGCGCGGTCGAGCAGGTGCGGCTCACCATCGAACCGCTCACCCACCCGATCAACCTGCGCAGCGCCCGCCGCGACTACGGCTGGCACGTCCTGACCACGCTGGAGGGCATCGCCTTCCGCGCCCGGCACGTGGCCGCCCGCGCGCAGCCCGGCCAGCTCGCCGGCCCGGTCTCGGAGCGCCTGGACCAGTTCGCCGGCCGGATCATCGCGAACGTCGACCTCGTGCACGAGTCGGTCAGCAACCCGGGCAGCACGCGCACGCGCAAACTCGTCCGCGACGACGGCACCCCGGTCGCCGACCGGGTCGACGAGGCCGAGACCCGCGCGGTGCTGTCCAGCCTGAGCCACCTCGACGAGGGGCTGATCGCGCTGGGCCGCGTGCTGGGCGTCGGGGCGCAGGACCCGCCGCGGCACAGCTGATTTAGGTGGAGGCGGCGTCGAGGATCCGCAGCTCGGCGTCGCTCAGCTCCACGTCGTGCATCGCGACCAGCGCGGGAACCTGCTCGACCGTGCGCGCGGACGCGATCGGTGCGGCCACCGTCGGCTGCTGCGCGAGCCACGCCAACGCGACCGTCGCCATCTCCGCGCCGCGCGCCTTCGCGACCTCCTCCAGCGCCGCGAGCACCTTGACGCCGTGCTCGGTGTCCGCGTATCCCCCGGCGAGCCCGGGCAGATCGCGGATGCTGTCCACCTGCTGGCCGGGCCGGTACTTGCCGGTCAGGAACCCCGACGCGAGACCGAAATACGGCACGCAGGCCAGCCCGTGCCGCTCCACGATCCGCCGCCGCTCGCTCTCGTACTCCCGCGCGACGAGGTTGTACTTCGGCTGCAGCGTGACGTACTTCGCCAGCCCCTCGCGGTCGGAGAACTCCAGCGACGCGGCCAGCCGCTCCGGGCTGATGTTCGACGTCCCGATCGCGCGGACCTTGCCCTCCCTCACCAGCTCGTCCAGCGCCGCGACGATGTCCCCGACCGGCACGGATTCGTCGTCGAAATGCGTGTAGTACAGATCGATCCGCTCGATCCCCAGCCGCCGCAGCGATTCCTCGGCCGCGGCCTTGATGTTCGCCGGCGCCAGCCCCTTGAACTGCGGGTGGTCGCCGACCTTCGTCGCCACGACCACGTCGTCCCGGTTCCCGCGCGCGGCGAGCCACTTGCCGAGGATCCGCTCGGACTGCCCGGCTTCGTTGCCCGGGAAGTGATACATGTACGAATCGGACGTGTCGAGGAAGTTGCCGCCCGCCTCGGCATAGGCGTCCAGCACCGCGAACGAAGCCGCTTCGTCGGCGGTCCAGCCGAACACGTTCCCGCCGAGGCACAGCGGGGAGACGGCGAGATCGGAAGAGCCAAGAGTGCGAAGTGCGACCATGATCGCATTCAAGCACTCCCCGGCCCGGTACTGCCTGCGGCGACAACGGATTCTGCCCGCTCGTACCTTCCCCGGCCGCAAACCTGGCAAGATCCTTCTTCTCGGACAGCTACTGGGGAGGCAGCTGATGCGAAGACCCGCGGTCGACGACCCGCTCTGGCTCGGGCAGTACCGCGTGCTCGCGGAACTCGCGCGGGACGACACGACCCGGGTCCTGCTCGGCGGCGGACCGGACGACCGGCTGGTCGCGCTCACGCTCCCGCTCACCGGCGAGGACACCGGGTTCCGCGCCGAAACGGCCGCCTTGAGCGCGGTGTTCGAAGCCGACCCGGACGCCTCCATGCCCTGGCGCGCTTCGGAATTCCATCCCGGACCCGCTCTGCGGGCCGTGCCCGCGCCGCTGCCCGAACCGGTGGTGCTCCGGCTGGCCGCCGGGATAGCGGCCGACCTGACTCAGCTCCACAGCGCCGGACTGGCCCACGGAAACCTCGACCGCTCCCACGTCCGGCTCACCAGCACCGGGGCACGGCTCGTCCCCCGCGCGACCGGCACCGACCCGGCCGACGACTTGCTCGCCCTCGGTGCCCTTCTCGCCGCGGACACCCCGCTTCCCGAGCCGCTCCGCCCGTGCCTCGCGGAAAACCCGGCCGACCGGCCCACCGCCGCCCAACTGCTCGAAGCACTCGGCTCGGACACGGCTCCGTGGCCGCCCGCCGTCGAGCAGCTCATCGCCGAACGCACGGCCCAACTCGCCGAATTCCTCGACGGCCAGCCGATACCGGACAAGACCGACCCGGTGATCTACCAGATCGCCGACACACCAGAGACCCCGCCGCGCCCGCTCTCACGGCGGCGGATGCTGATCGGCGCACTCGCCCTGGCGATCCTCGGACTCGCCGCCTGGATCGCCTGGCCGGGCCCGCCCGCACCCGACGCGCTCCCGCCCGCACCGCAGCCGCCGCTCGTCGAATCCGGCTTCCTCGTCGCCCGCGGACATCCGCAGGTCATCCAGTTCAACCACGACGGACGACTGCTCGCCACGGTGAACGCCGACTTCAGCATGGAGATCCTGGACGTCGACACGCGCAAGCCGGTCGGCCGTCGCCTCGGCCCCTTCCCCGACGCTGTCCCGGCCGAGCGGGCGTTCAGTCTCGACGGGGTCTCCTTCGTCGCCGCACGGATGAAAAGCACGCAGCTCACCGTCCAAACCTGGGAGGCGCGGACCGGCAAGGAAACCGGCGCGCCGCTGGTGCTCGAAGGCGTCGACGTCAACGGAAGCTGGCCGTCGCTCAGCCCCGACGGCAGCCTCGTCGCGGTGCCGATGGCCTCCCCGCAGCGGATCGAGCTGTGGCGGGTCGCCGACCACACCCGTGTCGGCAGCATCGCCACGTCGAGCACCTTCCGCCAACACGGGTTCAGCCCCGACGGACGCACGCTCGCCGTGTACCAGTGGGACGGCCACTTCGACCACCGCGGCCAGGTCAGCCTGTGGGACACGGCTTCGCTCAAAGCGGAGGGCGATCCGATCACCATGGCCGAGAACGACCGGCTCTGCTGCTTCGCCTTCCGACCGGACGGCCGGACACTGATCACCACCAGCGGGGACGCCCGCGAACCGGCGAAAGTGCACCAGTGGGACACCGCCGCGCACAAGGAACTCCGGCCGGGCTTCACGCTGGCCCCCACGCAGATCGACCAGGGCAACGGGACGGTCTGGTTGACCTTCGTCCTGCCCGGTCTGGACGATCAGCACCTGCTCGCGCTCTCGGCGGGCACCCTCGTCGTCCTCCGTCTCGACGGGAAACAGGAGGGCGCGGGCCTGCCCGGAATCGCCGCGCTCTCCGTCAGCCCGGACGGGAAAACCGTCGCCACCACGTCCGGTTCGACGGCGGACACCACCGTCCACCTGTGGCACAAACCCTGAACCGCACCACCGGCCCACCAGTCTTCGCGCGCACCGGTTCCTCCCGCGCCGCGACCCGCCGGATCAGCGCGCGAAAGCAGGCGGGGCCCCCATCGGACTGAGGTGCATCCCGGCGATCCGCCAACCGTCCTCGCCGCGGACGAGCACGTGCGTCGCCCGGAACGTGCCGTCGACGCGGTTGCCCTGATGGGTCGCTTCCTGGTCCTGCACGCCGATCGCGATCGCCGTGTCGCCGTGGACGCGCACCTCGACGTCGCGCCAGTCGAGCCGCTGCGTCGCCAGCGCGCCGGACTCATAGCGGCCCAGCCACTGCTCCCGGTCGAGCACGAAGCCGAGCGGCCCGACGAGCCGGAACCCGTCGGCGACCAGGCCGCCGAGCGTGCCGGTATCGCCCGCGACCTCCGCCGCGGCCCAGCGTTTGCCGAGTTCGGAGATCTCCGCAACGTCCATGATTCCCTCCAGCGCCGTTCGATGAGACACCATAAACGTTAGAGATCTAATCGTTCGTCGTCAAACGGTTAGCTTTCGAGCATCCTGCGGTACCGTCCTCCCCGTGCCCCGACCCGCCACCCCGCCGCTCGGCGTCCTCCTCGCCCGCACCGCCAAGACCGCGGGCCAGGCGTTCGACCGCGCGCTGGCCGAGGTCGGCGGATCGCAACCGGTCTGGCAGATCCTCATCGCGCTCAAAACCCGGCAGCACGCGAGCCAGCGCGAACTCGCCGACGCCGTCGGCATCCAGGGCGCGACGCTCACCCACCACCTCAACGGCATGGAAACCGCCGGCCTGCTCACCCGCACCCGCGACCCGGAAAACCGGCGCGTGCACCAGGTCGAGCTGACCGACCACGGCGAGCGCACCTTCCACCGTCTCGCCGACGCGGCGATCGCGCACGACAAACGGATGCGCCGCGGATTCACCGACGACGAGATCGCGACCCTGGCCGCATTGCTCACCCGGCTCGCGGAAAACGTGACGCGGACGGACCCGTGAGCGCCCGAGGAAGCGCTCACGGGTCCGAGTTCGCGGTTACCGGACGTCCGGGCAGGTCTTCCAGGCGAAGTGGTAAACCGTCTGGACGCTGCCGTCCGTGGAGTCCATCGTCAGGAAGCTCGTCGTCTTCGCCGGATCCGAACTCCCGGCATACGTCCGCAATTCCGTGTTGATGTTCAGGTTCCGCTCCTGGCCGCACGGCTCGTAGATAATCGCGTCGACGTCCGTCGAATCCGAGAACTGCCAGTCATTGTCGTAGAAACCGTCGAGCCGATGCGTCACGAACGCGGTCGGAGAGTTCCCCTGGAAATAGTAGTTCGCGCGCTCCACGCCGTACGCGCCCTTTTCCAGGTGCCCGAAGCCGCGGTAGTCCGCCGAGGCGATCCCGTACGTGAACCCCTGCGGCACGTGCACGCGCAGGCCGATCTGGCAGTTCTTCCGGAAGTCCGTCGGCTGCGCGCCGACGCCGACCTGCGCGGTGTATTGGCTGTAGGTCACGGTGAACGCGGTGTTGTCCGCGGAAACCGAAACGGCGGCCGTGTCCGGCGGGCAGCCGGTCCCGTTCACCGTCGCCACGTCGATGATGATTTTGTCCGGCGGGGGATTCTGCGGCCAAGAATGCGGGGTAATCGTCGAAGAAAGGGCCAGCACGGCAGCGGCCATCGTGGTAAGCATGGGTTCCTTCCCATTACTTCCGAGTGGGCGGGGGGGTTTCGACAGGGTAGCGCTCGAACTACTCTCCGAGTCCCACTGAATGGAGCAACGCCCGTGCTTAGCTGCGCACAGCAACAGATTGACGAAGCGTTGACAAAAGCTATTATGGACAATTGACGAATCAACAAAAATGGTGCAAAATAAACGACGCGGAACCACCTGCCCGCAGTGGTCCGGTCAATCCGGCGGAAACGGCCCGCCAAACCGGGGCAATCAGGACAGTTCGCGCGGCGCATTCGCCTACCCGCCGCCCCGCGCTTTCCGGCGCGATTCGCCCGTCCGGCTCGCCCGCGCCGTCCGTCCCGAAGCCCGGCGGTTCCGTGCCCACCGCACGCGCGCGGGCCCGCGACTCGATCGTGATCTGGAGTTACGCCCTTCGCCTCACTACTTAAGGCGGACCCGGCGAACGTGATCCTGGCTACCGTGACTGGACGCACCCGGACGGCGCCCGCCGGTAGGGCTAGCATCCTCGGTACTAGCCAAAGTCGTCTCAAGCTGGAGAAGCGCAATGACCCAAGCCCCTGTCAACGTCACCGTCACCGGTGCGGCCGGCCAGATCGGCTACGCGCTGCTGTTCCGCATCGCGTCCGGTCAGCTGCTCGGCGCCGACACCCCGGTGAAGCTGCGGCTCCTGGAGATCCCCCAGGCGGTCAAGGCGGCTGAGGGCACCGCGATGGAGCTGGACGACGGCGCGTTCCCGCTGCTGGCCGGCATCGACATCTTCGACGACCCGAAGCAGGCCTTCTCCGGCGCGAACATCGGCCTCCTGGTCGGTGCCCGCCCGCGCAGCAAGGGCATGGAGCGCGGCGACCTGCTCGAGGCCAACGGCGGCATCTTCAAGCCCCAGGGCGAGGCGATCAACGCCGGCGCGGCCGACGACATCAAGGTCCTGGTGGTCGGCAACCCGGCCAACACCAACGCCCTGATCGCCCAGCAGCACGCCCCCGACGTGCCCGCCGAGCGCTTCACCGCGATGACCCGCCTCGACCACAACCGTGCGCTGGCGCAGCTGGCCAAGAAGCTCGGCGTCGCCGTGACCGACCTGAAGAAGGTCGCGATCTGGGGCAACCACTCGGCCACGCAGTACCCGTCGGTGCAGCACGCCGAGGTCAACGGCAAGAGCGTCGCCGAGACCATCAACGACGAGGCGTGGCTCGCCGACACCTTCATCCCGACCGTCGCCAAGCGCGGCGCCGCGATCATCGAGGCCCGCGGCCTCTCCTCGGCCGCGTCGGCCGCGTCGGCCGCGATCGACCACGTCTACACCTGGGTCAACGGCACCCCCGAGGGCGACTGGACCTCGGCCGGCGTCGTCTCCGACGGCTCCTACGGCGTCCCGGAGGGCCTCATCTCCTCCTTCCCGGTCACCGCGAAGAACGGCAAGTACGAGATCGTGCAGGGCCTGGAGATCGACGAGTTCTCCCGCCCGCGCATCGACGCCTCCGTGGCGGAACTGGCCGAGGAGCGCGACGCGGTCCGCAAGCTGGGCCTGATCTGAGGTTCGTTTTCCGCGATGGCCGCCCCGGTTTCGGGGCGGCCATCGTGCGTTTGGCGTCTTTAGCTGGTTTTGTGTCCTGTACGTGGCGCGTGCGGTCTTACGGTGCAGCCGTTTCTCATATCGCCCGCCGTATAGGTCGTTATACAGTCGAAAGCAGTTCGTGCAGTCGGCGGGCGGCCTCGAAGCCGGGCACTGTCCGGGTTCCGTCGCGGAGGTCCGCGGCCAGCCGGTCGTAGACCCGGCCGACGTTCGCGGCCTGGACGGGCAGCTTGCCGGTATCGTCCACCGGGACCACCGTCCATTCCGGACTGCCGGGACGCGCCAAGCGGAGATCCAGCGGGCCGATCTGGAGCTGTGCGGCCCACGGATCGGTCTCCGGCGCGGAAGTCAGCGCGAGATTCCCCTCGGTGCCCGCGATTTCGATGCGCGTCCGAGGCAATGCCGCTTCTCCGTCGTGCAGATGGACCGACACCACGGCCCCGCTGTCGAGTTCGGCGTGCGCGAGGAAGTGGTCCGGCGCCGTCACGTCGATCCGCTCCCCCGTCTCGGCGACGCGATGCGAGCCGTTCCGGATCGCCGTCCGGGCGGTCAGTTCCCGGATCGGCCCGAGCAGGTACTGCACCAGATCGAGCGCGTGCCCGCCGAGGACTTCGACCAGTCCGGCCCCGGCACGCCGGTCGTAGGTATAGGCCGTCCAACCGGGGACGTCGCGCATGTTTCCCTTGCCGCGCGAGCTGTAGACGGTCGCCGACTGCACGGTGCCGATGTCGGAGAGCATCGCGCGGGCCTGGCGGACAGCTGGCGAGAACCGCGCCTGCAGACCGACCGCCGTGCGCACTCCGGCCCGCTCCCCCGCCGCAGCCAGCGCGGCGGCTTCCTCCGCGGTCGTCGCCAAGGGCCACTCGCAGTAGACGTGCTTGCCCGCTTCCAGCGCAGCCGTCACCAGTTCGACGTGCGCGGGCACCTTCACCGTGACGACAACCAGGTCGACGTCAGGATGCTCGGCGAGACTGCGAGCGTCGGTAAAAGCATGCCGGGCCCCGAAACGGGCTCGCGCCTCTTCCGCGCTGCTGGTACGTGTGGTCGCGACAGCAGCGAGCGAGAAGTCGGGCGACGCGGCTATCGCCGGAATGTGCGCCCGCGCGGCCCAGCCCCGGTCCGGGTTCGCGCCGAGGATCCCGACGCCGATCGGCTTGGTCAAGCCCCACCTCCACTAAGCGGGTCACGATGTTCCGGTTCCACCAAGCTACCAGAAGCGGAACAAGCTGACCCGCTTGGTTTAGACTGCGGGAATGCCGGAGTCCGCCGTCACCGCACTGCTCGCCGAAGGCCGCCCGCGAGCCGACGCGCAGCGCAACGTCGAGCGGCTGGTCGCGGCGGCCCGCGAAGCGCTCGACGAACTCGGACTCGCGCTCACGACTCGCGACCTCGCCCAGCGCGCGGGCGTCGGCCTCGGCACGCTGTACCGGCGAGTGCCGTCCCTGGACGCTCTCCTCGCCGCGATCCTCGCCGACACCATCGACGAGATGACCGACCGCGCCGCACTCGCGCTCGACTCCCCCGACCCGTGGCGGGGATTCGCCGAGTTCGCTGAGACCTACGTCCAGCTGCGCGCGTCCAGCTGCGGGCTCCACGACGCCCTGTCCGGCCGCGGCGAACGGCTTGACCTGGAGCCCCGGATCACCCGGCTGCAGCGGGCGATGCGTCAGCTGGTCGAGCGCGCGCAAAAGGCCGGGACGCTCCGCGCCGACGTCGACTGGCGGGACGTCCCGTTCGCGCTCGCCACCGCGATCCCGCCGGACCACACGATCGGCCTCGTGCCGAGCGACGACCAGTGGCGGCGGAATCTCTGGATCATCCTCGACGGCCTGCGCCCGGCACGAGCGCCTGCTCCAGAAGCCCCTGCAGCACCCGCTGCTCCTGCGGGCTGAGCCCGGCCAGCGGCGAATCCCGGGTCAGCAGGTCGAGCAGCCGCCGGCGCAGCGCCGTGCCCTCGGCGGTCAGCACGAGATGCCGCGCGCGCCGGTCGGTCGGATGCGCCCGGCGTTCGAGCAGGCCCTGCTTTTCCAGCTTGTCGACGACGAACGTGGCGTTCGACGGCTCGCAGCTCATCCGCTCGGCCAGCTCGCGCATGGTCATCGGCCCGGTCAGCTCTCGCAGCGCCGTCGCCTGCGCGGCGGTCAGCCCCAGCGTCACCGCGCGCTCGCGGACGTGGTCGGCGATCTGCTGCGCCAGCCCGTTCACCAGACCGCACAGCTCCCGTTCGGCGACCGCCCGAGATTCCGTCATGACGCCATCCTAGCAACTCCATCAAGCCTCAATATTTAAAGCTTGAATGTTTCTAGCTTGATACTTATGGTCGGGGAAGACCGAGGGAAGGGACCCGTACCATGCTCGACGACCGGCTGCGCAAGCCCGCGCGGCGCCAGACCATCCACTTGGGCGAGACGAAGGTGTCCTTCGTGCCGGACGGCGCGGTGCAAGGGAATCCGCGCTGGTGGCTGCCCGGCAGCACCGCCGGAACCTGGGCCGCGCATCCGGAGTACCTGGACGCCGACGGCTATCTCGTCGCGAGCATCGGCGGGCTCCTGGTGGAACGCGACGGCCGGGCGCTGCTGATCGACGCCGGGTTCGGGCCGCAGTCGGTGCCCGCCGAACCGGGCGCGCCGAACGGCGTGCTGTACGGCGGCGCGCTGCTCGACAACCTGGCCGCGCTCGGACGCCGACCGGAAGACCTCGAGGCGGTAGCGCTCACGCATTTGCACTCCGACCACTTCGGCTGGGCGGTGGAGCCAGCATTCGCGCAGACCGAATACCTGGTCGCAGAGCGGGAATGGGCGCAGCGCGAGGCGTCCAGCGAGATCGACGCGATGGCGCCGCGGGTCCGCACGGTCGAGGACGGGCAGGAAGTGTTTCCCGGCGTCCACGTGCGCTTCGCCGCCGGGCACACGCCCGGGCACGCCGAGTACGTCATCACCGCCGGCGAGCACCGGCTGATCGCGTTCGGCGACGCCGCCCATTCGCCGATCCAGATCGAAAACCCGGACTGGTCGTGCGGGTACGACCACGATCCGGCCGAGGCCGCCAGCCACCGCCGGAAGCTCGTCGCCGAACTCGCCGAGCCAGGCACGATCGGCTTCGGGAACCACTTCGCCGACGTCGTCTTCGGGCGCGTCCGCGACGGCCGCTGGCAACCGCTGGAGCGCTAAAGTCGGGTGGATGGCCCGACTGATCCATCTCAACGGCCCGTCCGGCATCGGGAAGTCCACCGTCGCGCGGCGCTACGCCGATCTTCACCCCGGAGTGCTCGATCTCGACGCCGACCAGGTGATCACGATGATCGGCGGCTGGCGGACCGCGTTCTGGGACACGCTGCCCGCCGCGCGCCGGCTCGCGCTCGCCATGGCGGAAACCCATCTGCGGGCCGGATGCGACGTCGTCATGCCGCAGCTGGTGGCCAAAGTCGGGCAGGCCGAACGGTTCGAGGAAGCGGCCCGCGCGGCAGGCGGCGAGTACGTCGAGATCATGCTCGTCGCGTCCCGTCCGCAGGCGAAGGCCCGGTTCACCGCGCGCGGCGGCCACCCCGCGACCACCCCGCGGCCGACGCGATGGCCGAACTGGGCGGACCGGTCGTGCTCGACCGGATCCACGACCACGTCGCGGAGTACCTCCCGCTCCGTCCACAGTGCACAGTGCTGGACACCGAACTCCTCGACCCGGACGAAACGTGCGCGAAGGTCGCGGAAATCGTTGCCCGCCGAGCAGCGGCGAAGGCACCGCGTGCACGGAACGGGGACCAAACGGGAAACCTGCCGCCCGGCCCGGCCTGAGCGCGGTATATGTCGAGGAATGCCAGGACACAGAGCCGACGCGGTCCGGCCGCCGCTGACCGGACCCGGCTCCCCCGCGCCTGCCGCCGATGCGGAAACCGCGGTTTCCCCGGCTGATTCCGGCGCAATCCTGATTCTCACCGGCCTTCGACAGCCATCGACGCGCTTTCCCGGTCTGACCGCGCATTCCCGCCTGTCGACGGCCTTCCTCGACCCGCGCAGGTCCTTCCGGAAGAGACTCCCATGCCAGAACCCGCTGCCCTCCCGGACTTCCCCACTCCGCCCTGGCTGCTCAGCGCGCGCGACAGCGTCGCCCTGCGCGCCCTCGCCGCGGGCCTCCTCGACAGCCCGGCGTCCGACCTCGACCTCGCCTACTCCCTCGCGACCCGCCCCCCCGTTGGCGCTCCGCGTTGTAGTCCCGGCCGGCGACCGGAGCGCCCTCGAAGCGGTCGCGAGCGGCGAAACCCCCGGCGACCCCGTGCCGGATCG
This sequence comes from Amycolatopsis sp. AA4, assembly GCF_002796545.1. Lineage (GTDB taxonomy): Bacteria > Actinomycetota > Actinomycetes > Mycobacteriales > Pseudonocardiaceae > Amycolatopsis. Next base: position 4,216,043 of record NZ_CP024894.1, read on the forward strand.
TCCCCGGCTGACCTTCGTCTCCCGCGGCAGCAAACTCTGTCCCGGTCGAGAAACTGCGTTCTCGCAACGGTTTCCGCTTTTCGCCGACGCCTTCGACGCGATGCTGGGCGACTACGAGGACTGGCTTTTCGCTTTCCAAGCCGCCCTGTGCTGCCTGCTCGAATCGTGGGGCCTCCGCCCGGAAGCCGTCGCCCGCGGCACCAGACGGCCCCGGGACGACACCAGCCTCGTCCTGGACCTCACCCCGCCCTCCGTCCAAGACCTTCTCGCCGAACTCGCCCGGCTGCACACCGCGGGGGTGCCCGTCGCCTGGAACGAGGTCTTCGCCGGCAGCGGCGCCCAGCGGGTCGCCCTGCCCGCCGAATCCCTGCTCTACCGCCCTCGGTGGGTTCCTGTCGCGGCGCGTTCCGGCGACGCGGAAATCCTCGAAATCCCCGCCAGCCCGGACCTCCACTCCCTCACCGCCCACACCCGGCGCGCCCTGCAGCACCGCGAAGACGGGCTCATCGTCGTCACCACCAACGCCACCGGGCCCGATCCCGATCCCGCGAGCGCCGCGGTCTGGGGCCAGCTCACCGCTTCGGCCGCCAAGATCACCGCGGTCGACGTCGACCGGCCCACCCCCGCCGCCGAAATCCTCCACCTGGCCGGCGGCAGCACCGAACCCCAGCTCGCCATCCGCGACGGCGTCCCGCACGGCTTCCGGGTCGCGCCCGCCGCCTCCTCCCCCGCCCGGCCGATCGATCCGTCCGGCACCGTCCTGGTCACCGGCGGCACCGGCCGGATCGGCACCCTGCTGGCCGAACATCTCGTCGCCGAGCACGGCGTCCGGCACCTTGTGCTGGCGAGCCGCAGCGGACCCGCCGCCGAACGCCTCCCGACCGATCTCGACGCGGACGTCCGCATCGCCGCCATCGACGTCGCCGACCCGGATCAGGTCGAAAGCCTCCTCGCCTCCTGCACCCCGCCGCTCACCGCAGTCATCCACTGCGCCGCGGTCTTCCACGACCCCTTCGCCGCGACCCAGACCCTCGACCCGGTCCTGCGCGCGAAGGCCGGCTCCGCCTGGGTCCTCCACCAAGCGACCGAACACCTGCCGTTGTCCGCGTTCGTGCTTTTCTCGTCCCTCGCCGGAACCTTCGGCGAGGCCGAAGCGAACTACGCTGCGGCCAACCGCTTCCTCGACGCCCTCGCCACCCACCGCCGCGCCAACGGGCTGCCCGCGGTGTCGATCGCTTGGGGCCGATGGGATCCCGCCGTCTTCGACGCCGCCCTCGGCAGCGACGAACCCGTCGTGTTCGGCCCCGGTGTGCCGTGCCCGGAGCGGATTCGTCCGCCCGAGGACGTCTTTCCCGCATTGCTGACGAGTGTCCCGGCCGGAAGATGACATCCGTCATCGGGTTTCCCGGCCGCCGACCCCAATACTCGATCGCATGAAGAAAATCCGGATCGCCGTCGCCGCCCTCACCGCCGGACTCACCATGCTCGTCCCGGCCGTAGCCGAGGCCGCGCCGACGTCGCTGACCTTCGGCATCTATCCGGGCGGGTACGCGGGCGGCGGGTCCACCACCGGCAAACCCGACAATCCGGCCGAGATCCGGAAAGCGTTGGCACAGCTGCAATCCGGGCACAGAACGTTCCTGCTCCGCGACTACCTAGGGTGCGGCAGCGCCTTCCCGGACGACGAGATGCAGTACCTCGCGCCAGGCCGCCGCCTCGACGTCGTGCTCGGCTACTCCGGCCAGACCATGCCGGAATGGCAGGCCTGCGTCGAGAGGACGGTGCGCCGCTACGGTCCGGTCGCCGACACGATCTCGGTGACCCTCGAACAGAACGTCGTGCCGCAGCCGAACGGCGACAACGCGCTGGTGCAGGGTGTCATCGCGGGCAAGAAGGCAGCGGACCGCGAAGGATTCGGCAAGCTGCAGATCGGCTTCGACGAGGTCGCCTACACCCGGCCGTTCACCCAGTTCTGGCAGCACCTCGCCCAGCTCGGCGGCGCGGAGTTCAGCCGTTCGGTCGGGTTCGTCGGCGTCGACCTCTACCCCGACTCCGGACTGCCCGGCATCCCGCCGGAGCCCGACCTCGCCGGGTTCGTCCACCAGACCCTGCACACTGTCCGCACCCAGGAGATGCCGATCGCGGGCCTCGGCCGCGACGTGCCGATCCGCGTGTCGGAGAACGGCTGGGCGACCCACACCGCCGACCGCACGCCAGCCGGCCAAGCCCGCGCGCTCACCACGGAAATCCTGGCGATCAACCAGGACCGCGTCACGGAAAACGTGGCCAGCTACGAACTGTTCGCCCTGCGCGACGACGTCACCGGCTCCCCCAGCCCGTTCGACAACTTCGGCATCCTGACCGACGACTACGCCCCGAAGCCGATGTACTGGCTGTACCGCGGCCTGATCTCGGCCCTCGGCCGTTCTTGAGCGTTTTTTGACCGGGGGTGCGAGCCGGGCGCTAGGCAAGAAATCTTGCCTAGCGCCCGGCTGTATATGTCGTTATACAGTAGTCAGCTCACCGAAATGTCGTCGGCGTAGATCGGGCTCTGGCCGTACCAGCCGTGGACGTACACCGTCACCGCGCCGGACGCGCCGGTCGTGAACGGGATCGTCAGCTTGGTCCAGCTGGAGTTCGCGCTCCACGAGCTGGCCGTCGCTCCCCCGCGGACGCCGGCGTAGGCGTATCCGCCCTGGACCCACGCCGTCAGCGTGTACGCGTGGTTCGGCGCGAGCGTCAGGTTCTGGGCCGCTTCCCCGGTGGTCGACGCCGTCGGCGAAACCTGCAGTGCGTGGCTGCCGGAGTGCACCGGCGAGGACACGATCGTCCCGCCGCTCCACGGGCTGAGCGCACCGGTTTCGAAGTTGCCGTTGACGACGCTTCCGGTCGGGCTGGTTCCGTTGACCGTCAGCGTGTACGTCGCGGTGTGGCTGCCGCCGCCCGCGACCGAGCCGGTGATCGTCAGCGGGTAGACGCCGGGCTGCGTGGCCGCGGTCGTGGTGATCGACAGGTTCGCGCTCTCCCCCGCCTTGACCGTGGCCGGGCTGACCGTCGCGGTCACGCCGCCCGGCGCGCCGCTCACCGACAGCGAAACCTGTTGCGCCGTACCGGAAGTCACCGCGGTGGTCACCTTGCCGGTCGCCGAACCGCCCGGGTCGACCGAGGCCGAGGCCGGGCTGGCCGTCACCGAGAAGTCGTCGCCCGGCACCGGGGTCCCGCCGGTGAACGGGGCGAACGTGTGGCTGAAGTACCACTTGTCCTGCGGGATGCCGGAACAGGTGTCCTGCGCGCCGGTGCCCGGGCAGCTGCCGTTGTCGCGCTGGAGCGCCCAGAACGACAGCAGGTTGATGCCCTTGGACACGGCCCAGTTGTAGACCGTGACCGCGTCCGCGGTGGTGAACGTTTCGGCCGCGCCGAAGTCGTCGATGCCCGGCATCTCGGTGATGCCGACCATCCCCCACAACTGTTGCTGCGTCTTGTCCGGGTACAGCGACGCCAGCTGCGACACCAGCCCGGCCGCGGCGGTCTGGGTGTCCTGGGCCATGTTGTGAGTGGCGTTGTCGTAGTAGTCGAAGGTCATCAGGTTGACCACGTCGACCTTGGTCCCGTTGGAAACGGCGTTCTGCAGCACGCCCAGCGCGCTGGTGAGACCGCTCGTGGTGGTCGGCAGCGTGTACGAGATCTGCAGCTGGCGCCCGTTGGCCGCGGCCCAGTCCTGGACCTTCTTGATCGCCTTGTTGCGGCGGTCGATGCCCGCGGAGTTGGTCAGCGAGTTGTCCTCGATGTCCATGTCCAGGCGCGGCACGTCGTAGGTGGTGATCAGCGATTCGTACGCGGCCGCGATCTGGTCGACGTTCGTGCAGCTGTCGGCGATTTCGGTGGCGTTGTGGTCCGCGGTGTAGCCGCCGAACGACGGGATCACGTCGCCGCTGCGCGAGCGGATCGTGCGGAAGTCCGCGCCGAACGTCGCGTCCGACACCGGCATGCTGGCGTCGCCGTTCCACAGGACGGTGCACGAACCCGAGGAGGCGGTTTGCAGGAACGCCATCGTCAGGTGCTTGACGCCGGCCTCCTGGGCCATCGCGGCCGGGCTCTGGCCGTTCCAGGATTCGAAGTAGGGCGCGAACACGTGGTTCGGCAGCGGGGTCGCGGCGTGCGCGGGCGCCGCGGTGGCGACCAGCACGCCGAGCGGAGCCGCGGCTGCGGCCAGGACGGCGGACAATCGTGACAAGTGACTTCTTCGTCGCATGCGGGCTCCAGTGCCGAAAAAGGGGCCGTGCGGCGGCGGCGCACGGCCGGAACCTTCTCAGAATTGGACTGGACCAGTCACCCGTCAAGGTCTAGACCACTAATGCGGCCGAACGGCCGGGTCGGATCGTCGGGCGCCACTGGGGCTCGGTGGTCCGCTGCCGGACCACCGAGCCCCAGTGGGTCAGCCCACCTGCTGCTTCGCCGCGGCCGGCGCGCCGAGCGAGAGCTTCGTCGACCGCGTGGTCAGCGAAATCGCCGCCGCGGCGAGCGTCGACACCGCCAGGAAGCCGAACGCCGCGGCGAACCCGAACCGGTCCGCGAGCCAGCCCATCACCAGCGGCGCGAGCACGCCGGCGAGCTGGCCGCCGGTGTTCACCAGGCCCATCCCCGCGCCGACCAGATCGCGCGGCAGCACCCGCAGCGGCAGGCCGACGATGCCGATCGACGCGAGCCCGCTGATGAACATCGCGAGCGTCTGCAGCACGGTGAACCCGGTCGCCGAATCCGACAGCAGCATCGCGACGAGCACCCCGGCCGCGGCGACGAGCGCGGGCACCACGAGCCAGCGCGGCCGCTGGTCGAAGTACCGGCTCATCAGCCAGCCGCCGAGCAGCACCGCCGCCGCGCTGACCAGCTGCGGGATCGCCGCCGAGATCCCCGCCGCGACCAGCGACAGCCCCTTGGTCTCGACCAGGTACGACGGGACCCAGGTGATCATCCCGTAGGCCAGCATGTTGAAGCAGGCGAACATCGCCGCGCAGCGGATCACCAGCCGGTTCCGCAGCACCTGCGACACCGGCACCTTCACCGGGGCGACCCGCGCCTCGGGTTCGGTCAGCTCGCGCGGCAGCGCCGCGGGCAGCAGCCGCCACAACGCCAGCCCGACGACCAGCCCGGCCACCGCGACGATCCAGAACGTGTGCCGCCAGCCCGCGGCGACCACGAGCGGCGCGACCAGCAGCGGCCCGAGCCCGGCCCCGACCGAGTTCGACGCGAGCAGCAGCCCGGCGCCGCGGCTGCGGCCTTCCTGCGTGGTGCGCTCGGCCAGCGCCTTGAACGCCGCTCCGGGGAACAACGCCTGCGCGAACCCGAACGCCGCGCGCAGCACCAGCAGCACGACCAGCCCGGGCGCGAACCCGGTGGCGGCGGTGAACACCGACCAGGCCACCAGCGAAATCACCAGCAACGGCCGCGCGCCCACCCGGTCCGCGAGCAGGCCGCCGGGCATCTGCCCGACCAGATAGGCGATCGCGAACGCGGAAACGACCAGTCCCTGCGTGGTTTTCGACAGCCCGAACTCCGCGCCGATCAGCGGCAGCGCGACCGCGATCATGACCCGGTCGATGTAGTCGATGATGAAGACGCCGACCAGCAGCGCCAACGTGGTCCGTTCGGTCCGCCGCACGACCGGGGCGGAACTCGGAATGCTCACCGTCGGATCCTCCTTGATTCGGCGACGCCGCATTGTGCGGTCATGCACCCCCTCCTCGGCTTCGTCGGATCCACCGACAGTCGGGCCCCGGATTCAGCCGATCCGACGAAGAAGCGCTTCCGCGCAGGTCAGCGGCACGCTCCAGGCGGATCGACGGATCGGCTCCGGGACGCATCGGAGTTCTCTGCGCTGGCAAAGCCGACAACCGCGAGCACAAAGGACTGTGGGCCTGGCCGAGGGACGCCCGGACGCGCTGCTCGGCGGCCGCTACCGGCTGAGCACCGAACTCGGGTCGCGTGGTTTCGGCCGCGTGTGGCGTGCCCGCGATGAAACTCTCGGCGTCGCGCCGGAACGGCTGGAAGGCCGCGGAAACGGCGCGGTCAGCGACCTGTTCTCCCTCGGCGCGACGCTCTACCACGCCGTCGAAGGCGTCTCGCCGTTCGGCCGCGACCGCGCCGAGGCGACCATGGCCGCTGTTCTGCGCATCGTCGCCGGGAGCTGCGTTACCGTGCTCGGCGCGGTGCTGGCCGTCGTCGTCACGATGGTCGCGTTCGCGGTCCTGCTCGCGCTGCAGCTGTCGAACATCGCGATCGGTAGACGCAATACGGCGGGGCCGGTCGCCCCAGCCCCGCCGTATAGGTCGTTATACACTCACGTTACGCGCCCGCGAGCCCCCGGCGCTTCAGCAGCGGCTCGATCTCCGGCGCGCGGCCGCGGAAGGTCGCGAACGCCTCCATCGGGTCGACGCTGCCGCCGCGGCCCAGCAGGGTGGACCGGAAGTGGTCGCCGTTCTCCCGCTTGAGTCCGCCGTTCTCGGTGAACCACTCGACGGTGTCCGCGTCGAGCACCTCGCTCCAGATGTAGGAGTAGTACCCGGCGCTGTAGCCGCCGGAGAAGACGTGGTTGAAGTACGTCGTCCGGTAGCGCGGCGGGACGCTTTCCAGTGCCACGCCCGCCTTTTCCAGCGCCTCGGCCTCGAACCGCTGCACGTCCTCCACCCGGTCGTCCGGGCCGAGGCGGTGCCACGCGAGGTCGAGCAGCGCCGCGGCGAGGTACTCGGTCGTGCGGAAGCCCTCCCCGTACTGCTGCGCGGCCTCCAGCAGCTCGACCTGCCCGGCGGGAAGCGGCTCCCCCGTCTCGTGGTGCTTGGCGTAGTTGGCCAGGATTTCCGGCCACAGCATCCACATCTCGTTGACCTGCGACGGGTACTCGACGAAGTCGCGCGGCACGTTGGTGCCGGTGAACGTCGGGAACTCGACCGAGGACAGCAGCGAGTGCAGCGCGTGCCCGAACTCGTGGAACGCGGTGCGCACCTCGTCGAGCGAGAGCAGGGTCGGCTCCCCCTCGCGCGGCTTGGTCACGTTCAGCACGTTGACCACGACCGTGCGCCGCCCGAGCAGCCGCGACTGGTCCACGAAGTTGTTCATCCACGCGCCGCCGCGCTTGGAATCGCGGGTGTAGTAGTCCATCAGGAACAGGCCGAGCCCGCTGCCGTCGGCGTCGAAGACCTCGAAGATCCGCACCTGCGGGTGGTACTTCGGCAGGTCGTGCCGTTCGGTGAAAGTCAAGCCGTACAACCGGTTCGCGGCCGTGAACACGCCGTCGTGCAGCACCCGGTCCAGCTCGAAGTACGGCCGCAGCGCCGCGGTGTCCAGCTGGAACCGCTCGCGCTCCACCTTCGAGGCGTAGAAGGCCCAGTCCCACGGCTGCAGCGTCGCGCCCGGCACGTCGGCTTCCAGCAGCTTCTGCAGTTCCGCGGCCTCGGTGCGCGCGTTCGCGACCGCCACCGGAGCGAGCCGCTCCAGCAGCCCGCCGGCCGCCTCGACGGTCTTGGCCGTCTCGTCCGCGATCACGTACGCCGCGTGGTTCGGGTAGCCCAGCAGCGCGGCCCGCTCGGCGCGCAGCCGGGTGATCTCCTCGACGATCGCGTTGTTGTCGTAGGCGTTTCCGCGGTTGCCGCGCGAGACCGAAGCGGTGAAGACGCGCTCGCGCACCGCGCGGTTTTCCAGCGACGCCACGGCCGCCTGCGCGGTGGGCAGCGTCAGGGTCAGCACGTACTTGCCTTCGAGACCGCGCTCGGCCGCCGTCTGCGCCGCCGCCGCGATCGCGCTTTCGCCCAGCCCGGCCAGTTCCGCGGCGTCGTCGAGCACGACCGCGAGATCGTTGGTGTCCCGCAGCAGGTTCTGCGAAAAACGGGTCTGCAGCGTCGAAAGCTGCTCGTTCAGCGCGCGCAGCTTCGCCTGGTCCTCCTCGGGCAGCCCGGCGCCCGCGCGGCTGAAGTCGGTGTACCGGCGCTCCAGCAGCCGCAGTTCCTCCGGGTTCAGGCCCAGCTCCGCGCGCTTGCGGTACAGCGCGTCGATGCGGGCGAACAGCCGGGGGTTCAGGTGGATCGCGTCGGCGTGCGCGGCCAGCTTCGGGGCCAGCTCGGCCTGGATCTCCTGGATCTCGTCGGTCGCGTTCGAGCCCGAGATGTTGAAGAACGTGCCGGACACCCGGGTCAGCAGCGCGCCGGCCCGCTCGAGCGCCGCGATCGTGTTCTCGAAGGTCGGCTCGGCCGGGTCGTCGGCGATCCGCTCCACGTCGGCGGCGTGCTCGGCGAGGCCGGCTTCGAAGGCGGGCCGGTAGTGCTCGTCGGCGATCCGGTCGAACGGCGGCAGCTCGTACGGCAGGTCGCTGGGGACGGCGAACGGGTTGTCCGGGGAAATCATTCGGGTTTGCGCTCCTGGTTCTCCACAGGGTTCTCCGCGTGGTTCCGCCCACCCTACGGGGTCGGGCATCCGACGGAAGGACTGTCGATCGTCAGCGGCCCGTGCTTCCGCCCACGACGGCGTCGCTCGAAGCCTTCTTGCCCCGGCCGCGTTTCTTCGGCGGCGGCGGCACGATCCCGGCCAGGTCGCCGCCGTGCTCGTTCACCCGGAGCACGAACGGCCGCGTTTCGGTGTAGCGCACGACCGACACCGCGGCCGGGTCGACGACGATCCGCTGGAACGCGTCCAGATGCTGGCCCAGCGCGTCGGCCAGGATCGACTTGATCACGTCGCCGTGGCTGCACACGACCCACACCGCGTGGTCGCCGTGCTCGGCGGTGATCCGGGCGTCGTGCGCGCGGATCGCGGCCACCGCGCGCGCCTGCATCTCGGCGAGCCCTTCCCCGCCCGGGAAGACCGCCGCCGACGGATGCGCCTGCACGACGCGCCACAGCGGTTCCTTCACCAGGTTCTTGAGCTCCCGGCCGGTCCACTCCCCGTAGTCCACTTCGGACAGCCGGGGTTCGACGACCTTCGTCAGCCCCTGCGCGGCGGCCAGCGGCGCGACGGTCTGCTTGCAGCGCAGCATCGGCGACACCACCAGCCCGGCGACCGGCACCCCGGCGAACCGCTCGACGAGCGCGTCGGCCTGGGCCCGGCCGGTGTCGTCCAGCCCGACCTTCGGGGTGCGCCCGGCCAGGACGCCCGAACCGTTGGCGGTGGACTTCCCGTGCCGGAGCAAGATGACCGTACTCACGACGCCACCCTAACCGGTGATCCGCCGGTTCAGCCGCCCGCGGGTCCCGCGTTCGGGTCGAGCACGCCGCCGAAGACCAGGCCGAACAGCACCACGCCGAGCACCACGCGGTAGATCACGAACGGCACGAAGCTGCGCTTCTTGATGTAGGCCATGAGCCACGCGATCACCAGGTAGCCGACGCCGAAGGCGACCAGCGTGGCCAGGATCGTCGGCCCCCACTGCGCGTTCTCGCCGTTCTTGCCGATGTCGGTCAGCTTGTACAGCCCCGAGCCGAACACCGCGGGCACCGCGAGCAGGAACGAGTACTCCGCGGCTTCCGAGCGGGTGTAACCCATGAGCAGGCCGGCGCTCGTCGTGCCGCCCGAGCGCGAAACGCCCGGGATCAGCGCGAGCGCCTGCGCGAAGCCGTAGGCCAGGCCGTGCGGCACGTTCAGGTGGTCGAGCGTCCGCTGCTGCTTCGCGGTCCGGTCGGCGAACAGCAGGATCAGGCCGAACACGATCAGCGTCGTCGCGGTGATCCGCAGATCGCGGAACGCCCGGTCGATCTCGTCCTGCAGCAGCAGGCCGAGCACGACGATCGGCAGCGAGCCGACGATGATCAGCCAGCCCAGCCGAGCGTCCGGGTCGCGCCGCCAGTCCGGGCGGTACAGGGAAAAGAACCAGGCGCGCAGGATCCGGCCGATCTTCGGTCCGAAGTAGAGGATCACCGCCAGCTCGGTGCCGATCTGGGTCACCGCGGTGAACGCCGCGCCCGGATCGCCCCAGCCCGCCAGCGCCGCGACGATCCGCACGTGCGCGCTCGAGGAGATCGGCAGGAACTCCGTGAGCCCCTGCACCAGCCCCAGGACCAGGGCCTCGAACCATCCCATCAGGCCGCTCCCGCCGGTTCGCCCGCCCGCTCGGGGCGCAGTCCGATTCGCACGATCGGGAACCTATCGGGTGGTTCCTGAGAACTCCCGCGAGGGCGCCGGTGCGACACGAGGTCACCTTCGTCCGGTCCAGGGGGCTGCGCCCACTAGGCTCGGCGGTCGTGGAAAAGCGACAGCTCGGCCGGTCGGGACTGCGGATATCGCGGATGGCCCTCGGCACCATGACGTGGGGCGGCGACACCGATCCGGACGAGGCGGCCAGCCAGCTGGTCGCGTTCGTCGACGCGGGCGGCACCCTCGTGGACACCGCCGACCTCTACGCCGGCGGCGAGGCCGAGCGGATGCTCGGCGAACTGCTGTCGGACCTGGTGCCGCGCGAGGACGTCGTGCTGGCCACCAAGACGGTCGCCCGGCGCACCGACGGCCCGTTCGGCGGCGGCGCTTCGCGCGGTGCGCTGCTGTCCGCGCTCGACGGGTCGCTGCGCCGCCTTCGCACCGACCACATCGATCTGTGGCAGCTGCACGCGTGGGACGAGTGCGTGCCGATCGAGGAGACGCTGTCCGCGCTCGACTACGCGGTGACGAGCGGCAAGGTCCGTTACGTCGGCGTCTCCAACTACGCGGGCTGGCAGCTCGCCACCGCCGCTTCTCTCGCCACGACGCCGATCGTGTCCGGGCAGTTCGAATACTCGTTGCTGGAACGCGGCATCGAACGCGAGGTCGTCCCGGCCGCGGCGCACCACGGGATCGGCCTCCTGCCGTGGGCTCCGCTCGGCCGCGGCGTCCTCACCGGGAAGTACCGCACCGGCACGCCCGCGGATTCGCGCGGCGCGTCCGCCGAGTACGCCGGATACGTCGAGCACCACCGCACCGAACGCGCCGCGCGGATCGTGCAGGCGGTCGTGACCGCCGCCGAGGGTCTCGGCACGTCGCCGCTCGCGGTGGCGCTGGCCTGGGTCCGGGACCGGCCCGGAGTGGCCGCGCCGGTCGTCGGCGCGCGCGACACCGGCCAGCTCACCGGGTCGCTCGCCGCCGAGGACCTCACGCTGCCGCCCGCCATCCGCAGCGCGCTGGACGACGTCAGCGGCGTCGAATTCGGCTATCCGGAACGGGGCACCCGATGAGCCGCAGGTGTCGGGTCGGTGACACGGGCGTGACGGTCAGGCGATCCTGGAGGATGCTGGAGGGACCCGCTCGCCGGAGCTTGGCTGGAGGTTTCAAGGTGCGTCGGCTCACCGCCGCCTCGCGGATCGCGATCCCGCTGGCCGGTGCGCTCGCGCTGTCCGCCTGCTCGTCCTCGGAGCAGCCGAAGGACAACCTGCAGGTCGTGGCCAATCCGACCGCCGCCAAACCGGCCGTCTCCCCCGCCCGCGCGGCGCCTCCCGCCGGGCAGGTGCTGCCGATGCCGGTGGTGTCCGCGATCGCTGCCGACCAGCAGAGCCACACGCTTGTCGTCGCCCTCAAGCAACCGGCTGAGCTGCGGCTTTACGATCTGGCCTCGCTCGGTGCGCCGAAGAAGACCGTCCTGCTGCCCGGTCCGGCGGAATCGCTCAGCGTGTCCGCGGGCCAGGCGCTCGCCGGGATCCCGGACAAGGGCGTGCTCGCGCGCGTGGCGCTGCCGAGCGGGCAGCTGACCGCCGAGAAGGTCGCCGGGCAGCCCGCCGCCGGGGTCGCCGACGGCCCGGACACCCTCGTCGCCGTCCGCGACCGCAAGGCCGTCGAGGTCCTGGCGAACGGCTCGGTCGCGAAGACGATCACCGGCCAGCTCTACAGCGCCGACGACGTGGTCAACACCGGAAACGGCGTCGTGGTCCTCGACCGGCTGCGCACCGCTGTGTTCAGCGTGGACGTGCAGGGCGGGACGATGGACGAAGGCCTGCGCGCGGGCGACGGCGCGGCCAACGCGGTCGCCGACTCGTACGGCCGCGTGCTGGTCACCGACACCCGCGCGGGCGCGCTGCTCGCGTTCTCGACCAATCCGCTGATTCTCCGCCAGCGCTACCCGGTGCCGGGCAGCCCGTACGGCCTCGCCTACGACGCGAAGCGCAGCCTGGCGTGGGTCACCCTGACCGCCCGCAACGAGGTCGTCGGCTACGACGTCCGCGGCGGAGAGCCCGTCGAGAAGTACCGATTCCCGACCGTGCGCCAGCCGGACACGGTGGGCGTCGACGACCAGAGCGGCCGCGTGTTCGTCGGCTCGGCCGCCGGAGAAGGGACCCAGGTGATCCAGCCATGACGACAGTCGACGAGGCGGTGGTCGAAGGGGATTGGGAGTATCGCCGCCTGCGCCTGCCCCCGGCGGTGTCCCGGCGCGCGGCGATGATCCAGCTCTCCATCCACGCGGAGTTCGCGGGCTGGGAACTGCGCACGGTCCGGCTGTACGCCGACGGCACCCGGCGCATCTGGCTGCGCCGCAAGCGCACGGCGGCCGACCATTCGACCGGGCTCGCCACCTGACCTGCTTGACGAGGCGGACGAGCTGAAGCTGTACGCCTTGCTGCGGCATGCCCGCGGCTGGACCAGGATGGCGTGGTGAACGACGTTGCCGAGCTGACCGAGCGGATCTGGCGCAGCGATGCCGCGAGCATGCTGGGCGCGCTCAGCCGCCGGCTCGGCGACTTCGACCGGGCCGAGGAAGCGCTGTCGGAGGCCGTCGCCGAAGCGCTCAAGCGCTGGCCCGGCGAGGGCGTGCCGGCCAGCCCCACCGGATGGCTGGTCACGACCGGCTGGCGCAAGGCCGTCGACCGGCTCCGCCGGGACGCCGTCGGCCGGGAGAAAGCCGCTCGGGCGGCTTCCGAGACACCGCCTGAACCTGGGGTCGACGATCGGCTGGCGATGATTTTCGCTTGCTGCCACCCGGATGTGCCGGAACCGGCGCAGGTCGCGCTCACGCTGTATGCCGCAGGCGGGTTCACCACCGTCGAAATCGCCGCCGCGTTTCTGGTTCCGGTGCCGACGATGGCACAACGGCTTTCGCGAGCCAAGCGGCTGCTGCGGGAACGCGGCATCGGCTTCGAACCGCCGCAGCCGCACGAGTACTCCGATCGGCTGCCCGCCGTGCTCGCGGTCCTGTACTTGGTCTTCAACGAGGGTTATCTCGCCAGCGGAGATTCGGCACAGCGGCAGGAATTGGCGCGCGAGGGTGTCGAACTGGCCCGGCAGCTCGCGGAGTTGCTGCCGCACGAACCGGAAGTCGCCGGGCTCGCCGCGTTGCTGGAGTTGCAGCAGGCGCGCGTCGCCGCACGGTTCGACGCGCAGGGCCGGATCGTGCTGCTGCAACAGCAGGATCGACGGTTGTGGGACCGCCCGGCGATTCACCGCGCGCTGCGGCGGTTGCGCGAGGCGGTGCGGCTCGGCCGGCCCGGGCCGTATCAAACCCGGGCCGGCATTGCCGGGATGAACGCGGTCGCAAGCAGTTTCTCGGACACCGACTGGGCCGGCGTGCGGGCGATGTACGACCGTCTGTACACAGTGGACCCGTCGCCGGTGGTGCTGCTGAACCGGGCGGTGGCCACCCGGTACGCCGTCGGCCCGGCCCTGGCGCTCGACGAGGTCGACGCTCTCGAGGGCCAGCTTTCCGGCTATCACCTCTGGCACGCCGCCCGCGCGGATCTGCTCGCCGCGCTCGACCGGCCCGGCGAGGCGGTGGCTTCGGCGGAACGCGCGCTAGAGCTGGCCACGAACCCGGCCGAGCGCGAGCTGATGACGCGTCGCGTGGCGGAGTTCGCGGAGTAGCCTGCCCGCATGGCCGACGCTCCGCCGCCGCAAACCGTGTTCCCCAACCTCAAGTACGCCGATCCGAAAGCCGCGATCGAATTCCTCGCCGCGGCCTTCGGGTTCGAGTCGCATTTCGTGGCGGACGGAGGGAACGGCGTCGAGCACGCCCAGCTCCGGGCGGGCTCGAGCCTGCTCTTCCTCAGCCGCGACCACGAGGTCGACCGGTACGGCATGCACAGCCCGCTCGCGCTGGGCGGCACCAGCCACGCGTTGTGCGTCTGGGTGCCGGACGACGCGCTCGACGCCCACCAAGCCCGCGCCGAGGCCGCCGGCGCGCGGATCCTCAACCCGGTGCACGATTCCCCGGCCGGAGTCCGCGAATACTCGTGCGCCGATCCCGAGGGCCAGGTCTGGACCTTCAGCAGCTACGCGGGCGAGTGATCGGCTCGCTCACCGGCGTCTGCGGTGTCTGCCGGGCCGGTCCGGGTACCGGACGCGCAACCGCCCGGCCAGCCCGAACAGCACCGCCAGCCCGACCGCGCAGGCCATGACGAACAGCACGTCGAACGGCAGTGCGTCCGCATCCGCGTCCGCCGCGGCAAGGGTTTCCACGATGCCCGCTCGGTCTTCCACCAGATCGACGGCCGTGCCCGGGACGATCTTCGAGGCGACGGACACGTCCTCGTCCAGCAGCGTGCCGTCCGGGCGGGCGAATCGCGCGGTGCACGCGGTACCGGACCGGGCATCGTGGCATTCGGAGGAAAGCGCGGTCGCGGTGTAGCGCTCGCCGTGCACTGAGACATAGCCGACGCAGGTCATCGCGACCGCGACCCCGTACAGGATGGCGAAGGCGACGGTCAGCACCAGCAGCCAGGTCCGCCCGCTGAACCGGAACGTCACCGCGCCCGCCCCGGACGCAACCGCGATGACCACGACCGCGCCGACGCCCCAAGCAGCACTCACCAGCGCCATCCCGGCACCGGCGCCGAGCACCAGCACGCCGAGCCAGCTCGCCCCGGCCCGGAGCAGCACCGCGAAAGGGCTCGGCTCCTGCGGGGAATGCGTTGCCGGGAGGGGCTTTCTCGCCGTCATCCGGAAATCATGGCACTCCAGGCGACCGGCTACTCACCCTTCTTCGCGGCTCATCACCGGCCGGACCTCCACGGCGCTCACGCCCGGCCCCAGCGGCCAGCTCGCCGCGACCTCGACCGCCTCGTCCAGATCGGCGCACTCCAGCAGGATCACCGAACCCACGATCTCCTTCAGCTCCACATACGGCCCGTCGGTGACCACCGGTTTCCCGTTCGCCCCGGCCCGCACCGTCTTCGCCGTCTCCCGCGGCTGCAGCTCGAAGCCGTTCCCGACCTTCCCGATCGGCTGCCAGCGGTCGAACCACGCGTAGATCCGCTTCATCGCGTCCTCCTCGTCCGCCGGGGACAAGGCGGCCCATTCGCGGTCGTCGCCGCAGATCAGCATCGCGTACTGCACGGTCTCTCCTCCTGGTCGAAGAACACTCTCGACCGGATGACGAACAGGCCGCCCCCGTTTTCGACAAGGTTCAGCCGAGCGCGGCCATCCACCCCGCCCACTTGGCTTCCTCCGCCGCCACCTCGACGTCCGGCGCCACGATGTGGTGCGTCGCCACCAGCGGACCGTGGAAGCCCTGCATGAAGCAGAAAAGCCCGTCCTCAGTACGGATCCCGACGGTCTGGTCGTTCACCGCGTACACCACGCCGTCCGCCCCGGCCAGCCGGACCTTCGCGCCGATACTCAACTGCTCGACACCGACTTCCTTCGCCAGCGCGGCCCACAACGCAGGCCAGTCCGTGACGGGCGCCGGGCCGAACGCGGTCACCGGCGCAGCCGTGCGGCCCGGGAAGTGCTGCACGAACTCCACCAGGTTGCGGAAGAACAGCGCGCCGCCCGCCTGCATGGCCTCGAACTCGTCCGCCCAGTCGTCGCCGGGCAGGAAACCGCTCGTCACGCAGCGGATCACCGAGCTGCCGCCGTCGCGGCCCTCGACGAGGAATTCGTAGGCGATCCGCCGTCCGTCCGGCTCCGGTTCGCCGCCGTAGGCCAGGCGGTTCGGCGGGTCCCACGCGGTGATCGCGTGCGTCGGCTCGTACGCGGCGAACGCGCCGCGCACCGCTCCGCCGACCCCGCCTTCGACCTCGTTGCGGCCCATGAACCACGAGTCGATGCCCGGCCCGGTCGCGATCGCGGCCCAGACCTCCTCCGGCTCGACCGGGACCTCGGCGACGTCGATCTCCCGGAATTCCTTACCCATCCTCGTTTTCCTCCCCCATCGGCACGCTCGGGTGCACCGCCAGCACCACCCGGTGCGCGCGGCCGTTCTCGGCTTTCTCGTCGTGGTACTTCCCGACCAGCGCGGTCACGGCCGTCGCCAGTTCCTCCGCGAACGCCGCCCGGTCGGCCGCCGACGCGAACCGGACCTCGCCGTCGAGCGCGAAGGTCGCGACGCGCTTTTTCGCTTTCGCCGCACCGGTGATCAGGATTCCGACGTCGCGCACCAACCGTCCGGCGACCGCCAGCAGCCAGCGCGCGGACAGCCGGTCCGGCGACTGAGCCGGATCGGGCTGCACGGCCGCGAGCGCGGACGGCGAAATCACGTACGACGCCGCGGTCGCCCGCATCATCCGCTCCGTGACGTTGCCCTTGCGCCGCTCCTCGACCAGCTCCACCAGGCCGTGCTTCTCCAGCGCGCGCAGGTGGTAGTTGACCTTCTGCCGGGGCAGGTCGACGCGGGCGGCCAGCATCGTCGCCGAGGCCGGCTGGGCCAGTTCGGCCAGCAGCCAGGCCCGGACCGGATCCAGCGACACCTCGGCCGCGGCCGCGTCCTCGATCACCGCAACGGGAAACATGCGTCCCATCGTCGCGGCTGACTACTCAGGCTGTCAAGACAGGTTTTGTTGTCGGTAGACCTCGTGCACCACCGAGGCGATCCGCGGGACGACCTGCGCCGCGGCCTCCAGCGGCACGACGTGCCCGACCCCGGGCAGCACCACGGCGTACCCCTGGGCCAGCCCGCTCACGAACTGCTCGACGTCGGCGGGCGCGACGATCCGGTCCCGCTCCCCCACGATCGCCGTCACCGGCAGGTCGCCGGCCAGCGACAACGCCGCTTCCCGCGCGTACGCGTCGAGCGCGGGCCGGAACTGCGCGACGGTGTGCGGCCAGTTGCCGCGGATCATTTTCACGGTCAGCTCGACCAGGTCCGGATCGGGATCGTCGCCGAACAGCCACCAGCGCAACCCGGCGCTCACCGCGCGGCTGGTGTGCTCGCGGAACACGCCGTAGAGCTTCGCGCCCAGCACCATTTCCAGGTCCTGCGCGACCTTGCCGAGCGCGTTGGGCCAGGCCGCGGACGCCTCGGTGGCCAACCGCCCGGACGACGTCGACAGCAGCACCAGCCCGCCGACGCGCGCGGCGAACAGCTCCGGATGCCGCTGGGTGAGCGACATGACCGCGAGCCCGCCCATGTCGTGGCCGACGAGCACGACCCGGCCGTCCGGGACCTCGCGCTCGATCACCTCGGCGAGGTCGTCGGCGAGCTGCCCCATCGTCGCGGTGCCGCGCGCGGCCCGGCCGGACTCGCCGTGCCCGCGGTGGTCGTAGCTGACCACCGCGAGCGGATGCTCCACCGCGTCCGGCAGCACCGGGGCGATCCGGCCCCAGCTGCGCTGGTCGAGCGCGTAGCCGTGCAGCAGCACGACGGTCACGGCCGCCGCCGGGTCGCCCCTGCGCACGAGGTGCAGGGGCGTGCCGTCGGCGAGCCGGAACTCGGGCATCAGGACGAACGGAGGAACCGGTCCAGCACGCGGACGCCGAACTTCAGCGCCTCGACCGGGACCCGCTCGTCCACGCCGTGGAAGAGGCCGGAGAAGTCGAGGTCGGCGGGCAGTTTGAGCGGCGCGAAGCCGAAGTTGCGGATGCCGAGCTGCTGGAAGGACTTCGCGTCGGTGCCGCCGGACAGCATGTACGGCAGCGTGCGCGCGCCCGGGTCCTCGGCGAGCACCGCGGCGGTCATGGCGTCGACGAGCGCACCGTCGAACGTCGTCTCGACCGGCGGCAGCTCCATCCATTCCTTCTCGATGTCCGGCCCGAGCAGCTCGTCCAGCTCGCGGTCGAACGCCTCGATCCGGCCCGGCAGGATCCGGCAGTCGACCGCCGCCTCGGCCACCGAAGGAATCACGTTCGACTTGTACCCCGCGGTGAGCATCGTCGGGTTCGCGGTGTCGCGCAGCGTCGCGCCGATCATCCGGGAGATGTTGCCCAGCTTGGCGACCGCGCCCTCGAGGTCGTCCTCGGGGAAGTCCCAGCCGGTGATCTCGGTGACCCCCGCGAGGAATTCGCGCACGGAATCCGTCAGCACCAACGGGAACTGATGCTGCCCGAGCTTCGCGACCGCCTCGGACAGCTTCGTGACCGCGTTGTCGCGATGGATCATCGACCCGTGGCCCGCGGTGCCGCGAACCCGCAGCTTCATCCAGCGGATGCCCTTCTCGGCCGTCTCGATCACGTACGCGCGGACGTTGTCCTTCAACGTGATCGAGAAGCCCCCGACCTCGCTGATCGCCTCGGTGACCCCCTCGAACAACTCGGGCCGGTTCTCGACGAGCCACTGCGCCCCGAACTTGCCGCCCGCCTCCTCGTCGGCGACGAAGAGGAACACCAGATCGCGCGGAGGCACGATATTGTTGATCTTGTAGTGCCGGGCCAGGGCCAGCGTCATGCCGACCATGTCCTTCATGTCGACCGCGCCGCGCCCCCACACGTACCCGTCCTGGACCGCGCCGGAGAACGGGTGCACCGACCACTCGGCCGGATCGGCGGGCACCACGTCGAGATGCCCGTGGATCAGCAACGCCCCCCGAGCCGGGTCGGCCCCCGGAAGCCGCACGAGAACGTTGTGCCGGTCCTTGCCGCCGGACTCGACGTAAGTGATCTCGTACCCGGCGTCGGTCAGCTTCTCCGCGACGTACTCGGCCGCGACCCGCTCGCCCACGAGGGTCTCGGGGTCGCCGGTATTGGTGGTGTCGATGCGGATCAGCTCGCTGGTAAGCGTGACAGCCTCGTCCGCGGCGGCGTCGATCAAGTTCGGTTCGGTCACCGGCCATTCCTATCATCCAATGCACCCAGACGCCGCCGTCCCGCCGAGTGGACCCCGCCACGAACCGCGAACCGCACCGTTGCATCCAACGAGCGAGGCACCCAGCCCCTCCCCCAACCCCGATACGAAGCCGCCCGTCAGCACAATGAAAATTCGGGGTGCCCCACGCAACCCAGGGAAGCGCGAGGTCGCCCGCCAGGGCGACGAGCCGACTGATCAACCAGTCAACCCAAGATCGCAACTCCCTGCCACACAACGACTCTGGGACACCGTTACCCACCCACCGCCCGCAACTATTGCGATTTTCGCAACCCGCAACTACCGTCTCCGCCCATGGACGAATCGGAACAGCTGCGAGAACGGGTCCGCCAGCTGATCCGCTCCATGCCCGTCCCCCAACGCGAATTCGCCGCCGCCATCGGCCTGGACCAAACCAAACTCTCCAAAGCCCTCAACGGCGCCCGCCGCTTCTCCCCGCACGAGCTGGTCCGCGTAGCCGAATACTCCGGCGTCACGGTGAACTGGCTGCTCAACGGCAGCGATGACGCCAAAACCGTCACCGCCGTCCCGGCCCCCGCGGCCGGCACGGCAAGCGATCCCGACGACCTCGCCCACTCCGAACCACGAAGGCGGATCCTCGAAACCGCCTGGCAGCTCATCGCCGAACGCGGCTACCACCGGGTCCGCATCGCCGACATCGCGCAAGCGTGCGGCACCAGCACCGCGGCCATCCACTACCATTTCCCCACCAAAACCGAAGTCCTCGACGAAGCGTTGCGGCGCAACGTGAAGCTCGCCTTCGACCGGCAGGTCGCCGAGCTGCACGCGGTGCCCGGCGCGCACGACCGGCTGCTCAAGCTCGTCGAACTGCAGCTGCCGACCGAGGGCCTGCTGCGCGCCGAATGGTCGGTGTGGCTGCAGGTCTGGAACGAGGTCGCGCTCGACCCGCGGCTGCGTTCGCTCTACACCGACTCCTACGACCGCTGGTACCAGACCATCCTCATGACCATCCGCACCGGCCAGGAGCAGGGCGTGTTCCGCCTGGCCGACCCCGAGGCCGCCACCGCCCAGCTCACCGCGCTGATCGACGGCCTCGGCATCCAGGTGCTGACCGGGCGCCCCGGCAGCACGGTGGGCGCGATGCGCGCGCACCTGCACGACTTCATCGACCGCTCGATCGTCCAAGGAGCCTGATGAACCACGAGGTCATCGTCACCTGCGCGCTCACCGGCGCGGGGGACACCACCCGCCGGAGCCCGCACGTCCCGGTCAGCCCGGCGCAGATCGCCGAGAGCGCCGTCGAGGCCGCCAACGCCGGCGCGGCCGTGGTGCACATCCACGTGCGCGAACCCGAAACCGGCGCGCCGTCGCGGGAGGTGGCCCTGTACCGCGAGGCGGTGCGGCTGGTCAAGGAGTCCGGGGTGGACGTCGTCGTCAACCTCACCGCGGGCATGGGCGGCGACCTCGTCATCGACGCCGAGGACCCGCTCAAGCCGGTCGACGGCACCGACCTGGTCAACGCGCACGACCGGCTCCCGCACGTCGAAGAACTGCTGCCGGACATCTGCACGCTCGACTGCGGTTCGCTGAACTTCGGCGAGGGCAACCAGCTCTATGTGTCCACTCCGGACATGCTGCGCACCGGCGCGAAGCGCATCCAGGAGCTGGGCGTGAAGCCGGAGCTGGAGATCTTCGACACCGGCAACCTCTGGTTCGCCACGAAGATGGTCGAGGAAGGCCTGATCGACCCTCCGCCGCTGTTCCAGCTCTGCATGGGCATCCCGTACGGCGCCCCGCCGGACCCCGGGCTGCTGCAGGCGATGGTGCACCTCCTGCCGGAAGGCGCGCAGTGGGCGTCGTTCGCCATCGGCCGCGACCAGATGCCGTGGGTCGCGCAGTCGGTGCTGCTGGGCGGGCACGTCCGGGTCGGGCTGGAGGACAACCTCTACCTGGCGCGCGGGGTCAAGGCCACCAACGGCCAGCTCGTCGAACGCGCGGTCGACATCGTGCAGAAGCTCGGCGCGGACATCGCCACCCCGGACCGGGCGCGCGAAATCCTGGGCCTGAAGGAGCGCGTGCATGCCTGAGACCACTGTGGACACTGTCGCGTGCGTCGGAGCCGGGGTCATCGGCGGCGGCTGGGTCGCGCATTTCCTCGCCCAGGGCTTCGACGTCCGGGCCTGGGACCCCGCCCCGGATGCCGCGGAGAAGCTCGAAAGGCTCGTCAACGCGGCCTGGCCCGCCCTCACCGAACTGGGCCTGAAGCCGGGCGCGAGCCGCGACCGCCTCACTGTCACCGCGACGCTCGCGGAGGCCGTCGACGGCGCGGGCTTCGTGCAGGAAAGCGCGCCGGAAGACTTGGCGCTCAAGCAAAAACTGCTCGCCGACATCGACGCCGTCACCGCGCCGGACGTCGTGATCGCCTCGTCCACCTCGGGCTACGGCATGACCGAAATGCAGGTCGCCGCGAAGACGCCGGAACGGCTCGTGGTCGGGCATCCGTTCAACCCGCCGTACCTGATCCCGCTGGTCGAGGTCGCGGGCGGGAAGCTCAGCGCGCCGTGGGCGGTCGAGCGGGCCGCCGCGTTCTACCGGCGCGTCGGCAAGTCCGTGATCACGATGGACCGCGAGGTCCCCGGGTTTATCGCGAACCGGCTGCAGGAAGCGCTGTGGCGCGAAGCCCTGCACATGGTCGCGAACGGCGAGGCGACGGTCGAGCAGATCGACCTCGCGATCACCGACGGCCCGGGGCTGCGCTGGCCGATCCAAGGCCCGATGCTGACCTTCCACCTGGCCGGCGGCGAGGGCGGCATGGCGCACATGCTCGACCACTTCGGACCGTCGCTGAAATCGCCGTGGACTCGGCTCGAAGCCCCGGAGCTCACCAAGGAACTCCGCGACGCCGTGGTCGCCGGATGCGACGACGAGGCGGACGGGCGGACCATCGCCGACCTCATCGCCGAACGCGACCGGGCGGTCATCGCGATCCAGCGCGCGGTCGGGCAGGCCCGCCGTGGCTGAGTACCGCGACCGGGTCCGTCCGGAGTGGATCGACTACAACGGCCATCTCTCCGAGCCCTACTACGTGCTCGTCTTCGGCGACGCGACCACCGCCCTGATGGACATCGTCGGCCTCGGCCCCGGCTACCGCGAGAGAACCGGGGCGTCGCTGTACACGGTGGAGGCTCACGTCCGGTACCTGCGCGAGGTCGGCGCGGACGCCGAACTCGAGGTGACCACCTCCGTGCTGTCAGTCGGCGCGAAAAAGGTGCGGCTGTGTCACGAAATGCGGGTCGGCGGCGAGCTCGTCGCGACCGAAGAGTTGTTGTGCCTGCACGTTTCCGGGGGCCGCGCGACGCCGTTCCCCGCCGAAATCGCCGCCGCGCTCGACACGCGTCTCGCCCCGGTCCCG
Organism: Amycolatopsis sp. AA4; assembly: GCF_002796545.1. Lineage (GTDB taxonomy): Bacteria > Actinomycetota > Actinomycetes > Mycobacteriales > Pseudonocardiaceae > Amycolatopsis. The sequence continues at coordinate 4,238,365 of NZ_CP024894.1, forward strand.
GACTACGCGGGACGTGCCATCGCCTGATCCCCTCCCCTCCCCCTCGTGAGCGGCGCTCCCGGTTCGCGCCGGGACCGCCGTTCACCCGCTCGAAAGTCACCCATGGAAGCCCGATGTAAACCGACCCACGTATCCCGCCGCCGATTCCTCACGACCGCGCTCGCCGGCGCCGCGCTCGCCGGTGCCGCTCCCCTGCTGGCCGCCTGCGGCTCCACCGTCGCCGCGGCCGTGCCCTCCGGGCCGCCCAAACGAGGCGGCACCCTCCGCGTCGGAGTCACCGGCGGAGGCGCGTCGGACACGCTCGACCCGCACGTCCCCGCCACGAACCCGGACATCGCCCGGGTGCTCAACCTCTACGAACCGCTGCTGCTGCGCGATCACGACTACCGGCTCCAGATGCTGGTGGCCGAATCTCTGAGGTCCTCGCCGGACGCGCGCACCTGGACCGCCGTGCTGCGGCCGGGCGTCAAATTCCACGACGGCCGCCCGGTGACCCCGGCCGACGTCGTCGCGACCTTCCGCCGGATCACCGACCCGAAGAACCCGAAGAGCGGCGCGGCCGGGCTGACCATGCTCGGCGAGGTCGTCGCGACCGGCGACCGGACCGTCGAATTCCGGCTCGCCTCCCCGAATTCCGGCTTCGACGACCTGCTCGGGCAGTACAGCCTCGGCATCGTCCCGCACGATTTCGACGTCAAGCGGCCGATCGGCACCGGACCGTTCAAAGCCGAAACGTTCACCGCCGGGCTGCAGAGCACCTTCGTCCGCAACGAGCACTACTGGCGTCCGGGCGAGCCGTACCTGGACCGGTTGTCGCTCATCAACTTCGCCGACGACGACGCCCGGATCAACGCCCTGCTTTCGTCCCAAGTGGACGCGATCGACCAGGTCCCGGTCGCGCTCGTGGACGTGCTCCGCAGCGATCCGCGCATCCGGGTGCTGCGGTCGGAAACCGGGACCTGGCTGCCGTTCACCATGCGGGTCGACCGGCCGCCGTTCGACGACGTCCGGGTGCGGCAGGCCCTGCGCCTGGTGGTCGACCGCGAGCAGATGATCAACCAGGTGCTCAGCGGCCAGGGCCGGGTCGGCAATGACCTCTACGCGCCCTTCGACCCGGCGTACAACCGGCAATTGCCGCAGCGGAAGCAGAACATCGCCGAAGCCAAACGGCTGCTCGCCGAAGCGGGCAAGCCGAATCTCGACATCGAACTGGTCACCGCGCCGATCCAGGCCGGCGCGGTCGAGGCCGCGCAGGTGTTCCAGCAGCAGGCCAAGGCGGCCGGCGTGAACGTGCGGATCCGGAAGCTCGACACCACCACGTTCTACGGCGAGAACTACCTGTCCTGGGATTTCGCGCAGGACTTCTGGTACACGCGCAACTACCTGCCGCAGGTCGCCGCCGGAGCGCTGCCGAAAGCGCCGTACAACGAAACCCATTGGAACGACCCGGAATTCACCGATCTCGTCACGCGGGCGAGCGCCACAGTGGACCCGAAAGCGCGCACGGAGCTGCTGCACCGGGCGCAGCAGATCGAGTACGAACGAGGCGGGCTGATCGTCTGGGGGTTCGTCGACCAGGTCGACGCCTACCAGTCCTATGTGGCCGGATTCGTCCCGGACCGGACCGGGATCTCGCTGTCGGGCTACCAGTTCCGGCAGGTCTGGCTCGGCACGGCGGAAGGAGGCGCGGCATGACCCGGCTGATCCTCAAACGGCTGCTCGTGAGCCTCGTGGTGCTGTGGCTGGTCACGCTGCTGGTGTTCGTCGCGACGCTGCTGCTGCCGGGCGACCCGGCCCGGGCCATCCTCGGCCAGCAGGCGACTCCGGAGCGGATCGCCGCGCTGCAGCACCAGCTGCACCTCGACGAACCGGTCTGGCAGCGCTACCTCTCGTGGCTGGGCGGCCTGTTCACCGGCGACCTCGGCACCTCGACCTCGACCCAGGGCCCGGTCACGACGCTGCTGGCGGACCGGGTGTCGGCCTCGCTCGTGCTGCTCGTGCTCGCCGCGGTGATCGCCACCCCGCTCGGGCTCGCGCTCGGCACGTGGACCGCGATGCGCCGCGGCCGCGCCAGCGACCAGGTCGTCTCCGGCGTCAGTCTGGTAATCGCCGCGCTGCCGGAGTTCGTGATCGGCGTGGCGCTCATCGTCCTCTTCGCGACGACGGTGTTCCGCGTCCTGCCGTCGGTCACACTCACGCCGCCGGGCGAGGCGGTCTGGGCGCAACCGAGCCAGCTCGTCCTGCCGGTGCTCACGCTCGTGCTCGTCGTGACGCCGTACATCACGCGGATGATGCGCGCGACGATGAGCGAAGTCCTCGACTCCGGATACGTGGAAATGGCTCGGCTCAAGGGCATGCGCGAGCGGACGATCCTGCTGCGGCACGCCTTGCCGCACGCGGTCGGCCCGGTCGCGCAGGTCGTCGCGATCCAGCTCGCGTGGCTGGCCGGCGGCGTCGTGGTGGTCGAATTCCTGTTCCGTTACCCGGGCATCGGCCAGTCGCTCATCGACGCGGTCGGCAAACGCGACGTCGCCGTCGTCCAGGCGGTGACGCTGCTGATCGCCGCGGTCTACATCGTGGTGAACCTGCTGGCCGACGTGATCGGCATTCTCGCCGATCCCAAGCTCCGGACGGAGGCAGTGCGATGACCGCGGTCGAAGAGGAACAGGTGGTGCCCGCCGTCCCGGAGACGCCGCCGCGCGCGGCCGGGCTGATCCGCACCGCCTGGGCGTTCCCGCAGGCCAAGGTCGGCGCCGTACTGGCCGGAGTCGTGATTCTCGTGGCGCTGCTCGGCCCGTGGCTCGGGCCGGTGCTCACCGGGCACACCACGACGGACTTCGCCGGAAAGCCGTTCAAACCGGACGGGCTGATGGGCACCGACGGGCTCGGCCGCGACGTCCTCACGCGGTTCTTGGCGGGCGGCACCACGCTGCTGCTGTACGCGGTGCTCGCCACCGCGCTCGGCATCGTGCTCGGCGCGCTGCTCGGCATGATCGCCGGGTACGGCGGCGGCTGGCTCGACGGTCTGCTGATGCGCGGCAACGACGTCCTGCTGTCGTTCCCGCAGCTGGTCATCGCGTTGCTGGCGATCGCGGTGATCGGCCCGAAGGGCTGGCTGCTGGTGCTCGTCATCGGGCTGACGCACGCGCCGCGGACCGCGCGGGTCGCCCGGCAGGCCACGATATCGGTGCGCAACCACGACTACATCCGCGCCGCCGAGATGTACGCCGTGCCGCGCAGCCGGATCCTGCTGCGCGAGATCCTGCCGAACATCACCGGTCCGCTGATGGTGGAACTGGGGCTGCGGCTGACCTATTCGATCGGCTACATCGCCTCGCTGTCGTTCCTCGGGCTCGGCATCCAGCCGCCGGCGGCGGACTGGGGCCTGATGATCAACGAGAACCGGATCGCGCTCGTCGTGCAGCCGTGGGGCGTGCTGCTCCCGGTGGCGGCGATCGCGGTGCTGGCCGTCGGCACGAACCTCGTGGCCGATTCGCTCGCCTCGGCCGCGGCCGGGCGGACCCGGGAGGTGCGCGCATGACTGCTGCGCTGGAGGTGACCGGGCTGGCCGTGCGCACGACGGCGGGCCGTCCGGTGCTGCATTCGGTGTCCTACGAGATCGCGCCCGGCGAAGTGCTCGCGCTCGTCGGCGAATCCGGTTCCGGCAAGACGACCGCCGGATTGGCCGCGCTCGGCCATTTCCGGCGGGGGCTCGTGTCCGGAGGCGGCCAGGTGCTGCTGCACCCGCGCGACGGCGAACCGGTCGACGTCCTGACGCTCGACGACGCCGCGCGCCGCCAGCTTCGGGGAAGCGCGGTCGCGTACATCCCGCAGGACCCGGCGCTGTCGCTCAACCCCGCGTTGCGGATCGGTCGGCAGATCGCTGAGGTGCTGGAAACGCACGGCTACTCCGGATCGGTCGACGAGCGGGTGGCCGAGGTCCTCGCCGAAGTGGGCTTGCCGTCCAACGAGGCATACCAGCGGCGATACCCGCATCAGCTGTCCGGCGGGCAGCAGCAGCGGGTCGGGATCGCGATGGCTTTCGCTTGCCGCCCGAGCGTCGTGGTGCTGGACGAGCCGACCACCGGCCTCGACGTGAAAACCCAGGCACTGGTGCTGGAAACGGTGCGGCAGCTGACGTCCGAGCACGGCGTCGCGGCGCTCTACATCACGCACGACCTCGCCGTGGTGGCTCAGCTCGCGGACCGGGTCGCCGTGATGTACCAGGGAGATCTGGTCGAATGCGGCGAGGCTGACGAGGTGCTGCGGCGGCCGAAGCACGCGTACACGAAGCGACTCCTCGCTGCGGTGCCCGACCTCGGCGCGGAGCCCGCCGCAGCTCCCCCGCCGGACGACGCGGTGCTGGCTGCGCGCGACATCAAGGTGTCCTACGGGCAGCAGAAAGTGTTGCGCGGCATCGATCTGGCCGTGACGCGCGGGGAAAGCGTGATGCTGCTCGGCGAGTCCGGTTCCGGGAAAACGACGCTGTCGCAGTGCATCGCGGGCCTGAACCGCAGTTTCACCGGCACCGTCGCGCTCGAAGGCACCCCGCTCGCTCCAGCGGCCCGGCAGCGCAGCACCGACGAGCTGCGCCGAATCCAGTACGTCTTCCAGAGCCCGTTCTCGTCGCTGAACCCACGCAAAACGATCGCGCAGTCGATCGAGGTTCCGTTGGTGCGCTTGACTTCCCTCTCCCGCGCCGAGCGGCGCAAGCGCGTCGCCGAGACCCTGGACCGGGTCCGCCTGCGCCAAGACCTCGCGAACCGATTGCCGGACCAGCTCAGCGGCGGCGAACGGCAACGAGCCGCGATCGCCCGCGCACTCGTCACCACTCCGGATGTCCTGGTGTGCGACGAGGTCACCTCCGCCCTGGACGTCTCCGTGCAGGCCACCATCGTGGAACTGCTCGGCGAACTGCGCCGGGAACTCGGCATGGCGATGCTGTTCGTGACGCACAACATCGCACTCGCCCCGGAGGTGGCGGACCGGATCGCGGTCCTGCGCGGCGGCGAGATCGTCGAGGAAGGCACCGTCGAGGCGGTGCTGAACTCCCCGTCGCACGAGTACACCAGCGAACTTCTCGCTACGACACCGAGGCTGTGAGGAGCCGGATGACTGTCCACGGTGCGGTAACGCCCGGTTACGAGAGCGTGCGGGACGCGTTCGGTGACATCGTTGCGGCGACCACCGGCGGGGCCGCGTTCAGCGTGTTCCGCGACGGCGCCCCGGTAGTGGAACTGTGGGGCGGTTCGGCAGCGGACGGCGTGCCGTGGACCGAGGACACCCGTGCCGTCTTGTTCAGCGGAACCAAGGGCGTGGTCGCGACCGTGCTGGCGATGCTGACCGCGCAGGGAAAACTCGACCCGGCCGAACGCGTCGCCCGCTACTGGCCGGAGTTCGCCGCCGCGGGCAAGGAGGACGTGCCGGTCTCGCAGGTCCTCTCGCACACCGTCGGCCTGCCCTACGTCGAGCCGGACCTGCCGATGCTGGACAACGCGGCGAACGCCACGGCCCTCGCCGTCCAACGTCCATTGTGGACTCCCGGGACGAAGGTCGCGTACCACGCGCTCACCTACGGCTACCTCGCCACCGAACTGGCCCGGCGCGTGACCGGAGCGGACCTGGGCGCCCTGATCCGGGATCTGCTCGCCGAGCCGCACGGCCTCGACCTGCGGCTCGGCACCCCGCCGACCGTCCCGGTCGCGTTCCTGCGGCGCGCGCCCGGATACCGGATCAGCACGTTCCTCCAGGACGAGGAACGCCGCCGGATCGTCGAACGGATGTACCGCGGCCTGCTCGATTCGGGCGACTCGATGAACTCGCCCGAGTACCGCGGCGCAACGCTGGCCGCGGGCGGCGCCGTCGGCACCGCGACCGCGATGGCCCGCCTCTACGACCTGCTGCGCGCAGGCAAACTCGTGCCGGACGACGTCCTCGCCCAGGCGACCCGCACGTGGTCCGAAGGCATCGACGCGATCAACGACCGCCCGCTGCGCTTCGGCCTGGGCTTCGAGCTGGCGGATCCGATCGGCACCTACGGCCCCGCCGAAGCCGACCCCGCCGCCTTCGGCCACTCCGGCGCCGGCGGCGGCCGCCACGGCGCGTGGCCGAGCCGGGGTCTGTCGTTCTCCTTCGTGACGAACGAACTCCAGGCCGAGGACGTCGACCATCGAGCGTCGTCGCTGCTGCAGGCGCTGCACGAGGCAGCCTGACCTACCGTGGGGAGATGCGGATCGTCTCCCTGCTGCCCGCCGCCACCGACCTCGTCGCCATCCTCGGCAAGGCGAGCGACCTCGTCGGCCGCACCCACGAATGCGACTGGCCGGACGAAATCGCGTCGGTGCCGGTCGTGACGGCCGCGGACCTCGACTCCGACATCCTGACCAGCCGCGAAATCTCCACTGCCGTCGGCTCGTCCCACCAGGGTTCGTCGCTCTATTCAGTCGACGTCGGCCAGCTGGCGGCCCTCGCGCCCGACCTGGTGCTCACGCAAGACCTGTGCGAGGTCTGCGCGGTGTCCTACACCCGCGTCGCGGCGGCGGTGCGGATGCTCGACGCCGGACCTCGGGTGCTCAGCCTGGAACCGCGCACCCTGGACGAGGTCCTCGACTGCCTGGTCACCCTCGGCGACGTCCTGGAAGTCCCGGACTTCGCCGCCGCCCGAGTCGCCGAACTCCGGTCCCGGCTCGCCGCGGTCCGCCGCCGAGTCGCCGGCCTCCCCCGGCCGCGAGTGGTCGCGCTGGAATGGCTCGACCCGCTTTGGCCAGCCGGACACTGGGTGCCCGAACAGATCTCCGCCGCGGGCGGCACCCCGCTGCTGGCGGAACCGGGCGAACACACGAAACCGATGACGTGGGACGCCGTGGCCGCAGCGCGCCCGGACATCCTGCTCGTCCTCCCGTGCGGTTTCTCCCCGGACCGGACGGAAAGGGAACTCGACGTCCTCACCTCGCTGCCCGGCTGGGCCGACCTGCCCGCGGTGCGCAACGACCGGGTCTGGCTCCTAGACGGCCCGTCGTACTTCAACCGCCCCGGCCCCCGCGTCGTGCGCGGGACGGAAATCCTCGCGACGGTGCTGCACGGCGTCCCCGCCGAACCTCCCGTCCGCTCCGCGGAAGCCCGAAGGGGCTGACCGAGCGAAAAGATCGCCCGTCCGGGAAGCCAATCGCCCCCTTTCGTGTTGTCCTCCAAGCAGGACGAGTACGGAATGGGGTGCGTCGCATGGCAACACCCGAACGGCACGCGACGGACTTCCCGGCGTCCCGACCGGCCGTCGACCTCCCGATCGCCGCGCTCCTCATCGCCTCCCTCGCCCACTGGATCCGCGGCGCCCCCGCCGACGGCGTGATCTTCTTCGCCGCCGCCGTCCTGCTGCTCTTCACCGAACGCCACCCCGCTCCCGCGGACGACCTCCTCCCCGCCGCCCGCCTGCCCGGCACCTCCCTGATCGCCGCCGTCGCCCTCGTAGCGCTGGTGTTCGGCCGCCAAACCGTGCCGATGTTCTTGACTGTCACCGCGATCGGCGTCGGCGCGCTGGTCGTGGAATGGCGGGACCCCTCGCTCCCGGCGCACCCGGCCCCGCGGCGCGGCTGGCTCTGGGTCGCGCTGGCGATCTCCTGGTGCCTCTGGGAACTCGTCTCCTTCGTCTACGAACAAGCCGCGGGCGGGCTCTCGCTGACGCATCCGACGATGAGCGACCTCGTCGACCCGATGCTCGACAACCGCGTCGTGCAGGCTCTCGCGCTCGGCGTCTGGGTCGCCGCCGGGCTCGCGATGCTCCGCGCGGCCGCCGACGCGAGGAGAACAGCGTGAGCAGCAGGCTGATCACCGAAATCGGCTTCGGCGCGATCGTGGCCGCCGCGCTCCTGCTGTGGCTGGGCAGCCACCTGTTCCCGAAGAAGATCCCGCCGCTGACCAGCGTGCTTTCCGCGCTGATGCGCAAACGGTCGACCCGGATCGCGCTCGTGCTGGCCTGGTGGTGGGTCGGCTGGCACTTCTTCGTCCAGAGCTGACGCGGATCATCGATTATTTCTGCTATGGTCGATGATATGAACGAACGTCTCGAAGTTTCCCGCTTCATCCCCGCCCCGGCCGGCGCCGTCTTCGCGGTGCTTTCCGACCCGCAGGGCCACGTCGACATCGACGCCTCCGGAATGCTCATGGACGCCGAGGGCGAGCCGGTCACCCAGGCCGGCGACCGGTTCACGGTCCACATGGACCGGGAAGCGCTCGGCGACCGGCCGCTGGGCAAGTACGACGTCGAGGTCGTCATCACGAAACTGGTCCCGGACGAGGAAATCGCCTGGACCGTCGAAGGCAGCTTCCGCCCGCCGGTCCGCCACGTCTACGGCTACCGGCTGGAGCCCGCCGAGGGCGGCACCCGCGTCACGTCCTACTACGACTGGTCCGAACTCAGCGACGAGTGGAAGGCGCGGCTGACCTTCCCGGTCGTCCCCGAGTCCGCCCTCAAGGCCACCCTCGGCATCCTGGAGCGCACCGTCCGCCGCCGGGCCTCCGTCTAGCGGTAGCGCAGCGCGGTCGGCTTGCCCTGCTCCGCCAGATACTGCTCGAAGGTGACCACGCCGTCGGCGTGCTCCGGCGCCAGGTTCGCGCCCGCCGCGTAACCCCGGGCGATCTTCCCCGGCGCCGGCACCGAAACGAGCCGTTTGTCCTTCCCGGACGCGGCGAGCAGGGCCCGCGCGAGATCCGCGGTCGTCCGTACTTCCGGCCCGCCGAAGTCCGGGACCCGGCCCTGCGGTTCGCCCTGCGCCAGCTCGACGAGCCGCGCCGCGACATCGCGCACGTCGACCGGCTGGAACCGGAACTTCGGCACCGGCACCACCGGCAGCCGAGCGGCGCCGGCGAGGATCGTCCGCACCAGCGAGTGGAACTGCGTCGCCCGCAGGATCGTGTGCGGCATCCCGGAATCCGCGATCAGCTCCTCGGCGGCCAGTTTCGCCCGGTAGTACCCGAGCGGGATCCGGTCCGCTCCGACGATCGAGACGTACACCAGATGCGGCGTCTGCCCGCTCCACCGCGCGGCCTCGACGAGCGTGCGGACCGTCTCGACCTCGCGCCGGTAGTCCGTCGCGCAGTGGAGCACAGTGCCCACACCGGCGACCGCGACGTCGATGCCCCGTCCCGTGCGCAGGTCACCGGCCGTCCACTGGACACCCTCGCCGGACCGCCGCCGCCGGCTCAGCGCCCGCACCGGAGCTTCCGCGGCCCGGAGCCGTTCCACGACGACCCGGCCCAGTTGTCCGCTTCCGCCGGTGACGAGGATCTGCTCCGCCACGTGGTCCTCCCGCTGCCGCACCGCCCGGGCTCAGCCGGCTTCCGCCCGCCATCCTGGCATGCCTCGCGCGGCGCGGGGCGAAACTTCCAACGGGTCAGAACTTCGAACGCCACCGCACCGTGGGCTCGTTCGCGGCGTCCCGGCGCGGCGTGTCTTTCCGCAGCAGCACCGACAGCCGTCCGTACGCGGTGATCAGTTCCGAATTCGCCTCGTTGCCCCGGCCCACCCGGGCGTGCTCGAACCCCTGCCGCAACGCGGCCAGCGCGGCCGGTTCCGCGGTCGCGAGCAGGCCGGCGGCCTCGGACACGGTCTCCTCGAGACCGTCGAGCATCGCCTTGGTTTCCGGCCGTCCGGGCGCGACGGTCAGCACCGGCGACAGCACGCGCAGCTGCTGATGCAGCCGGTAGAGCACGGCAAGCGGATCGTTCTGACCGGCACTGTCCATCGTGCTCTCCTCCGCTCCGTCCCCGGGGAGACGAACGGAAGGTTCCCCCATGACGCCAGGCGCCCGATTGACTTCGCTCAGGAGTCCTCTGCCTCCAACCCGTCCCGGTCGGCCCACTCCAGCAGCGGCTCGAGCGAGTAAGCCACGTCGTCGATGCCCGCGTGCAGGTCGCCGAGTTCGGCGAACCGCGCGGGGACCGTCGCGATCGTGCAGTCGTGCGGGTCGACGTCGTCGACCTCGTCCCAGCGGATCGGCGTGGACACCAGCGCCTCGGGCACGCCGCGCACCGAATAGGCGCTCGCGATCGTGTGGTCGCGGGCGTTCTGGTTGTAGTCCACGAAGAGCTTCTTCGGGTCGCGGTCCTTGCGCCACCAGGTCGTGGTCACCTCGTCCGGGGCCCGCCGCTCGACCTCGCGCGCGAACGCCAGCGCGGCCCGGCGGACGTCGGCGAACCCCCAGCGCGGTTCGATCCGGACGTAGATGTGCATCCCGCTCCCGCCGGACGTCTTCGGCCAGCCGCGGATGCCCAGCTCGGCGAGGATTTCCTCGGCCACGCGCGCGACCCGGCGGACCGTGCCGAACCCGCATTCCGGCATCGGGTCGAGGTCGATCCGCCATTCGTCCGGCCGTTCGGTGTCCGCCCGGCGCGAGTTCCACGGGTGGAACTCCACAGTGGACATCTGCACCGCCCACGCGACGTGCGCCAGCTCGGTCACGCACAGCTCGTCGGCATGCCGGTGATAGCGCGGGAACTGCACCCGCACTGTCTCCAGCCACGGCGGCGCGCCGTTCGGCACCCGCTTCTGGTGCACCTTCTCGCCGGTCACCCCGGACGGGAACCGGTGCAGCATGCACGGCCGTTCCCGCAGCGCGCGCACGATCCCGTCGCCCACCGCGAGGTAGTAGCGGACGAGATCGAGCTTCGTCTCGCCGCGCGCCGGGAAGTAGACCCGGTCCGGGTTGGACACCCGGACCGTCCGGTCCCCCACCTCGAGCTCGACGGCCTCGCCCTTAGCCATGGCACCGACCGTATCCGGAAACCGCCCGGCGCGTCAGCGGTCGAACGGCACGAGGGTGAAATGCCCGACGCCCTTGGCTGCGGAGTAGACCGTCCACTGGTCCGGACCATGGCCCGGGCCCTTGTCGTACAGCAGCCGGTAGTCCGGCTTGCGCAGCGGCAGGCGCTTGAACCAGTGGTAGTTGATCCGCAGGATCGTCTTGCTGAAGAAGCCGTCCTCGGCGAGCCGCTTGTTCACGATCATGGTGACCTGGCTGCGGTCGGAGAAGACGTCGAGGATCTGGCAGTCGCAGTAGTACGCCAGGGTGCCGATCTCGCCCGGCCCGGCCACCGACTTGCCCTGCAGCCGCGCGCCGAGTTCCCGGCCGACGCGGGCGTAGTCGGTCGAGCTGGCCCAGTTGCCGAAGATGACCGGCGACGGCCACGGCACGCCCTGCGCGAGGTCCACGCCCACGTTGGCGAGCGCGACCGCGCCGCCGAGGCCGAGCGCGACGAGCGGCGGGACGCGGTTCAGCTTCGGCCGCTTCCGCGTCTCGGCGTGCCAGACGCCGATCATCAGGACCGCGAACGACGCCGTGCTGACGATCGGGGTCACGTAATACCAGTGGTACGGGCCGACGCCGAGGGTCGAGTAGACGATGTAGTAGACGACGCCGCCCGCGCCGAGCCCGACGACCGGGGCCAGCCGCGGGAAGTCGTCCCAGCGGCGGGCGAAGCGCAGCGCGAGCCAGCCCAGCAGCACGGTCACGCCGACCAGCGCCGAGGCGAACGCGACCATCACGGTGAACGGCAGGTACAGGAAGTACATCATCGGGCCGCTGAAATAGCCCCAGGCGCCGAAGAGGCCTTCCTGGTCCTGCTTGATCACCAGCGTGTCGGGGATGAACGAGCCGAGCGCGAACCAGCTCGTGAGGAACCACGGCGCGGACACGACGACCGCCGTCGCGACCGCGGTCCAGAACTTCTTCCGGATCGCGGCCGTGGAGAAGGCGATGACGAGGACGAACACGACGAGGTCGAGCCGGGTCAGCACGGTCAGCGCGGCGACCGCGCCGAACAGCACCGGCCGCTTCTCCAGCGCGGCCACGACGAGCCACAGCAGGACGGCCGGGACCAGCAGCACCTCGAGGCCGGTGGCCGACAGCAGGAACGGGTTGGCGATGACCAGCAGCAGGCCGAGCACGCCGACCCACGGCGAAAGGCCGAAGCGGCGGGTCAGCCGCGCCCACGCCCAGCCGATCGCGGCGCTGTTCAGCACGGTCAGCGCGCCGAGCGCCAGCACCGGGTGCGCGGAGCCGCTGATCCGCGTGACGAAGGTCAGGAACCCGAGCAGCAGGACGTCGAGCGGCGAGGTGGCCGAGTTCGCGACCGAGCCGGGGACGAGCGCCCATTCTCCGTGCAGCGCGAGGTTCTTCGCGTAGGACAGGGTGATGTACCCGTCGTCGGTGAGGCTCCCGCGCACGAGCAGGAACGAGAGCAGGCCGAGCACCGCGGCGGCCAGCGGCAGCCAGGCCGCGAGGCGGGACCGGACGGGAACGCGGGACGGGCTGGCGGAGCCGTTCGCGTCGTCCGAAGTCGTGAGCACAGATTCATCCACCGACATGATCCCGGAACAGTAGAGGGTGTCCGACACGCAGATGCTAACGGGCTGTCCGAAGGGCCGGCGGGTCCGCACCCGCCGGGGCGGCGGTACCGGTTTCGCAACGGTTGCCCGCCGCGCGCCGGTATTTCCCCCGGTTTCACGCGAGCGCGTGCCGTCCGCCGGCGCGGTCCGCGCCCTGGTCGAGGATCCGGGTCGCCACGCGCGTGATCGCGGCGTCCAGTTCGGACCGGTCCCCGCCGCCCCAGTCGCCGAGGCGTTCGGCGATCCAGTCGTGCCACGCGCGGACGAGCTTGTCCCATTCGCGCGTCCCGGCTTCGGTGAGCGACCAGCTGTCGCGCGCGTAGGCCAGGTGCCCGGTCAGTTCCAGCCGCGCGAACGCAGGTTCGAGCACCTGCGCCGGGACGCCGTGGTCCTCCCCGATCGCTTCGAGGGTCGCGGCCCGCCCGGCGCGCTGCCGGAGCCGGACCTGCAGAACGCACCACAGGCCGCCGACGTCCAGTTCCGAACCGGCGCGCGCGACGATCGCGGGCGCGGCCTTGCGGCGTTCCCGGAACAGCAGCGTCGCGATGGCTCGTTCGAGCTCCCGGTCGTGCTCGTGCGCTTCGGGCATCGCGAATCCGTCGCCGAGGTCCGGCGCGGCGGCGCGGGCGGTGTCGCGCAACGGCATTTCCTTGAGGAAGAACGCGAGCACGAAGGCGACCAGCCCGACCGGCGCGGCATAGAGGAACACGACGTGCAGCGAATCCGCGTACGCGCCGATCACCGGTTCCGAAACCGTCGCGGGCAAATGGTGCAGGGCCTGCGGAACCTGGACGGCCTTCGGGTCGACGCCCGGCGGCAGCGGATGTTCGGCGAGCGCCTTCGCCAGATTCGGGCCGAGCTGATTCGCATAGACCGTGCCGAAAATGGCCGCGCCGAACGAACTGCCGATCGAACGCAGGAAGGTCACGCCGGACGTCGCGACGCCGAGGTCCTTGTAGTCCACGGTGTTCTGCACCGCGATGGTCAGCACCTGCATGCCGAGCCCGATCCCGAGGCCGAGCACCGCCATGTAGAGCGCGGATTCCCAGAACCCGGTGTGCGCGCCGAGCCGCGACAGCAGATACAGCCCGACCGTCATCACCGCGGAGCCGGCGAGGGGGTAGATCTTGTACTTCCCGGTGCGGCTGACCAGCGTGCCGGACAGGATCGAGGCGACCAGCAGCGCGAGCACCATCGGCAGCAGCCGCACGCCGGACGTCGTCGCCGAAACGCCCTGGACGTACTGCATGTAGGTGGGCAGATAGGACAGCGCGCCGAGCATCGCGAAGCCGACGACGAAACTCATGATCCCGGCGACGGTGAAGACCGGGTTCCGGAACAGCCGCATCGGCAGCATCGGCTCCGGCGCGCGCAGTTCGACCGCGACGAACGCGCCCAGCAGCACCACCGAGCCCGCGGCCATGCCGAGGATGACCGGCGAACCCCACGCGTACGTGGTGCCGCCCCAGCTCGTGACGAGCGTCAGCCCGGTCGCGGCGAGGCCGATCAGCAGGATGCCGAGGTAGTCGATCACCGGTTTGACCGCCGCGCGCACGCTCGGCATCGCCGACGCGGCGACCGCGAGCACCACCACGGCGAGCGGGATGTTGACATAGAACGCCCAGCGCCAGGACAGGTGGTCGACGAACAGCCCGCCCAGCATCGGCCCGGCCACGGTGACGACGCCGAAAACGGAACCGAGCGCGCCCTGGTACTTGCCGCGTTCGCGCAGCGGGACGACGTCGGCGATCAGCGCGGTCGAGGTGACCATCAGCCCGCCGCCGCCGAGGCCCTGCACCGCGCGCCAGATGATCAGCCAGGTCATGCTGTCGGCGAAGCCGCAGAAGAACGAGCCGGCGCCGAACACGAGCACCGACAGCTGGAACATCAGCTTGCGGCCGAACAGGTCGCCGAGCTTGCCGACGACGACCGTCATGATCGTCTCGGCCAGCAGGTACGCGGTGACCACCCAGGACAGGTGCCCGGCTCCGCCGAGGTCGCCGACGATGGTGGGCAGCGCGGTCCCGACGATCGTCTGGTCGAGCGCGGCGAGCAGCATGCCGAGCAGCACCGCGCCGAACACCGCGTGGATCCTGCGCCGGGACAGCGCCGCCGGCGCCGGTTCCTCCCGGATGCCCTCCGCCGTGGCCGTCATCGGCTCCTCCTCGCGCGCCCGTGCCGGGCCGCTCCCGGCGCGTCCACGTAAGCACCTCGGTCCACTGTGGAATAGCCGCCCGGCCGCAGCGTCGCCCGTTCCGGTGACCGCCGCGGGCCGATTTCCGGAAGCCGCCCGGGTCCCGCTTGACTCACCCGGTGCTTCCCCGATGATCCGGCGCGCGCTTCAGGTCTTGCCTACCCGCCGCCTCGGGCCCCGTCGAGCACGGCCGTCTGTTTCGCCAGCCCGGACGTCGGCCGGGTGCCGTGTTCGACGGTCAGTCCCCGCATCGCGACCGGGTAGTCGAACCGGTACACCGCGACCGGCTCGCGCAGTTTGTCGCCGCGCAGGTACGTCGGGACTTCGGTGACCTTCGCGTCGGCGAACAACGGCACGTACGGCCCGCCCGCGTCCGCGGAGTAGGCAACGCTGGCCAGCGACTGCGCGTCCGGACCGGGGGCGAACCGGTAGCGGACCGGCTGCACGACGCCGTCCGCCAGCGACGCCGGAGTCCGGCACGGCACGACGAACGCATTGGTCCAGTCCAACGTGACCGGCTCGCTCGGGGGGATCTCCTTCGTCAGCGGCGCCAGTCGCGGAATCCGGGGCGCGGTGACCGCGACCCAGCCGGACGGACCGGGGTCCGCGTCCCGCGCGACGACCCGGACCCGTCGCGCCCCCGGCGCCTGCCAGCGGGGATCGAACCGCGCGTCGCTCCACTTCCCGCTGCCGTCCCCGTTGGCCTTCACCGCCGCGAGCACGGTCCCGTCCGCTTTCGCGAACTCCGCCGACACCTGCACTTTCCCTCGCCCGGCAAAGGAAATCACGACCGGAGGCGAATCCTTCGCCGCGACGCCGGCGGGCAGGTCGTACCACCCGGTGACGAGCGTGCCGGTCCCGGACGGCGACCGGTAGGAACTCCACGCCGGGTGCGCCGGATCAGTGCCGTACGGGGTCCGCGGCGCCGAGCCCGGCGGGAACGCGGCGTTCATCGCGAACCCGTCCGCCGCGGCCGGGCCGGACGGCCGGAGCACCCCGGCGCCGATGTCCGGCTCGACGTCCAGCCAGTCCTCGACGCCGCAGGAGCTTCCGGCGCTGCCGGCCCGCGGCGCGAGCCCGAGCGAAGCCAGGTTCGCCCCGCCGACGGAGTAGGTGTCCCACCGCAGTTTCACTGCTTGCGCCTGACCGGCCAGCTCGACCGCCACCGTCGCGGCGGCCACCGCGGCGATCGCCCAGCCGGACCTTGGCAGCCAGCGCGGCGCGCGCCCCGCCTCCGGCCGCCGCTTCGCGCTCAGCCACGACCCGGCGAGCACGCCGGCCAGCGCGACGGCCAACCCGGCCCAAAGGACCAGATCCGCCAGCCGCACGCCCTTCACCGAGGGAACGGAATCGCTCCAGCGGACGTCGTAGCCGGACTGCATCCACCAGCGGTCCGGCGCGGACCAGGCCAGCCACGTCGTCGCCGCGGCCAAGCCCAGCGCCGCCGCCCGTGCCCACGCCGAGGACAGCGCTCCGCGCGCGACGGTGTGCACCAGCATCGCGGTCACCAGCGTGCCGACTCCGGCCAGCGCACCGAAGTGGTGCGTCCACTTGGTCGGCGTGAACGCGAGCACGACGAGACACAGGACGCTGACGACGACCATCCGGCGGGCAGGCCCGGCCGCCAGTCCCGGAGCACGGCGCCGGATCAGCAGCACCGCCGTCAGCGCCATCGCCAGGAACATCAGCAGCACCGGCACCCGGCGGTTCAGCGCACCCTCGACCACCGACGGGTCGAGCAGGGTCGTGTAGCGGGTGAGTTCGCTCTGCCACGGGAGATCCGGGCCGATCTGCTGACGGACGGCGGTCGACTGCAGGACGGCGGTCAGCGGCTGGTCGTAGAACGCCGTCAGCACTGCGCTGCCCGCGGCTCCGGCGACGACCGCGATCGCGCCCAGCACCCGGAGGTCGGCACGCCTGCGCACCAGCCGGACGAGGGGGCGCACTCCGGCGAGGAAGGGTAGGAACGCCGCGACTCCGAGCGGGTTTGTCGTCGCGGTGGCGCCGGCGACCACGAGCCCGACCGCGACCGGAGTCGCCGCACCGGTCGCCACGGCACGCTCGACCAGCGCGAACACCGCCAGCGAGCCGAAGACGATCCACGGCTCCGGCCGCAGCCCGACGTCGAAGGCCAGGTACCACGCCAGGAACAGCGCCGCGGCCGCCCAGCGGGTTCCCCGGCCCGGCCGGTCGACCAGGCGCGGCAGCACCAGCCGATCGATCAGGAACCAGGACGCCAGCCCCAGCAGCACCGAGGGCAGCCGCATCCACACCATGGCCGGCGAGACGCGGCCGAGCAGCGCGTACAGCTCGTAGTACCAGCCCCACGGCGCTTCCGGCGCGTTGAACCAGCGGAAGTAATTGCCGGTGAACCCGCTCGTTTCCCGAGCGCGCAGCATCGTCGAGATGTATCCGTCGTCCACGGTGAGCGCACCGATGACGGACCAGGCTCCGAGCACCCCGGTCACGACGACGTCCGCCGGCCGCGGCGCCCACGCCCGGCGGGGGAACAGCCGGACCCGTCGCGCGGCGCGCCGGTCGCGCCGGACCAGCAGCACGATCATGCCGAGCAGCGCCAGCGACGAGACCACGCCGAGCGCGATCTTCAGCACGCTCGGCGAACTGACCCATCGGGTGTCGGGTTCGACCCGCGCGGCCGCCGTGCCCGGGCGCTCGGTGTACAGGCCGGTCACGGCCGGCCTGCTCGCAGTCCTGGCCGTGCCGACGGCAGTGCCTTGGCCGTCCGAGTGCACGGTCAGCCGGCAGTCGCCGCCGGACGGCCGGCGGAGCAGTTCGGCGCCGCCGAGTTCGGCTCTGACCGTGCCGTCGACCGCCCGGATCTCCAGCCCGCCGCCGAGAGGCTCGGCGCCTTGTTTGCCGCCCGGCGGAGTGGTCGCCAGCAGCAGCCCGTTCGGGTCGGCGCATCGGACGGTCGCGTCCATTCTGGCCGGGCGGTACGGATACGACGGCAGCGCGGTGTCCTGTGCGCCGTCCCAGCGGTAGGTCGTTGTCTCAGTGTTCACCGGCGCCACGGCGAACAGCACCGCGGTCAGTGCGGAAAGGAGCCCGAGGCCGATGACGGGCCAACGATCGCCGGGTCGTCCGCGTGCGACGGCGTCGGAATCTGGAGGCGGCATCGCGCGGAGTTTAGTGTTCCGGAGTTTCCCCGCCGTGAAGCGGCGCCGACGGCGACCACGTTGCCGAACGGGTTTCAGGTTCGAGCACCGGGAGAGTCTTCAGCCCGCTGCGCACCGGACACCGGTTCCGTCGTCCACTGTGGAACGGCCCGCCCGCCTCCGCCCTGGCGAACGTTCCGCGTCCGCCATACCCGGGATACCCCCGGCGGCTGCCCGAAAGTCTCCGCGCGGACCGTCCATCGTGGACGTCCCCGCAGCTCCAGCGCGATTTCCGGAAGTCAAACGGGTCCTGCCGGGTTTGCCCGGTTCCTCCGCGGTGATCTGCGGCACACCTTAAGTCCAGCCTAGGTGTGCTGCGTCACGCGGCCCGGTACCGCTAGCGTCACGCAACCATGGAATCCACAGTGGTCGCCAAAGAGGGCGACAACTACACGAAAGCACTGGGCAACCGCCAGGTGCAGATGATCGCGATCGGCGGGGCGATCGGGGTCGGGCTCTTCCTCGGCGCGGGCGGGCGGCTCCACGAAGCGGGGCCGGCGCTGGTCCTTTCCTACGCGCTGTGCGGCATCGCGGCCTACTTCGTGATGCGGGCGCTCGGCGAACTCGTGATGCACCGGCCCAGTTCCGGCAGTTTCGTCACCTACGCCCGGGAGTTCATCGGGCCGTGGGCCGGGTTCGTGTCCGGCTGGATGTACTGGCTGAACTGGGCGATGACCGGGATCGCGGAGATCACCGCGGTCGCCATCTACGTGCACAAGTGGCTGCCGGACGTGCCGCAGTGGATCACCGCGCTCGTCGCGCTCGGCGTGCTCATGGCGGTCAACCTGCTGAGCGTGAAGCTGTTCGGGGAACTGGAGTTCTGGTTCTCCGTCGTCAAGGTGCTGGCGATCATCGTGTTCCTGGTGACCGCGCTCGGGCTCGTGTTCACCGGCGCGAACATCGGCGGCAGCACCGCCGGCGTGCACAACCTGACCGGGCACGGCGGGTTCTTCCCGGCCGGCGTCGGCATCGCGCTGATGACGCTGCAGGCGGTCGTGTTCGCCTACTCCGCGATCGAGGTCGTCGGCATCGCGGCCGGCGAGACCAAGGACGCGCGCAAGGTGCTGCCCAAGGCGATCAACGGAGTCGTGTGGCGGATCGGCGTCTTCTACGTCGGTTCGGTGCTGCTGCTGGCGATGCTGCTGCCGTGGCCGTTCTACAACGGCGGCGAAAGCCCGTTCGTCACGGTGTTCTCGCGCCTGGGCATCGGCGGCATCGGCGACGTGATGAACGCCGTCGTCCTCACCGCCGCGCTCTCCTCGTGCAACTCGGGCCTGTACTCCACCGGCCGCATCCTGCGCGCGCTCGCCGACGAGGGCGAGGCGCCGAAGTTCGTCGGCAAGATGAACTCGCGGCACGTGCCCTACGGCGGGATTCTCTTCACGTCCGTGGCCTACGTGCTCGGCGTGGTGCTGAACTACATCGTGCCCTCGAAGGCGTTCGACATCGCCACCGCCATCGCCTCGCTCGGCGTGGTCGCGACGTGGGCGACCCTGGTGTTCTCCCAGATGCGCATGCGCCAGGCGGCGTTGCGCGGCGAACTGGAGCGGCCGAGCTACCGCATGCCCGGCGCGCCCTACACCGGCTGGGCCACGCTCGGATTCCTGCTGCTGGTCGTGGTGCTCATGGGATTCTCCGACGGGGCCGAGAAGATCGCGTTCTACTCGATCCCGGCGATCGTCGTGGTGCTCGCCGTCGGCTGGCGGCTGGTGTCCCGCAAACGGCAGGCGCGCACCGGCGTCTGAGCGGAAGGCCGCGTTCCCCCATCCCCGCGAACGCGGCACCGGCCCGGCCGTCCTTCCGAGACCACCGGAAGGGCGGCCGGGCTCTTTTCTTTCACCAGACCGGGAAATCGACCCCGCGCTGCGATTCCGGCCGCGGCCCGAAGATCCGCCGCTCGGCCTCCTCGATCCGCCGGTCGTTGATCGACGCCTCGCGCCGGCTCATCAGCCCGTTCTCGGCGAACTCCCACAGCTCGTTGCCGTAGCTGCGCCACCATTGCCCGTCCGCGTCGCGGCTCTCGTACTGGAACCGGACCGCGATGCGGTTCTCGCGGAACCCCCACAGTCCCTTGCGCAGCGCGTAATCCTGCTCGCGCTCCCACTTCGCGGCGAGGAACTCGACGATCGCCGCCCGGCCGACCACATGGGTGTCGCGGTTGCGCCATACGGAATCCGGCGTGTACGCGAGCGAGACCTTCTCCGGGTCCCGGGTATTCCAGGCGTCCTCGGCCGCCTGAACCTTCTGCAGCGCGGCAGACAGGTCGAACGGAGGGAACGGGGGCCGCGATTCGGTCATCACAACGGTCCTTTCAGTTGACGAGCTGGGGATTGCGCGGATACGGCCGGTGCGCGACCTGTCGCGCCACCGCCCGGCCGGAAACGACGCGCCGCACTTCGAGCCGGACGATCCGGCCGGTGTATCCGTCGTCGCCGGAACGGCCCGCTTCGCCCCATTCGATCGCGGCGGTGCCCGATACCTGCAGGAGGCGACCGGTTTCGAAGTCGAAGAAGAGCAGCGCGGCTTCCGGATTCGCGGCGATGTTGCCGAGGCTGTTGAACAGGTTGTTGCCGGGATAATCGGGCCACCACAAGGCATTTCCGTCGACGCGGACGAAGCCGGGCGCGCCGCCGCGATGGGACGCGTCCGCGCCGTGGTCCGGGTTGATGGTGCCGAGGAAGAACGTGTCGGCTCCGCGGATCAGCTCGGTGTCCCCGAGGCTCAGCTCCGCGCGCTCGTGCCCCGGTGTAGCGGGCTCGGCTTCTTCGGACAGCACGCGCTGCTGGATGTACTGCGGGCAATTGCCGTACGCCTGTTGGATTTCGACAACCAGGTGGTCTTCGGCGACCGCGGCGAGGTAACCGTTGATCCGGACCCGGCGGCGGGTCGCGAACTCGATGCTGGTCATGCCGACGAGCTGCCCGCTGGGGAGCCCGTGCAGCGGATCGCCCTCCGGGATCGCCCGGCGGATGGCGAGCGTGGTCGCCGACTCGGCTTCCAGGAACCCGGGCGGACCGGTGACCGGCGACGTCCACAGCCGCCCGCCGGCGTCGCGTCCGGTCAGGACAAGAAGCGTCCGTTCGGCGAGAAAGCCCGCCATTCCCGGGGAAATCCCGGCCGGCTCGGCCATTTTGGACAGGCGTGCGGCCGCCTGTTCGACTCCCGCCTCGCGTTGGACAGCCAACTCGCCAGCGTGGAAAGCCTGCTGGACCGTCGGGCTCATGACACCCTCCCTTTCTCACGGGTTCCACCGTGAGGTTCCGTGAGAAGTTCTAGCAGCCGTTTCTCACGGATGCAACCCGTTCCATCCGTGATACGGTCTCGGTCATGGGGATGCTGCCGGACGAGGTCGTGCCGGTCCGCCTGATGGCGACCGTGTGGGCCGACACGAGCGGGCTCCACGACGACCTCCGCACCCGCGAAGACCTCGACGCGTGGCTCGACGACGTCGGCGTCGAGCGGGGGTCCCGGCAGTCGTCCGCCGCCGAACTCGCACTGGCGCGGCGGCTGCGCGACGCCGTCCGCCGCCTCGCCGCGCAGGTCACCGCCGACGACCGGCAGTCCCCCACGGTGGACGTCGACACCGCCCTCAGCGACCTGAACGACCTCGTGACCCACCTGCCAGTCCCCCAGCTGACCTTCGCGGACGGGAAACTGCGGGAGACTTCCTCGCGCGGCGCCTCGCCGGTGGTCACGGGATTAGCCCGCGTGGCAAGGGAATCGATCGCGCTTCTCGGCGGACCGGAAGCGACGAAACTGCAGGCCTGTTACGCGCCGGGCTGCGTGCTCTACTTCATGAAGACGCATCCCCGCCGCGAATGGTGCTCCGTCGCCTGCGGCAACCGAGCGCGCGCCGCACGGCATTACGAGAAGATCCGCTCGACGCGCTGACGGCTCAGTCCAGCAGCACCACCGCCGTTTCCGCCGCGCGCGCGAAAACGTTCTCCGCGACCCGCATTCCCGCCATCACGACCGCGCCCTCGTGCAGCAGCATGATCTGCTCGGCCACCTTGCGCGGCTCCGGAACGCCCGCCGATTCGGCCAATTCGACGAAGACGCCGAGCATCCACCGTTTGCTCTCGGTCACTACCGCGTACGCCGGATGCGCCGGATCGCTGATCTCCGCGTGCGCGTTGATCATGCTGCAGCCCTTGCCGCCGTACTTCTTCGCCCACGCCTCGGACGCGTCGAACGCCGCCTTCAGCCGGTCCCGCGGTTCCGGACCGGCCTTCTCCAGCCATTCGCCCAGAAACTCCCGCCAGCGCGCGTCCTGGGCCGAGAGGTACTCCACGACCAGCCGATCCTTCGAGCCGAACCGGTCGTAGAGCGTCTTTTTCGTGACGCCCGCCTTCGCGGCGATGACGTCGACGCCGACCGCGTGGATCCCGCGCTCGTAGAACAGCTCGGACGCGGCTGCCAGCACCGCTTGCGCCTTCGGGGTCCAGTCGATCGCCATGGCCCCAGCATATACCGATCTGTATAGTCCGGTGCCATGGGTAAACAGATCGGTATAGTCGGAGCCGCGGTTCTCTTCGTGGCCTGCTGGTCGTCCGGGTTCATCGGCGCGAAGCTCGGCGCGGCGGACGCGTCCGTGCCGACCGTGCTGATGTGGCGGTTCGTGCCGCTGGCGCTGCTGCTGGCGCCTTTTCTGCGCCCGCGCGGCACACCGCTCCGCGAGTACGGCAGGCACGTGCTGATCGGTTTGCTGTCCCAGTCGGGCTATCTGCTCACCGTTTACTGGGCCATCGGCGAAGGCGTCAGCACCGGCACGACCGCGCTCATCGACGGCGTGCAGCCGCTGGTCGCCGCCGCGGTCGCCGGTCCGCTGCTCGGCGTCGCGGCGACCGGACGGCAATGGGCCGGGCTCGCGCTCGGGCTCGTCGGCGTCGTCCTGGTCAGCTGGTCGGACGCCGCTTCGCACGCCCCGGCCTGGGCATATCTGATTCCGTTCGCCGGCATGCTCGGGCTGGTCGCCTCCACCGTGCTCGAACGCCGGTCCCGCGTCCCCGCTCCCCCGATGCGCGCGCTGGCCATCCACTGCGCCACGTCAGCGGTCGTGTTCATCGCGCTCGCGCTGGCGACCGGCAGCGCGGTGCCGCCGGCGTCCGGGCATTTCTGGTTCGCCATGACCTGGCTGATCGTGCTGGCGACCTTCGGCGGGTACGGGTTGTATTGGCTGCTCGTCGGCCGGATCGGCATGACCGCGGTGAACAGCCTGATGTTCCTGATCGCGCCGGTCACGTCGGTCTGGGGCACGGTGCTGTTTGGCGAGCCGTTCACCGTGCTGACCGGCGTGGGCCTCGGTTTGGCCCTGGTCGCCGCCGTCGTCGCGAACGGCCGGGTCAGCCGCCGTAGCGCTGGCGGACCACCTCCGGAGTCTCCAGGTTCTTCCCCGCGTCCATGTTCTGCGCGAGCCGGAGGTACTGGCCTTCCGCCCACATCAACGGCGCCGCGCTCCCGGTCGGACGGCCCAGCCCGAAGCACGCGACGTCGGCGCGATCCCACACCTGCTCGGGAATGAAGTAGCCGTCGTTCGCCGCGTCCGCCATCGACTTCAGGTACACCGCCGCCGAACGCCCGTTGGCCAGCTCGTACTCGCCGCGCTCGCCCGACAGCACGGGCCAGAGCCGCCCGAACCGCTGCGGCCCGTTCGCCGGCCAGCCGGTGCAGGCCGTGGTGCTCTCGCCGTAGTTGTCGTGCGGGTAGCGGTGGAAGTAGATGTCGCCGTTCGGAGCCGTCACCTGCATCGGCGCGTTGCCGTCACGGGCCGCCGCCGTCGGGGCCACCGACTCGGCGACCTCGGCGTCCGCAGGTCCGCGAACCCCGAGCCGGACGAGGTCGAGGAACCCGAAGTCGACGACGTCGTGCTCGTAGAAGCAGCCCTCGTCGAAGCAGATCTGCCCGGTGTCGTTCGGGTCGGTTCCCTTGTCGATCCGCTCGAAGTAGGTGTGGCCGCCCCAATAGCCGGTGCTCGTCCGCGTCCAGCTGTCGAGCTGCGCGCGCCACGTGTCCGCAGTAGACTCCCACTGCTGCGCCGCCGCCGGGTCGCCGTTCGCCCGCGCGATCGCTCCCGCCGTGACCAGCCCCGCCACCTCCGCCGCGATCGACGACGGCGACCGCCCGTACTGCTCCTCCCACCGCTCCGTCGTCGCGGGCCCGCTCGTGCGGATGTGCTCCGCCGTCACTTTGACCCGCGCGTACGTCGCCGCGTCGGTGAGCCCCGTCATCCAGGCGAGGATGATCGCGTCGGAATCCTGGTCGAGCTGCTCGCAACAGCCGAGCTGCTGCGGCGTGGCCCCCTGGACCCCGCTCACCGGGCTGTACCGGGGAAAGGCCCCCGCCGGATACGTCGTTCCGTCGCCCTGGGTGGGCGCGGAAATCCACTGCGAGGACCACAGGAACCGCGCCATCCGCTTCGCCTGTGCCGCGTCGCCCGCCGCCAGGAGCCCGGTCGCCTGCTGGTACAGATCCCGGCCCCACACGCGGTGGTACCCGTCGTTGAGCACGTCGCCGTTCACGACGTCGCCCCACGGGGTGGCCAGCCCCGCGACACTCGCGCCGCGGTGCGTTTTGTCCTCCGCCGCGTGCAACGCCATCAGCGCGACGTAATACGCCCTGCGCTGCCGCTCGTCGCCCGCCACACTGTTCGGGGCCGCCTTCAGGCTGCCGACATACCCCTCCCAACCGCGTCGATACGCCTGTTCCAGATTGTCGAACCCGCTCGCCAGCGACCCGTCCGCCGCTGCCGCCGCTGCTTGGACGTCGCCCCCGTACCCGAGCGCGACCGAGAACGTCGTGTCCTGCCCGACGGGGAGCTGTCCACATTGGACTACATTGCCAAGATTGGTGGAATCGAATTGATTCGTCAGAGTGCGATGTGCCCGCAAGTCTACCAGGCAATCGCTGGCGGCGCCGGAATATCCGTTGTCGTGCGCGACGAACCCGGCGGAGGCCCGCAATGCCGACGCCACAGTGGTTTTGGCCCCGAACAACTCCTCCGTGCCGCTGGCCGTCAGCCCAGTCCCGTCCCATGCCGCGGTGTCGTTCGCCGCGCCACCGGCCATCGACGGATTCGCCAACAGGTACACCTGATACTGTCCACCGTCGAGCGACTGAAACCGCGTGCGCGTAAGGAGAGTCGGCCTTCCTGCGTCGGTAACGTACGTCGTCGTGAGGCGATAACGCCCGCTCTTGGCGGTATTCGTGACGGTGTATTCGAGCGCCTTCTCGTCCGGCATCGAAACGACATGGTCCGTCGCGTCGCGCTCAAGGTCCACAAAGGACTTCCCGTCGGTGATCACGTACTGCATGTCCTGAATGTTGGCCACGTCCGCGCGCGGATAGAACACCTCCGACACGACCCCTCGCGCGACGGTGAACCACACCGGGCTCGCGGTCCCCGCCGCCGTCCCGAGGGCGGATTTGTCCCCGGTTGTCCAAGATGACGGCCCGCCACAGCAATCTCCCGGCGTGCCTCCGGCCTCGGACCGCACCGTCGCCTTGGGTTCGCTCCCCGCCGCTCCGGGCCTGTTTCCCGCCATTCCGGGTTCCCCCGCCGCACCGGGCTCAGCCCCGACCTCCGCAGGCGCGATCCCCTGCCCCACCACCGAAATCCCCACGACCGCGACCACCGCTGCCGCCCGTCCCCACTTCCCACCGGCCATGCCGCTCATGCTGCCCGCCGCCCCCTCCCCGGAACAACAGCCGAACGGTGGGAACCGCCTCCGGCTCTCTCCGGCACTTCCACCCGTTGGAGTGACCGCGAACCCCCGGAAACTGTCGTACCCGGATGGTCTCCTTGTTCCCGAGCGACGCCCGCCCCGAACCGAGGAGCCTGACATGACCGAACCAACCGCCCGCACCGCCGCTGGCCGGACCGCAACCCTCGCTCCCATCCGGCCCGTGCACATTCCCGCCGAAACCCCGACCTCCTCGACCTGCCGCACCGTCTCGCTCAGACCACGGCAGAGACTCAAGCGACACGACAACAGGACTCAACACCCATAACGCGTAAACCGTCACTACAAGCCAGCCGCTCGATCCGATTCGAGCGGAAGATTCGCCGCCATGGACTTCGGCGGCACAAGACCAGGGAGCCCCCTCATGGCCGGAGAAACCGTCATCACCGTAGTAGGAAACCTGACCTCAGACCCGGAACTGCGCTTCACCCCGTCCGGAGCGGCGGTCGCGAATTTCACCGTCGCTTCCACTCCTCGCACCCTCGACCGCGAATCCGGCGAATGGAAAGACGGCGAGCCCCTGTTCCTCAGGTGCAGCATCTGGCGGCAAGCAGCAGAAAATGTCGCGGAAAGCCTGACTAGGGGCGCAAGGGTTCTAGTCACCGGACGCCTGGTGCAGCGCTCATTCGAGACGAAGGAAGGCGAGAAACGCACCGTCGTCGAACTACAAGTAGACGAAATCGGCCCTTCGCTCCGCTACGCGACCGCCAGAATCACCAAGGTCAACCGAAACAACAGCGAAACGAGCGGCCTGGGCGGCGATGCCTGGGGCACCGCCCCCGTGTCCGCCGGAGTCGGCACGAGCGAGGAGCCGCCATTCTGACACCACCGGCACCCGGGACGCCCCGGGCACCGGCGCCGAGATCTGCCGGACTTGGCGGGTCGGACAAGTCGCCGTTCCCAGGAGACTCGAAGGGCCCCAGGCCGCAGACCGAACGGTAATACCCTCGGCACCGCAGTCGCCCAGGGCAACTCTGCGCGCGCCGAGCGAGGACACAGAAGGTGCAGCACCAACGTCTACCGGGATCGACAGGAGAGAAGCCGCCATTCTGCTCAACGTCGCTATGTGAAGGGCACCCTGCCATGACCGAAGGCTGACACCGGAAACCCCACGCGCCTCGGACGACATCCGCACCCCGAGTGGCAGCCGGGTGTGGGGTTCGCCCAGCTTCGAACCCCACACCTCTCAACCGGTCTCGCAGTCGCCTGATGGCCGGTCCCTGCGCGGACCTCGCCGTCGGTGGCCGTGCTCGACTCCGGCAGCGGCGGCTAGCGCCCACGTCCGCGACAGGCGCAGACGG
The DNA here is from genome assembly GCF_002796545.1 of Amycolatopsis sp. AA4. Lineage (GTDB taxonomy): Bacteria > Actinomycetota > Actinomycetes > Mycobacteriales > Pseudonocardiaceae > Amycolatopsis. The sequence goes on from NZ_CP024894.1 coordinate 4,265,157, forward strand.
CGATGCCGCTGCGCGACGACGCGGAGTCACCCGCGTGAGGCGACCCTTGACCGTCCACTTCGGACCGTCCAGGTCAGCCCCACCGGGTGCTCGCCGTCCCGTCGGCGGTGATCTCCGCCGACCGCACGGCACCTTCGAGCTGCGGGGCAGAAGCCACAACCTGGGCAAGCCTCTCCCATGCCGCTTACCCGCCGAAGTGGTCTGGTCCTTTCAGATAAAGGTCCATACCACTCAGCACCGGGTCGTCGTTGGTGTACACGAACACCGTGAATCCGTCCGCCACCAGGCGTTCGGCGCAATCAAGGAGCCCCAACCCGACGATCGGCCCTGACCGGAAAGGAATCCCACTGGTAGCTTCCGAATCATGCCCGCATCTCGCCGGACCAAGGCCGGAATCACAGTCCTCGCCTCGATTTCCGTACTGCTGCTGGCTCCGCTCTCCGCGCCGGCCGCGCAGGGCGCACCCGCCGGGCGCGCCGGGGTCAGCGTGCAGGACGAATGCAGCGCCCCGTCGATCAACCGGCTGCAGAAATGGCTGGCCAGCGGCGAAGGAACGACCGTCCCGGCCACCGGAAGCCTCCTCGTCCCGGAGGGTGACGGCTACGCGGCCAAGATCGTCTTCCAGAACAACGAATGGCACGTAGCCGTAGTCTGGCTGGGCAACCAGTTCGACGCACAGGCCGACCTCAGCCACTCCTCCGGATTCTGGCTGACCTACAGCGCCGACGACGACTTCTACATCCAGCTGCGCCCCGCCTCCCACTGGAGCGGCGGCGACAAGTGGCTCACCCGCATCCCCTCGACCGGCGGCCAGCTGGTCCGCACGTTCTTCCCCTTCGACCCCGACGCCTGGACCTGGCTTCCCGAACTGGGCCAGCCGCAGTACTCGTTCGCGTCCGCACTGACCGAGGCCCGAGGCCTGGTGTTCGTCGGCAAGACCCCCAACAGCCTCGACTTCCGCGAACTCCTCATCGACGGCTACCAGCCGCCCTGCCTCTGACCCCCACCGCCGCAGCACGAACCGGGCCGTCCCAACGAAGCTCCGGACCCCGCCGAGACATGGCCACCAGCCCTCCCGGCCACACGACACAGCCCCCGTACCCCTGATCCATTCCGCACAACAGTCCAGACCATGACGTCCGCGACCTCCCCGCCCTCCGGAAGCTCCACCGCGGACACGACCACCACCGCGGCCGGACCAAGGACAATCCCCCGACCCAGCAACCGGAACGCGCCACGCCCGGTCACTTCCGCACCACAGACCGGACCGTGGCGTCCCCGATCTGCACATCCTTCGACTGCACGAACGCGACTGCACGCGCGACCACCCCCGGATCCAGCGCGAACTCCCTGACCCGCCTCCGGATCCGCTCTCGGTTCAGAGCAGCGGTCCCGGAGCGCGATGCCCCCGATCTCCACCTCCGGCGGCTGCTCAACCGCAAACCCAATCACCACTCCGGCCGAACCCGGCGCGACTCCCCGACCCACCACCGAAACACAGCTGCCCCAGTCAATTCTGCACAGCAGACCGGATCGCGGCGTCCCAAGCTCCACGCCCTCCGGCTGCCCAACCCCGAACACGACCACCACCGCGACCGAACCCGCCGCGAACCTCCGAAGCACCGTCGAAACGCGCCCGTCCCGGTCAATTCTGAACAGCAGGCCGCACAGTGATCTCCCCGATCTCCACCTCCTCCGGCTGCTCCACCGCAAACGCGATCGCCCGCGCCACCGCCTTCGGATCCAGTGCCATTTCCTCCACCCGCCGACGAATCCGCTCCCTCTCCCCCGGATCGTCGATCGAATCCGTCAGTTCCGTCCGGACGAACCCGGGCGACACTGTCGTCGTCCGGAGCACCCCGTCCGTCGACTCCTGCCTCAGCGCTTCCAGGATCGTCCGCACCGCGTTCTTCGTCCCGGCGTAGACCGCCTGTCCGGGCACGATCTTCAACCCGGCCGTCGACAGCGTCGTCACCAAGTGCCCCCGCCCCTGCCGCCGGAACACCGGAAGCGCGGCCGCGATCCCGTGCAGCACACCGCGCACATTGACCTCGATCATGGCCGACCAACCCTCGACATCCGCGTCCGCCACCGGCCCCAGCTTGGCGATCCCGGCATTGCCGACCAGCACGTCGAGTTGGCCGAATTCGTCGAGCGCCCGTTGCACGAGGCGGTCCAGGTCCTCGCGCCGGGTCACGTCGGTCCCGCACGCGATCGCGCGGCCGCCTTCGGCGCGGATTTCCTTCGCCACCGCAGCGAGCCGATCCTCACGGCGCGCGCCAAGGACCACCGCGGCGCCACGGGCGGCGAGCAGCCGGGCGGTCGCCTCGCCGATTCCGCTGCTCGCCCCGGTGATCGCGACGACTTTGCTTGCCAGAACTGACATTCCCACCCCTGCACCTCATTCGGACACGTGTCCGTATAGCTTACCGGACACGTGTCCGCATAGTCCGGAGCAGGAGCGGCATCAACATCGGCTGGAGTGCAGTCAAGGAAGCGTGAGCGCGGACAGAAACCCGGCCCGCACCAGGGCATGCTCCGACCAGAGACCACCATCGGAGAAAGGCCCGCCAAGGTGAGCGACCTAGCCCCCGCACTGCTGCTGATCGGCGTATTCATCGCGCTGGCCATAACCTTGCGCGCCGTCCAGCAACGTCTGGCCCGCGATCAGCAGCAGTGCTCGCCCCGCCAGGCCTCGAGCCCCTCGCGGACCGCGGCCGCCGCGATCACCAGCGCGGCGACCGGATCCGCCCAGTACCAGCCGAACAGTGCGTTCACCAGCAACCCGACCAACAGCACCCCGGAAAGGTAAGTGCAGAGAAGCGTCTGCTTCGAGTCGGCGACCGCGCTCGCCGAGCCGAGTTCCCGCCCGGCCCGGCGTTGCGCGCCCGAAAGCACCGGCATCACGACCAAGGACACCGCGGCGAGCACGATCCCCACCGTCGAATGCGAAGCCTCATTGCCGAACAGCGACCGCACCGAATCGACCGCGACGTAGGCCGCCAGCAGGAAGAACGACACGGCGATCACCCGCAGCGCCGCCCGCTCCCGGCGTTCCGGATCCGCGCCGGCGAACTGCCACGCCACCGCGACCGCCGACAGCACTTCGGCCACCGAGTCCAGCCCGAACGCGATCAGCGCCGACGAGGACGCGACCGTCCCCGCCGAAACCGCGACGATCGCCTCGACCACGTTGTACGTGATCGTCCCGGCGACCAGCCACCGCACTCGCCGCCGCAAGACCGCCCGCCGCGCGACATCCACCCCGGGACGTGCACCGCAACCGGCCGAAGAGCAACCCGGCTCATTCATCGCGCCGCCCGTGCATCGTCGATACACGCCTCCGTCGACGCGACAGCCAGCACCACCTGCGTCAACTCCGCCAGCGCATGCGCGAGATGCGGATCAGCGATCGCGTACCGGACCTGCCGCCCTTCGTAGGTCGCGACCACCAACCCGCACCCCCGCAGGCACGCGAGATGGTTCGAGACGTTCGACCTGCTCAGTTCCAGTTCCGCCGCCAACTGCGCGGGGTACGCGACCCCGTCCAGCAGCGCCACGAGAATCCGGCAGCGCGTCGGGTCCGCCAGCGCGCGGCCGAGCCGGGCGAGCGCCAGTTCGCGAGTCTCAGACTTCAGCACAGCCAAAACAATACAGCGCTAGCTGAATCAAATACACTGATCCGGTGGACAACCTCCTCGGCGACTTCCTCCGCGCCCGGCGAGAGCGGATCTCCCCGGCCGACGTCGGGCTGCCGGACAACGGACGGCGCCGCGTGCGCGGACTGCGCCGCGAGGAACTCGCGCTCCTGGCCGGAATCAGCAGCGACTACTACATCCGGCTGGAACAGGGCCGCGACCAGAACCCGTCGGCACAGGTCCTCGACGCCCTGGCCCGAGCGCTCAGCTTGGACGAGCCTTCCCGCCAGCACCTGCACCAGCTCGCGGCCCCGACCCAACCCAGCCAAGCCGAGCCACGCGTGCCCGCGAGCATCGTCGAACTGATCGCCACCTGGCCGACGAACCCGGCCTACGTCCAGGACCGGCTCACCAACGTCCTCGCCGCAAACCCTGTCGCCACAGCGGTTTCGCCGAACTACGCGGTCGGCCGGAACCTGCTCCGCGCGATCTTCCTCGACCCGGCCGAACGCGAACTCCGCCGAGACTGGAGCACCATGGCGACCGACGGCGTAGCCGGGCTGCGCGCCGCGCTCGGCCCGAGCATCGCCGACCCGGCGGCGGCCGAACTCATCGCCGACCTCACCGCCAGCAGCGCCGAGTTCCGCGACCTTTGGGCCCAGCACGACGTCAAACCGCGCACCGGCCACCTCGTCCGCTTCCGGCACCCCGCGGCCGGAAACCTGGACCTGCACAGCGACAAACTCGACATCCCCGGCCCGGCAACCCTGCAGCTGGTGGTCTTCCACGCGACGCCGGGCACCCGCGACGCCGAGGCCCTCGCTGCCCTGGCAGACCTGATTCCCGCGCACTAGCACCGGAAACCGGGCCGGAGCACTCGACGCCCCGGCCCGGCCCCGGTCAGTCGGCCGCTTCGAACTCGCGCACCGCGTCCAGTGCGGCGCCCATCGCGGCGTTGCCCTCGCGTTCGATCATGATCTCGACCAGCACCGGCCGCCGGGTGCGTTCGGCTTCCTTCCGCGCCCATTCGAGCGACGACCGGATCTCGCCCGGGTCCTCGACGCGGGTGCCCGAGCAGCCGTAGGCCTCCATGATCTTCACGTTGTCCGTGCCGTGGTCGTCGTAGTGGATGTCGACCTGGTAGTTCATCTCGTACGGCAGCTCGGACTGGCGGATCAGGCCCAGGTACTCGTTGTTGAGCATGACGAGCACGAACCCGACGTCGTACTGCGCGGCGACCGCCAGCTCCTCGACGAGGAACTGGAACGAGTAGTCGCCGACCACGCCGACGACCTCCGCGTCCGGACGGGCCTTCTTGACGCCGATCGCGGCCGGGATCTCCCAGCCGAGCGGGCCGGCCTGGCCGCACACCTGGTAGTGCCGCGGCAGGTGCGCGCGCTGGAACTGGCCGGACCAGATCTGGTACAGCCCGATCGCCGTCACGAAATACGTCTCCGGCCCGTAGAACTCGTTGAGTTCCTTGAACACCCGCGGCGCCTTGATCGGCGTGCAGTCGAAGTCCTCCTTGCGCGGCAGCTCCGCCTTGAGGTCGCCGAGTCGCTTGACCCACGCGCGGTCCCGCGCCGGAGGGGTCCGCGCGTCGAGCGCCGCCAGCAGCGCTTCCAGGAACTCCCGCGTGTGCGAGACGACGCCCAGGTCCGGCCCGAACACCTTGCCCAGCTGGGTGGGCTCGATGTCGACGTGGATGAACTTCCGGTCGCCGCGGTACACCGACAGCTCGCCGGTGTGCCGGTCGCCGAACCGCGCGCCCAGCGCCAGGACCAGGTCGGACTCCAGGAACGCGGCGTTGGCCCAGCGCTGCGACGTCTGGATGCCCGCCATGCCCGCGAACAGCTCGTGGTCCTCGGGGAAACTGCCCTTGCCCATCAGCGTGACACCGACCGGCACGCCGAGCCGTTCCGCGAGCCGCCGCAACGGGTCGCTCGCCTCGCCGAGCACGACGCCGCCGCCCGCCAGGATCAGCGGACGTTCGGCGGCGAGCAGCATGTCCAGCGCCCGTTCGACCCGCGCCGGCGACGGTTTGACCGTGCTGACCGGCAGCGCCGAATCGATCGACGAATCCCATTCGATCATCTGCTTCTGCACGTCGATCGGGAGGTCGATGAGGACCGGGCCGGGCCGTCCGGACCGGGCGATCCGGAACGCCTCGCGGAAGATCCACGGCAGCTGCGCGGCCTCCTTCACCTGGACCGCCCACTTCGTGACCGGCCGCGCGATCTCCACGATGTCGACCGCCTGGAACGCTTCCTGGTGCAGTTTCGTCGTCGCGGCCTGCCCGGTGATGCACAGGATCGGGACGGAATCCGCGTGCGCGGTGTAGAGGCCGGTGATCATGTTGGTGCCGGCCGGACCGGACGTGCCGATCGCGACGCCGACGTTGCCGGTGGTGCGCGCCCAGCCGTCGGCCATGTGCGTCGCGCCCTCTTCGTGGCGGACCACCAGATGGTCGATGCCGCGGCCTTGCATCGCGTCGTACAGCGGCAGGATCGCCGCTCCTGGACAGCCGAAGGCGACGTCGATGCCTTCGTCGACCAGCACGTCGACGACTGCCTGCATAGCGGGGACCCGGGCCATGGTCAAACCTCCTCGGACGAGCGGCCGGACAGTTCTTCGACGACCTTCAGCAGCGCGGAATGGTCCAGCGAGCCGTAGCCCATCGCCCGCCCGGCCGCGACCAGCTGCGCGACCAGGCCGGTCAGCGGAAGCGCCACGTCGGACTGCCGGGCCGCGGCGAGCGCGATGCCCATGTCCTTGTGGTGCAGGTCGATCCGGAAGCCCGGTTCGAACTGCCGCGCGACCATCGACTTCCGCTTCAGTTCCAGGATCCGGCTGCCGGCGAGCCCGCCGGCCAGCACGTCGAGGCCGGTGCCCGCGTCCACTCCGGACGCTTCGAGCAGCACGATCGCCTCGGCGACCAGCCCGTAGATCCCGCCGACCACCAGCTGGTTGGCCGCCTTGACGACCTGTCCCGCACCGTGCGGCCCGACGTGCACGACGGTCTTGCCGAGCGTGTCGAAAACCGGCTTGGCCGCGGCGAAATCGGCCTCGTCGCCACCGACCATAATGGACAGTGCGGCCTGCTCGGCTCCCGCCTGACCGCCGGACACCGGCGCGTCCAGCACGCGGATCCCCTTGGCCGCACCGGCTTTCGCGACCTCGATCGACGTCTCCGGCCGGATGGTGCTCATGTCCGCCAGCAGCGTGCCGGGCGCGATCGTGTCCAGGACGCCGCCCGGGGCGAGCACGACCTGCTCGACCTGCGGGTGGTTCGGCAGCATGGTGATCACGACCTCGGCCCCGGACACCGCGTCGGCGACGTCCTTCGCCGCGCGGCCGCCCGCCGCTTCCAGTTTGGCCAGCGCGTCGGCGTTGAGGTCGAACCCGCTCACCTCGTGTCCGGCGGCGGCCAGGTGCGCGGCCATCGGCGTGCCCATCACGCCCAGTCCGATGAACCCGATCCTGCTCATCAGTTTCCCCTTCGCTCGTACGGCAGCCAGGCCAGCGAGTCCACAGTGGAACCGTCCGGTTTGTACTCGACGCCCACCGGTCCGGCGTAGCCCGCCGCCTGCAGCTTTTCCAGATATCCTTCGAGATCGAGCTCCCCCGTGCCCGGCTGGTGCCGGCCCGGCGCGTCGGCGATCTGCACGTGCCCGGTGCGCGGGGTGCAGCGGGCGATCACGGTGTCGAGGTCGTCGCCGTTGACCGCCAGGTGATAGAGGTCCGCGAGCAGCCGGACGTTGTCCAGGCCCAGCTCGTCGAGCACCGCGACCGCGTCGGCCGCGGTCTTCAGCGGGTACGCCGGGGTGCCGGACAGCGGTTCGAGCACCAGCTGCGCGCCGATGCCCTCGGCCGCCTTCGCCGCGGTCGCGAGGTGCGTGCGGGCCAGATCGTCCTGTTCGGACGGTGCGACCCCGTCGATCCGGTTGCCGTACAGCGCGTTGAAGCTGCGGCAGCCGAGCCGTTCGGCGAGCCCGAGCGCGACCGTCAGGCTCGTCGCGAACTCCGCCTCGCGGCCGACCCACGACACGAGCCCGCGCTCGCCCGCGGCCATGTCGCCGGCGTAGAAGTTCAGCCCGGTCAGCTGGACGCCCGCCTCCTCGATCGACCGCGCGAACCGGTCGACGTCGGCGCCCGACGGGTCGGCGCTGTCGAACGGCCACCAGTACTCCACCTTGGTGAAGCCCGCTGCCCGAGCGGCCTGCGCGCGCTCGAGCAGCGGGAGCTCGGTGAACAGGATCGACAGGTTGGCGGTGTAGGGCAGCGAGTGCCGCTCCCCGGCGGGACCGGTCATGAGTACCTCGGCTCCTCACATCTCGATCAGCTAATTTCGCTTTGTGGAAGTTTTCTTCCATAGTTCGAGAATAGCTGGACGCGGAGACTCCGGTCAACGGGAAGCGGGCAGGTTTCCGCGCGGCGTGGCGTCGTGGCGGTGTCCGTTCGGCTCGGGCGCGGCGGAGTGCGCGGGCCCCCCTCGGACACCACTCACGTGCGCTTCGGGGAGGTCGTCTGACTTAGACCGTCCACAATGGTCACTATTGCTCCACAGTGGACCGCCGGAGATTTTTCTTCTCAGCCAACCGGAATCGCGAGAGCCTCGACTCCGGCGAGCTCCGCGAGTTCGACGACCGCGCCTTGGGAGTCGTGAGTGCGATTAACGCCTCGGCCCAACCGGGGAGCACGAAATGCCAGGGACCTCCGTGCCTGGCGATGGACCACGCCGGGACAGCCGGTGAGCCGCCGAGGTCAGACCTCGCGCACCGACTCCGCCACGAACCCGGACAGCACCAGTCGCGCGGTGCAGCGGTTGTGCCCGGAGGCCGTCGTCACCGTCCGGCGGACCACGACCTCGTACCGCCGCCCGCCCGCGGAGACCAGCACGGTCCGGGAATCCCCCTGCGATTCCTCCGCCACGGCGAGGACCGCGTCGAGGCCGCGCAGGCCGGTGCGTCCGCGGATCTCGATCTCGGCGAACTGCGACCACGCGCTCTCCGCCGAGGTACGGCCGCGCAGGTTCTCCAGCCGGACGTTGCCGCTGAGTGCTTCCTTGGCCGCCAGTTCCGCGTCGGGGACCGCGAGGCTGCCGTGGAGGTAGCCGTTGGGGACGGTCAGGAGGTTGCCCGCCCAGCGGTCCCCGCCGACGTGGCTGACTTCCCACACCCGGCCGGGATGGTTCTGCGCCAGGCTCGTCGCCAGCGGGCGGCCGAAAACCGCGCAGCACATGTCCTTGCTGCCATGAGTGCACACGAGAAAGAGCGGACCGGACACCGGTTCGCCGTGCCCGCGACGTCCGGCGGCGACCGCTTCCAGATCCAGATGAGCGAGGTCGGCCAGGTCAGCGAGGTCGAGGCGCTCCATCCAGCGGTCGCCGGGATGTCCGCTGGCGACGTAAACCGCACGCGGAGCACCAGGCGCCCGCACGTGCCGGCCCGGCTTCCGGATCAGCAGCGGACGCAGTCCCGAGGCGCGCGCGGCATCGAGACGTTCAGGGGCGAACACCGCGCCCAGTACGTCTTCGAGCGCGTCCGGGCCCCACGAACCCGGCTGCTCGACCAGCAACCAGGACGTCATGCGCGCGGCAGTCCCAGCGGGCTCGCCCCCAAGCTCCCGAGTGAGCGCCGCGCATCCGGGCGCGGCATTCCGGCCCGGGAAGCAGATCCCCGGGCCCGAGTGCGGCACGTCGGGCTTAGGCATGCCTAAGTATAGCTGACGGCGCGCGACCCTCTTTCGAGGCGACCGTCACTGTCGCGCGACGTCACTCGATCGGGCAATGTTCACCGGGGATCGAGGACGGTAGCGCCGCTGCTCAAGCGCGGGACACGGCCTCGATCGACCGGCTCTCCCGCACCCGCTCGCCCCCACGGCACGGGTCAAACCCAGCAACATCCCTACCTGCCAGGCCGCTCCCGCAGCCGTTCGCGCCCACGGATCAGGCTTGAGCCACCGCTCCACTTGACCGGCCCCGCTGCGAGCCTCCACGGGTCAAGCCCGAGCCACCAACCCCTGCACCACCAGCTCCCGCAGCAACGCCCGCACCGTCTCCGGCGGCACCCCGGGCGCCGCATCGACCAGTACCTTGAACGGTTGCGCAGCGCACCCCAGCAACGCGGCGAGCACCGGGCGCGCGGCCTCCGCGAAGACCAGCCGCTTCCCCGCTCCGACCAGTGCCACCGTGCCCTCGTCGTCGACCAATGCCGCGCGCGGGACCAGCAACCGGACCTCGAAGTCGTCGTCCGGCGGCAGCAGGTCCGCTGTCGCCGCCCACGGCAGGCCGATGCGGGTCTGGGCCGGGGCTTGGGCGTCGCGGTCGGCGAGGAAGCGGTCGACGACATCGCCCGAAATCGCTTCGGCGAGCCGGCGGCGGAGTGCTTCGGCCCGCTCGGCTCGCGCCTCCGGACCGGCGAACCGGGGCAGGTCGGCGCGGAACAACTCGTCGGACCGCAGCTGGTCGGCCAGCCACGCTACGAGGTCCACGCCGGTCGCGGCGTTGAAGCCGATCGTCAGGTGCAGCGACTCCTCGCCGACAGCGGACACGTCGTGCCAGTGCCCGCGCGGCAGATAAAGAACGTCGCCGTCCTCCAGCAGGAAGTCGTCGCGCGGTTCGCCTTCCGGACGTTCCGGGAGTTCGACGTCCCGCTGCAGCGGCGAGGGCCGGGTGACGCCGTGCAGCCGCCACCGCTTCCGGCCGGAGAGCTGGATGACGAACGCGTCGTGGTCGTCCCAGTGGACGTCGAAGCCGTGCGTGGTGCCCCAGCCCGCGTACAGGTTGACCTGGATCCGCTCGCGCAGGTCGTGTTCGAGCTTGGTCGCCAGTTCCCCGACCTCGCCGACCAGTTCGTTGACCGAGTCGAGCACGAGGGTCGCGCCGGCGCGCAGGTGTTCGGCGAACGGGGCCGGCAGCACGCGCGGGACCAGGCCGTTGCGCCGGGTCGACACCATTTCCGTGTAGGTGTGGGCGGGGACGACGTCGCCGTCGAGCGCGAGCCGCAGCCGGGGGAACTCCAGGCGGTGCTGGCGCAGCACCCGGTCCAGTTCCGGCCACGGCAGCAGGGACGCGAACCGCCCCTTCTCCCCGGGGAAGCGGCGCGGGGCCTTGCCGAGGACGTCCGCGAAGAACTGGCCGGCCTCGAGCGGTGCCACGAGGCCGGCCAGTCCGGGAATCTCAGTCATGGAGCGGGACAACGGCTAGTCGTTGCCGTCGTTGTCGGCCACGGCGCCGTTGGCCTTGCCGCGGTCCACGGCGGCGGTCAGCGGTTCCACGCTCAGCAGCAGCCCGCTGGCGGCCGTGTCGGTGTCGGTTGTCATGCGTTCTTGAGCCATCCGGACCTCGCAACGTCGACGACTGGGCCCGGCCCACGCTACGGGCAGACCGCCCGGGCGGGCATCGGTCATTTGAGTAGTCTTCGCCGGGCCGGTGATCACCGAGGGGTCACAGATTCTCCCGGTAGTCCTCGTCCAGTCCGGCGCGCAGCAGCCGCTCGTCCACCCCGGTCCGCGGCGGTGCCCGCGGTCTGGTTCAGCTTGAGGTGGGCGGTCCAGATCTCCGACGGCCGCGGCAGGTCACCAGCGTCGACGTGCCGAGCGGGGTCCCGCAATCCGGCGTCGCGCAGCCCGGCGTTCGGGGCGAGCCGGACGGTTTCGATTTCCACTTTCAGCACCGCTTTCGGGATGCGGTTGCGTTCGGTCATCGACACGCGCAGTCCGGATTCCGTGCTGACGACCGCCGTTCCGGTGAACTCCAAAGTGCGAAGGTCTCCGGGAGCGAGACGGCCCGGGTTCGCCGGACTGTCCTGCACGAGGTCACCGCTTCAGCCGGACGCCCAATCCGCCCGGATGTGCTTCAAATGCGCCCTGACCTGGCCCTCCAGCCGGGTCCAATCCCGAGCCGCGATCGTCGCCAGCATCTCCCGGTGTTCCCGCGCCGACTCCGTCAACCGCCCGTGTTCGGCGAGCTTTTCCAAGCCGTACAACCGAGTCTGGTCGCGCAGCGTGGCGATGGCGCCGGTCAGCCGCCCGTTCCCGGCGAGCGACAGCAGGTCCAGATGGAACCGCCGGTCGGCCTCCAGGAAACGCGCGACCTCGCCCGCCTCGGCCGCGGACTCGATCTCGGCGGCCAGGCCGTCCAGCCGGGCGAGGTCGGCGGGACCGGCGGCGGCGCCGGCGGACAGCGTCGCCGGGACCTCCAGCAGCAGCCGCATCTCGTAGATCTCGTCCAGGTCCCGTTCGGTCATCGCGACGACCCGGTACCCGCGGTTGCGGACCGGTTCCAGCAGACCCTGGTTGACCAGCGTCAGGAGCGCCTCGCGCACCGGGCTGCTCGACACGCCCAGGCGCGTCGCGAGCGCGGCGGCCGAATAGATGTCGCCGGGCCGCAGGTCGCCGGACACCATCGCCTGCCGCACTATTTCGAGCACTTGTTCGCGCAGGTTCGTGCGCTGCAGCTGCGGCACGCGACGCTCCTTCGCCTTGACTCCGCCCGCTCCCGTGCCGCATCGTACCTTAGTAACCGGTAGCCGGTTACTAAGGAGTAACTGATGCCTGAGGTCCGGGGTTACTGCACGCTGTGCCGGTCGCGCTGCGGCGCGGTCTACACGGTCGAGAACGGCGCGCTGCGCGGCGTCCGGCCGGATCCGGCGCATCCGACCGGTGCCGCGCTGTGCCCGAAAGGCCGGGCCGCGCCCGAATTGGTGCACTCCCCCGAACGACTGCGCGTGCCGCTGCGGCGCACGACGCCCAAGTCCGATCCGGATCCGCGCTGGCGCGAGATCAGCTGGGACGAAGCGCTGTCCGAAACCGCCGAGCGGCTCGGCGGCATCCGGGCGGCCAGCGGGGCCGAGGCGGTCGCGTTCTCGGTCACCTCCCCCAGCGGCACGCCGATGTCGGATTCGATCGATTGGGTCGAGCGGTTCATCCGGCTTTTCGGCAGCCCCAATACCTTGTACGCGACCGAAATCTGCAATTGGCACAAGGATTTCGCGCACGCGTTCACGTTCGGTTCGGGATTGCCCGCCCCGGATTACGCGGGCACGGAATTCGCGGTGTTGTGGGGGCACAATCCGGCCAAGGCGTGGCTCGCGCAGTCCGCCGCGCTGGCCGGGGCACGGCCGCCGAAGCTGGCGGTCATCGATCCGCGGCGGACGGCCAGCGCAGTGCAGGCTGAGCACTGGCTGCGGGTCCGGCCAGGCACGGACGGTGCGCTCGCGCTCGGCGTCGCGCGGACGTTGCTCGAGCGGCGCGGGCACGACGAGGCGTTCGTGCGGTCGTGGACGAATGCTCCGTTGCTGGTCCGGGCGGACACCGGCCGATTTCTTCGGGCGGCGGAAATCGATCCCGCCGCGGCCGGGTTCGCGGTGTGGGACGAAGTCGCTGGCCGAGCTGAGCCTTACGACACGAAATATCCCGCGAGCAGGCCGGAAAGGTTTGCTCTGCGAGGAAAGCACCGGGCGCGCACGCTTTCCGGTTCGGTTGACTGTGTTCCCGCGTTCGAATTCTACGCGGAGGCTTGTGCTGCGTGGCCGCTCGATCGGACCGAAGCGGTGACGACCGTAGAGGCTGCCGCGATCGAAGCATTCGCGGCCGATCTTGCCGAAGCGAAGTCCGTGACGTACGCGGCTTGGTCGGGCGTCGGTCAGCACGCGAACGCGACGCAGACCGAGCGTGCGATCGCCACGCTCTACGCGCTCACCGGCAGCTACGACGCCCCCGGCGGAAACGTCGTCCTGCCGAAGCTTCCGGTCGCTCCGGTGACGTCGCCGGATCAGCTCGCGCCGAAGCAGCGCGCGAAAGCTCTTGGCCTGCAGGAGTTTCCCCTCGGACCGCCCGCGCAAGGCTGGGTGACCGCGCGCAACTTCTGTCGCGCGGTTCTCGACGAAAAGCCTTATCCGGTCCGAGCGCTGGTGTCCTTCGGCGGAAATCTTCTTCTGTCCCAGCCGGATCCTCGACGCACCGCGGACGCGTTGCGGCGGTTGGAATTCTCGGTGCATCTTGATTTGTTCGAGAACCCGACTGCGCAATTCGCCGATCTGCTGTTGCCTGTTCAGACGCCGTGGGAGCACGAGGCGGTCAAGGCCGGTTTCGAAATCAGCCAGGCGGCGCAGGAGCGCGTGCAGCTTCGGCCGCGGATGACCGAACCGATCGGCGAGTCGCGTTCGGACACTGAGGTCGTGTTCGAGCTGGCCACGCGGCTCGGGCTCGATGCGGAGTTCTTCGACGGCCGCATCGAGGACGGCTGGGATCACCAACTGGCCCCGCTCGGCCTCACTGCCGCGCAGCTGCGGGAGCGGCCTGGCGGCGTCGATCTGCCGTTGCCGACTGAGTATCGCAAGTACGCCAACCGGGCGGAAAATGGTGCGGTGACTGGGTTTGCGACGCCGACTCGACGCGTCGAACTGTACTCGGAGCGGCTTGCCGAGCATGGCCAGCCCGCGGTTCCGGACGCTGAGCCGCCAACCCCGGACGCCCGGCATCCGCTGGTGCTGACCTGCGCGAAGAACGGGTACTTCTGCCACAGCCAGCATCGCGGGATCGCGTCGCTGCGGAAGCGTTTTCCCGAACCGGCCGTCGAACTGAGCGCGGAACTCGCCGCACAGCGAGGGATCGTCGACGGACAGTGGGTCCGCCTCACGACCGCCTCCGCGTCCGTCCGGATGCGGGCGCGGATCGACCCCGCGCTGCACCGCGACGTGGTCGTGGCGGAGTACGGCTGGTGGCAACCGGCGCCCGACCTCGCGCTGCCCGGTTCGAATCCGCTCGAGGACGGTGGGACCAACTACAACCTCCTCGTCGGCGACGACGCCCATGATCCGGTGAGCGGGTCCGTGCCGTTGCGGTCGACGTTCTGCGACGTCCGGCCGGACGAGCCGGAGCCGTGGACCGGGCAGCGGGAGTTCGTGGTCGAGCGGGCGGAGTTCGAGACCGAGGACATCCGGTCGGTGCGCCTCAAGCCGGTGGACGACTGGTCGGTGCCGGAGTTTCGCGCCGGGCAGCACATCACCGTCGCCTGGCCGGACGCGCCGGGGCTGACCCGCAGTTATTCGCTCACCGGGCCGGCGAATGTGTCGGACGACGGGTACTCGATCGCGGTGCGCCGGGTGCCGGGCGGGCAGTTCTCGCCGGGCGTGCACGACCGGCTCCAGCCGGGGACCCGGTTGCTGGTGACGGCTCCGTCGGGCGGCTTCGCGCTGCCGACTGTCCATTCGCGACCGATCGTGCTGGTCGCCGCCGGGATCGGGATCACGCCGTTCCTCAGCTATCTGGAGTCACTCGACGCCGCGTCCGCGCCGGAGATCGTGCTGCACCACGGCAGCCGGGACCGTTCGAGGCACGCGTTCCGGGAGCGCATCGCCGAGCTGGCGGCTCGGCTGCCCAGTGTACGGATAATGGACCACTACAGCCGTCCTGGTCCGGACGACCGGTGCGACTTCATCGGACGCATGACCGCCGACCGCATCGACTCCGAGCTGATCCGGCGGCGGGCTCGGTTCTACCTGTGCGGTCCCGAAAGCATGCTGGACGAACTGACCGCCGGGCTCGTCGAGCGGGGCGTGCCGCGCTTCGACATCTTCACCGAGAAGTTCCACGCCGCGCCCGCCCCGATCCGGATCCCGGACGACGCCACGGCCCAGGTGCGGTTCGCCCGGTCCGGCCGAGCGCTCACGTGGCGGGCGGGCGACGGGGACCTGCTGCGGTTCGCCGAGGCTTCCGGCATCGCGCTGCCCAGCGGATGCCGGCTCGGGCAGTGCGAAAGCTGCGCGGTGCCGGTACTGGAGGGAACCGTCGCGCACCTGGTCGCGATCGCCGACGATCTGCCCGCTGACCAGTGCCTTTCCTGCCAGGCGGTGCCCACTGCCGATGTAGTGCTCGATGCGTGAGTCTGGTCACCCCTAACTTCGCAAACCCCGTCAGGGGGTGCGAAATCCGGCACCTGGACGGCATCATCGGCGGATGCCACTCGACGGGACATCGCGCGCAGTGTACGAGGACATCGTCCGGAAGAACCCGGCCGAGCCGGAGTTCCACCAGGCCGTGTTCGAGGTGCTGGAAGCGATCCGGCCCGCGCTGCGGCGGGACCCGGGTCTGCGGGACGCGGCGATGCTGGAGCGGCTGTGCGAGCCGGAGCGGCAGGTGATGTTCCGGGTCGTCTGGACCGACGACGCGGGCGAGGTGCACGTCAACCGCGGTTTCCGGGTCGGGTTCAGCTCGGCGCTCGGGCCGTACAAGGGCGGGCTGCGGTTCCGCGGCGACGTCACGCTCGGCACGGTCAAGTTCCTCGCCTTCGAGCAGATCTTCAAGAACGCGCTCACCGGGCTCGGCATCGGCGCCGGCAAGGGCGGGTCCGACTTCGACCCGGCCGGCCGCAGCGACGGCGAGATCATGCGGTTCTGCCAGGCGTTCATGACCGAACTGGTCCGGCACATCGGGCCGGAGACCGACGTCCCGGCGGGCGACATCGGGGTCGGCGGGCGCGAGATCGGGTATCTGTTCGGCCAGTACAAACGGCTCACCAACCGCTACGACGCGGGCACGATCACCGGCAAGAACCCGCTGCTGGGCGGCATTCCGGCGCGTCCGGAGGCCACCGGGTACGGGACGGTGTACTTCCTCGAGGCGATGCTCGGCGCGCGCGACGACTCGTTCTCCGGCCGCACCGCGGTGGTCTCCGGCTCGGGCAACGTCGCCTACCACGCGATCGCGAAGCTGCGGGAACTCGGCGCGAAGCCGGTCGTGTGCTCGGATTCCGGCGGGTACGTGCACGATCCGCGCGGGATCGACCTGGAGTTGCTGCACGAGTTGAAGGTCGCGCGGCGCGGGCGGCTTTCCGAGTACGTCGACCATGTGCCAACGGCCAAGTACGTCACCGACGGCTCGCCGTGGGACGTGCCGTGCGACCTCGCGCTCCCGTGCGCGACGCAGAACGAGCTGGACGAGCAGTCGGCGTTGCGGCTGGTGAAGAACAACGTGCGGGCGGTCGCCGAGGGCGCGAACATGCCGTGCACACCGGGGTCGCTGCAGATCTTCCGCGAGGCCGGGGTCGCGGTCGGACCGGGCAAGGCCGCGAACGCGGGCGGGGTCGCGGTGTCCGCGCTGGAGATGCAGCAGAACGCGGCGCGAGAGCGTTGGACGTTCGAGCGCACGGACCGGACGCTGCGCGACATCATGACCGACATCCACCGGACGTGCCTCGAAACGGCCGACGAGCACGGGGTGGCCGGGGATTACGTGAGCGGGGCGAACATCGCGGGGTTCCGGAAGGTGGTCGCCGCGATGGATGTGTGCGGGTACATCTGAGCCGGTTCGGCGAGCCGATGCGCGGTGAGCGGGGTTCCAGACAGCGAGAATCCTCGGCACGAAGCTCGCGGGCTACCGGAGAAGGTCACTCGGTCCGGGGCCTTGCGGCCTGGCACAGGCGGCCGAGGGCCACTGCGGTGAAATCCCCCGCACCTGGACCGCGAAAGCCTCAGCGTGGTGCTTGACGTGCGGGCGGCGGACCGCTTCGGTACGGGGATGACCGCGTATGTGGAGCGTCCGCCGGCGCCGGGGCTGGCGGGAGTCGTGCGCACGGTGTGGATCCAGCGCACCGGCGACGCGCCGTACGTGCAGCGGCATCTGCCGACCGGCGGGGTCGAGATCCATTTCCCGGTCGGCGGGCGTCCGCGCCTGCTCGGGCCGTTGACCGGGCCGCGGATCGAGGTCATTCCGGCGCATACGACGGTCGTCGGGGTGCGGTTCCGGCCGGGGGCCGCGCCTCCCCTGCCCGCCGGGCTCGACGAGTTGGCGGATCAGCATGTCGGGCTGAGCGAACTGTGGGGACGGACCGTCGAGCGGCTCGTGGAGGACGTGGCGCTCGCCGCGACGCCCGAGCTGGGGCTGGCCGCGGTGCAGGCGCACCTCGTGCGGGAGTTTCGCCTCACCGGCGGGGTGGACCCGTTGGTCGGCGAGGCGGTGCAGGTGCTGATGCCGTGGGACCCGGTCGGCGTGGACGCGGTCGCGGCGCATCTCGCGCTCTCGGCCAGCCAGCTGCGGCGGCGATGCTTGCAGGCGGTGGGGATGAGTCCGAAGGTGCTGCAGCGGACGTTGCGCTTTCAGGGGTTTCTCGCGCTCGCTCAGTCCGGGGCGAGCGCGACCGGGCGGCGGGGCGCGGACGGGACGGCTGGCCTGGCCGTCGACGCCGGTTATGCCGACCAGGCCCACCTGAGCCGGGAATGTCTTCGGCTGACCGGGGTCACGCCCAGGCAGCTGCTCGGGGGCGACCTCGACCGGTGCGCGTGCGGGCATGATCATTCGGCTTCGTACGCGCCGTTCCTCGCTACCCGGAGGCGGTCGCCGATCCGGAGTTGAGCGCGGCCCGTGCGCGTTTTGTTCAAGAAAAGCGCGCTGAGGCTTCGTAGCGTCGTCTCCGTGATCGACCTTGACGTCCTCTCCCCCGGTTCACCGGGCGAGACGGTCGTGCGGTGTCATTCGGTCTCGGAGGTCGTTCAGGTCATGGCCTACGCGGCCTCGACCGGTGCGCGCACCGTGCCGCGCGGGGGCGGGCATTGTTTCGTGGACCGGTGCCGGAGCAACGGGATCGTGGTGGATCTGTCGGGAATGGACCGGATCGCGGTCGACGACAGCGGAGTGGCGACGATCGGTGCTGGTGCGCGGCTGGGAGCGGTGTACGCGGCGTTGCACGAATCCGGACGGACGATCCCGGCGGGCTGCGGCGACACGGTCGGCATCGCGGGGCTGACGCTCGGCGGCGGGATCGGGCTGCTCGGTCGCCAGTACGGGCTGACCTGCGACCGGCTCGTCGGCGCGCAGGTCGTGCTCGCCGACCGGACCGTCGTGGAGTGCGACGAGCGCCGGGAATCCGACCTGTTCTGGGCCCTGCGCGGCGCGGGCGGCGGGCAGTTCGGGATCGTCACGGAATTGCGGTTCGCCACGGTGCCGGAGCCGCCGGTCTGCCGGATCGAAGGGAACTGGGCGGACGGAAACCTCGTCCAGGCCTGGCAGGACTGGGCACCCGACGCTCCGGACGGCTTCACGGCCAACCTCATCGTCCAAGAGGGACGCACGACGCTTTTCGGCGCTTCCACCTTGCCGCCGGCGGAGACCCGGGGCCTGCTCCGGGAGTTCACCGCGCGGGCCGGTGTGCTGTATGCAATCGACATCCGACTGGATGTTCCCTACAGCCTGGTGAAGCCGACATTCAGCACACTGGATCCGGCCGGCGAACCGCGCCGCGTCCGGTCGGAGTTCTTCGCTCGCCCGATGACCGACCGGACGACCGGCGAACTTCTCCGGGGGCTGACCGGGAATCGGCGCCTGGCGTTCACCGCGATGGGCGGGGCGTACAACCGGGTCGCCGAGGAGGCGACCGCCTTCGCCCATCGGGGCGAGCGGTTCCTGCTGGAGGAGGTCGGCGACCTCGGCGATCCGTGGGTGGACGACGCGTGGACCACCGCACACGCGGAGGGGTCCGGCCGGGTTTATCCCAACTTCCCCGATCTCGCCCTCGAAAACCCGCACCGGGCGTATCACGCGGGCAACCTCCCCAGGCTGGCCGCGGTCAAGAAAAGCTGCGACCCGCACCGGGTTTTCGACTTTCCCCAGGCTCTGTGAGCGACTACTAAGGAGCGTCATGACCAAAGTGTTCAGTGCCCTCGCCGTTTCGGTCGACGGCTACATCAGCGGCCGCCTCCCCGAAGGGGCCGACGAGGTCGGCAGCGGGCTCGGCGACGCCGGGGCGCTATTCGACTGGTACTTCACCGGCGACACGCCCAGCAAGGTCTTCGACGGGTTCAAGCTTTCCGAGCCCAGCGCGCGGGTTTTCGACTCGCTCGCCGCCCGCGTCGGGGCGACCGTCGTCGGGCACACGACGTACGACCACTCAAGCCACTTCGGCGGTAGTGGTCCGCATCCGACGGCGCCGTTGTTCGTCGTCAGCCACCAGCCGGTGCCGGAGCTGAGCGACGCGCAGACCCAGGCCACCAGCGTCGAAGAGGCCATCGAAGGCGCGCGGGCGGCGGCGGGCGACAAGGACGTCGCGCTCATGGGCGGCGTTCTGGTCACCGAGGCGATCAAGGCCGGGCTCGTCGACGAACTCGTGCTGCATCAGGTGCCCATCCTGCTGGGCGGCGGCCGGAGCTTCTTCGGCGAGCTGCCGGAACACGTGCGGCTGCGGCTGGTCGAAGCAGTCCCGGCGCCCGGCGTCACCCACCTTCACTACGAAATCCTCCGCTGAAAGGAATCCCGATGCTGAACCCCGAAATCCGCCGCGTCCTCGACGGCACCCCGATCGCCCACCTCGCGACCGTGCTCCCGGACGGATCGCCGCACGTCGTCCCGGTGTGGATCGGCACGCGCGGCGACCGGATCGTCTTCCTGACCGGCCCGGACAGCCGCAAGGCCCGCAACCTCCGCCGCGACCCCCGCGTCGCGCTTTCCCTTACGCCGCCGGACAATCCGTTCGAACCGATCATCGTCCGCGGCCGGGTGGCGGAGTGGATCGAGGGCGACCCGGCATGGGAGATCGTCGACGAAGTGGCCAAGAAGTACATCGGACAGCCGTACCCGCGCGAGCAGGTCCGCGTCGTCGGCCTGATCGAGCCCGAACGGCAGTCGGTGGGGATGTAGCCGAGAAGCGGGGCCCGCTCACCGGCTCACCAGCGGACGCGTACCGGGCGGCAGCTGAGCCACCCCGCCGCCCAGATACCGCACCACCGCGTCCTGCAGGGCCCGCACGGCGCGCGGCTGCTCGACGTCCCGCCGGTACGCCAGCCGCACCACGCGGCTCAGGCCGGGCTCGGTGAACTGCGTGCGGCGGAACCGGTCCCCGACCACGGTGCTCGGCACGACCGCCAGGCCCAGCCCGGCCTGGACCAGCTCCAGCACCGCGTCCATCTCGCCGCCTTCGATCGCGAAGAGCGGGTCGAAGCCCTCGGCGCGGCAGGCGGCCACGGTCGCCTCGCGCAGGTCGTAGCCCTGCCGGAACATCACCAGCGGCCGGTCCCGGAGCGCGGCGATCGGCATCCGGCCGCGCACCGGGGCGGGCGCGTTCTTCGGCGAGATCACCACCAGGTCCTCGACGAACAGCGCGCGGCTCTCCAGCCGGGAATCGTCGTGGACGCGGCTGTCCACGATCATCGCCAGGTCCAGGCCGCCTTCCGACAGCGCGGTCTGCAGGTCGCGCGACCCGCTTTCGTGCAGCACCAGCTCGATCCCCGGGTAGTCCCGGCGGAACGCGGCGAGCATCGCGGGCAGCAGGCCGGTGCACAGGCTCGGGGTCGCGCCCAGCCGCACGCGGCCGCGGCCCAGTTCGTCCAGTTCGCGGATCGCCCGGTACGCGGTCTCCGTCTCGGCGAGGATGCGGCGCGCGATCGGCAGCAGCGTCTCCCCCGCCTCGGTGAGCGTGACGTTCCCGCGGATCCGGTGGAACAGCCCCGCGCCGACATCCCGTTCCAGCGCACGGATCTGCTGCGACAGTGAGGGCTGCGCCACTCGCATCTGTTCCGCGGCACGCGTGAAATGCCGCGTCTCGGCCACTGCCAGGAAATACGCCAGCTGCTGGAACTGCATGACCCCCATCATAGGCGCTGGCTATGCTTTCGAGAGAAAGCATGTGTTTGCCCTCTCGTCAGCGCGGACTTACCGTCGGTTTCGTGGCACTCGCACCCGCTCCGCCCCGCCGTCGCCCGGCGCTCGTGACGTTCTGGCGTTCGACCATCGGCAAGAAGGCCGTCATGGCCGTCACCGGGCTGATCTTCGTCGCGTTCCTGTTCGTGCACATGGCCGGGAACCTCAAGGTTTTCCTGGGACCGCAGCACTTCGACGACTACGCGGCCTGGCTGCGCACGATCGGCGAACCGGTGCTGCAGAACGCCTGGTACCTCTCGATCCAGCGCGCCGTGCTGCTGATCGCCTTGGTGCTGCACGTGGTCGCGGCCGGGCAACTGTCCAAACGGGACCGCCAGGCGCGCCCGGTGAAGTACGCGCACGGCCAGCGGCGCAAGGCCAGTTTCGCGACGCATACCATGCGCTGGGGCGGCGCGACGCTCGCGCTCTACATCGTGTGGCACATTCTGGACCTCACGGTCGGCGTGGCCAACCAGGACTTCCGCGACGGCCAGCCGTACCACAACATCGTCGCGGACTTCCAGGTCTGGTGGGTCAACCTGATCTACATCGTCGCGCTGCTGATGCTCGGCCTGCACATCAACCACGGCTTCTGGAGCGCGGCGCAGACCCTCGGCATCACCAGCAAAACCCGCGACCGGGCGTTGAAAACCGCGGGCTCCGTGCTCGCCGTCGTGATCACCGGCGGCTTCCTGATCGTGCCGATCGCCGTGATGGCGGGATGGGTGGCCTGACATGAACGACTACACGCTCGGCGAGCCGATCGCCGACACGCGAGCGCCGGCCGGTCCGATCGAGGACCGCTGGGACAGCCGCCGCTTCGGCGCGAAACTGGTCAACCCGGCCAACCGGCGGCGGCACCGGATCATCGTGGTCGGCACCGGCCTCGCGGGCGCGTCCGCCGGGGCGACGCTCGCCGAACAGGGCTACCACGTGGTCCAGTTCTGCTTCCAGGACTCGCCGCGGCGCGCGCATTCGGTCGCCGCGCAGGGCGGCATCAACGCGGCGAAGAACTACCGCAACGACGGCGATTCGGTCTACCGGCTCTTCTACGACACGGTGAAGGGCGGCGACTTCCGGTCCCGGGAGTCCAATGTGTACCGGCTGGCGCAGGTGTCCACGCAGATCATCGACCAGGCGGTGGCACAGGGCGTGCCGTTCGCCCGGGAGTACGGCGGGCTGCTCGACACCCGTTCGTTCGGCGGCGTCCAAGTCCAGCGCACGTTCTACGCCCGCGGCCAGACCGGGCAGCAGCTGCTGCTCGGCGCGTACCAGGCGCTCGCGCGGCAGATCGACGCCGGCGGCGTGGAGATGCACCCGCGGACGGAGATGCTGGACCTGATCGTCTCCGACGGCAAGGCGCGCGGGATCGTCGCGCGCGACCTGGTCACCGGCGAGGTGACCACGCATCTCGCGGACGCCGTCGTGCTCGCGACCGGCGGCTACGGCAACGTCTTTTACTTGTCCACCAACGCGAAGGGCTCCAACGCGACCGCGATCTGGCGGGCGCACAAACGCGGCGCGTACTTCGCGAACCCGTGCTTCACGCAGATCCACCCGACCTGCATCCCGCGCTCGGGCGAGCACCAGTCGAAGCTGACGCTGATGAGCGAATCGCTGCGCAACGACGGCCGGATATGGGTGCCGAAGCAGCCGCGCGACCCGCGTCCGCCGCAAGCGATCCCGGAGTCCGAACGGGACTACTACCTCGAGCGGATGTACCCGAGCTTCGGCAACCTGGTGCCGCGCGACATCGCTTCGCGGGCGGCCAAGAACGTCTGCGACGCCGGGCTCGGGGTCGGTCCGGGCGGGCTCGGCGTGTACCTCGACTTCGCGGACGCGATCGAGCGGATGGGCCGCCCGGCGGTGGAAGCCAAGTACGGCAACCTGTTCGACATGTACGAGCGGATCACCGCGGAGAACCCGTACGAGGTCCCGATGCGGATCTACCCGGCGATCCACTACACGATGGGCGGTCTGTGGGTCGACTACGACCTGCAGAGCACGGTGCCCGGCCTGTTCGTGATCGGCGAAGCCAACTTCTCCGACCACGGCGCGAACCGGCTCGGCGCGTCCGCGCTGATGCAGGGCCTCGCCGACGGCTACTTCGTGCTCCCGGCCACGCTCAACGACTACATCGCCCGCGGCAGCTTCCCCGCGCTCGACCCGGCCGATCCGGCGGTCGCGGAAGCCGAAACCGCGGTACGGGACCGGCTGGAACGGCTGCTGTCCGTGCGCGGCACGCGCAGCGTCGACTCGTTCCACCGCGAACTGGGCCACCTGATGTGGGACCACTGCGGAATGTCGCGATCCGCCGAAGGCCTGCGGAAAGCGCTCGACCGCGTTCCGGAGCTGAGGGCCGAATTCTGGCGCGTCGTCCGCGTTCCCGGCACCGGCGCCGAACTGAACCAGGAACTGGAGAAAGCCGGTCGCGTCGCCGATTTCCTCGAACTCGCCGAACTGCTGCTGCTCGACGCACTCGTGCGCGAGGAATCGTGCGGCGGCCATTTCCGGGAGGAACACCAAACCGAAGACGGCGAAGCGCAGCGCGACGACGAGCGGTTCTCCTTCGTTTCGGCCTGGGAGTACGGCGAAACGCCGGTGCTGCACCCGGAACTCCTGAACTTCGAGCACGTCCACCCCACCCAGCGGAGCTACACGTGAAACTCACCCTGCGGGTCTGGCGCCAGTCCGGCCCGGACGACGACGGCCGGCTCGTCGACTACCCGGTCGACGACGCCAGCCCGGACATGTCCTTCCTGGAACTGCTCGACGTCCTCAACCAGCACCTCATCGAGGACGGCGCCGAGCCGATCGCGTTCGACCACGACTGCCGCGAGGGCATCTGCGGCTCCTGCGGCGTGGTGATCAACGGACGGGCGCACGGCCCGGAGCGCACCACGACCTGCCAGCTGCACCTGCGGTCCTTCCGCGACGGCGACGTGCTGGACGTCGAACCGTGGCGCGCCAAGGGTTTCCCGGTGCTCAAGGACCTGGTGGTCGACCGGTCGGCGTTCGACCGGATCATCGAGGCGGGCGGCTACGTCACCGCCCCGACCGGCAGCGCTCCCGAGGCGCACGCGACGCCGGTGCCCAAGCCGGACGCGGACCTCGCCTTCGACAACGCGACCTGCATCGGCTGCGGCGCGTGCGTGGCGGCCTGCCCGAACGGGTCGGCGATGCTGTTCACCTCGGCCAAGGTGGCGCACCTGAACTCCCTGCCGCAAGGCCAGCCCGAACGCGCCCAGCGCGTGCTCGACATGGTGGAGACCATGGACGCGGCGGACTTCGGCGGCTGCACGAACACCGGCGAATGCGTCGCTTCGTGCCCCAAGGGGATTCCGCTCGCCAGCATCGCGAACCTCAACCGCGAGTTCATGAAGGCCAGCCGCTCGCGGCGGTAGCCGCGCGCGCTGTCTCCCGCCCGGAACCGGTCCGGCGGGAGACAGCAGGCGCGCGGGCGGGTCAGGACTTCTTGCCCCGCCTGGTGTCGTCGTCGATGTCGATCTGCTCCTTGCGGACCTTGCCCTGGACGGTCTGCTCCTCGGTCACCTGCTCGGTGCCGAGACGCACCCGCTCCACCGGCACGGTCTCCTTCTGCACCACGGGCTTCTCGGCGTGCAGCACGACGTCCTGTTCCGCCTCGCCGATCTCGGCCCTGCCGGCCGCCTTGGCGTCGGTGATCGGCTCGCGCTCGACGCGCACCTCCTCGTGCGTGACGGGGACGGTCACCTGCTGGTCCTCGGTCACCACGTACTTGCGCAGCCGGACGTGGCCGGTTTCGACCTGTTCGGTGCCGACCCGCAGGCGCTCCTCGGAACGCACCACGTCGCCCGTGCCGGACGCGTCGTGGCGTCCGCCCTTCGCCGCGGCTGTCTCCTGGCCGGCCGGACGGCCCCGGCCTTCGGTGCCGCCCATCGCGGCCTCGCGGCCCCGGCCCGCGGCTCCGCCGGCCATGCCGCCCGCTGCCGCGTCACGCCCGCGGTTCTGGGTGGTCGGGCTGTCCCCGGACCGCGGAGTCGGCAGGCCGTAGTACTTGTACAGCTCGACGCTCTCCTTCTCGGAAAGGTGGCCTTCGGCGTCGATCCGCGGCGCGTCGGACACCTGGTCCTTCGCGACCTGGACGTGCAGGCCGTCCTTCTCCAAGCCGGCACCGGAGAGCGGCACGAAGCTCTCCTTCTGGCCGAACAGGCCGGTTTTCACCGTCACCCACTCCGGCCTCCTCGTGTCGTCGGCCAGATAAACCGTGCCCACCTTGCCGATCTTGCTGCCGGAATTGTCCATCACGGTGCTGTCGACGAGATCCTGCGGCTGGATTGCGCGTACCATGGATCCACTCCATTTCCCCGAATCGGAATTTGCGCTTCCGTCCCCACTGTCCGGCCGGGCAAAGGGCAGAGCAAGCGCCGCACCCCTCAAGCGAGCGACCCCGTTTCGTGCCAGTTTGCGGGCCGGAAACAGCGGGTATCTCCGTCGTGAGCGGTCCGTTCGGAGACGCCCGGCGGAATGGGCGAAAATTGTTCGTCTGCCGGGTCAAGAAAGGCTGCGCGCGTATTCGTCAGGCACCGCGACGAGCCCCCGCCGAAAACCCGGATGCCTCCGTGCGGTCCGGTCGGCTAGGCTCGGGCCCATGGGTGCCACTTTCGCCGCGTACGCCTTGATTCGCCTGCGCAACGCCTGAGCGCCGGACGCACACCGCTCCGCCGCGCTCTCCCCCGTTGCCCGTCCGGGCTGCCTGTCCTGGCGCTCGGGTCGCTTCCTCATGCGCGGAGTACGCACCCTCATGTCTGCCCAGTCCTTCGGCGGACGGCACGAGCTCGGCCAGAACTTCCTGGCCGACCCCGCCGTCATCGCCGCTGTCTGCACCGCCGCCGCCCGCACGACCGGTCCCCTCGTGGAACTGGCCGCGGGCGACGGCGCGCTGACCGTCCCGCTCAGCCGCACCGGCCGTCCGCTCACCGCGGTCGAGCTCGATCCCCGCCGCGCCCGCCGCCTCGCGCAGCGGACCGGCGGCCACGTCCAGGTCGTCCGTGGCGACCTGCTCCGGCACCGGCTGCCCGACGTTCCGCACACCGTCGTCGGCAACCTGCCGTTCCACCTCACCACTGCGACCTTGCGCCGGTTGTTCCGGCAGCCGCACTGGGAACTGGCGGTGCTGCTGGTGCAATGGGAGGTCGCGCGACGCCGCGCCGGGATCGGCGGCGCCTCGCAGATGACCGCCGCCTGGTGGCCGTGGTTCGAGTTCGCCGTCCCCGCGCGGGTCCCGGCGCACGCGTTCCGGCCCCGCCCGGCCGTGGACGGCGGGATCCTCGTGATCTCCCGCCGCCCGGTGCCGCTCGTCGAAGACCGGGCGGAGTACCAGGAGTTCGTCCGCGAGGTGTTCACCGGCCGCGGCCGCGGGCTGGGCGGGATCCTTCCCCGAACCGGCCGTCTCAGCACCCGTGCGGCGCGGACGTGGCTTGCCCGGCAAAGACTGTCGCCGCAAGCACTTCCCCGCGAGCTGACCGCCGAGCAGTGGGCGTCGCTGTGGGAGCTGGTGCGGTGACCCTGCATCGGTTCGCCCTATGCAAGGCAGCGAAAAGCTCTGCTTTCCCGCGACCCGCGCGCTGGCGATAGTGAACGGAAGCGACGAAAGGCGGTTCCGAGGATGAACCACGGCGACTGGGTGCACGAGGCCGCGCAAGTGCGGCCCCGCACCGCGGCCTTTGTGGACGGTGACTGGCTCGAAGCCAAGTCCGGCAAGACTTTCGCCGACGTCAACCCGGCCACCGGGCACCCAGTCGCGCATGTGGCCGAATGCGGCCCGGACGAGATCGACGCCGCGGTCGCCGCCGCCCGACAGGCGTTCGAGGACGGCCGTTGGTCCCGGCTCGCCGCGGCAGAGCGCAAGAAACGCCTGCTGAACCTGGCCGATCTCATCAGCGCGCACGGACGGGAACTGGCGCTCTGCGACACCCTCGACGTCGGCCGGCCGATCTCCGACACGTTCGGCCAGGACGTGCCCGCGACAGCCGAATGTTTCGCCTGGTACGCCGAAGCGCTCGACAAACGCTACGACGAGGTCGCGCCCACCCCTCCGGGCAATTTCGCCGCGATCCGGCGAGTGCCGCTCGGGGTGGTGGGCGCGGTCGTGCCGTGGAACTTCCCGCTCGACGTCGCCGCATGGAAACTCGCCCCGGCACTTGCGGCGGGCAACAGCGTGGTCCTCAAACCCGCCGAACAGTCGCCGTTGTCCGCGCTGCGGCTGGCTGAGCTGGCGGCGGAGGCGGGGATCCCGGACGGGGTGCTCAACGTCGTGCCGGGCTTCGGCGAGACCGCGGGACAGGCGCTGGGACGGCATCCGGACGTCGACGTCCTCGCCTTCACCGGGTCGACGCCGGTGGGCGGGCTGTTCCTGCGCTACGCCGGGGAGTCGAACCTCAAGCAGGTCTGGCTCGAATGCGGCGGCAAGAGCCCGGTCGCGGTGTTCGCCGACGCGGACCTCGACGCCGCGGCGGACCTGGTCGCGTTCGGGTTCTGCGCGAACTCCGGCCAGGTCTGTTCGGCGACCACCCGCCTGCTGGTCCAGGCTCCGGTGGCGGACGAGTTCCTCGCCCGGCTTCGGGACAAGGTCGCCGCGTGGGTGCCCGGGGATCCGCTGGACCCGGCGACGAAACTGGGTCCGATGATCGACGAGGACGCGGCGGCGCGGGTGCTCGCTGCCGTCGAGGCCAGCAGCGGAACCGTCGTCGCGGGCGGCACCAGGCGCGGCGCGTTCCTGGACCCGACCGTCGTGACCGGCCTGGCCGCCGACGACCCGCTGGTCGCCGAGGAGCTGTTCGGGCCGGTGCTCGCGACGCAGGTCTTCGAGACCGAGGCCGAGGCGATCCGGCTGGCGAACGACACCCCGTACGGCCTCGCCGCGTCGATCTGGACCCGCGATCTCGCCCGCGCCCATCGCGTCTCGGACGGAATCCACGCCGGGACGGTCTCGGTGAACACAGTGGACGCGCTCAGCACCGCGACCCCGTTCGGCGGCTTCAAGCAGTCCGGCTTCGGCCGCGACCTGTCCCTGCATTCGTTCGACAAGTACACCGGCCTCAAGACCGTCTGGACGGCCTACGCCTGACCGAGATCGCGTCCAGTCTCCGCGGCCAGGTACCCGAGCAGCAGTTCGCGCGTCCTGGCCGCGGACAGGCTGGTGTTGTGCCCGGCGAGATGCAGGCCGTACGCGTCTTCCAGCGCCACCGCGTTCGCCGCGATGTCCGCCGCGGGCGACCGCAGCTGGAACTCCCCGGTGTCCTGGCCGTGCGCGAGCGCGGCAGAGTAGAGCGACACCTCGCGGTCCCACAACGCCGTCATCAGCACCGCGTGCGCCGGATTGCGCGCCGCGTGGACGTGCATTTCGTACAGCACCCGGCTCAGCGCATCGCCTTCCGCGGCCGGGAGCCCCGCGTCGACCAGCCGCACGAGCCGCCGGACCGGGTCGTCCTCCGCTTCCGCCGCCCGCGCTCGCGCCCAGTAGAACCGGTCGACCGCGTCCCGATGCAGCTCGAACAGCAGGTCGTCCAGGTCCGGGTAGTAATAGCTGACCGAACCGGCCGACAGCCCGGCCTCCTCGGCGACGTCGCGCACGCGGAGACCGGCCAGCCCCCGCTTCCGGATCGCGCGGGCGGCCGCCGCCACCAGCTCGTCGCGCCGCTTCGCCTGGTCCTTGGGTCGTGCCACGTCCAGGATTATTGATGACGTGCATCGAAAAACCCAGTACCGGTTCCGGAGAACCGACCCCGTAAGGGCCTTGCCTCCGGCCCCGGCGGCGCGCATTCTTTGCGCTAGACCGCAAAGAATGAGGAGACGCGCATGGCCCACCCCCTCTCGCGCCTGACCGAAGACGAGGTCGCCCGCAACCGCGCGCTGCTGGCCGACGCCGGGATCGCGACCGAGAGCACCCGGTTCGCGCTCGTGTCGCTGCTCGAACCCGCGAAGGCCGCCGTGCTCGCCTGGCAGCCGGGCGACCCGGTGGACCGTCGCGTGCGCTCGCTGCTGCTCGACCGGCGGAGCGGCGCGGTGCGTGCGGTGGTCGTCTCGTTGACCAGCGGAGAGGTCGTGGCGGACCGGGCGGTGGACGTCGTGGCCGAAGGACAGCCGCCGATCCTGCACGAGGAGTTCGACCTGGTCGAGGACATCCTCTGGAAGGACGAGGCGTGGAACGCGGCGATGCGCCGACGCGGCGTCGACGAGCCGCGGTCGGTCCGGATCTCCGCGCTCAGCGCCGGATGTTTCGACATTCCCGGCGAGGCCGGGCTGCGGCTCGTGCGCTGTCTGGCCTTCCTGCAGCTCAACAAGGACGACAACCTGTGGGCGCACCCGATCGACGGCGTCGTGGCCTATGTCGATCTGATCGCCGGGCGCGTGCACGACCTCGTCGACGACGGTCCGGCCGACATCCCGCGCACCCCGTACGACTACCACCTCGACGGCCCGGTCCGCGACACGCAGAAGCCGATCGTCATCACCCAGCCCGAGGGGCCGAGCTTCACCGTCGAGGACGACGTCGTCACGTGGGAGAAGTGGCAGTTCCGGATCGGATTCAACGCGGTCGAAGGCCTGACCCTGCACCAAATCGGCTTCCAAGACGGCGAACGGCTGCGTCCGGTCGTCTACCGCGCCTCGGTCGCCGAGATGGTCGTGCCCTACGGCGATCCGAGCCCGGTCCGGTTCTGGCAGAACTACTTCGACGCGGGCGAGTACTCGCTCGGCAAGGAAGCCAACTCGCTGACGCTGGGCTGCGACTGCCTCGGCGAGATCCGCTATTTCGACGCCGTCCTGCACGACGACGACGGCCAGCCGCACACCATCGCGAACGCGATCTGCCTGCACGAGGAAGACGCCGGCGTGCTGTGGAAACACACTGACCACTACAACGGCAGTGTTTCCACCCGTCGGCAGCGCCGGCTGGTCATCTCGTTCTTCGTGACGGTCGGCAATTACGATTACGGCTTCTACTGGTACCTCTACCTCGACGGCACGATCGAACTCGAGTGCAAGGCCACCGGCATCGTCTTCACCTCCGCCTTCCCTGCCGGCACCGAGTACCCCTGGGCCACCGAAATCGCGCCCGGCATCGGCGCGCCGTTCCATCAGCACCTGTTCTCCGCGCGGCTGGACATGATGGTCGACGGCCTCGCCAACGCCGTCGACGAGATCGACGTGCAGCGCGTCCCGATCGGCCCGGACAACCCGTACGGCAATGCCTTCACCCGCAAGATCACCAGGCTGGCGAAGGAAGCCGAGGCCGCCCGGCTCGCCGACGGCAACCTCGGCCGAACCTGGCGGATCAGCAATCCCGAGTCCCGCAACGCCCTCGGCCAGCCGGTCGGCTACACACTGCATCCGGAGGGACTGCCGCCGCTGCTCGCCGACGACGCGTCCTCCATCGCCCGCCGCGCCGCCTTCACCCGCAAGCACCTGTGGGTCACCGCGTACGCGGAGGACGAACGCTTCCCGGCCGGCGAGTACGTCAACCAGAACAACGGGACAACCGGCATCGACACCTGGATCCAGGCCGACCGCGACCTCGACGGCGCCGACCTCGTCGTGTGGCACACCTTCGGCCTGACCCACTATCCGCGCACCGAGGACTGGCCGATCATGCCGGTCGACCACACCGGCTTCACGCTCAAGCCGAGCGGATTCTTCGACGCCAATCCCGCGCTGGACACGCCCGCGCCGAAACCGCAGCATCCCGATTGCTGCCACTGAGGCAGGATGTCCGCATGAGCGAGCCTTCCTTCACCCTCGTGCAGCTGCGCTACTTCGAGGCGGCCGCGCGGCACCTGAGCATGACGGCCGCGTCGAAGGAGCTGATGGTGTCGCAGTCGGCCGTTTCGACGGCGATCGCGCAGCTGGAGAAGGAAATGGGCGTGCAGTTCCTGCTGCGCCACCACGCCCGCGGGCTCAGCCTGACCACGGCAGGCGAGGAGTTCTACAAGCGCGTGCTGGACTTCCTGGCGCACGGCGCGGAGCTGGTCGAAACGGCCCGGCAATCCGGCACCGACCTGGTCGGCACGCTCACCGTCGGCTGTTTCACCACGCTCGCGCCGTTTCGCCTGCCGAGCCTGCTGGCCGAGTTCGAAGCCCGGCATCCGCGCGTTCACGTGTCCCTGCGCGAGGGAGAGCACAAGGCGCTCAAGAGTGCGTTGCGGGCCGGGGAAACCGAGCTGGCGATGCTGTACGGCTACGACCTCGACGACGACATCGACCGCGAGGTGGTCGGCACCGCCGCACCGTATGCCCTCGTGTCCGAGGACCACCGGCTCGCGCGGCGGAAAAGCCGCAAGGTGTCGCTGCAGGAGCTGGCCGAGGAGCCGATGGTGCTGCTCGATCTGCCGCACAGCCGGGAGTACCTGCAGTCGATCCTGAGCGACGCCGGGGTGGCGCCGCGGGTACGGCATCGGACGAGCGGGTACGAGACGGTGCGGGCCCTGGTGGCTTCCGGGCACGGGTTCGCGTTGCTCAACCAGCGACCGCCGGCGGACACCACTTACGCCGGCGCGAGCGTGGTGCCGCTGACGCTGACCGACGACGTGCCGTCGCTGGAGATCGTGCTCGCGACCATGCGCGGGGTGCGGCTTACCCGGCGGGCGCACGAATTCCGGGAGCTGTGCCGCGCGATGTACTCGCAATAGCGGCGCGGGCGAACCCGCGCCGCCCTCTCGCTGCTCAGTAGTTCTGGTACCCGCGCTGGATCGCGATGTGGTCCGCCACGAATTTCGCGTCGTGCCACACCCCCCAGATGAAGCTCGACCCGCGCCGCGCCAGCCACGGCAGGCCGATGAAGTACACGCCTGGCTCCACGGACACGCCGCGACGATGCCGGGGCCGCCCGTTTTCGTCGAACGCGTCGACCTGAAGCCAGCTGTAGTCGACGGCGAACCCGGTCGCCCAGACGATCGAGGTCACTCCGGCGGCGGCCAAATCCAGCTCCAGCACCGGATCGGTGACGCACGCCGGATCCGGGCCCAGCTCGCGGGCGGACGGTTCCTCGGGCAGGTCGAGCCCGTTGCGAGCCGCGTAGGCGTCGGCTTCGGCAAGCAGGGCAAGGTAATTCTCGTCGCCCGCCGCGATGTTCTTCGCCAGGTCGGTCGCGAAGGTGAGCTTGCCGTCGGCGTACGCGCCGGTCATGCCGACGAGCGTGATCCCGAGCCCGGCCAGCGCGCGGAAGTCCACCGTGTGCCCGCCGCGCGCGCCGCTCACCGCGATGGTCACGTGTTCCGCTCCGGCGGGCGGCGTTTCGGCGTCCCACTTGCCCAGAACGCCGAGCCACCAGCAGAAATCGCGATCGCGGTAGCTGCGCGGCGGACGGTCGTGCGGGCCGACGGACAGGTACACCTCGCGCCCGGAACGGCGGAGTTCCTCGGCGATCTGCACCCCCGACGAACCCGCGCCGACGACCAGCACCGCGCCTTCGGGCAGCTGCCGCGGGTTCCGGTAGCCGCTGGAGTGCAGCTGCACCGGACCGGCGTCGGCGGGCACGATCGGCGGGATCACCGGACGCTGGAACGGGCCCGTCGCCGCGATCACGAAGCGGGCGTCGACAGCGCCTTCCGAGGTTTCGACGCGGAATCCGGGCCGGCCCTCGTGCCGCCGGACCGACGTGACCTCGACCCCGGTGCGGATCGGCGCGGCGATTTTTTCCGCGTATGCCTCGAAATAATCCGCGACCTGGTCCTTCGACGCGAATTCGTGCGGCGCCACGTCCGGGAATTCCAAGCCGGGGAACCGGTCGTGCCACGCGGGGCCGTTCGCGACGAGCGAGTCCCACCGTTCCGAGCGCCAGCGTTCGGCGATCCGGTTCCGTTCCAGGACCAGGTGCGGCACGCCGCACTCGCTCAGGTGCTCGCTCATCGCCAGGCCGGCCTGTCCCCCGCCCACGACGAGGGCCTCCACCTGTTCGCTCGACATCCCAGACCTCCGCTCCGGCTCCGGCGCGGTTCGGCGCCGTCTCCCGGATCCTCACGGCCCGCCCTGCCCGTGTCCAACAGATGTTTCCGGCACTCAAGATCTGATTTGCCGATGCAGACTGCATTGATCCAACAGATGCATTGGTCCGGAAACATCTACTGGACAGAACCTCGGCGGCGCGGTCAGGCTGAGGCGTCCGACGACCGCCGCACGGAAGGCCCCGCAGTGACTGTCCACCGTCGCATCCGCCCGTTCAACACGCGGGACACCTACCCGGAGCAGAACCTCGACAACGACCTGTGCCAGGCCGTCGTCGCCAACGGCACGGTCTACGTCCGCGGCCAGATCGGGCAGGACCTCGACACGAGCGAATCGGTCGGGATCGGCGACGTCGCCGCGCAGGCCGAGCGGGCGATGGCGAACATCGAAATGCTGCTCGAAGAAGCGGGCAGCCGGATGGAACACCTGGTCAAGCTCACGATCTACCTGGTCGACCCGCGCTACCGCGAGGCCGTCTACCGCACCGTCGGGCGCTGGACCAAGGGCGTGCACCCGATCTCGACCGGCGTGGTCGTGTCCGCGCTCGCCCGGCCGGAATGGCTGTGCGAAATCGACGCCGTCGCGGTGATCCCGGAGGAGGAGAAGTGACCTTTTCGATCGTCGCCCGCGACACGTCCGGCGGCGCCGTCCGGTTCGGCATCGCGGCCAGTTCGTCCAGTCCGGCGGTCGTCGCCCGCGTCGCGCACCTGCGCCCCGGCCTCGGCGCGGCGGCCTCGCAGAACATCACCGACCCGCGGCTCGGCGGACGGCTGCTGGACCGGCTCGCCGAGCACCGGGACCCGGAGAAAGCACTGGCCGAGGTCACGTCGACAGCGGAGCACATCGAGTACCGGCAGCTGACCGTGCTCGGCACCAGCGGACCCGGTTTCGCTTACAGCGGCTCGAAAACTCTCGGCACCCACGGGTCGGCGACGGCGGACGGCGTGGTCGCGGCGGGCAACATGCTGGCCGGCGACCACATCCCGCAGTCCATGGTGGACGCTTTCGCCTCCGCGACAGGCGAGCTGGAACAGCGTCTCCTCGCGGCGATGCGGGCCGGGCTCGCGGCGGGCGGCGAGGAGGGCCCGGTGCGGTCCGCCGGGCTGGTCGTGGTGTCCGCGGCGGACTGGCCGGTCACGGATCTGCGCGTGGACTGGGCAGACGAGCCGATCGGACAGCTCGCCGAACTCCTCGACGTCTGGCTCCCCCAGCGCGACGACTACGTCACCCGAGGACTGAACCCCGCCGCCGCGCCGTCCTACGGCGTGCCGGGAGACGAGTGATGACGGCGAGCAAAGCAGCCGCCCGAGCCGCGGTCGAACGGCACGCCGACGAGTTGGTCGAGCTGTCCGAGCGGCTGCACGCCGACCCGGAAACCGCGTGGGAAGAGCATCGCGCGGCCGCTGCGGTGCCGGAACTGCTCGACCGGGCCGGGTTCGCGGTCACCGCGAAGTACCTCGGCTTGGACACCGCGTTCCACGCCAGCTTCGGCTCCGGGCCGAAACGGATCGCGCTGTGCGCCGAGTACGACGCGCTGCCCGGTCTCGGCCACGCCTGCGGCCACAACCTCATCGCGGCCAGTTCCATCGGCGCCGCGCTGGGGCTCGCCGAGGTTGCCGACGACCTCGGGATCACGGTCGAGGTCTACGGCACTCCGGCCGAGGAAGGCGGCGGCGGGAAGATCGAGCTGCTGGAACGCGGCGCGTTCACCGGCGTGGACCTCGCGATGATGGTGCATCCGGCACCGGTGGACGTCGCCGAAGCACGGCCGTTCGCGGTCAGCCACTCGAAAATCTCCTACACCGGCAAGTCCGCGCACGCCGCCGCTTACCCCGAGGCCGGGGTCAACGCGGCCGACGCGTTCACCGTCGCCCAGGTCGCGATCGGCCTTCTGCGGCAACAACTTCCGGCCTCGGCGCGCGTGCACGGCATCGTGACGCACGCCGGAGACGCACCGAACGCGATCCCCGAACACGCGTCCGGCCGGTGGTATGTACGGGCCGAGACGCTGGCGGAACTGTCCGAAGTGGAGCCCCGCGTGATGCGGGCGTTCGAGGCCGGTGCGCTGGCCACTGGCTGCGAGCTGACTGTCGAACCGGAAAGCAAGCCGTACGCCGAATTCCGCGCCGACGAAACGGCATTGGCCGCCTACCGGGCCAACGCCCTCGAACTCGGCCGCGAGTTCGCGTCGGACGGCACGGCGGCGCGGATGAACCGCGCGTCCACCGACATGGGCAACGTCTCGCAGGTCGTGCCCGCGATTCACCCGTACATCGGCATCGGCTCGCTGCCCGCGATCAACCACCAGCGCGAGTTCGCCGCGCACTGCGTCGGCGGCGCCGCGGAACGGGCCCTGCTCGACGGCGCGATCGCGCTGGCGTGGACCGGCGTCGACCGCACTTTCTGAACCTCCTGCACCGGGAAGGACACCGATGTCCCACACCCGCTCCGAACACGACCTGCTCGGCGAGATCGACGTGCCCGGCGACGCCTACTACGGCGCGCACACCGCGCGAGCGCTGGTCAACTTCCCTTTCACCGGCGAAACCCTCGCCGACCGGCCGTATCTCGTCGCCGCGCTGGCCACCGTCAAGGAGGCCGCCGCACGCGCCAACGCGGACGTCGGTGCACTCTCCCCGGAACGGGCCGCGGCGATCGGGCAGGCGTGCGCGGAGATCCGGGGCGGGCGGCTGCACGACCAGTTCGTCGTCGACCTCATCCAGGGCGGCGCCGGGACCTCGACGAACATGAACGCCAACGAGGTCATCGCCAACCGCGCCCTGGAACTGCTCGGCCGCGCCCGCGGCGACTACGCCGAACTGCATCCGCTCGACCACGTCAACCTCGGGCAGAGCACCAACGACGTCTACCCCACCGCGGTCAAACTCGCGCTCGACCGGCATCTCGCCGAACTGCTCGCCGCGCTCGCCGGACTGCGGGAAGCGTTCGCCGACAAGGCTCTCGAGTTCGCCGACGTCCTCAAGATGGGCCGGACCCAGCTGCAGGACGCCGTCCCGATGACGCTGGGCCAGGAGTTCGGCGCGTTCGCCGCGACGCTGGCCGAGGACGAGCAGCGGCTGGCCGAAGCCCGGTTGCTGCTGCACGAGCTGAACCTCGGCGGCACGGCGATCGGCACCGGGCTCAACGCGCGTCCGGGGTATCGGGAAAGAGCCGTTTCGCACCTGCGCGAGCTGACTGGGATCACGACGCTCGTCTCAGCGCCCGACCTGATCGAAGCGACCCAGGACGTCGGCGTCTTCGTGCAGCTGTCCGGCGTGCTGAAACGCGCGGCGGTCAAAATGTCCAAGATCTGCAACGATCTCCGGTTGCTCTCGTCCGGACCGCAGGCCGGGTTCGGCGAGATCGACCTGCCCGCCCGGCAGGCCGGGTCGTCGATCATGCCGGGCAAGGTCAACCCGGTCATCCCGGAGGCGGTCACCCAGATCGCCTTCGAGATCATCGGCCACGACGTCACGATCACGCTCGCCGCCGAGGGCGGGCAACTGCAGCTCAACGCCTTCGAGCCGATCATCGCGCGAGCGTTGACGGCGGGTCTCGACCACCTCACCGCCGGTGCCCGCGTGCTCGCCGAACAGTGCGTACGCGGCATCACCGCGCGCCGAGAACACCTGGCTGGCCTGGTCGCCACCTCGACTGGTCTGGTCACCGCGCTGAGCCCCGCGCTCGGGTACGAAACCGCGTGCACGCTCGCCCGGGAAGCGCACGAAACCGGCCGTCCCGCGCTGGACCTGGTACGGGAACGGCGGCTGCTGACCGACGACGAGGTGAGCGCGCTCATCACCCCCCAAGCGCTCACCGGCGGACTGTCGCGCACGTGAACGCTGCGTTTCGCCGCCGTCAGACCCTCGTGTCGGCACAGCTCAGCAGGTCTGCATAAATCGAACAGATGCATTGCTTTGCTTATTACTTCTTGTTAGATGCCGTGGGCCGCTCTTAGCGTCCTCCCGAAGAACCGGTCCAAGGAGGCCACTCATGACCGCACCCGACGCCTCTCCGGCGCCCGATCTCGCCGAGCAGAGCGCCGATCCCGCCACGTTGCGCCGCAGCGTCGCCGCCGGCGCCGTCGGCGTCTTCGTGCACTGGTTCGACTGGGCCGCCTACGCCTACCTCGCCGGCACCATCGCGTCGGTGTTCTTCCCGGCGGGCAACTCGACCGCGGGCCTGCTCGCGGTGTTCGGCGTCTTCGCGGTGTCGTTCGGGATCCGGCCGGTCGGCGCGCTGATCTTCGGGCCGCTGGGCGACAAGATCGGCCGCAAGCGCACGCTGTCGGTGGTCATCTTCGTGATGTCCGGGGCGACGCTCGTGATCGGGCTGCTGCCGGGCTACTCGACGATCGGCATCGCGGCCCCGATCCTTCTGGTGCTGCTGCGCCTGCTGCAGGGCCTCGCCGCGGGCGGCGAATTCGGCAGCGCGGCGAGCTTCCTCGCCGAGTACGCGCCGCGGCGGCGGCGCGGCTTCGGCGTCAGCTGGCTGGAAGTCGGCTCGCTGCTGGGCTTCCTCGCCGGTTCGTTCGTGTTCCTGCTGCTGTCGGTCGGCCTGACGGACGCGCAGCTGGCGTCGTGGGGCTGGCGGGTCCCGTTCCTGATCGCCGCGCCGCTGGGCGTCATCGGGTTCGTCATCCGCAGCAAGATCGAGGACACGCCCGAGTACCGCGCCCTCGAAGCGACCGACAACGTGCCCCGCAGCCCGGTCCGGGAACTGTTCCGCCACAACAAGAAGCAGCTGCTCCAGGCGGCCGGGCTGATGACCATGATGCACGTGCCGTTCTACGCCGTGCTCACCTACCTGGTCACCTACGAAACCGACTACCTCGGCCACTCCTCCGGCAGCGCGGCGGCACTGTCCACTGTGATCTCGCTCGTCGGACTCGTCCTCGTGCCCTTCTTCGGCCGTCTTTCCGACCGCGTCGGCCGGCGACCGGTCCTGATCGGCGCGGGCGTCGCGCTGTTCGTCCTCGCCATCCCCGCGTACCTGCTGATGCGCACCGGCCTCGTCGGCACCTGGATCGGCGGGCTCGCTCTCGGCGCGATCCTGGCGGCGATCCTCGGCACCTACGCGGTGTGGTCCGCGGAGATCTTCCCGACCCGTACCCGGCAAAGCGGGCTGTCCATCGCGTACAACATCACCGCCGCGCTGTTCGCCGGCACCGTGCCGTACCTGATGACCGTCCTGATTTCCGCGACCGGCAGCACGCTCGTGCCCGGCCCGTACCTGATGGCCGCGGCGGCGGTCGGCCTCGTCGCGGCGTTCTCGATGCGGGAGACCGCCGGAACCCCGTTGCTGCACAAGGAAGACCTGGAGAACCCCCAAGCCTGACCCTCGCCAAAGGCGGTGAAGCGTGTCCGAACCCACCTTCGTCAACAGCGAATCCGGAAACCTGCGGCGGAATCTGCGCCGGATCGACTCGATCTTCCTCGCGATCGCGGCCATCATCTCGGTGGACACCATCGGCCAGATCGCGACCTCGGGGGCGGAGGCGGTCACCTGGACCGCCGTGCTCCTGGTGCTGTTCCTGTTCCCGTACGGGCTGGTGATGGCCGAACTGGGCAGCGCGTTCCCGGCGGAGGGCGGTCCGTTCGTCTGGCTGCGGCTCGCGTTCGGGAAGCTGCCCGCGGCGCTCGGGACGCTGCTGTACTGGATCACGAATCCGGTGTGGCTGGGCGGATCGATCACCTTCCTCGCCGCGGCGACCTGGCAGCAGTACCTCGTCCACGCTTCGCCGGGCGGGTTCGCGGACTACGCGTTCAAGCTCGTCTTCATCTGGCTGGCGATCCTCGGCGCAGTGGTGAGCCTGCGGTACGGCAAGTGGTTCATCGCCGCCGGAGCCTTGCTGAAGGTCGCGCTCGTGGTGCTTTTCGCCGTCACCGCGGCGATCTACGCGGCACGCAACGGCGTCCACGGCTCGCTCGCCTTCTCCCCGACCGTCGGCGGATTCCTCGCCGTGGTCCCGGTTTTGATGTTCGCTCTCGTCGGGTTCGAGGCTCCCAACGGTGCGGCGGAGGAGATGCACAACCCGCGGCGCGATGTCCCGGTGACAGTCGGGGTTTCCGGTTTGGTGTCGGCGTTGTGCTATCTGGTGCCGGTTTTCGGCATCGTCCTGGTGATGCCGGCGGACAAGATCAACGGACTCGGCGGGTTCCTCGACGCGGTGCGCCAGGTGTTCTCCGTCTACGGCGGCGCCTCGGACGCGATGCTGACGCTCGCCGCCGTCGTGTTCGTCTTCGTCCTGCTGAACCAGGGCTGCTCGTGGATGATCGCGTCGGACCGCATCCAGGCGATGGCCGCCGTCGACGGCGCCTTCCCGCGATGGTTCGGGGCGTTCCATCCGAAGCTGAACACGCCGTTGCGGGTCAACCTGCTCTCCGGCGTGGTCGCGACGGTGTTCACGGTGGTGGCGACGATCGTGCAGAGCAGTTCGGCGTCGGCGGTGTTCGCGGTGGTGCTCAACATCGCGGTGAGCACGTTGCTGCTGTCGTACCTGCTGATCTTCCCGACGATCCTGGTGCTGCGGCGGAAATACCCGTCGGTGGAGCGCCCGTTCCGCGTGCCCGGCGGCCGGGTCGGGCTGTGGGTCAGCGCGGTGCTGATCTACGCGTGGATCCTGCTGGGCGCGTGGCAGACGGTGGTGCCCGGGGTGCTGGACCGGGCACTCCGAGTGCCGTACGACTTCGAGGCGACCTGGGGCGTGTCGCGACTGACCTTCGAACTGTTCACGGCGGGGACGCTGGCGGTGCTGATCGGGTTCGGGGTGGTCGGGTATCTCATCGCCCGCAGGCAACCCGCCCCGGTCGCGGAACTCCCGCAACCGGCCGCGGCGTCCTGATCAGACCTTCCGTCCCACCACGCCCGCCACGCACTTCGCGGCGTCGCTCAGCGGCTTCAGCCTCGGGCCGTCCTGCCACCATTCGTCGGCGACCGACAAGCCCGGGCCGTCCGTGCGGCTCGGCGGGAGCAGTTCCAGGCCGGGCAGCATCGCCTCGATTTCGGCGCGCGTCCGGAACCGCCCGGCGCCCAGCGGGCCGGAGACGAGGATGTCCTCGATCCGTTTCGCCACCGCGGTCAGTTCCGGCACCTCGGGGTCGTAGAAATGCGCCATCGCGACGTACGAACCGGGCGCGAGGGCGTCGATGTACTCGCGCATCACCTCGACCGCGCCGTCGCCCTCGTAGTGGTGCATCGTGCCGATGTGCAGGAGCGCGACCGGCTCCGAGAAGTCGAGGTACTCGCGCACGGTTTCGTGCTGCAGCACCGCCTGCGGCTCGAAGATGTCGGCCTCGACCATGTGCGTGAAGTCGTTGTCCTCCAGCAGCGCGCGGCCGTGCGCGAGCACCACCGGGTCGTTGTCGACGTACACCACGTGCGCGTCGCGGTGGTAGCGCTGCACGATCTGGTGGGTGTTCTCCGCGGTCGGCAGGCCGGAACCGCAGTCGAGGAACTGGCGGATGTCGGTCTGGCTCGCCAGCATGCGCAGCACGCGGTTGTGGAAGCCCCGGTTGCCGCGCGCGATGTGGACCGCCTCG
The DNA here is from genome assembly GCF_002796545.1 of Amycolatopsis sp. AA4. GTDB lineage: Bacteria > Actinomycetota > Actinomycetes > Mycobacteriales > Pseudonocardiaceae > Amycolatopsis. The sequence goes on from NZ_CP024894.1 coordinate 4,305,949, forward strand.
GGGACCGCCGCGCTGATCTTGTCCATCACCGCGCGGTCCACCTCGTAGTGGTGGCTGCCGCCGAGGAACCCGTCGTAGATCCGCGCGATGCTCGGGCGGTTCGGGTCCACCCCCACCGGCACCTGGCTGGGCGACAACGGGGACGACGAGCCGGTCATGGACACCTCGCGGAGCGGTCGGTCGGCAGTGGCCTACTCAGAGTAGTACTGCCGCTCAGCCGTGCCACCGGTGCGGCCGGTCGTCGTCGCCCCAGTGCTCCATGTACGAGCTCACCGCCGAGCGGAACGCGTCCTCCATCGAGCCGCCGGACTGGTTCTGGCTGTCCTGCTGCGGGGCCTGCGTCGGCTGGACGCGCGGCGGCGGCGCGGTCGTCGCGGGGCGGCTGCTCGCCCGGATCACCGTGTCGCGCACCTGGCCGCTGGCCGGGGCCGGGGACGCGCTGAGCGTGCTCACCGCGGGCGGCGCGGACGACGTCGTGCGGACCGGAGCGGGCGGCGGCGGCACGGGTTGCGGATCAGTACCGGACGCCGAGGGCCACAACGCCCACGACCCCAATCCCGCGCACACCACCACTGCCGCACCGGCGAAGACGCCGTATCGCGCCGGCCTTCGCTGCGGCGGCGGCGCGGTCTCCGCGGCGGGTGCGGGCGGATCGGCGACCGGCACCGGGCCGCGTTTGGCGAGCTGTTCGACCGGCGAGCCGGTCGAAACGTCGAGGACCCCGCCGAACGCCGAGGTCGGCTCGTCGGCCCGGTCGGCCCGGCGGCGCACGAGCGGCGGGGGTTCGCTGCCGTCGATCCGGGGCATCGGCGCCGTCTCGGACAGCCGCACGAGATTCGCGACCGACTCGAGGTCGCTGCCGGACTCCGGGTTCCCCATCCAGACCTCCACCCCGCCGGGGCCGCGCGTCCGCGGCGCTCCCGGCGCGCCAGATCCTAGGGACCCCCGGTCCGCGCTGTAAACCCGTCCCGGGCGTGATCCAGTACGCTCGACGGGTTTTCCGTCCCGGGGAGGAGGCCCGCGATGCGGCCGTTTTCGGTCGAACCCGACGCGACCGGCATGCTCGACGCCGGCGACGGACAGCAGATCTACTGGGACGCCAGCGGCTCCGGCAAGCCGGTGCTGTGCGTGCACGGCGGTCCCGGCGGAGGCGGCGGCAGCTTCGGCCGCAGCGGCTTCGACCCGGAGAAGTTCCGCGTCGTGGTGTTCGACCAGCGCGGCTGCGGACGGAGCACGCCGAGCGTCGCCGACCCGGCGGTCAGCCTGGAGCACCAGACGACCGAGCACCTGATCGCCGACATGGAGAAGCTGCGCGTCCACCTCGGCGCCGAAAACTGGCTGCTCTACGGCGGTTCCTGGGGCGCGACGCTCGCGCTGGCCTACGCCCAGCGGCATCCGGAACGGGTCAGCGGCATGGTGCTGGTCGCCGCGTTCGCCTCGTCGCCGGACGAGATCGACTGGCTCTACCGCGGCGTCCGGCGGCTGCTGCCCGCGCAGTGGGAGGCGTTCCGCGCGGGCGCGCCCGACCCGGACGGAGACCTCCTCGCCGGGTACTCGCGGCTGCTCGCGAGCCCGGACCGCGCGGTGCAGCTCCGCGCCGCCCGCGCTTGGTGCGCCTGGGAAGACGCGGTGATCTCGCACGAATGGGTCGGCGGCCGGACCGGCCAGTTCAGCGCGGGCACGGACGACGAGCTGATCACGCTCGCCCGCCTCTGCGCGCACTACTACGGCCACCACGCCTGGCTCGAGGACGACCAGCTGCTGCGCGACATCCATCTGCTGCACGGCATTCCGGCCGTGCTGATCCACGGGCGCGCCGACCTGAGCGCGCCGCTGCGGAAGGCGTGGCAGCTGGCTCAGGCCTGGCCGGACGCGGAGCTGGTCGTGATCGACGACGCCGGGCACACCGGGAGCCCGTCGATGGGGACGGCGGTGCTGGAGGCGATCGCCCGGTTCGAGGACCGCTAGCGCAGCACGCGGTAACGAAGGCTCGTTCCCCGCTGCGCCAGCAACTCCAGCGGCACCGGCGGACCCGGCCGCTCGAACAGCCGCACGCCGCCGCCGAGCAGCACCGGCATCACCATGACTTCGACCTCGTCCAGCAGACCGGCCTCCACGCAGGCCCGGCCCACCGAAGCGCCCAGCACGTTCACTGTCTTCTCCCCCGCCGCCGCCCGGGCCGCGGCGACGCCTTCCTCCAGCGACGCGCAGAACGTCACCCCCGGCACCGCGGGCGCGACGCCCCGGGTCAGGACGATCTGAGGACCGTCCCACAGGCCGCCGAAAGCCTTGCCCTCGTTCTCGGTGCCGCGGTACGGATCGTCGCCGGAGAAGGTCCGGCGGCCGACCAGCAGCGCGCCGACCTCGGCGGCCAGCTCGTCCGCCGAGGCGTCCCCGGTGTACGGCGCGAGCCATCCCATGTCCCCGCCGGGCCCGGCGATGAAGCCGTCCAGCGACATCGCGGCGGAATACAGCAGCTTTCCCATTTCCGGCACCTCCAAGTCGGTTTCCGGTACCGACTCCCGGCGGCGCGGAAACTCATCGGTCAGCCCGACAGCGCGCGCCAGGCCTCCCGGCGTTCCCGCTGCCGTTCCGGGTCCGCGACCGGAGCCGCGGCGACGAGTCGCCGGGTGTAGTCCTCCTGCGGCGAGCCGAGCACTGACGCCACCGGGCCCTCCTCGACCACGCGGCCGCGGTGCAGCACGACGACCCGGTCCGCGACCCGTTCCACCACCGCCAGGTCGTGGCTGATGAACAGGCACGCGAACGCCAGTTCCCGCTGCAGGTCCGCCAGCAGCTCCAGCACCGAGGCCTGCACCGAGACGTCCAGCGCGCTCGTCGGCTCGTCCGCGATCAGCAGCCGCGGCCGCAGCGCCAGCGCCCGCGCGATGCCGACTCGCTGCCGTTGCCCGCCGGACAGTTCGTGCGGGTACCGCCCGCTCCAGCCGGGGTCCAGCCGCACCGCGGAGAGGAGTTCCGCGACCCGTTCCCGGTGCTCGCCGCGTTCGCCGTGCACCACCAGGGGTTCGGCGATGCTCGCACCGATCGTCGCGCGCGGGTTGAGCGCGGAGGCCGGGTTCTGGAACACGATCCCGATCTGCCGCCGGATCTCCCGCCGCTGCCGGGCCGTCGCGCGCGCGACGTCCACGCCGTCGATCAGCACCGAACCCGCCGACGGGGCGACCAGACCGGTCAGCACCGAGGAGATCGTGCTCTTGCCGGAACCGGATTCGCCGACGAGGCCGAGCACCTCGTCGGTCCCGATCGTCAGCGACACCCCGTCGACCGCGCGCACCGGAGGGGCACCGCCGCCGACCCGGTAGGTCACCGCCAGATCCGTCACCGAAACCAGCGGAGCCGACGTCGGCCGCACCGCGCTGGCCGGTTCGGCACCCAGTGACAGCACCGAATCCAGCAGTTCCCGCGTGTAGTCGGCTTGCGGGGAGGCGAACAGCCCGGCCGCGGTGTTCTGCTCGACGACCTCTCCGTCGCGCAGCACCACCACCCGGTCCGCGACGTCGGCGACCACGCCCATGTCGTGCGTCACCAGCAGGATCGCCGTCCCGAGCCGGTCCCGCAGCGACCGGAGCAGCTGCAGGATCCCGGCTTGCACGGTGACGTCCAGCGCGGTCGTCGGCTCGTCCGCGACCAGCAGCTTCGGGTCGTGGAGCAGCGCGAGCGCGATGACCACCCGCTGCAGCTGGCCGCCGGACAGCTCGTGCGGATAAGCCCGCAGCACCCGCCGGGCATCCAGTTCCACGAGGTCCAGCAGTTCCCGGGCCCGCTCCCGCGCCGCGGTCCGCGAGACCTTCCGGTGCGCCCGGACCGCGTCCACGAGCTGCGTGCCGATCCGGAACACCGGGTTAAGCGCGCTCATCGGCTCCTGGAACACCATGCCGATCTCGCCGCCGCGCACCGCGCGCCGCGCCGGACCGTCCACTGTGTACAGATCGCGGCCGGCGAGCACGGCGGACCCGGCGACCGTCGCGGTGTCCGGCAGCAGGCCGAGCAGCGACAGCGCGGTGACCGACTTGCCGGAACCGGATTCCCCGACGAGGGCGACGACCTCGCCGGGGTTCACCTCGAACGAGACCTCGCGGACGGCGGCGGCGGCGCCGAACCGGATCGAGACGTCGCGCAGGGAAAGCAGCTGCTCGGACACGGGATTACTTCGCCAGGCCCATCTGGAGGTAGTTCGGGTACGCGGGGAACGCGCCGATCGCGAAATTGCCGACCTTCGCCCCGTGCAGGAACGAGTTGCGCGTGTAGATCAGCGGCACCACCGGCGAGTCCTGCATGATCCGCTTGTCCGCCTTGGCCCACAGCTTCCCGGCCGCGGTCGGGTCGACCGTGCCCTGCGCTTCCGCGATCAGCGCGTCCACCTCGGGCGCCGAGTAGCGCGACTCGTTGTACCCGCCGTTGCCGATCTCCGACGTGCCGAACAACGGCTCGATGTTCGCGTTGGCGCTCGGGAAGTCCGGCTGCCACGAACCCAGGGTCAGGTCGTAGTTGCCGTCGTTGCCGGTGACCAGCGTGGTCCAGGCCTCGTCGTCGAGCGGGCGCAGCTTCGTGCGGATGCCCGCGCGCTGCAGCGCGGCCTGGATCGCCTGCGCCTTGTCCGCCTCGTTGTTCGCCGTCGACACCGGGAAGTCCAGGTTGTCGATGCCGTTCGGGAAACCCGCCTCGGCGAGCAGCTGCTTGGCCTTCGCGACGTCGCCGGACGGCGGGGCCGGGTACAGGTCGTACACCTCGCGTCCGGCGATGCCCTCGGTGATCAGCGTCGTGGCGATCGGACCGGCCAGGTCCGCGCTGCCCGCGGCGGCGACCTGGTAGGCGGTCTTGTCCACGGCGTACTGGAACGCCTGGCGCACCTTGGGATTCGCCAGCGGGCCGCGTTTCGTGTTCAGCGCCAGGTAGGCCAGCGCGCCGGACTTCGACGTGACGAGCTGGTTCTTCGCCGCCGGGTTCGTGCGGATCTGCGCCAGCTGCGCCGGGTTCACGAACGACGAGCCGAACGCGAACGCGTCGTTGCCCTGGCTGGCCAGCAGCCGCTTGGCGACGACGCCGGTGTCCTGGCCCATCTGGATCACGACCGCGTCCGGCAGGCCGGTGCGCGCCAGGTCAGTCTTGGCGTCCCAGTTCGGGTTCCGGACGAACTTGACTTGCACGCCCTTCTGGTACGACTCGACCTGGTACGGGCCGGACGCGACCGGCTTCGTGTCGTAGGTCGCGTCCGTGCCCTTGCCCTTGGGCACCGGGGCGAACGCGGGCATGCTCGCGATCCACGGCCAGTCGCCGTACGGGCGGGCCAGGTGGAACACGATCGTCTTCGGGTCCGGCGTCTCGATCGAAGCCAGTTCGCCGCCCTTGAACGGGCCCTTGTAGTCGGGGCCGCCGGCGAGCAGGGTCTTGTGGTAGCCCAGGCCGCCGGAGAACGCCGAATCGAACGACCGCTCGATGCCGTACTTGATCTCGGCACTGGTGATCGGCGTGCCGTTGGCCATCTTCAGGCCGTCCTTGAGCGTGTACGTCCAGGTCTTGCCGTCCGCGCTCGCCCGGCCGGTGTCGGTGGCGAGGTCCGGGACCACGGTGGCCGGGCCGTCGGCGGAGGTCTTCCACGCGGTGAGCCGCCGGTGGATCAGGCTGATCGTGGTGATCGCCAGGTTCTGGCTCTTCGCCGGGTCGAGGTGCTGCGACGTGGTGTCGCTGAGGATGTACAGCGTCCCGCCGGACGACACCGCGACCGCTCCCCCGCCGCCGGACTGCTCGTTCGCGTTGCACGCGGCGAGGAACGCCCCGGCCCCGGTGGCCGTGGCGGTGACGCCGAGCGCCTTCAGGAAGTCCCTGCGATCCATGGTTTTTCCGTTCCCTTTCTCACGAACCGAGCCGAGCGCGGGGGTCGAGGACCCCGTAGAGCACGTCCACCGCGAAGTTCGCGAGGACGACGAAGAAGGCGACGAACAGGCTGACGCCCATCAGCACCGGCAAGTCGATCTGGTGCACGGCGTCGACGAGCAGCCCGCCGAGACCGGGCAGCGCGAACACCCGCTCGGTGATCACCGCGCCGCCGAGCAGCGCGCCGACGTCGACCGCGAACACCGTCACCACCGGCAGCAATACGTTGCGCAGTGCGTACTTCCCGATGACGGTGCGCTCCGGCAGACCGACCGCCCGCGCGGTGCGGATGAAGTCCTCGCCCATGATCTCGAGCATCTGCCCGCGCGAAAGCCGGGCGTAGACCGCGGCGTTGATGAACGCCAGGACCAGGCACGGCAGCACGAGATGCCAGGCCCAGTCGACCGGGCTTTGCGCGAACGTCACATAGCCGCTCACCGGAACCACGTCGAGCGTGAAGCCGAACAGCAGAATTCCCAGCAGCCCCACCAGATACGCGGGCGCGGACACCCCGGCGAGCGTCACCGTCATCGCGGCCCGGTCGGCGAACTTCCCGCGGCGCAGCGCGGAGAACACGCCGGTCGCGACGCCCGCGATCAGCCAGATCACCGACGCGCCGACGGCCAGCGAGACCGTGACCGGCAGCCGGTCGCCGATCAGCGTCAGCACCGGTTCGCTCTGCTGGAACGAGTAGCCGAAGCAGGGCGCGGAGCACACGATCGCCGTCACGCCGGCCCCGAACGTGCGGCCGGTGAAGATGCCGCCGAGGAAGTCGAAGTACTGCTGGATCCACGGTTTGTCGAAGCCCATGAACTCGCGGGCCAGCGCCAGGTTCTCCGGCGTGCACGGTTTGCCGCACGACATGTACGCCGGGTCGGTGGGCAGCAGGTAGAACACCGCGAAGGTGCCGAAGCTGACCACGAGCAGGACGCCGAGCATGCCCAGCAGGCGGATGCCCACGAAGCGCAGGGTGCGGTTCACCGGCGCACCGCCGTCTTCGGGTCGAGCGCGTCGCGGAGCCCGTCGCCGAGCATGTTGAACGCGAGCGTCGCGAGGAACAGCGCGGCGCCGGGGAAAATGAGGAACATCGGATCGGTCTGCACCCAGTTGATCGCGTCGCTGATGGAACGGCCCCAGCTCGGGGTGGGCGGCGGGATGCCGACGCCGAGGAACGACAGCGCGGCCTCCAGGCCGATGTTGGCCGGGATGCTCACCGTCGCCAGCACGATGACCGGTGCCCACAGGTTCGGCAGCAACTCGCGGCGGAACACGTGCACGCCGCCCGCGCCGAGCGCCCGGGCCGCCTTGACGAAGTCGCGGTTGCGCAGGCTCAGCGTCTGCGCGCGGACCACCCGGGCCACGCGCGGCCAGCCGAACAGGCCGATCACCGCGATCAGCAGCAGCGGCCGCGGGATCGACTGCGGGGCGACCGCGCCGAGCGCGATCATGAAGATCAGCTGCGGGAACCCGAGGAGCACGTCGGTCACCCGGCTCACCACCGTGTCCCACCAGCCGCCGACGTACCCGGCGCTCGCCCCGAGCAGCACGCCCAGCAGCATCGACACCGCGGTCGCGGCGAGCCCGATCAGGAACGACGTCCGCGCGCCGTATGCGACGACCGCGAAGAGGTCCCGTCCGGTGAGCGGTTCGACGCCGAACCAGTGGCTTCCGCTGATGCCGCCGAGAAATCCGGCCCCGGTGCCGTCGGCCGGATTCAGCAGTTCGGTGTGGTACGTGTACGGATCCTGGCCCTCGATCAGGGCTAACAGGGGAGCCGCCAGAGCGGTGACGATCACCAGCACGATGACGACCGCGCTGGCTTGCGCCCAGCGGTCGTGCCGCAGCGCGCGCCACAGGTTCCGGGAGGCCGGAGCGGCCGCCGGGACACTGGCGCCGCCCGGCGACAGGATGTCGGACAACGGTTCCCTATGCAGATCAGCGTTACTTGACGACGTGACAGTAAAGAACCCGAACGAAATTCACCACGATGGAGGCGCCCCTCCCGGATCGTGAGACGCCGCCGACGTCGCCCCTCCCCGCGAGATCGCCGCTGTTCGCGCAGGTCGCCGCCGGTTCGGCAGCCCGGCCCAGTCTGCCGTGCCGAGAGTTGTCCGGCCAGCGTTGCTGTCACCCGTTCGGACGCAATCCCGGAACGGTCGGCTGACTCGGTTTGTGCCGTCGCCCGCCCGGCACTGGACTGGGCGCGTACTCAGTCTCATGTGGACGGAAGGACCTGCCGATGTTCCGCTGCTCACGCCGCAAGCTGGCCGGAGTGCTGTGTTCCGCGGCCGCGGCCGCCACGCTGGCCAGCCCGCCCGCGTCGGCGGCCACGACGGTGAACGGCGGCGACGCGATGTACACCGTGTCGCCGGGGCCCGGCCGCGAGCCGTACTACTGCTCCGCCGGGTTCGCGATCCTGGTCAAGGACGTCCGGTACCTCCTCACCGCGGGACACTGCACCGAACACGGGCTCGATTGGAAGGACATCGGCCGCAACGTCGACAGCCACTTCCCGGTGACCGATTACGGCCGCGTCGAGGACCCGTCCGGCTCCGGGCACAGCCAGGTCGACCTCTACGACGGCAGCACCCAGCGGATCCTGCGCGCGGGCACCCCGCAGGTGGGGCAGCTCGTGTGCAAGAGCGGCATGACCACGAAGAAGACGTGCGGGAAAGTCCTCGGCCTCAACCAGACCGTGAACTTCGGCGACGGCAAGCAGGTCGTCGGCACGATCGCCACGGACATCCCGGTCGGGGACGGGGACAGCGGCGGCCCGCTGTTCTACGCCGGGGTCGGATACGGCGTGCTGTCCGGCGGGAACAACCAGGTCAGCTTCTTCCAGCCGCTGCCGCAGGTGCTCGCCGCTTACGGGGCGACGCTCGCCTGATCTTCGGGTTCGTGAGGGGAACCCTGAGGGGCTCTGCTGGGGTCCTAGTGGTGTTTGCAACACCCGAGTTGCGCAGGGGTTGCGATGTTCGTGGCCGGGAGAGAGCGGGCGTCGCGGGGTCAGGTGAGGCTGGCGGCGGAACGCCGCCGCTATTTTGATCTTGTGGCGGACGGTGTGGGCACGGTCGAGTCGTGCCGGATGGTCGGGGTCGACCGCAGGACCGGGCGTTGCCGGCGAACTGCGCCGCGAACTGCACCGCGCACTGCGCACCGGACGCGCCGTGCGCAAACCCCGCGCCTCAGGCGAGCGACGCCGGCCCCGCTTCGCCGAACCCATGGCCATGATCAGCGACCGGCCCGCCGAAGCCGCCGACCGCGCCGTCCCCGGCCACTGGGAAGGCGACCTCATCATCGGCAAGGACAACGCCTCCGCCATCGCCACCCTGGTCGAACGCACCACCCGCTGCACGATCCTGGCGCCCCTGCCCGACGGCCGCGGCGCCGACGCCGTCCGCGACGCCCTCGCCGACACCCTTCCCGAGCACCTGCGACGATCCCTGATCTGGGACCAGGACAGCGAAATGGGCCGCCACCACGAATTCACCGTCGCCACCGGCATCCCCGTCTACTTCCGCGACCCCCACAGCCCCTGGCAACGCGGCAGCGACGAAAACACCAACGGCCTGCTCCTCCAATACTTCCCCACAAGCACCGACCTGTCCCTCCACACCGCCGACGACCTCGCCGCCGTCGCCGCACAACTCAACCGGCGCCCACGCAAAACACTCGACTGGGACACCCCAGCCGAACGCTTGACTAAACTCCTGGCCGAATCCAGCTGACCACCCGTGTCGCAACCACCCCTGGAATCCACCCAGAGTCCCGCAGGGTTCCCCTCACGGCCGACGACCGCGCACGGGCAGTCAGCCCCGCGCCAGTCCGGCGTGCCCTTCCCGCAGCGCGCGCTTGACGATCTTCCCGCTCGGGTTCTTCGGCAGCGCGTCCACGAACACCACGTACTTCGGGCATTTGTACCCGGCCAGGTGCTCGCGCGCGTGCGCCAGCACCTCTTCCTCGGTGAGCACGACGCCCTCGCGCGGCACGACCGCCGCGGTGACCGCTTCGATCCAGTGCGGATGCGCGACCCCGAACACCGCGACCTCGGCGACCCCGTCGAGCAGGTACAGGGCTTCCTCGACCTCGCGGCTCGCGACGTTCTCGCCGCCGGTCTTGATCATGTCCTTCTTCCGGTCCACCACCGACAGGTAGCCCTCTTCGTCGAGCACGCCGAGGTCGCCGGAGTGGAACCAGCCGCCTTCGAAGGCCGCGGCGGTTTTCTCCTCGTCCTCGTAGTAGCCGAGCGTCGCGTGCGGGCTGCGGTGCACGATCTCGCCGACCTCGCCGGGCGGAAGTTCGCGCCCTTCCTCGTCGACGATCCGGGTCTCGACGTTGATCGACGCGCGGCCCGCCGAACCCGCCTTCGCGAGTTGTTCGTGCGGGCGCAGGATCGTGGCGAGCGGGGCCATTTCGGTCTGGCCGTAGAAGTTCCACAGCTGCACGTCCGGCAGGCGGCGCGCGAGTTCGCGCAGCACCTCGACCGGCATCGGAGACGCGCCGTAGTAGCCCTTCCGCAGGCTGGACAGGTCGGTCGTGTCGAACGCCGGGTGCCGCAGCAGCGAGATCCACACCGTCGGAGGGGCGAACAGCTTCGTCGCGCGTTCGCGTTCCACCGCGGCCAGCAGCGCCGCCGGGTCCGGGCCGGGCAGGATCACGCTCGTCGCGCCGACGTAGACGTCGACCGACAGGAAGCAGTCCAGCTGCGCGCAGTGATACAGCGGCAGCGAATGCACCTCGATGTCGTCGCCGGTCATGTTGCCGTCGATCGCGCACGAGACGTATTGCGCGATCAGTGACCGGCTCGAAAGCAGCACGCCCTTCGGCCGCGATTCGGTGCCGGAGGTGTACATCAGCCGCAGCGGGTCGTCGTCCGCCACCAGCACCGCCGGCGCGCTTTCGTCTCCGGGCTGGTCGATCCAGTCCGCGACGCTTTCCCATTCGCCGCCACTGCCGCCGATCCGCCCGCGCAGGACGTCCGTGCGGCCGGCGCGCTTCAACGCCTCCGCCGCGGTGTCCAGCAGCGCGTCTTCGGCGATCAGCCCGGACACTCCGGCGTGGCCGAGGATGTACGCGACTTCCTCCGCGCCGAGCATGAAGTTCACCGGCACCAGCACCACGCCCAGCTTGGCCGTGGCGAACACGAGCACCGCGTACTCCCAGCAGTTGCGGCTGAGCAGCGCGAGCCGGTCGCCCTTCGCGAGGCCGCGTTCGGCGAGCCGGTGCGCACAGCGGTTGACCGCCGCGTCGAACTCGCGGTAGGTCGCGCGTCGCTCGCCGGAGACGATCGCGAGTTTGTCCGGGAGGCGCAACGCGGTGCGCCGCAGCAGATCCCCGACGGAGTGCTGGCGGGCGTGCTGGATCGCTTCCGCCGTTTCGGCGCGGTATGGGCTCGGCATAGCGGGAGTCTCATCGACCGGGGCGGCGCGCGCAAGCGGGACCGGCCGCCGCGCTCGGCAGGCTTTCCGGCACCACCCGGGGAGGGGCGCGCGGCCGAGACCGACGCTCGACCGGGCGGACATCACCGGCAGGCTGCGGCGGTACCGACTTGTCCGCCAGCTCTCGCGCCCCCGGGATGAGTGAGGTCTTCTGGGCGGTCGCGCACGGTGGCGCTCAAGGTCGTCGGCCCGGAATTCATGGCGGTGCCCGGATTCCGCACCCGCTTCGAGCGCGAAACGCGGATCGCGCGCGACCTCGTGCACCCGAACGTCGTCCCGGTGCTCGACGCCGGGTTCGCCGAAGACGGCTGCCTGGGCTACCTCGCGATGGAGTACGTGCGCGGCACGAACCTCGCGCGGCTGCTCGCCGAGCGCGGTGCGCTGTCGTTCCAGGAGACTGCCGCCATCGGGCGCGGGATCGCCGCCGCCCTCGACCCGGCCCACGACCGGCGGCTCGTGCATCGGGACGTCAAACCCGGCAACATCCTGCTCGCCGCTGACGGCCGCGCGTACCTGTGCGACTTCGGCATCGCCCGCCAGCTCGACCTGACGCAGCTCACCGCGACCGGGGCGTTCGTCGGCACGACCGACTACGCCGCTCCCGAACAACGCCAGGGCAAACCGGCCGGACCGGCCGCCGACGTGTACTCGCTCGCCTGCGTGCTCGGCGAATGCCTCGCCGGCGCTCCCCCGGGCCACCACGCCAAACTCAGTCACCCCGGCGCGGGCGCCCTCCGCCGGTCGCTCAGCACCGATCCGGCGGACCGGCATCCGACGTGCACCGCGCTGATCGAGGATCTGGTCGCCTCCGCGCGCTGGGACCGGCGGCGCAGATGGCTGCTTCGCGCGGGAGTCCCAGCGGTCGCCGCGGCCGGGCTGCTCGTCGCCTCGCTGACCACCGGGTCGCTGTCCAGTCTCGACGACGCCACTCTCGCCCGGGTGCCCGCCGCCTTGCGGGCCGACTGCGCGACCGCGGACAAGCCCGTCTCCGGCGCCACCGCGACCATCACCTGTCACGACGCGTCCGGCCGCGCCGCGACGATCGCGCTGTACGCCGACCCGAAGCAGACCGCCGACGCCTACTCCGCCTCCCTGTCGAGCATCGGCGAGTCACCCGGGCAGGGAGACTGCGCCGTCGCCTCGTGGGCCGAACACCGTTATCCGGCAACCGGTCCCGCTCAGGGCCGGGTGTTCTGCGGGGTCGGAGGCGGCCGGTCCTTGGTGGTCTGGAAGGACGACGCCGCCCGCTCGATCACCACCGCCACGGCCTCCGCGGACGACGACGCGGCTTTGCGGGCCGCCTGGGTCGGCTGGACCGGCGCGCCCGCTTTTCCGACCGCGGACGAAAAAGCCCTCACCGACATCGCCGCCGGAAACCAGTGCCGCCGCGCGGCGCCGGCGGATCTCGGCAACTACCCCGGCGCCATCGCCGGAATCGCCTGCACGCCCCACGGCACCGGCGCGCGCGACGTGTCCTACTACCGCTTCGCCGACACCCAGACCCTGCGCACCAGCTTCGACAGTCTCGTCACCGCCGCGAAGGCCCCGAGCGGAACCCCTTGTCCCGGCGCGGTGCCGAGCACCACCCGCTTCGACTGGCTGAGCGTCGATCTCGGGCAGGTGCTGTGCCGCCCCGGCCGGGACGGCACCGTCGCGATCGACTGGAGCCTCGATTCCTTCCGCGTCGTAGGACACGTCGCCGGGCCCGGACCGGGGTACGTCGGCAACTGGTGGGAGGAATGGCATCTCGCGCCGCTGAGCCGGATCGTCGCGCAGGTCAACCGCGAGGCCTCCCCCGCGTTTCCGACCCCGGCAGAAAACGCGCTGCTGCAACGGATCCCGGCCGCTTCGCGGATCAACTGCGTGCGCCCGTCCGCGGACCAGCGCTGGCAAGACCTCGGCGCGGTGCCTGCGGACGCCGCTGTCGCGTGTGGACAGACCAGCGGCGCCGGACTGGTCGTCTACTACCAGCTTCCCGACGCCGCCACGATGAACCAGGTGTTCAACAGCACGCAGACCACCGAGAAGGCGTGCACCGACCAGCCGTCCGATTTCTCGGCCGACCGCCCGTACTCGCGCGACGGCCGCACCGGACGCCTCGCCTGCGCCACCCTCAAGCCCAGCGGCGAACGCTCTCTCAAGTGGACAGACGACCAGGCGAAAATCCTCGCGGTCGCCCACCGCGGCAGCGAACCCTTCGCGATGATCGACTGGTGGACCCACGACGCCGGCCCGGTCTAGGCGGTCAGCCCTGCACGGAGCCGCCGACCGAGGCCGACCCGGTGACGTTCCCGGAACCGCCGCTCGCGGTGAGCACGGACTCCTTGCCGTCCACGACCGAATACATCTCCACGTGGCCGCTCGCGCCGGAATAGGTGACCTCCAGCGTCCACTGGTGCGGTTTCCCGTCCGCGGGCACGGTGAGCGACTGCCGCCACGGCATCTTCACCGGCCCGGTTTCCTTGGCGGCCCCGTCCAAGGTGTACGTGACCTGTTTCAGCGAACCGGAACCGGTCGCGTTCAGCACGAGCGTGTGCGGCTGCCGATCCGGCACCTGCTCCTTGACCGGTGCCGCGGACGAAGACGACGGCGGAGGCGCGGGAGCCGGGCTGCCCGAGCACGCGGTCGCCGCGGCGAGCAGCGCAACCGGCGCGAAGACCGTCCGGGCAGCAGTGCGAAAGTCCATGCGCGCACCGTACTGAGTCAGCGCCGGGACCGGTCCCCGCTCGGGAAACTCAGCCGTCTTTCGCCCACACCCGCACGGCCGCCGCGACCGCGATCCCGGCCACGCCGAGCACGATCCCCGCGACCAGCAGCCCGGACGCGATCAGTCCGAGCGCCGCGACCGCGAACAGCCCGACCTCCAGGAAAAACCGCGTCGGCTCGGGCGCGCGCCGCTTGGCCTTCGGCGCGATCACGAGTCCCCAGATCGCCCCGGCCAGCGCCGGCCACAGCACCGCGGACAGGATGTCGAGGAACACGCTCCCGCCGAGCCGCGCTCCGGCGACCGCGAGACCGGCGAGCAGCGCCAGTTCGGTCAGGAAGCGGACGGCGAGCACCGCGCCGCGGAAACCGCGCAATTCGGGTCGAGTGGTGGTCACGCCGGGAAGCCTAACGGCCGGGCCCGCGCTCCGGGGCGCGGAGTGCGGACCCGGCCGGGATCAGCGCCGGGCGACCATCCGGGACAGCGTCATCAGGATCGCCCCGAACACCAGCAGCGCCGCGCCGAACACGGCGAGCCGCGGGGTGCTCACCCCGGTTTTCGCCAATGCCTGCTGCTTCGGCTGGCTGGTTTCCGGCGCGGAGGTCTGCGTCGGCTCGCTGGTCGTCGCCTTCTGCGCGACCGGGGCCTTCGGCGTCACCTTCGCGACCTCGTGCACGCGAGCGGTCAGCTGGTCGGCGTGCTTGGCGTCCGACAGCGACCCCGGCGGGTTCGCCTGCTTGCCGCCCGCCCAGACAAGACCGCTGATGTCCTTCTTCGGCGTGGCCGACGAGGTCGACGTCGGCGGCTTGGTCGCCGAAGACGCCGAAGACGTCGAGGACGCCGGGCTGCTGGACGTCGTCGGGCTCGTCTTCGTCGGCGCAGCCGGCGAACTGGTGGCCGAACTGGCCGGCGTCTTCGTCGCGGAGGTCGGCGGCGCGCTCGTGGTCGGCTGAGCCGACGTCGGCGGCTTCGTCGAGGTGCTCGGCTTCGGCGGAGCCGGGGCCTCGCTCTTCGGGGCGTCTCCCCCGGCGAGCTTGATCAGCTGCTCCATTGAGCCGTTGAACGAGTCCTGGTCGCCGGGCTTGTTGCCGGAGTCGGAGTACTGCCAGATCGTGTAGTACCGCCAGCCCGAGGGCAGCGGGCCCGCGCTCTGCGCGTAGCGGGCGATGAACAGCGGATGCGTGTCGCCGAACGCCGCCGAGTTCCCGGTGCAGGTCTTCCACCAGTCGGTCGTGGTGTAGAGCATCGGCCAGCGCGACGTTTTCGCGTGCACCCGCTCGGAGAACGACCGGACCCACGACACCATCGCCGACTGCGACAGGCCGAAGCAGGTCGAGCCGGACGGGTTGTACTCGATGTCCAGCATCGGCGGCATCGTGCGGCCGTCCGCGGACCAGCCGCCGCCGTGCGCCACGAAGTAGTCCGCCTGCGTCGCGCCGTCGGACACGTCCGGCCGGGCGAAGTGGTACGCGCCGCGGATCATCCCGACGTCGTACGAACCGTTGTACTGCTGCGCGAAGTACGGGTTCCGGTACCCGGTTCCCTCGGTCGCCTTCACGTACGCGAAACGCGCGCCGGCGTTCCAGGCCGCTTTCCAGTCCACATTGCCCTGATGGCCGGACACGTCCATGCCCGGCACCTCGGCAGGCGCCGCCACCGCCCGGGGCGCGTGCAGCAGCCCCAAAGCACCGACCGCGGCAACCGCTGCCGCCGCGACGACCGCACCCGCCCGAGCCGCTATCCGCCCGGAGCCCGTCATCCTCTACTCCCTCTTCTTTTCCCGCCCTGGGAGCGCTCCGGCCGTCCGAGTCTCTTCCCCAAGATCGGCACCGGATCACCTGGGCGAGCCCCAGTGTGTGTGACACGCGGGACGCCTGTAAACCACTGGGAGTGATGTGACGCGTGGTACACAAGAGGTTTTCCGAGGTCACCGGGGGTACGACCCGCCCCGACCGGGATGAAACTCACCCACCCCGGGTCACTGTCGGCGGCCGATTCGCCACGCGTCGCAGTGAGTGATCAGCCATCCGGGGGCGGAGCGGCGCCCTGTCCCGAACCGGACAGCGGTTGCCGCGAATCCGGAGTTCCGCGTTCGCGCAAGGGCCGAAAGTCGGTCGCTCGGCGCCGCCGCGAATCCGCGCGCGGAGCGCGACACGCCCGGCCCGGCGAGCCGTTCACGAACAACTCCCGTGCGCCGGAAACCCTTGCCCGCACCGCGGAAATCGCCCTCTACCAGCACTTTTATCCGCAGGGCCGGTAACGGCCCGGACACGCAGCGTCAACCCGGCCGACGTCTTCGCAACATCTTGGCAACCGGCTTGACACCGGCTGTGGTCCGGACCACTCTGCAGGACATTGGTCTACACCATTTGTCATTCAGCCCCGGTCGCCGACGACCGGGCACCGAAAGGACGAGACACGTGAAGCGCTGGCTCAAGCTGGCGGCGGGAGCCGCCGCCATCACGCTCGCCACGGCCGGGTGCGCCGGCTCCGGCGGGAGTGAGAACGCCTCGAGCGCTGGGGGCGCGCAGGACGGCAAGCTGACGGTCTGGCTGATGACCGGCTCCGCGCCGGACGGCCTGACCGCCGCCCTGAACAAGGAATTCGAGGCCGCCCACCCCGGCGTCAAGGTCGACTACCAGATCCAGCAGTGGAACGGCATCCAGCAGAAGCTGACCACCGCGCTGGCGAGCGACACCCCGCCGGACGTCATCGAGGTCGGCAACACCCAGACGCCCGCGTTCGCCTCCCAGGGCGTGCTGGCCGACCTCTCCGGCGACGTCAACAACCTCAACGGCGGGCAGTGGCTCGCCGGGCTCAAGGCGTCCGGCCAGTACGACGGCAAAACCGTCGGCGTGCCGTTCTACGCCGCGAACCGCGTCGTGATGTACCGCAAGGACATGTTCGAGCAGGCCGGCATCACCCAGCCGCCCGCCTCGAACGACGAATGGCTCGCGGACATCGCGAAGCTGAAGACGAAGTTCGGCAGCGACCCGCAGTTCCAGCCGCTCTACATGCCGGGCCAGAACTGGTACGCGCTGTCGTCGTTCATCTGGGACAACGGCGGCGACATCGCGAAGGCCGAGGGCAAATCCTTCAAGTCCTCGCTCGACACGCCGGAAGCCAAGGCGGGCCTCGAGTTCTACAAGAAGCTCGTGGACGCCTCCGGCACCACCGCGCCCAAGGACAACGACGAGGCCACGCCGCAGCAGGCGGGCATCTACGGCGCGGGCAAGGTCGCCATGTTCATCGGCACCCCGAACGAGGTGGCGACCGCCGCGAAGACCGACCCGGGCATCACCGCCAAGACCGGCGCGTTCCCGATCCCGTCGAAGACTCCCGCCCAGACCGCCCCGGTGTTCCTCGGCGGCTCGAACCTGGTCGTCCCGCTCAACAGCAAGCACCAGGACCTCGCCAAGGACTACCTGAAGCTGCTGACCAGCACCAAGTACATGACGCAGCTCGCCGCCGCCGGTTACGTGCCGGGCACCTCCACCGACGTCAGCGCCCTCGACAAGGACCCGCTGGGCTCGGTGATGGCGAAGGCGTCGAAGAACGGCCACGCGATGCCGGCCAGCCCGAAGTGGGGCGAGGTCGAATCCGGCCAGAACCCGCTGAAGGACATGCTGACCGCTTACCTGACCGGGAAGAAGACCCTCGACCAGGCCGCGGCCGACGCGAACACGGCCCTCGACAAGATCATCGGCGGATGACCGCGACGAAGGACAAGCCGATGCCGGCGGGGGCGACCCCGCCGGCATCGGCGCACGTCGGGGCGGCGCGGAAGCGAGGAAGCGGCTGGTTCAGCGAACGGCTCATGCCGTACCTGCTGATCCTGCCCGCGCTCGCCGCCGTGCTGGTGCTGCTCGGCTGGCCCACCGTCCAGATGCTCGGCATCAGCCTCCGCCAGCTCGACCTGCGCGAGCTGGTGACCGGCAAGATGGTGTGGATCGGCTTCAAGAACTACACCGACGTGCTGTCCGACCCCGAGTTCTGGGCAGTCGCGCTCCGCACGGTCCTCTTCACCGGCGCGCTCGTCGCCGCGACGCTGCTCGTGGCGCTGCTGATCGCGGTGCTGATGCGGCATCTGCACCCGGTGCTGCGGATCTTCGTGCAGGTCTCGCTGGTGCTCGCGTGGGCGGTGCCGGTCATCGCCACCACCACGGTGTTCCAGTGGATCTTCGACCAGCAGTACGGCATCCTCAACAAGACGCTGGACCGGCTGGGCTTCCATTCGTTCATCGGGTACTCGTGGTTCTCCACCGGTGCGAGCACGCTCGTGGTGATCGGGCTGCTGGTGCTGTGGCAGGCCGTGCCGTTCGTCGCGTTCACGCTCTACGCGGGCCTCATCGGCGTGCCGCGCGAGCAGTACGAGGCGGCGGGCATCGACGGGGCCGGGCCGTGGCAGACGTTCCGCGCGGTCAGCTGGCCCGCGATCCGGCCGATCCTGACGATGGTGACGTTCCTGTCGATGCTGTGGGACTTCAACATGTTCGCCCAGGTGTGGGCCATCCGCCAGGGCGGCCCGGACGGCGCGAGCACGACGCTGGCGATCCTGCAGTACCTCAAGGGCATCGCGGGCAGCCACTTCGGCTCCGCCGCGGCCATCGCGACCATCATGCTGGTGCTGCTCCTGCTGGTCACCGGCCGGTACGTGCAGCTGCTGGTCCGGACCAAGGACGGGGAGATCGCATGAGGAAGTCCCTGCCCGCCCGGGTGCTGGTGTCGGTCGCCGGCGTCCTCGTGGCGCTGCTGTTCCTCTTCCCGACGTACTGGATGTTCACGACGTCGCTGAAGACGCCGGGCGACGTGCTGTCGCCCAAGTACGACCTGATCCCGACCTCGGCGACGCTGTCGAACTTCGCGTCGGCGCTGACCAAGCCCGGGTTCGTCACGTACCTGAGCAACAGCCTGATCGTGACGCTCGGCGCGGTGCTGGCCGCGCTCGTGGTGGGCGTGCTCGCGGCGATCCCGCTGGCGCGCTTCCGTTTCCGCGGCCGCAAGGGGTTCCTGCTGCTGATCCTGGTGGCGCAGCTGGCCCCGCTCTCGGCGCTGTTCATCCCGATGTACCTGCTGATGCGCGACATCGGGCTGCTGAACACGCTGCCGTCGCTGCTGCTGGTGTACTTCGCGACGTCGCTGCCGTTCACCGTGTGGATGCTCTACGGGTTCGTCAACGGCATCCCGTATGACCTCGAAGAGGCCGCGATGATCGACGGCTGCAGCCGGGTCGGCGCGTTCCGCCGGGTCACGCTGCCGCTGCTCGGCCCGGGACTGGTGACCACGTCGGTGTTCAGTTTCATCACCGCGTGGAACGAATTCCTGTTCGCCCTGGTGTTCATGCGGGACCAGTCGAAGCAGACCCTGCCGGTGTGGCTGTCGTCGTTCAAGACCGCGTTCTCGATCGACTGGGGCGGCGTCATGGCCGCGTCGGTGATCTACGCGATCCCCGCGGTGATCTTCTTCCTGATCGTGCAACGGAAACTCGTGTCCGGCATGACCGCCGGGGCGGTGAAGGGATGACGGTGGCCGACCCTCGCGAACTGGCCGAAGCCGTTCTGCTGCCCGGATTCGCGGGCACCACGGCACCGGACTGGGTGCGCCGCCGCCTCGCCGAGGGGCTCGGCGGCGTGATCCTGTTCGGCCGCAACGTGGTCGACGACGAGCAGGTCGCCGCGCTCACGTCCGCGCTGCGGTCCGAGCGCGACGGGGTCGTCATCGGGATCGACGAGGAGGGCGGCGACGTCACCCGCCTCGACGTCGGCAAGGGTTCGTTCGTGCCCGGCCCGCTCGCGTTGGGCGCGGCCGGGGACCCGGAGCTGACCGCGTCCGTCGCGGCCGCGCTCGGCGAACGGCTGGCGGCGTGCGGGGTCACGGTCAACCTCGCTCCGTGCGCGGATCTCACGCTCGCGGCGGAGGATCCGGGCATCGGCGTGCGGGCGTTCGGCTCGGACCCGGTCGCGGCCTCGCCGCACGTCGCGGCGTTCGTGACCGGGATGCAGAAGTACGGCGTCGCCGCGTGCGCGAAGCACTTCCCCGGCCACGGCGCGGCGACCGAGGATTCGCACCTCTCGCTGCCGGTGCTGCCGCGAACCGCGGCCGAACTCCGGGAAGTGGAACTGGTCCCGTTCGCCGCCGCGATCGACGCGGGCGTCCGGACGGTCATGTCCGGGCACCTCGTCGTGCGGGAATGGGGCGAGGAGCCGGCGACGTTCAACCGGACCGCGCTCGTCGACGTGCTGCGCGGCGAACTGGGGTTCACCGGAACGGTCATCACCGACGCACTGGAGATGGGCGCGATTTCCGGCGCGTACGGACGGCACGACGGAATCGGCGAGGCCTCGGTCCGGGCTCTCCTGGGCGGCGCGGACGCGCTGTGTCTCGGCGGCGCCGCGTTCGACGCCGAGACGCTGGACCGGACCGCGGAGGCGATCGTCGCGGCGGTGACCGAGGGGCGGCTTTCGGTGGAGCGGCTGGCCGATGCCGCTGCCCGGACCGCTTCGCTGGGCACCTCCCCCGCGCCGGCGGCGGTGCGGCCGGTGGACTGCTCGCTCGGCCTGTCCGCCGCGCGGGCCGCCTTGCGGATCACCGGCACGCCTCGGCTCGCCGGCGCGTCGCTGGTGGTGGACGTGCAGACCGAACCGGGCATCGCCGCCGGCCCGATGCCCTGGGGGCTGGGGGCGCATCTGGCGGAACTGGTTCCGGGCACCCGCACGCTCGCGGTTTCCCCGGACGAGGTCTCGCGGGTCCGGGCCGAGGCCTCGGCGGCGGACAGCGTCGTGGTGGTGACCCGGGAGGCGCACCGGCATCCGGCGGTGCGCGAGTTCCTGGCCGGTCTGTCCACTGTGGACTACATCCGGGTCGAGACCGGGGTGCCCGGGCCGGACCCCGGCGCCGGGCCGCGGATCGACACCTTCAGCGGCTCTTACGTGAGCCTGCGGGCCGCGGCGGAGTACCTCGCTCGCTCCTGACGCCGTCCGCACGCGGAGGAACCCCGGGACCCGCGGGGTTCCTCCGCATCCGCCGGCCTAAAAGCGGCCGCTCCACGAGGATCCGACGGCTGTCCGGGACGCGCCGCTCCCGGGCGCCAGATCGAGGACGTCGAGCAGGCTCGGCTCCTCGTCGACGGCGTGGTGCAGATGCCCGATCTTGGCGGTTCGCCGGTCTGCCCCGGAAGTGCCGGAGAGATGCCAGACGCCGTCGCCCCCGTCGTGCCGGACGTGCAGAATCGGTTCCTTGCGCTCGAAAACCTCGGCGGTCTGCACGCAGGCCGTTTCCCGCAGCCAGTGCAGCATCCACCACGCCCGCCGGTCGCGCTGCAGCGCCAGATCGGCGACCGCCCAGACGAACGGCAGGTCCGGGTGGGCGCGCGCCTGCTCCGCGGACAGGTCCGGCCCGCCTTCCGGCACGCGTTCGAACGGCTCGTCGATCAGGGAGAACGCGTGCCCGTCTTCGTTGACGAAGACGACCGCGTGAAACGTCCCGCCGCCGGGGTTGCCCGCGCCGATCCCGACCGACAGACGGGCGACGTGCGGCTCCGCGCCGGTCGTCCAGCCGAACGCGTACGAGGCCAATTCTCCCCGCGGCCCCGCGAACTCCCCGAACGCCCGCCGGTCCATTCCCGTGACCGCGCGGGTCGGCGCCTCGCGAAGCGCCCCCTCCACCACTTGGATCTCCACTGCCGCAACCTAGCGGATCATGCTCCGGGCCGGGCGCGGATCCGGTCAGACGGCCAGCTCGGCCCAGACGGTCTTGCCGCCTTCCCGGGGCGTCTGCCCCCAGCGGACGGCGATCGCGTTGATCAGGGCCAGCCCGCGTCCCCCGCCCGCGTAGCCTTCGCGGTAGCGGGCGAGGTCCGGCAGCGAATCGGACACCTCGATCAGCAGCCGGTCCCCGCGCAGCGTCAGGGCCAGCGCGGACGGCGGGCGCGCGTGCCGCATCGCGTTGCAGACCATCTCGTCGAGCACCAGGCGCACGTCGGCCACCGTGTCCGCGTCGACCTGCGGGCGATGGCCGCACAGGAACGCCGCGGCCTGGTCCCGGATCCGGCGCAGCATCGCGGAATCCTGTGCCAGCGCCAAGTCCAGCCTCGGGCTCGTTTCCTCCGGCGGCCCGGCGCGCTCGGGCGAGCGGCTGCGCCGGAATTCGTCCACACTCACGCTTGACCTCCTCCTCGGCCGGTGCCGCGCCTGTGCGGAGGAGATACCCGCATCTGCCGCGGTCCACTCCACCCTCGGCACCGGACGCTCCCCTCGCCGCCAGGAAAGCCGATTCGCCGGTACCGGCGGCGAATTTCGCCACAATTTCCTGGCAGATCCCCGGCAACCGGGTACCCGCGGACCGCGGAGGCCAAACCGGAATCCCGGGAAATGAGCGCACAGCCGGTCGCCGCACGGTTCCCGGACCGTATTTTTCGGCTTTGGCCTGCGGGGCTTCTCGCGCTGTGCCACCTTTTCCCCATGACTGAGATGCCTCGTTACCCGTCCCCTTCCGCCGAACCTCCCGCCGAAGCCCCGCCGCGCCCCGGGGTGATCACGGGGGCCTTCTGGGCGTTCGTCGCCGCGACGCTCGTCGGCCTGGTCGGAGCCGTGGTCTTGTTCTTCGCACGCGACGCGCTCGCCGACGCGATGCGAAGAGCCAACGGGCAGAACGCCGCACGCCTCACCGACGCCCAGATCGACCAGGCCGTCACGATCGGCATCGTCGTCGGAGCGGTGATCGCGATCGCGATCGCGTTGCTGCGCCTGCTGTTCGCGTTCAAGCTCCGCGCGGGCCGCAACTGGGCGAGGATCGTGCTCACGGTGCTCACCGCGCTCCAGGTGCTCTCCCTGCTGGCCGGACAGAGCACGGTCGTCGGCTACGTCAGCACCGCGCTGGCCGTGGTCGGCGTCGTGCTGTCCTTTCTCCCGGACGCCAACCAGTACTTCGCCGCCGCGAAAACGCCTCGCTGACCGCGCGGGCGCCGTTTGCGCGCCGCCTCGGGCGGGTAGTCCGGATTCATCGCGAAGATCGCTTTTCCTGCCGCGGGACGAAGATCTCCCCGGAGACGAGAAGAAGGTAACGAGATGAGCGACACCGCCGGACACAAGGCCGAGGAACTCAAGGGCAAGGCCAAGGAAGCGCTCGGCAACGCCACCGGGAACGAGCAGTGGCAGGCCGAGGGCAAAGCCGAGCAGGCGAAAGGCGCCCTCAAGCAAGCGGGAGAAAAGGTCAAGGACGCCGTCGACGGCGTGAAAGACTGACCTGAGGCCAGAGCGGCGGCCGGGACTGCGGTTCCGGCCGCCGCTGCCTGCTGCCCGGCCGCCGCTGCCTGCTGCCCGGCCGCCGCTGCCTGCTGCCCGGCCGCCGCTGCCTGCTGCCCGGCCGCTGACCCCGTGCGAAAGCCCGCGGACCGTGCGCACGACGACGGCGGTTTCGATGCCCTGCCAGAACATCCGCCTCGCCGGGCCGGGAGCGAAGCTCAGCACCCGTTGCGCCTGTTCGCGCTCGTCGATTGCCATGACCGCACTTTAAGGAGCGGCCCCGACAAGAAAGCGCCCGCGAACGGGAGGAGAAGAAGCCTTCGCCCGATCGTGGCGCTCCGTCCGAGTTCCGGACACCACCGGTCGGCGCACCGCACCGATCGCGGCGGCAGACACCCCCCGGAACGCCGGCGAAACCTGCGGCAAGCGGCGGCCGGTTCCGGGGCGATCGCGACCGAAACCAGCCGGATACGGCTCGGCCGCCACCGGATCCGCGATCAGTCCTGGTCGAGTTCGCCGTGCCGGTCGGTGAGAGTGCGGGCCACCTCCACCAGTTTCACGTTCAGGTCCTGGGACGTCCGGCGCAGCAGGTCGAACGCCTCGTCCGCGCTCAGGCCCTCCCGGTTCATCAGGATCCCCTTCGCCTGGCCGATGACGTCCCGGCTGTCGACGGCCCGCCGGAACTCCGCGCGGCGCAGCTCGGCCGCCTTCCGCAGGTGCGTGTTCGCCAGCGCGAGCGACGCGTGCGTCGCCAGCAGCAGCGCGACGCGGCGGTCGGTCTCGGCCAGGCTGTCCGGGCGGCGGGAGTAAATCGTCAGCGAACCCGCCGCGCGGTCCAGGCCGGGAGCCGCCGGGAGCTGGGTGGAAAACGCCGCCCGGCAACCGAGTTCGCGTGCGGCGGCGGTGAACCGCGGCCACCGCGCCTCGGCCGTCAGATCCGCGCTGGCGACGCAGCTCGGGCCGTCCGCGCGGGCTGCCTCGACGCAGGGGCCGTCCCCGCTCCGGTACTGGATCCGGTCCAGTTCGGCGGCGGTCTTCGCGGTCCGCGCGGCGGTGGAGAAGCGGCCGTCGGAGCCCAGCACCGTCACGCTGACCCAGTCCGCACCGGCGATCGCCGCCGCCGTCGCTTCGACGACCTGGCGCAGCACGTCCGCGACCGAGGTGGCGGACAGCAGCATCCTGCTCAGCGCCTCGAACCGGCCCGCGGCGTCCGTCTTGGCCCGGTCGCCGGGCAGCACCAGTCCGCTTTTCGCCGAGGCGCGGCCGCACTCCCGTTCCGCCGCACCGGGTTCGCTTCGCAGCGCGATGGCGGTGCGAACGAAGTTCCGGCTGCCAGGGAAACGAACGTGCTCGGCGGTGTCCCGCTGCAGCGTCGCCGACGGCGACTCGCCGTAGGCAGCGCGGTAGTGGGCGGCGAAGACGCTCGGCGCGTAGCCCCAGCGCGCGGCGATCCGGGCGACGGTGTCCTCCTCCGGCTGGGCGGCGCGCAGTTCCGCTCGGGCGCGGTCCAGCCGGGCCCGGCGCAGGTACGCCATCGGCGTGGTGCCGAGGTGCCTGCGGAAGGCCAGCTGCACCGCGCGGGCCGAAACGCGGGCCGCCGCGGCGATCTCCCCGATCTCGACGGAACGGTCGAGATTGGCCTCGATGAACGAGATCGCGCGGCGAAGCGTCCGCGAATGGGCGTCGAGCCCGTCCCCGGGCCGTTCGGCGGACGCCGTGTGCGGGAACGCGTTCAGCACGGCCACGGCGAAGTAGCGCGCCGCCGTCGCCACGGCCAGCGGATTCTCCCCGACCCCGGGCACGCCGAGGACGTCGTCGCGCAGATGCGCGGCCGCGGCCCGCAGGTGCTGGGCGGCGCTGGCGTCGACCGGCCGGCGGTCGAGCAGCCGCACCGGCCGGTCGACACCCGCCGCCTCGCTCAGCAGGATCGGGTCGAACAGGGTGACGCTGTACTTGGCGCGCGCGATCCGGCCGGTGCAGGGCCGGTCCGCGGCCGAGAAGGTCACCAGGTCCCCGGGGCCGAACGTCTCCGTTTCCCGCCGGCCGTCCGCGCGATGATCCTCGATCCTGCCCGCTTCGACGTCGCACAGGCAGATCGCGCCCAGCGGCTCGACGGCGTAGCTCATCTCGAAGGACAGCTCGAGCCGGTCGGTCATCAGCCCGTCCACCGCGTGCCTGCGGATGTGCGTGCTCGCGCGGCCGGTGTCGCTGCCGATCCGCGTCGGCGCGTACGCGCTGCTCAGGAACGCCTCGATGCGGCCGAGATCGTCGCTGTCGAAGGCGAGCGACCGCACCGCGCCGCTCGCCGCCAACGGCTGCCGGACGTCCCCGGACCGGGCCAGCGCCTCCGCCAGCGACGCGGACCGCCGGACGGCTGCGCCGGGGTCGGCGCTGTCCAGCATCGCCGTCGTGGCCTCGTCCGGCGCCGCCAGCAGCACGCAGTCGCGGTCACGGGCGAACGAGACCAGTGCCCGGGCCAGCAGGGCGGTCAACGGCCGCATGCCCCGCAGGTCGACCACCACCCGCGTGCCCGGCGAGACCGCACGGCCCGCCGCGTGCAGGGCGTCGGCGATTTCGGCCGCGTGAGTCGTCGCGAGCCGGTCCGGCAAGGTCAGCACCACGGCATCCCCGAGCTGCCGAGGGGTGATCTTCAGGTCCGTCACGGCAGCCGCACGACCCCGCTTCGCGCGAAGACGCCCTGGTCGGGCTGGGCTGGACGGGATGCTCGGCACTCGGCGGTCGCCACACGCACTCCTAGGAGCGGGCCGGACCGGGCGCAGGGTGCGCCGCGGCCAGGGGATGGTGGACGCTGCCTGCTTAACGCACCGGGCGAAAAGCCTACCCGGCACGATCTTGGGCCGGATCAGGGCACGCCGGAACCGGCCGTGCGGGAGCTGCCGAACTGTCTACTGTGGACCGTTCAGGAACGAGGCCCCGCGGCGCGGCGCAGCCGGTTCGCGATCGCCAGGCCCAAGCCGGTCTCCTCCGGAAGCGACGCGACGATCAGGTCGCACCCCTGCCGGTCCAGCTCGCGCAGGAAGCCGTAAAGGCCGCGCGCGTACTCGGCCGTCGATTCCGGAACCGCCACCACCGCGTGCGCCTCCGGGGCTCCGCCGTTCTGGGAAGGCGGCAGGAAAACCCCCACCCGGTGCCCGAGTTTCCGCGCGTGCGCCGCTTCCGCGACCACCTGGTCCGGCTCGACGAGAACGACCTTCGCCCGCGGCGCGTAATGCGACGGATGCTGGCCGGGAACCCGGATCGGGCTCGTGGACGGCACGTCGAGAGGGCCGCCGAGCACCGCTTCCAGGTCTTCCCGGGGCACGCCGCCGGGCCGCAACACGCTGAGGGTGTCGCTGGTCGCGTCAACAATGGTGGACTCGACGCCGACCTGGCAGGGGCCGCCGTCCAGCACGAAGTCGACGGCGTCGCCCAGCTCCGCGCGGACGTGCTCGGCGGTGGTCGGGCTGACCGAGCCGAACCGGTTCGCCGACGGGGCCGCCGCGCCGCCGCCGAACGCCGACAGCAGCGCCAGCGCGACCGGATGGTCCGGCACGCGCACCCCGACCGTCTCGAGGCCGCCAGTCGCCGCCGACGACACCCGGGGGCCGCGCCGCAGCACCAGGGTCAGCGGCCCCGGCCAGAACCGCTCGGCCAGCAGCCGTGCCGGTTCGGGCAGCTTCTCGACCCAGCCGTCGAGGAACCCGGCCCCGGCGAGGTGCACGATCAGCGGATGCGTGGACGGGCGGCCCTTCGCCTGGTAGATGCGGGAAACCGCGGCCGGATCGGAGGCGTCGGCGCCCAGGCCGTAGACCGTCTCGGTCGGGAAGGCCACGAGGCCCCCGGCGCGCAGCACCCCGGCCGCCTTCTCGATGTCGCCAGCTGCCGCGGTCACTTTCGCACTCTCCTGCCCGACGAATAGGTTCTCCTCGCCCGCCAGCCTAAAACGCGCCCGCCGGACGCCTTCACCCGGCGGCGAACCTCGCCTCCACCGTCGACCCGGACGGATCCGAATGCATCCGCACCAGGTCCGCGAGATGGTTCACCAGCAGCAGCCCCCGCCCGCGCACCTGGTCCGGGGAAGCCGGGACGCGACCGGCCATCGGATCCGCCAGCCACCCCTCGTCCCGGACCTGGCAGACCAGCTCGCCGTCCGCGAAACCCAGCCGCACCACCGCGGCGCCGCTGCCGTGCTCGACGCTGTTGACCGCCAGTTCGGACACCGCCATCACCGCGTCCTCGACCCGGTCCTCGGGGAGGCCGTGCCGCCGCGCGGTCTCGGCGGTGATCAGGCGGAGGTCGACGAGGTCGGGTTCCGCGACGACGAAGGACCGGGCTCCGGGCGGGGGCGGAAG
The DNA here is from genome assembly GCF_002796545.1 of Amycolatopsis sp. AA4. Taxonomy (GTDB): domain Bacteria; phylum Actinomycetota; class Actinomycetes; order Mycobacteriales; family Pseudonocardiaceae; genus Amycolatopsis. Next base: position 4,333,580 of record NZ_CP024894.1, read on the forward strand.
TTCGCGGTTGTAGTCGGCGACCACGGCGTCGGGCGCGTAGTCGCTGCTCGATCGCCACTCCCCCGTGCCGTCGATCAGCCAGGGATGCGTCCGGAGTGCGTCGGCCAGTTCGGTGGCGCCCAGCGCTTCGGCGTCGTACGGGCAGAGGATGGTCGCCCAGCGGCCCTCGAACGCCAGGTTGATCAACGCTTCGTGCTGCGCGCACGCCGGATACTCCGCGGCCGACCGGCCCGCCCAGATCGGCTCCCCGACGATCCGCACGTGCCGGTCCGGATGCCCGTCGGCGAACGCGCGCAGCACGCCCGGGATGATCCGGCCCGGATTGCGGCCCGCCTCGGTCATGTCGACCAGCAGCACGCGCCCGGCGTCGGCCCCCAGTTCGGCCCTGACCAGGCTCACGTGCTCCGGCGGCGCGGCGACCGCGACCGGTTCGTCCGCCTCCAGCCCGTCGCGGACGAAGGAGACCACGCCGGAGGTGAACTCGGCGGCGCTCCGATAGAAGAGCGCTGGGTGCATGAACGCCTGATCCGCGTACATCACAGACACCCCGCCGGAAACAACGGCTTCTCCGCGGGCATCACGATCTCTACCTCACCTCTGCCGTCCGCCGGACGGCTCGGTTGACCTTGCCGGCCAAGGCTAACCCAGCGGCCGGGCGGGCAGTCCGGCCGTATGGTGCGACAGGCCCGCCGACCTGCCCAAACGTCCTGCGCGGAACCTACCGGCGACCACATCGCCGCCGACGCGAGGCCGAGCCCGGTTTTCCCCGCCCGCGCCCGGAATCGAGCCGTTCGCGCACCTGGCCGAGCCGCCGGACCCGGTCGCGTCCGAAGACCGGCGTCCGCTCCGGCCCGCGCCGCTCGCGAGTGACCAAGATCTCCTCCGGATCGGGGCGCTCGACCTCGCGCACGGTCGGCACGTCCCCGCCGAACTTGGCCGTCACCGCAGCTTGAACAGGCATTCCGCCCTGGTACCCGGCACCGGCCCGGCGAAACGTCGTCTTTCCGGCGGAGTCCGCGGCGGTCCATTGTGGACCGATGGCTGCCCGGCCCCCGGTTGCCCGCGGCCGGGCCGGGTATCCCCACCCGCATGGAGACGTTGCTCGGGATCTACCTCAACGACCAGCTGGCCATGGGACTGGCCTGGCGCGAGCTGGCCCGCCGGGCCGCCCGCAACAACCGGGGCACCGAATTCGAGACGCCGCTGCGGGAGGTGGCGTCGGCGATCGCGGAAGACGTGGCCGCTTTCCGCGGAGTCATGCGGGCGGTGCCGGTCCGCGCGAATCCGGTCAAGGCCGGGCTCGCCGTCGCGGCCGAGCGGCTGGGACGGTTCAAACCGAACGGCAGGATCGCGTCGTACTCGCCGCTGAGCCGGTTCTGGGAACTCGAGGCGCTGGCCATGGGCATCGAGGGCAAGAAGATCCTCTGGACCACGCTGCGGGACGCGGCGAACCTCGGCGAACGGCTGGCCGACGTGGACTTCGACGCCCTGCTCCTGCGCGCGGACCGGCAACGTTCCCTGCTGGAACCGGCGCGGCTGCGGGCCGGCGAGGAGGCGTTCGCCCGGCACTGACCCGGCGGCAGCCGCGAGCGAAGGCCGTTTGCCCCGTTCGCCGCCGGGTAGCCGGGCCACCCGTCTCCCCGAAGAAAGGGCAAACCCATGAACCAGCACGAGGCCGCCGCTTCCCGGCGGCGGCCGGTCCAGACCGCGGCCCTGCTCGCCGCGGCGGCCTTTCTCGTCGTCGGGGTGCTCGGCTTCCTGCCGGGCGTGACCGCCCATTACGGCGAACTCCGGTTCGCCGGCCCGCATTCCGGCGCCGCGCTGTTCGGCGTTTTCGGCGTTTCCGTGCTGCACAACCTGGTCCATCTGCTCTTCGCCGTCGCGGGATTCGCCTGCGCCCGCACGCATACCGCCGCCCGCATGTTCCTGATGCTCGGCGGCCTCGTCTACCTCCTGCTGTGGATCTACGGCGCGGCGATCGACAAGCACAGCGCGGCGAACTTCGTCCCCCTCGACCACGCCGACGACTGGCTGCATCTCGGTCTCGGGATCGGCCTGATCGTCCTCGGCGTCGCGGGCACCGCCGTCGAACGCGCCCGCGGCCAGTACCCGCGGCGCAGCCCGGCCGGGAAGCTCCCGGAGGATTCCCCGGCCGACCGCGACGGGTGACCCGCACCGTCCTCGTTCCGAAGCCCCGCAAGGAAATCTCGTAACCGCCGGAGCCGGTTTGCCCGGCCGCGGAGCCGGGTAGCCCGAGGGTTCGGCAAGACTCGCTGAACTCCGAGGAAAGGTGCCCATGGCTGCTGCAGCGCATTACGTCGAGGTCAACGCTCCCGCGCAGGCGTGCTACGACTGGTGGCGTCCGCTGACCCGGCTGCCGGAACTGTTCTCCGACGTCCAGTCGGTCGAAGCCCTGGACGGCGACGGGACGCGCACCCGGTGGAAGGTCAGCGGACCGGCGGGGTCCACAGTGGAATGGGAGGCCCGGATCGTCGAGGACGCGCCGCCCCGCACGATCGCCTGGACCACGGTGGACGACGCCGATCCGGACGTGCGCAACTCCGGCGTCGTCCGGTTCGAGGACAAGGGCGGCAGCCGCACCGGCGTGGAGATCTCGCTCGAATACCGGCCCCCGGCGGGCAAACTGGGCGAGGCGGTCGCGTCGCTGCTGGCCGACCCGCAGAAGAAGGTCGAGCGGGCCGCCGAGCAGTTCCGGACCGTCATCGAAGCTCGCTGAGGCTCTCCGAAGGACCGGGCCGCGGGTCAGGCGGCCAGGCTGCGCGTGAACGCGACCCGGTCCAGGCCCGGCCCGTCGTAGTCCGGAAGCACGTCGGAGACCTCGAACCCGAGGCGGGCGTGGTACGCGCGCGAAGCGGTGTTCTGCGGGCTGGTGATGCACTTGACCTTCCGCACGCCCGATTCCCGCACCCGCGCGAAGAACCATTCGTACAACGAGCGGCCGATTCCCTGCCCGTGCAGCTCCGGATCGACGCCGACGAAGTGGATGTAGGCGGTCTCCGGGTCGGTCTGCGAGACGAACCCGATCAGGAACGCCGCCAGCGTCCCGTCCGGCCGCTCCGCCAGGCGGCTCGTGGTGGTGAAGTGCTGGAAGTACAGGCGCGGCACCAGCAACGCCCGCTCCCTCGCCCCGGCTTCGCCCTTCAGCCCGCCCCACCACGGTCCCAGCGCGGCGAGCACGCGCGCGTGGTCGTTTTCGGTCGGCTGGCGGAAAGTCAGGTCGGCAGTCATGCCCCGACCCTCTCGTTTTCGCGCCCGGCGAGCAACCTGGTTATCGCCGCGGGTCGACGTGGATCTTCGGCGGCCCCGGCGGCCGCTCGCCGCCGAGCACCGCGGCGACCTCGCCCAGCCCGACGGTCGCCGCCACCAGCGGCCGCGGATCCACCTCGCCGGAGGCGTACGCGTCGATCGCCTGCGCCAAGCCCGGCGACCCGCTCAGCACGCCGATCGCGGTGACGTCCTTCAGCGCCAGCAACCGCGTGTCCAGCAGGCTCGGCTGTCCCGCGAGCCCGATGCACACGATCCGCCCCGCCGGTTCGACGACCTCGGCCGCGAGCGCGGGAGCGGAGCGATCGCCGGTCGCGTCGACCACCGCGTCGAACGGCGGATCCGGAACGCTCGTCCCGGCGGAAAAACCCAAGCCGCGCGCGAATTCCACGGACCACGGCGTCGCGCCCACCAGATGCACCTCGCTGCCCGCGGCGCGGAGGAACAGCGCGGTGAGCAACCCGATCGTCCCCGGGCCGAGAACCAGCACCCGCTCGCCCGCGGCCGCGCGCGCCGCCCGGCACGCGTTGCCGCCCGGTTCGACCAGCGCTCCCGCGACGGGATCCAGCGCGTCCGGCAGCTCGTGCAGCGAGCGCACCGGCACCGCGAGGCGTTCGGCGAGCGCTCCGGCCCGGCCGCCGCGGATGCCGACCTCCTGCCGGTCCGCGCAGACGTGCTGGTGCCCGCCCCGGCACCGGCGGCAGTCCCCGCACCCGAGCATCGTGTCCCCGGTGACGCGGCGGCCGACCCACGCCGGATGCACGCCCGGGCCGGCTTCCGCCACCCGGCCGCACCATTCGTGGCCGAGCCGCATCGGGTACCGGGCGTGCCCGTCGGCGAGGTACTGCATCTCGCCGGTGAAGAACTCGACGTCGGTGCCGCACACCCCGGCCCGCTCCACCTCGACCACGACCTCGCCGACCCCGGCTTCCGGCTCCGGCACCTCGGCCGGCCCGGCCTCCCCCGGCCCGGTCACCACGAACGCCCGCATGGCCCCGATCGTAGCCGCGCTCAGCCCGTCCCGCGCTCGCGCAGGAACGCCGCCGTCGCCGGATCGGCCGGATAGAACGACTCGATCACCAGCTCGGCGACCGTCACGTCCAGCGGGGTCCCGAACGTCGCGACCGTGCTGAAGAACGTCAGCTCCCGGTCCTCGTGCCGGTAGCGCAGCGGCACGAAGATGTCGCCCGGACCGGGGATCTCCACCTCCGGAACCTCGTCGTCGCACGGATATCCGCGCAATTCCTCCAGCAGCTCCGCGAGCCCGGCGTCCGCCGTCTGTTCGACCTGACGGCGCAACCGGCCCAGCAGATGCGCCCGCCACTCCCCCAGGTTCACCACCCGCGGCGCCATCCCGTCCGGGTGCAGCGTCGCGCGCAGCACGTTCACCGGACCGGTCAGCAGCGACGGCGCGACGCCCTCGGTGAGCACGCCGAGGCTGAGGTTGGCGTCGACGAGGTTCCAGCCGCGGTCGACCACCGCCGCCGGGTACGGGTCGTGCCCGGCGAGCAGCCGCCGGACGGCCTCGCGGACCACGGCCATTTCCGGCGCGCCGAGGTCGGACTCGCCGTAGGCCGGCGCGTAGCCCGCGGCGAGCAGCAGGCGGTTGCGTTCGCGCAGCGGGATGTCGAGGTGCTCGCCGAGCCGCAGCACCATGTCCCGGCTCGGCTTGGACCGGCCGGTTTCCACGAAACTCAGGTGGCGCGTCGAGATGTCCGCCGAGATCGCGAGGTCGAGCTGGCTGATGCGGCGGCGGTCGCGCCATTCCCGGAGCAGCTCGCCCACCGGGGCCTTCACCGTAGTCGTCACTCCTGCGACGCTACGGCTTCGCCGGGCGCGGGACCATTACCCCCGAGGTAACGGCGCGTGCACCACCAGCGCCTCGGCGAGCGGTTTGCGTTCGAGGTCGGGTACCTCGCAGTCCGGCGCGGGATAACCGACCGGGAACAGGATGTACGGCCGTTCGGTCGCCGGGCGCGCGAAGACCTCGTTGAGGAAGCCCATCGGGTTCGGCGTGTGGGTGAGCGTCGCCAGCCCCATCGTGTGCAGCGCGGTGATGAACATGCCGCACGCGATGCCGACGCTTTCGTTGACGTAGTAGTTCTTCCGCAGCGAACCGTCCGGCAGCGGCGTGCTCTTCTGCGCGAACGCGACCACCAGCCACGGCGCGACTTCCAGGAACTCCTTGTGCTCGTCGGTTTCGAGCCGGGCGAGCGCCGCGTGCCAGTCCGGCGCGTTGCGCTCCCGGTAGAACTTCCGCTCCTCGACCTCGGCGGCCTCGCGCACCGCGCGCTTGACGTCCGGGTCCGCAGTCGCGACGAACGTCCACGGCTGGTGGTGCGCCCCGCTCGGCGCGGTGTTCGCGATCCGCACCGCGGTTTCGATCGCCTCGAGCGGCACCGGGTCCGGGGAGAACCAGCGGACCGACCGGCGCCGGTCGAGCAGCCGGTACAGCTCCTGCCCGCGCGCGAGGCTTTCCTCCGGGGACAGCCGCGGCGGCGCGTAGGGGACGAACGGGTGCTGGTGCCGGGTCATGCCCCGACCCTGCCGTGCCGAGGGACATCGGTCCAGTTCACATTTCTGGTGAAGGACATAAGCTGGACTGATGTCTCCCTCGTTGCGCCAGCTCGAGTACCTGGTCGCCGTCGCGGACACCGGCGGCCTCACCTCGGCCGCGGAAAGCTGCCACGTGTCGCAGTCGGCGGTTTCGCTCGCGATCGCTTCGCTGGAACGGACTTTGGGCGTGCAGCTCATCCTCCGCGGCCCCGGCCGTACGACCGCGCTGACCGACGCCGGCCGCCAGGTCGTCGGCGAAGCCCGCGCGGTGCTCACCTCGGTCGCCGAGCTCGGCACCGCCGCCCGCGACTACGGCCAAGACCTCGCCGGTCGCTTGACTTTCGGCTGCTACACCCCGCTCGCGCCGCTGCACGTGCCCGCCGCACTGGCGACTTTCCGCACGCAGCACCCGGAAGTCGACGTCTCCTTTGTCGAAGGCACGCTGCCGGACCTGCAGCACCTCCTGCTGGAGGGCCGCTGCGACCTCGCCGTCCTGTACCGGCAGGACCTCGTGCCCGGGATCGCGGTGGACAAGCTGTACGACCAGCCGCCGAGCGTGCTCCTTCCACCGGACCATCCGCTGGCCCGCCGCAAGACGGTTTCCTTGCGCGCCTTGGCCGACGAGCCGTTCGTCCTGCTGGACGTCCCGCCTTCGGAGCGCTATTTCCGGGACGTTTTCGCCGCGGTCGGACTGCCGATGCCGGTCGCGCACCGCACGACGAGCTTCGAACTCGCGCGTGCCCTGGTCGCCCGGGGGCTGGGTTACACGCTCTCGGTGCAGCGGCCGCCATTGGAACTTTCCGTTGAGGGCACGCCGTTCGCCGTCCGTCCGCTGCGCGAGCGGGTCCCGACGACGCCGGTCGTGCTGGCCCGCGCGGAGGGCGCGCGGCTGACCCGGCGGGCGTAAACGTTCCGCGCCTTTTGCCGGGAGTTCTTCGGCTCTAGAGCGTGACGCCGCGCGGTTCGCGGCCGAGCAGCTCAGCCAGCACCGGACTCGTCTCCGCGAAGTGCCCTTGCCGGGCTGCCTCGAACATCGACAGCTTCATCCGGCCCACCTCCTCCGGCTCGCCCGCGATCCACTCCTCGTCGTCCACCACGACGCGCCGCACCGCACGCCCGCTGACCCGCGAGGCAAGCTCGGCCACGTCGTCGAACGTCACCGCCTGCCGGGCGGTCAGCGTCACCGGACCGTCGAACTCCCTTTCCCCGGCGAGAACCACCGCCGCCGCTTCCGCGACATCCGCCCGGTCAGTCCAGGAAACCGGGCCGTCCGCCGGAGCCTTGAGCACCCCGTCCTCGCGCCAGTTCCCGAGCAGCCAACCGATGCTGTGCGCGTAAAACCCGTTGCGCAGCGCCGTCCACGCGACCCCGGACTCGGCGAGAATCCGTTCGGTCGCCGCGTGCTCCGGACCCGGCGGAAACGGAGTGTCCATCCGGGAATTCTGATGACTGGTGTACAGAATCCGTTGCGCTCCAGCCGCTGCAGCCGCCTCGATGCCCGCCCGATGCAGGCCGACGCCGTCCGCATGCGGGTCGCTCGAAGAAACCAACAGTACTTTTTCGGCCCCCTCAAACGATTTCCGCAGCGCCGCGGGATCCTCATAGGACCCCTGCCGCACCCGCACACCTCGGTCCGCGAAGTGCTGCGCCTTGGCGGGGTCCCGCACGCTGACGCCGATTTCCTCCGCCGGAACGCGCTTGAGCAAGTGCTCCACAGTCGCCCCGTTGAGCGCACCGGTCGCCCCCGTGATCACGATCATGTCCGTTCTCCCTTCAGCAACGGCAGGAGGATGTCGTCCACGAGATGCCGCAGGAACCGGTCGTCGCACGGCTCCCCGGCGAAGACGATCCGATGCACGATCACTCCCGGCGCGACCTCGGCGAACAACTCGGCCGCGCCAGGCGCCAATGCGTTGCACGGCAAGCGATCCGTCATCGCCGCCTGGTCCCGGCGCAGGATCCGGCGCATCTCGTCGGCGAGCCGGGGATCGCTGCGCATCCCCGCGAAGAGCGCGCCGAGCAGTCCGATCTCCTGCTCGGCGATCTCGCGCGCCAGCCACCGCACGACGGCCAGCAGGTTCTCCCGCAATCCCCCGGACCGGGCCTCGGGCGGAGCCGAGGCCTGCCGCTGCTCGACCGCCGCCGCGACGAGAGCCGCTTTGTCGCGGTACCGCCGGTAAATCGTCGTCTTGGCCACGCCCGCCCGCGCCGCGATCGCCTCGATGGACAGCTGGTCGTAGCCCACCTCGGCCAGCAGCGCCAAGGCCGCCTCGTGAATCGCCGCGTCCCTGCTGGCATCCCGCGGCCTGCCCACGACTGGCTCCGGCATGCTGGCCCACTTCCGATACGCTACCGTTTCGTATCGAAAGTACACCGATCTCGGGCCACCCGTCAACCGGGCCAAGGCAGGACGGTCAGCTCCGGCCATTGTTCCCGCCACCGCCGGGCTTTCGCCTCGTAACTGCTCCGCGGCGCGTGCCCGGGATTGGGCCGCACGACGAGGTTGAACACGTCCGCGAACCCGTGCGGCGCGTAGACCTGCCACTCCCCTGCCTCGTCCAGGCGGACCCCCAGGCAGGACGTCGTGGACGGGAACGAGTCGATCGCCGCCTCGGTGGACGAGTACGGCACGCAAGGCACGCCGAAACGGTCCTCGTACCAGAGGTGCACCCGTGCCTCGTTGCGGATTTCCACTGTCACCGGGAGATCCCCGAATCGCCGGGCGCCCTCGGCGATGACCGCGTCCTCCGCTTCCCAGCTGAGATCCGAGTCGTCGAAGTAGAACAGGTCGTAGTCCTTGATCCCGTCGGCGGGCGGGCGTCCGGTCGCCGCGTTCCACACGGTCTGACACAGGCATCCCGCGGTCAGATACCAGCTGGGAAGAGCCAGGTCCGCCGCCCGTGCCAGCACTTCGGGCACCAGGTCGTTGCGCGTCACCGTCTCGCGGAATTTCTCGAGTTGCCTGTCGATCGCCAGGCGGCCGTAGTCCATGCCCCGGTTTAGCACGGCGAACCGATTACCTCCCGCGTAATCGACCGGCCGCCGTTGCTGCGACAAGCTTGGCTCTACCGAAAACGGGACGACACAAGGAGAACCCCGACATGACCACCACCGCACCCGCCGCGACCGACCTCGCCCGCCGGTACCTCGACGTCTGGAACGAGACCGACCCGCAGCAGCGGCGCCGGCTCGTCTCGGAGGTGTTCGCCCCCGGCGCGACCTACACCGACCCGCTCGGCGCGGTCGCCGGGCAGGACGAGATCGACGGGTTCATCGGCGGCGCGCAGCAGCAGTTCGCCGGACTCGTCTTCAGCCTGCCCGCGGACCCGGACGCGCACCACGACCTCGCGCGATTCCAGTGGCATCTCTCGGCTCCGGGCAACGACGACCCGATCGCGATCGGGTTCGACGTGATCGAGATCGCCGACGGCCGGATCGCCAAGGTGCACGGGTTCCTGGACAAGATTCCGGGCTGACCCGCTGCGGACGCCGGAGGCTGTGGTCTTGACCACAGACCCGAGGTTCAGACCACCCGGGAGGTCTGAACCTCATCCGGCGAAACCGCCACGCCGCAACACAGGCGTGGCCCTCCCCACTCTGTCCGTACCCCACGGGGCGCCTGAGAGTTTCACCCGCGTGGATAGCCGGGTTTGCACCGTCGGCGGCACCGGCTGGTGGTCTCCTGCCGATGCGCTTTCCAGAGGCGTCTCGTCCGCGCGGTCCAGGGTGCCTGAGAGGTTCCGGGGAGGACTTGCTCCTTCGGCGCCGGACCGGGGATGCCGGTCCGGTCTCTCCCGCGCGGGTTCGTCGATCGCGCGCCCAGTCTAGCGCGGACGAAGATCAGCCCGTGCGGCGGGCGTTGCGGCGCTGGGTCAGCTCGTCCGGCACGACGGCCTCGACCAGTCCGCCGTCGGCGCGCTCGGCCGGGAACTCGTGGATCGTGCCGCTGATCTCCTGCATCGCCCCGCTGACCGCGATGCCGAACACGCCCTGGCCGCCCTGGAGCAGATCCACGATCTCCTCCGGCGACGTGCACTCGTACACCGTGGTGCCGTCGGAGAACAGCGTGACCTTCGCCAGGTCGCGCACCCCGCGCACGCGCAGGTGGTCCACCGCGACGCGGATGTTCTGCAGCGAGACCCCGGTGTCCAGCAGGCGTTTCACCACCTTGAGGACCAGGATGTCCTTGAACGAGTAGAGCCGCTGCGACCCCGAGCCGTGCGCCGTCCGGATGCTGGGCGCGACCAGCTTCGTGCGCGCCCAGTAGTCCAGCTGGCGGTAGGTGATCCCGGCGATCTGGCAGGCCGCGGGACCGCGGTAGCCGACCAGCTCGTCGGGCAGCGAGGCGTCGGGGAACAGCTCGCCCTGCTCGCCGTCGGCGACAGGTCCGGCGGGTATCTCCGGACGACCAGCCTCGACCACCGCAAGCCTCCCCTCGCCCGGCCTCGCGGCGGGGCGTTCGACAGGCCGGTCGAGCCCAGGATCGGGATCGGCCGGGGAAAACTGCCACGAGCGCGCCGGGTCGGCGAATCACATCGTGGCGATTTACCGCCTTTGACGGTAAGGCTGCGCCGCGACCCGGTCAACGCGACGCGCGGCGTGCCTCAAGCGCGTGTCGAGGCTTTGGCCCGTTCGCCGTACGGGATTGCCCTTTTTTACTCGGCCGAGTAACTTCTTACTCATGCAGGTAAACATCGACACGCAAGCCGAACTCGGCCTCAGCGTCACCGAGGCCACCACCCGGGCGCAGATCATCGGCGCGACCATCGCCACGATCGCCGACCACGGGTACGCGCGCACCACCTTCGCGCGCATCAAGGAGCGGGCCGGGCTCAGCAGCACGCGGCTGATCTCGTACCACTTCACCAACAAGGCCGGCCTCATGCAGGCGGTGCTGAGCACGGTGTCCGAGACCAAATCGGAATACCTGCGCGAGCGCAGCGCGGGCGTCGACCCGGCGGACCGGCCGGGGAACCTGCGCGCGTACATCGAAACGTCGGTCGCGTTCCTGCGCGACTATCCGCAATGCGAGCGGGTGCTGGTCGAGATGGCCGCGCACGCCGACGACCGCGACGGCTGGGCGATGACCGGCGTGATGGTCGGGCAGCTGCGCACCGGCGCGCTGCAGCGGCAGCTGGAACAAGGCCGCAAGGAAGGGGCGTTCGGGGACATCGCTCCGGAGATCGTGGCGCTGTCCATCGCGCAGGCCATCGACGGGGTCGCGGCCGCCTACGCCGCCGATCCGTCGATCGACCTGGACCGCTACGGCCGGGAACTGGCCGACCTGTTCGCCCGCGCCACCGCGCGGTGACCGGGCGCCCGGAGATCAGGTGTCGGCGCCGCGGAAGTCTTCCGGGGACACGGAGTCGAGGAACTCGCGGAACTTCTCGACCTCGTCCTCCTGCTCGTCCGGGATGATCAGCCCGGCCTCCTCGAGCACCGCGTCGACGGCGTGGATCGGAACGCCGATCCGCAGCGCCAGCGCGACCGAATCGCTCGGGCGGGCCGAGACCCGGATGTCGCCGTCGAAGACCAGCTCGGCGAAGAACGTGCCTTCCTTGAGGTCGGTGATCACGACCTGCTCGAGCTCGCGGCCGAGCGCGCCGATGACCTCTTTGAGCAGGTCGTGGGTCAGCGGCCGGGCGGGGCGGACGCCTTGCTGTTCCAGGGCGATCGCGGTGGCTTCGACCGAGCCGATCCAGATCGGCAGGTACCGCTCGCCCTCGGTCTCCCGCAGCAACAAGATCGGCTGATTCGCGGGCAGTTCGACCCGCACGCCGACGACGCGCATCTCGCTCATCGGGCTTCGCCTCCCTCTCGTGCACACGGGCCGCAGCGCTCGCGACGGCTGACGACCGTTGTCTCCGACGCTACCCGTCATCCGGGCGCTGTGCTCGCTCGCAGCGGACATTCTCGGTTCGTGGTCTCGCGAACCGTCTCTCACGGTACGGCATCCCGGCGCTGAGATTCAGTCATTGACACGTGACGAAATCCGCGTCCCGGGCATCCGGGTCAATCGCCGGCGACGCCGCGGATCCCGGCCTTGACGAGCAGGGTGTGCAGCGTGACCGACAACGCGGCCAGTTCGCGCACTACCTCGTCGGCGCGCGCCTTCGCGTCCGCGTCACGATGCCGGTACGCCGGGGTCACGATCTGCTCCAGCAGGCCGACCTCGCGGTCGGCCGCGGCGCGGAACGCGCGCAGGTGCCGCGGTTCGAGCCCGAATTCGGTCATCGCTTTGACGGTGCGCGCGATGAGCACCGACTCCGGGCCGAAAAAACCCGCCGCGCCGGGGCGCAGCAGGCCGTACTGGCAGAGCTCGGCGAGCATCGCGTCGTCGATGCCCGCCTGCTCCAGCAGGTCTTCCTGGGTGAGCCGGGTGTCCGGCCCGGTCTCGAAGTCCGCCGCCGCGGGCAGTCCCGCCGGATCGCTCCCGTCGCCGAGCGGCACGAGCCGCCGCGGCAGCTGGGGCGCCGACGGGACCGGCGCGGGCGGTTGCGCGCCCGCGTCGGCCGCGTCGAGCTGCTCCTTGATGACCTTGAGCGGGAGATAGTGGTCGCGCTGCGCGGACAATACGTACCGCAGGCGTTCCACGTCCGCCGACGAGAACTGCCGGTACCCCGAGGGCGTGCGGCCCGGGCGGACCAGGCCTTCCGCCTCGAGGAAACGGATCTTGGAGATCGTGACGTCGGGGAAGTCCCCGCGCAGCTGCGCGAGCACCGCCCCGATGCTCAACCCGTCCCGCCGGGCCTCCTGACGACCGGGCTGCCCGGCCGCCGTCACTGCGCCCCCTGGCCCCCGTGCCCCGGGCCGGTCAGGAAGACCAGGCGGAACTTGCCGATCTGCACCTCGTCGCCGCCGGCGAGGACGGCCTGGTCGACCGGCTCGCGGTTGACGTAGGTGCCGTTCAGGCTGCCGACGTCGATCACGACGAACTCCCCGCCCTCGCGCCGGAATTCCGCGTGGCGGCGGGAAACCGTGACGTCGTCGAGGAAGATGTCGCTGTCGGGGTGCCGTCCCGCGCTGGTGGTGTCGCGGTCGAGCAGGAAGCGGGAGCCCGCGTTGGGCCCGCGCTTCACGACCAGGAGGGCGGAACCCGGCGGGAGGGCGTCGACGCCCTGCACCGGTGCCTCGGCGGCCGGCGCGGACTCCTGCTGGCCTTCCATGTCGGCCAGGAAATCGGCCCGGAAGACAGAGGTCCGCTCCGGAGACTGCTCCGGGGGAACGCCGGGCCCGTCGTTCGTGCTCACCTGAGCTCTCCTCTACGCATGAAGTGTTGTCATCGACCAAGAACGTGCAGCTGTCAACGTACCGTGCCCGACCGGCCCGGAACCCTCGGGCTCCCCTTGCGGCTCCGGGCGCCGGGCCGGGCGGCTCAGCCCTTGATGAGCGCCTGGTACGCCTCGGCCTCGAGCAGCGCCTCGAGCCCGGCCGGGTCGTCGAGCCGGATCTCCACGAGCCAGCCCTCGCCGTAGGGGTCGGAGTTGATGAGCTCCGGCGAATCGGAGACCGCGGAGTTGACCGCGACGATCTCGCCGTCGACCGGCGCGAACAGCTCCGAGACGCTCTTCGTGGACTCGACCTCGCCGAACGGGTCGCCCGCCCCGACCTGCTTGCCGACCTCGGGCAGGTCGACGAACACGACGTCGCCGAGCTGGTCCTGCGCGTATTCGGTGATGCCCACCCGCACGAGCGAACCCTCGCGGGTCGCGACCCACTCGTGCTCCTCGGTGTAGCGCAGTTCTTCCGGAGTGGTCAACGCCGCTCCCCTTCCTGGTGCTGGCTGTGCTCGCGATGGTGCCGACAATCTTCCATCACCGGGTGCGCAGCGCGCGAGCCGCCTGCACGACGTAGAGCGCGCCGGACCAGACATACAGGACGCCGCCCCACACCATGAACGCGTAGGCGATCGGCCGCGCGACCGCGGCGACGTCCGAGCCGCCCTGCGTGAGCAGCAGGAACGGGAAGGCGTACATGAGGACGAAGGTCGCGCCCTTGCCGATGTAGGTCACCTCGGGCGGCGCGAACCCGCCGCGGCGCAGCAGGAGCACGCACACGCCGAGCACCAGCTCGCGCAGCACCAGCGGGACGACGACCCACCACGGGATGATGTCGCGGATCAGGAACGCGACGAGCGTGGCGAGGATGTAGAGCCGGTCCGCGGCGGGGTCGAGCAGCTGCCCGAGCCGCGACATCTGGTCGAGCCAGCGGGCGAGCTTGCCGTCGAGCCAGTCGGTGAGCGCGGAGAAGATCAGCAGGGCGAGCGCCCAGCCGTCCTCTTTCGGGCCGAGCAGCAGCCAGAGGAACACCGGGACGCCCGCCAGCCGCAGCAGCGACAGCAGGTTGGGGATGGTGAGCGCCTGCCGCCACAGGGAGGGCTCGGCCGGGGGCTCGTCGGGGACCGTGGTCACGCGGCCAGCCTAGAGCGGACGGGATCGCGAGGTTTGTCCTGGCGGGGTGAAAGGCGGGGCCGCGGTTGTGCTGGGCGGGGTTCGGGCGCGGGAGGGCGCGGGCCGGGGTTCGCGTGCCGGGGATCCGGCGGGTGCGCCGCCTCGATGCGGCGTTCGGCGCGTCCCGCGCACCGAACGCCGCCTCGGGGTTTTCTCGGCAATGCGGCGAATTCGCAGCGGAGCACCGGTGCGCTTCGCTCCCGCGGAAGTCCGTGAAGGGCTCCTTCAGGGAATCTGATTCCCTCAAGGAGCCCTTCACGGACCTCGGCATCGCGCGTGGTTTGTCGGCGAGGCGAGATCCCGCGCACGGAAGGTGGCCGACGCCGTCGGGGCGCCCGTGGTGCGACGAGGAAGTGTTCGGCGAACCGGCGCGGCCGGACCCGTCCGGCTCGGCACTGGACCGATTCCGCCGGAGCCGCGAGCGAGTCGGCGCGGCGACGCGATCCGGTGCCGCGGGCCGATCGGCGCGGCAGGTGAATCGGTGCAGGGCCAGGGAAACGCGGATCCGCCGGACGGCGGCCGGAACCCCTCCCCGGTTCCGGCCGCCGTCCGGCGGAAGTCTCAGCGGGAGTGCCGCCTGCTGGCCGCCCGGCGGTGGCTCCATCCGCGGCGGCGCAGCTGCGCGTTGCTCAGCGTTTCCGGGCGGCCGCGGCCGTCGGTGCCGACCCAGCGCGGGCGCACGGCTCCGGCTTCGAGGACGTAGGGGCGGCCGCCGCACCACACCACGCTGCAGGGTTCGGTCGGCGGATCGGTCGGGGCGTCGGTTTCGGCTGCGGGGGCGGCTTCGGTGCTCATGTTCTCGGTGACTCGTGCTCTCTGGCGTCGGGCTTCGGGGACCTGGAACGCGCGGGGCGCCTGCCCTCTACGTCGGCGCGGGACCGCCGGGCGTTAACCGCCGCGGGCCGGATTCCTCCGAACGGTGCGCCCCGGCGGCGCGGATTTCCCCGTCCGGAACCCGAAAACAACCGTCCACAATAGACTCGACCGGCGGTGTTCCGGTGTGTCGGTGCCGCTCAGCGGGGGCGCGAGGGGCCAGAATGGGCCGGACCCCGGAGAAAGGATCGCGGTGCACCCGTCGAAAGCCGTGTACGGGCCGCTGTGCGCGGCTGTGGTGGTTTTGCCCGCGCTCACCGCCTGTTCGGGGGATCAAGCGCCACCGGCTGCCGTGTCGTCGGCGCCCTCCGCGATCGCCTCGGCCGCGCCGAGCACGCACGCTCCCCCGCCGCTGCCGCAGACCGGCAGCGCGAGCAGTCCGCCCGCCGCGCCCAGCACCTCCGCGGCCGCGCCGAAGCCGTCGAAGGAGGCTCCGCCGTCGACCCCGGGCACGTGCGGCACCGTCACCGCGGCGAGCGGGATGACGTTGTACGTCTACGACAACAAAGCCATCCCGTGCGCGGACGCGATGGCGCTGGTCAAGAAGTTCCACCAGGCGATCAACGGCCGTCAGGCGGCGGGCTCGAACAACCCGGTCAACGCGACCGTCGACGGCTGGCTGTGCGTGTCCGGCCCGCCCGCCGCGCAGGGCGGCACCACGTGCAGCAAGGGCGAGCAGACCGTGCTGGCGGCGGTGGTACCGGCGGAATAGGGCCGGCACCACCGCCGCGGCTCACGACTTGAGGTCCGGGAAGTCGTCCTCGCGGAACTCGCCCTCGGGCCGCTCCCCGCTCTCCCGGCCGCGCAGTTCGACCCGGCGGATCTTGCCCGAGATGGTCTTCGGCAGGTCCGCGAACTGCAGCCGCCGGATCCGCTTGTACGGCGCGAGGTGCTCCCGCGCGTACGCGAGGATCGCCCGCGCGGTTTCGGCGGTCGGCTCGTGCCCGGAGGCGAGCACGACGTACGCCTTGGGCACGGCCAGCCGGATCGGGTCCGGCGCGGGCACCACCGCCGCCTCGGCGACCGCTTCGTGCTCCAGCAGGACGCTCTCCAGCTCGAACGGCGAGATCCGGTAGTCGGACGCCTTGAAGACGTCGTCGGTGCGGCCGACGTAGGTGAGGTAGCCGCGTTCGTCGATCGAGCCGACGTCGCCGGTGTGGTAATACCCGTTCGCGAAGGCGGCGGACGTGCGTTCGTCGTCGTCCGCGTAGCCCGCCATCAGGCCGACCGGCCGGTGCGCGAGGTCGAGGCAGATCTCGCCCTCGTTCGCGCGCTCGCCGGTGACCGGGTCGACCAGGGCCACGACGAACCCGGGCAGCGGGCGGCCCATCGAACCGGCCACGACGTCCTGACCCGGGGTGTTCGCGACCTGGACGCTGGTTTCGGTCTGCCCGAAGCCGTCCCGGATCGTGACGCCCCACGCCTTTTCGACCTGCTCGATCACCTCGGGGTTGAGCGGCTCCCCCGCGCCGACGACCTTCTTCGGCGGCGTCCGCAGCGCGGTGAGGTCGGCCTGGATCAGCATCCGCCACACCGTCGGCGGCGCGCAGAAGCTGGTGATGCCGCAGCGGTCCATCTGCGCCATCAGGGCGGCCGCGTCGAATCGCGCGTAGTTGTACAGGAACACCGTCGCTTCGGCGTTCCACGGCGCGAAGAAGTTGCTCCACGCGTGCTTGGCCCAGCCCGGCGACGAGATGTTGAGGTGGACGTCGCCCGGTTCCAGCCCGATCCAGTACATTGTGGACAGATGGCCGACCGGATAGGAAACGTGCGTGTGCTGCACGAGTTTCGGCTTCGCGGTGGTGCCCGAGGTGAAGTACAGCAGCAGCGGGTCCTCGGCGCGGGTGACCCCGTCCGGGGTGAATTCGGCGGCCGAGGCGTACGCGGTTTCGAAGGCGTGCCAACCGGAAACCGGTTCGCCGACCGCGATCCGCGTGTAGTCGCCCGCGACGTCGGCGAACTTCTCCGCGTCGACGTCGCGCACGATCACGTGCTTCGCGTTGCCGCGCTCCACCCGGTCCACGAGGTCGGCCGGGCCGAGCAGCGTGGACGCCGGGATCACGACGGCGCCCAGCTTGATCGCGGCGAGAATCGTCTCCCACAGCTCGCCCTGGTTGCCGAGCATGACGATCACCCGGTCGCCGCGCGAGACGCCGAGGCCGCGCAGCCAGTTCGCGACCTGGTTGGACCGCGCCGACATCTCCGGGAACGTCCAGCGGTTCTCGGCGCCGTCCTCTTCCACGATCCACAGCGCGTACCGCTGCGCGTTCGCCGGGTCCGCGGCGATCCGGTCGAACCAGTCGGTGGCCCAGTTGAACTCGTCCAGCTGCGGCCACGCGAACTCGCGATAGGCGGTCTCGTAGTCCTCGCGGTGGGCTTGCAGATAGTCCCGCGCCGCGCGGAATGCCTGGTAGCCGGTGACCTCAGCGCCGTTGCTCACGTCGTACTCCTCGTGCTCGCTTTCCCGTGCCTGTTTTACTCGCCCTTGAACTCCGGCGCTCGTCGCTCCAGGAAGGCCTGCACGGCTTCCTGCAGGTCCTTGCTCGGCAGGAACGCGGCGTTCCACGCGGCCACGTAGCGCAGGCCCTCGGCGACCTGGCGTTCGGTGTTGGTCGACAGCACCTGCTTCGTGCCCTGGACGACGAGCGGCGGGTTCGCGGCGATTTCCGCGGCCAGTTCGCGGGCCTTGGCCAGCAGCGTCTCCTGGTCCGGGTACACGTCGTTGACCAGGCCGATCTTTTCCGCCCGTGCGGCGTCGATGTCCTTGCCGGTCAGGGCCAGCTCGCGGACGTGGCCCTCGCCGATGATCGGCGCGAGCCGCTGCAGGCTGCCGATGTCGGCGACGATCGCGACCTTGACCTCGCGGACGCTGAACTTGGCGTCCTCGCTGGCCAGGCGGATGTCGGCGGCGGTGATGACGTCCACGCCGCCGCCGATGCACCAGCCGGACACGGCCGCGACCACGGGCTTGCGGCATTCGGCGATCGAGCTGACCGCCTGCTGCAGCCGCTGGACCTCGCGGTGGAACTCGGTGCGCGGCCCGGCCAGCGCGTCGCCGGCCAGCAGCGGGGCCCAGCCGCCCATCATCGCGGGCAGGTCGAGGCCGTAGGAGAAGTGCTTGCCGCTTCCGGCGAGGACGACGGCGCGCACGCGCGGGTCGGCGTCGAGGGCGGCGAACACCAGCGGCAGCTCGCGCCAGAAGTCGGGGCCCATCGCGTTGCCCTTGCCCGGGCCGAGCAGGGTGACCTCGGCGACCGGGCCGTCGAGGGCGACGCGGAGGGAGGCGAGTTCGGGAAGGGCGGCTACTGGTTCGGTCATGCGGTCATCTTGACTCATCGCGCCGACCCCAGCCCATCCGGTTGACACTGTGCCAACACAGCCGCGAGATGCTTTCCTGGAGACCCGAGGTGGAGAGGGAGGCGCCTGTATGGACCCGGCACCCGTGCCCGTCGCCGACGCCCCGCCGGCGGAACCCGCGGCGGCCCGCAAGACCCGGCCGATCGAGCTGTCCGGCTCGTTCCGGCACGAGGGCCAGCGCCTGTGCTACACCGAATACGGCAGCGGCGACCGCGTCGTGGTGCTGATGCACGGGATCATGTTCACCCGCCGGATGCACGCGCCGCTCGCCCGGCGGCTGGCCCGCGCGGGCTTCCGCGTGGTGACCCTCGACCTGCTCGGCCACGGCGATTCGGACCGGCCGACGCAGTCGTGGCGCTATTCGATGCCCGCGTTCGGCGAGCAGGCCGTCGCGCTGCTCGACCACCTGGAAATCGACGACGCGGTGGTCGGCGGCACGTCGCTGGGCGCGAACGTGGCGCTGGAGGTGGCGGTGGCCGCCCCGTCGCGGGTGCGCGGGCTGATGGTCGAAATGCCGGTGCTGGACAACGCGATCATCGCCGGGCTCCTGACGTTCGCGCCCCTGCTGTTCGCCGCGCGCTTCCTGCCCGCGACGGTGCGCGGGGTGGCCCTGGCCGCGCATCTCGTGCCGCACGGGAACCAGTGGGTGGACGTCGTCACGGACACGCTGAGCCAGGAACCGGCGCCGATGGCCGCGTTGCTGCACGGCGTGCTGTTCGGCCGGATCGCGCCGCCCAAGTCAGTCCGGGGCACGATCACGATGCCGACGCTGGTGATCGGGCACGAGGGCGACCCGATCCACCCGTTCGGCGATGCGGGAAGCCTGGCCGAGGACCTGCCCAACGCCGAGTTCGTCCAGGCCCGCAGCCCCGTCGAGCTGCGCTTCGACCCGAAACGGCTCAGCGCGGCGATCCGGGACTTCGCCTTCCGCTGCTACCCCGCCGTGCCCGGCGAGCGCGGGCGGTGACGAGCGCTCACACCTGCGCGAAACCGCCGTCGGCGAAGAATTCCGCGCCGTTGACGTAACTCGACGCGTCCGAGGCGAGGAACGTCGTCACGGCGGCGATCTCCTCGGGTTCGGCCAGCCGCCCGAGCGGGACTTCGCCCGCGGCCTGCTTGAGCGCCTCGGCGGGGACCAAATCGAGGAGACCGGGGGTGCGGGTGCCGCCTGGGGACACGACGTTGACCCGGAAGCCGTGCGTGCGCGAGCTGAGCGCCCAGCCCCGGGCGAGGTTGCGGATCGCGGCCTTCGACGCCGCGTAGACCTCCAGTCCCTCCTTGGGCCGGGTCGTGGCGGTCGAACCCGTGAGGATCACCGAAGCGTTCGCGCTGAGCAGCGGCAGCGCTTGCTGCACGGTGAAGATCGTGCCTTTGACGTTGGCGCCGAACACCGAGTCGATCAGCTCCTCCGTCACCTCGCCGAGAGGAGCCACGGCGCCGACGCCCGCGTTGGCGACCAGTACGTCGATGCGGCCGGCCTGGTCGCGCACGGTTCCGTAGAACGCGTCGAGTTCCGCGGGCACCGAAACGTCGCAGACCACGCCGGTCACGGCGGGCCCGAGCTCGGCGACCGCGGCGTCGAGCGCGTCCTTGCGGCGACCGGTCACGAAGACCCGGGCGCCCTCGTCGCGGAACGCACGAGCGGTCGCGAATCCGATCCCGGTGCTGCCCCCGGTGACCACGGCGATTTTGCCTGCCAGAACGGCCATGCCGCCCCCTCCTCGGTTATTGACCTTATGGTCCATAACCCTGGCAGATCTGGACTGATCGGTCAACAACCGGGCGACTACCGCGGCGGAGCAGGAAGCAGCCGCGCCAGGGAGGACTGGGCCGCCTTGGCGAGCACGTCGACGTCCATGCCGGTGCGCCCGAGCGCGACGAGGCCGAGCTGGGCGACAAGGACGGCGCGGGCGGTCTCCGCAGGGTCGGCGTCCGGATCGAGGTCGCCTTCGCGCTGAGCGCGCTCCAGCGCCTCGGCGAGGGTGGCCGTGATCGCGTCGTAGCTGCGCCGCGCCTCGGCGGCCACATCCGGGGCGCGGGCGGCCAGCTCGGCGTTGCTGTTGGCCAGGAAGCACCCTCGACGCGCGACCGCTCCGGTCGGGTCGACGGTCGGGCTGAGCAGAAACGCCCGCACCGCGTCGATCCCCCGCGCCGCGGATTCCAGGCTCTCGCGCAGTTTCGTCAGGTTGGCGTCGTCATAATCGCGCAGCACTCGCAGGAAAAGGCTTCGCTTGTCCCCGAACGCCCCGTAGAGGCTGCCCTTGCCGAGCCCGCTCACGCGCAGCAGGTCTTCCAGCGACGTCGCCGCGTAGCCCTTGTCCCAGAACTCGTCGCGGACGGCGACCAGCACGCGGTCTTCGTCGAACTCGCGAGGCCGGGCCATGGCCTGACCATAGTGGTTCTGGACCGGACAGGCCACAATGCGGTCGGGCCGGGTCAGTCCTCGTCGGGCTCGGGGAACGCGGGCGGGGCCTGCAGGTCGTGGGCGCGGAACAGGACAGCGTGCTCAACGCCCATGGCCTTGCCGCTCATCGCCGCGAACTGCGGGATGAAGTCCGCGGGCGCGGGGTGGTCCGGGAGCGCGGCCAGGTACGCGGCGTGCGCCTCCAGGGACGCGATGCCGCGCCGCAGCGGCTCCCCCGTCACGTCGACGCCGTGGGTCGCCCCGGAGCCGGGAAGGCCGGGGACGAGGTACCAGCGCGCGGAATGCGGGGCCAGTCCCTCGTCGTCGATCTGCTCCGGGAAGACCCACCGGTTGCCCGCGTCGCGGATGGCGTCGAGCGTCGCGAGCCCGGCGGCGCGATGGTCGGCCTGGTCGAAGCCGTAGGGCGTTTCGACGTCGAAGCCGCAGCCGAGCACGACGTCGGGCTTGAACCGGCGGATCTCGCGGGAGATGTCCCGGCGCAGGTCGAGGCCGTAAACGAGCACGCCGTCCGGGTGTTCGAGGACGGTCAGGCGTTCGACGCCGACGGCCGCGCAGGCGTCGCGCTGCTCAGCGACGCGCAGCCGGGCCGTCTCCTCGGGCGGGTTCGGCATGCCTGCCTCGCCGCGGGTGAGCAGGAGGTAGCCGACCTCGATGCCGCGTGCCGTCCAGCGCGCGACGGCCGCGGACGTGCCGTACTCCATGTCGTCCGGGTGCGCGACGACGCAGAGCACGCGCTGGAAGGACTCTTCCGGCAAAGCAGGCAGTGTCATGCGGGCCATCTTCGCGCGCGGACGGCGCGCTGTCTGCGTTATCCGGCCTGATTCCGGTCCAATCCGGCCACCGGGCCGAAGACGATCACCGCGGGCGGCCGGACTCCGGCGGCCGCCGCCTCCTCGGCCACCGAGGCGAGCGTCGACCGCAGCACCCGCTGAGTCCGCATGGTCCCGTCCTCGATCACCGCGACCGGCGTGTCGCCCGGCCGGCCGCCTTCGAGCAGGGCGGCGGCGAACTTCGGCAGCCGTTCGACGCCCATCATCAGCACGATCGTCCCGCGCATCCGGGCCAGCAGCGACCAGTCCACCAGCGACCGCTCGTCGCCCGGCGCCACGTGCCCGGACACGACGACCACCTCGTGCGCGACCCCGCGGTGCGTCACCGGGACGTCCGCCACCGCGGGCACCGCGAACGCCGACGTGATGCCCGGGACCATCGTCACCGGCACCCCGGCCTCGGCGCACGCCTGGACCTCTTCGAACCCGCGGCCGAACAGGTACGGGTCGCCGCCCTTGAGCCGGACGACGAACTTGCCTTCCTTGGCCTTCTCGATCAGCGTCCGGTTGATCACGTCCTGGCTGGCGGCGCGGCCGTACGGGATCTTCGCCGCGTCGATGACCTCGACCTCGGGCGCGAGTTCGTCCAGCAGATCACGCGGGCCGAGCCGGTCGACGACCACCACGTCCGCCCGCGACAGCAGCCGCCGGGCGCGGACGGTGATCAGGTCCGGGTCGCCAGGCCCGCCGCCGACCAGCGCGACCCCGGGCAGCGTGCCTTCGGGATGCGGCTGGCGGCCGTCCTCGATGGTGCCCGCGTGCAAGCCGTCCAGCATCGAATCGCGAACCGCGGCCGAGCGGAGCGGCTCGCCGCCGGACAAGACGCCGAACAGGAGCCCGCCGTGCCGTCCGGTCGCCGGGGTGACCGCGGAGCCGGACTCGCCCTCGTCGGCGCGGACGCAGAAGACGCGTTCCCGCTCGGCCTCGGCGCAGATCGCGGCGTTGGCCTCCGGGTCGTTCGTGCAGGCCAGCGCGTACCAGGCTTCCCGCAGATCGCCCTCGGCATAGCGGCGCTGATGCCAGACCAGCTCGCCCGCGTCCGCCATCCCCTGCACCGACGGCGTGGTGTGCGGCGACACCACCTCGACGCGGGCGCCCGCGCTGATCAGCCGGGGCAGCCGGCGCTGGGCAACGGAACCGCCGCCGAACACCACGACGCGGCGGCCGGTCAGGTTGAGGCCGGAAAGGTAGTGCGGGTCGTCCATGCGCGGAAGTTTATGGGCGGGGCGTCTGTTCGCACGCCGAGCGTGGGTCATGCCACGCCCCCGCGCCGCCCGGGGGCAGACCCGCGTCCTGATCGACGTAGACATCGAAGCGGTCGAACCGCGGTCAACGCTTCGCGGAAACTCGCGACTGTTCGGCGCCAGAACGGGGATATCGGTCAATTTGCGCGCGGCTGGGCGGGCCCCGCGTCCGCCCAGCCGTGCCTGCGGTTTCAGCTCCGCGCCGCGGTCGGATACGGCAGCAGCGCCATCTCCCTCGCGTTCTTGATCGCGGTCGCCACCTGTTTCTGTTGCTGCGGCGTCAATCCGGTGACCCGGCGGGCCCGGATCTTGCCCCGGTCGGAGATGAATTTCCGCAGCAGGTCGACGTCTTTCCAGTCCACCCTGGTGATTCCGGCCGCGTGGAAGGCGTTCGGGCGGCGGCGCGGCGTGCGATCTGGTTTCGGCATCGCGGTCACCAGCTCGACTTCGAGACGCCGGGCAGTTCCCCGTTGTGCGCCATCTGCCGCATCCGCACCCGGGACAGCCCGAATTTCCGCAGGTATCCGCGCGGGCGGCCGTCGGCGGCGTCGCGGTTGCGGATTCGCGTGCGGCTGGCGTCGCGCGGCATGCGTTGCAGCGCAACGACTGCGTCGGCCTTCTCCTCCGGCGACGCGGACGGTGACGCGATCACCGCCTTGAGCGCGCGGCGGCGTTCGACATACCGCGCGGCGATCACCTTCCGCTGCTCGTTTTTCGCGATTTTCGATTTTTTCGCCATCAGCGTTCTTCCTTGAATTCGACGTGCTTGCGCGCCACCGGGTCGTATTTGCGCAGTACCATCCGGTCCGGATTGTTGCGGCGGTTCTTCTTCGTGACATACGTGTAGCCGGTGCCCGCGGTCGACCGCAGTTTGATGACCGGCCGGATGTCGGTGCTTTTCGCCATTTAGAACTTCGCTCCCTTCGCGACGAGGTCGGCGACGACGGCGTCGATGCCGCGTTTGTCGATCGTCTTCATGCCCTTCGCCGACACCTTGAGCCGCACGGTGCGGCCGAGGCTCGGCACGTAGTAGCGGCGCGTCTGCAGGTTCGGCTCCCACCGGCGCGAAGTGCGGCGGTGCGAATGCGAGACCTGCTTGCCGTAGCCCGGCTTGCGGCCGGTGACCTGGCACACGGCTGACACGGACCCTCCCAAGTTGATAGTGACATTCATGTTCAACTACTCTCGTCACCGTACCCCGCCCCGTCGTCTGGAGATCCAGTGCCCCAACGTCCGCGTGTCCCGCTCGTGCTGTGCAGCGGGATCGCCCGCACCGACGCCCTTGCCGCGCTCCTGCTCCGCGCGAGCCCCGGCACCGCCGTCGTCCACCACGACCTGCGCGACATCGGCTCGGGCGTCGTCCGCCGCCGGATCCGGCTGCGCGGGCGCGACGAGCTGACGCCGCTCGAACTCGCGCACGGCTGCGTGAACTGCACGCTGCGCGAGGACCTGCTGCCGCTGCTGCGCCGGCTGGCCCGGATGCCGCAGGTCGACCGCATCGTGGTGCGGCTGGACGAGGCGATGGAGCCGGAGCCGGTGAGCTGGGCGATCCGCAACGTCCTGGTCGGCGACCGCCCGGTGAGCGACGACGTCGAACTCGAGGCGGTGTTCACCGTCCTGGACTGCGCGACCTGGCTCGCCGACGTCACCGGCGACGACCTCCTCGCCGAGCGCGGACTGCAAGGCAGCCCCGAAGACGAGCGGACGGTCGCCCAGGTCGCACTGTCCCAAGTGGAATCCGCGGACGTGCTCGTGCTGGCCGGTGCCGCGCAGGACGCCTGGAGCGCGGCCAAGTCCTCCGCGGTGCTGGACCGGGTCGCGCCGTCCGTCCCGCGCGTCGAACTGGCCCGCACCGACGCCGCCGGGCTGTTCGCCGCGATCCCGGCCGACGCCCGCCGCGGCGAGGTCACCGACCTGCACGGCGCGTTGCTGCGCGGGGCGCCGCCGCTGCACCCGGACTGCGGCATCGAACTGCTGCGGTTCACCGCGCAGCGTCCGTTCCATCCGGAGCGGCTGCACGAGGCGATCGACCTGCTGCTCGACGGCGTGGTCCGCACCCGCGGACGGGCCTGGGTGGCGAGCCAGCCGGACGTCGCGTTCTGGATCGAATCGGCGGGCGGCGGGCTCGGCATCGGGCACGCCGGGCCGTGGCTCGCCTCGCCGGACGGTCCGGACTGGGCCGACGTCTCCCCCGAACGCCGCACGCTCGCCTCGCTGCGCTGGGACCCGGTGCACGGCGACCGCGCGCAGGAACTGGTGGTCGTCGCCGATCAGGCCGCTCCGGCGGAGATCGAGGCCGCGTTGCAGGCCGCCCTGCTCACCGACGCCGAGCTCGCCGAGGGCGAAGCGGCCTGGCGCGAGTACCCCGACCCGTTCGGGAACTGGCACGAGGACCCCTGCGAAGAAACCGAAGAACCCGACCGGCACGCCAGCGCCGCCAACCAGAAGGACGAAACCCTGTGAAACCCGGCATCCACCCCGACTACCACCCGGTGGTCTTCAAGGACTCGTCGACCGGCGACGCGTTCCTGACCCGCTCCACCGCCACCTCCGACCGGACGATCGAATGGTCCGACGGGAACACCTATCCGCTCGTGGTCGTCGACATCAGCGCGTGGTCGCATCCGTTCTGGACCGGCACCCAGCGGATCCTCGATTCCGCGGGCCAGGTCGAGAAGTTCCACCGCCGTTACGGGCAGCGCCGGAGCGGGGGTGCGCGCTGATGGCCGTCCCGAAGCGGAAAATGTCGCGCAGCAACACCCGGTCCCGGCGCTCGCAGTGGAAGGCGGCGGTCCCGGACCTGGTGCCGATCGTCGTGGACGGCGAGCGGAAACTGGTGCCGCGCAAGCTGATCAAGCACTTCCAGCGGCTCGAGCGGTGAGCGTTCCGGTCACTGTCCTTTCCGGATTCCTCGGCGCCGGGAAAACCACGCTGCTCAACCGGATCCTGGCCAACCGCGAGGGCCTGCGCGTCGCGGTGATCGTCAACGACATGAGCGAGGTCAACATCGACGCCGCGCTCGTGCGGGACAGCGTGTCGCGGACCGAGGAGCGGCTGGTCGAGATGACCAACGGGTGCATTTGCTGCACCCTGCGCGAGGACCTGCTCGACGAGGTCGCCCGGCTGTGCGAGGACGGCCGGTTCGACCATCTGCTCATCGAATCGAGCGGGATCTCCGAGCCGATGCCGGTGGCCGCGACGTTCTCCTTCCCCGCCGACGACGGGTCCCCGGTGCTGTCGTCGGCGCGGCTGGACACGATGGTGACGGTGGTGGACGCGGCGAACTTCGCCCGCGAACTGGCCCGCGGCGACAGTCTCGTCGAGCGGCGGCTGGACCAGTACGAGGGCGACGAGCGGACGGTCAGCGATCTGCTGATGGACCAGGTCGAGTTCGCGGATGTGCTGCTGCTGAACAAAACCGACCTCGTCACGCCGTCCGAACGGGACCGGTTGCTCGCGTCGCTGCGCCGGCTCAACCCGGCCGCCGACGTGGTGTCCGCCGAATTCGGCCGGGTGCCGCTGGAGCGGGTCTTCGGCACCGGCCGGTACGACGCCGAACGCGCACAGGAAGCGCCGGGCTGGGTGGCGGAACTGAACGGCGACCACGTGCCGGAGACCGAGGAGTACGGCATTTCGAGCGTCGTGTTCCGCTCCGCGCGCGCGTTCGATCCGGCGCGGTTGTGGGAGTTCGTCACCTCGCGGCTGGACTCCGGCGAGTTCGGCACTGTGCTGCGGTCGAAGGGGTTCTTCAGCCTCAGCACCCGTCCGGGCACGCTCGGGTTGTGGTCGCAGGCGGGCAGCGTGGCACGGTTCGAACCGCAGGGCGTCGCGGACGGACCCCGGCAGGAACTGGTGTTCATCGGCGTCGGGCTCGACCACGCCGCGCTGCTCGACGCGCTCGGAACCTGCCTGTCCGAGGCCGTCGCCGCCGACGACCCGTTCCCGGAATGGGAACCGGTTCACGTCCACTGAGGACAGTTCCGGCTCACGGCCGCAGCACCGTGAGCCGGAACCGCCCGCCGACCTCCGCCGCGTGTTCCACCGCCTCCCCGGCCGCGGACAGTGCGAACTCGTCCACCTCGAACTGCGTCAAGTCCAGCAGTCCGCACCGCGCCAGCGCGATCAGCTTCGGCACCGCGTCGCGCGGATACATCCACCGGCCCCGCACCGTCACGCTGTTCAGCATCAGCCACGGATACGGCAGCGCCACGTCCTCCCGGACCCCGCCCATCAGCACCACGCGGCCGAACTCCCGGACTGTCATCGCGGCCGCCCGAACCGCACCGGCCGAAGCGGACGGCGGCAGCAGATCCAGCACCAAATCCACCGGCCCGGCCGCCTGCATCGCCAGCCGGTCCTCGTCTTCGCTGCCGCACAGCACCACCGTCCGGATCCGATGGCCGAAGCGCCGCTCCAAGTCGGCCAGCGCGGCCCGGTTGCGCCCCGGCGCGATCACCCGGCCCGCGCCCATCGCGAGCGCTACCGCGACCGCCGCGCCGCCGTAGGTGCCGGTCGCGCCGCTCACCAGCACCGTCTCCCCCGGCTGCAGGCCGCCGTCGAGCAGGCCGCCGTACGGCACCAGGCAAATCCCGAGCGCCGCCCAGCGGCCAGCGTCGGCCTGGTCGATATCGCCCAGCGGGGCCGCGTTCTCGGTCGGGACCATGATCCGCTCGGCGAACCCGCCGTGCCGGAAATGCCGCTGCAGCGCCAATCCTCCGTCGCCGCGCGCGGTCAAGCCCTGCAAGACGACGTCCGGCGTCACCGCGTCGTCGCGCGAGCGGACTGTCGGATCGCAGCGGACCCAATCGCCGGACCGGAGTTTCGTCGCGTCCGGCCCGGCCGACCGCACCCGGCCGACCGCACCGGTGCCCAGGATCGCGGGCAGGTCGAGCGAGTACCGCCGGGCGCCGCTGACCACTTCGGCGGTGTAGTGCAGCACCGGCGCCGCGACGACGTCCACCACCACTTCCCCGGTGCCCGGCACCGGTTCCGCGACCTCCTCGACCGACAGCGGCCGCCCGAATTCCTTGAGCACAGCAGCTTTCACCGAATCCTCCTCAGTCTCGCCGCCGATCTTCGGCCAGCGGGGCGAAGGCAGCCAGGAGTCCGCCGGTACCAGGATGGTTCGTCCGTTTCGCGAGAGTTGAACAGGCTAGGTTTATCAGTCTAGGCTGTCGATAATGGCGGACCGGACGATCGACCCCCAGACCCGGCACGGCGGGCGCTACAAGTGGGTCGCGCTTTCCAACACGACGCTCGGGGTGCTGATGTCGGCGCTCGACGGGTCGATCGTGATCATCTCGCTGCCCGCGATCTTCCGCGGCATCGGGCTGGACCCGCTGGCCCCGGCCAACATCGGCTACCTGCTGTGGATGATCCTCGGCTACCTGCTGGTGTCCGCGGTCCTGGTGGTGACGCTCGGGCGGCTCGGCGACATGTTCGGCCGCGTCCGGATGTACAACGCCGGCTTCGTGATCTTCAGCGTCGCCTCGGTCGCGCTGTCGTTCGACCCGTTCCGCGCGGGCGGCGGGGCGCTGTGGCTGATCGGCTGGCGGGTGGTGCAGGCCGTCGGCGGCTCGATGCTCACCGCGAACTCCGCGGCGATCCTCACCGACGCCTTCCCGCGCGAACAGCGCGGAATGGCGTTGGGCGTCAACCAGATCACCGCGCTGGCCGGACAGTTCCTCGGCCTCGTCGCGGGCGGGCTGCTGGCCGAACTCGACTGGCGCGCGGTGTTCTGGGTGAGCGTGCCGTTCGGACTTTTCGGCACTGTCTGGTCGATCCGCAGCCTGCGCGAGATCAGCACGCCGCACCGGTCGCGGATCGACTGGGGCGGCAACGTCACCTTCGCACTCGGCACCGCGGTCATTCTCGCCTCGATCACCTACGGCATCCAGCCTTACGGAGGCGCGGCGACCGGCTGGGGCAACCCGTGGGTGCTCGGCGGGTTCGGCGCCGGAATCGCGCTGCTGGCGGCGTTCTGCGTGATCGAGACCAGGGTGCCGGCGCCGATGTTCCAGCTTTCGCTGTTCCGCGTCCGCGCGTTCACCGCCGGAAACCTCGCCGCGCTGCTCACCGCGATCGCGCGCGGCGGGATGCAGTTCATGCTGATCATCTGGCTGCAGGGCATCTGGCTTCCGCTGCACGGCTACGACTACGAGCAGACCCCGCTGTGGGCCGGGATCTACCTGCTGCCGCTCACCGCCGGGTTCCTGATCGCCGGTCCGGTGTCCGGCTTCCTCTCCGACCGCTTCGGCTCGCGGCTGTTCTCCACCGGCGGACTGCTGCTGGTCGCCGGGTCCTTCCTCGGACTGCTCGCGCTGCCGGTGGACTTCAGCTATCCGGCGTTCGCGCTCCTGCTCGTGCTGAGCGGGATCGGGCAGGGCATGTTCTCCGCGCCCAATACCTCGGCGATAATGAGCAGCGTGCCGGACAACCAGCGCGGCGTCGCGTCCGGCATGCGTTCGACGTTCCAGAATTCCGGGACGTCGCTGTCGATCGGCGTGTTCTTCTCCTTGATGATCGCCGGGCTCGCCGGATCGCTCCCCGCGACGCTCACCGGCGGGCTGCGGGCGCACGGCGTCCCGGCGGACGTCGCCGCGAACATCGCCCAGCTGCCGCCGGTGAGCACTCTCTTCGCCGCGTTCCTGGGCAGCAACCCGGTGGCACACCTGGTCGGCCCCGGGGTGCTCGGCCGGCTCTCCCCCGCCGATTCCGCCGCGCTGACCGGCAAGGAGTTCTTCCCGAACCTCATTTCCGGGCCGTTCCACGACGGACTGGTCACGGTGTTCGTCGCGGCCGCGGCGATGGCGCTGGTCGCCGCGCTGGCTTCGGCGGCGCGGGGGAAGCGGTACTTCCACCAGGGCTGAGTGCGCAGGGGTCAGGGCAGCGCGAAGTCGGGCCGCCCCTGCGGTTCGACCCACCACCAGCCGTCGCCGGCTTCGACGGTGGGGCGGACGGCGCAGCCCGAGGCCTTCAGGCGGTCGAGGTACGGCTCGGGACTGCTGTCGAAGTGCGCGTAACCCGCTGCGCAGTCACGAGCCCCGTACCAGAAGGCGACGAACCACACCGGCTGGCCGGGCTCGGTGTCGATCCTCTGCACGAACAAGGGCAAACCCGTGTGCGGGTCGCTCTCGCCGATCACGCGCAGCGCGTCGGCGAAGGCCGGCCGGTGCGTCGCGTACCAGGTCTTGGCGAAGAAGTGCACCCAGTTGGTGCTGACCATCAGCAGCACCACCGCCGCGGTGACGACCGCGCTTCCGGCCAGGCCCGCCCACCGCAGTCGCCGCCACACCAGCCAGGCGCTGAGCGCGGTCGCCGCCGCGGCGAACAGCCACGCTCCGCCCACGGCGACCGACACCGACATGATCCAACTGGCGTAGAGGGCGAAGTAGTGCACCGCCGCCGCGACCAGCCAGCCGAACAGGAAGACGACGGCAGGCAGCACCAGACCCGGTCTTCGGCTTTCTCGGTCTTCTTCGGAACTCCCCATGCTCCGAAGACGGCCCGCCGACGCTCTGGTTGCGTCAGTCCCGGGACGGCGTGTACAGCGCGCCGAGGAATTCCACCAGCAGCCGCTCGCGCAACGGTTCCGGCGCGGCCGCCAGCAGCGCGTTGATCGGAGCCATCCGTTCCGGCAGCCCGTCGCCGCCGGTCAGGCCCGCCGCGGCCAGCAAGCCGCCGAACTGCTCGGACGTCAGCGTTTCCGGGTCCAGCGCGGCGACGAACGCGGCGACGTCCGGATCGACCCGCACCGGGCCCTCCGCCCGCGCCGCCTCGACGGAAGCCGCCAGATCGGCCAGGAATTCCGGTTCGCTGCCGTGGTTCGCGGCGGTGACGGTGAGGTGCAGGTTCAGCGGAGAGGTCCCGTGCGCGAACTGCGGCTGGACGTACCAGCCGCGCGCCTTCATCTCGTCGGCGACGGTGAAGAGGTCGAAACCGTCCGAACCGGTGAAGGCCACCAGCGTCGACACCGGGTCGCCCAGCACGCGCAGCCCCGGAATCTCCGCCACGCCGGCCCGGATCCGGTCCACGGCTTCCCGCGCGCGAGCGGCCAGCTTGAGGTAGCCGTCCTCGCCGAGGTGGTGCACGACGGCCCACGCGGCGGCGAGCGGACCGCCGGAGCGGGTGCTCTGCAGCGTCGGGTTGAGCATCGTGTAGCCGGGCCAGGCCGCGCTCGCGAAGAAATGCGTGCGCCGGAGTTCCGCCGAGGCGTGCAGCAGCACCGAGACGCCTTTGGCGCAGTAGGCGTATTTGTGCAGGTCCACCGAAATGCTGGTGACGCCTGGAACGCGGAAGTCGAACAGCGGCAACTCCGCGCCGAGCTTCGCGAAGTACGGCAGCACCCAGCCGCCGATGCACGCGTCGACGTGCATGCGCACCCCGCGCGCCGAAGCCGCGGCGGCGATTTCCTCGATCGGGTCGACGACGCCGTGCGCGTACGACGGCGCGCTCGCCACGACGAGCACCGTGGAATCGTCGATCGCCGCGGTCATCGCCGCCGGGTCGGCGCGGAAGGTTTCCGGATCGACCGGGACCACGATCTTCCGTACGCCGAACAGGTGCGCGGCCTTGTGGAACGCGGCGTGCGCGGTTTCCGGGAGCACGATCGACGGCGAAGCGAGCTCCGGCCGGGAGTCGCGGGCGGCGAGCACCGCAAGGAGGCACGATTCGGTGCCGCCGGAGGTCACCGTGCCGACGGTTTCCGGCGTGCCGCCGAGCAGTCCGGCCGCGCGGGCGACCAGGTCGTTCTCCATCCGCAGCAGGCTGGGGAACGCGGTCGGGTCGAGCCCGTTGGCGGAACTGGCCAGCGCGTGCGCGGCGGCGGCGATTTCGTCCACTTCGGACAGTCCGCTGTCGTACACGTAGGCCAGCGTGCGGCCGCCGTGCGTCGGCAGGTCGCCGGAGCGGAGTTGGCGCAGCCGCGCCAGGATGTCGTTCACGCCTGCTTCTCCAGTACCGAACGGCGCAGCAGCGGGATGCCGAGCGCGATCAGCACCGCGGGCAGCACCGACGCGCCGATGACGATCGCGGTGATCGCCGACGGCGGCTGCGGGACGGCGGTCGTGCCGGTGCTCGACACGTAGCTCCCGGCCTGCAGCACCAGCCCGAACAGACCCGGCCCGAGCGCGAGCCCGAGCGTTTCGGACGCGGTCCACACCCCGGCGGTGACGCCCGCCCGGGTCTCGCCGGTCCGCTCCTCCTCGGCGCTGATCAGGTCCGGCAGGATCGCCAGCGGGAACACCGAAATGCCCGCGTAGCCGACGCCCGCGAGCGCCACGAACACCAGCGTCGCGGCGAACGGGAGCCGGTCGGCGAAGTACATCGCGACCAGTCCGACGAAGAACGACGTGGTGGCGACCCGGAATCCGGCGAGCTTGCCCCAGCGCGCGCCAAGCCGCGGCCACAGCGGCATGGTGACGAGCGCGGGCCCGACGAATCCGACGAACAGGTAAGTGCGGTAGCTCGGGTCGCCGAGGACGTGCTGCGCGAAGTACGGGATCGCGGCCAGCACGGTGCCGATGCCGAGCGCCTGGATGAAGTAGACGCCGAGCAGCCATCGGAACGACCGCCACCGCGCGATGGTGCGGGCCAATTCCTTGAGCCGCACCGTGTTGGGCCGCAGCGAGCCGACCGGCGCGCCCTTCAGGCCGAAGTAGACGCCGAGCGTGGCGGCCAGGATGATCACCGCCATCACCAGGCCCATCACCCGGTAGCCCGCCACGCCGGGCAGCAGGTCGGTGATCGCCGGGGCGCCGCCGCCGGACACGAGCACCGCGACCGCCAGCACGCCGATCCGGACGCTGGTGAGTTTCGTGCGTTCCTCGGCGGAATCGGTCAGCTCGGCCGGAAGCGCGTTGAACGGCACCTGGAAGAACGCGTACGCGGTGGCGCACAGGAAGAACATCACGACGACGTACGTCGCGTCCCACACCGGCGTGCCGAAGCCGGGATGCGCGAACAACGCGAAGAAGAGGATCGCCACGCCGATCCCGCCGCGCAGCAGGAACCGCCGCCGGCTGCCGGTGCGCGCGAGGTCGGCGTCGGACAGCCGTCCGGCGACCGGGTTGAAGACCACGTCCCACGCCTTGGGCACGAACACGATGATCCCGGCCGCCGCGGCGGGCACCGCCATGGTGTCGGTGAGGTACGGCAGCAGGAGCAGTCCCGGCACGGTGCCGAACCCGCCGGTGACGAAGGAGCCGAGCGAGTAGCGGAATCTCGTGCGGCGGGACAGCGACGCCAAAGGTCCTCCTCGAAGGCGGAACGACGAACGCATGCCTAATGGATCTTCGCCGGTCCCCGGTAGTGGTCGGGAGGAATCGTGCCACCGTCGTGATGCACCGGCAGTACCGGGCCGACTACGCCCTCGTGCGCGGCGAAGCCGGTTCTAACCGGATTCGCCGCTCACGAGGCGGGCAGGCTTCGCTTTCAGGACAGCGCTTTCGCCGCCCTGGCCAGCGACCCCGCGTCCCCGCGCAGCAGCAGCGTCGTCACCACCGTGTCTTCCCACGCCGCCAGCTCTTCCCGGATCTTCTCCGCGGGCCCGATCAGCGACGTGTCCTCGACCAGCGACGTCGGGATCTCCTTGACCGCCTCTTCCTTCCGCCCGGCCAGGTACAGCTCCTGCACCTTGTCCGCCACGTCCGCGTACCCGAGCCGGGCGAACACGTCGTGGTGGAAGTTCACGCTCTTCGCGCCCATCCCGCCGATGTACAGCGCCAGCGCGGGCTTGATGAAGCTCGCCGCCTCCTCGACGTCGTCGTGCACGATCACCGGCACCGACGCGGCCACCTCGAAATCAGCGAGGCTGCGCCGCGCGCCCGGGCGGGCGAAACCCTCCTCCAGCGCGGCCCGGTAGAAACCGTCGGACTTGGGCGAGAAGAACAGCGGGAGCCAGCCGTCGCAGATCTCCGCGGCCAGCGCGACGTTCTTCGGGCCTTCCGCGGCCAGGTAGATCGGCAGGTCGGCGCGCAGCGGGTGCACGGTGGGCTTGAGCGGTTTGCCCAGTCCGGCGCCGCCCTTGAGCGGCAACTGGAAGAACTGCCCGTCGATAGTCACCGGTTCCTCGCGGGCCAGCACCTTGCGCACGATCTCGACGTACTCGCGCGTGCGCGCCAGCGGCTTCGGATACGGCTGGCCGTACCAGCCCTCGACCACCTGCGGCCCGGACGCGCCCAGCCCGAGCACGAAACGGCCGCCGGACAGGTGGTCCATGGTCAGCGCGCTCATCGCGGTCGCGGTCGGGGTGCGCGCCGCCATCTGGACGATGTTCGTGCCGAGCTTGATCCGGCTGGTCGCCGCGCCGACCCAGGCCAGCGGCGTGAACGCGTCCGACCCGTACGCCTCGGCCGACCACACCGAGTCGAACCCGAGCCGTTCGGCTTCGAGCACGCTCTCCTGCGCGCCCGGGATCGGCCCGCTCCCCCAGTACCCGAGGTGAAAGCCCAGCTTCATCCAGCCCTCCTGATCTCGAAGCCCGTGAAGGACTCCTTCCCGGAATCAGATTCCCGGAAGGAGTCCTTCACGGCACGTCCGGCGAGTAGTGCTCCGGTTTCCCGCGCTCGGCGAGCGGCGGAAGATTGCGGCGCGGGGTTTCGACCGGCGGCGTCCCCGGGGCCAGTTCGCCGCGGGCGCGCCGCCAGCCCGCCCGTGCCCGCGGATGGTAGCGGCGGTCGTGCGGAAGCAGCGAAAACGCCGCGTTGATCAGCTTGCCGACGCGGCGGTGCCGTCGGGCGTCCCGCTCGGTCCAGCGGTAGCCGAGCAGTTCGCGCACCTCCGGGTCGTACATCCCGACGGTCAGCCAGACGAACTGCTTCGCGATCACCTTGGCGACCGGTTTCCACAATGGATCCGGCAACCACGGCAGGAACGGCGGTTTCGCGATGCCGCGGAGGTCGAGGACGTCGCGCGCGGCTTTGTTGTCCTCCAGCACCTCGGTGCACATGTGCTTCCAGTACCGCTGGAAGTCCTCCCACGATTCCGGCACCGGCCGCATCGTCATGTCGTACATCCGCCACCAGCGCACGTGCTCGTCGAACAGCGTGCGTTTCTCCTCTTCGCCGATGCCGCCCATGAAATTGTCGGCGATCAGGATGGTGCTGACGAAGAACGTCGAATGCGCCCAGTAATACGTGTCCGGGTCGAGCGCGTGGTAGCGGCGGCCCTTCTTGTCCACGCCCTTGATCCGGTCGTGGTAGCCGCGCACCTCCAGCGCCGTGCGGTGCGCGAGCGGGCCGTCGTAGACCACGCCGCCGATCGGGTACAGCGAACGGAACAGCCGCTGCCAGCGTTCGGCGAAGAACTTCGAATGCTCCTCGACGCCCGCGCCGAGGCCGGGGTGCATGTTCTGCATCGACCCGGCCCACAGCGCGATCAGCAGCCCGCGCCAGTCGCCGAAGTACTTCCAGGTCAGCGAGTCCGGTCCCAGCGGTTCCGGCGTGTCCCTCATCGCGGCTCCTCGGCGGGTCGGCGAAGTGACTACAGCTGTTGTCAGGTTAGGATGTGACAACATCTGTGGTCAACTCGGGACGGGAGCGAGCATGCCGGGCCGCACGTGGGCGGGCACGACGCTGGACGACCGCAAGGCCCAGCGCCGCGCTCAGCTGCTGGCCGCCGGGCTCGACCTGCTCGGCGCGCAAGGCAGTGCGGCGGTGAGCGTCCGCGCGGTGTGCCGGTCCGCGAAGCTGACCGAGCGGTACTTCTACGAAAGCTTCGCCGACCGGGAAAGCCTGGTCGCCGCGGTCTACGAGGACGTCGGGGACCAGGCCCGGAAAGCCTTGGCCGACGCGGTGTCCGGCGAGGCCGATCCGGCCCGCCGCGCCGAACGCGCCGTCACCGCGTTCGTGGAGCTGATGCTGGACGACCCGCGCAAGGGCCGGGTGCTGCTGCTCGCGCCGCTGACCGATCCGGCGCTGACCCAACGCGGGCTCCACCTGCTCCCGGCGTTCACCGCGCTGGTCGGGGAACAGCTGTCGCGCGGCGACGAAACCGGCCGCCAGCTCGTGGCGATCGGTCTCGTCGGCGCGCTCAGCAACGTGTTCATCGCGTACCTCGACGGCACGCTGAAAGTGAGCCGCGAGCGTCTCGTCGAGCACTGCGTGCAGCTGGTGCTCGGCGCGGACGCTTTCGACTCGGGGGCTCACTGAGCGGCTGCCCGCTCGTCGCGCAGCCGCAGCGCGATGTCGATGATCATGTCCTCCTGGCCGCCGACGTAGCGCTCTTCGCCGACCTTGTAGAGGATTTCGTGCGCCGGGACGCCGTAGCGTTCGGCGGCGCGCTCGGCGTGCAGCAGGAAGCTGGAGTACACGCCGGCGAAGCCCTGGATGATCGACGACCGGTCCATCACCGGCAGCCGGGTCAGGTACTTCTTCACGACGTTCTCCGCGGCTTCCAGCAGAACGTCTTTGTCCACCCCGGTTTTGATGCCGAGCCGTTCGAAGGTGGCGGCGAGGACTTCGGTCGGCGAGTTGCCCGCACCCGCGCCGAGCGCGGCGAGCGAACCGTCGATCTGCCGAGCCCCCGCGCGGTACGCGAGCACCGAGTTGGCGACGCCGAAGCTCAGGTTCTGGTGTCCGTGGTAGCCGACCTGTGCCTCGTCGCCGAGTTCCGCGACGAGCGCGGCGACGCGGTCGGACGCGTCGTCCAGGATCAGCGCGCCCGCGGAGTCCACGACGTACACGCACTGGCAGCCCGCGTCGACCATGATCCGCGCCTGCTTCGCCAGGTCTTCCGGCGACGACATGTGCGACAGCATCAGGAATCCGACGGTTTCCAGGCCGAGGTCGCGCGCCGCGCCGAAGTGCTGCATGGACACGTCCGCCTCGGTGCAGTGCGTCGCGATCCGCACCGCGCCCGCGCCGAGGTCGGCCGCCGCGCGCAGGTCGGTGACCGTGCCGAGGCCGGGCAGGAGGAGCACGGCGATCTTCGCCTGCTTCGCCTCGTCGACCGCGGCCGCGATCAGCTTTCGTTCGTCCACCAAGGAAAAGCCGTAGTTGAAGGTCGAGCCGCCGAGGCCGTCGCCGTGGGTCACCTCGATCAGCGAGATGCCCGCGTCGTCGAGCGCGCGGACGGTGTCGCGCACCTGCTTTTCGGTGAACTGGTGCGCCATCGCGTGACTGCCGTCGCGCAGAGTGGTGTCGACCAGCCGGACGTCGGTGTTGTTCACGCGGCCACCTCCTGAGCGGCGAAGAGGTCGCCGACGCGCGCGGCGGCGGCGGTCATGATGTCGAGGTTGCCCGCGTACTTGGGCAGGTAGTCGCCGTTGCCCGCGACCTCCAGGAACACGCCCACGCGGGCCTTGCCGCTCCAGTCCGGGCGCGGCGGGTCGAACTGCGGGTCGGCCTTGAGCGTGTAGCCCGGCACGTACTGCTGGACGTCTTTCACCATGCGGTGCACGGATTCGCTGATCGCGTCGAAGTCGGCGTCCGGGTCGACGGCGCAGAAAACCGTGTCGCGCATGATCATCGGCGGGTCCATCGGGTTGATGATGATGATCGCGCGGCCCTTGTCCGCTCCCCCGACCTTTTCGATCGCGTGCGCGGTCGTCTCGGTGAACTCGTCGATGTTCGCGCGCGTGCCGGGACCGGCCGACCGCGACGACACCGACGCGACGATCTCCGCGTACGACACCGGCGTCACGCGCGAAACCGCGTGCACGATCGGGATGGTCGCCTGGCCGCCGCAGGTGATCATGTTGACGTTGCGGTCGGTCAGCTGGTCGGGCGGGTTCACCGCCGGGCACGTGAGCGGGCCGACCGCCGCGGGCGTCAGGTCGATCGCGCGGATGCCGGCCTCGGCGTACCGCGGCGCGTTGGCCTTGTGCGCTTTCGCCGACGTCGATTCGAACACCAGCTGCGGCAGTTCCGCCCGCGAAAGCAGCCAGTCGACGCCCTCGGCGGACGTCTCGAGGCCGAGCTTCGCGGCGCGGGCGAGCCCGTCCGACGCCGGGTCCACGCCCACCATGTAGCGCACTTCCACGTGCTCGCTGCGCTGGAGTTTTGCCAGCAAATCCGTACCGATGTTGCCCGGGCCGACGATCGCGGCCGTCACCTTGCGTTCCGCCATGCCGCCACGGTGCTCGCCGGGATAGGGCACACTCAACCCATGCGTACCACTGGACGGAACAGCGACGGGCTTGTGACCGCGCGCGTCGCCGCCGTGCTGGAAGCCTTCCGCCCCGGCGACGACGCGCTGGGCGTCTCCGAACTGGCGCGCCGGACCGGACTCGCGAAGACGACCGTGCACCGGCTCGCCGGGCATCTCGCGGACACCGGCCTGCTCGAACGCGACGGCACGTCCGTCCGGTTAGGACTGCGGCTGTTCGAGATCGGCCAGCTCGCGGTGCGCCGCCGCGGCCTGGTGGAGGCGGCCCGGCCGTACCTGGCGGACCTGCGGGAGGCCACGCGGAACACGGTGCATCTCGCGGTCCTGGAGGGCACCGAGGTCGTGTACCTGGACGTGCTGCGCGGACCGGACGCGCCGGATCTGCCCTCGCGCACCGGCGGGCGCTTCCCCGCGCACGCGACCGGCGTCGGGAAGGCGATCCTGTCCTGCTCCCCCGACGACGTCGTGAACCGCGTGATCGACGCCGGACTCCCCCGGGTCAGCCCGCGGACGATCACCGCGCCCGGGCTGCTGCGCCGCCAGCTCGCGCGGATCCGCGAGGACGGAATCGCCTTCGAGCGCGAGGAATCCGGGGTCGGCGTGGTGTGCGCGGCGAGCCCGCTGGTCGACGCGAACGGGCTGGCGGTGGCCGCCGTGTCGATCTCCGGATGGGCGACCCGGATGCGCACCGAACGGGTCGCGCCCGCGGTGCGGACCGTTGCGCTGGCGTTGTCGCGGACGGTGTCCGAGACCTGATCAGCCCTTGCTCATCCGGAGAAGCAACTCGACCGCGTCTTCGGAATGCCCCTCCGGGGTCAGCACTTCCCGCAACAACAGACCGCGAATCGCGGCGACCGCGACGGTCGCCATGGTCCGCGCTTCCTCGGCCCCGCGCCCTTCGCCTTCCGCGAGCGAGGTCAGCATCTTCGTCAGGTCGTCCAGCGAGTCGAACAGCTCGCGAAAGTCCTCCGGCCGGTACGCCGCCAGCCCCGCGACGTGGAAGAACCCGCGGACCCGCGACAGCTGCTCCGGGCGGGTGTAGGTCCGCCAGATCGCCCGCACGAAGTCGTCGAAGGTGCTTTGCTTCGCGGTCTCGAACAGAACCTCGTTGTCGCGGGCTCGCTGGGCCTTGAGCATCGCCGCCAGCACCCCCGGCAACGACCCGAAGTGGTAGCGCAGCAGGGCATGGCTGGTCTCGGCCCGGGCGGCGACCTCCCGCAGCGAAACGTCCGGCGAGGGAAGCGTCCCGTCGAAGGCGTCGAGAAGCCGGGCCAGGAGCCGCTCGCGGGCGTCGCCGGAGGGTTCCGTGCTTGACAAGGTCACCTCCGCAGTTTATCCATTGGAAAAGACCGGTGCAACGGCGGAGGGACGGCTCGTGGGACGTTTTCAGGTAGTCGGCGCGACGGTCGTCGACGGGTCGGGGCGCGATCCCGCCGAAGCCGTCGTCGCGGTCGAAGACGGGCTGATCGCCCAGCCCGGCGCGGGAGGCGAACGCTTCGACGCCGACGGGCTGACGATGACCCCCGGCCTGATCGACGCCCACGTCCACCTTGGCCTGGCGAGCCCGATCGAGCCTCAGTTCTCGTTCCGGCTCAGCGTCGCCGAGATCGCGGCGGATATCTTCGCCACGGCCGGTGCCGCGCTCGACGCCGGATTCACGACCGTCCGGGACACCGGCGGGATTGACGGCGGCGTCGTCACCGCGATCGCCAAGGGCAAGGTCCGGGGACCGCGCGTGCTGTCGTGTGGACCGGTGCAGTGCCAGACCGGCGGGCACGGCTACTACGGAGCCGAATGGGAGCCCACCGAGCTGTGGACCAGTCACCACATCCCGGGCCTGTGCGCCCTGTCCCTGCAGTCGGGCAACGCGAACGAGCTGCGCAGCAACGTGCGCGAGACCTTCCGGCGCGGCGCCTCGTTCCTGAAGCTCTGCGTGACCGGCGGCGTGGTCAGCGCGCACGATCAGCTGACCGACACGCAGTTCACCGTCGAAGAAATCGCCGTCGCGGTGCAAGAAGCCGCCGCGCGCGGCACCTACGTGACGGTGCACGCGCACAACAACGAAGGCATCCGGAACGCGATCGAGGCCGGGGTGCGCTGTGTCGAACACGGCACTGACATCGACGAGCCCACGGCCGCTTTGATGGCCGCTCACGACGTCGCCCTGGTCCCCACGTTCGCGGTCGTGGAGCACCTGCTGCGGGACACCGCGAGCACCGGCCTCGACGAGTCGATCCGCGACCGGGCGCTGGGCGTTCGCGAGCGGATGGCCGCGGCGCTCGCCTGCGCCAAGGAAGCCGGAGTGCGGATCGGGCTGGGTTCGGATCTCATCGGCCCGGCCCAGGAGCGCCGCGGCGAAGAACTCGCCTTGCGGGCCGCTCTCGAGACCCCGATGGAAGCTCTCGTCGCGGCCACGAAAACCAACGCCGAGATCCTCGGCCTGTCCGGCGAGGTGGGCGTGCTCGCTCCCGGCCTGCGGGCGGATTTCGTGCTCTGGAAAGGAAATCCGCTCGAGAATCCCCAGCTGTTCTCCGACCCGGCCAACGCGGTCGTGGTCGTTCAGGGCGGCCGAACAGTGAAGGACCTCCGATGACCGCCATGTGGCAAGGCTGCCTCGCCGACACCGGCTATTTCGAAACCCGTTCCAGCGCCGGATACGACTACGGCGTCTGGGTCACCACGCCGCCGGGCTACGACCCCGCCACGACGCGAGCGCCTGCCTTGTACGTGCTCGACGGCAACTGGACCGTGGGCCAGACGGCTCCGCTCATCGTCACCCAGGCGGATCCCATGCAGCAGATCCAGCCGTACCTCCAGGTCAGCGTCGGTTACGCGGGCGAGGAAGCCGAGCAGTGGACCCGGCTGCGCAACCGCGACCTCGTACCGCCCGGCGAGCCCGTCGGCGCGGAGTTCGTCGACGCCGTGGAGATGGGAGTGCGAACGGGCCGGATGACCCGCGAGCAAGCCGACGCCTATCTCGCCGAACTGCGCGACACCCGCGCCGACGCGTTCCTGGCCTTCCTCACCGAAGAACTGCACCCGCGCATCGAACGCGACTACGGCACGGCCGCGAGCGGGCACGGCCTTTTCGGCTATTCCTACGGCGGGCTTTTCAGCCTCTACGCCTGGCTCAGCGGGAACCCGCTCTTCGAAAGCATCGGAGCGGGCAGCCCCGGCGTCGTCGGGGAAGACAGCCAGGTTTTCGCCCGGCTCCGCGAGCTTGGCGACGGCCTGCCCGCCGCCAAGCTGCACGTCACCGTCAACGACCGAGAGCTTTTCGGCGAACTGGCTGTGTACCAGAATCTCGCGAAGAACACGGC
The DNA here is from genome assembly GCF_002796545.1 of Amycolatopsis sp. AA4. GTDB lineage: Bacteria > Actinomycetota > Actinomycetes > Mycobacteriales > Pseudonocardiaceae > Amycolatopsis. Next base: position 4,375,025 of record NZ_CP024894.1, read on the forward strand.
CACGCTCCTGCACCGCCTCACCTCGCGCGACGCGATTGTCACCAGCGAGGTCCTGCGCGAAACGCACGTGACCGGGTTGCAGGCGTCGTTCCTCAGCTACCTCAGGACTTGCCGGTCCCAGTAGCGACGTGGACCGCGGGCCGCCGGGCCGCCCACGGCATCGCCTCCTCCAGGAACGCCGCGACCCGCAGCAGCAACGACTCCGAACACACCGGGCCGCCCAGTTGGACCCCGATCGGCAACCCCTGCGAGGACTCGCCGAGCGGGAGGCTGATCGCGGGTGCGCCGGTCTGGTTGAACAACGGCGTGAACGAGCACGCGTCGAAAAGCTGCCTCGTCCACTCGGTCGCAGTCAGCTCGGCGTTCGCGTCGAGGCGGCCCAGCGGCAGGGCCGGGGTGTTCATCGTCGGGGTCAGCAACAGGTCGTACTCGGTGAAGAACCGGCCCGCCTCGCGGGAAACGACGTTCATCGCGCCCAGCGCCGCGGTCAGTTCGATCCCGCTGATCGAGCGGCCGTACTCGACGCAGGCCCACGAGGTGCGTTCGAGGTTCTCCGGACCCGCCGCCACCCCGGTCATCGCTTCGATCCCGGCCACCGAGCCGGCCAGGAATCCGGACCACAGCACGTGATTGGCGTGCAGGAACGCTTCCCAGTCGAAGACCGGCGTCGCGCGCTCGACGTGATGGCCGGCCGCTTCGAGCACCTCGGCCACGGCTTCGACCGCGCGCGCCACCTCCGGGTCGACGTAGCTGCCCGCCCAGGATTCGGTGTGCAGGGCGATGCGCAGCCGTCCCGGGTCGGCGCCGACCTCGTCGAGCCACGGGCGCGCGGGCGGGGCGAGGACGTACGGGTCGCCCGGATAGCTCACCGCGACCTCGTCGAGCAGCGCGGCGGTGTCCCGGACCGTCCGCGAGACCGCGAGTTCGACGCCCATTCCGTAGAGCGGATCGGCGAAGTCCGGCCCGGCGGGGACCCGGCCGCGGGTCGGTTTCAGGCCGACCAGGCCAGTGCAGGCCGCCGGCACGCGGATCGACCCGCCGCCGTCGTTGGCGTGCGCGATCGGGAGCGCCCCGGCCGCCACGAGGGCCGCGGAACCGCCGCTGGACCCGCCGGCGCTGTGCCCGGTGTGCCACGGGTTGCGCGTCGAACCGTAGGCCAGCGCTTCGGAGTTCCCGTTGAAGCCCAGCTCCGGCGTGGTCGTGACGGCCAGCGTCGCCAGGCCCGCCGCGCGGAAGCGCGCCATCAGATGGGTGTCCTCCGGCGGCACGACGCCCTTGCCGAGCAGCCGCGTGCCCATCCGGGTCGGCACCCCGGCGGCGTGCAGGACGAGGTCCTTGATCGCGAACGGGACCCCGGCGAACCGGCCGTCGCGCGCGTAGTCGAGCGGGCGCTCGAACGGGCCGTCGGCGACCGCGTTCAGCTCCGGGTTCACCTTGCCGATGGCCTCCGCCGCCAGCGCGGCGACCTCGTCGGCGGTGACCTCTCCGGAGGCGAGGACCGCGGCCAGCGCGGTCGCGTCGAGGGCGGCGTATTCGTCGAGGTTCATCGAGTGCTCCTTCAGCCGGGGGCCCAGAACGTTACGAACGGGCCCGGACGGCGGCATCGGCCGAAAAGCCGTTCCGCTCCCGCCGCGGACGTGCGCCCGTTGACATTCCGGACGGCGGCCGTTCATGCTCCGTTCGGCAGCGGAGGTTCGGAAATGGCCGCAGATGTGCAGTGGTGGGCCCGGCTCGCTCGGGAAGTGCGCGCGGCGGGCCGGGGCGACCTGCCGGTCGAGACGCCGTTGCGGACCGTGCGCGACGAACTCGGTTTCGATTGCGCTGCCTTGGTCACCGGCGGGCGGCAGCACACCGCGACCGTCAACCTCGGCTACCCCTCGGACGCACTCGGCTACATCACGACGACCTACCGCTGGAAATGCCCGATCCACCAGCGCGCGATCCGGCTGGGCCTGCCGCTGCGGTTCGTCGACGTGCCAGAAGTCCACGAAACCCGGACCTACCAGGAAGTCATTCAACCGCACGGGTTCCGCGAAGGGATGACGCTGCCGCTGCGGGCGGCCCCGGGCGAGGCGCCGGGCTTCGTGGCACTGAGTTCGACGCACGACCGGCCGCTGGACGACGAATCCCGCCTGGCGCTCACGATGCTGTCGCATGATTTCGCCGCGCTGGCCGATCCCGGCGCCGAGCCGGGCGATCCCGCCGCGGACGTTGTGCTGCTCGTTTCGCAGGGCAAGGCCGAGGTGCGTTCGGCCGCGGTCGGGCAACTGCCGCTGAGCGAGCACGAGGTCCGGTTCGCCGCGCGGTGCGCCACAGCCGGGCGGACCGGATTCCGCCACCGGGACGCGGACGGCGTCTGGTGGCGGGTGCTGGCGCGGGCGCGGCGTCCGGACGGAGTGCTGCTGCGGATCTCCCGCGTGCCCGATCCCGGGCCGTTGACCGGGCGGGAACTGGACGTCGTGGGACTGGTCTCGCGTGGGTGGTCGAACGAACGGATCTCGTCGGCGCTCGGGATCACGGTCCGGACGGTGCGCAGCCATGTCGAGTCTTCGCTGGTGAAGCTCGACTGTCCGAACCGGACCGCACTGGCCCGGCACGCGCTCGAACACGACCTCGACACGCTCGGCGCGTTGGCGGCCGCCCAGCGCTGACGAGATTGTGTCACAATCCTTGCGCTCCAGATGCGTGCCATGCTTCACTCCTCCTGCCCATGAGTGCGAAAACCTCGGTGCAGCACCCTTTTGATCGACCGAGGATTGTGTACCGATTTCCCGGCGGCCAGGAGGCAGCGGATGACCACGTTCGAACCCGAGCACCTGCCCCGGCGGCCGGTCAGGCGACGGCTGCCCCGCCCGTCGGAGATCCGGCCGCTGCTCAAGTTCCGGCAGCCGCGGTTCGACGTCCGCGAGCGCCGCCTCGCCGCCGCGCACACCATCGACGACCTGCGCACCATCGCGCGCCGCCGCACGCCCCGGCCGGTCTTCGACTACGTCGACGGCGCGGCGGAGCAGGAAATCAGCCTCGGCCGGGCCCGGCGGGCCTTCGAGAACGTCGAGTTGCACCCGCGCGTGCTGCAGGACGTCACCGAGGTGGACCCGGCCACGTCAGTCCTCAGTGGACAGTCCGCGCTGCCGCTCGTGCTGGCGCCCACCGGCTTCACCCGCATGATGCACCACGAAGGCGAGATCGCCGTCGCCCGCGCGGCTGCCCGCGCCGGGATCCCGTACGTGCTCTCGACGATGGGAACCACCGATCTCGAAGACGTCCGGGCCTGCGCGCCGTCCGCGCGGCAGTGGTTCCAGCTCTATCTCTGGAAGGACCGCGCCGCGAGCGAAGCGCTGGTCGAACGCGCAGCTCAAGCCGGGTACGAGGCGCTCGTCCTGACCGTCGACACCCCGATCGGCGGGGCGCGGATGCGCGATGTCCGGAATGGACTGACGATCCCGCCGACGCTGACCGTCCGCACCCTCGCCGGGATCGCGGTCCGGCCGTCCTGGTGGATGAACCTCCTGACCACCGAACCGCTGCAGTTCGCCGCGTTGAACAACTTCGACGGCACGGTCGAAGAACTGATCGGGACGATGTTCGACCCGTCCCTGACCGTCGCAGACCTGCGGTGGCTGCGCGGCCGGTGGCCGGGAAAGCTGATTGTCAAAGGGATTCAGAGCGTCGCGGACGCCAAGGAGATGGCCGCTTCCGGCGTCGACGCGCTCGTGCTCTCGAACCACGGCGGGCGCCAGCTCGACCGCGCGCCGACCCCGCTCGAACTGCTGCCCCGTGTCGTGGACGCGGTCGGGGACGACTGCGAGGTCATCCTCGACACCGGCGTCCGGACCGGCGCGGACCTGGTGGCCGCACGGGCACTGGGCGCGTCGGCGGCGATGGTCGGCCGCGCGTATCTGTACGGCCTGATGGCAGCGGGAGAACAAGGCGTCGAGCGCGCGATCGACATCCTCCGCGCCGAGTACGTGCGGACGTTGCGGCTTCTCGGCGTCAGGCGCACCGACGAGATCACCGGCGAACACGCCTCCCTTCGGCTGCCCGCCCGGATTTGACGGTGGCCTCGGCTAAGATCGGCAGCGGCGGTGGGAAATTCTGCTGAAATGAGTGGCGAAGTGCGCGAACAGGCGGGCAGTACGCCGGGAAGCATCGCGCAGGCGCTTCGCGACGATCTCCTGGACGGTCTCCTCGAACCCGGCACGCGGCTCACGGAGGAATCTCTGAGCGCTCGCTTCGGGGCGGGCCGCCATTCGGTCCGGTCCGGCCTGCAGACGCTGGTGTCCGAGGGCCTGCTCGAACACCAGCGCAACAAGGGGATCGTCGTCCCCGCGGTGACCGCCGAACGCATCGACGCGATGTGCTCGTACCGCTCGATCCTGGAACTCGGCGCGCTGCGGCTGGCCCTGCTCCAGAACGCGGGCTTCGACGCGGTCGACGAGGCGGTGCGGCGGCTCGAGTCGATGACCGCCGAAACCCCGTGGCGGCACGTGATCGAGGCGCACAGCGCGGTGCACACCGAGATCGTGGCCGCCAGCGGCAACCCGCGCGTGCTGGCGGCGCACCGGGCCTGCGCGAACGAACTGAACTGCATGCTCGCGACGATCCGGGCCGAATCGTCCGCCGCCCAGCTGGCGACGACCCACCGGCACCTCGTCGACCAGCTCCGGGTCGGCGGGGAGACCGCGTTGAAGGCGCTGGAGGACGACCTCGAACTCGGCGGCCGCGCGATGATGCATCTCGCGCTGCGCCGCCGGATCGAGGTGCCCTACCTGCTCTCGTGAGGGTCATCCGCGGAACGCTACTGAGCAGCCACCGCCCGCTCCCCCGGAACCGCCCGCACCGCCGGGACCTCGTCCAGCAACCCGCGCCGGGCCAGCTCCGGCCGCACGCCCTCGCCGAACCAGTACGCCTCCTCCAGATGCGGATACCCGGACAGCACGAACTCCGACACGCCCGCGTCGTGGTACTCCTCGATCAAATCCGCGATTTCCGCATAGCTCCCCACCAGCGCAGTCCCGGCTCCCCCGCGCACCAGGCCGATCCCAGCCCACAAATGCGGATGGATCTCCAGGTCCCGCGCCGTCGTCCCCGCCTTGCCGCCGTGCAGCGCGACCATCCGCTGCTGCCCCACCGACTCGCTCGCCGCCAGCTGCGACTGAGCCTTGGCGATCTGCTCCGGACTCAACGCGTCCAGCAGCTTCTGCGCCTCCGCCCAAGCCTCCGCCGAGGTGTCGCGCGCGATGGTGTGCAGCCGGACCCCGAACCGCACCTTCCGACCGGCCTGTTCCGCCAGTTCGCGCACCTTCCCGATTTTCTCCGCGACCTGCGCGGGCGGCTCCCCCCAGGTCAGGTAGACATCGGCATGCCGCGCGGCGACCGGGAGCGCCGCCGCCGAGGAACCGCCGAAGTACAACGGCGGAACGGGATCCGGCGCGGCGAGCGTCGTGGCTCCTTCGACGCGCAGGTGGTCGCCGGCGAAGTCGAACGGCTCGCCCGACCACACGCCGCGCACGATGGACAGGAACTCGTCGGTCCGGGCGTAGCGCGCGTCGTGGTCGTGCCAGTCGCCGAAGCGGCGCTGTTCGATCGCGTCGCCGCCGGTCACGATGTTCAGCAGGACCCGGCCGCCGGACAGCCGCTGGAACGTGCCGGCCATCTGCGCGGCGAGCGTCGGCGAGATGACGCCCGGCCGGAACGCGACCAGGAACTTGAGCCGGCTCGTCTCGCGGATCAGCGCGGCGGTGGTCAGCCAGGCGTCCTCGCACCAGGTCCCGGTCGGGGTCAGCACGCCCTCGAACCCGAGCCGCTCGGCCGCGCGCGCGACCTGCGCGAGGTAGTCCAGGTCCGCCGGCCGCTGCGCGCTCGGGCCCTGGGACTTGTTGGCGTGGAAGCGTTCCACGATCGTCCGGCCGTCCCCGGTGGTCGGCAGGAACCAGTGCAGTTTCACGCTCATCCGTTCCTCCTCGCGGCCTCGATGTCGGGCCCGTAACGGCGGTCGACGAACGCCGCGAAGTCGACCTTCCCGGGCAGCGTGCCCTCGTTCGCGAACGCGTCGGCGAGCTGCTGCTCGGACGCGACGACGGAATCGTCCAGCGGGACCGGCCGGTCCCGCCCGGCGGAGACGGCCTTCTTCGCCACCTCGAGCTTCAACCCGGTTTCCGCCGCCCAGGCGCGCGCCCATTCGTCCGGATGCGAGTTCGACCAGAGCTGCGCTTTCACCACGCGCTGCACGAAATCCTTGATCGCCGAGTTCTTGCCCGGATCGGCCAGCGCGGTCGTGCTCGCGGTCTCGAAGGCGAGCCCGTTGGACGCGCCCCGACCGTCGGCGAGCACGCGGGCGTGCGCGTCGATCTGGGCTTGCGCGGTGTAGGGATCCCAGATCGACCACGCGTCGATCTGGTGCTGGGTGAACGCGGCGAACGCTTCGGACGGCTGCAGGAAGGAGATCTTGATGTCCTTCGTGGACAGACCGGCCTTCTTCAGCGTGTTGAGCAGCTGCCCGTGCGCCGAACTCCCCTTCGCGACCCCGACCGTCTTGCCCCGCAAGGACGCGACGTCGGTCAACGGCGAATCCGGCGGCACCAGAATGGTTTCCCGCTCCACGTTGCTCTTCGCCACGCTCACCACGGAGATCTTCGCCTTCGACGCGGCCGCGAAAATCGGCGGCGTGTTGCCCACCCGGCCGACGTCGATCGCGCCCGCCGAAGCCGCCTCCAGCAACGGCGGCCCGGAAGTGAACGTGGACCATTCGATCCGATACGGCGTGCCGGTCAGCTGCCCGGCGGCGGTGAGCAGGGATTTCACGCCGCCTTTCTGATCGCCGACGCGCAGCGTGACCTTCTTCAGCTCCGCGGGCGAAACCGCGGCCGGAACCGGCGCGCGACCGTCCGAAGTGGACGACGAGCAGGCGGCGAGCCCGGTCAGCAGAAGCGCCGCGGCCAGGACGTTACGCAGGTGCACCTTCGGTCACTCCCAGGTCGGCCAGGACGCGGCTGCGCACCTCGGCATTGTCGGCGGCCTTCCGCGGACGCGGCCGGCCGAGTACGTGTTCGGCGACGATGTGCCCTTCGCCGAGGACGAGGATCCGGTCGGCGAGCACGAGCGCCTCGTCGACGTCGTGAGTCACCAGCAGCACCGCGGGCTGGTGCGTTCGCCACAGGTCCTCGACGAGCCGGTGCATCGCCAGCCGGGTCAACGCGTCGAGCGCGCCGAACGGTTCGTCCAGGAGCAGGAGATCCGGCTCGCGGACCAAGGCGCGGGCCAGCGAAACCCGTTGCGCTTCACCGCCGGAGAGCGTGAGCGGCCACTTGTCGGCGTGCTCCGCCAGCCGCACCTCGGCCAGTGCCTTCTCGGCGACGGCGCGGTCGTTGTCCTGCCGCAGCCCGAGCACGATGTTGCGCCAGACCTTGCGCCACGGCAGCAACCGCGGCTGCTGGAAGGCGACGGACACCGTCCCGTCGATACTCGCGGTGCCCTCGATCTCCTCGTCGAGCCCAGCCAGCACCTTCAGCAGCGTCGACTTCCCCGATCCGCTCCGCCCCAGCAACGCGACGAACTCGCCGCGGCCGACGTCCAGGTCCAGCCGGTCGAGGACAGTGCGGTCGCCGAATTTCTTGGTGAGGTCGCGGACCTCGACTACCGGGCTCGCCATCGCAGGGCCCTCCTTTCGAGCAGCCGGACGAGCGCGTCGGTGACGAGGCCCAGCACGGCGTAGACCACGAGCCCGACCACCACGACGTCGGTGCGCAGGAATTCGCGGGCATTGTTGATGAGGTAACCGATCCCGGCGTCCGCGTTGACCGTCTCGCCGACGATCAGCGCCAGCCACGCGACCCCGAGCGACTGCCGCAGCCCGACCAGCGCCTGCGGCAGCGCACCCGGCAGGACGACGTGCCACAGCCGTTCGCCGCGGGTGAATCCCAGCGCCCGCGCGGCCTCCCCGAGCTGCGGATCGGCGGTGCGGATTCCCGAGTGGACATTCAGGTACAGCGGAAACGCCACGCCCAGCGCGACCAGGAAGATCTTGGTCTCTTCGCCGATCCCGAACCACAGGATGAACAACGGGATCAACCCGAGGAACGGCAAGGTGCGCAGCATCTGCACCGGCGGGTCGACCAGTGCTTCGCCCCAGCGCGACAACCCCGAAATGGCTCCGAGCAGCAGCCCGGCGAGCGCTCCGAGAGCGAATCCGGCGCCGACGCGGCCCAGCGAGACCACGAAGGCGCTGCCGAGTTCGCCGCTGCGGGCGACATCGACTCCGGCTTGCAGGACGGTCCAAGGCGAGCTGAGTTTGTCCGGCGGCAGCGCGCCGGTCGAGCTGGCGATCTGCCACGCCGCGACCAGCGCGACCGGGCTGATCCAGCGGCGCAGCGACGGCAGCCGCCGCCGTTGCGCGCGCTTCGGCGCGGCCGTTTCGGCGCGCGGCAGCACGCCCGTGGTGGAAATCGACACGGATTTCTCCCGGGTGGGGTTTTCGGTGCGGGGAAGGGAATTCAGCGGCGGGACAGACAGACCGCGCTCGCCTGCTGCCGGAGGTCGACGTGCAGGCGGCACACGAGGAGGACGCCGCGCTTCATGCCCCCGAGCTTCGATCCCCGGACGGGTGAAGTCAATGACGTGCCGGACGGCTCTCACGCACTGGAACCCCGGCGGCGGTGTACGGGGTTTGTTCCCCTCTCAGGCACGGGGATGCCCGGAATGCGGGACTGGTTTCCCGGTCCGCTGCCGAACATGAGCGGCTAAACCGCTGCTCCAGCTAAGGCAGCGACCGCGTGCGCGAGCGCTCGCCGCGGACCGCCGCTGCGGCCTCGATCACCCGGCTGAGCACCGGCGGCACGAAATTGTCGGTGCGGTGCGGTACAAGATCACCATGTCCATTTTCCAGGCACTGCAAGCGTTCCTCGCCCGTACCCTTCACCGCGCGACCCGTCGGCGCGACGAGCCCGCACCGCGCCGAACGCACCCGCGGCGGCCCGAACCGAAACCCGGTTCAGCCGCCGAACATCATCCGCCATTCCTCGAGAGACCGGGGCCGGAACACGAAATTCGAGCTCTTCACCCGCGACAGCGACGCCGAAGATTCCGGCGAATACTGGTGGCCGGGGTACACCACCGGATCCCCGGGCAGGGTCGCCAGCCATTGCAGGCTGCGGAAAATCGCGTCCGCGTCGCCGCCCGGGAAGTCGGTCCGGCCGCAGCCCTCGAGGAACAGCGTGTCCCCGGAGACCAGCCTGTCGCCGACCAGGAAGCACTGGCTTCCCGGCGTGTGCCCGGGCGTGTGGAGCAGCCGGATGTCGATCGAGCCGACGGTCACGACGTCGTCGTGCTCGTGCGCGCGCAGGTCGGTGTCCGACACGCCGGTCACCCGGCGCACCCACTCGCTTTCCTGCGCGTTGACGTGGATCGGCACCGGCCGCAGCGCGAGCAGTTCCGCGATGCCCGGGAGCGAGAAACCCATCATGTCGCCGCCGACGTGGTCGGGGTGGTGGTGCGTCGCGAGGACGCCGGTCAGCCGCATCCCGTCGGCTTCCAGCGTCTCGACCAGGTCGCCCACCGCGTACGCCGGGTCGACCAGCACCGCCTCGCCCGCTTCGCGGTCCCCGATCAGGTAAGCGAAATTCACCATCTGGGTCGCGACGGGGTCCCCGACGGCGAAATCGCGGCCGGCGAGCAGTTGGCGGAAGTAAAGCTGGTCTGCCATGCCCCGCAGCCTAACGGTCGCCGGTCACTCGCCCACGGAGCCGTCGGCGAGTTCCCGCAGCGCGTCGAGGTGCCCGACGTGCCGAGCGGTCTCCTGCACGACGTGCGCGAGCACCCAGCGGACGGTGAACTTCCCAGACCGCCGCGTCCGGTCCTCCGGAACCAGCCCGGCCAACGCCGCCGCCGATCGTTCCCACTCGGCGCGATAGGCCGCGACCACCGCCGCGACGTCGTCCTCCGGTGTCAGATCCCAACTCGGATCCGGAGAGCCCGGCCACAGCGAAGGTTCGGCGGACCCGCCCGCCTCGATCACCAGCCACCACCGCTCGACCGCGGTCAGGTGCTTGACCACGCCCAGCGCGCTGGTCCGCGGCGAACTCGGCAGCGGCGCCGCGGCCGCCTGCTCCCGGGTCAGCCCGGCGACCTTCTGCACCGCGGTCGCCCGCAGGAAATCGAGGAACCGCGTCTGCACGGTCATCTCGTCGCCGTCGAGCGGATCCGGCCAGACGCGCTCTGCCTCCGCCATGGCCCCGACCCTACTGGTCCCGGGGAGGAATACGCTCGGTGTCATGGTGTGGGGATTTCTGTGCGCGCTGCTGTCCGCGGTGGCCTACGGCGTCGCTTCGGTGATGCAGGCAGTGGCCGCGAAGGCAGCGCCCGACGAGGGTGCCGCCAGGGTCGACCCACGCCTGTTGCTGCGGGTGTTGAAGCAGTGGAAGTTCGTCGTCGGGCTGCTGCTCGACGGGGTCGGCTTCGTCGCGCAGATCGCCGCCCTGCACGTCCTGCCGCTGTTTCTCGTGCAGGCCACGCAAGCCGCGAGCCTCGCCGTGACCGCCGTGGCGGTGCGGGTATTCGGAGTCCGCCTCGGTGCGCGCGAATGGACGGCCGTCGGCGTCGTGGTCGCCGGACTCGCGCTGCTCGGTTCCTCCGCGGAAAGCGAGGGCTCCAGCGAAGTCGGCCTAGGCTTCCGGCTGGCACTGGCCGGTGCCGCCGTAGTCCTCGGAATCGCCGGGCTTCTCGTCGGACGCGCCAGCGACCGCGTCCGCACCGCCGGACTCGGCTTGGTCGCCGGCCTGTGCTTCGGCCTGGTCGCGGTAGCGGGCCGGGTCATCCCGAGCCTCGCGCCGCTGGACCTGCTGCGCGACCCGGCGCTGTACGTCGTCGCCGTCGCGGGTGCGCTGGCCATGCTGTACTTCGCCACCGCCCTGCAACGCGGAAGCGTCACCACCGCCACGGCGATGATGGTGCTCGGCGAAACGGTCATGCCTTCGCTGATCGGCGTCCTGCTGCTCGGCGACCGAACCCGCCCCGGGTTCGCCGTCGTCGCGGTGCTGGGTTTCGTCCTCGCAGTCGCCGCCGCCCTGGCACTGGCCCGATTCGGCGAACCCGAACCAGCCGTCGTCTCCGCAGGAGAACCACCGGAGACCGAGCCCGCGGCCCCCGACGCCCACCGGTAACTAGCCCCAGACCCCACCCTCGCCGACGCGCACCGGCGTCCCGCTGCTCAGTGACCGGGTTCGCCGCAGAACCCGCCTCCAGCAGCCCGCGCCCGGATTCGCCCTCACCACCGGGAACCCGCCGCCAGCAGCCGAGCCTGCGGGCCGCGACACCATGGGCAACTTCGCCCACCGAACACCAGACTCGACCGCAGCCCGTCGACGTCCTCCTGCTCGGCGACCGCCCTCACCGCGCCGATCGGACTCGTCCCCGCAGTCGACGCCCGCCACCAGCGCCCGAACCGACCGTCGTATTGCCCGGAGACGGAACCCACCGAGGCTCCCGGCACCACCCGATCAAAGGTTAGGCTAGCCTTCTCTAGTGGACGAAAGGGAGGAACCGGCAACCCGACCGGACCCTCCGCACGAACGGAGGCGCCGATGACCACCGGCCGGGACGTCCTGCGCAATGCCCTCGCCGGACAGCGGAAATCCGTCGTCGCGGCGGCCGTCCTCGCCGCCGGGCACCAGGGCGGCGAGGCGCTCGTCCCGGTCGTGATCGGCGTCGTGCTGGACCGGGCCGTCGCCGACAGCTCCGCCTTCACACTCCTCGGCTGGCTGGCCGTGCTGGCGATCGTCTTCCTCGTGCTCTCCACCAGCTACCGCTTCGGCGCGCGGGCCGCGGAAGGCGCCGCCGAGCGGGCCGCGCACGAGATCCGGCTCGCGGTCACCCGGCGCGTCCTGCACCCTCGCGGCGGCGCGGAGAACGGTTCGCTCGCGGGGGAATTGGTGAGCGTCGGAACCTCGGACGCCCGCCGCGTCGGCATGGTCAACGCGGTGCTTCCGTTCGGCATCGCCGCGCTCGCCGGACTGGCCGTCAGCGCGGTGGTGCTCCTGCGGATGTCCGTGCCGCTCGGATTGCTCGTCCTCCTCGGCACCCCGCCGCTGCTGTTCCTCGCCCACCTCGTCGGCAAACCGCTGGAAAAGCGCAGCGAACTGGAGCAGGAACGCGCCGCGCACGCCTCGGGCGTCGCTGCCGACCTGGTCAGCGGATTGCGGGTGCTGAAAGGCATCGGCGCGGAACCGGCGGCGACGGCGAGGTACCGGCGCACCAGCCGGGATTCCCTGCAGGCGACCATCCGCGCGGCCCGCGCCCAGGCGTGGCACAACGGCGCGCTGCTCGCGCTCACCGGCGTCTTCATCGCAATCGTCGCCCTCGCCGGCGGCTCGCTGGCCGCGAACGGCGAGATCTCCGTCGGCGACCTGGTGGCCGCGGTCGGGCTCGCCCAGTTCCTGCAGACGCCGTTCACCATCTTCGCCTGGGTCAACGGCCAGCTCGCCCAAGGCCGCGCCTCCGCCAGCCGGGTCGCCGCGGTGCTGGCCGCTCCCCCAGCCGTCCCCGACGGAACCGGCGCACTCCCCGCCCCAGCCCGCGGCAGCGTCGAGCTTTCCGCCGTATCCCAGGGAAAACTCCGCGAACTAAACCTCACCGTCCCGCCCGGCGAGTTGCTCGGCGTCGTCACCACCGACCCCGCCGCGGCCACCGATCTCCTCGACTGCCTCGGCCGCTTCGCCGACCCCCGCACCGGCTCCGTCCACGTCGATGAGGCGCACCTGTCCACTGTGGACCCCGACCGAGTCCGCGACGTCGTCCTCGTCGCCGCGCACGACACAGATTTGTTCGAAGGAACCGTGGAAGACAACGTTCGCGGCCGGATGCCCGCCATCCCCGACGGAGTGCTCACCGCCTCCGCCGCCGACGAAGTCGCCGCGACGCTCCCCACCGGCACCGCCACGACCATCACCGAACGCGGCCGCTCCCTCTCCGGCGGACAACGCCAACGAGTCGCCCTCGCACGCGCCCTCGCCACCGAAGCCCCGGTCTTGGTCCTCCACGACCCGACGACCGCCGTCGACACCGTCACCGAAGCCCGCATCGCCGCCGGAGTCGCAGCCCTTCGCCGAACCCGCACCACGATCCTCCTCACCACGAGCCCAGCCCTGCTCACCGTCACCGACCGCGTCGTCCTGATCGAAGACGGACACCTCACCGCCCAAGGGACCCACGCCGACCTGGTCCGCACCGAACCGGCCTACCGAGAGGCAGTCCTCTCGTGACCCAACGCCACCCACTCGCCACCGCAATCGCAGAACTCCGCCGAAACCACACCACTGGCGTCACCAGCCCAGCCCTGCCCACCCTCACCAACCGGCTCGCACTCATCGAAGGCCGACGCATCACGGCCCAAGGCACCCACGCCGTACCGGCCGACCGAGCAGCGGTCCGCTCATGACCCAACGCCACCTCCTCCCCACCGCTACCGCAATCACCGAACCCCGCCGAAACCACACCCCCACGGCACCCACGCCCAACCTCGCCCGCACCGAACTAACCCACCGAGCGGCAGCCCCCTCATGACCCAACGACAACCACTCCCCACCGCCACCGCAATCGCAGAACTCCGCCGAAACCACACCCCAATCAGCACCACGGCACCCACGCCCAACCTCGCTCACGCCGAACCAACCCACCGAGCGGGAGCCCCCCTCATGACCCCACGCCACCCACTCCCCACCGCCACCGCAGTCACGCAACCCCGCCGAAACCACACCCCAATCACCACCACAGGCACCCACCCCAACCACGCCCACGCCGAAGCACCCCACCGAGCGGCAGCCCTCCCATGACCCACCACCTCCTCCCCCTCGCCACCGGACCGCGCATCCGGGCCGTCCTGCTCGACCTGCTGCGGCAAGCCAAGGGCCGCGCGATCGGGTCCTTCGCCTTCGTCGTCGGCGCGACCGCGATCGGCCTGCTCACCGCTCCCCTGCTCGGCCGTGTCGTGGACCTCGTCGCCACCCGGCAACCCGCTTCCGCGCTTATCTACCCGGTCGCCGGGCTGGTCCTCGTCGCCGCCACGTCCGCGATCGCCACCGCGCTCGGCGTCTCGATGCTCGCCCGGCTCGGCGAAACCATGCTCGCCGACCTGCGCGAACGGTTCGTCGACCGCGCGCTCGGCCTGCCGCTGGAGCAGGTCGAAAAAGCCGGCTCCGGCGACCTGACCACCCGCGTCACCAACGACGTATCGGTGGTCGCCGACGCCGTCCGGCAAGCGCTGCCCGCCCTGGCCCGGTCGGTGCTGACGATCGTGCTGACCCTCGTCGCGATGGCGATCCTCGACTGGCGTTTCCTCGCCGCGGCTCTGCTGGCGGTCCCGATCCAGCTGCACACCGTCCGCTGGTACGTCCGCCGCGCGACCCCGCTGTACGCCGCCCAGCGCACCGCCGTCGGGGCGCAGCAGCAACAGCTTCTCGACACCATCGGCGGAGCCAAGACCGTCCGCGCGTTCCGGCTCGCCGACGCGCACGTCGACCGCGTCCGCGAACGCTCGAACGGCGCGGTCGAGCTGGCTTTGCGCGGGGTCCGCCTCGCCACCCGGTTCTACGGGCGGCTCAATCTCGCCGAATTCGTGGGCCTTTCCGCGGTGCTCGCCGCCGGATTCCTCTTGGTGGGCGCGAATCTCGCGACGGCCGGCGTCGCGACGGCGGCCGCGCTGTACTTCCACAGTCTCTTCGGACCGATCAACACCGCGCTCGCGCTGGTCGACGACGCCCAAGCGGCGACCGCGAGCCTGTCCCGGCTAATCGGCGTGGCAGACCTGCCCGTGCCAGCCGAACCGACGCACGTGGGCCGTCCAGTCGATGCCTCGGTGAAAGCAGTCGGCATTGGACACTCCTATGTGGACACACACCCAGTGCTGCGCGACGTCGACCTGGAAGTCGCGCCGGGCGAGCGTGTCGCACTGGTCGGCGCGAGCGGAGCCGGGAAGACGACGCTGGCCAAGCTGATCGCCGGGATTCACCAGGCCAGCAGCGGCACGGTATCGATCGGCGGCGTCCCGCTCGACCAGCTCGGCCCGGCCGCCACCCGCCGCGCGGTGGCGTTGATCAGCCAGGAAGTGCACGTCTTCAGCGGACCGCTGGCGGACGATCTCCGGCTTGCCGCTCCCGCCGCCAGCGATGAAGAACTCCGGGCCGCACTCGCCAAGGTCGGCGCGGCCGAGTGGGTGGAAGCGTTGCCAGACGGACTCGCGACGGTCGTCGGCGAGGGCGGGCATCGGCTGACGGTCACGCAAGCTCAGCAACTGGCGCTCGTACGGTTGGTGCTGGCCGACCCGCCCGTGGCGATTCTCGACGAGGCCACCGCGGAGGCCGGAAGCGCCGGGGCGAAGACGCTGGAATCCGCCGCGACTGCCGCGCTCGAAGGCCGCACCGGCTTGATCGTGGCGCATCGCCTGACGCAGGCAGCGGCCTCGGACCGCATCGTCGTCCTGGACGCCGGGGTCGTCATGGAATCCGGGACGCACGACGAACTCGTCGCCGCGGGCGGCCGGTACGCGACGCTGTGGACCGCCTGGTCCGGCCTCCGCCGCCACCAATCCTGACGGGCTTAGGACTCGTCTCGCGCCTGAAGCGAGAGCGGGCGCAGGTCGGCCCAGGCCTGCTCGAGGTAGTCCAGGCAGGCGTGCCGCGCGTCCGGACCGAAAGTGGTTCGCCAGCCCTCCGGCACTGCTAGGAAATCCGGCCACAGGTTGTGCTGGCCCTCCTCGTTCACGAGGACCCGGTAGATGCCGTCGGGGTTTTCGAAGGGATTCGTCGTGGTTCAGCCCTTTTCGTGCTTCAGCGAATGCCGCTGACCGCGTACTCCACCGGATCCGCTTCCGCGGCCCGCCGGTCCACAATGGACTGCAGGATCTCACCGACCCGCACCGCGGTGTTCGACAACAGCGACGACGTGATGCCGTGCGTGTGCTCAGTACCGCCCTGCAGGTAGAGCCCGCCGCGCACCGCCGGGCCGGTGGTGATCCGGTAGTCCCGCTCGACCTTCAACCGGCCCTCGTCGTCCCGTCGGCATTGGCTGGCCAGTTCGCCGAGCAGCGGTGTCGGGTCCGCGGGCAGGTAGCCGGTCGCGTAGACGACGGCGTCGGCGTCCAGCACCGAACGTTCGCCGGTGGCCAGCGATTCGATCGTCGCGCGTACGTGCGTGCCCTGGTCGGCGACCTCGACCGGACGCGAAACGTTGAACAGCCGCAACCGTTCCGCACCGAGCACCTTCTCCCGGTAGCACCGCCGGTACAGCTCGTCGATGAGGTCCAGGTCGACCGCGGAGTAGTTCGTCGCGCCGTGGTAGCCCATCAGGCGTTCCTTGACCGGTTCGCTTGCCGCGTAGAAGGAATCGACCGCCGCGGGGTCGAAGATCCGGTTGGCGAATGCGCTGTCGTCGGCGGGGCTGTAGCCGTAACGCGCGAACACCGCGCACACCTCGGCGCGCGGGAATTCGTCGTGCAGCAAAGCGGCGACCTCGGCCGCACTCTGACCAGCGCCGATCACCACGAACCGCCGCGCGTCCGTGCCGCGCAACGACTCGACGCGGTGCAGCAGCTCGCTGTTGTGCCAGATCCGTTCCCCCGCAACGACCCCGTCCGGCAGCTTCGCGCGCAATCCGGTGCCCAGCACGAGATTCCGCGCCCGCAGCTCGGTAATCTCGCCATCCACCTCGGCACGCACGTCGAAGAACGCGATCTCGCCGCCGTCGCGGACCGGCTCGACCGAGACGACCTCGCTGCCGTAGGACACCAGATCGTCGACCTTCGCCGCGGCCCATTCGAAGTAGTCGTGGAACTCGACGCGCAGCGGGAACAGGGTCTTGTGGTTGATGAAATCGACCAGCCGTCCCTTTGCGTGCAGGTAGTTCAGGAACGTGAAGGCGCTCGCCGGGTTTCGCATCGTGACCAGGTCCTTGAGGAACGACACCTGCATGGTCGCGGTGTCGATCAGCATCCCGCGATGCCAGCCGAAGCGAGGCTGGCGCTCCAGGAAGTGCGCCGTGACCGTCTCCCCCGAGCCCGCGTTGTGCTCGGCGAGGGCGATCGCGAGCGCCAGGTTGGACGGCCCGAACCCGACTCCGACCACGTCGTACACCGGCACCTGGCCACCCTCGGCCCCTGCTCGTGACATGTAAGTCCCCTAGCGCGGCGTTGCCGCATCGCCGTTCCCGACTGATCAATGCAAGAAACCCTAACCTAACTTAGGTAAGCCTCAGCTAGTACTGTCTGGGTGATGTTCGTCCCGACCACGAAAGGTGCACCGCCGATGCGCGTGGCCATGTTCGGCTACCAGACCTGGGGACACCGCACCCTCAAGGCCCTCCTCGACGCACGCCAGGACGTGCGGCTGGTGGTCACCCACCCGCCGAGCGACCACGCGTACGAACGGATCTGGAGCGATTCGGTCGCCGATCTGGCTGAAGAGCACGGGATCCGCACCCTGCTGCGCGCCCGCCCGGACGACGCCGAACTGCTCGAAGAACTGAAGTCGGCGGACCTGGACCTGATCGTCGCGAACAACTGGCGCACCTGGCTGCCGCCGGAGATCTTCAATCTGCCCCGCCACGGCACGCTCAACGTGCACGACTCGCTGCTGCCCGCCTACGCCGGCTTCTCCCCCATCATCTGGGCGCTGATCAACGGCGAGCCGGAAGTCGGCGTCACCGCGCACATGATGAACGACGAACTGGACGCGGGCGACATCGTGGCCCAGCGCGCCGTAACGGTCGGCCCGCGCGACACGGCCACGGATTTGTTCCACCGCACCGTGGACCTCATCGAACCGCTCGTGACGGAAGCCCTGGGCCTGATCGAATCCGGCACGGTGGTGCCGATCGCGCAGGACCGGACGAAGGCGAGCTTCTTCCACAAACGCGCGCCGCGCGACAGCCTCATCGACTGGACGTGGTCCGCCGAGGAGCTGGACCGCTTGGTGCGCGCGCAATCCGACCCGTACCCCAACGCCTTCACCTACCACCGAGGCGAGCAATTGCGCATCGTGCGGGCTTCGGTCTCGGACGGTCATTACGGCGGGACGCCCGGCCGCATCTTCATCCGCGAGGGCGAGGGCGTGGTGATCGTCGCCGGCCGGGAGGCGCGGCGCGGCCAGTCGCCGGGACTGCGGATCGAACGGGTCCGGACGGCGGACGACCGGGAACTGCCCGCGGCGGAGTACTTCACCACGATGGGCGGGTATCTCACCGACCGTCCTTGAGCAGCTCGTGAGCTCCTCTGCCGGTCAGCACCGGCGGAGGAACTCACGAGGCCCGATCAGCGCTCGGAAACCTTGCCCCCGTCGACTTCCAGCCGCCGCGTCACCGAAACCGCGTCCAGCATCCGCCGGTCGTGCGTCACCAGCAGCAACGTGCCCGGGTAACTGTCCAAAGCGGACTCGAGCTGCTCGATCGCGGGCAGATCCAGGTGGTTGGTCGGCTCGTCCAGCACCAGCAGGTTCACGCCGCGCGCCTGCAGCAGCGCCAGCGCCGCGCGGGTGCGCTCGCCGGGCGAAAGCGTCGCCGCCGGGCGCAGCACGTGCGCGGCCTTCAGGCCGAATTTCGCCAGCAGCGTCCGGACTTCCGCGTCCGGCAGCGACGGGACCTCCTGCGCGAACGCGTCCGCGAGCGGCAGGTCGCCGAGGAACAACCGCCGGGCCTGGTCGACCTCGCCGACCACCACGCCCGGTCCGAGCGCCGCGGCGCCCTCGTCCAGCGGCACCCGGCCGAGCAACGCCGCCAGCAGCGTGGACTTGCCCGCCCCGTTCGCGCCGGTGATGGCGACCTTGTCCGCCCAGTCGATCTGCAGATCCACCGGCCCGAGCGTGAAACCGCCGCGCCGCACGACCGCACCCCGCAGCGTCGCGACCACCGCGCCCGCACGCGGAGCGGCCGCGATCTCCATTCGCAGCTCCCACTCCTTGCGCGGCTCCTCGACGACCTCGAGCCGTTCGATCATCCGGTCCGTCTGGCGCGCCTTCGACGCTTGCTTCTCCGTAGCCTCGCTGCGGAATTTGCGGCCGACCTTGTCGTTGTCGGTCGCCTTGCGGCGGGCGTTCTTGACGCCCTTCTCCATCCACGCGCGCTGCATGCCCGCCCGCGCTTCGAGTGCCGCGCGGGTATTGGCATATTCCTCGTAGTCCTCGCGTGCGTGCCGCCGCGCGACCGCCCGTTCCTCCAAATAGGACTCGTACCCGCCGCCGTACGCGCGGACCTGCTGCTGCGCCAGGTCCAGTTCCACCACGCGGTCGACCGTGCGGGCCAGGAACTCGCGATCGTGGCTGACCAGCACGGTTCCCGCGCGCAGCCCGGTGACGAACCGCTCCAGCCGGGCGAGCCCGTCGAGGTCGAGGTCGTTCGTCGGCTCGTCGAGCAGGAAAATGTCGTAGCGGCTGAGCAGCAGCGAGGCCAGCCCGGCGCGCGCGGCCTGCCCGCCCGACAGCGAAACCATGGGCTGGTCGAGGTCGACGGCAAGCCCGAGGTCCGCGGCGACCTCGCCGGCGCGGTCGTCCAGGTCGGCTCCGCCGAGCGCGAGCCAGCGGTCCAGCGCGCTGCCGTATGCGTCGTCGGCGCCGTCCTCGCCCGCGGTAAGCCCGTCGGTCGCCGCGTCGAGTGCGGTTTGCGCGGCGGCGACTCCGGTGCGCCGCGCGAGGAAGGCGCGCACCGACTCGCCCTCGCGCCGCTCCGGTTCCTGCGGCAGGTGCCCGACGGTGGCGGTCGGCGGGTTCAGCCGCACCTCGCCGGATTCCGGGCGGGCCAGCCCGGCCAGCGTGCGGAGCAGGGTGGACTTCCCGGCGCCGTTGACGCCGACCAGGCCGATCACCTCGCCCGGGGCGACGACGAGATCGAGACCGGAGAAGAGGACGCGGTCACCGTGGCCCGCGGCCAGGTCCTTCGCGACGAGTGTGGCGCTCATATCGGAGCCGAGTTTACGGGGAGCCCGCGCGCCGCGTGCCGCGTGTCGGCTCCGTCACTCCCAGTGGGTACTCTGGGCGGGTTCTCCGGGTCCAACAAGAGCAGTGAGGTCGGTGAAAAGCGATGGCGGAACCCGCCCCGGTCCCGTTCGGACGGGGGAAGCAGCGGGCTCCCCGGCCGACCGTCAGCAGACGGCGCGAGGTGAGCCACGCCAGCGCGCGGTCGCTGCTGATGACCGTGCTGGGCGAGTACGTGCTGCCCCGCGACCGTCCGGTGTGGACGTCGATCCTGGTCGAATCCCTCCGCATGCTCGACATCGAGGAGAAGTCCGCGCGCCAGGCCCTGGCCCGGTCCGCGGGCGAGGGCTGGCTGGTGTCGGAGCGCATCGGCCGCCGCGTCCGCTGGTCGCTGACCCCGCCGGGAAGGCGGCTGCTCACCGAGGGCGCGGAGCGCATATACGCCTTCGGCCGCGACGCGCGCCCCTGGGAAAACCGCTGGCTGATGCTGATCGTGTCGGTCCCGGAAGCGAAACGCGACCTCCGGCACCGCCTGCGCACGCGCCTCACCTGGGCCGGTTTCGGTTCGCCGGTGGCGGGCGTCTGGGTGAGCCCCGATCCGAGCCGCGAGCCCGAGGCGCAGAAGATCGTCGCCGAACTCGGCCTCGAAGCGCAGGCGATGTCCTTCACCTCGGAGTACGGCGCGATCGGCGACCAGGAAAGCATGGTCGCGCGGTCGTGGGACCTGTCCGAGCTGACCGACCGGTACGAGGACTTCATCGACCGCTTCACCGGCGTGTCGCCCTCGGGCGACCAAGCGGTGCTGCGTGCGCAGACCGAACTGGTGCACGAATGGCGCCGCTTCCCGTTCCTCGACCCGCAACTGCCCGCGGAACTGCTGCCCGCGAGCTGGAGCGGAACCAAGGCGGCGGAGTTGTTCCACCGCAAGCACGTCGAATGGCGGCCGGCCGCGCAGGCGTACTGGGACCAACTCACCGCGAACGAGGAGCAAGCATGACGAGGCTGGAACGCGACGGCGGGCTCGCCGTGCTCACCATCGACGAACCGCCGCTCAACCTGTACACGAAGCCGCTTCAGGACGCGCTTCTGGACGCGATCGCGTCGCTCGAGGAAACGCCCGCCCGCGCCCTCCTGATCCGCGCGGAGGGCAAGGTCGTGAGCGGAGGCGTCGACGTCGCGCTCTTCGACGCCCAGTCGTCCGCGGCCGAGGCGAAGGTGCTCTTCGACGAGCTGCTCACCGTCCCGGATCGCCTTGCCGCGTTGCCGTTCCCGACGGTCTTCGCCGCACACGGCTTGTGCTTGACGTGGGCTTTCGAAGTCGCGATGGCCTGCGATCTGCTGCTGGCCTCGTCTCGCGCGAAATTCGGCTTGGTGGAGAAGGTCGTCGGCCTGACCCCCACGATGGGCGGAACGCAACGCCTCGCCGCGCGCGCCGGGGTTGCCCGGGCAAAGGAGTTCGTCTTCACCGGCGAGCCCTTCGACGCGGCCACGTTGGAACGCTGGAACGTCGTCAACCGGGTGCTTCCGGCCGAGGGTTTCGACGAGGCCGCGCGGGAGTTCACGCGCCAGCTCGCCGAAGGACCGACGCAAGCACATGCCGCCACGAAGCAGATCCTGGCCCATTTCGAGCACGGCGGAGTGCCGGAGGCCAACGCACACGTCACGGCTATCGCCTCGGAGCTGTACAACACCGAGGACTTGCGGGGCGCGGTGAAGTCGTTCCTCGCGGACGGCCCGGGGAAGGCTCGGTTCACCGGCCGCTGAGGCCTTTTGTCCGGCCCTGGTCCCCTGTGCGGGATCAGGGCCGGTTTTCTTTGGCCGCTCCCGCCTCTCGGTTGATCTTCGCGTCGTGTCGGGATTTTCGCAGGTCAGGGGGTAATGGAGACCTCGTTGCAGGGGCGGTTGGGGGACCCGCTAGAGTAGTCGCATCGCAGTTCACGAGGGGTTCCTCGGGGAGTGCGGAGTCCGGGCTGTGGCGCAGTTTGGTAGCGCACTTGACTGGGGGTCAAGGGGTCGCAGGTTCAAATCCTGTCAGCCCGACCGGACGAACGAGCCGCTTGGCTTGGGTGGAAGCCCAGGTCGGGCGGCTTTTTGTTTCCGGGGTTTGCTCTTGCGGCCGAGGGGCAGCGTGGAGGCTTGGGGACCTTTGGGGACCACCCCTTCACCCATCGCTCGCGTTCCTAGCTAGTTCGACCGTGCGACGTTGCTTGCCCGCGCAGTTGACCTAGCCTCCTCGCTCCACGGCGGGACGACGAAATCACTCCCGTCGTCGATGACGAACTGCTCGACACCTGCAAGGAAAACCCTTCCGCGACCGCCGCAAGCGCCGCGACATCCGGCTGTTCGGCGAAACCGGAGCACGCCTGGCCTTTGGGTGTCCTGCCGTTGTGCTCGGCGCACTGTAGCCTCGGTTGCCTCCCGGGAAGGCGGGGTGCGATGAGACTGGCGCGGCGCGCATCGGTCCTGCTGGCGACCGCGCTGGCGCTGGCCGGGTGCGGTGGCGGGCAGTCGCCGCCGGAGCCGCCGCTTCCGTTGCGGGCGGACGGGGAGATTCCGTTGCCGGGCGACGGATCGCGGTTCGACTACGCGAGCCTGGACGTCGGGCGCGGCTTGCTGTTCGTCGCGCATCTGGGCGCGAGCGAAGTCATCGAGGTCGACGTGCGGGCGCATCGGGTGGTGCGCACGATCGGCGGGCTGTCGCAGGTGCACGGGGTGCTGGCGGTTCCCGCGCTGCACCGGGTGTTCGCCACCGCGACCGGCGACAACCAGATGGCCGTGCTCGACGAGGACACCGGTGCCGTGCTCAACCGGTCGCCGACGGGCGACTATCCGGACGGTTTGGCGTTCGACCCCCGCCGCGGCGCGGTGTGGACGACGAACGAGACCGGCGGTTCCGAGACGGTGCTCGACGCCGCGACCGGGGCGGTGCGCGGCACGGTCGCGCTGGGCGGCGAGGCGGGCAACGTCGCCTACGACCCGGCGGCCGACCGGATGCTGGCCGACGTGCAAGGCAGCAATGAACTCGCGGTGATCGACCCGGCGACGCTGGCGGTGACGCGGCGGTGGCCGCTGCCGGGCTGCGACCACGACCACGGGCTGGCGCTGGATCCGGTGGCGCGGCTGGGGTTTGTGGCCTGCGACGGCAATGCGGCGCTGCTGACCGTCGACCTGAACACCGGGCAGGTGCTCGGGCAGAACCCGGTCGGGCAGGATCCGGACGTGCTGGCCTACGACCCGGGGGCGCACCGGCTGTTCGTCGCGGCCGAAAGCGGCACCGTCACCGTGCTGGAACTGCACGGCCGCGCGATGACCGTGACCGGCGCCGGGCATCTGGCCGACGGGGCGCACGTGGTCGCGGTCGATCCGGGCAGCCACCGCAGTTTCTTCCCGGTGCCCGCCGGGACGGGCGGCCGTCCCGCGCTGCTGGAGCAGCAGCCGGTCCGCTAAGGCGGGGCGGCCAGTCCTTTGTGGTCAGTTCGCGGGTTTCGCGTCGGTCGCGGCCGCTCGGTGAAGCTGTGATTGTGCAGCTCGCCCAGGGCGATGCCGCCCGCGCGCAAAGCCTGGATCACCAGCTGCACCTTGGGCGAGGTCATCACGAAGTCGCCGTTGACCGTGGCCTTGCCGCCGCCGACGGGCTGGAAGTTGCGGCCAGTGGTGACGCCGAACGTCGGCAGGAGCACGTGTCCCTCGCCGGTGACGGGCTCGTCGCGGGCGATGGTGAGCTTGTAACTGCCGCCGTCGGCGGTTCCCTTGCGCCCTAAGGCATTGTCGATGAGCGCGGCTTTCAAACCCTGCGCGAGCCCGGCGCGTGACCAGAACCGTTGCTGTAGAACATCTTTCCCTCGGTCGGCACCGGCTCGAACATCCGCCCGGCCGGGCCGACTGCGGCTTGACAGATACCCCCAGGGGCATGGCCAATGCCCCCGGGGGTATCCTGGACCGCGAGGAAAGGAGTCGCCGTGCAGCTGGGTTTGTCCCGCACCTACGAAGGCGCGGGTTTCGACGACGTGATGGCCAAGACGCGAACCGCGCTTGCCGGGGCCGGTTTCGGGGTGCTGACCGAGATCGACGTGCAAGCGACCATGCGCGAGAAGCTCGACGAGGCGATGGAGCGCTACACCATCCTGGGCGCGTGCAATCCGCCGCTCGCCCACCGCGCACTGAGCGCGACCCGTGAGATCGGATTGCTGTTGCCCTGCAACGTCGTCGTCCGCGAGAGCGGAGCAGGCGGCACGGTCGTCGAGGCGATCAATCCCGCGGTGATGGCCGACGTCGCACCCGAGGCGGGCGTAGCCGAGGTCGCCGCGGAAGCGGCCGCGCGGCTCGAATCCGCACTCGACGCGCTCGACCGGGAGCTGGCATGACCGACGTGGTGCTCTACGGCGATCCGGTCTGCCCGTTCGCCTGGCTCGCCTACCGTTGGCTCGCCGACGCCGAGGCGGAGTTCTCGGTGCGGCCGATGAGCCTCGCCGTCCTCAACGAGGGACAGACCGTGCCGGAGTCGCACCGGCAGCGCGTCGAGGACTCGCTGCACGCGGGCCGGGTCCGCGCCGCGATCGAGGACCCGGCCGCCGCGGCCCGATTCCACCTCGCGCTCGCCCGCCGCATTCACGAGCAGCGGCAACCGGTCAGCGACGCAGTGCTCCGCGCATCCCTCAGCGAGGCGGGATTGCCGGAATACCTTGCAGACCAAGCGAATTCGACTGCCACAGACTCGGCCGTGCACGACGCGCACCAGGCCAGCCAGGACGCGCTCGGGGAAACCGGCGGCAGCCCGATCACCGAGATCGACGGCCGCGCGTTCTTCGGCCCGGTGCTCACCGCATTGCCCGCCCCCGCCGAAGGACGCGCTTTGTTCGATGCTCTGCGCACCGCCGCCGCGGTCCCGGCGTTCGCCGAACTTCGCCGCCCGCGCGCCGGCGCGCCCACGATCCCGGAAGGATGACCATGTGCCGCCCCGTTCCGTGCCGCACCTGCGGCAAAACCACCTGGGCCGGCTGCGGCCAGCACGTCGACCAGGTCAAAGCCGCCGTCCCCGCCGGACAGTGGTGTCCCGGACATCCCGCCGAACCGCGTCCGCCGCGCTCGTGGCCGTGGCGCAAGCGCGGCGCCTGACCGCTCGCGAATTCCACCGGCCACACAGGGAGAGACCAGCCATGATCGGCGACCAGGACACCGTCACCCAGGTCCGCAACCGGCTCCGCCGCGCACAGGGCCAGCTCGCCGGGGTCATCTCGATGATCGACGAAGGCCGCGACTGCAAGGACGTCGTGACCCAGCTCGCCGCCGTCTCCCGGGCACTCGACCGGGCGGGGTTCAAGATCATCGCCAGCGGCTTGCGCGAATGCGTGTCCGGCGGCGGAGAAGGCAACGAAGCCGCGATGACGGAAGAACAGCTGGAGAAGCTCTTCCTCACGCTCGCCTGAGCCGTCCCGGTCAGGTTGCTCTGGAGGAGCCTCAAGCGGTGCCGGCGGCGCATGACGATTCCCCTCGCCCCGGCCACCCGTGCACGCCTGCCGGGACCCGCCGGTCGCGACCACACCATGCGGTTTCGAAGCACGACCACGATTGTGCGACTCCAGTGCGCGCTCCCCCACGCCACGGCGACCAGTCCGACTCCGCGGGCGAGATCACCGACCTCGAGACAGCCGCGCAGGCAGGCCAGCGGAAACAACCCCGTGAGGTCGGCTGACCTCAGCGACCGTCGCTCGGATCGAGCAGCGCGTACGCCGCCGAAGCGGCCCGTCGGAGCAGACCCGCGTCGGAGCGGGCGCGGGCCAGGACATAGCCGCCCTGGATTACCGAGATCGCCATCGCCGCAAGATCGGACGCCGGAAGGTCGGACCGCACCGTGTCGGTCTCCTGTGCCTCTCGGAGCGCGGATTCGAGCAGTTCCGCGACCCGGCCGAACGCTTGTCCGATGGGGCCGAGCAGTTGAGGGTCGGCCAGCACCGCGTGGTCGTAGGCGAGACCGCCGATTTTGCACCCGGCGAGGGCGTCCCGTTCGTTCAGCAGGTAGCGGCGCACCCGGACGAGACCCGGTTCCGGCCCGGTGAGGGCGGCCTCCGCGGCTGCGACGATGGCACTGGCATTCGCGGCGATCGCGGCCGCTCCGAGGTCGGTCTTCGCCGGGAAGTGGTGGTAGAAGCTGCCCTGCCCGACCCCGCTGGCGGCCATCACCTGGCGGGGGCTCGTCGCCGTGTAGCCGAACTGCCAGATCAGGTCCGCGCCCGTCTCGATCAGTTTGGTGCGGTTGTCGCGCATACGAGACAGCATACCTACCTCTAGGTATGCTGGCAGTATGAGCGACGACATCAGTTCGGATCGGCACCGTTTCGCGATCGGCCCGGTCGGAGGGCCGACGGCGGTCATCGACTACGGCGGGCTGCGGTTCCTGACCGACCCGACGTTCGATCCGCCCGGCGATTACGGCGCGTACCGGAAGACCGAGGGCCCGGCGGTTTCGCCGGCAGCGCTGGGGAGGGTGGACGCGGTTCTGCTCAGCCACGACCTCCACTGGGACAACTTCGACCGCGAGGGCCGGGTTTTCGCCCAGAGCGTTCCGCTGCTCGTCACCGGCAGGCAGAGCGCCGAGCGCCTCGGGGGTCCGGCGATCGGGCTCGGCGATTTCGAGGCGCACCGGATCGCGGAGGTCCGCGTGCACGTGGTTCCGGCGCAGCACGGACCCCTCGACGGGGAGCGCGACGACGCCGGCAACATCAACACCGAAGTCCACGGTTTCGTCCTGGAATCCGCCGGACTGCCCACGGTGTACGTCAGCGGCGACAACGCGGGCATCGGGCCGGTCAAGGCGATCGCGGCCGCGTTTCCCGGCATTGACGTCGCGGTTCTGCACGCCGGGGCCGCGAGGGTGCCGAGCAAGAACGCCGGGCGGGCGCTGACTCTCACCTCGGCGCGAGCCGCTGACGTGGCTGCCTTGCTCGATGCCAGCCACGTCGTCGCGGTCCATCACGAGGGCTGGTCCATCTACAGCGAGAATTTCGCCGACCTGGAACGAGAATTCGCCGAAGCCGGGATCCGGTCTCGCCTCGTTCCGGCCAAACCTGGCCGGTGGGCGCTCCGGCACGACGAAAAGGGGCGGCTGGTCGCGCCCTGACCGAGCAGGGTTCAGTGTTCGTCGGCCACGCGTTGGGCCCGGTCGGACAACTCGGTCTTGCGGATCTTGCCCGTCGCGGTCATCGGGAACTCGCCGACCACCTCCACCAGCGGCACTTTGTACGGCGCCATCGCGGTTTTCGCCCACGCACGCAGGTCCGACGCGGTCAGCGAAGCGTCCGGGGAGAGACTCACGAAGGCCACCGGCACCTGTCCCGACTCCGGATGCGCGGCGGGCACGACCGCGGCCGTCCGGACCGCGGGGTGCCGCGCCAGCAGGAGTTCCACCTCGGCCGGGAACACGCTCATTCCCTTCACCTTGATCAAATCCTTGTCCCGCCCCAGATAGTGCAGGCAGCCGTTCTCGTCGAGGCGGCCGTTGTCGCCGGTGTGCAGCCAGCCGCCGGTCAGTTGCGCGGCCGTCGCGTCGGGACGGTTCCAGTAGCCGGTCATCACCGACGGGCTGCGCACCACGATCTCGCCCGCTTCGCCGAGCGGAAGCGGGTCGAGGGTGCCGAAGCGGACCACGGCGATGTCCGTGCCGGGCATCGGGACACCGCAGAACACTGGTTCCGCCAGCAGATCTTGGTCGTCTTCTGCCATGCCGTACGGCGTCGCGTCGAAGGTGTGCGTCTCGGTCATCCCGTACGCCGCTTCGCAGAGCACCGAATGCGCACCGACGGCCTCGCGCCACGCCGCGCGCACGTCCTGGGTCAGCTTGCGCACGAACGAAACCGCCATCGGCATCCGGAGGCTGGACAGGTCCCGTTCCGCGAGGTCGGGGCGTTCCAGCAGTTCGAGGTAGTTCTCCACCGTGCCGACCATCGACGTCACGCCGTGCCGTTCGATCGCCGTCAGCGCGGCTTCGGCGTCCCACCGGGTCATCAGCACCGACGTGCCGCCGAGCACGATCGGGTTCAGGATGCCCAGATCCTCGCCGGCGATCCAGAAAACCGGCAGATAGCACAACGGGACGTACCCGGTTTCGACGGTGTGCCCGGTCGCCGCCGCGGCCGTCGCGGCGGTGTAGAGCATGTGCCGCTGCGTGTGCTGGCAACCCTTCGGCAAGCCGGTCGTCCCGCCGGTGTAGTTCAAGGCTGCCAACGCGTCCAAGTCGGCCGGGTGCTCCGGCGCGGGCGGATGCGCCGCCGCTTCCGCCCAGGCGGTGGCGGCGAAACCGGCGGGCAGCACCGGGGAACCGCCTGCCGCCGACAACTCCCCCAGCGCCGTCACGAGCACGCACCGCACCTGAGTCTCCGGCAGCGCGGCCTGCACGACCGGCAGCACGGTGTCGGCCGCGACCAGGACCGTCGCGCCGCTGTCGGCGAGTTCGTAGACGAGTTCTGCTTGCTGGAACATCGGGTTCACCGGCACGTGCACCGCGCCAAGCCGCAGGATCGCCAGCATCGCGACGGTGAACTGCGGGCAGTTCGGCAGGTCCACCGCGACCCGGCCCCCCGGCCGCACCCCGGCGTCCGTCAGCCATCCGGCGACCCGGGCGACCAGGCCGGCCAGTTCGCGATAGGCGAGCGTCCGGCCTTCGTAGACGATCGCGGGCTGGTCGGGCCGTTCCCGCGCCCAGTGGTCGGCGTGTCCGGGAAGGCTCAGTTCGCCGAGCGGGAGCACGACGTGGTCCGGCGTGTTCGCCGGGCGCACCCGGGCCTGGCGTGCGCGGACGTCGTCGAGGTAGGTCTCGAGGTCCATTTCGGGCTCCTTCGTCACCAGGTGTCGATGCGCTTGCGGGGACCGGCCGTCCGCTCGCGCGGCAGGGTCCGGGTGATCCACGCGCGGGTGTCGGCCGGGTCGATCACGTCGTCCATTTCGAACACTGTCGCCGCGGCCAGCGCTTTGCCGCGCCGGTAGCTCTCGGCCAGCAGCCGGTCGAACTCGCGCTGTTTCTCGGCGTGGTCGGAGATCGCGTCGAGTTCGCGGCGGTAGCCCAGCCGCACCGCGCCTTCCAGGCCCATCCCGCCGACCTCGCCGGTCGGCCACGCGACCATCGCTTCCGGAACCCGGAACCCGCCGCCCGCCATGGCCATCGCGCCCAGCCCGTACGCCTTGCGCAGCACCACTCCGATCATCGGCACGTCCAGATGCGCGCCCTCGACGAACATCCGGCCGAACCGGCGCACCGTCGCGGTCCGCTCGGCGTCCGGGCCGACCATGAACCCCGGCGTGTCCACCAGCGAGACGACCGGGAGCCCGTGCGCGTCGCACAGCTGCAGGAACCGGGCGGCCTTGTCCGCGGCGTCGGCGTCGATCGCGCCGCCGAGGTGCCGCGGGTTGTTGGCCAGCAAGCCCATCGGCCTGCCCTCGATGCGCACCAGCGCCGTGACGACGCCCGCCCCGAAGCCGCGGCGCAGCTCCAGCACCGAATCCTCGTCGGCCAGCAGCTCGATCGCGCGCCGCACGTCGTAGACCCGGACCCGGTTTTCCGGGACCACGTGCCGCAGCCGGCGCTGGTCCGCGACCGTCCATTCGCGACGGTCGCCCTGGAAGTACGACAGGTACCGCCGCGCCAGCTCCACGGCCTCGGCCTCGTCCGCGGCGACCAGGTCGAGCACGCCGTTGGGTTCCTGCACCGAAACCGGGCCGATCTCCTCCGGCCGGTACACGCCGAGCCCGCCGCCCTCGATCATCGCCGGTCCGCCCATGCCGACGTTCGCGTCCTCCGTCGCGATCACCACGTCGCACACCCCCAGCAGCGCCGCGTTCCCGGCGAAGCAGCGGCCGGACGCGATGCCGACGGTCGGCACGAGCCCGTTGAGCCGGCCCATGGCGGCGAACGTGTCGAGGTCGAGGCCGCCCGCGGTCACCACGTCGGTGTCCCCCGGCCGTCCGCCGCCGCCCTCGGCGAACAGGACGAGCGGAAGCCGTTGCCGCGCCGCGAGATCCAGCATCCGGTCGGTCTTCTCGTGGTTCATGAACCCCTGGGTGCCGGCGAGCACGGTGTAGTCGTAGGAGAGCACGACGCAGCGCGCGTCGGCGGCGTGCTCGGCGTTGACCGTGCCGATTCCCGCGACCAGACCGTCAGCCGGAGTCGCGGCGATCAGGTCCGCTTCGGTGCGGCGCTGGCGTTGCGCGGCGATCACGAGCGCGCCGTACTCCATGAAACTGCCGTCGTCGCACAGATCCGCGATGTTCTCCCGCGCGGTGCGATGGCCGGTGCGGCGGCGCTTCGCCACTGCTTCCGGCCGTGCCTCGTCGAGACCGATCCGATGCCGCTCCAGCACTTCTTCGAGATCCGGCCGAATGTGCGCCGGGTCCGGTTCGGCTGGCCCGGTGCTCGCGTCGTGCTGGTCGGCGTCCGCGGTCAGTTCCACGAGCGGCTGCCCGGGACGGGCGAGATCCCCGACTCCGATGTGGACAGACCGCACCACGCCCGCGAACGGTGCCGCCAGCACGTGTTCCATCTTCATCGCTTCGAGCACCACGACCGGATCACCGGCCGCGACGCGAGCGCCCGGCTCGGCCACGGACACCACCGAACCGGCGAAGTCGGCCGCGATCCCGTCACCCGCCGCGGCCTCCGGACGGTGTTCGGGCACCAGCTCGGCGAGGTGTTCGTCCACAAAGGACGTGGTCGCCGCTCCCTGGCGGACTTCGTCGCGGGACAACAGCTTCCGGAGGAACTCGACGTTCGTGCCCGGTCCGTCGACCCGCACCTCCGCCAGCGCCGAGCGGGCAGCGTCGATCGCCGCCGGCAGGTCCGCCGACGGAACGTGCGTGACGATCTTCGCCAGCAGCGAGTCGTACGTCGTGGTCGCGACCGCCCCGGTTTGCGCGGCGGTGTCGACCCGCACGCCCGGCCCACCAGGCAGATCCAGCACCTCGATCCGCCCGGCTGTGGCGTGCGCAGTGCCGTCCCGCCGCAGCTCCTCCAGGTTGACCCGGCACTGCACGGCCGTGCCGCGCGCGGGCGGGATTTCCTCCTGCGCGAGCCCGAGTTCGGCGAGCGTCGCGCCCGCCGCGATCCGCAGCTGGGCGACGACCAGGTCCAGCCCCGTGACCGCCTCGGTGACGGTGTGCTCGACCTGGACCCGCGGGTTCGCCTCCAGAAACGCGAACCGCGCGGGATCGTCCGCGTCGACCAGGAATTCGACGGTGCACAGTCCGCGATAGGACACCGCGGCTGTCATCCTCGTCGCCGCTTCGCGCAGGCGAGCCCGGCATTCGTCGGGCACGGTGCGGGCAGGCGCGACCTCGACCACCTTCTGGTGGCGTCGCTGCAGGCTGCACTCCCGGTCCCAGACGTGGCTGACCGCCCCGGTGCCGTCGCCGACGATCTGCACCTCGAGGTGCCGCGCCCGCGGCACCAGCTCCTCCACGAACACGGTGTCGTCGCCGAACGCCCGCAACGCCTCCGACCGGCATCGGTCGATCGCCCCCGGCAGTTCGGCCGGGTCGACGACCCGCCGGATCCCGCGTCCGCCGCCGCCCGCGACGGCCTTGACCATCACCCCGCGCCCCGCGCCGAGGCTCGCGAGGAACGCGCCCGCCTCGGCGACGTCCGAGGTCGAGCGGAGCACCGGCACGTCGAGCTTTTCCGCCAGCCGCCGCGCGTCGGCCTTGTCCCCGAACGTCCGCAGCACCGTCGCGTCCGGCCCGGCGAACCGGATCCCGCGCGCCGCGCACCGCTCGGCCAGCTCGGCGCTTTCGGACAGGAAGCCGTAGCCCGGGTGCAGCAGTTCGCATCCGGTGCGTTCGGCGGCGGAGACGAGCTGGTCCGCGTCGAGGTACGGCCGGTCCCCGGCGAGCACCACGACCTCGTCGGCCAGCCGGTGCACCGGGCCGTCGGCTTCCTCGGCGGCTTTGACGGCCACCGCGCGCCAGCCGAGAGCGCGGGCGGCGCGCAGGACGCGGAGGGCGATCTCGCCGCGGTTGGCGATGAGGACGGAAGGCAAGGGCTGCTCCTTCGGGACGTGCGCTGCCCTCATCCTGCGTTGACATTGACGTCAACGTCAATAGGTATGCTGACGTCCATGGCATCCGGAACCTGGGCCGTGCGCGAGAAGCTCGACCGCGCCGACAGCGCGACCCGGCACGTGCTGCTCGCCGCCGCGCGGCGCGTCTTCGAAACCAAGGGCTTCGCGCTGACCACCGTCGCGGACATCACCCGCGAGGCGGGCGTCGGGCGCGCCACGTTCTACGTGTACTTCGCCGCCAAGGAGGAGGTCTTCGCGGTGCTGGCGCGCCAGGTGCGCGACCAGCTGGTGCAGGCGCAGGAGCTGACCGGGCTCGACCCGGACGACCCGTGGGCGGTGGCCGCGGCGACCACCACCGCGTACCTCGACGCGTACGCGGAAAACCTGTCCTTCCTGACCGTCCTCGACCACCAGGCGATCGCGGACCCGGCGATGGCGGAACTGCGCGAGGAGATCCACGAGCTGCCCACGAAACGGGGCGCCCGCTACATCCGGCGGCTCGCCGAGCGGGGGCTGGCCGACCCGGCCGCCGATCCGGAAACGGTCTCGCTCGGCGGCGGCGGCCTCGTCGCGGTCCTCGCCCCCGTGCTGGCCCGGCACCCCGAACGCCGGGACCAGCTCCTCGCCGATCTCACCCGGATGTACCTGCGGCTGCTCGGGCTGCCGCCGGAGAAACCCGCCGGACCGCGCTGAATCCGCTCTCGCGGATCGCCCGCGCCGCCGCGGAAAGACTGTCCTCTCGGCACTTCGGGTGCTAAACAGGACCTCCCCTGGTTTCACCGCAGTCTTACCCGGTGCGCCCGGCCCGGGGCTACGGGCGCGCCGCCGAGGAAGGGTTGCCATGCCTGTGAAGCGCTTCTTCACCGCCACGATGGCCACCGGGCTCGCCGCCGTCTGCGCACTGGGCGCGGCGCCCGCGGCCTCGGCGAAACCGGCCCCGCCGCCGACTCCGGTAGCGGAGGGCTCCGGAGGCGCGGTCGTCTCCGACACCGTCGAATCCACCCAGGCCGGGATCGACGTGCTGCGCCACGGCGGCACCGCAGCCGACGCCGCGGTCGCCGTCGCCGCGACGCTCGGCGTGACCGACCCGTACGTCGCCGGGCTCGGCGGCGGCGGGTATTTCGTCTACTACGACGCCCGCACCAAGACCGTGTCCACTATCGACGGGCGCGAGACCACCCCGGCGGGCGACTCGTCGTCGATGTTCCTCGACCCGGCCACCGGCAAGCCGTACGCGTTCGAGACCGCCGTCGAGAGCGGCCGTTCCGTCGGCGTGCCGGGGATGCTCGCCACCTGGCAGCGCGCCCTGCAGCGGTGGGGCAAGTTCAGCCTCGCGGACAACCTGAAGCCCGCGGAGAAGGTCGCGCAGCACGGGTTCGTCGTCACGCCGGAGTTCGAGCGGCAGACGCAGTCCGTCGCGGCGAAGCTGGCCCACTTCTCCCCCAGCGCCGAGCTGTTCCTGCCCGGCGGAGCCGCCCCGAAGGCCGGTTCCGTGCTGCGCAACCCCGATCTCGCCACGACCTACCGGCAGATCGAACGCGAGGGCATCGGCGCGTTCTACGGCGGCTCGGTCGGCCGGGACCTCGTGCGGACGGTGCAGAACCCGCCTGCCGCGCCCGGCACCGCGAGCCCGCTGACCGGCCCGATGCAGCTGTCCGACCTGCGCGCGTACCGGGCGCTCGACGGCACGCCGACGCACATCAACTACCGCGGCTACGACGTCTACGGCATGGCCCCGTCCTCCAGCGGCGGCATCACCGTCGGCGAATCCCTGAACATCCTGGGCAACTTCCCGCTGTCCACGATGGACCAGACGCAGGCGCTGCACCACTACCTGGAGGCGAGCCGGCTCGCGTTCGCCGACCGCAACCGCTACATCGGCGACGCGCGCTATGTGAACGTGCCGCAGCAACAGCTGCTCTCCAAGCGTTTCGCGGCGTCTCGCGCGTGCCTGATCGATCCGAACAAAGCCGGGTCGAGCCCCGTCGCCCCGGGCGATCCGTACGCCCCCGGCCCGGGCTGCGCGACCGCTCCGGCGGCGTCGTCGGACAGCAACGAGCAGCACACGAACCACTTCGTCGTGACCGACAAGCAGGGCAACATCGTGTCCTACACCAACACGATCGAACAGCTGGCCGGCAGCGGCATCACCGTGCCCGGACGCGGCTTCCTGCTGAACAACGAGCTGACCGACTTCAACTTCGCCCCGACGCAGGGTTCGGCGCCCGACCCGAACCTGCCCGCGCCGGGCAAGCGGCCGCGGTCGAGCATGTCGCCGACGATCGTCCTGCACGACGGCAAGCCGTTCCTCGCGGTCGGTTCGCCCGGCGGCGCGACGATCATCACGACCGTCCTGCAGATCCTGGTCAACCGGCTCGACCTCGGCATGACCCTGCCGGACGCGATCGCCGCCCCGCGCGCCTCCCAGCGGAACGCCGCGACCACCGACGCCGAACCGGCCTTCCTCGCCCTGCCCGTCGTGCAGGGGCTCGAAGCGCTGGGGCAGAAGTTCAAGAACGCGGGCGCCATCGGCGTGGCGGCGGGGATCGAATTCCTGCCGCACGGACAACTGCTGGCCGCCGGGGAACCGACCC
Source organism: Amycolatopsis sp. AA4 (assembly GCF_002796545.1). GTDB lineage: Bacteria > Actinomycetota > Actinomycetes > Mycobacteriales > Pseudonocardiaceae > Amycolatopsis. The sequence goes on from NZ_CP024894.1 coordinate 4,409,606, forward strand.
GGCGCGGCGGCACTTCCGCGGCCGTGGTGGACCGGAAGCACTGACCTCGGGACGTCCCGCCGCCTTTCCCGGGCGGCGGGACAGGACCGTGCGGAGTCTTGAGAATCAAGCTTGCGCGACCCGCGATACTCGTCCCGTGGACAACCTCATCGACCTGGACGCCGCCGCGCGGCAGATCGCTCAGCGGCGCGGCGAGTGGCACCGTCTCGGCATCACCGCGGGCGAGACCACTTGGCGGGACCAGGCCGATGTCTGGCCGCACCGGATCGTCACCGATCGCGCGGCCGTCGTCGATGCCGATTCGATCGGCGTTGCGCTCGCCAAAGGCTCGCAGGAGGGAAGCGTCGTGCTGTTCACGGGCGGCTGGGCGGATTTCTTCTACTGGAACGGCGAAGCCGACGGTCCGGTCACCGACGAGGCACCCGGGTGGGGCGACCCGCTCGACCTCGCGAAATTCGGCCAGCTCTTGGATCGGCTCACCAAGCTGTTGGCCTGACTGTCCGCCGATACCGCTCCAAGTGCGGAGCCGTCGCAGATCGCAACTTGCTCGCGCTCACACGGGAAGCAGCACTGGACGTTTCGCGCTGCGGCCGTCCCCGGAAGACCTGCCGAGCAACCGTCGGACCAGCCAAGGGCCGAGAAACTCCGCTAGCCAACGGAGTTCCGCGCCGACCTTGCGCCACGCCGGTTTGCGGACGGCAGGCGGCAGCGGAGCGCTCCAGCTGTCGTCGCTGCCGGGGAGGCCGAGGCGGTGCGCGACGGCCGCCGCGATGCGGGCGTGTCCGATCGGGTTGGCGTGCAAGCGATCCGCGCACCAGAGACGCGGGTCGCTGGCGACTTCGTGCCGGTCGCAGTCCACGACCGTGACCCCGTATCGGGCGGCCGCGGAACGGATTCGGCGGTTGAGGTCGGCGACTCGCGGGCGCAACGGGGCCGCGATCGGGGCGATTCGCCCGAGGTCGGGGAAGGCAAGGGTGACTACCTCGGCACCGGCAGCGGTGAGTGCGGCGAACATGGCCGTCAGGTGCGCTTCCACGGCGTCGGCGTCGTAGCCGGGGCGGAGCACGTCGTTCATTCCGGCGACCACGGTGGCCAGTGTCGGACGCAGAGCCAGCGCCGGGGCGAGCTGTTCGGCACGCACCTGACCGGCGAGGCGTCCGCGGACGGCGAGGTTGGCGTACTCCACCGGCTCGCCGGCCGCGGCGAGATGCTCGGCGAACCGGTCCGCCCAGCCGCGGTAGCCAGTGGCCTCGTCGCCGTCCCCGATGCCCTCGGTCTGGCTGTCGCCCAAGGCCACGTAACGGATCGTCACGCACCGGCCTCCTGTTTGATCTGCTCGAACCGGGCGGCCATCGCTTCGCTGAGCGCCGTCGCCGCGGAGAGCGGGCGCACCATGACCACGAAATCGTCGATCAGCCCGTTTTCGTCGGTGTGCAGGAAATCGCAGCCGTTGATCTCCTTGTCCCCCACCTTCGCGGTGAAGACCAGGGCGTGGTCGTGCCCGTCGGCGCTGGAGATCTCCCGGACGTAGCGGAAATCGGCGAAAACCTGGCTCACGGCGCGCAGGATGGCCGAGGTGATCGGCTTGCCGGGGTACGGCCGGTACGCGACCGGGCTGGTGAACGTCACGTCGTCGGCGAGCAGCGCTTCGACGGCGGTGTGGTCGCCGCTCTCGACGGCCTTCCGGAACGGGTGCACGCTGCCTCCTACTAACTTTGTTGATTAAGTGCAGCCGAGATTAATCACCGGAGTGCTACCGTGTCCAGGTGTCCTTGAAGTTCGCGATCCTCGCCTCCCTGCTGGAGGGCGAGTTCTCCGGGTACGACCTGGCCAAGTCGTTCGACGCGTCGGTCGCCAACTTCTGGCAGACGACCCCGCAGCAGCTCTACCGCGAACTCGAACGGCTCTCGGCCGAGGGCATGATCGCGGCGCGCGTCGTCGAGCAGGAACGCCGGCCCAACAAGCGGGTGTTCCGCCTCACCGCCGACGGGCGGCGCGCCCTGCACGAGTTCACCGCGACGCCGGTCCAGCCCACCACGATCCGGGACGACCTCCTGGTCAAGGTGCAGGGAAGCGACGCGGGCGACGCCGAAGCGGTGCTCGCCGCCGTCGAGGAACGCATGGAGTGGAGCCGCGCCAAACTCGCCCGGTTCGAGCGGCTGCGCGAGCGCATGCTGGACGGCCGGTCGGAAAGCGACTACCTGCGCGAGAACGACCGCGTCGGGCCTTATCTGACGTTGCTGCGCGGAATCTCCTTCGAAAAGGAGAACTTGCAGTGGGGCGAGCACGCCGCGCGGATCCTGCGGCAGCGCGCCGAATCGGGCGTTTCCCGGCCCGCCTAGCGCGGAGGTGGCGGAGCCGTCCTCGTTGACGTATACCCGTGCTGTGGCGGATACGACGGTGGGACTGTTGCATCCGGGCCGGATGGGTTCGGCGATCGCGGCGCAACTGATCGCGGGCGGGCATCGGGTGTTGTGGTGCCCGGCCGGGCGGTCGGCGGGAACCGCGCGACGAGCCGCGGAGACCGGGCTGACCGCGGCGGAGACGATTCCCCAGCTCCTCGAGCGGAGCGCGGTCGTGTTCTCGATCTGCCCGCCCGCCGCGGCCGAGGAGGTCGCCGGATGTCTCGGGGACTACCGCGGGGTCTACGTCGAGGCGAACGCCATCAGTCCACATCGGACAGCCGCGATCGCCGACCGGGTCCGCGCGACCGTGGTGGACGGATCGATCATCGGTCCTCCCCCGGACGAGCGCTCGACCGCCCGCGTCTACCTTTCCGGCCCGGACGAAGCCGTCGAACTGGTGCGGGGACTGCTGGCCGGCAGCAGGGCGGAACCGGTGCCGCTGGGCGGACGGATCGGCGCGGCGAGCGCGGTGAAGATGGCCTACGGGTCGTTCCAGAAGGCCTCGCGTGCGCTGGCCGCGGTCAGCCACGCGATCGCCGACGACTACGGTGTCGGCGAGCACCTCCGCAAGGAAGCGAACGCCTTCGGCGGCAACGCGCTGGCAGACACCGCCGGACTGCCGTCCGCGGCTGCGCGCGCCTGGCGATGGGCACCCGAAATGCTGGAGGTCGCCGAAACCGCCCGGGCGCTCGGTCTCCCGGACGCCCTCGCCACCGGCGCGGCCGAGGTGATGTCGCGCTGGGCGGACGACAAGGACGACTTCGACCTCGACCTTCCGGCCACGCTGCGCCACCTGCACCGCGAGTGACCGGGCCGGGCCGTGATCTCGCCCGGCGACGTCCCGGAACTGAGTTTTGGCTTGTGCCCGCGGCACACTGTCCACCCGCGACAGACGCGGATTCCCGGCGGCCCCGGGCGGCGCCCGCGAGCAAAACGTCCGGTTGGTGCCGCAGCGGCCCGCCCGAGTGACCGCGGCCACTCGACCCGCTCCTTGCCAGACCCCAGTTGATCTGTTGTGCTTAGCCTTACCTAATCACCCGGACCGGCAAAGGGGTGTCGTCGGCGATGTACGCATGTGTCTGCGCGGCTGTGACGATGCCGCAGGTCGAGGCCGCCGTCATGGCCGGAGCCCGCAGCGTCGAGGAGATCGGCGAGCGCTGCGCCGCCGGGACCGGCTGCGGAACCTGTCACGAACGGCTGAACCGGATCCTCCTCGAACGCGCCGCCCCGCAGGACCTCGCGCACAGCGCCTGACCAGCACGCTCCGCTCCGGTTGTGAGGCGCATCACGCGTGGGTAGCATCCGGTCCGGTCGAGGCCGGAGGTGCGGACGATGCAAGGCGACGACGAGGTGCTCGCGCTGCTCAACGAGCAGCTGACCAGCGAGCTGACCGCGATCAACCAGTACTTCCTGCACGCTCGGATGCAGGCCGACTGGGGGTTCACGAAGCTGGCCGCCAAAACCCGCGCCGAGTCGATCGAGGAAATGCACCACGCCGAATGGCTGACCGACCGCATCCTCCTTCTCGGCGGCCTCCCGAACTACCAGCGGCTCCTGCCGATCAACGTCGGCCAGACGATCCCCGAGATGTTCTCCTCGGACCTCGCGATCGAAATCGACGTGCTCGACCGGCTCCGGCCCGGCATCCCGATGTGCCGCGCCCACGGCGACGCGGGCAGCGCGAACCTGCTCGAGAAAATCCTTCTCGACGAGGAGCACCACGTCGATTACCTGGAAACGCAGCTGGAGCTGATCGACAAACTCGGCGAGCAGCTGTACCTGGCGCAGCTCGTGGATCAACCGCCCACCGCGGGCTGACCTCCGCCCGGGTAACGAAACACCACGGCACGGCGACTCACTGTCACACCACCGGCACTGCCGAACCCCGGAGGACGCCGTGTCCGACGACGACCGCGAAGAGACGACCCTGCCGCTCCCGGCCGAGCCGCCGTCCCCTCCGTCGGAATTCGCCTACCCGACTATCGGGACCGAGAAAGTCCTCGACGGAGGCATTCTTCCGGACCCCGCGGAAGACCGCGACAAATGACCGCCGGGCCCGAACCGGCGGACAGCGCGAGGAAATCCGGGCCCGTGATCGCGAGCCTGATAGACAAAGAGATCGACAACGCCCGCGCGAACGCGAGTTCCCTGCAGGTCCGGGGACTGGCGGTGATCAGTTCTTCCGGAACGCTGGTCACGCTGCTTTTCGGGCTCTCCGCGCTGTCGACGAAAGCCCAGAACTTCGTGCTCCCGGACGCGGTCAAGCTTCCGTTGTACCTGGCGGCCGCGCTGCTGGTGCTCGCCGCGGCCGCGGGGATCTTCACCAACGCGCCCCGGAGAAGCGACGCGATCGCGCTGAAAAACCTCACCCCGTTGATCGCCGAGGACCAATACTGGAACGCGCCGTCGAGCTACGCGGAAAGGGAAGTCGCCAAAACCCGGCTCACGGTGCTGCAGAACTCGCGGGCGATCAACATCAGCACCGCGCGGACCCTGCTCGTCGCGATCGTTCTGGAGATCGCCGGGGTCGCGTGCGTCACCTGGGCCGTCACGAGCCTCGTCTCGGCCTGATCGGGTGGTGCGGCTCGCTCCGGAAACTGTCGGTGCCGCGTGCGAAGCTGGCGGGGTGGAAGTGCACTTCGACGCTGAACTGTGGATCTGGGACGCACGGCGGACCGAAACCTGGACCTTCGTCAGCCTGCCCCGCGACATCTCCGACGAGATCCGCGAACTGGGCGGCCCGCGCCGCGGCTTCGGATCGAGGCGCGTGCAGGTCCGGGTCGGCGCCACGACGTGGCGGACGTCGATCTTCCCGGACAGCACGCGCGGCTACGTGCTGCCGGTGAAACGCGCGGTGCGCAAAGCGGAGAAGCTCGATCCCGGCGACGTCGCCCGGGTGACCGTCACGGTGCTCGACCTCTGAGGTCGGCGAAGCAGGTCCACCCGTGCCTTGCGCCACTGCACGCGTCCCGTGACGGGATCCGCCACCGGGTAACCGCCGCCGGGTTCGGGCAGCCACAGCGATCCTCCGGCATGGTCCGGTGCGGTAGCCGCCAGGTCGGTCTCGGCTCGGACGAACGCACGGGCAGTGGTGGCGGCCAGGCCGAGTTCAGCCAGTGCGCGGCCCGCAGCGCAGCAGGAAGCGGCGGGGCCGATCGCTGAGATCACGAATCCCGCGCCAGCCGCCGACGAGCGCCACGTTCGCGGAAACGGCCAGATGTCCGGTGAAAGCGGGAACGTCCGCGGACCAGAGCCGTCGCCCGGTCGCGAGGTCCAAACAGGACAGTCGCGGGGTGTTTCGCGGTATCACCAGGCAGCGGTCCCCGGCGACGACAATCGCGCGCGGCCAGGTGCCGACGGGAGCGTCCCATCGCACCGAGCCATTTGCCGGGTCGAGGCTCACCAGTCTGGTGCTGCGCTCGTGAACGATGAGGTGATCGCGCGTCACCGCCAGGACCGAGGCAACGCCGCGTTGATGCAACGGCCGCTCCCACCCGATTTCGATCACCGCGCCAGACCACCACGATCGTCCGATCCTGGGCAACCGCTTTCAGCGTCGGCCGCCGGAGGGACAGCGCGCCTCATCGTGCGCGTACCGGGGTTGCGCGGTTACCGTCCGGTCATGTTGTCAGGTGTGCAAGTCACCGCTCGCGGGCTCGGGGTGCGCGGACCGAGGGGGCCGGTGTTCGAGAACGTCGATCTGGACGTGCCCGCGGGCGCGATCCTGGCCGTGCACGGCGCGGCCGGGACCGGGCGGACCTGCCTGCTGCTCGCTCTCGCGGGCCGGATGCGGCTCAATTCGGGCGCGGTGCGCGTCGGTGCTCATCTTCTGCCCGACGACCACCAGGAGGTCCGCCGCACGGTGGCGGTCGCCGCGGCGGGTCCGGCGCTCTCGCTGGAGCCCCGGCTGCGGGTCGACGAGCTGATCGCCGAACGCACCTGGCTGGCGCGCGTGACGACCGCCGCCGTGCGGGACGCGCTCGACCTGGTCGGTCTCGACGTTCCGGGGAAAGCGACGGCGGAGGAACTCGGCACGGCCGGTTCGGCCCGGCTGGCGCTGGCGCTGTCCCTCGCCGAACGGCCGGGCGCGATCGTGCTCGACGATCTCGACCGGGACTGCACCCCGGACCAGCGCCGGGAGGTCTGGGCGGCGGCCGGGCGGGTCGCCGCGACCGGGGTCACCCTGCTCGCCAGTTCCGTCCGTCCCGCGCCCCCGGACCTGGAGACGGTCCGGCTCGCCCTGCCGGCGCTCAGCACCGACCGGCTGCCCGACGACTCGGCACCGGAGGAAGCCCGATGAAGGCGGTACGGCTCGCGCTCCTCGAACTCCGGCGCTTCCGCGGCAGCCCGCTGCGCCGCCTCGTCCCCGTGGTCCTGTGCCTGGTTCCGCTGCTCTACGGCGCGATGTACCTGTGGGCCAACTGGGATCCGTACGGCAAGCTGAGCAGCATCCCGGTCGCGGTCGTCAACGAGGACCGTCCGGCGCAAGGGCCGCAGGGCGAGCCGATCGACGCCGGAAACCAGCTCGTCCAGCAGCTCAAGGCCGCGGGCACGTTCGACTGGCATTTCGTCGACAGCGGCGAAGCCCGGGCCGGGCTGACCGACGGCCGCTACTACTTCACGATCACCGTTCCGCCGGACTTCAGCGGCAAGCTGGCCACCGCGGCGAACACGCGCCCCGAGCAGGCGGGGATCGGCATCGAACTCAACGACGCCAACAACTACGTGGTCGGCATCATGACCGAAGTGGTACAGCCGGAGCTGCAGGACCAGATCAACGCCGCCGCCCACGCCGCGTACGTGCGCAGCATCTACGGCGAACTGTCCGACGTACGCGACAAGCTCACCACCGCTTCCGACGGCGCGCACCGGCTGGTCGACGCCACCACGGTCGGGCAGCAGGCAGCCACCGCTCTCACTTCGGGCACCGACACGTTGCGCCAAGGCACAGCGCAGATCTCCAGCGGCGCGGACCGCGTTTCCCAAGCCGTGCACACGCTCGGCGGTCAGGCCCGGAAAGTCGGCCAGGTCGTGTCCGATCAGCTGCCGGGCGCCGCGGCCACTCTCAGCGGGGTCACCGGCGTCACGGCACGAGGACTCGCCGCCGCGCACACCGGCACGGCGCAGATCAGCCAGTACACCCAGCGCGGCACCGCCGATCTCACGCAGCTCGGCGACACCTTCCCGCAGCTTCGGGGCGATCCGGCGTACCAGCGTGCGCTCGCGGATGCGCACCAGCTCAGCGACGCGACCGCGCGAGTGGACGGGGACACCGCGGCGGCCGATCGCACCGCACAGCAAGCGTTCCAGCAGGCACAGGCGCTGCAGGCGAACGTCGGCACCGCCCAGCAGAACATCAACGCGCTCAGCGGGTCTACCGTGCTGCTCGACAACGGTGCGCAGGACATCAGTGCCGGCACGCGCACGCTTACCGCCGGGCTGACCACGCTGACCAAGGGCGCGACCACCGCGCAGACCGCCGCCGACCAGGCGCACAGCGGCGCGGCCGACGTCTCCGGCGTCATCGATGACAGCCTCAAGCGCATCCCGCAGACCAACCCCGCCCAGATCGCCCACGCCGCCGAGGTCCTGGGCAACCCGGTGCACGTCGACCGGCAGAACCTCAACCCGGCCGGCGTGTACGGGCGTGGTTTCGCGCCCTTCTTCTTCGGGATCGCGCTGTGGGTGTTCGGCCTCTTCGCCTACCTGCTCCTGCGTCCGCTGAACAAACGCGCGCTCGCCTCCCGGGTGTCCGCCGCCACCGTCGCCGTGGCCGGCTGGCTCCCCGGGGCGATGCTCGGCTGCGTCGGAGCGCTGGTCCTGTACGCCGTCGTGGATTTCGGGCTCGGGCTCGATCCGCTTCACCCGGTGCTGACCGTGCTCCTGCTGCTCGTCGGCGCGGCCTCGTTCGTGGCGATCGACCATTTCCTGCGCACCGCGCTCGGCGCTCCCGGCGACGTGCTGTCGCTGGTCCTGCTCATCCTCCAGCTGACGTCGTCCGGCGGCCTGTACCCGATGCCGACGACCCCGGGGTTCTTCCAGTTCCTGAATCCCCTGCTGCCGATGACCTACCTCGTCGACGGCCTGCGCGTCACCGTCTCCGGCGGCCTCGGCACGCACCTCGTCCGGGACTTCGCGGTCCTGGCCGGCTTCGCGGTCGTGGCGCTCGTGGGCACCAGTCTCGCCGCCAACCGGCAACGGAGATGGACCGTCGCCCGGCTGCATCCCGAAATCGAGCTTTGACGGGACCCGCTACCGCGCCAAAATCCGCACCGCCGCGGCGACGTCCTCCTCGGTGTTGAAGTAGTGGAATCCGAACCGCACCCGGTCGCCGAGGGCCGTTGCTCGCACGCGGGCCTTCGTCAGCTCTGCCGCCAGTTCGGGCGCGCGATCCGTTGCCACCACGGCGATCTGCGACAACGGCCCATCCGTCACCCGCCGGTAGCCCTGCGCTTGGGCTTCGTCGAGCAGCATTCCCGCCAACCCCACGACATGTCGTTCCACGGCCGCCGGATCGAGGCTGGACAACAGGGTCAGCGCGGCGCACGCGCCGACCCACGAAAACCAGGCCGGGGACGCGTCGCACCGGGACGCCTCGGCGGCGAGTTCCAGCGGGCCGCCGAAATAGCCGTGCGGCGGCGAGGTCGACTTCCACCCCGGCGCGAGCGGCGTCAGCTCGGCCGCCCGGTCCGGACGCGCCACCAGCCAGGCCGTGCCACGCGGGCAGAGAAGCCACTTGTACCCGTGCACGGCGAGGTAATCCGGGCGGACCGCGGCGTAATCGAAGTGCAGCGCGCCTAACGATTGGGTCAGGTTCACGAACAGCCGCGCCCCGACCTCGTCGGTCGCCGCACGCAGCGCGGGAAGGTCGAATCGCTGTCCTTCGCGGCTGGTCACCTCGCTTACCGCGAGCAGCGCGACCTCCGGGTCCAGCGCCGCGATCAGGTCCTCGACCCCGCGCGCCGGGACGCTCACCACGTCGTGCCGGGCCAGCCACGGGTACCGGTTGCTGCGAAACTCCTCTTCCGCTACCACGACCTTGCTGCGGGGCAAGGAATTCGCGACCGTCGCGGCGGCCTCGGCGAGGGACGAGACCGCGGCGACCGTCGACGAGGGCACTCCGACGTAGTCCGCGAAAAGAGAACGGGCTCGCGCGGACGCGCCGTCCCACGCGAGCCAGTCGAAGGTGCCGGACGACCAGCTGTCCAGAGCTTCCCAGAGCGCCGAGACGACCGGCGCGGCACCGGGCGGGGCGCCGGGGGTGTCCAGCCAGACCTGGTCTGCCAGCGCGGGGAACAGGGCGCGGAACTCCCCCGGCGTCATCGCGGCACCGCGGCGGTCGCCTCGATTTCCACGACGATTTCCGGCCGGGCCAGGGCCGACACGACGACCATCGACTGCGTCGGCCAGTCCTGGGCGGGGAACCACCTGGCGAATACCTCGCCGACGGCGGCGCGGAAACCGGCCAGGTGCTCGGTGCCTGCGACCATGCTGAACACCTTCACCAGGTGTTCCGGCCGAGCGCCCGCGGCGGCGAGCACGCGTTCGATGTTCGCCAGCACTTCGCGGGTCTGCGCTTCCGCGTCTGGTCCGGCGAGAGTGCCATCCGGCAGTGCGCCGATCTGGCCCGAGATCAGCACCAGTTCGTGGCCAGCCTCCACGCGTGCGACGTGGCTGTAGCGGCCGACCGGGGCGCCGACGGTGTCGGGATTCCAGCGCTTCATCAGTTGTCCTCCTTCAGCGAGAAGTGCACTGCCGCCAGGGAATCCCGAAGCACCGACAGGGCTTCGTCGGCTTCGGCGACGGTGACGGTCATCGGCGGCGTCACGCGCAGCACGTTGCCGAGCAGGCCGCCGCGGCCGATCAGCAAGCCCCGCTCCCGCGCGGCTTCGAGCACCGCCCCGGTGGCGGCGACGGCGGGTTCGCGGGTGCCCGGGAGCACCAGTTCGACGCCGATCATCAGGCCCATCCCGCGTACCTCGCCGATCAGCGGGTTGTCGATCGCGCGCAGGCCGCACATCAGGTGTTCGCCGACCTTGTCCGCGTTGGTCTGCAGGTCGTGGTCCAGCAGATAGTCCACAGTGGCCACTCCGGCGGCGGTGGCGAGCGGGTTGCCGCCCGCGGTGGAGATCGAGTTCGCGGTCAGGCAGTCCATCAGGGACGCGCTCGCGACCACCCCGCCGATCGCGACGCCGTTGCCGAGGCCCTTCGCGAAGGTGATCGCGTCGGGAACCACGCCGAAGCCGTTCATCGCGAAGAACGACCGCCCGGTCCTCCCCCAGCCCGACTGGACCTCGTCGGACACCAGCAGGATGCCGTACTCGTCCAGGACTTCCTTCATCGCCGGGAAAAAGCCCTCCGGCGGCGTCGCGAATCCGCCCGCGCCCTGCACCGGCTCGGCCAGCAGGCAGGCGACGTCCCCGGACGTCGAGGTTTCCAGGATCGTCCGCAATTCCTCGGTGCAGGCGGCGACGAACCCGGCGTCGTCGAGGTCCCGGAACGGGCTGCGGTAGCGGTAGCCGCTGTGCACGTAGGTGACCGCGAGCGGGCTGAGCGCGGTCGCGGACCAGCCTCGGATGCCGGTCGCCGCGACGGTGCCGAACGAACGGCCGTGGTAGCTCCCGCGCAGCGCCAGCACCTGGTGCGACCGGCGGCGCTGGGTGGCGAGCAGCAACGCCGCCTCCACCGCCTCGGTGCCGGAGTTGACGAAGAAGACGCGCGGATCGGCGATCCCGGACTGACGGGCGATCCGCTCGGCCAGTTCGACCTGGTTGCGGATCAGGTACAGCGTCGAGGAATGCAGCAGCCGCCCGGCCTGCTCCCGGATCGCCGCGGTGATCTCCGGGATGTCGTGGCCGACCATGGTGGCCAGCAGCCCGCCGAAGAAGTCCAGGTACTCGCGGCCCTCGCCGTCGGTGACGCGGCGGCCGGTCCCGCGGACCAGTTCGATCGGGGCGTCGTAGTACAGGTTCAGCCAGCTCGGCATCACCTGACGGTGCCGCTGCAGCAGCTCGGCGTGGGACACGGGGCCTCCTCGGGCGGGGCGACGGGGTCCCGCGGACCGTAGGCGCCCGCCGGGCCGCGCCACTTCCGTCCGCGCGCCGAATTTCAGATAATCGAAAAACGGGTTCAGTTTGCTGCACCGGGCCCGGCCGGCGGCGCAGAGTCTGCCGGTCCGACAACGGGGACGGCGAACTGGAGGTGACGATGCCTCGACCGACTGGGCACGACGTGCGCTCGCGCGTCGACGCGGTGGCTGAGGACATGCTGGAGCTGCTGGCCGCGACGGTGCGCGCGCCGAGCGAAAGCGGCTGGGAGGACCGGGTCGCCGGGGTGTACGCCGACTGGTTCGCCGGCCGCGGCTGGCCGGTGACGAGGCAGCTGATCGGCCCGACCGGCCTCGCCGAGGGCGAACCCCGGCCGGAGGCGCGCGAGAACCTCGTCGCCTGGTATCCGCGGCGGCGCGGGCTTCCGTGCGTGGTGCTCAACGGGCACCTCGACGTCGTTCCCGCCGGCGACGAGCAGCAGTGGACCCATCCCCCGTACTCCGGGCTGCGCCGCGACGGGCACGTCCACGGCCGCGGCTCGGTCGACATGAAGGGCGGCATCGCGGCCGGTCTCTACGCCCTCGCGGTGCTCGAAGACCTGGGCGTCGACCTGCCGTTCGACGTCGCGGTCCAGCTCGTGGTCGCCGAAGAGACCACCGGGGTCGGCACCCGGGCCGCGGCGCTGGAGGTGCCGGACCCGGTCGCGGCGCTCGTGCTGGAACCGACCGACGGCGCGATCGTGCCGATCAGCACCGGGCTGCTGTTCTTCACCGTGGACGTCACCGGCGTCGCCGCGCACACCTCGGCGCCTTGGCGGGGCGTGGACGCGTTCGAGCTGCTGATCCGGGTGCGGGAGGCGCTGGCGGAGTTCGCGCGCAAGCGATCCGCTTCCTATCGCCATCCGCTGTTCGACGGGGTGCCGACCGCCATCCCGTTCGCGGTCGGCACCGCGCGCGCCGGGAGCTGGCGCGCGGCCGTGCCCGACTTCGCGACGATGTCCGGCCGGATCGGGCTCAAACCCGGCGAGGACCCGAACGCGGTCCGCCGGGAGGTCGAGCGGGTCCTGGCGCAGTTCGCGGCCACCGACGACTGGCTGCGCGAGCATCCGCCCGTTGTCCGCTGGGACCACGAAGGCCTGCCCGGCTGGGAAACTCCGATGGACAGTCCGCTGGTCGCCGCTTTGCGGTCGGCGCAGAAGGAGTCCGCCGGCGCGGAGCTCCTCACCGGTTTCACCGCGGGTTCGGACGCGGCGTTCTTCGGCTCGCGCGGGATTCCGACGGCGATCTTCGGGCCCGGCGAAGTGACCAAGGCGCACGCACCCGACGAGTCTGTCGCCGAACGCGAGGTCGTGGCGGCAGCGGAGGTGCTCGCCCTGGCGCTGGCCCGCCTGGAGGTGGGCGATGGCTGACGGCTCGGCCACGGTCCTGCACACGCTGGAGCGCGGTCTGCAAGTGCTCGAAGCGGTCGCGGCGGCCGACGGTTCGGCGACGGCGAAGGTGCTGAGCCGCCAGCTCGGCATCAAGATCGGCACCTGCTACCACCTGCTCCGCACCCTCGTCGCGGGCGGCTACCTGCTGCGCCTGCCCGGCGGGCGCTACGACGTCGGTCCGCGGGCGGCGTCGCTGAGCCGCCATCTGCAGCGGCGGTCCGGCCCGTCGCCGGAGCTGGCGCTGATCCTCACCCGGCTGCACAACAAGACCCAGGAAACGTCGTACGTCGCCGGCTGGCACCACGGAACGCTTACCCTGCAGCACTTCCTGTCCGGCCTGCACACGCTGAACGTCGGCAACCTCGACGTCGGCTACACCGGCAGCATGCACGCCCGCGCGTCGTGCAAGGCCGTGCTCGCCTTCCTGCCCGAGGAGCAGGTGGCCGCGATGTTCGACGGCGTGCCGATGGAACCGGTCACGCCCAACACGATCACCGACTACGAAGCGCTCGCGGCCGACCTCGCCGCGATCCGCCGCCGCGGCTACGCCTTGGACCTGGAGGAATTCAGCGCCGGGGTGTGCTGCGTCGCCGCCCCGTTCTTCGGCGAGGGCGGCGTCCCGGCGGGCGCGTTCACCGTTTCCGTTCCCCAGCCCCGTTTTGTCGAACGCCAGGCGTGGCTGGTCAAGGAAGTGCGCGAGGCGGCCGTGATGGCCAGCGGCCTGCTGCGCACCGGACGGCTGGTCGTGCCCACGCCCGAACAGTCGGCGTGGTCCGGCCGCGACGTTTCCTGACCTTTTTCCCGTTCCGGAAAACGAAAGTGGGTACCCCCATGCCCGAAACCGCCGCCCTGCTGCGCCATTTCGAGGCGATGCAGCGCATCCGTTCCTTCGAAGAGGAAGTCGCCCGCCTGCGCGGGACCGGCGACATCGTCGGGTCGGTCCACCTGTGCAACGGCCAGGAGGCCGTCTACGTCGGAGCCTGCGCCGCGCTCGACCTCGAACGCGACGCGGTGTTCCCCACCTACCGCGGCCACGGCTGGACGCTCGCCTGCGGTGCCCCGCCGCGCGCATTGTTCGCCGAACTTCTCGGCCGCCAAACCGGAATCAACGGCGGCCGCGGCGGTTCCGCGTACCTGACCGCTCCGTCGCACGGGATGTACGGCGAGAATTCGATCGTCGGCGCCGGTGCCCCGATCGCCGCCGGAGCCGCGCTAGCCGCCACCTTCGACGGTTCCGGCCGGGTCTCACTCGCCGCGTTCGGCGACGGCGCGCTCAACCAGGGCGCGGTGCACGAAGCGATGAACTTCGCCGCCGTACGCCGCCTGCCGGTGATTTTCCTGGTGGAGAACAACCATTATTCCGAACTGACACCCATCGCCGACATGGTGCGCATCGACAAGCTCTTCCGGCGCGCGTCCGCCTACGGCATGCCCGGCGCGCGGATCGACGGCAACGACCCCGAAGCCGTCCGCTCCGCCGTCGCCGAGGCGGTCCGCCGCGCCCGCGACGGCGAAGGTCCGGTCCTGCTCGAAGCCATGACCCAGCGCATCGTCGGCCACTACATCGGCGACGCCCAGCACTACCGGCCCGCCGGGGAACTCGAAGCGGCCACCGCCGCGGAACCCATCGGTGCCCTGGTATGGCAACTCCTCTCGGTCGGCGTCGCACAGTCCGAAGTGGACACCATCGTCGAACGCGTCCACCGCGAGATCGCCGACGCCTCCGCCCAAGCCCTCGCCGACCCGATCGCCGACCCCGCAACCGTTCTGGAGCTCCTCTATGCCTGAGACCAAGAAACTGTCCTACGCCGAGGCAGTCAACGCCGCGTTGCGCCGCGCGCTCGACGAGCGGCCCGAAGCGCTGCTGTTCGGCGAGGACGTCGGCAAGCCCGGTGGCGTGTTCGGCGTGACCAAGGGGCTGCACAAGCAATTCGGCGAGCGCGTTTTCGACACTCCGATCTCGGAGTCGGCGATCCTCGGCGGCGCGGTCGGGTCGGCGATGTTCGGGCGACGCCCGATCGTCGAGATCATGTGGGTCGACTTTTCCCTGGTCGCGCTGGACCAGCTGGTCAACCAGGCGGCGAATGTCCGCTACGTGTCGCGCGGGGCGTTGTCCGCGCCGATCACCGTCCGCACCCAGCAGGGCAGCGCGCCGGGCGCGTGCGCGCAGCATTCGCAGAGCCTGGAAGCGTTCTTCGCGCACGTGCCGGGTCTGCGCGTCTGCCTGCCCGCCACCCACCAGGACGCCTACGACCTCCTTCTTTCCGCCATCTGGTGCGACGATCCAGTAGTCGTGATCGAGAATCGCACGCTGTATCACGCGGGCAAGGAAGAGGTCGAGATCGGCGGCCCGATCCCGGAAATCGGCGGTGCCGCCGTGCGCCGGCCCGGCAGGGACGTCACGGTGCTGACCTGGGGCGCCATGCAGCACCGGGTTCTCGAAGCCGCCGAACGGCTTTCCGCCGACGGCATCGACGCCGAAGTCGTCGACGCGCGCTGGGTCCGTCCGCTCGACCTCGACGCGGTCCTGGAAAGCGTGCGCCGCACCGGCCGGCTCGTGGTCGCCCACGAGGCGCACACGGTCGGCGGATTCGGCGGCGAGGTGGTGGCCGCCGTCGCCGAATCCGGCGTGCCGCTGCACAGCCCGCCGGTGCGGGTCGGCGCGCCCGACGCCCGCATCCCCGCCGCCCCGGTCCTCGCCGGCGCGGTCATCCCGACCGCCGACGTGATCGCCGAAGCCATCGCCCGAACCGTCCGCGCCTGACCTCCGGAGACTCCCCATGCCCCCTGTTCTTCCCGCGGTGTCCATGCCCGCGTTCGCGCCGCTGTACGGCGTCGGCGCGGAATCGGTGGACCTGCGCTGGCTCACCGTCGAATACCGCACCGATCCCCAGGTGCTCGCCGAAGTCCTCCCCGCGCCGCTTGCGCCGACCGACGATCCGCGCGTCGCCGTCTGGGTCGCCGAGTTCCTCGGCGCGGAGTTCCGCCTGCCCGACGGCACGGTGGAACGACGTCCGCCGTATCTGCAGGCCGGCGTCTGCGTCCAGTGCCGCCGCCACGAGGAGGTGGGCGCGTATCCGCTCACGTTCTTCATCGAAGGCCTCAACCACGGCACGCTCGGCCGGGAAATCTTCGGGCTGCCCAAGAAACAAGCCCGTGCCGTGACGCTCGACGAGGACGGTTCCTCGGCAACCGGCCGGATCGTGACCGCGAACGGCATCGAGGTCGTCACCGTCACCGCGCAGGCTGCCCGGCGGCACTCCGAGATCGATCCGATCCCGGACTGGTTCGCCAGCCACTTCCCCCTGAAGCTCATCCCGAGCGCCGAAGGCACCGGCTACGACATCAGCCGCCTGGTGCGCGTCCCGTTCCGGACCTCGCAGCCCGGCGAAGGCTGGGAAGGCACCGCCGACGTCGTACTGCGACCGTCCACTTCGGACCCGATCAGCACCCTGCCCCGCACCGAAGTCGTCCGCGCCCGGTACGGCCGGGTCCGGCTCGAGGTCGGCTTCGGCACATACCTCGACCACGTCGACCGGATCCCGGTCCTCGGCACCCCGGACTGGGGCGCCGCGGCGGAGAAAGCGAGCGTCCGATGACCACCGCGGCGGCCCCGGCCCGGACCACGATCACCCGCGCCCAGCGCACGTCGATCATCGCCGCGTGCATCGGGAACTTCATCGAGTGGTACGAATTCGTCCTCTACGGCTACCTCGCCTCCACGATCGCCGTCCTCTACTTCCCGGTCGCCGACCCGGCCGCCGGGCTGCTGCTGACCTTCGCGGTGTTCGGCGTCAGCTTCGTGGTGCGCCCGCTCGGCGGCGTCGTGTTCGGCTACATCGGCGACCGGTACGGCCGCCGCAGCGCGCTGTCGGCGATCATCCTGCTGATCTCGCTGGGCACCGCGCTCATGGCGGTGGTGCCGCCGTACGCGTCCATCGGCGTCGCCGCCCCGATCCTGATCCTCGTGCTGCGGCTGGCCCAGGGCCTGTCCGCGGGCGGCGAATGGACCGGCGCGGTCTCCTACATCATCGAAAGCGCGCCACCGGGCAAACGCGCGTACTACGGCAGCTGGCAGACCATCACGATCGTGCTCGGCATGATGGTCGCCGGGCTGTCCAGCCTGCTGTGCACCGAACTGCTGAGCCCGGCGGACCTCCAGTCGTGGGGCTGGCGGATCCCGTTCCTGGCGGCGCTGCCGCTCGGGCTGGTCGGGCTGTACCTGCGGCTGCGGCTCGGCGAAACCCCGGCGTACACCGAACTCGCCGCCGAGGACAAGCACGAGCGCGCGCCGCTGCGGGCGACGCTGCGGCACGACTGGCGCTCGATGGTCCGCATCGCCGCGCTCGTCTGCTCGCCCACCATGTGCACGTACGTGCTGCTCGTGTACGGGCCCACCTACCTGGCCACCGTCCTGCACGTGCCGCCGGGCCGGGCCAAGATCGCCGGGTTCGCCGCGATGACGATCCTGATCGTGCTCACCGTCGTCTTCGCGCGGATGTGCGACCGGATCGGCCGCAAGCCGTTCCTCATCGCCGGGGCGGCGTGGGTCCTCGTGACCGCTCCGCTCGGATTCTTCCTGCTGCACCGCGCTTCGCTCGGCTTCCTGATCGCCGGCCTCGGCGTCATGGTGGTCGGCGAGGCGCTGATGCTCGGACCGCAGCCGGCGCTGTTCGCCGAGCTGTTCCCCACCGCCCGCCGCTACAGCGGGGTCGGAATCGGCTACAACGCGGGCGTCGTCCTCTTCGGCGGCGCCGGACCCTTGGTCGCCACAGCGATCCTCGAAGCGACCGGAAGCACCTACGCGCCCGCCTGGTACCTCGCCGGCGGCGCGCTGATCAGCCTGGTCGCGGCGTTCCTGACGCCCGAGACCCGGCACAACTCCCTCCAGGGAGGAACGCCATGACCGAAGCGTGGGCCGAAAACCGCGAGGACTACGCGCTGCGCCCGGTGCCGTCGAGTTACCAGAAGTGGAGCGTGCCGTCGCTGTTCGGCGTCATGTTCGGCATCACCACCGCGATGTTCTTCTTCTCCTGGGGCGGCACGCTGGTGCGCGCCTACGGGACCGCGAATCTCGTGATCGGGCTGGTGATCGCCACCGTCATCGTCGGCGCGCTGGCTTACCTGTGGACCAGCGCCGCGTCCCGCAGCGGGCTCGGGTCCGACCTGCTCACCCGCGGCGCCGGGTTCGGCTTCCTCGGCTCGACCGTGACGTCGCTGATCTTCGCGGTGAACTCGGTGCTGTTCTTCGCCTTCGAGGGCTCGATCATGGCGAACGCGGTGATGGCGCAGTGGCCGTCGGTGCCGCCGTGGGTCGTGTACGCCGGTACGGGCGCGGTGTTCATCCCGCTGACCTGGTACGGCCTGCGGCTGGTGAACATCCTGATGTGGGTGACGCTGCCGGTGTTCGCGGTGTTCATGGCGCTGACCGTCTGGCACGCCGCGCACACGCCGGTCGACGTCGGCTTCTGGTCCTACCGCCCGGCCGGCGGCGCGGATGCGACGGCCGGTCCGCCGGTGCTGCAATTGCTCGCCGCCGCGTTCGGCGTCGCCGGGACCATCCCGGTCGCCGCGGACTTCGGCCGGTTCATCCCGGCGAAACGCCGCCGTCTCGGGTCCTTTGTGGTCGGCCCGGTGTTCGCCGCGGTGACCTTCCTCGGCCCGACGCTGCTGGGCGCGTGGCTGTCGCTGCGGTTCGGCGAAACCGACCCCGGCAAGTACCTGCCCGACGTGTTCGGCGTGTGGGGCGTGCTGTTCGTCGTCACCACGCAGCTGCGGATCAACCTGAGCAACGCTTACTCCGGCTCGCTGCAGTTCGCCGGGTTCTTCTGCCGGGTGTTCGGCGTGACGCCCGGACGGCACTGGTTCGTGGTGCTCACCGTGGTCCTGGGCGCGGCCGCGATGTTCGGCGACCTCTACAGCCGGCTCAACGCGGTGCTCACCTTCGGCGGCGTGTTCATGCTCGCGTGGATCGCCTGCGTGGTCGCGGACATGACGATCAACAAGCGGTTGCTGCGGCTGTCTCCCCCGCACTTCGAGTACCGCCGTTCGCGGCTGCCCGCGTTCAACCCGGTCGGGCTCGGCGCCATCGCCGGCGCGCTGATCGTCTCGGCTCCCCCGGCCTTCGGGCTGTTCGGGCCGCTGGGCATGACGCTGGCCCCGTTCATCGCCGCGGCTGCCGCATTTGTGCTGGTGCCCGCGATCGCGCTCGCCACGAAGGGCCGGTACTACACCGTCGCCTCGACCGCCGGGGACATCGTCGCCGAGGACCTCGTGAAGTGCGTGGTGTGCTCCGAACCGCACGCCAGCGCGGACTTCGTCTCCTGCCCGTTCCATCGCGGCAGCGTCTGTTCGGTGTGCTGCGCCGCCGAACGCGCCTGCCGTTCCGTCTGCAAGACCGCATCCGTTGCCCTGGAAAGGACCCCGGCATGAACGACGACCTGCTCGCCCGCGTCCAGCGGCTCGAAGACCTCGAAGCGATCCGCCGGCTCAAAAGCGATTACGCGCGCACCTGCGACCTCGGCGCGGACCCCGACGCGCTGATGGCGCTCTTCGCCCCGGACGGCGAGGTCGTGTGGCGCAGCAACGTGTTCGGCGAGCACCGCGGGCACGACGCGATCCGCAAGTGGTTCTCCGGTGTGGCCGGGATGATGCCGTGGGCCGCGCATTTCATGGTCAACCCGGTGATCGACGTCGCCCCGTCCGGCGACACCGCGCACGGCCGGTGGGATTTGCTGGAATTCGCCACGATGACGGGCACCGACGGCTACGAGCCGGTGCTGATGACCGGCTGGTACACCGACGAGTTCCGCAAGGTGGACGGTCGGTGGTATTTCCGCACGATCGACATCGCCATGCAGCAGATGTCCGGCTGGCACGAGGGCTGGGTGCGCGAACCGCATCGAGGGGGCGACCCGCTCGTGGTCGCGGCCGGACGGGCGCTGCGGTGAAGGTTCCCGACAGCCGGCGGCAGGCCGAACGCCTCGGCCTGCCGGTCAGCCCGGCCGAACTGCCCGAGGTGCAGGAGCTACTCGCGGAAATCCTTGAGACGGTCGGCTCCTTGCCGCGGCCGGAGCCTTCGGCCGCGGCGCCCCGGACGGTGCGCGCACCGTCCACAGAGGACGATCCGCTCCACGCGGTGTCCTGGTGGACGGACGCCGAACCCACCGGATCCGGTGCGCTGAACGGGTTCCGGGTCGCGGTGAAGGACTGCGTCGCGGTGTCCGGCGTCCCGATGACCGCCGGTTCCGCGTTGCTCGCCGACTTCCGGCCGGACGCCGACAGCACCGTCGTCGCCCGGTTGCGGGCCGCCGGGGCGCGGATCGTCGCGACCACGCGGATGGACGAACTCGGCCTCGCCGCGGGCGGCGACACCGGACCGGGCGGCGCGGTCCGGAACCCGTTCGACCCGGCGCGCACCGCGGGCGGTTCGTCGGCCGGATGCGCGGCCGCGCTGCACTATCCCGGAGTCGACGTCGCGGTCGGCGCCGACCAGGGCGGTTCGGTCCGCGTTCCGGCGGCGTGGTGCGGTCTTTTCGGGCTCAAGCCGACGCGCGGCCTGGTTCCGGCGACCGGTTCGCTGGGGATCGACCACACCGTCGACCACCTCGGCCCGCTCGCCCGCACGACCGCGGACCTCGCCCGGGTCCTCGACGTGCTCGCCGGTCCGGACGGCGCCGATCCCCGGCAGGTCGGCCTGCCGGAGCCGGTCGACTATTCCGCCGCCGTCGCGGAGGCCCCGGCTTCGCTCGCCGGGGTCCGGCTGGGCTTGGTCCGGCTTCCCGGCACGACGCCCGAAGTGCAAACCGCACTGGAACTGACGGTGGCCGCGCTGACGAAACTCGGCGCGACCGTCGTCCCGGTGGACCTGCCGGAACTCGCCGACGCGGGTGCACTGTGCTTCGGCACCACCGTCGAAGGCACGGCCGCACTGCTCGCGTCCGGCGGCAACGGATACCAGTGGCTCGGCCAGTACTGGCCGGAACTGGCGAACGGTCTCGCGCGCGGCTGGCGCGAACGGGCCGGGGACCTCGGACTGGCCGCGAAAGCCGTCCTGCTCGCCGGTTCCTACCTGCAGGAAACCTACCGCGGCGAGTGGTACGCGATCGCGCAGAACGCCCGGGGCCGCCTGGTGCGGGGATACGTGCGCGCCCTCGACGGCGTCGACGCGCTGCTCGCGCCGACCACGCCCGGACTGCCGCATCCGGTCGAGGTCGCGTCCCCGATCGAACGGGTCCGGCGAGGCTGGGCGGTGCTGGCCAACACCGCGCCGGCCAACCTCACCGGGCACCCCGCGCTGAGCATGCCGCTCGCGGAAGCCGCCGGACTGCCGGTCGGCGTGATGCTGACCGGACGGCATTTCGAGGACGCCCGGCTGCTGCGGATCGCCGCGGTCTGCGAACGGGAGCTTGGCATCCGGCCGGGCTAGCGCATTGCCGACTGGCCGAACTGGCACGTCCCTCCGCCCACCCCGGCGACCATCCCGCGCTCACCGAACCGCTGCCGCCCGGCGTCCGGTCGGTGCCCTGCCGACCGGACGCCACTTCGACGACGCCCGGCTGCTGCGGATCGCCGCGGTCTGCGAACGGGAGCTTGGCGTCCGGCCGAGTTAGTGCGCTGCCAGCCCGGTCCGCGTTCAGGCGGGCCGGGCGAACCCGTCCAGCCAGTCGCCGAGCAAGGCGTGCACGGCGGCTGGCTGGTCGAGGTGCACGTTGTGGCCCGCGCCGTCGAGGACGGCCAAGGTCAGGTGCGGGTAGTGGTCCAGCAGCGCGAGCTGGTCGCGCCAGCCGACCAGGTGGTCCTGTCTCCCGGTCACCATCAGGTGCCTTCCGCGGTGCACACCAAAAACCGACTCCGGATTCCTGCTCAGCAGATACGCCTTGAGCAGTTCCGCGGCGTCCTCCCGGTGGTGCGCGCGGATCCCCGGCAGCACGTGGTCGCGGAAGGCCCGCCAGCCCGCTTCGTCCTGGTGCAGCGCGATCGCCGAGAAGGCCTCCCGGTCGGCCGGGTCGAGCGACGCCAAGAGGCGCTCGTCCCGGGCGAGTACCTCCCGTTCCGGCAAGGTCCGTTCGCCGGCGCGGTTGACCAGCGGTGCGAGCAACGCCGTCCCGAGCACCTGCGGGCCGCGTTCGGCCACGAGGTGTCGGGCGAGCATGCCCCCGTAGGAGATGCCTACGACCGCGAACGGTTCGTCGCCGATCACGGCATCCACGAATCGCAGGACTTCTTCGGCCATGGCGTCGGAGGTGACCGGTCCGGTCAGCCTCGGCGACAGCCCGGAGCCGGGCAGGTCGACGTAGAGGCGGTGCCAACCGGTTCGGGCCGCGAAGACCGGTTCCAGCGGAAGCAAGAGCCGGTGGTCGACGGTGTAACCGTGCAGGAGCAGGACCGGGGTCCCGCTGCCGTGTTCGACGTGGTGGAGCGAGTGTTCAGCCATCGAGGACGTCACGACGCGGAGGAGCGGGCCGGGAAACCGTGTTTGCGGGCGGCCACGACGACCACGATCACCGGCAGCATCAACAGCAGCACGGTCCACGGGAACGAGCCGCTGCCCGCCAGGCCGAGCAGCACTCCGCCGACGACGCCGCCCGCCGCCATCGCGACGTTCCACAGGGTCACGAGCATCGCCTGCGCGGCGTCGGCGGATTCGCCGCCCGCCTCGCCCGCTGCGGTCTGCAGCAGGGTGGGCACGCCGCCCCAGCCGAAGCCCCACAGCACCGCCGACAGGTAGACCAGCACCGGATCGCGCGCGATCGTGGCCAGCAGCAGCGCGGCGGCGGCGACGAGCAGCGAGCTGAGGATCGTCAGCAACCGCAGCCGGCGGTGGATCTGCGCGCCGACGAGCCAGATGCTCACGATCGAGGCGAGACCGAAGGCGAGCAGGACGAGATCTGTGCTGCCGCCCATGCCGAGCCCGGCGAGGAAAGTGGCGATGTAGGCGTACAGGATGGTGTGCGCCAGCACGAAGACCAGCGTCACGAACAGCACCGGGACGACCCCCGGCACGCGCAGCGTCGGCAGGAGCTTCGGCCTTTCGCCGCTGCGGTGGCCCGGATAGTCCGGCACCGCGGCGGCGATCCAGACCAGCAGCAGCACCGTCAAGGCGGTCATGGCGAGGAAAGCCGTGCGCCAGCCCGCGGCTTGCCCGAGGAAGGTCCCGGCGGGCACGCCGAGGCACAGCGCGACCGAGATGCCCGCCATCGCGATGGCGATCGCCCGGCCCTGCAACTGGGCGGAGACCATGCGCCGCGCGTATCCGGCGAGCAGCGCCCAGGCGAGCCCGGCGGCGACGCCCGCGACGAACCGCGCGACCATCGTCAGGAAGTACTCGGACGACACCGCGGTGACGGTGTTGGCGACGGCGAAACCGGCCATCGCGGTCAGCAGCAGCCGTTTCCTCCGCCAGCCCGCGGTGGCTCCGGAGAGCGGGATCGCGGTCAGCACCGTGCCGAGCGCGTAGATCGTGACGGTCTGGCCGGTCGCGGACTCGCTCACGCCGAGCGAACCGCTCATCGCGGGAAGCAGGCCGGCCGGGAGGGTCTCGGTGAGGCTCGTGATGAACACGGCGGTGGCGAGGGCCAGCAACGCGAACAGCGGAAACCGCTGTTCGCCACTGGCTTCTTCCGCGGCGGTTTCTGATGTAGTGCTCATGCTCCGGTTTCTCTTGCGGACGTGGGTGAACAGGGACTGCCGGGCGCGGGCCTTCTCCTCGGCAGCGGGACCGGTGAACACATACGCGTCATCGGGTTCCGCTTCACGAGGACCACTCTGCGGACCGGTGCTTCGGGTTTGCTTACGATCGGCTGACGGCGATCTGACGACAGCGCGGGGGGCGACGCATGCGGTTAGGGGTTCTCGGCCCGCTCGCGGTGTGGGACGAGGAAGGACGACCGGTCGCCGTACCGGAGGCCAAGGTGCGCCGGCTGCTCGCGGCGTTGCTGGCCCGCGACGGCGGACCGGTCACCGCCGACCGGCTCGTGCACGACCTGTGGGGCAGCGAACTGCCCGGCAAACCCGCCGGCGCGCTGCAGGCGAAGGTGTCCCAGCTGCGCCGGATCGTCGGCCGGGACCGGCTGGAGCGTCAGCCCGCCGGGTACCGGCTGCGGATCGAGGACATCGACGCCGGGCAGTTCCGCGAACTCGTCGCCAAGGCGAGGTCGACGCCGGATCCGCGGAGCCGGGCGGTGCTGCTGACCGAGGCGCTGGACTTGTGGCGGGGAGCGGCCTACGCGGATTTCGCGGACGAGGAGTTCGCCCGCGCGGATGCGCATCGGCTGACCGAGCTGCGGCTGGCCGCGACGGAGGAACGCGCGAAGGCCTGGCTGGAAGCCGGGGACCACGCCGCCGCGGTCGACGAACTCGCTGTTCTCGTGCCGCAGCACCCGCTGCGGGAAAGCTTGCGCGCAGTCCACATGCGCGCGCTGTACCTGAGCGGGCGGCAAGGCGAGGCCCTCGCCTCGTACGCGGAATTGCGCGCTCGGCTCGCCGAGGAACTGGGCGTCGATCCGAGCCAGGAGCTGCGCGCCCTGCACGAATCGATGCTCCGGCAAGATCCTGGGCTCGGCGCCGCCGGAGCGCGACCGCCCGGCAACCTGCCCAGCGCGCTCACCCCGCTCGTCGGCCGGGAACAAGCACTCGCGCAGCTGACCGGTTTGCTGCGCACGACACGGCTCGTCACCCTCACTGGACCCGGCGGGGTCGGGAAATCGCGGCTGGCCGTGGCGGCCGCCGCCGAAGCGACCGCGGCGCAGTTCCCGGACGGCGTTCGGCTGGTCGAGTTCGCCGGGGTGCGCGACGGGACGGCCGCCGATCTCGCCGATCTCGCCGCCGCCGCGTTCGGCATCCGCGACGATTCCTCCGCGACCTCGCCGGGCGCCGGACCTGCACAGCGGCTCGCCGCCGTCATGCGCGACCGGCGCGCGCTGCTCGTGCTGGACAACTGCGAACACGTTGTCGACGCCGCCGCCGAACTCGGCGAACTGCTCCTGCAGACCGCGCCCGGCCTGCGCATCCTGGTCACCAGCCAGGAACCTCTGGGGCTGCCGGGCGAGGCCGTCTTCGCGGTGGAACCGCTGCCGACGGCGGAAGCGGTGAAGCTGTTCGTCGAACGGGCCGCCGCGTCCGCGCCCGGCTTCCCGCGGAGCCCGGGAGAATGCCCGCCCGCCGACCTCGAGGCGGTGACCGAAATCTGCCGCCGCCTCGACGGCATCCCGCTCGCGCTGGAACTCGCCGCCACCCGCGTGCGCAGCCTCGGCGTCCGCGAGCTGGCGACGCGGCTCAGCGACCGGTTCGCGGTCCTGACCCGGGGAAAGCGCGGCGCCCCGGCCCGCCAGCAGACCTTGCGCGCGATGATCGACTGGAGCTGGGAACTGCTGAGCGAGCCGGAGCGGATCGTGCTGCGGCGGCTGGCCGTCCACCGCGACGGCTGCGACCTGGAAGCCGCCGAGGCGGTGTGCGCGGGAGACGGCGTCCGGCGCGAGGAGGTGCTCGACCTCGTGACGCGGCTCGTGGACCGTTCGCTCGTCGTCGTCGCGAACGGGCCCGCCGGAATCCGGTACCGGCTCCTGGAATCGGTCGCCGCCTACGCCACGGAACGCCTGCACGAGCGGTCGGACGCCGCCGAGGTGCGCCGACGGCACCTGCGGCACTACCTCGCGCTCGCCGAGCAGGCCGAAACCCGCTTGCGCGGCAACGAACAACGGGCCTGGCTCGCGCGTCTCGACGCGGAAGCCGGGAACATGCGCGCGGCACTCGACGAGGCTCTTACCTCCAGTGCCGCGGACGAAGCGGCCCGGTTGGCGACCGCGCTCTCGTGGTGGTGGCTGTTGCGCGGCCGTCTCACCGAAGGCCGCCGTGCCTTGTCGACCGTCCTCAACGCGGGGGTTCCGGACGCGGAACTCGCTGTCCTGCACCACGCTTTCGCCCTGCTGACCGGCGATCAGACTGCCGCTCCCGCCGACGCCGACGCGGTTCGCGACCCGATCCGCCGCGGCCGTGCCCTGTGGCTGCGGGCCTACAGCTTGTTCAGCGTCGGCGACGCGACTGCCAGCGCCGAGGCGACCGCTCTCGCCCTCGACCTCTTCACCGCCGAAGACGACCAGTGGGGCATCGCGGCGGCGCTAGGCCTGCGGGCCATGCTCGCCTTGGTCCGCGGCGACCTCGCCGCCCTTGGCCGAGACGGCACCCGCAGCGCGGAACTCTTCCGTGCCCTCGGCGACCGCTGGGGCGAAATGCAGACCATCCCGCCGCTGGCCGCCCTGGCCGAGATCAAGGGCGACTACGAGGACGCGGCGGACCGCCAGCGCGCCGGCCTCGCGATCGCCCGCGAACTGGACCTGCAGGCGGAAGTCGCCGCGCGCCTGTCCGGACTCGGCAGGCTGGCGCTGCTCGAACGCGACTGGGACCGCGCGCGGGACCTGCACCAGCAGGCGCACCGCATCGCCGCCGAACACGGCTACACCTACGGCCAGATCCACGCCGAGATGGGCCTCGCCCTCGGTGCACGCCGCTCCGGCGAGCTGGACACCGCCGAGCAGCACCTGCGGCACATCCGCGACAGCTACGCGGGCCTGTCTTCCTTGGCTGGCGACCATTTGCTGTACGCGGAACTCGGTTTCGTCGCCGAACTGCGCGGGGATGCCGCGCAGGCGACGGCTTTTCACCTCCAGAGCCTGGACGTCGCCCGGGCCCTCGACGAACCGCGCGCGCTGGCGCTGTCCCTGGAAGGCCTGGCCGGAGCGGCGGCCCGGTACGGCGGGAAGGAGGCCGCCGAGTGCGCCGCCCTCCTGCTGGGCGCCGCCGACGCCGCCCGGCGCGGGGTCGAGGCACCCCTCCCCCCGGCCGAACGCGGTGACGTGGATCGGATCACGGCGGCCGTGCGGGCTGTTCTTGGCGAAGCTGGTTTTGCGGGGGCCTTCGCGCGGGGCGCGGAGATGTCTGCCGAGGCGGCGGTGGCAGCGGGGTCGGCCTTGTCCGTCGCGACACCGGAGCGCGCTTGAGGTTGCGTGATCGCGCGTCGCCGCACTGCATTCGGGAGAAGTCTGGCCGGAGACCTGATTTCCTCGGCGCGAGTGCTCGTGCGGGGCGGTAACCCGCTTGCCGTGCAACCGAGTCCGTCCGGCGCAAGCAGGGCGGACGGCCGCGTCGATCCGCGGTCTCTCAGCGCGGCCCAGCGGGTGCTGAGACTCTGGAGCGCCCGACCTTCTCCGGCTCCGCGACGGTCGACGCCGGCCCGGATCAATCGTTGCAGAGCACGGATGTCTCGAAGCCGCTCACCGCGGTCGTCCAGGATCACCGGCTGTCGTTCGTCTTCGCCCCGGCCGAGGTCCAGGTGCCGCCTTTCGGCAGCGCCTCGCTCGCCGGATGATCACCCCGCCAAGCCCAGCGAAGCGCCGAGCAGCAACAGCCCCTTCGCCGTCCGCGGATCCGCACCGGTCAGATTGGCGATGCGGGACAGGCGATTGTCCACTGTGTTCGGATGTACGTGCAGTTTGCGCGCGGTCTCGCGACGGTTGAAGTCGGTGTCGAAATACGTCCGGAGCGTCGTCGTCAGATCCGGTTCGCCGCTCAGCCGCGCCGCGAGCGCACGCAGCTGAGGCGTCGCCGCGCTGTCGTGGTTCAGCTGGTATTCGAACAGGTGGTCCGCGAGCACCGCGACGGTGCCGGGGACGGAGTTCAGCCGCAGGAGCCGCTCCGCCTCCGCGACTGCCGCCGGGATTTCCGCCAGCTCGGCGGCGTGGGCGAACGCGCCGGTGATCTCCACGCCCGTCGTCTGGTGCGCTCGCGGCACCGCCAGCCGGGCCTCGGCCAGTGCCGCGTCCGGAGTGTCCGAAGTGGACGGAAGCAGCAGCAGGCCGCCGTCCGGGTCCAAGGCGGCCAGCACGTCTCCGGACAGTTCGCGATGCAGGTGCTGCAGCAGCAACCGCGCCTTCCGCTGACCGGCCAAGTGCCGGCCCACCGCGTCGCCGACGGAATCCGCCGGGTCGGCGGCGAACCGCAGCGCCAGCACGCCGTACGCGGGAGCGAGCCGGACGTCCGCCGGTTCCGGGACCACCTCCCCCGCGGCCAGCCGCCGCACCAGAGCGCGCGCCGCCTCGCGCTGTTCGTGGTCCGCGGTCTGGAATTCTTTCTGGTGCGCCTGCACCGCCACGTTCAAGACCCGGTGCAGGCAGTTCAGCAGCACCGCGGTCGTCTCCGCGGGCGGAGCGCCGCCGGACAGGTCGTCGATCTCGGTCCACATCTCCTCGGCCGCCAGCAGATAGGCGTGCACGAACTCGCTGACCGGCAGCCCCTCCGCGCCGCGCTCGCGGCCCCGCTGCCGGAACAGCTCCAGCTCGTCCTCGCGCGGGTCGTTCCCCTCCCGCGCCGCGCGCGCGAACATCCGGCCGAACTCGCGGACCGTGTGCGCCATGTGCAGGTGCAGGTGGGCGGGCGCCGTGCCGCGGTAGTGCGGCGAGGTCTCGACGTACCGGCGGATCGTCCGCTCGCCCAGCTTCGGCAGCCGGTGCTCGAAGCTGCGCCACGACAGTTGTGACATGTCACAGCACGGTAGCCGAAAACCTGGGCAATGTGCGCTACCAGCTGGACAGGTCAGCGGCGACAGTTGGGGTTGTGTCCATGACCGCGATCACAGGAGGTCCCGCACCGATGCGCTGCGAGCCGCTGTTCCGCCCGAAGTCGGTCGCCGTGGTCGGCGTGTCCGCGACGACCGCGCTGTCCTGGGGACGGATCGCTCTGGACCGGCTGCTGCGCGGCGGCTACGGCGGCGAGGTCTTCGCCGTCTCCCGCGGCCCGCTCGACCTGCCCGGCGTGCGCACGGTCGGCTCGCTCGCCGAGATCGGCTACGGCCCCGACCTGGTGGTCCTCGCGACCCCGGCGGAAACCGTCCCCGCTCTGGTCAGGCAGGCGCGCGACCTCGGTTCCGGTGCCGTCATCGTCTTCGCGTCGGGTTTCGCGGAGGGCGGCAACGCCGTGTTGGAGGACGAACTCCGCGAGGCCGCCGGAGACCTGCCGGTGCTCGGCCCGAACTGCCTCGGCGTGGTGAGCCACCCCGCTGGCGTGCAGTTGTCGACGACCGTGTTCCTCGACCGCGACCGCGTGCCGCCGGGTCCGATCGCGATCGTCACGCAGAGCGGCGCGATGGGGTTCGTGCTCGCTGACCTGCTCGAACAGGCCGGGATCGGGTACTCGTACTACGCGAGCGTCGGGAACGAAGCCTGCCTGTCCAGTCACGAAATCGGCAGCGACCTGCTCGAGCAGCCCGACGTCGAGGTGCTCGTGCTCTATCTCGAAGGCGTGCGCGACGCGGACGGCCTTCGAGCGCTCGGCCGGCAGGCCCGGGCGGCGGGCAAGACCGTGGTCGCGCTCGCGGTCGGCAGCAGCGCCGCCGGTCGGCAGGCCGCGCTGTCCCACACCGCCGCCGTCGCCGGTGACCACTTCCTGCTCGCCTCGCTGTGCCGCCAGGAAGGCATTCACCTGGTCACGGACGACGACCAGCTCGTGGACGCGGTGCTCTGCGCCCGCAAAGGGACGACGCTTCCTCCGGCTCCGCGGCTGGCCGTGCTCACGATGTCCGGCGGCGCGGGCGGAATCCTCGCCGACAACCTGACCGCGCTGGGCGTCCGCATCCCGCCGCTGTCCGGCGCGACCCGCGCGAAGCTCGCGGAGATCGGCGGCGTCGAGGCGGCCGACGAAAACCCCGTCGACCTCGGCGGCAACATCGACCGCTGGCTCGACCGGGTCGGCGATCTGCTCGGCGCGCTCGACGAGGACCCGGAACTGGACGGCGTCGTGCTCTATCTGACATTCGGCGACCGGTTCCGCGAGGCGTACCACCGGCTGGCCGCCGCTGCCGCCGCGATGCGGACACCGACGTGGTTCGTCTGGGCCTGCGCGCCGCCCGGCGAGCTGGCGAACGTCGGACGGCCGGACACCGTGCTGCCCAGCATCGGCGCTCTCGTGCGCCGCCTTCGGGTGCTGGTCCCGGACCGGGTCCCGGAACCCGCACATCGCAGCGCGGCCGAGGACCGTCCAGTGTGGACTGAACTGCGGTCCGTTCCGCTGCTGGAAGCGGCTGGCATCCCGCACGTGGACACCGTCGCCGGAACCGATCTCGCGGCGGCCGTGGCGCAACACGGCTGGCCGGAGCCGTACGTCGTCAAGGGCGATGCCGCCGACGTGCCGCACCGGGCTCGGGCCGAGCTGGTCCGTGTCGGCGTCACGGCAGCCGAACTGCCTGCCGTGCTGGACACGCTCCAAGCGCGGCTGGACGAGGTCTCCACCGACCCGGATCGCACCCTCGTCGTGCAGCCGCTGCTGCCGCACACCGCCGAACTCGCCCTGGGCGCGACGCGGGATCCGTTGTACGGCACCGCCGTCGTCCTCGGCGCAGGCGGCGACCGCGCCGAAGACCCCACCGCACCCCGCCGTGCGCTGCTGCTCCCGGCAACCCCAGAGCAGCGGGCGGAACTGGCCGAATGGGCCGGTGACGTCCTCGCCGCCCCGGCAACCGCCGTCGCCGCCGCGATCGACGGACTGATCCAGATCCTCGGCGACCATCCGGAGTTCGCCGAAGCCGACCTCAACCCGCTCTGCGTCACCGGCGACGACCTGGTCGCCGTCGACGCCCTGTTCACCGAGAACGCTCAGGAGGCATCCCGTGACTGACCTGCTCGACTACGCCGACAAGGTCTGGCGAGGCGAGGCCGACACCCGCGTCTACCACACCGGCACGCTGCGCAAGGACGGTCTGCACGAGCTGGCCGAGGGCGTCTGGATGTGGCCGGCGTTCGGCAACGTCTTCCTCTTCCCCACCGCCGACGGCCTGTTCTGCTTCGACACCGGCGAACGCCGCACCGCGAAGGACCTTTTCGGCGCGACCCGCGCCCGCACCGACGCTCCGCTGCACACCGCCGTCTACTCGCACGGCCACATCGACCACGTCTTCGGCGTCGGCCCGTTCGATCTCGAAGCCGAGGAGCGCGGCTGGCGGCGCCCGTCCGTGCTGGCGCACGAAAACACGCCGCCGCGGTTCGCGCGGTACGAGCGCACCCGCGGCTACAACACGGTGATCAACCAGCGGCAGTTCCAGTCGCCCGGCTTCCGCTGGCCCGACCGGTACCGGCACCCCGACGTCACCTACCGGGACACCACGACGCTGCGAGTCGGCGACCTCGACGTCCAGCTCAAGCACGGCCGCGGCGAGACGGACGACGCGACGATCGCCTGGCTGCCCGACCGGAAAATCCTGTGCTGCGGCGACTTTTTCATCTGGTCCTCCCCCAACCCGGGCAACCCGCAGAAGGTGCAACGTTACGCCGCCGAGTGGGCGCAGGCGTTGCGCTGGATGGCCGGTCTGGGCGCGGAACTCCTTCTCCCCGGGCACGGCGTGCCGATCGCTGGCGCCGACCGGATCCGGACCGCGCTGTCCGACACCGCCGAGTTCCTCGAAACCCTGCACGACCAGACGGTGGACGCGATGAACGCGGGAGCCACGCTCGACGAGGTCGTGCACGGCGTCACCGCGCCCGCCGAACTGCTGGCCAAGCCGTATCTCAAACCCTCTTACGACGAACCGGAATTCGTCGTGCGCAACGTCTGGCGGCTCTACGGCGGCTGGTACGACGGCAACCCGGCCAACCTCAAACCCGCCCGCCGCGCCGACCTGTCCCGCGAACTCGCCGACCTGTCCGGCGGCCCCGACCGGCTGGCCGCGCGGGCCCGGGAACTGCTCGCCGCCGGCGAACACCGGCTGGCCGGGCACTTCGCCCAGCTCGCGGTGGACGCGGCACCGGAGGACGAGACCGCGCACACCGCCCGCGCGGAAGTGTTCACCGCGCTGGAAAAAGCCGCGACCTCGACGATGGCCAAGGGCGTCTACGCCTGGGCCGCCGCCGAATCCCAGGCCGTGCTCGACGGCACCGACCGCGCCGAACAGCTGCGCACCCGCACCGAGGGCCGCACCCGCTGGGCCTTCTGAACCGCTGACCCGCCCGCCCACCCCGTCCGACAACGACGTTGAAATGGGGACCCACGATGAACGCTCCCGCTCTCCCCGCCGAAACCACTGCGCACCGGCGCACCCGCGGCACCAGCGCGCGCGGCTGGGTCGTCACCGGGCTGCTGCTGGTGTTCATGCTGATCAACTTCGCGGACAAGGCCGTGCTCGGCCTCGCCGCGAAACCGCTCATGCACGATCTCGGCCTGTCGCCCGAGGCGTACGGCCTGATCAGCAGCGGGTTCTACTTCCTGTTCAGCATTTCCGCGATCGTGGTCGGCTTCGTGTCGAACCGCGTGCCGACGAAGTGGATCCTGCTGGTGCTCGGCGTCGTCTGGGCGCTGACGCAGGCCCCGATGCTCGGCACCGTCGGCTTCGGCGCGGTGCTGGTCAGCCGGATCGTCCTGGGCGCGGCCGAGGGCCCGGCGAATCCGCTGGCCATGCACGCGGCGTACAAATGGTTCCCCAACGAGAAACGCGGCCTGCCCAGCGCGTTGCTCAACGCGGGTTCCGGCATCGGCGTGGCGCTGGCGTCGCCGCTGCTGACGGCGCTGATCGTCGGATACGGCTGGCGGTGGGCCTTCTTCGCGCTGCTCGTCGTCGGGCTGGTGTGGTCGCTGCTGTGGGCGATCTTCGGCCGCGAGGGCAAGGTCGCCGGAACCGCTTCGGTGCACGCGACCGCGGTCAAGTCGGAAGCGGACGAACCGCGCGTGCCCTACCGGCGGATCCTGCTCAACGGCACCTGGCTCGGCGGTTTCCTGGCCGGTTTCGCCGCGTACTGGGCGCTGGCCGTGCTGGTCGCGTGGGTGCCGCATTACCTCGAAACGGCGTTGCACTACAGCACGGTGACCACCGGGACGCTGGTCGCGCTGCCGTGGATCGCGTCGGTCGTGTTCAACCTCGCCCAGGGCGCGCTGAGCGACCGGCTGATGCGGCGCGGCGTGTCGAGCCGGGTGGCCCGCGGCGTGCTCGGCGGCGTCGCGGTGCTGGTCTCGGGTCTCGCGATGCTGCTGTTCCCGCACACCGGCGGCTGGTTCCAGATCGCGCTGCTCACCGTCGCGTTCAGCCTCGGCGGGGTGGTGTTCGCTCTCGGCGTCACGATGAACGCCGAGATCAGCCCGACCCGGCAGCGCGGCGCGGTGCTGTCGATCACCGTCGGCCTGGTCACCACCGCCGGACTACTCGCCCCGTACCTGACCGGACGGCTGATCCAGGCCGCGTCGTCGCCCGGGGCCGGGTTCACGCTCGCCTTCACGATCAGCGGCCTGCTGTCCGTCGCGGGGGGTCTGCTCGCCGTGTTCTTCGTCAACCCGGACCGCACCGCGCGGCGGCTCGGACTCCGCACCGAGGTGGTCGGCTGATGCCTTTCCAGGACACCAAAAACCCGCTGTACGGCACCGGCGAGATCACCGAGGTCGCGCCCGGCGTCCGCTCGATCGGCCTGCAGGGCAACAGCCTCGCGGTGGAAACGGCCTCGGGTGTCGTCGTGGTCGACACCGGCCCGTCTCCGGACCTCGTCGCGCCGGTGCTGGACCAGCTGAACGAGCCGGTCCGGTGGATTGTCTACAGCCACGGGCATCTGGGCTACAACTACGGCGTGCCCGGCTTCTTCGAGTACGCCGCCGCGCACGGAGAACGCCGCCCGACCGTCGTGGCGCACGAGAACGTCGTCCGGCGCTACCAGCGGTACCTCGAGACGGCCGGATTGCAGAACCACATCAACACCCGGCAGTTCCGCCGCCCGATGGCCGACCTGACGGCGCCGCCGCCGGTCACTTTCCCCGACCAGACCTACCGGGAAGCGATGACGCTCGCGCCGGACGTCCGGCTGCTGTGGGCGCCCTCGGAAACCGACGACGTGACCGCGGTGTGGTTGCCGTCCCAGCGGGTTTTGTACGGCAGTGCCGCGGTGATCAACGGGATCCCCAACATCGGGACGCCGATGCGGACCATGCGCGACACCGTCCGCTGGGCCGACACGCTGGACCGGCTCGCCGCCCTGAACCCGGCCGTGCTGGTGCCGGAGTTCGGTCCGGTAGTCCGGGAGGATCCGGTCCGGCAGCTCACCATGACCGCCGCTGCGCTCCGATGGCTGCGCGGCGCGGTCGTGGACCAGCTCAACCGCGGCCGGCGGGTCGACGACATCGTGCACGATCTGCGGTATCCGGCCGAGTTGTTCGACGTGCCGTGGATGCGCGAGCACTACGGCCACCGGGAGTACATCGTCCGCGACGTCGTGCGCTCGGAAACCGGTTGGTGGGACGGGAATCCGACGACGCTGCACCCGTCCCGCCCAGACGTCGCGGCCGCGGTCCGGGCCGAGGCGATCACGGACAAGCAGGCAGTGCTCGACCAGGCCGACCGACTGCGCGGGGAGGGACGGGTGCAGGAGGCGTTGCACGTCATCGATCTGCTGGCACTCGCGCCGGGCGACGATCCGCTGGTGAAGCAGGCGCGAGCAGTGAAGGAGGAACTGTGCGCGGCGCGGGCTGCGGAGGCGAGCAGTTTTGTGTCGCGGAGTTTCTACCGCAGCGGATGGTGAGCGCCTAGCCCGATCACTGCGCAGGCAACGCAGTGGTCCAGGTCAGCTCCAGCCGCTCCGGCCCCCGCTGCCGTCGCGCCGTCAGCCACGGCACCTCCGCCGCGAGCTCCAGATCCGGGAACCGCGCCAGCAACGTCCCCAACGCGACCTGCAGCTCCAACCGCGCCATCTGGGCGCCCAGGCAATGATGCGGACCATGACCGAAACCGACGTGATGATTGCGCGTCCGGGCCAAGTCCAAATCCTCCGGGCACTCGAACACGGTCGCGTCGCGGTTCGCCCCCTCCAGGTCGGCGAACACCGCCTCGCCCTTGCGGATCAGCTGGCCGCCGATTTCGACGTCCTCGCTCGCGATGTGCGCGAACCCGGCGCTCGCGCCGAGCGGGACGAACCGCAGCAGTTCCTCGACCGCCGACGGCATCAGGCCGGGGTCGGCGCGCAGGCGGGCCAGCTGGTCCGGATTCGTGAGCAGCGTGTAGAGCAGGTTGGAGATGTGGTTCGCGGTCGTCTCGTGGCCGACGGCGAGGATTCCGCCGGACAGGTCGATCAGCTCGCCCTCGGTCAGCCGGCCCTCGTCGTCGCGGGCCCGCACGAGCGCGCCGATCAGGTCGTCGGTCGGCGTCTCGCGGCGTTCCGCGACCAGGCCGGCGATGTAGCCCCACAATTCGCTCTGCGCGGTCATGATCGAGGTGTGGTCCAGGCCCTCGCCGCTGAGCATCAGCATCGTGTCGGTCCACGTGTGCACCTTGTCGCGATCCTCCTGCGGCACGCCCAGCAGCTCGCACAGCGCGGTGATCGGCAGCGGGATCGAGAAGGACGACACCAGGTCCGCCGGCGGGCCCTGCTCGATCATCCCGTCGATCAGGCCGTCGGCGATTTCCTGGATCCGCGGGCGCAGCGTTTCCACCCGCTTCGGCGTAAAGGCGGCCGCGACGAGCCGCCGCAGCCGGGAGTGCGTCGGCGGGTCCATGGTGATGATCGAGCTTTCGCTCTCGATCGCCTCGGTCCCGCGCGGCGCGTCCTTGCCGACCGTCAGGCTCCGCATCAGCCTCCGGTCCACCAGCACGGCCCGCACGTCCTCGTACCGCGTCGCCAGCCACGCCTCCCCGCCGAACGGCAGCCGCACCCGGCTCATCCCCTGCTGCTCGCGCATCTCGGCGTACCGCGCGTCGACAGTCAGCGCCGACGGTTCGAACGGGTACGGGCACACTCCACGGTTCACGACGAACTCCCAAGTCCGGTAACGGTTTCGACGATCGGTTCTGCCACGGATTCCAGCCATGCCCCGACTGCCGAGGCGGTGCTCTCCGCGTCCTCGGCGACGAGGCTGAAATGGTCCCCGGGCACGGTTTCCACGCGGTCGGCCCGCGACCACGTCGTCTGCCAAGCCGCCCCGGCCCCGTCCCCGAAGCTGCGGGCGGAGCGCAGCAGCACGGTCGGGACCCGGAGGTCCGGCGGCCCCGCGGCGGCGAGCAGCCCGAGGTAGCGGCCCATGGCGGTCAGCTGGGCGCGGTCGAATCCGCCGTCGTCCTGGCGGGTCAGCACTTCCCCGGCCATCGCGTGGACCGCGCGCTCGGCCGGGCCGCCGATTTCGTAGGTGTCCAGCAGGCACAGCCCCGCCGGCGCACGGCCGGTCCGCGCCAGTTCCGCCGCGACGGCTTCGGCCAGCAGGCCGCCGGAGGAATAGCCGAGCAAGGCGAACGGTTCGTCTTCGGCAGCTTCGCGGGCCTGCTCGGCGAGTGCCGCGACGAGCGTGGCGAGGTCGGCCGGAAGCGGCTCGTCCACCGTGAAGCCGGGCAGGGACAGCACGGAGAACCGCCGGTCGCCGCGGAACGGCGCGGCCAAGCGTCCATATTGGACGGCACCGGTCATCGCCGCTGGCGAGGGCACGCAGAGCAGTGCGGGCCGCCGCGGTCCGTCGGCCAACCGGATCGGCCGCGATCCGGTAGGCGCTTGGTGGAAGGACGGGCGAAGGTTCGCCGCGGCACCGAGCAGCGCGACGCCTTCCGGTACCCGCCCGGCCGCCACTGCCTCGGCGAACAACCGCGCGACCGGGTCTGCCGGTGTCGAGACCGCCGGTGCCGCAGGAGTGTCCGAAAAGGACTCGTTCAGGAATTCGGCCAGGTCCGCGACGGTGGGGTGATCGAACACCAGCGTCGCGCCAAGGGTCAGGCCGGTCAGTTCGGACAGCCGGTTGCGCACCTGGACCGCGGTGAGCGAGTCGAAACCGAGGCCGGGCAGCGCGCGGCCGGGTTCGACCGTCTCCGCATGGCCCAGTACCGCCGCGACCTGCGCGCCGACCAGTTCCGCCAGCCGTTCGCGACGCTCGCCTGGCGGGGTCCGGCGCAGTCGGGCGGCGGCAGAACCGCTTGCCCTCCGGGGTGTCCGCACGTGGGCACGGAGCAGCGACGGGACGTCGTCGCCGCGCCAGGTGTCGAGTCGCAGCGGGGCCAGTACCGGTGCCGGGTCGGCGAGGGCGGCGTCGAACAGCGCCAAGCCTGCCTCAGCGGTGAGGCCGCCGGTGCG
This sequence comes from Amycolatopsis sp. AA4, assembly GCF_002796545.1. Lineage (GTDB taxonomy): Bacteria > Actinomycetota > Actinomycetes > Mycobacteriales > Pseudonocardiaceae > Amycolatopsis. The sequence continues at coordinate 4,446,549 of NZ_CP024894.1, forward strand.
TTCGTCGGAGTTCCACAATCCCCAGGCCAGCGACTGCGCGGGCAGCCCGAGCGCGCGGCGGTGCTGGGCGAGGGCGTCGAGGAACGCGTTCGCCGCCGCGTAGTTGGCCTGGCCCGGCGCGCCGAGGATCCAAGCGGCGGACGAGAACAGGACGAATTTGTCCACGTCCCCGGCGAGTTCGTGCAGGTTCCAGGCGGCGGTGGCTTTGGCCTCGAATGCGGCGTCGAGCTGGTCCGGGGTCAGCGACGCGAGCATCCCGTCGGCCAGGACGCCCGCCGCGTGCACGATCGCGGTGACCGGGTGCGCGGCCAGCAGCGCGGCGAGGGCGGACCGGTCGGCGAGATCGCAGACCGCCACCTCGACCCGCGCGCCCAAAGCGGCCAGTTCAGCAACGAGATCATCGCCGCCTCGGCCCGTTCGGCTCGCCAGCACCAGCTCCCGGACGCCGTGTTCACGGACGAGGTGTTCGGCCACCAACCGGCCGAGCTGCCCGGTCCCGCCGGTGATCAGCACTGGTCCCAGGCCCCATTCCGCGCTCTCGGCGGCTTCGACGGCGACCAGGCGCGGGGCCAGCGTCCGCTCGCCGCGGATGACGACAGCGGGCTCACGAGCGGCGGCGATCAACTCCTCGGGCGGTGACGCGTCGGTGTCCAGGTGCACAATCCGGCCCGGATGTTCGGTCTGCGCGGAACGGACCAGCCCGGCCACGGCCGCACCGGCCAGATCGACCGGTTCGCCAGGCAACCCAGCCGCGTAGCGAGTGACGACCACAATCCGACGCTCGCCGGTGAGCGCAGTGCGCAGCGCGGGCAGAATCCGGTGAAGCTCGCGCTGTGCCGCGGCGGCGTCCGCACCTGGCTCGACCACCAAGGTCTGGACGTCCTCCGCGCCCCCGTCGGCGAGGGTGCACTCAGTCCATTCCGGACGGAGCAGCGTCCCGGAGCGGGGAACCCGCCGTACGCCGGTGACCGGCCGCAACGCCAGCGAGCCGACGGTGGCCACCGGATTGCCCGAACAGTCCGTCAAGAAGAGGGAAACTGTGTTCTCGGCCAGCGGCGTCACCCGCACCCGAAGTTCGGAACTGCCAGCCGCCCACAAGTCCACTTCGGACCACGAGTACGGCAGGAGCGTCCCCGCCCCGGTCGACGGTCCGAGGCCGATCGCGTGGAGCGCCGAATCGGCCAGCCCAGGATGCAGGCCGAACGCCGCGGCGTCCAGCACCGCGGATTCCGGCAGGGAAACCTCGGCGAACACCTCGTCCCCGCGCCGCCAAGCGGTCTTCAGTCCCTGAAACAACGGCCCGTACTCCACGCCGCGCTCCGCCAGAAGCTCGTACATCCCGTCGAGATCGATCTCCTCCGCTCCGGCAGGCGGCCAAGCCAGCACCGGGTCCGGTAATGGACCGGGCGGAGCCAGCACACCGTCCGCGTGCCGCACCCACGGCCCGTCGCCGGACTGCGCGTGGATGCTCACCGGCCGTACCCCAGCCTCGTCACCGGCACCGACGCGGACCTGAATCCGGACCCCGTCGGCGTCCAGCACCAGCGGCGCGTGCACGGTCAGCTCCTGGACCCGCGCGCCGCCGGTCTCCTCGCCGGCGCGCAGAGCGAGTTCCAGGAAACCGGTGCCGGGGAACAGCACCGAGCCGCCGACGGCGTGCCCCGCCAGCCACGGCTGTGCGGCGGTCGAAATCCGGCCGTGCAGCAGGAATCCGTCGCCGTCGGCGAGCGGGACCGCGGCGCCGAGCAACGGGTGCCCGGCGGCTTCGAGCCCGGTCGCGGACAGGTCTCCGGCCTCGTCCGAAGCGGACAGCCAGTAGCGTTCGCGCTGGAAGGGGTACGTCGGCAGGTCGATCAGCGCCGCCGCGCGAGGGGCGAGAACCGCGGCCCAGTCCAGAGCGACGCCGTCGGCGTGCAGTTGCCCGATCGCCTCGGCGATCGCGACGTCCTCGGGCGCGTCTCGGCGCAAGGCGGCGACCGCCAGTGGCGCGTCCGGCAGCAGCGCGGTCAACGGCCCGTCCGCGCCGAGTTCGAAAAACCGCGTGACGCCTTGGCTCTCCAGCGTGCGGACCGCGTCGCCGAACCGGACCGTGCGCCGGATGTTGCGCACCCAGTAGTCCGCGTCGAAGGATCCGATCGGCTCGCCGGTGACCGTGGAGACGATCGGCACCGCGGGCGCGGCGTACTCGACCCGCGCCGCGAGCGCGCGGAACGGCTCCAGCACCGGGTCCATCAGCCGCGAATGCGAACCGACCGCCAGTGCCAGCCGCTTCGTCCGCCGCCCCTCGGCGGAAAACCGGGCGACGACGGCCAGCACCGCCGCCTCCTCCCCGGCGACGACGACCGCGCGCGGGCCGTTGACCACCGCGACGTCGACCGCTTCCCCGGCGAACTCCTCCGGCTCGGCTTCGATCGCCGCCATCGCGCCGCGCGGCTGGGCCTGCATCAGCGTCGCCCGCGAAACGACCAGCTCCGCCGCGTCCGCGAGCGACAGCACGCCCGCACAATGCGCGGCGGCCAGCTCGCCCCCGGAGTGTCCACAAAGGACGTCGGGAAGCAGCTGCCACGATTCGGCCAGCCGGAACAGCGCGACCTCGATCGCGAACAGCGCTGCCTGGCTGTAGCGGAACTCGTCGAGCGCACCGCCGATCGCTTCCCGCAGCGGACGGTCCAGATGCCGGTCGAGTTCCGCGCAAGCCGCGGCGTACGCCGCCGCGAACACCGGATACGCGGCGGCAAGTTCCTCGCCCATGCCGCTCCGATGCGAGCCGCCCCCGGAGAACAGGAACGCCAACGCTCCTTCGCCACGCGCCACCCGGGCGGGCGGATCGTCCAGTGCGGCCAGCAGTTCCTCGCGATCCCGCGCGACGACCACCGCCCGATGCTCGAGATGCGTGCGTCCGGTCGCGAGAGTCCGAGCCACATCCGCCAGCCGGAGATGAGGCTGCGCGCGCAACCGCTCCGCCAGCCGTTCCGCCTGTGCCCGCAGCGCCGCCGGATCGTGCCCGCTGAGCACCACCGGCACCGCCACCCCATCGTCCGCCGCTCGTTCCGCGAGGAGCGGGGCTTCCTCCACGACGACGTGCGCGTTCGTCCCGCTCAACCCGAAACTGGACACCGCCCCTCGCCGCGGCCGAGCACCGCGCGGCCATGGCGTCGCCTCGGTCAGCAATTCGACCTCGCCGGAGGACCACTCGATCCGGCTGCTGGGCGCGTCGACGTGCAAGGTCTTCGGCAGCAGTTCGTGCTGCAACGCGAGCCCCAGCTTCAACAGCCCCGCGACGCCGGACGCGGCTTGCGTGTGCCCGAGATTGGACTTCAACGACCCGAGCCGCAGCGGCTCCCCGTCGCCCCGGTCCGCGCCGTAAGTGGCCAGCAGCGCCTGCGCCTCAATGGGATCGCCGAGCGGCGTCGCCGTCCCGTGCGCCTCCACGACGTCGATCTGCGCGGCCGACAACCGGGCCGACGCCAATGCCTGCCGGATCACGCGACGCTGCGCCGGACCGTTCGGCGCGGTGATGCCGTTCGACGCGCCGTCGGAGTTGACCGCGCTTCCGCGCACCACGGCCAGAATCGGCCGACCGGATCGGCGAGCGTCCGAAAGCCGTTGCAGCACCACCATTGCCGAGCCTTCGGACCACGCGGTGCCGTCTGCGGATTCGGCGAAACTCCGGCACCGCGCGCCACGCGACAGCGTGCCGTCTTTGCTGAATTCGACGAAGGTGCGCGGCGTCGACATCACGGTCGCGCCGCCCGCGAGCGCGAGTTCGCACTCCCCCGCGCGCAGTGCCTGAGCTGCCAGGTGCACGGTGACCAGCGACGACGAACACGCGGTGTCCACCGTGATCGCCGGCCCCTGCAGCCCGAACGTGTAGGCCACCCGGCCGGACACCATGCCCGACGCGGCGAAGCTGCCCGGATAGTCGTGGTACATCACGCCGGTGAACACGCCGGTCCGGCTGCCGCCCAGCGAACGCGGCGGGATCCCGGCCCGCTCCAGCGATTCCCACCCGGTCTCCAGCAGGAGCCGCAGCTGCGGGTCCATCAGCAGCGCGTCGCGGGGGCTGATCCCGAACAGCCCGGCGTCGAAATCGCCCGCTCCGGCGAGAAACCCGCCCTCCCGCACGGAAATCGAGCCCGGCCGGGCGCCTTCGGGGTCGTACCGCCGCTCGACGTCCCAGCCGCGGTCGTCCGGGAACCCGCCGATCGCGTCGCCGCCGCGCGCGAGGAGCCGCCACAGCTGGTCCGGCGTCTCGATCCCGCCCGGCAGCCGGCACCCCGCGCCGACGATCGCGACCGGTTCCGCTCCCGCGGCCGCCCCGAGCAGCCGCCGGTTCTCGTCTTTGAGCCGATGATTCTCCTTCAACGACGTACGCAGTGCGGCGACCAGAGTGCGTTCCGACTCGCTCAACGGCCCCCCAGGGCTAGATGTGCAGCGTGACCGGCCCGACGTTACGCACCGGCAAGATCCCTGCCACCCCCTAATACCGCCCCGGAAGTCCGATTAGCGGTCGTTTGCCGGGGTCGGGGCCGGATCGCCGTGGTCGCGGGAGGAAGGACGGGAGGCGGCGCGAATGACGCCACGCCTTACGCTCATAGGCTGATTGTGCTCACCCGTCCCGGCGCGCAACGATACCCGGACCGCTTCGCGAGGCGCACCCAAAGCGATACTTCCGGACAGAGACGGACGGATTCCGATGAAAACATCACGGTTGAGTTCGCTATTGGCCGCGTTGGGCGGCGCGTTCCTCGCATTCCTGCTCATTTCCCCCGCTGCGTCCGCGGCACCCGCGAAGCCCGCTTCGCCGGCCACGGTCGGCGACCTCGGCGGCATGCTGCTCCGCGAGTTCTGCCAGGCGAACGGCTTCGCGGACGTCACCCGGCGCTCCGACGTCTGGTTCTGCGTCGGAAACCACAAAATCGACACCGCCGTGCCGCTGACGGCCGCCTGCCGGTGGCAATTCTCCGACCTGGTGGCGGCCGGATTCACCGTGACCAACAACGGCGGCCGCTGCTGGGCCAATCCGTCCGCGTACGCGGATGTCGGCGGAATCGCGGTCAACCAATACTGCAACTCTCTCGGCTATTCCGACGCCAGCGTCGGCGACAATGTCGCGTCTTGGCGGTGTGTCGGGCACGGAACGTCGGTGCCCATCGACTTCCACGCCGCGTGCCGCTGGCAGAATCCGGCCTGGGTGGCCAAAGGCTTCAGCCTGGTCTCCTATTTCAACAGCTACGGCGACCGCTTCGGCATCCGGTGCCTGGCCCTGTCGCGCTAGCTAGACCGTCGGCTCACCGCCGGGGCATCGGCTGCCTCGACGGTGAGCCGCGCCAGATCCGGCTTGGCGTCACTCGAGAGCGGCGAGCACCAATGCGGCCATCGCGGCCGGGTCGCCGTTTTCCGGGCGCAGCACCAGGTCCGGGGACACGGGCCGTTCGTACGGAGCGTCCACTCCGGTGAACCCGGTGATTTCGCCCGCGCGCGCCTTCGCGTACATGCCCTTCGGATCGCGGTCCTCGCACACTTCGAGCGGGGTGTCGACGAAAACTTCGAGAAACGGCAGACCCGCGGCTTCGTGCACGGCCCGGGCGAGTTCGCGGTCTGCCTGGTAGGGGCTGATCAGCGACACCACCGCCACGACCCCGGCGTCGGCGAACAGCTTGGCGACCTCCGCGACACGGCGGATGTTCTCGGCCCGCTGCGCCGGGGCGAATCCGAGGTCGGCGTTGAGCCCGTGCCGGAGGTTGTCGCCGTCGAGCAGGTAGGCGGGGCGGCCCGAGGCGACCAGCCTGCGCTCCAGCTCCACGGCCACGCTCGACTTGCCCGAGGCGGACAGCCCAGTGAGCCACACCGTCCGGCCGCGGGTCGCGCGCTCGTCCCTCGACACCGCCGCCGGATGCCAGACCACGTTCGGCGCGGTCGCGCTCGGGCCGGTGATCATGCCCGCGCCGACGGTGTCGCCGGAGTGCTCGTCGACCAGCAGGAAGCCGCCGGTCGGCCGGTTGCGGGCATAGGGGTCGAACAGCAGCGGCTGCCGGGTCCGCAACCGGATCCGGCCGATCTCGTTGAGCGACAACGACTCCGCGGTCTCGTCGCGGTGCAGCGTGGTGACGTCGAGCCGGTAGTCGAGGGAGCGGACCTCGGCCTTGGTCTCGCGGGTCGTGTGCCGGACCAGGTAGTTCGCGCCCGGAACGAGTGCCGCCTGTTCGGAGAACCAGCACACCATCGCGTCGACGTCTTGGCCGACGTGCGGACGGTTGCCCGGGCGGCAGATCAGGTCGCCGCGGCTGAGGTCCAGCTCGTCGGCAAGCTCGATCGTGACCGCCAGCGACGCGAACGCCTCGGGCACCTCGACCCCGCCGGGACCCCAGATCGCGCGCACAGTCGTGGTGAACCCGGACGGCAGCACGGTCACCTCGTCGCCGGGCTTGAACACGCCACCGGCCACGGTCCCGGCATAGCCGCGGAAATCCCGGCTGTGCTCGCGAATCACGTACTGCACGGGAAACCGCGCGTCGACCAGATTCCGATCGGAGGCCACGTGCACCTGCTCCAGATGGTGCAGCAGCGAAGTGCCTTCGTACCAAGGCATGCTCGCGCCCCGGTGCACCACGTTGTCGCCGTGCAGCGCGGACATCGGCACGAAGGTCAGATCCGGGGTCTGCAACTTCATCGCGAAGCGACGGAACTCCTCGCGGATTTCCTCGAACCGTTCCTGCGACCAACCGACGAGATCCATTTTGTTCACGCACACCACGAGGTGCCGGATGCCCAGCAGACTGGCCAGGAACGCGTGCCGGCGCGACTGCTCGAGCACGCCCTTGCGCGCGTCGACCAGGATCAGCGCGACGTCCGAAGTGGACGCTCCGGTGACCATGTTCCGGGTGTACTGCACGTGCCCCGGGGTGTCGGCGATGATGAACTTCCGCTTCGGCGTGGCGAAATACCGGTGCGCGACGTCGATGGTGATGCCCTGTTCGCGTTCCGCGCGCAGCCCGTCGGTCAGCAGGGCAAGATCCGGGTACGCGTCGCCGCGGTCCCGGCTCGTGCGTTCGATCGCTTCGAGCTGATCGGTGAAGACCGTCTTGGAATCGAAGAGCAACCGGCCGATCAGGGTCGATTTGCCGTCGTCCACGCTGCCCGCGGTCGCGAGCCGCACCGTCGTAACCCCGCCCATCAGAAGTAGCCTTCCTTTTTGCGGTCTTCCATCCCGGCCTCGGAAATCCGGTCGTCGGCCCGGGTCGCGCCGCGTTCGGTGACCCGCGTCGCGGCGACCTCGGCCACTACTTCCGCGGGCGAGGAAGCAGTCGATTCGACGCACCCGGTGCAAGTCGCGTCGCCGATCGTGCGGAAGCGCACCGTTGCCGGATAAGGAACTTCGCCCTCGGACACGGTCAGGAACCGGGTTTCGGCGAGGAGCATTCCGTCGCGCTGGACCACCGGCCGGCGGTGCGCGTAATAGAGCGACGGCAGGGTCACGCCCTCCGCTTCGACGTACTGCCAGATGTCCAGCTCGGTCCAGTTCGACAGCGGGAACACCCGGATGTGCTCGCCCTTGCGATGCCTGCCGTTGTAGAGATTCCACAGTTCCGGACGCTGCCGCCGCGGATCCCATTGCCCGAACTCGTCGCGGAAGCTGAACACGCGTTCCTTGGCCCGGGCTTTCTCCTCGTCGCGTCGCGCGCCGCCGAACACCGCGTCGAAGCCGTTCTCGCGGATGCCGCGCAGCAGCGTGGCCGTCTGCAGCCGGTTCCGGCCCGCCTTCGGGTCTTCGACGACTCGCCCCGCGTCGATGTCGTCCTGGACGCTCGCGACCAGCAATCGCAAGCCGTAGCGCGCGACGACTTCGTCACGAAACTGGATGACCTCGTCGAAATTGTGCCCGGTGTCGACGTGCATCACCGGGAACGGCAGCGGCGCGGGCCAAAACGCCTTCGCCGCGACGTGCAGCATCACCATCGAGTCTTTGCCGCCGGAGAACAGCAGCACCGGCCGTTCGAAGGTCGCCGCGACCTCGCGGAAGACGTGCACGGCTTCGGCTTCGAGCGCACCGAGGTGGCTCAGCTCGTACGCCGGGGGTGCCTGGGTCGCCATCGGATCCGCCCTTCCGAGGTTCGAGACCAGAAAAGTAGAACAGGTTCTTGCGCTCGGTCAAGCGGCGGAGGACGCTGAACGGATGGATCTGGCCGCGCTCGAAGAAATCCGCCGCGTGAAATTCCGCTACCTCCGGTGCCTCGACCTGAAGCGCTGGGACGAGATGGCGGAGACGCTGACCGCCGACGCCCGCGTGCACTACGGCACGCCCGCCTACGGCGAACCGCTGAACTTCCACAACCGCGACGCGCTCATGGAGTTCCTGCGCACCACCGTCGGCCCCGGCATCACGACAATGCACTTCGCCGGGCACCCGGAAATCGAGATCGACGGCGACACCGCGACCGGCCGGTGGCTGTTCCAGGACAAGGTGATCGTCGCCGAGCACCGGGTGGTGATCGAGGGCGCCGCGTACTACGAGGACACGTACCGGCGCGAGGACGGCGGGTGGCGGATCAGCAGCACGGGGTACGAACGGCTGTACGAAACGCTGGCCACGATGAAGGACCAGCCGGGCTGGAAGCTGACCGCGAACATGTGGGGCCAGCCGGCCTGACCCCGGCGGTCAGCGCCGAGCAGGACGGACGCCGCCCGCCTCCGCCGTCACCGCGTCCGCGACGGCCGCCAAAGCCGCGCCCCGGCGGGCGATTTCCGCACCGGTGATCGGCTCCCCGACGGACAACGTCAGCACCAGTTCCTGCCGCCCCGACGCGTCGACGGTCGGGGCGGCCAGCAGGCTCACCGCGTGCTTCTTCCGCGGTTCCAGGTCCGCGCCGAGGTACACCCGCTCCCCCAGGCTCGACACCAGCTCGCCGACGAGCCCGCGCACCTCGGGCGGCAGGTCGCCCGCGGCCACGCCCGCCATCAGCGTGTAGAGCCGGCGGCCCGCCGACGTCAGGCTTTCCACCAGATAGCCGTGTTCCCGGCACTCCGCGACCACCCGCCGCAGGTACGCCTCGTCCAGCCGGACCGGCACCGCGGGCGGCGTCGCGAGCCAGGCGTCGAAGGCGGAGTCGGCGTCCCACAGCACGTACATCAGCCCGACCGGCGGCGCGAACGGATACGTCTCGCCGAGCCGCACCTTGCCCGGCCCGGCGCTCTGCAGCATCAGGATGCGCCCGTCCACCACCGCCGACGCGGTGCACGTCGCCTGGTACCGGGCGCTCAGCTCTTCCAGGTGCGCACGGGCGATCTCGCTGGCGCCGAAGCCTTCCGCCGCCGCGCGTCCGGCCGCGATCGTCGCCGGGCCCAGGCGATACGTCGTGGTCCGGGGGTCGCGGACCACGTATCCGCTCGCCGTCAGCTCGGTCAGGATGCCGAGGCAGGTCGGCTTGCTCAGGCCCAGTTCGCGGGCCAGCGCGGACAGCCCGAACCGCTGCCCCGGCCGCGCCGCGAAATAGTCCAGCAACCGCACGACCCGTTCGGTCGGCGGCGAGCGCCGGGATACCGCCATTGACCCGTCCTTAGAACGCGTTCTAGTCTCGGTACCCGTCGAACGTACCACTCCGGTACAGATCTGGACCAGTGAGGAGTCTCCGGTGCTGACCGAACCGCTCGCCGGCGCGATCGCCGAAGCCGAAAAGATCATCGCCGAGGCCCCGCACGTGCGCACCGAACAGGACCTGATCGAGGGCTACGACTACCTCGCGGGCAGCATCCGGGCGTCCGTCCAGACGGCGTGGGCCTACGACCGGGACTTCCCGTACTTCACCCTCTCCACCGGCCCGTACACGAAAATGGGCCTGGACAACCCGGACACCCTGTACTTCAACGCGAACATCCGCGAGGACCGCGAATACGTCGTCACCGGCACCCGCGGCACCACCGCCGACCTCAGCTTCCAGGTCCTCAACGGGGACTACACGCCGGTCGAGGTGCCCGACAGCGTGACCGCGTTCGACGACCGCGACATCCCCGTCGCCGCCGACGGTTCCTTCGAGATCCGCTTCGGCCCGGCGAAACCCGATCCCGGGCCCGGCTATTTCGTGCTCGGCCCCGGGTCGTCGATGCTCGTCGTCCGCGAGGTCTACAGCGACTGGGCCACCGAACGGCGCGGCACGATCCAGCTTCGCTGCGCGGACACCACCGGCCAGGCCCCGCCCGCGCTGACCCGCACCGCGATGGAGAAACGGTACGGCGTCACCGGAAAAATCCTGCTCAGCCGGCTGCGGACGTTCCTCGCCTTCCCGAAGTGGTTCTACTTGAACCTGCCGGTGAACACGATGACCGAACCGCGCAGCACGCCCGGCGGCCTGCCCACGCAGTACTCCTCGGCCGGGCATTACGAACTCGCCGACGACGAGGTCATGATCGTCACCGTGCCCCGTTCGGACGCGCCGTACCAGGGCATTCAGCTCGGCAGCACCTGGTATGTCTCGCTCGACTACGTGCACCACCAGACCAGCCTCACCGCCGACCAGGCGCGGGCCGACCCGGACGGCAAGCTGCGGTTCGTGATCAGCGAACGCGACCCCGGCGTCGCGAACTGGCTCGAACGCACCGGGCACGACCGCGGCTACGTCCAGATCCGCTGGCAGCGGCTTTCCCGCGAACTCACCGCGGCCGACGGGCCGGAGGTCGAGGTCGTGAAGTTCGACGAACTGCCCGGCCGGCTGCCCTACCACTCCGAGGCCCGCGTGACCCCGGAGGAATGGGCACAGCGGATCGCCGCGCGACAGGCCGCGGTCGCGGCCAGGATGCTGGGCTGAAACCATGGACCTCCTGACCGGCAAAGTCGTTCTCGTGTCCGGAATCGGCCCGGGATTGGGCCGCTCCATCGCGTTGCGGTCCGCCGCCGCCGGGGCCGACGTCGTCCTCGCGGCCCGCACCGAATCCCGGCTCGCCGAGGTCGCCGCCGAGGTCGAGGCACTCGGCCGCCGCGCCGTTCCGGTGCCGGCCGACATCACCGACGACGCCTCGGCGACCAAGCTCGTCGAGACCGCGCTGAGCGAGTTCGGACGGCTGGACACGTTGGTGAACAACGCTTTCGCGATTCCGCCGATCACCGATCTCGCCGACGTCGATCTCGACGCGGTGCGCGCCGGCTTCGAAACCAACGTGCTTGCCGCACTCCGGCTGACCCGGCTGTGCACCTCAGCGCTCGCCGAGAGCGCCGGTTCGGTCGTAATGATCAATTCGGCGGTGCTGCGGCATTCCCGACGCACTTTCGGCGCGTACAAAATGGCGAAGGCGAGTCTGCTCGCGCTCGCGCAAAGCCTCGCGTCGGAACTCGGACCGCAGGGGATCCGGGTCAACTCCGTCGCGCCGGGCTACATCTGGGCGGACTCGCTCAAGTGGTATTTCGCTTACCTGGCCAAGGAACGCGGCGTGCCCGCGGAACAGGTGTACGCGGAAACGGCGGAGACCATCGATCTGCGCCGCCTCCCGGAACCGGACGAGATCGCCGACACCGTCGTGTTCCTCGCGTCCGCGCTCGCCCGCTGCGTCACCGGGCAATGCCTCGACGTCAACGCCGGCGAATACCACCACTGAGGGGAAGAGCATGCGTCCAGGACGAGACAGCGTCGGCACGGTCGAAGACCTCCACGCGTCCGCCGCGAAACTCACCGGCCTCGACGATTTCGGCGGCGACGAACACCTCGAAGGCTTGCGCGTCCTGCTCGATTCCTACACCCATGAAGCCGATTTGACCCCGTACGGCAACAAAGTCCACCGTGCTTTCCTGCGCGGGGCGCTGGTCGCGCGCTTGCTGAGCGAAGCCTCGTGGAAGCAGCACCCGCAGTACGCCGATGTCCCCATCGAGCGGCCGATCTTCGTCACCGGCCTGCCGCGCACCGGCACCACGGCGCTGCACCGGCTGCTCACCGAAGACCCGGCGCACCAGGGCCTCGAGGTATGGCTGACCGAAATGCCGCAGCCGCGCCCGCCGCGCGAGACCTGGCCGGAAAACCCGGTCTTCCAAGCGATCCAGGCCGGATACGAGCAGCACCACGTCGAGCATCCGGAGTTCATGGGCCTGCACCACATGTCGGCGGACCAGGTCGAGGAATGCTGGCAGCTGCTGCGGCAGTCGATGAAATCCGTGTCGTACGAATGCCTCGCGCACGTGCCCGGCTACTCGCGCTGGCTCGACGGCCAGGACTGGACCGACGCCTACCGCAGGCACCGGCGCAACCTGCAGCTCATCGGGCTGCCCGACGCCGGCCGCCGCTGGGTGCTCAAGAACCCCAGCCACCTGTTCGCCCTCGACGCGCTGCTGGAGGTCTACCCGGACGCGCTGGTCGTGCAGACCCATCGCGCGCCCAGCACGATCATCGCGTCGGTGTGCAGCCTGACCGAACAGGCTTCGGAAGGCTGGTCGGACACGTTCCGCGGCGAGGTCGTCGGACGCAGCCAGCTCGACCTGTGGGCCCGCGGCGCGGAACGGTTCGCGGCCGCTCGCGCCCGGCACAATCCCGCGCAGTTCTGCGACGTCCGGTACGAGGACTTCGTCGCCGACCCGATCGGCACCGTCGAGGGGGTCTACCGGCATTTCGGACTGGGCCTCACCCCGCGAGCGCGCGACGCGATGACCGTGCTGCACGAGCGGAGCCGCACCGGGGACGCGAAACCGAGGCACCGCTACGACCTCGCCGACTTCGGCCTGACCGCCGAAGAGGTCGACGAGCGGTTCGGTGCGGCACACCCGAGTTGAAGCCGTTTCGAGACCGGCGTCTTCGGCGAACCGGCCCCGGGGCGTCGGCCCGCCCCCTAGGATCTGCCTGACCTTCCTTGAGCGGAGAGCAGGTATGACGACCTTCACCAACACGATCCTCCAGGTCCTCCCGCTGGCGTTGCTGCTGATCGTGGGGCTGTTCGGCCTGATCCTCGCGCTCGGCCGACGTTCGCGGGGCGGCTCCGGGATGATGGTGGCCGCCTTCGTGGTCATGCTGGTCACCACGGCGCTGAACATCGCCTGGCGGCTCATGCTGACGAACGTCGCGTCGTGGATGGCGTCGGATCACCTGAGCAGCGACGAGATGTCGGCGATCTTCCTGGCCGTGGGCATCCCGCTCGGCCTTCTCGAAGTGCTGTCGTGGCTGCTGGTCGTGCTCGCGGTGGCGAAGGGCGGCCGCGCCCCGCAGCCCGGTTTCGCACCGGGCGGCTACCCGACGGGCGGGCAGCCCGGGTATCCGCAGACCGGGTACGGCCAGCCGGGGTATCCGCAGCCCGGGCAGCCGCAACCTGGCTATCCGCAGGCGGATCCCGGTCAGCAGTCCGGGTACTCGCAGCCGCCTCAGGCCACCCCCGGCGAAGGTCCTCAGCAGCCGCCGAACTGAGGCCGGTCAGAAGCTCGCCGAGCACGACGTCGTGCCGCACCACGGCGAACCCGGCACCCTGCCTTCCTCACGGCGGGTCCGCCGACGCTTTTCAGCTTCGCCGGCTCCTGCGCCGGGCGGCGACCAGCAACGCGAAGCCGGTGAGCAAGCTGAAGACTGAGCCGAGCAGGAGGTTCCAGAGCGGCGTGCCCGTCGAGGCCAGCGGCCCCGGGCCGGTCGGCGGGACGCCCGGCGGAGTGGTCGGCGGAGTTCCGGGCGGCCCGGTCGGCGGGGTCACCGGAGTGGTCGTGCCGCAGCCGGGTTCGGCGCCGGTGACGCAGTTGGTCCCCGGATTCGGCGAGACCACGACGTTGCGCAGGCGGTTTCCGGCGGTGGCTTCGGGTTTGACGGTGACCGAGTAGACGACCGTGACGGTCTGGCCGACCGCCAGCGTCCCGTGCCAGGTCAGCTTCGAGCCCGTCTGCTCGACGGACCCGCTGGTGGCCTGAGCGTCCTGGTTGTACGTGGCGTCGTCCAGAACGTCGGCGAGGTCGTCGACGAAGGTCGCGTCCGGGTAGGCAGCGCTGCCGGTGTTGACGAGGTCGACGGTGTACGTGACCTTCTCCCCCGGTTTCGCCGTCGGCACGCCGGCTCGCTTGGCGATCGTCATCTCGCGGACCGGGGTTTCGGTGCCGCACACCGGGTCTCGGGTCAGGCAGTTGGTGTCGTCCGGGCTGGTGACCGCGTTGCGCAAGATCCGGTCGCCGCGCGGCGGGTCCCCGACGGTCACCGAATACCTGATGGTGACCTCCGCACCCGGCGCGAGCGAGCCAGTCCACTGTAGACGCGGCTGGACGAAGTGGACGGTCCCGCCGGTCGCTGTGGCATCGCCGTTGTAGGCGGCGTCGTCCAGTACGCCGGACAAGTCGTCGGTGAATGACGCGTCCGGTTGCGACGCCTCGCCGAGGTTGCGGACGGTCACGGTGTAGGTGACCTTCCCGCCGGGTTGAGCGATCGCCGGATCGGCGGTCTTGGCGATCCGCAGGTGCGGCTTCGGCAGGATCACGCGGCAGCCCGGATCGGCCGAGCCCTCCGGGCAGTTCGAGCCATTTCCGGTGACGGTGTTGACGAGCCGGTGGTCCCCGGCATTCGTGACGGTAACCGAGTAGGTGATCGTCGCCGTGGCGCCCTTGGCCAGGTCTCCGGTCCAAGTCAGGGTCGGCGGTGCGAGCACGACAGTGCCGGTGTCCGCCTTGGCGTCGCCGTTGTAGGTCGCGTCGTCGAGCACGCCCGTGAGGTTGTCGGTGAACGACGCACGACGGTAATCGGCCTCGCCGACGTTCTCGACGGTGACCGTGTAGCTGACCCGGTCGCCGGTCTTGATCTCGGCCGGGGTCGCGGTCTTCGTGATCTTCAACGCGGGCAGCGGCGTGACCGTGCCGCAGTCCGGATCGCTCCCGCCGGGCGGGCAGTTGTCGGCGCCGGTGACCGCGTTGGCGAGTTTTTTATCGCCGCGCGGCGGATTGTGCACGGTGACGGTGTAGGTGATCGTCACCGTCGCGCCAGCTTCGACGTCGCCGCTCCAGGTCAGTTTCGGTGCGGTGTAGGCAGTCGTGCCGCTGGTCGCGCGGGCGTCGTTGTCGTAGGTGGCGTCGTCGAGGACGCCGGTCAGGTCGTCGGTGACGGCTGCGCCGCGGTAAGTCGCCTTGCCGTCGTTGGCGACCAGAACGGTGTAGGCGACGGTGTCGCCGGGTCGCGGGTCGGACGGGGACGCGGTCTTCTTGACGTGCAGACGGGCGACCGGGGTCACCGGATTGCAGTCCGGCGCGGTGTTTCCGGGCGGGCAGGTGGAATCGGGCGGCCCGGTGACCGCGTTGCGGAGTTCGTTGTCGCCGGTCTGCGTTGCACGGACGGTGACCGAGTAGGTGATCGTCACGGTCGCGCCGGCGGGCAGATCAGCGGTCCACGTCAGATTCGGTGCGGCGTAGGCGACGGAACCCGAGGTGGCGGTGGCGTCGTTGTTGTACGTCGCGTCGTCCAGAACGCGGCTCAGGTCGTCGGTGAAACCCGCCCCTCGATACGTTGCAGTGCCGGTGTTTCGGGCGGTCACCGTGTACGTGACCTTGTCCCCGGGCTGCGCGGTCGCGGGTGCCGCGGTCTTCGACAATTCCAGGGTGCCGACGCCGGTGTCGGTGCCACAGTCCGGGTCGGCGGAGCCGGGCGGGCAGGTCGAACCGTCCGGGCCGGTGACGAGGTTGCGCAGGTGTTTGTCTCCGGCGGGCGGGGCGCCGACGGTGACGGAGTAGCGCACGGTCACCGTGGCGCCCGCCGGGACGTCGCCCGTCCAGTTCAGGCGTGGCGCGGCGAAGGACGTCGTGCCGGAGGTGGCGGTCGCGTCGTTGTTCCAGGTCGCGTCGTCGAGGACGCCGGAGAGGTCGTCGGTGAACGTCGCTCCGGGGTAAGCGGCCTCGCCGATGTTGCGCACGGTCACGGTGTAGCCGACCCGCTCGCCGGGCTTGGCGTCGGTCCGGTCCGCGGTCTTCTTGATTTCGAGCGCGCCGATCGGGGTTTCGGTCGAGCAATCCGTGCTGTTCGGCGCACAGTTCGAATCCGCAGGGCCGGTCACCGTGTTGCGCAGGTTGCGGTCCCCGCGCGGCGGCGAGGCCACCGTGACCGTGTAGCTGATCGTGACGGTCTGCGCGGCCGGAATGTCGCCGGTCCAGGTGAGTTTCGCCGTGTTCGGGTCGTAGCCCGGTTGCGTAGCGGCAGCAGTGCCGCCGATCATGGCAACGGCATTGTCGTTGTACGCCGCCTCGTCGACCACGCCGGTGAGATCGTCAGTCAGCTTTACCGCGCTCGCCGTCGCGCCGCCGATGTTCTCGGCGGTAATCGTGTAGGTCACGGTGTCGCCGGGCTTCGCGGTCGCGGGTGAGGCCGATTTCCGGATCACCACGCCGGAAATGGGTTCGTCCGTGGTGCAGGAAGGGTCCGTGCCGCAGTTCGAGCCGTCCGGGCCCACTACCCGGTTGATCAGGCGACGGTTCCCGCGCGGCGGGTCGGCGACCGTCACCGAGTAGGTGATGGTGACCGTGGTGCCCGCCTTGACATCGCCGGTCCAGCGCAGCGCCCGTCCTGGTTCGTAAGCCACGGTGCCGGATCCGGTGGCCCGGGCGTCGTTGTTGTAGGCAGCGTCGTCGAGGACGTCCGTCAGATCGTCAGCAACACTCGCCCCGGCCCAATCCGCCGTGCCGTCGTTGGTCACAGTCACCGTGTACGACACGACGCTGCCCGGGCTGGGGTTGGCGGGCGACGCGTGTTTCGCGATCTTCAACGTGGCGATCGGCACTACCGTCGCACACGCCGGATCCTTCGACGCCTCAGCGCAATTGCTTTCCGGAACCGTCACGACGTTGGTCAGCTTTTTGTCCCCGCCGGGCGGCTTCCCCACGGTCACCGAGTACGCCAGGGTGACCGTGTCGCCCGGCGCGATCGCCCCGGTCCAGGTCAGCTTCTGCCCGGCGTAACCCGGCTGGGTCGGCGTCGGCGCACCGCCGGTCGTGGTGACCGCGTCGTTGTTGTACGCGGCGTCGTCGAGGACCGCGCTCAGGTCGTCGGTGAGCCGCGCGGCCGGGGCGGGCGCGTCGCCCTCGTTGGCGATGGTCACCGTGTACCGCACGGTGTCCCCCGGCTTGGCCGTCTGCTCGCTGGCGGTTTTGCGCACGACGAGGCGGGAGGTCAGGTTCGGCGCGATCGAGCAGCTGGCCAGGTCGGTGATCGGCCAGGAGCCGCCGGATTCGGACTTGATGCGGCCGACCTGGTTGTCCTGGGCGTTGCCGCCCGGCACCGGTGTCGACGCCCCGGTCCGCGGGTCCACTTTGTACAGTGCGCCGCCGTAGTAGCCGAGGTAGATCGACCCGTGGAAGTACGCCATCCCGTAGTTGTTGAACCCGTTGCCCGACCCCGGTCCGACGACGCGCACCGCCCGCGTCGTCGTCCCGGTCGCCGGATCGAGCCGGTAGACGTAGGTCGAACCGCCGTAGGAAATGCCGTAGTACGCGCCGCCGTCGGCGTCCACGAACAGGTCCGGCACCAGGGAGCCGCCGAGGAACACGGGGTCGTCCGACGGCACCGGCGCGAGGTTCGAGCCCCTGGTCCAGACTGTCGTCGCGCCGGTCGCCAGGTTCATCCCGAACAGCTTCGGCGCGCCGCCGTTCTGCGCGCCGAACAGCATCCCGGTGTTCGGGTCCGCGGCGGTCCCGCCCCAGTTCGTCCCGGCGGGCAGCTCGCGGGTCTCGCCGGCCGCGATCCGGTCGGTGACCTCGTCGGTGCCGGAAACGTGCTTGTAGAGCGTGCGGTTCGCGCTCGTGTAGCTGGAGTAGAACGCCGCCGGGCGGCCGGTGTCGGGGTCCTTGCCGAGGGCCATGTCGGTCGACCAGTAATCCGGCGGCCCGCTGCCCGCCCGTTTGCTGACGACCGTGTTCTCAATCTCGGCGTCCCCGGCCGCGTTCGTGCGGAACTGCATGCCCGAGCGGAAATTGCTGTAATAAAGATGGTCGCAGTCGAATACGGACGGACTCCGCTCCCCTTCGACCGGCCACGTCTGCGCCGACGCGGGAACCGCACCGCCCACCGCCAGGCCCGACACCGCGACCGCCAGCACGAGAAACTGCGCGGCCGACCGCCGGATCGCTTTCCCGCTCCCACCCGCCCAGCGCACCATGATCGCATCGAATCAACGCGAACGACCCTGGACAACTCGAAAGCGCGACCAGGCGCACAAGTCACCCACTTGAGGTCGCCTTAGCCACGGGAAATAGCGGTGCATTTCCCTTTTCGCTACCGCGAGACAGTGGCCTGAATCAGCTCGTACGCGAGATCCGTCCGGACACCGTCCGGATTGGTCAGCCCCTCGTCGTCGTACCAGGACGCGTCAGCCTCCGGATGCGGCCCGCTGACGCCGACCCGCCCCTTGCCGTACGGCGCGACGACCACCGCGGCCGCACCGTTCGGATAGGTCGCCAGCACCGTCGCGTCGGCCCCGTCGTTCAGCCGGAACTCGGGCCCGTCCTGGAAATACATATGCCGCGGCTGCCCGCGCCAGCTGACCTCGACGACCGTGTCGCGTTCGTCCGCCACCGCGGAACCGGGAGAACCCGCGTACCCGCGCGTGTCGCCCGGCAGCAGCCCGAACCCCGGATCGCGGCCCGCGAGGTACCCGCCGAAGCACAGCCCGAGGTAGCTGCCGCCCTGGCGAACCCAGTCGCGCACCGCGTCGGCGGAGCCGTCCAGGTCCCGCCACGTCCGGTCGAGGTCCTGGCCGCCGCCCGGCTGGACGTACAGCTGGGCCTCCGCCAGCACCGCCGCGGTGAGCGGCTTCCCGGTCCCGGGCCCGACATACTCGACCCGGTAATGCTGCGGCGCCCTGCGCAGCAGATCAGCCACGGCGGGCCCGCATTCCGCACACCCCTGCGGTCCGTTGTAGACCAACGCGAGCGGCGCTACTGCGCTGCGGGGCGCGGGAGGCGCCGCCTCATCTCGCGGCTGGCCGCAGGCTGCGGTGAGGAGGGTGGCGGAGAGGAGGCCGCACAGCAACCGTCGCCAAGGCCGACGGGGCATCGTTTCTCTCCTCTGGTCGCACTACCTGTTAGCTTATCGGACTCGTTATCCTTTGAATGGGCAGGGTCGGCACGCTGACCTCCTCCGGTGTCGATCATGTCGTGAGCTACCCTCGCCCCTCAACCGAGGCCGCCCTCACCCACCCATCCCGGACACCGCTCCATCCAGGGGTATCACGCCGTCCGCGGCCCGGTTTCTGTCGGGTGCCACCTCTCACACTGGCGGTGATTCAGCGCAGCCGTGAAACAGAAAACGCCGGGCGACCGATCCAGTCCGCACCACTGCGGCGGCGGTGGTCGTTTCCGGTTCCGAGGGGAGAATGATGGCGACTGACACCGGGTGGGTCACGTTGTCCGATGGCCGAAAAGTCAAACTGGACGGCGGCGGGGGCAAGAAGAAGGGCGGCGGCGTGGCGGTCGCGGCGGCAGCGGCCGTCGCCATCGCGACGGGCAGTTCGGGCGCCGCAGTGGGCGGCCTCGCCGGTTCCGGCACAAGCGCTGGCAGCGTGTTCGCAGACAACGTCGCCGCCGACGTCGTCGACGGGCTTCCCGGACGCACCCTCTCGCAACGCACCGCGAAAGCTCGAGAGTCCGCCAAGAAGGGCAACCGGAAAGAGTCCTGGAGCCGGATGAAAATGAAAGAACTCCGGCACAGGTTCGAGCACGAAGCCGAGTGCCTTTCCGCAGCCACCGGCAGAGTGCGCGAATTCCTGGCTCACACGCCGTGCACCTCTCTGGACCGGATGCTGCTGGCGGTCGGAGACGGACACGGCAACGCCGCGGTCGTGTCCGTTGTGCGGGTCGGGTTCAAGTCCGCCGGCCAGCGCAACAGCTTCCAGGAGGTAGAGACGGTGCAGGGAAGCGGCGACGTGCGGCCGCTGGAGATCTCCCTCGCGCTCGGCATCGCCGGCGTGTCGTTCACCGGGTTGAACTATCGCGACCGCCGGGACAAGAATGCCCTCGTCGTGGCGGAGGCCGACACTGCCGCCGGGCACCTCGACGGTCCGACCTTGAAAGCCCTGGCCGACGTCGCCCGGTTCATGCCGGTAGCTTGATCCGCGCCTGGCCGCAGGAGAAGGCGTCACCTTCGAAAGGACATCCGTGCCCGTCATCGACAAGATCGCCTGGATCCGATTCGACGAAGGCCGCATCCTCAGCACCCGCTCCCGGGGCAAGGACGTCTACTACCTCCCCGGCGGCAAACGCGAACCCGGCGAGACCGATCTCCAGACGCTCGTCCGCGAGATCGACGAGGAACTCGCCGTCGCCATCGTGCCGGAGAGCGCGCGGCATTTCGGTACCTTCCGGGCCCAGGCGCACGGCCACGCGGCAGGCATCACCGTCCAGATGACCTGCTACACCGCCGACTACCGCGGCACTCTCCAGCCCCGCAGCGAGATCGCGGAGATCGTCTGGCTGACCTACGCCGACCGGGGCGCCGTGTCCCCGGTCGACCAGGTCATCTTCGACCACCTGCGCGAGACCGGCCTGCTCGGCGGCACTCCACAGTAGACAGTCCGGCCCAAAGCGATCGGCCGCCGAAGAAAAGCAGGGTCACGCCCCGGAAGCTTCCGGAACCCCGTATCCCCCTCCCCCGCCGGATTCGCACCGCAGCACGTCCCCCCGCCGCACCCGCAGGCTGTTCACCTTCAGCATCTCCCGCGCCTCCGGCGTGCCCGGGTTCAGCACCACCCGCGGCGGCGCGCCCGACGAGCCGCCGAACAGGCCCCACGCGGGCGTCACCGAGCGTTCCCACCACAGCGACAGGTCCTGGTCCGCCTCCATCACGTACTCCCGGATCACCCCGTCGCCCCCGCGCCAGCGGCCCGCGCCGCCCGAGCCCGTGCGGATGCGGTATTCGTTCACCCGCACCGGATACAGCGTTTCGACCACCTCCACCGGCAGGTCGCGCAGCGAACCGTTGACGTTGTTGATCAGCGCCGTCTCCCCGTCGCCGCCTTCCCAGGCGCCCCAGCCGCCGACAGTCGCTTCCAGGGTCACGAACGGCTCCCCCGTCCGCGGGTGCTCGCCGGCGAACTGGACGATCATCGAATCGCCGTAGCTGGCCGCCGCGACGCGGTCCGGCATCGCGGGCGCGAGCGCGGCCACGACGAGGTCGATGAGCATGCCGAGGCTCGAGTAGTAGTACTGGCACGCCGCGGGCTCCCGCGCGCCGAGCATCGAACCGTCGCGGACCTGCACGTCCAGCGGCGCGAACGAACCGCCGTTGAGGCTCACCTGCGGCGAGATCAGCAGCTTGTAACCGACCCGCGCCGCCGAAATCGCCTGGGAGCGGCCGCAGTTCACCGGACCGGTGGCCTGGTCGGCGCAGTCGGTGAGGTCGATCGTCATCGATTCGCCCTCGACGACCACCCGCACGCGCACCTTCAGCGGCGTGTCCGGGTCGATCGCGTCGTTGTCCAGGTAGCCGGTCGCCTCGTACTCGCCGTCCGGGATCGCCGCGATGCGTTCGCGTTCCAGCCGTTCGGTCTGGGCGAAGATCTGCTCGCGCGCGGCGTCGACGGTTTCCGCGCCATAGCGGGCAAACAGCTCGCCGAGCCGCCGCACACCCATGCGCGCACAAGCGATCTGCGCGCGCATGTCGCCCAGGGTCACGTACGGGAACCGCACGTTCGTCTCGATGAGCCGGAGGATGTCGGCGCATTCGACGCCGCCCGCGACGATCCGCGTCGGACCCATCCGGAGGCCTTCTTGGTAGATGTTCGTGGAATCCATCGAACCGCCGGGGTCCTTGGAACCCATGTCGATCCAGTGCGCGCGGGAGGCCGCGAAGCCGACCAGCTCGTCGTCCACGAAAATCGGCGCGTACACGGTGCAGTCGTTGAGGTGCGTGCCGCCGATGTAGGAGTCGTTGAGCACCCACACGTCGCCGGGCTCCCAGACGTCCGCGCCGAACAGGTCCTCGGTGTGGCTGGTGCAGATCTCCAGGTTCCCGAGGAAGATCGGCAGGCCCGAGGACTGGCCGAGGACGCGGTGGCGCCGGTCCAGCAAAGCGACGGCGCAGTCCTTGCCCTCGTAGATCGTCGGCGTGTACGACGACCGGATCAGGGTCATGTTCATGTCCTCGGCCGCCTGGATCAGCGCCGAGCGGATGATTTCGGTGGTGACGGGGCTGATGCTCACGCGTGCTCCTCCTGCAGGTGGTCGGCGGCCGCGAGGGTGACGACCAGGAAGCCGTGGTCGTCGACGGCGAGTTCGGCGTCCGGCGGGACGACCGTGGTGGCGGTTTCCTCGTGCACGATCGCGGGCCCGGACAACCGGCTGCCGGGGGCGAGCGACGAGCGCGCCACGATCGCGGTGGGCACCGGCTGCCCGGCGAAAACGACGTCGCGGACCACCGGATCCGGTCGTTCCGTGCTCGTCTCGGCGGCCGCCGCGGCGCGTTCGACCACGCCGTGGCCGGTGGTGCGGAGCGCGACGAACTGCACTGGCGCGCCGGGGGTCGCGTGGCCGTAGCGCTGGTGGTGGATCTCGGCGAACCGCGCCTCGATCGCGGGCAGGAACTCAGGGCTGTCCACGGGATCGGAGTCCAGGATCGGCACCGTCAGGGTGTAGTCCTGGCTTTCGTACCGCATGTCGACGCCGTGCGTCACCGACCGGCGCTCCTCGGGGATTCCCTGTTCCCGCAACGCTTCCAGCGCCTGATCGCGCAACGAGTCGAGCGCGGTGCGCAACGCGCGGGTGTCGAGTTCTGCTCCGTTGGCGAAGAACTGCATGGTGAAGTCCCGCCGGACGTCCGCCTCCAGCATGCCCCACGCGGAGAACGCGCCCGGGAACCGCGGCACGATCACCTCGGTGATGCCGATTTCCTGCGCGATGAAAGCCGCGTGCATCGGCCCCGCGCCGCCGAACGCGAGCAGCGCGAACTGGCCCGGTTCGCGGCCGTGCTCGACCGTCAGGGTGCGGATCGCCTGTGCCATCTTGGCGTTGCCGACGTCGCAGATCCCCGACGCCAGCTCGACCGGGTCCATGCTGAGCTGCTGCGCCAGCGTCTCGACCGCCTGGCGCGCGGCGTCGAGGTCGAGCGGCATCCCGCCCCCGGCGAACGATTCGGGATCGACCCGGCCGAGCACGCAGTTCGCGTCGGTGACCGTCGCCTGCGTGCCGCCGCGGCCGTAGCACGCCGGGCCGGGCACCGCGCCCGCCGATTCGGGACCGACGCGCAGCGCGTCGCCTTCGGCGTAGGCGAGCGAACCGCCGCCCGCGCCGACCGTGTGCAGGTTGACCAGCGGCATCAGCAGCGGGAAGCCCTCCGCCTCGCCGTCCGGCGACACGTCGGCGGCGTAGTCCATCACCAGGGAGACGTCGAACGAGGTCCCGCCCATGTCCACGCAGATCAGATCCGGCCGGCCGAGCAGCTTCGCCGCCGCGACGCCGCCCATCGTGCCGCCGACCGGGCCGGACAGCAGCGTCTGCAGCGGGTGCCGCCGCGCGAACCCGGCGTTGACCAGACCGCCGGACGACTGCATGACGTGCACCGGGACGTGCAGCCCCTTCTCGGTGAACCGCGCTTCGATGCGGTCGAGATAGCGGTGCACCGACGGGCCGGTGTAGGCCTCCAGCACCGCGGTCGACGTCCGCTCGTACTCCCGCCATTCCGGCGCGACCTCGTGGGAGAGCACGACCAGCGCGTCGTCGCCCAGCTCGTCGCGCAGGATCTCGCCCGCGCGGCGTTCGTGCCCGGAATCCAAGTAGGAGAACAGGAAACACACCGCGACGGCCTCGAAACCCTCTTCGCGCACCCGCTTCGCGACCAGCCGCACGGCGTCCTCGTCGAGCGGTTCGAGTTCCGCTCCGGTCGCGTCGAGCCGCCCGGCGACCTCCGCGACCGCCTCCGGCCCGACGAGCGGCGCAGGCTTGCGGTAGTGCAGGTCGAACAGCCGGTTCCGGTTGCCGCGCGCGATCCGGTAGACGTCGCCGATCCCCTTGGTGGTCAGGATCAGCACCTTCGCGCCGCGCCGTTCGAGCAGCGCGTTCAGGCCTTGCGTGGTGCCGTGCACGAAGAACTCGATGTCGGCGAACGGCAGGTCGAATCCTTCGAGCGCGCCGAAAACGCCGCGCGCGAGGTCGTCGGGGGTGGTGAGCACCTTGCCCGCGCGCAGCCGCTGCGTCGCGCCGTCGTGGACGACCACGTCGGTGAAGGTGCCGCCGATGTCCATGGCGACCCGGTAGGTCATGGGAACTCCTTGTCGGATAAGGGAAATCAGGTGAGCGCGCGACCCTCGGTCTCGGGCAGCGGAAGGACGGCGAGAAGCGCGACGACGAGGAAGGCCACGATCGACGCGACGGTCAGCGAGGACGCGACGCCGTGGTCCATCATCGCGCCGATCACCGGCACCGAAACGGTGTTGGCCAGCAGGATCGCCGAGGTGGACCAGGAGTAGCCGACGCCGCGCAGCCCGGTCGGCAGCACCTCGGCCGACCAGGTGTTCCAGATGCCCCAGGCGCCGAGCGAGAAGAACGCGAGGATCAAGTTGCCCGCGTACAGCTGCGTGGAGCCGGTGGCGAGGCCGAACAGCACACCGCCGATCGCCGAGGCCAGCGCGAACAGCAGGAAGATCCGCTTGCGGCCGTGCCGGCGGGTCAGCCACGCGGCGAGCAGGTAGCCGGGCACGGACACGACCTGCGTCACCGCGACGAACCACAGCGCGCCGGACACGCTCAGCCCGCGGTTCTGCAGCAGGACCGGCAGCCACGTCTGCAGTCCCCAATAGCCCCAGCTGAAGGTGAACGACGTGAGCAGCATCGGCAGGAAACGCCGCCGCACCGGCGAACGGAACAGGTTGCGCACCGCACCTGCCTTGCGGTCCGCGTCTTCGACGGAAAACGTGGTGTCGGCCGGAATTTCGGCGCCGAGCCCGCGCAGCACGGCGGCGGCTTCCGCATGCCGGCCGCGCCGGGCGAGCCAGTACGGCGATTCCGGCACCCACCGCAGCACGGCGAACGCCCACAGCCCGGCCAGCGCGGCGACCACGGCGACCGCACGCCAGCTGATCGTGCCGAGCGACTGGCTCACGCCGATGCACAGCAGCGTGCCGATCGGAAACCCGATGCTGAGCGCGACCGCGCCTTGGCCGCGACGCGCGGTGGGCAGCAGTTCGAGGAAGTACGGGAACGTGACCGCGTACACCCCGCCGAACGCGACGCCGGACAGGAACCGCAGCACGACGAACGGCCAGAACGCCGGCGAAAGCCCCGCGGCGAGCGCGAGCACCGCGTAGATCAGGAGGCTCGCGACCGTCACGCGGCGGCGGCCCAGCCGATCGATCAGGCCGCCCCACAGCAGCGCGCCGGGCACCATGCCGAACGCGACCGCGGACAGCGCCCAGCCGAGTTTCGTGTTGTCCACGCCGAATTCGCCGGCGATCCCGTTCGACACGTAGACCAGCCCGACCTGTTCCCAGGCCTCGACGACGAACGCGAAGAACAGCACGGATCCGGCGAGCCAATGCCGTCGGGTCAGCCCCATTCCGGTGCAGACGTCGCCGACGGTCGGCGCGGCGGCGGCGGTGGGCGGGGCGGGCTCGTGCGGGGCGGCCATGGCGCCTCCTATCATCATCAAAACGTTTTGATGAGCTTTCGCGGCATCAAACCCGCGCGCCGGGGCGGTGTCAAGACCTCCTCCGCCGCGCGGTGGGCGATACTGGGCCGTCCGGAGGCAGGGCGGAGGGGAACGACGGTGGACACCGACGGCGGCAAACGACCGGTGACGATCCGGGAGGTCGCCGAGCGCGCCGGGGTCTCGATCAGCACGGTTTCGCACGCGCTTTCCGGGCGCAGGCCCATTTCCGCGGCGACCAAGGCGCGGGTCCGCGAGGCCGCCGCGGAGCTGGGCTACGACCCGAACCCGAACGCGCGCTCGCTGCGCACCGGCCGGTCCGGGCTGGTCGGGCTCATCCTCCGGCCGCGCTACGCGGTGGCCGGCACGCCCGACCGCGCCGAGACGTTCAACCGGCTCGTCGGGTCGGTCGCGACCGAGATGCTGCGGCACAAAACCGGCCTGATCCACGTCCCCGACCTGCACGACCCGGCGGTGGCGAGCGTGCCGATGGACGGCTGCATCGTGGCCCACCCCTACGGCGGCGACACCGCGCTGGCCGAACTGCTCGGCCGCGGCCTTCCGGTGGTGACCGTCGAGGAGGATCCGGAGCAGCCGGACCTGCCGTGGGCCGTGCGGCTGGACTATCCGCCGGTGGTCGAAGCGCTGCTGGACCACCTCTACGACCAGGGCGCGCGCGACGTCCTGCTGCTCTCCGGCACCGAGGACAACGCCTGGAACCGGCGGCCGCGCGAAACCTACCTGGCGTGGTGCGAACGGCGTGCGCTGTCGCCGCGGACCGCCTTGCTCAGCGAAGGCCTGACGCAAGGGGACGTGCCGGAGCTGGTGCAGCCCTTGCTGTCCGGCCCGGACCGGCCGGACGCGATCGTGGTCGCGACCAGCGATTTCGCGCCGCTCATCGCCGAGGCCGCGGTCGCGGAGGGCTTGCGCGTCCCGGACGATTTGCTGCTCGCCGCGCTGACCGACAGCGAACACGCCCGCACGAGCACCCCGCCGATCACCGCGATGGACCTGACGCACGAAGCGCTCGCCGAACGCGCAGTGGAGCTGATGCTCGCGCGGCTGTCGGGTGCCGAGACGCCGGAGGGCCCGGTGTTCCTGACTCCGGAACTGCGGCTGCGGGAATCGACTCAGCGCCGAGGTTGACCTCTGCCCCGCGGCCTGCACCCGGTCATGTTCCCTGCGAAGCCAGTACTTGCCTAAGAGGAAAGTGCAGAGGTACTTTCTCCTCAGGAAAGTACTTTCCGGAACGCCAGGAGGCGATCATGGCGGAGCATCCCTCCCCGGAAGAGGCGGCCCGCGCGTTGCGGGAGGTCGACCGCCGCCGGGACCAGGCGCTAGGCGCGCTGCACGGCGCGAAGTGGGTTGACGTCGTCTTCGCGCTCGTGGTCTTCCTGTATCTGGCTTCGGCGGACTTCCTCCCCAGCGCCGCCCAGTGGAAGGGGCTGGTCCTGGCCGCGCTGGTCGTGGGCTACGTACTGCTGCTGCGTTCGCGTCGAGGCGCGGCGTGGCTGGGGCACCGCGTGCGGGCGGATCGGTCGGCGGTTCAGCCGCGGGTCGGGCTCGTCGTCGTCGCGGCGTGCGTGGCGGCGGCGGTCGCGGTGGCCTTTCTGCCCGTGCGGATTCCGTACGGGAACACGATTCTGGGCGCGGTCCTGGCGATCGTGCTGATCGCGTTCGGGCCGCACCTGCGGCGAGGCCTGGCCGCGCTGGTCCGGCGCGGCCGCTCGGGAGGCGCGCCCGATGGCCGTGCCTGACCTGGATCAGCTCCTGCTGGACCCGACCCGGCTGTCCGTCGTGGCGCTGCTGTCCGGGACCGAATGGGCCGAGTTCAGCTGGGTCCGCGACTCGGCCGGGCTGTCGGATTCCGCGCTGTCCAAGCAGATCGCCACCCTGGCCAACGCCGAATACGTCGAAGTCAAAAAGGGGTACGTCGGCAAACGGCCGCGAACTTGGCTCAACCTCAGCGGTTCCGGGCACCAAGCACTGCGCGCGCACGTCGCGGCCCTGCATCGGATCGTGGAACAGTCGGAGCGGGCCGAGCGCGCTCGCAGCGCCCGAGCGAACGACTGACCGCGGCTGGCTTCCCTTGCCGGGAGGCCGGCCGCGGTCTTGTCCACTGTGGAGGAACCGGCTAGTCCGCCGGCGTGACCTCGGCCATTTCCGACCAGGCCGCGCCGTCCAGATTCTGGTAGTTGATCTCGGGCTTCTTCGCGACGACCGTCGACATGAACGGGAAGAACTCCTGCGCGTGCTCGGTGGCGACGTGCGCGTCCCCGGCGGCGCTGTCGGCGAAGACCTCGACCATGACGAATTCGTTCTCGTCGCCGCCGTTTTGGTAGTAGTCGAACGAAATGTTGCCCGGTTCGCTGCGCACCTGCTCGGTGTAGCGCTGGATGCCTTCGAGCCATTCGGCGCGCTTCTCGGGGCGGATCTGTGCTTTGAGGACGATCAAGATCATCCACCGAGTATCTCAGGAACCTCGCCGAGTTCGCAGTGTCGCTACGCGGCCACCGCGGCGGAACGGATCACCCGGGCCCCCGCCACGGCCGTCACCAGCAACACCACTCCTCCCCCGAAAACCGCGCTCGCCGCGAACGGCCAGACGCTGAACGCGGCCGCCGCGCCGCCGGTCTTGACGATCGAGAACGGCAGCACGCACAGCACCGAACCCACCACCGCGACCACGATCGCCAGCAGGGCCGCGGCGGCGGTTTCGCGCAGGAGCATGCCGCGGACCTGCCGGACGGTCGAGCCGATCAGCGACAGCGTCGCGAACTCCGTCCGGCGGTCGCCGATCGCGGCCACCAGGTTGTTGGTCAGCGCGATCGCCATGAACAGCGAGATCAGGACGACCACCAGATAGTTGATCGACGCCAGCACGTCGGCGGTGCTGCCGGGGACGCTGTGCTGGTTTTCGATGCCCTGCATGGCGAGCGTGCCCGCGGAGACGCCGACCAGCAGCGTCAGGAACGTGACGATCGGACGCGCGCGTTCCGGAGCGGCACGCAGGTTGACGCCCGCCAGGTGCGCCTCGGCGTTCTTCGCCCCGCGCGAAAGGCGGCCGACGATCCGGTTCGCCGCGGCGATCAGTTCCGGAGCCAAGATCGCGAACCCGATCGAGCACAGCACCACGGCGGGCCCGGTCAGGCCGGTCGTCGCGATGTTGTCGGCAGGCAGGGCGAGCACCGAGCTCGCCGACCCGAAACCCGCTGCCAGCAACACGATCGCGGCAATCCGCCGCGGCCGCGCCGACCGCACCCGCCGCGGGCCGGTCTCTTCTTCCACCGGACTGCGCCGAGCCGGACCGCGGCTGCCGATCCACGCCGCGAGCACCCCGGCCAGCAGCACCGCCGCGACGCCGACCAGCGGCAGCGCGATGCCGGGCGCGAACGACGTGCTCGGCGCGGTGAGCCCGGTGGCGCGCACGCCGGTCAGCAGCAAGAGCCCGAGCAGGTAGCCGAGCCCCAGACCGGGCAACGCGGCCACGGCGGTGATCGCGAGGGTTTCCAGCGAAACCAGCACGCGGATCTGCCGGGGCGCCGCGCCGATCAGCCGCAACCCGCCGATCTCGCCGGACCGCGCGGCGAGCGTGACGCCGATCGTCGAGACCATCGCGAACACCACGATCGCCACCACCCAGCCGCCCAGGATGAGCGGGAACTGGGTGAGAAACCCCCGGTCGGCCGGCGCCGTACTGCTCGAAAGCCCGGTGCCGAGCAGAGCGGTCATCGCGACCACGAGGGCCATCCCGACGAGCGCGACAAGACCGGTGGCCACAGCCGCGGCGCGATGGTGGCCGAAGAGCCGTAGAGCCAGTTTCAGCATGTCGATTCCCCTTTGGATATGCGGCCAGCACGCACGCTCTCGCCGCCGGGCCACGAGCCCGGCGAATCTCGGACAGCGGCCGCATGAACAACTTTCACCACGTCAATTCCCCCGGACGCACTGTCGACCCCCGCACTGCGCTCGGCCGCCGATCTTGCGAACCGGTCGGCCGCGAACCGCGCTTCCGGTCCACTTCGGACGGTCCGCCGCCCCCGGTCACCTAGCACCAACGGCGTTTGCGGCTCGCTCGGCGGACTCCACCAGCACTGCCATCCGGTTCGCGACCGCCGCCGCCGTCGGCCGGGACAGCTGGTCGACCACCAGGCCGTCCGCCAGGAAGAGCACCGCGTCGGCGTAGGACGCGGCCACCGGGTCGTGGGTCACCATCACGATCGTCTGGCCTCGGTCCGCCAGCTGTCGCAGCAGGCCCAGCACTTCCCGCGCGCTGCGGATGTCCAGCGCGCCGGTCGGTTCGTCGGCGAAAACCACCTCCGGATCCGTCACCAGTGCCCGGGCGACGGCCACCCGCTGCTGCTGTCCGCCGGAAAGCTGGCCCGGCCGGTGTCCCCCGCGCTGCGCGAGGCCGACCTGTGCCAGCAACGCCGCGGTGCGCTGCGGGTCCGGGCCGTGGCCGTCCAAGCGCAGCGGCAGCTCGATGTTCTCCCGCGCGGTCAGCGCGGGCAGCAGGTTGAACTGCTGGAACACGAACCCGATCCGTCGCCGCCGCAGCTCGGCGAGGCGTGGTTCATCCAAAGTGGACAGATCGGTGCCGTCCAGTTCGACGGTGCCCTCGGTCGGCGTGCGGAGCCCGGCCGCGCAGTGCAGCAACGTCGTCTTCCCCGAGCCCGACGGGCCCATGATCGCGGCGAAAGCGCCGCGCGGGACGTCCAGGTCCACGCCCCGCAGTGCGTCGACCGGGCCGCCTTCGCCGTCGAAGCGGCAGCGCAGCCGCCGGGTGCGGATCGCGGGTTCGGTCATCTCAAGTCCTCCCAGAGTCATGAACGATCGTTTAAAACGAACGTTTACATGTTACGGTAGCACGCGTGGGACACCGCGAGAACCTGATCACCGCCGCCCGGGAATGCCTCCTCAAAGCCGGTTACGCGCGCACTACGGTGCGCGACCTCGTCGCCGCCTCCGGAGCGAACCAGGCGTCGATCAACTACCACTTCGGTTCGAAGGACCAGCTGCTCACGCAGGCGCTGTTCGACCTCAACACGGAGTGGGGCGAGATGCTGTTCGCCGTCCTCACCGATCCGGCCGACGAGAAGGCCGGGCCGGAGCGGCGCTGGGCGCGGATCATCGAGTCGATCCAGGAGCACCGCGAGCTGTGGTTCGTGAACTTCGAGAGCGTCAGCTACCTGCAGCACGACGAGACGATCCGGAAGATCAACGCGGAAGGCCAGCGGCAGGCGCGCGTCGCGCTCGCGAACGCCTTCGGCGGCCTCGGGCCGGACGCCGACCCCGAGGACGTCCACGCGATCGGCACGCACTACTACTCGCTGCTGGTCGGGACCGCGCTGCAGTGGCTGACCGATCCGGACAACGCCCCCTCGGCGGCCGACGTCGTCCGCGCCGACCGGCACTCGCGCTAAGACCGGCGCGCGTCACGCTGGCATCACAGATCCCCGGCCCCGCGACCGCTCCGTTGACACGTCCACCATCCGGGTGACATGATTCCGGACACCGCTTGGAAACGTTTCCAGAACCACTGAAACGTAGTCTGGAAACGTTTCCAGCAGCGGTATCCGCACCACTGCCCGCTGTGTCCGACTGGGAGGGACGATGACGTCAACCCGAGCCACGCTGATCCAGGTGGCCGAGCGCGCCGGCGTGTCGCTGGCTTCGACCTCGCGCGCGCTGCACGGGACCGGCGCGAGCAAGGCGATGGTCGAGCGCGTGCGCGCGGCCGCGGCGGAGCTCGGGTACAGCGCGGACGCGATCGGGCGGTCGCTGCGGCTGAAGAAGACGTCGCAGATCGCGTTCGCGGTGGCGGACATCGGCAACCCGGTTTACGTCGAGATCATGCGCGGCATCCACGAAGTCCTTGCCCCGCACGGGTATCGGGTCGTGGTGATGTCCACTGGGGACACCGCGGCGTCGACCGCCGAACTGATGCACAGCCTGCACGGCGGGTTCGTCGACGGCATGATCGTGATCCCGCTGCGCACCGACGACGAGCTGATCGAGCAGATCGGCCGCGCCCCGGTGCCGGTCGTGGTGATCGGCCGGGCGATGAGCGACCGCGGGATCAGCTCGGTCTCCACCGATTCCGCGGCCGGGATCGGCGCGGCGGTGCAGCACGTGGTTTCGCTGGGCCGCCGCCGGATCGGCTTCCTCAACGGGCCGCTCGACACCACGCCGGGCTCCTCGCGGCAGCGCGGATTCGACGAAGCAGTGTCCGCGAAGGACTTCACCGCCGAGACGGACGTCGAGGTCGCCGCCGATTTCACCGTCGCGGCGGGGATCGAGGCGGCCCGGAAGCTGCTCGGCCGTCCACAACGGCCGGACGCCATCGTCGCGGCCAACGACCTGCTCGCCATCGGCGCCATCCGCGCCGCCCGCGAACTGGGGCTCAGCATTCCGCGCGACGTCGCCGTCACCGGCATGGACGACACCGAGCTCGGCCAGGTTTTCCTGCCGCGGCTGACCAGCGTGTCCCTCGGCTCGGCCGAGCGCGGGCGCGCCGCCGCCCGGCTCATGCTCGGGCTGACCGACGACGCGGACGCCCCGGCGCAGCAGATCTCGGTCGGCACCGAGCTGTTCGTCCGGGAATCCACGCGGGAGTCCACTGTGGACCAGAATGGGGAGGACGCGGAATGACCACCGCGATCGAGCCGCGGCGAGCGGCCCCCGCTCCCCCGCCGCGCCCGAAGAAGACCACCCAGGCGCGCACGCGGCGCCGCGAGGCGATCGCGCTGGTCATGCCTTCGCTGATCCCGATCCTCGTGCTGTCGGTGGCCCCGCTCGTGATCGGCATCGTGCTCGCCTTCACCGACACGCGGCTGGTCCGGCATCCGGACTTCGGCTTCGCCGGGATCGACAACTTCGTCCGCCTCGGCGGCAACTCGCTGTTCTGGGATTCGCTGCGGATCGGCCTGATCTGGACGGTCGGCGTGACCGTCCTGCAGCTGGCCGCCGCGATGGGGCTCGCGCTGCTGCTGAACTCCGGCCTCAAACTGCAGGGCCTCACGCGGGTGCTCGCGCTGATTCCGTGGGCGATGCCACCGGTGGTCGTCGCGATCATGTGGCAAATGATTTATTCAGCCAACGGCGGACCGCTGAACGCACTCCTCGGCAGCATCGGCTTGCCGGACGGAATCAACTGGCTCGGCGATTTCAATACCGCGTTGCCCGCGGTGATCGTGGTCGGCGTCTGGGTCGGCATGCCGCAGACCACTGTCACGCTTCTCGCTGGCCTGCAACAGATCCCGGCCGAACTGCACGAAGCGGCCGCCGTGGACGGAGCCGGGGCGTGGCGGCGCTTCACCGCGGTAACCTGGCCGAGCATGCGCCCGATCGTAAGTTCCATCACCTCCCTGAACTTCATTTGGAATTTCAATTCCTTCTCGCTCGTTTACGTGCTCACCGCGGGCGGACCGGGCGGCAAAACCATGGTTCCCGTTTTGTTCGTCTACCTCGAAGCGTTCAAGAACCGCGAAATCGGCTACGCCGCCGCGATGGGGCTGGTCCTCGTCGTCGTGGTCGTCGCGCTGCTCGCGATCTACCTGCGGTCGCAGTTCCGCGGCGACCGCCCGGAAAGGGGGCGGTGATCGATGCGCTGGTCCGTGCGCCCCGCGCAGTACCTGGCTCTCGTGCTGTACCTGCTCTTCCTCGGTTTCCCGCTGCTGTGGCTGATTTCCGCGTCGGTGAAGTCGTCCGCGGAGCTGAACTCGCTGTCGGTCAACCTGATCCCGAGCGAATGGCATTGGGACAACTACGGCGAGGCGCTCTCCCGCCAGGGCCTGCTGCATTCGGCGTTCAACAGCCTGCTGGTCGCGCTGGCCAGCACCGTGCTGGCGATCCTGATCTCGGTGCCCGCGGCCTACGTGCTGGCCCGGCTCAAGGGAAAGCTGCGGATCGCGGGCGTCACCTGGATCCTGGTCAGCCAGGTGTTCCCGGTGGTGCTGGTGATCCTGCCGCTGTTCCTCGTGCTGCGGACGCTCGGCCTCGCCGACAGCCTCGTCGGGCTGACGCTCGTGCACACCACCTACATCCTCCCGTTCGCGCTGTGGATGCTGCAGGGCTACGTCGCGGCGATCCCGGTGGACCTCGAGGAGGCCGGGGCGATGGACGGCGCGAACCGGTTCACCGTGCTGCGCACCATCGTGTTCCCGCTGCTGGCCCCTGGCGTGGTCGCGACCGCGATGTTCAGCTTCGTGTCGTCGTGGAACGAGTTCTTCTTCGCGCTGGTGCTGCTGCAGTCGCCGGAGAACTACACGCTGCCGATCACGCTGACCATGTTCATCGGCGGCGAGGGCAAGGTCGCCCTCGGCCCGCTGGCCGCGGGCGCGGTGCTCGCGGCGATCCCGAGCATCGCCTTCTTCAGCCTCCTGCGGAAGAAACTCACCGGCGGCCTCATGGCCGGGGCGGTGAAGGGATGAGCCCCACCCCATCGGAAACACCTTCGAAAGGTCGGTCGATGAAGACACGACGCGCGGCAATCGCCGCCAGCCTCGCCCTCACCAGCCTGCTCGCCGCGGCGTGCGGCAGCGGCGCGGACAGCGGCAGCGGGGACGGCGGACCGGTCACCCTGACGTTCCAGTCCCTTTCGGACCAGCCCGCCGCGATCGCCGCCACGAACAAGATCGTCGGCGCGTGGAACCAGGCGCATCCCGACACCCAGGTGAAGGTCGTCCAGGCGGGCTGGGACAGCGCCTACGACAAGCTCATCACCCAGTTCAACGCGGGCACCGCGCCGGACATCGTGCACTACGAGGCCGCCGGGATCGGCCCGTTCGCGGCCGACGGCTACCTCGCCGACCTCTCCCCCTACCTGTCCGACCAGAAGCGCGCGGACATCCCGAAGGGCGTGCTCGACTCGGTGACGGTCGACGGAAAGGTCGTCGCCTACCCGACCGAGCTGCAGTCCTATGTGGTCTTCGCGAACAAGAAGCTGCTGGAGCAGTCCGGCGCGCAGCTCCCGACCGGCGACACGATGACCTGGGACCAGCTGCGCCAGCTGGCCAAGACCGCGACGAAGGACGGCAAGTACGGACTCGGCTGGGGCCTGTCGAGCCCGACCGCGACGTTCGTGGCGATGGCCCCGGGCTTCGGCGGCAAGTACTTCGAGGGCACCGGCGACCAGGCGCAGATCACCGTCGGCCAGGGCGAAATGGCGCTGCCGCAGCTGGTGCACGACATGAACGCGACCGACCACTCGATCCTGCCGGTGACGCTGACCCAGTCCGGCGGCAAGGCGCTCGCCCCGTTCTACGCGGGCCAGGTCGCGATGACCGTCCAGGGCTCGTACCAGGCGGCGAACATCGAGAAGGAAGCGCCGAAGGACCTCGACTGGATCGCGCTGCCGCCGATCGCCGGCCCGGCCGGACCGGCGCAGGCGGCGAACCCGCAGACGCTGTCGGTCAACAAGGACTCCAAGCACGTCGAGCAGGCCGCGAAGTTCCTGGACTTCTTCACCAGCACCGAGAACCTCGCCGCGCTCAACGAGGCGGACACGCTGATCCCGGCGAGCAACTCCGCTCGCGAAGCGCTGGACAAGAAGCTCAGCGCGAAGAAGGGCTGGAGCACCATCCTGGCCTCGGGCAAGTACCTGACCTCGGCGCCGTACCTGTTCGCCGGCAAGTACGCGCAGTGGAAGGACACCGTGGCGACGCCCGCCTACCAGCGCTTCCTGGCGAACCAGATCGACGCGAACACGCTGGCGCAGCAGCTGAAGGACGGCTGGAAGAGCGTCGGCAAGTGACGACCGCGCCGGGGTCCTTCGCGATCCCGGCGCGCACAACAGGCGCGGGCGGACTGCCCGCGCCGGGCAACGAAGGGACGCAAGCCGGTGACCTGGCTGGAGGACCGCGCGGTGGCAGTGATCACCGGCGCGGCAGTGGGGGACGCGCTCGGCGGCGCGACCGAAGGGTGGACGCCCGAGCAGATCGAGGAGCGCCACGGCGGCCGGGTGACCGGGATCGTCGGCCCGTGGTACCCGAACTGGCGCGACGCGCGCCCGATCGCGCCGTACCACAAGGGCGACGGGCACATCACCGACGACACCTTGATGACCCGCGCGATCGTGGAGGTGTACGCGAAACGCCGCGCGCACCTCGACGCGTACGCGATGGCCGAGGACCTGGTCCCGCTGATGATCGGCGAACCGCGCTGGGTGCCGGAGCTGGAGTCGACGGCGCTGCTGCTGCAGCGGGTGTTCCTCGCCGAGAAGTGGATCGTCGCGAAGCTGCACTACGGGCACGTCGACCCGCGCGAGGCGGGCGTCGGCAACATCGTGAACTGCGGCGCGGCGATGTACATCCCGCCGGTCGGCGTGGTGAACCCGGGCGATCCGCACGCCGCGTACGCCGAGGCGATCGACCTGACCGCGCCGCACCAGTCGAGCTACGGCCGGGAGGCCGCCGGGGTGCTGGCCGCGATGGTCGCCGCTTCGGTCGCGCCGGGCGCCTCGATCGGCGACGTCGTGCAGGCGGCGCTGTCGGTGGCGCACGACGGGACTTTGGCGGCGCTGCAGGCGGTGGTCGAAGCCTTCCAGAGGTGGCACGCCGCGCCCAAGACGGACGACGAGGAGCGTGCGCTCGCGCGGAAAATCCGCGAAGTGGTCGCTCCGTTCGATTCGGTCGGGCCGGAGTACCGGCAGATGTCGATGGACGCGCGGCGGCCGTCGCGGACCAAGGCGATCGAGGAATTGCCTGCCGCGCTGGGATTCGTGCTGGGCCACCAGGGCGACTACCGCGGCGCGGTGCTGGCCTCGGTGAACTACGGCCGGGACGCGGATTCGATCGCGTCGATGGCGGGCGCGCTCTGCGCCGGGCTCGGCGGGGCGGCCTCGGTGCCGGACGAATGGATCGATCCGATCGGCGAGGCCAGCAAGACGGATCTGCGCGAGACCGGGCGGCTGCTCGCGTCGGCCGCGACGGACATCGTCAAGGCCGACCGCGCGCGGGCCCAGGCGCGGCTCGCCGCCCTCGACGCGCTGGCCGCGGCATGAGGCTGACCTGGGCCCAGCCCGAAGACCTGCTCGCGCACGAGTTCGTCCAGTCCGCTGCGGAGGGCAAGGACGTCGCCTCGGTGCGGGAGCGCTGGATCGCCGCCGGCGGCGATCCGGTGCCCGCCGTGAGCGGAGCAGGGCCGCGGCCGGCGCCCCCAGCGTTGCGGGCGCTGGCCCGGACGCTGCTGGACGAACTGGCCGCGCTCCCCGCTCCGGCCGCGCCGCACGAGCCGGACGGCTGGGACGAGATCGCCGCGCTGCTCCCGGCCGCGCCGGTCCTCCCCTCGTCCGCGGCTGACCGCACGCTCGGCGCGTGGACCGGCCGGGCGGCGGGATGCCTGCTCGGCAAGCCGGTCGAGAAGATTCCGCGCGAGGGCATCGAGGAGATCCTGCGCGCGACCGGACGCTGGCCGCTGGACCGGTGGTTCACCGCGGCCGGGCTTCCGGACGACGTCGCCGCGCGGTGGCCGTGGAACCGGCGGTCGGCGCCGACATCCCTGGAGGAGAACATCTCCGGGATGCCGGAGGACGACGACCTCAACTACCCGATCCTCGCCCTGACGCTGCTGGAACGGCACGGCCGCGAGTTCACCACCGACGACGTCGCGCAGCTCTGGCTGGAACAGCTGCCCGCCGGACGGGTGTTCACCGCCGAGCGCGCCGCGTACCGGAACCTGCTGGACGCGCGCCCGGTGCCGGAGACCGCGACGCACCTCAACCCGTTCCGCGAGTGGATCGGCGCGTTGATCCGGACCGACGTCTTCGGCTGGGTCTCCCCCGGCGACGTCCGCGGCGCGGCGCGGCTCGCGTGGGCCGACGCGCGGCTCAGCCACACCCGCAACGGGATCTACGGCGCGATGTGGGCCGCTGCGCTCGCGTCGGCGGCGATGGTGTGCGACTCCGTCCACAATGTCCTCGACGCGGCGGAAACCGTTCTGCCGCCGAGCAGCCGGTTGGCCTCAGCGGTGCGATTCGGCCGCGAGGCGGCGGCTTACGACGACGGGCTGGACCGGTTGCACGCCCGGTACGGCGACCTGCATTGGGTGCACGTGCTCAACAACGCCGCGGTGATCGCGTATGCGCTGGCCCGCGGCGATGGCGACTTCGGGAAGAGCATCTCGCTCGCGGTCACGGCTGGCTGGGACACCGATTCGGCGGCGGCGACGGTCGGCGGGGTGGTCGGCGCCCTGGTGGGCGTGGACGGGATCGGCGAGCAGTGGACGAAGCCGCTCGACAACCGGATCGCGACGTCGCTGCCCGGCGGCGAGCAGCGGATCACCGACCTCGCCGCGCGGACGGCTCGGGCGGTGCGATGACTGGGCGAGTGGTCGTGGTCGGGTCGGCGAATGTCGATCTGGTGGTCGACGTGCCGCGGCAGCCGCACGGGGGCGAGACCGTCCTCGGCGGCGATCTTCGGCGGAGTCCGGGAGGCAAGGGAGCCAATCAGGCGGTGGCCGCGGCGCTCGCCGGTGGCGCGGAAACGACCTTCCTCGGGGCATTCGGTTCCGACGATGGTGCGGACCTTCTATTGGCGTCGTTGACGAACGCCGGGGTGCGGACCGATTTGGTGTCGCGAGTGGACAGTGCGACCGGGACCGCGTTCATCATGGTCTCGCCGGACGGCGAGAACTCCATTGTGGTCGCGCCCGGAGCCAATGCGCGGCTCTCGCTCGGCGAGGCGCAGCTGGAGCGGATCGCCGCGGCGGACGTCGTGCTCGCGCAGCTGGAGATTCCGCTCGAAGCCGTGACCGCTGCCGCCGCGGCCCGGCGGTCCGGTGCCCGGATGGTGCTCAATGCCGCGCCGTCCCGGCCGCTGCCGGAGCTCGATCTGGACGTGCTGGTCGTCAACGAGCACGAAGCGGCCGACTTGGCCGGGATACCGGGTACGCCGGAGGAATTGGCTCGGACGCTCCAGAAGCGCGCGCCCGCGGTAGTGATCACGCTCGGGGCGGCCGGGTGTGTGGTCGCTGACCAGGAAATCGTGCAGCTGCCCGGTTTTCGGGTGTCCCCTGTGGACACCACTGGCGCTGGGGATACGTTCTGCGGCGTGCTCGCGGCGGCTCTCGCCGAGGGACGTCCGCTCCGCGAAGCCGCCGAACGCGCCGGAGCCGCCGCCGCGCTCGCGGTCACCCGGCCCGGTGCGCAGTCCGCCGTGCCGACCGCCGCGGAGGTCGCCGAGTTCGCTGCCGGAGGAAACGCCCGATGACGTACGTGTTCGACCCGCTCGTCCCGCGCCCGATCGACCGGCCGACCGAGGTCCCGCTCGGCGCGCCGCTCTCGCCCGAGCAGCTGGTCGCGCTGGACGAAGCCAAGATCTTCGTCGGCCCGGCGGACCCCGCCGACCGCGAGGAATGGCGGGCGCGGCTGCACCAATGGCGTGCCGACGCGCACGAACGGCACAACTACCACGGCCGCGCCTACGCCCGGCCGGAAGCCGCGTGGGCCGCCGGATGCCACACCGTCGCGCAGGTATGGCTGTGGGACGAGTTGCTGTATTCGTTCGAGGAGCACCGGTTCACGCCGGAACGGTTCCTCGCCGACGCGCACCAGCGGTTCGGCGGGCTCGACGCGGTCGTGCTGTGGCACGCGTACCCGGTGATCGGGCTCGACGACCGCAACCAGTGGGACTTCTACCGCGACGTGCCCGGTCTCCGCGAGCTGGTCGAGACGTTCCATTCGGCGGGCACGCGGGTGTTCGTGGACTACAACCCGTGGGACGTCGGCACGCGCCGGGGCAAAGACGACGCCACGGAATTGTCCGCGGTCCTGGCCGATTTCGGCGCGGACGGCGTCTTCCTGGACACGTTGAAGAAGGCGGATCCGGCGCTGGTCGAGCAGCTCGAACGCGCGCGTCCCGGGGTCGTGCTGGAGGGCGAATCGAAGCTGCCGGTCGAGCGGATCGAGGACCATTCGGCGTCGTGGGCGCAGTTCTTCGCCGATTCGCCGGTGCCGGGCGTGCTGCGTTCGCACTGGTACGAACGGCGGCACATGCAGCACCACGTGCGGCGATGGCACCGGGACCACACTGAGGAACTGCAGTCGGCGTGGCTCAACGGCGTCGGCGTGATGGTCTGGGAAGTCGTGTTCGGCGTGTGGGTCGGCTGGTCGCGACGCGACGCGGCGACCGTGCGGCGGATGGTGACGGTGCAGCGTGCCGCCGGTGACCTGCTGCGCAAGGGCGAGTGGACGCCGTTGGCTCCCCTGACGCCGGAGGCCGAAGCCGCTGGGGTGTATGCCTCGCGCTGGGAACTCGGCGACTGGACACTGTGGACAGTGGTGAACCGGGGCGCCTCGGACTATCTCGGGCCGGTGGTCGACGGGCCGGTGATCGATCTGTTCGCCGACGGGCGGGTGCCTGCGCGCGGGATTTCGGCGCTGCTGCGGGTCGCCGACGGTGCGGCGGAGCCGTCGTGGCTCCCCCAAGTGGCGACCTTGCCGCACGATCCGGATGCTCGCTTCCCGCACCGGCTCGCGGCGCGGGTCGAGCCGCAGCCCTCGAGCGGTGTGCCGGACGACGACGCGATCGTGGTGCCTGCCGGGCCGTATGTGCTGACGGTCCGGTACCGCGGCCGCGAGACCGGGATGTACCAGGGCGCGCCGTATGTGGACGAGTGGAAGCCGCTGCCGCCGCGGCTGCACGACGCCCGGACGCTGCAGCGGGACGGTTCGCTGGCGTCGCCGGTCGCCGTTGCCGCGACCGAGGTGACCAATGGGCAGTTCGCGGAATTCCTTGCCGCTACGGGGTATCGGCCGGTCGAGCCGCACCGGTTCCTCGCGCATTGGGCCGACGGCCGGCCCGCTGCCGAGGACGAGCCGGTGACCTTCGTGGATCTCGACGACGCCCGCGCGTACTGCGCGTGGCGCGGCGGCCGGTTGCCGACCGAGGACGAATGGCAGCTCGCCGGGGAGACCGGCGGACTGCGGCGCGGGACGCCCGCGGTGTGGAACTGGACCGAAAGCGAACATTCCGACGGGAGGACCCGATTCGTGATGCTCAAGGGCGGCAGCGATTACCGCGCCGAGGGTTCCGAGTGGTACGTCGAAGGCGGC
Organism: Amycolatopsis sp. AA4; assembly: GCF_002796545.1. Lineage (GTDB taxonomy): Bacteria > Actinomycetota > Actinomycetes > Mycobacteriales > Pseudonocardiaceae > Amycolatopsis. Next base: position 4,487,148 of record NZ_CP024894.1, read on the forward strand.
CGCCACGCGCCGGAGTACAGCGTCAAGCTGCTGCTTCCCGGGCTGGGGCTGGCTCGCGGCGCGACCGTCGGGTTCCGCTGTGCGTGGGACGTGCCGCGATGACCGTGTCGAGGGACGCGTCCGCCGGGGCGCTGGCCGGGCTGCGGGTGGTGGACGCGTCGACGTTGTTCGCCGGGCCGATGGCCGCGATGCACCTCGGAGACATGGGTGCCGAGGTGATCAAGGTCGAGCACCCGACCCGACCGGACCCGTCGCGCACGCACGGGGTGGCCAAGGGCGACGTCAACCTGTGGTGGAAGACGTTGGGGCGCAACAAACGCACCGTCACGGCGAACCTGAGCAGCGACGGCGGGCGCGAGGTGTTCCTGGCGCTCGCCGCGACCGCGGACGTGGTGATCGAGAACTTCCGGCCGGGCACGCTCGAACGCTGGGGGCTCGGGTACGAGGAGCTGTCCGCCCGCAATCCGGGGCTGGTGCTCGCGCGGGTGACCGGATTCGGCCAGTTCGGGCCGTACTCCCCGCGTCCCGGCTTCGGCACGCTCGCCGAGGCGATGAGCGGGTTCGCCGCGGCCACCGGCGAACCGGACGGACCGCCGACGCTGCCGCCGTTCGGGCTCGCCGACGGGGTCGCGTCGCTGGCCACCGCGTACGCGATCATGGTCGCGCTGGCCGGCCGGACCGCCACCGGGCGCGGCCAGGTCGTGGACGTCGCGATCATCGAACCGATTCTCGCCATGCTCGGCCCGCAGATCACGCGATGGGACCAGCTCGGGACAGTTCAGCCGCGCACCGGCAACCGGTCCACGAACAACGCTCCGCGCAACACTTACCGCACGAGCGACGGCCAATGGGTGGCAGTGTCGACGTCCGCGCAGTCCATCGCGGAACGCGTGGTGCGGCTGGTCGGACGCCCGGAACTGGCCGACGAACCGTGGTTCGCGACCGGCGCCGACCGGGCCGCGCACGCGGACGAACTGGACGAGGCCGTCGGCGGCTGGATCACACAACACACGCGCGACGAGGTCGTGGCGGCCTTCGAGAAGGCGCAGGCCGCGGTCGCCCCGATCTACGACGCGGCCGACATCGTCGCGGATCCGCAGTTCCGCGCGCTGGGCACGATCCACGAGATCGAGGACCCGGAGCTGGGCACGACGTTGATGCAGGGCCCGCTGTTCCGGTTGTCGGACAACGACGGGGTCATCGGTTTCACCGGCCGACCGCACGGCGCGGACACCGACGAGGTGCTCAGCTCGCTCGGCTTCCCCGCGGCACGTATCGCCGAACTGCGGGCGGAGGGAGCGGTATGACCCCCGCGTTGACCCTGCTCTACGTCCCCGCCGACCGGCCCGACCGCGTCGCCAAAGCCCTCGCGTCCGACGCCGACGTCGTCCTGGTCGACCTGGAAGACGCCGTCGCCCCCGCGCAGAAGGACGCCGCACGAGACAACGCGATGCGGCTCTTGGCCGACGTACCCGCTTCGCGACCGGTGCAAGTGCGGATCAACCATCCGGACACGCCGTGGCACGCAGCGGACGTGGCCGCAGTCGCCGAACTGCCGACATGGGTGGGCGCGCGGCTGCCGAAGGTCGAAAGTTCGCTCGACGTCCGCTCGCACGCCGATGCCTTGCCAGGGCGGGAATTGCACCCGCTGATCGAGTCGGCGCTCGGGGTGGAACGGGCGCTGGAGATCGCACTCGCCTCCTCGCAGACGGCGTCGCTCGGCCTGGGCGAGGCGGACCTGCGCTCCGACCTGCGGCTCGCCGACGAAGCCGGGCTTACGTGGGCCCGCAGCCGGATCGTGAACGCCGCCCGCGCCGCGCGCCTGCCGCCGCCCGCGATGTCGGTGTACGCGAACGTCCGGGACCTCGAAGGCCTGGCGGAAAGCTGCCGAGCCGGACGAGCCCTCGGCTTCCGGGGCCGGACGGCGATCCACCCGGTGCAGTTGCCGACGATCCGCGCGGCTTTCCTGCCGACCGCCGAGGAAGTGGCGCGGGCCCGGGAGGTACTGTCCCGAATGGACGGTGCTACGCAAGCCGGGGTCGGGGCGATCGCGCTCGCGGACGGGACGTTCCTGGACGTCGCCATGCGAGACCAGGCCCTGGCGATACTGGCGCTCGCGTCCGACTAACTCTTGTCCGCGGAAACCAGCCTCAGCAACGGGTCGAAGCGGGCCGGGCCCTCGGTCGTCAGCTGAAGCGGTTCCGCGACCGGCTGGTATCCGGTCACGACGACGGTGTACTCGCCGGGGAACAGGTCGTCGACGGCGTAGTGGCCCGCCTCGTCCGTGACGGTCACCCGCTGGACCTGCCCCGCGGCGTCCAGCACCGCGACCTGCGCACCCGGGAACGGGCCGCGGACCGCGTGCACGGTTCCGGTGAGCCGGACCGACCGCGTCAGTTCGACGTCCTCGCGCAGCGGTTCCGCGCCCACCTGCACGTGGCGGGCCGCCGGCTCGCGGCCGCCTGCCTGGACGAGCAGCAGGTAAGCACCCGCCGGGGCGTCGAGGGCGAAACTGTGGTCCGCGCCGGTCGCGGTGCGGCGTACCTCGTGAGTTTCCAAGGACGTCAACGAAACCGACGCGGTTTCCCCGGGCGCGAGACCGCTCACCGCACCGGAAATCGCCGCGGGGGCCGGGGCCGGGCGGCGTTTGCGGGTCCGGGAAAGCAGCACGTCGACGACCCCGAACAGCAACGCGAGCCCGACCAGCGCCGTCGAGCCGATCAGCCCGAGAGCGGTCGCGGAGTGGTAATCCCCGTGCGAACGCCCGAGTTCGCCGAAGAACAGGGACCCGCCGAGCGCGGTGCCGACCGCCGAGCCGATCCGCTGCCCGGTCTGCAGCACGCCGGCCGCGGTGCCGCCTTCCGCGGGCGGGACCTCTTCCAGGGCGAGCGTCGAGTTCGGCGAAATCACCAGCCCGCTGCCGAACCCGCCGACGAACAACGGCCCGGCCAGCACGAACGCGGTGTTCGCGCCGGAGTAGTCGCGGACGAGCCACGCGGTCGCGGCGAGCCCGATCGCCACGAGCAGCGTCCCGAGCACGACCATCGGCCTGCCGAACCGGTGCACGAGCCGCCCGCCGATGGTCGGCGAGATCGCCGAGCCGATCGCGAACGCGAGCATCGCGGTGCCGGCCTGCAGTGCCGTGTAGCCGAGGCCCTGCTGGAAAAAGAGCGTCAAGACCAGGAAAATCCCGGTGAATCCGGCGAAATAGACCATGCCGAGCGCGGAACCCATCGAGTAGCTGCGCACGGTCAGCAGCTTCAGGTTCACCAGCGGATGCTTGCCGCGCTTGCCGAGCCAGCGTTCCCACAGCACGAACAGCACGAGCAGCCCGGCCGCGACGCCCATCAGCCACCAGCGCGGCGCCGCCGCCTGTTCCTCTTCCTCGATCAGCGGCAGCATCACCAGCACGACCGCCACGCCGAGAAGCACGCTGCCGACCAGGTCCGGCGTCCGCTTCCGGCCGCTGCGCGCGTCCTTCGGCAGCAGGCGCAGCCCGAACAGGATCGCGAGGATGCCGATCGGGAGGTTGACGTAGAACACCCAGCGCCAGCCCTCGTCGACGCCGATGCCCTGGATCAGCAACCCGCCGAGCACCGGCCCGATCGCGGTGGACAACCCGACCGTCGCCCCGAACGCGCCGAACGCCTTGCCCCGCTCGCGGCCGGAGAACAGCTGCTGCATCAGGCCGATGATCTGCGGGTTCAGCAACCCGCCCGCGACGCCCTGCCCCAGCCGGGCGACCACGAGCCAGGTCGCGTTCTGCGCCGCGCCGCACAGCACGCTGGTCGCCACGAACAACGCCAGCCCGAGCAGGAACATCCGGCGGCGCCCGTAGTCGTCGCCGAGCCGTCCCGAGGGCACCAGCGCGAGGCCGAACGTGAGCGCGTACCCGGACACGACCCACGAGACGTCCGCGGGCGTCGCGCCGATGCCGTGCTCCATCGAGGGCAGCGCGACGTTGACGATGCTGACGTCGAGCAGCGTCATGAATCCGGCGATGAGGCACACCCACAAGGCGCGCCAGCGCTGCGGATCGGGTTCGGGTTCGGGCGAAGGGGACACGGACCGTCCTGATTCGAGACCGGTAAGATAATTACTGGTGTTAGAATACTCGCCCATGCCAGCGGAGCGGGACCACGTCGACGGAGTCATGGCGCAGATCACCGGCGTGCGCGCGGAAGACCGGGTGAGCAAGGCGCTGAGCTTCCGCCTGCTGCGCGCCGCCCGCTTGCTGGAAACGGAACTGCGCCGCGAATTCGACGCCTTCGGGGTCGGGCTGTGGGAAGTGGAACTGCTGGGCGCGCTCAAACGAGCCGGTCCCCCGTACCGCCTTTCGGCCGGGCAGCTGCTGGACAGCATGCGCCTGACGTCCGGCGGGGTGACCAAACGCGTGGCCGGGCTCGAACGCAAAGGCTGGGTACGCCGCGACATCGACCCGGACGACCGCAGGCAGATCCTGGTCAGCCTGACCGACGAGGGCCTGACGCGGGCGCGCGAGGTATTCGGAATGAAGACACAGACCGAGGCCCGGCTGCTGGGCGTCCTGCCGCGGGCGGAACAGAACCGGATGAACGACGATCTGCGGAAGCTGCTGCTGGACTGGGAAGGCCCGGACGGGCGGGCTTGATCGGCCGAGGTCTCGTCGTTGCCGCTCTGGGCACCCGACGGCACGCGGCCTTCCGTCGGGCCACGTCATCGCGGCAGGTGGTGGGCGAGTTCGCCCCTGCCGCCGCTTTGACCACTCAATCCCGGTAGGTGGCAGCATCCCCAACCGCACTCGTCCCCCAGGGGGATGCTCGCTGAAGCGGCAGACGATCCCACCGCACTTCCTCCCCCGCATGACGCGCCGTGCGGCTCCGCCGACGCAACCCTCACCGCACGCCGCAAGGCGAGCCGGACGAGTGCCACGGCAGCGGCCCCACGCCCGGCGCGCGGCACAGCACCGTCAAAGCGTCCCCTCCGCAGTCGCCAGCCAGCGGCAGCCGACCTCCCCCGCGCTCGCCCCGCCATGTGGTTCCGCCGACGCAACCGCCACCGCACGACGCAGCGCGAACCGGGAGGAGTATCGCGGCGGCGGATCCGCACTCGGCGCGCCGACCTGCACCGTCAAGGCGTTCCCGTCGGCAGTCGCAACCAACAGCAGACGACCTCCCTCGCACGTCGCGCCATGCGGTTCGGGCCGACATACCCCCTACCGCGCCGGGCCGGTCCAAGTGCCACGGCAGCGGAGCCACGCTCGGGGGACCGCCGTCAAAGCGTCCCGGCCACGGTCGCCACCTGGACGCAGACCACCGCGATCACTCCCCCGCGAACTCCCAACACGTCGCACCATGCGGCTCCGCCGACGCAACCCCCACCGCACGACGCAGCGAGAGCCGGTACAAGTGCCACGGCGCCGGGCCCGCGCTCGGGGCGCTGAACGGTGCCGTCAAGGCGTCTCCGTCCGCGGTCGCTGGCCAGCCGCCGGAGCGGTAGACCTCGGCCAGGCGCGCCACGGTGTCGGCATCGGTGACGCGGTGGGCGTCGCCTTCCAGCACCAGGTCCAGGCCGCGCAGCCGGACCGAAATGCTGCACGCCGGGTTCGCCGCGAGGTTTCGGGAGCGGCGCGTGCCCGGTCCGCCGACGAAGTACAGCGCGTCGTCCACCCAGACCGCGCCTACGCCCGCCGAGTGCGGGCGGCCGTCCGGGCGGACGGTCGCGACGAAGAACGTCAGGTCGGCGGTCGGGGTGTCGGCGGCGAGGACATCGCGGGCGCGGCTCCACGGCAGCGCGGAGTTCCCGTAGCGGTCGAGGTTCCGGGTCGAGGTTGCTTCGTAATCAGTCATGCCTCTGCGTCGAACGGGGTCCCGCCAAATCGACACGGCCCCGCGAGCACAAGGTCAGGCGGCTCCTAACGGGGTGGGGCGGTAGCGGAAACCGTCGCCGTCTCGGTCGATTCGCCCGGGCGAGAAGTGCGCGGGCAGAACTAGCGCGTCCCGTTCGACGGCCAGTTCGCACAGCGTCCGCCGGGACTCCGCGGCGGTGTCGGGGTCTGCGTCGCCGCCCTGGGCCAGCGTCAGGTCCGAGAACTGGAACGGGTGGTGCAGCACATCCCCGCTCACCAGGGCGTGCTGCCCGCCGCCGCTGAGTTCGGCGATCAGGTGTCCGGTGGTGTGGCCGGGCAGGGAACGCAGGGTGATGCCGTCCGCCACCTCGTACGGCAGGTCGATCAGCTCCGCCAGTCCCGCTTCGACTACCGGGAGGACGCTGTCCTCGAACGTCCGCGCCAGGTCGGCGGCCACCCCGTCTTCCGGGCCCGCCGCGTGGATCTCTTGGAGCCACGCGTATTCCTCGCTCGGGATCAGGTACCGGGCGCGCGGGAAGGTCGGATCCCAGAAACCGTCGACCAGCCGGGTGAAGCCGCCGCAGTGGTCCGGGTGCAGGTGGGTCGCCACGACGACGTCGACGTCCTCCGGCACGACGCCGACCGCGGCCAGCCGGTCCAGGTACGGCGTGTCGAGCTGGTGGTGCGCCAGCAGGACCGGGCGTTCCTTGGCGTTGCCGTTCCCCGCGTCGAGGAGCACGGTCTGGTCCGGCGTGCGCACCAGGTACGTGGTGATCGACAGGTCGAGATCCCCGCGGTGATCCCCCAGCTGTTCCGGCGTCACCGCGGGGAACATCTCGGCCGGGGCGAACGGCCAGTGGTCCAGTTCGGTGACCGCGTCGACGCGCAGCGGCCCGAGGGTCACGGTCATCGGATGTCCCTAAGTTTGTGGGTGTCTGGGGTTGGTGCCCTGGATGCCCGGGGCGGTGGGGTGTAGCTGATCGGTTGTTGCCTGTTGTCGAGGCTCGAAAGGACTGGCTGCCCCGCCGTGCTGGACGCTCCGTTCGCTGATTGAGAGCTGTTGCGGGTCGTCGCTGTTTAGGGATCTGTCGGCGGGGTTGTCCACGGGCGTGACCTGCAATGACAGGAGTGGATGGGTGGCGATTCGCCTTGAGGTCTGGGTCGGGATCGATGTCGGCAAATCGATGCATCACGCGTGTGCGATCGACACCGACGGGAAGGTGCTGTTCAGTCAGAAACTCGGGAATGATCAGCGCGCGATCGAGCAGTTGATCGCTCGTGCCAGTGCGGCCGCTCAGCGGGCGCAGTGGGCGATCGATTTGACGAGTCCGATGGCGTTGCTGCTGATCACGGCGCTGCTGGCTGCCGACCAGTCGGTGACCTATGTGCCGGGCCGGGTCGTGAACACGATGACCCACGGATTCCGAGGCGAAGGAAAAACCGACGCCAAAGACGCTCGGGTGATCGCCGAAACCGCCCGGCTGCGAAGGGATCTGACCGAGGTCACGATGCCCGATGAGCTGGCGGTCTCGCTGACCCAGCTGACCAGCTACCGCGCCGACCTGATGTCGGACTGGGTGGCCGGGATCAACCGGCTGCGGGCGCTGCTGGGCTCGATCTTCCCCGCTCTGGAGGCCGCGTTCGACTACTCCAACCGAACCCCGCTGATCCTGGTCGCCGGGATGTGCACCCCCGCCGAGATCCGCACCGCCGGAATCGGCGGTGTCACAACCCATCTCACCGACAACAAGGCATGGGGTCCGGCGATCGGCAAGACCGCCGCGACCGCGGTCGCCGCCGCCGACGCCCAGGACCTGGTGCTGCCCGGCGAAGCCGATGCCGCGATGCTCGTCAAACGCATCGCCCGCAAGCTGCTCGACCTCGACCGCGAGATCAAAGACACCGACAAGCTGATCACCGCCCGATTCCGGCGACATCCGTGGGCGAGGATCATCGAGTCCCTGCCCGGCATGGGCCCTGGACTGGGCGCCGAATTTCTCGCCAGCACCGGCGGTGACCTGGCGACCTTCGCGACCGCCGGCCGCTTGGCGTCCTATGCCGGATTGGTGCCGGTGCCACGCGACTCCGGTCGTGTCAGCGGAAACCTGCGCCGTCCCAAACGCTACAACCGACGCCTGCGCAGGGTCTTCTACATGGCCGCCCTGTCCAGCCTGCGCACGCAAGGCCCGTCCAGGCGGTTCTACGACAAGAAGCGCGCCGAACGACTCATCCATACCCAAGCCCTCCTAGCGCTGGCCCGGCGACTCGTCGACGTGCTCTGGGCACTGCTGCGCGACGGCCGCGAATTCACCCTCGACACACCGAATCCGGTCACTGTTGCGGCTTGACACGGTCATTGAGAGTCCTGTCGTTCGGCGGGCAGGCTCATCGCGGCACCGCGGCCATCGCTTCGATTTCCACGGCCAGCTCCGGTTTCGCGAGCGCGGACACGACGATCAGCGACTGCGTCGGCCAGTCGCTCTCCGGGAACCACCGGCTGAACACGTCGCCGGTCGCCGCCCGGAAACCGGGCAGGTGCTCGGTGCCGGCGACCATGCTGAAGACCTTCACCAGGTGTTCCGGCCCGGCGCCCGCCGCGGCGAGCACGCGTTCGATGTTCGCCAGTGCCTCGCGCGCCTGCGCTTCGGCGTCCGGCCCGGCGAGCGTGCCGTCCGGCCGGGCTCCGATCTGCCCGGCCACCACGACCAGCTCGTGCCCGGCGGGAATCTGCGCGACGTGGCTGTAGCGGCCGACCGGAGCCGCGACCGTGCCGGGATTCCAGCGCTTGCTCATCAGGTGTTCCCCTCCCTCGGTTCGTGCTCCCAGTTGACCATGCGGCACCGACAAAAAATCATCGGCGGGTCACCCGATCGCGACGACCAGCTTCCCGAACTGGTCCCCCGACGCCAGTTCGGCCAGCGCTCGCGGCCCGTCGGCCAGGTCGTAGACGTGGTGCACCACCGGCCGCACGCGGTGTTCGGCGACCAGCGAGACCATCTGCGCGAATTCCCGCGCGCTGCCCATCGAAGTGCCCAGCAGGCTGATCTGCCGGAAGAAAAGATTGCGCAGCGACAGTGCGACGTCCGGGCCGGTGGTCGCCCCGAGGCTCACCATCCGGCCTCCGGAGCGGAGCACGGAGAGACAGGCGTCGAAGGTCGCCGACCCGATGCTGTCGACGACCAGGTCCACCGGTTCGCCGAGTTCCGCGGCCCAATCGCCGCCGCTGCCGATCGCCCGGTCGGCACCCAGTTCCGTTGCCCTGGCGAGCTTTTCGGGACTGCGCGAGGTGACGCTAACCGTCGCGCCGACGGCTTTCGCCATGGCGAGGGCGAAGGTCGCGACCCCGCTGCCGATGCCCGGCAACAGCACGTGTTCCCCCGCCGAGAGACCGCCGCGGGTGAACAGCGCCCGGTACGCGGTGAGCGCGGCCAACGGGAGCGCGGCGGCTTCGGTCCAGCTCAGGTGCTCGGGCTTCGGCACGACGTTGCCCGCCGGGACGACGACGTACTCGGCGAGCGTGCCATCGGTCGGCACCCCGAGAATGGCGGGGACCTCCGGCACCGCGTCCGGCTCGGCCCAGTCGAGCGACGGGTTGATGACGACCTCGGCGCCGGCCTCGACGGCGGCGTCCGCTCCCACGGCGGTGACCACTCCGGCCCCGTCCGAGCCGAGGACCGTCGACGGGTCGGCCGGACCGCGACTGTCCACGATGAACAGGTCCCGATGGTTCAGCCCGGCCGCCTTCAGCCGGACCAGCACCTCGCCCGGCCCGGGTTGCGGCACGGGAACCTCCGCGACCCGCACCCCGCCGACTCCCGCCGCGCCCTCGTGGACCACCGCCCGCATCGTTTTTGTTGTCACGTCCGCGAACCTAACAGCCGCGTCCGTGCGCCGCCGACCCGGCGCGAATCCCGTCACAACAGGGAATTTTTTCGCTGCCGACGCCGATCCGCCGACCTTCCGGCACCAGCCTTTCACCAGGCTGAGCTCAGCCGAGCGGGATGGCGCGGAAAACCCCGTCCGGGTCGTAGCGGTGTTTCAGGTCGCGCAGCCGGGCCGAGTTGGGGCCGAAGACGTTCCGCGCGGGGAGATCCGGCCCCAGCAGGTTCGCGTACGCGTGCGGCAACGCGAAGGGGGCCAGCGCGGCCGAGGCGGCATCCGCCCAGGCCCGGTCGTCGTTGCCCTCCCCCATCCCGAGGATCTCGACCAGCACGTGGTCCTCCCGCAGCGGGAACGGCGTGTCCGCCACCGGGACCCGGGACGCCGCGCCGTGGAAGTGGTGGATCGACAGTCCGGACAACGGCGAAGTCCGGGCTTCCGCGGCCGAAACCAGCACCGACACCGCCTCCGGAGTGAACGCCGGAAGCGACCGCGTGCGGATGGTGACCGAGCGCCCGCCAGGAAACATCGCGTCCCGGCGCGCGACCTCCGCCGCGTACGACGAGACCGTCTCGATCTGCGAGGCCAGCGGCGGCCCGAGCCGGGCCAGGAAGCTGTCCGGATCCGCGGGGCCGCACCAGGTCGGCCAGGCGAGCACGCACAGCGAACCGTCAGCACCGGCCAGCACGCCCGTCTGCACAGTGAGTTCGTCCGGCGCATCGGCCTGGATTTCGGCGACCGCGGCGAAAACCCGGGCCGCGTCCGCCGCCGCGTACCAGACCGGGCCGGTCGTGATCTCAGGCGTCGCGTGCAGCCGCACGCCGAGCGCGGTCACCACGCCGAAATTCCCGCCGCCACCCCGCAACGCCCACCACAGGTCCGGCAGCCGCGAAGCGTTGGCGAGCACCACTTCACCGTCCGCGAGGACGATCTCGGCACCGAGCAGATTGTCCGCAGCCAGCCCGTATTTGCCCAGGAAGGGCCCGTAACCACCGCCGAGCGCGAGCCCGGCGAACCCGACCGTGCCGATCGTGCCCACCGCCGCGAGCAGGCCGTGCGCCTCCGCCGCCGCGAGCACCTCGTTGGCCTGAGCCCCGCCGCCGACCACCGCGGCTCGCCGTCCGGCGTCGACCGCGACCCGGTTCAGCCGGCGGAGATCGAGCGTGAGCCCGCCGTCCGCCACCGCGCGTCCGGCCCAGTCGTGGCCGCCGCTGCGCACGGACAACGGCAAGCCCAGTTCGCGCGCGGCCCGCACCGAGGCCTGGACGTCCGCCGTGCTCCGGCATTCCACCACCACCGCCGGACGCGCGGCGACGGCGGCGTTCCACACCGTCGCCGCCGATTCGTACTGAGGGCCGGACGTGTGCACCTGCCCGGCGGAAAGCCGGGCCCGCAAGACCCGGGCGGCGTCCTCGGCGGTCATCGGCGGCTCCCCTGCTCGTCGATTCCGACTCTAGGGCCGAACCGGCCGGAAAAGGCGGCCGCGCAACAAGATTCAGCGATTCACATAAGTCGCCGACGCCTCGCCGAGCGCCTCCAGCGCCGCCCGGACCCCGCCGTGCGCCTCCTCGCCGGACCGGCACGCGGCGACGATCGTGCGGTTCAGCACCGGCCGAGTGGCGAGCATCCGGACGCCGTCGGGCACCGGTCCTCGGGCGAGCCGCGGGACGAGCGCGGCGCCGACGTTGCCCGCGACGAGCGCCAGCTGCGTCACGTAACTGCCGATGGTGCAACTGATCCGCGGTTCCAGGTCCTGCGAACGGAGCACGTGCACGAGCCATTCGTAGCAGCCGGAACGGCCGGTCCAGCTGATCCACGACACGTCGTCCACCTCGGAGAGGTCGACCGTGCGGCGGTGCGCGAGCCGATGCGTGGCGGGCAGCGCGAGATCGGCGACGTCGGAGAACAGCGTGACCTGCGCGATGCCCGGCGGGACCACGGTCGGCCGGTCCGCCCAGCTTTCGAACACCGCGACGTCGAGATCCCCGGCAAGCACCTTCGGCAGCGTCTGCTCGGCCTCGCCCTCCACCAACGTCACGTCCAGCCGCGGGTGCTGCTCGGTGAGCGTGGCGAGAGCGGGCGGGAGCAGGGCGTGCACGCACGTCGCGATCGACCCGATCCGCAGCGGGCCGAACACATCCTCGCGCAGCCGTTCGAGATCCGTGCGCGCTTCGGCCAGCTGGGCCAGCACGCGTTCGGCGTGCCCGGCCAGCACCTGCCCGGCGCGCGTGAGCCGCACGGTCCGGCCGCGCGGCTCCAAAAGCGCCTGGCCCGCTTCCCGTTCCAGCTTCGCCAGCTGCTGCGACACCCCGGACGGCGTGACGTGCAGCGCGGCCGCCGCGCGGGCGACCGAGCCGTGCTGCGCGACCGCGTGCAGGGCGCGCATCCGATCCACACTGAACACGGTAGTGATGCTACCGAATTTCGCGCAGGAACATTCACTTGTCCTTGATAGTTAGCGCCCCCACCATAGAAGGCATGACCACCGAAGCCGCTCCGTTGCCGACCGCCGGTCCGATCGCCGCGCTCACCGGCCGCGCCGATCCCCGGCTGCTGGCCGCGGCCGGCTGCCTCTGCATCGCGCTGACTTCGGTGCTCATCAAGGTTTCCGGGGCCAGCGGCGCGACCAGCGCGTTCTGGCGCTGCGCGCTCGCGCTGCCGCTGCTGGCGATCCTGGCGTTCAGCGAGGCGCGCCGGACGCGCGTGCGCGCGAAGATCCTGCTGCCGCTGCTGGCCGGGCTCGGTCTCGGGCTCGACTTCGTCCTGTGGGGCGAGGCGATCCCTCGCGTCGGCGCGGGCGTCGCGACCATGCTGCTGTCGGTGCAGGTGGTGATCGTGCCGCTGCTGGCGTTCGTCTTCCTCAAGGAGCGGCCGGACCCGCGGTTCAAGTTCGTCGCGCCGACGCTGATCGCCGGGATCGTGCTCGCCGGCGGCGTGTTCGGCTCGGCGACGACCGGCTCGGACCCGGTGCTGGGCCTCGTTTTCGCGCTCGCCGCGGGGGCGGGCTATTCCGGTTACCTGCTGCTGCTCCGGCTCAGCAGCAGCCCCGCGACGCAGGTCCGCTCGCTGTCGCTGGCCACCGTGTCGGCGGGCTTCGTGTCGGTCGTCCTCGGCCTGCCGTTCGGCCGCCTCGACCTGGCCCCGAGCCTGCCGTCGCTCGGCTGGTTCGCCGCGCTGGCCCTCGTCGGCCAGGTCGTCGGGTGGCTGCTGATCGCCGGTGCGCTGCCGCGGCTGGCGGCCTCGACCGGCGCGACGATGATGCTGCTGCAGCCGGTCGGCGCGGTCGCCTTCGGGTTCCTGCTGCTGAGCGAACGGCCGGGCGCGCTGCAGCTCGTCGGCTGCGTGATCGTGCTGGGCGCGGTCTGTTTCGCGGGCCGCGGCGCGGGAAAGAAGCGCGCGGTTCAGCCGTCGGCCAAGCTCAGCCCGACGGAGTCGAGCAGCCCGCGCGCCATGTCCCTGAACTCGTCACGGCGGTGATCGACCAGGCCGTCCCCGCCGAGCAGCTCCGCGGCCAGCTCGTCGACCGGCCAACAGACCAGCTTGCCGTGCCGTCCGAGCAGCAGCCCGACCTCCCGGATCCGGTACAGGTCGGCGACGTCGAGCCAGGCGTAGAGCAGGATCTGCCACAGCCAGCGCCCGGCCCGGTCCGGATCGCCGACGGTCAGCACGGTCTTCACGTCCAGCAGCGTGCCGACCGACATTCCCTGCTCGGGGTCGAGCTTCCCGAGCAGGAGATCGCCGTCGGCCCAGCCAGGGACGATGGTCGGTCCGGCGATCCCGAGCGGATAGCCCTCCGGCGGAGCGCCGCCGAGCCGGCGCAATTCCCACAGCGCACCGTTGTCGTGCAAGCGTTTCGCTAGTTCCGCCAGTTCGGTCACCTGCGCGGCGGAGGGCAGCGCGCGCAGGTCCGCGATCGTGCCGCCGCCGTCGACGACCCGGGCCAGCCGAGGGTCGATCCGGCCGGAGCGGTAGATGTCCTCGCACGCCGACAGGACCCAGTTCGTGCGCGCCAGCCCTGCCTCCGCACCCGGTCCGCCGAGCACGCCGGGCGGGGCGTGCTGGGCTTGGTACCGGCGAGCGCGTCCCAGCAGTTCGCCCCACAGCGCCTCGGCGCCCGGGAGCGCCGCGCCGTCCGGCAGGCCGTCGCCGAGGTCGAGCCAGGTCGCCGCCGCCGGACGGATGCCGAGCGCCCGCGCCCGGTACTCCGGCGGAAGCTCGTCGTGCGTCGGGTACTGGGCGGCTTGCGCGTGCGCCCACGGGCCGCTGCCCCACTGCGCGCGCACGATGCCGAGCAGCGCGTAGTACGGCGGCGCGGGCTGCACCAGATCCGCGATCCGCTGGCCGAACGCGCCGCCGATCTCGGCCCAGTGCTCCCGCGGCGGACGCGCGAGCGCGGGGCGGACCGGGCGCACGCCGTTCGTCGCCTCCTCGACCCGGCGCGCGGTCGCGGCCGTGCCGGTGAAGACCCGGGCGCACCAGCGCGCGAGCTTCCCGCGCGGGTCGGCCAGCTCGGATGTCAACGACACCCGGCCAGTATCTCCCGGGAGAGGAACGGCAGCAGGAGATCGAGGAACTCGCGCGGCCGGTCCAGCGGGATCAGGTGCCCGCAGTCCGGCAGGACGCGGCCGGCGAGGTCGTCGGCGACCGGGCGGAGCTGCTGCTCCAGCGCGTCGCCGACCGGGTGCGCGCCGATCGCCATCGTCGGGACGGTCAGCCGCTTCGCCGCCGCTTCGGTCAGCTGCCGGGCGCTTTCCGGCATCGCCCGGTAGTACTCGAAGGCGCAGCGGAGCGCTTCCGTGCCGGTATACGCCTGGGCGAAGGCGGCTTCGATGTCTGCCGGAACACCGCGTCCGAGCGTGCCCTGGTCGAGGAACCACCCGACGTACTCCGCCTCGTGTCCATTGAGGACAGTCTCGGCCAGTCCCGGCACCGCGTGGAACCCGAACCACCACGGCGGGCTCGCCGGGAAACCCCAGGGCAGCGACTCCATCAGCACCAGGCGGCGCACGCGCTCCGGCTGGCGCAGCGCGAGCAGCAGCGCACTCGACACCGCCAGGTCGATCGCGACCACGTCGGCGTTCGGCTCCCCCAGCGCGTCGAGCAGTCCCGCGAGGTCAGCGGCGACGGTGCCAGCGTCGAAGCCGCTTTCCGGGCGGCTGCTCGCACCGAGGCCGCGGAGGTCCGGCGCGACGACCCGGTACTGCTCGGCCAGGGTCGGGACGACCTTGCTCCACAGCTGCCAGGTGTGCGGGAACCCGTGCAGCAACACGAGCGCCGGACCGCTCCCGGAGACGGCGACGTTGAGCCGCACCCCGTTCGCTTCGACCTGCCGCACCGCGTCCATCGGACCTCCTGTGGTTACCATTGGTGACCAGCACACGGTAGGTAACTGAGGCAGTGCCGCCAAGACGGCACTTTCCCGACAGGTGGTGAGCCCGAGGTGACCCCCTCCGCCCGCGGCGACCTGTTCGACCCGGCCTGCCCGACGCGGCGGCTGCTCGACCGGATCGGGACGAAGTGGACGTCGATGACGGTCAAGATCCTCGCCGAGGCCGCGCCGGGCGAGGTGCGCTTCGCCGACCTCCGCCGCCGCATCCCCGGGGTGTCGCAGAAAATGCTCTCGGTGACGCTGCAAAGCCTCGTCCGCGACGGGCTCGCCACGCGGCGGGTCGAGGACACGGTGCCGCCGCGGGTGCATTACCGGCTCACCGCGCTGGGCGCGTCGCTGGAATCCGCGCTCGCGGCGCTGCGGACGTGGGCGGAAGAGCACATGGCCGAAGTCGACGAGGCCAATCGCAAATCCGCCGGGTAATTTTCGCCACCCGGGCGAGTCGGTCAGCCACCGCCGTGCGGAAACAGCACACACTCCCGCTGTGGAATCGCCAACCGAACGGGACAGCAAACCCGCACGGCACGCAATCGGACAGTTCTTCGCGCATCCGCTCGCGTCGTTCCGGATCATCGTCGCGATTTGGGCGCTGCTGACGCTGCTCGGCGCGGTGATGGCGCTGTCGTCCTCGGCCGCCGCGGCCGACCCGGCCGCCGGAACCGGGGTGTACCAAGCCTTTTTCCGGCATTTGACGTTCGTCGCGCTCGGCGCGGGCGCCTTCGTCATCGGCCTGCGCGTCCCGTTTTCCCGGATGCGCAAGGCAGCCACCCCGGCGCTCGCCGCGGCTTTCGTGCTGTTGCTCCTGGTGCTCACCCCGCTGGGCTCAGACCACGGCGGCGCGCAACGCTGGCTCTCCGCCGGGCCGATCACCTTGCAGCCAGTGGAAATCGCGAAGGTCGCGCTGGTGTTCTGGGGCGCGCATTTGCTGGTGTCGAAGCAGAAGGTGCTGCACCACTGGCGGCATCTGCTGGTGCCGCTGATCCCGGTGACGCTCGCGTTGTGCGCACTGCTGCTGGCCCAGCCGAATCTCAGCGGCACGGTCACGCTCGCGTTGATCACCCTGGGCCTGCTGTGGTTCTCCGGTGCGCCGAAACGCCTGTTCGCCGCCATTCTCGCGGGCGGGGTCGCCGGAATCGTCGTGCTCGCCCTTTTCGCGAGTTATCGCCTCGCGCGCATCCTTTCTTTTCTTTCGCCGAATCCCGACGCGAGCGGCAGCGGCTACCAGGCCCAGCAGGCGCAATACGCGCTCGCCGACGGCGGCTGGTTCGGCGTCGGGCTCGGCCGGGGCGCGGCGAAGTGGAGCTACCTGCCGGACGTCCAGAACGACTTCGTCTTCGCGCTCGTCGGCGAGGAACTCGGGTTCGTCGGCTGTGTCGCGGTGCTGGGATTGTTCGGCTACCTCGCGGTGATCGGGCTGCGCACCGCGACGCGGGTCGCCGATCCATGGGTGCGGCTCGTCGCCGGGACGACCACGTTGCTGCTGGTGGCGCAGGCGCTGATCAACATCGGCTACGTCGCGGGCGCGCTTCCGGTGACCGGCGTGACGCTGCCGCTGGTGTCCGCGGGCGGGACGTCGCTGGTGGTCACGATGCTGCAGTTCGGCATCCTCGCCCAGGCCGCGCGCCAGGAACCGGCCGCGCAGACGTTCCTCGCCGGGGTGCGGAAGAAGACCTCCGGTACAGTCCCGGCATGATCAACAAGGCCCTCTGCCGCCGGACCTGACGAAGCGACCCGCGCCGGAGTCCTCAGTGGACTCCCGGGGCCTCGCGGACGCCCCTCCGCCGCTCGGTACTCTCGTGACCTTCGGGTGAACGCGAGATGGCCGCCAGGCGAACCGGCGGACCGGAGAGGGGTTGTATGGCGACCGCGGCCGGAGCTTCCAGCAGCGAGACGTACGACGCGATCACCCATTTCGCCCTGGCGATGCCGGGCTGGGTGCAGTCCCTCGTGCTGGCGTACACGCACTACGGCCTGGTCCTCGTGGCCCCGTTCTTCGCCTGGCTCTGGTGGCGGGCGCGCGCGAGCGGCTCGCCCGAGCGGATGGCGGCGGCGCTGCTGGTCCCGGCGGCCACGGTGGTCGCCTACGTGCTCAGCGAGATCGTCAAAGCCTTCGTGCACGAGCAGCGGCCGTGCCGGGGACTGCCGCCGGAGGCGATCGTCGGCGCCTGCCCGCCGCCGGGCGACTGGTCGTTCCCCAGCAACCACTCGACCATCGCGGCCGCGGTCGCGCTCGGCGGGGCCTTCGCCTGGCGCAAGGGCGCGCCGTGGCTCGCGGCTTTCGCGGCGACGATGGGTTTCTCGCGGGTGTTCGTCGGGGCGCATTACCCGCACGACGTGCTGATCGGGCTCGCGCTCGGGGCCGGGATGGCGTTGCTCCTGCAGCGGTACGCGCTGGATCCGGCCGCCGGGCTCGTGCGGCGGTTCGCGGGGAAGGTGCCGTTCGGGCTGCTGGGGGTGGCGCCGGAAGAGCCTGGCGAGGCCCGTCCGGAACCCGACGGTGCTGCTCCACGAGGGCGGGCGGGTTCTCTTCCGCCGCGGCCGGGTGCTCGCGACGCGGTCCCTCCGGCTCGCCGCATCGGTCCGCCCGAAGCACCCGACGCCAGCGGTCGGCCCGTCCGTCCGCCCCGGCGGCAGAATTCGCAACCCCTCGGCACCGGCGCGCCCCGGCGGCAGAACTCCCAGCCGATGCCCCAGCCCCGGCCCGCCGAGGCCCCGCCGCAGAATCACGCGCAGCCCCCGGCCCGCGGCGCCCAGCCGCCAGCCCGTCCAGTCCGCGCACCACAGCCGCGTCCGGCAGGTCCGCCGCACGGCCGCGCCGCGGGTTCGCCGCCGCCGCGTCCGTCGAATCAGGCCCCGGCCGGACCGCCGCCGGAGGTCAGCCCGGGAGATCGCCCGTCGCGGCGAACTCCAGGCGCTTCGCGACCGACACCGCCTGGTCGGCGAAACGCTCGTAGAAACGCGTGAGCAGGCTGAGCGCGACCGCGATCCGCTGGTCCTGCGTCCAGTCCGGCGAGGTGACCGTCGCCATCACGCGCGCGTGCAGTTCGTCCACGCGCTCGTCGGCGCGGCTCAGCTCGGCGTAGCCGCCGCGGGCCTCGCCGTGCACGAGGTCCGCGAGCCGCTCGGCCATCGCCGAGGTGACCTCGCCGAGTTCGGAGAACACCGGCTCCAGGTCCGCGGGCACGGTCGGCTCCGGGTGGCCGCGGCGCGCGGTGCCCGCGACGTGCGCGGCGAGGTCGCCCATCCGCTCGAGCTTCTCCGCGCAGTACACCGCGGCCAGCACGGCACGCAGGTCGCCGGCCACCGGGGCCTGCAAAGCGAGCAGCGAATACGCCTCGTCCTCGCAGGTGGCGCGCAGGTCGTCGAGGTCGGCGTCGCCGCTGAGCACCTGCTCGGCCAGCGGCAGGTCCATGGTCAGCAGCGCCCGGGTGGCCCGGCGCATCGCCTCGGCCGCCGCCTCGGCCATCGCCGCCAGACGCCCGTCGAGCTGTTTCAGGTCGTCCTGGAAGCTTTCGCGCATGTCGAGCGACTTTACCGGCGGCCGGCGGGGAGGCCCGCGTCGGCCAGCGGCCAGGCCTCCTCGGGCTCGGCCAGCTCGTAGCTGTGGCTGCCTTCGTGCCCGCCGGGCACCCGGCAGAAAACGCCCTCGTCGGACTCCGCGCCGCATCGCGCGCGGGTCTCCAGCACGCGGCGGCCGGGCCACCAGCGCAGCCACATCAGCGGCTCTTCGCCGCGTCCGCCGACCGGGGTCGCGTGCTCGTGGCCGTGCCCGGCCTCCAGCTCGCAGAACAGCTCGGGCTCCGTCCCGCGGACCGCGACGCTCCGCAGGACCGAGCGCTCGCGCCCGGTCAGCTCCACCGGTTCGCGGCACAGCGCACCTTCGGCCATGCGGCCAGCGTAAACGGCCGCCGCCGATTCCGCGCGCAGGGCCCGGCCGCGAGCGCGTCGCGCGGGCCGGGCCCCGGTCCTTCGCAGGTCAGCGCACCCGCTCCAGGAGCGCGAACAGGTTCTCCCAATGCCGCTTCTCGCCCTCGGCGTGATAGGCGGCCGTGTCCGACATCGTGAACCCGTGCGACGCGCCCTCGTACACCTCCGACCGGTAGGTCACCCCGGCCTCGTCGAGCGCGTGCTCGAGCGTCTTGATCTGCTCGGCGGTGATCGACGGGTCCTGGTCGGCGTGCCCGAAGTACACCTCGCCGGCGATCGAGCCGACCCGCAGGTGCGGGCTGTCCGGCTGGTCGGTGACGAGGCGTCCGCCGTGGAACGACGCGATCGCCTTGACCCGGTCCGGGAGCGCCTCGATCACGCGCAGCGCGTTCGTGCCGCCCATGCAGTAGCCGGTGATCACGACCGGGCCCTCGGCGACGCCGTCCTGCGCGGCGAACCAGTCGAGGTACTTCTCCGCGTCCCGGGTGATCGCTTCGGTGTCGAGGGCCTCGATCAGCGGCATCAGCTTGCCGAAGACCTCGCCGCGCCGCTCCGGGTCTTCCAGCGCGGCGAAGTCCGCCAGCGGCGTCCGGCCGCCGCGGTAGAGCAGGTTCGGGGCCAGCACCGCGTAGCCCGCCTCGGCGATGCGGTCGGCCATCTCCTCGATCCGCGGCCGCAGCCCGAACGCGTCCGGGAAGAGCAGCACCCCGGGATGCGGCCCGCCGTCCGGCACGGCCAGGTACGCGTCCGCGGTCCCGTCGGCGGCCGGAACGTCCGGCTTTTCCTTGCGCATCCGCTTTGTCCTCCCTTGTTTTCGCTTTCTGCGAGATCAATCTATCCCCGCCGGGCCACCGGCCGCGGCGCCCGGCGGATGTCTCGTTTCCTGTCCGGTCAGTGGACTGAACCACTGCGGTCGGCGGATTGACGGAGTCCGGTTTGCCCGGTCAGGATCACCGGGCCCGCTCCGGGCCGCCCTCCGCAGAACGGACTGTCGATGGCCAGACCTCCACGTTCCCCGCGCGCCCGGAACCGGGTCGCGCTCGCCGCGCTCGTCCTCCTGGGCGGGCTCGTCCCCGCCCACGCCGCACAGGCCGCCGCTCCCCCGCGCCAGCCCGAAATCGGTCCCCCCGCGCTCGACCGGAACGGCTGTGCCCGCATCGAAAACTCGCTGCCCACGCTGCCGGACTGGCCGAAGGTGCGCAGCGCGATGCCGCGGAATCCGGTCGACGAGTGGCGGATCAAGCAGCTCGTCTCCGGCATGTCGCTGGAGGAAAAAGTCGGGCAGATGACGCAGCCCGAGATCGCCGCGATCACGCCGGCCGAGGTGACCCAGTACTCGATCGGGTCCGTGCTCAACGGCGGCGGCTCGTGGCCGGGCGGGAACAAGCACGCCAGCCAGCAGGACTGGCTCAAGCTCGCGGATTCCTATTGGGACGCGGCGAAGGCCACCCGGGCAAAGATCCCGGTAATTTGGGGCATAGATGCCGTGCACGGAAACAACAACGTGTACGGCGCGACGGTTTTCCCGCAGAACATCGCGCTCGGCGCGGCGCACGACCCGTGCCTGGTGCGCGACGTCGAGAATTCGACCGCGCGGCAGATCCGGGCGACCGGCCAGGACTGGGCGTTCGCGCCGACTCTCGCCGTCGTGCAGGACGATCGCTGGGGCCGCACTTACGAAGGCTTCTCCGAGGACCCGCGCATCACCCGCGCCTACGGCTACGAGGCCATGAACGGCCTGCAGGCCGGCGCGCGGCTGCGCATCGGCCCGAACGGCGTGATCGGCACCGCCAAGCACTTCATCGGCGACGGCGGCACGACCAACGGGCAGGACCAGGGCGTCAACGCCTCGTCCGAAGCGGACATGATCAACCTGCACGGCCAGGGTTACTACGGCGCTCTGTCCGCCGGCGCGCAGACGGTCATGGCGTCGTTCAACAGCTGGACCAACCCCGCCCTCGGCATCAACGAGGGCAAGGTCCACGGCAGCGACAAGCTCCTCAACCAGATCCTCAAGGGCAAGACGGGCTTCGACGGCCTCGTCGTGTCCGACTGGAACGGCATCGGCCAGGTGCCCGATTGCACCAACGCCAGCTGCCCGCGCGCGATCAACGCGGGCATCGACGTCGTGATGGTCCCGAACGACTGGAAGGCCTTCATCGCCAACACGGTCGCGCAGGTTCGCGGCGGCGAGATCCCGATGTCCCGCATCGACGACGCGGTGACGCGGATCCTGCGGGTGAAAATGCGCGCCGGGCTGTTCGAGGAACGCAAGCCTTCGCAGCGATGGTACGCGGGTTCGGCGGATGCGTTGACGGACAAGGCGCTCGCTCGCGAAGCGGTGCGCAAATCGCAGACGCTGCTGAAGAACAACGGCAACGTGCTTCCCCTGGCGCGCAACGCCAAGGTGCTCGTGGTCGGCAAGAGCGCGGACAGCATCCAGAACCAGACCGGTGGCTGGACGCTGTCCTGGCAGGGCACTGGCAACACGAATGCGGACTTCCCCAACGCGACCTCGATTCTCGCTGGACTCAAGGAGGATCTCGCCAACGTCACCTTCGATCCGACCGGCACCGTCGATCCGCACGGCTACGACGCGGTCATCGCCGTGATCGGCGAAACTCCGTACGCGGAAGGCGTCGGCGATCTGCAGCGGAAGAGCCTCGAAGCGGCGAAGCTGTATCCGGAAGACCTTGCGGTGCTGGATAAAGTCAGCGGCAAGGGCACCCCGGTCGTAACGGTGTACGTCAGCGGCCGTCCGCTGTACGTCAACAAGGAACTCAACCGTTCCGACGCGTTCGTCGCCGCGTGGCTGCCCGGCACCGAAGGCGGCGGCGTCGCCGACATGCTGGTGCGCGGCAAGGACCACGGCGGGTACCGCGGCAAGTTGTCCTACTCGTGGCCGAAGAGCGCCTGCCAGACGCCGCTCAACCCGTGGAGTCCCGGCTATGACCCGCTGTTCGCGCTGGGCTACGGCCTCACCTCCAACCAGCGGACCACCGTCGGCAAGCTCGACGAGACCGAGGGCCCGGCGCGCTGCGGATCGACCGGAGGCGGCGGCACCGCGACCGAGGACCTGCCGATCTACGACCGCACGGATGTCGCGCCGTACAAGAGCTTCATCGGTTCGGCGTCGAACTGGGGCGGCACGGAGATCGGCCCCGACGGCACCGCTTCGCATCCGGAGATCAACGTCGTGCCAGCCGACGTCAACGTCCAGGGCGATGGCCTGAAAGCGACGTGGACCGGCACCGGCGCGGCACAGCTGTACTCACAGCACCCGGGCGGCACTGACGATCTGCGCGGATATCTCAACGCCGACGGCGCGCTCGAATTCGATGTGATCGTGCATTCGCCGCCGGTGAACCGGACGGTCGTGAGCCTGCACTGCGTCTACCCGTGCTCCTCGGAGGTCAACGCGACGAAACTGTTCGGCGATCTGCCCGCCGGACAGAAGTCGACGGTGAAGATCCCGTTGTCCTGCTTCGCGAGCGGGCTGGACTTCGAGAGCATCGACACGCCGTTCCTCGTCTACACCGACGGCCCGTTCTCCGCGTCCTTCGCGAACGTGCGGTGGTCGCCTGGCGGGGCGAAGGATCCGGACGCGCGGAAGTGCTCCGACCTCACCGGATGAGCCGCTGGGCGGTTTCGATGACCTGAGACCTGGCCGCCGCGCGCGACGCGGCGGCCAGGTCTTCGAACCCGTCCAGCGCCGGAACGTCGCCGACGCGGGTGAACTCCTGGGACACGAACGTGAGCCGCTCGACGCCTTTGTCGCTGAGGTAAGCGCGCAGATACGACTCCTGGAACTCGAATTTCTCCCGCGGCGTGCCCGGACCGTATCCGCCGCCCCGCGCGTTCACGACCACGAAGTCCTTGTCCGCCAGCAGTTTCCGGCCGGTCTCCGGGTCGACGAACACGCCCGGGAAGCTGATCCGGTCGATCCACGCCTTGAGCGTCGCGGGCACGCCGAAGTTGTACATCGGCACCCCCAGCAGCACCGCGCGGGCTTCCCGCACCTCGGTGACCAGCGGCAGCGTCAGGTCCCATTCGCGCTGTTCGTCGTCGTCCGCGATCAGTGTCGCGACGTCTTCCAGCGACAGCACTCCCTTGCGCTCGACCCGGCGGCCGAGCCGCGCGTACGCCTCGCGCAGCGGCGCCACCGGCTCAGCGGACACGTCGCGGTGCCGCACGGTTCCGCCGCCTCTCCGCCACTCGTCGGCGAACAGTGCGCCCAGCTGCCTGCTCACCGACGCCTCGCGGTCGGCGCTCGAATCTATGTGCAGCAGGGGCGCTAACATGACGGTCATCCGGTTCCTCTCCTCGTCCTTGGTCCTCGGGCCGGCACTCCCATGACGGATCGAGACGGGAAAAGGTGACCGATGGACGACGCACTGGCGCGGCGCTTCGAAAACGAGCGCCCGCGGCTGCACGCGCTGGCCTACCGCATGCTGGGTTCCGCGGCCGAGGCCGAGGACGTCGTGCAGGAGTCGTGGCTGCGGCTGAGTTCGGTCGATCGCGTCGACAACCTCGGCGGCTGGCTCACGACGGTGGTGTCCCGGCTCTGCCTGGACGCCCTGCGCGCCCGCCGCGAAACGCCGGTCTCGTCGGTGCCCGACGCCGCCGGTGGCTCGGTGCCCGAGGACGAGATCCTGCTGGCGGGCGAGGTCGGCCGCGCACTGCTCGTGGTCCTGGACCGGCTGGCCCCGCCCGAACGGGTGGCGTTCGTGCTGCACGACCTGTTCAAGGTGCCGTTCGACGCGGTCGGCCCGATCCTCGACCGGACGCCCGCGACGGCCAAGAAACTCGCCAGCCGCGCGCGCTCGCGGGTGCGCGGGGAACCGGCTGTTCCGGCTGCCGAGCTGGCCGAGCACCGGGAAGTGGTGACGGCTTTTCTGTCGGCCGCCCGGGGCGGGGACATGGCGACCCTGCTGACGGTGCTGGCTCCGGATGTCGTCCGGCATACGGATCCGACGATGCTGCCGCCGGGCGCCGCCGCGGTGCTGCGCGGGGCGGACGATGTGGCCCGGGGGACGAAGCTCTTCGCGGGGAACGCCCGGTTGGCGGAGCTGGCACTCATCGATGGCGATGTGGGGCTGGTACTCGCCCCCGCCGGGCGGTTGGCGGGGGTGCTGCGGATCGAGGTGCGCGGGGGGTTGCTCCAGGCGTATGAAGTGGTGGCGAGTCCTGAGCGGTTGGCGGGGACGGAGATCGCTACGCTCTCCTGCGGTGACGTATAGGTCGTTATACAATTTGGGGTCGGCCCGACGCACGCGCTGAGGCCTGCCCCAGCCCAGGGGAGGTGGCGTGCCGCGCCAGGCTGGGGCAGGCATAACGGTGCGGTGAGCGATGGGCGGGACGCTCCTAACCGCACCGAGCTTTACCGGTCATCTCCCCTTTTCGCGGGTCCTCGCCCTCCGAGCACTCGACTGCCGGGAAGACCTCGGTGTCCTCCCCGGCGCGTTCGGCGGCGGCTTCCTCGGCCGTCCGGCGGAATTCGGCCAGTCGGGCCTCTTCGATCTCGGCTTGGACCTCGTAGTCCAGCCGCGCCTGGAGGTCGCGGACGGTCAGTTTCCCGCGCGGCGGCGGGATCGGCCGGCGGGCTCGCCACAGCCACGCCGAGACCAGGACCAGCAGCAAGAGCACGCAGCACCCGATCACCACCGCCGGATGGGCGGTGCGAGCCGCCTCGGCGAACGTCTCCGCTGCGTTCATGCGATGCACCCCTCGGCTTCGGAAGTGTCTTCGCGTGCCCTGCCCACGATGGGGCCGGCCGGTGGCCTGGACCAGCCAGCAAACCGGGCGAAAAGCGGGCGGCAACCGAGGGAATCGCCTTGCCCTGGCCACGGTGACCTGCGGTAATCTAGCGATCCCGGGTCGTGGCGAAGGGGTGTCGCCCATGGGCGAACGGCGAGAAGGACTTGTCCGGGCACGCAAAGCGGCGAACCTGACGCAAGAAAAGCTCGCCGCGCTGCTCCCCGCCGACGAAAAAAGCATCCGCGCCTGGGAATCCGGCCGCTCCGAGCCGCGTCCGCACCGGCGCGACCGGCTCGCCCGGCTGCTGCGCATCAGCCCCGCCCGGCTGGAGGAACTGCTCCGCGAAGGCACCCCGGCGGACCTCCGCAGGTCCGCGGGAGTCCTGCTGCCCGTCGTCGTGGACGGGCGGCCCGTCGCGCTGCCGCTGGACCGGGCCACCGTCGCGGCCAGCGTCCTCGCCCGGCTCGTGCCCGCACCCGGCGACGCGGCCCAGCCCGCGGTTCCGACCACAGAATGGGACGCCATGAGCCCGCTCAGTCGCCGCTCCCTGCTCAAAAACGGCCTGCCGGTCGCGGCTTTGCCCGCACTCGGAATAGGCGGCGCCGAGCACGTCGCGCGAGCGCTGGAGAATCCCCGGCGGTACATGGACAAAACCGTCACGCACTATTTCCGGCGGCAGCTCGACGAGTACAAATACGAGGACGGCGAACGCGGTCCGGCGAAAACGCTTCCGATGACGCTCGGCGTGCTCGACATCATCGACCGCATCGCGCGCGACGCGACCGCCGAGGATCAGCGCGCCTTGCTGCAAATCGGTTCGGAGGGCGCGGAATTCGCCGGATGGCTCTACCGCGACCGCCGCCAGATGGCAGACTCGCTGTACTGGCACGACCGCGCGATGGAATGGGCGCAGGCGGCGGGCGACAGCACGATGCAGGGCTACATTCTGCTCAAGAAAGCCCAGGTCGCCTACGACGAACGCGATCCGCGGCGGATGCTCATCCTCACCCGAGCCGTGCGCAACGGCCCCTGGTCGCTCCCCCGGCGGCTGCAGGCCGAGGCCGCCCAGCAGGAAGCCCGCGCGGAGGCGATGCTCGGCGCGTCGGCCGATCAGGTGAACCGCACCCTCGACGTCGCGTGGAAACTGCTGGACGACGCCGGGCCGGCCGAATCACCGCTGGGCGCGCACTTCAACGCGACGCTGCTGAATATGCAGACCGCCATCTGCTACACCGAAGCGGGCGAACCGCGCCGGTCGGTCGAACTGTACGAGAAAACGTTGAAGGAAACCCACTTCTCCCGTCGGGACTACGGGTTCTTCTTGTCCCTCATGGCGAACTCGCTGGCCCTTTCCGGCGAACCGGACCAAGCCGCCAAAACCGGTCTCGCCTCCGCCCGTCGCGCGACGGAAACGAACTCCCGCCGCACCAAGGAAGAACTCCGGCGGGTCGTCGAAGTGCTCAAACCGTGGCACAACCGGCCGGACGTACGGGAATTGCGCGAAGCACTCAACAGCTGAGCCGTCAGCGAAGCCATTCCCGGACCTCGCGGATCACCTGCCGTTGCCATGCCCGCGTCTGCGGATCGGCATATTCCGGATCTTCGTGCACCGCGAATCCGTGCTGTGCACCGTCGAGCTGGAGCAGCCGGTGCTCGCAGGTCAACGCCCGATCCGCCGCCCGCGACGACTCGACCGGGACGAACGTGTCCTCGGTGCCATGCACGATCAGCGTCGGCGCGGCGATGCGCGGCAGATTTTCGCGGGCCTCGAACCACAACGCCTCGTTGAGCAGCGCCCGGCCGAGCCGGAAGCCAGGCCCGTGCCCGAGATAGCCCTGCTGCTTGAGCTCGGCCGCGCCCTTGTCGTTGAGATAACCGTCCGTCGACCACTCGGACTTCTCCTCGATGAACCGCCCGCGGTAGTCGATGAGGGGATTGAACAGGACGAGACGCTCGACGTCGTCCGGTCGCTTGGCCGCGTAGTACGCCGCGGCGCCGCCGGAGAAACTGGCCGCCGCGAGCGACGTCCGCACCCCCGGGACGGCGCCGGCCAAATGCTCGATGCCGCCGCGAATGACGTTGAGCAGCGCGAAAAGCGACAGATCCTCTTGGCTGCCTTCGCTCTCGCCGTGCCCGGGAAGATCGACTCTGAGGGAGGCCACCTCCGCCTCGGCCAGACCCGCCGCGAGACGGGTGAAGAACCCGCCTTCCTCGCGGGTGACGGTCGCCCCTTGAACGAGCAGCACCGCCCGCCGAGCCGCACCGTCCGGCTCGGTCAGCGTGCCGGCCAGGTTGAGGCCGTCCGGTGTGCGAACTGTCCGATAGCTGTCGCGCGACATGGACACTCCCGGAGTTGTCGTCAACTCCCAGTGTCGCAGGTTCGCGCGATCGGGGACCTAAATCGCCCGACGGTGTAACGGAGGCGACAGTCGCCGCGACCAGAGGCGAAGGGCGCGTGGGCGGAGCAGACGGCATGACGGAGAGCGAAGTGGTCGCGGCGTTCGCGGCGTGGCTCGAACGCGACGGCTGGACGATCGGTCCCGGCCCGGATCGACACCTCGACCTCTACGCCACGCGTGCCGACGACCGGCTCCACGCGGAAGCGAAAGGCGCCACCCAGGACAAGGGCATCGACGCGGACATCCTTTGGGGCCAGATCCTGCGGCGCATGGGCGAGTTCGGCATGCCGGGCGCGCGCTATGCGGTCGTAGTGCCAGACACCGTGAAGTGGCACGCCCTGCGGGTTCCGGCCAAGGTACGCACTCTGCTTGGCATTGAGGTGTACCTCGTAGCTGCGGACGGCTCGGTCGCTCGGGCGGATGCCTGAACCCGGCCCCGCTCGCTACTTCTTCAGCCTCCGGCTTCCGCCATGCCAATCCTGCTCCCGCCCCGTCTCCCCCGCCGCCACCCCGAACGACGGCAACTGCGGCATCTCCCGCAAGCTCCGCTTCAGCTCCGCGAACCCCGGGAACGCCGCCAGCCCCACCACGTGGTCCCACAGCCGGGCCGCCTCCTCGTCGGACGGCAAGCGGCTGATCACCGGGCCGAAGAACGCGACTCCCTCCGGCGGCTGGAAGTGCAGGATCGGCGTCCCGACGTCCTTCCCCGTCAGCGAAAGCGCTTCGTCCGTCTCCCGCTGGATCTCGGCATCCCACTGCGCGTCGTCGACGGCATCGGCAAGGGCCACCGGAAGGCCCGCCCGCGAAAGAGCCGTCGTGGCGGCCGAGCGGGTGCCATGCGCAGCACGTGCCGAAGCGGTGTCCTCGACCAGACCGCTCTCGAAGTTCTGCTCCCCCAGCGCCTCGTACAGCGGACCGACCGCCTCCCGGCCGCAATCCGAGCGCACCGCTGCGGCCAGGCGAAGCAACCGAAGCCCGGCCGTGTGCGAAGCGTCGTACTCCGGCGGAAAGTGCGTCGCGTAATCCAGGTGCGCGTTCAGCAGCCGCAGCGAGATGAATCGCCAGTCCACGGCATAGGAGCGCTGCCGGGCGACCTGGCGGACCCACTTGCTGGTCATCCACGCGAACGGGCACACCGGATCGAAGTAGAAGTTCAGGTCGGCCATGGCCCAACTCTACGTCCGGGGAGGATCAAGCGCCCTTGCTCCGCCGGACGTCGCCCGACAGCTCCTGGTGATGCTGCACCGCCAGCTGGACGATGTGCCGCACGTGCGGATCGTCCAGCACGTAGACCTGTCGCTTCCCCTCGCGGCGGGCGCGGACCAGTCCTGCGAGCTTCAGTTTGCCCAGATGGTGGCTCGCGGTCGGCACAGTCTGGCCGGTCTCCTCGGCGAGCGTGCCGACGTCGCGTTCCCCGTGCGACAGCAGCCAGAGCAGGTGGAGCCGCACGGTCGCCGACAGCAGGCCGAACGTCGCGGCGGCGTCCTGCAGCAAGTCGGCCGGGAGGGGTTCCAGCGGGGGTTGAGACGGGGTGGACACGAAGGACATCCTCTCGGGTGGGCCCCCAGCGTGACCTAGCCCCCATCAGTTGCACAAGTGTTTGACTGTTTCCGTGATCTGCGCTCTACTGGTCCCCGGCCGGCGCGCGACGCCGGTCGATGAGTCTTGCGGAGGAGGTGAGCCGGGTGACCGGCGAAGGAAGTAGTCGGCACGGCCGCGCGGGAACCCGGGCAACCAGGTAGGTCCGGGAGCGCCCCGCGCGGTCCGCTGACGCCCAGCTGACCTCGAGGGGGACGACTATGACCCGCTTTCCCGCCCTGCGCGCCCACGGCGACGCGCCGGTGCTGACCCTTTTCCGGAATCTCGGCAGCTCGCCCAAAGGCCTCACCGAGAACGAGGCGGCCGAACGCCTGCGCCGGTTCGGCGAGAACCGCATCGGCAGCACGCTCCAGGCGCCCGTCCGCGTCTGGACCGCCGCGCGCAGCCCGTTCGTCGCGTTGCTGACCGCGCTCGGCCTGGTCTTCGCCGGCGTCGGGGACATTCGCGGCGCGGTGACCGTCGGCGTGATGGTCGTGCTCAGCATCGGTCTCCGCTACTGGCAGCAGTCCCGGTCCGAGCGTGCGATCAGCGCGGTCCGCGACCAGATCACCACCACGGTCACCGTGCGTCGGCGCGCCGCGGCGGAGTTTCCCGGCAGCGAGCGCGAGGTGCCCACGGCAGACCTCGTGCCCGGCGACGTCGTGCTGCTCGGGCCCGGCGACGTGATTCCGGCGGACGTGCGGATTGTCGCGGCCAAGGACTTCGTGGTCGACCAGTCCGCGCTGTCCGGCGAGGCGCTGCCGGTCGCGAAGCGTGCGCCCCAGCCCGGCAAGCACGAGGACCACGAACTCGTCGAGACGCCCGCGCTCGGCTTCGCGGGCACGTCGGTGGTCGGCGGGACGGCCACCGCGGTCGTCGCCGCGACCGGCAGCGACACCTACTTCGGCGTGCTGGCCAAGCAATCCGCCGAGCCGCGCGCGGAATCCAGCTTCGACGCCGGAGTGCGCCGCGTCGGCTGGACGCTCGTGCGGTTCATGCTCGTGATGGTGCCGATCGTGCTCGTCGTCAACGGCACGGTCACCGGCGACTGGGCGCAAGCCGGGATGTTCGCGGTCGCCGTCGCGGTCGGTCTCACGCCGGAGATGCTGCCGGTCATCGTCACCACGAACCTCGCCCGGGGCGCGGCCGCGCTGTCCCGGCGGCAGGTGATCGTCAAGCGGCTCAACGCCATTCAGGACCTCGCCGCGATGGACGTGCTGTGCGTCGACAAGACCGGCACGCTCACCGAGGACCGGATCGCCTACGCGCACAGCGTCGACTACTCCGGCAGCCCGGACGGCGAAGCAGCCGAGTACGCGGGCCTCGCCGTGCGTTTCCAGACCGACCGGCACGACCGGCTGGACGAGGCCATCGAGACCCTCTTCGACGGCGAAGACGACCTGGTCACCGACGCGCTGTTCACCGGCGTCGCCGAGATCGGCTTCGACCACGCGCGCCGCCGGGCCAGCGTCGTGGTCCGCCGCGGCAGCGAGTACCTGCTGATCAGCAAGGGCGACCCGGACGAGATTCTGCCGCGCTGCAGCCACGCGCGCCGCGACGGCGTCGTGACCGAATTCGACGACGCGGCCCGGATCGGCGCGGAAGAACTGGTGCGCGCGTACGCCGAACACGGCATGCGAGTGCTCGCCGTGGCCGCCCGCGAAGTCGAGAACCGGCTCGACGGATTTGACGAAACTGACGAGAACCAGATGATCCTCGTCGGTTTCGTGGGATTCGTCGACCCGGTCCGCGACGGCGTCGTGAACGCGGTGAAAACCCTTGGCGAGCAAGGCGTCGCGCTGAAAGTGCTCACTGGGGACAACCGGCACGTCGCCGCGCGCGTCGCGGATTCGGCGGGCATCCCGGTCGGCGAAGTCGTGCTCGGCCGTCAGGTCGAAGCGGCCAGCGACGCCGAATTGCGGGAAATCGTCAAGGACACCACCGTCTTCGCGAAGCTCACGCCAGCGCACAAGGCCCGCGTCGTCACGGCGTTGCGCGAGAACGGCCGCGCGGTCGGCTTTGTCGGCGACGGCGTCAACGACGTCACCGCGCTGCGCACCGCCGACGTCGGGATCGCGCCGGACACCGCCACCGACGCGGCAAAGGACGCGGCGGACCTGGTGCTGCTCGAACGCGACCTCGGCGTGCTCGCCCGCGGCGTGGCCGAAGGACGGCGGACGCTCGGCAACACGCTGAAGTACGTCAACATCACCGCCGCGTCCAACTTCGGCAACGTGCTGTCGGTGCTCGCGGCCAGCGCGTTCCTGCCGTTCCTGCCCATCCTGCCGATCCAGCTCGTGGTGTCGAACCTGCTCTACGACCTGGCTCAGCTCGCGCTGGCCTGGGACCGGGTGGACGACGAGTACCTCGGCAAGCCGCGCCGCTGGGACGCGCGCGGGCTGACCGGTTTCATGCTCGTGTTCGGCCCGCTGTCGTCGCTGTTCGACCTCGCGACGTTCGCCGTGCTGTGGCACGTCTTCGGGGCGGGAGCGGACCCGTTGCTGTTCCAGACCGGCTGGTTCGTCGAGGGGCTGCTCTCGCAGCTGCTGGTCGTGCTCGTCCTGCGCGGCCGCGGCACTCCCCTGCGCGCCAGCCGCCCGGTCGTCCTGGCCGCCGCGGCCGCCGCGCTCGCCGGTCTGCTCGTGCCGCTGTCGCCGCTCGCCGGACCGTTGCGGATGCAGGCCCTGCCCGCGACCTACCTGCTGTGGCTGGTGGTCGTGCTGGCCGGCTACGCGCTGGCGGCCCAAGTAGCGAAACGCGGCTGGGCACGCCACCGTACGTGGTGGTAACCGTCCTTTATTGAGCCTTTTTCCCAACTATTTCTGAACTTTTCGCGACAACCAGTGGGAGCGCAGATGACGACTGCGGAGATGTTGCTGCGCCTTGGCGCCGGAGTGGGCCTCGGCACGGTGATCGGATTTGAACGCCAATACCGCGCCCGGATGGCGGGGCTGCGGACGAATGCCCTGGTCGCGGCCGGGTCGACGCTGTTCGTGCTGCTGTCCGCGCACGGTTTCAGCGGAGCGAGCGCCGACCCCACCCGGGTCGCCGCGCAAATTGTTTCCGGAATCGGTTTTCTCGGCGCGGGCGTGATTCTGCGCGAAGGGCTGACCGTGCGCGGGCTCAACACCGCCGCGACATTGTGGTGTTCCGCGGCGGTGGGTGCGCTGGCCGGGGCCGGGCTGTACACCGCCGCGGGCGCGGGCACCGCCGTCGTCATGGCGGTGAACATCGCGCTGCGTCCGCTCGGCCGGGTCGTCGACCGGCGTCCGGCGACCGGTCGCGAAACCCCGACGTCGTACACCTTCCTGGCGGTGACGAAGGACGATTCCGAAGCACACGTACGCGCGCTGCTCGTACAAGCCTTGGCGCGCACCGATTTCTCCCTCCAATCGGTCACCAGCACCAACACCGACACCGACGGGCAGGTGCAGGTGCGCGCCGAACTGTCCGCCGACCAGCGCGACGACAAGCAGATGGAGTCGGCGGTGAGCCGGCTGTCGATGGAACCGTCGGTGACCAGCGTGCGCTGGCAGGCCGAACTCACCTACTCCGAGCAGGACAGCGAGAACTAGACCATGCTGCGCACCTTCCCCACCCGCGGCGCGCTCGTCCGGCCCCGCCGCACGATCGCCGACGTGGCGGTGTTCCTCGGCGCCGCCGCGGCGCTGTGGCTGATCGTGCGGCTCGCGCACGGGGCCGCCACGGCGTGGACCCCGGCGACCGCACCGTCCACAGTGTCCACTGACCCGGCCGAACTTCCTTATTACGCGGGACGCTCGCTGCTGCGGATGTTCGTCGCGCTCGTCCTGTCGGTCGGATTCACCTTCTGCTACGCGACCGCGGCGGCCCGGCTGCGGCGCACCGAGAAGATCCTGCTGCCCGCGCTCGACATCCTCCAGTCGGTGCCGGTGCTCGGCTTCCTGTCGGTGACGATCACCGGGTTCATCGCGCTGTTCCCCGGTTCCCAGCTGGGCCTGGAATGCGCGTCGATCTTCGCGATCTTCACCTCCCAGGCGTGGAACATGACGTTCGCGTTCCACCACTCGCTGGTTTCGCAACCGCGCGACCTCGACGAAGCGTCCCGGCTGCTGCGGCTGTCGCGCTGGCAGCGATTCTGGCGCGTCGACGTGCCGAGCGGCATGATCCCGCTGGTCTGGAACGGCATGATGAGCTTCGGCGGCGGCTGGTTCTTCCTCACCGCCTCCGAAGCGCTCAGCGTCAACAACCAGAAATTCGCGCTGCCCGGCATCGGCGCGTACGTCGCGACCGCCTCCGAAGAGGGCGACCTCGGCAAGGTGCTGCTGGCCGTCGGCGTGATGGTGGTCCTGGTCGTCGGCGTGAACGTGCTGTTCTGGCGTCCGCTCACGGCGTGGTCGGAGCGGTTCCGCATCGAGAACTCCGAAGCCGCCGAAGCACCCCGCAGCCTGGTGCTCGACCTGCTGCGCCGTTCGCGGATCCCGACGCTGCTCGGCCGGGTGCTCGGCAAACTGGTCTTCCCGCTCGACCGCGCGCTGGCGGTCTTCGGGCTCGCCGAGTACCCGCTGCGCTTCTCCCCCGCCCGCCGCCGGGCCGCGGACATCGTGTTCAGCGTCGTGGTCTTCGGGCTGATCCTCTACGGCACGGTGCGCATGGTGCTGTTCATCGGCGAGACCACCGGGTACGGCGAGATCGGCCACGTGCTGCTGCTCGGCCTGATCACGTTCGCCCGAGTCGTCGCGCTGGTCGTCGTCGGGACGCTCGTGTGGGTGCCGGTCGGCGTGTGGATCGGGATGAACCCGCGGGTGTCGCGGCTCGCCCAGCCGGTCGTGCAGGTGCTCGCGTCGTTCCCGGCGAACTTCCTGTTCCCGCTGATCACCGCGGTGCTCCTGGCGACCGGGATTTCGCTGGACTGGGGCGGCATCCTGCTGATGAGCCTCGGCGCGCAGTGGTACATCCTCTTCAACGTCATCGCGGGCGCCTCGGCCATCCCGCACGACCTGCGCGAGGCGTCGGCGAACCTGCGGCTGCCGCGTGCGCTGTGGTGGCGGCGGCTCGTGCTGCCCGCCGTTTTCCCGAGCTACGTCACCGGCGGCATCACCGCTGCGGGCGGCGCGTGGAACGCCTCCATCGTCGCGGAAATCGTGTCCTACCACGGGGTCACGCTCACCGCGACGGGTCTCGGCGCGTACATCGCCGACGCGACCAGCACCGGCGATTCCGGGCGGATCCTGCTCGGCGTCGCGGTGATGAGCCTGTACGTCGTCGGCCTCAACCGGCTCTTCTGGCGGCGGCTGTACCGCCTCGCCGAACGCCGGTTCTCCCTGTCCTGAAAGGTGCCCTCATGTCCGAAGTCCTCGTGTCCGTCGACCACGTCAGCAAAAGCTTCCCCGGTTCGGCTGGCGACGAACTGCGCGTCCTCGACGACATCACCCTCGACCTGCGCGCGGGCGAGATCGTCGCGCTGCTCGGCCGGTCCGGCAGCGGGAAATCGACGCTGCTGCGCACGATCGCCGGGCTGATCGGCCCGACCCGCGGCACCGTGCGCTACCGCGGCGAAGAACTCGACGGCGCCAATCCGGGCACCGCCATGGTGTTCCAGACCTTCGCGCTGATGCCGTGGCTGACGGTGCAGGACAACGTCGAACTCGGCCTCGCCGCCCGCGGGATCCCGCCGAAAGCCCGCCGCGAGCGTGCGCTGCAGGCGATCGACCTGATCGGGCTCGACGGGTTCGAATCCGCTTATCCCAAGGAGCTTTCCGGCGGGATGCGGCAGCGGGTCGGCTTCGCCCGCGCGCTCGTGCTCGAACCGGACGTGCTGCTGATGGACGAGCCCTTCTCCGCGCTCGACGTGCTGACCGCGGAGAACCTGCGCACCGAGCTGATGAGCCTGTGGCAGCGCGCCGATTTCCCCACTAAAGCGGTCTGCATCGTCACGCACAACATCGAGGAGGCCGTGCTGCTCGCGGACCGGGTGCTGGTCCTCGGCGCCAACCCCGGCACCCTGCGCGCGGAAGTGGAGGTCGACCTCGCCCGGCCGCGCGACCGCAAATCCCCCGCGTTCGCCGCGCTGGTCGAGCGGCTCTACGACCTGCTGACCGGACGCGACCCGGCGGCCGTCGAACCCGCGCAGGCCACGCCCACCGCCCGGCCGCTGCCGCACGCGTCGGTCGGCGGGCTGGCCGGTCTCGTAGAGCTGGTGCACGCTCGCGGCGGCCACGCGGACCTGCCGGATCTCGCCGCCGAACTGAGCTTCGAGGTCGACGACCTGCTGCCGCTCGTCGACGCCGCCGCCCTGCTCGACCTTCTCTTCGTGGCGGGCGGCGACCTGCACCTGACGCCGGTCGGCACCGCCTTCACCACCGCGGACATCCAGACCAGCAAGAAGATCTTCGCCGGTCAGGTCCGCGACCGGGCGCCGCTGGTGCGCACCATCGTCAACGCGCTCACCGCCAGTTCGGACGGCACGCTGCGCGCGGAGTTCTTCCTCGACCTGCTGCGCCGGGGCTTCTCCGCCGCCGACGCCCGGCAGCAGCTGGACACGGCGATCGACTGGGGCCGGTACGCGGAACTCTTCGACTACGACACCGACAGCGACCGGATCGCCCAGACGACCGCCGACTAGGTCAGCCTTCCGGCGCCGGAACCGCGTCCGGCGCCGGGCTGTCCGCCGGGGCGTCCGGCGTCGGGTCCCGGTTCACCACCGCGATCGCGAGCGCCCCGATCACCGCCACCGCCGCGAAGAGGTAGAAGCCCCACGGATACGCCAGTCCCGCCGACAGCAGCAGCCCGGTCACGAGCGGCCCGGACATCGCGCCGAACCGGCCGATCCCGCTCGCCGCGCCGAGTCCGGCGCCGCGCGCCTCGGCGGGGTACACGCGGGCGATGTACACGTAGACCAGCACCTGCGAACTGAACGTGAAAACCCCCGCCAGCAACACCCCGACGTACACACTCGCCCCGGGCAGCTTGATGCTCAGCAACGCCAAAAACACCGCGGCCGCCGCGAACCACCCGATGCTCGAACGCCGGTAGCCGATCTTGTCCGCGACCCGGCCGCCGACCAGCAGACCGAGGACCGCGCCGACGTTCAGCACCAGCAGCAGCGCCAGCGCCGCGCCGAGTTCGTAGCCCGCCGCGCGCATGATCTGCGGCAGCCAGGTGTTCAGGCCGTACACCAGCAGCAGCCCCATGAACGACGTCACCCAGAACGCGATCGTGGCGCGGCCGTAGCCGTGCCGGAACAGGACGCCGAGCGGATTGCGGGTCCGCCGGGCCTCCTTCGCCCGTTCCAGCGCCTTCGACTCGGGCAGGAATTTCAGCATGAGCGGCACCAGGACCAGCGCGGGCGCGGCCCCGATGACGAACATCCACTGCCAGCCGAACCGTTGCAGCACCAGGATTCCCAGCAGCGCGGTGAGCACCGCGCCGACGTGGTAGCCGGTCATCAGCACGGTGGTCGCGCTGCCGCTGCGGCCGATCTTCGCGTACTCGGTGATCAGCGCCAGCGCGGTCGGCAGCACGCCGCCGAGCCCGAGCCCGGCCAGGAACCGCAGCACGCCGAACAGCCACGGCCCGTTGGCGAACGCGCAGAGCAGCGTGCAGACCGAGAAGCTGGTCACGGTCAGCAGCATCATGCCGCGGCGGCCGAGCAGGTCGCTGAGCGGGCCGATCGCGAACGCGCCGACCGCCACGCCGAGCAGCCCGACCGCGGAAATCAGCGACGCCGTGTTGGGGTCGAGCCCCCACGCTTTGTCCTTGAGCAGCGCGGGCAGCACGACGCCCAGCACCACCAGGTCGAACCCTTCGAGCGCCACCGCCGTCCAGCACAGCGGGGCCACCCAGCGGGCGGGGCGCGCCCGGGGATCTGTCGAGACCGTCATGTCATCACCTGCGTCGTCGGAGGGGACCTGGTCGGATACTGCGGTTAACCGGATACCGCGGTCAGAAGGGGTGCTGCGGAAGGTCGCCGCGCACGGTGACCCACTGGGTTTCGGTGAACGCCTCCAGGTTGGCCTGCGCGCCGCCGTGCCGGGAGCCGGTGCCCGAATCCCCCACCCCGCCGAACGGGGCGAGGGCTTCGTCGTTGATCGTCTGGTCGTTGACGTGCACCAGACCGGACGGGATCCGCTCGGCCAGCGCCAGCCCCCGCGCGGCGTCCCGGGTCAGGATGCCCAGCGAGAGCCCGTATTCGGTACCGCCGGCCAGGCGCACTGCTTCGTCCACTGTGGAGAACGGCACGACCGGAGCGACCGGGCCGAACACCTCCTGGGCGTACGCGGGCGCGGCGAGCGGGACGTCGGTGAGGACGGTCGGGCGGTAGAACAGGTCCTCGTAGGTGCCGCCGGTGGCGATCTTCGCGCCGGCCTCGGCGCTGCCGGTGACGACCGAGTGCACGCGGTCGCGCTGTCCCGCGTCGATCAGCGGGCCGAGCGCGACGTCGCCGGTCGCCGGGTTGCCGACGGTCAGCTTGGCCGCGTGCTCGGCGAGCGCGGCCGCGTAATCGTCGGCGATTTCAGCGGCGACCAAGTGCCGTCCGGTCGCCATGCAGATCTGCCCGGAGTGGTTGAACGACCCGAACGCGCCGACCGACGCGGCCTGTTCGACGTCCGCGTCCGCCAGCACGACGAGCGCCGAGTTGCCGCCGAGTTCGAGGTGCACGCGCTTGAGCCGTTCCCCCGCCGCCGCGGCGATTTTCCGGCCCGCGTTCGTCGAGCCGGTGAACGCGATGACGCGCACCAGCGGGTCCTCGACCAGCGCCGCGCCGACGTCCGCGCCGCCGGGCAGCAGGTGGAACAGCCCTTCCGGCAGTCCGGCTTCCTCGAAGATCCGGGCCAGCACGACGCCGCCGCACACTGCCGTGCGCGGGTCGGGCTTCGCCAGCACCGCGTTGCCGAGTGCCAAAGCGGGCGCGATCGCGCGGATGGACAGGATCACCGGCGCGTTGAACGGCGAGATCACGCCGACCACCCCGGCCGGGACCCGGCGCGCCATCGACAGCCGAGGCTGGCTGGAACGCAACAGTTCCCCGTACGGATGCGCCGCGAGCGCGGCCGCTTCGTGGCATTCCTCGGCCGCGACCGCACGGGTCTGGAATTGCGCGAATCCCCGCGTAGCACCGGATTCCCGGATGAGCCATTCGTCGATCTCGTCGCCGTGGTCCTCGAAAAGCCGCGCTGCGCGACGCAATACCCGCGCCCGCGCGTCGTACGGCTGCGCGGCCCACTCGCGCTGCGCTTCCTGGGCCGCCGCGGCCGCCTTGGCGACATTCTCCGGAGCCGCCGCGCCCACCTGGGCGAGTGTGGCTCCAGTTGCTGGTTCGACCGCGTCGTATTCCCCGCCCGCGCCGGGGATCCAGCCGCCGGAGTAGATCCGGCCCTGCCATCCGGTTCCGAGCAACGTCATGCCGTCACCGCCACTTCCAGCACCAGCGGCTCCGTGCGGGCGGCCAACGACGGCAGCACCTCGTTCAACACCGACTCCAGTTCCTCGTAGGTTTCGACGCGCCGTGCTGGGCAGCCGAGCGATTTCGCGAGCCCGCTCACGCTGACCTCGCCGAACCCGGGCCACGGCGCTTTTCCGCCCCCGGCCGTGCGTTCGCCGTGCCGCACGGCGAGTTTGTCCATGATCGCGTAGCCGCCGTTGGACAGCACGAGCACCAGAACGCCGGCGCCGTAGTGCGCGGCGCTCCACAACGACTGGATCGAGTACAGCGACGAGCCGTCCCCGATCACCGCTACCACCGGGCGTTTCAGTCCGCCCATCCGCAGCCCGATCGCCGCCGGGATGCCGAAGCCCAGCCCGCCCATGGCCGCGCTGAGGAAGCCGAGCGGCTCGCGCGCCGGGACGTACGCGTGCAGCAACGGGCGGCTCGACGGGGATTCCTCGACCAGCACCGTGTCCTTGGGCAGCTGGCGGGCGAGCAGACCGAACACGTGGTCCGGTCCCAGCGGCGCCCCTTCGGCCGGCGCGCCCGGCAGCTCGACCGTCCGGCCGATCTTTTCCGCGGGTGCTTCCCGGGCCGGGAGCAGCTCCGCCAACGGCCCGCACACCGCGGAGGGCCGCGCCAGCACCGCGAGGTCGACCGGGCTGCGGTGCGCTTCGTTCGGGTCGTCGGTGACCACGGCGACGCGGGTGCCGGGTTCGGTCAGCTGCCCCGGTTCCCGCGGGTACTGGCGAAAAACCGGCGCGCCGACCGAGAGCACCGCGTCGTGCCCGGACAACGCTTTCCGCAGTCCTTCTCGGCCCGGCGGCAGGTGTCCGGCGAACTGCGGGTGGTCCTGCGGGAATCCGGCGCGGGCGCCGAACGCCTCCTGCCACACCGGGCACGCGAGCTTCTCCGCTAGCGCAGTCAGCCCCCGCCACGACTCGGCGTCGTCGGCCCCGGCGCCCGCCACGAGCACCGGATTGCTTGCGGTACCGAGGAATTCCGCCAGTTCGGCCAGCACCGCGGGCTCGGCGGCGTGCGCGCGGACCAGCTTGGCCGGGGCGGGCAGCGGCTCGTCCACGTCCGCCGGTTCGGACCAGTCGTCCATCGGCACGATCACCAGCGCCGGGCCGCGGTGCTCGCGCGCCTCGTGCCAGGCACGGGCCAGCGCACCCGGAACGTCCTGCGGGCGCGGCGGTTCCGCGATCCACACCGGCGTCGGCCGGGCGAGGTCGTCGAGGCGGTGGCCGGTGAGGAACGGCTCCAGCGCGAGGTGCCGGCGGTCCTGCTGCCCGACGAGCACGACCAGCGGCGCGCGGTTGACCCGGGCGGTCGCGAGCGCGCCGACGGCGTTCCCGAGCCCGGCGGTGGTGTGCAGGATCGCGACCGCGGGCCGGTCGTTGGCGAGCGCCCAGCCGGTCGCCATGCCGACCACCGAACCCTCGTGCAGCGCCAGCACGAACTCGAGGTCGTCGGGGAGGTCGGTGAGCAGCGCGATCTCGGTCGACCCGGGATTGGCGAACACCGTCGTGGCGCCGAACCGGCGCAGCACGTCGAACGCGGCGTCGCGAACGGTCGGGGCAGGGCTCACGGACTTCTCCTCGGCAGTGCGGCAGCGGGCGGTCCGGAGTCTCCCGGCCCGGTCCCGGGCCGCCCAGCCCCGCTTCCACTCAGCGGAAAAGTTCCTCAACCTTGCAATGCGCGCGTGACCCCCAGCGCGGCCATCCGGACCACCGGCACGAGCGGCGAAAGATTCGGCGTGCTGCTGGGCACGACCACGGAAATCGCGGCCACGACCTGGTCGCCCGGCCCGCGCACCGGGGCGGCGACCGACGACGCGCCCTCGGTCATCTCGTCGCGGGAGATGCAGAATCCCTGCAGCCGGACCTCCGCCAGCACCTGCCGCAGCCGCGCCGGGTCGGTGATCGTCCCGCTGGCGCGCCGCTCGAGCCCGCCGGCCAGGATCTTCTCGAGGCAGTCCGGCGGCGCGTGCGCGAGCAGCACCTTGCCCGGCCCCGCCGCGTGCAGCGGAAGCCGCAGCCCGACCCGCGACGTCACCACGACATCCGGGTGCGCCTCGAGCTTTTCCAGGTACAGCGCGCGGTCCCCGTCGAGCACGACCAGGTGGACGACCTCGTGCGTCACCTGGAGCAGGTCCTGCAGGAACGGCAGCGCGACGTCCCGCAGCTCGCGCCCGCCCGGCGCCTGCGCCCCGAGCTGCCACAGCCGGAGCCCGATGCGGTACCGGCCGCGGCCGGTGCGCTCGAGCGCGCCCCAGCCGGTCAGTTCGGCGAGCAGCCGGTGCACCGTGGCAGGCGCGAGCCCGGTCGCCCGGGTGATCTCGCCGTGAGTCTGCTCGGGTCGGCCGGACAGGAAGGAATCCAGCACCGCGAACGCGCGGCTCAGGACCGTGCGCCCGGGTTCGGCGGCGTTGCCGGCGATCGCGTGCCTCCGGGGCTGCGGTGGAACGGGACGGGGACTTGGCCGCCCATCATCCGCCAGTCCCGGCGACACGGCAACCCGCCCTCCCCCGGACCGTCCAC
This sequence comes from Amycolatopsis sp. AA4, assembly GCF_002796545.1. GTDB lineage: Bacteria > Actinomycetota > Actinomycetes > Mycobacteriales > Pseudonocardiaceae > Amycolatopsis. The sequence continues at coordinate 4,527,853 of NZ_CP024894.1, forward strand.
ACTGGACGCTCACCCCGTCGCCAGCTTCACCGCCCGCCTCTCGGGCGCGGTCCCCGCGGCGACCCCGAGCACCGCCGCCGCAGGCCCGAGCCACCCTGCTCCGCCGCTCGCCAGCACCAGCACGATCTTCCCCATTGACCACGATCGCCCGCAACGACGCGGACCGATCGGCCGCCCGGCCCACGAGCCGGTTCCCCAGAAGCAACCCCGGCCCCACCACTGCCGAGGAGTACGCCATCAGCAAGGACGAGGGGCCAGCACCACCGCCCCCACCGCGAGCAACGCGGCAATCAGCGGATTGACCAGCACCCCAGCCGCTCGCGCATCGCCGTCGCCGGTAACGTCATCGACAGATCCTCAAGTGCCTGGCCCAGGTGTTCGGCTTCGAACCGAGCCCGAAGAATCCCGGAAGCCGGCGGCCGTCAGGCCCGGAGCGGCTCCGCCCGCAACTGCTGGCTCAGCGACAACCGCGAGGCGATCTTTCGGGGACCGCGACAGGCATCGCCGCTCGTCATCCGTTCGCACGCCGACTCCGCCCGGGGCAGCCTCGTGGCGATCCTGGCCGAGAGAGGCCCGCCGCGTTCGGCGCCTTCCGGCCGTTCACGCTCTGCGATCCCGCCCTCGCTTCGCATTCACGCCGACGTCAGCCGTCCGACCCGAGGAAGCATCGACCTCTCCCGCGAGCCGCGCGTCCACCACCGACGTCGACAGCGCGAAGCGCCGGGCACGACGTGCCGTCAATTCCCTCGAACAGCGGCTGAACAAGCTCACCGATGACGTGTGTTGCTCGCACGGCTGGACTTCATTCGCCCCAGAGCGACGACGCCGATGAGCACGACGAGCGCCATCGCGAGATAAGACCAGAAGCCATCGATGAGATAACCGGCAAGATAGGTTGCCAGCGCTACCACTATCAGCACTACGGCAAATCGCACTTTTCCGCCTCCTCTCGGCAACCCCGCACTTCCGGTGCACCCTACCTCGGTCTCAGCTGGTCAGCTTCGAAAGGCAAGCGCCCGCGGCGCCCGAACTGGCCCCTCCGAGGATCGCCCTCAGCGTCGAACCGGCGATAAGACCGCCTGCCACTGCCGTGCCGATAGCGATGTCGGCGGCTTTCAGACACCCGATGACCTCGTCGGTCAGGGGTTTGTTCGCCGCCCAGTCGACGCAGCGGTCGGCGTCGAAATACTCCTGCATGCACGGAATGTTCGCCAGGTCCCCCGGACTGTCCCCAGCGCTGGCCGTTCCAGACAGACCTGTGACAGCCGGCGCGGCGGCGACAGCGACGATACCAGCGATTACCGCGCTAACCCTTTGCGAAACTCTCGTCATGGAATCCGCCTCTGATTCTCCGCTAACCGACCGCTTCCGTCGAGCGTCAGCATTGCGAACCTTCCCGGCAGACGTCAACAACGCTCAACCGGGCCGCCACAAGGACGGGGTATCGTCGCAATCGCGGCGACGAACTCGGAAAACGGACTATAAGCTGCTCGTTTTATCGGATTGAGAGCGAGCGGACACCAGCCGCCCTCCCGTGATCGGGAACCAGCCTTCCCGCAGAAGATGAATATCTCACGTGACCTTGGTTCGCTGTTCACAGACGCTGCGGGCAAGTGCGCTCGCGGGACGCCGGTGCCGTGTTCGACCTCGCCACACCAAATTCAGCGACACGGCATCTCAAAGCCACTGCACCAGTCGACAGCGTTGCGACCCCGAAGCTGACTGCCCAACGCCCTGGCGACGGAAAACTACTGGCGCGAATGCTGCTGTCCGCGCGGTCGCGCCGGATGCGCAGAATCCCGTTCTCAGCACCTTTCCGATACCCGGACGACTCGACGCACCTTTCACTGAAAGCAGTGCGGAGATGATTCGCGTGGCGAAGTGCGTCCACCCGAGATCTTTCGGCACGCTGCTCATCTGCGCCACGGCTACGCACAGGACGGTGCGGTCGCGTACCTGGGCCGAGCCGGCCGTTTGGTTCAGCCAAACTTTTCGCTTCCGACCGGTGGGCAGGGCGAGAAACTTCGAGGTGACGAGATGTCGCCCACGCGCCAGTGTCGGAGCGTGGCGAGAAGCCGGAGGCCGGCGCATACTGCCGACGCAGCACTGAAACTTCGCACAACAGCTCGGTCTCGACGACCGGCCACGGCTGCCCCTGACCTGCCCGCCTCGGCTCGGCTCGCAGACCCGCCTTGCAAGTGAACGAAACCCGGCCGCCGGATCGTCCGTTCGATCCAGGCCAGATCCGAGGCGGAGAGAGATGCCCTCGCCGTGGACCCGCTAGCCCGCCTGCTGTCGAGGTGGTCGTGCATGGCGATGATGGCTCCGGCACCGCGGGACCGGAGTGGCGGCGCGCTCCGGACCGGTTCGCCTGGAAGCCGAGACGAACCTCGCCTTTGACCGGATTGAGCGCTCCCAGAAGTTCCCCAGCGCGTCCGGCGGAGCGAAGCACATCGTACTGCCCGCCAGGTCGCAGCCCAGTCCGCCGCCATCCGTGGCGGCACACATCTGCCGTTGCCTCCGCGGCATGCCACCCAGCTCGATCCGAACGTTCCGTTGCGGCAACAGGCGTCCGCCCAAGCTGCTGCCTTGTTCGGATCCAGCTCGCTGCGCGGATTGGCCCGCCGAAGACACTTCGGCCCGGCTCGTCCGGTGCCGTCGACTCCGTCCAGCGCTCAGGCCGGACAGCCTCAGCCTCGATGTGCCGCGCACAGCCTTCGGCTTGCCGCTTTTACGAGCACCCCGCCCGTGAAACCGATCGGGCTGCGGGTCGCCCCGCGCAAGTAACTAGACGCCCTCGAACTCACTGCCCAAACGTAGGCACCGCAGGAGAAACATCCAACGCCTCCCGATTGAAAGTCACCTCAACCCCCCGCCCCCGCAACCGAGAAGCCCGCTGATCAACCTTCCACCCATCCACCCGAACCCCCACCTCCGGATGGCGCGCCACCTGCTCCGCCCCCAGCCGAACCCGAACACTGGCCATCTCCCCACCAACCAAATTCAGATAATTATCACTGAACACAGCCGGAAGCACCCTCTCCCCAGTCCGAGTGTCATACACCTGCAAATGCACCATCAACGCCACAGACTCGCCAACATTTCGCACATCCACCTCAACCCCGTCCCGCGAAACCCCGGCGATCACCGAAACAGCAGCCGGAGACATCCCGTCAAGCCCACCAAACCCGACAGCCCGCCCCGGATTCTCCACCCAGTAGAAATTCCGAACCACCAAACCCGCCCCCTCAAACACCAACCGAACAAAAACCACCTCCGACGAAACCGCCCTCACCAGCGAAGCAACATTCCCGACCACAGCCCGATCAGAACCCCGCACTCCACCGACAGGCAACGAGACCCGCCCAACCTCGCCCCCATCCAGCCCATACAAGGAAACCGCAACCCTCCCCCGCACCACCGCCCGGGAATGATTCGCCATCACCACCTCAAACGTCCGCGCATCCAGCACCACATTGACCCGCCGGCAAGCATGCTGAACCGCGTAGAACGACGAATGCGCCTCCAAATCATGACTATACATCTGCCAAACGAAAGAAGGCTGTGCAGGATTGGTCATCCACATGATGACCCCAGTACGAGGATAAGGCCCAGCACTCCGCATATAAGCCACCGGAGCCTCGTAAATAGCCTTGATGCACTCGTAGTTCATCATCTGCGACTTCCGCGCGAAATCCGCGAGATTCCGCACCTCTCCATACCGCTCCGCGGTAAGCCGAAGATACCCCGCACCGCCCCCGTTCCCGCCATTCCCGTTCACATCCCGATCAGCCCAGAAATCATCGGGATGCTCCCACGATCCCTCCGGCAGCATCTTCCGCATGAACTCCAGCGTCGGAATCGAATAAGACCCCACCTCGTTGTGGAACGGCGGCCACTGCGTCCCGTCGTTCAGCTCGAAATGCCGGGCAGGCGGCACCCAGTGGTACGGCCCGCCGGACCGATACCCGTCGATCGGATTCACGCCAGTGTCCCCAGCCGAACTAGTCAACACAGCCCGCTGCGGATCCAGCTCGGCGACCAGTGCGTCCAGCCCGTCGATCAACGGCTGCGGCGGCGGCCCTTCATTGCCGCCGCACCACAGCAGGATCGACGGATGATTGCGAAACCGCACAATGCAATCCCGAATATTGGCCAGATCGCGGGCAATGTTCTCCGCAGGCGGCCCCTCAGTCGAACAGAAGAAATCCTGCCACACCAAGATCCCGTACTCGTCGCAAGCAGCGAAGAAGTCCTCGGTGCTGCTCTGCCCGTTCCAGTTCCGGATCAGGTTGAGATTGGCGTCGCGATGCAGCCGGACCTGCGCCCGCAGCCGCTCCCGGGGAATCCGCTTCAGCGCCTCGTCCAGCCCCCAGTTGCCGCCCATCACGAGAATCGGCTGATTGTTGACCGTGATCGCCAAACACTGGCTCGTCGCCCCGGACGGCGACCGCATCGGCGTTGTGTATTCGATCCGGCGGATCCCGAAGTCCACCGTCCGCTCGTCGTGCACTTGGCCGCCGGACTCCACGCTGATCGCCAACCGGTAGCGATACGGATCGCCATACCCGTTGGGCCACCACAACTTCGGCCGGTCCAGTCGCAGGCAAGACACTTCCTTCGACGTCAGAACCACTGACGACGCTCCAGCCGGAACGCTGACCGTCCGCCGGAAGTCGCGCCCGTCGAGCGACCCCTTCACCACCACGGACTTTCCGGCCGCGCTGTCCAGCGCAAGCTCGACCGCGACGTCCGCCGTGCGCAAATCCGGCGACAACGTCGAGGTGACGTGCACGTCAGCCATCCGGACCGGCCCGGTGGTACGCCAGGTGACCGGCTGCCAGATCCCGAGATCCCGATCCGGAATAGTCGGCAGCCAATCCCACCCAGCGGTGCAGAAGAACGTCGGCCCGTTCTTCAACGTGCTCCCGGTCGGCCCGCCGTTGCGCCCGCCCCGCGTCACCCCGCTGGCGTAACTGGGCAACGCGGGCGGATCGGTGTAGTCCAGCTTCCCGACCAGCACCGCCAGCCACGCCACGCCGTCCGCCTTGGCCACGATGTCCGTGACGTCGAAGACCGCCCGCTTGAACGCGCCTTCGACCGTGCCGACCCGGACTCCGTTCAGCCATACCGTCCCGAGATAGTTGATCCCGTCGAACTGCAGCCAGAACCGCTGCCCCGGAACCAGCCGCGGCACCCGGAACGCGACCCGGTACCAGTAGCCGGTGTCCTTGAGGGTGTCCGGAACGGTGTCGGTCACGATGTGGCCGTACAACGGATCGGGATACTCGCCGTTGGCGATCATGCTCGTCAGCGGCGTCCCCGGAACGACGGCGGGCTTCATCCCGGCGACGTTCCCCGCACTGGCCAGCGCACTCCCGTCCGCGGCCATGCCGTCCGCCGCGGCAAAGGTCCAGCCGCTGCCGATCTCCCCGCCGCCCACCGGCACCGGCCGGGCATCCGCCTCGGCCGGGTCCGCTATCCCGAGAGCCCCGAGCACACCCCCGCCCGCGACAGCAATCCCGCCGGACAGAAACCGCCTGCGATTCACCTGGGTCACGTCGCTCCCAAAGCCTCTGACATCGTTGTCAACCGCACCTGAACCCTATTATTCGGCCGCCCACGGTCCCGATGTCAAGCGGCATCGGGAGGTTTCCCCCGCCCCGCAAGGTTTCTGTCGGGCGGACACCCCAGCGTGACCGCCCGCTGCGCCATAGGAAGGAACCTTTATAAAGTCGGCGGGAAATCCGCCCGCGCCCCTGGCGACCGCCCGCCGTGCGCTTTTAGGGTGACGGCGTTCGCGGCGGGGCGCGTGCCCCGCTCACCGGTGCACCACCGAAGGAAAGCGAGTTTCCCGTGCCCGAACCCGTCGAGATGTGGACCGCGCCCGACTTCGTCGAATACGAAACGCCGATGGAGGTCACCGCCTACGCGGCCCGCCGGGAGGAATGACCCGCCGGACGGGACCGGTCCGCCGCGGTCCCGTCCGCTTCCCGGAAAACCTTACCGCTCAGCGAGAATCCCGGAGCAGCCGAATGTCCACTGTGCACCCGATGAGTCCGGCGGAGTTCACCGGAGCCCTGCGCGGCCTCGGCCGCCGGTATTGGGGAAGCCACCCGTTCCACCGGCGAATGCACGCCGGCGAACTGAGCGAACGCGAACTGAAACTCTGGGCGGCCAATCGCTGGTACTACCAATGCCTGCTGCCGCAAAAAGACGCGGCTATCGTCAGCAATTGCCCCCTCCCGGAAATCCGCCGGATCTGGCTGGACCGCATCGTGTACCACGACGGCACCGCTGCCGGCGAAGGCGGAGCCGAGCGCTGGCTGCGCCTGTGCGCCGCCGTCGGCTTGGACCGCGCCGAGGTTCTTGACGAACGGCACGTGGCCCCAGGCGTCCGGTTCGCCGTCGACGCCTACGTCACCTTCGCGCGCACCAAACCCTGGGTCGAAGCCGTCGCCTCCGGCCTGACCGAAATGTTCGCCGGGCACCTGATGCAGCAGCGGGTGGCCGACGTCCTGGCGAATTATGCGTGGATCTCCCGCGCCGACCTGGCGTACTTCACCAACCGCATCGACAAGGTTTCCGGCGAGGGCAAGGACACTTTGGACATTGTCGTGCAGCACTGCGTCACCCGCGAGCAGCAGGAGAAGGCGGTGTCCGCGCTGTCGTTCAAATGCGACGTCCTGTGGTCGATGCTCGACGCCATCGAACGCGCCGCGGCCGGGGAGTGAAGCGATGGACACCATCACCAACACGTCGGTGCCGAAACTGCGCGTCGGCGTGCGCCTGACCTACGACCACGTCCGCGGCGTGCACGTGCTGTTGTTTCCGGAAGGCGTGGTGGTGCCGAACTCCACCGCCACCGCGGTCCTGGAACTCTGCGACGGCGCGACCCCGGTCTCCGGCATCCTCACCTGCTTGCGCAGCCGATATCAAGGCGTCCAAGAGAGTGACGTCCTCGCCGTGCTGGCCAGGTTCGGACAACGGCGGGTGATCGAATGGACGTAACCGCGCCGCTCGGACTGCTCGCGGAATTGACGCACCGGTGTCCCCTGCACTGCCCGTACTGCTCCAATCCGCTGGAACTGGTCAGCCGGGCCGCCGAAATGTCCACTGTGGAATGGACCGATGCGCTCTCCCAAGCCCGCGAGCTTGGCGTGCTCCAGGTCCACCTCTCCGGCGGAGAACCGCTGGCGCGCCTGGATCTGCCGCAGCTGGTCACGCACGCGAGCGGACTCGGCTGTTACGTCAACCTCGTCACCTCCGGCCTGGGCCTGACCGAGCCCCGGCTGAGCGACCTCGTCGAACGCGGCCTGGCCCACGTCCAGCTCTCCGTCCAAGCCGCCACGCCGGACCGCGCGAACCCGCTCGCCGGAGCGAAAGCCTTCGACCGGAAACGGGCCGCCGCCGAACTCGTCAAAGCTTCGGGCCTGCCGCTCACGGTCAACGTGGTGCTGCACCGGCACAACCACGACCAGCTCGCCGACCTCATCGCGCTGGCCGAGGACATGGGCGCCGACCGGCTCGAACTGGCCAACACCCAGTACTACGGCTGGGCCCTGCGCAACCGCGCCGCCCTCATGCCCACCCGCGCGCAGCTCGCCGCCGCCGAACCCGTGGTCCGTGCGGCCGTCGAACGCCTCCGCGGCACGATGGAGATCATCTACATCGTCGCCGACTACTACGAGCCGTTCCCCAAACCGTGCATGCACGGCTGGGGCGCGCGGCAACTCACCATCGCCCCGGACGGCACCGTCCTGCCCTGCCCCGCCGCCAGCGCGATCACCACGCTCCCGCTCGACAACGTCCGCGACACCGCCTTGGCCGACATCTGGTACCGCTCGGAGTCCTTCAACGCCTACCGCGGCGACGAGTGGATGCGCGACCCGTGCCGCACCTGCGACCGCCGCACCACCGACTTCGGCGGCTGCCGCTGCCAAGCGTTCCAGCTCACCGGCGACGCGGCCAACCCCGACCCCGTCTGCTCCCGCTCCCCGCATCGCGGCACCGTCGACCTGCTCCTCTCCGCACCGTCCACTCCGGACCTGGTCATGCGCGGCCCGGCCCAATGAAGGTCATCCTCCTGGGCACCGCGGCCGGCGGCGGCTTTCCGCAATGGAACTGCGCTTGCGCTCGCTGCGCCTCCGGCTCTCCGCCCCGCACGCAAGACAGCGTCGCCTTCAGCGCGGACGACCGCACCTGGCACCTCCTGAACGCCTCGCCCGACATCCGCGCCCAAATCCTGGCGACCCCAGCCCTGCGTGCCGGGCCAGGCCCGCGCGAGACGCCGCTGCGCACCGTCCTGCTGACCGACGCCGAACTGGACCACACCCTCGGCCTGCTCATGCTCCGCGAGGCACCGACTCTCACCGTCCACGCCCCACCCGCGGCATTGCATGCACTGACGGACCACTTCCCGGCCCGCGCCATCATCGGCGACTACCACGACTGGACCTGGCTCGCGTCCACCGAAACCACCCTCGACGGCTTAATCATCACTTCCTTCCCTATCAGCGACAAACAACCGAAATACGCCCGCTCGTCCACCCACCCCGGCCCGTGGGTCGTCGCCTACCGCATCCACGACCCGACGACCGGCGGCACGCTCGTATACGCGCCGTGCCTGCGCACCTGGCCGCCCGGCTTCGACGCCTTCACCGACGGTGCCAGCCTCGTGTTGTTGGACGGCACCTTCTACAGCGGCAGCGAATTCACGACCGCCACCTCCACCGCCAACCCGGCGGCTCAGCGGGCGATGGGCCACGTACCGATCACCGCGACACTGCCGATGCTCTCCACCCGCCCCGCCACGACGCGGTGGGCCTATACGCATCTGAACAACACGAATCCTGTCGTCGACCCGGCCAGTGCGGAGCATGCCGCGGTGGTGGGCGCTGGAGCGGAACTGCCGTTTGACGGGACGGAGTTCACCCTCTGAGCCAGACCACAGCACCCGACCTTGCCAACTCCGGTCCTCCGACACGGCAAACCCCGCCCGCTGATCCCGAGCGGCCCGGAACGCCTCCGAATTCCCGCTCCTGGAACCAAACCGCCGCCAGACAGCAACGCATCACCCTCTCAACCAAACACCCACCTCGCCACCATCGTCCCGCCGACACAGCAAAACCACAGCGCCCGCCGACCAACCAGCGCAGAACACGCCCACCGGCGAAACCGGACAGCACCGAGTTCACGCGGTAATCCGCACGGCTAAGCCAAGCTCCTCGACCAAGTCCCACAAGTACCAGCCCAGCAGTCACCGCGAACCCGGCTGTCCAGCGATCCTCTCCCGCACACGACAACACCCAGCTCGAAGCACGGCAAGGCGAACGCAACGCTCCGTCTTACGTCCGGACGTCCCGCACCAGCAACGGCCGCTCCAGCACCTCTCGCGTCAACACCACACCAGTCATCCCAGCCTCCACCGCGATCGGGTTCGGCGACGGCTCCGCGCGGTCCGGATCCAACCCGGCCTCCCACAGCGACGACGCCAACCGCTCCGGCTCACTCCCGTACCGCCGACGCGGAACATGCGGAGTGAAACCGGCGACGACCGTGCCGTCTACCGCATGCACGAAGGGGCCTCGGCGTAACCGAGCCGGTTGACCGCCACGACTTCACTCGATTTCGACAGCCCAGCAACGACTCCCGACAAATTCCCGCGCCACCCCCACGGTTCGACGGCCACGCTCCGCCCGCCGGACTACACCACGCCGACGCACTCGCCGCCGCTCCCGCCTTTGGGCCTGCCCGACGTACTCGGCGACCAGACCGTTCAACTCCGCGAACGTCCCCTGCTCACCCCGACGGCGTCGCACCGCAGCACAGCCTCAGGAGGATCGAGCCCGCGCCCGAACGAAACACCGAAAATGTTCCGCAGCGATCCACCGTTGTCCAGCCAAGCCAACTCCGTCATCATGCCTCCAAGATCGACTGCAGCCATGATGACAGGCGCCACCGACAAAAACCGGAGATGCCAGCCCAAAAGTCCATTGTGGACCGAGAAGCTCACCCCCGAGGCGGAGCCGCCTGCAACGTCCCCCCGGGCAGCCGGTCCGCGCCCCAGCTCCGCTCGAGATACCCGACGATCCGCGCGACATCCTCGGCAGGCACCTTCTCCGGCTCCCCGTGCTCCCGGGGATCCACGTGGAAGATGTACAACCGCGACGCGAACTGCTCGAACGGCAGCGACGCCTCCCCGAACCGCTCGCCGTTGCCCGCCGTCGAGACCACCACGCCGTCGCCCCAGTCCTGCCCGCTGTCGTTGTTCGGGTTGTAGAAGTACACCCGCATGACGTCCTCGGGATCCGGGGCGGTGCGCAGGATCGTGATCGCGTGCCAGCCCACGTAGCGGGCCGCGCTGTCGGTGACCGCGATCCCGGCCGGCTGCGGGTGGATCAGCGGCTGCTCGCCGTTGTAGGTCGGGTGGTAGCTGGCGTAGAACTGCCGCAGGAAATCGTCGACGTCGATCAGTTTGCCGGTGGCGACGTCGACGTTGATCCGGAACCCGCGCGACGCCCACCAGCCGTGGAACTCGGGGTTGACCCAGCGGTGCGGGTCGCCCGGCCGGTCGGCGCAGCGGCGGCCCATCTCCGCGTAGATCCGGTCGAGATGGGGCACGACGAGCGACGACACCGGGTCCAGGTCGACGGGCAGCGACGCGGAGAGCCCCTGCCCGCTTTCCTTGGACGACACCGGCTGTCCTTCGAAGTGCATGACGACCTCGTCGTCGCGCGCCGCCCACACCACGACCTGCAGCAGGTAGTCCGGGTCGTTGTAGGCCCACATCGACAGCGCCCGCGCCGACTGGCAGGTCGGGTTGTCGCCCTGTCCGACGCCGAGCGGCTGGCCCAGCATCGACAGCACCCCCGAGAGCAACCGCGCCTCGGGCCGCGGCTGGTCGCCGAACACGAGCGTCAGCCGTTCCCGGGAGGCGGTCGACAGCTCCAGCGCCAGCTGCCGCCACAGCGCGGGCACGACCGGCGGCTCGTAGAGGATGCCGCGGTCGAGCAGCAGCGCGAGCCCGTAAACGCACTGCGCGGTCTGCGGGTGCACGGCCTCTTCGATCAGCCGGTGGACCAGGTCGTGGTAGCGCATCAGGCAGTTCCGGCCCACGTCGGACAGCCCGAGCGCCTCGCCGAGGAGGTAGTCGCTCTCGTGCGCGAGGTACCGCAGCAGTTCGGCGTGGTACGGCGACACCAGGCCGGTGTCGTGCATGGCGCGGGCGAACCCGGCCGCCTCGTACTGCAGGCTCGCCGCGTCCATCGCCTCGAGCCGGGACCGGAAGACGTCGACCCCTGGGTCCTCCCGGCAGGCCTCGGTGGTCCCGAACAGGCTGGTGATGAGCCGGTCGAGCCCCTGCACCGAGGAGCCGCCCAGGTCGACGTCCGGGTCGCCGCGGTAGATCGAGATCCGCGTGATCAGCGATTTGACCTGGTCGACCTGGATCGGGCGCTGGCGCAGGATCCGCCAGATCTCCTCGACCACCTTGTCCAGGATGCTGTCGTAGCCGATCTGGTCGGCGAGGTAGCGCAGCAGGTCCCGGATCAGCTGCGCGGTGCGGCCCTGCCTCGTCCGCTCCGCCTCGCTGGGCGGGGTGAACAGCAGCTCCAGGTTCGCCCCGAGCACCTGCGACAGGAAGACGCGGGCGTCCTCGGCGGGCAGCGTCGGATGCTCGTAGTCGCCGCACGCGACGGCGAGCATCCGCAGTTCGCTGGTCGCCTCGATGACGACGGTGTCGGAGTTGTCGCTGTGCAGGCCGGGGCCGACCAGCGCGGGGATGAGGATCTCCGGGGTGTCCCAGTCGGTCCCCTGGAAAACCCCGGCTTCCTCCAGCGCCTGCGCCCTGGCCCGGACGGCGGCCGCGCCGTCCGGCTGGAGCAGCACGCGCCGCAGCGCTTCCAGCACCCGCCGCAGCTTTGTGTGCTTCCCGAAGTCGCGGGTCCCGGCCATCGCCGAGACAGCGTCGTCGAGCGATGCCACGCGTTTGGCCAGCGTCGCAGTCGTGCCGGTGACGTCGGCGTTCGGCTCCAAGTGCGTCCTTCGGTCGGGGTGGCGGACTCGTCCGTGCTCAGACGTAGAAGTCCAGTTCTTCCTGTTCCTTCAGCAGGTCGCGCATCCGGTAGGCGTCGTCCCCGAAGAAGTACAGCAGACCCCAGTGCGTGCCGAACGCGGTCCTCTTGGTGACCGTCTCCTCCAGCGGAGCCGACAGGTCGTGCGACTCGTAGTAGTCGTCGTCCTCGGTCTGCTGCGGGATCCGCAGTTCGCTGACCACCCGGCGGCGCGGGTACACGCCGAAGCAGCCGGCCACCCCGGTCGCGTCGACGACCTCCCTCGGGAAGAAGGCGTCGATCTCCTCCTCGGTCGTCTTCGGGTCGAAGGACAGGACCAGCGCCTGGTAGGCGTTGAAGCCGTAGGCCCGTTCGAGCAGTTCGAAGACCTTGAAGCCCGGCGGCCGGTAGGCGACCTCGCCGAAGTACATCTCGCCGTCGCTGGTGACGAAGTACTCCGGGTGCACGAAGCCGAATTCGATGTCGAAGGTCTTGACCAGCTTCTCGATCTGCGCGGTGATCTGCGGCCGGTACCGCTCCAGCTCCGGGGTCGCCGGGACGAACACCGAGTACCCGAGCGTGACGTACTCGGAGATGTTCAGGAATTTGACCTTGCCGCCGTGGATCCATGCCTCGACGGCGAATTCCCATCCGTCGAGGTGCGATTCCATCAGGACCGGGAACTCCTCGTCGGGGATCGAGTCGATCTCGTCCGGGGTGCGGATGACGCGGTGCCCGAGGCAGCCCGCCTTGTCGAACGCCTTGAGGTGGATGGGGTCGTTCGGGTCGCCGTCGAGCTTGAGCAGCGTCTGGTTGACCCGCTTGAGGAACCGGACGACGTCCTCGCGGTCGTGCGCCTCCTCGAAGATCCCCACCCGGATGCCGCCGAGCTGCGCGCGCCGCTTCATCAGCGCCTTGTCCCGCAGCAGCATCGCCTGGCCGAACAGGCGCGGGTTGTCCATCAGCACCGAGTTGATCGCCCCGGCCCATTCGACGGTCTCCTCGAACAGCGGGATCGCGACGTCGACGCCTTCCTCCTGCAGGATTTCGGCGATCTCCATCGAACGGTCGTTCAGCCGCTCGAAATTCCACGACACGTACGGGATGTCGTGCTCGACGCAGTACTTCTCCGCCCAATCCGGGGCGACCACGACGTAGCGCCGGTCGAACCGGTCGAGCGCCTCGACCGCGTTGAGCGACCAGCCGAGCAGTGCTACGTATCCCTTGTCCGGGTCCTTCGCGATCGGCTCGGACTGTGGCATAGGGCGTTCCTCCGTTCAGCACGCGCGGCCCGCCACGGCGCGACGGCCGCGATCGCGCTGAAAGGGGATACCCGAATTCGGCCGAATGAAACGGTTCTCTCCTTGCCGTCCCTGCCTCGCGCGGAAAAACTGGTGCGGCACAACGGTTTCCGGCTACTCGCCCCCGGCTGCCTGGCCGACCAGCGCGCACGCGGTGGCGAACGCCCCCGCCAGATCGTGCCCCATCCCGGCCACCACGTCGTCCAGCCCGCGCAACCCCGCCCGCTCCAGCAAGGTTTTCTCGTTCGTCACCCACTCCCCCCGAGCGGCCAGCACCGCGTGCCCGGCCTGCATCGCCGCCACCCCGACCGACGCCGCCGTCTCCGCGACCCGCCCGTGCCGCACGTACGCGGCCTTCGCGTAGTCCAGCGTCCGCGCGGCCGAAGCGCGCCAGAACTTGGGAGCGCTCTCGCGCAGCAATTCCGGATACTCCGGCCGCGGCAGCTCGCCCCGCAGCACCCGGTTCAGCGCCAGCTCCGCCACCACCAGATAACTCGGGATCCCGGCCAGGTGGAACGCCAGCGGCTCCCAATGGAACCGGCCCTTCTCCGCCTCGGCCAGCTCGTGCTCGACCACGTCCAAGTCCCGGTAGTGCACGTCCACCGGCCGGCCCTGCACGGTCAGCCACGCGCCGCCGTTGAAGACTCCGCCGCCCCATTCGCCCAGGCCGGACACCTCGCCGGGCAGGCCGAGCGCGCGCAGGTCGTCCGGATCGAACGCGCCCCGGTAGTACACCGCGCAGTCCCAGTCGCTGTCCGGCCGATGAGTGCCGCGCGCCCGCGAGCCGCCCAGGGCCACCGCTTCCACTCCGGGCAAACCGGACAGCAGATCGGCGACGTGCTCGCCGAAGGTTTCCTCGTCGTTTTCCCGCATCCCCAGAAGATGCCATGAATCTCTGCCAAGATCGCCAGTATTTCGCCGACAGTCCGGCCGACCTGGGGGTCTGCATGCACCGATTCCGCACGATCGCGCTCGTCACCGCCGCAGTCACGATGCTCGGCGTCGCACCCGCGAACGCCGCCCAGCCGTTCTCCGACACCCTCTTCGCCGCGACGCACAACAGCTACTCCGGCAACGTCGACGGCGCGAAGGGAGCCATCGCCTACCAGCTCGACCACGGGGTCCGGTTCATCGAATTCGACATCCACGACAACGGTTACGCCGCCCGCCACGACTACGACATCGGCCACAGCTCCCCCGGCGACCTGGTCGACCACGCGGGCAACCCGGCGTCCGACAGCCTCCGCGACTGGCTCGCCGTCGTGAACACCTGGTCCGCCGCGCATCCGGACGCGGCGCCGATCGTCGTCATGCTCGATGTGAAAGACGACCTGACCGACAACGACTCGTTCGCCGCAGGGAACCTGGCCGCGGTCAACGCCGAGCTGAGTGCCGCGTTCGGGCCGCGGCTGCTCTCCCCCGCCGCCTACCGCACCGGCGCGACCACGGATTCCTTGCGCGGCAAGGTGCTCCCGCTGCTCTCCGGCGACGGCGGCACGCGCGCCGCGTATCGCCGGGACGTCGGATACCACCCGGCGGTCGCGATCAACAGCCGCGGCCAGGTCGTGGAGGTGCACGACCTGGGCGGCGGCGCGCTGTGGTACTGGACTGGGCAGCTCGGCGCCGACGGACGCGTCGCCTGGCAGCGGCACGGCCGTTACGACAGCGGCCAGACGCCCGCGGTCGCGCTCGACGATTCCGGGCAGATTGTCGAGGTGCACCAGTCGCAGAGCGCCACCACGCTCTGGTACCACACCGGAAAGCTCGGCGCGGACGGCGAAATCAGCTGGTCGGCGAGCCACCAGTACGACAACGGCGTGCTGCCGACGGTCGCGTTCACCAGCACCGGGCTCCGCGAAATCCACCGCAGCCAGTCGAGCGACCAGAACTGGCAATGGCGCGGCACGCTCTCCGGCGAGACAGTCGCCTGGACCGGCAACGCGAAAACGTCCGATCCGCGTTACGACAAGGCAAACGCGGGACGAATCTCTGTCTTCACCGGTGCCGACGGGTCCACGCCCGCGCAAACCCTGCGCTACTCCACGGATCTCGTCGCCGGCGGACGCGTGCAGTACCAGCAGGTCGCGTTCGACGAATACCAGCAGGGCGATCCGGCCGAACTCCAGGACGGGCTGTTCTACGGGGCCCCGGCGAAGGAATCGGCGTTCCTCGTCGCCGCGCGCAAGAGCGGGCACGTGGTCCGCGGCTGGGACTTCGACAGCGCGGGCCTGGCCACCGATCCGCTGGTCAACTACCCGGCGACCAACCATCCGTACGACGACTGGTACCGGCAGCTGACCAAAGACGCTGCCCGGTGAACACGCTGCCCGCTAAACGAAATGGGGCCCGCGCTCTCCCACCCCGACGGGGAGAGCGCGGGCCTCGCCCGCAGGCTGGAGGGTCGGTGTTCCTCCCAAGAACACCGGCCCCTCCGGCCCGTGGGCGTTCAGGCGGTCCGCTGCCTGAGCCGAGCCGCCCCGACGGCTGCGACCGGCATCGACGCTTCCCGCAGCGCCGCCCGTTCGACCGGACGGCGGACCGCCCCGCTCGGAGTCCGCACGCAATGTCGCTCGACGGATTCCATGAGCACGGCAGCGACCATCACGACCACGGGGGTAGCCAGCGCGAACCACATGTGGCCTTTGGTACCCAACCGCGCGGAAAACCAATCGCCCGGTTTCCGGACGGGGGGCGGCTAGACTGGCGGCGTGCGCACGCGACCGACGCTGACCTGGGCCGGACCCGGCGAACCGCTTCCGCGCACGGGCACGGTCGCGGACGTCGCGGAGATCGTCGCCGGGCGGGACGTGCTCGTGCTCAGCGGCGCGGGCCTCTCCACCGAATCCGGCATACCCGACTACCGCGGCGAAAGCGGCAGTCTCCGCAAACACACGCCGATGACGTACGGCGAATTCGTCTCCAGCGAGGCGGGCCGCCAGCGTTACTGGGCGCGCAGCCACCTCGGGTGGCGCACCATCGCGCGGGCCGCGCCGAACGACGGGCACCGCGCCGTTTCCGCGTTGCGGGCGGGCGGCTGGGTTTCCGGGGTCATCACGCAGAACGTCGACGGCCTGCACCGCGCGGCCGGCACCCCGGGCGTGGTCGAACTGCACGGAAACCTCGACCGCGTCGTCTGCCTCGACTGCCGCCGCACCACCCCGCGCGAGGACCTCGACGTCCGGCTGCGCGCGGCCAACCCGGATTTCGGCGGCACCGCGACGCGGATCAACCCGGACGGCGACGTCGAACTCGCCGAGGACGTCGTCCGCGCCTTCCGCACCGTGCCCTGCACCAGCTGCTCCGGCGTGCTGAAGCCGGACGTGGTGTTCTTCGGCGAGAACGTGCCGCGCGCCCGCGTGGAACGCTGCTACCGGATGGTCGACGAGGCATCCGCGGTGCTGGTGCTGGGATCTTCGCTCACGGTCATGTCCGGCCTGCGCTTTGTCCGGCGCGCCGCGAAATCCGGCAAGCCCGTGGCGATCGTCAACCGCGGCCAGACCCGCGGCGACGAGCACGCGGCCGTCCGCGCCGACCTGCCGCTCGGCCCCGCGCTCACCGAACTGCTGGCAGTGCTGGAAAACGCGTTGCCCCGCCCGGCAGCCGCCGGATAGGCTGCGCGCACTCCGACGGAACGGTCCCCGGAAGCACGCCGCAGAGCGGACCGGCCGGCCTGAAAGACATCCAGGCCCAGGAGCGGGCGGCCACCCCGTAGTTGTCGACCCGTTTTCCCGGAGGTTCCCCGATGTCCATCGGCATTGGCCTGCCCGTCAGCGACCCCGCCGCCCTGCTCGACTGGGCACGGCGCGCGGACGCCGGCCCGTTCCGCACGCTCGGTCTGCTCGACCGTCTCGTCTACGACAATCCCGAACCGCTCACCGCGCTCGCCGTGCTGGCCGGCGCGACCACCCGCGTCCGGCTGCAGACCGAGGTCCTGCTCGCCCCGCTGCGCGAGACCGCGCTGCTCGCCAAGCAGGCCGCCACGCTCGACCGGATGAGCGGCGGCCGGTTCGTGCTCGGCGTCGGCGTCGGCGGCCGCGAGGACGACCACCACGCCGCCGGCACCCCGCTGCGCGAGCGCGGCCGCCGCCTCGACCGGCAGCTCGCCGACCTGCGCCGGCTGTGGTCCGGCGAGCCGTTCAGCGCCGAAGCCGGTCCGATCGGCCCCTCCCCGGCTCGCGAGGGCGGCCCGGAGCTGCTGATCGGCGCGTTCAAACCCCGAGCGCTGGCTCGCGTCGCCCGCTGGGGCGACGGGCTGCTCGCCGCCGCTCCCCCGT
Source organism: Amycolatopsis sp. AA4 (assembly GCF_002796545.1). Classification (GTDB taxonomy): domain Bacteria; phylum Actinomycetota; class Actinomycetes; order Mycobacteriales; family Pseudonocardiaceae; genus Amycolatopsis. The sequence continues at coordinate 4,545,481 of NZ_CP024894.1, forward strand.
CCTGGGTCGGCGGCCTGTTCGACACGGTGCGCCGCGATTGGCAGGAGCACGGCCGAACGGGCGAGCCTCGGCTGGTCGCGCAGGCGAACGTCGCGCTCGGCCCGGATTCCGTCGCGGACGAGGCGAAAACGGCGATGCGCGCGTACTACGCGTTCACCGGAATGGCGGAGCAGATGGCGAGCGGCATGCTCACCTCCGCCGACGACATCCGGGCGGCGATCCGCGCGTACCGCGATCTCGGCGCGGACGAGGTGATGCTCTACTGCTGGGGCAGCGATCCCGAGCAGGTCGACCGGCTCGCCGACCTCTGCTGACCTCTCCTGAACAACGCGAGAAGTAAGCTCGCGCCCATGCAGGCGTCGACGCTTTCCGGCGGATCTTCCGCGCCCGGTCCCGGAACCGCCCGCCGGCGGGGATGACGGGCGAGCCTTCCGGGCGGGTCCCCTGGCTCGCCGCGCAGCCCCGGCGAGCTTTCCTGCTCGGGGCCGGCGCGGCGCTCGCCGGTTCGGGCGCGCTCGCGGCCGCGCTTTCCCGTCCCGCGCCCCCGGCGGCGCGGGACGGGTTCGGCGCGGACTGGCTTTTCGGGCCGTTCGTCCCGGGCTGCACCGAGCCGGACTTCGACGACAGCGGGATGGCGCTGGTTTCGGTCCCGCACTGCGTCGTCCCGCTGTCCTGGCAGGACTGGGATCCCACGGACTGGCAGCAGGTCTGGGTGTACCGGCAGCATTTCCTCGCGCCGGCGCAGCTGCGGCGGAACCGCGTGTTCCTGCAGTTCGACGGGGTGCTCAGCGCCGCGACGGTGTATCTCAACGGCCGTTTCGTCGCCGCGCGCAGCGGGGGCTACCTGCCGCTGCGCTGCGAGGTCACCGGCCTGCTGACCGACAAGGACAACGTGCTCGCGGTGGTCGTCGACGGCCGCTGGCAGCAGAACACCCCGCCCGACCTGCCGGAATTTCCGCATCCGACGGCCATCGACTTCTATCAGCCGGCCGGGCTGTACCGCGAAGTCCGGCTGACTGGCGTGCCCCAGACCTATCTGTCCGATGTGTACGCGCAGCAGATCGCCGTGCTGACGCCGAACCGCGAGGTGCTGCTGCATTGCACGGTGGACTCGGCGAAGCCGGTGAAGGGCCCGGTCCGGCTCACTGCCGCGCTCAGCCAGCACGGTGCGGAGATCGCATCCTCCTACACCGATCTCACCGGCCTGCCGAAGGGAAATACCCAGGTCACGATCTCCCTGCAAGGCCTCGAAGCGGTGCAGCTGTGGGATCTGGACGACCCGGCGCTGTGCGACATCCTCGTCACGCTGACGGTCGACGGTCGGAAAGTCCACACCTACCCGGTGCGCACCGGCCTGCGGGACGCTCAGTTCACGGTGGACGGTTTCCGGCTGAACGGGAAGCCGCTCAAGCTGTTCGGGCTCAACCGGCACCAGTGGTACCCGTTCGTCGGCGGCGCGATGCCGGATCGGGTGCAGCGCCGTGACGCTCAGCTGCTGAAAGAAGAATTGAACTGCACGATGGTGCGCTGCTCGCATTACCCGCAGGCGACGGCGTTCCTCGACGCGTGCGACGAACTCGGCATCCTGGTGTGGGAGGAACTGCCCGGCTGGGACCACGTCGGCGACACGGCGTGGCAGGAGCTGGCGGTGCGCGACGTGCACGACATGATCGTGCGCGACCGCAACCATCCGTCGATCATCGTGTGGGGCACCCGGGTGAACGAGACGCTCGGCCAATACACGCTGTACGGAAGAACCGACCAGCTCGCCGCGGAACTCGACCCGATGCGGCCGTGCACGGGCGCCGTCGCCGGCGAACGCGGCTACGTTTCCCCGCTGTATCCGGTGAAAGCGGCCGGCGGAGTGTTCTCGTTCAACGACTACAGCCGCCCCCGTCCCCCGGGTTCGCCCCCTCCGCTGCGCCCGCCGCGACGCGGAGTTCCTTACCTGGTCAGCGAAGCGATCGGCACGCTCGTCGGCTCTGCCTACTTCCGGCGGACGGATTCCCTTGCCGTGCAACGGGAACAGAGCCTGCTGCACGCCTGGGTGCACGACCACGCCGCGTCCGATCCGCACTACAGCGGCCTGCTCGGGTGGTGCGGTTTCGACTATCCCTCCGGCTGGTATCACCACTATCGCGGCGTGAAATACCCCGGCGTGATGGACTTCTTCCGCATCCCCAAGCTGGGCGCGGCGTTCTACCGGGCGCAGCGCGATCCGTCCCGCGGGGCGGTGATCGAACCGGCCTTCTACTGGGATTTCGGCCCCGGCTCACCGCCGGGCGGGCCGGGCCGCGACGCGATCGTCTGGTCGAACTGCGAAGTGCTGGTGGTGACTGTCGCGGGCAAGCGCCCGGTCACGGTACGGCCCGATCGCGCACGGTTCCCGCATCTGGCGTACCCGCCGTTCTCGGTGGATTTGCGAGTGGACGGCCGAACCCGCCCCGAGCTGACCATCGAGGGCCAGATCGGCGGGCAAACCGTGCTGCGCAGACGATTCAGCGCGGACCCGGCGTACGACACGATCGCGGTGACCGCCGACGACGACCAGATCATCGCCGACGGCGCGGACACCACCCGGGTCGCACTGCGGTCGCTTGACCGTTACGGCGCGCCGCGTCCGCACGCCCGCGGGGTCCTGGCCGTCTCGGTCAAGGGCCCCGGCGTGCTGATCGGCGATCCGTACCTGGATTTCGGCGCCCTCGGCGGCGCGGCGGCGGTGTGGATCCGGTCGATGCGCGGCACTCCAGGCACGATCACCGTGAGTGCCACGCATCCGTTCGTGAACACCGGAACCGCCACCATCGAGTCAGTCTGAGATCACCAGACGACTGGGACCCGCGAAACCCCGCCGGTCAGCCGGTTCGCCCGCACCTCCAGTTCGTCCGCGGGCACCGCCAGGCGGAGATTCGGGAACCGCCGGAACAACGTCGAGAACACCACCCGCAACTCCGTACGCGCCAGGCTCGCGCCAATGCAGAAATACCCGCCGTACCCGAAAGCGATGTGAGAGTTGGGTTTGCGCTCCGCGTCGAACTCCTCCGCGTCCGCGAACACCGACGGGTCCCGGTTGGCCGAAGCGGTCGAGATCATCACCGCGTCGCCGCGCGAGATCCGGACTCCGCCGATCTCCACGTCCTCGTGCGCGTACCGGAGCAGCCCGAGCCCGCCCGGCGCGGACATCCGCAGGATCTCCTCGACGGTGCCGTGCACGCGCCCTTCGGGGTCGGCGGCCAGCGCGTCGCGGCGGGCGAGGTCGGTGAGCAGGAACAGGACGCCGAGGTCGATCCGGTTGGACGTGGTCTCGTGGCCGGCGAACAGCAGCCCGGCGGCGAGCCGGCCGAGGTCGTCGTCGGTGAACGTCGGGTCCTCGGCCTGCGCGGCGACCAGGTCCGACACGACGTCCTGGCCCGGGTTCGCGCGCTTCGCGTCGGCGAGGCCGGACATGTAGGCGGTGAACTCGGTCATCGCCGCCTCGGCGTCGCCGCCGCTGTCGAGCACGCCGATGCGGTCGGACAGGGCGCGGAACTTCTCGCGGTCCTCGTACGGGACGCCGAGCAGTTCGCAGATCACCAGCACGGGCAACGGAAACGACAGGTGCTCGTGCAGATTCGCCGGCGAGCCCGCGGCTTCCATCCCGTCGAGGCACCGGTCGGCGAGTTCCTGGACCCGGCCGCCGAGGCGGCGCATCCGGTTCGCCGAGAACGCCGGGACCAGCAGGCGGCGCAGCCGGGCGTGTTCCCGCTGCTCGGTCTCGAAATCGCCCTGCGGGCCGTTCAGCACCGCGGCGTCGGAGACCGTCGAGGCGTCCTCGGGATGCGGGTGGGACCGGCCGAACCGGTGGTCCGCGAACACTTCCCGCGCTTGGTCGTACGCGGTGACGAGCCAGGCCGGGTCGCCCGCCGGGGTGGTCACCGGGACGATCGGGCCTTCGCGGCGCAGCACTTCGTACAGCGGCGCGATGTCCAGGACGTTCGGCCTCGCGAACGGCAGCTGGGCGGTGGTAGACATGCGGGGTCCTTCCTCGGGGTCAGCCCGCCCGCGTGCGCAACGACGCGAGCCAGTCCAGTTCGTTCTCGGCGCGGCGCAGCACCTCGGCCAGCACGAGCCGGCTCCACGGGTCGGGCTGCCCGGTGCCGAGCTTGGCCAGCCGGTCCCGCTGCGCCGCGACGGCGGCTTCGCGGGCGTCCAGCACGCGCAGCCGTTCCTCCGGGGCGAGCCTGCCGAATCCGGCCAGCCGCGCCAGGAATTCGGCCGGGTCCCCGGCCAGCTCCGGCGGCAGGTCGGCGAGCAGGTCGTGCAGCAGTTCGCGCCCGACGTCGGTGATCGTGTACACGTGCCGCGGCGGCCGCCCCTCCTGCGGCTCGGCGGTACGGGTCACCGCGCCTGCCTCGGCGAACCGGCGGAGTGCCGGGTAGAGCGAGTTGTTCGACAGCGTGCGACCGCTGGATTCCTCGATCTGCTTGCGCAGTTCGTACCCGTGCCACGGCCGCTCGGCGAGCTTCGCGAGCAGGAGCACGTCGGTCCACATATAGGTCACCGTAACCTAGAGTCCAGTGACCCGGCAACGTCCGAACGGCCGATGCCGGGAGAAGATCTCCGGCCCGTTTTCGTCGGTGCGTCCCGCTACGGTGCTGTTCGACCGATCCGGAGGGGGATCCCGCATGACCGACCACGTTCGCTACGGCCTTTACCTGCCGCCTTTCGGCCCGTTCGGCGATCCGGCCGTCCTGGTCGACCTGGCGGTCCGAGCCGAAGCCGCCGGCTGGGACGGCGTGTTCCTGTGGGACCACGTGGCGCCCGCGATGCCGCCGATCGCCGACACCTGGACCACGCTGGCCGCCGTCGCCCAGGCGACCAGCACGGTGCTGCTGGGCCCGATGGTCACGCCGCCGAGCCGCCGCCGGCCGTGGATTCTGGCCCGCCAAGCCGCGACTCTTTCGCGCCTGTCCCGCGGCCGGTTGATCCTGGGAACCGGCATCGGCTCCGACGAATCGGGCGACTTCAGCCGGTTCGGGGATCCGTCCTCGCCCGCTGAGCTGTCGGCGCGGACCGACGAGGCGCTGCAGATCATGCGCGCGATGTGGGCCGGGGAGGCGGTGCGGCACGAGGGGCCGCACTATCGGGTGAGCCTGGAGGCCGCGGCTCCGGAGCCGTATCCGATTCCGGTGTGGACAGCCAGTACGACTCAGCATGCGCGGGTTCTGCGCCGTGCTGCGGGGAGCGATGGGATTTTCCCCAATCCTGGCCCAGAGCCGTTGGCACCCGCGGCGTTGGCCGACTTGGTCGCTCGAGTGCGGCCGTCGGATCGCCCGTACGAGGTCGCGGTGTCGGGGAACGCGAGCCCGGCATGGGAAGACCCGGGCACGGTGGATCTCGCGGCGCTCGCCGAGGCGGGGATGACGTGGTGGATGGAATCGCTGATCCACTTCGATCCGCTGGAGCTGTCGTTGACGGTCGTGGACGCTGGGCCGCCTCGGATCGGGGGTTAGCCGGGGCAGGGCTTTGTTTGCTGGCGAATCCGTGCTGCGGCGGATCGCCTCGGAGGGAGGGATAGGACGAGCTGCAGGTTTGCGTGCGGAGGGGGCTCCGTGCTGGTGGAGGAGAACAGGCCGCGTGGCGGTGGGAGGAAGGGACAGCTGGCCTAGTTGAGGTTGCCTGCTTGCAGCAGGCTTCCGCGCTGCCGGGCTGCACCGATGCGGGATCAGGCATAGCGGGCCGATGCGGGATGGCGTGCGGGAGGAGAACCCCCGCTGCCCGGCGCAGCTGCGCGGTCACGATGCATCGACGGCTAGCCGAGCTGGTCGTTCGCGGCGTCCACGCTGCTGGAGAACGGGTGCCTCACGGGTCGACAAGCCAACCAGCTCGGCGGAGTCGCGTGCAGCCTTCACGCTGCCGAAGGACAACTGCCCCGCTGAACTGGCGGAGTCGCGTGCGGCACCGGTCTCCACGCTGCCGAAGGACAGCTGCCCCGCCGCACCGGAGAGCCAGCCGAGCCAGTGGAGTTGCCTGCCGCATCAGCCTCAGCCTGCCAGCGCCAACGCATGCTCCACGTGCGAGAAGTGCTGGCCGAGCCGGTTGCCGGTCTGCGTGCAGCAGCAGGATTGGTGCGGTCCGGGACGGCTGTGCGGAGACCGGAACCGGACTAGCCGAGCCCGGTGCGGGTTGCTCGCGGCAGCAGTCCCACGCTGGCGGGCTCCGCACGGGACGCGCTGGACAGGAAAGTCCTCGTTTGCGGCGGCAGTCTTCACCCTGGCGCGCCTCCGCACGAGTCACGCTGGGCGGGAAAGCCCTCATTCGCCGCGGCAATCTCCACCCCGCCGAGGCTCCGCACGAGTCACGCTGGGCGGGAAAGTCGTCATTCGCGGCGACGAAATCCGATCAGCGCCTCACCCAGTTCCACAACGGTCGTGCGCGCGAGAATCTCCCCCATCCGAGAGCGAAGAAATCCCCGCCGCGGCCGGATTGTTCTTTCCCGCCAACGTTTCCCCAGCACCCACAACCTCCTCCCCGCGGTTGCCTGATCGTTCAACAACCATCCGCGTTCAGCGTCGCGAGAGGGCCGGATCTCACCCGTCCCCCTTCGGCGGCTTCCCTGGGCTGCTCGGGAGAGCTACCGTGGAGTGTGGTTGAGCCTCCAGCCACCGTGATCCGTCCCGCGCGCCGGGATGCCCGGTGTTCGGCCGGTCCGGCATTCCGCCGCAGCCCTGCGCGCGGCTCAGAGAGAGTGCCGTGATGACCTCCGCGCACAGTGCCCGAATGCCCGTTCTCCCGTCGCCGGACCTGACGGGGATGCTCCGGCTGCGCGTCGGCCATCCCGCTCCGGGGACCGCCGTCGTCGAGGTTTCCGGGGAGGTCGACCTGGCGACCGCGCCCCGGCTGGCCGAGGTGGTCGAGGCGCGGATGCGCAGCACCGTCGGCCTGGTGATCGTCGACCTGCGCAAGACGACCTTCCTCGGCGTCGCGGGACTGCGCGTCCTGATCCGGTCGAAACTGCTGGCCGCCGGAGCCGGCAAGGACTTCTACGTCGACCCGGGTTCCGCGCCCACGGTCCGGCGGCTGTTCGCGCTGTTCCCGCTGGACTGCGTGCGGCCCGGCGCCGCCGAGGGGCTCACCGAGATCCCGCTCCCCCGGCCCGCCGAGCAGCCCTGATCGTCCACTCGGGACACTAACGACGCTCGGACCCGGGGACCCAGCCCCACGAAAGGGACCCTCAGGCGTCCGGGTCGCGGAAATCCTCCGGGCTCACGTCGTCCAGCAGGTCCCGGAAACGACGGATCTCGTCCTCGGCCGCCTCGGCCGGTTCCTCCAGGTCGCCGGCCGCCTCGAGCGCCGACCCGAGGGCGGTCTCGTCGCCCGCGGCCACCGTCACGTCGACGGCGGCCTCGTCCAGCACGGCTTCCGCGACTTCCAGCGGGGCATGAGTCCGCAGCCCGATCGCGATCGCGTCGCTCGGGCGGGCCGAGACGCGCACGCCGCCGGACAGGACGAGGTCCGCGTGGAAGATGCTGTCCAGCAGCTGGGTGATCTCGACCCGTTCGACGCGCTGGCCCAGCGCCGCCAGCACCTCGATGATCAGCTCGACCGTCCCGGGCCTCGCGGACACGACGTGTTCCTGCGCGGCGGCCAGTTCCTGCGCTTCCGGCGCGCCGATGGTGATGGCGAGCCACCGGCGCGAGCCGGATTCCTCGCGCAGCAGCACGACCGGCGCCGACTCCTGCGCCACCACAGCCAGCCCCTGCACCCGCACCTGCACCATGAGGGGTCACCCCGCTTCCCGAAAGGTTCTCCCTGCTGACTACCCAACGTCCGGCGGTTTGTCACGCGAAACCGCCGTCCGCCTCACGCGGGATTCACCGGGGCGGCGCCGCGAACGTGCCGCGGCGCACACTCGAGAATCGCGTCCGGACGTGTCGATCGGGCCTCGCCTGGGTATGCGGGAGCCATGAACGACGAGGGACCCGGCGGCCGCGCCAGCGGCGGCATGCCAGCCGTGGACCGTTTGCTCGACGAGGTGATCGAGCTGCGGCTTCCGGCGGAGACTTACCAGATCCCGCTTGTCCGCATGCTCGCGCAGGCAGTCGCCGCGCGGGCCGATTACGGGCTCGACGCGATCGCCGACGCCAAGATGGCGGTCGACGAGGCGTGCGCCCAGGTTGTCTCGACGGCCGCCCCGGGGGCGGCGATGACCTGCCAGTTCACCGTTTCGCCCGACGGGATCCGGTTCACCGTCAAGACCCGCACCCAGCAGCCGGAGCCGCCGAGCGAGCGAAGTTTCGGCTGGCACGTCCTGACCACCCTGGCCTCGAACGTGTCGGCGCGCTCCGTGCCGGATCCCGCCGAAGACGGCTACGCGCTGACCCTCGACCTCGACCTGCACCGGGAGGGGAGCGGGTGAACCAGCAGCCCGTCACCCGCCACCGCGACGAATACGCGCACACCGCGCCGCTGTTCGAGGAGCTCGCCGCCCTGCCCGCCGACGACCCCCGGCGGCCCCGGCTGCGCGAGCGGCTCGTCACCGAATTCCTCCCGGTCGCCGAGCACATCGCCACCCGGTTCACCGGGCGCGGCGAACCCCGCGAGGATCTCGTCCAGGTCGCCCGGATCGGCCTGATCAACGCGATCGACCGGTTCACCCCGGACCGCGGCCCGGACTTCCTGTCCTTCGCCGTGCCGACGATCATGGGCGAGATCCGCCGGTACTTCCGCGACACCGGCTGGTCGGTCCGCGTGCCGCGGCGGCTCAAGGAACTGCACCTGTCGCTCAGCCGCGGTTCGGCCACCCTGTCGCAGACGCTCGGCCGCGCGCCGACGCCCACCGAGCTCGCCGAGCACCTCGGCCTCGAACTCTCCGAGGTCCACGAGGGCCTGGTCGCGGGCCACGCGTACCAGACGCTGTCGGTGGACAAGCCGGTCCACGACGACGCCGAACCGCTGCTCCTGGCGGACACGCTCGGCAGCGACGACCCGGAGATCGAGCACATCGAGAACCACGAGGCCCTGCAGCCGCTGCTGCGCGAACTGCCCAAACGGGAGCGCGCGATCCTCGTGATGCGGTTCTTCGGCGGCCTCACGCAGACCCAGATCGCCGAGCAGGTCGGGATCTCGCAGATGCACGTGTCCCGGCTGCTGTCGCAGACTCTCGAACAGCTGCGCGACAAGCTCACCGGCGATCCCTGAGCAAACCCGCGACGGGGGTCGCCCGACCGGGCGCGCTCCCGTTGTCGTACCCCTTCAGAGCTGCGACGATGCGAGTCCGTCCAGCACTGAGGAGGGTCCGATGGCTTCGAGACTCAACCCGTACATCAGCTTCGCGGGCAACGCTCGCGAGGCGATGGAGTACTACCACGAACTGTTCGGCGGGAACCTCGCGCTGAACACCTACGGGGAGGCCGGCGCACCCGCGGAGGCCGGCAACGCGGACCACGTCATGCACGCGATGCTGGAAGGCGACAACGGCTTCACGCTCATGGCGTCGGACGTCCCGCCCGGGATGGAGCACAACCCGGGCACGAACATCTCGATCAGCCTCAGCGGCGACGACGGCGACCTGCTGCGCCGCTGCTGGGAAAAGCTGTCCGACGGCGGAACAGTCGCGGTTCCGCTCGAAAAGCAGATGTGGGGCGACGAATTCGGGGCGTGCACCGACCGGTTCGGCATCTCCTGGATGGTCAACATCGGCCAGCCGGGCTGAGCTGTTCCTGTCAGCTGTCCACCTCGACCTCGGCCCCCACCGGTAGCCGGTCGAAGGTGGAGGCAGCCGTGCGCCGGACGGTCGAGCGGCCCGGTGTGGAACGCGATGCCGCCCGGGGCGAAGAACACCGAGTTCGGCATCTCGTTGCCGTACTGGTCGCTGCGGTGGTCGCGGTCCTTCCACGCCGCCCGGCACGATCTTTCCGCGCGTCCGTCCGCTCCCGCCTTTCGCTCCGCCGTTCTCTGCGAACGAGCGGGGCGAAAGGTTGCGAGCGCGGACGTGTCAACAACCAATACTGCCGGCGGCTGGAAGCGAACTCGTGCCGGACGGGTTTTGAATCCGTTGCCTCTGCCTGCGCGCGGATCCGGCAGGAGTTCGACACCGCCTCCTGACTGTCCATTCAGGACGCTTTACCCCCGAGAAGCTTCCGCAGCGCCGCCCCGTCGGGCGCACCGAGCCCGGTGCACGCGTCCCAGCCCGCCGCGGCTGAGTACGCGCCGTTGCTCCCCTCGGTGATGTCGCGGAATCCCGGCTGCGCCTTGCCCGCGCCGACCCCGGCGTACAGCTTGCTGTGCACCGGCCCGAATCCGCGTCCGGCCGATTGCGCCAGCCTGGCCAGCAACGCCGACCACAGCGGCGAAACCGCGCTCGTGCCGCCGACGACGATCTGCTTTCCGTCGACCAGGACCTGGTATCCGGTCGCCGGGTCCGCGTTGCCCGCGACGTCCGGGACGCCGCGGCCGGGTTTGCCGTCCCCGGACCGGGTGGGCACACCGGCGGCCTGCTGGTAGTCCGGCACCGGGAACGCGTCGCTCACGCCGCCGCCGGTCGCTCCGCCGCCGGAGGTGTTCCACACCGTTTCGGAGTTCACTGTGGACGGTGGGGTTCCGTCAAGCTTTGTGCCGCCGCAGGCGAGCGCGTGCGGGCTCGACGCGGGGAAATCGACGTGCTGCGCGCCGTCGGTCTGCCCGTCGGCGCTGCCGTTGTCGCCGGAGGCGCAGCACACCGTCACCCCGAGAGCGGCCGCGTCAGCGAACGCCTGGTCCATCGCGGTGCGGGCCTGCGGCGTCCACTGGTCCTCGGACTGGCCCCAGCTGATGCTGACCGCGACCGGGGTCGGCGTCGCGTGCACCGCGGTGCTCACCGCGTCCAGGAAGCCCTGGTCGGTGTTCGGCGCGAAGTAGACGACCTGCGCGGCTCCCGGCGCGAGCGCTCCGATCACCTCGATGTCCAGCGCCACTTCGCCATCGGCCGAATTCGGGTCGCCGGTCGGCGCGTTCTTGCCGCCGTCGACCCCGGTCGCGGTCACCTTCGGTTCGGCGATCTTCAAGCCGGCGAAGTACTTCTTGAGGTCCTCCGGTTTGTACCCGCCGCCGAGTTCGATCACCGCGACGGTCTGCCCGGTGCCGTCGGCGTCGGCCGGGAACCCGTACAGCTGCCCGACCTGATCCGGCGAATAGCCCTTTCCGGCGGCTTTCTTGTGCAGCCGGAACATCGCCCGCGCCTGCGGCCGTTCGTCGAGGCCGAGCACGGCGACCACGACGTCCGCGAGCGAGGCGGGCACTTCCAGTTCCCCGCTGCGCGCGGCGAATTCGCCGGAGTCGCCGCGGCGGACCAGGTTCAGTTCGGTCTTGAACACGGCCGTCATCGCCCTGGCCGAGCCCCGGACCGCGACGCGGCGCGATCCGGCGTGCGTGCCGGTGACGGTGAGCCCGGCGTCGGTGAGGACCGTGCGCACCAGATCGAGATCGTCGGCGGCGGCCCCGTAGCGGTCGGCGAAATCCTCCGGGGCGAGCGGCTCGCTCAGCGCGGCCACGTCCAGTTCGGCGCGCCGCCGCAGCACGACGGTCGCGGTGACGGTGGCGTCCGCGTCGAGCGGGCCGAGCACCTCGGCGTCGGTCAGCGCGGAACGGGTGCTTCCGGACAGCGATACCCATTGTGAATCAGTCATCACGCTATGGTGAACCCCTTCCGGCGGGTCCACCACCGCCGCATCCCCCGTCCGGAGGCAAAATCTGTCCGGTTTTCTGTCGACCCGCTGGCTGGGACCGCGGATGCCGTGCCGCGCGGGCGCGAGCACAGTGTCTTCATGAAACGGATCCTGACTCTGGGCACGGCTGCCGTGCTCACGCTCGGTGCGCTCGCCGCGTCGGGCAGTGCCGAGGGCGACCTGGCCGCGCACGGCTGGGCCGGCACGTGGGCGGCGGCGCCCGCGGCCGCGGTGGCGAACACGCCGCAGGGGTATCCGAACTACTCGATCCGCAACGTCGTGCACACCAGCGCGGGCGGAAATCAGGCCAGGGTAAGGCTTTCCAACGCCTTCGGCACCGCACCGCTCACCTTCGGCCACGTCACGCTCGCCGTCGCCGCCGACGGTCCGCGCGCGGCGAGCGGCACGATGCGCACGCTGACCTTCGGCGGACAGTCCACTGTGGTCGTTCCGCCCGGGGCCGAGGTGCTGAGCGACCCGGCGTGGCTGCGCGTTCCAGCCGACGCGGACCTCCTCGTGACCACGTACGTGCCGACGCCGTCCGGCCCGGTCACCTACCATCCGCTCGCGCAGCAGACGTCGTTCTTCACCCGCGCCGGCGATTTCGCGAACGAGGAATCCGGCGCGTCGTTCACCGAAAAAACCGCGGTGTGGCACTACGTCAGCGAAGTCGACGTCCGCGGACCGGCACGCGGAACCGTGGTGACGCTCGGCGATTCGATCACCGACGGCGCGGCCTCCACGCCCGGCGCGAACCGGCGTTGGCCGGACAAGCTGAGCGACCGGCTGCACGGGCAGCTCGGCGTGCTCAACGCCGGCATCAGCGGCAACCGGCTGCTGCTCGACGGCGGCACCGCGGGGCGCAACGCGCTCGCCCGGCTCGCCGACGACGTGCTGACCAGCGGCGACGTCCGCACGCTGATCGTGCTCGAGGGCATCAACGACATCCAGCAGAACCCGCACCAGACCGATCCGGCGATGCTCGTCTCCGCGCTGCGGCAGATCGTCGCGCAGGCCAAGGCGCGGGGCATCCGCGTCATCGGCGGCACGTTGACGCCGTTCAAGGGCTGGAAGGTTTACGACCCGACGCTCGAGCAGACCCGCCAGGCGGTGAACGCTTTCATCCGGACCAGCGGGATCTACGACGGAGTGGTCGACTTCGACGCCGCCGTCCGCGATCCCGCCGATCCGCTCGCGATGCTCCCCGCCTACGACTCCGGCGACCACCTGCACCCGAACGACGCCGGGTACCAGCGAATGGCCGACGCGGTGCCGCTCACTCTGCTGTGACCGGCACGAGCGGCTTGCGCGGGAACGCCAGCACGGCCAGCAGGCTGAGCACGCCGACGCCCACCATGTAGAGCGAGACCGACAACGACGTCCCGGTCGATTTCTGCAGCGAGGCCGCGATCAGCGGGGCGAACCCGCCGCCCAGCACCGCGCCCACGGCGTAGGCGAAGGACGATCCGCTGTAGCGGTACCGGGATTCGAACAGTTCCGAGAACAGCGCCGACTGCGGGCCGTACGTCGCGCCGAGACCGATGTTGAGCACCACCACCGCGACGATCAGCAGCCACGGCCGCGCGGTGTCCACGAGCAGGAAGAACGGGATCGACCACACGACCAGCAGCACGGAACCGGCGAGATAGACCGGTTTCCGCCCGACCGAGTCCGACCAGATCGCCGCCGCGACGATGCTGACCAGCCACACGGCGCTGCCGACGATCACCACGACCAGCATCGTCGTGCTGGACAGCTTGAGCACCGCGGTGCCGTACGACAGCAGGTAAGCGAAGAAGATGTAGCCGAGCGCGGTGTTCGCGATGAAGCTGACCGCCGCCGCGAGCACCTGCTTCGGCCGCGCGCGCAGCACCTCCACGATCGGCAGCTTGCTGCGCGCGCCGGTGCTGCGCAGCTTCGCGAAGACCGGGCTTTCCTCCACGCGCAACCGGATCACCAGCCCGACCCCCACCAGCACGAGGCTGACCAGGAACGGGATCCGCCAGCCCCACGACCGGAAATCGTCCGGCGACAGCGAGCTGTTCACCAGGAAGAACACCAGCTGCGCCAGGATCAGTCCGGCCGGGACGCCGATCTGCGAGAAGGAGCCGTACCGGCCGCGTTTGCCCGCCGGCGCGTGCTCGACGGCCATCAACGCCGCCCCGCCCCATTCGCCGCCCGCCGAAATCCCTTGCAGCACCCGGAGAACGACGAGCAGCACCGGCGCGATGACGCCGGCCTGGTGGTACGTCGGCAGCATCCCGACGCCCGCGGTCGCGAGCCCCATCAGCACCAGCGAGGCGACCAGCATCGCCTTGCGGCCCACGCGGTCGCCGAAGTGGCCCCAGACGATCCCGCCCAGCGGGCGCGCGACGAACCCGACGCCGAGCGTCGCGAACGCGGCGAGCGTGCCGGACGCCGGGGACAGCGACGGGAAGAACAACTTGTTGAAGACCAGCGCGGTCGCCGTGCTGTAGGCGAAGTAGTCGTACCACTCGATCGTCGTCCCGATCGCGCTGGCGAGCGCCACCCGCCGGATCCGCCCCGCCGGGTTCGCTTCCTGCTCAAGCACCACTGCCGAGCCCCCTTCTCGTTCAGGCGCGTCATCTTGGCACGACGGCTCCCTCCCGGTCGACCACCGGAAGGCGGGGGCTTCGCCCGTCCGGCGGCGTCGAGTCCGCGACCGCGGGCGGCACCGACGGCGGGCGGCCGCGCGGAAACTCGGTTCCCCGGGCCGGTCCGGTGTGCGAAGGTCGGCCGGTGCCCGATTCCTCCCTGTCTCTGCTGCGCTGGCAGTTCGACCTCGCCTGGTCGCTGTTCGAGTACCACCTGGAGCGTCTCGAACCCGGCGATTTCGGCTGGGCGCCCGCCGCGCGGTGCTGGACGATGCACCGCGCCGAAGACGGAACCTGGACGCCGGACTGGGCCGACCGCGAGCCCGATCCGGTTCCGGCACCGACGATCGGCTGGCTGAGCTGGCACCTCGGCTGGTGGTGGAGCGGCGCGATCGACCAGCTCCGCGGGCGGGAACCGCGGAACCCCGCGTGGCCGGGTCCCGGCGAACCGGCTGTCGCCTGGCTCCGCGGCTTGCGCGCGGAATGGCTTGCCGCGCTCGACCGGCTCACCGACGCGGACTTGGCTTCCGCCGTCCCGGTTCTGCCGGAAGACGATCCCCGGCAGCCGATCGGGCACTTGCTCGCGTGGGCGAACGCGGAGCTGATGAAGAACGTCGCGGAGATCGGGCAGCTCCGCCTCCAGCGCGCCGCCCGCTGACGAAACCCTTACCCGGCCTTGGCGATCAGCTCGTCCGCGACCCACCGCGCGACCCCGGCCGGATACGGCGCGGGAAGCCCCAGCACCACATGGCCGAACCCGGCTTCCAGCGCCTCCCCGATCGCCGTCCGCGTGAGCGCGGGCTGGTCGTAGGACACCGGCAGGTGGATCGACCGCGCGATCTCCGCCGGGTCGCGGCCGAGGTCCGCGCAGTACTCGTCCAGCATCGCGCCGCGCTCGACGACGTCCGCGAGGTCCCCGCCGGGAATGTTCCAGACGTCGGCGTGCTCGGCGACCACCCGCAGCGTCGCGCGGGACCGGCCGCCGAGGACGAACGGCGGATGCGGGCGCTGCACCGGCTTCGGATTGCCGAACGCGCCGGCGAGCCGGACGTGCTTCCCCGCGAAATCGAACGGCTTGTCCTCCGTCCACAGCTTCCGGATCACAGTGCACGCTTCGGCGAACCGGTCCACCGCGTCGGCGGTTTCCAGGTACGGCAGGCCGTGCGCTTCGTACTCCCGGCGAGCCAGCGGGTGACTCGGCCGGGAGCCGACGCCGAGCCCGAAATCGAGCCGTCCGCCGGAGACGACGTCGACGGTCGCGGCGATCTTCGCCAGCATCGCCGGCGGACGGAAACGGTTGCTGGTCACCAAAAGCCCGAGCCGGAGCCGTTCGGTTTGCGCGGCGAGAGCGGAAAGCAGCGTCCAGCCTTCGAAAATCGGCCCGTCCGGTTCTCCGGCGATCGGCAGGAGATGGTCGAACAGCCAGGCGTGCTCGATCTCCGGGATCGCGTCCGCCTCGCGCCAGACTTGGTGCAGCGCCGCGTAGCTGGTCTGCATCGGCGCGGTCATGATGCCGAATCGCGGTTGCGTGGTCATCGCGGGAAGTCCTTTCACCCGTGCGATTCGACGCGGCCGAGCGGGCTGTCCTCGATGCCCGCCCAGCTGTCGTCGCCGGGAATGAGCGCACTGCGGAGATACGCCGTGGTGAGCCGCTGCTGCAGCGCGACGCGTTCCGGGCTTTCGTCGGTGGTTTCCTTGGCGTCGTATCCGGTGAGCCCGCCGAGCGAATGTTCCGCGCCGAAGAGCGTCAGCAGGCTCTTCTCCCCCGGGCTGAGCCGGTACGCGTCGGTGAACCAGTCCGGGCCGCGCACGGACAGCATCGAATTGTCCTGGTCCCCCGCGACGAACAGCGCGGGCGCCTTCAACTCATCGAAATTCGGGCTCATGAACGGGAAATTCTCGGCAGCGAACGGCGACAGGTCCGCGCCGCCGATGCCGGGAATCGCGAACAGCACCCCGGCGGACACCCGCGGATCGGAGAGATCCTCGCCGACGCTTCCGTCCGCCTCGACGACGCGCGCGCCGAGCAGCATGCTCGCCGACTGCGCGCCCCAGGAGTGCCCCGAGACGGCGAGCCGGTTGTGGTCGACTCGGCCGCTCAGCCCGGGCAAAGCCGCTTCGACAGCGTCGAGCCGGTCGATGACGTGCCGCAGATCCTCGACCCGCAACCGCCAGATGTCCGGCGTGCGCGGGTCTTCCGCGGGCAGCGCGCGGGTCCGCGCATCGAGATGAGTCGGTTGCACGACAACGAATCCGTGCGCGGCCCAGTAGTCGGCGAGCGGGCGGTACCCGTCGAGGGACTGGCTGAACCCGTGGGAGAACACGATCACCGGCAGGTCCCGGCCGGTCGCCGGGGCGGACACGCGGACCGGCAGGTCCTCGCCGCGGCCCGGCGCGTCGAGCCGCACCGGCTGGACCGAGACGACCGCAGCCGCGGGCTGTACTGCAGACATGGGAGTACCTTCTTTCGCCGTCCGGGCGCGCGAGGGTGTGGTGGCCGACGGCCCGGTCTGGCATCATGAGCAAACGGAACGTTGCTCCGGTAACTATACGGAACGTTGTTCCGCTTGTCTACCGGCGGCACGCGGAGGGAGTGGCACGTGGGTGAAAACGCGGGGTCCCGCACCAAGCGGGCGGACGCCCGGCGCAACGAGAAGACCCTGCTCGACGCGGCGGCGGCGGTGTTCGTCGCGTCCGGGGTGGACGCGCCGGTGCGCGACATCGCGACCAGGGCGGGCGTCGGCGTGGGCACGATCTACCGGCACTTCCCCACCCGCGCGGACCTGATCATCGCGGTGTACCGGCACCAGGTCGAAGCGTGCGCCGACGCGGGCCCGAAGCTGCTGGCGGACAACGCTTCCCCGCACGCCGCGCTCGCGCAGTGGATCGACCTGTTCGTCGACTTCCTGGTCACGAAGCACGGCTTGGCCGGGATCATGCAGTCCGACCACAGCGGCTTCGAGGCGCTGCACGCGTACTTCCTCGAGCGGCTGGTCCCGGTGTGCGCCCAGCTGCTCAACGCCGCCGCCGAGGCCGGGGAAATCCACGTCGACCTGGAGGCCATCCACCTGATGCGCGGCGTCGGGAACCTGTGCATCGGCGCGGAAGCCGACGACAGCTACGACGCGCGCCGCCTGGCCCGGCTGCTGATCACCGGGCTCCGGGTGGCCGACTGATCCGGGAGCGTTTTACCGCGCCGGAACGGTGACTTCGTCCGGACGCCGTTCCGGGCGCAGCCCGCGCCAAGCCGTGTGCCGCAGGCGGCCGTCACCCGGTGTGAGGCGGCGGTACACGACCTCGCCGACCACCTCCGGGTTCAGCCAGTGCGCGCCGCGCGCCCGGTCTCGCGGGACCTGGTCGGCGAACGGGCTTGTCTTGCGCTCCAAGGGAACCAGCTGTGCCTGAAGGTCCTTGAGCATCGCGTCGGTGAAGCCGGTGCCGACGTCGCCCAGATACCGCAGCTCCCCCGACTCCGGGTCGTGCGCGCCGAGCAGCAGCGCGCCGATCGTGCCCTCGCGGCGGCCCTGGCCGGCCCGCCAGCCGCCGAGCACGACCTCGGTCGTCTGCACGAGCGGGTGTTTGAGCCATTCCGGACTGCGCCGTCCCGGGTGGTACCGCGACGTACGGGCCTTCACCATCAAGCCTTCGAGCATCATCGTCCGCGCGACGTCGAGCAGCCCGGCCGGGGTCATGCCGTCTTCGGCGAGGTCGCTGTGCCGGTACCAGGGCGTGATCGCGACCAGCTGCCGGTCCGGCGGCTCGATCTCGGCGAGCAGCCCGCGGCGTTCCTCGTACGGCGCGTCGAGCAGGCTCACGCCGCCCAGGCTGAGGAGGTCGAAGGCGAAGTACGCGACCGCTTTCCAGGTGCGGTTCTGCAGGAGCCCGAAGTCGGGACGGCCGTGCTCGTCGAGGGCGACGATCTCGCCGTCCAGCACCGCCGGGCGGCCCCCGAGCGCGTCGCCGAGCGCGCCGGCCAGCTGCGGGAATCTGGCGGTGAAGTCGTTGTCGTTGCGGCTGGTCAGCAGCGTGCTCCCGTCCGGCGCGACGCGCATGGTCGCCCGGTAACCGTCCCATTTGAACTCATACGCGTACGCCGGGTCGTCGCGCAGCCTGCCGCCGTCGGGCGAGGCCAGCATCGGCTCGATCGCGGGCGGCATGCCGCCGGCCACTTCGGACATTCGGGCACCTCCGCGCACCACCGTAAGCCGAACCCGCCGGATCCGCCGCCGTAAGATGGCCGGGTCCACGACGGAGGGGGCCAGGACCGGTGCCGAGCAAGGATTTCGAACGGATCATCCGCAAGCTGCGCGACGTCGAACGCGGCAGCGGCCGCGACTACACGTCGTTCAGCGTGCACGGCAAGCGCTTCGGCTACCACTGGCCGCGCACGGACACGGTCGGGCTCAAGCAGACCATCGCGGAGCAGCAGGCACTCGTCGCGGAACGGCCGGACGTCTTCGAGGAACAGTTCACCTCCGGCGGATTCGGCTGGGTGGTGGTGCGGCTGAGCGGCATCGAGGCCGACGAACTGGCCGAACTCGTCTACGAGGCGTGGCGGCTGTCGGCCCCGGAGGACCTGGCGGCCGAGGTTCCGCTCCCCCAGCTCTGACAATCCGGCATATCGGGTCACGACCCGGCCGGTTCCGGCGATCTTCTTCTTCGGGTTCCGGAGAAGGGGGTCCCCGGGGTCGCGGCGATCGGGGCAGGTGCTGGCGGCGTTCGGGGTGCTGGCGGTGGGAACGTTCCTGAACGGAGTCCACATCGGACCGAGCCCGCGCGCATGAGTCCACGCTGGACAGTCCACAAACGACAGTGCGCCCCGGCCGGGAAGGCCGGGGCGCACCACAAGAGTCACCAGGGGTTGTTGTCCTGCTCGTCCGGATCGATCCCGCCCGGACGGCGGCCCTGCGGCGGCGAAGCGGGTCCGCCGGGCGCGGGCGGACGAGGCGCACCGCTCGCCGGGGGCGGCGACGCGGGCGGCTCCGGCGTTTCTTCCGCGCTGTCCTGCTGTTCGGCCGGGTCCGGGTCGGGGTCCGGGAAGCGGGTGCGGAGCGAATCGAGCATGACGGCGCGGGTGTCCGGGTCCTCGTCGCCGAGGCTGCGGCCCATCACCTCGGCCACGCGGTCGGTGATGCCCGACTGCGCCTTGCGCATCGTCTCGAGCACCATCCGGGAGAGCTCCTCCGGCGGGACGGTGCGCGTGCGGGAACTGAACACCAGGTCGGACACGACCCCGTCGGCCCCGACGGTGACCTTGACGGTCCCGTCCGGGCTCGTCGCGGTCAGCCGCAGCCGCTCGGTTTCCTGCTGGGCCGCCGCGTAGCGCTCCGCCTTGCGGGCGAACCCGGCCGCCCATTCGTCCATTCGCCGGATTGCGTCGTCGGGGTCCCTGATCAGGTCGCCCAGCCCACCCGCGCTGGTCATGCTTTTCGTTCTCCTCGAATCCCGTCGCCCGCGCCGCTGCGGGCGGGTCCAGTCCTCGCCGCGACCGGCACCGTCGTTCCTCCGACGGTACCCGCCCGCCGCCGCGCCGCGAGGGCGGCTCCTCGCTACGTCTCGTCGGCCCGTTCCTTCGGGCGCAAGGGCTCCGCGCTGTCGTACCGGGCTTCCGCGGGCACGGCGTCCCGGCCGGACGGCAGGTTCTGCCCGGCCGGAGTCCGCACGCCGCCGACCCGGAACCGGTCCTTCAGTTCCGCGCCGCTTTCCGCGCTGAGCGGACCTTCGGTCGCCACCTTCCTGAACGGCTTCGACTGGCCCTCGTCGCCCTCCTGGTAGGACTTCGCGGCGGTCCGCACGTTGTCCGCGGTCGCCTGGACGCCCTCGATCGCCCCGCCGATCGCTTCCTTCGCTTTCTCCCCGGTCGGGTTGATGATCGGCGGGAGGAACGCGCACAGCAGCCCGTACGCGTCGTCGGACATGGCGTAGTCGGCCGCCTGCACCGCGGTGTTCAGGCGGTCCACCAGGCCGTCCAGGTGGCTCGCGTGCGCCACGAGGTCGTCGGGTTCTACGCGGAACCCCTGCGCGCTTCCGCTCATCGCCGCCTCACTTCCAGTCCTTGTTCTTCCAGTCGCCGATCACCGGCGGGGCGACGACCTCGTCCGGCGCGAAGAACGACGGATCGTCCGCCTCGACGAAGCTCGCGACCTTGTGTTCCTTGTCCTCCGGGCCCTTGCCGCCCTTGCCGCCGCCCATGGCTCCCATGCCGGGAGCGCCCGCGGCCCCCTTCGCGCCGCCCGCGCCCGACCCGCCGCGTCCGGCCACGCCTTCCTCGGCCGGGCCGGAGCCGCCCGCGCCGCTGAACGCGCCGCCGGAGCCCGGGCCGCCCTTGGCGCCGCCGAGGCCGCCCGCACCGCCGCCGCCGAGCCTGCTGCTGATGCTCTCGCCGTTGACGCCGCCGAGCTTGCCGATGCCGCCGAGCTTCTCCCCGCTCGGCCCGGTGCCGCCGCCCGGGAACAGCGGCTTGCCGTCCGGGCCGATCTTGCCGGGGGTGAACGGTTTCGGCTCGAACGGCTTGATCCCGCCGGGGCCCTCGGGGATCGAGGGCTTGAACGGCTGCGGCTTGTACGGGTTCGGCTTGTACGGGTCGCCGTCCCTGCCGGTGGGGATGTTCGGGATGGGCGGCGGGGTGAAGTTCGGACCGCCGCCGCCGGGATTGCCGCCGCCGGGGATCGGCGGGATGTTCGGCGGGGTGAAGTTCGTGCCGCCGGGATTGCCGCCGCCCGGAATGGGCGGGAGGTTCGGCGGGGTGAAGCCCTGTGCCCTCGTCGAGCCCGGGTCGTTCGGCCCCGGAACGGTCGGGAACGAACCGCCGGGACCGCCGCCGCCCGGACCGCCGCCGGGGCCGCCCTCCGGGATCTTCAGCGACGCCGGGTCGAACTTGCGGTCGGGGTGCTGCCCGCCGGGACCGCCGGGGACGCTGCCCGGTCCGCCGCTGCCGCCCGGTCCGTAGGGCTTTCCGTCCGGTCCGATCGGCCGTCCGTCGGGACCGATCGGCTGCCCGTCCGGGCCCACGGTCGTCCCCGGCGGGCCGATCGGCTTGCCGTCGGGGCCGAGCGGACGCCCGTCCGGCCCGACGAGCTGGCCGTTCGGGCCGACCGTGGTCCCGGGCGGCCCGATCGGCTTGCCGTCCGGACCGAGCGGGCGGCCGTCGGGGCCGGCTTGCCCCCCTCCCGGCGCGCCCGCGCCGCCGCCCGTCGGCGTGCCTTTGACCGCCGCCGAGTACTCGGCCGTGGGCAGCTTCGGCGGCTCGGCGAACCGCGGCGTCGCCACCGCGCCGCCGATCGTCTGGTCGTACCGCGTCATGATCTGCGCGGCCTGCTCCCGGGCGGCCTGCTGGTCGTTGTAGGTCTTCATCGCCGAGGAGTAGGCCAGGACGTACGCGGCCGGGTCCTTGATCGTCATCAGGACCTTGTTCGCGTCCTGCGCCGAGAATTTCACCGGCGGGTTGGCCTGCATCGCCTTCTGCGTCTCGTTGAGCGCCTGCGAGTGGACCTCCTGCTGGCGCCCGGTCAGCGTCGCGCCCTGCGCGGTGGCGCCGAGCCACTTGCCGACGTTCGCGAGGTGCACGCGCGCCGCGTCGCCGCCGGCGCCCTTCCAGTCCGAGGTGCTCGCGTTGATCGCGTCGCCGAGGTTCTTCTGGTGCGTCGCCAGCTCGTTGCCGATGCGCACCCACTCCTCCGACGACTCGGCCACCGCGGCCGGGTCCGCCTCCGAGGTGATCGCGTCGACCATCTGCTCGTGCGTCGCATTCTTCCAGTCGGTGTGCGGGACCGCTCCCGGGTCGCGCATCTCCAGGTCGTTGCCCAGGTGCTTCTTCGACTCTTCGAGATTCCGCTCGTACATCTTCTGGATCAGCTGGTCGCGCAGCTTGCCCTGGACGTTCGGGAAGAGCCAGCCGTTGAACATGGCGTCGATCTTCGCCGTCGCGTCCTCGCGCAGCTGGTCGCCCGAGGCCACGTCGTCCGGGCGCACCGGCCCGATGTAGTACTTCGACGACGGGTCCAGCGTCGGGTTGTACAGGTCCTTGTTGGACGGGTCGTAGTCCGTCGAGCTCGGGTCGGAGACGGACTCGGCGGTCGGCTGCTTCTTCTCGGCCACTGGTCTCCCCTTCAGCCCTGTTCGCCCGCGGTGCGGTGGATCCGCTCGAAGGTCTCGGCGGAACTGTGCTCGCGCTCCTTGTAGTTCTTCTTCGCGAGCTTGATCGCCTCGACGTAGGTCGGGAACTCGTCGCGGGCCGCCTGCAACTGGGTGAGCAGGCCCTGCGCGTCGCGCGCGGTCTCGGCCATGTGCTTGCTGACGAACTGCCCGGCCGGGCTCTTCGACATCGCCGGGGCCACGCCGACCTTCTCCAGCGCGTTCCAGCGCGCCTGCAGGGCGTCGACCACGCCTTCGAGCGCGGCGATCATCTTGTCGCCGGTGCTGTCGTCCACCGCGAACGATCCCCGCTCGGCCAGCGTCTTCAGCTGGCGCGCGGGCAGCAGGGCTCTCGTGGCCTGCACCGGGGCCATCCTGTCCTGCATCGCCGTCGCTGCGTCGTCGGTCATCGGGACCTCGTTCTCCTCGTGAACTGTCGCCGTTGCGGGGAAAGGGATGATCAGTAGACCTCGGAGACCGCCTGCTGCACGGCCCGGACGAGATCCCGGCGCCCGGCGGGCCGGTACTCCGCGGTCAGGTCGCCGGACTCGCTGACGGCCGACGTGATCAGGTAGCGGCCGTCGGCGGTGTCGAGCCAGCCGATCGGCGATCCGGCGCGCCGCTCGCCGTGGCGGCCCCAGCCGCTCGCGACGATGTGCCCGCCGCCGAGCCGCGGCTGCGCCAGCACGCGTTCGAGCACCTCGACCCCGCCGGGGGCGGCGCGGGAGACCCGCGGGTCCGGGCGGCGCGGCTGCACGCGCCCGCTGACCTCGATCATCCCGAACGCGTCGGTCTCTTCCTCGTCCTCGGCCGCCTCGGCCCGCCGGCGCGCGGTCATCGCGGACACCTCGCGCTCGGCCGCCTGGCGGACCGTGTGCGCGCCGGTGCTGGCCGGGCGCGCGTGGGGCAGCACCCCGGCGATCACCTCGACCAGTTCCTCGTCGTCGAACAGCGAGAACAGCAGTTCGTCGGTCTTCGCGTCCTGGGTGATCCCGAGCGCCTGCCTGCCGTCGCTGAGCGCGACCACGGCGATGTCCGCGCCGAGGCCGTCGATCCCGCTGACCGCGACCGACACCCGGGGCTTCGCGAGCAGCTCGAAAGCGGTGCGCACGTACGGGCTCAGCTCGTCGCCGGTCGAGAGCCTGCGCTCCTCGATCGCGTCGTTGACGATCTTCGCGACCCGCACGTACCGGTCGGGTTCCGCGGGCACGGAGCCGATCCGCAGCGGGAACTGGCGGATGTTCCCGCCGGTCGCCTCCCCGATCACCAAAGCTTCGACGACGTCGAGAACGAACTCGAACCTGTCCGCCATCCCGAGGGCATCCTTCCCACAGCCGGGTCGGGCACGACCGGCCCCGGCGCCCTTGCGGGACGCCGATTTGCGTTGCCGTGCCTGGGATTCGCAATGGGAAAAGACTATCAGTCCGGCGGGGGCCGGCGATCACCGCGGGGACGGCTGCCCCAATGTACCGAGGGCCGTGTCCGAAGAGACACGACCTGCGGTTTCGCCGCGCGCGCCGCTTGACGCGGGGCCGCGAAGCGACGGAGATTTCTTGCTGCGAAAAAGGCCGCTGCGGATCGCAGCGGCCCTTGTCGCGCCCGGTTTTACCGAGTTGTTCTTCTGTCCTTCGCCGTCGTTTAGCCGGTTCGTTGCTCCACAGTGGACACAGCGTCAGGAGACGCCGCGCGCCCGCTCGATGTCCGGTGAGCGGTACATCCGCTCCGGGATGCGCGCGAGCGTCGATTCGTGCACCTGCGGGCCGAGCCCGTACAGCTTCTGGAAGCTCATGATCAGCGGCCGCCACGCGTCCGGGTCGATGTGGTCGTCCGTGCCCGGCATCCGGATGTCGTCGTGCACGAACACCCGCTGCACGCGCACCTCCAGCCCGACGATGCCGCCGCGCTGCGCCTCGTCGTCCTCGGCGAACGGGTGCACGGACTCCAGCACCGCTTCCATCGCGACCGGGCATTCGGCGACCCGCGGCGGCGCGACCGTCTCGGACGGCGCCGGCGTGAGCCCGGCGCGGCCGAACTTGTCCGCGACGTGGAAGTAGCCGCGCTTCTCCTTGCCCGGCGGGACCGGGTCGGACCCGGTGGTCAGGGCCAGCCGGTCGACCGCGGCGGCCATCGCCGAGGACGGCAGGTTCAGCACGCATTCGCGCGTGCGCAGGAGGTTCTGCGTGGTCTTGGAGCGCGCGCCGAGGCCGAGCATCGCGCGCCAGCCGAGCCAGAACGCCGACGACATCGGGGCCAGGTTGGCCGAACCGTCCTCATTGGACGTCGAGATGAGCACCACCGGGGTGCCGAAGTAGAGGATGCCGGGCTCGATCGTTGTGTGCGCGGGAAAAGTCGTGTTCACACCGCCCAGTCTGGCGACCGCCGCGGGGGCGTCGCTGGCGGAAATCGGCCGTCGCTTTCCCGCCCCGGAAACGCCGTGAGGGGAACCCTGAGGGACTCTGAGTCCCTCAGGGTTCCCCTCACGGACGGTCGGTCAGGCGATGCCCGCGGCGGCCAGGGCCCGGCCGGTGAGGACACGGGCGAGGTGCTGCCGGTACTCGGCCGTGGCGTGCGGTTCGTCCGGCGGCGAAGTGTCCTCCGCGGCCAGTTTCGCCGCCTCCGCCGCGGTGGCCCCGTCGGCGAGCGCGCGTTCGGTGGCCGACGCCCGCAGCGGCGTGCCGCCCATGTTGATCAGGCCGACCGAGCGCCCGGTGACCGCGACGCCGACGATCGCCCAGTCGATGGCCCGGCGGGTGAACTTCTCGAATCCCCAGCCCAGCCCGGCCTGGCTCGGCAGCCGGATTTCGGTGAGCAGCTCGTCCGGCTCCAGCGGCGTGGTGAACGGCCCGAGGAAGAACTCCGCGGCCGGGATGCGCCGCTCCCCCCGCGGTCCGCGCGCGACGAGCGTGCCGTCCGCCGCGAGCACCGCCGCGGGCAGGTCGGCCGCGGAGTCCGCGTGCACCAGCGAACCGCCGATCGTGCCGCGATGGCGCACCTGCGGGTCGCCGACCGAACCGGACACGTGCGCGATCAGCGGCGCGTGCTCGGCGAGC
This sequence comes from Amycolatopsis sp. AA4, assembly GCF_002796545.1. Classification (GTDB taxonomy): domain Bacteria; phylum Actinomycetota; class Actinomycetes; order Mycobacteriales; family Pseudonocardiaceae; genus Amycolatopsis. The sequence goes on from NZ_CP024894.1 coordinate 4,570,963, forward strand.
ACCGGGTCGTGTTCGAGGTCGTGGTAGCGGGACAACGCCCCGATCACCACCTCGTCGCCCTCGGTCCGGACGAACTTCAGCTCCCGCAGCGGCGCGATGTCCACCACGACCTCCGGCGCGGCGAACCGGAGTTTCATCAGCGGGAGCAGCGAATGCCCGCCCGCGAGCAGCTTCGCGTCTTCGCCGTGCTCGGCGAGCAGCGCGAGCGCTTCGTCCACAGTGGACGCGCGGCGGTAGGCGAACCCGGCCGGGATCACTGCGCCACCTCCTGCCCGGACGCGTCGATGACCGCGCTCACGATGTTGTGGTAGCCGGTGCAGCGGCAAAGGTTGCCCTCCAGCGCCGCGCGGGCTTCGTCGCGCGTCGGCTTCGGGTTTTCTTTCAGCAGCGACACCGTCGCCATCATCATGCCGGGCGTGCAGAACCCGCACTGCAGGCCGTGCTGCTCGCGGAACGCGCGCTGCACCGGGTGCAGCCCGTCTTCGGAAGCCAGACCCTCCACAGTGGTCACTTCGTGCCCGTCCGCCTGAGCGGCGAGCACCGTGCAGGATTTCACCGATTCGCCGTCGAGCAGCACCGTGCACGCCCCGCAGGACGTGGTGTCGCAGCCGATGTTCGTGCCGGTGAGGCCCGCGGTGTCCCGCAGGTAGTGCACGAGCAGGGTGCGGTCGGGCACCTCGTGCGCCACCGTCTTCCCGTTCACGTCGATCGAGACCCGCACGTCAGTTCGCCTTCCTAGCGTCGTTCAGGGCCGTCCACACCCGCAGCGGCGTAGCCGGCATGTCCAGGTGCCGCACGCCGAGGTGGGCGAGGGCGTCGACCACCGCGTTGTGCACCGCCGGCGTCGACCCGATGGTCGCCGCCTCGCCGATCCCCTTGACCCCCAGCAGGTTCCGGGTCGTCGGCGTTTCCATGTCCACCAGTTCGAAATCGGGCAGCTCGGGCGCGGTGACGAACGAGTAGTCGGCCAGCGTCGCGGTCGTCGGGTTGCCGTCCGCGTCGTAGCTCATCACCTCGAGCAGCGCCTGCGCGATGCCCTGGCCGAGCCCGCCGTGCCGCTGGCCCCGGAAGGTCAGCGGGTTCACGATCGGGCCCGCGTCGTCGAGCGCGACCAGCCGCCGCACCTCGACCTTGCCGGTTTCGGTGTCCACCTCGACGACCGCGAGGTGCGCGCCGAACGGGAACGTCGGCGCGCCGTCGCCGAACCAGACGTCCGCGGTGAACCCGTCCGCCTCGGCGGCGACGCGGGCCCAGTCGAGCGTTGTGCTGGACGGGGCGCCGCGGACCTGCCAGACGCCGCGTTCGACGTCCAGCTCCAGATCGTCCGGCGCGGCTTCGAGGAGGTCCGCCGCGACCTGCCGGGCCTGCGCCACGACCTCCTCGGCCGCCTGCCGGATCGCCGAACCGCCGAGCTGCAGCGACCGCGAGCCGAACGTGCCGATCGCGCGCGGGACCTCGTCGGTGTCGCCGTGCCGGACGGTGATCTTGTCCATCGGCACGCCGAGCTGGTCCGACAGCAGCATCGCCAGCGACGTCCCGAGCCCCTGCCCGTGCGGGGAACTGCCGGTCCACGCGGTGACCGAACCGTCCGGGTGCACGTCGACCCGGCCGCTCTCGCCGCCCGCGTCGCCGCCGGTGATCTCCACGTAGGACGCGATGCCGAGCCCCAGCGCCACCGGGTCCCCGGCCTCGCGGCGCTTCCGCTGCTCCTCGCGCAGCTGCGCGTACCCCGCCGCGTCGAGCACCTTGTCGAGCGCCGCGGCGTATTCGCCGGTGTCGTAGGAGCCGCCGGTCGGGGTCTGGTAAGGGAATTCCTCGGGCCGGATGAAGTTGACCCGCCGCACGTCCGCGGGGTCCATGCCGATTTCCGCGGCGAACAGGTCGATCGCGCGCTCGACGGCGGCCGTCGCTTCAGGACGGCCCGCGCCCCGGTAGGCCGCGATCGGCGTCGTCGTGGTGACCACGCCGCGGCTGCGCGTCTGCACCACCGGGAAGCGGTAGACGCCCGGAGCCATCAGCTCGGTGAGCGTCGGCAGGAACAGCGCCCGCGGGTACGCGCCGGTGTCCTGGAGGACGTCGAGCCGGTACGCCAGCACAGTTCCGTCGCGCTTGCCGCCGATGGTCACGGTGTTGCGTTGCGCGCGGCCGTGCGTCATCGAGGTGAGGTTCTCGCTGCGCGATTCGGCCCACCGCACCGCGCGTCCGGCCCGCTTCGCCGCCCAGGCGAGCAGCACCGCTTCCGGGTCCGCGCCGATCTTCGCGCCGAAGCCGCCGCCGACGTCCGGCGCGATCACCCGCACCAGGTCCTCGCCGATCCCGAGCCCGCCGGCCACGATGCTGCGGCCGATCTGCGCGTTCTGCGTGGAAAGCCACAACGTGACCCGGCCGTCCTCGCCCCACGCGACGGACGCCCCGCGCGGCTCGACCGGGGCCGGGGCCACGCGCTGGTTGAGGATTTCCTCGGTGACGACGACTTCGCAGTCCTCGAACACCGAATCGTCGAACTCCTCCGGGCCGTGCGTGTGGACCACGTTGGTGCCGTGGTCCGGGAACACCAGCGTCTCGTCGGCGAGCGCGGTGTCGAAGTCCGCGACCGCGTCCAGCGGGTCGTAGTCCACGTCGACCAGCTCGGCCGCGTCGGCGAGCTGGTACCGCTCCTCGGCGAGCACCAGCGCGACCGGCTCGCCGACGTACCGCACGACGTCCTTGGCCAGGAACGGCTCGGCGACGGGCCCGGCCTTGCCCGGCCCGAGATCGAGATCGGCCGCGGTGTACACCCCGACCACGCCCGGCGCGGTGCGTGCTTCCTCGACATCGATGCCGACGATCCGCGCGTGTGCGATCGGGCTGCGCACGAACACCGCGTGCACGGCGCCGGCCAGCGCTTCTTCCTTGAGGTCGTCGACGTACGTTCCGCCCGCGGTGATCAGCTTCTCGTCTTCGACGCGCACCACCCGGGTGCCGACAATGCTCATCTGTCCTCCTGCTCGGGTACCCCGCCGACTATGCCCGCATCGGCCGCCCCGCGTCAGCCCGAGTAGGCCTGCCAACCCAAAACCACCGCCAGGGAAAGCCCGCCCAGCCCGATCGCGATCCGCAGCGGCGTCGCGGGCAGGTACCGGACCAGCACCGACCCCAGCCACGAGCCCGCGACCGAGCCGAGGCACACCGCGATCGCCGCGGGCCAGTAGACCTTGCCGGTGAAAGCGAACACCAGCGCGGCGATCAGGTTCGCGGTTCCGGTCGCGATGTTCTTCGCCGCGTTCGTGCGGGCCAGCGGCTGGCTCCACGCCGTCGTCAGCAGCGCGAGCATCAGCACCCCGGCCGCGGCCCCGAAGTACCCGCCGTACACCCCGACCAGGAAGGCCGCGACCCCGGTGAGCGGCCCGATTCCGCGGTGCTCGCTGTGCTCGGCCATCCTCCGCAGGCGCGGACCGGCCATCAGCACGATCGACGCGCCGCCGATCAGCCACGGCACGACGACGGTGAACGCGTCCGCCGAGCTGACCAGCAGCACGAGGCCGCCGCACGCCCCGCCTGCCGTCGTGATCAGGCACAACGGCAGCAGCTGGCGACCCTGCCCCTTCAGCTCCGGACGCGCGCCGACCGCCGCCCCGGCCGTCGTTCCCAGCATCGCCACCGTGTTGGTGACGTTCGCCGTGACCGGCGGAAGTCCGGCGGCGAGCAGCGCCGGGTACGAGACCAGCGACGCGAGGCCTGCGGTCGCACCGGTCAGTCCGGCTCCGACTCCGGCGAGGACGAGCAGCAGGAATCCGCCGAGGCCAGTGATCACGTTGTCATCTCAACATGCCGCACCCGGCGATCCCCGGTCGGGGCGCGCGCCGTATAGGTCGTTATACATCCGTTGTCCGAAACCGGACGGGATCGGCCGACAGGGTTGCCCGGGCGCTCCGCCGCCGCAGAGAATCCCCGCTGACAAGGTTGTCAGCAGTCTGGAGGACGCGGGATGGACGGGTTCACCCGGCGGCAAGCGCTCGGTCTCGCGGGCGCCGGAGCCGTGGTCCTCCTCGCCTCGGGAACCGCGGCGCGGGCGGCGTCCCGGCCCGCGCCGGATCCGGTCGCCGCGACGTACCTGCGAGTTCTCCTCCGGCACACCCGCTGGGCCGAGCAACAGTTCGACGCGAGCGCCGGGATCTACCCCGCGCGAGACTTCACCTTCGCGGTCGTTCTCGGCAACGCGCTCCTGCTGACCCGCGACGGGTACGACGCCGCCGTCGCCGGAGTCGACCGCGAGACCCTCCGTGCGCACACCCTCGCCACCATCAAGCACTTCGCCGCCTCGAACCGGCTCACCGGCGGTTCCGAATGGGGCCGGAAACTGTTCTTCGACACCACTTTCCAGTCCTACTTCCAGCTCGCCGCGCGTCTCTTGTGGACAGAGCTGGACGCGGCGACGCAGCGGAACGTCGAGCGCATCGCCGCCGAACAGGCCGCCTACACGACCAGCCTCGGCACCGGCAACGATCCCGCGTCCGGCGACTGGACGCCCAACGGCCTGCGCGGCGGCTACGTCGGCGACACGAAACTCGAGGAGATGGGCGTCTACGCGCAGTCGCTCGCCCCCGCGCTCGCCTGGGCGCCGAACGATCCGCGTGCTCCCGAGTGGCGCGCCGCCTTCGGTTCCTGGAGCCGCAACGAGGGCGGCCTGCCCGCGGCGGACCGGGCGAATCCCCGGCTCGTCGACGGAAAGCCGATCAGCGACAACACCGCGACCAACCTGTACGACACGTTCCTCGTCGAGAACCACGGCTCGTTCGGCCCGCACTACCAGGAAGAACTCTGGCGCACGTCCGGCCGCAACGCGATGCACTTCCTCGCCGCCGGCGTCCCGCTCCCCGAGGTGCTCACCGCGCAGCCGAACGGCGAACTGCTGTGGCGCACCATGCTCCTGATGACGAGCGACGCGGGCGAACCGCTGATGCCGATGGTCGCCGACCGCGAACACCTCTACGGCCGGGACGTCCTCCCGCTGGCCTTCCGCGCCCAAGTGCTCGGCGACCGGCCCGCCGCCTACGCCGAGGCCCAGCTCGCCGCGCGGCTGGAGCCGTACCAGGCGTACCCGCCGGTCGACCGGATCACGAAGTTCTCCGGCGAACCGAAGTACGAACCGGAGGCTCGCGCCGAACTCGCGATCAGCTACCTCCTGCACGAATGGCGCGCCGAACACGGCGGCCCGATCAATGCGGTGCGCAAGGAAGAATTCGACGCCCACGCCGCGCGCGCCGCCGACTTCGGTCCCGGACCAGGCCTGCTGGCCCACCGCTCTCCCGCCGCGTGGGCCGCGACCGTCAGCAAGCCCGGTTTCGTGAAATTCGCCTGGCAGCCGAACCACGACGACTGGCTGTTCGTCCTCGGCGGCGCCAACCCGATGCTGCTGCCCGCCACGAACATCGCGGTGCGCGAACGTCACCCGACGACGTACCGCAAGGTCCGCGACGGATTCGACGGCACCGTCGGCGTCCTGCGGTTCGACACCGGGTACGCCGCGCTCGCCACTCTCCCGACCGGCACCGCGGTCTACGCCAGCACCGGCGTCGCGGCGGACGAAGGCGTGCTCAACGTCTACAACCTGGCCATGCCAGGCGTTCCGGGCCTCGACGGCGACCGCACGTACACCACTGCCGAGGGCTCAGTGACCCTCCAAGCGCAGTCCGGACCGGCGGGTGCGCGCACTGACGACCTGACCTTCGCCCCGGTGGCCGCGCGGCACGTGCGAATGCTTGGCGGGCAGCCGGATCCGCAGTACGGATACTCGCTCTGGTCGTTCGAAGTCCACGACGGCACCGGCCCCGACCTCGCCCTGTCCGGAACCGCGTCCGCGTCTTCCGCGGCACCGGGCAAGGAGGCGAAGTACGCCACCGACGGCAATTCCGCCACCCGCTGGGCAGTGTCCACATCGGACCGACCGCGCGCGGACAGCTGGCTGGCCGTCGATCTCGGCGCCCCGCAACGGTTCGACCGCGTTCGCCTGAGCTGGGAAGCCGCCGCCGGACGGAAGTACCGGATCGAAACGTCTGCCGACGGCGTCTCTTGGACTTCCGTAGCGACCTATCCGGTGCCCGCGCTGCACAGCACCGGCGGCTGGCTGGACATCGACGGCCGCGCCGGGATCGTCGTCACCAGCCCGCATCCGCTCACCGTCACGAACGACCACGTCACGCTTTCCGCCGGTCCGCCCGCCCCGTTCTCGGCCGAGCTGTACCCCGGCCGCGCGGATCTGCCGAAGCTCGCCGGACGTCCTCGCGCCGCCGCGGCCGGAATCCACGCGAGTGTCACAGACGATTTCCTCGTGCTGGCCAACCTTTCCGACCGCGCGGCCACCGGAATTGCTTCCCTGCCACAGGATCGCACGGCCCTGCTGCTGTACCGAGGCACGCAAAACGTCACCCCGACCGGCACCGCGTTCAGCTACGACCTTTCCCCTGCCGAAGGCCGAATCGAACCGCCCCAGTTCACCGTGGGCGGCAGGTCCGGCAGCGCCGTACCGCCCGGCCTGACTGCGGTAGTGCACGACGCCAGCCGAGTCGACCTGACCGCACCGGCCGGACTTCTCCCGGCAGTCGTGACCGTGACCCCGACCGGCGGCCGTCCGCGCACCGTCACGCTCCCGCCGCGCCGCACCGTGCCGGTCGTCTTCGCCGACGCCCGGCCGTACCCGCTGAACGACCGCGCCCTCGGTGCCGTGACCTTCCCCGCCGAACCGCTGCCACCGGGGATGACCAGCCCGGACGCCGCCGTCGACGACAACCCAGCGACAGCGTGGCAACCCGGCCCCGGCGGCCGGTTGGTGGTGGACCTCGGCGCAGCACTGCAGCTCGCGACCGCCGAACTCGCCTGGACAGCCGGACGAGTGCCCGCCACCGTCATCGAGACCAGCACCGACGGCGTCGCCTACACCGAAGCCGCCCGCCCCGACCGGAAACGCACCGCCTCCGTCGCACTCGCCCAGCCAGTGCGATACCTGGCGGTCCGCACTCTGGACTGGCGACCGGGCGACGCCAGCCTCGCTCGGATTTCCGCTCTTACACCGCCGAGCTAGCCGACCGCGCTCCGAACGAGCACTCGAGCGACGCCAGCCCCGCCCGAATCTCCGCGCTCACTTCGCCGAACTAGCCCGCCGCACCCTAGACAGGCACTCGAACAACGCCAGCCTCAGCCGGACCTCCGGCCTCGCACCGCCGAACTAACCGACCGCACTCCGGACCGGCACCCGAGCGACACCAGCCTCACCTGGGCCTCCACCCCACACCGCCGTGCTAGCGCTCCCTGGAATGGCACTCAAACGACATCAGCCTTGCCCGAATCTCCGCCCGCATACCGCCGCCGAACTAGCCCACCGCACGCCGGGACTAGCACCGGCCGACACCAGGCTCACCGAAACCGCCGCGCTCGCACTGCCGCACTTGCCCACCACCCCTGGAGCTGCACCCGAGCAACGCCAACCTCGCCCGAATCTCCGTGCTATCACCCGGCCAGACCAGGCTCACCCACGCCTCCGCCCTCGCGCCGCCACACCCCGGACCGGCACCCGCCCGACGCCAACCCCACTCGAATCTCCGCCCTCACACCGCCGAGCTAGCAGGCCAGTCGTCGAACGGCAACGCGAGCGTGTGCCCGGTCTGCTCGGCCTTCGCGCGCAGGTACCGGACGTTGGTCTCGTTCGCGAAAACCCCCGTGCGGACCCGCTCCCGTACGGCGATGCCGTGCCGCGCCAGCTGAGCCGCCTTGTCCGGGTTGTTCGACAGCAGGTCCAGCTGCTCGACGCCGAACAGCGTGAGCATTTGCGCGGCCGCGGCGTAGTCGCGGGCGTCCTCGGGCAGGCCGAGGGCGGAATTCGCCGCGTAGGTGTCCAGCCCGGAATCCTGCAGCGCGTACGCGTCGAGCTTGTTGTACAGCCCGATTCCGCGGCCTTCCTGGCGCAGGTAGAGCAGGTACCCGCCGGCCTCGGAAATCCGCGCGACCGATTCCGCCAGCTGCGGACCGCAATCGCAACGCGCGGACCCGAACACGTCGCCGGTGAGGCATTCCGAATGCAGCCGCACCAACGGCACCGGACCGGGTTCCCCCAGCACGAAGGCAAGATGCTCGAGCCCGTCGGACAGCCCGGCGAACGTGACCGCCTCGGCCTCGACCGCGGGCCCCTCGCCGAATCGCAGCGGGATCCGCACGCGCGTGCGCACCTGTGGGATGGTCGTCATCGGGCAGCTCCTCTCCCCTCGATGATTCCGACCCTACCCAGAACCACCGACAGAAACGCGCGCCCGGAGTGCGGCCAAGGTCACGCGGGCTCGCGGGCATGGTCGGCGGCCTGGGATTGTTCGCCTCCGAAACCGGTCCGGCGCGGCTCAGCCAAGCCGCGATCCCCCCGCACCACGACCGGACCCCTCCGGCACGGTCGCCCCCGACGCGGACCGGGCACGTCCAGCAGCATCGCCAGCTCGTCGGCGACCGCCCGGGTCGGCACGATCACCCCCGCGCGCCACGCACCTGGTTCAACCAGACAGCCAACCCCCTTCGAAAACCCGGAACTGCACGCGCAGGCCCGTCGGGGAGGGGCACGGCCTGGTACGGGCGCAGGCGAAGGAAACTCCCGGTGTCCAGCGCCCGATCGCCCGTCTTTGCCGCACCGGGATCGCGGCCGTGCCGACCGTACTCCGCTCGGCCCGACCCGACGACCGCTTAATTCCCCCACGTGGACGGCATCCACCCCTCGTCCCCCACCGGCGGCAACTCCGGCGACAGCAAGGCCAGATCCGGCGGCACCAGCACCGCCGCCGAAACCAGCGCCGCCACCAGATCCTCGTCCCCCGCCCCAGGACGGAACCGGAACCGCACCGAATCCAGGACCCCCGCCACCACTTCCGCACTCCAGCCGCCGTCCGGGTCCAACTCAGACAACCGGCGAGCAGCCAGCGAAACCGGCACCGCACGCGGCCTTTCCTCCCGCCGCAGGAAGCCCCGTGCCACCATCGCGAGCACGAGCCGTTCGTCCGGCCGCAGCCGCCCGGCCGGGGGCGGAGGCGGCGTCCCGTCGGCGAGCCGGAACTCCAGCACGTGCTCGCGGTCCCCCGAACCGCGGGCATACACCGGGAGATAGCCGGCCGGCAGCGGAACCGGCGCGGCTCCGGCGAACAGCAGCCGGGACCGCGGCAGCCGCAGCGGCACCTTGCCGGTCGCCCGGACCCACCACCGGTCCGCGTGTCGTTCCAGCACCCCGTGGCGGCGGCTGACCCGGCGGTCGTCCTCGCCGAGCGGCACGGTCACCTCGGCGGTGTTCCGCCCGAACGTGACCGGCCCCCGCGCCGCCGGCGGCACCAGGACTCCCCCCGCGCGTCCCAGCACCGCCAGCGTGCCCGGCGGCGACGCGAACCCCAGCGCGAGGCTCGGGTGTCCCGCGGGCAGCGTCCGCATCTCCTCCCCTGCCACGGACACCCCCTGCGGAGCCGCTGCCGGAACCCCGGGCGCAGCAACCCGCCGGGGGCGCGGGGCCGGATCCGCCGCGCACCGCGAGTCAAGCAGGCGGGGCCGGGACCCCTCCCGGATCGTCCTCGGGTTCGAGCAGCGCCAGGTCCGGCGGGACCAGGGACGTCGACAGCAAAAGTTCCTTGATCAGGTTGTCGTTGAGCGCGTTCCCGACCGGTTCGCCGACCTCTTCCCTCGTCAGCCCGGACACCCCGGCGCGAGCCAGCCGCGCGCGCACGGCGCCGACGAGATGTTCCACGCGCTTGACGCTCCAGCGCGCTTCCGGTTTCAGCTCGGACAGCTGCTCCGCCACCTGCCGCCACGCGAGCGGCTGCGGATACTGGTCCTGCAGCAGATACCGCTGCGCGAGCGAGACGAGAACGAGGCGTTCGTCCGGCGTCAGCCGCCACATCCGCGGCGGTTCGGTCACGTCCTGCGGCCGCGAATCCGGGCGGCGGCCGTCCGCGCCCGCGACGTACACCTCCAGCAGGTGCTCGCGCCCGGCCGAACCGCGCACGAACGCCGCGGTGTAGCCCTCGGCCAGCGGCACCGGTTCCTCCTCCGGGAACAGCAATCGCGAGCCGGGCAGCCGGATCGGCAGCTTGCCGGTGTTGTGCATCCACCAGGAATCCTTGCGGCGCACCAGGAATCCCTGTTTCCGGCTGACCTTCCGGTCGTCCTCGCCGACGCACACGTGCACGTCGTCGCGGTTGCGCCCGAACAGCACCTGCCTGCCGTCGCGCGGCGGCATCCGCACGCCGCCGGTCACGGCGAGCGCGAAAATCGTGCCGGGCGGCGAAGGCGGGACGCCGTGCGCGAGGCTGCCGTGGTCCGGGCCCAGCTCTTCCGGCGGCCCGCCGGCGATCGCGGTCATGTCTTCGGCAGCTTTCCGGCCAGCGAACCGGCCAATGTGGACACTGGAGCGCACAGCCGCTCCGAGGGCGGATTTCCGTGCACCACGACCCGGAGGCGTTCCACCCTCGGGTCCCCGTGCGCGTCGGTGTAGGGACGGTAGACGAGAACCGCCTGGCAGGTGCCGGAGGCGAACTCGTCGGTCTTGAGATACGCGTCGTGTCCGCCGACCTGGACGAGCTGGCCGGTCGTGCTGTCCGGCGGCTGGTCGCGGTCGAACATGACGGTCACCGAACGGTCGCTCGCCAGGCTTTTCCAGTCGCACCACCACCCGCTGAAACCGCGTTTGATCTGGACCGGCGCGGCGACCCCGGCCGCCGAGGAAACCAGGAGCGAGTCCAGCAGCGAGCACGCGTCCACGTACGCCAGCGAACCCGGCGGGAACGGCACCGTGCGCGGCGGAACCCCGGCCGTCGCCATGACTTTCGTCGCCGACGCGACCGCGGTGTCCGCGGCCCGGCACAGGTCGAGCTGGTAACCGTCGTCCTGTTTGGCCGTCACCTCGACCACGAACCGGTCCTGCAGCTGGATCGTCCGCTCGCATTTTTCCGGCGACGCGGCGGCGAACACCGGGAACGGCCCGGACTTCGCCTGAACGCCCTCCACCGGCGCACCGGGCGGATCCTTCAGCTCCACCAGGACGTCCGCTTTGCGGTCGCCCTTCTGCAAGACCACGTCGCAACGGTTGAAGTTCCCGTAGTCCGGAACCACTTCCGGGTCGCCGAACGGTTTCAGCGGCGCGGGATCCATCAGCCGGCACGGGTCCGCGGCCCGCGGGTCGGGGCCGATCCCGAGCTTCGCTCGCGCGACCGGCGGCGTCGCGGCGGGGCCGTCCGGGCGCGTCACGAAATACGTGGTGACCACGACCGCGACGGCCGCGACCGCCACCCCGGCGATCAGCAGCCCGCGCCGGTTGCGCGGCGGCTTCGGCACGTCGACCGGCAGCGCGTCGATCCCCTTCGCCAGCAGTTCCCCCGCCGACACCGCGGTCGGCCGTTCGGCGGGGTCGCGCCGCATCAGCAGTTCCAGGGTCGGCGCGAGACCGTCGGCGTGCCGCGCGCGCGGCACCGTGGCCTCGGCGACGCGGCGGATCGTCGCGTATTCGTTGCCGCCGGAGAACGGCGGCGCGCCCTCGACGGCGGCGAAAAGCGTTGCCCCCAGGGAAAACACATCCGACGCCGCGGTGGGCGGATGCCCTTGCGCGACCTCCGGGGCGAGGTAGTCCGGCGTGCCGCCGATGAGCGGCGAATCGGTGACCGTCTCGTCCGTGCGGACCGAGCGGGAGATGCCGAAATCCGTGAGCTTCGCGCGGCCGTCCGAGGCGATCAGGACGTTGCCCGGTTTGACGTCGCGGTGCACGATGCCGTGCCCGTGCACCGCGCCGAGCGCCGCGGCGATCTGCACCCCGATCTCGGCGACCGTGCGCGCGGGAAGCCGTCCTTCCGCGGCGAGGATCTCGGCGAGGCTGCGCGACGGGACGTACTCCATCACCAGCCACAGCTCGTCGCCTTCGACCGCGACGTCGAAGAACGTGACCACGTTCGGGTGCAGCACGCCGGCCGCCAGCCGGGCCTCGCGGCGCAGCGTCCGCCCGCTCACCACGTCGGACAGCCGGGCCTGCTTGAGCGCGACCTCGCGGCCGAGCCGGTCGTCGTGCGCGCGCCAGACGACTCCCATTCCCCCGCTGCCGACGCGCTCCAGCAGCCGGTACCGGTCGGCGATGAGCTGGTCCGCGTGCACCGACGCTCCCCTCGGCGTGGTCCGACCCCTGTGCCGTAACTCGCAGTAACGATACTGCATCGCGCGCGTTCGCAGGAAGCGGCTCCGGGGACCCCTCCCGCCGTCCGGTCCTATCTTCGCCGCGTCCCCCGCACGAGCGAACGAAGGAGACCGATGCGCACGCCGACCCGCACTCTCGTCCTGGCCGCCGCCGCGGCCCTGGCTCTCGCCTTCGCCCCGTCCGCACTCGCCGCCGGTTCCCGCGTGCACATCACCGAGGGCGGCACGCCGGGCAATCCGCGCGTGTATTCCGGCGGCGGGAAATCCGTTTCCGGCATCGACGTCGACGCCGATTGGGTCGTCGTCGACGGATTCACCCTCGAAAGACCGTCCGCGCCCGGCGTCGAAATCCGCGGCAACCACGTGACCCTGAAGAACACCAGGATCAACGCCCCGCAGGGCGGAGACGGCGACGGAATCCGGTTCTTCGGCGACTACCTCGCGATCGAGCACAACACGATCAGCAACACCTCGAACAGCGGCGGCGCGCACGCCGACTGCATGCAGACCTTCTCCAGCGACAGCCCGCCGAGCAATCACGTCCGGATCGAGGGAAACCGCTGCGAGAAAATCGACAACATGTGCCTGATGGCGGAAGGCCCGAACGACGGCGAAGGCGACGGAAAAGGCCATACGACCGATTTCCTGATCAAGGACAATTTCTGCGAAACGCTCGTGGCCTCGCAAACGCTGATGTTCGAGGACGTGCAGCGGGCCACCATCACCGGCAACACCTTCGCGGCGGGCCCGGACCACGCGATCGGCTTGGCGATCCACTCCACCGGAGCACGGGTCGAAGGCAACCGCGTGGACCCCTCGATCCGGTGCGAGGTCGGCATCGACGAATCGTCCCGGGAGGGCTACGTCGGACCGGAGCCCGCTTGCGCTCCGTGACCATTGTGGACGGTCCGGCTGACAGCGCACGGTGACCGGAACCGACCGGATCCGCGCGGGATTCGGGCAGTCGGGTGATTCGAAAGTGACGTGGTTCACCAGGCGGCGGGAGGGGTACTTCCTCCAGGACGGCACGCGGGCCGCCGAAGGAGACCTCCATGCTCAGTCACCACGAACGCGTCGAGCTGGACAAGATCGAGCGCTGGTTCGAAACCAGCGACCCGGAGCTGGCCGCCGCCCTCCGCCGCGGCAAACCGGCCCGCTCCGCCGCGCTGCTGACCGCGTTCGCGATCCTGCTGGACGTCGCCGCGTGCGGCCTCCTGGTCGCCGGGATCGCCGCGTCGAGCCCCGCGCTCACCGTGTGCGCCCTCTTCGCCGCGGCAGGCGGGGCGGCCACGCACCTCGCCCGCCGCCGCGACCGCGGGTGACTGGCTGAGTCGTTCTGCCGAGCCGCGCCGGTCCGGGTTGGTCCGCGTCCGACCCGGGCCGACGCGACGGGTCGAGCGGCCCGTACTCGCTCTCGCGGCAGAACCTGTCGGCACTGATCGCGTCCGGAACGCCGCCTCCCCAGGCCCGCCCCGGCCACCGGCCGGAACCACTCTCCCGACCCCGCACCACACCAGGCGGGGCCCGCCGACCCGCCCCGTCCACCGGCTTCCGGATGCGCGGCCCGCCCCGCGCACCGCACACTGGTCCGGTGTCCGTATGGGTGCTGCACGTCGATCTCGACCAGTTCATCGCCGCCGTCGAAGTGGCGCGGCGGCCGGAGCTGCGCGGGCGGCCGGTGATCGTCGGCGGGAACGGCGACCCGGCCGAACGCGCCGTCGTGGCGACCGCGTCCTACGAGGCGCGCGAGTTCGGCGTCGATTCCGGGATGCCGCTGCGGCTGGCCGTCAAACGCTGCCCGGACGCCGTCCTCCTCCCCGTCGACGCCCCGGCCTACCAGGAGGTCTCCGACCGCGTGATGGCCCGGCTGCGGGAATTCCCGGTGGTCGTCGAGGTGCTCGGCTGGGACGAGGCCTTCCTCGGCGCGTCCGCCGACGACCCCGAAACGCTCGCCGCGGAAATCCGCCGCGGCGTCGAGGAAGAAACCGGGCTCTCGTCGTCGGTCGGAATCGGCGACAACAAACTCCGCGCCAAACTCGCCACCGGATTCGCGAAACCGGCCGGGATTTACCGGCTCACCCAGGAAAACTGGTGGGACGTCATGGCCGGAAAGCCCACCGACGCGTTATGGGGAATCGGCCGCAAAACCGCGAAGAAACTCGCCGAAGCCGGGTACTCCACCGTTCTCGACCTCGCCGCCGCGGACCCCGACGCGCTCGCCGCCCGGTTCGGGCCGAAGCTGGGCCCGTGGTACCGCCTGCTGGCCGGCGGCATCGGCGACGCCGAGGTGAGCGCGACCCCGTACGTCGCGCGTTCCCGAAGCAGGGAAACGACATTCCAGCAAGACCTCACCGACCCCGCTGCGATCGCCGAGGAGACCGCGGCCCTGGCCGAACGCGTCGCGCGGGACGTCGCCGACGAGGGACGTCCCGCCGCGCGCGTCGCGGTCAAGGTGCGGTTCGCTCCGTTCCTCACCCACACGCACAGCGTGACGCTGGCCGCCCCGTCCGCGGATCCGGCCGTGCTCGCCGCGGCGGCCCAAGAGCTGTTGGGTCGCTTCGATTTCGGCAAACCGGTACGGCTGCTCGGCGTCCGCGCCGAATTCCCGCGCGCTTGACAGGTCCCGGCCGGGCTTGCCAAGGTGGAACGGACGCGCCCGCTGGGGCGCGGCTCCGGGCCGAGAGGCGCTGCGACGGGGTTCCCCCGCCACGCTCGGCCCGCGGGACTTCGGACGAAGGGCGCCTCCTGGTTCAGGAGGTGCCGCGTGCCGCTGGCGTTTCCGGCCCGTTCAGCGCCGTCGCGCGAGGTGGGCCGTGTGATCGGCGACCAGTTCGACCGTCTCCGGCAATACCTGCCGAATACGAGGGAAAACCTGTTCCCGCACCGAAATCGGCAGCACCCGGTACGCCGAAACCGTGGACAGCAGACCGATCAGCTCGTCCGCGCTCAACGTCAGGCGCTGCTGCACGACGACCTGCCGGACGTCGGCGAACAGCTCGGACTTCTCGAGTTCGGTGCCCGGCCACTGCAGTTCGCTCTCCGGCGGCGTGCCGTCCGGCGGCGGGAACCCCGCGCTTTCCAGAAACGGCGCCTGCGCCTCGTCGATCGCTTGCCGCACCACGGGATCCGCCGGCCGGACCGGCCCGCCGAACGACGCGAACACCCCGCCCGGCGCGAGCAGCGCGGCGATGCGCGGCCACCGCCCGGCCGGATCCGTCCAGTGCAGTGCCGCGGCCGAGTACACCAGCCCGTACTGGCGGTCCGGCCGCAGATCCTCCAGCGCGCCCTCGCGGGTCTCGACCTCGGCGGGCAGGTGCTTGCGCAGTTCGGCGAGCATCGCCGGATCCGGGTCGGTCGCGGTGACCGCGATCCCCCATCCCGCGAACAGCCGGGTCGCTTTCCCCGTCCCGGCCCCGATTTCGAGGGCCTCGGCGATCGGCGCGCCCGCGTAGTCCAGCACCTTTTCGGCTAGCTCGGCGGGATATCCCGGCCGGTACCGCTCGTACTCCGCCGCCACTGCCCCAAAACTCAACGCGCGCTCTGTCATGCCGGGCATTCTGGCCTGCTTCGCCCCGCGCGCGCTTCTCTTTTCGGACGCCGGCAAGGCGCCCTTAGCCCATTCTGCCCGAAAAACCCCGAAAGGAACGGAAAATGCCGCCCACCCTGCGTACCGCCGGAGCCTTGGAGTTCGCGGTCGCCGACCTGTCGCTCGCCGCGGCCGGACGCATCCAGCTCGACCTCGCCGAGCACGAAATGCCCGGCCTGATGGCGCTGCGCCGCGAGTTCGCGGAGTCCCAGCCGCTCAAGGGCGCGCGCATCGCGGGCTCGCTGCACATGACCGTGCAGACCGCGGTGCTGATCGAAACGCTCGTCGCGCTCGGCGCCGAGGTGCGCTGGGTGTCCTGCAACATCTTCTCCACCCAGGACGAGGCGGCCGCCGCGGTCGTCGTCGGCCCGCACGGAACGCCGGAACGACCCGAGGGCACCGCGGTATTCGCGTGGAAAGGCGAAACCCTCGACGAATACTGGTGGTGCACCGACCAGCTGTTCCGTTTCCCCGGCGGCGAACCGCCGAACATGATCCTGGACGACGGCGGCGACGCGACCCTGCTCGTCCACAAGGGAGCCGAGTTCGAGAAGGCGGGCGCGGTGCCCGCCGCGCACGAGGACGACCCGGAGGACTACCGGATCCTGCTGCGCACGCTGGCGGCGAGCCTGGCTGAGGACCCGGAGCGGTTCACGCGGATCGCAGGCGCGATGCGCGGGGTCACCGAGGAGACCACGGCGGGCGTGAACCGGCTCTACCAGCTCGCGGCCGCGGGCGAACTGCTCTTCCCGGCGATGAACGTCAACGACTCGGTCACCAAGTCGAAGTTCGACAACAGGTACGGCATCCGCCATTCGCTCCCGGACGGCCTCAACCGCGGCACCGACGTGATGATCGGCGGCAAGTTCGCCGTCGTGTGCGGCTACGGCGACGTCGGCAAGGGCGCGGTCGAGGCGCTGCGCGGACAGGGCGCGCGCGTCGCGGTGACCGAGGTCGACCCGATCTGCGCGCTGCAGGCCGCGATGGACGGGCTCGACGTGGTGGAACTCGACGACGTCGTGGAGCGCGCCGACATTTTCCTCACCACCACCGGCAATTTCGGCATCGTCTCGGCCGAGCAGATGCGGAGGATGAAGCACCAGGCGATCGTCGCGAACGTCGGCCACTTCGACAACGAGATCGACATGGCCGGGCTCGCGAAGGTCCCGGGGATCGTCAAGACCGAGGTCAAACCGCAGGTGCACACGTGGCGGTTCCCGGACGGGCACGCGGTCATCGTGCTGTCCGAGGGCAGGCTGATGAACCTCGGCAACGCGACCGGGCATCCGTCGTTCGTGATGTCCGCGTCGTTCGCGAACCAGGTGCTCGCGCAGATCGAACTGTTCGGCAAGCCGGGCGAGTACGCCAACGACGTGTACCGGCTGCCGAAGCAGCTGGACGAGAAGGTCGCGCGGCTGCACCTGGACGCACTCGGCGTCCGGCTGACCAAGCTGAGCAAGGAACAAGCGGAGTACATCGGCGTGGACGTGGACGGACCGTACAAACTGGACCACTACCGCTACTGACCGCGCGGCCGGAAGCTGCCGGACGCTGCCGGGAAAAAAGGGGCCCTCCGGCTCCGAGGGGGAGGGAGAGCCGAAGGACCCCCGGTAGTGTTAGCACATTGCCAAGCAGCTTGTACACGGCCGGGTACCCGATCGGGTAGGCCGCCCCGGCCGCGCGACGGGGCGGCCGGGGGTGCCGCCGGGCGTCAGGAAGCCTGCCGCAGCAGGGATTTCTCCGCTCCGGTGCAGGCGCACCCGGCGTCGAGGGTGTGACAGTCGATGATCAGGCCGTGCCGGACCCGGTCGAGGTCGACGCACGCCGCGTCGGTGCACTCGGCGAACCCGCGGTCCGGGTGGACCACCAGGGTGCCGTGACAGTGGTCGATGCCGCTCGTGCAGAACGCGCACTCCATGCTCAGCCGCCTTCCGCTCAGGTATTCGAGTCCCCGGCTCCGTTGCTTCGGGGCCGGACTCCTCCTTGGTACCACTGGAAATCTCGCGGTCGCAGAATACCCGGCGGCGTGTCGGCCCCACGGACCGGTGAAGTGCGCCGCACTCGCTCACCGGGCGTGACGATCGGCATTTTCCGGACGGCAGCGGTGAAATTTCACTGTTCCGCACCGCGGAACAACCCGCGCCGCCCGTCCGGCACCGGCGAAAGCCCCGCTCAGGCGCTCTTCGGCCGCCTTGCCCGCGCAGCCGGTTTCTTCGCCGCGGTTTTGCCTTCGCCGGCGGCTTTCTTCGTCTCCTTGGCGGGCCCGCGGCTCTTCTTCGCCGCCGACACGCTCGCCTCCAGCGCCGCCATCAGGTCGACGACCTCGGCCTTCTCCCCCTGTTTCGGCGCGCCGACGGTCTGGCCGCCGCCCGCCTTCGCCTCGATCATCGCTTCGAGCGCTTCCCGGTAGGAGTCCGAGTATTTCTCCGGTTCGAACACCGGCTCGGACAGCGAGTCGATCAGCGACCCCGCCATCGTCACCTCCTGCGCGCGGACCTGCGGCGGATCCTCGTGCAGGAACGGGAAATCCGGGACCCGGACCTCGTCGGCCCACAGCATCGTGGTCATCACGAGCACGTCGTCCACGACGCGCAGCAGCGCCAGGCTCTCCCGCTGGCGCACCGCGACCTTCGCGATCGCCACGTGGCTCGCCTTCTGCAGCGCGTCGCGCAGCACGATGTACGGCTTCACCGCGTTCTTCTGCGGCTCCAGGTAGTAGGTGCGGTCGAACCGGATCGGGTCGATCGACTCCAGCGGCACGAATTCGAGCACGTCGATCGAATGCTGGGTGGGCAGCGGCAGTTCGGCGAGATCGGCGTCGGTGATCACGACCATCTCGCCGTCGGGCAGCTCGTAGCCCTTGGCGATGTCGGAGTAGGGCACCTCCTCGCCGTCGATCGAGCAGAACCGCTTGTACTGGATCCGCCCGCCGTCGGCGGCGTGCACCTGGCGCAGCGACACGTTCTTGTTCTCGGTCGCCGCGTACAGCTGGATCGGGATGCTGACCAGCCCGAAGGACACCGAGCCCTTCCACATCGACCGCATGCCGCGCACCTCCGCCGTCCGCCGGTACGTATTCACGCTCGGTGACCACCGTAGCCGCGATCGTCCGAATCCGACAGTCCGCGCAGGTCCGGGGGCTGCGCGCAGGCGCCGCCCGTGTGCAACCGCTCACTGGCGGCCGCGTCGCGCCGCTGGTGTTGCCCCAGAGATCTCGGCCCGGAGCCCGGGGATTGCGGGTTCCCAATCACCCAACATCGGGTCCACCACGCCTTGGCCGCCGCCAGATCGTCGGCCGGACACACGATCGTGCACACTTCCTCGAACATACGTTCGCCCTGACCTAGACTGGACTTACGAGAACGAAACTTTTCGCGGTCCGCATAATTTTTCGCATCACGCAACTTTTGCTGCTATCTTCGGTCCGGTGACCACCACCGCACCTCTGGGCCTGCGCGAGCGCAAGAAGCGAGCCGCTCGACGGGCTCTCGCCGACGCCGCGCTGCGGATCGCGCTCGAGCGGGGCGTCGACCAGCTGCGGGTGGAGGACATCGCGAACGAGGTGGGCGTGTCCCCGCGCACCTTCAACAACTACTTTTCGAGCAAGGAGGAAGCTGTCTGCGCGTTCATCGTCGAACGGCAGGAGCGCGTGCGCGAAGCGCTCCTGGCGAGGCCCGCCGGCGAACCGCTGTGGGACGCGGTCGTCAACGCCGCCATCACCCGGTTCGCCGAGGACGAGCGCCCGATCCGCGAGGACGTGCGGCGGGTGCGTGCGTTGATGGCACACGGCGGCCTGTTCGCCGAGATGCTGCGCGCGCACGCCACTGTCGAGCGCGTGCTGGCCGACGCCATCGCCGAGCGGGCGGGCGAGCACGCAAATCCGTTGCACGCCCGGCTGATGGCGAGCATTGTGCAGAACGCTTCGCGCATCGCCTTTCAGACGTGGCTCGATACGGACTCCGACGACGAAGAGTTCGTATCGACCCTGACCGGTCTCCTGCGGGAGGCAGCCGCCGGGATGCCGGCACTCGCCGCGCCCGGCGCGGCCAGCTAGACCCGAACCGACGCCATTCCACTTCTTTGGGGGAGTACCCGACCGTGCTGGTCAAACTGTTGCGCAGCTACCTGCGCCCGTACCGGGCCGCGCTGTGGCTCGTCGTCGCGCTGCAACTGGTGCAGACGATCGCCGCGCTGTACCTGCCCACGCTCAACGCCGACATCATCGACAGCGGCCTCGTCAAGGGCGACACCGGCTACATCGTGAAGATCGGCGGCGTGATGCTGCTGATCACGCTGGTGCAGATCGCCGGGTCGATCGGGGCCGTCTACTACGGATCCCGCGTTTCCTCGGCCGTCGGCCGCGACATCCGCGCCGGCGTCTTCCACCGCGTGCAGGATTTCTCCGCGCGCGAGATCGGGAAATTCGGCACGCCGTCGCTGATCACCCGCACCACCAACGACGTCCAGCAGATCCAGCTGCTCGCCGCGCTCACCTTCACCCTCATGGTGTCCGCGCCGATCATGTGCGTCGGCGGCATCCTGCTCGCGCTGCAGCAGGACGTCCCGCTGTCGGCGCTGCTCGTGGTCATCGTGCCGGTGCTGGGCATCGCGATCGGGCTGATCGTGATGCGGATGCGCTCGGCGTTCCGGCTCATGCAGGAGCGGCTCGACCGGATCAACCAGGTCATGCGCGAGCAGATCATGGGCATCCGGGTGATCCGCGCGTTCGTGCGCGACCGGCACGAGCGCGAGCGCTTCGGCCGCGCCAACGACGAGCTGTTCACCGTGTCGCTGCGGGTCGGCAGGCTGATCGCGCTGATGTTCCCCACCGTGATGCTGGTGGTGAACGTGTCCAGCGTCGCCGTGCTGTGGTTCGGCGGGCAGCGGGTCGACAGCGGGGCGATGCAGATCGGCGCGCTCACCGCGTTCCTGGCCTATCTGCTGCAGATCCTGATGGCGGTCATGATGGCCACCTTCATGTTCATGATGGTGCCGCGCGCCGAGGTCAGCGCCGAGCGGATCACCGAGGTGCTCGACACCGAGACGAGCGTGCGCCCGCCGGACCGGCCGCTCCCGGCCGGAGCCGAACGCGGGCACCTCGACCTGACCGGCGTCGAATTCCGGTACCCCGGCGCGGAAAAGCCGGTGCTGCAGGACGTTTCGCTCTTCGCCCGGCCCGGCGAGACCACCGCGATCATCGGCAGCACGGGCAGCGGGAAGACGACGCTGCTCAACCTGATCCCGCGGCTGATGGACGCCACCGAGGGCTCCGTCCGGGTGGACGGCGTGGACGTGCGCCAGCTCGACCCGGACGTGCTCTCGTCGGTGGTCGGCATGGTGCCGCAGAAGCCGTATCTGTTCGCCGGCACGGTCGCGAGCAACCTGCGCTACGGCAATCCGGACGCCACCGACGAAGAGCTGTGGCACGCGCTGGAAGTAGCGCAGGGCAAGGATTTCGTGGAACGGATGGAACAGGGCCTCGACTCCCCCATCGCCCAGGGCGGCACGAACGTCTCGGGCGGGCAGCGGCAGCGGCTCGCGATCGCGCGGATGCTGGTGCACCGGCCGGAGATCTACCTGTTCGACGACTCGTTCAGCGCGCTCGACTACGCGACCGACGCCGCGCTGCGCCGCGCGCTCGCCGACGAAACCCGCGACGCGACGGTCGTCATCGTCGCGCAGCGGGTCAGCACGATCCGCGGCGCGGACCGGATCATCGTGCTCGACGACGGCCGCGTCGTCGGCACCGGAACCCACCACGAGCTGATGGACGCCAACGAAACCTACCGGGAAATCGTGCTTTCGCAGCTGACCGAACAGGAGGCGGCGTGAGCGAGGAAACGAAAACCGCAGTCGCGCCCGACGCCGACGAGCCGGCCGCCGTCGCCCGCGACCACACCCGCCCGCAACCCACGGCGGGGCCCGGCCGGATGATGGCCGCCGGCATGCCCGCCGAAAAGGCGCTCGACTTCAAAGGCTCCCTGCTCCGTTTGCTGCGGCTGCTGCGCCCGCAGCGGGCGGCGCTGACCGGGGTGCTGGTGCTCGGCGCGCTCGGCGTGGCGCTGACCGTGCTCGGGCCGAAGGTGCTGGCCCGCGCGACGGACCTGATCTTCGCCGGCGTGATCAGCAAGAACCTGCCCGCCGGCGCGACCAAGGACCAGGTGATCGAGGGCCTGCGGGCCCGCGGCCAGAACACGCTGGCCGACATGTTCACCAGCGTCGACCTGATGCCCGGCCACGGCATCGACTTCACCGCGGTCGGCCAGGTGCTGATGATCGTGCTGGCGCTGTACGTCTTCGCGTCGTTCCTGGGCGTCATCCAGGCGCGGCTCACGACGAACCTGGTGCAGGGCGCGGTGTTCCGGCTGCGCCAGGACATCGAAGAGAAGTTCGCGCGGCTTCCGCTGCGCTATTTCGACCGCCAGCCGCGCGGGGAGGTGCTGAGCCGGGTCACCAACGACATCGACAACCTGGCGCAGTCGCTGCAGCAGACGCTGTCGCAGATCGTGACGTCGCTGTTCACCGTGCTGGGCGTGCTGGTGATGATGTTCGTGATCTCGCCGCTGCTGGGCGTGATCGTGCTGCTGACGGTGCCGGTGTCGGTGTTCGTCGCGGCCAAGATCGGCAAACGCGCGCAGCCGCAGTTCATCCGGCAGTGGGGAACGACCGGGAAGCTCAACGCGCACATCGAGGAGATGTACTCGGGCCACGCGCTGGTGCACGTCTTCGGCCGCCGCAAGGAGGCCGAGGAGGTCTTCCGGCAGCAGAACGAGGCGCTGTACGAGGCGAGCTTCAAGGCGGCCTTCATCTCCGGCACGATCCAGCCCGGGATGATGTTCATCGGCAACCTGAGCTACGTCCTGGTCGCGGTCGTCGGCGCCCTGCGGGTCGCCTCGGGCAGCCTGACCCTGGGCGACGTGCAGGCGTTCATCCAGTACTCGCGCCAGTTCAGCCAGCCGGTCACGCAGATCGCGAGCATGGCGAACCTGCTGCAGTCCGGCGTCGCCTCGGCCGAGCGGGTGTTCGCGCTGCTGGACGCCAAGGAGCAGGAACCGGAGCCGGAGCACCCGCAGCGCCCCGAGGTCGTGCGCGGCCAGGTCGAGTTCGAGCACGTGTCCTTCCGCTACCTGGAAGACACCCCGCTCATCGAGGACCTGTCGCTCTCGGTGGAGCCGGGCCACACGGTCGCGATCGTCGGCCCGACCGGCGCGGGGAAGACCACGCTGGTCAACCTCCTCATGCGATTCTACGAAATCGACGGCGGCCGGATCACCCTGGACGGCGTCGACATCAAGGCCATGGACCGCGAGGAACTGCGCTCGAAGACCGGCATGGTCCTGCAGGACGCCTGGCTGTTCGGCGGCACGATCGCGGAAAACATCGCCTACGGCGCGGACAACGTGACCCGCGAACAGGTCATCGAAGCCGCGAAGGCAACCTACGTGGACCGCTTCGTCCGCACCCTCCCAGACGGCTACGACACCGTCCTGGACGACGAGGGCGGCACCGTCAGCGCAGGCGAGAAACAGCTGATCACCGTCGCCCGAGCCTTCCTGGCCAAACCAGCGATCCTGATCCTGGACGAGGCCACCAGCTCGGTCGACACCCGCACCGAGGTCCTGATCCAGCACGCCATGAACTCCCTGCGCACCGGCCGCACGAGCTTCGTGATCGCCCACCGCCTCTCCACGATCCGGGACGCGGACGTCATCCTGGTCATGGAAAACGGCAACATAGTGGAACAAGGAAACCACGAAACGCTAATCAACGCAGGCGGCGCCTACTCCCGCCTCTACGCAGCCCAATTCGCAGAAGCCATGGCAGAAACCGAATAGCCGCAGCAGAACACCCGGCCGCCCCGTGTGGCATTGGGCGCACCCACGCACCCAATGCCACATTGGGTGCATCCCACGCACCGAACGCCACATTGGGTGCACAGGACGCACCCAATGCCACATTGGGGCGCAAGCCACACCACACACACCGCAGCCGATGCACCCAACGCGGGGCACCCACACCTCCCCCACCCCCGATACGAAGCCAAAAACACGGCGCTGGGGTGCTTGTCAAGGCATCTTTCCCGCCTTGACAAGCACCCCAGCGCCGTAGTCACACTAAAAAATCGGGGTGCCCACGCAACCAAGACAAACGGCAATGTCGCCCGCCAGGGCGACGAGCCGAACCCCCACTCAAATCCGAGGAATATTCCGCAAATTAGACTTAGCCAACTCCAACATCTTCCCCACACCCCCACTCAACACCGTCTTACTAGCAGCCAAAGCAAACCCCCGAACCTGAGCCGCAGTAATATTAGGCGGAATAGACAACGCATTAGGATCCGTGACCACATCCAACACCGCAGGCCCGTCATGAGCCAAAACGTCCCGGATCCCGTCCCGAACCTCCCCAGGCTTCTCCACCCGCCGCGCATACAACCCAGCCGCCCGAGCAATCCCGGCGAAATCCACCTGATCGTGGTCGGTCCCGAACTCCGGCAACCCGTCCACGAGCATCTCCAGCTTCACCATCCCCAGCGAAGAGTTGTTGAACACCACCGCCTTGACCGGCAAGGCATGCGTCTTGAGCGTCAGCAACTCCCCCATCAACATGGCCAGCCCGCCGTCCCCGCACATGGCCACCACCTGCCGCCCCGGATCAGCCGCCTGCGCCCCGACAGCATGCGGCAACGCATTGGCCATGCTCCCGTGCACGAACGACCCCAGGATCCGCCTCCGCCCATTGGGCGTGACATACCGAGCAGCCCAGACGTTGCACATCCCAGTGTCCACAGTGAACACCGCGTCGTCCGCGGCCTCCTCGTCCAGCACGTCCGCCACATACTCCGGATGCAATGGAATGTGCCGGGAAACCTCGCTCGTATATGCGTCGACCACCCGCTGCAACCCGCGCTCGTGCTTCCGCAGCATGGCGTGCAGGAACGACCGGTCGTCCCGCTCGCGCAACCGAGGCAGCACGGCCCGGATCGTCGCCCCGACGTCTCCCTGCACCCCGAACTCCAGCACCGACCGGCGCCCCATCCGAGCCGGGTCGATGTCCACCTGCACGGTGTTCCGCTGCGGCAGGAAGTTGTCGTACGGAAAGTCCGTGCCCAGCAACAGCACGAGATCGGCCTCGTGCATCGCCTCGTAACACGCCCCGTACCCGAGCAATCCGCTCATCCCCACATCGAACGGGTTCGAGTACTGCACGAACTCCTTGCCCCGCAACGAATGCCCCACCGGAGCACCGACCGCCTCCGCGAGCGCGAGCACGTCGTCATGCGCGTCCCGGCACCCCGCGCCGGCCATGATCATGACCTTCTCCGCCCGGTCGATCCGCTCGGCCAGACGCGCGACGTCCGCCTCGGCGGGCACCATGGCGGGCGGGCTCCCCAGCGAAGCCGACTCCCCCGTGGCATGCGCGGCAGGCTCATGCGACACGTCCCCAGGCAGCACCAGCACGGCAGCCCCGCGCCGCCCGACCGCGTTCTGCACCGCGATCCGCGCGAGCCGCGGCATCTGCTCCGGCGAGCTCACCATCTCGCAGTAATGCGAGCATTCGGCGAACAACTGCTGCGGATGCGTCTCCTGAAAGAACCCCGTGCCGATCTGCGTGGACGGAATGTGCGACGCGATCGCCAGCACCGGAGCCCCGGAGCGGTGCGCGTCGTAAACCCCTTGCAGCAAATGGAGATTGCCCGGGCCGCAACTGCCCGCGCACACCGCGAGCCGCCCGGTGAGCTGCGCCTCGGCCGCGGCGGCGAACGCTCCGGCTTCCTCGTTGCGCACGTGCACCCAGTCGATGCCGCCGCGCGCGGAACCTCCGGTCCGGCGCACCGCGTCCACCACGGGGTTGAGGCTGTCGCCCACCACCCCGTAGATCCGGCGCACCCCGGATTGCACCAGAACGTCGATCAGCTGGTCGGCCACCGTTGCCATGCGTCTGCGTCCCTTCGTGAGCGTCCCTTCGCAGTCTGGCGCCGATCGGGCGAACCGCCACCGCATTGACAGATTTTATTGTCAATGGCACGGTGAGCAAGACCTACCCGAGGAGGAACGCCGCAGATGCCACGCGAGTTCGAGGTGCGCAAAGAGGTTCAGCTGCCCGCGGGACCCGAGGCCGTGTGGGACGCCGTCGCGAGCGGGCCCGGCATCGATTCGTGGTTCATGGGCCGCCACGAGGTCGACGCCGCGGCGAAGCGGGTCCGGTTCCGCCTCGGCGAAATGCGCACCGAGGCGGAGATCACCGCGTGGGATCCCCCGCGCAGGTTCGCCTATCGGGGCGAGGCGGCCGAGGACGGCACGTTCGACGCGATGGAGTTCCTCGTCGAAGCAGCCGAAGGCGGCACGTCGGTGCTGCGGTTCGTGCACCGCGGCTTCGTCCCGGACGGCTGGGACGACGAGTACCACGAGTCCTTCGCCGTCGGCTGGGAGATGTACCTGCACACGCTCGCCGAACTGCTGGCCCACTTCCCCGGCCGCTTCGCGACGTACGTGACCGCGGACGGCCCGGCCTCGTCGGCGAGCCGCGAAGCGTGGCCGAAGCTGCTCGCGGCGCTCGGGTTGCCCGCTGAACCCTCAGCGGGGCAAGCGGTCCGCTTCCGCGTCGGCGATGAAGCAGTCGAGGGCGTCCTCGATTACTTCACCCCGAACTACGCCGGGGTCCGCACCGAGGACGCCCTCTACCGGTTCCACGAACGGTCCCTGCTCGGCATGCCGGCCGCGGTCGGACATCACCTGTTCCGCCCGGACGTCGACGAGACCGCCGAAAGCGCGGCCTGGAGCCGCTGGCTCGCCGACGCGCTCGGCTGACGTCAGCGGCGGCGCAGCAGCAACGCCGCGCCGCTGGCCGCCACGACGACCCCGGCGATCACGTTGCCGGTCACCGCGCCGGCCGACGGCACTGTTTCGTCGCCGTAGCGGAGCAAGAACGGAGACACCGCGGCCCACGCCCCGAGCACCGGCAGCACCCAGGTCAGCGCCAGCGCGCCGGAATCCCGCGCCCGCATGGCGCCGAAAACGACGATCGCCAGACCGGCGACGGTGTTGCTCACCGCGAGTTCGGCGGCCCCGCCGAAGCGCAGCAGCCACGGCGCGGCGATCAGGTACAGCCCGGCGAGCACAGCGAGGCCCGCCGCGCCCCCGGAGACCGCGGTCTTGCCGGACATCGTGCTGGTGGACATCTCGGATCACCTCAGCAGATCTCGGTTCCACCCGTCGGGTACCCAGATTCCGGCCGGGGATTCACGCCCCCGCGGCGGCGCACGCCTCGCGCAGGCCGCGCCGCACCGGCGCGTCGATGCCGGACACCGCGAAAACCCGCAGCACGAGCGGCCTGGTCGCGACGATCGAAAGCGCGGGCCGGACGCGGCGCGTCTCTTCGAGCGCACGCAGCCCGGCACAGCTGAGATAGCCGACCCGGGACAGGTCCACCACCAGTTTGCCGCCCGCTCCGGAGGCGGCGGTCAGCGCGGAGCGGAACTGCCCGACCGACGCGATGTCGATCTCGCCCGCCGCCGTGACCAGCACGATGTCGCCGTCCCTCCGGCTGGTGAAGACGGTCAGACCGGCATCCCCGCGAACACCCATTGGCGGAACGGTACGCGTCCGCGCGGCGCCGGCAAACCGTCGTGCCCCGGCCGGGTGGGCACTTCGCCAGGCCCCGGTGGCCGCCGCGCTGCCCGGAGACCCGGCGAATGCGAAAATTCTCCCGGCACGCGGACCGGTTCGAGACACGCGTGTCCGAAATCCTGCGAACCCGGTCTATCCGGCCGGGCGAGCTGCTACGGTGCGGCCATGCCGAGTACCGCCCGGCAGGTCGTGATCCTCGGGTACCCCGACGCGGAACTGCTCGACATCGCCTGCGTGTCCGACGTGTTCGACACTGCCACCCGGCTCGGCGCGGCCCGGCCGTACGAGGTCCGGCTCGCCAGCGCCGACGGGCTGCCCTTCGCCTGCCAGTCCGGGCTCACGCTCGCCCCGCACGTCCGGCTCGACCAGGTCAGCGGCCCGCTCGACACGTTCGTCGTCGCGGGCGGGCTGGGCCACCAAGCCGCGGCGAAGGACGAACGGCTGCTGGCCCACGTGCGGCGGCTTTCGCAGCAGAGCAAGCGCACTGCGTCGGTCTGCACCGGCGCGGCCGTGCTCGCCGCCGCCGGGCTGCTGAGCGGCCGCCGCGCCACCACGCACTGGTCGCACGCGTCGCGGCTCGCCGAGCAGTACCCGTCGGTGACCGTCGATCCGGTGCCGCTGTTCGTGCGGCACGGCGACGTCTACACCTCCGCGGGAGTCACCAGCGGGCTCGACCTCACCCTCGCCCTCGTCGAGGAGGACCACGGCCCGACGCTCGCCCGCGAGGCCGCCCGGTCTCTGGTCACCTACCTGCAGCGGCCCGGAAACCAGGCGCAGGTGAGCATGTTCCTCGCCGGTCCGCCGCCGGAGCACCGGCAGGTCCGCGACCTCACCGCGTACGTCGCCGAGCACCTCGCCGACGACCTGGGCGCCCCCGCGCTCGCGAGCCAGGCGGGCATCAGCACCCGCCAGCTGACCCGGCTGTTCGACGCCCACCTCGGCACCACCCCGGGGAAATACGTCCGCACCGTGCGCGCCGAACACGCCGCCCGTCTGCTGGCCGGCACCGACCTCCCGCTCGCCGCCATCGCGCGCCGCTGCGGTTTCGGTTCCACCGAGACGCTCCGGCAGGCGTTTCTGGACCATTTCGACACTCCGCCCTCGGCTTACCGGCGAGTGCACCTGCGTTCTGCGCACGCCTGAACGAAACGCCCGCTTCCTCCCCCACCCGGGACAGGCGAACCGCGCACCGGGAGGGCAGGATGTCCGCCGTGGCACCGCACGACTACCCCGACCAGGACCCCGACGACACCGGCCCGCTGCCGCGAGTGCCGGGCGAGCCGCCGTCCTCCGCTGTGCCACCGCCCGTCCGGCCGGACGGACCGCGCCGGGCGCGCCGTGCCGAACCCGGGCGACCGGCGGCTCGCGAACCGGGACGGCAAGCGGACCGGCCCGGCAATTCCGAACGCAGCGCAGGACGTTCCGGCAACACCGACCACGGCGCCGAGCCCGGGCGATCTGCCGAGCGGCCCGAACGCAGCGGCGAGCCCAGGCGCTCCGGCGCACCGGGTCGCCGAGACGGACGACTCGGCGAACCCCGCCGTCCCCGTGCCACCGCGCCACGACCCCCGCAACCCGGCACCCCGCGCTCGGCGCAACCGGGCACCCCGCGCTCCGCCGATTCCCGCAGCGGCGCCCAGTCCGGCGAGCTGCGCCTCCCCCGCCGCACCGGCGACACCCCGCCTCCGGCCACGCGCCGCCGTCCCCCGGCCCGCCCGCCCCAGTCCGAAAAGGACACTCCGGAATCCGCTGCGGCCAAGGAAACTCCGCAGCCAGCGGGACACGGCCACGGTCACGGGCACGGCCACGGCCCGGCCGCCCCGGCGTCGCAACGAGTCCGCAAGCTCCTGGTCTGGCTCCTCGCCCCGCTCGCGCTGGCGACCGTCGTCGGCATGATCGTCCTGTACCCGTGGGGCAGCTCCCTGCCGAAAAGCGCGGTACCGCAAGGCACGCCGGTCCAGGCGGCGATCACGACCGCGACGTCCGGCCCGTGCCTGCAGCCAGGGCAGGTGCAGGTCGGCTCGCAGCCGGACCCGAACGCGAAACCGTGCCTCACCGTCGACCTGCAGATGTCCGACGGCCCGGCGGCCGGGAAACCGGTGCGGCTGACCGTGCCGATCGAGCCGAGCACGCCGAGGTTCACCGCGGGCGACAAGGTCGTGCTCGCCTACAACGGCGGCAATCCGCTCGATCCGCAGTCGTTCACCCTCGTCGATTTCCAGCGCGGCACGCCGCTGGTGCTGCTCGCCGCGCTGTTCGCGATCGCCGTGCTCGTGCTCGGCCGATGGCAGGGTTTGGCCGCGCTGGTCGCGCTGGTGCTGAGTTTCGTGGTGATCGTCCTGTTCGTGCTGCCCGCGATCCTCGCCGGGGAGAACCCGCTGGTCGTCGCGATCGCCGGGGCGGGCGCGATCATGTTCCTCGCGCTGTACCTGACGCACGGCCTGTCGGCGAGAACCTCGGTCGCCGTGCTCGGGACATTGGTCAGCCTCGCACTGATCGGGATCCTGTCGGCGATCTTCTCCGCCGCCGCGTCGCTCACCGGACTCGACGACAGCACCACGACGCTCATCGCTTCGCTCGGCCACGGCATCGACGCGCGCGGCCTGCTGCTGGCCGGAATCGTGATCGGCGCGCTGGGCGTGCTCGACGACGTGACGATCACCCAGACCAGCGCGGTGTGGGAACTGCGGCGGGCCAACCCGTCGCTCAGCTGGCGCGAGCTGTACCGCTCCGGCCTGCGGATCGGCCGCGACCACGTCGGCTCCGCGGTGAACACGCTGGTGATGGCCTACGCCGGGGCCGCGCTGCCGGTGATGCTCTACTCGGCGATCTCCGGCGTCGGCCTCGGCTCGTTGCTCGGCAGCGAGGACATCGCCGCGGAGATCATCCGGACGCTGGCGGGGTCGGTCGGCATCGTCGCGGCGGTGCCGGTGACGACGGTCCTGGCCGCGCTGATCGCCGCCCGCGAGCCGGTCGAGCACCTCATCAGCACCACGAAACCCGCTGAAGCACACTAGCCACACGCGGCCTGACCCGGTCGGGCGCGGACGTCGCGGATGAGGTACGAAGACCGCGACCCCCGCGACCCGAGGAGGGGCTGTGTTCTCAGCCGTCCTGGCCGGACCCCGAGTCACCGTGCACCTGATCCGCCGCCTGTTCGCGTCGGTGCTGGAAGCGGCCGAAACGGTCCCGCGGATCGCCGCCGCGCTCGACGAGGTCCGCGCGACGCTCCGCCACCTCGAGCGGCTGCTCTCCTATGTCGCCGAGGAACTTCCCGAACTCGCCGACCAGCTGGACCGCATCCGCGCCCGCGTGGACAGCTTGGAAGAACGCGGCCGCGAGCACGCCGGACGCGAGTAACCCCTCGGAGCAACCGCCCGAAGCCGACCGAACCGCGGGATCGCGTCGGCGTCTGGAGGAGCGGTGTGACCGCCCCCAGGCGGGCATACCGCTCCTCCAGACGCCGACTTGAAGGCGATCCCGCACGCGACGGCGAAGCCGGCGCCGAATTACAGAGTTGCCACGAAGCGGCTGACGGCTTCCATCGGGAACCGCTGCAAGTACTTCCCCGACGGAGCCGCCGAAGCCAGCCGGTACAGCGGCCGCTCCGCCACCGCGTCCCCGCGGGCCTCCGCGCGCAGCTCGGCCACCAGCAACTCCGAAAACACCAGCCCGTTCGCCTCGGTGTTGTTCAGCACCGCGTCCGCCAGCCGGCGCAGCTGCAGCGCTCCCAGCTCCCGGCCGCCGGTCCCGGAAAAGACCGCGAGGTCGAGCTTCACCGCACGCCGCCGTTGTCCCGCGTTCACCAGCAGCGCCACCGTCCGGGTACCGCGCACGTCGCTGATCACCACGTCCAGCCGCGGCGCCTCCAGCAGGTCCACCCGCCGGACGCCCCACGTGCGCACCACCAGCGTCGTGCCCTCCAGCCAGATCCGGCGGCGGAACGCGTAGAGCACCACGTAAATCAGCGGCAGCGCGACGACCGCCGCCACGATCAGCCCGGCCAGCTGCCCGCCGATCAGCCCGGCGATCCCGCCGAACGCCGCGGCCAGGATCAGCACGCCGAAGACGCCCGACCAGGCGCGGCGGCGGCGCAGCTTCGGCTCGTCGGCGAACAGCGGCAGGCGTTCCTCCGGTTTGCCGGTCACTGCCCGGCTCCCGGCACGAAGGGGTTGGCGGCGCGCTCGCGGCCGATGGTCGTGGCCGGTCCGTGGCCGGGCAGCACGACGGTGTCGTCGGCGAGCGTGAGCAGTGTGCGCAACGAATTCTCCAGATCGGAGCCGGATCCGCCGGTGCGCCCGACCGATCCGGCGAAAAGCGTGTCCCCGGTGAACACCAGCCTGCCACCTTCGCCGGTCTCGACGGTGAACGCCACCGAACCCGGCGTGTGCCCGGGCAGCGGGAGCACCCTGACCGTCAGCCCGGCCGCTTCGGTCTCGCCAGGAGCGAGCGGTTCGAAGGGCCCGTCGTACCAGTCGCCGTCGCCCGGATGCAGCCGCAGCGGCACTCCGTGCGCCCGCGACAGCTCGGCGGCCGCGCCCACGTGGTCCGGATGGCCGTGGGTGGCGAGCAGCGCGACCGGCGTCAGGCCGTGCTCCGCCAGCGCTTCGGCGAGCGGCCCGGCGGCTCCCTCGCCCGGGTCGACGACGAGACACGGACCCCCGGCGGCGGGGGCGAGCAGATAGCAATTCGAGCGCAGCGGACCCGCGGCGAACCCGGCGACGAGCACCGAACCCTCCTCCCCGGAAGCGACCTTGATCACGACCCGGTGAAGACTAGCCGCCCCTGTACGGAGTCCTCACAGGCTGTGCCCATACACTGCCGCTACCTCAGACGTGTGACTCCGAGCGGAAACTGGAGGGCGGGTGGCGACCAACCAGCAGCGCCGTGAAGCCGCGAAGCGCAAACTCGAGCGGCAGCTCGTGCGCCGGGCCGAACAGGCGAAGCGACGCAAGATCGTGGGCGCTGGAGTGGTCGGCGGTGTGGTCCTCATCGTCGCCGGTCTCGTGGTGTGGATCGTGAACAGCGGCGGCAGCGGCGACCAGCAGGCCACGCCGCCGCCGTCCAGTTCCGCGCCGCCGGTCCCGAGCGTCACGAACATCCCCACCGAGCGCACCGCGCTCCCCAAGCGCTCCAAGGCGCTGCCGAACCCGACGACGTGCTCGTACGCGGCCGATACCAGCGGGAGGCCGCCGTCGGCGAAGAAGGTCGCCGTGCCGGACGGCAAGAACGTGTCCTCGTCCGGGACCGTGAACTTCACGCTGAAGACCACCCAGGGCGACATCCCGATGACGCTGGACCGCTCGCTCGCGCCGTGCACTGTGCAGGCGATCGAGAGCCTCGCGAAGCAGGGCTTCTACACCGACACGATCTGCCACCGGCTCGGCGTCACCGGCCTGCAGATGCTGCAGTGCGGCGACCCGGACGCGAAGGGCGACATCACGACCGACGGCACCGGAGGCCCTGGCTTCACCGTGCCGGACGAGTTCATCGACACCGCGAAGTACGGCCGCGGCATCCTCGCGATGGCCAAAGGCACCGCGCCGAACAGCGGCGGCAGCCAGTTCTTCATGGTCTACGGCGACGCCCCGCTGGACCCGGCGTACTCGATCTTCGGCAGCATCTCCGACGAGGGCCTGAAAGTCCTCGACAAGATCGCGAGGAACGGCATCGGCACGGTGAGTCCGCGCGACGGGACCGGCGAGCCCAAGCAGCCGGTCAAGATCACCGCGGTCACGGTTTCCTGAGTTGACCACGCGAGTCGAGATCGGCGGGGCCGCTCCGGGCGCCGCCGATCTCGCCGCTGCGGCGACCAGCTACGGCCACTTCACCGCGATGCAGGTCCGCGACGGACGGGTCCGCGGCCTCCGCTTCCACCTCGACCGGCTCGCGGCGAACACCCGCGAGGTGTTCGGCAGCGACCTGGACACCGACCTGGTCCGCCGTTACGTCCGGCGGCTCGTCGCCGGGCAGGGCGACCTGTCGGTCCGGGTGATCATTTTCTCGCGCTCCTCGCCGCACGACCCCGTGATGACGCCCGAGATCCTGGTGCGCACCGCGCCGCCCGCCTACCCCGTCACCACGCCGATGCGGCTGCGATCCGTTGCGTACCAACGGGATCTGCCGCACGTGAAGCATCTCGGCAGCTTCGGCCTCGCGCACCATTCGCGCGCGGCCGCCCTCGCCGGCTACGACGACGCGGTGTTCCTCGCCGCCGACGGCCGGATCAGCGAGGCGACGATCTGGAACGTCGGCTTCCTGCGCGGCGGGACGATCGTGTGGCCGGAAGCCCCGGTGCTGCCGGGGATCACCTACCTCGTGCTCGCAGAACAGCTGCGCGCGGCGGGCGTGCCGCAGGAGACGCGTCCGGTGTACCCGGCGGAGCTTCCGGAGTTCGACGCGATGTTCGTGACCAACTCCGCCACCGTCGGCCGCCCCGTCGCCTCCGTTGACGACGTCCGGCTGCGCACCTCCGCCGTCGCCGCGAAACTGCTGACCGAGGCGTACGAAACCGCGCCCTGGGACGAGATCTGACGCAGCTTCCGGCCCGCGATGCTCCACCCAGACGTTGGGCTCGACGTACACCGCCCGGTCGGGTTGTGCTGCATGAAGACGGCCACGACCGGTCGAAATCGGCGTGGTCGACCGTCCGGAACAGCTCCGGGGTGCCGGCTGCGGGGATGGATTTTCAGCGCCACAGGCCCCGGCTCGCCGAGCAGTCAACCGGTTGCCGTGCCGGTCAGCGGTAGGTGAACTTCGGCGCGCGCCGGTTCAGGAACGCGTCCACGCCCTCCGCGTAGTCCTCCCCGTGCAGCGCGGCGAGCCGGATCTCCTCGACCTCGTCGTCGGTCCGCTCCTGCCCCGCCGCGATCTTCTCGATGATCCGGTTCATCCCGCGGACCGAGGCCTGCGAGCGTCCGCACAGCGTCTCGGCGAACCGGGCCGTCGCGGTTTCCAGGTCCGCGGCCGGGAAGACGTCGTTGACCAGCCCGATCTCGCGCGCCCGGGTCGCGTCGACGAGTTCGCCGGACAGCAGGAAGTACTTGGCGTGCGCCGGGCCGACCAGCGACACCAGCTGCCGCGTCGAGGCGAAGTGGTAGACGATGCCGAGTTTGGCCGGGGTGATGCCGAAGCGCGCGTCGTCCGCGGCGAACCGGAAATCGCAGGCGACCGAGAGCTGGCAGCCGCCGCCGATGCAGTTGCCCTGGACCATGGCGATCGTCGGCTTGCGCAGCGCGGTCAGCGCCGCCACCGCGCGGTCGACCGCCTCGTCGTATTTCGCGGCGGCCTCGGCGGTCGAGCGCAGCTCGCGGAACTCGCCGATGTCCGCGCCCGCGGAGAAGTGCCGTCCGGCCCCGGTCAGCACGAGCACCTTCAGCTCGGGATCGGCCTCGACCTCGGCCGCCACGCCCGGGATCGCCGCCCACATGCCGCGGGTGATCGCGTTCATCTTCTCCGGGCGGGAAAACGTCAGCCGGGCCACGGCGCCTTCGCGGGTGAACTCGAGTCCGTCCGTCATGCCCAGCACCCTAATGCGCGCCCCCGACAATTCTGTTGTGGGACAGATCACCGGTCTAGCCGGACAGCCGCGCCGTCAGCTCGCCCCGGCTGCGCACCCCGACCTTGCCGAACACGGATTTAAGGTGGTCCTGGACGGTGTTCGCGGAGATCCCGAGCCGCGCCGCGATGTCCGAAGTGGACAGTCCGGAAAGGACTTCCCGGCACACGTCGCGTTCGCGCGCGGTCAGCCGGTAGGCGGCCAGCAGGACGTCCAGCAGCTCCCCTCCGGTGGCCCGGCGGATCGTCACGGCAACGTCGCGGGCGTCGTCGTCCGAGACCAATCTGCTGGCCTGCAACACGATCCAGCCGCCGCGCGCGTCGCGGACCCGGGCCCGGAACGTCCCGCTCGCCGCCGCTTGCGCCCCCACCGCGACCGCGCGCAGCAGCACCGCGAACCGGCCGTCGGCGATTGCGTCCAATTCGGACTCCCACGCGCCGGCCCCCTCGGTCGCCCCGCGCCGCCGGCCGTCCGGGCCGACCACGACGATCGCCGGCTCCGCCTCCGGAGCCACGCCCCGCGCCAGCGCCGCCACCCGGGTCGCAGCCGCCAGCGTCGGCCCGATCGAGGTCAGGAACTCCACCTCGCGGTCGCTGAACTCGCCGCGGCGCACCAGTCCCGCCGCCGCCCAGCACACGCCGTCCGCGCGAAATCCGACGCGCAGTTCGCTCTCCAACCCGAGCGGCCGCCACACCTGCGCCCACCGCCCGCTGCGCTCGCGCTCGCGACGCGGCAGATCGGAAAGCCGCGCCACCGGCACCGAGCGCCGGGCGAGCTGCGCGAAGGTATGCGGCTCCGCGCCGTCGTACTCATACGTCGCCAGCAGCGGCTCGTACTCCCCCGGGATGCGCGCGCGGCCGCTGGTCATCGAGCTGATCACGGCGGTGTCCGGATCCAGCGACGCCCAGCAGGTCAGCTCCGCGGGCACGATCCGGTCGACCAGGTCGATGGCCGCGGAGTGCAGCTCGGCGACGCCGCACCCGGTCGCGGCGAGAGCCGCCAGCTCCCGCCGTACGCTCTGCGCCCGGCCTTCCCACACCCGACGAAGTATGCGCGCGCCCCTCCCCCGCCGGTATCCCTGATTTCCGGGATGGTCCCGGCACTGCGGCGTTTCTACTTTCGAGGGCATGACCATCCACCTCAGCACCGCGGGCGAAGGCCCGGAATTGGACACCCAAGACGCGATCGCGACCGTGAAAGCGTCCGCCGCGGACACCGGCGGCTACGAATTGTTCGAGATCGACGCCTCGCGCGGCCCCGCCGTCCCGCCGCACGCCGACCCGTGGACGAAGGGCTTCTACGTCCTGTGCGGCCGGATCACCGTCTGCGTCGACGGCGAACTCCACGACCTCGGCCCCGGCTCCTTCGTGCACATCCCGGCAGGCACCCCCAACACCTTCACCGTGCATACGCCGCACGCGAAGTTCCTCGTCTTCACCCCGGACGACGCGATGGGCCGGTTCTTCCGCGAAATCGACGCCACCGTCCCGTCCTCCGCCCCCTGGCCGGACGCGGTGCCGCTGCTCGGCGACATCGCCGCCCGGCACGGGGTTTCGTTCGAAGAGCCAGCACGGTGAACGCCGTCGCGCAGATCCTCGCCGGGATCGCCGTTCTCGTGCACCTGCTGGCCTTCACTTGGGAAGTGCTGCTCTTCGAACGCCCCGGCGTGCACGCGGGCATTTTCCGGATCCCGGCCGAAAACCTGCCCGCCACGCGGCTCTGGTCGTTCAACGTCGGCTGGTACAACCTGTTCCTCGCCGCCGGACCGGTGACCGGCCTGGTGCTGCTGCACACCGGCGACGCCGCGGCCGGACGCGTGCTCGTGCTCTACAGCTGCGCGTTCATGACGCTCGCCGGGATCGCGCTCGGCGTGTCCGACCTGCTCGCGCTAAGCCGGCCGCGCGGTGCGGGACGCGCCGGGGCGCTCGCCCAGGCACTCCCGCCGCTGGCCGCGCTGGTCGCGACGGCGTTCTGAATTACGAAGCCGAAGTCACCCGGTACACGTCGTACACGCCCTCGACCCCGCGCACGACCTTCAGCACGTGCCCGAGGTGCTTCGGGTCGCCCATCTCGAACGAGAACCGGCTCACCGCCACCCGGTCGCGCGACGTCGTCACCGAGGCGGACAGGATGTTCACCTTCTCGTCCGCGAGCACCTTCGTGACGTCCGACAGCAGCCGGTGCCGGTCGAGCGCCTCGACCTGGATCGCCACCAGGAACACCGAGGACGACGACGGCGCCCACTCCACCTCGACCAGCCGCTCCGGCTGGGTCCGCAGGTCGTCGGCGTTCGTGCAGTCCGTGCGGTGCACGCTCACGCCGCCGCCGCGCGTCACGAAACCGAGGATCTCGTCGCCCGGCACCGGCGTGCAGCAACGCGCCAGCTTCGCCCAGACGTCGCTCGCGCCCTTGACGATGACGCCGACGTCGTTCGAACCGCGGCGGCGCGTGACCGTGGACGGCGTGGCCCGTTCGGCCAGCTCCTCCTCGGCTTCCTCGACCCCGCCGATCAGCGCGACCAGCCGCTGCACCACGTGCTTCGCGCTCGTGTGGCCCTCGCCGACGGCCGCGTACAGCGAAGAGATGTCGCCGTGCCGGAGTTCGGTGGCGACCGAGCCCATCGACTCCGCCGACACGAGCCGCTGGATCGGCAGCCCGACCTTGCGGATCTCCTTGGTGATCGCTTCCTTGCCCGCGTCGATCGCCTCGTCGCGGCGTTCCTTCGCGAACCACTGCCGGATCTTCGCGCGCGCCTTCGGCGAACCGGCGAACTGCAGCCAGTCGCGGCTCGGCCCGGCGCTTTCCGCCTTGGACGTGAAGATCTCGACGACCTCGCCGTTCTCGAGCTTCCGTTCGAGCGCGACCAGCCGGCCGTTCACACGGGCGCCGATGCAGCGGTGGCCGACCTCGGTGTGCACCGCGTACGCGAAGTCCACTGGCGTCGAATCCGCGGGCAGCGTGATCACGTCGCCCTTCGGCGTGAACACGAAGATCTCGCGCGCGGCCAGTTCGTAGCGCAGCGATTCGAGGAAATCGCCCGGGTCCGCGGCCTCGCGCTGCCAGTCGAGCAGCTGCCGCATCCACGCGATCTCGTCCAGCTCCATCGCGTTGTTGCTGGCGTGCGTGCCCTTGGTTTCCTTGTACCGCCAGTGCGCGGCGATGCCGTACTCGGCGGTCCGGTGCATGTCGTAGGTGCGGATCTGCACCTCGAGCGGCTTGCCGTCCGGCCCGATCACCGTGGTGTGCAGCGACTGGTAGACGCCGAACCGCGGCTGCGCGATGTAGTCCTTGAACCGCCCCGGCACCGGCTGCCACAGCGCGTGCACCACGCCCATCGCGGCGTAGCAGTCGCGCACGTCCTCGACCAGGATCCGCACGCCGACCAGGTCGTGGATGTCGTCCAGGTCGCGGCCGCGGACGATCATCTTCTGGTGGATCGAGTAGTAGTGCTTCGGCCGTCCCTCGACCTTCGCGGTGATCCGCGACGACACCAGGTTGTTCGTCAGGTCCGCGATCACCTTGCGCAGGTAGGTGTCGCGCGAGGGCGCGCGGTCGGCGACCAGCCGCACGATCTCGTCGTACTTCTTCGGCTGCAGGATCGCGAACGCGAGGTCTTCCAGCTCCCACTTCACCGTGGCCATGCCGAGCCGGTGCGCCAGCGGGGCGAGCACCTCGAGCGTCTCGCGCGCCTTGCGGGCCTGCTTCTCCGGCGGCAGGAAGCGCATCGTGCGCATGTTGTGCAGCCGGTCGGCGAGCTTGATGACCAGGACGCGCGGGTCCTTCGCCATCGCGATCACCATCTTGCGGATGGTCTCGGCTTCGGCTGAGGTGCCTAGCTTGACCTTGTCGAGTTTGGTGACGCCGTCGACCAGCTCGCCTACCTTGTCGCCGAAGTCCGCCTTCAGCTGTTCCAGGGAGTAGCCGGTGTCTTCCACCGTGTCGTGCAGGAGAGCGGCGACGAGGGTGGTGGTGTCCATGCCCAGCTCGGCCAGGATGGTGGCGACCGCGAGCGGGTGGGTGATGTACGGGTCGCCGGACTTGCGGCGTTGTTCGCGGTGGAGTTCTTCGGCTACGTCGTAGGCGCGTTGGAGCTGGCCCAGGTCGGAGTTGGGGTGGAGTTCGCGGTGGATGACCGCCAGGGGTTCCAGGACCTGTTTGACCGGGGCCGCTCGCTGGGCGGTGATGCGGCGGGCCAGGCGCGCGCGGACGCGGCGGGTCGCGGAGGGGTTGGGCGCGGCTCCGTTGGCCCGGGTCCCGGCGTCGGCGGTGGCGCCGCCCCGGGCGGGGGTGGCTCCCGTCCGGGCGGGGGCGGTGCCGCCTTTCGCGGGGACGTTGGCGTCGAGCTCTTGGCTCACCCGCACCTCCAGCTGCTTCGTGCGGCCTCGAACCTTCAGGGTAACCGGTTGCTCTTTCGGCGGGGGCGGTGACGTGCCGTTGCGGCTCGTCGCCTGGCGGCGACATTGCGCATCTCTGGGTTGCGTGGGGCACCCCGAAGTTTGATTGTGCTGACGGTTCGGGGGTGCTTGTCAAGGCGGGAAAGATGCCTTGACAAGCACCCCCGAACCGCAGGGAGGCTTCGTATCGGGGTTGGGGGGAGGGCTGGGTGCCACGCTGGCTGGGTGCGGCGGTGCGGTTTCAAGCCGTGAGGGGAACGCGTCTGGTGGGTTAGACGGTGCGTAGTGCTTGGACTGTGCGGCCGTCCAGGGTGGAGCGTCCGTTGAGGGCGGCCAGTTCCAGTACTACTGATACTCCGGTGACTGTTGCGCCTGCGTCTTCCAGGAGTTTCGCGGTGGCTGCCACGGTGCCGCCGGTGGCCAGGACGTCGTCCATTACCGCGATTCGCTGGCCCGTTTTCACTACGCCTGCGGGGAGTTCGACGCTTGCGGTGCCGTATTCCAGCGAGTAGTCCACGCGTCCGGCGACTGACGGGAGTTTGCCGGGCTTTCGGACCAGCACCACGCCCATGCCGCGGGAGTAGCCGACGGCCGCGGCCAAGAGGAAGCCGCGGGCCTCGACTCCGGCCACCAGGTCGGCGGCCGGGTCGAGGGTGGCTGCCAGAGCGTCGGCGACCGCGGCGAAGCCGGGGCCGTCGGCGAACAGCGGGCTCAGGTCGCGGAACAGGACGCCGGGTTCCGGGAAGTCCGGGACCTCGGCGATCAGGTCCAGTGCCTCGTCGAGCTTCATCGGGGTCAGCGCTTCTTCTTCCCCGACGGACGCTGCTTCGGGTGCCGGGCCGGGACGCCGGCCGCGGCGGCCATGGCCTTTTCCTTGCGGAGTTCGGCGGCCAGCTGCTCCTCGTCGTTGGCGTCGAAGTCGTCGTCCGCTTCGCGCTTCGCGGCCTTCGCGCGGCGGGCCGCCACTCGCTCGGCCTGCTGCCGGTACTGCGGGTCGCGCATCTTGAAGTCGACCAGCAGCGGCGTCGCCAGCGCGACCGACGACAGGACGCCCACCAACGTACCGGTGAGCTGCACCAGCGCCAGGTCCTGCAGCGTGCCCGAGCCGAGCAGGACGTAGCCGACGATCAGCAGGCCCAGGATCGGCAGCAGGGCGATGAACGCGGTGTTGAACGACCGCATCAGGGTCTGGTTCAGCGCCAGGTTCGCCGCCTCCGCGTACGTGCGCCGCGAGAGGCCGAGCAGGCCGCGGGTGTTCTCCCGGACCTTGTCGAACACCACCACGGTGTCGTACAGCGAGAACCCGAGAATCGTCAGCAGGCCGATCACCGTCGCGGGCGTGACCTCGAAGCCCACGAGCGAATACACGCCCGCGGTGACCACGATGTCGTGCAGCAGCGAGATGAGCGCCGCGAACGCCATCCGGGTGTCG
This sequence comes from Amycolatopsis sp. AA4, assembly GCF_002796545.1. Taxonomy (GTDB): domain Bacteria; phylum Actinomycetota; class Actinomycetes; order Mycobacteriales; family Pseudonocardiaceae; genus Amycolatopsis. The sequence goes on from NZ_CP024894.1 coordinate 4,611,737, forward strand.
AAGTAGATCGCCAGGAAGATCACGACGGCGACCAGGAACACGGCGAGCGCGATCAGGGCCTGGCGCGAGATCTCGTCGCCCCACGAAGCGCTCACCGCGCTGTCGCTGATCGCCTGTTCGCTGGACTTGCCGTTGCTGCCGATCGGGCCCAGGTCCTCGAAGATCTGCTTCTTGACCTTCGCGACCTGGTCCGCGGTCAGCGTTTCGGAGCGGGTCTGGATCGTCGCCGCGTTGCCGGTGCCGACCGTCTGCGTCTCCGCCGGAGCCTCGCCCAGCGCGGTGTTGAACGACTTGATCACCTGGTCCTGGGTGATCTGGCCGTGCGAACCGTGCGCGGGCAGCTGGATCTGCGTGCCGCCCTCGAACTCGATGCCCACGTTGAAGCCGCGGAAGACCATCGAGCCGATGCACACCAGGAGCAGCAGCGCGAAGAAGATGTACCAGCGCTTGCGCGAGCCGACGATGTCGACCGCGCCGGTGCCGACGTAGAGCCGGTGGAAGAAGCTTTCCTTCTTGCCGGGCTTGGCCGCGGTGGCAGCGGTGCTGCCCGAGCCGTTCGAGCCCTCCGGGCTGTCCGACGTCACGCCTGCGGTTTCGTCGCTCACGTCAGGCCTCCTTCACGTTCGCGCGACGGCCGGGAGCGGGGCGCGTGGACTTGCGCTGCGAGCCGAGCTTCTGGACGGCGCCGAGGCCGAGATTCCGGGGATTGGACAGGAACTTCGACTTCGAGGTCGACACCATCGCCACGAGCGGATGCGTGACCAGGTAGACGACCACCAGGTCGAGCACCGTCGACATGCCGAGGGTGAACGCGAAGCCCTGCACGTCGCCGACCGCGATGATGTACAGGATCGCGGCGGCGAGGAAGCTGACCGCGTCCGAGGCCAGGATCGTGCGCCTCGCCCGCGCCCAGCCGCGCGGCACCGCGGACCGGAACGTCCGGCCCTCCCGGATCTCGTCCTTCAATCGTTCGAAGTAGATGACGAACGAGTCCGCCGTGATGCCGATCGCGATGATCAGGCCGGCGACGCCCGCGAGGTCGAGCGTGTACCCGATCCAGCGGCCGAGCAGCACCAGCACCGCGTAGACGAGCAGGCCGGACAGCACCAGCGACCAGATCGTCAGGATGCCGAGCAGCCGGTAGTAGAACAGGCAGTACACGAACACGACCGCGAGGCCGATCGCGCCGGCGATCAGGCCCGCCTGCAGCGAGGCGTAGCCCAGCGTCGCGGACACCGTGGTGGCGTCGGACGAATCGAACGACAGCGGCAGCGAACCGTACTTGAGGATGTCCGCCAGGTTCTTCGCGTCGGTCTGGGTGAACTTGCCGGTGATCTGCGTGTTGCCGCCGAGGATGGCGTTCTGCACGGTCGGCGCGGACACCACGTCCGTGTCGAGCACGAACGCCGCCTGCTTGCCGATGTTGGCCGACGTGAAGTCGCCCCAGGTCTTGCCGCCCGCGCTCTTGAAGCTCAGGTCGACGATCCACTGGCCGCGCTGCTGGTCGTAGCCGGAGTTGGCGTTCGCGATCTCGGTGCCGGGGATGATCTCCGGGCCGAGCACGTACTTGGTGGCGTTCTTGTCGCCGCAGGTGACGAGCGGCTGGTTGGGCAGGTCGTTGCCCTCCAGCGGGTCCGCGACGTTCGGCGCGCAGGTGAGCGCGGCGAGCGCCTTCTGCTGCGCGGCCTGCGCGGCGGCGGCCTCCTGCTGGTTCTTCGGGTCCTTCGGCAGCAGCGCGGGAGCCTGGCGCACGGCGCGGGCTTCCTCGATCGGGTTCTTGCCCGCGTTCTGTCCGCTGGCCGGGGCCGAGGGGGTCGTGCTCGGCGGCTGCTGCGCCGGGGCGCCCGCCGCTCCCCCGCCGCCGGCGGGCTTGCTCGGCGCGGTCGCCGGGGCGCTCGGGGCGCCGGAAGCGGGAGCCGAAGGTGGCGCGGCCGGGGTGTTCGGGACCGAGGTGATGACCTCGCGGATCCCGAGCTTGGCGGTCCGGCCCAGGTTCTTCGCCTCGTCGCCCTGCTCGCCCGGCACGGTGATCACGATGTTGTTGCCGTCGAGCACCACCTCGGTGCCGCCGACGCCGATCCCGTTGACGCGGGTCTCGATGATCTGGCGCGCCTGGTTCAGCGAATCGCGGGTGGGCTGGCCCCCGTCGGGCGTCCGCGCGGTGAGCGTGACCCGGGTGCCGCCCTGCAGGTCGATGCCGAGTTTCGGCGTCGCTTTGCCGCTGCCGGTGAAGAACACCAAGGCGTACAGCACGACCACGATCAGGGCGAAGAAGGCGAGATAGCGTCCCGGGCGGAGATGCCCGGCCGATGGTGCCACTGTGCTTCGGTCTCCTCGAACTGGCACGGACTGGATGGACCCCGAGTGGTTCGGGTGCGCGAGCCGGAAGGGGCCCCCGGACGCGGCTGGTCGTGAACTATGACGGCGGACACGCACGCAGCACCGAGACAGTACTCGGTGCTGCGTGAGCCCGCCGTTCGCCCGTACCGACTTTCGTAGGCTGTGGGCGGATCACTGCCCGCGGAAGTGCGGAGGCTACTTCTTCCCGTGCTCGAGCGGGGGCGCCACCTGCGCACCGGAGGTCTGCTTCTCCTCGGCGGAGATCGACTCCTGGGCCGGGGCCTCCGAAGAAGCGGCCAGGGCCGACTCGACGCCCGCGACGTCGGCCGGGTCCTCGTTCTCCTCGGTCTCGACGACCGGCTCGACCTTCTCGCGGACCGCGAGGCGCAGCCAGGTGGTGACGACGCCCGGCGCGATCTCGATGTCGATCGTGGTCTCGCTGCTCGTGTCGGCGACCGTGCCGTACAGGCCCGACGTGGTCATCACGCGGTCGCCCGGGGCGATGCTGTTCTGCATCTCCTGCTGAGCCGCCTGCTGCTTCTTCTGCTTGCGGGTGCCCATGACGAGCGGCACGGCCACTACGAGCAGCAGCAGCAACGGCAGCAGTAACTGGTTCATGACTCTCCTCGACGGACGCCTTTCTCGGCTGCCCGCGTCCGGTTTCGACGGATGTGCTGTGTTCGAGTGTGCCAGGTACCGGCGGAAACGCCACCACCCGGGCCGCTGTCCGCCCTTGTCAGGCCTGGTCGAACAGCGTCGGACCGCCCGGGTCGGGCCGTCCCGCTTCCGGGGGCGGCACGAGTCCGAGGTGGTGCCACGCGGCCGCGGTCGCGACCCGGCCGCGCGGAGTGCGGGCGAGCATACCGGCCCGGACCAGGTAGGGCTCGCACACCTCCTCGACCGTCGTGGCCTCCTCGCCGACGGCGACCGCGAGCGTCGAGATGCCCACCGGTCCCCCGCCGAACGAGCGGGTCAGCGCGCCGAGCACGGCCCGGTCGAGCCGGTCCAGGCCCAGCTCGTCGACGTCGTAGACCTTCAGCGCGGCCTGCGCGACCTCCAGGGTCACCTTGCCGTCGGCGCGCACCTCGGCGTAGTCGCGGACCCGGCGCAGCAGCCGGTTGGCGATGCGCGGGGTGCCGCGCGAACGGCCGGCGATCTCGGCGCAGCCGTCGCGGTCGATCTCTATGCCGAGGATGGTCGCGGCGCGGCGGACGACCAGCTCCAGCTCGGCCGCGGAGTAGAACTCCATCTGGCCGGTGAAGCCGAACCGGTCGCGCAGCGGCCCGGTCAGCGAACCGGACCGGGTGGTGGCCCCGACCAGCGTGAACGGCGCGATCTCGAGCGGGATGCTGGTCGCGCCCGGTCCCTTGCCGACGACGACGTCGACCCGGAAGTCCTCCATCGCGAGGTACAGCATTTCCTCGGCGGGCCGGGCGATGCGGTGGATCTCGTCGATGAACAGCACGTCGCCGGGCGCGAGGTTGGACAGCATCGCGGCCAGGTCGCCGGCGCGTTCCAGGGCGGGCCCGGACGTGATCCGGATGGCCGCGCCCAGTTCGGCCGCGACGATCATCGCCATGCTCGTCTTGCCGAGGCCGGGCGGGCCGGACAGCAGCACGTGGTCCGGCGGCACGTCGCGCCGCCGGGCGCTCTCCAGCACCAGTTCCAGCTGCTCACGGACGCGTTCCTGGCCGACGAACTCGTCCAGTTTCCGCGGCCGGAGCGACGTTTCCAGGTCGCGTTCGCCGGTCTGGGCGAGCGCGGACAGCGTTTCGTCGCCCGCCTCGTACCCGCCGGTGTCGAACTCGGTCACTTCGTGGTTCATCGGCGGCTACCGCTTGCGGCCCAGCGCGGCCAGCGCCGCGCGCAGCACCGACGACGTGGTGTGCCCGTCGCCCTCGGACAGCACCTTGTCCACCGCCTGCTCGGCCTGTTTGGCCGGGAAGCCCAGCCCGGCCAGCGCTTCCACGACCTCGCCGCGCAGCGCGCCGGGCGCGGTCACCACCGGGGCGTCGCTGGCGCCGCCGAGCGCGGTGACCTTGTCCCGCAGTTCGAGGCTGAGCCGCTCGGCGCCCTTGCGGCCGATGCCGGGGACCTGGGTGAGCACGGTGATGTTGCCTTCGACGAGCGCCGCGCGCAGCTTGTCCGGCTCCAGCACGGCCAGCGTCGCCAGCGCGAGCCGCGGCCCGATCCCGGACACGGTCTGGAGCAGGCCGAACAGCTCGCGCGCGTCCTCCTCGGCGAACCCGAAGAGGGTCAGCGAGTCCTCGCGCACGACCAGCGCGGTGTGCAGCCGCGTCTGCTCGCCGCGGCGCAGCGTGGCCAGCGTCGCCGGGGTGGCCTGCACGGCGAGGCCGACGCCGCCGACCTCGACCACCACGTGGTCGAGCCCGACGGACAGCACTTCGCCGCGTACCGAGGAGATCATCGTCGTGCTCCTGTTTCGTTCCGCTTCGTGGTCGTTCCGGCCGCCTTGGCCGCGGCCGCCAGCCGGGCCTTGTGGGCGCGGACCAGTTCGGCCGCGCGGGCCTCGGCCTCGGCGAGCCGGACCCGCATCGGCTCGCGCCAGAGGTGGCAGATGGCGAGCGCGAGCGCGTCGGCCGCGTCCGCCGGGTGCGGTTTGACCTCGAGCCCGAGCAGCCGCATCACCATTGTGGTGACCTGTGCCTTGTCCGCGCGGCCCGACCCGGTGACCGCGGCCTTGACCTCGCTGGGCGTGTGGAAGACGACCGGCAGCCCGCGCCGCGCCGCCGCCAGCGCGACGACCCCGCCCGCCTGCGCGGTGCCCATCGCGGTGCGGACGTTGTGCTGCGCGAACACCCGCTCGACGGCCACCGCTTCGGGCCGGTACCGGTCGAGCCAGCGCTCCACCTCGTCGGCGACGCCGAGCAGCCGCTGCGCGAGGTCCTGGTCGGCGGGCGTGCGCACGACCCCGACCGCGACCGGGCGCACCGACCGGCCCTTGCCGCCGTCGACCACGCCGAGGCCGCACCTGGTCAGACCGGGGTCGACCCCGAGCACCCGCACCGTTTCTCCTTCGCCCGCGCGAACATCAGTTCGAGATGCAGGCTAACGGTCGGCGGGCGCGGCCCGGCGGACGGACACGCGCAAACGGCGGGCGAGGTGGACGCGGCCTCCGCTCCGCGAGCACGATGGGGGCATGCCGGGACCGGAGGATTACGTCGCGCACCTGGGCTTGGCGCCGCTGCCGGTGGAGGGCGGCCGGTTCGCGCAGAGCTGGCGCGCGGACGAGGGTTCGGCGATCTATTACCTGCTCACCGCGCCGGAGGTCTCCGCGCCGCATCGCCTCAACCGGGTCGAGGTGTTCGTGCACCACGCGGGCTCGCCCGCCCGGATGCTTCTGCTCCATCCGGACGGCACGGTGACGCGCCCGGTGCTGGGCAGCGACGTGGCCGCCGGGGAACGCCCGCAGGTGGTCGTGCCCGCGGGAACGTGGCAGGCGACCGTGTCGCTGGGCGCGTGGAGCCTGCTCGGGACTGTCGTGGTGCCGCCCTATACCGACGACTGCGTCGAGTTCGCGGACCCGGCGACGCTGGCCGAGCGGTTTCCGGACGCCGCCTCCGATCTGGCCGCGCTGGGCTAGCCGCTGTGCCGGAGACTCGGTCTTCAGGTACGTGAGGGGAACCCTGAGGGAATCAGAGTCAATGAGGGTGGCCCTCACGTACCGCGAAACCGGGCCGCGGTTAGCCGGTCAGGGGCCGTCGACGCCGGGCGTCCAGCTCTCCGGGTCGCCGCTTTCGGTGAGCACCGGCTGCCATTCGGCGAAGCCCTCGGGCGCGTCGGCGTGCCACGGGAAGTGCCCGTCGGGCGTCGCGACGATCATCTGCAGCGCCGGGAAGTCGCCGTCCGGGTAGACGAGGAACGCGGACCCGAAATACTCCGGGTAGTGGCCTTTCGCGACGCGTTCGAAGACGACCGGCGCGCCGTCGAAGAAATCCTCGTAGCGTTTGCCGACCTCGAAGATCTCGCCGTTGGCGGAACGGTCGACGTACGCGTCGAGCAGCACCGGGGCCATGTGGTCGGGCAGTCCGATCACGACGGCCTCGGGCACGTTGTGCAACGCCCACGCGCACGCGGTGAAGCAGTAGCCGGCCCCTTGGTCGTCGGCGGGCACGGCGATCACCGCGTTGCCCCGTTCCCGCGCCTGGGTTTCGATCCAGGAGATGAGGCTCTGCTCTTGCTCGGTGAGGGCGGAGGTCGTCACGGGCGACATTCTGCCCCACCCGCGCGCCCGAGCCCAGTCCCCGCGCCGGTCATTTTCCGCCCGTCCCAAGGATTTTCGCGTTTTCCCTTGTGCGGCAAGGGGAAACGCGGACGAAAACGGCCGCGCCCCGGAGTGGCAGGGGCGCGGCCGTGTCGTGTCGCGATTGGATCAGTCCACCGCGGCCATGACTTCGTCCGACACGTCGAAGTTCGCGTAGACGTTCTGCACGTCGTCGCAGTCCTCGAGCGCGTCGATCAGCTTGAAGACCTTCTTCGCGCCCTCGACGTCGAGCGGCACGCTCACCGACGGGAGGAAGGTCAGCTCGGCCGATTCGTACTCGAACCCGGCCTCCTGCAGCGCCTTGCGGACCGGGACGAGGTCGGTGCCCTCGGAGACGATCTCGAAGTTCTCGTCGAGGTCGTTGACCTCCTCGGCGCCCGCGTCGAGGACCGCCATGAGGACGTCGTCCTCGGTCGCGTCCCCCTTGGGCATGATCACGACGCCCTTGCGATTGAACATGTAGGCGACCGAACCCGGGTCGGCGAGCGAGCCGTTGTTGCGCGTGAGCGCGGTGCGGACCTCCATCGCGGCGCGGTTCTTGTTGTCGGTGAGGCATTCGATCAGCACCGCGACGCCGTTGGGGCCGTAGCCCTCGTACGTGATGGTCTGCCAGTCCGCGCCGCCCGCTTCCTCGCCGGCGCCGCGCTTGCGCGCGCGCTCGATGTTGTCCTGCGGGACGGAGTTCTTCTTCGCCTTCTGGATGGCGTCGTACAGCGTGGGGTTGCCGTCCGGGTCCCCTCCCCCGGTCCCGGTGCGGGCGGCGACCTCGATGTTCTTGATCAGCCGCGCGAAGAGCTTGCCCCGCTTGGCGTCGAGGTTCGCCTTCTTGTGCTTCGTCGTGGCCCACTTGGAGTGGCCGCTCATCTTTCCTCCATCTGTTCCCGCGGCCGCGTGCCTCCCGGCGCGGCCGCCGCAATCCTTGCTCAGGCTTTCCGCACGAGCTCGACGAACAGCCGGTGCACGCGCTCGTCCCGGGTAATCTCCGGGTGGAACGCCGTGGCCACCACCGCCCCCTGCCGGACGGCGACGATCCTATCGGCCCTCGGCCCCTCCGGCGGGTCCTCCGGGTCCGGCACGGTGGCCAGCACCTCGACGCCGTCCCCCGCCTTCTCGACCCACGGGGCCCGGATGAACACCGCGTGCAGCGGCCCGCCGGGCAGGCCGGCGAACGGGAGGTCGGCCTCGAAGGAGTCGACCTGCCTGCCGAACGCGTTGCGCCGCACGACCACGTCGAGGCCGCCGAGCTGCTGCTGGTCCGGGCGCCCGTCGAGCACCTGGCGGGCCAGCAGGATCATCCCGGCGCACGAGCCGAACGCCGGCAGGCCGCCGGCGATCCGCTCGCGCAGCGGTTCGAGCAGCTCGAAGGTCTCGAGCAGCCGCGACATCGTGGTGGACTCCCCGCCGGGCAGCACCAGGCCGTCCACTTCGGACAGCTCGGAGGGGCGGCGCACCGGAACCGCGCGGGCCCCCGCGCTCTCCAGCATCGCGACGTGCTCGCGCACGGCGCCTTGCAGGGCGAGCACGCCGACCGCCGGCCGTGCTCCCGTAGCTGTCGCCACCGAACCTCCCGTGAGACGTTCACATCAGCTTAGGGGGGCCGCTCCGAGCGCAACCGGGCAGGTCAGGCGGGCCGCACCGGGGCCGCCGCCCGCCCGGCGGCCCGTCCTGGACCGACGTGAAGTGGACTGCTGAAATCTGTCGCCAGTGGCCACCTCGAAGGTGATCTCCACTGGCACCGGGACCGCCGGTTTTCGGAAGGCCGGTCCCGTCTCCCATGGTAGGCCGCCCGGGAAGCCCCAGGTCAACGCTTCCCGCCGGAAAAGTGACCGAGCCCAAGCGGATCTCTCCGCACGTGAAGTGGCCTTCCGAGATAGCCGCGCAATGGCCTGCCTCAGCGGTCCACCGCCGTCTTACGCTGGAGGAGAAGACCACTTCAGCTCCCCCGAGAAAGGCCCGCAAGGTGTCGCAGCAGCAGAACGCCGAACCCCAGACCGTCACCGGCACCGCGAAGGTCAAGCGCGGCATGGCGGAGATGCTCAAGGGCGGCGTGATCATGGACGTCGTGACCGCCGACCAGGCCAAGATCGCCGAGGACGCGGGCGCGGTCGCCGTCATGGCGCTGGAGCGCGTCCCCGCGGACATCCGCGCCCAGGGCGGCGTCGCCCGGATGAGCGACCCGGACCTGATCGACGGCATCATCGAAGCGGTGTCGATCCCGGTCATGGCGAAGGCGCGGATCGGCCACTTCGTCGAGGCGCAGGTGCTGCAGTCGCTCGGCGTCGACTACATCGACGAGTCCGAGGTGCTCACCCCCGCCGACTACGCCAACCACATCGACAAGTGGGCGTTCACCGTGCCGTTCGTCTGCGGCGCGACCAACCTGGGCGAAGCGCTGCGCCGGATCACCGAGGGCGCGGCGATGATCCGTTCGAAGGGCGAGGCCGGCACCGGCGACGTCTCGAACGCGACCACGCACATGCGCAAGATCCGCGCCGAGATCCGCCGCCTCCAGTCGCTGCCCGAGGACGAGCTGTTCGTCGCGGCCAAGGAACTGCAGGCCCCGTACGAGCTGGTCCGCGAGGTCGCCGAAGCAGGGAAGCTGCCGGTCGTCCTCTTCACCGCGGGCGGCATCGCCACCCCGGCCGACGCCGCGATGATGATGCAGCTGGGCGCCGAGGGCGTGTTCGTGGGCTCGGGCATCTTCAAGTCCGGCAACCCGGCGCAGCGCGCGGAAGCGATCGTGAAGGCGACCACGTTCCACGACGACCCGGACGTGCTGGCCAAGGTGTCGCGCGGTCTGGGCGAGGCGATGGTGGGCATCAACGTCGAGGACGTGCCTGAGCCGCACCGCTTGGCTGAGCGCGGCTGGTAACCGTCTGCTTCATTCTTTACCCGCGGGAACGGTGGAGGGCGCCCCTGCCCTCCACCGTTCCCGCTGTCCGGCGGTTCCTCGTCCGGCCACTTTGGACACTGTCGGCGTCGTGGGCTACCCCGCGTCCTTCGGTACGAAGACGTGCCGCATTTCGCCGATGCCCTCGATGCTGGTGCGGACGATGTCGCCGGCAGCGAGGTACCGGGGCGGGGTGCGTCCCATGCCGACTCCGGCGGGGGTTCCGGTGAAGAGGAGATCGCCGGGGTGCAGCGTGCACACCGCCGAGATCCGCTCGATCAGCGCGCCGACGGGGAGGATCATCTGGCCGGTGTGCCCGTCCTGGACGAGTTCGTCGTTGACCCAGCACCGCAGCCTCAGCGGCGCCGAAAGGTCGATCTCGTCCGGAGTCACCAGCACGGGCCCGGTGGGACCGAAGCCCGGGTAGCTCTTGCCGAGCGAGAACTGCGGCGGCGTGCCGCTCATCTGCACGTCGCGGTCGCTGAAGTCCTGCCCCACCATAAGACCCGCGACGTACGTCCAGGCATCCGCTTCGGCGACGTCACGCGCCTCCCGCCCGATCACGAAAACCAGTTCGACCTCCCAGTCGACAGACGGCCCGCTGAGCCTGATCCGGCCGTGCGGGCCGGTCAGCGAATCGGCGAACTTCGTGAACACCGAGGGCACGCCGCCGGCGCGCAAGCCTGTCTCCGCCGCGTGCTCGGCGTAGTTGAGACCGACGGCGAAGACCTGGCGCGGCCGGGGAATGGGGGCACTCAGGTCCTCGGCTCGGTAGGGCACGGCGGCGTCGGCGGGTGCGGTGCCGGCCCACTCCAGGAATTCCGGCCAGCGGGCGAAGAGGCTCCCGGGCTCCGGTCCGAAGGTCCCGGCGCTGGCCTTCGCGATGTCGATCGCCAGGTCTCCGCGCACCAGGTGCGCCCGCCCGCCGAGATTGCCGATACGCATGCGGTTCCTCCAGATCATCTGCCCGGTGCCAGACCGGGCGCGGGGTCTCGACGGCGGCCGGGCTCGGTCACGTCCCCGGCACCAGGATCGCCCGCCCCCTGATCCGGTTCAGCGCCAGATCGTCGAACGCCTCGGCGGCCGCGTCGAGGGGGTAGCGGCGGGTATGCAGGGTCACCTTCCCGGCTTCCGCGAGCACCATGAGTTCGACCAGGTCGCGGTAGGTGCCGACCATGTTGCCGACGACGTTCTTCTCGCCCGCGACGGCGGCCGCGGTGGGGATCCGCAGCTCGCCGCCGTACCCGACGAGATACAGGGAACCGCCTGCCGCGGTCATGTCCCAGGCGTCGTTCTCCGCGCCCTGCTCGGCGACGAAGTCGAACACGACCTCGGCACCGCGGCCGCCCGTGCTGTCCAGGACCGCGCTCACCTGGTCGCCGTCGGCCAGGACCGTGACGTCGGCGCCGAGTCCGGCGGCGAGCGCGAGCGCGGCCCGGTCCCGGTCCACCACGACGATCCTCGCGGCGGTCAGCGCGGCGAGCACCTGGATTCCGATGTGGCCGAGGCCCCCGGCGCCCTGCACGACGGCCGTGCTGCCGGGCGGCAGCAGCGGAACCGCTTTGCGCACCGCGTGGTAGGCGGTGAGGCCCGCGTCCGCCAGCGCGGCGACGTCGGCGGGGTCGGTGGCCGAGCCGAGTTTGACGCACGCCCGCGCGGTCGTGCGCAGGTATTCGGCCATGCCGCCGTCGTGGTCGGACACCCCGGGGAACGCGGCCGCCGCGCAGGCCATGTCCCGGCCCTCCCGGCAGGCCGGGCAGAGCCCGCAGGAGGGCTGCGGGTGCAGGATCACCGCGTCGCCGACCTCGAAGCCGGCGACCCCGGCGCCGACCTCGTGCACCCAGCCCGCGTTCTCGTGTCCCAGCGTGTAGGGCAGCCGCGGGCCCATCGCGTCCGCCCACTGTCCCTCGATGATGTGCAGGTCGGTCCGGCACACTCCGGCGCCGCCGATCCGCACGATCACGTCCAGCGGTCCGGTCAGGACCGGCTCGGGAACTTCTTCCACCACAGGGGGCTTGTGGTAGTCGTGCAAGCGCACGGCTTTCATGCTTTTCCTCCTCGGAGACGGACGGATCAGGTCAGCGCGGCGGGGGTATCGGCCTTCGCGGCCGTCCGCGCCCGGCGACTGGGCGCGGTGATCAGGAAGACGGCGACGGCGGCCGCTGCGAGGGGCACGACGAGAAGCCCGAAGAGCGAGCGGGGCGACCAGGAATGGTCGAGCAGCAGCCCGGCGAGCATCGGCGCGGTCAAGGCCCCGACCCGGCCGAAGGCCATCGCCCAGCCGACCCCGGTGGCCCGTACCGGCGCGGCGTAGAGACCGGGCGCGATGCCGTTGAGGCCGTTGCCGGCGGCGTTGATGAACATCCCGACCGCGACCGCGGCGATCAGCGCGGCGGCGGCCGAACCGAGGAACAGGCTCATCGCCAGGTACGCCATTCCCGCCGCGAGGAAGCACCCGACCGTCAGCACCCGCAGCCGCGCCTTGAGGGCGAGCAAGCCGAACAGCAGAGTGCCCGCGATCCCGCCGAGGTTGAGCAGGAGCCCGGCGTTCATGCCCTCCTGGGCCGAGAAGCCGCTTTGCTGCAGCAGGAGCGGCGTCCAGCTCGCCGCGAAGTAGAAGCCCGCCATCATCACGAAGTAGGAGATCCACAGCAGGACGGTGCGCGCCGTGTCCCTGGTCAGCAGCGTCGTCACCCGCACCCGTTCCTCGCCGGGTTCGGGGCCGGGCAGAACGTCGACCGCGGGCAGCCGCATCCTGGACAGGAGCCGGTTGACCTTGCTCAGCGCGCTTCGGGGCCGGCGGCTGATCAGGTAGTCCAGCGACTCCGGCATCGCGGCGGCGACCGCGAACACCATGACCAGGGTGAGCACGGCGCCCGCGAAGAACGTGGCGCGCCAGCCGTATTCGGCGACCACGAGCTTGGCGACCGCGCCGCCGAGCACCCCGCCGAGGGGCAGCCCCATCCCGTACAGCGCGATCATCGTTCCGCGCAGCCGCCGCGGCGTGTATTCCGAGATGACCACGGGCAGGCTGGCCACCATGCCGCCGATGCCGAGCCCGGTGAGGAGACGGCATCCCGCGAGCACCGCGAAACCGGTGCTGAGCGCGGCCAGCGCCATGCCGGCGGTGCACAAGGCCAGGCAGATCAGTGTGAGCGGTCTCCGGCCGACGCGGTCGGCCAGCGGGGCGAGCACGGCCGAGCCGAGCGCCATCCCCACCAGGCCGCTGCTGAGCAGCACTCCCACCCGGGAATCGGTGAGCGCCCACTCGTGCGCCACGCCGGGCGCCGCGAAAGACATCACGAGGACGTCGAAACCGTCCACGAGATTGATCACGAGACAGATCGCGACGACCCTGATCTGGAACCGGCTCATCCCCGACCGGTCGATGGAATCCCGCACGGACATGCGTTCACCTCCCTGGCCGGCAGGCGGTCGCGTCGATCTCGACCAGAAGGTCTTCGCGCACCAGTCCCTGGACGATCAGCAGCGTGTTCGGCGGATACTCCCCCGGCGGGCAATGCCGGGCGAAGTACTCCTCGCGGGCCGCGTAGAAGTCGCCGACCTGGGCACGCGAGGTCAGATAGCTCACGAACCGCACGACGTCGCGGAAGGCGGCGCCCTGCGACTCGAGGATCGTGCGCACGTTCTCGTAGGCGCGCAGCGTCTGCGTCCGCACGTCCGGCCCGGCCACGGAATTGTCCTCGGCGATGCCGCACTGGCCGGCGACGAAGATCAGCTCGCCCGCTCTGGACACGTGGGAGTACGCGCTGAACGGCGCCCCGACTCCGGGCGGGTTCTCATAGCTCGGCGCAATGGTCATGGTGGTCCGTTTCTCCTTCGAGGTCGATCAGGCGGCGGCGGGTGCGTGGGCGCCGCCGGCGAGAATCCGGCCGAGCGCGGCGGACAGTTCGGCCCCGTCCCCGGCCTGGCGCGCCCGCCAGGCGACGTGTCCGTCCGGGCGGACGAGCACCGCCCCTTCCCGGCCCATCGACAGCGGCCCGAGCAGGTGCGGCAACCGCTTGACCCGCAACGGGACGACGGCCGCCGCCGCCAGGTCCTGGCCCGCGCGCTCCCATTCCTCCGCGTCCGGCCCGCAGACCAGCACGAACATCGTGTCGAACCAGTCGATGCTCGACTCCGTCTTCTCGACGTCGAGCCAGAAGTGCGGGAACCTCGCGCCGGGCCGGTCGGTCGGCCAGTAGTGCTGCGAGTCGTACGGCGGGATCGGCGAGCCGTCGTCGACGACCGCACCGCGGGCGTAGACGTATCCCAGCGTGTGGCCGTCGCTGTGCAGCTGCTTGTTCATGTCGATCAGCAGGTCGCGCCAGCGCTGCGGTTCCTCCTCGCGGCGCCGGAAGGCCTCGTCCATCTCGTCCAGCCGCGTCTGGTTGCGCACAGCGAAGTCGGTGTTGGACTGCGCGACCGGGCGGCGCTCGTCCTCGTAGGTGTCGAGCAGGACGTCCCCGGCCCGCCCGGACAGCACGGTCGCGAGCTTCCAGGCGAGGTTGTGCACGTCCTGGACGCCGGAGTTCAGCCCGTTGCCGCCCGCGGTCGGGAACCGGTGGGCGGCGTCCCCGGCGAGGAACACCCTTCCCTCGCGGAACCGCTGCGCGACCTGGGCGCTCATCCGCCAGTTCATGACGTTGATCCGCTCGACCTTCAGGTCGGGCATCTCCCACTGCTCCCGCACTTCTTCGACGAGGCGTTCCTCGGACAGCGGCTCCTCGCCTTCCCGCAGCTTCTGCACCGCCAGCCACCGGTCGCCGTCCGGTCCGGTGGCCAGGACGTTCACGTCGGGCCGGCTCCGGTCGCGCGGCCGGACCAGGAACCCGATCGCGCTGCGGACGTGCGGCAGGTGCCCGAGGTCGGCGCGGTAGTAGTGATTCGCCATCAGCGCCAGGGTTTCCGGCCCGTCCATCGGGATCCCGACGGCCTCGCGCACCCGGCTGTTCGCGCCGTCGCACCCGACGACGTACCGCGCCCGGACCTCGAACTCCTCGCCGTCGGGCAGCCGCCGCACCCGCGCCGTCACGCCGTCGGCGTCCTGGGCGAGGGACACGAGTTCGGCGGAGCGCCGCACCTGGGCCCGCGGCCGGGCGGACAGCGCGTCGTCCAGAGCCTCCTCCACCGCGTCCTGGGGCACGATCGACCTCGGCGCGGGGGTGTGCAGGCTCGGGCAGGGGTCGGTGTAGGCCACCAAGGGGCCGTTGAGACTCTCGCACCAGCAGGCCACGTCCGCGTCCGGCGGGAGACCCGCACGACGCACCCGGTCCTCGATCCCCCACTGCCGGAACAACTCCATCGTGCGCGGGTGACAGCCCCGGGCTTTCGGGTGCGTGGTCGTGGCCGGCCGGCGCTCGACGAGCAGGCTTTCCACCCCGAACCGGTCCAGCAGCAGCGCGAGGCTCATGCCGACCGGTCCGCCCCCCGCCACGAGAACAGGTACGTCGATCATCAGGATCTTCCTTTCCGAGGGGGCTCAGTCGACGTAGGACACCCGGGGCTTGCACCGGTCGTCCTCGAGTTCCGGCAACGTCACGACGCGCTCCTGCTCGAACGCGTCGGTGCGGGCAGTGACGAACGCGGCGTCCTCGGCGAGACTGCGGTTGTAGGACACGTGGGGGCAGAACGGCGGGATGTACAGGAAATCGCCGACGCCCACGACCAGGTCGTGCTCGAGTTCCTTGCCCCAGAAGAAATGCACGCTGCCGCGGATGCCGTACAGCGCCGACTCGTGCTCGACGTGGTAGTGGACGTTCGACTTTTCGCCGGGCCGCAGCGAAGTCACCAGGAGCGACAGGTGCTTCGACGGCGTGGTCACCCCGTTCACCCCGAAGAGCGCGTTGACGTCCTGCTTGGCTCGCTGCTCGCGCTCCGGGTGCACGAGGGTGACGTCGCCGTCCCATTCGACCGTGAATTCCATGTGCCGCAATTCCTCCTCGGATCGGCGGCGGACGATCAGCGGGTCCGCCGGTGAAGCTGGGGAAACGGTGCGCCGCGAACGGCTCCCCGGTCGAGGCGGGTGTGCAGAATTTGCACAGCGGGCGGCGATTTTCCCCGCTCTCCCGGGCATAATCGGCCGACGGCGTCGTCCCGGCTCAGCGCGGCGGCGCCCGTGCGCGGCGAGGAGGCGTGATGCGGTCGACGGAGACGCAGCGGGCTTGGGAAAGGTTCCAGTCCGGAGCACCGGCCTCGATCCGCCGGGAGATCGTCGCGTCGTGGCGCCGCTCCCGCAGCAGCGGCGTCGACCCGGACCGGCTGGACCTGGCGCACAGCGAGATCGACCCGCGCTCCCCGTTCGTCCGCGTCGCCGCGCCGGTGCTGCTCGGCATGGCCGACCTGCTGGCCGGCAGCTCCACCTCGCTCGCCCTCGCCGATCCCGACGGCATCCTGACCTGGCGCTGGGAGTCCGAGCGGACGCTCACGAGCGAGCTCGACCGGATCGAGTTCGAGCCCGGCTCCCAGATCGCCGAGCGCAGCGCGGGCACCAACGGCATCGGGGTCGCCACGACCACGCGCCACCCCTCCGTGGTGATCGGCGCCGAGCACTACAAGCAGCCGTGGCACCCGTGGGCCTGCGTCGCCGCGCCGGTGGTCCACCCGATCACCCGGCGCGTCGCGGGCATCGTGAACGTCGCCTGCCCCGCCGCGGACGCCAACCACCTGCTGCTGGTCGCCGTCCGGGCACTGGTCGACGGGGTCGCCGCCGCGCTGCACGAGGCCGCGACCGTCCGGCAACGGCGGATGCTCGACGCGCACCTGTCGATGCGCTCGGCGGCGGCCGGCCCGGTCGTCACCCTCGACCGCCAGACGATGATCGTCGAGGACGACGCCGCCGAACTGGGCCTGGACCGGCCGGGCCTGTGGGCCGCGGTGACGGAAGCCGGCCCGTCGGCGAACGAGATCGCGCTCCCCGACGGCCTGCGCGCACGCCTGTACCCCGTCGTCCCCGGCCGCCTCGAAGACGGCGTCGTCCTCGTGCTCACGCGCGGGACAGCTCTGGGCGGAGGCTCGTTCAAGCCCGGTCCCGCCGACCGCCTAGGCCCGCTGGAACAGGCCGAACTACGGGTCATCACCGACACGCTCGCCGAGTGCGGCGGCAACAAGTCCGAGGCGGCGGCCCGGCTCGGCATCTCCCGTGGCACGCTGTATCAGCGACTCCGCCGCTATCGCTTGAAGTGAGCCCGATCAGCGCACGCTTCCCGTCGGGCTCGTACCTCCACAATGGACGAACGGCACCCCTACCGCACCCCCTGAACGCCGGGAACGACCGGTATCCTCTCAATTACCAACGGTAACGTCGGCCGCATGAAAATCGGACTCAACATCGGTTATTGGGGCGCCGGAAACGACTCGACGAATCTCGAACTGGCCAGAGAAGCCGACCGGCTCGGGTTTTCGGTCGTGTGGGTGGCCGAGGCGTACGGGTCGGATGCCGCGACGGTGCTGGGGTGGCTCGCCGCGCGCACCAAGCGAATCGATCTCGGCAGCGCGATCCTGCAGATCCCGGCCCGCCGTCCGACGATGACCGCGATGACCGCCGCGACGCTCGACAATCTGTCCGGCGGCAGATTCCGGCTCGGACTCGGCGTTTCCGGCCCGCAGGTGTCCGAGGGCTGGTACGGCGTCCCGTTCGGGAAACCCGTGCAGCGCACGCGCGAATACGTCGACATCGTCGGGAAAGCCCTGCGCTACGAACGGGTCCGGCACGACGGCGCGCATTTCCAGCTTCCCCTCCCCGGCGGTCCCGGCAAAGCGCTGCCGCTGGCCGTGCCTCCCGTTCGCGAGCACATTCCGCTCTACCTCGCTTCTCTCGGCCCGAAAAACCTCGAACTCACCGGCGAAATCGCCGACGGCTGGCTCGGCCTGTTCTTTTCCCCCGGCCACGGGCGCGAATCCCTCGACCGGATCCGCGCCGGCCGCGCGAAGATCGGTGCGACGCTCGACGGATTCGACGTGGTGACCACCGCCCCGCTCGCGGTCGGCGACGACTGGCGGGCGGCGGCCGACTGCGCCCGGCCCTACGTCGCCGGGTTCATCGGCGGAGCGGGCAGCCGCGAGAAGAACTTCTACCGCGATCTCGCCGCCCGCATGGGCTACGCGGCCGCCGCGGACGAGATCCGCGACCGGTACCTGACCATGGACTACGCCGGGGCGATGGCCGCGATCCCGGCGGACTTCCTCGACGCGACCTCGCTTCTCGGCCCGAAGGAACGGATCGCCGACCGGATGCGCGCCCTCGCCGAAGCCGGGGTCACCACGCTCGCGCTCTCGCCGACGCACCCCGATCCCGAAGCCAGCAAAGCCGCCTTGCGCGTCGCGGCGGAAGCCCTTGCCGCGTCCGGGGTCGGGGACTGATCCACAATGGACCTCGGGTGCCGCTGTCGCAGCCGGACCGGCCCGTCACAGCCCTTTCAGGACACGATCCAGCGCCGCCCGGCCCGCGGGTCCCCAGTGCGGTTTGCCGCCCGGCAATCCCCGGTCCCCGTTCTGTCCCATGAGGATCAGGAAGAGACTCTTCATCGCCGCCAGCCCGCGGGCGCGCCGGATCGCCGGCTCGTCCGCCCGCGCGTAACTCTCGAAAAACCGCGCGGCGGTGCCCGCGGGCAGCAACACCCAGGCGGCGGCGAGATCCCACGCCGGATCGCCGGCGAACAGGTCGCCGAAATCCACGATGCCGGACAGGGTTCCTTGGGAGACAACGACATTCGCAGGATGAAGGTCGCCGTGCACCCACACCGGCGGGCTCTCCCACGCGGGGGCCGCGACGGCGTCGTCCCAGACCGCCCGGACGTCGGCTGCGAGGTCGTCGAGAGCAACCGCCTCGAGGAATTTCTCGAAGCCGCCGGTGCAGTCTCGGGGATGGGCCCCGCGGTCCGTGGCGATCGGCGCGTCGGCGGGGGCTTCCACGTGGAGCGCGCGGAGGAAGTCCGCGAGAGTGTCGGCCGCGTGGGTGCCGCGGCTGATCGTGCCGTGGTCGAGCGGTTCGCCAGGAACCCAGGTCATCACGGTCCAGTGCTTGGGGAAACGCTCGGACGGTTCGCCGTGCCGCACCGGCGTCGGCACCGGGAGCGGCAGGCGCGGAGCCAGGGCCGGCAGCCACTTCCGCTCCTTGAACTGCTGCGCCGAGGTGGGGTCCATGCGCTGCATGCGGACGGCCAGCTCGTCGCCGAGACGCCACATCTGGTTGCCCCAGCCGCCCGCCACCTCGCGGATCGCCAGACCGGCGAGGTCGGGATGCTGCTCCCGGAGCAGGTCCCGGACCAGCTCCGCGGTGAGGACGATTTCGGTGCCGGTCACGGGAAACGACAGTACCGAGGCCGCCGCCGGGTCAGCAGTCGCGTTCGTCGAGCCGGGCGCGGAGGCCGGTGATGATGTCGTGGGCGTCGGCGAGTTCGTCTTCCAGGCCGACGATCCGGGCCGCCGACGCGAGGGAATGGCCCTCGTCCAGCTGTTCGCGCAGCCGCAGCACGAGGGTCAGCTGGCGGCGGGAGTAGCGGCGATGCCCGCCGCCGGAGCGTTCGGGCCGCACCACGGCGGCGGTGTCCAGGCTGCGCAGGAAAGCCTGCTGCACGCCCAGCATCTCGGCGGCCTGCCCGGTCGTGTAGGCCGGGTAGTCCTGGTCGTCGAGGTTCTCGAGTCCGGTCACGCAACCTCCTGTCTGGGACAGACGATATCTGGACTCGAGGCTTGACACAATCTCCAGTCCGCGCTATAGAAATTTCTAGACGCGATAGCTGACCTGGGTGCCGAGAAGAACGTAGCCGGGGAGTGATCGACGATGCCGGACACCATCAGCCGCCAGGACGCGACCGCCCGCGAGTTCGCGGAGCTGATCTGCGCCGACCCGGCCTGGCTGCGCGCCGAGTTCGAGGCGATCGTGTCCGCTGGTTTCGGCGACGTCCCGGCGCTTCCGCCGGTGCCCGCCAACGATTCCCGTCCGCTGGACCCCGGGAAGACCGCCGCTGCGCGACGGGTCGCGGCGAGCGTGTGGCGGGCTTGGCCGCCGGAGCACCGGGAGCGCGCCCCTCCGCCGCCGAGCGAGGACACGAAAGCCGTGACATCGCTCGGGAGGTGATAACGCGCCGCGGCCGGACGGGGAGGTCTGCCACCACGGTTGGCCGAGAGGCTCGCACAGCCCCGGCACCGCGTCTCGTGACGTGGCCCCGCGACCGCCCCGGAGCACCGGCAGCGCTGACTTGCCGACAACTCATCACGATTGCTTTTCACCCGAACTGGTTCCGGCCCCGCCGCTGCGTCCGGCGGGGCCGCATCTCCGCGAAGACCGGCGATCCAGCAGCCGCGGATCGCGAAAATCTGCAGTCACGGGAACAGGATTTCAGAGCGAGTCGTTAGCAGAGTGGAGACCAAGCGAGCGCCCGCCCCGACGGCGGGCAGGGAAGGAGAAAGGGAGGCGCATGGTCATGTTGATGCGAACTGACCCGTTCCGGGAGCTCGATCGGCTGACCCAGCAGTTCTTCGGCGGCAACGGCACCACGACCCGTCCGGCGGTGATGCCGATGGACGCCTACCGGTCCGGCAACGACTACGTCGTGCAGTTCGACCTGCCCGGCGTCGCGCCGGAGTCCATCGACCTGGACGTCGAGCGCAACGTGCTGACCGTCCGGGCCGAGCGCAGGCCCGACTACGGCGAGGACGCGGAGGTCCAGGTCTCCGAACGGCCGCGCGGGGTCTTCTCCCGCCAGCTGTTCCTGGGCGACACGCTCGACACCGACAGCATCAAAGCCGACTACGACGCGGGCGTGCTCACCCTGCGAGTGCCAATCGCCGAACAGGCCAAGCCGCGCAAGATCGCCATCGGCGGCAGCGGCGAGACCAAGCAGATCCGCGCCTGACCGTCCCGAATCCGGCCCCGTCCCCGCGACGGGGCCACGCCTCTCCGGCCCGGCAGCGCTGGCCGGAGTTGTGTGCCGGAAATGCTTGCAGCTTCACGGTTTCCCCGGCTGTGACCGCCTCGGCAACACAAGCACGGGGCATTTCCAGTGAATTGCCGGCCCGCGGTTATCGGGCCGCTGGAGCGCGGCAATCCCACGGTACCGTCGATCGTCAGCCGTCCTTGCCACGCGCATTGGCGCATCGCTGGCCGCGCAACCAAAACCTTGGCCGCCTCCGGTCGGCGGTAGCGCCCCACCCCCGGGTTCCGCCACCCTGAACACCCGAGGACGGGAGGCGCCGGGTGAAGGTCGTCATCGTCGGGGCGGGCATCGGCGGGCTGACCGCGGCCCTGTGGCTGCACCGCGAAGGCCTCGAATCCACGGTGTACGAACAGAGCACCCGGATCGGCGAACTCGGCGTCGGGATCAACGCATTGCCGCACGCCGTCAAGGAACTCGCCGCGCTCGGGTTGCTCGACCAGCTGGACGAGATCGGCATCCGCACCCGCGAGCTGTTCTACACCCACCGGCTCGGGCAGGTCATTCTCCACAAGCCGTGCGGGCTCGACGCCGGATTCGCGCTCCCGCAGTACTGCTTGCACCGGGGCAGACTGCAGAACATGTTGCGGCAAGCCGTCCAAGACCGGCTCGGTCCCGATGCGATCCGAACCGGGCACCGGCTGACCGGGTTCGAGCAGGACGAGCGGGGCGTCCGGGTGCGCTTCGCCGAGCGGGATCGCGGCGAAGCGGTCACCGTGCCCGCCGACATTCTGGTGGCGGCAGACGGAATTCACTCGGCTGCCCGGTCCTTGCTGTTCCCCGCGGAGGGACCGCCGCGCTGGAACGGCGTCTTGATGTGGCGCGGCGCCACTGACTGGCCGGAATTCGGCGGCGGCGCTTCGATGATCGTTTCCGGCGGCACCGACGCCAAGCTGGTGATTTACCCGATCGGACCAGGAAAGACCGCAAGCACCCGGCTGACCAACTGGGCCGTCTGCATCCGCACCGGGCAGCCCGGCGACCCTCCCCCGGAGCGGCAGGACTGGGCCAAGCCCGGCGACCGATCCGAACTGGCCCGGCACGTCGGGCGGTTCCGCTGCCCGACGGTCGACCACGTCGCGCTGGCCGAGGCCACCGAGGAGATCTTCGAATTCCCGATGTGCGACCGCGATCCGCTGCCCGCCTGGTCGCACGGACGCGTGACGCTGCTCGGCGACGCCGCCCATCCGATGTACCCGATGGGGTCCAACGGCGCCGGCCAGGCGATCCTCGACGCGTCCAGCCTCGCCGCGCACCTGGCCCGGCACGCCGATCCCGCCGAGGCCCTGCGCGCGTACGAAACCGACCGGCTGGCGGCCACCAGCGAGATCGTGCTGCGCAACCGCCTGGGCGGCCCGGAAAACGTCATCGACGAGGTCGAACGGCGCGCGCCGGACGGGTTCGACCGCCTCGAGGACGTCATCGACGCGGCGACGCTCGAGGCGATCGTCAGCGGCTACGCGCAGGTTTCCGGCGCGTCCCAGCAGCAGGTGAACCGCGCCTGAGCCGGTTCAGGCTCCCTCCACCGAACCGGGCGGCAGGAAGTCGACGTCGTGCAGTACCGACACCCGGACCACCTCGGCCGGGTCCGTCAGGTTGTGCAGTTTGTCGAACAGCGACGCCAGCTTCCCGGCCGGGCTCACCCAGAACAGCCCCCGGGTCATGCCCTCGCTGCGGTTGTAATAGGCGTGCGGGAGCCCCTTCGGCATCCGCACGGTGTCGCCGGGACCGGCGGTTTCCCAGTGGCCGTCGAGGTAGAGCGTGAAAACGCCCTCCAGGATGTAGATGTGCTCGTCCTGAGTCGGATGGACGTGCGGGGGCACCCCGGTGCCGGGCGGGTCGAGGGTTTCAAACGCGAAACTCGACTCGCTGGCCGCCTTCATCGAGTAGGTGTGGCCGAGCACGTTCCACACCTTGCCCCGCATGCCCTCGCGGGCCGGCGTGATCCCCTTGGGCAGGGGACCGAGCACGATTTCCTCGCCGGACATCCGCACCTCCTGGCCGATGGTCTCTTCTTCTCCGGCAGAGACTCTGCGCTATCCGGGCGGCGGTGTACAGCCGCCAGCCGCGGAACGCCAGGACGCGCTCAGTTGTATTCGGAGATCTCCACCCCGAACGTCCCCGGCTCCAGCGCCTCGAAGATGTGCGGCACATCCCCCGGATAGCAGATGTAGTCCCCGGGCAGCAGCTCCACCGGGTCGTCCATGATGCCGATCCGCGCGCGGCCGGCGCACAGCACGGTGTGCTCGACGACGCCGCTCATGTGCGGGTCCGACCGCCGCGGGATGCCGGGCTCCGCGCTGACCAGGTAGATGTCCCGGCGCGCCGCGGACGGGCACGCCGACAGCAGGGTGCACGCGTAGTCGGCGTGTTCGGCGAACACCGTCGGGCCCTTGCCCGCGCGGATCACCTTCACCTCCTGCCGTTCCGGTTCGACCAACCGGGAAAACGGCACGTCCAGCGCGACGCCCAGGGCCCACAGCGTCTCCACGCTCGGGTTGCCCGCCCCCGATTCCAGTTGGGACAACGTGGATTTCGCCAGGCCGGCGCGGCGGGCGACCTCGGTCAGGGAGAGGCCGGCGCGGGCCCGTTCGCGGCGCAGGGACGCCGCGATGATGTCCAGCGGCGCGCCGGTGCTCTCGTTCGGCATCTGTGTTCGCTCCATCAGTCTTCTCGTTCGCCTTGACGAACAGGGTCGGTTGTGTTCAGCATAGGACACTATGCGTTCGATTTGGCGAACACTCGATCGCGGCCTCGCCCGCGACATCGGTCTCGTGTGCCTGGCCGACGCCCTCGTGGGCGTGTCCTACGGCGCCATCGCGGTGGGCTCCGGCTTCCCGCTGTGGGCGCCGATGCTGCTGTCCCTGCTGGTCTTCGCCGGCGCGTCGCAGTTCATGTTCGTCGGCATCGTCGCCTCGGGCGGCAATCCGCTCGCGGCGGTCGCCGCCGGGCTGCTGGTGAACGCGCGGCACGTGCCGTTCGGGTTCGCGGTCGGCGACGCGCTCGGGCGCGGCCTGCTCGGACGGCTGGCCGGCAGCCACCTGATGATCGACGAATCGGTGGCGTTCGCGCTGGCCCAGCGCGACGCGGAGCGGCGGCGGGCGGCGTACTGGGCGTGCGGCATCGGGCTGTTCGTGTGCTGGAACCTCGGGGTCGTGGTGGGCGCGTTCGCCGGGTCCGCGATCAGCGACACCGACGCGTTCGGCCTGGACGCCGCGTTCCCGGCGGTGCTGCTGGCGCTCGTGCTGCCGTCGCTGAAGGACCGGGCCTCGCGGCTGCCGGTGCTGATCGGCGTGGTGGTCGCCCTTGCCGCCACTCCCCTGCTCCCGGCCGGGCTGCCGGTGCTGCTGGCGCTGGTCGGAGTGGTCGCCGGGGCCGCGGCGAAGGAGCCCAAGTCTCTGGAAGGAGCGCACTGATGGACGGTGCGGAACTGATCGTCGCGACACTCGTGCTGGCGGCCGGGACGTTCGCGTTCCGGCTCGCCGGGCCGCTGCTGCGCACGAAAGTGCGGTTGTCCCCGCGCGCCGAGCGGCTGATGACGCTCTCGGCGGTGGTGCTGCTCGCCGCGCTGGTCGCGACCAGCGCGCTGACCCAGGGGCACGAATTCGCCGGAATCGCCCGGCCGGCCGGAGTTCTGGCGGGCGGAGTGCTCGCGTGGCGGAAGGCGCCGTTCGTGGCGGTCGTGATCGCCGCCGCGGCGACCGCCGCGTTGCTCAGGCTCGCCGGAGTCCCGTAACCGGAAATCGCACGGCGACTTCCAGTGCGCAATTCTTCTCGAACGAGAAAACACCCGGCAAGCAATAACGATCGGGCGGGAGAGGCGACCGTTCGCCTCCCCCGCCCGCCGGTGGGGAAATCAGTTCCGGGTCATCGGGCGGAAATCGCCCGCGAACCGGTCGCGCCGGCCGCGCCGCACGACGGCTCGTCCGGCTGGGCGGAAACGCTCACGGCGTCCCACGCCGCCTTCACAGTGTTGAATTCGGTGCAGCCGTTGGGGAAGAGGTTCTTCGCCGCGGTCAGCGTCCAGGTGCGGTAGCTCTGGTACGAGCTGCCGCTGGTCTTCAGCAGCATCGCGTTGTAGAAGATCTTCACCGCGGTCTGCACGCCGAGCCCGGTCACCGTGGAGTTGTTGCACGTCGGGCTCGTCGGCTGGCCGTTGGTCGGGTTCGTTCCCTCGGCCAGCAGGTAGAACCAGTGGTTGCCGGGGCCGGCCGCGGCGTGCACCTCGGTGCCCGGGATCGAGTCGTCGTAGCAGTTCGCGTGGCCGAGCTGGGACGGGTCGTACATGTTGCGGATCGGCCCGCTGCCGGTGAGGTTCACCTGGTTGCCGACGAGGAAGTCCGGGACCGCGTACGGCGCGGGCTCGTTGGCGAACCATTCGGACGACGCCCCGAAGACGTCCGCGACGAATTCCTGGGTGCCCGCGCCGGACATGCTGCCCGGCGTGTGGTCGTCGATGCCGTGGCCGAACTCGTGCCCGATCACGTCGAGCGAGCCGATCCACTGGCCCGCGGTGTTGTTCCCGACCTGAACCTGGGTGCCGTCGTAGTAGGCGTTCTGCTCGTTGAGGCCGACGCGGATCGGCCAGGCGCCGCCGTTGCCGTCGAAGCTGTTGCGGCCCAGCCATTGCGTCAGCATCTTGTTCTCTTGCTGGATGCCGTACAGCGCGTCGGCGCAGCCGGTTTCCTTGTCGGTCTCGTCGCCGTTGCCCCAGCTGTCGGTCGACTTGGTGAAGGTCTGCTGGGTGGCGGCGTCCTGGCAGCTGAGGTTCGCGATGGTCGGGTCGGTCATCGAGTAGCCGCCCGCGCCGTCCGAAGACGTGTCGAGGTGCAGCGGCTCCGGGCCGTTCCACACGCCCTGTGCGTCGCCGTAGGCCACGTGCTCCTGGGTGTGCAGGACTTTGCCGGTCATCGCGTCGACGACGACGTCCAGCTTGCTGGGCCCTTCGGCGTTCCGCCCGGTCACCCGGGTCGTCCACGCGAGCCTCGGGCTGCCGAGCGCGTACGTGGCGAGCGTCGCGGGCTGCACACTGTCCACAGTGGGCACGTGGGTGCGCGCGATCGCTTCGGCCTGCTTCGCGGTCAGCTTCGGCGACGTGCTGGGCAGGTCGATCGCGGAGGTCTGCGCGACCGAGGTGGCGAGCACCTGCCCGGCGGAGTTCGTGGCCACGACGAAGTCGCCGCCGATCACCGGCAGGCCTTTGTAGGTGCGGTCGTACGGCACGTACTTCAGCCCGTTGGTCGACGAGATCACCTTGTGCGGCTGGAAAACGTCGTCCTTGCTGGCGTGCAGCGCGGCGGGCCGGGAGGCGACCAGCGCCTGCGCGGCGGTGGCCGCCATGGCCTCGGCGGCCTGCGGACTCTGCGGTTCGAGCGGTTGCGCGTGGGCGGCGGTGGCCGTGGTGACGGCCCCGGCCAGCACCCCGGCTGCGAGCAGCACGAGCGGTCGGCGCGATTTCATCGGCGGTGTTCTCCTCCGGACAGGCCGGATCAGACCCGGGGGTGGGGGCCGGATTCGGAAGTGGAATGGGATCGAACCCCGCCAAGAGTCGGGTTTTTCCCAACTCCGGACAACCGACGAAGGTCGTTAAGTTATCAACTTCGGCGCCGCGGCGCCGATTTCCGGTGCGCATTTTCCGGAAATTCCGCTTTCCGCCCAAGAATCGCCACTCGCCCAGCTCGGCAGCAGTCCGGCGTTCCGGATCAATCCGGCGGCAATGCGCCGGTAAATCCTTTGTGGACAGTAGATCACTGGGCCGTCCACAGTGGATTCAATGGCCCGGGGCCCCGCGCGCCCGGAGTAAGCGAACGGCTGGTCCCGGGCCGTTCGCCTTGCTTCCCGGCGGGTCGCGGGTGTGTGATCGGGGACACAGTTCTTCCATCCGCCGTCGCTGAGGAGGCCGGCATGGCCGACAAGCAGAACAGGAGTGCCGACCCCGGGGCCGCCGTCGCTGTGGACGACCCCGCCAAGGTGCGCAACGTCGTCCTCGTCGGGCCTTCCGGGTCCGGGAAGACCACGCTCACCGAGGCACTGCTCGCCGCGTCCGGCACGGTGCCGCGCGCCGGTTCGGTCGTCGAGGGCACCACGGTGTGCGACCACGACCCCGCGGCGGTGCGCCAGCAGCGCTCAGTCGGGCTTTCCGTCGCCCCGGTGCTGCACGCCGGGCACAAAATCAATCTCATCGACACCCCGGGGTACGCCGATTTCGTGGGCGAACTGCGCGCCGGGCTGAGGGCCGCGGACGCCGCGCTGTTCGTCGTCTGCGCCGCCGAGGGCGTGGACGCCGCCACCGTCGCGGTGTGGGAGGAATGCGCGTCGGTGGGCATGCCGCGCGCCGTCGTCGTGTCGCGCCTCGACCACCACCGCGCCGACCCGCTCGCCGAGATCGCCGCCTGCCAGGCCGCCTTCGGCGCGGGCGTGCTGCCGCTGTACCTCCCCGCGCCCGAGGGACTGGTCGGGCTCGTCACCCGGCGCCGCTACGACTATTCCGCCGGCTATCCGCCGCGCGTGAGCGACCCGGACCCGGCCGTTTCCGGCGAGCACGCCGACGCCCGCAACGAGCTGATAGAGGGCATCATCGCCGAGAGCGAGGACGAGACCCTTATGGACCGCTATCTCGGCGGCGAGGAGATTTCCGAGGACGTGCTGATCGCCGACCTCGAGACGGCCGTCGCGCGCGGTTCGTTCCACCCGGTCATCCCGGTGTGCGCGCACACCGGGGTCGGGCTCGCCGAGGTGCTCGACGGCATCGTGCGGGCCTTCCCCTCGCCGCTCGAGCACACCCCGCCCGGCGTGACCAGCCCCGACGGCGCCGAGCACGCCGCGCTGTCCGCCGATCCGGACGGTCCGCTCGCGGCCGAGGTCGTGCGCACCGCCGTTGACTCGTACGTGGGACGGGTTTCGCTCGTCCGGGTGTTTTCCGGGACGCTGCGCCCCGAGAATCCCGTGCACGTCTCCGGCCACGGCCTCGCCGAACGCGGCCACGAAGACCACGACGCCGACGAACGCGTCGCCCACCTGTACTCGCCGCTCGGCGCGAACCTGCGCGAGGTGCCGTTCTGCGTCGCGGGCGATCTCTGCGCGCTCACCAAAGTGGGTTCCGCGGAAACCGGCGACACCGTGTCGTCGCCGGACGATCCGCTGCTGATCAAACCCTGGCGGATGCCCGAACCGCTGCTGCCGGTCGCCGTGGTCGCGAAGTCCCGCAGCGACGAGGACACGTTGTCCCGCAACCTGTCCCGCCTCGTCGCGGGCGATCCGACGCTGCGCCTGGAACGCAACGCCGAAACCGGGCAGCTCGTGCTGTGGTGCATGGGCGAGGCGCACGCGGAGGTCGTCCTGTCGCGGCTGCGCGCGGGCGGCGCGGACGTCGGCACCGAGCCGGTGCGGATCAGCCTGCGCTCCACGTTCGCGAAACCCGCGCGCGGCCACGGACGGCACGTGAAACAGTCCGGCGGGCACGGGCAGTTCGCGGTGTGCGACATCGAGGTCGAACCGCTGCCGCGCGGCGCCGGGTTCGAGTTCGTGGACAAGGTCGTCGGCGGTGCGGTGCCGCACCAGTTCATCCCGAGCGTCGAGAAGGGCGTGCGAGCGCAACTGCAACGCGGAGTCCAGGACGGCTACCCGGTGGTGGACGTGCGCGTGACGCTGACCGACGGGAAGGCGCACAGCGTCGACTCGTCCGACGCGGCGTTCCAGACCGCCGGCGCGCTCGCACTGCGGGAAGCCGCGGCGGCCAGCCGGATCCTGCTGCTGGAACCGCTGGACACGGTCGAGGTGAGCCTGCCGGACGAACACCTGGGCACCGTGCTGGGCGACCTGTCCTCCCGCCGCGGCCGGGTGCTGGGCACGGAATCCGGGGAAGGCGGGCACACGGTGGTGCACGCCGAGGTGCCCGCGGTGGAACTGCTGCGGTACGCGGTGGATCTGCGGTCGCTGACTTCGGGGACGGCCACGTTCACGCGGCGGCATGCCCGCTTCGAGCCGATGCCGGAGGGGGCGGTGGTCCCGACCTGAGCGCAGGGACCCGGGACCGGCAGACCAGAACCGGCGCCGTCGCTCACACCCTGCCTGCGCAGGCAAGCGCCCCAATGTGGCATTGGGTGCGTCCCACGCACCCAATGCCACATCGGGGTTTCTCAGTAGCGCGGTGTGCGGTGGGTTCGCGGCAGCGGTGCTGGTGAGGGTGCTGCGGGGAACCGGGCGGCGGATCCTCTCCCGCCGAGGTCCGTGAAGGGCTCCTTGAGGGAATCTGATTCCCTCAAGGAGCCCTTCACGGACCCTCGCCACCGCGCGCCCGCCCGGCCGCTGCCGAAGGAACGAAACTCTCCGCGAAGGCGGTGCGTGAAGCTGCGCTCGGTCGACGGGCGCGGTGGGGTTGGTGCGGATGTCCGTGAGGGGAACCCTGACGGAATCTGATTCCGTCAGGGTTCCCCTCACGGACGTCGGTGGGAGCGGAAAGGCGGCGCGGTCCATGCCGCGCATCGCCGTAACGACGCCGCACGCCGCGCTACCGCGGAAACCCCATCAGGGGCGCATCACCGCTCACGAGTTCAGAACTCGAAGCCGCCCGGTCGCCCGTTGCGGTCCGCCACCAGTCCGGCCAGCGTCGCGATCGCGATCTCCGCCGGGGTGCGCGAGCCGATGTTCAGCCCGACCGGCCGGTGGACGCGGGCGATGTCCGGTTCCGCCACGCCCAGTGCGCGCAGGGCTTCCACGTGCGGGCCCGGATGCCGCGGGTTGCCCAGCACGCCCACCCAGCGCGTCGGGGTCGCCAGTGCGGCCTGCAGGACCGTCCCGAGTTCCGGGCGGTGGTGGTCGGTCACGACGACATCCGCGTCCGGGCCCGGAGAGGGCGCGGTGGTGCGGACTTCGACGCCCTCGGGAGCGTCGCTGGCCCGTGCCTCGTCCGGTTCGAACAGCACGGCGTGATAGCCCAGGTCGGTCGCGTAGCGCAGCAGGTGCTTGGCGACCGGCGAGGCGAACACGGCCACCAGGGTCCGTTCGGCGGGCGGCTCTTCGGCCTCGCCGTGGGCGACGGCGCAGGCATCGGGTTCGGTCGTCATGCGCCTCAGTCTGCCTCAGAGGTCCGGCTCGGCGAATTCGAAGTACTCCGGCAGCGGCGCGGTCCCGGCGAGCTTGAAGTACCGCACCTTCCGGCGCCGCCGCAGCGCCAGCGTGTCCCGCACCGCGTCGTTGTGCACGCGGCGCGCGATAACGACCCGGTGTTCGGCGTCCGTCAGCTCCTCGGCGAGCACTTCCGGCAGCCGGGAGCGGTCGATCGAGGCCAGGGCGAGCGTCAGTTCGTTCTCCGCGACCTCGCGGTCCGGCCGTGCGGCAGCCTCGGCCCGCGCGGCTGCGGCATGCAGGGCAGCACCGTCGTGCAGCACGGCGGCGACGGCCCGGGCGACCACGGCTCGCCGGGCGAGAGCGGCCTCCAGCGCGGCCCAGCCCGCGTCGGTCCGGACGTGCAGGCGGTCGAGCCGATTCGCGGTCGCGACCAGGAACAGCCCGCCGAGCACCACGATCGCGGCCGCCGCGACGAGCAGCCACACCAGCACCGTCACGCCGGCTCCCGCTCGCCCGCCGCGACCAGCCGGGGGTCCGCCGCGATGGCCGTCTCGTACACCCGCAGCACCTGCGTGACCACGACTCCCCAGTCGTACGCCGTCACGCGCTCGCCCGCCGCGGCCGCGAGCGACGCCCGGTGCGCCGGGTCGCCCAGCAGTTCGCGCAGGCCGTCGGCGAGGGAGGCCGGGTCGCCGGTCAGGTGGAGCATTCCGGCATTGCCGTCGTCGAGGACGCGACGGAACGAATCGAGGCCGCTGGCGAGCACCGGAGTGCCCGCGGCCATCGCCTCGGTGAGGATCATCCCGAAGCTCTCGCCGCCGGTGTTGGGCGCGCAGTAGACGTCGACACTGCGCAGTGCCCGGGCCTTGGTCTCGTCGTCGACCTGGCCCAGCAGGTCGATGTGCGGCCACAGGTCCGGTCCGGCCATCTTCCGCAGCTGGTCCGGCTCGCCGCGGCCGACCACGAGCAACCGCAGGTCCTCGAATTCCGGCAGCAGCCGCCGCGCGGCCTCCAGCAGTACGTCCATGCCCTTGCGCGGTTCGGTGAACCGCCCGACGAACCCGATCGTCCCGCCCGCGCGCGGATAGCCGTCCAGCGGCAGCGCCCGGGAGAAGAAGCCGACGTCCACGCCGTTCGGGATCTCCACCGCGTCGCCGCCCGCGTGCTCCACCTGCACGCGCCGGGCCAGCGCGGACACCGCGATCCGCGCGGTGATCTTCTCCAGCAGCGGACGCAGCACCGGCTGGAACGCCGCCAGCGTCCGCGAGCGCGTCGTCGCGGTGTGGAAGGTGGCCACGATCGGGCCGTCGGCGACCTTCAGCGCCAGCAGCGACAGGCTCGGCGCGGCCGGTTCGTGCAGGTGCAGCACGTCGAAGCCGTTGTCCCGGATCCACCGCCGCACCCGCGCGTACGAAACCGGCCCGAACTGCAGCCGCGCGACCGAGCCGTTGTACGGAATCCCCAGTGCTTTGCCCGCGGGGTGCACGAAATCCGGCACCTGGGCGTCCTCGTCCGCCGGAGCCAGCACCGACACCCGGTGCCCGCGTTCGAGCAGCGCCCGCGCCAGGTCGATCACGTGCCCCTGGACCCCGCCGGGGACGTCGAACGAGTACGGGCACACGATCCCGATCTTCAACCCGCGCGCCACCCGGGTCAGCTCGCTTCTTCCAGCGCCGTCGCCGCGGAATCGGCGGGCCAGAACGGCTGCAGCATGTGCCAGTCGGCCGGATGCGCGGCGATGTCGCCGGCGAACACGTCGGCCAGCGCCTGCGTCGCGGCGGGCACCTCGGCGCGCGCGGTGACGCGGATGCGCGGGTGGATCCGGATCTCCCAGCCGTCCTCGGTGAACCAGCAGCCGGTCGGCAGCAGGGCCGCGCCGGTGGTGGCGGCGAGCCGCGCCGGACCGGGCGGCAGGTGCGTCTGCTCGCCGAAGAACCGCACCGGGATCCCGGACGACGTCAGGTCCCGGTCCCCCAGCAGGACCACCACCTTGTTCTCGCGCAGCCGCCGCAGCAGCAGCCGCATGGCCGCGCTGTCGCCGGTCAGCGGCACGATCTCGAAGCCGAGCGACTCCCGGAACTCCACGAACCGCCGGTACAGCGACTCGGGCTTGAGCCGCTCCGCGACGGTGGTGAAGGTGCCCGCGTAACTGGCGAGCCAGACTCCCGCGATGTCCCAGTTCCCGCTGTGCGGCAGCGTCATCACCGCGCCGTTGCCCTCGGCGAGCGCGGCGTCGATGTTCTCCGCGCCGGTCACCGTCACCTGCTTCGCGACCGCCGCGTGGTCCATCGCGGGGAGCCGGAACGTCTCGAACCAGTACCGCGCGTACGACCGCATCGCGCGCCGGACCAGCTCGTCCAGCTCCGCTTCCCCGGCCTGCGGCACGACGCGGGCGAGGTTCGCGCGCAGCTGCCGCACTCCCCCGCCGCCGCGCCGCGCGGCCATGTCCGCGCCGAAGGCGAAGGTCGCCGACCCGAACGACTTCGGCAGCCGCCGGACGAGCCGCCAGCCCGTCGCGTAGCCGAACTCGCTGAGCCGCTGGGAAAGTGTGCTCACGGTTGCGCCCCGCCCGCCGAAGGATCGGCCTGTTTCGCCGCGACCGCCCGCGCCGCGCTCGCCACCGCCGCCGCGCGCTGCAGCAGCGTGACGACCGACAGCACGGCGAGCAGCCACAGCGTGATCTCGACGGTCCAGGGCACGCCGAAGCCGTGCAGCCCGGTGCCGACCAGGGCGATGATGAGCCGCTCCGCGCGTTCCACCAGCCCGCCGTCGGCTTCGAGGCCGGAC
Organism: Amycolatopsis sp. AA4; assembly: GCF_002796545.1. Taxonomy (GTDB): domain Bacteria; phylum Actinomycetota; class Actinomycetes; order Mycobacteriales; family Pseudonocardiaceae; genus Amycolatopsis. The sequence goes on from NZ_CP024894.1 coordinate 4,644,045, forward strand.
GCTTCGGCGCGCGCCTTCACGTAGGAAATGACCTGGGCCAGCACGAGGCAGATCAGCGCGGCGGCCGCGGCCCGGTTGTTGTGGTCCTGCACGAAGCACCACCACGCGATCGCGGCGAACAGCGCGCCGTCGACCAGCCGGTCGCAGGTCGCGTCGAGCACCGCGCCGAACGGCGTGCCGTACCCGCGGGCGCGGGCCATCGCGCCGTCGAGCAGGTCGAGCATGGCGAAGCCCCACACGGTGAACGTGCCCCACAGCAGCATCCCCTGCGGGAAGAACGCCAGCGCGCACGCGACGGCGCCCGCGGTGCCGAGCACGGTCATCGCGTTCGGGGTCAGTCCGGCGCGGACCAGGGCGGCGCCGATCGGGTCCGTCACGCGGGAGACCGAGGCACGGGCGAAAATGTTGAGCATCTTCCTCGTCTGTGCACCTGATTCGGGGGCGGGTGGGCGACGAAAGCCTATCGACCCCGCTGTCCGAACCGGACCCGCCCGCCCGCGACCCGCCGGAACGTCAGCCGGATTTCGGCAGTTCGACGACCGGCGCGGCGAATTCCGCCGCCTCCTCGGCCTCCCGGACGGCCTGGCATTTCGGCCGCAGCCCGGCCAGGATCGCCTCGGAAATCTCGCCCAGCTGGCGCACCTGCTCGCCCGTCAGCTGGTCGAACAGCGTCTCCCGGACCGCCTCGACGTGCCCGGGCGCGGCTTCCTTCAGCGCCGCGAACCCCGCCTCGGTGAGCACCGCCCACGACCCGCGCTTGTCCGTGGGGCAGGACTCGCGCTGGACCCAGCCCTTGGCCTCCAGCCGCGCCACCGCGTGCGACAGCCGGCTGCGCGACGAACCGCGCACCGACGCCAGCTCGCTCATCCGCAGCCGCCGCCCCTCCGCCTCGGACAGCGCGACGAGCACCTCGTAGTACGTGTGCGGCATGCCCGAATCGTGCTGCAGCTGTCCCTCGAGGTGGGCGTGCAGCAGCGAACTGGCCTGGGCGTAGGCGCGCCAGACCCGCTGCTCGTCGTCGGTCAGCCAGCGTGGTTCGGACATATCGTCATCATACGCTGGTTGAGCACTCAATCACCGCCGCGCGACGGGGCTCACCACGCCTCCGCGAGCAGGTCGCGGGTTTCGCCCAGCAGCTGCGGCAGCACCTTCGTGTGCCCGATCACCGGCATGAAGTTCGCGTCGCCGCCCCAGCGCGGCACCAGGTGCTGGTGCAGGTGCGCGGCGATGCCCGCCCCGGCGATCACGCCCTGGTTCATCCCGATGTTGAACCCGTGCGCCGCCGAGACCGCCCGGATCACGCCCATCGCGTGCTGGGTGAACTCGGCCAGCTCGCGCGTCTCGTCCGCGGTGAGGTCGGGGTAGTCCGCGACGTGCCGGTACGGGACCACCATCAGGTGCCCCGGGTTGTACGGGTACAGGTTCAGCACCGCGAACACCGTCTCGCCGCGGGCGACGATCAGCGCGCGCTTGTCGTCGCCGAGGCCGGGCAGGCGGCAGAACGGGCAGCCGTCGGACTCCTCGCCGTCCGGCTTGTCCTGGCCGCGGATGTAGGCCATCCGGTGCGGGGTCCACAGCCGCTGCAGCGCGTCCGGGACCCCGGCCCCGTCCTGTTCGACGAGTTCCGGCTCGGTCACTTCAGGATCTTCTCCACGGCTTCGGCCGACGGCGACGCGTTCTCCCGGCGGGCGACCCATTCGGCGATGGCCTCGACGGCCTGGTCGACCGGGACGCCGTTGATCTGGCCGCCGTCGCGGAACCGGAACGACACCGCGCCCGCCTCCGCGTCCTTCGCGCCGGCCAGCAGCAGGAACGGCACCTTCTGCGTGGTGTGGGTGCGGATCTTCTTCTGCATCCGGTCGTCGCTCGCGTCGACCTCGACGCGGATTCCCTTGGCGCGCAACGCCTTCTCCACGCCGCGCAGGTACTCGACCTGGTCGGCGGTGATCGGGATGGCGACCGTCTGCACCGGAGACAGCCACGCCGGGAACGCGCCCGCGTAGTGCTCGGTCAGCACGCCGAAGAACCGCTCGATCGAGCCGAACAGCGCGCGGTGGATCATGATCGGGCGCTGGCGGCTGCCGTCGGGCGCGGTGTACTCGAGGCCGAACCGCTTGTTCTGGTTGAAGTCCAGCTGGATGGTCGACATCTGCCAGGTGCGGCCGATGGCGTCCTTGGCCTGCACCGAGATCTTCGGGCCGTAGAAGGCCGCGCCGCCCGGGTCCGGCACCAGTTCGAGGCCGGAGTCGACGGCGGCCTGGCGCAGCGTCTCGGTGGCCTCCTCCCACTCCCAGTCCTCGCCGATGAACTTGTCCGAGTCGCCCCGGGTGGAGAGTTCGAGGTAGAAGTCGGACAGGCCGTAGTCGGCCAGCAGGTCCAGCACGAACTTGAGCAGCGACCGCAGCTCGGACGGCATCTGCTCCTTGGTGCAGTAGATGTGCGAATCGTCCATCGTCAGGCCGCGCACGCGGGTGAGGCCGTGCACGACGCCGGACTTCTCGTAGCGGTAGACGGTGCCGAATTCGAACAGCCGCAGCGGCAGTTCGCGGTAGGACCGCCCGCGCGAGCGGAAGATCAGGTTGTGCATCGGGCAGTTCATGGCCTTGAGGTAGTAGTCCTCTTCCTCGAACTGCACCGGCGGGAACATGGTGTCCGCGTAGTACGGGAGGTGCCCGGAAGTGTGGAACAGGTCGCCCTTGGAGATGTGCGGCGTGTTCACGAACTCGTAGCCGGCTTCCTCGTGCCTGCGGCGCGAGTAGTTCTCCAGCTCGCGGCGGATGATGCCGCCCTTGGGGTGGAACACCGGCAGGCCGGAGCCGATCTCCTCGGGGAAGGAGAACAGGTCCAGCTCCGCGCCGAGCTTGCGGTGGTCGCGGCGCTCGGCCTCGGCGAGGCGCTCGAGGTGGGCGTCCTGCGCCTCGGCCGATTCCCACGCGGTGCCGTAGATCCGTTGCAGCTGCGGGTTTTTCTCGTTGCCGCGCCAGTACGCGGCGGCCACGCGGGTGAGCTTGAACGCCGGGATGAACTTCGTGGTGGGCACGTGCGGGCCGCGGCAGAGGTCGCTCCACACGCGTTCCTTGGTGCGCGGGTCGAGGTTGTCGTAGATGGTCAGCTCGCCGCCGCCCACCTCCATGATTTCGGAGGTGTCCACTGTGTCCTTTTCGGACTTCAGGTCCACCAGCTCGAGCTTGAACGGCTCGTCCTTCAGCTCTTCCTTGGCCTCGTCGGTGGAGGCAAAAACGCGGCGCGAGAACTGCTGCGCGCCCTTGACGATCTGCTTCATCCGCTTCTCGAGCTTCTGCAGATCCTCGGGCGTGAACGGCTTTTCGACGGCGAAGTCGTAGTAGAAGCCGTCGCGCACCGGCGGGCCGATGCCGAGCTTGGCGTCCGGGAATTCCTGCTGCACGGCCTGGGCGAGCACGTGCGCGGCCGAGTGCCGGATCACGCTGCGGCCGTCCTCGGTGTTCGCCGCGACGGCTTCGACCTGGGCCTCGGCCTCCGGGGCCCACGCGAGGTCGCGCAGTTTCCCGTCGGCGTCGCGGACGACGACGATCGTGTCCGGGCCCTTGGTGGGCAGCCCGGCTTCGCGCACCGCGGCGCCCGCCGTAGTGCCCGCCGGCACCACCACGCGCGGGGCGGGTACGGCGGCAGCTGACGACGGTTGGGACACGATCGGACTCCTTTGGGAGAAGTGACTGAAACGGCTTCCGCTGATGCTAGCCGTCGGCGGGACGGCCGATTCGACCGCCGTCGCCCGCGGACGCCGAGAGGCCGCCCCGGGCGTGCGGGGCGGCCTCTCGGCGACGCGGAAGGGGTCAGAGGGTCTCGACGACCTGGTCGAAGTCGAGCCGCGGCAGGCGGTCGAACCACGGGTTCTCGCCCGGCTTGCCGACGTTCACCACTACGAGCGAACGCCAGTTGTTGCCGGAGAAGAACTCCTTGTCCACGCCCGCGGCGTCGAAGCCGGTCATCGGGCCCGCGGCCAGTCCGGCGGCGCGCACGCCGATGATGAAGTAGCCGACCTGCAGCAGCGAGTTCAGCTTGGAGAACTCGACACGGCCGGACTCGTCGGCGAAGTTGTCCTTCACGCCCGGGTTGTGCGGGAAGACCTGCGGGATGTTCTCGTGGAAGTCGACGTCCGCGGCCAGGATCACGGTCAGCGGCGCGGTCTCGGTCTTGGCCCGGTTGCCCTCGAACAGGTGCGGCAGCAGACGCTGCTTCGCCTCGTCGCTGCGGAGCACCAGCGCGCGCAGCGGCTGGGTGTTCATCGAGGTGGGGGCCCACTTGACGAGGTCGTAGATCGCGCGGACCTGCTCGTCGGTCACCGGCTCGTCGCTGAAGCTGTTGGCCGTGCGCGCTTCGCGGAACAGGAGGTCCTGCACCTCGGCGGGCACCTGCAACTGCTCGGACTCTGCGAAAGTAGTCATCGGTTCGGCGTTCCTTCCCGTGCTGTCGCCTACGCACGGCACCAACATGGTTGAACGCTTGACTATTTCGCGGATCCGGCCGGTGTGACCCAGCGCACGAGGACGGCCGCCGCGCCTTCCCCGGCCCGGCGGCCGTCAGCGGAGGGATCTTCCCAGGTCAGTAGGCGCCCTGCCCGGCCAGGACGGCGCGGAAGGTTTTCCAGAGGATCACCAGGTCCAGCGCCAGCGACCAGTCCTCGACGTAGCGCAGGTCGAGCCGGATGCTCTCGTCCCACGACAGGTCGCTGCGGCCGCTCACCTGCCACAGCCCGGTCAGCCCGGGTTTCACCAGCAGCCTGCGGCGCGCGGCCGGAGCGTACTTGGCCGTCTCCTCCGGCAGCGGCGGCCGGGGGCCGACCAGCGACATCCGCCCGGCGACGACGTTGAACAACTGGGGCAGTTCGTCGAGCGAGTACCGGCGCAGCATCCCGCCGACCTTGGTGACCCGCGGGTCCTTCTTCATCTTGAAAAGCGGCCCCGCGCCTTCGTTCGCCCTTTCCAGGTCGCGGCGGATCAGGTGCGCGTCGACCACCATCGTGCGGAATTTGAGCATGGTGAACGCTTCGCCGTCCTTGCCGATCCGCCGCTGCCGGTAGACCACCGGGCCTCGGTCGCCCGCCTTCACCGCCACCGCGATCGCCAGCATCAGCGGCGAAAACAGCGCGAGAAGCAACGTCGCGCCACAGCGGTCGACGACTTCCTTCACCAGCCGGCGCCCGCCGGTGAACGCGGGGGCGGTCACCCGGAGCAGCGGCATGCCGAGGACTCCGCTGACGTTCAGCCGCGGCCCGGCGACCTCCATCAGGACCGGCGCGACGACCATTTCCGACGACGTGCCCTCGAGATCCCAGGCGAGCCGCTGCAGCCGCTCCGGGTTCCAGTACTGGTCGGCGGTGATGGCGACGACCCGGTATCCGCCGCGGCGGACGTGCCGCGAAAGCTCCTCGAGCCGCCCGACGACCGGGACCCCGTCGATCTCCCCGTGCCCGGTGGACGTGCAGACCGCCTCGACGCGCCACCCGACGTGCGCTTCCTTCCGGGTCCGCTTGATCAGGTCCGCGACCGTTTCGGCGCTGCCCGCCGCCATCACGGGAAGCAGGCACAGCCCGCGCCGCCGTCTCCGGTGCAGGATCTGCCGGAGCACATATCGCTGCGGAAAAAGGACTAATGCGACGGCGGGCACTACGAAAAACACCCAGGGCTGCACTTCGAGCGCACCGAACAACAGTCCCCCGAACGCGACCAGCACCGCCGCGGTGATCAGCGCGCGGCCGAGCGTGCGGTACTCCTCGGGGCCCTCCCCCAGCACCCGCGCGCTCCACGCCCGGCTGACCGGGAGGGCGCACAGGATCGCGAACGCGGTGCCGAACGCGTGCATGTCGTGCGGGGCGAGCCGGTCGATGACGAACGCGCTGATCGCGATCACCACGCAGGCGGCGACGAGATCCGAGGCGATCACCGTTCTGCGGTAACGCTTTTCCCATTCCGCGGCGTGCGTTTTCGGCGGATCCCCCTCCGCCGGGCACACCGTGGCCGGGTCGAGCCTGCCGTCGGCGTCCGGACGGCCGGGCGGCGGGGCCGCCACCTCGACCGGCGGCGCGGGGACCGCCGTGAGGTCGACCCGCGGCAGCGCGACGCCGTCCGCGGGCCAGGGCCGCACCGGTTCTTCCATCAGTCCTCCCGCGCTGCGCAAGCTCCCCGGACCTGATCGCCGCCGGCACGCTGAGTCAGAACCGCTGATCACGATCAGTGATCACCGGGCGGTCGGGCCGCACGTCGCCGAAGGTGTGACACTCGCCAAGGTATCGGGTGCTCAGCGGGCGGTGTTACAGACATTTTCCAGCCACGGCCTGCGAGTCTTTCCCGTCAGGAAGCACCGGGAAGATAACGGGAACGTCACGATGGGTCACGCTGACCCGCCAACCGGAATTACCCGCTGTAGTCAAGTTTCCCACTACCTACCCCGAACGGCCCAGCAGGCCCGCAGCCGAATCAGCTCCCCCGCGCGGGTCATCACCCAGGCGTGCCCCCGGCCCAACCGCCGTTCGGGCACAAGCACTCCGCCGACCCGCCGATTTCCCTTGCCCGCGGCCGACTCCGCACCGGAATGCGCAGCGGCGCCCGGTTTACGGCCGTTCGCCTGGTCTGAACCATTCGGGGCGGCCTGTTTCGCACATTTCTCGCGGACTAGCGCCGTGTTCTGTTCGCAACAAGGTCCACACTGGACACCGCGGCGGGCCTGGGCTCGGTGCAGGCTGTCGGCGGTGCTGCGGTTGCGGCGTTGAGCGCGGTCGCCATGGCTTGGTCCTCAAGGTTGAAATGCGCCTGCGATTCACCCGCGAGCCGATCGAGTTCGATCCGCAGCGGCACCGCCGCCGTGGCGTTGAGCGCGGTCGCCACAGCTTGTTTCCGACTCACCCGCAAGACGCTCCAATCCGATCCGCAGCCGCACCGGGTCCGACTTGCCCGGGACGTGAGCCGGAGTCCCGGTTCAGGCCGTCGGCGGTGCCGCGGCCGTGGCGTTCAGCGCGGTCACCACGGCCGGTTCCTCCAGAGCGAAGTGCGCCTCCAACTCCCCCGCGAGACGCTCCAATTTGGTCCGCAGCCGCGCCGCCGTCTGGTGCTGCGCGAGGACCGGGGCCGGCGCTGGGAACTGCTCGGCCAGCGAAGGAAACACCGTCGAGTCCTCGCCGACGTGGTGCCGTCGCAGGGCGGTGCAGAAGCTCAGGCAGTGCGTGCGCATTTCCTGAGCCAGATCCGGTACCGGCCGACGATCGTCGTCGCGCTGCCGTCGGCCAGGTTGTCCGCTTGCTCCCGCAGAGTCCGCAATTCGGCGCGGAACCATTGGTGCGCTTCGATCAGCAATCGCCCATGCCGTTGACTCGCTCATCAATCCGGTGCAGTACGACCACCGGAATCCGCCGGGTCGTTTTCGCCTGGTAATCGCCGTAGCCCGGAGCTTGTGCGAGGACTTGCGCGAAAAGCCTCTCGTACGCAGCTCCTTGCGGAATAGCCGCCATCGCCTCATACGGGTCGCCGCCGGTCTCGACGGTCACTCTCGGATTCCGCCGGATGTTGTGGTACCAGGCGGGATTGCGGTCCGCCCCGTTCGCCGAGGCGACGACCACCCCGGCGCCGTCGATCTCCAGATAGCCGAGAAGCACCTCGCGGCGCAGGCCGGTTCTCGCGCCGGTGGTCGTCAGCACTGCCAGCGACCATCCCTCGAACATGCCGCCCAGCACGCCGTCGTTCGCGCGAAACTCGGCGATCAGCCGGCGGGAAAAATCGTTGCTCACTCATTTCCTTTCGGTTTCCGGAAAGGAGGCGTCAAGCACAGGACGGGACGCGCGAAGACCCCGCAGGACAGGCACGGCGCAGCGATCCGTTCGACGGATCCGCGGAACTGCGAGAGACGGAGAGCCCGATCTCTGTGCTGGCTGGTTAGCCGCTACCTCCATGCATAGGCCCATCCGGGGCACCCGGCCAAGTTAGCACAGCTTCCGAACCTCGGGCGGCGAAGGCTGAATCCTTTCGCCGGGCGGCCGTCGCGGCGGCGCGGCGCGGGACGAGGCGGGGCCGTCCGCTGAGGAAGACGTGTCGAGCAGGCTGGAGGTCGAACGCCTGTCCGCCGCGCTGCCCGCCGACCAGCGCGGCGTGCTGATCATGCGCGACATCCAGGCCTGCCGGGGAAAACCGTCGCGCGGGCAGTGCCGGTTGCCGAGGGAAGTTTCCTGATATCGCGAGATAGCCACCAGCATTATCCAGAATTTTTCCTCGCACCTCCTGAAGTTTTCGAGAATATTTTCACCTGGCACTCCTCCGGCAAACAAGAGCACCGCGACGTTCCCATGTGGACGGACGATGCACGTGAATACCGGGAGCACACTGGACTCTCCCGTTCGTCCGACCGAAAAACCTGCTCGACAGTCTCAAGTGAACTACGAAAGGGGCTTATTCAAGCAAATTCCCCTAGCCGCACATCTCTTTTCGACCGCGCGGCGAACCACGCCACAAGTCGACGGATCCCCGCCCGAATCCCCGGCGAGACAAGCGATTACGCCAACAGGAGCACCGCGTCCGACGGCATCCGCCTCGGCCGACGACGCTTCTCCCGCCCGCGCTGATCATGAAAATGCCGACTGCCCGCATCCGGCGGCTGACTGGCCGCCGGATAATAACGTGGCAATCGTCCGGGCCGGCGCGGTATTTTTTCCGACGGAAGTCGGGCGCAGTGTGGCCCCGGCGCCCCGGCAGTCGCGTATAATCGGAACCGGGAACGCATTCGATCATCGGCGCGCGCCCGCTGGGGAAGGTGAAAAAGCGACGCGCCAGCGACGGATCTCGATGTTTCTTGGGGGATGAACCGCATGAGGTTTGCTGTCTTAGGCCCGCTCGGCTTGCTGGACGAAAGAGGTGCGGACCACACGCCGAAACCGTTGAAACTGCGCACCCTGCTCGCGGCTTTGGTGATCAATGCCGGGAACGTCGTCCCGGTCTCCCAGCTGATCCAGGAGCTGTGGCCGCACGAGGCGCCGCGCACCGCGGCCACCGCGATGCACGTCTACGTTTCGCAGTTGCGCAAGCATCTGCTGAACTGCCCGGTGACGAAGGGCTCCGGCCGGAGCATGCTGCTGACCCGGCAGCCGGGCTACGTGCTGCAGACCGCCGGGAACGACGTCGATCTCTCCCTGTTCCGCCTCCGGCTCGAGGAAGCGCGGGAAGCCGAACTCGCCGGCGACCTGCCCGCCGCGTCCGCGCAGCTGAACCGAGGGCTCAGCCTGTGGCGCGGCGACGCGCTAGCCGACGTGCGCGGCGGCCCGATGCTGCACCACTTCGCCAAGCGGATCGAGGAGCGGCGGCTCGCCGCGATCGAACGCAAACTGTCCATCGACCTCCGGCTCGGCCACCACCACGAGGCGGTCGGCGAACTGCAGTCGCTCGTCGACCAGCATCCGCACTGGGAGAATTTCCACGGCTACCTCATGATCGGCCTCTACCGGTCCGGCCGGACCGCCGAGGCGCTGACCGTGTACGCGCGGCTCCGGACCCGGCTGATCGAGCGGCTGGGCATGGAGCCCGCCGTGGAAATGCAGGAGCTCCACCAGCGGGTGCTCAATCGCGACGGCATTCTCAACCACGGCGACAGCGTCCGGCTGCTGACCGGCGAGAGATCGTTCAGCGCGTGAGGCGGCCTCGCCGGTCACGGGCATCGGATCACTTGCCCGGCGTAGGCGAGGCCGCCGCCGAACCCCAGCAGCAAGGTCAGCGCGCCGGGCTTCACCTCCCGGCGCTCCACCAGCTTCGCCAGCGCCAGCGGAATGCTCGCCGCCGAGGTGTTGCCCGAGTCGACGACGTCCCGGGCGATCACCGCGTTCACCGCGCCGAGCTTGCGCACCACCGGTTCCACGATCCGCAGGTTCGCCTGGTGCAGCACCACCGCGTCGAGGTCTTCGGGCGCGACCCCCGCCCGGTCGCAGACTTTCCGCGCGATCCCGGGCAGTTCGGTGGTGGTCCAGCGGAAAACGGTCTGGCCCTCCTGCTCGAACTTGCCCGGGACGCCTTCGATGCGGACGGCGCTGCCCAGTTCCGGAACGGATCCCCAGACCACCGGGCTGATCGACGGCTCGTCGGTCGCCTCGACCACCACCGCGCCCGCGCCGTCGCCGACCAGGACGCTGACCGACCGGTCCTTCCAGTCGACGAAATCCGTCAGCCGCTCGACGCCGATCACCAGGGCCTTCGTCGCCGATCCGGCGCGGATCGCCTGGTCCGCGACGGCGAGCGCGTGCGAGAAGCCCGCGCACGCCACGTTGACGTCCAGCGTGGCCGGGCACGGAATGCCCAGCTTGGCCGCGACCCGCGCGGACACGTTCGGCGACCGGTCCAGGGCCGTGGTCGTCGCCACGATCACCGCGTCGATCTCCGCGGCCGGGAGCGCCACGCGCTCCAGCGCCGACCGGGCCGCGTGGGCGGCCATCTCGTCCACGGTCTCGGTGGGGTCCGCGATGTGGCGCGTCCGGATGCCGACGCGAGTGCGGATCCACTCGTCGCTGGTGTCCATCATCTGCGCGATGTCGTTGTTGGTCAGCACCTTCTCCGGCTGGTAGTAACCGGCCGAGAGCACTCGCGAACCAGGCATGGGTCCTCCGATGTTCCTTCGTCAGCTGGGTCGCGCGTCCGCTTGCTGTTTCTCCGCGGCGGCGGCAGCGGGGCGCCGCGCGCGCACCCGCAGGTAAAGCAGGATTCCGAACACCGCGGCCACGCCGCTGACGATCGCGCAGAATCCGAACACCGAGAGCAGCGCGTCCAGCGTCTGGTTGCCGCCCACGCTCAGGATCGCGGCCACCGCGGCGATGCCGAGCGCGCCGCCGACCTGCCGCGCCGCCATCAGCAGCCCGCTGCCCGCGGCGAAACTGGCCGGCGGCAGCGAACCCGCGGCGATGCTGGCCAGCCCGGTGAGCACCGCGCCCATCCCGAGCCCGCTCAGCAGGCTGCAGGGCAGCCACACCAGGAGGAACTGCGGCTCCGAGCCGAGGCCGAAGGTCATCCACAGCGTCACCGCGACCACCAGCAGCGAGCCGAACACGATCATCAGCAGCCGGCCGTGCGGGCTGACCCACCGGCCGACCGCGATCGCGGCGACCGCGGAGGTCACCGCGCCCGGGGTCACGCCGAGCGCGGCCTCGAACACCGAGTAATGCCAGATCCCGGTGAGGAACAACGGACTGCTCAGCAGCACGGCGTACATGGCGGCGCCGAAGAACGCCGCGATCACGTTGGTCTGCGCGAAAGCGTGGCTGCGCCACAGCGAAAGTTCCACCGCCGGCGCGGGATGCCGCCGCGAACGCAGCAGCGCCAGCGCCGTGACCACCGCGCCGCCGAGGACGGTCGCCACCGTGGCGACGCTCCCCCAGCCCCAGCGTTCACCCTCGGACAAGCCCAGTACGAACGCCCCGACCCCGACGGTGATCGCGACGGTGCCGACCGGGTCGGGCAGCGCCTGCTTGACCGGCTGGTCGCGCCGGACCGTGCGCAGCGTGCCGTACACCACGACGATGCCGATCGGGATGTTGATCAGGAACACCGCGCGCCAGCCGAAGGCCTCCACGAGCCCGCCGCCGAGCACCGGGCCGACGAGCCCGGCGATCGCGCCGGCCGCGCCCCAGGTGCCGACCGCCGCGGCCCGTTTCTCCGGCGGGCTTTCGGCCAGCACGAGACCGAGCGCGGACGGGATCATCGCGGACGCCGCCGCGCCTTGCAGCGCACGGAAAACCGCGAGCAGCTCGACGTTGGGCGCGATCGCGCACAGCAGCGAGACAGCGGTGAAAGCGGCGGTCGCGCTGCTGAACAGCTTGCGCCGGCCCATCACGTCGGCCAGCCGTCCCGAGGAGCACAACAGCGCCGCGAACAAGACCGTGTAGCTCGTAACGACCCAGGTCAGCCACGACACCGGAACGTCGGGAAAACTCGCCCGCAGATCGGGAAAAGCCACGTTCACGACCGTGACGTCGAGGAACGCCACGAAGGTCGCCGCCGAGGCGAAGAGCAGCACGGTGCGGGAACCGGCCGCCTGCCCCGCGGAAATCGGATCCGTCATCACGACACCGTTTCGGGCTGCCGGTCCGCGGCGCGCGGGATCAGCCGGACCGGCAGCGCGGTCGGGCCCTGGATGTTGTCCGGACGGCGCCACGACGGCGCGCCGGCCGGCTCGATGCGCTCGAACCGTTCGACGAGCACCTTCAGCGCCTCCTCGAGTTCCGCCTTGGCCAGCGCGTTGCCGATGCAGTGCCGGTAGCCCGCGCCGAACCCGAGGTTCGGCCGCCGCGTCACCCGCCGGATGTCGAACCGGTCCGGGTCGGCGAAGACGTCCGGGTCGCGGTTGGCCATCACCACCAGCGTCGCGACCTCGGTTCCGGCCGGGATGTCCAGGCCGCCGAGGGTGACGTCGGCCAGCGCCATCCGCTTGATCACGAACGCGGTCGGCGCGAAGCGCATCACCTCGTCGAGCGCGCTGGGCACCAGCTCCGGGTTGGCGACCAGGTCGTCCCACTGCTCCGGGTATTTGGCGAACAGGTAGATGACGCTGGCCAGGGTGGTCCGGGTCGTGTCGGTCCCGGCCACCAGGAGCGTGGACACCAGGGAGATCAGTTCCTCCCGGCTGAACCGGTCGCCGTTCTCCTCCGCACGGACGAGATTGGACAGCAGGTCGTCGGTCGGGCGCTCGCGGCGCTGCTGGAGCAGTTCGGTCAGGTACCGGTCGAGTTCGTCGTAGGCGCGCATCGCGGCCGGGAACGTGTCCGGGGACCCGCTCAGCCCGCTGACCTGAGCCTCGGCGATTTCGGAGAAGAACTCCAGATCGTCGGTGGGGACGCCGAGAACGGCGCAGATCACCGACAGGGGGTACTGCCGCGTCAGCGCGGACACGGCGTCGAGCGGGGCGCCGGACGCGGCGGCGTCGACCATGTCGGAGAAGATCCGGCGCATCCGCGGGCGCAGCGGATCCATCAGCGGGGCGCGGAACACCGGCAGCGCGAGCCGGCGCAGGCGCTGGTGGTCCTCGCCCTCCAGCGACAGGAGGGACTTGCTGCGGCGTTCGACGAACCGCGGGTCGACCCCCTCGAGCCGTTTGATCGCCGCGAAAACGCCTTCCCGGAACCGCGCCGGGTCCCGCAGGACCTCCCAGCAGTCCTCGTACCGGTGCACCAGGACCATGCCGCCGAGCCGGCTGAACCGGTGCTGCCTTCCGATGTCCGGGATCCACTCCCACCACGGGCCCTTCGCGGACCTGACCAGGTCGTCGAGCACCGGCAGCTCAGAGGTGTTCTGCATCTAGCCCCGCCTTTGTGAAGTCACGATGATTCGCCGTCGGGAAGATCAGGATTCGGCCAGCAGCCGCGCGAAGGCGCCGTCGTCGGCCGCGTGGCCGCGCAACGCCTTGCGGGAAAGGGAACGCGCCCGCGCGAACGCGTCCGGGAGGCCGAGCTGGCCGTGCAGGTTGGCCGCGAACAGCAGCCCCTGGAGTTCGAAAGCCAGCTCCGCGACGTCGGTGTCGGCGCGCAGCTCGCCCTTGGCCACCGCGACGCGGATCTGCTGGGCGAGGACGTCGTTGCCCTCTTGGATCAGCGCGGCGATCGCGTCCCGGATCGGGCCGGGGCGCGAATCGAACTCGTGCGCCACCGGCGTGAAGAAGCAGCCGCCCGGCAGCCAGTGTTCTTCGGAGTTGAGCAGGAACCGCTCGATCAGCGCGAGCAGCCGGCGAGTGCCCGAGGGAACTCGCTGCGCGGGCAGGATGATGTGCTCGACGTAGAACGCCCGCGCGCCTTCGATGACCGCCAGCTGCAGCCGTTCCTTCGACCCGAAGAGGGCGAAGAGGCCGCTTTTGCTGAGCCGCAGGTCCCCGGCGAGCCTGCCGATGGTGAGCCGGTCGAGACCCTCCAGCGACGCCAGGTCGATCGCCCGCCGCAATACCAGCTCCCGGGAGCTCAGTCCCGCCTCTCGCGAAGCCGACGCACTGGTGCTCACCACTCGCCCCCCCGATCTTGAACGTAGCGTCAGGCTAGCATGCGAACGATCGTTCGTGCCAGACAGCCGGACGCACGGAAACGCCGCGCCCGGAGGGGGCGCGGCGCGAGCCGTTTCCGGCGGCTTTTCCTTGGCGGGGCTCTGTTACAGCACCAGGCCGCCGTCGATCGCGAAGACCTGGCCGGTCACGTACGCCGAGCGCCCGGACACCAGGAACTCGACCAGGTCCGCGACCTCCTCCGCGGTCCCCAGCCGCCCGAGCGGGATCCGGGGCACGGCCTTGTCGAGCACGTCCTGGGACATCGCGCTCGTCATCTCGGTCTCGATGTAGCCGGGAGCGACCGTGTTCGCCCGGATGCCGTACCGGCCCGCTTCCTTGGCCAGCGTCTTCGTGAACGCCGCGATCGCGCCCTTGGCCGCCGCGTAGTTGGCCTGCCCGGCCTGGCCGTCCCGGCCGGCGATCGACGACAGCGTGACCACGGCCCCGGAACGGCGCTTCATCATCCCGAAGACCGCGGCCCGGCACGCGAAGAACGTTCCGTCCACATTGGTCCGGAACACCGAACCCCAGTCGTCGTCGGACATCGCGACCACCGGCCGGTCGCGCGTGATGCCCGCGGAGGTCACCACCGCTTCGACCGGGCCGAGTTCTCCTTCGGCCCGCCGGACGAACTCCTGCACGGCTTGCGCGTCGGTCACGTCGACCGCGCAGGCCAGCGCGGCGGCGCCGCATTCGGCCGCCAGCTTTTCGACCTCCGCCGCGTCGTCCGCGCGCGAGCGATAGCAGAAGGCCACGTCATGCCCGGACCGCGCGAGCCGGAGCACGACGGCGCGCCCGATCCCCCGCGAACCGCCGGTCACCAAAGCCACCGGGCGTTGTGTCATCGTCCCGTCCTGTTCCCGAAACCGATTGTCGCCTGTCCGACGGACAGCACTGTCTCGTCGCCGATCAAGGCCGTGCCCGCGCAGATCGCCGACCCGGTCACGCCGCGCACCAGTTCCACGCGGTGCTCGATCGCCTCGCCGGGCGCCGCGCCGCGCACCGCCCGCACGTCGCGCAGCCCGGCGACGAGCACTTCTCCGTCCGCCTGCGGGGATTCCCAGCACGCCAGCGCCGCGCTCGCCTGCAGCCACGACTCGAGCAGCAGGTACGGCGCGGCCCCGTTCCGGCACCACGGCCGGTCCGCCGCGACCGTCCAGCGCGCCGCCAGCCGGACGCCGGGCTCGACCGCCGTGATCTCGTCGAGCAGCAGCATCGGGTCGCGGTGCGGAAGCAGGTCGTGCAGGCCGGTCACGGCGCGGCGAACCGGATCTGGCAGACGGGCTCGCCCCGCCTGCGCACGGCGCCGGTCAGCTGCCCGTCCGGTCCCGCGGAGACGGTCGTCTCCAGCTCGTCGCCCGGCCGCACCGCGTCGACGAACCGGGCCCGCGCGACGTCAAGCCCGGGCGGCACCGGAAATCCCAGTTCCGCGGCGGCCTGGCGCACCAGGTCGATCAGGCATACGCCGGGCACGACCGGCCGCTCCGGGAAGTGGCCGGCGAAAACCGCGGAGTTCGAGTCGACGCTGGTTCGCACCGTGTCCGGGCCGACCCGGGCGAACCGCCACTCGAACGGCGTCAGCAGCTCCGGAAGACCGCGCATCCCACCCGTCCTTCCGCGTCCGACGTGGTCACCACGCCGATCCGGCCCGGTTCTCCCGGTTCCGCCAGCAGTTCGACGAGCTGGTACGCGGCCGAAGCCGCCCCGGTGTCGCCGAAGCGTTCCGCGCTCCTCGTGCGCACCTGCGCGTCCGGCAGGACCTCGCCGACGGCCGCGCGTTCCCGAGCGCCGCGGCTCGGCGAAGCCGCGGGCACGACCGCACCGACCTCGCCCGCGTCGACCCCCGCTTTCCGCAAGGCCCGGCGGAGGCTGGCGGCGAGCGCGGACTGCATCCCGTCCGGTTCGGGGTAGACCCCGAAGTCCACCGCGAGGACCTCGGCCAGCGCACGGCGGTCGCCGCCGACGGCTTCGGGCGCTTCGAGCAGGAACATCACGCAGCCCTCGGCCGGGTCCGACCCGGCCGAGCGGGCCGCCTCGACCGCGCGCCGGCCGGGCGACAGCTCCTCCACCGCGCCCCAGACGACCGCTTTCGCGTGCCCGTTGCCGTGCATCCGGCGCGCGTAGTTCAAGGTCAGCAACCCGGTCGCGTGGCTGCCGCAGATCGTCGTGTTCGGTCCCTTGATCCCGTGCCAGATCGCGCACTGCCCGGCGGCGAAGTTCATCAGGGTCCTCGGCACGTGCGCCGGGTCGACGTCGTAGGGCTTGTCCCGGGTCCACGTGTCGCGGAGGAACTCCATCGCGCTCTGGACCCCGTCGTTGGCCCCCAGGACCAGGCCGAGGTCGTCCGCCGCGTACCGCTCGCGGCCGATCTTGTCCAGCAGCAGGCCGGTCGTCGCGACCGCGAGTCCCGCGGCCCGGTCCATCGCCCGCGTCCCTTTCTTGCCGAGGATCTCGCGCACGTCGAAGTCCGCGACCGCGGCGCGCTTCCCGTCGCCTTCGCGCAGGCCGGAAAGGTGGGCCTGCGCGCCGTGCCCCAGCGGGGAATACGTCTCCCACGCGGTGATCACCGAAGTGGCTGAAGCGGTCATCGCCGTCCGCTCTGCTCGTGCTTGCCGAGGATCAGCACCGCGTCGTTGCCGGCGAAGGCGAGCGAATTGTTCTGGACCACCCGGAGTTCTTCCTTCCTCGCCGTGTTGGGCACGCAGTCGATGCCGATCTCGGGGTCGGGCTCGGAGAAGTTGACCGTCGGCGGGATGAACCCGTTCTCCAGCGCCAGCGCGCAGCCCGCCGCGGCCAGCGCGCTCGCCGCGCCCATGCTGTGGCCGAGCATCGACTTCATCGACGACGTCGGCGGCGGCTCCGGCCCGAACACCTGCTTGATCGCGGCCGCCTCGATCACGTCGTTGGCCTTGGTCCCGGTGCCGTGCGCGGAGATGTAGTCGACCTCGCCGGGCTCGATGCCCGCGTTCCGGTGCGCCTGCCGGATGCACCGGGCCACGCTGGACTGGTCCGGCGCGACCGGATGGTGGGCGTCGCACGCCAGGCCGTAGCCCAGCACCTCGGCGTAGACGTGCGCGCCGCGGGCGAGCGCGGAGCCGAGCGTCTCCAGCACCAGCACCGCGCCGCCCTCGCCGGTGAGGATGCCCTTGCGGTCCCGGTCGAACGGCTGGCAGTGCTCCGGCGCGATCGTGCCCAGCCGGTAGAACGTCACGAACGTCATGCGCAGCAACGCGTCGACGCCCCCGCACAGCGCGATGTCGGCCTCGCCGCCGGCGACCGCGTCGAACCCGTATCCGATGGCGTAGTTGCCCGCCGCGCACGCGGTCGGGATGGTGACCGCCTCGACGTCGGTCAGCGCCAGTTCCCGGGCGACGTCGACCGAAAGCCGGCTCGACGACGACCGGAGCGCGGCGGCGGCGTCGACGTCGTCGGAGCCGCTCGCCACCTGCCCGCGCACGATCCGGTCGAGTTCGCCGGACTCGCCGTAGGTCGTCCCGATCGCCACCAGCGCCCGCCGGTCGCGGACCTGCTCCTCGGTCAGGCCCGCGTCGCCGAGCGCCATCCGCGCGCCGGCGACCGAGAGCTGGGTCGCCCGGCCGAGGTCGCCGGGCGCCAGCCGCGCGAGCCACCGCTCCGGCTCGAAGTCCGGGACCTCGCACGCGGTGGTGTGCGCGAACCCCTCGATGTCGAACGCCGTGATCGGGCGGGCGCCGGAGCGCCCCTCCCGCAACCCGTCCGCGAACTCGCCGACCCCGGTGCCGATGCTGCTGACGATCCCCAGCCCGGTGACGACGACCGGCTCGCGGCCGGAGCGGTTCTCCGGCATGTCAGCGCGCTCCGGCCCGGGCGGCCGCCAGCGCGGCCACGACCACCTCGTAGGTGTTCTGCACGTCGTGCATCACCGCCAGCGCCGACTGCTCGATGGTGATCCGGAACCTGCGCTCCAGCGCCGACAGGATTTCGATCCCCTGCAGGGAATCCGCCTTCAGCTCGTCCCAGAAATGGCTGTTCCAGCCGATTTCCTCGACGTCGACCTCGACGATGTCGGCGACGATCCGGCGGATCTCGTCGCGGATCCCGGCGTCGATCCCGCCGTCCTCGTGCCCCGTGGTCATCGGTCCCCTTTCCCTGGTTTTCTTCCCGTCACCCGGTTTCGCCCCGGGCGATGAACTCGAGCGTCCTGGCGACGACCTCGCCGTCGCCGAGGATCCGCCGGTGCCCGAGCCCGGAGGTCTCCAGGAATTCGGCCCGCGGATACGTCTCGGCGATCTTGCGCCCCTGCGAGACGTGGATTTCCTTGTCCTTGTCGTCGTGGATCACCAGCAGCGGCCACTTGGCCTCGTCCGCGCGGTAGGTCGCGGAGAACCGGTTCCAGATGTCCTCTTCCGGCGCGAAGTACTGCTCGCTGCGCCGCCGCAGGTCGTCGGCGACCTTGCCGCCGAGCCCCAGCCGCCCGGTGAACAGCACCGGCAGGTACCCGAAATCGCACACCGCCCCGATGGTGACGAGCCGGTCGGCCGGCACGCCGGTGCGGAGCGCGTGGTAGGCGCAGAGGCCGCCGAAGGAGTGCGCGACGACCGCGCGGAAGGGCCCGTATTTCGCGGCCACCGCCCGCGCGGCGCTCGCGGTGTCGACGATCGTCGACCGGTCGCCCTCGGAATCCCCGTGCCCGAAGGAGTCGAACGCCACCGCCGACATGCCCAGTTCGAGAATGCCCGGGACGAGCGCGGCCCAGCTGGAGGCGCGGCTGTCGAAGCCGTGCATGAGCAGGACCCGCCGGTCGCTGTCGCCCCAGCGGTAGACGGCGAGTTCCTTGCCGTCCACGCGCATCCGCTCGGCGTCGGCGGCGTCGTGCACCGCCTGTTCGGGCGGGCGCACCTTGGCGCGGGCGCCCGTGCGCACGAAAAGCGGGAATGCCAGTTTCCCCGCGAGGCTCGGCGATACCGCGGCCGCGGCGTTCAGCCCGAACTTGATGGCAGTCAACGAGTTCACCGTGTTTCCTTCCGGTTGCCGGTCAATTCACCTTACGAGCGGCGTCCTGCCAGAAGGAGTCTCTGAGCTGCCGCCGCAGGATTTTTCCGCTGGCGTTGCGGGGCAGCCGGTCGACGTACTCGTAACTGGTCGGTGTCTTGAACCCGGCGAGGCGCCCGGAAAGGAAGACCGTCAGCTCGCGGGCGCTCGCCTCGGCCCCGGGCGCGAGCACGACGAAGGCGTGCACCGCCTCGCCCCACCGCTCGTCCGGGACGCCGACGACGGCGGCCTCGGTCACGGCCGGGTGCTTGCCCAGCGCGTTCTCCACCTCGGCCGGGTAGACGTTCTCGCCCGCGACGATGATCGTGTCCTTGATCCGGTCGCAGATGAAGAGGAAGCCCTCCTCGTCGAGGTAGCCCGCGTCCCCGGTGCGCAGCCAGCCGTCCACGAGGGTCTCGGCCGTGGCTTCCGGCTGTCCCCAGTACTCCAGCAGGTGCCCCGGGGTGCGGATCCAGACCTCGCCGATCTCCCTCGCGGGCAGCGGGTTCCCGGCGTCGTCCTTGATCATCAGCGCGAACCCGGGGTACGGGCGGCCCGCCGCGGTCATCCGCGGTCCCCCGGCGACGTGCTCGGACGGCGGGAGGCAGACCGCGGTGTTGCCGGACTCGGTCAGGCCGTAGATCTGCGCGAACTCGCAGCCGATCCGCTCGATGGCCTCCGCGAGCAGCCGCTCCCCGATCGGCGAGCCGCCGTAGACGACCTTCCGCACGCTCGCGAAGTCCGCGTCGGTCACCGCGCGCTCGGCGAGCATCATCTGCAGCATCGCCGGGACGACGCACATGGTCGTGACGCGGTGCTCGCGCACCAGGCGCACCGCGTCGGCGCTGGTGAACGTGCGCAGTGCGACGTTCGTGATGCCCGCGTGGAAACCCTGCAGCGCCCACCACAGGCCGCCGATGTGGAACCCCGGCACCCCGAGCAGGCTGACGTCGCCCTCCCGCCAGTCGATCCAGTCGAGGTCCGCTCCGGCGAGCGCGTCGCGGACCGCGTAGAAGCTGCGGTGCGCCAGCACGACGCCCTTGGGCAGACCCGTGGTCCCGCTCGTGTACATCTGCACGATCGGGCGGTCCGGGTCGGCCGTGCCGTCGATGTCCTCGGCGGAGGCGTCGCGCGCCCAATCGTCGAGACCGCCGTCGGGGTCGGAAGCGGTGACGGCAATGACCTCGGGTGGTGCCGCCAGGTCCTTGCCCGCTTCCTTGACCACGGTGAGGAAATCGCGCTCGGCGAAGACGAGGTGCGCGCCCGAATCGCGCAGCACGTGCTCGGTCTCGCCCGCGGTGAGCCGCCAGTTGACCGGCACCAGCACGGTTTCCGCCTTGGCGCAGGCGAACAACAGACGGTAGTAGTGCTCGGAATCCCGGCCGAGGTAGACCACCCGGGCGCCCGGCCCGGCCCCCGCCGCCCGCAGCGCGCGGGCGATGCGGTTGCTGCCGCGGTGCAGTTGCGCGTAGGTGACCTCGCGGTCCTCGCAGCGGATCGCGACCTGGTCGGGCCGGTTCCGGGCGTGGAACGCGACCGTCGCGTCGAGGGTCTGCAGCTCGCCGTAGTACATGGGGGAAGTTCGCTCCTGTCCGGTCATGACCAGCGATGCGTTTCAGGCCAGTAGCTCCGGCCGGTGCGGACGGCGGCTCCGGAACCGGCGGCGGTCTCCTCGTCGCGCACGGACGCCACGATCGCGTGCGCGTAGGTCCCGGTGAACCCGAACGAGCTGACGGCGGCGAACCGGCGGCCGCCGGTGTCCGGCCACGGAGTGCCCTCGCGCGGGATCTCCAGGCCCAGCCGCGCCCACGCCACGTCCGGGTCCGGCACGGAAACCCCTGCCTGGCGCGGAATTTCCCCGGCGCGGACCGCGAGCACGGCCTTCATCAGGCTGGCCATCCCGGACACCGTTTCGAGGTACCCGAGGTTCGCCTTCGCCGAGCCGAGCAGCAACGGCGGACGGCCGGCGCCCTTGCGGCCGTAGACGTCGGCGAGCACCTCGGCCTCGATCACGCCGGCCAAGCGGACGCCGTTCGCCTGCGCCTCGACGTATCCGACCTGCTCGGGTTCGACGTCGGCCGCGCGCAGAGCGTGCTGGATCACCCGGGCCTGTCCGGTGCCCGACACCCGGGAGATCGTGTCGCGGGAACCGTGCTGGTACACGGCGGTGCCTTTGATCGCCGCGTACGCCTTTTCCGCGTCCTGCTTGCGCCGCAGCACCAGGACCCCGCAGCCTTCGCCGCGGACGTAGCCGTCCGCCGACGCGTCGAACGGCCGCGACCGCCCGGTCGGCGAGAGCATGCCCGACTTCGCGAACACCCCGAAGGTGCCCGGGGCCAGCAGCAGGTGAGCCGCGGCGACGACCGCGACGTCGCATTCGCCCGCCCGCAGCGACGCGCACGCGAGGTGCAGCGCGGTCAGCGCGGACGAGCACGCGGTGTCGACGGTGAACGCGGGCCCGTCGAGCCCGAGGCAGACGGCGATCCGGCCGGCGGCGGCGCTCAGCGCGCTGCCCGGCCCCATGTGGGCGGACAGCCGGTCTTCGCCCACGCCGTTGCGCAGCGCGGCGAAGTTGTACTCCACCGTGCTGACCGCCGCGAAGACTCCCGCCCGTACACCGGTCACGTCGTCGAGCCCGGCGTCGGCGAGCGCTTCCGCCGCGCAGGTGACGAGAAGCCGTTGCTGCGGGTCCAGGTATTTCGCTTCTTCCTCGTCGATTCCGAAGCGCTCGGCGTCGAAGACGTCTATCGAGGACAGGTACGAACCCCGGCGCAGCAGATCCGCGTACGGCCGCAGGTCTTCCGCGTCGAGGTTCCAGCGCGGGCGGCCGGTGCTGTCGAGCGGCACCTCCGGCTGGTCCTCGAACACCACGCGGCCCTCCCGCAGCGCCGACCACAGCGCGTCCGGGCCGTCGAGCTCGCCGGGGAACCGCAATCCCATGCCCACCACCGAAATGTCCTGGGTGGCGGCGAGCCGCTGCCGCGCGAGCAGCATCACCAGCTGCTTGTGCGGCAGCCGCTCGAGCGAGTCGATGTACTCCTTCACCGGCTCACATCCCCCGCAGCGCGGCGAGTTCGGCGTCGATCTCCGCGTCCGGCATGGTCTCGACCGCGCCGGTCCCGGCATCCGGGGCCGCCGTTTCCGGGACGAGCTGCTCGTCCACGAACGCGGCGAGCACGGCCACCGACGGGTAGTCGAAGACCACGGAAGTCGGCAACGAGACGCGGAACGCCGACTCCAGCGCGTTTTTCATCTCCACCGCCATCAGCGAGTCGACGCCGAGTTCCATGAACTTCGCCTGCGGCGAGATGTCGCCGGCGTCGTCGAACCGCAGCAGGTCCGCGATCCGCGCGCGCACGGCCTCGTTGATCGCCGCCCGCCGCTCGAGTTTCGGCAGCGCCCGCAGCGCGTCCAGGTCGACCGAGCGGTCGGCCACCGTGGCCGTCCGCGCCACCAGCCGGAACAACGCGTTGGCCGCCGGGCGCGACGGGACGAACCGGTCCCATTCGACCTCGCCGACCATGACCTCGGAGACCGGCTGCCCGAGCAGCTTCCCGAGCGCCCTGGCCCCGGCCCTCGGCTTGAGGAAGCGCAGACCCTGGCCCTCGATGCCGCGGATCATCTGCTCGGTCAGGCTCGCCGCCATGCCGACCTCGGCCCACGGGCCCCAGCCGACGCTCAGCCCCGCCTGCCCGGCCGCCGCCCGCCGCGTCATCACCGCGTCGACGAACGTGTTGCCCGCCGCGTAGTTCGCCTGGCCCGCCGGGCCGAGCGCGGCGGACATCGACGAGTAGCCGACGAAGAACTTCAGCTCGGGGAACTTCGCGGCCATCTCGTGCAGCAGCCAGGTGCCGTAGACCTTCGTCCGGAAGACCCGGTCGATCTGCTCCCACGTCATCGCCGAGATCGGCCCGTCGGCGAGGACGCCCGCCGCGTGCACGATCCCGCCGAGCGGACGGCCCGCCGCGCCGATCGCCTCGGCGATGCGGCCGACGTCCGCCGCGTCGGCGATGTCGCCCCGGTAGAACTCGACCCGCACGTCCTCGCCGAGCCGCTGCGCGAGATCCGCGATCGCTCGCGCGTCCGGTTCCCGGCGGCTGACCAGGCTCAGGTGCCGGGCGCCCTCGTCGACCAGCTTCCGGGCGGTGACGACGCCGAGCGCGCCGAGACCGCCGGTGATCAGGTACGTCTCGTCCGGGCTCAGGGCGACGCCCGGGCCGGAGCCGATCCCGGGGCGCTCGGCGAAGTCCAGCACCAGCTTGCCGACGTTCGCGCCCCGGCTGAGCACGCCGAACGCCTCCTCGATCTCGTCGAGCGAGTACGCGGTCGTCGCGATCGGCGCGATCTGCCCGGAAGTGAGCAGGCCGGCCACGGTTTCGAGGATGTCCTTGCTGATCCGCCGCAGCTCCGCCTCGGGGAACTCGCTGAGGTCGAAGTTGTGGTAGCCGACGTCCGGCCGCACCTCGCGGACCTGTTCGGCCGACCAGATGCCCAGCTTGCCGAGCTCCACGAACCGGCCGCCCTCGGCCAGCACGCCGAGGCCCGCCGGGATGAAGTCCTTGTTGAGGCTGTTGAGCACGATGTCGACGCCGCGGCCGCCGGTCAGCTCCCGGATCCGGTCGCCGAACTCCAGCGTGCGCGAGTTCAGCACGTGCTCGATGCCTTGCGCGCGAAGGAAATCGTGCTTGCCGGGGCTGGCCGTGGCGTAGATTTCCGCACCGGCGAGCTTGGCCAGCGCGACCGCCGCCTGGCCGACCCCGCCCGCGGCGGCGTGGACGAGCACCCGGTCGCCCGGCTTGATCCCGGCCAGCGTGTGCAGCGAGTAGTACGCGGTCACGTACGCCGTCGGCACGCCGGCGGCCTCCGCGAACCCGAGGTTCGGCGGCTTGCGCACCGCCATTTCCGACGGCACGGTCACCCGGCGGCGCATGCAGCCGAGGTGGCTCACGATCACTTCGTCGCCGACCGCGAACTCCGCCTCCGGACCGGCCGCGACCACCGTGCCCGCGCCCTCGAAGCCGAGCGGCAGTTCGCGGTACTCGGCTCCGGTGTCGGCGGCGTGCTGGGCGAGCAGGCCCAGGGCGTTGAGCACGTCCTTGAAGTTGATCCCGGCGGCGTGCACGCGGACCTGGATTTCGGCGCCCTGGGGCGGTTCGTCCTCGACCGGCGCGCGCCGGATCCCGGCGAATTCGCCGTCCTTGCCCGGGACCAGGGCGAAGTTGTCGTCGCGCGGACCGGCCGCGTCGAGCGCGCGGATCCGGCGCACGTGCCGGATCCCGTCGCGGTAGGCGACCTGGAACTCGTCGGCCTCGGCCAGCTGCCACTCCGCGATCAGCGGTGCGTAGTCGCCCTCCACGACGTCGACCAGGGTCGGCCGATAGGCCGGGCTTTCCGACCACAGCGACCGGCCGAAGCCCCACAGCGACGCCGCGAGCGGCGGCACGGAGACGTCCTCGGCATCGCCCGGCAGCTGCTGAGCGCCTTCGGTCACCAGCCAGAATCGCTGGCCCTGCCCGAACGAGCGGCGCTGCAGAATGTCCAAAGTAGACAGAAGGTCGGAGTAGTTGCGCTCGGCCTCCTCGGGCAGCATGCCCCCGGCGGCCGGCCGCCAGAACCAGCAGACGTCCGTCGGCGTGCGCTCGGCGTACAACGCCGCCACGCCGGCCGCGTCCGCGGCGTAGCGCACGCGGATCCCCGCTGCCCGCAACGGCTCGGCGAGCGAATCGAACTGCGCCGCGGACCGGTTGACCACGACGACGTCGCGCGGCTCGGCCCGGGACGTGCGCACGAGAGAACGCTTGACCCACCGGGTTTCGTGGAACAGCCCGCGCCGCTGCTCGTTCGGCCCGGCGGCGACGCGCCGGAACGCGAGCCCCCGCGCGACGAACACCGCCCGGTCCCCGTCGAGCAGCAGCATGTCGGCGGTCAGGTCCCGGCTGGTCAGGTCGTCGCTGGTGATGCGCAGCAGGCTGCGCAGCGTCTCGCCCTTCGGCTTCTTGAGCAGTTGCAGGGTGCCGAAGCCGACCGGCAGGTAGCTCTCGCCGTCGTCGAGCACCCCGGCGACCGACTGGATCACGTTGTCCAGCAAGAACGGCGGCAGGTACTCGCCCGCGCCGGTGTCGTGCCCGCGCAGCGCGGCTACCGAAACACGGTCGCCTTCCCGCGTCAGCGAGGTGATCCGCGCGAACTCGGGACCGTACGACAGCCCGAGGTCGTCGAAGTCGGCGTAGAGGTCTTCGGGCACGACGGCCACCGGTTCGGCGTCCACTACCGCGGCCGCGCGTTCGCGCAGTTCGGCCGACGCCGCCGCGAGTTCGGGCAGCAACGCGTCGGCGGGTGCGTCGATGGTCGCGGTGACGTGCTTGCGCTCGATGCCGCCGTCCTCGCCCGCGACCCGGCTGAAGATCTCGACCGCGGCACAGCCGTTTTCGTCCGGCCACACCAGTGTGCGAACCTCGACCTCGTATTCGTCGGACACGATCAGCGGCTCGTGGATCCCGATGTCCCGCAACGGACGGCCGGTCTCGCCGAACACGACGTCCTGCGCCGCCAGCAGCACCTCGACGAACGCGGCGGCGGGGACCACGAACTGGCCCATCACGACGTGGTCGCGCAGGTAGCCGGGACGGCCGGGGCTCAGCGTCGTGCGGAATTCCCGGACGCTGCCCTCGCCCCGCGCCGGAACGCCGAGCAGCGGGTGGTGCGCGCTCGCTCCGCCGCCGTCCTGCTTGCGCCCGGCGGACGCGGGCAGCCAGTACCGCCGCCGGTCGAACGCGTAGGCCGGCAGCGTGACGCGGCGGCCTTCCCGGCCGCGGTAATAACCCGCCCAGGACAGGGAAAGCCCGGCCCGGTACAGCTCGGCGACGGACTTCTTGAGCACCTCGCCGGTCGCGTCGTCGGGGTGCATGCTGGCCAGCCAGAGGTGCTCGCCCGGGTCGACGCACCGGCGGCCGAGGCCGAGCAGCGTGCCCGCCGGGCCGACCTCGACGAACGCGTGCCTGCCGCGGGCCGCGATCGCCGCCATGCCCGCGGCGAAGTCCACCGGCTCGCCGATGTGCCGGACCCAGTACTGCGGGTCCGACAACAGCTCCGGCGACGCGACCGCGCCGGTGACGTTGGAGATCAGGGTGCGGTCCGGCTCGTGGAATTCGATGCCCGCGATGGCCGCGGCGAAGTCGGCGAAGACCTCGCGCATCAGCGGCGAGTGGAACGCGTGCGAAACGGCGAGGGGCTTGGCCTTCACCTCGCGCGCGGCCAGCTGCTCGACGACCTTGGCGAGCGATTCCTCGCCGCCGGAGACCACGCAGAGCCCGGGCGCGTTGACCGCCGCGATCGCCAGGTCCGAGTACCCGGCGAGCAGCGGCTCCAGTTCGGCGGCGGGCAGCGCGACCGACACCATGCCGCCCGGCGCCGAGACCGACTGCATCAGCCGGGCGCGCGCCGCGACGAGCAGCACCGCGTCCTCGAGCGAGAACAGCCCGGCGACCGCGGCGGCGACGACCTCGCCGATGCTGTGCCCGATCAGCACGCTCGGCTCGACGCCCCAGCCGATCCAGAGCTTCGCCATGGCGTACTCGACGGTGAACAGGGCGGGCTGGGTGAATTCGGTCCGGTCGAGCGGTTCGCGGTCGGAGCCGAAACCCAAGTCCCGCACGGACACTCCGAGGTGCCGGGCGAACAGGCGGTCGCATTCGTCGACGTGGGCCCGGAATTCCGGATAGCGCTCGTACAGCGCGCGGCCCATGCCCGGGTACTGGGCGCCCTGGCCGGTGAACAGCATCGCGACCTTGTACGTCTCCCCCGTCGCCGCCGCGGGTTCGGCGGCCAGCAGGGCGAGCAGGTCCTCCCGGCTGGACACGACCCCGGACAGCCGCTCGTCGAAATGCGCCCGGCCGACGGCGGCGGTGTAGCAGACGTCGCGCAGCGGCACGTCCGGCGTCTGGGCGAGGAAGTCGCGGTATTTGGCTGCCTGCAAGCGAAGCGCCTTCGGGCTCTTGGCGGACAGGACGAACACCTCGCCCTCCCCCTCGCGCGCGGACGCCGGCTCGGCGGGGGCGAGCAGCTTCTCCGGCGTCTGCTCCAGCACGGCCGAGGCGATCGTCCCGGCGAAACCGAACGAGTTGACCACGGCCCGGCGCACCGGAGCCTCCCACCGCGTCGTCGTCTCCGGAACCGAAACCGGCGAGCGGTCCCACGGGATGTGCGCGGAGGGCCGGTCGACGTGCAGATGCGGGTAGATCCGGCCGTGCCGCAGCTGCAGCGCGGTCTTGATGACGCCGCCGATGCCCGCGGCGGCCTCCATGTGCCCGATGTTGGTCTTGAGCGAGCCGACGACGACGGGGTTCTCCGGCGTGTGCGATTCAGCGAACACGCCGCTGATCGAGCGCATCTCGATCGGGTCGCCGAGGGAGGTCCCGGTGCCGTGCGCCTCGACGTACTGGATGTCGGCCGGGCTCAGCGAAGCGCGGTCCAGCGCCGCGCGCATGACGGCTTCCTGCGCGACGCTGTTGGGCACGGTCAAGCCGCCGCTCTCGCCGTCCTGGCGCACCGCGGTGCCGCGGATCAGCGCGAGGATCCGGTCGCCGTCGCGCTTGGCGTCGGAAAGCCGCTTGAGCACGATCATCCCGGCGCCTTCGCTGCGGGCGTAGCCGTCGGCCGACTCGTCGAACGTCTTGCACTTGCCGTCCGGAGACAGCATTCCGGCCTGGGAGAACACGATGTGGTTGAGCGGATGGTGGATCGCGTTCACGCCGCCGGTGATGGCGATCTCGCAGTCGCCGCGGCGCAGGCCCTGCACCGCCAGGTCGAGCGCGACGATCGAGGACGAGCACGCGGTGTCGATCGCGATGCTCGGGCCCCGCCAGCCGAGCAAGTAGGAAATGCGGCCGGGCAGGGCGCTGTGCGCGGTGCCGGTGCCCACGTACGCGTCCAGCTCGTCGTCGGCCAGCGCGCCGATCTCCAGCGTGTAGTCGAAGCAGGAGATGCCGATGTACACGCCGCCGTTGCGCCCGCGCAGCGCGGACGGGTCGATCGTGGCGTCCTCCAGCGCCTCCCACGCGGTTTCGAGCCCCAGCCGGTGCTGCGGGTCGATGTACTGGGCCTCTTTCGGGGAGATGTTGAAGAACCCGGGGTCGAAGCGGTCGATCCGGTCGAGGAAGCCGCCGCCCGACGCCGAGGTCTTGCCCTTCGCCGTGCCCTCGGCCGAGAAGTACCCGGCCACGTCCCACCGGTCGTCCGGGATCGGGCCGGTGCCGCAACGGCCGTCCCGCAGGAACTCCTCGAACTCGGCCGGCGTCGTGCTGCCGCCGGGGAAGCGCAGGCCGACCCCGACGATGGCGATCGGCTCGTACTTCTCCAGCAGCAGCTCGCGCAGCAGCGCCTGCTCGCGTTCGGCGCGGGTCTCGGACACCGTTCTCCCTCCCTCGCGCCGCCCCGGCGGGACGGCGCTCCCTAAAAGTTCAGTGTTCGTAGAGGTCTTCGAGCAGGGAATCGACCAGCTGCCGGTGCCCCGGCCCGGACGGTTCCGCCGCGGCGGGCGCACCGGCCCCGGGCAGGACCGCTTCGGCGACGAAGTCGACGACCTGGCGGACGGTCGCGTTGTCGAACAGCAGCGACGCGTCCAGCTCGCAGCCGAGCTTTTCTTCGAGCCGCTGCTTGATCTCGGCCGCCCGCAACGAGGTCAGCCCCAGCGCGAAGTAGTTCTCGTCGGGCGGCAGATCGTCCTTTTCGGACATCAGCAGCGCGCGCCGGAACTCGGCCGAGACCAGCGTCTCGAGCGCGTCCCGGCGGTCCGGCCGCGGCAGCGCCAGCAGCTCTTCGACGGCCCGCGGCCGTTCCTCAGACGGGATTGGAGATGGCAATCTTCACTTCACCTCGGCAGTTTCCGCCGGTCTCGTCCCAGAACTCGCACTTCGTGCGGAGGACGATCAGCGGGTCCCAGCGCTCGACCTGGTCGAGCCGCACGACGTCGACGACGGTGGTCCGGCCCTCGAACATCCTTCCGCGCATCTGGCGCTTGAAGGTGCTCTTCAGGTCGGTGATCAGGATGTTCCCCAGCTGCAGCCGCCAGAAGTCGTCGATGGTCCAGCGCGCGAAAACCGGGTGCAGGCCGTCCTGGACCGCCTTGGCGATCAGGTAGTAGGCCATCTGGTTGTAGCAGATGTTGAACTCGACCGCGTTGAAGTGCCCGGTGTCGTCGATGTAGCACGACTCGGGGATCGCGAACTCCCCCGCCACCGAAATCCCCTCGCCGGACTCCGGCCCGTGCGGCACGGTGGTCTCGGCGAATTTGAGGTAGCGGCAGTGTTCGCGGTACACCCGCAGGACCCGGTCGAGCAGCTCGTGGTCGGTGTCGAACCGCACGAGCCGCCCGGCCGGGTGTTCGTCCGTCCTCATCGGACGGTCACCGGGATCCTGCGCGGCGAGCGGATCAGGTAGTTCGGCCGCCATTCGATCTCCTCGCGCGCGATCGCGAGCTTGAGGTCCGGGAACCGGGTCAGCAGCTTCTCGACCATGATCTGGATCTCGATCCGCGCGAGTTCCTTGCCCGGGCAGTGGTGCGCGCCGCGGCCGAAGGACCAGTGCTGCTTGTCCTCGCGGTCGAAGTCGAGCACGTCCGGGTCGGGGAAGCGGGCCGGGTCGCGGTTCGCCGAGGAGATGCTGAGGATCACCGTGTCGCCGGCTTTGACCTGCGTGCCGCAGATTTCCATGTCCTCGACGGCGAAGCGGCGCAAGGCGTTGTGCGCCGAGCCGTCCCAGCGCAGCATTTCCTCCACCGCGTCCGGGATCAGCTCCGGGTGCTCCCGCAGCCGCTGCGCCTTGTCCGGCTGGGTGAGCAGGGCGAGGATCGTGCTGCCCATCGAGCCGACCGTGGTGTCGTAGCCGCCGAGCACGAGGAAGAAGGTCATGCCGACCATCTCCTGCTCGCTGAGCCCGTGGCCCTCCTCGTCCTTGCCGTGCACCCAGTGCGACATCAGGTCGTCGTCCGGGTTCTCGCGCTTGCGGGCGACGAGCTGGTAGATGAACTCGATCAGCTGCTTGCCCGCGGTGCGCGCCTCCTCGATCACGCCGCCGAGCATCGCGTCGCTCCAGCCGCGGAAGTTCCCGCCCATGTCGCGCGGGATGCCGAGCAGGTCGATGGTGATCTGGATCGGCAGCGGCGCGGCGAGCAGGTGCATCAGGTCGCCGCCGCCCCGCGCTTCGATCTCGTCGAGCAGGCGGTCGGTCTCCTGCTCGATCCGGGTGCGCAGCATGGCGATCCGCTTGGGCGTGAAGGCGAAGTTCATGAACCGGCGCAGCCGCGTGTGCAGCTCGCCGTCCTCCATGTGCAGATTGCCCTCGCGCACGAGCACCGGCAGCAGTTCGCTCTCGTAGTCGCTGTTGGCGTGCCGGCGGTTGCGCACCAGGCGCCGGTCCTTCAGCAGCTCGGCGACGTCGTCGTAGCGGGTGACCAGCCAGACCGGCGGGCCCTCGGGCAGGCAGACGCGGTGGATCGGCGCGTCTTCGCGCAGTTTCGCGTAGGTGGGATAGGGATCGGCGAAGTAGCCTTCGTCGAACGGCACGGGAAGTGCGTGGACTGGGCATTTGCTCGGCATGTCAGACCTCGTCGGGTTCACGGGCGGAGCGACACCGGCAGCGTGCGCGGAGCGCGGAAGATGTAGTTCGGACGCCATTCGATCGACTCCGCGGGCACCGCCAGCGACAGGTCGGGGAAGCGCTCGAGCAGCTTGCCGATCATGATCTGCAGTTCGATCCGGGCGAGTTCCTTGGCCGGGCAGTGGTGCGGGCCGCGGCCGAAGGTCCAGTGCTGTTTGTCCTCGCGTTCGAAGTCGAGCACGTCGGGGTCCGGGAAATGGCGCGGGTCGCGATTGGCCGAGCCCAGCGACAGGATCACGGTGTCGCCCTTGGGGATGCGGACCCCGGCGATCTCCATCTCCTCGATCGCGAAGCGCCGCATGGAGTTCTGCGCCGAGCCGTCCCAGCGCAGGAATTCCTCGACGGCCTCCGGGAGCAGGTCCGGGTTCGCGCGCAGCTGGGCGGCCTTCTCCGGCTGGGCCAGCAGGCCGAGCACGGCGGTGCCGAACGAGCCGAACGTGGTGACGTAGCCGCCGAGCAGGAGGAAGAAGGTCATGCCGACGATCTCGTTGTCGTTGAGGCCGTTGCCTTCCTCGTCCTTGCCGTGGACCCAGTGCGACAGCAGGTCGTCGAGCGGTTCGGCGCGCTTGCGCTCGATCAGCTGGTGGGTGTACTCGATCAGGTTGCGGCCCGCCTGGTGCGCGTCCTCCAGGACGCCGCACATGATCATGTCGCTCCACGTGTGGAAGTCGCCGTGCATGTCGGCCGGGATGCCGAGGATGTCCACGATGATGGCGATCGGCATCGGCTCGGCGAACGCCGTCATCAGGTCGCCGCCGCCGGCCGTGGCGAACGCCTCCAGCAGTTCGTCCGCGACCTTGCTCATCCGCGGCCGCAGCGCGTCGATCCGCTTGGGCGTGAAGGCGAAGTTCATGAACCGGCGCAGCCGCGTGTGCAGCGCCCCGTCCTCCATGTGGAGGTTGCCTTCCCGCACCGCCTGCGGCAGCAGTTCGTTCTGGTAGCTCTCGTTGGCGTGCTCGCGGTTGCGCACGAGCCGCTTGTCCTTCAGCAGCTCGCCGACCAGGTCGTAGCGCGTGACCAGCCACGCGGGCATGCCCTCGGGCAGCCAGACCTGGTGGACCGGGCCGGCCTCCCGGAGCTGTTCGTACCGGGTGTACGGGTCGGCGAAGTAGTCCGCGTCGAAGACCGGGGCGGTGGCGTCCCCGCCGAACGGGCATTTGCTCGTCATGGATTCCTCTTCGGTGGAAGCGGGCACGGCGGGTCAGGCTCCGGCGTCGAACGGGTGCTCGTCGTAGAGCGTCACCCGGAACGACACGGCGGGTTCGGGGGTGACGGTGTGCAGCGCGCGGTGCACCAGGCTGCGGTTGTCCCAGACGAGCATGTCGCCCTCGGAGAAGCGCTGCAGGTGGATGTTCTCGTGCTCGAAGGTCGTGTCCAGCTGGCCGACCGCGTCGAGCAGCCTGCTCAGCAGGTCGCCGCGGATCTCCTCGCCCTTCGCGTCCTCGAGGCCGGTGGTGAAGCCCTCGCTGACGTAGAGCACCGATTCGCCGGTGACCGGGTGCTTGACGACCGCGCGGTGGCGGACCTCGGGCGTGCGCTCCTCGATCTCGGCCAGCAGCTCGCCGACCGGCCGGTAGACGTCGCTCGGGCGGATCTTGAAGAACCGGCGCGGGCTGTGCACGGCGACCGCGTCGGCGACCTCCTGCTTCAGCGATTCGGGCAGGCCCTCGTAGGCCGCGCCCATGTCGATGAAGTAGGTGCCCCGGTTCTTCTGCGGCACGACCTGCGGGTAGATCAGCGTCAGGCCGTACGGCTTGTCCATGAACTGGTAGTCCGCGTGCCAGAACTTGCCGGTCTTCGGCACGCCGATCTGCTTGCCGTCCTTCGGGACGTTCGACGACACGAAGATCAGCGGGTTGTCCGGGTGGTGGTAGACCGGCTCGTAGTACGAGGACGGCTCCCCCATCCGCTTGCCCATCTCGACGAACTCGTCGGGCGAGAGCTTCTGGTCCTTGAGCACGGCGATCTTGTTCTCGTACACCTGGCGCTTCAGTTCGGCGAATTCCTCGGAAGTCGCGGTCGTCGCGTCGAATCCTTCGACGACGACGCCGAATTTCGCGTCAGCCTGCTTGCTGACGACCATTTCACGCACAGCCCTACCGCCCCTCAATATCGCAATCGTCGGCAACGTTAGCAGCAGCTTGATAAATGCGGCTAAAACAGCGCTAATCCCGTCCGCGGGTAGCCGGAACCGCGTCGGCTGACCTCGGCACGGACAGTGCACAGGGCAGACCGGAGCGCGCCGCGGACGACCCCGGACAGCCATTTATTTCCCACCAGTTCCACCACCCTATCAGCGGACTCAAAAGACCCGGTTAAGGAGCGCTTAAATTGCTGCCGCACATACCGTGGAGCGGACAGGAGCGACAACCGGAAAGTGAGGTGAAAAGCGCGTGAAATTGCCTCCGGCTCGCCGTTTCGGTGCGCGGGAATCCCGATCGGCGGGACGAGTGCCCGGGATATCGATTTCCGGGGCCGCAGGGACGGGACGCGGATCGTCCCGGGAAACGCAGAAGGTCCGCCGACAGACCTGTCGGCGGACCTTCGGGCGAACTGTGGGCGATACTGGGATCGAACCAGTGACCTCTTCGGTGTGAACGAAGCGCTCTCCCGCTGAGCTAATCGCCCGCTCGCGGTGCCGGTCCAGACTACCCCACGACTTTCGGGGGCCTGCAAACGGGTGGTTTGCGCCGACTACAGCGCGTCTGCCTGCGAATACCGTCCGAACAACCCCGAGCTAACCGAGGCCTTGCGCGGGCGGGGGCGCGTGCGGCCGTCCGCGACATCCGTGCGACGGTGCTATCGCACAGCGGCCGAACCGCGCAAGATGTACTGGTGGCTCCCCACCGGGCGCCCGCTGAAGGCTGCGCGGCACGGACGGCGACGGACCGGACGGACCTCGGGGCAGACGGTCTCGAACGGGTGATCTCGAGCGCACCCGCGACGGATCCGGGCTCCTGGTGCGTCTCACCGTTGTCCTCGGTCGTCCGGGCCGGGAAGGGAGACGAAGGGTAGGACGATGCGCAACGATC
Organism: Amycolatopsis sp. AA4; assembly: GCF_002796545.1. Taxonomy (GTDB): domain Bacteria; phylum Actinomycetota; class Actinomycetes; order Mycobacteriales; family Pseudonocardiaceae; genus Amycolatopsis. The sequence continues at coordinate 4,677,770 of NZ_CP024894.1, forward strand.
ACGTGACGCTCCGCTCGACGGCGGTCTTCGACCTGCTGGCGCCGCGGACCCCGGCGGTTCCGGTGAAGGTGGAGCTGCGCTACGACACCCGCGACCCCTATGCCGTAGTCGCCGCCTTCCGCACCGGGCGGGCCGGCTGGGTCGAATGGGTCTACGCGCGCGACCTGCTCGCCGACGGCCTGCTCGCCGACGCCGGCGACGGGGACGTCCGCATCCGCCCCTCGGTGGAGGACCCGGAGTCGGTCCTGATCGAGCTGAACTCGCCGTCCGGGCACGCCATGTTCGAGGCGTCCGCGCAGGAGCTGGCCGATTTCCTGGACCGCACGTACGACGTCGTGCTGCCGGGCAACGAGCACCTGTGGGTCGACGTCGACGACGCGCTCACCCACCTGATCCCGAACGATCTGGCCTGATCACCGCCCCGCGGAAGGGTCAACAACCCCCCGGTGCCGGGACGGTTGCCGGGGTCGGATATGGTTTCTTCACACCACGGCGACGGGGTGCGGGCTTCCGGCCCGCGATCCCGAAGCCACGGTAGTGCGGACGTAGCGCAGCTGGTAGCGCATCACCTTGCCAAGGTGAGGGTCGCGGGTTCGAATCCCGTCGTCCGCTCGGAGGGCTCAAGCCCCATGCGGTGGAGTGGCCGAGAGGCGAGGCAACGGCCTGCAAAGCCGTGTACACGGGTTCGAATCCCGTCTCCACCTCGCGCGATTAGCTCAGCGGGAGAGCGCTTCCCTGACACGGAAGAGGTCACTGGTTCAATCCCAGTATCGCGCACCAGCGTCGCCCGGAAGCCCCGCTTCTCTTCGGAGAGGCGGGGCTTCCATCGTTCCTGGAGTCGTTGCGAAGCCGCGGAGGACGGTCTTGCTCCCCGTCGTCGCGCAGGGCAGCAGCTCCCATCTCGCCGGGACGCTCGCACAGGAGGTTCGGCTCTCGGCGACCGATCTGCGCTTCACGCTCCCGGCCGCCGGTCCGGACCGGGCGCACGATTCGAACGTCGTGCCGCCCGAGACCGGACGGCTCAGCACCGGCTAAGCGCCGGTGACCGCTCCCCCGTCGGCGACCGGGATTCGACTGCTGCTGATCCTCGGGGGCGCCCTCGTCGCCGCAGGCACGGGCTTCCTGGTGGCGAGCCGAAGAAGGCGCTTCAAGCAACAGTAATCACAAGGTGGTCGAGGCCCGCGCACCGTAGGCGGGCCACGATCGCCGTTGCCGCGCCAGCCATTCCGCGACGTCGGCCACCCGCCGCGTCGACATGCTGCGGTTTCTCGTCACTGTCCGGAGTGGACGGACCGGCACCGGGGACAACGGCCTCCGCCCGGCCGAAGCCGGACGGAGGTTCCGCGCGAACGGCTCAGGAAAGCGCGCGCAGCCGCGGCAGCACGTCCTCGGCGAACTGGCCCAGGTAGCGCTCCTGGTCGTGGCCGGGGCCGTGGAAGACCAGGTGGTTCAGGCCCGCGTCGAGGTACGGCTTGATCTGCGCGACCGCCTCGTCCGGATCCGACGCCACGATCCACCGCTTCGCGACCTGCTCGATCGGCAGCTCGTCGGCCAGCCGCTCCATCTCCTCCGCCGACGACACCGTGTGCTTCTGCTCCGCACTCAACGACAGCGGCGCCCAGAACCGCGTGTTCGCCAGCGCCTTCTCCGGGTCGCGGTCGTACGACATCTTGATCTCGATCATCCGGTCCACCTGCGCCGCGTCGCGCTCAGCGGCGGCCGCGCCCTCGGCCATCGCGGGCATCAGCTTCTCGGTGTAGAGCTCCATGCCCTTGCCGGACGTGCAGATCATCCCGTCGCCCGCGCGGCCCGCGTACTTCGCCACGACCGGCCCGCCCGCGGCGATGTACACCGGCACCGGACGCTCCGGGCGGTCGTAGATCTTCGCGTTGACCAGCTGGTAGTAGTCGCCCTCGAAATCGACGTTGTCCTTGCTCCACAGCTCGCGCATCAACCGCACCGACTCCCGCAGCCGCGCGAACCGCTCCTTGAACTCCGGCCATTCCCGGCCCGACACCGCGATCTCGTTCAACGCCTCCCCAGTGCCCGCGCCCAGGATCACGCGGTCATTCGACAGCAGCGCCATCGTCGCGAACGCCTGCGCGATCACCGCCGGGTTGTACCGGAACGTCGGCGTCAGCACGCTGGTCCCGATCAACACCCGGCTGGTCCGCTCCGCCACCGCCGGCATCCACGCGAGCGCCCACGGCGCGTGCCCGCCCTCGTGCCGCCACGGCAGGAAGTGGTCCGACACCCACACCGAGTCCAGCCCCAGCTCCTCGGCCCGCACCGCGAACTCCACCAGCTCGCGAGGCCCGAACTGTTCCGCCGACGCCTTGTACCCGACCTTCAGCTCCACGATCGCCCTTCCCCGTCCGGCCTGAACCACGCAGGATTCCGTGGCACCGTCAACCGTACTCGGATGGACCTTGCGCAGGCGGGTGTGCTGTCGATCACTAGCCGGGCTGGTGCGTCAGGCTGAGTCGTCGCGGGAGCGGGCGCAGGCGGAATTCTCTTGCCTGGCCGGGAAAGCACGGCAAGGCGCATCGAGGGCTGCGGCGTCCAGTTCGGACAGTCCACTGACGAGCCCGTGCGGGTCGTCGGCACCGTCCGCCCCGAGACGGCCGGAGTCGACGAATCCTTTGCCGCGGAACCGATCTGGCCGGCTTGTTCAACAGCGGTGCGAGGGGGACCTTCGCGGCCGCGCCGCCCACGCCGCGGCACCCGCCGCCAGGGTCACGGCCACCCCCGCGACCGGGCTGTTCATCAGCACGAGCGCGGCGAGGAACGCGGTCCCGGCGAGAATGAGCAGCGCCATCCGGATCGCGGACGCCCAAGCGACGACGAAATCCGCCGCCCGGGAGGCCCACGGCTCGCGGGTGTCGGGCTTGCGATGACGCCCCCGCTTGCGGCGGTCCAGAACCCGGCGCGCGGAGTCGACCATCTCGTCCCGGGTCGCCACGCGACGCGGCGGACGGGAGAAGGGATCCCAGTCGACAACGACGCGGACCCGGGCGGGGCGCTCGGGGTCAGGGCGGGCCGGTTCGGCTGGCTGCTTCGGGGCGGTTGGGGCGGCGTCGACGGCCGCCGGGTCGCTCGCCGCTGCGGCGCTCGCAGGCGGAGCGGGTTTGGCCGGGACTGCGGGGCCTGGATCGGCCGCATCGCTCGCCTGCGTCGACTCCGCCGTATTGCCTGTCTGATCGTTCGCGCCGCGCAGCTGCGTCGTCTCGGCAGGACAAGCCAGGCCCGCCGTGCCCCGAGGCGGTGCCGTTTCCCCGGCGGGCTCCGGTTCGCCGAGGCGGGTCGGCGGCTGAGGCTCCCGGACCAGCACCGCGCCTTCCTGCGGCTCGGGCGGCTCGCCGGTCCGGCGCGGCTGCCCGGTTCGGCGCGGCTGGTCGGCGAGGCAGGGAACCACCGTCATGAGGTCGTCGATCCCTTTCTCTTCCGGCCGGCGGACCGGTTCCGACGGCTGTCCGGACCCCGGCCGTCGTACGGAAGCGGGTCCCGGATGCGCTCATCCTGGCGAAGACGGTGCGTTACCAGCCAGTTCTACTGGCAGTGTCGCGGTGAACGGTCCCTCATCGTCGCCCAACGGTTCGAGTGACGGTTTTCGCTACTCTTCGCGGTCACTGTTTCGTCATCCGGCGGCCACCCGGGCGACGACTTGTCCAGACCTCTCGACGCATCCGCGAACTGCGGCGAACCGGCTCTGACACGGGAAGATGCACGTTCATTCGCACAGTCGCCAGACGGAGAAACTCGACTCCGGCACCCTCGCCGCCCCGCGGTGATACACAGAGTGTCACGTCGAGCCCGATTATTGAGCAGTCAACCGTCACCCACATGAGTGACACGGAGAGTGATCAACGGAAGGAGGCGACGAGCAGCGCGTTGGCCCGAACGGATGCACGAGCACTAGGCAAGGCGTACGCAGAGGCGCAACCAGGGCCGTTTCAGTCCTTGCCTTCCCCTCGAAGCAACAGCTAGCGTTCAGTAGGTAAGCCTTACCTGATTGAAACGGGAATCCATGCCGACCCTCCCCCAGCGCCGCACGCCCGACAGCAGGCGGCTGCTCCGGGCGTCCGTGCTGCGCGCCGAACGGACGTCCACGCATTTCGTGACCCTCACCGTCGGTGGGGAGGACCTCGAGGACTTCGCACCGCTGGGGTTCGATCAATGGTGCCGGTTGTTCTTCCCGCGCGAGGGACAACGCGGGCTGCGCCTCCCCACCGCGTCGAGCGGCCGCTGGCTCGCTCAGCACCTGCTCATGAGCGCCGCGTCCCGGCCGTGGGTGCGGAACTACACGATCCGGGCGACCCGGCCCGGCGAGGTCGACATCGAGTTCGCGGTGCACGGCGACGGCGGCCCGGCTTCGAGGTTCGCGGAGAACGCACGGGCAGGCGACGAGGTCGGGATTCTCGACGAGGGCCTCACTTACCTGCCGCCAGAAGGCGGCAAGCAACTGCTTCTCGCCGACGAAAGCGCCATTCCGGCGGCGCTGGCCATCCTGGAGTCGTCGCCGGATCTGCGGGCCACGGTGCTGCTGGAAGTCGGGGCGCGGGACGACATCCACGCGGTCGACGCGCCGCTCGGCGCCGACGTCCAATGGCTGGTCCGCGAGGACGAACGGCTCCCGGGACGGCTCGCGCTCGACGTTCTCGCCCAGCTCGATCTGTCCGACCCGCCGGGCTACACGTGGGTCGCCGGGGAAAGCGGGCTGGCCACCGGCGCGCGGCGATTCCTCACGCGGGAGCGCGGGGTGCCGAAGCAGGCGATCGCGTTCCAGGGGTACTGGAAGCACGGCCGCGCCTCGTTGGGGTAACCGCTTCAGAACAGCCGTCCGGCGTCGTCGGCAGGCGGTTCCTCCAGCTGCAGCAGGAACCGTTTCCGGGCGACGCCGCCCGCATATCCGGTGAGGCCGCCGCTGCTGCCGACCACCCGGTGGCAGGGCACGACGATGCTCAGCGGATTCCAGCCGTTCGCGTTCCCGACCGCCTGTGCCGCGCCGGGCTCGCCCAGTTCAACGGCCAGTTCGCGGTAGGTGCGCGTCTCGCCGTAGGGGATGCGGGTCAGCAGCTGCCACACGCGGCGTTCGAATTCGGAGCCGCGCAGGTCCAGTTCGAGGTCGAAGGTCCGGCGCCGGCCGCTGAAGTATTCGTCGAGCTGCCGGACGGCCTCGGCGAAACCGTCGTCGGTGCGGGGGCCGAAGTCCGGGAAACGCGGGGTCCGGCTGTGGCCGTCGAAGTAGACCGCGACCAGCGCGCCGCCGTCGGCGACGAGGGTGAGGTCGCCGACCGGCGAGGCGGCGACAGTGTGCCGGAAAGCCATCTTCTCCTCCGTGATCGGTGCCACGGAACGGTATCCGGCCGGGCCGCGCGTGAGAGCATCGCCGTCCATGGACGACGGTTTCGCCGACATCCCGACCACGACCCTCGCCGACCTGCTCGGCCGCGGCCAGGTGCTCGACTACGGCGTGCGCCCCTTGTGGGGGCCGGTGCCGCGGATCGCCGGGCCCGCGTACCCGGTGCGCTGCCCGCCGGGCGACAACCTGATGCTGCACGCGGCCATCCACCGCGCGCCCGCCGGAGCGGTGATCGTCGCGGAATCCGGCGACGTCGACTACGCCCTGGCCGGCGGCAACGTCTGCGCGACCGCCCAGCGGCGCGGCATCGCGGGCTTCGTCCTGGACGGCGTGATCCGCGACCTGTCGGAGGTCCGGGAGGCGCGCTTCCCGGTGTTCGCGCGCGGCGTGATCCCGATTCCCGGTACGAAAGCCAAGGTGACGCCCCTGGGCGAGCCCGCCCGGTGCGGCGGGGTGACCGTGCACGCCGGGGACATCGTCGTGGCGGACGAGGAAGGCGTGGTGGTAGTGCCGGGGGCCGACGCGGCGCAGGTGCTCGCGGACGCTCGGGGCAAGCTGGCCAAGGAGGAGGCGCAGACGCTCGACGAATGGGCCGAGGCGCACCGGGCGAAGGTGGATGCGGCTCTGGAGGCTGGCGGGTTCCGCGGCTGAGCGCCGGGGTTCTCGGGTGCTTCGCCGACCTGGGCTGGGCTGAGTGGACGCGGCGCTGGAGGCTGGCGGGTTCCGCAGCTGAGCCCCAGGGTTCTCGGGTGCTTCGCCGACCAAGCCCGGGGTCGAGCGGGCACAGCTCCGGAAACTGGCGCGCTCGCAGCTGACCCCCGGGTTTCTCAGGTGCTTCGCCGACCAAGCCCGGGCTGAGCGGACTCGGCTCCCCAGGCTGGCGGGTTCCGCAGCTCAGCTCCGGAGTTGCCGGGTGTTCGCAGCCCAAGCCTGGGCTGAGCGGACGCAGCTCCAGAAGCTGGCCGACTCCGCAGCAAAGCCCCGGTGTTCCGGATGCTGCGCGAACCGTTCCCCGACTGAGCCGACAGCTCCCCGCTGGCCGGTGATTTCGCTCCGGGCTCAGCGGCAGATGTGCTCGGGGCTCGGGCAAGCGACGAGTTCGGCGGCGCGAGCAGGCGATGCCGCGGGAGAACCCAGCTGCCGACCGGCTCCGGACTTGGCTGGGCGCGTGGTCGCACGGGGTGCAGCGCCACCAGGTCTCCCTGGCCGACGCTCCCTCCGGCGTCCGCGCGGATCATTCCGGCCGGACCGTCCACAGGGGACCGGCCGCCGCCAGATCGGGGCCGGGTTCGGATTCGGGCGGAAGGGGTTCCGGGTCGGGCAGCGGACGGTCCGGTCCCGGCGTCACCGGGTCCGGCTCCACCGGACCGGGCGGAACGGGCTCGGGCGGGGCGGGCGGCGCGGTCGAGCGGGGGCGAAGCATTCGCGGGCTCCTTTCTCTCCCTGATGGGCTACCGCACACCGGCGGCGGCGAAACATCGGCGCGGCCCGCGCGAGGTCGGCTAGGGTCGAAGGCGGAGCCGACGACCGAGAAGAGGCGAGACGATGAGCGCGGACAAGCCCGGCGAGCAGGAGCCGCTCGACGCGGAGATCGTGGAGAGCCCCGGCACGCCGCCCGCCGACCTCCCCGAACCCGACTACAGCGACAACGGCGCCCCGTCGTTCGACTTCGTGCGGGACCGGATCGAGAAGCGCTACCACACTTCGGTCGGTTCTCAGGAACTCGCCGGGATCGGCGGGCCGGAGGATCTGCAGTCGCTGGACAAGAAGATCGCCGACCGCAAGGAGGCGGCGAAGGACAAGCTGGCCGAGATCCGCCGGTCGATGGGCAAGGAATAACACCGTTTCCGGCCGGGCGGTCGGGCTTTCCTCCGCGTGCGGCGACGGACACATCCGGCATCGGCGAGGCTGCGGGCACTCCTCGCGAAACCCCAGCGCGTCCGGAGGCACGAAGCCGAGCGGGAAGCGGCTGCGAACGTCGCCGTGCCCAGGACTCGTCCCGCATGCCTCGTGCACGGCGACGGAAACATCCAGCACCGGTTAAGCTGCGCGGACATTCCCCGCGAAACCCCAGCGAGCCCGGAGCACGAAGCCAAGCAGGAAACGGCCGCGAACATCGCCGCGCCAAGGACTCGCCCCGCACGCCTCGCGCACAACAACGGGAACATCCACCACCGGCGAACCTGAGCGGGCATCCACGCCGAGACCCCGGGAGTCCGGAGGACGAAGCCGGGCCGAGACGCCCGCGCGGAAAGCGGCCGCGAGCATCGCCGTGCCAAAGGCTCGTCTGGATCCCTCGCGCACGGCGACGGAAACATCCAGCACCGGCAAGGCCGAGCGCGAAGCAACTGCATTGCCGCCCCCGAGACTTGTCCTAGGCACGCAAGAAGCCGCCCGACGCGGACCGGCGAAGGCCGTCCGGGCGCATGCGACGACCGTCCACAATGGACCCAACCCGCCGATTTTCCGTAGCCTCCTAGACGCCCGTTCTGGTTGAATCGCCGGTATGGCAACCACCGTGCGCGTTCCCGGTCTGGTGCTCACCGAGCACGAGTTCTCCGTTCCCCTCGACCATTCCCGTCCGGAAGGCGCGAAGATCACCGTCTTCGCGCGGGAGGTCGCCGATCCGGACGGGCTCGACCGGCCGTTTCTCGTGTATCTGCAGGGCGGTCCCGGGCACGAGGCGCCGCGGCCGTCGCGGGGTGCGCCGAGTTGGCTGCCGCGGGCGTTGCGGGAATACCGGGTCATCATGCTCGACCAGCGCGGCACCGGGCGCTCCACGCCGGTCGGCACGCTGACGGGCACCCCGGCCGAGCAGGCCGAGTACCTCACGCACTTCCGCGCGGACGCGATCGTGCGCGACGCGGAGTTCGTGCGCGAGCAGCTGGGCGTCAAGAAGTGGAGCGTGCTCGGGCAGTCGTTCGGCGGGTTTTGCACGCTCCACTACCTTTCCTCCGCACCGGACGGGCTGGCCGAGGCGTTCTTCACCGGCGGGCTGCCGCCGATCGGACGGCATCCGGACGAGGTTTACACCGCGACGTTCGCCAACCTGCTCGAGCGCAACCGCCGTTACTACCTCCGCTACCCCGGCGATCGCGCCCGCGTCGAAGCGCTGCTGCCGTTGCTCGACGACGGGGCCGTCGTCCTTCCCGACGGCAGTCCGCTCACGCCGCGGTTGTTCCAGCAGCTCGGGCAGCTCCTCGGCACCGGCGGCGGCGAGGAAGCGCTGCACTACCTGCTCGAACGCGACCCGAAGTCCCCCGCTTTCGCGCACGACGTCGCCAGCTCGCTGCCGTTCACCGCGCGCAATCCGCTGTATTCGGTCATCCACGAGTCGTCCTACTCCGACGGGTTCGCCACCCGCTGGTCCGCCGAGCGCGTGCTGCCGGACGAGTTCCGCACCGACCGCACGCTCTTCACCGGCGAGCACGTGTTCCCTTGGCTCTTCGACGATCTCCACAGCCTCCGGCCGATGAAGGAAACCGCCGAGCTGCTCGCCGAGCACGAATGGCCGCGGCTGTACGACGCCGACGTGCTGCGCGAGTGCACGGTCCCGGCGGCGGCCGCGATCTACGCCAACGACATGTACGTCGAGCGGGTGTTTTCCGAGGAAACCGCGCGGCTGATCCCGACGCTCAAGCCGTGGATCACCAACGAATACGAGCACAACGGCCTGCGTGCCTCGGGCGACCACGTGCTCGGCCGGTTGATCGACCTCGTGCGCGGACGCGTCTGACGTGCCGTGCGGGGAATCCCCGGGGGTTCCCCGCACAGACGGCGGTCAGGCGACGGTGACGCCGCCTTCGGTGGAGTCGGTGGACAGCGTCAGGTCCTGCCAGGCGTCGAAGTCGTCCTGGACGCGCTGGCGCCCGGCGGTGACCAGGCGCAGCGCGTCCGAGCCGAGCAGCAGGTGCACCGGCGGGTTTTCCTCGTCCAGCAAGGAGAGGATCGCGTCGCCCGCGCGGGCGGGGTCGCCGATGCCCTGACCGGCGAGAGCCTGGCGGCGGGTCCGGATCGGGTCGAACAGGGCGTCGTAGTCGGCGATGCTGCGCGGCGCGCGGACCAGCGACCGGCCCGCCCAGTCGGTCTTGAACGCGCCGGGCGCCACGGCGGTGACCCGCACGCCGAACTGCCCGACCTCCTGGGCGAGGGTGTCGGTGATGCCTTCCAGCGCGTGTTTGCTGCCCTCGTAGAACGCCAGCCCGGGGAAGGTGGTGTGCCCGCCCATCGAGGTGATGACGAAAATCTGGCCGTCGCGCCGTTCGCGCATGGCGGGCAGGACCGCCTTGATCGTCGCGACCGTGCCGAAGACGTTGACCTCGAACTGGCGGCGCAGCTCTTCCATCGACGACTCTTCGAAGGTGCCTTCGAGCCCGTACCCGGCGTTGGCCACGAGCACGTCGATCCGGCCCAGTTCCGTTTCGGCCGCGCGCACGGCCGGCTCGATCCGGTCCGCCTCGGTCAGGTCGAGGACGAAAGCCCGGGCGCGTTCCGGGTCCAGCGCCCGGAACTCGGCCGCGTGCTTCTCGGTGCGCACGGTGCCCGCGACGCGGTGCCCAGCCGCGAGGGCGCGCTGCGCGATGGCGCGTCCGAGGCCGGTGCTGACGCCGGTGATCAGGAAGTTCTTGCTCACTGCGGAGTGTCCTTTCAAAAAATGCATGACGGCATGGACCCCGCGGATGCGGCGGGGCCGGATGGTGGGTGAAAGTCAGGACTCGGCGGCGGGCGCGGGTTCGCGGCCCCAGCTGGCCAGCAGCCGCAACCGTTCCTGCGAGGGCGAACCGGCCGGAGCGCTGTAGACGACCATCGACTGGCCCGGGTCGGCGACCGAGGTGAAGATCTCGTACTGCAGTTCCAGATCCCCGGCGACCGGATGGCGCAGGCGTTTCAGGCCGGTGCTGCGTTCCTGGACGCGGTGTTCCGACCACCACGCCGGGAACTCGGGCGACCGCATCATCAGCTCGCCGATCAGGTTGGCGATGTGCTGGTTCCGCGGCTGCGCGGCCGCGGCCCGCCGCAACCCGTGCACGTAATCGCGGGCGACGCGTTCCCAGTCCCGCCACACCAGGCGGGCCCGGGGATCCAGCAGGGTCCAGCGCGCCATGCTGCGTTCCCGCCGCGGCAGGTCGGCCACGTCGGGAAACAGCAAGGCCCACAACGCGTTCCCGCCGACGACCGTGAGGTTCTGGTCGCTCACGAACGCCGACGCCAGCTCCATCGAGTCCAGCACCTGCCGCAGCGCCGGACGCAACCGGGACGAAGGCTCGGCCCGGTCCAGGCGCTCGGCGGAGGCGCCCGCGAGAGCGAACAGATGCCGCCGCTCGATGTCGTCGAACCGCAGCGCGTCGCAGAGGGCGTGCAGCACCTGCTCCGACGGCTGCCGGGCCCGGCCTTGTTCCAGCCGGGTGTAGTACTCGGTGCTCACCCCGGCCAGCTGCGCGACCTCGCTGCGGCGCAGGCCGGACACCCGCCGACCGGCCTCGGACCCGGCCGGAAGACCGATCTCGTCCGGCTTCAGCCCGGCGCGGCGGGCCCGCAGGAAATCGCCCAGGTCGTTCTTGCCCATGCCTCGAGTCTGCCTTCCGCGCAGTCGATCACCAAGGCGGTAGCTGGCCCTGCCAGTACTACTCAGCGGACCGGGCGAGGATCACCGCGCGAGCGGCGAGATGCAGAGCCAGCCGCTCGTCCGGACGCGACAGGTCGACGTGCAGCAGCTGCTCGATCCGGCTGATCCGCGCGGCCACGGTGTTCCGGTGGATTCCCAGCACAGTCGCGGTTTCGGCCAGCGAAGACTCCGCGTCCAGGTACGCCGCGAGGGTGCGGATCAAGTCCCCGGGCACCGAGACCAACGGAGCGAGCAACGCGCGCGCAGCGGGCTCGAACGTGTCTGTCCGGGTCCATTCCAGCAGCAGCTGGGCCATGCCGAGCTGGTCCACGTGCAGGAAGTGCCCGGTCTCCGGGCGGGTCGCGGCGAGGCGGGCAGCGTCGGTGGCTTCGGCGACTGTCGCGGTGAGACCGTCGGCGTGCGGGCGGCCGACGCCGAGGTGCGCGTCGAGGGTGCGGCGCAGGTTGTGGTGCACGGCGCGCAGCCGTGCGGACAACGCCCGCACCCGTTCCGCGGTCGGTTCTTGTTCGAAGGTGACCCAGCCGGTCCAGCCTTCGCCGTGTTCGACGGTCACCGCGTCGATCGACTCGGCTCGTAGCGCGCGCACGACCTCCTGCGTGCGGGAAACCGTGTCGACGTCCGCGGGCACGCCGATGCGCAGGCCGACGTGCCAGCCGCCGAGTCGCCAGCCCGCGTCAGCCGCGCGCCGGCGCAGGTCGGCCCCGGGTTCGGTGTCTTGCCGCAACAGGTCGCCCAGCAGCGCGGAGCGAGAACGGGCGTCGCGTTCCAGTTCCAGGCGGTGGGCCAGCAACCAGCGCTGCACGGCACCGGCGGCGACGGCCAGCGTCGCGGCGACGACGTCCGCGCGCGGGGCCTTCGCGCCGGTCAGCTCGGCGGCCAGCCAGACCGACGGCTGCGGCAGCACGGCGGGATGCGCGAGCAGAACACCGTCGGCGAGGGCGACGCGTTGCGGGACCGGCTCGTGCACTCGTACGCGGGCGGCCTCGGCGAGTTCTCCGGCAAGCACCTCGCCGCGGTCGTCGAGGACGGCGACCGGAGCGTCCAGCAACCGCCGCAGCACGGTCACGATTTCCTCGGGCGGACGCAACCGCTCCCCCAGCGCCCGGTGCGCGGCGAGCACCGCGTCGGCCCGGTCGATGTCCGGGGCCGCCAGCGCGAGGCGGGCGTCCACGAGCAGGTCGAGCGGATCGGCGGAGGTGACCAGCAGCGGCACCGACAGCCGTTCGGCCAGAAGCCGGGACGCGGCAAGCGGTTCGGGGCCGGGGAGCAGGACTCCAGCGGCCTGGGCGTCGGCGCAGCGGCGCAGGAGGGCGTCGATCTGCCAGTCGGAACCGAGCGGACGCAGGACCACCACCAGCTCGCCGGGAGCGGGCGTACCGGAAGCGTCCAGCGCGGCCTTGACTGTACTGAGTGGACGGTCCAAACCAGACTCGCCGGAACACACCCGGACCGGATCGGCCCACGACGGCAGAGCGAGCAGCTGACGGAGAATCACGGGACTGCCACCGGATCGCAGTCGATTCCGTACGCGCGCGGTTCCAGCAGCGGACGACGTCTCGGGTCGGTCCAGAACGGCGAAGCGGCAAGGCACACGACGTCCACCTCCACCCCGGCGCGGATCGCGTCGCACTGCAGCGGGACGCCGGTGCGGCGGTCGAGCACCGACAGCACGTCCGGAGTGGACGCCACCGGCAGCCCGTCCCGCAACGCGAGCAGGTACTCGTTCTCCATTTCCAGCCGCAGCAACGCGCCGTCGCGGTGGTCGGTCAACGTCGCCGAACCGCGGCCGAAGCCGGGGTGGCCGTGTTGTCCGGGGCCGATGTGCCGCGACACCTCCAGCACGCGGCCGCGCGCGAGGACCCGGCCGTCGAGGGCGGTTTCCAAGGCCGCGAGGTCGGGGCTCTCCCCCGCGGCGAGCACGCGGGCGCCGAGGGCGAGCGCCTCGCTCGTCGTGCCGAGCACGGTGTGCTCGGCCAGTTCGCCGGCCGGGATCGGGGCCAGCGCGATCGCCGCCCAGCCGCCGGAGCTGGCCAGGAACGCGCGGATCCCGCTTTCGACGACCGCGGCCGCCGCGGCGGCGAGCACCACCACGCGGCCGCCGGGTTCGGCCATCGCGGCCGGAGCGACGCCGCGGCCGGTCGCGGCGACCGAGAGCTGGTCGAGCCGCGGCAGGCCGCGTCCGGACAGGTCCGCGTCCACGCACGGCAGCCCCAGTTCCTGGGCGACGACCAGCGGGAGCAGGCCGTTGAGCCCGCCGATCTCGATGGTCATCAAGGCCTGCGCGCGCTCGCCGGTCCAGCGTTCGATCGCCTTGATCGCGGAAGCGAACTCGTCGCCGCTGGGCAGCTTTTCGGCGAAGGCGGCCGTCGCGCCGACGATGCCGACCGGAACCACCAGGGTGTCCGGCGGCAGGTCCGCGACCGGGTGCACGACGGGTTCGCGCCCGGATTCGGTCAGCCGCCGCAGCAGCACCGCCGCGGTGACGGTGTCCCCGCCCCCGCCGGACCCGAGCAGCGCGACGCCGCGTTCGAGTGCCGGCACGTCCGCGGCGGTGATGCGCATGGCTGGTCAGCGTATCAGCGGAAGCTGTACCCGCCGTCCGGATACAGCGTCGAGCCGGTGGTGTAGGTGCTGGTGAACAGGTACAGCACGGCATCGGCCACTTCGGACTCCCGGCCGACGCGGTGCAGCAGCGTGTCCGCGCGGTACTGCGCGAAACTCGCCTCCCGCGCGGCTGCCGGACGCCCGGCCCACAGGTTCCCGTCGATCGTGCCCGGCGACACGACGTTCACCCGGACCGGGGCCAGTTCCACCGCGAGCCCGCGGCCGAGCCCCTCGATCGCCGCGTTGCACGCGATGTACGCCGGGGCCGCGGCGGGCGGGCGCACGCTCGCCACACCCGACATCAGCACCACCGACGCGTCGTCCGCCAGCTTCGGCGCGGCGTGCTTCACCGCGTGGTACTGGCCCCAGAACTTCGTGACGAACGGGCTTTCCGCCTCCTCGTCGCTGAGGTCCCGCATCGGGCCGACGGTGTAGGACGCGGCGGGCGTGAACAGGTGGTCGACCCGCTCCAGCGCGCCGAAGAACTCGGCCAGCGACGCCTGGTCGGTGGTGTCCACGGCCTGCCAGGTCGCGGTCGGGCCCAGTTCCGCCGCCGCCGCGCGCAGTTTGTCGCCGGACCGGCCGCCCAAGTGGACGAGCGCGCCCGCCGCCGTCGCGCGCCGGGCGACCTCCAGCCCGATCCCGGACCCGCCGCCGAGGATCACGACGACCCGGCCGTCGAGCGGACTCACGAAACCACCTCCACGGGGACGAAATCGTGCGCCAGCCCGAACGCCGCCGGGCCGAACGTGGCCAGCGCTTCCGGGGTGCGCATGAGCGGCGGCGTCGAGATCCCGACCACCGTGACCCGCTGGCCGAAGCGCAGCGTTTCGGTGGTGATCGGTTCGGCGGACTCCGCCTCCAGCACGCAGATCAGGTCCGGGACCAGGCAGCGGACCTCGCTGTCGACCAGTGCGACCAGGTTTTCGTTCTGGAACAGGATTTCCAGCTTGTGCTCGCCGTCGAAAGACACCGCCGCGGCGCGTCCGCGGGCGAACCCTTCTTCGGTCCGGCGTTCCACATCGGACACTTTGCCGCGGAACAACACCCGCAGATGCGAGTACAACGTGTCGCCGAGCGCCGTCGCCAACGCCGCCACCGGATCGGCATTCCCTTCGCGGGCAAGGCGGATCGCCCGGCCGGCGCTCAGCGCGAGCGAGAGCGTCCGAGGCACGGCCGTGCGCTTCACGTCCGCGCCGCTCATCGAGTACTCGGCGATGTGCGCGACGCCGCCGAGCCGGATGGTGACCCCGCGCGCCAGCCATTCCATCCGCCGGTTGTCGGCCCCGGTGTCGATCACCGCGGTCTCGCCGCGCTCCCCGGCGATGCCCATCGGCGAACCGGGGACTCCGTACACGCCGAACGTCTCCATCTGCAGTTCCGGGAACGCCCGGCCCATGCCGTCGGCGTCGACCACCGGCAGCCCGAGCCGCGCGCCGACGACCAGCGGGATCATCGAGTTGATCCCGCCGCATTCGATCGGCATCGTCGCGTCGGCCTTCGCGCCGAGGTGCTTTTCCAGCGCCCGCAAGGCGAGTTCGGGCTCGGCGCCGTTCGGGAGCTTCTCGTGCACGACGGTCGGCGCGCCCATCTGCGCGGTCGGGATGACGAGGGCGTCGTCGTCCAGGTCGTCCGGATCGAGCACGGTGACCGGTCCGTGCTCGCGGATCGCCTCGCGCACCAGCAGCCGTCCGACGTACGGATCGCCGCCGCCACCGGTGCCGAGGACAGCCGCGCCGCGGGCGAGGTCTTCGAGGTGGTCCTCGGTCAGGGTCCAGCTCATCCGGCGACCCCGATCGGGTCCAGGTCGTAGCCGAAGTACCGCGGACCGGCGAGCGCGATGCCTTCCGGAGTGTGCCAGCGCGGGTCCGCCGGGGCCGCGATCACGGTGACCCGCTGGCCGTAGCGCAGGCCCTCGGTGGTGACGGCCTCGCCGGACTCGCGGTCAAGCGTACAGATGAGGTCCGGCACCGAAGCGCGCACCTCACCGTCCACTTCGGCCACCAGATGCTCGTTCTGGAAGCGCAGCAGCATTTCCGTCCCGATGTCCCCGTCCATTCCGGACAGCCGGGCCTCGCCGCGCGCGAAGCCGGTGACGGTGCGACGGGCGACGTCGACGACCTTGCCGCTGAACAGCGTCCGGCCGCGCAGCCGCTCCACGACGCGGTCCACCGGGTTCTCGTGCTCGTCCCGGGCCCGCCGCACGAGCGCGCCGAGTTCCGCGCAGAGGGTCAGCGTGCCGGGCACCATCGATTCCCGGGCCTGCGCGCCGGACATCGCGTAGTTGCTGATCATCGCCGAACAACCCATGTCGATGGTCGCCGACCGGGCCAGCCGCTCCGCCCAGCGATTGTCCACAGTGTCCAGTACGCCGCGGTTGCCCTTCTCGTCCGCAATGGACATCGGGGTCGCGCGGATTCCGTACAGGGTCGGCAAAACCATCTGCAGTTCCGGGAACGCGCGGCCCATGCCGTCCGCGTCCACCAGCGGCAGGCCCAGCTGCGCCGCCGCGACGACCGGGATCAGCGAGTTCACGCCGCCCGCTTCGGCGCAGGCGATGTGCGTGAGTTCCTTGCCCAGGTACGTGGCCAGCGTCCGGGCGGCGAGCCCGACCTGTTCGGCGGACGGCAGTTTCTCCACCATCACCGTCGGCGCGCCCATCATCGCGACCGGCAGCACCACGGCGTCGTCGGCCAGTTCGGACAGTTTCACCAGCGGCACCGAACCGTGCTCGCGGACCGCGGAATGCGCCAGCAACCGGCCGATGTACGGGTCTCCCCCGCCGCCGGTGCCGAGGATCGCCGCGCCGCGCGCGATGTCGTCCAGGTCCTTCTCGGTGATCTCGGACTTGATCTCAGCCATCGTTCACGCCCCCAGCTGCAGGTCGCCGACCGCCTTGACCCGGATCCGGGTGGCGTTGCCGGGCAGGTACGGGATCGGCACCTCGTCGAAGTCGACGATGCCGACGGACGCCGGGCTCGCCCCGGCGGCGACCGCGCGGTCGACCGCCTCCTGCTTCGCCTCGTCCACCACCGCCTCGCGCCGGCCGGGCTCGATCACGTACACCCGGTCGACCTCGCCGCCGATCTGCGCGATCGCCGCGCCGATCGCGTTGGCGACCGCGTAGTGGTCCGGCCGGCGGACCTCGCCGGACCCGGCCAGCTCGTCCGGCAGCAGCACCGAACCGCCGCCGACCGCGACCACCGGAAGCGGCTCGGACGACGTGCGCATCCGGTCCACGACGTCGGAAACGTCCGCCGCGATCCGGTCCAGCGCCGCCTTCACGAAGTCCCGGTCGAGGTGCGCGACCAGCGCCGGGTCGCCGATCTCGGCGCGTCCGGCGGCGACCGCGATGTCCGTGGCGGTCAAGGTGTCTCCGCCGAACACGAGCGCCTTCGAGGTCAGCTCGTAGCCGACGGAATCCGGTCCGACGGTCACGCCGGCCGCGTCGCCGCGGACCCGGCTGCCGCCGCCGATGCCGATCGAAAGGACGTCCGGCATGCGGAAGTTCGTGCGGATCCCGGCCACGCTCACATCGGTGGTCGCCTCGCGCGGGAAACCCTGCCGCAGCACGCCGACGTCACTGGTGGTGCCGCCGACGTCGACCACCGCGCAAGTGTCCAAACCGGACAGCACTGCCGCGCCGCGCATCGAGTTCGTCGGGCCGGACGCGAAGGTCGCGACCGGGTAGCGGCGGGCGAAGTCGACGTCCATCAGCGTGCCGTCGTTCTGGCTCAGGTAGAGCGGAGCGGTGATGCCCGCACCGGTGACCGACGCGGCCAGCCCGTCCACGATGTGCGCCGCCAGCTCGCGCAGCGCGGCGTTGATGACGGTCGCGTTTTCCCGCTCCAGCAAGCCGATCCGGCCGATTTCGTGGGACAGCGAGATCGCGACGTCCGGCAGCTGCGACGCGATGATCTCCGCCGCCCGCGCCTCGAACTCCGCGTTCACCGGCGAGAACACCGACGTGATGGCGACGCTGCGGACCCCGGCGGAGCCCATGTCGTCGGCGGCCTTGCGCAGTTCGCTCTCGTCCAGTTCGGCGATGTGCCGTCCGTCGAACTCGTGGCCGCCGTGCACCAGGTAGCTGCGCCCGGACACCGCGTCGACCAGCCGCTGCGGCCAGTCCACCATCGGCGGCAGCGACGCGCCGGCGGGCAGGCTGAGCCGCACCGCCGCGGTCGGGGCCAGCCGGTGCGCCTCGACGAGCGCGTTGATGAAGTGCGTGGTGCCGATCATCACCGCCCGCACCGCGGCCGGGTCGAACGCCCTTTGCCGCTGCAGTCCGGCGATCGCGGCGACGATGCCCGAGGTGACGTCCTCGGTGGTGCTGGTCTTGATCGAGGCGAGCACCTCGCGGCCGTCCAGCAGGACCGCGTCGGTGTTGGTTCCGCCGACGTCGATGCCGATGCGCACGAAGAAATCTCCTTCCAGGTAAGGGAATCAGGCGGCCGGGGCCGGTTCGGCGTCCGCGGTGGCGCTCTTGCCGAACCCGCGGACCAGGCCGAGCTTCCCGGCGGCCACGTACAGAACGAAAGCGACGACGAGCGAGTTGATGCTGGGCAGGCCCCAGTCCACGAACTCGCCGAACAACGCGGCGGCGATCCAGACGACGATCGTCGCGGGCACCCACACCGGCGCGGCGGTGGGCACCGCGCCCCGCGCCCGCGCCTCCTCCAGGTCGCCGCGCCACTGCTTCACCACGAAGTACTCGGCCACCATGATCCCGGCGATGGGCGGGAACGCGACCCCGAGCACGGTCAGGAAATCGGTGAACTTCGAGAGGATCCCGGCCGCGGCGAGCACGCTGCCCACCACGCCGAGCACGGCGGTGACCAGGCCGCGGTGCGCCCGTTTCCCGGAGACGGTGCCGATGAAGTTCACGACGCCGAGCCCGGACGAGTACAGGTTCCAGTCGTTGATCTTCATCGTGCCCGCGATGACGATCAGCAGCCCGACCCAGCCGACCGACGACGTGACGATCGTGGTGATCTGCGCCGTGCCGACCGCGTGCGCGAGCAGCACGCCGGCCAGGCCGATCACGTACTCGCCGAGCGTGACGCCGACGAGCGTCTGCTTGACGACGTCGCCGGTGGTGCGGTTGAACCGGGTCATGTCCGGCGTGATCACCGCGCCGACGATGAACCCGCCCGCGACCAGCGTCGTGCCCTGCAGCAGGGACAGCGGCGGACCCGGCGGCGCCGACGCGACGAGCGCGCCGAGGTCGTGCCGGGTCAGTTCGGAGACCACCGACCAGCCGACCAGGATCAGGAACGCGGGCACCATCAGGTACGCCGTCCACGCCATCGAATGGAAGCCGCGGACCACGATCGCGGTCACCACCAGGCCGAACACGAGCGCCCAGCCCCATTCCGGCAGGCCGCCGACCAGCGCGGCGAGGCCTTGCGCGGACACCGCGGACTGGATGCCGAACCAGCCGATCAGGCTGATCCCGATGGCCAGCCCGATGAGCGCGGAACCGCCGCGGCCGAAGCCGGTCCAGCGCGCGATCATCGACGTGGTGAGGCCCTCGCGGACCCCGATCACGCCGACGAGGACGGTGATCAGTTCGAGGATGACCGAGCCGAGCGTGAACGCCAGCACGGCGTTCCAGAAGGTCATCCCGAAGCCGATCGTGGCGCCGAGCAGGAACTGCGACAGCGCGGAAACCTGGCCGAACCGCTGCACAGCGACCGACCACCAGGAGTAACGGGCGGAATCGGGCACCCTGGTCAGCGCGTAATCGTCGACACCGACAGCCGAGGCCATGGCGACCTCCTATCCGGGAGGGGAACGGGTTCCCAGCACCGTAAGCAGCGGCTCCGGCGGGGTCACCGTGCAATCCGCACAACCGGGATCATGCGGCAGTGCATGTCGCACTCTCAGCTGATCAAGGCGTGGACAGCCTCGTAGGCGAACGCTGCCGCGCCGACGCCCGCCGCGACGCTGACGACCACGTTCGCCGCCGCGGGGAAGTACGCCCGGCGCTCGACCAGCCGGACGGTTTCGTAGCTGAACGTGCTGTAGGTCGTCAGCGCGCCGCAGAATCCGGTGCCGAGCAGCGAGTAGACGGCCGCGGGCAGCGCGGTCCCGGCGCCGGCGAGCCCACCGAGCAGGACACAGCCGACCAGGTTGACGGTGAACGTGCCCCACGGGAACAGGCTCTGGTGCCGGGACTGGACGGCCCGGTCGGTCAGGTACCGCATCGGCGCTCCGACCGCGGCGCCGAGGAAGACGAGGAGGGCGGTCATCAGGCAGCCACCTCCACCGGGACCAGCTTGCGGGTGATCGCGTGTCCCAGCAGGACGGCCAGCAGCGCGGCGACGAGCGTCCCGCCGAGGTAGCCGAAGGCGAGCGGCACGGTGTCCGGCCGGAGCAGGTTGCGCGCTTCGACCGCGTACGTGGAGAACGTGGTGAACCCGCCGAGGATGCCGACGCCGAGGAACGGCCGCACGAGCCGGTGCGCCGACCACGCCTCGGTGACCAGCACCATCAGCACGCCGATGAGGAAGCAGCCGGCGACGTTCGTCCAGAAGGTCGCCCACGGGAAGCCGCCGGGCGCGGCGGGCAGGGCCTGGGCGAGGCCGTAGCGGGCCAGCGCGCCGAGCCCGCCGCCGAGCGCGATCACGCCGAGCACCGACACGTGGTGCCGGACGAGTTCGCGTTGCTGCGCGGGATCCCGGAGGTCGACATCCGGGTCGAGAGGTTCTTCGGGCACAGTCTTCTCCTACTCCACGGGCAGGGGCCACCGGTCGAGTAGGGACTGTTGGCGGCGTAGGCCGCGGTTGTCCGGGAGATTCCCGGAGCGGCGAGCCCCACCGCCGCGTACCCGAGCTTACTCGATCAGTTCCCCGCCTCCCGCAACGCGGTCAGCGCCGGACCGAACATAGTGGACTTGATCGCGCCGAGCGTGCCGCGGTCCTTGCCCGCCAGCGGGGCGACTCGTTCTGTCGCCGCCGTCCGCAGGGTCTCCAGCGGAGCGGTCGCGTCGACCAACCCGAGCGCTTTCGCTTGCGGACCGCCGAAACGGCTGCCGGTGGTCATCGACGCGATCGCGGCGGACGGGGTCAGCTTCGCCTGGACGAGCGCGGCCATGCCCGGGGTGAACGGGAGGTTGAGGTCGGCTTCGGGGAAGCAGAAGTAGCCGCGATCCTCGCGCATCACGCGGAAATCGTGGGCCATGGCGAGCATCGCGCCGCCGCCGAAGGCGTGTCCGTTGACCGCGGCGACGGTCGGGACCGGCAGCGCGAGCACGCGGGCGAGGAGTTCGTGGATGCTCGTGACGTACTTGCCCGCCTCGTCGGGATGGCTGGTGAGCCAGTCGAGGTCGAGGCCGTTGGAGTAGTACTTGCCGCTGCCGATCGTGACGAGCGCGGACGGCTCCTTGCCCGCGGTCACGGTGTCGAGATGGGCGTGGACTTCCTCCAGCCACGTGGGGGCGAACCGGTTTTCGTCGGAGCCGAAGTCGAGCACGTGGACCGGACCGGCGGTGGTAAGAGTGGGCATTTCAGTCCTTTCTGGACATTCGCGGTGGGTCGAGGGCGAGGATGGCGCGGACCGCCGCGGCCAGCCGTTCCCGGCTTTCCCCGCTGGCGGGTCCGGTGGCGAGTTCGCGGCGGAGCAGGGCGGTCGGCAGGTCGACGACGCAGGCGGTGATGACCTCGACGGCTGTTCCGTCGCCGCGGTTCCAGAGCTGCCTGGCCAGCCGGACGAGGAGGCGGACGAGGCGTTTGTCCAAGGCGTGCAAGGCTTCCGCGACATCTTCGGGCAAGTGCGGCCCCAGCACGCGTTTTGCCGGAATGGCGATCATCATCCGCGCGGCGTCCGGACGGACGTCGGCGATCACGGCGGGGGTGCCGGCTGCCGCGACCACCGCTTCGACCGGGTCGGCGGCTGCGTCGACCAGCCGCTCTTGTTCGTCGAGGAAGAAGGTGGCGGCGCGGAGCCAGGTCCGGCCGATCAGGGCGGGGAGGTTGGTGAAGGAGTGGTAGATCGTGCTGTTCGGGACGCCCGCTTCCTGCGCGAGCCGCCGGACGGTGAGCGCTTCGGGGCCGATGGCGGCGATGAGGCGCTCGGCGACGTCGAGGATCAGCTCGGGGTCGTGGATCCGGGGGCGGGGCATGGATGCGAGGGTAATGGAGCACGTGCTCCAAAACCAGGGCGGGGTGATGTGCGACTCAGGTCTCGTGAGTGCTGATGCCGGTTAGAACCGGCATCAGCACTCACGACCGCCCACGAGCCGCCGCGCCGTTCGCCTGCTGCCCGCGGCGCAGCCACTCGCCGGTGCGCAGCGTCGTTCCGGACGGGCATTCACTGCCGGAAGCGTTGTCCGGCAGCGAGAAAACCTCCACGCGTGCGCCCGGATCGGTGACCGACGAGGCGCGTCGTGCGCCTGTCGCCCGGACCGTGGGAAGCCCCAGGGCGATTCTCGGCCCCTCGCCCGTTCGCCGGACAGGGCGCGATTCCCGCCCCGCCCGCGAAACCGAGCCGCATTTCGCCGCGACCGCACGCGCCTCGCCAGGGCTGGGTCAGTCCGCGATGTAAAGACAGTCGTGCCCGTCGCGGGCCGTCGCGTCCGGGTCGTCCAGCCAGCGGCCGCCTTCGGCCAGGTAGCGGAAGCGGAGCCGGGCGCCCGGCGGGACCTCCACCGCGGCCGAGCGCGTGCCGTTCGAGCGTTTGCGGAGTTCGTGGCGTCCGGGCTGCCAGTCGTTGAAGTCGCCGACCACGCTCACCGGGCCGGGCGGGGTGTCGAGCGGCAGGACGAACGTCACCCGCCGGGCCCCGGAGCCGTTGCTCCGGCTGGTCTTGATCACGGCGTTTCCCTTTCCCGTTCCGGCGAATCGGTCGTTCTGAATCGTTCCACGACCGCCGCCGGAAACCCGGACGCGGCGGGTGCCGCGTCCGGGTGAAAACCGGGGTCAGGTGGTGGAAACGTCGTCCAGCTGCTCGGCCGCCGGGCGCACCGGGAACAGGTCGCCGCCGGGCGGGACCGGGATGCGGCCGACCGCGGCGCGGGCCTTCCGGTCCCCCGCGTCAGCCGCGGCGTGCACGCTGTCGAGGGCGGCGTACTGGATGAAGTGGATGTCCGGCAACGGCCAGGGCGCGGCGCCGGTGGCCGCCGGGAGCAGGTGGTCGACGGCGGCGAAAATGCTGCCGCCCTGCGGGTTCCGGTAGGCCCACAGGTCGACGCCCAGGTGCTTGCCCAGCTGCGCGAGCCGGGTCAGCGCGACCAGGTTGAACGTGTGGTAGTGGTACGTCCGCGTGCGGGTCGATTCCTCGGGCTGGCCGCCGTCCGCGGCGATCTGGCGGTCGATCCGGGCCCTGCCGGAATCGCGGACGATCTGCCGGGCGAGGTCCCGCTGGCCGACGTAGCTCGCGGTCGCTGCCGTGAGCAGGTCGTAGAAGGTGCCGTGGTTGTTGGTCGCCTTGGCCTCGTCGGTGCCGTTCTTGCTGGTGCGCAACCAGGTGAGGAAATCGGCCGACCAGCCGCGGAACGCCTTGCCGTCGGCCTTCGTCCAGCCGGGCGCGCCCGCGTCGAGGATCCGGGCGGCGTCGAGGACCTGGGTGAAGGTGTAGGAGAACTCGATGATGCCGATCCCCCGCCCGTCGGTCTTGCACGGGATGCCCTGCGCGAAGTTCAGGTTCGGGTTCATTTTCGTCGCCGCGTCGAGGAACCAGGTGCGCAGATCGAGCGCGGCGCGCTGGGCGTATTCGGCCTTGCCGGTGTAGTACCAGGCGAGCGAGAGCTGGTAGATCGAGTTGAACGCGACGAGCCGCTCGGCCTTGTCCGGCACGTTCTTCATCTCGGGGTTGACCTGGCCGTCGCGGTCGACGTACGGGCAGCCCTGCGGGTTTTCCGGCGTTTTCGGCTGACTGGGCCAGTAGTACGGCGCGAGGCTCAGATAGTCGTGCTTGTCGCCGCTCGGCGGGACGCGCTCCTTGTCGACGACCGTCCACGGACCCTTCGTCAGCGCGTCGTCGGCCTGCTTCAGCAGATTCGACAACGCCGTGCGCAGCGTCGGGTTCCCGGCCATCAGGCCGATTTTGTTGCCTGCCAGGTGCACGCCGTCGAGCACGACGGTGTCCGGCACGCAGATAAAAGAGCAGGACCTCGGCGCGGGCGCGGCGGTCGCCGCTCCGGCAGTGGTCGCGAGCAGCCCCGCGACCGTCGCGAGAACCGCCGCGAGACGACGCGGACGGGAAGACCGGGAAGGAGGCAGCACCGCAACTCCGTTCAAGAATATGAATACTCCACAGATATGTGAACTGAGATTGAATAGCCGAGCGCGTGCGGCCGCGTCAAGAGGAGGTCAGGCGGAGCGGCCGCGGCGGACCGGGTTCCGGAGGGTGCCGATGCCCTCGATCATGATGGTGACCTCGTCGTCCGCCTCGAGCGTGACGTCCGGGCCGGGAACCGCCGATGTACCGGTGGCCAGGACGGCGCCGCGCGGGAAAACGTCGCCGCGATAGAGCCACCCGACCAGCTCGGTGAGCCGCCGGTGCAGCCGCGCAGTGGACGTCTCCCCTGACCAGAGCAGTGCTCCGGCGCGATGGATCGACACCGCGATGCCGAGCGCGTACGGGTCCGGGACCTCGTTCGCGGGCACGATCCACGGCCCGGCCGCGCACGAGCCGCGGTACGTCTTGGCCTGCGGCAGGTACAGCGGGTTCTCGCCTTCGATGCTGCGCGAACTCACGTCGTTGACGATCGTGTAGCCGACGATCTCCCCAAACGCGTTGCACACCAACGCCAATTCGGGCTCGGGAACGTCCCAAGCGGAATCCTCGCGCACGCCGATCGGCTCGCCCGGCCCCCGGACGCGGTGCCCGACGCTCTTGAAGAACAGCTCCGGCCGTTCCGCCTCGTAGACCCGCGCGTAGACGTCGGCGTCGCCGCTTTCCTCCATCCGCGCCTCGCGCGACACCTCGTAGGTGACTCCGGCGGCCCACACCTCGGTGTCGTCGTCGACCGGTGCGCGCAGGTCGCCCGGCTCCCCTGGCGTCAGCTCGATCGCCAGCGCCGTGGCGAATTCGGTGGCGGGCCGGGCCAGGAGGGAGCCGAGCGTGGTGCCAGGCGGGAGCGCGCCGGTGGACTCGCCGTCGGTGACCCGCCAGCCCGCGGCGGTTTTCGCGAGGCGGCGCATCAGTGCGAATCCCTCGGCACGGCGGAACCGCGGGTGCCGTGCAGGAAATCGAAGTCCGCGCCGAGGTGGGCCTGGGTGACGTGCTCGCGGTAGAGCCAGGTGTATCCGCTGCGGTACGGGCTTTCCGGCGGCGTCCATGCCGCGCGGCGGGCGGCGAGTTCCTCGTCGGGCACGTGCAGGGTCAGCCGGCGGGCCGGGGTGTCGAGCGTGATCCGGTCGCCGGTGCGGACGAGCGCGAGCGGGCCGCCGACCGCCGATTCCGGGCTCACGTGCAGCACGACCGTGCCGTAGCCGGTGCCGGACATCCGGCCGTCGCAGATCCGCACCACGTCGGTGATCCCTTGTGCGAGCAGCTCTTTCGGCACCGGGACGTTCGCCACCTCCGGCATCCCCGGGTAGCCCTTGGGACCCGCGCCGCGGATCACCAGGATCGTGTCGGGGGTGACCGGCAGGTCCGGGTCGTCGGCCACGCGGTGGTACTCCTCCGCGGTGTCGAAGACGAGCGCCGGGCCGGTGTGCGTGAGCAGTTCCGGCGACGCGGCCGACTGCTTCAGCACCGCACCGTCCGGGGCGAGATTCCCGGTGAGCACAGCGGTTCCGGTGCCGGGCGGCTGGAACGGCGCCTCGACGGTCGTGATTACCTCGTCGTTCCAGCACTCCGCGGGTTCTCTCGGCTTGCCGGTGACCGTGCGGACGTCGGCGTGCAGGAGCCCGGCTTCGGCGAGCCTGCTCAGGACCACCGGAACGCCGCCCGCGTAACAGAAATCCTCCATCAGGAACCCGCCCGAGGGCATCAGGTTCACCAAGGTGGGAACAGCGCGGCCCAGCTCGTCGAAGTCGTTCATGGCGAGCGGGACGCCGACGCGCCCGGCCAGCGCGAGAAGGTGCACGATCGCGTTGGTGGACCCGCCGATCGCCGCGTTGACGCGGATCGCGTTTTCGAACGCCTCGCGGGTCAGGATGTCGGACGGACGCAGGTTTTCCTCGACCATCGCGACAATCCGCTGACCGGCCGCCTGCGCGGTTTCGAAGCGCCGCGCGTCGACCGCGGGCCAGGTTGCCGAACCGGGCAGCTGCATGCCGAGCGCTTCGGCTAGACAGGCCATCGTCGACGCGGTGCCCATGGTCATGCAGTGGCCGTTCGAGCGGGCCATGCAGCCCTCGGCGAAGAAGCACTCCTCCTCGGTCATCCGGCCGGCTTTGACTTCTTCCTCGAATTTCCAGACGTGCGTGCCCGAGCCGACGTCGCCGCCGCGGAACTTGCCGTTGAGCATCGGGCCGCCGGTCACCATCACCGCGGGCAGGTCGACGCTCGCCGCGCCCATCAGCATCGCCGGGGTCGTCTTGTCACAGCCGGAAAGGAGGACGACGCCGTCGAGCGGGTTGGCGCGGATCAGCTCCTCGACCTCCATCGCCATCAGGTTGCGGTAGAGCATCGCGGTGGGGCGCATGAGCGTTTCGCCGGTCGCCATCGTCGGGAACGCGAGCGGGAGGCCGCCCGCCTGCCAGACGCCGCGCTTGACCGCCTCGGCGACGCGGTCGAGGTGGACGTTGCACGGGGCCAGCTCGGAAGCGCTCACCGCGATCCCGATCACCGGGCGGCCGTCGAACACCTCCGGGCCGAAGCCCTGGGACCGCATCCACGAGCGGTGGATCATCCCCGCCCGGCCGGACGCCCCGAACCACGCCGCACTGCGCACTCCGCCGCTCCCTTCTCCGGAGCCTTCCTCGATACCCGATCGCGCGGATCCTGGCAATCGGCTGAGAATTCCGGTGAACCGGACACTTCGCGGGGGCGCCGGACGTTGGGAGGGGTGAGAATGTCGCCGGAAAAGCGAGGTGTGCGATGAGCCTGATCGGGACCCTGGTCGGGTACGTCCTGACCGTGTTCGTCGTGGTGCTGGTGGTGCGGATGGTCCTGGACTGGACGCGCCTGGTCGCGACCGGGCCCGCGTGGCTCGGCCAGGCGCGGCGGATCAGCCACCGCGCGACCGAGCCGGTGATCGCCCCGGTGCGCCGGGTGCTGCCGCCGATCCGCGCCGGCGGGGTGGGGATCGACCTGGCGTTCACGGTGGTCTTCATCGCGGCGCTGGTGGTGCGGTCTGTCGCGTTCGCGCTGTGAGGGGTGCTCGCGGCGGGGACTTTCCTGGGCGTTGGGTGTCCATTGTGGAGTGACGCGGGCAGGTGGCGTGGCGGTCGGGAGTACGGGCGTCGACGCTGGCTTTCCTGTCGAGGCGATCGGCCGCGGTGTTCACCGCGGCCGATCGCCTCAGGTTCCCACCGCCCCCACCCCCTGTTGCTTCGCTCCGACTTCGGGCCGGAGCATGAACGCGTTCCCGCCGCCTCGAACTAGTTCCGGGCCCGGCGCCCGCACCAACTCCCCGACGATCTCGCCCTGCGCCCAACCGAATCACGGCGCGCCCCGGTTCGCACCGAACCCACTCCCCAGTCACCGCGCTCCGAATCCGGGGCCGAGCCGCCGCACCCCCTTCCCGGTTGCCCGGGTGCGGCGGAGCCGGATCAGCGGGAATCGACCCGGATTTCCCCGGCGCTGGAGCTGACGTCGATCCGGTGCGCGCCGGCCTGCCGGTCCGGGAGCGTGCCGCTGCGCTCGCCGACCGCGGTCTTCGCCGAAACCGCGTAGTCCGTGCCCGGGACGGCGAGGGAAACGGCGCCCACGTCGGTCCTGATGGTGGCGTCCGCGGGCGCGCTCAGGGCGATGTCCACTTCTCCGACGGAGGTCACCGCCTTGACCGGCCCGGCCGAATCCTGGACCGAGACCTTTCCCGCGGACATCGTCAGGTCCAGCGAACTGACCTTCGCCGCGTCGAACTCGCCCGCTCCCATCTTCCCGGTCACCGCGGCCCGGTCGGGCAAGGTCACGGTGTAGGAGACGACGCACTGGGCTCCGCACGACCCGCCGAGTTCGAGCGTCGGACCGCTCAAGCGATGCCAGACGCCGTCCGGTTTCGTCCCTTGGTAACGGATCTCGCGCTCGACGGTGATCGAGTCGCGGGCGCCGCCGGAACGCAGCCGCACGTATCCGGCGGGGCTGTCGATCTTGATCGCCGTCGCCGAACCGGCGAGCGTCGACGTGTCCTTCACGGTGTTTTGCCAGAGCGACACGGAATCCCCGTCGTGTTGCACGGGGAGCTGGCATGCCGAGACGCTCACTGCCAGGACACCAGCCACGGCCAACCGACCACTTCGCACGTTTCGTCCTCTTCTCTTGAAGCCGGACTTTCACGTTATGGCCGTGCTCAGCCGCCGGGCATCGGGGATGTCCCGGACATCTGTCAGGGTTGTCCGTCAGCCGGGCTTCCCGGCGGCGACCGGGGACGGTTCGCCGTCGGGGCGGCGGCGGGCGGTCCAGGAGTCGTAGCCGCGCATGAGGAAGCGGTGGGCGGGGCGTTCGACCAAGCGGGTGAGCGCCCAGCCGAGGACGACGCCGGCGGCGATCATGCCCGCGGTCTGCAGCAGCGGGTCGACGCCGAGGCCGGACAGCCAGTGCAGCACGAGGTAGCCGATGGCCTGGTGGATCAGGAAGACGCCGTAGGAGATGCCGGCGAACCAGGTGATCGCGCGCTGGACGAACGACGGGAGGAAGCGGTTCCAGTCCGGGCCCGCCGCGGCGAGCGAGATGACCGCGATCCCGATCGCGATGCCGATCGTCGAGCCCCATTCGACCTTGATCCCGGCGGGGGTGACGGCCGCGCCGTGCAGCGCGTGCGCGGTGACGCACAGGACTTCCAGCAGCACGAATTCCGCGGTGGAAAGGCGTTTCGTCGCCCAGAGCCGGACCGCGATGCCCGCGACGAACAGGTGCCAGCGGTGGAATCCGAACCCGTCGACGACGACGCGATACCACTCGGGCGGACCGGCGACGCGCAGCGGCCACTGCGCGAGCGGGACGAGCAGGGCGGCCCACATCACGATCCGGAACTTGCGGCCGTGGCCCCAGCTGCTCCGGTAGAGCAGCGCGGCGACGGTGAACGCCATGAGCTGGAGGGGAATCGTCCAGTGGGAGCCGTCGAGGAAGGGAAACTCGGCGGGTTTCCAGTTCCAGAGCATCAGGAGGTTGGCGGCGAGGTCGCCGAAGCGGGGGCCGAACCAGCCGGGCGGCGACAGGTACCGCAGCGCGAAGTAGATCGCCACGACGGCGGCGAGGAACGGCGGCAGCAACCGCGCGATCCTCCCCCACCAGTACCGGCCGAGCGCCCCGCGCCCGATCGTGACGGCGGCGAAGTACGCGGAGATCACGAGCAGCAGGCTCGCCCCGATCTGATGCGGGAACACGAACCGCCGCGGCCCCAGTTCCGGGTGCACGACGACGCTCATGTAGGTCGCGTGGTACAGCAGCACCAGCACGACGCACCCACCGCGCACGAGGTCCCAGCTGATCCGCCGGTTCCCCGAAGACACGCTCACCGGACGGAACGAGGACACGCGGGTCACCGTAACTGGTCGGGTTACCGTCGCGGGGAGGCACCCTGGGGCGCGGCGCGCGGGACATTTCCGGTACAGGGCGCGGTTTCGCGGCTCGGTGCGCGGGCTGGTTCCGGGGAAAGCCGTGGTGGCAGAGGGTTTCTGCCGGGGTTGGCGGTGTCGGCTGCTGGTGCGGGGTTCCGGCGAGTGAGAGGTTTTAGGTTGGGGCAGCGAGGATTCACCCGGTGGATGTGACGGACGAACGCTTGCTCGGTTCCGGTGGACGAGGTCGTGGCCGGGTCTGTTGTTGCGGCTGAATCGGTCCGGTGGGGCCGCGGCGAACGACTCTGGGTGGAGCCGCTCCCGCACGACGGCACGCCACGCCCCCTCGCTCGGCGCGAGTCCTCGTCAGCACCGCATGGGCAAGCCACCCCCCTGGCCTCCCCGCCCGGCTTCCCGGCTGCGGCAGGTTCACGGCGGCCCGCCCCGTTTGCCGCCTCCGGCCAGCACGACGCTCGGCCGTCGAGCAGCGCACCCACTCCGGGACACCGCAGCTCCCGCTCCCCACTCCGAGCCGACTCACGAGGCTCGCCCATCCGCGAAGCGTGCCGTCCGGTTCCTTGCCGCCTCGCTTCCGGCGTGTGGTCTCCGGGTCCAGGGCTCCCGCATCCGGGCCGGTTCACGCAGCCCGGCGCATCCGGGCAGCGCGACGAGCGGAACTCCAGGCTCCTGACCCGCGCAGCCCACCCACTCCCGGACGGCGCGCAGCTCCCGTCGACCTCCCTGGCTCGGCGCCTCCGGGCAACGCGCCGCCCGGCTCCGGACTTCCGGGCTGCGTACCAGGTTCCCGGCGACCCGCGCGGCTCGGTGCCTCTGCGCAGCACACCGTCCGGCTCCCGCTCACGCCAACCTTCGCGCGGCTCGGCGCCTCCCGGCAGAGCACCATCCCGCTCCCGGCGCCCAGCTCACGCCGACCCCCGCGCGACTCGGAGCCTCCCCGCAGAGCACCATCCCGCCCCCGACGCCCAGCTCACGCCGACCCCCGCGCGACTCGGCACCTTCCCGCCGCGCGCCGTCCGGCTCCCCGCGTGGCTCAGCGCCTCCGCGCATGGCTTCCGGCTACCGGCTCCCAGCTCACGCCCCCGCGGCTCGGCACCTCCCCGCCACGCGCCGTCCGCCTCCCCGCGTGGCTCAGCGCCTCCGCGCATGGCTTCCGGCTACCGGCTCCCAGCTCACGCCCCCGCGGCTCGGCACCTCCCCGCCACGCGCCGTCCGCCTCCCCGCGTGGCTCAGCGCCTCCGCGCATGGCTTCCGGCTACCGGCTCCCAGCTCACGCCCCCGCGGCTCGGCACCTCCCCGCCACGCGCCGTCCGCCTCCCCGCGTGGCTCAGCGCCTCCGGACATGGCTCCCGGCTCCCGGCTCCCGGCTCCCGGCTCCCGGCTCCCGGCTCCCGGCTCCCGGCTCCCGGCTCCCGGCGACGGTCTCACGACCAGGGGCGACGGGCGCGCGACCAGACCGGGCTCACGACCGGACGGGCTCACGACCCGCGCTTGAAGGCGACCTCCTTCGTGGCCACCGTGCCCGCCGTCCGGCCGGGGGCGGTTTGGTGGGTCCAGTACAGGTTCGTGTGAGCGATGACCTGTGCGGGCGGCGGCGCGCCCCAGTTGGTGAGGTCGTCGGTCGTGTGGGCGTCGCTCACTAAGGTCGCGTCGTAGCCTCGGGCGAAGGCGCCGTGCAGGGTGGAGCGGATGCAGGCGTCCGTCTGGGCTCCGCTGACCACCAGGTGTCCCACGCCGAGGTCGGCGAGCACCGATTCCAGGGTGGTTTCTTCGAACGAGTCGCCGTAGGACTTCTCCACCAAGGGCTCCGCGGGCAAGGGCTTCAGCTCCGGGACCAGTTCCCATTCCGGGCTGTCCTTCGCCAGATCCTTGTCGTGGTGCCGCACCCACACGACGGGGACCTCGGCCTCCCGGGCTTTGTCCACCAAGGCGGCGACGTTCGCCACGACGCTGTCCCGTTCGTGCGCGTCGGCGACGACGCCCGTTTGCACATCGACGACCAGCAGTGCGGTGTTAGGCCGGTCCTTGAGAGTGGTCATGGTCTTCCCTCCAGTCAGGTGCCGCTCACGCTAGCGCCCACCACCGACAAAAAACGGCGAAGTCACTCCGGGCGAAGTGCATCGTGCGCGGAGGACGGGCCGAACTCGGTTTCGAAGCGGGTCAGCACGCGGGACAGGAGAGCGTTCAGCACAGCGAGATCGTCGTCGTTCAGCACGGACGTGAACAGGGCCTGCTCTCGTTCCGTGCGTTTCCGGGTCGCGGCGGCCCAGCGGGCGCGGCCTTTGCGGGTCAAGCGGATCGGGCGGCTGCGGCCGTCCGCGGAACCGGTTACGCGTTCCACCAGGCCCGCGCGCTCCAGGCGGTCGATGCGGACCGTGACGGTGCCGGAGGTGACGCCCAGCCGGTCGCCCAGTTCCTTCGGTGTGAGCACGGCGGCGCGGCCTGAGCGGTGCAGCGCCGACAGGGCTTGCCAATCCCCCGTGCTGAAGCCGTATTCCTCCGCGACGTCGCGGAGCACCTGCTCGAACTGCCGCGACAGCCGTCCGATTCGCTGCCGCGCCGCTTCGACCTGCTCGTCCACGCCGTCCGGCATCACGGCCAGCCATTCGGGCAGGTCCGCTCCCACTGAGTCCAACTGGACACTCCCTCGAAGCTCAAGGTAGTTTGATTTGAGTATCAAGATAACTGCTCCTGGGGAGGTCCGCATGCCCGGACGCGTCTGGTTCATCACGGGAGCGAGCAGCGGGTTCGGCCGCGTGCTCGCGGAAACCGTGCTGGCGCGCGGCGAAAAGGTCGTGGCCACGGCTCGCGACACGAGCGCACTCGAAGGGTTGGAGACGTTCACCGCTCGGCTGGACGTGACGGATCCGGCGTCGGTGGAGGCGGCAGTGGCCGCGGCGATCGGCGAGTACGGGCGGATCGACGTGCTGGTCAACAACGCGGGACACGGGCTGGTCGGGGCGCTGGAGGAACTGACCGACGCGCAGGCGCGGCAGGTGCTCGAGACCAACGTCTTCGGCGTTCTCAACGTCACGCGCGCGGTGCTGCCGCATCTGCGGGCGCAGCGCAGCGGGCACATCGTGCAGCTGTCGTCGGTCGGCGGGGTGGTCGGGAACCCGGGGCACGCGTTGTACGCGACGTCGAAGTTCGCGCTGGAAGGGATGTCCGAGGCGCTCGCCGGGGAGGTCGCGCCGCTCGGGATCCGGGTCAGCCTGGTGGAACCGGGGCCGTTCCGGACGGACTTCGCCGGGCGGTCGATGACGTTCTCCGAGCCCATCGACGACTACAAAGACACCCCGGCAGGCCTGATGCGCCAACGGTTTTCCGCACAGGACGGCGCGCAGCCGAACGATCCGAGGAAAGCCGCCGAGGCCATTGTCAAACTGGTCGACACTCCGGACTCGCCGCTGCGGCTGCCGCTCGGACCCGAGGCGGTGACCCGGATCCGGGCGAAGCTCGAACAACAGCTCGCCGATCTCGCGGCGTGGGAGGAGGTTTCGCTGGACACGCGTTATCCGGACGACTGAACACCTTCAGCCGTCCGGACAAACCCGGGGTCAGCCGACGGGCCCGTCGGCGGGCACGACCGTCGCGTTCTGCTGCTGACCGGTCTGATCGAGGAAAGTCACCGTCAGCTTGTCGCCGGGGTGGTGCTGGTCCATCAGGGCGGTCAGCGCGGTGGGCGAATCGACCGCTTTGCCGTCCACCGCGGTGATCACGTCGCCGGCGGCCAGGCCAGCTTGCGCGGCCGCGCCGTCCGGGACGACCTGCTGGATCGCCGCGCCCGAACCGGTTCCGCCCTGCTGCTGCCCGGCATCGCTGACGGTCACGCCGAGGAACGCGCTCTTTCCGATGTGGACAGTGTCGGAGCCGGTGCCGCCGACGATCTGGTGCGCGAGGGAGATCGCCTGGTTGATCGGGATCGCGTAGCCCTCGTGCCCGCCGGAACCCTGGGAGCCGTTGCCCTGGGAGCCGTTGCCCTGGGAGCCGTCGCCTTGTGAGCCGCCCTGGGAGTTGTCGCCGGGGAAGCCGTTGCCGAGCCCGCTGTGCCCGCGCCGTCCGCCGCCGTTGAACTGGTATCCGGCCGAGGCCGCGGTGTCCACGCCGACGACCTGGCCCTGCGCGTTCACGAGCGGGCCGCCGGAATCGCCGGACTGGATGTTCGCGTCGACCTGGATCAGGTCCTTCAGCTGCTCGGACGAGCTGTTCGATTCGTCGGACGCGGTGATCGACTGGTTCAGCGCGGTCACCCGCCCGCCGGCCGGGATCGGCGCTCCCCCGGCGCCTCCGGCGTTGCCGAGCCCGACGACCGCGTCGCCGACCTTGACCGACGACGAATCGCCGAGCGTCTCCGTCGCCAGCCCGGACGCCGCGGCCAGCTTGAGCACCGCGACGTCGTGACTGCGGTCGTAGCCGAGCACGGAGGCGGGATACGTCTGGCCGTTGCCGATGTCGGTGACCTTGATGCTCGTCGCGCCCTCGACGACGTGGTTGTTCGTGAGCACCTCGCCGTCGGGGGTGAGCACGATGCCGGTGCCCGCCGCGGCCGCGCCCTGGTAGCCCAGCTCGGTGTTGATGTTGACGATGCCCGCGCTGACCTTCTTCGCGATCGCTTGCGGGTCGAGCGCCGTGTTCGACGGGTTGGTCTGGTTGCCGATCGAGCCGAAGTTCTGGTTCCCCGACACGCCGGACGGCGCGGACGGCGTCCACACGAAGTGCCCCACCCCGAGCCCGACGGCGACCGACAACGCGATCGCGCCGACTGTGACGGCCGCCGTCCGCAACGGGTGCCGCGAACGCGGCTGGTCGAACTGCTGGGTCGGATAGGGCTGACCGGCGTATTGGGGACCGTAGGCGCCGGGCGGCGGAGTGCCCCAGTGCGCCCAGCCCTGCTGGTACGGCTGCCCCGCTCCCGGCGGGTAAGCCTGCCCGCCGTAGCCGGGTTGTCCCTGGTCGCGCCCGCCGCTCTCCTGCTCGTTCATGGTCCGCTCCTGCGTCTCGTAGCCCCTCCGCCAGCTCAGGAAACACCCGCTCCCTGAGATTTTCCTTGCCGTCGTCCGTGCGGAAGCTGTGGACCCGGACGGCGGCTAGAGCGGTCAGCTCACGTGGACGTAGTCGACCACCAGCTGTTGCGGGAACTGGGTGCTGCCGTCCGGGTCGCCCGGCCAGTCGCCGCCCACCGCGAGGTTGAGGATCAGGAAGAACGGGTGGTCGTACACCCATTTCTTGCCGTTGAGGTCCGCCGGGGTGCGGGTCTGATAGGCCTGTCCGTCGACCAGCCAGACGATCTTGCCCGGCGCCCAGTCGACCGCGTAGGTGTGGAAATCGTCGGAGAAGTTCGGGCCGGTGAACGGCGCGCCGATGCCGCCCGCGCCCGAGTAGCCCGGGCCGTGGATCGTGCCGTGCACGGTGTTCGGCTCCTTGCCGATGTTCTCCATCACGTCGATCTCGCCGTCGTCCGGCCACTGCCCGCCGCCGAGCATCCAGAACGCGGGCCACATCCCCTGTCCGCGCGGCAGTTTCATCCGCACTTCCAGATGCCCGTACGCCTGGCTGAACTTGCCGGACGTGTTCAGCCGCGCGGAGGTGTACTGGCACGCGCCGTACCAGCAGGTGCGGCCGGAGTTCTCTTTCTTCGCGGTGATCACGAGGTGGCCCTGGCCGTCGAGCGCGCCGTTGGCCGCGCCCGCGGTGTACCACTGCCGTTCGTGGTTGTTGCCGTTGTTGTCGCCGGTTTCGTAGGTCCACTTGCTCCCGTCGGCGGGCGAGCCGGCCGGGCCGTCGAAGTCGTCGGAGAACCCGGCGGCCGGGGCGGCGTTGCCCGCGGGCGCCAGCGCGGCCGTGCCGACAAGGGCGAGCGCGGCGGGAATCGCGAGCAGCCGCCAGCGAGCGGAGGTGTGCCTGGACGTCATCGTCATCCCTCGATCACTCGAGGGGCGGCCTGGCGGCGCCACCCCGGGTTTGTTGTGGATGGCAACAAAGTATGCCGACCAGTGCGTTCACCGGCAATACGTCCCGTGGGTCATTTTCCGACCAAGGCCGGAAAAGGGCGCTCACAGGAGGAACTCCGGGCAACGCAGGAGGGCCGGACGGGCAAGCGAACCTGCCGTGGCCGTCCGTGAGGGGAACCCTGAGGTACTCAGAGTCCCTGAAGGTGGCCCTCACGGACCGCCGCGGCGGCAAGTGCGCAGGCGGGTCAAGCCTCCGCGGACGGACGCTCCTCCAGCAGCCACACCACCCCGCTCGGCGGCAGCTGCAGCACCGCCGACGCGGGCTGTCCGTGCCACGGCTCCTCGGTCGCCTCCACCGCGCCGAGGTTCCCGACGCCCGAACCGCCGAAGGACTCCGCGTCGGTGTTCAGCACCTCGGTCCAGCGTCCGGCGGACGGGAGGCCGACCCGGTAGTCGTGGTGCGGGACCCCGGCGAAGTTCGCGACGCACGCCAGCCGCGAACCGTCCGCGCCGAGGCGCAGGAAGCTCAGCACGTTCCCGCCCGAGTCGTTCGCGTCGATCCAGCGGAAGCCCTCGGGCCGGACGTCGCCGCTGAACAGCGCGGCGGTGTCCCGGTAAACCGCGTTCAGCTGCCGGATCAGGTCGCGCACGCCGCGGTGCAGCGGGCTTTCCAGCAGGTGCCAGTCCAGCGACCGCGACTCCGACCATTCGCGCGGCTGGCCGAATTCGCCGCCCATGAACAGCAATTGCTTGCCCGGATGCGCCCACATGAACGCCAGCAGCGCGCGCAGCCCGGCGGCCTTGTTCCAGTCGTCGCCCGGCATCCGTTCCCACAGCGAACCCTTGCCGTGCACCACTTCGTCGTGCGACAGCGGCAGGACGAAATTCTCGCTCCACGCGTACACGAGCGAGAACGTCATCTCGTTGTGGTGGTACGCCCGGTGGATCGGCTCGTGCGACAGGTAGCGGAGCGTGTCGTGCATCCAGCCCATGTTCCACTTGAAGCCGAAGCCCAGGCCGCCCAGATGCGTCGGGCGGGTGACGCCCGGCCAGGCGGTGGACTCCTCGGCGACCATCACGACGCCCGGGTGTCGCTTGTAGACAGTCGCGTTCAGCTCCTGCAGAAACCGTACGGCGTCGAGGTTTTCCCGGCCGCCGTACTCGTTCGGCAGCCACTCGCCGTCCTTGCGCGAGTAGTCGAGGTACAGCATCGAGGCGACCGCGTCCACGCGCAGGCCGTCGAGGTGGAACTCCTCCAGCCAGAACAGCGCGTTGGCGACGAGGAAGTTGCGCACCTCGTTGCGGCCGAAGTTGAACACGAGCGTGCCCCAGTCCGGCTGCTCGCCGCGGCGCGGGTCCTCGTGCTCGTACAGCGGGCTGCCGTCGAACCGCGCCAGCGCCCAGATGTCGCGCGGGAAATGCGCGGGCACCCAGTCCACGAGCACGCCGATGCCGCGCTGGTGCAGGTGGTCGACCAGGTACCGGAAATCGTCCGGCGACCCGAACCGCGACGTCGGCGCGTAGTACGACGTGACCTGGTAGCCCCACGAGCCGCCGAACGGATGCTCGGCCACCGGCAGGAATTCGACGTGGGTGAAGCCGGTTTCCTCGACGTAGTCGGCCAGCTGGTCGGCCAGTTCGCGGTAGCCGAGCCCGGGCCGCCACGAGCCGAGGTGCACCTCGTACACGCTCATCGGCGCGTCCGCCCAGTCGGTCGCCTCGCGCCGGGCGACCCACTCGTCGTCGCCCCAGGCGTACGACGATTCGGTCACCTTCGACGCGGTCGCGGGCGGCACCTCGGTGGCGAACGCCATCGGGTCGGCCTTCTCGTGCCAGTGCCCGTCCGCGCCGAGGATGCGGAATTTGTAGCAGCTGCCGACGGAAACGCCGGGCACGAACAGCTCCCACACGCCGGACGACCCGAGCGAGCGCATCGGGTGGCCGCGGCCCTCCCAGCCGTTGAAGTCGCCGATCACCCGCACGCCGCGCGCGGTCGGGGCCCACACCGCGAAGGACACGCCTTCGACGACGCCGTTCGGGGTGTCGTACCGGCGCACGTGCGCGCCGAGGACGTCCCACAGCCGTTCGTGCCGTCCTTCGCCGATGAGGTGCTGGTCCAGCTCCCCCACCGTCGGCAGCCACCGGTACGGGTCGTCGGCGACGACAGTGTGGTTGTCGTAGCCGACTTCGATCCGGTAGTCGCCGGGATGTTCCGGCAGCGTCGCGGCGAACAGCGCGTCCGCCACCCGTTCCAGCGGGACGCGGCGCTCGCCGGCGACGACGGACACCGACGTCGCGCCCGGGCGCAGCGCCCGCACGACGATGTCGCTGCCGTCGGTGTGCACGCCGAGCACCGAATGCGGGTCGTGGTGCTCGCCTGCCAGCAGCCGGTCGATGTCGCGCGGAGACGGCGCCGCCGAGGGCAGATCCGCGGGGACAGCGTTCACGGGGGTCACTCGCTTCCGTCGGTGCTGCGGGCGATCGCCGCCAGCGGCACGCTCAGCCAGTCCGGCCGGTTCGCGTGCTCGTAGGCGACCTCGTACACCGCTTTGTCCAGTTCAAAGGCGCGCAGCAGGTCCGCGTGGTCCTGCAGGTCGCCGACCGGGCCGCCCGCGCGGGCGTACCCGGCGCAGAACGCGGCGCGGTTGCGCCGGGCCCATTCCATCGCGTGCCGGGTCACGTCCGCGTTCTCGGGCTGCCCGACGAGCCGCTGGTGCG
Source organism: Amycolatopsis sp. AA4 (assembly GCF_002796545.1). Lineage (GTDB taxonomy): Bacteria > Actinomycetota > Actinomycetes > Mycobacteriales > Pseudonocardiaceae > Amycolatopsis. Next base: position 4,715,660 of record NZ_CP024894.1, read on the forward strand.
CCGCGTAGTCGAACGACCGGAGCATGCCCGCGACGTCGCGCAACGGCGAGCGCAGCGCGTGCCGTTCCGCGACCGGGGCGGCCGGTTCGCCTTCGAAGTCCAGCAGCAGCCATCCGTTGACGGTACGCAGCACTTGGCCCAAGTGCAGATCTCCGTGGATGTACTGCAGCTCGATCGACGACGCGTGCGCGCGCACCCCTTCGAACACCTCGCGCAGCGCGGGCGCGTACACCGCCAGCTCCGGGACCATTTCGGACACCTGGTCGAGCCGTTCGGTCATCGCGCGCACCGTTCGGTCCAGCTCGCCGGCGTCCGCGGGCTCGGTGCCGAGCGCGGTCGCGAGATCCGCGTGCACCTCGGCCACCGCGGCGCCGAGCCGTTCGGCTTCGCCGGCGAAATCGCCGCCCGCCTCGGCCGCGGACTGGTCCGGATCGGCCAGCAGGTCCCGCACGCTCGTGGTCGCCATCGCCCAGCCGTCGACCGCGTCCGGCAGGAACTCCTGCAGCATCCCCATCGTCGCGGGTTCGCCGTGCAGTTCGCCGGAGATCGAGCCGACCACGCGCGCCACGTGCTTGCACCCGGCGTCCTGCAGCGCGCGGTGCAGCAGCAGGTCCTTGTTCATGCCCGGGCTGAGCTTGCGGAACAGCTTGAGGATGTACTGCCCGCCGTACACCAGCGAGGTGTTGCTCTGCTCCGCGGTGATCGGCCGCGAGCGCAGCCCGGGTTCGAGCGTCGCGCCCGGCTCCGCGGAGAACCGCAGCGGCCCGGCCGACTCCCCCGCCGCCATCCGGTCCAGCAGCCCGGCGGTGAGGTCGGCGTCGCCGCTCGCCTCGTAGAACCGTTCGCCGATCAGCGCGGCCGACGCGACCTCCGGGATCCCGGACCGGCGGCCGATCAGCAGCTGGTAGGGCTCGGTGCGGTCGCCCTGCACCACGTCGACGACCGCGTGCACCAGCAGCGGATCCGGGCCGGCCAGCACGGTGAGGCCGGCCGGGCGTACCTCGTCGACCGGCCGGTCCTTGCCCGCGAACCAGCGCTGCGCGGGCAGCCAGTCCGGCAGCAGCTCGGCCAGCGCGCCGGACAGGCCGGACGGTTCGGACGGCTCGGGCGATTCGGGCGGGGGACCGTGGTGCGACAGCGGACTCACCTCATTCTTCCGGCTCGAGCAGCTGGAACCAGTAGAACCCGTGGCCGGGCAGGGTGAGCAGGTACGGCAGCTCGCCGATGTCCGGGAAGCGCACCCCGCCGGTCAGCTCGACCGGCGTCGCGCCCTGGTGCGCGGACAGGTCCAGTTCCACCGGCTGCGGGAAACGGGACAGGTTGTTGACGCACAGCACGACGTCCTCGCGGCCGTCCGGGCGCCGCCACCGGCGCTGGTAGGCGAGCACGCTCGGGTTCGAGCCGCCGAGGTCGGCGAAATCGCCCTGGCCGAAGGCGTGGTGCTGCTTGCGGACCTCGATCATCCGGCGCGTCCAGTTCAGCAGCGACGCCGCGTTGTCGGCCTGCGCCTCGACGTTCAGCGCCTGGTGCCCGTAGACCGGGTCCATGATCACCGGCAGGTAGATCCGGCCGGGGTCGCAGGTGGAGAACCCGGCGTTGCGGTCCGGGGTCCACTGCATCGGCGTGCGGACGGCGTCGCGGTCGCCGAGCCAGATGTTGTCGCCCATGCCGATCTCGTCGCCGTAGTACAGCACCGGCGACCCGGGCAGCGACAGCAGCAGCGCGGTGAACAGCTCCTGCTGGTTGCGGTCGTTGTCCAGCAGCGGGGCGAGCCGGCGGCGGATGCCGATGTTGGCCTTCATCCGCGGGTCTTTGGCGTACTCGGAGTACATGTAGTCGCGCTCTTCGTCGCTGACCATCTCGAGCGTCAGCTCGTCGTGGTTGCGCAGGAAGATGCCCCACTGCGTGCCGGACGGGATCTGCGGCGTCTGCAGCAGGATCTCCGAGATCGGGAATCGCGATTCCCGGCGCACCGCCATGAAGATCCGCGGCATGAGCGGGAAGTGGAACGCCATGTGGCATTCGTCGCCGCCGGACTCCGCGTCGCCGAAGTACTCCACCACGTCGCTGGGCCACTGGTTCGCCTCGGCGAGCAGGATCCGGCCGGGGTACTCGTCGTCGACGACTTTCCGGCAGCGCTTGAGGAAATCGTGCGTGCGCGGCAGGTTCTCGCAGTTGGTGCCCTCCTGTTCGAACAGGTAGGGCACGGCGTCGAGGCGGAAGCCGTCGATGCCGATGTCGAGCCAGAACCGCAGCACGTCGATCATCGCGTCCTGCACGGCCGGGTTCTCGTAGTTGAGGTCCGGCTGGTGGGAGAAGAACCGGTGCCAGTAGAACTGGCCGCGCACCGGGTCGTAGGTCCAGTTCGACGTTTCGGTGTCGACGAAGATGATCCGCGCGTCGGCGTAGCGGGAATCGTCGTCGCTCCACACGTAGTAGTCGCCGTAGGGGCCGTCCGGGTCCGAGCGGGACTGCTGGAACCACGGATGCGCGTCCGAGGTGTGGTTGAGCACCAGGTCGGTGATCACCCGGATGCCGCGCCGGTGCGCCTCGTCGAGCAGGTACACGAAGTCGTCGACGCTGCCGAATTCCGGCAGCACGGCCCGGAAATCGCTGATGTCGTAGCCGCCGTCGCGCAGCGGCGAGGCGTAGAACGGCGGCAGCCACAGGCAGTCCACGCCGAGCCATTCGAGGTAGTCGAGCCGGCCCGCCAGCCCGCGCAGGTCGCCGGTGCCGTCGCCGTTCGAGTCGGCGAACGCGCGCACCAGCACCTCGTAGAACACCGCGCTCTTGAACCATTCCGGGTCCTTCGGCGCCGCGTGCGCGTGCGCGAAGTCGTCCGCCTGCGGCTCGACCAGCAGGCCGTCGGCGGTCACCGCCTCCCCGGTGTGCGGCACGCCCGCCAGTCCCGTCGCGGCGCCGGGCCGGCTCTCCTCGTCCATCCGTTCCACCTTGTCCTGAGTAGCCTGTGCTGAACAATGGTTATCCCGAACGGCTCCGGGATAACCGCGCGTGCCCGAGACGCCGCGGCGTCAGGCCGCGAGCCTGCGGCGCAGCGCCACGATGTGCGCCACCGCCCGCCACGGTTCGAGCCGGACGAAGTTCGCCTGGCCCCAGTCCCAGGTCTCGCCGGTGACCTCGTCGTGCGCGATGAGCCGCTCGGACCAGTCGAAGCCGAGCGACGGCAGGTCGAGCCAGAGCGTGCCCTCCTGCCCGTTGTGCGGGTCGAGGTTCACCACCGCGACGACCGTGTCGCCGGTCGCCGGGTCCTGTTTGGAGTAGGCGAGCAGGGCGTCGTTGTCGATGTGGTGGAAGCGCAGCGACCGCATGCCCTGCAGCGCGGGGTGCGCGCGGCGGACGGCGTTGAGCCGGGTCAGCCACGGTTCGAGCGAGCGGCCCTCGGCGAGCGCGCGGGCGAAATCGCGCGGGCGCAGCTGGTACTTCTCCGAGTCGAGGTACTCCTCGCTGCCCGGCCGCACCGCCTCGGATTCGAACAGCTCGTAGCCGGAGTACACGCCCCAGGTCGGCGACATCGTCGCGGCGAGCGCGGCGCGCAGCGCGAACATGCCCGGACCGCCGTGCTGCAGCGATTCGTGCAGGATGTCCGGAGTGTTCACGAAGAGGTTCGGGCGGCCGTGGTCCCAGTGCTCGACGAGGTCCGTGCCGAACTCGGTCAGCTCTTCTTTCGTGGTGCGCCAGGTGAAATACGTGTAGCTCTGCGTGAAGCCGAGCTTCGCCAGCCCCCACAGCCGGGCCGGACGGGTGAACGCCTCGGCGAGGAACAGCACGTCCGGATGCGCGTCCTTCACCGACTGGATCAGCCACGCCCAGAAGTCCGGCGGCTTGGTGTGCGGGTTGTCGACCCGGAAGATCCGCACCCCGTGCGACACCCAGTGCAGCACGACGCGCAGCACCTCGTCGTAGATGCCGCGCGGGTCGTTGTCGAAGTTGACCGGGTAGATGTCCTGGTACTTCTTCGGCGGGTTCTCCGCGTACGCGATGGTGCCGTCCGGGCGGGTCGTGAAGAACTCCGGGTACTTCACCACCCACGGGTGGTCCGGCGCGGCCTGCAGCGCGAGGTCGAGCGCGACCTCGAGACCGAGTTCCCCCGCGCGCGCCACGAAGGCGTCGAAATCCTCGATCGTGCCGAGCTCCGGGTGGACCGCGTCGTGCCCGCCCTCGTCCGCGCCGATCGCCCACGGCGAGCCGACGTCGTCCGGCGTCGCGTCGAGAGTGTTGTTGGGGCCCTTGCGGTTCACCCGGCCGATCGGGTGGATCGGCGGCAGGTAGACGACGTCGAAGCCCATGCCCGCGACGCGGTCCAGCTCGCGCTGCGCGGTGGCGAAGGTGCCGTGCACGGCGCGGCCCTGCGCGTCGACCCCGCCGGTGGACCGGGGGAAGAATTCGTACCAGGAACCGAAAGCGGCGCGTTTGCGGTCGACCCACAGCTTCAGCACGCGGCCCTTGGTGATCAGCTCGCGCACCGGGAAATCGTGCATGAGCTGGCGGACCTCAGGCGAGAGCGCCGGCCCGACGCGCTCGGCGAGATCGCGTTCGCCGTCGCGCAGCGCGGCCGCGGCCCCGGCGAGCAGCGGGCGCTCGGCCCGGCGCTCCGGGCGGCGCGACACGCGGTCGAGCAGCCGCGCCCCGCTCTCCAGGTCGTTCGCCAGCTCCCCCGGCCCCTGCCCGGCGGCGATCTTCACCTCGACCGCGTGCTCCCAGGTGGCCCAGGGATCGCTCCACGCGTCCACCCGATAGGTCCACATGCCCTCGGCGTCGGGCACGATCACCGCGCCGAACCGGTCGAGCCCGCGACCCTGTTCGGCCATCCGCGTCTGGCGCGCGGCGCGGTCGCCCGGACCGCGCCAGGCGACCGTCGCGGCGACCGCGTCGTGGCCCTCCCGCCAGACCGTGGCGGTGACGGGGAAATGTTCGCCTGCAACGGCTTTGGCCGGATGCCGGCCGCAGCTGACCATGGGTGCGACGTCGTCGATCCCGAGCCTGCCGGTCATGGCAATGCCCCTTTTTCACGGTGGGTGGGAGGGTGGTCGGAGTGCGCTCGCGCGAGCACGGTCAGTGTGCCTGATTCCTCCAAAGCCGTTGACAGCGGGGCCTTTTTCTGCAATTCCCGCCACCCGGTCGGGCGAAACGCGCCCATTCGGCGGAACTCCCGGACGCATTCCCGTCTCCGGCCCGCAACACGCGCGCCGAATTGCGTTAACAAACGGCGGCGCGTTCCGGTGATTACTCGTGAGTATCAGCGGGTATCCCCCGCTGGAATGCCCGCCGCGGTTCCTTACAGCTGCGGGATCTCCACCGTGTCCCGCGGCGCGCGCAGCAACAGCAGCGAGCGCGCCTCGACCGTGATCCGCGCCTTCGGCTCCAGCACGCCGGGATTGGCCGGGGTGCCGTCGGCGGTGCTGGTGTCCAAAGTGGGCTTGAAAGTCTCGCCGTACTCCGGGCCGGGCAGCACGATCTCGGCCGGCTCGGCGCCCGCGTGCAGCACCAGCAGCCACGAATGGTCGGTGACGAGCGCGCCCTCGCGGTTGCGCGCCTGGCTGTTCGACCCGTCGATCCACATGCAGAGCGTGCGGCGGTCCTCGTCGAACCAGTCGATCTCGTCGAATTCCTCGCCGTCCGGGCGGAACCAGACGAGGTCGGGCTTGCCGGTGACCGTCGTGCGGCCCTCGAAGAACTCCGGCTGCCGCAGCGCCGGGCTGTGCGCGCGCAGCCGGACCACGCGGCGGGCGAAGTCGAGCATCGGCTCGGACGCCTCGGTCGGGGTCCAGTCGATCCACGAGGTCTCGTCGTCGAGGCAGTAGGCGTTGTTGTTGCCGTGCTGGGTCCGCCACATCTCGTCGCCCGCGGTGAACATCGGCGTGCCGGTGGACAGCAGCAGCGTCGCGAAGAGGTTGCGCGCCTGCCGGGTGCGCAGCGCGACGATCGCCGCGTCGTCGGTCTCGCCCTCCGCGCCGTGGTTCCACGACCGGTTGTCGTTCGTGCCGTCGCGGTTGTCCTCGCCGTTGGCCTCGTTGTGCTTTTCGTTGTAGGACACCAGGTCCCGCAGCGTGAAGCCGTCGTGCGCGGTGACGAAGTTGATCGACTGCCACGGCCGGCGCAGGTTGTGGTCGTACAGGTCCGACGAGCCGGACAGCCGGTACGCGAGGTCGCGCACGCCGGTCGCGCCGCGCCAGAAATCGCGGACGGTGTCGCGGTAGCGGCCGTTCCACTCGGCCCACTGCGCGCCGAAGTCGCCGACGCGGTAGCCCTCGCCGGTCGCGTCCCACGGTTCGGCGATCAGCTTGCAGCGCGACAGCACCGGGTCGGTGGTGATCGCGGTGAGCATCGTCGACTCGCGGTCGAACATCTCGCCGCGCGGGCGGCCGAGCGTGCTCGCCAGGTCGAAGCGGAAGCCGTCGACGCCCATCTCCTGCGTCCAGTACCGCAGCGAATCGGTGACCAGCCGGACGACCGTCGGCGAACCGGCGTCGAGGGTGTTGCCGCAGCCGGTGAGGTCGGCCATGTGGCCGCGGCGGGTGTGCAGGTAGTACGCCGGGGCGTCGAGGCCGCGCAACGAGAGCGTCGGACCGTCCGGGCCGCCTTCGCAGGTGTGGTTGAAGACGACGTCCAGCAGCACCTCGATGCCCGCCGCGTGCAGGGCCGCGACCATTGTGCGGAATTCCTCGACCTCTCGGCCCGGCTCGCTCGCGTACCCGGCGTGCGGCGCGAAGTAGCCCAGCGGCGAGTAGCCCCAGTAGTTGTGCCGTCCCGAGCGGATGAGCGCGGGTTCGTCGGCGAACGCGTGCACCGGCAGCAGTTCGACGGTCGTCACGCCGAGCCGGGTCAGGTGCTCGATCGCGACCGGGTGCGCGAGGCCGAGGTACGTGCCGCGCAGCGCTTCCGGGATGAACGGATGCTGCTGAGTGAACCCCTTGACGTGCAGTTCGCAGATCACCGATTCCTCGAACGGCACTTCGGGCTTGATCCCGGTGTCCTGCCCGCCCGGCGAGGTGACGACCGACAGCGGCACCGCGCCCAGGGAGTCCACAGTGGACATCGGACCGCGCTCGGGGTCGCCGGTGAAGCCCTGTGCGGCGTGCAGGCTGGCGAGCTTCCCGTCGATCCGGCGCGCGTACGGGTCGACGAGGAGCTTGGCCGGATTGCAGCGGTAGCCGTGCGCCGGGTCGTACGGGCCGTGCACGCGGTAGCCGTAGCGCTGGCCGACCGTGACGCCCGGGACTAGCCCGTGCCAAACGCCGAACGTGCGTTCGGTCAGTTCGATCCGCCGCTCGGAGCCGTCGTCGCCGACGAGGCACACCTCGACCGCGTCGGCGACCGCGGAGGTCACCGCGAACCGGACGCCGCCCGCCTCCGGGTGGGCGCCGAGCGGGAACGGACGTCCGGCGAGGACCTGGCTGTCGGATGCGGGTCGTTGTGCCATGCGCCGATCTTTTCAAACCCCGGGCGGCGGCGGGCTCCGGCGCTTGGCTGAACTTCCCCGGGTTAGGGGTGGTGACCTGGTCCGACGGCGATGCGGGCAGGGGTCGCGGGCCGGGCGTGCCGATTCCGGACAGGTTTTGTCAGTGGTCCCCGGCATGCTGGTCCCATGCGCGCGAGCCGGCTCGTCTCCCTCCTGTTGCTGCTGCAGGCCCGCCAGCCGAGGACCGCCGAGGAGCTGGCCGCCCGGCTGGAGGTCTCCCCGCGCACCGTCTACCGCGACATCGAGGCGCTGAGCGCGGCCGGGATCCCGGTGTACGGCGAGCCCGGCCACGACGGCGGGTACCGGCTGGTCGACGGGTACCGGACCCAGCTCACCGGCCTGACCAGGCAAGAAGCCGAAGCGCTCTTCCTCACCGGCCTGCCCGCGGCGGCCTCCGGGCTCGGCCTCGGGCCGGTCGCGGCGAACACGGAGCGCAAGCTGCTGGCCGCGCTCCCGGCGGAACTGCGGTCCCACGCGGACCGGGTCCGCGAGCGGTTCCATCTGGACGCGGCGTCCTGGTATCACGACCCGGAGGCCACGCCGCAGCTGCCGACAGTCTCGGACGCGGTGTGGCAGCAGCGGCGCGTCCGGATCCGGTATCAGCGATGGGCCGCGCCGCATGAAGTGAGCCGGACCGTCGAGCCGTACGGGGTGGTGCTGAAGGCCGGGCAGTGGTACCTGGTCGCCCGTTCCGGGGCGTTCCGGACCTACCGGGTGGCACGGATCGCCGAGGCGGAGCTGCTGGACGAGACCTTCGACCGGGCGGAGTCGTTCGATCTGGGCCAGTACTGGTCGGACTACCTGGAGGACTTCGACGCCCGGCGGCACCGGGGCGAAGCGGTGCTGCGGCTGTCGCCGGAGGGCGTGCGGCTGTTGCCTCAGCTCGCTGAACCGGCCGTTGCCCGCGCGGCGGCGTGCGGCGTGGTCGAGGCGGACGGCTGGACCCGGGTGGTCGTCCCGGTCGAGCACCCCGACCAAGCGGTGCACGACCTCTTGCGGCTCGGTCCGCTGGCGGAAGTGGTTGCGCCGCAGGAGCTTCGGGACCGGCTGGCCGAGGCGTTGGCGTCGATGCTTCGCCGCTACGCCGAGGTCAGCGGGTAGCCACCAGGACGAACGACTCCTTGGGCAGCACCGTCGCGTCGCCGACCTCCGGATCGCCCCAGGAAGCCAGCACCTCCCCCGCCACCGGGACCTCCGCCGGTTCCGGCCCGAAGTTGCACGCCAGCCGCAACGCGCCCCGGTGCAGGACCAGCCACGCATCGTCCGGGGCGGTTTCCACCACGACCCGGTCCAGCCGCGGATCGGTCAGGTCCGGATGCGAGCGGCGGAGGCGGATCAGCGTCCGGTACAGGTCCAGCATCTCCCGGTGCCCCGCTTTGCCCGGTTCGCTCCAGTCGAGCCGGGAGCGGGCGACGGTGGCCGGGTCCATCGGGTCCGGGACCTCCGATTCCCCCCAGCCGTGCCGGGCGAACTCGCGGCGGCGGCCGGTGCGGACGGCCTCAGCCAGTTCCGGGTCCGGGAACGACGCGAAGAACTGCCACGGCGTCCCCGCCGCCCACTCCTCCCCCATGAACAGCATCGGCGTGAACGGCGAGTAGAACACCACCGCCGCGCCGCAGGCCAGCAGGCCGGGCGACACGGTCGCGGACAGCCGGTCGCCGGTCGCGCGGTTGCCGATCTGGTCGTGGTCCTGCAGGTAGGCCAGGAACCGGTGGCCGGGAGCCACCCGGCGGTCGAGCGGGCGGCCGTGGACCCGGGAGCGGAACGACGACCAGGTCCCGGCGTGGAAGAACGCCTCCCGCAGGGTCTTGGCCAGCGCGCCGGGTGCGGCGAAATCGGTGTAGTAGCCGGTGGTTTCGCCGGTGAGCCGGACGTGCAGCGCGTGGTGCAGGTCGTCGGACCACTGCGCGTGCAGGCCGTAGCCGCCGGCGTCCCGCGTGGTGACGAGTTTCGGGTCGTTCTGGTCGGACTCGGCGATCAGCGTCAGCGGGCGGTTCAGGGCCGCCGACAGCGCGTCGACCTCGGCGGAGAGTTCCTCCAGCAGATGCACGGCGCGTTTGTCGACCAGCGCGTGCACGGCGTCCAGGCGCAGGCCGTCGAAGTGGAAATCGCGCAGCCAGCCCAGTGCGTTGTCGATGACGTAGCGGCGGACCTCGTCGGAACCCTCGCCGTCGAGGTTCAGCCCGGCGCCCCAGTCGGTGGCCCCGGCGAAGTACGGGCCGAACCGGTCGAGGTAGGCGCCGGACGGGCCGAGGTGGTTGTAGACCACGTCGAGCACGACCGCGAGACCGCGCGCGTGACACGCGTCGACCAGGCGTTTCAGCCCGTCGGGACCGCCGTACGGTTCGTGCGCCGCGCCCCACAGGACGCCGTCGTAGCCCCAGCCCGCGGTGCCGTCGAAGGAGTTCACCGGGAGCAGTTCGACGTGCGTGACGCCGAGGTCGACCAGGTGCCCGAGCCGTTCGATGACCGCGTCGAACGTGCCCGCCTCGGTGAAGGTGCCGACGTGCAGTTCGTAGACCACGCCGCCGGCCAGCTGCCGTCCGGTCCACGACTGGTCGGTCCACTGGAACGCGGAATGGTCGTAGACCCGCGACGCCTCGTGCACGCCGTTCGGCTGGCGGAGCGAGCGCGGGTCCGGCAGCGGCCGGTCGTCGTCGCCGAGCAGGAAGGCGTAGTCGGCGCCGGTGACGTCGGCCTGCCACCAGCCGCCGTCGGCGGCGGTCATCTCGTGGTCGGCGCCGTCCACGCGGACGCGGACGCGCTCGGCGGAAGGGGCCCATACGCGGAACATCAGGAGTCCTCCCGCACCAGAAGCGCGACCGGATACTGCTCGAACAACGCCGACGCCCGCGGGGTGTCGCCCACTCCGCGGCCGGTCAGCACGTCGGTCCATTCCCCGGCGCGCAGCGGCAGCACGGTGTCGCGCCAGCCGCCCGCCCGCTCCAGCCCCAGCGGCAGCCGCGTGACCGCGACGGTCAGGCCGGTGCCGCGTTCGAAGGCCAGAAGGTGTTCCGCGGCAACGCCTTCGGCGTGCAACGGCCGGTATCCGGTGAACAGTTCCGGCCGGTCCCGGCGCAGGGTCAGCGCGTGGTGCACCACCAGGAGCTTCGCCGCGCCGGTCTCGTCGATCTCCGGCTGTTCGCCGGACTGGACGCGGGCGAGCAGTTCGCGCCGGACGCCGTAGTCGACCTCGCGGCGGTTGTCCGGGTCGACCAGCGAGTAGTCCCACAGCTCGGTGCCCTGGTAGACGTCCGGCACGCCGGGTCCGGCCAGCTGCAGCAGCTTCTGCCCCAGCGAGTTCGCCCAGCCCGCGCCGCGCACCCGCCGGACGAACGACTCGACGTCGGCCGCCAAGGCAGCGTCGCCGAGCACCGCGGACGGCCACTCGGCGACGGCGCGCTCGAAGTCCTCGTCGTGGTCCGTCCACGTGGTGCGGAGTTTCGCTTCCTTCGCGGCCTTGTCGAGGTAGTCGCGCAGCCGCTCCGGCGAGATCGGCCACGCGCCCACGAGCGTCTGCCACGCCAGGAGGTTCAGCGCGGGCTCGTCGATCCCGCGCGCGGCAGTCCAGCGGCGGAACGCGACCGCGAACTCGTCCGCGACCTCCGACAGCGCGGCCATCCGGGCGCGCGTGTCCTCGGATCGCTTCGTGTCGTGGGTGGTCAGGGTGGTCATCGTGGCCGGGGCCGCGGCCGCCCGCCCCGCGGCCAGCGTGTGGAATTCCGCCGGGCTCAGCCCGAACCGGTCCGGGTTGCCGCCGACCTCGTTCAGCGCGGCGAACCGGGTGAACCGGTAGAACGTCGTGTCCTCGGTGCCCTTCGCGACGACCATGCCGGACGTCTGCTGGATCCGCGTCGCCAGCTCGCCGTCCGGCGCACCGCGCACCTGGCTGTCCAGCGCGTCGAGCGCCGGGGCCAGTTCCGGCCGCCGCTTGCGCGCCCGCGCGACGGCGGTCGCCCAGTGCCCGGCGCCCTCGGGGAGGTACGAACGGTAGACCGGGAACGCGATCATCACCTCGGCCACGGCGGCGCGGGCCGCGTCGGCGTCCACGCCTTGCAGCAGCGCGGCGATCCGGTGCACCTCGGCGACCAGGATGCCGTCGGTCACCAGCCGCCGCGCGCCTTCCTCCACCGCGTGGTAGTCGGTGCGCGCGCCCTGCTCGGCGGCGAGGCGGGTGAACACCGGCGCGGCGGCCGGGTCCACGAACACGCCGGCGATCTCGCGCAGCGCGTCGTACCCGGTGGTCCCGTCGACCGGCCAGCTCTGCGGCAGCGCCTCGCCCGGGTGCAGGATCTTCTCCACGACCAGCCACGCCCCGGGCGCGCCCTCGCGGAGCCGCCGGAAGTAGCCGCCGGGGTCGGCGAGCCCGTCCGGATGGTCCACGCGCAGGCCGGTCACGTCGCCGTCGGACACCCAGCGCAGCACCTCGCCGTGCGTTTCGGCGAACACCTCCGGCCGCTCCACGGTGACCGCGGCCAGGTTCGTGATGTCGAAGAACCGCCGGTAGTTCAGCTCCCGGTTGCCGCGCCGCCAGCCGGCCAGCTCGTAGTGCTGGCGCGCGTGCACCTCGGCCGGCGTGCCCTCGCCGGTGCCGGGCGCGATCGGGAAACGGTGGTCGTAGTAGACGAGTTCGTCCCCTTCGACGGTCAGCTCGTCGTTGTCGTCGCCGAGCACCGGCAGCAGGATCCGGCCGCGAGACCAGTCGATGTCGAAAAACTGCGCGTACGGCGAATCCCGGCCGTTCCGCAGAACGTCCCACCACCACTGGTTCGCCTTCGGCACTTCGACGGACATGTGGTTCGGCACGATGTCCACCACGAACCCGAGCCCGGCGTCCTTCAGCCGCGCCGACAACGCCTTCCGCGCGTCTTCGCCGCCCAGTTCGCCCCGGGCGCGCGTCGGATCGGTGACGTCGTAACCGTGCGTGGACCCGGGCGTCGCGTCGAGCATCGGCGAGCCGTACAACGCGCCGACGCCCAGCTCGCGCAAGTACTCCACGATCGCCTCGGCGTCCGCGAAGCCGAACTCCGGCCGCAGCTGCACGCGGTACGTCGAGGACGGCGTGCTCATTCGCCCTCCTTGGCGGTGCGCTGGAGCACGACGAGCGAGCGCGCGGCGAGCGTGAACTTGCCGCCGCCTTCGACCGGCTCGATGCCGGTCTCCCCGACCGCGCCGGTCTCGGTGTCGACCACGACCGTCCACTCGCGACCGTAGCCGTTGCCCGGCAGGGTCATCGCGATGTCCTCCCAGTGCGCGTTGAACGCGAGCAGGAACGAATCGTCCTCGACCGGCATCCCGCGCGGATCGAGGTCCGGAATCCCTTCCCCGTTCAGGAAAATCACCACGGACTTGCCGAACGCGTCGTCCCAGTTCTGCTCGGTCATCTCCTCGCCCGCGGGCGTGAACCAGGCGATGTCGCCGAGTTCCTCGCCCTTGCGCACCGGTTTTCCTTGGAAGAACCGGCGGCGACGGAACACCGGATGCGCCTTGCGGAACGCGGTGAGCGCGGCGGTGAATTCGATCAGGTCGGCGTTCTCCGTCGCGAGTTCCCAGTCCATCCAGGACAGTTCGGTGTCCTGGCAGTAGGCGTTGTTGTTGCCCTCCTGGGTGCGGCCGAGTTCGTCGCCGTGCAGCAGCATCGGCACGCCTTGCGACAGCAGCAGCGTGGCGAGCAGGTTCCGCCGCTGCCGGGCGCGCAGCGCGAGCACTTCCTTGTCGTCGGTCGGACCCTCGACGCCGCAGTTCCACGACCGGTTGTCGTCGGCGCCGTCGCGGTTGTCCTCGCCGTTGGCCTCGTTGTGCTTTTCGTTGTAGGACACCAGGTCGGTGAGGGTGAACCCGTCGTGCGCGGTGACGAAGTTGATCGACGCGAACGGACGGCGGCCGTCGTCCTGGTACAGGTCCGACGACCCGGTGATCCGCGAGGCGAACTCGCCGAGGGTGGACGGTTCGCCGCGCCAGAAATCGCGGACGGTGTCGCGGTACTGCCCGTTCCATTCCGTCCACAGCGGCGGGAAGTTGCCGACCTGGTAGCCGCCCGGCCCGACGTCCCACGGTTCGGCGATCAGCTTCACCTGGCTCACGATCGGGTCCTGCTGCACGAGGTCGAAGAACGTCGACAGCCGGTCGACGTCGTAGAACTCGCGGGCCAGCGCCGAGGCGAGGTCGAACCGGAAGCCGTCCACGTGCATCTCGGTCACCCAGTACCGCAGCGAATCCATGATCAGCTGCAGCGTGTGCGGGCTGCGCACGTTGAGCGAGTTCCCGGTGCCGGTGTAGTCCATGTAGTACTGCGGATCGTCCTCGACCAGGCGGTAGTACGCCTCGTTGTCGATGCCGCGCATGGACAGCGTCGGGCCGAGGTGGTTTCCCTCCGCGGTGTGGTTGTAAACCACGTCGAGGATCACTTCGATGCCCGCCTCGTGCAGGGCGCGGACCATGCCCTTGAACTCCTGCACCTGCCCGCCCTGGCCCTGCATCGCGGCGTACCCGTCATGCGGGGCGAAGTACCCGATCGTGTTGTAGCCCCAGTAGTTGCGGAGGCCCTTCTCGTCGAGCGCGTGGTCGGTGACGAACTGGTGCACCGGCATCAGCTCCACCGTCGTCACGCCGAGTTTCTGCAAATGCTCGACGATCGCCGGGTGCGCCAGCCCGGCGTACGTGCCGCGCAGCCGCTCGGGGACGAACGGGTGCGTCATCGTCATGCCGCGCACGTGCGTCTCGTAAATCACCGTCTCGTGGTACGGCACCCGCGGCGCGCGGTCGTTGGCCCAGTCGAAGAACGGGCTGACCACGAGCGAATACGGCACGTGGCCCGCCGAATCGTCCTCGTTGAGCTGTTCCGGGTCGTCGAAGCGGTAGCTGAACAGCGCTTCGGACCAGTCGACGCCGCGGGACAGCGCCTTGGCGTACGGGTCGATCAGCAGCTTGCTCGGGTTGCAGCGCTGGCCGCGGCTCGGGTCGTACGGCCCGTGCACGCGGAATCCGTAGCGCTGCCCGGGGCCGACGCCGAGCAGGTAGCCGTGGTGGACGAAGCCGTCGACTTCCTCGAGCCGCGAGCGGGTTTCGTTGCCCTCCTCGTCGAACAGGCAGAGATCGACGTGCTCGGCGACCTCCGAGAACAGCGCGAAGTTGGTCCCCACGCCGTCATAGGTGGCGCCGAGCGGGTAGGGCTTTCCGGGCCAGGGCCGCACAGGGCTTCTCCTTGGGCATCGGTTTTCGTTGTCCGGACGGGCTTTGCGAGTGTTTCAGCGCAACGGGCGGGCCGCGGCGAGCGGGGCGACCGCTGCCCGCACTCGCGGGTCGGCGAAGAACCCGTCGACGGTGACGGGAAGGGGGATGCGCCAGTTAGGGTACTCATCCACGGTTCCCGGCAAATTCGGCTGGCGCCGTTCGCCGACGACGTCCGCCGGCGCGGTGAGCACCAGCCGCGACGCCGCCGAAGCGAGCAGCGTGTGCAAGGCGACCACCAAGTCGTCGTCCGGAATTCCTTCGCTGGCAACCAATTCGAGCAACGCTCGACGTTCGGCCGCCGCCTCGGCGTACTCCTGCTCCACCGGCCGGTCGAGCTGGCCGAGTTCGGCGCGGACCCGGACGTGCTCGGCGTCGAGCCAGCCGGACACGGTCGGCAGGTCGTGCGTCGAAATGCTGGCCATCGCGTCCGGGTCCCAGCGGTCCGGGCGGACGAACGGCTTGCCGGGCGCGTCCCAGTCGCGCTGGAACCACAGCACCGCGGAGCTGAGCAGGCCGCGTTCGTGCATGGTCTCGGTGACGGTGTCCTCGACGGTGCCGAGGTCCTCCCCCACCACGACCGCGCCCGCGCGGTGCGCTTCCAGCGCGAGCACGCCGAGCATCGCTTCGGCGTCGTAATGCACGTACGTGCCGCGGCCAGCCGGTTCGCCCGGCGGAATCCACCACAGCCGCCACATCCCCGCGACGTGGTCCACGCGGATGCCGTCGGCGTGGCGCAAGACGCCGCGCACGACGTCGCGGAACGGCGCGTATCCGGCTTCGGCGAGCCGGTCCGGCCGCCACGGCGGGAGATTCCAGTCCTGGCCCTGCTGGTTGAACGCGTCCGGCGGCGCGCCGACCCGCACCTGCGCGGCGAAGACGTCCCGCAGCGCCCAGGTGTCCGCGCCGCCGGGATGCACCCCGACCGGCAGGTCGTGCACGACGCCGACCGGCATGCCCGCGTCCCGCGCGGCACGGCGGACGTTGTCGAGCTGTTCGTGGCAGAGCTGCTGAAGCCAGCCGTGGAACTCGATCCGTTCGGCCAGTTCCTCGCGCGCGGCGGCGACCTCGGCGCTGCCGGGATCGCGCAACGGCTCGGGCCACTCGCGCCAGTCGTTTCCGTGCACCTCGGCGAGCGCGCCGAACGCGGCGAAATCGCGAAGGTCGTCGTCCAGTTCGACCGGACGCGGGTGGTGCGGGCGCAGCAGTTCCAGCGCGGCGCGTTTGGCGGTCCACACGGCGTCGTAGTCGATCAGCTCGCCGATCGGGTCCGGCGCGAGCGCCCGCACCCTCCGCTGGGTGTCCTCGTCGGCGCGGGCGAACGCTTCGGTGTCGGTTACCCGCAGGTACAGCGGGTTCGCGAACCGGCGGCTGGACGGCGAATACGGCGACCGCTCGACCGGATGCGCCGGGCTGATCGCCTGCACCGGGTTGACGAGCAGCACGCCCGCGCCCAGTTCGGCGGCCGACCGGGAGGCCATCGCGGCGAGATCGCCGAAATCGCCCATCCCCCACGACTGGCCGGAATGCAGGGCGTAGAGCTGCAGCATCCAGCCCCACGCGGGCGGCACCTCGGGCAGCTTCGCCGGGACGACGGCGAGCGAAACCCGTTGCTCGGCGGTGACGATCCGGTGCCAGCCGAGCGGAAGGTCAGCCGGAAGCGTGGTGCCGACGTCACGCGTGGTGCCGTCCTCGAGTTCGACCGAGGCGGGCTGGCCGAGTTCGCGTTCTTGCCCGGCGCGCACCACGACCGTCGGCGGCAGCGCTCGCGAGGCACGGGCTTCCCGCACCGCGGCCAATTCCCGCTCGATTGCCTGTGGAGTGCTGGCATCGACGTCCAGCTGCGCCAATACGGCGATCACGACGTCAGGATCGACCTGTACTTCGACTTGGTCGGCGTTTTCGTAGTGGGTGGCGACTCCGCGAGCGGCGGCCAGTTCGGCCAGTTCGGGGGTCACGTTTCGGTCCGGGGAACGGGAATGCGCACCGGACCAGTGTCCCGGGCGGAGCCCCTCGCCGCCATTCGCCCCGCCGCCGCATCCGGGCGAAGCGGTGACCGGCCGGTCGGGGGGCGTGCCGGCCGGTCACCGCCACACGAAACAAGAGGGAAGGCGTTCCCGGGAATGACGCACGGCCGCCGAGTTCACCCGTTCAGGCGCTATTCGCAATTTCAACGCGCAGTTTCCGTTCGGCGGGGGTAAAGCCGCCCCCAGAGATTCCGGTCAGGCTCCGGCCAGTTGCCCGAGCTTTCCGGCGAGCCGGTCCAGCCACGCCTCGACCTCGCCCGCCGGCCGGTCCGGCAGGCCGAACACGACCTCGGTCACGCCCGCCTCCTCGAGCCTGGCGAGCCCTTCCGGGTCCGGGCGCGGGCCGAGCGCGATCACTTCCGGCTCTCCCGCGCGACCCTCTGCGCGCCAGATTTCGCGCAACTGCGCGACTTTCCCGGCGATGTCGCCTTCGGCGGGCGTGGTGAGCCAGCCGTCGCTGTGCCGGGCGATCCAGCGGAACGTCCGTTCGGTCCCGCCCGCGCCGACGACCACCGGCACCTTGGACTGCACTGGTTTGGGCCACGCCCAGCTCGGCCCGAACTCCACGAACTCGCCCGCGTAGCTCGCCTCTTCCTCGGTCCACAGCGCGCGCATCGCCTCGAGGTACTCGCGCAGCGCGGTCCGCCGCCGCTTCCCGGGCACGCCGTGATCGGCCAGTTCGTCGGTGTTCCAGCCGAACCCGACGCCGAGCGTGACCCGGCCGCCGGACAGGTGGTCCAGCGTCGCGACGGTCTTGGCCAGCGTGATCGGGTCGCTCTCCACCGGCAGCGCCACCGCGGTCGCCAGCCGGATCGTCGAGGTCACCGGCACCGCGCTGGCGAGGGCGACCCACGGGTCGAGCGTGCGCAGATAGCGGTCGTCCGGCAGCGAGGAGTCGCCCGTGCGCGGATGCGGCGCGTCCCGGCGGACCGGGATGTGGGTGTGCTCGGGCACGTAGAACGTCGCGAACCCGCACTCTTCCGCGGCCTGCGCGGCCGCCGCCGGGGAGATGCCCCGGTCGCTGGTGAACAGCACGATCCCGTATCTCACCCCCGGCACGGTATTAGAACGTGTTTCAGTTTGCAACGGCCTCCCGGCCTGCGGATCGATCCCGCGAAAACCCGGGCTTGACGGCGGCCCGGGCCGGGTACTCCACTGGTACTTGAGCGATCACCGGCCCGTCCTGCCCGAGGAGGGGATCATGCTGCCCTATCGCGACCGCAGCGCCCTGCGGAAGATCGAAGAGGAACTCGCCGCGAGCGACCCCGTGTTCGCCGCGACGCTGAGCCAAGGCGTGCCGCCGGCGCACACCCGGCGGTGGCAGAAGATCCTCGTGCTGGCCGAGGTCACCGTTCTGCTGATGCTGGTCTTCGGCCTGATGGCGGGCGAGACGGGATGGTTCCTGTGGGGCCTGCTCGCCGCGCCGCTGCTGGTCTGGATTCATCGGACGACGCTGCAGCGCCGCCGCGAACCCGTGCCCGACGACGACCGGACGTGATCAGCCGCGCTGCGCGGCGCGCTCGAGCAGCGGCGTGAGCCGGTACGGCACCATCTCGCGCATGACGAGCGCGTTGTTGGTGCGCTCGACGCCGGGGATTTCCAGGATTTCCCCGGCGATCCGGTACAGGTCGTCCGCGTCGGTCGCCACGACGTGCACCAGAAGGTCCTGCGCGCCGGTCAGTCCGCGCACCTGCAGCACCTCCGGAACCGCGGCGAGCGCGCGCCCGACCTCGTCCAGCAGGCGTTGCCGCGCTTGCACCGTGACGAACGCGGTGAGCGGGTAGCCGAGCGCGGCCGGGTCGATCCGGTGTTCGGCCGAGCGCAGCGCGTCGCCCTGTTCGAGCCGGGCGAGCCTGCTCTGCACGGTGTTGCGCGACAGGCCCAGCTCGTCGGCGAGCGCGACCGCGGTGGCGCGCGGAGTGCGGCCGAGCGCGAGCAGGATCCGGGCGTCGGTGGCATCGAGCCGCTGAGTGCTGGGCATGCTGCGCAATCCTCTCCGCACCGCGCGGTGCTGTGTTGGGCGTTCTGCGCAATGTCGAACGCACTTGTTGTGCACCTTACCCAGCTCTGCTGGACTGGCCTGAACTTTCCGCCCAAGAAAGGTCCGATCCTTCGTGAGCAGCGCCGCCCCCGAACGCCTTCCGGACAACGACACGGTGACCGTCCTGCGCGAGGTGCAGGACCGGGTGCTGTGGCTGTCGGCCGCGATCATCGACCACGCGAACCGGGTGCGGCCGAATCCGACCGGGCTCAAGGTCGGCGGGCACCAGGCGTCCAGCGCCTCGATGGTGTCGATCATGACCGCGCTGTGGTTCGCCCGGCTGCGCGCGGAGGACCGCGTTTCGGTCAAACCACACGCCTCCCCCGTGCTGCACGCGATCAACTACTTGCTCGGCGACCTCGACGAGAAGTACCTGACGACGCTGCGCGAGTTCGGCGGCCTGCAGAGCTACCCGTCGCGCTCGAAGGACCCGGACCAGGTCGACTACTCCACCGGCTCGGTCGGCATCGGCGCGACCGCCCCGATCTGGGGCGCGCTCGCCCGCCGCTACGTCGAATCGCACGGCGGCGGCGCGGGCACCGGGCGGCAGTACTCGCTGGTCGGCGACGCGGAGCTGGACGAGGGCGCGTGCTGGGAGGCCATCCTCGACCCGAACGTGGCCGAACTCGGCGAGGTCGTCTGGATCGTCGACCTGAACCGGCAGTCGCTCGACCGCGTGGTCCCGAACATCGGCGCGACCCGGCTGCAGGGCATGTTCGAGGCGGCCGGCTGGCAGGTGCTGACCGTGAAGTACGGGCGGCTGCTGCAGGAACTGTTCGAACGGCCGGGCGGCTCCGCGCTGCGCCGGCGCATCGACGAGATGCCGAACCCGGAGTACCAGCGCCTCCTCCGGTGCACCCCGGCCCAGCTGCGCGAACGCCTGGCCACGCCGGAACTGGCTCCGCTGCTCGACACCCTCGACGACGAAACGCTGCACGCCGCCATCCGCAACCTCGGCGGCCACGACCTGTCCGCGCTGCTGGACACGTTCGACGCCATCGACGACCACCGGCCGACGGTCGTTTTCGCTTACACGGTCAAGGGATTCGGCCTGGCGAGCGAAGGACATCCGCAGAACCACTCGTCGCTGCTGACCGCCGAGCAGCTGGGTGCGCTGGCCGAACGCGTCGGGATTTCGCCGGAGAACCCGTGGCAGAAGTTCGCCGACGGCTCCGCGGCCGCCCAGCTGTGCGCCTCGACCGCCGCTCGCCTGAAGCGGGGACCCGTTGAGCTGCAACCGGTTCCGGCTCTGCCGTCCGACATCGGCCGCACGCCGTCCGGCCGCACCACGACGCAGGCCGCCCTCGGCCGCGCACTGCTCGACCTGACCCGCGAAGCTCCCGAGGCAGCGGAACTCGTCGTGACGCTGTGTCCGGACGTCTCGTCCAGCACCAACCTCGGCGGCTGGGTCAACAAGGTCGGCGTGTGGTCGCCGCAGGAACGCGTCGACTGGTTCGCCGACGACCCGGAGACGATCCTGCACTGGCGCGAGCGGCCCAGCGGACAGCATCTGGAACTGGGCATCGCCGAGGTGAACCTGGTGAGCGCGCTCGGGGAACTGGGCACGACGTGGTCGCGCTGGGGCCGCCCGCTGCTGCCGATCGGGGTGCTCTACGACCCCTTCGTGGAGCGCGCGCTGGAACCGTGGTCGTTCGGGATCTACGGCGGCGGACAGTCCATTTTGGTCGGCACCCCGTCCGGCGTCACGCTCGCGCCCGAGGGCGGTGCGCACCAGTCGGTGACCACGCCGTCGGTCGGGCTGGAACAGCCGGGCTGCGTGACGTACGAACCCGCGTTCGCGCTGGACGTCGAGTGGACCCTGCTGGCGTCCCTTTCGCGGCTCGGCCGCCCCGACGGCACCTCGGCGTACCTCCGGCTCTCGACCCGCCCGGTGGACCAGAGCCTGGCCGCGGTGCCGACCGACCCGGCCGCGCGGGAGCGCCGTCGCCGCCAGGTCGTGGCGGGCGCGTACCCGATCCGCACCGCCGCGGTGGCGCGCCCGGACGTCACGCTGGTGACGATGGGCGCGATGGTCACCGAGGCGCTGGAAGCCGCCTCCCGGCTGGACGCGCTGGGCAAGCACGCCGACGTCGTGTGCGTGACGAGCCCCGGCCTGCTGTTCCGCGCCGTGCAGGCCCGGGCGGGCCAGGACACCGCCGACACGTGGATCCTGGAGTCGGCGCTGCCGTCCGAACGGTCCGCGCCGATGGTGACGGTGCTCGACGGGCACCCGCACACGCTGGCGTTCCTGGCGAACGTCCACCGCGTGCGGGCGGCGCACCTGGGCGTGACGCGGTTCGGGCAGTCGGGCGATCTGGAGAGCGTGTACCGGCACCACGGCATCGACACGGACAGCATCATCCAGGCGGCGCTGGACGTCGCGGACTGACCGAGGTTGTTGTCCGTGAAGGACTCCTTCCGGGAATCAGATTCCCTCGGGGAGTCCTTCACGGACCTTCGGCACCTGCCTCAGTTCCCGATCCGGACGAGCGACCGGGCGCCTTCCCCGCGCCGCATCCGGTCGAACGCCTCGCCGACCTTGTCGAGCGAAATCCGGTGCGTCACCAGGGTTTCCAGATCCAGTTCGCCCGAACGGACCTCGTCGGCGAGCACCGGGATGTCGCGGTCCGGGTCGGACGCGCCGTAGACCGTGCTGGTGAGCGTGCGGGCGAAGTGGAAGATCTCCAGCGGGTTCAGCACGACCTGCTGGTCCTTCCGCCCGACGCCGACCACCGTGCAGTGCCCGCCGCGGCGCACCGAACTCCACGCCGCGCGGATCGTCGTCGCCGCACCGACGCATTCGAAGGCGTAGTCCGCGCCGCGGCCCTCGGTCAGCCCGCGCACCTGTTTGGCGAGTTTGTCGTCGCTCACCAGGAAATCCGTCGCACCGGCCGCGCGGGCGAGCGCTTCCTTTTCCGGCGACAGGTCGGCCGCGATGATCTGCCTGGCGCCCGCGAGTTTCGCGCCGAGCACCACGCACAACCCGATCCCGCCGAGCCCGAGCACGAGCACGCTCTGTCCACTTCGGACCTTCGCGGTGTTGCGCACCGCGCCGACCCCGGTGAGCACCGCGCAGCCCATGAGCGCGGCCAGGTCGAGCGGCACGCCGTCCGGCAGCGGCACGACGGACCGGCCTGGCACCACGGTCTCCTCGGCGAACCCGCCGACGCCCAGCAGGACGTTGAGCTGAGCGCCGTCCAATTCCCCGCGCGGCAGCGTCGTGACGCCCTCGATCGCCGAACACAACCACGGTTCCCCGGCCCGGCAGAACCAGCATTCCCGGCACGCGGCGGCCCAGTTGAGCACGACCCGGTCCCCCGGCCGCACGTGCGCGACCTGGCTGCCGACCTCCGCCACGACGCCGGACGCCTCGTGCCCCGGCACGAACGGGTACTGCGGACGCAGCGTTCCGTCCACCATGGACAGATCGGAATGGCACACGCCGGCGGCGGCGACCCGCACCCGCACGTCCTCCGGCCCGACCGGCGGCAGCACGATGTCGCACACTTCCGGACGCCCGCCCTGCTCGCGCACGACCACGGCTTTGACCACGGGGGTTCTCCTTCGGATCGGGCTAGAGCTGGATGGATTTGAGCTCGGTGAACTCGTCGAGCGCAGCGCGGCCCATCTCGCGGCCGAGACCGGACTGCTTGTACCCGCCGAACGGGGCCAGCGGGTTGAAGGCCCCGCCGTTCACGTCGATCTGCCCGGTCCGGACCTTGCGCGCGAAGGCCAGCGCGCGGTCCTGGTCGGCCGCCCACACCGCGCCGTGCAGGCCGTAGCGGGAGTTGTTGGCGATCCGCAGCGCGTCTTCCTCGTCGTCGAACGGGATGATCGACAGCACCGGGCCGAAGATCTCTTCCTGCGCGATCGTCGAATCCGGGTCGACGCCCGCGAAAACTGTCGGTGCGACGAAGTAGCCTGTGTCCGCAGGAGCTTCGACGCCGCCCGTCACCAGAGTCGCGCCCTCGGCGATGCCCTTTTCGATGTACCCGCGCACGCGGTCGCGCTGTGCCGCGCTCACCAGCGGGCCGAGCTTGGTCTTGGGGTCCAGCGGATCGCCCGTCGTGAACCCTTCGGCGAACGTCTTCGCAAGCGCCGCCGCTTCGTCGTGCTTCTCGCGCGGGACGAGCATGCGCGTCCACGCCGTGCAGGTCTGGCCGCCGTTGAGGAACGCGTTGGAGACGCCGACCTTGACCGCCGTCGCGAGGTCCGCGTCGTCGAGGATCACGTTGGCGGACTTGCCGCCCAGCTCCAGCGTCACGCGCTTGACCGTGCGCGCCGCCAGCTCCGCGACCCGCGTCCCGGCGCGCACCGAACCGGTGAACGACACGACGTCCACCTCCGGATGCGTCGCCAGCGCCTCGCCGACCTCCGGCCCGTACCCGGTGACGAGATTGACCACGCCCGGCGGGAAACCGGCCTCGTGGATCGCGTCGAACAGCTGGTACGCGCTCAGCGGCGCGACCTCGCTCGGCTTCACCACGACGGTGCAGCCCGCCGCCAGCGCGGGCGCGATCTTGCAGGTGATCTGGTGCAGCGGGTAGTTCCACGGCGTGATCGCCGCCACCACGCCCGCCGGTTCGCGCACGATCAGCGAGTTGCCGATTTTCTCCTCGGGCTCCTCCTGGCCGAGCAGGTCGACGTACGTCTGCACGTCGGTCTGCGGCAGCGCGGCCTGGATCCGGGTCGCGATCCGCAACGGAGTCCCGACGTCCTTCGCGATCGTCTCGCCGATCTCGTCGGCTCGTTTCGCCAGCCCGTCGAGAAGTTTGCGGAGCAGCTCCGCACGGTCCGCCCGGCTGGTCTCCGCCCACGCCGGAAACGCCTCGCGCGCCGCCCGGACCGCCCGGTCGACGTCCGCGGCCGTGCCCTCCGGGACGTGCGCCTGTACCTGCTCGGTGGCCGGATTTTCCACCGGGATCGTGGATTTCCCGTCCGAACGGACCCATTCGCCGCCGATGTACAGCACGTCGCGTTCAGCCACCGAGTCTCCTCCGACCTAGGTTCTCTCCTCGCCGCCGGATTCTATAGAAAACGCTCCGACTGTCTAGTGCGCCGCGAGGACGCCCTGCGCCGCGAGGAAGTCGACCAGCAGGTCGCCCGCCTCGCGGATGTGCGCCGCCATCGCTTCCCGGGCCGCTTCCGGCTTGCGCTCGTTCAGCGCGGCGAGCACCCGATCGTGGTCGTCGCGCGCGAGCAGCGGCCAGCCGGGGATGTCCGCGTACGCCGAAAACGGCACGTACCGGAGCGTCAACGACAGCATCCAGGTGAACTTCGGCGCGGCCGCAGCGTGATTCACCATGCGGTGCAACGCGAAATCGGCCCGCTCGGTCGCGTCGAGGTCGCCTTCGCGGACCGTTTTCTCGATCTCGCGCTGGAGATCGTCCAGCCGCGCCAGCCCCGCCGGGTCGAAGGCCTCCGCCGCCCGCGCGGCCAGTTCGCCGGAGACGTAGGCCTGCATCGCGTAGACGTCCACGACGTCCCGGCGGGTCACCGGGATCACCCGGAATCCGCGCCCTGGACGGAAATCCACCATGCCCTCGCCCGCGAGGGCCATCAACGCCTCGCGGACCGGGGTCGCGCTGACGCCGAGCCGCTCCGCCAGATGCTCGGTCCGCAGCCGCTCGCCGCCGCGGACCGCGCCGGTGAGGATCAGGTCGCGCACCTGCTTGGCGACCCGCGGACTCAGCCGTTCGCGCGCTTCTCCGGCCACTGTCACGAAAACTCCCCGCCAGCGTTGGGTTTCTCGCCATCGTAGCCTTTTCTGTCTTGTGTGACCCCCGTCACTTTTCGTGCCGGAGAGAACCTGCGGGAGGGGTCGCGTCGACTATCCGGACGAACCCGTGCACGGGTGAACCGCACGGTGTCCTCAATGGACACTCCGAGGGAGGGAAACCGAATGTCACTGAAGTCTTCGATCCTGCGCCACGGCCGGCTGGCCGCAGGCACGGCACTCGCCGCGGCCGTCGTCGCGGGCGGAACGATCGGAGTGGCCGCCGCTTCGCCCGGCGCCCATCCGGCTCCGCCTGCCAGTGTCGGTGCTGCTGCCGGTGCCGGTGCCGGTGTCGCCCAGCCGCCCGCCGCCGAACAGCCGCCGGAGGGCGCCCGAGCGACCGTGAAGGTCGACCCGAACCCGGCCGCCCCCGGCGGGGACGTCACGATCACCGGCGACTGCGGCGGAGGAAAAGGCCTGAAGAAGGTGATCGGCGGCTATCCCGGCCACCAGATCCTGAAGGACGTCAAGATCGTCGACGCGAACCCGGAGTCCTTCAAGGCCACCGCGCTACTCACGACGAAGATCGGCGACGGAGTGGGCCCGGTGATGGTCGACTGCGACGGAGAATCAGGCGTGACCCTGCTGGTCACCCACGGCCCCGCGGCGGGTGGGCAACCATGACGAAACCCCGCGGCACCCGAGTGACTCGCTCCGGCCCGGAGGCGCTGGTGGCCAGGTAAGCCCAGCAGTCCCGGCCGTCGCTCGCGCGATTCGCGGCGATTGCCGGTCCGGTCGGTGGCCGACGACCGGACCGGCAATCGCCGCCTGCCGCCTGCCGCCTGGAGAGGACGCCGCCGACGTCTCAGGCGTGCTGCCGACGCGAATGATCAACGGCCCTGTCCAGAGATCGCACTTGCCGACGTCAACGGCTGAGCGACCAGGAACCCGCCTGCGGGAAACAGCCCTATCGGGGAAAGGAGTGTGTACCAGCTCGGACGGTCGCCCCTTCGTTCCGGAGTCATCACCCGGACCGGCGGCGGACCAGGCAGCCGAGCCGATCCCGGACTGACCGCGGCCACTCCGCCCACGCGGACGGCCTCCGGCTCGGCCCTGCGTTCTCCTCCGTGCTGCCTGCACCGCAAGACGGGGACCCGCCAATGCCCCAGACTGGTCCACGATCAGAGCCCACCAACGCCGACAACCGCGGGCGAGACAGCGTGCTGCGCCCTACCCACCGGGGGCAGGCCACCAGCCAGTCCCCAGGCTGGCCGGTGGCACACCGCGCCGCCCGATGCGGATGTGGTGGGTTGGGAGGCGAACTGCACCTCCGAGCACCCCGCGGACCACCCCCGCGAGGGTGGAAAATCTCGCGCGCCCGCGGCCGAATCCCCTGCTGTGAGCGGATGTGCGAGCGCTGTGAGGTTGCTGTGCATCCGGCCGCACGGGATGCCTGGCGGGCGTCGGCATGGTCATCTTGAAGCGTGAGAGTCAACGTTTCCCGGACAGCGCTGGTCGTTTGCGCGGCGGCGGCGATCGTCGCGACCGGCGGCGCCAACGCCGTCGTCGACACCGCTGACGTCACCGGCCCGGCCGTCCAGCCGAGCGGCGTCGGCACCCCGGCCGTCTCGACCGGCGGGGGTTCCGGCGGCTCCGGGACGAACCTCTCCTCCGGCAGCACCCCGACGACGCCTGCGAACTCGGCGGCGCCTGCCACCCCGGCGGCCCCCGCGAGCCCGGCAGCGCCGGCGAACTCGGCGACGCCCGCGAACCCGGCGCCTGCGGCTCCGGCGACCGCGACGGCCAGCCCGACCGTCGGCGCGTTGTTCTCCGGCGGCAACCACTTCTGCTCGGCCAGCGTGGTGCACAGCCCGGCCGGCGACCTGCTCCTCACCGCCGCGCACTGCGTCAGCGGCGACATTTCCGGCGTCACCTTCAAACCCGGCTACCACGACGGCCTCGCCCCCTACGGCACCTGGCAGGTCACCGCCGCGGTCGTCGCCGACGGGTGGAAATCCTCGTCCGACCAGGACCTCGACTTCGCGTTCCTCAAGGTCGCCCAGCCCGGTTCCGCGAGCCTCGAAAGCCTCACCGGCGCCAACCAGCTGGGCACGAACCAAGGGTTCTCGCACACGATCACCCTCACCGGCTACCCCGACGGCACCGAACAGCCGGTCGTCTGCACCGGCACCACGACCCAGTCCGACACCTACCAGCAACGCGTCGCCTGCCCCGGCTTCCCCGACGGCACCAGCGGCGGACCCTGGGTCATCAACGAGGACCCGAACACCGGAACCGGCACCGTCATCGGCGCCATCGGCGGCTACCAAACCGGCGGCGCCACCCCGGACGTCTCCTACAGCGCCTACTTCGACGACGACATCGACCAGCTCTACCGCTCCGCGATCAGCTGACTCTCCGCGTACGGTTCTGTCGACGGGAACGGGCTGGCGGAAGGCTGCGATGCTCGCACCTGCGAGACAGCGCCGCCCACGACGACATCCACCAGCGGCATCTGGACTGTCGAGCAGCCCGCTCACCTGGGACGGCATCGCGGAAGCCGTCGAGGCGCTGCGGCGTGAACCGGGAAACCGACTGCTGGATCTTGCATGCGGGCGCGGCGGATACGGCCCGGAGATCGCTTCCCGAACCGGCACGCGGTTGATCGGTGCCGATTTCGCGCGGGCGGCAATCGACCAAGCCCGTCGTCTGGCTCAACGATTCGATCCCGGAGACGCACAGTTCTTTCCGGGCGGCCTCGCCGACACGACCGTGCCATCCGAATCAGTGGACGGGATCGTGTGCGTTGATCGAATTCCCGGCGACCGCGTAGTTATTCGGGGAGATGCGCCGAGTGCACCGTCCGGGCGGACGCGTCGCGCTGACGACGTGGGAGGCCGTCGATCGAGCGGACGAGCGCGTTCCCGGCACGAATCCGGGCGGTCGACACCGAAAGTGGTCGTCCGCAACGGCGGGCGGCGAAACGTGCGATGCGGGAAGAAGCAACGGCGCTCGCCCCAGGCGAGGATCCCGCTCTCCAGTCTTTGCACGACGAGGGTGCCCACTTTCGATGCGATGCGCAGAATCCTCGACCGCGGAGGGCTGCCCCGCCAATCAGCTGGAGCTGGGCGGCGCAGCCGGGGCCTGGTGCAGCGAGAGATTCTGCCCGGCCTTGTCATCGGGGGCCCACGCGCCCGACTCGGCCGTCCACGTCTGACCGGCGAAGCTCACCCGGTCCACGCCCAGCCTCGCCGCGCGCGCGACCAGCCAGCTCGCGATCCGCCAGCCCTCCGCGGCCGGGTGCGCGCCGCTCAAGCGGGCCGTGCCGAGTTCGGCGTTCGCGACCGTCACCAGGTTCGCCGGCGGGTTCAGCGTCAGGTTCCGGCAGGTCAGCGCCGCGGGGTACTGGCCGGTCAGCGCACCGGTCAGTGCGGTGGCCTCGTCTTCCCACTGGGCGTACGCGTCGGGGGCGCCTGAGCGCTGCACCGCCTGCGCGGCCTCGGTGATCGGAATGGTCTGCCAGTTGTCGAGTTTCGCGAGTTTCTTGTAGAACTCCGTCGCCGAGTACACCGGGTCCTGAAGCTGGTCGGGAGTGCCCCAGCCTTGGCTGGGGCGCTGCTGGAACAGGCCGATCGAATCCCGGTCGCCGCCGCTCAGGTTGCGCAGTTTCGACTCCTGCAGGGCGGTCGCGAGGGCGACCGTGACCGCGTGCGAGGGCAGGCCCTGCTTGATCCCGACCGCGGCGATGATCGCGGCGTTGTTCATCGGTTCCGGTTGCAGCGTGTACTGCGGCGCGGACGCGTCGTTCGGCCCCTTCGGCAACGCGACCGTGCAGCCGGGGGTCTTCACCTCGTCACTGCTCGAGAACATGACCACCACGACGACCACCGCCGCGAGCGCCACGACGACCGCCAGGATCGCCGCTCGCACGCCACACCCGCGCACTCGTGCCCGCCCTTCCCCACTGCCCACTTTAAGTGCACAGTCTGCCCGGGCGGCCCGGCCGCGAGACGCTCGGGTCAGGTCAGCCCGCGTCGGCGGGGCCCAGGAAGATCGGGTTCGACATGGCGACCATGGCGTTTGGCGTCGTCGTCTTCGGGCCGCCCGACGGACGCCGCACCTCGACGCGGACCCAGCGGCTGTAGCGCGGGTACGTCGTCCACGTGACGGTCGCGGCGCCGGACTCCGGGACGGTCTCGCTGTGCTCCGGCCCGAGCTGGTCGAGGAACGTCACGGTCGTGCCCGGCACTCCGCGAACGACCGCGCGCACCTCGATCGGCGTGCCAGTGCCGGCGACGAGCCGTCCGCCGATGCCCGCGGTACGCCCCGCTCCGGAGACCGAGAAGTCGAGCTGCACGTCCTTCGATTCGGCGAGCCACGACCGGCCTGCCTTGAGCCCGGCGAGCAGTTCGGCGCGGCCGAGCCGGTCCGCCTGGACGACGGTGTGCGGGAGCGCCACGGTGTGGTCCGGGTTGTGCGCGTCGGAATCGCCGATCGCCGGGATCCACCGGCCGCCGCGCAGCAGGCCGTCCCAGTGCGTGACGCTCGCGTCGTCGTCCGGGGTCCACGGGCCGTTCCAGACCTCGACGAGGTCGGCGATCTCGTAGGCGAATTCGTAGGTGCAGCCGAAGCAGTTCGCGAACGGGTGCGCGGCGGTGACCAGGCCGCCCGCCCGGTGCACCTGGTCGGTGAACCGGCGGAAGTCGCGCGGGTCGGAAGCCCGGTAGCGCCAGTCGATCCACGTGCCGGCCGGGACGCCGATCGCCGGCCAGTGCCCGGACCGCGTGGTGACCTCCTCGCCGTTCAGGATCAGCAGGTCGTCGGTGGCGTAGTTGCCCCACACCAGCTGCGAGCTGGACGTGTTGTGGTCGGTGGACACGATGAAGTCCAGCCCGGCCGCCCGCGCGTCCGCGACCAGCTGCTCGGGCGTGCGCCTGCCGTCGGAGTGGACGGTGTGCAGGTGCGAGTCGCCGCGGTACCAGGACCGGCCGCGATCGCGCGCCGGCGCGGTCTCCGGGGCCGGGTTCGGCTGGAACGGCTTCGCGGTGTCCCGGCCGAAGGTCAGCGTGATGTCCACGCGGTAGTTCAGCCCCTGCGGAGCGACCGTGTACGGGCCGAGGATCACGTGCCAGCGGCCGGGCGTGATCGGCCCGGCGAGGTACCCGGGCGTCGCCTCGGCGGCGCTGATCGAGAACCGGTCGCGGAAGCCGCCGGACCAGCCGCGGAAGCCGCGCCGCGTGCCCAGTTCGTGCCCCTCCGGGCCGAACATCCCGATGTCGCAAGCATTTCCGCGCGTCCCGGCGGGCACCGACGGCCGGTCGTAGGAGTAGACGACGTCGATCTGCTTCACCCCGCGCGGCACGTCGACCGGGAGGTAGTACCAGTCGGGCACGTCCGGGCGAAAGGTGCCGGTGACGGTCTTCGTCTGCTGCCCGTCGCCGGGCGCGGGCGCCGCGAACGAGACGCCCGGCACCATGCTCATCGCCGCCCCCGCGGCGACGACGCCGCCGGCCCGGAACAGGTTGCGCCGGTTGAGTTCCCCAGTGGACATGCCCTACCTCCGCAGCAAAGAAGTCGCGCCGACGCTAACCGCCGGGACCACCCCCTTCAACGACGCTGCGGTGAACACTCGGCGACTCGCCTCGTCCGCTGTCCGCTCCCGCACCCCGCCGGACCGCGCAACGGAACAGCACCTGACCACCCGCGCGCACTTCCCCCAGCCCCAGCGGAACCTGGGCATCACTGGGCGCACAACCGCATGCCACGCACAAACCAGCCGAACGACACCTTGCCGCCATGGCACGACAAACCGCACGCGGCCGTGCGCCCCGCCCCGCACCGTCCCCAACGCCACACCGACCCGCGCATCGCGAGAGGCAGGACCGCATGCGGCACAAGGAAATCACCGACCGCCATCACCGCACGCCATGGCACGGCGAACCGCACTCAGCGACTCGCCGGGGCCGCCGTCCACTCCGCATCCCGCCGAGCCGCGCGCCCGGGCCCACAAAGTACGGAACAGCCGCCCGGGATGCCGAACTCCCGCCACCGCACCACGAACCGCGCCACCGCCCTCACTCCGCCGCACCACTCCCCTCCACCACGCGGTCCAGCCACTCCTCCACCAACGCCTCGAACAGCACCGGCTGCTCGAACTGCAGGTTGTGCCCCGCCCGGTCGAGCACCGCGTAACTCGCCCGCGGGTAGTGCCCCAGCAATCCGTACGACTCCGCGAATCCCGTAGACGAGTCCTGCCGCCCGCACACGATCAGCGCCGGTTTCCGGTACTCCGGACCGCTTTCCGGATCGACCGACAGCGGCCAGCCCGCCAGCATCCGCTGCAGCGCGGCCCGGTCCGCGACCGCCAGGCCCGGCGCCACGTCCGCGCGGAACCGCGCCAGCGTCTCCGCGGACTGGACCACCGCGATCTCCCCGTACTCCGCCGCCTCCGCCGGGTCGAGACCCGCCAGCAGCTCCGGATCGGCGCGCAGCACCTCGTGGTCCGGCACGTCCCTCTCGAGCACCGGCACCGGGCGGCCGACCGGGCACACCAGCGCCAAGCCGGCCACCTGCCCGGGCCGCGCCCGCGTGAGCCCGCGCGCCAGGTAACCGCCGTACGACTCCCCCACCAGCAGGAACGGCTCGTCCCCGATCAGGTCGTCCACCAGGTCCTCCAGCGCCGCGAGAAGGTCGTCCGACCCGCGCGCGGACCCGGCGGGCGATTCGCCCATCCCGGGCAGATCCGGGTAGATCCGCCGGAATCCGGGCCGCCGCGCGAAAACCGGCTCGAGGCAGCCGGTCATCAGGCGGTGGTCCGGCATCCAGCCGTGGACGGCCAGCACGGGCGTGCCGGAACCGTGTTCGACGCAATGCATCGTTCCTCCCTGTTCGCCGGCCACCGTTGTACCGCACGGCACCGACAATTCCGGGACTCCGGCGGGCGGGAGGGGGCTCCGCCGGGCGCCCGGCGGCAATTTCCGGGCGAATTCGCCGGAAAGTCAGCCGCGGGAGCTGATCAATTCCCTTTCGGGCGCCGGCCGCCCCGGAGCGGGACGGTTCGGAACGCAAGCCAGCAGAAGGAAACCTGCCACGACGCCCAGGAGCACGTGGCCGGTGACGGCGCACAATCCGCACAATGCGGTCCATAGGACGATCTTCATCCACCGAGTGTAGGACCGCGAAGAATCGCCGTCGGCGGACTTGGGGAAAACTTAGGGTTCGGTTCAGCCGAATTCCCCGGAAGAAGCAGAAAAGAAAGGGTTGCCTTTCCTCTCCGCCCCGAGCGGGCCCTTCCGGTGCGCCGCGGCGGGGAGTCCGGCAGGATCGGGGCCGTGCCCACGCCCGGAACCAGCGCGCTCGTCGTCACGCTCCCCTCCGCCGCCGTCCTGCTCGAAACCGCCGCGGCTGTCGACCCCAGACTCGTCCGTCCCGGCCTCCCGCCGCACGTCACGGCGCTGTACCCGTTCCTGCCCGCCGACCGGCTCACCGACCGGACCAGCGCCGACATCAGCCAGCTCGCCGCCAGCTTCCCCGCGACAGACGTGCAACTCGCCGACCTGGTCGCCGCGCCCGGATTCGTCGCCGCGGCCGCCCCCGCGCTGCAGCCCCTCGCCGACGCCGTGTGCGACCGCTGGCCCGACACGCCCCCGTACGGCGGCCGCTTCGGCGCGCACCCGCCAGCACACCTGACGATCGCCCTCGGCGGCACCGACGACCAGCGCGCCGAGGTCGCCGAACGAGCCCGAGCGGCGCTGCCGGTCACCGCCCGGGCGGAAACGCTGCACCTCGTCGTGCTCACGGAGCAGGGTTGGCAGCTCCGGCTGTCGGCTCCGCTCGGAACGCCTGCGCGATAGCCCGCAGCCGGGCGACCTCGGCCGCGAAAGCCGTCTCCTGGGGCAGCACCGGCGGTTCCGCGGGCTCGTCCGGCACCGGCCCCGAACTGCGCACCACCTGCGCAGCCGCGGTCGGCGACGCATCAGGCCCGACCCCGGACAACAGCAACCCGTCGTTGATCTCGCTCATCATCGTCAGCAACCGCTCCCGGCCGGTCCCCGACGCGTCGTCAAGACGGACGATGTCGGGGTACCGCGAAGCCAGGTGCTCCCGCAACGGCCGCAACGCCGCCCGCGTACGCGCGTCGCGCACCGCCCGCCCCAACGCGGGCAACGCGGGCACCGTCAGCCCCACGACGATCAGCAGCACCGATAACGCCGGAAAGCCGACCGCGAGCGTGCACCGAACCGTCGAAAACGCGCCGCGGCACAGCTTCGGGGCCGGATGCTCGGCGGTCAGTCCGCTGATCAGATCGACGATCTTGCCGACCAGATAAGCGAAAGCGAACACACAGGCCAGCAGCATGATGCCCAGCCCGGCCCGCAGCGCGCCGGTACCCGCGCGCACTGCCCCAGCCGACACCACGGCGATGTCCGCCACCGCGAAGCCCAGGTACAGCGTGTACACGACGATGTATACGACCAGTGTCGGATTCGACCGGTACAGCGCGTCGAAGAGCCCTACGCCCGTCGGCAGCCCGCGCGTCGCGAAGAACGACGCAGTGAGCACGACGAGCGCGACAATCAACACCCCGAGCCGTGCGCGCCGCCGACGCTCTGCCACGCCACCGATCTCCGCGACAGTCACTTCGATCCCGTACGCGGCCACCATGGTCGCGAGGTTCGACAGCAGCCGGCCAAGGCTCGGGTACAGCTGGCTCTCGATCGCCTGCGCACTGTCGGCGAGCAAGCACAACGCGATGCCGAGGGCGATCAGGCTGATCGCGAGCCCCGAGCCCGCACCGGTCCGCCGCGCTCGCACCGCGCGCCAGATCCCGGTCGCGACGGCGAGCAGGCCGACGCCGAAGAACAGAACGTCGATCATTCGCGCACTACCCGAGCAGCGACGCGAAACGCCGCGCGCGATCCGCAGCCGGTCCGGACGCGCCGGGACGCAATGGGGCGCCGTCCGCCGTGGCGGCGCTCATCAGGAACACGGCGATGAGCTCCGCTTCGTATTCGTCGGCATTCGTGGTGACACGGGTCAGCAAATGCGACAGCAGGTGCGCGCTGAGATCCGGCGCGAGCGTCGCCGCTTCGGCGTCGACGAGCACGCATTCGCCGCGGTGCTCGCACAGCAGATGGGCGATTTCGTGGGCGATGATGTGGTCCTGGTGCAGCGACGACGTGCCCGCCGCGTACGCGATCAGGTCGTAGTCGTCGTGCCGCTGCCACGCGCCGGAGGGCTGGCCGGGCGCGTAGTCGACCGCGACCAGGTCGATGTCGCGGCCGCGGTGCCGTTCCAGCCGGTCGATCCACGCGTTCATCGACCACGGCCGCGGGGCGGGCACGTGCCGCAGCAGGTCGCGCACCCGGTCGCGGGCGCGCGTTCGCACGGTCGGGTCGATGTCCCCTCCCGAGGCGATCGGCGGCTGGACCAGCCTGGTGCACCAGGGGGTCCCCGACGCTCCGGCCGCCGCCAGCATAGCCGCCCGGATCACTCGGGCTTGCGTCCGCGCCGGGTGCGCTCGCGTCCCTCGGCGTAGCTGCCGAGCTGGTCCATCAGGGCGGCGACGGTCCGCCGGTCGCGCTCGGACAGCCGCATCGCGCGCTGCGCCAGCTCGCGGGCCTGGGTGTCGCGCCAGGCGACCACGTCGGCGACCTGCTCGTCGACCCGGCCGGCGACCTCGTCGTCGAAGAAATAGGTGACCGGCACGCCGAAGAACCGCGCGAGCGCCTGGATGTGCGACCGCTTCGGGTCGCGCCGCGCGCCGACAGCCAGCTGCTGGACGTGCGTGGCCGACATGCTGACGCCGGTCACGTCGGCGACGCCCTGGGCGATCTCGCGGTAGGAGTAGGGCTTGCGGTCCGGCGGGTGCACGGTCGCGATCAGGTGCGCCAGCCGTTCCGCGAAGCTGCGCTCCTGGTCCTGCTCGGCCATGCCGCCCCCACCACCGTTCCGTCTCCGTAACAGCGTCCAGCATAACCGTCTCGAAAACTTGACACCAGCCGTCCCGTTACGGATACACTCGGCCCGCGCATCGTTTAGAAAACTAAACACCGGGATCCGCGTGCGGTCGCTGGGGGTGCCCGCACGCGGTCCCGCGCCTGCCCGCTCCTGGTCGAGCGAGGGACGCACAAGTGCCGCACAGGCTGCGGAGGTAGGTTGTGCGCCATGACACTCCCCCACAGTCCCGAAAGGACACCCGTCGTCGTCACCGGCGGCAGCGGCTTCATCGGCCGCGCTGTCGTGCGCGCGTTCCGTGAGCGCGGTTATCCGGTCACAGTCGTGGACCGCGTGCGCTACGAGACGACGGACGAGGGAGTGCGCGTCGTCGTCGGAGACCTGCGCGACGCCGAGACCCGCGAAGCGGCTGTCGAGGAAGGCGTCGGCGGAATCGTGCACCTTGCCGCGCTGACGTCCGTACTGAAGTCCGTAGAGCTGCCGCGCGACACGTACGCGGAGAACGTCGCCGTGACACAAGAACTTCTCGAACTGTGTCGCGTACGCGAGGTGCCGCGCTTCATCCTCGCGTCCACGAACGCAGTGATCGGCGATGTCGGCACTAACACCATCACGGTCGACCTGCCCACGAAGCCGCTTACGCCATACGGCGCCACGAAAGCGGCCTGCGAGATGCTCCTGTCGGGCTACGCGGGCGCGTACAGCATCACGACGTGCGCGCTGCGCTTCACCAACGTGTACGGGCCCGGCATGTCGCATAAAGACAGCTTCGTCCCGCGGATGATGCGCGCGGCGTTGAATAATGAAGGCGTGCGGGTGTACGGCACCGGCGAGCAGCGTCGCGACCTCGTGCACGTAGACGACGTCGTGCGTGCGATCGCGCTCGCGTACGAGAGCGGCTACACCGGCCGCGCGATCGTCGGGGCCGGACATTCGGTGTCAGTGCTGGAAATGGTCGAGACCGTGCGCGCGGTGACCGGGGCCGAGCTGCCCGTGGAGCACGTGCCCGCGCCCGCCGGCGAGATGCCCGCAGTGGTCGTGGACGTGTCGGCGAGCGCGGAAACCATCGGCTACCGCCCGGAAATCAGCCTCGCCGACGGTCTCGCCACGGCGTGGAAGTACTTCTCCGGACTGGACCGGGCCGAGGCGCCGTGACCGGATTCCTCCGCCGCCACGCGTTCCTGCTGGTGCTCCTCGCCGCGGGAATCACGCTGCGGGTGCTGGCCTGGCTCGCCTACCGGCCCGCGCTGCTGTACATCGATTCCTTCCGGTACCTGGACAATCTGCAGGGCCTGCGCGCCGACGGGATCAACCCGGTCGGCTACGACCTGCTGCTGAAACCGCTGCTCGCGGTCGGCGGGCTGTCTTTCGTCGCCGCCGTGCAGCACCTCGCCGGGCTGGCGATCGCGGTCGGGAGCTACGCGCTGGCCCGGCGGCTCGGCGCGCGCAACTGGGTCGGCGCGCTGGCCGCCGCGCCGCTGCTGCTCGACGCCTACCAGGTGCAGATCGAGCAGAACATCATGGCCGAGGTGCTGTTCGAGGCACTGCTGTTCGGGCTGCTGTGGCTGGTGCTGGCCAAGGGAAAACCGAACTGGCGGCGGATCGCGCTGGCCGGGCTGGTGGTCGGGTTCGGCGTGCTGGTGCGGCTGATCGGCGTCACGATCGCCGCGCCGTTCCTGCTGTACGTGCTCGCCGCGGGCAGCGCTTGGCGCACCTGGCGCGGTTGGCGCAACGCGGGCGCCGGGCTGCTGGCGATCCTCGCCGTGGTCGTCCCGTACGCGGCGAAAGTCAAGGCGGAGACCGGGAATTGGGGCCTGAGCGGACCGTCGGGCAGCATGCTCTACGGCCGCACCGCCGCGGTCGCGGACTGCGCGAAACTGCGGCTCGACCCCGCCGTGCGGCCGTTCTGCCCCACCGAACCGGTCGAGAACCGGCTGGTCGACAACTACACGCACGCCGACCTCGACCCGGCGTGGCCCGGCCCGCTGCCGCCCGGCGCGGACAAGGGCGCGCTGGCGCACGAATTCGCGATGACCACGCTGAAAGCGCAGTGGTGGGACGTCGCGACGGCGATCCTCGGCGACTTCGGCAAGAGCTTCCAGTTCACCCGCTACACCGCACCCACCGACGTGCCGATCGACCGGTGGCAGTTCCAGCTCGCTTATCCGGAATTCGCCGAACCCGCCGCGGTCAAGGCGGTCACGCAGCA
Source organism: Amycolatopsis sp. AA4 (assembly GCF_002796545.1). Classification (GTDB taxonomy): domain Bacteria; phylum Actinomycetota; class Actinomycetes; order Mycobacteriales; family Pseudonocardiaceae; genus Amycolatopsis. The sequence goes on from NZ_CP024894.1 coordinate 4,752,320, forward strand.
GTTCGACGGCACGGATCCCCAGGTCGACGAACCGATCGCGGCGTTCCTGCGCGGCTACCAGCTCAACGGCGGGTTCGTGCCCGGCGCGGTGCTCGGGTTCTTCGCGCTGCTCGGCCTGCTGACCGTGCTGCGGCGCAAGAAACCCCGGCACCCGGCGCGCGGCGGGGCGTTGTTCGCCGCGGGCACCGGGTTGTTCCTGCTGTTCGGGTCCGCGGTGTTCGAGTTTTCCTGGCGCTACCAGCTTCCCGCGCTCGTGCTGCTGCCGGTCGCCGGGGCGCTCGGGTTCACCACGCTCACCGTCGCCAGCCACCGGCGTCTCGGCAGTTACCCGGACGCTGTCGACGAAGGCGCGATCGCGGACTTCCACGACCGGCATCCCGGCGCGAAGCTGTCCGAGCTGACCGTGGTGATCGCTGCGTACAACGAAGCCGACGGCATCGGCCAGGTGCTGGAGAAGATGCCGGACGAATGTCTCGGACTGCCAGTAGACGTCCTGGTGGTCGTAGACGGCGGTACGGACAACACTGCGGCCATCGCGGAAGACCATGGCGCGTACGTGTGCGTCGCGCCGACTAACCGCGGTCAAGGCGCCGCGCTGCGCCTCGGGTACCACCTCGCGGCCGAGAACGGCGCGAAGTACATCGTCACGACCGACGGCGACGGCCAGTACGACAACAGCGAAATGGCCGAACTCGTCGCGCCGCTGCTCGACGGCACCGCGGATTTCGTGACGGGCTCCCGGCGGCTGGGGCACGAAGAGGCCGACAGCCGGATGCGCTGGGTCGGCGTGCGCGTGTTCGCGTGGCTCGCGTCGGTGCTGACCTGGCGGCGGATCACCGACACGTCGTTCGGATTCCGTTCGCTGCGCGCGGAACTCGCGTGCGCGATCCCGCTGAACGAACCGCAGTACCAGTCGTCGGAACTGCTGTTGGGCGCGACCGCGCGAGGCGCGCGCGTGCTCGAACGGCCGATGAGCATGCGGCTGCGCAAAGCGGGCAAGAGCAAAAAGGGCGGCAGCGTCGTGTACGGCGCGAACTACGCGCGGGTCATGACAGGGACGTGGTGGCGCGGGTACGTGCTGCGCCGCGGTCGAAAACGAACCGGTCGAGCATCGTGAACTTCGCGACGAACACCAGCGCGTAGCTGAGCACGTACGCCGCGTCGAGCAGCACGACCCACCAGAAATGCGGCAGGTGCAGCGGCGCGAGCAGGTGCCCGGCGAGCGTGGTCAGGCCGACCGAGGCGAGGCCGCCGAGCGAGATGACGAGGACGTAGGGCAGCAGCTCGCGGACCGGTTCGGGACGGCCGCGGCGGCCCCACACCCAGCGGCGGGTCAGGAAGAAGTTCAGCACCGCCCCGGCCGCGAACGCGCACGCGCTGGCCAGCCAGGGAGCCCCGCCGGCGGCGAGCACCGCGATCAGCGCGGCCTGGCTGAGCAGGGTCGCGGCCACCGAACTGGCGGCCGCGCGGACGAACCGGACCAGGCCGCGGCGGCGCGGCTTGGGCGATTCCTCCGTCGTGCGGGGGTTCGCCGGGTTGGTTACCGTCGTCATAGTCCTCAGTCTCCCCTCGGGCCGCCGGCTCCGCCGCGCGGCCCCCCGGCCCACAGCGGATTCACAGCTGACTGCCAGCCGACGATCAGCGGCGGGCGATTAGGTTCGGATCTGCCACCGCGACACCGGGCTTCGTGTAGAACGAAAGGCCGTGCCTGTCGCGAAGACGAAAGGAAAGGGTGCTCCGGATGCGAGTGCTGGTTCTGGGCGGTGACGGCTACCTCGGCTGGCCCACTGCGCTTCACTTGTCGGACAAAGGCCACGAAGTGGCGGTTCTGGACAACTTCGCGCGGCGCCAGTACGACGTCGAGCTCGGCGCCGAGAGCCTCGTCCCCATCGAGGACCTGAGCACCCGCGTCGACGCGTGGCACGCGGTGTCCGGCAAGCGCATCGAACGCTACGAGGGCGACCTGCTCGACGCGGAGTTCCTGTTCGGCGCGGTGCGCGGATTCCGTCCGTCCGCGATCGTGCATTTCGCCGAGCAGCGGTCCGCGCCGTACTCGATGATCGACCGCGAGCACGCCGTCTACACGCAGCACAACAACGTCGTCGGCAACCTCAACCTGCTGTACGCGATCGCCGAGATCGACCCGGACATCCACCTGGTCAAACTGGGCACGATGGGCGAGTACGGGACCCCGAACATCGACATCGAGGAAGGCTGGCTCGAGGTCGAGCACAACGGCCGCCGCGACCGGATGCTCTACCCGAAGAAGCCGGGGTCGTTCTACCACCTGTCGAAGGTGCACGATTCGCACAACATCGAGTTCGCGTGCCGGATCTGGGACCTGCGCGCGACCGACCTCAACCAGGGCGTGGTGTACGGCCAGCAGACGCCGCAGACCGCGCTCGACCCGAGGCTGGCCACGCGGTTCGACTACGACGCGGTGTTCGGCACGGTGCTCAACCGGTTCGTCATCCAGGCTGTGCTGGGGCAGCCGCTCACGGTGTACGGCAAGGGCGGGCAGACGCGCGGGCTGATCGACATCCGCGACACCGTCGAGTGCATCCGGCTGGCCGTCGAGAACCCGGCCGAACGCGGCGAGTTCCGGGTGTTCAACCAGATGACCGAGAGCATGTCGGTGCGCCGGATCGCCGAGGTCGTCGCCGACCGCTTCCCCGGGCCGGTGCAGATCGAGAACCTGGAAAACCCGCGGGTGGAGCAGCCCGAGCACTACTACAACGTCAAGCACACCGGGCTCGTCGAACTGGGGCTGGAGCCGCATCTGCTGTCGGACACGCTGATCGAGTCGATGTTCGACATCGTCGGCGCGAACAAGCACCGGGTGAACGACGAGCGGCTGCGTCCGACGGTGCGCTGGCGCGGAGCGGTCGAAACGTCCTGATTTCCGCTGCTCTCCCCCGCCGTGCCGGAAATTGTCGGTGGGGGGTGGGATGCTCTTCGAGTCAGCCCCGGAGGGGGTCGGAACGGGAAGAGCGGCAAGGAAAACGTGGGGGACGAAGCAGCGGCGCGGTGGAGCCCGGAGAGGGTGCTCGAACTCGCGCCGGACGCCGCGTCGGCGAAAGCCGGACGCGGCCAGGCAGCACCGGCGAAGTGGGCGGACGCGGGTGCGTCCGGCCGTGCCGTCTGGGGCGCGTGCCAGGGCAGCGGGAAGCGGCCGTACCAGACGACGGTGGAAACGGCCGCGCCCGCGTTCCGGTGCACCTGCCCGAGCCGGAAGTTCCCGTGCAAGCACGCGCTGGGGCTGCTGCTGCTCTGGGCCGACGGGCAGGTCCCCCGCGAGGAGGAGCCCGGATGGGTGCGGACGTGGCTGGACGAACGGGCCGCCCGGGCGGAGCGGGCCGAGAAGAAGACGGACGCGCCGAAGGATCTCGAAGCGGCGGCCAAGCGGGCGCAGGAGCGGCTCGCGCGCGTCACCGCCGGGGCCGCCGAGCTGCGCGGATGGCTCACTGACCGGGTGTCGGCGGGGTTCGCGACGTTCGAACGCGGCGGTGCCGACGAGCTGTACTCGGTCGCCTCGCGCATGGTCGACGCGCAAGCTCCCGGGCTGGCGAACGGCCTGCGCCGGGCGGCGGCGCTGGTCGGCCGCGGCCGCGACTGGCCGGATCGGCTGCTGGCCGAACTGTCGCTGGGGTACGTGCTCGCGGACGCGGCGAGCAGGCTCGAAGCGCTGCCCGCCGGGCTCGCCGACACCGTACGGACGCGGCTCGGGTTCTCGGTCAGCACCGCGCAGGTGCTGGAGTCCGGCGAGCGGGTGCCGGACCAATGGCTGGTCACCGGCGCGATCGACGAGGAACAGGATTCGCTGCGCAGCAGGCGCACGTGGCTGCGGGGCAAACGCAGCGGACGGGACGCGCTGGTGCTGTCGTTCGCTCCGCCCGGGCGTCCGCTGGACAGCTCGCTGCCGCCCGGGTTCGTCGTCGCGGGAGAGCTGGTGTTCCACCCGGGCGCGGTGCCGCTGCGGGCGGTGTTCGACCACCGGGAGGAACCGGTGACTCCGGAAAGCGGGCCGGTCGGCGGCACGTTCGCGGCCGCGCTCGCCGGCCACGCTGCCGCGCTCGCCGCTGATCCGTGGCTGGACCGGTGGCCGGTGCTGGTGAGCGAGCTCCGTCCGGCCCGGCACGGGGAGGGCTGGGCACTGTCCGATGTGGACGGTGCGGCGCTGCCGCTGGTGTCTGCCGTGGATCCGTGGCCGCTGCTGGCGGTCGCGGCCGAGCGGCCGGTCACGGTGGCCGCGGAGTGGACGACGGCGGGGTTGCGGCCGTTGAGCTGCTGGCATCGCGACGGGATGGTGCGGCTGTGAGCGCCTGGAACGACCTCGTCAGCACCGTCCTGCTCGGCACCCGCCGCCGAAGCGTCGACCTCGCCGGATTGCCGCCCGGAGTAAGGGAAATCGCCGCACCACGGACTGAGCCCGCGGACCAAGCGCTCGTCGCGGCGGCGGCCTGCACCGGCTATCGGCGCGCCGGGCAGCGACCGCTCACCGGCATCGAACCCGAACCGGCGGCCGCCGAGGACACCCGGCCGCTGATCCCGGCCGTGGCGCGGGCGCGGCTCGTGCACCTGCTTTCCGCCAACCGGCCGGAGCTGGTCGAGGAATGGCTGGTCACGGTGGCGGACAAGGGATTCCGCGTCCCGGCCGAGCGGCTGCCCGCACTCGCCGACGCGGCGCGGACCCGGGTGTCGCTGCGCGCGCCGCTCGCCGCCGTCGCCGGACCGGTCGGCGCGTGGCTCGGCGAGCGAAACCCGGATTGGGCGTTCCTGGTCGCCGCCGCGGACGACACCAGCGACGACGCCTGGCAGTTCGGCACCGCCGCGCGCCGGCAGGCCTGGCTGGAACGCGTGCTCGTCGCCGATCCCGCCCGCGCGCGGGAAGCGCTCGCCGCGGCCTGGGGCAGCGAACCGGCCGACGTCCGGGCGACGTTCCTGACTCTGCTCGGCGAGCATCTCACCGCCGAGGACGAACCGTTCGTCGAAGCCGCGCTCGGCGACCGGGCGGCCGGGGTGCGCGAAATCGCGCTGCGGCTGATCGGCCGGTATCCCGATTCCGCGTCCGGCGAGCGGATGATCGAACGGCTGCGCGCCTGCGTCACCGTGCGCAGCCGCTCGCTGCGGGCCGACGTCCTCGAGTTCACCCCGCCGGAGCCGGACGAGAGCCTGATCCGCGACGGCATCCGGGTCCCGCCCGGGCCCGGGCAAGGCACCGCGCGGCTGCGCGCGATCATCGCCGCCACTCCGCTGCGGTTCTGGGCCGAGTACGGCACTCCGGGCGAACTGGCCGGGATGCTCGTCGAAGGCCCGCCGCTGAACGTGGTGCGCGAAAGCTGGGCGACCGCCGCACTTCGGCAACGCGACGAGCAATGGGCGCAAGCCCTCGTGGAGGCCGAACCGGGCGGACGCAGCACTGCCGCGCTCATCGGAGTGCTGTCGCCCGGACAACAGGCCGCCACGGTCGCGAAGCTGACCCGCGGGCTGCCGGTCGAAGCCCTCACCCGGCTCATCCTGGACCTGCCGCAGCCGTGGCCCGCCGCGCTCGGCACGGTGCTGCTCGACTGGGTCGCCAGACAGCGCGACCACCGGCTGGTCGCGCACGCGGCCGCGCTGATCGCGAAAGCCGTGCCCGTCGCCTGCCTCGGCCACCCGCTGGCCGAGATCCCGCTTCCCGGCGAGGCCGCCCCGTGGCGGCGCGCGGTCGCCGAAACCCTGTCCTTCCGCCGTGAAATGCACAAGGAGCTCGCATGACGTCCCCCGTTCTCCGGCCGCACGCCGAAGCCGAATACGCCGGCGAACTGGCCGCCCTCGCCGCGGCCGACGACCGGGCGAAACCGCCGTCGTGGCGGCTTTCCCCGTGGGCGGTGGTCACCTACCTGCTCGGCGGGAAACTCGACGACGGCACCGAGATCAGCCCGAAGTACGTCGGCCCGCGGCGGCTGATCGAGGTCGCGGTCGCCACGCTCGCGACCGACCGCGCGCTGCTGCTGCTCGGCGTGCCGGGCACGGCGAAGACGTGGGTGTCCGAGCACCTCGCGGCGGCGATCAGCGGCGACTCCACGCTGCTGGTCCAGGGCACCGCGGGCACCTCCGAGGAGCAGATCCGCTACGGCTGGAACTACGCGCGGCTCATCGCCGAGGGGCCGAGCGACCAGGCGCTGGTCGAAAGCCCGATCCTGCGCGCGATGCGCGACGGCAAGGTAGCCCGGCTCGAGGAACTCACCCGCATCCCGGCGGACGTGCAGGATTCGCTGATCACGATCCTGTCCGAGAAGACGCTGCCGATCCCCGAACTGGGCTCCGAGGTGCCGGCCCGGCCCGGGTTCACGCTGGTGGCCACGGCGAACAACCGGGACAAGGGCGTCAACGAGCTGTCGAGCGCGCTCCGGCGGCGGTTCAACACCGTCGTGCTGCCGCTGCCGGACACCGCCGAGGCCGAGGTGGACATCGTCCGGCGGCGGGTCGGTCAGCTGGGGGCCGCGCTGTCGCTGCCCGCCGAAGCCGCGGATCTCGCCGAAATCCGCCGCGTGGTCACGGTTTTCCGGGAGCTGCGGGCCGGCCGCACCGAAGACGGGCGCACCGCGGTGAAGACCCCGTCCGGCACGCTGTCCACGGCGGAAGCGATCAGCGTGCTCACCGGCGGTCTCGCGCTGGCCGCGCACTTCGGCGACGGCGTGCTGCGAGCGCAGGACGTCGCGGCCGGGATCCACGGTGCGGTGGTGAAGGATCCGGTCGCCGACAGCGCGATCTGGAGCGAGTACCTGGAGACCGTGGTGCGCGAGCGGGAAGGCTGGGCCGACTTCTACCGGGCAGGCCAGGAGATCGCCGGATGACCACTCATCTCCTCGGGATCCGGCACCACGGTCCCGGTTCGGCGCGGGCGGTCGCCGCCCGGCTCGTCGAACTGGAGCCGGACGTGGTGCTGATCGAGGGACCGCCGGAAGCGGACCAGCTCGTCGATCTCGCCGCGGACGACGGCATGCGGCCGCCGGTGGCGCTGCTGGCGTACGCGTCCGACGACGTGTCGCGCGCGGCGTTCTGGCCGTTCGCGGTGTTCAGCCCGGAATGGCAAGCCCTGCGGTACGCCGCGGCGGCCGGTGTTCCGGTGAAGTTCTGCGATCTCCCTGCGGCACACCAGTTCGCGCTCGGCGAGGAGCGGACCGCGCCCCGCACCGATCCGCTCGCGGAACTGGCCGCGGCGGGCGGGTACGACGACCCGGAGCGCTGGTGGGACGACTTCGTCGAGTCCCGCCGGGGCGAGGAATCGCCGTTCGAGGTGATCGCCGACGCGATGACCGCGCTGCGCGAGGGCGACCGTCCGGACGATCCGCACGAGCAGCGGCGCGAGGCGTACATGCGGAACGTGCTGCGCAAGACGCGGAAAGAAGGCTACGAGCGGATCGCCGTGGTCTGCGGTGCCTGGCACGTGCCCGCGCTGGCCGATCCGCTGCCGCCCGCGTCCAGGGACCAGGCGGTCCTCAAAGGACTGCCGAAGCGCAAGGTCGTGTGCACGTGGGTGCCGTGGACGCACGGCAGGCTTGCGTCGGTCACCGGCTACGGCGCGGGCGTCCGCTCCCCCGGCTGGTACCACCACCTGTTCAGCACCCCCGGCGACGTCACCACCAGGTGGCTCACCGCCGTCGCCGGAGTGCTGCGCGAGGAAGATCTGCCTGTCTCCACCGCGCACGTGATCGAAGCGGTGCGGCTGGCCGACACCCTGGCCGCATTGCGCGGCCGGTCGTCCGCCGGACTGGCCGAGGTCGACGCCGCCACCCGCGCGGTTCTGTGCGGAGGCGACGACGTCCAGGCCGACCTGGTCACGCGTCGGCTCGTGGTCGGCGAACTGCTCGGCGAGGTCCCGGACCACGTTCCGCAGGCGCCGCTGGCCGCCGACCTGATCGCCACCGCCCGCCGCCTCCGGCTCAAACGCGAACCCCAGGCGCGCGAACTGGATCTGGACCTGCGCACGCCCGGCGGTCTGGACCGCTCGCGCCTGCTGCATCGCCTGCAGATCCTCGGCATCCCGTGGGGCGAACCGGAACCGTCGTCGGTGCGGAACAAAGGCACCTTCCGCGAAACCTGGACCCTGTGCTGGGAACCAGGTTTCGAGGTCGACCTGGTCGCAGCCGCCGTACACGGAACCACCGTGCCCGCCGCAGCGACGGCTGTCGTGCGCGAAACCGTCGCCGAAGCTCCTCCGCTCGCCGACATCACCGCCGCGGTCGAGCGCTGCCTGCTGGCCGATCTAGGCGACGCGCTGCCGGAAACGCTCGCTGCCCTGGACACCCGTGCCGCCGCCGACGCGGACGTCGCGCACCTCATGTCCGCGTTGCCTCCGCTGGCCCGAGCCACCCGCTACGGCGACGTCCGCGGCACCGACACCGCACAGCTGCAAGAAGTCGCCGACCGCATCCTCACCCGAGTCTGTGCTGGTCTCCCGCCCGCCGTGCACGGCATCGACGAGGAGGCCGCCGCACAGTTCTGCGAACTGATCGACGACGTCCACGAAGCCACCGACCTCCTCGGCGACGCGGCCCGCGACCGCTGGTTCACCGCGCTTGCCCGGCTGTCCACCCGCGACGCCCTGCCACCGCTGCTGGCGGGCCGCATCGTGCGCCTCCTGCACGACGCCGACCTGCTCGACGGCGCCGAGGTCGAACTCCGGCTGGGCCGCATGCTCACCCCCGGCATCGCCCCGACGGACGGCGCGGCCTACGTAGAAGGCTTCTTCTCCGGCGGCGCGCTCCTGCTGGTCCACGACGAACGCATGCTGCGCGTCGTCGACACCTGGCTGTCCTCGATCCCGCCCGAGGTCTTCCCCGAGGTGCTTCCCTTGCTGCGCCGCACTTTCGGCGCCTTCGCCGGTCCGGAAAAACGCGCCATCGGCGAACGCGCCGCCACCCTGTCCGGCACTCGCCGCACCGAACCGACGGTCGCCGAAGACCTGGACGAGATCCGCGCCGCAGCCGCCTTGCCGGTCTTCGCCACCATCCTGGGAGCCGCCTCGTGAGCACCGAACGCCTCCGCCGCTGGCGCCTAGTACTCGGCGGCGATTCCGACGGCACCGGCCACGCACTGTCCGAAGGGGACACCGGCGTCGACAACGTGCTGGCCGCGCTTTACGACGAGCGCCCCAAAAACCCGCGCAGCAGCGGCGACCGCAGCGGCGGACTGCAAGCCTCCGCACCGCGAGTCGCCCGCTGGCTGGGCGACATCCGGAAGTACTTCCCCGGCTCCGTCGTCCAAGTCATGCAACGCGACGCCGTGGACCGCCTGGGGATCACCCGGATGCTGCTGGAGCCGGAACTGCTCAGTGCCGTGGAACCGGACGTCCACCTGGTCGGAACGTTGTTGTCCCTCAACAACGTCCTGCCCGAAGAGACGAAGGAAACCGCACGCGCCGTCGTGCGCAAAGTCGTCACGGAACTCGAGGAACGCCTGGCCGAACGCACCCGAGCAGCAGTCCGCGGCGCACTGGACCGCGCCGCCCGCACCCAACGCCCGCGAGGCGCGGACATCGATTGGGACCGCACCGTCCGCCGGAACCTGAAACACTACTCCCCCGAGCTGAAAACCATTGTGCCCGAACAGCTTTTTGGCTTCGGCCGCCGAGAACACAGCGTCCGCCGCGACGTGATCCTGGCCGTCGACCAGTCCGGCTCGATGGCGGAATCCGTGGTGTACTCGGGAGTTTTCGGTGCCGCACTCGCCTCGATGCGCGCCCTGAGCACGAAGTTCGTCGCCTTCGACACCGCGGTAGCTGACTTGTCGGATCACCTGGACGACCCGGTAGACGTCCTCTTCGGCACCCAACTCGGCGGCGGCACCGACATCAACCGCGCATTGGCGTACTGCCAAGGCTTGGTGGAGCGCCCCGAACAGACCCTCCTGGTGCTGATCAGCGACCTGTACGAAGGCGGAGTACGAGACGACCTCCTGCGCCGAGTCGCGGACCTAGTCGGCTCCGGAGTGCAGGTGGTCACGCTGCTGGCACTGTCGGATTCCGGAGCGCCCTTCTACGACCACGACAACGCGGCCGCGCTCAGCGAACTGGGAGTTCCCGCTTTCGCCTGCACGCCGGATCTTTTCCCGGACTTGATGGCCGCCGCGCTCCGAAGGGAGGACTTGACCCGCTGGGCCGCGTCAGCGACCGCGCAATGACCCAGACCGTCGCCTGGGTAGCTCGACGGAAGCAAACTGAGGCAGCGGGACATAAGAATTGTCTTGCACCAGCACAAGCTTTGCCTGCGGACGGTTTCGCCGGTGCTGCCGGACGGAACGACTTGCCGCCTCTCCCGCTGCGCCACGCCATCGGACGTCGACCATCGCGCGGATTCCCTTCCGCTCATCCGCGCGGAACGCGTTGCCCTGCCTGGGTTTCAGCCCTGTCGTGAGCAACCGCGAGCCAAGCGCTGGGCTCCGCTTGGAGGTTCCGCTCGCGATTTCGCCCAGCCAAGGTGGCCACGTTTGCCCGCTCAAGTCTCAGCCCTATGCCCCGCCCGATCCAGCAACCCGCTCCCCGACCCGCCTCCCCAAGCCCAGCAAAACTCACCGCTCAGCCCTCACCTCACTCCGGCGTGAACCGCCGAGCCGCTTCCCAGCCGAGCTGACCACGCCCCCCGGCCCCGATTCCGAGCCACCGACCGACCCCCAAGGACACGCTCCCCCGCCCCGCTTCCGCCAAACCCGGCAAGACTCATCGACCCGCCCGCATTCTGTTGCGGAAACGCCGAGCCACCGAACGGCCCCAGCTCCTCCCCGCCGAGCTGAATACCTCGCCCCGCCCGACCCATCAGCCCTATGCCCGCGCCGCGTTTGGGCCCGACGCCGAAGGCACGAAGGCTTCGGAGACGTCCCGGATTCCCGGCCAGCCCGAGCCTCCGCGGCGGCGGGTGTGTCACCATCGGGAAATGGGAACCACGCCCGGCTCGCCACCCGATGCGCAGCTTTCGCAGTTGCGGCAGCTGCGCCTGGCCAAGGACGCCATGGACCGGGACTGGGCCGCGCCCCTGGATCTGGACGCGATCGCAGCCCATGCCGGGTACTCGCGTTACCACTTCGTGCGGCTTTTCCGGGCCGTGTACGGGCAGACGCCCGGGCAGTACCTGAGCCGCCGGCGGATCGAGCGGGCGGAGGACCTGCTGCGGACCGCCAACCTTTCGGTCACCGAGATCTGCACGCTGGTCGGGTTCAGCAGTCTCGGCTCGTTTTCGGCGAGCTTCAAGAAGCACACCGGACTGACCCCGAGCGAATACCGGGCGCGCCATGTCCGGCAGAACTCGGCCCTGGTTCCCGGGTGCTACGCGCTGCTGTGGCACGGCGGGTTCAAGGGACTGGGACCAGGCGCCGAAAACGAACCTTGAGTGACGGGCCACCGAACCGCGTCCCGGCCAGGAAACCGAAGCCAGGCGCGAGAACGCGGGCCGCATTCGGAAACGACACCGAAGCCCGGCACGACAGCCCAGCCGACACCCGCGAACGGCACCGAAACCCATCGCGACCGCGTGGCCCGCACCCGCCAACGACCGCCACGCCCGGCGCAACAGCACAGCCCGCATTCGCCAACGGCACCCAGGTCCGCCACCACAACGCGACCCGCACCCGTCAACGGCACCGAAAACCACCGCTACAGCGCAGCCCGCACCCACCACCCAAGCCCGTCTCGACAGTGCAGCCCGCCGCCAACGGCACCCACGCCCGTCACCACAACACAACCCGCACCCGCGAACGGCACCGAAGTCCGTCGCAACGGCACAGCCCGCACCCGCGAACAACCGCCCAGTCCGTCGCAACGGCGCGGCTCGCACCCGCCAACAGCGCTCCAGCCCGCCACCACAAGTAGCCCCTCGCCAACGACACCGAAGCCCGTCGCGCGGACGGTCGCTCGCGCCGTCTGGCTCGCCGGGGCCCAGCCGCCGCATCCCGGGGGGATCGAACGGCGGCGACCAGCCCGTCACCCCACGATGTCGAATTCATCGCCCTCCGGGTCCTGCATGGCAGCGGCGTAGAGCCCGCGGTCCGGTTCGTCATTGATCCGCAGCACGGTGGCTCCGGCTTCGACCAGGCGGTCCACTTCGGACTTGACCTGTCCCGCGCGGACATCCAGCGGACCGTCCCGGCCGCCGCCGACCTTCAGGGCGAAGGGCCACCGGTCTTGGCCGCTTTCGGCTCCGGAACCTCCTGGAACCACACCCGCGGTCCCCGTCCCCGGCCCCGGGCGGCAGCTCCGCCTCGGGAACTCCCATCGCCGCCCAGTGCGCGCGCCACTTAGCAGTGCCTCGGCCCAGAAGGGCACCATCTTCGGGGGATCAGAACAGTCGATCGTCAACTGCAGCGTCAGGTCCATGCCCGGAGCATTCCAGACAGGTACGACAAAAACACCGCTCCCCGTCCGCTCGGCCCGCCCCGCCGAGGACCGCAATTTTCGAGAAGTCCGGCGGCCCGGGAGTGGCTACTGTCGATCACAGAGAGCGGGCGAACAGCGCCCGCCGGGCACAAGGAGTCACTGTGATCAAGGGCCTGTCCATCGCCAACGTCTGGGTCCTCGACCATGACCGGGCCAAGGAGTTCTACACGGAAAAGCTGGGCCTCGAAGTCCGCACGGACCTGACGATGGGCGACGGCGGGATGCGCTGGCTGACCGTCGGGGCCAAGGACCAGCCGGACCTCGAGATCACGCTGATGGTCCCTGGACCGCCCGCGCTCGATCCGGAATCCGCTGAAGCGCTGAAGAAGCTCGTCGCGAAAGGGGTGCTGGGAGCGGGGGTCTTCGGGACCGACGACATTCACGCCGACTACCAGACCTTGAAGGCGCGCGGGGTGGAGTTCGTGCAGGAGCCGCAGGAGCGGCCCTACGGCACCGAAGCCATCTTCCGCGACGATTCCGGGAACTGGTTCTCCTTCACCCAGCGGCGGGAGAACCTGGATCTGGACAAAGACTGGAGTTGCTGACAGGCCAACGTGTCGCCCGGGGCTGAAGGATTTCGGCGGGACCGCGATGTTCCAGCCAGGTCGCCAGGAAGCTCGGCACGGGGAGCAATGCCTCCCCGCCCAGTCGTCCCGAATGCCAAGCCTCGAACCGAGACGCCGGGAGACCAGAAAGCCAGAAGAACAGGAGGTCAAGCGCTACGACTCCGCCGCCCGAACCGCAGGACTCCGTCGTCCACTCGGCTCAGGCGCAGATCCGCCGCGTCCAGCAGGTAGTTCTGCCGCATCAGCCACGGGCGCCGGTCGCCCTGGCGGGGCAGGGCGGAGGCGGCGCGGGTCAGGTAGCCCGACGTCAGGTTCATGATGGGGCGCCGCCGGGCGGGCGGGAGCGCGGGCGGGTGCGGCACACAGGTGTCGAAACCGTTGCGAGACAGGTGGTTCAGCACGCGGCACACGTACCGGGAAACGAGGTCCGACCGCAGGGTCCAGGAAGCGTTCACGTAACCGATGCACCACGCGAGGTTCGGCACCCCGCCGAGCATCATTCCCTTGTACACCAGCTGTTCCGAAGGGTTGATCACCTCGCCGTCCACGGTCAGGTCGATTCCGCCGAACGCGATCACGCGCAGGCCAGTGGCGGTGACGATCACGTCCGCGGGCAGGTGTGCGCCCGATTCCAGCGTGATGCCGTCGGGCGTGAAGCGGGCGATCCGGTCGGTGACGATGTCCGCCTTTCCGCTGCGGAGCGCTGCGAAGAAGTCCGCGCCGGGCGTCAGGCAGAGGCGCTGATCCCAGGGCTGATACCGGGGCGAGAAATGCGGATCAACGGGTATCGAGGCGGGCAACTGCTTCGCGGCCGCGCCCCCCAGGAACGCTGCCGTGCGGCGGGGCAGTCGGCGTGAGACCTGGTAGAGCAGCGTGGCCACCAGGACGTTCTTCGCTCGCACCACACGGTAGGCAAGCCGGGAAGGCAGGACTCCCCGCAGGCGGCGGGCGAGCGAATCTGTCCGCTGGCGGGCCAGGACGTAGCTGGGCGAGCGTTGCAGCATCGTCACGGACTTCGCCGTCGAAGCCAGTTCCGGCACCAGGGTCACCGCGGTGGCGCCGCTGCCGATGACGACCACGCGTTTGCCGGAGAGGTCCAGCTCTTCCGGCCAGAACTGGGGGTGCACGATCTCGCCCCGGAACGAGGCGCGGCCCGGGAAGTCGACGACGTGGCCGTTCTCGTAGCTGTAGTAGCCGCTGCACAGGTACAGAAAAGAACAAGTGAACGGGACGATCTCGCCGTCGTGCGAGGCTTCCACCGTCCAGCGGGCCGAGGCGGACGACCAGGACGCGCGGACGACCCGATGTCCGAACCGGACGTGCCGGGTGATCCCGTGCTCAGCGGCGGTCTCCCGGAGGTACTCCAGGATCTCGGCGCCGGACGCGATCGCCTGTTCCTTGCGCCACGGCCGGAACGGGTAGCCGAGCGTGAACATGTCCGAGTCGGAGCGCACGCCCGGGTACCGGAAGAGGTCCCAGGTTCCGCCGATCGTGTCGCGCGCTTCGAGGATGGCGTACGTCCGGTCCGGCGCCTGCTGCCGCAGCCGGCAGGCCGCGCCGATGCCGGACAGCCCGGCTCCGACGACCAGGACGTCGAAATGCGCCACGATTCCTCCCCGCGAGAAGCGACTCCGCCCACCTTACGGCCGGGGCCGGATCAAGTGGGGCCCCGCCGGGCCGGGCCGGGAACCACCGGCCCGGCGGGGAAAACCGGGTCACCGCAGGGAAACCACCTTGGTGGCGCCGAAGGTGTCCTTGAGCGGAACTTCCACCGTGCGCCGCCGTACCGTCACGCGGACGCTGTCCTGCAGCTGCGTCGGGTCGGAAACAGCGAGGCTGCCCCGGCCGAGCGCCACCGAAGCGGGTCCTGAGACTGATACTTCGTCTACGGTACCTGCACTGTAGAAGTTTGCGAGCAGTGTGTTATCCCACAGTCGCAAGGCCTGGACAGCGGGCGTATTAGCCCGCACGCGCCACGCGAGCACCGACGCGACTGTCCCCACCACCGACGCGCCGGGCAGGACCGCGTACGCGTACTTCGCGTCCACCGGCTTCGCGCCGTGCTCGATCACCAGCTTCTGGTACCGCCGCGTGTTCGGCGTCGTGGTGCCCTTGGTGTTGGCCCCGGTGTCGACGTCCCGCCACGCGCCGGTCCGGTCTTCGCGCAGTGCGGTGACCTCGGCGTTGTCGAGCAGCACGTATCCGCCGACGTGCTCGAGGTGCAGCCAGCGCGGCCGGTGCAGGGTGCTCGAATCGCCGACCACGCGCGCGTCGGCCAGCAGCGTGCCGCGTCCGTTTTCGCCGAGGTTCCGATTTTCGATCGTCGTCCGGACCGCCTGCCCGGACGTGTCGGTGATCCCCGCGCCGAGGCAGACGATGCCCGCCGGAGTGAAGAACCACGACTTCTTCGCGGTCAGCGAACCGTCTTCGGAGACGAAATCCATCGCGTACGCGCCGTGCCGGGCGTCCCAGCGCACGCCGCCGACGTGCGCTTTCGTCGTCAACGGCGTCGCTGCCAGCGGTCCCGGCGGCCCGGCCTTCGCGGTGGTGCCGGGCAGGAGGGCCGGGTCGACCGTCGGCCAATAGGCGTCCGAGTAGTGGCCTTTCGCGTTGGGAAGGAACAAATACAGCACCCCGTCGCCGACGTGCCAGCCGTGCAGGTTCATGCCGTTGATCGACTCGTAGCGCGAGATTCGCGCGGACCCGACCCCGAGCGACGCGGACCAGCCCTCGGTCACGTGCACCATCCGGTCCTGCTGGCCGAAAATCCGGTGCGCCGCGACGATCGGCGCGGGACGCACGCGTCCGGCGAGCATCTCCTGGGCGAACTCGATGCCCGGTGTCGCGACGAGGTCCGGGCCGGGCGCGAACCGTTCTGGATCGGGGATCTCCAGGAACGGCGCGTACGTGCCCTCCTTGATCCACTTG
This sequence comes from Amycolatopsis sp. AA4, assembly GCF_002796545.1. GTDB lineage: Bacteria > Actinomycetota > Actinomycetes > Mycobacteriales > Pseudonocardiaceae > Amycolatopsis. Next base: position 4,768,226 of record NZ_CP024894.1, read on the forward strand.
GCGGCGAGCCCGGACAACTCAGTCTTCACGGTCCCGGTCGCCGACCGCGCGAGGACCAAAGTCGCGACCGTCAACTGGTGCCCGATGTCGTGCCCGGTTTCGCCCTGGCGCGACAGCATCCGCCCGCGCACCGGCTCCATCAGCGCGCCCGCGTACACGAACGGCGCGAACGTGTCGCCGACCAGCGCGTACACCTTCTGCTTCAGGTCGTCCGGCAGCGCGTACTCGGTGCCTTCGGTGACGTGGATCGTCCCGGCGAGCGCGGTCAGCAACACGATGCCGTAGTGGCCGGGGTACGGGATGGTGTCGTGCTGGATGAACGAGCCGTCGACGTGGAACCCGTCGCCCGCCGCGCGGTCCAGCCTCGCCAGGACGCTGGCCGCTCCCCCGCCGGCGACGTCGGTGATCGCGTCGATGCCGGTGCGGATCCACGCGGTGTCGCCGATCAGCGCGCCGGAGACGATCGAGATCAGCGCCTTGTCCGCCCGGTTCGCCCCGGTTTCGACGACCTTCGGGTTGTTCGCGCGCAGATTCGGGTTGCCGACGAACCGCTTGATCGGGCTGACGTACCGCGCCAGCTCGTCGGCGGTCAGCTGGTCGGCGACTGTGACGAGAGTGTGCAGCAGGTAGTACGGCACGCCGATCTCGTAGGTGTACCAGTTGCCGATCTCGCCGACCTGCGGGTTGTACTGGCTGGCGTAGATCAGCTCCAGCGCCTTCTTGATGCTGTCGAGCACCTTCGGATCGCCGGAGAGCGTGCTGCCCGGGGTCCCCCAGTCGACCGCGATCGCCCGCAGCCGGGCGTACATCGAGGTGGTGTAGTCGCTGCCCGGGCCGAGCGGGAGATCAGTCCACAGTGGACCGTTGCCGGACACCGACATGCCGTCGTAGTAGGACTTCGCGACCCGGCCGAGGTTCTTCAGCGCGGCCGAGCGTTCCGGCGACGGGCGGTTGATGCCCGTCTGCAGCTCACGGTAACCGGCCACGATCTTCTTCAGCGGATCAGCAGCGGGCGCGGCGAAGGCCGGGCGCGCGGTGACGGCGAGCGCCGCGGCGACGGCACCGCCACGCAGTGCGGTTCTGCGGTTCACGGGCATGACGGTGCCTCCCAGTGTGTTGGGTCGTGAGTGGCCAAGCCGGTCAGAACCGGCTTGGCCACTCACGAGGGGTCTGCTCAGCGCGCTCCGTCGACGCGGCGCGGCAGTTGCCACGGGTTCGCTTCCTGCAGGGCTTCCGGCAGCAGCGCGTCCGGGAAGCTCTGCCACGCCACCGGACGCAGGAAACGTTCGATGGCCGCGGTGCCGACCGACGTCGTGGTCGGCGCGGTCGTCGCCGGGTACGGGCCGCCGTGCTGCTGCGCCCAGCTGACCGTGACGCCGGTCGGCCAGTCGTTCCACAGCAGCCGACCGGCCAGCCGGGTGAGCGAGGGCAGCAGCGGACGCACGAAGTCCGCGTCGCCGTCCTCGCCCTGGATCGTCGCGGTGAGGCCGGGTTCGAGGCTGTCCAGCACCTCGATGAGTTCGGCCTGGTCGGAGTAGGTGACGATCAGCGACGCGGGACCGAAGTGCTCCTCGCGGACAGCCTCTCCGCCGGCCAGGAACTCCTTCGCGGTGGTGGCCAGCAGCGACGGAGTGAACGCGTCGCCGTCCTGCGCGCCTTCCACCACCGACTCGACGCCGGACACCGCGCGCAAGTCCGCCAGCTTCCGCGCGAACCCCGCCGCGATGCGGTCGTTCAGCATTTCCTGCTGGGCCACCGCGCCCACCGCCTCGCGCAGCGTTTCGTCGAGCCCGTGGCCCTCGGGGAGGAACAGCAGGCCCGGTTTGGTGCAGAACTGGCCCGCGCCGAGGCTGAACGACCCGGCGTAGCCCTTCGCCACCGCCTCGCCGCGCGCGGCGACCGCACCCGGCGTGACGACGACCGGGTTGACGCTGCCCAGCTCGCCGTAGAACGGAATGGGCGTCGGCCGCGAGACGGCGATGTCGAACAGCGCGCGTCCGCCCGGGACCGAACCGGTGAAAGCGGCGGCCGAAATCCGCGGGTCCTTGAGCGCCGTGACGCCCTGCTCGACCCCGTGGATCACCGCGAACGCACCCTCCGGCGCACCGGCCGCGGTCAACGCCCGGGCGACGATCTCGCCGGTCCGCGTCGAGAGTTCTTCGTGACCCGGATGCGCTTTGAGCACGACCGGGCAGCCGGCGGCCAGCGCCGAAGCGGTGTCGCCGCCCGCGACGCTGAACGCGAACGGAAAGTTGCTCGCGGCGAACACGAGCACCGGCCCGATCGGCACCAGCACGCGACGCAGGTCCGGCCGCGCGCCCATCGGCCAGGCCGGGTCGGCGTGGTCGACGGTCGCGCCCAGGAACTCGCCGTCCCGCAGGACTTCGCCGAACAGCCGCAACTGGAACGTGGTGCGCGCGAGTTCGCCCTTCAACCGGGGCGCGGCCGGGAGGCGGGTTTCCTGATGCGCCAACGGGATCAGTTCTTCGGCCGCGGCGTCGAGCGCGTCCGCAGCGGCGGCGAGCCACTTGGCCCGGTCGGCCGGGGTGCTTTCGGCGAACGGCCGGGCGGCTGCCGCAGCGGCGGACAGGACGTTTTCCAGGTCGGCGGGGGAAGTTTCGCGGGTCAATGGATCTCCTCGTCAAACACGTTCAGGGTGCCGCGGCGGCCAGCCATTCGGCTCCATGGGCGGGGGTGGTGGCGAGCGGCTGCCAGCACACTCTCCATGGCGGAAGCTTCGCGACTCAACCGATCACCTCGTCAACGGCAGCGCGCCGAGCGCGCCTGCCGCTCGACCCCGTTGGCCACCTTCTCATTTCGCGCGTCAATGGATCTCCTCGTCGAGCACCGCCAGGGCACCGAGGCGCAGGGCATCGGCCACGGCGAACGAGCGGCCAGCCCATCTCCAACTCGATGGAGAAGTTTCACGGCTCAACCGCTCACCTCGTCAACGTCGCAACACCGAGCGCGCCCGCCACTCGCCCAGGTCCGGCACACGGCCGCGCGGTCCCCAGCGGAGATTCCCCGGCTCATCGGATCACCTCGTCAACGTCAGGGAGCCGAATGCGCAGCAGCGGTAGCCGCGTGCAGGTCCGGCCACCGGGCAGGCCCGGCGAGGCCCAAGTGGTACAGGTGCAGTTCCCCCGCCCCGGCCTTCGCCAATTCGCCCACGTACGCCTCAATATCCGGCACCGCGCTCGCCGCCACGGCCGTGATGTAGCTGCCGATCGCGACCCGTTCCGGCAGTGCCCGTCGAGCGGCGGCAACGGCGTCGACGCTGCCTTGACCCGGGGCCCAGTTCTGCAGCACCACCGTGTCGGCGTCGTCGGCGGCCGTCGGAGTCAGGCCGGGCAGGGCGCCGGTGACCCACGGGTCGAGCGCGCCGTGCAGCACGATTCGCGTACCCGGCTCCAGCACAGCCAGGACCGCGGACCGCAGTGCGTCGGTTGACTGCTGCCGTCCGGAGAGCAGTTTTTCCTTCAATCCAGCCGGGAGTCTATCCTCGACCACCGACAAATCCGCCGTGGCGATGAGCCGCTGCACCTCGGCGCGCAAGGTTTCCCGGACCTCCGACGGGTCGAGGTCGGTCCAGCCCTCGGCACAAGCGGAGCAGCAGCAGATCGACAACAGGCGCGCGGTGGCCGGAGCCCAGACGCCGTCGGTCTTTTCGTGCTGGTGCTGGTGTACGGCACCGAGAGGGCCGCACGCCTCCAGCACAACCGACGAAAGATCAAGTCCGGCAACGGATTCCGCGGTAAGCGTCGCCGCGTACGAGCGGACCTCGGGGTGCGCGGGGCACAGCGCCCACGGGTACGTCTCGCCGAAGCAGTTGCGCACGGTGTACTGCGGAAACTTCGTGCCCAGCTGCGAGTTGTGCGTGAGCACGATCCACGCGGCAGCCGGGATTCCGGCCTCGTTGAGCCGGCGGACCGCGTCGCCGCCGCTGTCTTCCCCGGCGACCCAGTCCGGCGCGGCGGGGACGAGATCCGACCATTCTTCCGCGCGCACCGGACGGTAGAGCGCGGCAGTGCGCGCGACCACCGACGTCTGCTCGGTCGACCACGGCGTCGCGGCGCGGGTGCTGTGGTAGGACAAGGCCACCGCGACCTCGTCCACGCCGAGGTCCTGCACCCGCTCGACGAAAGCGGTTTCGCCGAGCACGTCCCACGGATACGCGTATCCGGTCACCTTCACCGGGTCACCACCTCGCCGTGTTCGGTTCGAAGCCGGGCGTGTACTTGCGCATGTACGTCACATCGTCCCGTTTGGTCAGTCCACATCGGACATAGTCCTCGTGCGCCCTGGCGAGCGCGTCCTGGTCCAGCGTGATCCCGAGCCCGGGCCGGTCCGGCACCGCCACCGCTCCGTCGACGAAAGTCAGCACGCCCGGTTCGATCACGTCGGCAGTTTTCCACGGCCAGTGCGTGTCGCAGGCGTACGTCAGATGCGGGGTGGCGGCCGCGACGTGCACCATCGCGGCGAGGCTGATCCCGAGGTGGCTGTTGGAGTGCATGGACAGCCCGACGCCGAAGCTTTCGCAGGCCACCGACAGCGCCTGGGTGTCGCGCATGCCGCCCCAGAAGTGGTGGTCCGACAGGAGAACGCCGATCGCGCGCGCCCGGAAGGCGGGCTCCAGGTCGCCGAAGTTGACCACGCACATGTTGGTGGCCAACGGCATGCTCGCCTCGCGCGCGACCTGCGCCATGCCCTCGATGCCCGGCGTCGGGTCTTCGAGGTACTCCAGCACGCCGTCGAGTTCCGCGGCCACGCGGATGCCGGTCTCGGGCGTCCAGGCCGCGTTCGGGTCGATGCGCAAGGGATGCGCGGGGAACGCCGCAGCGAGCGCGCGAATGCCCTCGATCTCTTGCTCCGGCGCGAAAACCCCGCCCTTGAGCTTGATCGAGCGGAAGCCGTACTCCGAAACCATCCGGCTAGCCGAACCGACCAGTGCTTCCGGGGTAAGGATCTCGCCCCAGCTGTCCTCTTCCGCGCCGAGGTGTGCGCCGTACTTGTAGAACAAATACGCGGAGAAGTCGACGGCGTCGCGCGCCTTGCCGCCGAGCAGGTCGGCGACCGGACGGCCGAGGTACTGTCCTTGCGCGTCCAGGCAGGCGACCTCGAACAGCGAGTACACGCTGGCGATCGTCTTGCGGATGGAGAACCCGCCGATCAGGCCGTGCTCGTCGGTCAGCACGGTCCCGGCGAGCGTGCGCGCGATGATCCGCTTCAGGCCCGGCAGGTCGAAAATGTCGTGTCCGGCCAGTTCCGGCAGCACCTTGCGCACCTCGCCGAGGAAAGCCGCGTCGCCGTAAGACTCGCCGAGGCCGACCACCCCGTCGTCGCACCTCACCTGGACCACGCTGCGCAACGCGTATGGCTCGTGCACGCCCATCACGTTGAGCAGCGGCGGGTCCGCGAAGGCGACCGGGGTCAGCACCACGTCCCGGATCTTCATCAGAGGCCTTTCAGCACGGCGAAACCGTTCTCGACGACCTTGCCCAGCCGGTCGATCTGCTCGGGCGTCGGCTCGATCAGCGGCGGCCGGACCGTGCCGACCTTGTCGCCGCGCAGCCGGGCCGCGGCCTTGACCAGCGACACCGCGAAGCCGGGCGTCTCGTCGCGCAACGCCACGAGCGGCAGGTAGAACCCGGCGAGCAGCGCGTCCATCGTCGCGTTGTCGTCCTCGGCGAGCGCGCGGTGGAAGCGGTGCGCGATCTCCGGCGCGAAGCAGTGCACCGCCGAGGAGTAGCGCGCGACGCCCGCCGCCGCGTACGCCTTCGCGGACACCTCGGCCGTCGGCAAACCGTTGAAGAACAAGAAGTCCGCGGACCGCTGCGTGCCGAGCGCGCGGATCGTGGTGACGATCCGGGTCATCGCTTCGACGTCGCCGTAGCCGTCCTTGAGCCCGACCACCGACGGGATGTCCAGCAGCTTCGCCGCGGCCGGCGCGGTGAACACGCCGGTGCTGCGGTGGTAGACGATCACCGGCACGGAGGTGTCGCCGACCGCGTAGCGCACGTAGTCGACCAGACCCTCCTGCGGCCCGGTGACCAGGTACGGCGGAAGCAGCAGCACGCCGTCGGCGTTGCCCGCCTGCGCCGCCGCGACGCCCGCACGAGCACCGGCCGCGCCGCCGCCCGCGCCGACCCACACCGGCACTCGCCCGCCGGCGACCTCGCGCGCCTTGGCCAGCAGCGCGGCGACCTCGTCGACCGACAGCGAGCTGAACTCCCCGGTGCCGCACGCGACGAACAGCGCGCCCGCACCGGCGGCGATGTGGCTCTCCACGTTTTCCGCGAACCCGTCGAGGTTGATCTCGAGGTCTTCGGTGAACGGGGTCAGCGGGAACGCCAGCAAGCCGTCCAGCTCGATCTCGGTCTGTGCCATCAGTTTCTGCTCCAATGTTCACATTCTTGAATGGAGTCTGTTATCGTGACTATGTTCACCCACAAGAACGCTGTTCGGGACGCTAATATGGCCGGACTCACAAGTCAACGGCCCGGTTGGAGGACGCGCATGGCGCAGAAGACGGACCCCGCCACCGCTCCCGCGGAGTCCGCGGGCGTGAAGTCGGCGCGGCGCGCCATCGACCTGATCGAGACGTTCGCCGCGAACGACGTGTGGCTGTCGCTGTCGGATCTCCACGCGCGCACCGGGTTCCCCCGCTCCAGTCTGCACGGTCTGCTGCGCACCCTGCTGGACGCGGGCTGGCTGGAGGCCGACGCGAACTCCGCGCGCTACCGGCTCGGCGTCCGCGCGCTCATCTGCGGCACCGCGTACCTCGACCGCGACGCGATCGTCCCCTACGCCACCGAAGCTTTAGAGCGCATCCGCGAGAAGACCGGCTTCACCGCGCATTTCGCGCGCCGCAACGGGACCGAGGTCGTCTATCTCGAGACGCGCGAGTCCCAGCACTCCACGCACCTGATCTCGCGCGTCGGCCGCACTCTGCCCGCGCACGCGACCGCGCTGGGCAAGGCCTTGCTCGCCGAGCTGACCCACGAAGAGGTCGAGGCGCTCATGCCCGCGGAACTGGTCGCGCTCACCCCGAACACGATCACCACGCTCGACGCGCTGCACGCCGACCTCGCACGCACCCGGGAACGCGGGTACGCCGCCGAGATCGAAGAGGGCACCCTCGGCGTGCGCTGCGTGGCCGCGGTGATCCCGTACCGCATTCCCGGCACCGACGCGATGAGCTGCTCGATGCCGCTGGGCAAGGTCACCGACGCCGACGTCGAACGCGTCGGCGAGCTGCTGGCCGAAACCACCGCCGAGCTCGGCCAGCAGCTGCGCCGCGCCGGAATCCGCTGACCGCCGCCACCGTGTCGCCCGCCCGCGGGCTTTCGTGAGAGGAAATCCATGCCAGACCAGCGTGTGCTGATCACCGGATCGGCCGGCGTCGTCGGCACCCTGATGCGGCCGCGGCTGCGCCGGGAAGGCCGGGTGCTGCGGCTGCTCGACCTCGCCGAGCAGCCTCCCGCCGAGGACGGCGAAGCGGTCGAGATCGTGACCGGTTCGGTCACCGACCCGGATGCGATGGCCGCCGCCTGCGCGGGCGCGGACGCGTTGATCCACCTGGGCGGGCTCAGCCGCGAGGCGTCGTGGGAGGACACGCTCGACGTCAACATCAACGGCACGCACACCGTCCTCGAAGCCGCGCGCGAAGCCGGGATCCGCCGGGTCGTGCTCGCGTCGAGCAACCACGCGGTCGGCTTCCGCCGGAACGCCGACGCGGGCGAGAGCGGCTTGCCCGCCGACTCCAGCACCCGGCCGGATACTTATTACGGTGTAAGCAAAGCCGCCATCGAAGCGCTGGGCAGCCTGTACGCGTCGCGGTTCGGCATGGACGTGATCGTCGTCCGCATCGGCTCGTGCTTCGAAACGCCGCTGCCGCTCGGCATCCGCGGCCTGACCAGCTGGCTGTCGCCGGACGACGGCGCGCGGCTGTTCGAAGCGTGCCTGAGCGCGCCGTCGCCGGGCTACCGGCTGATCTGGGGCGTCTCGGACAACACCCGCCGCGTCTACTCGCTCGCCGAGGCCGAGGCGCTGGGCTACAAGTCCCACGACAACGCCGAGGTCTACGCCGAGCAGCTGGCGGACAAGCCCGCGCCGACCGGGGCGGCCGCCGAATACGTCGGCGGGCCGTTCTGCACCGCGCCGCTGGGCGTGTTCAACCCGCTCTGAGAGGTACGCTCGCCCACGGGACCCTCGAAGAGGAGGACGCCGTGGGCGAGCTGGGGCCTGCCGACACCAACGGCATCCTTTCCCTGCCCTGGATCCGTCCGGAGCGCACCAGCGCCGGCCTCGGCTGGGACCGGATCTACCTGTCCAAACAGCGCGAACGGCCGTATCGCGCGGAGTTCGGGCCCGCTCGCACGCACCAGCTGATCCTGCACCTCGCCGGTCCGGTCACCGTCCGCCGCGGCGTCGGGTCGCCCGGCGAGCGCAGCCGGCGGATCCCCGCGGGCGGGCTCTTTCTCCAGCCGTCGCACCAGGAACTGTCGGTCGAACTCGGCGGCGAACTGGACACGCTGCACGTCTACCTCCCGGATTCGGCGGTGCAGGAGGCCGCCGGATCGGACGCTCCGGTCCGGCTGGCCGACGAACTCGGCACCGTCGATCCCCTGCTCGAACAGCTCGTTCTGGCGCTCGACCGGGTCGTCCGGGAATGGGAGCCGGGCGCTCGCGCGTACGCGGATCAGCTGGGTGCGCTCGTGGCCGCGCAGCTCGCGCGTCAGCACCGGGCCGGGCGGAGCGTTCCCCCCGCGCCGCCGCCGGTCGAGGCGCTGACCGACCGGCAGTTCGCCCAGGTGCGCGAGCTGATGGACGAACGGCTCGCGGGACCGCTCGGGCTGGCCGAGCTGGCCGCGGCGGCCGGGTTGAGCGTCAGCCGGTTCGCCCGGCGGTTCAAGGCGCGCACCGGGCTGCCGCCGCACCGGTACCTGCTGCGGCTGCGCGTGGAACAGGCCGGGTTGCTGCTGCGCACCGGCACCGAACCGATCGCGGACATCGCCGTGCGCTGCGGGTTTTCCCACCAGGAACACCTCACCCGGGTGCTGCGCGCACAGCTGGGCACCACGCCCGCCGCGCTTCGCCGGGACGGCTGACGCGCGCGTTTCGTGCAACCCGCTCAGCACGTCTGTGCATGCGCTGGGTCTTCGCCGCCCGGATACTCGACGTACCCGCGTGGAAGGACCGACGATGTTCACCTACACCGCCAACCCGGCTCGGGTCGTGTTCGGCAGCGGCACGCTCGCTGTCGTCCCCGAGGAGGTGCAGCGGCTCGGCGCCGGCCGCGTGCTGCTGGTGGCCGGAAAATCCGCCGCCAAGGCCGCCGATCAGACGGCCGAGGCGCTCGGCCCGCTGCTTGCCGCCCGCTTCGGCGAGCCCGCCATGCACACCCCCGTCGAGGTCACCGAACGCGCGCTCGCGCTGGTCACCGAGCACAACGTCGATTGCGTGATCGCGATCGGCGGCGGCTCCGCGACCGGACTCGCCAAGGCGCTCGCGCTGCGCACCGACATCCCGCAGGTCATCGTGCCGACCACCTACGCCGGGTCCGAGATGACGCCGGTGGTCGGCCAGACCGAGAACGGGCGCAAGACCACGCAGTCGTCGCCGAAGGTGCTGCCCGAGGTGGTCGTCTACGACGTCGACCTCACCCTCGGCCTGCCCGTGCCGACCTCGCTGACCAGCGGCGTCAACGCGATGGCGCACGCGGTCGAGGCGCTTTACTCGGCGCAGGCGAACCCGATCGTCGACCAGTTCGCCCTCGAAGCGATCCGGCTGCTCGCCGCCGCGCTGCCGCGGATCGCCGCCGATCCGTCCGATGCGGACGCCCGGACGGACGCGTTGCGCGCCGCGTGGCTGGCCGGTTCGTGCCTGGGTTCGGTCGGAATGGGCCTGCACCACAAGCTCTGCCACACCCTCGGCGGCAGTTTCGGGCTGCCGCACGCGGAAACGCACACGATCGTCCTCCCCCACGCGATGGCGTACAACGCGCCGAACGCCGCCGACGCGATGCGGCGGATCGCCGAAGCACTCGGAGCCCCAGACGCACCGACCGCGGTGTTCGATCTGATCGCCAGTCTGCCGGTGCCGCGTTCGCTGGCCGAAATCGGTCTTGCCGAAGGCGATCTCGCCAAGGCCGCCGAACTGGCCACCGCCGCGCCGTATCCGAATCCGCGCGAACTCACTCGCGACGGCATCGAAGACCTGCTGCGGCAGGCGTGGTCCGGCACCCGGCCGGCCCCCGCGTTGGGCGCCCCGCCGGACCTGCGCGGGCTCACGCAGGAGGTCGTGGACAGTTTCGCCGCCACGCCAGACCCTCGGTTGCGCGAACTGCTGTCGGAACTGGTCCGCACCCTGCATTCGTACGTCGTGCGCACCGACCTCACGCAAGAGGAGTGGGAGTACGCGATCGGCTTCCTCACGCGCACCGGGCAGATCAGCTCGGACACGCGGCAGGAGTTCATCCTGCTCTCGGACACCCTCGGCGTTTCGAGCGTGGTCGACGTGCTCACGAACTCGCGCACGCCCGATACGACGCCCTCGGCGGTGCTGGGCCCGTTCTACGTCGAGGGGCCGCCGGAAACCGAGCAGGGCGCGGATCTCGCCGAAGGACTTCCGGGAACTCCATTGTGGACGGATGTCCACGTGACCGAGCCGGACGGAACCCCGGTGCCGGACGCGGTCGTGGACGTCTGGCAGTCCAACGAGGACGGTTTCTACGACGTCCAGCTGCCCGACGTGGACGGTCCGGTGCTGCGCGCCCGGTTCCGCACCGACGCCGAAGGCAGGCTGCGGTTCTGGACGATCGTGCCGTCGGCGTACCCGATCCCGGACGACGGACCGGTCGGCGGGATGCTGGCCGCGACCGGACGGCATCCCTTCCGCGCGCCGCACGTCCACTTCATGATCGCCAAACCGGGCTACCGCACGCTGGTCACCCAGCTGTTCGTCCGCGGCGGCGAGTACCTCGACTCGGACACCGTGTTCGGCGTGAAAGACGGCCTGATCGTCGACTTCGCCGAGCAGACCGGCCCCGCGCCGGACGGGCGCGAACCCTGGCGCCGCCTCGAATTCACCTTCCGCATCTCCCCGGGAACCCACCATGACCAGTCATGACACCGACGTCCTCGTGGTCGGCAGCGGCCCGGCGGGCGGTTCCGCCGCGCTGCTGCTCGCGACCTACGGCGTCCGCACCGTGCTCGTCACCAAATACGGCTGGACGGCGCACACCCCACGGGCGCACATCACCAACCAGCGGACGATGGAAGTCCTGCGCGACCTCGGCATCGAAGACCAGGCGCTCGCGCAGGGCACTCCCCCGGAGCTGATGGGCGACACCGTGCTGTGCACGTCGCTCGCGGGCGAGGAGATCGGCCGGATCGCCAGCTGGGGCACCGCCGATCGCTCGGCTGCCGAGTACGGCTCTGCAAGCCCGTGTCACCTGATCGACCTGCCGCAGACCTATCTGGAACCGATCCTGGTCACGAACGCCGCCGCGCGCGGGGCGAAACTGCGCCTGGACACCGAATTCCTGGACTTCACCCAGGATGCCGACGGCGTCACCGCGCGGCTGCGGGACCGGGTTCGCGGCGACGAGTTCACCCTCCGCGCACGCTACCTGATCGGCGCGGACGGCGCCCGCAGCCGCGTCGCCGAGCAGGCCGGGCTGCCGATCGACGGCCAGTCCGGCAAGGCCGGCAGCATGAACATCACCTTCACCGCCGACTTGTCCGAGTACGTCGCGCACCGGCCGAGCGTGCTGTACTGGGTGATGCGGCCGGGCGCGCACCTCAGCGGCATCGGGATGGGCCTGGTGCGGATGGTCCGGCCGTGGAACGAATGGCTGCTGACCTGGGGTTACGACATCGCGCAGCCGCCGCCGGATGTGACCGGCGAGGAGGCCACCCGGATCGTGCGGGACCTCGTCGGCGATCCGGACCTGCCGGTGGAGATCACCTCGACTTCACTGTGGACGGTCAACCACAGCTACGCCACGCAGTACTCGGCCGACCGCGTTTTCTGCGCGGGCGACGCGGTGCACCGGCATCCGCCGTCGAATGGGCTCGGGTCCAACACGTCGGTGCAGGACGCGTACAACCTGGCGTGGAAGCTCGCGATGGTTGTCCGCGGCGAGGCGGGCGAGGGGCTTCTCGACAGCTACAGCGCCGAGCGAGCGCCGGTCGGCAAGCAGATCGTGGACCGGGCGAACCTCAGCCGCGACCAGTTCGGGCCGATCTTCGCCGCGCTCGGCATCGACGGCGACACCGATGCGGACGCCATCGCCGCAGGTCTCGCCGCCTGCACGGCCGCGACCGAGACCGGTGCGTTGCGGCGGAAGCAACTGCAGGCGGCGATCGAGCTGAAGAACTACGAGTTCAACGCGCACGGCGTGGAGATGGATCAGCGGTACGTCTCGAGCGCGGTGCTCCCGGACGGCGAGGAACCGCCTGCAGCGCGGGATGCCGAGCTGTACCACCGGCCCACGACCACGCCGGGCGCGAAACTGCCGCACGTGTGGCTCGTCCGCCCCGACGGTCGCCGAGTGTCCACATTGGACCTTGTCGGGCGCGGCCGGTGGACTGTCCTCACCGGACTCACCGGCGGTGCCTGGCGGGACGCCGCCGCGAAAGCCGGTGCGGACCTCGGACTGGACCTGCGGGTCGTGACCATCGGTTCCCCCGAGGCCCGCGATTCCTATGGAGACTGGGCGCGCAGCAGCGGCATCGAGGAAGACGGCTGCCTGCTGATCCGGCCGGACGGCTATGTCGCCTGGCGTCGCCCCGCTGCCGGAACCGGCCTCCTGGACGCACTTCGCCGTCTCCTCGACCGTTAGCTCACGGCATCCCCCACGGCTCGCTCGCCCCGCCCGGCGCGACCGGCCGGACCGTGAAGTCCGGCCGGTCGCCGCGGCGGTACACGTACGCGTCCTGACCGCGGCCGAGGTCGACCTGCACGTCGCCGTTGGCCAATCGGCGCCAGCGACGCGGGCGGCCGTGCGCGTCCGTCACCGTCAGTTCGCCGTCGATGCCCGGCCGCAGGACACACGGCGCACCGGCCTCGCTGTGCACCTTCAGCCAACGCGTTTTCCCGCCTTCCCGCGATGCGCTGAGCAGGAACGCGCCTTCAGTCCGGAAGTCGCGCAGCGCGATGTCACCCCACGCGTCCGGGACCGCCGGGAACAGCCGGACGACGCCGCCCCAGCTCTGCACCAGCATGTCCTGCATGGATTTCGCCGCGGACAACGGCGTTTCGATGACCGGGCCCGATTCCTTGTACATCGTATTCGGCTGGATATAACGCTTTTGGAGTTCGCCGAGGTAATACGCGGCCTTCTCGCCGCGGAGCATCTGCGCGGAGATCGACGCGGCGCCGGTGAACGTGTAGCCCTGCAGCGCGCCCTCGAAGCCGAGCCAATGGTTGAGCGACGTTTCGATGATCGCGCGGTGCTCCGGCTGTTCCCAGGTGATCTCGTAAAGCGGATAGATCTGCAGTAGGTGCGAGTAGTGCCGGTGCGACTTCGCGAAAGGGACGCCCGCGCCTATCATGTAGCCGTTCTCGTCGGCCGGATAATCGGTGAGCGTGGCGAGCACTTGCTGCCACTTCCCCGCCAGCGGGTCAGCAATGCGCAGCTCTCGCGCGGTGTCCAGCAAGGTATTGCAGCCCCAGCGGATCAGGGCGAGGTCGTAGTTGGTGTCGGGCGCGTTCACGCCGTACTCGGGCGAGAAGGTCGCCGGGAGATGCAGGCGGCCGTCCGGGCCGGGCGCGAGGAAGTGGAGATAGTAGTTGATTGCCTTGCGCAGCAAGGGGAACAATGTGTCCCGCAGCAACTGGCGGTCCATCGTGTGCCGGTAGCTCAGCCAAACGTTGTGCAGCGCCCAGGTGAGGTTGCCGACCTCGGGCGTCGGCGTGTCCTTGCCCGGGATGCCGACCGGGTAGCCGCTCGTGGAGTCGGCGAGGCCGTTGAGCAGCGTCATGTCGGTGGTGCGCGGGATGCCCGCCGAATCGGCCTGGTACGGCTGCGCGACCTGGCTGGTGAGCCGGTCCCGGTACTTGCCGAGCGCGTAGCTGACCGCGTCGAGCTCGAGGTGGTTGGAGCCCTGGATGAGCCAGTACTCCAGCTGCACGTTCAGGTTCCACCACGTCGCGGGCCACGGCGTGTTCTCCAGCCACGGCCCGGACGTCGCCATCACCGGCGCTTCCCGGCGCGCGGCCGACGCGACCTTGTACAGCTGGATCCAGTAGAAACTCTGCAGCCGGGTGTCCGGAATGGACAGGAAGCTGCGCTGGTAGTAGTCGTGCCACCAACGACGGTGGTCCCAGGTCAGCACGTCCAGCGCACCCGCCCGCCGCACGGTCTGCAGTGCCCGGACCGCCGACGTCTTCTCCGGATGCGACCACGCGACCGACGTGTACAACGTCCGCGCACTGCCCCGGGTGACCTCTCGCCAAGCCGTCACGTGTTCGCCGCCCGCCAGCAACGGCTGTACCGCGAGGTGAGCGTCACCCGCCTGCTGCAGTTGGACCGGCGGGTTCTCCGCATATCCTTCCGGCGGCGGCTTTTTCCACACCGGATCGGCTCGCGGGCTGATCGCCTTCGCCGGATGGAACACCCACTGGAACCCGCGTTCGCCCTCCGACGGCCGCACCTCCACCGCGAGCAGCGACTGTCCGGTGTGGACGAGCGCGCGCAGCTCCAGGCTCCCGGCCGCGGTGGTGATCGTGCCGGCGAGTTCGGCGTTCCAGAGGTCGAGGCGCCAGTCGAGGCCGGTGATCGCGCCGACCGGTTCGAGCGTGAAGTACCCGATCGGCAGCCGCGCCAGGCCGAACAGCGAGCCGAACCGCGGCCGGTGGTCCTGCACCTGGCTGTGCTGGACGTTGAAGCGGACCGCGTTGCGGCCGGGTTCGGAGTAGATTCCGGAGCCGAGGAAACCGTTGCCCAGGAACGGTCCCTCGTACCAGGTCGTCGGCATCCGCCGCCAGCGCAGGTCCGCGGTCGCCAGGAAATCCGCCCAGCCGACGCCGTCGCGGCCCAGTTCCGCCGCACTGGCCGGCGGGATTCCGACTGCTCCGGCGGCGATCCCGGCGAGCGCTCCGCCGAGCACTGTCCGGCGCGAGATGTCCATGTCCGCCAGCCTCCTCGTTTCTAGTCAGGCAAACCCCAAGCCGGAGCAGCACCGAGCGAAGGAACGTCACGCGGCCCGAAGTCCGGCCGGGCACCACGCGGGGTGACAGTGACCGTGCTCCCCCGCCGCAACTCCAGCGCGATCCGCCGCGGTCCGACCGGCCGCCACGGCAACCGCCGACCCCATTGATCGCGCACGTCGATGTCGCCGTCGATCCCGTGGTCGAGCACCAGCGGCGCACCGGCTTCGCTGCGCACTCGCACGAATTCCGTTGCCCCACGCCGCCGCGATGCGTCCACCAGGAACGCGCCCTCGGTGCGCAGCCCGGCGATCGACGCGTCCGGCCACTTCGCCGACACTGCCGGGAACGCCTTCACCACGCCTCCGGAGCCTTGCAGCAGCATGTCCACCACGGACTGTGCGGCGGTGATCGGGCTTTCGATGGCGAAGTTCGAGCCCTCGCGGTACATCGTGTTAGCGGTCAGTTCGGTGTCCGCGACGATGTTCCGGTCGAGGAAGAACTTCAAGTCCCGCAAGGCTTCCTCGGGCTGGTCCATCACCGAGTTCATCGACGACGCGGCCGCGTAGCTGTAGCCGTGCCAGGCCGACTGGTCCGCCGCCCAATGCCGGAAGGTGCGGGTCATGAGGTCTCGATCGGCGGTGCGTTCCCAGTTCCGCTCCCGCAACGGGTACAGCCAGAGCAAATGCGAGAAGTGCCGATGCGAATCGGCGAGCCGGACGCCGTCGCCGATCAGCACGCCGTCGGCCGGATCCTCGTGGTACGGAACGAGTTTCGCCGCTATCTCCCGCCACATCGGCACGCGCGAGTCGTTCAGCCGCAGGATCCGCGCGGAGTCGGCCAGCGTCGTCGCGGCCCAGCGGATCAGCGACAGGTCGTAGGTGCAGTCGGCCGCGTCGGCGTACTCCGGCGAACGGGTGAGCGGCAGGTGCAGCAGCCCGTCCGGCCCGGTGAAAAGGAAGTGCCGGTAGAAGTTGAGCGCTTTGGCCAGCGTCGGGTACAGCACGTCGCGCAGTACCGAATGGTCGAGATGATGCCGGTACGCGAGCCAGACGTTGTGCAAGCCCCACAACAGGTTTCCGGTCTGATCCGTTTTGGACGGCGTCCCCGGAACGCCGACCGTCCGGACGCCGCCGGGCCGCAGCCGCCAGTCCCCCGGATGCGAAAGAGCGTAGGTGTCGCCGTCCCGGTACGCGGGCGGAACCGACACCTCCAGGTTCGCGTGATCGCGGCGGAAGGTCTCGGTGACCGCGTCCAGCTCCGGATGGTTGGCGCTGTTCACGATCGGATAGGTGACCTGGACGTTCAGGTTCCACCACACCGCCGTCCAGCTGTTGCCGACCTCCGGGAACCACGGCCCCCATTCGGCGGTCACCGGGCCGTCCCGGCGGGTCGCCGAGGCGATCTTGTAGAGCTGGATCCAGTAGAACCGCTGGACCTGCTTGTCCGGCACGGACACGAAACTGCGCTGGTGGAAATCGTTCCACCAGCGGCGATGCCAAGCGAGCAGCACGTCCGGGTTCATCGTGACCGTCCGACCGACCAGCGACACCGCGTCGCGGGTGTGCGTGGAACCCGGGAACGAATACGCGACCGCCGCCGCGAACAGCCGCTTCGTGCCGACCCGTTTCTCCCGCCACGCCGTCGTATACCCGCCACCGGCGATCAACGGCTGCGCGCAGTACCCGTCAGTCTGTTCAGGGTCCGGGTTCGCGGTGTAATCCGGCGGCTTGCGCACCGTCCGCGTCGTCGCCGACACGAGCGGCGCGAATCCCCACGCCGCGCCGGATTCGCCCGCACTCGGGTCGAGCGAGACGAGCAGTACGCCGAGATCGTTGTGCACCACGGCGGAAAACGCGACCTGTCCGCGCGTGGTGGTGATGGTGCCGCCCAGTTCGGCGTTGTAGAGGTCCAGCGTCCAGTCGACGCCGGTGATCGCTCCCGCGAAGGTCAGCGTGATCGCGCCGATCGGCAGCCGCGACAGCCCGATCCCCGCCTCCCACTGGATGCGCTGGTCCTGGACCTGGGTGTGGCTGAGCATGAACTTCAGCACCTGCGGCGTCTGCCCGGCGTACGCTTGCACGCCGAGATAACCGTTGGCCAGGAACGGCGCTTCCTGCCAGTTCTTCGGCAACCGCTGCCAACGCATCCGCGCGTCCATGACGACGTCCCGATGCGGGTTGCTGCGCGGCGCGGCTGTTCCGAGTGGCGCGCCCTGCGCCCACAGCCCGCCGAACGCCGCCGCTCCAGCAGCGATGGACACCGATCGAAGCACCGTCCGCCGCGACACCCCGACCATGACGCCCTCCGGATTCATATTACGTTTCACCCTCGCTAGCGCGAAGTGAGCGGAATATATCCAGACAGGACAGGCAAAAGCCAGAGTTGTTCACTCGGAAAGCCGCACAGACATCCGATGACTGGGATCCGCCGGATGCGGGTTCAGATACGTGAAAATCACTGGGCAGGATGGACCACGCGGTACCGCAGGTGCGTGACGCCGCGGCCTTCGAGCCGTCGCACCGGCTCCAGTTCCACGGAACCGAGCCCGGTCGGCTCGAACAATCGCCGTCCCTCGCCCAGCAGCACCGGCACGAGGTGCAGTTCCAGTTCGTCGAGCTGGCCCGCTGCCAGCAGAGCCTGTGCCGCGCCCGCGCCGTGGACCAGTACGGCACGGCCTCCCGATTTGTCCCGGGCTTCGTCGGCGCAAGCGTCGACGTCGGTGTAGAACCGCGCGCTGCCCGGCGGCTCGTCGGCCGGATCGACGTGGCGGGTGAGGACGTGGATCGGGACGCCGTCGTGGTGGTCGCCGTTCCATCGCTTGGCCAGTTCGAACGTGCGGCGGCCGGAGATCACGGCGCCGGTGGCCGAGGCCTCGGCGTACACCTGCCCGTTGATCCCCTCGGACATCCGGTCGTCGAGCCAGTCGAACAGCCGTCCGCCGCCGCGGCCGAGTTCCTGGCCCGCGCGGTCGTCCGGTCCGGCGATGTACCCGTCGACCGACACGGACATGTACAGCCGCAGCGGCGTCCGGCTCATCGTCCCGCCCCGCTTTCGGTCCAGTCGGCGGCGGTGATGCCGTCGAGATGCCCCGCGGGCCACTGGACGAGTTCGATCCGCCGTCCGTCCGGGTCGGCGAGGAACGTCGTCTTCATGCCGTGCCCGTGGTCCTGCACCGCGGTGACGGGCTCGATCCCGTGACCGGCCAGGTCCTCGAGCGTCGCGGCCATCGACTCGACCTGCACGACCAGATGGCTCAGGCCGGTGCCGCGCTCGACCGGGTTTCCGTCGTGCACCAGCTCGACGGTGACGAACTCGTCGCCGGGCAGCTTGAGCATGGTCAGCTGCCCGATCGACGTCCCGGGCACGGTGCCGACGACCTCGTAGCCGAGCGCCGAGTAGAACTCCAGTGACCGGGGAAGATCGGTCACCCGCAATCCGACGTGCAAGGTTCGCATTCCGGTGCCTCCTTCGCATGCCCCGGCCCGCTGCCAGCCGCACTCACCGGTGCGTCGATCGCCCGGCACCGGATTCGACAAGCGGAGGCGAAATTTTTGCCCGGGCCGGATTTCAGAGCGGCGGCAACGCCACCCGGTCCAGCCAGGCCGCGAAGAACTCCCGCAACGAGCGCCCCGCGTAAGACTCCGCCAGCGACACGAACTGCTCCGTCGTCACCGCACCGTGCCGGTTCTCCACGGCCCACGCCTTCACCAGCGCGAAGAACGCCGGGTCCCCGATCTCCCCGCGCAACGCGTGCAGCGTCAACCCGCCGCGCTTGTACACCCGCTCGTCGAACATCCGCGCCACGCCGGGATCGCCGATCGTCACGTCGGCCGGCTTGGCCCGCACCCGCGCGTACCACGTCCGGGCCAACGCCTCCGTCGATTCGCCGCCGGCGCGCTCCGACCACAGCCACTCGGTGTAGGTCGCGAAGCCTTCGTTGAGCCAAATGTGCTGCCAGTCCGCCACCGTCAGGCTGTTGCCGAACCACTGGTGCGCCAGTTCGTGCACCACGAGCCGCTCGTGGGTGCGTTTGCCGTCCACGTGGTTGGCCCCGAAGATCGCCATACCCTGGGCCTCGATCGGGTCGTCGAGCTCGTCGTCGGTCACGACCACCACGTACTCGCCGAACGGGTACGGCCCGAACCACTCCTCCAGCGCGTCCATCATCCGGCCCTGCCGCCCGAAGTCCCGCCCGAACGCGCGGCGCAGCCGAGGCGGGACGGCGGCCCGCTGCACGACGCCGCCCGGGCGGTCGACCGCGATCTCCGGAACCCAGGCGCCGTCGGACAACTCGAGGTCCTCGTACCGGCCGATCTGGACGCTCATCAGATACGTCGAGGTCGGCTCCGGCCGTTCGAACACCCACTTCGTGGTGCTCGCCGACTGGTACCGCGACACGAGATTCCCCGTCGCCGCAACGAGATACGGCGACGACGTGGCCACCGCGAGCCGGTAGCTCGCCTTGTCCGCCGGATGGTCGTTGCACGGGAACCACGACGGCGCGCCGACCGGCTGGCTCGCCACCAGCGCGCCGTCGGTCAGCTCGTCCCAGCCGATGTCGCCCCACCGGCTGCCGACCGGCTTCGGGTTGCCCGCGTAACGGATCTCGACCTGGAACTCGGCACCGGCGGGCACCGACCGCGCCGGTTTGACCTGCAGCTTCAGGCCGCGCCGCGTGTACTTCGCCGGTTTGCCCTCGACCAGCACGCGAGACACCCGGAACTCGCCGAAGTCGAGCGTCAGCCGGGAAAGCGCCTGGGTGGCCGCACAGGTGAGCACCGCGGTGGCGGACAACCGGTTCGGGCCGATCCGGTAGTCGAGATCGAGGTCGTAGTGCCGGACCCGGTAGCCGCCGTTCCCGTGCGCGGGGAGGTACCCGTCGCCCGAGGTCTCCGCGCCGGGCGCGGCCGCTTTCCCGTTCACCCGCACCGAAACCCGCCTTCGCCCGCCGCCGCCGTGATCCTTTCCAGCATGAGGTACCGCGACGGGGTCCGCAACGGTCGTACCCTCACCGCCGCCAGGCCGAGATCGGATTGCCGAGCCAGCGCGAGTCCGCGGGCACCGCGTCGCCGCGCGTCACGAGCGAGCCGGGGCCCACCGTGGTGCGCGCGCCGATGCTCGCGCCCGGCAGCACGATCCCGTGCGGGCCGAGCGTCGCGCCCTCGTCCAGCGTCACCCGCGACATGGTCATGATCCGGTCGTGGAACAGGTGCGTCTGCACGACGCAGCCGCGGTTGATCGTCGCGCCGTCGCCCAGTGCGACCAGGTCGGACTCGGGCAGCCAGTACGTGTCCAGCCAGACGCCGCGGCCGATCTTGACGCCCATCGTGCGCAGCCACGCGGGCAGCAGCGGCGTGCCGCCGAGCGACCCGATCAGCCACGGCACCGCGAGCGCCTCGACGAACGTGTCGGCCAGCTCGTTGCGCCACACGAACGAACTCCACAGCGGGTGGTCGATCTCGCGGAACTTCCCGACCAGCAGCCATTTCGCCGCGGTCGCGGTGAGCGCGGCGACGACCCCGGCGGCCAGCAGCACCGGCCCGGCCAGCAGCGCGGCGACCCAGAAGCCGCCCCACGACGCCAGCGCCAGCAGCGCGACCGCGACGCCGACGGTCAGCGCGACCGCGCACATCACCGGCACGATCCGGCACAGCTCGACCAGCGCCCGCGCCGCCTTGAGGTGCAGCGGCGGCGTGTACGTGCGGCTGGTGTCGCTCTCCTCCACCGCGCGGCGCACCGGCAGCGGCGGCATGCCCAGGTACGACGAGCCCTTCTTCGCCTTCGCCGGCGTCGAGGACAGCACCCCGACCAGCCCGCGCTTCGGCACCGAACGGCCCGGCGCGGTCATTCCCGAGTTGCCGAGGAACGCCTGCTTGCCGATCCGCGCCGGGGCGGCGTGCAGCCAGCCGTGGCCCAGCTCGTAGGTGGCGACCATGGTGTCGTCGGCCAGGAACGCGCCACTGTCCACTTTGGTCATTTTCGGCAGGGCGAGGACAGTCGACGCCTCCACGTTCCGGCCGACCTTCGCGCCGAGCAGCCGCAGCCACACCGGCGTGAACAGGCTGGCGTACAACGGGAACAGGCCTTCGCGGGCCATCCCCATCAGCCGTTCGGTCGCCCAGACCTGCCACGCGACGCGGCCGTGCACCGGGTGGTAGCCCTCGACCATCCCGACGCCCAGCGCGCGGACCCCGGCCAGCACGAGCAGCGCGTACGTCACGAAGTAGGCGACCGTGGCGACCGGCACGAACAGCAGCGCCTGGCCCAGCGCGGCGCTCAAGCTCGAGGTGCCGGCGACCGCGTACCCGGCCACCGCGACGCCGGGCAGCGCGGCGATTCCGGGCAGCAGCCCGAGGAACACCGAGGTCGCGCCGTACACCGAAGCCCAGAACCGCGAGCGCGGCGGGCGGCTCGACGGCCACTTCAGCGCGTCCTTGACGTCCGAGCGCACCGCGGGCGAACCGGCCCAGCGCTGGCCCGCCGGGACCGCGCCGCGCACGGTCGAACCGGCCGCGATCTCCGCGCCCTTGCCGATCCGGGCGCCGGGGAACAGCGTGCTGCGCGCGCCGACCCGGGCCTCGGCCCCGATCCGCGTCTTGCCGATGTGCACGACGTCGCCGTCGACCCAGTGGCCGGACAGATCGACCTCGGGCTCCACCGCCGCGCCGCGGCCCAGCTTGAGGAAACCGGTGACCGGCGGCGGCGAGTGCAGGTCGACGTCCTTGCCGATGCGCGCGCCGAGCGCCTTCGCGTACGTCGTCATCCACGACGCGCCCGCGACGCTGTCCGCGCCGCTGAACTCGGCCAGCTTCTCGGCGGTCCACAGTCGCAAGTGGACACTTCCGCCGCGCGGGTAGGCGCCGGGGCGCACCCCGGCCAGCAGCACGCGCGCGCCGCCCGCGGCGATCGCGATCCGCCCCGCCGGGGTGAACAGCACGAGCCAGGCGAGCACCAGCCACGCCCAGTTCAGCGTCGGCGCCCAGGAAACGCCCAGCAGCGCCAGCACGTTCGAGCAGGCGGCGGCGAGCGTGGTCCAGCGCAGCCCGACGAGGCCCATCAGCGGGACCATCAGCAGCGACTGCACGAGCCCGGCGCGGCGCGGCGTCGGCGCGATCTCGCGGCGTTCGGTCTCCTCGCCGCTCAGCGCGTCGAGCTTCGCGGCGAGCGCGCCGAGCTTCGGGTTCTGGTAGATGTCGCTGACCGACACCTCGGGGTGGCGGGTGCGGATGCGCGCGATCAGCTGCGCCGCGGTGAGGCTTCCGCCGCCGTTGGTGAAGAAGTCGGCGTTCGCGCTGCTCACCGACACGCCGAGGATCTCGCTCCAGCCCTCGGCGAGCCACGCCTCGGTCGGAGAAAGCCCGGCCGCGCTCGCGTCCACAGTGGACAGCGGCCACGGCAGCGCGTTGCGGTCGACCTTGCCGGACGTGCGGGTCGGCAGGTCGTCGATCGTCGCCAGCAGCGGCACGAGCGCGGCGGGCAGCTGCGCGCGCAGCCGGGTCGCGGCGTCGTCCGTGTCGAGCTTTTCGCCGTCCTCCGGCACGACGTAGCCGACCAGGACCTGGTTGCCCGCCTTGGTGCGCCGGACCGCCGCGGCCGCGCCGCGCACGCCGGGCAGCGCCTGCAGCGCCGCGTCGACCTCGCCCAGCTCGATCCGGCGGCCGCCGAGCTTGATCTGCTCGTCGAGCCTGCCGAGGAACAGCAGGCCTTCCGGCTCCGCGCGGACCATGTCGCCGCTGCGGTAGGCGCGCTCCCAGCCCATCGACGGCAGCGGCGCGAACTTCTGCGCGTCCTTCTCCGCGTCGAGGTAGCGGGCGAGCCCGGCCCCGCCGATGACCAGCTCGCCGGTCTCGCCCATGGCGACCGGTTCGCCTTCTTCGTTCACCACGACCAGCTGCCAGCCGAGCAGCGGCAGGCCGATCCGCACCGGGCCCTCGCCGGTCATCTGCGCGGCGCAGGCGACGACGGTCGCTTCGGTCGGGCCGTAGGTGTTCCAGACTTCGCGGCCTTCGACGGCCACGCGCTCGGCCAGCTCCGGCGGGCACGCTTCGCCGCCGAAGATGAGCAGGCGCACGTCTTCCAGCGCGTCCGCCGGCCACAGCGCGGCCAGCGTCGGCACCGTCGACACGACCGTGATGCCCTGCGAAACCAGCCACGGGCCGAGGTCGACGCCGGTGCGCACCAGGGCGCGCGGCGCGGGGACCAGGCAGGCGCCGTGCCGCCAGGCGAGCCACATCTCTTCGCAGGAGGCGTCGAACGCGACGCTCAGCCCGGCCAGCACCCGGTCGCCGGGGCCGATCGGCTCGTCGGTCAGGAAAAGCTGGGCTTCGGCGTCCACGAAGGCCGCCGCCGAGGCGTGCGTGACCGCGACGCCCTTCGGCTTGCCGGTGGAGCCGGAGGTGAAGATGATCCACGCGTCGTCGGCCGGGCCGGGCCGCCCGGTGGCGCCGCCCGGCGTGCCCGCGACGGCGATCTCGCCGTCGGTGGCGATCGCCGCGACACCCGCCTCGC
The DNA here is from genome assembly GCF_002796545.1 of Amycolatopsis sp. AA4. Lineage (GTDB taxonomy): Bacteria > Actinomycetota > Actinomycetes > Mycobacteriales > Pseudonocardiaceae > Amycolatopsis. The sequence goes on from NZ_CP024894.1 coordinate 4,791,893, forward strand.
CGAACACCAGCTCGGCTCGCTCGTCGGGGTCGTCCGCGTCGACCGGCACGTACGCCGCGCCGACCGACAGCGTCGCCAGGATCGCGACGTACAGCTCGGCGGTGCCGGAGGAGATCCGGATGCCGACGCGGTCGCCCCGGCCGACGCCGTGCTCGCGCAATTCGCGGGCGTACGCGTCGATCTCTTCCATCAGCCGGCGGTAGCTCAGCGGGCCGGTGCCGTCGTCGAGCGCGGCGGCGTTCGGGTGCCGCTCCGCGGTCGCGGCGAGGATGTCCAGCAGGGTGCGCTCGGCGGACGGGGCGGCGGTCTCGAACAGAGCGGGCGAGAGCGCGGCCTCGACGGCGACAGTCAGGGCTTCGGCGCTGCCGGAATCGGCGGTCAGCGTCACCAGGCCACCTCGGCGGCCGGGTGCGCCCCGGTATTCCGGAACGGTGCGGGCACGGTCGAACTCTGGGCGCGCAAGCCCATCACTCACCTTTCGCGAGCGTCATTCGGGCTGGCCATCCGAATGAGGCGCCCGTAGCGACCGTCCACTTTACGCGGCGATCAAGCCCAGGTCGCGCCTGGGTAACGGCGGCGTGTCGGACATCACCGCGCGCAGGTCCGGCAAGGGAAACCCGGGAAATCGGTCTCGCCGGGAATTCCCTTGCCGGGAAAGGAATCAGCGGTTGCGGGCCGCTTTTCCGCCCGCCTTCGGCTTCTGCTTCTTTTCGCGGACGCGCACATTCACCCGGACGGGACTGCCCGCGAAGCCGAACTGCTCGCGGAATTTCCGCTCGATGAACCGGCGGTACCCGGCCTCGAGGAACCCGGTGGTGAACAGCACCAGCGTCGGCGGGCGGATGCCCGCCTGCGTCGCGAACAGCACCTTCGGCTGCTTGCCGCCGCGCACCGGCGGCGGCGTCGCCGCGACGAGGTCGGACAGCCAGCCGTTGAGCTGGCCGGTCGACACGCGCTGGTCCCACGACGCCAGCGCCGTGCGCAGGGCGGGCGCGAGCTTGCGCACCGCGCGCCCGGTCAGCGCGGAGACGTTGACCTTCTCCGCCCACGGCACCCGCACGAGGCCGCGGTCCAGCTCGCGCACCATGGCGTACCGGCGGTCCTCGTCGACCAGGTCCCATTTGTTGAACACGAGCACGCACGCGCGGCCCGCCTCGACCACCATCGTCAGCACCCGCAGGTCCTGTTCGGTCAGCGGTTCGGAGGCGTCCAGCAGCACGAGCGCGACCTCGGCCGCGTCGATCGCGGTCTTCGTGCGCAGCGAGGCGTAGTACTCCGCGCCGTCGGCGAAGTTGACGCGCTTGCGCAGGCCCGCGGTGTCCACGAACCGCCAGATCTCGCCGTCCAGCTCGACCAGCGAGTCGACCGGGTCGACCGTGGTGCCCGCGACCGAGTCGACGACCGAGCGCTGCTCGCCGGAAAGCCGGTTGAGCAGGCTGGACTTGCCGACGTTCGGCTTGCCGACCAGCGCGACGCGGCGCGGCCCGGCGGTCGCCGTGCCGGCTTCGCGCGGCGCCTCGGGCAGCGCGGCCATGATGGAGTCGAGCAGGTCGCCCGAGCTGCGGCCGTGCAGCGCGCTGACCGGATGCGGTTCGCCGAGGCCCAGCGACCACAGCGACGCGGTGTCGGCCAGCAGCCGGTCGTCGTCCACCTTGTTCGCGGCCAGCAGGACCGGCTTCTTCGACCGGCGCAGCACGCGCGCGACGGCCTCGTCGGTGGCGGTGGCCCCGACCGTCGCGTCGACCACCAGCAGCACCGCGTCCGCGGTCTGCATGGCCATCTCGGCCTGCTGCGCGACCGAGGCCTGCAGGCCGGTGGCGTCGGGCTCCCAGCCGCCGGTGTCGACGAGCGTGAACCGCCGCCCGGCCCAGAACGCGTCGTAGGCGACGCGGTCGCGCGTCACGCCCGGCACGTCCTGCACGACCGCTTCCCGGCGGCCGAGGATGCGGTTGACCAGCGTGGACTTGCCCACGTTCGGCCTGCCGACCACGGCGAGCACCGGCTGCGCGGCGGCGGCGCGGCCCTCGGCCTCCTCGGCCTCGATCTGCGCGTCGAGCGCGGCGAACTCGGACTCGTCCGACCAGCTTCCGTCGACCTCGCCGAGACCGTCCACCGAGCTGTCGGCGGCGTCAAACCCTGTCATCGTTTCCCAACTTCACCTACGGCGTGGCGAACCCGTGTTCGCCCCGCCAGTCGTCCAAAGCCTGTACAAGCGCCGACAGCTGCGTGCGCAGCTCTTCAGTGCCCTGGTCCAGGCCCTTGCGGCCCGGACCGACCTTCAGCGCGAACGGCTCCCCGAAGAGGAGGTCCACGCGCGGGCGCCACCGGCGTCTGCCGTCGGCGGGCTTGCGCGTCCCGCGGATCGCCACCGGCAGCACCGTGGCCCCGGAAGCGCGCACGAGCCACGCCGCGCCGCGTTCGGCGGCCCCGACGTCGCCCTCGCCGCGAGTGCCTTCCGGGAAGATCCCGACCGCCCCGCCCGCTTTGAGCACGCCGACCGCCGTGGTCAGCGGCGTCCGGTCGATCTCGCCCCGGCGGACCGGGATCTGGCCGATCGCCCGCAGGAACCAGCCGCCGATCCCCTTGAACAGTTCGGCCTTCGCCAAGAACGCGCTGCGCCTCGGAAGCATTCCGATCACCAGCTGCGGATCGACGTTCGAGCTGTGGTTCGCGATCACGACGAGCGGCCCGTCCGAGGGCACCCGGTCGCGGCCGTGCACCCGGATCCGGAACGCCGGACGCAGATAATACCGGCCCGCCGTCCGCCCGATGTCGAGCAGGAGCCCGTGCGCACCCTCGGGAAGGGCGCCGCTCACCGGCTGACCCCGGCCTCGGCCGCGGCCGGTTCGGCCGGGCAGTCGCCGAGCAGCCCCCGGCCGCGGGCGAGTTCGGCCAGCGCGACGATGACCTGGTCGATCGTCAGCTCGGAGGTGTCCACCTGGACCGCGTCCCCGGCCGCGCGCAGCGGAGAGGCGGCGCGGGTGGAGTCGATCCGGTCGCGGCGCTCGACCGATTCGCGGGCGGATTCGACGCTCGAAGCGCGTCCCGCCGCGGAGTCCTGGGTGTTCCGCCGCGCGGCGCGGACCTCGGCCGAGGCGGTCAGATAAACCTTGAGCGGCGCGTCCGGCGCGACGGTGGTGCCGATGTCGCGGCCCTCCACGACGATCCCGCCGTCGCCCTCGACCGCGTCGGCGATCATCCGGCGCTGGCGGGCGACGAGCACCTCGCGCACCTGCGGCACGGCCGACACCGGCGACACCGCGCCGGTCACCTCGGGGCCGCGGATCTCGGCGGCCACGTCCTCGCCGGCCAGCCGGACGTCCGGCCGCTCCGGGTCGGTGCCGAGCGAGAAGTCGACGTCGTGCGCGAGCGCGCCGACCGCGTGTTCGTCGGCGAGGTCGATCCCGGCGCGCAGCACCGCCAGCGTGACGACGCGGTACATCGCCCCGGTGTCCAGGTAGCGGGCGCTCAGCCGGCCGGCGAGCTTGCGCGCCACCGTGGTCTTGCCGGTTCCCGACGGGCCGTCCAGCGCGACCACCCCACGTAGGGCTCCCGTCACCGATGTTCTCCTCACGTTCGTCCCGCACTCCCGGTCCGGTTCATTCTGCCGGTAGCCGGTCCCGGCACCTCAGGCGGTGTCCACGGCGGACTCCCATTCGACGCTAGACAACCTAGCGGCGCTAAGTTAGCGTTGCACTTGTTTCTAGCGCCGCTAACTTCCTCGGAGGGTCCCCCATGCTGATCGCCGCTTACGTCCTCGCCGCCGTCCCCGTGCTCGGGATCATCTACGTCGGCTTCACCTATCTGTTCGCCCCGGCGAAGACCGCCGCGACGTTCGGCCTGCGGGAAATCCCCACCGGCTCGACGGCGTTCTTCGAGATCAAGGGAGACCGCGACCTCGGCACCGGGCTGATCCTCGGCGTCGCGATGCTCGCGGGCAGCGCGCACCTCGTCGGCTGGCTGCTGCTGGCCGCGACCGTCATGCCGGTCTGCGACATGCTGATCGTCCTGCGGCACAAGGGCAGGAAGGGAATGGCCTACGGCGTGCACGGCGCGACCGCCGCGCTCATGGCCGTCACCTCGGTGCTGCTCCTGCTGGGCTGAACTCCGCGAATCGGACAATGAGTTACCGTGGCGGACGTGAACGTCGAAGTCACCCCTCTTCCCGGAATCGGTGTCCGCAAGGACTTCGCCACCCGCGCGGGACGCCGCATCGGCGTCGTCACCCAGCGGGACGGCAAGATCGAGCTGATCGTCTCCAAATCGGACGACCCGGACGCCTGCCTCGCGTCGCTGCCGCTGACCGCGGACGAGGCGGGCGCGCTCTCGAACCTGCTCGGCGCGCCGCAGCTGGTGGCGCAGCTGAACGAGGAGCACCGCGAGCTGCCGGGGATCAACACGAAGCAGCTGCCGATCACCGCGGACAGCCCGTTCGACGGCCGTTCGCTCGGCGACACCGCGATGCGCACGCGCACCAGCGTCTCGATCGTCGCGGTGATGCGGGCCGGGCAGGTGCACCCGTCGCCGACGCCGGACTTCCTCTTCACCGCGGGCGACCTGCTCGTCGTCGTCGGCACGTCCGAGGGCCTGGAGGCCGCCGCCAAGATCCTCAAGCACGGCTGATGGACCACACCGCACTTTCGCTGATCGAACTCGGCGCGGTCTTCTTCGTGCTCGGCGCGCTGGGCAGGCTCGCCGGCCGGATCGGCCTCTCCCCCATCCCCCTGTACCTGCTCGGCGGCCTGTGCTTCGGCTCCGGCGGCCTGATCCCGCTCGCCGACATCGGCGATTTCTCCCACCTCGCCAGCGAAATCGGCGTGGTGCTGCTGCTTCTCCTGCTCGGCCTGGAGTACTCCGCGGCCGAGCTGTTCACCGGCATGCGGCGGTCGTGGACCGCCGGGCTGGTGGACATCGTGCTCAACGCCGCGCCCGGCGCCGCGGTCGCGCTGATCCTGGGCTGGGGCCCGATCGGCGCGATCGTCATGGCGGGCGTCACGTACATCTCGTCGTCCGGCATCATCGCGAAGGTCCTCGGCGACCTCGGCCGGCTCGGCAACCGCGAAACGCCGGTGGTGCTGTCGATCCTCGTGTTCGAGGACCTCGTGATGGCGCTGTACCTGCCGATCCTCACCGCGATCCTGGGCGGGGTGAGCCTGCTCGGCGGGCTGGAAGCGGTCGGCATTTCGCTGCTGGTGATCACCGTGGTGCTGGTGATCGCGCTGAAGTTCGGCCGGTACGTCTCGGCACTGGTGGACAGCGACGACCGGGAAGTGTTCCTGCTCAAGATCCTCGGCGCGGCGCTGCTGGTGGCCGGGATCGCGTCGGCGCTGCAGGTTTCGGCGGCGGTCGGGGCGTTCCTGCTCGGCATCGCGGTGTCCGGCTCGACCGCGCACAACGCGACCCGGCTGCTGGAACCCTTGCGGGACTTGTTCGCCGCGATGTTCTTCGTGGTGTTCGGGCTGAACACCAACCCGGCGTCGATCCCGCCGGTGCTGGGCTGGGCCGCGGTGCTCGCGGTCGTGACGACGCTGACGAAGGTGGCCACCGGCTGGTGGGCCGCGCGTCGGCAGAAAATCGGGCGGCTCGGCCGGGCTCGAGCCGGGGCGGCTTTGGTTGCGCGGGGCGAGTTTTCGATCGTGATCGCGGGGCTGGCAGTTGCGGCTGGGGCGGTCGACGGGGAGCTGGCGGCGTTGGCTACGGCGTACGTGTTGCTGATGGCGATTCTCGGCCCGACCGCGGCGCGAGTGGTCGAGCCGGTCGCGAAAGCCTTGCAGCGCAAGGCGGCCGCGAAGGAAACCGTCACCGCCAACTGACGTCCTGGTTGGGCGAATGGTCCGTGAAGGACTCATTGAGGGAATCAGATTCCCTCAATGAGTCCTTCACGGACTTTGTCAGCGCAGGTCGAAGCGCGCGGCAGCGGGCACGTGCGCGAGCGGACCCGCCGGGGCGGATTCCGTCCGCGGACGCGCCGGAACCGCGCCGACCAGCGGGATCCGGGCCGAGGTCTTGGCCAGGTCGATGGTCAGCTTCGGCGGATTCGCGGGCGCGGTGATGAAATTAGCGTCCGTCCCGCCGATCACCAGCGCCAGCCGGTGCCCGGCCGGGACGATGTGGTCGGTGCTCGCGAGACGGAACGTCATCGTGTACGCCTTGCCCGGCGTGAGCCGCGCTTCCCGGCTCAGCGACTGGTAATTCGCCAGGTCCGCCCAGCCTCGGCTGATGATCGTGTAGTCCACGTTCGTCGTGTCCGCGCTGGTCACCTTGTAGCAAGCGCTGTCGCCGTCGGTGCTCGAACCCCAGCACGTGCGGTCCGTGCCGGTCACGATTCCCTCGCCGGGGCCCGAGAAATTCCGGATCTTCGCCGGCCCGTAGTCCACCAGCATCGCCGACAGGTGCGCGGTCGAAGTGCTCGGCGTGGCCGTCACGGTGATCGACGAGGTGCCCGAAACCTGCACCGGCGCAGTGAGCGCGGCGGTGCTGTAGAGGACCCGGTTCGCCGACGCGGCCGACGGATCCGCCGCCCACTCGTTCTCCCCGATCTTCGGGTTGTCGGTGAACGACGCGCTGCCCCGGCCGCCCGCGGTGCCGAGCGTGCCGACCCCAGGCGTGCGGCCCGGCTGCGGCCGCAACACGGTCTCCTTCGTGCCCGGAGCCGGGTAGGTCGCTTCGTTGACCCACTGGTCCGGCTGGCGTTCGACGGTCGCCATCGGTTCCTTGTCGACGCCGTTGTCGATGCCCATCAGGTAGTGGTCGAACCACCGGTGCAGGGTGTCGACCCATTCGGTGCGGCGGTAGTCGAACGGGTCGACGTGGCCGGTCTGCGCGAGCCAGATCTTGCGCTGCACGCCCTTCGCGGCGAGCGCGTCCCACCATTGGCCGTAGTTGATCGGCATGACGTTGAGGTCGTTCACGCCGTGCGAGATGAACACGCTGGCGCGCACGTTCTTCGCGTTCGCCACGTAGTCGCGTTCCGCCCACAGCGGACCGTAGTCGCCGTTCTCGGTCGCGCCTGCGGCGAGTTTCCGGTTCTGCGCCGAGCAATCCTGGCCGCCGTTGCGCCGCTCGACGGTCTGCGCGAGCCCGTCCGGGTTGAAGCCGAACGACACGCCGTCCGAGCGGTAGTAGTCGTACCAGGAGCTGATCGCGGAGATCGGGACGATGGTCTTGAGCCCCTCGACGCCGGTCGAGGCGACGCCGTTGGCGATGGTGCCGTCGTAGGACTTGCCGATCATCCCGACGCCGCCGTCGCTCCAGCCCGCGGACATTTTCGTGCCGCCGGTCTTCGCGGTGTAGCCGGTCGCGCGGCCGTTCAGCCAGTCGACGACCTTCTTGGCGGACTGGACGTCCGAATTGCCGCCGACGTCCACGCAGCCGGTCGACCGGCTGGTGCCCGCCAGGTCCACGAGCACCACCGCGTACCCGCGCGGCACGAAGTAGTTGTCGTAGAACAGCGGGAAGCCGACCGGGCGGCCCTGCGCGTCGTATGTCTTGAACTGGGTTTCGTTGCCGCGCCCCACCGAGGAGTAGTACGGGCTGGCGTCCATGATCACCGGGATCTTCTTGCCCGCCTCGGCCGGTTCCTTCGGCCGCACGATGTCCGCGGCGACCCGGTCCGGCACGCCGTCCCCGTCGCCGTCCCGGCCGAGGTCGACCCACACCGTTTCGCGGATCGCCCCGGCGTAGTCGTACTGCGGCTCCGTCGCGGTTCTCGCCGGGGCGGCCGTCGCGGCCGCCGGCACCACCACTCCCGCGGCCAGCACCGCGGCGGCGCACAGCCCTGTCAGCACACGCATTCCCGTCGCCCTCCAGAGTCGTCGTCGGGTGCCGACAACTCTGGCCGGGACGGCGGGACCCGCAGCAGGGCCGAAAGTGGGGAACCGGTCAGAGTCCCACGGTGCGGTACAGCGCGCCCACCTCGCCGCGGTTCAGCCTGCGGATCGTGCCCTGGCGCTGGTTGCCCAGCTGCACGTCGCCGACCGCGGTGCGCACCAGCTTGCGCACCGGATGCCCGGTGGCCGCCATCAGCCTGCGCACGATGTGCTTGCGTCCCTCGTGGATCACCAGCTCGATCATGCTCCGGCCGGAATGCATGTCCTTGACCCGGAACT